>CAVXAC010000001.1:0-260000 GCA_963759665.1 Pyrinomonadaceae bacterium
TCTTACAGGAAGTTTGTTCACTCCAAGCAGGATTTGGGCCGCCGCCTTATGTTGACCGTCAAAAACTTTCACCCGCCCTGAGTTCTCCCCTTCGTCGGGCGCCCACCAAGCCAAGGAAATATGAAGCTGAGGGCGCTTCTTCATGAACTCTTCAATTAGCCCCCTGATATTAGTGCCAATCCCTCGGGGGTTGATGCAATCATCGTGGTGTAGGTGATCAATTGGTAAGACTGCAAAGAAATAATCCATGCCACTGAGTGGATCCCTGTAACGCGGGACCTTATGTATTGCTTCGTCGGATAATTTAAACTCGATAAAATCCTCGGATAGTTTGAGCTTTAAATTTGATTTCGCCCCTCCGTAACGGCTGAGCAGATGCCCAAGATTTGCTCCTCGAGCACCTGATTGGCGAGCCGCTCCTGCAACTCGTCAAACTCGGCCATTCGCCGAGCGACGCGAAGATCCGAGGCTCCCTTGCTGCGATTGCAAGATGCGTGTGTGATCGCGAAATTATTCTCATCGTCTGGTCCATCATTGACGAGTGGATCGATATGGTCGATATCTAATTGTCCCGCGTGAAGAACTAGATCGATATCCTTGTTACAAATGAAGCATTTCCCTGATTGGCGCTGCAGCAGTCGGGCTTCTAGTGCTCGGCGTTGATCGGTATTGAGCTCGGCGAGGACCGTTGATCGAGATTCCATTGGAAAACTCCTGACTCCTAGTTGTGAAGTAACTCTCGTCGTGCGTAGGCTGCGTACGCTAATGGTGAATTCTTATCAAAGCTTTCTGTTCTGTTACGGCGCTGTAGATAGAGCTAATGAGGCTAGGTAAGGTGCCAACAACGGGAATCTCCCCGTAAGACACCACATATATCTCCAAATACAATCTTCGGCCATTTTCGTTCACTCATCTTGATCTGAATTTCCTCTACTTCCTCCATGATTCCATCTTTGAACAACTGAAGTCTCTGACGTCTCAAATTCGCGTCAGTCATGTCGGCAAGGTGGATGAGTTCCATCTCGATTGCTCGTCGAAATTTGCCAAGCTGGTGCCCATGCTTTCTTTTGAAGTGTTCGAGCTCAACTACCGGTAACGGCAGAGCGGGCGCAGGGAGAATGCCTTCCAGTAGCTCTAAGCGAAGGGGATCTATTAAGTCATCAACGCGTCGTTGGGAAGTACTGAAAGATTTCAGCATAGTCAATGCGCGTAGGTTATCTGTAACTGGCGTGAACTGAAGTTTGCGGTGCTGACCTAACACGGTTGCGAGGTAATACATGAATTCATCGGCGGTCTTTTTCTCCACCGCCAACCACGGATACTCGTCGTAAGCCGCCAGCCCCAGATGGATAAGATCAGTTGAGAGGCTGCTCGTTTTTTCCATGTGAAGAGGCACAGCTACCATTTTCTGCGAATGAATCCTCCTTGAAAATACTCTTCTGCGGAGTCCGGTAGGCGGGCGTTTCTGGAAGCTAAGCCGACGACAATCGAGCACGTCACCAAGCGAGTCTAGATAAGAAAGAAAGGCGTGAGAAAAGTTTGGGATGTCTCCGATGTAGTCGCTAGGAATGACCTGAGTTAGGAGGTTTGCCTGTACAAGACTGCGGGTATGTTCATGCAGCCTCTCCGGTTCTTCTATGAAATCAAAAGGTATGATTGCACCAACAGAGTCCCAATAGAGGAGCATTCGTGTGAGCCATGCCGACTGAGGAACATCAATATAAGGAAAGTAGAGGACCTTGTCTCTCATAGAATCTCCGGCGTGCGTGTGAGGGCCTAAAACCTAAGTCTGAGCCTATTAAGGCGCTAGTACTCCATCAGGAAATATTTAATGGCACGAGTGTCATGGTGTCGTTTCCGAAAATGTCGATTACCTTTACTGCAATAACGTAGCGGCCGGGTTTCTCGTAAGTATGCGAGGCGGACACGAGCTCAAGCTCGCGGTTCTTGCGGGTGCGGAAGCTTTGCCACTCGTTCTCGAAAATGTAGGAGCCGGTCCAACGGTCCTCAAACATCACGAGTTCGTCCGTCGGTTGGATTACTCCGGGCAACTGGCCGTCGGAAAAAGCGGTGTGCGGGGCGCTGATGATCTCTTTGCGGCTTTCGTAGTTGAAATCAACCGCCCAGTAGTCAACCCAGTCCGTCCATTGCTTGGTGAGTTTATCGCGGGTAATCACGCCCTGTTTGTCCTTGCTGATTTTCCAGAGGTCGCCCTGGTCGCAAACGACTTCGCTCTTGCCTTCCTTCATTTCCGCGGCGATGGAATCCGCGATGCCCTGCGAGTAGTAAACTGAGAAATCCGTCAACTCAACAGCGAGCGTCAGCTTGTCTTTCTGATCGAAGCGCGGCGTGACTTCGATGAAGGCGACATCAAAGAAACGCACCTGGCCCTTCTCGACCGCGCGCTTATCAAAGACTTCGGGCGGAATTGTCTTCGGCAGGAGGTCGATGCCCTTTCCGCTTTGCTTCGTCGAGCACTGCGGGAAACAGACCCATCTCAAACTCAAACGCGAGCACATCCACGCGGGTCGCGCCGCGCTTGCGGCATTCCATGATTACTTCTTCCACAAATAGACGGCCCACGGGAAGATTGATCGGCCCGACTACGACCAGCCGCCCGGCATTCTTGCCGTGAAAGAATCCCGCTTCCGGCAATGGCTCGGCGCGATAGGCTTTCAGAATCAGTTCGCGAAATTCCTGTTCTTTCTGCGCCAGCGCCTGCTCTTTCCTTTTGCCGGAGAGACGGCCAGAGACGTTGAGGTAAGCCTGGCGTTCATAGCGGCCAAGATTCAAGACTTCAAAGGCGCGAAACGATTTGCCTGCGGACTTCATCTCGCGCTGCACTTGAATCAGCCGCTTGCGCGTCGTGTGAATGCCAAACTTGCCGAGGTCGGTGGCGATCCATTTGCGGCCAAGCTTTTCAGCGACGGCGGCGGTCGTGCCGCTGCCGACGAAGAAGTCGGCGACGAGATCGCCTTCGTTGCTGCTCGTCTTGAGAATTCTTTCGATGAGTGACTCGGGTTTTTGCGTGGCGTAACCGGTGTCTTCTTTTGCCTGACTGTTGACGGCGGTTACGTCCTCCCAAAGACTCTGAATTGGTTTCCCCTTAAGCTCGTCGAGAAACACTCTACGTCTGATTCGCTTGTTCATTTGATCTGGAAACTCAAGCCGACCCGCAGCCTCCATTTCTTGCATTTTTTCAAGCGAAACCGCCCATCCGTTTTCAGGTGGTTGATAGCCCTTGTAAACGTATTTCAGGTTCGGCCTAGGATTTGGGCTCGTGAGATTATCGGTAGTGTATATGCGCCCTGTTTCATCCTTCTTCGTGAATCGGGAAATGTAGTCTGGTTCGTTTGCTCCAGCTTGCTCGTTGAATGCGTATTGAACCGTCTTTCCGTAAAAGAATATCGAGTCGGTTACATTCCCGAATTTATTGTAAGTGCCCATGTAACCGGAGCGACGTTTCCAAATGATTTCATTTCAGAAAAAAGTTGCGGCCAAAGACTTCGTCCATTACTGCGCGGACGAGATGATTCACGGTTTGTCCCATGTGCACATAGATGCTGCCTTCGTTGTGCATCAGGTCCCGAATGAGGATGAGGCGTTCGTAGATCATGGCAATAAATGAATCCGCGCCGCGACCCCAGGTGTCCCGGTAGGCGATTTGTTCGAGGAGGTTTGGCTCCTTATGAAAAGTCTCGCCGCCAATCTCGATGTCCATGCTGAAGTCGGCGCCCACGTCGAAGGGCGGGTCAATGTAGATGAGCTTCAGCCCGCCGGCGTCTTCGATCTGGCGGCGGAGCGCGCCGCTCTTGAGTGAAGAAAGAATCAGCTTGTTGTCGCCCCAGATGAGTTTGTTGGTCCAGCCTTTGAGCTGGCGGCCGCGCGTGTCGAAGAGGTCTTCCTGAGTCATAGGGCCTGTAGGTCCTATCGGTCCTATTTCTTTTCTTGGCTCATCAATATGTTCAAGGGTTTGAAAAGGGAGGATGGCGGTGGAAACCTCGCGCGTCTTGCCATTCCAGACGAGTTCGACCTCACGCTTGTCTTCGAAGAGGAGGAAGCGGTATTTCTCCGGGAGCGGCTTGCCCTCATTGATCAGCTTGATGAGGTCGCGCTTTTCGGCGTCGGAGAGATCATACTTTTCGGTGTCGTGGATTCGTCGCATTGGATTAGGTGAAAGGAATAGGACCTATAGGTCGAATAGGACCTATTGCTTTTGTTCTATTGCTTCTTTCTCGCGGCGGTGCGGGCTTTGTAGAGCCGTTCGGTAAAGCCGCCTTCCTCGAGAAAAGCCTTCTCCAGCTGCCGGAGCTGTTGATCCAAAAGGTAATTCGTCTGGTGAATCAGGCAGATGGCTGTGTTGGCGGCAACCTCGGGGGGAGCCTTTTCGATATAGGACGAATAGGTCAAATAGGACCGATTCATTTCATAAGCGAGCCGCCGCACGACCTGCGCCGTCGGATGGTCTTTGCCCCACAAGACAAAACCGCGTTGGCGCAGAAAATCTTCATAGTCGAGCAATAGTTCTTCAAGGCTGGCGCGAGCTACGCCGACAAGTTTCAGTTCAAATTTCTTCGAGGTGCCTGACGCCTGGCTGCCTTCCGCAATGTTCTGCCGGCCGCTACGCGCGGCCTGCACCATTTGATCGTGGGTGCGGGACCGTCGATCAATGAACCGATCGCAGAATTTCACGGTGGCATCATAGACCAGCTCCGCCTGCTGGAAAGATTTCAATTCGCGGTAGCCGCCGTGTGGAGGGATGAGGTTAGGGTTAGGGCTCATGGCAATCACCAATATAGGACCAATAAGACCTATAGGTCCTATTCTTTATAGTTTTTGAAGCTCGCTGCTAGTGCTGCAAAAGTCTTCGGCGCATGTTTCTCGAAGCTACTCTGATCCACATAAACAAAATCGTATCGCCGGCCATTTTCCTCAGCCGCAGTCGCATCTTCACACCACAGCTTTAGCCGCGCCATCTTCTGCGGCAGATCAAGTTCTTCGCGGCCCTTGGTCTCGACAATCCAGGTCGTGCCGTCCGTGGTCTTGAGCATGAAATCCGGGATGTAGTTTGAGAGATCACCGTCGGCTTTTACGTAGTCGAGCTTGAAACCGATGGCTAAGTAGTTCTTGGAAAAAGCCACGACATCCGGCGCCGCCTCAAGAAACGCGGCGAAGGAAAGCTCAAAGCCGCCGGAGCGCGGTTCAGCCACAATTTTCGTAAAGATTGATTTGCTTGCGGCGAGATATGGCCGATGCTCAGTGCGGAAGGGCCGGGTTGCGCGCAGACGAATGTAGTCTTCAATGCGCGTTGTGCCGCTGTCAAGAATAGTCAATGCGTTCATCGCGCTCTTGAATGAGTCGTAGAGAATCTTGCCCGCACCAGGCTCAGACAGATTTCGCAGCACCACCGGGTCTTCAAGATTCACCGGCGACTGCGAAAATAAGTACTCGCGCATGAACGTCTTCACTTTTCCGTAAAGCACATCGTAACCACCGACCAGCCGCAGGTCCTTGAGCAACTGGCGCGCGAAGAAGGCCACCACCGAGCGATAATCCGCCGGCCCGGAACCATCGAGGCTGACGGTGTGGTGAATCTCGGAATCGAGCATCATCTTGAACACGATCTCGCGGGTTTGCTCAGGCGTGAATGGTTTCAGCCCAACCAGTTGGTTCTTAAACGAAGCCGGATCGAGCGCGTCGAGATTCTTGAATTCGCGATTGTAGCGCCGCATTAATTTTGGAATTGGAATCTCGAGCGCTTCGAGATCCTTTCCTTCGTTCTGCGTGTCTACTTCGACAATCAGCGACTCCTCGCGTTTCGCGCCCGCGCCCATCGGACGCTGTTCGAAGGTGACGCCCTCGCTTTGAATCGATTCAACGAAATCCATGAAAGCGGGCGTGCCCATGACGGAAACGGTTTCGTCCACGCTATCGTCGCCGAAATACATGCGGCGCAGCCCGCGGCCAAGCGTTTGTTCGGGCAGGATGTTTGACTTAGCTACATAAGCGCGCAGGCCAACAATCGTGGTGACATTGCGCACGTCCCAGCCTTCCTTGAGCATGAGCACGGAGACAATCGCCTTGCAGGGCGACGCCCAGGTGTCGATCTCGTTGGAGGCCTTGCGGAGCTTGCGCAACTCCTCCTCGTTCTTTCCCGAAGCCGCTTCGGAAATCTCACCATTGTTCTTCGTGTGAATAACGAGCACTCCATCGCCTTCGAATTCGGGACAAATCTTGCGGAGATGCTCACCGACTTCGTCGCAATTTCGAGTGTCGTCTACCATGACAAACAGAACCGCCTTTTTGCCAAGCACTTGATGCTCCGCGTAACTCTTGCGCCATTCCTCCACGCCGAGCGCGAGATAATCCTCATACTTTTCACTGAAGACGGCGCTCTTGTGCTCCGCGAGTTTGTCGCGGCTCGCGGCATCAGGAAGCACGGGATGCTTAACCACGTTCTGATGAATCGCCTCGACCAGTGGGTAGTCGGAGACGGTCTGGACAAAAATGTCGCCGTTGTCATGGCGCGGCGTGGCCGTCACGTCCACTTGCAAAGCCAGGCGACCATCGCGTTGGAGCATCCGATGATGGATGTCCTGGATCGATTTAAACCATGCCATCTTAGGATTGTGAATGTGATGCGCTTCATCGTTGAAAACCGCCAGCTCGTCAACTTCGCGGATGATCTCGCCCAGGTCGGTTTTGCTGTCGGTAGTTTTTCCGGAAGGCTTTGGCCCAAATGGCCCCAGGAAATAATCACTCAGATCGTCGTCGTCCAGGGAAGGCTCGGTAATGTCGCCAAGGAAAACACGATGGATGTTGGTCAGGAAAAGATTGCCCGTGTCGCGGACGACGCGCACATCATCCTGAATATGGAGAGTGAGTTGGAAATCGTGGCGCCAGTTTCGGCCCTCATATCCATTGTTGGGAAGAATGGGATCATTGAAGAATATTCTTAGTCCGTCGAAGTCGGCGCGCAGCCTGTCAAGGACGATGATGTTTGGCGCGATGACCAGGAAGTTACGCGAAAGCGTCGAGTCTTCTTCGTAGAGCCGGTGAAAGAAACTCCAGGCGATCAACAAAGAGAGCACTTTGGTCTTTCCTGCTCCCGTTGCCATCTTCAAAACGTAACGCGGCCAGTCTTCGTCAAACATTCCTGCCGAGACTGAGCCGGAAGCATCGAAGCGCATGAGATCGAATTTGTCGCGCGCGCCTTTGACTTCGTAAAGCCAAATTACTGTTTCAACAGCTTCACGTTGGGCAAAGTAGTAGCGGAAGCTGGCAAGGGAACCATCCGCATTCTCAAGGAGATGTTCAGCATCAAACCAATGCTTTAACAAGGCCCGCGAGGTGTTGGAAGCGCGCGCATAGTTGCCCTCGCGCCATGCGAATACTTCTTCGCGAACCTTCGCCACCAAAGGCGGCAGGAGTTTTTCGTATGCTGTTTCGCGTAGTGCTTCATCGGCGGGAAACCAACGCTGATTTGGAATCAACGGCTCGTAAGGCGAAGTGGGAAAATCAGGATGCAGGGCCATAGCGAATTGTTTGTTTGAGCACGATAAAATCGCCAACGGAGTGATCGAGGTAGGCGATTTGTGGTAGCGAGCGCGTTAAAACTCGCGCATTATAGGTGCTGCAAGAACCTTTGCAAAGAGGAACTAGCATCGTATCGTTTTGTCATCTTAGGTGAAGGCTCATACTTGGGCCCATGAGTGATTCACTGGAATAGACTTCTCGCCGGCCAAGTATCAAATGCACACAACAGGCATCAAGCTCGATTTCTTTGCGCTGGTGTTATCGCTGGCGATGGTGGCGGGCGTGGTCCACAGTCCGAGGGCCAATGTCCAAAATCGAAACTTCGATGTCCAAAGTCCAAGGTCCAATGTCCAAAGTCTGGATAGCAAAGGGCACGACGCTCACACGGATTACAGTCTGCACGTTGATGAGTTGAAGCAGCGGATCAAGAAGAAGCTGGCGGGTGAGCGCGCGGCGGATAGATCTTCGGATGGGTCAGAGGGTGCGTCTTTCAAATGGATCTTCTGGTGGGGCTTCTATTGAGAACCTCGTGGTTGGAAAGGCCGTCCCAGACGTGAAAGCCGCTGGGTCGTTAAGTCATCGTAGTTTGTGAAACTCGGAAATCATCTCAACGCATAAACGTTCGGCGCGGAGGCGGTCTGGTTCGGGTGGTAATGACGAGCGGACGTAGGCTTCCTGGGCGAGTTGGAAGAGACGTTCGGCTTCGGACTTCACTTTTTCCAGAGGCCATTCGCCACGTTTAATGTCGAGGAGTTCGGCGCCATCGGCGCGTTCGACGTGAAGGGTGCCTTCGGTGAGAAACTCGATGCCCATGCGCAGAAGTCGAATGAGATGCGCGGCGTTTTTGGCGTCGTAACCAACGCGACGGACCAACTCGCGACGCTTCAGGCCCATGTAGCCACCACTGTAAAAACGCCGGCGTTCGCCGCGGAAACGCTTCACCACTTCCATCATCTCGGTCGTCGCGCCGACAAACGGTTGGCCATCCAGACGTCTCAACGAATTGCCGTCGTCTGATGAATCCGGATCGATGCCGAAGGAGCTGAGCTGCTGTTCGAGTTGCTCCATCAGTGCCTGCGCTTCCTGGTTGAAGGAGATCATCTTCTTGAACTGATCGTGGGCGTAACCTGAGAACGAGTGGTACGCCTTCTTCGTGACGAAGAGGTCGCGATTGTCGCGCAGTTTCTGGCCCAACGCGCTCTCGTGGATGATCCCGTTGGGTTTGAGCCAAAGCAGACTCAGCACGTTTGGGTTGCAGTTGAGCAACAGGCCGACAAACTTTTTCAGTTCATAGAAGACGCAATCCCACTCCCCTTCCCACTGCTCGTAAACCTCTTTCCGGCCAAAGCCGAGATAGTGTTCGAGTGGGCCAATGTAAACACCCATGATGTCTTTGTCGTCGATGGAGTCGGGATCAGACTTGGGAACGTACATTCCGTGGGCGACGCTGCCGCGCCAGCAGAGTGAAATCAAACCTTCGGGAAGCAGGTTGGCGATTTGATCTGGAGACAGGCCTTTGAGCTTGATGTCGGGAGTTGGCATGGTGAGGTGAATGGTAAACGGTGAAGTGTAAATAGTGTAGTGAAGCGCCAAGGGACCAGGCTTTTTGTTAAAGATCGACCCGGTGTCGCTACCGAGACGGTGTGAAACTTCGGTCTCAGCGCCAAAAGCGCGAAATGCAACAGCCTGGGGCAGCGCCCCAGGTAAAGGGGTCCATTAATTCCTGGAAGCGCTGGAGGCGCTAACTAAATGCGGTCGTTCGAAAATAGTTGTCATTTATCCAGGGGTCAAACATTCGCGCCTTCAGCGCTCATAAGATTCTTCGACTGGCCCACCTGGGCCTATAGCCCAGGCTTTCACATGTCGCGCCTTTGGCGCTGAAAGCAGGTGTTCACACAGTCCTTACGCTTCCGGTTCTCATCACGCATCACTTTCCCGGTGTCGGTGTCGGCGACGGATGTGGCACTACCTCCTTACACTTATCCCGACAGTCCTTGTATGCAGTCGAACACGCCGCGCG
This sequence comes from Pyrinomonadaceae bacterium, assembly GCA_963759665.1. Taxonomy (GTDB): domain Bacteria; phylum Acidobacteriota; class Blastocatellia; order Pyrinomonadales; family Pyrinomonadaceae; genus PSRF01. The sequence goes on from CAVXAC010000001.1 coordinate 9,557, forward strand.
ATTTGAACCAGGAGTCGTATTGCATGCTTTGTATGCCTCATTGCATGCTTGCTCGCATTCACCTCTCGCACTCTCGGGTCCGCTGGGAGTTGGTTCTGGACTAGGCGTCAGAGTCGGACCAGGTGTTGCTGTTGGAGTCACCTCCGGAGTTGGACTCGGCGTCGGAGTCGGTGTTGCAGTGGGAGTCACCTCCGGGGTTGGACTGGGAGTTGGCGAAGGACGCGGATCAACCGCCTTACACTTATCGCCACACTTCTTGTATGCAGCAGCACACGCGGCGCGATCTGCGTTCGTAGCTGCGTTACATGCTTTGAATATCTCGTTGCACGCCTGCTCGCATTCGCCTCTCGGACTTTGCTGGCCATCGCTCGAAGGCGACACGAACAACACGCCTGCGACTGTCACGGCCAGAATAAATACTGACAGCAAATTAATTTTCTTGATCACGGCTTCCTCCTGACTGCAGTTTGCCTGTCCGGCAACGCTCCTGGTTTTGATCACAGTGGGGCTAGGCGGAGAAACCAGCAGGTAGGAATAATTCGGGAAGACAGCGGCGATACTACAGGACTCGACCCATCCTAACGAGGGAATAACTTGTCTGAAGGGTTACTCAACAAAACTGTGTCACCGTCGTGTGCTGCTCGGGTTGCTTGTGAGCTTTTCGTGTTATTGACCGGGGCCGCTCCATCAGATCTGACCACTGTCCCTGAGTGAGCCCAGACTTCTGCATGTTATCGATGCCTCTAACCACAAGGTAAGCGGAGCCCGCGACTGCTAGCCAAACTGCGAAGTTGCCTTGTTCTTTTACCCTGCCGATCGCTGCTCCACCCCCAACCACGCCGAACGCAATCTCTAAAGTGGCGTAGAGCCTTCGTCTGCGTTCTCTTAAGAAATAGAGAAGGATGCCGCCAGTCAAAATACCGAGTCCACCCCATTGGGCCAGCAAAATCTGATCCTCGATTTTTTCACTTAGAAACGTGAACAGGTGAAACAGACTGAATACCCCGGTCGCTTCCATCTGATCACTGACTGCCGCCTGCCTTCTGACGCCCGCCTTCTGACTTCTGACTTCTGACTTCTGCTCACTGCTTTCTGCTCACTGCTCACTTCTTCTTCCCCTTGCGGCGTTGGACATCAATCGTGACTGCGGCGGTGGAGCTGGTGGTTTGACAGCCTTCCGGAGCGCAAATCGTATAAACGAATGTGTCGATGCCGATGTAGCCCAGAGCGGGTGTGTACGTCAGCGTGCCGTCGCCGTTGTTGGTGACGGTGCCATGCGCGGCTGGGCCAACGTTTGTAATTGTCAGTTGATCGCCATCCGGATCGACGTCATTCGCAAGGACGTTGATACTTACGGCAGTGCTTTCAGTCGTAATCGCCGTGTCGTTACTAGCTGTCGGGGCTAAGGCGTCGAGGACAGCAGCGAGTGCGTCGATGCGACCCCAACCGTAGGTGTTGTTGGGAACCGCAGTCGCCGAGTCGCCGCCGCAGCCTTCGGTCGTCGTCTTCTTCACGGCCGTCTGCTCGATGATGTTCTCGAGTCGATCGACCATCCCGGCGAGTCGGGGATTCCCCGAGATCAACAACGCCACCAAACCAGCCACGTGTGGGCCAGCCATACTGGTACCGCTGAAGCTTGCATAACTGCCATCGCGTACGCTCGATCTAATTCCCGAACCGGGCGCGCTGATGTTTGGTTTGATCAATCCCAACGGCGACGTGGGATCACCAATCACCGAACCGCGACTGCTGAAGTAGGAGATCTTGTCTGTACGATGATCGGTTGAGCCGACGGTGAAAGCCTCGGGATAACGAGCAAGCGGCGCGAAGATTGAACTGCAAATGACCTGGCCGGTGTTGGCCACGCCGAGCGGACTCGAACCATCGTTACCGGCCGAGACGGCGTAGAAGATTCCTGCGGCGCGACTCGCACGCAAAGTGTCCTGCAGCGCGGGCGGCGGGCAGCCTTCCACGCATCCCCACGAGTTGTTAATCACATGCGGCGCTTTTGATGGATCGGGATTCTCGTTATTAAGGTTTGTCGGAGCGATGAACCACTGCATGCAGTCGAGGTAGGTTGGGATCACACCCGCGCCCTGGACCATGTTGCGGCAGGCAATCCACTTCGCTTCCGGCGCCATGCCGATGCGATCGTTGGCACCGTCGTCGCCGACCATCGTACCGACGGTGTGCGTGCCGTGATCATGATCGTCGCACGGCTCGCTGCCAATGGTCGTCTCACAAGGAGTGCCGGTGCCATCGTGCCAGTTGTAGTTGTGATCAGCTTGCGCACCGTTCCAACCGCGGTACTGATTCTTGATCGCGACGTGTTGCCAGAACACACCCGTGTCGGCTCCGGCAACTACTGCTCCCTGCCCTGTGATCCCTCTGGCCCAAACATCGTCCGCATTGACGTTGAGCAGATTGGCTTCCGGATTTGGATCGCCACCGGTGATGAGTGAGGTTGACGAAACGGAATCGCCTGAAATGAGCGGCGCATCCACTGGTGGAACTTCGAGTTTGCCGACGCCGCTCGGGTAGATGTAGGCGACTTCGGGACGCGAGGCCACCGCTTGAATTACCGCGAGATTGCCTTTGGCCCAGATGGCGTTGGTTACCCAGAAAGACTTGTGAACCGCGCCGAATTGCGCCAGTGTTTGCAGCACTCCTGGTTGGGTCGTTGCCGCCTTCGTCGTCAACCGTTCAAATACAAACTGACCCTTCTCTTCTTTGGTTGCGAGTGCCGCGGCGCCACTGAGGTCAGCCTGGGAATTCATGTAAATCAGGAACTCAGCCTGGCCGAGCGTGGCCGCGTTGATCACGTCGGGATCAACTTTGCTATCCCAGCTCTGCAACTGGGCGCTGCCAGGATTGATTAGTGTGGTGATGCTCAATGCGATAGCAACTAAGCCGAGCAAGCAAGCGGTGAATCGAATAACTGGCGTCTTCATTGTCGTTCCCTTTCGAGTGGGCTCCACAGGAAAATCCATCAACGTCTGTTCATGTTTCCAGGATAAGAAAGAGACTTGAGAAATTCTTGAGGTGCTTGAGGTTTCGGGAATGCAATAAAAATGAGAGACGAATGCAAGTATTAATGACCTGGGCGTAGCCCAATCAAGAGTACAGCGATAACGGTGGGCAGAGCCGAGCCGCACATCAGGTGGCGAAGCCGAGTTCAGATTGAAGTATCCATTCATGCTCGTGGTATGGCGAGACGAGCGGTGACAAGTCCGCCTTCCCAGCTGTGAGAGCGAGAGGTGGCTGGTTCATTTGTGACACTCAAGATAACGATGTTGATTGCTGACTGCTGATTGCTGATTGCTCGTCGGCGATTCATTGACTCTCACACTCTGCGGTAATAGTCTGAGCGCTCTCCGAAACTCAAAACGTTTTCTTCGAAACTCAATACGTTCTTCACTAACAAAGGAGTTCACCCATCATGCTTATCCACTCAACCGGCGTGCAGCCACCGCTTGCTTTGCAGTATGGAATGTTCGTTAAAGCGGCTTATGACGTTTACAAAAAGTTTCCCACCAAGTTGAACCCTTCGCAGTCTGACTACCCATCTTTTCCGAGCGGATATAAGTTGCTCAATAACATCCAGATGTCAGACTTCTTCGGCAAGAGCGCGACGCCGAAATATTACGGCTTCATGGCCCAGAGCATTGCGAACCCGAGCGCATACGTTACTGCGTTTCGGGGAACGGAAACTCTGGAGGAATGGTGGGACGACTTCCATTGGGGTCTGGTGCCTTTTCCCTATATGCCGAACGCCGGAAACGTAGCCTCCGGATTTCTGAAGATCTACAGCACCATGACCTTCACATCACCTAACTCCAAGTCAGCGTCGACACCGAAAGACATCACCAAGCTGCCGGGTGGGATTAACCTGAACGCACCAAACGCCACTGTGGTGGCGGTGGGCCACAGTCTCGGAGCAGCGTTAATTACTCTGTACGGTTTGAACCTCGTGGCCAAAGGGACTAATCCAGTCGTCTACACCTTTGCATCGCCACGCGTTGGTGATACCGCGTTTGCTAATGCATACGATGAGAATGTGGCAACCAACTATCGGATAGTAAATTGGCCCGATCTGGTTCCCAGGTTTCCCAAGGACCCATTCGACAACTACAAACACGTGAAGGGAGAGTATGAGGTTGACTCGCTGGACCATCCGCTGACAGTGAAGGCTTCATTTCCGTGTTTCCACGCGCTACTTACATACCTATTTCTGGTGGGGGCGCCGGCAAGCATTTTAGGTGCTTGCAGCTCAGCTAAGCGAGAGTGAGAGCGATTAAGATCGGGACAAGAGTCTGAGGATCGCGTTTATTAGATCTTCGGGCTCAACGGGCTTGGCGAGATGTAGTTGGTAACCTGCGGCCAGGGCGCGTTCACGATCTTTCACGGTGGCGTAGCCGGTGAGGGCGATGGCGGGAATATCAAAGGAGGAAGGAAGAGGGACGAAGGATGAGTCAGCCGCGTTAAGTGATAAGTCATGAGTGGTGGCTGATGAATTTGATGGGAGGGCGCGGATCTTGCGGATGAGATCGTAGCCGTCTTCGTCGGGCATGCCGAGATCGCTAATGATGATGTCGACTGGCTCTTGTGGTGGTGTTATTTGCTGACTGCTGCCTGGTGACTGCTGATTGCTGTTTCGACTTTGGACATTGGACTTTGGACTTTGGAGATTCTCGAGCCAGTTGAGGGCTTCGGGGGACGAAGAGGCTGGGATGACTGAAGCGCCGCGGCGTTCGAGTAAGACGGTCAATAGGATTCTTGAATCGTCATCGTCCTCAACCAGGAGTATACGAATTCCCTGCAGCGTTGCCGGTTCGGCCGAATGGGCTGCCCCACCGTCAACACTTGTCGGACTCCCGAGTACAGCACCTTCCGCTTGAGCTGACTCGTGCTTGTCATAGGCGAGTGGGAGTTCGACAACGAAGGTTGAGCCTTGTCCTGGTCCATCACTGTGGGCACTGACATTGCCGCCGTGCATTTCGACGAGGTGGCGCACAACTGCCAGGCCCAAGCCGAGTCCACCAGCCTTACGTGAAATTGAGCTTTCCTCTTGTCGAAAACGGTGGAAGACGTAAGGCAGAAAGTCGGGCTTGATGCCCTCGCCGGTGTCTTCGACCGTGAGTCTCACGAAAGGGGACGAAGATCCGGGGTCAGGGGTCAAGGGGAAAGGGGAAGCCTCGCCGTCCCTCGGACGTTGGACATTGGACGTTGGACTTTGGACACATTCGAGTCGCACGTTCACCTTCCCTCCGCGCGGAGTGAACTTGATTGCGTTCATCAGCAGGTTCCAGATTACCTGCCGCAGCCGATCCGGATCGCCGCTCACCAAACAGCCAACACTTTCCACATCAGTTTCGACGTTAATTCCCTTCGCTTCCGCAGCGGGCCGTAGTGCTTCATTCGCCGACTCAACCAGTGGCGCGAGATTTCTCGGATGCACATCGAGCTTCAACTTGCCGGTGATGATGCGTGAGACGTCCAACAGATCGTCGATCAAATGCGCCTGGGAGCGAGCGTTGCGTTCGATTATCTTAATCGCGTTGGCAACGTTGTCCTTATCAACGTCGCCGGTGCGAATCAAGCTGGCCCATCCGAGGATCGACGTCAGTGGAGTGCGCAACTCATGCGAAAGCGTGGCGAGAAACTCGTCCTTCAGTCGATCGGCTTCTTCCGCCTGCCTGCGCAGATCCTGCTCACGAACCAGCAATGCGGCCCGTTCTTCTTCGGCAAGTTTTCGCGCGGTAACGTCGAGGACGAGGGACAACACCGACACCATTTTGCCTGCTTCATCGCGCAGGACTGAGTTGTACCACTCGCAATAGAGGATGGATCCGTCGCGCGTGTAGTTTCGATTTCGCTGCACTCCGATTAGATCGGCGCCAGCGCGGTGACGGTGAGTGACCTGGGCGACTGCGTCAACGTCTTCGTCAAAAACGAATTGCCAATCAGCAACGTGTTTGCCTAAAACCTCCTCCGCCTTCCACCCGAAAAGCCGTTCCGCGGATTCAGACCAGCGCGACACACGCGCTTCACTGTCCCACTCGATAACTGCAAGCGGCGAATTCTCGACGTGGAACGTGAGACGCTGATGGGCTTCCTGTGCTGCCTCCTGCGCGCGCTTTTGTTCGGTGATGTCGTGTATGACGGCAATACCACCGATGATTTCGTTTTGCTCGTCGAGCAGAGGTGAGTAGTAGCCTTTGAAGAAACCGTGACGACCGGTTTCTGGAATCGTGTAAGGAGTGTTGTCTGAAGTTGAAGCTTCGCCCGCAAGTGCTTTCTGAAAACACTGGTCCTCGCCGGTGTCTCTGAGAAAAGGAAACACTTCAAACGCTGATTTGCCGAGCACGTCCTGGCTACGCATGCCGGAGATGCGTTCCATGGCCTGATTCCACGCGATGTAGCGGCAGTCGCGATCAAACGCAAGAAACCCCTCGAGGCTGGCGTCGAGAAGTTGGCGTAGGAAGAGTGGGCTTTGCGGGGGATGGTTGTTCAAGGCTTATAGGATAGCAAAAAGCAGCAGGCAGAAGGCAGGAGAGAGTGAGCAGCAAGCAGTTGGCAGTTAGCAGTCAGCAATTCAGCAATCACCAAGTAGCGGTAATCAATCAACAGTCAGCACGGCTTCGCCGCCCGATGTGAGGCTATGCCCCAGTTGAGTTTTACTTAATACGAGTGGGACCAGGGCGTCGCCTCAAATAGTAAGAAGCCAGTAGCGACGGCGGGGCGGAGCCACCGCCTACCTACTGCTCACGGCTTCTTCTTCGGATCGCGGATTCAATTTGGAAGTGCAACAACGGTTGAATAAAACAATACAGCAGTTTTTTGCTTTCTTCCCTTTTATTGATCCGGTAGTAGTGACTGTGTGAACTGTGGAAATGAGGTCAGTACCACCGCGGCGTAGCGGGTGGGTCAGCCGCGTGCTGTCAGCTGTTTGCCGTTTGCCGTTCGCCTGCTTCCGGCATCGTAACAAACCACGCTGACAATCCTAGAACCACGACCACCACCGCCAGCAGGTAGAACATGATCGCGTACGAACCAGTGCGGGTCACGCATTCTGCCAACAGCAGTGGACCAATCGCCGAAGCAATTACGGTGAGCGCCTGGGCCGCACCTTGAATCTTGCCCAGATGGGCGCGACCGTAAGCACGACTCCAGAAACTGAAAAAGATAACGATCACGAATCCGCCCGCCAGTCCCATCGCTATCGCATTCACAACTACATGAAACTGCGAAGTGATGTGTGGCAAGGCCAGAAGTGCCCCGGCTAAAAGACACATCGCGAACGCCAGCAGACGGTTCATCGAACCTTTCGACGTGAGCCAGCCGCCAAGAAAATTTCCGACCAGCGCGGTAAGTGCCACGATTACCAGACTGCGATGATAAGTCGAAGCGTCGAATCCTCGCTCTGCCAGTATTGATTCGTTGAAGAGCGCGATACCCGACGCGATCAGTCCGTAGATCGCACTCGACAATCCAAAGATCCAGAACGCGGGGGTGGAGAGTGCCTGCCAGAGCGTTTTGCCGGTGGTCACCTCGCTGTGAGGTGGTGTGCTGAAGGTATCCCCATCTGGAGTAAAACCAGCGGCTTCAGGTGAACGACGCACCAGCAGCCATCCAAGTGGCGCCAGACCGAAAAGCAGCGCCAAACCAATCGCGGCCCATGCCGTGCGCCACCCGGACGACACCACGGTTGCGCCCACGAGCGGAAAAGCCAACATAAAACCCACGCTCAGGACAATTGTGTAGATCGCCATCGCCAGACTGAGCCGTCGCACAAACCATTGGCCCACCATCGTGATACTAATGACTGAAAGAGCACTCTGGCCCAATGCGCGCGTGAGCGTTATGAGAAGGGCGATCAGAATTACTCCTCTTACTCCACTCATTGCGATGACCACTGCTCCCAGAGCGGCTGTGACGATGGTGAGAATTGTACGGCTGCCAAAACGATCGATTGCGCGCCCTACACCGAGACACAACACCGCGCCAATCAGTGTCGCCCAAAGATTGATCCGCGCGAAAAAGACTCGATCCATTTGGAGATCCGCGATCAGTTGTTCGGTTATTAAACCGAGTCCCTGGGTGCGGCCCGGCAGAGTTCCCACCATGGCAAACGCCGCTACCACCAGATTGACCCATCCGTAGTAGAACGGAAGTTCAAACCGGCCGATGGTCGGTCGTCGAATTTCGATTGGCAAAGAATCCATGGCGAAAGTGCTTACTAGAAAACGCGGAGCGATCTCATTAGCACCGCGTTATTGACAGAGAAGAATCGAGCTGTGGTAACTAGAACTTCGGACCACTCTCGACTCACAACCTTATAGGATCCGAGGTAGGCTTCTGTCGCGCGTACAGCCACACGCCACCCAAACTCACGCACAGCAACAGCCCAGTCCACCGCACGAACCCATCGGCAAAAACAACAGTTGCGTTAAAGACGATAAAGATCAGAAATCCGTGCCAGGCAACCGAAATAATCCGCGCTCGGTTGCGATATGCGTCGAGCCCCGCTGACCACCACCAAACGAGATCGAGTATCCAGAGTATGAGGAGGGCGTAGTTGACGTAAAGTCCACCACCCCAATTGACGCCAACCGCTTCATTAGTCTGTCGCGCCGTATCTTGATAAGCAGCTTCGTGACTCCAGCCGTGGTAGAAATAAAAAGCGCTCGCCACATGCGCGAGCAACGCAACACCGGCGAGCGTCCAAAGTAAACGCGCAGTCGAGTCCCATTTAACTCTCCCGCGCGAAAGTGCAAATGTAATCACTCCAGCGGCGTAGGCAACGAGCGTGGTCCATATCGTGGCCCTGGTTAAGATTTCGCCGCTGCTCATGCCAACGTTATGCGTCGCCACCGCTGGTCTGCGACTTTTTCTGCGCAGAATGGAGCAGAAACCCCAACCCTGCACCTAAGCACACACCATAGATCACGCCCCACAAAAGCATCCCAGTGCGCCCACCAAGAGCGTCGTTGATTGCCGAACCCAGAAAATAACCGGCGGAGTTTGCAACAAAGAGGGCCATTGAAAGCATGATGCCCGATCGTATCGCGCCTAAACTGAACGTCAGCACCAAACCCATCATGAGTGAGCCAACCAGTGATCCGATCCATTCGCCGGTTACGCCGCGAACGGTGAAGTAGGCGCCGACCCACCCGAGGGCGTAAACGAAAAACGCCAGCGCGAAGAGCAAGTAGAACTTAGGCAAGCGCCAGCGACCGGTTACAAGCGAGCCCAACACTGCGCCGCCCAACAGAATGAAAAGCATGGTCCACGTCAGGTAGGCTCCGACCATTCCCAGATTTTGGTACATCCACCTTTCGCCGAAAGCCACGGTCGCGAACACACACAGACTCACCAACCCAAACCCCACCCCACCCACTACCAGCGAGTGGCCCAGTGAAGGAACAGGGGTAACACTCTGATTTGAAGGTTTACTATTCATCGGCTGGCCGCTCGACGTCCAATAAGCTATAGGAAGTACGGGTAAGTATCAAAACTCGGATTTGTACCGCGAAGCGATACAAATTACTCATTATCATCACCGCCAATCAAAGCGCAGGACGTGACCAAGCTTACTACGGGACCTAAGAAACGTTAATCCGGGATGCACTTGTAATCCTGCGCATCCCGCACCAACCTTCGCCACCGATCCGACCTCGCTCTTAGTTCCTCGCCCGGTAGAAATAATACTCGGCTGTGTAAGGCGCCACCTTCCGTTCACCCACGACCGAGCCTGGCGCAGTTGGAGCTATGCCGCCCGTCGTGTCTGGGCGCTGGATAAAAGTCGTCGAGTTGGAGATGCCTGGTCCATCGGCTGTGACTCTCTTAAGTAATAACCAGGGAATAACCGTCGAATCCGGAGTGCATTCGGTGCCGGGCGCGCGCGCCGCTTCGATTTTGCTGCTGACTTCGCTTAACTCACCAAACCCTGTGATTGAATACGGACTGACCAACGACAGCCGGATGCTCGATGACACGCTGCTTTCCACCGAAGCCGATGTAAGGATGATCAACTTGGAGTAGCTGGCGAATTACAAAAGTGAAACTAGAACCATAAGTGAGAGGGCAATCCTCAGAAAAAGCTTCTGATGAAGTTGCTTCGCGCTCGTTTCATCCCTTATCGTACGGCCCACTAAAACCGATTAAGAGGACGGAACGAGATGATTCATCACGCAGTGTCCGTCGTGGGTTTCATTGTCTTCGCGGGGATCGCCTGGCTGCTTTCCAGTAATCGACGGAAGGTTGCGTGGAGGACGATTGTCTGGGGCGTCGGACTGCAGCTTCTGATCGGTCTCATAATTTTCCGATTGCCGGTTTCGCATCGCGTTTTTCTCTTCCTCAACGACGCCGTGCTGGCGTTACTCAATGCTTCAAAGAGCGGTTCGGTATTTCTGTTTGGCCCACTGGCGGCAAGCCCTGGCGAGCCTGGATCAGTCGGCTTTATCCTGGTCTTCCAGGTTCTTCCGGTCGTAATTTTCTTTGCAGCATTCACCGCCATGCTCTATCACCTGCGAGTCTTGCAGATTTTCGTGCGACTCTTCGCCAGGCTATTCCACCGCACGATGAGAATCAGCGGCGCAGAATCACTCTCCAGCGCCGCGAACATCTTTGTGGGAATTGAATCGGCAGTAGTGGTCCGGCCGTATCTGGAAAAGATGACTCGCTCTGAGTTGTTGCTGGTGTTGACTACCGGCATGGCGACCGTGGCTTCAAGTACGCTCGGAGTTTACGTGTCCTTTCTCAACGGCGTCTTTCCACAGATAGCAGGGCACCTGATCTCGGCTTCGATCCTTTCCATTCCTGCTTGCGTGGTAGTTGCCAAGCTGCTCATCCCTGAAACAGAAACGCCTGAGACGCTCGCGGCGGTTCCTCCCGAAGACGAATCGACCCGTTCAAAAAACCTGATCAGCGCAATTATCCAGGGGGCGATGGATGGACTGAAGTTGTCGGCGGGAATCTCAGCCGTGCTTATCGCGATGTTGGGAATTGTAGCCCTCGTCGACAAACTCCTCGGCGTCGCAGGCGGGTGGTTGGGAATGAGCGAGCCACTTTCATTAGTGAGAATCCTGGGATGGGTTTTCTATCCCTTCGCTTTTTTGCTTGGCATTCAAACGAGCGACGTTTCAACAGCGGCGCGCTTGTTAGGCGAGCGAGTCATCCTCACAGAGGTCTTCTCCTACAACCATCTCGCACAGTTAATCTCCAGCGGTCAGATCAGCGATCCCAGAACTGTGGTAATTCTTAGTTACGCACTTTGCGGTTTCGCGCATGTAGCCGCCGTCGCAATCTTTGTTGGCGGCACCGCAGCGTTAGCGCCCTCACGTCGGGACGACCTGGCCGGCCTCGGCTTACGAGCCTTGCTCGCAGCTACGTTGGCGACATTGATGACGGGTTGCGTGGCGGGAATATTCAGCGGCGGTGGCGGAGTATCGCTTTTGAGAACCGGGTAAGCGAGAGGCCACAAGACGCTGGGTCTCAGTGCCTTGCACACGAGGTCGGCATGCTCGCAGATTAACGCGCTTTGGGCCAGTATGTTTTACGCGGAACGATCTCATTAGCAGCGCGGCTTCCGCCGGTGATCACAGGCTACTCGAAGTTTTCCTAACCGTTTTACCGGTTTACAGCCCCGCCACAAAACCGTTGAAACGGTCAACTCCTTTTACGGTGTTCCGTGATCACCGGGCTGAAGCCACCGTGTTAATGAAATCGCTTCGCGCCACCTTGAATCGGCCGGAAAGCCGTGGATCAGCGCTCGAAATTAGACTGAGGTCCGGAGGGCCGACACTCGTTTGCGCTATAAATTCCATTACTGCCGCACCGTCGGCGCTCAACTATTTGTCTTCCAACCATCCACGGCCTGACGTCCGTGGCTATTCAATGACGGTCCTTCTGACCTTAGATCACGAGTCGCCATTATTTCGCGTTCCTGATTAAGACAACGTCTCGTGTCGAGCTGCCGTGTGAGATGGCCAGTCTGTTGTCCCGCGACCAATCGAAGGAGAATATGTCATCGGATTTGAAGTTAGTGATCCTCTTGGGTTCACCGCCGTCCAGCGACTGACTCCAGATATCGCTTAGACCATTCTCGCGTCCGATATAAGTCACCGCGCTACCGTCAGATGTCCACCGCATGCGTGCAGGGAGCTGAAACTTCGCGTCGAAGACTTTGAGCGGGCCACCATCGATCGGCAAGACGGCCAACCTTGCGGGCGAACCTGGCTCCTCCAGCGAACAAGCGATCATCTTCCCGTCATGTGAGGCGGCACAGCGTACCAGCAGTCCTTCGTAAAGTAAGACGGGTTCGCCGCCGTCAATCGGCGCCTTCCATAGAGCGTTTCTTTCAAAGTAGACCACCCACTCGGCACCGCTCGTTCCGCCTCCGCCGCCGACCAATTTTTTGGGATTACTGCCGTCAATGTCCATTCTCCAGACTTCCGGCGCACCGGTGCGCTCCGAAGTGAAAACGATGTAGCGACCATCTGTCGAGATTGAAGGGTTATAGTCTACGGTCTCGGCAGTGCTCAATTCTTTTCGATTCTTTCCGTCCGCCTCCATAATCCAGATGCCTTCTGTGCCGCCCGCCATCGAGTTAAAAACAATCTTACCGTCGGGAGTCCACCTTACGCCGTCCAGTCCGTCGAAATTGCTGGATACGGATTTGAACTGAGTGGCCCTCCCCGCATCGCCATCCGGCGCGACCCAGATATCCATGGCCTGGTTTTCCTGAACCGTCACCAGCACGCTTGAGTCTGCGTTAAGGCTGATACTTCCGTAGTTATTCAGATCGTTCGTGATTTTTCGCGATTCACCGCCGGGGTACGAGAGATGCCAGATCTGCCTCATGCGAGAATCCGAAGCCTTTTCCGCGGCCGTCATCAGAAGTCCGCTGCCATCCGAGAGCCAAGCCAGCCGCTGAATTTGATACCACCTCTTTGAGGTCAGCACACGTTCCGGCCCACCCTCGACCGGCACTTCAATAACGTTCTGAAATCTGCCTGCGGAATCTGAACTGCTAGCAATGGTGGCGATCTTTGTGCCGTCTGGCGACCAGGCGACGCCGCCGAAGAAGAGATTACCCAGGCGGTTTGGTCCACCATGACGTGTGACGATCTTTCGCTCGTCTGTACCGTCCGCATTGGCAATGATTAAAGAGCTTTCCCCCTGGCCGCTCCCGCCGCGGACTCCGCTTCGCGCACCGAAGCCGCGCAGAGCGCTGCGCACAAAAGCGATCTGCTTACCGTCTGGAGAAAAACCGATTGGACTTCCGATGTCGTCGACCACTTTTCTGGGGGTACCGCCGAGCACCGGCATCCGATACAGCACGCGGTTCTGTACGGTCGTTCCTCCCCAGGCGTAATACAGAAAATCGCCATCGGGGGAGATGGTCAGACTGAAATAGTAAATGTCTTCCGGTGCGGCCAGCTGCACGTCGGTTGGGGAGGCCACCTGCCGCAGCCAGAGACTCCGGCGCCCGCCATCATCAACCACGTAAACCACCTGCTTGCCGTCGGGCGAGATCACCGCCGAGGTTGCCTTGCCGTTGAAAGTCAGCTTTGTGATCCGCATGTCTTGAAAAGGTGGAGCCTTAGCCGGGCGGGACCAGTAATACTTGTACAATCCGAGCCCCCCAGCGACGGCCACTATCAGGCCAACTAGCGTCAGCAACACGCCAAACTTATGACTCCTAATTCCACTTACCAGATATTCGGCGCTGGAAGCTGTGTGAGCCGTTTCGCTTTGCGACCAGTCACCAGTCGGCGGCTGTGTACTGACGATCTTCGAGGTGTGCGGCGATAACTCACCAACTCGTTCTGACTGAGTAGAATTATCTAAAGCCTCCTGCTCCTCTAATTCCTGACGCAGCTCGTCCAGCTCAATCGACACGTCTTTGATTGACTGGTATCGCTTGTCAGCCTCTTTCGCCAAACATCTGCGGACAATTCTTTGCAGCTCATCGGGCACCGAAGGGTTGATGTCTGCCATCCGCTGAGGCGACGTATGCACGATCTTATGCAATGAATCGATCGGATCTTTGCCTTCGAAGGCCTTCTGCCGAGTAGCCGCTTCAAAGACAATGCAGCCGAAGGAAAAGATGTCGGAGCGGTGATCGATTTCCCTAACTTTGCCCATTGCCTGTTCGGGCGACATGTACCCAGCAGTTCCCATGATCAGACCAGGCGCTGAGTGCTGCATAAGAATAGCCGTGGCCGCTTCACCGGCGATTCGATCTTCAGAGCCAGGTGATGGCTGTGGTTCAATTAGTTTCGCTAGACCGAAATCTAAAATCTTCACGTAGTCGTCGCGGGTGATCATGATGTTGTCCGGCTTTAAGTCCCGGTGAACGATGCCCGCTGCATGCGCCTTGGCCAGCCCTTCCGCTACCTGCGTCAGATACTTCAGCAGTTTTCTCAGGGGGGTTCTTTCGCGGTGAATTTTCTCGCCGAGCGTGACGCCGTCAACGTACTCCATCGCGATATAGTGCGTGCGGCCCGTCTTTCCGATCTCGTAGATATGTCCGATATGCGGGTGGTTCAACGCCGCCGCGGCCTTAGCTTCCTGAGTGAAACGGCGCATCCTATCTGCGTCGGAGGCGAGGTTGGACGGCAGAAACTTCAAGGCGACGGAACGCTCTAACGTCGTATCGCGGGCCAGGTAAACCTCTCCCATTCCGCCTTTGCCCAGAGGCGCGATGATGCTGTAGTGGTCGACGAGTTGGCCCACGCCGAAAGCGGTTGGTGTCTCGGTCAGCAGCATTGCGACCTCTTGGTAGGCGGGCGATTCTATGAAGCTACCTGCCTGCTCATGCGCAGAGATAAGCCGTTCCACGTCGTCACGTAGTGCCGCGTCACCGCTGCAGGCTGACTCAAGAAAAATCCCGCGCTCGTCAGGAGGGAGCTCGACCGCCTGACGAAAGATTGGGGAGATTTGCAGGAAGCGTTCAGGCTTCATGACGCCTTCTCCTCGTTCAGCACGCAGTAAAGCCACGCCTTAGCCTCGCGCCAATCATTCGAGACAGTGTTCTGGTGAACTTTCAACACTGCGGCTGTCTCCTCAAGGCTCAAACCGCCGAAGTATCTAAGCTCAACGACTCGGGCCTGACGTGGAGCGACGCGCGCCAACTCCTCCATCGCTTCGTCGAGCGCGATCAACTCCGCGGCGCGCTCACTGCCCACCATTGCCGCCTGGTCGAGCGAAACCTTTTGGAATTCACCGCCGCGCTTAGCAGACTGACGCGCCCGCGCGTGATCCACCATGATCTGCCTCATCAAGTTGGCGGCGATGGCAAAGAAGTGCGCACGGTTTTGGAAATGGATCTTACTGCCGTGAGCGAGGCGGAGGTACGCCTCGTTGATGAGCGCGGTGGTCTGAAGCGTGTGTCCTGCGCGCTCGCGGCTCATGTAGTGGTGCGCCAACCGACGCAATTCCTTCTCGACCAGCGGAATCAACTCGCCGAGCGCCGACTCGTCGCCGCCGCTCCACTCCTCGAGTAAGTGGGTCACTTCGTGTGGCGTGGGATGTGTCACTTGAAACTGAGTTTACCAGCTTCGCCGGGTTTCCGCCGCGCCGACGGTAGCCGACAACAATTCCTGCCATGCGATTGTGATTTTCAAGAGTGGTTTCCGCATTAAAGGTTAGAAGGAAATGAGGTGCATCTAGCGGGACAAACGGTGGGGATCCGCAAGCACTTAATTACGGAGCAACCAAAGGCAGAAGGAAAACGTCATGAACAGATTTCGCAAACAATCAGATTCGGTTAGGCACCAACGCCACTTTTGGCTCACATTCAAGCTGCCGATGCTTGTTGGCCTCGTGAGTATCTGCACCGTTGGCAGCGTTCTCGCCCGCCCTGCATCGGCACAACCAACAGCCCCGCTGACTGTGGTTCCTCGCTTCGAGCCGGCGCCCTGCCCGTTCACTCCAGCTGTAGACCAGACTGAAGGAATTACGATCAGATGCGGTTTTGTTGTTGTGCCGGAGGATCGAAAGAATCCCGGAGGAACCTGGATACAGCTTGCAGTAGCAATCTTCAAGTCTCCAGTGGTTGCAACGCATCCGCCATTGATCTTTTTGGGTGGTGGCCCCGGTTCGTTCGTCCTCGAAGACTTTGGCCCACGAATTACTGGATCGTTAGCCCGAGATCTTACCGCCGGCCGCGATTTCGTAATGTTCGATCAGCGCGGCGTCGGTTTTTCACAACCCTCACTGTCTTGCCAGGAGCTGAAAGATTTGAAGTATCGGACGATCGGGAGTGCTCCCACTCGCGCGCAGGAAATCGACGACGAAGTAGCAGCTGCGTTCGCGTGCCGGGATCGCCTTGTCGCGAGTGGCATTAAGCTCGCTGCTTACAACAACGCCGCCAGCGCTGCGGATGTCAACGACCTGCGCATAGCGCTCGGATACTCTCAGATGGACGTGTGGGGGCTGTCTTATGGTACCCGGCTCGCCCTCGAAGTCGTACGAGATTTCCCCGAGATAGTTCATAGCCTGGTCCTCGATTCAGCCCTGCCTCCATCAGTGAAGCAACTCGTTGATCGAGCGGCAAACGCTGAGCGTGCGTTTAAGGTTCTGTTCGACGCCTGTGCTGCCGACGTAGCGTGTGCCACTGCATATCCGAACCTGGAAACACTGCTTTATGATCTGGTCGCTGATTTGAATACCACTCCCGCCAGCTATTACGCGCAACACCCGCACACCGGTGTGGTCTATCACGTCGTTCTAACAGGGGATCACCTCATCACGACTCTGCGTGACGCGCTTGTCCGCAATTATCTTATTAACTTGGTGCCATTCGCGGCCTCGAGCATTCGATATGGAGACTTCACTTTGATGTCTCAGGCAACCAGCTTGCTCACGTTCAACGACAGCCACAGCTCGGGAATGTTCTATTCGGTTAACTGCGCGGATGAAGCGCGTCGGACATCACCTCAGCAAGTGGCCGCAGCGCGGCGGAATGTCCGTCGTGAGATCGCGGAGGCCTTGAGCGATGACGCGCGGTTGCGCATTTGCGAGGGATGGGGGACGGCGCAGGTCCAACCGAGGGCCGTCGCTCCTGTTGTCAGTGATGTGCCCACGCTGATCCTTGCGGGCGAGTACGATCCGCTAACCCCTCCGCTTTATGCGCAGATCGCTGGCCGTACGCTGCGCAACAGCCGATGGTTCGAATTTCCTGGAATCGGGCACAACGTACAGCGCTCCTCGCCTTGCGCTCACTCGATGATGATCGAGTTTCTTGCTGATCCTTCCCGGGCTCCTGATGCCAGTTGCATCGGCAGCATGCAGCCGCCCGTTTGGTTCATCCCTTGACTCTTATCCATCGCATGATGCCCGCACTTAAATCACGACTGTGCATCCGGTCTCTCACCGATGAACGCGCGAATTGATTCTGCGACGGCATCGGCGAGATACCACGCCATCCAGTGTTCGCCGTCAGGAATGATCTGCAAACTTGACCCCGGTATTGCTTCGTGAAGTCGCCGTGCGTGCCCCGGCGGAAAGTGCTGATCGTGTTCTCCCCACAGCACCAGGGTGGGGCAAGTGATCTTCTGGTACAGCTCAGGTAATCGCTCCAACGTTCCCTGATAACCGGCGCACAAACGGGCGACAAACGAACGCACGTCACTCTGCGAAAAACTGTTCCAAAGATCAGCACGCAACTCGGACGGAAGTTTTATGCCGCGGGGCAGGAAGGTCATCTCGGCGCGCTTGAATACCAGTCGCGGAAAATTCCGAATGATGAATCGGTTCCAACCGTATTTGCGCAACAGTTGAATCTCCCACGAAGTTTTCTCATCCCACAGGACCAGCGAGTTCATTACAACCAGACGATCCATTCGCTCGGGATGCTGTGCTGCAAAAACGAGTGCGGGTTGACCACCCATGTCCATCCCTACCAATGTGGCCCTTTCGATCGCGAGCTCATCGAAAATCTTGACTAGACGGTCGGCCATATGAAACGGAGTGGTACCACCAGGCCACGCGTCGCTGTAACCCATCCCTGGCCAGTCGAATGCTATTACTTCAAACTTAACTGCCAGGCGCCTCGCCAGTTCGGACCAGATTTGTAAGTTGTCGGGATAGCCATGAAGGAAGACCAGCGGTGGCCCACTACCGAGGCGAGCGATCCGCAAGCGTTTTCCTGATGTAAGCAGCTCAAGTTTTGTTGGCAACATCACTTGAGGTCCTCGAGCAAATCACCGGCGGCCAAAACTCCTGAGATGGCGCAGAAACTGACCCACTGTCCCGGATGCGTTGAGCTACCAGCCAGGTAAAGCCCCCTGGCATATGGACTCTTGTGGGCCAGGCGTCCGGCACGCATGAACCCGGCGGTCATAACAGGATTCATGCTGTCTCGATAGAGATTGTACTGAGCGCCCCACTCAGACGGCACGCGTGTATGCACCACGCGATACTCATCGACGCCCTCGCGCCACCAACTCTCTTTAACGAGCTGATCAAGGTACCTGCGTTGACCTTCACTCCCCAAACGCTCGGCTTCGTCATGTCGCATCGGACTGATAAGGCGAGCAGGAAACCAACCATCCTTCTTCAACTCGGGAGCAACTACTGCAGGCATGACAAGCAGACGACAAAGCTGCCCCGTGTCAAACGTTTTGAATCGAAGATATGGCTGCCTCGCATCGCCGCGGACCGCAAGATAAACACAAGCTCCGGGTGATTGAAGTGGCAGCTGGTTAAGATTTTGTCGGGCGCGTGTTGGAGTTTCCTCTAACATCTCCAGGTATGTGCCGATGCCGCTGTAGTTGGAGACAACTGCGTCGGCGCCTACGAATTCACCCTCGCTAGTTTCGATTCCGATGATGCTCCCGCCTTCACAAACAATCCTCCGGACTCTGGTGCCGTATTGAAATTCGACTCCAGCTTCGATCGCTACCCGTGTCAAGGTGCGTGGGATGATCGCGATCCCATCAACCGGATAGAAGGCGCCAACGGAATGAATCAACGCGGGCACAAAAGCCAGCGGACTTGGCGCCTCGTCCATTCGCTGTCCCGCTATCTGTGTCCATATGGCAATTGCTTCGATCACCGGCCGCGGCAGATTCGTGCGTGCCAGAATCGACCCTAGCGACTGAAGCAAAAACGGGATGCGTGTGAAGCGTTGATTGGTTAGAAGATGAAAGGGCCTGGGTCGTGAGAGATGAAGCAGAGGGCTTAGAAGTTTATGAGTTTCTCTCGTCGCCGCTACAAAATCCTGGTACAGCTTTCCGCTACCCGGCCACTGCGCGTCAAAACCTGCGGCTGTCTCATTCAAATCGCCATGGAAACGAACGGTAACGCCATCACTCGATAACACCTGGTAGACATCATCGATTCTGCGGAGACTGACATGGTCCGCAAGCTCGAGACCCAGAGCGCGAAAAGCCCATTCAAGTCCGGGGCGATCAAGCAATACATATGGGCCAGCATCAAATCTGAAACCATCCTTTTCAAAACCCGACGCCAGCCCGCCAGCTTCCGTCCGAGCTTCAATCACCCGAACACTCAGTCCGTTCTGCGCCAGTCGGATCGCGGCAGTTAACCCGCCCATGCCTGCGCCAATGATGACAACGCGACGGGTCATCTTAGTGACGCAATCCTATGAGACTTTGAATGAGCCGGCGTCCAGCTCGCAATGGCAAACTCTGACGCCGCAGCGGCGGAAATGCGTCATGATCCATTTGCGGGACGAAGAGTCTGCCTCGTCCGCTGCCCAGTACGAAAACCGGCAGGGCGAGAAAACTGAGCATGGTTGAGATGTCGCTGTAGTAGGGAGTACGCCAATTTGGCAGCGGTTCATCCGGGCCATCAATTTTGATGTTGATGGCCGGGTCACCGAACCAATGGCAAGCAGCACGTAGAGTGCTCGATTCGTGATGATCTGCAAGGCCCATGTGACGCATCGCTACCATATCGACTGCAATTGCGTCGTTGCCGGCGTAGAAACGCAGCGGTGTGGCTGGCCTCGGGCAGCCCATCACGCCAACCAGACCATCAGCAGCCTGTTCATAGGCATCGATCATGGAAAGGTCGGGAGGAAACTCATCCATCAACATCATGGTTGCCGTCTCCCGATCCGCCTGACGTTCAGCGAATAGAAACTCATCGCAGCGCGCGCCGATACCCTCGAGATTTCCAATTGTGAGATGGACCAGTTCGACAGGGTGACTCTTCATTTTTGCGAAAGAGATGCGAAAGTCTGCGTCTTTCCAGGTTTGGCCGACTGTGTATTGTCCCATGCCACGAAAGTAGGAATGCGGCACCTGTTCATCGGAGAGATCTACAACTCGAAAGTGTGGAGAAGAGATATCGAAATAGCGAGCAACCTCATGGACCGAGCGATTTCCGAAAAACTGATCGTAAAGATTCCGGCCTTCGACGACTGCTACATCCTTGCACCCGCAGGTTTGTAAATAACGAGCCAACTCAGCCAGTAATTCCCTGTCCGTGATCATTGACCTGTCGCGCAAATGATAGCCCAGCATGAAAGCCGGCTTGATGGCCACCGTTAACTCGTGAAGCGGTTTACCAAGAGTTCGCGCTCTTTCCTCGAGCTGCTCCTTTAGATGAACCTCTTCGAGGAGACTTCGGAAGAGCGACAGCTTTTCGTCCACGGCCTTCCCTTGCACCACCCTAACCGTCCCGCCGCTTCCGAGTGCGCAGGCAGCAACTCGACCGCCACGGATCGCACGCGGCACAAAATAAACTCCTACCTCGCGGATTTTTTGCACCAGAGTGTCAGCCGTTTCGCCGGGTACGAGTTGATCGTTCTCATCCAGGGCTGCTGCCAGAATTTCAAAGATCCTCTGGTGCCGCTCTTCATCCTCCATGATGCGGCTAAAGTCATCTATCAAAGATGGCAGCATGAATGGCTGACCGCTGGTCAGTTCAATCAAACGCTGCCAGCACAGCCACGCGGTCTTTTCGGCGTCAACGTTGAAAAGACAGAAATCGCGAAACGAACGATATTGAACGTGTTGCCTGACTCCCTCTGGAACCTTTCCGGTCATGAATCCAAGCCATGTGATCAGCGTGGCTGTTGCTCTCGAGAAAGGGGCATCCGACCAGCGGACGTGCTGTCGCACCGAGGTGGACCAGCCTCCCAGCGCACCCGCGACCTGGCTGACGAGCGCACGCGTACGGAGAGGAAGGTTCCCGACTTTGAAGATCGCACCACGAATGTAGATCGCGTGCATCTCTTCATCTTTCCACGTCCATAGCAAAGCGTGACGGATAATCTCGCGCTCGCTCTCCGAAATCGGCATCGCTCTGAGATGGACCGCGATCAGATCTTCGCGGTAGCCAACCGAGACAATCTGCTCACGCTCTAGCGCAAGTAGAAACAGCCGAAGCATCAGCTTACGCGGACGTCCAGCGTACCTGGTGGTCCAGTCGGCAAGTTCAACTTCAAATTGTTCGTAGACGCTTCCCATATCAGAATGATCGAAGGCGCTGTGAGCCGCCTACTAGAGTGACATCGAGGTAGGTGTCTGGGCAACAAGTATTGAGTTGAAAACAGAACCGGAAGCGGTAGCGACCGGGTCGATCTGACGCAAGAAGTCGGCGCATCCTGTAAAAGATTGCGTGGGCAAAGGCTCACCTTGGTCGTTTGGGCTCCGGCTGTTGACCTTCATGCATTGTGAAGGCTTCTTGCGTCAGATCGACCCGGTCGCTACCGCTTCCGGATCTGTACCGGCGAAGGCTCGTAGCTTCGGGCCGGCTTAGAGTGAGACGCGCGGTCAATCTCTTATGATTCGTCATCGATTATTTTGAATAAATTCTCTTCCACCGGGATACGTTAGCTGAGAGAACTTTGATGGACGACCAGTCAGCGATTGAAAAATGCAGAGCGGGAGACACCGAGGCTTTTCGTCACATTGTCGAAAGCTATCAAGCCGAGGCGTTGGGACACGCCGTGGCCATTCTCGGGAACCGCGCAGACGCGCTGGACGCAGTTCAGGACGCGTTTATCGACGCCTTCAAGTCGCTCAAACGCATCGATGTAACCCGGCGGTTCTATCCCTGGTTCTACGTGCTTCTTCGAAACCGTTGTTACAAGTTAGCCACCAAACGAGCGAAGCGCGAGATGAACTCTTCCGATGAGCTTGAAATTGTTGCTCCGGCTCCGACTCTTCGACGCGAGGAAGCAATGATTTTAGAACAGGCAGTTCTCGAGTTGCCGGCAGAGGATCGAGAGCTGATTACTCTGAGACATTGGGACGGCCTCTCGTATGAAGAGTTGGGTCAGATGCTGCAAGTCCCAGCGGGAACAATCATGAGTCGACTTCACTATGCCCGCAAAAAATTGCGAGAAAATTTAGCGCGCCGTTCGTTTACAAGTTTCATTGAGGGCTGAGCAATGACAAAACCAGAGTGCGACGATGTTGTAATGATGCTGATGGCGATAGCGGATGGCTATCAACCCGGGCCAACGGCTCTCGAGCTTGAAGCGCATCTTGATAGCTGCTCCGAGTGCCGGCAGGAGGTTGAGAAACTGCGGTCGACGGTCGTTCTTCTCGACGCACAAGAACGCCCGGATCGGAATGAGGATGTTTGGCAACTCATCGAAAGCCGGCTACTCCGGGATTCACACGCGCCAAGGTTTCAGCCCACGCTGCCATTTTTCTTGCTGGGATTGGGGCTGCTGGGCTACCGCCTCATCGAGATGGTGCCGGACCGCAACTTGAGCTTCGCATTCAAGGTTGTGCCGCTGATGTTAGCGATTGCCGCTTTCAGTTATCTGCGCGTAAATCCGTTTAAGATCAATTCCGAACTCAGGCTTGAAGGAGAATGAAGATGATTAACAGTAACGACAGTCAAGCGCAGATAGTGCTGGGCCAGAAATACGCCTACGCCACCATCTCCTTAATCCTTGGTATCGCTTGCTTCACCAACCTGGCTGGGTTGGAGAAGGCTATCCTGGCTGTGATTTTCGGATGGTTAGCATTGAAGTCATCACCCGCACCCAGACTGACGGCGCGTCGAGCGTGGGCCAAAACAGGTATGGTCCTGGGCATTTTAGTGTTGGTGGTGGTGCCGACGATCATCATCCTCAACTTCGACCGATTGCAGGTGTTCCTGGATACGCTGATGAAGTTAAGCAACGGCAAATGAGAGTTCAATGTGAGGTGAGCGCAGTCGCTACCGAAATCTGGAGGTCTACCTAATGAAAAAGTCTTTGCTCATGATTGCACTCGTAATGCTGGCTGGATTCACTTCCTTAACCAGCGCTCAATCTATTGCGAACAGTCTCGAACGAAGCAGCCTTGAAGCGAAAGTAGTTTTCAAAGCTGAACCGATCACGACTGAGACTTCGACCGGTACGTTGTTTGGCACCCTGGAACTACCACAATCGACTGCGCCCGTCCCTGTCGTCTTGATTATCGCCGGATCAGGACCAACGGATCGCGACGGAAACTCACCCGTCTTTAAGGGCCCAAACAACAGTCTGAGAATGTTAGCTGAAGGCCTGGCGGCACTCGGTATTGCATCGGTGCGTTATGACAAACGCGGTATCGGTGAAACCGGAAAGGCAATGTTGCTGGCCGCACAGAGAAGCGGATCCATGCCGAGCGAAACGGACCTTTCGTTTGAGAACTATATTGATGACGCCGTCTCCTGGTGCAGGAAGTTACAAGCGGATCGTCGCTTCTCGACTCTTATCGTCGTTGGCCACAGTGAGGGATCATTGATCGGCATGGTCGCAGCGCAGAAGGCTCGCGCGGATGCCTTTGTTTCCATCGCCGGCAGCAGTCGCCCCGCCCATGATCTTTTGCTCGATCAACTAAAGACGCAGTTGCCGGCCGAGTTGCTGGTGTCGACTCGAGATATTCTCAACCAACTGGCCGCGGGCAAGACCTTCGAAAAAGTGCCGAGTGAATTGAACGTCATCTTTCGTCCGAGCGTACAGCCATACCTCATCTCCTGGTTTCGATATCTTCCGGTGAAGGAAATTGCGAGACTGCCAATTCCCGTCTTGGTCGCCCAAGGGACCACCGACATTCAGACCAGCTTGCAAGATGCGAGGATGCTGACGGAAGGGAATCCGGCGGCAAGATTATTGGTGATTGAGGGAATGAATCACGTCTTCAAAACCGTTCCAAACGATAAGGACAAGCAAGTTTCCTCGTATGGCGACCCGACGCTTCCTGTGGTCCCTGAGCTCATTACCAGGATTGCCGGCTTCGTAGTGGAACGGAAACCAAACCTCGGTCATTGAAACCGACTCAAGAGCTCTTCAGGGGTGTTATGAGGCATGTTGAAGATTGCGGTAACGATTCGCAAGGGATTCCCGGTCTTGATACGCGTTATGAGCGATCTGAACATCTTCGAGAAATTGCGACAGCTCGCTGAGTACGAGCGCCTGTGGTCCATCGACCAACGCAGCAGCCGGCTCCGGATGAAAATCGACGAGAACCATGTTCGCGCCTGCAATAACGCCCTGAGCAGTTGCGTGCATTATGTCCAGGATTCCCTCCGGGCCAACGCTCCGCGAACCTATAGCGTGTGAAGGATCGATGCAGACAGGCATACGTGTCAGCCGCTTCACAACCGGCACGTGAGCGAAGTCGGAAAAATTACGATGCGGATCAGCGATGTTGGTCTTGACGCCACGGAGCCCAAAGACGACTTTGCGATTTCCTTCGCTGGCAAGATACTCAGCCGCATGTAGCGACTCGCTTAAAGTAATTCCAAAGCCACGCTTCAGCAGAACTGGGAAATCCTGTTGGCGGCCGACTATCTTCAACAATTCAAAGTTTTGAGTATTGCGTGTGCCGATCTGCAACATTACTCCGGTGGGGTTACCAGTCTCGTGCAATGCGCTATTGATTTCGTCGATGTGCGATTCATGCGTGATCTCCATCGCGATGACCTTGATTCCATACCTCCCAGCTAACTCGAACACATAAGGCAAACAATTCCTGCCGTGGCCCTGAAATGAATAGGGGCTGGTGCGCGGCTTGTAAGCGCCCATTCGCGTGCAGACCTGACCGTTATCACGGAGCGCCTTCATCATCCGTTCGACGTTGGTTCGACTATCCACCGCACACAAGCCTGCGAAGACGTGAAGTGTGTCCTGGCCAAAACGCAAACCCTGGTAATCAAAGTGCGCTGCCCGGCTATCACCACGATGTTGGCCGAGCACACGGTATTCCTCCGACACACGTACCACTCGCTCAACACCCGGCAATGCTTTCATGTCGTCGAGGGAAATTGGCGAGGTGTCGCCAATCAAATAGATCTCCGTCAAGGTTTGCTCAGTTCCCTGCTCACGATGAACGCGCCACTGAATGTTTGGCAGACGAGAGACGTGGGCAATCAACTGCTGATACACGTCGCTTTCCGGTTTGATGTTTGGGTTCAGGATCAAAATCATGTTGAATGGTTCTTTAGCTTACAAGGATTGTGACGGCACCTGCGCCGAACGATAGGCACCAAGAAGACGCGTTTCCACTCGCTGAACGCGCAACTCGTCAAGCGCATTCACAACCTCCGGATCTTTCGGTGAACCTCGCAGATCAAGATAGAAACAGTATTCCCACGGACGGCCTTTAACGGGCCGACCCTCGATTCTCTGCAAGTCAATTCCCCGGCTGGCAAAAGGCTCAAGCGCCTTGTGCAGTGCACCGGGTTGATGTGGGAGCTCAATGACGATCGACATCTTATCGGCGCCGTCTGGAAAATCCGCGCCCGCTGTCAGCAAGAGAAAGCGAGTGTAATTTTCACTGCTATCCTCCAGGTGTTCGCGAAGGATCACAGCACCATATTGTTCCGCAGCGCGTCTCCCCGCAATTGCAGCACGAGACAGATCCCCGTCAGCGACAATTTGGGCCACACTGCCGGCCGTGTCATCGGTTGCGAGGCGCTTGATTTGCGGATTTGCTGAAAAGAACCGCCGGCATTGGTCCAACGCAACAGAGTGAGACTCAGCTGATGTGATCTGTCGAAACTCAGCGCCCGGGCAGCCGATCAAGCAATGACTAATCGGAATGATAACTTCGCCGACGATCGATAACCTGCTCTCCCTGAGCAGGTCAAAGCATGCATGCACAAAACCTGCAAGACTGTTTTCAATGGGGACCAGTAAGTAGTTCGCCGATCGATCTTCGATGGCGCCGAAAAGAGATTCGAAAGTAGGTCTCGGCACGAGAGTAATATCGTCACCGAGCAACTTGACGGCAGCCTCTTCGCTGAATGCTCCAGGGGCACCTTGAAACGCTACATGTGAGCCGTTGCCTTGTCGTTTGAACGACTGAGTATTTAATGCTTCAGTTGATTCTTCGCTCGTACGTTGTTGTATTCGGCGCGACTCGTGGATGACGGCGCGGAAGAGTTCGACGATAGCGCGTTCGTCCAGTGGTCCTTTGTTTTGCTCACACATGCGCTCAATCACTTCAGCCTCACGCGTGTGATCGCACAAAGAAAGTCCCGAAGCAGTTTTCGACGCGCCCACCTGGAGGGCTATTCGCGCCCGCTCGTTGAGCAGCCGGAGTAACTCCTGATCGAGGGAGTCAATCTTCGCTCGCCGTTCTTCGATCGACATCGTTTTGAAATCCTCCGAAATGCTGACTCTTACTCTACGCGGTCAGAAACAAACGATCCACGAAACCCGACGAAATGTCACGAAAGGCTTTTCGTGTCGATTCGCGTGGTGTCGTGGATCGTATTTTAACCCGAGGTCTATTGGCCTTCTCGGTGGAGCCAGCTCGGTCGCAACCTTTCATAGGCTACGATGTCGGCTTCGTGCCGCAACGTAAGGCCGACGTCGTCGAGCCCTTCCATTAGGCACTCTCGTTGAAAGTCATCGATGGAAAATGGAACCACGAGACCTTCCCCGTCACTTACGAGTCGCCGTTCGAGATCAACCGCTAGCTGATAACCAGTGTGTTCTCGAGTTCGTTGAAAAATAGTAGCCACTTCCGGCTCGTTTAGTACGACTGGCAACAGACCATTCTTCAAGCAGTTATTAGCGAAGATGTCGGCGAACGAGGGTGCGATGATGGCGCGAAACCCGAAATCACCCAGTGCCCATGGCGCATGCTCGCGAGAGGAACCACACCCGAAGTTCTTTCCGGCAACGAGAATCGATGCGCCTTCATATCTCAACTGGTTCAGCGGAAACGCCGGATCAACTCCGCCATTCGGAAGACGTCGCCAGTCATAAAATAAAAACTCCCCAAAGCCGGTTCGCTCAATGCGTTTAAGAAACTGCTTCGGAATAATCTGGTCTGTGTCGACGTTGGCTCGATCAAGTGGCGCAACCAAGCCTTTATGTTTACGGAAAGGGGTCATGTTGGTGGTCAGTTGTCAGTGGTCAGTTGTCAGTGGTCAGTTGTTAGTTGTTAGTTGTCAGTTGTGGACGCGTCGCATTTATAAGTCCCGGAACTAGAACCACTGACCCAGCTGCCGGCAGCTAACTCACAACTCACAACTGACCACTGACCACTAACAACTGACAAGCACCACCGACCTTCACCTAAATTGCCAAGATCGAACATCAGTAAAATGCCCTGTAATCGCAGCCGCAGCGGCCATTCCTGGACTCACGAGATGCGTCCGTCCCCCGCGTCCCTGACGTCCTTCAAAGTTTCGATTGCTGGTCGAAGCACACCGCTCTCCCGGCTCGAGAACGTCCGCGTTCATTCCCAGGCACATTGAACAACCCGCTTCGCGCCATTCAAAACCCGCTTCACGAAAGATGTAGTCCAGACCTTCGTTTTCGGCCGCACGTTTCACCGTCTGGGAACCAGGTACAACCATCGCGCGCACGGAATCACCAATTCGATATCCTTTGACTACCCTGGCTGCGGCACGTAAATCCTCGAGTCGGCCGTTCGTACAAGATCCAATGAACACTCGATCGATCTGAATATCCTTAATTCGTGTACGCGGCGTCAGAGCCATATATTCCAGTGCACGTTGCGTGGCTGAGCGATCAGCATCGCTGGCTGTTTCATTTGGGTCGGGGACAACGCCGGATACAGGCACGACCATGCCAGGGTTGGTTCCCCAGGTTACGTGTGGCTCTATCTCGCGTGCATTCACCCGAAGCACGCGATCGAATTCGGCCCCTGGATCTGTGGCAAGCGTCCGCCAGTAAGCGACAGCATCATCCCACCGCGTCTCGTTTGGAGCAGATGGTCGACCCTTCAGGTAAGCAAACGTGATTTCGTCGGGAGCAATCATTCCCGCACGCGCTCCGGCTTCGATACTCATGTTGCAAAGCGTCATGCGGCCTTCCATCGAAAGCGAGCGCACACCTTCACCGGCGTACTCGATCACAGAACCAGTGCCCCCGTCTGTGCCCATGATGCGAATGATTCCGAGCGCGAGGTCCTTCGCGGTCACACCTTCCGCTAGTGTTCCATTTACTTCAACCAGCAAGGTTCTCGGTTTGGTTTGCGGCAGGCATTGAGTGGCCAGCACATGCTCCACCTCGCTGGTCCCAATACCAAACGCGAGTGCGCCAAATGCACCATGCGTACTCGTGTGACTATCGCCACAAACGATCGTCATTCCGGGTTGCGTCAACCCAAGCTCCGGTCCAATCACGTGAACAATTCCCTGCCTCGGGGAATCGATATCGTAGAACGGTATTTTGAGTTCGCTGCAGTTTCGTCGGAGCGCTTCGAGTTGTTTGGCTGCCACTAAATCGGTAATCGGTAGGCTACGGTCTGTAGTTGGCACATTATGGTCCACCGTGGCCACCGTCAGATCCGGTCGTCTCACGGTACGACCATTTTCACGTAATGCCTCAAATGCTTGCGGCGACGTCACCTCATGGACGAGATGAAGATCGATGTATAGCAAGGCCGGCTCATCCGCCGGCTGGCGCACTATGTGCGCATCCCAAACCTTTTCAAAAAGAGTACGTGGCTTAGTCATTGGAATTAACTCTTGCACTTCATAGGAGCCAGGCTTTGCCAATAATAAAATCAAACTCCGCTTCGGCTTCGCCGTCTGATGTGTGGCGGTGGCTATGCCCCGCCGAAAACAATACTCCTCAACTTTGGGGCTACGCCCTTGCCTCGGTCGGATTTCACCGGCGAAAGGGATGAACCCATCAAGGGCGCAGCCCGATTCAACGAGTTCGGCACGACGGCGGGGCGAAGCCGCCGCCTCACATCAGACGGCGAAGCCGATACTTCCGAGTTGTCCATCTCTCTCGAGCAACGCATCAGGGAAAAGTGAGCTCCGTGCCAGAACTATCGATCAAACGGCATGATAGGCGTGTCGTCTATCAGCAATTTCAGCCAGCGCGTCGGTTATCAGCTCGCCCATTTCAGAAGTCGACGCGATCACGCCATCAACCGGCGACTTGATGTCGGGAGTTCGATATCCGGCTTTCAAAACATAATTGATCGCTTCCTCAATGTCTTCTGCTTCCTGCTCGAGGTTCGCAGTGTATCGAAGCAACATCGCCGCCGACGCGACAGCCCCAATGGGATTTGCGATACCTCGTCCGGCGATGTCTGGAGCGGAACCATGCACCGGCTCATAGAGTCCTACCTCTCCACCGATACTTGCAGAAGCGAGCATTCCAAGAGACCCCGTAATAACAGCGGCTTCGTCTGAAAGAATGTCGCCAAATAAATTTTCTGTCACTATCACATCAAATCGTTTTGGATTTGTGATCAAGTGCATCGCACACGCATCGACGTACATATGCTCAAGGATTACTTCTGGATAATCGCCCGCGACTTCAGAAACGATTCTTCTCCATAGCTGGGAGGTTTCCAGCACATTGGCCTTATCAACCGAAGTAACTTTCTTTTTGCGCCGCATCGCTGCGTCGAAGGCAGCGCGCGCTACTCGTTCAACCTCATAAGCTGAATAAGTCATCGTATTCGTCGCCACAGAATTGCCGTTGTCATAGCTAATGCCGCGCGGCTCGCCAAAGTAGAGACCTCCCAACAACTCGCGCACGATCATAATATCAGCGCCACGAGCGATCTCCGGACGTAATGGCGAGGCGGAAGCAATCGCTTCGTATGCGATCGCGGGACGCAGATTGGCATAGTTGCCTAGTGCCCGGCGTAACAGCAGTAGGCCCGCCTCGGGTCGGTGCGCGGCCGGTAGCGCATCGAACTCAGGCGCACCGACGGCCCCAAGCAAGACAGCGTCACTCGCCATGCAGATGTCTAGAGTTGCCGTTGGTAAGGGCGATCCAGTCTGTCTGATCGCATCACCCCCAATTTTTCCGGTTGTAAAGTCAAACTTGTGACCGTTGAGAGCAGCGATGGCTTGCAGTGTTCGGACCGCCTCCCGAGTTACTTCTGGTCCAATTCCATCGCCTTCAAGAACGGTAATTTTCAGTTGCATGATTTTGAATCGTCCTGGTGTTCTTTATTTTAAAAATGCCGCCGTTATCTCAGGTTATTGGAAACTCAAGTGTGACCAATAACGCTGAAGGCGTTCGCGAGTTCCAGCCCAGGGTTGCGCTTTGGCAACCCTGGGGAAGATGCGTTCATTTTCTACCCAACTCTGAAGGAGTTGCGTCGCCATTCTCCAACCGCAAAGCAGTCGGCAACTTCTTCAGAGTTGCGAAGAATCTCTTTCTGGTTGTAACCCAGAGTTTCAAAGCAAACCCTGGGCTGGAATTCGAACGCCTTCAGCGTTATCGGGTCGACTTAAGTCTTTCACCCACCCTCTATCGCGGAGGTTCTGTCCCCAGCTCACTAACATTGATCTAAGCTCGCGCGACTGCCGTCCAGTTGCTTTCACGCACAACGTCGGATGAGATCGCGTCGTTCACTCTGGATTCTGCAGAAAGCAATGCAATCAGATCCTGATCGTAGATACGTTTCTTCCGATCTGCGAGCGTAGTAAAACGCTTGTAGACTCCTTCGATTTCTTCAGCTCGCGGAGAGTACCCGAGTTCCTCATAGCGAAGAACTAAAGCATGTCTCCCCGAGTGCTTGCCAAGCACAAGCTTGTTCGTAGGAACGCCAACTGATTCTGGCGTCATGATTTCGTAGCAAAGCGGATTGCTAATCATGCCGTGTTGATGGATACCGGCTTCGTGCGCGAACGCGTTGCGGCCGACAATGGCCTTGTTCGGCTGCACAGAACAACCGATGATCTCGGAAAGTAATTGGCTCGAAGGATACAGCTGCTGTGTGTCGATAGAATTCTCATACGGCAACTTATCCGAGCGCACCCTCATTGCCATCACGATCTCTTCAAGCGAAGCATTTCCCGCCCGTTCACCAATTCCGTTTATCGTGCACTCAACCTGGCGCGCACCCGCATCGATCGCAGCGAGGCTATTCGCTACCGCCAAGCCAAGATCGTTGTGGCAGTGCACGCTAATCGCTACGTCGCGATCGCCAACCACACGCTCACGAACCGTTTTGATAAGTTCAGAAAACTCGGTTGGCATGGTGTAGCCCACCGTATCCGGAATATTGATAACTTTGGCGCCGGCCTCAACCGCGATAGCTAAAACGTCGCACAAGTAATCAACCTCGCTGCGCGTCGCATCTTCGGCCGAGAATTCAACCTCCTCCGCGTAATCACACGCCAGGGCCACAGCGCGCCGCGTCATCTCGAGGACCTCAGCGCGTGTCTTTTTCAGTTTGTATTCGAGATGCAGGTCAGACGTCGCGACAAAAGTGTGGATTCGAGGGCGCGCTGCACCGCGTAAAGCGGCCGCCGCCTTTTGCACATCCTGTTCAGACGTGCGGCACAACGCCGCTACCGTGACATTCCGGCATTCGCGGGCCACGGCGGCTACAGCGGCAAAATCTCCGTCCGAGGCAATGGGAAACCCGGCTTCGATGATATCGACTCCGAGAGTCTCGAGCTGGTGGGCGAGTCGCACCTTTTCCACCAGATTCATCGAACAACCCGGCGACTGTTCGCCGTCGCGCAGAGTCGTGTCGAAGATGGCGATTCTGGTTTCAGCCATTTGGTCCTCCTTCGCAAAGGCCAGATGGTAGGAGCCCGCCCGGGCAAAGTCAAAGTTATAATATCTATGAAAGTATAACTTATGGTGATACCATAACCAGACCTAACCTGCAGATAGGATGGAGGAGCGAAAACCCGAGATGGATTTGAACCAGCTTGAAGTCTTAATCACGGTCGCGCAGGAGAAGAGTTTCTCGCGCGCAGCCGATAGCCTGCACCGCACGCAGCCTGCAGTGAGTCAGGCGATTCGACGTTTGGAAGTTGAAATTGGAGAGCCGCTATTCGATCGTTCATCGAAGGACGGCACTCTCACTCCGGCAGGCCGCGTGCTTTTCGATCTCGCGCAGGAAATGATGAACATGCGAAAGCACGCGCGGGTCAAGATTCGTGAGCTAAAGGACGTACATCGCGGCAAACTCACGTTGAGTGCAAACGAATACACAGTCATGTACCTGCTGCCGATTCTTCCTGTCTTTCGCACGCGTCATCCGCATATAAAAATCGAAGTGAAACGAAGTTTGGCTAGCCGCATTCCGTCAGAAATTCTGGGCCGCGACGCCGAGATAGGAGTTGTTTCATTCAAGCCGAACGACAAGGCAATCGCTGTCATACCAGTCGTCACTGATGAGCTGGCCCTAATAGTTCCGCCGGATCGTCCGCTTGCAAAAAAGCAGGTAGTGTCGGTGCGCGAATTGGGCGCCGAGTCGTTCATTGCGCACAACGTTCCCTCCCCTTATCGCGAACGGGTCGTGCGGACGTTTGAAAAATACAAGACGCCTCTGAATATTTCCATGGAGTTGCCGACGCTTGAATCCATCAAACGCTTCGTGGAGCAAGGCATGGGTGTAGCCTTCGTCCCGCGACTGACCGCGCAAACCGAGATCGCTCGCGGCCAGGTTGTGGCATTGACGGTGAAGGAAATGAAGCTGGAACGCCGCCTGAATCTGGTCTACCGCAAGGGTGCAACTCTCTCACACGCCGCCCGCGCATTTCTGCAGGTCGCACGGGAACTGAATAAGAGTTGAGAAGAAAATGCTTCTGCTTCCTTAACGGTTTCAACGTTTGCGGCAAAGCGAGCGATCCTCAAAACTACACGAATCATCACGAAATTTCTTTTGGTGATGTTTTGTGTCCTTTCGTGGATCGAGACTACGCCGTAATAACTGGGCCGCGGATCCGTATGGGGCCGTGCCCGCCCAGGTTGCGGCCGCGGACGACGCGCTTGCTCATTGTTGTCCCGTTGCGTGCCGCAACGCTTCATTAAGCTTCTGGTTCCGGCAGTCGATGATTATCAGTGTGTTGTATAGTTCAGGGCCAACCTTAAGCAAACCGACTCCGGTTGACAGTATGGCGCCGGATGCCCCCGGGGGAGCACCCCGTACTAAGGCGGCGGCGGAGGGATGGGTAGGGGCGATGCCGGATTGGAGTCCTGCCCCAGATCTCGCTGAAAGTAACGCCGACTGTTGAATGGATTGAGGGCTGCCGCTACCTACGTTTATTGCCCAACTCGGGGCGCTTGGTGGAGGCGTTGACAGCGATGCTCCCGCTCGAAGCGCGGGTCCGATGCCAGGATAGTTAGGCCTTGGTACTGGGCTTGGTCTGCCTTGGCCGGCTATCTCCTCCATCTTTTTTGCGAGTCCGCTGGGATCCGTGTAGTTAATCGGATCATTGCCGACGTACGCGTAAAGATTCACATCTCCCCCTGCGAATTTGATCGGGTCTTCGCTGATGAACCTTTGCAGTGACGGCGAGTAGTAACGAGCGCGATAGTAGTAGAGTCCAGTTCCATCGTTCTCTCTGCCCGTATATTGAGCAGCGTTCTTGTTATCGCCGCTCACAGCGGTCTGACCAAACGCGCCATAGGCATACTCAGTCTGGATGAGCCCTGAAGAATCAATCACCGCCAGCGTGCTGCCCAAGCCATCGCTGAAGTGACTCCAAGTCCCGGCCGAGTCGGTCCGCATCAACACTTCATCAATGCCACCGTTCAGCATGTTGGCGTTTCCAAGCTGCGCCGACTGCTCCTGAACAACATCTACACCATCGTAAACGAAACTCGTCGTCACGCCGTTGATTGTCTTACTTATTCTTCGGCCCAGAGCATCATATTGGAAACTCGCGTCGACGTTTGGGCCACTCATCGCGACCAACCGGTTACGCGCATCCCAGGTGTAACTGTTCACGCCGTCGCTGAGCAGATTGCCGTTAAGGTCGTAAGCGAGAGTTTGGCCGCCAAATGAAACCTGTTGGTTGGCAGCGTTGTAGCTCGCCAGCGATAGTGCTTGCGGCGAGACGCTGCGAGCAAAGCTGCCGCCTATTCTGGTACGACGGCCATTGGCATCGTATTCAAACGTCAGATCGCCAAGTGTAGTCGCCCCCTGTTTGTACGTGAGGCTGGTGATTTGTGAAGCCGGGTTGTATGCGTATTCGGTAACCAAACCATTCGGCAAGGTTAGCGAAGTTCGTCTTCCGGCTGCGTCGTATCCAAAGGCGACTGTCGAACTTCCCTGAGTGATTTGCGTCAGGCGATTGGCATTGTCATATGAATAGTTGACGGTTGGTTGGCCCGCAACTGTCATGCTGGTACGCCGGCTTGCCGCATCGTAGGTGTAACTGACACTGCCCTGCGACGTTGTCTCGCTGGTTACACGATCAAGATCGTCGTAGGTGTAGGT
Source organism: Pyrinomonadaceae bacterium (assembly GCA_963759665.1). GTDB lineage: Bacteria > Acidobacteriota > Blastocatellia > Pyrinomonadales > Pyrinomonadaceae > PSRF01. The sequence continues at coordinate 44,158 of CAVXAC010000001.1, forward strand.
GATTGTTCCGGAGAGTGAGTCGACGATCTGCGTCAGCCTGTTGCCGGCATCATACGTGTAAGTTGTGCTCGAACTGTCGGCGTACGTGACCTGTGTAAGCCGATTCAACCCATCGTAACTCAGATTTCTAATCTGACTTTTGCGATCGGTAAGCTGCTTGAGATTTCCGTTAAGATCATATTGATAGGTTTCATCGTGCGTGAGCGGATCGCGAGTCGTTACCAGGCGGTCCATGCTGTCGTAGACGTAGCCGGTCACGTTGTTACGCGCATCCGTCAAGCTAAGAGGATTGCCATTCGGATCGTGGTCCATCGCAGTAACGCTTTGCAGCGGATCAGTTATTCGAGTTAGCTGATCGCGATTGTTGTACTGGAAGCGAGTTACACTTCCGAGTGGGTTTGTGTGACGAGTCACGCGGCCCGCGGAATCGAGGTAGCGCGTTATCGTGCGACCTGCAGCGTCGGTGATGGTGACAAGATCGGCGCCGTCATAGGTGAACGTAGTCGTCTGTTGAAGCGGATTAGTTGCTGTTAGAAGTTGGCCGGCAGAGTTGTAGGTATACGTCGTCTGATTGTTGAGCGCGTCTGTGACGGTGACGAGCCTGCCACTACCATCGTAGGCGAACGACTTCGTGTGGTTGAGGAAATCCGTGACGCTGGTGATCTCGCCAAAAGTGGGGTGATAAGTAACCGAAGCCGTTACGGCATTCGGTGTGTCAGCCAGTTTGGTAATGCCGGTCATATTCCCAAGGCTGTCGTAACTGAGCGCGGTCTTGCGGCCCAACGAATCGGTCACGCTGAGAATCAAATTGCTGCCGGCCTGACGTTCATAGGTGTAGTTCTGTTGTTCCGGCGTACCAAGCGCAAGTATTTCTGCAGTGGGTTGACCGCTGGAATTGAAGTTTACTCGCCGCACCTTCCCGCGCGGATCAGTGACGTCGGTTTGCGTAACCTTATTGTTAGCATCAACAGTGTACGCAAACTGGTAGAGGCCAGTGTCCGCGAGAGTCTGCCGCGAGACTCGGCCGTTAGCGTCATACTCATTGGTTAGGTAGACGACATTTTTCGGATCCTTGATGGTAGTCATCCGGTTACTGGCGTCGTAAGTGAATTCAGTGACGCCACCATTGACATCAGTCACTTTCCAAAGCCGTCCAGAGGCATCGTACAAATAACTAACTGTGCGTCCGGCGCTGTCTGTGGCCTGGGCGACTCGTTTTGAGGTATCGCTGTATCCGAATTGGATCCAGCGACCGTTGGGGGATGTGACTCGAGACATGCGAAAGTCGTTGTCGCGGCTTATGGTCACTTTGTTGCCAAAGCGATCCTGAACGACCGAGAGTCCGGTGATACTGACATGAGGACCAAATATATCGCCGGAGAGAACCTTGATTCCAAACTGGAAGAGTGTGCCGTCGGGTAGTTTCACTTCCCAGGCCCCGTTTGGACCTACTCCAGTGATCATTGTCATCGTGGCTTTGTACCAGCGGGTTGGAGTGGACGTGTGCTCATAAACAGCCGGGCTGCTATTGGGAATTTTGTCGAAGCGAACTCGACCTCCGTTAGGAAGAATGATCTCGCCATAGTTGTACGTGTCGCCGGCGATGTACATGTCGTAGGGATTGTTGCCGCCCATGCCAAATGAACGCTGAATGGAATCGTTCGGTCGATAGCTCCGCGTTAGCTCGAGCGGAATGATGTCGGGCAGCCGCAGGTCGGTCTCTTCATAGACGAAGAGGCCGGTGTCCAGGTGGACTGGATCGCCATCGCGCGCGATATCACACGGGTTCGGACCCGTCCCAGGAGCATCACCCTTATTCATCAGGGAAATGCAGTACATGCTCTGCAACTCAACCCCGGGATCGGGAACCACCTGTTTTCGATCAGATGTCACTGTGCCGTGGCCATAGAGATACCAACCCACACCTGCGGGATCGTAGTTCCAGAAATCGACTCGGTCGCCTGCCGGCAGATTCTGGTAGTTAGGGAAAATGATCCGCATTCCCGGCCGCTTCTCACCATTCAAACCTTCTACACGCGCGCCGTGAAGTTGAAGCGTAAAGAGCAAACCGTCTTTCACCCCCTCAGGAAGCGGAAACGGTGGACGATCGACAGGAATAGGCGTGATTGCCATCGACGAAAGTTCGCGCTCCATCTGGCCGTGATGGTGGTGCGCGCCCGCGGGCATGCGCAACACTGATGACGCCGGAACGCGCACTTCCATTCCCGGCACGCGTGACGTTGTAATGACAGTCTCGCGTTCAGTCGGGATAGCGAGTGCTTTCTTGTTCTGGTCATCAAGCACGGGAAGCCAAATCGTGTAGGGCAGGACAGTGGTCTTGCCTGAGGTGATATCAACAAGAACGTCGAAGGTTGCGTAACGCTTTCCAGGGCGACTTGCCGTCTCGCCTTGAATCGTCAGATCGTGACGTCCGGCCGATAACCCTGAAAGTAGAAAGCGTCCGGTTTGGTCAGTCAGTGCAACTCGCTCGCCGATTTGCATCGTTACGTTCGCCAATGGTTGCCCACTCAGACTGAGCACCTGGCCCGCAAGTGCAGTTTCTCCGAAAGCTGCGGTTCGCGCAGGAAGCGATCGCGACGAGGCGTCGGGCCGGCCACTGCTCCAATCACCATTCAGATTTCTTGCTTCGGGAATCCAACTGTCAGGGTCAATGATCTGTCGCCCATTTCCTCTTGGCTCTTCGTTTGGTTGAGCGTGGCCCTTCGTTTTGAAGTTCACCACACTGAACCCAAGTTTTTCGCCGTCCGGATCAGCGGCGCCATCAATTGCCAGATGATAGGAACTATCCGGTTCGAGCCTGGCTGACGGCGTGACAAAGAGTAGCCGTCCGGTTTCAGCCGGAACGACTTTCGCCGCGACTTTCCCTCGCGGGCCTGAAAGGACGACCGTAAGTTCATTGAGGCTCTCAACGCGAAGTGTCTTCGAGAAACGCACCGCTAGACGGACGTCTTCATCAACCGACATTTCGCCGTTTTGCGGCGAGGACGCAGTCATGTAAGGCGGACGGGCATCTGGGTGCCGAGCGTGTTCTCCTGCCAAACTGACGCTCAGTGTTTCCGAATCAACTATCTCGCCACTTTCGATCTTATTTCCATTCTGATCGTTACCGCCCCAAAGCAACACGTTCCCGTCTGGCATAAGGTCGGCGCTGTGCTTTTCTCGCGCTGTGTTTAATGTCGCTTGAAGAGCGACTGCGCTCCTGGCGCTGAGATCGAGCAACTCCAGCGAGCCTGCATTTCCACCCGCGATCAGCACACGGCCGTCCATCAGCAGGGTCGCCGTGTGACGAACGCGCGGAGTTAAGCCCGTGATGGATAATGGTTCGAACTCTTGCGTAACCGCGTTGAATAATTCCGCTGCTTCGGTCAGTTGGCGTTGATCATTTTCACCACCCCAGATCAGAACATTTCCGTCAGGCAACAGTGTCGCCGAGTGCCAGGCTCTCGACCGCTGTAACCCTTTGGCTATACTGATTGTCTTACCCGTCTTCGGATCTCTGATTTCTGCGACTGGTCTACCCTGTCCCTCACCACCGACAACGAGGAGGCGTCCATCCGGCAACAACGTCACACTCTGTCCCGCCACCATTTCCTGAAGTGCAAGCGTTTTTTGATTAGATGCATTCCGTATCTGACCTGCACAGAAGCGCTCGCCTCCCTCGGGTGGGTGCACAACTTTATCGCGACCCGAAACTGTGTTGGGTATGGCGACGGCGTGTCTGGACGCCGAAACGAAGTGGATCCCAACCAGCGAAATCACGCCGGCGCTCAAAGCTAAGACGAGGATAAGTCGGTGTTTCATGGTTTTGCCTCCACTCACACTTAGCGTTACGGGTTGGTTACGTTGACATTCATTTGGCCCGTACTGGCGCCCATGGGATCGATCGTTATCGTGTACGTGCCGTTTACACCCAGGGTCTGCGTAGGAAGATTCAACGTAGTACCGTTAGTCCACCCCTGGGTTAACATCGAGCCGTCGGGCGCATAGAGTCTGACGGTGGCGTTGTAGAAATTATTATTTGACACGCGCACCGTGACTTGCTGACCTGCTGTTCCTTCGAACGTGAGCCTTGCGTTTTGCCCCGGAACGGTTGTAGTTAGGCTGAAGGCCGACCCTCCAACTGTAAGGGCACCAGTGATGTCCGGAGCGTCATAGAGCGTGAGAGTTGCGCTGCCCGTGTAGATGTACCCAGGATCAAAAACAACCGCATAGTTACCACTTGACGGCAGCGTCTTCGTATCGATGAATGTGCTGTTGGTGTTGAAGGCCACCGAGGCCAAAGTGCTACCGTCGGGGTTGGTGATAGACACCGTATGACTGGACGTCGTGATGTTGGACGCCTGGAGACTCACCTTTTGTCCCGGCGTACCACTAAAATTCAGGCGCCCTCTCTGTCCCGGAATGGTTGTGGTAGTCGTGACTGGCGCGCCTCCCGGGACAATCGTCCCGATGACGTCGGCGGAATCGTAAAGCGTCCAATCCATGCTGCCGGAGGTCTCCAGCGAAGGATTTATGAAGATGGTGTACGTTCCAGTCGTTGGCAATGTCCGAGTGTCCAGGAACCCACCAGTCTTGTAAAAATCGCTGTTGGTATGGATCAGAGTTGTTCCGTCCGGATTCAGGATGGTGACCGGAAGCGAGTAATTTAAGTCCAATGTTCCATTGGTTGCGTGGAGAGTGACCCTTTGTTCTGCCGTTCCGGCAAACGTTAATCGCGCATTTTGGCCTGGGACGGCTATGGTTGTGGTCACAGTAGGACCGCCGGGTGTGATACTGCTCGTGAGGTCGGGAGGAACCTCGTAGAGATTCAGCACGATGCTCCCGGTTCCCATGTAACCCTGATCAACCAGAACATAGTAAGTGTCAGCAGCCGGCAGAGTCAGAGTCTCAATGAAGCCGGTGGTTGTGCTGCTGAAGATCTGGAATGACCCGAGGCTGGTACCGGCGGAATTGCGGATCGAGACATTGCCTCCATACGGATTGAACGTGATATTTGACATCTTCAGACTGATCCGTTGGCCGGCAGTGCCGCTGAAGCTGAGCTTGGCGTTTTGTCCCGGAACTGTGCCGCTGACCGTGACAGGAGATCCTCCCGGTGTAATTGGAAGGAGCAAGTCGGACGAGTCGTAGAGCGTTAGGGTCGCGTTTCCTTTGTAACCTTGTGTTGGATCAAGAAGCACGGTGTAAGTTCCACTTACAGGCAACGTTGCGTTGTCCATGAACTCTCCGTTGATATTGACTCCCACTGACGTCACCGTGCTGCCATCCGGCTTGATGATCGACATGGTGCTGCTGGTGATGGTCATTCCGCCGGCATGCAAGCTCACCTTCTGACCGGCACTGCCGTTGAACGTTAATCGCGCGTTCTGGCCGGGAGTTGAAATGGTTATCGGTGTTGGGGTTCCGAAACCGATAGGGCCTGTAACGTCCGGCGGCACGTTGTACAAGTTGAGCGTCATCGAGCCGCTGTAGTTGGTGTTGGTATCGAGCAGCATTGTGTAGGTACCGGTGACTGGAAGGTTTTGCGGCTCGAAGAAATTTTGGCTCCAGGTATACATACTCTTCGACTGCCAGAGTGTGCCGTCAGGCTTGAAGATTGAGAGAGTGCTGATGCCGATGTTGTTGTTGGTTGGATCAAGGCTGAACCGTTGACCGGCCACACCATCGAACAGGAGCAACGCCTTCTTGCCGATGGTGGTGATCGTTACCGTTTGACTTCCGGGGAAGTTCATTCGGCCCATGACTTGAAAATCCGAAGCGGAACTGCCGGAGGGCAGAACATAGAAATCGCCTGTGCTGGTAGCACTGCCTGCCGGCGTGGTGACTGAAATTCGGCCTGAGCCAGTGGTCGGCACACTTGTCGAAATCGAAGTAGCGGTAGCCGAGGAGGCGCCGGCATTCGTTGCATTGAACTTCACTTTGTTGTTCGCGGCTGCCGTTTCAAAGTTGTCGCCGCTGATGGTGACCGGTGTTCCGATGTAACCGATCGTGGGAGCAAATCCGGAAATGGTTGGCGCTCCCTGCTCGCTCGTTACCGTAAATGGAATAGCACTGGTTGCAGAACCATTCGGTGATGTGACACTGACTGGACCAGTCGTTGCGCCTGCAGGAACATTCGCGACGATTTGCGTGGTCGTCGCTGAAGTAACAGGCGCGGCGACGCCATTGAACGTAACTGTGTTTTCACTTGCATTTGCGCTGAAGGCAGTGCCGCTAATGACGACGGTGGCGCCGATTGGACCACTCGCCGGACCTAACTGAATGATCGAAACTTGAGTCGAACTTTGACGAGAGATAGAGAGCAGATTGCCGACGGCGTCGTAGCTATAAACAACCGTTTCGGCCGGACCAACGGTCGATATCAATCTTCCCACCGCATCGTAGACGTAGGAGACGGCTCCGCTCACAATCGCATCAAGACTTAGATTTGCTGCGGTGTTTGCACCTCCGGTAACGATCACCGGATTCCTGGTTTTCGTCCCGTATCCGGCAGCGGACGCCGTGATGGCATAGGTTCCCGCCTCGACTGCGGCGAACGAGAAGTCTCCCGTGCCGTTAGTGGTCGCGGTGGCTACCACACTGGTGCCCTGAAGCGCCTTAACAATTGCGCCGGGAATTGGTGTTGTTCCGTCTGCAGCTGTGATTCGGCCGGAGATGGAGCCAGTGGTTACGACCGTAAAGGTGACTCCGTTGCTGAGTGAACCGCCAACGTTAACGATCACTGGTCCGGAAGTGGCGCCGGCAGGGACTGCAGCAACTATGCTCGTGTGGCTCCAACTTGTCGGGGCAGAGGTTGTTCCGTTGAAAGTAACAGTGCTGCTGCCCTGACTGGCACCAAAGCTCGTCCCCGAAATAGTCACTGAAGTTCCGCTGCTACCCGCGGTCGGCGAGAGACTGTTGATCGTCGGCGTAACAGTAAACGTGACTCCGTTGCTCGCCTGCCCGCCGACCGTTACCACGACTGGGCCAGTCTGAGTGCCGGGAGGAGCCTGGACCGTAATACTCGTGTCATTCCAACTTGACGTCGTTGCTATTGTTCCGTTGAAACTAACTGTGCTGGTGCCTTGAGTCGCACCAAACGTCGTGCCGCTAACGATGACTGGAGTACCTACAGGTCCTGATGCAGGCGAAAGGCCGTTTATTTTTGGTGTGACTGTGAAGGCAATTCCATTACTTGCTACGCCGTTCACAGTTACGACGACCGGGCCTGTCGTCGCAGCAGACGGAACAGGCGCTACTAGGCTGGTCGCGCTCCACGATGTAGGCGTAGCGGTTACGCCATTAAACTTCAGCGTGCTGCTGCCCTGGGTAGCGCCAAAATTAGATCCATTTACAGTGATTGAAGTTCCAACTGTTCCGGAAGTAGCGGAAAGGTTACTGATCGAAGGCGAAGATATTGGCAACGGCACAACAACCAATGAATCGTAATTACCGTTGAGAGTGCCCTCTATATTCAGGCTCCCCTGAAAATTCGAACTGCCACCCGCCGTGAGATTTACACCGACCCAAAGATAAAACCTGTCCGCAGCTGACATGGAGACGCTTGCGGCAGTTGTGCAGGTCAATGTGTATTTGGTGAGTGTTGTTGTGAGGGCGGTTGAACCGGTCGCGGTACAGAGTGAAGTGCCGGTTGCGCTGTTCAGCCTCAACTTCGCTCGGGGGAACATCGTGCCCACGTTAGCTGTCTTTTTCAGCCACAACGTGAAGGTAACCGTCGACGATACGGGGATCGCACCCGAAGCGTTGGGAACGCCGCTTTGCGTATCAAAGGCCTTGATAATGTATTCCCCCGTGGCCAGGTTTTTTAGCTGGGCGGACGTTACGGCTGACGTGGTTCCATCTGGTCCGGCCGTCTTGAGTTGGTTGAGCCCACTGGTGCTTGATGCTTCTTTGTGAAGGTGATAGGTGGCGGTTTGGGCGCTCACAGAACCATCGAGCGTGATCGCAAGCGCGATTGCCGAAATTCCGAGGAGGACGCTTCGAGTAAGTGATGGGTGTGACACTTTAATCTCCTCCTTAGTGTGGAGAGTGGGCATCTTTTTCCAGGCTCAATTTCGCTTTGCACGGTCCGAGTTTCAGACTACAATGCAGCCTCTTTCAGTCATTCTCCCGACGTTCTCGTGCAAATCTGAATCTCACTAAACAGTGGCGGGACAATACCCCTCAGTTTCCATGAAAGTCCTTAGAGAATTCCAAAAGATTTCCAAAAGAACTCCAGCGGACGGGGGTACAACCACGTCAGGAAGGCTGGTCTACAAATTTGGCCCGTTTGTTCTCGATCAACTTGAACGCGTTCTGCTTCGTGGTGAGGAGAGCGTTTCGTTGACACCAAAGGTCTTCGACACGCTCGTTGCGCTGGTCGGAAGTGCGGGTCATCTGGTCACGAAAGAAGGGCTGCTGGAAGAGGTTTGGCCGGATACATTTGTGGAGGAAGCCAATCTGAGCGTCAACATCGCCGTTCTAAGAAAAGCTTTAGGCAAACACGGGGATAATCAACAGTACATAGAAACTATTTCCAAACGTGGCTATCGCTTCGCGGCTAATGTAGAAAGAGTAGAGCGTGATAGTGTCGAGTCTTCAGTGAAGCAGCCCGCATCCACGGGAAAAACAAGTGCGCCTCAAAGTGCAAGCTCCCTGGCTGTTCTGCCTTTTGAGAATGTAGGCGCGGATCCGAATTTCGAATATCTTTCCGATGGTCTAACTGAGAGCATCATCAATGGTCTTTCGCACCTGAAAAATCTGCGAGTGTCAGCTCGCAACACTGTTTTCCGTTACAAAGTTGCCAATCGAATAGATCCGCAGGAGATTGGGCAAGAGCTTGGCGTGCAGTCAATAGTTACCGGGAGGATCTTACAGTTCGGTGACAGAGTGGTTATCAGCGCGGAGTTAGTGGATGTAACGAATGGATGGCAGTTGTGGGGAGAACAATATCATCGCAGCCTGTCGGACGTTCTCGAGATACAGGAAGAAATCTCGCAAGCGATATGCTCGAGATTAAAGGCACGATTGACGCGTGAAGAGAAGGAACGTTTAGGTCAGTACTACACCGAGGATCCGGAGGCTTACCATCTTTATCTGAAAGGTCGTTATCACTGGAACAAATACGCCGAACAAGGCTTAAGGAAGGCGATCGACTATTTTTCGCAGGCAATTGAAGTTGATCCCACCTATGCGCTTGCCTATGCCGGGATTGCTGATAGCTATTACCGCTTATCAAATTTGTATGCACCTGTCACTGAGGCGATGCCAAAGGTAAAAGCTGCGGCCCTAAAGGCTCTTGAGATTGACGAAACCCTGGCAGAAGCTCACGCTGCACTCGGTTTAGTCAACATGTCCTATGAGTGGGATTGGGCGTCGGCGGAGATCGAGTTTACCAGGGCGGTTGCACTCAAGCCTAACTATGCCATAGCTCACCAGAGACTCGGGTTGTTCTTTCAATTACAGGAACGGTTTGATAGAGCAATTACTGAAATGCAAGCTGCGGTTGAGCTTGATCCATTATCGCCGCAACTCTGTCAGAGTATTGCGACAACTTTCTTCCTTATGCGCGACTATGACCAGGCTCTGAAGGAACTCCAAAAGGCTCTTGAAATGGATGGCAACTACTATCCGGCGCTTTACCTGCTGGGACACATCAATGTGCAACAGGGTAATCTCACCGAAGCCATTGCAATCTTTCAAAGAATCCTCAATTTGGCTGATGCGCCGATACTCCATGCGGCGCTTGGCAGGGCCCTCGCATTGGCAGGTCAACAAAGCAGCGCACGCAAGGTGCTCAAAGACCTGGAGCAACAGTCAAAGGAACGTTATGTCTCGGGAACTCACAAAGCCGTCATCCACCTGGCGCTGGGAGACACAAACCGCACTTTCGAGTGCCTGGAAGAAGCCTTACGCAATCGTTGCGAGATGATGACCTGGCTCAAGGTGGATCCAGCCTACGATACTATTCGCCGGGATCTCCGATTTCAAAAACTCCTGCGCCGAGTCGGTCTGGATCGTGAGTGTCAATTTCAGAAGTCTGCTGCTTCTTAATACCGCGAGAGAGATCCCAAACAATTCGACCTGCAGTTTTGCCATCCGCCGTCATAGACTCGTCGACTTTCTACACATCACCCTGATTCTGATGACTGCGTCCCGCTACCAGTGCAAATCCGCCCATGAAATCATCACAAGGCCCGGACTGCCGCTCCTGTTTTATTTAAGCAACGTTTGTTGACATAGATTCCATCACCAAACTAGGATGCCGCCCACATGAAACCTCACTGTGGCTTTGGGTACCGATATGAATTCGGATCCATCGCGCAAACCTCGTCCGCGTTGATTTTGTTGACTTACACCTGCCAGGCGCATTGCACGATGTAGAAGTAGCAAGTAGCAAGGCGGTAGTGTAAGTGTCGGCTTCCATGATGAAGATTCCGCCAGCGACGGTAAACGAAAACAACGGAGGGATCGGTAATGACACACGAGGCAGAGTTGGTTACGCCTCACGGCGCTGTGGGCAGTGTCCCTCCCTCTTCGGCCGCAATGGGCCACCTACGCTCATCGAACTGGGCGGGCGCCGTTATGCTGAGTTCAGCAGCGCTACTCACCGTGGTTGGTGTCGAGTTGTCTCTCCAACCAAACTGGTTGCTGTGGTTCCTCGGGCAGGTGCTCCTTGCAGTCACGATGGTCCAATGGTTCGCGCTGCTTCATGAATGTGGCCACGGAACACTCTTTCGCTCCAAGGCACTTCATGCACCCGTCGGTAGAGTAGCTGCCTTTTTCTCGCTCATCCCCTTTTATTGCTGGAAGCGCGTTCATGGCCGGCATCACAAGTGGACTGGATGGCAGGATTTGGATCCCACTACTGCCGCGCTCGTTCCCCGTGCCCTCGGCCGCGGTGAGCGGGTTTTGATGAACGTTTGCTGGAGATACTGGATCCCGCTCTTCGCCACGCTATACCGAATCAACAACTTCTGGCACTTGCCGCGGTTACGCTCGCTGTTCCCTAAGCGGGAAGAGCGCCGGCATATAGCTATCAGCATCATCACGTTCCTGCTAGCTTACCTTGCTGTCGCCACCATCGTGGGTCCCTGGACGCTGGTGCGGATCACGGGTCTGGCGCTCGTGTTCGCCTTTATCGTGGAGGATCTCCTGATTCTGAGTCAGCACACGCACATACCTCAGAACCTGAGTCAAGGAAGGCAAGTCTCTCCATTTCCTGCTGTCGAGCAAGATGTGTTCACACGATCTCTGATTCTGCCGTCGTGGATTTCGGCGATGTTGCTGCGCATCGACGCGCACGAACTCCACCACATGTACCCATTCGTGCCCGGTTATCGACTGCGCGGTATCTCTCACGCCACACACAACGAAATGGACTGGTGGAGATGGGTGAGATGCGCACGCGCATTGCCAGGCGAGACGTTGATGTTTCACAACCGGATCGAGACAGGCGCCGACATTTGAGCCAACGTAACCATGCACGATCCACTTCACTGTGGCCTCTTCCTGATTCTGGCCTTCGTGCTTGCTGGCCTTCTACACTCCCTATGGCTGAATAATCGCTACTCCCAGGCGCTGGCCATTCCGCTTGATGGCGGTCGTATGTTTCGCGGGCGGCCGATTCTTGGCGAGAACAAGACGCTCCGGGGTTTTGTTGTCATGATCCCGGCAGCGGCGCTGGCGTTTGCCGCCGTCGCCGCCCTCATTTCTTTTCCACAAGGAGTGCCTCCCGCCACGCTTTGGCAGTTAACGCCAGCGGGTTATGCCGCGCTTGGCGCCTGGGCTGGTTTCGGTTTCATGGCCGGTGAGCTGCCGAATTCATTCGTGAAGCGACAGCTCGGCATTTTGCCCGGACAGACGCCGGTATCTGGTCTCACAAGGGCTATCTGCTTCACTATCGATCACCTCGACTCAATTGTTGGAATGCTCGCCGCAGTGACGGTGGCAGTACACACACCGTGGACGACATGGCTGTGGGTGCTAATCCTTGGACCATCGATCCACTTGTTGTTCAGTTGGTGGCTCTTCCGAATGGGCGTGAAAGGGCGACCTGCATGACGACCTCTTCCCTCCGAGCCGCGCCTGCGCTGCAGAACAGCAGATACATAGTTCCGCTCGACCACGCAACACTTCTCGATCTCGTCGGTGGCAAAGCGCATAACCTCTGTAGAGTCGTGGAGCTGGGTCTTCGCGTGCCGGATGGCATTGTCGTTACCACGCGAGCTTTCGAAACTCACCTCGAAGAGAACGAACTTGCAGTGAGGATCCAGGCGCTGTCTCAGCGAAAGACTGGACAGCTTTCCAGCCAGTGCAGCCCCGGTCGTGATCGGCAGTTCTCTGAGCGCATCCACGATCTCATTGCCAACACTCCGCTTTCTTCAAAACTTCGCGACTTGTTGCGTTCGGCCACGGTGGAGTTGCTCAATCGTGGACCAGTCGTGGTGCGCAGTTCGGCCGTCGGCGAGGATTCCGTGCGAGCCTCGTTCGCCGGGCAGCTTGATTCCTTTCTTCACGTGCGGACGTTAGCAGGGTTGGAGAAGGCCTTGCTGGCCTGCTGGGCTTCATGCTGGTCCGAGCGCGCGATCGCATACCGCGCCGCTCGCGGATTAGAAGTTGGGAGCATGGGTGTCGTGGTGCAGACACAGGTCGACGCGCTCGTTTCTGGCGTTCTGTTCACACGCACCGCCGAGGGAACAATACTCGTCGAGCACACGCCAGGACTTGGTGACGCGCTCGTGGCTGGGGCGATCAATCCTGGACGCTTCGTGCTACGGCGCGGCGGGAACGGCTTCCAGGTGCTTTCCGCAGGCGAGCGACCGCTCAAGAACATTGAAAACCTGTTGTTCACCCAATCCAGGCTCGCCGAACTGGGCGCCATGGCCGCTACACTTGAAGAAGGGCTGGGTGGGGCACAGGACGTAGAGTGGGTGATCGATCACTCTGGCTTGTTCTATGTAGTGCAGTCGCGTCCTATCACCGCAACCCTCGCGATAAGCGCAGCCCAGCCAGTTGGACCATCAGTCCGCTGGTCGGACGCGAACGTCAACGAAAACTTCCCGGCACCAATCTCACCTTTCCTCTACTCGATCGCGAGTGCTGGTTACGCTCACTATTTTCGGAACCTAGCTCGTGCCTTTGGGCTGTCAAGATCGCGAATCGCTGCAATGGACGACGCGCTCCGTCACATCATCGGCGTCCACGGAGCGAGGATGTATTACAACCTGACGAACATTCACACGGTGCTTCGAACGGCACCCTACGGCAACGCCCTGGTTGCCGCATTCAACAGCTTCGTTGGAGCGGGCGGCTCGTTCGGCACGGTGGCGCAGTCCACGACCAGTCGGCCGCGCGAACTTGTTGAGCTAGCTGTGATAGCCGCAAAAATCGGGTGGCTCTACCTCTTCCTTGGGAGACGCGTGGCGTCGTTCGAACGACTCGTTGACGATTTTGCCGAGCGCACGGAACCGCACCGGTTGGCGGCCCTATCCCTTAGCGAACTTCGCCTACTGCTCAGCGATCTGATGGACATCCGCTGCCATCGATGGACCAACGCGAGCCTGGCCGACGCCGCGGCCATGATCTGTTACGCGATGCTGCGCCGGTTGGTCGAACGGGCCATTGGCGGAAAAGCTCCGAAGGCGTTACACAATACCCTTCTCAAAGCCATTCCGAAGCTCGTCAGTGGAGAGCCCGTGCAGCAGCTCTGGGAACTTTCGCGGACTGTTCGCAATGATGCGGCCCTTCGCTCTCTTTTTAAGGACGATGCGGAATTTGTAGTTAACCAGATAGCTATCAACCCAAAGTTCGCGAGCTTCCGTGCTGCGTTCGATGAGTATTTGGCACGTTGGGGCTTCCGCTGTTCCGCCGAACTCATGCTCACGGTTCCGAGTTTTCAGGAACAACCTGCACTGCTGGTTGAAACCATTCGCGCTTATGCGCGTCGCGATGGCGAATCGCCTGCGACTGCGCTCAGCCGCCAGCTTCAGGAGCGCGAGAACGAAACCCGCAGCCTATTGCGAAAGTTGCGAGGCCGCCGGATCACACGCTTTTTCCGCGCCACTGTCTTACGCACCGTCCTGCGGTGTACGCAAGCCGCCATCGGTTATCGAGAGCGGGCTCGCCTCAAACAGGCGCTTCTATATAGCCGCTGTCGCCGCCTGGCGCTTGCACTAGGTGACCAGCTTGCGGCGCGCGGGCATCTGGCGTGGCGAGAAGACATTTTCTGGCTGACTGTTCCCGAGGTCGACGAACTTGCTGCCGGCAGCGCCATGTTCCCGCACCACGTGCAGGAGCTGGCAGCCATGCGCAAGCGCGCGCATGAGCGGCTCGCCGCAACACAGCCTTCGAATGACTTCACTCTTCGCGAAGGAGAGTATCTACCTCTCTGGGGAGACATACAGACTGGCGACGTCATATCGCGAGACGATCACGCCAACGCTGCCTCTAGAGGTTCGCGCACGCTGAGGGGCGTCGGTGCTTGCGGCGGCCGCGTGGTCGGCCGTGCGGTCGTTCTACGAGACGCGAGTGAGGCGGGCCGCCTCGAGGCGGAAGATATCCTGATTACACGTCAAACAGACCCAGGCTGGGCGTCAGTCTTTTTTCTCATCAAGGGCTTGGTGATCGAACGTGGGGGAATGCTCTCACACGGAGCGATTGTGGCACGCGAATTCGGAATTCCATGCGTCGTCGGTGTCCACCATGCAACCATTGAACTGTTCCAAGCTGGACAGATTGAAGTTGATGGCGACCAGGGGGAGGTTCATGTCCTCGATAGAATTGATTCACGCTTACTGGCGTGAGCGTTATCCGGCAAGCATATTCTTGCCCTTCGCAATCTTGATCGCTGCCGCAGGGATCGCTGCGGGAGGTTCGCTCCCCACGGTTCGCGACGCCGTGATAGGTTGCGTAATCGCCTACACGTTGGTTTTGGTTTTCCGCATTGCGGATGATCTCGCCGATCTCGGTGGCGACCGCCTGCGTTATCCGGACAGAGTCTTGGTCAAGGCATCGGGGCATCGAGCGTAACTCCGATCGTTGTGCTTGCGTTCGTAATCGCCGCCGGCGACGTCATGCTAATCCTTTGGCAGCCGCACCCCGGCACGCGTCTCGCTGTCTTTAGCGCGATTTCACTCTTCCTCGGGCTTTGGTATCTCCTGCGAGCGCGCCTTCGCGCCGGTCCACTCGCCAGCGCGCACGTCTTACTCATTAAGTACCCTGTTATTTCTCTTTTGACCTGCGCGAGTTGGGACCGCCTGACGCTGCATACAGCGCTTCCCTCGTTCGGCACGATCTATCTGGGAATGTGCATTTACGAGCAGGTTCATGACCGCGCGGTTCGCGAGTCGCGCGGGGGCACCTGGATCTTCGCCGCTGAGGTGGGGTTGCTGGTCTGTATCCCACTGTTGATGTTTTCGACTGGAGGCCTCCTGCCATGATAGCTGAAGCTGATGTCTTAACTGTGAGTGTAATGCATGCGCTCGGGCCGCCACCTTCTCACTTTGAGAAAGTCGCGTGTTACTACTGCAACGGCTCGGATTGGACCACGTTTCTTACGGCTCAGGACGACCTTACTGGTCGACCCGGAACATTCACCTTTACCACCTGCACGCACTGCGGACTTCGGTATCAGAATCCGCGACTCGATATCGATCACATCAAGGCCTTCTATGACGACGAGTACATCGCCCACCGGAAAAAATCAAACTGGGGACCGCTGACAGGTTTCTTCAACTGGGTAATGGATCGACACGATCGGCAGAAGGAAAAACTTGTGCGCCGTTATGTGAAGCTCGGACAGGAGAGCGAAGTCCTCGACGTGGGATGCGCCGTCGGAACCTTTTTGCAGAAAATGCGCGCGCTCTATGGCGCTCGAGTTGTCGGCGTTGACTTTAAGGATCTACGCGGCTGCCCATCACTCGAAGGCGTCGAGTTTCACTGCGGCCTGTTCTACGAACAGGCACTCGAGCGTGAGCGCTTCGACGCGATTACCATGTGGCATTTCCTCGAACACGATTACGATCCACTTCGCACGCTGCAAACAGCCCGCGACCTGCTGAAGCCGTCTGGCTATCTCTTAATCGAAGTTCCACGGCTCGACTCGCTTACCTTCCGGCTCTACGGCAACCGGTGGCCCGGTCTGCAGGCGCCGCAGCACACGGTGCTTTACGACCGCGAGATGCTTTTGCGCATGGTCCGAAAGGCCGGGTTGGAGGTAGTCGACTACTTGCCCTACGGAGCTTTTCCTGCATTTTTTTATTTCTTTGCCGGAGCGGCCTTCAAACTACTAAAGGGTAAGGGTCTCAATCTCTCTCGAGCCATCTATCCCTATTTTGTCGGGCAGATTCTATTTGCCCCGATCCTGGCTTTCGACAAGCAACTCAACTTTGCGATGCAGACTGTGGTCTGCAGGCGGGAGAATTAACTATGTCCAGGGGCAGGCGTATTTTACGCTCGATGGGAATTCTTTTGGCTGGTTCGTTTCTCATGCTGGCAGTGGCAATTCCGACGCTCTTCCTGGCGCGCCGCTTCTATTCCGAAGTCATCGGCCGCTGGGTTGGCCGCACCGTTCTTCGGATCTGGAGTATTGACTTCACCACCCACTATTCCGAGCCGCTCGCGAACCGCCAAACGATCTACATTTCGAATCACACATCGACGCTCGATGTAATGCTCTTGATTGCGCTCGCGTTACCGCGGGCGCGTTTCTTTCTTTCCGGTTACCTGCGCAAATTCCCCGTCGTCTTGATCATTGGATACATCATCCGTGTCTTTTGGACCGTGACTCAGGAGTTTCCGGAGAGGCGGCGCCAAATCTTCCAGCGTGCTGATCGCATCCTGCGGCGCACCGGCGATTCGGTCTACCTCAGCCCGGAGGGAAAGTGCGTCACCACAGGCGAAATCGGCTCCTTTAATAAAGGAGCGTTTCATCTCGCCACAAGCCTCAAGGCGCCTATCGTCCCGATCTACATCCACATCCCGCCACAAGTGCAGGGGTGGAGAGGTTACGGCGCCCAACCTGGCACCGTCGAGGTCTATTTCCTTCCCGCTATCGATACGTCATCGTGGCGGCTTGAGGAGATTGAAGCGAACCGGGACCGAGTGCACGATCTTTACCTTCGCGTGCACGACGCGATGCGCAACACCGGTAAGCTTCCGATGGACCTTGGCATCGAGGCGCCGCAACCCAAAGTTATGAGGGTTGCTGTATGACCCCCGACTTCCAATCGCTGGTCTACATGATGCGTCACCGGGCGCAACACCAGGGGAATTGTCGCGCCTATACCTTCCTCGCAGACGGCGAAAACGAGAACGCCGTGCTTACCTATGGGCAGTTGGATCGTCGCGCGTGCGCCATCGCCGCAGTTCTCGCGGATCGAGGAGTGAGGCCTGGAGATCGGGCCATCCTGCTTTATCCACCGGGCCTGGATTTCATAACGGCGTTCTTCGGCGCGATCTATGCAGGCGTGATCGCCGTACCTTGTTATCCACCTCACCGCTTGCAACTTGCTCGTTCGCTTCCGCGCCTGACCGCGATCGTAGCCAACGCCGATCCAAGCGTTGTCCTTTGCACGGCGGAGGTTGCCGACCTCTCCGCCGGAGTCGCGCATGTCTCAGTGCTCAATGCGATTCCATGGATCCCTACCGAAACGCTCGGAGATGACGCCATCGACTCGTGGAAAGAACCTGATGTCGACACGTCAACTGTGGCATTCCTTCAGTACACTTCGGGCTCCACTGCCGCACCTCGTGGAGTAATGGTCACGCACGGTAACCTCCTCAACAATCTCGCCATCGCCAATTACGTTGAGGAGAATACTTCCGACAGCGTTTCCGTTTCCTGGCTTCCGGTCATCCACGATATGGGCCTGATCGAGGGAGTTCTCGAGCCCGCATACGCAGGTTACCCAGCCTATCTGATGTCGCCTGCCACCTTCCTCCAACGTCCCGTTCGTTGGCTACGCGCAATCACTAAGTACCGTGCTACGAACAGTGGCGGTCCAAACTTCGCGTATGATCTCTGTGCTCGAAAGGTCAATGCCGAACAACGTAGCGCTCTCGACCTCTCGAGTTGGCGCGTCGCGTACAACGGCGCCGAACCTATTCGCCGCGAAACATTGACGACGTTCTATCGAACCTTCCGTGACTGCGGCTTCCGTTGGAAATCGTTTTATCCAGTCTACGGCCTGGCCGAATCGACCCTTGTGGTCACTAGCGGACGCAGAAGCTACCAGCCGGTCTTTCTCGACGCCGATGCTTCCGCGCTTTGCCGTGGGTACATTGAAGAAGCCTCGCCAGATGGGCCATCCCGAAGAGTCTCACTGGTATCGAGTGGACCACCTACGTTTGGTGCGCGGGTTCTCATAGTAAATCCCGACACCTGCCGGCGTTGCGGACCGCGCGAGATCGGTGAGATCTGGCTCTCGTCCGCAAGCGTTACAAAAGGCTATTGGCGACGCGAGGAGGAGACCTTGCAAACCTTTGGCGTTATGCTCGACGACGATGGCAGCGGACCATATCTTCGTACGGGCGACCTTGGCGTGCTCATTGATGCCGAGCTGTTTGTTGCGGGACGACTGAAAGACCTTCTGATCGTCCGCGGGTTTAAACACTACCCGCAGGATCTAGAGTCAACGGTTGAGCGGCAGCACCCTGCGATCCGTCCAGGTTGTGTCGCGGTATTCGCACTTGAGTCAGACGATGAGCATATCGCCGTTGCCGCTGAGCTAGACCCGCGGCGCCTGGATATCACCCGGACAAATCCTCTGGATTTTCGCGCCCTGCCCTCTTTGGTGCGCGAGGGCAGGGGTGCGCGCGCGATGTCCGATCTCATCGGCAGAATTTGCCAGGCTGTCGCTGAGACTCATGGTGTCCAACTCCACACGGTCGCTTTGCTAAAGCCCGGGGCGCTTCCGAAAACATCTAGCGGCAAGATACGCCATCGGGCGTGTGCCCAAGCTTTGTCCGGCGGGCAATTGGCCGAGGTTGTGCGATGGATCAAACCCAATCCGGGGGCATCGGATTCTGCAGCTATGCTTCAGGGAGTCGGGGTATGACGACCGCCGCACTACACTTCACGACGGGCGAGGCGTTGCGCCCAAGATTGGCGCAGCTTGCATCCGATGTATTGCGCATCCCAGTAGCAGATATCCACCCGGCGGTGCCGTTCTCAGCCATGGGGCTGGATTCGCTCGCAGCAGCTGAACTTACCGCGCTCATTGAAGATGAGCTCAGCCACGAGCTGCCCGCGGCGATGCTTTTCGAATGCCCTACTCTTGAATCGCTCTGGCGCTTCATCGAATCGCGCTTAGCTGGAACGCCAGTTGAGATGATCGATGTAGACCACAAAGAGACTAGTATTGCGGGAATGCTGGCAGATGCGGTTTTGCCTGCGGACATCGCGCCAGCCTCCGCTCACGATGGGCTGCCTGATGACGTGCTGTTGACGGGAAGCACCGGTTTTGTCGGCGCGTATCTGTTGCGCTCGCTGCTGCGTGACACGCCGGCCACTGTCTACTGCCTGGTTCGACGCAATGGTACTACTGGCACCGAGGCAAACGTTCGTGTGCGCCAAAATCTGACGCAATATGGACTTTGGGATGAGCGTTTCGCATCGCGCATACGGTTTGTCGACGGCGACATCACGCAACCACTGTTAGGAATGTCCAACCGAGACTTCAGCAAAACCGCCAGCTCCATTGGCGCGATCTACCACGCCGCTGCGGCAGTTGATTGGGTGCGCCCGTACGAGGACCTTCGGGATGTGAACGTCTTCGGCACGCGCGAGCTGCTTCGTCTCGCCTGCACCGGCCCACCAAAATCTTTTCACTTTCTTTCGAGCCTGGCGGTTTGCTATTCCACCGGTGCGACCGTAGACGCGCTTGAGAGCGATGACCCTCTCACCAACCTGAGCGGACTGCGCCTTGGCTATGCGCAGAGCAAATGTGTCGCAGAGTCTTTGGTGCGACAGGCGGCCGAGCGCGGCAGCCTCGCTACTGTTGCCCGGCCGACGCTCATTTCCGGCGATTCGACATCTGGGATCTCGAATGCCGATGACTTACTTTCTCGTTTTCTTCGAGGCTGCATCGAGATGGGCGCAGCGCCTGATCTCGACTGGGCCATGGACTGCGTACCGGTCGACCACGTCGCCGATGCTATGGTCCAACTTGCCGGAAACCGAGTTCCCACCAGCGCCAACCATGTGGTCTATCATTTGGTCAACCCCAAGTTGCGGTATTGGCGCGAGTGCGTGTTATGGATGCGTCTCCGGGGCTATCCACTCGAGCTGATACCATATCGCGACTGGACAGTGCGCCTGCGCGAGACAGCGACTGCATCACACCCGCTGTATCCCTTGCAGTCCTTCTTTCTGCGAACTTTTGAAGAGGAAGGCGGCCTTGCTGTTCCCGAGCTGTACGAAGAAACTCGCCGCCGCCGAACGCGATGCGATTTTTCGCGCGCAATGCTTGATCAAGCGGGAACAAGCTGTCCGCCCCTGGATGCCCACCTCCTCGATCGTTACTTCGACTCGTTTACAGAACGCGGCCTGGTTCCGCCGGTGACGCGCACGACGAACGTACGTCGTGAGGACTGTCTCAGTAGCCCTCTTATCACGGCCATCGAGCTTTCGTTGCAGCGTCGCGATCCGGCTTTGCGCATTACGAATGTGGAACTCTTTCCAATGGGTGGCGACGACAGTATCGTTGCTGAGCTCACGTCCTGGAGGCGCGGATCTCGGCCAGGACTTCGTCGGGCTCGGCTGACAACTGAGTCAGGGGGATGCGCGTCGGTGATCGACCTGGTGTTGAAGTCCAAGCCTCCCGATACGGATGCCATAGAGGTAGGCGAACAGGTCGCGCGACTGTGCGGGCGCCAACTGGGTGACGCGTACGCAGCCTCGCGCAATCACATAGGGTTAACCGGGGGGCACCTCAGAGAACTCGCAATCTACGAGATCGATGATCAGCGGTTGCGCCTTCATGTCCCGGCGCCGCTTGCTGTGTTGCGCGATGATGATCGAGAGGAGTGGGTGGTGGCGCTCGAGTACGTGAGCGATGCGCAGGTGTCAAATGCCTGGCATCGCGCGTGGCTCCCCAGCGAGATCGACACCGCTCTTCGCGGTCTTGCGTCTCTTCATGCTCTCTGGCTTGATCGTTGGGAATCGCTGATTTCGCAGAGCTGGCTTCCGCCTCGGCGCAGCTCGGCGCAAATGACTGAGATGCTTCCCCTCTGGTCGGCCCTGGCCGCAAACGCTCGCCAGTCGTTTACCAGTTGGGGTGGACCAGCGCTCGTTAAGACACATGAGTCACTGCTATGTGGAATCGACCGCTGGTGGCGGCCGCTCAATAACAATCTTCAGACCTTAATTCATAACGATTTCAATCCCCGGAATATCATGCTCCGCGGACTACCTGGAGGCGCGCTGCGTCTTTGCGCCTACGATTGGGAGCTTGCGACAATTTCCGCGCCGCAGCGCGATCTGGCCGAGTTTCTCTGTTTTGCGCTGGCTCCTGAGACGGCGGCTGATGATGCGCCCACCTGGGTTCAGCGTTACCGCTGCTTGCTCGAGGAACAAACGGGGACAACTATCGATCCAATTGAATGGGAGGCGGGATTCCGGGCTGCGCTCTGTGACTTCCTGGTCGATCGGCTGTCGATGTACGCGATGATCCATCGCTTCCGTCCGCAGGCCTTTCTGCCGCGCGTCGTGCGCACCTGGCTGGCGCTTCACCAGCGCTTCCCGTGGCCCATCTCATGAACCTGCGCTCTAACATTACGCCACGGTTCACTCCGGACTACGCGCAGGCAAACTGGGCCTATGAACGCTGCAGCGGAGAGCCTGAACATCCAGTCCAACTCGGACAAGGCTGCGAACGTGGCCAATCCGTGGCAACTGATCAGGATGTAAGGAAAGGGATGAATGAGAACAGGTCTAAGCGTTGAGATCGCGGAGATAAAAATGGTAGGCGCGTGGGGATTTGAACCCCAGACCCCTACCGTGTCAAGGTAGTGCTCTACCCCTGAGCTACGCGCCTACAAGTGCTTTCAATCGTCGCTTGGATGCCGGTGAGTTAAGCGAACAGGGAAACTAACAAAGCGCTCGCAGGGCTGTCAAGCAGGGTGCTTTAAAGGTTAGCTTCCTATTGATTTCTACAACCACAAGCTACCTGAGGTTCAGCGAAAAGGGGTGCCCACGGAGTGTCCAGCCTGCAGGTTAGCCGAGACTTGACTGGACGTTACTTGCCGACGTTCGCCGATTCAGCGCTCAGGCTTTCCCACTCCTCGTAAAGCTCTTTGAGTCTAGCCTCGGTTTTCTGGTAGTTATCACTCAAAGCGATTAGACGGCTAGCGTCGCGGGCTACTTCCGGCGAACTCATCTGCGCTGACAATTCACCCAACTCAGCTTCCAATTTGGCAATTTGAGTTTCGAGCTCTTCCGGATTTACTTTCGGAGCCTTGTTCTTTTTTATAACCTTGATGCCTGGCGATTTTGGCGCAGGGGGAGACTTCTTCTCCTTGCGCTTAACCTCACCAACCGCGTGGTCATCCGATGTTGAGGCCGTGGCGTCCTGGTCGTTCCAATCGGGCTGTGAAGGCTTAAAAGCTAACTCCTCAATAAGCGGTAATCCGGCGGCGAGTCGAGACGCACGCCAGTCGTGATACTCAGTGTAATCGCCGTTGTAATGCACTGCGGTTCCATTGTCATCAAGCGCCAGGATCTGCGTCGCCACGCGATCGAGGAAAAAGCGATCGTGGCTGATCGTAACGATGGTTCCTTCAAATGCGTCGAGCGCTTCTTCCAATGCTTCGCGCGATGGGATATCGAGGTGGTTGGTCGGCTCATCGAGCGCCAGGACGTTTACCCGCGAGTAAATCAATTTCGCGAGCGCCAGTCTTCCCTTCTCACCGCCTGAAAGATCTCGAATGTGCTTGTAGACGTCGTCGCCGGTGAATAGAAACTTTGCGAGGAAGGCCCTCAGCTCACCCGCAGTCGCCGACGGTAAAGCAACTCTTCGCAACTCCATGATGATTTCGTTTCGATCATCCAGATCCTCGAGTTGCTGCGAATAGTAACCAACCTGAACCTTCGTTCCCCAACGCACTTCACCAGCCAGCGCCGGAATTTTCTTCAGGATCGTCTTGAGAAATGTGGTCTTGCCCGAGCCATTTGGTCCAATAATTCCCAGACACTCACCCCGGCGCAAAATGAAGGAAATATCGCGCGCGAGTACTTTTTCCCCGTAGCCAACTGCGGCTTCGTCAACCATCAGCACGTGATTGCCTGTGCGCTCGATCTTCTGTAAACGAAAGTCACCCGATGACTGATCCGGTCGAACTGAATCGAGCCTTTCAAGTTTTGCCAGCATCGTGCGGCGCGATTTGGCCTGTTTGGTTTTCTGTCCAGCGAGATTGCGACGAATGAATTCTTCAGTCTTCGCGATCATCTGCTGCTGATTGTCGTAAGCGCGCTGTTGGGCCTCGCGACGTTCATCGCGTTCGCCAAGGTAGTCGGAGTAATTTCCGGTGTAACTGCTGGCGCGCCCGTTCTCCAGCTCGATGATCCGGCGGCAGGTTCGATCCAGGAAGTACCGATCGTGACTGACAATCACATACGCCGCGGCGTAGGTTTGCAGAAACTCCTCCAACCATTCAACGGCGTTCACATCAAGATGGTTGGTGGGCTCATCGAGCAGCAAGACATCTGGTTCAGCCAACAGAAGACGCACAAGACCCAGCCGGTTCTGTTGACCACCAGAGAGCTTCTCAGTTTCAAGCGACCAGGTTGATCGATCAAAGCCTAATCCCATCAAGATGGATTCTGCTTTGGCGGCGTAGGCAAAGCCGCCCTCGCGCTCAAACTGGTGTTGCAAATCGCTGTAACGCTCGAGCACAGCCTCGAGATCGTCGGGAGCTTCGCCCATGCGATGTTCCAGCTCATGCATCTCGTGTTCGATCTGCTGCAGGTGTCCAAACGCAGCAAGCGCCGATTCATGCACCGTGGAGCCGGGCTCAAAATTTATGTGTTGGGCCAGGAGTCCAAGCTTCACATTCCGCGCACGCACGACGTCGCCACGATCCGGCGGTTCCTCGTTGTTAATGAGCCGAAAGATCGTAGTCTTCCCGGAGCCGTTGCGTCCGACCAAGCCGACGTGTTCGCCGGGATTGACTTGGAGCGATACGCCACGCAAGACATCCTGCGTGCCGTAAGATTTATGAACTTCGGAAAGACGAAAGAGCATTTGTAGTAAAGCAAACTGTTAGTTTGCTTGTGATTGGCTTAAAGGTACTTTGGTCATCAAAGTCGACTATGGCTTACGCCCAAGCAAACTAACAGTTTGCTTTACATGAAAACGGGTGCGGAGCTGACAAAGCCTCTCACACCCGCGAAAAGTTTTTCTGACCTTCTACGACTTCGGCGAACTGGCCGGAGAGGCTGAAGATGCCGCCGGCGAAGGAGTCGCTGGCTGTGGCGTCGCAGCCGCCGGGGTTGATGTTGGAGTTGCGACGCTGCCGGACGATGCAGGTCTCAATCCGAGGTTGCTCGGAGTGTTAAGCATCGTTCCAGCCAGGTTATTGACGATCTTCGAGTCATTCATGGCCACTTCCAGCAATGCGGCGTTAAGAATTTCCTTGCGCTGGTTAATCAGGGCCTGCGTAATCTTTTGTCGAACGCCCGGACTCTCAAGCGTCAAGTTCTCATTCTGCAGACGCTTCTCAGTGAGTTTGAAAACGTACCACTTGCCATTGTTGAATCGAATCGGCTCGGTCGTATCACCCGCCTGCATTGCGAACAACCGGGTAACTAATTCAGGAGGAAACGCGTTCTGCTTGAGATCGTCTTCAGTAGCAAATCCCAGATCGCCACCGCTGGCGTAAGTGTTTAAATCTTCGCTCTTGGCGCGAGCCACGGTAGCGAAATCTGCTCCACCCTTGAGCTGTTGAGAAATGTTGTCAATCTTGAGTTTGGCTTCTGAGTCGTTCTTCGCGTCACTCTGGAAACCGGAGGCTGAATTATCTGCCGGGTCGGCCACGATCATTGCGAGCGCGACACCACGCGAACTAACAAAGCTTTGCTTGTTGCCATTGTAGAAATCTTCTACTTCTTTATCGTTGACCGTAATCTTTGAACTGTACTTGTCCTGAAGATTTCTGATGGCGATGTTTTTGCGCGCATCTTCTCGCAATGATTCCATCGTCATCGAAACCGCGGCCAGGTTCTTCTGAAAATCATCGTCAGTCATTCCGCTTTCCTGTTTCTGCTGATTGATAAAAGCGGTAATCTGATCTTCGGTGGGTAGAAGCTTTTCTTTCTCGGCTCGCTGGAAAAGAACTTCTTTCTGGATCAAGCCACCCAGCACTTGCAAACGCGCCTGGGCCATCTGCAACTGCGACAGCGATGCCTGTTTCCCACCGGCCTGACGCGCCACACCCTGTTCGACTTCTGCCGACATGATCTTTTTGCCATTAACGGTTGCCGCGACGGTGTTGTCTTTGGCGTCGGAACTGCCTGAGCCTGAACAAGCACCCACGAACACCGCCGTAATAGTCAAAAGAATGGTGGCGATACTAATTTTTACGATTCTTTGCACTTTAAATTGACGCTCCTTCTAACATTGTTGGTCCGGTTGAGCTTCACGCCCACTTGACGATCCCGGAAACGGTTGCTATAAATTTCGTTTCGATATTGCCCTTATACTCAGTCCTATTGAGCCCGCGGCAATCATTAAAGCTCTGGAGGTTAGTAATCAAATCATGGCCAAACGTTGCGAAGTCTGCGGAAAAGGGCCCCAATTCGGGAATAATGTTTCTCACGCAAATAACCGGACGCCGCGCCGATTCAATCCAAATCTGCAATCGATTCGAGTGCAGCAACCGCGCGGCGGGGTTCAACGAATGAAGGTTTGCACCAGTTGTATCAAGGCCGGCAAAGTAGCAAAAGCCGCTTAAATACTTAAACTACTAAGAAAGCGATCGGCGACTGGGGGATGTCTCAGGCGCCGATTTTTTATTCGCCCGCCAGGGCGATCGCCTCGATTTCAACCCTTGCGTCCCGCGGCAAACGCGCTGCTTCAACAGTCGCACGCGCCGGCGGATCCTGTTCGAAGTAGCGGCCGTATACCTCATTCATGGCCGCAAATTCACCCATATCAGCCAGGAAAACCGTGGTCTTAATCACCTTTTCCAAGCTCGATCCTGCCGCCTCCAGCACCGCCGACACATTCTTCATGACCTGCTCAGTTTGCTCAGCAATTCCGCCCTCAACAAACTGCCCGGTCGCCGGATCGATAGGAATTTGGCCTGACGCGAATATAAAGCCGTTAACCTTCACAGCCTGAGAATATGGGCCGATGGCCTGTGGCGCACTGTCCGTCTTGATGATCTGTTTCACTGTAGCGACTGACTCTTTTTGAGACATGTAAACGAAAGGCGGGATTCTAACAAGAAACGCGCAGAGGGGCAAAGATAGGTAGTGTCAGCTTAAAGCGTCAATGAGGGAAAGAAGAAGATTTTCCATATCTCATTTTCCATTTCTCATTGAACATCGCGAGGCTTATCTGACTGAACCTATACGGAGGTTACGCTGATAACACTGGATAAGGTAAGGCTCGTCTGACAGATGAGAAATGGAAAATACTATGTGGGAAGTCTCCTTATACTAAGAAGTTCGGTTTCCCCCAGCCGCCGGGCCTTCAGACAGCTCCCTGCATTCTTTCGACGTCAAGAACACCAGGAACGCCCTTGATCGAGTTGATCACTTTATCAAGGTGCTTCACGTCAAAGACCTCGACAGTTACTTCAATATGCCCCTTCTCGTCAGAGGCCACAGAGGCTCGCGCATCACGGATGCCGGTCTTCATGTCGGAGATTGCGCCGGTGATTCCAGCAATCATGCCGGTACGATTTTCGGTAACCGCCAAGAGCTTCACCGCATAGGCCGTCTTCTCCGGTCGTCCCGCCCATTCAACATCAACGATGCGCTCGCGGTTAATCATCAGACTGGCTACATTCTTACAGCGTTTTTCATGGACCGCGACGCCCTTGCCTCGGGTAACGTATCCAACAATTTCCTCGCCATGTAACGGATTACAACAACGAGCGCGCGTCACCATCAGGTCATCGACGCCACGGACCACGATCGAATCGTCGCCAAACCGAATCAATCGTTTTACGGCGCGCACTCCACTGCGGAGGCGAGACTCTTTCTGCTTGTCCAGCTGCTCAAACTGTTCCTGTCCCAAATACTTCGCGATGACGTTGCGCGGGATCAATTTTCCGTAACCGATGCCGGCGAGCAGATCCTCGACCCGCCCGTAACCGTATTCGCCAGCGACCCGCTTCATATCGGTATCGCCGTCTTTCTCAAATAGTTTTTTGGTAGAGAGTTGAAAGCGTGAAGCTTCCTTGTCGAAAAGCTTGCGACCTATATCGATCGATTCCGCACGTTGCTGTTCCGCTACCCAGTGACGAACCCGATTGCGCGCGCGGGAGGTAACAATAAAGTTGAGCCAGTCACGTGAAGGATGTGAGTTTGCCGAAGTCAGAATTTCGACTACTTCACCATTTTGAATTTGCGTGCGCAAGGGAACTATGCGCCCGTTGATGCGCGCGCCGGTGCAAGTGTTACCTACTTCAGAGTGAATCATGTAGGCGAAGTCGACAGGAGTGGCGCCTCGTGGAAGTTGAATAACTTTTCCCATCGGGGTGAAGGCGTAAACATCTTTTGGATAGAGATCGAGCTTCAGGGAATCCAGGAAGTCGCGTGAGTCTTTTACTTCCTGGGTCCACTCTACAAGAGATCGGAGCGCTTGAAACGCATTGTCGTCATCATGCGCTCCACGCTTCCCTTCCTTGTACTTCCAATGGGCGGCAACCCCCTCTTCAGCGATCTGATGCATGTCCTGGGTGCGAATTTGCACCTCAAACGACTGGCCGTCTGATCCGATCACGGAGGTGTGTAGCGACTGGTAAAGATTGTCGCGCGGCGTGGCGATCCAATCCTTGATACGGCCGGGCACGGGCCGCCAGGTGTTGTGAATAACGCCCAAGGCCCCGTAGCAATGTCTGATTTCGTTTGGTGTAATCACCCGCGCCGCCACCAGATCGTAAACCTGGTCCAAGTCAATCTTCTGTCGCTTTAGCTTTTTCCAGATTGAATAGAGACGTTTGACACGACCTTCAACGCGCACAAAAGGCACTTCCGCGTCCCGCATCTGCGCTTCGATCCGTTCCGTAACTCCCGAGAGGAACGCTTCGTTTTCGGCCCTGCGCTTCTCGAGTTGTTCTGAAAGTTCGCGATAGTCTTCGGGGTGTAAGTGGCGAAAGGCGAGGTCTTCAAGTTCACCGCGCAGTTTACCCATTCCCAGCCGGTGGGCGATCGGGGCGAAAATTTCCATCGTCTCTTCTGCGATCCGCTTGCGCTTTTCGGGGTTGAGATACTGCAGCGTACGCATGTTGTGAAGCCGGTCGGCAAGCTTCACAAGCACGATACGTACATCGTCAACCATTGCCAGCAGCATCTTGCGAACATTTTCCGCCTGCTGTTCTTCACGAGAGATGTTGCTGATCTGTGCGATCTTAGTGAGGCCGTCTACGAGGTGGGCGATCTCTTCGCCGAAGTATTTGCGAATAGTGTCAAGGTCTACCAGCGTGTCTTCAACGACATCGTGAAGCAGGCCGGTGGCGACTGACACCTCGTCGAGTTTCATGTTAGCGAGTATGTTGGCAACTTCCAGCGGATGGACCAGATATGATTCGCCCGAAGCACGTTTCTGACCCTTGTGCTCACGAGCGGAAAAGAGGTAGGCGCGCCGAAGCAAATCGAGATTCGCTTGCGGATGGTTACCCGCAACGGTCTCGACAATCTCTTCAATGCGAATCATCTGGAAGGTAGCTCTTGGTTTGAGATCTGCAACGTAAAATTGAAGTATAACAAAAAGGTGATGCCCGACTCGAAAGTCGAGCATCACCACGATCAAGTCCCCAAGAGAACGAGAAGGCTAGTCTTTTGCGGGCTTTTCAGCTGCCTTCTTGGCTTCTTCGTCTTTCCTCTTTTGAGCTTCTTCGCTCAGGACCCTGGTGCGCTTCTCGGCCACATCGCGCTGCTTATCCAGTTCGGTTTTCACATCCATTTTGCCGTCCATCTCAGCGAGCTTCGACGCTTCCAACAAGAGATTCGTTTTGTAGGACCATGCAGCCTCGCTATTAGGATCAAGCTTGATGGCGTTTTCCACTTCTTCCAGGCCTCGCTTTACACAAGCCTGGGCCGTGTCAAAATCTTTCGCATCCGTTGGTTTCTTGTAAGTAACCTTAGCCCGATTACCCGTTTCCAGCGTCGTTGTCTTGTTGGTAGGCAGTTCGGTGATCTTGAAGGAGCAGTCCCAGTTTTTGCTGGCGAGGACCACATAAGCTTCAGCACGCTTTGGCGATTCCAGAGCTCCATTAGTCGCACGTGCGGTGATCCACGCCTTTAATTTATCTTCGTCCTTGATGGCGCCGTAAAGATAAGCAATGGCTTTGTAAGCCTCTTCGTTAGTCGGATCTTTAGCAAGCAGTTGTTGGTAAGCTTGAATAGCTTCCTGGGCCTTGGCTAGATTCTCTGGAGTTTGAACGCCCGGACGATACTGAGCGTGAATAGTACGGGCAATGAAGATCGGCGCTGTCTTGCTATCCGGATCGAGTTCTGCCGCACGTCTTGAACGCTGCTCCGCATCAACGAAATTGCCCTCGCGATATGCACGAGCTGCTTCATTCAATTCGTTTTTGGCACGGACCCGATTTACCACCCCACAGCTCGAGGTGGTCACAACGAGAATCGCCAATGCGATGACGATTCTAGTTTGAGAGAGTTTCATTTATCGATAGCTCCGTTTTCAATAATTGGGCCCACATCGGGCTAGAGCTGTATTCTTTGCTTATGTTACCGGTGAAAACTCATTGAGGCAGATCGTCGACCTGCAATCCTACAGGACTGGCGCCAGCCCCTTTTATCGCGTCGATCACCTTGACGACCTCACCGTATTTGAGAGACCGCGGTGCTTTCACAAAAACCGTTCTCTCCAGACGTTCATCCTCCGGCAGATCAGAACGGGTTTCCATGCCTGGCTTATAAGCACGTTGAGCCTTACGTTCGCGGAAGAGCTGGGCCAATCGCTGACTCAAGGCCGAAGTGTCATTCACGGAACCGACGCCGTCCTGGTTGAGTTTCAGTGAAAGGTCGCTCGCAATCGAAACTACGAGGGTCAGCGGGTTTGGCTTAAGTTGGCTCAAGTCCTCATTTGGGTCGCGCTGAGTCGGAATATCCGCCTGAAATTTGCTCGGTTTAAGTGGGGTGATCACCATGAAAATGATCAGCACCACTAAAAGCACGTCAATCAAAGGCGTCACGTTGATATACGGAACCGCCTTGGCGCCAGTATCTTTCTTGTGTCCATCATCCATCGACATGAACTTAACTCCTCTGAAACGACTTAAATCTCGAGCGATAACTAACCGGCCGCAGGCTTCGCAGGCGCCGCTGCGCCGCCCTTCTTCTTATCTGCCACAAGGCCGATCTTATCCACTCCTAATGCCCGGACTTCGTTGATAACCGTGACTACGTCGCCGTAACTAACGCCAGTACCGCTCTTGATGTAGACAACTTTGTCCTCTTCCTTCTTAACGGCGTTTAGCATTTTTTCAACTTTGTCCTTGAGCTTGTCCTTGCTGATCTTGTCCTTGCCAATGTAGTACTCACCATCGTTGGGGATAGCAATCACCACCGAAGTGTCCTTTACGATCTTTTGATCTTCTTCAGGATTGTTTAGATCTTTCGGCAAGTTGACAGTTACGCCGTGCTGAAGCATGGGCGTAACCACCATGAAGATGATGAGCAACACCAACATGATGTCGACCATCGGGGTGACGTTAATTTCAGAATTGAAGCCGCCGCTTCCGCCGCCTGACATTCCCATGGCTAAATCTCCTTAAGGCAAATACATCGCCGACCCCTAATCTAAATCCCCGGTCTTCAATGACCAGGGACTCAATTAGATCAGCATTACGCCTTCAGCTGCTTGGTACGGTTTTTAATGAAGTAGTCAACCAACTCTGAAGCTGAGTTGTCCATCTCCACGATAAATCCATCCACCTTGCCGGTAAAGTAGTTGAACAACCACACGGCCGGAACTGCCACCAACAACCCGAGGGCCGTGGTAAACAGAGCTTCCGAAATACCGCTGGCGACAGCGCCGATACCAGCCTGGCCGGCGTCGCCCATCGCACGGAACGCATTGATGATTCCAAACACAGTGCCGAAGAGACCTACGAACGGCGCCGTGGAGCCGATGGTAGCCAACCCTGACAAACCACGCTTGAACTCGGCAGTCTTGATGGCGATCGCTCTCTGCAGGGCGCGCTTGGACGCCTCGATCTCGTCGCCCGATATATCGGATGACTGTTCGTGTGCTCGGAACTCTTGTAGTCCGCTGCTCACCACCATGGCGAGGTGCGACTTGCGATGCTTGTCGCTGATATTAATCGCTTCTTCGATTCGATCATTCTTCAGCGCCTGGGCCACGCGAGGAGCAAACTCACGCGATTGCTTCTTAGCGGCGGTATAGGTCAAGTAGCGCTCAACCATGATCGCGATCGAGTAAACGGACATGATCAAAAGAATCACGACTACGGCGATGGCGACCGCGCCCATACTCTTGATCATCGTTACCAGTGAGAAGTGATCGACTGCAGGCGTTGCAGCCGGGGCGGCTTCCTGCCACATCAACAGCAAAACTCCAAGTAATTTCGTTCCTAGAAGACTCGTTAAAATAGTCACGGTGAACCCTCCAAAAGGTTTTTCTTACATTTACAGCTCGCAGGGAACTCGCAGAATGAGCCTGCTGAGGCTCGTACGGCGCCGAACCTCCGCACTTATTGAGCGACGAAGTTGTACGTGATTACGCCAGTGACCTTCACGGGCTGACCCGACAGTTTGGTCGGCGAAAATCTCGCACCGCGTGCAGCCGCAGCCGCCACTGCTCGTAGCAATGGATGGCCCGACACAGGCGTTGCTGAGATCACGTTACCGTTCTCGTCGATCGTAACCTGGACGACGACTGTCCCCGAGGCATGCGCTTGACGGGCAATGGGCGGATAAGCCGGCTTGGGCAGGCTGATCGCTTTGCCATTAAGCACGCCTCCGGAAATCGGCGCCCTCGGTGGAGTTGGCTTGGGTGGCGGCGGCGGTGGCGGTTCGTCCGCAATATTCACGCTGGTCGGGCCAGCCACCAGTCCTGTCCCGGTGCCAGGTCCTGCAGCGATTGGCGCAGCAGCGTTCGAATCGGAGCTGCCCACAACGGTAGTAACACCGCGCCTGACTGGCGGAATATTACTGGCCTTTGCCGACACCTCTTTCGGGACGAGCTCGGTCCTGCTCACGTCTGCAATTAATTCCTTGCGGACGTCAACATTCTGCTCGACCTTTTGCGGCTTTGCTTCCTGCGGCTTCTCGGGCGTTGCCTGTTGGGGCACGGGAATGGGTGCGACAAGTGTCGTCAGCTCCAGATCCAGAGTATCAAGATCCGGTACGATCAGAATGATGCTGCCGACAACCAAAGCTATGCCGAGGACGGCATAGATTATGAACGTACCCAAAAGAAAGGAGCCTTTTCGCGACAGGTCTTGTTTGTGCGAACCAGACTCAACAAGATTATCGAACATTTTTAATCCTCCCTATTCCGGTGCCAAATGGATCAGGGGCGCAAAATACTCTCGTAGCGAATTATTGCTAAACGTAACGCTCAAGCGTCGACTCCGCTTGTGTCGCTAATATTTATGAAGGGGAACCAGCAGCCAGCGATCTGATAATCGTGAATCAATTGAAAAAGCCGCTGTGCGAGAAAAAACTCGCCGGCCCTTCTCAACAGACTGCCGCGCGCCCAACCTTAGCTTTCACAACGCGGGTCGACTCTTGAGTATTTAATTGGCCAGCAACGGCTGCAGTCTATTCCGCAAGGCGCGGCAAAGTCAAGGGCAAATTTAGAGATTACAAAGACTGAAAACTTAGATCGTTTGTGATTCAAGGATAGATTAGCTAGCTTCCACTGGCGCCGCGTGACCGCGATGCAGTTCCACTCTGAAGCGGTCTGCGATTGGTAGTCTTTGTGCTTCGCTTTCCTTCTTGCGAAACGCGACTAATCTCAGCAGCGGAGGTTTTTTCAGCTGCATCAAGGCGCTGCTCCCACCAAACCATGATGGGACTGGCGATCGCGACCGATGAGTAAGTACCGAATATCACGCCAATCAACAGAGCCAGCGAGAACCCTCGCAAAACTTCCCCGCCGAAGAGGACCATAGCCAGAACTGAAAGAAACACCAGACCGTTGGTAATCGCAGTTCGGGAAAGCGTTTGATTGACCGCGTCATTTGTAATCTTGTAAAGCGAATCGCGACGATGTAGGCGCCGATTCTCTCGAATGCGATCGAACACAACGATTGTGTCGTTGACTGAAAAACCGACCAACGTTAAAAGCGCTGCAATTACGGTAAGACTGATCTCCCATTGGAAGATGGAAAAGAAACCGAGGGTCACGAGGACGTCGTGGAAAACTGCAACTACCGCAGCAATGCCGTATGTCCACTCAAACCGGTAGGCCATGTAGGCGAGAATGCCCACCAACGCGGCAAGCGTTACTGCAATTGCTTTATTCCGAAGCTGAGCACCGGCAACGGCACCGACCGCATCCGTTCCGATAATCTCGTATGCGTCCCCTTCAGCACCGAATTGGTTTAGCCCCGTCTTTACACGAGCCCTTCCCTGATCGATTTGCTCTTGCGACTGGGCCTCGCTGGTACCAGCTAGCGGGAGCTTGATCAATGCGACATCGGGTTTGTCGATGACTGGCTGAATGACAGAATCCCTAACCCCATTTGCAGTCAAAGCATCACGGATGGCTTCAGCAGAAGGACGTTGCTTAAATCGAGCTGTCACCACTGTCCCGCCCTTGAAGTCAACGCCAAGGTTAAAGGCATCGGTGCCATTCGGGTGTGCAGACTGGCGATAAATCGCTGAACCCAGGCCAGCCAGCATCAGCACAACAGAAATACCAATGAACACTCGGCGATTTGCCAGCCAGTCGATATTAACGTTCTTAAAAACTTCAATCATAATTTAACCAATCCAGCTTCGCGCTTAACGTTCCAAACGCTATATGCTCAAGGTCTGCATCTTGCGTTTGCGACTCAGTTCCCACATGAAAATGGTGCGCGAGACATAGACTGCAGAGAAAAGATTTATCAACAAACCGAGGACAAGAGTCACTGCGAATCCGCGTAACGCTCCTGTACCGAACACGAACAAGAACAGCGAGGAAATAATTGTAGTAACGTGAGTATCGATGATCGTTACAAACGCGCGAGCGAAACCCTGATCAACCGCCGAAGGAATCGTCTTACCACTCTTCAGCTCCTCACGAATGCGTTCAAAAATAAGTACATTCGAGTCCACGGCCATACCGATCGTCAGGATTATTCCCGCAATACCTGGCAGTGTGAGAGTTGCTCCGAAAACGATTAGTGCGGCCAACATCAAGATCATGTTGAGAATTAAGGCCACCACTGCATTGACCCCTGACCCTCGATAGTAGAAAAGCATAAAGGCAACAACCAGCAGCAACCCTACTAATGACGCTCTAACTCCCGAGCGAATCGAGTCTGCGCCCAAGCTTGGTCCAACAGTGCGCTCTTCCATGTACTCGATAGGAGCAGGCAACGCGCCGGAACGCAATGTAAGAGCCAGGTCATCAGCTGATTGCTTGGTAAATCTCCCGGAAATTTCACCCTGGTCGTTAATCTGTGACTTGATGTAAGCGATTGACTTCACTTCATCGTTAAGCACCACACCCATGTATTCGTTTATGTGCGAACCGGTCCATGCTCCAAATTTCTCAGCGCCGGCCGGCTTCAACGCGAAAGAGATCGAATACTCGCTGCCACCACCCTGGGCCTGGGTTGCCGCCGCATTTCGCAGTTCACTGCCGTCAACCACTGCAGGCGATTCCACCACAACCCATTTCTTCTCTCCCGGCGGTTGCGGAGTAGTTGAACCTGCTGCAGTTGGTTCGGTGCGTTCTGAATATGGCAGCACACGGCGATTGTTCGGGACTGTTCCACCTAACGAGGCTTTTGCTTCTTCCTCAGTGTTGAAAGTTTGTGTCGGTGATGGACTGCCAGGGCCCATCACGTGGACCAACTCCAACTTCGATTCAGCCTTAAGTAGTTGCTTTACTCGTTCCGGGTCCTGAATTCCGGGCATCTGTACGAGGATCTGGAACGAACTCTGGGAACCGTGTCGTTGTACTAGAGGCTCGGCAACACCTACGGCGTCTAAGCGGCTGTCAATAATTCGTTTGGCTTGTTCGGTCGCCAACTCTGCGAGATTTCGTTGTTCTGTCCCACTCAAACTCCAGGCGATAGTCGCACCGCTTTGAGACTCGGACCACTGGGTTAGATCCACTTTCTTCTTGACCGCATCAGCAATGGCGCCTAGACGTGAAGAATCGCTCGTCTCCAAGGTGATTCGGTAATTGCCTGGACTTGCTTCCGGTTTCACCGCGGTAACCGGTAGGCCCGCCTCAGTCGCGGCTGCCTGAATGGCACTCGCGTTGGTTGTTGTTAGAGTCTTGAGAAACTCTTCAACCTTAACGCGCATGACCAAATGCGCGCCGCCTTTGAGGTCGAGACCCAACTTGATGTTTGAAGCCAGGTTGGCCTTGATTCCTGACCAGGTAAAGTCACGGAGTGTCGGCCGATGACGTGGTCCAATCACGATGTACAAGCTGACCACGGTAACAATCAGAATAATGACGGCACGCTGAACAAGGTTCTTCTTTTTCATTTCAAATCTTTACCGGTATCAAGACTCTGCGCGATTATTTCTTCTCTTCACTATCAATACCCGCGATTGCTGAACGCGCAATTTCAAGCATCGACTTCTCTGCACTTCGGATGATGAAACTCGTGTCTTTGACCGAGGTTATCGTTCCTATAATTCCGCCCGTGGTCACAACCTTATCGCCAGTCTTCAATTCAGCGATGGTTTGCTGTAACTCCTTCTGTCGCTTCTGTTGCGGCCGGATTAGGAGCATATAAAAAACGGCTATGATAAGGAGCATAGGCAGCAATCCGCTGAGAGCGCCAAGGCCGCCTTGAAACAACAAGAAAATTATCATCGGTATTATCTTTCGGAGTTATGAAATCGGCTTTTCAGAATTTGACAGAGTTTGAACAGCTAAGGTTGGCTGAAAGAGTTTGATGACACGGCTTCGCTCAGCCCCCCAGTAAACTCTCGTCGAAATTTCGTGAAATCGCCAGACCGGATAGATTGCCTTACACGTCGCATAGTGTCAAGGAAGAAGGCCAAGTTGTGATGGGTCAACAAGACACTGGCCAGAAGCTCACCTGACATGTAAAGGTGACGAAGATAGGCTCGGGAATGTCGTCTGCAAACCGTGCACCCGCAAGTTTCGTCGAGCGGCCTGGAGTCGACCGCCCACTGCGCGTTTTTGATGTTTACTTTGCCACGAGACGTGAATGCCTGGCCCGTCCGACCGTTCCGAGTGGGAAGGACGCAGTCAAACATGTCGACACCGAGCGAGACAGCCTCGATCAAATCCTCCGGCGTACCAACCCCCATTAGGTAACGCGGGCGATCCTGTGGCATTTGAGGGCCTATTTCGCCCACGACATTCCACATGACCGACTTCTCTTCCCCAACACTTAAACCGCCTATCGCATAACCGTCGAAGCCTATTTCGACGGTGCGCTCAAGACTCTCGCGTCGAAGGTCTAAATGCGCCCCGCCCTGAATAATTCCAAACAACGCTTGGTGACCACTGACGAGGCCATTCTCAGGCTTTCGTCCGGTATCGACATTCTCTAACCGCAAACTATCAAACCGCTCACGAGACCGTTCCGCCCAACGTGTGGTCAACTCCACGCTGGTTTGCGCAACATCGTGGGGCGCTTCTCCCGCGGCGCACTCATCAAAAGCCATCACAATCTCTGAACCAAGCGCGCTTTGAACCTCCATTGAGACCTCAGGTGACAGGAATCGCAAGCTGCCATCCACATGTGAACGAAACTCTGTGCCCTCCTCAGTAATCTTCCTCAACGCGCCTAAACTCCAAACCTGAAAACCGCCGGAGTCGGTTAGTAACGGTCGTTCCCAACTGGTGAACCCGTGCAACCCGCCACAGGCCCGAAGCACTTCCGGTCCAGGTCGCAACCAAAGGTGATAAGTGTTTCCCAGGATAATGCGAGCGTCGAGCTCGTCTTCGAGCGCTTCGAAGCGAACACCTTTAACGGTGCCAGCGGTTCCTACTGGCATGAAGACCGGAGTTTCGATCTGACCGCGACGAGTAGTTAAAACGCCAGCGCGTGCTTCTCCCGATCTAGCAGTAACTTCAAAAGCAATTGCGGGCTTATCAGACATTCGAGGTTGGATGGGGCGTGCTATTTTTTGCGGCGCTGCTTACGTTTTTCGACAATGCGCAGCGGAGTTGCAAAGAAATCAAATTCTTCGCGCAGACGATTCTGCAGATAGCGGACATACGAAAAGTGCAGTTCGCCCTTGCCACCAGAGGTAAACACCACGAACGTCGGCGGGCGCAACCCGACTTGCGTCATATACTGCACGTGAAGTCGTGAGACTCCACCTTTCACTGGCGCAGGGGCGGTGCCACCGCGAGGTTGGGACACGGCTTGTTCGAAGAATGCATTCAACTGAGACGTCGTTATGCGGCGGTTGCGCGACTCATTCGCGTGAATGGCAAGTGGCAGGATGTTGGCTACTCGTTGTCCAGTTAACGCAGAAATGGTGACGACGGGAGCGAAGTCGAGAAACTTCATCTTATCGCGGACTTTCCGCTCGAATTCCGAGGTTGTGCCCGTTTCCTTGTCCTTTACCGCATCCCATTTATTGCAGGCGATGATGATCGAACATCCTGCGTCATAAGCATATCCTGCGATATGTGCGTCAAGTGCGGTAACACCTTCCTCGGCGTCGATGACAACAATCGCGACATCTGCACGTTGCAGGCTCTTCATCGCCATCACAACGGACAGCTTCTCGGCCATCTCGCCAGTCTTTCCTTTGCGGCGAATTCCAGCGGTGTCGATCAGGCGAAATTTATGATCTGAAGTTTCGAGTAGCGAGTCGATTGCATCGCGGGTCGTGCCGGCGACCGGTGACACAATCACACGCTCTTCACCAATCAAGTCGTTTAGCAGCGAAGACTTTCCTACATTTGGCCTGCCCACGATTGCCAAACGAATCTCATCTCGTCGACTTTCGACTTCACTCGGCCGCTCCTGCCTGTCGTCTCCCAACCCGTCAACGAGCGCATCAAGCAGATCGCCTAATCCAACACCCTGCTCTGCCGAAACTGGAAAAACTTCCTCAAAACCGAATCGATAAAACTCTGAGGCCTCCGCTTCGACACGTGCGCTCTCCGATTTATTCGCTGCCACCAGGACGCGCTTGCCGGTGGATCGCAAGAGCACGGCGAGATCTTCGTCAAGCGGAGTGATTCCCTGTCTAGCGTCGACTACCCACACCAAAGCAACAGCGTCGTCAATAGCAAAGCCAGCTTGTTTAAAAATATTAGCGGGAATAACCGCATCGTCATCAGGAACGATTCCCCCCGTATCGACGATGGAAAGTTGCTGCCCACTCCATTCAACTTCACCGTAAATCCGATCGCGGGTAATCCCAGGCTCATCGCCGACGATTGATTTCCTCTGACCGATCAGACGATTGAAGAGGGTCGACTTGCCAACGTTTGGCTGGCCCACAATAGCCACAAGCGGCGGCGCCTGCCTCGGCTCTACAGGGTCTTGTTCAATTTCGTTCGACATGTCGGAACTAACTTCTCTCCCCGAGGAAATCTCTCTCGTTCATACTCTCCTTTAGTGATTTGAATAGACCACGTTAGGACAACTATCCGAATTTACCAAACGGAGGTCGAGAGTAACCATGTTACTTGCCTCCAAGAGTGGCTATGCATATTGGCATCGGCTTCGCCGCCGGATGTGGAGGCGGTGGCTCGGCCCCGCCGTAAAGTGGTTCCTCCTTGATGGAGGCTATGCCTCGGACGAATCGCAAATGATAAAGAGACACAGCCTATTCCAGGGCGCAGCCCCAATTCAACGGGTCGATGGGTGGGCGGGGCTGAGCCGCCGCCTCACATCCAGCGGCTAAGCCGATGCCTAACGCATTTCCGCAAACAACCTTGGATACTGTTCGTTCAATCTCCATGTCTCGAACACAGCTCTGGACACAACCGAATGCTCGCGGTAGATTCTGGGCAACTCAATCAAACTAAGAAATTTGCACTGGAAGAGTCGATGCTAATGTCGTACTCGATTGTCACACGGAGGTAGGGGCCTAATGAACAGCGGAACAGAATTTGGTTTATCGACGATTGGCCAGATTGCGGTTAACGCTCACGACGTCGAGCGGGCCACAGCCTTCTACCGCGACAAGCTTGGTATGAAACACCTGTTCAGTGTTCCACCGCAGTTGGCGTTCTTCGACTGCGACGGCGTGAGGCTGATGTTATCTCTGCCGGCCAAGCCAGAGTTTGATCACGCGGGTTCGATTCTCTACTTCAAAGTTGACGACATTCAGGAGGCCACTGCGACACTGGTCGAACGCGGCGTAACGTTTGTCGAGAAACCCACAATCGTTGCCGACATGGGTTCATATGATCTTTGGATCGGCGCCTTTCGCGATTCCGAAGATAATCTGCTCGCGCTGATGAGCGAAGTACCGCATTAGTCGGCGGCTAACTCTAAAGGAGCTCGGAAGGTGCACCTTCGTCATACTCGAACTGGGGTTTTCGCTCGACCAGATGCGTTCGGAGTGTCGGACGACCTTCACTCTGTCGTTGGGAATCGAGCTAGACCATACCGGGCATTGTTTCTTAGATTTTCGGTTCTTCTAATCGTCTTGCGATTGGGCGGTCCGGCCATCCGGTCCCACCCCTTCAACAGCCAATGAAAAACGAAACCGCAGAACTATTACTCGACGTCGAACGCAGTCTTTTCAAAGCGATCGAAAACAAAGACACCGAGGCGCTTAGCAAGATCGTGGCAGACGACTTCGTCTTCCGTGGTCCCGGTCAAGCCGAGGTTGGAAAATCCGATTTTCTTAAGAGTGTGAAGTCGTTTCCGGTGGAAATCCTAGACATCTGGTCCGACGACATGCAGGTTGGCATCTTCGGCGATGTCGCCCTCCTGACAGGCGTGCAGAAGGCTCGCACACGCGGGAAAAACGGCAAGGACGAAACAAGCGCAAGCGCCTTCAGCGATCTGTTTGTAAAGCGTGGCGGACAATGGCTCCTGGTTGTTGCCTACAACGTTGAATTGCCTGTCACGGCCCCACCGATTGATCAGCTCGTAACTAGCCAACAGGGAGATCATGAATAGAAGAGATTTGATTAGAGCCGGAATCATTGCTGGAGCGTATGCGATCGCCAATCCGTCGAGTCTAGCCATAGCAAATGGTCGGAAGCTTAACAGCTTGCGGCCGCCCGCCTTCGAACTCGAGGAACTGACAATCGCAGAGTTGCAGCAAGGCATGGCGTCAGGAGAGTTCACTGCCCGATCCCTCGCACGAAAATATCTGGAGCGAATCGCCGACATAGACAAAGATGGACCAAAGATAAACTCAGTAATAGAGCTGAACCCAGAAGCAACGTCGATCGCAGAGTCACTCGATCGCGAACGACGCGACAAGGGACCGCGTGGTCCACTTCACGGCATTCCAATTCTTATCAAGGACAACATCGACACTGCTGACCGAATGAAGACGACAGCTGGATCCCTTGCTCTTTTGGATTCCAGACCGCATCGCGACGCATTCATCGTGAAGAGACTTCGCGACGCCGGAGCGGTGATTATTGGAAAAACAAATCTCAGCGAGTGGGCTAACTTCCGTTCAAGCAATTCGAGCAGCGGATGGAGTGCCCGCGGCGGCCAGACAAGAAATCCGTATGTCTTGTCACGTAACCCATGCGGTTCGAGTTCCGGTTCCGGAGCAGCGCCAGCAGCTAACCTGTGCGCGGCTGCTATCGGCACCGAAACAGATGGATCCGTCGTTTGTCCGTCTTCAGCTAACTCGCTGGTGGGAATCAAACCCACCGTTGGTTTGATCAGTCGCGCCGGAATCATTCCGATTGCTCATAGTCAGGACACTGCTGGTCCAATGGCTCGGACAGTCCGCGATGCAGCCATCCTTCTGGGCGCCCTAATCGGCGTTGACTCGAGGGACGCCGAAACGAGGAAGAGCACGGGCAAGGGGTTCAATGACTACACGCAGTTCCTTGATCGAGATGGACTGAAGGGTGCTCGTTTAGGAATAGTTCGCAAGAACTTCGGGTTCAGTGATGCGGTCGACAAGTTGATTAACGACCATATCTCTGAGATGAAAAAACGAGGCGCCATCGTTATCGACCCTGCCAACATTCCTACCGCGGGAAAATTTGACGAGTCGGAACTGGAAGTCTTGTTGTACGAATTCAAAGCCGATCTCAACGCATATCTCGCACAAACGGGCGG
The DNA here is from genome assembly GCA_963759665.1 of Pyrinomonadaceae bacterium. Taxonomy (GTDB): domain Bacteria; phylum Acidobacteriota; class Blastocatellia; order Pyrinomonadales; family Pyrinomonadaceae; genus PSRF01. The sequence continues at coordinate 85,753 of CAVXAC010000001.1, forward strand.
CAACATTCCCGCTCGTTCGCTCAAGGACCTGATAAAGTTCAACGAAGCACATCGCGAACAGGAAATGCCTTACTTCGGACAAGACCTCTTCATTCGCGCGGAAGCTAAAGGCCCGCTATCGAGCCCCGCGTATCGCGCTGCACTGCGTAAGAATCATTCGTTGACACGCGAACTGGGAATCGATTTCGTCATGAGAAAGCATCGACTCGATGCGCTCATCGCACCCACCGGAGGCCCAGCGTGGCCAACCGACTGGCTCAATGGTGATCATTTCAAGGGTGGCTACTCATCGGCATCGGCAGTTGCAGGTTATCCGCACATCACCGTTCCGGCCGGTTACGTGTTTGGTCTACCAGTGGGTCTCTCCTTTTTTAGCGGCGCATGGAGTGAACCAAAACTGATCAAATTCGCGTATGCGTTTGAGCAAGCGACGAAAGCCAGGCGACCTCCTGAATTTCTTGCAACAGTTAATCCCAAGCTCTAATGAAGCGTCATAGCAATTTTGGAGAAGCAGGAAGATAGGATCTTCAAGTAGCTTAACGATGTGGCAATGAATTCAGTGCCGCCACATTGCGGGTGGGTTGAAGTTGCCTTGCTACCTATCTCGATGATGTTCATACCACGCAAGAGGTGTTATGCCGCGCGCAGCAACTCAATCATCAAAACCGTCCATCTACAGCGTCCATCCAGGCGTGGCGATAACCGTGAAGTGGATGGGCGAATTGAAACAGAAGACCGGGCGCTCACTCGACGAGTGGATGAGGTTCCTTAAGACCAATGGACCAAAGGACGAAAAGGAACGACGGGTGTGGCTCAAGGAAGAATACGGTTTGGGGACCAATACTGCGTGGTGGCTTGCTGAGCGGGTTGAAGGTAAAGGAACTGAGGCGAGTGAGCCAGACGCTTACCTCAAAGCCGCAGAAGGCTACGTAGAAAAAATGTTTTCAGGTTCGAAGGCGAATTTGAAACCGATCTATGAAGCGTTACTAAACCTGGGCCTTGGAATCGGAAAAGAAGCGAAAGCCTGCCCCTGTCAAACGATCGTGCCGCTTTATCGCAATCATGTTTTCGCGCAAATCAAACCGACAACGCGTACCCGTGTGGATCTCGGATTTGCACTTGGCGACGCGAAAGCATCGGGTCGGCTAATTGATACCGGCGGCTTCGCGAAGAAAGATCGAATTACCCATCGCATTGAAATCACTTCACTCGCAGATATCGATGCAGAGGTGAAACGCTGGCTCCAGGTTGCCTACGACCGCGACGCATAAGGTCAGTAGTGGCTCACAGAATAGCCCAACCTTTAAGAAGGCCCGCGATTCTGAAAACTTGATTACACATCAATCTAACGACATGCCCACGAAAACAACAAAAGCCACCAGTCCTCGGATGAGCGACGAAGCAGTTAAAGCAAAAACCGGAAAAGTCTGGAAAGAATGGTTTGCCATCCTCGACCGCGCCGGCGCGAAGAAGATGAGTCACCAGGAGATCGCAAAATATCTTCACACCGAAGAAGGCGTCGGGCCATGGTGGACCCAGACGGTTACTGTCACCTATGAGCAAGTCAAAGGACTACGAAACAAACACCAAAAACCTGATGGCTACCAGATCAGTGCCAGTAAGACTATGAATGTACCCATCAAAATGGTCTACGAGTCCTTCGCGAATGAGAAGCTGCGGAAGAAATGGTTGGATCAGGATGGACTTGTGATTCGAACTGCGACTGCGAACAAGTCAATGCGAATTACCTGGAGTGATAAGACGAGCAGCGTCGAACTCGGCTTTTACCCCAGGAGCGAAACGAAGAGTATGGTTGCGGTCCAACATAGCAAACTTCCAACTGAGAAGGCGGCAGCCAAATACAAGGCTTTCTGGAAACAAGCCCTTGAACGACTCAACACATCTCTGGGAGGTTGAGAGTTCTTCCACTTCATATGGACCATTCTGAAGAAATTGAAACACTCGAACCGGCTGGATTGGCAGCTCACCTGCAGATTGGTCAGCGTGGTGAAGAGTTGGCGGCGGCCTACCTGCAACAACAAGGCTACAGCATCATTGCCGCAAATTTCGTAATTCCGGTTGGCAGAAACAGGATTGGCGCAGTGATCTCGGTGGAGATCGATCTGGTCGCGTACGATGCCGAGAAGCTCTGTTTTATCGAGGTGAAATCGCGTGCCTCTGACTGGTTTGCGCCTCCCCAGGCAAATGTCGATCGGAGAAAGCAGCGACAGATTGCCCGGGCCGCAAGGGCTTATTTACGCATGTTTGACCTCGCGGGCGAGCCTTACCGATTTGACGTGGTCACTGTCGTGATGAACGATGAACGAGGGACCGGCCCAGACGTTCGTCTTCTGCGCAGTCACTGGACAGCCGAATCTATTCGAAAGCGCGCGTGGTCGGACCGTTACTACAATTGAATCATTCCGTTTCGACGGGCTCGCTTGACAACAAAAATCCAATCATTAGAATCGCTCGTGCTCCAAAGCGGGAGTAGCTCAGTGGTAGAGCATCGCCTTGCCAAGGCGAGGGTCGCGAGTTCAAATCTCGTCTCCCGCTCCAGTTCTTTCGAAGGATGAGGGATGAAGGATGAGGGATGAAGCGCGCTTCATCGCTGGGATTTCATCCTTCATCCCTCATCCTTCATCCCTTTCAGGGCGGCGTAGCCAAGTGGTAAGGCAGAGGTCTGCAAAACCTTTATTCATCGGTTCGATTCCGATCGCCGCCTCCAAATCCTTCAACAACTTAGAGACGGTCTCAAGATCCTCAAAAACAGCGGTGTAGTAGGAAGTGTAGTAGGAGAATCGCTTTTTGTCGGGCTGACGCCTCGACACATATTAAGTTGGGAAGCGTGCTCCAATGGTCAACCCGACCCGACTGGTAAATTGTTGGGGACATCTTGTGAGGATCTATTCAAATCTGGCGCTCCTTTAGCATCATAGGGCTCAGAATTCGTCGAACGGGCCGAAACCTTCCACTCCATAGAGTTTCTCAGCCTCCAAATTTACGGCGCGCTCGATTACTCCTAAGCAATCATCAACGTCACGAACAAGCTGGAGTTGAGCCGATGGTTGGAGATAAGTCGGCGCATTGGCCCGCAACTCTTCGTTCAAGAGTCGCACATACACCACCAAATCTTGATCAGGCTGTTCCCCTAGAAAACTCAAACGCTTCGCCTCAATCGCGTGCTCGCCTAATTCAGTCAATCGACTTGCTTGCCCCAGAGTAGGAATAACAATAGGTACGGCGCGTAAGTCTCCTATCTCCCAAGTCTGCGAGTGCCGTATGAATTTCATCTTAAAGAAACTAACTACATGGGAGTTCAGCAACGCAAGAAACGCAATTGGATTTAAGACATCGGGACGAGGAGTGAGTCGGATGCAGCTTGCGTCAAAGATACAAGCCTCTTGAAAGCGTGCCTTCATGGAAGTGTGATTAGCTAATGCTGTCCATGCAATACCGGTTGTAAGAAAATAGTTATGACCTTGCCGACGCGCCTCGCTGGCAGTTGAAAGCCAGTCAACCGAGGAGTGCGACCAATCAATGTACAAGGGCTCGTGGTCCCCAAACTATTACCTTCTGGATCGCTTTTACGAAAAGGCAGCCTGAGTCCCTTTCCGCCGAGCCCGTTATAGATCGTTGCGATGCGCGGAGTATCGCCCGCTCAGCGTGGACGAGGAGAAGCTCTATCTGATGGCCAGAATAGCAGTAAAGGAGCGATGGTTTTTTCAGGCATGGTGTGAGCGTTTTTGCGTGAGCGATAGTTAGGAACAGATACAAGCTTCAACATTTCAGGATCCCCCGTTGTCGAGGCATCTCTGCACGAGAATAGGCAAGGGATTACAATTCGAAGGGGTAGGAGTGGGCGTCAGTGTCGGCGCAATTCCGAGTGCCGACTTCAATTGCTCCAACGAATTTCCATAACTAGTGGCCAGGCCTCCGGCGATGTGATTAGGATTCTGAGTTACCGGAACGAAGACGTTATTGGGGTCGAGAATGTATACACCCACTGGTCCGATGGCCATTGAAGCGACGCGTTTGCCCGGAGCAACCGCGACGAATAACAGGTAGCACTGAGATTGCAATAACTCGGGAAAATCCGCTTCCTCGGTGGTAATGGTGACTCCGTCTACGACCATTGTCCCGGACAATTTTGGCACTGCTAATTGGTCCGAGGCTATAACACCAAGCTCCGCAGGCGGATCAGGCAATGGACCGCACTCGGTGCACAATGGTCTTGAGGTTAAAGCTTCGATAATTCGAAACTTATGCCAGGTAGCCACGGTCCCGTCGTTTTCCACTACTACTGAGGCTACCGGTTGTGCTACGACTAACGAGTAGAGTGAAATGGCTTCCGCTACGTCCGTGACACCGCTCCGGCTGGGATTAAGGACTTGCGAGATCTCTGTCTCGCCGTTTGCGAGTGCTCGCTGGGCGCGCCATCTAAGGGTGTAGGGTTGAGGAATATCCTGTTGTGATTTTACCAACGGTCGGAAAAGCAACACACCAGTACTAATCAAGCCGACTCCCAGCAGAAGCAGAATCATTTTTTTCAGCATATTTCTCCTACACGCAAACCAGGTCTTTGGTCATTGTTTGAATTCGTTAACCTTTAACGTCTTTCCGGGATGCGCCTTTTCTTGTCTTTGCTGATCCATAGAGTACTCGCTATGATCTAACGTACCGGGCGCGGGCTCACCCAACTGAATGCTCACTGGTTCGACCACTGTGGTGACCGCGCCCCGCTTCATAATGTATTTGACAGTATCTCCATTTAGATCGATGGCGCGAAACACCTCGACGGATCCCTCCGGGGTTGCATGGGTGAAAACCAAGGTAGAGTATCCCATTACTGTTTCCATCCAACTGTACCCAGCGATCTTCTTCATCTGGTCAACGGTTTCCATCTGAGGTGAGAACGGCGATTCGAAAAACATCTTGCGGGCGCTTTTGTGATCGTAAAAAATAACGCGACCAACTTCCGCAAATTGCTCAAGGTTCGTCCATTTGGAAAGCTTTTGACGCTTCGCCACTGACCCCTGGAAGATACGTACTTTACGTCGCTATAAGCTTCAACGGAGCTACCATCAGATTCAGCGTGTCCTGGATCACTCCGCTGTAAAGACTTCTGCAAAAATCGATATTGCTTTGAATGCCGGCTATAGTGACCAGCCGCATTTCAACAGGCACTTCCGAGAATTTGCTGGCGTGACACCCGGCGAGTACGAGGAACTTGCGCCATTGTCCCCAAACCATGTTCCCATTCTTCGAACAACCGAGTGACAATTAAAGGCGATTCACAGCCGAAATATCACGAACTTCTTCCGTCTTAGGTTCGTGGATCGTCGATCCCTTGCATAGCGAAACCTGAGGGTAATTTCCTTCAAGACGGGAATTTACAAAGCGAGCACCCTCATACCATCTTGCTGCAGAGAGGGTTAGATAAATGAAAGTACACGAGCTATTTGCTTACCTGTGCGTTGACAACTCTGAGAAGGCGATTGAGTTTTATACGAAGGCGTTGTCGCCAAAGAAAAGTTTCGGCTCACCGAACCCAGCGGTCGGACCGGGCACGCTGAGTTGGATTTCGGTGGCGCGACCTTGATGCTCTCAGAAGAGTACCCGGAGTGCGGCATACGCGGTCCACTCGCATTTGGTGGAACCGCAGTCACGATCCACGTTCATGTTGATAATGCCGATGAGGTGATTCGGAGTGCCGTTGAAGCGGGTGCGACGATTGAAAAGGAACCGACCGATGCATTCTACGGCGACAACGGCCGAAGACTAAACGACTCGCGCATACGTGACTGGCGACGTCGGAGCCTTTCGTCTGGCTGCGAGGGGAACCTGCGTGCCGAGGTTCATGCCTTCGAGCACTTGCAAATTCGGTGAATAAGTTTCGCAGATAAAAGCTTCGGCACCTTCAGTATCCAACGGCTTAGAGAAGAAATAGCCCTGCCCAAACTGACAACCAAGTCCCCGAAGAATTCCCAGCTGCTCGCGTGTCTCAACTCCCTCGGCAACCACATCCATCCCGAGGTTCTGAGCCAGGCCGGAGATAGTACGTACAATTTCCGCGTTCTCATTGTTGTCGACCATGTGCGTGATGAACGAGCGGTCAATCTTGAGTGTGTTGATCGGGAATCGATGCAGGTTTGAAAGCGAAGAATACCCGGTGCCAAAGTCGTCCATTGCTAACTGAACACCCAGTTCGCGGAGTTCGGTGAGCATGCGGGTTGCAGTTTCGACGTTCTCCATAACCGCGCTCTCAGTAATCTCGAGCTTCAGCGTGGCCGGAGTCAGATTCGTCTCTCGAAGTATGGTCGAAACCTTCTCAATGAGATCCTGCTGAGAGAATTGCTTGACCGAAAGGTTCACACAAACGAAGAGTTGAGGTTGCGAAGGAAAGCTTTGTTGCCACCTTTTCATTTCCTCGCAAGCCTGGCGCAGGACCCACTCGCCGATCTGAACGATCATGCCGTTGTCTTCAGCCACAGGAATGAATTCCATAGGCGAAATTAGGCCGCGAATCGGATGATGCCAGCGAACGAGTGCCTCAAATCCTCGCAGCCGCTCAGATTCAAGCGACATGATTGGCTGGTACACCACACGGAATTCCTGTCTCGTCAGCGCGCGTCTCAAGTCTGTTTCCAGTTGCAGCAGCTGGATCGCTTGCGAATGCATTCCAGTGTCAAACGTCTCGTGTCTCGCTTTGCCCAGGCTCTTGGCGCGATACATCGCAGTATCGGCGTCGCGAAGGATGTCTTCGGGCCGTTCATACTCCTGCGAACTCAGCGCAATGCCCATGCTCACAGTGGTAAACACTTCGCGGCCGCTCAAGCTGAAGGGCGCTGACAATTCTCGCTGAATGCGTTCGGCAATCTGTGAGACCTCGCTGCCGTCGCCTATATCTTCAAGCAGGACCGTAAATTCATCACCACCTATTCGGGCAACTGTATCGCCCGGCCGCAAGGATCCTTCCAATCGTCTCGCGATACCGATGAGAAGTTGATCGCCGCCCAGATGGCCCAATGAGTCGTTGATCACCTTGAATCGATCGAGGTCAAGATAAACAACCGCAAACTTTTGGTCTCCCCGTCGATGCAAACGCGCGATCGCCAGTTTCACGTGATCGGTAAACAGCGCGCGGTTTGGTAGACCGGTGAGTGCGTCATGGAAAGCGTCATGATGAAGCTTCTCTTCAGCGTGTTTGCGATTAGTGATGTCCTGAATTTGGAAGATGAGGTTCGGCGTTCGGGTATGGGCGTCGTGAGCTAACGAGGCGCTCCAGAGTCCCCAAACTTCGTCACCTGATTTATGAATATAACGCTTCTCCATCTGACAAGAAGGTATGCGAGCGCGCAGTAGATCTTTGAAGTTGGATAGCGCGGGGCTGAGGTCGTTCGGATGAAGGACTTTCAGGTAATCGATTGCCATCAATTCCTTCTCTGAATAGCCCAGCAGCTGGCAGAGCGATTGGTTCACTTGAAGCCAGCGACCTTCGGGCGTGACCAGCGCCATGCCGATGGCAGCGTTATCGAAGGCACTACGAAATCGATCGTTTGTGTCTTTGACCGCGAGATGAGGATCGGCGTGCCCTGTCGGCTGGTTGGCGTCACGATGTCTCTTGTAAGTGAGCCAAACGATCGAGAGGAGCAATGTGGAAACAACGAATCCTGTCGTTCCAACGAGAACGATTACTCGTGAGATTACAAACGTACCAATCGTGCCGGCCAGACTTGCAAGCGAGGTCCACAGTGCAATTGCACTCCACTTATGCCAAACCGATTCCTTGATTAGATAAGCTTCGTTAATTGTTATTTGGGCAGTACTAAGAGCAGCCTGAATCAGAACAACTAACAGGAGTGGTCCAACCAGTTCGGATAAAGAGCCCACACCCGGGTCTAGAACGTATCCAAAATTCAGCCGGACGACCCAAACCAGCAGGAAAGCACTCAGCGCTGCAATGGCCGAGTCGAAAAACACAACCGTCTTTTCACGACCCTGGCTGAGAGACAACGAAAGAGCTGCCGCTGCTGCAAACGGGATCGCGGCGTCGCCGCCAAACATCAGCAGCGCCAGTAGTACAAAGCTGCTTACAACCGAAAGCTGACCTCGTCCGCGGGGCATGGAGATCGAGTATTGGGAGGCAGTCAAGAACGCTATCAGGAGGAGAAGGAGGAAAGGAGCGCCAAACTGAGAGGGCGAGGAGCGCAGGCACGAAAAGACTACTCCGGCAGCGCCAATCACGGTTACCAACCGCATAAACCATTTTGGCGCACGGTATTTGTAGGTGGAAGTGTTCACGTGGGGCCGACTCTGACTGGGATTGGATTTAACTTCCGGGCTGCGAAAGAATTTCGCACTTGACCGCATTGCAGCTTCCGGGCCACGCGAACCGCGAGCAAACCGGGCGGAAAACCTAAGTATTTGAGGGTTTAGCGGTCAGCCAGAGCGGAGCACTAGGAAAAAATCGGTCATTCGGGCAGTTCATTTTGACACTGTGCCAGATTGACGACCGGGTGGACGATAAACCTTGTCATCGTAGCGAATTGAGAGTCAGCCGGTCCCGGAGCATACGTGGTGAGTCCTGAATAAAAGAAAAGGGACCCTAACACGGGTCCCCTTGAAGCTTCCCTTGAAAAGATAATCAGGCGTGGTTAGCTACACTGACGTGTTTTTCGATCATTCGTGCGATCGAGTCTTTGCTGGTAGCGCCGACTACTCGTTCGACTTCTTTTCCCTGGCTGAAAAGTATGAGGGTGGGAATTCCCTTGATCCCGTAGCGCTGGGCAGACGCGGTGTTGTCATCAACATTCAGCTTAACAACTCCGGCGGTGTCTGCGAATTGCTCAGCAATAGCATCGATCGTGGGAGCCAACATTCGGCATGGTGCACACCACTCAGCCCAGAAATCGACCAGCATCGGCTTGGAGGCCTGTAAAACTTCCTTCTCAAAAGATCCGTCTGTTACGGTCGTCACTTTCTCACTCATCTTTGTTTCCCTTTTCTGAATTCTCTGTGTTCTTAGTCGTGCCGACTGCGGCCCTCAGGCAAATCAGTCTCGAGCCTGTGATTATTGTCGTTGTCCTTCGATAAAGCTCTTCAGGACTCGTGCCCTTGAAGGATGCCGAAGTTTGCGCAATGCCTTCGCTTCAATCTGACGAATGCGTTCGCGGGTTACGTTAAAATCCTGCCCAACCTCTTCAAGCGTGCGTTCGTGTCCTTCTCGATCAAGACCAAACCGCATGCGAATCACTCGCTCTTCGCGGGGGCTGAGCGTCTGCAGCACGTCGCCAGTTATCTCCCGAAGGTTAGAGGTGATGACTCTTTCCGCAGGACTGGTGCTCGACTTGTCTTCGATCAGATCGCCAAGTTGGGAATCGCCGCTTTCGCCGATAGGTGTTTCCAGCGAGACCGGCTGTTGAACCAGCTTACGCGCCTTGCTTACCTTCTCGACCGACATGCCCATCTTCTTCGCTATCTCTTCGGTAGTTGGTTCGCGCCCTAATTCACGCACCAATTCACGCGAAGTGTTTCTGAGCTTATTGATCACTTCAATCATGTGAACTGGAATGCGGATAGTGCGTGCCTGATCGGCGATCGCGCGCGTGATGGCCTGCCGGATCCACCAGGTGGCGTAAGTTGAAAACTTATATCCGCGCCGCCATTCAAACTTATCGACGCCCTTCATCAATCCCAGGTTCCCTTCCTGGATTAGATCCAGGAATTGAAGTCCACGGTTCTGATATTTCTTGGCAATCGAAACCACCAGTCGCAGGTTCGCTTCAGTTAACTCATGTTTCGCCTGCGCAGCCTGTGCTTCACCGGTCACGATCATTTGATGTGAACGTTTGAGCTCGAGCGGCGAGACATGGTGCTCTGCCTCGATATCCTTCAAACGACGCTTGGCTGCAGCAATCTGCCGCTTGTACTCTTTTGCATCGTCGGCCTTAATTCGCTTCTTGCTCAGCTTTGCCTGGGTTGCTTCGATTTCACGTTCGAGAGTACGCGTCTCGCGGTGAAGGTTAGCGATCGTCGAGATCAGTCTTTGGCGAACTGCTTCCTTCAGGTGCAGACCGGCGATTTCGCCAACAATCTCAAGCCTGGTGCGGCCGAGCTTGCGTTTGAGTCTGATTAGCTTCTTGGAAGGCTTGCCACGCTTAACCTTCTGCTCCGCCATCATCTGCTCTAACTCTTTGAACCCACGCTTGTAGAGCTTGCGAATGTTTTGGATGCCTTCGACTGTCCACTGAAAATACTCTTCAGTTTTATCCTCGTGCTCTTCAGTTTCGGTTTGATCCGAAAAATTGATGACGTCGCGGATTCCAATCGTACCTGCTTCAAGCTCCGAACCGATCTTCAATAACTCCGCCACCGCGACTGGTGAACGGCTAATTCCCTTTTGAGCCTTTTTCTGTCCCCACTCGATACGCTTGGCAATCGAAACTTCCTGCTCCCTCTTAAGCAGAGGCACAACGCCCATCTCGCGCATATACACTCGGACCGGATCAGAAGTCTTGTCGAGTTCACCGGCTGACAGGTCGAGCTCCATCTCTTCAGGAGCGCCTTCGTCATCTTCGGGTCGGGCTGACGATGATGACGACTCGCCAATCACGGGTTCGTCAGTCTCAGTGCCTGAAATACCCGCGGTAGCCAGTTTCTCTAATACCTCGTCGATGTCCTCGATCGAGACTGCGTCCTCCAAAAGCTCTTCGTGAGCACCTGCGAAATTCGGCTTAACCGAATCCATTGGCTCAACACCGTCTTGATCTTTCTGAAGCCTACTCAATTGAAGCCCATCCTTTCGTGCGAGTCTCGGTTTACTGTCGAAAGTGCTCTCGCTCCGTCAACTTTCGATGCTTTCATAATACGCTTGCGCGTCCCGTCGAGTTTCTCGCTGACGCCATCTGAAGTCTCGCGCCGTTCTTTTTCTTTCCATTCGAAGTGGCAACGCAGGGCTTTAGTCTGCCCACGACGTCCTTTACTGTTATGTTTGCAAGAACGCGCGCGACGGCTGTGTCAACTTCGTCGAGAACTTCATTCAGGACGCTTCCAATATTTACTCCCACAGGACAATGCGGGCTGGGAGGGTGCCGGTGTAATGAAAAAACACCCGGGCTCTCGACCGCCTGGTAAATATCGAGCAATGTAATTTGATGTGGTTCTCGAGCTAACTTCGAGCCACCCATGGCTCCAGTTTGGGATACCACGAGTTCGGATTCAGCTAATTCGCACAACATCCGCCGGATAACCACCGGATTTGTTTGAACACTCTCCGCCAACTGCTCAGATTTGAGGGGTTCCTCGTCTGCCCACGCCATCAAGGTAAGGACGTGTACTGCGACTGCGAACCGGCTACTCGTGGACATAAAGATTTTGTCTCGTAAATGACTGCTTTTGTCTGTAACAACTATAGTTACAGTTACGCGTTTTGTCAACCCGGATGATTGAACCGAATTCGCACAATTCCAATACCTAACACTAGTTAACTCCGAATGATTCCCGTGCACCGTTTTCCACAGCTGGGCACTTATTCGCCTCTGCGTTCTCGATGCCTGCATTGGCCAAGTCGCTGCTTTAATGAGGCTTAACGCAAGGTCTTTGGCGGCGATGACAAACTGGCATGCTCATTGCTCCCTCGTAACTTGCCTAAAGATTTCCAGATTCGGTAAACGACAAAGGAGAGACTCGTATGTTGTGGACAATTCTTGTGATTTTGCTTGTGCTGTGGTTGGTGGGCTTCCTAGGGAGCTTTGGTGGGAGCCTTATTCACCTGCTGCTCGTCATCGCGTTAGTGGTGCTGATCATCAATCTGGTTTCCGGCCGGAGAGCTGTGTAGTCTCCTAACTCTTTACAAGTCTGGAGGAGCCGCGCGGTCACCCGAAACCGCGCGGTATTCCAATCTGGACTTCATTCAACAACTCGTTGTCGCCATCACGCCGTCTCTCGATATTTGAGATCGAGAGTCGGGTTGAATAGTGCTTCTTGTGTGTCGCCCTCGCTAGTGCTACGGGTTGACTAGTCTTTAACGCACTCGGTTTTTCTTCTATCGTTCAGAAAGTATCGCTGCTAGAATCCCGTGTCACAATCACATTGGGATGCGAGGATGGAATATGCCCGAACAACGCGGGAAGCAGGCGACCGCTGAGATTAAGTCAGAATGGACACGCGCCTACCAAATCTACTTGAGAGCACCTGGCGATCGATACGATAAGAAGAAAGACCGAACTGCGCGAATAGATTCGGTCGCACAGGAACTTAGACTTACCCGCAAGCAAGCCAAACGACGGGTTCGCAATTACGAAGCATGGCAGCGAAACATAAAGAAGGGTCTAGTTGAACCTTAGCTGCGGTAAATGCTTCTTAGCCAATAAAGTTTTTAGCCCCCCGGTATTGATTCCTTCAGAGCTAGAAGCAGCAAATGGATAATTTCGCCTCTCGGCACGTCCCGGAGTTGGATGGTCTGCGAGGCGTCGCGATTCTCTCCGTTCTAATTCACCATCAACTTACGCCATTCCTTCTACAAGGCGGGTTTCTGGGCGTCGATCTGTTTTTCGTTCTAAGCGGGTTCCTGATTACAGGGCTGCTGCTGGCAGAGTTCGACAATACCAAATCGATCTCCTTGAAGAATTTCTATATGCGGAGACTCCTGAGGCTCGGCCCTGCCCTGGCGCTCTATCTGCTGGCTTGCGTTGTGGTAGCGAATCACACAAAAGTGATCGATCTCACGCGACAACTGAAACTGATCTTCCTGGCTCTGGTCTACGCCACGAATTGGCGAATGGCCTTCGGTTGGGATACAGCTCTGGATCCGACAGCCATCATCTGGTCGCTTTCGATTGAAGAACAGTTTTATCTAGTCTGGCCGCTCGTCTTCTTTGGCTGCTTGTTTCTAAGAATCAAGCCGAGATATGTCGCAAGTGGACTGGCGGTAGCCATCGTGGGAATTCTCGTCCACCGTTATCGCTTATTGAACGGCGGTGCAGATTTCAGCAGGCTCTATTACGGAACTGACACGCGCGCCGACGCACTTTTAGTCGGCTGCTTCACGGCGCTGTTGCCTGTGAAAAATCTTGTGGCGACGCCGAAACGATGGCTAGGCATCCTGGCTATTGCTCTGGCCGGCTGCCTGATTTACGTCATGATGGTGGTTGGATTCACCGATCGGTTTCTCTATCAAGGCGGCTTTACTGTAATCGCGTTGCTTTGCGCTTCCCTGGTTTTCATCGCTGCGTACTATCCACCCAGAATCCTTACGCTCGCTCTAAGCTGGGCACCTTTGCGTTGGCTCGGTCGAATTTCTTATGGCTTGTATCTTTGGCATTGGCTGATCGTGAGGAATACCTCTTTCTATACACTCGGGAAATTTGAACCCTGGGCCAGATTGGCGCTTGCTTTAGCAATCGCTTCGGCGTCGTTCTACCTGGTCGAGCAACCCTTCAACAAATTGAAGCACCGCTTCGCGATTTCAGGGCGGAAACCTGTCAAACCTTCATCTGCGTCTGACACCGAATCTCCCATTCCTGGCTTGGCGATGCCGCTGACGAACTAATAGCTTGGACCAGAAGCCACTCAACAATGGTGTCCTTACCCTAAATCGCGCTTGGAGTCCTCACAATCTCCAGCATGTCGGACATTGCTAGTACTTTTCATCTCAGCCTTCGCTGGTTACAATCCTTCGCATCCCCTTAAGCCAATTCGTCAACTAGCAGCAGCGGAGGCAACCATGAATTCCATCTGTCGCAGTAGCAAGCTGTGGACGGCCGTCTTTCTCCTCGTATGCGTTAGTTTTGTCGCCATGTCATGTGCGACTCCTGGTCCCGTGTCTACTGCAGGTGGGAAAGGCACCCCAGCGGAAGCGGAGAAATTTATCACCGACGCTGAAGCCAAGTTGTTTGAGCTCAATCTCAAATACAGCCGCGCAGACTGGGTCAAGAGCACTTTCATCACTGACGATACGGAAGCAATCTCCGCGGATTTCAACAAGGATGTCATAGCGGCGACGACGGAGTTTGCGGAACAGTCGCGGAGGTTTGATGGACTCGACTTGCCCTACGATGTGGCCCGAAAAATAAAGCTTCTGAAATTGTCGTTGACGTTGCCGGCGCCGAAAGACGCGGCGGAGCGCGATGAAATCACGAAGCTGGCGGCTTCACTGGAGGGCGACTACGGCAAAGGTAAGTATTGTCCGGATGGGGACAAAGGCAAGTGCCTGGGGATTGATGAACTTGGCGCAATCATGGGGAATAGCCGCGACCCGGAAGAACTTAAGCGCACATGGGTCGGGTGGCACCAGATCAGCGTTCCCTATCGAAAAAACTACGAACGTTTCGTCACTCTTAGCAACAAGGGTGCGACTGAGATGGGTTTCAAAGACACTGGTGCGATGTGGCGCGCCAAGTACGACATGGAGCCGGACGCATTCGCTGCTGAGATGGAACGTCTCTGGCTCCAGGTGAAGCCACTCTACGATTCGCTCTACACCTACACACGTCACAAGCTTTCCGAGAAATACGGCAAGGATGTAGTCCCCGAGGACAAACCCATCCCTGCGCATCTGCTCGGCAACATGTGGGCGCAGCAATGGGGAAACATCTATCCGCTGCTTGCACCTCAGGGGGCTGACCGCGGTTTTGATTTGACCAAGACACTGAAGGAACGCAACACAGATCCTAAACAGATGGTCAGATACGGTGAAGGGTTTTTCACCTCGCTTGGTTTCGAATCACTTCCTCCTACCTTTTGGGAGCGTTCGCTGTTCACTAAGCCAGCTGATCACGACGTAGTTTGCCATGCCAGTGCCTGGGATATCGATTATGTGAAAGACGTGCGTCTGAAGATGTGCGTTCAAATTACTGAAGAAGATTTTTCAGTCGTGCACCATGAGCTCGGTCACAACTACTACCAGATGGCTTATGCAGGTCAGCCGTTTCTCTACCGCGACAGCGCGAATGATGGCTTTCACGAAGCCGTCGGCGACACGATGGCATTGTCAGTCACGCCTCCATATCTGCAGCAACTTAATTTGATCGCTGCCATTCCACCCGAAACCGCCGACACCGGCTTTCTGCTGCAGCGCGCGCTCGACAAGGTTGCGTTTCTGCCATTCGGTTATCTAGTTGATCAATGGCGGTGGAAAGTCTTCTCCGGTGAGATTGGGCCAAACGATTACAACAAGGCTTGGTGGGAGCTTCGCGAGAAATATCAGGGAATAGCTCCGCCCGTAGCTCGCACTGAAAACGAATTCGACGCTGGAGCGAAGTATCACGTTCCGGCTAACGTGCCGTATTCACGATACTTCCTCGCGCATATTTTGCAGTTTCAGTTCCACCGGGCTTTGTGCAAGCAAGCTGGATTCACGGGTCCGCTTCATCGATGCTCGATTTACGGCAACAAGCAGGCTGGGGAGAAGATGAAGCAAATGTTAACGCTGGGTTCGAGTAAGCCGTGGCCCGAAGCGCTCAAGGCTATGACTGGCGAAGACAAGATGGACGCGACGGCGATTATTGATTATTTCGCGCCGCTGAAAACCTGGCTGGACGCGGAAAATCAGAAGGCTTCTACCTCGGCTACAAGGTGAGCTCTAGTTTTCGCGTTTGGGACGAATAACTTCAGCCGAAAGAAATGTCTCGAAGACTCCGGGTGGCCAGTGTCGATGATCGCTACTTTCGCGCACGGTCGCCAGGATTACGCGATTCAAATCGCGTTGCGTCAGGGGTCTATTTGCTTCGTTGAAGCCTTCACGTTTACTTACGGAAGTATTGTTCTGAAGGGCAGAGGGTCCAACGGATTGCAGCCACCCGTCGAAGTAGTCGTTTACCTTGGATGGTGCTTCCTTCGACTTGCGGGCACTTCTCGATCTCGAGGGAACCAGAGCCAGTGCTGTTTGTTTTAAGGCTGATCTTTTCATAACTTCTCGAGGACAAAAGTAAACAACTGCTAATGGCCGCGAGTTTCCAGTTCTGACGACGGTCAGCCTCCCACTGGACATGGTTATCTCCCCCCATTATCTTCGTTATCCTTGGTGGCTTTGGTTCGGATACGGCTAAACTCGTTCTGAAGATCAGAGAGTTCGGCGTCCGTTAGATTTTCAAGATTTACCAGACGCGTTCGGGCGCCACTCACGCCTTTGATCAACTCATCCAACTTCAGATGAATCGCGGTGGCATCACGATTCTGCGTGTTCTGAATGAGAAATACTGCCAAATAAGTGAATACGGTTGTTGCTGTATTCACGACAAGTTGCCACGTGTCTGAATAGTTGAAAAAAGGCCCGGCGCCCGCCCAAATAATGATCAGCAGGACGTTAGCAATGAACATCCACGGGGCGCCGAGTGCGTTTGCTGCTCCCAGTGAAAACTTTCGAAACCAACTCATAAGAACTCCTCAAGGTCAGATTTCAGAGTAAAGCCGCGTGACTGCAGAAGCGCCGGCAGCTATTGCTGCCCCACCTGCGGAGAGACACGCGGCACCACAAACAAAGGCTATCGCCCTAAGGGCGACAACCTCGACCTCATTACTTGCCAACTACCTCGAAGGCGCGCTGATGTTTACATCAACGCTCTTATTGCCTCCGAAAAAGCGACCGCCAAAAATAAAGAGCGCAGCCACGACGATAATCACAAAAATCACTAGGACTGCAACCACGCCTGCGCTTCCTCCACCACCGTTGTCTCCCATAACGTATCCTCCTGTGTAATCAAATTTAGCCCGCCGTAGTCTCACCGCCGAGCAAGGTCAGAATTTCTCCGGTCACGTAACTCGAATCGGTTTCGGACGCGAAGTAAACGAATGCCGGGGCAATTTCCTCCGGCTGGGCCGGACGTTTCATCGGCGTGTCAGCTCCAAACTTAGCAACATCTTGCGGTTCCTTATCCGCAGGATTCAGCGGAGTCCAAACAGGACCCGGCGAAACACAATTCACCCTAATCCCCTTATCAACCAGATTCTGAGCCAATGATTTGGTAAAGGCGTGAATTGCCCCTTTCGTGGCTGAGTAATCCAACAATTCTTTACTGCCCTCGAGGCCTGTTATCGAACCTGTATTAATGATCGCGCTTCCCTTCTCGAGATGCGGCAACGCGGCCTTGGTCATATAAAAATAGCCGTAGATATTTGTTTTGAAGGTGCGGTCCCACTGCGCCTCCGAAAGCTTTTCGAGTCCCTTCTGATGCTGTTGATAAGCAGCGTTGTTAACCAGGATATCCAACCGTCCTAACTTTGAAATTGTTTGACTGACCACCCGGCGAGCAAACTCCGGTTTACGCAAATCCCCCGCAATGAAGTAAGCCTTACGCCCTTCAGCTTCTACGGCGTCAGCTGTTTCGCGCGCGTCACGCTTCTCGGCCGGAAGATGAGTAAACGCGACGTCGGCCCCCTCGCGCGCAAAAAGCACAGCGACAGCGCGGCCGATGCCGGAGTCCCCACCGGTGATCAGAGCAACTTTGTTTTCTAACTTTCCAGAACCCTTGTAACTAAGTGCCTCATAACGCGGTCGTGGTTTCAGCTTCGACTCGATGCCCGGCTTGCGTTGGTGTTGCGCCGGCATCGGCGATTTGGGCTCTTTAAGTTGGCCCTTCACACTGGCGCTTCTCGTTCGACTTCCAGCCGAAGGCGAAGCATCTGTTTTTTTCACGCGCTTACTTTGGGTTGTGCTGGCCATGCAGTCTGATCACTTCTTCTTCGATGTTTTCTTGGAACTCTTCTTCGAGGTCTTCCTGGCGGATTTCTTAGCTGCCTTCTTTCCGCCCTTCTTGGAAGAACTACTACTTGTCTTCTTGCCACGGCCGGAGCCGCTCTTCTTACCGCCACCTGATTCCTTATTCACCGTGGCCCAGGCTCTTGCTTCGGCGGTCTTTTTTGAAACGCCCTTCTTTTCGTAGCCCTCTTCAATGTGCTCAGCCTGGCGCTTTTGCTTGTCGGTGTAAGCACCCTTATCACCCCTCGGCATTTGGTTAGCCTCCTCTCTGAGAACTTTACATCTCTCGACTTAGCAATTGCCGAGCCTGAATCGGGCGGCCTCGATAAAAACAATTGTTGGACCAGTGGTGAACTCATCACCTGCTTATTAAAGACATTAGAGAAACTTGGCACCGCGATTGCGATTCACTAGGTTCGAACTCTCGGAATGACCGATTGGTGGTCTGTTACTAAACAAGTGGGAAGCCTGTGCTGTATAGGAAGCCTACACAACTTGGAGGCAGAGATGGCGGACAAGCAAGGTAGCAAGCGTGAGTTGATTGACACGGGCACTGATAAGCGTTACGTGCGACGCGATGACAAAGGGCAATTCAAGGAATCTGATGACCAGGGCCGATCATTGGCCCAGGACGTGAGACAGAAAGCTAAAACGAAGGTCGAACCGGGGCAGGGTGATCGCGGCGATCAATAAATGCGTGGGGACTACTTTCCTGACGGGTGTCAGATCAGTTTTTCTAGTGAGGACCTCTTCAGCGTCCTTCAACTAAGGCTCTCAATCCGGAATGAAGTGTGCGGGCAGAGATTAGTTTGCCCAGCAATAACTTATGACTACACGCGAGCGCCTCGAAAACACAGGGATACGACGAATCGGTACGCCGTCGCGTGGCTTCAACTACAAGCGAGCAGACGGTCAGAAGGTCACCGCTGCTGATCGTAAGAGAATTGAAGAGCTAAAAATTCCACCAGCGTGGACCAACGTAAGGATAAACCCGTCGCCAGGAGGCCCGGTGCAAGTAATCGGGACTGATGCCGCCGGTCGATCACAGTATCTCTATCATCAGAATCATGTCCGCCGACAAGACGCCAAGAAGTTTAAGCGTCTCATAAAGTTTGCTGAAGCTTTGCCGGCAATGAGAGTGAAGGTCGCCTCTCACCTTAACCAGGAAGGCTTGGGAAAGGAACGAGTGTTGGCTTGTATTCTTCGCATTATCTCTACTTCCTTCATGCGGCCAGGGAGTCAAGTTTACGCCAGTGAGAACGGTAGTTATGGGATTGCCACTCTGCGACCGAAACATCTCAAGGTTAACGGCGACGTAATCGAGTTTGATTTTCCAGGCAAGTCGGGCGTTAGACAACAACGTCAACTAAAGGATCGTCAGGTTGCGAAAGTGGTGCGGAGTCTTCTGCGTTCGCCGTCCCGCGAAGTGTTCAAGTTTAAAAATGGCAACGGAGAATTCGTTAACATCACCCGTCAACACATCAACGCGTACATTCGAGAAGTGATGGGAGAAAAGTTCAGCGCCAAGGATTTTCGTACCTGGGCAGGCACTTTGGTCTGCGCGTGCGCGCTGGCACGAGTTGGATCCGAGGTGAACGGCAATAGGACCCTGAGAAAACGTTTGGTCGTGAAGGCGATCAAGGAAACTGCTGAAGCTCTGGGCAACACACCGGCAGTTTGCCGCAGCGCCTATATTTCGCCCGAGATACTTAACAACTTCGAAAGCGGAAAAATCATTCCGCGTTACTTCGACAAGTTGGACGATTTCATCAGGTTTCGGGGACGAAAACTTCACCCCGCGGAAAAGTCTCTTCTGAACTTTATGAAGCGCAGCAGAAACAAATGAAGTTGATCGTGTGGCATCAGCTTTGCCGGGGATCCAGAGTTCTCAGCAATCTGTTCGATAAATATGCGGGGCTTGGTTCCGCGGCTTGATCTGAAGTTCATGCGGTCTGGTTTTTAGTACAGCCCCTTTTCACGATCTAACTAATGCACGAACAAACGGGAGGTTATTTCATGTCACAGGATAATCAGGATCAACAAGGCAGTGGTGGTGGTCAACAAGGTGGTGGTCGTCAACAAGGTGGCGGCGGTCAACAAGGTGGGGGTGGTCAACAAGGTGGCGGCGGTCAACAAGGTGGCGGTGGTCAACAAGGTGGGGGTGGTCAACAAGGTGGCGGCGGTCAACAAGGTGGCGGTGATCAGCAAGGTGAAAAAGGTGATCGCGACCAACAAGGTGGTGATGGTGGCCGCAAACGTGGTGAGACCGGTAAAGGTGGTGGCGGCCAGCAAGGTGGGGGCAGTCAGCAGAGCGGTGAACGCGGAGGCGCCGGCGGCGGTGGCACTGGCGGCGGCGAAACTGGTGGAGGAGCACGCTAACGCTTAGCGGAAATTCTGACGGGTAGCCTATTGCAAACGCGAGGGTCGAGCTCGTCATTCACCGGTGATAGAAAACAGTTTCGACCTCGAGGTGAGTTCCGAAGAGCTCACCTCTCCCTTTGCGGGACTAGAACCCAACCCTAACGGAGATAACAATGGATGCATTTAAACTTCTAAAAACCGACCACCAGAAAGTCGCGCAGCTGTTCAAGGAGATTGAGTCCGCCACTGGATCAGGAAAGGCGCAGTTGTTTAGCCAGTTAAGGAGTGAGCTGGATCTGCATGCACATGTTGAGGAGAAATTCTTGTATCCAGCTCTCGAGAACAAAGAACCTTCGAGAGAAATCACGCTTGAAGCTTACGAGGAACATAAAGTCGTCAAGGATCTTTTGGCCGAGTTAGCGACCCAGGCGATTAACGAGGAATGGGACGCCAAGCTTAAGGTGCTCAAAGAAAATGTCGAGCACCACGTGGAAGAAGAAGAAGGTGAATTGTTTGATAAGGCAGAAAAAGTGCTGAGCGATGAGCAGATCGAACGTTTGGGTGTTGAGATGGAGGCTGAAAAGGCCGCGCAATCAAACGAAAATGCTCCGCCTCCCACATCAAGCAAGGGTCAATCAACGTCTAAGAAAGCTCCCGCTAAAGCTGGCAACTCGAAATCAGCGGAGAAGCCTGGCGTCTTGAAGCGACTGGCAAACCTGGTAGGCATTGGAACCGCAGCGGCCCCTGCCAACAAGAGAGCGGTGCAGAAAACAACAAAGAGATCGAGTAAGAAAGTCGCGAAAAAAGCGCCGGCAAAGGCTGCCAGGAAAGCTTCAGCGAGAGTTGCGAAGAAAGCTTCGGCAAAGACGGCGGCGAAAAGTAGTGCTGCGAAAAAGTCGGTGAAGCGGCAACCGGCATCAAGGACAAGAAAGCCTGCAGCGTCTCCCGGTAAGAAAACGTCGAAGAAGTCTGCTTCGAGGTCGAAGAAGTCTGCTTCAAAAAAGAGATGAGATCTCAGATCTCAGATCTCGATCTTCTAGAAATCAAAATTAGGAGGAACCTATGCAAGGACCATTACGCGGACTTCTCGCCGGTGCAGCAGCCTGGAAATTTGGCGGGGGCTGCATCTCGACGATTCTGATCTTTATCATCGTCTTCTGGGCACTCGGCTACGTTAACTGTTAGCCGGATGCTCGGATCTCAGATTACAGATCTCCGATTTCGTATTCAGATCTCCGAGTCTCGGGATTCAGAATTCAGATCTTCGATCATCGGATCTCAGACCCACCTATGCTCGCGGGAGTGGCAGAAGCACTAACGTGTTTCCGCTACTCCTGCTCAGTTTTCTCTGGTCGTTAGCTGCGCCGCGGCCTCAGCATCGACAAGCCAAATCAAATTGCCATCCAATGGTTGGATGAGCTGCGCGGGAAACCGCTTGGTATCCACTGGACCATCGATCACGGCGGCCAAAGCCTCTGCCTTGTTATTCCCCGTCACCAGGAACTCAACATTTGCAGCCGCGTTAATGGCCGGCGGGCTCAATGTCAAACGATAAGTACTCAATTCCTCAACCCGGTTTGCAACCACCCAAGCTCGAGTTTCACTGAGCGCTGCGGTTCCGGGAAATAGCGATGCAGTGTGAGCATCTTTTCCCAACCCGAGCAAAACCAGATCGAATCTGGGCCACTCGGCTGCGCTAAAAAAGGCCTTCAATTCCCTATCATAGCTGCGGACGTTTTCGACTACATCACCTGCGCCGTTCATCGCGTGCACGTTTTCCGACGGAATCGAGATCTTTTTCAAAAGCGCGTCGTTAGCCATGCGGAAATTGCTGTCGGGATGATCGTGAGGAACCGCGCGCTCATCGCCGAAAAAGATATGGATCCTGGACCAATCAATCTTATCCCTGAATGACTCTGTGGCCAGCAACTCATAAAGACGACGCGGTGTGCTGCCTCCAGCTAGCGCGACAGAAAAGAGGCCTTGGTTCTGAACACATTCGTTGGCAAGAACCACGAAGCGTTCCGCCGCTGCGTGCGCGACATCGTCGGGTGTAGCAAAGATGTGAATGTTGAAGCGGGAAAGTAAAGTCACTTGCTTGCCTCAAGGATCAAGGCTCTCACGGTTCGCCTTCGCCGCCTGATGTGAGGCGTTGGCTAAGCCAAGCCGGGTCTAAACTCTCGAACTAGGGCTGCGCCCCTAATATGGTAACGCTTCTCCTCACAGGGTTATCAATTCTGTACTTGTTCAGCCAGCAGCTCTTCCCACTCGGTGTGAACAAACCCCAGGTCTGGTTTATCCAGACGCTCGTATGTGTGCGAGCCGAAGAAATCGCGTTGTGCCTGCGTGAGGTTAAGTGGTAATCGGTCGTTTCTGTACATGTCGAAGTAAGCCAGACTTGAAGACATCGCCAGAACGGGAATCCCCTGCTCGATTGCACTGCTAACCACTTTGCGCCAGTTTGCCTGCGCGTTCTCGATCATCGACTTGAAGTTGGCGTCCAACAGCAGACTCTTCACATCCGGGTTTTGCTTGTAAGCATCCATTATTCGGCCGAGGAACTTTGCCCGGATGATGCATCCGCCCTGCCAGATACGGGCGACTTCGCTCAGATTGATATTCCACTTGAATTCTTCTGAACCGCGCTTAATCAGATTCATGCCCTGGGCGTAGGAGCAGATCTTGGAAGCGTAAAGCGCGTCTTTTAGCGCCGCCCTGCTAGCTTCAGTGAAGTCGCCAAATCCCTTTCCACGCCTCACACTGATCTGCTTGTGCGCTTCTTCCCGTTCGGCTTTCAAGGACGAGAGGGTGCGTGAAGTAATCGCCGCATCGATGGTCGGAATCGGAACACCTAACTCTAATGCCAACTCACTGGTCCATCTTCCCGTTCCCTTCTGTCCCGCCTGGTCCTTCACCAGATCAACCAAGAGCTTTCCCGTCTCGGGATCTCTTACTCGAAGAATTTGGGCCGTAATCTCGATCAAGTACGACTCGAGCTCGCCTCTGTTCCACTCCTCGAAGACTTCGGCGATCTGGTCACCGGGGAGACCGAAACCCGTGCGCATCATGTCGTACGCCTCGGCGATGAGCTGCATATCTCCGTATTCGATTCCGTTGTGGACCATCTTCACAAAATGCCCTGAGCCACCGGAGCCGATGTAAGTGACGCATGGACCATCAGGAACTTTCGCAGCAATGGCCTCAAAGATAGGACGAATCTGCTCGTATCCGTTGGGATCGCCACCGGGCATTAGGCTAGGACCAAGCAGAGCGCCCTTCTCACCACCCGACGTACCGGAGCCGATGAATATCAGTCCCTCGGGCGCGAGGGAGGTCTGTCTGCGCTCAGTTTCTTTGAAATGTGAGTTGCCGCCGTCGATCAGGATGTCGCCGGGTTCGAGGAAGGGCTTTAGGAGCTCGACGGTCCAGTCGACCGGAGGACCGGCTTTCACCAGGAGAATGATCTTGCGCGGCTTCTCGAGTGATTTGACTAGTTCTTCAGGCGAAGCCGTCCCGACGATCCGTTTTCCCTCGGCAGCAGCGAGAAAACGCTCGCGCACTGCGGGCTCGCGGTCCCAGATGGCCACGGAATATCCATTACGTTCGATGTTGAGCGTAAGGTTCTGGCCCATTACACCCAACCCAATCATTCCAATGTTTGCTGTTGTCAAAATCAACTCCTTGGAGTGCGCCGAGTTGTCGGCGCTTTGATTCCTCGACCACGGACTCTGCGAATCCTGATGAAAATGGCGTCACAACGCGGCGCCAATCCGCCGCAAGCCAGGGCGCGCCGACAAGGCGGCGCACTCCAGGGAGTCGACTCCGTCGCAGGGCGAGATTTCTTCAATGGCTTGAACCGGTCAACATCCCTCGAAGCTGTACCAGTCCCTGAACGATATCGTCTCCAAGATCGACGCGAAGCGCTCGTCGTTGATGGGTCAACAATGCTTCTAAGTCACCCTGCGCCTGCGCGCGCTTCAATATGCTAAAGCTGTAAGGTTCGCCCGGTACATCGAAGTCCGACTTGTCTGGTGCTGTCAGTTGGATGAAGACTCCGGAATCTGGACCACCCTTATGCAGCTGACCGGTGGAATGAAGAAATCTCGGTCCATATCCCACGGTGGTTGCGCAGTCAGTGGCATCACGCAAACTGACACGAAGCGACTGAAGGGCCTCATCAATTTCTGCGGTCTCCTCTACGTACGCCAGCAGTGCAATGTAATCTCCTGGTTTGACCTGGTCCATGTATTCCCGAACCAATTCGGTCGCCGACGAATTCCTAACCTCGCTTTGTGAATAAAATTTTAACGAACCTTCGGTCGCGGTCGGAACCGCCTCATCCAGTTTCCCTTTGGCCGCAAATCGCTCGAGCAATGCCTTCGTCATATCCTTCGACTCCTGAACGTTAGGTTGATCGAATGGATTGATCCCCAAACGCCAGCCGGCAAACGCTGTCGCCATCTCCCAAAGGAAAAACTCCGCACCGAGTTCACTCAAGCTTTGCAACTCTCGATAGACCACCGGGTGTCCAGCAGCTTCAAGGGCTTTTAATTTTGAGATGGTCTCCTCGTCCTGTGGGCCGGCAGCAATTGAAACAAACAAGCGATCATTCCCATATGCGGAAGGTGGGCCAAGTGGCTCGCCCATCACAGGCACGATGCCTTTCCCTTCTTTCCCCGTGCTTTCTGCCACCAGTTGCTCGATCCAGAGCCCAACAGCGGAAAGCTTAGCGTCAGTGACAATGGTTAATTTGTCGCGGCCGGCGGCCGCACACTCTGCCATCCCAGCACCTAACAGCGCGGCCGGATTCTGGTCAGCAGCCACTTCCGGCCCGCATTTCTCAGACATCTCGATCGCGCGCTGCAGTAAGTCTTTGATGTCGCGGCCCATCAACGCGGCGGGAACCATTCCAAAGTAAGAGAGCGCTGAATAGCGTCCGCCAATGTCTGAAGGATTTAGAAAGACGCGCCGAAACTTTTCAGAGACTGCCGTCCGGGCCATCAACGTTTCCGGATCCGTGATCGCGATGAATGATGAGCCAGGCTCTGGCTGAGTCTGCTCCACCTCGTGATACCAGAAGCGATGAAAGGCTACCGGCTCAGTTGTGGTTCCTGATTTCGAGGCGATGATGAATAGGCAACGGTTGATCTCTATTTGAGCAGCAAAAGCCGCAATGACGTCAGGATCTGTCGAATCGAGAACCAGCAATTCTGGAAAGCCATCCTGCTTTCCAAAAGTTTGTCGCAACACTTCTGGACACAGTGAAGATCCACCCATGCCACAAACCATCACGTGTTGAAATTCACCGGAGGCGCGTATGTCTTCAGCAAATGCGACCAGCTCGTCAGCTGCGTCGAGTATCGTCTGCGGTACCTTCAACCAACCGAGGGAATTTGAAATGATCTTGACGTGTGCCGCCTCAGTTTTCCAGAGCGACGCGTCTTTCTTCCAGATGCGCTCAACGACGTTCTCATCCACGGCCTTCTGAAGTGTCGCGCTAACGGCCGTTTGAAGATCGTTCAAATGGACAACTAGCTGTCGCTTCGCCTGGATTTGAGCATCACTCATG
The DNA here is from genome assembly GCA_963759665.1 of Pyrinomonadaceae bacterium. Classification (GTDB taxonomy): domain Bacteria; phylum Acidobacteriota; class Blastocatellia; order Pyrinomonadales; family Pyrinomonadaceae; genus PSRF01. Next base: position 111,381 of record CAVXAC010000001.1, read on the forward strand.
ATCAGACCTCTGCCTCGAAGATAAACACTTGTTACTGTTGGATCGTTCACAGTCTAACATGAGCGACTTTCAAGTGATCTCTACAATCTCTGGTCTCGGTCGCCGTGTGATATTGACCTCGTAACACCGAAACATTAATAGTGTGAAACATTCCCGCTCGGACTCTGGCCAGTGATACGATGCGCAGCCAAGGAGGACATTACACCATGTCAAAATTCCACAGAATGTATGCGCTCGCGTTGATTCTAATCACCCTCTCACTCGCCATCGTCGCTCAGAACCCTAAGCAGCCACCTCCAGACTACTTCCCTCTGCGCGTTGGCGACTGGTGGAAATATCGTTCGACTACCGCTGACAATAAACAGTCAGAGTTCACCATCAAAGTTCTCAGCGATGAGAAGCAAGGCGACGGGAGCAGCCGTTATTTGGTGGAAACGTTAACAACCTTTCAGCCAATCCACGATTGGTATTCCAAGCCTGCCGGTTGGGTGCTCATGCATCGTATTGCCTATCCCAGGAATGAGGCTATGAAAGCGGACTACCAGCCGGTCAGACAATATTTGAAGAACCCACTCACAGCAGGAGCCGCCTGGGAATGGAAGGGAAAAGGAATGATGGGCGTGGACATCGAAGAGTCCAGCCGCGTCGCTGGTCTCGAAACGGTCGAAGTTCCGGCCGGAAAGTTTCAGGCGATGAAGGTGGAAACAAGAGTGGTCCAAGGCGGAACCGGGGTGCAAAAGACTTACTGGTTTGCCAACTGGATTGGCCTGGTCAAGTCGATGACAGACACAGGAAGCGTTATCTCAACTACCGAGTTAGTCGATTACAGTTTCAAGAGAACGAAGTAGGCCTTCTTTTACCGATCCCGCAAAGCTGATTCAAATGGCACATACCAATCAGAATTCGTTTGAAGAAGCAGTGCGCGTGACTTTTAGCCGGCGACTTCTCGCGCCTTTCGCCACTATTCGAATCGGCGACGACGGGAGTGTTTGTCCGATCATTAACTGGCATGAAACCGGACTCTTCGCCACGGAACCAAGAGCTCTGGCGGAGGCGTTTTCCTGCGCGTGCTTCAATGGCCACGTACCCGTAGTTCAATATCTCCTCGCTGCCGGCGCTAATCCCTCGGGCGGAGACAACACGGGCCTCGATGCGCTTCACTGGGCGGCAAACCGCGGACAACTCGAGGTTGTTAAACTTCTCATCGCTCACGGAGCCAAACTCGAAACCTTGTATGGCGGTACCGTACTTGGCGCAACTGTGTGGGCATCGGCAAATGAGACGCGACCGACTCATCCGGAAATCGTCTCAGCTCTGCTCGACGCCGGTGCAAATCTGAACGATGCGGATTACCCGTGCGGTAACCGCAGTGTGGATGAAATTCTGGCGCGCTATTGGCGAGCGAAGGATGGTCCGGCGGCAACGGAATTGTAGGACGTCGGACGCTAGACAAGAACCCAGTTAATCCTGACAGCAGCCATCTACGGTACTGAACCGGAAGCGGGTAGCGAGCGGCCCCAAGCCAGAGGCCTCCCTCATTGCACAGAGTTCGTCCTGCACAGCCCACCTGTCATCAGGGGGTGACAGGGATTGTCGCAAGAGTGTTGAAATCCTGGCATCTACTAAGCTGAGATCGACGCGGTCGCTGCCGCTAAGGGTTCTGTACCAATGTCCCTTTCAACTTGATGCAGGCGATGGTAGTCTACTGCCGAATTTTGCAATGCTAACTCGTGCCTTCAACATCGGTCCGCTTCTGTAAATCTAGTCGAGGGGTCACTGCTTGCCAGAATTTCTTTCGAACATGAGCCCGCTGATGGTATTCCTCGCCATCGCAGCCATTGGTTTTGTCTTCCTGCTTGTTTCTTTAGTCGTAGGAGATATTTTTGATAGCTTCGGTTTTGACACCGGACTGGATGGAGTCGCTGACGGTCACGGGTTCATGGATAGCCGCGTGCTCAGCGTTTTTATCACGTCGTTTGGTGGGTTTGGGGCCATCGGCATCCAGATGGGATTCGGCATCGTGGCCAGTTCCCTCATAGGTCTGGCCAGTGGTGTACTACTGGGTGGTCTCGTCTCATTGTTCGCACGCTTTCTCTACAAACAGCAGTCTTCGAGTTCGGTCCGTTCGTCGGAACTTGTCGGCCGCACGGCCCAGGTCATCGTCTCAATTGCTCCCGGAAGCGTTGGTCAGGTCAGTTGCCGTGTCGGTGAAGAGCGCGTTGAAAAGCTGGCTCGCTCGAAAGACAACCAGGAAATCAAGGCAGGTGCAATGGTTCGCGTCGATGAGATTGCCGGCGACTCGCTAATCGTCAGTCAATACACTGAGACACGGCGCTACTAACGCGAATCCCCAGTTGCAGGCGACCGCCATCCAGCACGCTCGGCATTGAGACGAGCACTACAAGCCAATCGAGATAATCCAATTGAGGTAAACCAGCAATGTTAGACGTTCAAGATCTACTGATCCCCGTTGTAATTCTAGTTGTCGTGATCGGCTTTTTGATCGCCTTGATGCTGCTAAGCCGAAATTACATCAAGGTCTCTCCGAACCAGGCTGCAGTAATTTCCGGACGTTCACGCAAGCTCGCAGATGGCACTGTCGTCGGTTATCGCCTGGTTCGAGGGGGCGCGACTCTTATCGTTCCCTTCCTTGAAAAGGTTGAATACCTCAGTTTGAACGTGCTCACCGTGCCGTTGGCGACTTCTCGCGCTTACACGGTCCAGGGTGTTCCGGTCTCAGTTAAAGCTGTGGCCAACGTAAAGATCAAAGGCGACGACGACTCGATGCGCGCTGCCGCTGAACGCTTCCTGGGTATGCAGCATGACGAGTTTCATAAGCTCGTCTTCCAAACCCTCGAAGGCCACCTTCGCGCGATCCTGGGAACGCTGACCGTCGAGGAGATCAACAACGACCGCCAGAGCTTCGCGCAGAAATTGACCACGGAGGCCGCCGGCGATCTGGAGAAGATGGGAATTGGCCTTGACGCTCTGACCATCCAGGAGATTTCTGACGAAGAAGGCTATCTCGATGCACTCGGCCAGCGACGCACGGCCGAAGTCCAGCGCGACGCCGAGATTGGTAAGGCCGAGGCACTGCGCGACTCCAAAATCAAAGCCGCCCTGGCAATGCAGGAAGGTGAGAAAGTTCGCCTTGCTTCGGAAGCTGATATAGCTGCCTCGACGCGTGAAACAGAAGTAAAGCGCGCGCAGTTTCAGTCCGAAATTAAACGCGAGCAAGCAACGGCGGAGCAGGCCGGCCCGCTGTCAGAGGCCAAGGCGCGTCAGGAAGTAGTCGCTGAAGAAGTTCGAATCGAACGAATTCGCACGCAGGAACAAATCGCGGTTCAGCACCAGGAGGTCCTTCGGCGCGAAAAGGAACTGGAAGCCACAGTTGTAAAGAAGGCCGAAGCCGAACGCAGAGCTGCTGTGCTGCTCGCGCAAGGACAGCAAGAGGCCGCAATTCTTGAGGCTGAGGGACGTAAGCAGGCTCTGATCGCCACGGCTGAAGCCGAGAGTCAGAAACTCCAACGAGAGGGGCTCGGACGTGCGTCGGCAATCGAAGCAGAGGGCCGCGCCGAAGCCGAGAAGATCCGCGCGCTTGGTTTAGCAGAGGCGGCGAAGATAGAGGCGCAAGGGCTTGCCCACGCGAAAGCCACCGAAGCACAGGGTCTGGCGGAAGCGACCGCGATTAAGGAGAAGGCGGCGGCGTGGCGCGAATTCAACGATGCGGCGCGACTCCAAACCATCCTGGAAAAACTGCCAGGCATTATTGAAGCGACGGCGCCGGCGCTAGCGGCGATCTCCGAACCTCTGGGAAATATTGATAAGGTAGTAATGATCGATCATGGAGGCGCCGGGAACGGCCACGGCTCTGGTGGCCTGAACCGCTTCGCCCAAACGGGTCCAACGATGATCTACGGACTGCTCCAGCAATTACAAGCCCTCGGCCTAAACGTGCCCGATATTCTCAAGCAACTCGGCGTTTCTGCTACAAGTGATAGCGTTCCACCCGTTACCGACGTGGAGGCCAGTGATGTGGAAAGCACTTCTCGGCCAAAACGCCCGGCGGATTGATGCGCACAATCTTTCAACGCGCGGTGTAGCGCAGCAGAGTCGACTCGATCGCTGCTGCTACTTTGCCATTATCCGGTGCAGTTCCATCACGACAAGGCACTATCTTTGTGAAAACATTTGCGGTTAATCGTGTTTCTGAGTTAAATAACTGCAGTTCCACAACGCTCCTGCTCTAACCAGCCCCAAAAGGCGCCAGAATCTGCCCAGATAGTTTTGAGGAAGCCGCTTACCGTGACACAAATCGCCTTCGCCGAAGAAGTACAAGGACAACAAATTAATCCGAGTAGTCATAACCGCCCAATAATCGTGGTGGGGCGAAACGCCGCCTCCTGTCAGATCGTTTTCGACTCCAAGCAATGGCCCACGGTGTCTCGTCAGCATGCGGAATTCCGGCTTCAAAATGGTCGCTGGTTCGTTGTGGATAATGGTTCTACTTACGGGACGCTGGTAGACGGCCAATTAATCAAACAACCGACAGAAGTTCATGCACAGTCGCGCGTCCAGTTTGGTCCACGCGGACCCGTACTGGTGATCACGAGCATCGGCCAGGCTGCGCCTGCGGTGAGCGAATCGTTTCGACAATCGCAACGGTCACCTGCCCCCGCACCGGCGCCTCCTCCTCCACCGACTCCGCAAAGACAGCCACCACAAGCAGTTGCAGCGGCCCCGGCAGGACCGGCCTTCGCCGAAATCTCGGGCGCTGGAACCAAGCGGTTGATGCGAATCGAATTGAATAAGCCGGTCACACTCTTCGGTCGCGACCCCGAAGCTGAGGGAGAGATTGACGCAGCCGCAGCGGTAGTCTCGCGTCGCCACGCTGAGATTCGCCGCGACGGCAGCAGGTACATTCTGGTCGATCTCGGAAGCTTTAACGGAACTCTGCTGAACGACCGCCGGATCGCATCGCCGGAGCCACTGAGTGACGGCGACAAGGTTGAGCTCGGCGTTGGTGGTCCAACAATTCGTTTTGTCGATCCTTCTAATCCGGTACAGCGGCAGCCATCGGCAGCGGTTATTGCAGCTCTCGAGGCTGCTGATGCTGCCCCCAGACGAAGTGGCACGATGGTGATTGGATCGGCGAGTCCACTGCAGATCAGTCAAGCAGGCCTTGCCGCTCCTCAAGTCTTTATCGAAAAACCATTCGGAAACTCCGGGCAGCTTACTATTGGCCGCAGCGAGGAATGTGACATTCATCTCGATGGCCTGCTCATCTCCACACGCCACGCGACCGTGATGAATACGACTGCCGGTGTGGCAATTCAGGATCTCAATTCGTCAAACGGCACCTACATCAACGGCGAGCGTATCTCTGGCCGTAAAACTATCGGTCCGGAAGATGTCGTACAGATCGGACCGTTCTTGCTGAGGGTTCACCCGCAGCGAGGAGTCGCAGTCTTCGACACGCGCGCAAAGACGCGCATCGACGTTTTTCAAGTTACTAAAGAGGTGCCGAACCGTTCCGGCCCGGGCCAAATCAGGTTGCTGGACGAAGTGAGTTTGAGCATTCAGCCAAACGAGTTTGTCGGGTTGCTTGGTCCATCTGGCGCGGGCAAATCGACGCTGATGGATGCGCTCAATGGAATGCGTCCGGCCTCGAGTGGACAAGTGTTGGTGAACAACCTGGATTTGTATCAGCACCTTGAATCGCTGAAGCAATCGATCGGCTATGTGCCGCAGGACGACATCATTCACCGTGAATTGAGTGTCTACAAAACGCTCTATTACGTCGCGCGCTTGCGACTCTCTCGCGACATCTCGACTAAGGAAATCAACCAGATTGTCGGCGAGGTAATGGATGTTACCGGGCTGTCCGAACGCCGTGACGTTCCGATTTCACAACTCTCGGGCGGCCAACGAAAGCGCGTGTCGATCGCAGTTGAACTGATTACCAAACCCTCGGTAATCTTTCTCGACGAACCGACTTCAGGTCTCGATCCAGCGACCGAAGAAAAGGTGATGAAACTTTTCCGTCAGATTGCTGAGTCAGGGAGAACGGTAATCCTCACGACTCACGCGATGGAAAACGTCAAACTGTTTGACAAGCTGGTTTTGCTGATGCGAGGCAAGCTGGTCTTTTATGGAGAGCCACATGAGGCCCTGGCCCATGTTGGTGCGGAAAGCTTTAAAGAACTGTATGACAAGTTGGAGGCGCCCATCAGCGAGCGCCTCGCTCAAACCGGCGGACAGATATCGAGGGAACAGGCTGCGGAAGCGGTGGCGGAAGATTGGAAACAACGCTTCATGCAGACCCAGCAGTTCCGAGAAAACGTCGCTGAGCCCCTGACTGCCGTTTCAAGTAGTCCTCGCCAGGCCGCCCCTGCACGCCGGCGAATGACGCTTTTCGATTCCATTCGCCAATGGGCAACGCTGTCGCGCCGGTATCTCGGAGTGTTAGCTCGCGACAAATTCAATCTATTCATTCTCTTTGCCCAGGCGCCCATCATTGCGATTCTGACTTACCTGGTAGTGGGCTCTGATGCGCAACGCGATTTTCCGTTCTTTATCGTGGCCCTGGTGGCGCTTTGGTTTGGAACCTCGGTCGCTTCCCGAGAGATCATTCGCGAGAGGGCCGTGTACAACCGCGAGCGCATGGTCAACATGCGTTTGCTGCCTTACATCGGCTCGAAGCTTTTTGTGTTGATGCTGATCGTTAGTACTCAATGCATCCTGCTATTTGGAACTCTAAAGTTTTTTGACATCACCACGTTGATGAGTTTCCCCGGTTATCTCGGTGGCATTCCACAACTAATTGTGATGGTGCTCACGGGAATGGTCGGCGTCGCACTTGGGCTTTTCATCTCAGCTCTAGTAAAGACATCAGAGATGGCGACCAGCCTGGTGCCCCTCATTCTGATACCGCAGATTCTCTTTTCAGGATTGGTAGGAGTTCCAGTCGGGGCCGCCAGATTGGTGGGCGTCATCATGCCGGCAACCTGGTCGTTCGATGAAATGAAGCGCTTGTCAGGTCTTGATGTGCTGCGTGGTGAAGACGAGGGGGCCGAACCGCCGGAAGAAAACGACGGCCGCGGGCTCTACAAACAGATCGAACACGAGAACAACCAAAACATCGAGGACGCCAGGCAACGAATCGACGATTACAAAGCCGACGCCGAGAAGGACACCAAAGACTTCCAAAGAAAGATGGACCAATACCAGAAAGATCTGATGAGCGGAGCCGCGCCTGACAAACCCGTGGCGCCTAAGCCGGGACCAGCGCCTGAAATAGCTGAAGCCAAGCGGCTGCCCGACGACCTGAGCGGCTACATCGACTTTCTGCATCCCTGGGGAGGAATGGTTACCGACTTTGCCGTGCTGCTGATCATGCTGTTTGGCCTGCTTGGAGCTACCGGCATTGCGTTGCGCGCGCAGGACATTGGATAGACAGTCCAATTTGCACTATCACGCAGCGTCGATTGTTTCGGCATCGGAGAGGTCGCGACTGATCATGACAGAATAGAAACTAGTGGAGCTTGTTTCCCAAACGCTGAAAGCGTTAGGACTGCGGGGTTTACTTTGTCAATCCGAGTTCACCCCGTCGCTACTGCTTTCGGTTCTGTAAGGAATTGGACCAGACCAATTACGCATCAACCAACTTATTAACGTACCCTTAACGCATGCTGTAAAAGCAGCGTGCAATCACCGACTACAAGAGGAGCCACCCAATTATGTTTCGAAAATTAACCGCCCGGAGAGTTTTACTGCTTGCGTTCTGCGCATGCGCAGCGCTGGCATTGGCCACCACCACTACAACCGTTCCTAACTCCGCTGCCGACTTTACAGGCCGCGAAATTCTAAGCGTCAGTCGCATCGCTCACGGCGGTGTGGACTACTCACGAATGCAAAACGTAACCGTGCAAGCTAGCGGTTTCGTTAATGCTGCTGCCTTTGGTGGCATCGGCGCCAATCCCCTTGGCGCCATGGCCGAAGTGAGACTCAACATTACAGACTATCAGGACAAACAAATGCGCCGGCGCCTGGACGTCGCGCCCAGCGCAACTCTTCCCGGCCGCACGTATCTGGTCTACACCGGCTCAACCGGCGGCGGAATGATTTTTGGCAACGAGTTTCGTGTGAGCGAGACTGCCGCTTCCCGCCACTGGGGAATGATGGGATTTGACACTCTCAATCGAGCTATTGAAGGTCAGCTGGTGACCGCGCGACAAAAGGACGAAGGCAACGACTATGTAGTGGAAGTGAAGTTTAATCCACAGGACACGGTGCGCTATTGGATTAACATGCAAACCTTCCTGATCGACAAGATTTCGACTCGCTACAATAGTCAGGTGCTCATCGAAGAAAATCGTAGCGATTACCGCAGAGCCGATTGCATGATGCTGCCCTTTCACATCGTAACTCGCCTACAGGGTCAGCGTCTGGCCGACCTGACAATCAACAACTACGATCTGAAGAGCGCTGTTCCGGCGGCGACATTCACCATGTCAGTGACCCCATAACCGCGAAGCGGATAGTTGTTAAAATTGAAGCGGGCTCGTTTCTCCCAAACGAGCCCGCTCTTTTTGATCCGATAGAATAATTCGACTGCTACTACGGCGCCTTCGGTAGACCGATTTTCCACTCGTCGCCTTCCTTCACAAAATCCATTGTTACCCACTTCCCTTTTTCATCCAGATACTCAAGGCTCGCACGATCGCCCGTGATTTTCTCGTTTCGGGTTTCGGATGTCGCGGCTTGTGGTCGATCGGCCAACTCTTTCAATTGGTCGTCCAAAGTTTTCTTTTCTTCCTTGCTCACCTCGGTTAAGAACTCGATCACATCTTTCGAGAACACGCGCTTCAACGTGGCGATATCTTTGTTTTGTCGGGCCGCGTAGCCGGTTTTATACGTGTCGGTTGGCGTGGTTAACGCCACGCCTTGAGCTGGGACCACTGGCTCTGTTTTGGTCGCCTCCGGCTGACTGACGTTTGCCGACGACGCAGTATTGCTGTTGGTTAGCGTTGCGTTCGCATTAGCTGCTTTGTTCTCGCTTGTTGTCTGGCAGGCGGTGGACAAAGCAATAGCGGCTGCAAAACTAAAAACTAGGAAGTTATATTTTGATTTCACTAGGGGCTCCTGGATTCGATTATTCGGTTCAAGTTCGAACGGGTTGCAAAACGGGAGGGAGTCTAACGACGCTGGAGGACAAGGTCAATCGCAGGTTGGACCATGACTTGTCACAATTCTGGGTTTCCTTGTGCAACCTCTATCTTGACTAATAGGAGCCTGGTGTCGATCAGAAAGGCTTAACAGCGTCGTCAATAACTTGGACACTTAGCGCGCCCACCCCACCTGAGAGCTGCGAACCTCTGGATAGGAGCAGAAGACAACCTCGACTGCGAGTGATATAAAATTTGAGTTGCTCCCTTGATCGAGGTCGTGAGTTCAATGATGAACCAGTTCACAAAAATATTCGTGGGGCTCGTTTTGCTCCTCGGCCATGGTACGCCGGGATTTAGCCAACGGGCCTGGGAAACAAAGCCATATCACGAATGGACCATCTCGGACGTTGTCTCGCTGCTCTATGATTCACCCTGGGCACAAACTGCCCTCGAAACCGAGCATTTTTCATATAACGTGCCGGGAGCCTCATACCGAGCCACGATCCGTCTTCGTTCAGGGCTTCCAATCCGCGAGGCCCTGGTGCGTCAAAGGCAACTCGCCGTCAACTACGACCGGCTGAACAAGGCCGACCGTGCAAGGTTCGACGGTGAAACGAAAAGGTTTCTGCAATGCCCGGATTGCTCCAGGTATTACATCGTTACGCTTGTATCCTCTGAACCCTCCGGGAGGCCACCTATGAACTTGCCAGGTGGAGGACAGCTTCCTGGTAGTCATGGGTTTGATGTCAGCAGTCCGCTGAAGGGACGTAAATTGGCGGAGGTAAAGCCTTATATCCACCTGCGCAACGACAAAGGTGAGACGCGAGAATTAGTTGGCTTCGTGCCTCCCGAGGGTAAAGCGAAGGAAGCGATGTTCGTTTTTCCAAGGCTCGATGACCAGGGAAAGCTACTAGTCACTCCTGACAATCGACAGTTTTATTTTGAAATTGATGAGCGACTATTCAAGGACATGGCTGGTCCATTGAAGAAGTTCACATTTGAGGTTTCCAAGCTAATCAGAAACGGCGAAGTCGTTTTCTAGACTGCCGTTTCCAGATTGTGGTAGGAACAGTGACCAGCTCAGGGTAACGGTTCTGTTCGTTGTTATCCCAATGACCATTGACCTCTGGCAATGTCCAAAATGCAAACGGCCGTTCGCGAACCAGCACCAGTCACACTCGTGCGGCGTTTACAGTGTTGAAGCGTTTCTTTCAACGAAAACCCCTCGCGCAGTTTCACTATACGAACGCTTCGCACAACTAGTCGGGGAGTGTGGGCCATTCCTGACCGCGCCAGTGAAGACCAGAGTCGGCTTTCAAGTACGAATGATTTTCGCCGCAGTCTACAACCTTACTGATGAGTTTCTCGATGGACATGTGGTGCTAGCCAGGAGAATTGAGAGTCCACGCTTTCGACGCATCGAATCCTTTTCTCCACTCAATCACGCACATCATTTCCGAATTCATTCCCTGGATGAGTTGGACGATGAAGTGAAGTCGTGGCTTAAAGAAGCGTACAAGGTGGGAAAGCAAGAACACCTGGCCAGAAAATCATGAATGTCCGACATGCTTTCAGCTTGTCGTTGGGGCACGAGACATTCAACCAGGGTAGCCCTCTAAACATCCCAAAATTGAGTCTTCTCAATCTCAGTGACAAGATGAAGCATGTCGGACACTATCAGTTTCGGCCATCTTCACGTTCCCAATGTCGATGCTTCGCAATCGCTTTAATGAACTCGTCGGTGAAGTTTGGCGTAGCGGCGCCGCGAGTGGTCACCACACCGGCACTGGAATCGATTAGTTTTCCGGTTGTATTCGATTCGCTGAATTTCTCGCCGAGTGACTTGGCAACGAAGCCAACGCCACCTCCGTTCGCCGCAATAGCCTTGCAATGTTTGAAGGCCTCGCCGACAAACTCCTGAGCTTCAGGTTGCTGCTTTAATGCTTCGAGGCTGGCATCTCCACCCGGAACGTAAACGGCATCAAACAATACTGACGAGCCAGTCAAGAAACTACAATCAACTTTCAACTCTGTACCGTTCGATCCAGTAACCACTCCAAGTCGCGGAGCAATCGTTTTACCCACCGCGCCGGCTGTCAGTAGCGCTTTGTTCATCTCCGCCACCGCGTCGTCATCGAAGCCGTCTGACAGGAGAATCGCTACTTTCCGCGTTTTGATAGTGTCCGCCGGAAAGTTTGGATTATCGATTTGCCGAAGAGTTGGAGATTCATCGATCGCCTGCTCAGCGCGTTTCGGTTGAAACTTCTTTGGATCGCCATCAGCCGGAATGCTCATGTTCGTTGGCTTATCGAGTTTGGCTGGAACTCTTATGCCAAGTCCTTCGGCCACACTGTTGGCGAGGCCTTTGTCCACCTGGGCCAGGAGTCCTAACATCCGTTCCCTGATGGCGGGTGTCTCGAGTTTCCCCAGCTCAAAACGCAATGCGCGGATAATGTGATCCTGTTCCGGCTTAGACTGACTGTTGAAGAACAGAGTCGCCTGACTGAAATGATCGAAGAAACTGGCGCTGCGCGCGCGCACTTTCTTCGCATCGATGCGTTCCGCAAAACTGGTAAATCCGCCCATGTCGGCGCCCGCCTGAAACGGACAACCACCACGAAGCGTGTTTGGCTCGTAGCTGGTCTGCCCTCGATTTACTGTCTGCCGCATGAAGCCATCGCGCTGGTTGTTGTGGACTGGCGCAACCGGCCGGTTAATGGGAATCTCGTGGAAGTTTGGACCACCAAGACGAATCAATTGCGTGTCGGTGTAGGAAAACAGACGTCCCTGCATCAACGGGTCGTTAGTAAAATCGATTCCGGGCACGATGTTACCGACGTGAAATGCTACCTGCTCGGTTTCCGCAAAGAAGTTGTCAGGGTTACGGTTTAAGGTCAGTTTTCCAATCCGACGTACCGGCACTATCTCTTCAGGAATTATCTTTGTCGGATCGAGTAGGTCGAAATCAAACTTGTGCTCATCTTTCTCCTCAACAATCTGCACGCCGAATTCCCACTCGGGAAAGTCGCCGTTCTCGATTGCCTCCCACAGATCGCGCCGATGGAAGTCGGGATCTTTTCCAGAGATTTTCTGGGCCTCGTCCCAAACGACTGAATGCAAACCCAGCAGAGGTTTCCAGTGAAACTTCACAAACCGCGCCTTTCCTTGTTCGCTGATGAAGCGGAAAGTGTGAACTCCAAACCCTTCCATCATGCGCAGGCTTCGAGGAATTGCCCGATCAGACATGACCCACATGATCATGTGCATTGATTCCGGCATCAGCGAAATGAAATCCCAGAACGTATCGTGTGCCGATGCAGCCTGCGGGATTTCATTATGTGGTTCGGGTTTGACTGCGTGGACCAGGTCAGGAAACTTCATCGCATCCTGAATAAAAAACACCGGAATGTTGTTACCGACGATATCGAAGTTGCCTTCCTGCGTATAAAACTTGACAGCGAAACCTCTTACGTCGCGTGCCAGATCTGTCGAACCTCGCGAACCCGCTACGGTGGAGAAACGCACAAACACCGGTGTCTTCACCGCCGGATCCTGCAGGAATCCAGCCTTGGTGTACTCCGCCATTGATTCATAGACCTGAAAATACCCGTGCGCTGCCGAACCTCGTGCATGGACCACTCGCTCCGGTATGCGTTCATGATCGAAGTGAGTGATCTTCTCCCGCAGGATGAAATCTTCGAGCAAGGTCGCGCCACGATCACCCGCCTTCAATGAGTTTTGGTTGTCGTTGACGCGCACGCCCTGATTGGTAGTCAGGAATTCGCCGCCGCTGTCTTCGGTATTCTTTTGCAGGTCGTTAATTTTGGCGTCGTTGTTACGAGGATCAGTCTTCGCGTTTTGCCTGGCTGATTCTTGTTGCGCTTTCGCTGAGTTCTTTGCAGTCTTGGCCGTTGCAGGCGTTGCGCCTTTTGCCACTTTCCGTGTCGTCATCCGTCTCTCCCGTTAGTAATTGAATTGATCCTGATTTCAGGAAGTTAACCAAGTCATCTACGCGTTCTTGGCGCGCGACTTCTTCGCCTCGGCCGCTTCGATAGCTGTATCAACGTCCTGTTCTTCTTCGGGAGGTGGCAACACCGCCGGCATGCCAAGCGCTTCGATCCAGAGCTCACGCGTCCAGCCGCTCGTGTGATAAAGGTGCTCGTCTTCTTCCTGCTCAACTCGTTCGTAGGCTTCCTTCAAAATGCCTGCCTCTGCGCCAGTTGAGTTTTTGACGATTTCTCCGATTAGTTCCCAGTTGAGGTGGTCTTTGGTTTCGGCGAGAGTCACACATTCCGCGGCTACGATTTGAGCAGCAGCGAGATCGGGTCCTCTGAGCGCCATCTCCATGGCCTTCACCAGGGAATCACCTATATGCCGGACCACCCTTCGCCCCGGTGTTTCAACTTCCGTATCGAGATCCATTCCCGTGAGAATGTCGGAAACGACCTGAACGTGTTCCTTGGTCTGTTCGAGGTACTTCGTCCACTCTTTCTTCAAGTCTTCATTCTGCGCACAGCGCAGGGCCGTGGTGTAGATTTGTACGCCGCCCTTTTCGGTCTCAAGAGCCTGATAAAGCAATTCTGTGACGTGATTGGTGCTCAACGTATTCTCTTTCATAGTTCCCCCCGGTAGATGTTTCAATGGCGAGTTGTTTTGCTGGTTCCTGACGATCGTTAGCAATATGAGTGCCGATGAAAATGGAATGGATCGGCGGACGTGTCGTCCTATAAGCGAACGTGACGGGGACGTTCATGCGGGGAAGCTGTCCCGAAATAATCTTGATGAGGGTTGTCGGCAATGCAAAGGTTTAACTTACTGTTTCGTTGCGAAACTTCTGGCGTTCGCGTCGCAGAGCGAATCATTAGCACCGCAGCTTTAGCCAGGTGATCAGATGCGGACCCAAGGTTCTGAAAAACCGTCGAAACGGTTAACTCTTCCTTATGAAGGGCCGTAATCACCGGGCTGAAGCTGCGGTGCTAATGAAAACGCTCCGCGTGACGAAAGTTGTTTGTGCAGTGACCGATTGGTGACTCAAACTCGATCGTGGCACGTCAGACGATTTGAGTGAACCGGTTAAATAGAAGTATCGTTAACCCTCTAACTTAAGGACGCTGGTTAACTTACGGGAGGTTTGATGTACTGTCCTCAATGCGGGCAACAACAAATATCTGAAACCACACGCTTCTGCTCGCGTTGCGGACTCCTCGTGAGCGGGCTACCCGAATGGATCGCGCGTGGTGGTATGGTTCCGTTCGCACCCCAAGCGCAGCCCGGAGTCAAACCGCAAACACCCAAGCGCAAGGGAATGCGCCGGGGCGCTAAATTGATGTTTATTAGTGCCGTCCTGTTCCCGATGTTCCTTGGATTCTCTATTGCCGTTGATACGCCGGGTCCTTTGGTAGTGCCAATTACAGTTTTCTTCGCCGGCCTGGCAATCCTGCTTTATTCGGTGCTGTTTGGTGAGGACATTCCGACTGCCCTGCAAGAAGTGGCCGAGCCTTCACGATTGAAAGGTTTGTTTGGAAGCAAAAGCGCTCTGCCGCCGGCGCCGGCTAACGTGCACATGCAATCGACCGTGTCGCAGCCGGTAAGGACTTCAGAACTCGCTGGACCGCCGAGTGTGACCGAGAACACGACCAGGCTATTGGATCGCGAGTAGATCCCACTTCACCAATGATCAAGACCGCGCATCTACGCATTGCCCGCGCCACTGACCACCTCGATGCAATAATCAGTTTCTATACTTTCGGCCTGGGCTTCGAAGTGATCGGTTCATTCGAGGACCACGATGGCTTCGACGGTGTGATGCTCGGTCATCCGCAACTTCCTTATCATCTGGAGTTCACTACCCAGCAGGGTCATCCTGCAGGGCGCGCTCCAAACAAGGAGAGCCTGCTAATCTTTTACATTCCGGTCGAAGCCGAATGGAAAGTCGCCGCGGACCGGATGATCTCGCAAGGATACGCGCCGGTTAAATCGTGGAATCCGTACTGGGATGTAAGAGGCGTGACCTTTGAGGATGCCGATGGGTATCGAGTAGTACTGCAGAATGCTTTCTGGCCCGCGAAAAAGAAATCCTCTTGAGCTGCTTATTGTCCGCTCCGCTCGCCCGGTTTAACAATCCGAGTAGAACCATCAGGAAATTGCACCGTTAGCGTCCCGTCAACCGATCGGAAGAATCGCGGCGGTGCCTGCGATGAACCGTACTTGCGCATTCCAGAATCGTAGGAGGTCAGACGCATATTGTCTGCGACTTCCGGTTTGGGAAAACGAATGCTCGGAGCGCTGGGCCGGTTACGTTTTTGAGGCGCCTTAGATTGGGTCGGTGTGACGACCGGGGATCGATCGCGACTGGCTGAGCTCTTATCCGATTGAGGTTTCCTCGAGTTTTCGATTCTGGCTTCACCTAGCTCTCGATTTCTGGCCGCCGAGATTCCGCCAAGGTTCTCATTATTCTTCGGCTTTTCCGTTTTCCGCGTAGCAACGCTTTGACGTTCCAGGGTCGCAGCATTAGTGACCTTCGTGGAGTCCAGTTGCTGGGAAACATCAGTCCAGTTTTGAGAAGCGTAAATAATTCCGGACGCGAGCGCTGCAATCAAGATCAGGACGGCGGTCATGGCGCCTGGTCCGAATCTACGGGCCGACGCGACCATCTGCATCTTTACAATGGTGTGCTCGTTCGAATTCTTATCAATGCTGGTATCAGATTTTGCCGCTTTAATTCTGGTCGCTGTCCCCTCATCAGCAGGAATGAATTTCGTTCGACCCATGCGCCGCAACGCCTCTCTGAATTCCGCAGCGGTCGCAAATCGATCTTCCGATCTCTGGGCCATTGCCTTGTTCAAAATGCCGGCGATTCGTGAGCCGACCGCAGGGTGCACCTGATCGGCAGATTTCAGCGGGTCAGGCTCTGAGTTGATCAGCGCCGTAGCTCGCACCATTGCGTCAGGCGGTTTCACCCCGGTTAACAAGTGGTAAAGCGTCGCACCCAGCGCATAAATGTCGCTGCGCGGATCTGTTCGCTGATCCTGTATCTGTTCAAGCGGAGCGTAGTGTTTAGTGTAACCAAAGAAAGCGCGCGAGGCTGTTAACGATTGGTCTGCCGGCTGGGCTCGGGCCAATCCAAAGTCCAGTAATGCGATTTGGCCGGACGCCGCCAGCTTTAGATTGTGAGGTTTGATGTCCCGATGAATAACCTGTCGGTCGCGAGAGTGTAGATAGATGAGCGCGTCGAGCAATTGATCGGCCCAGGCAATAACCTGATCTCGTGGGAACGGCCCCGGCTGTTGCGCAATGATCTTTGCCAGGTCTACTCCGGCAATGAATTGCATCACCAGAAACGCGCGATTGCCTTCCACGAAATGATCGCTGACTCGCGGCAGTGCTGGATGTTGCATGCTCGCGAGTAACCGCGCTTCATGCTCAAACTGCTTCCGCATTGAAGCCTCTGACGAAAGAGTTTCCTTGAGTGCAACAGTGATTCCGAGCCTTTCATCGACGGCTTCATAGACGGCGCCCATGCCACCTCGTCCAAGCTGCTGAACAATTCGGTAGCGCCCTTGCAAAAGAGTATTAGTCGCCAGAGTTGATTCGGCGGACTGTAGTCTAAAGTGGTGCGATACCGTCATCGAGACTCCGATATGGTTGGCCTGTTTTCGGGCCGGTTAAGGACAAGAAAGCGCTGGAACGGGTGTAAACCTGACTGCGTTGAGATTTGACTTGGGGCGTCGGCTGATTAGCCTTTTGATGAAGCCGGTCGGGGCAACTGACCAACTTCTACGCCTTTGAGTATAGCTAGTCAGGCAAAGACGTACAAGGAGGATGTTTTCCGGGGTTTTGGGTGGTTTGGCTCGTGGTCTCAGAACGGCCCGAAAACTGGCTCGATCGTGGCCTTTTCACTAACGGCAGCTTAGTCGCCGCCACCAGCGGCGCCTACTTCTTCACCTTCCCTATCGCGCACTACAGCCGGCTTGGGTTCTGCTGCTTTGGCGGGTCGGCGTCCGAAGGTGGCTAATCGGGTGCGTAATCCGGACATTGCAGTGGCGAGCGAACGCCAGCGTGCGGTATGACGCATGTCGTCAAGCAGTGAGTAGACCACTGGCGTGGCAATCAGTGTCAGAAGTAACGACAGGGTTTGTCCGCCAATTACCACGATTGCGATGGAACGGCGTTCTTCTGCACCAGGCCCTGTACCCAGAGCGAGCGGCATCATGCCGGCAACAAGAGCGAGGGTCGTCATCAGGATCGGGCGTAACCGGTCCCGGTTCCCTTGCATGATTGCTTCAAACCGCTCGATGCCTTTTGCGCGCAGGCTGTTCATGTGATCGATCTGCAGAATAGAATTCTTCTTCACCACCCCAAATAAGACGAGTATGCCCAGCGCTGAATACAGGTTGAGGGTGTCGCCGGTAATCCAGAGAGATAGCAAAGCAAACGGAACGGAGAGCGGTAAGCTCAATAGGATCGTGATGGGGTGAATCGTGCTCTCAAACTGTGAAGCCAGAATCATGTACATGAAAATGATCGACAGAATGAAGGCCCAAACAAATTCGCCAAATGTTCGTTCCAGTTCTCTGGCTCTGCCTGACACCATCGTGCTGTAGGCAGCCGGCAGATTCATACTAGTCACTTCCAAACGAAGGGCTTCGATCCGATCTGCCAACGCGAAGCCGGGCGCCACTGACGCTCGCATGGAAACCTGGCGCTCTCGATCGAGACGGTCGATGCGCGACGGACTTGTCTCACGCTTGATCTTAACCAGGTTGTCGAGGCGCACTAATCCTCCGCGCGAAGAAGGCACATAGAGCCGGCCGATTGCACCAACATCACTACGATCCTCGGAGATCAACCGTAGCTGAACGTCGTAATCCTCATTAACCTGAGCGTCCCGAAACCTCGACGCTTCTTCGTCACCACCAACCATCACTCGCAAGCTCGAGGCAATATCGGAAGTGTCGACACCCATTTCCGCGGCGCGATTGCGGTCGATTTCGACTCGCAACTCCGGTTTATTGAGCTTCAGCGAACTGTCGGCATCGACAATACCGCCGATCTTTTCCGAGCGTTTCACCAGCTCGTCCGCGTAACCTGACAGGGCCACGATGTCTGGACCACGCAAAACAAAGTCAATATCAAAACGTCCGCCAGCACCAAAGTTAAACGATGGAGCGTTACGAACGCTGGCGCGCAACGGGGCAAACTTTCGCAAACGGCTTCGGACAGCCTGCATGACATCCTGCTGCGCGTAATTCCCGCGGAATGCCCTGAGTGGATTACCAGCTTTGGTTTCTCGCCAAAGCCGCGAAAGTGAAAAGGTCCTTTCCGTGTGTGGCGCGATTCGCACATACGCACCGCCCTGATTGACGCCACCGAGAAATGATCCACCTACATTTGCCAGCACCAGGCGGACGCCCGGAGTCTCCAGAATCTCTTTCTCGATCGCAACCATGCCTTCGTTCATCACAGCCAGGTTCGTACCTTCGGGCGCGTTTATGTTTACTTCAAACTCCGCTTCATCGACGTTAGTTGGAATAAATTCCTGCTTAACGCTTCGATACAACGGCACGCTGGTGAAGATCACGATCAAGGCGACCGCAGCGACCGGCAATCGATGACGCATCGCAAACGCAAGTAGGCGCGAGTAACCACTGTCGATCCATCGATAGAAGCCTCGACGTGAAGCAGCAGACTCATGGCCGCCGCCCTTGGCATCGTCAACTCGAATCAACCGCGAACTCATCATCGGGGTCAACGTGAACGACACGAGTAAACTGACCAGGATGGCGACGGCGGCGGTGATGCCGAATTGATAGAGGAAACGGCCTGAAATTGAGGACATGAACGAGACGGGCAAAAAGATTACGACCAGCGAAAGCGTGGTCGCGAGAACCGCCAGTCCGATGTCTCGCGTCGCTTCCTTTGCGGCTTCGCGCGCGTCCATCCGCTTCTCCTCAATGAAGCGGAAAATATTCTCCAGGACGACGATGGCGTCGTCGATCACAACCCCGACCATTAAAACGAGCGCCAGCATGGTCACGCTGTTGAGTGTGAAATCCAGCAGCCGCATCATTCCAAAAGTGGAGATGACGGAACAAGGGATCGCGACCGCAGCAATCAGTGTTGAGCGCCACGATCTCATGAACATGAACACGACGAGACTCGCGAGAATACTGCCCAGGATCAGGTGGGTTTCGATTTCATGGAGAGCTGATTCGATATATCGCGACTGATCGCGAATGATCTCCATTTTTACATCTGCTGGAAGTTGAGCCGCTACCCGCGGTAATTCCTTCTTGATGCCCTCGATGACTTCAATCGTGTTTGCGCCTGACTGACGCCTGACTTCAAGCGACACCGTCGGTACACCGTTCAAACTGGAAAGCGATCGCTGCTCCTTGGTGCCGTCTTCGACGCGCCCAACATCTCGCAGCCTGATCGCCGATCCGTTGATATTGGCAATCGATAAGATCTTCAAAAGTCTTCGGATCGGTGTATCGACCGAGTGTTCGCAGCACCAGCTCTTCGCGGCCGGTGTCAACGTTTCCGCCTGGAACGTCGGTGTTTTGCCGATTCAGCGCCTCGCTTACGGCGGTGATCGGTATTTGATAAGCCGCTAATCTGTCGGCATCGATCCAGACGTTGATGGCGCGCTCCAGACCACCGACGACGCGGACTTCACCGACACCACCAACGCGTTCGAGCTGAACACGGGCAGTTTTATCGGCGAGTTCGGTTAACTCGCGGAGTGATCGATCAGCGGCCAGCGAGATGGAGATAACTGGAGTGCTGTCGTTATCAAACTTTTGGACGACGGGTGGCGTGGCATCCTCGGGCAAGTCGACGGCCTAACGTACTGACGCGGTCGCGGACATCCTGGGCCGCTGTATCCAAATTGCGATCGAGTTTGAAGGTCGCGATGACAAGCGAGGTTCCTTGACCCGAGATCGAACGAAGCTCGTCGATACCGTCGACCGTGTTTACAACTTCTTCAACCTGTTGGGTGATTAACGACTCAACTTCTTCAGGAGCGCCGCCTGGGAGGCCGATACGAACACTGACGGTAGGAAGATCTACTGAGGGAAACCGATCAACACCGAGACGAAAGAAGCTAGCTCCACCAACCACCACCAGCGACAACACGATCATCGTCGCAAAGACTGGCCGGCGAATACATATTTCAGCTAGCTTTTGCATATCTAAAAACCTGGAGCTTAGTGATTTGTACTTGGTATTTTGTGCTTTGCCAGTTGTCAGTTGTTAGTGTCAGTTGTCAGTTGTTCTTTAAGCGTACGTCCAACAGAAGCTGATCGTGAATTACTTCAAACCAGAGAGTTGCGACGATCAACGCCCAAAGAGCAACTGACAACTGACCACTAACAACTGACAAAGATCAAAGCACCAAGTACAAACCCCGATCTTACTGAACAACTTCGACTGCCTGCCCCGACTGCAGGTTGCCCGGATCGACCACTACGTTGTCGCCAACATTCACTCCAGCCACGATTTCAGTCCATTCACCACTACGACGACCAGTAGTAACCGGTTTCTCCAAAGCTTTGCCGTTTTCTACGACGATCACCTTCTCGATTCCGGCGAAAGTAACAATTGAATTTGTCGGAACCGTAACCGCCATCTTGGCGTCGTCCGTAACAATTTCAGCTCGCGCAAATGCGCCTGGTCTCAGTCGACCGCTGTTACGAACGTCGGCTTCAACCAGCAACATTCTCGTCTGCTGCGCAATCACCGGACTGAGCCGCATGATCTGGCCCAGGTAGGCGCTCGGATCTCCCTCGACAGTCACCCGTACATTTTGCCCCGATCGCACGTTCACTGCTTCACGCTCAGGAACTTCGGCACGCAGTCGGAGCGGATCCATCTTCACAATGTTGACCACTGGAGCTCCGGCCGCCAGATATTCCCCGACGCTCGCGCGCTTCTCCTGAACAATGCCATCGATCGGAGCAACGACGGCAGTGTCAGAAAGTTGCTGTTTAGCGAGCGCGACTTCTGAACGTCTCTGGGCGACAAGTGCCTGCCGGTTACGAATCTCTTCAATGGCATCTTGATATCGACTGAGTGCAACCTTGTATGTGGCATCGAGCGAATCAAATTCTGAACGCGCAATAACTCCCTGCTCCACCAGTCGAGTACCGCGATCCCTACTAACCTTCGCTTCGTCGAGCACCGCGCGCGCCTGCCGAACTGTTCCAGTCTGTTCAGGTGTGACCCGATCGTCCTTTCCATCTGGCGACAAACCAACGCGAGCCCTGGCTTGAGCCAACGCTGCTTCGGCCTGCTGAACGCGCAGGTTGTAGTCCTGGGGATCGACTTGCGCAATCACCTGTCCCCGGCGAACGGCGCTGCCTAGATCGACCGTGATCGTTCGTAGGCGACCGGGCACTTTCACGCCGGCTACGGTTTGATCGTAGGCCGCAAGTGTTCCGTTGACTGTGACAGCTTCGCCAAAAGGCGTTTGCTCGACGCGCGCTGTTTTGACCTGGCGGGCCGTCCCCTTCCCCGCGTCAGGACGGCCGGTCCTGGTTGCGGCGGGGTAGTCACTCTTGCAGGCGGCAAGAGTCACGCCGGCAATAACCAGGAGCACTATTGTGAACCACGCTCGAACGCGAACGCCGGCGATGTAAGTAATTACTTCTTCAGACATTCATTAAACAAGACTACAACTAATGGCCTGCAGGGGTCAGACACGACTAACAGAAGGAGAGCGGGTTAGTTTACCACGCAGGTGAGGATTTCTTAATTGGGCCAAAACAGCACCTCGAGCGGACTACAGAACCGAGCGCGGTAGCGCCGGATCCTTAAGACCTGTACTGAGCCGACGGCATTGCGCGAGAGCTCAGTTCTTTCAAAGGTCTTAAGGATCCGGCGCTATCGCGCTCGCTTCTGAACTGGTCTTACCCGCCGAAGCTCTTGCGGATCAGGTATGAAGCCTTAACGAAAAACGTGCGACTGTTGCGACGAAATCCAGGAACGAGCTCCGCTGTAAAAGGGTTGGGGCTGGCGTAGTTCATGTCGTCGTTATAACCGACGTAGAACGACGTTCCGGGACTTGGTGTGTATCCAACTAGAGCCTGCGTTCGGAGCCTTGAGTTCAAAGTATTGTAATCGAGAATCACGCGCGCAAACGTCGCTTTGCTAAATTGGTAAGTGGCTCGTCCGGTCAGAATGTTGACATCGAAAGCCACTAGCCCCGTGTCGTATCTAACCAGGCGCTGTTTCGTCAGACTAAATGAAGTGCGCAGTTCGTTGGTCGGCTGGTAAGTAACAGAAGTATTCAACTGCGTCAGATCTCCGCGACCCGGATCGAGAGGCGCAAGTTGGCCTAACAAAAGCGCTGCCGGACTAATGCGCGGATATTTTCTTCCGTTGCCAAAGTCGAGATCGAAATGCCCGAAGCGACGCGTGTACTGGCCATTAAACTGCACCTTCTTGCTGTAGTTTGAGCCGCCATAAATCGAAAAATGCTGTTTGTTTGAGGAGCGTTCGTTTTCCAATCCGTAGAAAGTGCAGCGATTTGCAGCCGCGAACGGATTACACGGTCGGGCTTCGCGGGTCCTGCCAAACTCATGATCAAACAGTCGCTCGTAAGCCGGTTCCCAGAATCCTCCGACCCAGCTATTCCGCGGCAGGGTTAATTCAAACGCACCCTCGATCTCGGCGATATACATTTCGCCGCGCCAGTTGTAATCGGCGTGACTGGAAGTGTGAAAGTGGTAACCGATGATCTTTTTCTTGGGATTCGGATCAGAGTTGTATCGCAAATAACCGAAGGTGAAATTGGAATCGGTCCGGCCCGTAAATCCCACATCGGCACGATAGTCTTTGGTGTAGCCTTCACCCCCTAGTTCCCAACCCCAGTTTCGTCCTTCCCTTGTATACCAACCTGAATAGGCGAAACCGTTGCCGGTACGATATCTGGTGAAAACCGCATCGTCAGGATCACTAAAGAAATTCCGTGAAGTCGATCCCAACACCTGAAATGTGACGGTGCTCATCGGGTCGAGACGAAAACGGCCGTCAAAGGCGAGCAACTGATTATGCTTCTCGATGAAGTTGTAACTCGTGGCCAACACTCCGATGGTGTTTTCCTTACCCATGTCACGCTTAAACCGCGCCACGCCGATGTAGGCATTCTTATCAAGGAACTTAAAGTTAGTTGGGTTCAATCGTTCGTCGCCAATAAAACTGCCTGGTCCATTGTCACTTGCCGCCATGATCCCAAACGTGTTGCGGCCCGTTTTCCCGGTCATTTTCACAGCGACGTCAGGATCAACGATTGAGCGGGTGTGGACCGCCGTGACTAGTGTTTGGAAAATGTCGATTCCCTCTAGAAAGAATGGACGCTTCTCAGCAAAGAAAATCGGAAACCTTTGATTGGCGGTGACGACGAGCTGATCGGCTTCGACCTGCGCGAAATCAGGATTGAGCGCGAGGTCAAACGTCAAAGCAGGGCTGGGGATAAACTTCGCCGTGAGTCCGGGATCGAAACCAACCGGTTGATTCACAAGCCTGCCAGAATCAAGCGCTGCTGCCGGAGTGCCAGGCAAAACACCAAAGGTTCTGGCAAAGCGTCCATCCTGAGAAACGGTCAAACTAGGAATCAATTCAATCGTGCGTTCGATGGAAAGGTTCTCAAGACCAGCGAGTTTTCCTGCCTGACTAAGGTTGCTCGAGATGCTTCTTGAAAAAGGCATCCATGAGTCGAGCTCGCGCTCAAATCGCTGAATGCGTCGAAAGAAGTGGGCGCCCCACAGCTTTCCCTTCCCGGCTTCGAATCGTAACGACTTGAACGGAATTGCGACTTCGACAAAGTATCCCTCGTTAGTGATCACGCCTTTTGAATCCAACAACAGATCGATGCTGAAATCTTCGCCGCGACCTTCAGTCAACATTCCGTCGCCCTGAATTCCCAATGGGTTAAAGAATATTTCGAATGCTTTGCGCTGGTCGTTGAAGGTGTCGAGATAGAAGCCGACGTAATCATCCTGAAAGATATTGTCGCGCTTCGCCACGGTTGCGCGAATCTTGTCGGGTTCGTCGTAAGCGCGGAAGGCGATGTAAAGAAACTTGGGATCGTAGCCGATGAGTACTTCAGTCGGCTTTGAGGGCGCGACATTGTCACCCGGCGTTATCTGGTAAAAATCCTTCAAGACTGCGGCCGTCTTCCACACCTCATCGTCGAGTTTCCCATCAATTACCGGCGGCGAAGCAAAACGTGGCAGTGTTACCGGATTTGCTTTTTCCGGAGGCAGAACCACTGTCCCTGGTTTGGCTGCAGGAGCGGGTTTACTCGATTCCGTTGTATTCGGCGATGAAGCAGGTACTGGCGCACTGGGAATAAACTCGGAAGCACTACTGGGCGTCGCTACAGGTATGGCCGGGGAAGCTGCTGGAGTAGGCGTAGCAGCCCCCGAACTATTCGTAGTTGATTGAGCTAATACAGCAGGTGAGATTGCAAGAGCCAATACGGCTGCTACTAGAATATTTTTCATCTGAAACGCGTTCAATAGTATCTGACCTACTCAGCTAACCACTGATAAGGACGCCGGACCTCCGCTGGGTGTTAACTTGAAGTTTGAAACCGGGACGAAGCAACGAATGCCGCTACGAATTCCGCGAGCCGATTTAAGAACGGATTAATCCCTCAAAAGGTTGCTTAAGAAATTCTTCAAACATTGGCCCAATTGTAAAATCTTTTGACCTGATTGCCTGGTGCGTCATCGTTTAGGGCTCATTAACGTGAGACTGCCTTTTTGTTGTAGTCTGAGTGAGAATAAATCTCTGTAAAACTTGAACGAATCATCGAGGGGCCAGCTTCGAGCTACCTCCTTGAACGCTGGAAAGACCTTAAGGTTGCAAAAATTTGGATAGGAATCCGAGCAAACGGAGTTCGCTAAGTTGATCGATACCAGACTGTTAGATGACAGCCCGTTCATGCGGGCTTGCCGTCGTCGGCCAGTGCCCTACACCCCTATCTGGCTGATGCGCCAGGCAGGCAGATACATGCCTGAGTATCGAGCGGTACGAAATCGAGTGGGGTTTCTTGAACTATGTAAGACGCCGGCGCTGGCAGCTGAAGTTACCGTGACGGCGGCGGAAAGGCTGGGAGTGGATGCTGCGATTATCTTCGCTGATATTTTGCTCATCCTCGAGCCGATGGGTCTCCAACTTGAGTTTACAAAAGGCGATGGACCGGTGATTCATAACCCGGTCAGGTCGGTTTCAGACGTCAACTCGCTTCGAGAAATCGACGATATTAGATCGCTCGACTATGTGTTTGAAGCGGTGAAGCAGACCCGCAAAGCACTCAAATCAAATATTCCATTAATAGGATTTTCAGGAGCGCCATTCACACTTGCGTCATATATGGTTGAAGGCGGGGCCTCGAAAAATTACGTTAACACGAAGTCGATGATGTACAACGATGCCGGCGCCTGGCACGAAATGATGTCATTGATCTCTCGTGGGCTGGTCAAGTATCTGAATGCTCAGATCGATGCCGGCGCGCAGGTGGTCCAGTTATTCGATTCATGGGTGGGCGCGTTGGGCCCCGATGACTATCGCGAGTTCGTTCTGCCACATACACGAAATGTCGTTGCCGGAATCAAAGCCAACACACCGGTGATTTACTTCGGCACTGGTACCGCAACACTTCTCGAGTTGATGCGTGACGCTGGCTCAGATGTGGTTGGCCTCGATTGGCGCGTTCCACTTGACGAAGGTTGGCGACGGCTGGGATACGAGGTGAGCGTAATGGGAAATCTTGATCCAGTCGCGCTTTTTGCCAATCAAAAGGAATTGCTTAGTCGTGCAGGTATTATTCTGAAACTGGCAGCAGGACGGCCCGGACACATTTTCAACCTCGGGCATGGAATCCTTCCCGGCACTCCCGTCGAGAATGTTATTGCCGTGATAGAATACGTCCACCAAACAAGCAGAAGGACAGTTAATCAATCCTGAGACCCCGGTTTCGTTCGCGAAAGGGCAACAGGCATTGCAGTCACTGCCGTCCCGACTTCATTGAAGTACTAAAAAGAACGGCTAGCTGAAAAGGAGATTTCGTTATGGGATTATTTGACAAAATGTTCGGCCGAGGCGCTTCGGAATCCGAACAACAACAGGGGGCGCAGAAGCGGTTTAACGATCTCAAGGGAAAATATCAATCCGCCTTGAATTTGGCAGATCAGCAGCAAATTCAATTTCAAAACCTGCACGTTCAGGACGATAAACTTTTCATCAAGGCGATTGCACCATCTGAGGACGTTAAGAACAAATTTTGGGATCAGCTCAAGTTGGCCAATCCTGCCGGCGATGATGTAACAGCAGACATCAGTGTGGATGAACGACGCACGATGGCGGCCGCGGCTGGAGGAGCCCAAGGCTCCGGAGGACAAAGCTACTCTGTGAAAGGCGGCGACACACTCTCCAAAATCAGCAAGCAGTTTTACGGTGACTCAAACGAGTATATGCGTATCTTCTATGCAAACCGTGACAAGCTAAGTGACCCGGACAAGATTCAGGTTGGGCAGGAACTAGTGATTCCGGCTGACGACGACGCATAGAAAGAATTGAAGTTTCGTTTAGGAAAGAGGCATCTGGTTGATGCCTCTTTTTTTATTTTTTGATAACGCTGAAAGCGTTGTTCGTCGCACCTTGAGTTTTCATACATTGGCGCGTGTGTCGCAGGACATTGGCACATACACGGGTCGTGAGTGTCGGTACCACGCCGCCAGTGTGGTACGATCCCGCCTCGAAATTTGTCGGACGTTCTGACTCGCTCTAAGGTGATTCACCATCGCATTATGACTGACATGTTAGTCAATCTGCTGAAGCTTCCCGCCCTTGACCAGGTGTTGAGCGAATTAGAAAGCCAACAGGTTCAGGTGCGCCGCGCGAATCCATTTGAGATCACGCCAGTAATGGAATTTGTGGAGGAGGAATTCTCAATCGAGTGGGCCGACGAAATCTCGGTTGGCTTCGCTAATAAGCCGGCGTCGGTCTATCTCGCAATTTCTGAGGGAGAGGTGGTGGGTTTCTCCGCTTATGAATGCACGCGCCGAAACTTTTTCGGACCGACAGGAGTGGTTGAAAAAATGCGTGGGCATGGTGTTGGAAGAGCTCTGGTACTTGCCAGTCTTTGGGGGCTACGCGAAATGGGCTACGTCTATGGAATCATTGGTGGAGTTGGACCAGTAGATTTCTACGAGAAGATAGTCGGGGCCATTGTGATCCCCGACAGCGCGCCGGGAATTTATTCAAACCCACTCAAGCCAAGCTGACTTTCGGAACGAGGCGCCTTAAGGCGCTTAAACGAAGTTTTTGTTTTCTTCGTGCGTCCTGTGTGTTCTCTGTGCCTCTTGTGGTGGAGGCTAGTCCTGATGAATCCACCACAGAGACGCAGAGAACACTGAGGTGGCATAGAGAGAAATAGATATCCTGACCGACTTGAAAGGGTTGGATAGCTAAACTAGATAACTGGGCTGAAGCGAACTATTCAAGTATGAACCGACCAGGCAATCTCCCCGCTGCTTCTCAACCACCAATTCCACCTGGTCCGAAGGGCAAGCCAATCCTGGGCGTGATGAACGAGTTCAATCGCGACTCGCTCAGCTTCATCACCCGCTGCCGCGATTACGGTGACGTGGTGCGTATGCGTTTCTTCTACGTAACCGCCTACTTCCTCTATAACCCTGACGACATCGAGTATGTGCTGTCTACAAATTCGAAAAACTTCATCAAGTCGATGTCGCTCCGATCAAACTTTTTCCACCGTCTGCTGGGGAATGGGCTATTGACGAGCGAAGGTGACTTCTGGCGCCGGCAGCGACGTCTTGCCCAACCTGCTTTCCATCGACAGCGCATCGGGTCATACGGCAACGTAATGGTCGAATACACAACGCGGCAGATAAGCTCCTGGCGCGACGGCGATGTTCGCGACATCCATCGGGAAATGATGCGCCTCACCCTCGAGATTGTCGTGAAGACTCTGTTCAACGCAGAGGTCTCCGGCGACGCAGACAAAGTCGCACACGTTTTGGAAAAGATTGTGCAGCCCTTTGCATCGCAGGCGACCCTCAAATGGATACTCGACAATCGCCTCCCCACTCCAGCACATCGTCGCTTCAATCAGGCGGCCCGCGAGATTGACGAGATCGTCTATCGCATCATCGCCGAGCGTCGCTCGAGTGGTTCTGACGAAGGCGATTTGCTTTCAATGTTGCTGGCAGCTCATGATGAAGACGGCAGTCAAATGACCGATCGCCAGTTGCGCGACGAAGTGATGACCATCTTTCTAGCTGGTCATGAAACAGTCGCGCTCACCTTGTCCTGGGCCTGGTATCTGCTGGCAAAGAGTCCTGAGGTTGAAGAGCGGTTTCACGAAGAGATCGATCGTGTACTCAACGGCAGACTGCCAACGGTCGCTGACATTGCAATCCTGAAGTACACCGAAATGATTGCGAAGGAGTCGATGCGACTCTACCCACCGGCGTATGGTCTGGGCCGTGAAGCCATCGAGGATTGTGAGATTGGGGGCTATCGAGTGCCGCGAAAATCGCAGGTGTTCATGTTTTCGTGGGCCATGCATCGAGATCCTCGTTACTTTGATGATCCGGAAAGTTTTCGTCCTGAGCGCTGGACCGAAGAGTTTTCAGCTGCACTCCCCAGGTATGCTTACTTCCCTTTCGGTGGTGGCCCGCGGATATGCGTCGGGAATTATTTCGCGATGATGGAAACTGTGCTCTTGCTGGCGACCATCGGACAACGCTTCAAGTTTTCACTCGATCCACAGCACACGGTTGAGCTGATGCCTGCGATGTCGTTGCGACCGAAAGATGGAATCAAGGTTGTAGTTCGAGCGCGGTGATTAACCACGTGATAGCAAATGGCCTTGAATTGGGGAGCCTTAACTCCTTCACTCCATAACCTTAACAATGCGCGCCCATTCCTCGAGGCTTAGCGTTTCTGCACGTCTCTCCAGCGGCACTTCCGCCTGACAAAGCACAATACTCGCGCCACCGTGACTCTTGATATTTTCCTGCAACGGCGACGGCGCGCTGCGCAGGTTATTCAAAATTGTCTTTCGTCGTTGGGCGAAGCCCGCACTCACGACCTGCCACAGCAGCTTCTCGTTTTTCACGCCTTCAGCCACATCAAGTCTCGGTACCAATCGCACCACGCTACTCCAGACCCTCGGCGCGGGTCGGAACGCACCTGGACCAACATCGAACAATTTTTCTGTTGCGCAATAAGCCTCTACCAGAACTGAAAGAAAACCTCTGTCTTTCGAACCAGGCTTTGCGGTAATCCGATCGACAACTTCCTTCTGTAACATCAACACCATCTCTGTCAGACAAAGTCGTTGTTCTATCAGTCTCTGCAGAATTGCGGTCGCAACGTTGTATGGGAGATTGGCAACTACGCGCGCATGAGTCGCGGGGCTGATGACTTCACAGAAATCGGTGGTCAGTGCGTCGCCCTGTAGGAGCGTGAAGTTCTCATTAGAACCAAACTTATCTTGAAGCAGCGGAATCAGTTTTTGATCAAACTCAACTGCGATTAGGCGTCCGGCTCGCAGCACCAGCGACGCAGTCAGTGCTCCCTGTCCTGGTCCAATCTCAATGATGGTTTCATCCGAGTTAGGTTCGAGTGCGTCGACGATCCGTTCAATGGCTCGCTTGTCGGTCAGAAAATTTTGACCAAGACTCTTGGAGGGACGAGGCAGGTTTTGACTAGTTTCAAATGAAGGGGTTTTTACACGCGATGGTTTTCGGCCCGTCGTTCTCTTTTGGGGACGGTCCATCGCTAGCTTTGTTCGGCAATACGCCGTCTTGGATAGCCGGTTACTTCAACGTCGCGTCCGCGTTGGATAATGTGAATATCCTCAAGGTCGAATGCGTCGGCCATGGTGGTCGCGCCCTCGCCACCGACTGCCGCCGGCGACGCTGCGCCACCAATGATGGTTGGAGCAATGAAGAACGAAATCTTATCAACGAGTCCGGCGTCGAGCAGTTTCCCGGCAACACCGGCACCACCTTCAACCAAAACACTTTGAATTTCACGCCGGCCAAGCTCATTCAAAACGCCAGGCAGGTCGCGACCGTTCACCTCGCTGATGACTTCAACTCCCGACTTGCTGAGTGAACCAAAGTGTTCTGGTTTGGCGGATTCGTTCGCAAAGACTATTAAAGGAAATTCGATGGCAGTGTTAACAAGTTGGGAATCTGGCTTCAAGCTGAGTTGTTCATCAAGCACAACTCGAACAAGTGTCCGGCGGCGTTCCATTCCGGAGCGATCCGTCAATAGAGGATCGTCGGCGCATGCTGTGCCCGCCCCCACCAGGATCGCGTCATACTCATGTCGAAGCTCCTGACCACGGTGTCTTGCCGCCTCGCCAGTAATCCACTTCGAATCACCGGAGCGTGTTGCAATCTTGCCGTCCAATGACGTCGCAAGTTTGAGGTGAACAAACGGCCGTCCAGTTCGCATGAAGTGCATATACTTCTCGTTGAGACGCAACGCTTCCTGGGCCATCAGACCGACTGCGACTTCAACGTTTGCCGATCGCAAGTGTTCAAAACCCTTCCCTGAGACCTTTGGGTTGGGATCCTCAATTGGCGCGACCACTCGGCTGATACCGGCTCTTATCAGTGCATCGGTGCATGGCGGCGTGCGACCGTGATGCGCGTGGGGTTCAAGGGAAACGAAAGCGGTGGCCCCTTTTGCTTTTAACCCTGCTTGCTCGATCGCATAAGTCTCCGCATGTTTGAGTTGATCAAAGAGATAGAATCCCTCACCGACAATATCGCCGTCCCCGGTTGCGATCACGCAGCCTACCAACGGGCCAGGGCTCACTTTGGCGGTACCCATCGCCGACAGTTCGAGTGCACGAGTCATGAGCCGCCGATCTATTTCGGCCCGCCGACTCGCTTTATTCTCCGTGATGGGAATTGTTTGGGGCATTCGGTATCAGGAGGCTATTCAAAAAGACCGTTCACATAGAGTTCCGGATCGAAGACCACCAGATCGTCGACCTTCTCACCGATTCCGCAATAACGAATAGGCAGGTTCAGCTCGTTTGCGATAGCTACAGCGATGCCACCTTTAGCTGTTCCATCCAGCTTAGTCAAAACGATACCGGTAACTCCTGCAACCTTGAGAAACTGTCGCGCTTGTTCCAAACCGTTCTGACCGGTGACTGCGTCTACGACTAGCAAAGTCTCATGAGGTGCACCGGGAACTTCGCGTCCAGCGACACGCTTCATCTTCTCCAGCTCGGCCATCAGGTTCGACTTGTTGTGCAAACGGCCCGCCGTATCGACGATCAAAACGTCGGAATTGCGTGCCTGGGATGCTTTCAATGAGTCAAATAAGACTGCGGCTGGATCAGTTCCTTGTTTCTGCTGGATCAAGGGAACTCCCGTGCGCTCAGCCCAGATGGCGAGCTGATCAGAGGCGGCGGCGCGAAACGTGTCCGCCGCGCAGATGAGCACGTCGTTTCCTTCGGCTTTGATTCTCTGCGCGAGCTTTCCAATCGTGGTGGTCTTCCCAACACCATTAACTCCAACGATCATCATCACGTAAGGTTTCACGTCATCGGGCACGCTGGTCTCAGACGCAACTCCTTGCGCTTCAGACTGTTTCAGGATTTTCAGCAGCTCAGTTTTTATCGCAAGTTTTAACGCATCAAGGTCGTTGATCTGTTTGCGAGCGACACCGCGTCGGACTGTTTCCAGAATGTGCTGCGTAGTAGCTACGCCGATATCCGCCGCGATCAAGGCTTCCTCGAGCTCATCTAACAGGTTTTCGTCAATCTGTTTCAGGCCCTGGAAAACCGTGTCCAGTCGGTCTGACAATGATTCACGAGTGGCGGAAACTGCCCTGCGAAATCTTGCTGAAAACTCCTGCTCGAGTGCAGCTTCCTGAGCCTGCAACTCCTCAATCGACAGGTTCAGACCCAATACCGACGTCGCAAAAGGCGAACGCGAAGGCACGGGCTTTTGGGGAATTGAGGTAGATGCCGTAGGAGCCGGAAGCGTTTCGGCGGGCGGTATTTGCCGTGTTGGAGGTTCGCTTGGTAGCGGTGTTGGCCCAGCGCCGGTAGGAACCGGTTCAAGCGTCGCGACTGTTTGTGCAACCGGTGGTTCCGTTTTAGTCGGAGCGGCGGTTTCGAGTCTCGGCTTCGGAGCCGGAGCTGGTGCGGTCGCTGGCGCGGCAGGTTCGTTTAGATTGAGCGAGACAAATTGATCCCTGCTCTTACGTTTCCAAAACAGTCCCATATCAGTGGTCCAATAAAAATCCCCTGTGAATTCGAATTGTTGATTATAAGCGCAACAGCCGCGCTCGAACAAAAACGAGCACGGCTGCATCTGTTTAAGCCTGGAGTAAAGTCTTAGGCAATTAGAAGGGGTTCGCGATCTCCCGCCGAAGGTAAACTGGCCGCAGGTACCTCTTTAGCTGGTTTGTTGCTCTTGAGCTTTACCGATCCAGGACGTATTTGCCCTTCCTCGCACGCCTGGGCAAATGCTGCAACGACTTGTTCATCGTAACGGGTTCCGACGAAACTTTGGATGCGTGCCACCGCATCGGCAAACTGCATAGCTTGTTGATAAGGACGGTCGGTGGTCATCGCGTCAAAGGTATCGGCGACGGCCACAATCTTTGCCATCAACGGGATCTCCTCACCTTTCAGTCCCTGCGGATAACCCTTCCCGTCTACCATTTCGTGGTGCATGTACATGCCCGGCAAAAATTCCTTCATGGCCCTGATTTGCGACATGATCTTGAAGCCTTTTTGCGGATGCTGTCTCATTATTTCAAACTCATCATCCGTCAAAGCAGCCGGCTTCTTCAAAATCTTGTCGTCGATGGCGATCTTGCCAACATCGTGAAGCAGCGCACTGATTCTGATCTTTTCACATTCATCGTCAGAAATGCCCAGTCGCTGTGCGATTGCCACTGAAATTCTGGACACGCGTTCTGAGTGACCTCGAGTGTAAGGATCTTTACCATCGATAGCGGCGGCCAAACTCTTTACCGTTCCCAGGAACAACTCCCGATTCTCGGCCGCAGACTGTTGCAAGTCTCGAATGTAGTGTTCGAGCTGATCAGTCATCAGGTTGAATGAGTCGCCCAGTCCACCCAGCTCGGTTCGACTTCGAACGTCGATACGTTGCGAGAAATCCCCAGAAGCAATTCGGTGGGCGCCAAGCGCTAACTCCTGCACGGGTTGCGTGAGCTTCTTGGCAAAGAAGAACCCAATCAAGAGAGTCAGCGCACCCGCCACAAAACTGATGAGCATTGTCTGGCGACGCATATCGCTAACAGATGCGAGGGCAGCAGACTCATCCTGAATCGCGATCACTCCGAGTCGAGAATTCTTATCTAATTCAGCCGTGGCGTAGGATCCAAGCATTTCAACTTTCCGGCCATCGCGGACGAGCGTAAACGGAGCCAGCGCCGACTGCACTTGCGCACCTGATTCCTGCCAATCCTGGACCACCTTTAAATCCGTCATCGGCTTTTCCGAGAACGCGACACTCGCTTCCGGGTGGGCCACCGCGCGTCCGTTTTGATCGACGACGAATACAACTGGCAATCCTGCATTCAACAACTCGCGTTCACTTTTAGAAGTTGGTTGATGCACAGCCTTGAAGACATCCTGAAATGAGACAATCGCGACCACGGCAGCCACGACATCATGTCCTTCGACACCACCCATCACGGGGGCTGCGACAGTTAGAGCCATCTCCTGCCCGGAACGAATAATCTGTGGACGGCTGACAACCATTCCGCGTCCACTCATCTTTGCCAGCACTTCACTCACGCGTTGATCGACTTCGTCGCGTTGAATCACATCCGGCTGGAAGGCCTTGTGGAGCTTCCCCGTCACGGGCCAAATGGCCAGCGCGATAAGATTTGGATCTTCTTCGAGAGTCTTCTGTAGACGAGGACTGTATCCCCTGTCGTTGAGCGCATCGATGCCGCCGGTGATCTCAAAAGCACGCGCCAACCCGGTAACTACGTCGCGGTATCGCTGTCCATACAGCTCGATCTGTCGCGCCTTGTCCTGAACCAGCTGGGCCTGATAGCGGCCTTCCACCGAGCGCAATTCTTCGGCGGTTCGTCCTGACAGCAGAGTCCCGGCGAAGGCGAGCGGTAGCAGGCCGACGAGGAGCAACACTCCTAAGACGATGTAGAGAAGGCGTACGCGCCCGGATTTCTTCACTTTGTTGATTGCTTATGCTGGGAAATTCTGGGCTTTCCTGACGGAAAGGGCTGACGACCGAATGGTCGTAGGTCATTATGTAGATTAAACTTACGAGTGTCAATGCGATTGTTAAACTGGGTTGGCCGCCATAATTGGAACCGAAATCACAGCGTAAGTGCTTTAATTAGACTTAACTACCTGATGTCACGTCTAAAGTTTGCGCGACATAGCCACGGCGGAGGCGCACCAAAATACGGCCGGACCGACCGGCCGCCAGCGAC
Source organism: Pyrinomonadaceae bacterium (assembly GCA_963759665.1). GTDB lineage: Bacteria > Acidobacteriota > Blastocatellia > Pyrinomonadales > Pyrinomonadaceae > PSRF01. Next base: position 146,057 of record CAVXAC010000001.1, read on the forward strand.
AGGATGGAAATCGCTACGAGCGACGAGCAGATCGTAGAACGGGCCTTAACAGGTGACGCGGACGCTTTCGGCGAGATCGTGCAGCGCTGGGAGCGGCGAATTTTTGCGCTCGCTTTTGGCATGCTGGGTCGTGAAGAGGACGCGCGTGACGCCACTCAGGAAACCTTTCTGGCGGCGTTTCGCAATCTGCGGGGTTTCCGGGGCGAGGCAAAAGTTTCATCCTGGCTACACCGCATCGCCGTCAACCAATGTATTACGCGTCAGCGCCGCGCGAAGGTAAGGAATGAGAGCGCGCTTGAAACTGAGGCTGAAAAACATGCAGCAAGTTTTGCAGCGCCAATTCATTATTCACCCGGGCGAATCGTAGAAGGCGCAGAGAGAACGGAAGCGGTGCGCCGCGCAGTCAACAGTTTGCCAGTGGACCTGCGACAGGTAGTAGTGATGAAGGAGTTTGAAGAACTTACTTTTCAGGAAATTGCCGACGTGCTGGACGTTCCGTTGAGCACAGTCAAGAGCCGGTTATACACAGCCTTGCGACAGTTGCAGATGCGGCTGCAGAAATTTGGAAACTGATAGGGCAGTTGGGAGCGAGAAAATGCAAGAGATGAATTGCGGAAGAGAAGAAGATTTAGTTGGCTTTCTCTACGACGAACTCGATGACGCGGCGAAGACGAGCTTTAGTCATCATGCAGAGAGTTGCAATGGGTGCAAGTCGCAATTGACGTCTTTCACCAGTCTCCGCCAGTCGGTTATTGAATGGCGCAATGAATCGCTAGGCTCCCTTCCGTCTTTAGCTCAGCGCCAACCAGTGGTAATGCACGAGCCCAATAGATCGGCTCTGGCGGCGCTGCGCGAATTTTTCAACCTGTCGCCGCTTTGGGCCAAAGGTACGATTGCCTTTGCGTCGCTACTCTTTTGCTTACTTGCTGTTTTGGCTGTCGCCCGGATTAATCAGCCGACGCCGGTGAACAATGTCACTGGCGATAACAATCCGAAGTCTACCCGGGAAGTTTCCGCTGAAGTTGAGCGTCGGGTGAAGGAAGAACTCAAGCGAAGAGAAGCAAATCAGAGCCAGACCCTGACGGCTGTCGCTGTGACGCCGCCTAAACAAAACTTATCGCGTCCTGTAAACGTAACTAAGAGATCAGCCAGAACTCCGGCAACCGCGATTGCGCGACCGCTATCGAAACTGGAGCGACAGGAGTTAGCCGCTGATTTGAGACTGGTAGACGACGATTCCGATCTCGATCTGATGTTGATTGGGGATCGAATTAATCAGTAATTGATTTGGTTAGAAATCCGAGGACAAATGAAGGACAACTTTAAAAACTTTCGCCACCTGTCGCTACTGCTGATCTTGCTGGCAGGCGTTTCTGCGACTGGTCAGACTCCCCAACAACCTCATCCTCCTGGAGCGCATGGAGGCTTTTCTGGCGACCCCATACGGCAACTAAATCTGACCCCGGAACAACGAGAGCAAATTCGATTGATTCGGGAGCAGAATCGAGACGAGCGAGCATTGGTTGGTCAGCGCGTGCGCGAAACAAACCGTGCGCTGGAGGAGGCTTTAGAGACGGAGAGCCCGGACGAGAGCCTGGTCGAGCAGCGTCTCCGAGAGGCGGGGGCTGCTCAGGTAGCGGCGACGCGCATGAGAATCCTCACCGAGCTGAAAATCCGTCGGGTTCTAACTCCGGAACAGCGCGCTCTATTGCGGAACCTTCGGCGTAATGCCCACGACTCCAGGGCTCAACGGAGGCAGGAGGGCAGGGAAAAACGGATGGAAGATAGATCTATGAGAAGGCGTAGCCCGCGTCCCAACGGACTCCGACGTCCCAACGACGTTCCCCAGCAGCCGCGTCCCCCACACTAAAAGCGCAGCGAGTTCGCACCGCCGGTCACTCATCGGCCGGCGCACAAACATTTAAATTCCGCCAATATTGTTCCGCGAGCACGCCCCACACCGATCTCATTCAGCTTGACGCGTCGCGCAACTTTGCGCATGATAAGCCGCTATTTTAAATGTGACTGTTAATCAAGGGACGTGTTTAAATTCCCGCAGCAGCCACTATTCAAATCATCTTCAATCGTCGCAGCTACAGCCTCTTGAATTCCGCATTCTCTGGTTTTCATAACGGCTGGCTCCCAAATTAGCTCCTAAATGAACTTCGTAACGCGCTCTATCCTCGAGTTGCAGGAAACCACGTTGGTAGTAGCGCGGTCGGCCACCGGGTTCATCAAGGGTCCCCGCTATTTTTCCGAGATCGTGGCTCAGCTGGACACCATCGGGGTGGGCTCCCTGAGCATCATTCTTCTCACCGGCTTTTTTACTGGCGGCGTACTCACCGTACAAACCTATCCAACTTTGGCGTTCTGGGGGCAGCAAGGCAAGACCGGACAACTCGTCGCGGTCGCACTGGTGCGCGAGCTAGGCCCTGTGCTCACCGCGTTGATGGTGACAGGGCGTGTAGGATCAGCAATAGCCGCCGAACTTGGGTCGATGAGTGTCTCGCAACAGATCGACGCCATGCGGGCACTCGGAACAGACCCGATTCGCAAACTGGTGACGCCGAGAATAATCGCGCTGCTGATTGCGCTCCCACTGTTGACCGTCCTGGCCGACGTGGTCGGAATCGGTGGCGGAGCGTTCGCCGCGACAAGTCTTTACGGCCTTACCTTGAACGAATTTCTGTCGGCTGTTCGGGATGGAATCAGCACGGATGATATTATCGGTGGCGTTATCAAGCCTTTTTGCTTCGCGCTGATTATTGGAGCAATCGCGTGTTACAAAGGACTTAACACAGATGGCGGTACGGTAGGCGTCGGTCGGGCTACCACAAGAGCGGTGGTAACTGCCTCGATCGTGGTAATCATAGCCGACTTCTTCCTGGCCAGGGCTCTGCAATATTTGCTGGGGACGCAGATGTAAGCGTTACTTTCGTATGTCAGTCTCAAAACCAGAAGCCGAATCAATACACATCTCCGCGATGAGCGACAATGCGGCTGAATCAACCTTTCATGAGGTTGATGATAAGCAGCGTGTGATCCCGGCGATCGAGTTTCGCGACGTGGTGCTTTCCTTTGACGACCGTGTGATTCTTGATCGTCTGAGCTTTAAAGTCCTGAAGGGTGAGACGAAAATCATTCTCGGTGGGTCAGGCGGCGGTAAGTCGACGATCATTAAACTCGTGCTGGGACTGCTGAAGCCTGATTCCGGCCGAATTTTCGTGGATGGTGAAGACATCACCGACTACAACGAAGTACAAATGATGTCGGTGCGCAAAAACATGGGGATGGTGTTTCAGGAAGGCGCCTTATTCGATTCTCTATCCGTCTACGATAATGTTGCTTACCGGCTTCACGAACAGGGACTGCCAGAGGATCAGGTCGAGCCCGAAGTTCGACGAATGCTTCGTTTCGTAAATCTCGAAGATGCGATCGACAAAATGCCGGCCGAACTTTCCGGCGGTATGCGTCGACGCGTGGGCATCGCTCGCGCCCTGGTTGGAGACCCTAAGATTGTGCTGTTTGACGAACCAACCGCTGGTCTCGATCCACCAACAGCTCGAACGATTTGCGAACTGGCGATGAAGCTTCGCGATCTCGAGGACGTCTCCTCGATCTTCGTGACGCATGAGATGAATAATCTCGGTTACATCTGTTCCGAGTACGCCGTAGTTAACGATGCTGGAGAAGTGGTATTCGAACGAGAAGGCGAACGGCTTTGCCTGACCAACAGTAAGGTGATGATGATGCGCTCCGGCAAGATAATTTTCAGCGGCACTGACGAAGCACTTCGCCGGGCCGATGACGCTTACATTCAGAAGTTCCTTCGCGGACACTAAGAAAGGATGAGGGATGAAGGATGAAGGATGAATAAGAAGAACCGGAGAGCATCAGTAGATGCCTGGCTCATCGTTCATCCTTCCCCCTTCATCCTTCGACAACCGCTATGCCAAGATCGACAAAAACGGTAAGCCTCAATCAGTTGCGGGTCGGCATCTTCGTGCTGATCTCAATCGTGGTCCTGATTTTTCTGATACTTAACGCTTCCGGCGATCTCAATCCTTTTGCGAAGAAACTCCATCTGAAGGCGCGCTTCGCCGATGCCAACGGTTTGCGTGAAGGTTCAGAAGTCCGCCTTTCCGGCGTGCGGGTTGGTAAGGTTGATAAGATCACTCTGCTTCCGCCGTCGACAGAGCCGAATCCCCAGCGAGTTGAAGCCTTGATGGTAATCAACGGCACGATCGACGGACGGCCCGCCAGCGAAAGGATCCGTGAAGATTCGACCGCTCAACAGGGTTCCCCCAGCTTGCTGGGAAATGAAATGCTGATCAACATCAGTCCTGGTACCGCCCTGGCGCCACCCGTAAAAGACTACGCGATTCTCCGTTCGTCCTCTTCAAACACCGTTAACGACTTCGCCACCTCAGGCACCGAAGTGGCCCAGCGACTTAGCAAGCTTTCAGAGCAATTAAGCACGGTGGTCAAAGACGTTCAGGAAGGCAAAGGCACCGTCGGACGTTTGTTCAACGACGAAGCGCTCTACAACAATCTCAATGCGACCGTACGTGAGACTGAAGAGCTGATGCAGGCAATCAGATCTGGTCAGGGTTCGGCCGGCAGGTTTGTTAACGACCCCGCGCTCTACAACAACGCGAATGAAATTGCCTTGCAATTGAGGCAGATCGCCGCGGATCTCAGGGCCGGACGCGGAACGGCTGGAAAACTACTTACGAATGATGAGTTGTATCTGCGAATCAATCGCACTGCCGACAAGCTTGATCGGTCAGTTGAGCAAATCAATGGGATGATCGCCGAGATCAACTCCGGTCGCGGCACACTTGGCAAACTCATCAAAGACGAAGCGATCTACAACGACGCCCGCGCGGCGATTGCCCGATTCAACACTACCGCTGAACGCATCGACAACATGGTCGCAGCGGCACAACGCGGTGAAGGCACAGTCGGAAAACTTCTCACCGACGATGCGCTCTACTCAAACGTCAATCAATTCTCGTCGGAAGGTGTGAAGATGCTTTACGACTTCCGCCAGAATCCCAAGAAGTACCTGACCATTAAGTTCGAGCTCTTCTGATCAGCTGGCGAAAAAAGATTGGTAGTTTTGGGGTCGTAAGAGATTCTGGACTACGGATGAATTCCAGCACCAGATCCTCGCCACGGTGAAAAACCTGCACGCTGCCCTCATCAAATTGCGGGCCCGCAACACTCGCCCAATCGCCAAGATCTTCGAATCGATGTGAGTTTGGATCAACGATGACCGCCGGCACATCGCCGCTCAGGCTGAACAGCGTTGGTTGAACTTCGATAGGGTCAGGCCCCTTGTTATTCAACAGGAGCTTCGCGGAAAAACTGTTTCTCAGCGAGTAATGAGCGCCGGCCAGAAGATGTGGTTTATCTCCGCCCTCGCCGCTGCAGCACCCGCAGGTCTATCCTGCATTTTGAAGGGTCAGCAATCAGGCTAGTTGAAGGGCTGGGTCCCTTGAATAAGTCACCCGGCCCTCACAAGAAAGATGCGACGTCAATTTTACAGAGTCAGTCAGAAAGCACTCTCATCCGCGGATGGACCATAAATCGACGGCACGGGTATGTCGTTCAAACGCAGATAGACTCCCAGCTGCGCGCGGTGATGGATCATGTGATTCATAACAAAGCTACGCAGGACCGCGACTTTCGGCATAGTTAAGACGGTGTGCCCGTCTGATAACAGAGTCCAGGGCTTGAATAATTCCTCATCGCTGGCGCCTTCGATCGCCGCACGTGTGGCCGCGGCATTCTGATCAAACATGCTCAGAACTTCCTCACGCGACGTGAGTTCCGGCTGCTTCATCGGTACGCCTCCGGGGTTCATGTCAAATGAATCTGAGCCGATCGTCAGGCTGCCCCAGCTCGGTAGGTTCGCCAGGTGGGTCGCCAGCGGACCCATAGCAAAAGATTTTGTATGCGGCGTCCAATCAAACTTGTCATCGGGAACGCGTTCCAGCGTCTTTCGCGTATTGGCCATTTCATGATCGAACTCGGGTAGTAGGGCCTGGCTGATTGACATGATTTTTCTCCTTTAGGCTGGCTGACTTTGAAACTTAATGCTGTCAGAGTTGTGACCGGGGCATAGCCCCTAAAGTAAAAGGGTTGCTTACGGCGGCGCGGAGCCACCGCCTCACATCAGGCGGCGAAGCCGACGCTCACGTTCTAATGTTCGCGCAGCCTTCTGTCACTACCCTGTCGCGTCTGGTTGTGTACCGACGCATCAAGCATTCACGACCTTAGGAACGAGCGCGAATGCGCGTACCGGGAATGTCCCAAATTTTTTAACCTTGACCGGCACCGCGAAAAACTTGAAGCCCCGATCCGGAAGCTGATCGAGACCACGCAGATGCTCAACGATCGGGATGTCGTGAGCCAGTAGGGTGGAATGAGCTGGACGATCGAGCGCCGCCGTGTCGTCGATGTTATACGAATCGATACCGACCAGCGACGCCCCCTCCTGCGCCAAATGCTCCGCTGCTCCGTGTGTTAGGAACGGATGAGTACCATCAGAATATTTCTCAGTGCGCCAGTGACGATCCCATCCGGAATGAAACAAAACAGCTCTGTTCGAGACGTCAAGCTGGCGGATGTCTGCCACTGAAATTGGGCGTGCCGGCGAGTCAACTTTCCGCACGACAACGCAGTCAAGATTCGCGAGTGAGGCCAGATCGAGTTGAGCCAGATCCTTGCCTTCGGGATAACGATGAAACGGACTATCGAGGTAGGTGCCCGTGTTCGCCACCATTTCAATCTTGCCGATATGAAACTGCGTTCCGTTGGCGTAATGCGTCTGCGATTCTTGACGCGACAGGAAATCACTGATCACCGGAGCCGGCAGCCCCTTGTACGTGATCATGCCGTCTTCAATGGTGTGGGAAACGTCGATGAGATCGAAGTCCGGGTGCAACCGTGTTCTCCTTAAAATTAATGATCGTAGAAACGTAATGTCCGCAAACTAACAGTTTGGGTTACCTCTGCTGCACTAACACTTGGAAACTTGCGGCCATGCCGTTAGGTAAGATCATTTCCCGCGCGTCAGTAGATAAACGAAGCCGTTCCGCATCGTTCGCAACTCGCGCCGATTCCAATTCCAACTGATCAAGCAAACCAGCCGAAAGCAGAAACTTGTCCTGACGCTCGAACGCAATGGTTTTGAAACCCAGCTTTTCACCGACGGTTTTGACCAGACGCCAATCGACCGAGCTGGTCAGGTCCTGTTCGCCCGGTTCTGCCAAAACATCATCAACCATCCGGTGGTTTTTGAATCCTCGCAACGTTTCTCGACTTCGAGAGGCTTCGTAAGCATCGGCGCCGTAATCGACCGTAATCAAGTAACCCTTCCTAAGTCTTTCCGAAACTTTAAGCATCCAGTCCTCAATCGCAAGGTTGACCTCAGTAAAGTGGTTCTCGGCTAGCTGCATTCCGTTACCCTGGACGTACTCAATGATGCGCGGGGACGAAGGTGGTCCAAGTGTCCATACAAAATCGTCGTCCTCACTCAGGTCGACAAAAGACTCGAGAATTTGCCCGTCTTTCGCGGTTACCCGATGCACCGGGAAGGCGTCGAGGAGTTCATTGGAGAACACGATCCCTGGGTTGATTGTGGTTTGGCTAATGGGTTTGAAACTAACCCGTTCACCAAAAGCCTTAAGGCGCTCGCGCACATTCGAAACAGGTCCTACCTCATCGACCACGTATCGGGTCGCAGACAAAACCTCCGGAAAGAAGTCGTGCAGCGTGGACAAGAGGCCGGCGGCGAAACTGCCATCGCCGGCACCCGCTTCAACAATGGTCCATTCGGAAGGGCGGCCCAGCTTCTCGTGGAGTTGCGCAAAGTAACGCGCGAAAGTTGCAGCGAACAATCCACTTCGTTCCGAACTGGTGCGATAGTCACCTTCTCTTCCCCATCGCCTGCTTCCGGTGCGTTTGTAGTAGCCCTCTCGTTCGTCGTAAAGCGCGGCTTCCATCCATTCGCAAAACGTTATTGGACCATCGCAACGAATGCGTTCAATTAGGCGTCTGTGTAGTGGTAAAGCAGCTGGTATGGTGCCGATCATTTGGATAGCGCCCCAGGCCGATGGACGGACAGCTAGCGCTGGTTGGGATCCTCTTTATCGAGTAAACGGGTTGTGTTTTCGGTAATGCTGGGAGGCTGATATATCTCTGCGGTGTTTGGTCGCGGCCTCCAGCCAACCGGGCTGGCAGAAGCCGGCGGCAACGAAGGTCGGACAGAAGTGTCCAGGTGTGAACCGAACCCTTGGACGTAGCCGGTTGCCTGGCCTACATCGATGGGTGGATTAGCATCTTCCATTATCAGCGCGTATAGAATTCGAAGTAGGCCGCCTACAAAGCAAATGATCGCCGCGAGGGGCACTACCACCTCTGGATCCCCGAAGAAGTTAACTGTCAGAATTGCCAGCACAGGGACTATTAGAGCTGTGCTTAGCATCAGCATCGCTCCCTGCCGCACACCCTTGCTGCGCGGCGAAATACCTTTATTGCCGGGCTGCACGTAATTCGCCGGGAGCATTCCGCCGGAACCCAGCACCGCCGACACGCCTTCAAGCGGAAATCCGCATCGCGAGCAGAAGCGAACATTATCTGACAGTTGTTGCTGTCCACATTGCGGACAATACATTTTGCAAATCACCTTCGCGCTCGGCAGTTACCAGCCTGGTTGCGATCTGTTCAGCGGTCTTGAAGTACTCGATTAGATAATAAACCCGGGCGAGCTAATACGGGAAAGGCATTTAAGCGTAACAACGGCTTCAGCTTGATGTTCCCTCGCTCGTAACAAGGTGCCCCGGAGCAGATCGATCAACGGACGCGTGTCGGACGGTGTGGCCACTTGTTTCGCCAGGCAACTGTCGTCAGCAAAACTTGTGAACGCTCGCTTGCGCAGGCCTTCGACTTCGTCGAGGTGCTCGATGATTTTCGTCGTCGTCGAAAGATGCTCAGGCAAGGTCCATTCAAACGGATCGTCCCACAGGTTCGCAGTTATGCCGCCAAACGTTTGTTCGATCTCAGCAGCCGATCTAAGAATGCTTACACCGACGGAGTGCTGGGAATTAGCGGGGATCGCGTAAACGGATTCGGTACTAATTCGCTGAGCAATCCCGCACGAGCGCGAATGCAAAAGCGCAAATTCCCGGTCAAGACTGTCGAGGATGATTCGCTGACCGGAGACTTGCGCGTTCAGTTTTTTCCCCATAGGAGTCGGAAAAATAAATGTTTGGTTTTTGAGAATATCCCGACGGACCCTATAAGCAGTGGAGTGCGAATGGTCTATCGATCTTTTGAAGCCCGGTCAGTTTCTTCCAACACAGTTCCGAAGTTGCGCCCACCAAAGTTGAATCCAGTGTAGACCCGACCTTTGGCTCCTACTCTCGCTCCGCGCGACGGAACGCCGCGTCGAGTGACTACCCAAAGTCTTCCGGTACCGTCGTCGAGTTCATAAGCGCCATTTCCGAGGACGCCGTAGCTGTCGCGCACGACGCCGACAACCCCGACTTCCTTGTTTCTATATCGCCCTGGATCGGCGTTAATTTTGGAAATTGTCGTTTGACTCGGGCAGGCGGTCAGTAGCAATAGACCCGCAAGAAGTGAAAAAGCCGCGACGGTTTTCTTGAGTGATTGCATAGCGTCTCCTTAGACTGATTGAAATTCATCGCGGGAGAGTGGAAGCAGAATCTTAGCACGCTGGGAGTAGTCACCAAAACGTGGACCAAGTGGTGGACCACGCGGAACTGCTTGTAGGGTTGGGCACTCCGTGGCCACCCCATTGGTCGCACCACCAATGAACCTGGTGTCACCGCAGATCCGTCCAAACGAAGAAGGGGTGGCCTCGCAGTGCCACCTCTACAGGTGTTCACCTTGGCCACCCCACATGGTATCGAGGGAGCTGACCGAACTACTTCCCAAACCAACCAATCGGTTTGCCCGACAGATCAACCCAAACGCTCTTCACGTTCGTGTAAAGCTCGAGCGCATGTTTGCCCATTTCCCTGCCGTAGCCTGATTGCTTGTAGCCACCGAAGGGTGATGCAGCATTGAACATGTTGTAGGTATTGATCCAGATCACGCCGGCCTTGATCGCTTTCGCGAACCGGTGTGCGCGAGTGATGTTCTGCGTCCAGATGCCCGCAGACAATCCATAGATCGTATCGTTGGCTTGCTTGATCAGGTCGTCCTCGTCTTTAAATGGAATCACCGAAACAACTGGACCAAAGATTTCTTCCTGGGCCACCCGCATGTTGTTGGTGACACCTGAGAAGATCGTCGGCTGGTAGAAGTAACCGCCCTTAAATGCCGGCTCGAGCGTGGGGCACTCGCCGCCCGCCACCACGGTCGCGCCCTCAGCGCGGGCGATGTCGGCGTAGCCCTTAATCCGGTTGAGCTGTTCCTCAGAAACCTGCGGCCCCATGTTAGTGGCAGTATCCATCGGATTCCCGACCACGATGTTTGCCGACTTCTCCTTGAGGAGTCCCACAAACTCATCCTGAACTCGTTCTTCAACAAACAAGCGTGATCCCGCGCAGCAGACCTGGCCCTGATTGAAGAAGATGCCCATCATCGCGCCGTTGACAGCCTGGTCGATGTCCGCGTCGGCAAACACGATGTTCGGTGCTTTGCCGCCCAGCTCGAGTGAAACCTTATGCAGGTTTTCGGCAGCTGCTTTGGCAATCAACTTTCCGACTTCGGTAGAACCGGTAAATGCAATTTTGTCGATGCCAGGATGTGAGGCGAGAGCAGCTCCCGCTGTTTCGCCGTAACCCGGGACGATGTTGACTACACCATCAGGGAACCCAGCTTCCTGAATCAACTTGCCGAGCTCCATTGCTGTGACCGGAGTTTGTTCAGCCGGCTTTAATACGACTGTGTTGCCTGCCGCCAGGGCTGGTCCAAGTTTCCAGGCTGCCATCAGAAGGGGAAAATTCCACGGAATTATTTGACCGCAAACACCCACCGGCTCACGCAAAGTGTAATTAAACATTTGCCCCGGAACCGGGATGGTTTCGCCTTCGATCTTCGTAGCCCAACCGGCGAAATATTCAAAGTTTTCGGCAACCTGCGGCAGATCAACGTAAGTCGATTCTTTAATGGGCTTGCCATTGTCGGCCGTTTCCAAAGCTGCAAGCTCGGTTGTGCGCTCCTCAATTAGTTGCGACAGCTTGTACATGAGCCGCCCGCGATCGCGCGCGCTCATTTTCCCCCATTTGCCTTCGTATGCGTTCCGCGCCGCAATCACGGCCTTGTCGATGTCGGCCTTGTCAGCTTCGGCCACTTCGGCAAGCGTCTCACCGGTAGATGGATTAGGCGTCGAAAAAGTCTTGCCCGATTCGGCGTCGACCCATTTCCCATCGATAAAGAGTTGATACTTTCGCGTATTGGTTGTTCCAGCTGGTTGTACGGATGACATCTTTTTATCTCCTGTAGTGCGGCGACAAGCTCGGGCTGTCGCAGGGGTTAATCCTTCAAACCATTTTTCAAACTAGAAGTCGGTTGTGCCTGCCAGTAGTTGTCGTAACACGTACGGCAAAATGCCGCCGTGCTGGTAGTAGTCAATTTCGATTGGCGTGTCGATGCGAAGGATGACTGGAACCTCTTCGGTTTCACCAGAGGCCCGATGGATGATCAATTTGATTTCCTTTTGCGGCTCAACCCCATCCTCTAAACCGATTACGTCAAAAACTTCGGTACCATCGAGACCGAGCGAAGTAGCGTTGGTGCCTTCAATAAACTGGCAAGGCAAAACACCCATGCCAACCAGATTGCTACGGTGAATACGTTCGAAACTCTGCGCCACGACTGCCTTGACGCCCAGGAGCCTGGTTCCCTTCGCGGCCCAGTCTCTTGAACTGCCGGTACCATACTCCTGACCCGCTATCACGACGAGCGGTATCCCTTCGACCTGATACTTCATCGCCGCGTCGTAGATACTCATTCGTTCAGCCTCGGGATAATGAACCGTTACGCCACCCTCGATGCCCGGCACCATCTGATTCTTGATTCGCACATTCGCAAACGTCCCGCGAACCATCACTTCATGGTTGCCGCGCCGCGCTCCATAGCTATTGAAGTCTGGAGGGGTCACACCCTTCGCTTGCAGATAAAGCCCGGCGGGTGAGTTTGCTTTGATGGCGCCGGCGGGACTGATGTGATCAGTGGTAACCGAGTCACCAAAAATCGCCAACGGTCGAGCGCCAAGCACGTCACACCACTCGGAAACCGCGTTGCTGAAATTCTCAAAATACGGTGGCTCACGAATGTAAGTGGATTCCGGATCCCAATCGTAGACATTCCCGGTGGAGCTCGGAATCTCATTCCACAGCGGATTGACTGATTCGAAGTTACTGTAGAGCCGGCGATAAGTTTCAGGGTCAAACGCTGCCCGCATCATCTCGCCGATCTCCGGCAGACTGGGCCAGATCTCCGCGAGAAAAACGTCTTTGCCTTCGTGGTCTTTACCTAGTGGCTCCGTTGCTAGGTCAATATCAACTCGCCCGGCTATCGCGAACGCAACGACCAGCGGTGGGCTCATCAGGAAGTTGGCCTTAATGCTTTGATGAACACGCGCCTCAAAATTTCGATTTCCGGAGAGCACACTGGCGGCTATCAAATCGTGGTCGCTGAGGACGTGCTCGATGTTTGGATCGAGAGGACCCGAATTGCCGATACACGTGGTGCAGCCGTATCCGACAAGGTTAAAGCCGAGCTGATCGAGATATGCCTGCAATCCTGTTTTTTGCAGGTACTCCGTCACTACACGTGAACCTGGTGCCAGCGAGTTTTTTACTGTCTGACTCACCATCAGCCCGCGTTCTACTGCTTTCTTCGCCAGCAGACCGGCAGCAAGCATCACGCTCGGGTTGGAAGTGTTTGTGCAAGATGTAATAGCAGCGATCAAAACATCGCCATGGCCCAGGTCCACTTCCCCATGAGGAAATTCCTGTGGATCGACTTCATCCAGACGATCCGGCGTCGGACGATTGTTGACCATCTCCGTCTCGGACCAGACACTCGTATTCTTAGGACTAACCGTTCCATCACCCACGGCAACCGGGACAGTTTCAGGTCTTTGCTCTCCGCCTCCAGTGATTGATGACTTCGCGAAATCAAGTGTGCCGATGCGAGTAAAGTAACGCGAGCCGATTTCTTCAGCAGACTTTCCATAGCCGCCGTCTGAGATCGGCTTCCGTAAGAGTTCCGCGAACTGACTTTTGAGATTGGTTAGTTCGATTCGATCCTGTGGACGTTTTGGCCCAGCCACACTGGGGACAATCGTGGCGAGATCAAGGTCGAGCAAAACGCTGTACTCGCATTCGCCACCTTTCGGAATGCCAAACATTCCCTGGGCTTGATAATAATTGCGCACGGCTTCGACTAGTTCATCCGGACGGCCGGTAGCTTTCATGTACAGACATGTTTCTTCGTCCACCGGAAAGAAGCCCATGGTAGCGCCGTATTCCGGCGCCATGTTCGCGATCGTCGCGCGATCAGTAACCGACAGACTGCTGGCGCCCTCGCCGTGAAACTCGACAAATTTTCCCACTACCTTGGCTTTGCGCAACAACTCGGTAACTCGAAGCACAAGGTCAGTTGCGGTTACCCCCGCTTGTAGTGCTCCTGACAGATGAACACCGACTACGTCAGGCACCAGAAAGTAGACAGGTTGGCCCAACATCGCTGCTTCAGCTTCGATACCGCCAACGCCCCAGCCCACAATTCCCAAACCATTGATCATCGTGGTGTGCGAATCGGTGCCCACGAGTGTGTCCGGGTAGTAGAGATCATGTCGCTGCCAAACACTCTTTCCGAGGTACTCCAGGTTGACTTGATGACAAATGCCGATGCCCGGCGGAATTACTGCAAATCCGTCAAATGCTTGCGTGCCCCACTTCAAAAACTGGTAACGAGAAGTGTTGCGTTTGAACTCCATGGCCATGTTCTTTTCAAACGCGTCTTTCGTACTGGCGAAATCAACCTGGACCGAGTGATCGATCACGAGATCAACTGGCACAAGTGGTTCGATGACTCCGGTGTTCTTCCCCAAACGGGCAACCGCAGAACGCATCGCGGCCAAATCGACAAGAAGTGGAACACCAGTAAAGTCCTGCAACAGCACCCGCGCCACAATGAAAGGCACCTCTTCTGTCCTGGTGGCGTTCGGCTTCCAGTTGGCAAGGCCGCGCACGTCGTCCTCGGTAATTTTCTTACCGTCGTAATTGCGCAATACCGATTCGAGAACGATCCGAATGCTCACCGGGAGCTTCGAGATCGGTCCAATCCCCTCTTTCTCAAGATGGGGTAACGAATAGAATTGTGCAGATTTGCCAGGAACAGGGTTGAACGATTGGAGTGTGTTGAAGAGACCTTTAGGCATAGAGATCAGGAATGCTGGTTGCGCGTTAATGCTACTGTTTTGCGTAGTAATTACGCGGAAAAACTAAGTTGTTTGTGTACAACTCAGTGTAAGTCTATGCTGCGTGATCGTCAACTTGAGCATGCCGCTGTTACAGAATCGAGCGCGGTAGCGCGAATACAGCACCCAGCGCGGTAGCGCCGGATCCTAAATTCAATCGCTATATTACTGAACGATCACTATCAGCTGTTGAGGTTGACTCTAGCATCCGGCGCTACCGCGCTCGGTTCTGTATTTTGGTCCGCCTCGGTCGCCTCATTAACTCGTTGCTGACCTTTGTTTCCTTTGTTATAGTCGCCACATTCCCCCGCAACAAAACGACGTTCAAGGCCTCAAGCGCGTTGCACGCTTGAGATGGACACGTCTCAAAACGTTGAGGAGATAACATGCCAAAGAAGCCGGCCAGTGGTTTTGAATACCTTAGCAATGATCCCGATTACGTTCCGAATCCTGATATCGAAGAGTTCATGGAAGAGGAGATCGCCCGCGCACCCAAGGATCCCGAACAACTGGCTCATCGTCTACGCAACAACACCGCTGCTTCCCCGAGTGATGCTGGCGGTGATCTTGATGCCTCGTGGGAAGACGTTAACGATAGCGGATCGGAATCGGTAGGTGGAGATAATCCAACTCCGGATCAATCATTGGTCGAAGAAAATGCTCACGCGCTGGGTGTGAATTTTGAAGACAATGAGGAACTTGAATTTGTTGACAAGATCGAACGGCGTGACCGCGATCGCTATGAGTTGGAAGAAAGCTCGAAAGCCAGCGAGGACATGATCTGAAGAATCGGTGCCTCGTACTTTGTGCTTTGGTTTGTCAGTTGTTAGTTGTTCATTAAGATGTGTCTTAGTTGCTACCGTGGGTTGAAGAGCAACGGACCACTAACAACTAACAACGGCCAAACTATTTTCATCCTCGACGGCTATCAAGTATCAGAGTAACAGGCCCATCATTAACGAGTTCCACCTGCATCATCGCTCCGAATCTGCCACTGGCAACCTGTGAAATTTCCTTCCTTACACTCGCGATAAAGTATTCATAAAGCGGCTCGGCAATCTCAGGCCCGGCGGCGTCAAACCATGACGGTCGCAGGCCACGTCGCACATCTCCGTAGAGTGTGAATTGCGAAATGATGAGTGCACCACCACCAACGTCCTTCATCGATAAATTCATGGTCCCCGAGGGATCGTCAAAGATCCTCAGCGCAGTGATCTTCGACGCCAGGTACTTCGCGTCAGCCTCAGAATCGTCTCGCGCCACACCAAGCAAAACGACGAGACCGTGATCGATCTCGCCGGCAGTTTCGTCTCCTACTGTTACCCTGGCTCGCGTAACGCGCTGAACGACAGCTCGCATTAAGGGCCCCACCTTTTATAGTTGTACGTAATAACTCCCGTTACTCTCGTTGGTTGACCGCTTACTTTGGTCGGACTGAACTTCGCCTGGTAGGCAGCATTCTCAGAGCTTTGAACTAACTCCCTGTGCCCCTTCGTGGCGCATGCAAACACGACTCTGCCCGTTTCATCAATGACCACTTTCACAATCACGACGCCACTGGCCCGAGCAGTTCGCGCTTCAAAGGTGTAGACCGGGGCAGGAAGACTAATTGCAACGCCGTTCAGTACCTGGTCCTGAGATACCCTGCGCGCTGTTTCAGAGCCTTTAGACTCGACGCTTAACGCCTCCTGCTCCTTGCCCCTCTTGCGAAGCACGCAAGCGTATCGAACGAAAACTTCGTGCAACGCAGAGGCGCCCTCTGAGGAATTCAATTTCTCCCTAATTGAAAGAATCCTTTCGTAGACTAATTCGGCTTTCTTGAATTCCGAAGTGTAACGGTAAAAATCACCCAAAAGAATGAGTGCGTGGGCCAGCTCCAAACTGACAGCGCCAAAAAGCCTTTCCGCAAGTTTCGTTGATTCCAAATACGCGGTCTCAACTTTTTCTGACTTGCCTATCTCAAATTGAATCACGGCCAGTTTCTGGAGTAGCCTGATCCTGCCCGGGTCGTCGGGAGTAAATTCCTCAGACGCTTGAATAAGACGTTCCATCCATATTCTCGCGTCACTATGCTTACCTAAAGCTAGATTAACTTCAGCCAGATTTCTCCAGCCATTTCTCAGCGGTTCGTCCTTTGGGCCGAGTATTGCCTCCCGAATCTCTACCACACGTCTGGCTAGCGGAAGAGCTTCCTGGTATTTGCCCTGGCGGTATAACTCAACCATCAGCACTGTCAATTCTGCGGCTTGCTTGAGATCTGGCGTGCTTTCGTTTTGTGCGGTTGGTGGAAGTTTGCCTTGAGCTTCAGGGTGAGGCGCTCCAGGGGAAAGCAGAATTGCGGCGAGGAAGATAACGGCAATCATTGGGCATCATTCTGCAGATTACTTCTTCGGAGGCTTGCTGGGCCGTATCTCGACACGGCTGGTCAGGCATCTGGCGTCTTGCTGTAGTAGATCAATCACCACGTCCGCAATGTCCGAAGGTTGGAGTTGCCATGCTTTCTCTTCGCCGGGTTGGTCGCCGCCAAACTCAGTATTCACGGAGCCGGGCATGATGTAGCTAACCTTGATGCCGTCGTGCCGCACTTCCTGCATCAAGGCCTCGGTGAAGCCGTTGAGGCCAAACTTCGATGCGTTGTAAGCCGCCATTGTTGGATGAGCGTTGATTCCGGCAAGCGACGACAAGTTGATGATGTAACCGCCGCCTCGCTTCTTCATGAGAGGAATTGCTTCGTGGCAACAATAAAAGACGCCGAAAAGATTTGTCTCCACCACCGAACGAAAATCTTCGGGCGACATTTCCTCGACTGTTTGAAACAAACCGATGCCGGCGTTGTTGACCAGAATGTCGACACCGCCAAGCTGAGTCACCGCCAGTTCAAACATCGCCTTGATTTGGGAATAGTTGCAAACGTCGGCGACGATTCCGGTAGCGACCCCTACACCAAGTGAACGTAAAGCACCTACTGTTTCATCGATCTCGTTACGACTCCGCGCGCTTATGCAAACACTTGCGCCTTCGCTCACCAATGCTTCAGCAATCCCACGGCCGATGCCCTTCGTTCCGCCGGTGACGATCGCAACTTTGCCTTGAAGATTCATGTAGATCCGTTCGTGAAGAGTTCTAGCTCGCTAGTTTAGCTTTGAGTCTTTCGTTGACAACTTTCGGGTTGGCCTTCCCTTTCGAGGCTTTCAACACCTGGCCCACGAAGAAACCAAACAAGGTTTCTTTGCCTGCACGATAGCTGGCCAGTTGCTGTGGGTTTCCCGCAATTATCTCGTCAATTAATTTATCGATCTCGGCGACGTCGCTAACCTGGACCAGCCCTTGTTCCGAGACAATTGTTTCCGCACTTTTTCCGGTTTGAAACATCTGGACCAGGACGTCCTTACCTTGTTTCCCGCTGATCTTTTCTTCGTCGATCAATCGCACAAGTTCCCCAAGATTCGCAGCAGAAACCGGTGAAGAGCTCGCTAAATGGCCCGCATTTTCAAGTTCTCTCAGCAGCTCGGAACGGATCCAATTGGCAGCAGCCTTTGGATTACCAGACTTCGCCGCTGCTTCTTCGTAGTAATCAGCCAGCGACTTTTCTGAGGTGAGCTGCGATGCGTCCGCGAATGGTAGCGAGTACTGGTCCATAAACCTTCGGCGCCGCGCTTCCGGTAACTCCGGCATCGCGTCGCGCACTTGCCCGATAAATTCATCCGTAACTATAAGAGGGGGCAAATCGGGTTCGGGGAAGTAGCGATAGTCATGCGCCTCTTCCTTGGAACGCATCACCCGCGTTTCGCCCGCACGCTCGTCCCAAAGTCTTGTCTCCTGATGCAGACGACCTCCGGATTCAAGGACCCCGATCTGACGATTCACTTCAAACTCAATCCCGCGTTGCATGAAGCGAACTGAGTTAAGGTTTTTCAATTCAACCTTTGTCCCGAATTTTTCGTCGCTTTTGCGTCTGACGGAAACGTTTGCTTCGCAGCGCAAATTTCCCTTCTCCATGTCCGCTTCGGATGCGCCGACCCACTGCAAAGCTCGACGCACGTGGTTAACGTAATCGTAGGCTTCCCACGAATTACGAAAATCAGGCTCAGTCACAATCTCGGCGAGGGGCGTTCCTGCGCGATTCAAATCGATATAAGAAAATCGATCGATGTCGGGTAGTCCTTCATGAACGTTCTTGCCGGCATCTTCCTCAAGATGTAGGCGCGTGATGTTTATGGTCTTTGGGCGCCATTCGACTGGATGGCCCGCCTCGTCGCGTTCGGCGGTCATGATTTCCAGTTGGCCGTTGGCGGAGAACGGCTGATCAAACTGTGATATTTGATAACCCTTGGGCAGGTCAGGATAGAAGTAGTTTTTGCGCGCAAATATCGAACGATTGTTGATGTGCAGACCAAGCGCAAGCGCGGCCCGAGCGCCAAGCTCCATCACGCGACGATTCAATACCGGAAGCGCGCCCGGCAAGCCTAGGCAGACCGGACAAGTGTTGGCGTTTGGTTCGTCACCAAAACGAGTGGAGCATTTGCAAAAGATCTTGGATTCGGTGCTCAGTTGAGCGTGAATCTCGAGTCCGATGATTGTTTCCCAGTTGGTCATATGGTCAGTGGTCAGTGGTCAGTTGTTAGTTGCGGCATTCATTGTGATCTATAGTCTCGAAAGTTCATTACAGCTGTCGTAAGAGAAACAACTGACCACGCAACTAACCACTGACTAATCATGGCCGCAGCCACCCCGGAGCAGCGCCTGCGCGACGGGCTTCCTCTTCAAGCTCTCGCCATCTGGCATTAAGTCCAGCTCGCGCAGAACCCAGGTCGTTGAAACGCGTGATCAGTTCACTACGCTCGTAAGAGTAATCGTAGGCGGCAGTCGATCCCCAAACAGCAGTTGTGCCCAAAACACCTACACCTACACCTATCGATCCATTTCCAAACGAGCGACCTGGCCGAACCCCACCAAAGTGGCCGCGCGCCGCGTGCCCGGGGTTAACGAATACCTGCGATCTGTTTGACCTGCCGCCATAACCGACACGACCTGAAAACTGAGGGCCAACTGCACCGCGAGGCGAGTAAACCATTGGACGTCCATGCGAACGAATCCCGGGAAAATGTCGTCCTCGCCCGCCGCCACCAAACCCAAATGAAATAAAGGGCACATAGTTACCGAACGAGGAATAACCTCCGCTCCAGTTTGGGTTGGGACCCTCATCCAGCTTTGTGCGAACAAAGCGAATTTCGGCATCGAGCGCCGCCATTTCAGTTCTCAAGGTTTCAGCCCGGCCCCGCCAGTATTCTTCTGTTTGACGTTCCCCTCCGAGCCGTTCGCTCAGTTCCGCCTGAGCAATCGTCGATCTTGCTTCAAGTTGCCGGCGCGCTTCGGCAGCAGACGGCAAGCCAAGTTCGTTCATCTTCTTATCGTACGCCGCTTCGCTGGCAACTCGACGCTGGGCCCGAGCTTCAAGATCGCGATTTGTAATCGTCTTCATCGCTGCCTTTGCAGGTGTTAACGGCACCGCTGTCTGCTGGGTTGTCATCAGTACCCGTCCGGCAAATGCTCCTGGATTTTCATTGTTCGCTTTTTCGGTTGCCGATACGTCAATTGCGGCAAGTTGCAGGGTGACTTGAATTCCCGGTTGGACTTCATAGGTTAAAGTTGATTTGGTTACGATGAATTTCGATGGAATCTCCACGCGTCGTCCACCCTTCATGACGATGGTGTATGCGTTGGCGACTGAAACTATCAAACTCAAAAGTAGACTCGCCAAAAGAAATCTACGACTGATGCTGCGGATCGTGCGAATGCTCATTTCTTTTCTCCTTAATCCAGCACCTTTTTGTCCGGGGAATTAGGTTGCCAGTATAGCATTCGACCGCCCTTACAGAACCGAGGGCAGTAACGCCGGGTGTTCAGCCCAGGCCTTGTGCGATAAGCTTTGTCGGCGCGCGGCGACAAACCACAGTTTATCGGACAATCTGAACCAATACCGTGATGAAAACCTTTGCTAAGCTTGGAGGAGTTTGATATACACTCGCTTCTGCCGCCCTTCCTCGTTTGTTAACGCAGGCGTATTGCTTACTCTCGTTGCAACCGCCCGCCACCATCATTCTAGAAGGAGAACAGCACCACTATGGCAAAGACACTTTGCAAGGTCCTGGGAGTTATTTTCTTGTTGGTGGGCGTTGCGGGATTTGCAGCACCTACTCTAATGGGTTTCCATTTATCACCCGCTCACAATCTGGTACATCTTCTCTCCGGCGCGATTGCGCTTTACTTCGGCTTTTCCGGATCGCTTTCCGCGGCCAGAACATTTTGCCTGGTCTTTGGAATTGTCTATTTAGCCTTGGGAATTCTGGGTATGGCTATGGGTGATCCGGCGATGGATCGAATGTGGCATGTCGGTCCGCTGGACTTAGCGGTGCGCGATCACGGACTCCACATTCTCTTGGGAGCTGTTTTTCTTGCGGGTGGACTCTTTACAAAGAAATCGTAAAGAAGGATACTCAAGTCGATTCTTAAACCTTCAGGTTGCACGGTCTGACTCCGTAAGTGACGCGCAAGTGTCCTCGAGTCGGGAAGCCATGCAACCTGATTCAATTTACGCCTCCCGTTCAGCGCTCCTGGCCACCTCAGCGTAGGGACAATGGCGGCAGCCGCTCTCGCAGCAATACCCACGCTTCAAGTGATACAACGAAGTGAAGACCAGAGAGCTGCCTTCAAGATAATAGTCGACACCCTCAACTAACTCAGTTGGACTTCCTGACTCGTTGCCCCGGGTTTGTCGTTGGACGATCTCGCTTAAACATTTCGGACAACGGCAATCGAGGCCTGCAGTGATCTCAACGCGCGGCAACTCCGCGCACCAGCAACTTTGCGTGCGGTCATTCGCACCACAGCCAAAACTGTCGCCGCAGATTGAACATGTTTTCTGGTTCAGAGAATTCATCGACTACTTGTAGGGGGCAGCACTCCGTGGCCGCCGCTTCTCACGCTTCTCCCGTCTCTAATTTGGCTTTACGGGACGACCATTGTCCATCAAAAGGAGCATCCAAGAAGGGTCTGATTGATCAACTCTCTGTCATCCTCCCCGTTCTCTGTATCTCACGAGGTGGATTACCTGCGAGAAATGCGCAGAGAAGACAAAACACTATTTTCAGACAGCCTCAGAAGGAACGGCCATGGAGTGCGGCCCTACAATGTTTCAAATCCCAACTGGCGAAATGCTGACGGGGGGCCTTCCCAGCCAAAGATGTCCGGATGAATAAGGTGGAGCAAGAGCTCCGTACCATCGACTACTCTTGGACCAGGCCGAGCAAAATAGGAGTTGGCGTCGACAGCATACACTCGATGGTTACGCACCGCCGGAAGGTCGGCCCAACCGGGGTAACTCGAAAGACTTCGTGAGACCTCTACCGTCTTCTCAAGGTCATAACCACATGGAGTGATGATCAGCACTTCAGGTTGCCACTCAACGACATCTTCCCATGGAATTCGAACTGAATCGCTCCGTTCCTGAGCTAAACCGTCGACGCCGCCGGCAATACGTACCATCTCCGGAACCCAGTGTCCGCTGCAATAGACGGGGTCAAGCCATTCCATGCAAAACACGCGCGGTCGATCGAATAAGGTTTTGGTGATGTCTTCGATTTTCTGCAGCCTCGCTCGTCCTTCAGCGATCAACCCTTCAGCCTTCTCTGACGAGCCGGTCGTTTGGCCCAGGTCGCGCAGGTTTTCAAAAATCTGATCGATCGAGTTCGGAGTCAACCAGAGAATCTGCGGTTTCTTGGGGAGCGAGCTCAGCGCCTGCGACACCTCATTGCCTGACGGCGCACACACCTGACATAAGTCCTGGGTGATGATTAGGTCAGGCGAAAGCTTCTGCAAGAGTACCTCATCAATTTCATATAGGCTCTGACCGTCGCGCATTCGCTGACTGACGGCGATATCAATCTCTGGTTGACTCATCGTTTCGATTGGCAAAGCGGCGCGAACAACAATCGGCTTGCCTATTACCTCCGGCGGGTAGTCACACTCATGCGTGATTCCCACCAATTGGTCCGCCAACCCTAAGGCACACGCCAACTCAGTAGCTGAGGGAAGAAAGGAAACAATCTTTAGTGCGTGTGGCATGATCTCTTAACAAATTTGAGGTGGCACTCCGTTCGCAAAGGATGAAGGCGGAAGGATGAGATGAAGAACGCCTGAAATTGACTCAAGGTGGAGTCAATAAGGAACTGTCGTCCTTCCGCCTTCATCCTTCATCCTTCATCCCTCCAGAAGTCCCTACAACTCCGACTCAGAATCGGAACTTAATCCCACCTCTGCCTACGGCTCCGGGTGCGCGAAATCCATTTTCGAAGTACTCCTGATCGAAGATATTTTCGCCCCCTCCAAACAATGTCATCACTACACGATCGTTGAGCGACTTCTCATAGCTAAGGAATAGATCGACTTTGGTATAGCCGTCGAAGGTCAGCTCAGCGGGAAACACAGGGCCGATGAACTCACCAGTGTGGTTGGCGTCCAAGGCGAATACGAAAGACCGGTAACGCTGAGAGGCCGACAATCCAAACATGTGCCTGGGAGTTACAAACTGCGGCAACAGCCCCACTCCAGGTACAAACCTGTCGGCATTCGTATAGGTGTAAGCCGAGCGAATCGACGTACCTCTAAACGGAGCTGCTTCGAAGTATGCTTCGACGCCGCGTGAAATTCCACCGGGAAAATTTAGATAGCCTCCAGTGCGGCCCAGGCCAAGCGGATCGGGAGGTGCTGTCGGATCGAAGAAGCTCTGGAAGCTTTTAAAGTCAATCACACGCTGAAGCCGGGTGTAGAAATATGTAAAACCGAATAGGAGCTTGTTGCCAGCCAGCCGTTGATCCACACCGCCGTCAGCAGCAATCGACTGCTCTGCGCGCAAGGTCGGATCGCCAAAGCGAACGAAGGCACTCTGAAACGCGCCCTCGCCGAAGCGTTCAAACAACGACGCCGCGCGAATCCCATTACCCACATGCGCTCGCAACTTTGTTCCAGTTGATTCCACAAAGTAGGCAACGGAGCCATCTCCAACGATCGAGCTCTTCGGGTTTATCGTACTGAGAAATCCGGGGCGATCGGCGGCGCGAATTCTGAACCACTGTTTGCGAGCGCCCAGTGAGATTTGCAAACGGCCATCGAGCAAGACGATTTGATCCTGCGCGAATAACGCGAATGTGCGCTGCCGGTCAGTTGTCCCTGCCGGAGCGCCAAACGCCGACATGAAGCGTTGGAATAATGATTCACTCTCGAATTCAAACCCCGCAGTTATGAGATTCGCCTTGCCTGCGCGAATATTGGTGCGAGCGTCAAGAGTGTCAGTGTTTCCATTGTTGATGTTGGTGAACTCAAATTCGCCAAACGGCAGGAACGCGGCGAAGCGCGGATCAAACTCGGGTCCGTTGTAGTTCCGGCGGCGACTGGAAACCCTTTGATAGGCCACCGAATAAGAAACGCTGGAATTGATTCGCTGGGAGAATCTAACTGAGGCAACCCAAATTGCGTTTCTCCTACCCTGATCGGGATTATCAAAGTCGGGTTGAAACGTTACACCTGCGATCGCACGCGGAAATCGGTCAGGTAAGGTAAACGCCCCGGCCAGAGCCTGTGGACTATCGTTCGTTCGCGCATTCGAGGAGGAGCCATAGAAGTTTGCTGCGACTTCAATTGTCGGTGACAAAGAAATCTGAAACCGGCCTGCGCCGGAGGTGTTGCCGTAGCGATCGTTCCCATCGATCCCATCCCGGACATCAAGACGCGTGACCCCGAAGCTAAACCCTGCGCGTGAACCGAGACCGCCACTACCTTTCAAACGGTTGCGAAATAGTCCCAACCCTCCGGCTTCAAAATCTGCTTCAAATCTTGCGTCTCCAGCACCCTGCAGTGGGACGAGATTAAGGACGCCACCGATCGCATTCGAGCCATATATCGACGAACCGGAGCCACGTAGTAATTCCACGCGATCGAGATCGTTCGCCGCCAGATCGGCAATGAACGGGAAGACCGAACCATTGATATCTGCAGAGTCTCTCACTCGCAATCCATCGAGCAGGAGTGCAGTATCAGAGTTTCGCTGGCCACGAAAACGAATCGAAGTCAGCGTTCCGGGCGACCCTTGTTGCTGAACGCGCAAACCAGGCGTTCCGCGCATCGCCTCAGCCAGAGAGATTTCTCGCCTTATTTCAATCTCCTGATCCTCGATGGTGGTCACTGCTTTTGATACCTCGACCGGTCGTTGAACTACTCCCGCGGCGATGATCACCACGTTTTCATTCACCGATGCTGGCGACAATTGAAAACTGCGTTCAATCGGACTGTCTCTAACGACAATTTCTTCCGAAAGAGTCGAAGCAAATCCAGGAGCACTGACCTCAATGACGTAACTGCCACTCTTCACGTTGACGAAGGAATAGCCGCCATTTGAGTCTGTTTGAGTGGTGATGGAAAAACCGATTCGCGAGTTGAGTCGAACCGCGGCTCCTCCAATGAAGCTGCCGTGTTGGTCAGCAACGTGTCCCTTGATAGTCAGTCCCCTTTGCGCGATCGCATTTGAGTGGGTGACAAGCATCAGGAGCATTACGACGATGCTCCCGCAGATCCGGTGAATATTCTTTTTCATGGTTAGCTTCTCCTGCCCGTCGCAGTGCGAGCTGAAAGTTGAACGCTTCGAGATCTCCTGACTCGCGGCACGAGGGGCAAGGATGAAGGCGGAAGGATGCAGGATGAAACGTTTCATCCTACCACCTAACGGACATCATTGCCGGTCGTTCACATGCGCCTTCCCAGGTAGGAATCGTGCGGAAATCGAAAGACTTTCATCCTTCATCCTTCCGCCTTCATCCTTTCTCCCAGTGGCTGGTTGCATGCGAAATCACCGCTTACAGTTGCGCGGGCAGTGGCGGTTTCTCACCGCCTTCCCTCGTCAAGCGTTTGATTGATAAAGACCAGTGCTTTACAAGCCCATGCCTGTATGCACTGGCGTAATTCTGGGCGCACCTGAGACAGGATGCGCATCGACTAAAACTTCCACCGAAAAAACTTCTTTCAAGAGTTCCGGAGTAAATACTTCCTGGGGCTTGCCGAACGCGATAGTTCGTCCCTGTTTCATCAGCAAAACTTGATCTGAAAACTCTGCGGCCAGATTGATGTCATGTGTAACTACGAGCGCTGCATCACCGCGACCGTCACAGCGCTTGCGCACTAATGCCAGAATCGTCGCCTGATGGGCCAGATCGAGATTTGCCGTTGGTTCATCAAGCAAATACATTTTGGCTTCCGTAGCCAGGGCGCGCGCGAGTATTGCCCTTTGACGTTCACCTCCCGACAGTTGATTCATCAGTCTCGTCTGAAACCCCTCGAGCTCGGTTTCGCGAATGATCGTCATAGCGATTCTCACGTCTTCAGCGTTCTCCCAACCCCACGCGCTCGCATTGGACCAGGCGTAGCGTCCGCCAAGGATGAACTCGAACACAGTCACCGGAAACCGCACATCCGCGTCCTGGGCCACAGTCGCAATTCGTCGAGCAACTGCGCGACGCGAGAATGAACGTAGTGGAGTTCCATCAAGCAAGACCTCCCCGCTCGAAGGTGTTAAGCCTCCATTGAGGCTGCGAAGGAGTGTAGATTTCCCTGCGCCGTTGGGACCGATTACGGAAATCAATTCGCCCTGCTCGCATTGCAAGTTGATGTCCTCTATCACCTTGCGAGGACCGTAGTTGACATGAATGTTTCGCGCTTCCAGCATCTTGAAAATTCGTTTCTTCTAGCTTCGCTTCAGGAGATACACAAACAACGGTGCGCCAATGAGGGCGGTGATTGCGCCGACTGGTAGCTCGCGCGGCGCGATCAACGTGCGCGCGATGGTGTCGGCCAGGATTACGAAACTCGCTCCGGCCAATGCCGACGCTGGAATGACAACCCGGTTGTCACTACCAAACGATAGGCGCGCCAGATGCGGAACCACCAGACCGACGTATCCCACCGATCCACTCGCCGCCACTGACGCGCCGACCAAAAGGCTGGCGGCGACAAAAACCGATACGCGCACCCGGCGGACTTCAACACCCAGGTCGAAAGCATCTCGTTCACCCAGCATCATTAAGTTGAGTGAGCGCGCGCGCATCGTTAACACTCCAACTCCAACGGCTGCGGCGACGAGGACTATCGTTAGCATCGCGGGCGTCGTCCCTGAGAGATCGCCTAACAACCAGAAGGTGAATGAACGAATGCGCGTTGCGTCCATCATGGTCGTGATAAAGACGATCGCAGACGAGAGAAACGTGGTGACGATTACTCCGGCTAGTATCAGTCGTTCCGGCGTTGCTCCGGCACTTCCCTGTGCGAGCCGGTAGACCACAAAAGTTGCGGCCAACGCACCTGCGAAGGCGAGACCTGGCCGGCTCCACTCGTAGACGCCGAAAAATACGAGCGCGATCATGGTGCCGACGGCAGCTCCATTAGAAATGCCCAGTAAATAAGGTTCCGCAAGGGGATTGCGGAGCAGTGCCTGGTAACCAGCTCCCGCGGTTGCCAGGCAAACACCCACGGCCCCCGCCAGCAAAATCCGGGGCAAGCGAATCTCAAACAGGATCGCTTGCTCTTCCGGGGATAGATTGCAGTCTGAGCTTCCAGTGAGTGCGCAAAGAGAACTCATTAGCGGGAGTTGTTGGCTACCAAAAACTGACGCTCCCAGCAGCACTAACATCAAGAGCACCAGAAGCGACCCACAGACAATTATGGTGCGACGAAACGTGCTTCGACCTGCAGTGACTTGTGCATCGTTCGTCATAATCTATTTGAAGGCTTCAGGGTGTAGTGCTCGAGCCATCTCCTCCAATCCATCGAGCAAACGTGGGCCCGGGCGCGAAAGAAGGTCGTCATTGATCTTGTAAACGCGACCGCTAACAGCTGCCGGAGAGTTCTTAAGAGACGACGCGACTGTTGCGTTCGCTGGACCCATCGAACCACCAGTCGGCAGAATGATCGCTTGCGGTCGAGCGGCAAGCGCAGATTCGTCGCTGTAACGCGGAAATGCGCTGGGAACGTCTGCTGTCACCGAAATCCCACCGGCCCTGCGCACAAGATCAGTTAGATAAGCGTCACGACCAATCGTGTACAGCGGTTCCCCTGAAACTTGATAGAAAACCGTCATCGGCTTTGCAGATCGGACTGCGCTCTGAACCTTCTCCGCCCTACTCTTCAATTGGTTAACAAGTATTGCGGCTTGTTCTTCGGTACCGAGCAGCTCACCAAGGCGCGTCATTGAGGTGAAGACCTGGTCCAAACTTCTAGGATTAGTGACATAGACCGCGATCCGGTGTTCGTCGAGTTGTTTCGTGAACGCTTCAAGTTGCGAAGCGGTCGATACCAACGCGACATCAGGCTTCAAGGCGATAATGCGTTCAATGCTGGGATGTAGAGTGTCGCCAATCTTGGTGATTGCGTTCGCTTCAACCGGGTAATCGCAGAAAGTTGTGTTTCCAACAAGTCTATCGCCGGCTCCTATCGCAAAGACAATCTCGGTAAGATTCGGAGCCAGGGAAACCACCCGGTTTACGGTTCTGGGGATCGAGATCGAGCGCCCTTCATCGTCAACGACTGTTCGTACTTTAGATGGTGCGTTGGCTGGTGCGGCTGGACCACGATCTCCGCATGAGAGACCTGGCCAAGCAATACAGATAAGCGCCAGGCCTGCGGCTGTCAGTTTTAGTCTCAATTTGAGAGGGCGTTGGATAAACAAAAGTCCCGCCAAACACTCGAACCTTTGGGAAAAGGAGCAGGCGGTTGGCGGGACTCAAAACAAATAATGGCCCGTGCTGCCTGAACGCCTTTCCGCGAGCGTTCGAAAGCTGCAAAGCCTTTGGGCAGGTCTCCTGACTTAGAGCTTCCACAGAATCAGTCGTCGTTAGTCTCGGTGCTGACTACTCGACGGCAATTCCGCAACTCTTCACAGTGGCGCGACCGTGCGGGATTCTCACCCGCTTCCCTATTCTCCTCGCAAAGCGAGGCACCCAAATGCTTTTTGATGAAAAGAACTCGACTAAATTCACGCGGACGTTACCACGCAGTCAGAAACGTGTCAAACCAGTCTGCGGCTGCATTCATCCCTCGAAAAAATCGGGCGCACGGGCGTAATCCGGTATACTGCGGCGCCTTTCAATTTCACGAGGATAATGGCTTCAATCCAGTCCACTCCAGTGCAAAACACGTTAGAGAGCTTGGCAAACGATGGCAGCGCAGAAGAGCCCTTGAGCCTGTTTTCGAACCGAAAATCGGCCTTGCTTCTCGTTTTGGTCGCGATGTTATTTACAAGCGCAAGGTTGTGGAGGCTGGCAGCATCATGTCTATGGTTTGACGAAATTTTCAGCGTACATGCAGCGCGGCACAATTGGGACGGCTTGTTTTACTTCGTCGCAGCCGACATCATTCATCCACCGCTCTTTTACGCTCTGTTGAAAGTTTGGATTGCGGTGGGTGACGAGTCGCTAATGTGGCTACGTCTGCTGCCGGCGTTGCTTGGGACTTTCGCCGTCGTTCCTTTCGTTCTTCTCTGCCGCGAACTCAAACTCAAGAATAGCGAAGTAATCCTGGCAACACTGCTACTGGCGGTAAGTGGCTACCTGATTAAGTACGCGCAGGAAGTTCGCATGTACAGCTTGCTGTTCTGCTTGTCGGCAACTTCACTTTGGCTCTTCTTCAGATTTTTCAATCGCGAACACCCGGCCAGATTGCTGCTGGGTGCGCTCTGCATGATCAATCTGCTAATGGTCTACACACATTATGCAGGTTGGCTTGTTGTCTTACTGCAAACAGCGGTTTTGTTCTATTGGCAGCGGCAGAAGGCTCTGAGGTTTTTAATAACCGTTGCCCTGCTGATGGTCGCTTATGTGCCGTGGATTTACCTGGTTTTTGCAGTCGCCCGTTCTGGCGGAGCCGGCAAAGGTGTCGCAGAAAATATCGGATGGGTCTCCAAGCCTGGCCTTTTTGACCTGATCCAGTACCTTATCCTGTTGAACCGGCCGTTCCTGTTTATTCAGAGCAGCAACCAGACGGGCTATAACCTCGTAATCGCCATCATCGCTTTTACGTTGTTCGGACTTCCGTTGCTGATATTTCTTGTAGCTGCGACCAAACCCAATCAATATCGGGCATCGATCCACGCTTTGGCTTTGTTTCTGATTGCGCCGGCGGTGCTGCTGTTTTTGGCTAGCTGGCTGTTGCCCCATTCAATCTGGGGCACAAGGCATCTGATCATCGCATCAGCACCTTACGCTGTGCTCGCCTCACTCGCGTTAAGCCGACTTCAGCCTTATTTCTTGAAGACCACGGCTCTGGTAGTAATCGGATGCTGGTTTCTTCTTTCAGCAGCGGTGTTCTTGTTCAGTCGGCCGACAGAGTTTATTTGGTGTAGCTGGGAACCACTTGCGCAACAAATGAATTCGACCGCAGCAAGTTCTTTACAGCCGATCCATGTTTACGCTTACGAAGATCTCGTTGCGTATCATCTCTGGTTTTCTTCGAGCTCAGCGCAGCGGCCGATAAGTGTCGCTGTGATCAAGGGCGTGCCTGGTCTGCAGGAGGATCCGGCTTACTTCATACCGAGAGGATTTGCGGACATTTCTCTTCGTCGAGACCACCAATCGATCGGCGACAATATCTGGATTGCGTTTCGGGATAATAATTGGAACGAGTCCCGGCCGCCCCTCAAAGTACTCAAGGAAAACGGCTTTGAAGTTGAAGAAGTTCTCACCCGGAAAGCTCAGGGTCAGCAGGCTTTCCTCGTTAAGCTGAAACGAAAATAGCTAGGAGGATAGATGCGTGCAGCCGTCTTTGCCGTCTTATTTACCCTCCAGTAAGATGACGTCATCTCAAAATCCGAGGAGTCCCAATAGCGAATGATTAAGACTGTGGAATGGACCAGCGAAGGCGTGCGCATGATTGACCAGCGGCTTCTGCCAAATGAAGAGAAGTATTTAATGCTGCGATCATGGGACGAAGTTGCTGACGCAATTCGGAAGATGGTTGTTCGGGGCGCGCCGGCCATTGGTGTTTCCGCGGCGATGGGACTGGCCCTTGGTGCCAGCCAGTCGGTTGGAATGTCCATCGCCGACTTGGCAGACGATTTTGATTACATGTGTAAGGTGATGTCTGAAACGCGACCCACGGCGGTAAATCTGTTCTGGGCCATCGAACGCATGCGCACGACGTTTCGGAATGAAAGCGCTGTCAACAAAGACACTGACAAGGTTAAGGCACGGTTGGTTGAAGAAGCGCTGGCAATCTTTAGGGACGACATTGAAGCGAACCGCGCGATCGGGCGCTTCGGCGCAGACCTTATCTCTGATGGTGATACCGTGTTGACGCATTGCAACGCAGGCGCACTTGCCACTGCTGGAGACTACGGTACGGCATTGGGAGTCATTCGTGGCGCTCGGGATGCCGGCAAGCGGGTTGCCGTTATTGCCGACGAAACGCGGCCTTTCCTGCAAGGATCGAGGTTAACAGCCTGGGAACTTGCCAAGGACGAAATTCCGGTAACCGTTATCACTGACAATATGGCTGGACACGTGATGAAGACGGGCAAAGTGGACTGCGTGGTTGTAGGAGCGGACCGCATTGCTGCAAATGGCGATGCAGCAAATAAAATCGGGACCTACATGGTGGCCGTCCTGGCCAAGCGACATGGAATACCTTTCTATGTTGCAGCTCCGATTTCGACCCTGGACCTATCATTGAAATCAGGGGATGAAATACCCATTGAGGAACGTGACAGCAAAGAGGTTACTCATATTCGAGAACATCAACTTGCGCCCGACGGAGTAACCGTTCAAAACCCTGCGTTTGATGTCACTCCGAATGACCTGATCGCCGCAATCATCACTGACAAGGGAGTTGCACGAGCACCTTACGTGGAGAGTTTGAGGAGTATGGCTGAAACGAAGGCTGCCGTTTCGAACGGATGAGTTTTCAGGATTTTGCGAACCGACTGCTTTTCCACCAATTCATCGTCAGTTCTAAACCTGTTCGCAAATCCACTTTTGGGTCGAAGTTAAGAAGTTCTCGCGCGAGCGTAATATCCGCCAGGCTGTGCTTCACGTCACCGGCCCTTGGCTCCAGATACTCAGCGGACACATCGTTCCTTCCAGTAAGATCTTTGATCTCAGCCAAAAGTTCGTTCAACGTTATTCGCTGGCCGTTGGCGACGTTGATAACCTGCCCAATTCCCTTCGTCGTTTCGGCAGCCGTTAGATTTGCATCAACAACATTGGCAATATAGGTGAAGTCGCGGGACTGTTCGCCATCACCGTAGATCGTGGGTCGCTCACCTCCAAGAAGGGTGGCAATGAATCGCGAAATAACGCCGGAATATTGTGAGCTCGGATCCTGCCTTGGCCCAAAGACATTGAAATACCGCAACGAGACGGTTTCCAATCCATAAACGCGCGTGAACACCTGGCAATATTGTTCGCCTACCAGCTTGGCAACTGCGTAAGGCGAAAGCGGCTCAGGCAGCATGTCTTCAACCTTGGGTAAGGTTGGTTGGTCGCCATATGCGGAACTGGAGGCAGCATAGACCACTCTGCGGACATTGTTCTCCTTCGCGGCTAGAAGGAGCGAAAAAGTTGAATCGACGCTTGCGATGTGTGTCTGGCGAGGATTCTCTACCGAACGTGGCACCGAGGGAATTGCCGACTCGTGAAAAACCAGTTCCACGCCCTGGATCGCTTTTTTCAGTGCTTGTTCGTCAGCAACGCTGGCTTGAATAAAGTCAATATCGCCACCAATCTCATCGATGTTCTCGCGATACCCCGTCGATAGGTCGTCGATGATTCGGACTCGAGCGCCTGAATTGATGAGCGCTGACGCGATGTGCGACCCGATAAATCCGGCGCCACCTGTAACCAAAACAATTCCACTCAGGGCCATACAATTAAGATACTGCGTCTCTAACGTTATTGGCCGTTATCGGCCGATTCCTACGTACTCAAAACCCAGCTGCCGCATCACCTCAGGTTCGTAGATGTTTCGCAGGTCGGCAATTTTCGGGGCTTTCATGAGGTCGTGAATACGCTTCATATCCAAAGCGCGGAACTGATTCCATTCCGTCACGAATACAAGAACATCAGCGCCGGTAACTGCCGAGTACTCATCATCTGCATAAGTTACCTCTGGCAGAACAGCCGCAGTTTCGATCATCGCTACCGGGTCGTAAGCCCTGACCTTTGCACGTTCTGACATCAGGCCCCGTATGATATCGATCGCAGGAGCTTCTCTAATGTCATCGGTCTCAGGTTTGAAGGCAAGTCCTAGAACCGCGATGGTCTTCCCTTCCAGAGTGCCGGCCAATTTCCTGATTTTCGGGAGCATCGCCTGGCGTTGACGTCGATTAACCTCGATTACGGCGTCAACGATTAGGGATTGCTGACCAAATTGTTTTGCGACCGAGGCTAACGCCTGTGTATCTTTAGGAAAGCAGGAACCGCCAAACCCTGGTCCTGGGTGAAGAAATTTGCTGCCAATGCGTTTATCCATTCCGACTGCTTTGGCAACGTCGTGCACATCGCAACCAATGCTATCGCATAAATTCGCGATTTCGTTGATGAAAGAAATCTTTGTTGCCAGAAAAGCGTTTGCGGCGTATTTCGTCAACTCGGCCGCCTCAAGCGACGTGACTACGAAAGGTGCTTCGATCAGATATAACGGGCGATAGAGATCCCGCATTATCGCAACCGCTTCTTCGTCGCGACTGCCGATCACCACCCGATCGGGCCTCATGAAGTCGTTGATGGCGGCCCCTTCACGTAGGAATTCCGGATTCGAAACGACACCAAAGTGGAGCTTCGAACTCTGATTCTCGGTGATGAGTTTGCGGATGTATTCGCCGGTACCGATGGGAACGGTCGACTTGGTGACTATCACCTTGTACCCGTTCATATGCTGCGCAACTGAACATGCAGCCGACTCAACAAAGCTTAAGTCAGGGGACCCGTCGTCCTTTGGCGGCGTTCCAACAGCCAAAAAGATTACGAGGGCTTCTTCGACCGCTTTTTGTATCTCTGTAGTGAAGCGCAGCCTGCCGGACTGCATGTTCTTTACTACCAGCTGTTCCAGGCCTGGTTCGTAAATCGGCATTTCGCCGCCGATAAGTCGTGCAATCTTCTCTTCATCAATGTCGACGCACGTTACGTCGACGCCAAACTCAGCGAAGCATGCGCCCGTAACGAGGCCTACATAACCGGTTCCGATCACCGCAATGTGCATTTGGAGTTAAACCTTTGAAATCAGAAGAAGGTGGGAAACGAACCTGTCCAAGCAAAAGCTTGCGGGTCAAACGCGACGTCTAATCGCGTGACCCGCAAGGTTTTACACAACTGACCGCGACGCTCCTGGGAGCGCCGCGGTGTTTTTCGAATTCCGCAACCGACTGCTTACCTCGATGGGCTAACAATCACGGCAGAGCCACCGAACTGAGCGTCGTTACCGTGCATGGCAGCATAAATGATGGCTGCGATTGCACCGGCACCCAAGGCAATCAGGGCGAAGGTTTCGCCGGTGCTCAGGTCATCGTCATCGTCCCCGGGGGTATCCTGAGGATTCGGTGTTCCCGCCATGGCGGTTTCACCAGCGGCAATTTGCTTAACAGCACCATCAACGCGCAGCTCAGCTACGCCTGAATGTGTCGTCAATGAGGTAGCACCCTTGACAACATTAACCGTAAACGACGTGGGCTGGCTGCCATCAACCGTAACCAAGCCATCTTTGGTGGTGAACGTTACTGCAACACCGGCTAGAGTTGAGACATGAGCGGAGCCGTTCTCCAGCATTCCCATGACACTGTTTTCCGTAAAGCTGATTTTCAAGCCTGAGTTCGACGCCATTTCGACGCGGCCCAGCTTGCTCAAGTTCACGGTGGCGGAGCTCTTTTCAGCGGTGGTGATTGTGCTGTCCGAAAAAACTGTTCCGCCAGCAAGGGCATTCTCACCATTCACCATAACCGCGCCGGAGACCGACAACTCCCCAGATGGGGCCTTTGCTGCGGGCGAGGCCAAAACCACCATCGAGTAAAGACTCAAAATGGCAACTGCCACACAGGCCGCGATAGGTTTGCGGCTCCAAGTTTTGCTGATCATTAACTTTCCTCCCGTAGTGTGAACAAATTCTTTAGATTGCGTGTTGCGACGTCTGGATCGCGGCGAGACGTCAGTTCCCAATCAATAGCCTCAAAACCGCGTCGCGTTAGAGATCAAGAATGCCGTTACAAGGCATAAAACACTGGGCTGTTATTACATGAATGAACGCACTCTGTCAACAGCCATTTACCGCTCTTTGCTACAAAATGATGCCTTTTTTGTGTTGGCGGCAAATTTAACACACGACCTTTTGCGAGTCCAGAGTTTTCTAACTAACTTTGGCCAATTTCGGCCCGAATAGGCAAGCGCGAGCAGTATGACCGTGGTCGTTGTTGAAAAGAGCGGCGCGAAGTTCTTCCGATGTATTTCACTGAACTCACTTGGGGCTATTTACCCTGCGGGCACGCGTCACTTCGTGGCTTCGCGGGGCTGGCGTTGATACTGCCGAACTGCCGACAGCTTCTGGATTCCCAAGCGACGATTGCATCAGTTCGGCTTGTTCATAGGGATCAAGTCGCGCAAAGACGTAGAAAAGCTCAACGCTCCGCACTGTC
Source organism: Pyrinomonadaceae bacterium (assembly GCA_963759665.1). Classification (GTDB taxonomy): domain Bacteria; phylum Acidobacteriota; class Blastocatellia; order Pyrinomonadales; family Pyrinomonadaceae; genus PSRF01. The sequence continues at coordinate 181,237 of CAVXAC010000001.1, forward strand.
CCCAGATACCGGAACCGGGTACCAACGAGTGAACCCTGGCGCAGGCTCTGGGTCTTTGGTGGGTGTTCAAAGAGCAGGCCAAACTCGTCGCCGGCGACCGCCTCAAGCTCCGGAAGGTAATCGTTTCGATTCTCGTCCGCAATTCTCATCGCCATCAACCTTAGGGCGCCGATGCGATTTGAGTTACGTCGATAGTAGCCGCGGCTAACTTCATGTCGACTCGCTCGATCGTCGACAACGTTTTGTTCATTCCTCAAGTAGCCCAGGTACGATCGGACGACTGGTCCAAACTGTTCGTCTTCGATGTTGGCCTGGGCGTGAGCAGTTGTAACTCCACAAAGAGTCAGGAGCACCAGGATTCCGAGGTGATGGAACTTTAATTTGACCATAGGTTTAGGCTCCTCCGTTACCCTGGAGAAATCCATCGGCTTGATTGGGAATTGAACAGATCCAAAGTATATCAGAACCCGGATTGAGTCCATTGCACCAGTGTTTCGCGAATGTTACATTCATCTTCAATTTTTCCGTCCGCTGAAACACGACATTGAGCAATTCCCCTGTAGAAAAAAAAGTTGCCCTGGGAATTACCGGCGGTATAGCAGCGTATAAAGCCGCCGAGGTTCTGCGCGGGCTTCAGCGTGCCGGCTGTACAGTCCGTGTGGCAATGACCAAGCGGGCTTGTGAGTTTATTCAGCCGCTAACCTTCCGAGCACTGTCTGGCGCCCACGTGGTGGTAGATGACTATTCGCCCGATAATCCAGATCCAATAGCACACATAACCTTTTCTCAAACTGTCGATCTCTTTCTCATCGCCCCGGCCACAGCCAATATCATCGCCAAGTTTGCGAATGGGATTGCCGACGATTTCATCAGTTCAACCTACCTGGCTTCAACCGCACCGGTAGTGATTGCACCGGCGATGAATACATCGATGTGGCACCATCCGGCGACGCAGCGCAACCTCGACAAACTACGGTCAGATGGAGTCGTCATTATCGATCCCGACGAAGGCGAAATGGCCTGCAAAACCGTTGGCCCGGGACGTCTCAGCGAACCAGAAGTGATAGTAGACGCTGCCTTAAAAATCCTTCGCAATCTTGATTCGAGAATCGCTCAGGACCTCGTTAGTGAGCACATTTTATTAACCGTCGGAGCAACGCGCGAAGCGATCGATCCGGTTCGTTTCATAACGAACAATTCTTCGGGGCGAATGGGCTTTGCAATCGCTGAGGCGGCTGTAACACGAGGCGCTAGAGTAACTGTCATCGCTGGTTCAACGAGTGTTGACCCTCCCCAAGGAGTAACTCTAATCAGAGCTGATTCAGCGAACGACATGTACACCGCCGTGCTAAAAACGATGGCTGAAGCGTCGGTATTCATCGGCACCGCGGCGGTGGCCGACTATCGACCACTCGATACATCCAGCCACAAAATCAAAAAGACTGATGCGTCGTGGAACATCGAGTTTGAAAGAACTCAGGACATTCTCGGAGCTGTGGCAAACAAGAAACACGACGGGTTGTTAGTAATTGGTTTCGCAGCCGAAACAGAAAACCTTCTGGCCAACGCCAGACAAAAGCTTGAGCGCAAAAACCTGGACGCCATAGTGGCAAACGACGTGACTCGGGAAGGCGCTGGTTTTGATTCGAATTTCAATGAGGTCACGATCATGAGTAGCGACGGCAGCGCGCCGACCCACGTGCCGCTGATGCCAAAGTCTGGAGTCGCGAATATCATTCTTGATGAAGTGGTCAGACTTCGCGGCCGTGCACACTCAGGCGCAAGCACTGATGAATTGTTCAAGAGCAAAGCGCAAATCGAGTAAGTTTCGGAAGGAAGTTGCCTGCTAATGGCCGTTGAACCTACTGACGAGTACCTCGCAATCTTGCGGGACGCGCGCGAACAAATCGTGTATCTCAACGAGTTGGGTGTTCAAAACCTGGACACTGGGAGTGTTAGGGACCGTCCCGCCCCTCGTAAGATTGGTAAATCGAGTTCTGCTGCGACGCGCGTTGCACCTTCGTTGGAAGCGATGCCTCAACCGGAACTCATTCGGAGCGGGGTTGGTTCCCCTCAAACTCCGACGCCTAGCTTACTATTCGAAGACTCTTTGCTTCCTCCACCAACACTTCAAAAAACTTCTGAAACGTTCGAAGAAATTCATGCCGAGATTGGAGATTGCACTCGTTGCCCGCTCTACGAAAAGCGCACTCACGTCGTCCACACGGAAGGTAATCGGAAGGCGCGTTTGATGTTTGTTGGCGAAGCTCCGGGCGCGGACGAGGATATTCAAGCGCGCCCTTTTGTGGGCCGCGCGGGTCAACTGCTGACCAAAATAATCGAAGCCATCGGATTCAAGCGGGACGAGGTTTTAATTGGAAACGTGAACCGTTGTCGGCCTCCCGGCAATCGTCCGCCCACCGAGCAGGAGGCGTCGACCTGCAAGCCATTCCTGTTACGCGAAATCGCTTCAGTGCAGCCTGACGTCATAGTGGTTCTCGGAAATACTGCAACCAGAAATCTGCTGGAAACAAAAATTGGCATTACGCGTCTGCGCGGCGAGTTTCAGGATTACCAGGGCGTAAAGGTGATGCCCACCTTTCATCCCGCTTATCTGCTTCGTGATCCATCAAAGAAACAGGAAACGTGGCAGGACCTAAAGAAGGTCCGCGACTACCTCGAGGATACTCGAAAACGAGCAACTTGATATTGTCACAGACCCCATTCGCTCGCTTTTGCAATTTGTACTTTCGCGATACCTTCTGATCCGTGCATCAACGTTCGGCAGTTTCCCCGCAACAGTCAATCAAAGACAGTCCCCAGTCTGCATTAGACGCAAATCGTCCGCGCTACGCTGAGGTCGCGGTTCCTCTATACGTTTTCAACACGTTCACTTATCGCTTGCCGGAAATGATGTGGGAAACGGCCGCGCCCGGATCGCGCATTGTCGTGCCGCTCGCACGGAAATTTGTCACCGGGTACATAGTCGCACTGCTCGATGAATTGCCGCCTGCCACAAATCTGAAAGAAGCGGGTATCAAGGATGCCAGTGAGCTTTTGGATCCGATTCCCCTCGTCACTCCACAATTACTCCAACTTACGAAATGGGTCTCGGACTACTACCTGACTCCCTGGGGTGAAGTCATCAAGTCAGCCCTGCCACCCGGGATTAGTCCAACAATTGAGGTTTACGTTTCGCTGTCCGAACAGGCAAGTGCACAGCAAGGCGTGGAGACCGAGACTGATGACCCAAAGATAAAGTTGCTTCAACTCCTTGGTAGCTCAAGCGAAACGTCGTTGGAGGAACTTTCAGCGCAACTTGGAAAGTCCTCAACGGCGAGGGTGGTCCGCGAACTTGAACAGGAAGGTTTGCTAGAGGTTCGACAGCGGATAGGCAGCGACGTTGTTAAGACCAAGTACCAGCGCCGTGTTCGTCTGGCTAATACCTCCACCATTGAATCACCGGATAATTCGAAGCTCACCGAGCCTCAAAGCAGGATCATCGAGACTCTCAAAAAAGTAGACTCCCTGGCTTTTCCAGACCTCCTGGCATCGGCTCAGGTCGGAGCCTCAACCGTTGCGACGCTGCAAAAACGCGGAATAGTAGAGGTTTTCGAATCGAAAGTGAGGCGGGATCCGTTGGGCAATGCGCCCATGCCGGCATTTGAAGACTACGTCCTAACCACAGACCAACTAGGCGTACTCGCAGAGATCGAACAGCCTTTGACAGCGCGGGAATATGCGCCTTTCCTACTGCACGGCGTCACCGGCAGCGGCAAAACTGAAGTTTATATTCGAGCGATGCGGACCGCCCTGCGGCTCGGCAAGTCGGCGATCATGATGGTTCCGGAAATTGCCTTGACGCCGGTTTTCTCGCGACGGCTCCGGCAACACTTTGGAGACAAGGTAGCAATCTTCCATTCGTCGCTCTCAAAGGGAGAACGCTTCGACGAATGGACCCGGGTCAGGCAAGGTGATGCCCGCATAGTTATCGGAACACGATCCGCCGTCTTCGCACCGACGCGAAACCTCGGGCTCATCATCGTCGACGAAGAACACGAGTCGACCTATCGTCAGCAGGACTCACCGCACTACAACGGCCGAGATACAGCGATAGTGCGCGCGCAGAACGAATCAGCGGTTGTTATTCTCGGTTCAGCCACGCCTTCACTCGAGTCTTATCACAACGCGAAAAACTCAAAATACCGCTATCTGCAACTTCCGGATCGGCTGGGGAACAGACCGCTGGCAGTCGCTCAAATTATCGACATGCGCGAGGTGTTCAATCGAAACCAGAAGCCCGTGCTTTTTTCTCCAAAGTTGCTAACGGCGATTGAAGAAACGCATCGCAAACAGGAACAATCGATCATTCTGCTTAATCGTCGCGGCTATTCCAGCTTCGTACTTTGCCGTTCGTGCGGCGAGAGCGTTCAGTGCCCAAATTGCGACGTCACGCTGACATACCATCGCAGCGATCGACTGGTCATTTGCCACTACTGCAATCACCGCGAGGCGTCACCCACCGAGTGTCCCAACTGCGCCGGAAAATTCATCTACTACGTTGGTGAAGGAACTCAGCAAATCGAGGAGAAGCTAGCCGCTCTTTTTCCGATGATGCGCATCGCGCGGGTGGATCGTGACACCACAGCGCGGCGAGGTTCGTTTGAGAAGTCTCTCCTGGCCTTCGCCAACGGCGAGATCGACATGTTGGTAGGCACGCAGATCCTGGCGAAGGGCCACGATTTCCCGAACGTTACACTCGTTGGTGTGGTTTCCGTGGACGCTGGATTGGCACTACCGGATTTCCGTGCCGCCGAAAGGACGTTTCAGTTATTGACTCAGGTGGCAGGTCGCGCTGGTCGCGGTGATCGTCCCGGTCAGGTGTTGATTCAAACCTACCATCCCTTCCATTACGCCTTGCGTCACGCGGGTAACCAGGATTATGCGGGCTTTTATGCCGAGGAAATTCGGCACCGGCAGAATCATACGTATCCGCCATTTGTGGCGCTGGCATCGTTGCTGGTCCATGGTGCGGATCTTGGACGTGTGAGCTCAGATTCTGGGGTACTACGAAAAGCACTGGACGCAGCTAACGTCGATCGGACGGTTAGAGTCCTGGGGCCGGCCCAAGCACCGTTGTCCAGATTGAAGGGCGAACATCGTATGCAGATGCTTCTGAAGTCTCGCAATCGTCGAATGCTGCGCGAGGTAATCGATGCTGCTCTCAAGACTGCAACAGAACAAGGCGTTAGCCTTCGATCAGTGAACGTCGAAATCGACCCTGTTTCCATCATGTAAGCGTGACCCTAAGTCACAGCTCTATCTTCCCTTCTCAGAAGCGAAAGCCGCAACCTAAAGGTTGTAACTCTGAACACCTGGCTTCAGGGTCCGTAGTAAGCATCAGGTGGCAGAGTTCAAGCTTTAGCTTGCTTCTTACCCGGCTACGAGCTTTCAACTCAAGTACGCTAAACTCCCGCCCATGAAACTTTCAGAACTCGCCACTTTAACCGGTGCAAATGTTGAGAACGATGCCGCTGATGTCGAGATTACCGGCGCTGCGGGCCTCGACGAGGCTGTGCCGGGTCAGGTCACATTTCTGGCGAATCCGCGATACACACCCAGGATTAACACCACGCGCGCATCGGCCATTTACCTATCGGAAGAGGCGTCGATCGAAAATGAGATCCACGTGCTGCGTTCAAAAGATCCGTACCTGGCCTACACCCGCGCATTAAGGGTTTTTCATCCGGAAACTGCATTTGTCGCGATGGTCCACCCTTCCGCGGTCATCGACCCTACTGCGGTGGTTGATGCAAATGTTTGGATTGGTCCATGTGCGGTGATTGGCCCTTCCAGCCGAATCGCGGCCGGAGTTCGTATTTATCCCAACGTAACGATCTACGAAGACGTCACAATAGGAAAGGATTCAACGATTCATTCAGGCGCCGTCATTCGTGAACGCACGGTGATCGGCGAACGCGTCGTAATACACAACAACGCCGCAATCGGCTGCGATGGTTTTGGTTACGCTAAAGACGAAGTGCGACGCTGGCTGAAGATTCCACAAACCGGACGCGTCGTAATTGAAGACGATGTGGAAATTGGCGCAGGGACGACGATAGACCGCGCTTCCGTTGGCGAATCACGAATCGGCCGCGGAACGAAATTAGACAACCTGGTTCAGATCGGACATTCCTGCTCAGTTGGTGAAGACAGTCTACTTTGCGCCCAGGTTGGATTGGCCGGGAGTTCGCATATCGGCAATCGTGTAATCCTCGCGGGACAGGCAGGCGTCGCCGGTCACCTGACGATAGGCGATGACGTCGTCTTGACGGCCAAGAGTGCTACCAGTCACGACGTCCCGGCGGGCAAGATCATTTCCGGCATTCCGGCGTTTGATAACAAGGAGTGGCTGCGATCGACGGCCGCGTATCGACGGTTGGGTGAAATGCAACGAAGACTACGCGAGTTAGAAAGGAAACTGGAGCAGAAAAGTGATTAAGGCTCGCGGTGGGATCTGCATTTCTCGTGGCAACTGGTCGCTGTGGGTGGATTTTAACTCAACAATATCCACCACAGTGGCACCGAGAACACCGAAGCTGCACAGAGTTCCGGTTTTAGAAATGAGGCTGTTAGGAAGATCTTTGTTGAGTGGTCCAGTCGCTACCTCTAACGCTTCTGTACCGAGGATCCCGGTTGCTAGGTAATCGTTCCACCGTCCACGATCACAACCTCACCATTCATGAAGCTGTTGCGATCGCTGACCATGAATGAGGCGTATTCTGCCAACTCTGCCGGCCGGCCCATGCGTCCCGCCGAAACCCAAAGATCGTGCATCTGTAACAAGCGCTCAGGTAATTGCTGGGCCAGCTCGGTATCGAAGATTCCAGCTGCAATCGCGTTCACCTTCACTCCAAACGTCCCGGCTTCACGCGACAAGCATTTAGTAAACCCAATCATCGCAGCCTTTGAAGTCGCATAGTGAACGGCCGTTGGCAACGCGCGCAAAGCACCAATCGAGGTGATGTTAAGAATGCTTCCCTGCCGCTGCCGAATCATTTGTTTGTAGATGGGTTTGGTGACGGCGAATAAACTTCCGACGTTTGTGTTGATTACTTCGTCCCAGGCGCGATCGGTGGTCGTAGCAAAATTGTCGCCGCGATTAATAGCCGCGTTGTTAACGAGAATGTCGATTCCGCCCCACTGCTCCACGATCTCACGCGTCATCTTTTTCAGTCCCACCCGGTCAGTAACGGAGACCCTAAAACTTAGCGATCGCCGTCCGTGGCCTTCAACTTTCGTGACGGTTTCCGCGGCGAGATCGTCTCTGGTGTTGTAGTTGAATGCGACGTCTGCTCCTTCGCGCGCGAACACTTCGCAAATGGCTGCTCCAATACCTCGCGTTCCACCACTAATGAACGCGCGCTTCCCTTCGAGCAATAAACTCACTGGCTAAATAGTCTCCCTAAAAAAGCCCGCTTCGACGAACTCGAGCGGGCATATTGATTCCGAGATCCGAATTCTGATTTCTGGTTTGTATTATTGCCGAAAGATTAAACTCTGAAAACTTGTAACAGTCAACGAGGCTCGTAAAGCAAACTGTTAGTTTGCTTGGTGTTTCGGTAAATGTGTCTTTGTGAAACTGAGTCGACGCAAACTAACAGTTTGCTCTACAGGGTCCCCGCTTCAGCCAACTGCGACTGGTCTGCGGGTTCCGGACCGGCGGGAATTAGCGCGGTGATTTCCTCAACGATGTGACGCGTGGCATTCGGAATAGCAAGACCTATGGTGGCGGCTCTCATCGCGGAGTAATGGGCGGTGTCTTCGACCATGCGGCGAACGACGGGAACGATGTCACTCGCCCGTTGCAGCAACACTCCGGCGCCGCGTTTGGCCAGCAGACTGGCTGCGCCCGCTTCCTGCGGCATCGGTTTCGTTATTACATCCGCAATGATCGGTAAGCGGCAGGCAAAGGCTTCAAAGGTGGTCAATCCGCCAAGCTTCGAAATCATCACATTTGCCGCGCCCATCAAATCTTCAACCTGCTCGGAGTACCCAATAACCTTTATTGGGAAACGCGCATCAAGCGCCAACGATTCTGCGTCGGCCTTCAACTCTTCGTTCTTTCCTGCCAGGAAAATTGCCTGCACTTCGAGTTCACCACGCACCAACTCGCGGAAGATCTGCGGAATGTTCCCGCCACCTTCCCAACCCGCGTTAACGAAGACCGTAAACTTGTCGGGATCGAGTCCCAGGGCGCTCCTGGCTGCTCGGGCGGCTTCTTCTCCTGGATAGGCAAATTTCGGATGGACCGGCATCCCCGAAATCTTGATACGCTCCGGCGCGATACCGTAATCAATTAACTGCTGGCGCGCCTCATCGCTGGCCACGAGGTAAAGAGTCACGTCGTTGCACGCCCAACCCTTCCAAAATCCGTAATACGGATCGGTAACCACCGAGACTAAGGGAATACGGTCCGCCAGCCCCAATTCCTTCAGCACGCGTCCAAAAATATGCTGGGTCAAGGGATGGACACTGACGACGACATGCGGGCACCAGCGTTCGAATATTTCTGAACAGAAGCCGATGCAGCGCTTATGGAAAAACTCGCGCGTCTCAGGGCGGAAGCGATTAACTACCCAGTAAAGGTACTTCATCCAGTGTTGCTTATTGCGCAACAGCCAGTTGTAAAGGTTCACCAGCTTCGCCGTGATTGAATGCGACTCCTCTACTGCCTTCACCACTCGAACTGCGTACGACTGACCATCGAAAAAACGCTGCACGCCGGCAACGATAGCTGCCGCAGCTGAGCGATGACCTCCGCCGGTATCAGACGAGATGATTAGAATTTTGGGAATACGATTCGACATCGTGGCGTGGGTTAACCCTTGTTCTTGTACTTCGTGCTTTGTACTTCGTGCTTTGTACTAGTACTTTGTACTTCGTATGTGGTCCATGAAGCCTGCTTAATGCTTACTGCTCACTACGCGCCTATCGCGACGCCCTCTGGCTCACCTGTCGCCTGGTCCATTTGCTTGCGCGCTTTCTTCATCTCTTTTTCCAGTTTCTTGATCTGAATCAGGTGACCTGGATTGAAGGGGAGCGATGGGTAGTAGCTATTTGATTCATGCGTACAGAAACAGCCGTCCAGAGCTTTCTTGCGCCGTTCCTTCATGGCCGGGGATAACCACAGCTTTTGGAAGTTCCAATCAAAGTCGCGCAAGTTAGCGATGGGCGCGAGGTTTTCGCACGACGAGACAGTACCTTCGTCGTAGATCACGCCACCGGCTGTTCCCGCGTAACACTTCATCTGCGCAGTTTGTGTTTCCTGAGTCTTCGCGATCAGGCCGTGCATGTAGATGTCGATCGCCGCCTTGAAGAAGCCGGCGTTTCCACCGTAGTTATTCTTTAGGGCCGCGTGGCGCGAATCGTCGTCGATCATGGTCGCGAGTTTGGTGTAAACCGAGTGGTCGATATTGAGTTCAACTGGATCGGCTGACGGCGGACGAATGTAATTGAAATTTACTTTGTCGGGCTTCAGATCATATTTCAGGAAGTCGTACCACTCGAAGATCGTGTCCTGATTTGAATTCATGAAACAGGTGCACGTCTGCACATCGAGTTTGGGAAACTGTTTCTTGATGTTCTGAAGTTCACGCGCGGTTTCAATCGCTATGTCCCACGAGCCGGGTTTCTGACGAATCTTTTCATGCGGCTCTTTCAAGCCATCGATTCCAAGCGCGACCGTCACATTAAGATTTGGACACTCTTCAAGAATCCGAGTGATGTCTGGAAAAATTCGCTTCTGAATCTGACCGTTTGACATGATATAGATCGACTCGAGCTTGTTGTTGGTATAAAAAGCTCGCGCGATCTCAGGAAGGTCCTTGCGGGTAAACGGCTCGCCTCCCGCCAAAATCAAGACACCAAGATTGCCACCGAGCGTTTCCGAGATTTTTTCAATCTCGTGCGTCTTCATTTGCAGCTTCTTGCGTGGGCGGTCATCCAGTTCGTCTGTGAAAAAGCAGTGTGTACACCGCATGTCACAAACAGAGGTCACCAGAATATTCAATAAAATCGGCGAGAAGGGCTGACCGATCGCCAGTTTGGCGTAACGTTTCAGAAGCTCTTTAGTCGTAAAATCCATATCAAACCTCAAGAATCAATAGCGATTCGCATCGTTAAGGTAACACAGAGTTAAAGTCTGTGTCCCGAAGCCCTTCAGGGCGTCTCACCTCCACGTAAAGCCGAATTATCGGCGCTGTTACAAGATGCTAGGAAGCAAGGGTTCGTTCGCTTCGTCCGGGGATACCGAGAGCGCGCATTCGTCGGTACAAGTGACTGCGATCAACGCCCATTAGCTCGGCGGCGCGGGAAACATTCCCCTCCGCCTCATCGAGTTTTCGTTGGATGAATTCACGGTGGTAGGCATCGGTAGCCTCTTTGAAGGACGGGAACCGGAATGAAGCGGCTGGAGCTTCTTCCTTGCCGTGAGGTGGCAAGTCACCGGCGGATACGCGAGGGGCAGGATTCATGATCACGACTCGTTCGATTGTGTTTCTTAATTCGCGAACATTTCCCGGCCATGAATAATTCTGCAATTCATCAAGGGCTTCTGCAGTAAATTCCTTCGGCTGCTTTCCATAAGCACTGGAAAAGTTCTGATTGAAGTACGACACGAGTAAGGGCACATCTTCGAGACGTTCACGCAGCGGCGGCAACTCGAAAGGAATCACGTTGAGGCGGTAGAAAAGGTCAGGACGAAAATTGCCCTGATCGATCTCGGTGTCGAGACGTTTGTTCGTTGCAGCAATCACACGCACGTCTACGCGCACCGACGTTCCACTGCCTACCGGCTCAAACCGTTGCTCTTCCAACACACGTAAAACCTTCGCCTGTACACGAGAGCTCATATCACCAATCTCATCCAGGAAAAGTGTGGCACCGTCTGCCAGCTCGAATTTCCCCTTCTTGGCAGCGGTCGCACCGGTGAACGCGCCTTTAACATGCCCGAACAACTCCGATTCGATTAGCTCCTCAGGTATAGCGGCGGAATTAACTTCGACAAATGGCGCACCCGCGCGGCGTGACTTTGCGTGGAGCGCGTGTGCAACCAATTCCTTGCCGGTTCCCGACTCGCCGTAAATCAACACGCGCCCGTCGGTCGGTGCGACGACGGAGATCTGCTTACGCAGAGCGCGCATCGCGACCGACTCACCAACCATCGTGTATTCCTTCGCCAGCTCCGCCGACATCTCGGCGTTTATGAGTTCAAGCCGCTGCTGCCGAAGTGCGTTTCGCACTGTCAAGAGAGTCTTCTCAATCGATAGCGGCTTCTCGATGAAGTCGAAGGCCCCGAGCTTGGTAGCACGTACTGCGGTCTCTACATTTCCATGACCGGAGATGATCACAACTGCTGCTTCCGACCCCGCCGCACGCAAGCGTTGCAACGTTTCAAGGCCGTCGATTCCGGGTAACCATACATCGAGCAGAATGCAGCCATACGCTCGACGCTCGACCGCCTCGAGACACTCTTCCCCGGTGGCGACTGCGTCAGCACTAAAACCCTCGTCCTCCATCACACCTCGCAAGGTGTCACGAATACCGGGCTCATCATCAACGATTAGGATTGAATCCATTCCAGTTTTGTCAGTGGTTCGTTGTTAGTTGTGAGTTCGAAGTTGAGGAGTTGTTAACTCCGCGGCGGCTTTGCCGCATTCCGTGCGGCCCGCCTCCTGCCTCCCAGGTTTATCCGCCTTCATCCTTCATCCTTCGCCCGCCCTTCCATCGCTGGCAATTCAATTACGAACCGCGCGCCTCTGGGATGGTTAACTTGTGCTCGAATGCGTCCCCCGTGTTCCAGAACTATTTTTTGAACAATTGCCAGTCCCAGGCCAGTACTCCCGCGCGTTGAAAAATATGGCTGAAACAAACGCTTGAAGTCAGCCGGGACGATGCCGTGTCCCGTGTCCGCCACTTCTGCCAAGAGAATATTCCGTGTGGAATCAAAACTGGTCGTGATCTCGATGCGCTTCTCAGTTGTCGCATCAGCCAACGCGTTCATCGCGTTATCAATCAGGTTAACAAAAACTCGCCGGATTTGTTCGGCATCCAGCAAAGCGAGGGGCAGATCGACACCGAGGTTGGTGTGAATCTCGACATCGTCAAGCCGCTCATCATAAAGGGCCGCGGCATGGCGAACGACTTCATTCAAGTCCGTGGCTTCAGGTTGCGCGATCGGTAAACGAGCAAACCGCGAAAACTCATCAACCAGGGCTTTGAGTCCCGCCACTTCCCTGGCAATCGTTTCCGTGCACTCATCTATTATCGCGGTGACATGCACGTCGTCGATTCGTTTCGCGCTCTCATTTCCGTTTCCATTAGAACCATTTGAGCCGGTGCTTGCAGCTCGGTGATAACTCTTCGCGATGCGTTCAGCCGAAAGCTGTATTGGCGTCAGCGGATTCTTGATTTCATGGGCCATGCGGCGCGCCACCTCGCTCCAGGCCGCAGCACGCTGCGCCGACAGGAGTTCGGATAGATCTTCGAGAACCAGCACCACGCCACGCTTGGCGTCGCCAGAAGCACGCAAGGCAGTTGCGGTCAACGCAACTGGAATCGGCCCTCCCTCAAGATGACGATTCCCCGGACCGGAAAGTTGCGCTTGTTCCGCCGCCTGACCGCTGCGACGCGCCCGACGCAGCACGCGATCCAGCACTACCCAATCCTCTGCTCCTATTAACTCGGCGAGCGTGTTTTCCCTCGTCTGCATGACGGGTAGACGCAGCATTCGAGCGGCCGCGGCGTTGATCGTGGTGACGCGATCATTTTCATCAAGCGACACCACCCCGGTTGAAAGCGACTCCAGAATTGTTTCGATGTAGTTGCGCCGCTCTTGCAACGTCAGGTTCTTTTCGCGCAGCGCCGCCGATCCGGCTTCGATACGACTGCGATTATCTTCGAGTTGACTCGTCATCCGATTGAACGAGTCTGCCAGCAAAGCCAACTCGTCTTCAGCAATCGTGGTAACGCGATGAGAAAGATTCCCTTTCGTGATTTCTTCGGAAGCTTCAGCCAATGCTTTGATCGGTGTCGCAATGCCGCGAGCCAGGTAGATGGCGACCCAGCTCGAAACAAACAACATCATGAGAGTCATCAAACCTAGCGTAGACAAGCCCAGCATTCGCACGCGACGTTGTCGTTCCACCAGCTTTCGATACTCACCCTGCGATCCAACAATCGTGTCGTTCAAGTCGCTGTCCGTTTGTCGCAGAGTGACGACCGCCAGGTACCGTGAATTGGGCAAGGGTATTTCGACCGCGTGGAAGTCTTTGCCATCTGGCAAGCTATGGGTAGCAGTTTTAAACGCATGTACGTCGTGCAGAACTCTTTCCAACTCGGACGCTTCCGTCGAAGTTAATTCGCCGCGACTGCGCACCACCACCTGTCCTTGCGAGTCCAATATTTCAACTGCGGAAAGTTGTCCGCTTGCCACAAGTTGATCGAGTGTCTGCTGTCCTTCGGTGTCAGATTGCTTCTGGACGACGACAGCAAGCAGCAACGCCATTTCCTGAAGATTGCGCGCCTCGACATCACGCTGGAGTTGCTGCGCTTCGTTAACAACTTTGGCGGGCAAACTTCCGAACCATTTCTCAATCGATCGATTGAGAAATAGATAAGAGAAGACGGCCATCGCGATGATCGGCAGGAAACTGATGGCGACGAAATAAACGAGCAGACGGGTCTTGATCTTCGAGCCAAGCTGACGTTCGCGTCGTTCGCGTCGCAGCTTGATCAGATTGCGAATGAAGATAAATGAGAAGACCACAAACGCGACGAAGTTAAGGGTTGAAAGGGCGTAGAGCAGGACCGTGTCCGAAGCAGTATCCAGAGGAATGATGGTCCAAAGCCATAACTGTTGGGAGACGATGATGGAGAGCAGCACAAAAACGATTATTCCCAGCGCCCACAGCACCATGCGACGGCGGCGAGGTGACTTGTCTAATACGGGCTCAGGCATTTGTTCTGGGGAATTGTCGTGATTATTACTCATGAAGAAGTGGACCAAATCTTACCATAGGGAGTTTGCTGCACCCGTAGCCGAGCGCGGTTGCGCCGGATCCTCAGTGATGTCCGGCACGCTTCAGGTTGTCGTCTCGGTTGGGATGATGAAAGCCATATCCGAAGGAAAAACCTGGTAATTCCCAAGTTGAGTATTTCCAATCCCTTCGACAAGCTGAAGCATGTCGGACATTAATGAGGAACCGGCGCTACCGCGCTCGGTTCTGTATCGCTTAGAATGCGCACTCATTCGAACCGGACCGTCACCTCCTTAATGGATCTAAAACAAATCTTTATCAATTCGTTCGGCCGCCTTCGCAGCGGCTGGCGCCTATTGATCTTCACGGGACTCTATCTCGTCGTGCTGTTCTTCTTGAGCACGGGTGCACGAGTGTTTTATGCGATCACTATTCGCGTGGCGCCAAGCAGGAGCATTAGCGAGTTTGCTCAGAACATGATCTTTCGGTTTGTCATGCTGGCCGCGGCGGTGATTGCCGGTTACGCCTGCGCGCGTTGGCTCGAAGGTCTGCCATGGCGCTCTCTGGGGCTGGGATTACACGTCGGTTGGTTTCGTCACTTTGGTATTGGTTCAGCGATTGGCGTTGCCTCTCTTGCTTTGGCAACTGCGATCGCGGCTGGCGGGGGCGGGTTGCGCTTTGAGTTCTCAGGTCGCGCGCTGCTCATGAGTGTGGTCCAAACGCTCGTCTTAACGGCGATACTCTTCATCGTGGCCGCTCTTGCCGAAGAAGCGTTGTGTCGTGGCTATCCACTTCAAACGACCGCCCGCGCAGGTCTGGCGATAGTGGGTGTTATCTTCACATCGATCTGGTTCGCCGGCGGGCACCTGATGAACCCTAATTTTGAATACGGCTTTCCGCTCGTGAACCTGCTGCTGGCAGGCGTCTGGTTTTCAGTGGCCTTCCTGCGTTCGCGTAGTCTTTGGTTTCCCTGGGGAATTCACTGGGCCTGGAATTGGGCGCTGGGATCTGTTTTCGGATTGCCGGTGAGCGGCATGGACCACCTCGCCCCACACCCGCTCATGAAGGGCTTTGACCTGGGACCATCCTGGCTGACGGGAGGCGCTTTCGGCATCGAAGGAGGCGTTGCCTGCACGATCGCTATGCTAGTCTCAACGCTCCTCATATGGTGGCTTCCACTCGTCAGACCGACTGAGGAGATGGTGAGGCTGACGTCGCAGGAAAATCCGGCCCCTTCGTACACAATCCCGACCAGTCGGGATAGCGCCGGATCCCTCACTCAACCGGACTGACGTGCGGCATTGAAACTTCGCGATAAACATCCCGTGCTCATCTCTGGTCCTGACCTAATCCCTCAAGTGCGAGTCCGGCTTCGCCGCCGGATGTGAGGCGATGGGGGCAAAGAGAGCAGGAGCAAGTCCTCCATCCCAACCTGCGAGGAAACCCAAAGGCTCTTCTACGCGTAAATTTCTATTTACGAACCAGTTAACAGTCTTCGACCCTCTCCCGTCTTACACATGTCACGCAGCCACCGTTGCAAAACAGAGGTTAAATCGGACATTTCAGCGCGATGCATGAATTTCAAGCCACAGCGGAGACGTTTTTGATGACCGGACAGCAAGCTGCCCCCATCAGGGAACAAAGCACCGCATTGTCGCAAGAAGCGATTTTGGTACGAGCAGTCCTCGACGGTGACCGCGACGTTTATGGCCGTCTCTACAGTCTTTACGCTCCGCTCGTTCATGGAATTCTGTTGGCACGAATGCCACGCAGTGAAGTTGAAGACATGGTTCAGGAGATTTTTCTCCACGCGTTGAAAAAGCTGGACACTTTACGCGACGCAAATGCTTTCGGACCCTGGGTAGCAATGATCGCTCGCAACCGGGCCATGGACTTTCATCGACGTTCGCGTGAATCAGTTGAAGTTACTGACGACTTGAGAGGCAGCGAAAGTGGTGAAACCCGCGCGACCGAAATTCTTGAAATCATTCGCACGCTCCCCGATGCCTATCGTGAAACTCTCGTACTGCGTCTGGTGGAAGGCATGACCGGGCCAGAGATAGCCGAACGCACGGGTCTGACACCTGGTTCAGTGCGCGTAAATCTGAATCGTGGAATGAAGTTATTGAGGTCGAAGCTCAGATTTGAGGAGGGCTCATGAACGACAATTATCTTTGGGACAAAAGCGGCGAACCTGATCCCGAGGTCGAGGAGCTTGAGCAGATTCTAGGCACCTTGCGGTATCAACCGAGAAAATTCGGAATACCGGCGCACATCAGACCACAACGTCGAAGCTACCTGCTCCGCGGTCTTGCGATCGCAGCTGCTATTGCCCTCGTCGTGCTGGGTTTGGGACTGTGGAAGGCCACGAACAGAAGTGCCAAACCCGATATGCTCGCCGGGGATCAACCGAATAAAGTTGGGAACACCGAAAAGGCGCAGGTCAAAGAGACTAGTACTCCCCAGGTCGAAGATATCAAGCCTTTAACTCAACCGAAATCAGTTGCGATAAGCACACCTCGACCTCGCTCAGGCTCTGTAGCTCGAAGGAATCGTCCGCTGAAGTTTGTTCAGCCCAAACTTTCCGAAAGCGAAGTCGCCGAAGCAAAAGCTGCAAAGGACCAATTAATGCTCGCTCTGCGAGTTGCAAGTACAAAGCTCAACGAGGCTCACCGAAAAACGCAGGGCAATAACGAGATTCACAATCAACATAAGACTGGATAGATGGAGAAGTCATGAAATCAATTTATTCAATGCCATTAAGAATTAGTGCGATAGCAGCGGTCCTGTTTTTTGGTGCTGCCAGCGCCATGGCACAAGACGGAAGAATCCAAACTGGCCAACTCGACGGGCTCGCCAGCAGGGCCAGCCAAACGGTCGACGTCAATCTCGACGAGCGCCTGATGCGAATGGCCGCCGGATTTCTTACCGAAAAAGGCGATGAAGCCAAGGTCAAGGCGCTGATTGTCGGCCTGAAAGGAATCTATGTGCGCAGCTTCGAATTTGAGAAAGAAGGCGAATACACAGCCGCCGATCTCGAATCCATTCGCACTCAATTGCGTAATCCCGCCTGGACCAGAATCGTCAACGTGAAGAGCAAGAAGGACGGCAGCCTGGAGGTCTACCTTATGTCGAGCGAGAAAACCATTGGCGGACTCGCGGTGCTGGCGACAGAGCTAAAGGAGATCACAGTCGTCAACATAGTTGGCCCAGTGGATTTGGAGAAACTGAGTCAACTGGAAGGACACTTCGGAGTTCCCGAGCTCGGCATCGAAGCAACGCCAAAGCGCAAAAACTAGGACTGGTGGAGTCATGACAAAATTTACAGTCCCTGCAATCCTGATTCTGGTTCTCGTTGCTGCCGGCGTTGAGTTCCAGGCCGCGCGCGCCGCGGGCGATGACTTTAACGACGTCGTCAAGACAATCGAGAAGTTTTATCGGGTCAAACATACGAGCTTGCCCTTCCTGGCAAATGCGGGAATCAAAACCGCCACGACGGTGGCGCGTATTGCCGGTGGTCCAAAGCGGCAATACGCCGAAGCGGGCAGCGTTCGCGTCGTCTTTTTCGAAGACCAGGACTTTGATTCGCAGGGCAAGCTCACGAGTTTCAAGTTGTCACTCAATGCAGTGCTCGCCAATGGCTGGAGTCCCCTCGTACAGGTAGTCGCGCCAAAAGATGAGGCGCAAACTTACGTGTTCCTGCGCGACGCTGGTGAAAAATTCAAAGTGCTGGTGGTCAATATTGAACAGCGCGCTGGCAGCGTGGTTCAAGTGACCCTTTCGCCGCAAACCCTCGCCATGCTGATGAAGAATCCTGACCAAATGGGAAACACCATCACCGTGGATGCAACTACAAACGATAATCAGTAACGAGACACGACCTCCTTCAGAGTTGCGACGGTAAATCTGTGTGGTGTCCTATAACGGGGTTTCAAAGCAAACCCTGGGCTCAAAATTAGCGAACGCTTTCAGCGTTTCATTCGCAACCGCTCATGAATGCAGGCTCTTCTGTACCCTTTACCGCACCAGCTTTTCAACCAACCGATCGATCGTTTCCTTGGCATCAAACGACAGTCCAGTGTGAACAGGTGACGTTTGCAAGATCGTGCTGCGCGGAGCTGTCAGCCAACGGAAGCGTGCCCCGATCGGTAGTTTACCAATCGGCCCACCTTCCTCACCGCCCACGCAAACTCGCTCGAAGGCGCGCAGATGTTCTTCTACCTCCAGGATTTTCAGATCCTTGGTAAAAGCGTGCAGCCTGGATTCGGCGAGGACGAAGGCGGACCGAAGAAAGTCTTGCGACTGGCAATAAACAACCACACCGACGTTGAGAAATTCCTCACGTTCGACGTTCGGCACAAGGCGGATCACGGCATACTCAAATGAGCATTTTTCTCGCACGTTGCGCCTCCTCAACAAAAATCTCCGACGCCTCAAGTCTAGACCGAAGAAAGTCCAAGTAGATCGCTCGCTTACCGGCGATCGGTTCAGACTGTGCGGCGTTTAACCATTCATCGGGAACGAGAGAAACGATCGCCTCCAGGGTATCGCTACTAAGGAACGGCAAGGCCTCACTTCCAACCTCTTCCAGTTCGGACGCTCGAGGCAATAAGACATGGTCCTTCACTTGCGCAAATGGTTTGCGACTCTGCTCCGCCCAATCTTTCCAGGCGTGATGAAAATAGAGTGATGCGCCGTGATCGATGAGCCATAGGTTTTTATGCCAGACAAGCAAATTTGTATTGCGTGACGTCCGGTCAACATTGGTCACAAGACAATCGAACCATACAATCTGCGATGCGAGTTTGGGTTCAACGATTTCAACCAGCGGGTCAAACGTGATAGAGCCGGGCAGATAATCAAGGGCGAGGTTAAGCCCCGCGCTCGCTCGAAGTAGATCCTGAATTTCCGGATCGGGTTCCGCGCGACTCAAAGCCTCATCGAGGTTGGCAAACACGATTTCCGGAACACGCAGGCCCAGAGCGCGAGCGATTTCACCGGAGATGAGTTCGGCGATTAGTGCTTTCGCACCTTGTCCAGCGCCGCGAAACTTCAGCAAATACAAACCGTCGTCATCTGCCTCCACGATCGCAGGCAGCGAGCCGCCTTCACGGAGTGGGGTGACATACCGCGTCACATTCACGGTTCTAACATTCCGTTGTTGGACGATGACTTCAAAAAGTTGGCTTGGCTGGGACATGGAGCAGACGTCGCTAGAGTGGGAGGTCAACAATGAAACGCGTGCCGCTGCCAGGTTCACTTTCGGCATGAATTACGCCGCCGTGTTGCTCGACAATCTGCTTCACGATTGCGAGCCCCAGACCTGTGCCACGTTTCTTGGTCGAGAAGAATGGTTCGAAGATCCGATCTAAAGTTGCTTTCTCCATTCCCTTCCCCTGGTCAGATATCGAAACCCGTACTTGTTTTCGAGTTGAAAACCCGCCGGTGGTTACTCCGATAGTCTCTGTTGAGATTGATATCGACGAGCCTTTTGGACTTGCATCAATCGAATTGGCAATCAAGTTAACAAAGACCTGTCGCAGCTGGTCCGGATCCCAATGTCCGCGCAACCTCTCATCGCTCAGCTTAGTCTCGACGCGCACGTCGCCTTCCTGAATTCTATCGGCAACAAGTTCAAGACTTCGTTTAATCACATCACGAAGCTCGACATCCACTTTGTCCAGCTCCTTGCGCCGGGAAAACTGGGCCACATCAACCACCAGCTTACTTAAATGCTTGATACCACGCTCAACCAAATCGATCGTATTCAGACCTTCTGCATCGGTGACATTGTCGCGCAGCATTGATACCCCCAGGCGGATACTGCCCAGCGGGTTTCTGATTTCATGGGCCACCTGGGCCGTCGCTTGGCCTACCGCTGCAAGGGATTCCTGCCTGCGAAGTCCCCGTTCGGCTTCAGCTACTTCGGTAACGTCAACCAGGGTCATTATCTGTCCGCGAGCAGAGTCGATGGCGATAGGCGACGAATAAACGTCGAAGCTCTGACCTTCATCACCCTCATCCTTACTGGAAACTACCCAGCGGCCACGATAAGTGGATTTGTCGACGCGCGATTGTGTGGCCGCTTCCAACATTTTCAGAGCCTGCCCGGATGCAATTTTCTCGTAGATCGACGCACCAATACTGGCAGCCGGAAAAATTCTGAAAAACGGGGCGTTCGCACTGCGAATCCGACCTTCTTGATCGATCGCTGCCACCGCGCTAACCATGCCCTCAAGCATTTGACCTGTGAAAACGCGTTCACGTTTCGCTTCCTCGACACTTCGGCGCATTTCACCAAACCGCCGTTGCACTTCCCAGATAGTGCCTCCCGCCACCAACGCGCCAAATATCAAGGCAATGACACTCCAGGTGCGGATGGAGCGGATGGCCTCCTGTTCGATAGCTTCGATCTGTTGAAACACCCCGATCTGTTCCTCGCCCGATTTCGCAAGAAAAGCGTCCAATTGATGGTCGATGATGTTGAACTTTTCGAACCCCTCGAGTGAGTAGCGGCGAAGATCCTTTGTTAACTCGATGAAAGACTTCAATTCAACTTTGAAGTTTTGCCACGCAGGGTCACTCGTTGTTGGACGATCCAGTTCAGGCAACAGCTTTTCTACCTCATCTCGTGCGCTGGCCAGACGCATATCGATCGGCGGCCGAAATTCCCGCCTCGAACCTGCTCGGTCCAGGGCCCGTGCCTCGTTGTTGAGTTTCGTTGTAGCCAGACGCAGCTTCAAAAGTAAACCGAGTTTTGCTGCATGCTCCTGCTCCAGCCTAAGTACTGAAATGCTTACCTCATCCATGCGTTGGACACTGAGAATTCCCAACACCGAAATCAGGATTAGGAGAATGAGGAAACCGAGGAACAACGGCATGATTGTCGGAGCCAGGCCTTTGGCCCATCCAAGCTTCGGGGCTGGTCTACTCGGATTTTTTGCCGGATCGGTGGGCTCGCTTCTTCGATAAACGACCGCCGGATGGTCTTCTTCGGTGGCAGGTGTGGGAAGTTCCAGGGCGTGGCTCTTCGCCGCCGCAGTTGGATCGCCGGAAGTTCGATGTGGATCTTTATCGCTCATGTTCATGCGCGGTTCGATTTAAGTGCGACCGCCCAAGGCTACGGCTTCGCGTCCATCCAATTGTCGGCGATGCCTACGTCGACTATCAACGGAACATCAAGCTGCACCGCCGATTCCATTTCCTTCTTCAATACCTCGGCAACTCGTTCGGCCGAATCCGCCCTGGCCTCCACCAGCAACTCATCATGCACCTGCATCAACAACTTTGCATCAATTCCTTCGCGCTTAAACTCTTCGTCCACCCTCAACATCGCAATTTTCACGATGTCACTCGCCGTGCCCTGAATCGGCATGTTGATCGCTTCACGCTCAGCCGCCTTCCGAATGTTGGCATTACGATCGTTGATCCCCTGGAGTGGTCTAATACGTCCATAGATAGAACGTACGTAGCCGTGCTCACGCGCTCGCAGAGGTACTTCCTCCATGTACCGGCGAACCCCTTTGTAAGTGTTGTAGTAGTCCTGGATAACTTTTTTTGCTTCGGGGCGCGAGATGCCGACACGCTGTGACAATCCCCACGGTTCAATGGCGTAAGCAATCGCGAAATTAACTATCTTGGCGAACCGGCGGGCCTCTTTTAACTCGGCATCCGTCTCGGCACCGAAGACCAGCCGGGCAGTACGCGCGTGAATGTCTTCTCCGTTTTGAAATGCTTCGAGCATTACTTCGTCCTGGGTGATGTGGGCCAATAAGCGCAGCTCAAGCTGAGAATAGTCGGCCGAAATTATCTTGTTGCCTTTCTCGGCAACGAAAGCTCGCCTGATGCGACGGCCTAACTCGGTACGAATGGGAATGTTCTGCAGATTCGGGTCCGACGACGACAGCCGGCCGGTAGCGGCAACAGTCTGATTCAGGAGACAGTGGATGCGGCCATCGGCTGCGATTTGATGAGGCAGCGCGTCAGTGTAAACGCTCTTCAGTTTATCCAGCTCACGGTACTCAATAATGAGTTTCGGAAGCTCGTATGTCTGGGCCAACTCCTCGAGCACTGCTTTGCTGGTCGAGATGCGACCGGTGGAAGTTTTC
Source organism: Pyrinomonadaceae bacterium (assembly GCA_963759665.1). Classification (GTDB taxonomy): domain Bacteria; phylum Acidobacteriota; class Blastocatellia; order Pyrinomonadales; family Pyrinomonadaceae; genus PSRF01. Next base: position 203,384 of record CAVXAC010000001.1, read on the forward strand.
CTGCCAGACGCCATGTCCAACTCCGACAGAACTTCCCCCACCTGCTTGGGCGACCCGATGTTGAACTCCCTTCGGGCAAGCTCATAGATCTTTATCGTCAGTCTTTTTAGTTCGAGACCAAGGTAGTTTGAGAGGTCGGCCAAAGTTGCTCGATCGACTTTCAAACCAGCGCGCTCCATGCGATAGAGGAGCGGCGCCAATGGCAGCTCCATTTCTGTGTAGATCGTTTCCAGCTTCTTTTCGAGAATCCGCTGATGCAGGACCTTCGCCGTGCGTGCCGTTAAATCGGCTGCGACTGCGGTTTGCCACTGCAGGTCGGTCCATCCCTTTGCCGGTTTGTCGAAGCCCTCAATTCCCACCGCCTCTCTCGCAAGATCGGTCAGGTCATACTTGCTGCGGCTGGGATCGAGAAGATATGCGGCCAGGAACGTGTCGTCCTTTACGCCCTCGAGTGTGATATCGAGTTGGCCCAGCAGACCAACTGCCCGTTTCAAGTCATGAACCGACTTTTCCAAAAGGCCGTTGGACAAGACTTCGCGAATTGAACCGATGGCTCGCTCGCGATCTGCACCGAACCTTTCAAACTCGATAACTCGCGCGATGGCTGGTCCAATCGAAAACGCGATTCCCTGAGGCGCTTCAAAATCAATCACGCATTGCTGGCCAGAGGTTGGTTCGTCTGTTGAGGTGTCAGTAGTTGGTGGAGTCGTATCCATCACCGCGATGCCAACGCTTTCAGCATCCCAAAGCGACTTAACCAAATCCTCCAAAGCCTCAATGGAATCGACGCGAGCGTAATCGAGAGTAGCCTGGTCCTCAGGGGCGACCGCGAGGGCCGCATCGGAAAACTCCCGGGTTAACGCTGAGAATTCCAGCTCTTTGAAAAGGCTGTACGCTGCTGCTCGGTCGGGCGGTCTCGCCTTGAGCTCATCAAGATTTAGTTCGACATCCAGATCAACGCGGATGCGGGCGAGGTCTTTTGATTTGAGAATTATCTCTGCATTGTTGCGCAGCGACTCGCGGTAGGTCTTGTGTTTGACCTCTTCCCATCGTTTCAACGCCTCTTCTATCGATCCAAACTGCGTAACGATCTGAACGGCGCCCTTGGAACCAATGCCCGGAGCGCCGGGAATGTTGTCAATCGAGTCACCCATCAACCCCAGCAAATCAACAATCTTGTTGGCGGGCACTCCAAATTTCTTTTCGACCCAGGCTTCATCACACCATTCAATCGGAGGCACAAACTCTTTGCGCTTGACCACCTGAGAATTCTGGCGCATCGCGATGACGTAAGGATCTTGCACGAGCTGACACATGTCTTTGTCGTTTGAAACGATCACTGCTTGCAGGCCTTGCTCGGCAGCTTTGGCTGCAAGAGTTCCAATAACATCATCGGCTTCGAAGCCTGGTGAGTTGATGACGGGAATGTTGAATGCTTCGCACAGCTGGATAATGTATGGAAGTTGCGAGGCCAGGTCTTCCGGCATCGCTAAACGATTGGCTTTGTAATCTGCAAACGTTTCATGCCGAAACGTTCTTTCTTTCGATTCAAAGATCGCTGCGATGTAGTTTGGCTTCTCATCCAGGAGAAGTTTGCGCAGCATGTTGGTAAAGATATAAATCGCCTGGGTGACCTGACCTTTCGAGTTCGAGAGCGGCGCGGCGCGATTCGCCATCGGCGCAAAGAAAGCGCGGAAAATGTGCGACATCGAATCGATTAGAAAGACGCGTTCGACTGGTTTTTCACCAGTGGAGGCTTGCTTAGTTGGCATGTGATTCGATGATAGAGAGGCGTTTTGGGAGTGTCAATAATGCGATCCTCACAGGTTGGGAAGGAAACTTGTTCCCGCTCTTCGGTGAGCACCCAGCCTATGTAATAACGAAACAACTTCACGCTTCGGCTTCGCCGCCGGATGTAAGGCGGTGGCTCTGCCCCGGCCGTCAGCAATCAATAATTCGAAGGGCTCCGCCCTTGGGTCTAAGGGTTTCTTCAATCCTTTTCAATTTGGGGCAAAGCTCCCAGGCATAAGTACTGAAGTTTTACGGCGGGGCAGAGCCTCCGCCTCACATCCGGCGCGAAGCCGTACTAAGAGTTGAATAATACTTCGTGAACCGGAGATGCTCACCGAAGAGCGGAGAAAAGGCCACCTTTCCGACCCGTGAGGAGGCTACAGTTCGTTTTGCACATTAGCAGCACAAGCGCACGATACTGTCGCGCCGGCGCAACAGGCACTTCTCATCGCCACGTCTAATATTAGAAATTTCATCCGGCACAATCATTGCTCAATTCGACCAGCACAAGGATTTATTCATCCCCAGGGGTTAATTCGGAGCAGCATTTGATAAAGCAAACAACGCTTGGTTCGCCAGTCGAAACTCACGGAATCGGACTTCACACCGCGGTTCCTGTTCATATTCGTCTTGTTCCCGCCGCCCCCGATACGGGATATGTCTTTCGCCGCACCGACCTGGGCGGCTTCGAAATTCCAGCCACAGTCGAATCGGTAGCGCATTGCGGTTACGCAACCACCTTGATGCGCACCGGCGTAATGCTCTCAACTGTCGAACATCTACTGTCTGCTTTACGTGGACTTGGTGTTGACAACGTTTACATTGAAGTCGACAACCTCGAGATTCCGATTCTTGACGGCTCGGCGGAAGTGTTTGCCGAAATGATCGAGAAGGCCGGCATCGTGGAGCAACCGTTGGCGCGACGTGCCTTGCTGGTCAGGGAGAAAGTCTCTTTTGAACAGGGAAACCGCCGCATCAGCGTTGAACCTGCCGACAATTATCAGATCGATTGTCTAATCGATTTTGCGCACCCGATGATTGGTGTGCAGCAATTCTCAGTTGACTTGAATGATGGCGCCTTTAGCCGTGAGATCGCTGCGGCTCGCACTTTCGGCTTTGAAGAGGAGATTGAAGACTTGCGCCGCGCGAATCTGATTCGCGGCGGTTCGCTGGACAACGCTATCGTCTTAACCAAGGACGGCATCCTGAACAACAGCGGACTGCGTTTTCGTGACGAGTTTGTGCGCCACAAAATCCTCGACATCATTGGCGATCTTGCGTTGTTGGGAATGCCGATATTAGGGAAAGTCGTGGCGGAGCGTAGCGGCCATGTGATGCATGCGGGGTTGATGTCAAAACTTCTGCGCGTGCGCTCAGCGTGGGATATTGTTGACATGCCGACGGTTGCCCAGAGTCCGCAGTTGGTCCAGAGTCCAACGTCCAAGGTCCAAAGTCCTCTTACCGGAACTCGAGTTTAGAAACCCGCACGCGAATGGCGGCGTGTCTAAACAGACATTTGACTTTGGACTCTGGACTAAGGCTAGAGCCCACTCCTCACAATGTCGTGCACGCGAATTAGTCCCACGCAGATCCCATCCCTATCGACCACCGGCAATACTGATATCTGAGACGGCCTATCTTCCATCAAGCGTAACGCGTCATAAGCCAGCAGCTCGCGATCGGCGACTATCGGATCCTTCGTCATGATCGCTTCACACTGCAAGTCGGCTAGCGAAGACGCGTTACACTGCTGAATCGCGCGGCGCAGATCGCCATCAGTGATGATGCCTCTCAATCTGCCGGCTTCGTCGACCACATTCACCGCTCCCAATCCACCATCACTAATTCCTTTGACGATGTCCATCCACACTGCAGAGGTAGTTATCTTTGGATTGGCTGGGCCCCCGTGCATCAAATCTGACACGGTCAATGTCAGACGCTTTCCGAGTTGGCCCGCTGGGTGGTTGACCGCAAAGTCGTCTGACGTGAGCCCCTTCACCTGCATTAGTGTCATTGCCAGCGCATCGCCCAAAGCGAGGGCAACGGTGGTGCTGGTTGTGGGCGCGAGATTCAAAGGACACGCTTCCTGATCGACCGAAGCATCAAGAACAGCATCAGCTTGTTTTGCCAGGGTCGAGTTAAGATTTCCCACGATGCCAATGATCGGTACTTGTCGCCGGCGAAGAGCGGGCAGGAGACCAAGGATCTCGTCTGTCTCGCCACTGTTGCTGAGAATCATTACAACGTCATCCGGGTTAATTATACCAATGCCACCGTGTAACGCGTCGGACGGGTGAAGATGAAGGGCTGCTGAACCGGTGCTGGTCATCGTGGCAGCAATCTTCTGCGCGATGATCCCTGACTTCCCTACTCCAACGATTACAATCTTGCCCTTGCATTGAGCGAGCAAATCGACGACGCGTCGAACCTGATCTTCCGGAAGTGCGTTGGCAGTGCGAGCGATCGCATCAGCCTCCAGCCGCAAAACGCCCAACACGTGAGCAAGATATGAATTCTGAGTCATTGGCTTACTTGATATACGACGATCGAAGGCTTTGTAAAGCCAACTGTCAGTTTGCGTCTTCCTCGTAAAGTAAGCTGTTAGTTTGCTTCTTCCTTGTAAAGCAACTGTTTGTTTCGTTCGGTCGAAACAGTTTCCCATCTACTCAGCAACCCACGCCGAAGCAAACCAACCAGTTTGCTTTACGGGTCATGGCACGTCTGCGAAAACGTATGTTATCTTTCTGCTTCCCTGACATGCCCGCGTAGCTCAGTGGATTAGAGCGTTCGCCTCCGGAGCGAAAGGTCGCAGGTTCGACCCCTGCCGCGGGTACCAATATCTCCCCCCTTGTGCTCTGCAAGCCGCTTCATCGAACTTGGAGGCCACCCGTAATAACCATGCTTCAAGACGCTTCCACTTCTGATGAACGCCAGCGCACAATTCTTATCGTCGACGACTTCGATGACACGCGATTGCTGCTTCGAACCTGGCTGCAAAAGAAGGGTTTTCGAATCGTGGAGGCCCAGAATGGCAACGAGGCCATAGCTCAGGTAGAAACTGAACAACCAGATTTGATCATCATGGATGTCGAGATGCCCGAGCTCGACGGCTTATCGGCAACGCGGCAGATCCGCAACACTGAACAAGGACCTCGCGTTCCAATCGTGGCTGTATCAGCCTACGGCGCCGATCAGTTTCGCGATGACGCCCTGGCTGCCGGATGCGATGAATACGTGTCGACACCGTTTGAACCTGACGAACTGGAAAGAGTGATTCGCACGCTGATTGTCGCCGATGACAAGCGCCTACCAAATTAAGCAAATGAGTACGAGCCAAAAAGAACAAGAGCTTAGTTATAGGGGCGGCACCCCGTGGCCGTCCCCTCTTCGCATCTACTCGACCTCACGTGGGGTCTCCCCGTCCCATGACGAGTCCCTTTCCCCAGAGGTGGCGGCCACGGAGTCCCGCCCCTACAGGCAAGCCAGGTTTCTGATTCGAATATCACTCGTAGCACTCCTCGTCTCGATCTGTACTTCACCCACTTCAGCACAAGCCACTCAATGTTCACTAAAACTCGCTGATCTCCCCAACGTACCTGAGTTGATGGGCTTCAAGATGGGAATGAGTAAGGACGAAGTAAAGGCTAGAGTGCCTCAAGTGGTTTTCGGAAAGACTGATGACTTTGGCGTTTCGAAAACCAGCATCAACCCCGACTTCGATCCTCGTATCAATAAGTCGACCTTCCCCGGTGTCAGGACTGTTTCGCTGGATTTCCTTGACGGCCGATTGTCTTCCCTTTGGCTTGGATACGACGGCACGTTCAAATGGGCCACGGTCCCTGACTTTGTGAAAGGGATCTCGGCCGGCTTGCATCTTCCTGATGCATGGTCCACGTGGCGAATCCGCGGCCAGCGGCTTCGTTGCACCGATTTCCAAATGACTGTCATCAATGTTGCCGAAGGCCCGAGCTTTCGCATCCTCGACGACAAGGCTGAACAACTGATCGCCGAGCGACGGGCTGCAAAGGAAGAAGAGAATTCCGGCGAGGAAGAAAATTCGGAGGAAATAGTCGCGGACAAACAGCTAAAGGTCTACTATCCGCGTGGTTGTCAGCTTGCGATGAAGATTGCCGATGCCAATCGCGTAATTTTCGAATCACAGGAGGCAGCGCAACAAGCGGGATACAAGGTAGCGAGAGATTGTTCCACGCAACCCTGATTTGAGTGTCGCGGATCAAAACTGAGGGGTAGCGCCGGATGCTAACTCAACCAGGGTGATGACGGTAACCAAGACGAAGTAACGAACGGCCAGCCAACTCTAAAAGGAGCGACAAGATGCTGAAAGAATTCCGAGACTTTATTGCGCGCGGCAATGTCATCGATTTGGCAATCGCGGTGATCATCGGTGCGGCGTTTGGCAAGCTGGTGACTTCCCTGGTCGAAGGCGTCCTCATGCCGCCCATCGGATTACTGCTCGGCGGCGTCGATTTCTCGAACCTGTTTCTCGACCTTTCAGGTAAAGCGCCCGTCTCGTTGGCGGATGCACAGCTCCGAGGTTTGCCGGTAATCGCTTATGGCATGTTTCTCAACGACGTCATTACGTTTCTGATCATCGCGCTTGTCGTGTTTCTGATTGTCAAAGCGATGAATAGATTCAAACGTCAGGAAGTAGCAGAGCTGACGAAAGATTGTCCCTACTGCTTCTCGTCAATCCATATCGAAGCGACAAAGTGCTCGGCTTGCTGCTCGCCGGTGGACGCTGCCGCGTAGATATATCAACGGCTTCGGGGTTTCTACCGCAACGCAGTACGTAACTTAGGCCAGGCTTGACGCGTTTCGCGCTTCCCCGGAGACACCGACATCGGAGGTGCCAACCCTAACGGGGTTGCATATCCAAACTCTTCTCCCAGGGTAGCCGCGAAACGCGTCAACCCTGGGCTAAATTACGAATCCGCTTTGCGGTATCAATCGCGTCGCACCGAATCACACCCGCTACAGCCACCCTTACTGTAGAATCCAAACATGCGTGAATGCCCACGTTGCGAGAATTGTTTCGAAGACGACATCGAAGTCTGCCCCCACGACTCCAGCAAGACGAAAACGACGCTGCCAGGTCCGACGCTGTTGTCGGGACGCTACCTGCTGGAAAAGCGACTCGGCCGCGGCGCGATGGGCCAGGTGTATTTGGCCCGCGACCAGAATCTTGTTACTCGACGCGTGGCCGTAAAGACAGTTCGCCCCGACATACTCAGCGATGAGAACCTGGTTGAGGGCGAGGCGATCGCGCGATTTGAGCGTGAAGCCCGGGCCGCAGCCTCGATCCGCCATCCAAACATTGTCGACGTTACCGATTTCGGTCAGAGCCCCGAAGGCGTTTTCTTTCTGGTGATGGAATACGTTGAGGGCGAGAGTCTTTACCAATTGCTTCGCCGTGAAGGCACCCTCGACATCCAACGAACAGTCACCATCATGGGCCAGGTTGTGGCGGGCGTAGACGCTGCCCACGACGAAGGCGTGCTTCACCGTGATCTCAAGCCAGCAAACATTTTCATCATGCAGAAGCGTAAGAAGTCATCCGGGAATGCTTTCGACGGCTTCATCAAGGTTGGAGATTTTGGTCTGGCGAAGATCGTGAATCCGGATCGCTCTGAACTCAGCTCCAAGAGTGGTCCAGAATCACGTGGGATTATCGGCACTCCGGAATACATGTCGCCCGAGCAGATGCAGACCGACGTGCAACTGGATTCGCGCGCTGATATTTATTCATTAGGGGCCGTCGCATTTCATATGCTCGGGGGTAGGCCACCGTTCACTGGCGATCTCACTCAGTTGATCGCTCAAAAACTACTGCAGACGGCGCCTTCCCTGTTGACTATCAGATCAGACCTTCCGGCCGAAGTGGATCGAGTGATCATGCGCGCGCTGGCTCGTGAGCCGTCGGGTCGCCATGCAACTGCCACCGAGTGGTTCGAGGAACTCTCAGCCGCTGCCGGAAAGAAAGTTGAACCGAGCGGGGGCGCAGAATCGCGTCTGGTAATCATGGCTCCTTCGGGTGCCGAGGTTTATATCGACGACGAACGGAAAGGCAGCGTGGGCCGATCCGGGCGAGTCATATTGAATTCGATTCCTCCCGGACAGCACGTTCTGCGTGTGGCACGCACCGGCGAAGTAGACGACGAGCGCGTCATCGAAATTCGTCCTGACGGGATCGAACAGATCATCCAGGCGCAATTCAAATCATCGGCCGGAAGCAATCAACTATCACCGTCGCGAGGAGGTAGTCTCGACAGCCGCACGGGTGGGCCATCAACGTCGCTTAGAGTTGTAGCCTGCACCAAATGTCAATCGCGTTTCGCTGAAGGCATAAAGTTTTGCGGACGCTGCGGTAACGGCTCATTCACAGTCGTTAGCGAGTCGCACGCTCACTCCAGCCAGTCTTCGCCGGGCAGTTCGACAGTCATATGTCCGCGGTGCAAACAGGCATATCCGAAGGCGATTAAATTCTGCGGAAGATGCGGTATCCCGATCGGCGCGCAGTCTCTTGAATGGCGTCAACCAAAGCCGGTTGAGGTGGTGTGCAAACTTTGCGGAAGTAGTTATGCCAGCGGCACAAGGTTTTGCGGCCGCTGCGGAAAACCGATTAACACTTGAGCCTCACGCAGTTTCATATTAAGGTGCGTTTGCTGCGCGATAGCGGTTCCAACCTTTTCGCGCAGGAATGACTCAAGCGGTTCCTGAACAAAGAAGAGGATTTCCATATCTCATTTCTAAATTTTCATTTGGCATTGGAACGCATTGGTCGCGCCGCATGCGATGGCAAATCGATTCGCAGCAAATGGCAATTGAGAAATGATAAATGAAAATAACGGAAAATGGATTCCGTTTTTTGAACAAACACCCATAGTAAGACGAATCTTCTCTCCTATCTCCAAACACATATGAAGCGTTGTCCCTCTTGCAATCGAACCTACACCGACACTTCACTTAACTTTTGTCTCGAAGACGGTGCGCCTTTAGTTGTTGATGCGGCCCCGAGCGCTTCTAGTCCCGGCGGCTACCCGACCGAAGTAATGCGCACGCCTCCTCCGACTCAAGTCTATCCCCAGCAGCAAGCACCTCTGCTGAACCAGGTTGAAGCGTCAGCGCAGCCGAGACAGTGGTCGCCCAGTGGCGCGCCACCGAAGAAGAAATCGAATGCAGTTTGGTGGATCCTCGGTGGGGTTGTGGTGGCAGGCGTTATCGTGGTGGGAGCGACAATCATGATCCTGGCGCTGGCGAGTATGGGATCAAACGAGAATAGCAACACAAATACGAATACCAACCGCAATACCAATTCACGAACGGTCAATCGAAACACAAACAGCAACTCGTCGAACACAAACTCCAGTTCATCGCTTCCTTCATCGTTTGAAGATGACTTTTCTGAAGCCAAATGGGGAACCGGCAGTTTTGATTATGGCGACATTTCGTACGAGAACGACGAGTACCATATGCGCGCCAAGGAGAAGTCGTACCTGGTGATGTATGCACCCACTAACGACTACAACACCGAAAACGCCACGGTGAAGGTCACGGTCCGTAGCGTTGACGGGATCGGACCCACAACCGGCTATGGACTGATCGTTCATGGAGAAAAATCCGCGGCGGGCGATCTCGAAGATTACTGTTTACTTATCTACACCGGCACTGAACCGCAGTATGAGATTTTGAAGCATAAGGGCGGCGTTCAGTCGACCCTCGTCGCCTGGACCAAGTCGCGAACGATAAGAAGCGGAACCAACACTAACCAGCTCGAGGCTCGCATCAAGGGCACGGACATTTCGTTTTACATCAATGGTCAGTACGTTGATCGCATAACGGACACTGACAATTTTAGACGCGGTGTGGCCGGACTCTACACGAGTGGCACCTCGGAAGTTGCGTTTGACGATCTGGAGATATCGAGATAAGGCAGAATACAGGAGACAGAATTCAGAAGACATAATTTGCCTTTGTGAGTGCGTCCTCTTACTTCTGCTTTCTGCCTTCCGTCTTCTGTATCCTGTATTCTTCTTCCATGCATCTAAACCTGCGAGTTTTAGCCGGCCCTTATCAAGGACGAGTATTTACGTTCACTCAGTCGGATACGTTTCTGATTGGCCGGACTGCTGACTCTCACCTCTACTTGCCCGAGGATCGTTTCTTCTCACGTCATCACTGCCTTCTCGAAATAACGCCGCCACACTGCCGTCTACGTGATCTTGGTTCCACCAACGGCACCTACGTAAACGGTCTGCGAGTTGCCGAGGCGGATCTTAAGAGTGGCGATCGAATCCAGGGCGGCGAAACCGTACTACTCGTTGAAGTCGGCGAGGCAGTGCAACCATCCAATGCACCCGAAGAAGAGGCTGAGGAATATAAATCGACCATCGTCAGCGTTGCTTGTTTGAACTGTGGACGGTGCGAAGAAGCACAGGCGAGTGCTGCCGACGAGCGGATGAGTTTTCTCTGTGAAGACTGCCGAATTGAGCTGAAGAACGCACCTCAACCTATTCCCGGCTACGACATGGTGCGTGTGCTTGGACGTGGCGGTATGGGTTGCGTGATGCTAGGTCGCGACCAAAAGACAGGTGCGACGGTGGCGATCAAGACTCTGTTACCGGAATTTGCTGTGACGGATAAGGCCATGCGTCGGTTCATGCGCGAGATCGATGTGGCCTCAGCTCTGAAGCACGCAAACATCGTGGACTTCATTGATCGTGGAACTCACAACGGCGTGGTCTATCTGGTGACTGAGTATATTAACGGGTCGGATGCGGCCAAACTTGCTGATGCGCGCGGTGGTCATCTTCCTACGCCCGAGGCCCTGGACATTATTTCTCAAGTCCTCGACGCACTGTCGTATGCTCACTCCCTGGGTTACATTCATCGCGACATCAAGGACCAAAACATCCTCGTGAGCGGAACATGGCCCAACGCGACGGCCAAACTAACAGACTTCGGTCTCGCCAAGAGCTTCACGCAGTCTGGCATGAGCGGCGTTACCATGGCTGGTGAAATGGCCGGTACGCTCGCGTACATGCCACCTGAACAATTAAAGAACTTTCGTGACGTGAAACCGCAGTCGGATATCTACGCTGTTGGCATGACTGCTTACAGTTTGCTCACAAATGAGCTCGCCTTAAACATTTCACGCAAATCGAGCATGGCCGAAACTATAAAAGCCATCTTCGAACAGCCAATAGTTCCTCTGCGCCAGCGCGCGCCACATTTGCCCTTACAAGTTTGCGAGATCATTGAGCGTGCCCTAATGAAAGACCCGACTCAACGCTGGCAATCCGCGGCCGCAATGCGGAACGCGCTGGCCCATGTTGGGTAGCTTCTTCTCAATGCGACTCACCCGCCTTGCCGTGAGGCTTGGCTGAAGGAGTGCATCCGGGCCGGCTCGCTCCCGCTGTATCCTGATTACCTGCCGCGATCTGCTTGACCGTACTCCCGGCGCGAAGTTCGACTTGACCTTTCTCAACTGCCACAAATGTATTGCCGCACGTGGTGTCGACAATAAAATCGTTTTGCCGGAGACCCTTTCCAAGTACGACACCGTCACTGGTCGTCGCTGAAGCGTTGACACCGGATGATGACGAGACTCTAACGCGGCCCGCATCAAGCATACTCACCGCGATGGTGGAATCTGTAAAAGTCAGCTTCACTGTAGTGTCTGGCATAACCTCAACGCGGCCAAGTTTGCCAAGGCTCACGACAGCACTCGAACCCTTCGCAGTCGTAACGGTGCTATCTGAAAACACTGTCGCCCCGGAAATTGCACTCGTGCCATTAACGGTTACCGTGTGGTCTGCACTGGCAACAGCGCCTGGTGTGGCGGGGATCTCAGTGCCATCGGCCTGCTTCAAAGTAACCTTGCCGGTTACGGTTGTTGTCTGAGCCACCCCAACTATGGCTGTCAGTAGAACGCTGAAAGTCAGACCGACAATAATTTGCATCCGCTTGATGCTGATCATGATTCACCTCCGCGGTTTTTAGACTGCTGTTGTGGTTGGTCGGGCAAATTTTTAGTTATTTCGGCCAGAAATCTACCGCAAACTAACGACTCAGACAAGGCGTTGTTCACAAGCTGGTATGACGGATTAGATGGAATTCCCTGAAGGCTGGCTGCTCCCTTGTACACCTGAACGCGTGCAAAAAGCTTAACAAAATAAGGCTTTACTTAAATGCGGAGGGGCGACATAATACGTGCCCAACCACCGGCCGAGTGCCGGTGAAACAGTCTAAAGGCGCAATTCGATGCGCCCTTCGTCCGACAGGGCTTGCCGGACATCACCGGAGACTTCCCTATGAGATCCATCTGGAAAGGCCATATCAGGTTTCTGTTGGTTGCCATCCCCGTCCGTATTTACAACGCGATTGAGACGTCTGAAAAAATTCAGTTTAATCAGCTCCACCGCGACGACTACGGTCCCATCGGTTACGACAAGCGCTGCAAGAAGTGCAATCAGGTTGTTACAAATGACCAGATCACCAAAGGCTACCAATACGAACCCGATCGTTACGCGATCATCGAACCAGACGATATCGCGAAGGTGAAAATCAAAACGACTAAAGCAGTAGATATCATTGGCTTCGTCGATAGCTCCGAAATTCCGACGACGTTTTATGACTCGCCTTACTACGCTGGACCAGATGGGCCAGTCTCCGAAAAGCCCTACGCACTGCTGCGTGAGGTGATGAGACAAACCGGCAAGATTGGGATCGGCAAGGTTGTGCTCCGCGACCGCGAAGACCTGGTGGCGGTCTTCCCTCACGAAAATGGATTGGTGCTACAGAAGCTTCGCTATCCGCATGAGATTCGCAGCATCACTGAGGTACCCGAACTTACCGATGCTACCAAGCTGGACAAAAACGAGTTGCGCCTGGCGACCACCCTGGTCGAACAAATGGTCACTTCTCTTTCCGAAATCGACACGGCCGATCAATATCATCAAGCCCTCCGGCAACTGATCGATTCGAAGATCAAGGGTAAGAAGGTTGTGGAATTTGAGGTTGAAGAAGTTCCCAGACTTGATATTATGAGCGCGCTGAAGAAGAGTTTGCAGGCTTCAAGCCGTAAACCAATGGTGAAGGCCGAGCCAGCAGCCTCAAAGAAGAAGGCGCTCACGTTGGTTAAGGAGGTTGCGAAACCAAAGGCAGCTAAGAAACGCAAGGCTTCGTAACTCGTAACGCAAACTGTTAGTTTGCGGATCACGTAAAGCAAACTGTTAGTTTGCGAATTCGCTGAATGCTACAAGCAAGGGATGCAGTGCAAATGGCGGTGATGTAATCGAGGAAGTTTTTACCTGACCGTCGGCAAACTAACAGTTTGCTTTACCAGCTTTAAATGAAAGAAACCAGCAACAAGCTTCTGTCCTTCCCCTCACGAGTTCCCGCGAAGGCCGATTATCAACGCGTCAAATCCAACTATTCAGTCCCTGAAATCAAGCAACTCTTTGGACTCAGCGAAAGAACGATTCGTCGCTGGACCGAACAAGGGATCATCGAAGGTACGCCTGCCGGCGCAGGAAACTACACCTACGATTTCCAGGCCCTGACGCAGTTTCGACGCGTGCGCGAATTACGTTCGCAGGGCCAAAGCATTCGCCAGATCGAGGCCGAGCTCCAGGGACAGTTAAACCTGTTTCGTGTTCCTGAAGTCGGAAAGCTGTCGCGACTGTTAACGCCTTTCGAAGAAGCGTTGCTGCTTCACGAGCAACGCGATCCCAAAGCTGCCGAGTTATATGAAGAGGCGATAAACGACGGCGATAATGTCGCTGAGGCATACTGCAATCTGGGAATTATCTATGGAGAGCTTGGGAATCCGGGCAAGGCACTCGACAGTTTCACCCTGGCGCTGAAGCACGAACCAAGACACGTCGAAGCACATTACAATTTAGGAAATCTCTATTACGACGCTGGAAACTATCAGCTGGCCCGTCTCCATTATGAGGGTGCTGCCCAGATCGAGAGTGGGTTTTCTCTGGTCTACTTCAACCTGGCACTGGTCCATCACAAACTTAACGACTTGCACTCAGCGTTGGGAGCGTTGGAAAGATACAAACAACTGGCGCCGGATGATGACGAGATTGAAGCAGTCAATCAGTTGTTGAAGGCCATGCAGGAGAGAGCGCCATAGAACGATTCGCCTTGACTAACCATTTACCAGCATTGGTGGTGAGCAGGAATCGAAGAAACTCCGGTGCGAAGTTCGCTCCACTCACTGCCCACCTGCTAGTATTGGATCGCAAGAAAGGTGAACGATCCTGGATACGTAGGTAACTCTATTCAAAGCGACAATAGCCGGTGGTTTCCAAAAGTGCAGTTGCCCCTCTCACGTTGACACTCAGTTGCGACGCCCATTAGGCGGCTTAGCTAAAATAAGCTTACAATTCGGTTCTCTTCCCGTATCTTAAAATCAGTTAACCAGGAGGTCCCCCATGACGCAGCCAAAATGCCGCGTGCTCTGCATTGACGACCATGAAGATACGTCCGAGATGTTACAACTGATCCTCGCGCACGAGGATTATGAAGTAGCTACTGCGGTATCCATCCGGGAAGCGCTGGAATTGGCTGCGACTGGAGCCTTCGATCTTTATGTTTTGGACCGCCATCTTCCCGACGGGAGCGGTTTAGATCTCTGCAAAAAGTTATCGCAACTCACGCCTGGCGTTCCTTGCATCTTTTATAGCGGCGCCGCTTACGACATTCATCGATCCGAGGCGTTTGCAGCCGGCGCTGATGGTTATGTGGCGAAGCCAGATATCGACAAACTTATCGATAGCGTCAAACAGCTCCTGTCAGAAAGAGAATGCGCTGCCGCAACCACCACCAGTAAGTACGCCTCGATGACGTTGCATTTAGAGAACAGAGGGTACTTGTTCAGTGAACCACCATCGAACAGAAGGCCTCGCTTGACACTCTAACTTACGAACGTATAATTCCATTCCGTTCAAGGGCCGATAGCTCAGTTGGTAGAGCAGCTGACTCTTAATCAGCGGGTCGCAGGTTCGAGCCCTGCTCGGCTCACCAAATTCCAAAAGAAACGGGCGACGAGAAGTCGCCCGTTTTCTTTTTCGATGATGCTGGTTTCTGTTTACGATCAGTATGCAATGCGATACTCGACATACAGATCCTCAAAGCTGCATGCTTTCTTGAACTCTTTCCGCTCCGTCGGCGACAACATTCTTTCCACGTCCGGTTCTATTTCCGTAAGGTCCGGGGCATCTGCCAGCAGTACTCTTCCCTTTGCTCTCAGCTTCAGCGCTTCCCACAGCGGAGGATAAGGAAACTCCCATTGCTGGTCGTCGGCGGTTCCTCGGTGAACCGGAATCATCGCGACCAGATCGGGACTCAACATCATCTCCAATCCTTTCTTTCGTAACGTCGCGTTGTGACTGCCATGGTGTCCTACCTTATAGAGGACCGTGCGGGCGAGTAGATCCGCCGCAGTCACCGTTTGCTTTTTCCCCTTCGAGTCCTCGACCTCCCATGACAGGTCTCCCCATGAAAGCCAGTTTCCCACTTGAGCGTCTCCCGGGAAGAGCATTACTTTTCCTTTTCCAGGTTCGCCAAGTTCAATGGCTAATGCCAGACAGGTGTTGTTAGTGTAGCTATCCAAATGTAGCGCCAGCTCGCCGGCCATATTGAGCCATTCGTAATCGATGCGACGCCACTCGTCCGCATCACCGTCCTCAAAGCCATATTTCGATTTAAAAAACTCCGAGCTTTTGGCCTGTTCGGTCGAGATACTATGTCGATCATCAAATGGGCGGGCTCTGGTCCTGACATCGGCGAAGTCATCATCGTCATCTGTGGCCACCGCGGCCATAAAGCTGTCGAACAGCGAGAAGCTGTGTTTGCCCTCGTCATAGGTTTCCGTTTTCGAAAGTTTCTTCCTTATGTAGTCCGGATCTTCAGGCGGACCCAGGATATAGACGCGCACATCATCCAGTCCCTCAATCTTCAACGGCTTTTTCTTCGGGTCGCAATACTCATTTGATCCAAGGGCGAGCATGTAATCCCAGGTCGCCTCGGTCCCACCTTCCTTTGGACCATCCTTGACTCCTAATCCTCCAAAGAAGCCGAACAACTCTGAAATCGCATGGCGGTATAGTCCCAAACGCTTGTCGCCTCGCTCGTCTTCCGGGAGCAGCGCGAGCGCCTGCTTAACCGCTTTCTTTTTCTTTTTGAATTCCTTCTTAAGTTTCTTAGCGGCTTCGTTGTCTGGTTGTTCTGTCCAGGCGACCCAAACTTTCTTCACATCGAGGGTGTCGAAGATCTCTTTAGCTTGATGAAAGCCGGAGATGTGATCCCAGTGCTCGTGAGTAGCTGCGACAACGTCCAGTCGTGCTGCCGTTTTCTTACTCTTGCCCTTAGCTTCGGCGAGCACAGTTTGTTGGATGTCGCTCACGGCGGCGTTCATTTCGGGGTCTCCGTAATGCTTGCTCTTGAGCGCCCCGCAATCGATGAGCATTTGAAAGGGTTGCGGTTTTCTCGGCAACGTCACCAGGAAACAATCGCCCAGGCCCTGCTTATACATGCGAACGCGAGCCGCACGGCCCTTCTTAGTACTGCTTTTTTTGGCAGCTTTGGAGGTTGAAGCGCTCTGGGCTTTCTTTTTCTTACTCGCTATTTTTTTGGTCGGCATGCTTAAGGTTCCTCACTGTCCAAGCTGCGATGTAACAAGGCGAAGGGTTCTTCAGTTTCGCGCAGATGCCGGAAATAGGTGGCCCGAGGAGAACCCTCCATCATTAACCCGCGACGATATTGGGCATGGCGGGCGAGTCGTGATTCATCGGCGATGTCCTTGGTGATGGCATAGCGCAAACGCATTGTGTCCAAATCAAGGACAAGCGTACTGCCACCTCGGAAGGTAAAATCGACCGCCTTGCCGCCGGGAGTGGGTTTACCTTTAATGTCGCGGCTTTGAATGATGGATATGATTAGCTGATTCAAGGAGTCGCCATTGGGACCAACGCGGCGTGCTGCACGCAAAGAATGAATCTGGAATTTCGGAACGCCTCCAGCGCTGCCTGCACCAGGCTTTCCGTTTCCACGAAGTCCTTCCAAATTGAATTCGAAGGAGATGCCGGCCACCTTGCTAAATTGCTTTAGATCTCCATGGCCTTCCTTCGCGATCCAATTGTTAAGTTGGGCACGAATCGACTCCGACTTGTCAAATACTTCACGGCGACTCTTGAAGTAGTTGAATTCGTTGGCAACATACCGGAGCTGCTCGGCCAGGGGCTCGAAGAATGCCTGGCTGCCGGTGACGATTGGCCAGCGAAGACTTTCATCCGATAGCGTACGCACGTCGCGGGGGTAAATTCCTCGTCGGCGGAAGGCTTCGACGATTGCAATCCGATACCCTCGCGAGTCGTCCGATACGAGGTCGACGTCCGCAGTGATGACGGCGCGAAGATAGTCGCCAAAGTTGATATCTACCGGCGGACAATAATCGAGGGCGCGGATGCAGACGTTTAGAACATGCTGTGCAGACTTTGAGGCCTCAGTCGCAAGTCGG
Organism: Pyrinomonadaceae bacterium; assembly: GCA_963759665.1. Classification (GTDB taxonomy): domain Bacteria; phylum Acidobacteriota; class Blastocatellia; order Pyrinomonadales; family Pyrinomonadaceae; genus PSRF01. The sequence continues at coordinate 220,725 of CAVXAC010000001.1, forward strand.
TTAACCAGATCAGGATGGAGCTCTCCTTCCTGTAAGACTCCAGTGCCGCTACTCGCGATTCGGAATAAATCGGCAACGCGACTCTTATAAATTGCCAGGAAGGCGTCGAAGATGGCGGCGACCAGGATGGCGCCACGTGCGTGAGGTTCAATCGTATTCTCGTAGTCTTCGGGCTTCGGATCGTGCGGTTTCCACTTATTAGTCTCCTTATCAACCTCGCCAATCGCGTCTCGCAAGGCTCCATAGTTACCGATCGCCTCGCCAAACTGCTGGGCCAACTCGCCTAACAGATTATGCGAAGCAAGATCACCGCGCGTGCGCGCTATTTGATGACGCAGGACTTCGGGAAAACTGAAATGCTGAAAGAGTGCGACGATGTCAGCAAAGGCTTCGTGGAAAGCGTACGTATCGCGGTGGTTCGCCTCTGTGAAGCGGCTATGCATGCCATCAAGTAATGCGTGGGTAGTCTCATGCGCGATGATGTCGTGTGACAAACAACTAAACACGATCCCGCCGGGAAGGAAGCGACCGGGATTTTCAAACGACGCCGGAAAGTAGCCAAACAGGAGCGCCTTCTTTTCCGGACTGTAATAAGCGTTTGCTTCTCTTAGAGCGTGCGGATAGATGCGCAACCGTTCGACAAATTGATCACGACCTTTTCGGTCAGGCCGGCGCGATGCCCACAGGGCTGGTCGACCGAGCGCACGTTCAAAGTTCCGAATAGTGGTCATAGCAACGGCATAGACCATCTGCTGATGAAACTGTGGACTTCCTTCCGATGGCGGCAATCCGTCCTGGGCCAGGATGTGCGGGTCATTGAGATTAATCGGTTCGTAAAAGCAACCGCTGGCAGGATCGTAGTCCACAACCTCAAGGTATTTTCCAATTGGCCCAGGCGCCAGTCCCGGCCCATCTACCTTTTCATCCTCTTCCTCCCAGGTAACCTTGTAGGTGATCTCGTTGATCACGGCCGTATCGAGGTGCATAGACAAGCTGGGATCAAAAGCGTAGCCCCTCAACTTGCGAAACGGCGGTTTGGGCGTGGACGAATCGTGCGTCGCCTTTGGGCCGCTTGGTTCAGCTTGCGCTACCTGCGTCGCTTTGTTTGCACTCATAAGTGATTCCTTCGCTTCATTGTTGGGACTGAGGAACTGAAGAGACTACGGTCCGCACGACGTTTATCGTTGTAGGATAGCTTTACTCACATCGAAATTCCGACGAAAAACGTTTGATCAGCGGCGCGCAAACTAAAATGTGATTAAGGCGCGCGGTTTCCTACGGGAGCAATTCCTTGCTGAGCCGGAGTCAGGAGTGAGCGAAGCCGGCAAACCAATACTCCAGTTTCACGCGACCGTCAAGATTTCCAGCCGCGCATGTGGAACATCTGGCGTTCATCGCTCGGTCGCAATGCAAACTGCGCGATCCTCGACACATTCAGGCAGCCGTCGCAACCCCCTAATCGTAATGACAAATGAGGAGAACTATTTCAGCGCATCTATTTAATTCTGATCAATCGATGCTTGCTTCAATCAGAGTACTCGGAAAACGCTGGTTGGTAACCGAAAAAGTGAGTCCTGGTGGGTCTTCACATGCAGTCTAAAGAAGGCGACGACAAGATTTGATGAAACGCGTGCTCTGCCATTGAGCTATGGCCCCACTCTGTTGGAGCCACCGGGACTCGAACCCGGAACCCGTGCGTTTTAGCATGTAGTTTCATCTGCATTCGTCGCTATTTCGTAAAAAGGGGAATGCTTTGCTTTAAAACTCTTGAGTCTTTTCCTCTTCGCTAACTAGCTAAATCGTGAATGGTAATGGACGATAGCTCTACCAGCCGAATTGTAGTTGGCGACAAATATTGGCGAGAGAAACCCGCTTGAAGTTGATCAAGCGGGCAGGGATTCGAACCCTTTCGCTTTCGCTTTGCCATGTACTCCACACCTGCATTCGCCAACCGATCCTGATTGTAGTGATCTGATTTTCTGTTTTCTCTGTGCAGCCGCCGTGTTCTCTGTGTCTCGGTGGTTGAATAAACATACACAACGTCCACCACGAAGGCACAGAGAACACGGAGGTGGCACAAAGAACTTTAACCAGGCTGCTTCACTCATTGGGAGGTTGGGTTGCGGAATGCGATTCAAATCCGCAATCCGCAATCCGCAATTCCTCACACCGCTACCGAGTCAATAACACTGATCCAGTGAGCGGCGTTTAATTCTCCCCGCGCGAATTCAGCAATCACCTCAAAGACCTGATCAGTGAACCCGCCAATGTTGAGAATGTCGTCACGCTCCTGCGCCTGCACCGATCCGTAAGGCTGGACGTCGATACAAACCATCCGTGCCCCGGGATTGCGCGAACGAAAGTGTGACCATTCCTTCATCGTCTCGGTGGCGCTACCACCGAAACTTCCGTAGCGCGGCGAGTCGATCCACGATTCGTTATCCGAAACGTAAATCACCAGATCACCCTTCGCCTGCCGCTTGTTTAGAAACCGAAGCGGCGCGCTGCAGTTGGTTCCACCGCAAGGCAGCTTCGCCAGTTTGTCGGCATTAGTCATCACGCTGTCGCGCGGGTTAAGACGAACCTTAACCACATCCGACTCAAAAGGAATGACTTCTGTCGAAGGGTTTTTGCGCAGCACGGTTGCCGACACCAGGGCCGCGATGTCGATGCAGCGCACCGTCGAAGTTGCCCCACGACGATATCCCGTCGCAGGCGAGTGCATTGACCCTGAGATATCCGGGAAAATGTAAGCCTTCCCTGCAAACTCAGGAACATTCGCAGTCGCAATCTCCATCGCATCCTGTAGAGCGTTGGTAACCACGTGGGGAATGTCAGCGTTCGCCGCGGCCATCGTGTAAGCCACCATTAGCTGGTAAGGAAACACTTGGGCCTTCGCGATCGCGTTTGCATCTCGCAGTCGTTCAGCAATAAGCTCCGGCATCCCCGGCTGACCAAACACACCATGACGCGCAAACGTGTTCAGGTTCATTCGAGTCATCTGCCACGGCGCGCGGCGCGCAATCGCGGTCCATTCGGCAGTTCCTAGTTTCAGCGCCGTCAGCATTTGAAACGGAACATCCGGAACGTGTTTCGACTCACCCTTTTTGAACGCTTCGAATGCACGGACCACTTCCGGCAGTTTATCGAACGCATAGTCGCGTCCGACGAAATAACCGAACAGGGCTTCACGCGCCGCATCCTTAGGCTTAGGGTGGACCATCTTGACGATATCCGTCAGCGAAGGATCCTGACCAACATTAGCCTTAAATAGCGCTGATGGCTCACGGATGTCGAGCCAGGTCCGCACCAGACGCTTTGGCGCAGTCCCTAGTGACTTACGTCCAACCACGCCTGAACGCAGGATCTGCACAAAGTTGCGCAGCATTTTTCCGTTATCGATTACTCGCGGAAAGATCTCAGCAAGCAGCGTGCGGTCCTTGACCGAAAGTACTGCGCAAAGCAGTGCCGGCATGTCTTTCATGAACCCGCGCTCGCGACAGAACACGGCGGTCTTCGCAATAAATTCAGCGTCGACTTCCTCGCACAGTTCAAGCACCTTCGCGAGTTGTTCATCAGCGCTCGCATAGAAGGTGGTGTTCAGGCAACCCGTTGCCGCGTATTGCGCCAGTTGGTGTTTCGGCGAAAGAGCATAAGCCGGAGCACGCTCTTCATTAAGCGTGTCAGTTGCCGGCACGAATTTGCCGATCAGTGATTTGAATAGAGTCTTGTTTGCCATTGTTCGTTACCTCCGCAAGCGGAGCCTCAAGTCCTTATAAGGATAATCGAAGTACCTTTTTGCGTTGAGCCAGAAAGATTGGCTGCGGGAGAAGGAGTCGAACCTCCATCTTCGGGTTCAAAGCCCGACGTGTTGCCAGTTACACCATCCCGCAAGAGGACGGATGAAGCCGGAAGGATGAAGGATGAAAAAGGCCTCGCAAGTTTTGGAAGCACTCGCACTCAAGACTTTCATCCTTCGTCCCTCATCCTTCATCCCTCATCCTTCTCCTTCATTGGTCGGGGCACTGGGATTCGAACCCAGAACCTCGCGCTGATCTGGCGCTAAAACCGCTTATAAGGCGGCTGCTCTACCGATTGAGCTATGCCCCGAAAAAGCTGTCCAAGTCTCGAAGACCAAAGTCATATGAGTGCCAATGAAGTCCATACCACGGCGCGGGTAGCGCGTGGCTCCGCGCGGCGTCTCAATGAGCGTGACGTTGACTCTCGCCTTGAACGTTGGACTGTTGGTTCGTCGCGGTGGAAGGAGTCGAACCGTCGTCGCTCGATTATCGGTCGAGTGCTCTGCCATTGAGCTACACCGCGGGACGGAAACTTTGGACTTGGAACTTTGTGCTTAGACACCAAGGGAAGGATGAAGGCGGAAGGATGAAGGATGAAGGATGAAAAAGGCCTCGCAAGTTTTGGAAGCACTCGCACTCAAGACTTTCATCCTTCATCCCTCATCCCTCATCCTTTTTTTGGTTGGCCCGACGGGGCTCAAACCCGCACCTCACGGATTAAAAGTCCGCTGCTCTGTCGCTCGAGCTCCGGGCCAAGAAGATTGCCAATTGCCGATTTCAGATTGCCGATTTCTGCTTTGCTTCGAGCGGACTTTTAGATAGCCGCGAAGTCATGCAATCTCACTAGACTAATCGGAAATCGGCAATCGCCAATCGGCAATAGTTTGGCTGTGGCGGAAGGATTCGAACCTTCGCATAGACGCATTAACAGTGCGGTGCCTTACCAACTTGGCTACGCCACAAGAGAAGGATGAATGCGGAAGGATGAAGGATCAAAGAAGCCGTTGGTAAACAGTATTCCGCCTTCCCTGTCCCCCCTTCATCCTTTCGATTTGGAGGCGATGAAGGGAGTCGAACCCTTATCGTTCGGTTTACAAGACCGACGCTCTGTTAGCCAATTGAGCTACATCGCCAAAGAATTGTTGGTGTCGCAAGGAACGTGAGTCGACACCAGTCTGAAGCCACTTGTCAGGTCGAGTTCGAAATCTTTATCGCACTACTGACCTCTGACTTCTGACTTCTTTTTTGGTGGAGCTAAGAGGAGTCGAACCCCTACGTCCTGCTTGCAAGGCAGGCATCATCCCGTTAGATCATAGCCCCGGCCCGGGAAGGATGAATGCGGAAGGATGAATGATCAGCTAAAACTCCTACATCAGAGTTCTCTTTTATCCTTCATCCCTAAAACTTCCGATGTGGTCGCGGAGGCGGGATTCGAACCCGCAACCTCTCGTTTATGAGACGAACGCTCTTTCCAGTTTGAGCTACTCCGCTAGAGAAGGATGAAGGCAGAAGGATGAAGGATGAATACGGTAATTAGTTAGCGAGAATTTTTGAGGCTTAGTCCGGTTCCGGTTCATCCTTCATACTTTCAAGGTGGTGGGCTTGGCAGGACTTGAACCTGCGACCTTCTGTTTCGAAGACAGACGCTCTGATTCCACTGAGCTACAGGCCCCTGGGAAGGGATGAAGGCGAAAGCATGAAGGATGAAGTGCCAATCCCGATTTAAGGCTTGTCTTTCATCCTTCCGACTTCATCCTTCATCCTTTCGATGTGGTCGGGGCGTGAGGCCGTAGCCGCCTCTTGAAACTCCACGGTCCCGGGCAGTCGACGTTCTGCCGGGATGAGTCACGCCCCGATAGCTAAGGATTAAGGCGGAAGGATGAGGGATGAAGAATGAACCATGTCGGCGAGCGCTCTGCTTTCATCCTTCATCCTTCCGCCTTCATCCTTACTTTTGGTGCCCAAGGAAGGACTTAAACCTTCAACCTCTGGTTTGTAGGACCAGCGCTCCATCATTTGAGCTACTCGGGCGTAACGAAGGATGAAGGCGGAAGAATGAAGACAGCGCTCATCGAAGCCAGCAGTCATCCTTCATCCTTCATCCCTGCTCCTGGCGGTCGGAGTTGGAATCGAACCAACCTCTCGGGTTTTTCAGACCCACGCTAATCCATCTCAGCTACCCGACCTCTATAAAGCTTTTCCGCATGCCTCTTTCTTTGTACTTTGAACGTGTCTGCAATCCAGGCTGCCGATCAAGCTCAAAGTACAAAGTCCAAAGCACATTTCAAGACTGCGCCTTGCGCTCCGCATGCACCTTCTCCATGACGTCACGATCATCGTGATGGTCCATGAACAGATACTTGCGCCACTCGGCGCGCGCCTCTGCATAGTGACAAAGCACGACCCGTTCGAGCCGCACACGCAATGCTGACTGCGTAGTCAGCAACGGCATGCGCGCCTCGCCTGGCGTGCGGTCGCTCTTCCGGTTGTTACATGCGATACAAGCGGTGACCACGTTGACTGGTGAGTTATCACCACCACGTGAGCGCGGCATGATGTGATCCAGCGTCAGCTCCGGCAATCCTTTCTTCTCGCCGCAGTACTGGCAACGAAACTTGTCGCGCATGTAGATGCGCAGGCGCTTCATGCCTGACGCTTCGCGACGTCGACGCACGTTGATATAGATACGCCGGCGAATCACTGAAGGCACCGGGAACTCAGCGTGCGCTGAACGCAGAACGCGATCACCGTCGAGCTCTTCGACGGTAACGCTGTTCTTGAAGGTCATGATTATCGCTCGGGCTACGCTGACGGTGCCGAGCGGTTCGTAAGTTTGGTTAAGTAGTAAAACGCGGCCATTGATCGGGGCCATTCGGCACCTCCTTTCGTGCAAGACAGACATTCCTGTCTGTCATTGATTGTTGACGAGTGAAGAAAGACAGACAGGAATGTCTATCCTACTTGCCGGTTTGGGATTCAAGAGCGGCTGTGAGGTCCAAGACTCGCACGGCGCGAGTCGCCGCTCTTGAAGTTGAGAGTTAATCGAGAAAAACAATTGACCGTGCGCCTGGGGCAAGAAACTCGGTGTTCATAAACACTCGATGCCAATCATCCAGAACCACAGTTTTGTGATCAGGATGCCAGACGCGGCCTTTGACGTAAGCCGATGCATCTCGCTGCTGTCGAGTCCAATTCCACTTCTTAGCCGCGGGATTGGAATAAAGCAGCGCCGCATACTCGGTTGCAGCTATGCCGCGCGGGCGACGGCTGCAAACGTACACAAGCTCTCCTCCAGTTCGATACAGGAATTGACACATGTGAGGCTTACCGCCGTTACCACGGCTAAGACGCTCATTTTTCAGGATTAACTTTGGGTTGACTGATAAAGCAGGAGCTGGAACGAAGAACCATTCACCCTGTCGCACGAACGCTTCGTTGCGACGACGGAGACGATCTTTGACTCGCTTAACTCTGCGCCCGACTGCGACTCGGACTTCGGCTGGTTGCAATGCTTCCATAGCGGCAACCACGTTCGTAACCGACTCGCCTGGCACAGCGCAAACAAACCAGTGTCGCTCGTCATGACCGCAAAGAAACTTCTGCTTGCCATCGTCTCGGCGGGCCATGAGCAACAGATGCTTCAGGCGTGGTCGAATATCAACAACTTCATACTCAACCGCGTCGTTAGCTTCTACTCCGATGTCGAAGTATTCGCCCCGTCTGTCCGAGCGAATGTCGATTCCGGCCGGACTGCGGAGGCTTACAGTGTTGCGAACCTTCACTCGCGCTCCCATACGTTCAAACATATTCTCTAACTGACTTCTCATACACTCTCTTTCTAAACTTAAGCAGACTCAATTGAGGCCGCGGATGGGGAACCACACGGACGCTTGCACCGGCCACTGAATCTGAGATGCGTCAGTCGGTGCTAACAACCGCGACTCTTCATCGCTCCACGCGATTGAAAAGATCTTCGGGCACGAGTTTCCTTATGCTGCGAACGCATTGGTCATCTCCTTTGGTTTTAGGTTGAGCAGGCAAGACTGCCCGCATTGGGTTAATTTGGAGCGCGTGGTGAGACTCGAACTCACGATACCGGATCTGCAATCCGACGCCTTAGCCGCTTGGCGACACGCGCAGGAAAAGGATGAAGGCGGAAGGATGAAAGCACCTTATGGGTACAATCTTTCATCCTTCATACTTCATATTTCACCCTTGCTTATGGAGCGGAAGGAGAGATTCGAACTCTCGAAGCGAGTTTGGAAGACTCACATGTTTCCAGCTACATCACTTCCGCGAACTTGGAACTCCCGGCAGGACTCGAACCCGCAACCTCGACGTTAGAAGCGTCGCGCTCTTCCAGTTGAGCTACAGGAGCGAGAGGAATTTCGATTGCGGATTTCGGATTGCGGATTGGCTAGGTCGTCACTCGTCTAGCTAAAGAGCTTACGAGTGGCGTCAAGAGATGCGGTGGTGCGCGTTTGGTAAATCCGAAATCCGCATTTCGAAATCCGAAATTCTTTCTTTGGTCGGGGAGGACAGAATTGAACTGTCGCCACGAGTGCCCAAGACTCGTATGCTTGCGTTACACCACACCCCGAATGAAAAGGATGATGGATGAAGACGGGAACGAAGATTAATTTCATCCTTCATCCTTCCGCCTTCATCCTTTCACACAGACCAGCTGCTTGATCTCGGCAACGATCTTCACCAAATCGCTCTGGTTTCGCATCACTGCCTTGATGTCCTTGTAAGCGCCGGGAATTTCATCCAGCACGCCTACGTCTTTGCGGCATTCAACGCCCGATGTCTGACGCGCCAAATCGTCTTTCGTAAAAGCGCGCTTGGCCGCACCACGCGACATTTTGCGTCCGGCCCCGTGCGAGCAGGAGTTGAAACTCTCTGCCGAGCCGCGTCCCTGAACAATGAACGATTTCGCGCCCATCGAACCGGGGATAATGCCGTAAGCATCATTCTCAGCATTGATTGCGCCCTTGCGCGTGACGAAAACTTTTTCGCCGTAGTGCTCTTCGAGCGCAACGTAGTTGTGATGACAGTTGACCGCCAACTCAGGCTTGAACGGTTGGCGATGATTGAACATCTTGTTAAAGACCTTCAACAGACGCGTCATCATGATTTCGCGATTCTTCATCGCGTAAGTTTGGGCCCACTTCAGGTCCTTCCAGTACGCCGCAAACTCGGGTGTACCCTGGATGAAGTAAGCCAAATCTGGCGACGGTAGCTCCGACAGTTTCCACAGCGACTTTGCAGTGTCGATGTGGCGCTCCGCCAGCTCCTTGCCGATGTTGCGTGAGCCCGAGTGCAGCATCAACCAGACGAAGTTTTCTGTATCGAGACAAACTTCGACAAAGTGGTTGCCGCCACCCAACGTGCCCAACTGCTTCATCGCTTTCGCTTTGCGATCGTGGACGCCCTGGTGAAGCTCGCTGAAGTTGTTCCAACCGCCCCAGTGAGACGATTCATCAACTGATTCCTTGTGAGCGTTAAAGCCCACGGGAATTGCTTCTTCAATCGCAAGGCGCAAGTCCTTCAACTTGCCGTCCAGTATCCCGCTCTTGAATGGCGTCTTGACGGCCATCATGCCGCAGCCGATGTCCACGCCGACGGTTGCGGGAATCACAGCTTCTTTGGTCGCGATTACCGAGCCGACCATGCTGCCCTTACCCAGGTGGGCGTCAGGCATCAGCGCGACGTGCTTGAACAAACAAGGCAAGCGCGAAACGTTGCGCAGCATTGATTGCTCTTCAAAGCTGAACTCATGATTGGCCCACGAAAAAATGTCTTTGTGTGCGCCACCGATTGGTAGCTTTCGGTAAGGCATGTCGATTCTCCTTTCTAAAGAATGTTTAAAACTATTTCGCACAAAGGAGTGTGTCGGGATGGTTTTCTCTGTGCATCGCACAGAGAGTTGAAGATATCCTGACAGACGTCCAAGCAGGCGCGACCGTGCTTCCGTGCGCCTCCTGCCTACTGCTTACTGCTCGCTGCTCACTGCTTTCCTGGTGCGCCAGGTGAGACTCGAACTCACAATCCCCTGCTTAAGAGGCAGGTGCCTTACTCCGATTTGGCTACTGACGCGTAGGACAGACATTCCTGTCTGTCAGCGATCGGTCTAAAGATACGTTTGGTGTGTTGGCCAGCTCCTGCCGAAAAGCTGACAGGAATGACTCTTATTGGTTGGTCTAAAAATATGTTGGGCTAGCCTCTGCCGAAAGGTCGACAGGCAGGAATGTCTGTCCGACTTTGGCGGGGCCGACGAGACTTGAACTCGCGATCTCTGCATCGACAGTGCAGCGCTTTGATCCAACTAAGCTACGGCCCCAGAAAGAATTTCGGATTACGGATTTTTGAGTGCGGGCAGTTGCATTCGGCATTCGGCAATCGGCAATGGTTGGGTGGGCCGAAGGGAGTTGAACCCTCACATGCCGCATTCACAGTGCGGTGCTCTGCTCTTGAGCTACGGCCCACATAAGAATTTCGGATTTCGGATTAACTCTGTGGAGGGCGACAAAGAAAAGAAAGTGACGTGGCCATTACAAGGATGTAGTCACCTTCAGCATTCGCCCAAGTTGTTGGCAGGGCGTGTGGGATTCGAACCCACGCATCTCTTGATTGAAAATCAAGCGGCTTGATCCTGGCTTGCCTAACGCCCCAAAAGGGAAGGATGAAGGCGGAAGGATGAGGGATGAATGGAAGTCACTGCTCAGTTTCATCCTTCATCCTTCATCCTTCATCCCTTGATTTTGGTGCCGGCGGAGGGATTCGAACCCACACTGTTTAGTTTCTAAAACTAGTGCCTCCTGCCTGTTGGGCTACGCCGGCAATGAAAGGATGAAGACGGAAGGATGAAGGATGAATGGACGTGGAACTCGTGGTTTCTCTTCCTTTCATCCTTCATCCCTCATCCTTTCGATCTGGCGGACCTGGCACGATTTGAACGTGCGACCTCGACCTTCGCAGAGTCGCGCTCTCATTCCGCTGAGCTACAGGTCCAGGAATTTTGGATTTTGGATTTCGGAATGCGAACTGGAGTTCTTAAGATGCAGCGCGAAAACAAATCCGCAATCCGTAATGGGAAATCCGAAATTAACATTGGCGGAAGGCTAGGGAGTCGAACCCTACACGGACAACGCCGCCACAGTTTTCAAGACTGCTTGACTCGCTCAACTGTCGGGCCTTCCAAAAAATTGGCAGGGACGCTCGGATTTGAACCGAGAATCTCGGACTTGGAAACCGATGGTTTGCCATTAGCCTACATCCCTAAAGAATTCTCTGCGGACTTCATCCTTCATCCCTCATCCTTCGATGGTTGGTGCATGCGGTAGGACTCGCACCTACGAAGTCACGGGGACGCCTGATTTACAGTCAGGAGCTTTTGCTGCTCAGCCACGCATGCAGAATGAAGTTTAAGAATCTCAAAACTCAGCATGGATGAGTTTGAAATTTAGGATCACAGATCTGAGATCTAACATTTCAGATCTGAGATCTCTTTGTGTTACAAAAACAGATGAAGGCAGCGAGACACGTACTTCGAACACACTTCGAGGCACACTTCTCCTGAGGATGGCGACGCTCGGGACTCTCGCAAAGCAACGGCGTCATCATCCGGAAGGCTCCCTGCCTTCATCCAAAGACTCCATGCGAAGTTCGCATGGAGTTTTTCGCAAAATAGGTACTTCGATTGTCAAAAAACAAAAAGAGCGGGCTTTAAGCCTCCCAGGGAAGCTGCCCGCTCCTAACAATTCTCGCGATTTTTCTTTGAGATTTGGGAGCGGGAGTCCGCTCCCGCGAATTAATGCCTGATATGACGGCGATCTATCGTCTCTTGTCCGAGTTTGCCGTCAAATTTATTGACTGCTAACGAGCCCGGAGCGAGAAGCAAACACACGCCTGGCATGCCGGCATAGGGCTGCCGTTCGGCGTTTCGTTCTCTATTTGTCCAGCTCATCAACATTTAATTTTCTCCTCACGCTGTCGCGCGAGCGTACTTGTATAAAGTAGGACCATCAAACTGTCAAGGACTTTTTGAAAATAGTTCCAATGCTTCGATACTTTCAGATCGTGTTTGAGTTGTCTACGCGATCTAAATCTCAGTCAGAATAGTCTAACGCGGCCCAGCAAACCAAAGTTCCAATCTCAATGAATTTCTTGGCGAGTGCTATCCATTGAACTGGCACCAGGTTTCGTCGCGTTGTGGACCACGATTGCTGTGCCAATCCGCAGCATACCAAAGCATCGACGAGGCGGCGCACTCCAAGGCGTTTGACTTCGGCCCACACCGGCGTAAACCAATGCGCCGACAGGCGGCGCACCCAGGCGTTGACTCCAACCGCAAGCGGCCAATGAACAATAAGAACTGGTAAATGAGAAAGGGAAAATGTTCCTAAAAGCGGAGCCTCTCCAACCTCACGCCCCAACGTATTCCCAGTGCCAGGGTTCGTAGAAATAAGGTTGGAAGCCAAACCTACCCGCATTGCGGACCAGCCATTTGTAGACAGGCGTGTCGACTTGTATTGCCCGATTTGGATCGTTCGTTTCCACCGGCTCACCGCCAACATAAATATCGAGTGCGCGACCGGTGAAGTGAGGACTGTTTACCGCCAGGCCGGCGCTTCCAGCGTTCGGCGATTCCCTTCTTAATTTTTCCTGGTACTCGCGCGAACGGAATGAGGAAATAATTTTGAGAAATTTCTCGCCAGCCGCCAGTTCGTTTTTATGGTGACGAAGGCCGAGAGACTTGTCAGCAATCGCCGCAGCTACCAGACGCTTATATGCAGAGTAGGTCCCACGTTCAACCTGCCGTAATTCATCAACGCGCTCGGGATCATAGAAGTCTGAGCGAGGCGCAATCAGAAGTTGTTGAGGCTGCGCCGGCGATCTGTCTTTGAGTCGCTGGCCCTGCCATCCAGCAATTATCTTGTAGAGCGTTGCATCATCGAGCACGCCGCTAGCCGCTAGTCCTGATTTCTTTTGCCACCGCGCAAGCGCGTCGGCAAAAGCGTCTGAGGCCGGATCGGAATTCGTATCAAGCAGACGATTGAGCAAAGCAGTGTAGAGATACCAACCTCGCTGCGACTTCCCACCAAAAACCCACTTCAGGTCATTGCGCAGTTGCGCATTGCGCGTGGCCGACGCGCCGCTGACAGATACAACGGTCACCGGAGCCGCGACATTTTCACGCGACCGCGTGCGACTCGCTAACCCCATCATCGATGCGGTAACAATCAACCCCCCGAGCAGTAATAGTTGCACCCTGTAGGATCTCATTGAACAAATTTCCCAACATTTATCCGTCGGCACGAGAGCTTTGCCGCTTCTCTGCAAGCTCGCGACTCATCCGACTAATGATGTCTTCTGCGTTTTCGCCAGTTTCACTCTCGCTGCTTTCTGCGCTGGTCCCAGACTCCGCGCTGTCATCGTCACCGACTTCCCAGGTGGTACGTTCTTCAGCTTTCTCAACGGCTTCCGGGTTTGGATGCACGACCGGCACCTCAGGTTCGGAGGTTATTGATTGCGACTTATCTTCAACCGTTACAACCGTTTCCGGCGGTGCTGCTCCCACGATATCCGGTACCGGTCCCGGCGATTTGACGACTTCGGGAGCCGGCACTTCCTTCAATACATCTGGTGACGGAGATCCTTTAATCTGGGCTGCGCCAGCGATTGGAACTTCCTCGACCAGCCCAGGAGCCTGGTTAGATTTTTGCTCCACTACTGCCCCAACCGGAATCTGCCTGGCGTCTGCCGCGACGCTTACTTTGCTCGTTGCCTCCACCGCAGAAGCCTTGTCTTCCACGACTACAGCTTTCTCAGCGCTATCCAATCCTCGTTCAAACGAGATCATTCCGGGCAACGTGATAGGGGCCAATTTCTTGTCGGCAATCACCAGTCCCTGATACTCCATCTTCCCCCTCACTTCGCATGAGCCTGTTTGCATCTCTCGAATTTTTCCATCTTTAATCTTCAGTACAAAGCCCTTCAGGTTGAAAACCAGCTTCAATGTAAATTCGAGTTTCTTAACAGTTTTGTTCTGGATGCGAATTTCGATTTGGGGACGGTGTTGACTATTGATCGTGTGTTCTCCGAGCTCGGCACTCATCACCGTCTCAGGCGCATTACGCGACTCCTCCAATAAAGTCTTTATGCCTTCAGCTTTCTTCCACGAACCAAGAAAGATGTCCGGGATTGGTATCTCGAACAGCTCAGCCACATTTTTGGCGAGGTCAGGCAAGGCTGCTGACTTTATTCCCTTGACCTCTTTGCTCACCCTCGTCTTAAAGGCTTTCCAGCTGTCAGTTTCCTCTGCCCCGGGCTCGGGAAGTTCAAAGACGTCGCGAACAGTCGTTGAGGATTTAGACATTCTCCCTCCTTACGGATCGAACAATAGCCTCGTCGGAGTGGACCAGATATTCGGCATCGGAGACATTCGGCCTTAGCAAAACCTGACTACTGATTTCCAATCCTTTTGCCGCGGTATCGACTTCAGCATCTCCCGGATCGCGAGTAGCGTGAAAAGTAGTGCGAGGCGCTAACAATGCCGGGTAGGTCTTATATGCAACAAAGGCCAGCAGCAGGGCGAGCAGCAGATACAACCACCATTTGCTCGGCAAACCGTTGCCAGGGTGGTCACCCCCGAAATCAGAAGGAGGAGTGCCGGTGGTTCCAGCATCTCCAGGTGATCCTCCGCCGCCGGATGGACCAGGACTTGGCGAGACGGAAGAAACAGCTCCCCCGGCGACACTAATTACCTGGTTGTCGCTTGTCGCCAGTGGGACTACGCGACCGTTGGTCCATCGGCCGATTTCAACATGAGCGGTGTAGTGGCCAGCTGCTTTATAGGCGTAGGAAACCTGCGATGCCGTTTGCCATTCCGTCTGAGAACTTCCATCGCCAAACACGAATCGGTATCTGAGATCAGGCTCTTCCGGAGTGACACGCGCGTTAAATCCCACCGCCTGGCCCATCGAAACCGAAGCTGGATTAACCTGCAACTCGACTGCAGTCGGCGGAGTCGAGCTCGTCACTTGTATTCGCTGGCTATCGCTGCTGAGTGGCTTGATTCTGCCGTCGCGAATTAACCCTAAGGTAACAGTGGCGGAGTAATTTCCCTTCGATGAATACTCGTGCGTAACCCTGTCGCTCGTTTGCCAGTCCCTGGATGAACCATCACCAAATACAAAGCGATACCGGACATTTGAATTCGTAGCTTCGGCTCTCGCACCAAAGTTCACTGGCTTTCCCTGCTGCACCGGCGTCGGTCCCGCACTGAGTCTCACCGGTCCAGGCAACCGGTCGTCCACAACTTTTGGATCGATTACCTTGGGATCAACCACCTTAGGATCAATCGGCCGCGTGGGTTGGTTCACCACGATCGATTGTCGCAGACTGCCGCCCACCTGCCTGATGCGACCCGCAGCGTTCAAACCGAGATCGACATAAGCGAGATATGTTCCGGCGGTCGCATACGCATGGCTGGTCCGTGAGCTTTCGATCCAATCGGTTTGCGATCCGTCGCCAAATGTGAAGCGATACCTAATTCCCGCGTAGTTGGAACTGAGCTGCGCATCAAATGTTACTGGCTTGTTTGCATCAGTCGGCGTCGGGTTCGCATCAAGTGTGACCCGCGGTATTGGTCTAGTGGGATCTGGTTGGGCGGGATCAGTTTGGGTCGCTGGCGAAACTACCGAAGCGCGCACCGTGTAATGGCCAGTTGCACGGTAGCGATGCGTAACAACAACTTGCCGGGTGTTGAGTCGGGTACCGTCACCAAAGTCGACTGTGACTTTAAACCTTGGGTCATTAACTATCTTGGCCGGGGTTAAAGTAAAGGTAACCAACTCCCCAACGCGCACGCGACTTTTAGTCACTGAGACGATTACTGCGCCGCCACCGGCCGTCGGTTGAATATTGACGGTGTCTGAAGAGGACGGAGCCTGCGGCCGTTGCTGACCACGTGCTAAAACTCGCGCGGCTGAGCCCAGCGGGAATGTCGAAGCCAGCACACATAGCGCGAAGGTGGTGACAAGTAGATGTAGGACTCGCGAGAACATAGTTGCGTAACGACCTGGACCTGCCGACTTCCGGTTTCAGGTTGAACTCCGCAACGAGCTGGCAAGCAAGGGGAGCTCGCCAGAAGTCCACCCCCTTAAATACAGAAAAGAAGCAATGAGTAAGTGTTCGTCATTCTACCTTAAGCGTATCCGATGCAACACCTTCAGCGTCCCTGCCGCGAAATCTCTTCGTCGGAGCGCCAGCTTTGGCAACGCTGGGGAACGTAGTTCTGTGAGAGAGCCAACCCTAAAACAGTTGCGTCGCCGTCTCAGTAGAATCCGTCGCAACTCCTTCAGAGTTGCTAAGAGGAGACGTGCACTGGATCCCCGGGTTGAAACAACCCTGGGCTGGAATTAGCGAACGCTTTCAGCCTAAGCGTTGTGGGCTCAACCTTGGAAAGCCTTTCTATTCGAAGGCATCTTACAAATACGAAAGCCACCAATCCTTGCGTCGTGCTTTGACTCCCGCAAACCATCTGCAAAGCGGGTAAAGCAGAATCACGCCCGCAATCCAGCTCGCATAAACCACCCACAGACTGAAGCCCATTCCTGGAGGTGATCCAGTGAATACTGTCTGACTTGAGAACATCCAGCCCACAGGTTTGCCGGCGGCCCAATGGATAACGACCGACATCAAATGCGCCGTCAACCATTGAAGCAAATAGAAGAAAAGAGGCACACGGCCAAACGTGACAAAAATCGATCGCAACCTCGCGAAGAACGACGAACCAGAGGAAGGTGCAGTTGATTCAAACCATGCGAGCGCCAACATCGCTGGTCCAAGTGTCATCAACAGGAATAGTAGTGACGGCGGATATTTGGTTGTGTTGAGGAAAGACAGAATGGTGAAGGCCCACGAATCTTGAGGGGACCATCGATGTGGATCCCCGTAGCGATTGATCAGCCGGATGACTATGAAAAGCGCAATCGAAACGGTTCCAAGCGTAATCAGAAAACGCTTGCGTCGCTGAGCGTCCCATTTGTAGATAGCGCCGAATGCGTAGCCCGCCGCCATCACACCAACCCACGGAATGATCGGGTAAATTACAAAGACAACCGGACTCGGAAAGCCAGCCACCGGAAATCCTTCAAAGGGTTGGTGAAGGAGAATCCAAAGTTTCGCTCCCAGCCCCGGCACTGCGCTTTGTGGACCTTGCCAGCCGGTAACGCGCACGTTGTCCAGCAAGTTGTGAAGCAGAATCATTCCCGCACCGAAAACTGCGACGGCGCGGAGTGGAAGATAAATCAGCGCCGCCATGATGATCATGGAAATGCCGATCACCCAGATGACTTGCGCGACACCCAGGAATCTATAATCCAGGTGAAAGAAAACGAAAGTCCTGACTACCGTAAACTCGAGAACGATCAGCCAGAGTCCGCGTGTTAACAGAAACTTCGACATCTCTGGCTTGCTCCTGCCTCGCGTCCAGCGCAGGTAAGCTCCAGTGCCGGCCAGGAAAACGAAGACTGGCGCGCAATAGTGGGTTATCCAGCGCGTGAAAAATAATATGACGTTAGTACGGGAAAGGTCGGTAGGATCGACACCCGCCAACACACCGTTGTGGACGAAGTCTCGCGTGTGATCCAACATCATGATTACCATCACGATGCCGCGAAGGAGGTCTATTGAATCAAGACGAGCCTTTAGTGAGACTTCAGGCGTGGGTGTCATTTCTTTCAAGTCCGCTTTTTGTCCTCTTGACTCTTTCTATATTGAGATTCGGAAGCGGGCGGCCTCGTCTGATCGAGGGAGCATAAAACTTGCTCAGGATCAGTCCTGCTCCAAACCCATCTCCGTCGCCTTCATGCTACCGAACTTGTTGCGACTGCCTGCGTTCAGTTTTTGCTCAGTGCTTCTGCACCACGCTATATACTCGTCAGCATCCACATCGACTTCTACAATCGTGTAATCAAGGCGAAGGCGTGTGATCTCCTCGATCAGGTTCTCAGCCGACTGCCACCAAAGCGCATAGGTATTCATCAGCCTATCGCGGTCTTCGCTCGCCGCTCTCAGACGATTAAAGTCGGCTCATTGCGTTACCAGAAAAACATCATCAGCGGAGGATCAGAAGTCGCCACTGTGTTACTCCTCGTCTCGCCCATCGTTAAAACTGTAAAGTTTCCACTTGCTCGGCGACTGCTGGCCTGGAGATGCAACCAATTCGCTCCGCTCTACGAGATGTATTCGTTCGCACTTGATGCGCCCTAAGGCTAACCTCTACGCTAGCATGGTTCAGCGCTAAAGGAGAAAAGCCTTGTGATATACTGCCCTTCAATCTCCCTGTTCCTTTCCTGAGGTACTTTCTCATGTCATCCTCAATCGCGAATCCACGGCGCTTTGTGTGCGTCATCCTTTCGCTTGCTCTGACCATAGGGGTCGTTGCCCAACAACCGCAACAGCCGGCTCAACCTGAAGTCGTCAGAGGCACAGAACTAATGCAAACCGGCGTCGTCGTACTCGACAAGCAGGGTCGCTTCGTCGAAGGATTGAAGCCTGAGCAATTTCAATTGAAGGTCGATGGGAAACTGGTGACGCCGGCCTTTTTTGAACATGTCGTCGCCGGCAGCGCGCGCGAAGAGAAACTGGAAACAGCAGGGGTGACGGGAAACACTTCAACCGGAGCTTGAACCACGTCTCGTGGCAAAGACCAGTGCGATGCAGCAAGTATCTTTTGAGATCCAGTAGTCCTTGGGCTCTTTCGCCAAACGCACCGATTCGTCAGGCAGTACAAAAATCACTCAGGGGATACAAGTCTTGTTAATTACCAAACTTTACTTCAAACACTTGGCCATCATATTTCTAGTCGGATTGTGCGTCGGGGCTTCCTTCGGTCAATCTCAAAAACCGATCCAGGATCCCGAGGTGATTCGCGTTGACACTGAGCTCGTGCAAACCGGGGTCATGGTTTTCGATAAGCAGGGTAAATTTGTCGAAGGACTGAAGCCTGAACAGTTTGAGGTACGGGTTGATGGTAAACCGGTAAGCATTTCGTTTTTTGAGCGGGTAATAGCCGGCACTCCCTCCGAAGAAAAACTCACGGGCCCGGATCGTTCTGCGCAGGCCTCGAAGCCTGCAAGTGCTTCTCCACGCGGGCGCCGCATCATTTTCTTCGTGGACGATTTACACCTTTCGCTCGATAGCCTGGGACGCACTCGCAGTACGATTAGACACTTCCTCAGCACTCAGATGACGCCCGACGATCAGGTGGCGATTGCTTCCGGAAGTGGTCAGATTGGTTTTCTCCAGCAGTTCACTGACAACCGGGCTGTACTCGAAGCGGCTGTGGCGCGTCTGAAGCCAATTCCCTCTACGGTTCGCGATTCAGAGCAGCCCCCGATGACCGAGTTCATAGCGATCCGAATTACCAACGGGGATCGCGATGCGGCTGAGCTCTACATCGACAAGATTCTTGAAGGCTTCGTCACCAAGCAAGGTGGACCCAGAGGCTTCAATCGAAACGCCGTGTATGAGATGGTGAAAACCCGCGCCAATCAAATAGTCTTTGGCCTCGACGCGGTTACCAAGAGTTCCCTTTCATCACTCGAGAGCCTGCTTCGTAATTCTCAACAAATCGCCGGACGCAAATTGGTCTTTTATGTTTCCGACGGTTTTTATCTCAACTCAAGAAACTCCGATGGAGCGACGACGCAGCTGCAACGAATTATCGACATAGCCAATCGTTCAGGCAGCGTTATCTACACGATCGATGCGCGGGGTCTCTTCGCTCCAATTGCCGACGCAACTGGCGATAGACCATTCGACCCGAAAGGCAGACTAGACCGCGCCAACATGGGCGAGGGTACCCTTTCACAGGACGGGTTGAACGCACTTGCAGGAGACACTGGCGGTAGGTTCTTGAAGAACCAAAACTATTTCGACCGCTGGGTCGAGCAGATGCTTGATGAAACTTCCAACTACTACTTGCTGGCGTGGCGACCGCTCGCTGAAGAGCAAAAAGGCGGCAACTTCAAACGAGTAGAAGTTACGGTGGCGGGCCGTCCTGACCTAAATGTGCGACTGCCTAAGGGGTTCCTGGTGGGCGAGGCCAGGAATGTCGCTGAAGCCAATAAGAGCGTAAGTACCAACCCCGTCGTAACCTCCCCTACAGCCAAAGGACCTGAAGCGGCTTTGATCTCCGCGCTGGGTGCGCCATCAGCGCGCAAGGGGTTGCCCACGACGCTCGCTGTCAGTTTTGTTGACGTTCCCGGAACCGGTCCGGTGATCACTGCTTCCACCCAAATGGCTACCGATATCCTCGGCTATGGACCAGACGGGAAACAGACTGCATCCATCGATCTGGCCGGCGTGGTGCTAAACGATCAGGGCAAACCGGCTGGAAGTTTCAAGACGCGGCTCAAAGTGAATCCTTCAGCTCAGGCAAGTGTGATTGAAAATGCAGGCGTCATCTATAGTCACAAGTTACCGCTCAAGCCAGGCATTTATCAGGTGCGCGTCGCCGCTCGTGATGATCAAAGCGGTCGTGTAGGTAGTGGGGCCCAGTGGATTGAGATTCCTGACCTTGCCGGCAAGCAGTTGACGATGAGCAGTCTGATGCTGGGTGGTCAGTTTATCGGGTCAGGACAAAAACAGGCTGGGGGGCAGGAGCAGGTGCAATTTAGTGTCGATCGCAGGTTTGCTCGCGGCGCACACCTTAATTTCCTGACGATCATCTACAACGCGATGCGTGAAGGCAGTGGTGCTTCAGAGTTGGAAGCCCAGATCAAGATATCGCGGGATGGGATGGCGATAGTAACCAGTCCGTTGCGCAAGGTTGTGTCTGAAGCAGGTGGGGATGCGGCGCGGATACCATACGGCGCTGACATCGCACTGCAAACCTTGCCGGCCGGACGTTACCTGCTTCAAGTGACAGTATTTGACCGCGCGGC
The DNA here is from genome assembly GCA_963759665.1 of Pyrinomonadaceae bacterium. GTDB lineage: Bacteria > Acidobacteriota > Blastocatellia > Pyrinomonadales > Pyrinomonadaceae > PSRF01. The sequence goes on from CAVXAC010000001.1 coordinate 241,483, forward strand.
GAAAACGAGTGCGATGCAGCAAGTAGCTTTTGAGATTCAGCAGTAACTCCAGGCGAGCGCCGGGCGGCGCACTTAAAAACTGGGATCGAGGGTAATCGTCATGTCATCCCAAACTACAATTCGTGCAATTCTAGTAATCGCATTTCTCAGTTGGTTTCCTACTGCGGACACAAAGGCGCAAACCGAAACCGCTCTACCCAAAACGCCGGATGAAGTCATCCGCGTCAGCACTGAGCTGGTGCAGACTAACGTCATGGTCTTCGATAAGCAGTCGCAATTCGTTGAAGGCTTGAAACCCGAGCAATTCGAGTTGAAGGTCAACGGAGTCGCCACTCCACTCATTTTCGTCGACCGCGTGACAGCCGGCAGAAGGAGTCAACAGCAAAACCCAGCCTCGGGTGCGGCGTCGGGAGGTGCGAAGATCGAAAGCTCGACTCCGATCTATCGCGGCCGCACCATCGTTTTCTTCATCGATGACTTACACCTCAGCGCGGAAAGCAATCAACGGACGCGCAAATCCATCCTTGAGTTCATCGAGAATCAAATCGAACCTGACGACCAGGTAGCTATCGCATCCGCCAGCGGACAGATTGGATTCCTCCAGCAGTTCACCGATGTTGCGCCAGTGTTGCGCGCGGCCATCGGGCGACTTGCATTTCGTCCCTACACAGTACGTGACACAGAGAATATTCCGATGACGGAGTACTCGGCGCTGCAAATCTCTCAGGGTGATAAGTATGCTCTGGAATACTATTCCACCGAGTTGCTCAAAGCGACGAACTTCAACGCCGGTGGCGGTCTTGGACCACCGCGTTCCGGACCCTATGGCGGGCGGCCAGAAGTTGGGCAAACACCCGGCATCACCCGTGACATCGCCGAGCGCATGGTTAAGGAACGGGCGCAGATGTTTCTTAAACAATCTGCCCAAATCACCCAGAGCACGCTCACCACCCTCGCGAATTTGCTGAAAACTACGAGCCAGATGAGCGGGAACAAGCTCGCGTTTTTTGTTTCCGACGGCTTTTACCTCAATGACCGCGATACCGGGCTCGGCGACAAGTTAAAACAAATCACGGATGCAGCAACCAGGGCAGGAGTGGTGATTTATACGGTTGACGCCCGTGGGTTGGTTAGCACGACAGACGCGGCCAGCAACCGCGCCGATCCAGCGGGTCTCGTATCTCGCTCTAACGTTGGCGAAATCGCAGCGGCTCAGGATGCTTTGACCGCGCTGGCTGACGACACCGGAGGACGCGCTGCTCTCAATACTGGTGATCTCGATTCACTTGTAAAGGATGCACTTCAGGAGACTTCAAATTATTACCTGCTGGGTTGGAAGCCAACTGGTGACGAACAGAAAATGCGCGGCTTTAACCGGGTGGAAGTGAACATCATTGGTCGACCGGAGCTGAAGGTACGATTGCCGAAAGGATTCATCGGCGCCAGTCCAGTCGACAACAAAGTCACTAAGGCGAAGGACTCCACCGAGACTTCGAAAAGCGCGGACGGAAGTTTGAGCGCTGCTCTCAACGCGTCCGACAAACGGAGTTTGGGAACGCAGCTGTCGGTTGGGTTCCTGGACATGCCAAATGTTGGACCAGTGCTGACTACGTCCATGCAGGTAGCAACTGACGGAATGAGCTATGGACCAGATGGAAAACAAACCGCGGGCGTTGATATTGCTGGTTTGGTCTTGAACGATCTGGGCAAGCAAGTCGGCGGTTTCAAAACTCGCCTCAACGTTGAGCCGACAGCGAATTCGTCAGATTCAAGGGGCGGTGTGATCTACAGTCATAAGTTGCCGTTGAAACCTGGTATTTATCAGGTAAGAGTGGTGGCGGTGGATAGTAAAAACGGGGGCTTTGGCAGTGCTGCGAAATGGATCGAAATCCCTGAGCTCACCGCAAAGCAGCTCATGCTTAGTAGTTTGTTGGTCGGCGGCCAATTCATTGGTGCCAAACAAAAACAGTCGGGTACTCAGGAGCAGGTGCAATTCAGCGTGGACCGGCGTTTTGCCCGCGGCGCACATCTAAACTTTCTAACGATTGTTTATAACGCTGTTCGGGCGGGAAGTGGTAATCCAGAGTTGGAAGCTCAGATCAAGATCTCGCGCGATGGGAAGACCATCGTTACAAGTCCGCTGAGAAAGGTTCAGCTTGATGCTGCGGCAGATGCTGCGCGCATTCCCTACGGCGCTGACATTGCTCTGCAGACTTTGCCCGTCGGCCGTTATCTGTTGCAGGTTACGGTTTTTGATCGGGTTGCAAAGACATCAGCCTTGCAGCAAGTTACTTTTGAGATCGAGTGAGTCGTCCGACATGGATCAGAGGCATGTCGAAGAGTTGGGAAACACTGACTCAGCGAACAGAAAGAGCGCGCTATCGTTCAGATCACCTGACCCTACAACAAGCTAAAGCGGGACGCTGAAGCATGTCAGAATATTTACAGCTTGATCTGAATCGCGGAGATCACCTGCGGCAGCGCGCGCAACTCTTCCAGCGTGTCCTTTTTGAGTGGTCCATCTACTTCCACCACCGCCATCGCTTCCCCGCCCCGCTCCTGACGACCTAAATGAAAGCGTCCGATGTTGACACCTCGTTCGCCCAGGATGGTACCGACCCGGCCAATCACGCCCGGCACATCCTGGTTGCGCATCACGATCATGTGGCCACTCGGCACGGCTTCGACGTGAAATCCATTGATCTCAGTGATCCGGCCTTCACGCGATCGTTCACCAAAGCCAAAGATGGTCCCTGCGAGTGATACTTCGGAATTGTTGTTCGCCACCTTCGTGCGGATTGAAGGAATGAAATCAGCACCCGCGCGGTGATAACTCGTTACGACACTGATACCGCGTTCTTCAGCAATCAGAAACGCGTTCACCGCGTTGACCCTCGCGCTCACGTCGCGCAACAGCCCGGCCAAAAATGCTCGCGTCACCGGCGCTGCGTTGAGGTCCACCAGTTCACCAGCAAACTCCAGCTTAACCTCTCGCACTGCCCCATCCGCTAGCTGGGCCTGGAACCTGCCAAGTTTTTCCGCGAGCTCGATGTAAGGTTGGAGAGCAGCCAGTTCTTGTGCGCCAAGTGACGCGACATTTACTGCGCCTCGCAACGCGCCGGAAGATAAGTAGTCACGCATTTGCTCGGCTACGGTAAACGCCACGCCCTCCTGAGCTTCAGTAGTCGACGCTCCCAGGTGCGGCGTCGCTATAACTTCATCGAGAGATAACAGCGGATGGTCGGATGCTGGCGGCTCGGTACTAAACACGTCGAGAGCCGCCCCCGCGACCGTTCCGGATTTGATGGCGTCGAAGAGAGCACCCTCGTCTACCAATCCGCCACGAGCACAGTTGATTACGCGCACGCCGCGCTTCATTTTTGCGAAAGCATCAGCTCCGATGATGCCGCGCGTTTCCGTCGTTAGCGGAGTGTGGACCGTCAGGAAATCAGCACCCGCCACCACCTCGTCCAATGTTGCCAGTTCCACTTCCGCGTCACGCGCCTGCTCCGGTGCGATGAATGGATCAAAAGCGACGATCTTCATCCCGAAGGCGCGGGCGCGCGAAGCCACGGTCCGGCCAATCCGGCCCATACCGACAATCCCGAGAGTCTTCCCCTGTAGTTCGACTCCAATAAACGACTTTCGATCCCACTTGCCCGATTTCAAACTGCTGTTGGCTTGCGGAACGCGGCGCGCCAAAGCAATCAACAACGCAATAGTGTGCTCGGCGGTCGTGATGGTGTTCCCGTCCGGAGCATTCATCACGACGATGCCGCGTGACGTGGCCGCAGGAACGTCGATGTTGTCTACACCAACACCTGCGCGGCCCACGACACGCAGATCCGGAGCATTGTCCATCAACTGCGCGGTTACTTTTGTTTCACTGCGAACGACTAACCCTGAGCAACCAGCGAGCGCCTTCGTTAATTCCTGAGTGTTTAATCCCGTACGTTTTTCAACATCGAATCCGGCGTCGCGGAGTGGTCCTAAGCCGCTGTCGCTCACCTCATCGGCTACAAATATTTTGTTTTGGTTCATTAGTGCGCGGGATTATACCGGTTTTCATTTAGGAGTGTCTCATAGGCAAGGTAGTGATAATATCCCCGCTGCTTGACAGAGCAGTAACAGACCCGAGCGCGGTAGCGCCGGATCCTGAGGACGAGGATAGTACGCAAATGTTCTAAGTAGCCTGTAGGATCCGGCGCTACCGCGCTCGGGTCTGTAAGGAGCCCGTTAGATGATCAAGACTGTCTGTCTTAATAACACAACCAAGACATTCACCGAAAATTGCCTAGCTGCCGACATCAGCGAGCTGCGCATCGTCGAAGGAAACGTGGTCTGGGCTGATGTCAGCGACCCGACCAGCAGCGATTTTGAAGCCCTGGCTGAGGAGTTTGGCTTCCATCCGCTCTCGATTGAAGACTGCCGTAATGAGCACCAGCGTCCTAAGATCGAAGAATTCCCGGGCTACTATTTTATCGTGCTCTATGAGACACAACTTGCCGGTGCTAACGACCGTCTCGAGCTTCGTGAGCTGAATATTTTCCTCGGAAAGAACTACCTGGTTACGGTCCACAGCCGGCCGATTCGCGCGATCGATACTGCGGCGAGACTCTGGCATGAATGGATGGACCGCTCGGAGCAGGGCTCTGGACTGCTGGCATATCTTCTGATCGACGCAATCGTTGATGATTACCTGCCGTTGCTCGATGTGATCAGTGAACGCATGGACGATCTTGAGGATTCAATCTTTGGCGAATGGCGGGCCGAGGTCATTGAAGACATTTTTAATATTAAGAAGAAACTGTTGTTTCTGCGTCGCTCAATCACGCCACTTCGCGACGTGTTCAATACTATGCTGCGTCGAGAGCAACCGATCTTTCCTCGCGAAACTCACGTCTATTTTCAAGACGTGTTTGATCATCTGATCCGGGTGGCTGATACCATTGATTCTTTGCGCGACATGCTCAGCTCCACGATGGACGCTTACCTCTCGGTTTCTGGAAATCGCATGAACAAGATCATGAAGCGTCTGACTTCGATTGCAACAATCCTGATGTCGGTAACGCTGATCGCTGGTCTCTATGGGATGAACTTTACCTATATGCCGGAACTTCGTTGGCGATACGGATACGTCTTTGCGTTGGCTTCGATGGTTGGGGTTGGATTGGGGCTGTACCTCTATTTGAAGAAGGTGGAATGGATATGACGAACGGAATGACCGGCAGACTTAAGTTGGACAAGATGAGCAAGGGTGAAACCGACGAGCTCGCTGCTCAACTGGCGCCGCTCGAAGAACAGAATAAGTATGCGGCTGACCAGCAATCACTCCAACATCCTGTTATCACAACCGAAGGGGCGAATCAGGAAGTAGGAGCGATTGTCGTCGACAACACACCAGCCGTCTTGTCGGCCGACATCACCGACGCGCGTAGAGGAAAGACTTATGCGGGGATGGAACCGGTAACCCTGGTGATTCTTCTGGGCATGCTAGTCTTCATCGTATTCATCGCCTGGCAGATTTCGCTAATGCCGATCGAAGAGTGATTGAGTGTTCGACATGCTTCAGCTTGGCGACGGGCGGATGGATGAAGGATTGAAGGATGAACTGTTAAGCAGCTCAGTCCGGTCTGGTCAGCCTTCATCCTCCCTACATCGGTCCAGCGTCTTTGATCTCTCGGTCCTCGTCCAATGCGCCATCCGGTGATGGTCCAGGAGCCGGAGTCGAGCTGCCTGAATCAACCCCCGCTTCCTCTTCCTCTACATCACTCAACAACTCGTCGCTGGTGGCTTCGGAGTCTGCTTTTTCGTCCTGCTTTTTTGGTTCATTTGATTGCATTGCTAATCCCTCCGGCTCTATAAGAACCAACTGATTGTAACTGCCAAAGCCACACCCATCGCGGCGTAAACTCCAGCAATAATATCGTCGGCCATTATTCCCAAGCCCGCTTCAAGTGACTCAAGTCTACGAGCAGGGTATGGCTTAACAATGTCAAAAACTCGAAAAAGTATGAAGGCGAGAACCACCGCCCACCAGCCGTCATCGATCATGAAAGGCACCGGCAACACCGCAATGTATTGTCCGGCAACTTCATCAATCACAACCTTCCCAGGGTCTTTTTTGCCCGCCAGTTTTTCAGTGCGTGAACCCGCCCAAACGCCAAGAAGGGACAGCCCGACTACAAAGACTATTTCAATGGCAACGATTGCATAAAAGAGATGGAATAAGTTGAACTGGAATGCAGGCGCGGCGTCAAACATTACCTTCAGCAGCCCCGCCCGCACTAAGGCGTTGAGACCAAGACCAACCAGGGAGCCCCAGGTTCCGGGAGCAAGAGGGAGGTAACCAACCCCGCAGGTGGCAATGGCCAGGGCAAGATAATCCCTGGCTGAACGTGACTGTCGCGGCGGCGCTGCGACTGGCTCAGTCGTCAATATCGGCGGGTTTAGTTCGTCGCTGGATTCTTTAACCGACATGAGTCATGTGTGGAGGCCATGAGTAATGACTTCGACGCGAAGTTACTCGAAACGTCCGTGTTTCTGGACCCTACCGGCGAGTAGATTAGTGATGTGTTAGAGGAACAACCGAATTCCAATCATCACGTCACTCATCACTCACTTAGTATTGTCCCAACCAGGTCGTATTGCTGCGCCTCCGAGATCAAAACGTTGACCATGGCGCCTTCCACCGGCACAAAGTCTTCCGGCGCATCGTTGATCAAGACGCAGCCATCAATGTCCGGGGCTTGGGTCTCCATTCGGCCCTGCCAGAGCAGTTCGCTTTCGCTCGACTCACCCTCAAACATCACCTGGACCGTTTTCCCAACCATCGACTTGTGTTGGCGCTTCGCAATCTTTGCCTGCTCCTTCATCAACCGCGCGCGTCGCTGTCTCGCAATCTTCGCCTCCACCTTGTTCGGCAGGTCATATGCAGGAGTTCCCTCTTCATCGGAGTACGTGAATACACCAACGCGGTCGAACTCCACGTTCTTGATAAACGTCATCAACTCTTCGAAGTCGGCATCTGTCTCTCCGGGAAATCCGGTTATAAAGGTTGTCCGCACAGCAATTCCGGGTACGCGATCGCGAACGCGTTTAATCAATCTCTCCAGTGACGCGCGATTGCCGCCGCGCTTCATCAGTTTCAAAACACTTTGCGACGCGTGCTGCAAAGGCATGTCGAGATACTTCACCGCCTTTGGTTCTTCGGCTATAACGTCGAGAAACGCATCGCTGATGTGCGTCGGATAGGTGTACATAACCCGCACCCATTCGATTCCCTCAGTGTGCGAGAGCTCTCTAAGCAAATGCGCAAGCGCGTCTGGTTTCCCCAGGTCCTCGCCATAACGTGAAGAATCCTGGGCCACCAGGATCAATTCCTTTACGCCTTCTTCAGCGAGTTGCTGCGCTTCGGCAACGATCGAACCAAAGCGACGACTGCGAAAGTGACCACGCATCTGCGGAATGAAGCAGAATGCACAGGGGCGATCACAGCCCTCGGCGATCTTGATGAAGGCATAATGGCTGGGTGTCGCTAAGACGCGCGGAGTCGATTCGTCGTAGAGATATGTGGCGCTTTGATTGCCCAGCGAGATCACTGGGAGTGATCGTGTATCCGTTTTCGGATCGCAGACGGCGAGGATGTCGTTTATCTGACTGGTGCCGATGAAGGCATCCACTTCAGGCATCGAAGCCTTGAGATCGTCACGATAACGCTCAACTAGACAGCCGGCGACAATCAGTCGCTGGGCCTTCCCGTCGGTCTTCAGCCGGGCCGCTTCCAGAATAGTGTCGATCGATTCCTGCTTGGCTGATTCAATGAAACCGCAGGTGTTAACTACAACCGTGTCAGCCTGGGATGCATCTGCAGTCAACTCATAGCCGTTCGCTCTGAGTTGGCCCATCATCACTTCGCTGTCAACAAGATTCTTGGGACACCCAAGACTGATAAATCCTACTTTTTTCATAAACTGGTCCATCGTGAGTGGTGAATGGTGAATGATATCGTCAGTCGTTGTGAACGAAGATCTGATGAACACATCTTAAGTCGCTCATCCTTCATCCTTTCGTCCCTCATCCTTTCACCTTAACGCTTCCCGCGCAAACGTCACCTTCCTCAACACCCTCGATCCATTGCTTCAAGTCTTTAATTCTTTCCCTTGTAACCTCAGCCAACCTGTTGCAACGGCACATGTGCATCACAGACCCATATTGGCTGGCGTCGCCCGGATAGATTGATTCGAGGTGGGCATCGCGGTAACGAACCCAGGCTAATTGCGCCTTGCGCAGAGACGCGATGAAGGCGCGGTCACGACCATAGTCGCGTAAAATTGCCTGGTACGCCTGGTTGAGCTCGGCATCTGCTTTCTTGTAATCGTCACACGCTTCCTTGTTTAGTTCCGACTGGTTTTGAACTTTACCCGAGGTCGAAGCTTGGCCAACCGCAGCAAATGAAATCGTCCAGACCGCTAATACTAACGAAACTACCAGCAACGCCAACAATCGCGCGGACCGCGTCGCTCTCAGACCAGGTTTTCCAGCAGCCATCATCGCTCAGCTTCTCCTTCGAGCTCATCCAGAGTGCGTTCAATCTCTTTCATCTCGCGCGCAGACAGGCGTTCTCCGCCAAACCTTACGCGGTTGTAAGCCTTCGTCAGCGTCAGCGCCGGTTGATTGTTCAGACTCCCGACGAACTCGAGCGGCGTCAAATGCGAATCCCGAATCATTCCGCGCCGTGCCAACACCGACGTCAGTTTTTCAAAGAACACCACAGTCGATTGGTCTGAAGTTGCTTCTTCGGTTCGAATGCGTAACGCTCGGCGCCATCCAAAACGTCGAACCCTCGTTCCAAGGAAAATGAGCAAGAACACCCCTAGGACCGCAGCCCCAACGAAGATAAAGCGAGGCCCGGTGGTGGCAAGCGTGCTGCGAAGCTCTGCTACCAATCTCGTCATTGAATAACGAAGCGTGACCAGTCGACTGTTGACTGAAGTTGCCAGGGTACGCTGTTCCTGTTGATCGTAACCAACCACATACTGGAACCACAGCAGCTCAAGCGCTTCACCATATTTTCCTAATTGTGCTGCGAAACCCTCGTTCACCGGCTCAACCCTGCCCGCCACTGGCGTCGGATCAAACGTCACCCAGATGCGGTTCTCAGGAAAGTAAACTTCAACCCATGAATGCGCGTCGCTCTGTCTGACGGTGTATGCACCAGCGGCTGCGTTGTACTCGCCGGGTAGGAAACCGTTAACGACCCGCGCGGGAATTCCACGTGTCCTCAACATCACCGCCATGGCAGTTGAGAAGTATTCGCAATGACCAGCCTTGACGTTGAATAGAAAGTCGGCCAGCGGGTCCGGCCCGGAAGCTTTCATCTCCAGGCTGTAGCCGTAGTCGAGTTGTAATTGCGTTTCGATCGCTTTGGCAATATCAAACCTGTTGCGCGCGCCAGTATTCGCCACGATGGCGTTGACTCGCGCCTCGATGCGCGGATCAATGGTCTTTGGTAGATCGGTGTAACGATGAAACAGCACGGGATCGCGTTCATTGTCGCTTCGCAGGAGGTCGACGTCGGGCGGGGTCATGTCCGAAAGCGCTTTGTACATCACCCTGCCAAAGCCGAGCTTGCGTCGCTGTACCGAGTTTTCGGCATCAACTGTGAGTGCGGGAAAGTCGCTCTGAATCGCTACTGGCCGCGAAGCGACGAAGATAACTGGAGACTCAATGGCCTCCAGAAAAAATGTTTGAGTAGTTAAGCGATCGAGCGCTGACGTGGTGCTTATGCGAATTAAGCCCCGATCGTTTTTCTCTTCCCTGGGGGTTTTTGCAGCCGCCGACTTCCTCCATCCGCGGCCCGTAAACTCGTCGAGCGCCACGCCACGCCAACGCACATCCTGGCCTGGACGCGGCTCCTCCAGACGCACATGCATGACAACTGCGTTGTCCCGCTTCAGACTTCCAATTTCGCCGAGCGCCACCGTTTCGGAAAAGCCTATAAAGTTAGTGAGGCCACCGCCGCGTCGAGACAGGATTGACGCACCCGACCTGGGAGCGATTAGAAACAAGGGCAAAGCAAGCACGAAGATCAGAATCATCAGCACGGCTGCAGCCCACGGTAAGCGGCTGGCCTCGACATTTCTTCTGCTGCGGCGTCTCGCGTTTCTAAATATGCGTGAATCGGGCGGGACAAGTAGACGTGTTTCGTTGGCTGGTAGCGAATGCTGCGCCTTCTGAATCTCAAAAGCGATGATTGTGGCCAGGGCGCAGAATAAGTAGAGGGTCAGGGTTCCGAGAAATATCGGACTCAAGCTCAAACCCGCCGCCAGCATCACTGAGAAAAACGAAATCAGGTAGAGGAAAACCCAATCTCGATTCTTCTTAACCTGCAACAACTTCACTGCGGCCAGGAATACAATCAGATGCGCGAGAGCGCTGACACCGAGCCGCCCTTCCGGCTCACCGATAGATTTCTGGTAGTACCAATCGAGCATGAACAAAGGAATGGAGAGGAGCACGATCACCAGGCCGGTGCGCTCAGATAGCTGCCACTTGGTGCCTTCGGCTTTCCAGGCAAACACCAAAACCGCAACAAAGGCCGCGCTGAGACCCAGATGCAAACCTCCGGCAAGAGTCAACGCCAGCATGGCGCAACCGATCATTGCGTAAGAAGATGTCCGGAAATAGGCGTCGAAAGTCATTTGAAGCAGACAGTTAACTGATTAAGCTCGCCTCATACCTGGCTTAGAATTCTCGTCTCCCTGTGTTCCCCCGCATGTCCTCATGTCGATTGCCTGCAGAAACTGGCGAAAAGTTGGCCGAGAACGCTTCCTACATACTACTTCGCTCGCGGGGAAACACATTTGGCATTTAAACTCATCAAAAGTATTCTGCGTGAGCAGACGGAAAAACGAAAGTCGGTGGCGACTGGAACCTTCCCCTACCCAGCCGTAAAGTCTTCCTTGCTATATTCTCGTTGTTAACAGTCTCGAAAATTGAAGACTGGTCTGAGTTACACCATACCGAAATGAGTCATTCTTCCAACCGAGCGCTGGGGTTAGCTCGAAGTCGCGCATGTAGCCTCACCTTAATCGTCGGTCTGTTTTGCGGCATTTTCGCTTTCGCCTCCGAAGTCGCGTTTTCTCAGGCGCGGACGTTTGCCGGAAACGCGCAACACACGTCTAACTATTCGGTGCCGGCTCAGAACCTGAATACCATTAAGTGGTCTACCAGCATCGATTTTAATTTTACGACGCCCGCGCACTATGGGTCGCCCCTCATTACGGATAGCAATACCGTGCTCGTGCCGGTTAAGACTTCTAGTAACGGGTTTAGAGTAGACGCTTTCAACGGCGCCAATGGTTTGCTGAAGTATACCGCCGGCACCGACTACATTCTTCCCGCGCACGGTTGGGTTCCGGTTTACAACCCATGCATCACGACCGGGCCCTTCGGCACGCGCATGTATTACGCCGGAGCCGGCGGCACGATCTGGCATATCGATAATCCCGACTCAAACACGCCCGGCGCTCCAGTACGCGAAGTCTTTTACACTTCGCTGGCGAATTACAATGCAAATTCTGCTGCCTACAACAGCACGATCTTCGTTAACACTCCGATCACCGCCGATAACGCCGGCAACATCTACTTTGGGTTTCGCGTTCAAGGCACGGCTCCGGCTCCGCTGAACACAACTCAAAGCGGCTACGCCCGCATAGATCCCAACGGGAACGGAACCTGGGTGCTCGTCGGCACTGCTGCGAATGATGCAGCGATTACCCTGACTCCGCATAATGTGGCGCCGGCCCTGAGTAACGACTTCAACACACTCTACGTCGTCGTTAAGCCGACAGCCGCTTCGAATTTCAGTTATTTGCTGGGACTGAACCCGACTACCTTGGCCAAAAAGTACTCGGTGCAATTGAAGGATCCGCGAAATGGCAGTCCAGCCACAGTCAGCGATAATGGCACCGCATCGCCAATGGTCGCGCCGGATGGTGATGTCTATTTCGGAGTCCTGGTCGCCGGAAACGGATCACGCGGTTTCTTGTTGCGTTTTAGCGGTGACCTGTCAGTAACAAAAACGCCGGGCGGTTTTGGTTGGGACTACACGCCGGGAATAGTCGATGCTTCGCTCGTACCGTCTTACACAGGTAGTTCATCGTATCTACTCTTCTCCAAGTACAACGACTATCCGTTCGCTGATGGCAACGGCGTAAACCGGGTCGCACTCCTGGATCCTAATGCCACGCAGATTGATCCACATACGTCGGCCGGGGGGCTGGTTGAGATGCGGGAGGTGCTCACCGTAATCGCGCCCACTCCGGATCCTGATGTGAACCGAACCACGTTTCCGTTTGCAGCGAAGGAGTGGTGTATCAATGCACCAGCCGTCAATCCGCCGACGAAAAGTGTGTTCTTCACTAGTGAGGATGGACGTAGTTATCGTTGGAATCTGGTAGACAATACTCTGGATCAATCTGTGGTGTTGACTCAGGGATTTCTTGAGCCGTATGTCCCAACTGTGATCGGTCCAGACGGCACGGTTTACACATTGAACGGAGGAACTTTGTTCGCGTTGGGGCACGCTCCCGGCGTAAGTGTGACGATGCTCTCGTCTCTGCCTGACCTGCGACTTGCCGTCACCGGAGTCACGCTTACTTTCACTGCCTCCGTCACCGGACCCGCGCCTTCCCCAACCGGCACCGTGACCTTCACCGCTCTGACCTTCAACGGACTTACTCCCGTCACCACTACGCTGGCCGCGAACGTGCCGTTGAACGCCACTGGACAGGCCGCGACAACTACCTCATCACTAACGGCGAGCGGCCAATCTCTCGGCAGCTACTTCATTACCGCCACCTACAACGGTGATGGTAATCATCCTGTAGCTGCAGCGACGATGCTGCAAAAGATCCATCAGTTCGGGTCGAATCTTGTTCTCAGTGCTTCTTCTAATCCGACGAACTACGACCAGCCGATTACATTCACTGCCATCGTGTCATCTGCTCCAGCAGGTGGTGGTACGCCAACCGGGATGGTCACATTCAGAGATGGCGAGACCATTATCGGCCAAGTTCCGCTTAATTCTTCTGGCGTGGCCTCTATCACGACCTCGAATCTGATTCCCGGAGCGCATAGCATTTCGGCTTTCTATGCGACGGATACACTCTTTGGCTACAGTAGCGCGACTCTCGGGCAGACAGTGCAGAATGGCACATCGACCACGGTGAATTCATCTGCCAACCCTTCAAGCTTTGGCCAACAGGTAACGTTCACCGCCAACGTAAGGGCCTCAAACTCAGCGCCGGGCACACCGTCGGGAGCGGTCACCTTCAGGGATGGCGCCACTGTGTTGGCAACCGTGCCACTCGACACTTCCGGAAATGGATCGTTCAGCACGAATGCATTGACCATCGGCAGCCATGACATCGTGGTTGATTTTGTCGGCACTAACGGCTGGCTCGATAGCAGTAGCTTGCTATTTCAGGTAGTTCGGGACGCTCCGTTGTTATTGACTGAGCAAAATTCCGATCGGGCGACTGCCTTAGACCTGGTGATCCAAACGCGCGAACCATTCACGCTCAACAATCCTTATAACCTCAGCACGGATCTGCGGCGTCGCGTGTCGTTTTTCGTCTGGCGCCTGGGACTCCTCCCGGGCGACGATGCCGGTGATGTACATGTGATTGCCGAAGACAGCGAAGGACGCGTTTACAACCTGGTTGTAGAACATATTGGTGCGTTACCGGGAGTGGCCGACACAACCCAGGTCATTGTCCGGTTGCCCGACAATGTCGTGGGGGCGCCGCGAGATTTGGGCGTGAGGATTAGCGTTCATGGGCCAGCGAGTAATAGAGGAGTCGTCGCCGTCGCGCCTTGAGGGCTTGCGGCTTTGCCGCATTCCGTGCGGAAAGCCTCTGCCTTTCCGACAGCCTCTATTCAACTGAGAGGCTATGCCTCCGGAAGGTATACCCTTAGAATTTAACAACGAGGATCGGTAAAGCTGAGCCTTGCAAGGAATGCGGCAGAGCCGCGAGTGACCACACACTCAAGACTGGTAGCCGCGAGTGCTTTTCCGATCGCCCTAATCAAACGCAAGGCTACGCACCTTAAATCTACATTCGTCTCGCAACTGCGACTTGTGGTAAACCATTCCGCATGACGACACAATCCGCCTCGTCCGTCCACCGTCGTTCCTGGCTTAAACCACGTCTCGACTGGCTGCTCATATTCGTGCCCATCGCCATTGCCTTGAGGTTTGTGCCGGCGCTGGAAAACCCGACCGCACTCTTCATTGTTTCGTGCCTTGCGATTATTCCGCTCGCCGGATGGATGGGACGCGCGACCGAGCACCTGGCTGAACATCTCGGACAAGGTGTCGGTGGACTGCTGAACGCAACCTTCGGCAACGCTGCGGAACTGATTATCGCGCTATTCGCTCTCTCGAAAGGTCTGACGGGTGTAGTTAAGGCTTCGATCACCGGGTCGATAATCGGCAATATTTTGCTCGTGTTGGGGCTTTCATTCCTGGCGGGCGGATTGAAATTTCGTAGACAGGAATTTAACCGCGTGGCGGCGAGCGTCTCGGCCACAGCGCTCACGCTCGCAGCCATCGCGCTAATCATTCCGACAGTCTTTCATCAGGCAGCGGCTGCGGTTCCGGTTGAGATGGGCGGTTGGACTCCTCAGAAGGAGCAAGGTCTTTCACTTGCAATTTCGATTGTTCTGTTTATGACCTATGCGCTCGTTCTGTTCTTCTCGCTGGTGACGCACCGCGAGTTGTTCGGCGGATCGAAACATGTGGCCCACGAAACCGGCGAGGAACTGTCGCGCATGGAAGCCGAGAGCGGTGCACACGCCCCATGGTCAGTGGGGAAAGCCGTGGGAGTATTGCTGGGTGCGACTGCTTTTGTGGCGTTGATCTCGGAGTTTTTGGTCGGCGCAATTGAACGAGCGCGCGAGTCGCTTGGACTAACGGAAGTTTTCGTGGGTGTGATCGTGGTGGCGATTATCGGTAACGCCGCCGAGCATTCGTCGGCCATACTGATGGCCATGCGCAACAAGATGGACATCAGCATCGGCATAGCAGTCGGCTCGAGCCTTCAGATTGCGCTCTTTGTTGCGCCGATTCTGGTTTTCGCCTCCTACCTCTTCGGCGCACCGATGGACCTGGAGTTCACGATTCCGGAGGTCGTTGCAGTTGTGGCTGCGATCATTATCGTCGAGCAGATCAGTAGCGATGGCGAGAGCAATTGGATCGAAGGTCTGCAACTGCTTTCGGTTTACGCGGTGCTGGCGCTGCTCTTTTATTTTCTACCGGACACGCACGCCGCCGCACCAGCTCACTGAGCCGCGACAAAAGCAATGTGATCAAGAACGCGGCTCTGCCGCATTCCGTGCGGAATCCCGATCGCTTCGGGACTGCGTTTCCGACAGCGACAAAAGAGTAGGAGGCTCGTGCCTCATCGTTCGAAGGCTTAAGCCTAAAATCCATGCAACCGACAAAAATTCTAGCGACCGGCTTTGCAGTCTTCTCTGCGATCTACTTCTTCACCTTCCTGTTACTAGTTCTCGTTACGGCGGGGGTATTCGTCGCACTCGGAATCACGATGGCAAACGACTCAGGGGACATGAATCAAGCCGGCATCGGAGTTCTCGGCGCAGTTTTCACGGTTGTCTTTTACGGTGTTTTGGGACTCATTTGCGTTTTGCCCACGGCGCTTGCGAGTTGGAAGTTGTTCAAGCGAAGGCCAGGCGCGCGCTTTTGGGGGGTGGTTGCGGGGATCGTCGTGCTGCCGATCTTTCCACTTGGCACGGCGCTCGGCGGTTACAGTTTCTGGTTCTTTTTCAGTCAACAGGGTCGCAATCAAATGCATACCTAGGAAATAAATCTCACGACGTAATAACCTAACCGATTGTAAGGCGTTTCTTTTCAGAGGGGGTGTGCTCGCTAGAGCGTGCACATCCCAAATAGAAACCCGCGAGATCAACTCTCGCGGGCTATGATTAATCGAAACCCCGTTCCGTTAACTCCTACTTTTGTATCAGGATGGGCTCGCCAAAGCCTAGCTCTTTCAATCGCGGGAGCTGGGTCTTGGCATCTCCGACTACAAGCCAAATCATTTTTGTCGGCGTTTAGTTATTTTTCAGAGAGACTTTTGATCTGCTGCACGGTCATCGCTTTGACTATCTGTTCGCGATCTTTCAACTAGTCGTACTTCCAACCGTATCTGCCGATTGTATCCAACATGCCCAGTTTAGCTTCAGACGTTTCAAAGGCTCTCGCATTGCTCTTGATCAGAAAGCCCTTGGTAGTCTCCAGATCCTTATCAGAAAACGTTCTGCCATAGTCGTTGAGGATGCTCTTGATTAACTGGGCCGACTCCAACGTCACGTTGGTTCTCACACCCGCGCTGGCGATCGTGAATGGACCAGCGATGTACGTGCCCCCAAAGCGGAGTTAATTCCGTATGAATAGCCTTTGCTCACGCAACTCCTGCGTCAGATGCGATGCAAAACTGCCGCCACCCAAGGATGTAGTTCATTACTGTGGCCGGATAAAAGTCTTTATCGGTTTGGGCCAACGCCGGATAGCCAAAACGAATAACAGACTGTTTCGCGTCGGGAACATCGTAAAAATAGCCTGAGATCTAACTGGCGGCGCCGGCGTTTTATAGTCGGGGATTGCGACGACCCTTTTCGATCAGGTTGGGTAGGGGACTTTCACCTCCCAAGCTGTCGAACATGCTCGGCACACAGAGAAAAGCCCGCTTGAAATTAATCAAGCGGGCTTTCTTAAATAATCCCGGCGACTTCCTACTCTCCCACACAGTTACCCGTGCAGTACCATCGGCTCCAACAGGCTTAACTTCCGTGTTCGGGATGGGAACGGGTGTGACCCTGTCGACAAAATCACCGGAAAACTCTTCAAACCTCTGCCAGTTGTTAGTGGTCAGTAGTCCGTTTTCAACCTGAAGTTGGAACTGACAACTGACCACTAACAACTGACCAAGAAGGTCTCAGAAAATCGAATAGTGAACTGCAAGGCAATCGCGCAAGCGCGAATTTGTTGCTTGAGTAAATTTTATGGTCAAGCCAAGGGACTGATTAGTAGTGGTCAACTGAGCACATTACTGCACTTACATATCCACCCTATCAACCTCGTGGTCTACGAGGAGTCTCACTGGCAGAATTAATCTTGGGTCTGGCTTCACGCTTAGATGCATTCAGCGTTTATCCATGCTCCACATAGCTACCGAGCGCTACGGCTGGCGCCATAACTCGTACACTAGAGGTGGATCCATCCCGGTCCTCTCGTACTAAGGACAGATTCCCTCAATTCTGCTCCGCCCACACTAGATAGGGACCGAACTGTCTCGCGACGTTCTAAACCCAGCTCACGTACCTCTTTAATTGGCGAACAGCCAAACCCTTGGGACCTTCTTCAGCCCCAGGATGAGATGAGCCGACATCGAGGTGCCAAACCCTGCCGTCGATGTGAACTCTTGGGCAGGATCAGCCTGTTATCCCCGGCGTACCTTTTATCCGTTGAGCGACGGCCCTTCCATACAGAACCGCCGGATCACTAACTCCTACTTTCGTACCTGTTCGACTTGTTTGTCTCACAGTTAAGCTGGCTTATGCGTTTACACTCTACGGCTGATTTCCAAACAGCCTGAGCCAACCTTCGAGCGCCTCCGTTACTCTTTGGGAGGCGACCGCCCCAGTCAAACTACCCGCCTGATAGTGTCCCTGAACCGGATTACGGCCCTAGGTTAGAGTCCAGACAAACGAAGGGTGGTATCTCACCGTTGGCTCCCCGAAGCCCAAAAGCCTCGGTTCACAGCCTCCCACCTATCCTGCGCATCGTTTGCCCGAACCCACTATCAAGTTGTAGTAAAGGTGCACGGGGTCTTTCCGTCTAAATGCGGGAAACCGGCATCTTCACCGGTACTACAAGTTCGCTGTGTCTCTCGTTAAGACAGCTCCCAGATCGTTACGCCATTCGTGCAGGTCGGAACTTACCCGACAAGGAATTTCGCTACCTTAGGACCGTTATAGTTACGGCCGCCATTCACTGGGGCTTCAATTCGTAGCTTCGCCTTACGACTAACCACTCCTTTTAACCTTCCAGCATTGGGCAGGCGTCAGCCCCCATACGTCGTCTTCACGACTTTGCGGAGACCTGTGTTTTTAGTAAACAGTCGCCTGGGACATTTCTCTGCGACCGTCCCGGAGGACGGCACCCCTTTTCCCGAAGTTACGGGGCTAGTTTGCCGAGTTCCTGAACGAGAGTTCTCACAAGCGCCTTAGGATTCTCACCCCACCTACCTGTGTCGGTTTGCGGTACGGTCTGATCGCGTGTATAGCTGAACGAGAATTTTCTTGGCAGCTGGGGTCAGTGACTTTTTTCGGGTTTTACCCCTACTTTCGTCCCTGCCTTTACCCTTATGTCGCCCGGATTTTCCAAAGCGACGGGCTATGACGAGTTCAACGGCATATCCATAAGCCGT
>CAVXAC010000001.1:265000-3570021 GCA_963759665.1 Pyrinomonadaceae bacterium
TGCGTAAAACTGTTGCCTTCGATCAAGACAACCTCTGATTGCACACGCTCAAGAGCTTGCCTAACTCCGGCCTCAACTTGGGTGTCAGTCGCTATCACCCAGTGAACGTTTGCGGCTCCTGCATCCCAATAATTCCCAGTATCTTTTCCAACGGTGTAGGTCTGCTCTCGTCCTGATCTCACCACTGCGTTTTCGCCTAAAAGATCACTGACACAACATGCCTGAGGATCCTTGCCGCACGATCGGTGGTGACCACGTGTGGTCTTGATAGCTTCCGCCCCTGGAAACGCGCGCAGCAGATCACAGAGCAACGTCGTCTTGCCAACGTTTGATGAAAACCCGCCGACTCCAACGATTAGAGGACGGCGGGTCGTTTTTCCTGTAGCGATAGTTTGCAAAGCAATTTTATTACTGGCGATTACTTTTTCTTCTTGTCTTTATCCTTGTTAGGTGCGTTCACTTTTAAGTACCCACGTCCGTCTTTATAGACGCTGTACTGCACCTCATTGATCTGACCATTCTCGTCCTGAACTCTAATAGTGAAAGTCTTGTTATCTCGAGTGCCTTCAACTCGACATGGTAGAAAGCCTTTCAGATCAGGACTTCGATAAGCCGTGTAGTGTTCCTGATCGCGCTTGTCATAACCAAGCACATAAATCCGATCGAAGTCTGGCTCACCCAACGTGTGCGGTTGATTTGAACTGCTCTTTTCCAGAATTACCCAACTTCCGGGTTTTGATTCTTTGGCTGCGTCATTTGGCTTAGACGCATCCGTTTCCCCCGGCTCGCCATCGAGGCGTTGCCACGCTACAAACTCTCGACCGGTGCGATAAAAGATAATGTCGCTTGGCACCGTAAGTTCTACCTGCTTTCCGTAAATCCAACCCGCCGGCGCCGGAGAGATCGAAGCAGGAAGACGCACCTTGTACCAAAGTTCATTGGTTTCTTCTTTCTCGGTGTCCTCCTGTCCGCCCTTGTTTGCTCGACCGTTTCCCTGCTCCGCGCTACCCACTTTTGGTGCGACGTCGCTTTCGATAGATTCGCCCGATGTAGGCTTCGGCACACGCTTCCATCCCACGATTTCAAAGACCGACCCGCTGTCGAGCCGCATCATGATGTTTTCATTTTCACTGCGATCGGGACTCAATCGAAGATTTGAACTCGCACGCAACTGGCCGGTCGCTTGAGCAGAGACGCCCTGATCCTCTTCGGCCAGTTTCTGCGCCGCTTTGAGCACGTCTTCAGGCATCACATTGCGCGACTCAATCCAGCCTTCCGTGCTGTCCTCGTCGTGGGCCTGAACCCGAAGCCAGCGCTCCTTCTTCGTATTGTCGGACGGGTCTTGAACGTCCTGAAATTCAAGAATATCTACGACGTCGCCACGATTTACCTCGAGCAAGTCTGCGGCGACGACTGCGGTCGAACTTCGAATCTGTGCGCGGCGCGACACCACCACACCGGTGTCACTTCGCTTTGCCAAGGTGCTGCACCCGGCGGTAAGTCCCAGCGCAACCAAAACAAGAACGCATCTATGAAGACTTTTCATTGCTTACTAAACCTAAACCTAAAACTTAAACGACTAGTAACCCAGACACTTAAGCAACCTACGCTGATCATCGGTCAGATCGCTTCGTACACTCAGGTGGACCATCGACTCGGTTAATCGGACATTCAAGCCGTAATCTGAAACAATCGACTCGAGTCTCAAATCCTCTCGACCTTCTACGTAGTCTTTGCTAAACACTCCTGAACCCACAGTGCGATTCAGTATCCGAATTATAGTCTCGTTTGCATTTACCTGTCCCGTCGTTTGAACCCTGAACAGCTCGCGATAGACATCTGTCAGGGACGCGTTGCAATTTGCTTTGCTTCTAAGTGCCAGGTCGTAAAGAAATGCCAGGAGCATCCCCTTGTCGTATACAACAGACCCTGCTCCAGTCCACCTACTCGCTGAAGCCTCAATCAAGGACAGCCGGTTTCGGTTTTGATTGGTGAGATAGGACCGGTACACACGTCCCATCGTTTCAAGGTAATCATTAAAGGAAATTAACCCCAGCTTCACATCCGTCACCAGCGCCTGATAGAGCGTAAATCCTTCGAAGAACCAATCGTAATCTCCTTCAAGCTTCAGTGAGTTCGGCACCCAAAGGTGAAACAGCTCGTGACTGAGAAGTATCCCAATTCGATTGAGAAGAGCCTTTTGTTTGCCGCTTCTACCGAGCAGTAACACGACCGTGTTCCCGCGTGTTTCCGCCGTCCATCGCTCACGTCCAACCGGCTCGGGAAAGGGTATTAGCAACAGGGTGGGAATCCGCTTCAGTTCGAAGCCTGTAACCCTCGCGTATTCCTCGTTAAGCTTTTGTGCAACCTTCAGGAGGTCGTCGTTGGAGAATGGCCACTCAGCGGAAGTTGTCAACTTGAAGCTGGTAGTGCCAGATCGCTTTACGCTTTCCCGCAAGTCGGTTCCGACCAGAAAGACAGCTTTGTCCGGCTCACTCGTAACAAACTCCTGCTTCGCTATCCTCTCGAGGCTGGAATGGATGGACCACCCATTCGGGACATCGAAAGAAAGTCTAACATCTGAAAAGAGCGTCTTGTCGGTGACGAGCCGGGGTAACAAGTCTGAAGCCATAAGCAAACCGCGGCGCTCGCCGAGCCAGGAAATATGCGACAGATCTTCCAGTCGTAAGCGCGGCGAAAGGTCGATTTCATAATTAAACTTCCTGACCTTGCGCGCACTCTTGAATTCGCCAGTCGCCTTCTTCACTACTGCGACGCGTTCGCTAACGCCGTAGATTGCTTCCACGCTTCCGATTCGCTGCGCCAAGCCAATTACGCTCCCGTACGAGTTGCGAAACGATAGTTGGTCAACTTCACCTGGAGCTTCTAATTCAATCTTTACTCTGGTGGAGGACGGGGTCTGGACCTTGATCAGGACTTGAAGTGTTTGAGCCTGCGACGCCGACGAATAACCGAAAACCAGCCAGACAAAGGCCAACTGAAGACAAAGTGATATTCGAGAAAACCTAGCTAGTGGCAATCGATTTTCTTCGGCTCGGAAGGTCGATCGGAGCAGAGTATTTTGTGGGGAAATTGGGCTTAGGAGTTGTTTGACAGCGGCGCTAGGCATCCTTATATTGCGAGTCAGGACTCTAACACACCGCTTAACGACGTGAACAGTAAACGACACTCACCGGCATTCAGTAGGCATCGCGTATTTCCACGCGTGCTTTCATTTTTGCTGCTTGGTTTGATCGTTTACGGTGCGACGGTCGAGGCTGCGCATAGACATACGGGTCTGCGGGACAGGGACTTCTCAGGCTCCACCTCATTGGCCCATTCGGGCCCGGAAGATTCGCTCGCCGGGGGCTTGCTTGGATGTTCCGATTGTCTCATCTGCCAGTTACATCAAAACTTTTCCGTTCCGGCGGTAACGTTTCGCGGCCTGAATCCGCTCACTCAATTCAGCTCCAGGTTTTCGCTAGTAACTCCCTCTAAGTTCGGTTCTCAAGTAAGCACGGCCCAAAGCGGTCGCGCGCCTCCGTTTATCTCCTAACACACGTCAACACCGCATTCGTGCGCCTGCTCAACCACGACCGTAGTAGAACTGACGGTTCGTATGGTCAAGGCAAGGCAATTCGGCAATTCAGTTGATCTGTTTCAAGAGGTAAATGCCATGTTATTCAATTTCATTAGTCAGTATCGTTCGGCGGCCGTGCAGGCCATTGCATTGGCTGCATTGTTTTTAATTTTAGCCTCGCCGGTTGTCGCGCAGGACAACGCAACACTGGAAGGCACGGTCACGCTTGGGGAAAGCGGCCAGCCGATTCATAACGTGCTGATAACCTTGCTGCAGTTGAAGCGTACCGTCAGTACTGATGAAAACGGTAAATACGTGTTCCAAAACCTTCCGGCTGGTCGCTACGATGTCGTCGCCCATCTCGACCGAGTTCCGGACATCGTCAAATCTATAAGTGTCGCCGCGGGCACGAGCGCTACTCTCGACTTCAGAGTTGAGCTGAGCGGAGTGCAGGAAGAGGTAACTGTGACTGCGACTGGCACCGAGCAATCTGTATCAAGCTCAATTCAGTCAGTCGAAGTAATAGGCTCGATCGACTTGGCCAAGAAGAGTCCGGTCTCACTTGGCGAATCGCTCGATGGTGAACTCGGTGTATCGAAACGCAGTTTTGGCCCAGGCACCGCGCGTCCCGTAATCCGCGGATTCGATGGTGACAGGGTTTTAGTTCTACAGGACGGCAATCGTGTCGGCGGATTGGGTTTTGAATCGGGGGATCACGCGGAACCCATTAATGTCCTGACTGTCGAGAAAATCGAGGTCGTTAAGGGACCTGCTACTTTGCTTTACGGAAGCAATGCTATCGGCGGCGTCGTAAATGCGGTGACGGGCCACGATAGCGCTCACAAGGGCGTTACGGGTTACGTCACCGCAGTCGGCTCATCTAACGGTGGTCAGGCTGGAGGCAGCGGCGGGATTGAGTTCGGCACTGAGAAGTGGCTGTTCTGGACCAATGGAGGGGGCCAACGCTCAGGCGACTACACCACGCCCATCGGACAAGTGCTGAATTCTTTCTCTCGCGAGGAAAACGTCTCAGCCGGCGTGGGCTACTACCCCAAGAACGGATTCATTAGCTTTAATTACAACTTCAATAAGCGTCGATATGGGATTCCTTACGATTTCAATGAGACGGATCCGGAGATTGTTTTTCTCAATCCCCGGCGGCACGGCATAGAACTCAAGGGCGGTTTCCGAGAAGCAAACACCTTTATTGAAGCGGGAACCTTCTCCGTTCAGTACAACAATTACGCGCATTCGGAAATCGATTCACTGACTAACCAGGTTAACACCAGCTTCCAAAACAACACGCTGATTGCACAAGCATTATTCGATCAAAAGAAGACGGGCAGGCTCTCCGGCAGATTCGGCTCATGGGGATCACGCCGAGACTTTTCTGCTTCAGGTGAAGAGGCGTTGGCTCCTCCTACGAAGCACAATGCAGTGGCTCTCTTTGCTCTTGAGACTCTAGACCTTGAGCAAGCGTCGATCCAGTTTGGCGCACGAATCGAGCGGAACGAATACAACCCGACGCAGACCGTTCAGCATGGGTTTCTGCCAAGCCGAAGTTTCCTGGGCTTCTCTGCAGCTGCCGGTGTGCGAGTGCCAACCTGGAAAGGTGGAGCCTTCGTAGCGAATTATTCTCACTCTTATCGGGCCCCATCACTTGAAGAGCTTTACAACAACGGACCACACCCCGGAAACCTGGCATTCGAAATCGGAGATGCTAACCTGCGTCGAGAACTCGGCAACGGTATCGATTTCGGTGTTCGGCATTCATCCAGTCGATTTCGCTTTGAAGGCAACGGGTTCTACTACCACATTGAGGACTTCATCTTTCTAGCTCCCACCGGCGCGATTGCGGACGATTTAGTAGTGGCGGAGTATCGTCAGGGAACGTCACGCTACACCGGAATGGAAGCACGACTCGACGCTCAATTGCACCCCGCAGTTTGGCTTACGCTGGGCACGGACTACGTAAACGCAAAACTAACTGAAACGAATACACCATTACCGAGAATTCCACCCTTGCGAGGGCGGGCTGGTCTCGAGATTCGATACAAGGGACTGCTACTGAATCCTGAGATGGTTGTGGCCCAGGATCAGGATCGGCTCTTCCCCAACGAAACCAGGACCGCCGGCTACACGGTCTTTGGCTTATCGGGGTCTTACCTGATCGCGAGACAGCACGCAGCGCACATAATTTCTTTCAACGCATTCAACCTCGGTAACCGCCTCTATCGGAACCACCTTTCGTTTATTAAGGAATTTGCACCTGAAACGGGACGAGGGCTGCGGGTGACATATACGTTTCGGTTTTTCTAGGTCATGAAGCGCGGGCCGATGAAGCTGCGTGAAGCCAGTCTCCCGGTACCGCGTGGAGGTACGGACTTCAGCTTCGACGGCCGCCGAATGCACCCGATCAGCAATAAGCGGTTGGCTTAGGAGGCCCTGTCGTTCGTTGACTTTAGTAGGTCAGCGTCTTAAAATCTGGTCACTTTGTTGGTTGTTTGCTTAGCTTAACCATCGAGGAGTTAGTTATGAGCCTCGTTAAGATCATCGTTATCACAATCATCATCCTCCTGAGCATCCTGCTTTTCGGCCGCTTCTTTGTGTAGGCTGAACAGCCGAATGTCCCTGCTCGCGGTACCCTTCAACAAGAACTCTTACACTGTATGCGAACGCGCCAGGATTGTGTTGGCATTTTGCATCCTGATCCTGTTTGTACCGACTGCCGTGATTTTTTCCCAGGAGCCTGTTGAGGACGATGAAGTATTAAGAGTTAATACCGACTTACTCCTGTTCCCTATTCGGGTGCGCGACAAACGCGGACAATACTCTACGTCGTTAGCGCAGACCGATCTGATTCTCAAGGACGCAGATGGCATTACGGCTGGACTCTATTTCTCCCAGGGAATAGATCGCGTCGCGCTCGTTTTCGCTTTGGACCAATCCGGTAGCACCAGGCAAATTATCGCGCATCAACGCGAGGCGGCGCTCGCGTTATTTGAGCGGTTCAATGAACGTTCCAAGGTTGCGGTCATTCGCTTCGCAGAGAGACCCACGCTTACGGCATCATTTGGCCGGGACGCCTCAGCCCTTCGCCAAGCCTTCGAGTTTTCGACTTCGCCAAATCAGCACACAGCAATATTTGATGCCGCCGCCGCAGCCCTCAATGCGTTCGAAAGTCTGCCGACCGTGAGGTCAGAGCGGAAGATAGTAATCTTGATCAGCGATGGTCTGGATAACGCTTCTCATGCGAAGGCAAAGTCTGTAATTGATGCCGCAAATAGCAATCGCGTGTCGTTCTACGTTATTCATCTACCGCTCTTCGCGCCTCAAGATGGGCGGTTAGCGGTCCGCCCACCGTCAAAAGGATTTCGCGACCTGGCTGAGAAGACAAACGGGAAGTATTTTCTGGCTGGAGGGCTGGACGCAAACCTCAGCAACGCGACACCTAATCTGACTCCTACGTTCCAGGCGATTGAGGACGATTTGAGGAGTCAGTATTTGTTGGGGGTTTACCTAAACGAGCGCGCCAACGACGGTCGCCGACACGTCTTCTCAATAGGCCTACCGCAAGGCTATGAATATCAGGTCGTACCAAGGGGCTACGCGCGCACTCAAGAGTTTTTTGTTAATCGCCCAAGAAAGGCGGTGAAGAATTCAAATTGAGACTGAAATTTCAATCGATACTTCCGACATTGGCGCTGGAACCCGAAACCCGCTATGAAGTGACTTGCGTCATGAGCGCGCTTCCGCTAAACAGTATCTTCAATTCCAACAGCCAGAATCTTCAAACGAATGTTAGACGATCAAAACCTCGGTCTACGCAAAATCAAACGTGCACTCATAAGCGTTTCGGATAAAACCGGAATCGTCGACTTCGCTCGCCAACTTAAAGAATTCGACGTGGACATTATTAGCACCGGCGGAACGGCCAAAGCTCTTCGCGATGCCGGCGTCGAAGTGCGTGACGTCTCCGACGTAACTGGCTTTCCGGAAATGATGGACGGGCGCGTGAAAACTCTGCACCCCAAGATTCACGGTGGGTTACTAGGCATCCGTGACAATCCCGAGCATCAGGCTGCCATGGACGAACACGCGATTGAGCCGATCGACATGGTGGTGGTCAATCTTTATCCCTTCGAAGAGACCATCAAGCGCGAGGGCGTCACCGAGGAAGAAGCGATTGAGCAAATAGATATCGGCGGACCTGCGATGATTCGCTCGGCTGCGAAAAACTGGCGTGACGTCGCAGTGGTTACACTCCCGGGCGGATACGCCGGAGTGAGTGAAGAGATTAAACAGCGGGAGGGATCGCTTTCACTTGTCACCAGAAATCGGCTGGCGTGTGAAGCTTTTGGGCAAACAGCGCGCTACGACATGCTTGTGTCTTTCTATTTGATCGGTGGCTATTCTCGCGCCCGCGCTGAAGCACAGTCCGTTGGAACAGGTTGCGGCAGCGCGGTTTACAGCTTTGACTCAACGGGCATGAGATCATCCGCGGACGCACCCCGTATTGATTCAGAAGAATTCTCGATAGAGACTTTTCACGGTAGCTTGCCAGGCTCGGCTCAATGGTCCATCAGCAAGACTGCCGATTTGCGTTACGGCGAAAACCCACATCAGATTGCCGGTCTTTATCAAACAGGCATGCGAAGTGGTATCGCCAATGCGCAACTCCTCTCTGGCAAGGAGATGTCATTTAACAACTACGTTGACGCCGATGCAGCCTGGCAACTCGTTGGAGATTTTGATGAACCAGCCTGCGCGATCATCAAACACACCAATCCAGCGGGCGTAGCCTTGGGAGCGAATACGGAAAAGGCCTATCGTCGAGCCCTCGCAACGGATCCGACTTCGGCCTTTGGGGGTGTAGTGGCTTCGAATCTGGAGGTCGATGAGCGTGCGGCGCGAGCAATCATCGAAATCTTCACCGAAGTACTGATCGCACCTGCCTATGAACCGGCCGCGTTGGAAGTTTTGAAATCCAAGAAGAATCTGCGGGTGTTGAAAGCCGCCGAACGGACAAGTCGTGAAGGCGTTGAATACAAGCAGATATCTGGCGGCATGCTGGTGCAAACTCGCGATAGCCACATCCTTAAACCTGAAGATCTGAAGGTTGTAACGACCCGCGAGCCCACTGACGAAGAAATCCGCGACTTAATGTTTGCCTGGACCGTTTGTAAACACACGAAGTCAAACGCAATTGTCTATGCCCGTGATGAACAGACAGTCGGTGTGGGCGCGGGTCAGATGTCGCGAGTGGATTCCGTAAAGCTGGGGGCGATGCGCTCACAACTACCGGTTGCGGGCTCAGTACTGGCGTCAGACGCGTTCTTTCCTTTCCGCGATGGTCTCGATGAGGCTGCAAAGCATGGAATCACTGCGGTAATACAACCGGGGGGATCAATGCGAGATGCAGAAGTGATTGCGGCGGCCAATGAACATGGATTGGCAATGGTGTTCACGGGCATTCGACATTTCAAACATTAGACCCATAAGTGTTACTGACGCTGTAGCAACCTGCTACCGACAACCGTGGATGCCCCAGAACCTTAGTGGCATGAGGTCATCAGTACTACCTGGCGGTAGCGGGTCGGTCCGAAGGGTTATGACCACATGCTCACTTGCGCTCTTTGGAGCTTTCACAACGCGTTTAATAACGGCGAGCCCGTAAGAAAGGTATTAATAACTCCTTAAGTCGCAAGCCTGTATCAGCGAGTGATACATTGTCTCGCTAAATAATAAAACCAAGGGAGAGAATCCAATGCAAAACGCTGCTTTCAAGCGATTGGCGGTAGCCATCCTGACTTGTTCGATGCTGTTAACTGTCGTAGCCCAAACAGGCACGACGCGAAGAGTGCGCTTTCCCAAGGGTCGCACGACAGCTGTTGTAAAGGGCGCAGTGGTTCGAGCTACTCAGGATCAATACATACTGGGTGCAAGACGCGGTCAGACGATGATTGTCCATATCACATCGTTGGAAAAGAACGCAGTTTTCGCAATTCTGGGTCCGGGCGGAGTGGCTCTCGACGGAGCGGAAGAGGGAGCAGACGTGATGGACTGGACTGGGGAGTTGCCATCGTCTGGAGATTATTCAATCTGGGTAAGTCCCACGCGCGGAAACGCGACTTACACTTTGGAAGTAACCATTCGATGACACCCGCTTAGGGCCGCGATTTACCCGTGTGTCGGTTAAGGTCCTTTTAGATGTCCTGGCGCAAATCAAAGACATGATACTTAAAGATAAAGTCGGAATTATTTTTGGGGTCGCCAACAAACGGTCGATCGCCTGGGCTTCGGCTCAGGAATTACACGCCGCCGGTGCGCGCCTGGCATTTACTTACCAGGGTGATCGACTAAAAGAAAACGTTGAGAAGCTAACTGAAGAAGAGATGCCTGGTTCGCTGCTGCTGCCCTGCGACGTGACCAAGCAGGAGGAAGTCGACACCACCTTCAAGAGTATTGGAGATGAATTTGGACGGCTTGATTTTCTGATTCATAGCATAGCTTACGCTCCGCGCGAAGCCCTTGGCGGTGAATACCTTGACACGAGTCGCGAGGCTTTCCTGACTGCACTTGAGATTAGCGCTTACTCACTGGTCCAATTGTCGCGAGCGGCAGCTCCTTTGATGACTGGCGGTGGCAGCATTGTCTGCATGAGTTATTACGGCGCCGAAAAAGTCGTTGCGGGGTACAACGTCATGGGCGTTGCTAAATCAGCATTGGAATCCAGTACACGTTATCTTGCAAACGACCTTGGACCACGCAACATCCGCATCAACGCCATTAGCGCTGGTCCGATTCAAACTCTTTCCGCCCGCGGCGTTTCTGACTTTTCGACAATGTTGAAGCATCATGCTGAACGCGCTCCCCTCCGTCGCAATGTCGAGGCGCGTGAAGTAGGAAGCGCGGTAGTGTTTCTTTGTAGCTCGATGTCGTCAGCGATTACAGGCGAAGTTATGTATGTTGATTGCGGTTACAACATCTTGGGGATTTGAAAATCAGACAGGAAACTCAGTCCACGAGGTTCATCGATGGCCGATATAAATGAATTGGAAGATAAGCCCCCCGGAGTAACTCAGGACGAGCAACTGCTCGAGAGTCCAGGACCGGATGAGTTCACTCACACTGATACGTGGCGAGTCTTTCGCATCATGGGTGAGTTTGTCGAAGGCTTCGACGAGCTGGCCACACTCACGCGTGGGATTTCAATTTTCGGTTCTGCACGCACCCGTCCCGACGATCCTTACTATCAGAAAGCGCAGGAAACGGCCGCATTATTAAGTAATGCCGGGTTTGCCGTGATCACCGGTGGCGGCCCAGGGGTTATGGAAGCCGCGAACCGCGGTGCTTTTGAAGCCGGTGGCTTATCCGTCGGCTGCAACATCGAGCTTCCGTTTGAGCAAGGCTCCAATCCATACCTCACCAAGGGACTCAAGTTTAAATACTTCTTCGTTCGCAAGATGATGTTTGTGAAGTACAGTCTTGGCTTCATTATCTTCCCCGGGGGCTTCGGCACGCTCGACGAATTGTTTGAAGCCTTAACCTTGATCCAAACGAAGAAAATACGAAACTTCCCGGTGGTGCTTTTTGGATCAGATTACTGGGCTGGGATGTTGAATTGGATTCGTGACGTATTGATGAAGGAAGGTAAGGTCACCGAACAGGACCTGAAGTTACTGCACCTGACTGATTCCCCGGCCGAAGTGGTGAAGATAATTGTTAAAAGCCAAAGCTCACTCCGCGTCGATAACGCTATGATCGCTGAAATTGCCGATCCCGGTCATAAGCCAGCAAAGCGTTAGAGCCCCGTTAACCCTTCTCATCAGTGCTGACATTAGCCTGAAGCCATTCGAGGTACGCAGGCGAACCGGATGTCAGTGGCAGCCCAACAATCTCCGGCGTGTCGTAACTATGGATGGCACGCACCTGCGTTTCCAGCTGAGAAAAACACTCGGAAGTAGTCTTCGCAATTAACAACACCTCCGTCTGCCGTTCCACCGCATCCTGCCAACGATAGACTGACTCAATCTCCGGCAGTATTTGAACGCAAGCTGCCAGCTTGGTGTCTATCAGCATCTCCGCGATTTGATCCGCTTCAGCCTTCGTTGGAGCGGTTATGAAAACCGCGATCGCACTTGAATCGCTGGTCATGGTGGGACCGTTTCAAACTTGATGAGACTATTCGGTGAGGCCCTCGTTAGTCCTCGTCTTCGTCGGTGTCGTCCTCTTCGTCGGTGACGCCGCCTGTGAGTGGGCTTGCATCGTCGCCGAAAAAGGCGGAGTAAAGCTCCTGCGCTTTATCAAAATCTCTCTCATCGACGAGCACAGCCGCTCCTAACGCGCCACTCGACAGAAGTGGAGACAAAGCATCGGCACCACCGGAACGCACTACCGCACGAATTCCGTTCTGGCTGAGCAAGTCGGTGACCATTTCGGCCTCAGCCGGCGCGTTGAAACTGTGAAGCACACGGAAGCTGGCTTCGCTGCCGTCGTGGACCGTGTTCTCCGCAGTTAATTTCGGAACTAACTCGCTGTTGTCGTCGGGACAGCGCTCAATTCCCACTTCATATTCTGATTCGCAAACGGGACAAAACATTGAATTCTCCTGGTCTGGTTATGTGCTTCGTACTTGATGCCAGTCAGTTGTCCGTTGTCAGTTGTTCTCCAGTCGTCACTTGATTTCAGGTTTGCATGCTTGCAATGAATCAAGCGCACTTCCAGTCTAACCGCTCGTTTAAAGAGCAACCGACAACTAACCACTGACAAAGGACAAAATTATTTTCCGGCGCCGGTCGCTCTTTCAAACGGAATCTCATCGAAATGCGTCATCTGCTTGAAGGCGTGGAATCGTTCGTTGATTTCACCATGCGTCAACCGGTGAACACGTTGAGTCCCAAACTGCTCAACATTGAACGAAGCCATTACCGAGCCGAAGATCATTGCTCGCCTCATCGCCGCTTCGTCTAATTTTTCCTGGCTGGCTAGATAGCCCATCAAGCCTCCGGCAAAGGTATCGCCAGCGCCGGTCGGATCAAAAACCGATTCCAATGGATATGCTGGAATTGCGAAGTAGCTTTTCTCGGTAAACAATGCCGCGCCGTATTCACCGCGCTTAACGATTAGAGCTTTGGGCCCCCATGAAAGGATTGTGCGCGCCGCTTTGATGAGATTCGGAATTTCCGTCAATTGACGCGCCTCGGCATCGTTGATGATCACCAGATCGACGGTCTTGATGGTGCGCAGCAATGATTCCCTCGTGATGTCGATCCAAAGATTCATGGTGTCGAGGGCAACCAATTCAGCGTTTGGCATCTGCTCCCGAACCTCGCGTTGCAAATCAGGTTGGATGTTACCCAGGAAGAGTAGCCGGGATTTTTTCGACTCTTCCGAAAGCTTAGGTTTGAAGTCGGCAAAAACATTTAGCTGCGTATCGAGGGTGTGCGCCACGTTCAAATCGTACTCGTAGCGTCCATACCATCGAAAGGTCTTGCCCTCAGGCACGCGTTCAAGATCGTCGGTGTTGATATTGTGAGAATCGAGAACGGCCTGGTCTTCCTCTTCAAAATCACCACCAACTACACCGACGATACGAACGTCAGTGAAATAACTGGCGGAGATGGAGAAATGGGAACCCGAGCCTCCCAGCATTTTTTCACACTTTCCGAAGGGCGTTTCGACGGCGTCATACGCCACCGAACCAACTACAAGTAGAGACATTTTTATTCCGGATCTGAAGGTTCAAACTAGTAGAGCTTAATTCCTCGCTTCAATGAAAAACTGATAAAGTTTTTCCAGATATCAGATCAGCTTTCTCATTGAACTTTAACCGAGGTTCAATTCTTCTTCTCTTCGATTGGCCCACCCAACTCACGAAGATCATCGTCGGCTTGTTTTGCAAAGGGGCTTTGCGGGTAGCCAACAACCAATCGCCCAAGATACATGCGCGCGTCGGCTCGTAGCTGCTCGGGCGTCTTGTCTTTTGGAAGCTTCTGCTTTCCTTTGTTTTCAGCAAGCCGTAAGCTGCTCTGGCCGGCGATAAACAACACCTCGTCCATCTTCGCGAAGTTCGGGTTTCCCGCATCGATTTCTTCACAACGTTTGATCGCAGCAATGTACGCCTTTTTCAACTTGAAGTAATGACGGGCGACCTCAAGATTATGCATCGAGTCTTTCTCAAGATCGGCGTCACGAACCAGCGCCGAATCCGGACCTGTCTTAACTGCACCTTGCGCGAAAATGGCCGGAGCCGAAATAAAACTAGCGGCAGCTACTGCGACGAGTGAAATAAGGACTTTTTTCATAACTCACCTCTTAATACTTTCGGTTTGAGCCACACCTAAACGGTGGACTCTGAACTGATTGACGACGGTGCGTACTTCTTGATTATTGCATCAAGTTTTCTGCGCGTCTCCTGTGGCCACAAGTCCGGCGCTGTGAAGATCGCGTTCTTCAAGGCCGACGAACATTTGCACGCTCGTTCCTGGGCACCTAAACGCCGCACCGCATCCTTCATAATCAATTGAGCATTGCGAACATTCTTGTTGAGATACTCGATGACGCTGTCCGCAGTGACCGCATCGTGCCCGGGATGCCAGCAATCGTAATCAGTCACGAGAGCCAGGGTCGCATAACAAATCTCAGCCTCACGCGCGAGTTTCGCTTCCTGCAGGTTGGTCATTCCAATGACGTCCATCCCCCAGCTACGGTAGGTGTTTGATTCCGCAACCGTGGAAAAGGCTGGCCCTTCCATGCAGAGATACGTTCCGCGACGGTGCACCTTGACGTCGGTAACTTTGCAGGATTCTTCGAGCACATCCCCCAACTCGCTACAGACCGGATGAGCGAAGCTCACATGCGCTACGATTCCCTCTCCAAAAAACGTCGATTCACGAGCGCGCGCTCTGGTCCGATCAAAAAACTGATCAGGTATCACCATATCGAGTGGCGCATACTGCTCCTGCAGTGAACCCACGGCCGAAGCTGACAAAATTCGCTCAACGCCCAGCAGCTTCATCGCATAGATATTTGCCCTGAATGGAACTTCAGTCGGCGTGAAGCGATGGCCAAGGCCATGACGCGGCAGGAAGGCGACGCGGTTGTTCTCCAGTGTGCCGACGACAAAAGCGTCTGACGGAGAACCAAAGGGAGTATCCAGTCTGATCTCGATCACATCGGTAAGCTCAGGCATTTGATACAACCCGCTCCCACCAATGATCCCGATCTTTGCTCTATTCATTCTTATAAACTTT
The DNA here is from genome assembly GCA_963759665.1 of Pyrinomonadaceae bacterium. Lineage (GTDB taxonomy): Bacteria > Acidobacteriota > Blastocatellia > Pyrinomonadales > Pyrinomonadaceae > PSRF01. The sequence continues at coordinate 279,836 of CAVXAC010000001.1, forward strand.
AGTTGTATGCGACTGCGCGCAACTTGCCGTTCTCTTCGACCAATCGCGATAGAGGCTGATCGGGATCGTGGTAGAACAAACAACCCCAGCCTTCGCGAGCCGCTTGCGGCAACAATTTCTTTTTCGCTTCGAGCGTTTCGGTTGGAAACAAATCGTAGCCCATGATCCATGGCAACGGTACATGGGCTCTCATAGGCACTAAATCGGCAAAGCCAAAAATCGTCTTGCCCTCAGATTCCAGTCGCCAACACTGCATCGAGCGATTGTGCCCGGCATGCGTTTCCATTCGCAGTCCGGGCACAACCTCATATTCAGCTTCCTTCGCCTGCAGTTGACCGCTGCTGATCAACGGCACCCAGTTGTCTGGCAAATAACTAGCGCGGTCACGCTCACAGGGAAGCTCTGCATGTTCGAGTTCTGCACGTGAAACAAAATAACGCGCATTTGGAAACGCAGGTACCGGTTCGCGATCAGCGTTCAAGTTCGTGTTTCCACCCGCGTGATCGAAGTGAAGATGCGTGTTGACGACGATGGTAATGTCGTCAGGCTCAACGCCGGCGATTTCGCGGAGCGACTCGGCGAATGTTCGTTCGCGCGAAATCCCGTACATCGCAGATTGCCTCTCGTTCCACTTCTCACCAATGCCAGTCTCGATGAGCACCCGCTCGCTGCCCGTATCGACAAACACACAATTCATGTTCATCGTGATCCGGTTCTGTTCGTCAGGCGGACAAACGTTCGCCCACAAAACCCGCGGAACCACACCAAACATCGCACCTCCATCGAGGCGAAACTCGGTGTCGGGAATTATCTCGACGCGGTAATCACCAAACTGCATTACGGGTAGTTCGAGCTACGCTGCTACGGCTTCTTGGGAGCTTCAGCTTTCGGCTTAGGTGCTGGTTGAACAGGTTGCGCCGGCTGTTCTCCCGGATGGTCACCGCCCGGCGTAAATCCCGGAGGCATGGCCGGCATTTGTTCCGGTGTCGGCATCTTCACCTGGAAGTTTTCCGCAACTGTGACGTGAGAGCGCTTTACGATCTCATCGAGAACCTGTTTCTGCTTTTCAGTTTCGACCGCAGCTTTCGCCTTGTCGCGACCACTTTGTGGCGGCGCAAAAGGATTGTCGCCTCGTCCCTCGCCGATCAGAATGTGACGCGCATGCACCTGCTCCTCAGGTTTTCCATCCTTGGTTTCAGTTTTGCGCTCGTCCATCTTGATGATGTGAAGACCAAACGGAGTTTCGACTAGATCACTGACCTCGCCGGGCTTTAGTTTGAAAGCCGCTTCCTCAAAAGCCGGAACCATCGCGCCTTTACCAAACCAACCAAGGTCACCACCTTTATCTTTGTTGCCTGTATCGGTGGAAAACTCCTTTGCCAACTGGGCAAAGTCTTCACCAGCGCGCACTCGCTTCAAAACCTCTTCCGCCTTGGCGCGATTCTGTTTTGAATCAAGCTCAGGATGCGCGGCAATGTAGGCGTCAATTTCCTGGTCGGTCGCCTTCATTTTTTCCGCCAATTGCTCCTGCGCATATGTTTGCGCCAGGATGCGAGCGTGCTCGAGCTTGACTTGAAGATCCACCGCTCGCGATTTGTCAGCACCGGCGGCAACGGCTCGCTGTTCGCCAATCAGCACCTGGCCAAGTTGTCGCTTCACCTGCTTCAGTTGCTCTTCAGGAATTTGATTGCCGGCTAATTGCGGATTCTTGCTTTTCGCGTCGTTGATGAATTGATCAAACTTTGCCTGGTTTGCCGGTTGCTTGAAAAACTCTTCCACTTCCTGCTCGGAAATATTTGGACCCGCTGGACCAGCACCCTGCGCCTTAAAATAGTTTTCAGCGACGACTACCGATCGCACTAATTCCAGCTGTCGTTTGATTTCCGGCTTATCGCCGATTCCCTTGGCGCGTGCTTCCTCAGCTACGGCCAGAAGTTTTTTCAGATCGTCCGCAAACTCCTTGCGTGCAGTTGCGTCCTGAGCGAGCTTTGTGCGGAATTGAGGTGACTGCTCCTCCGCTATCATTGCCATATCTTCAGCAGTTAGGTTCATCGACTCGGTGCGGCGCGCCTTCACCTGCCAAACAATCAATCCGACGGAAAAAACAACCGCAACGGCGGCCGCGATCCAAGCTTTGGTAGTAGACTTCAAAACAATCTTTCCTTTCTAAAATAAAACTATTGCTGCTGCACCAGTTCTAGCAGCACGCCATTAACTGAGGCCGGGTGTACAAACGCCACCAGACACCCGCCTGCACCTATTCGCGGTGCTTCATCAATCAGGCGGGTTCCTTTTTCCTTAAGTTGCGAGAGGGATTCGTGAATATTCTTGACTCGGATAGCGATGTGATGAATCCCCGGGCCTCGCTTATCCAAAAATTTTCCGACTGGAGAATCGTCGCTCAATGGCTCCAGGAGCTCGATGTGTGACTCACCGATCGCAAGCATCGCCACACGTACACCTTGTTCCGCGACTTCTTCAGTTGTCTCTACTTGCAGGCCGAGCGCGTCGCGCCAGAGCGCAAGCGAATCCTCGATGCCGCGAGTAGCAATTCCTATGTGATCAACCTTCATTTGAACTGTCCGTGGTTCGTCGTCAGTTGTCAGTCAATAATTAATCAACGAGTCCCCATTAACACCGGCAATAGCTTCAAAGTAATTGCAACTGACTACTGACCACGGACTACTGACTTCCGCGCATTAACTCTTCTACCGCAGAATACGGGTCTCGCTCCCTGCTCGCAACTTCACCCGCTAAGCGGTCGAGTCTTTCGGATGCCGAATCAGCCTCTAAAGTTTGCAGTACAAGGCGTTCGCGGAGCAGCTCAAGGATCCGCCAACGGGCAATTGCGTGACGCCTGCCATCTCCAGATTTCGCCTGCCGCAGAAAATCCCGGTAGCTCTCGATGGCCACCGCAAGTTCTTCAATGCCTTTGTTCTCTATGGCAATAGTTCTGACGATTGGAGGATGCCAGCCGTCCTCTCGCGTCGCTAAAGACAACAATGCTTCTAACTCTTTTTCGGTGGAATTGACCCCATCACGATCCGCCTTATTGATAACAAAGACGTCGCCAATCTCCATGATTCCGGCCTTGATTGCCTGAATGTCATCGCCCATTCCCGGCACGAGCACTACCACTGAAACATCAGCGGCTTTGACGACTTCAACCTCGTCCTGACCGACACCCACGGTTTCAATGATGATTTTGTTGTATCCGGCAGCATCCAGAATAGCGACAGCATCCACGGTCGTTCGCGCCAAACCACCAAGGTTTCCGCGAGTGGCCATCGAACGAATGAATACGCCCTTATCCAGCCCGAGCGTTTGCATGCGAATTCGATCGCCAAGGATCGCGCCACCTGAAAACGGACTGGATGGATCAACCGCAACGATTCCGACTCGTTCGCCTTTTTGCCGGTAACTCTGAGCAAGCTTATCAACGAGAGATGACTTCCCAGCTCCGGGCGAACCGGTAATTCCGATGATCTGTCCTTTGCCGGTCAGCGGAAATACCTTCTTCATCAAGTCCGAAGAATCTTTGGAAACATCCTCAACTTTCGAAATCGCACGCGCCACCGCACGTGTATCTCCAGCGGCGATTCGATCGATCAAAGATGAGTTGCTGTTAGAGCTCACGCTAACCAACTTGCTGCAAAATTTCGCGCGCAATAATTAGTCTTTGAATTTCGGAAGTGCCTTCACCAATAGTGCACAACTTCGAATCGCGCCAGAATTTTTCCGGTGGATAATCCTTCGTATAACCATATCCACCGTGAATCTGAATCGCTTCTTCACAGACGCTGACGCTAATCTCGGAAGCAAACAATTTCGCCATCGACGATTCCTTGGTTGTCTTCTTGCCCTGGTCTTTCATCCAGGCGGCGCGATACATCAACAAACGCGCGGCATCAATCTGCATGGCCATATTCGCCAATTTGAATTGGATTGCCTGAAACTCTGAAATCGGTTTACCAAACTGTTGCCGCTCCTTTGAATAACGGAGCGCTGATTCATACGCGCCCTGAGCGATGCCTACTGCCAGTGCCGCGATGGAGATGCGTCCACCGTCCAGAATCTCCATAGCGTTAACGAAGCCCTGGCCTTCTTCGCCGAGCAGATTTTCGTCAGGCACGTGGCAGTCCTCAAAAACAACACTGGCGGTTTCCGAAGCTCGCAGTCCCAGTTTGTTCTCTTTCTTTGAGGGCGCAAATCCGGGCATGCCTTTTTCGAAAATAAAGGCCGAGATACCTTTGCTTCGTTTCGAACGATCGGTTACGGCCACAGCCACGCAAGTGTCAGCATGGATCGCATGAGTGATGAAGTTCTTGGATCCGTTTACCACCCAACCGCCGTCTTGCTTAACTGCAGTGGAGCGCGTGCCAGACGCATCCGAACCTGCGCTCGGCTCTGTCAATCCCCAGGCGCCCAGATGCTTTCCGCTCGCAAGTGGGATAAGGTACTTCTGTTTTTGGGCTTCAGTTCCAAACTTAAAAATGTGATTCGAGCAAAGCGAGTTGTGCGCCGCTACCGAGATGCCAACCGATCCATCAACACGCGAGAGCTCATCGATGATGGTCGCATATTCGACGTAGCCCATACCGGCGCCACCATACTCTTCTGGAAACAAGACTCCGGTTAGGCCCAGCTCAGCCAGTTTTGGTTGTAATTCGACTGGGAAATGTTGAGCTTCATCCCATTCCATCACGTGCGGGGCGATCTCCGCTTCAGCAAATTCTCTGACGCTGGTTTTGATCTGTTGTTGTTCTTCAGTTAACTCAAATTCCATCTTGTCCCCTTGGCTATATTCTTTTGCTCAAGCACGGCGCACGCAGACTGCGACATCAGAATTCTTGTTTAACTGCAGACGCAATGCGGTGGAATATTCTACCTCAGTCGTGCGCGGGACCGTGACCGGCAGCGTGGGACTTCTTGGCGGTTTTTTTGGATCGAGTTGCTGGCCCTTTTGTGAGTGCCTTTACTTCGTTTTCAGAAAGCCGCCGCCAACGTCCTGGCTTCAGATCGTCGTCCCTCAGAACGCCGATTCGCGAACGGCGCAACTTGATCACCGAATTTCCAATCAGATCAAACATCTTGCGGATCTGCTGGTTCTTTCCCTCGTGCAGAAGAATCTCAAACCAGGTGTTGTTCTCAGTTTCTCCCAGCCTGCGGATTTTAGCCGGCGCAGTTCGAACTCCATCTTCCAACGTAACGCCGCGCCGCAATCGCTCAATGCTTTTCTCTTCAGGTATGCCTCTTACCTTTGCTTCGTACACCTTTTCGACTTTATTGCGCGCCGACGTAATAAAATTTGTGAACTCGCCATCGTTGGTCAACAACAACAAGCCTTCGGTGTTGAAGTCGAGCCTGCCCACCGGGTAAATGCGGCCGAGCGACACCGGCAAAAGATCGAGAACAGTCGGGCGGCCGTCAGGATCAGTTACGCTGGAGAGGTAGCCTTTGGGCTTGTTCAGAAGAATATGAACCTTAGCCAACTTTTTGAGGGTCGGATTGATTAACTTTCCTCGAACTTTGATGTGGTCAACCTCGGCATCCGCCTTTGAGCCAAGTTCGGTAATAACCTTGCCATTAACGGTCACTTCGCCTGTCGTAATCAGCTCTTCGGCTGCGCGCCGTGAAGCAATTCCAGCCGTTGCTATTATTTTTTGTAAACGCTCTTGCATGACTAAGTCAGTTGTCCGTTGTCAACGGTTAGTTGTCCGTGTTCAGAGGTTGCACCGGTCAGGTCCTTTCGAGAAAGCGCTTCAGAAAACGACTGACAACTGACCACGGACAGCTGCCCAAGCACTATTCCCCGCCACTCAAATCCTGGAAGTCCTCTACACTCGGCAGTTCCGTCAAATCTTTCAAACCAAACTGCATCAAGAATTCTTTCGACGTTCCGTACATCATGGGCCGACCGACTGCATCTTTACGCCCTTTGGCCACAATCAATTTCTTATCCAGCAGCGTCTTGATCGACGAAGGCGACTGCACCCCACGTATCTCCAGAATTTCCGGAACAGTAACCGGCTGCTTGTAAGCGATCACTGCCAGCGTTTCCAATGAAGCGATTGAAAGCTTGGCGCTCGGCCGTGATTTCAAGAATGCTCGCACATGTTCGTGATACTCAGGCCGGGTGGCAAACTGCCAACCCCCAGCAACCTCTCGCAACTGCAATCCACCATTGCGTCCGTTAAACTCACGCTCTAAATCTTTCAGGTTACTGTCAATCGCCGCACGATCTTCCTTCAGCACGTCGGCAATCGCTTTGGTGCTCAGAGGTTCTTCGGAAACATAGATGAGCGCCTCGATTATCGCGATCCGTTCGGCATCGCTCTGCGCGGTGTACACAGCTGCATCATCGCCTGATGAATCTTCAGCTACCGGTTCTTCGGCTGCGACCAGCGCTTCGAGTTCACGGCTGGCTTCCTCGTTAAGAGCAGCTTCGTCGATCGCTTCGGATGGTTGTTCCTCTTTTACCGTTTCTTCATTCATCTCTGCCACCGTCTAGCTTGCAGTCTTTGCAATGATGTCGCCAAAAGTTTCACGTTGAATAAGCTTGATTTCGGTAGTTCTCACCAACTCCAATACTGAAAGAAATGCGACTACCAACTCGCGACGAGAGCGAGCACGTTCAAAGAACACACGCAGGTTGAGCTCGCCTGAAGACATCACCATGTTTCTCAGCCGCTCGAGCATTTCGGCCATCGAAACTTCCTCGCGCTCGATCTCCATCAGCACTTCTTCTTTGTGGCGCGCCAGGATGTCCTGAAACACCTTCAGCAGGTCAAACAGTCCCACCACCACTTCCGGATTGTTCTTATCGGTTTCGATCTCCGCGCGCTTGAATATTGCTCGCTCAACTGTGGCTCGCGACCACAACATCTGCGCGGCGGCTTTGTATTTCTGATACTCAAGCAGCTGATCGACCAGTTCTTTTCTCGGATCCTCGATTTCGTCTGGAGCGGCGAAGGGATCGCGCGGCAGCAGCATCCTGGTCTTCAGCTCGATTAAAGTCGCTGCCATTACTAAAAAATCGCCGGCTACGGCGATGTCCATGTTCTGCATCAATTTTAGATAGCGGAGATATTCATCGGCGATACGCGCAACCGGAATGTCGTAGATGCTGACCTGCTCTTGTCGAATGAGGTGCAGCAGTAAATCAAGGGGCCCCTCAAACTCGCCCATCACGATCTTGATCTCATCCGACTCGTGATCGGGGATCAGCTCCGGAGAAGAGCCGGTCACGTTAATGGACCCAGCTGATTCGTCGGTTGCGGGTTTGGTGGCGTTTGCCTCTGCGTTTTCGTTCATCTCGGTCGGTTGGCTTTCAAAATTCCAGAATCAAGCACCGATAACAAATGGATACGACGCCAGTGGCATCACCACTCGAAATATGAAACCAAATACTCCAGTAAACATCAGTACCATCAGTAGCAGGAAGCCGTAACGCTCAAGCGCCTCGATTCCTTCTTCGAAGCTTGGGGGAAGAATGCTCGCCAAAATTTTGCTGCCATCCAGAGGAGGTACTGGAATCAGATTGAAAACTGCCAGGGCGACGTTCAACGAGAAGAAGCCACTCAGCAACTTGGCTCCGCCCTCGGCAATCAACGATGTGCTGGTTGCTTCTGCAACCAAACCGTAAAAGGGGTGGATCCCCAAGTACACGATGTTTAGTTCGTAGAGTACACGCATCAGTATGCCGGCGATGATTGCGATGATGGCATTACTGATCACACCGGCTGCGGATACCCAAAAATTTGCCACGCGTTTGTCACGCCAGCGCAGTGGGTTCACCGGAGTTGGCTTCGCCCAACCAATGATTGGGATGTGAGTGAAAAATGCTATTGCCGGAAACAGCAGCGTTCCGATCGGGTCAACATGGACCGCAGGGTTCAGGCTGATGCGTCCCTGCAGCCGCGCGAGGTCGTCGCCAAACCGGTTCGACATCCAGGCGTGGGCCGACTCGTGAACTGACAACGAAAAGATCAGCGCCACCATGTAGAGAATAAATTGACCGATTGTGTTGCTGTCTATTCCACCCATCGATGTCTGCCTATCAGTAACGCTGTCAGTAAGTTATCGGAAGTGGCCCACACTAGCATGGCACTCGAAGCGTGTCAAAATCTGTGTCCGACATGCCTTCGGCTTGTCGTGAGGCTTGAGAAGGATCAATCCGCAGATTACTCGAAACTCGCATTGAGTTCCCCATGTCGGACATCTCAAGCACTCATCCGAAATATCGAATCGGTTGAAACCACAGCCATTTCGCTAGTTGGGCTAACTGCCAGGCCAACAAGATTCACTCCGGCGATCACGATCCCGGCGTTGGCTCCATCGGGAGAAATGCGAACAATGCCTCGCCTGCCACGCAGCGACGCCGCAACCAGCAGATTCCCATCAATGTCGAAAGCAATTCCTTGTGGCCGGCCTAAGCCTTTGTAGAAGAGCGTTGCATCGCCATCTTGATCAATCTTCATGATGGAATCAAAACTGGCGACCGTTGGGCCAGCGACGTAAAGCGCATCATCTGGTCCAACAGCCAGGTGATACGCCGAAACTGACGGCTCAAGTTGAGCCCAGGCTGTTTCCTCTCCGATACCGTTAACCTTATAAATCGTGCCAGTGCGGTCGCCCACGTACATCGTGCCGGCCTTGTCGAACGCGAGACCCGTCGCCACACCAAGGTTCCTAACAAAAGGAACTGCTTCTTTGAACGGGGTGATTCTGTAGACAGTTCCGTCGAGTCGACTGCTCACAAACATCTGTCCGCTGCTATCGAATGCAATGCTCGTCGGGTTCGTTATGTCGCCGCTAAACTCAGTTAGCTCATCGTCCCCATCAATGCGAAACAAAGTAACCGGTAAGCGCTCGCCGCGCGATCCTGAACGCGTAACAAACAACGAGCCGTCGTCTGGATCGAACGCCGGATTTGCCACCGGATGTAGGTCCTCAGCGAGGCGTCGGCCAACCGTCACATCTACGCCATTACTTAAAACTCCCTGGCTCTGAATCTTCACCTCAACCGTTCCAGACAGTTTCTGTTCAGGAACGATGGCTAACACCCGACTGGGCGAGAGGGCGACGATCGGGGCATTCACAGCACCAAACCAGACTGAACATTGGTTCGGTTCGGATGTATCGAGGCCAGTGCAATTGATGATCACTTCCCCGCCGGGAAGCGCGCGGTCTGGATCGACATTCAGAATTCTAGGTTCAATACTCATTTATTTGGCTGTAGTAGAACACAAACCCGCAGTAGGGCGACTATTCGAAAGGATTTCATGATACGTGTGGGCTCAAAGTGCTGTCTATTTCGGGGTCTTGCCAAGACGATCCGGTTCAGTTCCAAATCGGAGGGCAGTTTTCTTGTCATAGTCTCAGGGAGGTTACTTTACTTCGCAAACATGGGCCTATGTTATAATCCGGCCCTCGAACTGCTTCATTTAGGCGCCGGGACTGGCCGGCAGAAGAAGCGTTGTAAGTTTAATAACCGTAATGCTCAAGCGACTAAGCGAAGCGATATCGCAGAGCAAAATCGAAAAGACTCCCCCGGCGTCGGAAACCCACTGCTCGCATCACTCCTCCTGTAACTTCAATAGACAAACATGCTTTTGCGCCAACTCCTTAGGAGTTTGTCGTTTATTGCTTCGTCGCGCTCAAAATCGACCCCGTGGAGGGACTTCACATTAAAGAAATTTTTGGTAACACCGCCGGGCTTAAGCCCAATCAGCTTCGTCGGATAGAAAAGCTCTACACGCGGCGAATTACGCCTCACCAAATCGTGACCCCGGAATTCGCGCGGCAATTAGCTGAACTATCTCACGAGACGCGAAGGCAAATCGGCGCCTTAATCGATCGCAGTGGACACGTCGAACATGTGATGGTTGGCGACAATCGGCGGATAGAGTTGCCGGACTTTAAACGAGTGCGCGTTGCGGTCGACCGTTTTCGCGGACTCCGCTGCGTACACACACATCTTCGTGGAGAAGGTTTGACCCAGGACGACCTGACTGACCTCGCTCTCCTTCGCCTCGATCTAATGGCGGCTATCGATGTCGATCCTGATGATGGTCTGCCTGGAGTAATTAACGCTGCCCACCTACTCCCCACGACTGTGGCGGAAGCGAATAGCACAAATGGGCGGCAGCCATACTCTTTCCTGCCAGCCAGGATTGCGTCTCAAATGGACGTGGACTTCCTTGCCCTGATCGAATCTCTTGAAGAGGAGATGGCCCGTAATCGACACTCGGCCAGAAGAGACGGCGCGAAAGACCGGACGATTCTGATCGGAGTAACGACTGGTTCCGTGGCTGATGCAGAAGAGTCAATGGCTGAGCTTGAAGAATTGGCGACTTCAGCGGGAATTGTCGTGCAGGACAAAGTGATTCAACGACGCCAGGCAATTGATGCTCGTACGGTGCTTGGACGCGGCAAGTTAGAAGAGCTGTTGATCCGGTCGCTCCAACTTGGAGCAGATATGCTTGTTTTTGATCGTGAGCTGACGCCGGCCCAGGTCAGGTCGCTGTCTGAAGAGACTGACCTGAAAATCATTGACCGTTCGCAGCTCATACTCGACATCTTTGCCCAGCGAGCGCAATCAAGTGAGGGCAAGATTCAGGTGGAACTGGCCCAACTGAAATATCTTTTACCGCGGCTGATCGCAGGTCAGGACTCAGCCTTCTCCAGACTGGCAGGTGGCATTGGCGGTCGCGGACCAGGTGAAACAAAACTCGAAATGGATCGTCGCCGTGTGCGCGACAGGATCAACCGGCTTGAGAAAGAGATCGAAACGCAGCGCCACCGGCGACAAGAGCGTCGTAAAGTGCGTACGCGGAATGAGCTTCCCGTGATTTCTATCGTAGGTTATACAAACGCCGGAAAATCGACACTGCTGAACGCACTGACGAATAGTGACGTGCGCGCTGAGCAACGAATGTTTGCCACGCTCGACCCAACGTCACGACGGCTGCGTCTGCCGCGTGAACAGGAAGTCATTATTAACGATACTGTCGGTTTCATTCGCGACTTGCCGCCGGGGCTGCTCTCCGCCTTTCGCGCCACCTTAGAGGAAATCAGCGACAGCCGTTTGCTGATTCACCTCGTGGACGTCTCAAACCCACGCTGGTCCCAACAAATAGAATCCGTGGCAAAGATTTTGGAAGAGCTCAAAATCTCGCGCATCCCGAACATCCTGGCCTTGAACAAGGTGGATTTGCTTGCACCCGAAGATATTGAAGCAATTGCTCGGCACCTGAGCCAGGGCGGCGAGCGAGAAGTAGTTACGCTGTCAGCCCTGAAGCGCGCGAGCTTGTCGCCTTTGATCGAAAGCATAGGCCACATGCTTTCACGCGATATGGGTCTCGACACCAGTAGATCGTTCGGTGAACCGAACCGCCGCGTTCAAAGTGCATAGAGCGCCTGAAAGAACTTAAACGAATATGGCACGTCGCCCTAGATTTACCACACCATTCAGTCGTGCACGGGACATGCTCAGCCAGTATGCCCTGCGTCCACTCAAGGCTTTTCAGCCAAGGACGCAAATGCTGATTGGCTTTGGGGTTCTGGTGGCGGTGACAAGTGCTCTGCTGTTTACCGGCACACCATCAGGCTTCGCCGAGGAGTATCGAGAAGGCGAAGTGGTGAGGGGCAACATCGTGGCGCGCGGCGATATCACAGCGGTTGATATTGTTGATACTGAGAGACGACGCAATCTTGCCCGACAAGCAACCCGCCCCGTTTTTAATTTTGATTCGACACGCGGCACCAGCTCAGCTAGAAGTTTCCGAGCCGCCTGGGAAGAACTGCAGAAACACATCGACGCCGGATCTCCCGTCAAAGACCTTACCTGGACGGGAGAAGGCGGAAACGGAGTCGCGCGTGCGTTAGCGGCAAAAGCGCTTACCGCAGACGATCTCGAACGCATTTCGAAATTGATCCGCGACGGATCTGATCGCTATATCTATGACGACACCGATGCCGAGCGACTGAACCAGGAAATTGTGTTGGTTGATGTTCGCAACCCTTCGGCACAGATGGTTGTGCCTGGGCCGCGCACGAGAATGGTGGCGTTGAGCGCGGCGCGTCAGGAACTCGAACTAAAGCTGTTGAGTTTGCCCGGGCTTCCTCAGGAACAAAAGATCGCGCTTGTCTCTGCAATTCTTCCTTTGATTCGTCCGAACGTCGTTTTGGATCAAACCGCAACGGCAACGCAACGCGAGATCGAAGCTAACAAGATTCCTCTCTCAACCGTCACACTCAAACGCAACCAGTCGATCGCACGCGAAGGCGATACTGTAACGCCGGAAATGCTGGCGAAGTTTGCGGCGTTGAAAAGCACTGGTCAGACGGGCAGGCCGTGGCACCATCTGATTGGCTTGCTCGTAATAGTCTTTGCGGTTTTTTGGACCGTCTGGAAGTTTACCGAACACCGGAGCACCGCCTCTGCTTTATCATTGTCCAAAGCGCGAGCATTTGCCCTGGTAGGCTCAGCCATCGTGGTTGAGACCGCGCTGATGCGCGTGAGTTTCCTTTTCGGCGACGCGATCGCCAGCCGCATGACCACGGCGCCCTTTAACGAGCCGATGTTTTGGAATTTTGCGATTCCTTTTGCTGCCGCGTCGCTGCTGGTCGTGATGCTGGTCGATACGCAACTAGCGTTTCTTACTGGAATCGTGACTGCCCTATTTGCGGGGATGCTCGCGCCCACTGGAGTTCAGACGGCGATCTTTGCAATGACCTCGTGCGCAACCGCTGTTTATGGAATTGGACGGTATCGGGAACGACAATCTGTAACGATAGCTGGCCTGTTAGTAGGAGCTGTGAATGCTCTGATGGCGGTTGCCTTACTTGCCTACGCGCAGCAGCCGATCACTTTGAACAATGTTCTGATGGCGCTCGGTTGTGGGTTTGTCGGCGGGTTGTTAACCGCCACGTTTGCGGCGGGTGGTCTACCGGTAAACGAATCTGTTTTTGGGATCCTTACAGACGTCAAGCTACTTGAGCTTTCAAATGCCGACCTGCCGGTGTTAGGCCAGTTGGCTTTGCGTGCTCCGGGAACGAATCAGCATTCGCATGCAGTCGGGCAACTGGCTGAAGACGCTTGCAGGGCAGTGGGGGCCAACCCATTGTTGGCGAGGATTGGCGCTCTCTATCACGACATCGGCAAAGTTGCGGCGCCCGAGTATTTTGTTGAAAACCAGCAAGGTGAAAATCCGCACGACCGCATGAGGCCGACACAAAGCGCGCGGATTATCACCAGCCACGTCACCTACGGAATGAAGTTGGCCAGGGAAATAAACCTGCCTCAGAAGATCGCGGACTTTATCCCTCAGCATCACGGCACGCGCACCTTGCACTTCTTTTTGCGGAAGGCGCAAAGCCACGCGAAGCCCGGCGAGGTAATTGACGAACGAGACTTTCGCTATCCGGGTCCGAAGCCGCAGTTCAAGGAAGCGGCGATCATGATGCTCGCTGACTCTTGCGAGGCGGCGGCGCGTTCTCTTGCTCGTCCTGACCCCGAAAATATTCGTGCCATCGTCATAAAGATCGTCGACGCGATCGTCAGCGACGGACAGCTCGATGAGTGCGATCTAACTCTGCAGGAACTAACTACTATTCGAGAAGCGGTAATCAGTGCACTAACGGCAATCTACCACGCGCGTATTGACTACCCGGGTTTCAATCCTCCGCAGATGACAGGGCCGCTAACCGCATTTCCAGCTGCCGAAATCGACAGTGAAGAACGCGGCATCACTTACAGTCACGCGGCTGATGTTCCCATCAATGAAGCTGGTGAAGTTGAGGACGAAGCGATTATCAGGAAAGTGTCGCAGCGATAAACCCTAGAATTTTTCTCGCAGCTTTTGGTAGGTGGTAGCCAGATCTTCCGGTAGGACGCGAGTCGCACCAACAGAAGTCATGAAGTTAGTGTCGCCCTTCCAACGCGGCAGTATGTGAATGTGAATGTGATCCGCAATTCCGGCACCTGCCGCCCGGCCTAGATTCATCCCCACATTAAACGCCTCGGGCCGATAAACTTCGCGTAAAGCGCTCTGCGAACGCTTGGTTAAGTCCATCATTTCATCAGTAACTTCCTTGGGGGCAAGTTCGAGTTCACCTAGGTGCTCGTTAGGCACTATCAGCAAATGTCCGCTTGTATAAGGATATAGATTTAGGACGATGAAAGAATGAAGAGCACGGTGCACTACAAAATTGGTGGCGTCATCCTGATGGTTTTTCTCAATCGCGCAGAACACGCAATCACGCGATTCTGAATCAGCATTGCCGGAGGCAATGTACTCAGAACGCCAGGGACTCCAGAGCCTATCCAATGTGGGCGATCCTTGCGATGGTGGGTTACAAAACGGGAGGGCGATGTCCATCCTCAGGAATGCTGCCAACTGCATTCTCTGCGGGTGGTTGCGAAGGAGCGTGGTCGTTGATGAGTTCCTTTAGTTCCTTGCCTGGTTTGAAATAAGGAACACGCTTCGCGGGTATGCTGACCGGATCTCCGGTCTTGGGGTTTCGGCCTCGTCGAGCGCCTCTTTCACGCACGCGAAAACTTCCAAAACCCCGGAGTTCGATTTTCTCGCCTTGATTTAATGTCTCAATGATACTTTCGAAGACAATCTCGACTAATCGCTCGGCATCCTTTTTGGTAAGTTCTGCCGCCTCGGCAACGTCTTCGACAAGTTCCGCTTTAGTCATGAATCACCTCAGCAAGAAGATGGCCCACAGATCCAAAATTCCCAACCCTTGTAAACAAAATAGTATTTAGACAGGCGAGGTGTTAGGGTTCGTACCCTATCAGAAAACAATCGCGCCGAGCAAGATTTGTTCGAAGCCCCGCTGAACCCAAATGAGGAAGACCTGGTACCCCGGGGCGAGAATAAAGTTTACTTCGGTTCCTGTTCCTGTTCCGTTCCGGGCTCAGGAGTCACCTCGGGCTTGTCCTCAGGCTCTGGTTCCTTTATCGCATCGGTGGGTTCCGGTTCGATTACGGGAGGACCATCCGCTGGCGGCTCTTCAACCGGCGTAACTTCCTCTTGCGACTCTACAGGCTCTTCCACAGCCGCACTCGACTCAGGGGCAGCCTCTTCTGCCGCAATTGGGGTCCCTGCTTCGGTTTCAGCCTTTGGCTCCGGTTCGGGAGTAGCCTTTGGTTCAGGCCTGGCCAATCCGAAATCGGCTAATTCGCCCAGGGAAGCCATACCGCTTCCGGCCTGGGACGAATAGACTTTGGTGTCGATGATTGGTTCATCCTCTTTGCCAACGGCCCTTGCCGACAATCCAATCTTCTTACTTTCGACGTCAATTCTGAGGATTTTGAAATCCATTTCGTGGCCAAGCTGGACGACATCCTCCGGCTTCTCGACGCGTTCATCCGAGAGCTCGGAGATATGGCACAGTCCTTCAAGATTGTCGTCAAGTTCAACAAATGCACCGAAGTTAGCAAACCGGGCTATCTTGCCTTTTACCACGTCGCCGGGCTTATGGTCGTTGACAAAACGATCCCAGGCGTTTGGTTCGAGATCCTTGATTGAGAGTGATAACCGACGGTTTTCCGCATCGATGCTGGTGATAATCGCATCGATTTCCTGACCCTTCTTGAGTACCTCACTCGGATGCTTGATGCGCCGCGACCAGGAAATATCGGAAACGTGGACCAAGCCATCAACACCGTCTTCAATCTCTATGAAGGCCCCAAAGTCAGTCATGTTTCGCACGCGTCCGTGGACGCGAGTGCCAACCTGATAACGTTCGTGGAGAGTTTGCCATGGGTTGTCCTGAATCTGCTTCATGCCCAGGCTGATTCTGCGGGCCTTGGGGTCAACACTCAGCACTTCCACTTCCACACTGTCACCAGGGTTCACCAGTTTGCTCGGATGCTTCACCCGTTTAGACCAGCTCATCTCGGAAACGTGGACCAGACCCTCAACGCCATTCTCGAGTTCAACGAATGCGCCGTAGTCCGCCACGCTGGCAATCCGTCCGGGAACTCTCGCGCCAACTGGGAACCGCTCGTCTACACTAGACCATGGATCCGGCAGTAGCTGTTTGTATCCCAGAGAAACGCGCTCGCGGTCTTTATCGAACTTCAGGACCTTTACTTGAATATTGTCGCCAACTCTAAACAGTTCGCTCGGATTCAGCAGACGGCCCCAGGACATGTCGGTGACGTGGAGTAAACCATCTACTCCGCCGAGATCGACGAACGCACCGTAGTCAGTCAGGTTCTTTATCTGCCCCTCGACCACGATGTCCTCTTCAATGTGCTGAAGTGTCTGTCCTTTACGCCCCGCGTTTTCTTCCTCGATCACAGCCTTGCGTGACAGGACCACGTTTGAACGCTTGCGATTGAGTTTGATTACCTTGGCATCGATCTCCTGGTTACGTAGCGAGTCAAGATTTCGCACCGGGCGAACGTCGACCTGCGAGCCTGGTAGGAAAGCTCCTATGCCGTCGATATCGACTCGCAAACCACCCTTGATGCGTTCAACCACACGACCCTTGATGCTGGTACCATCCCGATAAGCCTTCTCCAAATCGTCCCAGGCACGCATACGCACGGCGTCTGCTCTGGAGAGGATAGGCAATCCATCGGCCGTCTCCATGTTCTTAACGAGCACATCGACTTCATCACCAGGCTTAACTGCCAGGACCCCGTCTTCGGTGAACTCCGCGGGGTTCACAATGCCTTCTGATTTGTAACCGAAGTCAATGACAACGCCACGTTCGCTGATTCCAACGACGGTGCCCCGCACGACTTCGCCTTCCTGTAGCGAAGCTTGCTCCTGCTCGAATTGATCGAGCAGCTGGCCAAAATCAACATCGCCCATGGGACGCTGATCGTCATCATCGTCTGAGTGCGAAGTTGGCGCTGAACGTTGAGCCGGTTGAGTGGGATTGTTTATCGACTGCGCGGCTTCCTGCTCGCTGGAAGACTGGTTGTTGGGTTGTTCGGTTGGTTGATTGTTAAGTTTCTTTTCTTCACTAGCCATGCAAACTCCTGCGTCCCGGAAAATTCACTGCCCCAGATCGGTTCTGCTTCACTCGTTTTAGATAACTCACTCGAGTGCGAAAGCACAGTGCTCAAGCGGCACTAGCATCATTTCTGCCTGGTGATGTTGTCGGGGTTTGAAGCTTGCGAGGAATGCGAGCCGTTTAGATTTGGAAAAGGAGGTTTTTATGTGTTTCGATTTCCGCGCGCCCGTAGTCACCCGCTTGGTCCGACAATCACTAGCCGCTTACCGGGTAGGCTCGCAATGTACACGCGGAAAGAAGGGCATGTCAAGGCGCTAACATGCCCTGCTCCAACAAGCTAACGAGTTTTAGGCGAAACGTTCCCCGCCTTTTTGAGCCTGCAATCACCGATCGGTAACTGCTGCAGTCTCAAGCGCGCGAGGAACGACGTAGACGCCCGCCGAATGGGATCCTACAAACAGGGTGTTTTGGTTCTGCGCGTCTAACGCCAAAGCCCAAATTCTCTGGCTGGGCACTCGGCGTTCTTTCGGATCAATTCTGGCCCACGTGGTGCCGGCGTTTATCGTCCGATAGACACCTCCGCCTACTTCGCCTGTTTGATAAGCGTTGCCGACAAATACTTCATCGGCGTTGCGGGGGTTAATCAGAATGCTAGTGAAATCGCCGAACGGAAGATTCCCGCCCCTGCGGGTCCACGATACGCCGTCATCCTTCGACATGAAGAACGCCTGCTTAGTTCCAACGTAGACATAGCTCAAGCGCTTTGGGCTACGCGCGATCGTGTTTACTGGCGCGTCGTCGGGGACCCCGGATACGCGCTGCCATGATTTTCCAGCGTCGCGCGAAACCAACAAACCCGAAGATGCGGTACCGACAAAGATCGTATCCGGAGACTGAGCGTCAACAGAAATCGCTGTAGTTCGCGCATCTATTCCTGCGCCAAATGGCATTTTTTGCCATCCCTTCGTCGGGTCGAAACTCCGGTAGAGTCCGGTATTCGTCGCCGCCAGAAAAACGGGACGTTGACTCTCAGCGTCAAATGTTTCAGCAAGCGCATTAACTGCATCCGACAACGAAACCAATGCCGCTGGATCACCAGCGGTTCCCTTAACTCCCAGTTCGGCAAGTGTCGCGTCATCAAACTTGCCGGTCACAGTCAAACTACGAGTCGCCTGAAATTTTTTCAGCGCCGCCACGGTTTTGGTACCCGATCGTCCATCTGGGACACCAACGTTATACCCCGCTGCATTGAGTGCCTGTTGCGCTCGGCGCACCGTTTCGTTCGCCGAGGGTGCGGGTGCTCTACGCGTCGCCTTCCCTTTTTTCCCGGTTGTGCGAACTGGCACGATCGCGATTGGTGCCCATGAAGCGCCTCGATCGATCGATCGATAAACGCCGAGATTGGTTCCTAGCAAAATCGTATTGGCGTCGCGGCTGTCCTGCAGCACTGCATAAGTGATCAAGCGAGGCGGCATGTTGCGCATAGACGGCCGCCAGCTTTCACCGTTATCCGTGCTTAGGAAGAAGAAGCCGCCGCCGGTCGTTGTATTAATAGTCGCGGCGTAGATTCGGTTCGGCATCTCGCGGTCTGGCAGGATCACGTTTGCAAATCTGCCGCTATAACCACCGTTGGTTGGAGCAAAGTTTTTCCCGCCGTCATACGAAACCATCACGCCGTAGTTATTCGTACCGATGTAAACCGTTTGGGGACGTGACGGGTGAACTGTGATCGAATTGATCTCCAGTTGTCGGGAGGTAGTCACCATCCAGGAGTCTTTGTTTCCGCCTCGTTCCGAACGCCAGAAGCCTTCAGTTGTACCGGCAAAAACCAAACCCGGAATTGTCGGGTGCTGAAGAATTGCGCGGGTCCTTCTCGACTGCGAAGGAATGCCCTGCACCTTCTCCCAGTTGTCACCACCATTCTTGGTTTCGTAGATGCCGCTACAAGCGGACATGATCACGTGATTTGGGTCGCGCGGGTTGATATCGATCGCGAAGATGTCTGAGTCGTCAATAATGCCGTTCTTAATGCTTTTCCAGGTCTGGCCACCATCAGTCGACTTATATGGCAAGTACCAGGTGCCTGCGTAAATTGTGTTTGACGTCCTGGGGTCGATAGCTATGGATTCAACGTGAACCAGGCCTGGAGTGTTCTGAGTTGGTAACCGAAACCACGAGTCGCCTGAATTGTCCGAACGAAACATCGAATTGAAGGTGCCGACGATCAGGACATTGGGATTTGATTCCGATTGAAACAGCGAATGCAGCGCTTCGCCCTTCAGCTCTGAGCTTTCGCGCCACTTACGTCCGCCATCGACAGATTTGAAAAATCCACCTGCCTCCTTGTGGCGATGCGCCGCAACGTAGAGAGTCTTTGAGTCCCGTGGGTCAACGATAATGTGATCTACAAAGAGTTTAGGCTTATTGAAGTTGTAGAGCAGATCCCAGCTCTTGCCAGCATCATTCGACGTGTACATCTGCCCGTCTAACGTCCCCAAATAGAACCGATCGGGATTACTCGGGTCGACCACGAGACTTCGCACGTCGCCTCCCGGCGGGCCATTGGTGCGCCAATCGTCGGAGTAGGCTCCGGGATCAGCCGCCGCTACGCTAGTGGCATCAGAATCCCAGGCAAACGCTGGAAACGGCACGACTGAGGCTATCAGAATCGAAGCCACGAGAATGAGATTAGGCAATCGCTTATTCATATATTTTCAAATCACTTTCAAGATAATTCGGCGTTAGGGGGGCCGCGTCGGCGTAAGTTTAATACAAATTTTCCTGTTTGTATCTACTAACTTACCGGTGCTTTCGATGCCGGTCTTGTTGGGGGACGTTGTAAACCTAAATATTTGCAGCGCAAAAGCGAAGCGGGCGATGCTTCTGATGAAACATCGCCCGCTGCGGAAGGCTTCGCGTCTCAAGCACGCGAGCGTTTATTGTTATTCATCCATCCGACCACGACGACGTCGCGGTGCGGCTCGCCTGCATTCCGGACAAGGCGACACGGTCGCGGAATTGGTCGGTATCGGTGCGTCCGCGCCAGTCGGCACGAGCCACAACTCAACCACCAGGTCTTCGCGGCAACCGCCGTCCACTGTCGTCAAGCGACCAGCATCAATACCACGCGTGTTAACAAGGTAATCCTTGGCGCGGTCTGCTCTGGCTTGTGCCTGACCGGCGCAGGTGCCGAAGGCGACGATTGTGCCTGTCGATCCTGGCGCGTTTTGCAGCTGAATAGCGAAGTTATCGAGACGGGCTTTCTCATCGTTGAAGCGGATGTCGCCGTACTCGTCAAACTTCGTCGCGACTGGCTTAGGCGCTCGGATCGAGGTCGTGCACGATGCGGTTCTCGAACATGCCGGATCAAGTCCGCCAAGCTCTAAGGTCGCAGTGACCGACTGTCCACCCAGACCTGCCGTATCAACCGTGATGGATGAAGTTCCCTGACCGCTGCTGATAGTACCGGCCGAGACTGACCAGTTGTAGGTTACGCTCTGGTCCGAAGAAACGGATGCAGTAAACGTAATCGGTGATCCCTGATCAACATCAGACGGGCAGCTGACCGAAACAGTCGGGCATGGCGGACGACAGTTGGTGCACTCTGCAACGGTAACGGTTGTGGAACCGCTAACCGTGTGTGCATTGCCATCGTTCACTTCAACCGTTGCGGTGTAAGTACCTGGATTCACACCCGATAGATCCCAAGTGACCGCGCGGCCTTCGCCGGTTAGACGTCCACCTGTTACCGACCACGTGTAAAGCAGCGTGTCGTTGTCCGCGTCAGTTGCTGCTGCGGTCAAGTCCACTGAGCGTGATGCACTCGGCGTACAACTTTCCGAACTAGTTCCCGGCGGGCAGGGCAGCGTTATGCTAGCCATGGAAGCCGAGACTGAAACAACTGGAGCCACGTTCGGCAATGGAGGCAATCCGCGTGAATTGCGGTGACCAGCAAAGAACTGGAACATGAATCCGTTCGGATCATCCGAAGGCCGGAAAGCATTCGGCAATCCACCTGCCGTGACAGCACGTGACGTGGCCGGGACGACTACGATACCGCGACCTGGGACGAATACGTTGGTTATCTGGTTGATAGAGACGTTGAAAGCTGAGCCTTCAAAGTGTGCTCCATCCTGTTGGTTTAGGTGACGGCGATAGGCCGCACTGAAACCAAACCAGCGGCGTGGGAATATTCTGATTCCACCAATCGCTTCCACCGGATTATTCGGTAGAGCATTTGGCGTTCTGCCACCCACATACATGGTTGAGCGAACTTCACCGATTGCCTGGAAGTGTTTGTTAACAGGGAAATCGAAGCCGACGCCTGCCAAGAACTCATCCGGACGATCGAGCAGAACCGCACCACCCATTGCATCGCTCGAAGGATTGCTGTTCAGGATGTAACCGAGGTTAGCTGATACATTAACGTGTTCGCTCAGTCTACCATCAGCAAACATGACCAAACCAAAATCGCCAATGTCTGCACCTGTGCCGGCGCCACGCTGCATCTGATTGAAGCCTGAGAAATCGTTGGCCTTATCAAGGTACCAGCGATAGAAAGGCACAAAACCAAATCCAAAGGCGTTATTCGGACCGGTCAGGCGAATCTTCGCTCCAACAACCATGTCGGTGAAGCTGGACTCTCCATACAGTCTGTTGATGAACGGTGCATCAGGAAGGTAGGACGGCAATATCGTGAATACTGTCGGCACCCGTGTCGGGGTCGCCAATATGGTCGGCGGCAGGATTTCGGTAGCCAGCACCACACCCGGAAGGATGCTGCCCACAACCGAACCCACGCCTGGGAAATTCGAGGCGCCGCCGAAATTGCCATTACCACCTGTCGGCACTCCAAGGACGCTTACGAACGGCGCACCCGCGATTGGCGGAGACACGGCGAACGAAGGACCAGTCGCACCAGTAAACGGAAACTGCCTAAACGGCTGACCACCAGCATTGCACGGCGGTCCAGCAGGTCTGAAAACGGCGCCTTCAGGTCCCAATGGACCAGAAACACGTACGGGTGCCTGGATAATCGCGGGACCAGTGCATAGCAGGCCTGCTCCGAAGATTAGCTGGGAATTTGGAAGGTAGAAACTTGAAAGATTTTGTGGACTGTTGACCTTGATACCGCGCCAGCCGTTGGTCTTAAAAAAGAGTTCAACGTGGTCATTGAGACCAACGTTGAAGCTGAGCGGCACATCGGTAATATCCACATTGCCCGGATCGCGATCGTAATTGCTATACGCGATACTAAATGTGAATTCCCCTCGTCGGATCGTTGCCCCGTCATAGACAGTAAACAAACCGGTTGGCCCACCTGGAACACCGCCGGTGCCGATTGCGGGAGCTTGATTCCGCGGATCCCTCTCAGATCTCACTGCCTGTGCTGACACTGCAGCACATAAAACTAAAATAGTGAGCGCGGATAGAAGCGCCCTAGTTGCGAGTCTCATCGCAATCCTCCTGCGAAATGAGTATAGAAGTTTGATTATGAATGCCTCCGTCAGCAAGTGGCCGGTCACATGTCCGGCATATCTTCCTTAGCAATTCGGAGGCGCCAATCTGCAAGCTAACGAATCGAACCTAACCCTGGACCCGATTTTTCTAAATACAACCGAGTGGCTGGATCCCTGGTCCAATTCGCGGCTAGAGAAAATCTAAATCGCGACCCTTATACGGAATGCGCGGTTTAGTGTCAACGATTCAGCACCCAAACCTGGCCCAAGGCTCCAAAAAATCTTCACACTAGTCCGAGGTACAAAATCCACCAGACCATACTCTACCTTCTGAGTGAAATCAAGACCTTTTCCTTGCTTTGGCCCAATTTCTTTATGTTTTTTCCGTCACGCATAGATGCCGCGCATGCGTGTATCGTAGGCCACCCGGTCGATGGCGAGCATGTATGCTGCGGTCCTTGTGTCAACCGAATGAGCATCGGCGTAGCGGCACAAATCGTTAAAGCTGGCGACCATCGTGTCCTGGAGTCTTTGGTTAACCACGTCCTCCCGCCAGAAGTAGCCCATGCGGTCCTGAACCCATTCAAAATAGGAAACAGTCACGCCACCGGCGTTTGCGAGGATGTCCGGAATCACAAAAATCCCTTTATCGTGCAAGATTTCGTCCGCACCGGCGGTGGTCGGCCCGTTAGCCCCTTCGGCCAAAACCCTGCACTTGATTTTGTCGGCATTCTGCGACGTTATCTGGTTCTCAGTCGCCGCCGGCACCAACACCTCGCAATCCAGTTCCAGTAGTTCGCTGTTGGTCACTTTCTCAATGCCCGGAAATCCTTCAAAAGATCTGCTGGCCTGCAGATGCTTCAACGCTCCCGGAATGTCTATGCCATCGGGATTGTATATTCCGCCATGCACATCAGAAATGGCCACTACCTTATATCCCGCGTCGTGCAGGAGTTCAGCTCCGATGCCACCGACATTCCCCGAACCCTGAACCACGACCCTGGTGCTTCCCGGCACCATTCCAAGTCGCTTCACTGCCTCGTTGATGACAAACAAGATGCCTCGCCCGGTGGCCTCTCGGCGGCCTGAAGACCCTCCAAGGTCGATCGGCTTACCGGTGACCACTGCAGTAACAGTATGCCTGGCGTGCATGGAGTAGGTGTCCATGATCCAGGCCATCGTCTGTTCATTCGTATTCATATCAGGCGCCGGCACGTCCTTCTCCGGGCCAATGAAATCGAGCAGTTCCGACGCATAGCGGCGAGTCATCCGCTCAAGTTCGCCGATGGACATCTGCTGAGGATCACAAATAATCCCGCCCTTAGCTCCTCCAAATGGCACGTTTACCACGGCACATTTCCACGTCATCCAAGCCGCCAGAGCACGGACCTCGTCAAGATTGACGTCGGGCGAGTACCTGATTCCCCCCTTAGCTGGTCCACGAGCAAAATTATGTTGAACCCGGTAACCTTCGAAAACCTGAATTCGCCCGGAGTCCATTCGAGTGGGGATATAAACCTTCAGTTCGCGATTCGGAACGCGCATCACCGCGTACAGGTCCGCGTCCAAATTGAGCAACTGCGCCGCTCTGTCAAAACGCGACATCATCGATTCGAAAGGGTTTGCTTCCTTTATCTCACGGATGTCGTCAACGTAGTTTGTGCTTTGCCTACTCTGCATTTGTCTCTCCGAACAAATAAATTCACATCAATCAGTTGGCGCTTCGCCGCTGATCGCCAAAACCTCGTTCATTGAACCACTTCGAAATCCCTGAAGATCCAGAGTGACGTACTTGAACCCCAGCAGACGAAACCGCTCAGCTAGTACAGCGAAGAGGTCCTGGTCAAGCATCCTCCCCATCTCAGCAGACGCGATTTCCAGCCGCACCAGATTATCGTGATGTCGCACGCGAAACTCGCGAAACCCAAGTTCCCTCAAGATCTCTTCTCCGCGATCAACTTCTGACAGTCTCTCAATCGTCACCGGAGTACCGTATGCAATGCGTGACGACAAGCACGGACTGGCCGGCTTGTCCCATGTGGGCAATCCAACCCTACGACTTAAGATCCTTACTTCGGCCTTGGTCATTCCGGCCTCAATAAGCGGACTGCGGACACTGTGCTCAACCGCCGCAGCTCGACCGGGGCGATAGTCACCAAGATCATCGCAGTTTGAGCCATCAACGATGAACGGGATGTTCCTGATAGAAGCAAGGGTCTCGAGCTTTCGATAGAGCTCGTCCTTACAAAAGTAACAACGCTGGGGACTGTTCGACGTATAGTTCGGATTTTCCAGCTCGTCCGTCTTAATAACTTCACGATGGAAACCGAACTGCTTAGCCAGATCATCGCTCTGATCGCGCTGATAGCCGGAAAGGCTTTCTGATTGGCCGGTCACGCATAATGCGCTATCCCCAAGCTCCTCGTTGGCGATGTACGCCACATAGCTGCTGTCAACGCCACCGGAGAACGCCACCACCACCGAGCCCATCTCTCGAAAGATCCCTCGCAGCTTCTCTTCTTTCGAGATAGCCACGTAGCCGTCAGTCTCGACGCCTACCATTCGGTCTTCATTTTCGATCAAAGTGGTGCTCAAACTAGGCTCCGGTATCAGGAGACACTTGCGCGCCGATTGCGTCTCGTTTTTCCAATTCAATTAATAATGGGATTACGCGGCAATGTTATCCCATGCATCAAGAGCAACGCAACCAGCATCTCAAAAACGTGATAGCACTCGAAGCGGGCGTTGTTCAAGAGTGACGTCGTTTGGACGTAGTTGGTTTTAGCGTGCTAACATCCAACTCTCCTCAGAAGTTTTTCTCTCCGGATCTGATTCGTTTTCATGAACGCTCCATTCACCCAATTTCAAGTGATTGATCGAAGGTATGGTGTGTTGCTTTCGATGATGTTGCTGATCCTATTGGGATCATCGCAAGTAACCCCGGGGCAAACAGAAGAATCCTTTGGCGATGGCGCCGACCCGGTGAAATTGTTCGAGAGTGGACAAAATGCTCATGCGCGTGGAGATCTAAACAAAGCTCTTCAACTTTACGACGAGGCGCTCAAAGTTCGACCGGAATTTCCCGAGGCCGAATTTCAGCGAAGCACTCTGTTCGTAACCATGGAACGGTTAACGGAGGCCGAAGCAGGCTTTCGTCGAGCCATAGAACTCAAGAAGGAGTGGTCACTTCCCTACTCTTCATTAGGAGCGCTGCTGGTAAGACTCAAACGCGAACCGGAAGCAGAAGTGATGCTTCGCCAAGCTCTCAAGATCGATCCGAAAAACAGCTTGGCCCTTCGCATGCTTGCCGACATTCGGCTCCGCGCAGGATCTCCGAAGGAAGCAGTTGAACTTGCAACTCAAGCCACGAAAGCTCCCGATGCACCAGCGGCAACATGGTTGCTTCGTGCTTTAGCAGAACGCGCTGCCGGCGACAATGTTAGTGCAATGGCCAGTTTGGACCATCTTCTTGAACTCGAGCCGCTTCAAGTATCCGCTCTAATCGAGCGCGCTGAAATTCGGTTGGCCGCTGGAGATAAGGAACGCGCCATCGCCGACCTAACTAACGCAGAGCCTTTGGTGAAGGGCGATAAGTCGAATGCCTTGCGAATTGCAGCCGCTTACGATCAAGCTGGCAAAGCTGATGAGTCACTCAGAGTCGCGAAGGCTAATGGTTTGGTCGAGGCATCGACTTCTGCCGCTGGCGGCACCAAAGGGGTACTCGGTACACCTGAAGAAATTGCGGCGGCCAATAGCGACGACGATGAGATTGCTGGGCCTGCGCTAGAGAAGTTGCTGCAAAAGAATCCAAAGAGCGCGATGCTATTGTCGCGTTTGGGAGACATTAATCGAAAACTCGATCCAGCTCGCTCGCTCGACTTCTACCGCCGCGCTCTAGAGATCGAACCCACCAACGTCACGTATGCCACTGGATACAGTTCTGCGCTCGTTCAAGCAAGACGATTTGCGGACGCAGTTAATGTCCTGCGAAAAGTGATTTCACACTCACCAGACAACTACGCAGCCCATGCGAACCTGGCAACTGCGCTTTATGCACTCAAGTTATTTCCTGAAGCTTTAACCGAATATCAGTGGCTGTTAGCAGCGCGGCCCGACCTAACAATCACTCACTATTTTATTGCGACTGCCCATGATAATCTGGGAGCATACGACGCGGCCCTGGCATCGTATGAACTGTTCCTGGCGAAGGCAAATCAGTCAACAAACGAGCTTGAAATCGAGAAAGTAAAACTGAGGCTGCCGTCTTTGCGCCGTCAGATCCAACTTGGACAAGGCGTAAAGAAGGGGGATAAGAAGCGAAAGCCTTGAAGATTTTCAGAGCGGACGAGGCTGGCAAATAGCAACCGTAATGCTTCGAACTCTATACATCATATTTTTGATGACTGTTTCGCTTGGCGCGGCGGCGAGCGCACAGGATCCCCAACCGTCGCCCGATGTGGCGCCGCCGCCAATGAAAGCGATTCCTCGTTTGGAGCGAGCTCAGATCGATCAAGCTGACGATCCGAAGTCTCGCTTGAAGGTAACCATCTCTCTAGCTGAGACACACCTTGCTTCAGCGGAGGCAAATAACACGCGAAGCGACTTTCCTGCCGCCTCCGGTGCAATTGGCCGTTACTGGGCCTTGTTGGAAGACGCGTTCGACTTCCTGAGAAAAATGAAAATCGACAGCAACAAGACAAGGGACCTCTACAAACGTCTTGAGCTGACGCTGCGAGCACACGCTCCGCGCTTGGTCGCACTAAGGCGCAGTACGCCGGCTGAGTATTCAGTTTGGATTAAGGAAGTCGAAGAGTATGCGAGGAACGGACGAACTGAAGCTCTGAATTCGTTTTACGGCCACACCGTTTTTCGAGATCCGAATGCAAAGATCCCGAAACAGGAGGGGGTCCAACCTCAGAAAGCCCTCAACGCGACGGAAGTGAAAAAGCCATGAGCAATCCTCTTATTGCACGCCTGTTAATGATCGGAATGATTTTGGTTCCCTCGTTAACATCTATGGCAGCTAATGCCACCACGCAACAGGGTCGTGATTACTTCACACCCGAAGAAATCCAACTGGTCCAGGATGCGCAAGTCCTCGATAAACGCATCGAGATCTACATCAAAGCTATCGACCGTCGCATGCTTGTCATCAACAACAGCGCCGGCGCAAACCCGAAACAACTTAAAAAGGATTCGGAAAAGTGGGGTGAGTTGCCAACCGGATCTCGCGCTGAGCTGATGAGCGACATCTCGCGAATTCTCGACTCGGCAATCAGCAACATTGATGACGTTAGCACTCGCGATGAAAACAATCCGCTAATTCCAAAAGCACTTCGCAAGCTTTCGGCAACAGCCACCAGGCTCGTTGCGGAACTGAGACCTCTGGCAGCGCAGCTGAAAACCGAATCGGAATCAAGTACGTTTGATCAACTAACTGAAAACGCCGACTCAATCATTCAAGCCGCCAACAAACTACCCGCCGCCACCGAAAAGAAATCCAAGAGCAAAAGCGAGAAGGCCACCAACTAGGTGGCCTTCACAGTTTTAGTGTCCGACAAGCTTTATTAGCTTGTCGTCGCACCGCAATCAACTATCAGGTTGCGCCAGATCAACTTCAACTGATCGGCAGTCCTAAAGGCTCCTCGAAACAATCTCAACCAGTTCGCGTCGCCTTACCGAACATCATAGCCATCACACTCGGAACGATCGCCGACGAACGCAACGACCCAGTGGCCGGCATATACAACTCTTGTGAATTTGCCGTCTCCGTGTAACCCGCGGGAATGTCAAACAACGACGGATCCAAGGGTTCGCGCGATAACTCAACGACTTCCTTCGATGAACTGTACATGGCCTGGCCGTCTGGTCCATACATGGTGGTTGTCTCAATCAGTGGGTAACCGTCGCGACCTGTGCCAACCTGCTTAAATTGATACCGATCCTGACAACCGCCCGGTGCAGCCGGCGAGCCCATCATCTGCGATCGATTTAGATCGCAGGTCATGCCGAATGAGAAATCGATGTACCAGCCATCCCGTTCAATCTTCTGATTGACAGGCGTGCAGGCGTCGGGTGACGACTGCATCGTTGTCGTCGTCTTTACGTGGCGAGCTGTAAAGCCAAACATCTCTTTCCGCTCACCGGTGTCGATTGACGTCGTCGTGTAAGTGACTACCCCACCACGAGTCGTGGGCGCTCCTGCAGGGTTCGCTGCACCGGTAGCAGTTGGCGTGGCTCCCGTCTCCATCGGGGTGACTATGTATTTCTTCGCGGCAGTGCTCAATTGCACGTTACGTTTTAAGTCACACTGAGTAATGGTGATTATTTCCATCCCAGCCCCCAATTGCATATCGGTTCGTTCGCGTGATCCTCGAATCAGCGTCGTACTCTCTGACGATTGACCTCCCGAAGTCGCCTTGTACTTGATTTTCAAATTGTTAATTTTTGCTGGCACCCCGGCAGGGCCTTTCCGCGGTTGTTGTGCCACAAACGATGACGCGAGTAGACAGACCATCGTCAACGCGGCTGGCAAATAAATTTTCAAAGACTCTTTCCTCATGATTCCCATCTCCTAATACATATCCCTTTCTTGTTAGTCTTGATTAGTCGCGCGCCTTGCGCAGCGTTTCTGTTGCGCGATTGATTGCAACCACGATTCTCTCCAGCGCTTCCTGCGCGTTTGCGATGTTTCGATCATCGAGCGCCTGACGAAAGTCCGGCAACGGCTGAGCCGCATAGCCTGTGAACGTCCCTGGCGCATAAATCTGATGCGTGTACCAGGCGCGACCTCGCAGACCACGTGCATCTGTCAAAGCTCGCTCAACCATGATTAGTGCGTCGTTGATACGACGCAGCTTGGCTGACCTCTTCAAGCTTCCCGATTCTTCCAGTGCATCACGTTTTGATCTTTCAATTCGATCAGCCTCTTCAGCTAAATTTTCTATAGCCACACTCATCGCTTTGTCACTCAACGCCCCGGCGAGGTTTCGACGCTTCGCAGTTTTCAAGCTTTCGTTGAAGTAGTCACGGATTTGGCCGGCATAGTCGCGGTAATCCATTTGGAGACCGTCAGCGTTTGCCAGTCGCAGCGCAACAGTGCCCCACAACTGCGCTGCCGCCACGTGGTACGCAAAGGTCGGATCTCCGAAATGTGACATCCAATAGAAGGAGTCATAGGCGGAATGGTAAACGCCGTAATCGCCGCCAAAACCCATGTCGGTAGAGGGTATTCCCAGATGTTGCAGAAACGGGGTGAAGTCAGAACCAGATCCAAGTGCGCCAATGCGGGCTTCAACAATCCGCGCATCCGAACCGGTTTCGGCGTCAGTCATGTCGCCTTCCGGATCTCCTTCACGAGATCGATCCTGCCAGCTCTGATAAACCGACTTACCCGTCTTTGGATCTCGCGTGTCGCGAGTCGACGCACGAATCAGCTTCCACATTGAAGGCACAGATGCTGCGCCGAAGTTTGATCCGGAAACTGCCGCATCCATGTTCAGGTAAGCGACTGCCTTTTCCTTGAGCTCGGTTGCGTGTTCTTCCGCGTATTCGGTCGACCCCAGCAGCCCATACTCTTCGCCATCCCAACTGCCCAGGATAATCGTGCGCCGTGGCTTCCAACCGTGCTTCAACAATGTGCCGAAACCACGAGCAGCTTCAAGCATCGCTGTGGTGCCGCTGTTGGGGTCAACGGCTCCGAAGGTCCAGGCATCGCGGTGATTCCCCATGATGACCCAACGGTCCTTCTCTTCAGCGCCGTCAATGCGCGCGATCACATTCCAGATCTTGCGCACCTGATAATCCATCTGGGTCTTCAAATGGACTTTGACATGCTCAGTGCCACCAACGTGATATGGAAACGGGAGTCCACCCTGGAACCCCGCGGGCCGGCTTGGACCACGTAGTGGCTCAAGCAAGCGCTTGGCATCGCCATAAGAGATTGGTTGAACCGGAATTCGGGGAAGCCCCTTCACATCTTCCATCTTGAGTCGGGGCACGCCCGGGATCGAAGGTTTTCCTGGTGTTAATGGATCGCCAGGCGCTTCGAAAATGTATTGAACAGATCCTCGTTGTGCCGAACTCGATGGACGCCATGGTCCTTTGGGATAAACATCTCCCTGGCTGTAGCCGTCATCCGCCGGATCGGAGTAAATGATTAAACCAACTGCACCGTGGTCCTCAGCAACTTTTGCCTTAACTCCGCGAAACGAGTTTCCGTAACGAACGATAGCTATCTTTCCCTTCACATCAACGCCCGCCTTCTTGAGCGCTTCATAGTCGGGAGGCAATCCGTAATTGACGTAAACAAGCGGAGCTGTCACATCGCCGCTCGGACTGTAACCAT
Source organism: Pyrinomonadaceae bacterium (assembly GCA_963759665.1). Lineage (GTDB taxonomy): Bacteria > Acidobacteriota > Blastocatellia > Pyrinomonadales > Pyrinomonadaceae > PSRF01. The sequence goes on from CAVXAC010000001.1 coordinate 310,628, forward strand.
TGAACAACGGAATTATTCGCGGATGAGACGAAGAGGGATCTTCGGGAACTATTGCTTCCCTCACCGATAAACGCTCTCGGCGCGGCCGAACCAATTCGACTATCGCCGGCTGCTTGGGATAGGGCAGCAGCACTTCATACTCCCTTAGTTCGGCTGAGATGCCGTAACTACGAATCTGATCGCGGACATAGATGGCGGTTGCATAGTCTTCTTTGGTCCCGGCGACGTGGGGTACAGCAGTCAACCGTCGCAAATGCTCGCGCGCGGAATTGGCCGTCGGCACGGCGCGAAATGTTTCTTCCAATTGACGCTGCCGAGTCGAGTTTTCAACCGAGAAACCATCGAGTTGTGCGCCTCCGGCTCCCTGTGAAAAGACGGACTTAATGGGAAACGAAGACACCAGAAAGGCACAGGCGATTAAAGTCGAGAGTGTGCGAATTGTTTTCAAAACTATTCTCCTGCCGGCGGCGCAGATTTAGTCCCGTTTGATTACAAACCGGGACTTATGTATCTGTGCCCTTCGCTCTCAATGTGTTGGATTTCGCTGAGCCTTCCGATTCTCTGCGGGAAACTTTGGATGAACATTCCTATTCTCTAACGCGTAGAATAAAACTCGAAAGGATCATTATGGACAGTCGATATTATCCCGGAGTTGAAGCAGACGCTCCCAAATTGATTTCAGAACTGCGTAGCCTCTTCGACGCAGACTATGAAGTGCAAACGATGCACGTTTCCTCCACGACGATTTTGCAAGCAAGAAAGTCTAGCACGTTGCGAGATCTTACCGGATTGTCTGCTGCTTTGACTGTCAGGATAGCGCCTGAAGCTGGAGGAACGCGGGTTGAAATCGGGATGCAAAAATGGGCCGACAAAGCGGCCGTTGCCGCCGTTGCAATCCTGCTTTCGGCGGGACTACTTGTCGCACTACCCGCGCTCGGTGCTTACTGGCAATACAAGCTGACCGAGGATGTTTGGAAAGCCGTCGAGGTACACATCGCAAAGAAGGCCGGCGGATACATCCCACCGTTGCCAGGACGTTGCGGCAACTGCGGATCCGTAACCACAACCGATTCTCAGTTCTGTAATTCCTGTGGCGCGAATCTGGAAGCCACTCGCCGTCAATGTCCAACCTGTGCTGCTCCTCAAAAGGACGCAAACGCACGTTTTTGCAACCGCTGCGGCAAACCGCTCGGTAGCACCTCTGCCTGACAAATCAAATCATTGACACGATGTAGCCGTAGTCGTATCGTAACGCCCGCCCAGGTTATAGAGTTTTCCAGCACTAAACCAACTCAGCGACGTTTTCCCTCTTGTTAAATCAATAGGATTTCTCAACTGGATTCGGTCACGATCATCACGCGGAGCGCTCTCATTAACACCGTGGCTTTAGCCCGGCGATCAAGGTTTGGTGCCAACTTCGGTTAACCGTTTTGATGGTTGACTGGCGGCCAGGAACACCCATTGAAACGTTTAGACGCCGTAAATCCACGTCGCTTCAAGTTACGGCTCGGCTTACCCGAATGCCGAGTCTCCCAGAAAACTGCCCACAAAAAATTGGAGGTATTTGTGATGAAGAAGTCTCTCCTACTTATCCTTGCAGTCGTTTTGTTGTCCGCCTTTAACGTCTTGGCCCAGGAAAACTCTCCCCCGAAAGTGCTCCTGATCGTGCGCGAAGAGATCAAGCCCGGCATGATGGGCGCACACAGCAGGCATTCTGCAGATTTCGCCAGCATCTTTAGTCAGATTCAAGCGCCTAATCATCGCATTGCGCTTGTGCCCTTTGCCGGAAACGAAAATGAGGTCATTTACATTAACGCCGGTGAATCGTTTTCAGAACTCGAAGGAATAACGAAGGCGACTGACAAGAAGATTTCATCTCTCAACGGCGCAATGAAAGTGAAGATGGATGCGCTGGATAAGGAAGGTCCAGCGATGCATGCAGGCATGCGCGACATCCTGCTCGCCTATCGACCCGAATTGAGTTTCAATCCCGGCGTTAACATTCCGCAGATGCGTTATTTTTCAATCACAACCACTCGCGTGCGCCCGGGCTACGACCAGGTCTACCGAGACTATATTCAGAAGGTGCTGAACGTGGCTCGCCAAAAAGCAAAGGCGGACAATCTTCACGTTGCGCTTTACCAGGTTGTGTCGGGAGCACAGGCAGGTACGTACATGGCCTTTAGACCGATGAGGACTCTAGCCGAAATGGACGATCCGATTGCGATGCGGGTTCGTGCGGCGATGACTGACGATCAGCGAAAGGACGCAGACAAAGCAGTGCGTGACTCAATCATGGTTAGTGAAAACAGCATCTACGCTTTCGCGCCCGGTATGAGTTATGTAGACCAGCGGTTCGCTGCGGTGGATCCTGACTTCTGGTCGCCCAAACCGCAGATGGCCGCTAAACCAAAACCACGCAAGCGCGCACCCAAGCCGCCTTCTTCACCACCGGCGAACTAAATCTAAGGTGATTTCATGAACGGCGGAAAACAATGGCCCAGCACCTTAAGTGTTGGGCCATTTCCTTGTCTTGTTGGTGGTAGTTCGCGTGAGTTCGTGGACCGTACCGACTCACACCGCAGTAAGACGATCCACTAAACAAACACGAATCAACACGAACCGTATTAATCGTGTCGTAACGCCCTCACTGGATCGATCCGCGCCGCGCGTGAGGCCGGATACAGTGCCGCCAAGATCGAAACTACAAGGGCGAAGATTATCGCGCTGGCCGGTAACCAAAGCGGTAGTGAAAAGAAATCGACGAAGGTCGCTCCCTGCGGTTTGAGAATAAATCGATAAGCGAGTCGATTAGCGAGCACCTCAAGTAGCCACGCCACGATCACCCCAATCACTCCGCCGCAGAAACCGATGACTGCAGCCTCCAGAAAAAATATGAGTTTGATTTCGCGATCTTCAGCGCCAATGGCTTTCATGATTCCGATTTCCCTGGTGCGTTCGAGAATGGACATCACCATAGTGTTGGCAATTCCGAATGACGCTACAAACAGTGAGATGCCGCCAAGCAGGGCCAGCACAGAATCAATAATCAGAAACACAGTGCGAATCTGCTCGAGTTCATCGACGATTGAAAAGCTTCCAAACCCCAGCTCCGTTATTCGATTGCGAACGTCACTGAGAGCAACCGGATCGTCCACCCGAACAATCGCCGAGTCGTAGCCTTCAAGTGCCCCTTCCTCGAGCGCGCCGCTCTGCCGAGCCAGGGCCAACGCGATCTCAGCGCCTGGTCCACGATGGTCCCGCGCCCACGCGCGAGCAGCCGGTAGCGGCAGGTAAACGGCCGCCTGTGGCATGAGGCCACGAAGACCACCTTGACCCGGTCCCTCCTTAACTCTCGTGTTAAGCACTCCGACGATCTTGAATGTGCGTGAGCTTACGTTTGTCGAATCGGAACCATCCTCACCCGGCGAGTCGTCAAGTGGAATACCGAAAAAATTACCCGGGCCTTCATCATCCGCTTTGGTTTCGTCGCCTTCGTTTTTCGGTTTCGAGTCCTGCCTGGTGGTAAGAAACTCGACGGTCTTGCCCAAGGCATCTTCTGGTTTCCCGTAATCAAAGTCATTCAGGAACGCATCCGTAACCACTACTTCGTCGGCGTTCTCTGAAGAGACCATTTGACCGGCGACAAACTCCTTGAATCGCGATGCCTGGTTTGGAACAGAAGTACCGGCGGCACCTTCCGAGCGCACCTTGCCGTTCGAACGCATGAAAACCCACAGTGATAGGTTCGGTTGAACGTAGGAGACACCAGGTATCTTTGCAATCTCGGCGATTGCCATATCATCAAGGACTCGGGTCGGTGATTTGTTTGCGGGGAGACCTGGGCCACCGCGTCGATTACCGTCCGCGTCACGATTCGTTGGTCTAATACCGGCAGTTGCCAGATTGGTCAGGCTCCGGCCAAATACGGACATCTCATTAAACAGATCCAGCGCACCAAACCGTGCGACCAGATTCCCCTGCAGGCCAAGGCCAAACGAAACCATGGTGACAATCACAGCAACGCCGACGATTACACCCATGGTGGTTAGAAAAGCGCGTAGCTTGGCCTGACGCAGATTGCGAAACGCGAGACTTAAGATGTCGAGGAAGCTCATTTGAAAACAATTGCGGGTTGGGGTGGCACTCCGTGGCCACCCCAGTTGATTAGCTTTCCGCCTTCAGAAGTATTTATGACTGCACAACCGAAGAAGGGGCGGCCACGGAGTGCCGCCCCTACAATCATCGATCGAATACATGATGGACCGAATCGACAGTCCAGTCGAAAAGGCTTGGTGTCACCACATCCGCGCCGGCAGCGCGTAATGCGTTTTCTGAAACTGTATTCGTCACACCGAGGGTCCGCATACTGGCCCCACGGCCCGATTCGATCCCAGGCGGTGAATCTTCGATAACCAAACACTCACGAGGCACCAACGGCAACAACCTGCGATCAAGCCGGTGTGCGTTCATCTTTTCAAAACCCACGAGGTAACAGTCGGGCGCCGGTTTACAGACGTTAACGTCCTCTGCCGTGACGATAACTGAAAACAGCGACTGCAAATCGGCGGTGTCCAGCACATAGCCTATCTCGGATTGATTCGCCATGCTGACCAAACCCAAATCAAACTCGCGCGCGCAAGCTTTGAGGAAAGTGACTACACCATGGAATAGAGGCAACTCATCTTCAATCAGCTTACGATGCCGCCGGGTCTTTTCTTCCAGAGTGGTCCGCAGGAGTTCGTCCGACAGACTCTTGTTTCCCCGCTCGAATGCTGTTCGAACAAAAGTCTTATCATCCATTCCCAACGCGCTGAAATAGTCGCTTTCGGAAAGCTCGATTCCCTGCTCCCGAAGAATTTCCTGGTAAGCCGCCATTTGCAGCCGCTCGTCGTCGATGATGACGCCGTTGAAATCAAAAAAGATCGCTTTAATCATTTCTTGGAGTGCGCCTCCTTGTCGGCGCTTTGGATTACGGCGCGCTTTGGTGCGCCTTCTTGACTAGTGTGTACCAGGTGGCGCCAAGCCGCGACCAACCAAAGCGCCGACCAGGCGGCGCATTCCAAGGAAAGGCCAAGCCGCCCTATCACTTAGGACTTTGGACTTTGGACTTTGGACCTTGGACTACTAGCCAGCGCTGCATTCTGATCTTCAAACAACTGCGGCAGTCGTTCGCTTTCCAGCACATCGAGTCGACGCAGTACTTCCGCCAGCGAAAGTTCGTTTTTCAGATTCACCTGGTAATCCAAATCAGCTCGCAAACGATCCTTCTCGCCCTGCCGATTTTGCGACATCATGATTATCGGCGCCTGCATTCCGGCAACTACAGCGAGTCCCAGGTTAAGCATCTGGTAAGGCTTTGGATCGAATCCGTTGATTAGGAGGTATGAGTTGAACACGATCCATAAGCCAATTAACAACATGCTGGCGATAATGAATTTCCAACTACCGCCGAATTCCGCAATCAGGTCCGCGGCCCGGTCGGCTACTGTTGATCGACGCTCCTGTTCTTCGTTGACGTTTCGCGAAACCCGCGAACGCAACAGCTGATCAGTACTGCGGAGCCGCTCACTTAACGCGCTCAACATCGCGAGGGCAACGTCAGGATTCGATCGCACAAAGGTGAGAAAATCCTCACGTGCAAGAACTGCTAATCGCCCGTCCACAATCACAGTTGCGGTAGCCGACCTCTTGCGTCCGTCGATCAAAGACATCTCGCCGAAAAAGTCCCCACGCGCCAGCTCAGCCAGCGTTATATCGTTACCGTCGTCATCCTTAATGCTGATGCGTACCCGGCCTTCTTCGATTAAAAACATCGCGTCGCCGCTGTCACCGGCTCGGCAGACCTCCGTATTTACCGGCACTTCTTTTTCAGTGAGAAGGTCGCGTAGTTTTGTGGTGGACTCATCGCTGAGCGAAGAGAAGAGCGGGACAGAACGCAGTCCCTCGAGTGTCATTCGAGTAGCTTTAGGCATCGTCGCTTCAAAAACAGGTGCTTAGAGTTCAACCTTGAGGTTGCGTCAGGTCACAATGCAGCCCCAGGGCCGTACTCTGAACTCCTTTTTCATCCTTCTATTACTTTTCCGTCTTTCATCAAAATAATTCGATCAGCAAAACTGGTTGCTAATTCCCGATCATGCGTAACCATCAGAATCGTCAGCGAGTCTGAAGCCACCATGCCGCGCAATAGCGCCAGCAGTTCGTGGGCACGTGTGGAATCCAGATTTCCGGTTGGTTCATCCGCTAACAAGACCTTTGGGCTGTTTGCTAACGCTCGTGCGATTGCCACGCGTTGCTGTTCGCCGCCGGACAACTCAGAAGGGCGATGTGACAACCGATCAGAGAGGCCCACTCGGCCCAGCAAGTCACGCGTCCGCTTGCGCCGCTGTGGTCCACGCAAGCCGCCAAACGCAAGCGCGAGGGCAACATTCTCTTCCGCAGTCATCGTCGGGATGAGATTGAAGTTTTGAAAAATCATGCCGACGGAGAATCGCCGGTAGCGCGCCATCGCCTTCTTGCTTAGCGGCCCAAGAGGTTTGGCATCAAACAACACTTCGCCACTGCTCGGGTGGTCCAATCCACCCATCATGTTCAGCAGAGTGCTTTTGCCCGAACCGGATGTCCCTTGAATTGCGACGAACTCGCCCTCGGCAACGCCGAGTGACACCTCATTGAGCGCCGCAACGCTGTTTGCCCCCATTTGGTAGACCTTGGAGACTTCCCTGGCTTCGAGGATCTGTGTCATGCGTCTTCGTTGACCGAAAATACAACCGGATTGGCAACTACGATGTCCGCAGCTCGCACTCGGGAAGGCGGGCTTGCCCCCGCTTAACCTCAAACCTATTTATCCTAGAGAACAAGAGCGGGAGCAGGCCCGCCTTCCCGACTGAGCGTTTTCTCATTGCGGGTTTCCTTGCGAGATGCGCCAGAGTTCGAAACGTTCATCAGCAAATCCCTTGAGCTGAATATCAAAGCGCGTAGTCTCAAGTCTGTTCCGCTCGATCAACTGCCGGATTTCAGGATCGTCGTACAAGGCTCGCGAAATAATGATGTCGCTACCGAATGACTGCCCTTCAAGTCGAGCTGCCATGTTAACAGTAGTACCAAAATAATCGAGCCGGTCGTTTAAAGTTACTGCAATGCAAGGCCCGATATGAATACCCGCCTTGAGAATCAGGGGTTCAACTCCCGACGGGGGAGCGGCCAGCAACTGCTGAGCTTTGAGCATTGCTTCTAAGGCTGAAGCTGGCCTCCGAAACACGGCCATTACCGCATCGCCAATCGTCTTCACCAGTGCTCCATCCGCTTCGGCAATTTGTCCTTTGAGTACATCAAAGTGGTTCATCACGCGTCCAAACGCAGTAGCATCGCCAATCTCTTTGTAGAGCTGGGTAGAGTTTTTCAGGTCTGTAAACAACACCGTCAAGGTCCCAACAGAGATTTGCTCACCGGGACGCAATGCCTCGTTTGAAAACAAATCGCGGAAAATCTGTAACGCAGTAACCTCCGCGGCAGTCGCCGCCTGGTCGCTCCAGGCTAGGCGCTCAAGGATGAACAACTGCTCGGCCGCGGTATTGTTTTCGAGTTGTAACGACGAACGCGTAGCCAGCTTCAGCTCGTCTGCTGGCCATCCCTTTTCAGAAATCTCGATTTGAGCTTCCGCCTGGCCACCAGCGGATACCGTCACGTCCTGTCCTCCCGCAAGCTCAAGCGCGCGAAGACGGTAACGGCCTTCCTCCAGCGGCAACGTTAATGTGCGTGCCGATCCGGCGGGCATCAACTGCTGAGCAATGATGTGAGGGGTTTTCTGCGGGCTACCCATGCAAAAGTTTTGCGGCTGGACCACGCGCAGCAGGGCGTTTGGACGAAACGTCACTTCTACGAAACGATCGAAGTTAACTGTGAAATCGATGCGACAGGATTCGCAGTGAAGATGAGAATTGATCTCACGCAGCGAGCCTTCGGTCTGTTGCGACCCGCGACACAGCGGACACAGAAGTTCCCACTGCAGATCAAGCAAACCGAATCGAGTCGATCGCAAACAGGTTTCGAGCACAGCCCGCCGAGGCATCTTCCAGTCGTCAGCTAGTTGATAAGGGCGAATGCGAGCGGCTGAAAATTCGTCAGCGGTCTGTAAAAACTCACATAGCCTGGCGACGACTTCCGGATCAGCCCCATCGGCTACCAGCTTCTCACTTATCACACTCAATCGATCGAGTTCAGCTGAGCTCAAATCAACAGCCGGTTCTTGCTGAAGAGTCGTTGCCTCAACCGTCGCCAACTGATCATAACTTCGAAAAGCAGCAGCGAAGCGACGCGCAGTCATCAGCCTCATTTGCAGCGAAACGATGAGTGAACCAAATGCTGAACGAGGTTTGATTGAAAGGCTGTAGATTAATTTCGTACCGCCATTCTCGCGGGGCGAGAGGTCTGCCAACGCACGCAATTCAACCATCGGACCTTTGGAGTAGTTTCGCGCGACTCCAAAGCGGGATGGGCGCACCCACTCAAAAGGCTGCTCTTCCCACTCGACTGCCATTCCGTAGATTGATAGTCGTAGTCGCCGCCGTGCATTGCGCAGCCGTTTATGTTTTGTGGGTGCCGATTCGACGGAAGGAACGCCAGTGTCACGATTGAAGCGATTAGTGTCTGCGACGAAAGGCCAGAGTTTCTCAGGACTGGCTTTTAGGTTGAATTCCCAGCGGTAATGGAGTTCGCGCGCCATGGGGGAAAACGGGTGTCGGGTATCAGGTGTCGGGTGTCGGGGTAACGCAAACTGTTAGTTTGCGGAGCGTGGCTAAATTACTCGCAGCAACTTGGAACTCAACCCACGCAAACTAACAGTTTGCGTTACGTCAGCGAGAAACTAATCTCTTGCCGGCACCTGACACCCGGCACCCGGCACCTCCGCCGCTACACTTCCTTATATTCGGAATCAACATCCTCAGTTGACGAGGCGACGCGGTAGTTTCTTGACTGGACCTGCTTGGTGATTAGTAAGTCGTCTTTAGTCTTGAGAAGGTCGGCGCGGTTGTAAACCGAAAGTTCGAAATTATATCCGTGAGTGATCGCATCTTTCGGACATGCTTCAACGCAGTAACCACAGAAAATACAGCGGCCGTAATCGATGTTGTAAACCTCAGCGTAACGTTCATCTACACCAATGCGTTCTTCCGGAAGGCGCGGGTCATCTTTGGCGATGATGTAAATGCACTCAGATGGACAAGCAGCCGCACAAAGAAAACAGGCAACACACTTTTCTCTTCCGAGCTCGTCCACGTGGAGCAAGTGTTGACCACGATACCGTGGCTGCACAGTCACAGGCTCTTCGGGATACTGAACTGTCCACTTCCGCTTGGGAATGTAAGACAAAGTCAAACCCATCCCCTGGATGATAGCCTTCGTGGAATCTATTACGTCGCCGATTATTGACATCTGGTTTTGTACTTCGTTCTTAGCGTGCTTTGAAATTTGTGCTTGGTTTTCTACTGCTTTCCTGCCCGACACCCGTCACCTAAAAACCCGATACCCGACACCGTCATTTCACCGGTGAAACCTCAGAACCTATAGCTTGCCATCTTCCATCGCGCCACACAAACTTGTCGGTGAAGTTAAAGGAAATGGGTTTGTTTTCTATCTGGAGAATGATAATTCCTGACAACGCTGCGCGATCTCCGTTCAAGTCGACTTTCAAATCCTCAAACTCCCACTTTTGAATTGTCGTGTCGGGTCGCACCGTTCGTAAGTATTCAGCTTTGCCCTGCGATTTGCCGTCGGCGTCAGTTCCGGCGTAATCGTCAGCCAGAATTCTGCTGAGCTTTCTCTTGTCCGCATTAATGTTTGCAGCGGTCCACTCGTGCTCGAGATCCGTCAACTGGGACAAAACAAGATTCTCGTCAGTAGGAGCCGAAGCCGACTCGTCGGTTGGCGATGTGTTGTCGTTGCTGTTGACGTTTGAGTTGGAATTCCAGTTTGAATTTCCGCGGTCGCTTCGGTTGCTGTTATTCGTGTTTGACGAATTGACGTTTACCGCTTCGTTGATCAACTTCGGAACAAAGATCGCCGCGGCGATCCCCATCCCCACCAGTAGCAGCAATAGCAGACCAAGTATTCCCAGCACCCAGGGCCATGCTTTACGTTTTCGCTCCGTAGATGTGCCGGGAGGAACGTAAGACCTTGGTGGCTGATAAGGAGGAAGGGGTGGAGTTTCGTTTGCTCCCGACCAACCTTCATCACGAGGCGATACCCGCGTGATTTCATCTGGCGAGTCAACCTCGATCAGCGGCGTGCCGTCATCGATGCAGAAACTCAGGTTTCGATCGGTAAACGTTTTGTTGCAGGTCGGACAGCGTTTCACAATTACCCCTTGCTTAGCCGTTTCAGAAGTGCGCCTTAGTTGAGGCCGCTCATCAAAAAGCTTAACCCATAGATCAGGATGATTATCGCCAGGATAACGAAATAAAAGGCACCGGTGGCAATGCCACCGATCGCCAAACCCTTGCCACCATATTTGTTTGGATCCTTCTTGATCAAACTCAGAGCATACAAACCCAAACCGATGGCAATGGGGCTGGTCAATACGCCGAAGTAACAACACCAACCGACCGTCATGCTGATGATTCCCAGAATCAGCGATACGAGGGCCAGATTCTTATCGTTGGACACTGGGTAAGCTGGCGGCGGCGGCACTTTCCATCCAGGTTGGACTGCTCCAGACGGCGGAGCCTGTGGTGGTCTGTATGGCGGCGGCGTGATGTTCATTGCCCCCGGCATGTCCAGCGTTGGTTGTTCAAGCGGACTAACGCTGGGTGGCATCGAAATGATCGTCGGTGGCGGTTCCTCCGATGAACGATCGACGGCCACGAGTGAAGTTCCGTCACTGGTGCAAAACGTCAACCACTCGTCGGTGAATTCCTGATTACACGTGGGGCAGCGCTTGATAGCCATTTAAGTTTTGCCTTCCGGGTGCAGTTCTGCCTGCAAAGTTGGGAGACCTAGACCAGTTCGATCTGGCTAAAGAAATAACCAATTTCGATTGCGGCGTTTTCGTCTGAATCGGAGCCGTGGACTGCATTCTCACCGAGCGAACCGCCAAACTCTTTACGCAATGTTCCAGCGTCGGCCTTTGCCGGATCAGTGGCGCCCATTAGATCTCGCCAGGCTTTCACCGCGTTTTCTTTTTCGAGAACCATCACTACGCAAGGTGCGCTCGACATGAATTCCGTCAACCCGCTAAAGAACGGCCGCTCGCGATGGACTGCGTAGAAACCTTCGGCCTGCTTCATGGTGAGGTGCAAAGTTTTCATCGCACGCAGTTTGAAGCCGTTATCGGTGATTCTCTGAATGATGTTTCCCGAGTCTCCTGCTGCTACCGCGTCAGGCTTGATGATTCCAAATGTAAGATTGCTCATTCTCTCGATTGTTCCTCTGATTCAGATTCTTAATACTGTGCTTAGTACTTTTTGCTTTGTCAGTTGTCAGTTGTTAGTTGTTGCGTCATTACTTTGGACAATCGCGAGACAACAACTAACCACTGACAAAGAACAAAGCTCAGCTTTTGAGGGCTTCGGCCATTCCGGTCCCAATATCTGCCGGCGAATGGACCACATGAATGCCCGCACCTTCGAGGGCCTTCATTTTTTCTGCTGCCGTTCCCTTCCCTCCAGCGATGATTGCTCCAGCATGGCCCATGCGCCTTCCCGGAGGGGCGGTTTGACCGGCAATGAAAGCGACGATCGGTTTAGTTACATATTCCTTGGCAAACGCGGCAGCCTCTTCCTCCGCAGTGCCGCCGATTTCACCAATCATCACGATGCCGTCAGTATCGGGATCATCCTGGAATAACCGCAGTGCATCGACATGTGACGTACCAACGATCGGATCGCCGCCAATACCAATGGCGCTCGACTGGCCCATCCCCAACGCCGTCAGTTGGCCTACCGCTTCGTACGTAAGTGTTCCCGAGCGCGAGACAACTCCTATACGTCCTTCGCGGTGAATATGACCAGGCATGATTCCAATCTTGCATTTACCCGGACTAATGATGCCGGGACAATTTGGACCGATTAGCCGCGAGGCTTTTCCGTCCAAATACTCTTTGACCTTCACCATGTCCAGCGTGGGAATACCTTCGGTAATGCAAACGATAACGGGAATGCCCGCGTCCGCTGCTTCCATGATCGCATCTGCCGCGAATGCCGGCGGAACGTAGATAACCGATGCATTTGCGCCCGCGTTCTTAACCGCATCGGCGACCGTGTTAAAGACTGGAATGCCTTCGTGAGTCGTGCCGCCTTTTCCAGGCGTCACGCCACCCACTACATTCGTTCCATACTCAACCATCTGCTTAGTATGAAACGTACCTTCCTTGCCGGTGATTCCCTGCACCACCAGGCGCGTAGACTTATCAACAAGAATGCTCAATGAGATTTACCCCAAGTGAAAATGTGTTTGAAGAGCGCGGAGTATAGCATGCGTATTCGCTCCGCTCCACGAGGCCCTACGCTGCAGTCCTGATGCCGTTTAAGCATTGCATAATTCATCTGGCGGTCCGCTACTAGCCTTACCCAACCGCATCAACAGCACTACGTGGTTCGTACTCCTTCGCTCGCTTTCGCTGATCGTCCGTTCGAGAATCCGCTGAATCAAGCTATTGCAAATTTCTCACCGTACGTCGGTACTGATACGGCCCAGCCGAAGTGCGTCTTGATATGCTCAGCCATCGCATCGGCAGCTACCGGTTCGCCATGCGTTATGAAGACGCGCCGTGGTGGAGACTGCAATCCTCCCAGCCAATGAATGATCTCTTTCCAATCGGCGTGCGCAGAAAAACTGCCGATGCGTTCGATTCGACAATTCACCGGTACCCATTGCCCCATAATCCGAACTTCTTTTTCGCCATTTAGAATCCGGCGTCCAGTCGTCCCGGCCGCCTGGAACCCGACGAAAACAATCGTTGCATTCGGGTTTGGCAACATCCTGACGGCGTGATGCAAGACACGACCGCCAGTCATCATGCCGGAAGCGCTGACGATTACTCGCGCACCTTCCGCTTCATTCAACTTTTTCGATTCCATCCTCGACGAGACCGCCTGCATCGAACGAGTGCGCAGTGGGTGTTGAGGCCTGGCGAGCACACTCGCATAGTCTTCGTCCTGCTCTTCGGTGCGGTTCGCGTAAGCTTTGGTTGAAGCTGCCGCCATCGGCGAATCCACAAAAACGGGCAACACGGGAATCGCGTTCTCATCCTCCAGCTCTCTGAGGAGATAAATGATTTCCTGCGTGCGGCCGACCGCAAATGCGGGAATCAACACCGGACTGTTTCTCTCCGCTGCTTCGTTGATGACACGCTTCAGTGCGTCCTTGGGATTCTCGATGTCGTGAAGGCGGTCGCCATAGGTTGACTCAACCAGCAGATAGTCGCAGTTAGAAGGTGACACAGGATCGCGCAGGATGGGTTGATTGTAGTGACCAAGATCTCCTGAGAAGAGTATCCGCCGGCCTGCTCGATCGTCTCCAGCGTTCTCGATGTCAACCAGGACCAGACTGGATCCCAGTATGTGACCCGAAATACGAAACGAAGCGCTGATGCCTTTGCCAACTGCGAAGGACTCCCCGGTGTTGGCCATCGGTCTTAACAACTCTAACGTGGCCATCGCATCTTTTTCGGTATAGAGAGGAAGAGCCGGCTGATGCTTCGTCAAGCGGTGACGATTGCGGTAATCAGCATCTTCTTCCTGCAGACGACCTGCGTCAGGCAACAGAATTTTTAACAGGTCCGCGGTCCCTCGGGAGCAATGAACCGGACCGTGATAACCCTGACTAACCAGGCGTGGTAGATATCCAGTGTGATCGATGTGAGCGTGAGTAATTAGCACCGCGTCGATCAAGCGCGGATCAAACGGTGGGTCTTGCCAGTTTCTTTCGCGAAGTTCCTTCAGTCCCTGGAACAATCCGCAGTCAACCAGGACCTTGGCGTGATCGGTTTCAATGAGGTACTTCGATCCGGTTACAGTACCGACGCCGCCCCAAAATGAAAGTGTTGCCAAATTGGATTCCAATCTCGTAACCAAACTGTTATGCGTCGAAGTTATCTCCACGCGAGTTGGGAGGATTTTAAGAAGAAAGCAAACTAACCGTTTCCATTACGCTTTGTTACGCAGCCAGGGAAACAACTTTGTCCGCCGCGTCCTTCATTCCCTGGGCCACAGTGAAGTTCAATCCTGACTCGCGAATCACACGCTGCCCTTCTTCGACGTTAGTTCCTTCCAAACGCACGACCACCGGAACCTGAATGCCCAACTTCTTCGCCGCTTCGACCACACCACGCGCGACCATATCGCAACGAACAATGCCTCCGAAAATATTGATCAAAACTGCCTTCACATTTTCGTCGGCCAGCAGAATTCGAAATGCGGCTTCCACGCGTTCCTGTGAAGCGCCACCGCCAACGTCGAGAAAGTTTGCCGGTTCACCACCGGCGAGTTTGATGATGTCCATCGTCGCCATCGCGAGACCTGCGCCGTTAACCATGCAGGCGATATTGCCATCTAGCTTGATGTAATTCAGATCGAATTTTGACGCTTCGATTTCGAGCGGCTCCTCCTCGTTCAAGTCGCGCAGCTCAAGAAAGTCTTTGTGACGAAACATTGCGTTGTCGTCGAAGTTAACTTTGGCATCGAGCGCGATCAGTCTGCCATCGTTGGTAAGCAGAAATGGATTGATCTCCATCAAGGACGCGTCCATCTGTTCGTAAGCGGTATACAGCGACTGCATAAACTTAACTGCCTGGCCGATCAACTCCGCCGGCAAACCTAAACTAAACGCGAGCTTGCGCGCTTGAAACGATCGGAAGCCAACCGCCGGATCGATTGTCTCTTTAACGATCTTCTCGGGTGTGTTCGCGGCAACTTCTTCAATGTCCATACCACCTGCCGCCGATGCCATAAAGACCGGACGACCTGAAGCCCGGTCCAAAACAATACCGAGGTAAAACTCCTTGTCGATCGGGAGTCCTTCCTCGATCAGCACCACACGCACCTGGCGTCCCTCTGGTCCAGTCTGATGCGTGATCAAATTCATCCCCAGAATCTCAGCGGCGACCTTCTTCGCCTCTTCGGGACTCTTCGCAAGCTTTACGCCGCCACCCTTGCCACGCCCACCGGCATGGATCTGCGCTTTAACAACTACAACGTCTGTTCCAAGCTCTGCAGCAGCGCGGCCCGCTTCTTCGGCGGTGTGGGCAACTATTCCTCGGGGGACCGGCACGCCAAATTTCTTCAAGAGTTCCTTGCCTTGATATTCATGAATTTTCATTGATAACCCTTAATCCGAATCGATCATTGCAGTCGATTCGCAAGAAAATGAATGTTGATTGGAGCGTCGTGAGTTTAGCGGTACAAAAGAGATGACTGCAAGCGCACGTTCGGAGCAGAATGTGGTCGACACTATCCTGACTGCTTGCTAACCCATCCGCTAGGAGAAACTGCTATGAGCGAAGTAGTTGTTCGTTCTTTTTCCAATTTGAAAAACGAAGTGACCTATGGACCCGGACACACTCTGATCGCTGACGAGCCATTGGCGGCAGGCGGCGAAGATGCCGGACCTGATCCTTACACTCTCCTGCTAGCGGCGCTCGGCAGCTGTATTTCGATGACTGTCACGTTGTATGCGCGCCGCAAACAATGGCCATTAACGGGCGTTACTGTTCGGCTTCGTCAAAAGCGTATTCACGCGAAAGACTGCCAGGAGTGCGCGGAAGGAAGCGAAGGTTACGTTCATCGCATAGAGCGCTCGGTAACTTTCGAAGGGGAGCTGTCGGACGAGCAAATCGCGAGGCTGAAGGAGATCTCGCACAAGTGCCCGGTGCACAGGACGCTGACTGCGCCGATCGTAATTGCGGAGCTGAACGATTAGCTGAGGAGAAGAGGCGTCTCCTTGGAGTGCGACGCCGTGTCGGCGCACTCCAAAATGTCTCTCTCAAACTAGAATGGGCCTTCAATCTTTTCGATTGAAGGCCCTCAAAAACTGGTCGGGACGCCGAGATTCGAACTCGGGGCCTCACCCACCCCAAGGGTGCGCGCTACCAGGCTGCGCCACGTCCCGTTAAGTCGTTCCTAGTATCTCCGCTATTAAGCAATTGTCAAATTGTAACTTTGAATTAATGCACTTCAGGGCCGTCCAGGAAGAGGGCGTTAATGCGATTTTTTGGAAGGGTCTTCGAGGAGGGAAAGCAGTTCACGTAACTCCGCTGCTACTTGCCTTAACGCTTTACGATCTTCGGCGGTTCTCGCTTTGCTTAAGGTTGCCGATGCGGCTTCTGACAAGGGCATAGCCGATTGTGAGTCGTTCTCTTCGTGCCGGGTTTCATCTGATGAAACTACCCGGAATTTTCCACCAGCTCGCAGATCGTTTGCCAATCGCTTTTTGGCTCCGGCGATTGTGTACTGATCTTCGTAGAGTAGTTCTTTGATCCGCAGTGCTATTTCCACGTCGCGCTTGCGATAGACCCGTTGGCCAGCGCGATTCTTTTGCGGCGCCAGCATCGGAAACTCCGACTCCCAATAGCGCAACACGTGAGCCTGAACACCAGCCAGTTCACAGACCTCTCCAATTTTGAAGAAGAGCTTTTCCGGTATGGCAACGGCGGTACGGCCTGTCATCCAAACACCACCTGCAAATGGCTTTTACTGTCAGGGAATAAATGAAGACTAATGGCGAGTTGCTATCAGCCTGGCGAGCCGTCATGTTACTGCTCGGTGTTTGGCGTGTCAACACTTACATTTAGCCCCAGTTAGTTAAGTCTGATTCTTAAAAGTAATAGCTGAAGATGAGCGATATCGTGAGGTTCGCAGCGTTTGGGAACCCCTTCATTTTTGCGAAGTGTAAGGTAGCGTGAATTACTTGCTTAACCTCGTCGACCGCGAATCACATTTCTGGATTGTTACTCTCGGTTTCCCGGCGCTGTTTTTCAGTTTGATAGTCCTCTACCTTTTTTCAAAGGAAGGCTCAAGCGCAGACTGTAACCGGAAGATCGCCCAATCGCGCTAGATTCCTGATCGTCTACAACCACTTGTAGAAACCCTACCTGCTAGACGCTCACTAATCGCCAAGCTATAATCCGCCTTCCGCAATCACCATTCGAAGGGTTCCACTAGTGACAACGTCTCCAACGGCTTTTCGCCTGGCCTCACGGCTCGACAACATCGGTTTTTCAGACATCGTCAATATTCGCAATCGCATAATGAAGCTGCGTGCGGCAGGCGCTCAGGTGTATCAATTTGAAGGCGGCGAGCCTTATATGAACACACCGGACCACATCAAGGACGCGATGAAGCGCGCGCTTGATGAAAACAAGACACGCTACGCTCCATCGTCTGGCCTCTCCGAGTTGCGGGCGGCGATTGCGGACAAGCTGCGATCAAAAAACAACATCCCGGCGCAGGAAGGCGACGTGATGGTAATGAACGGCGGCATGCAGGGACTCTTCGGCGCCTTCCAATCGGTGGTGAATCCCGGCGACGATGTTCTCGTCTTCTCTCCCTTTTGGACACCCATCAAAGATCTGATCGCGCATTGCGAAGGCCGCACCATTCTGGTCGACACGAATGAAGCACGCGAGGAAGGATTTGAGAAAATTCTTGCGCAGTATGCGACAGACAAGACCAGGGTCATCTATTACAACACGCCGCAGAATCCGACCGGGGTTGTGTTTGATCAAGATGAAGCTCGCGCCGTCGCACGTTTCGCACAGGCTCGTGATCTCGTCGTCATTGCCGACGAAGCCTACGAAGATCTCGTGTATGAAGGTGAACACTTTTCCATCGCATCGCTCGAAGGAATGTTTGAGCGCACCATAACTGTCTTCACACTTTCGAAGTCGTACGCGATGACCGGATGGCGATTGGGTTATACCGCCGCCGCCGAGCCGTGGATGACAGGCTTGCGCAAAACAATTCTTTACTCCTCGAACGGCGTGTCCACACCTACTCAATGGGCGGCGTTGGCGGCGTTTACCACTCCGACGGACATGCTTGAAAGCAATCGCGTCGCTTACAGACAGCGGCGCGATTTACTGTGGACCGGTCTCAATGAACTGGGATTGGTTTGCCAGAAACCTGCGGGTGCTTTTTATGCTTTCCCAGATGTCTCGACAGTTAGCACCGACAGCCGCGAAGCGGCCGAAATCCTGCTTGAGCGCGCACAGGTTGCCACTGTTCCCGGCGTAGTCTTCGGCGAACACGGTGAGAGCCATCTGCGTTTCTCCTTTTCCACATCATTGGAAACGATCGAAGCCGGCCTCGATTCCCTGCGCCGAAATTTGTAACTCCCAAAACGATTCACTAAGACTTTTCAGTACGGCCAGATCCAACTTTCAATATTGCAGTGAACTTGCGTTAAGCTGATGACGATTCAATCCCATGAATGAGTTTGATCGCATCAAGCAACTGCGAGCGCTGGTCCAAAGAAGTGGCAGCTCCGCCGGTCTGATACAAGGCATCGGAGACGACGCAGCGGTGTTTCGATCAGCGGCGGCGAACCATGTTGTAGTCACCACCGATCTGCTGGTTGAAGATGTTGATTTTCGCCGCGACACTACCCGCCCTGATCTGTTGGGCCACAAGGCGCTGGCCGTCTCTCTTTCAGACATCGCCGCGATGGGTGCTCGTCCGCGATGGGCGTTGCTGTCAATTGGCGTCACTGAAGACGTTTGGAATTCAGACTTTCTCGATCAGTTCTTTTCCGGCTTCTTCAAACTTGCCGACCGCTACGGCGTAACGTTGATAGGCGGCGACCTCTCACGCACCACATCCAAGATCGTCATTGACTCGATTGTTATCGGTGAGTGTCCCGGCGGGCGCGAGTTGTATCGTTCAGGTGCAAAAGCCGGCGATCAGATTTTCGTTACGGGTTACCTCGGGGACGCTGCCGCAGGATTGCGTTTGATTGAAAGGGGCTCGCGTCTTACTCCAGATCTCGAAGGCAAGCATCCCGTAAACAATTTGCTGTTGCGTCAACTACAACCGGAACCACGAGTGGGTTGGGGTCTCATGTTGGGTGAAAAACAACTGGCTTCGGCAATGATCGACATTAGCGATGGCCTTTCGTCTGACTTAACTCACCTATGCGACGAGAGCGGCGTGGGCGCGATCATCGAAGCCTCACGTTTGCCGATTGACGAAGTCGTTGCTGAAATCTGCGGGCGTCGCAAGCTGGATCCACTGATGCTGGCGTTACACGGCGGCGAAGACTACGAATTGCTCTTCACGGTCTCACCTAAGAATGTCAAACAACTGCCATCGCGCGTGGATGGAGTTTCAATCACCCGGATTGGGGAAATTAAATCTGCCGAAGAAGGTGTTCGAATCGCCGAAGGCTCGCGCGTTTGGAAGCTAGAGCCGGGCGGATGGGAACACTTCCGCAAAGAGTAGTCGGCCATACAGAACCGAGCGCAGTAGCGCCGGATCATAAACGCAACTTGGGAATGTTACCTTCGTCCAGTTGCGTTTAGGATCCGGCGCTACCGCGCTCGGTTCTGTATCCGACTGTTTGACTCGCAAACCATCCTTACCTAGACTCCAGCCTCTTGAAATTCATAAGGACATCGCCACCATAAATGCTTAGATTCCGCAACACACTTTCCGGAAAGATTGAAGAGTTTCGGCCGCTCGTCGAAGGCGAAGCCAAATTCTATTATTGCGGCCCAACCGTCTGGGACTTTGGCCACATCGGCAACTTCCGCTCGGCGATCGCCGCAGATGTCCTCCGTCGTTATCTAACCTTCAAGGGTTTCAAAGTCACCCATGTGATGAATGTG
Organism: Pyrinomonadaceae bacterium; assembly: GCA_963759665.1. GTDB lineage: Bacteria > Acidobacteriota > Blastocatellia > Pyrinomonadales > Pyrinomonadaceae > PSRF01. Next base: position 330,444 of record CAVXAC010000001.1, read on the forward strand.
ACTGACGTGGAAGACCGCATCATTGCGAAGTCGCAGGAAGCCGGTGTGACGATTGACGAGTACACAGCGAAGTACATCGACGCCCTCTGGGAAGACTTCGATGCACTCGGCTGCGAACGCCCACACATCATTCCACGAGCGACCCGGCACATTCCGGAGATGGTTACCCTGATCGAACGTCTTCTGGAAACCGGACACGCTTATAAGTCTGACGGATCGATTTACTTCCGCATTGCATCCTTTCCGGAATACGGCAAGCTTTCCAAGATCAATTTCGCCGGCAACGTCGCGGGCGCGAGTGAAAGAATTCTGACGGATCGCTATGACAAAGAGGACGCACGCGACTTCGCACTGTGGAAAGAGCCTGCCAGCGAGGCGGAGCCAGCCTGGGACACGTCAATCGGACGTGGCCGCCCTGGATGGCACATCGAGTGTTCGGCGATGTCTATGAAATACCTGGGCGAGTCGTTTGATATTCACGCCGGGGGCATCGACCTGGTATTTCCTCATCATGAAAATGAAATTGCCCAGAGTGAAGGTGCTACCGGAAAGCAGTTTGTGCGCCATTGGATTCACTTCGAGCACCTCAAGGTCGAAGGCGAAACAATGTCGAAGTCGAAGGGCAACTACTACACCTTTCGCGATATCACGGCTAAGGGATATTCGGCTGCGGCTGTGCGTTACTTTTTATTGAGTGTTCCTTACAACAAGCAGATTAATTTCACATTCGATGCACTGGCCGGCGCAGACAAAACTGTCGCCAGTCTGCGTGACTTTCGCGCTCGACTGGTCGAGGCCAAGGCCACCGAGGGAGTAAATGATGCGCTTCATGAAATCACTTTGCGTGCAGCTGAAGAGTTTGAGGCTGGAATGGACGACGACCTTAACACATCGGTGGCCCTGGCCGTGCTTCATAATCTGACGCGCGACGTGAACACTGCGATTGCTCGCAAACAGCTACGCGCAGAAAACAAGGTCGAGTTGCTGGCTTTACTCAAGAGATTCGACAGCGTGTTGAATATCTTAGGTGAGGATCGCAGTGAGATTCTGGATGCGGAAATTCAGTATCGGATTGATGAACGTCAGGAAGCGCGGCGACGACGCGACTTCAGCCGCAGCGATGAGATTCGCGATGAGCTCGCAGCGCAGGGCATCATCCTTGAAGACACCAAAGACGGTGTTCGTTGGAAACGAAAGTAAGAGAACGATCAAACGCTATCCACAGATTTGGGATCTGAAATCAAGATTTGAGATCTTAGATCCGAGATCTCAGATCAATCTGTGGATAGCGTTTTTGCCCGCCGGCTAGATCGATTATTCGCCGGGCGGTGGTGGCGGTGGTCCGGGACGTCGTTCGTGCGGCCCGCCTCTTTTGTGCATCTCCTCGGCCTTCACTCGCTGTTCCGCAGTTAGTAAGCCATAGACCTTTGACTTCGTTCGTTCATGCTCCACCATTGATTCGGCCATCAGCTGCGCCTGCTCGTTTGCGATGGCACGCACCTTAGCTTCATCAAACTGTCCATTTGCCGTCGCTGCATCAAGCTGTTTGCGCAGCTCATGCAGTCGGGCGTGACGTGGTTGCTCGGCTGCATGCACTGCCTCAAACAGCGCCTTGAGCTGCGTCTGTTGTTCACTGGTCAGAGTCAAAGCCCTGGCCATGTGTTCAACCATGTCCGGACCAAACCCCGGTCCCCTTTTCTTCCCGTGTCCTTCACCATGCCCCGGCCCTTGCCAGTTACGCGGTATCGTATGGCCCAGCGCTAAGACGGTCGCGCCGATAATCAGGACGGTAATTCCGGCAATTGCTAAAACTCTCTTAATCATTCTTGATTTCTCCTTTGGTTGTTGGCCCGATAGCTTCATTCCATCTTTGGCCACTCTTGAATGCCTACCCTTATACGCGACTTGGAACAGAGGGGACGTAAAGAGTCGGTTAACCTAAGGTAAAGTTTTGTAAAGAGATGACTATCCGCAGATTAGGCAGATTTCACGGATTGAAACCACTGCCACCCAAATCGTCTGAACCGTTCCTTTTCATAACCCGCGTACTCTGCGTAATCTGCAAATTATCCGTTTACACTTCTTTACTAAGTTCCTTTCGCTATTCAGCTACAATTCTCAGCACGCATGGACCAAATATTGATCATCGACGACGACGTGGCGCTTTGTGAACTCGTCACTGAGTATCTCCACCCTGAGGGTTTTGAAATCGAAGTCGTGCATCGGGGTGACACCGGCGTTGAGCGCGCTCTATCTGGTGAACATGCGCTGGTGGTGCTCGATGTCATGTTGCCGGGATTGAATGGTTTCGAAGTGCTCAGAAAGATCCGTTTTGATTCGAAAATACCGGTGCTCATGCTGACGGCTCGGGGTGACGACGTCGACAGGATTGTCGGTCTTGAGATCGGCGCCGATGATTATCTGCCAAAGCCATTCAATCCGAGAGAGTTGACCGCCAGAATCCGCGCGATTCTCCGGCGCGCAAAGTCAGACGAGCCGCGCAGTTCCATTGCTACTCCGGTTACGGTGGGCGATGTCGAGCTCAATCCAGGAACCCGTGTGGTTGTTCGTGGTGGCCAAACCGTGGAGCTAACCGCAGTAGAGTTTGATTTGCTTGAAAAGCTATTGCGCGGAAGCGGCCGGATCATCACGCGCGAAGAACTCTCCACTGACGTCCTGCACCGCAGTCTCTCACCTTTCGATCGCAGCATCGACATGCACATCAGCAACCTGCGTCGCAAACTGGGCCATTACTTCGGCGAGCTCGAACGAATCAAGACCGTGCGTGGCGTTGGCTACATTTACGCGCAACCCGATATCAGTGGCGGTAAACAGTGAGCATGCCTCGACGACTTTTCCTCAAAATTTTTCTCTGGTTCCTCGCGGTCCTGATCACTGTCATGGCCGGCACTTTCATCATTAGCGAGGTGATGCGTCCTGAGCGGCGTGCCCCACCTAACCGTCGTCCACTTGAAGCGATGCTGGCTGGTCGGGCGCAAACCGCGGCTGAGATTTTTGAACGCGACGGCAGAGATGGACTGGTAGCTCAGCTGGATCGCACTGAGCAGGAAACCGGCGTGCGGGTGTTTCTTTTCAACACCGAGCTTGAGGAGCTGTCAGGACGCCGCATTCCAAGTGGTGCTCCAGAAGCTGTACGAAGGGTGCTGCAATCGCGGCGCCCGGAGCTACTTCAAACTGATCACTCGCCGATTCATGCAGAACCGGTGACTTCACTCGGTGGTACCGAGTATGTTTTCGTGGCCGCGATGCCACCGGGACCACCTTCGCCTGGCTTCGTTCATCCGGTTTATCACCTGCTGGCAGTCGCCCTGGTGGGAGCAGCATTCTGTTTCTGGCTGGCCACCTATTTGACGTCGCCGATCACCAAACTCCGAAAAGCGACTCAGGAACTCGCGAGTGGAAACCTAAGCGTCAGAGTTGTGCCCGCGCTTGGCAATCGCCGTGATGAACTCGCTTCACTCGGAGCGGATTTTGATCTAATGGCGGAACAAATCGAGTCGCTCATTAACAGCCAGAGGCGTTTGCTGGGGGACATTTCCCACGAGCTACGTTCACCTCTGGCGCGACTCAACGTGGCACTGGAATTAGCCCGACAACGCTCAGGCCCTGAGACGCAATCGGCGCTGGAACGCATTCAGCGCGAAGCCGAGAACCTCAACGCCATGATTGGCCAACTGCTGGCACTGACCCGGCTCGAAAGCGGACCCGGGACTGTGGAGGGTTCACGATTCGATCTGGCCCAACTGGTCCGAGAGATCGCTGACGACGCTGACTTTGAAGCTCAAAGCCGCAACCGGCGCGTGGTCGTTGAGGAAATGGAGAGTGTCCTGGTCAACGGAAACTACGAGTTGCTCCGCCGCGCAATCGAAAACGTCGTGCGCAACGCAGTGCAGTACACGAAAGAAAACACCGCGGTTGAGGTGGCAGTTCATAAGACTGTGGCGGAAGGCAAGACTGAGAGCGGCCAGATCAAAGTTCGTGATCACGGTGCAGGAGTGCCGGATAGGGACCTTGAAAAGATCTTTCAGCCATTTTATCGAGTTGACGACGCGCGCGATCGCGAAGCTGGTGGCGTAGGACTTGGTCTCGCTATTGCCGAACGCGCAATTCGCCTTCACGGTGGAAAAGTGAAGGCCACCAACGTTTCCGATGGTGGCCTTCTAGTTTCTATTGAGTTGCCCGATAAGCAAACAGCAACCGGCAAACAGCAATCAGCCGGATAAGTTGTAATCCAGTTGCTGGCATCGCCAAATGGCTTCGCGTACTTTGTAACTCAGCGGTCAGACCTAACTTTTACTAGTAGAGCACCAGGCATTCGCTTTACTTCTACGATCTGAAGTTGATTTTTTGGGTACGTTTCTGAATCGATGAAGGGGAGATCGCGAGCAAGCAACGAATGGTATTCAACTTCATATGCCGAACCCATTCCGATCTGTGAGAAACAGGCAAGCTCGGTATACCCACCGCTTCCATAACCTTCAGCCATGTTTGCGGGGATCGAAGCCGACGCACGTCGAAGTTGGCTGGTCCGCCGCACAACTCTTCTCGAGGGAATCGCGCAAATATTTTGTATATCTCCAAAGTTAACTCATGTGCTTTCGACCACACCCTAATTTGTCTAAAGTCTCTCATTGGGCCTCCTAAGAAAAACAGCAGACAGCGTAGGGTGTAGCGCTGTCTGCTGTTAGCTGTTTGCCGTTCGCGATTTTTCAGCTCGGCGTTACCCCCAGGTTCCACATCAGGAACGAGTAAATGTCTGCCGTCTGTTCAATCGCTTTCGTAGTGCTGCTGGCGCCGTGGCCTGACTTGGTGTCGATCCGGATCAGGATCGGATTGCTTCCACCCTGCCCTGCCTGCAATGCTGCCGCATACTTAAATGAATGACCTGGAACGACGCGATCGTCTCTGTCAGCTGTCGTGATTAGTGTCGCTGGATAATTCGCGCCTTGCTTGATGTTATGGACCGGCGAATAAGCGTAGAGAGCTTTGAACTCGTCTTTGTTATCGCTCGAACCATAGTCAGCAATCCAGTTCCAACCGATGGTGAACTTGTGGAAACGCAACATGTCCATCACGCCGGCCTGCTGGATCACAGCCTTGAACAACTCGGGGCGTTGATTCGCCACCGCACCCACCAGCAATCCACCGTTTGAAACACCGTGAATCGCCAGCTTGCTGGACGACGTGTACTTGTTCTTGATCAGATACTCGCCGGCAGCGATGAAGTCATCGAAGACGTTCTGCTTTTTCAGCTTGGTGCCAGCTTCATGCCACTTCTCGCCATACTCGCCACCGCCGCGGAGGTTAGCTGATGCGTATACGAATCCCTGTTCAAGGAGAGCCAAACGCAGAGAGCTGAAACCCGGTGAAGTGGTTGAGTTGAAGCCGCCGTAGCCATAGAGCAACGTCGGGTTATTTCCATCGAGCTTTAAGCCCTTCTTGTGGACCAGGAACATCGGCACGCGCGTGCCATCTTTGCTGTTGAAGAAAACCTGCTTGGTTTCGTAATCACTTGACTTGAAGCCAGGAATTTCAGGCTGGCGGTACAGCGTCGATTTTTTGGTAGCGATGTCATATTTGTAAATCGCTCCTGGGAAGTTGAAAGTGGTGAAACCGTAGAACGTGAACTTGTCGTCGTTGCGGCCGCCAAATCCACCCACAGTGCCGGGACCTGGCAATGCGATTTCGTTCTCGAGTTTGCCATCGAGACTATAGACATACGCGCGAGCAGCGACGTCTTTCAGGTAGGTGACGAAGAGTTTGCCACCGACCGTATTCACAACATCAAGCGGCTCGGGTTTCTCAGGAAGAACGTCTTTCCAGTTGCTCTCTTCCGGATGCTGCGGATCAAACAAAAAGACGCGGCCATTCTGCGCTTTGTGGTTGGTCCACATCAGAAATTTGTCGCCAATGTTATCGATAACGCCGAAGCTGCTGTCGCCGATTTCAGCGACGATCGGTGCGAACTTGCTGTCAGCCTTCGTTACATCTCGATAGAAAAGCGCATTTCCCTTTTTGCCTTTGCCACGTTCAGAAATCGTCAGGAAAGCGAATTTCTCGTCGTCGCTGGTGCCGACGGTGTGAAATCTTTGTGGGTTTGCTTTGTCTTCATAAACCAGAGACATCCGCAGATTGAGGCGTGCCAACCTTGTGGAAGTAGACCTGATGGTTCTCATTCTTGGTGGTCATCTCCTGACCCTTCGCCGGCGCTGGATAACGGCTGTAGAAGAAGCCGTCGCCCTGCCAGGAAATCCCGGAGACTTTGACCCACTCAAGCTTGTCCGTCTTCAACTCTTTCGTGGCAACGTCCATGACCTGGACCTCGGTCCAATCCGAACCGCCTTGAGAGACGCCAAAGCCCAGAAGCATGCCGTCTTTCGACAGGGAAAACTGTCCCAGCTTCGCGGTGCCATCTTTTGAAAGTTTGTTCGGATCCAACAACACTTCAGGTGTTCCATCCAAACCCTTCTGGCGATACCAGACGCTCTGATTCTGAAGACCATCGTTCTTCGTGAAGAAGTAGTATTCTCCACGTCGACTAGGCGCCGAGTGTTTCGGATAGTTGAACAGCGTAGTCAGGCGTTCCTTAATCTTTGAACGATACGGAATCTGATCGAGGTAGGCGTAAGTGACCTTGTTTTGCGCTTCAACCCAGGCTGAAACTTCAGGGGTCTTTTCGTTTTCCAACCAACGGTAAGGATCGGCTACCTTGGTGCCAAAGTAATCATCCACGACTTCAACCTTTTTTGAATCCGGGTATACAACTCGTGAAGTCGGTCCGGCAGCGCCGTCAACCGCATGTGCGGCGGGAGTAGGATTTTGAGCACCAGCGAAAGGAGCGAGGACGACTGAAGCCGTCGCAAGCGAAACGATGAATAGGGCAAATAGCGACAACTTCGACTGGAAGCGAAGTCTGGGGGCAAATCTCTTCATCTGATAATCTCCTGAAGTTTTGTGTTGCAGTTGAAACGGAAAAATCGGGAAAACCTAGTGGGCGACGGCGGGAAGTTTAATCCAGGTGCAACGAATGTCCAAACGTGCGGTGATGAAACGGACGTAATGCAGGATGCGCGGGCTTTTTTTGGATCGAAATTCGATAATGCGTAAACCGACCAGGTGAGGACATCCAAATGGATGACAATGACGAGGACGTTGACCCCTTCAACCCTTTTCCGGAACCCATCAATGTGCCCATTACCGACATTTTCGATCTTCATACGATTCAACCGCGAGATGCGAAAGCGGTTGTCGAGGCGTATTTGGAAGAGGCGCAGAAGCTAGGGTTTTCCAGCGTGCGGATCATTCATGGGAAAGGAATCGGGGTGCAGCGTGAGATGGTGCGAAGCATTTTGGCGCGAACGCCCTTTGTGACGAGTTGGACTGACGCACCGCCGGAAGCAGGAGGATTGGGTGCAACGCTCGTGTGGTTGAAAGGTGAAAACGCTGAATAGAAATGGATTTGGAGTGCGCCGCCTTGTCGGCGCTTTCGATTGCGGCTGCTGGGCGCGACCTACGGTACAGAACCGGAGGAGATCGCTAATTTTCCTCAGAGGGTCTTCTTTCCAAACTTGACGGTTGGAGCGTCGATGCGTCGTAATTCGCTACCACTCAAGCTTCACGCCAGGAGGCCCTTGATGAGTTCATCCAGCCAGGAGATTTCGATGGGCTTAGTCACGTACGCATTAAAGCCGGCGGCTTTGGCGCCTTCACGAAAATCGGTCTCCTGGTGGGCGGTTACTGCGATTACGGGCACACTTGTGAGTCCATCCGTGGCCCTTATTTTCTCGGTGGCCGCAATGCCATCCATCACCGGTAAACTCAAATCCATGAGGATGATGTCCGGCGGTTCGCGGCCAGCGACTTCGACCGCTTTTTGGCCATCTTCAGCTTCTGTGACGAGATAACCGAGCCGCTCCAGTTCGATCCGCATCAGGTAGCGCGCATCTTCATCGTCTTCAACTACCAGGACTGTTCGGTCCTTGGAATTCTTTTCTGACATCCGTCATGAACTCCTAAAAAATGCAGATTGTGAATTGGAGGGAAGCGGTGCCGAGGGTATGACCCGCGCTGCTTTATGTCAAGAATCGCAATACGCCGCGAGTGTCCGTACAGAACCGAGCGCGTTAGCGCGGATCCTAGTCAACAAACCCAGGCGTTGAGTCCAGACTCCGAGCCTCGGTTGGATGAAGGATCCGGCGCTACCGCGCTCGGTTCTGTACTGACCGGCGCTGCCAGCGCCTTGTTAACGCCTTTACTCCCCAAATCGTCTTAAGTTTGCTGAACTAAAGGGAACCAAACCGCTATTCACGTCGTTAAAGCGGAAGACGTCAGAAATTTCTGTCTGGAGACCACCCCAATGAAGAGAATAATTCTAGTTGTGCTCCTGGTAGGTATTGCCGGGATCGCAGGTATTGTGCGTTCGTATTCCAGGTCAACCGGCGGCTTTAATTGGCCGGTTAGGGTTAACGCGAAGGCGCCGTCTGCGGATGTGCGCGACGAGATTCGCAGGACATTTCAGCTTTCCCCGGGCGCGCGAGTTGAGGTTTCCGGCATCAATGGCGCCGTGAAGATCGAAACCTCCAACAGCTCGACCGCCGACATCTACATCGAACGTACTGCCGAATCCACCGAAGCCCTCAACCGCCGCAAGATCACCATTGAAGCAACGGCAGACAAGTTGACGATTCGCGGCGAAAAGAGTGACGACGGCTTGATGTCCAAGGTCTTTGGCTCTAACCCGAGAGAGAACGTGGTCCTCAAGCTACCAAGACAAGTGGCGCTTTTGACGAAGGGTGTCAATGGCGCGGTGAAGGTTGGCGAGATCGATGGCTCAGTTGAGGTGAGTGGAATAAACGGACGTGTCGACATCGCTCAAGCGTTGGGTTCTGCCGATTTCAGTGGAATCAACGGCAGCGTCTCCGTGGCACTGAAGAACCTCAGCAAAGGCATCGACATTAGCGGGATTAACGGCAACATCGAACTGCGACTGGGCGACAACGTCAATGCCGATTTGAAAGCCAGCGGGATGAATGGGCGAGTAACCTCGGACATGCCCAATGTGGTGGTTGACAAGACCAGTCACGGAAACTACACGGCACGGATTGGCGCAGGCGGGAAATCAATCTCAGCTAGCGGGATCAACGGCAACATTCGGATCGTGCGAATGGGTAGCTCGGAAGATCGCATCGGCTAAGCAACGCAGCCTAAACGATCGACGGACCAACACGAACCGCTGTAACGGTTTGTGTTGGTCCGTTAGTTTTTGGATCGCGCCATCACGAAAGGAAACTGGTAGTTTGCGGATCCTGGCTAAATACTTCCAAGGGTGTTACCCCACGCATCGCAAACTAACTGTTTGCGTTACTTCCCAATTTCCGAAAATTTCACGTTCAGAATCGGATACTCTTTCCAATCTTTGAAGTCGTAGTGCCACCACTCCGGCTCGTAAACCGCAAACCCTTCGCCGGTCATTGCCTCGCGCAACATTTCACGTAAGCGTTTCGCTTCCGGCGTCGCACACTCGTAGTTGATGTGTGATCGTTCGGTCATCTCGTCATACTCGCCGGGCATCTTTACGGTCATCCCGGTTTTGAGATCAAACATGGAAAGATCCACGGCACTACCACGGTTATGACGAGACCCTTTGGCAGGATCCGCGACGAACAACTTCTTGTCGAGCGGAGTGGCATCCCAGAACGCTTTCGTCACCGACCAGGGCCGGTATCCATCATGAATTATCAAACCGTAACCCTGGGCGCGTAGCTTCTGATTCGCCCGCACCAGTGCTTCCGCGGCCGGGCGTTGCAAAAACGCACGAGCCTCTTTGTAAACCTTCTTACCAAGAAAATTGTTTTTCGTGGCGTAACGAATGTCGAGCTTGACGGTGGGATCGAGTTTGATGATCTCCACCAGGTCGGGTTTGCGGAAGGGGCCAGTTTCAACCGGCGGTCCTTGGGCAAGCGCGGCTGAAAAGAGAACTAAGAGTACCAGCGAGGAATTGCGCCAACGTGAAATCATTTGCTCAACCTCAATTTCATCTCTCCGTAGAAAACTGCGCGTAGCGAGCGAAGGCTGGAGTTGCCCTTGGAGTCTTAAGGATTCTCAGGCTTCGGCTTCGCCGCCGGATGTGAGGAGGTGGCTCCGCCCCCGCCTACATAATTCTCCGGGGGCTAGGCTCGGTCAGCCTCGGAATTCAAAGCGAGAATCGAGGGCGTAGCCCCCGAAATCAAATGCACCGCTTTCCGGCGGGGCAGAGCCTCCGCCTCACATCCGGCGGCGAAGCCGTACTTCCGCTCCATGAAGCAAGTCGGACGAACACCAAGGTTCCAAATGCACGCCAGCAGCCTAGAAATCAACCGGCAGTCTGGTGGTCAGTGTCGGTGCATTCCACGCGCGCAGTTTGTCATTCCATTGCGGCACGGTGTTCTTGATGAAAGCGTTGACCTCCGCCATCCTCGAACGATACTCAGGAACTATCTCGTCAAAATACTGCCGCTGATATTGGGTCGGCGCAGCGTTGGTGGCGTCGAGACCGAAGAATAGATCTCCAATCTTGTTGACCACCTGTCCCTTGCCCGTAAATCCAAGACCTTCGGAACGCCGCGCCAGCCGATCCTGAAGCGCATCGAGCTGCTTGATGTAATCTTCCAAAGCCTTCATCAGTTCCTTGTCAGGCTCTTTGTTGAGACCCTTGACTGTCGTCTGCGTGTTTTTGAGTTGATCTTCAAGACTATCCAGGTAACGGAGTGCAAGATTGACCGCGGTCTGCATGTCGCGAAGTTTCACCTGCAAATCTTGCTGAGCCTGTAAATCGGTGAGCGGCACATTCAAAGAGGGATCAAGCCGAACCTCGACAGGTTGGTCGTAAGTCTTGTCGCCGACTGTCAGCCTCACCGTGTATCGTCCTGGTAAAACGTGTGGTCCTCGTGGGCCGCCGCCAAAGGCCGTCTCTTCTTCGCTTGGTGGGCGTCTCACTTCCCCGCCACCCATGCGTAAATTCCAGGCCACGCGATTGAGTCCTTTTTCCTTTGCCGGCCGTTCGATATTCAGAACTTCTTTACCACTCTGGTCCAGGATCTGAACTTTGAACGTCGCTTTATCGTCAGGCTTGTCTTTCAAGTAGTAGGTAATCAACGCGCCGTAGGCAGGATTGGGTCCGGCAAACGCCTTGTCGCCTATCCCGTAACGCGTGAAGCGCGTGGCGTATCGCAGGCCCGGACGAACCGGAAACACGTGGGCAGTGCTGTTTATGATGGCCGGTGTCATTGTCTGCAGCGGCGTCGCATCGTCATAGATCCAGATGCTTCTGCCGTGCGTCGCCAGGATCAAATCGTTTTCGCGTGGATGGACCATGATGTCGTGAATCGACACGTTTGGCAGGTTCTTAAGATTCAATGGAATCCATTCCTTGCCGCCACTATAAGACGCGTACAAGCCAATCTCCGTACCCGCATAGATCAGGCTTGGATTTTTTGGATCTTCCCGCACCACCTGCACGTACGCTTTCGCAGGAAGATTGCCTGCGAGCGCTGACCAACTTTTTCCTCCGTCAGTTGTCTTGAAGATGTAGGGACGAAAATCATCGAGCATGTGACGTTCAAACGAGACGTATGCGGTTTGCGCGTTTGTGCGCGACGGTTCCACATGCGACACCACTGAATTGGCGGGCACTCCGCGAATATTCTTAATTAGGTTTGACCAGTTCTTACCTCCATCCGTGGTTACCTGCACATTGCCATCATCCGTGCCCACCCAGATTTGCCCCTTCTGCACTGGGGATTCCCCGATGGTAACGATCGTGGTGTAGTACTCAGCGGTGGTGTTTTCAATGGCGACCGGGCCACCGGCATCCTTCTGTTTCTCAGGATCGTTGGTCGTCAGATCAGGGCTAATCTGTTCCCAGCTCTTTCCAAAGTCATTTGACCGGAAGAGTACATTTCCCCCGAAAAACACTGTCTGTTTGTCGTGAGGTGACAAAACGATCGGTGCGTTCCAATTGAAACGATATTTCTCTCCGGCGGCTGGTCCATCGCCACTACCCCGACCCCACGGATTGATCTCCTGCTGCTCGCGAGTTCGAAAATCGGTGCGCAAAATATTTCCACCCTGAGATTCCGAGATGTAGACATCAGGTTCGTCGGGATTGTTCACGACGTAGAAGCCGTCACCAAAGCTGATCATGCGCCAATCGTCGTTCATGATTCCGGCGGGCTCTCGGGTTCGGCTTGGACCAGTCCAGGCGCCATTGTCCTGAAGCCCACCCATCACGTGATAAAACGGTAATCGATTGTCCGCATGAACTTGATAAAACTGTCCGATGGGCATGTTGTAAACAGGTTCCCAGGTTTCGGCCCCATCGTAGGTCACCGCCACGCCGCCATCGTTGCTCTGCCAGATGCGCTTTGGATTCTTTGGGTCCTGCCAGAAACCGTGGTAATCGATGTGGGTCCGCCCGGTGATCGACTTAAACGTCTTGCCGCCGTCTATCGATTCATACAACGTCGACGCAATAGCATAGACGTGGTTTTCATTAGTGGGATCCACGCGCACACGCGTGTAATAAAATCCACGGGAAACAATTCGCTCGTTCTTAGAAACTTGTTTGAAAGTCTCGCCTCGATCGTCTGAACGGTAAAGCGTTCCTTCCTTGGCCTCGAGGATCGCGTAAACCACATTCGGATTACTCGGCGCGGTGCGCACGCCAATCCGGCCAATCAACTTTGGCAAGCCGTTAGTTAACTTCGACCAGGTTCGTCCCGCGTCAATCGACCTATAAAGTCCGCCTTTCTCGCTGCCGCTGCGATGCGTCCAGGGCTTCCGCTCAAAACTCCACATGCCGGCGAACAGAACGTTTGGATTGGTCGAGTCCATTTCCAGATCTGAAGCGCCGTGCTCCCGGTCGATATACAGCGTCTTCGTCCAGGTCTTGCCGCCATCTGTAGTCATGTAGACGCCGCGATTTTCATTAGGCCCAAAAGCGTGTCCAACCGCACCGACGTAGACGATGTCTGGATTTTGAGGATGAATGGCAATGTGGGAAATTCGCTCGGTATCGCGCAGGCCCATGTGTTGCCAGGTCTTGCCGCCGTCAGTTGATTTGTAGACTCCGTCGCCAAAAGAAACGCTGTTCCGCGGTTTCGATTCTCCGGTTCCCACCCAAACTACGTCGGGATTGCTGGGCGCGAGGGCAACGTCGCCGATTGAGATTGTGCCCTGCCGTTCGAAGATAGGTTTCCAGGTGACCCCGCCGTTTGTAGTTTTCCAGAGTCCTCCGGAAGCGGTGGCCACGTAGACCACGTTCGGATTGCCCGGGATACCCTCAACGTCGGCAGTTCGTCCACCCATGATCGCCGGGCCAATGCTTCGCCATTCGAGTCGCTCGAAGGCTCGTTCAAAGGGAGACTTGGAAGTATCAGTTGGCGATGCTTCTGCCTGGGGACTGGGGGAAGGACTGGGGGAAGGACTGGCTGAAAGTTCCTGAGCACGAACCGATGCGATGCTCAAACTCAGCAGCAATACCAACAGACCGAAACGACGTACTGGTAGCGACAGGAACATGCAGTGTCTCCTCAGATGGTTATTGTGTTCCGAATTGTGGACGGACGCAGAGTTTACCCATTGACAGGCTGCTTGAAAAGGTCGCTGTTAAATTGAACCCTTCGTTGAAACCAGCTATAAAGGGTGCCCACTACTCAATCAAAACAGGAGAATTTCAAGTTGCCGCAAAGTAGACACCGTAAAACCGGGAAGGCCAGGAAGCGATCGAAGGGTTTGTATTCCACCGGAAAAGCTAGTCCGCCCTCGGGCCGTAACCGTCAGGTTCGTATCATAGCGATCGTCATTGTTCTGGCTCTCGCAGCATCAGCGATTGCCTACTTAATTACCAAACGTAATACGGGTACGACGAGCGCTGAAGTGACTACTCCGTCCGGTCTAAGGTTTGTGGACCTTGTCGAGGGAACCGGTCCAGCGGCACAGAATGGTCAGATGGTTTCGGTGCACTACACGGGCAGGCTGCAAAACGGCACTAAGTTTGACAGTTCAGTGGATAAAGGAGTGCCTTACCAGTTTCGGCTGGGTACGGGCAGCGTGATCAAGGGTTGGGATGAAGGACTCTTGAATATGAAGGTCGGCGGGAAACGAAAACTCACCATTCCCCCAAGTCTTGGATACGGCCCACGCGGCAATCCTCCAAACATTCCAGGCAATTCCACGCTGCTGTTTGATGTGGAGTTGATGAGCGCGAAGTAGCAGCACTCTGTAGGGGTGGCACTCCGTGGCCACCCCCTTCTGTGTGATCTGCGTTGATGATTTCAAGAAGATTCCCGCGAGCACAGTTTTTTTGATCCAGTTGACTGAGTTTAAAGAGGGGGCGGCCACGGAGTGCCGCCCCTACAGTTTTATCGTCGATAAATCGCTGCCGTCACGATTCCCAAAACAACCTTATCCACCGTCTCAAACATTACCTGCTTCACCATCAACGCGCTGGGGACTGGTTGGACGGCGTATGCTATGAAGAATGACGGTATCGCCAATATCAGCGCCATCAGGATTCCAAACCTGATTCCCTGCTCCAGCCACGGTTTATCCTCCACGCCTTTGGCATAAACAATAACCGAGCCGATCGCAAAAGCCAGGTAGGCCAGGCTGATGAAAACCATCTTCTCCTGTCCTTCCGGACGATAGTGCTGTGCGATCAACATGTAGTCCGCCCTCAACAGATAGGCGTGAATCAAGAAACCCGTCAGGTTTGCAACAAAGAAGACGACAATTATCGTCAGGATCAGGCGCTTCATGTTCATAGCGAACACTCCTTCATTATTTAAAAGTTGGACCAGAGTGATGGGCTGCCGGAAAGCGCGCCGATTGTAGCTAGTCTAAGTCCAATGTCCAAAGTCCAATGTCGAATGACTGTAGGTGTGGCACTCGTGGCCGCCCCTACAGTCATTCGACATTGGACTCGCGCCAGAGTTAATCTGCTGTCCAAGCCGCAGCATCAAGGAGAAGACAGAATGAGTGGGAATAGTCTGACAATTACCGACAACCGAACCGGTAAGCAGTATGAACTGCCGATTGAAAACGACACGATCAAGGCGATGGATTTGCGCCAGATCAAAGCCTCGGACGACGATTTCGGCCTGATGACATACGACCCGGCTTTCATGAACACCGCTTCATGCAAAAGCAAGATCACCTTCATCGATGGTGACAAAGGGATTCTCGAATATCGCGGCTATCCCATCGAGCAGTTAGCCGAAAAAAGCACATACCTCGAAGTCGCCTATCTTCTCCTTAACGGCGAATTGCCAAACGAATCGGAGCTAGCCGCGTGGACGCGCAACATCACCTACCACACGTTTATCAACGAGAGCATCAAGAAGGTGATCGACGGCTTCCACTACAACGCGCATCCGATGGGAATGTTTGAAGCAACTCTCGGTGCACTCTCCACTTTTTATCCAGATGCCAAAGATATCTTTGACGTTACCTGTCGTCGCAAACAGATCCACCGGCTCATTGCCAAGGTGCCGACCATCGCCGCTTTTGCTTACCGGCATCGCATTGGGATGCGCTATGCCTACCCCGATAACGACCTAAGCTACGAAGGCAATTTTCTTAACATGATGTTCAAGACCACGGAGCTCAAGTATCAGCCAAATCCTGTGCTTGAACGCGCGCTCAATGTTCTGTTCATCCTGCACGCAGATCACGAACAAAACTGCAGCACCAATGCGATGCGAAGTATTGGCAGCGCCCAGACAGATCCGTTCTCGTCGTTAGCCGGCGCAGCCGCCGCCCTCTATGGACCATTGCACGGCGGCGCCAACGAGATGGTGCTGCGTATGCTCAATGAGATCGGTTCGAAGGACAAAATCCCCGAGTACATCAAGCGTGTCAAAGCTGGAGAATTTCGTCTGATGGGATTCGGACACCGGGTGTACAAGAACTACGACCCGCGCGCTCGCATCATCAAGCAGGTCGCCGACGAAGTATTTGAAGTTACCGGCAAAGACCCGATGTTGGAGATCGCTTTGGAGTTGGAACGGATTGCGCTGGAAGACGAGTACTTCGTAAAACGCAAGCTGTATCCGAATGTCGATTTCTATTCCGGCATCATCTACCGGGCGATGCGATTCCCCGTGGATATGTTCCCGGTGTTGTTTGCTATTCCGCGTACGTCAGGATGGTTGGCGCAGTGGGTGGAACTACTGGAAGATCCGGATCAAAAGATCGCTCGTCCGAGACAGATTTATCTCGGACATCGCACTCGTGAATATGTTCCGCTCGAGCAGCGAAACGCAGCCAGCGAAGCGGCAACAGCGTAAGTGCGACTGTTATTGGCTGAACGAATCATTTGCATGACTGTAGGGGCGGCACTTCGTGGCCGCCCCATTTTGTTATCAAAAATACTGGCAATTCGTGACTCCCTATCGGCTGAGCAATACCCATAGTAGTACCCCCGCCGCCGCCCCAAGAAAATTGCCGCCGATAACCTGCATGATCGAGTGCCGCCCGAGCACCACTCTTGACCAACTCATTCCGGCAACCAGAAGCGCGCCTGCGAAGCCAAGCGCAAGGCTTCCCACCAACAAGATCACCACGCAGTAAGCTCCAAACATCGCGTGCATCGATAGCTTCGAGAATCGATTGATCGCCATTCCGGCAAGCAACAAAATCAGACTCACGAGGGACCCCACGATCAAGCCTCTGGGAAATTCGAACACCCAAAAGATCCCAATACTGGTCAGGATAATTGGAAGCGCGACCTTATAAAGACCGCTGCGTTGTCCGTGATCAGAGACGTCCATGTCGCTCCATCGTCCTGCGGCGACTTTGCGGCGAATGATGAACAACATGGGAATGACGGTTGACGCCAAAAATACCGCAACCACTACAACCAATCTGGTTCCGGATAAACGGCCGAGAAGTGATAGAGCTATCGTTAGCGGCAGCAGAACAAGCGGATGGCCAATGGTTGAGAGGACGTTAGCAGCAAACAGAACATTCTTCGATGGTTGGGTCGTGGCCGATGAAGACTCGTCATCCATCAGGGCGTGATTGAATGTTGTTTACGCGTTGGAAAAGGGTGGTGCGCGCGGCAGGGCTCGAACCTGCGACCTTTTGATTCGAAGTCAAACGCTCTATCCAACTGAGCTACGCGCGCATGGCACTTAAAACTAACCTGAGTTTTCCAAATTTACAAATAGCGATTCATCTCCGGGCGCAATCCAAATTGTTAGTCTGCGGATGGGGCGTTTGTCCAACCACTGGATGACCTGGCACACTCTTAACCATCGTTTTGCAAACTAACAGTTTGCTTTACGACATCACTTCCTCTGGAACTCGGTTCGAATGAATCTGACCAGTTCATTAATCTCGTCCGCCGACAATTTATCTTTGAACGCCGGCATCTCGTCGTCACCATCGGCAATTTGTCGAGCTAACTCTTCATCTGTATGGTCCAGGGCATGCCCCTTTTTGAGACTCGGAACTCGCAAAGTCTTCTCATTAACTTTGACCACCTCGGCATCACCGTCGCCGTGACAGGAGGCGCAATGCTTTGCAAAGTTGCTTCGGACGACATCCGGCGTTGGGTTGTTGGTAGGTGTGATGAGAGGTGAGGCTGCATTGGTCGAGGACGTCCTCGACGTTTCCGAAGCTCGGTCACATCCAATCGTCAATGCGATTGCTAACGCCAGGAGACTTGTAGTCGCCGCCCTCATGCTTTCGTATCCCCCTACAGTTTCTCTTGTAATTGGCGAGCGAGTATAGCATTCAGCACTTTGGCAAACGCTGACGCCACAAGAGACTTCCAATCCGTGGCAACGAAGTGGGATGGCATGCGCGGTAGCGCATGCCTGGAACAAACAACAAGATTAGACCCAGCCGTCGACCCATGGACTCCGCGCCTACGAATAACTCTGAAAGCGTTGTTTGAGTTGTTTGAGTCTTCACGCAGTGGCTACCGCCCTCTGGTACCAACCGCCATGCCACGATCTCCGAGCGCTTGATGCTCGGTTGCATTCATACAAGAGACTAGGCAGAATACCCAAGGTTGTTACTTTCACTGCGGCTTCTCCAAAGCGCATTCTCAAATAGCTGAGGTTATTTCAAATGAGCACGGATAAGGACCAGGGCGCGGCAACCAGAGGGTCATTACGACTGGCCCCAAACTGCGTCGAGCTCGAGGAACAGAAAGCGAAACTGCCCCGCCAGTTCGTGAACTTCACCTTCTATCACGCTCGACCCGAATGGCGGATGTTGGAAGAGGCAACCAAGCAGCGTTGCAAAGATGAATTCATCGGGTCCGTCCAGGAGTTTCGTCCTGAACTTCTGATAACCACCTATTCAACTATCGGTCTGCGCACAAACGTCGACTTCATGATCTGGCGTATTGGTTATGAGTTGGATCCAATTCAGGCGATGACATCTCGTCTGAATCACACCGAGATGGCGAAATACCTTGAGCCTTCGCAATCGTTCCTCTCGATGACCAAGCGCTCGATGTACATCGACAAAGACAATCCAGAGCACGTCGAAGACCGCCTGCACATTGTGCCCGGTAAGTCGGACTACTTGTTTGTCTATCCATTTGTGAAAACGCGCGAGTGGTATTCGCGCACGGCGGAACAGCGCCAGGAGATGATGGATGAGCACATCCGCATCGGCAGCAAGTATCGATCGGTTAAGCTGCACACGACCTATTCGTTTGGATTAGATGATCAGGAATTCGTGGTTGCCTTTGAGACTGATAATCCGGCGGACTTTCTCGATTTAGTTCAGGAACTGCGCGAGACCAAAGCCAGCTCCTATACCCTCCGCGACACGCCAATGTTTACTTGCCGGCAGCGCACGCTGGGCGAGTGCCTTGATGCGCTTGGCTGATTCCTCCTGCACCACAGGCGTCAAGAGTTCAAGCTTTAGCTGGCGTCTTTCGCGACCGCAAGCTAAAACTTGAGCTCTTGACGCCTGTAGTGAGCTAGATTTTTCTAGATACCTGACAACGCAACTAGGACCCTTGTCTTCGTTTAGCAGCTTGATCCGCGAGGTCTGAGTGTCCGCTCAGCGTCAACAGCTTAACCACTGCCTTGCGCACTTCATCGTTCGGATGATCTTCAACCGCCTTGACGAGCGATTGCACTTCTCCTGTCTTGGCCATAACGAACAGAATCGAAAGCGCATTGTAGGTGTTTTCACGGTTCTCGCTGGCGAGGTTATCTATGGCTTCACCAGCCATACCTGAGCCGGCGATGGCGGCACCGATCATGTGACCGCGTTGCTCGGTCCCTTCTTCGATGGCCCGATTGAAAAAATCGACGGTCCGCGTCGGTTCAAGCTGAGCCAGTGCCCGCGCTGCTGCATTTCTCACTTGCGCGGAATGGTCGTCAAAAGATCGCGCTATTTCTGCGAATGCAGTAGGCCCACCCGTCCGCGCCAGTTCTGCAACAGCTGCTGCGCGTTTGTATGGATCGACACTCTTCAGATAAAGGCCGACTGCTGGTTGCATATCGGGGCCTGAAGTGTCTGACGTGCGTGGCAGGTCGGAATCCGCTTCATTCGTCGAGCTTGTAGGAACCAGCCTCAAACCCTCGTCCTTCGGCGACGATGATTCAGCATGTGATGGAGACTCCACTGCGGGGCTGTTGGCCGATGCGGTTACTTGATGTCGCAGCGGTTCTCCGGAAGGAACTTCAACACGAGTTTCGCGCATTTGTTGAAGTCGTGCCGCCGCGGCGGTGCGTTGCAGGATTGCCGCCTCGAGACGCGGACGCTCCTCATCCTGTAGTCGATGAAATTGCTCAATCTCTTCCTTGATGCGTTTTTCCTGGGCAGCGCGGGCTTGTGCTTGTACTGCAAGATCTCGCCTGACGGCCTCCAGCTTCGACAGCGTTTGATTTTCCTGAAGCGCGGCTGCATGCGCCTCGGCCTCACTACGCTGTAACTTCTCGGCCGCTACCCGATAGGCTTGCTCCGACGTGCGCTTTAAAGTTTCGGCTTCTTCGATGCGTCGACGAACCTCAGTATCCTCGATCCGGAGATGATCGATCTCGCTGTGAAGCTGCTTCTCTCTGTCGGCGCGTTGTTGCGCTTCAATCTCAGTCTTACGGTGAACCTGTTCGAGTGCTGCCATCCGACGCTCTTCGGCTTCGTCATGACGACGCTTCTCTTCTTCAAGTCGCGACTGCTCGGCGGCGGCACGCTTTCGCGCCTCATCCAACAAACGCTCCTCAATTTCAACGCGTTCGTTGGTCGAGGCCTCCACGTCGATGCGCTCCCTTTCGGCCACTGCGCGGGCTGTCTCAGCCGCTGTCATGCGCGCCAGTGATTCAGCCAACCGCTCGGCATCCTGCTCGGCTTTGATATTTGCCGCTTCAATTTCACTTCGTCGTGTGGAAACCTCATTGGTCGCTTTGGTTAGAGCTTCCATCTGCCTTTGTAATTCTGCCTCTTCGGATTCTTTTCGCTCCTTTGCGTCTTGAAGGTGACGTTCGGCCTCGGCACGTCTGAAGGCTTCGGCCGTGGCGAGTTGTTCGAGCTGTTCCTTCAGCTGCTTTATCTGAGCTTCCGCTGCTGCCGTTAGCCGGTCGCGCTCAGCTTCCAAAGATGAAATTTCAGATTCTGCTTTATGACGCGACGACTCGAGTTCAGATCGACGACGGACGATCTCCTCGTGAGCGAAGCGTAGCACCTGTTCCTCTTTGTGAAGCCGCTGCACTTCACTCTGGTGATGCTTCTCAGCTTCCTGCCTGGCGCGATTAGCTTGAGCCAACCGGGCCGACTCAGCCTCTTCGCGACGGGTGGTTTCTAACTCTCGCCGCTGGCGTGCCAGATCTTCAGCGGCTTGACGCAGATTTGCGGTTTCGAGCCGCAACCTTGTTTCTTCGGCGATAAGGCGGTGAACTTCGGCTTCAGCTTGCTGGCGGGCCGCAAGCTCAGCTGCTAAGGCTTCCGCTTCGTTGGACCGTCGAAGTGATGCTTCTTCTTCAGCTCGCAGCCGTAGTTGTTCTTCTTCGACGCGGCGCGCCTCTGCCTCGGTAGCTATTTTTGCTTCCCGCTCAGCCCTCCATCGTGCCTCGTTTTCAGCCTTCTGCCTCAGCCCGGCTGAAGCCATTATTTGCCGCTCATATTCCTCGATCGTTTCTCTCGCGTTGTGTTCCTCAAGGAGTAACTGTTCTTCGGCATCTACAGACTTACCGTTCTCAGGCTTCGACGGAGCGAAAGCAGAAACTCCCGCCTCTAGTTCTGTCGATCCCAGGTCAGTCTTACTCTCAATAAGCGGCACGACTACTTCGTACTGTTCCTCGATTAAGCTGGTCTGGGTGGCACGGCCATCCAGAACTTCGACCAGCTGCGGTCTCTCATCGCCTCGAGAACCTGTTTCGATGGTGAGCGAAACAGAGTCGAGACTTTCCGCTGTTGAAACTCCGGGAACTGAGGGGTCACCCACCTGATTTAGCGCTTCGCCGGCTGCATTGCGCACCTCGGCATCGTCATCAAACATGGCGGCCACGAGGTGTACAGTCGCACGCTGACTACCGACTAAGCCCAAAGCGCGGGCCGCTGCGGCGCGACCGCTGGCGGTGGCCCCTGCGCGCAATTCTTCAACGGCTTCATCAAAGTATCCGAGTTTCATAAATAGTCGTCTTGAACGTTCTTTTTCTTGGGCGATTTGTTCAGTTTCGTTTGCTTCAGCAGACCCCGGATCGCTTACGCGGCCCATAACTGCGATAAGCTCGGCAGCCACGGCTTGGCGCGTCTCCTTGTCATGCGCACCTACTATCTGCGCTTCATCCTCGCTTCCGGACAGAAGGCTTCTCACCGCACTCAAAGCTGCCTTAACCTGCTTGTTCATGAGGATTCACTTTCGGGTTCAATGCCGACGTTCCTGCCTTCACGGGCCTCGCGCATGGCGAAATCCCAAAATGTAGGGACAAACTACTAACTCAGACCGATTGAGCTCTGTTCGTTGAGCAAATACTGTTTTGTCTAAAGATAGTACGATTCGGGGAAGTCTTCTACATAAAAGCCGTATCTGCACTGGAAATCGCAGGTTTTGGTCTAACACGTCAGCTAGCCAGTTACCACAAATCAGCAGGTTTCGCTAAGCATCTGCAGAGTCAGACTGGGCCAAGGTGGGGATGAGGTCCTAACCACCAATCGGCTAGCGGGTGGGTCTTAGATTCGTTGCCTAGACCGCGGCACCACACGGATCGCCGTGGCAAACCACGCAGTAACCCACCCGGTACTGCAAGCGTCGCAATGGCCTTGTACCACAGCGTACAGACAAATGAACCGCGATCGTGACTTCGGAGGCTGTTCAAGCGCATCAGTGGTCCCAAAAACTAATCACTTGAATATGGCTCTAAGTCGCAGGTAAAGTAAGAAGTGAAAGCGGATTACCACGGTGTGATTTCCTGCCTGCGTTCTCTTCGCTTGGATTCCCCAGAGGCAACAGTTCAGATCGGCCCAGACAGTTAGCGATGGCGATAAACGGCTCCCTTAGCACCATGAGTGTTTCCGATTTGCTGCAGTTTCTGGCAATCGGGAAAAAGACGGGCTTACTGAAAATGAGCCGATCAAAGGTCGCTAAGGGAATTTATTTCGAAGACGGAATAATTGTCGGGTCCAGCACAAACGATCCCAGCGAATACCTCGGCCAGATCCTTCTCCACTACGGCAAGATAAGCGAACCTCAACTTCAGGCTGCCATGGAGGCGCAACGTAGCGTTGGCCAGCGGTTAGGACAGATTCTGATCGAGCAGGGGGTGCTGAACGAGGCTGAGGTGAAGAAAGTGCTCGAAGTGCGGACGCTTGAAATCATCTACGATCTCTTCATCTGGAAAGAAGGACACTTTGAGTTTTGCGTCGAGGATCCGTTACCGCCTGATTTTACCCGCGTGCATGTTGAGGTCACGCGAGTAATCATGGAAGGCGTGTATCGCGCTGATGAACTGAAGCGATACCAAACATTGATTCCATCAGATCGTTCTGTGATGGAACTGGGGCCCGGCTGGACTTCATCGTTGACCCTTGGCAAGGAAACGCGTCAGCTCCTCTACTTTCTGGAAAAGCGCATGTCAGTGGCAGAGATTTGCTACAACATGCACTGCTCGGCTTTTGAGGTCTACGGGCAACTGTTCGAACTGGTTAAGAAGGGCATAGCCAGTGTTGCCGGCGAACTCCCGGAAATTGCCGATCCGGTTGCTCACCTCAGTGATCTGCCGGAAGAAACCTCCGACTTGCTGCTGCTGGTTCGCGATGAGCTGAAGAGCAAGAATCTTGAGCGGGCACTTTCAATTCTGCACACTGCGCTGAAGCGGGAACCCAAGAACGCAGCCGCCCAAACGTTGCTCGTCGAAGCTGAGAAGCAATTTATCCATGAGGTCTACAACAGAATCTCGCCCACGGGAGTGCCCAAGGTCCTGGTGACACTTGAGGAGCTCTCGCAAAGAGAGATTGAACCGCAAGAGGGATTTGTACTTTCCCGCATCAACGGCGAGTGGGACATTCAATCAATATTATCGATCTGTCCCTTTCGCGAAGCTGATAGCCTGCGAATGATTGAGAAGCTAATCGACGATGGAGTTATTGGATTCTAGATTCGTGATGCTTGAAACCCATCTTCATTCCAGTGTCACTGATGTCAGAGCCATCCATTCTGTGCCGGCTGAGGCCTCTTTTCGGATCGCGGAACTTATCATGCCCATTAACATGTGGGTGTCGAATGGTTTGGGAAACGCAGCGATGCAACCAGCTGCGCGAATGTCGGCCTTCACTTCCTCAGTTAAATAAGCGCTGATAACGATGATGGGAACACGCGAAAGCTTGGGACTTGCGTGGATGCGTCGCGCCGCTTCAACGCCATCCATTTCAGGAAGCGACAAATCCATGACGATCAGATCCGGATACATCCCGCTGGCTTTGAGGAGTCCTTCCAGGCCGTCTTCAGCCTCGATGACATTGAAGCCTCGGGTCCGCAGCATAGTGGAGATAAGTTCGCGAGTGTCGGTGTAATCTTCGACGATTAGAACCGTGGGAGCGGTAATAGCGGGGGCCACTGCTGAGTTCATTATTTACCTCACTGGGCTGTGACAGATCGACGCTGTCTGTTTTAAGGCTGAGTGAGATAAACGGGGCTGGAGATTTAAGACTACCATAAAACCCCAGGGCATGAACATTTGTGAGCGTTTTTTCCCGGCAGAGTTTTAGAGATTAGACACAAATCCGATGCTTGTTCGATCTTTGCCTCGCCCAGAATCGCGCGCGGTGGCGCCGGATCCTTCTGTGAGCTAAACAGTCAGTGAGCGGCACGCCCGCACCCAACGGTTGAGTCAAGGATCCGGCGCTACCGCGGTCGGTTCGGTACGTTTTACACGTTCACTGGGCATAACGAAGTCTGTTCGTTAGAATGAATTTCTTCGTTAACAGTTATGAATCAGAGCATTGCGAGAAAGTTTTTGATTCACGGCGACGTGCAGGGGGTCGGTTATCGATTCTTTGCACAGCGCGCTGCCGCACGTCACCAGGTGAACGGCTACGTGCGTAACCGCTCGGATGGAACGGTTGAAGCAGTGGCCCAGGGTCATGCTTCAGATGTTGAGGAATTCAAGAAGGACCTCGCTGCCGGACCGCAGTGGGCGTCAGTTCACCAGGTTGAAGAAATTGCGCTCGAGCCGACGGCGGAGTATTCGAGTTTTAGAATTGAAAGATGACTTGTCCGTGGTCAGTAGTTCGTCGTCAGTTGCACTCTTAATCGCGCAACCGACAACTGACAACTGACAACTGACGACCGAACAAATATGGACAATCTAAAAGCAATGATTCGCGAAGTGCCGGACTTCCCCAGGCCCGGCATTAACTTTTATGACATCACCACTCTGCTGAAACATCCTGATGGACTTCGGCAAACGGTTGACGCCCTGGCGGCTGAGTATGACGGTGAAAAAGTAGACACCGTGATTGGTGTGGAAGCGCGTGGATTTATCTTTGCACCGGCGCTCGCCTACCATCTGGGTGCTGGCTTTGTTCCCGTGCGTAAACCAAAGAAGCTTCCGGCGGAATGCGCTTCCATCTCTTATGATCTCGAGTATGGACAGGACACTCTCGAAATTCACAAAGACGCAGTAGGTAACGGACACCGCGTGATCATTGCCGACGATCTGTTGGCCACCGGCGGTACGGCAAAGGCGGTCTGCAATTTGGTCGAGGATTTAGGCGGCACGGTAGCCGGTTTGGTTTTTGTGGTTGAATTGGAATTCCTGCCAGGCCGCGAAAAGCTTCACGGCTACGACGTAAGATCGTTGATTAAGTATCAATCCTAATTTGTCAGTGGTCCGTGGTTCGTTGTCGGTTCCTTAACTACTTCCGTGGATGGGACTTGTAACCGTCGCTTGAAGTGCACCTGACAACTGGCCACTGACAACTGACCACTAAAACCGAGACTTTTGACCATTCACCATTTACCATTTACCATTCACCACTACTGCTCCCGTAGCTCAGTTGCATAGAGCGTCCGCCTCCTAAGCGGAAGGTCGCGCGTTGGAATCGCGCCGGGGGCACCACAACATTGCGTTTTTCTTTACAATTTCCGCCGCCATCTGAATTTTCTTGACAGCTCCAAAGCGCATTGATATAGAACCCTTCGCTCCTTGCGTGCGAATCCTCGTTCCGAAAGTTCGGAGACTCGGAACCCACGTTTATCTCACCCTTGAAAAATTTTTAATCATCTTTAGTGGAGGTCCCCATGAAAAAAAGATCTGTTCTCACAATGCTAAGCATTGTGGTTGTCCTCGGCTGCTTTCAGTCCTTCGCGTTAGCTCAGTCTGATAGAGATATCGCGACTGTGAGCTCTAGCGGCTCAAGTGTCCGGTGGGACATGCCAACACCGTCGCAAGTGACGCTCACAATTTCAAGCCCGGACGGCCGGGTATTCAGCAAGGCGTTTAAGTCAGGTACGACACCTGAGTTCGCGTTGGATCAGGGTGAAAAACTGCCTGATGGAAACTACACCTACGAACTAAGAGTTAACCCTGCTTTGTCTGCCGAAGCCAAAAAGGCTCTGAAAGCTTCCCGCGGCAAGGATGATGAAGCCGAAGAGGTGCGGGCAGGACGCAAACGACTAAACACATCAAACCTGGTCCAGTCGGGTGGGTTCTCGGTCATTAACGGATCTGCCATTGTGGCAGGGGCTACGGAAGATGGAGACAAGGCGGAGTACAGACCACTCAAAAAAGCCCCTGCTCCATCCCCGGCAACAACTGTAACCAGTGCTGCCTTGACCAAGATCCGCCAGCATCACGTGGCCTTCTCAATGATGCCCGATCAAGTGATCCCGGATGATTTAATCGTTCAGGGCAGCGCCTGCGTTGGACTCGACTGTGTCAACAATGAAAACTTTGGCTTTGACACGATCAGGTTGAAAGAAAACAACACGCGGCTCCAGTTTGACGATACAAGCACGACAGCCGGCTTCCCCACGAATAACTGGCAAATAAGGGCAAACAGTTCGGCCTCAGGTGGTGGCAGCTTTTTGGGCTTCGTAGACCAGGGCACCACCGGCAATTCAGAAACCGGCACAATCGTGTTTCAAGTCGATGCGGGTGCGCCGTCTAACTCTCTTCGAGTAGCCAGTAGTGGAAAAGTTGGTCTACGAACTGCCACGCCAGTGTTGGACGTTCACGCGAACACCAGCGACACTCCAGCCATTCGTCTTGAACAGAACAATTCAGGCGGTTTTAGTGCACAAACCTGGGACATTGGAGCCAATGAGGCCAACTTCTTCGTGCGCGACGTCACCGGGGGATCGCGATTATCTCTGCGCATTCGGCCAGGTGCTCCCACCAGCTCGATTGACATCAGCGCGTCAGGATTCGTCGGCTTTGGCATTGCCAGTCCGGCCCAAGTACTACACTCGAAGGTGACGAGTGGTGACAGCATTTGGCGAATGGACACGGCGAATAAGGCCGCCGGCATCCTCAAACTATTTGACGCCACCGGCGACATCACCTTCCAGACACATACGACGGCAAACGCGCTGTATGTTAAAGACAACGGCGACGTCGGCATCGGCACCACTGCCCCGGATCAGAAGTTTTCGGTGAATGGGAATGCGAGCAAGACAGGTGGGACAACCTGGTTGGCATTTTCCGATGAACGGCTTAAGACCATCAAAGGCCCATTCGACACTGGGCTCAAAGCGATCATGCAGCTGCAACCCATCCGATTTGAGTACAAACGAGAGAACGCTCTCGGTCTTAAGTCGGAAGGCGAGCAGATCGGCTTCGCGGCTCAGGCAATCCAGAACGTCATCCCCGAAGCTGTGGTGAAAACCCCAGGCAACTACCTGATGATCAACAGCGATCCGATTCTGTGGACCATGCTGAATGCCATCAAGGAACAGCAGAAACAGATTGAAGAACTTAAAGCGGAGATCCAGCAGTTGAAGACGGCTTCGCCAAAGCAGTAGCGGATACAGTCAGACAAATAGGTACGGCCGTGGGTGCTATCCACTCACGGCCGTCTTCCGTTTACGAAGTTCCTCAACGCCTAAACGTCCAGAAACTTCGCTCGTTGTCCAGGTTCGGGCAACATGCACGTATCGTATTTTCCGAACATCCGGTAGCGATTCGTGGCTACCAGCTTATACATTGCATCACGAATGAATCTCGGAATCACGCGCCCAATTTTCGCCACGCTCCATATTCCACCAAGCTGTTCCGCCAGGTAGAGAATCGCATCGGAACGCGCCAGCATTTTCTCGTTGGGTTCATTGTGACCGACCACGATGTAAACAGTATCGAGGTCATGTGGATCTGCGCCATGACGCTTCAAAATTGCACTCGCAAACTCACTTTGTAACGAAGCGTAGCGCAGGCGGTCGTGAGTGTCGCGCTTCAAAAGAAATTGGACCAGCCCATTGCAGAGGCCACAAACACCATCATAAAGAACAATCGGTCTTGATTCGGAAGCAGCCACGGCTATGAATGTACGACTTTACGGCTCAGGAGTCGAAAGCATGTAGACAGCAAATGAAGCGAGCCAGTGTTCACCCGCGTAGTCGCCGCTGGCAACGTGGGCCAACGCATCACGAGCATGGACTTTGGCAGCGCCAGCCAGTGTCTTTCGGGAGGGCTCACGAACCGGCAGTGCGGTCGCAATCGAGCGCATGCTCCAGGCCCGGCTTAAATTGAGTCCGTCGAGGTGGACCAACTTGGGATCGCTGCGATCGGTCACTACAGCAGGCTCCATCAAACTCCGAGGTTTTCCAGATGCGAGCTGTGGCAGGAATCGCTTAAACCAAACACGAAACTCCGCGCGACTCAGAACGCGTCGCATCAGGTCGGCCTCCATCAGCGATGGTGAAAAGAAATCTTCACCTCCCGGTTCCCACTCCGCCGGATAGTTTCGGTCATTCACAAAATACTTACGACTTCGTTCAGCGATCAGAGTTTCAAGCTTCTGGTTGCCTACGGTCTTTGCATAGTCGTGAGCGAATGAAAGCCCGAACGCAGTGTTGGGGTGAACCCCGGTGCGAATGGGATAGTTTTGTTTCGGCAGGAAAGCGATATAACGATCAACGAAAGCATCAACGAGAGGCTGTAAATCCCGCCCCCATTTGCGTCCGTCAGGGTCGTTCCACAACGACAACTCTTCCGCGAGTTTCAGCAGCCACGCCCAACCGTAAGTCCGTTCAAACGACTGGCGGTTTGGCTGCTTGAGATAGGCAACTTCCTCGCGAATGTTTTCTGACGCGAGGTTATCGCCGAGTGCCTTGCGAATCTCTTGAGCGCGAGCCAGATTAGGAAACGTTTTGAGCAGACGAACGAGCATCCAATGGCCGTGCACTGACGAGTGCCAGTCGTAGCAACCGAAGAACGCGGGATGAAGTGCCCTGGGACTCTGAATGTCCTTCTTGTCGTTCATCACGTGTTCGGGTTTATTTGGATATTCCTTTCCTACGCACTTGAGGGCCAGACTCGCGAAATGCGACGCCTGGGCTTCGGTCAACGAAAGTGACTGGTCCATGCGGGATTGTTCAGCGCTCGACGCTAACAGGGGAAATAGAACGAGCAGGACTCCGATCGATATGAGCTTTGTCATATATTTTGCGTTCGTTGTAAAGCAAACTGTTCGTTTGCGTCGGGCGTTAAATAGATTGCCAGCGATTGCTCAACCCTAGCGTCCGCAGACTAACAGTTTGCGTTACGCGGCCTCAATAGCGATGCGATGGTCGCCCGATGTGGATATGCGGACCGGTTGCGGTTCCTGGGATTGCACCACGAAAGGCCAAAAACGGTATTCCATTCGCCCTCAAGAAACCAATTAACGATTGACCTTCCGGGCCATCCGGATGCAGTGAAACATCGATTGAATTCCGATGGTCCAGCCGCCATCGATCATGAATCGCGCCCTGGCCAAACACAGTGATCGGCAATTGCTTTTTGAAAGCATCCTGAAAGAATCGCTGGACTTTCCAGGCCTCTGATAGCGCCCAGAGTCCACCGCCGTTGAAGCGAACATAACTCGCAGTCTGAACCAGACCCCCTTTCGGGATACGGGTCTTAGCCATCTTCTTCTCAGCATCCGCCTCAACGAGTATTTGAGCTATCTGTGTATCGGCGTTGCTGATCAGTTGATTCATTTCAGCAATCTTGTCCTTCGCTTCTGCCAATGCTCTCTGCTCGGTCTCGAGCTGGTTTTTGGAGATCAAGCCCTGGGCGAACAAAGCGTTCGACTGGACCAATTGCTCCTCAGCCTTGATGACGTTCTTCTCGTAGGTACCCCGCAACTTCTCCAGGTTGGCTTTGTATTCGTTTGTCGCTTTTACAAACTGCTCGCGCAGGCTAGTTAATTCATCAACTGGCTTCGTCTGTTTTGGTTTCGACGTGACAGAACTGGTCTTCTTTTGCCCAACAACGAATTGCGCCTGGGCCATTACGAAAATTGCCAGAACAACGCCGCAACACGCCCGCAGACCGACTGGCGTTGAATGAATGCGCCGTGACGTCACTGCTTCCCTCTTGAAGCCTGTTCCAACTCAGAATTAATCTCGCCACCCAAAAGAATCGCAAGTCCCGTGAAATAAAACCAGAGCATCAGAATTATTACCGCGCCGAGCGATCCATAGGTAACGCTATAAGAATCGAAAAAATGAAGATAGATTCGGAAACCAAAAGAGACAAGTAACCAGAGCACCACTGCGGTTACGGTGCCCACCATGCACCATCTCCCTTTCTGCGGTCGCACGCCGGGGCCAAAATAATAGATCAAATTAAAAGTGAGCAGCAGGAAGATGAGGGCGATAGGCCATTGCAGGATTTTCCAAATAACGATCAAAGTAGCGCCATAGCCAAAATGTTCTGCAAGTTGTTCACCGATTTGTGCGCCGTACAAAACGATAACCAGCGCGGTTACGATCAATACCGATAACGCCAGCGTCAAACCAATAGACACCAACCGAACTTTCCACCAGGGTCGCTGTTCGCTGACTCCATACGCCGCGTTTAGCGTACTACTGATGGCGCCCATCCCGTTCGAGGCCGCCCACAGCGCTGCCAGCAGTCCAATTGACAACTTGCCTCCGCTACGCGACTTGCTGATTTCATCGAGCGTGGTGTGTACGAGGGTAATGGCAGATGGCGGCATCACTGTCGCCAAATATGCGATGAGCTTATTGCGCAGTTCTGATCCAGTCTCGGCAAAGTAACCGAGCACGGTGACCAGAACGAGTAGTAACGGGAATAAAGAGAGCAGAAAATAATAGGAGAGTTGGGCGGCCCCGCCGAAGATGTCGTGGTCGTTGAGACGCTTCCAGAGGTTGGCGGCAAAGTTTTTCCAATTCAAGACATGGCCCTTCGGGAGCGGGCGGCACGCTTCCTAAATTGCAGCGCGCTGAAGTCTATGTGCGTCCCAACAAGTGCTCACCACTGAGGCACAGAGAATCCACCGAGGTTGCACAGAGGGACTGAGTTAGCTTTCTTGATCTACAGCGACGAATCCCGCGCTGTTACTTCACCATGGTGCCGGTGCGACTCCAACGCGTGTTAGTGAAGAAGTCGATCAGGAAGCCATTGGAGGGCGCGCTTTCGTCGAAGGACCAGTAAACAAACATGGCGCGGCCGATCACCAAATCGCGAGGAACAAAACCCCAGTAACGGCTATCTTCGCTGTTGTTTCGGTTGTCGCCCATCACGAAATACTTCGCGGGTGGGATCACGATCTCTTTGCCGTCACCTTCCAGTTTGAAGATTGGATACTCTTCGTCGGTGAAGTCCGGGTTGTAATAAACATCGTATGCTTGACCGGGCGCGCGAGGGGTCGCCTTCTCAATCGTCAGCGGCGCCTTATCGTTGTTATCGATTGCCTCGATTTGATGTTCCGGAAGTGGCTGTCCATTCACCAAAACAGTGCGACCTTCCATTCGCAGCCGGTCGCCAGGTATGCCGACAACACGTTTCACGTAGTTGGTCACGATTGGTTTGTTGTCCGGTCGCTCATCACGGCGGGGATCGTACTTATTGCCAGGGTATTTGAAGACAATGATGTCACCGCGTTTAATCTCACGCTGTGGGAGGAACGGCAGGGTTGCGCCCGGCGCAAAGATGAACTTGTTAACAAGGAGGTGATCGCCGATGGTAATCGTGTTTTGCATCGACCCCGTCGGCACCTTCACTGCCTGCACAATGAAGGTCATGCCAAACAGCGCCATGATCACGGTCACAACTGCCGACTCAAAATATTCGCGGAGGACTGATTTGGGTGGACCCTGAGGTTTAACTTCTGGCGGAGGAATTGGCTTATGTCCGTTACGACCAAAGAGCCGCGACAAGGAGAAGGCTTGCCGTTCCGTTTTTACCTCGGTCGCGCTCTCAGAAACTTTTCCGCTCATTAAGTTATTCACCATTCCAAAAATTTATCGTAGATACGTTACAGGGTGCGGTCAAGTTTGACGAATGGAGCGCTTCACGATTGACCTAGTATCGCGTTCTTCATCGCCGCCAGAGCCTCTTTCGCAGCGGCAGCCTCAGCAGTTTTGATTGATCGACCTTCAGCTCGCACGCTTCCGGAATCCCAGCTAACTTCAACGTGGAAAGTGCGCCGATGTGGAGGTCCGACCGCCTCAACCACGGAATAGCGGGGTGCAGACCGGCGTTCAGCCTGAAGCTTCTCCTGCAACATTGTCTTGAAATCAGATTCTGCGGCAACTACCGGAGTAACCTTACTTAATTCTTCACCCAGAGCTCGCTCAACGAACGCTGAGGCAGCAGCCAACCCGCCATCAATGAAGATGGCGCCAGCGAGCGCTTCTAACACATCGGCTAGCAGGGCGTTCTTACGCCGGCCGCCACTCTTTTCTTCACCGCGTCCGAAACGTAGAAAGTCACCTAAGTTTAATTTAACCGAGGCGGCAGAAAGCGTGGGCGCGCTCACCAGCCGGTGTTTCATGCGCGACAACTCACCTTCGGTCCCGCCTGGGTACGCCTTGCACAAGTAGTCAGCCACAACCAGGCCCAGTACCGAGTCGCCAAGAAATTCCAAAGCCTCGTTGTGTAGTTTTCTAGCCTCGTCTTCGGCCCCCGGAGCAACCTGTTCGTGGGCCCAGGATCGATGGGTTATGGCCCGCTCAAGTAGTGTGCGCTCCTTAAACTTGTAGCCGAGGACTTCTTCCAGCACATCGAGATCCGGATGTGAAATGCCTTGTTTCAAGGTAGGTGTTATCGGAATAAAGCCGGAAGCAATGTCGAGAATTGCGACAAAGCTTCCGGCTATGAATGAAGCGGAGGAGGCGTCAGTTTAGTTGCGTCGCGCGTGATTGTTTCTTGGCTTTGGTTTCGCTGTGCTCCCGGTCGTGGCTGACGGCGTTGCGCCGGTTGTAGCCGGCGGCGTCGCACCAGTGTTCGCCGGGGGTGCTGCACCGGTTGTTGCTGGGGGCGTAGCGCCTGTCGTAGCACGCATTGCAGAGCTTCCGTTACCTGCGCCGGCCGCGTTTGATGAGCCCGAAGTCGGTGTGGTCGTGGTTGCCGGAAGAGTCGTCAAAGGAGTTGGCTCTGGTGGCAACGGCTTGGACAACACGCTGGCGATCATTGCGTCGAGTCCGGCATCCGTTGTATTGCGATACTTGTACCAGGTAGCCAGGCTATCCATCCATTCCTTCTTCTGGGTGGCATATTTAGCATCGCTTCCTGCGACCGCAACAGCACGCGCGTAAGCATCGATCATCCGGTCAACAACCTGGTTGATGTTAGCCAAAGCTAACTTGCTTTCAGGTGTTTCATCTTTGCCTTCGTGTAAGGCTTTGTAGTCGGCAGACAACTTGGCGTACGGTCCTGATTCGTATGCGGCGGCGATAAAGAAGTAAGTCCAGGGATCTTTCTTTAAGTCGGTCTCAAACTGGGCCTTCTTGATCAACGAAGTGAGCGCCGCTGCCGGATTGTCCTTTAGGCTCAACCGACCAACCACGTCGTACAAATAAGCAAGCGTGTCATCTTTCCCTTTGAAGGGAGCCCAATTGGCAGGAGCTTTGCCGGATTCAATCAACTGAATTGCCTTGCGCGCAAAATTTAGAGCGTCCGCGTTGAAGCTCTCCTGCTTCAGATTTACGGCCGCCAGATAGCTGCCATAACCCATGTCGATGATCACGCGAAGGTTCTCAGGTTCGTCAGCGAGAATCTCTTTACCAATTCCCAGGGCCTCGGCGTATTTCTTATCACCATAAAGGAGAGGAACCATTTTCACTTTGCGAGATTCCTTCTCATAGGCCGTAGTCCACTTCGTCAAATACTCTGTGTATTGATCCTTTACTCCCGCCGCGCAAGCCAAATACTTCTTCGCTGCTTCGTAGGCCCTAGTGGCATCCGTGGTCCGTAGAGATGTAAATTCGGTATAAATCGCAGTCTTGCTTTCATCGCTGCAAGCTCCCTGCGCCGCTGCCGGAGCTGGCGTTGCTTGCGCAAAAGCCGTTGCGGCGGGAATTGCCAGTGTGGCGAAAACTGCTAACGTCGCAATAGTCTTTTTCATTAGTGGCTAGAACCTCCCAGTTCCCTCTTCCAACTTTCTCACGGGGGCCAACACCTGGCATCCTGCAGCGCAACTCTTATTTGCGCGAGCATAAGATGCCGACTAGTAAACACCGGTTGCCGTTGCCGTCAACAGGCCCCCGCCTCAGTTGCCAGGAACAGAAACTACAGTCGTATCAATCCAGTGGGTTGTAAAGAACGCCCGCAATATTCCTGCAACTTCAGCGAAACTGTCAAGGCTATAAACGCCAGACAACAAGGGAACAGTTTAACCACCAAATTAGGGGATGTGAGCCAGGGAAGCGTCAACAAAAAGAGAACTGCGCCAGAGCCTCTATTAGTTTACGAGTCTCTGGCGCAGATTGGTTTTCCGCGCATTGTAACTGGGTTGCAATTACGGCTGCGTCTTGCGTGGTCTGTCGTCGACGTGAGTCGCCGGTTTCACAGCCTTGGTGCCCGATGCCTTAGTCGCATCAGCTTTCTGGCTCTGATTAGCTTTCGTGTCGACCGGCAGAATTACTCTCTTCACATTGCTGTTCGTCGGTGTTGACTCGACCAAAGGATGCTGGGTGGGGGCTGCAGTTGTGGCAGCCTTCCGCTCTTCAACCAAAATGGCTGCTTCAACTTCAGCTTCCTCAGCTTCTACTGCGTCTTTCTCTTCTTCGTTTAATTCGGCAGCCTTTTCATCAGTGACGGGCTTGGTTGCGATCTGAAGGTGAACTGGGGTTCCGAAGCGTCGGTTCAAGTCGCGATAGATACGACCCGCAACCGCGGCCGGGAAATGCTTGCGACCATCCGAGCCGCGAGCAATCACCACAACCGCAAGCCGTGGGTTCGCAAGTGGTGCGTAAGACGTAAACAAGCCGACCCATGCACCCTGCTGAATGCAGGTGCCAGTCTTGCCGGCGACAGTCTGCATCGGGTCATAAGCTTTCTTGCCGGACCCGTAGTTAACCGCGCCGACCATACCCGGGACCATGCGACGTAGGTTGTCCTGGCTGATATCGAGGTTCCTACGAACAGAAACTTTTGGATCCTGCTGACTTCGGGGGATGTACGGCTTTAGCAACTTGCCGCCATTGGCCATTGATGAAACCAGAGTTCCCAACTGTAGTGCGGTGACTTCGAAGTCATCACCGTGTGAAGACATGCGATTGAGTGCGAAGCCTGACTTTTCAGCAGGCAGTCGACCCGAGTATTCGGAAGGTACGTTGAGGCCCGTTTTTTCGCCTAAGCCCAGCTCCCTCGAGTAGTTCATCATCTTATCGAAACCTACCTGGCCGCCAATGTGTTGGAAGTAGGTGTTGTTCGAATAGGCGAGGGCGTCGGTCAGATCAATGCGGTAGCGGTCAGAAACATTCGTGTTTTCGAAGGGGCTGATCACATTCTCTTGCAAGCCAGCAACGCCGGTAACGAGTTTGATAGTTGAGCAAGGCTTGAAGCCTCGTCGCAAGGCCCATTCCTGGTTAACCACCGAATATATCTTGCCTGTCATCGGATCCATCACGACAACTGTGCCGGCGTGGTAGCCGAGAGCATTGACTGCTACGCGGCGAACTTCCATATCTTCGCCAGTCGTATCGTCGCGGCTGATGAAGCTCATCGCTTCATCGCGCATGGCTTTTTCAAGGGCCAACTGTCGGGCGATTGCAGCACGTCGAGCAGCCTCAGCGCGGCGGCGGGCTTCAAGCTGTTCGCGCCGGCGTGACGCGTTCATGCGTCGCAGTTCGGCAGCCCGTTCACGCCTGGTTAATGGACGACCCTTGCGGCGTTGCAAAGCAGCCAGTTGCGCATTCTGCTGTTTGGCGCTTAACTGTCGCTCGCGTCGCGAATCTCTGCGAGATAGGCGCGACTTCGAGCCACGGCGGTCGCGGGCCGATGCGACATTTCGACGGCTTGATCGTCGATCGCGTGCTGATGCCTTTTTAGATTTTTCTGAGCGGGCGGTCTGGCGTTTTGACTTGGTCTGAGTTCGTTTTCCGTAAACCGTAGATTCGAGCGGGAGAATGATAAGAACGAAGAGTATGAGTGCAAACTGAAGAGTGCGGGAACGATTATTCAAAAGAGTCATCAGGGGTATTACCTTTCGTAGGGTTTGATTTCTGCTCAATTTCCTGAGCATCGCCTAAAGTCTGCGCCGCGTACGCCCTCACCTCTCAGTTTTCCAGCTGCAAAAGCTACTTTCAGCCCTGAGAGGTCAGACCTCTCACTGAAAACACTCCTGGATAATTAAGGACCCTCTGGTCCTGAAACGTTGAGGCGGGAGTTTCCCTAAATTGGCGGTCCCTGGGGACATTGATTCGAGACCGCCGCGACTATACCATCGAGCCCGCCGAGCAGCAACAGAAAAGTAATCTTTTGTACATAACTCGCAACATATAAGAACTCAAACTCCTCTGATTAATGGGACGAAAGGGGTAAAGTGACAACGATTCCAATTGGTGAGCTCGTCAAATCGCTATGGCAACCCCAAAACTTCTAAATAGTTTCCGAGCGCGACTGCTTCTTTTGCTGGCGCTGCTGCTGGGGTTGACGCTCGGTGTGCAGTATTACGTCAACCTGCGATCAGTCCAGGCTAACGCCCATTTAATCCTTGAACAGGAACAAGCAATCATGGCCGGCGTTGCACTTGGCGTTAACAGCATTTCGAGTAACAAGTACCTTGATCAGATAAGGAGCAACGTTCGCGAGCCACTTTTGGATGAACAGGTCGGACGCGTGCGTAATGTGCTGGTTGTCGACAGCCAGGGGAATGTTTACGACAGCCTGATGAAGGACTTTGCGCCCAGTCAAAATCCGGATGGATCTTCAAGCTACGTTAAGCTGAATGATGTTCCCCTCCCTCCCATGAGCAGTGCGGTGGAACTGGGAGATGAAACACAACCGCTGCCTGCATGGCTCAAGGCAGGGCATCCGCAACCAGGAGAGGCCGGCGCGTTTTACTTCCCGGTTGAGACCGATAAAGGACGCTGGTTCGTCATTGTTGTTCTTGGATCTGCCAGCACGCTTCGAGACATTCTTGTTCAGCAAGCTACGCGGTCCGCTCGCTACACCCTCTTACTCCTGGTTGCCACCACTCTGGTCACCGGCCTGTTTGTATGGCGGTTCACGCGGCCGATCAGAGATTTATCAGTGGCTGCGCGCCGAGTCGCAAATGGCGACTTCGACGTCAGAGTACCTACTGATCAGCGCGATGAAATGGGGGCGTTGGCAACCGCCTTCAATGACATGACCGCGCGACTAGGACGAGCCCGCGAATTAGAAACGCAACTTCACCAGGTTGAAAAGGCGGCGGTCGTTGGCCGTCTGGCCGCAGCCATCGCTCACGAAATCCGCAATCCGCTGAACTACATCAATCTTACCCTCGATCATCTGCGACATTCTTTCGCCCCTGAGGATTCGGCGAAGCGTGAAGTTTTTGAACGACTCGCGGATCAGTTGAAATCAGAAGTGGCCAGAATCAATCGCCACATCACCGACTTTCTAAAGTATTCGCGACCGTCCGCGCTGGATCTGCAGGAACTCGATCTAAGGGTGCAGGTTCGAGATGCGCTGCGGGTGATTGAGGGCCAGGCTTCGGAACGTGGCATCGAAACCAGAGTCACTACCGAAGGCGAAGTGCCCCTCGTGATGGCGGATAAGGAATCGCTAAGGTCGGCGTTTACTAATCTCTTAATCAACAGCCTCGAGGCAACTAACGGCGAAGGTGGTCGGGTTGAGGTTAAGCTTTCATCCGATTCCGTCGATCGAGCACGCGTTGAAATCAGCGACACTGGATCGGGAATAGCGCCTGAAGATATTGCCAAAATCTTTGAGCCTTATTATTCAACCAAAGAAACCGGCACCGGGTTGGGTCTTGCTATTGTCAAAAAGGCCATTGATGATCATGATGGGTCAATCACTGTAAGTTCAAAGCAAGGGACCGGGACGACTTTTACTATCATCCTGCCCGTTAAACCTGAGATCAGAGGAGAAGCATGAAAGTCGTCTGAGAAGAGCGGTGCGTCCTCAGTCTACTTTTTCAAATCACAACTATGACGCGTAAGAGCATACTCGTTGTTGACGACGAAAAGTCGCAACGTGAAATTCTGGAAATGATTCTTTCGGGCGAAGGCTATGACGTAACCACAGCTTCGTCGGGCGAAGCAGCAATCAAGTTTGCAAAGGACCGCAGATTCGATCTCGCCTTAACAGATCTGAAGATGACCGGCATGGACGGCATCGAGCTTCTGCAACATCTGCTCGGTTTCGATTCGTCAATCATCGTGATTCTTTTGACCGCTCATGGCTCTATCGAATCTGCCAAAGAGGCGTTACGACGCGGCGCCTTCGATTACCTTGAGAAGCCCTACGACAAAGTGGCACTCCTCGGAACAATCGACCGCGCCTTGCAAAAGCTTGATGCCCTCGACACTGAAATCATTTCGGCCTCGCCGAAAATGGAGTCGGTCAAGCGAATGATTCTTAAGGTCGCGCGTTCAAATTCCACGGTACTCATTCGCGGCGAATCTGGAACCGGAAAAGAATTGATAGCACGTGCGATTCATAACCAGTCACCTCGCGCGCAGGACATGTTTCAGGCCGTCAACTGCGCAGCGATTAATGAAAACCTGCTCGAGTCGGAGCTGTTTGGACATGAGAAGGGTTCATTCACCGGTGCTCATGCGGAAAAGAAAGGCCTATTTGAGATTGCGGATCGTGGCACGTTGTTCCTTGATGAAATTGCCGAGCTGGACGTGGCAATGCAAGCAAAACTTTTGCGCGCCTTACAGGAACGAAAGATTAGACGTGTGGGTGGAACACACGAGATTAGTGTTGACGTGCGCGTGATTGCCGCCACAAATCGCGACCTTCGGGCAATGGTTGCTGACGGCCGGTTTCGTGACGACCTTTATTACAGAATCAACGTCTTGTCAGTCGATGTGCCCCCGCTGCGAGAGCGACGGGAAGACATTCCGGTGCTGATCGATTACTTCCTCAAGAAGCATACGCGGAACACTTCACGCCTGGTCCGTGGACTAACAGCCGACACACGGAAGCTGATGAATGACTACAGCTGGCCTGGAAATGTGCGGCAACTCGAATCGGCAATTGAGCGAGCCATACTCCTTTGCGAAGGTGACCAGATCACAATCGACGATCTTCCATTGGAAGTTAAACAGGAAGCGCGGCCCGTTGCTGAAGGTGCCTTCAAACTGCCGGCTGAGGGAATTAGTTTCGAGGACGTTGAACGAGACTTGATCATGCAGGCGATGGAACAAACGGACTACAACATCACCAAGTCGGCGAAACTTCTCGGTCTGACGTTCCGAACTCTTCAATACCGTCTTGAAAAGTTTGGTATCAAGAAACCCGACAGCAAGGGTGAGGCGGAGGAGGAGTAAATCACGTGTACGGTAATTCAAGGTGGGCGGCGACGTTCAAAATACTGGTGCTCGCGGCATCCTTAGTAGGTGTCAGTTGTTCTAACTCCAGCCAACCTGCGTCCGCTCCGAGCGCTGCAACGCCATCGCCCGCGACCAGAAAGATAACCTCAGCGGGCGTCGTGAACGCCCAGCCGCAACCAACCGAGATTAGCGCAGGAGGATCTGGCCACGCGGTTGTCCGATTGGTAATCGAGAAGGGTTTTCACCTGAACGCAAATCCCCCGACATTCCCCTACCTGATAGCGACTGCGCTCGAAATTAAACCAGCAGACGGCTTTACGGTCGGAAAGGTCTCATATCCTCCGGCGAAAACCGCGAAATTTGCTTTTTCTGAGGAGCCGCTGGCTGTTTACGAAGGTGAAACTGAAGTGAAGGCCGAACTAAAAGTCGACAAAGGCGCGTCAACTGGCAATCGATCTCTTAACGCAGTTTTGCGCATCCAAGCATGCGACGATCAGGTTTGTTATCCTCCGGGAAAGATCGACGTGCAGATACCGGTGACGATTAAGTAGTGAGCATGAGGCTTGTTTTTAGAGGCGCAGCAATAATCTGCGCGGTTGTTGCTGCGGTTTTGTTTGTCCGGCAGCAGCTGGATGCCGCTTTCGTGGTCGCAGTGATCGCTGCCGTCGCGGGATTCCTGAGCTATCGAGTGAAATTGAAAGCGCTGATCGAAGAGGACGACATTAACGAACCAACCAGGGGGACGGAATTAGATGAGAATATTGATAACTAGATTTACGACCACTGCAGTGATTTCCGCAGTCCTCTGCTTCATACCGGCGTTGGCCCAAGCTTCAGAGGAGACCGCAGTACGCAGTGTGGTCCAACAAACTTTTCAGCAACTTCAATCGCAAAACTTCGGCGCCGTTTACGATTCCCTGCCTGCGGCTACTCGAAGCCGAATAACTCGCGCACGGTTCATCAGCTCGCTGCAACGCGCCCAGGGCCGCTATTCACTGGACCGGATGAACATTGGCGCGGTGCGAGTGTCAGGAAACCTAGCTGTTGCCGATACGGAACTCTTCGGACGCATTACTTCCCCCTTTCCCGCCGAAGGCAAAATAGTAGTGCAGCAGTATTTGGTTCGCGAGGAGGGCAAATGGCGGGTGGCGACAGGAGACAATGGAACGATCCAGCGGTTTCTGAAAGCAAATCCCGCCTTTGCTCGCAAGTTTCCGATTCGTCAACCGAAGCTTTACATGAAGCAGGGTAATAAGTGGGTTGAGTTTACTCCGCCGAGGTGAGTCCTTAAAGTGCGCCGCCTGGTCGGCGCTTTGGATTGCTGCGACTGGTCGCAGCACGCCGAACGCTTGCCTGATTTAAGAATTGAGTTGGATCTTAGTTAAGTCGCCGCCAGCCAAAGCGCCGACAAGGCGGCGCACTCCAGGGCGTTCAGCTCAGCAGTAGATCTTCAAACGACAATTGGGCATCGTCAACAGGTTCAGTGTACTCGCCATGCCGAATCCGCGAGCGCGGAACGTCGAGCGCTTCGCGAACCGCATCGAGGTGAAACCGAATTATGTGTGGGGTAACACGAACCGAAGGGATGCGACGTTTGCGGGCCAGCCGCCGCACAGTGGATTCGCTCACTTGCAAAATCTTCGCAAGTTGGCGAGCTGTAAGAAATTCTTCGCGCTCTTCCATAGCTTAGGATTTTGCATCCTATAGCAGATTCTTAACTTCATTCAAATATAAAACACGATTTCAGGTGGGAAGCATTCCCTGTAACGCAAACTCTTAGTTTGCGGATCGTGGAATTAGTTCAACTTCTCGGTGACGACGAACAGCAAACTAACAGTTTGCTTTACATCAGTCCTTCTTCGGAATCTTTACCGAAAGCGCAATGCGATAAACGGCGGCGCCATCAACCTCGACGTCCTTGCTTACCGCCTCTCCGCCATTCGGCTTGGCTGTCACCCGATACTTCGCCGTGTCAGGTGTTAGACGAAAAACGAAAGCGCCAATCTCATTGCTCACTCGTCCATCAATTTTTTTAACGCTGCCGTCGTCAAGAATTTTTGCCAGTTCGATTTTGACGTTTGGCACGCTTCGTCCGGCTTCATCGAAAACGCTTCCCCGAATAAAAGATATTGAACCTTCGTCGATTGCCAATACCAGGTTGTCTCCAAGCGAACGCGTCTTGCCGGCCTTCACTTCAACGTTTTCAATGGTGCCAATGCTGAGACCTGGCTTGCGCAGCGTCACGCCATAAAGACCCGGGGTTAACTGGCTCACTGTGAACTGGCCATTTTTATCCGTCAGGCCACGGGCGATTTCACGCTCGCCCTGCCGTACCACAACGGCCACTCCTGCGGGAGTTCCAGTCTCTACCCGAACCTTGCCCTTGATGCCGCCGCTGGAACCCTTTTGGGCAAATGCCGCAGCAGCGCTTAAGAACAGAACAAGGACGAGCGACAGTGTTGGTCTAGTAATTTTCATATTATGGCCTCCCAGGTGGTGAACCGACTGAACTACCGAGGTTTCCCAATCATACCAGTGTCAAACTAACTCCCGAAACGACGCTTTCCTGCGCTGCGCGGTGGAATACCTGACAGAGCACAAACGGTTGCTAGAGTTTCAAGCGGATAGTCATTGCTCTTCCGGATAATGATGCGAGCGAATCACCTGATGTTGCTCAGGCTTGTTCGGCGCCGAGACAGCAACTAGGCGCATCCAAGAACTTACTCGAAACTTCATTAACAGGAATTTCGTGTTAATTCGTGTGATTAGTGGATCCGTTCGGGTCTCCTCTCGTTGGGGGACTGTAGAGGTTAGGCCAGTGTTGGCTCGCCTTGATAGCCACCCGTATAATCTGAATAACCCCAGCGTGTTCGAAGCCTAACCTTAGCAATGAGTCAGACTTGCAAGCCTTTGATGTTTTTCCTTTTTTTCCTTGCGATACTTCTGTGCGCCTCCTCCCTGCCCTTTAGTTACGCCCAGGACCGCGAGCCTGAAACTCAAAGACCCAGGAGGGTATTCCCGAAAGACGACGATCATCCGGATGATGTGTTGAAGATCGACACGGACCTGGTTTCCGTGGATGTAGTCGTTACCGACGGGCAGGGCCAGCCTGTCAGGAACCTGAAAGAAAAAGATTTCAAGATTTACCTTGATGGCGTTGAGCACCCACTCTCATTTTTTCAAGTGGAACGACGTAGTGGCGATCTACGGCCGGTGGCCATTGTCTTTGCCATTGATATTTCCGGAAGCATGACGGGCGAGGAGATGGAGCGATTGAGAATTGCGATGAAGGCCTTCTCCGCCAAACTCGTCGATCATCCGGCTCTGTATTCGGTGATGGCGTTTGGCATGAATGTGAAGGTGCTGCAAAAGTTCACTGGCGAACCGGACAAACTCGACCGAGCTTTCACCCGAATCGCGCGCGAGCCCAACGGATTATCAACCCACACTTACGACGCAGTCGATGATGCCATCCGTCTTCTTGTTCGTCAGGCTCCGCGTACGCGGGAACGACGTCTTATGAAACGTGCAGTGTTGGTGGTGACCGATGGCTTCCCTGTTGGTGACACAGTAACTGCCGCAACTGTCATCGAAAGGGCCAACGCAGCCGATGCCAGTGTTTACGTCGTTACCCTTCCATCCTACTCAAGGGCTCTGGCGACAACCAATCAAACGCCGCTGCCGACGCCGTTGGAGGTTAGTGGTCTGGCAGAATTGACGGGCGGTAAAAGCGTCTACGCCGACGAGAAAAACTACGAAGCGTTATTCCGCGCACTGGCTGAGGACGTAACTTCAGCGTACGTATTGGCTTTCTACCCACCCGAAGCCAAACGACGAGATGGAAAATTTCACGCTGTTAAGGTTGAGGGTCCGGCGGGCCTCACGCTCAGGCAGAGCAGGCCCGGTTTCCAGGCGGGCGGAAAATAGGAGCAGGCCGCAGGAGCCATGAGGCAGGACCCAATCGGCACCTGCCTCCTGCAACCCGCGACCTGCATCCTGGTACTTCAGAATTCGTCTTCTTCGTCTTCGTCCAGATCTTCTTCTTCAACGATGTCCAGTTCCACCGGATCGAGACCAACCACTTCCAGGTCAGTCCCGCATTCTTCGCAGGAAACGGTTTCACCTTTATCGGTATCTGTATCTACATGGACATCCGCATCACACTCAGGACATGTTCCAGTCGGCACTA
The DNA here is from genome assembly GCA_963759665.1 of Pyrinomonadaceae bacterium. GTDB lineage: Bacteria > Acidobacteriota > Blastocatellia > Pyrinomonadales > Pyrinomonadaceae > PSRF01. The sequence continues at coordinate 374,057 of CAVXAC010000001.1, forward strand.
CTTTTACCTCCGCAATTTATCAAGGCAGCGCTGCACCCTGAAAATCCGGTGAACCCGCCTGAAGTTTTATGATTGACTCTCGACAATCTACCCGCGCCAGTTCGTTTTTGCAATACTCTTTTCGACGCCCTGTGACGAAGCTCAAAACAGCTTTGCCAATGAACCTGCAGTCTCTGGTTTACTGTGGATTTCCACACCATTCGAATCAGTAGTTAACAGCACGAGCAGACGTGTTAACATGGCCAACGACTGATTACCGCCGCCTCGTAGTTTAAGAAACTGAGCTGCAGAATTCCCCCATGCTCGCGTTGCTAAAACGTCGACAATTCGGTTTCGCGCTTCTCCTGCTTGTCAGCCTGATCCTAGTTACTCTCATCACCTTCAGTCTCGGTAGAAATCGCAAGGCTGATGAAACCCGGTCCAGTTCCAACAACCTCCCGACAAAGCCAGAAGCTCTTTCCCTTTCGCTCGACACTGACAACGATGGCCTGCCGGATGCAGCTGAGCTCGAAAGCTTCACTGACCGTGAAAACTTTCGCAATTGGTTCACGCTGATCGCTGAAGGCCAGTTTTATCAACTCAGCAAAGACTGGAATGCGGAACAGCGAGATTGCTCCGGCCTGGTGCGCTTCGCCTGGCGCGAGGCTTTGCGAAAACATGACCGGGTGTGGTTTCAGAAGATGGGTCCAGGCTATCCAGCGATCGGCCCTGACGTGAAGCGTTATCAACTTGAACAAGGACCACTGGGTGAAAGGCTTTTCCGGACGAGCTTTGGCTCATTCAAAGACGGCGACTTAACAAATGGAAGCTTTTCGGAATTCGCCGATGCGCGAAGTCTCAAAAGCTTCAACACAAAATTTATCAGCCGCGATCGCCATTATGCCCTGCCGGGAGATTTGCTCTTCTTCTATCAACCATGGGTGCAGAAGTTTCCGTTTCACGTGATGGTATTCCTCGGTGAGGCCAAGCTCGGCCAGCAAAACGCAACCGATTGGGTCGTCTATCACACGGGCGCGTCACCCACAGATTCGGGGACCGTCAAGAAGGTGCAGCTCTCCATCTTGGACCAACACCCGAATAAACGTTGGCGACCGGTTGAAAGCAATTCTAATTTTCTCGGTTTCTACAGACTTAAAATTCTCGACTAGCCCAAGGAGGCTAAGCAGTGGTTGAACAGCGCTCTCGATCATTTCGCACACTGACCGCTTCGCTCATTTACCTGGTAGCTATAGCTGGTGCTTTGGCTATAGCCACTTTGCGATCGCGAGCAAAGGCCGGCCCCGAGCCCGAAGAGACATACGAAGAGCCGGTGCGTCGCACCGATCCCGCGACCGCCAAGCCTTTCTTTTCGTTGTCAACAAATCGCACTTACGGATCGGGTGACAACCCGCGACTGTGGGTTGATTACCAGGGCGTGGACCATCTCGATTTCCGCGTCTATCAGGTAAAGGATCCGCGAAAGTTTTTTACCCAATTGAGAGATCCACATCAGATGGGCGAGCAAGAAGAAGAGGAAGTGACGCAGTCTCTGCCCCGTCGCAAATCGTTCCTCGAGCGCATCCGCACCGTAAAGCGTTGGGCATACACGGGCGTGAAGGAATTTGTGCGCGCGCAGCTTAAGCGCGACTCGCGTCAGGCCTTCAATCAAAAATTCCGCAAGGAAGAAGAAACGGTTCGCACCCCACTCAACGTGGCCGATTACGCCCGAGTGCCATTGCTGAATCCCGACTCAATCGTCACCACCTGGCGCGAGCCGTTGCAGCCGCTTGAAGACGAGTATGACAAGCGAATGATCCCGCTCGGCAAACGGAGTCCCGGTGTTTACCTGGTAGAAGCGGTGGCTAACGATCTGCGCGCCTACACGATCGTGGTGGTCACCGACCTCACGATGATTGATAAGACCACTCGCGACGGTGACTTGATGATCTACGCAGTGGACCGCAAGACAGGTGAACCGAGAGCCGGCGCAGAGATCGAAGTTGTCCGCGAGAAACAGACGATAACTGCCGGCAAAACCGACGACCAGGGGATTTTCAAAACAAAGATTCCATCACCCAAAGCCACTACAGGCGAAACGACCGCCGCAGAGGGCGATGAGGAAGGTGGAGGCGACGGCGAGGGCGAGGGTGATGTCGCCGAAGAAGAGGAAAACCCGGCAGCGAAATCGCTTTTGATTTTTGCGCGTCATAGCGGCAACTTTGCCATCTCGGACCACGGCGCTTTGTACATGGACGATTACAAAGAAGAGTCGGCAGAAATCAAGAGTTATATCTACACCGATCGGCCCGTCTATCGTCCAAATCACAAGGTAAGTTTCAAGGGGATCTTGCGGGCAGTCGATGCGAACGGAGCTTACAAGCCCGTCGACAGCAATACAGTCAACGTCACCATCGAAGATCCCAACAGCGCTACCATCTTCAGTAAAGAAATCTCGCTGACACCGCGCGGTACCTTCGCCGGCGACGTGGAAATCTCTGAGGAAGCCCCGCTGGGCGGTTACAACATCGTGGCTGACATTAACGGCGTACGTGCAAACGGCAGCTTCGAAGTAGCGGAATACAAAAAGCCGGAATACAAAGTGACCGTTTCGGCCCCAGGGAAGTTTGTGCAAACTGGCCAGAAGGCAAATTTCTCCATCGACGCCAAATATTTCTTTGGCGCTCCCGTCGCTAACGCCGAGGTTAAGTATTACATCTACCGCTCGCGCTATTACGCCTGGGGTTATGGCGAAGACGACGATGCCGATATCACCGGTGAGGAATCAGACGACGAAGATGAATACTCTGATTACTATGGCTACGGCGACGACATGGTCCAGGAAAGTGAAGGCACTCTCGATGCTCGCGGGCACATGAACGTTGAGTTTCAAGTGCCGCCAACAGACGAGAAGGATACGTCTGACTACAGCTATCGTCTCGAGGCACAGATTACTGACTCAGCGCGCCGCACCATCGATGGAGCCGGCAGCTTTGTGGCCACCAGAGGCACTATCATTGCCGACGCCAATCCTGAACGTTACGTCTACACCAAAGGCGACGTCGCCAAAATTCGCGTTAACACGAGCGACTACGAAGGTCATCCAGTTTCCACGAATGTTCAGCTGCAATTTGTTGAGCGCACCTGGACCAAGAAGGAAAAGAAAGGGGACGACGACGAGTATTCCTACCCCGAATACGACATGCACGAGCGGGTGATTGGTTCAGGTAACGTGCAAACTGACGCGCAAGGTCAGGCCAGCTTCGATTACACGACGACCGAAGACGGCAACATCTCAATCAAGACCGTTATTGATGAGGGCGGAAAGAAAGTCGCTTCAATGGGCGGATATTTGTGGGTTACTGATCGCCAGGCAGCGTGGACCGAATCGTCTTATTACAACGAAGATCACAACTCGATCAAACTAGTCCCCGACAAGAAGTCGTACCGACCAGGTGAAACGGCCCACGTGCTCGCGATCCTGCCGACGGATCAGGCTCATCTTTTGGTTAGTACCGAACTAACTAACGTCATGACGCTCCAACACGTCAGTTCTCCCGGACGAACGATTGTGCTGGATGTTCCCATCACCGCCAACTACGCACCCAATGTGTTTCTAAACGTCGCTTACGTTAAGAACGGCAACATGCACTCAAGCGATCAGCGTATTGTTGTGCCCGCACGCGACAAGATGCTCAACCTGGAAATCATCTCGAACAAGAATGAGTACAAGCCGCGAGAAACTGCTTCCTACACAATCCTGGCGCGCAATGCCGACGGCGCGCCCGTGTCAGGCGCTGAGGTGAGTCTCGGAATTGTGGACGAATCGATCTACAGCGTCGCTTCGGATTATTCCGGCAACATCAAGAGTGAGTTTTACGGAATGCGCTACAACAGCGTCGATACGCAGTTATCGATTTCGTACCACTTCATTGGTTACGCGGGTGACAAGCCCATGGAGTTGGCGCGAAATAAACCAACCTATCAGCTTGCCGACTTCAAAAACGAAAGCAACCTGGTCCAACCGACCATCAGAAAGAATTTCAAGGACACCGCCTTCTGGCAACCCAACGTACTCACCGGAGCCGACGGCAAGGCCACGGTCAAAGTTGAGCTCCCGGACAACTTGACTACCTGGCGAGCAACCGCGCGTGGTGTTACTGCTGATACCAAAGTTGGCGCAACTAAATACAAAGTCCTTGCGCGAAAAGACGTGATCATGCGTCTGGAAACTCCGCGCTTCATTACGCAGGGAGATACGGTGACGTTGTCGGGGATCGTTCACAACTATCTCAACGCCGACAAGTCTACGCAGATCTCACTTGAAGTCTCCGGGGCACAACTGCAAGGCGGTTCTCCTCAACAAACGGTAAATGTGCGAAAGCAGGGCGAGCATCGCATCGACTGGCAGGTTTCTGCGCAAAACGTCGGCGAGATCAAACTCCTCGCCAGGGCCCTAACAGACACAGAATCGGATGCGGTTGAGCTGCCGATCATGGTCGTCCCACGCGGTCTTCATCAGGTGAAGAATGAATCGTGGACCTTCGCTGAAGAAACGGCAGACAAAACATTTTCGATAGCGCTTCCGAACGACGCTGATCCACGCGCACGTAATCTTCGAATCGAGATTGCGCCTTCAGTCGCAGGCACGCTTTTCGGCGCCCTCGACTACCTGACGACTTACCCGTATGGATGCACGGAACAAACGATGTCCAGCTTCCTCCCCAACGTGATCGTTTCACAAGCGCTAAAGGAGGTACAAACATCAACCATTCGCAATCCTCAGGATCTCGAAAAGAAAGTCAGGAAGGGTTTGGACCGGCTTTATGCCTACCAGCATGAGGACGGCGGTTGGGGTTGGTGGAAAGACGATCAAACCGATCCCTTCATGACGGCTTACGTGGTGAGCGGATTGACCTGGGCCAGGGCAGGCGGCTTCGATGTCTCCGATGATCGGCTCGGCAATGGACGTGGAAAACTGAGGCAAATGCTGGACGCCGGCAAGACGGAAGCTGGAACCGTTATCGATCTTGAGACACGCGCCTTCATGGTTTACGCGCTCGAGGAAAGCGGTGACGCTGAAGGCCGTCACGTTGAAAGCATCTACGGTGAACGTGGAAATCTTCAGCCTTATGGTCGCGCGCTGCTCGCTCTTACCCTAAAAGCGCGCAAGGACGACAAACGAGCTCGCGAAGTCGCGGCTGAAATAGAACGGACGGCGACTTCAGATAACTTCTACACGAATTGGGAATCGAAGCGTAAAGCGATGCTCGATTTCGCTGAACAGAACGACACCGAAGCCACTGCCCTTTCGCTTAAGGCGCTGGCAACCATCAAGCCCGACAGCGGGTTGCTGCCGAAAGTGGCGCGCTGGTTGGTTTCAAATCGGCGCAATAGTCACTACTGGAGCTCGACTAAAGACACAGCCTTCGCAATTTTCGGTTTGATCGATTATCTGAAAGTGAGCAAGGAACTTTCGCCAAACTACGAAGTTGAGGTCTATCTCAACGGCGAAAATGTTTTGACTGAACGCGTCACCACGCCGTCAAAATCGTTTTCGATTATTCGCAAAGCCACAGACGTCGCAGGTACAAACGAAATACGCATTGTGAAACGCGGAACCGGGCTGACGTACTTTTCGACTTCACTCGATTACTACTCAGGCGAGGAAGACGTGGCAGCGCGAGGTTCAGCTGATTTGAACGTTACTCGCGAATACCTTCGTCTCAAGGTGGTTGAAGACGGTTACAAACTCAAATGGCAGACTGAGCCGTTGCGCGGAGAGATTCGCTCGGGAGACATATTGGTGGTTAGGCTGAAGCTCAACGGAGCAAAGGCGCGTCACCTCATGATCGAAGATCCAATTCCTGCAGGCGCCGAACAGGTTGAGAGCGTAGGCAATCTCGATCTCGACTACTCAACCGGACATGATTGGTCTGACTGGTACAGCTCTCGTGAGTTTCGCGATAACCGTACCGTCTACTTCCTGGACTACTTCGATGGCGATTCGACTTTTCAGTATGCGATGCGGGTACAGGTGCCGGGACAATTTCGTGTGGCGCCGGCACGGGCTGAATTGATGTACCGACCGACCACGCAATCAAATACCGCTTCGGGCCGGATGACATTCCTGGAGCGAAAGTGAGCTGTAAAAACTACGATTCCAACTGCGGTCCGGCCGCCGCACAGTGCGGAAAGGCTCGGCCTTTCCGGGACCTCCTGAGGCTAAGCCTCAGAAAGTTGTTTAGATGCGTTGACGGAAAGCAATAGGCTTTCCGCACTGTACGGCGGCCAAGCCGCGGTCGAGTGTCAAACGTCCAAATAGTGAGGCTTACATGCTGACAGAAACTTTCCAATCGATCGCAACCGCAACCAGAACCGTATTCAAGAGCTGGCGATCGATGTTGCTCATCGCGATCGTTTACGCTGCGTTACTTGCCGCACTCTATGCCTTCATCGCGGTAAGAGAAGCAAGCATCGCCCAGGTAGTTGCAACGTTTGCTCTCGCGGTTGCGGCGCCACTTCTCTTCTTTATTCTTCAGTCGATGATAATGAGAAGCATCGCCGGGGCGAACAACGTCGGCGGGGGCTCGTTACTGAAAGCATCACTGGCAAGTTTTTGGAAGCTGATTCTGATCACTTTGCCCTTGATCGCGCTGGCAGTCTTGATTGCTTACCTGCTTGCAAAGGCGCAGGCTCGACTGGGTTCCAGCATTCCTGAAACTGCACAGGACATTCCGCGACGGCTTGCTGAAGGCGCCCGCGACAACGCGAAACCGATCGACTGGAGGGCGGCACTGGTAGCAACAGTCCGTTATCTCACTTTCGGTCTGGTTCTCCCGATTGCTGCAATTCATTTGTGGCTGGCGGCAGCGAGTGAAGGTCTGGGCCCCGCGTTACGTCGCATTGGTGCCCTACTGGCGAAAGCTTTTGCTCCCCGCTCGGTTCTCATTTACATCCTTGGGTTCCTGGTGTTTGCCGTTGCTCCTTACTTCCTTTTGTTCCGCTCAATCCCCAGCAAACATGCCTGGCTTGAAATCATTCTTTTGATCGCGCGGCTGGGTGTGATCTTCGCGCTCACGCTCTTCGGCTGGGTCATCACAGTCAAGGCGCTTGCTCTGTTGCCGCAGGATAATCCGCCGATGCGAGTGACAAACGAGGCTGCATAATGCTGCCAAGGCTAATCAGAACGCAGAATTTAGGAGGTATTGGCCCAGGCCTCACCGGCCGTCTCAATCTTCTGCTTGTCTGTGCTGGTCTCGTCGTTACCGCCTGGGCCACATCACTAATACCTTTCGACAGAATCTCCGCGCCTTCGGCAAACGTGATTGCCGAAGACTTGATGGACCAAAATCTGCAACGGGTGGCAACGAGCGCCCTCGGGCAGAAACGCGGAACTGTTATCGTCATCGATCCGCAAACCGGACGGATTCGCGCCGTGGTGAATCCGGAACTCGCTTTCCAGGAGAGTTTGCCCCCGGGCTCGACAATCAAGCCCTTCACTACCCTCGCAGCCTTGCGCTCGAACTTGATCGACGAAGACTCACGCACCGCTTGCCGGGAAGAATATTCATTCGAGGATTACCACACGGTCTGTTCGCATCCGCGCGGGCTGCATCCCTTGAATCCGACTGACGCAATCGCCTACTCCTGCAACTATTACTTCGGCCGTCTGGGCGAGCGACTTAACGAATCAAGCTTCGTTTCGACGCTCAACGAATTTGGATTTGGAAGGAAGACTGGCGTAAACGTTGACAACGAATCACAGGGCAGGTTGCAGCGGAATGGTTGGCGTTCACGAAATGCCATCGGCGAAAGTAACAGCGTCCTGGCAACACCGATCCAGATTATCAACGCTTATTCAGCTCTCGTGAATGGCGGTCATCTCCTGACACCGCGGCTCGCCTCCTCGCGCGGGTTTGTGGGCAAGCGCCAGTCTGACCTGGTAATTGACGACGGCCAACGGTTGATGATCGTCAAGGGAATGCGCGGCGCTGTCAGATACGGCACGGCGGAGACGGCGGGTCTTTACAAACTCCCAACCTACATCTTTGGCAAGACCGGCACCGCCACTCAGCTCGACGGCTTTCGCTCGCAGGGTTGGTTCATCGGATTTGCATCCACACCGGAAGCAGGGGCCGCTGATTCTGAAACGTCGCCCAGTCGAGTCAGACTTGCGGTCTTGGTCTTCCTGGCAAAAGCACACGGCTCTGAAGCTGCCGAAGTTGCGCGACCCATCTTTGAAGAGTTTTCAAATCACCAAAATCCAACTGCGTCGGCGTTATCAAGTCTAGAGATCACACGCCCTGAAAGCTCTTCGCCGGAATTTGTTCGCGTTCGTTCGGTTAGTGATGAAGTAACAGAATCCTTGCCACTCGAGGATTACCTGCGCAGTGTCGTCGCCACCGAAGGCAGCACCGAAAATGAGTTGGAGGCCTTGAAGGCGCTCGCGATTGCGGCTCGTACATATGCGATCAGAAACAAAGGGCGTCACCAGAAGGATGGTTACGACTTTTGCTCCACGACTCACTGCCAACGTTATCGCTCAATAAAACCAGTATCCGACGGTTCTGTTTCGAAAGTTATTGCCGAGGCAGTCGCAACTACTCAAGGGGAAGTGCTTCAGGATTCCGGCGGTCAGATTGTTGACTCCTACTTTAGCGCGTCCTGCGGTGGGGCGACGGCAAACATAGCGACTCTTTGGGGCAGTGCTGCACCTCCTTATTTGCGAGGCGTGCGCGATGAAGCTTGCGACTCTGAGCCACATAACAATTGGACTGACTTAATTTCGGAGGTTCAACTTCTGAAGGCGTTGCAAAGCGATCCACGCACAAATGTGGGCCCGCGTTTGTCTCGCGTTGATGTGATCAAGCGAGACCAAAGCAATCGCGCCGAGCTGATCAGCATTCAAGGCGATCGCTCAACCACAATCAAGGGCTGGGAGTTCAAGCTTATTGTTGGACGAGCGCTCGGCTGGAACGTGCTCAAGAGTTCGCGGTTTGAGGTTGCCCGCTCTGGTCCAAACTTTGTCTTCCGTGGGAAGGGCTTTGGTCATGGGCTGGGTCTCTGTCAGGAAGGCGCTCATGTGATGGCTTCGCAAGGTGCAAACTACCGGCAAATTCTGGAGAAGTATTTCCCCACCACGCACCTCGCGAGAAATCTGAGGCCAAAGGGTTCAGCGGATTTGTTGTGGTCCAATTCGGCGCAGTTTGAGATGCGGAGGCCGGGTGTCGGGTGTCTGGTGTCGGGTGTCAGGTGTCAGGAGTTGAGTGCGAGGCGTTTGGTCACGTTCAGTGCTGGTCATGACTTCTCCTTCCGGCACCCGACCCCCGAACCGCGATACCAGCCTCGCCAGTCCCTCAAGAGTGAAGGCTTTCGGATTGACTACCCTGGCGGCACCGATCGCCGCGAAATTGAGCGCCTGTTCGGCATCCTGCGGTCGATGCGCAGTTCTTTGGTTAGTCGAGTCGCCGTCGCGGGACTCAGGCCGCAAATCCCATCGCTCGAGATATTTTTTAATGACACTACTGGAAACTTTGTGGGCCGAACGGGACAACCGCCGTGGGCGGCGGCCGCCACCAAAGACCACCGCATCGAGCTGCAGCCACTGGCAACGCTTAAGCGACGCGGGGTTCTTGAAACAACACTCAAACACGAACTCGTACATGTTCTGGTGGATGCGTTAGGTCCTAACGCTCCCCGTTGGCTGGCTGAGGGTTTGGCCATCAATTTTGCTGGCGAAGGTCCGTTGGTCACTCGCTATCAACCGCGGCAGAAGATGACGTTGCAGGAAATCGAGCATAGGCTCCAGAACCCTCGGAGTGCGGATGACATGAAGGCCGCCTACGCCGCGGCGTATAATGAAGTTAGAGCCCTGATCGCAAAAGAGGGCGAGGTGGGTGTCTGGCGCAAGGTTGCCGGTAGTTGATGTGATTCCTTCCTGGCGCTTCTGTTATGCGTTGCACTTCATTTGAATCCGCCATGCTTTATTCCAAACTAGTCTCACAAACACTTGCACTTGTCCTGGTTCTTACACTTTTCTCCGCCCCGCTCCTCGCTCAAAGGCGCTCGGCGCCAGCTAAGAAACCAGCACCCGCGCAACCGTTAGAGCCGGTTGTCACCTTTGACTCGTTACTCACCGACGACAGTTACATAATCTATTCAGAGATTCGCAACTTGGGCCAGCTGGTCAGGTCAAGCGGGCTTAACGAATTGCTTGATCCACTAATTAAGGTTGCCGAACCTCCACAGGAGTTGCGGACGATACTGAAGTGGCTCAATTCTCACGCTGAAGCACTGGCCACCTCGCGCATGTTCGTCGCCACCTGGGCTGTCAGGCCCGGCGTACCGTCAAACTTGATTGCGGTTGAGTTCTCAACTCCTGATGAAGCAAAGAAATTTGAAGCGGATTTGAAAAGCTTCATCCCGAAATTGAAGCCAAAGCCAAGTCCGACGCCAAGTCCCACGCCGGCAGCTTCACCTCTTCCCGCAAGCTCGCTAGCAGTGGTTGATGTACATGGGCAAAACGATTCAGCCGGGAACGAAATACAATTCGCCACCAAACAAACTGGAAGCCTGGTGTTGCTCACTGAGAAACCCTTTAACCTTAAAGCTCTAAAACCACCCCGAAGCAAACTCCTGTTTGAAGATCCAAACTTTGCTCTGGCTCGAAACCGGTTTGCTTCAGAGCCAATATTTATTTATGTCGACGTGAAGGGTATTGAAAAGGAGCAACAGGAACAGAGGAAAAAGTGGGAAAAGGAAAGCGAAGAGAATCTACTCGAGCAAGCCCAGGCCGCTGCATCACCAGCCACCGACAGGAAAAACGAAGCATTACAACCTACGGTTGAGGCGTCGCCGGAAGTTGCTCCGGAGGGAGAAGTTTCCGCGACCCCGCTACCTGACGGCATTCTTTCTTCAGATCCCGGAGTAGCTGACGACAACTTCAAATTAAGTGGTGAAGAGAAAAGCTCGGCCGGCATCGATATGGCAATGATGTCTATGTGGTCATTGCTATTTGGCGGTCAGCCGAAATGGCCCGAAGCGGTCGGAATCGCAGTTGCTTTCGAAGAGGACAGCTATGCGTTGCGCGCCTTGATCGTCAATGGCCCAGAGACAAAGTCGAACCCGATTCCATTCATGACGCAGCTTGCTTCCGGCCCTAATATCGTGCCCTCCGCGCCAAGCGTGATGCCGGCGGATGTCGATATATTTTTGAGTTTATCGCTCGACTATCCTCAGATGTATGCCGCGATGGTGAAGTCGGCAGGCGATGTTCAGGAGATGCAAAGAAGAGGATTCAGCCAACCGGCGGCGCCGACCGAACCCGAATCGCCTTTTGCCCAGTATGAAAAGAAGATTGGACTCACACTCAAGGAAGACATTCTTCCTCTGCTGGGAAACGAGTTGGCGGTTGCCTTTCTCTCCAAGCCTGCGCCGGAGGCCAAGCCATCTCCTACGCCGGACCCACAAGCTGCCGACGGCACAATGTCGGTTAGAGCACCCGATGTCATGCCAGTGTTTGCCGTAGCAGTAAAAGATAAAGACGCAGTGCGGCGTGTGATCCCCAAAATAATAGACGGCATGGGATTGAAAGGAGCCAGTCTCCTGGCCCACACCGAGAGACGCGAAGACACCGAAACCGTCTCGTATGCCAACGTGTTTTCCTATGCATTCATTGGCGATTTTTTGATTATTACTGCTGACGCGGCATCTACGAAGAGAGTGGTTGATGCTTATCTCAGTCACAGAACACTGTCATCCGATAGCAATTTCAAGAATTTCACTCGATGGCAGCCACGAGAAATACAAGGACAGGTTTACGCCGGCCCCGGCTTGATTGATTTCTACAACCCTCTCCTGAACTCTGAGGCCATCAACGAAAAGATGACGGCACTGCTCGGCCAGCTGAATCCCGTCATCAATCCCCTAACCTATGCCCTGTCAAACGACGGTATCGGCGCGTTGCACGAGCTGCACTTGCCGAGGAATTTGCTGCTGCTGTTCATTGCAGGATTAACGACGACACCAAATGAGTCTCCAATCTTCGCAAACGAATCGATCGCCCAGGTACTGCTGCGCACAATCCACAGCTCCCAGACCTCGTTTCACTCAACAAAGGGTAAAGGACAATACGGCACGCTCGACGAGTTAGAGAAAGAAGGCTTTTTCAACAAGGATATGTTTGGAAAGCACGGCTACAAGATCGAATTGAATGTGATGGCGAACAAGTTTGAGGCTACCGCGACTCCAATTGAGTACGGTAAGACGGGTCGGCTTTCTTACTTTGTAGATGAAACGGGAGTGCTGCGAGCCGGCGATCACGGTGGAGGCGCCGCGACAATTTCTGACAAGCCGATTGATTAACTTCCAGACCATCCGCAGATTACGCGGATTTCGCAGATAGTCAGACTTCAAAAATCGTAAACGGGACGGCCTTCACTGCCTCATTGGTAACCTAAGTAGTGCTTAATCTGCGTAATCTGGATAGTCCGTTTGATCACAGATTCTCAATCTGCACAGGCTCGACCGGGTCAGCTAGCTCAAACCCAAACACACGTGAATAGAAATACAGTTCGCCGTCCAGCGCCCGCTTGATGTTCTTCGCCTGTCGGAAACCATGCTGTTCTCCTTCAAACGGAATATACGCCACGGGGATTCCTTTCGCTTTCAACGCCTCGACCATCACTTCAGCCTGGTTTGGCGGCACCACTTTGTCATCAAGCCCCTGAAAGAAAATCACCGGGCACGATAGTCGTTCGGTAAAGTTGATCGGCGATCTCTCGAAGTAGATCTCGCGCTGCTCCGGGTAGGGTCCCATCAAGCCATCGAGATATCGCGACTCAAACTTATGAGTCTCTTTGGCCAGTGCTTCAGCATCGCTCACTCCGTAATGACTTGCCCCCGCGTTGAACTTACGACGAAACGTCAATGCGCATAAGGTGGTGTATCCACCGGCACTACCTCCCGTGATCATCAAACGGTCACCGTCAACCAGCCCTTGATCAACGAGGTAGCGCGCTCCGTTTGCACAGTCGTCTACATCGACGATTCCCCAGTTCCCTTTCAATCTTTCGCGATACTCTCGGCCAAAACCAGTGCTGCCTCCGTAGTTAACATCGAGCACTGCAATCCCTCTGCTGGTCCAATACTGGATACTCAAACTCGCCGCCGTAGTTGCAGCAGCGGTCGGGCCACCATGACTTTGGACCAGCAACGGAGGAAGCTCGCCGTCTGGCGCACGAAAATCTTTGTTGGTAGGAGGGTAGAAAAACGCATGGGCTGTTTGTCCGTTCTCCGTTGGAAACTCTATCGGCTGTGGAAGCGACATAAAACCGCGATCGATATTGAGATTGTTCGATCGCCGAAGAACTTCGACTCCACCGGAAACAAGGTCAATGCTGACTATCGCCGGACTTTCTGTGGGTGATGCGGCGCGCACAACTGCCCTTCCCCGCGCCGTTCGAACGTAGCGAATATCTGTGTAAGGAGTATCCAGAACCGTCAACTCTCTTGTCCGAGTATTGATTGCCGCGAGCCGACAAATTCCCTTGTCAACATAGTTGCAAACGATTCTGTCTGCTGAGTCGAACGCATAGCTCGACATGCCGAATCCCCACTGCGGCATCCCAAACTCCGCCTGCATCTCGCAAATTGGTTCCGCCTTTTCGGAGTCGTCGAGCCGATACAGGTTCCACCAGCCTGTGTGATCGGAAACGAAGTAGAGTGTGCCGTCAGGCGACCATTCAGGCTGAAAGATCGATTCATTAATTCCGCCGGCGACCAGCCTGGAGGTTCCCAGAGATCCGTCTGGTTCGATGCTGGCCCTCCACAGCTCAGTGCCATCCCAGGGCATGTTCGGGTGATTCCAGGAGAGCCAGACAAGTTGAGATCCATCGGGACTTAGGCGTGGCGTCGAGTAGAAATCGGCACCAGCAACCAACACCTGGCCTACGTCTGAATCGTCGGTGAGATCGATACTCACCAGGGTGCTGACTGCTTCCCGGGCCGGATCGGTGTGGTCCTCGCGGACGCAAACTAATCGTCCTCGCGATTGATCCACGAGGGCATCGGCGTAACGCATCCCTCGGGCTGGCGTAATTGCTCGTGGTTCGCCTTTCTGCTGAACGTAAAGACGCTGATCGACAAAGTTTGAGAAATAGACTGAGCCATTGCACACCGTGTAGTCGCCGCCGCCATATTCGTGTACGCGTGTCCTCGCGTTGAAGGAAGCAGGAGTCACATCGTTGATCTTGCCCAGACGATCGCGCTGGACGATGACGTTCCTTCCCCCTTCGGTAGGTCGCATCTCGAGCCAATAGACATCATCCCCATCGAGCCAGGGTTGAGTAAGTCCGATGGAACCACTAACGATCAGATCGGAAGTTATTGGCGACTTCCAGGCGCCGTAAGGAGCAATTTGAGCTTCAGCAGTCAAGAGGTGTTCCGCCTTAGGAGATTGATGTCCGACATGGTTTGGCTTGTCGCTCCAGTTTGAAAACTCAAGAAGCGATGTTTTGGAGAATATCATTGTTGAGTGCCCCCTGCCCCAGACAGGTTGGTGTCCGAGGGGCTATAGCTTGTCGTTCCGGTTAACGAAACTCAATATGCCGCCGTTACGAGAAAGCTATTGTTGAGTGGTCCGTTGCTTCCACGACAACCTGAAGGATGTCGAATATCAGGAAAGCCTTTGAAAAAGTTTTGTTACAGTGCCGTGAAGACTTTGTAAGGTTACTGCAACCATCGGAAGAAAAGGTGGGTCTAATATCCTGCATCGTTAATTCTCCATGGGAGAACTGAGATAAAGGCAAGGGCGCCGGTCTTGGGGGAGGTCGGTGCCCATGTTCTTTTATCGCGTCTCCACTCGTCAAGCCTTAGCCTTTCTCGGTTTCCATTGACTCCACAATAAAACACGATCACAATTTGCCCGCTCGTATTTGTCGCTGAAAGGTGGACTCCATGCGCCGCGCCATCGTCTTCCTGATTGTCCTCGCTTTTTTCCCGAATCTCCTTCCGTCAGCCCAAGCACAAACATTTCGTCCCGTGGTTCGTGGAAAACGAGGCGTGGTGGCCGGTGGGCATCCGCTTTCCGTCGAGGCCGGGATGCGCATTCTGCAGAAGGGCGGAAATGCAGTCGATGCAGGAGTTGCGACGATCCTGGCCGCGTCGATTATTGAGTTTTCCCATTTCTCGTTTGGCGGTGAAGTCCCGATTCTGATCAAGCTAAAAGGTCAACCGGTGTCAGTGGTTGAGGGCATGGGCCAGGCGCCGATGAAAGCCACGCGTGAGTTTTTCATCAATGGTCCCGGCAAACAGGAGCCGGGGATCGGAACAATGGCTGGAGCTAAATCCGGACTGATTCCATCTACCGGGCCACTCTCAGCTACGGTTCCCGCGGTGCTCGATGCATGTGTCACCGCTCTGGATCAGTTTGGAACGAAGACGTTGTCCGAAGTCATGCAGCCCGCCATTGAACTGGCTGATGGCTTCCCTCTCGACGAACTCCGGGTCCAGTACATCAAAACGAGGAAGGCAGTTTTTTCCCAGTGGCCCGACGCGAAAAGAATTTTCCTGCCTAATGGACAGGAGCCTAAAGTCGGCGACATATTCATTCAATCCGATTTGGCTCGCACCTTGCGCGCTATCGCCGCGGCGGAAAAGCGAGGGGCTAAGAAAGGCCGCCATGCAGGACTCATCGCCGCCAGGGAATATTTTTATCGTGGCCCAGTGGGCCAGCGCATCGGCGATTACATGGAGAAAAACGGTGGTCTGCTGGTAGCCAGCGACATCGCCCGATTCAAAGCCAAAGTGGGGGCCCCCGTTAAAGCCGACTATCGTGGCTACGAAGTTTACAAGGCAGGATTCTGGACTGCTGGTCCTGCTCTGGTTGAATCGCTAAATCTCCTCGAGGGCTATGACCTGAAAGGTCTGGGCCACAACTCGCCCGAGTATGTCCACACGGTAGTCGAAGCACTGAAGCTGGCCTTAGCCGATCGCGACCGATACTACGGAGATCCTGACTTCGTAAAAATTCCTGCCGCAGAATTGCTGTCCAAGGATTATGCCAGGCTGCGCCGGTCACTCATCGAAAGGGAACGCGCCTCGCTCGCGCAGCAACCCGGCGATCCGTCGAACATGAAGGCCGTACTCGCGAGTGCAGTGGAACGGGTTAGTCGAGCGTCCACCGTCCCCGAAGTCGAGCGCGCAAATGACACGACCTGCGTAAATGTGATTGACAAAGATGGCAATCTCTTCAGCGCTACTCCAAGTGGCGCGTGGCTCCCGGCCGTAGTTGCTGGTGATACCGGCGTGTTAATGGGCCAGCGCCTGCAGTCGGCGTTAACTGACGCTAACAGTCCCAACGTGGTGGCACCGGGCAAGCGTCCACGAATTACTTTAACGCCAACACTGGTGTTGAAAGATGGGCAGCCTTATATGGTGCTGAGCACACCTGGAGGAGACAATCAGGATCAGGCCTTGTTGCAAGTTTTTCTCAACATCGTTGAGTTTGGTATGAATCCACAGGAAGCAGTGGAAGCTGCGCGCTTTGATACCCAGCACTATGTCAGCTCATTTGACGATCATGAGTTTCTGGGTGGCTCGCTCAATCTGGAATCGCGCATCGACGAGAAAACCGCTGCCAATCTGAGGGATCGTGGACACAAGATAAAGATTCAAACAGCCTACGGAACGCTCTCGGCGCCTACCGTGATCATTTATGATCCGACTAGTGGTGTTTCCTCGGCGGGGGCTGATCCACGTCGCGGTAGATATGCAGTCGCATGGTGATCGTCATAAAAACTCACTGTTGGTGTGCGAACCATCCACACTTAAAAGACGTAAACAGGTAGGACGAAAAGATCATGTTCTGCCCAACTTGCGGAATCGCTCTATCCAAACACCTCAAGTACTGCAATCACTGCGGCGCCAACCTGGCGACTAGTAGCGGCAGTTCACTCGCGGCTTTGGAAAAACGACTCGATGACTATCTGGACGGATTATTCTGGCTGACTGTCCTGGGGCTCGGATTCATCATTGGTGGCATGATTCTGCTGAAGAGATTTCAGTTTAGTGACGTCCTGGTGGTCGCCTACATGGTCCTAAGTTCATTAGCTTTCCTGGCAAACTTTGGGATTAATCTGCGCGAGGTGCAAAGGTTGAAACGCTCTCGCGAGAAACTCACCACAATAGGTGAGACAGCGCACGGCGAACTGGGTCTGCCGCCGGCTGATCTGACATCTTTAACAAGTGTCACTGAAAACACGACTCGCAATCTCCAGGCTGTACCCAGAAAAAAGGTTTCGCTGAAGGATACCTCGCCAATTAGACCGACCGCAGGTGAGTAAAAATCCCGACGCATCGGGATTAGAGACTTTTTGAGCGGGCTTGACCGTGCTCATCAGCAAATCCTAAATCTACTGACTCGTTTGTGAGGTAAATGATATGCCCGCTGCTCCGGCGCTTTTTCGCATAATCCTTCAAGTTTCTGACCTCGACAAAGCTGAAGAATTTTACGGCAAGCTTCTTGGCGATGCGGGACGTCGAATTCCTTACGCGTCGCGACACTACATCGACTGTGGCCCCGTCATCGTGGCCCTCGTCGATCCATCCATCGACGGCGAAACTGCGAAGCCACTTCCCGACTACATTTATTTTGCAGTTGATGACCTCAACAAGATTCACGCACGCGCCAAAGAACTGAACTGCCTGGCAAAAGAAGATGTTCATGGTGCCGCGTCAGGCGAGATCGTGAAGCGACCGTGGGGCGAGCTCTCATTCTACGCCATTGACCCCTGGGGCAACGGCCTCTGCTTCGTGGACAAGCCAACTCTGTTCACCGGGCGCGGCTAGAAACAGTTGCCGGCTGGGCTTATCCCCAACGACCTTTCAATACGATGCAATTACTCTTTCTCTTGTTGTTGCTCCTGGTTCCCTACCTTGCGCTTTCAATCCTGGGTCATTTCGTCACGCGTCTTAGGATGAAACCGAGTCTCAGAGCACGAGTGGGACTCTCAATATTTTTTGCGTTCACTGCAATAGGACACTTTGTCATAGCAGAACAAATGGCGGAGATGTTGCCAGCCTCGACACCTTACCGGATCGAATTGATATACATCACCGGCGTGCTCGAACTGCTAGGCGCGATCGGCGTCTGGATTCCATCACTCACAAAACTAACGGGTATCTGTTTGATTCTGATGTTGCTTGCTGTTCTCCCGGCGAACATCTATTCTGCCATCAAAAGGGTAGACTTTGGCGGGCATGCATCGGGCCCAATGTATTTATTGCTACGGGTGCCTTTCCAACTGTTCGTAATCTGGTGGTCCTATCTGGCCACCGAGCAAAACTGGTTCCGCCGTCACGAAGATGAACCGTCCGCCGAATAATGGGGTTGTGACGAATGCCGCATTAGACGGCGAGCGTGGTGTGCAGATCTACTCCGCTACGCGACGGAATCTTGACTTCTCAATGCGCTCCAGGAGAACTCCTCATGAAATTTCGAAACGTTATGAAGTTGATTTTGGCCAGCATGATTCTTGTCACCGCAGTGCCCGCCAACACCTCCCTTCAAGCGCAGACTGTGCCATCACCGGTCCTGGTTTTTATCAGGTCCGAAGTTAACAAAGTAGAAGGCAAGGATTGGACTCAGTACCACCTCGCGGTCGAGAATTCGGCCAAGTTCCCAAACGAGCTTTTTGCTGCAGATGCGAGCCTGCCTCCGTGTGGCAAGGGCGGGAAAGCGACTCGCACCCGAGTCGCCATCTATGATTCCAAAGGCAAACTACTCAATGAGTTTTGTGCGTTGAGTCAATCATCTGACCTGGGCAAGTTGTGGTTCAAACTCGAGAGCGAAGTCGTACCCCCGAGTTATGTCTACATCGAACTGCTTGATACCCGGACCAACACTAAATACAAATCCAACCTGGCGGAAACGGTGTCATGACGCCATTCGGAGGGGCAGCTATAATCCTGGCATGGATTGGCTCGACCTTATTCAATGGCCCGCGATGGTGGTTACGGTTATTGCCGCCTGGTTGATCGCCTCGCAAAAAAAGTTCAAACGGAATTGGGCCTTCTGGTTATTTCTTTTAAGCAATGCTCTCTGGATAGTTTGGGGCTGGCACGATAAAGCCTATGCGCTGATCCTTCTGCAAGTGTGTCTCGCGGTTCTCAACGGTCGCGGGGCAATGAAGAACAGCTCCGACAAGTAGCCCCAACATGAAACTTGTGCGACTCAAACTCGCTGGCCTGATAATGTTGTTGCTGCTGGTCACTTTAGCTCCAGTTCCTACTCCAATCGCCTCACAAGCCCCCGGTGCAGGTAAACCAGCTCTTCGTTGTTCAAGGGAATACTTATACTCACACACTGAACAGCGGGCGATTCAACTCCCGATGAGTGGTTCGCTCGAACCGGGAACATGGATACAACTTTCTGGTATTAACCGATCATAACTTTCTCACTATTGTCGACGGTCTAAACGCAATACATGGAGCCGATCAGAAGTTTGTACTAATCAAAGGTGAGGAGATCTCCGACGAATTCGCCGGAAAGCCGATCCATGTCAACGGTCTCAATCTCGCACGCATGGGTTGATCCTCAACATGGTAAGAGTGTAAGTACCGAACCCTGTTTCTGGGCAACGGCGGACGGTTATTGAAGGAAGTGACTACGATTTCTCCTGCCTATCAGCTTAAGGGGGATGAGACTTATGTTCGGGCCAAAGTAATTGACTCAAACGGACGGGTAGCGTGGACGCAACCTGTTTGGCGAAAGCAGCGGTAGTCCAGAGCCTTTAGTTTGGACTGGTCGTTTTTTAGCGAATTTCAAGCTCGGCGACTACAGGGATGTGATCTGAAGCGAGTGTCGTTACCACCCATGCTTTCTTGGCTTTGATGTTATCCGTCCGGCGGCTGAAGATGTAATCGATCCGTTTCACTACCTTATCAGCTGGGTAACTCAGTCCCGCCCCTTTCGCTTTGCTCTGCATCCAGGCATCGTCAAATTTCTCCAACATTAATTTGTAGGTGGTTCCGGCGGGTTCGTCGTTGAAATCGCCGACCACTATCATTGGTCCTTTCACATCCTGCAAAAATCTGAGCATTTGTTCGGCCTCAAAGAGTCGGCCATCAGCAAACTGGTAATCAAGATGTGTGTTTACGAAACTGATAATTCTGCCGGAGCCGATATCAACTTCAACTCTCAGCATGCCTCTGCGTTCGGCTTCCCGCCGGTTTTCGTACTTACGATGGTCGATCTGGCGAATCGGAAATCGGGACAAGACCGCCACACCATACTGCCCTCCCTGGTAATCCAGATTGTGGGCAAAGGCATACTGCATACCGGTTAGACCGGCTAGCTCCACGATTTCGTCGCGTCCTTCAGTACGCTTCACTCCGCGATCTACTTCCTGGAGACCTACCAGATCTGGTTTCTCTTTCGTGATTACGTCAGCGATGCGCTGTAGATCGAGTTTCTTGTCCATCCCTACGCCCACGTGGATGTTGTAGGTCATGATCCGCAGGGTTTGCTTTTTAGCCGGAGTCGCTGATGAAGTGACTATCGCTGCCAGGAAAGCAAGCGCAATTAGAAGGAATAGGAAGAACCGCGCACTAGTCTTTGAAGGCTTCAACGTTCGCTCCCTTAATTCAGATTCTCCGCAGTGCCATGAGTGAGTACCACCCAGTTGTGTTCCTTCTTTGTGAAAAGGTGGCGCGCATTCTAACATGGGCCTTCTTGATTAAAATCAGCAGTTGCATACCGCCGGGAGCAAGCTAGAGCTTGACCTCTGATCCGATTCAAATCTTGTCACTACTGGCAGCGGCATTCATTGCCGGGGTGATCAACTCGATTGCCGGAGGCGGCACGCTCATAACCTTCCCGGTCCTGCTCTGGATGGGGCTTGACGCAAAAATGGCCAATGCCACCAGCACAGTAGCTTTGTGGCCGGGTCTGTTTGGCGGCCTCTTTGGGTATCGAAAAGAGCTTGAGAACAGTTCGACAGTGCTGCTGCGGCTCGGCGTCACCAGTGTCATTGGCGGTGCAATCGGGGCCTGGTTGCTGATCTGGACACCATCGCCGATTTTTGAGCGCCTGGTTCCGCTGTTGATTCTCTTTGCAACGTTACTGTTTATGGCCCAGGCGCCAATCACCCGGCGTCTCAAGCTTCAACCAATCGTAGCCGAGCCAAAAATAAGCTGGTGGCTAGGCGCGATTGTCTTTCAATTTTTTTCCTCGATGTACGGCGGCTACTTCGGAGCCGGCAACGGGATACTTATGCTGGCGGCTCTGGGGTTGCTCGGAGTGCAGGACATCAATCGCGCCAATGGCATCAAGAACTTTTTGGGAATTTGCATTAACAGCATTGCCGTGGTCAGTTTTGCGTTCTCGCACCTCGTCGTCTGGCCGATTGCTTTGATGATGGCTGGGGCTGCATTGCTTGGTGGTTACGCAGGTTCAAAAGGAGCAGTGCGTGTGGGTCAGGGCGCCGTGCGGAAGGCGATAGTTGTGATCGGGTTTGTGATTACGTTCGTGATGATCTGGCAACTTTGGAATTAGAGTCTATTGAGGATTTACAAGATTGGTGTTAACGCCCCAAAGAAGCGAACCAAGCGCTCTCGACGTCAATCTTGGAAACAGTGTGAATCCTGTCGAAGTCTCTCACGACTTGTCATGAGCAATCACAAACTTCCGCGAGATTTTTACACTCGATCGAGCGTGCTGACGGTAGCCCGAGAACTTCTGGGAAAACTACTCGTGGTTCCTACGCGTAATGCCGGTCGCGTTTCAGGCCTCATCGTCGAGACCGAAGCTTACCGTGGCCCACAGGACCGCGCGGCGCACTCCTATGGCGGTCGTCGCACAACGCGTACCGAGACCATGTATGGAATCGGCGGAACTGCTTACGTTTTCTTTGTTTACGGCATGTACAACCAATTCAATGTGGTTACCAATAACCTGGACACGCCGCATGCCGTCCTGATACGTGCAATTGAACCGATTGAGGGTATCGAGCTCATGCGCAAGCGACGTCATGGTCAGCCTGATCGCAATCTCACTAATGGGCCAGGCAAGCTTTGTATTGCTATGGGGATTGATCGCAGCTTTGATGGTGCAGACTTACTGGGCCGTAAGGTTTGGATTGAAGCGGGAAATCGAGTGCCCCGTTCACAAATTCTGTCCGGCCCGCGTATTGGCATCGACTACGCTGAGGAGTGGGTCGACAAGCCCTGGCGGTTTTGGATCAAAGGTAATCAGTTTGTAAGCAAATCCGATGGACGAGCGTTACAGAATCCCGACTCGTCGGGATAGCGCCGGATCCCTACGCTACGTTGAGAGACGAATGTTTCCTGTGGTGGTGAGGTCGACTTAAGGATCGCCGCTACCGCGCTCGGTTCTGTACTGTCCCACCACGCCCGGCCTGTAGAGGCTAGTCGCTGCCGTAACTAATTTCCATGCGGCGGATGCGATAGCTCGCGGCCGCCAGTACGATGATCGTGACGATGATCAGACTGGGCACGGCAATCCACGCAGGAGTTGGCTCCGCAACCACGGCAAATGGTCCTTCAGATACAGGCACGGGCGCCAGCGAACTGAGGTAGTGGATGACACTGATTTTCTTTAGCAACGGGGGTAGCAGGAAGTTGAGCCATTCCCACCCGTAAAGCACGATCGCCGGAATAATCGGATTCCGGAAGAACAACCCCACCACCAGAAAAAACGCGCCGTAACCGATGCACGCCAGAATCGTGATTCCCGCGTAGGTTAACAGTTGGCCCATGCCCGGCCCCTCAAAGAAGAAACGTCCGCTTTCGGAGGGAAAATGCGGAATGTATAGCAGGAGCATGCAGATTATGGTGGTAGCCGTGAACAGTATGATCGATGTAACCAGACCAGATAGATACTTACCGACTACCAACACTTCGCGCCGCACGGGACTCAGGAAGTAGAAATGCAAGCTTCTATCGATAATGTCTCCGCGAAACAGGTTCATGAAAATCCACGCACAACCAAAGAAGACCACTGTTCGTAAAATCAGCCCGCCGTAATAGACGGCGAAGATCATGTTGTATTGGGTGAAGTCCTGCCACTCGCGCCCCGGCGGAGTGAATGGCGCCAACAGCGCCAAAGGACCAATCGGCAAAAGTGCCAGCAGGTAAAGCAGTATCGACCGGCGCCCGAAAAAGTTCTTTTCAATCTCGAGCCGAAAGATGGCGCGAATCTGACGAAACCAAAGCGACCAGGGAAGCGGCTGCTTTTCTGACTTCGCTGGTTGGATGTCGATTGTTGAACTACTCATACAACGGATCCCTTTTGGACGTCGATCCTCAATGACCGTAAACACCTGGACGCCGTCCTGAAAACTGAACTCTGAACACCAGAACTCACGCGCTGTTTCCTTCCGAACCGATCAGATATTGGTAAACAGCACTCAGGTCATCGTCGATGGGCGCTACCGACTCAATATTTATCTTGCCCTCGGCCACCACTCGATTCAGCAACAAGTAAAACCGATCGGCGTCGCGTGTTTTTACGAATAGTCCCAACCGATCGTCGTGGAGTCTGGCTTCAACCACGTGATCCTGGGCGAAGACCTGGGCAGCGAGCTTCGAAGGCTGATCGCAGCGAATAAGAATCTGCATCGGGTGTTCTTCCATCTCGTCGCGCACCCCATGAATATTTCCTTCGGCAACCACGTAGCCGTTATTCAGCAGGATGACGCGATCCGACATCATGTCCACTTCATGCAGGATGTGGCTCGAGATGATCAGGTGCAAACCCTCGGCGGCCAGTTTACGAAACAGTGCAATCGTTTCAGCTCGGACCATCGGATCCAGACCGTTTAGCGGTTCGTCCAGAATCAATGCTGCCGGCTGGTGGGCGATCGCCTGCGCAAGCCTGATGCGTTGCCGCATTCCCTTGCTATAAGCTGCGACTTTTCGGTCCGCCGCATCCAGCAGGCTGACGCGTTCGAGCGCCGTAACAGTAAACTCGTCGGCCCGCTTGCGGTCCATTCCGTGGACCAGGAGGAATGATCTGACAAACTCGCGTCCAGTCAGTCCTCTCGGAAACGAATCAAACTGCGTGCAGTAACCGAGTTTCTTGAATAGCTGTTCGGGTTGGTCAGTAGGAATGTCGAGGACCGTGATGCGGCCACGACTGGGGCGCAGTAGCCCTGTCATCAAATTCATCAACGTCGACTTCCCCGCCCCGTTTGGTCCAACGAGACTGGTGATCCCGGGCGAGATCTGCAGGTTGACGCGATTAACCCCGAGTATCTCCCCGTAAAACTTGGAGACATCATCGAAGATAATCATGTGTGACGAACCAGTCATTTCTTCTAACCATAACGCAAACTATTAGTTTGCGTGCTCTGCGGGGACGTAACGCAAACCGTTAGTTTGCGAAGCCTTTCGAATCCCTGGACCTGAGTTGCAACGGTCAACAGCAAACTAACAGTTTGCCTTACCTCAGTTGACGACTTCGTAAGCCTTAATCTTTCGGTTCAGCAAGGCCAGGCAGGCAAGCGAAATCAGACACAGCACCATCCACGAAACCCACAATGGTGGCTCACTCAGCGCAACGCGCGTAAAGTTTGCTCCATCGAAATCACTTACCGTTATAAACGCCTGCTGAAACTGCCCAAACAGCCCCGCAGTAACATTCCGCATGTTGGCGTTGATACTAACGAGGCTTCCCCATCGGGTGCGAAAGATCTGATTAACTACTTCCCCAAAAACCCCCGGTATAAAGAACAACCCAAGCAGCACACCACTGGCAACCACTCTCCACTTCACGAGCGCAGAAATGGCGAGGGACATCAAGGCAAGCAGCAGTATCCAAACGATGCTCGCCATGAAAATCGCACCGGCTATGAACAGGTTGGCGAAAAACCAGGCTGCTCCTTCGAGGTACCCCTGAAATGCAAACAACAAAAGCTGCGGAATCCAGGTCATACCCGACAACAGAATCAGCAACACCGCCATTTTCCCGAGCACATACTCAGTTCTCGAAAATGGCCGGCATAGATAAAGCGGCAACGCATTGTTTCTCAAATCGCGAGCCACCAGCGGCGGGCCCACCAGGAGCGTTACGAAGAACGCAAATCCGTTTTGTAAGGAGGTGAAGGTATGGAAAAACGATGCGTCGATCGGCAACAACTCTCTGACGTTGATCTTCATCACCGCAAGAGCGTTTACGTTGTGATGCAGATAAATCAGAATCGCTTCAACCAGAAGCGGCAGGAAACAAACGACAAAGAATGCGGTAAACAGTTTCGACTTGAAGACATCGCGAAACGCGTGACGAGGAATCACCATAAAGCGGTTCCAATCAGGCGTCAGCTTTCCCAGAAACGGTTTGTAGGTCAGCTCATAGACTGCCATTACCACTCTCCATCGCGTTCATAAAAATGTCTTCCAGTGAATCGCGCTTATAGCTCAAGCGTCTGATCTGTACGTCATGGTCCCCGGCAACCCGATAGATGTCCTTTACTTCAATGCCCTCGTGCAGAATCAGCTTTATCCGATGATCGCCGGTGATGGCGTATTCGCAACCGAGCCCTTCGATCGCACTAATTAACTTATCCTGATCACCTCTTGTCTCCAGCAATAAAAACTTGCGATTTGATTTGCGCTCTTCTTCGAGATTGCAATACACCGCGAGCTTGCCGTCTTTCAAAATCAGAATCTCTTCACAGCATTCCTCGACATCGCGCAGCAGGTGCGACGACAGAACAATATTTGCTTTGCCACTGTCGCGAATCTCGCGCACGAGCTTGATCATTCGCTGTCGCGCCGGCGGGTCAAGGCCGTTGGTTGGCTCATCAAGAAAGATTAGCCGCGGACCGTGAACAATCGCCTGGGCCAGTTTGGCGAGTTGTTTCATGCCCAGCGAATAAGTATCAAGACTCCGATAACGGGCCTCGCCGAGACCAACATAGAAGAGGGCCTCATGCGCGCGTTCCAGCGCTGCCTCCGAAGGCAACCCTGACAATTCAGCCATCAACCTGACGAAGCGCACTGCGCTCATTTTGGCGATGAACGAATCGCGTTCCGGCATATAGCCGACCAGCGATCTGATGTGCTTGGCGTCGGTGGTGATGTCGCGCCCAAAGATGTGGGCCGTACCGGAGGATGGCTGATGAAAGCCGAGTAATGTGTGAATGAGTGTGGTTTTACCGGCGCCGTTTGGACCAAGCAATCCGATTGCCCGACCGCGTAATTCGCCGCGCAGATGTTGCAGGATTGGTCGACCGCCGAAGGCGACGCTCAGGTCATTGAGATCAATGACCGGGGCAAACTTTGCGGGATCTTTGATTCGCGCTTGTTCCTGGACTTGTTCTGCTACAACCATCGTGGAGACTTTATATCCCTGTTCTGGTAATTCCAAACAAAACCGACACCGAACGCAGTTCCCATCAGTATGAATGCACCGATGAATGCTAACGCTTCGGCCGCTCCCAAAGTTCTACCGATTGCCAAAATTCCGATCAAAAAAACCGGAAGATTGAGAATCAACGCAGACACCAGCGGGAAAAGCGCCGCCGGACGACAACCTCCGAGACGCTTTCGTAACCAGAACAATGATGGCGCGTATGCCAGGCGAAAAGAGCAGCGCGGCAATAATCAACGAGGTGATTGTGACACCTTTCAGGTCTGTAGCACTTAAAGACTCGCCTTCGACAACCACGAACACGAACAGGATGGCCGAGAGGCCAAGCAACCACGAGGCGAAGGATATTGAGATGAGCTTCATTGGAAGAGTAGATAAGTTGTGTTTATTACCACCAACTAGAAAGCGTAAATCCTGGGGCATGAAGCCCCAGGTCTATACGCTGGACGCAAACGTGTTGCACCCACGGAGTAAAGCTTAATTCCGTGTTGCGGTTTCGGTTGCATTGGCGTTCGCGCGCAAGTATTTTTCCGACTCGCCATAGTCAAGCGAATTGACTGCCACACCTTCGTCACCAATCAACACGCTGTCACCCGGCTTAATCATTCCCGCCACACCATTGACGCGAACCTTGTCACCGGTGATCGTTACTTTCATCGTTTGACCTGTCGTGCTGACTCCCTCGTATTCAAAGGTGCCAAGGTTCTTGTCAGTATGAAGTTTCTTCTCAAAACCGAGGCGCGAGACGGTTACTTTGTGTGATCCAACCTGGTGGACTTTTTGATGGCTACAGGCACCCAGGGCTAACAAACCGACAATCACCAAACCGAGACTTGAGGTTTTCTTAAGAACGCTAAACATGATGATTCCCTTTCGTCTGTAGGAAAGACGTTCCTATCTGTCCTACTGCATTTTCAATAAGGTCTAACAGCAGTAATCCGGGTTGCGGCGGGACCGGCAGAATGCCTGTCCTACTTCTTCATTCCTTCCTGCATTACCTTTTGGATTTCCAACGCATTGGGCACACCCAAAAGTGTGGCAGGACTCAGACCGAATGGGCCACCTTCCGTGTTAGCCGCAAACTTGATGCTGTCGCCCTGAGCGTAGGCATAAGCCAGGGTTGGCGGCATGTCGGCAGCCATGGATTTGATAGCCTGTTGCTGTTCCTGCGGCAGACTGGTTGCGGAACTTGCAATCCGGTCTGCAAACGGCTGCACCAGGGGTGCCAGGTTGTGATAGAAAATCGCCGAGAAGTTTGCATTTCCATCTGTTGGCAAGCCGGCAGTGAAACGCGACGAACGCAGCAAGGTGTAACCCTGTTCCTGCGCACGAACTGAACGCTCGACCATCGCGCGGCTTGGTCCCATCACCACATAACCGTTGACGTAGGTGTAATTGACTTCAACGAAGCCGAAGTCGCTCGACTTCAGCGTGTAGTAGGGACGGCCACCAATTTCAGCGTGGTCCCAAGCCAAGCCGGCCTTACCAAACTTAGCCGCTTCTTTGTTGACCTCGCTCACGATTCGCTCCAACGCGGACTGCAAGTGTTGCGAGTCGTTAACTTCAAACACCATCTTCCACGAAGGTGTGGGCAGGATTGGTCCATCAATCGCGAAGGCAAACTCGCCCCCAAGTGGGGCCGCAATGTCTTTGCGGATATCGACACCGCGCTCCGCCTGATGCTTGTCGAGGTTCTTGCGCAGGTCAGGTGAAACCGTTTCAATCACACCGAGCAGGTCGTCAACCAATCGTACTGGATCCTTGACGACAAACCCTGCTACCACGTTGGCGTCCGGCGAAATGTATTCGAGCGAACCCATCGGGGCTGGCGCTGCGAGCCACGAAGGGATTCCGCGTTGCGCTTCGCTGAATGAAACGGTCGCTTGCGTTTGTGTCTTGCCGTGAGCGTTCTTCTGGTCAAGCACGAAGTATTTCAGGTTGAAAATGCCGAGTTGCTTCAGCGCGCTCTCGCGTTTCTCGGGCGATTCACCCTTCATTATTTCCGAATTCTTGCTCGCGATTATCCGCTCGAGGCTGGCAGCCACCACCAGGCCGGCGCCTTCCTGATAAACCTGGGCAATGCGATTGTGAAACGCGGTAGATGTAAAGCTGCTCCTACCTCCTTGTTTCGCAAGATTAGACACGCCCTGAAGCTGTTCTAACTTCGGACTTGCGGCAAACAGGTTACTCTCGATCCACACGAACAGTTCATTACTCTTCTTGCCTGGTTCAACCGCGGTTGCCGCTGCCGTCATCGGATCGGCCACAAAGCGAATCTGTGGTCGGCCCTGTTGGTTACCGGCATACTTCGCGATCTGCTGTTCCAGGAATGGTTGGAAGCCGGCAGAATTCTTCAACTCGGCTAACACTAGCGGAGCAGTAGGATCGCCCTTTTCATCAATTGAAATTGACACCGCAATCTCGTCGCCGAGGTAGTCGCCAAATTCGCGAATCGTGCCCATCACCTGGTCTACGTCAGCGCGGCGTTCGCCACCGGGCTTCTTCTCGTACCACTGGCGCAAAGCTGGATTCTGATTGATGCGGTCCTGCATGATGCGATGCGACTCAACAATCGTTGACGTCAGATTCGGCAGTGCAGCATAGACCATCGTATTCTCAGGCATCAGATCCAAAAGGTGGGTCGAGGTTCGTACCCCGGGAAGCTGAACCTTGCCCAGCTCTTTGTTTAGAGAAGCAAAAGCGGCAAGTGTCTGCGCATATTTTCCTGCGTTACGGCTCCAGGCCACTTCATCTTTAACCGCAATTTTTTCAATCGCGGCGTGGGTCGTCGCCTGTTCACCGCCACGCAAAACGCGTTCGGTATTGGCATGCTCCAGATGGACCTCGCCTTCAACCACGGACACGCGCGAACCCTTGGTTCCGTTGTTTACTGAAAAGATTGTTCCGGTGACTGAGACTCGCGAATCGCCGGTATCGACAAACAAATGTTGCTTGCCCTGCTTCGCGGCTTCCACCAGAATTGCACCGCGGTCCAAATGAATCGTGGTCCCCTGCATATTCTTGGTGATGTAAAACTCGGATCGGTCCTTAACTTCGATCACGGAACCATCCCCAAGCCGGACGAACGCGTGCGCATCCTTGGCGGTCCGCAAACGATCTCCCTTTTGTAATTTGTCACCAGTTGTTACCGGGATACTGCGCGTGTCGGCGATCTGAAACACCTGACCTTCGGCGGCCTGAACCGTGGCTTCAAGGTCTCCGCCCAGTGGCGCATACCGCTGGATGAACGGCAGAGCCACCAATCCCAGTCCGATCACCAGAACTGCGGCGATGCCCCAACGCATGATCACCGGTGAAATGCTGTAACGCCGGGTCGCCGCTGCTTTTTTCACAGGCGCCATTCGTCTCGAACGGGCATCTTTCATCGCTTTGCGACAAGGGATGCACTCGTGAGTGTGGTCCACCAATAACAGCGAACGAGCGTCTGACAAGTTTCCGCTTAGGTGGGCCGGAATTAACGACTGAAAGTCTGCGCAGTTTTCAATTCGTTCTGCAGCTAAAGATTCAGTGACGTTGGAAACAGGAGCTTCAACAGCAATACGCGCCCAAACGCGCTCCGCCGCCTTACTCACTGTAGCCGGATCAACCTGCTCGCTCCGCATCTCTGCAGTTGCCTTGTCGAGGATTGAATCAAAGTCATTATTGCTTTTCATGATGTTCTCCAATTACCGATTCGTAATCTCATTCAGTTAGACGACGTGAGCTTCACAAAGCTTAAGCCTCGTGATGCTGCTCCAAATAATGTCCAATCTCTTTTCGTAGTTTCGTGCGCGCGCGATGCAAAACTACACCGACGACCATTTGCGAAGTGTTCATTTGCTTGGCAATTTCCTGGTTGTCGTAACCCTCGTAATAGCGCAGCACAAACATTTCGGCCGCCGTTTTCCCTAAGCGCGCGACTGCCTGGCGAATAAGATCGTGCAATTCGCGGTCAGCATGTTCAGCTTCGGGGGTTTGAAATTTACTTTCGAGGGCATCCGCTTCAACGTCACTGATGCCGACCGACTTGGCGCGGCTGCGACTGCGCATCAAGTCGAGTGATGCATTGATAGCGGCTCGGGAAAGGTAGGCTTCCGGATTGGCAGACATGTCGTAGCCATCCGGACTTTTGACGAGGCGCAGAAAGACGGTTTGTAACACGTCTTCCGCGTCGGCCGGGCTGCCAGTAATGCGGTGCGCGGTCCGAAAGACGCGCTCATGATGATTTTGGAAGAGTGTTTCCAGCTCTCCCTTAGGTTCTTCTACTAGTCTCAAGGTTTTAACAGCTGCCAGCACGTGGTGCCTCCTAAAGATCGTTTCCACCCATAAAACGAGCCTCAGGAGCGGTTATTAACAGCCTATTTTTCGGATCGGCATAGATTTGGGTGATTCTAGTGAAATGGTTGGAATATTGACCAATAGATTGGTGGGAGAAGAACTTGTGGGAAGGCTTCCTACAAAAAAAGAGGTAATTAAAGACTACTGCACCGTAGTCATACCGCCGCCTTCGTTTTCTGCTTCGATCTTACGCAGGCGCTCATCGTTTTCGATCTGGTCAGCACGCAGTCTCAACATATCCCCGCTAAATACATCAATTTTTCGGTTCAACGTTCTAGTGTGCTGGTTGACTTCCATGATTTCTGTCAGGGCCTGTTCCCAGATAGGCTTAGTATCAAAACCCCGTTCCTGAATCTTTTCTTCTACTCTCTGAAGGCGTGCATCAAGGACCTCAAGCTTCGTTAACATCCGCTCAAGCAGATTGCTTTTGTCCTTGAAAACTTTTGTCTCGTCTTCACTCATCGGGATTTATCTAGAACACGTCTCTGACGAAATTCTTTGTCCAACTGCTGGGGTGAATAACTTGCGTGCTCCCATCTGAAAGGTGGAAAGTAAGCGTCCATGAGTAGCCGTCGCCGAAATTAGAGGGCGAACCTTTTGCGGCAACAATCCTCGTGACCTGTTCACCGTTAATCACAATAAATCCCCCAGAAGTGGGTATCCGGTAGTTTGTGACAAAGGGTTTAGTTGGCACGCCGTTTAGGATACTCCTTTGGCCTTCGACTCCGCTAGCGTTAAACCCTAGATCCGTCATCCTTCCAATCCTCTTTCAACGTCAAACGATTCCTTCAATAACTGCGTGGTTTTGCCAGCGGGCAACTGTCCATTTAAGGGCGAACTCTGGAAGCCTCAAGTCGCTTCCGAGCCTCCAAGGCCTCCGGACTCCTGGGGTAGCGATGGACGAGTTCTCTCCATCCTTCACCGTCGTAACGAAAGCGTTTCGAGTGCTCATCAAAGAGGAACGTAATCCCTTGCCGGTTATATCGGTCGAGACCGTTGTAGTTAAGGAAGTAACTAATCTTCGGTGCACCGCCGGCGATCATTTCCTGCTCATCCAACCGACGGGAGGCGTCGCGCGACAAATGCAGTGCTGCCTGCTCGGCGGCCTGGGCGTAAATCAATAGGACTTGAGGCCGCAAAGGCGACAGCCGGAAATAGTCTAAAAAGATCCGTGCTCTCACAATGCAATCGAATTCCTCCGAACCCTTGATCAGATTCAATAGCCGCGCATCATCGCCAGGCCGGTTTGTGAAAGCTACTGCTTCACGCTGTATCCAACCGCCCGTCCGCCGCGTAACGTTGATCCTGTAAAAGACAATCCCTTCGCGACTGGTTCTGACACCGTTAACCGCGACCAGCACGCCTCGACTCAACCTTCGCAATAGCGCGCCCGAA
This sequence comes from Pyrinomonadaceae bacterium, assembly GCA_963759665.1. GTDB lineage: Bacteria > Acidobacteriota > Blastocatellia > Pyrinomonadales > Pyrinomonadaceae > PSRF01. The sequence continues at coordinate 406,158 of CAVXAC010000001.1, forward strand.
TGCTGCGGCATGGTTCGCAAGGCCGACAGCCGTTCATCTACGACAATCGCGACACGTCCCCCACCCGGAGGTCGCCGACGCGCACCATCCACTAAAGTTAACGAGCCCAAACTGACAAAGATCAGGAGTAATTGGGAGAAGCGTGAGAGAACGTGACTATTCATCACCTTGCCTCCAAAGCAAGATTCAGGTGGAGCAGGGTGATGCTGATTGAGAACGTTAGCGGGATGAAACGCGCCGGCGTGTGATATCCGAAACAGAAAGCTTCACGCCGGCCGATGTAGACAGAATACGATTAGCAAACGACGCGTGATTAAAGTGGCAAATTGCGACGGCCAACGCGTCTGCTGCGTCATGAGGTTCGGGCAGGGTCGCCAATGCCAGCAGGGTCTTGACCATCTGTTGGACCTGAAACTTTTCAGCGTTTCCATGGCCCACCACTGTTTGTTTCACTAGTCGCGGAGAATATTCATGAATTTCCAGGCCGGATTTTTCAGCAATCAACATTGCCACGCCTCTCACCTGGCCTAGTTTCATTGTCACCTTGACGTTGGTGGCGAGAAATCCATCCTCGATTGCACAAGCCTGGGGACTGTGTCGATGGATGATCTCCTCGAGAGCGTTCCCAATTCTTAAGAGCCGTGCGGGAAACTTCTGGCCGCGAATCGCGCGGACCGCTCCGCACTCCAGGAGATGGTAACGTGCACCATCTCCTTCGATTACTCCCCAGCCAGTCGTTTCACTTCCTGGATCGATTCCGAGGATTCGCATAAAAATGAAGATGGGCGGCCGCGTTGCTCTGTCTAATTAAACTCGTTCGTGCGGCAGTATACTACACGCCCACTTATTCCCTTCTTACTTTTGTTTGAGCCTTAGGATCCAGCTATTACAAGACCTATTGCATTGCCCTTGTACGAGAGTTTTCACTCACGCAGTTAGGTCAATACCACAGCGTCGAAGCCGCTATAGAACCGAGCGTGGTAGCGGACTCACGCGCTACTGCGCTGTGGTACTGCCTTCATGACCCGGGTTCTTGAATCATGTCAGGACGACCAGACTCATCAGGAGAGATGGGTAAACAGAAACTTCTTGTAGTCGGCTACTGAACGGTACGTGTCGCGGTTGCTCCGTTAGGCGGAAACAGATCATCAAGCGCACGGTTAGCTAATGACAGCCATTCTTGTCCACTGGGTGCCCAGTCAAAATTTTCGTAGTGAAGTTTGCCCGACGACGGAGGCGCGGCGAAATTGTATGCGGGCGGCTTGCGGAATCGCTCCGGCCCAAACGGTGAGATCTGTAAACTCTCTTTCTGCGTTTCAAAGCATTCAAACATACGTCGCTTCAATTCACGCGAGCGATCGTCAAGCAACAGAGTCGTCGTTTCACCGTCTCCTCCCGGCAAAAACTCTGGGACTCTCGCTTTGAAATCCGATGTCGGATGAAGCGCCATTTCAAACAAAGCGGGAGGTTTCAAACCTCCTCCAGCCAACAGGCGAATCGCCGCGTGGGTGGCAAATGCTGTCGCGTCGTGGTCAGGATGTCCGCCTTCATATGGATGCGTCACGACAATGTCTGCCCCCGATTGCTGAAGGAAGGCAGCGATTTTCCGGGCCAGATCGGTGAGACATTGAACGGCGCGGTGGTCTGGAACGTCGAGTTCGATTACACGGTCTTTTGTGACGTTGGCGAGCGCCAGCGCTGACAAGCACTCTTGCCGGCGTGCCTCTACGTATTCAGCGGTGTTGTGCCATTCGGACGTGGAAACAAGATCCAGATCCGGCGAAGCGCCGTCCGTAACATGAAGAATAGTGACGTCGTCGAGTTTCGAGATTAGGCATCCAGCCCCCACAACTTCATCGGCAGGGTGGGCCACAATCACAGAACACCGGGTAGCGGGGTTAAGATCACCGGTTCCAAATAGTCTTGCATGGGCTGAGCGATCTCTCTTCCTCCTCACCGATTTGATAGGCTCCGTCATTCAACCCAACCCTCCTGGTACTATCAGCAGAAGCCCGCGATGCATCGGTCAAATCTCGCATCGAATCGAGACAGGCGTACGGTTTAATGCGCCCCGAATCGAGCTTCCTTAAGACTTCAACGATTTTGAGTGAGGCGGGGTGGGCATCATTGCCCTACCGATACTTCACCGCGCACCTTCTTCCTCAATATTTGAGGTCACTCACTCATTGAGTCTTAACAACCGTCATACCAGAGGGCTTTAGTGGACTTGCGTGAGGAGACATTGCCGCGGCTTTTTGTCAGGTCGCCAACGAAGAAATCGAGTCCCGTGACGAAAACGGCCGCCGGTGAAATGGTCGTATTGCACTTCAACTACCAACTTCGTAGCCAGTGGTTCCCATTCTGCAGAGCGTTTGGTGCTCCAGCGACTTGGTCCACCGGGTTTATTTCCAGTGAATCCGGGAGCCTTAATCAGCGGTTCAAGCTTTGCTGTCAGTTCTTTTTTCTGGGCTTCGTTAAAGCTCGAGGTGAAACCACAGTGATGCAGGAGACCTTTCTCGTCGTATAAGCCGAGCAGGAGCGAGCCGACCACTTGTCCTTTTGAAGCATATCGAAATCCGCCAACGACACAGTCGGCTGTACGCAAGCGCTTGACCTTTTGCATGCCGTCCCGTTCGCCTGAGCGATAAGGAAGATCAAGACGTTTGGCAATTATGCCGTCTAGCTTGATACCTGTAGTCGAGAGCCACTCGCGCGCAAGTGCAACCTCGCTGGTCTTCGGCGAGAGTTCAATAGTTTCATTTTTCGCCAGGTACTTTTTAGCGAAGCTTTCCAGCTTAGGTCTGCGTTTACCGAGTGTCAGATCAACGAGTAACTTTCCACTATCGTCGACGAGCAGGTCGAAGACAATAAACTGCGCCGCGGTTTCTTTTGATAACTTGAGCACCCGGCTGGCGGCGGGGTGAATCCGTTGAAGCAAAGCGTCAAACGAAAATTCGTTTCCTATCGGTATGACCAACTCGCCGTCCAAAACAAACTTTGATGCTTTGAGCTTGAGAAGCTTGTCGACCACTTCTGGAAAGTAACGCTCAAGCGGTTGGCCTGACTTCGATTGCAGCTCAACCTTATCGCCGTCGCGGAACGCCAGACATCGAAAGCCGTCCCACTTAGGCTCGTATTCCCAATTCTCACCTGACGGAATTGTACTAACCAGTAATGCTTCCATCGGCGGATATGGGGGTTTGATTGGCAGTGTCATGCGGTAAAGATACCAACACAGAACCGGGCGCGATAGCAGCGCCGTTACAGAACCGAGCGCGGTAGCGCCGGATTCTAGTCAACTCGCGCTTAAAGATTAAGAAAGGATCCGAGTGATAAGTTGAATCGAGGATCCGGCGCTACCGCGGTCGGTTCTCTACGTCTTGGGCATCACGCTTGCACTCCAGTTCTTCGCGTAATTAATTCTTCAAGAAATCAGACCGACGGGTGTGCAAACCAGACAGCACTACCCGCTGTTCGTACTGTATAGCTACATTTTCGAGTTAAAAACGATGAGCAAACCATTTCCTAAAGGAACCAACGAAAGCCACCAGCACGGCGAACAAACGAAATCCGTTTGGATGGACACGGCCGAACCGTTACTGGAAACACCGTTAACTGAACGAGTGACTGCTGACGTGTGTATTGTTGGCGCCGGTATCGCCGGCATGACGACCGCGTATTTGTTGGGGCGAGAGGGAAAATCAGTGGTGATCGTTGACGATGGTCCAATCGGCGGCGGAATGACTGGACGCACTACGGCGCACCTGGTAAACGCACTTGACGATCGTTACTTCGACCTCGAACGTTTGCATGGAGAAGAGAACACCAGGCTGGCGGCTGAGAGTCACACCGCGGCCATCAATGCAGTCGAAGCAATCGTTGAGCAGGAGGCGATTGACTGCGAATTCGAACGAATCAACGGATATTTGTTCGTGCCTCCGCGTGAGCCAAAGAAAATACTTGACGATGAATTGAAGGCCGCGCATCGCGCCGGCCTGACAGAAATCGAAAAAGTAGGGCGGGTTCCATGGGATTCTTATGACACCGGGGCCGCTTTGCGTTTTCCCGACCAGGCGCAGTTTCATCCGTTGAAATATCTTGCGGGGTTGGCCCAGGCCATCAAGAAACAAGGTGGACGGATCTACACCGAAACGCATGCGAAAGAAATTGAAGGTGGTAAGAAGGCGCGAGTTGAAACAACCGGACGAGGAGTTGTTACAGCTGATGCAGTTGTCGTGGCCACCAATACGCCGGTCAATGACCTAATCGCGATTCACACCAAGCAAGCTGCTTATCAGACCTACGTAATCGGCGCGCGGGTTCCGCTCGGTTCAGTCACGCGAGGGCTCTACTGGGACACACCCGATCCGTATCACTACATTCGGGTAGAAACAGTGGGAGACGGCGCGAGCGCGTACGATCTCTTGATCGTTGGAGGCGAGGATCACAAGACCGGCCAGCAGGACGATGCTGGAAAACGCTTCGCGGCGTTAGAACGTTGGACGCGATATCGATTCCCGATGGTGGAAGGCATCGAGTATCGATGGTCAGGCGAAGTAATGGAGCCGATCGACGGCTTGGCTTTCATTGGCCGAAATCCAATGGACAGTGACAACGTTTACATCGCCACTGGCGATTCCGGTAACGGAATGACGCACGGGACCATTGCCGGGATTCTGTTGACTGACATGATTCTCGGACGCAAGAACCCATGGGAGTCGATTTACGATCCGTCGCGCATCACGCTCGGAGCGTTGAAGGAGTTTGCAAAAGAGAATCTGAACGTAGCTGCGCAGTACTCCGACTACGTAACCGGGGGAGACGTTGAGTCGGTTGATGAAATCAAGAAGAACTCTGGGGCGGTCATCTCGCATGGACTAAAGAAGGTTGCTGTCTATCGCGACCCCGAAGGAAACATTCACGAGATGTCAGCAGTGTGTACCCACCTGGGATGCATAGTTAATTGGAATTCGCTGGAGAAGAGTTGGGACTGTCCATGTCACGGGTCGCGGTTTGACTGCCTGGGGCACGTGACGCAGGGACCTGCGAATAAGGACCTGGAGAAGGAGCAGAGTGAGGGATAGCAGGAGGCAGGAAGCGAAAGCACGCGATTGTTGCTACTGGTCTGATTCGTCATTTGTCGTTTCTGATTTCTGATTTCTGATTATTTCTGATTCCTCATTGCTGACTGCTGATCGCTGTTTCCTGACTACTGATCGCTAAGAAACGAAAGGAGCAATTTTATGTCTGACAAGGATCGAAGAAAGAAGGACGGTGAAAACAAGGATAAGAAGAACCAGCGGATGCGCGAAGCGGTTGCCGCGCGTGAACAAGAGAATCCTACGGCCCGACAACGCGAGAAGCACGAAGCGAAAGTGACCGACTCGGTTCCTAGAGGTGAAGCAAAAAAACGGTTTCCGACGAAGTGAAGGTCCGTGGACAGAAGCAGTGAGCAGTATGCAGTGAGCAATGGAAGGAAGTTGCGTGAGTAGCACTCACTGCTTTCTGCTCACTGCATACTGGAAAAAAAGCCAGGGGCTACGTGCTTCGCAAAGCACTTGCCCCTGGCTTTCACATCGGGTTGCCCAGGTCCGTCTATTTATCAAACGGCTTTATCGGAGGGACCGGGTATAAAAGGTTCAGTTTTGTTTGCAGGAACGGTTCCAGTGTCATAGCTTTCGCGGCGGCTGGCCTCATGTCTGTAAATGGAAAGGCCAGGAATTTGTAAGTGTTTGCCTTCGGGAAATTCGCCTCGTCGGAGATTTCTATACCAATCGCATCCTGCAGAGATGGCGGGAAGGTTGCCAGCAATCCGCTTGTTGCATGACCGCCAATGTCTAAATCAGAAACACTGCCCAGCAGTGCATGCACGATCTCATGGGCTATTGTGCGACCCATAATCCGACCCAAAACTTCGATTTGGAGCTGCTGGAGTCGTAAGAACTCCATGCGAACGGCTTGATCCGTGGGATTGGCGTTGAAGACAGCTCGCTGCGCATCCACAGCAGCAAAAATCTGAGCCAGTTGAACAACTAGCTTGCGGGTATCGTTCGGAAGCACCTGGGCGCGAGTGTCAAAGGAACCTGGAAAGATCCTTATCTGCTCGTTAAATGAATAAACGCCTACTACGCTACCCGCGCCGGTTGTCACTCCACCCAACAGTGGATTCGAGGCCGGTGGTGCTCCTTCGATGTTGACCTTAGTAACGTATCTACTCGTGTAAATCGGGTTAATGTTGAAGGATAAGGGTGTACCCCCCAGGTAAGTGTCGTAAATGGTTTCATCGGGTTGGGGGATAACCGATAACTGCTGATTGAACACCGGTCCAACGTCCCACAGAATCCGGACATTTACTTTCTTCAGTAATTGATTGCACGTGTCATGTGCCGACTGGGTGATGCGTCCTTTGGCGCTCATTAAATCAAATTGAGTTAACACAGCATCGAACAGGGTTGCATCCTCAGTTACGGTGACGAATTGCGGAGTTCCAATCAGCGTTTCACCCTTCCTCCTCGTTACTGCGCCGGTGCCATCAAGCTCCTGGACTGAAAGATAGTGAATACCTGGCCGGAAGGAATGTAGCCGTATCTGTGAATTCGTGGGGGGGTCAACCGGAACGATAAAGAAACCAACATCGTCGATCTGATAATTCGTCCTATCCCAATCCCAACTATAAGTATTACCAGGAACTGGGTCAGCTACGCGTACCGTGGTAACTCCTGATATGTCGTTTTGCGCGAGATGAAATACCCTCGCGCCCGGAGTCAGATTTACCAGGAGGTTATTTGGTGGTGCGGCCGCTCCGCCCTGTTCGAAAGCCCTTACCTCTACGCTCTCGCCGGGTTTCTTCAGGGCTATGCTACTCAAGCTACCCTTGTCGAAGTTGGCGGCCAGATCGTTAACGTCTGTGCGTGAGATGGAGTCATTGCTAAGACCAAAACCATCGCTCAGAATCTTGCCGGTCAATTCCTGAGCTTGTTCAGGTGTTAAGCCACCAGTTTGCAAAGCGTCCTGAACGGCATTCACCCGATCCTTAGCAGACGTGAGTTGTTCCTGTGCACTCTGAGGGATCGCCGCGTTGATGTTCTTTTCAGTCAGTTCCTTGGCTTTTTCATTTGACACAGCACCGCTCTTTTGCGCGTCTTCAATCAGTTTATTGGCAGCGGCTGCTTTGGCCAGCGAAGAAGCTTCTTTGCCAAAAGACTCGGCCGTGTCTAATGTTTTTTGGAACGTTGCCAATGCGTTCAGCTGGTTTTGATTTAGTCCGGTCAGATCGCGGAAGGCATCGCCCTTTCCTATGAGTTGGAGTATCCCTTGTAGTCCTGTGGGATCTGGCAGGTTTGGCGCGTTCTGAATATTCACCACTGGAGGGGCGAAATCCTTCGGTTGGAGATTGCCTGGATCTGCCCTTCGACTATCCGTATTGAGCGGTAGTATCTGCGTGTTGGGACTATCAGGTATCGGCGACTCTTCCCAACGCCAGAACCGGCTCTCATCCTTCTCTTCGCACGAATTGCACTTGCCCATCACCGACTCAGCATAAATACCCTTGGTCGGCATACTGATGCGCATCGGCTCCTTCTCATCGTCGAAGTACTGAGCAAACATATTGAAGGTTTCATCAATGGTCGGATCGAGTTGATTACCCGGCGCAACCGGCATGATCAAAGAATTACCAGCGATTCCGATCACTCGATTCTCTACCACTGACGCGACGCTGCGACCGTTCGCTTTGCCGGGCGCGACGATCCCGTCGAGCAACATGAAGCGACGCTCAGGGGTCATGTCGAAGAACAGGCATTTGTGATAGTACTCGAGGTTTTCGTTGAGATGATGAAGCAGGTTATTGGCAGCGTCGACATCCTCGCCGCGCGGATTGCGCAATTCATCTCTGTTCAAAGGAGTAGGAATGAACACGCCGTCGCCGCCGGCAAAAATATCGTTGTCTAACCGGCCATTGAACAACGAGTCGGCAAAATTATCCGTCCGGTAACGCAGGTTTCCCGTACGAACTCTAATCTTCATGAACTTGTTCTGGAACTGTACCAGGTTTGTCGCTTGCTCTGCCGGCAGCTTGGTCAAGTCCAATTTGATGTTGACTGCATTTATCTGATCACGTGGGACAGTAACCGGCGTGGTGCCGCTCTGCCGTACCGAGATGTGCAATCTCGCATTCTGCCTGAAGGTATTCAACAAGGTTAGATCGAGTTTCAGATCAACCCCCTTGTCGGTTTCAATCGTAAAGGCATCCAGCAAATACTCGATGGCGCGAGGACCGACGTGTTGGGCCAACTCTTCGTCGGTAATCTTCTTGTCGCGGAATCCATCGAGTGAGATTCCGAAAAAATTGTAGAAGAAGATTATTTCGTCACTAATCTTTTCTTCCTTGGTATTGAAGAAGAAGAACTCCATGAACAGTTCGCCGCTGTAAAAATTGATATTTTGTTCGGCAAAGTTCTTACGCGGGAACCCAATGCTGTCGTAATAGTTCTCAAACGGGCTCTCCTTTTCGTTTGCGATTCTGGCTACTGCTTTGAACGCGGCTCTCAAGTCGCGGCGGAGCACATGACGCTCAAGCGTATTGCGCCAGCGCAAACATTTGTCCAGGTCGAAGGGCGTCATTTGCAGGGGGACAAACAGGCATTCCTGTACACCCGCTAATCGATTGCGAACTGCAAAATGTCGCAGAACTTCAAAGTATTGAATTGTGATCGCGTGGCAGTGATTGTAATTGGCAACCGATTCTGCGGTTGCCTGCACTCGTTCGCCCTGGCTTACTGTTTGGACCACTGTTGATCGCTGCGAGCGCACAAAGCTGGCTGCCTGTGTGGTTCTGTCAGAGATACTTTGCAGGCTATTAGCCGTGCTTTCCCTGTTGGAACTCTGACTCGCATTGGAGCCCGATGAGCTTTTTCCACCGCTAACTCCCAGCAAGGCGCCAAAGCTTCCGCCTGAGAAAACCCCCATTATCGCGCCACCCAGTCCAAACCCGATTCCACCGGTGGTTGCTTTTGAATTGCCTCTGACGTTTTCCGTCAGCGTAGCGCTGATCACTTCATTGATGTCGCGATCTCGAACCAGTGAGTTGTTCAGGGTTTCTTCGTAGTCCAAGGTCTGCGAATTGGCTGCGCTTTCCCGTCTCTCCCAATCCAATACCGCGATCTGTTTTTTCTGTCCGGGAGCGAGCGGCAGAGAGTAGACGATGTCGCCGATGGAATAGCCGTCGGGTATCCATTCCTGTTTGAAATGCAGCAGATGGCCATGAGCAATGCTGGCCGCCTGGTAGATGGTGGGCTCGTCGTCCCAGTCGATCTGATTGAGCTGGTTGAGATGTGTGCGCCCTTTGAAAACCGCTTTGGCGTTGCCCTTGATGACGGTTTTAACTTTATGTTCCACCACTAATTTATCCAGCAGGTCTCTGTTAAAGGTGGCTTTCACGGCCGGGTTTACTCCAGTCGCAGGAGCAGGGTTTGCTTCGACCGGCGTCGCTGCGGTGTTTACCGTTTTTGCAAGCACAGCACCACCGATGGCATTGAGATTCGCAACCCCAAAGTTAGCGGGCTTGATCTGCTTACTTTCGATCTCGTGGAACTTAAGGAACACGCTAAATGGCACGGTAATGTTGACACCATAAATGTCTTCCAAATTGATCTCTTTTTCGTCTTCAAGCACGTCAGCAATGATCGAGGGCTCGGTAGTTCTTACGACCGTGTAGTAACTGTATTCCTCAAGCACCTTCTTTTCATGAAAGTTGAGATCTGTGCAGCCACAGTTTTTACACGGCTCCTCCGCTTCACTTTCTTCACTGATCACAACGATCAGCCGATCTGGAAGCATGGACTTTCTTACGATGTTCTCACCTTCGCCCTCTGTCTTTTCAACCAACCGGATCGGGACTTCCTTACTAAAGTCATCTTTTGTGACTCTCACCTTTCCCGCGATAACTTTATGAATATCATCGGGAACGTTGAAGAACAGGAAGCTGGTTATGAAGTAACCGTTGGTTTCAGTGGTAGCGAAGGCAACCGGCAAGAAATCAGGAGTGCCATCTGTCAGGTTGGCAGTGGCGCCGAAAATGACGACCTGGTAGCCGTCCAACTTTGTATCGTTGCCGCTTGAAATCAGTTTGCCCTTTATCTGGTAAGAGGCTTTTATCGGAGGGTTCGGCAACTGGGCCACCGCAGTCACTTCGACATCAATCTCAGCGTTGGCCAGGGCGCTAATCGGGATTTCAATAATTTCATCAGTTGGAGCAACGTTGGCTGCAGTTAAGGCAATCCGCGCATGACTTCCCTGCGCCGAATTTACTCGCAACGTAACCTTGCTGCGATCGAGTAGATCGTTGAGATCCAAATCAACAATTACTCTTCGCGTATCTTCGATTGGATATGATTGTTCAACGCTAAAACCGTCTGCGTTAACAAACAAGACGAGAAGTTGATAACCAAAGAAAAAATTTTCGTCGCCTATTGGCTTAAAGGAATATTCAACGGTCTTGATGTTTTTGACGACCACCGTGGTGGAGCCAAAGGTGACAACTTCTCCAACCGTCGTGAGATCCAGGGTGGGGATGTTGAGGATTGCCAGGTCTTCGGGTCGCTTGAAGACCATCCCTTTGTTCAGTGCTCTCTCAATTGTCTTTATGGCAACTGGAGTAACGTCTTTTTCGGTCAGGACTCTTTTCAGATCTTGGAGATTGGAGAGGTCATTAATATTTGGCTTCATTTTTTTTACCCTTCGTGAGGATCCAATCGGAGTGGATTCCTGGGTTAGAGAATCAAGGTGCCCGTTGAGGGGGCATGAGAAAATTCCCTGGTTCGAACACCGCAATCTACGCAAGGTCCTATTTTGTCAATGCTTTGAATTCCCCTGGCAACAAACGAACGCATAATTTGGCTGCCCTGATCCTGATGCAAAAACAGGGGAAGACATTTCGTAAACCGCAATATCAGGCGTTTCATATGGGTGATAAGCGCTGGGCGCAACCGGTGTGACTTTTGCAGCGTTCTTGCAGTTGATACTGACTGAGTCGGTTGGCGAAGGAATGTAATTACTGACAGGTGAGGTTCAAGGTAAGCGGCCGGGTTTATCCAGCCGCGGCCATGTCGGCTTCACTGATATCGAAGTTAGCTGAGACTTTTTGCACGTCGTCGTGATCCTCAAGAGCTTCCATTAACTTGAGCATCTGTTTGGCTTCAGTGCCTTCAAGTTTTTTGTATTCTTTGGGAACCATCTCGACTTCTGCGACTTGCGGCTCAATACCAGCTTTCTTAACTGCTTCAAGAACGACGTCGAAGTCCCCTGGTGCGGTGATAATTTCAAAGTTGTCCTCGTCAGTGCGCAAATCTTCGGCGCCGGCATCGGTAACGATCTCAAACAGCTCATCCTCTGACTTGGCTGCCTTGGCGACAACGATGTAGCCCTTCTTCTCAAACATCCAGGCGACGGCGCCGGCCGCGGCCAGGTTACCGCCGTTCTTGGAAAACGCGTGACGGATTTCCGCAACCGTCCGGTTCCGATTGTCAGTCATCGATTCGATAAGCAGCGCGGCGCCGCCTGGTCCATAACCTTCGTAGGTGATCTCTTCATAGGTCACACCCTCTTCTTCTCCGGTTCCACGGCGGATGGCACGCTCGATGGTTTCGTTGGGCATGTTCCCGGCTTTGGCGTCGAGTACGGCTTTGCGCAAACGAGCATTACCGTCGGGGTCGCCCCCGCCTGAACGCGCAGCGACGGTTATTTCTTTGATGAACTTGGTGAAGAGTTTGCCGCGCTTGGCATCGAGCGCGCCTTTTTTGTGCTTGATACTATGCCACTTGGAATGTCCCGACATTTAGACTGGATCCTTCAATATTCGTTTGTTTGATTGGCAACGCAATATATCACAACCCATTCATTTCACTCGCTCAAGCACTTGGTTCCGGTACAAACCACGAAGCGCTCGATGGCGTTCTCCGCATTGGCATAACCCGCAATGCCCACCGCTCCCACTGCAAAGTTCCGGGCCGGATCAGTCAAGCCACCCAATGGATACAGAGCTCCGGTTTCGCTGTCGACGATCTCCACCGTCACCGTGTAATCGATCATTTTGATTGATAAGCCAAAGAACTGACCTGGGCCCATTGCCTTGGCCGCTGACCTGGGGATATTGATCGCGCGGATTCTCTGCTCGACGCCATTCTTAACCACAAACAATCGGACTGCGTATGGCTCGTCTGACTTCTCGCCGGTCAGTTGCAGCAGATAATAATTCTGCGAGTCGGGAGCGCGCATCGCGAACGAAAGCGCAACTCCATTGATCATCGCCGCGCTGCTGGAGATCTTGAAATCTTTGTAGTAGCGATAATTCTCATCTCGCGGAAACGCGACACCGGCTCCTTTAACTACCAGCTTCCGCTTAGCGTCAGGTCGCCACGTCGCCGGCATTTCCCAGCTTTGCAACTCCGAATTGTTCCAGGTAGGCGACAACGTTTCGGTAGTCAGCGCGATTCGCTTGAGAGGCAGTTCGAGCGCGGCGCTATCCGACGGAAGGGTGAAACTCTTCTGCAGGGCCTCGTAACCAAACTCCGACGCCCTCATCTCCAAAACGTAATCCCCTGCAGGCAAATCAAGTCTCACACTGCTGTTTTGAATAGAAACTACATTGCTCAGGGGCTGGCCTTTAGCTGCGTACTTCAACTCGCCCGAGTTGATATTGGTGCTTATGACTACCGGATAAAGAATCGGTTTGAAATTCAGAGTGGTGGATTGACTGTTATTCGCCGCGATGACTACTTCAGTTTCGACTTCCTCATGACCAGCCAGCGTTCCCGCCACTCGATAGCGTCCCGGCTTCAGGTCACGAAAGATAAAGACCCTTTCCCCGGCGGGCAGCGTTCCTTTCTGCGCCTGAACTCTCTTCAGGTTGATTGGTTCAACCAGAATCGTCGCGTTGGGTTCGGCGCCTACGGAGAGCGAACCAGTGGTGGGCGTCACAAAGACGGTCCTGACAGTCGGGTTTGCTGGCTTAGCGGAATTTACCGATCTGACGGTTGCGGTCGTTCGTCGCGTCGGGGTAGTTGGCGCGGCTGGCTTGGTTACGGTTCCCTTGCCGCCCACACTCTGGCCCAGGACGACAGAAGACGTCCCAATCGATAAGGCCAACGTGGTGGCTAAGACTACGAAGAGCGGAATTCTCACGGTCGGCAAATGGGGAGAGACGAGTTCACTTCCAAAATGTTAACGGGAGGCGTGCACCCAGAATGCTCTGAGAATATCACAACCTCCCGTCAGCATGAATCCGTTTCTTAGAAGGCGAGCTTCAAACCAAACTGAATCCTTCGTGCCGGCGTCACCGTTTCGGTTGCCCGGCCAAAACCAGGGGATTCGAGTATGCGAACCGGAATTCCGTAATTCGCCCTATTGAACAGGTTGAAGACATCGGTCCTGAGGATTAGTCGCGTCGTCTCAGAGAACCGAATCGATTTGGTAACGGCGGCGTTAGTGATCCAAAGATTTCCCGCGCGGAACGAGTTGCGTGGGACGCTGCCGTCGTCACCCAGAAGCGCCAACATTGCGAGTGGATTACCAGTTAAACGAAGTGGTGCGGCGCGGTCACCCGTTAGCGTTATCCCCGAGGTTGAATTCAATCGATCCGTCAGGTTGCCGTCGAGGTTCACGTCGAAGATGCTGTTGACCGTAAACGGTTGTCCTGTTTGAAAGGTGCCAGTTCCCGCGATCTCGAGCCCATTAAAAATGGCATGGAGAAATGCGTTGTTCTTTCCCCAGCTTGAGAAGTCGCTGACATAGTTCGATGAGAAACGGTGACGCACGTCGAAGTTAGCTGGTCCACGCTCGCCGGCGAAGGTAGAACTATTTTGCGGCAGTGCCGGCGCTCCAGCGAGATCGAACACGTCTGAAACGTCGTCTGTGGCCTTGCCGTAGGTGTAGTTGACCTGAAACTGCGTGGCGCCGAGCAAGTTGTAGCGTCCGCGGAGTTGAAGCTGGAGCGCGTCGTACCGTGAGTTAGCGTCAGCGGTAAAGACTGTGACGCCGCCTATGCCTGGGAATCCACGTCCGAATGGATCGCGAACAAAGCCAGACGCAGTTGGTTGGGAACTTGTTGGATCGATGTCGGTAATTACGACGATCGCGTTTTGTCCCTGGTTCGGCGTGGTTTGTCGTAACAGGTGGCGACCCTGAGTGCCCACGTATGCTGCGGAGGCTACGAGTCCGTCGGTCAATTGTTGCTCAAACGTTAGTCCGTAGTGGTATGCAGCCGGAGTGCTAAGACTTCGTGCCGGTAGCGTCGACGGAAAGCCGCTGGGAAACGCGCCTTGAATGGTATTGGTAAAGCAATTCACCGGCACTTGCGGGTTGAGTGTGTTCAGGGTCCCGGGCTGAACGAGGGGAACTGGACCAGGCGAACCCGGGCAAGTGATAACCGCGATGTTCGGAGTAAAGATATTGAAGTCGTTGCCCGAGGGTAACCCACCGGCAAAATTTGTATTCAAGAACGTGGGAAACACATTCCGCGATTGGCTGACCACCGCTCCGAGTATCTGATCAAAATAAATTCCGCCCCCACCGCGAATCGCCGTGAGGCGATCCTTGAAGATCTCAGGCGAGTAGGCAAACCCGAATCGCGGGGCGAAGTTGTTCTTGTCAGCTTCAAAAATCTCTGTACGGCCGCCGATAAAATTCCGCAGATCCCTTATGGAGTTTGGGAGCGGAGCACCAAATGTACGCTCAATCTTGTTATTAGCGGACTTTGGAACGGTGTTGTACTCGTACCGCAGTCCAAAGGAGATATTAAGGTCACGTCGAACGCGCCATTGGTCCTGGCCGAAGAAGTTTAACTGGTAGTAGCGCAAATTGATCCTGGAGTCGTCGCCAACCTGAAGTGCTTGAAAGGCTCCACTGGCCGCGCCCGAGGCCGCCAAGTCGGCGCCCGTGAAGAATGGTCGTCCGGGTATCCCACCCAGCCCTAATATGCTGGCAAAGTTTGGAAACGCATTAAACGTCAGATAGGGACGTGCGTTGCGAGGCAGTTCGCTATTCAGTTCAGTACGGCGAATGTCTGCACCGAAAGCCACACTATGAGAACCAAGTTGCGTCGATACGGTATCGGCGACCTGGTAGGTGTTGTTTACGCGACTTTGTGGAAAATTAAAGACGTCCACACCAACAGGACTGTAACCGGCCACGCTTAACTGGCCCACCGGCGCCAGTGCATTGCCGAATTGGTTGAGGGTGCGTTCGGTAGAATTTCCGGTGACGTAGAAAACCACTGGATCACCTGGCTCGGTGATATTGAATAGCGTTGGCGCATTCAACAGGAAGCGCTGCTCCTCTGGTTGCAACGTCCGGGCAAAGGCGCTGGGAAGCAGGAACGAAGTATCCCGATTCTCGTCAAACACTAATCGGGTACGTCCGTAAGACGCGCGAAACTGATTAAGGACGGGATTGTTCGAGTCAGCTCCGCTTAGATTGGTGTTGAGAAAGGTTGAGAAGTTTTGGGTCCTGACGCGCGGGCGCAAGGTCGAAAACAGTGCGCCGCCGGTGACCGGAATATCGCGCCAGTCGTCCGTGAAATTGTAGCGGGCGACGAACTCATGGGGCATATCAAACGCGCCGAAGTTTGAGTTCATCTTTCCGGAAAGAATTTTTCCTTGTCCGCCGGCAGGCAAAACGGCGGTGTAAGTGTTGCGACCATACACGCCATTTAGATTGTTGGGGAAAGGAAAGAAGCTGAAGATCGCGTCGCCACCAACGGTGGTCGGAAAGGCTGACGCTGGAAACGCCGGAAATAAAGGATCGAAGAATAGTCCTGTAGCCCCAGTTTGGAAAACGCCACGCTCTTCGACCGTTGGAACTGCAAAGCTTTCCTCTTTGTTTGCATTAAGCAAGTGACCTTCGGCCGAGACAAAATAGAACAAGCTGCGACCCGATTTCTTTGGCGCGCCCGACTCATCAACACTTGCCACCAGCGGGCCCCCAAGAACAAATCCACCCTGGCCCAACGTGAATGAGTTTTCCGCACCGGCAGTATTCGTTTCAAACTTCTGTGCAAAATCCACAAAGACGTTGCGGAAGCCGCCCAGGGTCCCGTTTGGATTGAGAACCCGGCCTTGCAGTGGAATCCTGACGCTAGGACCAACATAGTCAAAGGGATTTCTGGCGTTCAGCTGGCTGGCGTTAATCAATCCGTAGACGGCGCCATGAGTCTCGTTGCCCCCTGAACGCGAGACAGCGTTGACCTGTGCTCCGAGATTCCGACCATACTGCGCGGGCGCAAGGAGAGTAATCACTTGATACTCTTGAATTGATTCAATCGATTGGGGCACGAGCGCCAGGAAGCCCTGGCGACGCACTCCAATGTCCTCGTCGTTGTTGTCCGAACCATCGACCGTGAAGTTGTTGGCACGTGAACGTAGACCATTGACTGCGAATTGACCCGCCGACCCCACGCCCGCACCCACTCCGGGACCTGCAATGGTGCCAAGTGTTTGTGGCGGAGGAGCCACTCCTGGCAGCAAAAGACCAAGCTCATCGAAAGTACGCGTCAGAGTCGTTGAGCCAAGCGGCAGAGTCGAAACCTGTTGCCTACTGTAGGTGCCACCTCGTTGCGCGTCGAGCGTATTGATCTCTCCTCTAACGTCCGCTTCGGTGGTGCTGATTGTTGCAGGCATTGTGACAGGTTGCGTGGCGGTGGTCTGACCCGGCGTGGGAGCCGCAACGGCACTATCCGGCGTTGGAGTGGCAGTCGCTGTTGCCGTGCTGTCGGGAACGAGCGGCAGCGGCGGCAGCAGGACGGTAGGGCGTAAAGCCGTTAACGACTTTGTCAGGCTCTGCGGTGCGTAGCCTTGCTTCGAAACGGTGATGGTGTAGTCGCCTGGGGGCAACTGGCTCTGCCTAAAGCGACCACTCGCGTCTGTTTGCCTGGCAATCGGAACGCCGGTTTCCTGGTTGGTGATGCGCACGGTAGCCCCTGCGATCGGTTCACCCGTTACCCCATCCTTCACCTCGCCTTCAAAAGAGCCAGTCACATAATCCTGCGCTTGCCCAATTGTTAAAGATCCCAGGCATACGAAAAAAAACAGTGCTGCACAGCACAACGCTTTGATTTCCATCAGTTGTTTCTTCATGCGGCTTTACTCCTTGCTCGTAAAGATCTGAACGGATTGTCTGTATTGCATCGGGAGAGGCAATCGGACCGTGTGATTAAGTGTTGTTGGCTTCGCCTCTAGAAGATTCAAGGAATTTCAACTGTAGGAGGACCAACAGAAGTGCAGAACTCGTCGATTTTACGACATGCTGCTAGAGAAAAGGCAGCAGCAAAAGTTTAAAGAATGCGCATCGGAATGTAGACTTCGTAATATTAATTGTCAACAGAATTGTGTGGAATTCAGCGTTTGAAAAGTGTAGCGGCGTGAGCCCCGAGTTGTTCGATAATTGTTTCACAGCGAACGTGTCGTTGAGCAGCATTCTTGGTCTGAGGTTTGACCCCGGCTGTTGATTAGAGTGTTCACTTGAACAACCCTCTAAGTATTCTGAATTGAAAAGAATTCAAGTTCTTGCTTGCCCTTCCTCCAGCCGTTATAATTTCTGCGCGATTACATCTATTTTACTTAATCTCACTGACGAACTCGTCTGATGAGGCCGGTCGCTGGGAATGAAACCTAAATCTGCGATCCTGGCAGAGATACTTACTTAAAGCTTGCGATGGTAATCACAGCCCAAGGTCTTCGGATTCTTGCGCCACCTACACAGCCGACGTCCTGCCCCAAAATGCACCAAGCCCACAAATGAAAGAATGTCAGGCTTGTAAACATTGCTTCCCCGATCAATTCAACAACTGTCCCACCGACGGTGGAGAGCTTATATCTTCGATTGCGGGCGATACGATTCTTGACGGTCGTTACCAGCTTGAGCGCCGGCTCGGGCAGGGCGGGATGGGAATCGTATATAAGGCGCGCCACATCTTCCTCAAAACTACTTACGCGATAAAGGTGATCTTGCCCGATTTGGTGGGTAACGATCCGATGTTGGCGACGCGTTTTCGCCAGGAAGCCATGGTCGCGGCGCGCATAGGTCACCGAAATATCGTAAATGTCACCGACTTCGGGGTCGTAGGTAAGATGCCCTACCTGGTCATGGATTTTATCCAGGGGCGATCATTGCACGAACTCTTGCATGCAGAACGCCGGCTTTCCGCACAACCCGCATTCGAAATCATGGCGGCTATTTGCGCTGGCGTTGGCGCCGCGCATCGCCAGGGTATTGTCCACCGCGACCTGAAACCCCTTAACGTGATGATGAAGGACGGTCTGCCATTCGGCGAGGCTGTCAAAGTTCTCGACTTCGGACTCGCCAAGATCAAGTCAGGCGAGTTGCTTGGTTCCTTCGTAGCTGCACAGACCACCGGTCTAATGGGCTCGCCATCATACATGGCGCCTGAGTTATGGTCTGAAGACGAACCCGACGCGCGAGCGGATATCTACAGCCTCGGTGTCATCCTGTTTCAGATGTTTACCGGGGAAGTGCCCTTCAAAGGGCCCTCGCTTCCAGCGATCATGAAGAAGCATTTGTCGGATAGTCCGCCGCGTTTCCTCGATGTCGGCGTGAACGTGCCTCACTCCATCGAAATGGTGGTCCACCACTCCCTTGCTAAACGACGTGAAGACCGCATGTCTTCAGTCGAAGAATTTATGGATGAACTGCGCGCCGCAATGGAATCGGCCGATGCCTCATCCGCACGGATATCGATGGAGGAGACCAGAGAGTTTCCAGCGGCGACCATCCAGTACTCCTCAAGTATGGATTCGCAGACTGTAACGGGGGGTTCACTTGATCAAGCTGCATGGGATAGTCAAACGCGAACCGACTCGCAGCAGCGAATTGAAGACGAAGCCGATCGGTTAAATCGCGAGTTTGAAGAGGCGCAGCGCCGAGCAGACGAAGCGCGATCACGGGCCGAAGAAGCAGCTCGCAAACGCGCGGAGGAGGAAGCCGCGCGCAGACGAGCTGAAGAAGAAGCAGAACGGAAACTTGCCGAAGAAGAGGCTGCTCGCCAGCAAGCACTGGAAATGGCGCGCAAGCGTGAGCAGGAAGCGCTCGAACGTCGTCGCGCCGAAGAGGAAGCCGCTCGCAAGCTCGCCGAAGAGGAGGCCCGCAAACGAGCCGAGGAGGAAGCGGAGCGTCAGCGTGTTGCGGAAGAAGCGGCCCGACTCGCGAAGGAAATTGTCGAAGCAAAAAAACGAGCTGAAGAAGCACGTTTGATCGCGCAAAGTGAATCGCGCAAACGCTCAGAGGAAGAGGTCGCCCGCAAACGCGCGGAAGAGGAGGCTTTACGACTCGCTCGAGAAGTAGCCGAGGCGCAGCAGCGCGCTGAAGAGGCGCGCGCCCGTGCTGAAGAAGAAGCCCGCAAGAGAGCTCAGGAAGAGGAAGCGCGACGAGCAGCAGAAGAGGAAGAAGAGCGCTTAAGGCACGAAGAGTCAATTCGAATACAAGCTGAGGGCGAAAACGCCCGCAAACGTATTGCGGAAGATGCTGAGCGTATCGCCCGCGAAATTGCAGAGGCCCAGCAACGCGCCGAAGTTGCTGGAAGTCGCGCTGAAGAAGAAGCACACAAGCGAGCTGAGGCAGAAGGCGCGCGAGCGAGGGCAGAAGAAGAGGTTCGCAAGCTGGCCCAGCAGATGGCGGAGCTGCAGCGGCGTGCAGAGGAATCGCGTCGGCGCTCTGAAGAAGAGGCTGCTCAGCGAGAGAAGCTTGAAAAACAAAGACGCCGTGACGAAGAAATTCAACGACAGCGCGAAGCGCAACTAGCTCGTGAGGCAAAAGCAAAGCAGGTAGCTCTTGAGGCGCAACTCGCCCAAGAGGCGAAGGCAAAGCAGGCAGCTCTCGAACAAGCTGCTGCGCTTCACGCTTCAGTTGCTCCACGTGAGCCGAGCAGAGCCGGCGGGACTGCACCGAGTGAATCGGAACTGGCTGAGGTAACTGTGCTGGGTGCCGCGCGAAGGGCCGAAGCCAGCATGGGCACGTCGCGGCAGTTTGAAGCTTCAATACCTATTGCTCCCGCCAAGCGAAGTTACACCATCCCAATCGTGATTGTGGTTGCGCTCGTCCTCATTGGGGGACTGATCGCCGGCGGAGCCGTTCTGTACTCACGCAAACTGGCGGCGAAAACTCCTCCAACTTCGCCGACGCCTTCGGCAAGTCAAACTCCGGCTCCATCTGCTGAGTTCAAACCGGAGGTGGCTAGGATTGAAGGCGGTTCCTTCCAGATGGGGCTAAACGATGCGGCAACTGAGAGTTTGTTTGATCTCAGCCAATATCCGGCGCGAACAGTAAACGTTGGTGGTTTTTGGATCGACAAGACTGAGGTAACCAATTCCGAGTATGCAGAATTTGTAGCCGCAACCAAATATGCCGCCCCAAGCTATTGGAGCAATGGCAAGCCTCCGGCTGGTCAGGAGCGCTTCCCTGTCACCTACGTTTCGGTCGCTGATGCAAAAGCATTTGCCGACTGGCGTTCCCAGCGCGACGCCAAGAAATACCGCCTGCCCACCGAAGAGGAATGGGAATACGTTGCCAGAAATGGGCAGGAAGGCACACTTTATCCGTGGGGTAATGAATGGGTTGACGGTAATGCGAACGTTGGTGCGGTGTCGCTCGAAGCTGTAGGCAGCCGTCAGGCCGGGGCGTCGCGCCAGGGCGTATTGGATTTGATAGGAAACGCATGGGAGTGGACATCCACGCGAGCTGCACCTTATCCCGGCAATACGCGGTTCGAGGTGGCGCCGGGACAAGTCATCATTCGTGGCGGCGCTTATCCGGACAAAGCTCGAGGCGCTGACGCAATCACGGCAACGCGCCGTTCCTGGCTGTCGCCGACAGACAAGCAAGCGATGATTGGCTTCCGCCTGGTCCGCGAATAGATCCCGCTAGTGAGCGAACCGCTACCTAGCTCTTCCAATCCACTAAGACCAGCAACATCTGCGGAGTGGCTCCTGTCACACTGATTTGTTTTAGTTTGGAAGTTTGACCGGAAGTGATCTCGACTGCCCGTCGCGGCACATTTAACGCTTTGGCCAACACACGTTGTAATTCTTCGTTCGCCGCTCCATCAACCGGAGGTGCTGCGATACGCACGCGCAAAGCTCCATCAAGTTCACCAACGACCTCAGTCTTCGAGGCTCGTGGAACGACCCTGACACGAAAAATCAGCCGTCCGTCTTTGAGGGAGTACTCGATCAAGGTTTAGTCCAACATCCAACGTCCAATGTCTCAATCTAAAGTCTTCAGCAGCTTCACGTAGGTTGAGTTCAGGCGTCAGAGTTCAACCTTTAGGTTGCGGGTTGGGTGGATGTCTTTACTGGAAAATGTACAACCGAAGCCGCAACCTAACGGTTGAACTCTGAACACCTGGACATAAGACATTGGACTTTGGACATTAAATTAGACTTTAGGCGAAGAACTGGAGCTGAAACCCCCGCAGCAGCGTCCCAGCAATGGCGGCCTGGAAAAGCCACAGGATTATGAAAGCGACAATCGGCGAGATATCAAACGAGCCCAGCGGAGGAACGATTCGTCGGAGTGGACCAAGCATCGGGTCGGTTGCGTCAACCAGCAGACGCATGATGCGATTCCGATAGCTGACCATTCCCCACGAAAAAATGATGCGAATGAAAATCAGTAAAATGTAGAAGCTCACCAACCCGTAAAGCACATAGCCAATAGTTGCGACTGGCGCAGCGGCTTGTACGCTCACAATTATTCCCGCCACCGTGTTTGCAATACTCGCCACTAGTTGAAGGGCAAACCAGCCCACCAGGATAGCCAGAAGAATAGTCACGAGTGGCGAGTATTTCGGATCGACACCAAAACCCATCAACGCGCGTCGCACCGGGTCGATTATTGAATCCGTTAGCCGGCGAATCGTTCGGGCGCTCCAACTAAACGGATTTAGATCCATCTGGTTTGCGATCAAACGAAGAATCATCAACATGATTACTGTCAAAATCGCGGCGATCACGACCCATGTAGCAAACCAGTAAACGCGGCTAATAATCAGCATAGTTTTATTGATGTCCAGTAAGCTTCAGCTTGTCGGAATGTAGCGAGAGACGAAAGCGTGTCGAACATTTGAGCGAACTCACCCACTAGCATAACGAAGGTCATTCTAGCTTCGAGCACCAAATATCGCAGTGCCTACCCGCACCATCGTGCTGCCCTCTTCGATCGCGATTTCAAAGTCGTGAGTCATGCCCATCGACAACTCACCTGGCTGTTCGCCGAAGTGGCCCTGCAGGTTTAGTTCGTCGCGTAATTCTCGTAGCGTCTTGAAAAAAGGGCGCGCACAATCCGGGTTCTCAAAGTAAGGCGGCAATGTCATCAATCCAATCAAGCGGACGCGTTGGCATGAACCAAGCACGTTTAGTAGATCCGGCAACTCGCCTGGATCAACTCCGCTTTTTGTCGGTTCGCCCCCAAGTTTGACTTGAACCAAGACGGGAAATTCCGCTTTCCCTAGATCCACACATAAACGGTCCAATCGCTGAGCCAGTTCACTCGAATCCAGGGAATGCAGGCAGTCGAACAACTCAATCGCGCGACGGGCTTTGTTCGCCTGAAGATGTCCTACCAGGTGCCAGCGGGCTTTGGTCCGTCCAATAGCAGCGATTTTTTCGTCCGCCTCCTGAACGCGGTTTTCACCAAAGTCGGTGAGTCCGGCAGCGAGACCGGCTTCCACAGTGGCGGGCGGGTGAGTCTTGCTGATAGCTACCAGCTTAATTTCGTCCGCGCTTCGGCCCGAACGTTTCGCTGCTGTGACAATTCTGCCACGAACACTTTCCAATCGTTCGGACAGCTGCTCTTGTTCCGGAAGCTGATGGCCCATCTTTTGGAGACAACGAAATCGAAATAAAACTACAAGATGCCCTGGAGCTGAATTGTTCGATACTAACCTTAGCAGATCAGTTCATTGGTTGCATCGCGGTGGAATCGCGCGGTAGTTGTCCGACAGGCTTCAGCTTGTCGATGAGATTGTGAAGAAGCAATGCGCGATTTGAAGACGCATGCGCGACATTTAGGAAGGAACATCTGCTGAGATGTACGCTGCTCAACGACAAGCTGAACTATGTTGAACACTATGGCCAACTCTCCTCGAATAAATCACCAGAAGGAGAGGAGGAACTATGCAACGATCAGGTAGTAAACGGGCTTTTGTAGTGCTGATGCTGATGGCGCTGATGCTCGCGCTGGCAGTGCCTGTCGTCTCTTTCGGAAAAGACAAAGGCAGACGTGGGGGCCGGGGTCGGGATTTCGATAATTGGAAATGCGGTCGCTTCGTAAACTGTCATGATGCGCGGGATGGACGTTGGGACAACCGGGGCCGGCGCAGAAACTCGTTTTCGCGTTGGGACTGGCGCAACGATCGTCGACACGACCGTTGGGATGATCGCAGGTGGAATAGCTGGTCAAGAAACAATAACTGGTGGGGTCAATCAAACCGCCGCCGCTGGAATCGCTGGGACAATGACCGCCGTTGGAGCGACCGCTCTGGCCGATGGCGCAACAACTGGTCACGAGATGTTCGCTGGAGGCGCTACTAATCCACTGGGCCATAACTTAAAGGTTTTCTGAGCCTGGACGCAAAACCAAACCAGCGGATTCAACGCGGATTGAGGCATTCTTGACACTCTCCAAACGCATTCGCATAATGAAAACCATTCGCGGATGTGGCGGAACTGGCAGACGCGCAGGTCTCAGAAGCCTGTGATGGCGACATCGTGGAGGTTCAAGTCCTCTCATCCGCACCAGTTATTAGAAGAATCGAGCCCCGGAATTTTACGGGGCTCGTTTTTTCTTTGGGAATTAATTGGAACCAATGGGCCGGAGCGGCGTAATGCAAGTAGAAGTCTCCCGCTCTGACCGAAGTGTTTTCTTCGAACAAATTTTACAACAGTATTTTGGGGGTGGTATGAGCGCTGAAACCAAGTCGATCGAGCCTGCGACGAATCTGTTGCCCGACTCCTTGAATGCGGCAAAACGCCGCACCCTTAGAATCGCTGATAAACCGGAGCGTAACTCCGTTCAGCGCCTTATCGATCTCACGACTTCGCTTTTGAAAGAGGCCCAGACGTTGGCTGGCGACAAAGTGCTGGCTGACGAATCACGCCGATTGCAGGAGCTGAACCTGTCTGAGGGCATTGACTTCTTTGGTGAGGTCGAACAATTTGAGACCAGCCTGATCAAACTTGCGCTGGCCAGAACCGGCGGGCATCAAGCTCGGGCCGCGAAACTTCTCAAAATCAAACCGACTACACTTAACTCCAAGATCAAGCTTTACGGGATCGAGTATTGATCAGTTAACGGCCTGTGACGCGCTATCGGCCATGGCCTCGCGTCCGTCTGAAACGATCAGCACTTGTTCGTCAAACAGGTTTGAGTTGATTAGTGTCTGCACCCAGTAGTGCCCTGCTGCCGGAAAAGTCACGTTCACAAAGAAACTGATATTGTCTGCGAAGCCGCCAGGCGTTACTTCAAAGCTGGTGGGTTGGGACACAACCACTGGCTGCTGTCGGTCGGGTGAGAGTATGCGGACCTCTGACAGATGCTGGCCCTCGCCACTCCAGTGATTGACCACCGCGAACTTAATTAGCGATACCGGAAACTGCTGGACCATAATGTTTTGAAACACGCCCATGAAGGAAAGTTTATTCCCAGCCTCCAGCCTAACGTCGTCACAAAAAAGCGTGTAGATAAGTTCGAGCTTATTATTGTCTTCCGTTGCCATTTTCATTCTCCATAGACTGTTACTACTCGGTAACCGAGTGTCCGCAGATTACACAGATTTCGCCGACTGGACAGAGTAATTTGCCGAGAGCGATAGTCAACTGCCTCAGCGGCTTACCTTTTCCTCATCGGTCAGCGTAATCTGCGGATCGTTGGTTCCGGATTTCTCACAGCATTTTCTTAAACGATTCTTCGTCAACCACTGTAACACCGAGCGACGTTGCTTTATCAAGTTTGGAGCCTGCCTCTTCTCCCGCCACCAGATAATCCGTCTTCTTGCTGACTGATGACGCTACGCGACCGCCTCGATTTTCAATGGCGGCCTTTGCCTCATCGCGCGTGTAACCCTCAAGCGTGCCCGTCAGCACAAAACTCTTTCCGGCAAACTTATCATCGGCAGGCCCAGCCGTCTTCTGTAAACGCGTGCGGACACCAGCTGCTTCAAGCCTGCTACACAAATCCAGGTTTCCTGCATCATCAAACCAATCACGAACGCTTTGCGCTACCGTTAGACCAATCTCAGGGACGTCGTCCAGCTCCTCAACTGACGCTTTACTGAGCCGATCAAGTGATCCGAAATGTTTTGCCAACGTCGTCGCGGTCCGGTCGCCCACATGACGAAGACCAAGCGCGTAAATCAGATTCGAAAAATCCCGGTCCTTGCTTGCTTCAATCTGTGCGATCAGGTTTGAGGCCGATTTTGTCGCCATCCTCTCGAGACCCGCAATATCTTCCAGAGTTAACGAGTAGAGGTCGCCCGCGTCGCGCACTTTCCCACTTTCCACAAACTGGTCCACCAACGAGTCTCCCAATCCTTCGATTCGCATCGCACGTCGCGAGGCGAAGTGAATGAGCCGACCCTTGAGCTGCGCGGGACAGTCAGCTGCAATGCAACGCGAAACGACTTCGCCCTCGGGTCGGGAAATCTCACCGCCACAAACCGGGCACTTCCTGGGCATGCGAAACGGCTTCTCTTCCCCGGTCCGCTTCTGCTCTATAACCTTCAAAACCTTCGGAATGACATCCCCGCCTTTTTCAATCAGGACCCAGTCACCGATGCGAATACCCAACCGCTTTACTTCGTCAGGATTGTGCAAAGTCGCGCGGGAGACAGTCGTGCCGGCGAGGCTTACCGGTTCGAGATTCGCTACGGGCGTCAGGGCGCCGGTTCGGCCGACTTGAACGCTGATCGAGAGCACTTTAGTGGTCACCTGGCGCGCGGCGTACTTGAATGCTATAGCCCATCTTGGCGCTTTATTTGTCGCTCCAAAATCCTCTTGTAACGCCGTCGAATTCACCTTCACTACAAGTCCGTCGATCTCGTAATCAAGATCATCTCGCTGCGATTCGATCTTGCCGGCGAAGTCGATTACCTCCTCGATCGAACTGCACAAGCTTCTCAGCGGGTTTACCCGGAAGCCGGCTTCCGCCATCCAGTCCAGTGATTCCCAATGTGTGGCGAACGGCTTGCGCCCTCCAGCAATCAAATCGTAGGCAAACATGTCGAGTCTGCGTGAAGCGACTTTCTTTGAATCTAATTGCCGGATCGTCCCAGCCGCGGCGTTGCGCGGGTTGGCGAATCGCGGCTCGCCCAATTCCTCGCGCTCAGCATTTGTTCGTTCAAACACTTTTCGAGGTATGAAGACTTCGCCCCGTACTTCGATCTCTTTGAGTGACGGCTTCGCTTTACTGTTCAGCCTTAGCGGCACGCTGCGAATGGTGCGCGCGTTTTGAGTAACCTCTTCACCAATCCGACCATCGCCACGCGTCACCCCACGCACCAGCACCTGCTCGTCGTAGTGAAGCGAGATCGAAAGGCCGTCGATCTTCATCTCAGCCACGTATTCGAGCGGTCGGCCTTCAGCAAGACGGAGGCAGCGCTGATCAAATGCGCGCAGCTCATCAATGTTGTAGCTATTGTCGAGCGAGAGCATGGGGTGGCGGTGTACGACCTCGGCAAAACCTTGAGCAGGTCTGCCACCGACACGCTGGGTGGGACTGTCAATGGTGATTAACTCGGGGTTCTGGGCTTCCAGCTCTTGAAGTTGATTCAGCAGCTTATCGTATTCAACGTCTGAAATTTCGGGATTGTCGTGAACGTAGTAGAGCTCTTCATGACGCCGAATCTCGCTTCGGAGTTTTTCAATCTGTTGTGAAGCTGGTGCTGCTTTGGCCACCTTTGATGATCTCTCTTTTGGTCGTCAATGAGTCTACAGCAACGGCCTAGCCGCGGGAGACAACAGCTCGCGCTTCGCGAATACCGCTGGTCTTCGTTGACCCACTTGTTTTCGTCTTCTGTTCAGCAAGATTGTGGATCACTCGCCCGATAAACTTAATGCTTTGCAAGTAATCGTCGACCCGAATATTTTCATCCGGCCCGTGAGGGTTTGAGCCGGCGTAACTAATCCCGAACGAGGCAACCGGTATAGGCGGTGAGGACGCACCACACACGGCGCCCACCGGACCACTTGAAGGATCCATCGGATAGACCAACGGCTTCACTCCATAAACATCTGCCGCCGCGCCAACCACTGCTTGCGCTACAACCGAACTGCCTGACGACTTTGCCAACGGCGCGTTGCCAAGTTCTACAATCTCAATATCTTTGAAACCACGGATATCGAGATGCCCACGCAACAGTTCCAATACCTTGGCCGGAGTTAAGTCAGGAACCAGTCGGAAATCCAATCTGGCCATCGCCACGCTCGGAAGGACTGTTTTGACTCCCGCCTCCGTGTGGCCGGTTTGGATTCCACAAATCGTACAAGTCGGACCAAAGATATGTTCCTTGACCAGCGCTGCTCCCTTCATCGAGCGCACCCAGTTCCCGATCCGAAATTCACGTTTGAGACCGGCTTCATCCAGCTCGATTGACTTCAAGGCTTCCGTGTCTTCTTCGTTGATCGGCGCGATCTGAGACGAAAATCCATCGATCGTAATCACGCCTTTTGGCGAAGTGATTGTCGCCAGCGCCTGCACAAGTCGCCAGGCAGGGTTTGGAACGATGGCGCCCCATTTCGAATGAAGATCTGTGCGGGCGCCGTGGGCCCGCAGTTCCACAAACTGAATGCCTTTGAACCCGAGACTAATCACCGGGCGCTCTTTTGTATCCTTGTAACCTTCGTCCCAAATACAGCCCTCGGCCGCGAGCATCTCAGGATTCTCTGCAGCAAAGCGATAAAGGCTCGGGCTACCCATGCCGTCTTCACCTTCAATGAAGAAGCGTATGGAAACTGGCAGTTTGCCGAAGGTTTTTTGGTAGGTTTCGACTGCGGCCAGCCGCGCCAGCAAGTCACCTTTACTGTTTGCAGCGCCGCGAGCATAAAGCTTTCCATCCGTAATAGTGGCCGCGAATGGACCAAATGACCAGGCACTCAAATGTCCCACGGGCTGTACGTCGTAATGGCCATAGACGATAAACTTGCGAGGTCCATCACCACATTCACCATAAATAATCGGATAGCCGTTTCCGATTCGAAATGACTTGGTGCCGATACCGACGCGCTGCATCATCTGCTCTACGTTTTCTGCAATAGCGCGCATTCCTGTTCCACGCGCGGCCACTGACGGCATGCGACAAAGCGCTTGCAATCGTTCGGCGAAAGACCGCGCATGCCGATCCACATATTTGTCGAAGCGAGAAAACGTCATTGATGCAATCTACTCATTCAAAGCTTCCGGCCGGTATAAAAGGTATCGGGGTTCATCTGGTGACCGTTCAAAACCGGCGCAAACCAAACGTGCTGCAAATGCATTCTGAAACTCATTCCGCACCCGCTCGAGTTCTTGTTTTGCGCGAGGGGGATCTGCTTTCATCAAAGCGCTCCAATTAGCGGGTATGACGATAGTCGCCTGCGGATCTTCTGAGAACGTCGGTGACTCACCCTTAGCGAATTGTGACACGCGAGTAGATTTAATAGGCCATTCAGCAAATAGTCGATCACTGTCGATACCAACAGTTTCGCCCGCACTCGCATTGGGACTATTCGGATAATCCGTCCCGTAGAAATTTACAGCATAGCTGCTTACCGTGACGCCCAGACGATTCAAATTGAAGTAAGCGTTGCGCGCTTGCATCGGATCCCAGGTCCACTTAATGAAGTTTCTTCCTTCGGCCATCGCCCGAGCCCGTTGACTCCATTTCAGCCGCGCCCCTACTCCCTTGTTTTGATAATCGAAGGCGACGGCCATCATGTGGGAGTAATCAAAGATTTCATTTCCCGAGCGCACTCCCGCCAGGTTATGGACAAACCCTACAAGTCTCTCCCCACTGAAGGCTCCAAGCGTCCAGCCCCCTGCCTGTCGGGAAACGATTAGGTGTCGGCGGGGAGAGATCTCGAGATCCGGCAGACCGAACACTACCCGCTGTAAATAAACACAACTGTCAAACTCCTCAATAGATGTACATTCGCGAACAACGATGTCGTCCATTATCGTCAACTCTGTCATCGGGAAATTTTGGGAACACCACCGGGATGATACTTCATTGCCGGGTCCATTTGTGTAATGAGCACGGCGTCCGGGGGAGATACTAAGCTTTGGGTGGACCAACTGGAAGTTTGATCAACGTCCGCAACCCGATAGTTTCGCGCGGCTGGAGACTAACAGTACCGTTCATCACTTCTAACAATCTGCGTCCGATGATTATCCCCAACTCATTTAGGTCAGTTTTTCCCGGTGGCGGCGCATCTTCCGGATCAAAAACTCGCGAAATATCCGTAACCGGTTCTCCTTCATCATCGATGGTGATGTTCAGCGAGGACCCGTTGAGTTCGAGATGTGCTTTGACACAGCTTCCTTCCCGGCTCCGGCTGACGGCCCAGGCCAGAAACGTGTAGAGCACCTGGCGTAGCCTGCCCTGATCCGAAACTATCAGGGAGCTCTCCGGAGCAACGTCACACTCCAGCGTCACCGCATTCTTCTGGGCATAACGCTGGACTGACACACCCACATCGCGCACTGTGTCTCGCAGGGGAAATTCATGTAGAAATAACTCGGCAGGTCCAACCTCAAGGCGCGACATGTCAACGAGCTGATTTAGGCTGGAAAGCAGTTGGCGCCCAGAATTCTGAATCTTCTGGCAAAAGCGTTGTTGAGTCTCAGTTAGTTTTTCCTGATCCAGGAGAATTTCAGTAAAGCCAAGGATCGAAGTCAATGGGGTCCGAAGCTCGTGAGACATGCGCGCCAGGAACAGTGAACGATAGTGCGAAACGTGGCGCAGCTCCCGGTTAGCTTCTTCAAGTTCTGACTTTCGTTGTCGCAACTGCTCAATCAGATGCGCGACTCGCTCATCCACCCGCGAATCGTCAGCCCCTTGGGTAATCGTGTCCAAATTCTGCGCCCTATTCTCTGCCATGTCGGTGGATAGATCTTGGATGCCGAAGCCTCTGGGCTTACCGGTCACAAAGATTGTTTGTCGGTAGTTGCAATATAAGACTGCCTTGCGGGCGTGTCAAAGTGATGCTTCTTTTTTAACTAAATCGTGCGTTATGATGAGACGCGCCCGGGCTTTCATTTTCTGTTATTCGTACTCAGGGCCGCCTATTCATGAAAGGCAAATTTACCGATCAACCACTGGCCGAACTGATTCGCGAGATATCCTCCAAAGGCCTATCGGGAACTCTCAGACTCAAACAGGGGCGAGTTCAATCCGCGGTCTATTTTAATGAAGGCACGCTCGTCTTCGCCGCCTCAAATCTAAGCACTCTTCGGTTGCGGGCTTACCTCGAAAAGCTTCCTTCTGTTACACCTGATGTTCTGAACAAATTCGACAATGTGCCGGACTTGCAAGTGCTTTCGCGCCTGCAGTCAGGAAGGGTAATAACGGAAGAACAGGTTGATGCGTTGCTGACTGCTTTGGTTTCCGATGTCCTGAGGGTCGCATTGCTGTGGGTGGATGGAACCTGGGAGTTCGACGAAAGGGCGCGATTTGCCGAGCAATTTCAAGTTGAGTTGGAAGTTCCCAACTTACTGCGCGAAGCGGCACACCGGGTAGAAACCACCCTGATCTCTTCACGCTTTCTGAATCCCAACGAAGTCTTTGCACGCGCGCCCCGGTTTTCCAACATCAACGGATTACTGCCCGCTGAGAGTTTTATTCTGTCGCGGCTGGATGAGCCGATGACGTTAAAGAATTTGGTGGCTGTAAGTGGGCTGCGCGACCGCGAAGCGCATCGAATGCTTTACGGTCTTGCGTTAAGCGGCTGTATCACTCGGGAATACTGGCACAATGCTTTTCGCACAGACGCAACGAAAGTCCCAATCGAAACGAGAGAACCAGGCTCTTTGTCTGCAAGCAGGTTTGATAAGTCTGACGAAGACGTCGATCTCGAGCAGTTTCTCAATCGAGTAAATCAAGCTGACGACTACTACGAGATCCTCGAGTTGCCGCGGAAGGCTGAGACTAGTGAAGTGAAGGATGCGTACTACAAGCTTGCCCGTCGTTATCATCCAGACCGTTATCACTTGAAGTCGGGAACTTCCCTTCACAGCAACCTGAGTACCGTTTTTGCCGAGGTAACTCAAGCGTATGAGACATTGATGGACGCAAACGCTCGCGCCTCCTACGACGCTATGCAGGAACGAACCCGGGCTTTTGAATCGTCTAACGCTCCGAAGGTGAAGCCAGACGTAGTGGATGATGCTGACTTTGATCCGTCGGAATTCGATGAAAATCCGGAGTACAACTATCGGGAAGGCTTGACCGCAATGCAGCAGGGTCGTATCAATGCTGCGATCAATCATTTGGCTGCAGCTGTGCGACTGATGCCAGGAGAAGCGCGTTATCGGGCACAATATGGAAAAGCGCTAACCGCTAGTGAAAGGATGCGTAGGCACGCTGAGGTTGAGCTTCAGGAGGCCGTGCGGCTTGATCAAAGAAATCCCTCCTACCGGATCCTTCTGGCTGAACTCTATATCGACTTAGGTTTTCACCGGCGAGCTCAAACAGAGCTTGAGCGCGCACTTGCTATCGACCCAAATAGTGCGTCGGCCAATTCACTGCTTCGCAAGGTGCAAAAGAAACAGAAAACAGGATAGTGATCGTTTGGAGAGGGAATGAGTTCAACAAGCACTGACCACGACCCGCATCGCGTAGCTCGCGAGGCTTACCTGCAGCTGGCCGCCGCCGCAGACGAGTTTGAAAGGTACCCGCAGCCGCATGCTTCGCGAATCGCAGTCATTTCCGAGCGGATTGCCGAATCGTTTCACCTGGCGCCGCAGGACCGCCGATCACTTCGCCGCGCAGCCTATATGCACGACCTTGGAGAAGTCGCGATGGAGCGGGATTACATTCAGCGGGCAGGAACTTTGAATGAAGATGAGCGCATAGATCTTTCGCGGCACCCGGTTATTGGCGAGCAGGAGGCGGCTCGAGCCAGTGCCGATCGGGCCGTGCAGCTTCTGGTTCGATGGCATCATGAATGGTGGAACGGCACGGGCTATCCGGATGCCTTGAGACAAAATGAGATTCCGCTCGCCGCACGCATCCTCCGGCTGGCGGACTCCTATGCTGCGATGACCGACCGCCGGCCATTTCGACCAGCGTTAACAGAAGCTGACGCGCGCCAAAAAATTATTGAAGGAGCAGCAATAGAATTCGACCCTGCAGTGGTCAACGTTTTTCTTTCACTCCCAAAATTTGATGAACTTAAATCTTTTGCTCGCGCCGAAGAACCCGTCTTAGCACCACGGGCGGAAGATGCGCCATCCCTGTTTTCATCGTTTATGCGTTAGGTGTCGGGCTCAGAAACTCCTCAGGCAAGACTGGATCTGGATGATGTCTTACATTGCTGCGGCAAACTTTCCGAACGGCTGGCTAAGCTTCGAACTGAGCGTCCTTCGTCACTTAAAATTCTCCTCAATCGCTTTACCATTCACCGGAGAGTCTAATTTTGCTCAAGAGATGAAGCGTTGGAACGTTCGGGTGGCAAGTAACGACCCGATGGTATGGTCGTTTACAAAAGCGACGGCACTTGTTGAAAACAGCTCCGAACGGTTAGACGACAACGATATTGACTCGATCGTTGACGATGCATACGTCCCTCACGATCGTCTGGATAATCCAGCGCTGCTGCGTTGGTTCAATGAAACTGACGCCTGGTGGTTTGATACCGTTCGATTCAATGCGGAGCGACTCGCCACACCATACAAGCGCGCCCTGGCACTGACGCTGGGAATGATGGTTGGCGACTATGTGCTGTCTTTTGATGACGAGACGAGACACTTACGCGAACCATTGTCACTGTCACGAGTGTTCAAGCGGTTGGCTGGAACTCTACCGGCGCCGTTCACTTCGAATCTGAGACACATAGCCTCGAATCAGGACGTGCGCTCATTCGTTGCGGAGAGACGACAAACAGACCTGCTGCTCCTGCGCTTACCTACTCCGAGCGATGCGGCTTCTCAACAAAAGTCACCTGCCTGGCGTGAAGAGTGGCTGCAGGGTCGCGATGATTTCTGGGAGGACCTCGAGAAGCTTCGAGCTGGACGTCTCGGCTCCCGCGTCCAAAGCAAACAACAATACCTGGGCTTTGTCGAAGACCTGCTATTGACTGCCGCACACATCCCCACCTGGGCCATCGTCCATACCGAGAATGGTTTTATTTCCAGTGATGAATTAGTTGAAACGGTGGGACGTTTGCGACGAGTAGACTCCGTTTATTCCAAAGACTTTTCCGACCTACTTGGTGTACGCGCGTCGATTGTCACTACCACCAGCTAAGCCAATCGCTTCTGCTTCCGGTTCCTCATAGTCCTCAAACTTGATCAATAAAACGGTAACCCACACCCCGTACTGTCAGCAGGTGCTTCGGCGAAGATGGATCGTCCTCAATATACTTGCGCAACCTCACAATGAAGTTATCAATCGCGCGAGTGTCGGTATCTTCGTTCAATCCCCAAACGTCTTCTAGGATCGCTTTTCTTGAAACGACGTTATCCTTGTGCTGGACCAGATAGCGCAAGAGATCTGCTTCCATCAGAGTCAACCGAATCACCTGCTTAGGCGTGCGCAGTTCGAGATTGGCGAAATCGATCGTGCGTCCACCGAAGCTGAATTCAGCCTCCGCTTCCTGACGCCCAACTCTCGGTTGGTCGACTATCGCATTGGAGCGGTCGCGATGAAACCACTCACGCCGTCGCAGCAAGGCCTTGAGTCGAACCAACAGCACCGAGAGATCAAAGGGCTTGGGCAAATAGTCATCGGCACCGGCTTCAAAACCACGCAAGACGTCTTCGGGCCGGCCCCGGGCAGTGAGCATCAGGATGGGCACAAAGTTGTCATTAGCCCTAAGCTCGGAGGCCACTGTGAATCCGTCCTTCCCTGGAAGCATCACGTCCAGGACGAGCGCATCGTAAGTTTGCTGCTTGTCAGCCAATATCTTTAAGGCTGCTTCACCATCGCTTACCGTTTCGACTGTGTAACCCTCCGCCTCAAGGTTAAAACGCAACCCATCAGCAAGATGACGTTCGTCTTCAACAACTAACACTGCACTCAACGTTTCAGTTCCTCCGATTCCGGTCTCCGCAATCAACTCTCACGCCCGGGGTAGTTGAATGGTAAAAGTGCTGCCCTGCCCCGGACCTTCGCTCTCGGCAAATACCTTGCCGCCATGTTTTTCAATTACTGACCGGACGATGAATAGTCCGAGACCAGTCCCTTTAACGCGCGCCATAACGCGACCCGGCACCCGATGAAATCTCTTGAATACCCGCTTTAATTGCGCCGCCGGAATACCAACTCCCTTGTCAGCAATGCGCAGCGCTACACGTTTTTTATCGAGCGCTGCCAGTTCCACAGTCAGCCTGACGTTCGACTCTGAATACTTCACCGCGTTGTCCAACAAGTTGGAAAAGGCGCCGCGTAACTCGTCAGCATCTCCGGCCACGCGCGCTGGCTCGCCATCGAGCGACTCCGTATAAGTCAGTTCCTCAGCGCCGAGGTTGTATCGAGTGCGGGCCAGATCCAGGCATTCCATAACAATCTCGCCGATATCGACGATGGTT
This sequence comes from Pyrinomonadaceae bacterium, assembly GCA_963759665.1. Classification (GTDB taxonomy): domain Bacteria; phylum Acidobacteriota; class Blastocatellia; order Pyrinomonadales; family Pyrinomonadaceae; genus PSRF01. The sequence goes on from CAVXAC010000001.1 coordinate 440,940, forward strand.
ATGTTCATCGCCCGGCGTTTGACTCCAGCCCGGCCTGCTCTCAATACCTGTTCAACGGTATGAAGCAAACGATCACTGTCAGCGAGCATTACATCGTAAAACTCCTGCCGTTGCGCTTCGTTGGTCTCGCGAGTTTTTAACGTCTCAAGGTACAGACGAATAGAGGCGAGTGGTGTTTTTAATTCGTGGGTTACCGCGTTGATAAAGGCATCGTGCTGTTCGTTGCGTTTTATTTCGCGAATGAGGAAGGTCGTGTTCAAAACCAGACCGACAATAATCAGCATGAAGAAAACGATGCCGAAGACAAGGAGGGCGACTTCTCGCCAGTTGAGCAGAATCCAGCCCACGTTGAGCGCAATTGCGAGAGCTACGAGACATGCGCCAAGGGTGATGAAGAAAGCTATCGACTTTCTACGTGCGCTGACTGCCATGTGCCGAATTGTATCAGTTAGGGCGGATCTGAGCGCCGTCAGGCTGATCTGAGCAGTTTGTCGCCTCGATAGAGGTAAACACGGGCATCGGCTACGCCGGCTGATGTGAGGCGGTGGGGTATTATCCAGACCGATTCGGTGGGTATCATCCGGACTGTCAGACTCCGCGAACCATTGCCAATAGTGCCATCGGTCTTCAATCAAAAAAGGCAGTGGACTTTCATCCACCGCCTTCCGAGTGTTCATGATTCCGAGAGCTACGCAGCTTTGCGCAATGAATTCATCTGAGCCTGACCCGCGGCCGCTTGAATCTGCTCGTCACTAATCAACTGAATGCGCCTTGCTAGTCCAAGCATCTGCAGCGCGCGAATTCCATACCAATTGATGTCGATTTCATACCAGGTTAAACCGTGCTTCGCTGCGCGTGGATGTGCGTGATGATTGTTGTGCCATCCTTCGCCAAATGTTAACAGGGCAACCCACCAGCTATTGGTTGAATCGTCGGTTGTGACGAATCGACGACTTCCCCAGAGGTGTGTTGCAGAGTTCACCAACCAGGTGAAATGCAAACCGACGGTGACTCGTAGAAATACGCCAACAAACAGCCATGACCAGCCGCCAAGCGCGAGCAATACAATCCCGGAAATAATGAGGGGCACGTAATAGAAGTTGTTCATGAAGACGTGAATTGGATCCTTCATCAGATCGGGAGCGTAGCGCCTCATGGTTACGTCATCGTGCTGCTGTGCGGTGCCACGTAGAATCCAACCCATGTGCGCCCACCAGCTGCCGTCACGGGGCGAATGTGGATCACCTTCGGCGTCTGTATTGGCGTGATGGATGCGGTGCGTCACTACCCAATTTATCGCTCCACCCTCGAGAGCAAGCAGACCGCAGAACGTCAGGAAATACTCGACGAACTTTGGCGTCTTATATCCTCGATGAGTCAGCAGCCGATGAAAGCCCATACCGACTCCGAGACTGCCTGATACCCACCACAAGAAGATCGTGATCGGAAGTACTTTCCAACTCAGCATGAAAAGCGAGGCGATAGCCCCAGCATGGAAGATAATCATGAACACGGTGGTGTTCCATTTGATGGCACCCTGCTTGTTCGGATTAAGTGTCGTTATGCTCATTGCGCTCCTATAAGTTTTCAATCTGAATAAACCGAATATCATCCTAACAACTGTAGACTCGCAGTGGTGTAACACTTATGTAACTGCGGTGCTTTGCTGTAATAGTTATGTATCACCCACTAGCAAAGCCCTGATAAAAATTGGCGCGAATGCCGCCAACCGTCCCGTTTTCAGTAAGTTCGGATGGCCCGCGGCGGCCTCGTCACCTTGCGTAAGCGCCCAAAATCGTGCATTATCCAGGGTGTATCCCTTCTCTCCTGCGTCAACGGTGATACGCCAAACCTGCTTCTGGTTTGAGGCGTTCTGGATGTCGAGAGCAGGTTTTTAAAATCAGAAGAAGCTGCTCGACAGAGCATCCGAACGCGAGCCTTCGCTGCTACCGTTTCTCCGAAGCCACCTTTGATTCGAAGCTTCTCTTCATGCTCCGTGAGCAAGGACAAGACTAAGACATGGCTATGAAACTCTACGTAGGTAATCTCTCGTTTCAAACTTCAAGCGAGGAACTTCAACAACTCTTTTCACAAGCAGGCACGGTGGAATCTGCGAGCGTTGTAGAGGATCGTGATACGGGACGCTCACGCGGCTTTGGATTCGTCGAAATGGCTTCGAAAGAAGAAGGCGAAAAAGCGATTCAGCAGTTTAACGGCACCGACTTGAACGGCCGCAACCTGACCGTCAACGAAGCACGACCACGCGAAGATCGTGGTGGGCGAGGTGGCGGTGGTGGTGGACGCGGCGGCGGCTACGGCGGCAATCGTGGCGGCGGTGGTGGTGGCCGAGGTGGTTATGGCGGCGGTGGTGGTGGCGGTCGAAACGATCGTACTCCACGCTGGTAAGCGCGAGTTAGTGAACATTTTTAACAAACTGGAATTTACGATTTAGATTTACCCGAAAGGATTTTATGGAAAAGCAGACTGTAGAAAAGGTGGAGAAGCAGACCTACGCGATCGGCGATCGAGTAGAAAAGCTGTGCGCTATTTGTCAGGAAGAGCGAGGTCACGTGGTGGCTTCAATTACCAAGCGTGGTTTGATCTCTCGTGTCACCTGTCCTAAGTGCGGCACCAGGGGCTCATTTTCAAATGGCGCCAAGCTTACTCGCAATCGCTCAAAGTCAGTGAACAGCGAACCATACGATATGAAGCGAACTTATCGGACCGGACAAACGTTGAGTCATCCGATTTGGGGCGCAGGCGAAGTTACTGCGTTGATTGAGCCGCGCAAAATCGATGTCCTCTTTGCCGATCGTATTCGCCGCTTGATTCACTCACGTTCAGACGCATAACTCTTTTCACTGATCACTCAGGAAGCGTCTTCACCGCTTCTCGACTACTCGATGTAAACCGGGAAGGTAATCGCACCTTCCCGGTTGCAAAGAGTATCAGCCACACAACTCCTGAAGTCCCCGAGAGCAATCCGCAAATCACAGTTAAGGTCCTCGGTGTAATTCCGCGTAGGGACCAGCCTGCTGCCGCTGTAGACAAACTCCAGATCAACAACTCCGCGGCGCGGTCTGTCGTCCCGATCCGTCCACGTAAGTGATCTGGCACCAGTCTCATCAGCAGCGTTTCCTGTACGGCAAACTCAGCTCCTAAGAGGACTCTGCCAAGGAAAAGCAACAGACAGGCAAGCCATAGACTGGGAACTACTCCAATGAGCGCAAACAAAAATCCCTGGACCAGCAAAGACCAACCGATAAAGCCAGTGATCCGGCCAGCCATTTGGACATAGGAGCCGACTCGACGCGCTACCATCATGCCGAGGAATAGACCCAATCCGGAGGCAAAGAAAAGCGTAGCTACAGCCGAGTCGCTGCTAATGCCCCATTCACCTGCGAACACAACTCCGCCGAGCCGATCAACCACGAGGTTAGTGGCGCCTCCGCCGGTGGCCCAAAGGATGTTGGCAACAAGTATCGCCGCCACGGGCCCGTGATGAATGATGTACGACCAACCCTCACGAATATCTTTCCAGTAACTAACTCGAACCGATTCAACAGGCGATGGAGTATCTATCGATTTCTGCCGGGTCTGTTCATCAGGAATTATCCAAACGGAATAGGCTGACACCAGAAAACTTACAGCGTTGACGAGAAACGCCGCGCGATAACCAACGGTCGCTGCGGTCCAACCTCCCAAAGCCGCCCCAAACGACATCAAGAGGAAGCGCGACGAAAACATCAAGGCTGTGCCGGCTAACAGGTCTGCGTCACCAGTGATGTTCGGCACAGCAGCATTTTTCGCGGCTTCGAAGAAAGCACCAAACAACGAGAGCAGTGCGGTGCAGAGATAGGCGATCCACAAGTCTTCGGGACTATCTACGAGCAGGAATCCCAGAGCTACCAACACGCGTGCGATATCGCTCACGATCATCACCACACGTCTTGACCACCGATCAACAAACGCGCCGGCCAACGGAGCAAAGAGGGTGAACGGAATCAACCTGGCCAGCAGGATTATCGTGGTTACTTCCGGATCGCCTTTGGAAACAACACGCACCAGTCCCAGCCCGGCGACAAAATTGAACCAGTTGCCGAGTTCTGAAACGACCTGTCCGAAGAACAACCGTCGAAACGAACGATTACTTCGGATTAACTGAAGATAGGTTAGTGATTCCATGTCGTTACAGGGTTAAGCTCAAGGCTTCAGCTTGCCGTCAGCCTACCCAATAATTCGATCAGCGAAGTTATTAGTAGGTGCGCTCGTTGGGTTTCTCAAGTCTTGAGCGACAAGCTGAAGCATGTCGAACATTCTGAGCTCAACAAAAAAGCCGCCGGTTCAACCAGCGGCTCGCGACCTTCTACTTCATCTTGACTTTCAACCACCGGTAAACTTTGGTGGTCTCTTTTCAATGAAAGCCGCGACGCCTTCTCTAAAGTCTGTAGTTTTCCCTGCCGTGATTTGGGTTTCCCTTTCCAGTTCAAGTTGTTCGCCGTAGTCATTCTTTGCGCTAGCCTCAAGCAACTCCTTGATCTTGCCGAGAGCCAGGGTCGGGGCCTGGGCCAAACGCTCAGCCATCGCCATAGCTTGGGCCATCAATTGCTCATCCGGAAATACGGCATTTATCATTCCCAGATCCAGGGCCTTTGAAGCCGTGATGACGTCTCCGGTCATCATCATTTCGGTAGCGCGTTTCCAACCAACGAGTCGTGGCAAAATAAAAGTTCCGCCGCAATCGGGCACCAGTCCTATCTTGATAAATGCCTGATTAAACTTTGCTCCGTGTGCTGCAATCGTCAGGTCACAAGCGAGGGCCAGGTTACAACCACCTCCCGATGCAGCGCCGTTTACTGCCGCGATGAACGGCAGCGGAGTCTGCCGGATCAGGAGAATACACTGGTTCAGCATGCGTAAAGGTTCGTCAAAAAAAGCTTCAACCTTCCCTGCTTCCTTTGCCATTCTTTGCATTTCGCGGAGATCGCCACCAGCGCAAAATGCGCGGCCGGCACCCGTTAGCACGAATGCTCTGGCACCGCCTTCACGAGCTTCAGCCACTGCCGCTTGAAACTCCTGGCCCACTTGAGTGTTCAACGCATTCAAAGAATCAGGGCGATTAAGGGTGATGACCGCCACCGCCTCGCGCATCTCAAATAGGAGTGTTTCGTAAGTCATAGAATACCGATTCCCGCACCGATGAAGACACGCGGGATCGCTCCGTTCAAAAACTGCTGATTCAGTGGGCTCGGAATTCAGGTTCTGGGCTGAGCAGCGCGGCTCGCGCCGAAGCATTCGCCGCACAGGACGGGCCGTCCAGACGAAGGCTTGAACGGTACGCTGTCGGTCTTCCCGCATTGGTCACAAGTAATTTCAAATCTCTGACGTTCGCCACCACCCGGACGAGATCCGCCGAAGTTTGAGCGTCGTGAGTCTCGGCAAGGCTTGCAGCGTTTGGGATGGGTCAGATTTCGTTCCTGATAGTACTCCTGCTCGCGCTCCGTGAAAGGAAAAGCGTTTCCGCATTCTGCGCACGTAATCTCCATGTCTGGCATTGGTAATCTCCCTGAGGGGCTGAGGTGATCCCGCTCTCTACGATCTCGGCGCGAGCGCAAGTTCGAGTTCCGTAATCTGTTGGCAAGTCTTCAAGAAGGGGTTAGAACGAGCGCTAACGCTCCCTGGCCTACGGTGCTCGCGTCCGAACTGGTTAATTGGGCTGGAGTTTACTCCACAGAGAGCGTCGGGTTCAAACAAATTTACTTGGAGGGGATCAAGCAGGCGTTACGCTTGCAGCTCATTAACATGAGCTCGCACAGTTTCACCGAGCGTTTGCAGGTTGTAACCGCCTTCGAGACAGGAGACGATCCTTCCATTACACGTTGCTGTGGCCCACTGCTTTACCGTGCGTGTCATCGATATGAAGTCTTGATCCTCGAGCAGCAGTTGTCCCAGGGGATCACCGCTGTGGGAATCAAACCCAGCCGAAATAATGATCAGGTCAGGCTTAAACTTCGCTCCGATATCGTCCAGGGCCGCTTCAAACATTCGCGTTTGTTCGGATGCTGGAGTCTTAGCGCGCAGCGGCACATTCAGTGTGTAACCCAAACCTCGACTGATCCCATTCTCGCCGCGCGCGCCGGTACCCGGATACCACGGATACTGATGAGCGGAAAAAAAGAACACCGAGGGATCGTCGTAAAAAACACCCTGCGTCCCATTGCCGTGATGTACATCCCAATCAATGATTGCGACGCGGTCGATCTCTTTGAAGTTGTTCTGCGCGTAACGCGCGGCCACTGCGACGTTGTTGAAGAGACAGAAACCCATCGCTCTTTCGGAAGTTGCGTGATGTCCGGGAGGCCTCACCGGGATAAACGCATTTGCGATCTCGCCACTCATGATCATGTCGACAGCCTGGCAAGCAGCGCCTGCGCCGTGTAATGCGGCATCCATTGATCGCATTGAGACCACGGTATCTGCGTCAAGGTAACCGGTGCCATCGCTGACGACTCTTTCAATCTGCTTGTAAAGTTGCGGTGTGTGACACGCCTGCACATCGCCGCGCGGCGCGGTCCGCGCTGTGACCTCTTTCAACTTTGACCACAATTCATCGTCGCCACGCAGCGCATCCATCACAACGCTGTAACGTGAAGGCGATTCAGGATGACCCGGGCCAGTGTCGTGTTCCTGGAAGACTGGATGATGAATAATGGCGGTCGTCATGTGGAGACAGTAAGACATGCAAACGGCAAACGCCAAACAGCGGCAGAGATAGCAAGCTTAGACTGCCGCTCCTATCTTTCTGACCGTTCGTGTGTTCGTGGATCATACCCGCTCCAACGAATAAGATGAGCCACGAACTCACAGTACTTAATAAGACACTTAGCTCATGCGTCTTTGCTTCGCTCAGTGTCTTGATCTCAACATTGGATGCGCCATCAAGTCTTGAAATCATACGCGCCTGCCAAGTTGACCTACTTCGCTCATCTTCGTAATAGGTTGGAATACCGCAGTTTCGCCGCAATTCTCGATGATTCCGTTTCCATGGGTCTAGAACCAAACATTGGGAATGACGATTGCTCAAGCCACTGCGGAGCTTCCAGGAATCTCCGAATCTTTTAAGTCATACGCTTTAACTTCAGGAGGACGATATGTCAGACGATGATCAGGCACGGAGAAGCAGAGTTGTGGTCGAAACACCAAATTCTCGTCGGGAAGTGACCCATACCGAAGCGGTGCGCGGTGACCAGGGCGGAGTGTCCGGTACCACGGTGGGGATAATTGTAGTAGTCGCAATCGCGCTAATTACGGTCGTGGTCCTGTTCTTGATGAACGGGCAAAACACCGACACCGTAAACGCAAACACAGCCGAACCAGCGCCGGCGCAGCAGCCAGTGATTGTTCAGCAGCCGGCCCAACAACAGCCGCCCGTGATCATTCAGCAGCCTGCCGCGGCTCCGGTCCAGCAGCCTCCGGTGATTATTCAACAGGCGCCATCAACTAGTGGCTCTACCTCGGCCGGATCACAAGACGGCTCGATTCAAACGGCGATCGACAAGGTGATTGCTGACGATCCGGCGCTGTCGGCGTTGGGTATTACAGCCACTGTGCTCGATGGCAAAGTTACCATTACTGGTAGCGTCAAGAGTGAAGCATTGAAAAGCCAGGTCGAACGCGCGATTCGCGCAGTACGAGGCGTCAAGCAGGTCGACAATCAAGTTGTTGCCATGGGATAACGTTGATTAGTTCATAGAACAAGTGCGGTAGGATTATACGGGCGTCGTGAAATCACGACGCCCATCTGTTTGAACCACCAGGCAGATCAATATCCTTCGGTGTGTTGCCGTAGCCAGTCGTCAAGTTCTTCCTCAGTCGGCTCCCGTCCAAGTTCCTGACGAAGACGTTCGTGAAGATACTCATGTTCCGTCTGGGCCACATCGGCTAAACCGGCTGCTTCGTCTTCGGGTTTATCGTTGTTCGGACACATAAACTTGAATTTCCGCGTCAGTAATTGAAGTTTCGATTATGAGCGTCGCGGTCTCGCAGCTGAGTTCGAGACGACGACGATTGCCACTCTCAAAAAAGTTGACCTCACGAATTTCAGGGAGGTCGTCAGTATGCAGCGGCGTGCGAGTTATTCGCAATAATTTTTTTTCAGTTGAATTGCTCTGCAAAAGCACATCTATCTCGGTACGAATGTCTTCCTTAACCTTCGGATCAAGCTCAAGTTCGCCGGTCGCGACCGGGTGAGGTAACAAGCCCATTTCCCCGTCCAAATAGATGGTCCAGATAAAGCCGATGTCCAGGAGCAGGTACAAAGCTTCATCGAAAACAAAATAGCCGAGCACAGTTGTGCCCAGAACATGCGCAATAACATGGTCCTGATGTGTGTTGGTTTCTCGCGGTACCCAGGCGTGCTTAATGTTCGACATGCTTCAGCTTGTCGTAAACCTTGTTCCTACTCAACTACTAGTAAAGTGCGCTGATTTGAGTTTTTCTAATCTTCGGCGACAAGCTGAAGCATGTCGAACATACTAGCTCTCGCCGCGGCGCGGTTCGCGAATGACGTTGCCAATTATTCCAAGGCGGGCAAGCAAACGGATCGCATATCCTGAGATGTCGACCTGATACCAGAGCCATCCGTGAATGGCCGACGCCGGTCGAGCGTGATGATTATTGTGCCAGCCTTCACCAAGCGTTAGCAGTCCAAGCCACCAAACGTTGCGACTTTCATCGCGAGTCACATTAGGTCGCTTCCCAAGGACATGGCATACGCTGTTAATGCACCAGGTGAAATGCCACAGCGTCAGGGTACGCATCACGGTTCCCCATAACACGCCACGCCAGCCGCCGACTGCATAGCAGAACACTGCCGTCAGAAACCACGGCATGATGAACAGTAGTTTGTAGTCGAGAACTCTTAACCAGGGGTCGTTCCCTGACACATCGGGAACCAGGAGGCGGTAATCACTTCCCTCTTTGGCGTCCTTCTTCATTATCCAGCCTACATGCGCATGAAAGAAGCTCTCCAGCGGTGAATGAGGATCACCGCCTTTATCGGCGAGTTGATGATGTCGTCTGTGGATTGCGGTCCATCGTGCCGGACCGCCCTGAAGCGCTGCCGCCCCTGCCCAGGCGAGGATACGTCTGAGCCAGCGTGGCGAAGCAAAGCCGCGATGAGTAAGCAGGCGATGATATCCGATGCCAATGGCAAAGGTTGTGATCAGGTAGAGGCTGCCAAACAGCACAATGTCTACACGACGCGGCAAATACCAAAAAGCCAATAAGCCGCTGGCATGTAAACCGATCACCAAAAAGGTGTGAGTCCAATTGAGCCGTGACAGTCCGGCAAAACGGTGTGATAGATCCGCTGAGCTCATTCTAAATAATGTTCACCCAGTCGCGTTTGTAAGGCGACAGGAATGGTTTTCCACGTCGCCAGCGCAAGCGTCTGACGCGAGAAACCAGAATCGACCACTCGAGCAACGCGCCACTTTGCACCGTTTTGTTCGAAAAGCCAGCGGTAAAACGGGCCATCGCCGCGACGGCTGTAAAAGACACTTTCGTCCTGACCTACAACGGTATTGACCTTGTCGGTATAAACGCGGACGCCATTCACTTTAGTCGGTCCTGGAATGGCGGCGACACCTTGAAAGTCTCGGATAACCTCTGTTCCCATATTTATCTGCCTTAGCTACTACTAATCAATTTCTGCAATTGGAACAAGCGGTGCTGTCTCAGTGCTAAATCTCGTATACGAGACCAACCCTCTCTTTACTTCTTCCAAGGCAATACTAGTGCTTCGTCGCCGGGTCTTTTCGTCTTCGATACGCGGCTTTGAGCCGCGCACAAGTTGTTTAGCTCTTAGGCCAGCCACGATGATCAGACGAAAACGGGAATCTATTCCGGGCCAGGTGCCTTCAACCGCAACACCTGTGGCACCGTCATTTTTTGGTTTACTGGTTCCACTCATTAGGTAATCAATTCTCGTTACTTTCTTTGGCCAACGAATTCAAACGTACTAAATGAACTTCATTAAGAGAAACAGCCCGGGCAAAACCACGACTATTGCAACGACAAGCTGTAACCAACTCACTGCCGATTGACGACAGTTTGGACAGCGAATCTTCCATAAACGCAGGATCGTGCCACAGTGGTGGCAGTACCAAATCATTTCTTGTTCCCAACGCTCGCGGTCGGCATACCGTTTTTCCTGAGGGCGGCCAGCTCATTACTATCCAGCGGGCGTCCAAGACTTAAACGCCTCAGAGGATCTTCGATCAGCCAATAGCAGGCGCTGCCTTGATCAGTAGTCGTCAAATTCTGAAAAGCGGCCTCATCCAGCACTACCGGTCTAAAGCATTCCATGCCAGAGTCTTGTGTGCGGGCCAGCATCGCATCCCTCTCGCTAACAAAGACCGGGACGCGTGAGCGTCCTTTATCTTCAAGCGCATACCAGTCGCCATTCGCACGTCTCATTGCAATCAAGGTTTTCATGCTAGTTAAGAATCAAAGGCTGGTTCGTTGGGGGGCGGACGTAATATGAAGGTCATCAGCGTCGTCGTGCCGAACAAAAACTGAGAACACTAGAAACGCCGCTCCGCAAGCAATCACTGCCATAGCGATCGCCCACCATAGATGATGAGTTCCTGAACCCTGAGGCACACCGCTTTCAAAATTGACGAAGAGATAGAATTGCCAGATCGCGATTGCGGCCACAACTGTCACGGCCACGATTGATCCGACCACGCTTTTCATATTCTTTTTCTGATAGCTCATCGTTCCCCTCTCGAGTTCTGCCAATGGTGTCGTGATTAATCGTGTCGATTGCGCGACCATTGCTTATACATTGCCTGGTGCCGGCGCCGGGTAGCTGATCGACGGCCGGGCGCCGGCTCAGTGCTGCGAGCGACCTGACCTGACGTCTGGATGCGATCATCTGCCTGAGGCTCAACGCGCCAATCATTTATAAATGCCCAGCGCGCCGCGCCCATCGCATTTAGACTATTGGTTGCTGATCCAGGACTTTCGGTCACCCGAACGGGTACCGGTGCCGTTGCGTTCGAACGTCTCGAACGCCAAACGATCATCAGCACGGCAATCAGTGCGCTCTCAATCAGGGTAATTAGTAATACGATTCGCATAAGAAACTTGCTTCCACCAGCAGGGCTTCGGCCTGTCCGTAACTAAACAAAAAAGAGCTGTGGCTTTTTGACCGCGAGGACGTGCTCGTCAAAACCCTTCAGTGCGTCTGCCTCATTTTCGTAGACGGCGAACACCTCCAACAAATTTGTCGCAGCCATCAGTTCACGCAAACTCTCAGTCACGTGCAGCAGCTTGAGTTCGCCACCGCTGTTATGGAGCGTTACCTGACTCGCAACCAACTCGCCCAATCCACATGAATCCATGAAAGTGACACCCGCTAGATTTAAAAGGACCAGAATTTTTTCTTCATGAATTAGAGTGCGAATAGACCTATGCAGCGCGACTGTCGTCCCACCGGCTCTCACTCTTCCTTTGAGGTCGAGAACAGTTACATCGCCTGCACGGCGTTCGTTGATATAAAGATTGATCACTTGCTGGGAGGCTCTTAATGCCTCGAAGGCTGGCTGTTTACTTCAGGTAGTCCGGATGAATTTCCAGAAGAACTGAGAAGGGAGTAAGCGAACTCGGTTCACAAGCACTTTACGCCTGCAGAGGGTATATGTCAATTGCAGAATATATCTCACATAGACAATATTAGTTGCATGTGATAAATAAGCTACGTGTATCCGGAGACTTCAATGGTAAAGATTCGCGTAGACGAGTTGTTGGCTAAGCATGGTCGAACCTTTTACTGGTTGGCCAAGGAGACTGGAATCAGCCACACGACTCTCTGGCGACTCAAGAAAGGTAAAGCCCTCGGCATCAATTTCGAGACCCTCGAAAAGATGTGCCAGGCTTTGAAGTGTCAACCGGGAGATGTCCTGATTATCGAAGCCGACGGCAGGCCTCCTCGCAAGCGGGCTGCGAGAGCTTCGAAGAAGAAAGAGTGAATGGAGCGGAAGTGAAGACCTTTAATTTTTCAATCAAAGACGTCGGAAGCGAAGTGCAGCTGGAGCTGACGAACGCCACTGATGTGACCCTCAAGTCTGTTGAGATCCTGACTATTTTTCTGAGGGATGAATTGACTCCAGGTGGTGGTCCTTCTCAGGCCCACATCAGATTCGAGCCGATCAGCACGGTCAGGCCCAATGAGAATGTTCTGCTGACACACAAAACCTGGATCAATGGAAAGTGTGCCACGCCTAAAGGACGATCAGTTGGCGAGACTCAAAACGGTCGATGGTAAAGTAAAACCATACGTGCTCGATATTTCGTGGCAGGACAGCGCGGGTAAGACGCGCTTCGAACGCATTCCAGTCGGACACTAAACCCCAAGGGCCCGTTCCCCTACTTCTGCGTTAAAGTGGAGTTGGCATGATTGTTTGCGATTTTTGCGTTAATTTTGAGCCGGATGGCACTTGCCGGCTGGGCTTAAAAATTCCGAAGAAGATGTCTTGTCGTGAGTTTACGCCTACCATAAAGAGCTTCTGCTCTGAACCGACTGACTTTGTCGATCCTCAACAGATCTCACAGATGGCTACCTATTTCGGTTTCAAGGGCGTCGAGCTGAAAAAAATACGAGTCATGGCCGCGCAGGAAGTAGTGGAACGAGCCAAAGTGCTAGTTGAAGCAGCTCATTCGGCGTAGGCCTCATTCAGTTTTCGAAAGTGATACCCGACGGCGGCGAACCTCATCGCCTCAATGAACTTGTCTCGATGATCCGCACACGTCCGCGCAAAGAATCTCCAAAACTCCCTACGTTCTGCATCCATCACACCGAGTTTGAATAGCAAGTGAGCAAACGAAGAAATGTCTTTCAACTGTAACGGTTGTGAGTGGGGTAACTGTCGCGCCGTACGCCGCAATGAATCAAGTGTTCGTTGATAATATTCGCTCGGTTTGTAGATCGTCCGCAGAATCGATTGATAGCCTTCAATCAATCGCGTCGGATCCATCTTCGGAATAAAGTTTAATGAGCAGTTTGTGTTGTTGCCGGTGCTTTCGCCAAGCAGGCGTCCTTCTTTCTCAAGTCGGCGCCAGAGTTGAGTATCGGGCAGAGCGGTGAGCAGCCCCACCATCGCGAGAGGGATCGCACTGTCGCGAATGAAATTGATCTGACGTTCGAAAATGTCGTCAGGATCATTATCGAACCCGACGATGAACCCGGCCATCACTTCCATTCCGTAGCTTTGAATTTTCTTTACTGCCTCGAGAAGATTGCCACGATTCTGAGACTTCTGGGCTTCTTTCAAACTCTCTTCCACAGGCGTTTCAATACCGAGGAAGACCTTTCGAAATCCCGCACGCCGCATTTCGCTGAGCAACTCCTCATCGTCAGCCAGGTTTACGCTGGCTTCAGTGAGCAATGAAAACGGGTGACCGTGTCGTTCCTGCCAGTCTGCTAGCTCGGGCATTAGCTGTCTCACATTTTTTTTATTGCCGATAAAATTGTCGTCCACGACAAAGACAGTTCCACGCCAACCAACAGCAAGCAGTGCATCAAGTTCAGCCAGCACCTGTTGATTGCTTTTTGTGCGTGGTACGCGACCGTAAATCTCAATGATGTCGCAAAACTCACAGTTGAAGGGACAGCCTCGCGAATACTGAATCGACATGGAGCTGTAGCTCTTGATGTCGGCTAAGTGGAAGTCGGCCACAGGAGTAGTGGCAAGGGGAGGACGTTCGACAGCTTTGTAGGTTCGTTTCGCTTCCCCACGGGCCAAGTCTTCAACAAACTGCGGCAAGGTTGTTTCCGCTTCACCAATGAAAATGTGATCGGCTTCAGGCAGGTCTTCAATGGTCGTGGTGATATATGGACCACCGATGACCACTCGCTTCCCCAGTGCCCTGGCTTGTGTCACTACCTCGCGAAGGGAATCCTTCTGAACCAGCATGCCGGTTATAAAAACCATGTCGGCCCAGGCAAGATCAGCCTTCTTCAGTGGTCTGACGTTCAAATCAATTACGCGGCGGGTCCAGGTCTTCGGCAGGAGGGCGGATACCGTCAGTAGCCCCAGCGGGGGGAAAGCGCACCGCTTCCGTTCGAAAGGCAAAGCATGCCGAAAACTCCAGTAGGTATCAGGAAATTCCGGGTTGATCAGCAACACCTTCATCGCGTTCTCCTTTGAGAGACGAGCTGTTAATTGGTGGCGATTCTTTGGCTGTCGGGAATTGCAATCCTACGTCTGAACCGTGAGGTCGTCCGTAATAGTTACGTAAGAAGTTAATCAGTTCTCAGAGGGGGACTAAAGAACACAGAAATGTCATAGTTTTTCGGGCGAAGAGACACATCAGTTGTAGGTCTGAATGAGAAAGGAGCTTAGAATAGCGTCGCTGTCGAGTTCTCTCTACCTAATTGACGGCAAAGGAATTAGCGCAGCGTAACGAATATGGACGACGTAATTAACTTTAACGCCGACGAGATCGCGAAATGGAATCTTGCTCCCCGGGCCGATTGGTCCGAGATGAGTTCTACTGAGCACTTTGTTCAGTTTTACGAAGGAGACAGATTCCTACTTAATTCTTTGAGTGGCTTTATCGGGGCTGCCATCAACTCTGATGAAGGTGCGATCGTCGTGGCCACGTCAGCGCATCGTGAAGGACTTGACGAACTCCTGATTGCGAACGGGCTCGACGTAACGAACGCGCGCGCAACTGGTAAGTATGTGACGCTCGACGCGGCCGAGACGCTCTCGAAGTTTATGGTAGACGGAATGCCGGAAGCTGCACGCTTCAACGAAGTGCTTGGCAGCGTGCTGGCCAACGTCACCGATGGCCGCTCAGGCGTGCGGGCTTTTGGCGAAATGGTGGCGCTTCTTTGGGCCGAGGGTAACCATAATGGTGCGATTCGTCTTGAAGAACTTTGGAACGATTTGCAGAAGTTTTATTCGTTCTCGCTTTTCTGTGCCTATCCAATGCAGGGGTTCGGCAGTGAGAAGATGGAGCAATCTCATCACGGCGTTTGTAGCGCTCACTCGCGAGTAATTCCATCAGAAAGCTACGGCGGCTTGGAGGACCAGGATGATCGCCTGCGTGCGATCGCCCGGCTACAGCAGAAAGCACATTCACTCCAGGCTGAAATCAGAGAACGAGAACAAATCGAGGAACGTCTGCGGTTGGCGCTCCTTGGAGAACAGATGGCCCGCGCTGAAGCCGAAACCGCGAACCGTATGAAAGATCAGTTTCTGGCGACGGTTTCGCATGAGCTGCGCACGCCGCTAAACGCGATCATTGGTTGGGCACACCTTCTGCGCAGCGGCACTCTGGACAAACCAACTGCGACCAGGGCGCTCGAAACGATCGACCGCAACGCGAAATCCCAAGCTCAGTTGATTGAAGATATTCTTGATGTTTCGCGGGTCATTACCGGGAAACTGCGTCTCAGCAAAGAACCGGTTGATATCGCATCAGTAATCAACGCAGCGATTGATTCAGTGCAACTGGCAATCGATTCGAAAAGTATTCAACTAGCTGTAACGCTCGATCCTTCTGCCCGCCACACTCTGGGCGACGCTGGTCGTTTACAACAGGTAGTTTGGAATCTTCTGGCAAACGCAATTAAGTTCACGCCCGAAGGCGGTCATATAGAGGTAAAGGTGGGGAAATCGGGCCGCAACCTCAAGATTCGCGTTCGCGATACTGGTGAAGGCATCAGCAGAGAAGTCCTTCCCTTTATCTTCGAGCGGTTCCACCAAGCCGACGGCACCACCACGCGCCAACACGGTGGCCTTGGTTTGGGTCTGGCGATTGTGAGGCATCTGGTCGAATTGCACGGCGGAACCATTATCGCGGCGAGTGAAGGTAAGGGATTCGGCGCCACGTTTACCATCAAACTTCCGCTCGCCTCGTTGCCTTCGGGCGTCGAGAAAAGAAAAGCAGCCATTTCGTTAGTGAACGAGACAGCGAATCACTTCACCCTACCCTCGCTAAAAGATGTAAAGGTGCTGCTCGTTGACGACGATGAAGACACCAGGCAAATGCTTGAGGTAATGCTGAGTGAATCGCAGGCCACGATCCAATCTGCTGACTCCGTTGCCAGCGCATTCGAAGTGCTCGAGTGGTTTCGACCAGATGTGCTCGTGTCCGATTTAGCCATGCCTGGCGAAGACGGGTATTCGCTGATTAGCAAGTTGCGAACGCTTGAAGCTGGGGAGAACCCAATCCCGGCAGTGGCTTTGACTTCGTATGTGCGCGTTGAAGATCGCTCACGAGCTTTGTCAGCAGGCTTCAACATGTTCGTGCCGAAGCCGGTGGAGCCGGAGGAACTAATCAACGCGATTGCCACTCTGTCAGAAGAACCGTTCAATTAGTGTTCGATGCTTAATGTTCGACATGCTTCAGCTTGTCGATGAGACAGGGACACTTCTCTGTTAATCGTTCGGAGCGCTCACCCAAAATTCGCTTGAGTTTGAAAACAAAAAGCCCCGGCAAGAAACTTGCCGGGGCTTTTGCTATTCGTCTGAGGGCTGCTTAGTAGCGCGAACCGCCGCCACCGCCGCCTGAGCGATTTTCGCGAGGCTTGGCTTCGTTAACCTTCAGCGTGCGGCCACCAAGATCCTGGCCGTTAAACTGTGCAATGGCCGCCGCGCCTTCTTCCTTCGTCGACATTTCGACGAAGCCAAAGCCGCGTGACTGACCTGTCTCGCGATCTTCGATCAAAGACACCTTCTCAACCGTGCCCGCTTTGGCGAACATGGTTTCGAGGTCGTTAGTCGAAGTATCAAACGAGAGATTACCAACATAAAGATTCATAGACATTTTGTATTTACCTTTTCCCGTATGGGATCAACAGAAGCTGCAAAGCTTCCCAATTTGCCAAGGTTAGAGAGTCCAGAAGAAGAGAAGCCTTGGCATTCTTAACTGGGTTTAGCTGTGAAACAGTTGATCTGGGGATTGCCAGAAGAGCTGAGAAGGGAGTGAGCTACGCTCAATTCTGGGGACACCCTACGCGAGGCGCGACTATATGTCAAATGCAGGATATATTTTGCGTGTGCTATCCGTACGCGGGACCAACAGGTCCCGGTTTTACCTTGGAGTGCGTCGCCCATTTGAGGTTCCCGTCCCGGAGGGACGTAATCTTTATAGAATTCGCATCCAAAATAGATGGCGGGTTACTCTTTCTCAAACTTCAACGCAACGCCATTCATGCAGTAGCGCAGTCCAGTAGGCTTTGGTCCATCGGGGAAAACATGACCAAGGTGAGCATCACACCTTGCACACAAAACCTCAGTCCGCGTTTCCCACAAGCTCCTATCAGTCTCTTCACGAACACTCTCTTTCGCGATCGGTTCATAAAAGCTCGGCCACCCTGTGCCCGAGTCAAACTTGGCTTTCGAACTAAACAACGGCAGCCCGCAAGCTACGCATTTGAAAGTGCCATCTTCATGCAACTCGTTTAGCGGGCTGGTGAAGGGCCGTTCAGTTCCCTTTTCGCGTGTGACCTTGTATTGCTCTGGTGTCAGTATCTGTTTCCACTCCGCGTCTGTCTTAGTCACCTTTTCAACTCCCTTTGCCGGCGGGCGATTTTTATTACTGACCTTCTCCTGGCTTAACGCCGCAAATAGCGGCAATCTCGAAAGCCCAGCCACCGCTCCAACCGTTATTGACGATATAAGAAAAAAGCGCCGATTCAAAATGCCACCTCCTGCTCGTAAAGCAAACTGTTAGTTTGCTTCTTCGCCTCGCCTCCAGCTTCGCAGTCAGTGTATTTACGTTACGACAGGAGCGTTTGGATTGCGAGTCGAAACGCTGTGCAATCTGGAGATCTCACCGTCGATTCAGAATATTTGTGGTTCGTTCAGTGACACTTGGAGGTTCGTACATGTCAGCGGGCGCGTTGACCTGAGCTGGTTCATTAGACCGGGCTGGGTTATTAGGCTGGGACAGTTCGTTGGTGGTTTTGAGATCCGAGGGTCCCGATCCTTTGAGATCTGAGATCTCTGATCTCAGATCGTGAGACGGGTATTGCACGAGTTGTGTTGGCTCCGGTCGAATACTAAGCCCCGCGAGTATCCTTCCAATACCCGTAAGTGCCGGCATCAATCCGACCAACCAAACGATGCCCACCACAGAATCAATATCGAAAGGTGCGTCAGCAAGGATACGCTCGGGAATTTTCAAAACAATCGACGATGAAAGGAAGTAGAGGAAAATCATCAGACCCAGGCCACTAAACAAAGACACCAGACCGTGAGTGATGTGACTCTCGCGACGCTGCGCCGCCGTCTTCTCTTTCTTCGCGCGTCGTTTGTCATCGCGACTCTCAACCATCTCGCCGAAGGTTTTAGCCTTCATCATCGCCAGCGAACCGGAGTTTTTCATAATCTCCTGATTCATCTGGTCCAACGCATGCGAAATATCATTCGAGACATGTTCAATCTTCAGGCTCTTCATCATCTCCTTGATTTTTGGCAGCGGTCCGCGATCGCTGCGCGCGATTGCCTCACTGAGAGTGACAGCCTTGCCAATCACTTTAAGATTAGCTCCGCACGACCTGCAAAACTGCAGGCCGGAAGATGACTCAGTACCGCATTGGGGACAGAACATAGCGTCGTCAGTTGTTCGTTGTCAGTTGTGTGTTGTTCGTTCCGGGTACTAGGTGCGTGAACTTTGTACTTTGTACTTTGGCCTCAGAGCTAGACCTTCCCCTTACCCCTTTTGCCCTTTGCCCTTTGCCATCACAGTCCTACGACCACACCCCGCCTGTTGTTCGGCAAATCTCCATAATCTGCGCGTTGTTTTCGCCAAACAAAAATGCCGCGACCCATGCGGTCGCGGCATCAGCTTGTGCATTGTTGTTGGTCTATTTGCCCGCGCGGTCATCTGTACCGACGCTGTAACCGGCCTTGTATCCATTCGAGAACCCGGATCGGTAAACCTCAGCATAGTTGCCGAAGCCGGCGTCATGGTAGTAATGCGAACGCTCAGGTTTGTAGGTCTTTGCCTTCTTGCCATCGTCCTTACCCGTCTTGTAACCGTCTTTGTAGCCCTGATTCACAGCCTTCTCGCTGTCACTAAAGACGTATTGACGATACCGGCTTCCGTATGGGGACCAGGGATTAGCGCCAAAGCGCTCGTTGCCCCATCGGTCCCGACCAAACCGATCATAACCCCAACGGTCATATCCGAACACGTCGTAGCGGCGGTAGATCCGGTAGGGATAAGGCCGGCGAACGATTCTCCGTCCTTGTGCCTCAGCAGTACTCGGAGTCACCAGGACAATGCCAGAAAGCACTAGCGCGGCTAATGCCAATCCGCCGATCTTTTTTAAGTATTTTCCCTTCATAAACTTAACCTCCTCGTTAGGTCTATTAGACGCATTCTGGCCGTCCGTTGGTTGTTTTTGGGACACCCGGTAGGACAGCCATTTCCTGTCTATCTTTCTCTAGGTGGCAGGTGGATGTCGTTTCCACCAACCTAACCTTGGGCTGTATTCAAACCGGCCTCGCCGTCGGTTGATTTGTGTCTCTGTAACCTCCAGATTATCCTCCATCGATGGATCAAGATTTCCTACGCTTCGGCTTGGCCGCTTTCGTAACCCTTCTCGTAGTTGTCGACCCGCCGGGCGTCGTCCCCATCTATGTCGCGCTAACTAAGGACGAGCAGCCTTCGCGTCGTCGCGCGATCCTCATCCGCGCAGTTCTCATTGCGCTTGGCGTTGCATTGTTCTTCCTGATCGCCGGCCGCGCTGTGCTTTCGTACCTTGGCGTCACCGTCCACGCTTTTTCAATCAGCGGCGGCATCCTTCTCTTCGTCGCCGCCATGCCAATGTTGTTCGGACAGCGCGGCGGCCTGCAGTCGGCCGAACCAAACGAACAAGACTCTGTCGGGCACGGACAAGACATTTCGGTGTTCCCTTTAGCAATGCCAATGCTCTCCGGGCCTGGCACCATCGCCACGATCCTGCTACTGACATCACAAGCCGCCGGCGACACAATGCGTCTCGTCGCGATCGGCGTCGCCATCGCTTCCGTGTTCCTTGTCTCTTTTATTGTTTTGTACCTGGGGGCGCGTTTGATATCGCTGGTAGGAGAAGGCGGCGTTCACATCGCCACGCGGGTGATGGGCATCGTCCTCGCGGCGTTAGCCGTGCAATACGTACTCAACGGCGTGACTGGGTATTACCATCTGCTTAGCGGCCGCTAGCAGGGGGAGAAAGGTTGTCGGTTTCAGCGGTCCGATATCTCCGATAAAACCTCGGCAATCATGCGCAAACTCTTGCAATTAGGTGGTCGGGCGCTAGTTCAAGTGCAACCTTGCTTTACTCGCCGGTTGAGACTTACATTACAGAGACATGGTCACCATCACCTTTCCCGATCGCGAAACTGAAAAACGCGCCCTTGCATTTCTTCTGGGCCGCTTCTCAGGCCGCATTTTGCGATCAGGCGAACACATCGTTCCCGAAGCCGCTCTCGAAGCTCTTGCTGAACAGGAAATACCGTTCACTGTAAGAGGCAAAACTACTTATGAGCAGCAAATGGCGGCGATTCGAGGTCCTGCTCCCACTTCAGTTCAATAACGGCAGCGACGTGCCTGACGAATTGCTTGCAGAAGCGGTTCTACAGATCGTTGACTATTTTGGTGCCGCCAGTTACGAGACCCAGAAAGTCGAAGGTCACTGGCGTCATGGGGAAGTCCTCGTCCGCGACAATCTGGTGAAGATCGTTGTTGACGCTCCGGACTTGATTAGCAATCGCCGCTGGATGAGGTCATACAAGGAGCAGTGGCGACTGCGTCTCGATCAAGTTGAACTATGGATGATTAGTTATGCGGTTGAAGTTGAGTGATCGTGCCGGCTCGATGTTCAATTTGAGATTACGATTTTCCTATCTACGATTCACCGTCTTACACGCTTCAATTCCAGATCAAACAATAAACAAAGAAAGCCCTGGATAAGCTCCAAGGCTTTTTCGTTAATCTCTTTAGAACTCCGTCACTTACATTTCGAGTAGCCACAGTCCCTGCAGAAGTCGCAGCCGCTCGCATGCTCCAGCTGCCCATGGCATTCGGGGCAGATGCCGATCATGTTGGACATGATCGCGCCGGTAACGCCGGAGGTGCCGGCGCTTTGAGCGGTGGCGGCAACGCCGGATTGCTGTTGCTTCGCGAGCGCGCGCGCTGAGTCAGGAAGATCCTGCACCCGGCGGTTGGTGATCATGATGCACTCTGCAACTGCCTGTTCGGGTGAAGTCAGCAAGCGCTCGTTGAACCAGACAGCGTGTGTGCCGGTAACTTTGTTGAGACTATAAGCAACTTCCGCGGCGTCGAATCCACCTCGCAACATCTTCGAAGCCAACAGACCCACGCCGCCGCTGATTGGACCAGTGGCAAACACTTCCTGAATCATCCGGCCATCGTGATTGACGGTGACGTAAAGATTCTGGCCATCAAACGGAATCTGCCAGGTGGCGCCCCGCAACTCACGTGGACGCTCAATCCGTATCGCTTCAACCTGCGCCTGAGTTAGCGAGCGCGGTCGTGCCGCCTCCGTCGCGTCTATACCTTCCGGTATAGCTGACGCGGCAGTGTCTGCCTGAATCTGCTGTCTCGCCAGTACTTCAGCATCGGTAGAAAGTGGCGCTACGTGTGCGGCGTCGGCGTGACTTGCCGGTGGCTCATCGCACACCTCAATTACGGCCTCCGGATTACAGGCAATCTCACCCTTCGTTTGTGCTTCGGAAGAATCTGAGGCCTTCATCGAGGTCAACACCTGGTTGTCACGCGAGCCGTCGCGATAGTAACTGACAGCCTTGCAGCCGAGCTGGCGACCGAGTCGATAGAGGTTGTCCACCGATTCGATCGTGTCGTTGACCGCACCGTTGCATGTCTTGGAGACGCTGTTGTCGACGTTACGCTGGGCGGCTGCCAACACGTGCACGTGTTGTTCAGCACTGATATTCATCGCCGAGATGAAATACTGCGGCAACTCGATTTCGTGTTCGCAGACATACTCGGAAGCTTTGTCGATTGACTCCTGGACTGTTTGGTCCACGTCAATGCCCAGCGCCTGAGCCGCAAGGGTATGAACATAGGTGCGCGTGCCAAGCGTATCCCGGCGTACATAAGCCCATGAGAAGTTTGGCTCGATGCCGGACGAGGTTTCAGCTACCAGTGAAATCGTTCCGGTCGGCGCGATGGTGGTCACTTCATAGTTGCGCGGAGTCAGCGGAGTGTCACGCGAAATTCCGATATGGTTGTAAAGGAAATCTTCGTAAGCTTCACGGTTTGGTTCAAACTCAGGAAACACGCCCTTCTCAGCGCCTAACTTGATGCTCGCGTTCCACGACTCGCGACGAATGAAGCCCATCATTTCGTCCATCAAATCGATCGACGCGGCTGAGCCATAGGTAACTTTCAGATTCAGACAAAGATCGGCAAATCCCATGATGCCGAGGCCCACGGGACGCGTGCGGGTCACCACATCGTTAATTTCCGGCAGCGGCCAGGCACAAGTGTCAATTACGTTGTCGAGAAAACGCGTGCAAAGGTGCGTTACTTCGCGCAGCCGATCCCAATCAACCCGTTTTTCGGGATCGTAAAACTTCGCCAGATCGATCGAACCCAAATTGCACGAATTCGAGAAGTGCAGAAACTGTTCACCGCATGGATTGCACGAATAGATTGGCCCCATCGATTTCATCATGTGGTTATGACGATTCACTTCATCGATGAAAGCAATTCCCGGCTCCGCATATTTATGCGCGCTCGCCACAATCCGATTCCAGATGTCTGGCGCGTAAACCATGCCCGGACGCGGCGGCTCTTCAATCATGCAATTGGAAAGGTCCGCGTTCACAAACGATTGGCGATCACAGAACGTCACGGTCGAACCATCGGGCCGGCGATAGACAACATAGTCTGCATCGCGAACCGGATCGTAAATAGAATCCGTCCACAGCTCGCCGTCAAACTCGAGCTGGAACCACTCGTTCTCATCAACCGCTTTCAGAAATTTGTCGGTAACGTTCACCGAGATATTGAAGTTGGTCAGCGAATGCTGGTCGTTCTTGGCGTGAATAAACCGCAGCACGTCAGGATGCGTGACGCGCATCATGCCCATGTTTGCGCCACGCCGGACGCCGCCCTGCTTTACTACGTCAGTAACCTGGTTGACGATGTTCATGAACGAGACCGGACCCGACGCAACTCCACGAGTTGAACCTACGAGGGCTCCGTGAGGTCGCAGAAATTCGTAAGTCATTCCGGTGCCGCCACCGGTCTGATGAATCGTCGCCGCCGCTTTGGCGTGTTCCATGATTCCGGTAATCGAGTCAGGAACATCAAGCACGAAACAAGCAGCCAACTGGCCATTAGTTTTGCCGGCGTTGACCAGGCAAGGAGTATTCGGAACAAACTCACGCGCGAGCATTACCTCGCTCATCGTTTCGAAAAACTGATCCCGCTTTTGCGGATCCTTTTCAGCACGGGAAACGTGACCCACCACCCGGCGCACAATATCCGGCCACTCCTCGAGCGCACGTCCCTTCTCATCCTTCAATGAGTAACGCTTGCTGATAACCCTTCTCGCATTTAAGCCAAGCGGCTGAGTCTTGCGACGGGTTGTCGTGCTGGGTGTCGACGAAGGGTTTGCCGCGGGAGTTTGTTTGCCGATTGCTGCGCTCATTTTATATGCCTTTCTCGTGCCGGGGTCACGAGTGATTTAATAATTGTAAAGACGGGTGTACGACTACATTTAGTAGACGCTGCCTATCTTTTGATGTTTAGCGGATGCTCAGGTTGGCTTTCTCGAAGCGCAAAAACCTATGTGAAAAGCAGCCCAGGGGGCCTGCCGCTGCTCCAGTGAAACCGCCTCGTCTCAAGCGGAGCGCAATATACTCCTTTGAAACCTTGAAGTCAATATCTTGTGGTCATCTTTTTTTTCAATGCATTATAGTGTGCTATTTGAGGAACTGCATTAACTAGTAAAGTGCTGACAGATGGGGATTTCAAAGCCGTTTTTCGCGCTCACAGGAACCAATCAGGCGACAGAACGTCGCCGCCGGATCAAGCTTCGCGCCCTTAAAAAGAGTTGAATTATTTCGACGAGGAGCTATTGAGCAGGAGTTCGTAGTTACCGATCCCGCGGTTGTGGCTATCGAGGGCGGCGAAGGTGTCGGAGGTTTCTTCAAGCATTTGCTTGGTCATCGCAATTGAATCGCTGAGTTGCTCAAAATCCAGGGCCGAAACACGCTCGGGCGTGGGTAGCGTGACGACTTGATCATTAACCAAGCCAAAGAAGTTTTCAATCGACTGCAACTGTCCTTCAACCAGCTTTACGGAACGCTCGATATCCTGGAAGGCCGCCACTCTGCGTCTCAAGATTTCAACGTTAGCTTGCTGAACGCGACGCTCCCGTTCGTCCTTAGAACCCTGCACGGAACGCTCAGCCTGCACCAGCTGATTTTGCACCGCCTGGCGGTTGATCGAACGAAGATGATGCTTGCGCCGACGATACACGTCCAACAGATCGACGAAATCCTCCCAACGCTGATCCAGACTCTGGATGTTAGAAGGAATCTGTTTCGTAGCCGTAAACTTTTTGTAGTTGGAGTAGATCTGGTTTTTCATCCAGCGCAGATACTCAACGGCTTCGCGCTCGCGTGGATCGAATTGTTTAATTGCAGCTTCGCGCTGCTGATCGCGCAGCTTCAGAAGCCGCTGCTTTTCGCGGCGGTCGATTAGACGTCGGTAGATTGAGCTGGCAGGCACAGTAGCGAGATAAACTGTTTCGGCGGCAAGGGCAGCAGCCAGCGGTGTTATGTCCTGCACATAAGCTGCGGCTACTGCAAAGCTGGCCAATCCCCAGAAATTTAAGGGTTCCTTGAACGCTTCCTTCAGGTACTTAAAATCAAACTTGGGCAACTCTGGCATAAACTTCAAGAACCAGGAACCCCGACTCGTTACACCATCGCAGGGTCCCACTAAACTTATCAACTTCCGCTTCGATCACTGCTTTCCCCAGCAGCCGGCAAAGCTTGTTGTGGTGAGCTACCGCTTGCGGCCGGCAACAGACCCATATCTCGCTTGTACGACAGCAGCTTGTCCTGAAGTTGCATGTCCATCGCCTCGCGTTCGATATCCTGCATCTGGTTATCGACCGAAGCGGCGCCCAATTGCATTTTCGCTTCTGCGGCGGCGGCCCGGCGGTCAATCTTGTCGCGCATTTCGTTGAACGTGGAAGCGTCGTCTCCAAGCTGAAACGACTCCATCGTTTGCGCTAGCTGCTCTTGCAGACGCGCCTGCTTCGACTGATTAATCAACTGCATTGCTTCGGCGGTGCGCCTCTGCATCTGCAGCACATAATTATCGCGGGCCTTAAGCGCCTGTTTCGACGCCAAAGTCGAATGCTCCAACTGTTGGCCTGTTTTCAACAAATCCAGCTGCGCCTGTTGAAGCTGGCCAATATAAGCCGTGGCGATGTCGTCGCGCCCCAATTTGACGGAGGCGCGGATCTTGGAATCCAAATCGACAACCTGCGTTTCCAGTCGCTCCTTATTTTTTGCCAGAAGCTTCTCGGTCGCCATTACTTGCGCCACGGAATTGTTCAATTCCGGTACGCGATCACGCATGTCACGAATGGTTTGCTGAAGTATGAGCTCGGGATTTTCAGTTGATTCAACGATCCCGCCAAACGCCGCTCGCAAAGAGCGCTTCATTCTCGTCCAAAGTCCCATTTTTAGCCTCGCATCCTCCAGCGGTGTAAGGTGTTACTAATGTCTACTCACAAGTGCCACCGGATAAGTTTTTAACTTACGTCCAACCGCATGTGTTTGTACGATGAATAACTTCGAAGGGTTCAAAATACGCCGCACAAGTGAATCCGGAGTATACCAGTAGTATCACGTTCCATTCCATGACGGCGGTCGGCACTGAAATTGAGCACAAACTGCTCCCAAAATCTGCGAAAGAACTGAAAACGAACCAAGCAATCTGTTAGTTTGCTTGAGGTTTCAGCGGTTACTCGTATGGACTCGGCTCAGACAGAAACTAACAGTTTGCTTTACGTGAGCTGGTTTGCTGCGGCAGCACCTTTAAATCGCCCTATGTCGCGTCGATACTGCATGCCCGGCCAGCTAATTTCGTCCACAGCCTCATAGCATCGCGTCAGGGCCTTCTCCAGTGAAGCATCGACGGCGGTAACTCCGAGAACTCGGCCGCCCGCTGTAATAAGAGCTCCAGTTTCCTGCTTGACTGTGCCGGCATGAAAAACCTGCACGCCGTTTGTTGTCTGTGAGTCTCTCAAACCTGCGATTGGCAAACCCGTTTCGTACGCGTTCGGATAACCTCCGCTTGCCAGAACAACGCAGGCTGACGAAAGGTCGCTCCATTGAACTTCGATACCGCTCAAGTTGCCCGCCGTCATTGCCTGGAAAATCTGAAAGAGATCACTTTCGAGACGCACTAATATCGCCTGCGTTTCCGGGTCGCCAAACCGCACGTTGTACTCCAGAACTTTGGGGCCCTCGGGCGTCAGCATTAACCCGACAAATAGAATTCCCTTAAACGGAAAGCCTTCCTCCGCGGCGCCTCGTAAGGTGGGCTCCACGATCTCGCGCTCAATTCGTTGAAGGGCTTCAGCTTCAACTACTGATGAATCAGTAATCGCACCCATGCCCCCGGTATTAGGACCAGTGTCCCCTTCTCCGATGCGCTTATGATCACGCGCCGGAGGCATCAGTGCATAATTTTTGCCGTCAGCGAAAACAAGGACCGACACCTCTTTTCCGGTCAGTGCTTCTTCAATTAGAAGTCGCTCAGAGGCTTCAGATGGCACAACCGCGCCACTAAGAAGCTCCGCGACCGCCTTCTCTGCCTCGATAACGCAGGTAGCAACGATAACGCCTTTGCCAGCCGCAAGTCCGTCGGCCTTAACTACAACCTGTCCACCGCCTTGAACGAAACTGGCGGAACGCAACAACTCGATTGCCTCAGCTTCAGATCGAGCGAGGGCGAAGTCGGCTGTCGGGATCCTGTGCCGCCGCATGAACTCCTTGGCAAACGCTTTGCTCGACTCCAGCCGCGATGCAAGTTTATTCGGCCCCACAATTCTTAGTCCGGCCTGTGCAAATTCATCAACGATGCCAGCAGCCAATGGTCCTTCGGGTCCTACCACTATCAGATCGATTTCGTTTTCAAGGGCAAACTCCACCAGGGCCGCATGGTCATTCACACTTAACGGAATACACCGCGCAATTTCTGAAATCCCACCATTTCCCGGGGCGCAATAAAGTTCAAGCTCCACTTGTGAAGTGCGGTTCAAGGCCCAAAGAATTGCGTGCTCTCGACCGCCTGACCCAATTACCAGTACTTTCATCCGCTCCGCTCCCGCCGTAACCTAATTGTGTGACTCTCCTTCATCAAGATAAGCTGGTTTTTATCTTGACACAATTTCGCCATAGTTATACTTTCAGAACATCCGCTTTGCCTGTTCGAGGCCGCCTCGCTCACCCGATACTCGCCCAGACCAGCGGCGTTTTTGAACGCGGCACCGCGTTAAGCGGCACAACATAGTAGTAGACCGACCCCGGGAGAGCTAATCATGTCACAAAGGGAAGAGATCCTTGACTTAGCAGCGGCTACATCACCGGAACATCCTGATCGCACAATCAAGTGTGTAGATTGCAATGAGAACTTTATCTGGACTTCAGGTGAGCAAGCTTTTTTCCACGACAAGGGGCTAAAAAACGAACCCAAGCGCTGCAAACCCTGCAAGCAGGCAAAGAACGAGAGGCTGGCGGCCATCACGGCAGCACAGACCTCCGGAGTCAGACAACGCATTGAGGTCTCGGTTCAATGCGCTCATTGTGGCCAGCAGACAACGGTCCCGTTTTACCCCTCGCAGGGACGTCCGGTTTATTGCCGTTCATGCTTCCTCGCAGGTAAGACCACCGAAATCAATTAGTCGCCCACTAGTCTTCAGTCTTAAGAATCGTTTTAAAATTTAATCGGAGGAGCTGCGGAACTGGCGAGGGTGTTCCCAAATCTTCGTAGGGCGGTGGTTTATTTTTCAGGTGATAAGGAACGCTGACTACGACTACGCAGCGTCGGAAAAGTAATGCCCCTTTAAGCATCAGCGAACTTTGATTGTGCAGTAGGTGTTGCCACCATTGGCGGGCACCAATTCCGGCAACACAACAGTGAACATCTCGTTGCCGTTCCTTCGTTCTAGTCGTCCAATATATCTCAACAGTGGTCGCGTGAGTTTGCGGGATGGTGATGGCAATACAACGAGATTTATTCCAGCTCCCCAACGCTCCCATTTTTCCCGCCACTTCGTCGTCGTCTCTCAACGAAGTCAGATAAACCGCCTGGACGTGTCCCGGTGCAATCGTGTTGGCGTATTGCAGTGCGGATATGACGCCGCGATGAGTGATCACCGTGATCAGTAGAGCTACAGCGCGATCCAATTCTCGGGATCGGCGATGTGAAATGTTCCAAGGGAGTTAGGAAAAAGAAGTTGAAGCAGGCAGCCCCTAGGATTGAAACCAGGACGGCTGATTTCGAACCATATGCAGTGGCAAGGAGAAGAATGATAAGGACGCATGGGAGGGCGCCGGTAGCAGCAATGACGACTACCGCGGCCAAATAACCAAATATTGGTTTGCGAAGGAACACTTCAACCTTCAGGAGTTCGAGTGCGGATGTTGCCTGGTCTCCCACTATTTGATATCGGCTTAACTCGTCATCCACCGACGTGGACAATGGGCCGTCGCAGCGGATCTTTCTCCGCCTGCCGCAATACTTCGTGCGTGACCGGCGCAGTATCACCTTCTCCAAACGCAATGTATTTGAGTAAGTAAGAGACTGGATTCCCTTCACTCCAGCCAAAATAGACGTGGGGCAACTTCCCTGTTTCATTACGCATGAAAAGCAGGAACGCAGCTATCGCATTTGGAACTGCTGGTGACTCCGCGCGCAAGACTTTGAAGCCGCCAACGTCCTCGCCATGAATTTCCAACATCCCTGAGAATTCTGAAGCGTCGCCTGGAGTCACTTCGAAAAAAAGAATCGGTTCATCTGCCGGGATGTGGTTGTCTGTCCGCTTTTCTCGTTCCTTCGTTTCATACTCAAGAGCGTCGCCTGTGTCGCGGCGATTGGCGATGATTCGTACAGTTCCCTTCGCGGCTCGTCGCACAAACTCTCGCGCCAGATCATCCAGCTCAATTTTCTCGACGCGTAGCTCAGTAGATCGCCAAACGCGCGACACCAACGATGCCACCACAATCGCGAGGATAAAGAAGAAAGCGATCTTTATGCCTTCCGGTCGCTCGTGAATATTCTGTAGCGTGGTGTAAGCGAATACGACCGCGATCAATAGAAACGGTATCCAATTCTTGCGGCGCCTCCGCACAGATAACGTAACGGCGATAGCTGCGGAACTCATCAATACCAGCACGCCGGTAGCATAAGCCCCTCCCTGAGCATCAACGTCGGCATTAAAAATCACGGTAACGGCGAAGGCGATTACGAGGTAAACCAGCACCAACGGCCGAGTGGCCTGGGCCCATTGCGGAGCCATTCCATACTTCGGCAGGTATCGCGGCACGATGGTTAACAGACCAGCCATCGCCGAAGCGCCCGCAAACCAAAGGATTGAGATAGTGCTCAAGTCGTAAAGAGTGCCAAATATATCGCCGAAATAATGATGCGCCAGGTAGGCCAGCGCTCTTCCGTTTGCGTCGCCACCTTCTTCGAACTCGGCAGGGGGGATGAGGGTGGTAGTCACAACACTGCTACTGATCAGCATGACACTCATGATGACTGCGGCGGTCCGCAACAACTTACGAGTGTTTCGTACCCTTCCCTCAATCTGCCTTTTAGTATTAGGTCCAGCGGGCCGCCCGGATCTGGTTGCATGAATGCTGTCCCAATCTTCGGCGCTTAAGTCAGTGTCACCCTTCACGAGGGGCATCACGGCCACACCGGTTTCAAATCCAGAGAGGCCTAGCGCAAGCTTTGGAAACAACATCAGCGAGACTGCAACGATGAGCCAGGCGCTGCCATGAACTCGTGGATGCTGAAACAGCATCTCCGTCCATTCCGGAAAGTGCTGAGGATGAGTGAACAATTCGTACAGGCCATAGCCGACCACAATGCCGTTCAGCGCCAAATAAGCAACCACCAGAATTACAGCAATACCGATAGCCTCTTTGAACCCGCGGAGAAACACTCCGCCGAGCAGAGCCAGAAGGACGAGCGTGATCGCGAGTTGATGTTTGAATAACTCCGGGGTGAATGGATTTTCAATGACGTGCGCCGTGGCATCGGCAGCAGAGAGAGTCATCGTGATCACGAAATCGGTGGCTACGAAGCCGAGGAGCACCAGGACAAAAAGCTTGCCCTTCCAACGCGGCAGCAGATGTTCCAACATGGAAATCGAACCCTCTCCATGCGGGCTCTCCTCAGCTACTCGATTGTAAATGGGCAAAGCACCGAAGAGTGTTAAGAGGACAAGTATGAGAGTGGCGATTGGTGAGAGAGCGCCCGCGGCAAGGAACGCGATACCGGGTTGGTAGCCGAGGGTCGAGAAGTAATCGACGCCTGTCAAACACATGACCTGCCACCAGGGGTATTGCTTGTGAGCAGTGGGCTGATCGTGACTTGACTGCTTCCCGCCACGATACAACCAACGTTTGAATTTCCTACTGTACTTCACGTTGCAAACCGCCTCTCCCGAAATCGACATAGGTAAGCTATCGCCAGCTTTCCCTGTCACACCACCGTGCATACGGGTCCGTACACGGCGGTTCGGCGAGTTAAGCTATTTAAACAACCAAGCTCGGAGTTCAAGCGAGGCGAAGTAGGCATTGGGCGGCGCGATAGCGAGGGCTGGAGAGTTGCTGAGCCGACACGGGCCATGAGCACTGCCCGCCGTTTGTGCGGCAAGGTCTTTGCTCAGGCCCCGCTTACGTAACTCAGCAAACCGCACCCTCGTATACTTCCACTGCTTCCAGACCACCGAACGCAAACTGCGTCTGAGCCATCTATCAAGTTGATGTGCCGACCGCCGCGGGCGAAACCCGTAGCTGTAATCGGAAAACTTCCCGTCCCAAATGCGTCGTAGTACCTGCATCACCGCTTGTTGGATAAAGCGGTCCTACTATGCCCTCTGCTGACTTCGGTTGCGCGATCAACTGCCTCACACCAGTTTCAGTCGTGAGTCCACGACACGCAACAGATCTCCCGAGGTAGGCTCGACCGCCTTCAGCGCACCGCCGCCGGATTTACAACCAGCGCCCTTGATGGATATGGGCTTCGCTGTCAGTTGCCAACTCGCCCGACGCCGTATGCCTCCTATCCGGTTTTTGTTCATCGGCTCGCGCTTTTGCTCCACCCTTCCTTCAGACCTCGCCTCACGACGACGCCCCTTGCGCTTCGCTAACTCTTCACCTCCATCAGGTTGAGTAGAGGACTTTCACCTCCAAGCTGTCGAACATGCTCGGCACACAACGAAAAAGGCGTGGAGCAATGTGCTCCACGCCTAAAAGAGATCGCGGCACCGCCCTTCCTAATAGCCTACGAGGTTAGCTGACGGGCTTGAACTGGAAGTGTTCTACGTGGACCGCTCGAGTCCAACGATTCGCCCCGGTTTCGACTTAGCGAAACATCTGGTTCCCCCGCGTGACCCGCTACATCTGAGAGTGCGTCACTTCGGCAGACTAAATTTTCAACAATCGGATACTACTCCCGTGCGAAGCTTTGTTCAACCGGAAATCGTTACAGAACCGAGCGCGGTAGCGCTGGATCCTGGAGGCCCCTACATAGCAGAAGGGATTCCTGCATTCGGCGCTACCGCGCTCGGCTCCTGTACACGTTCTAACCGCCAACATGGACCACCGGACGTCGTTCGGGATTCTTCTCAGCCTGACGCAACACCTCGTGAGTTACAGGTGCAGTGTCTCCTTCGCCAAACGCAATGTATTTCATGAGATACGAAACTGGATTGCCTTCACTCCAGCCGAAGTACACGTGCGGAAGCTTTCCTGTTTCATTTCGCAGAAAGAGCAGGAAGGCTGCAATTGCATTGGGAACAGCTGCGGACTCGGTACGCAACACTTTATATCCATCAACATTCTCGCCCGTAATTCGAAGGACGCCGGAAAACTCTGATGCGTCTCCAGGTGTAACTTCAAAGAATAGGATCGGCGCCTCGGGTGGAATGTGGTTGTCCTCGCGCTTTTCGCGCTCCTTTTGTTGATACTCGGCTGCGGTTCCGGTATCGCAGCGATTAGTAATGATGCGAATGGTACCCCGGGCCGCCTGTCGGATCAGCTCGCGAGCAGTGTCATCAAGCTCTACGCGTTCCACGCGCAATTCGGTCGACCGCCAAACGCGAGAGAACAACGAGCTGATGACAATCACGAGAATAAAGATCGTTGCAATCTTTAAGCCTTCGGGCTCTTCAATAATGTTGACAACAGTGGTGTAACTAAAGATTAGCGAGATGAGCATGAATGCCCACTGAATCTTCTCTTTTCGGCGTCGAGCTGAAAGGGTGACAGCGATCGCAGCTGAGGTCATCAGTGCCAGTACGCCGGTCGCGTAGGCGCCACCCTGTGCATCGACGTCAGCTCGAAACAGTATGGTTACGATAAAACCGATCACGGTGAAGACTACGACGAGAGGCCGCGTCGCTCGTGCCCACTCGGGTGCCATTCCATATCGCGGTAGATAGCGCGGCACGATGTTGAGCAGCCCGGCAAGCGCGGACGATCCGGCGAACCAAAGGATTGAGATCGTGCTTAGATCGTACGCAGTACCAAAGATGTCCCCGAGATAGAGGTGCGCAAGATATGCGAGCGCGCGTCCGTTAGCCTTGCCACCTCCCTGCGCCGGTGTCTCGGGACGAAACTCCTCCGCCGGAATTAAGAGTGTCGTACAGATGCTGCTGGCCACCAGCAAGAAGCTCATGATGACGGCGGCGGTCGTCAACAGTTTGCGCGTGTTCCGAATTCGCGCCTGCAACAATTCCTGGGCGCTTGGGTCGACGTCAGCAACGGTGCGAGCGCTGCGCGTCGTGTGAATAGCTTCGACATCATCCTGACTAAGGTCTCGATCGCCCTTCACTAACGGCATCACTACGACGCCGGTCTCGAAGCCCGATAGTCCAAGTGCGAGTTTTGGAAAAACAATCATCGCAGTCCCAATCATCAGCAGCGGGTTGCTGTAGGTTTGGAAAAGCATGGCTTTCCAATTCCAGACCACCGTGGGATTGGTTACAACGGTATACAGACAGGTCACCAGCACTGCCAGGTTAAGGACCAGGTAGACAGCCACTAAGACCACGGCAATTCCGACCGCTTCCTTGAATCCCTTGAGAAAAATAGCGCCGAGGGCAGCAATCAAAATCAACGTGACAATCACACGATGATGCAGGAACTGCATGTGATCGATTACAAAAGGATTCTCAATGATGTGCGCCGTAGCGTCGGCTGCCGACAGCGTGACGGTGATGATAAAGCTGGTGGCCACGAACCCAAGGAGCGCGAGTACAAAAAGCTTACCTTTCCAACGCGAGAGGAGATTCTCGAGCATGGAAATCGAGCCATCGCCATGAGGGCTTTCCGCGGCGACGCGACGATACATTGGGAGTGCGCCGAAGAGTGTGAGTAGGACCAGCACAAGTGTGGCGATCGGTGAAAGAACGCCGGCGGCGAGAAAAGCAATTCCAGGTTGATAACCCAGCGTCGAGAAATAGTCGACACCGGTCAAACACATCACTTTCCACCAGGGATATTGCTTATGAGGACTGGTGTCCGATTGTGCTTCTGACTCGGTGTCCCTCTGACCTCTGAACAACCACCGCTTGAACCGTTGCTTTGCGCTCTCGGAAAGAACCATCGTATGGGCCAGGCGCATGGCGACTGATATTCTCTGGCCTTCCCCCTAGGATTTTAGTCGTGGATTCTACGCCGATTCGAGACTACGTCAATAGGATCGTGCAGAATGGAGCGCGGTAGAGCCGAATGCTTAAGAGCAATTCAGTAGAGCAGCAGCAAGATCATTTGAATTGTTACTACCCATCTGCATCCGGCGTTACCGAGCTCGGTTCTGTAATTTGGCCCCCAAAAATAAACGGGCGGGGGCCTCCCACAGCCCCCACCCTAAGGCCACGTGTCCTCACCCCACGCGACCACTTCGTCCACCGGGGAGGTGAACGCAGGCGGATTATGCTACAGACCGATTAAACTTTCAACTGGTTCTAAAAACTAAATTATCTGCGAATTAGCTGGAGGATTTGGTGAGAAAGAAGTGGTGGATCATTCAGAAATACGAGCGTGCCAAAGTTGTGGACGCGCGTTCCTTTTACGGATTATTGGCGCCGAAGGTTGAGGTAATTCCGCTACCTAACGCAGCCGAATCATTGATGCCCTGCGAGTCAGTCAAACCCTTCTCGCCACGACGCAAATCTGAGAGTGCTACGATCACGAGCAACACACTGACGCCAAGAGTTGCCACAATGTAAAGAATGGCGGTCAACTCCCAGTAGATCAGCACAATAGTGCCTATGGCGATCAGTGCACTCCATAAAACAGTAAAAAGTCTTCTTCGTCGTCGTTCACCTGCGACGCTCTTCGTATGCTTCATCTTAACTACTCCGGATCAGTTATGTATTTGGGGCCTGGTTCAGACCCCCTTGAACTTCATCTAAGCTCTAGCGAATTGTCGTGGTCCGAAAAACGGAACCGCCAGCGGAATTCATCATGCCTCCCAATCCACCAGTCGCCGCTCCGAGCAAGGTCGGAAGAATTCGTCCCGGTGAGAACAACCCGGCTTCGGGGACGTCGATTACATCGTAAGCCTTTAGCAGCACATCTGGAGCTTTGAGTTTTCTAATGGCACTGTAATCAGCCTTGATGACTTCCTGTTTCCCGCCGGGTGTCGTTCGATAGATCTTCACGCCGTCTGACTTACCTTCCTTGCGCACGCCGCCAGCCATGGCAAGCGCACGGGTCAGCGTAAGATCATCGGTTAGGTAAACGCCGGTAGGAGAGACCACGCTGCCAGTGATATAGACCGGTTCAGCTTCCGTAACGAGGATGAAGTCGCCTGGTCGGATTACAGGATTTGCCTTCGGATTACCAGCCTTCAATTCAGAGAGCTTCACAATTTCGAGAGGCACTTCTGTTGAGGTCTCACTCTGAGCCACTACTGCTTCCTCGCCCGGCTGAGGACACATCACTGGTTCAGTATGGAAAATCTGAATTGTTCCTGAAGCTCTATCAGTGAAACCGCCGGCACTAACCATGACTTCGTTAAGTCGAACCTTTCGCATCATGATGACGCGGGTCGGTAATCTGACCGCTCCCGACACGATTGCAGGTGGCCGACTTTTCCTCTCGACGATGCGGACGCTGATCTGAGGGTTCTTTATGTACTTGGAATAAGCTGCTGCGATGTCAGCCTGAATTTGTTTTTCAGAGCGACACTTGGCAACAATAGGCTTCTCCAGAAACGGCAACGAGCTGATGTTGCCGTCGCTATCGACCTCAGCCACTGCATTGAGATCACTCTGGCCAAAAACCCGAACGTCAATCGTGTCTCCAGGGCCCAACAGATAATTCTTAATGCCTTGAACATCGGCAGAGTTAGATGACGAAAAGACCTGGTTAGGTGGAGGAGGTGAGCTCTGTTGCGGTTCCTGCGTCTGCACTAATGTCGGAAAAACCAGGCTGCCAAACATTGCCACCAATAAGAATTGTCGCTTCATAAAAAACCTCAATCATTGAGAGTCGAATTTCCTGCCTCTCAGAAGATGTAGCGGCAGAGTCAATCGATGCCCTGTCCACCGTTAAAACACTTTTCAGTTATCACTTTGCTCAGGTAAATCGCTTGGGGAACCCTTTTCCGCTGAAGGGTTCTTAGGTCGAATTTTTCGCCCGGAACCAATCTCGCCGATCGAAAAACCTGTGAACAGCAAGTTGCAATCATTGCATAAAAGGTGACGCAAGCCAACCATCCGCAGCAGGAAAGGCGTAGGTTTATACCCCTTCCTAATGCGGGAACTGTGGCATTTAGGGCATTTCTGGGAGATCCCCATGAGAGGTGTCCTGGGTGTCTATTTTCTTTCCGTTGTGAGTTGCTTTGAGATTCTTCTGTTCCTGAACTCGCGCCTTGAGCAATTCGATCTCCCTGCCTATTCTTTCGGCGTTCGGGATGCGAACCTCATCCTTCATCTCGCCGCGATTCAGGTAAAAAAGAGCATCTTTATAACGTTCGATGGCCCGCCGGTAATGACCCTTAAAGGCGGAGCGCTCCGCTAACTCAACCCAATGCGCGACTTTAACCGACGCAATAAACTCATGAATCGCGACACTCGATTCATTCAGCTCAAGTTCGTCTGGGTAATACTTCTGAGCGGATTCAACGCAGTGCAAAGCTCGGTTTGCCGCTTCGATTTTCTCGGACATCCGGGCCCGCTGTTGCGCTTCAAATGTTAAGACGCGTGAGGAGTCGCGGGCCCATGTCAGCAAGTGATGTTTTTGTAGGCCACGGACTCGATCCCGCCCCGCTTTCAGTGCTACTCGTTTTTCGCCCGGAAGGTTGTTCGCCCGCAGCGCGCTTTCGATTGAGCCTAAATAATCCTGGCACAGGTGAAAAACGTCGAGATGCGAATCCGGAGTCGATCCTGAATCGGCTTTCTCGGATTGCTTCTGCAAGTTGCGCCACGTGGCCGAGAGTAAGGAAGACGATGACTGAAGCTTTGACGCTGATGGTTTCTTATCTCGGACTGTTCGACTGGAGCCTTCTGCGCCTTGTTCAAGGAGATAGCGGGTCCAAGCCCTGCGCATCACGACTTCGCGAGCCGACAGTGCGACCAGCAGCACCACACTCGCACCCAGTCCTGCAGGAATCCATGGGGCTTCTTCGTCGCCGCTAACAAGAATCCACCAAAGCGCGAGGAATAGCGTAAACGCAGTTACCGCTGCAGCAAGAAAATATCCCGCGCTGGACGGCCTGGTTCGAGGCATGCGTCCATGCGACGACTCACCCATGCTGTGCGGTCGTCGCACCTGC
Source organism: Pyrinomonadaceae bacterium (assembly GCA_963759665.1). GTDB lineage: Bacteria > Acidobacteriota > Blastocatellia > Pyrinomonadales > Pyrinomonadaceae > PSRF01. Next base: position 478,041 of record CAVXAC010000001.1, read on the forward strand.
CGGGGAAAAAACTCATTCGCAGAATGATTGCGCAATTATCTTTCTCAGGTTGAATTAATTACCAAGTCGCTGGCCGCGATTTTGGCCGGAAAGAACCGCAAATGATCAAACACTTCGAAAACAGCGTAATAGTCGGCTTTTTGCTATTCTGCTGTCAACATCAGGACTGTTGCGTAATCAATACTTTATACAGCCAAAGGAAGGTATCAATCGAATGGACAAGGAGTTTGCAAATAGGATCGTAATGGTCACTGGCGCCACCTCGGGTATCGGGAGGGCGACCGCGGTGCGATTTGCGCAGACGGGCGCGAATGTGGCTGCGGTTGGCCGCGATTCCGACGCATTAAAGGAACTGGCGAGCGAACTAGGTGAAATCGGTAGTGAGTGTCGTGTGATTCAAGCGAATCTTGCAGAACAATCTGAAGCTGAAGCTGCGGTGGCAGAAGCCGTCGAGCACTTCAAAGGCTTGGATGTTTTGGTAAACGCTGCGGGCCATATTTCTAGCGGCACGATTGAAAACACGCCTCTAGAATCATGGGATGCGATGCTCAACATCAATCTGCGCGCACCCTTCTTGCTCATGAAGGCTGCGATGCCGGCTTTGATACCCCGTCGCGGCAATGTGGTTAACGTTTCAAGTGTTACCGGTTTACGAGCCTTCCCCGGCGTACTTTCGTACTGTGTTTCCAAAGCTGGTTTGGATCAATTAACGCGATGCGCGGCTCTGGAATTGGCGGCGAAAGGAGTACGCGTTAACGCCGTCAATCCCGGAGTTGTGATTACAAAAATTCACAAACGGGGCGGGATGAGTGCGAAGGACTATGCTAAGTTTCTCGAGCATTCGAAAGGAACCCACCCGCTAGGCAGGGTAGGCGAAGCCTCAGAAGTAGCGGAGTTGATCTGTTTTCTTGCCTCGGAGAAGGCTGCCTGGATTACCGGCGCTACGTATTCAATCGACGGAGGACGTGCTCAAACTTGTGCGCGATAGCACCGTTCGCGCGCATTAACGATTCTGTCTCACACTCGCTCTCTAATTACGCTCTGCTATATACTCGGCCGTCGTTAGATGAACTTCGAATTTGACTCTCCACGAAGCATCAATGAATCCCACAATTTTTCCTGGCGCCCCGATCATCCAGCCCCCAGGCATGAAGCCGCGCTCGACGAGTGTAATCAAGATCTTTCTCGGCGTGATCGCTGCTCTCATCGCCCTTCTTTTGGGGCTGCTGGTTCTCTTCTTGATAGGCGTTGAAACTGGGCCCGTAGGCTTACTTATCGGCTTAGTAACAGCGACTATTCCTGTTCCGATCTACCTGATTCTGGTTCTTTGGATCGATCGTTACGAGGCTGAACCTTATTGGATGCTGGCGACTGCTTTCTTTTGGGGAGCAATGGTCGCGGTTTTCTTTGCCTTCATACTCAACACCGCAAGTGGAATGGCGGTCGCGATGATGACGGAGGATGCCCGGGCCGGCGACGTGTTTGGGGCCGTCATCTCAGCTCCAATCGTGGAAGAGAGTGCGAAGGCACTAATCCTTTTTATCTTTTTCTTTTGGAAGAAGGACGAATTCGATGGAGTCATTGACGGAATCGTCTACGCCGCCATGGTAGGGCTTGGGTTCGCCATGACGGAAAACATTCAATACTACGGCCGAGCGGCCCTGGAGGGCGGCGAGGAAGGGCTGAAGATTGTTCTCGTGTTACGAGGCGCACTTGCTCCCTTTTCGCATCCGCTGTTTACCAGTATGACCGGTATCGGTTTGGGACTGGCCCGGCAATCGTCAAATACGTTGGTTAAGTTCATTACTCCTCTCATCGGACTTGGCGCTGCGATAGCCATGCACACCATCTGGAACGGTTCTATTTACCTGGGTGGTGCTGTTGGGTTTATTTTGATGTACGTCGTGATCATGGTTCCAGCATTCTTCCTGATGTTCATCGTGATTGGCCTGGCGTTGCGGCGAGAAGGCAAATTGATTCGCGAGTTTCTCACTCCAGACTTTCATGGAGGGTTCTTAACTCAACAGGAATATGCGCAGCTCTGCACAATTCGAGGACGCATGGGAGCATCCTACAGGGCCTTCTCAAAAGGAGGTGTTAGGAAATGGCAGGAGTGCAGGCAGCTTAACCAGGCGGCCAGCGAATTAGCTTTCCACCGCAGCCGGGTCGCCAGAGGGTTCCATGAAGAGGATGCAACTGAAAGAGAAGTTGCTTACCGCGCGGCGATGCACGACTTACTGCGACGACTGCGAACCTAGTAATCCCCGGTGTAGAACAACAAAGTTCACCCAACTGCTATCTCTTGACATATACTAACTGCCCTAAGCGATGGCGGTTTTACCCCCTAACTGACCAGTGAGAATCCAACTTCTACCCAGCACCTTTGATAGTCAGGGTCAAGCAACCTTAGATCAACGTTTGACCTGTTTCCTCATCGATGAATGTGTAGCGGTCGATGCAGGTAGCATCGCGCTTGCGCTTTCTGCCGAGCAGCGGGACAACGTCCGCGACATCATTGTCACCCACCCGCACATGGACCATATCGCCAGCCTGCCAATCTTCATTGATGACCTATACCCGGTGCTGACAACTCCGATGCGCGTTTATGCGACGCCGGAGGTGATCGACTTACTGGAGCGAGATATTTTCAATTGGAATGTCTACCCGAGATTTTCGGAGCTTAAGAACGACTTCGGACCAGTAATGGAATACGTTCCGATTCCGATTGGCGCGGAGTTTAAGGTGGCGCATCTAACCGTGACGGCCGTGCCGGTCAATCACATCGTGCCTACCATAGGACTGGTAATATCAGACGACAAAACCACAGTCGCCTTTAGTTCTGACACATACGAAACCGAAGACTTCTGGAAAATAGTAAATCAGGCTCCTTCCGTGGATGCACTTCTCATCGAGGCGTCCTTCCCCGACGCGATGGCCTCGCTGGCTGAAGTGTCACGTCACTTCACACCTGCCTCATTGAAACGCGAACTCGGAAAATTGAACCACAACGGGCTGGAAATCCTGGCAGTGCACATCAAGCCTGCATACCGCGACACAATAATCGAGCAGCTAGCAGCGTTGAAGATACCCCGACTTGGAGTGATGGAACCTGGAAGGAACTACGAATTCTAATTGGTGCGTGAGGAATTCAGTTTCGTGGGAACTATCCTAGCCTATTCTTTCAAACTCGTTTTGAGCATGCTCGCCCTCAACTTCGTGCAACAGCACGCGGCCGCTGGGTAGAAGCTCTTTAATCCGCGCAGTCCGTTGTTCTCGATCACGTCCAGGCATCAGTTCAGCTCTAAAAGTTACGACCATTCCCGGTCTGGCCCAAACGTTTAAGGGGTTCTTCGCTTGCTGTTGGCTGGCTCCCATCTTCCTTCTCTTTCTTAACAAAGCTCCAGCCGCGCCCACCGCACCCGCAGCAAGGGCCAGGGCGCCGAGTAAACGCTTTGAAGGCTGTTTCATTTAAAGCTAGTGCGAAGCGGCCACTGACTCGCACAGCGGATCCATTCGTGCAGTTATCGTAGGAAGGCCACTTAAAGCCCGGTCCGCGTTGATTTGAGTAAACTGCGTCCACTCAGCCGGCACATTTGCCTCGGCGAAAACTGCTTCCACCGGACACTCTGGCACACACGCGTCGCAATCGATGCAGGTTTCTGGATTGATCACCAACATGTCATCGTCAAGGTGAAAAGCCTCGACGGGACAAACGAGAGCGCAGTCTGTGTATCGACAGTTTACGCAAGGCTCTGCAACGACGTAAGTCATTCAGGGTTGATCTCCTCGATAGGATTGATGAACACTCACTATATTAATCACGAATCGCAAAAATTAGAAAGTTTAATGATTAATCACTCGTTGCGAGTCGATGAGGCTGCCTCATGCCACGTATGCACCGGCTTGCCTGAGGAGAAGTCATAGAAGTTCATGTCAACCTGGGCTAACATTTTTGCTTGCATGATTATCTGACCGGTGTGCATGGAGAAGTGTTCAGTGACATGGAAGATCGCATCCAGTGCGGTGCTGGTCGTTCCTTGAATCGGGTAAGCTGAGAGGAGCTGATTAGTGTCGAACTGCTTTAGTGTTTGGTCGACAGCTTCAACAGTTTTCCGCAACAGCGCCAATAATTCGTCACGCGAAAAATCGCCGCGTTGGTCAAACTCGGTTTGCCGCTTCCGATTGTCTGTTTCAGCTCCCAAGCCGCACACGATCCACTGGTGAGCATTACCGGAGAGGTGCAGGATAAGGTTCCCAATACTGTTTGATTCAGGATTCGCCCGCCACCAGATCTGCTCGCTAGTAAGTTTCTCAACGCAGCGTTCTATCTTGGGAAGATACTCTTCCGTTAAAAACATTCGCGCTCGCTTGATAAACGAATTCGCGAGCGCCGAATCAGGTTGATTCTCTGTTTGAGGCGATGATGACAAAACGGAAGTCCCTACTCGTCGTCTAATGCGGCCACGTCAGGTTTCCGTTTATGCTTGGCTTTCCTGCCGGCTGGCCGGGCCTTTTCTTCCGGCTTTGCCTGAGTCATGGGATGACCTGGCGGTGCAAGTGGCTTGCGAATGCCCTCAAAAATTTGCCGGGCTTTCTTCCCTTTGACTGCGCGAGAAGATTTCTTCGACATGGCCTGATGCCTTGAACGGTTCAACGAAATTCTGCTGAGAGGTTCCGGATGCTAACGCCGGTGCAGGCAGGTGTCAATGCTGTTTGGAGTTCAGCAAACCCGCCTGCGCGCCGATGCAAACAAAGCTTGAGACGCCCGTCTCAGGCTTTCCAGTCTCAAATTGGAGTTGGATCTAAGCCTCGCTGGGACGCGGGCTCTTCGGAAGCAGCGATTTGATCGCCTCGGCGGTTTCGACACGGCGCTTTTGCTGAAGCTCGTTAACCCAATTGGTCACAGTTTGAACCATTTCACGCGCGCTCTGGGCCTTCGTGTTTCCTTTTACAGCAGGCACGGTTTTGCGTGCTCGCTCGTCCTTCTTGATGATTTTGATTGCTTTCTTTTCTGACATGTTCACACCTTGTGTGTTCTCGATAATATTGCTTATCTCTTGAACGAATTTAGTCTCGCGGAGTTCCCGGATTCTTTGCTTCTGACTTAGAACGAGTCGGGCCGCTCCTTCTTGCACTGGTAGACAGCAAATGGTAAGCCAGAACTCCGGCGAGGATTCCTCACCGACTTGAATTACGATTCTCGGTAGGAAATCAGATTGCCCAAAGACGCGAAATGCTGAGGGAACCTCAGGAATACTCTTTTGCTGCGATTAATTGTGCCTCACCGGCGGGCTCCTTCTTTCTACTCTGGACTGGTTTCCCTCGCATATCAAGCTGCCAAATCCTTTTCTGGGTCCCGTAAACAAGAAATGCCAGACCAATTGCTGCACCGCCGTTGACCCATTTCAATCCGTTAATCATGTGCTTTGTACCAAACGTAATCAGCAAACCATTGATGATGATCAAGGCAACCCGGAATTCCGTAGGGCCAAATTTCAGATAACTAATCTTGAGCTTGTCCATTGCCGCAAACGCCAGGAAGGTGCTGAAGTCGTAGGCCGCAAACAGTGCCAGCATCAGCAATAACTGGAACCGTGACCGCTCAGGCAGGATGAAGGCGTAGCCAATCAGGATCGAACAAAGGAAGACGTAATCGAGAAGGTGGTCCATGTAATATCCCCACCTCACCAGGCCTGTGTTCCGGTACTTTCCAACCTTGCCGTCGTAATGGTCGGTAACCCACTGGAGCGCAATCATCAGCGAGACCATCCACAGCCACCGGATATTCCTGGCCGCGAAAAAACTGAAGAGGATGATGAGCCCCGACCAGAGCAGGGTCAGCATTGTTAGATGATGTGTCTCGAGCCAGCTTGGAATCCTGGGAATGACGAGAGGCGCGAGCTTCCGTTCAAGCGGCGAAAGGAATGACGTGTTGGTTTTGTCGGCTCCGGCGAAGTACTGCTGCGATTCCATGTTGACTCCCTAAGTTCGGTATTCGAACTGGCAGTATGAGCAACGCGAAGGCCATTGAGGCGGAACCAGAACATCTCAATAAGCCCTTTGTTTTTTGCGATCTCTGGTGCAGCCTTACCGGGTGTGACGTTAAAACAAATCTGACAGTGTTTCACTAGAAGGATTTTTGCGACACGGCCGGAGACGGGACTGACGGTATTAAGTAGGCGACGAAGATCAAATGAGGCGAGGAATTTTGGGGGTGCTCTGGCAGCTAGATAAAAACGACTGACTGAGAACTGGGTATTTCAAAACGTCGCCGGCAGCGCATATTTTTGCAGGCCAGCATATCGTCAATTCTGACCATGTAGTCGCGGGATTTTTGGAAGCGCATTCGATCCTGTTCGTTGGCACCACGCGGTAGATTGGATTTTTTGGTGCGTTTCAACCACCGAACTTCGTATTCCATACGTTCACGGCAATGTGGGCAACTGAAAGTCGCCTTCTTGAATTCCTGTTTTTCGTTAAAGAAATCTTGTTCGTTCATCTCTTAGACTCTCGCTTGCTGGTCACGAGTTCCTGACCCCTGAGGATTCAGCCAATTCCCGCAAATACCGAAAACTATAGATGCCAGTTTCGTGGCCGTCGCTCCAACGGAAGTTCAAAGCGTAACGTCCTACCACACTAATGTCAGCGATCGATAATTCCTCGGAAATCGTCTCCGGTTTCAGCGTTCGTTGACCTGTCCATTCGTTTACGCACTGGGCGCACGGGCAAACTCGTCTCAGCTCGGCTGCTTTGAACTCGCTAGTTAGCCCATCTCCCCAGGTAATGTTCAGGCCCACATCTCCGGATTGCTTGATTTCACGCGGCTCAATCGCCGGCCCGCGTCTTTCACTTCCCTCGATCATTCTTTACCTAAGCGAGCCATCGTTGCCGTTTCGTGCTTCGTTAACAGCCTTTGCTACGGCGTCAGAAGTAATCTTGAAGTGGGATGCGTTCCACACCACCTGCCCATTACGCATGACGATAACTTGCGGTGACTCATGCGTCACTCCCAGCCGGCTCTCTATTTCATTGGAAAGCGCTCGCGCCTTTTGCACTTCCACGAGCGACACAGGCCCTTCGAAAACCTCCATCTGATCAAAAGCCGCAGCGCTGATCGGACAGGTCAAACTATGTTTGAAAATAACCACCGGCCGACCCTTTGATTGTTCGGTTAGCTTGTCGATCGCCTCTGGTTCAGTAAGTCTTTCGAAGTTTTCTGGCATGTTCCCCACCCCTGTTTACTGGTCTATCGATAGTAGCCTATCGCATTGTCTCACACAAAGAAGGAAGCCAAACGGAAAAACAGGAGCGAGAGATTGCGTCTCTCGCCCCTGTAATTAGCACCCCTGCCTTGTTCTTAGTAACCTGCGTATCCGTCCCTGTAACCGTTCTCAAAAGCCTGTCGGTAATAGGTTCGATAGATTTCCCGGTCACCTAAGCGCGAACTGAAATCGCGAGTCGCACTCTGGAAATTACCTTCGTCGCGAAACTCAAATCTCTCGTTCCGGCTACGGTCCTTACGACCTTCCTTCACACCATCCGCGAAACCAGCATTCAAAGCGGTCTGGCGAAGATTGAATGATCCACCGTAGTTGCCATAACCATCATCGGTACGGCCATTGCGCCGGTCCCAACGATCATCCCGACGATCTCGGCGTCGGTCATCACGTCTGCGATCCTGTTCCCAGCGACGATCCTGGTCCCAGCGACCATCTCTAGCATCGTGACCATTCACAAAAACTTCAGTCGGTTTGCCTCGACCCTGACTCTGTGCGAAAACCGCCGCTGGTGCTGCCAGGAACGCCACCATTACAAACATTAATGCGCGTGCTAAGAAACCTGTCTTTTTAGTATTCATTGTTTTGTCCCCTCCATTTTCCAACGCCCGATTTTCAATCGAATATCTTTGGCTCGAGCAAGTGCCACGAATGTACTACTACAACCATCGTGCCACTCCGCAATCTGCGAAAACCAAGCAAATATGCTGGTGTGGAGGTACTCAATCTGACCGGGGTATACGATTGGGTATGAGACACACCGCATCGGGGATGTACAGTGGACCAGATTTCTCGTGAATGTGTAAATAAGATGGCGACGAAACTAGTTTGCTTATTTCTTAAACCTGCAAACGAGATTTCGTCGCCACTATTTTAACGAACTACTTGGCTGTTTACTTCCAGTCGCCCACAAGCACGAACGGGGCCCAGTAGAATGGTGCGCTGTATTTCTTCCCAGCGATCATAGCTAGTTGGGCATCACGCATTGCAGTGGAAGGAGCGCCGCCGGTTCCGGGAGTTAGTAAACGCTTATAGAAATCACTCATCAGGTCTGCTGTAGATCGGTCTGCCACTGACCACAGACTGACACCAACGGTTGGGGCGCCCGCATACATGAAGGCCCGGGTCAGGCCCATCACCCCTTCGCCACGCTTCTCTTTTCCTAACCCTGTTTCACAAGCCGAAAGCATGACTAGCGGCGAACCTAATTTGAGGTTGAAAACTTCGTCAGTCCGTAAGAAGCCATCTTCAGTCTTGTTTCCAACCAGCGAAAGGACCACGCCGGTAAACTGAGGACGTTCGGCATTCAATAAGCCGTGAGTCGCGATATGCAGGATGCGATACTTGCTCATGTCCTTCGTATCGACATTGTCTTCACTCGCTTCAAGATCGAGCCACATGTCAGCCGTCGAGCCCGCGGCTTTCGCGAGCTTTACGATTTGCTCTGCCTCTGCCCGCGTGCCTGCCAGTCGTGCTAACGGCAGGCCCTGCATCTTGGCCGATTCCGCTGCTGAACCGGCATCCTTACCGGTGACGTCGGTTAGCGCGCTTTGGATACCCAGGCCTCGCGTTTCGGAATTTGACGCTGCGACAGCACCCTTGGCACGCGTGTCGGCGGAATTGAAGACCGGGTCAGCCATCACCAGAATTGGACCCGTACCGCGTGCGTTTTGCTGTTGCCTGATGGCGCCAACGACCGAGGCGGACGGCGCATAAACAATTTCATTTGTTTTGATCAGATAAGGAAGCGACGAATAATCGGTGAGTTCCCCCGACTTAACCAGAGCTTCGAAAGGCACATAGTTCAGAGCTCCGTCGGCCGAAACTAAGAGCCTCTTGGTTCCGATCATCGTAACAGCAGGTTCAATCGCAACTTTGTAAAGGGCGTTCGATGCCGGCACGAAAGCGGCGGCGTCTTCGGCGAAAGGCGTGGCGCTGACTCCGAGTCCACGCTGCGCATCAGCCATCACATCGATTCCAACAATTCGGCGTTGCAGCTTCGACGGAATTAGTTGTGCACGCAGATCAGTTGCCAATTTCTCAACCGCGGGCCGCGGAGGGAGCTTGAACAACATTACTTCGCTCTTACTCACCGCCCAGAGATACGAACTGTCGTTGCCGAGCACGTATTCCAACAACACGGTCTGGTCGTCTAGAACGTTCTGCTGCACTTCGGCGAGCGTCAGAGGTTTGCCTGCGGTCAGACTGGCGTAGCGCGGGCTGGCTGTTCTGATTTGATTTTCAATGCTGTCAAAATCGGTTTGAAGTTGATCGAGTTCAGCTTCAAGCTCAGACGGCTTCTTTTTCTGTTCGTCTGGAACCAGACTCGCGCCGGTTATTTGTTCGGCGATTTCCTGTTGTCGATCCAGATTATCCTGCTTGCGTTTTAGTAAGTCGGCAGGAATGCCTTCCGTTATAGCCGTGCCTGTTTCGCTCAACATGTCGAGCAGTGAGCGCGAGCGGGCTTGTTCGGTAACCTTAAAAGCCTCCGCCGCATACTCAAGCGCCTTGCCGGTTAGGGCTCCGCCGCCAGGGGCCGAGAGGAAAGCCATTTCTGCAAGAGCGCCACCAGTTTCGTCGTAAACGTCCTTCGTCGTTGCGAGAAAGGTGCTACGCGCCTCATCCGCTCGCAAACTTCCCGAGCGCAATGTTTCGACCGCATTGAGCGCTTCGCGATAGTTAACCAGGGCCGACTCGCGGGTCGTCATCGCTTTCTTCGGATCTTTTTCCTGTGTCGCCATCAACCAGAGGCTGCGCCCCTGTCCGCGTTGCGCCGGCCACAGCAAGTCTAAACGCTTATCGTCCCGCGCTCCTTTGGCAGCCTGTTCGTACAATTTTCCGGCGTCCTTATATTTGCCCTCGCGAACAGTCACGTCTCCGAGACTGGTCAATGCGGCAGCTCGGAAGCGCCGTGTTTGGCCGAGGTTGGTGAGCATCGGCAACCCGGCCTTACCAGCGTCCACAGCTTCCTGAAAATATTTCCGCGCTCCGGGGAGATCGTTATTGGCAAACGCGATGCGGCCCATCCCAAGGTTGTAGGTCATGTAGACGATCGCTGTTCGATACTGATCGAGTTGATTCTTTACGGCCAGAGCGCCGCCAACGGCTCCGGCGGCAGAACCAAGAGATGCGCTGTCGGTGGCATTTCCCAGCGCAATCGATGGGGCAATCCGGCCAAACATCCCTCCTGCTTTCTTGGCAGGACTCTCCGGCTTCTTGATTGTCATTCGTGAATAAGAAGATGAAGCAGATCCCATGTCGCCCAAGCGGTAGTAAGTATCACCAATCTTGGCCAGGATTAACTGCGAGTTGAATCCAGTGTCGCTGGCACTCGCGGCGGTGTCTGCAACCTGGCCGGCTCTCGAATCCAGCATGCTTGCTGCACTACTCGTAGCGGCTGCATTTTTTTGTTCTTCGCTCAAGACGCCGGTTAGCGCTTCATAAGCTTTCTGATAATGGCCCAGCGCGATCTTTGCCTGACCCTGGCGCATATACACATCGCCTAGTTCATTCTCTACTGAGGATATTCCCTTTCGATTATTGGTCGCGGTGTATTGCTTGAGGGCGTTTTGAAATTGGATCAGCGCCTGGTCGGTCTTACCCTGCTTGAGTAGACGTCTGCCTTCCCGAAGTCCGCCTGACGCATTGTCGGGTTGTTGGACCGGCTGATTGACGATGCTGCGAGAAAATGTCGCCGGCGCAGCGCTAACTGAAAGTATTGTCGCCAAAGTAACGATCATGAATTTCGTAGTAGGGGTCTTCACTGCTATTTCTCCTATCTGTTTGGCGCTGTGCCATCAGCTTTGTGATTGAGATCCATGGTGGCGACCAGAATATCTTTGCTGGTCGATGCCGTGAGCAGAATGAGGGACGGCTCCGGATCGTCTCTATTAAGACCGATGCCTCTGGTGGCGGCTTGTTGTTCCGCCGGGGTCTCCGACCTGCCGACTGTCTTCGACCGGGAAACTTTCGTGGGTTCGTTAAGCGCCTTGCCAACGTGCTCCCAAATGGCGTCGGCCGGCCGCCAGGGACAATTACCACTCTTTGCCCGGCAGTAACTAATGAGATCGTCCTCCATCGGGATACCCGCTAACGGCTCGCGCGTGAAAACGAAATATAGTCTTTCGGCGCCGCTGTTCTGATCAAAAGTGAACCAACGCAGACGTTCCTCGGCCCCCAGGCTCGATGGAATTTCAAATGGAACATGGCCCTGTATGTAATTGCCGCCTTCATCCAACTCGGCGTCAGGGTAAATCATAACCGGCTTACCACCGTCGGTTGTGTTGAAGATGTACAGGTACCCGTTAGCATTCGATTCCAATAGCACGCGGACGTGGTCCCCTTTGCGAAATTCACGCGATGGGTCGACGCGAACTGCATGTCCATTGGCGTCGCGCATGAAGAGCGTTAAGCCTAAACCCATCCGCGGAGAGTGAGTGTTCGATGGGCCAGTCGATACTGAGCCCGAGGTAACCACAGGCGTCACGGTAACTGAGCCTGACGCAGTTACAGCAGTGGACTGAGTTTTTGGACGACGTCGACTTGGCCTTTTCGCCGGTGGCGCCTTGGCTGTCGTCTTAGGTCGCGTAGTTAAGAAAGCTCCACGTACGTCCTCATCCTGCTGCGCAATTACTTGAGGAGCTATGAATGAAGCCAGAATCAGTAACAACCCTGCTGGAATAACCTTTTTGCTTTTCATGGCAATCTTTCCTTTGAAGTAAATCAATCGCGTCGGGACTATTTATTTGTGTTGAATGCGGACATCGAAAATAACAGGTGATCCAGCTTCGCGAGGTTGTGGCACTTTAACTTTCACTGCTGGGCCAGCTGCGTCCTGGTTATTGAGTTCGGTGACGGTTTCGCCGCTTTTATGCTGGGCCAGAAATGCAGCAAACTCCGCTTGTTCTGTGTCGTTTAATGGTTTGCCCGTGGCTTCTTCGCGCAGAAACGCAGGCGATGTAAGCAGTTGGGGAGAAAAGATAACTGTATAGTCCTCGGTTCCCGGTTTCTTATCAAGCTCCAACCAGTGTTCCAAGCCGCTGGGAAAACTGAAGTCGTCACTCTTGCCCACTTGATTGCTATCCAGACCTGAAACGCTGGCAGGCCTTTCTGTTAGAAACGCGGTTAGCTTGCTACCTTCACCTGGGCCAACGATGTATAGATAGCCATCTTCCTGAGTCTGAAAATGAAACTTAAAAGCCTGACCTGATTTCAGGGGAACAGAACCTGCCACGCGCAATGAATCACTAAGAGGGCCGTTAGGAAGCACCTCAAGCCAATAATTTCCAAACTCCTTAAGCGTGCTGGCTGTCGCGCCGGGTCCTGTCTTTGGCCCATTAGAAGCATTCGTGGTGTCGTTGGCCGCGGGCTTGTTTTTGTACCAATTCCACGCCAAAAAACCGCCAATTCCGACCACCGCGAGAATCAGCACCAGCGCTCCAGCACCAATCAAGGCGAAGGATTTGCCACGTGATTTCGGCTGGATCCTCGGCGGCTGCTGAATCGTTACGATTGAAGGGATGTCTTCAGGCCGGGCGACCGGTTGAGCTGGCGCTGGCATCGGCGGCTGAACTCTTGCTTTCGGAGCGGCCGGTGGCGGTGCGACGATGGGCTTAACCGGAACCGCGTCCGAGGTAACAATCGTTGCTGCATTTACGTCAGAGTTGGTAACAACAGCCTGCGGTATTCCTCCAGTGTCTCGCAACGGAGCGACGTCTGGTTCTGGACCGAGCAAGGTAGCGCCTTCGAGAGGCAGTTCGCGACTCGTCTCCACCGCGTGGCGCAACTCGGTCGCGAGTTGGCCGGCTGTTGGTTGGCGGTCATTACGATCCTTCGAAATGGCTCTGGTGATGACTTCGCTGAAGGCGCTCGAAACATTCGGAGCTACTTCACGCAAGGGACGAGGCTTAACGGCCAGGTGCTCACGACGCAATTCATGAAGCGTTCCACCGGAGTAAGCGCGCTTCCCGGTGATCATCTGATAGGCCACCAGGCCTAAACTATAAATATCTGCTCGCCCATCAATCTCAACATTTCCATCGCGCGCAATTTCGCCCCACTGCTCGGGCGACATGTAGTAAGGCGTTCCCAGCACCTGACCAGCCATGGTTAACTCTGTCGCCCCGGTGTTCTCAGTGCCCGCGATCTCGCGCATCTTGGCAATGCCAAGGTCGAGTAACTTGACGGACGACTCACCGCCGCCCTTCCCGATCATTATGTTCTCAGGTTTTAAATCGCGGTGGACCACTCCCATCTCATGGGCCGTGTGCAAAACACTCATGATTGGGTTGAGGATTTCTAAGGCTTCAGCAGGAGAAAAACGGCCACGCTTCTTTAACTCGGCATCAAGCGTGTTGCCCTCGACGTATTCCATCACCATGTAGATGGTGCCGTCAGCGGCGGTTCTCAGATCGTAGACAGTCACCGCGTTGGCATGCCGAAATCTGCGCGCCGCCTGGCCTTCGCGTCTAAATCTGCGGAGCCATTCGGCGTTACCACGAACTTCGGCAGGCAGGATTTTTATCGCTACCCGATCGCCGAGCAGAATGTGGCGCGCGAGATAAACAGCCCCCATTCCGCCTTTGCCCAACAGCGACTCAATTTTGTACTGCCCGTCGAGAACAGTATCTACCAGCGACGAAGGGTCGTCTTCGAGCACCTCGCCGTCCGTAGGACAAAAACTTACTCCCTCCTCGAATTTCGACTTGCAGACAGGACAATGTTTCATACGTATCTGATTGAAAAGCGGTACATCCGGCTTGAAGCTTTTATTGGTTAAATCATTGGGAAGTAGTTGCCCATTTAACAAAATCGGCGACGTCGAAGGGAGTAAGTCTAGCATAATCAGAGTAGTCGGGGAGACTATCAAGAGACGTCGCAGGTTGCTGAGTTTTGCGTGAGAAAAGCGTCAAAGCGGAGAAAGCTTGTGACGTTTGCTGTAGGTGCGGCACTCCGTGGCCGCCACAATTTACAGAACCGAGCGCGGTAGCGCCGGATCCTTCTTCTACCGGATTCGAACGTCAGATTCTCCGTCTGCCTGGGTTGGGTCAACGATCCGGCGCTACCCCGACGAGTCGGGGTTCTGTACCAAACTTTACGAATAAATACGCTTCGCGTAATCCTCAACCATCCGGTCGCTATTGAATGCAGGAGCAAGCGTGGCAATCGCATGTTTCATCATCGCGATCCACTTGCGTGGCAGGCCATCAGCATCGCGTTGGTAGTAGAGAGGCACAACTTCGGTTTCCAGTACGGTGTAAAGCGATTCGGCATCGCTGGCATCTACATTTGCGTCGCCACTCACGTCTCGTCCAATCGCAAACCCATTCTTGCCGTCGTAGCCTTCCATCCACCAACCATCGAGAATCGAGAGGTTCAGCCCGCCATTCATCGCCACCTTTTCGCCACTGGTACCCGAAGCTTCGAGCGGCCGGCGCGGTACGTTGAGCCAGACATCAACCGATTGGACCAGCTCGCGCGCGATCTCGTGATCGTAGTCTTCAAGAAACACAGCACGGTTGCGAACCGATGGATCGTATTTCCACGCGGCAACCTGTTGCAGAACCAGCTTGGCTTCTCCATCCTGCGGGTGCGCCTTCCCCGCAAAGACAAATTGGACTGGACGCTTCACGTTGTTGATTATTCGAAGCAAGCGCTCAGGGTCGGCCAGCAACAAATTCCAACGTTTATAACCCGCTACTCGTCTGGCAAAGCCAATGGTTAAGACCTTCGAGTCAAACATTTGCCGCGCCGCTTCGAGGTACTCCGAATCTTCTTCGCGATTCAACCGCGCAAGAAACGACCGGTGTCGGACGAACGCAACGAGGCGCTGCTTCAGGAGCAAATGGGCCGCCCATAGCTCTTCGTCTGAGATACGGGAAACGGCAGCCTCCCATTGTTTTTGATCGCGCAGGACCGCGCGCCAATTCTCGCCGACATACTTCTCGTAAAGAGTCTGAAGCAAAGGGGCCGCCCAGGTCGGCGCGTGAACACCGTTGGTGACGTGAGTAATCGCGATATCTTCAAGCTTCTCGCCGGGCCAGAGCTTCTGCCACAACGCGCGGGAAACTTCACCGTGCTTCTTGCTTACGCCGTTGGTGGAACGGCACATCCGTATCGCGAGGGGCGTCAACCCGAATGCTTCCCGCGTATTTTTCGGATCAGTTCGTCCAAGCGCGACAAACTGATCGTGGGTCAGACCCAACTCTTTTTCATAGTCCGGTCCAAATGAACGTTCGATCAAGGTAACGTCGAATTCATCGTTACCCGCAGCCACTGGCGTGTGCGTAGTGAACACACACTTTTGCCTTACCAGTTTGGCGGCATCCGCGAAACTCAATCCCTGAGTAGTGGTTAACTCGCGTGCCAGTTCAAGCGTGAGAAAAGCTGAGTGCCCTTCGTTTAGATGGTAGACGCCGGGTTCAATCTTCAGCTTCCGCAGTAGCCTGACTCCACCGATTCCCAACAGCATCTCCTGGACGATGCGAGTCTCTCGATCGCCTCCGTACAAATGAGCGGTCACCCATCGATCTGTCTCGGCGTTTTCCGGAATGTTTGTGTCCAGCAGGTAGAGTGAGACGCGGCCGACATCTGCCCGCCAGACTTGCGCCTGGACGATCCGATCGCGCATCAAGACCTCGACGATCATTTCGTTGCCGTCGTCACTCATTACCTGATGAAGCGGCAACTGCGCAGGATCAGTTTCACCATAAGATTCTTCCTGCCACCCTTGCCGGTTAAGGCGCTGGAGAAAATAACCATAGTGGTAAAGCAGACCAATGGCGACGAGCGGCAAACCAAGGTCGCTGGCAGACTTCAGGTGATCTCCAGCGAGCACTCCGAGTCCACCTGAGTACAACGGCAGTGAATTGTGAATCCCATACTCGGCGCAGAAATAAGCAGCCGGAGCTTTGGTTGTTATGCCTGGCCAGGTGTTCGCCCGATTAGTTGATTCGCTCATGTAGCGATCAAATGCGGCGGTGAGTTTACCTAACCGCTCAAGGTAGATCGGGTCGGTGGCCATCTCTGCCAGACGGACCTCTGAAACTCGGGCGAGCAACAGCCGAGGATTGTGTTCACACTCGTTCCATAAATCGGCGTCGAGATCACGGAAGATGCCCGGACCATCAAAGGACCAGCTCCACCAATAATTCCACGACAACCGGTCGAGTCCCTGGAGTGTGAAAGGAAGCACCGGCTGGGTAATCGGGATCTTCTTTTGCGATTCAATAGTCTCAATCATAGAAATGGGAAAGTAATAATGCGTCTTTATCAGCCTTAAAACAAAGCGGTTCTTATAACACAAGTGTTGGTTTTGGCTGAATTGGGGTGAGCACTAGTTGAGTCAGGGGTGTATCGCGATACTGGTCATCAAGTCTGTACCACCGCGGGTATAGCGGGAGGGTCGGCTGACTTAATGACACTAACGGTCGTATAGATTAACGATTGGTTCAGCCTGAGAACTTCTGATGCTTCAGGAACATCGCCGCATCAGGAGCCTGGAAGAACACCAGGATTACTTCCTTCACCTGATCGTGCTCAGAAAGATAACTCTCGATTGCTTTGGATGAGACAGCGGCGGCTTGAGGTAAAGGGTAGCCGAACGCACCGGTTGAAATTGCGGGGAATGCTACAGACGTAAGGGAATGCTCGGCAGCGAGGCGCAACGAATTCGCATAGCATAAAGCCAGCAGCTCGGATTCTTGTCCGCGATGTTGGCCAAAAACTGGCCCAACGGTGTGAATGACGTGCCGGGCGGGCATATCGCCAGCTGTGGTGATCACTGCGTCGCCAGTTTCGAGTCCTTTCGGATGACTGGTTCGACGAACCTCTCGACAGGCCTCAGTAACCGCACGACCACCAGCTCGATGTATTGCACCGTCTACTCCGCCACCTCCCAACAGCGAGGCGTTAGCTGCATTGACGATCGCATCAACCGCGAGACGAGTGATGTCGCCAACAACCACTCTGACTCGCCCATCAAGATAAATTCGACCGGCGTTGGGATCCAATTAGTTGCCTGCTTGGGTAAGAGGCCGATTAGATTGCGGGAAGTTCATCTGCATCATCGCATGGTTTGACTTCGATCTCATCAAACATATCCTGGCGGCGCAGGGCTTCAGCTACTCCCTTGGCCTTCAACTCGCTTAGCGGATGCTCTCCATCAACACTTGAGATTACAAACACCCGGTCGTCAAGCATCGCGACACCTAAGGAACCAAGCGTGACGCCCGCGGTGATCTGTATTTCGTTCATGTTATGGATTTTGAAGTGACCGGTTTGTTCAACCCAGTCTTCGATGAAAGGATCGCGCAAGGCATGTTCAGCTTCCGATTCCGAAAGATACGCGCCTTCTACAATTAGACAATATTCGCGCACGTTGCCAGCCAGTTAGCTGTTATTCAGTAGTGAGCCTATTGCGGGTTGGAAGAGCCTCATCGGACACCTTGTGCAGTGATAACTCTATCACCAGGCTTCGCCGCACACCAAGAAGTTTTTGGCAGTGGAAAGGCAAACGTTAGTTTGCTTCTGGTGTAACTCAAACTGTTATTTTACGTTTGGTTGTCCTTAGACCATCTACGCCAACAGCTGTCAACTCACGAATGTTGTTAGATCTCCCCACAGCAAACTAACAGTTTGCTCTACCACTGTTTGCTTTACGAAAAAGCCGCCGGGGGTTTTAACCCCACGGCGGCTTAGCTTACGGGATCGGCACTCCCCTGCTTACGAAACTCTGGCTGACTGCTCGTTCAGCGTTTCTCTCAATCGTTTGAAATGAGAGTCGAAAGTTACGAACCCAGTGGTGCCTTGAAAGAACGCCTTACCGCCCGTATCGCGGGCAAGCCGGTTCAGCGAACTCTGGCCATAACTGGCGGCCAAGCGGTTGTGACTTGTTAGCCCAACTGACGGAGCGTAAAACGCATACACGGCGACATTGCGATCGTTCGCATGCTTGATTGCTCGTTCGAGGTCAAGCGATTGACCGGCGCTCGAGCTGTCAAAACCACGAGAGACATCAAGGCCGTCAGAAATAAGCAATACTGCATTCTTGTTTCTTGAGCCTGAGTCAAACTTCTTCAACGCCTGGATCAACTCCACATACGGGTTATAGGGCGCAGCAACCTCACTTGAAAGCGGAGTCCGCAACGAACTTGACGCTTGCTCGAGATTGCTGGTAAACGGCTGGCGCACTTGCAGCGAACCTGAAGTGATGTAAGCAACCATCACCTGCGATCCGGCCGGCAGCGAACGAATAAACGACCGCGTGACGCCAAGTTCGTTACTAACCTGCGATGTCAGGTCGTCCTGAATCAAAATTGCCAGGTTTAACGGCTCATGAACTGCGCCCGCTTTCTTGTCGCTTGCGGTCTCGGCAAACGCCGCAACCGACATGGTGAGCGCCAATGCCAGGCCGCCAAAAACGGTGACAAACCTACGATAAAACATGATTCTCCTCCGAAAAATCTCCTAAATCTTAGTCGGGACTATGATGCAATATCGCGATAAATCGATGGCTAGCGTTCGCCTTTGGGCCACTTGCCTTCCCCTCCCCGCTCGGCTAAATTACATCGCACCGGACGCAAAATCAGATGGGTAACTCTACCTGTCATTTTGAGGTGGAAGAGGAATTCCTGTCTGTTGCTGGGCGAGCGCACTTTTCGCACGACTGTAGATTTCACTCCAGGTTTTCCAGTCGATAGTGGCGGTGTTGGAAGGATACAGCGGAAACTTCGATGCGTTCTCGAATAAGACCCTTCGTCATTAACTGAGGCAGTTAACTCTGTCCTACTTCATCATTCGAAAGGAATTTTCCAAATGAAACCCTTTGCCACGGAGTCTATTCGCAACCTTGCGGTCGTTGGGCACGGCGACGTAGGGAAGACGCAACTGATTAGTTCGCTTCTCTACGTCGCCGGAGCCACACCACGTTGGGGTAAAGTTCTCGAAGGTACGACAGTCACCGATTACGACGAAGATTCAATCGCCCGCAAAATTACACTTAATACCGCACTAGCTCATTTAGAACATCAGGATCACAAAATCAACTTTATTGATACTCCAGGTTACGCAGCCTTCGTGGCCCATGCGCGCCCGGCGTTGCGCGTGGCCGATTGTGCACTCGTGGTTGTTGACGGAGTGAAGGGCGTTGAGGTCCAAACTGAAAAGACGTGGGCCTATGCAAACGAGTTTATCGTCCCGCGCATCATGGCGATTTCAAAACTCGATAAGGAACATTCAGATTTTGGCACTGCGGTTGAGAGTGCGCAGAAAACGTTTAGCAGAGCCATCATTCCTTTCACGCTCCCGATTGGAAAAGAGAAAGACTTTCGCGGCGTGGTAGACGTGGTCCACATGAAGGCTTATGAGTTGGGGGCCGACGGCAAAGCAAAAGAAATCGATATTCCGGCAGAAGGTCGTGAGTTTGTCGATAAGACTCGGGAGCGGCTGGTGGAGCTGGTTGCCGAGTCGGATGACGCTTTGATGGAGAAGTATTTTGAGAACGGCACGCTCGAAGAGTCGGACATTCTTCCGAACATCGCCAATGCCATTGCGCAAAGCAAACTCTGTCCGGTGTTTGCAGTTTCCGGTGAAACTCTTGTGGGATTACGTGCGCTGCTAAACGCGATTGTTGAGTACGCTCCCGACCCGGCGCATCACACCGCCGAGTATGGTAAGCCGGTTGATGCAGCTCCTGACGCTGACAAGATTGCGCGAAAATACAGCGATAGCGAGCCCTTTTCGGCCTATTGCTTCCGCACGGTTGCCGATCCATTTGCCGGCCGCATTAACGTAATGAAGATCATCAGCGGCAAGCTCTCGACCGATGCGAATGTTCTTAATTCGAGCCGCGGCACGATGGAACGTCTGGGCATGTTGCATTCGGTTCAGGGCAAGCAACTCGACAAGGTACCGGAATTTCACGCCGGAGATATCGTGGCCTGCGTGAAACTAAAAGAGACGCAGACGGGCGACACGCTTTGCGATAAACAGTCGCCGATTGTTTACGATCCCGTCGAATATCCTGAAGCCGCCATAGCTTTTGCGATTGAACCTAAATCACGACAGGACGAAGAAAAGATCAGCGTCGCTCTTCACAAGATCCTGGAAGAGGATCCTGCGTTGCACTTCACTCGCGATGCTCAAACAAAAGAATTCTTGCTGTCAGGTTCCGGTCAACTTCACGTTGAAACTGTGGTCGAGAAACTGAAGAAGCGCTATGGCGTTGAGGTGACGTTGCATCCGCCGAAAGTGCCATACAAAGAAACGATCACGGCGCGAGCCGAAGTTCAGGGTCGTCACAAGAAGCAGACTGGCGGACGCGGGCAGTTTGGCGATTGCAAAGTCATCTTCGAGCCACTTCCACGTGGCGGTGGTTTCGTTTTCGAGGACAAGATCTTTGGAGGCTCGGTGCCGCAGCAGTTTCGACCCGCCATCGAGAAGGGCATCATTGAGGCAGCCCAATCAGGGGCAGTCGCCGGTTATCCACTCGTGGATTTCAAAGTGCAACTGATCGATGGCTCGTATCACAACGTCGACTCCGACGAGCATTCGTTTCGCGCCGCCGGCCGCAAAGCCTTTCGAGCCGCGATGGAAAAGGTTAAGCCCTCGATCCTCGAGCCGATCATGGACGTGGAAATCTACGCGCCCCAGGAGAACAGCGGCGACATCATGGGTGATTTGAATTCACGACGAGGGCGAGTTCAGGGTATGGAAGCAAGCGGCAAACTGCAGGTCATTAAAGCCCAGGTGCCGATGTCGGAGATGCTCAACTATCAGTCGACATTGAATTCCATCACCGCCGCCCGCGGTTCGTTTCACATGCAGTTTTCCCACTACGATCCGGTTCCGGGCAACCTGGCGCAGAAAGTGATCGAGCAGTCGAAGGCGGAGGGCAGGATTCGTGGAGGCGAGGAAGAAGATTAAACCCCAAAGTAATGCGTAATGAGTGATGAATGGCTCTGGTTCGAGAGAGTTCTCATCGGACCGAGGACTTCAAGAGTGAAAAGGCGTCGTGAAATTTCACGACGCCTTTTTCGTTTACGAAGGTGAACTTTTCATTCACGCATCACTCATCACGCAGTACTTGTATAAGTCTATTGCGCGACAAACGTATACGTCACAACTCCGGTGACTTTCACCGCCTGTCCGTTGAGTTTTGTGGGTGAGAATTTTGCTTGTTTGGCTGCTGCCACCGCGGCCGCACGCAATAGAGGATGGCCGGAAACACTCTCTGCTGAGATCACGTTTCCTTCTTCATCCACCGTCACCTGGACCATAGCGGTACCCGATGCCTTAGCCGCTTTTGCTATTTCCGGATACTCCGGTAGCGGTAAGCTAATCGCTTTTCCGTTAAGATTTCCGCCGGTGATCTGCCGATATCCTCCCGATCCGGAGCCCGATCCTGATCCTGATCCTCCGCCCGTTGACGTTTCCCTCAGCGTGTAGCCAGCCGGCACTTCAAACAACTCGCGGCCCGGTTCCGAACGATTGATGTTGGTCAGCTGATAGCTGTTCTCGCCGAAACGCGGATCGGAATGACGCGTCATCACAATCACCTGCAACTCAGGTGAATACCAGCGTTCACTAACGATTTCAATAGCGCGTTCGTTGCCAATCTCCCCGGCCGGAATCGTCACCGTCGTGCGAGTGCCTTCCGCTTCTACACCGCCAATATTTTGTTTGCCGAGCGACTCATTTTTCGCGTTGCGATTCTTGGCGGTCGTAATTCCCATCGCCTGGCCGGCCTCCATCACGCGCTTGTCATTGCCGGCTGCTTCGACTGCAATCTTGTAAGAACCGCTCCCGGAACTCGCCGAGCGTTCAAGAATAAGCGGTTCGACTTGCTGCACTCTTACACTCGTTGCTTTGGCGTCAGCCGTTGCCTTGACCTCATTGGAAGTAGTCGTCGTCGACATTTTAAAACGCGTCGGAGCTAACTTGCGCGCTGTTTGCGTGCGAGTGTCCAAGGTGTAACTAACCTCAGCAACAGGGTCGCTAATGTAAACGGTTACCGGAGGCTCACCTGCACCTGTGTATGGCCCAATCGCTTTCAGCGTTTGTTCGCGCCGGGTTCGGCCTTCGCTGTCGCGATAAACTGCGGCCGAGGATCTATTGATGATTCGATTGCCGTCGGGCAGCGTTTGCGTGCTTTCCGTCACTGCCTGACCAGAATATGGAGCACCTTTAACAACCTTGCCACCGAAACTCATCTCAGTCGCCAGGAAGACATAGTCCCCACCAGAGCCACCTTGAGCACCGGAAACCACTAATGCGCGTTCATAGGCTGCGCGATCACCCTGGAACTTCGCAGTGGCCTCGGCTGCCTGGGCAGATCTTTCCTGCTCGGCCTTTTCACGCTCCGGCGCGGATTGCTTGTCCTGGGCCAGCGCAGTCATAGAGGCCAGTCCCATAGCCAGGGTCATTGCGATGCTGGTGCAAAATCGAAGATTGTTTCTCATTGAATTCATCCTTTGTGGAGATCAAACATTTCTGTCTGTCTTATTTGATAACGGTATTCCTGAGCGTGACACTCATGGTTATTGAACAAAGCGAATAGCCCGGGCTAAGCCATCGACGCCTAACCAAACATCTGCTTTCACGGTCTCATCGTACCGGTCCATGTTTACCGGCAACCCGAAGCGCGCCATCGCATAACGCGGCATTTCAACTCGTACCACCTGGCCACCGTCCTGCAGGTTTGGCAAACTCACATCGCCCAGCGGCATGAATTGTGTTGTGATTTCAGGCGCATTCAGGGCCATCAAACTTGAGACCTCAACTCTAGTAGCTCGCCTGATCCGAGCAGGCTTGCGAGCAACTCTCTTCGGAATAGTCTTAATCGGCGGAGTAACATTGACAGCGACTTCGGCAACCCTGCCGGCGTTGGACTCGGGTTTTGGGTTATTGACCTGGGCTGGCGGCTGCTCAACGGGCATCTGTCTCACTCGCAATGCAACTACTCCGGCCACAACCAGCAAAACCGCAGCGATCGCAGCCACTCCAAGCCACCTCCGCGAAGTTGTCGCAACTCCTCGGGTTTGGAACTTTTGCCCGCGTAGTGCTGCAACCAGTTGATCTTCAATCCGCTTAGGCGCGTGGATCAATTTCAGCTCGGCAGACAAGCCCCGCAACTCCGCACTCAACATTCGCTGCGCTTCCAGTTGACGCGCGCAGTTCGGACACGAACCGGCGTGGGCCAACGCCTGATCGAGCACACCCGCTTCAATTGGCTGCCTGCGAACGAGGTCAATAAAGTTGTTTTCGAAAATTTGGCAATTCATGCAAAACACCTCGCTGTCTTGACCGTTCCCGGCTCCTCGGTTTCGGCTGGCCGAAGCTTGTCGCTCAGGAGCAACCGCGCTCTGTGCAGCCGCGAGCGAACCGTTCCCACCGCACAACCAAGCACTCCCGCAGTCTCCGCGTAACTCATTTCCTGCAACTCGCAAAGCACGACTACTTCACGATAACGTTCCGGCAAACTTAAGATTGCTCGCCGCACAGATTCGATAGTTTCATTCCGGGCCAGCTCGTCTAACGGCTTTGAGTTTGAAGTCAGGCAATCATCCTCATCGCCACTGCTATTGCCAGTTGTCGACTCGAACGACACATAACCCCGGTCTCTTCGCAGGCGACGGAGGGTTTGATTCCTGGCGATGCCGTAGAGAAAGGAATTCAGTGTTCCTCGAGCCGGATCAAACGTCTCACTTCCACCAATCAGCGCCAGGAAGACTTCCTGGGTCACATCCTCAGCCAGCGACTGGGAACCGGACATTTGCACCGCAAATCGGTAGATACCCGCATGACGCCGGCGGTAGAGAGTGACAAACGCATCCTCATCCCCAGCTTGTATTAGCTGAAGCAACTCATTATCAGGAGAGTTGTCGCGTCCGTTCATCACGAGGAATGTGCTGCCGTCGTTCATAATTCACATCAGCGGGACTGAAAGTTCCAAATTCTGTGTCGAGCGTGGGCAAAGGCAGTTGGGAAGGAGCACCTTTGCCCGCTTCAGCGAACCGCCATAAACCCCGGAAAACTTCTTCAGGACACGTAGAGGAGAGCGTGGAGCTGCAGAAACGGCAGAGCGGGGACAAGTCCTCCTTCCCGACCTAGGGGAAGCCAGCTTGCAAAACTGCGCCCAGTTTCGACTCAGCAATCCAAAGCGTCTACGGGGCGGCGCACTCAATGAGTAACGCTATCCAAACTTCTTCTTAAATTCTTCAGTACGCATGCGGAGATCGAGCCAATCTGGAAAGAGTTGCGGCGAGCGCAGCCACACACTAATCCATTCGAGAACTTCGATCGCTTCTTCACGTTGTTCACGATTTAGTACTTTGCTTTGCGAAGCGAGCAATACATCACCGCGGGCACTCGCCACGATATCGCGCAGTCGCTTCAGCTCATCCGCGTCGGCGCTGCTCGCATGACGCTGCTCTTCCACTCGACCGAACGAGGCGATCGCCTCGGACAAAGTAGAAAAGCCCAACTGCCCAGCAAGAGAATCTGAGGAGAGGTTTCGTAAACGCCAGTTGTAGTCGCATTCAAAGACTTCCGGATGCCTTAGCACTGCACCCTCGTCTGCAACCGCACGCGCAATCGCCGCCGGACTGTTAACGCCTCCCCGACCAAACTTGCCCTCGAGTGCCTTCTGTATTTCCTCAAGCTCCGTTTTGCCAACTGATTCACAATCGAGCGCTTCCCAAACCTCGATGATGAGATCCGCCACCGTATTTGAATGCCACTTGGATGCGCTCATATTTATGAACATGCGGGTCATGAAGTCAGGACCATCGCGCGGGTAGCGCATGGGTCGCGTCACCCGCGTTTCCGATCCGGCGGTGCCGCGCTCGGGCTTCTATTGGCACCTAATTTCAGTACTATCAATTCTTAAGTTAAACTTAGTCTCTCATGCCCCGACTGACAAATCATTTGGTCCTGGTTCTTCTCCTGATCGCGTCATCCGCCCTTGCCGCTGCGCAGGACGCACGCGTAATTGCCCGGATCGAATTCGAAGGCCTAAAACAGATCGCCGCCAATGAAGCCCTCGCAACCAGTGGACTGAAGCCCGATCAACCTTTCAAGGTGGATGAAGTCGACGCCGCAGCGCAACGCCTGTTAGATAGCGGACTCTTTAGCAAGATTGGTTATCGCACGCGCACCGCAGGCAATAAAGTTACGGTTACATTTCAGGTTGAAGAGGTTCGCGGTGGCGATGCCCCTGTAGTTTTCGATAATTTTATCTGGTTCACTGACGATCAACTGATGGAAGCCGTACGTCGCGAGGTGCCATCGTTTGCGGGCACAGCTCCCAGCGGCGGAAAGATGCCTGAAGCGATCACACGTGCACTGCAGCAGCTCTTACAACAGAACAACCTCCCCGGCACTGTTGAGTACCTGGGATCTCAAAGCGAGTCAGGTCGCATGCTCAGTCACGTCTTCGCTGTCAGAGGCGTCAAACTGCAAGTGTGCACATTGCACTTCCCCGGAGTAAAGAACGTCACCGAGGAGCGGCTTATTGCTGCAGCGAAGGAATTAAACGAAGCAGAATATGCCAGAGAGCTCGTTAGGGGTTTTGCGGATGTGAGACTACGGGCCGTTTATCGAGAGCTGGGCCAGCTGCGTGCAAAGTTTGGAACACCTGTTGGCAAACCTGATCCGAAATGTAAGAACGGCGTCGATGTCACCGTACCAGTAGACGAAGGCGTGGTCTACTCATGGGGACCAATTGATTGGTCGGGTGGTCAGGCGATGCAAGCCGATCAGTTGAATCAACTACTGGGTATTAAAGCTGGAGACGTTGCCAACGGATTGAAATTCGACAAAGGTCTAATGGCAGTCCGAAAAGCATATCTGAGCCAGGGCTTTTTGGAACACGTGATACAACCAGTCCCGGAATTTGACGACAGCACGCAGAAGGCAGCGTACAAGATCGCAATCAATGAAGGGCCGCAATATCGCATGGGTACTCTGACCTACAGCGGGCTCGTGGATCGCGAGGCGAAGGCCCTGCGTGATTCGTGGCGACTCAGAAAAGGAGAGTTCTTCGACCAGACATACGTTGAGGAGTTCTTTAGAACAGACGGACTGAACGCCATGGCCAGAATCCTGGAGGAGCGAAAATTAACTGGCCAGAAACCTCCACGGCTGGGGTACAGAATGAAGCCGAACAAAGAGACCCTGACCGTCGATGTCACGCTCGAATTGTTGAAACAGGATAACTGAGGCGAAGTCTAATCTGCTGGAGCGTGAGCGTGAGCAATAGTACGAACCGAGCGCGGTACAGATTGTGGCAAGACAACTGCTTCAGCGCCAAAGGCGCGAAATGTGAAAGCCTGGGCCATCGGCCCAGGGACCAGTCGAAAATCTTCTGAGCGCTGAAGGCGCGATGGCGCGCCGGCCTGTAGCGCCAGGATAACGTCACCTTGCCGTGCCCCCATATCGCCAAGAGAAAATGCCAGGTGCAAACTCGCTCCAACCTAAATGTCAGCGCCACCTCGGCTAAAGCTTTCCTTGCGAGGGTAGCGGAGGCCTTTGCTACCAAGCCCTTCATTCCACATTCCATTTTTAGCGGCGGCAATGCTCAAACACTGGCGGCCTATGCCTGGCCCAGACCTTATCGCTTTGGCGCGCCGAAGGATGAAGAACGCTTCTTCGATGTAGCCTCCGACGTACGAGTGCTGGCTCACTGTCGCTGGCAAGCTGATCGACTCAAGCATCCAACGATCGTTCTTTGGCATGGCATCGAGGGCTCGAGCTCTTCGACTTACATGATCGCGATGGCCGACAAGGGATTTAAGGCCGGATTTAATGTAGTGCGCATGAACCTGCGCACCTGCGGTGGTACCGAACATCTGACCTCAACGGTTTATCACGGTGGATTAACAGAAGACTTGCACGAAGTGGTACGGCAACTAATCGAATACGATCAGCTGCCGCAGTTGTTTCTGGTGGGTTTTTCTCTCGGCGGGAACATGGTGCTCAAACTCGCCGGTGAGTATGGGGATAGCCCGCCGAAGGAAGTGATAAGCATCTGCGCCGTTTCTCCCTCAATCGATCTTCATGCCAGCGCTGAACTCATTCTGAAACGCTCAAACTGGATCTATCATCGCGACTTCGTCTACCGGCTGAAAAAACGGCTGCGCACCAAACACAAACTCTTTCCTGAACGTTACGACATCACGGGTCTTGATAAAGTGCGCACGCTCAGAGAGTTTGACGACCGTTTCACTGCGCGCTCGCATGGCTTTGCCGACGCTGATGACTATTACTACAAAGCCAGCTCAATTCGCGTGATCGATAAGATTCGCCTTCCCACACTGATCATTCACGCGCAGGACGATCCATTCATTCCCTTCGCACCTTTGCGCGATCCGGTAGTCAAAGACAATCCTTACATACTGCTCATTGATCCCGAGCGCGGCGGCCACGTCGCCTTCCTTTCCTCAAAGCCGGAAACACGAACCAGTGCTACAGCCTGGGACTTCTGACTCATCACCCATCACGCATAACTCATCACTTCAGCACCCCTCATCACTTGGTCCCGATGACCGCTTCTGGTCTGAAAATCGCGTGATCGAGTACTGTGTTTTGGCCAACCACCATTTCAGCTGAACGAGACGAGAGAACAGTCTTGGTCCATGTTTGAGTTCCAGCCTGGAAGCAGGCGACAGCGTAGAGCCTGGGGTGACGCGTTGGCAAAACCCTACTCGACGCGAAATATTGTGAACACAATGCAGAGGTTTTCCATGGTGCCTGGGATTTGGATATTGGATATGGATATAAAGAGGGGGTCAGGCTTGCGATTTTGCGATTTCTGACGTTTCAGCAATTCTCACGATTGAATCCTGCCCGGGAAACAGGTTGATTACTTCTGGCTAGAACCGATCACTTCTCGATTTTCTTGAGTAGCCGGAGCGCGTGGTTGCGGGCGATGAGGGGGACGTGTTCGTCGGTGCTCAGCTCCTTTAGCAGTGGAATTAATTGCTTTGGATCGGATAGATCGTTTCGCTTCAACATCCCTTCAAACTGTTCCATAAGCTTAGGCGCGTTAAGCGGCTGACTTTCGCGAGCAACAGCAATGTCAAAAACCAGGATGGCCTGATCGGCAAGGCGACGGTATTCGGTCGCCAATGAAGAGGCGTCTTTGTTGTTGGTCCAGTTGAATTCGGCCGTGCGTTTTTTGGCAGCCCGCTCCATCTTGAATCGCATTGTGCCTAGATGAGCAAAATCTCGATTCGACTGGTAGTTCTCGGTGGAATCAAGAAAGCGAAGTGATTCCCACAGCGCCTCGATTCTTGAAAGTGCTTCAGGCGAAATAGCAATTGATTCGATGACCGGCGTTTCCTCGTTTTTCTTTTCGAAGTTGATCTTGCCGCGACCGTCTGCGTCGTGTTCGATCAGGATACGTTTTACGAAGAAGTCAGGTTGGGTGAACTCGTACGCGTAGAGAGTCTTGGCTTTAGTGGAAGCGGCCGAGGCTTCGGTTGAGGATTCAGGGCGTACGTTATGTTTCTGTTGCGCAAACGCAAAAGTCGCCGCGATTAAAATCATTAATGCGGCGGGGAGGAGTCGGCGATTTGTGGAACTCTGCGTAAACATCAAACTGTTAGCGGCGGGTATTCTAAACGAAGGACGAGCAGGCTCCTAACCGTGGATGCATTGTAGGGGTGGCATTCCGGGGCCACCCCCTTCCGGGAACCTAAACAATCTCCCGTGGTAGCGGAACCAGACGAGGCCAGGAGCGGTGCCCTCCCAATCGCTTATCAGTCAAGCCTCTCTCCCATCAAACGCAAGAAAGGGGTGGCCACGGAGTGCCACCCCTACAATCCTGGACCAAAAGAAATGTCCTTACTCGAACTTCACTGACACGAGCTTGGAAACGCCGACTTCCTCCATGGTCACTCCGTAGAGCGCCTTGGCCATCTCCATCGTTCTCTTGTTGTGCGTGATCACGATGAACTGAGTGTTCGTCGACATCTGCGCAACCTTATCTGTGAAGCGTCCGACGTTGGCCTCGTCGAGCGGGGCATCCACTTCATCCAGCAAGCAGAAGGGTGAAGGTCGATAATGGAAGATGCCCAGCACCAGAGCGAGTGCCGCCATCGCTTTTTCACCACCGGAAAGCAACAACACATTCTGGAGCCGCTTGCCGGGAGGTTGAGCGATCACATCGATGCCTGATTCGAGGATGTCGTCGGCCTCAATCAAACTCATTTCACCCTTGCCGCCGCCAAATAACTCGAGGAACAATTCGCTGAAGTTCTTATTGATCTGTTCGAAGGCGTGCCGGAACCGCTCACGCGATCGTTTCTTGATCTCGCGTAACGCTTCTTCAGTAGAACCTATGCTATCGACGATGTCCTTGCGCTGAGTTGAAAGGAACAACAAGCGCTCTTCCGACTCTGCCAACTCTTCGAGTGCCATCATGTTGACGGCGCCAAATCCTTCGATGCGGGAGCGTAGATCATCGACCCGAGTGTGTGCCAAGTCGAGGTCAAACTCTTCATCAATGGTCTGCTCGCGAGCCAGTTCTTCGAGCGGTTGGCCCAACTCCGCTGCGCAGTTTTCCCTGACGAAGTTCAGACGCGCCTGGGCTTCCGCTCTCTGTACCTCGATGGCTGCGCGTGAATCGCGTACCTCGGCAGCGTGCTTGTTAAGCTCTGAGAGACGTGTCGCCAGTTCATCCGCACGACGGCGCGCATCGTCGAGTTGGGCGGTCAGAGCGGCAATTTCCTGCTCTTCCTTTTCCTTCTCCTCAACAATCGTGCTCGCCTGGAGCGCAAGTTCGGCAATTGACTCATTTAGCAATCCGATGCGCTCGCTCATCTCGATGAGTTCGAGACGATGGCGTTCAACCCTGCCGGCAACGTCGGCAAACTCTGTCTCCATGCGGCGAAGTTCAGCAGCCGTGCTACGTCGTCGTTCTGTTGCGGCGGCGGCGGTGGCGCGCTGCAGGGCGAGCCCCTCGCTCTCAGCTTCGGAAGCACGACGAGCTTCGGTCAGCATCAGCGTCGCGGTGTTCACACTTGATGCAGCCGCAATGCGGGCTGACTCAGCTTCTTCCGCATCGGTGATTGCAGCGGAGCGACGTCGTTCAACCTCTACTCGCTCTTGCTCAACGCGAGCTGATTCATCGGCAACTACGCGCATGTGACGTTCCGCACGTTCGATCTCATGAGCGAGGCCTGACGCGGTCACTTCCCTGGCCATCGCCTCGCGTTCCTCGCGTCCGATAGCCTCGTTGAGAATCACCACGGCGTCTTCGAGTTCTACCAGTCGACTCCGCGCTCCGCTGGCGGCCTCGTCCGCTAACTTCACTTCTTCACTCAACACGCTCGCCCGCGCTTCCAACTCTCGCAGCTCACGTTTGAAAGCCAGGAGCCCGGCGCCTTCTTCCATAGCGCGCGCATCACCGGCACTGACAAACTGGCCGCTCGCAACCCAGTCACCGTTCAGAGTCACGTACACCTGACCAGTTGAGAGAGACCTGGTCATCGCCTCGTCAAGATTCGAAGCAAGACGGGCATTCATTCTTTCGGGAAGCGTGCGCTGAAGGACAGAGACAAGCTCACGAGGCGCGCCCAGAAGATCGGAAATCTTCAGGTCGTCGGGAATGTTTTCGTTAGCGAATGAAATCGATAACGCGGGACGCTCCTCGACGTTACATGCGAGCGCGTTGCTCTCTTCACTGCCGCCATGAAGTCCCGCCACCAGAAAGCTTGCGCGTCCGCCGTTATTTTCACGAAGCCACTGAGCCGCTCGGGCCGCGTCATCCGGGGTTGGTACTACGATCGATTGCAGTGATGAACCCAGAACGCCTTCAACAGCGCGCTCCCATTTGGCGTCGACGTTGAGTGCGTCGGCCAATGTGCCGATGAAGTGAAAATTGCGCGGCTCTTGATCTTCGGCGAACAGCTTTTGTACTGCGCCTGAGTAGTAAGCACGGCGATCGTCGAGCTCACGTAAACTTTCGAGCCGATGTGTGGTGCGCGAATAGTCGTCACGCAGACGAGTGAGCTCGGCGTCGGTGTCGCTGACAGCTTCATGTCCCTGCACAACCGCGTCGACCGCGCGCTCGCGTTCTGCGTGCAGCGTCGAGATGTGCTCGCGTGCTGAACTAATCTCTAAACCGAAGGCGTCCGCTTCGGCCCGTCGCTCAGCAAACTGCGCAGAAGCTCGCTCGCCTTCGTGGCCCAAACCCTCAGCTTGTACAGCCAATCGCTCCAATGTGCCTTCGAGCTGCCGGGCAATTTCTCTGAGGCGTTCGGCTACTCCAGTGTGCTTGAGCAACTCGGCTCGAGCGTGTTCGATTTCAATTTCCGCTGTGAGAGCAAGCGACAGTTTCTCGCCATACGACTCCTCGGCCGTCCGCAAAGTCGAGGCAGTTTCATCTGCCTCAGCTCGAAGCCGCGCGTCGTCTTCCTGCAACCTTTTGCATTCAGCTTCGACCAGGATCAAGCGCTCCGAAAGCGCTTCGATCTCGAAACTTACTTCGCTCTTGCGCTTTTCAAGGGCCACTACCTGCTCTTCCTGATATGCACGCTCGCGCATTTGCCGATCGCGACGAAGTACAGCTTCGGCCGCTGCTGCTCGCAGTGATGCAAGATCATCCTCAGTCTGGCGTGCGCCCTGAGTCGCAAGTCGAGCTTCCTCTTCCTGCCGGGTTAAGTCTTCGGCAACGCTGCGTTCGAGTTCACCTGCCTGCTGAAGTTTTAGTTCCGTTTCCTCAAGCAGACTAGTCAGCTTGCGATCTTCGGCTACGTACACATGACGCAGCAGCTCCCGCAATTCTTCACGGAACAGGTGGTAACGCCGGGCTTTGGCAGCCTGACGTCTCAGGCTATTCACCTGACGATCGATTTCGGAAATGATATCGGAGATTCGCGAGAGGTTTCCGCGAGCGGATTCGAGGCGAGCTTCAGCAGCGCGTTGTCGAACTCGAAACTTGGTAATGCCTGCCGCTTCCTCGATGATCGTACGTCGATCCATCGGCTTGGCGGAGAGTATCTGACCGATGCGGCCCTGCTCGATAATTGCGTAGTGTCCGCCGGCCAGGCCCGTGCCTGAAAAGAGATCCTGAATGTCGCGCAGGCGACAAGCCTTCCCATTGAGAAGATATTCGCTCTCTCCCGAACGGAACAGTCGACGCGTAACGGAAACTGATTCGCCAGGCGCAAACTCGAGAGCGAGATTTCGGCGGCGCCAGTGGCGCTTGTGCGATTGATGCTTGGCAGGTTCCAGGGCCACTAGTGCCGTTTCGTTTGAAACCTCGGGGGCTAGACTCCCGGCACTTTCAACCAGGGCTGGATCATCCGCAGTCAGCTCCGCGACCGAAGATGGGGTGTTATCGGGAATGATCGCGTCAAGATCGACAACTTGGTCGTCGATTAGTTCGAGCGTCGAATCGATGTCTTCAATATCGGGCTCGTGCTCGATCACCTCGTCTCGGACCATGTGCATGACAACTTCGGCCATGCCGCTTGGCTGACGGTTACGAGAGCCCTGGAAAATGACGTCCTGCATGGCTCCGCCGCGCAGGTGCTTGACCCTTTGCTCACCAAGAACCCAGGAGATGGCGTCGGCAACGTTGCTCTTGCCACAGCCGTTTGGCCCGACAATGGCAGTGATGCCATCCCCAGTAAAGAGAATTTCGGTGTAGTCCGCGAAGGATTTGAACCCGGTGATCTCGAGGCGTTTCAGTTTGAACATGCGAGAATGCGTGTATTGTCGCCCAGGCCCGAAGGAAATGCCGAATCGGAAAAGGCCGCAAACAAGTGTGTCAATATAGGGGCGGGGTGCTTAGAATGTCAACTAAAACTTGAGGTTAGTGAACTTTAATGAAGCAAATGCCAAGCTTACCAAAGAGTGCTTAAGGGCGAGGTTTTGGAGTCTCCCCGGCGGGCTTTTTTTGTCATCAACAGGAGACCACGGACACCTCCGCCGGCCATTCTATCTTCCTCGGGTCATGGTGAGGTCGATGCCCTTCCGAATACCCTCCGCGTTAGTGGCTTCAGTTCTAAGCTTACGACCGTCGATTAGCACCGTTGGCGTCCCGTCCACACCCATACGCACAGCTGCGTCGCGGTCGGCCTCAAGTCTGAATCGCACCTGGTCGCCCTCCATGTCAGCTTCGAAACGAGCGACATCCAATCCAAGATCCGCGGCGAATTTCCGGAAGTGGTTCTTGGGGTTTTTGTCCTCCGCCCAGAGCGCTTGGTTCTCATAAATCAGATCGTGCATTTCCCAAAAGCGGTTCTGCATGCGCGCCGCCTCTGCTGCTTGAGCTGCCGGTAACGCGTTTTTATGAACCGTCAACATGGGAAGGTTCCGGAAAACAACATTCAGATTCGGGCCAAACTCTTTCTTGAGGTCTTTAAGTGTGGGGTGGAGCTGGGCGCAAGGTGGGCACTGGTAGTCTCCAAATTCCTCGAGCACGATCACAGCGCGCGGGCTTGCCTTCTCGAGAGGACCAAAATTTGATTCGGCGTCGCTGTTGTCTTCTGGTCTCGTCAGAACCACTCCAGCGATCACGGCAACAATAAGCACGCCGGCAATAATTATGAACGCAACGTACCTTTTCATTTCTCAATCACGAAAACGCATGGAGCCCTACCTGGCAAGTTCCCTTCTGGTGAACAGAAGCAACTCTACTCCAGGTCTCAAAGTAAATGTGCCTGCCGTGTTATCGCCTGACTGGACCACCTGGTAGCGGTCACCAAACATCTTTTCCACGTCGGCCTGCTGAGTTTGATTGGCAATGATCACAGGCTCATTTGACTGGGCCATGCTCCCGTAGTAACCAACCCGGCTGTAGTTTCTAAAATACCAGGGCAAGGGCCAATATTCCGGCGACACCACCGTTATGCCGGTCGCACTACCCTGCGGTGTTTTTTGCGCGATGCGATCAATCTCACCCACGAGCTTCAACAATTCGCGGCGCGTGTGCGCGTAAACGTAGACGTAATACCCTGCATCGTTGTCATAGTTGACGAAGTTTAAATCCAGCGTTTGGTAGCCCGGAATGAAAGTCTTCACGTGCAGTTTCTTCTGGGTTTGGGCACGCATAAGCCCAGGAACAAGTCCGGCCACTACAAACCAAACCACACACAATGCAGTCACCCGTAATGTGGCGCTTACATCTAATTGCCGAAGCTCATCATAAATCCATTGCAACGCAAAACCGCCGCTGAGCGCTAAGGGTACAAGGAAGTTCACCAATAGCCATGGGGTTTTGTATGAAATCAGAGAGTAGGCGGCGATCAGTCCAAACGCCCACGCAGCTGAAAATAGCGCAAACGCTTTTGTCGGCTTCAGAACGATCAGAATCGCACCAATCGCGCCAAGCAGAAGCAGGGCCGGTTCCTGCAGAAGTAACCACCAAAGGTAGGTTTCGAATGGATGTTTGTGATCCCGCCGACCGGTCTTGGTCCAAAACTCAAACGTCTTTATTGAATCCCACACGCCCTTGGGAAAGTTGGTGAAGAACGACGAGTAGAAAAGAATATTGACCGCTACGAAAAGTACGAGGGCGATCAATAACCAAAAAGCCAGCTTTGATGGTCCGCCAACTTGGGCCAGAAAGCCTTTGGGTTCCCTGGACGTTCCTCCGGCACGCCGCTTTTTTGATTTTTGCGAAGTTGCGTTGGTGTCTTCTCTCCTGAGCCGCCGGTAGTAATGGGTTACCAGGAAAGCAAGCAGGACAACCACGGCGGAAATTATGGCGGTCTCCTTGGTGGCGAAAAGTAAAGCCGCAGACAAGGCCGCCAACAACAAGTAGCCGACGTTAGCAGTTTCGTAGTACTTCAGCGCGGCTACCACAATGCCAAAGGTGAAGAAAACAAAAAGGCTCTCGTGAATGAAATACCGTGATATGTAAACCAAGCCAGGGGATACCGCCAACATGAAGGCCGCGCTCAAAGTGGCAATGGTTCCCAGATTTCGCCGGAGCGTAAAAACCAGCCCCACTGTCGCCAACCCGAACAACGCCGGAATAAATCGAATCGCGGTTGTGGTTAGGCCAATGCCGTTTTGAGCTTTCGCGCCGAAAAGGATTCTGAGCAGATTGGGAAACAATGCTGCGAAGTAATAGAGAGTTGGCCCATGGTAGTTTTCCGGATTGTATTGATAGGCGCCTTCCCTGACGAGCCTAACCAGGAAATTTCCGTTTACACCTTCGTCGTGATGAAGCGGAACCAAATCCAAATCATAAAAGCGAAGGACCACCGCGAGAAACATGATTGCCAGCGAGGCAACAAACCAAAACCGTTCCGACATATCGACTGTGGCTTCCCTTGCTGGAGTCAGAGTCTCGCTTGCCTTGCCCAGGCTGGAAGACGATTCCGACTTACTGTCGGACCTTGTAGAGGCGATAGGCACCAACTTCTCCTACGAGTTCAAAGTTTGAAAAGAACTTATCATTAACGGTTAATTCATGTCTTTCATGCGGCCCGACAACCACGTAACGCACGTCATGCTTCTGCATTATCGACAAGGCTTCCGGTGACCCACTGTAAATCCGCCTAATCTCCGATTGACGTGGTACAAACTCGAGGCCATGGGTCCAAATGTGACCTGGATAACCCATTAAAGATCTGCGGCCGGTTAAGAATACCGGATGATTGTGGACGGGTGCGTGTAACACTAGCGATCTGGGAGGCGCAGTTGATTTGATCGTTTCGGCAAACGTTACGCCCTGCGCATCGAAGATCTGAAGCTTGGCCGAGCGAAACATGATGGTAGCGACATCAAGAGCTCCTGCCAGCGTGAGGCTCACAAACAGGAATCCCGCCGCGACTTTGTGTGGCAGTCCCTGCTTCCATAGACGGGCCAGCAGGAGCGCAACGATTGGCGCTGAGCCCAGCCACCAGTAGAACAAGACCTTCACATTGTCCCAAACCCAGGGTGCGAGTTTTGCCACATTGGGAATAATGAAACACAGCGTGAACGGCAGGAAGAATAAAAGTTGCCGCCGCGAAACCAGCTCCTCCTTGCCGCCCCAAAACAGTGCCGCGACAGTTAGGGGAATGAACAGACCTGTATTCTTAAACCAGAACCAGACGACGTCCTCTTTGCCCCTGTCCCATCCAATCTGCCATTGAAAAAAAGTCGAGGCATTGACCGCGCTGTTGTGAGTGGACCACCACAACTGAGGCAGTGCCACTAAAGAAGCCGCAGCGAAAAAAGCGAACCAATGACGCCATCGTCTTTCGAGCAGCGCTATGCCTGCGCCCACCATCATGATCGAGACAAAAGTATGCGCATGTACCAGGGGAATGAGGCCGGCGACAATTCCAGCGCCAATCATGCGCTTGACGCTTGGCGAAAGTGGAAACAAAGAGCCAGGCTGGGACGCGTTTTCCTTCTTCTCCTGCTTGTTTGTTTTGCGCTTCTTACCGTGGTCCACATCCGGTCTCGTTTCC
Organism: Pyrinomonadaceae bacterium; assembly: GCA_963759665.1. Classification (GTDB taxonomy): domain Bacteria; phylum Acidobacteriota; class Blastocatellia; order Pyrinomonadales; family Pyrinomonadaceae; genus PSRF01. The sequence goes on from CAVXAC010000001.1 coordinate 514,732, forward strand.
GATTCCGGTTCTCCTGAAATCCACCATTGAGTAAACACAATCACGGCCAGTGGTAAACCAAGCAGAAAGCCGCGTTGCGGAATCAGCAGGGTCGACATTGCATTGCCCCAGCGCCAGGTGGTGTCAGGAAGTATCGTAAACGAGTTTGGCAGCCCGCTGAGAAACGTTCCGAAGCTTTTCTTGTCAGAGTAACTGGTCCATAGAAATATCCATCCGAGTCCCCCGTTGAGGAACACCAGGAGGGGCGTCATCAGAGCCGCGTAACGATCGCGAAGCATGGCCCAAGCCCAATTATGGACCAGACCAAAGAAAGCCAGGCCGACCACGAAGTTCTCGAGAAACATCGAATTGCGCAGACTGGCGCCGCAATAGACGAAGATTGCGGATACAAAATCTGTCAGGAAGGGATAAGTGAAAAACACGCCCGCATAAGTCGGATCCTCAGGCAGGAAATTATGACCATACACGAAGCTGGTGATGACGCTGAGATGGAAGGGCAAGTCGCCGTAATTGTTTGGTAGACCAGTAGCGATGCCCTCCGGCAGGTTGAGCATGGCCCGCTGGAAGCAACGCCAGAGAACGCCGGCCACCAGTAGATAGAAAACCGCGTAACCAACGCGTATCTGCTTTGGGTTAACCAGCACCTGATATACGGACATCAGATCCTTGTACACGAGCGCGCGTCGTTTCGGTTTCAGCAACGAAAGCGCAGGAAGGACTAGAACTATTGAAATCACGATTATCGTTAGAGGAGTAAGGCCCAGTAGCGATGCAAGGATAAAACCAACAAGACCAAGGCCAGCCATTCCTATGCATGCTCCGGCGCAAAGTCGGGCTGCAAACGACGACTCTTGGTCGTAAAGATATGTGGCCAATGTGCCGCCTGCCGTTGCCAGCAGCACGATCGCGATGGAAATGATCACGCAGTGGACCGAAGGAGGGTTCAAGATGCCTGGTCTACCCGCCTGTTCCTTTTCTTCTCCGCCGAACGAGGAGGAATTTACGGGGCAGGATTATACGCGAAGCGGTATTGAATGCGGCAGTTTCACGTCCTGTACTGGAAAATCTCGATGCAAACTCAATTTTGTGTGTTGGCTTTTACGTTGGCGAAGCTGACCATAAAAACATACAACGAACACGTCCTTTACAGTTTATGCCCCTCCGGCCTTTACGCGTTTGCGCAACGGATCATGATCGGTTAGTTTCAAAGCCAAGAGGTCAAAACATGTTACGAGCCGGTATCGTTGGCTTGCCAAACGTAGGCAAGTCGACGCTTTTTAATGCACTAACAGCACAAACTGCGGCCCTTGCCGCAAACTATCCATTCGCTACGATTGAGCCCAATGTCGGCGTCGTTCCGGTTCCGGACGAACGGCTTGAGCCGCTCGCGAAACTGGTGAAGACAACCGTGATTGTTCCAGCGACAGTTGAGTTTCTCGACATCGCCGGCCTGGTTCGAGGTGCTTCAAAGGGTGAGGGCCTGGGCAATCAATTCCTGGCCAACATTCGCGAAACCGACACCGTGGTCCAGGTAGTCCGCTGCTTCGAAGACGATAGCGTGATTCACGTCGAAGGGTCAGTCGATCCAGCGCGCGACATCGAAACAATTCAAATCGAGCTGGCGCTTGCTGATTTGGCCACCGCCGAACGCCGTCGCGACAAGGCACAAAAAAACCTCAAGACAGGCGACAAAACTGCAAAAGCCGAGTTGGCCGTTTTGGAAAAACTTCTGCCTGTACTGGAACAGGGCAAGTCGGCACGAACAGTTTCATTGTCGGATGAAGAGCGTTTGGTGGCTCGTGATTTCTTCCTACTCACGATGAAGCCAACAATCTACGCTGCCAACGTGGATGAAAACACACTCGCGAACCCTGATCAGAACGCGATGGTCAAGGCTGTGCAGGAAATTGCCGAACGTGAAGCTGCCGAGTGCATTGTGATCTGCGCGCATCTTGAAGCAGAGTTGGTCTCGCTATCGCTGGAGGAGCGTGAAGAGTATTTGAAGAGTCTGGGTGTCGCCGGCAGCGGCGTCGATAGATTGATCAAGGGCGCCTATCACTTACTTGGCTTGATGTCGTTTCTGACTGCCGGTGAGAAAGAAGTTCGAGCGTGGACCATCCCGCAGGGAACACGCGCCCAAAATGCGGCGGGAACGATTCATACCGACATCGAACGTGGCTTCATTAGAGCTGAAATAATCAGCTATGAAGACTTGCTCAGCACAGGTTCTCAAGTGGCGGCAAGGGAAAAAGGACTGACCAGGCTTGAAGGCAAAGACTACATTATGCAGGAAGGCGATGTGGTCAATTTCAGGTTTAATGTGTGAGTCAGAAAAGCGAACCAGCTTCCCCACGATTAGGGTTGTCACGCGTTTGGTAACGAGTTCCCATTGCGATCTTGTCGGATGATATCGATTAACGCATCAAGGCGTTGGTCGGAGTGGATTTGAGATTCGGCAAGCTGGGCGAATCGTTCCTCGTTGCGCGCAAACCTTTTCTCGTTTCGGGCAAATGCGGCCTCGGTGCGCATTTGAGCATCCATCAACATTTCGAGTTTTTTACCAAACTCGTTCCGCCACCGCAGGCCATGGCTGGCGAATAATTTCGCAAGTCGTTCAAGTCGGTCTATCCGATCCTCCGGAGTCACGCGATCCCGCCTTCCTTATCAGTTCGGTCCACTAACAAACACCAAGTGACACTAACCTGAGCGGATGATTGCTGATTGTCGGTTGGCAATCAAGAGGTTGAGGGAACTTGAGATCTCGGTGTCTTGCAAGAGTCTTTGTAGGCAGGAACTGCTTCGGAGGGAGCCAATCGCTATCCGTGGCCGTAACTTTACTTAAGTACGGCCCGGATCCCGACGAGGATGAGATAAGCGACGGCGATCACCACCGCAAGTTTGATAACGAACACGGCGATCCCGAACAGGATTTTGATCAAGCCAAGAGTGAGACCTGCGGCTGTTAGAACAATGGGGATGCCTACGGCAATCACAAAAACTGCCAGGAGAATAATTCCAACCACTCTAAAAATGTCTGTCGCTTCTTTCATCGGTTACACCGTCCATCGTCTCTCAATTTTTGCCGCCCTACCGCCGCTCGGTTGACTATACGAAACCTGCCCGCGTTGCGTTCCCACTAAGATTACTCAATTTTCCAGCAGTTTCACGCCAAACTAGCCGATCGATTATGCCTTGCGGACCCACCCGCTACCGGCGCGTTGGTCGCACCTCCTTACCTCTCAGCTCGTAGCGATTGATCCAGCTGCTAGCGAGTCGCGTATGACCTCGGTTTCGGTGATAATTCAAAGACATGGCCTATTCAACCACGGGAAATCTGTTTAATGAATCTCCCTCCAAATCACCGTCGGAGACGACCGCGCCTCTCGCGGAGCGCATGCGACCGAAGTCTCTGACTGAGTTCGTGGGACAAAGCCACCTTGTAGGCGAAGGCCGGGTCCTGAGACGTTTGCTGGACGGCGCGGCAGCCATGCCCTCGTTGATTCTCTGGGGCCTACCAGGCACCGGAAAGACTACGCTCGCGCGGCTGTCAGCGGACAAAGCTGGCGCACGCTTTATCGAATTGTCGGCCGTATTTTCCGGCGTGAAGGAGTTGCGCGCCGCCATTGCTGATGCGCGCGCCGAGAAGAAATACGGGACCCGGACTATCCTATTCATCGATGAGATCCATCGCTTCAACAAGGGTCAGCAGGACGCTTTGCTTCATGCGGTCGAAGATGGAACGATCACGCTGATCGGAGCTACAACCGAAAATCCTTCGTTCGAAGTAAACGCGGCATTGCTTTCACGCTGTCGTGTGCTTGTGCTCAATCCCCTGACCGAAACTGAGGTCAAAACAATTCTGGAGCGGGCGCTGAAAGATAGCGAGCGTGGATTGGCCCAGCTTAAGCCTGAAATTCCGGAAACTCTGCTGGACCGGGTAGCCAGCTCCGCCGCCGGAGACGCACGAATTGCCCTGGCTGCTCTCGAAGGAGCAGTAGACTCCACTTCACCTGATCAAAACGGCGTTCGCTACATTACTGAAGATGCGATCGTTGAGTCGATGGGCCGGGCCCACTATGCATACGATAAGGGCGGCGAGGAACACTACAACCTTGCCTCTGCACTGATCAAGTCGTTGCGGAATTCCGATGTCGACGCTTCACTCTACTGGCTGGCGCGAATGATTGAAGGCGGCGCCGATCCAATATTCATTGCGAGACGACTTTGCATTCTTGCTTCTGAGGATATTGGACTGGCCGATCCACAAGCCATGGTCCAGGCCGCCGCCGCAGCGGACATTGTGCAGTTGATCGGCTTGCCGGAGGGTTTGTTTCCGCTTTCTCAAGCGACGATTTACCTTGCCCGTGCTCCCAAATCAAACGCAGTGAAGAGCGCGTATCATGCGGCGGTGGCTGACGCGGCTGAGACTTCGCGAGAACCAGTGCCGTTGCATCTGCGTAACGCCGTCACGCCATTAATGAAAAACATTGGCTACGGACAGGGCTATCGCTACGTGCACAACGACCCGAGCGCGAAGAGTGAGATGGATTGTTTGCCGGAGTCGCTGAAGGGTCACAAGTACTTTAAAGAGCAGTAAAGATTATTTTCCATATATCATTTGACAGTTCTCATTAGCGATTGTTGAATTCAGTAGCGTATAGCGGCGGCTGATGGGTTTATTCATTTCACCGAAGCAAAGGAAAAAGATTGAGCAAAGTAATTTCTATTGCCGATGATCACTAAAACGAACAAGGAATTGGCATATCTCCACGAGCTGTTTGTAGCGACGGATTGGGGCGAACGATTTGGCGAACTGATCGACGAACACGTCAAGCTACCGAAGAAGGGCAAGATCCTCTACCTCGGTGCCGGTACCGGCGCACATGCGATAGCGCTTCAGGAGCGATCAAGCGATACGCTCGAGTTCACTTTTTTAGACGAAAACTCAGAGGGTCTGGAGTTAGCCAGAGCAAAGGCTACAGCGCTCGGCGATGCGGCAACTTTCAAGTCGGGCAGGGTTGACCGCCTCAATGAACCCGACAATAGCTTTGCGGCAGTAGTCGCAGACGCATCGCTGATTCACCCTTCAAGAATTCCCTCGATGTTGAGCGAGATGGCCAGAGTCGCAGACTCAAACGCGGTGGTAGCTCTGATGCTGCCGACGTTTTCCAGCTTTGGCGAGTTCTTTTCTATCTACTGGGAGGCTTTATACAACGCAGGCTTAATCGATCACGAAGCGGCCGTTGAAGGCTTGATATCCAAACTGCCATCAGTTTCAGCGATTGAAAAACTGGCTGAGGAATCAGGCCTGGACGACGTTGCAAGTTGGACCAGGATTGAGGAGATCGATTACGAATCCGGTGAGGCCTTTTTGAATGCCCCCCTGATAGAGGATTTTCTTATGCCGCGGTGGCTGGAATCGCTGCCGAAGAATTACTACGAGCCGGTTACCAAAGAGATCGCGCGACTGATTAACGAAGAACGCCACGAGGCCGAGTTTGCGCTCTCCTTCAAGGCCACCCTGCTCGTCGGACGGAAAGCGCTGGTGCAGTAGGGCTACACGCTCAGCTTCTCTTTTTCCTTCGCCTCAGTTGCAGCTTCACGTTCACCTTCATCTAAACCTTCCTTGAAGGCCCGTTTGCTTTGTCCGAGCGACTTCGCCAGCTGCGGTAAACGGGTGGCTCCAAAGAGCAGGAAGACGACTGCAGCGATAATCAAAAGCTCTGTCGGTCCAAGATTCGCAATCGCGAAAACAACATCATTCATAACCAGACCTCTTTTCGGGGGATTAGTCCACGTTCCTTAGTTCTCACCGTTGTTTGATTCGTAGAAGAGATATTTTCTCCAGGTTTCGTCGGCACGTCCAAGATAGCGCATGATTTGACGATTTACATGCAGCGAAAAACCACGCGGCCGTCGTAACAAGTGCATTGCCGATTCTTCCGGAGTCCGGTTTCCTTTCCGATGATTGCAACGTTTGCAGCACGCTACCAGATTATCCCACGTCGATTCTCCACCACGCGAACGCGGCAACACGTGATCAAGCGTAAGTTCCGACGGTGGATGTTGTCGCCCGCAATACTGACAGGTGGAATGGTCGCGGAGCAAAATATTCTTTCGCGACAGCGACCGGCGTTCAAACGGAATGTGAATATATTCCGTCAACCTGATTACTGAAGGCGCGTGGATGGTCAGCTTTGCCGAATGCAACATATGACCGTTATGTTCCTCAACGCGTGCCACTCCCTTGAAAATCATCACCACTGCGCGCCGTTCATTGCACACATTGATGGGCTCGAAGGAAGCGTTCAGCACTAAGACTCGTCCGGTCATAAGGAGTCCGATATTACGCGAGGCCACAAACAGAGACAAGGAAGAAGCAACCAGGGTCGGTGAAAATCCCGAGCCCTAATTACCGGAAACACTGATGAAATATGGGTTTTCTGGTAGCCAGGCGGTCCTGGTTATGACCGGCTGCCTTTAGCAAACCGGTCAGTCGCCCCTACGAGTGCGTCGATTATTCCTGGCTCACTAATGGAATGGCCGGCGTCCTGAATAATCTGCAGATCGGCTTCCGGCCAGGCTCGATGAAGGTCCCACGCGCTGGTCATCGGACAAACGACATCGTAGCGTCCCTGAACGATCACGCAGGGAATGTGGCGGATCCTGCCTACATTCTCAACTAGATAATTATCCGAATCGAAGAAGCAGTTGTTGATGAAGTAGTGGCATTCGATGCGGGCAAACGCGAGTGCGAACTCGGTATCCGCAAATCGTTCTATTGAACTATTGTCGAAAAATAGCTTTGAAGTGCTTCCCTCCCAAATGCTCCATGCTCGCGCGGCTCCAACTCTGGTTGCTTCATCATCGCTGGTGAGGCGACGATGATATGCGCCTACCATATCGTCGCGCTCTGCTTCGGGAATGACTTTCAGAAATTCTTCCCAGACATCAGCAAACAGCCAACTGGCGCCTTCCTGATAAAACCACTGGATCTCCTTGGGACGGCAAAGAAAAATTCCGCGCAAAACGAGTTCAGTGACCCGGTCGGGATGCGTCTCTGCGTAGGCAAGCGCGAGAGTGCTTCCCCATGATCCGCCAAACACGAGCCAGCCTTCGATGCCCAGGTGCTCGCGAATTCGTTCGATGTCCGCGACTAGATCCCACGTCGTGTTCTGCTCGATACTCGCGTGAGGTGTGCTCTTGCCCGAGCCCCGCTGCTCAAACAAAACAAGGCGGTAGACTGCAGGATCGAAGTAACGACGATAATCTAAGGTCAGGCCACCGCCTGGTCCACCGTGGAGAAACACCGCAGGCTTGCCGTTCGGATTTCCAACCTGCTCGTAGTAGAGCTCATGAACGTCAGACACTTTTAGACGGCCGGTATCGAAGGGTTCGATGGGCGGATAAAGACTTTTCATGAAGGGCATAATCGCAAAGAAAGTTGTGATTTACCAACCGCCTTCAGAGGCGCCACGGTCGCGCCAGTGTTAGCACGAACACGTCTGCTGCGCCGGCTTCAAGTAAAACTCGCGCGCACGATGAAACGGTGGCGCCAGTAGTAAAGACATCATCTATCAGAAGAATTTTCTCGCCAGCCACCAGAGCTGGATGGACCACGCGAAAAGCATCCTCAACGGTCTTCATTCGATCGGTGGCATCCATGCCCGCTCGATGCCGCGCCGTGTGTGAAACTCGAACAAGGCTGTTGCTAATAAGCGGGAGACCGTCAGCAGTCGAGAGTTTTTGGGCAATTAAGTTTGCCTGGTTGAAACCGCGGGCCTGCTCGCGTTCCGCGTGCAATGGAACCGGGATGATTCTCGTCGCCTGATTCAGTGGGTAACGCGATCGAGTTTCAAGCAATAATTCGGTTAATCGACCACAGACGGAAGGCTCGCGTTTCAGAGCCAGGACAGCTGCGGCCATCGCGCCTTCATAAACTCCGCATGCGCGGGCTGCAGTAAACGTGAGTTCATCGCAGCGCCTGCATCTTACCTGCTCCCACTTTTGCCGCTCGACCTTCGCTGTCGCCGGAAGTCCACACTTCCAACATAAGGTATCGTCACCATGAAATGTCCGAGTAGCATCCCAACACTTCGAGCAAGCAATACCCAAAGTTCGAGACTCAACGCTAGCGCCGCACACGTGGCATGACTGCGGATAGACCAGCGACAACATTGAGTCGTAACAGAGACTTGCGGTACGGAGGAAGAGCATTGCGACTCCATTCCAAAACACGACGACCTCCCGGGCGTTAACCCTGGAGGCCGCGATTATGTCATCAAGTGAATTAGAACTTCTATTCTTCGTCTTCGTTCAACAAACCACGCTCATGCAAGTCCTGACAGCGCACGCAATGACGCGCCCAGGGCACCGCCTCAAGCCGCTTCTCCGGCACCGCCTGGCCGCAGCGAATGCATTTTCCATAGCCGCTGTCGTCCATGCGCACCAGCGCCTCGTCAATAAGGTTTAGCATTTGCCGGTCATTGTCAGACATCGATACCAAAAGTTCCTTGGTATAGGCATTTGCGGCCATGTCCGCCGGATCCTGCGTGGCCTCAGAGTCGCGTTCGCGGCTGTAAAGTTCCGCTTGTTGCACCTGGCCGACGAGACTCTCGCGGCGATCCATCAACTTATCGCGAAAAACTCTAACTCTTCTCTTGTCCATATTTAGTTACGTCCCTTCAACCCTACTTGATTAATCGACATTGCTGCTCAAGTTACTCACTTCTGATACGGCAACCCATGAATGATCGTGTATGCCCGATACAACTGTTCAAGCAAAACAACTCGCGCCATCTCATGAGTGAGAGTCAAACGTGAAAGACTCCATCGCTTGTCAACGCGGCGGGTCAGTTCCTCTGAAACGCCGTTTGGTCCACCAATGATGAAGGTCACTTCCTTAGTCCCACCGTCGCGCCAAGTCCTCATCTCTTCCGCGAGTTGTTCCGAGGTCCATTCACGACCTTCCGGATCCAACAAAACAGTCAAGGCGCCCTCGCGCAGCCCGTCTGAGATGCGCCTGGAATCCTTATCGATGCCCGTTTTCTTCAGCGAAGCCGGACTCTCCCGTAACTCCGAGACTTCGCACTTTGCAAAGTGGGTAAGCCTTTGCAAGTAGGCATCTATTAACGCTTTCAAATTTGCGTCTCTGGTCTTACCTGTCCAGATCACTCGCAATCGCATAGCTATGAAAGGGTGTAAGGATGAAGGCGGAAGGATGTAAGAGAAGCGACACTCGCCGACGCCTAAAATCCCCCATTGCAAACTAACGTATGACTAGATCCTTCATCCTTCCGCCTTTTGTTTCTTCCTCGCCAGCTTCTCGTAGAGGTTCTTCCGGCTGATGCCCAGAATGCGCGCAGCCTCGGTCTTGTTTCCCTCCGTCGAAGCGAGCACTTCATCTACATACTCTGCTTCCACTTCCGCCAGTGATGGAGGATTTAATCGCCGTTGCTTCAACCTAACCGCGGCCTGAATGGGCTCGGGCAATTGGTCGAGCTCTATGCTGGTCCCAGTCGACATGATCACAGCTCGTTCGACGGTATTCGCGAGCTCTCGCACGTTCCCGGGAAATTCGTATGCTCCCAATAACTCCATCGCCTCTGCAGTTACCGTATTGGCGGCGCGTCCATGCTTAACGCGATACTTCTGCACAAACGCCTCAACCAATTCCGGGAGATCCTCAGACCGCTCGCGCAGCGAAGGCGTCTTGATCTGTACCACGTTGAGGCGATAGTAAAGGTCTTCGCGAAACTGTTTACGACTGACCGCATCACCAAGCTCAACGTTGGTCAGGGCGATCAACCGGGCGTCAACCTTAATCGTGCGGCGCCCCCCGAGACGTTCAAACTCTCTGGTTTCAATTACCCGCAAAAGCTTGGCCTGCGACTCGATTGTCAGGTAAGCGATCTCATCGAGAACGATGGTGCCTTCATGCGCAGCCTCGAGTCTGCCGGGTTTGTCTTCAGTGGCGCCGGTAAATGCGCCCCGCTCGTAGCCGAAGAGCTCAGCTTCCAACAGATCGGCTGGCAACGTAGCGCAGTCGATCTTCACGAAGGCCGAGCCTGCCCGTTTCGAATGCGAGTGAATGAAAAAAGCGAGAGCGTCCTTGCCCGCGCCAGATTCACCCGTGATCAATACGTTCGCATCCGTTTCGGCGACCCGTTTAGCGAGACGAACCGCCTCGCGCATGGCTTCGGAACGGGTAACGATTTCGATCACAATTAACTTCTCAAAGATCTGGTTGGTCCAGCGTCAAACTCAGCTGGCAACACAACCCGCCTTGACTCGCGCCAGAGACGCTCAAGGTCGTAAAACTTTCGCGCCTTGTCGTCGAAAACATGGACCACGAAATCACCGTAGTCGAGTAGTATCCACTCCGCTGTTTTGTAACCTTCTACCCGTGCGGCGGGGCTACCATTCTTTTTGAGAGTCTCGGAAACTCCGTCTGAAATCGCCTGGACCTGACGGTCGTTGCTACCGCTGACAATGACAAAAAAGTCAGTAAAACTCGCAATTTCGCGCAGGTCGAGCAAGACGACGTCGAGCGCCTTCTTCTCCGCGGCAGCCCTCAGGGCCATCAGAACGCGTTCGTCCAGATCGTCCGCCGTAATCGGTTCTGCGGCAATTGAAGCAGCCGCTGCAGGCGACGGCACCGGGTGAAGTGACTGTTCCTTAATGCTTGAATTTTGCTTCATACTAATTTCTGTATAACCCGTACTTCCTGATGTATTCGCCGACTTCCTGCGGCACCAACTTTTCTAAATCTGCAATCGCACTCGCTGTTTGTCTGACCGTGGTTGCCGCGATATCCAGCTGCACCACATCGGTTATGAAAATTTGCTTTCGGTTCTCGTCTAACCCCTCCACTTCATCGGTTCGGCCGCGAACGTCCACGATCATCGCTGCGATATCGTCCCCAACCTGATTCATCGAAAACGCGAACCCGGGTCTCGTCACTACAATCAGGTTAGCCAGAGTCGGGAGCCGCCGCCATTCTCGCCAGGTCGCAATTTCAACCCAGGAATCGAGACCCATCACGAAAAAGAGATCGGTTTCTTCTCCAAAGGTTCCCACAAAATGCTCAAGCGTATCGACCGTGTACTGACGTTCACGTCCTTCCAGTTCATACGTCGAAACAAGAAGGCGGTCGTCGTGCTGCGTCGCGAGCGCCAACATTGCATAACGATGCAGCGGTGACGATACCTTGCGATCAGCCTTATGTGGTGCGACCAGGGCCGGCATAAACCAAAACTGATCGATTGCAAAGATCTTAGTTATGCTTCTGGCAATTTGCAGATGGCCGGAGTGCACTGGATCAAACGTGCCACCATAGATTGCGATTCGTTTTCGCTGGTCCATCCAAGTCGCCAGGCCTACTGCCCCAGGCTAATCGTTTCCGGCTGTTTCGTTGTTTCAGCCAACTCATCGAGTTTCACGGAGATGGCGGCTACCAATTCCTTCGTGCCTTTATTGGTTGCTGATGAGATTGCATAGAACGGAACGCCATCAGATTCGGCTTGTTTGCGAAGAGACTCCAACCGCTCAGGTTCATCCAGAGCGTCAATCTTAGTCGCCACAACCAGTTGCGGCCTGTCCGCCAACTCGGGGTTATAAGCTTTCAACTCGCGGTTTACGGTCAGATAATCGCTGACGGCATCGCGACCTGACATCGATGAGACGTCGACCAGATGGAGCAGAAGCTTGGTCCGCTCAACGTGGCGCAAAAAGCGATCGCCCAGACCTGCACCGGTGTGCGCTCCTTCAATCAAGCCGGGAATGTCGGCTACGACAAAAGTGCGAAAATCACCAAGGTCAACCACACCAAGATGCGGCTCAAGCGTGGTGAACGGGTAGTCAGCTATCTTGGGTTTCGCCGCCGAGATGGTCGAAATCAAAGTCGACTTCCCCGCATTTGGAAAACCTACCAGCCCGACATCGGCCAGCAGCTTAAGCTCGAGTTGGAGTTCAAACTCCTCGCCTTCGCTACCACTTTGGTGATAACGAGGCGCACGATTTGTCGAGGTTGCAAAGTGCGCGTTGCCAAAACCTCCACGTCCCCCCCTGGCAGCTAACCATCGCGCACCGTTCTCGGCCAGGTCGTACAAGAACTCTCCGGTTGAACTGTCAAATATCTGCGTACCTACTGGCACTCGCACAGTGATGTCAGCACCCTCGCGTCCCGAACAGTTGGAACCCTCACCGTGTCGACCGCGCTCTGCGACGTTTTCCGGGTTGTAACGGAGGTGCAGCAGAGTGTTGAAGGACTCGTCGGCTACAAACCAGACGTCGCCGCCCCGTCCGCCGTCGCCCCCCGATGGACCACCCCGAGGCACAAACTTCTCTCGACGAAAAGCTGTAACGCCGTTGCCGCCATGGCCACCTTTGACACGTATTTTTGCGCGATCAATAAACATCTAAATGAAAGCGACGCCAGGCGCCAATTTGTTTTTGGCACAGGCGTCGCGAAAAACCGTTTGGTCGCTGGCACAAGCCTATGCGGTAGTCGCCTGCTCCTGTGGATAGACGCTGACAAACTTTCCGGTTCGACCTTTGTCCTCAAACTTGACGATACCGTCAATCAGCGCGAACAGGGTGTCGTCTTTGCCACGGCCAACATTTTTACCTGGCTTCCACTTGGTGCCACGCTGGCGGGCAAGAATGTTGCCGCCGAGAACACTCTCTCCACCGAATTTCTTAAGGCCCAGACGCTGCGAATTCGAATCGCGACCGTTACGTGATGAACCTACTCCCTTTTTATGTGCCATTGCTTTGCTCCGCTTGGTATCGAGTGTTGGGTTTCAGCTGTCAGACGACACCCGGCACCTGTAACCCAGCACCGGTTTTTATCCTATTGAATCAATCGTTATCGTCGTGTAACCCTGACGGTGGCCCTGTTTACGTTTGTAGTGCTTGCGACGCTTCTTCTTGAACACCACAATCTTTGCGCCGCGACCATGGTCAACCACCGTGGCTGAAACCTTCGCAGCGCCGACCACGGGGTTTTTCCCGTCTGCGTCGTCGCCGCCAGTCAACATGGCATCAAGCTCAATCGACTTGCCGGCTTCGGCGTCCACGGAAGGAACCCGTAACGTACTGCCCTTTTCCACGACAAACTGCTTGCCGCCTGTTTTGATTACTGCGTATGCCATCTCTGTTGTTCCCCTCAGACGCGCCCACTGGCTATAGAAAAGTCGATTATTATAGGCATCTGCCCCACAAACGGCAAACGCTCAGCTCCCACCGGCCAAAGCCCCTGCGCCAGCCGGTTTTTTTGGTGCTTTTGGATGGTTTTTTGCCAGAAAATACTCCATAAAACTGGTCGAAATATCCCCCGACTTGAACTTCGGATCATCCATGATTTTCAAATGCAACGGAATCGTCGTCTTGATTCCCTCGATCACCATGGCTTCCAAAGCGCGGCGCATGCGCGCAATCGCCAGGTCTCGAGTCCGGGCGTGGGTAATCACCTTGGCAATCATTGAATCGTAGAACGGCGGCACCTTGTAACCGGCGTAAACGTAAGTATCAACGCGGACCCCTGGCCCACCAGGCAAATTGAACGCTGAAATCACTCCGGGCGAGGGCGCGAAGGTCTCGGGATTTTCTGCGTTGATACGACACTCGATAGCGTGGCCGACAATCATAAGATCGTCCTGCGTGTAGCCCAGCGGCTCGCCTTCTGCAATCCTGATCTGGTTTCGCACAATGTCTGCCAGCGTGACCATCTCGGTAACCGGGTGCTCAACCTGGATGCGAGTGTTCATTTCCATGAAGTAGAACTTGTTGTCCTGATCAAGTAGAAATTCCACAGTGCCCGCACTGGCGTACCCGAGCTCCTGGCAAGCCTTCACAGCTGCGTTGCCCATCTCGTTGCGCAACTCCGGTGACAACACAGGCGATGGCGCTTCCTCGAGCAGCTTCTGATGCCGGCGTTGGATTGAGCATTCGCGTTCACCCAGGTGTATGCAGTTACCATGCTCGTCGGCCAACACTTGAATCTCGATATGGCGTGGATTCTCGAGATAGCGTTCGATGTAGACCGTGCCATCCTTGAAAGCAGCCGCAGCTTCATTTGAGGCGGTCTCCAGAGCATGACCGAGCTCATCCTCAGTGTGCACGATGCGCATGCCGCGACCGCCGCCGCCTGCCGAGGCTTTGACGATCACCGGGAAACCGATCTCACGCGCGAGCTTCAATCCTTCAGCTTCGGACACTATGGGATCAGGACTACCCGGCAAAACCGGCAATCCTGCTTTTGTCATAGCGCGACGTGCCTCGACCTTGTCTCCCATCAAGCTGATGATATTTGCCGGTGGACCAATAAACTTGATGTTGCAAGCTGCACAAATTTCGGCGAAGTACGACGACTCTGCCAGAAATCCGTAACCCGGATGAATCGCGTCGACATTGAAGATCTCGGCAGCGCTGATGATGGCGGGAATGTTCAGGTAACTCTGGGCAGAAGGTGCTGGCCCAATGCAGGCCGCTTCGTCGGCGTAACGGACATGCAGAGAATCCCGATCGACGTCGCTGTGAACAGCCACGGTCTTGATGCCCATCTCCTTGCAGGTCCAGATGATCCGGCAGGCAATCTCGCCGCGATTGGCGATCAGGATTTTCTTAAACTTTCGAAGCTCCGGTGTCATGCTTTGTCCAACGTCCAAAGTCTTTACGAACTATATTCACAATCCAAAGTCTAAGGTCCAAAGTCATCTCGTCCTGAGGGACATTGGACTTTGGACCTTGGATCTTGGACTTACTTCTTGATTCCGAACAGTGGCTGGCCGTACTCGACGGGTTGTCCGTTCTCCACGTAAATCTTAGCGACTTCTCCACTAGTCTCCGCCTGGATCTCGTTCATCAGTTTCATGGCCTCGATGATGCAGACAACGGAGTCGTGCTCCACAATGCTGCCAATCTTCACGAAGGAGTCAGCGTTTGGCGAAGGCGCTCTATAAAACGTTCCCACAATCGGTGACGGAATAATATGTAGATCCTGGTCCTCGGAAGCTTCGGTTTGAGCCTTAGCGCCGGGATGTGACGGAACGCTGGGAGTGACTACGCCAGCTTCACCGGCTGAAGAAGACGTCTGTGGCTTCGACGGTGCCGCAGGCAACTGGAGAGGCACTTCAGATGCATCGCCGCCGCGTCGAAAACGAACACGGAAACCCTCGCGCTCAAGTTCAAACTCCGTGAACTCATGCTCCCGGATCAGTTGAACCAGTTCACGCAGCTCATCGATATTGACGGGAATTTCAGAACGGATAGCTTGTGCGCGACGACGGCGAGTGCGACCGGACTCAACCAGTTCCTGTTCGACTGATATCTCCCCAGGTCCTTGCCCGGTCTCCGCAGTTTTTTCAGCTTCAGGGTTGTTCATTTTTTTAGCAGGTTCCATAGCTCCGGTGCCCATCAAAGTGTTGAGCCCCAAAAGACGCGGAATGGTAATACCGACGGTCGATTGGGGCGATTCCGACCGGGCGTAAACAACCTCCCGGCGTTACCACACGTTTGAACTATTTCTCTTCAGTCGCGCCCGACTCGTCCACAGGCTCCCCGGTTTCTTCGGGTGCGCTTGTCTCTTCAGTCTTCGCGGAAGTTTTCTTTGTCTCGGCTGCTTCCTTCGCGCGCGGTGTTTTCACGTCCGCACCCTTTTTCTTTTTCGATCCGGAAGCTGCGGCTTTACGCTTCTTTGCTGCTTCGAGCGCATCGCGCTCACCCTGATTATCCACCAATTCGATAATCGCGAGCTCTGCATTGTCACCCGCTCGGTTACCCAGCTTCAGAATCCGCGTGTAGCCACCTGGTCGATCCTTGTAACGTTCGCCGAGCTCATCAAACAAACGTTTAAGAGCTGCCATGCCGGCGGTACGAGGTGGCATCACCTGACCGCGTTTCCCTGACAACGCCGCATGCGTGGAATTTCCCGCATGGAAAAATCCGGCCGCCTGCCGGCGCAGGTGTAGAGCCCGCGGCCCGGTGTTATCGCCTTCGAGGTTACTCGCTTTTCGGGACAACGTGATCACACGCTCCACGAAAGGCCTCAACTCCTTGGCCTTTGGCAGCGTGGTGACGATGCGTTCGTCGCGAGCGTTGATGAGCGAAACTGCCAGGTTGCGAAGCATGGACATGCGATGTTCGCTGGTCCGTCCAAGTTTCCGATGTGCTTTTAAGTGCCGCATGACTGTAAACCCGAGTTAACGGAATCTCCTCAGAAAGGCGTCGAGGCGCCCGAAACTTTTCTACTCTTCGTCGTTGTCGAAGTCGCTCAGGTCGGCGCCGTCGCGGCCACCGGATCCGGGGATCGGATTACCCTGTTCGTCAAACTCCATTCCGAAATCGAGGCCCATCCCGTTCAGGATCTCTTTGATTTCGTTCAGCGACTTCTTACCAAAATTCTTGGTAGCCAGCATTTCGCGTTCACTGCGCTGTACCAGGTCGCGAATGGTCCTGATGTCGGCATTTTTCAAGCAGTTATAAGAACGAACCGACAGCTCCAGCTCGTCTACTGAACGATCAAGCTGATCGTTCCGTGGCAGAGGCGGTCGCTCAATTTTCGAGTAGGCGAAATCGTCCGTGTCTTCTTCAAAATTGATGAAGATCGACATGTGGTCTTTGATCAGTTTGGCCGCGAGACCAATCGAATCTTCCGGCTTCACGGAACCGTCAGTCCAAACGTCGATTGTGAGCTTGTCAAATTCCGTGTTCTGCCCGAGTCGCGCAGCTTCCACGGTGTAGTTAACTTTCTTGACTGGTGTGTGCACCGAGTCGATTGGAATGTAACCGAGCGACAGGTCTTCATCGAAGTTTCGGTCGGCAGAAACATAGCCGCGACCTCGCTTCAAACGCATCTCAACTTTGAGAGAGCCGCCCTCGCTCACGGTGGCGATGTGTACCGAGTCGTCCAGAACTTCTACGTCAGCATCCGCCTCGATATCGGCGGCAGTGACTTCACCCGCAGTCTCCTTGGAAATTCGTAGCGTCTTCGCTTCGTTTCCATGGAGCTTGAAGGGTACCTGCTTGAGATTCAGAATTACGTCAGTGGCGTCCTCCACTACTCCTTTGATCGACGAGAACTCATGCTCGACACCTTCGATTTTCACGGCCGTTACTGCCGCACCTTCGATGGAAGAGAGCAGCGCACGACGTAGTGAATTTCCCACAGTGGTCCCAAAACCACGTTCGAAGGGTTGCGCAGAGAAGCGTCCGTAACGCTCAGTGAGTGTCTCAGAGTCGGCCGCGAGACGGCGCGGCATTTGAAACCCGGTCCAAAGATTATTTTGATCCATAGCCATAGCGATTCATTTCCCGGATTAGAAAAACTGTTATCCGCAAGCTGCAACGAGTGCAGCCTGCGGGATTGAAAAAACTACTTACTATAAAGCTCAACGATAAGCTGCTCGTTGATCGAGCGGTCAATATCCTCGCGAGCCGGTAAGCCGCTAACACGCGCGGACATATCTCCACCGTCCTGGGAAATCCAGGCTGGGCGGCCGCGTCCTGCAGCAGTTTGCCACGCACTTTCGATGTGTGGATTCTTGCGGCTCTGCTCTTTGATGGTGATGATGTCGCCGGCCTTCACCTGATAGGAAGGAATGTCTACCTTGCGCCCGTTAACCACGATGTGACCATGGTTAACCAGCTGACGCGCCTGACGACGAGAAGTCGAAAAGCCAGCGCGGTAGACGGCATTATCCAGACGACGCTCGAGGAGGAATAAAAGGTTTTCACCCGTGATCCCCTTCATGCGCGCGGCATGTTCGAAGTAGTTTCGGAATTGCCCTTCGAGGACGAAGTAGATACGTTTGACCTTCTGCTTTTCGCGTAACTGTTGGCCGTAGCCTACCAGCGCTTTACCGCGACGCATTGAATTGCCATGTTGTCCAGGCGGTTGAGTTCCCCGCTTCTCGATCGGACACGACGGCTTGTAACACCTGTCACCCTTAAGAAAAAGCTTGCCACCTTCGCGACGGCACAAACGGCACACCGCATCTCTATACCTAGCCAACTGTTTTTGCCTCCAGTCTAAATTCGACGGAAAAGTTTACAGGTCGCGCTCCCGTTCACAGGTTTCAGATCTCAGATTTGAGATCTGAAATTTGAGATCCGGACTTAGACGCTAACCCTTCATCCTTTAGGTTAATAAAAACTAAACTCTTCGACGCTTTGGCGGACGACATCCGTTATGGGGGATCGGAGTCGTGTCGCGAATGGTGACCACTCTGATGCCCGCATTCGCAATCGCGCGAATTGCTGACTCACGGCCACCGCCTGGTCCCTTTACTCGAACTTCGCATTGCTGCATACCTGCTTCGTGCGCCTTCTTGGCTGCTTCAAAGGCAGCTTGCTGGGCGGCGAACGGCGTTCCTTTTCGCGAGCCACGAAAACCACGGGCACCCGCTGAAGACTGCGCAATCAGATTACCTTCCAGGTCGGTAATGGAAATCATTGTGTTATTGAAAGAGGCCGCAACGTGTGCGATGCCCTGCGGGACATTCTTCTTCTCTTTCTTGCGAAAAACTTTTTTCTTACCTGTTGCTTTTGCCATAAACCCTCGGGTGACGGGTGGCGGGTATCAGGTGTCGGTAAGAGCGGGTTTTACCCGACACCTGGCACCTGAAATCCGGCACCAATATTATTTCTTGCCTGGCGCTTTCTTTTTGGCGATGGTGGCGCGTCTTGGTCCCTTACGAGTGCGAGCGTTGGTGTGCGTCCTTTGTCCACGCACCGGCAACCCACGACGATGGCGCAGGCCGCGGTAACAGCCAATGTCCATCAATCGCTTAATGTCCATCTGGATTCGCTTGCGTAAGTCGCCTTCAATTTCACCCTGCGCTTCCAAAATCGCCCTGATTTTGGCCAGCTCATCCTCACTCAAATCGGCGACGCGAGTATTGTGGTTCACGCCTGCCTCAGTCAGGATTGAGCTCGATCGCGAACGACCGACGCCATAGATATAAGTGAGCCCTACTTCAGCTCGTTTGTTTGGTGGAAGGTCTACGCCAGCTACACGTGCCATTTCTGTTAATCGCTCTCCGGTTAAGAATGGATGCGTCAAACCTGACGCCATCCAAGTTGGTTATCCCTGCCGCTGCTTGTGTTTCGGGTTGACGCAAATCACCCGCACCACGCCTTTGCGGTGGATGACCTTGCACTTATCACACATTGGTTTTACTGAAGCCCGGACTTTCATTTATGCAACCCTCAGGTCGAAATTCGAATAGATCATTTGTACCGGTAGGTTATTCGCCCCCGGTTTAAGTCATACGGTGACAACTCAACCAGCACCCGATCACCCGGAAGAATGCGGATAAAATGCTTTCGCATCTTCCCTGAAATATGAGCGAGCACCTGGTGTTGGTTATCTTCCAACTCGACCCTAAACATTGCGTTAGGCAAAGTCTCAAGGACTTTAGCCATAACTTCTATAGCTTCTTCCTTCGCCATATCCGCTCAGAGTGAATTTTTGCCGTACCGACAAACTGCAAATAGTAGCATGGCCTCTGAGCTTTGCCAAGCCGCGCTGGATGCTGGGTTTACAGACTCAAACGGATGTCGCCAGCATTCCCTCCGGCGCCCTTTTGGTCAATACTTCGGGGCCTTCTTCGGTAATCGCAATAGTGTGTTCGACGTGTGCGCTGGGCTTTCCATCCAGAGTCACAACCGTCCAACCGTCCGCCAAAACCTTCGTGTGATGACTTCCCAGATTAATCATCGGCTCGACTGCGAACACGTAGCCGGCCTTTATCTTGGGACCCTGTCCCGGCTTTCCGTAATTAGGAATTTGGGGATCCTCGTGCATATGCCGGCCAATCCCGTGACCCACATAGTCGCGAACCACCGAATAGCCATGCGCCTCGGCGTTTTGTTGAACTGCCGCGCCGATATCACCCAAGTGCTTACCCGGCCGACATTGCTCGATAGCCAGATCCAAGCATTCTTCAGTGACGCGAACCAGTTCCAACCATTCCGGTGCAGCCGTACCTATGGGGACGGTGGTAGCCGTGTCTCCCACAAAGCCGTCGAGCGTCGCGCCGCAATCGATCGAAAATATGTCGCCGTCCTTCAACTCGTAACTCGAAGGAAAACCGTGGACCACCTGCTCGTTAACGGAGGCGCAGATCGAATAAGGAAAGCCGTGGTAACCCTTGAACGTAGGTAGCGCACCACCATCGCGGATCATTCTCTCGGCAGCCTGATCCACTTCCATCGTAGTCATGCCGGGCTTTACCATCGCTCTCAGCTCTTGTAACACCTGTCCGACCAGGCGTCCGGCGGCCCGCATCTTTTCCAGCTCTTTTTTCGACTTCCCGATAATCATAAAAACCGATTGAGGATGAGACTGTCGAAGTTAACTTTTCACCCTTTCGCCCAGAACGAGTTGCTCGATATCTTTGTAAATAATCTCGGAGTCTCTGGTGCCGTCAACCACATTCAATAAATCGGCCCGGCGATAATAATCGAGCAAGGGCTTTGTCTGCTCTTCGTAAGTCGCCAGTCGCGCCTTCACCGTTTCCTTATTGTCATCCGCCCGATGGTTGAGCTGAGCGTCAGGATGGAGGTCGCAAACGTTGTCAAACTTCGGCGGCTTGAAGAAGATATTATAGATTTCGCCGCATACCGGACAATTTCTCCGGCCTATCATGCGCTGCTCCAGGGTTTCGCGCGGCACCTGAATTTCAATCGCTTGAATTTGCTTTCCTTGCTCAGCCGCCAGCTCGTCCAGCATCGCTGCCTGTGCCGGGGTCCGCGGGAAGCCGTCGAGAATGTAACCCTTGCGACAATCTTCTTTCGCCGTCCGTTCTCGCACTACTCTGATGGTTACCTCATCCGGGACCAGCTTGCCGGCTACCATCAAAGCTCTCACTTCGTCCGCCAACGGACTGCTCTCCTCCTTGAGAGCGCGGAACATGTCGCCCGTCGAAATCTGCGGCAAATCTAAGCGCTCTTGAAGCAAGCGCGCCTGCGTGCCTTTACCGGCACCAGGCGCACCCATCAGCACAATGATCTTCGACATATCGTGAATGCAGAACGATGAAACTCTGAGCGATGAATCTAAACAACGTCATTCAGCATTCATCATTCTGAGTTCGTCACTCGCTAGGCTCGTCGACCTCGCAAACGTCCTCCGCTTCCCAGGAATCCCTCGTAGTTGCGCATCACCAGTTGGGCCTCGATTTGGGCCACGGTGTCCATTGCCACGCCAACCAGAATCAAGAGCGACGTTCCACCAAAGTAAAAC
Organism: Pyrinomonadaceae bacterium; assembly: GCA_963759665.1. GTDB lineage: Bacteria > Acidobacteriota > Blastocatellia > Pyrinomonadales > Pyrinomonadaceae > PSRF01. The sequence continues at coordinate 535,979 of CAVXAC010000001.1, forward strand.
TGGTAGCCCATTCCGGTCGGAATCCAACTGAGACCTGGCGTACTACTGACGAAAGCGTCTAACCAAGTGCCAATCAGAGGCAAACGCGCAACCTTGAATCCGCTCAACATGAATTGGGGAACGAAGGCCACTAACGCCAGGTAGATGGCGCCTACAACAGTCAGACGCGTCAGGATGCTGTTGAGGTATTCCGCAGTGGCTCGGCCAGGACGAATGCCAGGCATGAAGCCGCCGTGCTTACGCAGGTTATCGGCAACTTCTTCAACGTTGAACACTATCGAAACGTAGAAGAAGGTGAAGAAAATGATCAGCGAAAGAAAGATTAACTCGTAATAGGGATCGCTGGCATGAAACGTCTGGAAGAAATTCCACACCTTGCCCCAGGCAGACCCAGGATTATTAGGATCTGGCGGAAACGCAGCGAACAAACTCTGCGGCATGGAAAGCACTGACGATGCGAAGATCACCGGGATCACACCACCCATGTTGATCTTCAGCGGCATCGTCGTTTGCTGCCCACCTACAACCTGACGGCCAACGTGGCGCTTGGCATAGCTAACCGGGACCTTGCGTCGCGCAGCCTCCACGAAAACGATGAAGGCAATAATCAGGACCATAGCTACGACGAGGGCTATCACGCCGATCGTTTCCAAGGTATCGCCACCGCGCACTCGCTCGAAGACCTGTTGCACTCCGTTGGGCAGTCCGATCACGATACCGGCAAAGATCAGCAACGAAATACCGTTACCAACGCCGCGTTCGGTGATCTGTTCACCGAGCCACATTACAAAGATCGTTCCGGTGGTCAACGTCAGGACAGTAGTAGCCAGGAAGCCCCAGGTCGGCGCTCCCACTCCGTTAACCTGCAGCCAGTGAGCGACAAACGACGTTTGAATACAAGCCAGCAGGACCGTCAGGTATCGGGTCCACTGATTGATCTTCTTGCGGCCCATCTCGCCTTCTTCCTGCAACTTCTTAAGCTGCGGAGAGACAACCGTCATCAACTGCAAAATAATCGAGGCGGTGATGTAGGGCGTGACGCCGAGGGCGAAGATCGAAATGGTGCGGAAGTTTCCTCCGGAAAACAGGTCGAGCACGCCGAGGAGAGTTCCGGCAACTTCGCTCCAAACCTGGTCCAGCCGGTCCTTGTTAATTCCCGGAGCAGCCACGTGCGCGCCGAGCCGATAGACGGCCAGCATGCCTAATGTAAACAAAATGCGCCGGCGTAAATCCGGCACATTGAACATATTGCGAACTGCAGCAAAAAACTTATCCATAGTCTTGTTTGGCCCTTACGGCCGTCAGGGGCGTTTACCCGGAACCAGTCGTCGCGACGAGATTCCAGCTACTTCGATTCAACAATCGTCGCAGCTCCACCAGCCTTCTCGATTTTTTCGCGCGCGCTTTTCGTAAAGCGGTGCGCGGAGATGCGCAGAGGCTTCGACAGCTCGCCGTTACCCAGCACTACCACATCATGCTTGGCCTTCTTGATTATTCCACGATCGTGTAACAACTCCGGCGTGATCTCCTCGTCGGCCTGAAAACCACGGTCCAGGGCGGCCAGACTTACTTCCAACCACTGCTTCTTGAAGATATTGGTAAATCCGCGCTTCGGTAAACGACGATGCAGGGGCATCTGTCCGCCTTCGAAGCCAATCTTTGCCGAGTAGCCCGAACGCGACTTTTGCCCCTTTTCTCCACGCGAAGCGGTCTTGCCCATGCCGGAGCCGGGTCCGCGGCCCACGCGTTTCTTTTTGTGAACCGAGCCCTTCGCTGGTTTTAGATTATTAAGACTTAGAGCCATGATTGTGTGCCTTTGAGCTTTGTACTTTGAACCTATTCGACGATGCGCAGCAGATGCGGAATCTTTGCCACCGCGCCTCGCGTCGACGCATTGTCGTGGCGTTCCACGATCTGATTCAACTTCGTCAGACCCAGACTGCGCACCATCTGTTTATGAGTTTTCGGCGCCGCTATGAAGCTTCGATAATACTGAATTTGGATCGTGCCTCCACTCACCGGACTCTTCGTCAATTTGACGTAGGGGCTCTTTGCTTTTCGTGCCATAACCTCAACCTCGTAAACTGCGTCTCTCTAACTCAGAATGGCCCATAGACCACTCACTATTCACCATACTTAGATTTCATCGACTGTTTTGCCGCGCAGGCGAGCCAATTCCATCGGATCTTTCATCCGCAACAGTGCATCGAAAGTCGCCCGCACCACATTATGCGGATTCGTGGAGCCCAGCACTTTGGTACGCACGTCGTGTACACCCACTGCCTGCATCACAGCACGCACAGCACCGCCGGCGATTACGCCCGTTCCTTCAGACGCCGGCTTGACCATTACCCTGCCAGCGCCAAACTTTCCGATCAACTGATGCGGCAAGGTGTTTTTGATCAACGGCACGCGGATTAGATTCTTCTTCGCAGCTTCCACTGCCTTCTTGATTGCGAGGGGAACTTCACGTGCCTTGCCGGTGCCGAAACCTACGTGTCCGCCCTCATCACCAACCACGACTAACGCGGCAAAGGACATATTTTTACCGCCCTTAACTACCTTCGTTACACGGTTGATGGAAATAACCTGGTCCTTAAGGTCCAGGCCCTGTGATGGAATACGTTGTTTGGGTTGTCTCATTTCTTTTCTTTACTTTTCTTGCGCGGCTTCTCTTCAACCTGCTCTTCGGCTGCTGCGGCTGCCGCTTTCTCGGCTTCGGCCTGGGCAGCGATCAGTTCGTTCTTGTTTAGACCGGCCTCGCGTGCGGCATCGGTCAAGGCTTTGATTCGACCGTGATAGAGATAACCGCCGCGGTCGAACACAACGCTTTCAATCCCCTTCTCCAGGGCACGTTCAGCGATGGCTTTTCCGATTCTGCGCGCCGCTTCGATGTTGCCGCCGGTCGAACCACGCAAATCTTTCTCGGTGGTGGAGGCGGAAACAATCGTCTTGCCCAGCTGGTCGTCGACCACCTGAGCATAGATATGATTGGTGCTGCGATAGACTGCCAAACGTGGCCGCTCTCCGCTGCCCCTCACCTTCCGCCGGATGCGCCGGTGAATCGCTTCTCGAATTAATGCTCTACTCGTGTTTGCCATTTCTTCCTCGTGAATCGCAATCGTGAATCGTAAATAGTTTTCTTTACGATTTACGAATCACTATTTGCCTGTCTTGCCGGGCTTCAACTTAACTGGCACGCCTGCATAACGAATCCCCTTACCCTTGTAAGCGTCGGGCTTGCGAAGCTTATGCATTTCCGCGGCTACCTGGCCCAGCTTCTGCTTATCGATGCTCGTCAGGGTTAGAGTCGTTTGGTACTGCTGGATGCTGCCCTTCGTCGTCATCCGTTCGGCCTTCGCTTCAACACCATCCGGTAACGGAAAGTCGATGGGGTGCGAATAACCGAGCGCAAAAACAATTCGCTTGGCTTGCACGTCAGCCTTGTAACCAACGCCGACGACGTCCATTTGCGTGGTGAACCCATCCGTAACCCCCACGACGGCGTTGTTTGCCAGGGCGCGAGCGAGTCCATGCAAAGGAGCCAAATCGTCTGAAGCACGCTCAGCTTTGAGCTCTTCGCCTTCAAGCTTGAAACTAATGCCCTCAGGAATCGGAGTTTTCAAGGTTCCCTTAGGCCCTTTGACCTCGAGCTCCTGCTCGCGAATCGTCACCGAAACACCCTTCGGTAGCGTGATTATTTTTTTACCAATGCGCGACATAAAGTTATTTCCGATTTCAGATTTCAATTTCCAATTTCCGATTGGCGGCATGTGCCGTCGCTTCCAGCACAATCGAAAATCGGCAATTGGCAATCGCCAATGTTAGTAAATTTGCGCCAGCAACTCTCCGCCCATATTTTCGCGGCGTGCTGCCTTTCCGCTCATTAAACCTTTTGACGTCGACACAATGTTTACGCCGTAACCACCCAACACTTTCGGAATCTCGCTGGAGCCTACATAGACGCGCCGACCGGGGCGCGAAACTCGCTCAAGATGAGTGATGGAGGAGGTGCCCCGAGCGTCGTAGCGAAGGAAAATACGAATCGTGCGTTTGACGCCTTCGCCCTTCAGCACGAAATTATTGATGTAACCCTCTTCTTTAAGAATCCGGGCGATCTCAAGTTTAAGCTTCGAGGCCGGGATATCAGTGCGCGAGTGCTTCGCCGCAATCGCATTGCGGATTCGCGTCAACATATCGGCGATAGGATCAGTCATTCTTAACTCCAAAATGTCCGTTGTCAGTGGTCCGTAGTCAGTTCAACTGACAACGGACAACCAACGACTGACAGATTACCAACTAGACTTAACGACGCCGGGGATCTGACCCTCAAGCGCCAACTGGCGAAAACAGATGCGGCACAAATTGAACTTGCGCAAGTAGCCGCGTGCTCGGCCGCAGCGCTTACAACGAGTGTAAGCGCGGACCGCAAACTTCGGTCGTCGCTGTGATTTCGCAATTAGTGATTTCTTTGCCATAACTCGTAAATGGTGAATGGTAAATGGTAAATAGCAGATCGTGATTGCCGCAGGGGCTTGGTGAACCATTCACCATTCACGATTTACCATTTACGGTAGTTACGCCCTAAAGGGCATTCCCAGTCCCTTCAAAAGCGCGCGCGCCTGTTCGTCGTTGATCGCGCTGGTGATGATCGTAATGTTCATTCCGCGCAACTTGTCCACTTTATTAAAATCAATCTCCGGGAAAATCAGCTGCTCGCGCACGCCGATCGTATAGTTGCCCCGGCCGTCGAATGCCTTTGGCGAAACACCGCGGAAATCTCGCACACGCGGCAAAGCAATCGACACGAAGCGATCAAGAAACTCGTACATACGATCGCCGCGTAGCGTGACCATTACTCCGATGGGCATTCCCTGGCGCAACTTAAAAGACGCAATCGATTTCTTGGCCTTGGTGATTACCGGCTTCTGACCAGTGATGGTGCGAAGCTCTTCTGCCGCCGTGTCCAGGATTTTGGCGTTGGCAATCGCCTCGCCCATACCCATGTTCAAAACAACCTTCTTCACACGCGGTATGGCCATCGGGTTAGTGATGCCAAACTCCTTGGCAATTGCCGGAGCCACTTCTTTTTGGTAACGCTCTTTTAACCTTGCTGCCATGTCAGTCCTCGTCAATCGTCAATCGTAATCAGGAATCCGACTCTCTATTTACGATTCACCATTTACCGTGCTTATTTCTCCAGCGAATGTCCGCTGCCTGAAGCTACGCGAAACTTTGAGCCCTCAGCGTCAAACTTGAATTTCACGCGCGTTGGCTTGCCGCTCTGCGGATCGATCAATTGCACGTTCGAAATGTTGATAAAAGCTTCCTTCTCGATGATGCCGCCGCCGCGATTGCTCTGCGGATTTGCGCGCTGATGCCGTTTGATTACTCCGACACCTTCGACCTTGATCTTGCCGGTGGTTGGTGCCACTTCCAGCACTCGACCACGTTTGCCTTTATCGCGACCGGCAATGATCACTACCTGGTCGTTTTTCTTTATTTTGGAATGCTTGGTTCCAGCCATAACTTAGATAACCTCCGGCGCTAGCGACACAATTTTCATGAAGTTCTTGTCGCGCAATTCTCTGGCTACCGGTCCAAAAACGCGCGTGCCAATGGGGGTACCATCTTCTTTGATCAGCACCGCGGCGTTTTGGTCGAATCGAATGTAAGTACCGTCTTTGCGACGGACCTCTTTGCGTGTGCGGACGATCACAGCATCCTGCACCGTTCCTTTTTTGATCGTGCCGTCGGGTGATGCTTCCTTAACGGTGACCTTGATTCGATCACCCAAGCTCGCGATTTTCCCGGTGGAACCGCCGATGGGCATGATCATCTCCACCCGTCTCGCTCCCGAATTGTCGGCGACCTCTAATGAGGTCTGCATCTGAATCATAATTTCATTTCCAATTGCCAATTGCCGAATGCCAATTGGCGTTTAAAGTTAAAGCCATTGCGCGTTTTGGAAGTCCAATCGGAATCGGCAATTGGCAATCGACAATCGCTTTATTTCGCAGCCTTTTGAACTATCTCAATCACGCGCCAACGCTTGCGCGCCGACATCGGTCTCGTCTCAACGATTCGCACCTTGTCTCCGATAGTCGCACCCATTTCATCGTGGGCCATGAACTTCGAAGTGCGTCGCACATAACGACGGTACTTGGTGTGACGAACCAAACGATCTACGCGCACCACAACCGTCTTCAGCATTTTGTCGGAGGTGATTACTCCGACCTTTTGCGAGCGATGGGGACGCTTCTTGCTGTCGGCAGCCGCGCTGCCGTTTCCGGTCGCAGCCTCTACCTTCACATCCGAAGCCGTGGGCTTTTGTTCCGCTGTAGGCTCGTTGGCGTTAATTTCTTCTTGATTCTCTTCTGCCATTATTCTCACTCAGTGACACCGGTTAAGGCCCAGTGCCTATCTTGCGTATTAGCAGACTTTGGTCTGCCTACCTGCTAACTTGCCTGCGGTTGGCGCTGTCGCGAAAGCGTTTGCAGCCTCGCCAGCGATTTCTTTTCTTCGCGGATGCGTTTCACCGCATCCACTTCACCGAGAGCAAGCTTGAACTTCAAACGAAAGAGAGACTCCTTCAAACGGGCCGTCTCGGCTTTCAATTCATCATCGGAAAAATCCTGATACCGATCTAACTCTTCACGCCGCTTCATAACTAAATTGCGCCTCCCTCTTGATCCTGGCGTCGCACAAACTTCGTCTTAATCGGAAGCTTTTGCGCGGCCAGACGCATCGCGTCGCGAGCGGTCTTTTCGTCCACACCTTCGATCTCGTAGAGAACTCTGCCCGGCTTGACGACCGCCACCCAATATTCCGGAGCTCCCTTACCTTTACCCATACGGGTTTCGGCAGGCTTCTTCGTGACCGGCTTATCCGGAAACATTCGTATCCAAATCTTGCCGCCGCGCTTGATATGGCGGGTCATCGCAATACGCGCTGCCTCAATCTGACGATCCGTAATCCAGGCCGGCTCCAAACACTTCAGCCCATATTCACCAAAGCTGATCTCGCTGCCACGATTCGCGACGCCAGTCATGCGTCCGCGCATCTGCTTTCGGTGCTTAACTTTCTTCGGCATCAACATAGCTGTTTCACCATTTCCAATTGTCGATTGCCAATTGCCAATTGGCGGATCGTTTGCTTTTTGCTTTCAAATCGGCAATCGGCAATTGCCAATCGGCGATTCTACTGACTGCCTTCTCCGCGTGGCCGTCTGCCGTCTGAACCGCTGCCGCCTTCGCGCTCACGACGAGTGCGTGGACGACGCTCGCGCTCTCCTACCCGCGTTTCATTGATCGGATCGGAGCCAGTACCACGGGCCATAGCGGCCTTCGCGTCCAGAATTTCACCCCGGTAGATCCAAACCTTGACGCCGATTTGTCCAAACGTAGTCTTGGCTTCGGCCAGACCGTAGTCGATGTCCGCGCGCAAGGTGTGCAAAGGAAGCTGTCCCTGCAAATGCCACTCGCTGCGAGCGATCTCAGCTCCGTTCAGTCGTCCGCTAACCTTGACCTTAATTCCCTGGGCGCCAAACCGTAGCGACTCTTCTACGGCCTTCCGCATCGCCCGGCGAAACGCAATACGCTTCTCGAGTTGGGCGGCAATTTTCTCGGCCTGCAGTTGTGCGTTCAGCTCAGGCTTGTGAATTTCCTGAATTGAGACCAGAACCTCGCGGCCGGTCTTGGCCGACAAGTCGCTCTTGAGCTTGTCAATCTCAGCTCCCTTTCGTCCGATGATGATTCCCGGACGGGAAGTGTAGATAACAATCTTGAGTCGGTTAGCCGCGCGCTCAACGTCGACGTGTGATACGCCGGCGCCGGCAAAGCGCTGCTTGAGAACGCGTTTCAGCCGAAGGTCTTCCAGGAGGAACTCGCCATACTGCTTCTTCGCGAACCAGTGCGAGTGCCAATCCTTGTTATAGCCAAGGCGAAATCCGTATGGATGAACTTTCTGACCCACAATCGTCTCCAGTTTGTTTTGTTCGACTCTGGACTTCAGATTTGCTATTTCAAATCTGAGATCCTAAATCTCATTTTCTATTCTTCAGTCTTCGCAGCTTTCTTGGAAGCCTTCTTAGCCGGCTTCTTCGCTGCATCGTCCGTAACCGCGGCAGTCTTCTTCTCAGTCGCTTCTGCCTTCGGAGCTACTTTCCTGGCACGTGGGGCAGCAGCAGCTCCGCCGCGCTTGCGACCCTTGCTCTCAGCCAGCTTGGCTGGCTTAGTGGCAGAATCTTTTCCAGTGCTCTTGCCCTTTGCCTTTGGATCGGGACGCTCGTCGTTCGAAAGCTGTATCGTGACGTGACAAAAATGTCGCTGCTCACGATAGGCTCGACCCTGGGGAGCCGGTCTCACGCGGCGCCGATTTTTGGTTGGTCCACGGTCGACGAACGCGGTCTTAACCCACAGATCATCCGGGTCGATCGCTACGTTGGCCTTCTCAGCGGCTTCGTTCGCGTTGGCAATCGCCGAGCGCACACACTTCTCAATCAAGTTCGACGCACGCTTCGTGGAAAACCGGAGAATCGCCAACGCCTGATTGACGTCTTTGCCGCGAATCATATCCACTACCAGCCGCGCTTTTTGCGCCGACCCTCGAAGATATTTCGCACTTGCTATCGCTTCCATCTGAACCTCGTAAAATCCTTAATCGTTATCGTGTGAAAATCAGCTCAACGATTCTCGTTTATTTTCCGCCGACCTTTGCCGACTTCTCGACCTTGGTACCGGAGTGGCCCTTGAACGTTCGCGTGGGAGCAAACTCGCCCAACTTATGGCCCACCATGTTCTCGGTTACGTAAATAGGAAGATGACGCTTGCCGTTATGGACGCCGAACGTCAGGCCTACCATGTCAGGCGTAATGGTTGAACGCCGCGACCACGTCTTAATCACTGGCGGCCGGTTGCCACCTGCGCGCACCTTCTCGACAGCTTTCAAAATGCTGTCATCAATGTAAGGGCCTTTTTTTACTGAACGTGCCATAAGTCTCCAAATGATGAATTCAGAATGATGAGTGCTGAACAGTCATCATTCAGCATTCATGGTTCATCGTTATTTCGTTCGTCGGTCTTTCAATATCATTCGCTGCGTTCGTTTGTTGCTACGGGTCTTGTAACCACGAGTCGGCTGTCCCCAGGGGGTTACTGGATTTCGTCCGCCGGACGTCTTACCTTCACCGCCGCCATGCGGATGGTCCACCGGGTTCATCGCCACACCGCGCACCTTGGGACGCAAGCCCTTCCAGCGCGATCTTCCGGCTTTACCGTAAGAAACATTCTCATGCTCAATGTTGCCGACCTGGCCGATCGTAGCCTTGCAAACTAACGGCACACGTCTCACTTCACCGGACGGCATGCGAAGCTGAGCATAATCGCCTTCCTTCGCCACCAGTTGCGCGAACGCGCCTGCCGAACGGGCCATCTGTCCGCCCTTGCCAGGTCGCAGTTCGATGTTATGAATCTGCGTTCCCAGCGGGATATTGATCAGCGGCAACGTATTACCTGGCAGAATGTCAGCATCCGCACCGCTCATGATGGTCTTGCCGACTTCAATGCCGGTTGGCGCGATGATGTAGCGCTTCTCACCGTCGATATAGGTAACCAGGGCAATATGCGCCGAACGATTCGGATCGTATTCAATCTGCGAAACTCGTCCCGGCACGCCGTCCTTGTCACGCTTGAAATCAACGATGCGATAGAAGCGCTTGTGGCCACCGCCACGTCGCCGAACTGTAATGCGGCCGTCGTTGTTGCGTCCCGAGATCCGCTTCTTCGGCTCGAGCAAGGACTTCTCTGGCACTGCTCCGGCCGTCAACTCATCTCTGGTGAGATAAGTTTGATAACGTCTGGCGGGTGATGTTGGGGTTAACTTCTTTATGCCCATGTTATTAGTCCGTTGTCAGCTGTCCGTTGTTAGTAGGCGGTTGCAACCGACCACCGACAACCAACTGAATTGTTATATGCTTTCACCGTAATCGACAGGATTCTCGCCCTGTTTCAAAGTCACGTACGCTTTTTTCCACGACGGCTTACGGCCTTCGAATCGGCCGCGGCGCGCTGTCTTACCCATGAAGTTAATGGTGCGCACGCGATCCACTTTCACTTGAAAGATCGACTCAACTGCGGTCTTGATTTCAGGCTTGGTGGCCCGTCGATCAACGCGGAAGGTCAACAACTGACCCGTATCCTGCGTTTCTTCTTTAGCAACCAACGCCTTCTCGGTAATCACAGGCGACTTGATGATGTCCCAAATCGTTCTCATTTTTTAGGCCGCCTCCTTCTTTCGTCTGGTCGGCTGCTTGGCGGTCTTCACGCCGCCCGCTTTGCGCGTGCGCTTCGGCTTCGCTTCCGGCGTCGCGGTAGCTTCGTCAGTCTCGCCACCGGGCGATTCGCCTGCGCTGGTTGCTTCTTTCTTGCCACCCAGCAAGTCTTCAATTTCCTTAACTGCCGACTGCGACAGAATCAGACTGTCGTGATAAAGCAGATCGTAGATATTCAAGCCAAAACTATTGACCACCTTCGCGCTCTGCACGTTTCTGGTTGAGAGCAGCAGGTTCTCGTTTTCAAGGGAATCGACGATCAACGTCTTTCCTTCGAAACCCAACTGCTTGAGCGCGCTGACAAATTCCCTGGTCTTTGGCTGATCCAGTGACCAGCCATCGACTAACGTCACCTTACCTTCACGAATTCTTTCCGAAAGCGCCGAGCGCAAAGCTCCCTGGCGCATCTTCTTCGGCATGTTGTAGGACCAGTCGCGCGGCTGGGGGCCGTGCACGTTGCCGCCACCCTTCCAGAGTGGTGAGCGAAGCGATGCGATACGAGCTCGACCCGTACCCTTTTGCTTCCAAAGCTTGCGGCCTGCTCCCGAGACATCGCCGCGAGTCTTCGTGGCTGAGGTTCCCTGTCTCGCGTTCGCCATGAAGTTTCTGACGGCCGCGTGGATCAAAGCCTCATTCAATGGCGCGCCAAACACAGCGTCCGACAATTCGATTTCGCCAACCTCTTCGTTTTTTAAGTTGCGCACCTTCACTGTAGGCATCACTCACTCCGTAACTATGAACGGGGAATGATGAATGATGAATGTTGAATTCATCGCTCATCGTTCAGAGTTCATCATTTGTTCGTATCCGCTTTCTTGACTACTACAACGCTTCCATTCGCGCCGGGCACCGCTCCGCGAATCATTAGTAAATTGTTTTCGGCATCGACCTTCGCCACCGTCAAGCCCTTAATCGTGACGCGCTCATCGCCCATGTGACCAGACGAACGCGTACCCTTGATAACTCGCGAAGGATAGGCTGATGCTCCGATTGAACCAGGCGCACGCACGTTCATCGAACCATGCGACTCGGGACCACGATTGAAATTGTGACGCTTGATGGTTCCGGCAAAACCACGTCCTTTTGACTTTCCAACCACATCAACCACGTCGCCGTCGGAAAACTGATCGACAAGAATCTTGTCGCCGACGTTCATCTCACCGGTTGATGCGTCCAGACGGAATTCCTTAAGAATGCGAGTCGGCGGAATGCCGCCACCAGTCTTGTCGAAATGCCCCCGCATCGGCTTGGTAACGTTCTTCAGCTTAGGCGGCTTCTCATCAACGAGCCCCAGCTGAACAGCGTCATAGCCGTCAGCACCTGCGGCTGACTTCTTCTGCACCACCACGCATGGCCCAGCTTTGATCACGGTGACCGGCGTTACTACGCCATCTGCCGCGAAAATCTGAGTCATACCAACTTTTCTTCCGATGATTCCGTTAATCATTGTCGATTTCCGATTGCCAACTATCGATTTGGGTTAAGCCATACGCCACGTCCGAGGCTCAATTGGCAATTGGCACTCGGAAATTGGCAATGTACTACTGTCGGCCGAATGCCTTAATCTCAACGTCAACCCCAGCCGGCAGATCCAGCTTCATAAGCGCATCAACTGTCTGAGGAGTTGGATCCAGAATGTCCATCAACCGCTTGTGCGTTCTGATCTCAAACTGCTCTCGCGACTTCTTGTCCACGTGTGGGGATCGAAGCACTGTCCACTTGTTCTTCACCGTGGGCAAGGGTATCGGTCCAGCCACGCGGGCACCGGTTCGCTTCGCGGTTTCCACGATCTCAGCTGTCGACTGGTCCAACACGCGATGGTCGTAGGCTTTGAGCCTGATTCTGATTTTTTCGTTTAGCATTAATTTTGTCCGTTGTCAGTCGTTCGTTGTCAGTTGTAGTCAGCTGTTTTTTGCAACTGACTACTGACAATTGACCACTAACTATTCCACAACTTCCGAAACCGTGCCGGCTCCGACCGTCCGCCCGCCTTCGCGAATCGCGAACCGTAGACCCTTCTCCATGGCAATCGGCGCAATCAACTCGATCTCCATCGCGACGTTGTCTCCCGGCATCACCATCTCCACTCCTGCCGGCAAATGCGCCACTCCCGTCACGTCCGTGGTGCGGAAGTAAAATTGCGGCCGATATCCAGTGAAGAACGGCGTGTGTCGTCCGCCTTCTTCCTTCGTCAATACATACGCTTCCGCCTTGAACTTCGTGTGCGGCGTTATGCTCCCGGGCTTCGCAATCACCTGCCCGCGCTCAATGTCCTTCCGCTCAACTCCGCGCAGCAACAACCCGACGTTGTCTCCCGCCATTCCCGAGTCCAGCAGCTTCTTGAACATCTCTACCCCCGTGACCACCGTCGTGCGCGTGTCCTTAATACCTACCACCTCGACACTCTCGTTCACCTTGATCGTCCCGCGCTCGATTCTGCCCGTAGCCACCGTGCCGCGTCCCTGAATCGTGAAGATGTCTTCCACCGGCATCAAAAACGGCTTGTCAACGTCGCGTTCTGGCGTCGGGATGTAGCTGTCTACCGCCGCCATCAGCTCTTCCACCGTCTTCTCCCAGGTCGGGTCACCTTCCAACGCCTTCAACGCTGAACCCTTGATCACTGGAATGTCGTCGCCAGGAAACTCATAAGCACTCAATAGCTCTCTGACTTCCAGCTCCACCAACTCCAGCAACTCGGCATCGTCTACCGCGTCCGCCTTGTTCATGAACACCACCATCGCGGGTACGCCTACCTGGCGCGCCAGCAGGATGTGCTCCCGCGTCTGCGGCATCGGACCGTCCGTGGCTGCCACCACCAGAATTGCTCCGTCCATCTGCGCTGCTCCCGTGATCATGTTCTTCACGTAGTCAGCGTGACCAGGACAGTCAACGTGCGCGTAGTGGCGGTTGGCCGTCTCATACTCCACGTGCGCCGTTGCGATCGTGATTCCTCGTGCCTTCTCCTCCGGTGCCTTGTCAATCTGGTCGAAGGCCACAAAGCTCACCTTCGGATTGTTCTTCGCCAGCACCTTCGTGATCGCTGCCGTTAACGTCGTCTTCCCATGGTCAACGTGCCCAATCGTGCCAATGTTTACGTGGGGCTTACTTCGATCGAATTTTTCTTTTGACATGCCTGTCTCGCTCCCAAACTTCTTTCGCTCTTCATTAAGGAAAAGGGACCAGCGACGAACTACTCGTCACTCATCTGATCAATTACTTAGCAACTCCCTGAACTTTGGCGATCACTTCTTCGGCAACGTTCTTGGGCGCCTGATCGTAGCGTTCAAAGTGCATCGTCGAAGTAGCGCGACCCTGCGTCGATGAACGCAAGTCAGTCGTGTAACCAAACATTTCCGAGAGTGGCACAAACGCTGTGATCACCTGCGCGCCACCAGGCCTCGGCTCGGTTTTTTCAATCTGTCCGCGTCTGCGCATCAGATCGCCATTGACCGCGCCCATGTAATCGTCTGGCGTTACCACTTCGATTCGCATAATGGGTTCAAGCAGAACTGGCTTCGCTTTTCGAACCGCGTCCTGGAACGCAAGCGAACCAGCGATATGGAACGAACGCTCATCCGAATCGACTTCGTGGTAGTTACCAAATACCAGTCGCACCCGGATGTCTACCAACTCATAGCCGGCCAGGAACCCGCGCTCCAATGCGTCTCTGATTCCGCTCTCAACAGGCTTGATGTATTCCTTCGGAATGGCGCCACCCGTAATCTTGTTTTCAAACACGAAGCCTTCGCCCGGAGCTGGTTCGATCTCAATCTCGACGTGTCCAAACTGACCACGACCACCGGTCTGCTTCTTGTAGATCTCTTTTCCGGGAGCTGGCTGAGTAATCGTTTCGCGATATGCCACCTGCGGCTTACCAACGTTTGCCTCAACGCCAAACTCGCGCTTCATGCGATCCACAATTATCTCGAGGTGAAGCTCACCCATACCGGCGATGATCGTCTGGCCAGTCTCCTGATCGGTGGAAACGTTGAAGGAAGGGTCTTCCTGCGCGAGGCGATTCAAAGCCACACCCAGTTTGTCCTGGTCCTGTCGAGTCTTCGGCTCTACTGCTACACGAATTACAGGCGCCGGAAATTCCATCTTCTCAAGAATGATGGGCTTGTTCTCGTCACACACCGTGTCGCCGGTAGTTACCTGCTTCATCCCGCCAATGGCGATGATTTCACCGGCACTTGCGTCTTCAATATCTTCACGCTTATTTGCGTGCATTCGCATCAATCGACCCACACGCTCACGCGTATCTTTGATCGGGTTGTAGGCATATGAACCGGCCTTAATTGTGCCGCTGTAAATCCGAACAAACGAAAGCTGGCCCAGATGTTTGTCCGCCATGATCTTGAAAACAAGACCGGAAAACGGAGCACTGGAATCGGGCGGACGAGCTTCAATCTCCCCGCTCTTCGGATTCATGCCCTCAACCGGCGGCACATCCAAAGGCGACGGCAGATAATCGACAACCGCATCGAGCAGCGTCTGCACACCCTTATTCTTGAAAGCCGATCCGGTGACAACGGGCACCAGCTTGAGCTCAAGCGTCCCCTTGCGAAGGGCTTTGCGAATCTCTTCTTCGGTAATCGTTTCGCCTTCGATGTACTTGTGCATTAAGCCATCGTCGACGCTAGCCACCGCCTCAATTAACTTTTCCCGAGCCGCAACTGCTGCATCCTGCAGATCTGCTGGGATATCCGCCGTCTCGTACTCTGCGCCTTTGCTTTCGTCGTTCCAAATCAAACCCTTCATCGAAATCAGATCGATGACGCCTTTGAGCTGATCTTCAAGGCCAATCGGGATTTGGATGGCTACGGGATTTGCGCCCAGGCGAGTAATGATCGATTCAAACGAACGATCGAATGAGGCGCCGGCGCGATCGAGCTTGTTGATAAAGCAGATACGCGGCACGCCGTACTTGTCAGCCTGTCGCCAGACGGTTTCTGACTGCGGCTCAACTCCGGCAACACCGTCAAACACTGCTACTGCGCCGTCAAGCACTCGCAACGAACGCTCGACTTCCATCGTGAAATCGACGTGTCCGGGAGTGTCGATAATATTGATTCGATATTCGACTTTGTTCCGGTCCCAAAAACAGGTCGTCGCAGCGCTGGTAATCGTGATACCGCGCTCCTGTTCCTGCTCCATCCAGTCCATGGTCGCTGTTCCTTCGTGTACTTCGCCAATCTTGTGCGAGACACCCGTGTAATAAAGGATGCGTTCCGTGGTGGTGGTCTTACCGGCATCGATGTGGGCCATGATGCCGATATTCCTGAATCTGTTTAAATCGTGCTTAGCCATTGCTCTAGTCAGCAGTCCCGTTGTCAGTGGTTAGTTAAAACTCGTCTGCCCATCGCCCGCATGCAACTGGCCACGAGCAACTGACAACTGACGTCCTTTAAAACTTGTAATGCGCGAACGCCTTATTGGCGTCAGCCATGCGATGCGTATCTTCCTTCTTCTTAACCGAATTGCCCCGGTTGTTTGCCGCGTCCAGAATTTCACCCGCCAGGCGATCGGTCATCGTCTTCTCGCCCCTGCCGCGCGCGTACGAAACGATCCATCGAATTGCCAAGGCGCCGCGTCGTTCCTGGTGAACCTCAATGGGCACCTGATACGTCGAACCACCTACGCGTCGCGACTTCACTTCGACCGTCGGCTTGACGTTGTCAATTGCGCGCTTGAAAACTTTGAGTGGCTCTTCACCGGTCTTGGTTCCAACCTGGCTCATGGCGTTGTAGAAAATGCCTTCAGCCAACGACTTCTTGCCGCCCCACATGATGCCGCTAATAAACTTCGTCACCAGAGGGCTGTTGTAAACCGGATCGGGAAGGACTTCGCGTCGTTCTGCAACTCTTCTTCTAGGCATATCTTTTTTGCTTCCAGGTATCGGGGTCAGGTGTCCGTGCAATCAATTAGGAACCTGGCACCCGACACCCGGTACCGGCACCTCGTTCTTACTTGCCAGCCGCCTTCGGCCGTTTGGCGCCATACTTGGAACGACCCTGCTTGCGATCCGATACACCTACCGAATCCAGCGTTCCCCGAATCACGTGGTAACGCACTCCCGGTAGATCCTTCACGCGGCCGCCGCGGATGAGCACAATCGAGTGCTCCTGCAGGTTATGACCAACGCCGGGAATGTAGGTGGTAACCTCAATTCCATTGGTCAGTCGGACACGGGCCACTTTTCGCAAGGCCGAATTCGGCTTCTTGGGTGTTTGTGTATAAACGCGCGTGCAAACCCCACGCTTCTGGGGCGAACTCTGGAGCGCCGGGCTGGCCGTTTTGTACTTGACGGCTTGGCGACCTTTACGGACAAGCTGATTAATCGTCGGCACTGTCTTTCCTCTTTGGCAAAAGCGCGTGCTGCATTCAGCGCGCAAAAGGGCGTTACCTGCCTCTTTCCGGAACCAGTAGTTTGCTACTTCGTCCGGCAGTCAGCGCAGGCGAGCTGCCCTGGTCAATAATTTTCGAGATAGGGATGTTCTGACTTCGCTTTTCAGCGGGTGTGGATTCTGGCTTCCCTTGAGCCGACTTTTCTGTGGCGTCGCAAAATGAGGCGAGAATCCCGATTCGTCGGGACTCGACGCGTGCCTGCGCTGGAGCGACGGTAAAACCGAAGCGACGCAGGCGACTTACGCCACAATAATTGTCAATCCGGCCGCACAAAACCCTGACCGGGCAACGTCTCCACACCGACAGAACCTACTGGACGTTGCATTGTTGACTTCAGACTGTCAGTCCGAAACCGTGAACTATAATTGTCGTGCCTAAAACTGTCAAGCGCAGGTGGGGCCTATAGAACCGAGCACCGGGCGCTGTTTGCCAGGGAACAGTGTCTAGTGATCGCGAATCCGGTAATCAAGAATCCGGCGCTCCGCGCTCGGTTGTGGTCGACTTCTTAAACGGCTGATCTAACCAAGTGCCAAATCCCCCATCCGATACCCCCAAGCACTAAGAGAAGCAAGACGATTGCAGCAAAAACAATCAGTTTGAGCTTTCGATATCGATTGCTGTCGGCTGGCGCGAGCGAGCCCTGCGGAAAATATGGTGGCGGCGTATAAGTTGCCATTACTGCTCCTTCTATTCAGTTAACTCGCGACTCATCAAGCGAACGCTTCACCGTTGCCGATTATCGTTTGACTTGCGAGGCGTTGAAGTTGAGGTGCTCTCCGGAGTCTCCTCCGAGTTGTCATTCTCGTTCTTCTTTTTCTTCAGCAGATCTTCCTGGTGCTTCTTGCCTGCCCTAATGCGCTTCACACCTTCACGGGCCTCCTCGAGTGCGTCCTCAGCGCGATAATTGTCAGGATCAATTTCCAGTGACTTCGAAAAGGCGCTGACTGCTTCATCGTACTGTGCCAGCTTCGACTGGGCTAATCCCAGATCGTAGTAAAGATCCGCATCATCTTCCTTCAACTTTGTGGCTTGCTTGTATTCCTTTACGGCCTCAGTGTAGACCTTTAGGCCGACGTAAGTTTGGCCCAGGTTGTAATGCGCTTCCCAATCTTTGCTGTTCTTCTCTAGATAAGCTTTGTATTTCTTGACGGCGGTCTTATAGGCTTCTTCGGCTTCCTGCTCCTTACCGAGTGCGTCGAACGTGAGACCCAGGCGAAAGTGTGCTTCGGCGAGATCAGGGTCCGACTTTATTGCCTGCTGAAATGTCTCGAGAGCTTTTTCATCACGATCGTCCCGATAAAGCTCCTTACCGTGTTCAAGGTAAACCCGCGCCTGTGATTGGTCAGCATGGTTGGCGTTTGCCAGTCCTGAAGCATTGGCGTTCGCGTCACCGGCCTTTTTCCTCCCACACGCCAGCGCGCCGGCCAGCAGCAGAGATATGACGATAGCGAGAGCTGGCTTCATAAATCTTCCACAATCTATTTACTAGTGAGATGATTGGATGAACACCTATCTACTTGAATTTGATACCCGAGTCAAACCACAGGCTCGGGGTGTTGGTCATCGTTCTTATAGGCCTCAGCCTACAGATCGTTTCGTCCAAGCGCCCAACATCGACCGCTGACGCTCATAAACTTATGGAATTAATTCGCTATTCCCCTTATTTTCCAATCAACTGCTACTTGCCAGAGGTTCGTAGGTTACGCGTGTAAGATCCTGCCAACCTGGATTTCGGAAAAAGGAGTCGAAATGTTGAGAAACGAGCGTCGCCTTATTGGTTTGTTCCTGCCGGTCGTCCTGGTGGGAATTTTTGCCTTGTCAACATCAGCTATTGCTCAGAAAAAGGTGGTGATTGTTGATCGCTCCTTTACACCGCCAAATCTGAGTCTCGCGGCAGATCCACAAGTGATTACAGTTTGTGAAGGCGCCGGGCCGGCGATTGTTCAGCTCAACGCAAGGGCAACCTCCGACTATCCGATTCGCTATCGTTGGACCACCAGCGGCGGTCGAATCACGGGCGATGGCGCGGCGGTCAGTTGGGACCTTTCCGGACTTCAGCCTGGTTATTACAAAGCTTATGTCGATATCGATACTGGCAGTGGCGATGAAGCATGCCAGGCGTTTTCGTCCACGGCTGTGCTGGTGAACCGATGTCCGCCGCCACCTCCGGTTTGTCCAAACGTCTCCATCATCTGCCCCGAAAAAGCAGAGTTGGGACAGGTTCTCACTTTTAGTTCAAACGCAACTGGCGGATCGCCAGACGTAACTCCAACCTACAATTGGACTGTTTCCGCCGGCCGCATCATCGAAGGCCAGGGCACGCCGAGCATTCGCGTGGACACAACGGGCCTTGCCGGACAAGCAGTAACTGCCACGCTTTCGATGGGCGGCTACAACCTTGATTGCAGCGCTTCGTGTACGGTCCAAATGCCGGTGCCACTTGAATGCCGTAAGTTTGATGAGTTTCCAACTCTTTCTTACAACGACGAGAAAGCGCGGCTCGACACTTACGCGATCGAACTTCAAAACGATCCGACCGCAACAGCTTATGTGATTGTTTACCCCGCCCGAGGTGGTCGCGCAGGTGCGGTAGAGCGCCAAACAAAACGCATCATCGATTACATGGTGAACTCGCGTGGCATCGACGCGTCACGCATCGTCACCCTGGTTGGTCCAGCGAGAGAAGCGATGATGACGGAGCTGTGGTTATGCCCACAAGGTGCCAAGCCTCCCAACCTCGTTCCATAACTTACAATCAGACAACCTACAAACAACGACCGGCAGGAGAGAAACCTGCCGGTCTTTTTCTTGCTATACTCGCGCTCCCCAGGCCCCCTGAAGTCCCTTTCGATCGCAGCCGGTGTTCACTTACGAAGTGAAGCAGTCTGAAGCCTGGACTCTGAGCTCCAGTAAACAACCGTTGGAGAAAACATGGCAGAAGGTCTTTACGACGTGATTATTGTGGGCGGTGGGCCGGCGGGTTTGAGTGCCGCACTCGTTCTCGGCCGGTGCAGAAGGCGAGTGATTGTTTGCGACGCTGGCCGTCCTCGCAACGCGGCGTCTCTTGCTTTACACGGGTTTATCACACGTGACGGCATTGACCCGGCGGAGTTTCTCGAAATTGCGCGGCAACAACTCGGGCAATATCAGACCGTCGAACTCAGGAAGACCGAAGTCAGCTCCGCGGTGCGAAGCGGAAACGTCTTTGAGGTAACTCAAGCTAATGGAGAATCACTGACGGCGCGAAAGCTACTGCTCGCGACCGGCGTGGTTGACGAACTTCCAAAGCTTGATGGGCTCCGAGAACTTTACGGGAAGAGTGTTTTTCATTGTCCCTACTGCGATGGCTGGGAAGTTCGCGATCAACCGCTGGCAGTTTACGGAAACGGTGAAAGCGGCTCCGGCCTGGCGGTGGAATTGAAGCTTTGGAGTCGAGATGTCGTGCTCTGCACTGACGGTCCGGCAAAACTCACTTTGGCTCAGGAGCAAAGCCTTCAGGAGCACAAAATCGCGGTGCGCGAAGAGAAAATCGCTCGTTTGGACCGAGTAGACGGTCGACTCTCACATGTCGTATTCACTGGCGCCGTCAAGCTTTCGCGGCATGCAATGTTTTTTAGCAGCGGTCAGCATCCGGCTTCGGAATTAGCGAAACAACTGGGCTGCCAATTCACTGAGAAGGGCTGTGTGGCTACCGGTGACTATGAGGCCACCAGCGTACGCGGCGTGTACGCGGCAGGCGATGCCTCCCACATGGTCCAGTTTGTAATAGTCGCAGCGGCTGAAGGAGCCCAGGCCGCGGTAGCAATTAACAAGGAGTTAGTAAAGGAGGATTTGAAGTAACGCCTGGGTGGTTCCCTTGTAGGCGCTCTTTCACGCGGAAGCGTCATGAGATTAGCGGTGTAGGTTGTGGGCCACCAGCACCGCTACCGCGCTCGGCTCTCTACCGATGTTTCAGCCTCGCGAATCACTTCGGCTGGTTTCTTGTCAGCGCGAAGCCCTTTGAAAGAAGGATGCCTGACTGACCCATCCGCGGTCCATTCTGTAAACTCTACCTCTGCTACCAGCTTCGGCTTGGCCCAATGCGCGTCCCGCAATCCCGGATCCTTTGGTTTCGTTGCAAAAGGCATTGCTGGTTGCGTTATCTGGTCCAACTTTGATTGCAACTCTAAACGCTGCTTGATACTAAAACCCGTGCCTACCCTGCCCGAGTACATCAACTGCCCTTTGTCGTAGACTCCAAGAATCAACGAACCAAATCCGGGAAAGCCTTTTTTCGAAGGCGTGTAGCCGGCAATCACAAACTCCTGGCGCCGGTTGCATTTCACCTTTAACCAATTCTTGGTTCGCGTCGATTCATAGGGTGAGTTTGCAAGTTTGGAGATGATTCCCTCAAGATCGTACTTGCACGCCTGTTTGAAAAACTGCAATCCTTCACCGACCACGTGATCGCTGTAACGCAGTTGGCCTTTCGTCTTGTCGACACTCAAAAGCTTCTCCAACACGCTCTTACGCTCGATCAGGGGAACTGCCAATAGACTGAACCCATCCAGGTAGATCACATCAAAAATATGAAAGATGAAGGTTGCACGACCAGCGCCCATTGCTTGTTGAAGTCTCTGAAAACTACTGTTGCCTTTCTCGTCTACGACCACAACTTCTCCATCGAGGATCGCGGTCGTTAGCGGCAAAGTTGTTAACGCTTTGGTCAGGTTAGCGAATTTAGAGGTCCAGTCTTTTCCGTTGCGGCTAAAGAACTGCACCTCGCCGTCTTTCACATGGGCCAGCATTCGATAGCCATCAAACTTCAGCTCGTGCAGCCATTGGTCGCCCGTTGGTGGCGCATTAACCAGGGTTGCGAGCTGGGGTTTGATTGAAGCCGGCATCGCTGCCTTGCGTGCTCCGGAGATCTTTTTCAAATCAATTCGTGGCATCTGATGATTCAGCCCAGCGGCATCGATACAGAACCGAGCGCGGTAGCGCTGGATCCACTCTGAACCTACGATATGAGTCTCCAGTTGGTATCGGTTGGTTGACCTTAGGATCCGGCGCTACCGCGCTCGGATCTGTCGGGCTGACCTTTATTTTTGTTTTTTTGCGCGTTAGGCTATAAGAGAATAAATTCCCGATCGTATTGAAAGTTTGGCCCCTCAAACCCAGCTTGTTGGCTTAGATATTCACAAATTACTATATGCCCAAGAATACCCTGAGGAGATAACCATGTTGAAGGCAAAAATGTTCTTGTTTGCGATTCTTTCGCTCGTAATGCTGGGGAGCGCCGGCCTCTCGGTGCAGGCCCAGGACGCGAAAGAGACGAAAGAGAAGAAGGTTTACACCGGCACACCCGTGCTCTGGCGCGCACCGGATGACATTCAGTCACGAAATTTGCTGGTGGGGGCTGGTGGCGAGTCGATGAAACCTGACCTCTCGCGCGTCACTTTCGTTGAAGTGAAGACGGGCGGATGGTCCACCAAATATCGAGTGACCGATGGTAAAGGTGACGAATGGGTGGCGAAACTTAGTAAAGAGGCGCAACCCGAAACCGCAGCTAATCGGCTACTCTGGGCCATTGGCTATGAGACTGAGATCGCACACCTGGTTCCCGAGTTGGTGATCCAGGGCAAAGGAACATTCAAGAACGTCAAACTCGAAGCCCGACCGAAGACTGTTAAGCGCGACGGACTCTGGGAGTGGGCCAATAATCCGTTTATCGGCAAACCCGAATTTCAGGGTTTGAAGATCATGATGGTCCTGATTAACAACTGGGACATGAAAGACGATAACAACGCGATCCTGGTAACGAAGGGTGTGACAGATTCTGAGCGGCATTTCATTGTTAGTGACCTGGGCGCCACTTTTGGGAAAACCGGAGGAATTATTTCCCGCAGCCGGAACAAACCTTCCGACTACGTTAAGGCCGAGTTTGTGAACGGCGTTAAAGGGAATGTGGTCGACTTCAAGTACGGCGGGAAAATGGGGAAAGTATTTGAAGGCATTACCGTCGAGGACGCAAAGTGGCTTGCTTCATGGTTGAGCCGGCTGAGCGACGAACAGCTCAAGGATGCTTTCCGCGCCGCCAACTACACGCCGACAGAAGTGGATCAACTCGCAGCCGCAGTGCGCTCGCGCATTAACGCACTCGCAAATCTTTCGTCCGCACGGGCGGCCAATTAACTCGTTACCTTCTACCAACATAAAAAGACCGGCCCAAAAGCCGGTCTTTTTGTTGTAGGACAAGCATTCCTGCCTGTCCTTTTTTTCTTCGCAGTGCCACACAACCCGTGCTACCGCTTCTCCGACAGACTGGAGAGTCTGTCCTACTCAGTTTCCTCAGGTCCACCCTCAACCAAGACGCTCGGCACCAACGGTTCACGAACTGGTGGAACTGGAATGTTGTCGTGTCCGCCAACAATGTCAGGGAACGAATCCAGGTCACGCTCGCGTGCCTGTTCGCCTGAATCATCGCGGTCGATATCAACGTTGCGGTAATACTCCATACCGGTTCCGGCTGGAATCAACCGCCCCATGATTACGTTCTCCTTCAACCCGCGCAGGTAGTCGATGCGACCGGAAATCGCCGCCTCGGTTAGCACGCGCGTAGTCTCCTGGAACGAAGCCGCGGAGATAAACGAATCGGTTGAAAGCGATGCCTTGGTGATTCCGAGCAGCAATGGCTCGGCCTGCGCCACCTCGCCGTCGTTACCAACCACGCGTTCGTTTTCGTCTGTGAAGCGGAAGCGATCGACCTGTTCCTCGAGCAGGAAGTCGGTGTCGCCCACTTCTTTAATTTTCACCCAGCGAAGCATCTGCCGCACGATGACTTCGATGTGCTTGTCGTTGATGTTTACACCCTGGAGGCGATAGACCTCCTGGATTTCATTGACCAGATACTCCTGCAGGCGCTGCATGCCCAGCACGCGCAGAATATCGTGTGGATTCAAC
Organism: Pyrinomonadaceae bacterium; assembly: GCA_963759665.1. GTDB lineage: Bacteria > Acidobacteriota > Blastocatellia > Pyrinomonadales > Pyrinomonadaceae > PSRF01. The sequence goes on from CAVXAC010000001.1 coordinate 559,656, forward strand.
GGGCCATCCATCAAAGCCTCGCCGGCACGAACGCGATCGCTTTCCTGCACGTTGATGTGGGTACCGCGCGGGATGTCGTACTCGCGCTCTTCCCCATCGTCGCCAGTAATGATCAGTTTGCGTTTGCCCTTGGCAATTGGACCAAGTGCAACCGTGCCGTCGATTTCGGACATGACTGCGGTTTCGGCCGGACGTCTCGCTTCGAATAACTCGACAACGCGCGGCAAACCGCCGGTGATGTCCTTGGTCTTGGTGGTTTCACGCGGAATCTTCGCAATGATGTCGCCAGGTTCGACGTTTTCGCCGTCGGCTACCATCAGGTTGGCACGCACAGGCATCTGGTACGTCTTCAGCACCTTATTGCTGGCGCTGCGAATTTCCATACGCGGTTGCTTCTTCTCGTCAGGCGAGTCCTTCACAACCATGCGCGACTGACCGGTTACTTCGTCGACTTCCTCGTCAAACGTCACACCTTCTTTCAAGTCCTGATACTTAACGTGACCAGCAACTTCGGTAAGAATCGCGAAGGTGAACGGATCCCAGGTAGCCAGAAGCTGATCCTGAGTTACACGCTCGCCGTCTTCGACGAGAATGTGGGCGCCGTAAACAATCTGGTAACGCGCGGCTTCGCGGCCACGGTCGTCGATGATTGTTAACGAGCCATTACGGTTCATAGCGATGCGCTCGCCCTTGCGACTCTTGACCGTTTGCAGATCCAGGAACTTGATCGTGCCGTCCTGACGTGCCTCGTGCTTGGAAGATTCTTCCAAACGCGCGGTACCACCGATGTGGAACGTACGCATCGTTAGCTGAGTGCCGGGCTCGCCGATTGACTGCGCGGCGATGACACCGACCGCTTCGCCAATCTCCACCGGGCGACCAGTCGCCAAATTACGTCCGTAACACTTGATGCAGCAGCCGCGACGCGATTCGCACGTCAACACTGAGCGAATACGAACGCGCTGCACACCCGACCGTTGAATCTCGGCAGCGAGGTCTTCGTCGATCTCTGAATTGCCGTCGACGATAACGCGACCTTCAACTGGATCGATTACATCTTCCAGGGCGATGCGACCAACGATGCGGTCACGCAGCGACTCAATCTCTTCGCCGCCTTCCACAATCGCGCTGGCCGAGATGCCACGGAGTGTGCCGCAATCCGGCTCGCTAATGATGACGTCCTGGGCCACGTCAACCAGACGACGGGTCAGGTAACCCGAGTCGGCTGTCTTCAAAGCGGTGTCAGCCAGACCTTTACGAGCGCCGTGCGTCGAAATGAAGTACTGCAACACATCGAGGCCTTCGCGGAAGTTTGCCTTGATCGGCGTCTCGATGATTTCGCCTGAGGGCTTGGCCATCAGTCCGCGCATTCCGGCCAACTGGCGAATCTGCTGGGCGCTACCACGAGCACCCGAATCACTCATGACGAGGATTGGATTCAACTCACCGGACGACTTCTCGCGTTCGTCCATCGCCTTGAACATTTCCTTGGCAACTTTGTCGGTCACCTCAGACCAGACCGCGATGACTTTGTTGTAGCGTTCGCCGGAGGTGATCACGCCGTCGAGATACTGCTGTTCAACCGCGATGACATCCTTCTCAGCTCGGTCAACCAGAGGCTTCTTCGCGTCAGGCGTAACGAGGTCGTCAATACCGATCGAAATTCCAGCTTTGGTTGCATACAGGAAGCCAAGGTTCTTCAAGTCGTCAAGCATCTTCACGGTCATCTCGTGGCCGAGACGAATGTGCGAATAGTTAACGAGCGATTGCAGACCTTTCTTCTTGAGCGTGCCGTTGAAGAACGGCAGACCCGGCGGGATCGAATCGTTGAAGATTACGCGGCCAACGGTCGTATCGATTACGCGACGGACATCCTCCTGGACGGCCGCACGCAGAATGTCCTGCGGATCGTGTTCCTGAGTTAGGTCGATTAGATCGCCCTGGATGCGAAGTTTGATTGGCGTTTGAGTCGTAACTTCTTTGGCGTCGAGGGCCAGCAACACTTCTTCCAGTGAAGCAAACACCCGACCTTCGCCCTTGGCGCCAGGCTTGTCACGCGTCAGGTAGTAGATGCCAAGCACGATGTCCTGCGAAGGAACAGCGATTGGCTGACCACTCGCGGGACTCAGGATGTTGTTGCTGGAAAGCATCAACACCGCCGCCTCGATCTGGGCTTCCGGCGACAATGGGATGTGCACTGCCATCTGGTCGCCGTCGAAATCAGCATTGAATGCTGTGCAAACCAGCGGGTGGATCTTGATAGCTTTACCTTCAACTAGCACCGGCTCGAATGCCTGAATACCAAGTCGGTGAAGCGTGGGAGCGCGGTTCAGCAGCACGGGATGTTCACGAATAACCTCTTCGAGAATGTCCCACACGACTGGTTCTTGCCGCTCAACCATTTCGCGAGCTTGCTTGATTGTGGCTGCGTGGCCTTGCTTCTCAAGCTGGTTGTAGATGAATGGCTTGAACAGTTCGAGCGCCATCTTCTTCGGAAGACCGCACTGATGCAGTTTCAGCTCAGGACCCACCACGATTACCGAACGTCCTGAGTAGTCGACGCGCTTACCAAGCAGGTTCTGACGGAATCGACCTTGCTTGCCTTTAAGAGTTCCACTCAATGACTTCAGCGGGCGATTGTTGACGCCGCGAAGCACACGACCACGACGACCGTTATCAAACAACGCATCGACGGCTTCCTGAAGCATGCGCTTTTCGTTGCGCACAATCACTTCAGGGGCCCGCAGCTCCATGAGCTTCTTCAAACGGTTGTTGCGATTGATTACGCGACGATAAAGATCGTTGAGATCCGAGGTAGCGAAACGGCCGCCATCGAGAGGCACAAGCGGACGAAGCTCGGGTGGGATTACTGGAATCACGTCCAGAATCATCCACTCCGGCTTGTTGCCTGACTTCAAGAAGCTAGTCGCCACTTTCAGCCGTTTCGAATATTTCAGCTTCTTCTGTTGCGACGTCTCTTCGCGCATGCGCTTGCGCAACTCGATGGTCAGTTCCTCGACCTTCACCATCGAAAGTAACTCTTTGATCGCTTCGGCGCCCATCTTGGCGACGAATTGCGCCGGATAGTCGCGCACCAGTTCGCGATAACGCTCGTCGGTCAGCAGCTCGCGTTCTTTAATTCCGGTAACATCGCCGGGATCGATGACTATGTAGGATTCGAAATAGAGAACCTTCTCCAGCTCACGCAGCGGAATGTCCAACAAGTGACCTATGCGCGAAGGAAGTCCCTTGAAAAACCAGACGTGTGAACAAGGGCTGGCCAGATCTATGTGACCCAGACGTTCGCGACGAACCTTTGCCTGCGTAACTTCTACGCCGCACTTGTCGCAGATCACTCCGCGATGCTTCATGCGCTTGTATTTTCCGCAAAGGCATTCCCAGTCGGCGACCGGACCAAAGATCCGGGCGCAGAACAAACCATCACGCTCCGGTTTAAACGTCCGGTAGTTGATGGTTTCGGGCTTCGTAACTTCGCCATGCGACCACTGCCGGATCTTGTCCGGGGAAGCCAGCGAAATTCGAATTGCCTCAAAGTCAGGAGCTAATTGCGTCTTCTCTTGTTGGAATCGAAACATGTCTCTCCATTGCCAATTGCCGATTGCCAATTTCCAATTGGTCTCCCGCACCAGCTTTTGGGTAAACCAACTGCGTTTTCAGTTTCGAGGCCCAATGCCGATCGGCAATCGGCATTCGGCAATCGAAAATGATTTAACCTTCTACCGCGCTGGTAATCAGCGCTTCGCCAACTCCCTCTTCTTCACCCGCGCCATTGCCTGCAACCTTCTTGTTGATCAACTCGACGTCGAGGCAGAGCGATTGGAGTTCGCGAACCAAAACATTGAACGACTCGGGTAAACCCGGATCGAAGTCAGCCTCGCCCTTGACGATGGCTTCGTAAATCTTCGACCGGCCGGCAACGTCGTCCGATTTGGCAGTCAGCAGTTCCTGAAGAATGTGGGCTGCGCCGTAAGCTTCCAGGGCCCAGACTTCCATTTCTCCAAATCTCTGGCCACCAAACTGGGCCTTACCACCGAGCGGCTGCTGTGTGATCAGACTGTATGGCCCAATCGAGCGGGCGTGGATCTTATCGTCGACGAGGTGGGAAAGTTTGAGCATGTAGATGTAACCGACGGTCACTTTCTGCTCGAACGGATCACCCGATAATCCATCGTAAAGAATCGCTTTGCCGGACTCGCTGACGATTTCAGGTAAGCCAAGTTCCGACGCACGATTATTTGCCAGCGCCAGTTTCTCTTTGATTTCCTTTTCAGTGGCGCCGTCGAAGACCGGGGTCGCAAAATGAACCCCAAGTACGCGAGCGGCCCAGCCAAGGTGAGTTTCGAGAATCTGACCCACGTTCATGCGCGATGGCACGCCGAGCGGGTTGAGCACAATTTCCACCGGCGTTCCGTCCGGCAGATAAGGCATGTCCTCTTCCGGCAGGATGCGCGCGATCACGCCCTTGTTACCGTGGCGGCCGGCCATCTTGTCGCCTACTGAAAGCTTGCGCTTCATGGCGATGAAGACCTTGACCATCTTGATAACACCGGGAGCAAGTTCATCACCCTGACGCAGCTTGGCAATCTTTTCCTCGTAAATATCGGAAAGGATTTTGATCTGGCGCTCAGTTCGATCCTCGTACTCCTTGATTTCGGCGCCCACATCCACTCGTGAAGAAGCCATCTGCACTTTTCGCAGCAGCTTGGCATCAACTCCTTCGAGCATCTCCCGCGTAATGGGCACGCCCTTCGGAATGACGGCTTCGCGATTGACAGTCAGATCCGTCGAGAGCTTTCGGCCTTCAAGCAACTCGCGAATACGCTGATCACGCTGCTCGCGCAGAATTCGAATTTCGTCTTCAAGGTCGCGTCTCAAGCGATCTTCTTCTTCCTGCTCAATCGCCAGCGAACGCGTGTCCTTTTCCTGACCCTTGCGGGTGAACACCTGAACGTCGACTACTGTGCCGTCAATTCCCGGCGGAGAAACAAGGGAGGCGTCTTTAACGTCGCCTGCTTTTTCACCGAAGATCGCGCGCAGCAGTTTTTCTTCAGCAGTTAGCTGCGTTTCACCCTTGGGAGTGACTTTGCCGACCAGGATCGAACCAGGCTTGACCTGGGCACCTATCCGAATGATGCCGCTGTCGTCGAGGTCGCGAAGCATGTTCTCGCCAACATTGGGAATGTCACGAGTTATCTCTTCAGGTCCGAGCTTCGTGTCGCGAGCTTCAATCTCTAACTCCTCGATGTGGATCGAGGTGTAATAGTCCTCTTTGACCAGACGCTCGGAAACGAGAATCGCGTCTTCAAAGTTGTATCCACGCCAGGGCATGAACGCCACCAGCACGTTACGACCGAGGGCTAATTCACCGCGATCTGTACAGGGTCCATCAGCAATCACCTGTCCCTTTTCAACCCGTTCGCCCACATGCACGATTGGCCGTTGATTGATACAGGTGTTCTGATTCGAACGCTTGAATTTGATCAAGGTGTAAATGTCCGCGGTCACTTCACGGGAAATGGTTCCGTCAACATTGTGGTCTGCCTTGATGATCAAGCGCTCAGAGTCGACGTAGTCAACCACGCCGTCGCGCTTCGCTACCACCACCGCTCCTGAGTCACGTGCTGTCGTCTTCTCCATGCCGGTGCCGATATACGGCGCTTCAGCGCGGAGCAACGGCACAGACTGGCGTTGCATGTTCGAACCCATCAACGCGCGATTGGCGTCGTCGTTTTCGAGGAACGGAATAAGCGAGGCCGCGACGGAAACGAGCTGCTTAGGCGAGACGTCGACGTACTCGATGTCTTTGCGCAGGGCGAGGATGAACTCACCGGCTTTGCGCGCCGCGTTGCGCTCGTTAACGATGTATCCATTTTCGTCTAACTCGATGTTGGCCTGACCAACAACGTGCTTATCTTCTTCCCACGCCGTCAGGTAAAACGGCCATGGTTCGTAGTCGGCCTTGCGTCCCTCAGCTGGTACTTTCTTATTCGCCTTTACCACTTCTTCAAGCGGCAGATGTTCGCCATGCTTGAGTTTCGTATCGCCACCATTCAGCACGCGCACATATTCAATCACGCTGCCGTCAGTAACTTTGCGATAGGGGGCCTCGATGAAACCAAACTCATTGATGCGGGCGAAGCACGACAAGCTTGAGATCAAACCAATGTTTGGGCCTTCAGGAGTCTCAATCGGGCAGATGCGGCCATAGTGAGTTGGGTGAACGTCGCGGACTTCGAATCCGGCTCGTTCGCGTGACAGACCGCCTGGTCCTAACGCCGAAAGACGGCGCTTGTGGGTGATCTCCGAGAGCGGATTAGTCTGGTCCATGAACTGCGAGAGTTGGCTGGAACCAAAAAATTCGCGCACTGCAGCCGTCACCGGTTTCGCGTTAATTAGGTCACGCGGCATGGTAGTCTGCATTTCCTGATGGATCGACATCTTCTCTTTGATCGCACGTTCCATGCGTTCGAGACCGATGCGAAACTGGTTTTCCAGCAATTCGCCTACTGCCCTGACACGGCGGTTTCCGAGGTGATCGATGTCGTCCGCCTGATACTCCGAGGGGTTCTTACGCATCTTCAAGACGTAGGAAACGACCTCAAAAAAATCTTTCGCGGAAAGTAACGGATCGTTGATGCGATCGCGCTCCGGTTTCCCCATCTTGATGTTGAACTTCAAACGGCCGACACGCGAAAAATCAAACTTGCGCGGATCGAAAAACATCGCTTCAAGCAGCTTGTAAGCGGTCTGCACAGTCGGCGGATCGCCAGGACGCATCTTCCGGTAAATCTCCAGAAGCGCATCGACTGGTTTAGTAATTACGTCTTTCTTCAGGGTCAATGAAAGGATGGGTCCAATGTCATCCCGCTCCGGGAAAAACACGCTGAAGCTGTCGATCCCGCCTTCGACGATCTCCTGAAGTTTAGCTGGGTTGATTTCGTTATTCGCTTCGAGAATTACCTCGCCGCTCTCTTTGTTGACGATATCCGAAACGGCAAAGGCGCCGTCAAACTGCTGAGTCTCAATCTCAACTTCGCCAATGTTTGACTTACGCATGGCTTCAAGAGCGGAGTGGCTGATCTTCTTACCCGCCTTCACGATCGGCTCAGGACCACGACCTTTGATATCAAAGTCGACTCTCATTCCCACCAAACTGGTGGGACCCTGCTCCGGCACCTGAACCATGAGACGTCCGTCTTCAACCCTGATTTCATCGGTGACATACAGGGCCTTCAGAATATCTTCGTCGCCGAACGAGGCATTCTTGACTCGGTCTTCGAGGGCTGCGTCGCTCTTCACCAGCTTGCCGTCTACGTCTTTACCAAACCACAGCCCGAGGGCGCGCAGGAAAATCGACGACAAAAACTTTCGCTTTCCGACGCGAACGTAAAGCAGGTTCTTTTGATCGTATTCAAACTCTACCCAGGAACCGCGGTACGGAATGATCTTCGCGATGTATATGGCTCCGCGTTTGAAGAACACACCAGGCGAGCGATGTAACTGGGAAACGATGACGCGTTCGGTACCGTTGATAATGAAGGTACCGTTGTCCGTCATCAGCGGGATTTCGCCGAAGAAGACCTCCTCTTCTTTAATGTCGCGAATCGAAAGCGCTTCGGTCTCGGGATCCTTGTCATAAACGGTGAGACGAATCTTCACTTTTAATGGCACGCTGTAACTCATGCCTCGTTCCTGACACTCCTGCTGGTCATGCTTGTGCTTCAAACCAACGGGCTCGCCGCAGTTTTCGCAAAGTTGAGGACGAACGGAATTAAAGGTGCCGCATTTGTGGCAGAGCGTTTCGCCAGCTGCCAGCGGGTTTACTTTGATGGTGGAGCCGCAATGCTTGCAGTTAGCTCTTAGATAATTGAGACCTTCAAGACGGCCGCACTTACATTGCCAGTTGCCGATCTGATATTCGACAAAGTCGAGCGTCGCAGTACCGCGAAAATCTGAAATCGGAAACACCGATTCAAAGACAGCTTGCAGGCCAGTGTTCTCTCGCTCTTCCGGCAGAAAATCCATCTGCAGAAAACGGTTGTAAGATTCTCGTTGAATCTCAATTAGATTGGGTATGCGTACGGCAGTGGAGATCTTCGAAAAGTCCACACGCTCGGGCGCTTGACTCGTTCGTCTTCCCAACCCTGTATTCACTGTTTGAAGCAGATTTGCAGACATGAGAGGTTCCTTATTTCGATATAATGAATGCAGGTTCCGGATTGCTGATCTACAATCTGCGAGCAGCCGCGCGATCGCAAATCCGCATTCCGCATTCGTAAAGACGCCAAGACGCGGTCAGAGCGCAGAACGCCCCGACCGCTTATTCACCAAAAAGCGGCAGTTTCGTAGTCAATTTTTCTTTAGAATAACGCCAGCGCCTCAATACTCTTTTAACTTACTCACCCCAAACCCGAGTGTCAAGCCGACGTACGATCCAACGTCTCTGGTCCAAAGTCCGAAGTCAAAAGCTCTTTGACCCTCGACATCGGACTCTGGACTTCTTGGACTTAAGACTATTTCACTTCGACGGTTGCGCCAGCATCCGTCAGTTTCTGCTTGATGGTTTCGGCCTCTTCCTTAGACACGCCTTCTTTAACGGCCTTCGGAGCGGCTTCGACCAAGTCCTTGGCTTCTTTCAGACCAAGCGCAGTCACTTCGCGAACAACTTTGATCACGTTGATCTTGTTGCCGCCTACTGCCTGAAGCACGACATCGAATTCGGTTTTCTCTTCAACCGCTGCTGCCGCTTCGCCACCGCCGCCTGCGGCAGGAGCTGCCACAGCTGCTGCTGCTGCTGAAACACCAAAAGTCTCCTCCAGGTCTTTCACCAGCTGTGAAGCTTCCAGGAGCGTCATGCTTTTCAAAAACTCAATTACATCTTCACGTGTTGCTGCCATGATTACTTTCTATCCTCCTCAAAACTAGGGTTCCTAGTGCTACGGTTATTGTTGTGCAGCAGGAGAACCCACGGAACGTTCCCACGAATTGGTTGCATCTCAATTCACTGGAACGTCGGAGCCCGAAATCGACCTGACTATCGCCAGGCTCGTGTCCGCGTACGGCCCTGTGCTTCCTGTTCCGAGATCTCAAATTTCAGACCTCAGATTTTCTCCTTCCAAGACCTCCAATTTGAGATCTCAGATTTTCCGTCTGGACCTCAAATCTTAAAAACAAGATTTGAGATCCCAAAAATCCTATGCGGCTTCCCCGCCCTTTTGTTCACCAATCTGCTTAATCACAATCGCCAGATTGCGAGGCACCGCCGAAATAACGGTAACCAGTCGCTGCGCCTGGCAATTGATCAAGAACATTACTTTCGAGATCAGCTCTTCCTTCGACGGCAAGCTGGCAATCGCTTCAACATCACGAAGCTCGACCACCTTACCTTCGACAATACCTACTTTGAACTTAAAGATGTCCGGGTTCGCCTTTGTGAATTTCGTGATCGCCTTCGACAAGCTCACCGGATCCTGCCCACCCAGGGCGATTGCAGTTACACCTTTAAACTGATCGGCCGCCTGCTCAAACGGAGTTCCTTCCGCCGCCTTGCGAGCCAAAGTATTCTTTACGACGGAATAGTCGACGCCGGCTTCACGCAATTGATCGCGAAGCTCCTGGTCCTTAGGAACTGTCATTCCTTTGAAACCAACAACCATCGCCGACTTCGCGTTCTTAAACTGCTCTGTGAGAGCTTCCAGGTCTTTTTGCTTCTGCGCTTTAGTTTTCATCTGAGTAGCTCCTCACTCCTATTTCACGTAGGCGACTTCGTCAAGTAATACGCCTGGGCCCATCGTGGCAGCCAAATTCACTTTCTTCACATACTTGCCTTTGGCGGTGGATGGTTTTGCTTTGACGACAGCTTCGAGCAACGCTTTCGCGTTGTCCCGCAACTGGTCGGCTTCAAACGAAACCTTACCGACCGGCACGTGGACCACACCGGTCTTATCGACGCGGTATTCCACTTTGCCGGCTTTGGTTTCCTTGACGGCCGTCTTAACGTCAAACGTCACCGTCCCGGTCTTGGGGTTCGGCATTAAGCCACGAGGCCCCAACACCTTACCGAGGGCACCCACGAGACGCATCATGTCTGGAGTGGAAATGACGGCATCGAAGTCAAGCCAGCCTTCCTTAATCTTGTTGACCATATCTTCACCGCCAACAAAGTCGGCTCCGGCTTCTTCGGCCTCTTTAATCTTGTCGCCCTGTGCTATTACCAGCACCGACTTCGACTTACCTAACCCGTGGGGCAAAACGATCGTGCCGCGCACCAGCTGATCAGCTTTACGCGGATCAACTCCGAGCCACATGGTCAATTCAACTGTTTCATCAAACTTGGCGAAAGCTATTTCCTTGACCTTAGAAACTGCCTCTTCCAGGTTGTACTTGCGGCCTTCCTCAATCTTGGCGGCCGCCGCGTTATATTTCTTACCGTGCTTTTTCATTACTTGCTCCTGAGGTGCATGCGGCGCTACGCGCCTCCCTCTCTTGTGGCGAGAAGGATTTCAATCCTTCATCTCTCCACCTTACCCTTCGATTGTCAGTCCCATCTGGCGGGCAGTTCCTGAAATCGTTTTGATCGCAGATTCCAGACTGGTGGTATTCAAATCCTGAATCTTGCTCTTGGCGATTTCTTCAATCTTCGCTTTTGAGATGGTGCCTACCTTTTCACGGTTGGGCTTTCCTGATCCCTTGGAGATGCCTGCAGCTTTCTTAAGTAGGTCGGCAGCTGGAGGGGTCTTCGTTTCAAAAGTGAACGAGCGATCCGCAAACACCGTGATGACCACCGGTATCTTGAGATCCGGATCCATCTGCGCGGTTTTGGCGTTGAACGCTTTGCAGAATTCCATGATGTTGACGCCATGCTGGCCGAGCGCCGGACCAATAGGCGGCGCAGGGTTGGCCTTGCCAGCCGGAACCTGCAGTTTGATATATCCTGTTATTTTCTTAGCCATAACTCGTAAATCGTGAATCGTGAATCGTGAATCGCAAAACCTCGAGGGTACATTTACGACTTACGACTTACGATTGACGCCCTTTCATTCTTCTTCAGCGAAGGTCACCTTCTCAACGTCGAGAAAGTTCAACTCAACCGGCGTAGATCGTCCAAAGATCGTTACCGTAACCTTCAGCGTCGACTTATCTTCATTAACCTCTTCTACCTTGCCAGTAAAACTCTGAAATGGTCCCGACTTAATGCGTACCGTTTCACCTGATGCATACGAAAACTTCGGCTTCGGCTTTTCAGCGGCCTCAGCCTGCTGGTTAACGATCTGGTCAACTTCCTGTGGTGTCAGCGGCGTTGGATTGTGACCTCCAACGAAGCCGGTAACCTTGGGTGTCGACTTGATCAGGTGGAACACATGATCGGGGATATGCCCACGCTCATCGCACTCGATTTGGACCAGAACGTAACCCGGATAAAACATGCGCGACGACTCGATCCTCTTGTTGCCGCGCATCTCCACGACGGTCTCAGTTGGGACCAACACCTTCGTGATCTCGCCCTGCAGATCCATATCGCGGATTCGCGCTTCGAGGCTGTCACGCACTTTTTTCTCGTGACCGGAGTATGTATGGAGGATAAACCAGTGCTGCATTAATGCTTCCTTACGATTAGGCTCCGGTCAGCCAGCTAAGCAGATTGTTAAGCTGGGTTAACAAAAATACCCAGATTCGGTCCACCAGAAACAAATAGATCGCGAAGAAAACGACGGCCACCAAGGTGATGATCGTAGTATTCCTGACCTCATTCAGCGTAGGCCAGGAGACTCGCTTCATTTCGGCGCGCACGTCACGCAAGAATTGCGACAGACGACCAATGGGACCTTCCCTTCGGCCACTTAGTCCGCGCTCGCGTCGCGCTCCCCGACCCTCAACGCCTTCACCAAAGCGGGCGGCGCGGGGTGCCGGTGTGCCTGGGTTTTCTATGTCATCCATGATGTTGCCGACTTCTTTACTACTCACTCTTAACTATCTGGCAGGGGTACCAGGATTCGAACCCGGACTTTCGGTTTTGGAGACCGACGTGCTAACCGTTGACACTATACCCCTCCGTCAAACTATGAAGGCGGAAGGATGAAGGATGAACGCGGTTAACCTTCGAAGGGCTGAAAGAAACACAGTCTTTCATCCTTCATCCTTCCGCCTTCATCCTTACTTGGTTTCCTTGTGGCCAGTGTGTTGGCGGCAACGGCGACAGAACTTGCTGAACTCAAGCCGATCAGGCGTGGTCTTTTTATTCTTGGTCGTTACGTAGTTGCGGCTCTTGCAAACACTACACTGAAGAACAATATTATCGCGTGGCATAACTCAATTCCTGTGCTTTATTTGTTGTCAGTCGTCCGTTGTTCGCTGTCAGTTGCTTTCTTCCATCTGTAGTCGTCTCTTGCAACTGACTACTGACAACCTTCTGAGATCTCAGATCCGACTTCTCAGATTTAAGATCTCAAATTTGAGATCTCAGATTCAAACCTTCTATTCCACAACTTCCGAAACCGTGCCGGCTCCGACCGTCCGCCCGCCTTCGCGAATCGCGAACCGTAGACCCTTCTCCATGGCAATCGGCGCAATCAACTCGATCTCCATCGCGACGTTGTCTCCCGGCATCACCATCTCCACTCCTGCCGGCAAATGCGCCACTCCCGTCACGTCCGTGGTGCGGAAGTAAAATTGCGGCCGATATCCAGTGAAGAACGGCGTGTGTCGTCCGCCTTCTTCCTTCGTCAACACATACGCTTCGGCCTTGAACTTCGTGTGCGGCGTTATGCTCCCGGGCTTCGCAATCACCTGCCCGCGCTCAATGTCCTTCCGCTCAACTCCGCGCAGCAACAACCCGACGTTGTCTCCCGCCATTCCCGAGTCCAGCAGCTTCTTGAACATCTCTACCCCCGTGACCACCGTCGTGCGCGTGTCCTTAATACCTACCACCTCGACACTCTCGTTCACCTTGATCGTCCCGCGCTCGATTCTGCCCGTAGCCACTGTGCCGCGTCCCTGAATCGTGAAGATGTCTTCCACCGGCATCAAAAACGGCTTGTCAACGTCGCGTTCTGGCGTCGGAATGTAACTGTCTACCGCCGCCATCAGCTCTTCCACCGTCTTCTCCCAGGTCGGGTCGCCTTCCAACGCCTTCAACGCTGAACCCTTGATCACTGGAATGTCGTCGCCAGGAAACTCATAAGCACTCAACAGCTCTCTGACTTCCAGCTCCACCAACTCCAGCAACTCGGCATCGTCTACCGCGTCCGCCTTGTTCATGAACACCACCATCGCGGGTACGCCTACCTGGCGCGCCAGCAGGATGTGCTCCCGCGTCTGCGGCATCGGACCGTCCGTGGCTGCCACCACCAGAATCGCTCCGTCCATCTGCGCTGCTCCCGTGATCATGTTCTTCACATAGTCAGCGTGACCAGGACAGTCAACGTGCGCGTAGTGGCGGTTGGCCGTCTCATACTCCACGTGCGCCGTTGCGATCGTGATTCCTCGTGCCTTCTCCTCCGGTGCCTTGTCAATCTGGTCGAAGGCCACAAAGCTCACCTTCGGATTGTTCTTCGCCAGCACCTTCGTGATCGCTGCCGTTAACGTCGTCTTCCCATGGTCAACGTGCCCAATCGTGCCAATGTTTACGTGGGGCTTACTTCGATCGAATTTTTCCTTTGACATCTATTTCGCCTCTTAAGAAGTTGATCGATACCTTAAATAATTACCTGCGGGCAATAAATGGAGCCCGCGATGAGATTTGAACTCATGACCTCCTCCTTACCAAGGAGGCGCTCTACCCCTGAGCTACGCGGGCAACAACAGGGATGAAGGATGAAGGCGAAAGGATGAAACAGCTCGATTCATTCATCCTTGCATCCTTCCTACTTCATCCTTCCAATATTGGAGCGGGCGACGAGATTCGAACTCGCGACCCTCAGCTTGGAAGGCTGATGCTCTACCAACTGAGCTACACCCGCGCTCCTGGTGCAGGGGGTAGGATTCGAACCTACGTAAGGCGTTAGCCTGCCGGGTTTACAGCCCGGTGCCATTAACCACTCGACCACCCCTGCATGACCTGTCAAGTGCTTAGTGGAGCCGGCGAAGGGACTTGAACCCCCGACCCTCTGATTACAAATCAGATGCTCTACCAACTGAGCTACGCCGGCCCGCTATAGAGTACAAATAGCGCATTCCGACAAAATGCGGATACTAACAACCCGCATAGGAAAACGCAAGTCGCACTCAGGAATGGAAATATCTTAACACTGTGCAGTGAAAACTGAATGCCGCAGTGGCGGGTTTGATGCAGATTCTTCTGGAGGCGCGAGAAAAATTTATAACCGAGAACGGGAATGGTAGCCGGTTTAGTTGGGTGGTCCGGGTAGCGACGGCTGTCATCGATCGGTAGAACTAATTGAAATAAGCATACATCGACAGACAAGCAGAAATCACAACTAACCAAAACATCGCACGACCAGCGGTGTAGCGAAGCACTTGCCAATCACTCGCAGTAGGTGGCGCGAGCAAGATGCCGCCATGCAGTCCTCAATTCGGGCACAGCCGAAAATTCGATCGACGGAAACTGTAAACCAAAGTTTACTAGCAGTGGTTTGGGTACGAAGCCGGTGGGTTGGGCTGAATATTTTATTGACGCTACTCTGATGCCTTCTATAAGATTAAATTAACTGACCGCGTCGCCAACTTAGAAAGCATTTCAGGCGAATGGATGCGTACCCCGACGCATCTTCAGAACGTTTCCCGCCCCGAACTCTCAATTTAACTCCATAAGGGAGGCCCTATGCCTAATCAACTCTCGGACCTATGTAGAAAGGCTTTTTTGACGCTTACAACCTTCCTCTTTGTTTATCCCGCTTTTGCGCAAACCCCGATAGACAGGCAACGGCGCACCGGTCCCGAAATGGTTCTACCGACTCAAGCCCTGGACGCAGGGCTCGGCAGAACTAATGTGCAATGTGCTGGGTATTTCCGCATGTCGGCTCTGCCGAGTCTCCCGCAAATAGTTGGAGGCGAACAGGAGCAGGAAAAGATCATCTACGCGGCTGGGGATTTTGTTTATCTGAATGCAGGTGAACAGCAAGGGGTAAAGGACGGCCAAACATATCAAATTATTAGACCTCGAGGTGAACCTATCAAGGTTCATAGGCAAAAAAAGGGTTACGTGGGCGTGTACATACAGGAAATCGGGGAACTTAAGGTAGTGAAAGTGTTCCCTGCAGTCTCTGTGGCGCAGATTACCTTTTCCTGCGAAACAGCACTGGAGGGGGATTTACTGACAGGAATACCTGATCGAGTCTCTCCAGAGTATCTAAGAGGTAAACCCTTCGATCGGTTCGCGCAGCCTACGCGCAATACCGTCGGTCGCGTGATGATGGCAAAAGACGGACGCGAACTGTTGGCCCAGGGCGACACCGTATATGTGGATCTTGGACAGGAAGACAACATCGCTGTGGGCAAGCACCTAACAATTTATCGGAAGCTCGGGACCGGGAACCTTGACCTCCCAATCTACGACTTGGCGCGTAGAGGATCAGTGGGATTTGAAACGGACCAGTACCGGGGTGGAGGCTTTTCCATCATGGCGAAGAGATCAAGCGAAGGAGATCAGGGGGTCTATCGGGGGACGCCGGTTACTAGTTCCCAAATAAGAAAGAAACGCCCAACTATGCCGTGGAAGGTCGTGGGAGAGGTGCTAATTCTCAACGTGCAGGAACGAACAGCCACAGCCATCATCACAAGCACCGTTCAGGAAGTGCATACTGGCGATTATGTTGCGCCGGCCAATTGAGAATCGATGCGGTCGCGACGTGAGTCGATCGTTTCCCTAGCGCACTTACACCGAGAGCAAGCGTGGCGGCTAGTCTCCCACGCGTGCGATTCGCGGCACCCTGGTTTCGCGCGCTTCGGCTCGGCTAGCAATTACGGATCGATAGAAAGAACGAAAGTATCCGTACATCGACAGGCAGGCCGAGACCACTACGAGCCAAAGTAGCGCTCTCCCAGCGGTGTATAGGAGCACCTGCCAATCACTCGCAGTTGTCGGATTAGCCCCAATCAGATGACTCCAAGCGGTCCTCAATTCGGGCACCGTCCAAAACTCTATCGCCGGAAAAGGTAATCCAAAATTTGCCACCGGAGGCCTGCCCGCGACGCTCGATCCTATCAACAGCGCTACCGTCAGCACCTGGACGAGCATCTTAAACTTTCCCATCTTCGACGCTGCGATGACTACTCCGTCCGCGGCTGCGATTGAACGTAGCCCGGTTACAGCAAACTCACGCCCAATAATGATCACTACCGCCCATGCCGGTGCGAGGCGATTTTCAACGAGTGAAATCAGCGCGGCAGAGATAAGAAGTTTATCTGCGAGAGGATCGAGCAACTGGCCCAGACGTGTAACTTGATCTCTTCGGCGAGCGAGGTTCCCGTCAAGGTAGTCCGTTAGCGCAGCCCCCAGGAATAAACCAACGCCCAGAATATGGCGTGGCACACCAAACCAGTTTTCGGAAAAAGGCGTAAGCAGAACCACCACTAAGAGTGGAACGATGAAGATGCGCAGAAGCGTCAGGCTGTTTGGCAGATTCAACAAATTACGCCTCAGAATGCAACGAGAGCGTTGGCTTAAAGGGTTGGTTCGCAGTGTAGGTCGCGCGTGAAAACAGTGTCAAGACTCGTATCCGTAAAGCAAACTGTTAGTTTGCTGATGAAGCACCACTAAGGACGGCAGTTAACAGACAAAAGCAAAACTACCAGTTTGCTTTTACTGCTAACTTGCCGCACATGCACCACTCGCTTAGAATGACTGGTTCGCCGCAGCGCAATATTCGCATCCGTACCGGCGCACACAGTATTCGTCCCATGGCAATCGATCACATCACAGTCCGAGGCGCACGCCAACACAATCTCAAAAACATAGACGTAGAAATACCACGCGACCGGTTCACCGTTATCACAGGATTATCGGGCTCCGGAAAGTCTTCGCTTGCGTTCGATACTATCTACGCGGAAGGTCAACGACGTTATGTTGAATCCTTGTCAGCGTACGCCCGCCAGTTTCTCGATCAACTCGAAAAGCCTGACGTTGATTCGGTGGAAGGTCTTTCGCCCGCAATCTCGATCGAACAAAAGACAGTTTCGCGCAGCCCTCGCTCAACGGTGGGCACAGTAACGGAAATCTACGACTACATGCGCCTGCTGTTCTCCTCCATCGGTCAGCCACACTGTCATGTTTGCGGCGCAGCGATCACGCGGCAGAGCATTGAACAAATCGTGCAAAGCGTTCTAGTCCTTCCGGAAGGCGAGCGTGTGATGATCCTTGCGCCTATCGTTCGCGGGCGAAAAGGCGAATTCAAAAAGGAACTTGAGAAGTTAGCCAAGGACGGATTCTTGCGGGCGCGTGTGGACGGAGAGCTTCTCGCCCTGGACGAAGAAATCAAACTCGACAAGCGCAGAAACCACACGATTGAAGCAGTCGTCGACAGGCTCCTGATTAAACCGGGTATCAAGGAACGATTAACTGAATCCGTTCGCACGGCATTAAAACTTACTGCGGGCGCTGTGCTCGTATCGGTTATTGACGGTGAGGAAAAGCTCTATTCAGAACGTATGGCTTGTGTGTTGTGCGGCATCAATGTGCCGCCCCTCGAGCCACGTTCGTTTTCGTTCAACTCTGCTTATGGCGCCTGCAAACGTTGCCATGGGCTGGGAACGGTTCTCGAGGTTGATGCCGCGAAACTTATTCCAGACACTAACGTCGTCGCCGACCAAATCCCATTCATGGGTCAGGTTGATCGCCAGGGATCAGCGTATCTAAAGAGTGCCCTGCTTGCGGTAATCAAGCAATTCAAGGCTAATGCCAAGTTGCCGTTCAGCCAACTTCCAAAAGAAGTTTGCGATGGTTTTCTTCATGGTGTCAGCGGGCAGTTAACTTTTCGTCAGGGTCTATATTCTTACCAGGGTCCGTGGAAGGGTGCGCTGCGTTGGCTGCGAGAGCGGCTGAATGAATCACCTTCAGACCACGTTGCTACGGCTTTAGAGGAACTCGTCTCGCCATCTGTCTGTCCGGATTGCAAAGGAAAGCGGCTCCGGTCTGATTCTTTGTCGGTTCGCTTGGGCGGTCGCGGAATTGGTGACTACACCGCGTTGCCGATTGAATCGTCAGTCGAAGCGTTTGAATCGATTGAGCTGAACGCAAGAGAAGAACAGATTGCGGGACAAATACTGCGCGAAATAAAGAATCGCCTGCGCTTCTTGAATAGCGTCGGCCTTGGATACCTAACTCTCGATCGATCTTCAGCAACCCTTTCCGGCGGAGAAGGTCAACGTATTCGCCTGGCCACACAGATCGGCTCCCAACTCCGCGGCGTACTTTACGTACTTGATGAACCTTCGATCGGTTTGCACCCACGCGATAATCAGAAACTACTCGATACGCTCTCGGCGTTGCGCGACCTGGGAAACACCGTTCTGGTTGTCGAGCATGATGAAGAAACAATTCGGCGTGCCGACTACGTCGTGGATCTTGGACCAGGGGCCGGTGCACATGGCGGTGAAATCGTTGCCAGTGGGACCCCAGAAGAAGTCGCCGGTAACCCTCGCTCGATTACTGGGCTTTACGTGAGTGGTCGAATGAAGATTGAGGTACCCGCCGAAAGACGTGCTCCAAACGGCAAGTCGTTGACCGTCCACGGCGCTAGCGCAAATAACCTCAAGGACATCGACGTCTCTATTCCCCTCGGTCTGTTGACGGTAATCACCGGCGTCTCAGGTTCGGGCAAGTCGACACTCGTAGGCGACATTCTTTATCCGGCCCTGGCGCGTCATCTTTATGGTTCACTGGCCGAAACCGGAACGTGTGTCAGCATTGAAGGACTCGAACACGTCGACAAAGTGATTGAAATTGATCAATCGCCGATTGGCCGCACGCCGCGATCGAATCCCGCCACTTATACCGGACTCTTCACTCCTTTGCGTGAACTCTACGCCATGCTTCCCGAGTCGAGAGAGCGCGGCTACAAACCCGGTCGCTTCTCTTTCAACGTAAAAGGTGGGCGTTGCGAAGGTTGTGAAGGCGACGGCATGAAGCGCATCGAAATGAACTTCCTTCCCGACGTGTATGTGCTGTGCGACGTTTGTCGTGGCGCCCGATACAATCGCGAGACTTTGTCGGTGAAGTACAAAGGAAAGTCCATTGCTGAACTTCTCGATACCACTGTGGAAGAAGCTCTAACAATTCTGGAGAATGTACCGCAGATTCAACAGCGACTTCAGACACTAGCGGATGTTGGTCTGGGCTACTTGAAGTTGGGCCAGTCTGCAACCACGTTGTCTGGTGGCGAAGCGCAGCGCATCAAACTGGCGAAAGAACTTTCCAAGCGTGCTACCGGCCGTACTGTCTACATGCTTGATGAACCAACGACGGGACTGCACTTTGCCGACGTGCATAAGCTTCTTGATGTACTGCAGCGACTAGTTTCATTGGGAAACACCATCGTCGTAATCGAGCACAACCTCGACGTAATTAAGAGCGCCGACTACATTGTCGATCTTGGACCAGAGGGCGGCGAACACGGCGGACGTGTCGTTGTCACCGGTACGCCGGAAGAGGTTGCCCGTTCGCGTCGGTCACATACGGGACACGTCCTGCGACCTCTGCTAAATGGACGAGTTACAAAAAATGGCAACGGAAATTCTCGCCGCGAAGACAAAAAGATCGCGTGATACAATCGTGACCATCCGAACTCAGTTAAATGTCTCGGCTTTGTAGCCCTTCAAGGATCCAAATAAACGCGTATGTCGATCTATCGGAACGACTTGAAACCGTTAAGCCTGGATAAGGTCAACACATACTCGCTTGCATCGCGGCCCAGCAAGGTTTCTCTCGAAGATTTCGGCCATCCAGTTTCTGAAGACAGTTCAATAAAAGAGTTTCTCACCAACCTTCCAGACATTCTCGCTGTCCAAAATCTAAGAAAGCTGGCCCGTCAAATCCATCGCGCTCGTTCAAGTGGAAGACCAATTATTTGGGGCCTTGGCGGTCATGTAATTAAAACGGGCCTCGCGCCGATTATCATTGATTTGATGAAGCGCGGGTACGTCAGCGCAATTGCCGCCAACGGATCAGTGTTGGTCCATGACGCCGAGATCGCGATGGTGGGTTCAACTTCAGAAGACGTCGACGCAACGCTCAGCGAGGGTGTGTTTGGAGGTGCCGACGAAACTGGAAAGCTGTTAAATAATGCAGCGCAAGCAGGCGCTAGTGAAGGCATTGGACTTGGAGAAGCCACGGGTCGCACGTTAAAGAGTCTAGCGCCAAAACACGCGGAGTATTCCCTTCTCTGTTCAGCATACCAATCCCGTATTCCCTTCACCGCACATGTCACCATAGGCGGCGACATCTCTCATTTTCATCCTGACGCTGATGGCGCTGCGCTCGGTGCCACAACACACACCGACTTTCGTCTGTTGGCTGAGTTGGTCCGTCAAATGAATGGTGGCGGTGTTTATCTGAATATAGGTTCCGCGGTGACACTTCCCGAAGTCTTCTTAAAGGCAGTAACGCTGGTTCGCAACCTCGGCAATGAGCTGACCGACATCACGACGGCAAACTTCGACTTCATTCAATCGTACCGACCTCTGACCAATGTGGTGCGGCGTCCTACAGCAGGCGGCGCCGGACGTGGCTACGCCATTACCGGCCACCATGAACTCACGATTCCCCTCCTCGCCGCACAACTAATCTGTAACAACAAGTAGTTCGTTCGTTCGCTCGCTCGAGCAGAACCATCCTTGACAGCCCTCTCGGGATTGAACTATTCTCCTTATTGAAAACGGTTTTCAATTTCAACAATTACATTAAAGTGGGATTTTATGTTTTCTCGAATAGCTATTCGCCGTGTGTCTTGCCTTCTTTCACTGATCCTTCTGTTTTCGGGTCTCGCTGCCAACACACATGCTGGTGAGACCATCGTGCTGGCCCAATTGCGCGGCAAAGTGATCGACCAAAATCGCGCCGCCGTGGTTGGTGCGCGCGTTACGGCTATCCGCAAAGGTCAACCAGACAGCTCGACTACCACTAATCAGAACGGCGAGTTTTCGATATTGCTTGAACCCGGGGAATATACCGTGCAAATAAGCGTCGATGGGTTCTCTGACGCAGCCCAGGTAGTGAACTTGAATCAAGGAAGCAATCCTTTCTTCGAAGTAATACTTCAAGTGGCGGGTGCAAACAGTAGCGTGACAGTTTTGGACGCCGGAGGATATCAAACTGCTTCAATCGGTAGTGCCACCAAAACCTCTACTCCGCTTCGTGATATTCCACAGGCGATCAGCGTAGTGACCAACGAACAGATCAAAGACCAGATGTTGATGAGCATTAGCGATGTGGTTCGATATGTTCCGGGAATCACTTCCCACCAGGGTGAAAATAATAGAGACGATGTGGTCATACGCGGCAATCGAAGCAGTGCTGATTTCTTTTTGAATGGAATTCGGGACGACGTTCAGTATTATCGCGATCTTTACAATCTTGATCGGGTAGAAACCATGAAGGGTCCCAATGCGATGATCTTCGGTCGCGGCGGCGGCGGTGGTGTTATCAACCGGGTCGTCAAAGAAGCGAACTTCGGTTCCTTCCGCGAACTGTCTTTGCAGGGGGGTTCTTTCTCGAACAAGCGAATGTCAGGAGACTTCAACCAGTCGCTTACCAATGAAATCGCGTTTCGCGCAAATGGTCTCTATGAAAACTCCGGAAGCTTTAGAAAGTTTGTTGATCTGGAACGTTACGGCATCAATCCAACTCTTACGATTCTTCCCAGCTACCAAACCAGGATCAACTTTGGTTATGAGTATTTTCACGATGGTCGTACTGCCGACCGGGGGATCACTTCGTTTCAGGGAAGGCCCGCGGATGTTTCGATTGACACTTTTTACGGCAACCCGGACGACAGTCGCGTCAGGGTTGATGTGAACTTGCTGACAGGATCACTCGATCATCAGATAAGTAAATTCAACATTCGCAATCGCACTCTCTTTGGCGACTATGATCGGTTCTATCAGAATTACGTCCCCGGGGCATCCAATGCCGCAAAAACCCTGGTAACGCTGACGGCCTACAATAACGCCACGAAACGACGAAATCTGTTCAATCAAACTGATCTCACGTACCTCGCTGCAACCGGAAAGATTCGGCATACCCTCGTAGGCGGCGTCGAGTTGGGCCGACAGCGAACAAACAATTTTCGTCAATCCGCGTTTTTCAATAACGTTGCGACATCGATACAGGTGCCATACGACGACCCAATCACGTCAATCCCTGTAACCTTTCGTCCGAATGCCACCGACGCGAACAATCGGTTACGACTGAATTTGGCAGCCACCTACTTGCAAGACCAGATCGAAATCTCCCGCCATGTTCAACTCATTGCCGGGGTGCGCTACGACTACTTCGATTTGAAGTATTACAACAATCGCAATGGGGAGAATCTGCGCCGTATCGACAATCTTGTTTCGCCACGCCTGGGGGTGGTGGTGAAGCCTGTCACCGAGCTGTCGCTGTACGGAAGTTACAGCGTCTCGTATCTACCAAGCGCAGGGGACCAGTTCTCTTCCCTGACCAACATCACCCAGCAGGTGAAGCCGGAGAAGTTTACCAACTACGAATTTGGGGTGAAGTGGGACGTTCGCCGTTTTCTGTCCTTGACGTCAGCTGCATATCAACTAAACCGGACCAATACGAGGTCAACCGATCCCAATGACTTGAGTCGTATTATTCAGACCGGGAGTCAACGCACTAACGGTTTGGAAATTGGAGTTAATGGGAATATCACGCGGGCCTGGAGTGTTGCAGGAGGTTACGCCTATCAGGATGCGTTCATCACTAGTGCAACCACGGCAGCGATAGCAGGGAAGAAAGCGGGCCAGGTGCCTCATCACACGTTCTCGCTATGGAACAAATATCAGATCATTCCAAAACTCAGCGCAGGGCTCGGTGTTATCCACCGGTCTGACATGTTTGCGACGGTTGATAACACTGTCGTTCTTCCGGGATACACCCGCGCCGACGCTGCGATCTTCTATTCCTTCGATGAGCATTGGCGCCTTCAAGCTAACTTTGAAAACTTGTTCAACCAGAAGTATTACGTCAACGCGGACAGCAACACCAACATCTCGCCGGGTGCTCCTCGCGGTGCTCGAGTAGGGTTGACCGCCAGATTTTAAACGCTGCCAATGAAGCGACTGCGAAACTCATACGAAACACTTTTTACTAGTTGCGAACTGGCAAACTCGCGAACGAATATGCCCGATTCGGTTATGTTATACTCGGCAGTCAAAATCACTTATCAAAGTTTGTTGGTTCGTCATCGAATTTATAATGAACACCGAAAGACTGGAATACTTCCGCAGCCGCCTCGTTAACGAGCTACGGCACCACACCGACCAGGTGCGCACTGGTCAGGCAGCAGCCCTGGAATTCTCAGACGACGGCGTCAAGGATACCGTCGACATGTCGCTGATGGATGTGAGCAAGGAGCTTGCCCTGCGTTTGGGTGAGCGGGAATCACAGATGATCGCAGACATCGATCAGGCGCTCTTACGAATCCGGGAGGGCTCTTACGGAACCTGCGCACGCTGCGGCCAGGTGATCGATGAGCGTCGCCTTGAAGCCCTTCCTACCGCCCGTTACGATGCTGCCTGTCAGGCCTTGATCGAAAGCGCCAACGGCGACGACGAACATTCCAGCCTGTGAGGTTAAGTGGGGTTCAGAGTTCAACCTTTTAGGTTGCGTCTGTGCCCGTTCGAACGTAGAAATCAAGCCGCAAGCTGAAGCTTGAACTCTGAACACCTGTATGCGAGGCCACCTCTACGCCTTCGGGTGTGCCTTATCGTAAACCTCAATTAATTTTTCCATCGAAACATGCGTGTAGATTTGCGTAGTTGATAGTCGCGCGTGGCCAAGCAGTTCCTGTATGTCGCGAAGATCTGCTCCGCTGTCGAGTAAGTGTGTGGCAAAGGAATGACGCAAGGCGTGAGGGCTGATGTCGTATTGTCCGGCACAACCGCGAATGTATTTTTCAACCATCCGACCGACCGATCGAGTTGTAATGCGCGTTCCCTGGTAATTCAGAAATAGCGCTTCGGGTTCCCTTTCAGAAACTGGCGCCATATTCAAAATGTTCTCGCGCACGTCCAGATAATTTCTCAAGGCATCCAGCGCCGGTTCACCATACGGAACGATACGCTCCTTACGACGCTTCCCTGTCACCCTAATCAAACGGTTCTTGAAGTCGATGTGACCAAGATTTAGCTTCGTCAACTCTGCAACACGCACCCCCGTCGCATACATAAGTTCCAGCATTGCCCGATCGCGTTTTCCGAGATCCGTTTCCACGTCCGGCATCTCAATAAATCTGATGGCTTCTTCGATCGAAAGATGCTTCGGGAGTTTTTTCTCTTGTCTCGGTGTGGAAACGAGTTTCGCTGGATTGAGCTCAACCAGTCCTTCGCGAACCAGGAATTGAAAGAAGGTGCGGAGGGCCGCAAGCTTCCGAGCGATAGAGCTCTTTTTTTTCTGGGCGGAATGTAGAGACGCCAACCACTCCCGAATCGTTATGTGATCGATGTCGGTAGGCAGTGGCTCTTTTCGCTTGCCGTGGTTTGCTGGAGCGAGGTAGTCGAGAAATTGTTCGAGGTCGCTTCCGTAATTGCGGAGGGTATGCTCGCTGACGTTGCGTTCGTAACGCAGATGCTCCAGAAACTGCCCTATCAGTTGCTCCATGGTCTCAAGGTCATTCTCTCATGCATCAGTAATTACGACTCGCAGCCATATTGGCAGGCTTAGGCGAATAATAGCCTTTGCGCGCTCTTACTCGCACGTTTTTCCGCGAACGCACGCGCAGGTCGATCACATGAAATTGTCCATCACGTCGTTCTTCCCCAGGGTAGTAACTGAGTACGTACTGTTGCGCAAGATCTGCCGCAATTTGTTCAAAGGCGTGGTCCAACTCAGTCGTCGAACGCGGAATATAAACGGCGCCGCCTGTCTGCGCTGTAAGTTGTTCCATTCGGCGCTCGGCTGCGAGGGCCCGAAGATTAGCGCTATCGTATAGACCGGTTTGGACCACGAATACCTGACAATCGTCGGCGAGCACGCGTTGAATTGTGGTTGCGAAATCGTTGACGCTGGTGGTTTCGATTCCGTCGCTTACCAACACCAGAACGCGGCGTCCAGCATACGGTCTGAGATACGCCGCGGCGTCGATGATCGCGTCAAACAAAGACGTGGAGCCTTCCGGCTTACCGAAGCTGGCGATAGTTTGTTCGAGCCGTCCGATGTCCCTGGTGAGGGGGTGGGCCAGGTAGCTGTCTGACTCGATTGAATAAATGGCCGCTTCATCAGCAGGCCGCAAAACTTTGCGAAAGAAATGCATCGCTGCACGCTTTTCAAACTCGCGAGCGTCGTGCTGGCTGCCACTATTGTCGAATAGCATCACCAACTTTACGCTGGTTTCCGACCTCGTAATTTCGCTGATCGCTTTCACCTGGCCATCAACTCTTAACTCAAAGTCTTCGAGTTTGAGGTTTGTGATGGCAACTCCCAGATTGTCTACAACCGAAGCCGGAATTGGAACCAGGTTTGAACTTACCCGGACGATTTCATCCTCGCTTACTTCGTCGGCAACTTTCGCAGTTTCGCTTGTCCTGGGTGTGGATTTTGGAGTCGCCGGACGTTCCGAATCGGAACTCGGACTCGAACCGGGCTTAGGTTTCTGCTGTGTTGGCTTGGACGTTTTGTCTTTGTTGCGTCCTGATTGAGCGTACAGCGCGGCGCTGTTTACAACACAAAGCAAAATGAGAAGGAAAGGACGACTGAATTGGAACCACGTCATGCGAGGGCGGCCTGCCGGTCTGATACGGTAGGGTGAGTGTTGAGAGTTTGTTGAATCCAAAGACCCCATTCCTTGAGAGCTAACTCCACTTGAAGTTGATGACGATCACGTTTTCTACGAATTCGCTTCCGGTCATGTTCAGATAACGGTTCGAGTAGGGCAAAGGTGATGTTCACCGGCTGAAAGTTTTTTGTTTCCGTATTGGCGACATACCTTGCGAGGGCGCCGATTGCACTCAACCGCGGGGCTTCGATTAACTCTTCTCCCAACGCAAGCCTGGCGGCGTTTTGTCCAGCTAGCCAGCCCATGGCCACTGATTCTACGTAGCCTTCTACGCCCGTGATTTGTCCAGCGAAGAAAATGTTTGCGTGCTCCCGCATCTGCATCGTAGCGGAAAGCACCCGCGGCGAACAGATGTAGGTGTTTCGATGGATTTGGCCGAATTGAAGGAATTCAGCATTTTCCATCCCCGGGATCAGCCGCAAGACTCTTGCCTGTTCGCCGTAACGTAGATGATTCTGAAAGCCGACAAGGCTGTACGCGTCTGCCATTAAATTTTCCTGCCGCAATTGCACGGCTGCATAGGGCTCGCGTCCGGTGCGCGGATCGATCAGACCCACTGGTTTCATCGGGCCAAACCGCAGGGTGTCAACACCGCGACGCGCGATCTCTTCAATTGGCAGACACGACTCGAACCAACGTGTTTCCTCAAAACGCTGGAGGGGAACACTCTTGGCTTCAACTAATGCATCGTAAAAGACCGCATACTGCTGGGGATCAAACGGACAATTCAGATAATCATCGCCGCCCTTGCCATAGCGCGCGGCCGCGAATGCGATTGAACGATCGATGGAATCTGCCGCGATGATGGGCGCGATGGCGTCGTAGAAGTAGAGCTGATCGCTGCCAGTCAGCTTCATGATTTCAGTTGTCAGAGCGTCCGATGAAAGCGGACCAGTGGCAATGATAGTGATGTCGCCATCGGGAATTTGTTTCACTTCCTCTCGAACGAGTTCAATACGCGGATGACTTTCGATTCGTTGCGTGACGAGTTCCGCAAACTTGTGACGATCAACGGCGAGTGCAGCACCGGCAGGAACTCGTGTTACCGCCGCTGCTTCCATCACCAGCGAACCTGCACGACGAAGCTCCTCCTTGAGAAGATAAGGGGCTGAGCCTGGCTCGTCAGACTTAAGCGAGTTAGAGCAAACGATTTCGGCTAGTTTGTCAGTCCTGTGGGCTGGTGTTTGGGTGACTGGACGCATCTCGAAGAGACGCACCTCAACACCGGCGTTAGCCACTTGCCACGCAGCCTCAACTCCAGCAAAACCGCCACCGATTACGTTTACTTTAGTCATTGCTACCTATTTCTGAACGCCGCCTGAAGGCAGTTAACCATGTGACGAGCCAAATACTGTAGGGGCAACACTCCGTGGCTGCACCTACAGCCACACCATCAGGGCTTGATTGGAGTTGTCTCCGTCTTAGGCGCGTCAAGTTTATAGTCGCCCACATCACCGGCAAAGTGTTTGTAGTCGCTCCACTCAAAAGTTTGGTTGAAGTCACCACCGCCAAACAGAAGCACTTTAACCGAAAGATTGACCTGGGCCATCCTTGGAAGCCACAGTCCCTCAGCAACACGCGTTTGCTCCATCACAAACGCTGCTCCGGGACGTAGGTTAATCAGAAGGCCACCAGCCATCTTGAATCCTTCTGCGAGCTTAGCTTCCAGACGCATTACTTGTTTGTCGACAGGATCAATCCAAACCACACCTACCAGCTTCGAGATAAGATTCTCCTGACGATTGCTCGACTTGAAACCAGGTCGCACGCGAAAGTCGAAGACCACCGCATCGCGTTCGCGAAAGCGTTCGCGCCGCGGAGAAACGAACTCGTGCACCTTCAGAAACTGCGAGATATCAACGTCGTCATCTTCGCCATCTTTGGCGCGAGCGGCCCGCTTGCGCTCTCGCTCCGCCCGAGACTTTTCTACTCTCTGAGCGTCTTTGTCTTTGTCGCGTTCGGCTCTGAGGAATTCTTCTTCTACTCGCTTCTGCTCTTTGGCTGCGCGCTCTGCCGAAAGCGGCGTGCCGTTTTCGCTAATCAATTTCATCACGGGCGCACGGTTGGCGATGGGAAAGACCTCATACGCTTTGGTGGTTTCCTTCCTGATCTCGCCCTTGCTTGTTATTTCACGGCTGGTTTCCTTCTGGACAAACGAGTACTCCGTAAAGCGTTGCTCGAGTTGATCCTGATTGCGGGAAACCTCGCGCAAGAGGGCAACCACATTGAGAGCTTCGTCGCCGCGCGGGAAATCAAAAACAGCGTCGGCGATCCCCGTGTTGTACTTAGCTTTTTGTAAGAGGAAACTTAGATCACCCGATTCGCTACTGTTCAAACGAATGCGGTGTGGCTCAAGAAGGTGGGCCTCGACGCGATAGTCTTCGAATTGCGTTCTGATCGTGCGGGCGTCGTCCTCTATCAGCAACAGCAGCTTTGTTGTTGTGCTGAACAGGTATCTCAATCGCGCGCCACTACGAAGGGAAAACTCCACTACGTAAGCGGTGTCGGTTCCGACAGTCCTTACGGAAACAACGCGTGCCAAAACGTTTCGCTTCTTGTAGTCAACTAAGCGGGTGGCATCGAGGATAGATTGAAGTCTGGCCGCAGCAGCTTCTTCGTCAGTGAGTGTGCGAAGTTTTCCGTCAAGACCCTGGGCCCAAGCTGATCGCAGGTTGGCTGCGGAGACTACCCGCCCATTTCCAAAAGTCATTTCCGAACGAACCGAGGCCGGCGCTTTCACCTGAGTAGTTGCGATACCAAAAGGCTGGTCGTTGAGTTGTATGGTCCAGTCGTAAGTAGCATCCTTCACACCAGCGACTCGTTTCTTACCGCCAATCGCTTTCAGATAGTTATCAACGACTCGTTCTGCCGAGGGAAGTTTCTGCGCCAGGATCGCACTGGGTAACAACGCCAGGACGAGCACAAACGTAAACAATCCGATAGTCCGGGTCGCGAACTTTTGGGAAAGGAAAGCTGGAAATGACTTAAGGATCTGAGTGCTGATCATACGCCCGATTAGTTCGCATCTTTGTGGTTCAGGGGTGAGCTTTGGTTGCTTGACACTGCAAAGTTGGCATTCGTATAGTGCAATCCTTCGAAACGATCCCCAGTTTCGCTTGAAAAGCCGGCTTAGCTCAGTTGGTAGAGCGTCTGATTCGTAATTAGAAGGTCACCAGTTCAACTCTGGTAGCCGGCTCCACACAATCTACATCCAATCTAGTCTGCGCGAAGAATACTGTACTAGGATTACGGGCGTACAGAGGACAAGCTTTAATACAGGCGTATAGAGTACAAGCTTCAGCTTGCGGGTACGGTAAATTCCCGCCGTGGAGTGGCCGCGAAGCCGCAACCTGAAGGTTGAACTCGGAACACCTGTTTTCGGGCTTGGTCTGAACACCAAAGAAGAAGGGCGGAAGTCTAAGACTTCCGCCCTTCGCTGTGTCCACTCGTCCAATGCGCTTTTACGGCACGGTGGGCAAAGGAACCGCTGCAGTGCTTGAGCCTTCAGGTTGGAAGAGGAAGCGGAAGCTACCTCCCCTAACCACACCCATCCTGAATGCGATAAAGAACTTCGGACCAGGTGAACCGGCCGGTACCACAGTCGTGAACTCTCCAGTCAAACTTCCCTGGGTAGTCCCCGTGCGTACCAAACTGTTGTTTATGCCACCGCCATTTGGCGCCAGCTTCGTCCCGTCAGTATCTTCAATCACACTGCCGCGAACTGTTTGCACTGGGCCACTCTCCGGCGCCACCAATTCCGTCGGCATGTTAAGCATCTTCAGCACTGCCGTCTTGTTGTCGCTGCCCTGACAATCTGGCGCTGTCTGATGCAAGTTGCGAGCGTTGCCGCTGCCAACCGTAGCTGCTGCCGGCGCCGGCGACGCTTGTCCGCAAGGCACGGACAGATTGTCTACGCGGAACCGCAGCCTATTGATGGCAATTGCGGCCGAGGTGTTTCGGAACCCGAATCTGAAAATGAAACTGCCCATCGGGTTGTTGTTGATGATTGTGTTCGTGGTGTCGATCACGTAGCGACGCTCGGCATTCGGCAGTTGCGTTGACGTCTTCGTTAAGTCAAACAACGACGACTGCAGTCGCGTTTCGGGCAAGTCGGCCGGCGCCGCATTATTTTGCGGTCCAGCCGCTCCCAACACCGACACCAACCCAGGGGTCAAACCCGTTGGGAAGTTGGTGATGTTGAAAGCGATGTTTGTCCCCGGCACCGGCGACACCATGACAAAGTCGTCGGCATTGTTGGCCGTATCCTGGGGCACAGTGCCAATGGTTGCGCTCTGATCGATAGTTTGCCTACGCAGCAGCGAGTATTGGCCCGAGTCTCCATAGAACACGAAAGCGCCATGGTTTGTCGTACTTGCATCACCAACCGGTCTCAAGCATTGCGCCGCACTGGTTTCGCAATACATATCCGCAAGCGAGGGACGTGCGTCACCGCTCACTCCGCAGCTTGCGGGGTTGGCCAACGGGCAAACCTGTAGAGGAGCGCCGCTTCCGTAGGCTGCGAACCCCACTCTGTCGTAGACCGTGAAGTCTGCCGGCGAGACTCCGGTGGCCTCGAATCCAAAATCTCCATTGTCTGGAATGTTTGCCGAGGCCCCAACCGTGTTATCTCCGACGTTGGCTAAGACAAGCCCAGCATCGTTAGGAACATCAACGCTCGAGTAAACGCCTGGCTTTCCGGGGGTGCCGTTGATGATTGGGAAGTTTCCAACTGCTGTAGGCGCTGCGCCAGTAATGACCGGGGTTATCGCCGAACCTGTGCTCGAGCCGATGGAACCCAGCGCCGCGAGACTGTAACCGCTGCCGGTGCACAGTACGTAACCGCGCGCCGGGATGATCGTTCCGTTCGGAATCATGCAGATGAGCGTCACCGTATTCGAAGTGACCCCATTACCTGCCGAAGCAAACAATCCGTAACCTCCGTCGTTACTACCCGCTGTCGTTCCCACGAGGTGATCTGTAGGACTAGCGTTGTAAATTTCGAAGAACTCGTCTGTCGCCCCGTTTGGACCATTAAACCGGAACTCACTAATACGCAGAGCAATCGTGGCCGGATCGGTCACTGTTAATTCGACATGGCCCACATCGCTGCCGATGTTATTGATGGCGGTGTAGTCGAAGCCGTCAGTGCCGGAGAAACCTGCCGGCGGCGTGTAGGTAAAGCTGCCATCAGCGCTTAGCGTCACCCGTCCGCCCTGTTGCGTTAGTCCATTATTGATGGGCACCGCCGTCGGGGGCAGGTATCCCAGGTCATTGCTCAAGACACCCGGTGCAGGGACGTCAAGAACCACATCCTTCAAGGTGAAGTAGTGATCGTCGAATGCTAACGGCACGAAGAAGAACTGCACCGAGTTGTCGCAGACGCCAGTGTTGTTTCCCGGTATTGGATCAGTCGACGCCGAGGTGGCACTAACACAATTCGTTTGTGGGCCTGGCGGCGTGAAGGGATCCTGAACTATCGATACCCGAAACACTACGGTACCAGCTGGATTGACAGTACCGTCGATATTCTTATTCGGCGGCAGGCTCTGAGCAGTACACGTCATGCTCGTGGTATTTCCCGGCGAACCGATCGCCGGAACCGTACCGCAACTGACTATCGGATTGCCGTTGCCGTCTTTCGAGTTCGGCGTAACGAACACGTTACTGTCGTTGAACCGGCCGATCTCGATTTGAGTGACCTTCTGGAAGGCCGGGAAAGTATCAGTCAGGCTAAACGACGACGCGGAGCTGGGGCCGTTGTTGGTAGCCGTGATGATGTAATAGTTAGGAGTGATGATTGGACCACCCGGAATACCGGTGGCGTCAATGTGCGTCTTGGTCAACGCCAGGTCCGAAGTCGCGGCCACAGGTGTCGTTAACGTGGCTGAACCTGAAATCGGACGGTTGAAATTATTGATGGTCGCGTCGACTGTGGCCGTGTTGACCACACTGGCCCTGGTAGCCGGATCGATAAACACAGTGATATCGACGGCCGCGGTATTGTTCGGCGCATTCGCTGAGAGCAGTGGCGCAGTGCACGCCACGGAACCGCCGTTCGCTTGCGGGTTGTTAGCCGGGTTGACCCCTGTTGGCGCTGAGCAAGTAAAGGTCGCGCCAGACGGAATCACCGGATTGATTGATATGTACCTCACTCCAAGCACGCGGCCTGGCGGCGTTTCCAATCCAGATGGCAACACGTCGGTCAGACGAATGTTTGACACGTCCGAAGGGCCATTGTTGGTAACAATCAATCGATAAGTTAAGAAAGTTCCGGGCAGGACTGCCGTGCCAGTAACACCCGCGCCGTTTGGAGGCGTCGCCGGGCCGATTGGTCCAGTTTGGTTCGGGTTACTGGCCGCGGTCACCGCTGATTGAACAATCTTGGAGATGGTCAGGTTAGAAGACGCCACCACGACCGTCTGCGCTTGCAGGGTAGTGTTGTTGCTCGAGTTCGGATCGGGCGAGCTTTCGCAAACGATGGGCGGGAACGGCGGAGGCACGGGCCCGGCTCCGTTCGCACAAAGACCGGACGTAATGTTTGCCGGATTTGAAACAATCGTTCCTCCCGCTACCGACTCGTTAACTTTGACGAAGAACGTTAGCTGGCCGTTGTAACCGTCGGGCAAAGTGCCGTCAGCGATGCCGTTACCAGTGTTGCTTAGTGGCCGGCAGTAAATCGTTTGGCTACCGGCTGCTCCGTTTACGACACAAGTCAGGTTTACATTCGGACCTAGTGGGGCGCTGGTATCCACCGCCTGAATAGTGAAACTAAAGGGAACTGCTGGAGGTTGGGCCGCTGGGACAAACACTCCACCCGTGGCCAACGCGCCGACAAATGCAGTGTTGCCCGGAATTGGATCGGTGATCATCACATTGCGCGCGTCACCCGTTCCAGCATTGCCAAACGGGACGTCGTAACGGATGTATCCACCCGCATTGACTGAGCCCGGAGGCACATTAGGTCCGACTATGGGAAGCGCCACAGGCGCGAGTGGACCGGCGCCATCCGGATCAACTACTCCAATTGCAGTCTTACTCGCAGCCAAGTCAGCGGCAAGGCCCGCACAGTCGTTGGCCACGGTTGCAGTAGTCGTCGAAGAGCCGACGGCTATCGTGCCAGTTCCAGCAGTGGTGATCGTCGCTGTGTTTTGCAGAGGTCCTGCTGGCGCTCCTGCACCTAATTCCACGGAGATGTCCAGTGTGCTTAGTCCCGATGGGATATCGACGGAGGCACAAGTCACCGTTCCCGGGCTTCCGCCGTTATGAGAGCAGCCATTAACAAACCCACCGGTTCCGCTCAATCCGAGGAAAGTGGTGTTGGCCGGAAGGGGATCGGAAATCGTGGCGTTGAGTGCCGTCGAGCTTCCACCGTTGTTGACCGTAATGTGGTAGGTGTACTGCTGTCCGGGGCAAAGAGTAGCCGGCCCCGCCTTCGTAATCGATAGCGGTGCATTTACCTGGATGTTTTGACCTACACTGTCCGAGTTGTTTACCGCCACTGGATCGCTTGTAGACGAATTGACTGTGGCCGTGTTAGTTCGGACACCCGATGCAAAGTTCGGCCCATACTGCGCGACGATGGTAATCGTCGAAACGTTGCTGCCAGTCTGCGGTGGAATAATCGGTGGCGGATTCACAGCGGGGCCTATGACCGTGCCTTTGATGCACGTGACGATGCCGCTGCTCGCGGTACACGAATAGGTGCCGTCGTTGCTGCTCGCTGAAATGAAATTTGCTCCTTGAGGAAGCGGATCTGTAACGATCACGTTTTGAGCATTACTGGGTCCGTTGTTTGTCACGACCAGCGTGTATGAAAAAGCCGCTCCACCCGCGACGGGAGTTGCATTATCCGTTGTCTTATCAATAGCAAGGTCGGCTGAGGTGCGGACAATATTTTGCGTTTCTGCCGAGTTGTTATTGGCGGCGCTCAGATCAAGGGTTGCCGGGTTTGCCCCACCTTCAGAATTAATGCTTGCCTGGTTCCTGATGACGGCGCCATCCGCTATGTTTTCCGGCACTCGCACGCTGAACTGTATGGTTCCGTTAGAACCTGCGGGCAGAACACCGCCCGCCGTGTTCGGCGTACAGTCAAGCTCATAACTGTTAAGGGTTGGAAGAATCTGGCAAGTCAAACCTGGGCCAGCCGCCGGAGTTACCACAACACCGATTGGAAGAAATGTGGGATCAAGCAGGGTGCCCCCTGGGATCACGTCGCGAACGTGAACGTTGGACGCTTCTCCTGGGCCGTTGTTTCGGTAAGTGAGCGTGTATTCAATCTCGCCCAATCCGACGTTGCCGATGCCAAATCCAGGGCTAACATTGCCGCCTGCAGTTACTGCGGCCCCGAAAACGCCGCCGGCGACCGTCAGGGCGCTCTTGGTAATCGCCAGGTCTGCCGTCGGCTGCACCACGTGAACCGTCGCGTTCGAAGTCGCATTCCCTTCCAACCCGCCACCGTCATTGTCAAACTGGTAGGTAGCTGTGTTGGTCAGCACGGTGCCAATGGCTGTGGCCGCTCCCACCGTGACCTCGGCCCTGATCCTGACGAATTCCTGGGTCGTGAAGGTGTCAACGCCCGCGCCCGCGCCGTCGCCAGCAACACACTGAATTGATGTGCCGCCGCCAAGGATGGTGCAAGACCAGGCACTCCCAAACTGGGGCTGCTGCTGCACGGTAGCGTTCGTAAAGAGGGTGCCGGCTGGGGCGGTATCAATAATACGGACAAATCCGCCGGCGCCCGTGGTTGTGTCACTGCTCGCGCCGTTTGTCGACTGAATGGTGTAGGCGATAACTTGCCCTTGCCCAACCGCACTGCCTGAAATGGGGCTGGCATCTTTGGTGATGGTAACGGGCGCTAATGGCATCAAAGCCGGCGCCGAGGGAGCCAGAGCCGGAGCCAATGGCGCCAGTCGCTCTTTAAGAATTTGGAGCCGCGGGGCCTGCGGGATGGATTGAATCCACTTCATCAGAGGGCTGGCATCGATTTGCGAAGCCGAGGACTGCTGAGCACCAGCCGGCGCTAAGCCCAGGGCCGGGCCCATGGCCGAAGCCTTAGCAATCTGCAGCCTTGCATCAGGCAGAAACAGAGCTAATAAGCTCAATGATGCCAATATCGCACCTGCCAATAACATTCGCTTCTTAGACTGAGTTCTTACCTGGTCCATCTTCGTACCTCCGGGGGCTAGGGTGAATATTTTGGGTCGGGTTCCACACGCACACGAGGGCGTGGTTTCCCCCAACGTCGTTAGCTATGGATTCTCACTTCTCAAAAGGGCTGTGGAGTTAAAGCTACGACCCTGTCTTAATAGCGGTGCAGGGCCGAGTCGGGATGCTTCAGAGCCCGAAGCATTTGCAATTAACCTTGTTGGTAAGCCTTGAATGGAAAGGTCGTTCTGACGCGCCCACAACTCAAACCGGACGCGAGTGGACTATTGCCCATGCATCACGTGGGTCAGACGCAGTTAGAACTTAAATGGGTTAGCAAGATGACTTGCTTGAATCCTGGTAATCATCACTACTGATCAATTTAGAGATTGGGAAAAGGCTCAGCCACCTGTTTCATTGGCCGAGTTGCACGACTCAATCTCACCTGGGAATGAGAGTGAGCGCATGGCGCCGCATGTGCATCCAAATCTCAAACACCGCAACCATGGCACGTGATGTGACGGGCTCGGCACTTGACCAAGGACCGGAAGGCGATAAGTCTGGGTCGCTTAAGTGGGGGGCAGTCTAAGCGATGATCTGATTCTCGTCAATCTCCGGAAAAGTACGGAGGTGGAACGAAGGTGGCCCAGTGGGCCAAGGTGGAGCCGGGCGCGGTCTATGCTACTCTCGGGGAGATGCGACTTTCAGAGGAAATGTTGGCCCAGTACCGCGAGAATGGGTTTCTGGTATTAAGTAACTTTGTCGACGAATGCTCCGGTGAAGCATTGCGCGCACGTGCGCATGAACTAGTTCGCCACTTTGACGAGGGCGAAATCCAATCAATTTTTTCCACGCGTGAACAAAATCGTCTCACCGACGATTACTTTCTCGGAAGCAGCGAGAAGATTCGCTTCTTTTTTGAAGAAGATGCCTTCCTACCAGACGGTACGCTCAAACGAAAGAAGGAACAGTCGATCAACAAGATCGGCCACGCGCTTCACGAACTGGATCCGACATTCAGGGAGTTCTCAACTACCGCTGACATCAATGATCTCGTTTCTGATCTTGGTCTCAGGCAACCGCTACTCTTGCAGTCGATGTACATCTTCAAGCAACCCGAAATCGGCGGTGCGGTAACCTGCCATCAGGACAGCACGTTTCTCTACACCGAACCCCAGGACATTCTTGGATTGTGGTTTGCTCTTGAAGACGCGACCCTCGAGAATGGTTGTCTCTGGGCCATTCCTGGCGGACACGAACTGGGATTGAAATCACGTTGGGTGCGCGACGGTTCGGGGGGAATGAAGTTTGACGTGTTCGATTCGACGCCCTTCCCGGAAGAGAAACTTGTTCCGCTGGAAGTAACACAAGGAAGTTTGATCCTGCTTAACGGTTTGTTGCCTCACAAGAGTCTAGCCAATCGCTCACCGAAGTCGCGTCACGCCTACACGCTTCACGTCATCAGCGCAAACTCAAGATACCCTGCGGACAATTGGCTACAGCGTTCACAGGAAATGCCACTACGAGGTTTTTAGTGATTGTCCAGCTCCTGTAGCTGCCCGGGAAGGGTGTTATTTGCGGCTCTGCCGCTGCACAGTGCGGTAAGGCTCTGCCTTACCGCCGAGTTCCTTCAACTAACTAAGGCTGCGCCTCCGAGGCATAGCCTCAAACCATTAGAACGCTTACGGAAAGGCAGAGCCTTTCCCACACGGAATGCGGCAAAGCCGCTGAACACCGTGGCTGCCAAAACTATTCAGTTTGCAGGAGATTATGCAGTCGGTCGGAGTAATCCGCGGAAAATACCCTGGACGGCTACCTGATTGGCTGGAACGGTTAGTGGTGCATGCTGGGAGTTCGCCGGGTGCAGTTCCACATTCGCACCTTTGCGAAAGAGTCTTTTGAGAGTTGCCTGGTTATGTTCGACGAGTAATGCCACCACGATCTCGCCATCGCGCGCGTCGGTGCGATTCTCGATCAGAGCAATGTCGCCGTCACAGATATGCTCATCAATCATTGAATCGCCTTTGACACGCAGCGCGTAAACTTTCTCGGGCCGCACTCTTCCAAGCAGGAAGCGAGGCACCGGCACCGTCTCGTCACACTCAACCACATCAAGTGGAGTGCCTGCAGCAATTCTACCCAGCAGCTTCACTTCACAGAGTTGGTCCGCATCGTCAACCTTAACAGACAGCGCAAACGATCCATCTTCATGCTTGCGCGTGATCAATCCACGACGTTCGAGTGCGGCGATATGCTTGGCGATCGTTGCTCGCGATTTGACGCCGAAGTGTCGTGCTATCTGAGCGTAGGAAGGTTCGTACCGGTTCCGCTCGGAGAAACGAGTGATGTAATCAAGAATATCTTTTTGTCGTTGCGTCCGAGGAAGCATAAGTTAGACCAGTTTGAGTTAACGAAGAGAAATGAATTCAGACGCCCTTGAGATGTCGACGCATTCTATGGCGCGCGTTAGAAGGCGTCAAGCGTTTGTTGCGCGTGATAGACCACAACCTATGATTGAACTCTTGCTAATCAGCGAACAGAATACCGAGCCAGCGTGCGTGGAACGATTCGCACTCCAACCGGCATTTCGGTCAACGTCATTCTGTTGCGCATCAAGAGCTCGCTTCCCTTCATGTTGTAGACCGCCTCGTTGAGATCGTTGTCCGGACTAATTACAACTCCTTTAAGAGCCGCCCCGATGAATGCGCCTTTGCTGCGTGAGTAAGAGAGAATGCCGGCATCCAGGGTTGCATTAGTGGAAGCCGCCGCTTCGCGCCCAACTGGCCCAGCTACCAAACCAACTTCGCCACCCATTTCAAACTTGTCTTCGAGCAAACCTTTCACACCCTGTTCGTTCATGATCAGGAAGACGTAATCATTTTTCTGCGCACCAATCTGCGCACCAAAACTTCCGCCGCTAAGGTTGAAGAATGCCGGCGCGCTCCATCCATTCTTAACGCGCTTGCTAATCACACCCTGACCGCCACGTCCGCCAAAAATAAATGCGGCCTTGATCACTCCTGGAAAAACTGCGATCGCCTCAGCCTTGTCCAGCAATTCTTTCGGAATTGCCTTGTCGCGCACGTTCATGATTTCGGTGAATGTCTCAGCGG
Organism: Pyrinomonadaceae bacterium; assembly: GCA_963759665.1. Taxonomy (GTDB): domain Bacteria; phylum Acidobacteriota; class Blastocatellia; order Pyrinomonadales; family Pyrinomonadaceae; genus PSRF01. Next base: position 597,883 of record CAVXAC010000001.1, read on the forward strand.
CTTCCCGTGCGTGACGGGTCGCATCATTCACTCGTTTTTGATTCTTCTGAGCAGCAGCGGGTATTGCGAGAGTAAGTAAAAGGAGAGCAGTGGCAAATAAATTGAAATATTTGCGGCGAAAAGCAGTTGTCATACAGTCGGACCTCCAATAGCAAAGTAATTCTTCGGTCAAAGTAATAACCGAAAGGTTGGCGAACAGCAACGCACGAGAACGCATGTGCTATCGAATAATAGCGACGCGATAAGCTCGCGGCTTGTTTGAACGAGATCGCACCCTCGCCTTTCGTTTGATCGTTGGACGCTGTGTTTGTGACGCGGCGCTGAGTTCAGATGCGAAAGCGTCCAGATTCCCTGTTTCTTTCGTCGATAGCACAGAATCTGGATCGGTTCCAAGAGTGTCAACTACCTCTTGCGGCCGGTCGCCTCTGGAAGCATTGACCAGCAATAGGCCGCCGGCTGCTCCGGTAATCAAGCCGATGACGACTACAACTGCCAAAGCCCGAGTCTGATTGCCGAGAAACCCTGAAACTGAACTCATCCGTGCGCGCCAAAGGTTGAGTCGATTTTGGTGTATGGGTTCGGACCCGAACTGTATTGGTTCCACAGGTCGAGCGCGGGCATTCGCGCTCTCGTCAAAAATCGGCGTCTTAAGGGTGCCTTCGTCCGTATGATTGCTGGTTGATTCAACGGCCATCATCACTCTCCAGGATATATGAAATAAAACGAGACGTTTAGCTCAGTCCGAGAGAATGAAGTGCAATTCCGTAACCAAAGTGAGTGATGGGGGTCGCAGCAATCAATTCATTACACAGCGGCAAGAAATAATGTGGGCTTCTTGAAGTTGAAGGCAGGAGCGAGCGGAATTTTGGTGAGCTCAACAATAATCCGCGCGCGCTGACGTCTCGGCTGACATGGCCCAGCACTTTATGCAGGTTTCTATGAGATCCCGCGCTACAACGACGAGTCGCGGTTCAGTAATTTAGATCGAAGTTCTTCGCAGCCTGAGCGCGTTTGCAATCACCGACACAGAACTAAAACTCATCGCTGCTGCTGCAATCATTGGGCTGAGCAGGATTCCGAAGAAAGGGTAAAGGACTCCCGCCGCCAGGGGTACGCCCAGAGCGTTGTAGAGAAACGCAAAAAAGAGATTTTGTTTTATGTTCTGCATCGTGGCCCGGCTGAGCTTGATCGCACGCACTATCCCGCGCAGATCTCCTTTGACGAGGGTGACGCCCGCACTCTGCATCGCCACGTCAGTACCAGTGCCCATCGCGATTCCTACATCGGCCTGGGCTAACGCCGGTGCATCGTTGATTCCGTCACCAGCCATGGCCACACGGCGCCCTTCACTTTGCAGGCGCTTGATCACGTCGGCCTTTTGATTAGGCAATACTCCAGCAATGACGTCGTCCAGTCCCAGCGAATTGGCAACTGCAGTGGCCGTTGTTTGGCTGTCGCCTGTCAGCATTGTCACTCTAATGCCCTGTTGATGAAGTTGCCTGATAGCCTCCGGCGAAGACTCCTTGATTGGATCTGCAACGCCAAGAAGGCCTGCGGCTAAGCCGTCGATAGCCACGAACATCACCGTTTGACCCTGACTCCGCAACTCTTCTGCCTGTGATTCGACTCCTCTCAAATCGAGGTCCAGATCTTGAAAGAGAGTCTGATTTCCGATCGCTACTTCCCGGCCCCCGACGGTCGCCGTCAATCCTTTGCCCGTCAGCGATTGGAAACTTTCGACCGATGCCATTTCGAGACCACGCTCAGCCGCTCCTGCAACTATGGCTGCAGCCAATGGATGTTCGCTGCCGCGCTCCACACTTGCCGCCACTCGCAAGAACTCCTTCTCATCAATGCCCGGGGAAACCGATACTGTGACCAGTCTCGGCTTCCCTTCTGTTAGCGTTCCCGTCTTATCAACCACCAACGTATCGACTTCGCGCAGGACTTCAATCGCTTCGGCGTTCCTAAAGAGTATGCCAATCTGAGCGCCTTGGCCGGTCGCGACCATGATCGACATAGGCGTGGCCAAACCCAGAGCGCACGGACAAGCAATGATTAAAACGGCGACAGCATTAACCAGTGCGTAAGCCATTCTGGGCTCTGGTCCAACTGTGGCCCAGATAATAAACGTGACGATAGCAGTAAGGATAACTGCAGGCACGAAATACGCGGACACGCGATCAGCCAGTCTCTGGATCGGTGCCCGACTCCGTTGCGCCTCAGCAACCATCTGCACAATCTGCGACAACAGCGTTTCAGAGCCCACTCGCTCCGCGCGCATGAGGAAAGTGCCGGTGCCGTTTATGGTCGCCCCGATAACCCTGTCGTTCACTCGTTTCGAGACTGGCAGTGGTTCACCGCTAATCATCGATTCATCCACAGTACTCGAACCCTCAATCACCGCTCCGTCAACCGGAATTTTTTCGCCGGGCCGAACGCGAAGCTTGTCGCCCACCATCACGTCATCGAGAGCCACGTCCGCTTCAAGTCCGTCTTCGCGAACGCGACGCGCTGTCTTGGCCGCTAATCCAAGGAGGGATTTAATCGCTTCATTTGTTTGTCCGCGGGCTTTCAGTTCCAACAGTTGGCCCAGCAGTACCAGCGTTGTGATTACCGCGGCGGATTCGAAATAGACTGGCACAGTGCCGCCGTGCTCACGGAACGAGTGTGGAAACAGATCGGGGAAGACTGTGGCAACCAAACTGTAGAGATAGGCGACGGTCACGCCGAGGCCGATGAGCGTGAACATGTTGAGGCTGCGATTCACCAGGGACTGCCAGGCGCGAACAAAAAAGGGCCAACCTCCCCAGAGCACAACCGGCGACGCGAGGACTAATTGGAGCCACGTTAGCAACTGCATCGAAACGTTTTGTTGTAACGGTTGTCCCGGTATCAAGTCGCTCATCCCGATTGCGAAAACCGGGATCGTTAACGACAGGCTCAGCCAAAACCGCCGCCGCATATCGGTCAACTCCGGATTCTCCTCGTCGGCGAGCGAAAGGGTGCGAGGCTCGAGCGCCATCCCACAGATAGGACAACTGCCCGGTGCATCGCGGACGATTTCCGGATGCATGGGACATGTGTATTCGGTTCGTGTTTGAGGAGCGACGACATTCAGCGGCTCGAGCGCCATACCACACTTAGGACACGCGGACGGCTTCTCTTGTCGCACTTCCGGGTGCATGGGGCAGGTGTAGGCTTGCCCTGTTGAACCCGCCTCTGACTTGGGGGTGCGCTGGATACCGATAGGAGGTGAAGGCATTCGTTCCGGTGGGCCATTCAGAAATCTTTCGGGCTCTGCCTCAAACTTGCGAAGGCAATTGATGCTGCAAAAGTAGTAGCTCACATCCTTGTAGACCGACGAGCCCGCAGCCGTCTGCGGATTGACGGTCATCGCGCAAACCGGATCGATAGCTACGGCAGTCTTACCAGCTGGGGCAAAGGTCTTCGGACTGTGATCGATCTTATTGACGGGGTTCATACTTCATACCTCTTCTGCTTCAAACGTCGAAGCGATTCGCCTTCTAGTTATTTTTGTCTCCTACTGCGCAGACCGCGAAGAATTGGATCGGGATGCTCCATTGCAGTCCCCTCTATCAATCCACAGACATGACCATCCAGTTCTCCTGTCTTTTCCCACTGGGCGAGTGCTTCGCCGAGTTCGCGGCGATACCGGCGCATCTCTTTGATTCGCTCATCCAACTCCTGCAAGCGATGACGGACGATCTCGCGTACTTCCAAACATGGACTCTGACCAGCCTGCTTATCGGCGATGATCCGTTTTATCTCATCGAGGGAAAAACCCATGACCTGGGCGCGTTTGATAAAGTCGAGCCGCAGCAGAACGGCAGCGTCGTAAACCCGATAGCCGCTCTCAGTGCGCGCGGGTCGTCCCAGCAATCCGCTACGCTCATAGAATCTCAAGGCTTCGATTCCGATCCCGCTCGCTTTCGCGACCTCGCCAATTCTCAACTGCCGTGACCCGGAATCGCTTCTGGTAGAGTTCTTCTCAGTTACAAATTTATCGATGCTTCGCCTGCTCATCTTGCCTCCTGTCCTACTGAACACGATTGTAAACCCTGTAGTCGAATACAGAGTCAAGGGGTCAAGGGAATTCTTGGAGAGAAGGAGTGTTTGAGGCTATCAGGTTTAGCCTGCCGGGGGGCTCTCTAGAGGCGAAGCCGCACCTAAAGGTTGAACTGTGAACACCCGTACTCGGAAAACTCTAGATGCCGGTTATTTTCGTCTTCGCCATCCGAACGCGCGATGGCTTTCCAAACTCAGTCCAGGCGAAATGCACTTCGTTACCGATGCGCGCCATACGTGGAAACCCACTAGAACGCGAAATACTAGTCTCTGCGATTACTGACTCCGGCCCAAGCTTGCCGTCTGCCCCCACGCGCCTGACCTTTATCGCACCCTGCTCAACCGTTCCCGACAACCAGCACACCAGCGCTGAACCATCGGGCAGCATCAAGGTATCGACGCGGCCCACTGCATTGCCTCCATCAACTTCAATCGCATTGCCGAAGTCGGCGCCATTCTCCGAAAAGGCAACTTTTACCTTTGGCGCATCATTCGCGCCCGTAAACCAGGCAACCACTGTGCGCCGGCCATCCGCGGAGACAACTGGACCATTAACCGGACACCCGCTTATTTTCCAGTTATCCGCATAGACCTTTTTTGGCGCGACCCATTTACTCTGTTGTTGCTGGCGCACGGTGTAGATATCGCGAATCTCATCGTGGGAACGGTCTCGATAAACTACGACAGCTCCCTCAGAAGTAAGTGCCGCAGAGGTCTGGCAACACTCGCAGACACGTTCGTCCAGCTCAGCTTCGTCGAAGAGCTTACCAGTCTCATCGATGGCCGCGTATCGCAAGGTCATGCTGACTGGCGGCGGCGCATGTTCGTCACCTTCCTCTTTCATTCCTTCCATGTTTCTTCCGTCCAGCCAGACGGCGCCTACTCTTCCATCCGGAAGCGGCAACAAAGAAACAAACCCATGTTCGGTCTGGGTGTTATCCAGGTGGGGAACAATCGGTGTGGTCCATGTCTTACCGCCATCATCTGAACGTGAAATGTTGACGTTGTAGGCATAGGTACCTTCGCCACTCTTGACCAGCCAGTGTGCAGCTAACGAACCATTCGCCAGGGCGATGACCGATGGAAAGTCGGCCCAGTTAACAAACCAGTTGTCACCTTGAGCCACTGTGACTACTTCAGACCATCCCTGCTCGCTGCGAATCGCGGCTCGTAACGCGTATCTCTTAGCACCAGTCTTCTCCACCCAGCTCATGACGATCCGGCCGTCGGGACTGGCATTGAGTTCCGGCTCTCGAGTGTCGCCGATAGCGGGCGACTCGGCCGGAAGAATTACCAGAGCGGATTCTATTGACGCGACTTGCTTGACGGCAGTGTTGTTAGGTGTCTGCTTCTGGCAGCCAACCGCCAGACCCACAGACATCAGCAGAAACCACAGCACCAGGTTTGATCTCATTGACGACCTTTCACGATGACATGCGTGGGAATATTCTAACCCTTCCTCTTGAACGTTGAGACCTTTGAAGTAGAGTTTGGATAGACCGCTGCATCTTGGCTTTTTGGCGGCGTTATGATTTTATCTCACGCCAGAAAACGCAAATCGTCCCCCGGAGGTTCTTACTATGGTCAGAAAAGTTGTTGGCGTGATCGTTGGTTACATTGTGATGGCGTTGTTTGTTTTCCTAACCTTCACAGCAGCGTACCTGGCAATGGGTGCCAACCATGCGTTTAAACCCGGCCTCTACGACGTTTCACTTCGCTGGGCTGCGCTCAGTTTTGTGCTAAGTCTGATTGCCGCAATAGTCGGCGGATATGTCTGCACCTTGATTGCCAAGAGTACCAGGGCGGCCCAAGTACTCGCCGGAATTGTTATCTTGCTGGGAATTCTGGTGGCGATCCCGGTACTCACAGGCAGTGACACGAGACCGAATGTAAGACCTCGCGAAGTTCCAAACCTGCAGGCAATGCAAAACGCTCGAACGCCGAAGTGGGTGGCAATCCTAAATCCCATCGTCGGCGCGGTCGGCGTATTAGTAGGGGCTGGAATCCGACAGAAAACCGCCCGCATTGATTAGTAGGCCTTGATTATCCGGGGCGGCACTTCCTGGCCGCCCCTTCTCTCCTCTAACAAAGGTCACGGCGAGGATTGCCTTTCGAATCCTCAATCGCCCACCTGCCAATTAGGCGACAAACGCCTAATCCACAAACTTCCAACAATCTGGACCAGAATAAGCGCCAGGTGAGAACCCATCAGTAACCATGGTGGCAGTGCCGCCCACGGCGGAACACAGAGCACTACCGCGGAAACGACTTCAGCAAAACTAATGTGACGTTTGACCAAACGATGGTGAAGCAGGTGGAGTGCCTGGACCACCAGCAACGCGATGTAGGTATTTTGGGGAGTGAACATAGATCATTTCGAACGGGTGAAACGATTCTCTGAGTACAGCGAAAACTCTTTACCGGATCCCGCGAGCTCAAAGGTTTCTACAAACTCGTTGGCGCCCAGGATCCGATACGTTTCTCGCGCGCGCCACCCGACGGGAATGTTCTCGATGCTTTCAGAAAGAAAAACCATGGTCTTGCCGTCCTCAGAAATACTCTCCAATCGATACTGAATAACAAAACCCTCGATGTGAAACTGCCTGAAGACGTGTTGCTTCTTCAAGCGATCATAACTGACGAAGCCAATGTCCTCATGCGTTTCTCCCTTCGGATTTTTCGGTTGCGGCGAATAGATCGATTTATGCTTCACCTCAAGGAACTTGTTTCCAAGCATCCGTTCATACTTTCTTTCCAGTTCAGAAACGCCGGGTTCGCCTTTGCCAGTGCCTTTCCACGAACCCACAAAAAAGGTGAAGGGCGCCCACGGATCTGGTATCCGTTGTTCCTGAGCCAGACCAATCGATGGAACCAGCAGCAACAGCATTAGGGCTCTTCGCATGATGTCTCTTTTTCACTCCTTTAAAACGAGATGCTATAGCTTCCGCCTGGATTTCGTCCGCGTTCGAAGATGATTCCAAACTGATGACGACCATGCGTGTAATTTACCGTCGGATGAATCCTGACGCCGTCGAAGAGAATCGTGGAACTCCAATGCTCACTGAAAGTAATGTTTAAGCCACCGATAGCGCGCAACCGATCTTCAAATGTGCCATAAGCCACGCCGACGTAAGGCGCGATCGGCAAACCTGTCTGGTGTTTGAGATTCTTGCTTATGGTTGCATAGAACGATTGTCCGGAGGGTGTCCCGATCCGATCGGAACTAGTGCCGAGAATCAACGCCGGCCGCTTATGCGTTTCTGTAAGCGCAACGACGTTAGCGAGCGGCGAAACCTTCCCGGCTAGTGGGTTGTATTCAATGCCGGCTGTGAATCGCGGATGGAATCGATATGTGAGCGTGTTGCGCCACGTCGCCCGATCAATCTGGTTAGCGATGAGTCGTACTCCGTAAGTCCATTTCCTGTCATCTTGTTGTCCCGTCCCGCTCACGGCGCGACCCTCGCCAGGTCAAAGCGGTCAACTGGGCACCGATGAAACGTCGCTCGTTCTTGGTTTAGCCGAAGCGACTTGCTGTTTCGTCTTCAGTAGAGAGTTGGCCGCTGTTTTCTCTGCCGCAGCGAGCATCGAGTCGATCTGTTTTTTTAAGTCTGCTTGATTGACAACTCCGGAGACAACTTTCGCAATGCGGCCATCTCTTCCGATAATTACAGTGCCCGGTAACGCTGACCCAAGACCGAACCTCATCATGTCGCTCGCAGTCGCGCCCATCCAGATTGGAAAATTGACCTTGGTCTCTTTTACAAACTGCAAGACTTTGGCTCGATCGGCTGCGTCGTCAGTAGATGCGCCAACAACCTGCACGCCGAGTGCTGCATAGTCGTTTTGAATTACAGCCAGATCCGGCATTTCCATGCGGCAGGGAACGCAGTAGGTGGCCCAAAAATTCAAGACTACGATTCGACCGTTGAGCGAGGTTAGGCTCTGTTTGGTGCCGAATGGGTCATTCAGCGTCAGCTCGACTTGCTTGCCAACAACATTTGCGGCTTCTTGTTCCGCTAGACTGGGCGCCAGTATGCGCAGTGTGTCTACTCGAATCACGCTGGCGCTTTTCTTCTTTTGTACCGAGCCATTTACCCCTATTCGCTTGCCGACGAATTCGAGCCAGTTCTTTCCGGGCAACCGAAATTTTCCTTGTTCGAGCTGATAAAAACTGAACTTGTCACCCTCGCGCACAGCCAGCAACGTTGGGTCACCGTTAGCGACACAGGACTGTGCCTTAAGCAGATCTTCCGCAGTTCCAAACTGGACTTTCGTGCGATCAGCTTCCGCCCAGCACTCGGCGCAACATACGACTTGTCCTTCGAGGCTAACGGAATTGTCTGTCTGTGCCTGCATCGGCGTCACCAGACAACATGCGAAAAGCAAAAACCCGAATAAGCATCTTGTCACCGAAGATAGTTTGCGTCTTGTCATAAGCTCGAACAGATCAACTAAAGGAACCCTTTTCATAGATCATTTTCCAACGTCGGACGACGAACAACGCTGAAAGCGTTCGCTAATTCCAGCCCAGGGTGGCTGCCTGGGCATACCTTGGGCAAGACATCTTTTTGCTAGCCCAGAGAACAACTCTGAGGGAGGTGCATCGCCTGGCAACCTGCGAAAGACCGCTTACCCTTGCAGCGCGGTTTTGAGGTTGAGCAGGCGATGCAACTCCTTTAGAGTTGTTCCGTCTAAAAGTGTTGCGACTCCGCTTGCTGCAACCCCGTGAAAGGGTGCAAACAGTCGTTTTTCCGACGCCTCTTTCAGGTTTGCGAACAATTCGTCGGACTTCCTTGAACCCAGGGTTTAAAGCAAACCCTGGGCTCACATTGGCCAACGCTTTCAGCGTTACCGCATTCATTGCGCTTTTGAGTACTGTTCGATGATTCGATCGCGCACCTGTTCAGGCGTCAACTTTTCTTCCTTCTGAAGCTTGTAGGCAAGCAACGCTTCGTCAACGCAGACGGCGCACTGAGAGGCGTGATCGTCGACGAAACAGGAGTGAAGACTCTTGTGGCCAAAAGCCTTGTCACATTCGCAGTAACACGGAAGCTGCGCCAACGTCGCAGGAATTTCCTTAGCTACGACATACGCCTCGCGAGATTTGCCGGTGAATTTGTTCGCAGCCAACGTCGGCGGAAGAGTGCCGATCTCGGATGCCTGCTGGAAAGCAGGTACACGAGCACCGTGAGAATGCGATGCTTCACTGTGCGTGTCGGATGCGGTGGTTGGCTCACGTTGAGACGACCTTCCGCTTGACCTCATGAAGAGCACACCGGCGGCCACAAATGAGAGCACTGCGATGATTGCAAACAAGATTCTGATCTTCATAACTTAATTCCTAGCAACGTTTGTTAGTGTTTCATTCCTTCGTGCGAGTTTACATGCCCACTCATCGTCATTCTACCGGGTCGAAAGCGCAAGAACACACGATAAGAAACGGGATTATTGCCATAGATCGTGTCGAGTGTGGCTGGTTTGGAATACGCCGTAACATCTCCTCCGATCGCAACTCTCAACTTCTCAGAGGCATAGAAATCACGCGCCCCGCCGAAAGTATAAGCTCCGACGCGAAAAGACGGATGATGTTCCGTGATGCCCAGTAGCAACCGCTCCTCGGCGCGCAAGAGTTGATTCTTATCGACGAGCTCAAGACGCGTGTAAAGATAGTTTTTGTCCAGGAAGTTCACCGTCGACTCCGCTACATAGCCATTGAGATTGAAAGTCTCGTCGTCGTGATTTTCATGATTGCGACCCCAGATAAAACTCGTCGCCCAGTAACCCCGGGTCAGCGGTTTATTGTAACTAATCGAAGCAGTGGTGCGACGAACGTCGCCTGGTTCAAGCGCTTCCGGATTACGAAGGAATCCGTGACTCACCTGAAGCGACCAGTTGCTGTTCGGAGCAAAAGAGAGTCTGGCTGAACGTGAGCTCCACGGATGAGCTTCAAAATCGTAACGATTCTCATCCGGCTCGCGACCGTTAAAGATTGAACCCTCCAACTTAAACCACCGATAAGTAAAGCCCGTAGTAAACACGCCGAAAGTTATGTGTGATGAATCCTGCAGATGGTGCGACAAAGCTGCTGCGGGATTTTCAGAAGCCGAAGTGCGATGCATAAACGCGGTGGGCCCGAGAGCCGGCTCGCCCGGATAACCAAAATACGCGAACCAGGTGGCCCGGTCGCCTAGCGGAATGGTGTATGAGGCGGACAACTCCATGAACAAATCGTGTGGGTGTTGCGCGTCAATGATTGGCCGTCCTTTGTAGGTTTCACCCGTTTGAAAAAGTAATGGAGAGCCGCCCGGCGGAAATGTGAATGGCTCGAAACTAAACATTCCGCGCAACTCGAGTGTACCTGGGCCGACTTTTCGAAACGCCATCGGCATGAACCAGTTTGCTGACTCAAACTTTGTGACCCCACGCGGACCGCCTTGAGAATTAACTCCGATCGTGGCGTTGTAATGGAACATAAACAACCAGTCGCCACTCGACTTATGCAACATGTTCATCCGGGTGGAGGCAGGTTGCCAGGAAGTCCCTGAACCCATTTGGCCCATCGGCATCAGGTTTTTCTCACTGGAGCCGACCCGAACCCCCATTGAATTCTCGGTCACGACCATGAGCGGACTCATGTTCATAGGCGTCGCCATATCGGTCGAGGCCCGCGTTGCATTGCCATGCTCAGCCGGGTGCGAACTCGCGGGCGATTTCGCTGGTGAGGCTGGTGCGTGTGATGGATCGTGCTGACCGTGTGTCTCCGACTGCGGCGACGCGGTTGGGCTCGCAGATACGCTGGGCGATACGTGCATGTGCGGTTGAGCTGGGAGCAACGGAGATGGCCCGGGTTGAACGGCAGGCATGTTCATGTCCGGAGAGTGAACGTGCGGCGCGGTTGTTTGCGGCGACACCGCCGGCGCTGAGACTGTAGGCTGTTTCGCAGGCGGCGTGTGAACTTGCTGAACGTTTGCTGGTACCGATTTTTTTGGCTGAACTCGACGTGCAGGCGCGCGGCGCTTTTTCGTTGGCTGACGTCTAACTGCTCGCTTCGGTTTTGGCTTGCTCACGCCAGGCATGGTATGCCCTTCATGCTGAGCCGCGACCTCCTGGCACGCTAAAAACCCAATCGTTATTGCGAAGATGAAACTGAATATTCTCAAGCTCGTCACCATTATTCTTTCTCGACTTGTAATCGGCGGCGGTGGGCCGAAACGCGACTCACCGCCGGCATCCCTTTGAACCCCTAGCTCGCCTTTTCCTTGTTCTTGTCCTTCATTTTCATGTTGCAGGAATCGCCACTACAGCAGCAGCACCCCTCATGGTTGGCATGCCCCTTGGCGTGGTCCTTCTTTGCGTGATCCTTCATCGAGCATGAATCACCTTTGCAACAGCCTTCCTTCATGCAACACGATTCCGTCTTCTTGTTTTGATCGGTGGGCTTTGTTTCCTGGGCCCAGCCAACCGTTGACAGAGCTGCAGCCAGCCCAACTGCTAAGCCCAGAGCAAATCCTCTAAACTTTTTCATTTTGTTCTCCTATCTGAAATTAATGCGTTGATATCAGTGAGCACACTGATACCTGGATTAAGCAGACTTTCGCCTGCAACTTTTTTGCGGGAGAGACAGACAGGAGTCTGTCCTTGGACTTTTCTAGATCAGAAATGCACAGCAGTGTAGATAGGTATGTCCGCGGTTCGGCAAACGCAGCGGTGTGGAAAGTGGAGCAGTAAGTTCGTGGAAATCCACCTCGGGAAGGACTGAAGGTGCCAATGCCTGACTCACGCTCGCGTCCCGTGAATGAGGCTTGGCTACAACTGCAGCGCGGCCCATAGCGAGTGGGCAGCTATTCATCGTGCCCGACGTTGTACCGCTTACCTCCGGTAAAGCGGCGTCAGGATCACGAGTTGGAGGGGCGACAACCTTCTTAGCTGGCGTCTTATTTTTTTTGCAACAACCGTGAGCACTGTTTGCTTCACCGGAAGCACAAACATCACCCGAAGCCACGATCGTGTGGGCTCGATTTTGATGAGTGGAGGCTCCACTACTGTCGGCCGCCATTGCGATCATGCTTTCACAGCCAAGCATGCAACCGGCGCCCGCGACCCATAGGCTTAACAAGGATGCGAGAATAAGGCGAAGCTTGCTTGCTAGAGAGAACCTGCTCATCGAGCGCAGTCTAACCCGATGGGTCTGAGTTGTCGAGCATTGCCCTTGAACGAAGTTGCCAGGTGACTACCGGTTCGTCTGCAAATCTTGCTTTTTTCTTGCGCTTCTTGATGGTTCAATGCGCCAGTCGGTTGGTTGGTGTACCTTAGCAACACCTATTTCGAGTTGTTAATTTACTGGGAGGGATTGATGGATTTAGACAAAGACAAAATTGTGACTCAGGATGAGCTGAACGAAGAGGCCCCAATCGATCAGATTGAAGAGCGCGTTGAAGCGCGCATGAAAAAGATTGAAGGCGAAGCGAAGAAGAGCGTCGGAAACGGATTGCAGAATCCCGAACTTGCAAAAGAGGGCGACCGCTTGATCGCAGAAGGAGAAAAAGAACTCGAGGAGGCTAAGGACTCACCCTAGTCGTTATGTGCGACAGGCTTTAACTTGCCGATGAGTTTGGTAGGATTCAGGCGAGAGCATACAAGAGATTCAACACGAAGTTGAGTGTTACCGAGCTTAACGACAAGCTGAAGCACGTCGGACAAGTCACTCAGCAGCCTTTTCACTGAGTGCGGATTCAATAGCCTCTTTAATGAGCGGCGGTGTGGTGTTTTGATTGAAACCAACAAAGCGCTTGATTACTCGCCCGTCACGTCCGATCAGAAAACTTTGCGGAATTGAGTCAGTGCCTTGCATCAAGGTAATTGCCACATCCGGCGTGGCCCAACCCACGCGATAGCTGATGTTGAAGTCCTGAGCAAATTTCTTCACTTTTTCAGCCGACTCTTCTGCATCCTCCGTAGATAACCCAACCACTTCCAATCCCTGGGCCCGATACTCTTTGTGAAACTTAATCAGCTCTGGTATTTCCAGCCGGCATGGACCACACCAGGTGGCCCAAAGATTCACTAACAAAACCTTCCCGGCATATTTCGAAAGCTGTATCGGCGCTCCGCTGACAGCTTTGAGCTCAGCTTCAGTGACGCTGGCGGGCAACGTCAAAACTGTAGGTCGCGTTGCTGTTTTCGCAGGCGGCGCAGTATTCGCAGGCGGCTGGCCTGAGTTTACCGCAACGCTCGGAGCTGAAGGGTTGGCGCGTTTTTCGTCACCAGAACCGCAACTGGAAACTCCGAAGGCAGCAAACAGCGACAGCACAAGGATCGTGGAAGCGAGACGGGCAGGCGTCCACAATTTAGTCTCTTCATTTTTGTATTTCATTCGTAAAAAAATGCCGGGTAGATTAATTGATATGCACGCTTACTTTTTCTTGAAACGAAACGATTCCAGGATTACCGGCATTTGGCCGCTTTTGCCCACGTCCTCGGGCCCCGAAATCTCCGGGGCTAAGGATGTGGCGAGCAGAATTAATGTGGCCCCGGTCGAATCGCCCGCAACACCGGTAGGAAGGAAAATTACTCGGCCCCATAGATCAATGTCGCCCTTCTCAGTTCCCCGGGAGACGCTGCCAAAACGAAACTCATAACCGTCGAGCCCGTTCACCTTTGTCGGTCCTTCGGAAATCTTTCGATACTCAGGAAAGCTCCTCGCCAGACTTGCTCCGAGTATTTCTACCAACTGCGGAAACGTCGACTCGTCGCCTTCAAATGTTCCGCGACTGGTGTACCACCCAACCGCGAAGTTTTCCTGGGTGAAATCCGGCGGCAACCTGCGTTCAACTTTTACAAAATTACTGGCGCCTGGGACTCCAGCTTTTGGATCACTCTGCCAGGTATTCGGATAGTAAAAGGAAAAATCCAGATAGTGTTCAGCCAGTTTGCCGTCAAGGTTGGCGTTAGAGTTGGCGAAGCGAAGACTGTCTGGAGGCGCCACTTCCTCTTCAACCGGTTTCTGTTCGACGGCTGTGTTGGCGTTGTTGTTTGCTGCAGTGTTCTCGTTTGTCCTGGGTTGGGTAACTACTGGGCGCTCGGCCTGCTCTTCATCAAGACGCGGCTTGACCACGAAAACGAAAATTGCGGCTGCTGCTCCAACGCCGAGCACCAGCAACAACAGGAGTCCTCCAAGGATCAACGGCAGCTTTGACTTTTTAGCCGGTTCACTCACCACCGGCACCGCCGGACCGTTAACTGCGGACGTCGGTAGTGGCGGTGCAGGTCGTGGTGCCGGCGCCTTTTCAAACATTGTTTCGAAACCGGTGGGTCCTGTTGGTTTTGAAACCGAAGCTGTTGGCGTGGGACGGCTGGCTACGGTCGCCGAGAGATCACGAGTGGCAGTTAGGTCACCACCTTGATCCACGATAATCGTCTCTTCCGACGCACTCACCCGGGTCGATGCGATGGTCGCATTCGGATCGAAGGCCTGTCCGCCGGCGATCAATAGCCCACCATCAAACGTGCAGAACTTCTGGTGATCGTCTGGGTAAGTCCGGTTACACTTTGGGCAACTCTTCATAAGAGACTTTCTCTCCGTGATGACTTATCCGCTGGATGCTGTCCTTCTGTTAAAAGAGAAGAAACGCCGGGGGCTAACGCGCCGACGCTAATTTCTGCTCAAGTTGTTTGTTGGCGGGGTCGAGCTCCAAAGCTCGCCTGTAGGCGCGGGCTGCGCTCGCCTTGTTCTTTGCCTGCATAAACGCGTCGCCAACTCCTTCGAAACCGAAAGCCCCGGCAAGTTGTTTGCGATCGGCAGGCGAGGCAATTCCGGCAGCACGCTCGTAGGTAACTTCTGCTTCTTCGTTGCGCGCCATTGCCAGATACGTTCTTCCCAAAAGGTTGAGCGGCTGAAATGCTTTGGGAGCAACTTCGGTCGCCTGCTTTAAATAAGGCTCCGCTTCCTGGTATCGCTTAAACACAACCAGCATACGACCCATTAGATAAAGCGAATTGGGATTGCGGGCATCGAGGCCAAGCGCCCTCTTCAAAATAGGTCCGGAATTTTCCCACTGCTGTTCAGCCTGCAGCGATTCCGCAATCAGATTCAACGTCGCTGGATCCTTCGCTAGCTCGGCGGCCTTTTGATAAAGCGGCGCTGCGTCTTCGCGGCGGCCCATCTTATTCAACACTCGCGCCAGGTGCGCATAGGCAGTGGCAAACTGTGGATCAAGCTCAACCGCCCGCCGATAAGCGTTCTCAGTTTCAGGAGTCAGTGATCCCCGCGACTGAAGTGCGACGCCTAACCTGTCCCACGCTACTGCGCTGTTTGGTTCAATTTGAATTGCGCGGCGAGCAAAGGTTTCGGCATCAGCCAAACGCTTCGCATTGCCGGCGCCGGTCCTCGGCTGCGTCAACACCACGCTCAACGCGATCAATGCGTCTACGTCAGCGGGCCCCTGCACCGCGACGCGATACGCATTTTCCGATTCTTCCCACCGTTGCTGGTCAGCGTAAACGTTGCCAAGTCCATAGGAAGCGCGGCTGTCACGCGGTTTCATCTTAAGCACGCTTTGGTAAGCCTCCTCAGCCTCGGCAAAGCGGCGCGCATCGCGAAACTCATTGCCCTTTTCCAGGAGATCCTCGATCCGTTCGGCATCCACAACTGGAGCGGCGACGGGAGTAGTTGTTCGAGCAGTTGTGGTCGGCCGTTTGGTGACCGGAGTAGCTGGTCGAGGGGTTCGTCGTTTCGTTTCAGGATTTTTTGGCCGGAAGATACCAGCGCCGCCGCCAACGTCAACTCCAACATCCTGAGCTCTGGTGACGATTGTGCCGACGGAAGTAAAAAGCGAAAGCAGAAACAACCCGGCGAACGAACGAAAAACCGAAAATGCTCTCATCGATCCTCCTCTTTATGAGGTGATTATAGCCAAAGGTTAGAAACGTAAACCCCAAAAAACGTTGGTCAATTTGTCGCGTCGGCCGGATTGTAGCCCAGTTTGCGGAAGATGAGCTAATACGTATGTCCCGGCTAGAACCAAGTGCGCCAGGGCCGGGTCTTACACTCGACTGTGATGCGCAACCGATTGTTTGGTTATTACTGGGCTGAGCGGACCAGGCGGAAACCAAGTACGGGCCGCTTGAAAACTGGAGGCCCTGCTGAGCGCACGCAGGACGAAACGGGAGTATCTCTTCGTGACGGATCGGTGGTGAAACCCGCCCCACGGAACGTAATCCAATCCTGTCGGTTTGATGGTATTTCGCCAGGGTTTCCCGGATAGGCAGTGAGTTTTGATGAGGTCCATTCCCAAACATTGCCTACCAGATCGTCCACACCCCAGCGGTTCTTTCCCTGAGGCTTGGAACCCACAGGCGCAGCCGCCGGCTCATGGAGCACTGCATGGTTCTCCCTCCATTCCTTGCCCCACGGGAAAAGATCGCTGCGGTCGCCATTTCGAGCGGCATACTCCCATTCTTCTTCCGTAGGTAACCGGTAAGTGACGCCATCTCGCTGGGAACGCCACTTGGCAAACATGTTCGCGTCTTCAACCGAAACATTCGAAACCGGTAACAACTCTTCACCTGCGGGTGGTTCAGGACTCTTCCAATGCGTGGGCCATGGATGGTTGGTATTCCGAAGAAACTCAGCATACGCAGCATTGGTCACTTCAGTCTTGTCCATGAAAAACGATTGGACCGTCACCGGATGTGCGGGTTCTTCCGAAAGATCGCGCGGACCATTGTTACGTCCCATCGTGAAGGTGCCGCCTGGTATCTCCACCAGCTCGGCTTTGATGGAATTTACTTCAGTCGTGGGACGTGGAGTGGGATCGCCGTTAACACCGCTCGTGGACTTGGATTTGAAAACGAAGAAAGCCGCAGCAGCCCCCACCAACAAGAGCACCAGGACGCCGCCGAGTAGCATCGGTGCCCTGCTTTTTGGCTGCGGCGGTGCGATTGACGCGCCCATGCTGAGCGCTGGATCAGGAACAACCGCCGCCGCTTCGTGGAGACTGTCACGGCTGATGGTAGCAGTCTTTAAGCCCTGATGAATCTGCGTAGATTCAGGGTCGATAGCTGTAGACGATGGCGGAGGCATGCTCGTAGCAAGGCGAGCCAGGCGATCCTCCAACTCTTTGGCCTGTCGTTCTACACGTTCGATCTGCTCGCGCTGCTGTCGCTCGCGTTCTTCACGCTCTTCCTTCTCTCTCGCAACTCGTTCCTCCTCCGCCTTGCGTTTCTGTTCAGCTTCTTGCGCAGCCTTGCGACGAGCTGCGGCTTCCCTCTCCAACTCCTCTCGCGCAATGCGATCGCGTTCTTGCTGTTCAAACTCATGTTGTGCTTTCGACGCCGCAATTCTGGCCTGTTCCTCCGCGCTTAGTGACGCGGAACTCACTGTGCCGGCCATCGAGTCAAACGGAGTCTGCGTAGATTGTGCGGGCGGAGTCGTGTTTGGCGACGGTGCAAATATGGTGTCACCCATATCGCCGGAGATCGTGTTTCGAACCGACTGCATGGTGTCGCCGCCTGCTTCAACAGCGGCTCGCAATTCGGTTAGGAAAGCTTCTACTGTCGGCGTACGGGCCTCGACCTCTTTTTCCAATGCATGAAAGACGGCCGCTTCAACTCGCGGCGAAACATCGACGCCTACCGATTTAAAACTGGGTACCGGCAGAGTTAGGTGTTTCTTCATGATTGACGGAATCGACGTGCCTTTGAACGGCACATCGCCCGATAACATTTGGTAAAGAATGATTCCCAGACTGTAGACATCGGCACGCGAGTCAGGTTCTTCGTCAGACCATTGCTCTGGCGCCATGTAGAAGGGCGAACCCATCAAACCGCTGGTCTTGGCTTGCACAAACGAACCCAGCAAGTCTCCTGATTTTATTTTGGCTAAGCCGAAATCAAGTATCTTCAGACCTTCGGAGATCGACATCCCTTCCTGGGCCATGATGTTGAGCGGCTTCAGGTCGCGGTGCACGATATTTTGCCGGTGAGCAGCACTCACTCCTGCACCTACCGCACAAATGAATTCGAGAGCGCGGGCCGGAGACATCTTCTTCTCTTCGGCCAGAATGTCTTGCAGCGATTTGCCGTTGACAAACTCCATCACCAAAAACGGCATCGTCCCGCGAACCACGCCGAAGTCGGTAACCGAAATTATGTTCTGGTGACGAATAGCCGCAGCCGCGAGGGCTTCCTGACGAAAGCGCGTGACCAGCATCGGATCGTTGCCGACGAGGTCAGGAAGGATGACTTTAATTGCGTGAGAAGTCTTGAGAAAGATATGGCGCGCCTGGAAAACCACGCCCATGCCACCCTGTCCAAGTCGTTTTTCCAACTGGTACCGGGCGTCGAGTATGGTTTCGCCCAACAGCGATGGCGTGGTGGCATCGCCGTCCTGCGGACAATGATTTATTTCATCAGGGAAACAGCGCCTACAGGCTGGACATTCTTTCATTTAGTGGCCCGTTGCTTAAACGGCGGCAAGAACTTGGACATGTGATTTTAGCGGCTGTGCCGTATGCAGGCAACCACAAAGGGTGTTGCACCAATACTTTCGCCGTTACAACGGTGCGCTATCGTATCACTACATTCACAAGCCGCTGCGGTACAACAATCACTTTAACAACTTGATGACCGGCGATCATAGCCTGGACCTTCTCATCGCTGAGCGCAGCAGTGCGCAGTTCATCTTCAGAAACCTGTGCCGATGCCATCACCCGCGAACGCAGTTTTCCGTTAACCTGAATCGGGATCTCAAGTTCGTCGCTGCGTGCTAATTCGGTATCCGTTTGCGGCCATTGAGCCCGACCCAAAGCCAGCAGTCCGCCTTGATGACCCAAGGCTTCCCACAATTCCTCGGCAACGTGTGGCGAAAACGGCGCCAGCATTACAACCATCGCCTCTAATGCCTCGCGAACTGCAAAAGCTTCTTCTTCAGTAGCCGAAGCCGGATCGGCATTGAAATCACTCAGTTCATTAAAAAGCTCCATCAACGCAGCCACGCTGGTGTTTACATGGAGTTCTTCGAAATCCTCGGTGACGCGCGCAATTGTCGTGTGCGTTTTTCTCCGTAAGGCCCGGACACGATCGCTGACGGCAACCCGCTCTGACGCGGCCGGCAGTGTTGTCAGACGTTCGCGCCACCGCCAAACCACTGTGTAGACGCGCCGGAGAAATCTCACTGCACCTTCGATTCCCGACTCGGACCAGCGCAGCTCGTTTTCTACTGGAGCTGCAAAGAGAACAAACAGCCGAGTAGCATCGGCGCCAAAAGCCTCAATCATCTCGTCAGGGTCGACGCCATTCCCAAGGCTCTTCGACATCGCCTTCCATTCGTCTGTCCCTTCAACACGATTCGTAACCATTCCCTGCGTCAGCAGCTTCTTTACCGGTTCGTCGAAAGAAACCAAACCGATGTCGCGCATGAACTTGGTCCAGAAGCGCGTATAGATCAAATGCATGACGGCGTGGGAGTCGCCACCAATGTACTGGTCCACCGGAGCCCATTGATTGGCAATCGCCGGATCGAATGGCGCTGATTCGTTCTTTGGATCGGTGTAACGGAAGAAGTACCACGACGAATCGACAAACGTGTCCATCGTGTCCGTTTCACGCCGCGCTGGACCACTACATTTCGGACAAGTGGTGTTAACGAACTCAGGTACTCCTGCCAGCGGTGATTCACCTGAGCCAGTGAATTCTGCTCGCTCAGGTAATTCAACCGGCAGATCCTTTTCGGGGACCGCCACCACACCACACTTGTCGCAGTAGATGATAGGTACAGGAGCTCCCCAAAACCTTTGACGCGAAACGCCCCAGTCTCGAATCCGGTAGGTAACCGCAGCTTCGCCAAACCCCTTGGCTTTTGCGTGCTGGGCCATCTCCTTGATTGCGTCGGTCGAGAGCTTGCCGCTCCAATCGCCGGAGTTCACCAGAATGCCGTAATCGATAAACGCATGCGGCATCGCTGTCGATTGATCTGAATTCAGCGGATCATGCGGAATGGATTCCTGGTCATGCGAAATCCGTTCGATGACGCGCCTAATCGGCAACGAATATTTCTGGGCAAATTCAAAATCGCGTTCGTCATGCGCCGGCACACTCATGACAGCACCGGTCCCGTATTCCATCAGCACGTAGTTGCCTACCCAGACAGGGACCAATTCACCGCTGAATGGATTAACGGCCAGGATCCCCGTGTTGAGACCTTCCTTCTCAGCCTCTTCTTCGGAGGAGCGTGCGCGGCTTGATGCCTCGGCCTTCGTCTTTGCCTTGAACGCTTCAATGTCTGCCTTCAGACTCGAACCCTCGAGCAGCTCTTCGAGCACAGGATGTTCCGGTGACAGCACGACCGCGGTGGCTCCGAAGATCGTGTCGATGCGAGTAGTGAAGACGCGAATCTTCCGCTTGCTGTCCTTCACTGTGAAGTCGATGAACGCACCTTCGCTTCGTCCTACCCAGTCGCGTTGGCGCTTCAAGACTTTTTCCGGCCAGGCCGCTTCGATTTGAGCAATGTCGGCAACGAGTTGTTCTGCGTACTCAGTTATCCGCAGGAACCACTGTTCCAGCGCGCGCTTCTCGACTGCAGTACCACAACGCCAGCAAATTCCGCCGGATGATTGTTCATTCGAGAGCACGGTGCCTTCCTTTGGGCACCAATTAACCGGCGAAAGTTTCTTGTACGCCAAGCCCTTTTCATACATCTTGAGGAAAAACCACTGGTCCCATTTGTAGTAGTCGGGACGATGGGCGGCAATCTCCCTGGACCAGTCATAACTAATCCCGAGTCGCTGCATCTGGCCGCGCATGTGAATAATGTTTTCTTCCGTCCAATCGCGCGGGTTCACTCCACGTTTGATAGCCGCCTGTTCCGCTGGTTGACCAAAGCTGTCCCAACCGATCGGATGCAGGACGTTGAACCCCTGCAGACGTTTGTACCAGGCCAGGGCATCGCCGATTGAGTAGTTGCGCACGTGACCCATGTGCAAAAAGCCGGATGGGTAAGGCAACATTTCGAGCGCATAAAACTTCGGACGCGGGTCTTCTGACTGGGCCTCAAACGCGTGGCTGTCGTGCCAGCGTTGCTGCCACTTCTTCTCTATTTGCTGCGGAAAATATTTTTCGTCCATGATCTAATTTCCTAAACGATATCTACTGTTAACACGATTCATTCCTAACGCAAACTGCCGGTTTGCGGATGCGCGCGCCGCGTTTGGGCATCGAGCAGTCTAAAAATTTGTCGAGTAGATTCGCCGCCCCGCTAGAACTCGCGCGAAGATGCGCGACGCGAGAACGGCACCGTTAGGAGGAGTTTGGTAAGTGGTCTATATCGTAACTTCATGAGGTTTTGATTGTAATTAAGACCGAGGCTCATGTCTACCTCTACTCATCGAACGGGGTTAGTGCTCTCAGTTGGGGAATACCCGATCGGTGAATTGGAACTACGGCCAGGATCAAGCGGCGGACCGCCACTTATGTTGGTGATGAGTCTAGTCTCAGTGTGAGGTAATGCGCCTAATCTTCAACACTGTCTACAAAAGATCGCAGCGCATTGAGGTTCTGCAGGTCAACGCGCGGATCGTCGTAAGGCGTTTCGAGAATGAAAGCGGCGTGGGCAAATTTTGGATGACGGGCTACGCGTTTCAGCGCTTCGGTACCGATGTGTCCTTCGCCAATATGCCAGTGACGATCGACGCGAGAATTGTATTCCGCTTTTGAATCGTTGAAGTGAATGGCCCTTACGTTTTTCGTCTTCACGGTGCTTTGAAGTTTGTCGATGAGCGCTTCGAGGCCATCCTCTTCACGAATGTCGTAGCCGGCGGTGAAAGCGTGGGCCGTATCGAAGCACACGCCTAATCGTAAGTCTGGACAGCCATCCATAATTTCTCGCAAATGCTCGAAGCGATGACCGATGCACTCGCCTTGCCCGGCCGTGTTCTCCAGCAGGATGCGGAGCTTGCCCATTGCGATTCCACGCGTGGCAAACTCCAAACTCTCGATGCAGGTGCGAATGCCATCGGTCTCGCATGAGCCACGGGCGCTCCCCGGATGGACCACGAGATAGTCGGCTCCGAGTAACAACGACCGCTCAACTTCTTCGCGAAACGACGCGCGCGACTTTTCCAGCATCAATCCATCGGCGGCGGCGAGGTTGACGAGATAATTGCAGTGAATGGCAACTGGCGAGAGTTTCGTTTCCCGACGCGTTTTACGAAACAGAGAAACATCCGCGATGGTCAGCGGCTTTGCCATCCAGCCTCGCGGGTTGCGTGAAAAGATTTGAACGGTGTCACAGCCCGTGTCTCGAGCGACGATGAGGGCGTTTTGAAGTCCGCCTTTGATGGGAGCGTGGAATCCGATCTTTGGGCGGCGAGTCTTGTTTGGCAAAGGCATTTCCCAAAACACTGACAGACAGTATGCCTGTCCTACTGGGCTTCCATGACGCGCAGCATGTTGCCGCCGAGAATTTTTTCTACATCGGTCGCTGTGTAACCTCGTCGCAAGAGCTCGTTTGTGAGCGACGGCAATTGAGATACGTCGGCGAGGTCGCTCAACGTCGATTGCACGCCATCAAAGTCGGAACCAATCCCGATGTGATCGATTCCGACCAGCTTCACGATATGATCGATGTGATCAACGAGACGTGACACGGAAACAGGAGGCAGTCGCTTCGCGTACTCAACACGTCGCACTTCATCGCGCGCTATTTTCTTTTGAGCCACACCGCCTTTTTCTTCCTGGGAAGCCCGTTGGACCATGGGGGCGATCTCGGCATCAACTCTCTTCTTCTTTTCACTCCATCCCGGCTCAATGTGTTCGGGATAAAAAATGACGTTGACTACCCCACCCGTCTTCGCCAGAGCTCGAATCATGTCATCAGTAAGATTGCGCGGGACGTTTGCGATCGCCCGGCAACCTGAGTGCGTTGCGATGACAGGCTTGGATGAAGTGTTGACGATGTCCCAGAAGGTCGGGTCGGAAACGTGGGAAACGTCAACCATCATGCCCAGCTTATTCATCTCACGTACTACCTGTTTGCCGAAGTCGTTGAGTCCGCGTGTCTTCCCTTCCACATCGCCTGACGATCCCGCCCAGGTGGTGCTCACACTCCAGGCAGGCGACATGTATCGCACACCTAATTTGAAATAGCGCTCAACGTTCTCCAATTTTTCGTCGATCGCATAACCGCCCTCAAGGCCTGCAAGCGCAGCTAATTTTCCCTCTGCCGCAATGCGGCGAATATCCGCGGCCGAATTCGCAAACTCCCACGCGTCAGGGTGTTGTTCGACGAGTCGTCTCACGGCTGCCAGTTGAACGTCGGCGCGTTTCATTGCGCCGGCGCCGCCACCACCAAACAATTGCGGCTCCACCCAAATCGAGAAAAACTGAGCGTCGAGTCCCCCTTCGCGCGCCCTTACGGAATCGAAGTGGCCGTCAGGCAAGCGCTGCATCAGGTCAACATTTTCGTCGATCATGCGTTGAGTCGTATCGGCGTGCATGTCAACGGTGATCGCGCGGCGATGAATAGTCTGCGGGTCGTTACTATTGGTTGTCGTTTGCGATGGAGGGACTGTTGGAGTTTCAGGGGTTTGGTTCATGCGACAGTTACTGGCGAGCGATACGAGTGAAATTAGTAGGATGAATTTCCAGCACTTTGGTGAACTCCAATAACGGTTCACAGGAAAGCCGATGCGATTAATGATCTTTGCTAATTGTCGAAGCATTTTGATGGTACTTGCCGCACCTTTTCGAATCAAGCGCACCTTGCCAATCAAACCAAATTTACTGTATCGTGGCCCGTACCGATAACCAAAGACACGCGCTGTCCGAGATGGCAAAATCTTTCCTTAGAAGCAGGATTAAACGAAACTGTTTCTACCCGAGAATGAAGTGAAGCTTCCTCGCCGTCTGTTTCAAAAGCTGATTTATTAAAGGAGTAGAACGGTATGTTCTCAAAAGAAGACAAAGCTAAAGATGTGAAAACTCCACGTATCTGCGACGTCGTTTGGCATGACGGAGAATTCATAAATTGGAATGATGCCCGCGTCCACGTGATGTCTCACGTCCTGCATTATGGCTCAAGCATCTTTGAGGGCATTCGTTGTTACGCCACAAAAGACGGTCCGGCAATCTTTCGCTTGAAAGAGCACATGCAGCGTTTCCTGAATTCAGCGAAGATCTATCGGATGGACCACGACTTGAATCTCGATCAGCTGGTCCAGGCATCGGTTGAACTGGTTAACCGTAGCGGCCTCGATCAGTGCTACATCCGGCCTATCCTCTTCAGAAGTCTTGATGAAGCTCGACCAGCGTTCGGAGTTAATCCCTTTCCCAATCCGTTGGCTTGCTATATCGGCGCCTGGGACTGGGGCAAGTATCTCGGCGATGAAGCGATTGAAAAAGGCGTAGACGTTTGCGTGTCTACCTGGAATCGCTTAACCCCAAACTCCATGCCCGCGATGGCTAAGAGTGGCGCCAACTACATGAACTCCCAGTTGATCAAAATGGAAGCGCTGCTGAATGGCTTTGCTGAAGGCATCGCGCTCGACGATCGCGGATACGTTTCGGAAGGCTCCGGCGAGAATATTTTCATGGTAAGTGGCGGCGTGGTGCTAACACCTCCGCTATCATCATCAATCCTGCCCGGGATTACGCGCGACAGCGTAATTGAGATCTGCCACGAACTTGGAATCACAGTTAAAGAACGCAGTATTCAAAGGGCAGCGTTGTACGTCTCCGACGAGTTGTTCTTCTCCGGCACTGCTGCCGAGATTACGCCGATCCGTTCAGTCGATCGAATAACGGTTGGCGCCGGCGGACGCGGCGAAGTTACGGCCAGAATTCAAAAGGCCTTCTTTGACATTACGAAGGGCGAGCGTAAGGCTCCCGGCGACTGGCTGACTTATGTCAACAAAGGCGCCAAGGCGGCGACTGCAACGAATCTGGATTCCGAAGAAGAGACTGCCAGCATCAGTCACTCATCCAGTCACAGCGATGAGCCCGTTCTTAAGTATCAAACCGCCGCAATCGATTAACGTCAGTTTAAGCAAGTTATCAGCAGCGAGCATCGCAAGGTGCTCGCTGTTTTTCTTTTTGCACGGCTGTTATGAGGAGTCTGCTCGTTTCCGGTAATTCGAGTTTGACCTCTCGCACCGAAGAGCGAGAGGATACGAAGTGAATGTTTGATCTGAACCTTACGAGCCCAGCGTCTTATGACGTCCACGGACGGCCCTGCTATTCCGTCACTCAAGAAAAGGGTCTGATTCAGTTTCAAGAGAACCATCTCATCCAGGACGCGCTGGCCCAGGGCTTCACCCAAAAAGTAGCAACCACTCTCTTCAGCCTAATTAAGAAGCGTGTCCAGCAAGAGGCTGCGCTGAAGCCAATCGACGTAATGGAGGTCGGAGGTGGTCAGGGCGATTATTTCGAATACGTAAAGGACTCGGTCCGGACCTACCTTAACGTTGAACCCGGCGACGTCGATCTTGAGGGTGAGGCTCTCCGGAGATTGAAAGACCCGAGATACATGGCTCTAAAGTGTTCGGCGGAAAGTGTCCCACTTCCTGATGAGTCGTTCGATGTGATTCTGTCGATCGCCTCGCTCGATCATATTCCCAACTACCGAAAAGCCTTAGCCGAGATCAATCGACTATTGAGACCGGGTGGGATATTCATGATGACGCTTAACAATCGCCGCTCGTGGTGGAAATCGTTGTTATCGGCAACCGACTACCTGAAATCACGAGAGGCCGAGATCGCCAAAGAGCACTACTTTCAATGGTCCGTTGCCGAGTGTGAAACCAATCTCAGTGAGTTTCTGAAGGTCCGTGAAATTTACACCACCACATTCATTCCTTTCGTTCCGCAACTCTGGCGTCCGCTATTACCGATTGCCGACTTTGTCGGTGATGCAACATCGAGAAAGCGGGGCGCGAATATCGTGGCGATTTGCGGAAAATACTAGCTAATCCTTGAGATTATTGACGTTCCTCACTCGCAAAGGCTATTATCCGATTGAGTTACCCCGTGTCCACTGAGGTAACCCGCCCCACCTTTTAACGTCTTAGCTTTTGTCTCCCGTTCTAGAAAATTAGCCCAAACCCCATCGTCCGTTACCTCAACCCTGAAAGGTTCGTCGAATAATGCCCTTAAAAATTGATGATCTGCTGCGTGTCGCGACCGGTCATGGCGCTTCGGATTTGCACCTGAAAGTCGGTGCGTTTCCAGTGATGCGCATTGCCGGTGAACTTCACCCCGTCTCAGATGCGCCGCGCTTGAAGCCGGAGGACACGCTCGACATGGCCTTCGCAATTATGTCGAACCGGCAGAAGCAGAGATTTAAGGAAGTGTCGGAAGTAGATATCGGCTATGGCGTTTCCGGTCTGGGCAGATTCCGCGCAAACATCTTTCAGCAGCGCGGCACCGTCAGCATCGTTCTGCGTGTGATCCCTGATCACACAAAGAACGTGGCCCAGTTGGGACTTCCTCCCGTAATCGATCGCGTCGCAGACGAACGACGTGGGTTGATCCTTGTCACTGGTGCCACCGGATCAGGTAAATCAACGACGCTGGCGGCGATGATTGATCGCATTAACGCAAAGCGCAGCGGTCACATTGTGACCATCGAAGATCCAATCGAGTTCCTTCACCGTGACAAGAAGTCGTTTGTAACGCAACGTGAGGTAGATGTAGACACGAGATCGTTCGCGGAAGCATTGCGCGGCGCCTTGCGACAAGATCCGGATGTGATTTTGGTCGGTGAAATGCGCGACTACGAAACGATTGAGACTGCTTTGACCGCAGCCGAAACCGGCCACCTCGTGCTCTCGACACTACACACGCTCGACGCCACCGAAACCGTAATGCGCATCGTGTCGAGCTTCCCTTCGCACCAGCAAAAGTCCGTTCGTATTCAACTCGCGGGAATCTTAAAGGCGGTAGTTTCGATGAGACTGGTACGCGCTGCGAAAGGTGCGGGCCGCGTTCCGGCAGTTGAGGTGATGGTCTCAACCGGTTTAATTCGCGATTACATCGTCAACGAGGAGAAAACTTCTCTGATTCGCGAAGCGATCGCTGCGGGTTCTTCTCAGTATGGAATGCAAACGTTTGATCAGTCGCTCTTCCATCTTTTCCAGTCGGGCATGATCTCGCAAGACGAAGCGTTGCATAACGCTAGTAACGCCGATGAATTCAAGATGCGAATGTCGGGGATTCTTTCATCCGAGCAAGCGATGAGCAGCATGCGAACACCCGCTCCTACACCACCGCCAGTCTCTGCACGCCCTGAGATGGAGAACTTCGTAAAGCACTGATTTCAAGAACACAGGAGTCAGAAGACAGGAGTCAGAATAAATCCCTCAGAGCGTGGTCGTAGTGTGCTTTGTGATTTGGAAAACGCCGTTTGAGCTTAGCGCCCGAGCCCGATAAGTTGGAGAGTCCTTGGTGATTCGCAAATTCTGTATTCTGTATTCTGTTTTCTGAATTCTTTCTTCATCTATTTCGCCAGACTCGACAGCGGCGGCACGGTCAACTCAAACGTCTGTGGATTCTCGCCGATAATGGCGGCTGCGAAGAAGGCCGGGACGTACCAGGCGCTTTCATCGCGAAACGTGTCATCGAGTTTGTCGCGATGGGCAAACAGAGTCCAAAAATTTCGTTGATAGTTTGGAGTGTCGCGCAGCACTCGCAGATGATCCCGCACGCTTTCAGGGCCGCGATTGTAGCTGAGCAAAACCAAAGTCAGACTCTGCGAATCCTCTCCCAACTCAGCCATTCGATCAGCAATGTAGTGTGCAGCGGCAGGAGCCATCTTCTCCACATCGCACATTTCTGCTTGTGACACTCCATAGTGGCGAGCGGTCTCTGGTAAGAACTGAAATAACCCTTTCGCCCCGTTCGAGTGCTCGTAACAAGGTTTGTAGGCCGACTCCACCATCGGCAGATAAATCCCGATAATGATCGGCACCTTACGAGCTGCAAATGAACGCGCAATCAAAGGGACGTACTGGGGTGCGCGAGAATAGGCGGCATTCAAGCGCTCTTGGTCATCTGCTTTCCCTTGGCGTGGAAGAAACCTATCGACATAAATTTTAATCACACCCACCGCCTCATCGTTGAGTGTGACGTGGCGGTCTCCCATCATGGTTGAGATACGTTGCTCTTGTTCTCTTATGAAGGTGAGCTTCTCTACCTCATTCATTTGCGAATAGATCTTAGTAGGCGCAATCGCTAGCGGGTTGGCGACCGGCGAAGATCTGAAACCTGTATTGACGACTACAAAGGCCGCGATCAAAACAACCGTCATCAGCGCCAACAACAGCACTAACTTCGACACCTTGCGGCGAGGAGAGGCATCGCTGGTCACTTGCGACACTGTCGATTGAGAAAGCGGCAGCGTTCCATGTTGCTTAACACGCTGTAAGTCAACTAACAGGTCATCGACCTTCTGATAACGCTCATCGCGATCCTTGCACAACGCCCTGGCGACGATGCCTTGCAACTGCCCCGCCTCCGATCCAACTTTGTTCTGGTTGATAGACTGCGGCTCGCGTTCCAGGATGCTTACGAAAATGTCCATTCGGGTCGCACCAGAAAAAGGCAGACGACCCGTGAGCATTTCAAACAGGACCACGCCCAGACTCCAAATGTCTGTGCGCTCGTCGACTTCCAAAGCACGCGCTTGCTCGGGCGACATGTAATTAACCGTGCCCATGACCACACCAAATTCAGTTTGCAAGCGAGTTTCTGATGATGAAGTGGAAACTGAAATCGACTCCTGCTCGACCAGCTTGGCAATGCCGAAGTCCAGAATCTTCACAATCCCGTCAGCTCGCCGCATGATGTTTTCAGGCTTGATGTCGCGATGGACGATTCCGGCACTGTGTGCGACCGACAGCGCTGCTGCTACCTGGCTAACAATCTCAATCGTTTCCGCAACCGAGAGATTTCCCTGCTCGATCAAATCTCGGAGAAGTTCTCCGTCTACGAATTCTGCGGCAATAAAACGCACGCCTTCGTGCTCGCCCACTTCATGAATCGTGATGATGTTGGGATGATTTAAGGCAGACGCCGCGCGGGCCTCTCGCTGAAATCTATGGAGCCGAAGATCATCAGCGGCGAAATAGGTCGGCAGGATTTTTAGTGCGACTGGGCGATCCAGCCTCGTATCCTGCGCGAGATAAACTTCACCCATGCCGCCACTGCCGAGGCATTTGATGATCTTGTAAGGTCCAACTTCGGTGCCGACAGGGTCCCCCAGAAGGAGTTGGGCATCTGCCGCCATCGCCGGCAACTCGATAAAGTCTCCTGCCTCGTCGTAGGCAGTAATCAACGAAGTGGTTTCACGCTTTAGGTCTTCGTCGCCAGCGCAGACGTCATCGAGGTACGACGCACGCTCCAGCGCCGGGCGATCAAGTGCACCCTGCAAGACTTCTTCAACTTGTTGCCATCGTTCTGGAGTCATAAAAAGCAAGGATGAGGGATGAAGGCGGAGGGATGAAAGCCTGGTGCGTTTCAGGCCTTGCTAACCTGATCTCCGTTCAAGAGACAGTCTTTTTCATCCCTCATCCTTCATCCCTCATCCTTCATCCCTCATCCCTTATCCCTCCTCCTTCATCCTTCTAAACAGCCACGCTTTCGCGGCGCGCCAATCTCGTCGTACCGTCATCAAAGAAACTTCCAGGACCTCAGCCGTCTCCTCCAAACTGAGTCCGCCAAAGTAACGGAGCTCAACCACGTGGGCCTTACGTTCATCCATCTTCGCGAGCTCATCCAATGCCTGGTCCAACAATACCAGTTCGTCAGCGCGCTCTTCCGCCATCGCTGAGTCGGCTTCTTCCATTGCCACTTGTCTTGCCTGTCCACCACGCTTCGCAAACAATCTTCGACGCGCATGATCAATCAAGACGTTGCGCATCACCTGTGCAGTCGCGGCGAAAAAGTGCGCGCGGTTCTGCCAGGCAATGTTCTTAGACCCCGCCAGACGCACGTAGGCTTCGTTGACGAGCGCAGTGGTTTGTAACGTGTGGCCATTACGTTCGCGCCGCACATA
Organism: Pyrinomonadaceae bacterium; assembly: GCA_963759665.1. Taxonomy (GTDB): domain Bacteria; phylum Acidobacteriota; class Blastocatellia; order Pyrinomonadales; family Pyrinomonadaceae; genus PSRF01. Next base: position 628,013 of record CAVXAC010000001.1, read on the forward strand.
TCGATGTGCGATTCTTCGCAGCTCGTCGTAGACCAGCGGCGTTAGTTTGTCGAGCGCGCTCTTGTCTCCCTCTCGCCATTCGACGAGCAGTTCGGTCAAGTTATGCGCGGACACTGTGGCCATCATTCAATCGATTCTAGCACCTGAGCCACGACATTTTGCGGGGGATATCATGCTGCGTCGCCGAAAAATAAATCTCAAAAAACGATGAACAGTTTCCTGCGAGTTTCTCGCTAGCAAGCTTTCAATGAACAGTTGCGTCTCCAGTTCTCGCTAAACCAAGTAGGAAGAGTTTTTAAGATTGACTAGAATTAGATTGAAAGGACGCACAAATATGAGAATCCGAACCATTGTCCGATCGCTGCCAGTCGCATTACTTCTCATTTCGCTATCGGCCCTCGGCGTAATGGCCCAGCCCAAGTCATCCGACAAGATTTATGAGCAGATGTCGCGCGCTGAGCGGGCGGTCTTTATCTCAGCTCAGCTGAAACGCTTAGGCAGGGACATATCAGGGAACGAATATCAATTCACGCCAGAGTTTGAGCAGGATGTCCAGAAGGCTCTTAGCCACTACAACAGCCGACTTCAACGCACTACCAAAACCGACTTGCGCGTTGTGCTCGAGCGTGGGCGTAGTCATGCGCCGACACTCATGGCTCCATTTCGAGCTCGGAATCTATCCCCGCTCTTCGGGCTTTACATTCCGTTCATTGAATCGGAATACAAGAACATCGATTCGCCCGAGATTACTGCGGTTGGCATGTTTCAGTTTCTTCCAAAAACCGGGGAGAATTTTGGTCTGACGCGTGACGAACTGCTGGACGTCGCGAAGTCGGCGGATGCTGCCGCCCGTTACATAACGAACAGCCTCGAGAGCTTCAAGAACGATCCGATGAAAGAAGCGCTGGCTGTGTTGTCATACAACCGCGGTACTCCCAAGACGCTCAGTGCCATGAAGATCCTGGTAAACGATCAGAACAGGCAATGCAGCATCTGTGCGTTGAACGCTGACCGAAGCAAACTGGATGAAGCGTTCAATCATGAGAACGTCTTCTACGTGCCACTGTTTTTTGCGGCCGCTATAATTGGCGAAAACCCGCAAGCCTTTGGCGTTCAAGTGCAACCGCTGTCGTCAAACTAAATCCTCGCCACGCAAGCAAGCCGTAAGCCGCTTAACTTAACGAATGTTAAGAAGAGCGGCTTTTGCTTTCTCTGATTTAGTTCACCCTCAAGCGCCGCATCACTCGCACACCATGACGCCAGTCGTCGTTGATATCAAATCGATAAATCTCAAGCTCGGGTGCGATTAACCTGGCGAGAGTGTTGAATGCGGGATGGACTCTAAGCGTAGGTGCAACCAAATAGATCAGTGGCGACTTGTTGCTGATCTTTCTGTCGCCGAACAGTTTTGCTCGCGTAATGTGGCCGCGACGGCGATGGGCTTCCACGCGCTGCCAATAATCGGCCCCCTGAAACACATGTTCACGAGCCTCTGAAACTTTTAGTTCGATGACCGCGAGCCGGCCATCAGATCGCAAAGCCAACAGATCAATCGGACGCACACCGGGAGCGCCTCCTCGCGCGATTCTGAACTGGGCATGCAACGGAGCAATGATCAACCCTGGGTCAAGCCGGGTGATATCGCGCCGCAACAACGACTCTAACCACGCTTCGCCGGCGTTTCGATAATAGTTATGGTGATGATCCGTTGTTTCCGCTGACCTGTGCTCCATCAGATCCGTAAGGAGAGAGACATACTCATTCTCAGTTTCGGGGCCCAACAGGCGGCGACGCAAACCTTCCACGCCAAACCAAACTCGCTCCTCGCCCATCACGCTTCGCACGCGTGCAAACGGCAATCCTAAATACCTCAACGTCTGCCCATGCCTGAGCTGGACAACGTCGATCTCCTCGGGCGCAACTTCGATCAAACGCTTGGTGATCCCACTCGACTCGGTGGGGATGGTGGGTGGAAACCTGGCCAGACGACGTTTCCATAAGTCAGCTCGAGCTGGAACCACCAGCTGCGTAAGTTCGCTGAGAGCCTCATCGACTTCATAAACCAAAATCGCGTCTTGCACTCCACGCGTCAGCAGCGATACCCGCTGAAGAATCGGTTTGGCTAAAGTGTGGCTCACAATTAGCCACAGGTGCTCGACATACGGCGGTCGCGCCCGCTCGCGTGTGCGCTTAAACCATAAGAGGGCGGCCGCCAGAAATGAGTCGGCGTCGCTTGCCTGACTTGAGGCAACCGAACCCGTTACAGCGATCCGAAACCGTCTTTGCATCAGTACGATTCGCGCGTAACGGCCCGGCTGTCCGCGGCGAGCACCGGGACTCAAGGCGCACCTTTCAACTTTTGCGCCTGCCTCCAATGAACACGTCAGTCGCGCGAGCATTTCGCATCGTGCCTCCCTTGCGGCCTTCACTGTTAGAGCAATTGCGGTCGCGGCAGAACGCGGCACCAATTCGATCAAAGGCCGCGCAGCTCCCAGTCGGCGCGTTGTTTGGAACAACAACTTCTCACCAACGATCTGCCACGAGAAAATCCTCAACGGCCGAGTTCCCTTTTCCGTCCAGCAAGTCAGGAAGAGTCGACCGTGTGCAATCCCAATTTCCAACTCACTCCGATTAAGCGGTTGAGTTTTCTCACCATTGAAAGTGCAGAACCACTCTGCGTGACTCTGCAACTGTTCCGCGATGGTTGATCTCGCTAATTCAATTCGTTCCGGTGTGTTGAGACGTTGAATCATTGATTATAGAAAGAGACGGCAAGCCGCGAATTTGATCGGGCCCAAACCCGGTATATTCGCCGCACTCCGCAAACTAACAGTTTGCGTTACGACGTTACGCGTCCCGTGAAAGACGGTTGTTTTAAGCGGAGGTTTTTAGAGGGTGAAAGCGTATTCAGGCTGCAATGCGACGGCCCTAAGTGAGGAGTTAATCCAGCCAATTTTGCACTGCGTTCGTCGTTACTTCTACCGTGTGCTACCATTTTTCGTCAATCAAATCCATTACACATTGCTAACAAACTGCTAATGAAAAACGTCTATCTGACAGCATCTGTGCGCACGCCCATCGGCCGGTTTGGGGGCTCGCTAGCTTCGTCGAGCGCGGCTGACTTGGGAGTGGCCGCGGCAAAAGAATCTTTGAAACGAGCGAAACTCAGTCCGGATCAGGTTCAGCAATCTATCTGGGGTTGCGCGCGCCAGGCGGGTGGCGGCCCAAATGTGGCCCGCCAAATCACATATCGTGCAGGAGTGCCTGAGACAGTCCCAGCCTTCACGGTCAACCAGGCCTGCGGTTCGGGAGTGCAAGCGATAATTTTGGCCGCTCAGCAAATCATGCTTGGTAAGGCTGATGTTGTACTCGCTGGCGGAACCGAGAGCATGTCTCGCGTGCCCTATTTTGCGGAAGGCATTCGTTGGGGGACACGAATGGGAAACGCGCCGCTCGTCGATGGCATGTATCGCGACGGTTTCAACGATCCGTTGTCGGGACTGGTTATGGGTGAGACCGCTGAGAACCTGGCCCGGCAATACCAGATTTCGCGGGATGAACAAGACGCCTTTGCACTTCGATCGCAACAGCGCGCTCATGCGGCGATTGAGTCTGGCCGCTTTGATACAGAGCGATTAGCTCTCGAGATAACGGGACGAAACGGTAACTCGGAAATGTTCGCGCGTGACGAACATTCGCGCGGAGAAACCACAAGCGTCGATCTCGCTAAACTGAAGCCTGTCTTTTCCAAAGATGGCACAGTGACGGCAGGTAATTCGTCAGGGATAACAGATGGCGCAGCCGCACTGATTGTTATGAGCGAAGATGCGTTGAAAGCCTCGGGCGCAGAAGCCCAGGCCCGAATTGTTGATTACGAAGTCACCGGCGTTGCACCCGAAATCATGGGCATTGGCCCAGTCCCGGCAATCCGGTCGCTGATGGCCCGTAACAAGATGAAGCTGAGCGATGTCGATTTGATAGAGATTAATGAGGCGTTTGCAGCGCAGGTGATCGCTTGCGATCGCGAGTTGAAATTCGATCCTGAGCGCTTGAACGTAAACGGAGGTGCGATTGCGCTGGGCCATCCGATTGGCTGCACCGGCGTTCGGATCACTACTACGTTGCTTCATGAGATGAAGAAGCGTGATGCCACGCTTGGAATCTCGACCTTATGTGTTAGCGGAGGTATGGGTCTGGCATTGTTAGTTGAACGAGCTTGAAACACGTGTCCGAGATGCTTCAGCTTGTCGTAGACGTCTGGGGGACCCTCGACGATGGAACCCCTGCAGACTTTGAATGAATGGCCGACGCTATCGCATAGGCCAACTATGAACGCCGGTGACGCATCGGACACGCGGGCGTTCCGCAGGTGAAACAAGTCCCCTGATTAAATAGAAAAAGGCTCCGGGTGGAGCGGTTTGATGAAAGGTTCTTAAATGAAGAAGAGTTTTAAGTTAGTTGGTTTAGCAATCTTAATAACAATAAGCGTGGTTAGTACCGGTCTCGCTCAACGCAAGCGAACTGCGTCACCGGCCAAACAAGCTCCGACTTTATTGTCGGCGCTGCCCGCGTCAGACGCTGTGGCCCTGATCAAAGTGAGGCGTGTGCTCGACGAAGCAGTACCAAAACTCCTGGCGGAGAACCCGGCGAAGATTGCTGAGGTGAATGCTGAGTTAGACAAATTCAAAACGGACACTGGTTTGGATCCCAGATCGTTTGAGCAGATGGCGGTAGGAATCCAATACACCTACCCTTCGGAAGGCGTCACTAAATTGAAAACTGTTGCGCTTGCGCGAGGGACGTTCAACTCGGGCGCCGTCGTTGCCGCAGGTAGGCTGGCTGCGAATGGCAAGTATCGTGAAGAAAAGTATCAGGGAAAAACGATTTACATTTTTACTCTGGATCGTCAACTCAAGCTGGCTGGTCTATGGGACATCAACATTGGTGATCTCGCAGTCGTCTCACTCGACGGCGGCACCATCGGCCTTGGCGATCTGACAGCAGTGCAGGAGGCAATCGACGCAGCCAAGAGTAAGAATTATGCAAACCCGGAACTTGTAGCGCTCGCGAGTCGCGACCCGAATGCAATCGTTGGTTTTGGCGGTGACATCACTGAAAGGTTGATGCAAAACCTTCGCATAACCAACAGTGGAATCGCGCGTGAACTCACGGCAGTGCGCAAGGTGTATGGATCACTCGGAATGACGAGTTCGGATCTTGAACTAACTTTGGCCGCGCGCACGGTGGACGCCGACTCGGCAAAGAACCTTGGCGATACCGTCGAAGGTTTGAGGCAGTTAGGTGGGTTGTTCGTCGGACGCTTATCCGCAGTCAAAAGCGCCCTGGCGCGAAGTGCCCTGGCAAACCTGAAGGTTACGATCCAGGGAAACGAGCTTCACTTGCGAACCGCAGTGGCGCAGTCACAAGTTACTCCACTCATTCGGGGAAACTAGTTTAGGAGCAGGTAAAAATAAATAGCCGGCAGAGTAGTTCTCCAACCAAGAACTCTCCTGCCGGCCATTTACTTTTCAAAGCAGTAATCAGTTTTGCAACGGAGCGAACTCCGGCTCCGATGCCTCCATTGCCGTCACTACATCCTGGTAGATCTTAATTTTGCCTTCCTGCTTCATTCGATTCTGAACTGCAGTTATGTAGTCTTCGAAGACCTGGTTTTGACGCGACGTTACCATCGTCGTCATCAAGTCGTTTCGCTGACTCGCAAAGGCAGCCAGGTCGGCGTTCTTACGATTGGTCACGCCCAGGACGACCCAATTCTCTCCAACCTTTACTGGAACCTTTGTTACTTCTCCCGACTTCAGTGCAGCGATCGCTTCATCAAGCGCAGGACTGGTTCCTGCGTCGCCGAGGGCGGAACCAAGTTTGAATGTTTCCGAAGTCGACGATGTAAAGCCGCCTTTTTCCACGGCGGCCTTGATGTCAGCGGGACTGTTAAGAGATGAGGCAATCTCTTTAGCTTTCTGCTCAAGCTGTTGTTTTGCCAGTTCCTGTTTGCGGGCGTCAGCTACTTTCGTCTTAACTTCCTCAAAGTCAGGAATGCGCGGATCCTTTTTCTCGACCAGCATTGGGATCGCGAAGCCGCCCTTTACTCCGGTTTGCTCACCGACGTCATTGGGGTTGGCCAGTGGTTCGATCACAGCTTCAAATTGTTGACTGCTGCCAATTCCGGGCACGTCGTCTCCGGGCTTAACGAAGGGAGTTTCCTTCACCATCTCGGCAGCATTCATGTTCGCTTCAGTTGCCAGTTCCTGGGCCACTTTCTGCGGATCCTTTAACTCCTTCAGACGACCCTTTGCTTTCTCCGCTAGTTGCGCGGCGACCGTATAACCTCGACGATTCCTCATCGAAGCCACCAATTCAGGCTTGGCCTCTTCAAAAGTTTTGGGTACGGATGCACCACGCCTCAAGATGTACCAATTGCCGCCATACTTGATGGGAATATCAAAGACCTGGCCCTCTTCCATATCAACGGCCCGATCGTAGAGAGCATCCACCTTGTTAGGATTCTTCTTGACCGGACGCGGAAGGAATCCGCCATTCTTCGCAGTGGCGGGATCCTCTGAATTGCCCTTCGCCAGGTCGGAAAAGACTTGTTCGCCTGAACCGGTCGGTGCGGCTAGCGCCTTGGCAATAAGGTCCTTCGCCTTCTGCTCAACCTGGGCATCAAGATCCTGTCGCGCGACCTTCAACAGAATTTGCTGAACCTTAACGCCGGCTTGTTTGCCCTGCGGCGACATCTTCTCAAACTCGTCCTGCAAATCTTTGTCGGTGATGGGCAGCTTCTGCCCTGCCTTCTCCTGGTCTATGAAAACGTAACGAATCTTTTTTTGCGGCTCGAGATAGCGATACTCAGTTTTGTGCTGTTCGTAATAGGCCTTGAGCTCATCATCGGTTGATTGAATTTTGTCAGCTAACTTGTCGGCCGAGATAACCGCGTAAGTTAAGTCGTAAGTTGTATTCTTACGTTCGTATTCGGCCTGAACTTCCCCATCTGAAACTGTCACCGCCGAGGTCACGAATGCTTTCAACTTCTCCCGCGCAATTTCATTGCGCAGGTCGTTTTCAAAGGCTTCGACGTCACCGAAACGCGCAACAACGGTCTCCTTGTAACGGTCCAATCCGACAAACTGACCCGTCGCGTCCTTAAATTGATTTCGAATCTTGTCAGCAACCTCGGCATCACTCGCGTGCAACTCCAGGCGCGCTGCTTCCTGCGCGACCACGCGATCTCGGATTAACCCATCAATAAAACGTTGGTTACCCCCAAGTTGAGCCATCGTGACTCGTCCACCGAACATCTGCGCGTAGTTCTCTTTGAGACGGGCCACCTGGGCCACTGTGATTTCGTCTCTGCCCACCTTAGCTACCACGGCGGTGTTTTTGGTGGCGGCGATGTTTCCAGTGCTGCCGGGAGCGTAAAAGAAGATAAGACTCACGGCCATGAGTACCGCGAATCCAATGATAATGATGCTGCGGGTGCGTTCGAGCCGCCCTAGTTGTTTGAGCATTTTCTTACCTTTCTAGCAAATCGCGAATTGTAAGGGACACGCTGATACAGGCGCAACCGCGCGCACTTGAGGCGGGTCATTGCAAAGAATAGCCACCCTTCCAATGCTTTGAATTATTCCGACTCTACTACCTTAGGCCTTTGCCCTAACTAACGAGGTGTTCCCAGAGCGCCCGATTGCTGCGATGCGAGGCTGATGCTATTTTAACTGCACGCATGGAATCGATGACCAGCTCAACCGCATTGTGGATAGGTTTTTCTCTGTTCATCCTTTTCATGTTGAGCCTCGACCTCGGCCTCTTCAATCGCAAAGCTCACACCATAACCTATCGTGAAGCAACAATCTGGAGCATCGTCTGGATTAGTTTGGCTTCGGTGTTTGCTGCTATCGTTTTCTGGTTTCAGGGCACTCAACGAGGACTTGAATTCGTCACCGGCTATGTAATCGAACTTTCGTTGTCCGTTGATAACCTGTTTGTCTTCCTGCTGATTTTTTCGTATTTCAAAGTCCCGGCAAGGTTCCAACACCGGGTACTTTTTTGGGGCGTGATGGGCGCATTGATAATGCGCCTGACCATGATCTTCATTGGGGCCGCCCTAATCAGCCGCTTTGGATGGATCATCTATATCTTTGGTGCGTTCCTGATCTACACCGGCATCAAGATGTTCACGCAGGAGGAAACTGATCTTCAGCCTGAAGACAATCCTCTGGTGAAGGTGGTGACTCGCTTTATTCCCGTCGTGCGTTATTACGACGAAGCCAACTTCTTCACCCGGGTGAATGGAAGACTAACCGGAACGTTGCTCTTGCTGGTTCTCGTGATCGTCGAGTTTACTGATCTTGTTTTCGCGGTCGACTCGATTCCCGCAATCTTCGCGATAACGACTAACACCTTCATCGTCTACACTTCAAATGTGTTCGCCATCCTGGGACTGCGGTCCATGTACTTCCTGCTGGCAGGCGTGGTGGAGAAGTTTCATTACCTGAAAATGGGACTGGCAATTGTTCTCACCTTCATCGGCGCGAAGATGTTGATAGTGGCTTTCCACATTCATATTCCCATCTGGATCTCGCTAATTTTTGTAGCCACCGTGCTGCTGGGCTCCGTCGCCGCTTCTCTATTTTGGCCGAAAGCCAGGGAGGTAGAGGAAGACGTCGACTTACCGGAAGGCTTTGATTCGCCTGATGAGGCTGAGCCAACTGAGGTTCCTGAAGTAGCAGACGAGGTTTTTGAGGAGGAAATCCTCAGTGTCGATCAGGACGAAAGCGCTTCCGCCCGCCAAAAAGAGCCCGAAAACATTGGCCGTCGTTAAGATCGAGGACCGCCTCCGACGCCTAAATCACCCGTAAATCCCGTAAAATAGGAAGCTTGAACCCGCCCTTCCGGATGTGTTAGATTCCAATACGGTTATGGTTGCGAGCTTCGCGACCAGCTGCGGCGAGGATAACCCGCTCAAAGCACCGCCCCGACTCACATCTCGAGAAATATCACCTAACCTTCAGATTTGCTCTAACCCAGTCGAGCAACTCGCTTTTAACGTTTCTCCTTCAGGCAATACAACAAACAAGCATGGCTAAAAAAACCAGTCACTTTGTCTTTGATTGGTGGGTAGTCCAGAAGCGCATTGTCTACCTCGGCGTCGCCATTCTGCTGGCGTCCGGCCTGGCTGGGGGCGCTGCGCTATACGTCTGGAAATATGGCAATCCGCTTGCGAATGTTGGTGACGGAATCAAGTTGGCAGCAGGGGCCCGGTTCGTCTCGTTTGAGGGCGATGTGCGAGTGATCCGAGCCGCTACTCGGGAGACGATCATGCCCGGGACCGATACCGAACTCTACCCCGGTGATACCGTGCAAACTCAGGCCAGCGGACGCGCGCGCGTGAGTATGGCAGACGGATCGACTTTATTGGTCCGTCCCAATAGCACGATCATTATTCGCGACAACGCGAGCGGTGACGGCGGCAAGAAAACTAATGTGCACGTGGTAGTAGATAGCGGCCAGATGTCGGTTCGGACCGAGCAACAACCTGAAGGAACAAACAACGTCGTCGAAACGCCCAAGACCAAAAGCAAGATTGGTCAGCAGACCGGTGCGAGCTTCGGGGTAGATCCTGAGGGTACGGAAGAGATTCGCGTCAGCCTCGGCGCTGTCGAAACGTCAAACCGCAGCGGTGAAAAGACGATGCTGCGCGGTGGTGAGTACGTTTCGGTGAATCCTTCGGGCACGATTTCACGACCTCAAAAACTGTTGGAAATACCGGTACCTGCGCAACCCTTAAATCTTGCGAGGTTGTTCGTAGGAGCAAACGGTTCGGCTACTGTGCCTTTGAAGTGGCAAAGACCGCAGTCAGGTGCGGCGTCCTTTTATCGCGTTGAAGTAGCAACCTCTCCGTTCTTTGTTTCGGATGGAAAGGTAATCGAGCGCGATCAATTGGCGTCGAATGAATTCACAGCGAGCGAGTTACGACCTGGAGTTTACTTCTGGCGTGTTCGTGCTACAGCCTCGAGTGGACAGACGAGCGATTGGAGTGAGCCCCAAAAATTCGTCATTGCTACCCGAGGGACCGGTTCACGTGTTCCCGTTTCGAACCTTACGGCTGAACTGCTGGGGGGCAACGTTTACTTGATCCGCGGCCGCGCCGAACCTGGCACCACGATTCGGGTAGCAGGTCGCGAGACGCTGGTGCCCTCTGAAGGATTGTTCGTGTTACAGATAACGGCTTCGGCCGGGACCCAGGAAATCGGAGTCGACGCCGAAGACTCCCGAGGTAACAGCAGTCAATATCGTTTGGCGCTATCGCGAGGGCGGGCCGGAGACTAGCGGCCAAAAATATCCATGTCGAAACACGTAATACTTCTTACTGATGCGCATGAAGCGCCTGCGTACGAGCTGATCGAGGCTCTGAGTATCGCGGGAGTGGAAACGCTCATTGAAGGTTTGCGTGATGCGGAAGTAGAAGCATCGATGAGCCGGCGTGGGCCGAAAACTCACGCGGAACAGATGGACCAACCACCGATCGCGGTCCTTTACGAAGTGATTTCCAGCGTCGATATGGTGGAGCTTCACGCGGCAATCGAACATGCCACCACGAGCTGGCCGGAAACTCCATTGGTTGCTTGTCGCCGCCAACTCAGCGGATTTCCCAGCACAAGTTTCCATGGTCTGGATGGTGCCACGCTCAAGCGTTTGGGCTTTAGGGCAATTGCAGACAAGGCTGCGCAGCTACCGGCTATCCTGCGCGAAATTGAAGGACACGGCGCCACCGGCGAACTGAAACTTCCGGATATCGTGCTTCCGGTTGGTAAGACTGAGTCATCGTCGCTGCCGACGAGGATGAGAACGAGCAGTTTGCGCGCTGCGTTTGATTTGGTTTCCTCACTTCATTTCATTGGCGACCAGAACGGTGCGGCCCATACGGCACTGGCCGGTCTGGCCCCACTGGTCCATGCCGATCGCTGGGCCATCTACCTGGTTACCGACTCGAAAGGCACCGAAACGATATCGCTCGATGCGATTGCGTCGCGATCGTCTTCAGATACGAACGACCCGAATGATCCGAACGAGTGGCGGCGGCGACTGATTGGGGCCAATGAAATTCTTGCCGGGGCGGAAACAAAAGCAGCGCGTCTCGCTGCGGCTGGTCTCGACATTCTGAAGAAGAAAGAGCGGTCACGTTACGTGGTGGCGGTTCCTCTTATTTGCGGTGAGCGCGTGCTGGGCGTGTTGGAAGGAGTTCGCGAGCGACCATACCGGAAGTCGGAGATTGGTGTTCTTGATTCCCTGGCCCGTCCGATTGCTTCGGCACTGGCAAACGCGGTGCGGATCAGTGAAGCCGAGCGGTTATCTCAAACCGACGATCTTACGAAACTTCATAACGCGCGTTACCTGCGTCAATTCCTGCTTAACGAGATCCGACGTGCTCGCCGCTACGGCTCCAATGTGTCTGCCCTCTTTTTAGATCTGGACAACTTCAAACAGGTTAACGACGCCCACGGCCACCTCGCCGGCTCACATGTGCTAATGGAGATGGCGGCGGTGATTCTTTCGTCTATTCGCGACACTGACGCCGTGGCACGTTACGGCGGAGACGAATTTGTGATCGTGTTACCCGACACAGGGATCGACCTTGCAGCCGCTGTCGCCGATCGAATCCGCCACAAGATCTCCGATCATTTGTTTAACGGCGGGAGGAACCTGAAACTAGCGCTGACCGCTAGTTTTGGAGTGGCCGCTTTTCCCCTACACGCCTCTTCTCCTCAACAACTTATCGCTTGTGCCGACACTGCGATGTACGAAGCTAAAGCTGCCAATAAAAACTGCATTCGTCTTTCCACCGCGCTTGGGCGCGAAGTCAGGCTTCAAAGCACCGTCGCACTTCCTGCCGATGTGGTCGAAACTGACGACGAAAAGGCCTTTTCCTAATAGCGTAAAGATTGCAAATAAGTGTATCTTGTCGAGTGCAGTCAGGTTTAGCTTGGTCTTGTGCCAGTAGTTGGTGAATGGTAACTGCGGTCTGCGTGATTCGGCGGTTGAGTTCGAGAAGCCCATCATTTGCGGTTTTTAGACTTACCATTAACTACCCGTTGGTGGCCCACCCCGACGACGCTCTCATTTTTAACATTCATGGGAAGAGAACAGTAAATGGCTTTTAAATCGATTTTCAGTCTGTTTTCCAGTGATCTGGCAATTGATCTGGGGACAGCAAATACCTTGGTTTACGCCAAGGGACGCGGAATTGTCGTTTCGGAACCTTCGATCGTTGCAATCAACAAAGTCACCAATCAGGTTGAAGCCGTCGGGCGCGATGCGAAAGACATGCTGGGTCGAACTCCCGGCAATATCGTCGCGATTAGGCCGATGAAGGATGGTGTTATTGCGAACTTTGAAGTTACAGAGAAGATGCTGCAGCATTTTATCCGTAAGGCCCACAACGGAAAGACCTGGGTTAGTCCTCGCGTCGTAATTGGAATACCGTCCGAGATCACTCAAGTGGAACGACGAGCGGTTGAAGATTCTGCTTATCGTGCTAAGGCGTCGGAAGTTTATCTGGTGGAAGAAGCAATGGCCGCGGCTATCGGTGCGGGACTTCCGATCACTGAACCTCACGGCAACATGGTTGTCGATATTGGCGGCGGCACCACCGATATTGCTGTGATCAGTTTGAGCGGCATCGTTTACTCCCGTGCGGTCCGAGTGGCCGGCAATGAGATGGACGAGGCCATCATCTCGTATATCAAGCGCAAATATAATCTTCTGATCGGTGAACGAACTGCCGAGGCAATCAAGATCGAATTGGGTTCGGCCTATCCGTTGGACGAGCCGTTGTCATACGAAGTTCGTGGCCGCAATTTGATCGAGGGTATTCCCAAAACCATAACGATGACTGACGAAGAGGTGCGCGAGGCACTGGCCGACTCCATCTCTACGATCATCAATGCGGTACGAGTCGCTCTGGAACGAACACCACCAGAGTTGTCGGCCGACATTGTGGAGCGCGGCATTGTGCTGACGGGCGGAGGTGCCCTTCTCAAGAACCTGGACAAGCGCCTTTCGATAGAAACCGGTCTGCCGGTTTCATTGGCTGATGATCCACTTGCTTCAGTGGTACTAGGAACAGGAAAAATGCTTTCCGACTTTGACCTCCTCAAACGGGTCAAGTGGGAAAATACTATGACCATGTGAGAAGGGTGAATGGTAAATAGTGAGTGGTGAATAGACCGAATTTCGGCGTAACTCTCCTGAATTAACTATTTACTATTTACGATTCACGATTTACTTTTTACCCAGATGGCAGCTATTCGCACACAACGAGAGATTCGGCAACGGGCTCCCGTTTGGTTAGCGGTTCTTTTAATCACCAATGCCGGACTCATGGCATTCAACGCGCGCGACGCAGCCACGAGTCAGCGAATGTTTAGGGTGTGGATGCAGGCTGCAGCTTCACCCGCGCAAAACGTCACCTCCAAAGCTACCGGCGCCGGTTCAAACCTGATTAGCCAAATCATTAACTTCCGCAGTACCGCAGTAGAAAACGAGCAACTGAAGCAACGACTCTGGCAGACCGAGCTCGATCTGCGGAATGCGCGGCAAGCCGTCGAAGAGAATGAGCGACTCAAAGGGTTGCTGAATCTCAAAGAACAGAAGACTTTCAATCAGGTGGCCGCCAGTGTGATTGCCAGAGATTCATCTGTTTGGTTCAACACCATCACCATTGATCGAGGCAGTTCATCAGGCATCGGCCTCAATATGCCCGTGGTAACTGGCGGCGGAATCGTGGGCCGCGTAATTGGGGTGAGTCCGTGGACTGCTCAGGTGATGATGATCACTGACGAGAAAGCTGCCGCGGGAGCAATCATCGGCCGACTCGGAGAATCCGGCGCGCTGGGCTCGGTCCGAGGGTTGGGCGAAAGCAATCTAATTGAGATGAATTATGTTTCCGGTCTTCAGACGGTGCAGGTCGGCGACTACATTTTGACTACCGGGCAGGATGGAATTTATCCGCCAGGATTGAATGTTGGTGAAGTGGTCCAGGTCAAACCAGGCACGACTACCCAGGCACATGAAATCCTGATTAGACCATCCGCTAATCTGGACCAACTAAAGGAAGTAGCGGTTTTGCTTTATCACGCACCACCAAGGCCTGCCCCAGAACAGACCCTTCCGAATGTCGACAAAGTAAAGAAGTAATCGAACCGTTGCCGATTTCTAATTGCCAATTTGATCTGAATCTCCTGCGGTCGGCAATGTCCATCTGGAAAAGTCCCAAATCGTCGATCGGCAATCAGCAATCGAAGATCGGTTATGCCTCAACTTAAGATTGCGGCTGTCCTTGCCGTTGCCATCGTTTTGCAGTTGTCACTCCGAGAGGTCTGGGCTCCTCTTTCATATATTGACTTTCCACTGATAGTGGTTGTTTATATCGCTTTGCAACGTCATGCCTGGCAGGCGTTGATTGTGGCAACGATCGCAGGTCTTGCAGTCGACGCCGCGAGTGGCGGACTAATTGGAGCCGGCGGATTTTCCAAGACGCTAACTGCGTACCTGATATTCTTAGCGGCCACCCGAGTCAACCTGGAGAACACGCTCTTGAGGATTCCCGTAATCGCCGTGGCCACGTTGGTAGATTCGGCTATCTATGTCTTTTGGCACCGCTCGCTGGGTTATCCACCAAGCGTACCTTTTGTGCAGACGATGTCGTACCGGCTGATTGGGACAACCATCGCCGGAACCGCAGCCATCTATTTGCTCGATTTGCTCTTTACGGATCAAGCCCGACAGCGTAGAAGTTTTAAGTCACGTCGCAAGGGCGCGCGACGAGTCAGGTAATTCCCCAACCCAATGAAGAAAAAGGAACATCAACTCTCGATTGGCCCCTGGTCACTTCCCTCGAATTCGTAAATTATGAAATTTGAAGACTCCTCGCAAAACCTACGCGGCAGACTTTGGATCGTTCAGATTTTCGTAGTTCTACTGCTCGCCGTTCTGGGCGTCAGACTCTACTACCTTCAGCTTGTCAAAGGTCAGCATTACGCGGAAATCGCACAGAACCAGCGCATTCGTCTGTTACCTATAACCGCACCGCGCGGCGTGATCTTCGACCGGGAAGGGCGCCCTCTGGTTGATTCTCGACCTACCTTCAACGTGATTCTGTCTCGTGAAGATTTGAAGGGGCGAAACCTTATGTCGCTCGTCAAACCACTATCCGACGAGCTAATGGTTGATGCGGATACCCTGCACGAACGGTTTGCCCAGATAAGTTCCCAACCAGCCTTTGAATCGATCCTGGTAAAGCAAGACGTAACTCCTGGTGACATCGCCTGGGTCGAAGCGCACGAGCTCGAGTTTCCCGAGTTGAGAGTTGAGCAACAACCGCAGCGCCGCTACCCCGCCGACGGTTCCCTTGCCCATGTGCTTGGCTACGTAAGCGAGATCAATCCTGAGCAGCTCAAACTGCCGGCGTATAAAGACAAGGGTTTCAAACCGGGTGATCTGATCGGACAAAGCGGACTCGAACACACTTACGACGAGTATCTTCGTGGCAGAGACGGCTACCGGAAAGTTGTAGTAGATAGTCGCGGCCGTATTCAGGATGAGATTGAGACGATCCCGCCTCAGCCTGGTCAGGATTTGATTACCACCATCGACCTCGATCTGCAGCTAGCGGCCGAGGAACAGCTTAGAACCTCCGCCACCAAACGTGGCGTCATCGTGGTAATAAACCCAAACAATGGTGAAGTGCTCGCGCTGGCATCTGCACCAAGTTTTGATCCAAACCTCTTCTCCGGACGAATTAGCACCCGAGAGGGACGCGCCGAATACGCTGCTCTCTTAAATGATCCTGAGACTCCACTCATGAATCGTGCTGTGCAAAGCCGTTATCCTCCCGGCTCGACCTGGAAGATCCCGATGTCAATTGCCGGCTTGCAACAAGGCGCGATCACTCTGGAAAACTCCAACCTCGTTTGCGGTGGTGGCATTACCGTGGGCAACAAGTTCACTCGATGCATGGGTAACCACGGTTCGCCTGATGTGAAGGCTGCAATCACTCACTCGTGTGACGGCTACTACTACCGGCTAGGCTTGAAGATGGGACTTGACGGTATCGTAGCTATGGTTGATGAGTTCGACCTAAACAAACGGACCGGCATTGATATCCCAAACGAAGTTGTCAGTTGGACTCCGTCGCGCGAATTTAAAAGGCGAATGCAGCCAAAAAATCCTGAGTGGTCAGACATCGACACCGTCTACTCATCATTTGGTCAGGTGTACGACGTGATAACCCCGATTGCCTTGATTAGATCCATTGGCGCCATAGCGGTCGGCGGCAAAATGTACATTCCTCATTTGGTAAAAGAGTTCAAGCACGTCGGCGACGTAGGAACGCCTGAATATCGACCAGGTCGAGGGTTCGAACCGCTTGATCCCGCCAAGCCAAATCCGAAGGTGATTCCGATTCCCGAAGACATTCACCATCGCGTGGTTGAAGGAATGTGGAGTGTAGTCAATGCGGGCGGAACCGGCGCTGGAATTCGCATGGCAGGTTTCGACATAGCCGGAAAAACCGGCACGGCTCAGGTTGTAGGGCTTGGCAAAGACGTCGGCAAAAACAAGGACCACTCATGGTTTGTTTCCTATGCTCCGGCTTACAAACCTGAAATTGCTCTGGTAGCGCTTATCGAGAATTCCGGATTCGGGGGCCACCACGCAGCTCCGGCAGTGCGACGAGTTTATGACGTTTACTATCGAAAGACTCGACATGAAGAGCCGCCGGGAGCACTGCCAATGGCGAAGACTCCAAAACCCAAAAATGACAATCAGGAAAAGAAACAGGATCCAGCCCAGGTAGCAGTGAACTAACTTCTGTTCGCGATTTGGTTAGTGGGTTGAATCGATAGAATTTAGATGGTCGCCAGAATTCAAAAAAGAGGCTTACGCGATTTCGATTGGCTGTTGGCTTTCCTCGCCATAGGCATTGTGGCGTTTGGGACCGTGCAAATTCGGAATGCCCAACCAACGGAGGGCTACTGGGTCAAACAACTTATCGGACTTGGCATCGCAGTGGTCGCCATGCTCGCAGTCGCTTTCACCGACTATCGCAAGCTGATCAATATCGCTCCGGCCTTTTACATCTTCGGTCTTTTGTTGCTGATCATCGTCTTGATCCCTGGGATCGGTTTGAAGATCAACGGCCAGCGCGCCTGGATCAAAGTTCCCGGTATCGGTCAATTTCAACCTTCGGAATTTGTGAAGGTGACCACCGCAATGATGTTGGCCCGCTACTTCGGCAGGCATAGGGCTGGCCCATTAACTCTGAAGGAGATCGCAGTCGGTGGATTGATACTGGCGTTGCCAATTTTTCTGATTCTGCTGGAGCACGATGTTGGCTCCGTCATCACTTATCTGCCGATCCTGGCCATCGTTCTGTTTCTATCAGCAATTCGCATTCGTTACGTGGTCGCCGCGGCAGTACTCGGAATCGTGTTGCTACCGTTTGCCTATTGGGTTGGTGTAAAGACGCAACTGGTCAAGACCTACCAACAGGAACGTATAAACGTGATCCTCGATCCGGAGAAGGCAGACCGTCGTGGTTTCGGTTACAACACCTGGCAGTCGATATTGACGATTGGTGAAGGCGGATTGTTGGGTTCCGATGCTTCGTCCGCTCACTCGCAGAGCAGTTTGAAGTTCCTTCCGGAACCACATACTGACTTTATTTTCGCGGTCACTGCCGGCAATGCCGGTTTCGTGGGATGTATTCTCGTTTTGCTTGCTTATGGACTCTTGCTGTTCAGGCTGATTGCGGGAGCAAGGCGAGCGCCTGACCGGATGGGGCTACTGGTGATCATGGCCATTGTGGGAGGCCTGGCCTTCCAAATATTCATCAACATTGGAATGGAACTCGGTATCTTGCCCGTCATCGGTGTACCCCTACCCCTGATGAGTGCTGGGCTTGCCTCACTCATCGCGACCTTCATCGCCATTGGTTTTGCGATCAGCGTTCAACTCAGAAGGTTCGTCAACTAAGCTGGAAGAGTGTCCGACATGCTTTCAGCTTGTCGCAGAGATTGGGAAGAATCAACGCGCGATGTCAAAGACCACTGTTGAGCGTCTCCTGCGTCAACGACCAGCCGAAGAAGCATGTCGGACACGGCCCGTTTCGTAATTACCGTTCTTCGGTTTATACTTCCCCGGCTCGCCTCTGCGGAGTTTTTTAAGTTTCGGCATTAATCGCCTTTGAAACATCAAGCAGCACGAATACCGAAAATCATCGTGCTCCCGAAAAGCGAGTCTCGAATTTTAGGTCCTTCAACTTTGGACTTTCACTTTTTGTCGAAAGCCGCATGTGACCAGGTGGTCAGTGAGAAATGCGCCGGGATGAAAATCCCGTTGACAACCGGATCAACGCAGGTCGTGCGCACATCGCCAGAACTTCGGTTTTCGGCATGCGTGAGCAGCGGCGCTCCCTGCTGACACTTCCGGAGGCGTATAGCGGCTAGTTAGGTTTTTTTTGAATAGTTCCAGCGATCGTCGCGCACTGGCTCATCCGGGCCACTGCCCGAACTCATTCTACAAATTCAGTCTCAACCAACCTGCAGGCGAGCCACTTGGCAGCACAGCTGTTCTGGCCCTGCTTCGAGAAGACAATTCTGCGAGGATTTTTTCCAACTCGCCACACATTCCACTGTCCGCATCGCTCTGCTCACAGCCCGCGGCTCTCGGAGTCAAACTCAATTTCAAACGTCAATTGCCAGATGTCCTTAGGGCATCGTCAGAATCTGGTCGAAGTCGATCGATTCAAACGACTGTGCGCGGCGTTGTAGGAGACAACATTAGAAAATGGCCAAAGAATTAATTGTGAGCGTCAATGGACGCGAAAAAAAGATTGCGATCATCGAAAACGAAAAAGTAACCGAGTTTTATATTGAACGAGGCGAAGGAAACCAGGGCATTGTCGGAAACATCTACAAGGGCCGTGTGATGCGAGTGCTGCCGGGCATGCAGTCAGCCTTTGTTGATATCGGACTCGAGCGCGATGCGTTTCTTTACGTGTCTGACTTTTTCGACGAGGAAGAAGAGTTTGAGCGGATCGTCATCGACAAATCAAAGAAGGGCGACGTCGCGGACGCTCAGCGTGCAGCCACCGAGCAAATTGAACTTGGACGTGTTGAGCGCGAACATCATATTGAAGCTACGCAGGAACGCGTCGAACCCCTGCGCGAACTCGAACAGGAAACATCTGCTCAGGAACCGGAACCAGCAGCCGAGACAGAAAGCGGCAGGCGACGTAGTAAACGTGGTCGCCGGCGTGGTCGCGGTGACGGCCCCGACGAACGCGGTGAATTCTCCGATTCACGGGAAACTCGGATCAAGCCAGAAGACATCGATACGCCATTCGTGGCGGCAGACCCCTCCGTCCATCGCATAGTTGATGAAGACGAGACTGCGGCCGTGAACGGTGAGATGTTTAAGGACGCCCGTCTTCAGGAACGTCTCCTGGATCAAATTCATGCCGGCGAATTCAATCTTGAGGACGACTTCCGCACCGCAGAAGTTGGTTCGGTCATGTCAGGCGTGGATTATCGCGACGAATCGTTTCAAAGAATTGATGATGGTGAATCTGAGCCATCGGCAGCCACTCTTTCGCGCTCACAAAAGCCCGTTGCCGCTCACATTGCCGGTTTCGTCGATGAACTCGATGAAACTCCGTTGAAGAGCGGAGGCTTTCAACGGATAAGCGACGACGAAGACTCAACAGCTGAAACCTCTAGCTCGGCTGAGATTGTCCTCGACACACCCGCCGAAGGACCCGAGAAGCCAACACGCTCTCGTGCTGGTTCAAAGAAAGCACGAGGCGGTGCGGCCACCGGCACCCGAAAGAAAACTACCACTAAACGCTCGTCGAAGAAGTCGTCGAAACAGTCGGCGACAGAAGCTGGCACCGGTGATTCGGCGGATGCCGAAACATTGGGTGACGCTGAAGCAAGTGTCGATACCAAACGTTCGCGCGCTGAGTTCGCAACTCGCCGCGGTGGCAGACGCCGGCGCCGCCCAACAAAACAGAGTGGCGCAGACGTAGCAGAAGCGCCAGAGTCTTCAGATAACGGCGCCGAAGAGATTCAGATTGAAGCGGCCGCTGAGGTATCAACCGAACTGGCGGTGGTGGAACGAGCCCAGCCCCCTGCCCCGCTTCTCCCTGCGCTTCCTGGTCCGCCGCCTGGCCCGCCTTCAAGAGAACGTGGACGAAATCAGCGTAGTGGTCCTGGTCAAAGAGGATTCTCGCGTCGTGATCGACATCAACCCACAATCACCGATTTACTTCGCGAGGGTCAGGAAATCCTGGTCCAGATTGCGAAAGAACCAATCGCGAAGAAGGGTGCTCGAATCACCTCGCATATCGCCCTGCCCGGTCGCTTTCTCGTTTACATGCCAACGGTCGAACATGTCGGCGTGTCGCGAAAGATCGAATCAGACAGCGAGCGTCAACGTCTGCGCAAACTTATAACCTTGATACGGGGCACCGAGGACATACCGTCGGGTGGATTCATTGTGCGCACTGCGGGCGTCGGTATCAGCGAAGCAGACTTGCGCGAGGACGTGCGTTATCTCGTTCGAACCTGGCTCGACATCAGAGCTTCGGCCGAGAAAACCAAGCCAGCCACGATGGTCCACAAGGATCTCGATCTGGTGCAGCGTATCCTGCGCGACCAGTTGTCTGACGACTTCTCGGCAATTCGGGTGGATTCTGAAGAGGAATACCAGAGCATCGTTGAGTTTGTGAATCGAATTTTCCCCCGCATGGTCAAGCGCGTAAAGCTTTACACCCGCGATCAACCCATTCTCGAAAGCTACGGTGTTCAAGCCGAGATTGATAAGGCTATCAAGCCACGTGTTTGGTTGAAGTCGGGCGGCTACCTCGTCATCAATCAGACCGAAGCGCTCGTTGCGATCGACGTCAACACCGGTAAATTTGTGGGGCGTGGCAGCGGTCGTCTGGAAGACACGATCACTCGAACCAATCTGGAGGCGGTCGAAGAAATCGTGCGACAGATCCGACTGCGAGACCTGGGCGGGATTATCGTGCTTGACCTGATCGACATGGAGGAACGTCGCAATCGGCAGAAAGTCATGCAAATTCTGCAGGATGCGTTGCGCGACGATAAATCGCCGACAAAGGTTTTGTCGTTCAACGACTTCGGCCTGGTCATCATGACGCGCAAACGCGTTAAGCAGTCACTGGAGAGAACGCTTTGTGCTCCCTGCCAGTACTGTCAGGGCGCGGGCCTGATCAAATCTCCGCAAACCGTTTCCTACGAATTGCTTGAAGAAGCGCGCACACTTGGCAAGGCTATGAAAGACGAGCGCAAGAACCAACAGGCGACCCTTCGTATTCATCCGGAAGTGGCGCGCAACCTTCGCGGACCAGAACGCGATGTTCTAAATGAAATTGAGGAATACCTCGGTCCGGTGGACATCAATAGCGATCCAACTATTCACCAGGAACAGTTTGATTTTGCGTTCGTTTAGTCGGCGCAGTTAGTTAACTCATGAGCAAGCTCGGAAATTTTTGGAAGGCAATGCTGGCAGGCGGCGCGGGCGTGGCTGCGTTAGCGGCGGTCAATGCCGCAATTCAGCGTGGCGCTAGTGAACCAGACGACAGTGCGCTGGGTGGCGAGGCCAACTTTTTTCACTGGAAATGTGGCCGAGTCTTCTACAAACGATCAGGCTTGGCCCATCAGGGAACCCCGGTCGTATTTATTCATGGAGTTGGTGCGGGGTTGTCGAGTTTCATGTGGCGAAAGAACTTCGACGATCTCGCCAACGACTTCCCGGTCTATGCGCTGGATCTCCTGGGATTTGGTCTTTCGGACAAGCCTTCGAACGCCTCTTACTCAGCCGACCTTTACGTCGATTTAATTAGCGATTTCATTCGTGAGGTCGCCGGCTTTCCGGCAAATGTTATCGCCAGTTCGCTCGGCGCTGCCTATGCAATTCGCGTTGCCGACGAACATCCTGAACTAGTGAATGCGATGATTCTCAATGGGCCCAGCGGTTCGGATACTGCCCGGCGGCCTGGAATGGCCGGTGCTGCATTCTATGGTCTATTGCAGTCTCCGGTTTTGGGTACTTCGTTCTACAACGTGATGGCAAGTGAACGCAGCATTCGAGACTATGCCCGCGAAAATCTTTTCTACAATCACCGTCGCGTGACTGATCGTCTAGTGACGAACCTTTATGCAACCAGTCACCAACCCGGTGCGCAGCATGCCATCGCCGCCTTTCTTTCCGGTTACCTCAACACAGACGCCCGTTCTCCTTTTTCACGTTTAACTCAACCTGCAGTTTTGGTTTGGGGCAAGCAAGATCTCACGACGCCTTTGCAACAAGGCGTTCAGCTGCAGGAATTGAATCCCGCTTCACGGCTGGAGATTTTTGATTACTGCCGAATGATGCCTGAACAGGAGAATCCGGAAAGATTCAATGCGCTGGTTCGCGAAACCTTCACGGTCCACAAGCGGGCCGCGCGCCACTAAGCCATTCAAAGATTGCGGGCGCTGAACGTATCGCCTTGCCGAATATCGCCGGTCTCATATCCTTTTTGAAACCAACGAATCCGTTGTTCGGAAGTGCCATGCGTGAAGGAATCGGGGATCACATACCCCTGAGTTTGACGCTGTAGTCGATCGTCGCCCACCGCGCTCGCTGCGCCAAGTGCTTCTTCAAAATCTCCCGGTTCGACCAGACCTTTCTTCTGAGCATAGTGGGCCCAAACTCCTGCCAGAAAATCAGCCTGCAATTCGAGTCTGACCGACAGTTGATTGTTTTGTTCTTCACTCAATCTGCCGCGGGCTGAGTTGACCCGGTCCATCGTGCCGAGCAAATGCTGAACGTGGTGGCCAACCTCGTGGGCCACTACGTAAGCCTGAGCAAAATCTCCCGGCGCTCGAAACTTATTCTCCAGTTCCTGGAAGAACGAAAGATCTATGTAAACTTTCTCGTCACCCGGGCAATAAAAGGGCCCGACAGCTGAGCCCGCTATTCCGCAAGCTGACTCTGCGCGAACTGTAAACAATTGCAGTGTCGGCTCGCGATATTGCCGGTCCGATTGAGCAAAGACGTTGTTCCAAACATCCTCGGTGCCGGCAAGCACGACCTTTACAAACTGCACAGTTTCTTCTTCTTGTGGGTTGGTTGGGCGCGAGGTCTGCGTCCCAGGAGCTTCGGTTGGAAGTTGTTCTAACAACTGCCGTGGATCAGCGCCGAACAGTAACGCCAGCACTATGAGAACGATGCTGCCGAGGCCACCTCCGATAGCCATACCGCCGCGCGACATTCCGCGTCGATCTTCAACGTTGCTACTTTGACGTTCGCCTCTCCAACGCATGTTGTTTTACCTCGCTTGGAAGCGAATCTCTACGGAAAAGTTTGCGAAATTATCTCGAAGCAAACTAGTCGACGACATTTTCCGAATTTGGCGCCGGGTTGAGATCAGAATTTCCGTCACGATTCGGAGGCGCGAAGTAGAAGCGAGTTTGACTCATCCTTATCTTTGCCATTCGCGCGCAGCGCCTTCCTTTGTTTTCCATGCTGCTGATGCGATCTCATAATGGTTTCTCTGCTTGGTTCCCGGTTTCTGCTGGTGGCCCGACCAGCGGAGTAAGGTGAGTAACATAAACCTTTACATTTTTTCCTGGTTGATGTAGATAAGGCGTATCTCTGAAGCCCGAGTCAATAATTCCTCGCCGCCGCGGACTAAAAATTCTTCTCACCGCCACTCCGGGAAATAAGGACTCAGGCCTCCTATTAGTGAGCAGCTATGTCAGCGCAACCCTGTCGGTACTCGCTCAGGAGAACTCTCATGCCTTTAACAAAAAAGCCGATTCTCTCTCTCAAGGAAACGCAAGTCGAGCGGAGGAAATTTATCTCTACCGGAGTCTTTGGCGGATTGAGCCTCGCGCTCACGCCAGGCCTTGAAACAGCATTAGCTTCGAATGCTGAGGAAACAATCAACACCTTGCCTTCGCCGGCCGATTCTCTTTCGCTCTACGTCCTTCTTCTCGATCGGCTCAAAAACAAGCTGCTGAACCCCTACTTCGACTTGTTAAATTGCCTCTCTGGAGAACTCACGAGCCGGTACGCACAATTGAAAAAGGATGTCGCTGAACTGGAAGCTCTCGTGCCCGAACTGCGATCAAGAACTGAAACGACGGGTCTGAGAAGTGTCACCGAGGTCGGGTATGCGTCAGCCTCAGTAGTGAGAGTCCTGGCAAGGGAACGCGTCATGTTAACGAACGCCGGTTTCGCCATCACGTCCCTTGGCCCGGACGAATTGCGCAACACACTCACAGAGTTTCAACGACAAAGAGGATCTCTAACACTCTCTCCGAAAGCCGCAGAATTGCTGCGGAAGATCCTCGACGAAATTCGCGATCTCGATAAGCCTTCTACAGGTCTTAGCCAAACAAGCAACCTCATGACCGATCTGAACGAAGACCTTGATGGCGAGGGCGGGAAGATGACAACCCTCCGATCAACCCTTATCTCGGCCATCCTGGCGTTGGTTGAGGCCGAACTATCAAAAGAACCCAAATCAGGTATGAAACAGGCCGAGGCAAAGACTCTTGTCGAGAGCGCCATCACCCAGCTGAAGAACCTCGACTCGTATGCGCCACCGCAAAGCTTACAAACCTATCTCACGGGGTCGCGCGCCAATCGCTGCAAGGAAGCTAAAGTCGGCATGGCCGTCGCCGGCTTACCTACAGAATCACTGCGCGACTTGCTTGCCGGAACTGTCAAATGGATCGAGAGCGGCGGCCAGCTAACACGTCGAATTACAAACGACGTCCAGTTCATCAAGGCATCATCCCGAGCTCCATCGTCCCCTGCGCTGTTCGAAATGTGGTCTTCAGTTCGCGGGGTGCTCGGCGAACATTTGCCGCCAGCCAGCAAAGGACGTACTTTCATGTGCCTGAGTCTCATTGCCCCCATTCTCATCGGGTATGATGTCCAGCGCCGAACCGAGCTGATTAACGACCAATTGACAAACCTGATTCCTGGGGGTGCATCGGACCGAGATTCGGTCCGACGCCGAAAAGCTGCTGTGCGCCTGGCGAGTCTTTAATTGAGCTCGTAAATAGCTTCGGGAGCAACTGAGTTGCAGAGAACAGGAAGTGGCAGAAACTAACGACAAGCTCATGCCGGGGATCGAAGGATCCTTACCGGATCCTCCTAAGGTAAAGATCTCGCAGCCCGCGAATGATCACAAAGCTAATCGTGGAGAAGGTGGAGGTGCCTCCAAGGGAATGGCTGCTGCTTTCAATTCAACCGTCAGTTTTCTCTCCCTGGCAGGCAAGGATTGGCTCGACGCTCTCATCAAGCAGCCAACCGACAATTTCCAATTCGACTCGAGATTTGATAACGAGTTTGATCGGGTGATCCGGCTCGTCGTTGCAGTGATTTTTTTGACCGGGATTGTGGTGGGCAGCGTCGGTCTAATCGAAGACAAAACAGCGGCCCTCGCGGCAATCAAGTGGGCCTTGTCGATCTTAATCATTGCTTTTCTATGTGCGATTGCTTACGGCCTGTTCGCGTTCCTCTGTGTTGTGCGAATTCGCGACGGTGCTGAGAGACGAAAACTGACTGTCGCACAAATCCTCTACTCTATCCTGTACATTTTCGTCCCCTGGATACCGATCTTAGCTTTCCTGTGGATCACCTTTCCGTCTCGTGGACCAGGCCTCGGATTCGCGATGATTTTGCTTTTTTATCTCTCTTTAGGCTACATGTTTGTCAACTTCACCAAGGCTATTCGACGCATAACATGCTGCCCGTGGTTTCTCGTTTGGCTCTCGGTGCTTTTGCCCATTTTTCTCGTGATGGCTTACTTCTTTTCCCGTCCAGCTTCATTTACCTCCGGCGTTACCGGTACCACCGAAACCGGAATCAGCCAGCCCGCACCATCTCCCTAGCTCTTTTCGTCCCTGTTATGACGACAATTTGGCTAACACTCGCCTATTGATATTCGCGTTGACACTTCCGACTATCATTAACTAAGATGCCGACACCTCGACGAGTTTTCAACTTTTGATTTGAAGTCTTCCCTTCTTTAAGGTTTGCGCGCGATAAGCAAACTGTCCGAACCGCGGGTTGGGGTTTTCTACGTCACCTGAACTGATAACCTAAATCTAAAAATCTGCAGGAGAAACATATGAGCAACGCGTTGCTTCGCTCCTTTAACAGCTTAGTTAAAGGGTTCAGTGTCTGTGTGTTTGGACTACTGCTGACCTGCGCTACCGTTCTGGCGCAGACGCAGATAACTTCAGGAACTATTCAGGGAACAGTCCTCGATGAGCGGGATGCTTCAGTACCCGGGGCCACTGTTGAAATCAGAAACGTCGATACAAACTTTTCGAGAACTGTGACTACTGATGAGGACGGTCGCTTTGTTGCACTGCTTTTGCCATCAGGGAAATACACCCTGACAGTCACCCGGCAAGGGTTTGCCACTATGGTTGTAGAGAACGCCAACCTAACAGTCGGGCAGGCAATGAATCTTCCAATAAAAATGAAAGTTTCGGGCGTGGAAGAGCGCGTGACTGTGACGGCCATGCCTACCGTCGACACGGTAAAAACCGAATCGAGCACCACTCTCGATGAAGTCACCGTTAACAACACTCCTATCCTCGGCCGCAAGTTTGAGGATCTATTGACCCTGACCCCCGGCGTCGCCATCGTTCAGGGTCCTGACGGTGACGAAATTACATTTGCAGGACAGCGTGGAATTTTTAACAACGTCAGCCTCGATGGCGGCGACTACAACAACGGCTTCTTCGGTGAACAGGCGGGCGGCCAGCGCGCAGCGATCGATATTCCGCTGGATGCGGTCAAGGAGTTTCAGGTCGTAGCGACCGGCGCCACTGCTGAGTTTGGCAGAACGGCGGGCGGCGTAATCAATGTAATTACCAAGTCAGGAACAAATGAATTTCATGGCAGCTTGTTTCACTTTCAACGCCTCGAGGCGCTTACAGCCAATGCATCCGATGGTACTCCGCTCACTGATTTTCGTCGCGAACAGTTTGGCGGCACTTTCGGTGGTCCAATCAAGAAGGATAAAGCGTTTTTCTTCTTCTCCAGCGAGAATATTCTGGAGAGACTTACGCGTGCCAATCTCAGCGTCCCGATCGGCGGTACCCCCTGCCCTGTCGCCGCGCCAACCCTGGGCGCCAATGAAGCGCTGATCAATGGAAATGCTGATTGCCAACGTTTAGCCTTGATTGGGTTTTTCAGGGCCAGCCGGGGTTCGGAAGAAGGGAATCCCATTAGCCGTCGCATCCGAAACAATGCGCTGCTGGGCAAGCTCGATGTGGATTTTTCGCAAGACCACCGCTTAACCCTCTCGCATAACTTCGACTATTCGCGAAACGCCAATCAAACCTTCGACGTTAACACTTATGGCAACTCGGCCAACGGAATCGAAGGCCCGTCGAAGATAAACGCTTTCAACGCAAATCTTTTCTCCTCTATCTCGGCTACCATGGTTAATGAGGCTCACTTCACTTACGGCCGTGAAGAACGTCCTCGTTCCGCCGTCACTTCAAACATACCGGCGGACACCGCGATGGGGTTTGCCACCACGTTCAGGTTTGGGCATCCGTTCTTCCTCGGTCCAAACGTTGACGAGACATTCTGGCGCACGCAGATCAAAGACAATTTTT
Source organism: Pyrinomonadaceae bacterium (assembly GCA_963759665.1). Lineage (GTDB taxonomy): Bacteria > Acidobacteriota > Blastocatellia > Pyrinomonadales > Pyrinomonadaceae > PSRF01. Next base: position 655,753 of record CAVXAC010000001.1, read on the forward strand.
CGATCGTCACAGGAGCGCACACTATCAAGTTCGGCGGGGAATGGATGCACAGCGTCAACACGCAAATCTTCCGCGGCTTCTTTGAGGGTAAGTACCTTTTCGACAGTGTTACCGGTTTCCTTCGGTACGCATCTCCGGCTGCGCCGGGCGGATTTGGACCACGAACAGTTAGCTGTTCGAATGGAACGTTCGTAACAGCGCCGACCACTTGTCCGGTAGGATCAACTCCAAATGGTGGACCATTACTGCTATTTCTCCAGGGAGCAGGGCCCGCTGGACCAGCCACGGATGCGGCAGGGTTTTCCGACATAAAAAATGAGGACTTCGCCCTCTTCGCGCAGGATAAGTGGCAGATTCGTCCAAACTTCACTCTAAGTTACGGTCTGCGTTGGGAAGCTCAAATATTTCCGGATCCGGTAACGCCGCCAGGCCAAACTGCATATGGGATATTTCTCAGTGACCCAAGATTTCCATCCGACGGCACGTTGCACAACCAGACGAAAATGTTTCAGCCGCGTTTGGGATTCGCCTGGGACATTGGAAACAAGGGCAAGTCCGTATTGCGGGGAAGCGCCGGCATCTATAACGCGCGTCAGAACATGCTGACGCAGGTCGGCTCGATCACTACGAACGGTGTGCAACAGCAGACGATCTTCCTTAACTCGGATATCATTCGACAGTTCGGCGGGGGGCCGACGTGGCCTGGGCTGGTCACTCCAGCTGCGGGTTCGTGCTCAACGATTAACAACTTCAGCGCCGCAGGGCCCTTCAATAACCCGTTCCCGTGTTTCTCTGGAGTTCGCGTCTTCAGTCGTGACTACGCAAATCCGCGCATCTACACGGTCAACGTCGGCTTTGAACAGGAGCTTATTCCCAATCTCTCCCTCTATTTCGATTTTACGCACGCCAAGGGAGTCCATTTAACGCGATTCCTCGACTACGCCCGTACAGGTTTCTTCGATGACTACCTGGGCGAAACGATGGTCGCGAGTTCGGTGGGCAAATCGTCCTATCAAGGCTTCACCGTGGGGATGCGCAAACGTTTCAGCAAGGGTTACCAGCTGGAATGGAACTACACGCTGGCTAAGGATCGCGACGACGATTCGAACGAGCGCGATCCGTTTACCGATCGGGCCTTCGACATCAACAATTTGCAGCTAGATTACTCTTTATCCGATAGGGATGTGCGTCACCGTTTCAATTTCGTTGGCGTGTTTCACTTGCCCGCGGATTTTGAGTTTAGCCCTCGCGTGCAAGCGCGTACGGCGCAGCCGATAACCCCTGCATGTCCGACCGCGCCGCGGTGCCCGAACCGTAACACGTTACGGAAAAACAACGAGTATTTCTCATTTGATTGGCGGCTTCAGCGACCGTTTAAGTTTGGTGAACGTTACGCGCTGATCCCGATCGTGGAAATGTTCAATACATTTAATACTGCTAACAACGTGAACCCACTGGTCACACCTGGACTGTTTAACTTTGACGGATTTCTACGTCAGGGCGTTGGCGATCCGAGACAACTGCAGTTGGCAGTCAGGTTCACGTTCTAGTTAGTGGACAAGGATGGAAGCCCGCGTGAGATGAAGTCTCACGCGGGCTTTCCTGTTTGCTTAAGCTGACGTTCGAGCTGAATTGTTTTCGTCCGCTTCGGGAAGGAGGATTTATCCCCGCTCTTTCTTCAGTTTGTCTAGTGCAGACCACCCGTTATGAATTAGCGCCTTAGAATGGGCGACGAAGAGCGGGGATAAATCCTTCTTCCCGACCTGTGAGAAACCACGGTGAGAGATTCAACCAACGACTGCAGTGATGATCACAATCGGCTGGCGATTTGTGCCGCGGCATCCTCGGCACTGATCTCGGTCGTATCTAACACTATCAGATCTTCAGTTACCCCGGGATCGAGAAAGACGCCCGCATCATTCAGTTCGCGGAACAGTTCAAGCGATGTCAGCTTGCCGAAGCTGGCTCGCGAAGTAGATGTAAGGCGTCGCTCTAACTCCGCGGGTGAACAAACCAACTTTACGAAAACCACTTCGCCGCCATTTGATTCCACCACACGTCTTATATTTTCGACGAAGCCCTCACTTACTGTCTTCTCAAAAGCAAACGTGAAAATCAGACCGGCAACTTGAGTTTGCCCCGCCTTCGTAAACACGTCCAGCCAGATCTTTTCTCGCAGTTCAATAAAGGGCGCGCTGCCAAACTCGAAAACGGAGCCGACCAAATCAACGGTGAGATGATTATGGAATAGTTTGTAGCCGGTCAGCTTTGCGAGTTCTCGTGCGACCGTCAACTTTCCAACCCCGGGCATGCCATGTAGAAAAATCAGTTTCATCGTGTAAAGCAACCTAGCGGTTTAACGTTCGTTCTATTGCATTAAAGAAATCGGCCAGCTTCTTCCGATCCAAGCGTCCTTCAGTCCGGAGTCCACTGCAAACATCTACGCCAAACGGTCTCACTTCTTCAATCGCTGTCGAAACGTTTCCCGGGTTCAAACCACCTGCCAGAAAAAGTGGTTTGTCGATAGCCTCTCGAATTCGTTTACTTATGTTCCAGTCGTGCGTCCGCCCCGTACCGCCGAGCTCTTTCACCGCCATGTTTTGATTCCCAGAATCAAGCAGAATGGCGTCCACGTCACGAGCTATCTGCACAGCCTCTTCAAGAGATTCAGGGCCGGTGACGTGTATGACCTGAACCAGCGATATTCCGGGGAGCCGCTTGCGAAGCCGTGAATGACTTCCCTTTTCCAATCGATCGCATATCTGAATCGTGTTTACACCCAGACGCTTTTGCTGATCGATGATCTCGTCGACCTCTGGTTTGCAGGTCAATAGGAAGGACGCGATGGCGGGCGGAATAACGGAAGCAATTTCCCTGATCAGGTCGTCGTGAATTGGCCCAGGTCCGCTCGGCATTTCTGAAACCAAACCCAGCGCCGAAGCCCCGTGTTCAATTGCTATCCACGCTTCTTCGATGCTGGCGATACAGCAGATTTTGACACGAGGCCTGACGCTTGGCTTCATCGGCTAAAAATGGTCGGATAGGTCGCGAAAGGATTCGATATAGATGTCTGGATTCTGAGACTTCAGTTTCCAATTCGTGGGATAGGTGCTCCGAACGCCCACCGTCAACATACCCGCACGTTGTCCCATTTCAATATCTTCCGGACTGTCTCCCACATAACAACATTCGCCGGCCGAGCGATCGAGTAGGCACATGGCTGTTTCCAGGCCTTCTGGGTGCGGCTTTTTGTTCTGCATCTGTTCATTACAAACAACAGCCAAGAAGATGTTCTGCAAGCCGAGCTCTGCGATTTCTCTGGTGACGCGGCAATCGCTACCACTGCTGACCACACCCAGTTGATAACCTTTACCGTGGAGTTCCTTGATTGTCGTTTCGGCCCCTTCAACTAACTGAGCAGTCTGGGCGCCGTAGTACTCAACCCAGAGATCATCAGCCTGCTGCCACTTCTCCTTTGGCAAACCCATCGCCTCATAAACGGAGTACCAGTTTGGCGAATAAACTTCGCGGTAAACCTCGATATCGAAATTAATACCAAGCGAAGCGAATGAACGCTCAAAAGCGGTCAGACCAAGTTGATGGGAATCAACGATGGTTCCATCCCAGTCAAAGAGAAGTGTGCTAATTCTTCGCGGAGAGTCAGTCATCGATCAAATGCAGGGGCACTTTCACTCAACGAAAACGTTTTCCGTGGATTCCCCAGAATTCCCTGGGCGAGTTTTAGTTCACCCATCAGCCGCAACTCGGGTCGCACAAATTGCCTCGTCAAGGTCAGCGAGCGATCGAAATCAAAACCGGCAAACGTACCGGCATTCTGAGCCAGCACAGTCAGGAGTGAACCCACGACCCCTTCCGCGGTCATGTTCCATTCACCATCGCGAAGGTAATTATTCTCCACTTCATCGAGAAGCGCAGCTGCAGAAACCAGTTCGTTAAGCCGCGGCATCAAGGTCTCCATGATCGCCATCCCCCGATCGCTCTTTAGCGAGCAATAGAGCAGCGCCAATCTGACCTGTGCCGTCAACTGAGTCTTGAGCGGTCGCATGGTGTCGATGATTTCCCCAGCTTGATTAAGCAACGCCAGGGCACCCTTACGATCGCTGACGCTTATCTGAGTGGCTCGATACATAAGAGACTGCACTTTTTGAGGATTAGGTAAACTGCTGATCTCGCGTTGAATTTGAGTCAATTCCGCCGCGTCGAAAGGTTCGCTTCTTTGGTTTCGGTCGAGTTCCTGAACCAGGTAACCCCGTTTCTGCTGATCAGGATGATTAGCGGCAACCTCCCGAGCTTTCCCCATATCGCCCGAAGCACGAGCCTTCTCCATCGCAGACCAGTAGATGCCGTCCTGTAGCTCTGGATATTTTGGAATCAACGCAAGCATCTCTTCGATCGTTCCATTCTGCAGCACAAAGGTTACTCGAGCCGGAGGAGGTTGATAGTCTTCGTTAGACCGAAAACGCCTCAATGGCGCGGCTTGAGATCCGAAGTACTCTTCAAGCTTTGGAAAGAGTGAAGCCGTTGCATAACAAATAGACGGAGCGTAGTTGTTCGAATCGCCGCAGCCATCTGCCATCGCTGCCTTCAACACGACGCCCAACAACTCCCGATAAACCACCACATCGACCTCAGGTGGCTGGAACTCAGTAGCCAGGCCGATCGCCAACTGGGTCGCAGTTGAATTACGCCCAGGATTGGTGTTCTTCAGTTTGTCAAAGATTTCTCGGTACAGGCTGCGCCCGGCTTCCTTGTCGCCAAGATCCAGTCGCACAAGCAAAGAAAGAAGCTCCGGCGAAAAACCATTTGCCAGAGACTGACGAGCAAGTTTCAGGGAGAGTTGCGGATTCTTTGCCGCGATCAACCCGGCCAACCGCACTTCGAGCGTTTTCTCGCGGTCGAGTCCTACGTAGCTCATCGAACGGGCATCGGGTTGGAATTTCGTTGCTAATAGAAACTCCAAAGCCAGTTCCGGATCGTGAGGTGCGATTCGTTCAATGGTATCGCTACGCAACTTGCTAAAAACTAAAAATTTGTGGGTCTGCGCTTCCTCGTTAGAAGTGGTTTCGTTAAACCCAGTCTTGATGTCTTCGGCGACGGATTGGAATAGGACGCGCGCTCGTTTCTCGTCATGGCTCCAGAGAAGTGCAGCTGCGTTTGAGCCGATGCGGGCACGATTTTCTGCCGACCGTAAGGAGTCTGTTTGACTGGCAACTGACTCTAGCAAGGCGATCGCTTTCTTCCGGAGCGTCGCCGCAGTGTCATCAACAGGCTTTGCTGCATTGGTCTCCTGCGAGAGTGCCGAATTCGACAACAGCAGTACGACAACGACGCTCACCAGCAACGAATGACGATACATGTGAGTTTTCCCTGAAGAACAACTAACTGAAGGCCAGTTAACCGATCGCAACGCCGGCAGGCTCCGGCGAAGAGATGTTCTCAATGGCTTGTGGACTTCTATCAACATAGCGGTAGAGGATGTCTCTCTGTTGGGGAACAAAACCGGCTTCCCGGATTAGGTAGCGCAGCATTTTTTCGTCGGCGCGATTGTGAGCCCCCGCAGCCGATACAACGTTTTCTTCAATCATGATGGAGCCCATGTCGTTAGCCCCAAAGCGAAGCGCAACCTGACCGAGCTTCAATCCCTGTGTTAACCATGACGACTGGAAATTCTCAATATTGTCGAGAAACAATCTCGACACTGCCAGCATCTTCAGGTAATCGACTCCAGTCGGTTCGTCCTTGATCTTACGGCCCAACGCCGTGTTCTCGCGTTGAAAAGTCCAGGGAATGAACGCTGTAAATCCGCCCGTCTCGTCCTGAAGATCGCGCACTCGCTGAAGATGACGAACGCGATGTTCAACGGTATCGCCAATCCCAAACATCATGGTTGCGGTAGATCGTAATCCAACCTGATGAACCGCTCGCATTACGTCGAGCCATTCGTCAGTTGTGCATTTCGTTGAAACGCGCAGCCGCACTTCGTCATCGAGAATTTCGCCGCCGCCGCCCGGCAAGCTGTAGAGCCCGGCGTCTTTCAAACGCTGCATGATCGTTTCGTAGTCGAGACCGGAGATCAGATGAATATTGTGAATCTCTGGTGGCGAGAAACAATGCAACTGGAAATCAGGATATTTCTGATGGAGACTTCTGAGTAAGTCTTCGTACCATTCGATACCGAAATCGGGATGTAACCCTCCTTGCATCAGTACCCCGGTACCACCCAGCGCAATCGTCTCATCGATTTTGGCGGAGATTTCTTCGAACGAACGGACGTAAGTATCTGGGGCGCCCGGACGCCGATAGAAAGCACAGAAAGTGCAAACTACATTGCAAACGTTGGTGTAGTTGATGTTTCGGTCGATGATGTAAGTGACCACATTCTCGGGATGCCGGCGCTGGCGTATTTCGTCAGCCGCAGCTCCAATCGCGGCGATATCATGCGAGTTAAGCAGCGCAGTGCAATCGTCAACAGAAAGCCGCTCTCCTGACAACGCGCGGTTCAAAGTTTCGGTAACGCTCGATAGCATGGGCATAGTCTATTAGCTGACCAAGTGTTAATCAATCTGCGGTATCCGGTAACGATGTCCGACATGCTTCAGCTGGTCGTTGAGGAGCAGTACTGTCACCACGATATTTGTCCCAACTTCGCATATTGAGTTTTCACAATCGCAACGACAAGCTAAAGCAGGTCGGAAACTTCTACGGTTGCTCAATAAAGCTCAGCGGCTTTTGTTTCGGAATCAATCCATGCTTTTCAGCAAGGTTAAAGTAAGTTTCCATTCCCCGAGTTAAGGCGTGGTCGAGATGAAAGACGATGTTTCGAGTCAGGTAGTTTCGAATGTCATCGGGCTCCAGGGGAGTATTGTTGGCATAAGTCGTAACAATATCCTCAATTCTCTGAAGACCTTCATCGCGCGCCGCGGCGAAATCCGGTGCAGCAGCAACGGTCTGACGGGCCATCCACATCGCAAACACGAAGCCGAGGTCAGTGTGTTTTTTCCACAGCTCGGCCATGTCCCATACGTAAAGATCATCTCGCGCAAATAGCATTCCCGGATCGCCGATTATCAACGCCGCGTCGTTTTCGTCCAGCATGAGTTTTAAATCTGGTGAAGCGACGGTCCAGCGAGGCTCACACCCGAGAAACTCTTTGAAGATGATTTTGACAAGAGTTGCCGATGTTCGCGACGACTCGTCGAGTGCCACCGTCTTTACTTCTTTCAAACTCTCCAATCTCGAAACTAATACCACGCTTTGAACGCTCTCACGTGAGGCTACGCAAACGTCCCGCACGAGTTTCGCGTCGGCAATTCGTTGAAATTCGATTACCGGGACCAGGGCAAAATCCACTGCTCCTTCGGCGAGTAGATCCGCACACCGTGATGGCACTGCGTCGATCCACTCAACTTCATTCGATCGAGAACCATTGCTAAAACTCCAAATCAGGGGGGCCGAGTTGAGAAAACTTGATGCAGCCAGCCGTGGCATTTTCTGTGTAGTCACTGTTTGCGGTGAATCCTTCGTCCGAAGAGTTTATTGGATGCTAACGAACTGATCGTGCACATCGCAAACCAACTCCCTGATCCGAGGTTGATCAGTCGAGCGCCAGGCATTAGCTTATGTTGTATTCTTGGTTCAGCGTTTAATTTCCGAAGGGCGCATCCGAAGTACTCGCCCGGCAAAGAATCCAATGCACATTTACGACGTCAGCGTTTCTCTTTCTGAGCTAACCCCAACCTATCCCGGTGACCCCGGGATTGAAATCAGTTCCTGGCACTCGTTAGCAAAAGGTGAATCAGCTAACGTGTCACTGCTGCATTTTGGCGCCCACTCAGGAACACACGTCGATGCTCCCGCGCACTTCATCAAAGACGGCAACAAAGTCGACGCATTATCGTTGGAGAGTCTTATTGGACCGGCACAAGTTGTTGAAGTACCAAAGACTATGCGAATCATCGACGAAGAATTTGTTTCTTCGTTGGACCTTGCGAACACGGTTCGAATCCTTTTTAAAACGCGCAACTCAAGCTTCTGGAGTAAGCCAGGCGAAGGGTTCCGTTCGGACTACACCTATCTGACATCGGGAGCAGCAGGGATTCTGGTTGAGGCAGGTGTCAAACTGGTTGGTATCGACTACCTGTCGATCGAACAATTCAAATCGGAAAAATTTGAAACGCATTTGATGCTGCTTAGGAACGGGATCACAATTCTGGAGGGCCTGGATCTTAGGGAAATTCGGCCTGGCCCATACGAGCTGATCTGCCTGCCGTTAAAAATTGCCGGAGGCAGCGGTGATGGAGCGCCAGCGCGAGCCGTCCTGCGATCTCATGATTGAGGGATATGAAGGAAGGAACTGACAAGAAGTATCGAGAGCGTGTTTATCGTTTGGTGCAAAGGATACCGAGCGGCCACGTGATGACCTATGGTCAGATCGCTGAAATCCTTGGCGAAGGATACACACCACGTACAGTCGGCTTTGTCATGCATGGTTCAAACGACGCGACTCCGTGGCATAGGGTGATCAACGCGCAAGGCGCTTGTTCTACTGGCGGCATCGCTTTACCTCACGACAAGCAGCAACGAATGTTGGAAGCGGAAGGAGTGCGCTTCGACGAGCGCGGTCGCTGCGAATTAAAAGACTATCTCTGGATACCTAAAACGCGTAACCCTAAGCCCAAGCAAAAGAAGGTGACTCTTTTCAACGACTAGCATCTCCGGGAGACAACATGAACAGAGATCCCCTTGACCGTCGAGTGCCGTATGAAGTCAGTCCACCGCGTTACTCGGTAGCCCATCAAATGGTTACCACGGCTTTTGAACTGCCAAATTTTCGAGTAACACAAAACCTTGGAATCGTTCGCGGAATCGTCGTTCGTTCACGCAACATCTTCGTCACCATTGGCGCGTCGCTACAGACCATCGTTGGCGGAAATATCACTGCATGGACCAAACTCTGCGAACAAACGCGTGCGGATGCTTTTGACATCATGCTTCAACACGCAACTGAAATCGGCGCCAACGCAGTCGTAGGAGCACGCTACGATACAACTGAGATCTCGACGGGTGTCACCGAAGTTTTGGCTTACGGTACGGCTGTCATTGTAGAACCGAGCGGCGAGGTGAGTTACCGGTCATGACCGAAACCGATCTCACTCCAGCGCAAATGAAGCGTATTAGCAAAGCCCTGGCGACGGTTCCTTACGCGAAACTGCTCGGGATAAAGCTGGAGCACGTGGGCGTGGGAACCGCCACTCTCTTAATGCCAGTCCGTAAAAACCTGACACAAAATCACGGAGTTGTGCACGGGGGCGCGGTGGCTTCATTGATAGATTCAGCCACAGCTTTCGCCATCATTCCCCTGTTGGCTGCAAAGGAAGGCGTTACCACCGTGGATCTCACAATCAGTTATCTTCGGCCGGTCAGATCTGGCGAGATGAAGGCCGTAGCCAAGGTCATTCGGGCTGGCCGCCGACTTATTTCGGTATCCGCAGAGGTTTTTAATAGCGACGAAACCCTAACCGCTACAGCACTTAGCACCTACATCAGAATCTAGAACGACAATCATTCACCTTCCCGGGAAATTAGATAGACAGCCTATGTTTATCTATGTAAAATGTCGTTGGCCTTCCTAAAGCCGCCGTGCGGTGGGCGCCCCAAAGAGCAAGACAATCCAATTCTCAATAGTCTCGGTGGTTCTTCACCTATGTACTCCCTGTATCACTCGCTTTTAGCCCAGCATCCAAGACAGTTGACGCCCGTCCCTTGTGCCGGCTCGACTATTGCCCAGCTTCACCGCTATTTCGAGGATGTTGTGCTCGAAAATAATCTCGGGGCTCTGGTCGTCGAAAGTCTCCCCGCATCCCCTCAACGCCCGGCCCGCGAACTCGCTCGCGTCAAAGAGCTCGACGAGTCAGCCAGAAATCTATTCCTCTGGGTTAGTCAACAGGATGCTCTCTCCAATCTTTTAAGCCGCGGCAAAGAAAATACGAAGGCAGTCGTCTTTGAGAGAACCGAGCAATGCGACAGCTATGAAGTTTTTAGCGACAGTTATGAACGCTTCGTCGTCATCGCTGACGCGCGCTTCTCGGCCTTACTGGCTTCGGTTCACAACACCGAAAACGAAGACGGACGCGACCTCGTGATCTGGACATTCGAGCCCGACGTGGTCTATTCGGCGCTCGAATATCTGATGGCTCGAGTCACAGCCGAGCATCCTTTCCACTCCAACGCTTTCTCAAACGCAGTGCGCTTGTCTATGCCGAAGGCGACATCGCTGCAGCTCACTCTCGGTGTGACGACCAAGCTCGCCCGGCTACTGCAAGAACAGGCCGAGCGTGAGATTGCGGTGAACCGACTCGCAACCGCAATCAGAAATTCGCTTGAGCTCGATAGCGTTCTGCAAACGGCCGCCGACGAAGTAGGTCGAGCGCTCAACGTGCATTCCTGCGCTGTTAGAGTTGAAGGCGCCCTCGTTGGTCGTGAGATGACTACAACCTACTTTAGAGCCAATCTCGGTGAAGACGATATCCGCAACGAACTACTCAGGGACGTCGAACGCATTAGCAATCGGGTCTCAGAAGTACCTGAAACCTATGTAGTGGATGGCGACAATTCAAACGGCCTTCCGGCTGATGCAGTGGTGCCCCTTATTTACCAGGGCAGTTATGTCGGTCTTCTCCTCGTGAGATCTGACGACGTCACCCGCGCATGGGCCGACAACGAACTTCTCTTGTTGCACACGGTAGCGGACCAGCTGGCAGTGGCCGTTAACCAGGCCCACTTGTTCGCCCAGATGCAGCAACAGGCACTTACCGATGGATTAACCGGATGCTACAACCGCCGCTCGTTTGAATTACAGCTCGAACGTGATCTCCACCTGGCCACCCGCATGCGCCAACCCCTATCGCTGATCATGCTCGACCTGGACAACTTCAAACATATAAACGACCAGGCAGGTCATGACGCTGGCGACGTTGCGCTCTGCATGCTGGCCGACAGTCTGCGAGCTGAGTTGCGCGCAGTGGACACGCCGGCAAGATTCGGCGGCGACGAATTTGTCATCATCCTTCCCCAGGCAAGTACCGAAGGCGCCGTACTCGTCGCTGAACGATTGCGTAAACGAATTGCGGAAACCGAAGTGCCGGAGTTTGGAAGAGTTACTGCGTCATTCGGAGTCGCAACCTTCCCGACTCACGCTTCCTCGCGAGACACGTTAGTAGTCGCTGCTGACCGCGCACTTTACAATTCGAAAGACGCTGGACGTAATCGAGTGAGCCTCCCCGCTGATGATAGCCTGATGGCTAACATGCTTGCTGCCGACAAGAATCATCATGATCTGACGGAACCTGCAATCGATCTGCTCGATACAATGCACCGACTATAATCTGCCGCTTGGTCTCTCGTCTTCCAAAGTTCTTTCGTCACAGATCCGCGTCTTCCCGCCCAATTCCTGCCTTCTGGCGTCCAGACAGAAAATCGCGCATCATAACCCCTCACACTTAAGAGGTTTTTGACCTTCCGCGTTTGTCTGTTCATGGGTGACTTAAGAAAATTTCTTCGCTACTTCCGCCCTTACAAGCTGGCCGTAACGCTGGGCATTGCCTGCATCTTCGCCAGCGTCGTTTGCAATCTTTACATTCCGCTGATCGTTGGGCAGGCGATCGACCAAAATTGGAGCCAGGTTACCTGGCAGCTGCTCACCATCTCTGCGCTCAAGGTATTGGCCGCTAGTATCCTGAGCGGCATATTCCTCTTTCTACAGCGACGCATCTTGATTGGCGTGTCGCGCAAGATCGAATACGACTTGCGTCAGGATTTCTATGCCCATCTGGTCAATCAACCTCAGTCGTTTTTCCAGGAGCATCGAGTAGGCGACTTAATGGCCCGCGCCACCAACGACCTCGCTGCAGTCAGACAATTAGCCGGCCCCTTAGTCATGTATTCGCTGCAGACCGTGTTTGTGGTGGCGATGGTTCTGCCTCTCATGTTCATGATCAGTTGGAAGCTGACGCTGATGCTGTTCGTGACCATGCCGCTGGTTTCGGTTGTCGTCAAAGTGTTTGGCCAGCAGGTCCACGTGCGATTCGAAAAAATTCAGGAGTTCTTTTCGCAAATCACAGCCCGCGCGCAGGAAAACTTTACCGGCGTCCGGGTAGTAAGGGCCTACGCTCAGGAGGGTGCTGAGATTGCAGCCTTCAACGAGTTGAACCGGCAATACGCTGAGAAGAATCTTAATCTCGTGAAACTCGATGCGCTCATGCGGCCATTGATGCAGTTTCTGATTGGGATGGGATTTGTTTTGATTCTATGGGTGGGTGTTCCCCTGGCCATTCAGGGTGAAATGACCGTGGGCCAATTCATCGTTTTCAACATGTACCTTTTCCGTTTGATTTGGCCGCTAATTGCGATTGGCTACGTGGTTAATCTTTATCAACGTGGTACCGCCAGTCTCAAGCGAATGAACGCAATCTTTGCGGAGAAACCGGCAATTGCAGATTCGCCGCACGTCAAAACGCAGGCGCCAATCGAAGGCAAGATTGAGTTTCGCAATCTGACTCTTCGCTATAAGGAACACGACGATCCGGTTCTGAAGGACATCAATCTCAGAATCGATGCCGGTCAAACCGTAGCATTCGTTGGACGAACTGGAAGCGGAAAATCCACCCTGGTACATTTGATCCCTCGAGTCATTGAAGCTTCGAAGAATACTGTACTGGTAGATGGTGTTTCGGTTCGCGAGTATCCGTTGACCCAGTTGCGATCGAGCATTGGCTACGTTCCTCAGGAAACTTTTCTTTTCAGCGATACCCTTGCCGAGAACATTGCTTTTGGGGTCGAAAGCGCCTCCCGAACGCAGATCGAGTGGGCGGCGGACGTAGCGGGACTCTCCGATGATATCAGGGGATTTCCAAACGGGCTTGACACGCTCGTAGGCGAGCGGGGTCTCACGTTATCTGGCGGTCAAAAACAACGAACAGCTATTGCGCGTGCGGTCCTGCGCGAACCCCGCATACTCATTTTGGACGATGCTCTGTCGTCGGTCGACACTTACACTGAAGAAAAGATTCTGACCAAGCTACGCGGCGTGATGCGCGGTCGCACCAGCTTGATCGTGTCACATCGAATTTCAACGGTACGCGATGCGGACCTGATTTGCGTTCTCGACGAAGGCCGGATTGTGGAACAAGGAACACATTTCGAATTGATTGAACATGGCGGAGAGTATGCCGACCTCTATGAACGACAACTGCTGGAAGAAGAGTTGGCGGCAATCTGATTTCCCAATTGCGAGGTTGATCCATGGATACAAATTTGGATAAGAAATATCAAACACTCGTGGTCTTGTGGTTCGCAATGATGATGAACATCGTGGTGTTCTTCATGGTTGCTCTGTTTGCAGCTCCGGAAGCTCCACCTTCCACGGGTGGTTCGATTTTGCTGTTTGTGCTCGCCGGGTCAGGGGCTTTTCTCGTCGTAATCTCCTTCGCCATCAAACGAAAACTCCTTGAACGTTCAGTTTTGAATCAGGACGTTACCCTGGTCCAAAAGGCCCTCGTGATCGCCTGCGCGATGTGCGAAGTCGCTGCCATCCTTGGTTTGTTGCAACGATTCATCATGAAAGGTAACGACTTCTATTTGTTATTTTTCGTCGCGGCAGTCGGCACTGCACTTCACTTCCCCAGGCGAGAACAGTTGGAAGCGGCAACCTACAAGGGACCTTCAGGCGGGTCAAATCTGTAACATGTCGGCAGCGGTAAAACAGTTTCACGAAGAAGAAGCCATTGGCAAAACGTACGACTTCCGGGTCGCACGCCGGTTGCTCCGTTACCTGCGGCCGTATTTGCGCTTCCTTATTCCTGCGATTGTGCTGACGATGATGCTGAACTTGTTGGGAACTCTGCAGCCCAAGTTCACGCAGTTTGCCGTCGATTGGTACATCCTTCCCAAACAATACGCCGGCCTACAACTCCTGCTGTTTCTTTACGCGGGCGTGCAAATAATGCGCTTCGTGTTTTCTTACTTTCAGGCCCTGCTGCTGAATAGCGTGGGCCAGTATGTGATGTTTGACATGCGGCGTGAACTCTACGACAAGCTGCAGCACCAGGAAGTTGCTTACTACGATCGCAATCCTGTGGGCCGGATCATGACGCGGCTTACCAGCGATGTGGAAGCCCTCAACGAACTCTTTACGGCAGGTATTACCGATCTACTTGGCGACCTGATCATGATCATTGCGATCATCGCGATGATGTTGTGGATGGACGTACGGCTTACGTTGATTACTCTTCTCACCGTACCAATGCTATTCGCGGCGACGTCCTGGTTTCGAAAAGGCGCGCGTAAAGGCTATGACATGGTGCGAACGCGTCTGGCACGCATCAACGCTTTTCTGCAGGAGCATTTTGCCGGAGCCCAAACTGTTCAGATCTTCAACGCCGAGCAGAAATCCCTCAACAAGTTTCAGGAAATAAACTCCGAGTATCGCAAAGCAAACATCGATACCATTTTCTACTACGCCGTGTTTTTTCCGGTCGTCGATTTTATTGGCGCAGTGGGAGTGGCGTTGATCATCTGGTATGGCGGTTACCGGGTAATGCAAAACACACCCGAACACACCGTGCTTTCGCTTGGAGCCCTCGTCGCGTTCATCCAGTATTCGAGCTTTCTGTTCCAGCCGATTCGAGACATATCCGACAAGTACAACGTGCTGCAGGCAGCGGTTGTTGCCTCGCACCGAATCTTTAAAACCCTCGATCTTCCAATTGCGATTACCTCGCCAGCTGAGCCTGTGAAGGCCAGCCCCGCCACCGGTCGAATTGAATTTGAGAACGTGTGGTTTGCCTACAATGACGAAGATTGGGTGTTGAAGGACGTCTCATTCAAAGTTGAACCCGGGCAATCAATCGCGCTCGTGGGCCATACTGGTTCTGGTAAAACCACGATCACGAATTTGCTGATGCGGTTCTACGATGTGCAGCGCGGCCGCATATTGCTTGACGGGGTGGATCTTCGTGAATGGGATTTACAGGCCTTGCGAGAAAACTTCGCGGTGGTCCTGCAGGAAATATTTTTGTTCAGTGGTACGGTCGAAGGCAATATTCGTCTTGGCCGCGAAGATATAACGGAAGAGCGCGTGCACTGGGCGGCCGGTGAGGTGCGAGCCGAGCCGTTCATCATGCGCTTAAAGGAAGGCTATCAATCGGAAGTGAAGGAGCGCGGCGCCGGGCTATCTGTCGGACAGAAACAGTTAATTTCTTTCGCCCGCGCCCTCGCATTCGATCCGGCCATCCTGATTCTCGACGAGGCCACCAGTTCCATTGACACTGAAACTGAGCAGCTAATTCAGCAGGCGATCGAACGTGTCATGCGCAAGCGAACTTCGATCGTAGTTGCTCATCGCCTATCGACTGTTCAAAACGCAGATCAAATTATCGTGCTCCATCACGGCGAGATTCGCGAACTAGGCACACACCAGGAATTGTTGGCCCAGCACGGACTTTATTGGAAGCTTTATAAACTTCAATATGCCGATGGCGCTCGCCCTGAGATCCGCCCATCACCGCCCGGAGAAGAAGATGCGACACTTCCGGCGGGTCAGTTGACTGGAGTAGCTCCAGTATTATCCGGTTGGTTCACTGCCGCGAATAATCATCACTAGATCGTCCTAAGACCAAAGGAGGACTCATGAGATCAACGTATCGAAGCGTTCTGATGTTTACGTTGTTTGGGGCATTAGTGCTTATCCTGCCGGCGAAGTCCGATGGGCAGTCATCAAGTCTGCGTTTCGCGGTTTCGTTTCCCGCCAGTCACAGCAGCAACGCATTGGACGGCCGGGTACTGCTGCTGGTTTCAAACAACAATTCGGCAGAGCCGCGTCTTCAGATTAACGAAGATCTAAACACGCAGCAGGTTTTCGGCATCGACGTTGACGGACTTAAACCAGCGGAAGAAGCGATTGTGGATGCTGCAGCTTTTGGTTACCCGGTTCGGTCTTTATCTGACCTGAAGCCCGGTGAGTATTGGATCCAGGCGCTGCTTCATCGTTACGAAACATTCAAGCGTTCTGACGGCCACACGGTGAAACTTCCGATGGACCGCGGCGAAGGCCAGCAATGGAGCCGCGCCCCGGGAAATCTCCACAGCACTCCGCAGAAACTCACGGTCCGGGCCGGCGACAATCGGACCATCAAAATCACGCTCGACAAAGTCATCCCGCCGATTGATCCACCGAAGGACACGAAATACATCAAGCACTTAAAGATGCAGAGTCCGCTGCTCACCAGGTTTTGGGGACGGCCCATGTATCTCGGCGCAAATATTCTTCTGCCGGAAGGTTTTGATACTCACCCAAACGCACGTTACCCGCTCGTGATCTTTCACGGCCACTTCCCTGCCACCTTTGGCGGCTTCCGCGAGACACCTCCCGATCCAAATCTGAAACCCGATTACAGCGAGCGTTTCAAAATTCAGGGTTACAACAGAATCGTTCAGGAGCGTGCCTATAAGTTCTATCAGGAATGGACCGGTCCCGATTATCCGCGGATGATCATCATGGAGATTCAACACGCGAATCCCTACTACGATGATTCCTACGCCGTGAATTCAGCTAACCTTGGTCCTTATGGCGACGCCATCACCTACGAGCTGGTGCCGTTTATCGAGAAACAGTTTCGCGGCATCGGCAAAGGCTGGGCGAGATTTATGTATGGCGGATCGACTGGCGGTTGGGAAGCGCTCGCGGCGCAGATTTTCTATCCTGATGAATACAACGGCGCGTGGGGCGCGTGTCCCGATCCAATAGATTTTCGCGCCTACACCGTAGTCAACATTTACGAACATGAAAACGCTTACTACGCTGCATCGCCATGGAAAAGAATACTCCGGCCCGGCAAGCGAAATTACCTGGGCGAGCTCGCCGCGACGGTGGAAGACTTGAATCACATGGAACTGGCGCTGGGAACGCACAGCCGGTCTGGTGGCCAGTTTGATATTTGGGAGGCGGTCTATTCCCCGGTTGGTAAGGACGGTTATCCAAAGCCGATCTGGGACAAGTTAACTGGAAAGATTGATCGCTCAGTTGCAGAACACTGGCGCGAGAATTATGACCTGGGCCATATTCTCCAACGTGACTGGAAGAAGCTTGGACCAAAGCTCGAAGGCAAACTTCACATCTATGTTGGAGAAGCGGATAACTACTACCTCAACAACGCAGTCTACCTGGTTGAGAATTTTCTGAAGAGTACTAAGAAACCAAACTATGGAGGCGAGGTTGATTACGAACCTCGTGCTGAGCATTGCTGGAACGGCGATCACACCCTGCCGAATGCGATTTCACGCCTGCGTTACCATCAATTTTATGCGCCGAAGATTGTCGCGCGAATTCTGAAGAGCGCGCCCGAGGGTGCGGATCTCACAAGCTGGCGATATTGAAAGACTTGCCGCATTCCGTGGAGCACAGTTCCATGAAAAGTTTGGACCAGCGCATCGCCGAGGCTCTTCGCGAAGAGGTTTCCCTGGAACCCTACGACCCAAATTGGCCCAACTTGTTTGCGGCTGAAGCAGATTTACTCTGGGCCACATTGCCCAGGACAATCGTCAAGAGAATCGAACACTTCGGCAGCACCGGGGTACCGGGCCTTGCTGCCAACCGGTTATCGATCTCTTGGTCGAAATCAGCGGTTTCGAAGAAACGAGAAGAGAAATCGTGCCGGTATTGGAATCACACGGCTACGACTATTTCTGGCGCACTGGCGTGAAAGTTCCGTACCCCTGGTTAATAAAGCGCGACGCAAACGGCAAGCGCACTCACCACATTCATATGGTCATGGCAGATTAAAATGGTGGGATAGGCTCTACTTCAGAGACTACTTGCGAATATTCGGAGATGACGCAAGACGGTACGAGGAACTGAAGCGCAACCTTGCGGAAGACCATCCAAATGACAGGAAGGCTTACACCGACGGTAAGAGCGAGTTTGTTGTGGCGTTAACGGAGAAAGCGAAGCGCTACTTTAGCGAGGGTTGAACTGTAGGGGCGGCACTCCCTGGCCGCCCCAGTCTGGGGGGCCATCTGACCGCCGAGAACCGAAACATGTAGCTCCACCGGTCGAAGTTGAGCCGAAGTCCTGCCGTGAAATATATGGCTTACCGCCCGGACTTCGGCCAAGACTCTGAGAAACGCAGCGTCTCGCAAACTAACAGTTTGCGTTACGACTAATGGCCAGTCGCTGCGCTGCCGCGCAGGTGTTGGTCGAGAAAGTCCAGAATCGCTTTGTTAGCGCGAATCTCATTCGCTTTCTTGGTAAAGCCGTGGCCTTCATTGTCGAACACAACATATTCCACCGGCACTCCGCTTTTCTTCACAGCCTCAACGATCTCATCAGACTCGGGTTTGATAACTCGGGGGTCGTTAGCACCCTGCAGCACAATCAGCGGCCGCCTGATCTTATCAGCGTGGAAAAGCGGTGATGCCGCTTTGAGCATATCCAGTTGTGTTTCCGGATCACCGATTTCCTTGTAGAGCGATTTGCGGAACGATTCCCAGTAGGGCGGGATCGACCGCAACGTCCGCACCCAGTTTGATACGCCAAAAATATCGACGCCCACCGCAAACTCATCGGGCTTGAACGCCAACGCCGCGAGCACCATGTAGCCGCCGTAGCTTCCACCCATCACGCCGATTTTTTGTTCATCAACCCAACCAAGCGACTTCAAATACTTCTTAGCCTCAACCACATCCCACAAAGGTTCGCGGCCATGCTTCCGGTCGTCAGCAGTAAAGAACGTCTTTCCATAACCTGACGAGCCACGATTGTTAACGTCCAATACGGCGTAACCATGGTTGACCAAAAACTGCACCTGGGCCTTGTAGCCACGTCGTGCCTGACCACCGGGACCGCCATGGACCAACACAATTGCCGGTACCTTGCTCGCTGCGCTTGCCTGGTGAGGCTTATACAGAATGGCCGGGACTTCCATCGAATCAAACGATTTGTAGCGAATATTTTCAGCCTCGACCAGATCGTCGGCGTTGATCTCAGGGTTTAAACTGTTCGTGAGCTTCGTCGCTTTCCTGGTTTTAAGATCATAAACGTACAGGTTTGCTGGTGAACGATCCCCGTTGAGGTAAAAAGCCATTCGGGTTTCACTCGGAGCAAACGTGACGCCGGTGATGTCACCTCCCGGCAACTTGGGAAGCGGCACTAATTTGCCGGTGGCGGTGTCGTAAATCCGGATCACAGTCCGCGCATCCTGATTGATCCCCGTGACGCGATACTTACCGTTGCGCGAAAAGTAAGTGCCAAAAATGTCCCACGGTTCTTTCTCGATGACTTCGGATTTTCCGCTCGACAGCTCGTATCGTTTGAGATAAGCAAACTCGTTTCCTTCATCGGTCGTGTAGTAGAGATAACGCGATTGCGGGTCAAAAGACTGTGCAGTGAAACTGACCTCCCCTGTATGAGGAGTGACCTTCTTCATTTCCTTCGTCGTGGTGTCAAACAGGTAAATATCGGAGTCGATGGTTGATTCGCCCGGCTTTGAGAACGCGAGGTAGCGTTTATCATTCGAAATGTCGGCAAACTCATATGCATTCTCATCCTTGAAGATGAGCGTGGATTTCATATCGGCAATGTTCATTTCAAACACGTCAAAGTACTTCGGGTCGCGTTCATTGGTGGAATAGAAAAAGGATTTGCGATCGTGGCTCCATCCATGAAAGTTGGCCTTGGTTTTGTCGCCGGGAGTCAGATCACGTTCGGCGCCATCGAGCTCCCGAAGATAGAGATGACTGTTTTCATTGCCGCCGCGATCGTAGCTGTAGATGAAACGCGTGTCGGCGGGAAAGTAAGAGACTGCGAAAGTGCTCTCCTTCGTCGAAGTTGTTAGCTGCTTCGGATCGCCGCCAGTGGTGGGAATGGTGTAGACGTTGAAAATACCGGTCTTGTTGCTGGAGAAAAGCAGTTCCTTCTCATCTGCTGAAAACGATGAACCGGTAATGCGGACGGTGTCCATGAATTGCTCGATTGTGTATTGACGAACATTGCGGCTGGACCGTGAAGCGGTTGTCTTGGTGGTAGTTGCCTTCTGCGCAAACGTGCCTGGCGATTCGGACAACGGCAAGTTAACCACCGCAAAGGTGGATACGATCAAGATCAGGTTCAACGTTAAAAGTAAGTACGCCTTGCGGTCGAATTTCTTAAGAAGTGTTAGCAACATTCTGGAGGTTCCTTTGCGGAGTGTTTAGTTGTGAAATGTGATGTCTCGAAAACTCTTGCCGAAAATCAGGGTGTCTGACGAGGCGGCCGAGTCACAGCGGTACGATCAGGCGAACTATAATTTGGAGGAGCTGTAATTACAATGCGCGACCACATTGGTTGGTTTGCCGATTATCCCCGTCACTTTTGGTTTCCTGTGCTTATGGGTTAGCTTACCCCAAGCTCTCAAAAAAGACTTTCCCGGAGGATTCTAATGAAACGCAATGCATCGGCCGTTTGGAACGGTGGGCTCAAAGATGGCAAGGGCAGCATTTCCACAGACAGCGGAGTTCTTTCTAACACTCAATATTCATTCAGCACTCGTTTTGAAGACGGCATCGGAACCAATCCAGAGGAACTGATTGCCGCGGCCCACGCTGGATGTTTCTCAATGGCCTTGTCGGGCCAGTTGGGTCAGGCCGGTCTTACCGCGGAAAGTATTCGGACCACAGCCAGTGTCAAACTCGAGAAGACGGATTCAGGCTTCGCCATTACTTCAGTTCACCTCGATGTAAAAGCGAAAGTGCCGGGAGCTGATCAGCAGGCATTTGAAACGGCTGCTAACAATGCTAAGGCGGGTTGTCCCGTCTCGAAGGTGTTGAAAGCGGACATCACCATGGACGCAGCACTGGAAGCGTAACGCTGTAGGTGCAAACAACGGCCTAACGCGAGTTCAGCCATTATCGGAAAATCGAAAGGATAGTCATGAGCCTTCTCAAATTAGCGCCGCGGAATACTGGAATGGCAGCGCTGGGATCTTTTGTCTTGTTCGGCGTTGCAGTCAGTTTGGTTGGCATATTTGCGTGGATGCTCTGGGCCAACACCACTCAAGCCACTGCGCAAGCTGTTCCGACTCGTATCGGTGTAGTCGACTTCCAGAAGATACTCACCCAGTCTGTCCCGGGCAAAGCCTCAGTTGCTAAGATCACCGCGTTGCAAAACGATCGGATGGCTCGAGCAAAAGCCTTAAACGACGAGTTGCGCAAGCTCGACAATGACCTCAAGAACCCTGCCCTAACGCCCGCGCAACGGAACCCTCTTCAGGCGCGATTGGCTGAGAAACAGATCGCGATCAAACGTTTTGCCGAAGATGCCGATAAAGAAATCGGCAGCACTCGTGACCGCGAACTGGTTGCTCTTCAAACTCGACTCAAGCCTGTGATCGACTCGGTGGGACGCGAAATGAACATGGCTGCGATCTTTAATAAGTTTGAGTCGGGTCTGATCTATGCCAACGATGCGATCGATATGACTAACGCAGTGATCATTCGCTTCAACGCGACGCCGAATCCGCCAGTACCATGAGACTAACGGCTGATCCCTTCACAGAATTGTCACCGGTCGGAGCACAATCATTTCCGCTCTCAGGTCGTGGGTTATCCAAAACACTTGTGCTGCCTCTGTGGTGGATGCTGTACTCCGAAATACAGTATTCGTAGCCCTCTGCTTAGCGTTCGGAGCATGATGTCGGCGCTTACTCAACCTTTGTGGCATTCGAGGATGCGAGTCCTGAGGCCTTCAAACACAACTCAATTGAAAGGACGATCTCATGGCAATTCATGTCCCTCGAACTGAAGCAACTTCCAGCGGTGAGCCTGTAACGGTTAGCGATTGGGTGGCCTGCTTAGATAGGCGATAATGTCATTGTGCTCTCCTGCACTATTAACACTGTCGATTCCAACGACGGGACGGGCGTTGGGCTGGTATTGAACTCAAGCGCCGGCGAAGAGCTCGCCTCTATTTATGTCGGCATGTCCAGTGGCAGTAAAAGCGCATCACCTTCGATCAATTTACCTCCTGGCAAACTCAGCGTTGGCGACAGTGTCCGCCGTGGCTCATGGTGAATGCAATGGAATACACTTCTTTTTTGAGGAAAATTTGAGCATTGGAACATTGTCAGGAACCCACGTAAGAATCTCGTTGCGCTAGCTGCGCAGATTGCAACCGCTGGCGCATCAAGCCCGTAAACTTCAGAACTGGTAGGACCCGATCAAGTTTCTCCGCCCCATCTTTGGGCTCGTATCGTTGCTTCTTGTCGGCACTGCGATCTGTCTGGGGCAAGCCGTTGCCGTTAATTCCTCAGCTTCAATCTCTGGCCAGGTGACGATCGCCGATAAACCTGCTCCGGGTGTACGCGTTATCGCGTCCGTCCAGAATCCTTTAGATAAACGAATCCTCGGCCAAGCCACGACCGACCAGGACGGCAACTACCGAATAAGCGTCTTGCTGCCGGCCGCCTCATCGTAGCCCCGGTCGCCAAGTCGTTTGTTAGATCGTCAAGGACCGGTGGGCTCCTCTTCTCGACCCTTGCCCGTGTGAACCGAGGCCTAGGATCGCCGGGAGAGTCATGGTAGAAAAACCCAATGAGGTTTGAATTTGATTGAGCGCAACAACGAATAATTCGATGAGCACAACTATCAGACATTTGACTACGAGCGAACTTGAAGCTGGGTTGGATGAGATCCTCGAGTCTCCGAAGGATGAAGGCGTGGTGGAGTTAATAGTGCGTCGCCCGCGGACGGAGAAGCGTGAAGTTCTCGCAGAAGCTCAGCTTGACCCTGTGCAAGGGTTGATTGGAGATAACTGGATTGAGCGCGGCAGCTCGAGAACATCAGACGGTTCAGCCCACCCTGAGATGCAGCTGAACATCATGAACTCGCGCGTGATTGCGCTTGTGGCCCAGGAGCGGGAGCGTTGGGCGCTTGCCGGCGACCAACTCTTTATCAACCTGGATCTAAGTGCCCGGAATTTGCCCTCGGGAACGCAACTGTCGGTAGGCTCAGCAATAATCGAAGTGACCCCACCACCCCATACCGGCTGTAGAAAGTTCGTTTCAAGATTCGGGCTGGAGGCGATGAAGTTTGTAAATTCAGAGCTTGGCCGAGAACTTCACCTGCGCGGGATCAATGCAAGAGTGTTACGAGGTGGCGTTGTTCGCCAGGGCGATTTGGTTAAGAAGATTCCAGCCCTTCCGCACATCATGAATCCATCTCTGTAATTCCTCAGAGTTGATTTCCCTGCAGGTTTGGAACGGACGGGCCCACGCGTCTTTCTTCGGCATCTCCTGTCCAACAAGAGATTCTTCCGACCTGGCTTCAACCACTATGAATACTTTTTCAAAGCTTGTAGGTAACGAACGGACCTTGGCCGTATTTTCTAAATAAGCTAGCGTCAGGCTTCAGATTGACCCGGTCGCTATCCCGACGCCTCCGGATTCTGAACCGGACATGGGCGCTGTCAATTCATCTTTTGATAAACAACGCTTGAATTTCATCGAACGGTGCAGCGTCATCAAAAGATTCAAACGTCCCAGTCTGCTTGATGCTTCTTGCCGCTCGCATAAATGCGCCCCAGGCAACCCGCGCTAAGGCCCCGCCAACCGAGATGCGACGCACACCCAGATCCTCCAACTGCTGCACTGACAGTTCAGAATTGGAACTGGAAACCAGCACATTAACCGGCTTCGGTGCGACCGCCTTCACTATCGCCGCAATGTCGTCTGTGTTCTTCGCACCGGGTGCATAAAGACAATCCGCGCCCGCTTCGGCAAATGCCACCAGCCGTTCCAGCGCAACTCGAGCCGGTTGGGGTGTGCCAACCAGCCAGGCCTCGCATCGTGCCGTCAGCACCACCCGTTCACCTGACGCATCGACCGCCGCCCGCGCTGCTTTTACCCTCTCGACAGCCAGGTCGAGGTCGTATAGAGGATTTACCTCGTCGCCGTTCGAGTCCTCTATCGATAAACCCGCGACACCTGTAGCTACACAGAGTGCGACATTGGTCGCCACTTCGTCTGGTCCATCCGCGTAACAGTTTTGGAAGTCGGCGTTCACCGGCAGAGTTGTCGCGTCGACGATGTCAGCGATATGCCCGAACATTTGACCAAGAGGAATTGCCGAAACCGCGTCAGGAAGCGCGCGCGAAAACGCAAAGCCCGCAGAGGTTGTAGCCACCGCTGAGTATCCCAGGTGTTCGAGATAAACCGCGCTTCCCTTGTCCCACGGATTGGGAAGTAGGAAGCAGCCTGATTCATGCAAGGCGCGAAACTGTTCAATTTTTGAAGCTTGAGCTGTTGGTTCTTTCATGGGATTTATCCTACTCTGCCCTCCTGAGAAGACGCGAGCCCAAGGTAGCGGCTGTTGACAGCTTTAGTTCCGGCGGCTTCGCCGCATCCCGTGCGGAAAGGCTCTGCGTTTTCGAAAGACCCTACTTTGTTTTGAGGCTGTGCCTCCGCTTAGACGGAGCCTCAAGAACTTGCCTGGCACCGACGGAAAGGCAAAGCCTTTCCGCAAGGAGTGCGGCAGAGCCGCTGGCACTGACTTTGGATAACCCTGGCGAGGTGAAGTATCGTAAGCATTCAAACTAAAGCCCAACAAGATGCGATTTTTCGAGATGAACTCAATGCGGATAGGCGACAATACCTGGCCTGCCGCCGGCGCCGTTCCACATAAGTAAGAGTAAAACGAAACTGGACCAATGCCAGGACCAACCTATCCCGCGTCACGCACCGTAGCAGTCGTCATTCAGGATTATTTTGCCCGCCATCTGGCGGTGGCCAGCGCCAAGCCACAGCCGCTGGCGCCACAGCCTGATGCCGCCGCTGTCGAGTCGATCATCAACACCACCTTCTGGGCCAGCTTGCGAAAAGAAGAAGGCTATTCTCCAAAGATATCGCTCGCCTTTCTCCCGCCCGAGGCATCTGCCCAACCGATGATGTTTGAGCAGCCATTGGAGCTCACTCCTTCAGTGCTCTCGCGCATGGCGCCAGCTGTTGAACGTCCCGGCATCCACCTCGGAGTTTGGCATAACGGCGGCGCCGACTCAGAGCTGCGTGTCTGGGGCATCACTCGGATGATTCCCAAACTCTGTTTTGTGCTGGAGGTGATCGAACCGGGACTACTGGTTGTGAAGTATCGTCGCAGCCAGGAGACAGGCAAGTACGTCAACGTAGTGGTTCTCAAGGGCGATGAGATCAAAATAGTAGACGAACAGGGTACAAGCTTGCCTGACTGCCCTGCTCTGGTTACGGCATTGCTCGGTTTTGGCGCGCCGGGTTCGACGGGTGACACGTTGAACGTGCTGGTCCAACTCGCCGCTTCCATGCGAGCGCACGGACGAGGCGGATTGCTATTGGTCGTTCCACAGAATTCCGACAAATGGCGCGAATCGATAATTCAGCACGTGCCATACGCAGTAACGCCTCCTTATTCCGAACTGGCTGCCTTATTGAGGGCGAACGCTGAAGAACGAAGCGCACAAATTTGGCAGGAGAGCTTCATCGATGCGGTTGACGCAATTGCCGGCCTGACTGCAGTGGACGGTGCTGCATTGATCAGCGACCAATACGAACTACTTGCGTTTGGTGCAAAGATTGGTCGACGTCAGGGAGGCACGCGCGTCGAACACGTGGTAGTAACCGAGCCGGTGGTAGGAAACTCGGCGTCTGTAGTTCAGCCGCTTGAACTCGGCGGGACCAGACATTTGTCTGCAGCCCAGTTTGTATATGATCAGCGCGACGCGATTACGTTGGTAGCATCACAGGACGGCCGTTTTACGGTTTTTGCCTGGTCGCCTTGCGAGGAGATGGTCCACGCTCATCGCGTGGAGACCTTGTTGATGTAAGGGCTGGTGAGCTTTGTACTTTGTGCTTGTTCGGAAGCGCCAAGGGCGCGAAATATCATAGCCTGGGCCAACGGCCCAGGACCTACGCATACGAAACTAGAAGCGCTGAAGGCGCGCAGTAAGCAATCCGACGCGTATATTCCGCGCCTTTGGCGCTCAACTAAAGGATTGATTTACTTTTCCTGAGCCGATGGCCCAGGCCGCTGCATTCCGCTGCGGCACGCAGGGGCGCAGGAAAGCATCCTCGATAACAAAATGGACATTGCTGCCTATCTCAAACGGATCAACTACACCGGGTCGTTAACCCCGTCATCAGAAACACTTCGCGCACTGCAAAGCGCTCACCTCAGTGCGGTTCCCTTTGAAAATCTGAGCATCCATTACCGACAACCAATCGTCCTCGATGATGAAGCGTTGTTCAATAAGATCGTCACGCAAAATCGCGGTGGTTTTTGTTACGAGCTGAACGGTCTTTTTGCTGCGATGCTGCGCGGTCTGGGATTTAAAGTCTCGATGCTTTCTGCGCGAGTTGCGAACAACGAGGGAGAGTTTGGTCCTGACTTCGATCACATGACGTTGATGGTGGAACTGGATGAGAGGTGGTTGGCCGACGTCGGTTTTGGAGATTCTTTTCGGAGTCCGCTCCTGCTGGATGCTCGGGAAGAACAAGTCCAGGGTGATCGCGCCTATAAGCTGGAAGCCGAGGGCGACCGACTTCTGTTGTGGCAACGATTACCAGGCGAAGGTTGGAAGACCCAGTACAGTTTCAACCTGGAACCGTTCGCCTTTGCCGACTACGCGGGAATGTGTCAGTACCATCAGACGTCGCCGGAATCCCATTTTACGCGCGGGCGCCTCTGTAGCAGAGCAACGCCAGGAGGCCGCGTAACGCTCAGCGAGCTGAGGCTAATTACAGCAGAAGACGGCCAACGTAATGAACGATTGTTGAGCGAGGATGAGTACCTGAGCATTCTGAAGGAATTGTTCGATGTAGATCTGGCCGGTCTAGAGCGTGCCTCCCAGCAGAAGGAAAACCAGGAAATGCGGTTCTGATTCTTCTGAGTCGACCAATGGAAAATGAAATCGCTCTCGTTTACCCCGAACGCGACCGAATTGCTTAGTTCCCAGCCCCGACCTTTTCGGGGCTGGGCTAAGTTCCTGCCGACGCTATGCTTCGCGGGCACTGCTTAAGATGCCCCTCGTTCTCTATCTCTCAATGGTGATTCTTTCCCTTGTCCGGTCCGATCTGACTACGGATTTCACCTCCGGGAGATACAACTGTGTGAACATTGACGTAAGTGTTTCCATCACGAATGGCTTCAATCAGCTGGCCGATTTCTCCGCTGGTAACACCCTGGGCCGGTGGTCCATTGACATTCGCTGCGGTGATGGTGCCTGTGATTGTTCCCGATGGAGGACAGGTCTGCGTGCCGGCAGGTGGGCTGATTGGCGGTGGACCCGCTGTCGGATTGCCGCAAAGCCAGACCACGATTCCGCCGTTGACGTTGGGTTGGCCGATATGAATGTGAGCCTGTGTTACGGTGCTCTGCATATCGGCGTAAGTTAGTTCATAGCTAATCGATGTTTCGTCCTTGCTGATGGTGGCATCGAACGTTCCGTGACCCGAGGTCATTACTACCGGAACCTCCTGTGTGCCAACCAACAGTCCCCTGAGCTTGCTGAAATTCGGATCTGCGTAAACCAAAGCTGCGCAAGACAGCACAATGGTAAATACCACAGAGAGGGCAACCTTCTTCTTCATCGTTTTGCCTCCTGAAACTAAATAGATTGTCGGGGTTGACGGGCGGAATATATCACTAGCTGCGTTCTAGATCCTAGAGTTTCCGGGCCAGGATGGCCCGCACCAGGACTTCCTCCTGGCGAAATTTCTCCTCCAGCTCGTACCGGTAAGCCGACCACCATGAATCGTCGAGTTCATCGCACATGACTTCAAACATGACGACATCGTCGCGACTAACATCGTCATCGTCATCGTCATCGTTTTCTTTCCAAAGACCAATCGCAGGCGATCTAACAAAGGCGGTAACGCCGCCAAACCTTTCGGTCAACTCACGACGCACGTCCTCGAATTGTTGTCGTGGAAAAAGGCGCTTCTGATTATCGTGGGTCGGTAATAGCAATTGAACAAGGTGCATTGGCTTGTTTCACGGCCAGTTCTAAGGGACTAGGACCGATACCTTCAACTCTCTGTGTTTCCTATCTGTTCTCTGTGCCTACGTGGTGGATTTAGCTGGGAAAGGCCGACACCATCGAGACACAGATAACACAGAGGATGCACAGAGAAAAACCGAACATCTATTTTCGGGACAACATCTTTACCAGTTAGGAGCGCTTTCAATTTACAAAACTCAAATCTTGTTTTACAAAACATGCTTCATTAACCTGAGACCGTTACCTAAACAACCTTCTCTGAAACACCTTCAAAACATGACGCGCCGAAGAATAAACTTGAGCCTTCTATCTATTGCATTCATTTGTGCAAGCTCGGCGGGCACTTCGCTCGCTCAGGCCGGTAACCCGAAGCTTATTCCGAATCGGGTGGCGCTTTCCGGTAACCGAACTTTCGATCTGAACCTCCCGGAAGGATTCAAGATCACACCTGCAGTACAAGGTCTGAAACGTGTGCGATTCATGGCGAAAAGCCCAGACGAACGGATCTTTGTCACCGACATGTACAACCTTGCCGACAACACGAGAGGAACAGTCTACCTCCTCGAAGAGTTTGATCCGGCAACACTTACCTTTAAAAAAGTTACTCCTTACCTGAAGAGTTTGAGAAATCCTAATAGCGTCGCTTTCTATACCGATCGCCAGGGCGTGCATTGGTTCTACCTCGCGTTAACGGATCGCCTGGTGCGATACAAGTACGTCGCCGGCGAGATTGCACCAAGCGGCGAGCCTCAAGTCCTGGCAACATTTCCTGATTACGGCCTGGGTTACAAGTACGGCGGCTGGCACTTAACCAGGACTATCGCTTTTGATGACAATGACAAATTATATGTTTCAGTTGGCAGCAGTTGTAATGCGTGCGAAGAGAAGGAAGACGTACGTGCGAGTGTTCTGGTGATGGACCCTGATGGCAAAAACCGGAAGCACTATGCGAAAGGACTGCGAAACGCTGTCGGTATTCGTTGGATAAAAGATCAACTCCTCGCCACCAACATGGGATCGGATCATCTAGGCGACCACAAGCCTGCTGACACTCTCTACTCTTTGAAAGCTGGCACGAACTATGGCTGGCCCTATTGTTACCAGTCCGGAGTCGCACGTTTGCCTGATCCGAAGTTTAATGTGGCAGGCAGGAAGATGAACTGCCGCAATGTCCCCGTCGCCTATGCGGTGTTTGACGCTCATAGTTCTCCGCTCGGTCTGGAGTATTTCGATGGCTCGCGCCACGACGCACTGAGTGATGCGATTCTCGTCGCGCTTCACGGCTCCACCAAGAAGGGCCTCAAACGCGGCTATCGAGTAGTCAGTGTTTCGGGAACGAATAGCCCCGCATCGCCCGTTGATTTCATCACGGGTTTCATCCAGGGAATCAAGGTGAACGGGCGTCCAGTCGACATGCTTAAGTACGGAGAAAATGGATTTCTCTTAACCGATGACTACGCGGGCGTGGTCTATTACATTTACAAAAAATAACAGAAGGCTTTCGACAATTGATTGTGCTTGAAACCGAACGCTTGAGACTTCGTCACCTTTCTGCCGGAGACGCTCCTTTCATTCGCGAATTGGTAAACGATTCGGATTTCCTACGTTATATCGGCGACAAGGGTGTGCAGACCGATGCTGACGCCGTCGCGTACATTCAGAATGGACCAGTGGCGAGCTACGACCGTTTTGGCTTTGGCCTGAACGCAGTCGAATTGATCGAAACAAGGGAGCTAATAGGTATTTGCGGCCTTTTGAAGCGCGATTCGTTACCCGATCCCGATGTCGGCTTTGCGTTTTTGCCTGCGTTTCGGGGCCAGGGTTACGCTGTTGAGGCAGCCGCCGCCGTGATAAATCATGGCAGCAAGACGCTGGGAGTGAGGCGCGTGCTTGCGATTACTACTCCTGATAATGCCGGCTCAATTCGAGTGTTGGAAAAGATCGGTCTGCGGTTCGAAAAGATGATCAGCATTAACGAGGACGAGCCGGAACTGAACTTGTTTGGAATGGATGTTTAGTCGTAACGCAAACTGTTAGTTTGCTGCAAGGTGCAGTTCTAGAGATTCAGCGCACGGCATGATCGGCCACTCGTAATCATAACGATCCCAGCAAACCAACAGTTTGCTTTACAACAACGAGGAAAGAAGCATTGGAAATTTTACTGGCCCAGGACGAAAACGAAATTCAAGCATGCTATCCGGTAATGGCGGAATTGCGACCTCATGTCTCGTCAGATGATTTCGTAACCAGAGTAAAGCGCCAGGTTCAAACAGCCGGATACAAGTTGGCATATGTTCGGGATCACGAAGTGAAGGCCGTGGGCGGCTTCCGAATCTCCGAGTGTCTCGCGTGGGGTAGGTTTATGTATGTCGATGACCTGGTAGCGAAGAGTGAAGATCGTTCTAAAGGATACGGAGGCGCTTTGCTCGACTGGTTAATCGAATACGCGCGCAATGATCAGTGTGATCAGTTTCATCTTGATTCCGGAGTGCAAAGATTCCATGCGCACCGCTTCTACCTCGCTAAAAGGATGATCATCGAAGCTCACCATTTTTCTTTGAAATTGAAAATAGCGCCAGTGGAAAATAATGCGTCTGCGAGGTGGCAGTAACCAGGAGATCAGATGGCTGAGAACAAAACCCAACCGACATCTGAAAGCGTTGCGGACTTCCTCAACGAGGTGCCCGACAAAGTGCGCCGTGACGATTGCTTTGCGGTGCTCGAGATAATGAAAGGTGTCACCGGCGAAGAGCCGACTATGTGGGGACCTGCCATCGTTGGCTTTGGCCGGTACCGATACAAATATCAATCCGGGCGCGAAGGTGAATGGATGATTACGGGCTTTTCCCCGCGGAAGCACGACCTGACTCTCTATATCATGCCCGGCTTTGACAAGGTCGGGAGCCTGATGGAACGTCTCGGCAAATACAAAACTGGCAAATCCTGCCTTTACATAAAGAAACTTGAAGATGTCGACGTCGCCGTTCTGCGCAAGCTAGTCCAACAATCCGTCAAGAAAATGGCCGGCCAGCGGATCAGGAGTTAGCTCAAGGTGGATTTACCCAAATCTCTTGCTACCCCTGCAGACTTGGCGTAACATCCGCTGGTCATCTCACTGTCCAACTTCGCTCGCAACCAAATCGTGGAATCCGATTTAAGGAGATCCAAACATGAAGAGAAACGCTCTTGGCGCGGCTGTCCTGGCTATAGTGTTATTAGTGTTGCCTGAAGTAGCTCTCGGAAAAGGTTCTTCGCGTTCGACCAAGCCTGACGATAACACTGTTTCGTTAGATCTAAAGTTTACTAAGAAAAAGCTAAACGCGATGCAGAAATTCCTTGCGGCTCTGGATTATGGCCCAAACGGTTTCGCCACCGGTTTTGTTGTTGGCGACGGACTAGTGATGACGGCGTATCATGCGGTTTCCGGCCAGCTTTCCGATTCGAAGAAAGCCCAACTGGGATTTGCTCCGAGCGATGAATTGCAGGTTGCGATCTACGTAAACGGTTGTCAGGCGAAAGTCATTAAGACTGATGAAGCCGCCGACCTCGCGTTGCTCCGTATCTGCCAATCACAAAAACGAGCCAAGGCCCCGAGTTTCCAGGGGACTCTCAACAAGGATGAGCAGCTCGTAGTGATTGCACGCCGCCAGGGAATTAGGGTGGTGAAGAAGGGCTTTTTCTATGGTCCACAGGTTATCGGCGGTGATGAGTTTTCACTGGCTAAGATTGATGGACGCGACGGCTACTCGGGAAGTCCGGTCTACAACCAGAAGGCGGAAATCGTAGGCGTCTTTAGCGGCTACGATCGCATGCAGAAGTTGGCGTTGATTAGCTCCGGGCTGAGAGCACAGAAACTTCTCGAAGAATATTTAGGCGACGCCAAGCAGTAAGCTCTCACGAGTGGCTTGGCATATAGTTCCGACTGGTGGGGCGGCACTCCGTGGCCGCCCCTACTCATTTACCCCACCATTCATTAAACCCACCTGAACCCAAACTATAGCCCGCGATATTGCAGCGAGAGTGCTTCCATGCGTGCTGATTGTCCGCTCGTGAATTTGAACATACACGGGTCGTCGGTGTAGTCCATGAAGTTCTCGATCGGATCAATCCCAGGCTTCGGACAAGTGTCACGCCCAGTTGGACATCCGAAGGCAGGAGAACGTTCTGACGGCGTATCGGTAACAAAGTCGTTATAAACCGCAGCGCAGCCACCCTGGAAAGTGTGGAACAGCCCAAGCCAATGGCCGACTTCGTGTGTACCTGTGTCGCCTTCGTTGTACGGGACAGTCGAGCCACCGGGGAGCGACGAAAATAGACAGACTACTCCGTCCATCGATGGGTCATTAGCAAACGAAAACGGAAAGGTGGCCCAGCCTAAGAGAAAGCCTCCCGCATTATTGGTGTAGAAATTCAGAGCATCTGGCCCACCGATGTGCAGCGCAGTTTTCATTTCACGTTCGGCAGCAGAGCCGGGTCCCGCTTCAAACCAGGCAGCATTCGTTGTGCGATCAACTCCGCTGAGCACAAACCGGAAAGGCGTATTCGCCGCCGCGGGGCCCGTCGCTCCGGCGAAGGCTGCGTTCATCACGTCGATCTGGTCATTTAACATCTTCGCCGTTACATCACCATTCTCAACCCCACGTCCTTTGTTCACTACATGGAAATAAACCGGAATTGTTATGGCGCCGGACTTCCTTATTTGCCCCTTCCCTCGGCCCGAATTGAATTGATCGAGCGATGACTGCAATGCGACGGCGGCAGTCTCGTCGATGTCTTTGGTACCGCAATGTTGCGAACGATCGTTGCGCTTTGCCCCGGCCAAAGCAGCACGGGTAAAGCCTATCGAAGGAACGCTACCAGTTAGGTCGTTCTGTGAACCGTTCAGGTGGTTCTTTGCCGAAGCATCAAGACTAAAGTTCGCTGGACCCAATACTAGCGTCGGGGCGAGGACCAAAACCACCGAAGCAATCAGTAGCTTACTCTTCATCAAAATTCTCCTTTTTGACCGAATTAGCCGGGGTTTAGACGCGCTAGCGTGATTACGAGCTCTTGTAGGTTGAGATGACGAAATGTATTCCCGGTAGGCGCCGGTGTCAATTCAGCAAGACAACCCTGAAGGACAAGTTACCGAGGTGGTAACGGTGGGAGTGCGACGGTCATGGGTCGGAACCGGAGAGAACTCTATTTCAGCGCTGCGATTGCCGAGGGACGTTGCTTGAGTGGAATGAGTCCTTCAAACGACTTGTAAATCTGCAGGTACATTTGCGTCTCACGTGGAATCAATCCGCGCCAGGCTCCACCACCTCGTCTGATGTAACCCGGCAAACGCGCCGCATTGGAGTTGTAGCCTGCTGCCAACAATTCAGGCTGCGTAGCCAGCTTCGCGCTCAACGCATACTGCACGTCTTCATTCGCGGCGAGATCGTTCCAGGTGTCATGCATGTAGAGCAACATCGCTTGCAGAGCATTTCCATGATTGCGCATGCCGACAACAAAGTCTGGAATTAGTCCCACGCCGGGATGGCGTTGGCGCATCAGGTTGTAAGCCCAGGGAATCATCTGGACCATACCGCCTGCTCCGGCGGAGCTAACTGAATAGCGATAGGTGTCCAATTGATTAAGCGCAAACAGCGAATAGATTTCCTGATACAGCGCGTGACGATTCTCGAGGCGGAAGCGTTCGTGGTCCACGTGCTCAACTATGCAGAGTCGTTCTGCGACGTCAACAATTGCTGGAGAGATGAATACGCCTCGTTCACGTAATCTCTTGGCGGCGAGGTCGAGCATGGTCCTCACGTATACCTGTCCTGATCGCGCCAGGTCCGGGGAAAAAATAGCCGGATGTACTGATGTGTAATAGGCCATCTCACGGAAGACGCCGCCTCTTTCAATCGGATACTGGACCATCAAAGGAACGAGCGATTGACCGGTAGCGTCGAAGATTGCAACCGCAGTGTTCACCCCGTTTGCCCGCAGGATACGAATGGTCAGCAGGCTGCCCAACGAACTGGTCATCGTGACCTCGGCGCCCTTGGTCAGAAAAGTGGTTTTGTAAATCGTGATCAGATGCATTTGCGAGGTCGTTCGATCCAGCGCGGTGAGAGTGACCAGGTCGATCGAAGGCACACTGAGCGCGGTCAGTTGAGGTCGGGACTTCAATAGACGTTGCGCTTCAACCAAGCGGCTTTGCACCATCGATGGAGACAGTAGTAGTGGAGCCGCCGGCGCCGTCACGGGGTGTCTCTCCGTTGCAGTTGGACTAGCCAGCTGAGGCTGCGTTGCCGGTTTGTTAATGACAGTCCCAGGTGATGGCGGTTGGTTAGGCTCCGGAGTTCGCGAATCAGTCCGAGAGGTTGGAGTGGAAACAGGACTTGGAGTCGCAATCGATCGCGGTCGATTATCCGGGGACTGCGAGGGATTGCTGTTTTGCGCCTGAGTTGTGAAGCCAAGAACGAGAAGCGATGCGAGTGCGAAGTAACTTTTTTTCATGAAACTAAACCAATGACTTGCAAGAAATTAGGGGCGCGCAAGTTGGGCTTAGATTCGCCGAAGCACCACTTAGTTGTCAATAGATTGAACGTGGACTGCCGTCAGTACCGGTTCTCACAACATCAAAAAGAATCGCTCCCGGACTGCTAGAGTCCGGGAGCGCTCTTGAAACTTCTGGAGGATTCAGTTAGCGACGGGCCGCAGCGCTGCTAACAATTACATCATGATCCGCGCCGCCGAAAGTTACACCAATCAGCTCGAGGCTAGTACCAGTGCCTAAAGACCTGAGCATGAATTGACGAGCCTTCTTATCGCGTTTTTCGATAGTCACTGCTGCCTTGGCAACGACTTTACCTTCCTCGTCTGAGATCGTTAGTTCTTTCGCCTCGTCATCAAACTTCGCTTTGTAGACACCTTTGTTAAGAACAGTACCGTTGAACTTCACATCTTTCTCAAGCGTGAAGGTTTCACTTTTTGTCTTGGCCCATGCGCTGCCGCCCATGAATGAGGCAATGACAACGGCTATGGCAATTCGACTGATTAGGGATTTCATTTCGCTACTCCTTGCATGAATGGTTGATGACTCCTCGGGGGGAGTGCTCATTAAACGAACCTGATATGAGTAAGTTCCAAAAAACATTTTAAAGTTTTTTAGTAGCGCAATAATTGTTTTATGAATTTCCAGCAGAGTTCTGGCAGGCTTTCAGATTATCGGATGCGTGTTCATCTATCTGGATTATTCGAGCCAGTCACGGGTCATGTCACACCATAAAGCAAGACCACGCCACTCATTGAAGCGAGAATAGTAACGCGCGATCTTTTTGTCGTTGGTCTTGCGTCCATTGTTTCGTACTTCAAAAAATTTTGCCCTGGTCCAGGAATCCAACGCCAATCCATCGTAACGGCCAACAAGCTTGAGCACATTTTCAGCCGCGTACGGTCCAACACCTTTCACCTCGCGCATCGCCTTGATCAAGTCAGCTGTTGAAAGCGAACTCTCGAGCCACGACTCCACATCCAGTTCCCCGGAAGCAACGCGATCGGCCAGTTCCTTCAAATAACCGGAGCGATATCCAGCGCGCACTTCGTTCACATAAAATTTCTCGGGCATGAGCGCCATCGCTTCGGGAGTAGGGAAACTGCGGCGACCATCATTTGATTCCCTGCCCAGACTTTCCACCAACCCGGTCACCATTTTTTGGGTAAGGGCCCACGAGCAGTTGGTGGTGCAAATCATTTTCACCAGATCTTCAAACACGGTGGGTGAACGCAATAGACGCCCGGCACCCTGGGTTGGAATCCAATCGAAGTCAGGTTCAGCTGACATGCTCTCGTAAAACTCGCCCATGTCATCATCGAGGCGCAGTATGTGGCGGACCTGAGCAATGGCCTTCTTTGTAGCTGCCTGACTTAGCCGGCTGGATGGTTGTATGCGGACTGAGCGCCCGGTGGAGGTAAGTTTGAGCGTGACCGGCGGCCCCCCGTTTAGATCGACAACGCGTCTTAGAATCCAGTTGTCGCGGTCGAATTCATACGGAAGTAAGCCATACCATCCATGGCTAATGACGGTTCGCTTGAAACTGAAATCGCGGGGGACTTTGATCGAAATTTCCATGGTTAAGAGTTAGGCGTAGATTTGTCCCAGAGATACTACCGATACAATTTAGGAAACGATAGCGGCTCGGATAGTGACTTCCGGAAAGCAACGCTGTGTTCAAAAACTGCAGGACTGTTGCAGTCCTCCGAAAAACATATGGTCGCTGAGCCATGGCCGAGAGTTGCTGGCAAAAGCGGACTCGCGTTCGACCTTTCGGGGTGGCGTAACCAAGATGAATTTTGACCGAAATAGATTCTGTTTGAAGGCTTGTATGCTTCGGCTACAGTCAAGCTGATTCTTGACACGATTCGACCTCAAGCCTAGACTGGTTCCACTTGAAAACAGAATATGGAAGGCTGTTCTCGCGCCTCCCTAATACTCGGGAGACAATGCGAGCGAGGAGTCCACTACTGAGACTTCCAACAGTAATTAACGGTGAACGTAAGCGCCGCTTCCGACGATAATTTGAATCCGGAGCTTTCCGGTTTTCGTGCCCCATCAGGCCCTTTAAATAACCCGATGGGGCATTGTCGTGTCTGGAGGTCGGAGCAATCCAACCCCCGAGCCAAACACGGATTTTCCATATCTCATTTGTCATTGCCGAAGACTGTCCGGATGGTCGTTGCCGAAGACTTTGCGCGGATTACGCAGATTACACCGATTGGGATAAGGCGAAGGCCGATGCCACCAGGTTTTTACCTTCTCCGTCAGCTGGGATGAGTAATCTGCGTAATCAATGTAATCTGCGGACAGTCTCCGGCAATGACAAATGAGATATGGAAAATGTCCGGCCTATCGAACATATATGGGGTTGGAAATAATCCATGGTTGCTGATCTACTGGCGAAGGAAGTTGTGGTAAGTAGACCTCAACGCGGTAGCTTCCCTTCTCCTTGACCAGAAACTCCTGCTGGTTTTGCCCGGCGCGATCTTCAACTCGGCTTCCATCCTTGAGCAAAACGATACGACTTGCGACCGGCGTTTTTACCTCAAGTCGCACTTGATCGTTTAGGGTTATCTCGTCTCCCTGAATCCGGGTTTCGGCAGCATTTGAGGCCGCGAAACTGAATCCTGAAGTATCGCCAAATAAGTCAAATCCGATGAAGCAGTGCCCTGCGGCGAAGGCCTTCAGCAGTGTATCGGCATTCAACGTTTCGTTCTGCGGAATCAGCGCATGGACCCGCACCAGCGTAAAGCTCCTGGCGTAAGGATCCAGATGCACACCCAACAAAGTTTTGCCCGAGGAGTCATGCAAACTCACGCCAACATTCGCGTGAGCGTCGTTGCCGGCAATTGCAATCAACGGCCGTCCGCTTGTTTTGATGGCATTGTCCCAGCGCTGTAGGTTGTCATCAGGGCGACGGTAAAAGTTTGCAAACAACAGCTCCGGATAACTGCGATAAGTCCATAGACCATCGAAGAACATTACGATCGGATTGATGGACCGCGCGTTCGTGTAGACGTTGTAGACCTCGACACCGTCAACCCCGACTGTGGTCCATGATTTAAACTCCTGCGGATAAGCGATGAAGGAAAGTGCGCCCCTTGAACGGGTTGTGGTAAGCAGCTCTTCGATCGAAAGTGTCTGGCCCGACGCTGCCTCATCGCCAGGCAAAACGAGTAGTCGATCTGAGTTTGACGTGCTGATTTCGTTACCGTTTACAAACAGTATTCCCGCGTGCATTCCCTTCAACGTCATCGCAGCGGTATTGAAGTCGCCTGAAGTGTGTTCAGTCATGACCACGAAGCTCAACTGATTCGACCTGGCGGCTGAAATTATTTCGTCGAAACTTCCTTTACTGTGTCCGCCGAGGAACGAGTGAACGTGAATTACACCGGCGTAATCCGCGAAAGCAGACTGCGAAGGTTCGATCGCCCGTTGGCCGTTAATGTTTTGGATTGCGGCATGGAGTCGACCGGTTTTGTAACGGCGGTAAGCGAAGGGAAGCTGGGAAAGGACCACAACCAACAGCAAGCCAAGCAGAGACTTCTTTTTGCGCGTCATCTAAGGATCAAGCTTCGAAATCAACCGAGGCAACGTGCTCGCTGATGTTTCGTCCGAAGTCGGCGGCTTTTATATGTTCCGGGTGAACTGTGTAGGCTTCGAGGCCGGCACGATCCTGAAAGGTCGCGACCAGGCCGGTGTGGTAAGAGCGGGGCAAATTGAGTACATCGAAACCAACGTCGAGCGATTTAAGTTCAGCAATGACGGAACCTAAACTCCGGAGCATGTTGACATGCGCTTCGCGAACCTCACGCTCTACATCTTCGCGATATTTCCAAATGACTATATGTGTAAGCATTAATTTATGAGCTGAGCATCCAGGTATTCAGAGTTCAATCTTCAGTTTGAGTGTTCGAAACTTAGAGCCTACATCGTAACCCACAAGTTAAAGCTTGAACTCTATACGTCCGATCTTGCGCGATCTTCACACCAACGGCGCGTGATTTCGTGACGATAATCGAAAAGCTTTTTCAAACGTCTATCCACCAATATTGGTGCAAACAAATTTCCCAGAACACCCATCGGCGGCTCGTATTCAATCTCGTCACGCAGTAAGGCTCCCTGATCGTGCGGCTCAACGATGTGACGATGGCGCCAACTACGAAACGGCCCCTTCGCCTGGATATCTTCAAACATCCGCGGTGGATCGTAAAGCGTGTGGCGAGCTACCCATCTCACTTTAAATGGGCCAAGAATTGAAGTTTCAACAATCGCTTCTGATCCTACTTCGGAAATCCTGGCGCTTTGAATCACCTTCGCACTTTCCCATGGCGGAAGAAGTAGAGTTAAGGCATCAGCTTGCTCGTGAAAGCTGAAAACTCGCTCCGGACTCGCGTTGATGGCACTCTGCTTCACAAAACGCATTGACGTCCACTTAAGAAAACTTGCATCCCAAAGTAATGAAGCACTGACAAGCTCGGCTTCGCCGCCTGATGTGAGGCTGTGCCCTGCCGTACAGTTCCCGTACGACAATTAGGCTACGCCCCTCGGTCCGAACTCAGCGCGGTTTTTAAGACCAGGGGTAGCCCCATGCGAAAACAGGCTCTTTATGGCGGGGCCGAGCCTCCGCCTCACATCCGGCGGCGAAGCCTTAGCCTCAGCAACTTTCGACACTCAACGAACAGAATTCTTCAAGGATGTAGCTCACTCAACAAACTCAACTGTTCATTCAGCAATTCCCAAACCTGACGCACATGCTTCTCGGTCGTGCGAATGTTTCCAATCGAGAGTCGAAGCGTCAGTTTGTCATTTAACCTGGTGTGCGATAGCAACGCTTTGCCGGTGGCATTAACGCCATGCATGATCGCTTCGTTCAGGATATCGAGCTTCTTCGGCTGGTCCAGTGCATCTGTCGGCGGAACTGCTCTGAAACAAACCAGCGCCAGCGGAGTTGGTGCCATCAGCTCCCAGTTCGGGTCTTCTTCGATCCACGAAACAAACAACTTCGCCAGCCGGCAATGCTCTCGAATTCGAGCCGCCAGACCCTCGTGACCGAAGTAACGAATGATCATCCACAGCTTCAACGCGCGAAAACGTCGCCCCAGCTGAATGCCGTAGTCTGAGCCACTCCGCACCTTCTCCTGTTCGGGCGTGCGTAGATACTCGGGCACTAATGAAAACGCACGGCGCAGGAGATCCATGTGTCGGCAATACAGCACGGAAAGGTCAAAAGGTGTGAACAACCATTTGTGCGGGTTGACGGCGACAGAGTCGGCGCGCTCGCAGCCCTTTAAAATATGCCGCAGCTCCGGCACTACGGCCGCTGAACCAGCATAGGCCGCGTCAACGTGGAGCCACATCGCATGCTTCTCACCAATCGGAATAATGTCGGCAACCGGATCAATACTCGAGGTTGAAGTCGTCCCTACGGTCGCGACTATACAAAAGGGCACGTAACCGTTTTGCTTGTCCTCTTCAATTGCCTGAGCAAGTGCGCGGGCGTCCATCCTAAACTCGGCATCTACCGGAATCTTCCTCAACGAGCGTTGGCCCAGACCAAGCGTGATCACGCATTTCTCGATTGACGAATGCGCGTGTTCGGAAACGTAAACGCGCAGCAGAGGCAGATCACTGCGGCCACTCATTCCTTCCTCGCGAATCCGCAACTCAACGCCTTCGCGCGCGGCAGCGATAGCGTGCATGCTCGAGACGGAAGCAGTGTCGTAAATGATTCCGCTGTATCCGGCGTCGAGCCCCATCATCTGTCGCAACCAGTCGAGCGTCACCTCTTCCAACTCAGTTGATGCCGGCGACGTGCGCCAAAGCATTGCTTTGTTGTCGAAAGCTGCGCTCAGAAGCTCACCGAATATTCCGGGTGCTGAGGTCGAAGTAGCAAAGTAAGCGAAGAACGAGGGATGGTTCCAATTGGTCAGTGCCGGAACTATCAAGCGATCGACGTCAGCAATGATCTGTTCCATCGATTCGCCGGTCGCCGGCGGCGATGTTGGCAGTTGGGCTTTCAAATCACCGGGCTCAATCAGGGCCAACACCGGCAAGTCTTCCGCGCGTTCCAGGTAGTCGGCGATCCAGTCGATCAGCTCGTGTCCAAACCGCCGAAAGTCTTCCTTGTTCATGTCGCCCAATGGAGGCGACGTGTTCTGCGTGTCAGTCATCGGGCGAAGTCTAGTTGAGCCTTGGCGCAAATTCCAACCTCCGTCGTCGTAAAGCAAACTGTTAGTTGCTTGGTGCTCGCCCTTGAAGGAGTGAAGACCCTCATAGGCGACCCCAACAGGTTAACCTTGGGAAGGGAGTGACTACTCACCAAGCCTGGAGGTCTCATTTGCAAGCAAGCAAACGAACAGCTTTACAGTGCCGACAAACTCACAGTTTGGTATACAACACGGTTAATGATTGCGCAGAAAAGCCTGTCGAAGCTATTATGCAGGCTCGTTTTTAGCCTTCAGCAACACTTTAGCTCGACGGTCTGGACGGAGGGGCTCCGGCACTTCTCTTCTCCGGCCCCACTTTGACCAAACTAACCGCCCAGTGAGGACCATATGAAAAGAATTCTGCTTTCACTTCTAGTAATCACCTCGTTCCTTTTCTCCTTTGCGTGCCAGCCTACGAGCACCGGCGGCGACAAGGTCAGAATCGGGGTGTTCATGTCGCTAACCGGAGACACTGCCAACTTCGGCATCTCTTCGGTGAACGGCATAAAGATGGCCGCGGAGGAAGTGAACGCGGCTGGCGGCATCAATGGCAAGCAGATTGAACTGTTGGTCCAGGACGATCGCTCAGATGCTTCTGAGGCCGCCACCATCGTTACCAAGTTCGTCACGCAGGATCAGGTCCACGCCATTCTTGGTGAAGTAGCCAGCTCGCGTTCGATCGCGGCGGCCCCGATCGCCCAGAATGCAAAGATTCCGATGCTTACGCCTTCATCTACAAATCCGGAAGTAACAAGGAAGGGCAACTACATTTTCCGCAGTTGTTTCATTGATCCCGTGCAGGGCGCGGCCATCGCACAGTTTGCGGCGAAAACCCTGGGTGCCAAGCGCGGCGCGCTGATGGTTGACCGTAAGCAGGATTATTCAACTGGGCTGGAGAAGGTGATTAACGAAGTCTTTACTAAACTGGGCGGGCAGATCGTAGTCACCCAGTCCTACGCTTCAGGGGATCAGGATTTCAACGCCCAGATTACTGATATTAAGGGAGCGAACCCTGACGTGATATTTGTTCCCGGATACTATGGCGATGTCGGTTTATTTGCGAAGCAGGCGCGCGATAAGGGAGTGACAGTGCCCCTTGTCGGCGGTGATGGCTGGGACTCACCAAGTCTTTATCAGATCGGCGGTGCGGCACTCCACGGCTCTTATTTCAGTAACCATTACTCACCCGACGATACCGATCCAATCGTCCAGAAGTTTGTCAGCGACTATAAAGCAAAATACGGTTCGGTTCCCGATGCGTTGGCAGCAACTGCTTACGACGCTGCGCGGATCATGTTTGACGCGATCAAGCGCGCTAATTCGCTCGATGGTGCAGCGATTCGCGATGCTCTCGCGGCTACAAAAGAATTTCCGGGAGTGACCGGAAAAGTGACCTTCAACGAAAACCGCGACGCGGTCAAACCGATTGTCATGGTTAAGATCGAGAACGGCGGAAAGTTCGTCGTGGCGGAGCGCGTCCAGGTTGAAGGTGCAGCAATGCCGTCAACGGCAGCGACCAGTGCATCTCCGACCGCCAGTGCATCACCGGCCACCGGTGCGTCGCCGGCTACAGCTGCCTCGCCTGCCGCGCCAACTGCAACCAGATCACCAGCAACCACTGCGTCTCCTGCGAGGCCGGCTGCCAGTGCCACGCCGTAGGCAGCCGTTTCGCAATTTAGCATTCTGACGAATCTCCAGATCCCGACTCACAAGTATGAGTACGTTTCTACAGCAGCTAATCAATGGCGTCTCGCTCGGCGCCATTTATTCTCTTATCGCGCTGGGTTACACGATGGTTTACGGCGTGCTGAAGTTGATCAACTTCGCACACGGCGACGTGTATATGGTCGGCGCGTTTATGGGTTATTACATAGCTAACGGGCTAGGCGCGCGCGGGGCTCAGGCCATAGGGGCAGGCACCGAGGGTTTCATCGCTCGCGGATTACTTGGAACCGGCACGATGGAACCGTCACTCATCACAGCGCTGGTCGTCATGCTTTTGGCGATGGTTATCTGCGCGGTGTTAGGCGTGATCATCGAACGCTTCGCTTATCGGCCGGTTCGTAAGTATTCCCGTCTCACTGCACTCATCACTGCCATTGGCGTTTCGTTGTTGCTCGAAAACGGCGGACAAGTTGTCTTCGGCGCAGATCCGAAGTTTTTCCCGGAACTGTTCAGAAAACGCAACATCGATATCTTTGGAGGAGCGAGTATCAATACGGCCGATATCATCGTGCTGTTGATTGCGCTGGCCTTGATGATTGGACTGCAATTCATCGTTTTCCGCACCAAGACTGGTCGCGCCATGCGGGCTGTTTCGTTCAATCTTCAGTCGGCAAAATTAATGGGGATCAACACCGATCGCATCATCATGTTCACCTTTGCCCTGGGCTCCGCGCTCGCGGCGGCGGCTGGCGTGCTCGTGGCCATCAGGATCCCACGTATCGACCCCTTAATGGGTATACTCGTCGGCTTAAAAGCGTTTGTCGCCGCGGTGCTCGGCGGCATTGGCAACATTCCCGGCGCGGTGTTGGGAGGTTTGCTTATTGGCATTACCGAAACCATGGTGGCCGGTTATCTGTCTTCTACCTACAAAGATGCGGTCGCGTTCGCAATATTGATTCTGATACTCCTTTTCCGCCCCTCAGGTCTGCTCGGTTCGGTGGCACAGGAAAAGGTCTGAGCAGGGATTGCAGAGATGCAGGATGCGGAGATCAGAAGAACACAAGATTCAACGCTTGCATTCTGACATTCCGCATTCTGCATTCTGTATTCATCATTCGATGTCTATGCCTCGTTACCTGCGTAATCTAATCATCGCTTTAATAGTCATGGCCGTGCTTTATGGGATCGACTACGTCTTTCAGGGTCGTCTGCTCAGCCCATATTTCGCGCGCATCATCATGCTCTCAGGGATAGCGATCACTCTGGCCGTTTCACTCAATCTCATCAACGGATTTACCGGGCAGTTTTCGATTGGCCACGCCGGCTTCATGGCCGTGGGCGCCTATTCGTCTGCTTATTTTTCGGTAACTTACGGGGCGGGGTTGGCTGCGACGCTTGGAGACGGAAAATTCGGATGGATCGTCGCATTAACACTCGCCACTTTGATCGGAGCCGTTGTTGCAGGGTTCGCGGGGTTGGTGGTAGGCGTGCCGTCATTGCGATTGAAGGGTGACTACCTCGCGATTGTCACACTTGGTTTTGGGCAGATTATTGTGGTCTTCCTGAACAATATTGAAGTGGTTGGCGGGGCGCGCGGTTATTCAGGGATCCCAATCGTCAAGAGCTTCTTCTGGATTTTCCTGGTTGCAATTCTAACCATCGTCATCGTCTACAACATCGTTAATTCTGCGTTTGGCCGCGCCCTGATTTCGATTCGCGAAGATGAGTTGGCTGCCGAAGCGATGGGTGTTAACACCACTCGCTACAAGGTAATGGCCTTTGTTATTTCGTCGGCGATGGCGGGTGCCGGCGGCGTGTTGCTGGCCCATTTCGACGGTTACTTGAACCCCAAATCGTTTGAGTTCATAAAGTCGTTTGAAATCCTGATCATGATCATCCTGGGTGGACTGGGATCCATTGTGGGCTCGGTCTTGGGTGCGATCCTACTGACAGTATTACCCGAAGCGTTGCGCGGTTTCGCGGAATACCGCATGGTCATATATTCGCTACTGTTGATTATCTTGATGATCACACGACCCCAAGGTCTGC
Organism: Pyrinomonadaceae bacterium; assembly: GCA_963759665.1. Taxonomy (GTDB): domain Bacteria; phylum Acidobacteriota; class Blastocatellia; order Pyrinomonadales; family Pyrinomonadaceae; genus PSRF01. The sequence goes on from CAVXAC010000001.1 coordinate 700,274, forward strand.
TCGGTTCTACGGCCGCATTCAAAGGCTGGCGTGGACGTAAGAAGCCGAAGTCACGCACGGAGGCTGAAGAGATTACCGCGGAAGACACGCGTGACAAGGAATCAGTGGACAAAGCTACGCTGGGCGAACGCCAGAATGAGACGTCGCTGGGAAAGGGAGACAAGCAGTGAGTTCTAACGTCGCCACAAAGGCTCCACTCGCCGCGTCTGGCAATGGCGAGGCAATCTTGCGGACTGATAAAGCCACGATTCGCTTCGGTGGACTGGTGGCAGTAAGCGATCTCGATCTGGCGGTTCGGCAGGGTGAGATCTTTGGTCTAATTGGACCAAACGGCGCCGGCAAAACCACGATCTTTAATTTGTTGACCGGAGTTTATCAACCAACTTCCGGTGAGATTTATTTCCAGGGCAAGCGTCTGGACGGTAAGCGTCCTTATGAAATCGCCGGACATGGCGTATCCCGAACATTCCAAAACATCAGGCTGTTTCCGAGCATGACTGTGCTCGACAACGTGTTGACCGCTTGTCACATTCACACCAGCCAGACTTTGCTTGATGTAGTGTTACGCACTTCGAGATTTCGTCGTTGCGAGGCTGAGTCCCTGGATTACTGTATGGAGCTACTTTCAATTTTCGAACTCGACAGTTTCCGGGACGAAGGTGGAACCAGCCTGCCTTACGGCAAACAGCGCCGGCTTGAGATCGTGCGTGCATTGGCAACCAGGCCGAAACTTCTATTACTTGATGAGCCGGCTGCAGGAATGAATCCTTCCGAACAGGAAGATTTGATGCACCTGATCAAGCAGATTCGTGATCGCTTCAACCTGACCATCCTGCTGGTCGAACACAACATGAAGGTGGTGATGGGCGTGTGCGAGCGAATCCAGGTGGTAGATTATGGCAAGTCAATCGCACTCGGTTTGCCGGAAGAAATCAGAAACGATCCGAAGGTGATCGAAGCGTATCTTGGTGACTAGTCAGTTGTCCGTTGTTAGTTGTCAGTTGTCCGGGTGCAACGGACAACTAACCACTGACCACTGACAAACGAAAGTTATGTTGACCTTAGAAAACGTCTCCGTTAATTACGGCGCCATCGAAGCCTTGACCGGTATCTCCATGCATGTAGAGAAAGGTGAAGTCGTTACGCTCATCGGTGCCAACGGAGCCGGTAAGACCACCACTCTCCGCACCATCACCGGCTTACTGGAGCCACGCAAAGGACGCGTGGTTTTCGAAGGCGACGACATCAGCGGCGCCCCGACGCATAAACTCGTAGCGCGTGGCATTTCAATGTCACCCGAAGGACGCGGAGTATTCGCGAATCTTACGGTCCGCGAGAATCTCCAAATGGGCGCCTACCTCAATCGCAACAAGAAGGAAGTGGCGTCTGACATGGAACGCGCCTTTACGATGTTTACGCGCCTCAAAGAGCGCGAGTCGCAGAAGGCCGGCACGTTATCCGGAGGCGAACAGCAGATGTTGGCGATGGGGCGCGCACTGATGTCGCGGCCACGACTGTTGCTGTTGGATGAACCTTCGCTGGGTCTGGCGCCACTCGTGGTTCACACAATCTTCGAAGCCATCGATGAAATCAGCAACGAAGGAACCACCATACTTCTGGTTGAACAAAACGCGCACGCAGCGTTGGGCCATTCCGACCGCGCTTATGTTTTGGAAACCGGCAGGATCGTAATGGAGGGTCCTTCCGCCGAACTCGCTGCCGATCCGAGAATCAAGGAAGCTTATCTTGGCGAGTAGCCACGTCTTTGTTATTTCACAGGCAAGAATCCACAAAGCCAAACGAAATCACTCGAGCATCTTTTCGAGCAGTTTCGTGTTTTTTTACGTGGATCGTTAGGCTCCCTGCTTAAGGCCGTACCCGCTGCCACATCTGTGTTCAAGATAACTCCAATCTGCAAAATCATTCTGAGCGTGAGCATAATGCTCAGTCTGACTCTTTCCTGCCGCCCTAAAGTCGGAGAAGATCTGTCGACTATCAAGATCGGTTTTTTCGGCGATCTCTCCGGACCAACTTACAACTTTGGCCAGTCAGCTTTGAATGGCGTGCTGATGGCTGCTGATGAGATCAACCAGGCTGGAGGAATAAATGGTCGCAGACTCGACATCGTTATCGAAGACGACAAGGGTAGTCCCGAATCTTCCGCCCACATCACTGGCAAACTGATCGGCACGCAAAAAGTTGTAGCCATCATTGGCGCCGGCGCTTCCGGCAACAGTCTGGCTGCGGCGCCCAGCGCGCAATCAGCTCACGTACCTTTAATATCCCCATCTTCCACAAACCCGGCTGTCACGCTGGCAGGTGACTACATTTTTCGGGCCTGCTTCATCGACGCGTTTCAGGGCGATGTGATGGCCAGGTTTACCGCCAACACACTCAAAGCGAAGACCGCAGCGATCATGCTTGATTTCAATTCGCCCTACAGTCGCGGCCTGTCGGAGTTCTTTGAACTGAGCTTTGCAAAACTCGACGGCAAGATCGTTGCGAAGCAATCGTATTCGCAGGGCGATGCCGATTACCGCGGACAGCTAAGTGTGATAAAAGCAGCTGGCCCTGACGTGATTTACTTACCAGGCTATTACGGTGATGTGGCTTTGATCGCGAGGCAGGCTCGACAGCTAGGGCTTACTCAACCGCTATTAGGTGGTGATGGATGGGATGCGCCGGAAGTTTGGGAACTCGGGCGTGACGCACTCAATGGCTGTTACATAACCAACCATTACTCGGTAGACACGCCGTCACAAACGATTCAAACCTTCGTCGAAAACTATCGGCGCCGGTACGGAAACCTGACACCGGATGCCCACGCCGCGCTCGCTTACGATGCGCTTCGATTTCTCGCTGACGCAGTGCGAAAGGCAGGCAGCACGAATGGTCCAGAGCTCCGTGACACTTTGGCTTCCACGAGAAATTTTATCGGTGTTACGGGATTAATAAGTATGGACAAGGACCGCAACGCAGTGAAGCCGGCGGTTATCTTAAAACTTCAGGACGGGAGCTACATTTACCAGGAAACAATTTATCCGACCGCAGGGGCCACTCCTCCAGAGCTCCCCTCGCCATCACCATCGCCAAAGAACCGGAGACGGTAGCCGTAGTCGATGTATTACACAGCCTCCGACTGTGACGTGAGGTTAAACTGTTTCACTTTCAACGCCGGCAACAACGCCGAACTGCCACCCTGTCCTTCCGAACTTCCGACTCGTTCTGCCGCCCCGATCAGTTCAACGTTCCCAGGCGCCAACAACTGCATCAAGCTTTGATTAAATCGGAAATTACTTACCGGATACTGAATCTTCCCCTTCTCCACATACCACACTCCGTCGCGCGTGAGCCCTGTCTGCAACGCAGTGCGTGGGTCAACTCCACGGATATACCAGAAGCGGCCGATGAGTAAGCCTCGCTCGGTCGCCTTGATCATCTCTTCAAGTGTTGATGCCCGCGCCGAGCTTTCCATGATGTTGTTGACTGGACCAGGAGTGGGTTCCTTGTCTTTTTGCCTGGCCCAGAATCGCGAATAAACCAGATTCTCGAGGACTCCATTACGCACCAGGTAAATCTTCTGAGCGGGTATTCCGCTTTGGGCCGCCTGTGAACCTGGCAATTCCGCGTTCCAGGGATCGCTGTAAATGTTTATTCGTTCGTCAAAAATCTGCTGTCCTACTTTTGTTTTGCCACCCGGCGCTGAAAACGGACTACGGCCCTCGTCAGCACTGCGCGCATCGAAACCAAACGCGAAGCCTGACAGCAAATCCGCAACCGCCTGGGGTTCCAATATCGCCTGATAAACGCCCGGCGGCAGCGTGCGCGGCTGCCTAGACTCCAGAGCCTTGCGAATGGCCTCGCGTGCAACTCGTTTCGAGTCCAGCTTCGATACGTCGAAGTGGTTGCGCAGGAAATACCCCGAGCTACCACCGTCGGCCGTGCGCGCTGTAGTCGACAAACTTACCAGGCTCGAACGTGAATAGTTGAAATTGCCTTTCTTCGTCGCCGAAGCGTTAGCGGACCCACGCGCCTGGTGAAATCCCGCGCCCACCACTCGAGACCTTTCGCAACTTGCGATTACATCATTAATGGCGCGAGCTCGATCCTGGAGTGAGATATTCGAAGTATTTTCTGAATAACCATCTACCGGCCGGTACGTTTGGGGGCCAAGGGTGGGCAGGTATTCGCGATCGACTGGAGATATGCGGGCGAGAGTTTCTGCCTCGGTTACCGCGGCTCTGAGTGATTCATCATCCATCTCATTCGTTGAGGATGAGCCACGTTTCTGGTCAATCCACACGGTGACGCCCACGGTGGTGTTCTCGCGCGCGCCACTGGTGGTAAATGCGTTGGCTGCGAAACGGAGGTGCGAATAGTTTTCACTACCCACATTTACTGTTGCATCGTCAGCTTTGACGTAACCCAGCAGTTTCTGTGTTATCTCTTTCGCGTCGCTTTCAGTAAGCATCGGTTCCGTCCCTCTCGTCTTAGGTCATTTCTAGTACTTCATCCGTAGACCGAAACATTTTCATGATTCTTTACGTTGCGGCGGTATTAAGCACATTCACCTGGCGAAACCTCGCTACCGGGCAGCCATGACTGACCGTATTCGATTGTCCCGGCTCGCCCTTACCATCATTGAAACTTCCGCCTAGTTCATAGGTTCCCACTCCGCCGAGTGCATCGCATGAATTCCAGAAGTCGGTCGTCCGAGATTGATAGGCAACGTCCTTGACCATTGAGCCAACCCTGCCGTTCTTGATCTCCCAGAAGGTCTGTCCGCCGAACTGAAAGTTGTAACGCTGCTGATCGATCGAATAGCTGCCGTTTCCGTAGATTAGAATTCCCTTGTCCACGCCAGCCACCAGATCGTCCAGACTCTTGTTCTCAGTTCCGGGTTGGAGCGAAACGTTTGGCATACGCGGAAAAGAAACACTGCCCCAGCTGTCCGCATGCAAGCAACCATATGACTTCTTTTTCGGAGACATTGACGCTAGATCTCGCGTGGTTTGCCAATCGACAAATAGCCCGTTTTTGATCAGGTGCCACTGCTGACCGGGAACGCCTTCATCGTCGTAGCCGATCGTCGCCAACCCACCGCGCTGAGTTCGGTCAGCAATGAAATTTACAATCTTCGAACCAAATTGCAGTTTGCCGATCTTGTCGCGAGTCAGGAAACTTGTGCCGGCGTAATTCGCTTCCCACCAAAGCGAACGATCAAGTTCGGTCGGATGGCCGACCGATTCATGGATCGTGAGCCACAAATGCGATGGGTGTAGCACCAGATCATACTTGCCAGGCTCAATTGGTTTGGCTTGCAGCTTCGCCACCGCATCCTGGCCCGCGCTTTCCGCTTCCTTCATCCATGGATATTTTTCCATGTATTCATATCCCAGCCCCTGTGGCCCGCCGAGTGAACTGCGCGACTGGAAGTCGCCGGTCGTGCGATTGACGGCGGTGACGTTGAAGTTGGGATTCGCGCGAATGATGTACTGCTCGATGCGGGAGCCGTCTGTCGATGCATAGAATTTCTGTTCATTAACAAATCCCATCGACGACGTTACGAAACTGACGCCCTGCGTCTTCAAGGCGCCCTCGTTCAGTTTGAGTAGAAACTGGATCTTGTCATCAATGCCTACATTGAAAGGATCTTTCTCAAATGAACTCTTCCATTTAGCGACTACCTTTCGCGCGGGAGCCAAGGCGATGCGCTTGCGCTGGTAGACGGAGTTTGCACGCGCGATGTCCATGGCTTGTCGAGTTATTCTTTGTACTTCCTCCGGAGTCACCTCTCGACTCGAGGCAAAACCCCAGGTGCCTTTGAACAGGACCCGCACGCCAAAACCAAAGTTCTGACTGCGCGAAACGTTCTGCACCTGCTTCTCTCGCGTTGAGATCGCTTCGATACGATAACGGTTGATCCGAATGTCGGCGTAGGTGGCCCCCAAGCGTCGGGCAGTGCTTAAGGCAATATCCGCCAGCGCGTTCTTGTCCACCACTGCCGCAGTCGCGGCCTCAGCAGCATCGACGCTGCTGATCCACGATGGCAACGCCGAAGGCAGGGCGATAGCGCCCGCAGCAACACCCGCAGTTTTTATGAAATCGCGACGAGACGTTGTCATGAAGACCTCCACGGTCTGTTCAAAGGATGGATTGGAAAGTGCGGGAAGTTTTTAATGCGCCGGAGTGATGATTGTCAATACAGCAAACAAATCGTGTGAATCTTGTCTGACTTCACGAAGAACTAATTGCCGACAGAAGGAGCACGATTCACAAGATCCGGAAAGCGGATGAAGAGTTGGCAGAACGATCAGTTCTTTAACTGGCCAGACCTTTGCGAGCGAGTTCCAGAGCTTTATTTACCTGTTCGGGAGCGGTCCCGCCGGTTTGCGATTTTGAAGCCAACGTAGATTTGAGTGATAGCGAATCAACAACATCCTCATCAATACGGTCCGAAACTGATTTGAGTTCTTCAAGCGACAGGTCCTGCAACTCCACCTCAAGCTCGAGTGCTCTGATGACAAGCTTGCCCACCGTTTCGTGAGCTTCGCGAAACGGCAGGCCCTTGCGAACCAGATAGTCGGCCAGCTCGGTTGCGTTCATCATTCCTTTCGACGCAGCCGCCAACATTTTCTCTTCATTCAAAGACAAGTTGCGCAAAACGATTGACGATACCTCAAGGGAGTCAGCAGTCGTGTCGTAGGAACCGAAGATCGCTTCTTTATCTTCCTGCATGTCCTTGTTGTAGGCTAATGGCAGTCCTTTCAATATCGTCAACAGCGAGACGGTGTGACCAAACACGCGTCCGGCTTTGCCGCGCACGAGCTCCATCGAATCGGGATTCTTCTTTTGCGGCATTAAGCTCGAGCCTGTTGCCACCGCATCACTCAACTCGAAAAACTGAAACTCCGTAGTCGAATAGAGAATGATCTCTTCTGCGAGCCGCGACAGATGCACCATAATCAGCGAACAAGCGCTCGCAAACTCCACACAAAAATCTCGATCACTGACGGCGTCGACGCTGTTTCGGGTAACCCCGTCAAAGCCTAATTCAGCTGCGACTGCTTCACGGTCGATCGGAAATGAAGCACCCGCGAGAGCACCAGAGCCGAGGGGTAATTGATTGACTCGCGTACGAACGTCAGCGAGCCGGCCGCGATCACGACCAAACATTTCAAAGTAGGCGAGACACCAATGGGCGAAGAGTATCGGCTGCGCACGCTGTAGGTGTGTGTAGCCAGGCATGACTGCGCTCAAGTTTTTCTCGGCGAGTTCGACGAGGGCTTCCTGAGTATTTCGCACCTTTAGGGAGAGCTGATCGATTGCGTCGCGCAGCCACAAACGTAAATCGGTAGCGACCTGATCGTTGCGGCTCCTGCTCGTATGCAGCTTGCGACCGGCGTCGCCGATCAAGTCAACGAGTCTTGACTCAACAAATGAATGTACGTCTTCCGAGTCATGGTTGAAGTAACCGGGATCCGACTTGGAGTTTGCCAGGATTGACTGCAGGCCGTCTTTGATAGTTTCACCTTCGGTGCGAGTCAGCACTCCCGCACCCACCAGCCCGTTGCAGTGGGCCACACTTGCACGCACATCCACTTCAAACAACCTGCGGTCAAAGCCAAACGAATTATTAAACCGGGTGAATGCTGGATCCGGTTCACCGGTAAATCTTCCGCCCCAAAGGTTCTTGCCTGCCTTCATGTGTTCTCCTCATTACAGAACCGCCCACTTGACCTCGGCCATCCAGTCCGGTATTTTATGCATCTATGCACTTGTTATGCAAATTCAGTGCATAGCATAGACGATATGCAGAAAGAGTTACGGCAAAGAAAGTTGCTGAGCCTGATACAGGCAAAGCCCTTCGGCACACAGGCCGAACTACGCGATTCGCTTGAACGTGCGGGCGTGCCGGCAACGCAATCAAGCCTCTCCAGGGACATGGAGGAGCTTGGGATTGTAAAGCATCGAGGGCATTACACGGTGCCAAAATCGAATGGAGCTGCCGCGCACGGGCTGCTCAGTCTTGACCTTGCGGGCGACAACCTGGTGGTGGCGAGAACTGAGCCGGGATTGGCTTCGGCAGTAGCAGTGCAAATCGATGGCGCAGCGCTTGAAGAGATTGTGGGGACAATTGCCGGTGAAGACACGATCTTCATTGCCGTTCGCGACGCTAAGTCACAACGAGCGGCGATCAAAGAAATTTGGAATCTGTTTGGATAAAAACGCGGAGGCGCTGAACTTTGAACTTGGTGGTTTGTTCTTTTGTCAGTTATTGGTCAGTTGTAAGTAGCTGTTCTTGCCCGGTTGAGTGAAGAAAATTGGTTAGCAATAGTTGCGACCAACAACAAGACAACTGACCACTAACAACTGAGCCCTGACAAAGCATTAATCAGAAAGATTCATGGAAAACAAAAAGATCAAAAAGATAGTGTTGGCCTATTCAGGCGGACTCGACACTTCGGTAATGCTTCGCTGGCTCAAAGAAGAGTATGGCTGCGAAGTAGTTTGTTACTGCGCCGATGTTGGCCAGGGCGAAGAACTCACGGGTCTGGAAGAGAAGGCACTTGCCACAGGAGGTTCGAAACTTTACGTCGAGGATCTTCGCGAAGAGTTTGTGCGCGAGTACGTCTGGACCGCGGTTAAGGCAAACGCAGTTTACGAAGGTGTCTACCTGCTGGGCACTTCCCTCGCCCGCCCCGTAATCGCCAAGCGCCAGATCGAGATCGCGCAAAAGGAAGGCGCTGACGCAGTCGCCCATGGTTCAACCGGCAAGGGCAACGATCAGGTGCGTTTCGAGTTGACGTATTACGCCCTACAACCGGACATCAAAGTGATTGCTCCATGGCGTGAATGGGATTTCAAAGGTCGCATGGACCTGATCGCTTATGCGAAGGAGCATAACATTCCAATCACTGCGACCCATGCGAAGCCGTATTCAACGGATCGCAACCTAATGCACATTTCTTATGAAGGCGGAATTCTCGAGGACCCATGGGCCGCGCCCCCTGAGGAGATATTCCAACTCACTCGTTCTCCCGAGAACGCCCAAGCGGAAGCCGAAATTGTCGAAGTATCTTTTGAAAAGGGCGAGCCGGTTGCGGTTAACGGCAAACAGCCGGGTCCGGTCGCACTGCTGGAAACGCTCAACAAACTTGGTGGTGAACACGGAATTGGTCGCGTCGATCTGGTGGAGAACCGCTTCGTCGGCATGAAATCTCGTGGAGTATACGAGACGCCGGGAGTGACTATTCTTCAGGCTGCTCACCGCGCGCTGGAGTCGATCACGCTTGATCGCGAAGTGATGCATCTGCGTGACTCGCTGGGCGTGAAGTTTGCCGAAAGTATCTACTACGGGTTCTGGTTTGCCCCCGAGTTTGAATTGATGCGCAAAATGGTGGACGAAACGCAATTGAAGGTTACCGGCGATGTTCGTCTGAAGCTTTATCGCGGCAATGCGATTGTCGTAGGTAGACGCTCGCCGCATTCGCTCTACGATGAGAATGTGGCGACTTTTGAAGCAGACACTGTTTACAACCAGCGTGACGCGGAAGGCTTCATTAAGCTCAATGCGTTGAGACTAAGACTTGGCAATCGGGGGAGTTGAAATGGAAAAACTGCATAATCATTTCTCTGAAGTGAAGGTTGTCGAAGCCGACAAGATCGGATCGGCGACGTCGCCATTGGGCCTGGCTAAGACGGTTGCTGTCGGCGACCATTTGAGCGTGCCTCGCGCCGGTGACGTGGTCGCGGTCAAGGCGCTGACTGACAGTGCTACCTACAACATGCTCGAGCTGCCAACCGGACGATTGGCTAAGGTCAACCCGGGAGACATTCTGTTGGGCGTGTTGGGCCGACGGCGCGCTTTGAAAGGTTTTGTCGGAGACGTTCCTGAGAGCTTGAAAGCCGGCGATCGACTCCACCTGCTTAATATGGGTGGTGTGATTGGTTATTGCACGGGCCATCACTCGAGTCTCGGAGATGCGATCCAGGTTGAAGTCATCGGAGTTGTTTGTACGGAAGACGGTCGCGCGTTGAACATCTCCGATGCGGCGTTGCCGCTTCGATCATCTTTGGGAAGCAGTGCGCCGCTCGTGATGATCGCCGGAACCAGCATGAATAGTGGCAAGACTTACGCGGCGACGGAGCTCATCAAACAGGCCAGTCGAGCCGGCTTGAGAATCGCCGCTGCGAAACTGTCAGGCGTAGCCTGCCTGCGTGACACGCTGAACATGGCCGACCACGGCGCCCTGGCAACCGCAAGTTTTCTCGATTGCGGTCTCCCGTCCACTGTGGGTGTTGACGATCTGGCGCCGGTGGCTAAAGCCGTCATTGCAAAGCTAAACGAGAGCTCTCCGGATCTGATCGTGGTGGAACTCGGCGACGGCATCCTCGGCGGCTATTCAGTCGAATCGATTTTTGAGGATGCCGAATTACGGGATGCAACTGCTGCGCTCATTTTTTGCGCCTCCGACTACGTGGGTGCCTGGGGTGGAATCGAGCTTTTCCGGCGTCGTGGAATGGAAGTGGATTTAGTTGCTGGATCGGTAACTGACTCTCAGATGGGTGAAGACTACGTCGAAAGAGAATTTGGCGTACCAGCTGCGAATGCGCGGCGCAATGGCGAACAGCTTTTCGCAATTATCAACGCAAAGCTCGAACGGACGCTGGTTGAAACTGCTGCCTGACTGGTTTCAATTTCACGGACTGAGACGGCCCGGGCTGCACTTCAAGATAGTTTTTAACGCCGGCGTCTGGGGAGAAAGCGAAGCATCGCGACCACAAGGAACGCAAGGCCAACGAAGAGGAAGGTGCGCTGACCCCTCATTCCGAGAGCGATGAAGGCGATCGCCAGAACCAAAAACACATAAGCGAACTTACGCATTGCTAAGTGACCTTTGGACCAAAAGTAATAAAGCTGAAACAGCCTAGCAAACCGCGAATGAAACGCATACTTTCCCGGTGAACCAGAGCCGCTTCTAATCGCGCAAGATGAACCCAACGACCGACAAGAAAATCCGCATCGGCATCTTTGGCGGCTCCGGTTACGGTGGCTCGGAATTACTGCGGATCCTCCTCTTTCATCCGCATGCCGAAATTGTTTTTGTCACAGCCAACGAGCAAGCGGGAAAACCAGTAAGCGAGGTTCACAAAAACCTTCTCGGCTTAACCGATCTCGATTTCATTCCAGCTCCAGATCAACTGCCTGGAGTTGACTGTGTTTTTCTGGGGCTACCGCATGGCCAGGCGATGGATGTCGTTCCCCGCCTACCGAAGGATGTCAAAGCCATCGATCTGTCTGGAGACTTTCGCCTGCGCTCTCAGGAAAGCTTTGAGAAACACTACGGGCGTCCGCACACTGCAATGTCGTCCCAGTCTCAGTTTGTTTACGGCTTGACGGAAACGAATCGTGACGCAATTCCGAGCGCTCGTCTAATCGCCAATCCAGGATGTTTTGCCACGGCTACCTTGCTCGGTCTTGCGCCTTTGGTTGCCGCGGGGATGATCAATGGACGAGTGATCGTTGATGCCAAAACCGGGTCATCGGGATCTGGCGTCAAAGCCGCCGCCAACACGCACCATCCCCAACGCATGAACTCGTTTTACGCTTATAAGCCCTTCACGCATCAGCACGTGCCCGAGATCGAACAGGAACTTACGAACGTCGGCGACTGGGCCAATGAACTTGTTTTCATGACCCACTCGCTTCCAGTTGCACGCGGCATCTTCGCTTCCATCTACACGGAAACCGACGAAGAGATGACAGCGGAATCTCTACGAGAAGTTTTTCAGGATTTCTACCGAGACTCTTTCTTCATAAGATTGGTTAAAGGTTCACCCGACATCAATTGGGTCAAGACGACAAATTTCTGCGATTTGGGGTTTGCGGTACGCGGCCGACAGGTGGTTGTCTTTTCTGCTCTCGATAATCTTGTAAAGGGAGCCGCGGGTCAGGCCGTGCAGAATATGAATTTGATGTTTGGACTCGATGAAACGACGGGATTGATGTTGGTGGGTACTAATCCGTGACCGATAAATTCAAACCTGCTCCACTGAAACCAGCAATCGCATTGGCGCAGCTCGAGAGCATTGACGTCAGAGTTGGAACAATCATTTCGGTCGAAGACATTGACGGTTCAGACAAACTGGTCCGGTTAGTTGTGGATTTCGGCGATCATCGCCGAAACATTCTAGCCGGCATGAAAACGGAGCGGAAAAATTTAGCCGAGATTGAAGGCAGGCAGGCGCTGTTTGTAGTGAATCTCCAGCCAAGGAAGATGTTGGGGGAATTATCGGAAGGAATGCTTTTCGATATCGGATACGCCGACGGGTTACTACCTGCGTTAGCAGTACCGGAAGTTTTGGTTCCGAATGGAGCAAGGGTGGGATGAAAACAGAGATCGACACAGGTCTTGAACGAGTGGCCGAGCTTGAGGATCGCTATCAGCTCGCGACCTACAAGAAAATGCCAATTGTCGCCGAGCGAGGCGAGGGCGTTTGGATCCACACGACCGAAGGCGAAACTTACCTTGATCTATATGGCGGTCATGCGGTAGCTGGAACGGGTCACTCACATCCGCACGTAGTGGCCGCGATCAGGCAACAGGCCGAGACGCTCTTGTTCTATTCCAATCTGGTTCACTCGGATACGCGCGCCCGCGCTGCCGAGAAGCTCGTTTCAATTGCGCCGGATTCGTTGACGAAGGCGTTCTTCTGCAACTCAGGCACTGAGGCAAATGAGAATGCGATGCGCATGGCCCGCATGTCGACGGGTCGCGAAAAGATCATCACTTTCTCCGGCGGCTTTCATGGACGGACGGCCGATGCGATTAGCGCGACGTTTCTGGGAAAGTATCGAGAGATCGGTAAACCAAATGTTCCGGGACATATCTCCGCGGAGTTTGGAGATATTGAATCCGTCCGTGCGATTGCAGACGATTCGATCGCCGGCATCATGCTCGAGCCGATTCAGTCGATGGCTGGGGTACGCACTGCCGACCCGGAATTCTTTTGCGAGTTACGAGAGCGATGCGATGAGTTCGGTATTGTTTTAATTTTTGATGAAGTTCAGACAGGGGTTGGACGAACGGGTGAATGGTTTTTCGCCGGCAGCGAGGCAAGTTCGAAGGTAGTGCCGGATATCGTGACCCTCGCAAAAGCTTTAGGGAGTGGAATACCAGTAGGCGCTTGCCTCGTGAATGAAAAGATCGCTTCACACATCAAAGAGAATGATCTTGGCACCACGTTTGGCGGCGGCATGGTGGCAATGGCAGCCGTAACCGCAACTCTTGAAGCTATCGAGCGCGACGACATGCTGGCGAATGTACGAACTGTTGAGACGCATTTGCGAAAGCGTTTGTTGGAAGTACCCGCGGTGAAGTCTGTGAAGGGACGCGGATTTCTGCTTGGCCTGGAATTTGGCGATAAGGCTGCGCCGGTTCATCAAGCCCTGCTCGAGAAAAAAATCATTACCGGCACTTCGAGCAGTCCTAATGTGCTCCGACTCCTTCCGCCGTTGTGTTTGCAACAGTCTGAGGTAGATATTTTTATTGAGGCTCTCAAGATGGTTACCGGGCCGCAGGCATAAAGCGGAGGCGTCGCTTGGACTACAGTCTTTTCGATTTTGCAGGGAACATCGGTGTGTTGATGATGGTGGTCGCTTACCTGCTCCTGCAGCTTGATAAGCTGGCAAGTTCATCGATCACTTACTTACTTCTAAACGCAGCCGGTGCAGTGTTGGTCATGATCTCTTTGGTGGTTCGCTTCAATCTGTCGGCTTTCCTGATGGAAGCGTTCTGGCTCTTGATTAGTTTATTTGGGCTGGCAAAATCGCTCGTCGAGAGGCGAGCAACCTAAGGTTACAGGCGCACTGAGTACAAGCTTTAACTGCGGCTCGGGCAGAAAAACAATTGCGATTACCTCCAACGATTCCTGGGAATGAAACATTTTCTAACTACTGCTGACTTCTTGCGTGCTGACCTGGACCAGCTAATAGAATCGGCGATACGGTTCAAGAGCGGCCGAATCAATGAACAGCCTTTGGCTGGTCGTTCAGTCGCACTGGTGTTCTTCAATCCCAGTTTGCGGACGCGCGCTTCAATGCAGGTTGGCATTTATGAACTTGGCGGTAATGCTGTGGTGCTCGAGCCGGGAGGAACCAGCTGGACACTCGAACACCGCGATGGCGTGGTAATGGATGGTGACAAGACCGAACACGTTGCTGAGTTTGTGCGTGTGTTAGGGCGATACTGCGACGGTATTGGCGTGCGCACATTCGCTGCTCTGAAAAACTGGGAGGAAGAACGTACTGACCCCGTGCTCACTGCGTTTGCGCGTCACTCTCAGGTGCCACTCATCAACCTCGAGTCGGCAATGCATCACCCGTGTCAGGCCATGGCAGACATGATGACGATTCGTGAACAGCGTGGAGCGGGGCGCAAACGAGTCGTACTCACCTGGGCCTGGCATCCAAAGCCACTGCCCATGGCTGTGCCGAACAGTTTCTTACTCGCGGCGTCGCAGGTGGGCCACGACATTGTAGTTGCGCACCCGAAAGGCTATGAGCTCGACCATAAGCTAATGGAAACTGCGAGGACACATGCGGCAGCGTCGGGCGGCGCTGTGGAGACAACCAACGATATTGATGCAGCGTTTGACGGCGCCGAAGTGATCTATGCGAAGAGTTGGGGCAGTCACAGATTCTACGGTGCGCCCGAGAAAGATATCGCCGAACGTGCCCCTTATCGTGAACAGTGGATTGTCGATGAAGGAAAAATGGCTAGAACCAGTCAGGGAATCTTCATGCATTGTTTGCCGGTGCGTCGCAATGTGATTGTGACTGACGGCGTGATCGACTCCACGGCGTCTGTAGTAGTTGACGAAGCCGAAAACCGGCTGCATATCCAGAAAGCGATCATGACAAAACTATTAGCGACCTCGAGGTAAGTGGGGGTTCTTTTAAAAGCCTCGGTGCATCCTCTGTGTTCTCTGAGGCTCCGTGGCGGGAGAACCTTGGGATACATCCACCACAGACACAGAGGACGCACAGAGAAGATGGAACTTTTCTAAAAATTTGTCCTTCTGATCCGCGAATATCCGCGTTATCCGCGGCCCGAACGTCATGACTAATACCAACGAAGTCGGCGATCAGTTGCGTCTCGATTTGTTGCGCGAGGCGCTGCCTTACATTCAAAAGTTCCAGGGTCAAACCTTTGTAGTGAAGCTCTCGGGCAAAGCTACTGAGAATCCTGACAACCTGAGTTCACTGGCTGAAGAGTTGGCGCTGCTTCATCAGGTTGGCATACGAATCTGCCTGGTCCATGGTGGTGGGAAACAATTAAGTGAGCTGGCTTCCCGCATGGGTATCGAGCAAACAATTATTGAAGGTCGCCGGGTCACCGATGATGCCACCCTCGAAATGGCGAAGATGATCTTCGCCGGGAAGATTAATATCGACATCCTGTCAGCGCTGCGAAATCGTGGAATTGAAGCGGTGGGTCTATCGGGAGTTGACGGCAACATCGTCCACGCGGAGCGTCGTCCACCAAAAGAAGTGCTTAACCGGGAGACGGGCGAGCGTTCTCAAGTTGATTTCGGGCACGTTGGCGATGTAGTTGAAATCAATTCGCGGCTGCTGACAGTTTTGTTGGACCAGGGCTATTTGCCGGTCATCTCGTCGCTGGGTGCCGACACTGAAGGCACGGTCTTCAATATCAACGCGGACACCATTGCTGCGGAAATTGCTGCCCAACTGAAGGCTGAAAAGCTGATTCTGCTGTCGGACGTTGACGGGATCTACGTGCGGGCCGGTGAACCAGAAACGAAGTTGTCCCGCCTCACCGCTGCGGAAGCGGAAGCCATGATCGAGGACGGAACCGCTACCGGCGGAATGATTCCCAAACTCCAAAGTATCATCGCTCTCCTGCGACGCGGTGTGCACAGTGCTCATATTCTCAGCGGCACTTCGCGAAATGCCCTACTCACGGAAATCTTCACCGACTCCGGCACGGGCACAATGATCGTTGCTTGAACATGACCACCTGACGAAACAAAACCGCTTCCGGTTCTGGACCGAACGAGCGTGCCAAACTTCGAATCAGCAGTTCTCTTACCCACATGATTTGAGAAGAAGTATACTAGCGACGACCTTCCAAGATACCCGTGAACAACGAAGCTATAGCTCGCAGGTTTTACCGCCTCGCTGCGCTGATGGATATTCGCGGCGACGATCCGTTTCGCCTGCGTTCATATCGGAATGCGGCGGAAGCAATCGAGACATGGCCCACGCCGTTAAAACAGATCGCCGCAGCTGAGGGAGTGGCTGGATTGCAGTCGATACCTGGCGTTGGGAAGGCCATCGCTGCGAAAGTCATCGAGATGTTGGAACGTGGTACGTTCGACGCCTGGGAAAGACTGACCGCCGAAACCCCGGAGACGGTGCTCGATTTACTGGAGATTCCGGGCATCGGCCCGAAGACTGCGGCGACGCTCCATCAGAAATTCAAGGTTTCTTCGCGCGATGAATTAAAGAAGTTCGTCGAAGGCGGAGGGCTGGACCAGGTGGATGGCATCGGCCCTAAGACCGCCGAAAGGATCAAAGAGAGCTTATGAAAAAAAGAATCAAGCGGCGAGACTTCATTCGCCAAAGCACCGTCGCCGGATTAACGCTGGCATCAGCAAAGTCGGCCGTCGCTCAGCTTCCCAACGTCATAATTCAGAGCGGTGTAAAGCCCGTTGTAGTCGCCTCATCCAACGGCAATAGCTTTACGAATGACGGCCCGATGACTTCGGTAGAGAAGGCCTTCACCATGATGACTCAGGGCGCGGACGTGCTTGACGCCGTCATTGCCGGAGTCAACATTTGCGAACTCGATCCGCTCGACGACAGTGTCGGTTATGGCGGGTTGCCCAATGCCGACGGCATAGTTCAGCTCGACTCCTCCTGCATGCATGGTCCCAAAAAGCGCGCGGGCGCTGTGGCGGCGCTGGAAGGGGTGCGCACGCCTTCGCTGGTGGCGAAAGCAGTGTTGGATTACACCGACCATCACCTGCTGGTGGGCCACGGCGCCCAGATGTTTGCGCGCAACATGGGGTTCAAGATCGAAGACGATCTCAACACCGAGAATTCACGAAAACTTTGGCTCGAGTGGAAAAGGCGAACTGATCCATCGCATTACCTGGATCCAAAAACGCGGGCGGAGGTTTGGCATCGGGAAGGCCTGAAGATGGTCGATGAAGGACTGATCAATCGGGAACACTACTACGGCACAATTAACTGCAACGGTATAAATTCCAAGGGCGAGATCTGCGGCGTTACTACCACCAGCGGTCTGGCCTGGAAGATCCCCGGCCGCGTTGGCGACTCGCCGATCCTTGGAGCGGGACTCTATGTGGACGGAGCAGTTGGAGCGGCAGGTTCAACCGGTAGAGGCGAGGCCAATCTCTACAATCTGTGTTCGTTTCTGATCGTGGAAGAGATGCGCCGCGGAAAGCACCCGAAAGACGCCGGCATGGAAGCGCTGAGACGAATCAAGGCAAACACCGTGGAGAAACGTCTGCTCAACAGCAAAGGCAATCCCAACTTCGGCATTAACTTCTACATCATCAACGCCAAAGGCGAACACGCCGGGGTGACCATGTATCCGGGAGCTTCGTATGCGATGTGCAACGACAGTGGCCCACAGACGCTGAAAAGCGATGCGCTGCTGACGGGGAAAGCTAACGAGTAATGACTAATGAGTGAAGCGTGACGAGTAGGGAGTGATGGGTGATGAACCACCTTTGCGCCTTTGGCGCTTCGAACGCATTTGAATGCGCACTCGAACTTAAGTTGCTATTTAGTGAGGCCCACTGGCAGCTAAGCGTCGCGCCTCAGTTTGACGCTTGACGATTACGAGCGTGATGTCATCGGCAGCTTGCGTGCCTTGAGAGAATTTCGTTAGCGCTGACTCGATGCGATCGCGAATACCTGCCGCTGAAGCATCTACATTACGCGACACTACTTCATAGAGTCTGGTTGGTCCAAACTCTTCACCGTTTGGACTCGCTGCTTCAGTTACGCCATCCGAGTAAATCACGAGCACATCACCCAGCTGCAACGTGGTCCTGCCTTCGCGGTAATCAGCGTCAGCTTTGATTCCCAGCGGTAGGCCACCTGAGGCGAGTTGCTCGACTGTTCCTGCGGCGTGGACGATCAGCGGTGGATTATGACCAGCGTTCAGAAACGAAACCGCACCAGACTCAGGATCGAGCTCGGCGTAGAACAGCGTCACGAAGCGATTCGGCGGAATGTTCTCGGCGAGGTATTTATTGACCGCCGAAATCGTCTCCACAATCGAATCGTGGGAACCGGTTTGCGCATGAATCGCGGCATGCAGTGAAGACATGAGCAAAGCTGCCGCGGTTCCCTTTCCCGACACGTCTCCAAGCGCAATCACCAGGCGACCATCATCTCGCTCGATAAAATCGTAGTAGTCGCCGCCAATTTCGTAACAGGGAAAACTAATACCCTGCAGTTCATATCCCGAGACAATAGGCGGCGCAGCCGGCTGAAAACGTTGCTGAATCTCGCTGGCGAGTTGGAGTTCGCGCTCGAGTCGCTCCTGCTGAAAACGTGCCTCCGTCAATCTTGCGTTCTCTACGCGAATGGCAGCCACCGAAGCTAAGGTCGTCAGCACCTTGAGATGGTCTTCGGTAAACCTTCCTTCAGCAATGGGTGAGTCAGCGTAAATGATGCCAAACACTTTTTCGGCCACACCGAGCGGCACCGCCAAAACAGATCTGACTCCTTGCAACACCATAGTGCCGCTGGCAAACCGAGGGTCGTGTTGAGCGTCGGAAGTTAAAACCGAATTGCCGCGCATCACCACTTCATCCATCACATTACGGCTGACGCGAATTTCGCCGACTTCACCAACACGATCACGCAGGCGAGCCACTGCCACTTTCAAATCTTCATTAGCCTCGTCGCGCATCATCAAGAGACAGCGATCGGCAGGAACCGCCTCGAATACAAGCGAGACGATCTGTTCAAGAGTTTCACTGAGCGTGGACGACGCCAGCAAGGTAATTCCCACTTTACTGATCAGCGCCAGCAGATCGTCCTCTCGAGTTACCTGTTCAACCACTCGCTGCTCCGGTTTTGTGCGCGCGCCTTCGATTGCCTCTAACAGACCCGAGGTCGTCCTGTCTCCCGAGGCGAGAGCAATCGTTGCTTCGGGAAGTGAAACCGAAGAGTTGTCAGTGATCATCGTGGCGCCCATGCTTGAGTGATAGGAGCCATCGTCAAAGACGATTTCGGTTTCGCCGATTTGAATGCGGCCGCCAGCCGTCAGCGGGATGTTTCCTTCCACTGTGGCGCCGTTGTAGAGCGTGCCATTTGCGGAACCAAGATCCTGCAGAAAATATTCTTCACCTTCGCGACGCACTTCCGCGTGCACTCGCGAGGCGAAAGGATCAGGAATGCAGAGGTCGTTGCGGGCCGAGCGGCCAAGCGTGATACGCAGTCTGCCAAGCGGGAAGCGGTCTGGGGCGCGGTCGGGGTATTTAACTATTAGCTCAGCCATTTGTCTTCAGAAATTAAACCTTGGTTCTTAGTCGCGTAGGGCTGGACCATCACGCACCACGCGAGTGCCGGCAATTAAATCGTGTAGTCCTCGACCACGCTCGTTGAAGGCGGCGATCAGGAAACCCAGGCCTAACGTCAGCAACGAAAGTGGGTATCCTACAAAATGACGCAGGAAGGCTCTGCCGATTCCAATCTCACCACCATCGGCGCGCCGGATCCGCAACCCAGTGGCCCATTTACCGAGCGTTAGACCAGTGAGACCGGGGAGCACTCCGAGATCCAGGGCGGCGGCCAGCAGCGCCAGCACAACGCCAATCGTTTCCGAAGAGTTACCGGCAGCGCGCGCGCCTCCACCCAACAAACGACTAATTAGGGTGCTGCACGCAACAATCGATATTAGAACAATGTAATCCACGAGGATCGCGCCACACCTTAACGAGAAGGGCGCGCGAACCGCTGGCAACGTCTGCACTGACCGTCGTTGTCGCAAATTTTGAGGCGGTCCAACATTTTCCGCTCTAGCTGTCATTTAATGGATGTGCCAGTCCTGGAACCGGAAGCGGTACCTTTGATGGCGGCCGCCACTCAATATCGACTATCCCAAAAGAAAATGCAGGGTCGTTTCACCAAGACGAAGCTTGTCCCCACTATCAAGCACACGCGGCTGGCGCGGTGCAAGCCTGACCGAATCGTTAATCACAGTGCCGTTAACCGACCCTAAATCCTCGACCAGAAACGTTTCTCCTTCGCGCCAAATTCGCGCGTGGCGGCGTGAAACCTTCGTTTCCGGATCAAACCTGGAAAGATCGATCTCGGGAAACACGTTTGAATGTGGATCGGTCCGGCCCAGAAGGTTGTTGTCTTTTTGCAAAACGAAGGATGCGTCAAGTTCCGTGGTTCCAGCAACCACCAGCTTTGCAGTCGGCCTGGAAGCCCTCAGGGTTGCGCTCGATCCCGCTCCCGCAAGCGGCTGACGCGCCCCGCAGTGAGCGCAGAAAATATCATCAGCGGCAATTCTTCCACCGCAGAAGCCGCAATACACCGTTTGCACCTGAACTGTTTCACTGCCTATGTGCGCTGAGTCACTTCCGTAAGTCACATGCCCAGCCATAAGCTTTTCCAGATGATTTGCTAATGCATCACGAAATGCGCCCGCTGATGGAAATCGATCCTCCGGTTTGTATTCAACCGCACGCATCAGAATTTGCTCCATCTCACTCGAAAGAGAGGGCGCAATCTGTCGCGGCCGAGGGTTCTTGGTAAAGTCGAAAATTAATAACGGGTTGTCCTGAGGATCTGAACCGGTCATCAGGTGAAACATGGTGGCGCCTAAACTGTAGACGTCTGACCGCGGTTCAACCCGACCACCAAATAGCTCGGGCGGCGCATAGCCCATAGTGCCAACGGCGGTAACGCCCTTCTCTTCCTGCTTGACCCAGCGCGCGATGCCAAAGTCGATCAGCATGATCCGGCTGGTGTTGCCATCTATCATGAGATTCGCCGGCTTAAGGTCTCGATAAATAATTGGCTTGGGTCTGCTATGCAGGTACTGCAGAACATCGGCAGTCTGCATTCCCCAATCGGCTACAGTCTTCTCATCGATACGAGCACCAGGTGCGTTGCGTAGACGCGAAGCTAGATCGCCACCGGCAATGAACTTCATCACCAGGTAAAACCTGCCTAGTTTCTCGTCGTAAAAATAATCGTAAATTGTGGGAATGGACGGATGCTCGAGCGAAGTGAGCAAGAGGGACTCACGCTTGAAGTCGCCAATCGCTTTCTCATGCATCATCGGATCGAGGTGGGCCTCGACCATTTCCTTTACTGCACGTGGAGCGTCTCCAAGGTTGCGGTCCTTTGCCAGGTAAACAGCTCCCATACCGCCGCCGCCAATCCTTCGGACGATCTCATAGCGAGAATTCAAAACACTGCCGGGATCGAGCTGTTTAGCTGTCGGCTGATGACCGCCTGTGGTTCCCTTTTGTGTGTGTTTTACTTTGGATTCAACTTCATCCGTGGAGG
The DNA here is from genome assembly GCA_963759665.1 of Pyrinomonadaceae bacterium. GTDB lineage: Bacteria > Acidobacteriota > Blastocatellia > Pyrinomonadales > Pyrinomonadaceae > PSRF01. Next base: position 721,866 of record CAVXAC010000001.1, read on the forward strand.
GTCCGCCGAGATTATCTGAAACTACGAACCCCTCGTCGGTTTCGGCGAGTGCGTCTGCAATTGGTGGTGAAGGTGGCTTCGCATCAGCAGCCGTAGGGTTCCTAGTCCCGCAGTTGCTGCAGAATGCTTCGCCCGGCACAGTGGGCGTACCACATTCGAGACACTTAGTCATTCAGAGTATTACCGTCTGGTCTATCTTTGGTCGGGTACCGCAAACAATTGTTGAGTGTCCCCTGCTTTCACAACAAGCTGAAGCATGTCGGACATTTGAGCTCCGCACTACTTCATAAGCTTGAAACGCAGAAACGTCTTGCCAACAATAATTTCATCGCCGTCTTTCAGCGGGTGACGTTCGCCAACAGGAAGCCTTTTGCCTCGATTCACGAACGTGCCGTTTGTTGAGCCAAGGTCTTCAACAAAATAGCTACCATCCATCATCGTGATGCGAGCGTGTCGCCGCGACACCTTGGCTTCCGGATCGTCGGAATCCAGATCGACGTCAGGGAAGATACCACTGTCAGCATCCCAACGACCGATTTGCGACTCTGCCGCGCTTAGTGGGAATTGTTTTCCCACCGACTTGCCGCGTTCGATTACCAACGTAGCGTGTGGCTTATCACCCGACCTTGCCGAAGAGGAGAGATTGCGGCTGGCAGTGGCCTTTCCGGCTACTTCCGGTTGGGGAACTGCCGCAGGGGATTTGGAACCGTTTTTTCCGTCAGGGTCCGCTTTGATTACATTTGCTCCCGGGGGATACGGTGAATCTGAGCGGGGGTTGGGTCGAAGGGGCGCGCCGCATTTATCGCAATATTGGTCACCATCAAGGTTCTCGGTTTTGCACCTTTCACACGTAATCATCGTTTTTCGGAAGTTTGCGAGTCGCGCCCAATCCGCGTTAGATTCTCAATTTCAAGGGTTAGCACTGAGTCCTGGAACGGTGCGTCATTCTATCGCGAAAACATTAGACTCGCCAACGGGAACAATTTTGATGAATTGGAGTCCTTTCACCAGAGACTCACGCGCACGGCAAAATCTCGCAGACTTGATTGGCAACCGGTTACCCGAGTTCATGTAGAGGCGTCGCTTGATATACCATCAAACTGATGTTGACGCCGCAATTTGATTTTCGTTAACACCTGACCGCGACAGTCGTCATTACATTAAAGGAATCTCCTTATTTGAAACTGTTTACGGATTTTCGACGTAAGAGTTAGGCGAACCCGATACACCCGAAAAACGAGGTATTTGCGCGAAAATCAGGGTTCCCTATCACCAAGAGTCTAACCCCCGAGCGAAGGAAGTAAGTCATGGCTTTGACCCGTAAGAAGAAGATAATTATTGCTGTTTCGGCAGTTGCTGTATTAGGGCTAATCATCATCATCAGCGTTTTCGCTAGTCGCAAGGAAGAGCCCGAAGTAACGACTATCAAGCTGGAAGTGAAACCAGAGCTGAGGCAGACGGTGACCGCGTCGGGTGAAGTCAGGCCGATTCGCTACATTAAACTCACCAGCGAAGTGCCCGGGCGCATTGAGGAAATCTACGTAAACGCCGGCGACCAGGTCACCCAGGGCAGACCCCTGGTTCGAATTGATCCAACGCAGCTCCAGTCAAATCAGGAAGCACAATGGGCAGCCGCACAAGCGTCGATGAACGATGTGCAGAACGCCCGCACCGCTGTTGCTGCCGCACAGCAAAGCCTGGTAGTTGCTGAAGCTTCAGTGTCTTCAGCGCGCCAGCAATTGGTTTCGGTGCAAACGTCAGTCGATCGTGCCCAGGTTGATCTCAATACGGCGCAACGCGAACTCAAACGTAATGCCGATCTCATCGAGGCTGGAGTCGCATCGAGATCTGAGTATGACGCCGCTCGCGACCGTTTCGAGCAAGCGAAGATTGCGTTGCAGACCGCGAGGGCAAATCTGGAGTCTCAGCGGATCGCGGTAAAGGAAGCGCAGGAGCGAGCTAATCAACAAAAGATCTCGGTGCAGGAAGCTCGCACCGGCATCCGCTCGTCTGAGATGCGGGCGAGTCAGCAGCAGGCGCTGTTACGTGGGCAATCGAGCCAGCGCTCGAAGGCCACTCAGCTATCGCCGCTGAATGGCGTCGTTGCCGACATTCCCACACGAGTCGGCGAGTTTGCGGTCGCAGGTCTTTCGACGACGCCGCTGATGACTATCGCCGATATGTCCACCATCAATGTGGAAGTTAACGTCGACGAAACTGAAATCTCAAACGTGGAAGTCGGACAGCAAGCGAAAGTTAAAGTTGATGCCCTTGGCGATAAAGAGATCACTGCGGTGGTCACGCAAAAGAACCCGCTGGCGGTTTCAAAGTCAGACACCCAGGGCGGACTCTCCAATCGTGTAAACGTCCAGGAGGCAAAGGAATTCAAGGTTACGGTTGAGTTGCGCGAGTTGCCGGATGAGATTCGCAACGGCCTGCGACCCGGGATGAGTGCAACCGCTACCATCACCACTAAGACAAAGAATAACGTGGTCGCTGTACCGCTCGAGGCAATTGTCGAGAAAGCCGCGCCGGCGCCATCGCCGACAGCCGGCAATGTCCCGGTAGTTGGCGGTCCCGAGAAACCAAAGAGCGTAAAGGGTGTTTACATTATTGAAGGCAACAAGGTGAGGTTCATCGAGGTGACAACCGGCATCACTGGCGAGGCTGATATTGAAGTCACCAGCGGTGTCCAATCAGGCATGGAGATCGTGCGTGGCCCAAGCCGTGTTTTGAAGACATTGAAAGACGGTTCGACCATCAAACGGCAGACTAAGAAACCAGGTGCCGCTAACTCCAACGAGGCCAGCTGATGAGTGAAGCAACGCTAGTTTCTCCTCCAGTTACAACTCCCCTGGCTGTCGAGCAAACAACTCGCGGCAAGGAAGTCACTTCCCTCATCTCGATGAGAGAAATCTGGAAGACGTATCAAATGGGCACCGAGCAGGTCCATGCTCTGCACGGTGTTTCCTTTGACGTTAACAAAGGCGAGTACATCGCCATCATTGGTCCATCAGGCTCAGGCAAGTCAACCCTGATGAATTTGATCGGCTGTCTCGACACCCCCAGCCAGGGCGAATATTGGCTCAACGGAAAAAACGTTTCAGAAATGGACGACGACGAACTGGCGCGTATTCGCAATCAGGAAGTCGGCTTCGTTTTCCAAACCTTCAACCTGTTAGCACGTGCATCAGCTCTGCATAATGTTGAGTTACCGTTGATCTACGGTGGGATTAGTTCTGCGCAACGCAAGGAAATGGCGGTGAAAGCATTGTCCGCCGTCGATCTCGCCGACCGCATGATGCACCGGCCAAATGAGCTTTCCGGCGGTCAACGTCAACGCGTGGCTATCGCTCGAGCCCTGGTGAATCATCCTTCTATCCTGCTCGCCGATGAACCAACCGGCGCGCTCGACACCCACACCAGCGGGGAAATCATGGATCTCTTTGAGCGCCTTCATGGAGAAGGCAACACGATTATTGTGGTCACACACGAACCCGACATCGCCGCTCGTGCACATCGCATTATCTCGATTCGCGACGGACTGATCGAGAAAGACGAAAAAATCAGGTAGCACCGGGCGAGCTTGCAGAGAAACTGCGGTGAGATCGTCCCCGTTTCATCTGAAGGTAACTACCAACAACCCGCCGAACCGACTACGGTGCTATGGTCGTATTCATAAGTCTCCGTGTCTTCGTTCCAATAGTACCAGTCTTCAACCCAGTAATAATTAGTGCAGCCATATTCTGGATTCCATCCTCCTCCTCCGACTACAACTATGTCGCTCTATTCCACAGGTATGGCTGATAAATCTTCCCACCAGTGATCCATCCCGATCCATTCAAGATAAGGATGTGATGCAGAATCTTCGATGCGCCGCATTCCACGTCTGTTATACCGCTGACTGTGAGCTCGTTGTTTGGCCCCCGTCCCAGCATCCACCTGTTTCGACTTTCCATAATTGAAGATCGGAACTTCGGTCACTTTCCATCTTTCTATGCTTTTCCGCGGTTATTTGCGAGAACGCCCTGGCAGATACTAGCCGTCTTTCGGAACGCCTTCGCTGATCCTGAGCCACTACCAAGACTGCTAGTGCCATACTTGATAGAATTATTCCGAATACAACTTTTGATTTCTTCATCCTGTAACCCCGGGTTCGTGATGAGGAAATTTCTTTGCTTTCTTTCGTATTTAGACACATGATCGATCGCAAACAAGCGACCTGCGAATCAATGCTGAAATTTACAAGGGTGCGAACAATCTAGTTTAGCGCGTCCAGGAGAGACGCGAGTCTAATAATGCCTTGAGCCACTATACGTCGCTGCTACCGACTGTCAATGAAAGCTAGTTTAGCCGGTATCGTGCTACACACTTTTTTGTTGCAGTCTGAATGTAATGTTCCTGTCACCCCTCCTTGAATCCATTAAGGTCGCGTTTGCCAGCCTGCGTTCAAACAAACTACGGACGGCATTAACCCTCGTGGGAATCGTAGTTGGCGTCGCGGCAGTCATCGCCGTCGTTACGATCATCCAGGGTTTGGACAACAAGGTCGCCACCACTTTTTCCTCCCAGGGTTCTACGGTCTTCAGCATTTCCAAGCGTCCCCAGATCATTACCTCAAGAGAAGACTTCCTAAAATTCAACAAGCGAAAAGACGTTACCCACGAGGATGCTGAGGCGATCACGAGACTGTGCACAGCGTGTTGGCGCGTCGGTGTCGCCGCTAACGTGCGTGAGACTGGAAAGCACGGAAATCAAAAATTCGAGAACCTCAATGTTCGTGGCGTCACGCCAACCACGATGTTTGATATCGACGGACGAGCAATTGAAGCGGGGCGGCTATGGACCGACTCGGAAGGTGACTCGGGACGTGAAGTCTGTGTGGTGGGTTCTGATGTAGTCACCAATCTTTTCGAAGGTGCTTCAGCGGATCGCGTGCTCGGCCAGGACATACGAATTGCCGGTCGCCCTTTTCAAATCATCGGCGTGTTGGAACCTCTCGGTTCGGTATTTGGCGCGTCAAGAGACAGCGTGGCCTATCTCCCCTATTCGACTTACCAGAAGATGTATGGAGCTCGCGACTCGATTGTTGTTTCCATTCAGGTGCCTTCGGCTGGACAACTTGAGGTTGCTCAGGATCAAGTTCGCACGATCATGCGAAACCGCCGCGGTGGTGCATTTGCTGCCAACGAAGACGAAGGCTTTTCTCTCGAAACTCAGGATGTTTTCCTGGATCTGTATGGCAAAGCAACGGCTAACATTTACCTCGTCACGATCGGAGTGGCCGCCATCTCGCTCGTCGTGGGTGGAATCGTGGTGATGAATATCATGCTTGTTTCGGTCACTGAACGTACGAAGGAGATTGGCATACGAAAGGCCATCGGTGCGCGAAAGAAAGATATTCTTACGCAGTTTTTGATCGAGGCGGTGACTGTTACGGCGATTGGTGGAGCGATCGGCGTGTTCACCGGTTTTGGTCTCGCGTATCTGATTGCCGCCTTGATTGGCTTCCCGTTGCTAATGAGCTTTGCATCAGCAGCAATGGGCGTTGGTGTTTCTTCGGTCGTAGGAATTATCAGCGGCTTGTGGCCAGCGTGGCGCGCAGCGAAGCTGGATCCGATCGAAGCGCTGCGTGCGGAGTGAGACCTCATGAGAATCTTGAAGTTTGGAAGAAGTCGATTGATGCGGCCTTAGTGGTTTATCGAGTTACCGACAGTTTTCCCAAAAGAGGAGAAGTTTGGGCTTATCCCGCAGCTCAGGAGAGCGTCGGTCTCGATCGCCGCAAATATCGCTGAGGGCGCGGCAAGAACCTCCAAGAAAGAATTTTGCCATTTTCTTTCTAATGCCCAAGGATCTGCCAGCGAAGTAGAAACGGAATTACTCATAGCTTACCGGCTTGGCTATGTTACGAATGACAAATATGAGCCACTCCGTCGTGCAATCGATGAGATTGGGCGGATGCTGACCGGTCTCACCAGGAATCTCAATCGATCCATGCGGTGAACGTCTTATCTATTCACTATTTACTATTCACTATTGACTATTCACTATTGTGCGCATCGACGACATCAAAGAATCAGCGCTCATGGCCCTCGACACTTTGAGGGTCAACAAGCTTCGCTCGTCGTTAACCATTCTCGGCGTCAGCGTCGGAGTCATCACCATAATCTTCATGGTGTCGATAATTCAGGGACTCAACAAAGCGTTCGCCGAACAGGTAGAGAGTCTCGGGTCAAACACAATCTTCGTTTCCAAGTTTGAGCCCAGTTTTGGACGTCCACCCGGGCCCTGAAGAGATCCATCGCAAAGACCTCACGATGGAAGATGCCGAAGCTTTGCGAACTGAGTCCCAGTCAATCGCCGGGGTTTCGCCCATCCATCGCATGCTTGGCGCTACCGCGCGTTATCACGACAAGCAAACCGATACTCCAATCTTGCTTGGGGTGACGCCGGTTTACGAGTTTGTTCACACGCAATACACAGCGCGAGGTCGATTCATTAAAGATCTCGATATGGATAGTCGCGACAATGTGGCGGTGATCGGAGTGGATGTCGCGCGAGCGCTTTTCCCTTATGAAGACGCGGTCGATAAAGACATTCGCATTAACGGCAATCCATATCGAGTGATCGGTGTGATGGAGCCCCTCGGCAGTTTCTTTGGACAGTCACGCGATAATTCGATTTTCATTCCCATCACCACGTTCGACAAATACCATCCGGAAGGCCCATTCCCGGAGATTGTTTTCTTCATCATCGTTCGTCCGATATCGCGCGCGTACGTTAAGTCTGCAATTGACGAGATGACCGACATATTGCGTCGCCGGCGGCGAGTACCTATTGACGCTCCTAACGATTTCGGCATCTCTTCCCAGGATTCCTTGCTGGATATCTACAACCAACTCACCGGAGCAACAGCCCTCGTTCTGACAGCCATTTCGTTTGTAGCGCTAATGATTGGCGGCATCGGGGTGATGAACATCATGCTGGTGTCGGTGACGGAACGAACCAAGGAAATTGGAGTGCGGAAAGCGGTCGGGGCCACCAAGCTAAACATTCTTTCGCAGTTTCTAATCGAAGCAGTCGTGCTGACGGCGATCGGAGGATTTACCGGGCTTGCCGTCGGCGAAGTTTTGGCGTGGATCATCAACAAGTATTCTCCGCTGCCGGCTTATGTTCCGCTGTGGGCGATAGCAGTCGGCATCGGTGTTTCAGCCGCGGTCGGCATCGTCTTCGGGTTATGGCCCGCCTGGAAAGCAGCACGACTGGATCCAATTGAAGCCCTCCGCTGGGAATAGATTGTCGGGGCGGCACCCCCGGCCGCCCTCTGAAGGTTGGAGGATGACGACGGAAGGATGAAGTCCTAAACTCGAACATTCCTTTGGACACCGGCAGTCCTATTCAGCCTTCTTCATTCTTCATCCTGCCGCCTTCATCCTGCTAAGAAGGAGCGGCCACGGAGTGCCGTCCCTACCAATCAACTGCATCCTGCATTGTGGCCCTGCAACCATATTCTGTGGTAAACCGTACTATCTACCCGTGAAATTTATTGAGACGTTAAAACTTGCCGTGGCCGCGATCTGGGCGCATAAGCTCCGCTCCGCGCTCACTCTGCTGGGTATGATTATCGGAGTCATGGCGGTAGTCGTGGTTTACTCGTTAATCCAGGGCTTTAACACGTATGTCGACGAGAAAATCGCCGGCATCGGTGCCAAATCGTTCAATGTCCAGCGCTTCAATCCTCTCGAAGACTTCAAAGACACGGACACCATCGCCGCTGCCCAACGCCGTAACAAGGATTTGACCCTCGAGGATTTTGAGTACCTGAAAGAGCGGGCGACCTTGATCGGCAGGATTGGCGCGAGGGCTCGAGGTACACCGTCGGAAGTAAAACGCGACGACCAAACTCTTGAAGACGTGATTGTAACCGGGGCTACCTCAGCAATTGCCGACATCGAAAATCGAGATATCGCCGATGGTCGTTTTCTGGTTGATCCTGAAAACGATGCCGCCCAACGCGTCGCTTATCTTGGGGCTGATGTAGCTGAAAAACTATTCCCACTAGGCGATCCAGTAGGTCAGGAGATCAGCATCGCCGGACTTCCTTATCGTGTTATCGGAGTCGAAGTGGCTAGAGGAACTGTTTTCGGAATACCGCAAGACAATTTCATCATCGTGCCGCTGAAAACGTATGCGAGTAGTTTCGGATCGTTGATTCGGCAGCGTTCACTCTATTTTGTGGCCACTTCAAAAACGGATGACACCTTCAACGATGCGGTTGAGGAAGCGCGTTTCCTGATGCGTGTGCGCCGGAAGCTGGAACCTAATGAGAAAGACAATTTTGGAATTGTGACGCCCGACGCAATTACCGGCCTGCGCGATCGTTTGTTTGGGACCATTTTCATAGTGGCCCTGGCGGTTCCCAGCATCGCTCTGTTGGTTGGTGCGATCGTGATCATGAATATCATGCTGGTGTCGGTGACGGAACGAACCAAGGAGATTGGCATTCGAAAGTCGCTGGGCGCTCGCCAGATGGATATACTCAGGCAATTCCTGGTGGAGGCCGTGGCGTTGTCGGCGATTGGAGGCGCGGTTGGCGTAACCATCGCATGGATAATCGGGCGCGTGTTAACGGCAATGGTTTTCCCTACGTCGTTATCGGTCGGCGCCGTAGGCATAGCAGTCGGGATTTCAATGCTGGTTGGAGTTGCCGCGGGAGTTTTTCCAGCATGGAAGGCTGCGAGGCTGGATCCGATTGAGGCGCTCAGGGCGGAATAGAGATTGTCAGTTGTATTCGCTCAGTAGTCAGTTGTCTGGTCAGTTGCACTCATCATCCAGGTACGAGTGAATACTAAGTACTAACAGCGAACAACTGACTACTGACTACTGACCAACGAAAATGAAAATCTTACGCAGCGATATTTACGAAAACTTGCGGATGGCGCTTTCGACGCTGCTCGCCAACAAGCTGCGTTCGTTTCTGACAGTATTCGGGGTGGTAATTGGCGTCATCACCGTGATGTTGATCGCCTCGATCATCAGCGGCATCGACGTGTCGGTCACAAAAGAAGTCGAGTCGTTCGGCACGCGTTCAATCTTCATCAGCAAATACAACCCAGGCATCCATGTGGGTCGCATGTCGCGCGAAGAGCGAATGCGCAAGGAACTCACGTATGACGATGCGATTGCGTTGTCTACCCTGCCGGCGATTGAATTGTCAGTTCCCTTCCTCGACATCACCAACAATTTTTTCGGTCAGAAACTTCTCGTTTCAGGCGGTGGCAAGACGAGTGCTGGTATAGCACTTCAGGGGACGTTGCCGGAATTTGAACGTGCCGGAACTCAGGTCGTTTCAGAGGGGCGCTTCTTTACGCAAGGCGAGAACGACATGAAGCAGGACGTTTGCGTCATTGGTTCAAAAATAGCCGACGATTTTTTCCCGTTCGGTTCGCCGGTGGGCCAAACTATTAAAGTAGGTTCAGACGAGTTCCGCGTGGTCGGCACACTACAAAAACGTGAACAGTTTCTCATGGGTGGCGGTAGTGACGATCAGAACAACGTGATCTACCTGCCGTACAGCGTCGCAAAAAAACTAAAACCAAATGCGGACGATATTTTCGTGCTGGCAGTCGCAAGGCCTGGAATGATGGACGCCGCCAAAGACCAGATTCGGGATTTACTCCGGATCCGTCGCCAGGTGCCTTACGCAGCCGAAGACAATTTTGGCATGCAGACTTCGGAAAGCATTCTGAACAACTTCCGCTCGATCACCGCGGGCTTGGCTATTGCGATGGTGGTCATCTCGTCTGTAGGTCTAATGGTGGGCGGAATAGGCGTGATGAACATCATGCTCGTGTCTGTTACTGAACGCACGCGCGAAATTGGTGTGCGGAAAGCGATTGGGGCGAAACGCAGCGATATCCTGTGGCAGTTTCTGATTGAGGCCGCGACGCTTACTGGAATCGGTGGTCTGGTTGGACTCTCATTGGGTTGGCTCTTGACGCTCCTACTCCGATTTCTCCTGCCCTCTTACGTTCCGATCTGGGCACCCATTGGTGGCCTCGTTGCCAGCGTCGGCATTGGTCTGATTTTTGGAATCTGGCCCGCGTGGAAGGCGGCACGGCTGGACCCTATCGAATCGCTAAGGTACGAGTAGCGGCAGCGCTGGAAAACCACGGTACTGAACAGGATTGATTTTCCATACCTCATTTTCCATTTTCATTTGGGTGCGGCCGGGCGATAGTGCAACACAGGACAGAACCGAGCGCGGTAGCGCCGGACCCTCCTGCAAACTCGCGATTGGGCGATTTGCAGTAGAACCCTGCGCTACCGCGCTCGGTCTTTAACTTACGAAATGAAGCTCGAGAACAACGTTGCAAAGATCGCCGCAATAATCAAAGCCAACACCCACAGGATGATCGCCACACTCCACGCCGCACTTGAGCTGACTTTATAACCTGCATGCTGAAGGCCTTTGGCTCTCAACCACAGACCATAAAACGACAGCACACCGAACGCGGAAGCGAGCACAAACAGAGTGGGTTGGATTCCGGGCGTAAACAACACGCCCAGGTTGTCCTGGACGAGCGTCTCCTGGCCCATGATGGGATGTACATCCTCGGGTGCTTTGACGAACAAGATAATCAGACTTAGCAATTTAGAAATTACGACGACCGGCAGGGCTGCGTAAAATGTCGCCGCCACGGCCTGCCAGAAATTTATCCGTCCTCCAAACGCCATTACCCCGACGAAGCACAACGTCGCCACAAAGCAGATAAAGGCAAACGTTCCCACAAAACTCTTGGCCCCCTCCTGCACTCGCCGCACCGGTTGCGAATGGACTGCCAGCGCGTCCTGTTTTGTTGCTTCCATCATCTCGGGAGGAGGTTTGATCGGGCTCTGATCGAGTTTCTCCATCGTGAAATCAACGATGCGTTGAGGCGTCAACCGACGAATAAAAATGTTGGAATACGCGATGTTGATAAGAACTATCGTGAGGAAGGCTGCCAACCAATACGGGTGCGATCGAAGATTTCTAAACACGCGGGTCGGCTCATAGAAGATTCCCAACACCTTTTGCACCCCGGACAAGGGAGGCTCATTCGGGTCCGGAACTGGTAAGCGAATGAAGCTGAGGCCAAACAGCAGGATCCCGAAAAAAACGAACGTAGCCCCGGTGCCGGTGCCTCCAGACAAAACTTTAGCAACCCCTAACCCGACTGCGATTAAGCCCAGAACGAACAGACCAATGGCAACTGGTCGCAATTTAGTTGGGCGCGGAGCCACGATCTCTGCTGGCGGTGTAGGCGGCGGCGATGGCGGTTGAAACTCGGCAGCGTGCGCAAGGGGTTGAGATTCGGCAGCGTTCGGATCGCTCATTTAATTATCCTCCTGAATGAGAGGACGGGGAGACGGCTTCCGTCCGAGTTTATTTCGTGGCTAATACGGTTGCGCCTGAGTAAGGTTTCAGTCCCTGGGAATTTCAAGCTCTCTTTTAAGCTCCCTGTGCCCCCTCTGCGTTCTCTGTGCCTCTGAGGTGGGTGGTGTCAGCGTTTGGTCCACCACCGCGGCACAGAGAACACAGAGGGGTTACAGAGGGTCATTCCGCTTTGGGCGCTTCATTCCAACCCGGCACACGAATGCACGCGACGGTATGGCCCGGCGTAATTTCACGCAACTCCGGATCGACACGCGCACACTCCTCGATGGCAATGGGACATCGGGTGCGGAATCGACATCCTGACGGAGGATTGATTGGTGTCGGCACATCTCCCTGCAAAACTATTCGCTCGCGTTTCTGTTTGGGATCAGGCACCGGAATAGCCGAAAGCAGCGCCTTCGTATACGGATGTAACGGCTGCGCATACAGATCAACCGCGCTCGCCACCTCGACGATTCGGCCCAGGTACATCACTGCCACGCGATTGGATATGTGCTCAACTACCGCAAGCCCATGCGAGATGAATAGATAGGCTAACCCAAATTCTTTTTGCAGATCCTGAAGCAGGTTGACGACTTGCGCCTGCACCGAAACATCGAGCGCTGAAACCGGCTCGTCAGCCACGATCAGCTTTGGATTAAGGGCAAGTGTGCGGGCCACCCCGATGCGTTGGCGCTGCCCGCCGGAAAATTCGTGGCTGTACCGTTTGCGGTAGGCAGGATCGAGACCGACTTTCTTCAGCAGTTCGGCGACTCGATCATAGCGCTGCTGTTTCGTTCCAATCTTATGAATTACGAGCGGCTCGCCAACGATGTCACCGACCTTCATCCTTGGGTTCAACGACGCATAGGGATCCTGAAACACAATCTGCATCTGACGCCGCATCTCGCGCAGATCGTTCTTCCCCAGCTCGGTGACGCTGCGGCCCTCGAACTCGATCTCGCCCGAAGTCGGTTCGATTAAACGTAACAAACACCGTCCGACAGTGGACTTGCCGCATCCCGATTCCCCCACCAGGCCAAGCGTTTCACCAGGAAAAATGTCAAACGAAACACCGTCAACTGCGCGCACTACATCGTCGCTGCCTTCAACAGCGAAGTGCTTCACCAGTTTGCGGACCTTTACTAATTCTTGAGTCATCGTAAGTACCGCAGATAACGCGGATTTTTTCCGTCGATTGACGCTGAGTGGTCTCCAAGATGGGGCGGCCACGGAGTGCCGCCCCTACAATCTGCGTAATCTGCGCATTCCTTCTTAAGCCTGGTCTGCGGATTCGTTCTGATGATCTGCAGCCACTGCCGCGGCCAGATCGAAGAGCACGCAGCGAACCTGCGCGCCGCCATCGAGTTGGTAAAGCGGTATCTCTTCCGTGGTGCAGCGCGGCATTCGATACGGACAACGTGGTGCGAAATGACAACCCGGTGGCAATTCAGTCGGACTAGGCACCGTGCCTTCAATTGTCTCCAGTCGTTCCTTCTTGATGACGTCCGTTCGGGTTAGCTTGGGAACCGAGCGCAACAACCCTTCCGTGTAGGGGTGCTTGGGTTGAGCAAACAATTGTTCTACCGACGACTCTTCCACAATCCGTCCCGTATACATCACGGCCACGCGATCCGCGACTTCAGCTACGACACCCAGGTCATGCGTAATAAGCAGCACTGCCAGTTCGCGGTTGCGCCGCAACTCCTCCAACAACTCAAGGATCTGGGCCTGGATCGTGACATCCAACGCAGTGGTTGGCTCATCGGCAATCAACAACTTGGGATCGCAAGCCAGCGCCATCGCAATCATGACGCGCTGTCTCATCCCGCCTGAAAGTTGATGCGGATAATCATTTGCCCGCCGGGCAGGGTCAGGAATCGCTACCTCACGCATCGCTTCGATAGCAGCGGCATGCGCCGCTTTGCGCGAGAGCTTTCGATGAAGACGCAGGGCTTCGGCAATCTGTTCTCCAACCGTGTAGACCGGATTCAATGAGGTCATCGGATCCTGGAAGATCATAGCGATGTCGTCGCCACGAATCTGGCGCATCTCAGCATCCGACTGCCTAAGCAAGTTCTTGTTGTCAAACGTGATCTCGCCATCAACTATTTTTCCGGGAGGCGTGATGAGACGCATGATCGAAAGTGCGGTGATTGACTTGCCGCACCCTGATTCACCCACCAGACCCAGAACCTCGCCGGCATCGAGGTGAAAGCTCACACCATTTACCGCCTTCACCAGTCCGGAGCGGGTGGGAAAGTGTGTCTGGAGGTCTATGACTTCGAGCAGGTGCGACATGGTTCTAACTTACGTGATCTTTTCCTTGAGTCTCTACAAGTTCAACTTATCCATCTTCGCGTCTTCATAAACACTGTCTTCGCCCGGATATCGAAGCATGGACTCGAAGCGCCCCGACTCCTTAGCCAACGCCCAGATAATGCTTTCGCCGGCGGGAACAATCTTTGGCTGAGATGAAAACACTGGGTCCCTAAACGCATTAGTCGCATCAATCAGCTTCCAACCTTTGCTCTTGAACATGTCCAACAGGTCGCCGAGGAAGAGTGCGTTGAGCAGATTGAAGTGGACCAGGAGCGTGTGTTTCACACTTCGGCCCAGCGTTTTCCTCGACAAATCATCGTAGTAAACTGCGCGCTCCCACATGTGGGCCAGGTAGAAATCACGATAGGGTTTTACATCAGCTGTTGGATCTTTCGTTAGTCGTTTGGTTAAGCGATTGTCGACGGCCCAATCCGACGCATCGATCGTCACGTGACCAATGCGGTACCCGTTTTGTTTTAGGAAAGCCCGGACGGTGTCGCGCTCGACGGCACTTTCGCCTTCCTTCAAATACGGAAATCGAAAACTCTTCTGAAAGCGTGGGTAGCCGCGTAATACTGCTTCGCCCTTCAATATGTCAGCATTGAAATCTGCAGCCGTCACTTTTGCACTGTTCAAGTACTGATGGGAATAGGAGTGGTTGGCGATCATGTGGCCGGCTTTGTCCCACTCGAGGAGTAGCGTTCTTCCCGTTTCACTGTCAACGTTCTGTCCTTTGACGAATAGGGCCGCTTTCAAATTCCCGTGCGCCTTCAAGGCGCCAAGAATTGCGCGGTTGCGCTCTTCTGAGTTCAACTTCAACGAGGGCTTCCAGTTGAAGTCGTCCATGGTGATGGAGATGCGAGGCTGATTGGACTTCGGTGGAAGCGCCGAGGAGAGATTTTTGGCGCCCAATCCCAGACCTACCGCAAACCCTGCCAGGCTCGTTCCAAATTGTCGTCGGTTCATCTTATCTCCTCCATCGCAAATCAACTCCTTGGACTGCGCCGGGCCGCCACACTCCAAGGAGCAGTCTTAAACCGTCGGGGCCTCGCGATACTCACCCCACACGCGCCGTAGCCGATTGCTAATCTCGCCGACGGTGACGTTAGCCTCGACCGCATTGAGTATTCGCGGCATCAGGTTTTCGCTTCCGCGCGCGGCTTCCTCAATCTTTGCAAGCGTGGCATTCGCAACTTCGGAATCGCGTCGCGCACGCACTGCCTGAAGACGCTCAACTTGTTCCTGCTCGATCTTAGGATTCACGCGCAACGTCGGCACAACCGACTCATCCTTAGTTTGAAATCGATTCATGCCCACCACGATAGCTTCGTCGGTCTCGATCGCTCGTTGGTATCGATAGGCCGACTCCTGTATTTCGCGTTGCACGTAGCCCGATTCAATCGCCCGCAACATCCCACCCATGGCGTCGATCTTCCCTAAATAATTCTTGGCGCCTTCTTCAATATCATTGGTTAACTGTTCGATCGCATACGAGCCTGCTAATGGATCAGCAATATCCGCCACTCCGGATTCGTGCGCGATCACCTGTTGCGTTCTCAACGCGAGTCTGGCGGCTGCTTCAGTGGGCAGCGCCAACGCTTCATCCATCGCATTCGTGTGCAACGACTGGGTGCCGCCAAGAACTGCAGCGAGTGCTTGAATGGTTGTGCGCACCACATTCACTTCCGGCTGCTGTGCGGTCAACGAAGAGCCCGCGGTCTGCGTGTGAAATCGCAACATCAACGAGCGCGCATCTCGTGCTTTGAAACGATCGCGCATGATGCGCGCCCATAAACGGCGGGCGGCGCGAAACTTTGCGACTTCTTCAAGCAGGTTGTTGTGAGCGTTGAAAAAGAACGACAACCTGGGCGCGAAGTCGTCAATCTCGAGGCCAGCATTCAAAGCCGCTTCCACATACGTGATGCCGTCGGCGAGTGTGAAAGCCACCTCCTGCACCGCTGTCGAACCCGCCTCGCGTATGTGATAGCCGCTAATCGAAATGGTGTTCCAGTTAGGAACTTCCCGCGCACAATAGGCAAAAATATCTGTGACTAAACGAAGCGATGGCGACGGTGGATAAATGTACGTGCCCCGCGCGATGTACTCCTTAAGGATGTCGTTTTGCAACGTTCCTTTAACCTTGTCGAACGAAACGCTTTGCTTTCGCGCCACCGCCAGATAGAGGCTGAGAAGAATCGCCGCCGTCGCATTGATCGTCATCGAGGTGGAGACGTTGTCGAGTGGGATGCCGTCAAAGAGACGCGACATGTCGTCCAGCGAGTCGATCGCAACACCTACCTTGCCGACTTCTCCCGCTGCCAGCGGATCGTCTGAATCCAACCCAATTTGAGTGGGCAGATCAAAGGCAACTGAAAGCCCGGTGGTGCCATGGGCCAGCAGATATTTGTAACGCGCATTAGACTCTTCAGCAGTCGCGTAGCCGGCGTATTGCCGCATGGTCCACAGCCGGCCGCGGTACATATTCGAGTAGATGCCGCGCGTGAACGGAAAATCTCCGGGAGAATTCAGTTCTTTTTCGTAATCGATCGGGTCGGTGTTTGAAGGATTGAAATCGGCCGGAAGATCGATGCCGGACGAGGTTTCGAAACGTTTGCGGCGTTCAGTCTGTGACTTGGTCGGCATGAGTTTCGAAGCCTAACATAGTGACTAGAGGCTCGCAATTCTTGCATTTTCAACCAGCGACTGGCCGGTCAGTGGCGCTCGGATCCTGGTTATGTCAGAGTATCAGCACATGAGCCAGATCATCGTTACGAAGCGCGGTGCTGATCGCATCCGCCATGGACACTTGTGGATCTATCGCAGCGACATCGTGGATACCGGAGACGCAACCGGTGGGTCCATCGTCACCGTGCTCGATAAGGGCCGGAACTTTATTGGCCAGGCTTTCTACAGCGACTCCTCTCAAATTGCACTGCGTTTCCTCTCTCAATCTGACGAACCAATTGACCGCGAATGGTGGCGGCGAAAGCTGGTTGAAGCGGTCGGACGTCGGGCTGGAATAACGCCTAATACTAATGCTTATCGTCTGGTCTACTCCGAAGGCGACTTACTGCCATCAATAATTATCGACCGTTACGCTGACGTGCTTGTGCTGCAGACGCTTTCGCAAGGTTCGGAGGCGATCAAGCCGATGCTTGTTGAACTGTTGACAGAAGAATTTGGGCCCGCGGCGATCATCGAACGTAATGACGTAAGAGTGCGTTTGCATGAGGGACTTGAGATGATCAAGGGGACTCTCTACGGGGAGTCGCCGGAAGAGTTTGAAATACTGCAAGACGGAATTCGTTTCAAAGTCGCACCACTCGCCGGACAAAAGACTGGATCGTTTTTGGACCAGCGTGAGAATCGCATCGCCGCCCGCGCCGTTGCTCACGGCCGCGCTCTCGATTGCTTCACTTTTAACGGGGCATTTGCGCTTCAGCTGACGCAGAAGTGCAAGAGCGTTATCGGCATCGATATATCGGCCGACGCGGTTAAGCTTGCCCGTGCAAACGCTGAGATCAACAACGCCGTCAATGTCGAGTTTCGAGAGGCGAATGTGTTTGATGCTTTACGCGAAATGGAATCGGCAGGAGAACGGTTCGATACGATCGTGCTTGATCCACCTGCCTTTGCGAAGAATCGCGCAAGTGTGAAAGCCGCGGAGCGCGGATACAACGAAATTAACCTGCGCGCATTGAAGCTGTTGAATCCGGGCGGCATCCTCATCACCTGCACCTGCTCGTATCACATGCCCGAACACACATTCCTGGAAATCATTGCGCAAGCCGCTAACGACGCTCATCGCCGCGTTCAGGTGATCGAGAAGAGGATGCAGTCCACCGACCATCCGATCCTTTTGACCATACCTGAAACGTATTATTTGAAGTGTGTGATCGCGAGGGTGCTAGCTTGACAGCCAAGATCCCGAAGCGAACTCATTGGATCGTAGCGTCAACAGGATGAGTGTCCGTAAGGCTTTAGGAAGCTCTTAACAAGTCCATCTTTGATTTGAACCGCCTCGCGGAATAAGGCGATCATCGGAATTGATCGGTGCTTCCTTTGACTTGACCTGAGACTGCAAGATCAATTGATAGCCCTCAGGTCACATTGTTGAGTGTCACGTGCGACAACGACAAGCTGAAGAAGACTCTGACCAAGTCGTAGAGATCTCTTTGTTTTAGCCCGCGGAGCGGGTTAAGACAAATCCAACTCACGATTACTTGATCAGAGCTTCCTGAAGCATGTCGGACACTCTTTGACTTATGTTCTCGGTTTCTGTGGTTAGCTCTGGAAGGTCCCGGTGCGAATGCTCTCGGCGAGTTTCCTCGCGTCTGGTAGCGCTTCGAGCGCGCGCAAAACCTGTGGGTCACTGTCGAGCAGAACGCGTGCACCGGCATCGTTAGAAAACGCGGCGGTCACAATCTCTTCCCGGAGTCGCAACTTCACGAAGTCCATCTCTTCATCGACCTGCTGAGTCGCGACTCTTGATTCAGTATCAGTTCGCAGGAAGCTTCGGAATGCCTCAATCACCCGCTCGTTGATAGGAAAGTCTCCCGCCTTCGGGTTCTGGCCATACTGCACTTGCTGAACTTTGTAATTGTCGAGTCCGGGAACCATACCGGCTGCGAGGCGGCGAGTGAACTGGAAAGCAGCCTCGGCAATGCGATTTCTCAGCGGAGTGAACGTCAGTGGTTTGGCGTCGATGTCAGGAGTGATACCGCCGCCGCCATAGAACACACGGTTTGCGGCGGTCGTGACTGCCGGACCATTCGGACGCGCAGTTGGTGAAGGTTGAGCGACTGGAGATGGAGACGATTTAGAGGTTGGCGACCCCGCAGGACTCGGCGACGCCTCTGCTTCCTCGTGTCGGGTGTAGTAGTCGTAAAGCGAGCCGCTGGAATAATCGCGTTGCAGCGAGCGGCCATATGGTGTGTAGTAACGCGCCGTCGTCAGTGTCAGTCCGGTATTGAATGGCAATTGAAATACGTGTTGGACCAAGCCTTTTCCAAAACTCGTCTCACCTACTATCAAGCCACGACCGTGGTCCTGAATTGCACCAGCCACAATCTCTGACGCTGAAGCGGAGCCACGATTGATCAGCACTACCAGCGGAACGTCTTCAGGCTCGGAACCACTCGATTTGTAAACGATTGAATCGCTGTAGTCTGATCGGCCCTTAACTGAAACAACTACCTGGCCGCGTGGAAGAAACTCACTGGCTACATCAATCGCCTGGGTCAACAATCCCCCGGGGTTATTACGCAGGTCGAGCACCATCTGGCGCATGCCCTGGGCCTTCAACTTCGTAATCGCTTCGCGAAGCTCTTCGTCGCTGGTGCTTTGAAATCCACCTGTCAGTCCAACGTAACCCGTTCCTGGGCGCAGCATGTAAGCGTTACGGATCGACGGCAACGGCACCGAATCGCGAATGATTGTGAAATTGAGAGGAGCTTCAGAACCGGCACGATCGACCTTCAGCGTAACTGGCTCGCCGCGCCCGCCACGTACTCTTTTGGAAACCTGTTCGCTGGTCCAGTCGCGAGCGTCCTGTCCATCAACCTCGAGTATGCGGTCGCCATATCGCAGTCCGAGCCGTCCGGCTGGCGTACCTTCAACGGCGGACTGGATGTAAACACCGTCGCGGTGCTGCACGATGGTTACGCCAATTCCGTAAAACCTTGAGTCCTGATCTTCCTTTAGCTTCTTAAACTCGTTGTAAGGGAAATACATCGAGTGGGGATCGAGGGTAGAGAGCATTCCCTGAATAGCTGCCTGCGTCGCCTTTTCATAATCGACGTTGCCGGCATAACTGTCGGAGATTGATGTAAGTGCTTCGTTAAAGTCTTTCTCGATGTCGCCAGACTGTGTCCGTGCGGCAGCGCTGGTGGGGGGGGCGCTATAGCGAAACTTCCGCGAACGGCCAATCGTGCCGCCAACGAGGGCAGCAATCATAATGATTGCACTGGCTGTGATTATGAATCGCCTTGACATTATTCTGACTTGGCTCGATTTTGCCTTCCGACACCCTCAATTCGCTGGGGAATCTTAACACAGTGGGGTTTTTCTCCGGTAAAGACGATTTCCGCCGCTATGGTATATTCGACCCATCCTTTGATGTCGATAGCCTTGTCAATTGTTGTTCCGGCCTATAACGAAGGGGCGCGTTTGGGAAAATCTCTGCGCGCTATCGTTAGTTATTTGAACGACTACGCGCCCCGCTCGGAAATAATTGTGGTTGATGACGGCTCAACCGACAACACGGCAGCGGCCGCGCGTGACGAACTTGCCGACACCGGCTCAATCAATTCCTCGGTCATTACCTATCAGTCAAACCTGGGCAAGGGCCGAGCGGTAAGGCTGGGTCTGCTGGCATCGCGGTGCGAGATTGCTTTGTTTACCGACGCCGACTTGTCCACTCCGATTACGGAAACTCCAAAACTCGTGGAAACAATCCAACGTGGCGAGTGCGATCTGGCATTTGGTTCGCGGGCTCTGGATAGAAGTTTGATTGGGGTGCATCAATCCTGGCGCCGCGAACAGGGCGGCCGGGTGTTTAATCTGGCCGTGCGGCTGGCGACCGGGCTTCCCTTCTGGGATACGCAATGCGGGTTCAAGGCCTTTCGCATGAACGTTTGCCGACCGTTGATCGAAGGCGCCACCATCGATAGATTCGGATTCGATGTTGAGTTGCTCTACCTCGCGCATCGCGCCGGATTACGACTGAAAGAGATTCCAGTACGTTGGGATCACGCTGAGGGCAGCAAGGTGAATCTGGCCAGTGATAGCTTGGCGATGCTTGGTGAGGTGGGTCGAATTCGTTCACAAGCCCGTCGCGGCGTCTATGATCGGGCTTTCAAATCAGTGCACGATACCCAGGATCTGTAAAACAAACTGTTAGTTTGCTTGAGTTCCGAACCCAGAGGGATCAGAGCTGCTTCTCCAATCGAACATGAAAATGCGTAACTTGATTTTTCTGCTAGCCAGCCTGTTCGTGGTTCATCCCTATCCCCTTCTCAAAGGATATGAGAGCCTCGCTCAAACCAGACGTAAGACCAAGGTTGACGTCAAGTATGACAAGAGAAAGGAACTCTCCACTGTCTGGCTGGAAGAGTTGGTGTTATGGAAAAACCCGGTAGGATTCCAGCAAGTGACGATGGCAGCCAGCTTTAATTACCCGAAGCGCGTGATCGTCACGCCCAAGACGGTATCCTTGCGGTTCCGTTCGGCCACCGAGGACAGAAGCCCTTTCGTGGGCGACAAACTGGTGGCGGTTGTTGATGGTGTTCGCCTAGAACTTGGCAAATTCGAGGATTTCGACAACCGAAGCCTCACCACGACTCCAGGCAACTTTCTGTTTGACCGGGTTAGTAATTCCATCTCTTATGAAGACTTTGTGAAGTTGGCCCAGGCACGGAGCTTGACGATGATTGTCGCCAGCCGGGATTACAAGCTATCGACTGAACAAATCCAGATGCTGCGAGACTTCCTGGAGCTGATGCAGGCGCAAGGGCAAGAGTTTAAGTAGGCCCATGGTCTGCTGGAGAATTTGGGCGAGTTAGTAATTAATTTCATCTAGTAATCTAATTTCATCTTCTCTGTGCGTTTTCTGTGTTCTCTGTCCCTCTGTGGTGGGTGCTTTTCCAATTAAATTCACCACCGAGGAACAAAGGACATAGTGCACCGAGAAGGCTTAAGTTAGATCCAGCCGATATGACCGGGCCAGACGCGAACGGACAGTTTGCGATACACTCGAACCAATGACCGCACGACTAAACGTAAACGTTGATCATGTCGCCACGATTCGACAAGCGCGGCGCGCGCCTGAGCCAAGCCTCGTAGCCGCAGCGATGTTGTGCGAACAAGCCGGGGCTGACGGAATCACTATCCATCTCCGAGGCGATCGACGCCACATTCAGGACGCGGACGTTAAGGCGTTGCGCGGTTGCGTGACAACGTATCTGAATCTTGAGATGGCTGCGTCAGAGGAAATGCTTGCCATTGCGTTGGAAACGATGCCCGATGCCGTGAGTCTCGTGCCCGAAAGCCCTAACGAGATAACGACTGAAGGCGGTCTCGATGTGAAAGCGAACATCGCCATCGTGCGCGCCACCGTCAGTCGCCTGCGACAGGCAGGAATACTCGCGAGCCTCTTCATCGATCCCGATCCGAAACAGATCGAAGCAGCTCATGAAGTGAACGCGCAGCAAATTGAGTTGTGCACTTCTGCTTATGCTGAGGCGACACTTGGTGCACGCGGTTTTCACGGCGAAGGGGCCCTTCACGTGGGCCAGGAACTGAGACGATTGCGCGAAGGCGCGGCGCTTGGCGGGCAGTATGGATTGTTGATTGCCGCCGGGCATGGACTTACCTATCGAAACGTGGGCGCAGTAGCCGGTATCTCAGAAGTGACCGAGTTCAACATTGGTCACAACATCATTTCGCGTTCGGTTTTTGTTGGATTAGAGGCTGCGGTGCGCGAAATGCGCGATGCGATCAAGGCAGGAAGTTAATACAGAACCGAGTGCGGTAGCGCCGGATGCTTCACTCAACCATCTTCCACTCTTATCAGGTTTAAGTTGGGATCCGGCGCTACCGCGCTCGGTTCTGTAGCTTAGCTTCGTGAAGCAAGTTGCATGCGAACGACTGACTGATCAAGTCTAGCCTTCGCATTTTCAAACTCTTCTTCGGTACCCGTCCACGCCGTCAATTCTTTCTCCAGCTGCTCACGCTCCATTCGAGCACGCCCCGCGTCAATTTCTTCGGGGCGTTCGGCAATTTCAGCCAACACCGAAACGTGATCATCTTTAACTTCGACGAAGCCGCCAGAAACGTGTAATTGAACCGTCCTGCCTGCGGTAGTGTAGGTAAGCACGCCGGTTTGCAATTGAGAAATGAGTGGGGTGTGGCCGGGGAGTAATCCGAGTTCCCCACCCAGGCCGGGTACAGTTACGGAGTCGACCGCTTCTGAAAGCACGCGGCGCTCGGGTGTCACTACTTCCAATTGAAGTTGAGCCATAACAAGCCAGGATGAAGGCGGAAGGATGAAACCGTTGTTTCACCGTTCTACTTCATCTTCATCCCTCATCCTTCATCCTTTGATTACTGGGCGATCGACTTACCTTTTTCTACTGCTTCTTCGATTGTGCCGACCATGTAGAACGCTTGCTCAGGTAGATCATCGTGCTCACCGGCAACAATTTCGCGGAAGCCCTTAATCGTATCTTCGAGCTTAACGTATTTGCCTTCGAGCCCGGTGAACTGTGCCGCTACGAAGAACGGTTGCGAGAAGAAGCGTTGAACTTTGCGCGCACGCGATACGATCAATTTGTCCTCATCAGAGAGTTCATCAAGACCCAGAATCGCAATGATGTCCTGCAGGTCTTTGTAACGCTGAAGCACACGCTTCACGTCCTGAGCAGTGTTGTAGTGTTCGTCACCGATGATTCGCGGATCCAGAATTCGCGACGACGACGCGAGTGGATCAACCGCCGGATAAATTCCCAACTCCACAATCTGACGTGAAAGCGCTGTTACCGCGTCAAGGTGAGCGAACGTGGTTGCCGGGGCTGGATCCGTGTAGTCGTCCGCCGGAACGTAGACCGCCTGAATCGAAGTAATTGATCCCGTCTTGGTGGAGGTGATGCGTTCCTGCATTTCACCCATTTCCGACGCCAGATTCGGCTGATAACCCACCGCCGAAGGCATACGACCGAGGAGCGCTGATACTTCTGATCCTGCCTGAGTAAACCTGAAAATGTTGTCGATGAACAACAACACATCGAGGCCCTTGTCGCGGAAATATTCGGCCACGGTCAACCCGGAAAGCGCCACCCGCAACCGCG
This sequence comes from Pyrinomonadaceae bacterium, assembly GCA_963759665.1. GTDB lineage: Bacteria > Acidobacteriota > Blastocatellia > Pyrinomonadales > Pyrinomonadaceae > PSRF01. The sequence goes on from CAVXAC010000001.1 coordinate 745,449, forward strand.
CCCCGGGAGGTTCAGTCATCTGACCATAAATGAGCGCCACCTTGGACTGCTCGAGGGCGTTCATATCGACCTTGGTCATATCAAACTCGCCGGTATCCTTGAAGTGCTTATTAAAGGCTTCGCCAAACTGGATAACCTGCGACTCGACCATCTCGCGCAAAAGATCGTTACCCTCGCGCGTTCGTTCACCCACACCCGCAAAAACTGAGAAGCCTGAACGGGCCTTCGCGATGTTGTTGATTAACTCCATCACGATAACGGTCTTGCCGACGCCGGCACCGCCGAACAAACCAATCTTGCCACCGCGCACAAATGGCTGAATCAGATCGATAACCTTGATGCCCGTTTCAAACATCTGTAGTTCGGTAGACTGCTCTTCGAAGGTGGGCGCATGACGATGGATGGGATAACGCTCGGTATGCTTCACTGCTCCGAGATTGTCGACCGGCTGGCCCACTACATTAAGCACTCGTCCCAGAGTTCCCTCGCCCACCGGCATCGTAATTGGACCACCAGTGTCGATGGCCTTCATCCCGCGAACCATGCCGTCAGTAGGCAACATAGAAACCGTGCGAACGCGGCCTTCACCCAGGTGCTGTTGAACTTCGGCGATCAAATCGACTGGTGTGGGAACATCGAAGCCTTCGGACACAATTCTGAGCGCTTGATAGATGGGCGGCAGGTGGCCCGCCTCGAATTCAACGTCAACTACCGGACCGATAATTTGCACTACACGCCCGGCTTTGGTGCCGTTGGCGGTCGCATTTGTGCTGGACGTAGCCATACTCTGTTTCTGCTCCTCTTTAATGCCTTAGTAAGGCGAAAAACTGGAAGGATTAAAAGCCAGAAAAGATAACACACGGGCGAAAGTTGCGCCAAACGAGCGCACCTAAAGAGTGGCTTGGACGCTATTCGCCTGAAAGTGTCGATGAATGAATCTTAAATTTTCTCTTCAGGATCGATGCGGATCTTCATTCGCTGCAGGACTTGAACGTCTTCGTCTGTGAGGTCGAGCGTTCCATCACCATCGTCGGAAGCTTCTTCTCCGGCATGCGGCCGCAGGCCAATTTCCAGCCGCAGAGTCAACTCCATTTCGTATCCGGCATCGCGTAGTCGTTCAATGGCCTCAGCAACTTTGGTCGAGTTTTCGACTGATTCATTAATCGCCGTGCCGATTTCGCGAACGATCTCTTTTGCGTCGTCGTCTATTTCCAATCCTAAAACACCCTGCTTATCTAAGAGTTTTCCAAGCGATTCTGGCCCCATGCTACGCGAGCAAAATCAGAGGGTCAACCACCAAGTTTTGGGACCAGGCAGGCACTGGTGTTGTCAGTGAAAAGCCGATTTTCCATATCTCATTTCTGATTTTTTCAGTTGCCATTTGGCAGTGGCCAACGGTTGAAAAATTGAAACTGAGATGTGACAAATCGAAAGTGTTCAATCTATGGTTGTACTCGGCCCGCCAGTCCATTACTCTTGTCGTTGAATCAACCCCCAATTTAGCTTAAACACTTTCGAAAGGGAGGAACTCTCTAATGCCTGAAGTTGGAGACACCGCCCCGGACTTTGAGCTGCCGAGCCATTTGGAAAAAGGAAAAAAGGTGAAGCTCTCAGATTTCCGCGGCAAGAACAACGTAGTGCTGGCGTTTTATCCGCTGGCCTGGACACCAGTTTGAACCGCCCAAATGCCTGCGTACGAGGCCGACCTCGAACGCTTCAAAGGCTACGATGCCCAGGTCCTGGGCATCTCTGTCGACAGCGTCCCTTGTAACACTGCCTGGGCCAAAAGTCTCGGCGGCCTTTCTTACGACCTGCTAAGCGATTTTCATCCGAAAGGTGAGGTTGCCAAAAAATACGGCGCCTATCGCGATAGTGATGGGATCAGCGAGCGCGCACTTTTCATTGTAAACAAGGAAGGCAAACTGGCCTTCGTCGATATTCACAACATCGCAGACCAGCCCGACAACGAAGATTTGTTAGACGTGTTGAGAAAACTGTAAAGCGGGGAGCCGGGTGTTGGTCTAACCGGAGACCCACACCCGGCACTTTCCACCAGCGCTATGGCCCTATCCAGAAAATGCGTTCCGTTCACGCCATTTGATGGCGACTTGAGCAAAAGCACGGTGGCGTTAGTTACCGCCGCCGGAGTGCATCTGCGCGATCAGCAACCTTTTAACACTTCCGACGAATTGGGTGACCTGGGTTATCGCATCATTCCGGATGACGTTGATTCGTCGGAGTTGATGGTTACACACCATCACTATGACCATCGCGATGCCGACCAGGACATCAATGTGGTTTTTCCGATTGACGTCCTGCGAGAACTTGAAGCTGAAGGCTACATTCGCGAAGTGGCAAAAAAGCATGTGGGTTACATGGGCTATACAATGCAACTCAAAGCCATGTATGAAGGCACCGCCAGAGAGATTGCCAACGAAATTGATAAAGGCTCGCGCGCGGACCTCGTGGTGTTAACCGGTGGTTGACCAAGCGTTTGCCACCGCACGGTCGTCGCGGTCCAAAGAGAGATAGAAATGAAAGGCATTCCGACGGTTTTGATAACTGTAAGCCCAGAGGTCTCTGCACAGATGCGACCACCGCGGGCCCTTTATCCAAACGGTTTCAAGATAGGGAATAGTTTGGGTAAACCCGAAATGAAGGACCTGCAAAAGAAGGTGTTGCGAGATGCGTTGTCGCTGCTGACTGAAAATGTGCGACCGGGTCAATTTGTAACTTATGACTATCCCGAGTACGGTGAGTTTCACGATCCCCCTCGGGTAAAGGCTTTAGGTTCGTAACAGGTGTTCAGAGTCCCGGCTTCGGGTTGCTGCTGGGACGAAAACGCCAAGTAAGGCTAGTACTCTGTACGCCTGACAATTTCGATTGAAAGTAAGCTAGAGAAGAATGGCTAAAACGATAGGAATCTTGACCGGGGGCGGCGATGCCCCAGGACTTAACGCAGTAATTCGGGCAGTTGTTACCACCGCCACGGGCCAATATGGAATGAATGTGATCGGCATCGAAGACGGCTTCGAAGGCCTTTTGAATGGAACGCAAACACGACCACTGACTACGGCTGATGTGCGCGGTTTGCTGCCCAGGGGCGGCACCATCCTCGGTACGCGCAATCGAGGCAAGTTTGTCGAGCTGACTGAAGAGGGCGTGACCACCAAACCTGCTGAGGTTTATCGGGAAGCAGTCGACAATCTTAGCCGGCTGGGAATCGACGCGTTGGTGGTGTTAGGAGGCGAAGGTACGCTCGGCATTGCGATGGAATTCGACCGGCTGGGTATTCCAGTTGTCGGAGTACCGAAGACCATCGACAACGATCTGGCGTGCACGGAATTGACGTTCGGCTTTATCACCGCGCTGGATATCGCCACCGATGCTCTTGACCGGCTTCACACGACGGCGGAGTCACACGAACGTGTGATGATCCTGGAAGTGATGGGACGTAACACTGGCTGGATTGCATTACATTCAGGGATTGCCGGCGGCGCCGACGTTATCCTGATTCCGGAAATTCCGTTCACAATGCAATCCGTAGCTGATCGCATCAGAGCGCGGGATGCTGCTGGTTCAAACTTCAGTATTATCGTCGCGGCTGAAGGCGCACGCGAAGCAGGTCACGAACTAATTTACCAGGACAAAGGAGATCGCCTACACGCTCCGCGTTTGGGTGGCATTGGTTCCTATTGCCAAAGATCGCTCGAGGAGTTAACCGGTAAAGAAACGCGATGCGTGGTGTTGGGCCATCTGCAGCGTGGCGGCCGGCCCAACGCATTCGATCGAATGTTGGCAACAAACTATGGGTCGTGTGCGGTGCGGGCTGTGGTTGAGGGCAAACGCGGAGTCATGGTGGCACTACAAGCAGGAGACGTGATCACTGTTCCGATTTGTCAGGCTGTCGCGAATGTCAAAACTGTGCCTTCGGACGGTCAGCTGGTCCGAACTGCTCGCGACACGGGTATTTCATTTGGCGCTCCTGATGAATCAACCTATCACCGGAAAGCCTGAACCAATGGCGGTCCTTTATCGAAAGTGAGTAAGTCGTTGTCCACTGATATCAAAGCAAAACTGCAATCGGAATTGGACGAGCTCGAAAGTGAATTGCGCGTCCACCTGCCAAAGGAGATCAAGCGCGCGCTTGAGTTTGGCGACCTTCGCGAAAACTCGGAATATCGCGCGGCGCTGGACCGGCAAAATGTCGTCAAAGCGCGCATTGTGGAGCTGCGCCAACGTATCAGTGAGATTGCGTCGATCGACCTTTCCAAGATTTCACGCGACAAAGCCGGGTATGGATCGATTCTGATTCTCTTCGATGGAGAGAAGGATGAAGAAGTGACCTATCGTTTGGTCACTCCGGAAGAAAGCGATCCGCTGCAAGGTCTCATCTCGACCACGTCGCCGGTTGGAAAAAGCCTGATGGGAAAAGAAGAGGGCGATGAAGTTGTGGTCCGCACCCCGGCCGGAGCACGTAATTTTGAGATTAAGAAACTGACCACGATTCACGATCAGGTTCAAACCGAAACGCCTTAAGCAGTTGGCGGATGAGATCTACAAACCAAGACGAACAGCAAGAATTGGAATTCGTATCATTTCGTAGCGCGATGGAAAATATTTCACGGAACGAGGCGTTAGAGGAAAAGGCTGTAAACACCGGACACTTTTCGGCATAATGTCGCAACGGAGGCCAGTTAAAGAAGAATGTTTGTAGGAGGGATAGGCCGTGGCGCGCAGAGGATCATCGATGCGATGGTTCGTTGGCTTGCCTATGGCCACATCAATCCAAATGTTCTGACCGTCATCGGTGTGGCAATAAACGTAGGCTCCGGACTGTTATTCGGCTATGGAAAGTTTTTCTGGGCCGGAATCGTTCTGATAATTGCGAATCTTTTCGACATGCTCGACGGCCAGGTAGCACGCCTCTCCGGCCGCGTCACCCGCTTTGGCGGTTTCCTCGATTCCTCCCTCGATCGCCTCTCTGACATGGTGGTTTTTGTTGGTTTGATGGTATTTTACGCGCGCGATACGGAGCTCCATTCGACTCTGAATGTTTTTCTTGCGGGAGCAGGACTAATGGGGTCGGTTATGGTAAGCTACGCCAGCGCCCGGGCCGAGAGCCTTATACCTAAGTGCGATGTAGGTTTTTTGCGCCGTCCGGAACGAGTCGTTCTTTTCATTATTGGCGCATTAAGCACCCATCCAGGCTCCACCAATTTCTTCGCTAACCGAATGCCGGCTGTCCTCTGGGTGCTGGCGATAGGTTCCTATTGGACCTTCGCCCATCGCATGTACCACACGTGGTGCGAACTAAAGAAAGTCAACAACGTATCAGAAGAGGAAGAAGCGAAAAACGCTCTTTCTGCATCAAACATCGGGCCTGAACGACGAGCTGAGCAGCCTTTGGCAAGCAAAGCTGGGTAACGGCTCATCGAGTGAGTGAATATATTCACGATTGACCTAATGTCGAGGAACTAAACACTGTGACGATCTGCCCCTGCTGTGGTTTCAAATCCGAGTCGATAATCAGCGAGACCACCGGTCACGCATGCGCATCGTGTGGCGCGCAACCGGTTGGCGAAGCTCTTCCGCGTCCCGAAAAAGAGCTGCCGTCATTTGGCCGTTCGCTAATCCTCGCGGTTACTGGAACACTTTTAGTGCTGATCTTCATCGTGCAAACAATTAGTTCCTTCAGTGAGAAATTGCCCACCGAAAAAACTACCAAAGAAGCTTTCTACGCAATGGGTGCGGTGGCTTTCGATTACCTTCGTTGGTTTACCGCCGCGCAGACAGCCGCATGGCAGCTTAAGTGGCTGATGATTCCCGTAGCTTTCGGCGTCCTGTTTGGCGCCCGCAAAATGTATCGCTCGATAGTCGCGGCACCGACGCGTTTCTGCGGCCGGAAAGCTGCGCTGCGAGGTTACATTGCCAGCGCCGCCGTCCCGCTCGTTGTATTAGTGCTAATTGGAGTGACGGTGCCGGAACGTCTTCGCAACCGCAATTTGGGTATCGAAGCTGGATTCAACGCGCAGGGATATCGAATCGATCGCGCACTGACCGACTATCAGAAAGAATTTGGAACGTTGCCTGGCAGTCTTTCTGATCTGAAGCGTTTGCCGGATACCGACGGATCGCTCGCAGCCGCCCTGGTTAACCTGGATACAAGCAGCTACAAACCCGGCACGGACCTGGCGGTTGCACCCAGCAAAAACCCACGACCACTTCGAGGTGCAGTGATCTTGATTGCGTCAAGCGAGACGGCCGACGATGCGCCAACTGAACGAATCTCGTTTACCAATTATGAACTGCCTTTGCCGGGCGCAGATAAGCAACTCGGAACTGAAGATGACTTGATTGTGCGCGACGGTCTGATAACTAAAGCTTCAGAAACACCGCGACGTCTTGGTAGTACGACAGGCGCGACCAAAGCTACCAAGCGGTAACTTGAATAATACTTGAACAGGTCTTGAACCCCTCTTCGGCTCCCGGAGAGGGGTTCTTAATTGGAAATCGTGCTTAAATCTTTGTTCTTTGTGCTTTGTTCTTTGTCAGTTGTTAGTGGTCAGTTGTCAGTTGCACGTTTAGCCGAGCACAATTTCTCGAACTCACTCGAATTTTGATCTAACAGTCTTGCACATCACAGCGTGCAGCAACTGACTACTGACCACTGACTACTGATTGCTGGTTGCTGGTTGCTAATGTTTCAAAAACTCTTAATCGCAAATCGTGGGGAAATCGCAGTTCGGATAATTCGCGCTTGTCGCGATCTGCAAATTTCACCGGTAGCGGTTTATTCCGAAGCCGATCTTGACGCCGTGCATGTACGTCTATCTGATGAGGCAGTCTGCATCGGTCCTGCTCCTTCGGTTCAAAGCTACCTCAACATTGCCGCCCTTATTGATGCTGCGACACGAACTAACTCCGACGCTATTCATCCAGGCTATGGCTTTCTCGCCGAGAACGCAGACTTCGCCGAGGCTGTCAAAAATGCCGGCATAGTGTTCATCGGTCCTAACGCCGACGCGATGCGCATCATGGGCTCGAAGACCAGTGCCCGCCGGGCTGCAGTTGAAGCTGGCGTGCCGATCGTTCCCGGCACGGTTGACCCTTTAAACTCGTTGTCAGAAGCCGAAGCAACAGCAAGCAAGTTTGGTTATCCGGTGATGCTCAAGGCTGCCGCAGGAGGTGGCGGCAAAGGCATGCGCCTTGTTACTTCGCCCGCGGAATTGCAATCAGCTTTCGATAACTCGAAGTCGGAAGCTGCCGCCGCCTTTGGTGATGACTCCCTTTATCTGGAGAAGGCGGTCGAGCGTCCGCGACATATTGAGATACAGATCTTCGCGGACGCGAGAGGCCATGTGGTCCATCTCGGTGAACGCGAGTGCTCTATTCAGCGCCGCCATCAAAAGGTAATTGAAGAGTGTCCGTCGCCAATCGATGATGCGACGCTGCGAGGCCGCATGGGTGAGGCTGCTGTGAAACTCGCTAGCGCCGTTAATTATGTCGGAGCTGGCACGGTGGAGTTTCTGGTAGCCGATACCACTCGCGAATTCTACTTCCTGGAGATGAACACCCGGCTCCAGGTTGAGCATCCTGTCACTGAGCTCGTCACGGGTATCGACCTGGTGCGCGAACAGATAACCGTGGCAGCGGGTGCGCCGCTTTCGTTCAGCCAGGACGATGTGCAGTGGGATGGCCACGCCATCGAGTGTCGCGTCTATGCTGAGGATCCGGATAACAACTTCCTCCCCTCGCCCGGCCGCATAAAATATTTACGGGTGCCATCTGGTCCTGGTATTCGCGACGATAGTGGGGTAGAGAATGAGACAGAGGTTTCGATTCATTACGATCCGATGATCTCCAAGCTGGCGGCTTGGGGACGCGATCGCGACGAGGCGATCGATCGCTTACGACGAGCGCTTGACGAGTACGAAGTCGGCGGTATCAAAACCACGCTACCATTCTTCCGGGAGATCGTCCGTGACGAAGAGTTTAGGAGTGGCCGTCTGGATACAGGTTTTATCTCGAGGTTTGCGGAGCGTCGAGTTGACCTCGCACCAGATCAGGTACAACAGGATCTAGCCATGATTGCGGCGTCGCTTCACTACGCGCAGCAGCAACCAAAGGCGGGCGTCGCTACAAATTCAACGGCCGTTGAGAGCCGCTGGAAGACGGTCGGAAGGCTAAGCGGGTTAGAAACATTTCGTAGAACGCAGAACTAGTACTCCTGAACAAATGAAACTGATCGCTCAACAAGCCGGCTCCGACCACGAACTCTCGTTAGATCGAGCAGAGAGTTCTGTTAGTGCCAGCGTGGATGGCAGGACCTATGAGCTCCAGGTTCGCGAACTTGGTAACGGAGAGTATTTGCTATTCAACGGCACGAATGCGTTCCGTTGCCGGATCGATTCAAAACCCAATTCACGCAACTTTTTTGAGGTGGTGCTCCGTGGTTACAGTTACGATGTTTCGATCATCGATCCCAAGCGGCTCCGTAGCGGCGATACTTCAGGAGTGCAGGATCACGGTACAGCAAAGATAGTCTCACCGATGCCCGGGAAATTGGTTCGCATTCTGGCTAAACCAGGTGCCGAAGTCGCGGCCGGTGATGGAATAGTTGTGGTTGAAGCTATGAAGATGCAGAACGAACTCAAGTCGCCGAAGACGGGTGTCGTTTCTGTTATCAATGCAGAAGTGGGAGCGACGGTGAACGCAGGCGACGTATTGGCGGTGATTGAATGAGGGGCAAACAGAAGGATGAAGGCGGAAGGATGAAGGATGAACAAGTAGCCGCCTTTGACGCAGCGATGCACGAACCATTGGATATTAAGGAAACCACGGCAAGTTCTGTTTCATCCTTCATCCCTCATCCTTCATCCTTTCGCCTCGAGCCTTCATCCTTCCGCATCCTGCTCTGGGACATCGACGGGACCCTGATGCGCTCAACGCGCGCCGGGTCGTTCAAGGACTACACAATTCCCATGCTCGAAGAAGTCTTCGGGACCGCGGGTCGGTTGCCGGAGATGCGTGTATCCGGAATGACAGATCTGCAGATTGTCGGCGAGGCTTTGAAACACGAGGGCTTCACTCACGAACACATTCGCGAACGTGTTCATGAATTACGCGAGAGCTATATGAAGGCCATGCACAAGTTCACGGGGAACGGCGACGAAGTGTTTGAGATTCTTCCCGGGGTGCGCGAAGTGCTAGAGGCGGTTACTGCTCATCCCAGGTATCAATCGGCGCTCGTCACCGGAAACATCGAGCCGGCAGCGCACTTGAAGATGGAGATTCTAAGGCTGTCGGAATTCTTTCCACTGCCCGGCGCATTTGGCGATGAGTCTCACGATCGTCGCGACCTGCCTGGGCTGGCTGCTGAACGTATCAATCGCAAGTTGAACGTCGAGTTTGCTCCTCATCAGTTCATCGTGATTGGCGATACACCGAACGACATTGAGTGTGCACAACACTTTGGCGCTCGCTCGCTGGCAGTTAACACCGGAAGATTTTATCCGCTCGAAGAACTTCGCGCGTGCAAGCCCGACGCGTTGTTGCCGGACCTCTCAGATCTTAATCTGGTGATGAAGACGCTGGAGGATTTGTAGGGTTGCTGTGGCTTGTTCCCGCACGGTGCGGAAGGCTCAGCTTTCCGATGTCTAGAGAGTGTTTTAAGGCTGAGCCTCAGGAAAACTAAAGCGCAGGGCGGAAAGCCAGAGGCTTTCCGCCCTGTGCTGCAGCAGAGCTGCCTGACGAAACATGTCTGACATCTGCTTGTTCAGAATCACTTAGCCTTATACAAACTCGGCAATTCCTTCCGCAGGTTCTCAACCTTGGGCATGTCGTTGATGACGATGTACGGCTCATCCGGGTGCTGGGCCAGGTAGTCCTGATGATAACTCTCCGCTTCGTGAAACGACTCGAGCTTGGTTAGCTGAGTTACGATCGGCGCATTGAAAACCTTCGCCTCGTTCAACTGCTTGATGTAAGCCTCGGCAATGCGCTTCTGTTCGTCGTTTGCATAGAAGATCGCCGAGCGATACTGCGTTCCGCGATCCGGGCCCTGCCGATTAAGCTCCGTCGGATCGTGGGCCACCGAAAAGAAAACTTTGAGCAGCTGGCCGTACGTCACCTGCGATGGATCGTAAGTCACGATCACCGCCTCAGCATGACCGGTTTGTCCGCTGCTCACTTTGCGATAATCCGCATCAGCAGCTGTTCCACCTGAATAACCCGACCTCGCGTCAGACACGCCCTTAACGTGTTCGAAGACAGCTTCAATTCCCCAAAAACAGCCGCCTGCAAGCACGGCAGTTTGCTCGCCCTTAGTTTTCTCGAGTGGCGAGTCCTGCGCCGGATCTGGAATCTTCGCGGCCGTGGCTCTGGCCGTATTGCAAGCGAAAGAAAACCCTACCAATAAAATTAGTGAACCAACCAAAATCGCTGTGAACATGTTTTTCATCTCCTGAAGGATATACGCAATCATAAGCTAAATGGATTGGGTTACAATTCTACACAATTCAGTCAGTGCAAAGTTGCGGTAGCGACCTCGGAACCATAGGCTTCGATGCCTACATCGAGAGCCGCTTTCTCCAATATCCCGGTTTACGTCGCTGATGCATTACAGCGGCGACAAAAACCGAGTCATGATGTGTGCGATCCTACCACTGCTCACTTACAATTCCGGTTAATGGATAGGGCGAAAAGGAATGCCTGAACCCACCCAAAGTTGTTGTTGGCGTATGGTTTGGAATGGCTCGGGCACACGCTAACAAGGTCGTGAAAACCAGGGATCTCAATGCCCGATTATTTTCCAAGCTAAATCCGGTGGAAGCCTTTAAGAATGTCGCGCGTGGCGAGACGCAAAATAACCGGGCGCCCGTGTGGGCAAGTTGTAGGTGATGAGGTTTTCAGCAGTCGATCAATTAACCAGCGCATCTTTTCCGTTGTGAGAATCATGTTCACCTTAATCGCAGCGTGACACGCGAGTGAAGCCGCTATTTCGTCGCGCAGGTTTTCACGCGCGCTTCCCTTCCTCTCCGGGTCGACCGTATCCAACAACTCCGCCAACATGTTGCGTCCTTCGCCCACCGGCAAATCAGCAGGTGCGGACTTGATTGCCACGGTCCTTCCGGACAACCGCATCAACTCAAACCCATAGTTTTCGAGTTCCCGTGCAATGCCATCGAACACCGCCGCCTGCGCGGGTGTCAGGTCAAAAGTCTCAGGGATCAAAAGCTGTTGCGACTCAGGTCTTCGTTCGGACTCCAACGCGCGATACTTATCAAACAGAATCCGTTCATGGGCCACGTGCTGATCGATCAGCAGCAACCCTTCATTGTCAGTTGCAATGATGAAGCTTTCGTCGAGCTGACCAAGCGGACGAATGTCTGCGGATAACGATTCGACCGAAACTTCCCGCGCAAATTTTGCGGCCGAGTTTAGTGGAGGTAATGATGAGCGGATTGAGGCCACAGCTTCGTCATTTGGAGTTTCCGTAGGGGCGGCTAATAACTCAATTTCGGAATTCTCCGGCGCAATCGCCTCGCGCATGATCGCTTCAAGATCCCTTACGGTGTCGGATTTCTTCGCGACGGTAGCATGGCTCGTAAGAGTTTCGTTTCCCTGGTCATCCTCGTCGAATTCTTCCTCCTGAATCGGCATGGAAGCGAAGTCCATACGCGATTGAAATGTTTCAGCTGCGACGGCGTCATTATCATTTTGCTCGTCCGCTCGCATCGGAGAAATCGGAGGCAGACTTGCGGCGAGACTGGAACGAATGCCTGATTGCTCACTTGCCGACGCCGACATCGCAGCTGCGTTCGCGTCAGAGTTTTCGATCTGGTCCACCTGCTCACGAGCGTCAGCACGGACATAACCAGCACTTGCCAAGGCGCTCCGCACAGCTTCTCTAACCGATTCTGCAACCGCAGCAGCCCGGCGAAAGCGCACCTCGGTCTTTGCCGGATGAACGTTGACATCAACCTCTTCCAACGGCGTCTCAATGAAAAGTAGCGCTGCCGGGTAAACGCCATGCGGCAGAATCGACCGGTAGCCTTCCGATAGCGCGCGGCCGATCAACCGGTCGCGAACGAAGCGCCCGTTGACAAACAAATACTGTGAGTCACGCGAAGTACGCCGGTCGCGCGGCGCGGAGACGAAGCCACTTACTCGCGCAACTCTCGCGTCGCCGCCATTTACTTCGAGTAGGTTCTCGAGAAACTCCGCGCCAAAAATCTGATACGCACGTTCGCGTAGATCCTTTGCGGCCGTCGCTCGCAGGATCTCGCGTCCATTATTCGTTAAGGTGAAAGAGATCGCCGGGTGCGCCAGAGCGTAGTGCGTCACCAGATTGGTCAAATGAAAACTCTCGGTGGCTTCTGACCGCAAAAACTTCCGGCGGGCCGGAACATTGAAGAAGAGGTCACGAACAATGAGGGTAGTGCCACGTGGATGGGCCGCATCTCTAACGTCGCGCATTTTGCCGCCCTCGATCACCACCCGCGTAGCGGCTGCGGCGTCTTCGGTCTTGGTGGTGAGTTCCACGCGCGCCACCGAAGCGATCGAAGCAAGCGCTTCCCCACGAAAGCCAAGTGTCGCTATCGATGCCAGGTCTTCCGACTTTGTGATTTTGGAAGTCGCATGACGTTCGAAGGCGAGGATGGCGTCATCGCGCACCATGCCGTCGCCATCATCTGAGACTTTCAATAGACGTCGCCCACCGGCCTCGACGTCGACAGCAATGCGGGTAGCATTTGCGTCGATTGAGTTCTCTACCAGCTCTTTCGCAACGGACGCGGGTCGCTCAACAACTTCGCCGGCAGCGATTTGATTAGCGACGTGGTCTGCGAGAACTCTGATTTTGGACATTGTGGATTTGTGCTTTGTGCTTTGAACTTTGTGCTTCAGTTGCATTGTCAGTTGTCGGATGCTGTGCATCCCGAGCTGTTAGTCGGTATCGATGAGCGGAGACATTACGTCTCGGCTAAAGTGCAACTGACAACTGACCACTAACAACTGACAAAGCACCAGGCTCAAAGCTCATAAATAGACTATCTGATGTTCATTCGACCCAATATTTATCGCGTTATAGATCCAGTCGACTACGTAGCGGCCGTGACGGGCGAGCAATGATGTGATGTTGATGTGGCGCTCCTGAAGTTCCTTGTGGGGACAGAGTTGTTCAAATGCACGCAGCAACTGCCGGTGGGCCGCTTCATCGCGAGCCATCTGCGCTCGATGAAAGCGGGTGCGGAGTCCATCCAATTGATACTTGATCTTGCGACGGCCGGTTTCGAGTGCATCGGCCAGGGTGGGATCGATTGCACGTAACTGTTCGCGCAAATTGTCCAGTTCTCTATTAAACGTTTCCTCGGTGTTATCGAATGTTTGAGCTGTTTGCGCGCCTAAGTGTTCCTCAACCACGCGGGCTAATACGGCTTCTGGACCAACAAAGAGATCCTCAAAACCAAGTCCATAACGCTCGAGCACACGACCTGTGTGCGACTCAACAATAGTCAAACTCGAACGCGGAAGAATTGGCGTCGTAGGCCGTTCCAGCAAACGATAGACTTCGGCGGTCTGGGCGAAATAAGCAATTTCAGCGGCACCGCCGTAATAAGCGATCGTCGGCAGCAGATAATCCTGGACCACCGCGCGGAGAGTTACATTCGGGCTGAAGCGCTGCGGTTCAGAAAGCGCCAGGCTTGAAAGTTCATCAGCCGTAAACTCTTCATTACCATTCTTGACCGCATACTTGCCTTGCGGTGTCCGAATTAGTGCGTGGCGCGCACCGGCGCCATCATGCAGAAACAAGGGGAACGAATTTTCTGAAGGCGTGACTTGCGCGTGGTACCCCTTGTCCACAAGCGTTTGACTTCGTGACTCGATCGCAATTGCAATCTCATGTGCCTGCATCGCCGCCTTGGCATAGAGGGGTGCGGCCATTCTTTTCAGCCGCGCATCCAGGGGATCCAGCAGCACTAGACCATGCTTGCCGATTAAGGAAGTGAGCATCCGCGCAAAGGCTTCGCCGTAGCTACGTCCGGGCGCCCAGGAATCATGCAGTACTGATTCAAGGTCCGGCGTGAACTCGGAAGCGGGCAAGGTCTCCAACAGTTGCGCCAACACGCCGGTGATCGAGTCATCGATTTTCACCCGGCCAACTGGCTGTCCTTCGCTATGTATTTGCGAAAACACTTCAACCTCGGCCAATCTGCAGTCTCGGCCGATAATCTCCGCTTTCGCTACCTCTTCAAAATCGTGGTCCTCGGTAGCGATCCAAAACACCGGGACCGCTTTGGTGCCACGCTGCGTCAAACATCCTGCAAGCTTCACCGCGGAGAGTGCTTTGTAGATCGTATACAGCGGACCAGTAAAAGCACCGGCTTGCTGACCTGAAACAACCGCGACGCAGTCGGCTTGCCGAAGCAACTTAACGTTGTCGAGTGTTTCGCTGCCCGCACCCCACGCAGCATTCAACTCCGCCAGGGTATCGGCCAAGACATTTCTGTCAGTGGAATGAGCAGCGAGGACCTCGGGAGCACGGGCTGGAAGCTCGTGATGAAATCGGACTGCCGAAGGATAAAACTCTCTTAAAGCCGTAGGGTCTCGAAGATACTCGAGGAAAAGACGTGATTGACCGGGAATGCGATCGAACGACAACCCTTCGACGCGCAACCCCGATTCTTCAGGCGTGCTGTAACACGCAGTTTCCGCAGTGCTCACTTGATGATTGCTCCTGATGGCTGCATTTTACGCGGGCATCGGCCGTTCTGCTAGCGGGGTATCGTAAATGCAAACTGTCAGTTTGCGGATCTGTACGGCAACAGCCTCTTGGCTCAAACAGAAAGCGATTGAATCGGCTTCGCTGCTTGATGTGTCGCGGTGCCTCTGCCCCGCCGAAAGCGAGTCTTTGACCTTCAGGGGCGATGCCCTGACCGCGATCTCTGACTCAATTGGCCACGGGCACCAAGGGCATAGCCCTGGTACTGAAGGGAGGTTCGTCTACGGCGGGGCATAGCCACCGCCTCACATCAGGCGGCGAAGCCGTCGCAAAAAGCGTGTTCGCTTATCATGCGTTAAGCCCCAGCCTGAGAGGTGCCTGCTAACTCCGCTGTGGCATTGTGCGCCTCATGCAGGCACTTTCGAATTTCATTGAGTGCTTCCTCATCAGCCATGCTTAAAGGAGCGCGCACTCCTCCTCCTGCATAGCCGATATGGTCCAACGCCGCTTTAAGGCCGCCAATGCCAAAGCGCGTCGTAACTGCCGCAGCTAGCGGTGAAAGACGTGATTGCAAATCCCGCGCTCGCTGATCATCTCCTGCTATGACTGCGTTGAAGACTTCAATACAAAGTTGCGGGGCTACACACCCAACCGCCAGAATCGCACCGCACGCTCCAGCATTGAGCGCAGGCTGCAACACCGTTCCGTTGCCCGTCATGACTGCAAAATCCTCACCTACCTGTCTCACAGTTTCGCGAAGACCATCGACGTCAGCCGAGCTATCCTTAATCCCAACGATGTTTTCGTGTTGGCTGAGGCGTGCCACAGTTTCAGTTTGAATGGTGATTCCTGTCAGCGCGGGCATGCTGTAGAGGATGACCGGAATCGGCGACGCGTCGGCGACCGAGTTGTAGTATTCAAGCAACAAGGACTGCGTGATGCTGGTGCGATAAAAACTTGGCGTGATGACCAACACCGCGTCGACTGGGCCAATGGCGCTGAGATGTTGAACCTCTTGAACGGTGCCGCGAATGCTTTGCTGACCCGCGCCCACGATAAAGCGGATATGTTGAGGCACCCGCTCGCGCGCAGCGCTTACAACCTGCACATACTCGCGCTCGTCGAGGTGCACTCGCTCACCGGTTGATCCTAGTATGACGTAACCGATGATGCCGGTTTCATTCCACTTCTGAATATTCGATTGTAGTCCGTCGATATCAACGGCCTCGCCCAAGTCAAAAGGAGTTGTGATGGGCAGCAAAACTCCGCGGAGGTCGTTCTTAGTTAACAAGGCAGTTTGGTTTTGATTTGGTTTCGGCAAGACGCGTGGATTATAGCAAACGACATTAGTTTGCTTGATCGTGGAAGTTCATGCTCGTACCGGCCGAGCTCCGTCGCAAACTAACAGTTTGCTTTACGTTGGCAAGATTGTAGGGGTGGCCACGGAGTGCCAGCCCTACAGGTATCTGCTTATTTAGAGTACTTCTTGTGGGCCGCGGCTAATTTCTGATCATACTTATTCTTCCAGTATTCGGGGCCATTATAGCGCCTGGCCAAACCCGCCCAATTATGTCCCCGCAGTTCGTCGTCGATTGAGTTACCGATGATGTAATTGCAGAAGGCCTGCAGTTGCGCTCCCTCACTAAGCCTCATCGCGTCGTAAAAATCATTTACGTTACTGAAGCCACAAACTGGAAAATTAAAGCCCATGATCTGAAATTTGCCATAACTGGCGGACATCAACGCGGCCGAACGGTTCAGGGCCATGGCCTGCTCAAGACGTGCGAGTTCACCAGCGCCACGTACATCCGCAGTTGAACCTTTTATGTAATGAGCCTTGGTCCACTTCCTGTAGCAGATCGAAGGATGACTTTGAGCAAATGCTCCTTTGGTGAATTTGTAAAACTGATGGCCCTCGAAAAGAATCTTGACCCGACCATCGGAAAGGAAACCATTGCCGGCGCTTTCAACCTCAGCGACGGCCTTGATGGCAGCCACATCGCACTTCAACAGCTTGGCTGCAGCAACGAAGTCAGCCTCGTTAAGGAGTGCGGGACTGGTCACACCTGCTAACCCAGTGGAAGCACCGCCCTCGATCGGGACAGGAGCGCTGCCCCCTGCGACTGCCTGTTCGATTGCGCTCAGCGTGATTGGGCCAGCTGAGCCATCGGCCGTCAGCCCGCGGCTCCTCTGAAACGCAATCACCGCTTTTTTCGACCCCGGACCAAATTTCCCATCAGCGCCACCAGGATCAAATCCCAGTGCCTTCAGGTCGTTTTGAAGTTTCTTCACCGCTGGACCGCTTGAGCCTTGCTTGAGTGTTGGCATGTTTGATCTCCAGAAGGTAGTAGATATCACAAAGGATCTATGAACTAGTTGTCCTTCAACCAGCGAATCTGGAACGAGTGCTAAAGATGAATTGCGCTGGGCGCCTATTCTCCATCATTCGCACCGTTCGCTCCACCTGGATCTTCTCCACCAGGATTTGCTCCGCCACCACCGTTCCCGTTCCCAGGCGGCGAAGCGGGCTGTTGCTGCTCCGGTATCTTGAACCCCAGGTAGGTTCCAGAACTAATCCCCAATAGTGCTAGCAATGTCCCGCTGAACTCAGGCATCGACAGGCGGTGCCACACTGAATAGATAAACAGGATACCCAACACCAGGGTCCAAATGAACATTTGGAAACGGTGAAAACTAATGCCGCTCTTGTGGTCCGTAAGAATATCCGTGAAAAATCCTTTTGAGATTGCTGGGGTGGCTGCAGCAGTGTTGGTTTCGCTAGCGGAGTCGATAGCGGCCGCGCCCAGAGCAGTCCCGGCGCCAATCCCGATCAGGGTGAGCGTGGAAGCTGTGATCGTATCGTTCGCGCCGGTTATCAACCAGATAAACAGGAATGAAGCGATCACAAAGAAGAACCAGAAAGCCATCTGAAACCGCGCCAGACTATAGGGTTTATGCTTTCGAATCTTTCGTTCCCTCCACCACGTTCTCAAGCCGCGCCAATTATCCAGACTGGGAGTCGGTCCAAGGTCGCGCAATAATTCGCTGTGCTTAGCCAGCAGCACAAGTATGAGCAGGATGACCAACAACAGGACTGAAGCGACTATGAACCAGACCTTATCGATCCGCACCAACCCAAAACTTCGGTGTTTGTCCGTTGAATTGATGACTACGTCGGTTGGCAAAGCGTAGCCATTTTCAAGGCCAACGCTGACCTCTGTGGGCCGTCGGAAAAACGTAGCTGCATCCTCAGGACCGCCCAAGAGGTCGGCCCATGCTTCATCCGATTCGGCATTTCTTTGCAAATGATATTGAAGGTTTCCATCGGTGGGCTCGGGGGAACCCGATGACGCCACCAGGGTTGGGGCCCCTGATTCCGGAACAATACCTTTGATTAACCTTCCATCCAGGAACAAGCCAATGGCTTGGGGATTACAACCCTCAACCCTTTGATCCGTATCACTCAAACACTTGGACGCCCTTACCAAACTTCTTAGGTCCCGGACTCTTACCTGAATTATTTCCTGAAGCCGTGCAGAATGTATCTGCTCTTCCTGCGGATCCTTCACATCTGCAGCGGGTGGGTGATGGGCGCCCAACCGGACGACTTCCAAAACCCTGACCTTTGCCAGCGACGGTAATTTCGGCTCCGGAGTTGGGCTGGGACTTGCAGCCGCTTCTTCCTGGTTTCTTGAATTCTCAGCAGCTTCATCCCTTTGATTTTCAGCACCAGGGTTAGCGGGCGTGGTTTGACCTCGCGCGGAAACGAGAACCAACGCCATTAGGATCGAACCGCTTAGCAGGATCAGGATCTTCTTGAGGGTTGTCGGGGTTTTCATATTGACTCCTTTGTGAGATTGGGGTCCGTCCCATTCGTTAACCCTTTAACGATAGGAATTCACGATGGCCGTAATCACCTTGACGGTTTGTCTACTTAAACAAAGTTTCCTTCAACTTATCCGCCATCAGGTCCGCTAGTGGCAGGCTTGGTATCTGTCGGGCCCAGATTTTTCTTGAGGCCCCAGAACTCAAGATATTTATCCTTCACTTGCGGCGCCATGTTCAGGAAATTCTTGTGGACCTGGGCCACGAACTGAACGATGTCAAGTTCGCCTGAATGCGATCCAGTCATCCGATCCATGATGTAGGAACCAAGAGCCCGATAGCTCTCGAACTGCGGTTCATCAAAGAATTGATCGGCCGTGGTTTCGTGCGGAAAAGTGGGATGGGTACGCTTGTAGTGGATTACATCTTCCGGCTCGTCTTCGTATACGGCCGGCTTGATGTAGATCAAAATCCCGTCCTCGGCCTTTCTCCCGTCGGCGCGACGATCAATATCGGAGTAGCGGATCTGACCGATGGTCCAGTAAGAGCCGCCCTCCTCATTTTTCTCGGGCTTCTTAGAATAAATCGGCACATCCGGAAATTCGATATGAATGCCTAGATCGATGCGAACCTTGCGAACGGCATTCGCCAGATCGTTGAATTCATAATCACTATCGGCGGCGCCGTCGCTGACAACGATGAATTTGCAGCGACGCAGCACCATTTCATAAAGTGCCAGATTCTCGAAATGACCTCCATCAGTCAGGTAAACGTATTCATTCTGATCGTCCGTTAGTCCGAAGGCTTCGTAGAAAACCGGCAGGATCGATAGCGTAGGCGACATTCGCCGATAGATTTTTTTTGAAGACTCACCCGGACGATCGTCAGTTTTTACTCCCTTATATGGGTGACTACCAGCAGGCCCGGGATTTCCCAACCACCATCCAAGCCGTACGTTGAAGAGTGTGAGGGCCAGGGCCAGGACCGGCGACGTTGTGTAGTAGCCCATGTTCGAGCTTGCCGCCGCGCCCGAGATCGCCATCGCGGTGCCAAGCGAAATCCCATCATCGCCGCCGTAGTCCTTCGAGCGACGAAAGCCTACTCGGTAGCTGCCACAATGGAGTGGTGAAACCGTAAAAGATTCGGCCTTTCGTTGTTGCCAGGCCAGATTGTCGCCGCCAACCAGATTTAAGGTCGTGTTCACCACGTGCAAGAGTCTGTGTGGAGGATAGTTGGAGGGCACGATGAACTGGGGATAATGCTGCTCGAGGGCGCGACGGTTACGATGGATATGATACTCGCGACGTTGCGAGGGAGGAGGAGCTGCTGATTGATCTGCGGTTGTTGGTTGCACAGGAGTGTAAAAGCCAGGCTCGGTCCAAAGTTTGATCTCATCGGCCTCGAGGATGCGATTCATATCCTCCATCAACTCGACGCGATCATTCGGCGCAAGTGGCGTCGACTCCTGGTACCTGTTTACCGCAGCCTTTCCCCTGTCTGACAATTGTGTGTAAAGGAACTGGGATGCGGTTTGTGGCTGCTCAACATCCGGCGATTGCGTAGCGTGATTCTCACTTGACGCTGCCAAGGCCTCGCCACCCATTTTTAGCTGGTTGGCAAAACCATCGAGGTCTAAGAAGTCCACTTCGTGGAGCAGCGCTGGCCTCAGTTCGTGCATGGAAACATTGTCCGCTGCATCAAAACCCGTAAAAGGATTTGGCCGTCGCCTCTGACGATCGCGCGAAGCGGCGAGGAAGCCTCGAATTAGCCGGTTGCGGTAGCTATTGTGAAGTGAAAACAGGTTGAGATTGATCACTCGCGCGAGCAAGAGACCCACAATAGAAAGAAGAATTATGAAAGCCAGCACGAACCACCACCGCGGATAGTGAATCGCCCGCATGTGTTGTATGTCAGCATCGGTGATCTGACGCGGGGTGGTTGGTTCGGTTTTCCCCACCGGCAACAGGTCGCCTATTTTTGTATTGGAAAACTCGACTGGAAGCGGAGCTGGTTGCGCAATTTGGTTTGTATTTGGCGCAAACTCTCCGTCTATTTTTTTCCGACTAAACTGTAATTCGTTTGCCGGCCTCGTAATGCTCGCAATGATCCGCCCAGTGACTGTGCTGGTCAGCAGTGACAATGAAGCTCCGACAACAGCGAGGAACAGAATTGCGAGGGCGGGCAGGAGGAAATTTGAGAGCTGAGATTTCCAATCACCCTGCGCCATTTTCTCGGATGTCGCAGGAGTCTTCGCACTCCTGCCAAGAACAATCGCAATCAGACCAGAGATGCCACCGATAGCCGCCACCAGTTTGGGAAACTGAAGTAGTCCCAATGGTCCAAAGATGACTAGGGCACTGAGCAGCGCCCAGGCCAGCGCCGAGATCAACATCCACCCGCTGAAACGAGCCCACCATTCACGATCCTCATCAGTAACGCTGCTCAGGAAGTGGCTCGAGATGCCGGCGAAAACGATTACCGCTAACATAAACATCATCAGAAACAGCGGCACTGCATAGACGACATAAAACTCGGTGCCCCAGCTCAGCTCAACATCCTCAACCGTAACGCTACCAACAACCTTGGTGGCGATCCACGCCGCTAGTCCAGCCAGGAATCCCGCCAGCGAAAGGAGTAGTCGAGGTATCCAAAGTCCGCTTCCGCGCCAGTCCCTGAGGACGATACTGGACCAAAGCATTCCAACCAGCGACATCAACGCGCCACCTGTCGCGAAGTGCCACCACGTCTTTTCGCTATCGTTATTTTTCCAGGCCCAATAAGTGGTCAGCAGGAAGCCGGAGATTGCTAATGGAATCAGGCAGTATTTCACAAAGCCACGTTGGCCCATGCGCTCTTTCCAGCGCGGATTTTTCTCGATCAGGTTATTTCGCAAACCGGGACGGCTAAACCCCATGTAGGCTATGGCCCACGCGCCGAAAGCGAATCCCACCAATAAGAGCAAGTGTCTAAGGTTGATGACTTCAGCATAAGGGATCGCTGATAGGTAGTTTCCTATTTGCGGGAAAACAAAAAACTTGATGTCTTCGATGACTGGCTCTGGTGGATTGACCAGGATGGCGGCCACGTGGAAACGAGGAATCAACAGGAAGGCCAACAGGAGTGGAACGATGACGGACCAATTGAGCAGCAAGTTGCGGACGTAAATGGCCAAAAAAGTCCAGGTGTCAGCACTCAGCAAACCAGCCTTAGGTGTCAGAAAATTGCTGTACTCGCGGAGGTGACGCAGCGCTGCAGGATCCGGATCAATTTTCTTCCGCGGTGAAGAGTTGGTTAAGTCGCTGGTGACTCCTGAGAGTCCTCGATCCGGTAGGGAGTGGCGATGAATCCAGGCCGAGAGCCAGCCTCCAATATAACCTCCGCCGGACACGGTTGAGAGGTAGTCAAAATGCTTGAGCAGGTCGTGGCGCGCGAGTCCCTGCATCAATCCGAGTGCAAACGTTCCACTGCGGATTCCACCTCCCGAAAGGCAAAGCGCCGCCGAAGGTTTTTCGTGACGGTTCTGATAAATGGCGTTGAGACGGATTTCGCGAACGCTCTCCAGATGCTCCGGAAACAGCTCTTCCAACAAAAGGCGGTTCATTTGCTGGAGCTCTTCGAAAGATATTTTGTCGAGTTTTTCCTTTTCCGGATAAAGCTCAAAGATCTTTTCGGTCGCCTTGGTGAATTCAAAATGTCTGAAGGCTTCCCGGTCGTAGAAATATTCCCCTAGCAATTGATTCAAAAAAGCCAGGGCCTCAGTCTCTTTGTCCCACTTCGCTATCTCTTCCTTGACCAGGAACTTCGTTAGCGGTTCGGGCAGTTTCGGTCCCGAGAGCAGATGCCTCTTGAACTGTTCCCACTTCCTGATATGCCCCTGATTGAACCTCCAATCGAGGCTGGAGGTCACTTCACGGGTCTCGTGATCGTGACCTTTCAGCCTGACCACAGTTTCCTGCTTGAGTTCCCCATAGAGGGCGATGTGCTCTTCTTCCAAAACTTCGAAAAGGTGTAGCGGGAGATCGAGATCGTTCTTCGGCAGGGCACTTAGAGTGCGTGGTCCGGCAATCCCGTCCTGAGTGAGTCCCTTCACTTGTTGAAACGCAACCACCGCAGCTCTGGTCGAGGCATTGAAGGGCTCGTCGAGTGGGCCAGGATCAAAGCGCAATGCCTTGAGTTTCTTTTTTAAAGCAACCACCTGCGGGCCCGTCGATTTTTCTTGGAGTACTGGCATCGCTTAACTCTCCTATGCGGAAAATTAGATAAGACGGTCTACTGCAGCCTCAACTGTAGGAACAATGTGCGAGCGTCACTCCGTGGCCGCCCCTTGACCAAATCGAGAAGGTGACCACCGATCTAAAACAAGCGCTTCAAGATAGGCCGTCCGACAAAACTGTCTTGGCCATCGCCGGGCTCGCGCCGAAGCGGCGCCATATAACCAAGTTCGGGCCGCGCCAGGGACGCTGTTATGAAAGCGAATGACACCCTCCGCAGTGGAGCGGACAATGAAACTACAGGACGTAATGTTGCAAGCGATGGCCAAGCGGAGTACCTGGTCTTGGGTAGCAGAAATACTGGAGGCGAGGTTGCTGCAGGCAATCTCTATCGCGAGAGATACCAGACGCTTCCACTGCCAGTGTCCCTAACGAAAGAGATCTCGCATCTTCATTGAAAAGAAAAAGCTGCCTCGGCCTTCGCCTGGCGCGGACGCTACGTTCCAGGCATAACCTCCGGTAAAACTGACGGCACTCGCAAGGTCGAGACGCAACCCGAGACCTGGACCATAGCGCAGGCCACCTGTTCCCACGCCTTCTGATTTCAGCCGAGCGACGTCAAAAACAACAACAGGGCTAATTGAATAGATGTTTACCTCATTCATTAGAGTATTGAATGTTCGACGCACGAAGACCATGTCATTCCTGGCCTTTTGCTTGGCGGCTTCCTCATCAACCTGACTCAATTCTGTTTTCATGTCACGGCGGATCTGGTCTACGCGATTCCCGGCTGCCGATATGGCTGGGTCGCCATTTAGGACGCTGCTGCCATTTAGGGTGTTTATGCAAGCCTGGACGACCGCATTCAACAAGCCGTCGTCGTCGTCGGAAAGTAACTCCTTGACAGACCCAATCTGTAGCACGCCTTTGGCCTTTGCTGCATTTCGCGCCCGCCTGTCCGCTTCACTAATCGCGTCCGTGCACGTTTCGAATTCGTCTTCATGCTGCCCGGGATGTGAAGACTGGGCGGCAGTGACAGCAGTGGATAAGTTACTTAATGCGGATTGCAGTGTTGGGTTACCTGCAGGCACTTGTATGAACTCGACGACTTTTATGTAGTGTAAGTCTTTCGTCTGGAAGTGTAGTGCCTGAAAATCCTCCACGCTGTTTAACTGCGCGCCCATTATGCTCTTAAACTCTTCGTCCTGGGAGAGTTCTAATGGCACGAGCGGCATACGCCACAGGGAATAGGCGCCCGTAAAGTTATAGCTGAAGAAACGATCGCCTCCATCACCGGAAGGCGTGCGAAAGAGTCTGCTGCCAGGTATCGCCCGGATGACAGGGTTCGCTCTTATCTGCCAGGAATCCGAAGCCATGAATGTCTCTTCATGATTTCCACCAAAGAACCTTTCAGTGAGTGGTATCTTCCCCGGCACGCTGATAAGGCCAAAAGTCAGACGCGACTCTAGATCAACAACGCGATGATCGGAGGTCGAGTACCAGAATTCATGCTGCACATCTGCAATGTGTTTGGTCCAGTCGACACGAGCGGCACGCCCGGCAGCACCCAATTGCAATCCATATGAGGCTGACAGAGAGTTATGCTTGAAACGCGAAGCGAGTCCGACGAATAACTTGATAGCACCAAAGGGGCTTTCAGTTACAGTGTCTGCCGTGAGCTGCGGATTGATGAGGTCACTCTGCCGGTTCCCTCCTTCGACCAAGCCCCCAAAACGCAGGATTAAGTTGCCGTTTCCGAATGGTCGCGAAGTGCCGGAGAATTGAGCTGACAAATGACCGCCTTTCAGGTTGCCGGTACCGGTGGGTACAGCGAAGTTCGTAAAGTCGACGTTCCAGTCCAAATGTGCCAGCCCGCCGAGGTCGTCTCGCGACCCGATGAGTTTGGCAGAAATCTGATGCATTTGTGCCGACCCCTGACCTTCAACGATCGCAGAGTTGACAAAGCCTGACGGTTGCTTTTGTCGTATCTCGAGCCGGGCTCCTCCGAATAACTTCTGCGTTGAATCGTAACCACCAATTGGTCTGAACTGGATCGGCTTCACCTCGGGCGCATCGACGTTTACCAGCCCTGCCGCTTCTTCAGGATCGGTTCGCTCCTGTGACCTTTTCTCCGGTGCCGCACTGAGAACAGGCATGATTTGAGTCGAATAAACACCATAAATCACATCAACAGACTTTTTCGAACAGTTTTCGACCGTCATGAGTTCGACTCTAAGCTTGACCCGCGTCTCGCTAGTGTCAGGTAGAAAGTTTTCCTCCTCAATGATCTTCAAAGCCGCGTCGCGGACTTCGCTATAGCGAAAGGGTTTACCATTTACCAGCGCGGCGATCCGGTCCGCAGCGCGTCGTTGCCGCACCCGTACCCAGGGCAGGAAATCAAATGGGTCAGATATACGAGTGCTTCTCACGGAGAACCCGGCTTGCTGAAAGTCGATGCCATCACAACTGGCGTCTGATACTTGTTTCTCCTGCGCAAAACATAGTGATTTGTTTGAACCACCAAGGAGCAGAAACAGCAGCAGCACTCCACTTAAGAGGAAACTCGAGGGTTTCATTCTGTTTGTTCCAACTTACTGGTTTGCAAGGCAAGCGGCGCGGCGGAAACGCAGTCTCCCATAAACGGCGACACACTCACGGTTCCAAAGGCGCGAATCCAAACGACGCTGTCATTAACGAGCTCGGTTTTGAAACTTTGACGAGCTTTATTTCTTAAGTGTGTTTTGCGTTGTGCGATCAGCCGTGGTCTGGGGGATTTCACCAGCCTGAGCAGATTTCTGATCGTCGGCGGCCGGTCCCAAAGCATGCGCCTGTGCATTCGCCGACATACCCTGGACTGCCATTGTTTCCGCCTTCGGGTGTAGAACCTTCTGCACTTCTACATCAACGTCGACAATTGCCTCGCCCCATGGATCTGTCTTCTTATCTCTTTCAAACATTTCAAAATTGATCACCCAGATGACTTTTAGTCCCTCGGTGTTCTTTTGCAGTCCGAAAATTACTTTTCGCTTTTTGTCACTCGTGATTAGCTGAAAGTTCACTTTGATAGCGACGATCGTTGAAGGCATAAGGTCTCCTTTTCAATTTAGTCTCGAGTTTAACCGCCCGATAGTTCAGATAGAGGTGGTGTCGTCTTGAAGAATCTCTGGAGGAAGCTTTGGTCAGGCTGCTCGAGCAAACCCAGGCCGGGTAGTGCAACAACCTCAGCCATGACGGTATTGAGAGTCTCCAGATTCAGCATGAGGACTGACACTTTGTCCAAACGGAAATGGCAAACAACTTGTTGGCTGATTCCAGCGCGACCACAGCGGTGGGTCACGTAAACGGAAGCTTATGAGTCTCAGCGCTCTAGGAAATGGGCCTCTACGAATGAAGACAGTGAGAACGGACGCACAATAATTCCGGGCATCAAAACCTGTCAAGGAGTTTTGCATGACACCGCTGTGCCCCAGGATCTGACAGGATAAAAGTCAGTAGTAATGTCCCGCCGGTTGGAAACGTTTCAAAATACTGACGCACCCACAAACTGGCCTATTGACAACCATGTCTGGTTCGCAATAGTGTGCGGCTCTCCGCAGCAGTTAAGGAGACAACGATCCTCGCGTTCAACCGATCACTTAGCAAGACAGATACGAGTTTTTGCAGTCCTGTTCACGATAACGATCTACTTGGTTTTTTGTCCTTCACCTATTACCGACGCCGATGTTCCTCGGGCGCCGAGTTCAACATTTTCAAGGAGGCTCTCACTATGTCTTCACCCCAAGTTGACTACACCCAGGAAGTTCGCTTCGCCGTCGTCATGTACGGGGGCGTCTCTCTCGCGATTTATATCAACGGTATTGCGCAGGAGCTGCTGCGGTGGACTCGCTCGACCGCCAGGCACGCTACCAGCGACGTCGCCTTAATCCCCAGCTGTCCGCCGAAGGACGCGGAGGGGCCGAGTCTGAGTGGTACGGAACGTGTTTATCGAAAGCTCAGTTACATTCTTGCGGACCACGCCCAAAACTCAGGAGATGCAGAGGTACGCCTGAAACGAGCCGAACAGCAGCTGGCTAACAACGGGCCTCTCCGCGTCCGATTCATCGTCGATATTTTGTCTGGTACGTCGGCCGGCGGAATCAACGGCATCTTTCTGGCCAAAGCGCTGGCTAACGGCGAGGACATCAGTGGCCTGGAGAACCTCTGGGTCAAAGAAGGCGACATGAGGACCCTACTAAACGATAAAAAATCTGTTGAAGGACCAGTAAAATTGCAAGGTGCGCCGGCATCATTACTCAACAGCCAACGAATGTACTTCGAATTATTGAAAGCCTTCGACAGTATGGAAAAGACCGCGGCAGGCTCAGCTCCGTTTGTCGATGAGTTGGATTTGTTCGTCACCACCACAGACTTGTCTGGGGTGACCTTGCCAATTCGGCTTTCTGACGGCGTCGTGTACGAACGGCGCCATCGTAACGTGCTCCGCTTTGTCTATTCCAACAAAGACGCGAGCGCCGAAGCCAAAGATCGAAACGACTTCGAGGCGAGATTCAACCCATTTCTCGCTTACGCTGCTCGGTGCACTTCGGCGTTTCCCGCTGCTTTTGAGCCAATGTGCCTGTGTGATACCGACGCGATTTTGAAGGGTTATGCTCCATATGCAAACAAGGAGAATTGCCATTCCGAGAGCCATGATTGGCAGCGCTTCTACAAAGATTATTTGAATCCGGCGGGAGTAAATACAATTAAGTTTTCCAAGCGCGCTTTTGCCGACGGCGGTTATCTGGATAACAAACCATTTACCTACGCTGTGGAAACTGTCGCCCACCGCCAAGCCGACCTGCTGGTAACACGCAAGCTCATTTACATTGAACCGTCGCCGGAACATCCGGAGGAGCAACCTGATGCCGAAGGCAAGCCCGACGCCATTACGAACGTTGGGGCGGCGCTTCTTACACTTCCGCGATATGAAACAATTCGCGAAGACCTACAGCGGGTGCGCGATCACAATCGACTGGTCGAGCGTGTGCACAGCATTCTCAAGAGTGTGGAGGTGGATAAGCAGTTTGGCACACCGCCGGCAAAGAGGAGCTTTACCGATGACGAATGGGGCAAGCTGGATTTGGCTCAAGTAGTCACCGAAAAAGGGGTTGGTTACGTTGCGTACCACAGACTGGACATCTCGTCAGTCTCGGACGATCTGGCAAGACTGGTAACACGTGTAGCCGGATTCGACGAAGAGTCGGATCATTTCATAGTTATCCGAAGTCTGGTGGGTGCATGGAGGGCCAATACTTACCTTGAACATGGTAAGGGCAAGCCGTCACTAAATCAGTTCTTGTTTGAGTTCAATCTCAGCTATCCGATGCGGCGGATAAATTTCCTGCGTACAAAGATTTCGGATTTGGCGGCGGCCAAAGAGTATCAGAACAACCCCGACGCGCAGGAGGAGTTGTTAAGGATTAAGAAAAGCCTCAATCAGGAATATAAGAAGCTGCGGCGTACAGCCAGACTCTTGCGCTCTCGCCAGGTCCCAGCGAAAGCGGGCGATCCTTCAGCCGGTTCAGTGCCCAGCCCGGCTTATCAGGCGATTCAGAACTTTAAGGTGGCGCTTGCCGCAGAGACTATGAAGCTACTGCCTGACGAAGTGAAAAGTAAGATCAAGGATCCAGCCGAATCTGTCGTGGAATACTTTCTCGGTGTGCGACCAAACGGTGGAACAGTAACCAGCGGCCACACCATCAAAAATGTATCCGACGAACGAGCCGAGGCCCTGCTCAAGGACGTTGCCTTTGCGAAGTTGTTTGTTCCCATCTCGGATGCCCTGAAGGCTCAGATCGGTCCGGCAAAGAAGGAAGCTGATAAGAACTGCCGCGCTGCCCTGGGTCTGACGGATGAACATCCCGCCAGTGAATCGGGGCCCCCTGACCCGAACAAGAACACTCGCGAATACCTAGCCTACTATTATCAGAATTACGACGAATACGACCGGATCATTTTCCCCATCATTTATGGAACAGAAATCGGTGAAGCGGCAGTAGTGGAGATCATTCGCATTAGCCCCGAGGATGCGACCGCCCTGATCAATGAACGCGAGACCGGTTGCTACAAACTTGCCGGTAGTTCTCTCGGTCACTTCGGCGCTTTTCTCGATCCGCTCTGGCGCCGGAACGACATTCTCTGGGGCCGGCTTGATGGCGCGGAACGCATCATCACGGCGTTACTGCCAAACGATCCAAAGCTTGCTCGCCTGTTGATTGGTGAAGCTCACGCCGCGATTGTGCGCGATGCCCTGATGCCGGACGGAACGTCGCTGGGAGAAACGGAAGCTAGAGAACTGCTTTGCGAGTCTGCCATGCGCACCAGGTCCCGCACCGCAGAGCCTGAAATCCTCACGCAGTTCGTCGGCAACTTGAAGACCCACGACTGCAAGGGTCACCTGGACAATCTGATCGACGACAAGGCTTTGCGCCAGCACTATCTCGATACATTTGCTGCTAAAAGTCGTCTCGAGCCGGAACCCGCGATGAAACTGGCGGCGCGCGCTACCACAGTCCTCGGCAAAATGCTCAGTGAGCTTTCAGATAGCCGGAACGTCAAATCGAGTTCGGTTGCATGGATCGCAAGGTTCGGTCAGATTTCTACCTCGCTGGTCGAAGTGTCGGTGCCTCGCAGCATCCCTAACCTTTTGTTGAGACACTGGCTAAAACTCGGTTATTTATTCGAGGTGTTTTTGATCGTAACCGCCACAGTTCTATCCAAACCCGGGGCCGCGCAATTAGGATGGACGCTGCTGGGCATCACTTTGTGCATCAACGTGATCACGTGGTGGCTAAATGATTTCATGCAACGTAGGCGCGTGATCTTGCGCTTCGTTATTTTGCTGCTGACGATGATCGTCGCATTGTTGGCAATAGTTGGCGGACTCAAGCTGGCGGGGGTGCTGTTTGGGGTAACGATAAACGATCTGCAGCCCCTGACCTGGATCGGTCACAACGTGCGGAAGCTTTCGAATTGGTTTGACGGCAAATTAGGAACAGAACGCTGGGGATTCGTGCGACAGTTTTTGCCCTTGCTTGCTGCGTTGCCTGGAATACTGATCCTATGGAAGCTAGGTAAGCCACGGAAGAAAGACAGGCCTGTTAAGAAGCGAGTCGACGCAAAAGCCCTGGGCCAGCCGCAGCTACCGTAAACTCTTGCCTGGAGCCGAGCGGAAATCCGCAAAATAACTCTTGAGCAATACAATGGAAAAAGCATGTCCGTTCTAACTGAGATTCGACTGGCCGGCGGGCTGGCTTTCGTTTTTATCCTCTTCTCTCTTTGGATGGGAGAACTTAAAGTTCAAGGTCTGCCTGCAGATTACAAGAGCCCGGTGCTGGCCCTTGAACTAGTGAAGAATGGGAATGATATCGATCAGATCAATAGTGCTGAAGATGGAAAAGCACGTGCGTTTATCCGGACGAGCGTCCTCAAAGATTTCGGCTTCATTTTCATCTACACGCTCTTTTTTGCGTCCTTGAGCTTGCTGCTTTCCCGGACTGACTTGTCCTGGGCGCGGCTGGTCGGGAGGTTGGCCGCAGCTTGTGTAGTGGTGGCCGCCATTCTGGATTTCGTCGAGAATCGAGGAATGTGGAGAGCAATCGGAGGAGACGTGAGTGATTCGCTGGCGAATTCGATACGCTACCCGTCGCTCGCGAAGTGGGCATTACTATTCATCTTCAGTTTGCTGGTAGGCGCGATCTTGATTTCATGGCGAGATATCTTCGCGGTTCCGGCGTTCCTCTTTTTATCTGCTGGCCTGCTGGGAATTAGCGGTGTAATCATGAACCTGCTGCGGCCATGGTTCTACTGGATGTTTCCTGCTGCCATCATTTCGTTGGGTCTCGCAGTTCTCTTTCTCGCGTTTGCTTTTACTATCTGCCCGGAAAAGCTTTTCAAAAAGTTTCCAGCCTTCGTCACCTAGAATCGGGTTTCCCGACTGGTCTCCCATTCGTCCGTCGAGCGGCATACTCGATTCAAACTTGTGCCCTTGATAAGCGATGAGGTTTGCAGTGATGATTAGGCCTGACAACGACAGGAGATAGAACGTGACGCAATATCGTTTTGTCCAATTGGACGTCTTCACTGACCAACCCTTTGCTGGAAACCCATTGGCAGTTTTTCCGGAGGCTGAGGGGTTAAGCGATGAAGAAATGATGAAAATTGCGCGGGAGATGAATCTCTCCGAGACAGTGTTTGTGCTTAGTGGAAAGCAATCAGCAAACAGCAAGCAGCGGACAGCAAAAGGCACGGCGGCGTCCGACGACGAACAAGCATTGAAAGAGGCCGAGTCCAAAAAGGCTGCCGGACCTGAGGTCTTGCGTCGTCTTCGCATCTTCACACCCACTCGTGAAATCCCTTTTGCTGGTCACCCGATTGTCGGTACATGGAATTGTTTGGCTCGTGAAGGTGTGGTGCCTCTTCCCGAGGGTGGAAACGGTTGGGTGCGGATTCATCACGAGGTTGGCATAGGTGTATTGCCGGTTGAAATCGAGTTCACCGATGGGCTGCCGACGCAGGTGGTAATGACGCAGGGAAAGTTTGAGATCCTCAATGAGATTGATGACAGCCATGAACAAGCAGAACTGGCTAGAGCACTCGGAAGGGCGCGTGAAGATCTCGACGAGAGCTTGCCGTTGCAAGTGATCTCCACCGGTTTACCATCTCTCGTGCTTCCGGTTCGTTCGTTGTCTGACCTGTCTCGTTGTCGCGTCAATTCCACTTTACTCGCCGAGATTTACACCCGACTTGGAGCGACGGGCTGTCTGGCCTTCTCTCGTGAGACGATGGAGATCGGCGATGCGCGCGCTCATGCGCGATTCTTTGCGCCGGCTGATAACATCCCCGAAGATCCGGCAACGGGCAGTGCTTGCGGTGCGCTCGGTGCTTACCTCGTTTACCACGGAGCATCGGGCACGGATTCCGAGGACGGAAAACACAAGTTTGTAATCGAGCAAGGCGACTTCATTAATCGCCCCAGCCGCATACATCTCGAAGTCAAAGGCACCGCCGGAACGATTGAACAGGTCCGAGTCGGCGGACAGTCGGCGGTTGTGGCCAGAGGCGAAATCGAGTTCTGAGTTTTCGTAAAGCAAACTGTTAGTGCGTGGACGCTCGCACGGTGCTTCTAACGGATCCGGTTTGCTTTACGTTTGGTTATGGCGAAACAACTCGATCTATTAATCATCGGTGCGGGTCCAGCGGGTCTGTCTGCGGCCCACGCGGCGGTCCAGGAAGGCCTGGATTACCTGGTCATCGAAAAAGGCACCATCGCCGATACCATTCGCCACTATCCAGTCGGGCGCGCGTTGTTCTCCACTCCAAACGAGTTGGAGATGTCGCCGGGATCACTCAAGCCATGCCGCGAGAAACCGACCCGCGAAGAGTTGCTCACTCACTACATCCAGTTTGTCCTTAGTCATGATCTGAAGGTCAATACCGGAGAGGAAGTGTTAGACCTTACCAACCATGACGAATTCTTTCTGGTGCGCACCACGCAAGGTGAGTATCACGCGTCGCGAATTTTGTTTGCGATTGGGGCGATGGCCCATCCGCGTTACCTCAACATTCCGGGTGAGGAACTAGCCAAGGTCCATCATCTATTCGTCGAGCCCTACGCCTACGTTCGCAGAGATGCGCTGGTTGTAGGTGGTGGAAATAGCGCCGCCGAGGCTGCGTTGTTTCTTTCGGAAGAAGGCGCGCGAACAACGCTCGCGATCTGGCGTGAAGATTGGGAAAACCGAGATCCCAAAGCCGGCGCAATGAAGCATTGGGTGCGTGAACCGCTCGAGAATGAAGTAGACGCAGGACGATTACGTGTCATCCTCTACAAGGAAGTGAACCTGATCACCGACGATGAAGTGACTTTGACTCAGGAGGACGACGAGATACTAACGAATCAGGAACGACGTAGTCTTCGTGTTGATTGGGAGTGATGCTGATCTGACGTTGTTGAAAAAACTCGGCGTGAAAACCGAGCCAGGCAAGTTAACTGAAGTCCCTGTTTACGATCCGGAAACTTTTGAGACCAACGTTCGTGGAATCTATGTGGCCGGACACTTCACCCATCAACGCCACATCAAAGCGGCGATCGATGTGCCACGACGCGTCGTGCCGCTGATCGCCCAAAGCTTGCGCACCAGTGTTCCAAGCTAGACAATCGTTGTTCGCGTACAGCTCCAAAGTGAAAACCATCGTACTCATCAAACTAGCGCTGTCGATATCGTTATCTCCGGCTCTTAACGTCAGCGCCCAAAATAAACTATCGGCCCCAATCGTTGTCGTATCTTCATCCTGTAATCGAGAGGCTGCGCTAGAACTGATCCAACAACAGCTTGCCGAATCAAAGACGGTGGAAGACGACACGCGCAGAATTACCGTTGTCATTAAGTCAGCTGAGCTGCTGTGGCCGTACCAAAAAGAAAAGGCGCGCGCTGCTTTTCTAGAAGCATGGGATCTGTCGATTCAACACTTCAAGGAGAAAGGTGACAAACTGGTGCGGGAGGGCACTGGTCTAATAATAAGCTCACCTGACCATGCGTTACGAAGTGATTACCGCAGTCGCCAGGCACGATCTTGACTGGGCCAACAAACTAACGCAGCAATTATTTCTGGATCAGGAAAATGAGGCCAGGGAGAACGGATTAACAGCCGCCGCAACCGAAGGCAGAAACGCTGAAAGACTCCTCGCCCTCGCCACCTCATTGTTGACTTCCGATCAGCCGGCTGCCATCAATTTTGCTAATCTGAGTTTACGATTTACGGCCACATTCCATCTGCCTGATGTTCCCTACAGACTGGCGGAGATGGACCGCGCTCGGCGGACAAGCTTTACGAACGCTCGCTTGTTGCTTACTCCGCGGGCGTCGATGGACCGATTCCTTTACTTGTCTGCGTATCCGTTCGGGAATAATCGTGATGCTGGTGAAATGCCTGGATATACGGTTTATAAAATTCCGAATGCGATTTATTCCAAATTCGAATCTCCAGCGTCGCTTTGTGGAGACTTTGCTGGGTCGCGTGCAGCAGGAAATTGCGAATCCTTCTCAACCGATTGCTCGGTGGTCGACTGACAAACGCTGAGCAGATGTGGCTCGCCTTAACGCGTCTAAACTCTCAGATTGCCAAAAACTTGCCGGCTCTGGCTCCAGGTGTCGAACAAGCAAGGACAAACCTTACTGCGCAACTGCCCGAGCAATTAAAGCGACGGGCGGCAGGAAAGGTTGCTTCTCGCCTGCAGCCACAAGGTAACTTTGCCGAGAAAGATTGGAGGCCGCGGAGAAAAACCCAAACGTCGATCAACGCGATTCACTCAGCTTGCTATGGCTGTGATGGGAGCGTCTGAAGGAGATGACCTCGACCTGCTCGTCCGGGTCATGGACAAGATTTCTGATTCCCAATTGCGGAACCAGTTGCTCAATTGGTTCTATTTCAGTCGGACGCAGAGCGCGATCAAACAGAAACAGTTGACCCAGGCTCGCAGCCTCGCGGCCAAAGTTCAGGAGCTTGACCAACGAGCGTATCTTTACTTCCAGATCACTGAAGAATCGTTGAAAGAAAATCTCGATCAATCTCAAGCACGGGAGATGTTGGAAGAGGTCGTCACTGCCGCTGCCAAAACACCGGGCTCGATGGTCACGGCTCGAACGCAACTCGGAGTCGCTCATCTCTACACCAGGATTGACCAGGCTCAGGCTATCGCCGTTCTGGCCCAGGCAGTCAAGACGATTAACGCCCTTGATTCGCCAGACTTCTCGCGGCAGTTCGTAATACGAAAAATCGAAGGCAAGACTTTCGGCAGTTACACCTCATTTCAAACCCCGGGGTTCGATCCCGAAACCGCTCTACGCGAAATCTCGAAGTCGGATTTCGATGGAACGCTCAACCAGGCAAGCACTTTCGCCAGCAAGTCGCTCCGGGCCTTAACGACTCTGGCAGTTGTGGAACCGTGTTTGAAGGTCTCCAAACCCTCCGAACCGAAGCCACGAAGAAGACTCTGAAGCACTGAATGCGAGTATCCCTGGCTATGGCATGAGATCAGCACCTCAGAAGGAAGACGATTTTCCATGTCTCATTTGCCATCTATCATTTGTCGTTGCGGAGACGATCCGGAGATTACCGGATTGCGAAGATTACTCAGACCAAGCTACAGATGGTGACGGTGAACATCGTTAGCGCTCTAAACTTACCTAATGGTTTACTCTGCGGAATCTTCGTCTTTCAGCTTAATCTCGAGATCGTCCCTGGAATGAAAAATGAGAAATGGAAAATCTGTCTTCTTCCAACTGGGGGTTAAGAACCTACTTGATCCCAACAACCATTGAATCCGGTCCGATAAGATGTTCCACCCTCGTTGAACTAAACCCCGCCTCTCGCATCCACCCGCTACAATCTTTCCCGGTGTAATCAAAACCGCCCGGAGTTTCGATCAACATATTCAGGCTCATCAATAACCCAAAAGGATTTTGCCGCCGCTCATCGTCGATAAGAGCTTCGAACACGATCAACGCCCCGCCTTCCGGAAGTGCCGCGTAAGACTTATCCAGCAACATCCGTTTCTCATTCAGATTCCAATCGTGGAGGATATGGCCCATTGTGATCACATCTGCCTTGGGTAACGGGTCCTCGAAAAAATTTCCCGGCAAGAAACCCAGACGATCGGCGAGACCGTTTTGCGCAACATACTCATCGAAGATCGGTGCGACCACCGGAAGATCGAAATTACTACCGTGTAGGTGTTGATGACGAAGGCATAACTGGACCAGCAGTCCGCCCTGTGCTCCACCGACGTCTACTACAGTTTGATAATCCTGCCAGGGAAACTTGTCAGCGATGGCCATGGCGGCACCCATGCTGAGACCCGTCATCGCGGCGAGAAAGAGTCGCAGCCGTTCAGGATCGTTGTAGAGAGTTTCGAAAAGTCCGGGGCCGCCGGACTTCACTTCATTCTGCGGTTCACCTGTTCGTAGTCCTTCGGTCAACGAGCCCCAGAATTTGTAAAGACGCTCGTTCGCCATCTCCAGCATGCCACCCAGATAGCTGAGTTTTCCTTGCACGAGGAAGTGGTCCGACTCTGGAGTGTTCGAGTAAAGGCCCTCGTTGCGTTCGAGCATGCCGAGCGAAACCAGAGCGTCGAAGAAATCCTGCGCGCTGCGAGAATGTAGTTCGAGCTTCGCGGTCAGTTGCTCGGCGTTAAGTGGACCATCCGCCAGAACTGTAAACAATCCGAGTTCGATCGCACTCAGCAAAGTCTTTGACGCCATGAAGCCAAGGCCCAACTGCATGCATGCGTCCGGTGTGACTGTCTTCTCTGTAGACATCGATAAGATTTCTCCTGATTAGATTGAATGGACAACCAGCAGTACCACGTTTGCAGCTGTTCCGGAAACGGTAAATGGGAGCTGACAAATGAGATATGGAAAATGGTCTTCCCTGGTCGGCTACGTCGCGATCCTCTTGATAACTCCGCCATCGGCGTCAGCAAGCTGATTGACCACGATGAATGCACCCGGATCAACTTCCTGAACCGCTTTTTTTACCCGGCCGATCTCCAACCGCGTTACTACGCAATACAGAATGTCCTGTTCCGTATCACTCATTCCCCCGCGCCCTTTGAAGATAGTCACCCCACGGTGCAGGTCGCGCAGTATTGCCTGCCGGATCTCTTCACTGTGTTCCGACATGATGATCACGGCGTTGTGCTCCTCAACTCCATGAATAAGAAAATCGATGGTCTTCGAAGCGGCGAAGTAGGTAAGCATGGAGTAGAGCGCCGATTCAATACCAAGGAAGAATGCAGCCGCCGAAAAGATCACGATGTTGAGTAAGAGAATCACATCGCCGACCTTGAGGATGTGAGTGCTCTTGCTGATGAGTAGGGCCGCGATCTCGGTTCCGTCCAAAACTGCGCCGCCGCGAATGGCAAGCCCGATTCCGGCGCCAATGAAAAAACCTCCGAAGACTGCGGTAAGCAATTTGTCCGGTGTTACATCCGGAAACTTCATAAATGCCAGACACAAGGAGAGCCCGGTGATCGCCAGAATGCTTTTGAGTGCAAAGAGTTTTCCGATTTGACGAAAACCAAGCGCGATGAAAGGGAGATTGATTACAAGAATCAGAATCGCGAGGGGCCAGCCGAATATGTTCGACAGCAACATCGAGACACCGGTCACTCCGCCGTCGATGAAACGGCTCGACAAAAGAAACCCCTTCAAGCCCAAACCGGCCGAGAGGATGCCCAGGATGATAAGGGCGATGTTAATTGCCTCGCGAAGAATTCGATTCATTATTTTTTCTCGTACATCTTTATCATATCCCTTCAACTTCCACTTGAAAGAAGTTTGACTCAACACTAATTGTGACACTCAGTTCCTCACAGGTTCAGGAAGCCAGGGGAACTTCATTATTCAGCGCTGCCTTAATGTTCGGTTCTGTATTATGTTGGCCGCATGGACAAAGTCTTGATCCTAGGTGCAGGCGCTGCCGGGCTTGCCGCGGCATGTGACCTGGCCGCGTCTGGTATCACAGTCACTGTATTGGAAGCACGAGATCGTATTGGCGGTCGCATCCATACGCACTACGACAGTGCGTCGCCGGTGCCGATCGAGCTCGGCGCTGAGTTCGTGCATGGCCGCCATCCTGCCCTGATGAACTTGATGGAAGACTCTAGCATTCCCTTTGTCGATGTATCTGAACAACATGTCTATTCTGATAACGGCAAACTCCTGAACACCCATGAGTTTTGGAATGAACTGACAGCCCTCATGGACCTGATGAGCCTCAATAAGCCTGACCAACCTTTCGCGGAGTTCCTGAAATCGTTGCCAGACAACTACCTCAGTCGTCAGGCCGGCGAAGTGGCCAGTCTTTTTATCGAAGGGTTCCACGCCTCAAATATTTATCGAATCGGCACCCACGGATTGATTAAGGCAAACGAAGCAGAGGATCAGATCGACGGCCAAAAAGGATTCCGTGTGCTGGGTGGTTATCATCGTGTGATTGAGGCTCTTCACGATCGGGCTGTGGCCCACGGTGCCTACATCAGGCTCGAAACCGTTGCACGCGAGATTCGTCGGAACCCAGACGGCGTTGAAGTTGTGGGTTTATCCGACGGCGAACAGCGAACATTTAACGCGAGCCAGGTTCTGATCACATTGCCGCTCGGCGTGTTGCAGGCAGAAGCCGATCAACCCGGAGCAATTAGCTTTCTGCCTGAGCTGCCGGAAGAGAAAGTTAACGCCATCAATTCAGTTGTGATGGGCCACGCACTTCGTATCACTCTGATATTTCGCGAACGGTTCTGGGAAAAACAGAAGGGCGCTGACGATGATGAATCGACATCAGCTGAGGCCGGCGTCGATGCGTTTCATGATTTTGGTTTTATCCACTACCCCGAGGCGCCCTTGCCGACCTGGTGGAACTTGCGTCATATCAACGCGCCGGTTTTGGTTGGCTGGACTGGAGGACCCGAGGCGGGGCGACTTTCTCAATTGGACGGGGAAGAACTCTTGACTGAGGCGCTTCGTTCGCTGCACAGGATTTTTGGTCTTGCGGAATTAGAGCTACGTAAACTTCTCGTTTCGTCACACACTCACAACTGGATCACTGATCCATACACCCGCGGCGCATATGCATACCTTCCGGTTAACGGCCTCGCTGCACAGGAGCAACTCGGTCGTCCAGTTGACGATGTCCTCTTCTTTGCAGGCGAAGCGACTTCCATCGGTCACATCGGTACCGTCCACGGCGCCATCGCCAGCGGACATCGCGCCGCTCAGGAAATCCTCAAGCTGCTTTGAGATCAACTCCTTGGAGTGCGCCGCCTCGTCGGCGCTTTGGTTCGCTGCGACTCGTAGCAGTGTTAATCAACTTTCAGAACCTTGCGTGAAAAGCGTGATTCGTTTGCGAGCGCAGTTAATAGTCTCGCGACAGCGGCGCCAAGCCGCCGAATTCAAAAGCGCCGGCCAGGGAGTGCACTTCCAGGAGTTGAACTACAACTCTTGATCGCCGCGATCGCGACGCGCGACGCCGGTTTGATACGCAGCTTCTTCGACACCCAACGCCACGGCTTCAGCAACGCGTTTGTCGAAGACTGAAGGCACGATGTATTCGGGATGAAGCTCGCTGTCGCTAATGATGCCGGCAATCGCGTGGGCGGCCGCGAGTTTCATTTCCTCATTGATTTGCGAGGCACGACACGCGAGGGCGCCTTTGAAGATTCCCGGGAAGCAGAGCACGTTATTGATCTGGTTTGGATAATCTGATCGACCAGTAGCCATTACTGCAACGTAAGGCGCGGCATCCTCAGGCATGATCTCCGGCGTCGGGTTCGCCATCGCAAATACGATTGGCTTTGGCGCCATCTGCTTTATATCGTCCGCCGTTATCACGCCGGGCACCGAAAGACCCATGAAAACATCTGCACCTTTGATGACGTCCTGGATCTTTCCCTGCTCGAGACTTGGATTGGTGTGCTCTGCGTACCACTCTTTGACCAGGTTCATGTTTTCCTGACGACCACGATAAAGCGCACCTCGCTGATCGCAGCCAATGATGTTGCGAACGCCGGCAGCCATGACAATTTTCGTGCACGCGACACCTGCGGCCCCAACTCCATTCACCACGACCTTGATGTCACTCATCTTCTTACCAACGATCTTGAGTGCGTTGATGAGGGCGGCAAGCACCACTACAGCTGTTCCATGCTGGTCATCGTGAAAGACGGGAATGTCGAGTTCCTCTTTAAGTCGACTCTCGATCTCGAAACAACGGGGCGCGGAAATATCCTCGAGATTGATCCCTCCGAAAGCCGTCGAGATCGACTTCACCGTTTTCACGATCTCATCCGGGTCTTTTGTGCTCAAGCAGATCGGGAACGCGTTTACCCCACCAAACTCTTTGAAGAGCATGGCCTTCCCTTCCATCACCGGCATGGCCGCAGCCGGTCCGATGTCACCAAGTCCAAGTACGGCGGTCCCATCTGTTACCACTGCGACGGTATTCTTTTTGATCGTTAAGGTGAACGCCTTCTCAGGATCATCGCGAATGGCCTCGCAAACGCGTGCAACGCCCGGCGTATAAGCCATCGATAGATCGGCTCGCGTCTTAAGTGGCATCTTTGAAACCACTTCGATTTTCCCGCCCAGGTGCATCAGGAAAGTGCGATCAGAAACCTGTAGCACCTCGATGCCGTCGAGCGCCTGGACTGCGTTTACGATCTTGTCTTCATGTTCGCTGGAAACTGTATTGACGGTGATGTCACGGATGATGTGATCGCGGCCCACGCTGACGATGTCTATCGCGCCGATGTCGCCGCCGGCTTTGCCGATCGCGGTGGCTACTTCACCAAGCGTACCGGCCCGGCTCGAGAGTTTGATCCGGACGGTCAGGCTATAACTATCGCTCGGTGATCGTTCCACCTATGCCTCCTAAGATCGTAGCAGAAGAGTGATCTGAATCAAAACTATTTTCCATATCTGATATCTTTACTTCAGCTGTAGTGTCACTCAAGCAAATTCCTTAATCTGTTGAGCCACTCTCGGGTCAATCGTCTTCCCTGCCAGGCGAAGCGAGTGAAGACCGAGGATCTTATAGACCTCGAGCGCTTCAGCTTGGGTCGTGCCTGACAACGCGTCCAGGTGACGTTGCACCGTTGCTAAGTCGCCACGCGCGAAAGTTCCGGTCAAGGCCTGCGCCGGCGTCGACGAATTCAGATTCTTAACCGCACTTTGCACTAATGGCATCAACACCTGCTGCGCATGTTTTCGTTTGAGCCCCGACGAAACGAGCATCTCGATCGCAAGGTCAATGAGCGCGGTCATGTGTCCGGCTGCGGTCAGCGCGGCCGCGTGATAGAGCGGCTTATTCCTGGCCTCCACAGTGAAATGCTTACCGCCAAGATCGCTTACGATTTTTCGCGCCATCCGTGTCGCTTGAGCATCACCCTCAATGCAGAAAAACGCGCCCCGGAGCGCCTTTGCGCCGGCCGTTGGTTCACTAACAGAAACCAGCGGGTGCAAAGAGCCAGTATGGAAACCTATCCCAACTAATGATGAAAGCACTTCGGACGATAGGGCGCCGCTGGTGTGGAGCACGACCTGGCGGCCGCTCCCGCCCGCCATGGAAGTCGCCAATTTTTGCACCACACTTTCAATGGCGTCGTCAGGTGTCGTTATGAGAATCAGATTGGTCGGTTCCAGAGTGGAGAGTTCAGCCAGGGAAAGTACTCGTATTTTGTCCCTATGGGTGCCCAGAGAGTCTGCTAATTTCCCGGCTTTTTTGGGTCGCCGCGCGACCAACGCTTTGATTGTGTAACCACACCGGGAGAGCGAGATCGCCAGGGCCTGGCCGAGACGGCCGGGTCCGATAATTGAGACCGAACGAGCTGATCGGTGACGATCTTTTGTGGACATTGTTTCGGGATTGCTTACGATTCCGGGGACGGCACGAGGATCAAGAGTGCGCGAAGCCCGCAAACTAACAGTTTGCCCTACGATTTTCGGTTACTTTTCTTAGCTTTTCCGAAGGCGGTGCATTATACTGGCGACCACTCCGCGCGCGTGAAAAAGATCAGTCGTTCATAGGGTTTGGGCAGGGTTGGCGCTCTTTTCAGCAGCCATGACGCACAACCATCCGCGGAGGAGCTGGCATCAAAGACTGCGCGTTGACATAGCGAGAACCCTGACCCCCACGGGTCGTGAGATTAGGCGAATTCGCCCGCGCGTAGTAACCCTCAAACCAAAGCTCTGGAAAGTGTTTCCCCAGAATTCTTTTCAGCAAAAGACAAATGCCGGAATTTCTGGAGGTTTTCAAGATGAATAGCTTCTCCCGCGTCGCTACCGCTCTGATGCTGGTGGCCTCTGTCCTAACAGGCTCTATAGCGGGCTTGGCTCAAACCACCGCACCGACTCAGACGTCCACCCAAAAGGACTCAGTCTCAACCACAGCGACTGCGGCAAAGAAAGACGAAACTAAGAAAGACGAGCCGAAGACTACTTCCTCGAGCGCGAAGAAGCCGCTCTCGGTGAATGAAGATCCTGCCCTTATCGGCAAGCGCAACATCAACAAGGGGATCATCTCCAAGATGAGCGGCGGTACCGAAAAGGAAGTGAAACTCGGTCGTGAACTCGCAGCTGAAGTCGATCGCCAGGCGAAGTTTGTAGACGATCCGGTGATCACGGAATATGTGAACCGGGTAGGTCAGAACGTGGTTCTACACTCCGACGCGCGCATTCCCTTCACCATCAAGGTAATTGATTCCGACGAAGTTAACGCTTTCGCATTGCCGGGCGGGTTCTTCTATGTAAACAAGGGCTTGATCCTGGTGGCTGATAACGAAGCGGAAGTGGCAGGCGTGATGGCTCACGAAATTGCACACGTCGCAGCCCGTCACGCTCTGGAAAATCAGACGAAGGCTGGCTTGCTCGAGTATCTCGCGCTGGGCACCTCAATTTTCCTCGGCGGAATTCCCGGAATGATCTTCCAAAACACTGCCGGGCTGGGACTGTTGGGCGCTTTCATGAAGTTTAGCCGCAATGCCGAATCCGAAGCTGACAAGCTGGGCGTGCAATACATGTACGCTGCGGGTTATGACCCGAGCGCGATGGCAACGATGTTTGAAAAGCTCGAAGCCAAGAACAAGAAGAAACCTGGATTCATCTCCAAGGCCTTCGCTTCGCACCCGGCGCCACCGGATCGCCGAGCCGCCGCACTGGCACTGGCAGCTCGTTTCCCGGAGAACGAAGAGTACGTCATCAGCACTTCCGAGTTTCAGCGGGTGAAAGCCCGCTTGTTGCGACTTTCAAATGCGAGGGCTTCAACCGCCGGAGCATTGCCTGGAGCCGAAGAAGGTGCGCCTGGCCGTCCAACTCTCAAGCGGCGTCAGCCAACTCCGGATGAACCAAGCAATCCGGATGGAACCCCGATTGAGAAGCAGGAAGCGCCGAAGTTAAAGAAAAACGAAGGCAGCCAACCGAATCAACCGGAGTAGTTCGACCGGGTTGAGATTAGACTAAAAGGCTTCCGGGCAGATGCTCGGAAGCCTTTTTTGTGTAGGACTGTAGGAGCGGCACTCCGTGGGCCGCCCCTTCTTGATAAGGAACATTGCAAGGGCACAGGAAGGGGCGCCGCCCCTACAATCTGCACTGAGGCCCCAGAATCTACGGATTATTCGAACCTTCGCCTCTCCTTGAGGTTTAATCAAAGGCCGCGATAATTCTTCTCAACGTTTTTCGTTTTCCTTAGGTATATGTCAGTGGAAAGTCTAGAAGTTGCAAAGATGCCGAGCGGGGCTCACGAAATGGCTCAGGCCTTAGAGATCGAGTTGACTGTAAACGCCCTGACTCACAATCAGCCAGCACTTATTCGTCTCATTGAGCGCGCCGTCGCTGGCGATACGGCGGCCTTCGAACAAATCATGATCAACTCTCAGCAGCGTGTGATGGCGATGACCTGGCGGATGTTGGGCAATGAAGCTGACGCTCGCGACGCTAGTCAGGAAGTCTTTCTGAGGGTCTTCAAGTATCTGAGACGTTTTAATCACGACCAGGATTTCTTCGCCTGGCTGTATGCGATAACGGTGAATGTGTGTCGCGACATCTCGAAGAAACAACGACATCACACCGACCGCGTTACTGCTCTTCCTGGCGACTTCGACGATGAAGGTTTTATTTCAGAGCTGGCGAGCGCCCAAGAGATGTTGGAGACCAGTCAACAGCGCGACTTAATTAGTCAGGCAATATCGACGCTGTCACAGAGGGAACGCGCGACGATCGTGCTGCGCGATATCGAAGGACTGTCCACTGAGGAAGTCGCGCGCATCATGAACTCGAGCTCAACTACAGTTCGCTCGCAGATCAGCACGGCGCGGAAAAAGATCAAAATCTATTGTGAACAATACCTCCGACGAAAGGACCAGAAGCGATGAATTGCAAAGACGTTCAAGAGTTGCTGCCGCTTCACGTTGGGGGTGACCTCGCGGCGAAAAAGACGCAGGCGGTAACAGTGCATTTGGAAAACTGCGGTGCATGTGCAGATTCAGCCGGCGAGTATCGCGAGTCGTATCGCTTAACGAAGGAATTCGAGCCGCCGACGTTTAGTGCCGAGTTCTATGACGGAATCCGACAAAGCGTATTGAGCGAAATTGCGCGAGATTCTAATAAGTCGAGGTCCTGGTTCCTCGCCGATTTTTTACCGAGAAGTTTTCGTCTTCGTCCGGAATGGGCCATCGCTGCAATGTTGTTAGTTGCGGTGTTTGCCTTCTACTTCGTAAGTAACCGCGACAAGGGCCCTAGCGAAACTGTAAGAACGCCTTCCTCGGGTTACCCAGGCGAGGTCGTACCCACCAGGTCACCTGAAGT
This sequence comes from Pyrinomonadaceae bacterium, assembly GCA_963759665.1. Classification (GTDB taxonomy): domain Bacteria; phylum Acidobacteriota; class Blastocatellia; order Pyrinomonadales; family Pyrinomonadaceae; genus PSRF01. Next base: position 789,602 of record CAVXAC010000001.1, read on the forward strand.
CGCCGGCACAGTTACTCCAGGTCCACCTAATAACGAGCGAAAGCGGATCGTGAGAAACGGCCTGGCAATACGAAAACCTCGGCCATACAAGGGCGTGAGACCTGTCAACGAACCAACTTACTCAGCTCAACCAATGAATACTCCTGAAGAAGCCGTCGCGGTTTCTCCAGCAGCACCGACAATTTCAGAAAAGCCGCTGCGCATGGAACTGCAGACAAGCGACAGCAATATACGAATCATCTGGTTCACCTATCAAAACGCTAAACAGGATTCTCCGGGGAAAGGTTTCTAAGAGAATCTAAGGAGGTAATGTCTTTATGCTTCGCACATTTAAGAATGCAATGATTGCACTAATGTTGGTGATGGCCTTCGACTCAACGTCTTTTGCCCAACAGCCAGACGCCGCCACTTCCCCACGACCGAGTGGCGATTCTTTCGTCACCGAAAAAGGGTTTAAGAGCAAAGTATACGAGGTTAAGTTCCGTGACGCTGAGAGTCTGGCCAAGGTGCTGCGCCAACTCGGAAGCGGTTTCAAAGGCGCTTCGATGTCGGCCAACGACGAGTTTAAGACCATAACTGTCCGCGATTTCCCGGAAAACCTCGCTACCATAGAAGAAGCGTTGAAGCGCCTCGACACGCCGGGCACGCCACGGACAAACATCGAACTTCATATGCACATCTTGAGGGCCTCCAACTCGAGCGCATCTGCAACGCCGGCTAAAGAGGTTCCCGCTGAGCTGAAGGACGTGCTCACCCAGTTACGTGAAACCTTGAGTTATAAGAATTATGAAGTTGCTGCGTCGGTGGTGCAGCGCCTGACGGAAACCCAGCGAGGGTTGAGAGGTAAAGGCGTGGCGGAGCTTGCCTGGTCGCCGACTCCTGCCGGTCCCGTCAACTTGGGTTATGAGTACTTCATTAACTCTGTTTCGCTTTCGTCGACACAGTCTGGTGCACCTATTATTCAGATTGGTGAGTTTAGCTTCACTACCGGAATGATCCCTCAAAGTCCGATCGACAGCCGCACCCAAATCCATACCGCTCTCAATCTTCGTGACGGCGAGAAAGTCGTCGTGGGTACAGCCACTCTTGGCGATCGCGCGGTAATCGTCGTTCTGACGGCGAAGTTGCTGAAATAATGCTTACAGCGCGTCAAACAACGGCGCACAGACTGTAGGGGTGGCACTCCGTGGCCACCCCATTCGTTTGATGTCTGCTTCGGCTGGCTTCGATATGGCCTCGCGATATCGTTGGTTGGTGGTAATACAGTTTGGCAGGCCTCAGGCGAAGAAGGGTGGCCACCGGAGTGCCACGCCTACAGTCTGTTCAGAGTTGTTTCAGGTCCCACCGGCTCTACATGATCGACCCCCCGTTAGACCGCTAAGCCCTCGCCTTGACAATCTTTTAGACGCCCTAGTATTCTAACCGTTCGCGTTTTACTCGCTAAAAACAGGAATTCTTAACCATGTCTACATACTTCCCCAGCGGAAAGGACCTCGCTGGAAAACGCAAGTGGTACGTCGTCGATGCCGCCGGTCAAACGGTGGGTCATCTGGCGTCTGAAGTGGCCTCAATCCTGAGCGGAAAGCGCAACCCTGCGTGGACGCCCTTTATGGATATGGGCGATCACGTGGTCGTGATTAACGCCCGTAAGGCCGTTCTCAAGGGCTCAAAGATCGATCAGAAAATGTATCGGCACCACACTCTTTATCCGGGCGGCTTGCGCGAAGTTTCAGCAGCCGACATGTTTGCCAAGAAACCGGAAAAGGTGATTACTCTGGCGGTCCAGGGAATGTTGCCGAAGAGCAAGCTCGGCAAGGCAATGGCGAAGAAGCTCAAGGTTTACGCCGATGGCGAACACCGTCACTCCGCTCAGCGCCCGCAGGAATACAAACTCACCGCCAAGCAATCCAATCAATCAAAACAAGTTTAGTAGCGGCGTAAATTAAGAGGACGACATAGCTGTGGCTGAAAATCAATACTACGGAACCGGAAGACGAAAAACCTCCACTGCAAGAGTTTACCTGCGCGCCGGCGCGGGGGATTTTCTAATCAATCGCAAGGCTTTTGATACGTATTTCCCCAATGAAACGCTGCGCATGATTATCCGCCAGCCTTTGAACCTGACCGAGACAGTTGGAAAATTTGACGTCTTAATCAATGTTAAGGGCGGTGGACCTGCTGGCCAGGCTGGAGCGATTCGTCACGGCATCACTCGGGCGCTACTCGAATACAATGGCGACCTGCGCTCTACCCTCAAACAAGCTGGTTTGATTACGCGTGATGACCGCATTAAAGAGCGCAAGAAGTACGGACAGAAGGGCGCACGCAAGCGCTTCCAGTTCTCCAAACGATAAAGAGAACTTTGTTCTTTGTTTGATTGATAGAAAACCCGAAATCCGCATTCCGAATTTCGAAATTTTACAATCCATTGCCGTAGCTCGGATTGGTTCTCTTCGAGTAAAGAGCCCGCAGCCACGGTGAGTACACTAAACCAATTCACTGCAAAGGAGATTAAAGCTTGGTATCGGTTACGATGAAAGAACTGCTGGAGGCCGGTGTTCACTTTGGCCACCAGGTAAGGCGCTGGAATCCAAAGATGAAGGAATACATTTTTGGCGAGCGCAACGGCATTTACATTATCGACCTGCAAAAGACGCAGCGCATGTTTCGCGATGCGCTCACCTTCGTGACTAACGCAATTGCGGAAGATCGCGGCAAGACGGTTCTTTTCGTAGGCACAAAGCGACAAGCACAGGACGCAGTTCGGGAAGAGGCGGAACGCGCCGGTCAGTACTACGTCAACCAACGTTGGTTGGGTGGACTACTTACCAACTTCCAGACCGTCCAAAAGTCAATCAAGCGTTTGAAAGATCTCGAGGGCATGCAGACGGATGGCCGTTATGAGAAGCTCACGAAGAAAGAAGGCATCAAGCTGGATCGCGAACGCGAAGGCTTGAACAAGAATTTATCGGGTATCAAGTCGATGACTCGCCTGCCCGATATCATCTTCATCATCGACGTGAGAAAAGAAGAGATTGCGGTGGCCGAGGCCAATCGATTGGGCATTCCCACGGTCGCAGTAGTTGATACTAATTGCTCCCCGGAAGGTATCGACTACGTAATTCCCGGAAACGACGACGCTCTGCGCGCGGTAAGACTTTTTGCTTCGCGCATTGCTGATGCCATCCTGGAAGGCCAACAGATCGCTACCGAAGGCGGAGTCGCTCCTCAGGCCGAAGACGCTGAAGGGTCCGTTGATGAAGCAACCCCAGGTACTGCCGCAACAACGTCGACTGCGACTGAAACTGCAGAAGAGCCTGGTCAGGCTGCAGCACCGGTCGAAACCGCAGAAACTTCGGTCGCAGCTGAGCCATCGACGGCGCCAGAGCCCGTTGACGCAGACTCTGCTGCAAAACAGAGCGCTGAATCGGTTGTGGCAGCAAGCTAGTTTTCAGCTTCAGGATTTTTACGTATCGGCGAGCGCAGCCTATAAAGCGGGACTTCCGCCGAGGCTGCGCTTTTTCTTAGTGAGGAGACGCTGGATCCTCTCCGGTGTCGAATAAAATCGGGTTGCGGACTGAAGTCCGCACCACAAGGGAGAAATTTGTAATCATGGCAGAAGTAACAGCAGCAGCAGTCAAGTCGCTTCGCGAGAAGACCGGCGCGGGAATGATGGAATGCAAGAAAGCTCTCGTGGAGGCTGATGGCAATGAAGATCGGGCGATCGAAAACTTACGCAAACATGGACTGGCATCTGCGAAGAAGCGTGAAGGCCGTATCGCCGCTGAAGGCATTGTCGGCTCCTACATTCACATGGGCGGAAAAGTAGGGGTGTTGTTGGAAGTGAATTGTGAAACCGATTTCGTCGCGCGTGGCGAAGAGTTTCAGCAGCTGGTGAAGGACATCGCCATGCACGTCGCCGCGTCAGAGCCTCGATACGTTTCGCGCGAAGAAGTCGTCGCCGCCGATTTGGACAAGGAACGCGAAATCGCTCGTGCGCAGGCGAAGAACGACCCGAAGAATGCGAATAAGCCTGACCAGGTGATCGACAAGATCGTTGAAGGCCGCCTCAACAAGTTCTACGAAGAGACGGTTTTGCTGGACCAGCCTTTCGTGAAGGATCCAAGCAAGACAGTGGGCGAAATGGTTACCGGGAAAATTGCCAAAACCGGTGAAAAGATTACAATTCGTCGCTTCACTCGATACAAGATGGGCGAAGGGCTTGAGAAGCGTGAAGAAGACTTCAGCAGCGAAGTTGCCTCAATGGTCAGCTAGCCGTGTGACGGAAAGAGTCAACTCTTGGGAGTAACAGTTCGCCTAACAACCATATGACCGAGCAGCATTCTGAGCCCAGAGCATTAGACTATCGCCGCGTGCTCTTAAAAATATCCGGCGAGGCGCTGATGGGCGAGCAGAATTACGGCATCGATGTAGACGTCGCTCGCATGGTTGCTGAAGAGCTGAAAGCCGTTCACAGACTCGGCGTTGAGGTGGCGGTCGTAGTTGGTGGTGGGAACATTTTCCGCGGCGTTTCAAAGAGCGCCGGCGACATGGACCGTTCGTCCGCTGATTACATCGGCATGCTGGCGACCGTAATGAACGCCGTTGTACTGCAGGATGCCCTGGAAAAAATCGACGTGCACACGCGCGTGATGTCGGCCCTTAACATTCCGCAATTGGCTGAACCGTTTATCCGTCGACGAGCCGTACGTCACATTGAAAAGGGACGCGTAGTAATCTTCGCGGCCGGCACCGGCAATCCATATTTCACTACCGACTCGGCTGCAGCCCTACGCGCCCTTGAGATTAAGGCCGACATCATCTTGAAGGCGACGAAGGTCGAAGGGGTTTACAACGCAGATCCAATGTTGGATCCCACGGCCACTCGCTTCGACTGCATCACATTTCAGGAGGTGCTGGAGAAGCAGTTGAAGGTCATGGATGCGTCGGCAATTTCGCTTTGTATGGACAACGATCTGCCCATCGTCGTTTTCAACATGCGAAAGCCGGGTAATATCATCCGCGTGGTAACTGGCGAAGCTGGAGTGGGAACCAGGGTTTCCGTGAGGAAGTAGAACCAGAACCGAGCGCGGTAGCGCCGGATCCGACAATCACCGTTGGTGATGACAGCGCACGTTGGAAAGTTCACTTCCCTCACCAGGTTTTTAATAACATCCGGCGCTACCGCGCTCGGTTCTGTCAACAATCGGAGTCGAATATGAGCGAGAAGGACGTAATCAAAGAAACGAAGCCACGAATGGAAACCGTTATTGATGATTTCCGTCGCAAACTGGCCACTGTCAGAACCGGACGTGCCGCCGTTAGTTTGCTCGACTCGGTCATGGTGGACTATTACGGCACCTTGACGCCGCTCAGCCAGATGGCCTCGGTGCATGCTCCGGAAGCTCAGATGTTGACCGTCCAGCCTTGGGATCAAACTCAGGTTCCCGTGATCGAAAAAGCGATTCGCACTGCTGATCTCGGTCTCAATCCTTCAAATGACGGCAAGCTGGTACGTGTTCCCATTCCGGCCTTGACGGAAGAGCGCCGCAAACAACTCGCCAAACAGGTCCACGAAGTTGCTGAGGATCATCGCACTGCCGCCCGTAACATCCGCCGTGATGCTAATGAGCGTCTGAAGAAGATGTTGAAGGATAAGCAGATTTCCGAAGACGCGGAACGCGATGGTCTTGATGAAGTACAGAAACTCACTAACACCTACATCGGCAAGATCGACGAACTGACGAAGTCAAAAGAGCAAGAAATCATGAGCGTCTGAGCTCACTCTATTTTTGACACGCCGGCATTGTCGCCAACTTCGTTAAGCGAACCAGTCCCTCAAATGAATCAAGAGTGATTTGCGCCTTGCCGTTGCCATAGGTGCCGGTGCGACGACGGTTGTGAGCAGCGTCTGAAGGCGCCTGCTTGGTGGTGAGATTGAAATCGCTTTCGACGGGCCCTCGATATGATGACAGCGTGGCGTTGAAGCCCGATGGATTTGCCGGCAACAACATCTCGACTCTCCCCGACATCGACTTCAGGTAATACCGACCGCCGTCACGCAGCTTTCCAGTGAATCTAACGCTGCTATTGGTGGCGATCGCGTCGACGTCGCCATCTATGCTGATCAATTCGATCGGGGCGTCGGTGTTTGAAACGTCAACGCGTCCGGCCGAACATTTGATTTCGATCGGCCCACCAATGGAAACGGCGCGCACAAAGCTTTTTGAATCGCTTACTCGAATCGCCCCGCTGGAAGTAATGACTACACCTGCACCAGTGATCCCCTCAATTTCAACATTACCAGCCTTTGTGTGTACTTCGGCGGACCCCACGTTCTTCAACAGGACGCTGCTCCTCCCAGCTGTAACGGAAACTTGGGTTTCAACTCCCGTCACTTCGACGTCGCTGCGGAAAACTTCAATCAAACCCAACTCAACGTAGCGAGGGACATTCACCTCGATATGCACCTGGAGATTGCTGCCATCGCTTTGAGGCGGATCTTTTAGATAAGTCGTGGGCGCGGCGGGCTGATCAAGATCGGCATAGTCCGCCTTGAACAAGATTCGCTTGCCCGAAGCGTCGTCATCGCGCATAACGGCAACGACTTCATCACCACGGCTGCTGATCGCCCGAGCCTCAACCACATCGCGGTCCCAGCCGTGAACGGTGATACGCCCGGTGGTGCGATTGTCTACGTGGATTTTCACACCCCGAGCGACGTTTACGCTGACTCGTGCGAGATACCTGCCGCTTTCATCACTGTTATCAAATGCGCTGTCCAATGCTTTGGCCTGCAGCATCGCCGGAATTGCCAGCAATGCGACAAACAAGAGGGAGACGACGTATCTGGAATGTTTCATAGGATTCTTCGGTTATTGCGCAGCAATGTCGCGCAGTAGATCAACCTTCCTGGCGTAAGCTGCCAACATGTATTGGACAGCAACCGGATCGCCTGGATGCTGTCGGACGGCCTGGCGCGTCCCGGCAATGGTCCGATCTATCGACGCAATAGCCTGGTCCAGCCTGGCGCGGGTCAGAGGATCGATTTGGGATCGCTTGCGGCTGGCGTCACGTGAAAGCATCGCAATGGCCATGAGGTATTTCTGCTCCGCTTCCTGCACTAATTGATTCGGTGTCTTTCCCGGTGTCTTTACCGCACTCGTTTGCGGGATTCGCTGTACTGCGACATTGCTTCGGGCTGTAACTGGTTGGCGTGGTTTTGAAATCTTGTCAGTGTTGGGCGTTGCCGATACTTCCGGCGTCGTGACGGAAGTCGGAGCTGAAGCTATGGATGGTGGGGCAGGTTTAACTCCGACAACAGCGACACTGTCCGCTGGGGCATTCGAGTGCTGCTGCCGCTGGGTGTATTTCATGAAGACCGCAGTGGCGCCAATCGCTAGTATCACCAAAGCTGCGGTGGCCCAACCACTGAACCGGGGAACTGCAAACGAGGTGGTGAAAACCGATCTCAACCAATCGAGCCATCCCTCCCGTCGGACTGTAGATTGCTCGTCGAGACGTACCTCAATGCCTGCCCACAAATGTGGAGTAAGCTCAAGCGCAGGTTCATAAGTCGCGTAAAGCTGTTGCTCGGCCCGAAGATTCCGGGCCAGTCCTGTGCAATTCTGGCAACCGCTAATATGATTCCTAACACTCTCCGCGACGGCGTTGTTTAGTTCGCCATCGACATACTCTTCAATGAGAGACTGATATTCTTCGCACTTCATTTGATTTTACGTCTCCAGGTAAGGCCGCATATATTGCCGCATTTCCGCACGGGCACGATGTAGCTCAATCTTAACTTTAGCGAGCGAGAAGCCGGTGATATCAACTATCTCCTGGTAGCTCCGCTGTTGAAATACCTTCAGTACAAACACTTCGCGGCGACCTTCGTCCAGCGTTTGCAGAGCAGCTTCCATGATCACATTCAATTCCTTGCCAAGCAGATCATCCGCAGGCGAACTTTGAGAGGCGTGATTTATTTCCAAGTCTATTTCGGTCGACTGCTGAGATGTTCTGCTTTCCTTTGAGCGTGCCCATTCTCGAGCAACGTTCTTCGCAATCCCCAGCAGCCAGGTGGAGAATTTGGCCTGCTCGCGAAACTCCGGCAAACACCGGTAAGCGCGCACAAACGTCTCCTGAGTTAACTCCTCAGCCACGTCGCGGCGCCCCACATGATTAAAGAGAAAACCCAAAACCAATCGCCCGTGTCGTTCAAAGAGCAGCCCAAAAGCAGCCTGATCGCCATGACGCGCCAGGCCGATGAGATTCTCGGAACTATGCTTCACCACACCGGGCGCTGAGCTTTCCAGGTTTTGCAAGCCGTTGATGCTTAATGCAAGCTGATCGATCATCTAAAGGTCATAAAAACACCGAACTGAAACTCGTAGCTGAAACAAATCGATATGCTTAGGGGCGTTGAAGTGAACGTTCAGCATCAGGGTTGTTTCCCAGACTTAGAATCATTCCTTTATACAAGCCCCGGTAAAGTCGGTCTGCCAACTCAGGGTTGAGACTCTTTAACTTGTCATACTGGGCCAAGGCATCCGCGCGCTGTTTTAGAACCACTCTTACCACGCCCAGGTTATAGATCGCGTTGTCATAATGTTGGTTCAATCGAAGCGCTCTCGTAAACGATTCAGCAGCTTCCTTGTGTTGCCCGCGCTCGTACTGCGCAACGCCTAAACTGTTGTGGCCCTCGGCATAATTTGGGTTGAGCCTGATAGCTTCTTTGAGATGCTTCATCGCCCCCTCCGCGTCGCCTTGTTGAAATTTAGCTAACCCCAGTCCGCGGTGAGCTCCGGGAGAATCGGGCTCACGCCTTAAGACCTGCCTAAAAAGAAGAGCCGCCTCTGCCTGGTTTCCCGTCTCCAGGTAGACAAACGCAAGATTGTTGAGCGCCAAAGCATAGTCGGGTCTCAAGAGTAGCGACTTCTTTAAATACTCGCGAGCCTGTTCCCAATCTCCGAGGTGGTAATACTCGGTTCCCAGATTGCACAAAGCTCCCGGAAACTCTGGCCGCAGACTAATGGCGAGTTTCAGCGACTCAATGGCTTCGTTACGCCGCCCAAGAGCAGAATAAGCAACCCCAAGATCGTTATAGGTCGCGGCATCGTTAGAGTCACTTACGAGAGCGTTCTTAAAGCTTTCGACCGCTTTCTCAAACCGTCCCGCTTGATAATGATTGATTCCCTGCTCGCGATAGCCAGGAAGGGCTTTGTTGGGGAGTTTCTCCTGGGCCATCAAGAACGACGCGCCGGCGGTGATTAACAAGAGTGCGATGGCCGCTCGAAAACTTTTGATTTTCACCTGACAACTCCTCTCGCGAAATTCCGTTAGTACTTGAGGAGTTAGTGATGATTAATCCGGAAAAGTTACAACTTCGGTCGATACAGAACCGCAAGCGGGTAGCGACCGGGTCGATCTCCGCCAAAGGTCGCCAGGATTTCAAGACTGTTCACGCAAATGACAGCTACCTTATGCAGTTTCGGCTTAGACGAGTTGGGCAATGAGGGTGGCCCCTGGTGTTAGATCGACCCGGTCGCTACCGCTTCGGGTTCTGTACCGAGACCAAAAACAAAATGAGGGCATGGTTTCCCGTGCCCTCTTATGGATCCTGGTGATCGGTCGGCTAGTTTGGGATCACGAAAACGTCATCGCCGATTGGGTTGTTGAGCTTAATGTCTTTGACGTTGAAATCGGCAAAAAATGCGCCTTGGGGCATTTGCATCCTCCAGGAAAAACTGGAAGGCACGAGCACGCCATCGATTTCTTTGAATTTCTTGATTTCGGAGCCGAAGGTGTAGCCTTGTAAAGGGACCATGAAGCTCACCACTCTACCGGTCGCCGGATCCAGGTAGAAATCTGTGGTGAAGCCTTCCGCATCAGCAATCCGAAAACCGCGAAGTTTCTTCTTGTCGGGAATCGCCGTTACAGTGAAGCCCGCTTGATCATGCTTGATCAGCAGGGCCATGCCGATCCTGTGCAACGGCGGCATCTCAACACCCGGTAACGAGCTGTAAGTGTGTTGCCCATCGTAGATCTGCTTGAAGGCAACCGCAGCCGGACGGGCATCAACCTCGATCCTGACTTTATCGCCGGCCGTTACGATAATAAACCCACCTGGCGCAGCCTGAGTCGAGTTTGGCGCGTAAAGATCAACTGAACCCCGAAGCACCATGCTCGAGACTGATTTGAACTTGTCGCCCCCCTGAGCCACAAAAGCTGTGCGGGCAAGATCCGCAGGAGCTGTCGTGGCGTTGATGGCGACCGTTGCGACAGCAGGTTTGACAGTTGCGGGTGTTGGCTTTGCGTCTCCCTGAGCACTAGCGCTAACTGCCGCCGCTAGGATGACCAACAGCGCAAGCAATTCGGTTAAATGCTTCTTCATTGAGGACACCTTCTTAATGAGTTCGACCACAACCAGCACGGGGAGACCGGAAATCTGCTTTCACGAACTACAGCTTAAACTCTGAATTCCTGTGAACTAGAAGTTGAAACGGACCTGAGCGGTAATGCGCCGATTGCCTGCGCCGCTACCTCCGAACCCACCACCGCCACCACCACCGCCTGGTCCAAAGCCCCCGAATCCACCGTTAAGCGACAAGCTCTGGCCGAAGTAGGGTGACGAAAGATTTCCCTGCGGAGTGTTCAGGTTTACGTGATTGAGCAGGTTTTGGAAGTTCACCGAAAAATTCATGGTGTAACGCTTGGCTTCGGATCCACCTCCGGGAGGGCCGCCGATGCCGGCCATTCCGCCGCCACCGCCGCCACGAACAACCGCGCCGCCTCCGCCGCCCCCACCGCCGGTGTTAACCCTGGGAACACCTCCCTGGGGCCCACCTGCGCCACGTTGTGCAGTTTGAGGCTGGCCCTGCTGCTGGGTCGCTGCAGATGACTTGATCGTTCCGAAACTCCAAGTCTTGCTCACGCGCATGTTCACCGAGAAGAAGCCGGGACCTTCGCCATAGTTACGCGGGATCAACGCTTCGCCAAGAGACGGTCGCACGTTGAAATTTCCATACGGCGTACAGACGATGTTTGCTGCGGGGTTAGCGCAGTCAACCCCAGCTGGCGCAAACGACGGCCGGTCAACGAATAAACGATCACCGTTTAGGTCAGTACCGGTCGTGATGTTGAATGGCCGGCCTGATGAAGCGATGATGAACGGATTGAGGCTGACCTGCCACCACGGCAAATTAACGGTGCCCGCGAAGGTAAACCGGTGACGCACATCGAAGGATGCGCGGCCAAATTCACCCGACAGGTCGTAAGAGTTTGCCGGGAACCCACCCCCACCATCTGTGTCGTTGGTAGTCTTGCTTAAGACGTAGCTCGAAAAGAAGGAGATGGTTCGGCTGAAGCGATTGTTAAAGCCAATGAACAGCTGCTTCATGTTAAAGCGACCGCTCGACTCATACTGATAAACGTCGCCAATGTTACCAAGCGGACGAGTCAAGTTTGGTAGCGGTGCGTTGATGTCGCGAGTGCGAATTACGTGCTGGATCTTCATCATGAATAGTCCAGCGAAGAGGGTGAACCTTTTTGGCAGCTGTCGCTCCACCTGAGTACCGCCCATGTAGACGACTGGCGCCTGCAGATCGGGAGAAACTCTCCAGGTGATCTGCTGGGTCGCATTCAGTGATCCGATGGCTGGGATATTCGGAAAAGTATCCAACGGCGAAGTTGGCGGAGGCGCGATGAACTGGCCCGCTGCGTTGTAAAGCGGGAGCTCACTGACGAAATACTGCTGTTGGTTGACTCCGTTGTAGCGATTTGCCTGCAGCGTGCTGCCCTCGCTGAAGCGGTTGTAGAAGATACCGCCGCCCGCACGAATCACCATTGAAGGGGGCTTCGCACTATTAGCTGCTCCAGGCGACCAGGCAAAAGCCAGGCGCGGAGCAAAGTTGAAGTCACTACCGATGTTCGTTTGACCTTCGTAACGGATTCCGAAACTGAGCGTGAAGTTCGGACGAATTCTCCAATCGTCCTGGGCATAGACCCCGTAATCCGTTTGCGAAACTGTCGCCAGTGGATCGCCGGCTGAGATATTGAACTGTGTGGCACCACCGCCCATGGCCCGGATTTGCTGCGGCGTTCGTCCCAATTGTTGGCCCAGGAGTGTTCGGCGATAACGCTCTAAACTGTCCACAAATATCGGCTGATTGGTTATGGGGTTGTTGCTCGCGTCCAGAGTTGGCACGAGGGCACCACCAAAGGTGAAAGTGCCGCCGAAGTTGTTAGGATTGCTGTCGGAGATGCTCGTCCAGCGCAGCCGGCCGCCAAACTTGAGCGCGTGATTTCCACGCTGCCACGCCAGGAAGTTCTGGAGATCCACACGCCGATTAGTGTTTTCAACTGCACCAACCTGCGAACCGCCGCTGGTAAACGACTGACTGACATTGAGGGTAGGAATGCTAATGTCGCCAAGACTTTCCGAGCGGTTTTGCGAAAACTGAAACCTGGTCTCATTAATCATGGACGCGTTTAGCACGGCAGTCTCAGTCAACTGCACTTCCTGTTGCGTGAACTTGGAATTGAAAGCGCGTTCTGGAAGCGAGAACCCACCGACTCCGCCGTTATCAGTAGTTGAATGAGTAAAGTTGTAACGGGCGATTAGCGTATTGTTTGGATTTAACTGAACGTCGAAGCGTGGTCCAAAAGTAATCACGCGACGAGGTACCACAACTCCAAATCCGAAATCCTGCGGATTAAGATTGGCATCAAGTATCGTTGCTTTCACCAGCTCGCTGTCGTCAATCTCGCGTCGTTCAAAGTCGACAAAGAACGAGGAGCGTTTCGCGACGACTGGGCCACCCAGGTTTCCACCAAACTGTCGTACCTGAAACGGCGAACGAACTGACGAACTAGTGGCAAAGGGGTTGCGCGAGTTAAAGCTTTCGTCCTGGAAATTGGCGAAAGTACTGCCACGAAATTTGTCGGTGCCAGGTCGCGTCAGGATATCCATGCGACCGGAAGGCTGATCGTTTTCGGCAGCGAAGGGATTCTGGTTTATGCGAATCTCGCGAATCGAATCTTTCGGAGGCATGCGGCCGCCGGAAAAGCCATCCACAAAAATCTGCCCCCCATTAGGGCCCATCGAAGGACCAGCCAGGGCCTGCAGTGCCGCCGCGAGTTCATCCGGATCATCCGGCAAGGCGTCGAGATCTTTTCCAGTAATTAAAGTCTGGTTCGCATTGTTGGTTGACTCGGTACTTAGGGGAGTTTCAGCGGCGATCGTGACCTTTTGTTCTTCGATCGTAACCTTCAAGGTGATATCGAGGTTGGGTCTTTGACCGGCCACAACATCAACTTCCGCTTCGTCAGCTGAGGCGAAGCCGGGAGCCGTTGCGCTCACCGTATATTTTCCCGGAGCCAAACCATTAAAGACGTAAGTTCCATCGGCGCTGGTGGTAGCAGTTTTCACCGCCCCACTTTGATCGATGAGCGTCACGGTGGCTCCGGTTAGGGTGCCGCCCAGTTCGTCTTTAACCACACCACGCAGTGTTCCGCGCGCCTGCTGCCCGAAGGCAAATATGACTGATAACAAAACGACGAGGGAGATACTCAAACCGCGCCGGACAAAACTGCTGGAGACGTTCATAATTTTAAGCTTTCTGTATTTTCTTCTCAGCGACTAATCCGACTTCAAACCGAGACTAGGGCAAGCCAATACCAAATTGAACTCCGCTACCGAGTCCTGCTGAAGGATTAGGCGTACTTGGACCACCGGCCTGCTGTTGTCTGGCGGCCATCATGTTTAAGAGCGTATCGGCGCCGGAAATAAGACTGATCGCCGTCAAGCGAGTTGGGTCGGCACCTTTTGTACTGGAGACGATGATCGTGTCGCCCACTTTTACGTCCGCTATCGCAATCGTCGGCAAGCGCTCGAGCATGTCCTGAATATTCATGGGACCAGCACCGGCTGGTCGTGGACCACCAGGTCCTTGGGCTGCGCCACTGGCTGGCGCAGCTGTTGGCGCACCTTGTGCAGGGGCGGCTCCGGCGGGACGCGCCATCATCATGGCTCCACCTTCACCCATGGCGGGAAACTTTCGCAGCACTGCATCCTGCTTAACCACAATCGTTAAAGGCTGTTTCGTCTGCATGTCGTTGATTTTGACTTCACCGGTCGCAGCATCGATGGCAGTGACCGCACCAGCTACCGTCTTAAAAGCGCCAGTGACGACCTTCTCGGCAGCGAACGAAGCTCCATCTGCACTGCGGTCACCCAGGGCGCGCACTTGATCACCGACTTTAAGCTCATCAAACGACGCCGGCTTAGCATCGGCAAACTTGATCGAGTCAGGAGCATAGCGACGCATCTCGACTTTATCGGAGACAGGGATGATTACAGACTGCATTCCCGCCATCGATCGACTCGAGATGGTGATCTCTTTTGCTTCAGGCTTGAGTGCCGTGATGATGCCGAGCAGTCCGCGTCGCTTCCACTCTGCTCGCTCAGCTTCCTGCTTCTTAGCGATGTCCACCTTGTTCATAATGATCAAGGCGGCAGCGGGGACGGATTTGCGGTCGTCAGCAACTTTACCTCGGGCCCACACACGATCACCCTCGCCTACATCTGTAAACGCTACCTTCGTCGCATTTGTTAACGTCTTTTCACCGGGAGCGAGCCGCATAAATGCTGTTGCGTCACTTAACGACACATTTACAAGGCTTCCAGCGTCAGTTTTGATAATTATTTGCTTCGCGGAAGTGTCGATTACTTTGATTTCGCCGATAGCTCCGTTAGCGGTTATCCCCGGGTCTGGGGCTTGTTGACCACCCGGTGCGGTCGTGGACGACTGTACTTTCGGGGCAGCGCTCGAAGGCGATTGGGCGAGTGCGCCTCCAGCCATGAAAACTAAGAATGCGATAGACGCAATTTTGGGAAAAAACGCTTTCATACTCCTCCTGAGTGCGAGAACAAGTCGTGCGGGTGCTTTGGAATCCGGATTGTGCCGGGCGAGCCGGCCATCTGTGTCTGTTACGTGCCGCGACCGGCGAATGTTCTACCTAAGTTGCTCTTGAATATGGCTATCCGAGCCAGAACGATTGCGATTTCACGCTCGGTGTTCGATAAAGTTGCACAAATTTACTTGCCGGAATAAACCGGAAGGCTTTTGATGCACCAGGTCCTCGAATCGTCTTTTTTTTTTGGGTTTAGGGAGTAGGGGAAGCTTCCTAACGTCGCCAACCCACTCGGTATCGAGCGGTCAACGCCAGGCCAAGACTTGTGACCAGGACCACTGTCACCACAATCGGCCAGATGTATGGAAGCGAAGAAAGGGTAATCCAAAAGGTAGTGCCTAGCAGGAGGGCGACCGACTCGGAGCTTCTGCCCGCTTTTAGGAACTTTCGCTGCAGAAAGCGGCCGGTTGCAGCATAGATTATGACGCGGCCGAAGAGTCCGGCGATGAGAATCAAGAGCAGCGCCATCAGGCCCATCACCAGACTAATCGGCGAGGGCAAGTAATGTAGTGCCGATGGCACAACGATACCGATGGTTAGCGCCCCCAGAAATCCAATAACAGCGACCCGTAAGCTGCTCAACTGCAGCCGTTCAATTCCGCGGCTAACCGTGCCCGGCATTGCCGCAGTCACCGCGAGCGAAACGACGAACCAAAACAGGATGGCCAGGAGCCTTAATCCGATATATGCCGGCGACCAGCTGGGGGCTAACAGCTCAGCGGGGTTCCGCATGATGTTGCGAAGCTGCTCCTCGTAGCCGGCATACATCACGGTCTGCGACGCACTGTTACGAAGCGGGTTTGGATCGAGATGCCGGTAGGCGCCTCCAACTACTATGACGTCCCCGCCGATTCGCCCACCTTCCATTTGAATCACCGAGCCGCCAATCGCAGCGACATCGCCTTCTACCGTTCCCAGCACAATCACGTCACCACCCAGGGCGATAGCGCCGTTTTTGACGGTGCCGGTGATCTTGAGAGAGCGACCAACCGTGTATGCCATGGTGTCGCTGACGCCGTCGACAATCTGGGGGTTATCAGAAGGTGTTGGTGTTGCCGTTGGGGTTTGAGCCTGAACCACTCCGAGCATTACGGCCAATAAGATCAGCAGCAGGGGAAGCACGCCGATGGTTTGCAGCCTAAGTGTGTTGAATGGATCGCGGTCGCGCTGAAATACTAATTCATTAACCATTGACGACCTGGAGATCCGCTCGTCACGCCTGCTTATTCGCTGAGGCGTGCTCGGTGATAGCGGGAAATTAGAAGTGTCAGCAAAGCTATGGCGAACGCCACTAAGAGGAGAGCAGTCCAACCCGCAAAACTAGCGTCTTCGATGAGTCCACCGCTGAGGACCCGCAATATGACAGCGAAACCCGCGACAAAATCGTAAGCAGCTTTTCCAAACATGCCTACCACAGCAAATACCTTGTTCAGCACCGATTGCGCATTGAGCAACGCGGCCTTGGAGGAGGCGGCGCCAAGCAAAGCAAAAGCTAACAAAGCCAGGATCACACAAAGCCTCAGAGCCTTCTTATGCTCGGAAGAATTGCGCAGTCCCCTCATGTCGCTTTCGGCGCGAACTGCCACAACCTTGGCGAAGTTTGCCGGGACCGAAAGATCTGAAGCGTTGGCTAAGGCTGACTCCAACTCACACATGAACGACTGCTGCGACTTCAACTCTGCCGAACAGCTGTGACACTCGGCCACGTGCTGCTCGAGCAATGCTCTATCAGCCGGCTCCAGATCGCCCTCGATAAAGCCGGCAATCTTTTCCACGTCGCAGTTGTAATTGGTAGTCGCCATGATGATGGGCCGAAACTAGATTCCGGTAATACCTCGATGTAAGAACTGCTGGCGCATCATTTCGCGGGCGCGAAACAATCTATTCTTCACAGTCCCCAGCGGTAAGCCGGTCACCTCGACGATTTCCTCGTAGGTCAGATCCTGAGAATGACGAAGGAAAATTAGTTCACGATATGGAGTTGGTAGCGACCGAACCACAGTTTCAATTTCGGCCCTGCGTTCAGCGCGTTCACTTTGCTGCTCAGGACTCGGACTCGCACTTTCAAGCGGCAGGTCGTAGGTATCGCCTTCAGTTCCAACCTGCAGAGACCTTTCTCGTCCTGAATTGCGGCGGAGATGGTCGATCGCCGCATTGTGCGCAATCTTGTATATCCAGGTCGAAAATTTGAACTCCGGTCGATACCTCGAGAGCGAGCCATAAATCTTAATGAAGATTTCCTGGGTTAAATCCAGCGCCGATTCGTAGTCTCCCACCATGCGGTAGACATACGCAGAAATTGGGCGTTGGTAACGTTTGACCAGCTCTTCAAAGCCACCATCGAGACCACGGATCGCAGATGCGACCAGATCTCGATCAGAAGTCGAAGCCAGGTTCAAAGAAATGGGGGAACTGGGGGTTGCAACAGTATTCATGATGCCAGGGTATTACGGTTTAGAAGGAGGGGAGGTTTCAAAACAGTCTATCTAAGTACACACAAAGCCAAATCTAAAAGTTGAACTCTAGCTGCTGCTCTTATTGCCAGGACAAAGTAGCCAACCCTGCAGGAGCAGCGATCGCGTCAAAGCTGAGCTGCCGGGTAGCGAGCTGCAGTCCAACATCGGCAGCCCCGAGTGGCCGGAGATCCGTGCCCAGAGTTTCGTTCACAATTTCGAGCGCACGCTCTTTCTCAAACGTTTCGCCAATCACGAGCACGCGTGACAAGAGTTGACCGGCCTTGCCAGTTTCGCCGCCACGGCGATCACGATAGTAAAGCAGCAGTCGATACAGCTCGTCTTCGCATTCTTCCTTGTCGCAGGCTACTGACCTGATCATCAGCGGCTGGTTTCCGCGAAAAACAACTGCCATGAAACCCTCTTGCGAAGCGCTCAGAAGTAACGAATCTGAAGTAGCGCCATTCTTCGTCAACCACTGGCCTTCACCCACGTGGCGCGGCAGGATTAGTCCAGGTCGCCAACCCATTGCACCCAGCACGCTCTCGAATTCCCTGAGTACCGAAGTGCGGGTGGCCACGACCATGTATCGTTCTTTGCCCTGGGAATCGGCCGGCAGTCGTTGTCTGGAAATTGAAAGCTCCTCAAGAGGGCTGGAAAATCCACGCTCCATCTTCCACGTCAATACCTCTTCCAATTCCGCGTTCGAAGCCGGCTTGCTCTCCAGCGTCAAAATTAAGCTGCGGCTGGCGGCTTCCGGCAATGAAACGGACCATCGTTTCTCGCGCAACAGGCCTGCACTCGTGGCCAATTCGTTCATAGCGTTGATGAGCTCGCGGGTGTCTGAAACGTTTAGCTCATCAAAACCAGGAGTAATCAACGAATCAGGCAAGGCCACTGTCGCGGCGCGCTTCAGCGTTGAGGAGCCATTCCTGCCTCGCTCGAGTTGGACCACTGTGGCAAGACCCTTCTCAAAACCGACCGCATTGGACGGGTACCAGGGTTTAGTCAGTTTCGAAAGAATGTTTGCCATCTCGGGATTGTCGATTTCAGATGCGGGGTGCGGATTTCGGACTTAAAAGTTTGTTTGAATTGGTCTCTGTACCGAACACCAATCCGCACTTCGAAATCCAAAATCCAAAATTCCTCAGTTCACCATTCGTTATACGGAGTGCCTTCGCTGGAAATGTCGGTGGAGGCGCTGCGGACGTCGATAACACCCTGTTCGCCGTCATTTGAATTAGGGTCTTCACCCGTAACAACTGTCCAGTCTGGTTGGCCCGTCATTGGGTCTTGCGGCAACTGTCGCATATATCTTTCCGAAACTAGTTCCTCCAACGACTGCGGCAATTTCTGTTTGTCGGCCGCAAATTGATCGAGGAGCTTACGCATCTGGTAAAGATCTTCTCGGAGAACTGCCTCACGCGTAGCCATTATCGTTTTCTGATATTGGGGCAGCGCGATAGCGGCCAGAATGATGATGATCGTAATCACGATCATCAACTCGAGCAGCGTGAAGCCACCAATCAGGCGGCGGGCAACAGGCGGCAGGCCGCAGTTTTCTTTTCGTTCTGCGTCCTGAATGCTGCGTCCTGCTACCTGTCTTTTACCAGTCACTATATTTCTCACCGTTTAAAGCAATGCCTTTTGACTTGGACCGGACATCAAAAACGTTTTCACCGCCCCACGAATCGGAGTCGCTGGAGTCATAACTCGAGCGTAAATCCCAGTCAGCCTGACCAGTGGTCGGATCGATCGGAATGGCTCTCAAATAGATTTTCTTCTTTGTTGATATCTCTCCCACCTTCGTGGCGTCGACACCAAGATCGCCGCGTCCTCCCAAGCCAGCTGCCCGTGGGACCACATTCACGCCGTTGACCAGCGTTTCAAGATCGGGTGGATAACGGTCCGGATTATCAACACCAAAAATTGTGCAGTCAGACACCACTACTTTGCTTCGCGGATCGATGTAAGTCTGTCCCGGCTGCGGGCGCGGTGCTCCAGTCTCCCCGCCTGATCCACCGGCTCCAGGAGTGCCCAGGCCCGTGCACACCATGTTGACCGTGTCCCGCCGAAACTCATCGATGGCTATTCGCATCTGCCGCAGGGACTCGCGCAGCTGCTGTTCCTGCTGACGTTTCACTGAAAGCTGCATTAAGGGAACAACGCCGAGCGTAAGTATCGTCAACACCGTGATGGTGATCACCAGTTCGATCAACGTGAATCCGGCTGCACCACGGCGGGTCGACAAAGTTACGCGGCGACCGGAAAGCCTGACTGCTCCCACCTTATCGCCGCGCACTCGATCGCTCGTTTCTAAGTCTTGCTGATAACTCGACATCTTACTGCTTGGGTGTTGCACGCATCGGGGTCACCTCAAGCGAGATACCCTGAGCGTCTTTTGCTATCAAATGCATTGCATCCTTATCGAATACCAGTCCCGGGTCGCCATCGGCTATTGCTTCCACGTCGATGTACAACAGATTCCCAAAGCTCTGGCCAGACAATCCGTTGTTTGAAATCGAAATCAGGCAAAGGCCCGAGGGGTCAATTGACTGGGTTATCCCTGGAAATGGCTTCCCGTCTGGCGTGGTCAGCAAAGCGCCAGTGGCGATCGCTGTAACCTTCACGACCTTCGGATCAAACCGCAGAGCCAGGACTGCGAATGACAAGGGAGCGTCTGTCTTCAGATCAACCGCAAGGCGTCGTGTTTCACCGGTCTTCATGGCCGCCTGGCCTGCTGGACTCAATGAAAGGTGAACTGATCTTGCGGAATTTCTGACCGGGACAATTGCCGATTCAATCGGCTTTGCCAGACTCGTCAACACCGCGTGGCCGTCGCCCTTGAGATTCGAGTTGACCGTGGCCACGTCTGCTGCTGCTGAACTGCTCACCAGGGATTTCGGCGCAGGCACGAATGCCGGTGCCTCCTCTGAAGCTGACGCTTCTTTGACTACAGGTTGAGCCGTGCTCTTCGCCACTTGAGATGGCGCGGTCGCGGCCGCAGGCGCTTCTGTGTTCGAAGCCACCGGCGAAGGCGCACTCGTATTAGTCGCCACTAGCGAATTACTGCCAGCGGGCTGCGTAACCGTAGTGCTCGCGGGAACAGTCGCTGCGGCCGATTGCGAACCATCCCGGAAACTCCAGGTGGGTTCCGGCGAAACTGGTGGTCGCGCTTGGGCTACGGCAGCAGCTCGTTTCTGCTCCTCGAGAGCGGCGAGTCGATCATCTCGATCGGCTTCGCGCAACATGGCTTCGAGTGTTCCTGTGGTCGGCGACTGCAAGGTACCACTTGGACGCATTTCTTCGTCTCGCGGTGTAACAGCAGGCGCCCTCAAAACTCGAGGGGTAACGGCAATGACAATGTCGATCCTACGATTGTCGTTCGTTGGCGAAGTAAACAATCGGCCTAGCACGGGAAGCAAACCAAGGATCGGCAGACCCTGGCGGCCTTGCGAGTTTATGTCCTGAGATACACTCGCCAGCATCATCGTCTTGTTGTTTTGTACTCGCGCCGTTCCGGTGATGGTTCGCTCAGTGAAGGTTGGCGTCAGTGTGCTTGCACCAAGTACGTCTTTCGATTCGATCGACATCTTCACTTGCACGTCTTGATTAGGGAACACCTGAGGCGTGAATTTCAGCGTAAGACCGGTGGGCTCATAATTGATCACCGGAAATCCGCCGCTGGGGAAATTGTTTCCCGTCGTCGGCTGTCCAGTTTGAACTCCAAACGGATAAGCCTGCGCAGTCTGCACCGGCACACGTTGACCTATGCGGGCGGTAGATTCCTCACCGTTGAAAGCGTGGACCTGAGTCGAAGCGATAAGCTTGGTATTGTTCTTACTGGTGAACGCAGTCAGCACTGAGGGCGGCACTACCAGGGCCGCGGCCAGGGCTGTGGGAACGCCACCGACTAACCCGGCCAGACTGACTCCGCGAGCGGCACTATTTAGAACGCCATTGTCGGTCAGTAGCGAAAACCCAGGGCTGCCGCCAATGCTAAACACACCATTCGAACCCGGAGTTCCGACCTGATTTCCGAACTGCAAGAAGTTTGATTTCGAAACCTCATAGATATTGACGTCCATCACAACTTCCGCACGGTCCTTATCTATGCTCTGAATCAACTCGCCGATCAAGCGAACGTTTTCCGCTGTGTCACGCACGGTCAAGCTGTTGGTGTCTTTGTCTGCAACCACGATGGTTTGTGGTCGACCTACCGAAGCCGGGATGGCCTGACTAACTAGACTCTTGACTTTGTCAGGTTCACTGTTTGCGAGATAAAAAGTCCGCAGTACGAGTTGCTGATATTGAGGACGCCGCGTTTGATCCGCGACGAGAATCGTTCTCCTACTTAGTTTCTGGAAGAACAAATTCTCCTGAAGGAAGATGTAATCAAGTGCCTGCGACGTACTGACATCTTTTAAATTGATATCAATGGTCTTTGGCTGAACGAATGACTGCCGATCGAAAATGACATTGAGATTGAGCTGTTCGGCCAGACTGCGGATGAAAGCCTTCAGATCGCCGCTATAGCTAATAACGCGCATCTGCTCCGTGCGGGTTGACGCGGGCAAACCGGCCTCGGTGGCATTGGCAGGAGCAGTACCGTCCGGTAGCTGTCCAGAGCCGGTGCTCGTAGGTACGTTTCGTCCTTCTTTAACTGCCTGAAGACGAAGCATGCGCTCCATCTCAGAGACCGCTAATTCATTAACCGGATCGTATCCGTATGCCTGACGAAAGGCATTGTAGGCCCCGACGAAGTCACGCTGCTCTGCCAGTGTGCGACCCTGCGTCATATAGGCCTGAGAAGCATTGAAACATGCCCTGCGAAAATGGAGCTGGTAGTCGACATTCGAAGGATCTGCCGCCACCGCCAGAGTGAACTCCTGCGCAGCCTGGTCCCAGCGCTGGGCGGCCTCGTGGGCCATCCCTCGCTTAAAGTTTTTCTCACCCTTCTTTGCCAACGCTGTCATGGGAGCTGACAACAGACAGAAGGCAAGCAACAACGAAACAACGAAGTGAGTTTGGTTCTTAATTCTCATTTTATTTGTCTCTCTCGGTGGAGGTGGACAGCCTGTGCGTGGGCTAATAATGCCGTTCGGAGGGCTAAGATGCAACTTGTCCGAATCCATTTGCTTACACGCCCATAAAAAACGCCGGTTCCCTTAATGACTCTGGTTCTTACTGGCTTAAAGCGAACTCAGCACTGAGCAATGCTGTGCGGTCGGGTGCCCTATTTTACGCTCCGGCACTGATTTCGTGAACAAATGTTACGCGGTTTATTTCGTGCAGGGTTGAAATACCCGCAAACACCTTCTTTAAAGCCGAATCTCGAAGGCTTTTAAGACCTTCAGCTTCAGCGGCGCGACGCACTTCTGAACCGGGACGCCGCTCAACGATCATCTCGCGAATATTGTCAGACAGGTCCAGCAACTCGTGAATTGCTGTGCGTCCTCGATAGCCGGTGTGATTACAAGCATCGCATCCCACGTTCATATAGAAAGGAGTCTCGCGATGTTCTTCGAGACGCAGGCCCGACTCATGTAACTCTTCTTCCTTTGCGTGGTATTGCCGCTTGCAATAGGGACACAGCATACGAATCAGTCGCTGTGCCAACACACAATTCAGCGACGACACGAAGTTGTAAGGCTCAACACCCATATTCAGGAATCGTCCAATGACGTCGATAACGTTGTTAGCGTGGACCGTAGTGAACACGAGGTGCCCGGTTAACGCTGACTGGATGGCGATCTGCGCTGTTTCCGTGTCGCGAATTTCACCGACCATGATCTTGTCAGGATCGTGACGCAGGATGGAACGCAGGCCGCGATCGAAGGTCAAACCCTTTTTCTCGTTCACCGGGATCTGGGTGATGCCGTGCAACTGATACTCAACCGGATCTTCAATGGTGACGATCTTGTCTTCTTCGTTTCGAATCTCATTTAGTGCAGCGTACAGCGTTGTGGTTTTCCCAGAACCTGTTGGTCCAGTCACCAGCACCATGCCGTAGGGCTCGGCGATGTAATGTCGAAACTTACGGAGGTCGTCCTCGGCAAATCCGACCACATCCAAATTGAGATTCCGAAATTCCTCGTTAATCTGTTCCTTGTCGAGAATACGAATGACCGCATCTTCGCCATGAATTGTCGGCATGATGGAGACACGGAAGTCTACATTTCGCCCTTTGTAACGAACTCGAAAACGACCATCCTGGGGAACGCGGCGCTCAGCAATATCGAGCTCTGACATGACCTTGATGCGCGAGATCAGTGTCTGGTGATAAGCGAGGTCGATGGGATCAACTTTCGCGTAGAGCGCGCCGTCAATTCGATACTTGACCTGAACTTCAGTGTCGCGCGTCTCAATATGAATATCAGAAGCTCGCGACTCCATCGCGTTGTAGATGATAGTGTCGACCAGCTTGATGATCGGCGACATCTCAGAATCGGTTGCGAGCCGATCGAGGTCGAGCACTTCTTCGCCCTGCTCGGTTTCCCTAACCAGAGAAATTCGAAAGCCTGAAGCTGCTTCCTGCAACACCCGCTGCGTGGCGTCACCGCGTCGAAGTATCACTTCGATCGCACCGGCCGTGGCCACATACGGAACGATTCTGGATCGAAGCGCACTGGATAATTCATCCAAACGTTCCAGGTCGCTCGGGTCCGCCATCGCCAAGTGCATTCCCTTTTCGTCGCGCTTGAGTGGCAAAAACTGATGACGAACCATCAAATCGACGGGGATCTGCTGAAAAATCTCGTAATCAATAGGAGAATCCTGATCGGTGGGGAGGAGTTCAACAAACGGGAGTCGATAACGTTTTGCTAAATCCTTTGCAGCTCGGACTTCGGGTGGTTCGTGGGGATCCTCGCCGGGCGACAGCTTTGAAACCTCCAACGTGTCCGAATCCAGGATTTGGTGCGAGGGAGAATTCTGCGAGGGCTGTTCAGTAATCTGTTTCATTAAAAAACTATCCTGACTAAAGCTATCGAGGGCCGGTGATGCCCGAGGCACCAGAGATTGACTGGATAATTGGCAGGTAGATTGCCAACAAAATCGTCACCACAACACCACCCATTACCACCAGAATCGCAGGCTCAAGGGTGGTCGTCAACTGTTCCAGTCGAACCTCTGATTCTGCGTCGTAGAACACTGCCACTTCATCCAACATCTCACGCAAACTACCTGAACGTTCACCAATTCCTACCATGTCGATCGCCAGCATGGGTACCCAATTGGCGGCCTCGAGGCTTTCCGTAAATGTGCGTCCTTCACGAATCATCGGCAGGATTGATGAACTACGACGGCGCAGTTCCCTGTTCGTGATCGACTCCGCGGCAATTTCCCAGGATTCAACTAAAGTGATGCCGCCAGCGATCAGTGTGGCAAGCGATCTGGTGGCCTGAGCCACAGACAATTGGATTACGAGATTGCCGGCGAGTGGTATTTTCAGCAAGAACGCGTCAACCGACATGCGTCCAGACGCGGTGCGCGTCCACAGAAACAGTGCGATCGAGCCGCCGATGAACAGTGGTGCAAACCAAAAAACATTTGATGAAAGCCAGGTCGAAAGGCCAACTACAATCTGCGTAACGATGGGCAGTTCATTGCCAAATCCGGTAAACAACTCCGCCATCTTTGGCACCACATAAACCGTCAGAAAAAGCACCATCAGGCCTGAAGCGAAAAGCAGGAACAGCGGATAGGCAAGAGCACCTCGAATTTTTCGTCGCAGGGCAACATTGCGTCGCATGTAGGTGACGTAACGAAGTAACACGTCGTCAAGCGCGCCCGATCGCTCACCGGCAAGAATGGAGGCCGTGTAGATCCTGGGAAAGATGCTTCCCTGCGCGGCAAAAGCCTGCGACAGTGCGTCGCCGCCGCGGATCCGATCTTCAACGTCACCCAGGACTGCGCGCAGCTTGGCCGATGCGGCCCGCTTCCGCAGCATGGCGATGGCTTGAAGAATTGGAATACCGGCGCGCACCAGCGCGGCGAGTTGCTGGTTAAAGAGAAGAAAGTCGTTTGCCTTAACGCGAGGCTGCCCACTTCGTCCACCGAGCCTGGTTAAAGCAGTAACCCCCGTCGTCTTGGGTGGCGTTACATTGAAGACTCTGAAGCCTTCACGCTCCAGGCGTGCCCGCGCTTCGGGTACTCCTGCGGCTTCAACCGTGCGCGTAACAACCTCGCCCGCCGGCGTTCCTAATCGACAAATAAATTCAGCCATTACACATTTCCGAGGACAAAATAGCGCGAAAGTATAGCATGCGCCTGGTGGAGCCGCTGACCGGCACCAGGGCGGTTGCTTACACGATGGGGGTGTACTGAAGTTCCGCTAGGTTGGAATTTCCTCCAAGGCACCATCTCGAGAATTAGAGTAGCGTGTGCCCTTTTTTGTTTCCCCATTCCCCTCTCACGCCGCGCACGAGGGAAAGCGAACTCCCCGCTCACCTCCATAGAAGGCGCGCGGGGAGTGCAGCGAACACCGATGATGAAGCAATGTATCTAGCTTTGTCCCTTGTCGTGGGTGTCCAGACCGATTGGCGTTAACACGGTCGTTCCTGCGTTGCCGCCTGCCCGGTTGTTGCCGTAGGAATTGACCGTACCACTCGTCCCATTTAATAGACTATTAGTGAGCTCGGAATTACCCACGCGCACCGTACCACCCGCAGTTTGGAGAATACCCGTGCCGTTGCTTGAGATCTGACAGTTGCTAATGTGTAGCTCAGCTGCGCCGACGGGACCCTCAACTCCGAAACCGTGGAAGGTGCTGCCGGAAACAACTGAATTCGTCACCGTCATTCGCGCGCCACTGCTCGCCACAATGCCAAACCCACAATTCATCACTCGCGAATTGTTTATTGAGGCGTCGATGCGAGTTCCACCGGCACTGGGAATAACAACAATACCGGTTCCACCGTTGTTTCTGACCGTCGTGTTGTTTACGAACAGTTTGCCTCCACCGCTGCGAACGTCCTCGATGCCCCGACCCGGGTTTCCGAAGTTGCCATCGATCACGCAGTCCTCGACATAAACTTCACTATTGGCTGAATTGGTGCCGAGGATGCGAATCCCGCGCAAACCGGTGTCGAGACCTTGATAGACAATATTCCGCAAGCGCACCGTTTTTCGGACATCAGTTCCGAGGAAAGCGTCGAAGTTAACAGTCGCGCCTGTGGTTGAACTGTTATTGACGCCGGCAAAGTTTTCAGAGCCGTCGATGGTTACCGACTTGGTGATTGATACCGTACCGAACGGACCATTATCCAGAGCGTTAATCTCGCCATTTATGGCGGTCTTGGAGATCGCGCCGGCGAAGGTTTTACATGGAGCGGTGCGGCTGCAGGGGTTAATGTCGTCGCCAACGCCGGACACCCATGTGCGCGTCGCTCCTTGTCCCTGGGCCATCGAAGCGAAGGCCATCATGAAAGTTGCGGCTAGTAAGAGTTTGATCGTGAGTCTGAGCTTATGCATTTGAAGTCTCCTTAATTCGTTAGAGGGTTTTAGTGGGCCACCGGAACATGAACGTTCGGTCGCGACAAAATCGGTTGTGTTAAGTAGGGTTGAAGAGAATCGGGCCGCCGCAAAAGGCGTTGGGATTCGCTGTTACGGCAAGACCACGATTTGGCCCTCGCCTCTGATCTTTGGGAATCTGTAGCTGGATAGCGGAAGAGTTGGACAGCCTCTGGCGGTTCCTGGCATGACATTCGGAGACTCGATACCGCGATCGTCGCTCGCCTCCAAATCGGTGGCCCACCAGCGCAATGAGGCGCCTTCATCCCGCGGGTCTTCCGCATCGGAGGGTGTCCACCCGCCTGGCTCAGGCTGACAAACGCGCCAGCTAAACTTATCCGGCTCGTTGCCATTGTCTTCGACTACTAACTGCACCCAACGGCCAATGTAGCTTCGAAGACTTGAGTCTCTAACTGTGCCGCCCATGAGTGCGCGGTTTCTGTCTACCGTCAACGTGTCGAGGTCCGCCGTGAGAGTGAATTCAACCGGTGGATCTTCAGGACGAGTTTCATTGTCATCGGGATCGCGATCCACGACCGGGGCTTCATCTCTGAAAGTCAATTGGCCCGTGGCCGTGCCGTCGGCGGATCGTACTTCAAAGTCGATCTGCTTGGCGGCGCCATCCTCCATCTCAAACCTGTAACTGCCCAACGCCGATGGACCGTCGGCGACAGCTTTGATGGACCAGGGAGCGGCCAGGCTGATAAGTAACAACGCTAGAATTGCTGCGTATGCTGTCGTTTTCATTAAACTAGGCTCCTTTACTGCTGGGCTAAAGTGTTTGCGAAAGTTGGCTATCGAAGGCCCTGGCCCTGGAAAGCGAGTCGGGACAAATGAGAAGCTGTCCTTCCGCGGTTAAGGCAAAATGAAGTTCTCCCGAGTCAGCCAATCGATAGAGCGATGAAGTCGCATAACCGGTAACGCGCGCCGTTTCGAACACCGTGAGCATCGTCACGTTGTTGTTGCAGCGAACGCAGCGGAGGGCGGTCATCGCACGATGTTGACCAATCACCAGGTAGCGTTCTGTCTCGATTGTGATTTCGGTTCGTTTGAGCATTGTCTTTGGCTTTTAGTTATTTCGCCTTGACTGATTTCGGACTAAGATAAAGAGCGCGCAGCCGCCACTGCCGTTTTGACTTTCAACCCAACTGCCGCGCTCCTGCCTAACGAGATGCACCATACCGCCGTAGTCCAGACGGCGTATTTAGAAAGTTCTGAAGTTTCGCTGAGATTGTATTTAGGTACTTCTGAAAGCCCGATGAAACAACCGCAAGCTAAACGGTTTTACCTGTTCGGGGTCTTCCGAATCGATGTTGCCCAGCGTGTGCTATTCGGCGAAAAAGGGCCTGTTTCCTTGACTCCCAAGGCTTTTGACCTGCTGCTTTTCCTGGTGGAGAACAGCGGTCACATCGTCGACAAACAGGAATTGATGAAGCAGGTTTGGCCCGACAGCTTCGTGGAGGAAAACAATCTCGCTCAAAACATTTCGACGCTGCGCAAGGTGTTAGGTTCAGGTGACACGCCGTGGATTGAGACCGTGCCGAAACGCGGTTACCGGTTCGCGTCAGAGGTGCAGGAGACGTGGGATGAAGGCGCGGATGTAATTGTTGAGCGTACTCGTTCAAGGATCGTCATCGAAGAAGAAATAAGTGATGACACTGGAACGGCGCCTGCGCTGCTGTCACCCGGAGTCGTCGATGTCGATGCCAAAGTAGTTTCCTCACCTTCCTCGTTCCTCCAACTCGAGCCACCTTTCGAAACGATGTACGCACGCAGTGGAGACGTGAACATTGCTTATCAGGTGATCGGAGACGCACCGCTTGATCTGGTCTTCGTCATGGGATGGGTTTCTCATCTTGAATACTTTTGGCGCGAACCAAGTTTTGCTCGCTTCCTGCTGCGGCTCGCGTCGTTCTCGCGCCTAATCGTTTTCGATAAACGTGGAACAGGACTCTCCGATCGCGTGCCGATCAACGAACTACCCACTCTCGAGCAGCGCATGGACGACGTGCGTGCTGTGATGGATGCCGTCGGCTCGGAGCGCGCCGCGCTCTGCGGAGTTTCCGAGGGCGGACCGATGTGTAGCTTGTTTGCCGCTACCTATCCGGAAAAGACCCTGGCGCTCGTCATGATTGGAACTTACGCCAAACGGATTCGTGACGACGATTACCCCTGGGCGCCAACACCGGAACATCGACAACAATTCTTCGAAGTGATGCGGAAGGAATGGGGAGGACCAGTTGGCTTAGAAGAACGTGCACCGAGCGTTGCAAATGATCCGAAGTTTCGCGAGTGGTGGGCCACCTACCTGCGCATGGGTGCAAGTCCAGGCGCGGCCCTCGCGCTGACGCAGATGAACGCTGAGATCGACGTGAGACCCGTGCTGCCGACGATTCGAGTTCCGACTCTGGTAATTCACCGAAGCGAGGACCAGTGTCTGAAGGTTGAAGAAGGACGATACGTGGCTGAGAGAATTCCTGGTGCACAGTATGTTGAATTACCGGGTCGCGATCATCTTCCGTTCGTAGGTGATCAGGATGCGATTCTTGACGAGGTTGAGGAGTTCCTGACCGGTGTACGCCACACGCTGGAACCAGATCGGGTCCTGGCCACGGTTTTGTTTACCCGCATAGTCGACTCGAAGGATCACGCTCAACGTCAGGGAGACGGAAAGTGGTCAGCCCTGATCGACCGCTTCCGGGCGCATGTTGGCAAAGAGATCCAGTGGTTTAGAGGACGCGACACTGACATGATTGGCGATCGTCCACTCGCAATCTTCGACGGCCCGGCTCGCGCAATACGCTGTGCTATTGCCATCAGCAAATATGCGTCGCGCCTCGGAATCAATGTCCGGGCCGGGCTACACACTGGCGAGTGCGACATGGTCGATGGCAAAGTTGGCGGTATAGCTCCAGAGATTGGGGCGCAGGTTGCGAACGAAGCTGCACCAGATGAGGTCCTGGTTTCGAGCACCGTCAAGGACTTGGTAGCTGGCTCGGGAATTGAGTTTGAGAGCCGTGGAGTCCACCGGCTGAAGGGTGTCCCAGGAGAGTGGCAACTCTTTGCCGTGAACAGGAATGAAAAAAAATGAAGGGCAAATCATGAAAGCTTATTTCGAGCTTTTGGCTTTACGAGCCATCACGAGTGTCCTACAATGCGTTCATTGGCACAGATCGAATGGAAGAAAACCGACGGCCACGTTTCCCCACGTCAGCCTTTCCTGAAGTCGATTTAACACAAGGTTCAAGATTTCCCGGGCATCAGTCTTCCCAACTGTAGCATCAGTGTTTGCAGCCCCCTTTTTAAGTCAGTACAATTCGGTCAAACGCTTGCGAGAACGCGAGGGTCACATGCACTTACCTTCTGGACGCGCTGTCAAGATCGCTCTCTCCATCTCCTGCCTGGCATTAATCTTTGTCTGTTCCAGTTCGTTTGTCGTCAACGCGCAGCCGAAAGGCGACGGCGACGGGAAACAAACTACGCAAACACCCGCTCCCAAAGAAGACGCCGCGGCCGGCGGCGATCAAAAACCTGGAAGAGTGATCGATGGCCCGGTTATTACGAACACGGACCTAATTACTTTGACCGTAACCGTGACGGACACGTATGGACGTTTCGTTTCCGGCTTGAATAAAAACGCGTTCACCGTTCTTGATGAGAAGAAGCCCCAGGAAATCACATTCTTCAGCGATGACGATTCGCCGGTCTCAGTAGGCGTCCTCTTCGATGTGTCCGGATCGATGAGTGGCGACAAGATCAAGAGGGCGCGCGACGCCCTGGCTAAGTTCATCCAGACGAGTCACAACTCTGATGAGTACTTCTTAATCGGCTTCAATTCGCGCGCTCAACTGCTTCTCGACAAGACCCGCGACGGAAATTCCGTTCTCGACAAACTTACGTTCGTTCAAACACGAAATAACACAGCGCTTTACGACGCTTGCTACCTGGGCGTTGAAAAGGTCCAGCGCGGCACCCATCCGAAACGAGCATTGCTGCTCATCAGCGACGGTCAGGACAATAACTCTCGTTACACATTCAACGAGCTTCGTCGACTGTTGAAAGAATCAGACGTGGTGCTATACGGAGTCGGCATTCTCAGTGGCGTCGACGCGGGTAGCCCGATGGGAATGGAAGGTCAGGGGATCCTCGACGAACTCGCCAGCGTTTCGGGCGGCAAAGCATTCTTTCCCAGAAGTGCAGCCGAGATGGATGATATTTTTGAGCAGATTGCACTTGAGCTGCGTCATCAATATTCAATTGGCTACAAGCCTTCTGATTTTCCCGGTGATGGCAAGTGGCGCAAAATCAAGGTAAGAGTGACGCCGCCTCGTGGTTTGCCACGCCTGTTTGTTAGATCCAAAGAAGGTTATTACTCCGTTCCAGGCGCTCGTTAGCCCGTCACCACCCCCCTCGGCGGCGGCAACGCATTCCCTCTCCCATACATCTTCTTTAGCGTCTTTGCGAAAAGCGGGGTAACCCCCGCGCGTGAAGGCGTCTCTCGGGATAGCAAGGTCCCGATTGAAAGGTTAAACTGAAGACGTTGGTGACGCTCCCATCGGGAAAAAATTCGGGACCTTTTTAGTGTTGGAATCAAATCGATATGAATCTTTCCAGGAGTAAATCTAAAAAGCGACAACTGGTTGGTAATCGTCATGCTACGACGCCTGCCGTCGTGTTTCTGGTGATCGCAATTTTTCTGATCGCCTCAGTTCCCGGGCTAGCCGTGCGAACGCAGGAATCTCGATCTAGACGAAGCAATGCGATGACGCAGGCCACCCCGACGCCAACTCCGCGGCCAGTGCAGTCACCTGCGAGACCGGCTCAAACCACTGTCCAACGACCAGCGGCCCCAACTCCAACGCCAACTCCGTCAGGCCCCATCGATCGCATCGCCCCATCTTTAGGCGAGCCGCCACCACCACCAGTTCTTAAACCGAAGCCGACCCCGACACCACCGGACGAAGATCTCGACGATGACAGCATCGTTAGAATCAACACCGAACTCGTGACTCTAAACATCCGGGTCATCGATAGGAATAATCGCCCCATCGATAACGTGGGTCAGCACAGTTTTCACGTGTTCGAAGACGGTGTGCCTCAGCCTATCGAGTCGTTTACTCGCGAGGAAATTCCGATTAGCTACGGCCTGGCGGTAGACACTTCTGGCTCGCTCCGCTCTCAGCTGCAAGGCGTGATCGATGCCGGGAAGACGATTATCAACAGCAACAAGCCTGGTGATGAAACCTTTCTGGTGCGATTCATAAGCAGCGACAAGATTGAAACGGTGCAGGACTTCACGCCCAAGCAGGACTTGTTGATCGATGCCCTGGATAGCCTCTATGTCGAAGGTGGTCAAACTGCGATCATCGATGCCGTGTATCTGGCCGCGGACCACGTA
Source organism: Pyrinomonadaceae bacterium (assembly GCA_963759665.1). Taxonomy (GTDB): domain Bacteria; phylum Acidobacteriota; class Blastocatellia; order Pyrinomonadales; family Pyrinomonadaceae; genus PSRF01. Next base: position 821,939 of record CAVXAC010000001.1, read on the forward strand.
GCTGAATACAAAAAGAATGACGACAGCGATCGTCGCCGTCGCGCCTTGATTCTGATTACCGACGGAGAGGATCGCTTCAGTTTCTATTCACAGGAAAAGTTATTCGCCCGCCTGCGGGAAGCGGACGTACAGATATATGTAATTGGATTTGTAAATGAGCTCGACAAAGAGGGTGGGTTGATTCGAAAGAGTCCTCGAGACAAAGCAGTCAACCTCATCAACAAGCTCGCGACCGAAACCGGAGGCCGGGCTTTCATGCCGACGTCACTTTCTGAGCTGCCGCAGATCGCCGCCGAAATAGTTCGGGATCTTCGTACTCAATACGTCGTCTCTTACAATCCAACTAACAAGGCCCGCGACGGTTCATTCCGCTCGATCAAAGTTACGGTGGATGAAAGCTCAAATCGCGACAAGCGAATTGCCTTAACTCGCAACGGTCGCATCGCTCCCAAGGGCGAGATCGGGCCAGCGAAGATTCCTGCAAGCCGGCCTGGCGCCAAGCCAGTTGCCGGTACTAAAAACCCGTAGTTAACTCCGAGGTTGGGCGGCCCGTTCTTCGTAACTAAACATCTTAGAAATACAGAGGGGGTGGCCACGGAGTGCCACCCCTACAGTTTTTGCTCGCACGTTCTCCTTCGCTCAACGCCTTCCGCTTCTCAGGTATAATCTCGCCGCTATCAACGTTTTGTGACCAATCCCAATCTTCGGAGTGAACCCGTATGCCCTGTGACCCCGACTTCTTAACCAACATAAAAATGTTCGAGATGCTCGACGCGGACGATCGAGAGGCTCTGGCCAAAGTCCTCGACGAATCCAAAATTGCTGCTGGTGAGACACTCTTCCACGCCGGTGATCCGGGTGACTCCCTCTTTATCGTTCGTGAGGGAGAGGTAGAACTTTTTATCAAGGACACGGTTGGTCAGAAAATTGTTCTCTCCGTAGCTCAGGCGGGCGACATGTTTGGCGAGCTGGCCATGCTCGATTCAGGGGCCAGAACGGCGACAGCCATAGCACTCAGTGATGGTGATGTTCTTATCTTAGATAGAGGCGATCTCCTGCTGCTGTTCCAACGAAAGCCTGAAACTGCGCTTCACATGTTGGCCTCGCTGAGCGGCTTAACCCGTAAGGCTGACGAATTACTCCGCACCCGTGTTTCCCGCAATGTAAACGAGGAGATTGAGGTCCATTCGACACCATTGCAGAAAATTGCAGACTGGATCGCATGGTTCAGTGGCAGCATGGCGTTCCTGATTCTCAATGCGGGATGGTTCATCGTTTGGATCAGTCTGAACACTTTGCCACTGGGGATTACGCCCTTCGATCCTTTCCCATTCGGTCTGCTGACGATGATCGTCTCGCTCGAAGCAATATTCCTTTCCTGCTTCGTATTGGTTAGCCAGAATCGCCAGGCAGAAAAAGATCGCGTCAGGTCAGACATTGAATACGAGGTAAACATCAAAGCCGAACTCGAGATCGGTCATCTTCACGAGAAGACGGATCGAATCTACGAAAACATGATGGCCAGGTTTGAACGTATCGAGAAGAGTGTCACTGCAAAGGCAGGCGCGTAAGGAAGTTCAGTTTTCGACAGAACTCCGACTCGTCGAAGTAGCGCCGGGTCCTTCACCAGCCATCAGCTTGGGATTTTAGCTTTGGGTAAGTCATGGATCCGGCGCTACTGCGCTCGATTCTGTATGGCGGTTAGTGTCGGTGCTTCTTATGCTTCATTTCATGACGAGATTGAGCTTCTTCAATTGAGTGGCTTTGGGTCAGTTTCACATCCTTCTTCGCCATCCCAGCAAGCGTTTGGTAATGCTTGTGGAGAATCTCGATTTCCTTCTCACTTAAATCCTCTACATCAATCAACCTGTTGCTGGCGCCTTCGATTGCCGCCACGATTTCATTGAGCTTTAGGTGAATCGCCAGTGAATCTTTGTTCTGAGTTCGTTGAATCAGGAAGACCATTAGAAACGTAACGATCGTGGTGCCGGTGTTGATGACCAGCTGCCAGGTATCCGAGAAATGAAAAACCGGTCCACTTAGGAGCCAAATAACGATGGTCAAACCAGCCAGCACAAAGGCGGCAGATGTGCCGGTTGCCTTCGTGGCTTTCAGCGAAAACTGCTCAAGAAAGTAGCTCAGTGAGTTTTTTTTCATGTGAAATGAACCCTCCTCAACGAATGTGCCCACATTAGAAATCACCACCTGCGGATAGGCAATGAAAGACAGAACCGGCCTTTTCGTGCACGCCACCCTAAATAGTCCACTGGTTCACACGATCCAGTTAACCAGTTTCACCCTTATTCAGTCGCAGCGCTTATCTTTCACGAATACGGTAATGGCATGGTGATTGTTATCAATCGCGGGGCGAAGGCATTCCTCAGACCTCTGGACAAACGCGCAATTGAAGAAAGGTAAGTCAATGGTTAAAAGTGTGATTCGTCGATTAGGACTGCTGGGTGCAGCTTTGGCGTTGATGCTGGTTGGACTTGGAGCTGCCACGGAGTCTTCGGCTCAAATGCGTTTGCCGGATCTTGGCCGCATCGGCGAGGCAGTCAACGTCCAACTTAAAGTCAGCGAAATCACCCTGGAATCGATTGATTTCCGCGACCAGACTGCCAACCTGAGTGTCGGTCTCGACGTCGCCAACGGACTGATTCCAGTAAGCCTCAAAGACTTTGATTACCGGCTACGACTCGGGGATCGCGACCTCATTGAAGGCACTCACGACGGCACGCTCAAGGTGGGCGGACGGCGCGCATCGCGCGTTAACCTGCCGGTAACGGTCCACCTTCGTTCAATTCCCGGGGTTGTCTGGTCGGCGTTCACCAACCGCGGACGGCTGAGTTATGAACTGGATTCAGCCTTCACGCTGCCGTTGTTCATTACTGAGAAGCGTTTCGATCAGAGTTTTTCAGGTGAAGTGCCGCTGCGTTCCCTCGTGGATGCAGCGTCGATAATAAGAGCGCGAGGACTTGGTGGAAAGCGTTCTACCACTGGCTCAATCCTGGATCGACTACCCTGGTAATTTCGGTAATAAAGTACTCGCTCTGGAGGGGCGGAATGTTTATAGGCTGGAGTTAGACAATATTGTTCAGCGCTCTGTAGGAGCGCGATGTGATGAGAGAGAAAATCTGGCTCCTACGGAGCAGGTCAATTCAAAAATCGATCGATACACCAACCTGCACACCTGCCTTAGGACTTGCTGCGAACTTTCCAGTGGCGATTCCAAAGTCGAACGTCGCATTTTTCATGAACTGATAGTTTCCACCCACTGTCGTCTGCAGGAAACCCTGACCAGTGTCGAAAGCCTTTGTGACAGCACCGGTTAACTCGGCACCAAGCTGAAGCTTTGGGGTGAACTGCTTGACCAACGAAACGCCACCGGTAAACACAGTGCTCCGGCTTTTGATTCCAACGACACCGGTAGTCTCGTTTCCAGAGAACAGTACGCCCGCATTCCATCGCAGCTTTGTTTCTTCAGTGAGAGTTTTCTGAAAGATGCTGTTGACATAAACGTCAGCTAAGCCCGACCCGAGTTGTCTCCTAACGTCTCCAGTGGGAATTTCCACATTGACACCAACTGCCATCGCCGGCAGACGCGAGTTCTCGCGCTCTTTGAGAAAGTTATATTTGACAGCGAGGTTGGTATCGCCGATTCCGGTGATGCGACGAGTCGAGGTGCTCGAGTCAAAGAAGATAGTAAGGAGAGGGATTTCGACGCCAATTTCGACGTTGTCGAAAAGGCCGTAACCAAGTTCAAAGCTGGCGGTGTTTTGTCGAACGTTGGGTAACGAAGAACGCTTGAGCCAATCCACCTCATTACTAAACTCGAAATGGAAGCGACCTTTAGAGGTCGTATCTGAATCGTCGGTGACGAAAGGTTGTTGGGCTTGACTCGATGAAGCCGAGAAGAGACCAAGAAACAGAATGAAGATGAATAGGGGTAGTCTAGTCAATGGAGGTGACTCATTCATCAGATTTTCAATAAGCCTTAGGTGCCGGGCAACTCTTTCAGGCGTTCACTCAGATGCGATCGGTCTGCCATCCCTTTCAGAAACGGACCATGGGAAGTGAAATCGACAGTGCTCACCGAACCGACGGGACAACCGAATCGATAACGAAAGCGGCCCACGTCCACACCCAACAGACTGCAGAGTATTATCCTGATTGTCGCCTTGTGAGAAACCACAAGTACGTTACCTTTGGAAAAACGATGGGTTAAGTCCTCAATCACCTTCAGACTGCGACGCGCAACTTCGACCGCTAACTCGCCATTCGTCGGACAATGCCAGGCTGGATCAGCGAGCCAGTTGACATAGGCGTCATGAAACGAACGATCAACCTGATCTTTAGTGAGGCCTTCCCAATCGCCGTAACCAATTTCATTTAGGCCTGCGTAGACTTCTGGTTCTATTCCTATCTTTTGACAAAGAGGTTGCGCAGTTTGGATGGTGCGACGAAGTTGACTGGTGATGACCGCGGACCATTGTTCGTCTTTGCAAGCCTCGGCAAAAGCGACAGCCATCTCCATACCTTCAGATGTTAGCTCCGGGTTTAGTCCGGAACCGCAAAAAACGTCATTCCGGCTTAAAGATGTTTGGCCGTGTCGAAGGAAGTAAATTGTCAGACTCATTAAGCGGCAACCAACTGGACAGACTACTCAGGAGGCGACGATTTCGAACCAAATCACTTGGCCCTGACAGAGCCACTAATTTTCTTCTTGGTAGTAGCTCCTGTCTTCAAAACCGGGATGCCCTCGTCTACCTCGTCGTGTGGCTGCGGAATTATGTGGGTCGCCACAACTACGCCCACGCGGCGGCCGGCAGCAGCTCCTGCGTCAACGGCCGCGCGCACGGCGGCGACGTCGCCGCGCACTATCGCCGTGACCAGACCTGCGTCGATCTTTTCCCAGCCCACTAGACGAACGTTGGCGGCTTTGACCATCGCATCGGCGGCTTCAATCATCGCCACTAATCCCATACATTCAACCATTCCGAGTGCTTCTGCCATCTTGGGTCCTCCCGCGTGCTGGAAATTCGACTTCTCTCATTCGATCCGTCTATAAGTGCGCTTTAATCTTACCGGACGAGTGGCGATTACGACGGGTGGAGTTCTTCCACCGGCTTATATAACAAACGCCCGGTCTTCAAATCGTCTGGTTGTGAACTGCGTCAGCGTCTTCCCGTCCGCCGCCAATTCCCATTCCTCTACCTGTTCAACTTCCTGGTATCTGCCGGCCGTCAGCCGTTGACGAAAACGTCCTTTCACAGAGTTGCTATCATTAATCTCGAGCTGAACAGATGTTGATGCAGGAAGAGATATCGCACCAATCCCAGCATCACTTTGAGACTCCAAGAACCACTTGCCGTTAAGGTTCGGGTTTGAAGAAACCCCTTGAGCATTGACGGTGGCGCCAACAAACACGACTAATAAACACGCTAAAACCAACCACTTCATAAATCTCGAAAGCCCCCTTCAATTCCTTAAAGAATGAATCGGCGCTGGGATGCGCCCGCCTCGGCGAATAAAGTCGGATGATGAAAACTTATTTACTGCCATTATCGGTGCGCTGCCCAACAGGCCACCGAATTCAACCATTTCGCCCACCTCTTTACCGGGCACGGGTATGATTCTTACCGCCGTGGTTTTGTTATTCATCACCCCAATCGCCATTTCGTCAGCGATGATAGCCGATATTGTTTCAGCCGACGTCGAACCGGGCACGGCCACCATGTCGATGCCCACTGAACAGACGCTGGTCCATGCTTCAAGTTTATCAAGAGATAAGGCCCCGAGCTGCGCTGCTTCGATCATCCCGGCATCTTCCGACACCGGAATGAACGCGCCGCTCATGCCGCCCACCGAACCGCTGGCCATCGCACCTCCCTTTTTGACGGCGTCCGTCAACAAAGCCAGGGCTGCAGTTGTGCCGTGAGTCCCTGCGCGTTCGAATCCCATGGCCTCGATAATGTTTGCCACCGAGTCTCCCGGCACCGGCGTGGGCGCGAGTGACAGATCGATGATGCCAAAAGGAATGCCCAGTCGACGCGCTGCCTCCCTTCCCACCAATTCACCCGCACGCGACAGTTTGAATGAGAGCTTCTTGATGATTTCTGCCAGGTCTTGTAGTGGTGCACCTTTCGCCGCATGGCGCATCGCATAGTGGACCACGCCGGGACCGGATACTCCGCAGTTAATCACGGCTTCGGCTTCTCCTGGACCATGAAACGCGCCGGCCATGAAAGGATTGTCTTCAACCGAGTTGGCGAAACAAACAAACTTGGCGCAGGCCAGACCACCTGTATCGCTGGTGCGTTCGGCCGCTTCTTTGATCAACCGGCCGATGTGGGCTACGGCATCCATGTTGATACCCGCACGGGTGGTAGCCACGTTTACTGACGAACACAGTCGTTGAGTGGTAGCAAGGGCTTCCGGAATTGAGTTGAGAAACTGATGTTCGGAATCAGTGGTTCCTTTGTGGACCAGAGCTGAGTAACCGCCGAGGAAATCCACGCCAACTTCGGCGGCAACCTTGTCGATTGCTCGCGCCAGCTCCAGAGGGTCTCCGCTTGCGCCTTCGACGATCATGGAAATTGGAGTAACCGCGATGCGTTTGTTGGCGATGCGAATGCCGTATTCGTTGCCGATTTGATCGACTGTTTCAACCAGCCGATCGGCATATCGATGAATCTTGGCAGTAACCCGTTCGGCAGTGCGCTCGATCGACTCACCCGTGCAATCGCGCAGACTGAGACCGAGCGTGACGGTGCGAATGTCGAGATGTTCCATCTCGGTCATTGCTACCGTTTGGAGAATTTCTGCCTGCGAATATTCCATTCTTTCCGATCAGAACCGAGCGCGGTAGCGCCGGATTAGACTTTTAAAAGGACGAACCGTTCGGCCAGCTTCGAACCGGCGCTACTACGCTCGGTTCGGTTCCGCACATCCTTACCCAATCAAGTTATTCAGTAACGCAATAACTAAAAACAAAACAACCAGCACCACCGCAACCAACACAAACCGCAAGCTGGGGTCGTAGCTCGCTTCCTCAATCACCACTCCCGACATATCGCGAAATTTCTGAACCCGCTGTTTCACGTCGTCTTCAACGTCACGAGCTTTGCTGGTAACGCGTTGAATCTTCGACCCTTCTCCCATCGCGCGCTGACGAACTGACTTCCTGGCAACTTCGGCAACCGGTTTAATTTCGGCCGCTGGCGTTTGCTCGTTTGTCAGCAACGGCTCGGGTGCAATTTGCGATGCGATGCGCGCTCGAAAATCCGCCTCAGTCATCGTTTGCTCTGAATCATCTCGAGGCGCTGTGCGTGCCCGAAAGTCCGCCTCGGTCATGGTTGGTTCTGAATCACTCTGCGGCGCAGTGCGAGCTCGAAAATCCGCTTCGGTCATTGTCTGATTCAGATCAACAACCTCTTCAACTGTGTCGTGAATGTGCGCTGATTCTTCTACCTTGGGAGTGGAGCCTGGCGGTGCGAGCTTGCCGCCACATTGCGGACAAAAGAACGCTTGATCACGAATTGAAACCCCACAAGCAGGACATCGGCGGGAGATCTTGGGTTCAGGCATGCAGATGATGGTAAATCGTGAATGGTAAATGGTAAATGGTGAATCGAAGAATGGTGAATGGTTAAACGTAATTTGTGAACAGATCGAAGCCGTTGATAATGTCAGTACGTAATCTAACCGCTGGCAACAACTTATGTGTCACCATTCACCATTTACCTTTCACCTTCAGATCCGGTGCATCGCATTAAACAGGTCTTCGCGTTGAGCGTAAATGTGCACTCCGAGTTTTTCACCCTCACGCGCCAGTCGTTCTTTTAGCTCCGCGGCACTTTCCCTCGCGCGTGAAATGTTCGCAATGATCACCATCGCAAATTTGCCCTGCACTACAGTTTGATTGATATCCACTATGCTGCAATTTGCCTCAGCCAGAATTTGCGAAACCGCAGCCACGATTCCAGGGTGGTCCACGCCAAACACGGAAATGATCATGCGGTCGGAGGAGCCCTCCGACTGCGACGTAACCGAACTGCTCGAGGGATAGGTTTGTGAGGAGCTATAAGTGGGGCCGTTACTGCTTACGAAGGGTTCAACCTCGCGGTAAATCTCGGTTACTAACTGCTCAACCGTCTGCTCGTCCGCTGTGTCTCCCAGCTTACCGTAAACAGCTTTGGTAAGCCGGTAAATTAAATCTTCGTTCGCCATTAGTCATTGCCAATTGCCGATTGCCGATTGCCGATTGCCGTGCCTCTTCGGCACAATCGCCAATCGGAAACTGGAAATCGGCAATGCCTACGGTCTTCCGTTATCCCGGGCCAACTTAATGCTGGCCTCGCGCATGTCGTCAGGGACTTCACCCGTAATATCAACTCGATCGACAATGCCAACCACTGCAGCCTCGATCGACATATCCTGATTACCGATTGCCGAGCGTGCGGCCTTCCCAAAAGCGCAAATCACCATTTCACCACTACCGGCGCCCAGGCGATCAGCCACGACGACAATGTTCTTCGTCGGCTCCTTGTCCAGATCAAACGGGTGGACCACCAGAAACCTGACACCTTCGAGGTCCGGTGACTTCTTCGTGGACCAAACTGTGCCGACTACTCGCGCTAAGAACATTGTCAGTTGCCCGTGTAAGTTGTTAGTGGTTAGTTGTTAGTGGTCGGCTGTTAGTGGCAACAAGAATCAAGGACCACTGACCACTGACAACAGACTTGTAACGATCTTACCCTTTCGCAAACACTTCAGCCGGCTCGCCCATGTCGCGAGCAGCAGGCGTGATTATCGTCTTGGCGTTGATATAAATCTTCTCGCCTTTTTGGATTGCCCGACGAACATCATCTTCGCTCACGAAGTCTACCGTCTTACTTCCATTACTCGAGAGTGTGGTTGGTTTCGGAGGTGTGACGTTCGTTCCTCCGTTTCCCGACTGACTTGTGCGCTCTTCTTTCCGCGGCTGTGCCGGGCCTGAGTACATGCTTCCCGCCTCGGCCTCAACCGGTGGTCGCGCCAGTGGTGATTGATTAGTTGAGGGTGGCTGCGTTTGCTCAGACTGACGTCCTGCCAGGAATTTGTCGACGATCGCAGAGATCTCTGCACGATTAATCTTCCCACCGGCGCCAACGACAACCTGCGGCTGCCGGGGTTCAGACGAAGATGGCGGAGCTGCTGTCGGGCGCGCCGACGTCGTGGCGGCGGGTCGAACACTCTTTACCGGTCGCACTTCAAAAGCGACGCGCTTGATGTCGAGCAGATGCAACGGTGAAACGTTATCCGAAGTGACGTTTCCACCCCACGATCCACAACCGAGTGTCATAGATGGAGGCAACGCAGTTGAGAAACCAATTGCACCGTGCGTGGTAGGGGTATTGACGGTGATGCGCGATGCCGGCATCTCTGTTCCGTATTGGACAGCAGCTTCGCGTGATCGCGTGTGAACACCGGCGGTGTGGCCCATGCCTCCGTAGCGCAACACTTCGTAACAGCGCTCGGCGCCTTTCACCAACCCATCAACGACGTAAAAGGCCAGAATCGGCGACAACTTTTCCATCGAGAGCGGATACTCGCGTCCAACTCCGGCAACGTCAGCCATCAAGCAACGCGTGCCAGATGGCACGTTGAGTCCGGCCATTTTTGCGATCACTTCGACAGATTTTCCAACAATTGCGGGGTTGAGCGAACGCTGCGGAGTCGCTACGATCTTGCCGAGCTGCTCCGCTTCAGACTGCGATAGGAAATAAGCACCCTGGGCGCTGAACTGTTCCCTCACCTCTTTTTCGATCGGCGCATCGCAAACAACGGCTTGCTCCGAAGCGCAGATTGTTCCGTTGTCAAAACACTTTCCAGTCAGAATGTCCTGAACAGCTTTTGGTACATCAGCGGAACGTTCAATGAAGACTGGCACATTTCCTGGGCCAACTCCGAAGGCCGGCTTGCCCGAAGAATAAGCAGCACGAACCAAGCCGATGCCTCCCGTCGCCAGGATCACAGCAGTCTGTTTGTGCTTCATCAATGCTTCGGTGCCTTCGATGGTTGCCAAAGTCATGCAAGCGACCGCCTCCGCCGGCAGACCTTCTTTAACGCCTGCCTCACGCATCACTCTCGCACTCTCGTTAATGCACTTGGCGGCCGAAGGATGCGGCGAAAGCACGATCGCATTCCGAGACTTGATCGAGATCAGGATCTTAAAAATTGCCGTGGAGGTGGGATTAGTAGAAGGAATGATTCCGGCGACTACGCCGCGCGGGCTGGCAATTTCGACAACATCTTTTGATTGAGAAACAACGCCGACGGTGCGCAAGCCGCGGAAGTAGTTCCAAACGTCTTCAGCGGCAAAGCGGTTCTTTTCGCGCTTGTCGTCCGGAACTCCGAACCCCGTTTCTTCCACCGCCATCGCTCCCAGACGTGTCGCTTCGCGCAGCGCCGCCTTGGACATGGCCTCACAAATCCGATCGATCTTTGCTTGATCAAACCTGGCGATTTCCAGTTGGGCCTTGTGAGCGTTTTCGACAAGGTCCCGTGCCTGCTGCACCGAGATGAGATCCTTATCTGCGGACATAACAAACCTCCCAAAGCATTGTCGATTGCCGATTTCCGATTTTCGATTGAGCTTCCACAGACCTCTTCAATCGACAATTGGTCAATCGTAAATCGGCAATCATCTGGCCTTTTCTTTTGCGCCCTCTCGCGATCCGGAAGCAAGAGATCGACCTTCACCCTCTCCCAGTTGACCACGCGAGCCGCCGCCTTGTAGCGATCGTTCGTCAGGACTCAAGCCGGTGCGGCCATCGACTGGCAATACGCGCTCAACTTCAGCATGAGGTCGAGGAATGACGTGCACACTGATGAGTTCTCCGACTCGTCTTGCGGCAGCCGCGCCTGCATCTGTTGCCGCTTTTACGGCACCAACATCTCCCCGCACAAAGATCGTCACGTAACCTGCACCGATGTACTCCTTGCCGAGCAGCTGAACATTCGCGGCTTTGACCATCGCATCAGCGGCTTCGACGGCTCCAACGAAGCCTTTGGTTTCCACCATTCCGAGTGCTTCTAAGGGCATCTCCGTTTCCTCACTTTTTCTAATTGTAGAAGTTAAAGTTGGTTGATTGTTACTGCCGTCAACCTATCACCGCGCGCCTTAAGAATCAAGAGAAGCCAATCTTAGGTAGTGGTTCATTTTCAATGTTTCAAACTAAACCACTACCCAATCTTAGTACGAAGCAACTTTGGTCCGGAGTGTCCGACAAAACTTCGGTTTGTCGTGGAGCCAGAAGCTCGGACACCAGAATGGCAAAACTCGCCTTGACAAGAGTGCAGCGCAATAGGATGCGCGCGTCTTACACCTCTTCCGCAATCTTCGCTGCCGATCCTTACCAACGCAGGCCGTACAACCAAGATCCGGTTCAGTCTGCTGACTCCTCATCGGCGCTCAAAAACACCTATTGTTTGACAGCTATTGTCACGGCATATATATTCGCTGAAAAAGTTATTTTATTCTTGTAGAGCCTGCTGAAACGCATTCGAGCCCGGGGGATGTAGGTAACAGTCTATTTTGAAACTGGCGTTCAGTGAGTCTCACCAACAGCGGGGAGCGAAAGGACGCAGGCGATTTTGGGGACGGCAGCTACGATTGGTGAACAGTTGCGACTCGCCCGGGAGGAGCTCCATATTCCGTTGCGCGAGGTATCAGATCAGACCCGAATTCAGGTCCGTTATCTCGAGGCAATTGAAACCAATGAATTCGGCCGGCTGCCCGGCGGCATCTTTAATCGAAGCTTCGTGAAAGCCTATGCGAAGTATGTAGGACTCGATGAACGAGAAGCAGTCGAATCCTACACTCGTTTCATGAAGGATGCGGGGGATACCAGCGAGGAAGCTGGAAGCAATCGCTATCACGCAAAGGTCTACACGGACATGCCGGCTACGCGGTCTCCTGTTTTGACCGTGGTGTTGGCGATTGTGATACTCGCAATTCTAACCGCCGCAGCGCTGGCCACGGTGAAGTGGTATCAAAGAAGATCGGCGGGCCTGTTTAACGAGGCCATTCCGGCGGGAACATCAATAGCTGGCCTTCATTCGAGTTTGCCAGCCGGCAGTTTGGATATTTGGAAAGCTGATTATCAACAGCACCAGCAATCGTAGTTATTCTATCGAGCCTGAGTTTTCAGGCATCGAACAGAAGCGTGCTCGTACTTTGGTCAAAAACAATTACCGTTATTAGCGTTACTGCCCGTCGACTGGCGGGCATTTCTGTTTTAGCGCTCAATCGCCTTAATCAATCAAGGAGTAGAAATAGTTCTGATGATTCCAACCGACATTCCAGAAGGTCTTACCTTCGATGATGTGCTACTGCTACCAGCGCGATCGGATGTGCTGCCGTCTGAGACAGACACTTCTACTCAGTTCACTCGAAACATAAAACTGCAAATCCCTCTCTGCTCGGCGGCAATGGATACGGTCACTGAAGCGGCCCTCGCAATTGCGCTGGCACAACAGGGTGGCATTGGGGTGATCCATAAGAACCTCACTATCGAGCGCCAAGCCGAAGAAGTTGACAAGGTAAAACGATCGGAATCAGGCATGATTGTCGATCCTGTTACCATCCTTCCAACTAAACCGGTGCGTGCTGCCCTGGACGTTATGGAGCGCTTCAAGATCAGCGGCGTTCCCGTCGTCGATGAAGACGGCCATCTTGTCGGCATCATCACCAACCGTGATCTGAGATTTGAGACTCGCTTCGATATTCCAGTCTCGGAAGTAATGACCAAACAACCGCTGGTCACAGTTCCGGTCGGCACCACCCTCGATCAGGCTAAGGCAGTGTTGCAAAAACATCGGATTGAAAAGCTGCTGGTGGTTGATGACGACAAGCGCATCAAGGGGCTGATTACAGTAAAAGACATCCAGAAAGCTATTAAGTATCCGTCAGCGGCGAAGGATAACCTGGGACGATTACGCGTCGCCGCTGCGATCGGGGCGACAGGTGATTTTCGCGAACGCGCCGCGGAGCTGGTGAAAGCTCGAGTCGACTGCCTCGTTGTTGATACCGCGCATGGTCATTCAGTGCGCGTTATTGAAGCTGTACGCGAAATCAAAACACTATATCCGGAGACCGATCTTATAGCCGGCAATGTGGCCACCACCGAAGGTGCGCAGGAGTTGGCGGACGCGGGTGTTGACGCGATTAAAGTTGGAATTGGACCAGGTTCGATTTGTACCACGCGCGTCGTAACCGGAGCAGGTGTGCCGCAGATAACCGCGATTCAGTCGTGCGTTAAAGCCGCACGTAAAAGCGGTGTGCCGGTGATTGCCGACGGCGGTGTGAAGTTTTCCGGCGATGTTGCCAAGGCGATTGCCGCAGGGGCTGATGTAGTAATGATTGGATCGCTTTTCGCCGGGACCGAAGAAGCGCCGGGAGAAGTGATTCTTTTCCAGGGCCGCTCGTTCAAAACATATCGAGGCATGGGTTCGATCGGCGCGATGCGTGAAGGTTCGCGCGATCGTTACGCCCAGGAAATGACAGACCTCGAATCAAAACTGGTGCCCGAAGGAATTGAGGGCCGCGTTGCCTACAAAGGCACCATCGCTGAGATGACCACTCAACTTGTCGGCGGTTTGCGATCCGGGCTCGGCTATACCGGTTGTCGGACCATCAAAGAATTTCAAGAGAAGAGCCAGTTTATTCGCATCACTTCAGCCGGACTCCGAGAGTCGCACGTGCATGACGTGATCATCACGAAGGAAGCACCAAATTACCGGCTTGAGTAACGCTTGGTTTAAAGACTTTTCAGCGCCGAGCAATCAACATCCAGCAGCTCGCTCGTGTTCGCGGGCTTGAAGTAAAAACGCCCACCCGAATTCCACGTCTTGTCGTCAAACTGGCGGCGTGCCCCGCAAGCTATACAGACACGATAACTTTCACCATGTCTGGAAAACGGACGACTCATTTCTTTGTGTGCACAACCAAATATGCCCGTGAACCAGTTTCCGACCATTGTTGGTAGCTTCGCGAGGCGTCGGTTTTTGGTTGGTGTGTAATGCTCTAGCGTTCCGAATGTTGCTTCCATGACTTTCCCCTTAGTTTCCTTGTCATTCGCGACGTGGGATTGATGCAACCCCGTATGACAAATTACGTCATCTTGTTTTTGCGTTTTGGGGGAACCGTGAGGTGAATAGCAAACTAGATGCCTGAAGAATCGTCAGAATCGAAAGGCGTGGTGACCGAGCGAAGTGACCGAGTTTTTTTGGAGGGAGCCCGAAGGCTGAGCTTTTCCGCACTGTGCGGCGGCAAAGCCGCGGAAGGCAGCTCGGAGAATGTTTGGTGAGGCTCAGCCTCCCAGGCATAGCCTCCTAAAATCAAGGAAGCAATCGGTAAGGCAGAGCCTTACCGCACTGTGCGGCGGCAAGCCGCGTTTTGGATTTAGCGCGACGCCTTCCTATCGTCCGCTTAGCCACGCCTCACGCAACGCCTTCTGCTGCGGCGTTGCATCTCTTCTTTCTTCAATCGTGTAGTCGAAGCGTTCTGGCGTTCCCATTACGAGCGTCGCCCGGATCGTTTCACGATTCCGCTTGATCGTAACCGGAACGCGGTCGCCTTCCTTAAGCTTGCTCAGCGCAAAAAGAAAATTCTCGCGCTTAATCTTTTTTCCGTTTATGGTGAGAATCTCATCGCCGTCCTCTAACCCCGCATTCTCTGCGGGAGAGTTGTGCGCAACGCTTCCGACCCGAAGATTCTCGGTGTCTTCCATGTCGAGGCTGATGCCGGCGTTGTATGGCTCGCGTGCGGGGGTACGGATCACTTGTAGACCGACGTACCCGAACGCTTCGTCGTAAGGCAGTGTTTCCACATCGCGAACATATCGCTTGAAGAAATCACTGAAGCCGTATCCGGCAACTGCCGATGCATGGCGTTCGAGATCTTCAGGAGTGTAGCCTCGGCCACGTAGATAGTAAGTGGCGTTTGGACTGTTGAGATAAAGCTGTGAATACATCCGACGCAGTGCTTCATCCAGCGACCCGCGTCCGTTGCTCTTGCCACGAATCATCAAGTCCAGGACCATCCCAATCAACTCACCTTTCGGGTAATAGCTGATGGCTGTGTTCGGCAGGTTTATTCGCTGAGCATGTGGGGCATCATCAATAAATGCTGCGGAAAGCGAGGAATTCTCCGCACTCATCAGTCGCGTTCCCGGAGCGTTCTCGATTCCGGATATGGTTTGACTCTGACGGGCCAGGAAGCGAGACGAGTCCCAAATGCCGGCCCGGTGCATCATCATGTGGCCGTAGTAATTCGTGAGCCCCTCAGCGATCCATAAACTGCGCGTAGCCACCGGGCGAGTGAAATCCCATGGACCAAGTTCCAATGGCCGTAGTCTCTTGACGTTCCAAACGTGAAAAAACTCGTGGGCCACGGTCCCCAGCGTGCTTTCATAAATTCCTGATTCTGCTAAAGCGCCGGGCTCAATGATCTGCGTCGAAGTCAGATGCTCCATGCCGTCGCCTGACATATCGTCAGCGGCGAAGTGAATCAGGAACGTATAGGATTCCAATTCAGGGGCACCCCACATTGCAATCTCGGCCCTGACAATTTTCTCGATGTCTCGAACGAGGGCGGCACGCTTTCCACCTTCGTCGCCAAACGAGTGGACCATCACCCGATACCTCTTGCCGTCAACCTGAAATTCGTCAATCGTGAAATTAGGTGCAATTTCGGTCGGCGTGTCCACGAAGATGTCCCAATTTGGAAACTCCCATTCGCGTTGGTTGTCGCGATCCATTCGACCGTTTGCTATCCGCCAGCCTGCGGGAGAATCGATCGAAAGCTTTACCGGGTCCGCCTTGTGATTAACCACATACATGAAAACAGAGTGACCGTTGTAATTAGCGTGACGTTGGTTCAACTGCGAAAACGTTCCAGAGAGATCGTTGGCAAACACTTTGTATCGAAACGTCAGGCCTTCCAGGTTTAGCGTTGAAACGCGCCAGGTTTGATTGTCGATGCGTATCACTGGAACAGGCGACATCTTGCATTGCGCGTTACGCGGGCAGATGCCGCCGAGCGCCTGAAGGTCTTGCACGTTTTTGGCGAAGTCGAATATCGCATAGCGTCCCGGCGACCATCGCGGCATCTGAAAATCCAAATACGTTGCCTTCGAGTCTTTCGGCAATTCCACTTCAATCGAAACTTCGAAGAGATGCGATACCGGCCGTGACATCGATAACCGGTATGTAATCGATCGCAGTGGTTTGTCCTGTGCTGACGCAACACTAAACGTCGTGACAATCAGGAACCCAACTATCAAGGTGATGAAGTTTTTGCGCAAAACGCGATTCATTTGATTTTTCTCGGAGAACAAAATTTGGATCCGGGTGAAGGATTCTAGCATCGGGTATCGGGTGCCGGGTATCGGGTGTTGGTGAATCAGGAAGCGATGACTAATGAGAAATGAAAAATGAGATATGGAAAATCTGCCTCCTCCTGCCTCCTGCCTCCTTCCCAACCTCGACCCGCCACCTGACACCTCTCCCCCGCTTCTGCTTTAATTACCGCATGCCCCGAACCGAGCGTCTCTATTACAACGACTCACATCTCATCGAATTCGAAGCCCGCGTAGTCGACGCAACTGAACGTGTCAGCGGTTGGACCGCGGTAACACTCGATCGCACAGCCTTCTATCCAACTGGCGGCGGACAGCCGAGCGATACCGGCACCCTCAACGGCAGGCGCGTCGTTGAATGCATCGACGATGATGACAACGGCGTGCTGCACGTAATGCAGGGAGTCGTCCCGGAGATCGGTTCAACTGTTAGAGGACGGGTTGATTGGTCCAGGCGTCTGGACCACATGCAGCAACACACCGGGCAGCACATCTTGTCGCAGGCCTTCGTTACTCTCTTCGACGCCCCCACAAAGAGTTTTCGTGTGATGGAGGAGTCATGCGAGATTGACGTCGAGCTGGCCAACCCTACAACTGAAGTAATCGAACGCGCGGTCGAACTCGCCAACAACGTGATCTGGGAAGATCGGCCCATCACGATAAGAACCGTGACGCCGGAAGAAGCGGCACAGTTACCGTTAAGAAAAGATCCGGCGCGAGAGGGCGAATTGCGATTGATCGAAATAGAGGGTTTCGATCTAACCCCCTGCGGCGGCACCCATGCTTACCGCACCGGCGAAATTGGAATGATCGCGGTGCGACACTGGGAGCGCGCCAAGGGGTTGACGCGAATTGAGTTTGTCGCCGGCATGCGGGCCCTCGCCGATTATCGCCGCGCTAACAGCACTGCACGTGCAGTTGCGGCGTTGTACAGTTCGGCCCGTGATGACGCAGCGAAACTGACTGCGCGTGTGCTGGAAGAAAACAAGGAGTTACATCGACGCCTGCGTGTGCTTGAAGAGATTGCAGCCCGCGTTGAAGCTGAGGAACTCTTACGGGACAGCAGTTCAAGGGTCGACGAGGGAGTCACTGATGACTCCTATGTTCGAGTGATCACAAGAGTGTTTGAGGATCGGGACGCGGAGTCGCTAAAGCACCTGGCCCAGGCACTGATTTCACACCCACACACTATCGCTTTGTTAGGCTCCCGCGAGAAAGATGCCGCTCGAATAGTCTTTGCCAGATCCGCAGATGCGGTTGGAGACATGAATGCGCTGATGCGCGAGGCGTGCCTTCTACTCGACGGCCGCGGCGGCGGCAGACCAGACATGGCCCAGGGCGGAGGGAAGAATGTTGAGCGAGTTGGAGAAGCGCTGGAATTGGCGAAGCGGAACTTGTCGACTGAGGACGCAAAGTCATGAGAGTTTCCATATTTCATTTGTCATTTGTCAGCCTGCCGGAATGAAGACTCGGAAATCAATTTAAAACCTGCCATTGATAGCAACCGCGTTCCTGTTCATCGCTCATTTCCAGTCCCCTTCGCGTTGACTGGCTTCAATGACCGGCTGACAAGTGATATATGGAAAATCGCGTTTCCATGGTCATCCAAGTCCCTTCGGTTTGACACCAGAAGCGCCGCTTCCTAATATTCCCTCACTAGTGGGGCAGTAGCTCAGTTGGCAGAGCGCCGCGTTCGCAATGCGGAGGCCCGGGGTTCGAATCCCCGCTGCTCCACCAATAAGTTCTCACCTCTCAATAATTTACCACTATAAATTCATAAGACCTGATTTTCCCAAGTGGCCAATACGTGGCCAGAAAAACCAGCACTCTATGGTAGAAAACCTGAAGCAAAGGGAACAAACAGGAAATGACTGAAACCAAGACCAACCTCCAAGTCAATGATTGGTAATAACTTAAGTAGTTTGTGTGTAATGCGGAGGGCGGACTCAGTTTGCGATCCGGAGAACTATGAGTTCTGTGTTCGGCGTATTTGGAAAAAATGGAGAACGGTGAGACCTGGGGGATAGAGCAGTTGCGTCTTATTGTCTGTTGCCGCCAGTAGGCCGGAGTTACCTGCGTCCCAGTAGTTTCGGTCCAGCAAAGGGTTCTGGTCTATGCGCTCAGCCCAATAAGCCTGCTCCGTCATCTTGGCCATGCTCAACGCCGAATTGTAAGCCTGACGATAGACCGCTTCCAGCATAGATTGTACGTGTGGCCGACGGACTGTGCCCCTTACTCCCGCGAACAACTTCGGGTTGGACGCGGACCAATGTCCTGGTACCTACCCGCATCCATTACAGGTGTGACTGTTTTGAATCTTGTGGGGCCGCTAAGGTATCAACTCGTGGTGCTTGAGCTACCGTTCGGGAGTTTTGACGCAACGCAACCGGAAATTGCTGTAAGGGTAAAAGCACTTCTCAGCGATTATGCCGATGTGGGAACAGCGTTGCCAATCAAGGCGCGCGGCGGTTTCCGGTACGGGGAGATCCAGAAGATAACAACTCCACGGATCCTCTGGTGGAATCAAACCTCGAAGTCACCAGCCTCACCACTCCAACACTCTTCAGACTCAAGAAGCAATACCTGGGGCCTGAGAACGAAGCCGTTTCGGGGCCGAATTTTGTTCCTTACTATCCGCTGACCTACAAGCTCACGGGAGACATTGCGGACGGTCGGGAAATTGAGAGCTTTGTCCTTACCGACAACCTTCCCGGCAATATGCAATTCGCGGGAAATGTGCAAGTAACTATTCAGGGTACCAATGCGATCCCGGTTACGACCTGTTCCGGAACCAACCCCCTTGAGGTCGTGATCGCATCACCGTTGCTGTCTGTGCCGAATGGAACTTTGAGCGCGTTACGCTTTGCGAGGAGCGCATAGGCAAAACAACCGCTGAAGACGTTGTCGTCAAGTTTGTTTTCTATATTCCCGAGATGGATTCTAACGGACCAATCATCGACAAGGATTGCTCGAATGCCCCGGTAGACATAAAAAACGACATCCTGGCAACCGGAGACTGGGATCCTCTTGACCCACGCGACCTATTCGAACGACTTATTCAGTGTGGGAATGATCGCGACACAGACTGCGTATTCCGCAAATAAGTGACCTTCCCACCTTCCGCATTTGGGTGACATTTCTACTTGGGGTTTACAAAACCTACCATTACAAAACCTAACCATTGACGATGGTATAAGGCTGTAGTAGTGTGGCCCCGTTTTCGTTGAATTGTGACGCCTCGCAACTGTTCACTCACTTAACCTAGGAGACCCACCATGTCCGAAGAAAAACCTTCGAGCGGTTCAGTTCATAAGTTGGTCGTGAAGCTTGGAGTGCTTCTCATGCTTTTGACCTTCTCAGGTCAGGCAATCGCAATAACTTGCCAGGAATGGGAAACGCAGGGCTGGCAGACATTCATGGAATGCAAAGCTAACTACGACTCCGAGGGCCAGTACTACAGCAGTAGTTGCCACTTTGGCGATCCACCCAGTCCAGGTCAATCAACCCAAATGTCCTGTCTGGAAACTGTCTTTGATAATGGAAGGACGGGTTGTATAGGATCAACTTGTGAGTGGTAGGAGGTAGCCGTCTGTAGCAAGTTGAGCACGTTGTCTTATCGCAAGCTGAGACATAAAGTCTGCAAACTCTGGCGGTCTTTAGATTTCAGCTTGCGTTTGTGGCAATCACGGGTCTCGTTGCCTTCATAGTTCCTGATCTCAAACGCAAACGACTTCTCCTCATGCAATCAACGCAAATGTTCAAAGGTAACGCAAAAATGACGGCGGAGGTCTTGCGCTTTATCAATGTCATCTTGCTACTTCTGGTGTTCTCTCTGCTAAGCACGACCTTTCCATCTCAGGCCCAAAGCGTTAGTCGAAAGTCGAACAAATCAAAGATCAAGCCGGTCTCGGCTCCAGACAATTCTGAGAAAACTCATCGGCAAATTTCTCGCCTGGCCGAGAATGCGCTGAGTCTTAGAAATGTTGAGCTGAGAGTGCGGACCGTGGTGGGGCTGGCCGACCTCTACTGGAAATATGACGAAAAATACGGACGGCAGCTATTTCTGAAGGCTTTTGACGTATTAAAATCAACCCAACCTACCGAGAGCGGAGCGTTGGCTGCTCCCGAGGATACGACGGCTGCGATGCCGACGGTTACCAAGAACAAGCTCATCTCACTTTATGTTCGATTCTTTGCGCATCTAGCCAAGCACGATTCCGAACTACAGCAAAAATTATTTCGTGATTCCCAAATCGACCTTCTCGCCACTCTTGATCTCGGCCGGTCAATGGAATTAAGTGCAGCGAGCATGTTGTTGCTGGAAAACGATTCAAAAGCATTCGACTTCATCAGTAAAGGCATCGGAGGCGGCATAGGTGGTCATTTAAGCTCCATGCAGTTTCTTGATCTGCTGATGCGTTCACGGGTGCAGGACGAACAAAGAGCCGACCAACTCTTCGTGCAAGTGTTGGATCAACTAGCATCTCAGGGAACTACCTCGGCTGACGACCTTCTGACGATCGGCAATTACCTCTTTACCAGCCCGCAGAGTTTGGCAGGCGACTATGGGAATAAGACTGTAGTGTCACCTGTTTTCGTGGGAAGGATTGCCTTTCATGCCGATATATCGGTCGACCGACCCGGGATTCAACCGCCAATTGTTCAGAAGTATCTTAGAACTGCGGTTAACATACTTTCCCGACCTAATGCCGACGACGCCGTCAATTTGCAAAATCGTGCAGCAGCCTTCTTATTGCTTCCCAAAGCCAGGAGATTCGCTCCTGAGCTTTTGGCGGCTTTCGGTGCCTTGGCTAGTGGCTTGGAGGGATCTCGCACAAATTCGACCGAAGCCGGTAACACAGAACCCGCCCCTGCGTCAGTACCTGATCTCGAAACGGTGATGGCGACACTCGAGAAGATTAAGGACCCTAACCGGCAGAACGAATACTGTCTTCGCATGATCGCTCTCTTTTACGTCCGCGAAGACTTCAAGTCTGCCAGAACGTTGACCGATAAACTCCCACTGCTTTCCACGCGCGAGCAGTTACTTGACTTGATTTCGCTGCGGGAAGCTGTGGTTGCTTTTCAAAGTGGGAACCTTTCGCTAGCAACGCTTCGGGCCAGAAAGCTGACGCCGTCTCCGGCCCGAAGTTTCTTGTGGTTTGCAATCGCCAGAACCCTGATTCAGAAAAAAGACTTGCCCGCTGCCCGCGCCGCGATCGATGAAGGTCTTGAAGATGCGCGACGTACTGACGGTTCGACCAGGGCATCGCTGCTTCTATTGGCGGCAGAGTTGGTGGGAAAGTTTAACTCTTCCGAAGGGACCGGTGTCTTTGATGAAGCCTTGAAAGCCCTCATGGCAATCGATTCAAATTCGAACGATCCTCTACGATTCGATCGTGTGGTCAGGATAAAGATGGGTTCGCAGTCTGTTATATTCAACACAAACGTAAAGGGTATCAATCCTGGCAGTCTCGGCGGAGCAGTGGGCCCCCTGCTGGCTCGAGATCCTGAAGGGATGCCTTTCTCACTACTTCAGCTGCCGAATGAGCACTTACGCAGTTCGGCAATCCTGGCCTTAGCGAGTGCAGCGCTCGACTGAGGCCGCCGCTCGTTCCGCCCAAATCGAAGGGAGTTGCATGAAGCTATTCAACCGCATCCTCAATGCTGCGATCATACTTGCAACGATCTTGTTAGCGGGAAGCCTGGTTGTCCTCTACAATCCCGATCTCGTCCGCAGTCGAAACAAAAACAACGGAATCGTTGGCACCAATATTTCGGTGGTCGGATTGGATTTTTCTAAGAGCCGAAAGACACTGCTACTGTTTCTTCAGGACGACTGTGGCGCCTGCCGGAAGAGCATACCGTTTTACCAAAAACTCGGGAAAACTTTCATCGAGCCCAGCAACGTTCGATTGGTGGTCATCACACCGGGCTCGCCGGAAAGGGCGAAACAGTATCTGATGGAGAATGCAATACGCGTCGACGACATCAAACAAGGAGCATATAACATGTTGGGTGTTCAGGTGTCGCCTACTCTTATTCTCGCCGATAATCTGGGGGTAGTAACCGGCACCTGGACCGGACAGTTAACAGGAGATGGGGAGTCAGGTGTGCTGACTAAACTCACTGAGTGAGTGGCAATTCCCTGGTTGCCGATCCATCCAGCCGGTTTCCAAGCGAGCCAAAATATGTTGACAAGTGATCGTCCCCAAGTTCACGATAAACATCCCTTAGCTTCCTACAAATATCGACGGCATTAACCTTCGGCCGACAAAAACTCAACAGCTCCAAAGGTATTGCATCATTGCCCGCCGGATCGCTTCCGATGTAGACGAGGGGCATCCGCTCCCCATGTACGGAAGCTATATTGAGTCTGATATTCAGAGCCCGCCGGTAATACTCGGCGGCCAGCATCGGTTTCCGTTGCCGGTACCAGTGTTCAGCAAGTCGCGTCAAAACCTGACTATCCGTCGGATTAAGGAAAGCCGCTTTCTGATAACAGCTAACCATTTCTGTTTCGTCCCCTTTTAGTTGGGAGGCTAGGCCCAGGTTGGACCACGCAAGTCCGAGGGTCGGCATTTGTGTCGTACTCTGGCGAAGAAGCGCTATGGCTTGATCAATCAATCCGGTGAATAGATATATCTTTCCCAACTTCGCCTGGATCAAGGGATCCGAAGACTTCTTTAGATCCTCCTGCAAACTGCTGCTTACCGTCGCAATGATGTGGTCGGCCATCTCCGGCTCACGACGCTGAAGTTCTGTGAAAAACTCCGAATCGAGGACGCTGGGCGAGAGTTGTACCGCCTTAACATATTGAACAACCGCGAGCTCCTGTTCATGCTGTCGTTCGTGGAGGAGGCCCAGGCTTATGGGATGGATTGTACTTTGGCCGTCCAGCTCGATTGCTTTTCGAAAACACGCAATTGCCTGCTCTTGCTCCTGAAGATAGCTATGGAGCCAACCCAAATTATTGAAGTACCAACCATCTGCTGGATTTAGCGCCACCGCCTGACGGTAATAGATGATTGCGCTCCTGATTCTGTCGACATTCTCAGCGTTTACCACCATCCTCGCATCAGCAAAGTCCACGGGTGCGAAGCGCACCACCCGCGCCGCCAAATGACCTTTACCAGCCAGGAAGTTGGCATTGTCCGGGGCCAAACTAATAGCTTCGTCGATGCTCTGATTCACGCTGGCATACTGTTCCGCGGTTGTTTGATTGGAGAATGCGCGGAAGTAAGAGGTAGCCCGTTGAAGAGCTTGATATCGACGTTGCGCAATGAAGAACAGAGCAACGCACACCATCAAAATTAAGGCCACGGCTGGCTTCCGGAATGACCGAGGGCGTGGGTCGTTTTTTCCTCGCTTTGCGATTCCAGCTATGTGAGCGGCCATAAAGCAAAGTAATAGAAGGACCCCTTTGTTCGAGCCAAGGGTTGAATAGGTCTGGTCCCGAACAACTAGAGCCAGGAGAGTGGCGAAATAGAGTGTGGCAATAACCCTGCTCTTTGGAGAGTCAACCGATCCATAGCGTAGGGTCCAAACGAAACCAAGAAGGATCAGAATCAACGCCAGGAGGCCTATTAACCCTTTCTCAATAAGCACATGCAGAAAGAAGTTGGGAGGCCTGACCACAAAATTTGCTTCAGCAGACTTGTAGGAAAAGTATTTGATGGGAAAGTTGTTTGCCCCTACGCCAAACAATGGGTAGTCATTGACCATCTGTGAAGCTGATTGCCAGATCGCCACGCGTCCCTGTGCGCTCCTTAATTGAGACGACGTATTGAATAGATATGAGGCGGTCAATACCGGTTGCCTCAGTGGAGTCAGACATATCGTCAGGATGAAAGCAGCGAACAAACCGCCAATCGCCAGGGCGACTTGTTTGCGTGGAAGTAGTTTGTAAAAACTGGCCAGCAACAGGACAAGAAAAAAGACCACCGTAGCAACGTAAATCCCTCTTAGAAGCGTGCTTGCCAGGGTAAGCAGCAACGCATACACGGGCAAACAGAAACCCCATGACACTTTGGAAACAGTCCGGTATCGAATAAACAACGCGATAGGAAAAGGCAGAAGTGCTAAAAAGATGGTACTCCACTCGGCCAAGGAGGATCGCGGTGGTGTGAGAAGATCAAACGTATATCTAAGATCGGTTACATCTTCAAAGCCCAGGATTTTCAGTTGACGGTAGTGGGAAAACCACCGGTAGAGCGCCACCTGAGCTATGCAAAATCCCACGACGGTAAGAAAAAGAAAGATTGCGGCAACTTGATATTCGTGCCGCAGATTCAATCTGATTAGCCAATAGACGAGGAAGAGAAAAAGTATTTCCAGGAGAAAATAAAAACTGTTGGCCCGGTAACTTGAAAAGAAGTACAAAACACATTCACTTACGACGAGAAACACCACGCTGACATCAAGTCCGTTAAGCGATATTTCGCTCTCGTATAACGGTCGCAGAAAGAGCCAACGGGCAAGATAAACCAGTGATGCGACGACCACCAGGATGTGGATCTTGTCGTGCGCAGGAGCATAGTCAAGGATCCTCGCCAGAGCGATCAGGCATACAATCGGGATGAGTAGGATATCCAGCCCTTTGTTTGCATAGGAAGCAAACAGGTTGAAGGTAAGTGGCGGCATGAAATTATTGCCCGCGACTGAAATAAGGGTAGAGGTGTTACGGCGACCCGAGAAGTGTACCGTCCGTGAGGAGTAACTAAAGAGCAGAGACACACGCCTTTTGGCCAAAGCGACTGTCTTTTTGCTCGTCATCAGTGGCGGCGTCTACGCGGCCTTTCCCGTCTGCAAAAATGAAATGAAAGCGAATTCCTGTCTGCGTCTCAACCCGCTCCTGTGCGCTGTTATAAATCGGCTTAAGTTTCCATTGTTCGAGTGCTCGCGTGGCTGCTTCAGCAAAGTGGGTACCCGGGGTTTCGAAAACCTTAACCTTGGCCATGTTCCCATCTTGATCAAACAATACCGCGGCGAAAACCAGTCCCTGTAACCCTGCCGATTCCGGGTCGGTTGGGTAATCTGGCAGAACTGTTTTCTCCGCTTGCGAACGAGCGGCAAATTCCGAGAGACATTGCCGATCGCGCCGCTGTGTTCCAGATAGAGTGAAGTAGAGGCTGAGAAACAGTGTGAGTAGGATGGCCAATTTCAAAACCATGCCGCGCTTCTCCTTTATTCGCTGGAGTAACATGATCGATCCGAAACAAACGGGAAACCGGAGGAGTAAGTTGCGAAAGCTCTTTATGGCCCGAGACTATAGTTAAACGAAAACTACGGTGTCAAGGATGTTAATGAGTAGCGAATAAAGCTCACGGGGAATCAATATGTCAGGGCCGCCGAGTGCTGCTCCAGTCAGACGCTCTAACTCCCGGAGCCGGTATCAGCTTTGCTATCAAACACACCGAATCTGATCATTTTATAACTGGCACGTCAACAGAGATGCACCGTCAAAGTAAGACAGGAATCCTCGGCTAAGTTACAATAGCGTTTCGAGTTGGCGCTTCACATTAAACACCTGATCCAACGAGTCTCTTACGCGAATCAGAGCAGAGTATGCACTCTAAACTCTGACATGGGGAATTAACCCCATTCAAACGCGTAAAGCGATCAACGCCGCTCTGACAAACGTCATGCCCACTTTATGATAAGGCTCATAAAGGCTCATTCCAGATTCGTATCTTTCGTTGCGTTAATAATAGCGACCGTTTCCCTGGCATGGTTCTATCCTAGACTCTCAAGGTACGAGTTACTCATAACCAACGCGCGTATCGTTGACGGCACTGGCAATCCGTGGTTTAGGGGGGACATAGCCGTGAGGAATGGCCGGATTGTCAAGATAGGTGCTATTTCTCCGGGCAGCGCTGCACGGATAATCGACGCGGGCGGGCGCGTCCTGGCACCCGGCTTTATTGACGTTCATACTCACGTCGAAGACATCAGGCGATCACCTCTCGCCGAGAATTTTGTTCGTATGGGGGTAACTACTGTTGTTACGGGCAACTGCGGCTCCTCAGCAATCAATGTCTCCGAATTTTACAAACAGATTGGGAGCTCCCAACCCGCTATCAATATCGCTACGCTGATCGGACACAACAGCATTCGCTCTGTCGTGATGCGTTCGAACAATCGCGAGCCGACAGCTGCAGAATTACAGATGATGGAGGCAATAGTCGAGCAAGGCATGAAGGACGGAGCGCTCGGTCTTTCAACGGGCCTCATCTACGTCCCCGGCGCCTATGCAAAGACCGACGAGATCGTCAGCCTGGCGCGCGTCGCAGCACAGCATGGCGGAATCTATGCCACGCATATGCGCGACGAGGGTGTAAGGCTAATCGAGGGGATCGAGGAAGCCATCCGGGTAGGTGACGATGCCAGTATCCCAGTCGAGATTTCGCACTTCAAAGTTACAAGCAAAAAACTTTGGCAGCAGAGTTCGCGCGCCGTCGAGTTAGTCAAGGCCGCGCGCGCGCGCGGTTTGTCGGTGACGGTCGATCAATATGCATATACCGCCTCCTCAACATCACTTGATGTGATACTGCCCGAATGGGTCAGGGAAGGAGGGCGGGAAGCGGCCCTGCGGCGGCTTGCAGACCCTGTTACAGGTGCGTGTGCTGTTAGTGAAATGAAAAGGAATTTGGCTGACAGTGGATATGATGACTACTCATACGCCGTGGTCGCAAATTATCGGCGCGATACGTCATTCAACGGTAAATCCATTGTTGTTATCGCAAAGGAAGTGAAAGGCAAGAGCGATTTGGATGATCAGATAAAGCAGATTCTGGATATGTATGAAGAAGGAGGTGCGAGCATGGTCTACCATAAAATGAGCGAGGACGACGTACGCGAGATCATGCGTCAACCATTCACATCAATCGCCTCCGACAGTGGCGTGCGTCGTAACGAAGAGGATGTTCCGCATCCGCGCGGCTACGGCAATAATGCTCGCGTGCTCGGACTCTACGTAAGGGACCTCGGACTCATCACTCTCGAAGATGCCGTCCGCAAGATGACGTCGCTTCCTGCTCAAGTGTTCCGGCTCCGTGACCGCGGCCTCATCCGGGAAGGAATGATGGCCGACCTAGTCATCTTCGACGAGAATGTGGTGGCTGACCGCGCCACTTTCGAACAACCCCACCAATATCCCGTTGGGATAAGTCATGTCGTCGTCAATGGCAGGGTAGTGTGGGCCGACGGAGCCATATCATCAGAACGTCCAGGAGTGATGATTCGTAGAGATGGTCCCCAATGGTGGTCATATTGGCCCTGGCCAGGATGGTGATGCGCGCTGCCACCGTACCGTCCCGCCGTTCCAAGTGGCTCAGACGAGCGAGAGCCGTGCTTGTCCTTTCTGCGGTTCTGCTTTTTTTATATCACTCAGTGTTCCTGATCCGTGTTGTCAAGCTTAGACGTTCGGATCCGGTGACGACATCCATCATGGAACGGCGCGCCAGGCAGGCTCTCGCGAGTGCCACCACGCCGAAAAAGGAGCACATCTGGGTACCCTACGCGCGCATATCACCTAATTTGGCTCGAGCTGTAGTTGTGGGCGAGGACCTCTTCTTTTTTCATCACTCTGGCCTTGACTGGACCCAAATCCGCCGATCGTTAGCTTACAACTGGAGGGA
The DNA here is from genome assembly GCA_963759665.1 of Pyrinomonadaceae bacterium. Classification (GTDB taxonomy): domain Bacteria; phylum Acidobacteriota; class Blastocatellia; order Pyrinomonadales; family Pyrinomonadaceae; genus PSRF01. The sequence continues at coordinate 849,981 of CAVXAC010000001.1, forward strand.
GAAAAGAATTGTCCTCGGGGGATCTACCATTACGCAACAGCTGGCAAAAAATCTGTTTCTGTCACCTTCCAAAAATCCTTTTCGCAAGCTACACGAGGCGCTTATTGCCAAGGAGATGGAGTACATCCTGGGTAAGCGCCGGATCCTCGAGCTATACCTGAACACGATTGAATGGGGTGACGGCATCTACGGGGCTGAGGCCGCAGCGCGCCATTACTTCAACATCTCGGCTTCCGCGCTCAGCGCTGACCAGGCCGCCTTTCTGGCGGCAATCATTCCCGACCCTCGCAGTCATCACGACCCGGCATCCGTCACTGGTAGGGACCACGAAAGGGCGTCGAGAATCCGGGTCATGATGGGCCACCCCGCACTCCCGTTTTGAACCGAAGCATCCACCTAGGCAGCGGAAGCTACAGGGGGGCGCTGAGGACATGAGCGCTGTACTGCGGCCATATGAGCGGCGTCGCAACTTATGCAGTGTGAAGCGCCGCATAGAAGCATATAAAAACTCTGAAAAGGCGCCATGGCTGCGACCCTTTAGATTATTTGGATTTAACTATTTCATTGGCGTGGATTCAAAACTCCAAAGTTTGGTCCGTTTTTCAAAGAAGTAATAAAGCTGACGAGTTGCTTGCGATGATATTTTGAGGTGCCAAATGTATCTCAAACACGGTACTTCTGAACCGATGTCCAAGTGGCCAATACGTGGACAAAAATAACTGCACGCTACGGGTACGCCATGGTAAGGAATGTGAAAGAACCGGAAAACCCTTAAAATCTCTTGGTGGCTGCAACTTTCGAAAAGGCAATTACTTACGTTTTTGCCGAGAGTCCGGTTCGCAATGCGGAGGCCAGGAGTTCGACCCTCCTCTGCTCCACCAAGTAACCCTCGCCGCTCCAGCAACGACAAGCACATCCCCACTAGAACCGATTTCCCCAACTGGCCAATATCTGGCCAGAAAAACCGCACAGCACGGTGGAGTCAGCGGATAAGGCGCTTTATGCTGCCAAGAATCTGGCGAGAAACCGACTCCGTCTCAATGACTATGATGAGCAACGGCGGGGGCAAGGGCGGATAGGGTCTGATTCGCATCGGCTTTTGGGCCATCGTGCTGTTGTTTGCAGCGTCCACGTCTTGCGCTATCGCCGCTGTGGGACTTTGGAAACGGACGCGTTGGGGTCATATCCTGGCAATCGTTTTGATAGGAATAAACTATTAAGCGATATCGCTAATACAGTTCTGGGAATAGAACCCAGAGCGATTGTCGGCATTCCGATTGCTCTTTTGATAATTCTTTATCTTCTTACAAAGCGAGTCAGAAACTTCTTCGCTTAAGGCGCAAGTATCATGTAGAAAGCCTGGAAGGGATGGGTTGCACAAGATGCCGAAAGAATTAGTGCCGCAAGTACAAGAAACCAACGATTACTGCTGCCACAATCGCAGCTAGAACAAGTCCGAAGAAAACGACTCTATCAATCATTCTCTCAGCGTCGAGATTCATCGCGCAGGTGGTACATCCGCGTGAACTTGAATCGATCAGGTTGCCGCAATCACGACATGGGATAAGGCTCATGAGCTTGACCTTCTAGGGTGATCCCTTTTGGGCATTACTGCAGATCCCAAGCTGTGCAATAATAAATCGAAGTCGTTTCATTGTCGCCTAATTTGAAAATCGTGGCTTTTGCATGAGCGAACCCCAGCGAACCCCCAAGAGTCAATCCCCGGATTTTAGCGCTTGGGTGGACCTGCATGGTGATTACCTTTACAAGTACGCAATATTTCGTTTGCGTGACGGCTCAGCGGCTGAAGATTGCGTGCAGGAAACTTTCCTGGCTGCATTGAAGGCTTATCGCGGCTTCGAAGGCCGAGGATCCGAGCGTACCTGGCTGGTGGGGATTCTGAAACACAAAGTTACCGATCACTTTCGCCGGGTTACCCGCGAAGCGCCGATTGGAGAGACTGAGGGCGAAGAGTTCGAGCATAACGAATTCTTTACCAGAACTGATGAGTGGAACAACCATTGGAACAACAACTACGCGCCAACTGATTGGCACGCAACACCGGCGGAATTGATCGAGCGCAGTGATTTCTGGAAAGTGTTGAATGATTGCCTTTCTCCCCTGCCCGAGCGTACCGCAAGCGCCTTTACTCTTCGTGAAGTTGATGGCCTGACCAGCGAACAGATTTGCGAGGCGATGAACATCACCGTTAACAACCTTTGGGTTATGCTTCACCGGGCCCGGCTGCACTTGCGCAATTGTCTCGAGACTAACTGGCTCACTAAAGAAACAACGGACTGAGAATGGCGCTAAAAGCCTACGACAAAATCAAACATGCGGTTAGATGGTGGCTGCTCCGGCGTCTGCCAGCTTGCAAACAGATTGTGAAGGTCATCTCGGAATCGATGGAGCGGAAGTTATCTCTTCGAGAGCGGATTACCGTTAAGCTTCATTTGTGGATCTGCCTTTGGTGTGTTTGGTATCTGGAACACATGAACTTGATGCGAGACACGATTCGCGCTAAAGCCTCACAAGAGTCAAACCTTGATTCTTCATCTCTTCCTCCGCTTTCACCCGAAGCGCGTGAGCGCATGAAATTGCGCCTCAGCCAACCCAACGACTAAAAACCGGCGCTATCTCGTAAGGTTTTCTTCGTTCGTCCGACAACTCCTTGCAGGGCAGAGTTTGCCTTGTAGTTGGATTGTTCGGATTATGGATAAGAAACCTCCAAACCTAAATGCACACGATCACTTGCACGGCGTGAATCGGTTTGCGGTCATTCCGACTGCCGAACGGCTTTACGTTGACGCCCGCTTTACGGGTCGAGGCGTCACCATCGCGTTTCTTGATTCTGGATTTCATCGACACGCGGATCTTGTCGAGCCTGACAACCGCATCGTGGCTTTTCACGATATCAGCGGTGAGGAGACCGAAACCGATTCGGAGCGACAGATTGAGTCATGGCATTGGCATGGAACCCAAACCACAGTCGCTGCGGCAGGCAATGGTCACCTCTGCGACGGGAAATATCGTGGCATCGCTTCGGACGCGCGACTCGTGCTGGTGAAAGTCAGTAAGAACGGACGGATAACTGAAGAAAACATCGCCAAAGGACTCTGCTGGGTCATCAAAAATCGCGAACGTTTCAACATTCGCGTGCTGAACATTTCACTCGGCGGTGACGAGGACGTTCCCTGTTCCCAAAGCACAATCGATCAACTGGCGGAAGAGGCCATCCGGCAAGGCATCGTCGTCGTGGTCGCGGCTGGAAATACAACTGACCATGCTCCCATTCCACCGGCAAACTCACCATCGGTGATCACGGTGGGCGGTTATGACGACGGCAATAACTTACAAGGTAAGGATCTGGATCTCTATCACTCGAGTTTTGGGGTGACAGCAGGCGGAACGGTTAAGCCCGAGTTAATTGCGCCGGCAATGTGGATAGCGGCGCCAATTCTTCCTCACACCCGCATGTACGAACGGGCTGAAGCCTTATCGAAGTTAGCGGCCGCGCCGGATTACCAACTTCGCAGTCTTGCCCATGAACTCGAGGAACAAGCCGAACTGCCTGAATCGATAGTCGTCGGAGAGGTCGCCACCATTCGCAATTTTGTGGAAACGATTTTGGAAAGTCAGAAAATTATTGCGACCCACTATCAACATGTCGATGGCACATCTTTCGCGGCGCCGATTGTCAGCTCGATCGTGGCTCAGATGATAGAAACGAACCCCAAATTAACGCCGGGCGCCGTCAAGAACATCTTGATCTCCACAGCCGACCGTATAACGACGGCGCCGGCCATCCGCCAGGGGTATGGCGTGGTAAATGCCCGCCGCGCAGTTGAATTGGCCATACGAGAAGAGCATGAGCTTAAGACTGTCGGTTGCAGTCCGCCGCGAGTTGAGAATGGCCGGCTGGTTTTTCTTTATCACGACGACGAGGCGACCAGCGTTGCACTGGTTGGTGATTTCAACAATTGGAACACGGCGCTGACGCCACTTAGGAAGGACGACTCCGGACTCTGGTTGGCGGAAGTTGATGCGCCCCAGGCAGGAAATTATCAATACAAATTTATCGTGGATGGTAGCCGGTGGCTTGAAGATCCGAGTAACGGAATGAAAGTGCCCGACAACTATGGCGGACTGAACTCAGTCCTCGCGATTGATTGAAGAGGCACATTTGAAAATCTATACCATCACGAGAAGAGCCGCGAGACGATGGCTCTTGCGCACGCTGCAACCCTGCCAGGTAATGGTTCCGGTCATGTCCGAATCACTCGAACGGCGGCTCGGTTTAGTTGAACGGACAAAACTGCGCCTACACCTGCTGGTATGTGCGTGGTGTGCGCGATATCTCAAACAGATCAAGTTGCTTCGACAACTTCTCAACCAACATGAGTCTAGTGGCCCAGACGATAACGCCGAGTTTCTCAAACTCACTAACGAAGCTCGTCAACGCATTTCCGAAGCACTTCACAAGTCCATGTAAGGAACCGCGACCGGCCGCGACTAATAGTTGCACGAGGAAGTAAGCAGGCAGGAACCAATACAATGCGACGAAGGTTAAAGATTAAGAAGAGGCTCCAGCACAGGCGATTACGAACGCTGCGGACCAAATCGAAACAACCGCCGGGCGCAAGCGAGTTCGGTAGAAACAACTTCGAGCAAATGAGCACAACTCCTGCCGAGCTGTTTTAGAACAGGCAACACATCAACACGAACGAGGTTCGCGCGAGACGCGCGATGAGGAAAATGGAACTAACAAGTTCTGACAGTATCAGTGTGTTCGACAGTCTGCGCCGGCGAATTAGGATGCCAGAGCCGTGGACTTTTGCCGAACCAACCAAAGTCTCTAGTCGGTGGAGTCAGCAAATAACGGAAGCATTTAAGGCGCATTGGCCGGAGTATTTGATGGAAGCGAGTGAGCTCTGCCTATTCATGATCTCGGCCTGCGTTTTCACGGTACTGCTCTACCACCCTGCCTCACCGGTTACTCAAGGAATTCAAAATGAAGTTATCCGAAGAATATTGATGGGTGTCGCCATGGGCTCGACAGCCGTGGCGCTAATCTTTTCACCTTTGGGCAAACGATCCGGGGCCCACTTCAATCCCTCGGTGACTTTAACGTTTTTGCGTCTGGGAAAGATCAAGGCTTGGGATGCGGTCTTCTTTATTCTGTTTCAATTTGCCGGCGGTATCGCCGGCGTCGTAATCGCCTCACTGATGCTGGGAATGCTGGTTTCCCACAAAGCTGTAAATCACGCAGTCACAGTGCCTGGTCCAAAAGGACCGGCGACTGCGTTTGTCGCCGAACTAACAATCACCTTCATCCTGATGACAGTGATCCTGACTGTTTCAAACACGAAGCGGCTGGGTCGCTGGACGGGATTATTCGCGGGTGCGCTCGTCGCTGTCTACATCAGCATCGAGTCGCCACTTTCAGGCATGAGTATGAATCCGGCGCGCACCTTTGGTTCAGCGTTTAGCGCGCAGGTTTGGACTTCGCTCTGGATCTATTTCACAGCGCCGCCGTTGGGAATGCTTTTGGCGGCGGAAGTTTATCAACGGATCACGGCGGGTGGCGCAGTTGCTTGCGCGAAGCTTCATCACCACAACAACCAGCGTTGCATCTTCAGGTGCAACTTTGAAGCTACCTAACAGCGGTTAGCATCAACAACTTTCTTAGAAGGAGAACTTAAGTCATGAAACATCGAAAGCTTGTAATCGGTTTGGCGCTATTGGCGGCCTGCTATCTGGCCCAATTCACAGTCGCGGTGGCCAAACGTAAAGCTGGTCCAACCAGGTTCACAGTCAAGGTCGAAAACATTTCGAGTGCCGAAGGAATGACAGCCTCAAACGGTATGAAGTTTCCATTCGCGTTGTCACCCGGAATGTTTGTGTTGAGCACGAAAAAGGCGCCGCTGTTTACTGAAGGCAAAATGGCAGGCAGCAACGGCCTGGAGATGCTGGCTGAAGAAGGTGATCCATCCGGCTTAGTTAAATCGCTTGAAGCCATGCATCACGCGTCGAACCTGCATGGCGTGTTCAATACACCACTGGGTGCAATGGGCGCAGGCCCGATTCGCCCCGGCGACAGTTATGAATACAGCTTTACTGCAATGCCAGGCATGAAGCTTTTCACCGCGTTGATGTTTGGTCAGTCGAATGATTGGTTTTACTCACCGGACGCTAAGGGCATCGCGCTGTTTGACGCCAAAGGCAATCCCATCAGCGCCGACGTCACTGACAAGTTGATCTTGTGGAACGCCGGTACGGAAGTCGACGAAGAGATCGGCATTGGCCCGAACCAGGGACCAAGGCAAAAGGGCATAAATACTGGAACTGATGAGCGTGGCGTCGTGCGTCGTGTGAATGACGCGCGCTGGACCGGAAAAAATACCGAGTTCTTTCGCGTCACCATTATTGCCGCACCGGGCATGTGATCTTATTCGGGGCGCGGGCGTCCTGCGTTCGCGCTCCGGGAAGAGAATCGTTCATAAGGAGAGAGTTTATGAAACCCAGTTTGAACATCGCCGCAATAATTCTTGCACTTGCCAGTCTGACATCTGTCGCGCAAGCGCAAACGATTGAGAAGAAATCGCTGACAATTGACGGCGCCAAGAAAGTCATTGCTGCTGCGGTTGCCTACGCGAAGAAGAACAACGCTCCAGGCGGTGTGATTGCAGTGGTCGACGACGGCGGCAATTTGATGGCGCTGGAGCGACTGGACGGCACCTTTGCCGCTGGCGCAACCATTTCTATTGGCAAGGCACGAACGGCCGCGCTGTTCAAACGCCCGACGAAAGCATTTGAAGACATTATCAAGAACGGGCGCACAGCGATGGTGGCCTTGCCCGACGCTTACTTCACTCCATTACAGGGCGGAGTGCCGATCACGATCGATGGACAAATCGTGGGCGGAGTCGGAGTCAGCGGTGCATCAAGCGCGCAACAGGATGAAGAGTTGGCGCTGGCCGGTGCGAATGTATTTTCCGGCGAACAGAAGATGAGCGAGACGATGCCGATGAAAGCTTCGCCGGTCCTGTTCTTTGATAAGACCCAGATCTCGGCATCTTTTTCCAAAGGCGCTGTGCTACTGGATGGCGCGAATCGTAACTACATGGTTCACACCAGCCGGCGTGATCAACCTGGCCTGGCTGAGATTCATACGCTGGATACCGACATTATTTATGTACTGGACGGTACGGCGACCTTTGTGACCGGTGGTTCTGCCGTCGAAGCGAAAGAGACTGCGCCAAACGAAATTCGGGGTGGGCGGATCGATGGCGGCGAGACGCGTCAATTGTCAAAGGGCGACGTGATCATCGTGCCGAACAACACTCCGCACTGGTTCAAGGAAGTCGGCGGAGCGTTTCTCTACTACACCATTAAGGTTCGTTGAGCTGCGGCTTGGCCGCCGCACCGTGCGGTAAGACGACGGATCCTTTGAAACTATCGAGGCTATGCCTCAGTGCCGAGGTGCAGCCTCAGGACAAATTTAGAAACCTGTCGGTGAGGCCAAGCCTCACCGCACTGTGCGGCGGCCAAGCCGCAGGAGGAGTAGTTGAAATGCAACCTACTAACTTGAATCAATGGATGAGGCTGGCATTCGCGGTAATTATCGCGACTGCGGTAAGCCAGGGGTTATCAAATGAATTAAGCAAGGCTGCGCTGACGCTGCCAAAAGCCTCGGCTGATATTCCCAGCGGAAAGCCGGAGGCGATGATCGATCTCGCAACCGACGAGGGCTTGCGCGCGGTCAAAGGCGAGTGGCGCTACAGCGATACGAAAATTGTCGAGGTTAATTTCGTCGCCGCCGGACATGACAAGCAGCCGACTGGCCCGACAGTGAAAACCTATGATTACACGCCCCACGCCGGCGGCGCTGACTTTGATGATTCGAAATGGGAAGTTATCGCTCCCACAACTTTGGATCACCGTCGCGGTAACGGGCGGCTGGGCTTCAATTGGTATCGCCTCAAGCTGACAGTACCGGAACGTATTGGCGATTTCGATCCGACGGGCTCGACCGCCGTCTTTGATACGTCGCTGGACGACTATGCAGAGATCTGGGTTGACGGTGAATTGTCTCGGTCGCTTGGCCAATCAGGGGGATCGGTCATCGCCGGTTGGAATGCCAAGAACAACCTGGTTGTTGGCCGGGACGTGAAACCGGGTCAGCAAATTCAACTTGCCATTTTCGGCATCAACGGCCCGCTTTCAAATCCGCCGACGAATTTCATTTACCTGCGCTACGCGAAGCTCTCATTTTACAAAACTGAGCCTGGCCCGGTCGCGTTGACGCCAAGCGAAGTCAACGTTGAAGTCGTGCGAAACGACCCGGCAATGAACGAAGTCGTCGGACCAAATCCGAAAGTTTTCAAACTTGCCGATGGGTTCAAGTTTACCGAAGGCCCGATCTGGGTGAATAAGGACGGTGGCTATCTGCTCTTCAGCGATCCGAATGCAAACACGATTTACAAGTACTCACCGAACGGAAATGAACAACCCAAGCTCGATGTGTTTCGCACGCCGAGTGGTTACTCCGGCACTGACATCGCGGAATATGGCCAGCCAGGCTCCAATGGATTGACGCTCGATCCCCAGGGTCGTCTGACGATCAATCAGCACGGCAATCATCGTGTGGTGCGCGACGAGAATAATGGAACACAGACGATTCTGGCGGACAGTTATCAGGGCAAGCGTTTGAACAGTCCAAACGATCTTGTCTATCGATCGGATGGGACGCTCTTCTTTACTGACCCGCCATTCGGCTTTCCCAAGGCTTTTGAAGACTCGCGTAAGGAGTTGCCATTCAGCGGAGTCTTTTCGATCTACAAAGGCAAGCTACGGCTCGTCAGCAAGGACTTCAGTGGTCCGAACGGAATCGCCTTGTCTCCCGATGAGAAGTTTTTGTATGTCGGCAACTGGCCTCGCGCGATAACAGGTCAACAGGCGCGCGCCGGCGATGAGGCAGTCAGTGAGCTTGGCGAGAAGCACAAGGCGATCATGCGCTACGAAGTGCAAGCCGATGGCACGCTGAAGAATGGAAAACTCTTCTTTGATTTCACCAACGCAACAGGCGAAGACGGCCTTGACGGAATAAAGGTCGATCAAAAAGGCAATCTGTACGTTTCCGCTCCAGGCGGGCTCTGGGTCATCTCGCCGGAAGGCAAACACCTGGGCACGGTAATTACGCCGCGTCACGTGCACAACATGGCCTGGGGTGATTCCGATGGCAAAACACTCTATCTCTGCGCACGCAACGGCTTGTATCGCGTACGGCTCAATATTCCGGGAGTACGAGCGTAATCGTTTTGTCTTAAAGACCTGTCAACACGGAGAATCCAGATGACTAAGTTGAGTATGAAATTCCTGGGGCAAGGTCTTGGTGCGATTCTGCTGATAGGCTGGTTTACTTGCCTGCGTGCTCAGCAGTTACATCAGACCTCTGTTATCGCGGCGAATGATGAAGACGTCGTGCGGATCACCACGAACCTGGTTCAGGTCGATGCAGTAGTGACAGACCGCGACGGTCGAATCGTTACGAACCTGGCTGCATCTGACTTCAATCTCTCGGTTAACGGCAGGCCGCAAGAAATCACAAACTTTTCGTTCAATGGCGTCGCTGCTACTCGTAGACCGTTCACTCAGACTGAAAGAAACGGTCCGCCGGCGGAAGGGCTGCGTCCGCGACAAATCAGCAGCACCTTCGCTCTGGTAATTGATGATTACTGCATGTCTTTCGAGACCCTGGTATCTGCTCGACGATTGGCGCGAGAGTTCATTAACGACAAGCTGCAGGCAAACGATGCCGCTGCGGTAATTTCTACCCGAGTCGGCACCGGCACCTTGCAACAGTTTACGACTGATCGGCGCTTACTGAATGCCGCAATCGAGAATCTGAGGTGGCGCCCTTGTGGAAAGGCCGAGGCTCCTGCAGGCAGCGCTTCCAGTTCAAATGATGGGGCTATAACCAGAGCAAACAGCGAGGGGGTACGAGACTCGTTTGATCGCAATGCTTATGGGGTGACGGCAATTGGCACGCTCGAGTACGTAGCGCAAGGTCTGGCGGATCTGCCTGGCCGTAAGGCCATTGTGATGCTTTCAGAAGGACTGGCTATCCAAAGTCCTAACTCCGGTGAAGCGGGTGAAGTCTTTGTCCGGCTACGGCGTGTTATCGAAAAAGCTAATCGGGCCTCGGCCGTGATTTATACGATTCACCTAAGAGGGCTGGATCCGTTGTTCTTTGATATCAATGACCGTCCCAACCCCCTGCACGCCGCAGCCATGAGCGCTGACCGAGGCCTGCTAGCGGCAAAACGAAAGGCATTCAACTACGGGCAGGATGGTCTGATTTACCTGGCTGAAACCACCGGAGGCATTGCCACGCGCAACACCAACGACTTCAGTGGAGGTCTATCAAGGGCAGTAGATGACCAGCAGGGCTACTATTTGATCGGTTACCACCCTGACGAAACTACCTTTAGTCGATCCCGTGAGCGGGCCAAATTCAACTCTTTTAGTCTTAGTCTGAAAAACCATCCGGGATATCGCGTCCGCACCCGACACGGATTTACCGGAGTCGTCTCATCCGAAGAGTCCAAACCTACTGCATCGGGCGCCGAACAACTGATTCGCACTTTGCGTTCGCCTGTCGGCTCCGATGGTCTGGCATTGAGAATGACTGCAGTGATTGCCAACAAACCTTCAATTGGTTTGCAGCTACGTTCGTTGTTACATCTCGATGCGCGTGATCTTTCCTTTCGGCCCGGCCAGGATGGGTGGCGTTCTGCTCTGATTGACATCGTTGTTGTCACGCTTGATGCCAGGGGATCAATCGTCGACCAGCTCACTCGTACGCAGACGATCCGTGTTCGCGAAGACAGCTTTGAGCAAATCGTAAACGAAGGGTTGATCTACGTATTCGACGTTCCTGTCAGGAAATCCGGCCCATACGAGCTGCGAGTAGCGATTCGGGACCATGGTTCGGTTCGCGTAGGTTCAGCGCGCCAGTTCATCGAAGTGCCCGATCTGAAACGTGACGGTCTGGTTGTTTCGTCCCTGGTTGTCAGCGGTCGCCCTGAGGGCAGTCGCAGAATGGGCGAAGAGCAAACCACGCTTATTCCGTCAAGCGGGGTTGCGGAACTGGCGAGTCCATCTGGACCAGCGGTGCGCAAGTTTAAGAAAAACATGACCGTCGATTACGGTTTTGAAATTTACGGAGCAAAGCAAAAAACCGACCGTGATTTAACGACCCAGATGCGTCTGTTTCGCAACGGGCGCGAGATCTTCACCGGGGAACCTCAGCATCTTTTGATAGCAAACGGCCAGCAGATGTCTGTTGCCGCAGGGAGCTTTCAACTTGGCGAGTGGTTACCAAGAGGCTGGTACACGCTTGAGATTAGCGTTTCTGACGAAACAAAGCGAAAGCGGAAATCAGCTGCTGCTCAATGGGTCGAATTCGAAGTTGTTGAGTAAACCTTGCGGTCTTCACACCCAGAAATTATCGAACAAGGGAAGTAGTTGACCCGCACCTTCGTTTTTGCACCTGAGTGAGTTGAGCCCTCGATATAGTCTGCCGTGAACACTCCAGTTTCATCCTGACGACGACGATTGCGTGAAGCAATCTGCTTCATCACCTCAGCTCCCGCCAAACCTGTTCAGCAAAAACTTCTTGAGCTTGTAAGGATCTCCGCGCTGCTGCGACTAACAAGTCGTAAGCAGTTACCTACTAATCAATCTAAGGAGAACGTCATGTCTAGAAAGCTTGTAGCTCTTGGAGCCCTACTTATCGCAGTCTCAGGTGCATGGTACGCCTTTCGTCCAGAGCGCCTTTTCATCAATCAAAAAGTGAATGAACAGTTTCCTACCGCAGCCGCGGCCAACATGGAGCCGCTGAAGCTCGTCTCGGGTGAATTCCACGCTGGCGCGCACGAAACAAAAGGTTCAGCAGCAATCTTTAACCTTGCAGATGGGAAAAGGACCTTGCGCCTGACGAACTTCGCAACTTCGAACGGCCCCGACGTGCGTGTCTATCTCGTGGCTGCTTCTGATGCGAAGGACAACGACACCGTTAAGAATGCCGGCTTTGTCGAACTGGGTTCATTAAAGGGCAACATTGGCGACCAGAACTACGATGTTCCAGCCAATGTCGACTTGGCTAAATACAGAGCGGTGACGATCTGGTGCAAGCGTTTCGGCGTCAACTTTGGCACGGCGCCTTTGATGAGCGATTCCATGCAATCGATGAATCGCTAATTGGTCTTGTGGCTAGCAGTCAGCCTCCATCAACTTGGTAAGTGGGGGAGCAGATCATGACGAACAACAACCACTACGACGTAATCATTATCGGCACGGGCGCGGGCGGCGGCACGTTAGCCTACAAACTCGCGCCATCCGGTAAGAAGATCCTGCTGCTCGAACGCGGCGACTACGTCCCACGAGAAAAAGAAAACTGGAGCACGCGCGCTGTCAATCTCGACGCTAAGTACAACACCAAAGAAGCCTGGCGCGATGCTGACGGCAACCCACTGCACCCGCACACGAACTATTTCGTCGGCGGCAATACCAAGTTTTACGGTGCGGCGTTGTTTCGTTTGCGCAAAGAAGACTTCGGTGAGATTCGTCATCACGGCGGCATCTCACCAGCGTGGCCAATTAGCTACGACGAACTGGAACCCTATTACACCGAAGCTGAACACCTCTATCAGGTTCACGGTACGCGCGGCGAAGATCCAACAGAACCATACGCCAGCGCGCCCTACAAATATCCGGCCGTCAGTCACGAGCAACGGATTCAGCATCTCCACGATGATCTTGAACGAGCTGGGCTAAAACCATTTCACGTGCCGCTCGGCATTCGGATCGATGAAAAGGACCCGCGCACCAGCGCCTGCATTCGCTGCAACACCTGCGACGGCCACCCTTGTCTAATCGGCGCCAAGGCTGATGCACAAACGATCTGTGTCGACCCGGCTCTTAAACACGAGAACGTTTCGTTAGTAACTAACGCCAAGGTGATGCGTTTGGAAACAAACGGCAATGCGCGCGAGGTAAGCAAGGTGATTGTTGAGCGCAACGGTGTGCGCGAAGAATATTCAGGCGACATCGTGGTCGTGTCTTGCGGCGCGGTTAATTCCTCAGCGTTATTACTGCGATCGGCGAACGACAGTCACCCGTACGGACTCGCCAACGGCTCGGACGTGGTGGGGCGTCACTACATGGGACATATAAATTCCGTCCTGATGGCGCTTTCGAAATGTCCCAATCCAACCGTCTTTCAAAAGACCCTCGCGATCAATGATTTCTATCTCGGCTCGAAAGACTGGGAATATCCGATGGGTCACATCTCGTTCGTGGGCAAGCTCGACGCTGACACTTTGAAGGCCGGCGCCCCGGCTATTGCGCCCGGCTGGACTTTGGATTTGATGGCCAAGCATAGCCTGGATTTCTGGCTGACTTCAGAAGATCTGCCGGACCCGGAGAACCGCGTGACCGTCGATCGCGATGGTGAGATCCGCGTGAGCTACAAACTCAATAACGTCGAAGGACACGATCGCCTGAAAGCCCAGTTGCAAAAAGCAATGAAGCAAACCAACTGCGATATTCACGGGCATGAATGTCACCAGGGCTTGTTTGCGCGAAACTTGTATCTCGGTCAGCGTTTGCCGTTAGCGGCGGTTGCACACCAGAACGGCACTGTGCGCTTCGGCGAGGATCCTAAGACGTCTGCGCTCGATCGCAACTGCAAAGCTCATGAAGTCGACAATCTCTACGTGGTCGATGCGAGCTTCTTTCCGTCGAGCGGCGCCGTGAATCCGGCGCTGACGATCATGGCGAATGCATTACGCGTCGGCGATCACCTGTTGGAGCGAATGAAATGAAGCGAACCAGTTTTGCGATTTTAGGTTTACTGCTTGCGCTGAGCGTCTTTGTTCAGACGACGACGGCTCAGTTCCCGCCAACGGACGCGCGGACTCTCAACAGCTCGCGCGTCCCCTTCCTATTCGAAGCAAGCAAACCGTCCGATCCGGTTCCGGTTGTTGAGCAAGTCGGCGCGATTGGCATGACTGTTTCAGACATGGATGCCTCGGTAAGTTTCTATTCGAAGATTCTGTCATTCGAAAAGGTGTCGGACGTTGAAGTAACCGGTGAAGACTATGAACGATTACAGGGTGTCTTTGGCCTGCGCATGCGCGTGGTGCGAATGCGCCTGGGGGATGAGTTTATCGATTTGACTGAATACCTGGCGCCCAAAGGACGCCCGGTGCCGGTCGATTCCCGCAGCAACGATCGCTGGTTCCAACACATAGCAATTATTACCAGCGACATGGACAAGGCGTACGCACTGCTGCGACAAAACAAGGTCGAGCATGCCTCGACGGGTCCGCAGCGTCTGCCTGACTGGAACAAGAACGCGGGCGGCATAAAGGCTTTTTACTTTCGTGATCCCGACAAGCACTGGCTTGAGATCTTGCAGTTTCCCGAAGGAAAGGGCGATGCGAAATGGCAACGCAACGACCGATTGTTTCTCGGTATTGATCATACGGCGATTGTCGTCAGCAATACCGAGGCGAGCTTGAAGTTTTATCGCGACGTGCTTGGTCTGCGTGTTGCGGGCACGAGTGAGAATTACGGCACTGAGCAGGAACACCTGAACAACGTGTTCGGCGCAAGGTTACGCATTACGAGTCTTCGAGCCGGCAGCGGGGGGCCAGGCATCGAGTTTCTCGAGTACCTTGCGCCGCGCGATGGACGACCCGTGCCTGCGGACGCGCGGGCATCTGATTTGTTTCATTGGCAGACGATGCTCGTCGTCAATGGTGCAGACACCTTTGCGCAGAAGCTGTCGGCTGAGAGTTTTCGCTTTGTTTCACCCGGAGTCGTTTCAATTAGAGATGGGCGACTTGGATTCAGCAAAGGTTTGCTCGCGCGCGATCCCGATGGCCATGTGATGGCGTTGATCGAGAAGTAAGACGGCGCCGCAGTCGCGGCTATGCCGCCTGATGTGCGGAAGGTCTATGACCTTCCGACTCAGCAGTCAAGTTCCAGGGGCTACGCCCCAACACTTCGGGGCGCAGCCCCGAAATCCTTTGGGTTTGACGGACGGTGGGGCGAAGCCACCACCGCACATCAGGCGGCATAGCCGCCAAACCGACAGGACGAAAATGATCACAGGCAAATCGCAGATCTTAACCGCTGAAGAGCGACGACTTGAAGAATCGCGAGATCGCACAAAGCATTGGAAACGCTGGGGGCCGTATCTCAGCGAGCGCGCGTGGGGCACCGTGCGTGAAGACTACAGCGCGGGCGGCGCCGCCTGGGACTATTTTCCACACGATCATGCGCGGTCGCGTGCCTATCGCTGGAACGAAGATGGCCTCGCGGGCATCTGTGATCGTCATCAGAAAATATGTTTCGCGTTGGCCTTGTGGAATGGTCGCGATCCAATCTTGAAGGAACGCATTTTTGGCTTGACCGGCAGTGAAGGCAATCACGGGGAAGACGTCAAGGAATACTACTTCTACCTCGATTCAACGCCCACACACTCGTACATGAAGTACTTGTACAAGTATCCGCAAGCCGAGTTTCCTTACAGTCAGTTAGTTGATGAGAATGGTAGCCGGGGCAAACTCGCATCCGAGTTCGAGCTGATCGACACCGGCATCTTCAATGAAGATCGTTACTTCGACGTGGCTGTCGAATATGCCAAGGCCGATGTCGAAGACATTCTCATTAGGATTACGGCGACCAATCGCGGGCCGGAAGTGGCCTCTATAAATCTGCTTCCGACCATCTGGTTTCGCAATACGTGGTCATGGAATCAGAACGGCACCGCCAAACCGCGTCTGCGCAAGGTTAATGATGGCGTGATCGAACTGGAGGTCGACGGCTTAGGCAGGCACTGGTTGCACTGCGACGATTCGCCCGAGTTGCTATTCACTGAAAACGATACAAACACGCAGCGGCTTTTCAACTCGACCAATAGCTCGCGGTTTGTCAAAGACGGCATCAACGACTACATCGTTCACGGCAATCAACATGCGGTGAATCCCGAACAAGCGGGAACGAAGGCCGCAGCCAACTACAGACTGACAATCGCAGCCGGTGAGGCCGCGACAATTCGGTTGCGGCTATCAGACAAATCCCAGCAGAACCAATTCGTCGATTTCGATGAGGTCTTTGCTGATCGAATTCGCGAGGCCGACGAGTTCTATCAAACCGTAATCCCTGAAGATCTTTCCGACGATGCGCGCATGGTTATGCGGCAATCGCTGGGCGGCTTGCTTTGGTCAAAACAGTTCTATCACTACGTAATCGAACAATGGCTCGATGGCGATCCCGGCACACCGAAACCTCCAGTAGAAAGACGGAACGGCCGCAATCACGAGTGGAAACACCTCTACAACGCCGACATCATCTCGATGCCGGACAAGTGGGAGTATCCCTGGTACGCCGCTTGGGATCTCGCTTTCCACTGCGTGCCGCTGGCGATGGTTGATTCCGAGTTTGCGAAAGAGCAACTGATTCTGATGCTGCGCGAGTGGTACATGCATCCGAATGGTCAGTTGCCGGCCTACGAGTGGGCCTTCGGCGACGTCAACCCGCCAGTTCATGCGTGGGCTACGTGGCGCGTTTACAAGATTGAAAAGAAGCGACGCGGCGTCGGCGACACGGTTTTTCTCAAACGAGTTTTTCAGAAGCTGCTGCTGAATTTCACCTGGTGGGTCAATCGCAAAGACGCCGATGGGATGAATATCTTTCAGGGCGGATTCCTGGGACTCGACAACATCGGCGTGTTCGATCGCAGCGCACCACTGCCGACCGGCGGCCACATCGCCCAATCCGACGGCACGAGCTGGATGGCGATGTACGCGCTGAATCTATTGGCAATCGCGATGGAACTGGCCAAAAACGATCCATCCTACGAAGACGTGGCGAGCAAGTTTTGGGAACACTTTCTCTCCATCGCCCATGCAATGAACAATCGTGGCGATGACGAGATTAGATTGTGGGACGAGCAGGACGGGTTCTTTTACGACGTGTTGCATTTGCCCGAAGGCAAACCGTTCCCAATGAAAGTTAGATCGATGGTGGGTTTGATTCCACTGTTTGCAGTCGAAACGTTGGAGCCGGAGCTGCTCAATCGTCTTCCGGACTTCAAGAGACGGATGGAGTGGTTTATTGGCAATCGACCTGACTTGATTCAGAACGTCGCGTGCATGCGCACGCCGGGAAACGACGAGCGACGTTTGCTGTCAATTGTCAGCCAGGATCAGTTGCGTAGTGTGCTGCGCTACATGCTCGATGAAAACGAATTTCTTTCGCCTTATGGCATTCGGGCAATCTCGCGGTTCCACAAAGACCATCCCTACGTATTGCCAGTGAATGGCACTGAGCATCGGGTGGACTATGAACCGGCTGAATCGAGCACGGGATTATTTGGCGGCAACTCAAATTGGCGCGGTCCAATCTGGTTTCCGCTAAATTATCTACTTATCGAGTCGCTGCAAAAGTTTCATCACTACCTGGGTGAAGATTTCAAGGTTGAATGTCCGACGGGCTCAGGGCAGATGATGACGCTTTGGGAAGTCGCCGGCGAAATCTCGAAACGGCTTTCGCGAATTTTCCTGCGCGACGGCAGCCAGCGAAGACCGGTCTTGGGCACGACGGAAAAGTTTCAGACTGATCCCAACTGGCGCGACCTGGTTCCGTTCCATGAGTACTTCCACGGCGATAATGGCTCAGGCGTGGGCGCCAGCCATCAGACTGGTTGGACGGGACTGGTCGCGAAGCTCCTGCAACAGAGCGGGGAGTAGGCGTTAAAGGTTTGGTTAGCTTTGAGGATTACCGCGAGATGGTGTTTAGTTGTGATCAGCTACTTTGCCCTTCAACGACCTCACGGCGACAGTCAGTGCGTTTATTAGGGTATTGTTATCTTCGGCCGTAAAGATGCAGGGTGGGTTCGAAAGTGGTTCCGAGAGGTTTTTCCAGCCCCCAAGCCAGTGACACAACGTTATCTGATTGTCGCCGTGTCCAATTTCATAGGTCCAATCACCAGCCTCAGGTTGGTCACGGTAATTACCCTCAGAACGGTGCCTGAAAGTAATTCCTTCATCCTCCCCGATACACGCCATCAATAGAGCGACGCGCTCCGCGAATTCAACTTTTGTAACTGCGCCGCGGACAAACTCACCAAAATCCGACTTCCTGTATTCTGGCCGCATTTCGTCGATTTTCGAGTCGACTTCAATGTTCTTCATAAATCTCTCTTTCTCGTTTCGTCGCGAGTCTCGCACTGATGATTCGAATCGAGTCGCCGCGCCAGGTAAACGAAACTAACAACAGCCGTTGCTTTACGGAAACACCAAACGTAATGAAACGTTGCTCGTCACTGGAATGGTCGGGGTCCGGAGCTGTCTTTGCAAGTGTATCCAGTAACGCCGTCTCGGCTTCCTCAAATGAGACCCCTGCTTCGAAAGATTTCGCTCAGCCTTGTAAGGATCCCATTCAACCATCGTGAACTATAGGCCTCAGTTGGGTGAACGTCTAAATGCGGCAGGGTGAAGCGAGTATAGCAGTTAGGATTTTGTTGCCGCGAGGCGCAATCGCGCGCAGCGACGCGACTGCTTAGAGTCCGCTCGCTAACTGCCGATTGCTGACCAGCAGCGCCTGTGGCTTTCTCTGTAAGGAATCTCCTTCGTCTCCGACTCATGATTGTTCGGCCAATCCAGACAAGGACCAACAATTATGAGCGCGATGCCATTCCAGCAACGATTTTCAAAAGAGGCTTCGGATCATTTACCTGTGAGCGGTCTGCACCGAAGCGAACGCTGGGCAGTCATCCTGGCCGGCGGCGACGGCACGCGCCTGCAGACAATGACGCGCACCATTACCGGCGATGATCGACCGAAGCAATTTGTTCCCGTCATCGGCGGCACCACTCTGCTCGATCAGACTCGGTCTCGCGTCGCGTTGTCGGTCTCGCCAGCCCGGACCTTGTTTGTCGTTACCGAAAAGCATCGTCGCTTTTATCAATCTTTGACTCAGACTGTTTCGCAAAATCTCCTGCTTGAACAGCCTGCGAACAAAGGAACCGCACCGGCAATTCTTTATGCGTTGCTACGCGTGGCCGCGAAGGCGCCGAAATCCATCGTCGCCTTGTTTCCTTCCGATCATTACTTTGTCGACGACGAGGAATTCATGTTGCATGTCGATCTGGCTTTCGACGGCGTTGAGATACAACCTGGGGCAGTCACTCTGCTGGGCATCACGCCAAGCGCACCTGAAACCGAATACGGATGGATCGAACCGCAACAATCGATTTTCGGCAGTCTGCCCCGCTCAATTACTCGTGTGAGTCGCTTTTGGGAAAAGCCAGACGCAAACGTGGCGCGTTTTCTGATGGACCAGGGTTGTTTGTGGAACAGCTTTGTGATGGTCGGCCGCGTCGACGCGTTACTGAAAATGACGCATACAGCTTTACCCGAGCTGGTTTCACAGTTCGCCTCGATCATGCCAACGTTTGAAACTCCAGCGGAGCGTAAAGCGCTGCGTGCACTGTATTCGGAGATTCAAGAGAGCAATTTTTCTCATGAAGTGTTGGCGGCGCGGCCCGAGGATCTCACAGTAATGAGAGTCGGCGATGTTGGCTGGAGCGATCTTGGCGAGCCGGCGCGTGTACTGGCGACACTGGCGCAAATGGGCGTACGAACAGAATTGGCGATGTCGGCAAGCTAACGATCAGTTTCGGGTTTAGAGTTTCGAGTTCCGAGTTAATTTTCGTCTGCAGCCCGAACACTGAAGCTTGGAACTCGAAACTCGAAACTCGAAACATCCTCGAGGAGCAATCATGAAAGCAATTGCAGTTAGACCAGGAATAGCAAACACAGTTCATCTGGCGGAATTACCGGCGCCGAAAGTCGCAGACGTGCCGAACGGTCGTGGCGTCTTAGTCAAAGTCTTGCGCGTTGGCGTTGACGGCACCGACAAGGAAATTAACGCGGCGGAGTATGGGCAGGCACCAGAGGGCTACGATTTTCTGGTAATCGGCCACGAAGGTTTTGGCCAAGTCGAAGCTGTCGGCCCAAACGTGATGGAAGTGAAGCCGGGCGATTACGTGGTTGCCACGGTTCGGCGTCCGGGGTCGAGCATCTACGACCTAATCGGCACCAACGACATGACGACGGACGATACCTACTTTGAGCGCGGCATCAATCTGCGCCACGGTTACATGAGCCAGTACTACGTCGATGATGCCGAGTTCATCGTCAAGATTCCTCAAGGGTTGAAAGAAGTCGGCGTGCTACTCGAGCCAACCACTGTCGTTGAGAAGGGGATCGCTCAAGCCTACGAAATTCAGCGCCGTCTGCGGGTTTGGAAACCGAAACGTGCCGCGGTCATGGGCGCTGGGACGATTGGTCTGCTGGCGACTCTGGTGCTTCGCCTCAAGGGTTTGCAGGTGACCACCTTCGGCAAGACCGCGAAGCCCTACTTGAATTCAGATTTGATCGAGGCGATCGGCGCGACCTATCAACCGACTGACGAGCTTTCAATCCTTGAAGGCGCAAAGAAGTACGGGCCGTTCGACATCATTTTCGAAGCTACCGGATTTTCGCCAGTAGTGTTCGATAGCATGCAAGCGCTTGGCAAAAACGGCGTGCTGGTTTTGTCCAGTGTCACCGGCGGCGATCGCAAGGTGGAAGTGCCGGCAGACAAGATCAATCTTGAATTCGTGCTCGGCAACAAGGTAATGGTCGGCACTGTCAATGCGAATCGGGAATATTTCGAAATGGGTGTCAAGGACTTAGCGCAATCCGAAGCCGAATATCCCGGCTGGCTTTCGCGCTTGCTGACACATCCAGTCAAGGGTCTGGAAAACTATCGGGAACTGTTCGCGAAGCTTACGAATCCTAACGGCGCCATCAAAGTCTACTGTGAAGTTGCGGAGCTGACCTGATGGCCAGCGATTCAAACCGACCTAGGAGAATCCTGATTCTGGGAAGCGGCTTCGGCGGTCTCTACACAGCTCTGCATCTTGAGAAGAAGCTTCGTCGCCACTCTGATGTTGAACTCACGCTCGTCAATCGCGAGAACTTCTTTCTGTTCACGCCGATGTTGCATGAAGTTGCGGCTGGCGATTTGGACTTAACACACATCGTCAATCCGGTGCGCAAGCTGCTGCGCCGCACACATTTTTTTAATGGCGACATCAAGAGAATCGATCTGAAGGAACGTCGCGTGATCGTTGCTCATGCCGATGACAATCACGATCACGAATTGTCCTATGACTATTTGGTGCTGGCACTTGGTTCGGTTACGAACTTCTACAACTTGCCGGGCCTGGCCGAAAACGCTCTGACAATGAAATCGCTGAGCGATGCGATTCGCCTGCGCAGCCGTCTGATCAAGAACCTCGAGGAAGCAGATTTTGAATGTGCCTGCGAGGATCGGTCGCGCCTATTAACTGTGGTGGTGGCGGGCGGCGGGTTTGCCGGCGTCGAAACGATAGCTTCTGTAAATGATTTTGTCCGTGAGGCGATTGAGTTCTATCCAAAGCTCTCCGAAAAGGAGCTGCGCATTGTCCTGATCGAAGCAACCGATGTGATCTTGCCGGAACTGGGTCCGCAACTTGGCGCATATGCGCGCAAGAAACTTGCGCGTCGCGGGGTGCAGTTTCTCATGAACACGGCAGTCCAGAGTGTCTCGAATGATGAGGTTAATCTGAGTGATGGGACTTCGCTTAAGACCAACATGCTGGTTTGGACCGCTGGCGTTTCTCCGAACCCACTGCTCGACATGTTGAATTGTTCCAGGGAACGCGGTCGGTTGGTCACGAATGAATTTCTTGAAGTCACAGAAAATCCCGGAGTCTGGGCGCTTGGCGATTGCGCTGCCGTCCCCGATCCGACCACGGGCAAATCCTGTCCACCAACCGCCCAACACGCGATACGTCAGGGAAAAATTGTGGCCGAAAACATCGTGGCCGCGATCAATGGTGGCCGGCGGCGACGCTTCGAATTCAAGACCATTGGCGCGCTGGCCTCGATCGGCAAACGCACCGGTGTCGCCCGAATAATGGGAGTGAACTTTTCCGGCTTCATCGCGTGGTGGCTGTGGCGGACAATCTATCTAAGCAAGCTGCCGCGGTTTGAAAAGAAGGTGAGGGTAGCGCTCGATTGGTTCCTGGATCTCATATTCTCGAAGGACCTTGTGCAGTTCCTGGATGTGAATATGCGAGTTGAGCGGCCAGTACTGGTCGAAGCAACGGGGGATGATTCTGAAAGTCGCGCAGCTTAGCTGCGTTCTCAGAAAGAAGGTAGCAATGATTGAAATAGATCAGGAGAGTCGTCGCAATCTCGAAACGGCACTGTCGCGCGAATGGCTCGAAACTAACGGCATCGGCGGGTTTTCGTCATCGACGATCACCGGACTGAACACGCGCCGCTATCACGGCCTGCTGACCGCCGCGACAAAGCCGCCAGTGGGTCGCCTGGTTTTGCTATCGAAACTCGAAGAGACACTCATTATTGATGGCCGGCGCTACGAACTATCAGCCAATCAGTATCCGGGCGTTGTTCATCCGGAGGGCTTCAAATATCAGACCGGCTTCCGTCTCGATCCGTTTCCGGTTTTCACCTACGAAGTTGAGGGAGTGCGTTTGGAAAAGCGTGTGTTCATGGTGCAGGGAGAGAACACGACGGCTGTGCAGTATGAAGTGTCGGTGCCGCCTGAAGGTCGGACCGCTGTCCCGATCGTTTTAGAGGTTCGCCCGCTGATCGCGTTTCGCGATTATCACAGCACGACGCATGAAAACCGTGCGCTGAATTCAAACGTGGAAACTAAGGATGGATTGACGACGGTCAAGCCTTACAGCGACTTACCTGCATTGCATTTTGCACATGATACTGCCCAAATCGATGTAAACGGCTTTTGGTATCGCAACTTTCAATATGCGGTTGAACAGGAACGCGGTCTCGACTTCGCCGAAGATCTCTTCAGCCCATGCTCTTTCACTTTTGATCTTAACCCATTCGCAAAAATCAGCATTATCGCGTCAACTGAACGCCGCGATGTTGCTAAGGCCGACGCTTACCTCAAGGCAGAGATGGAACGCCGAGACTTATTAAGCGAGAAGTTCGAGGCTGATAGAGTAATAAGCACACTTACCGCCGCCGCAGATCAATTCATTGTTGCGCGCGAACGTTGCAAGACTGTTATCGCCGGCTATCACTGGTTCGCTGATTGGGGCCGTGACACGATGATCGCACTGCCGGGTTTGACCCTGGCGACCGGTCACGCCGAAATCGCGAAGAGCATCCTGGCCGAGTTTGCGGCGCACGTCGATCAAGGAATGTTACCGAACCGTTTTCCGGATGCAGGCGAGACTCCTGAGTACAACACGGTCGATGCGACGCTCTGGTTCTTTGAAGCCGTGCGCTCGCTTTTGCAATACACGAATGACTTCGAGTTCGTTCGCGCCAACCTCTATGCGGTGTTGACGGATATAATTGACTGGCACGTCAAAGGGACGCGTTACCAGATCCACGTAGATAAAGACGGCCTGCTTTACTCAGGCGAACCTGGTGTGCAACTCACCTGGATGGACGCGAGAGTCGGTGACTGGGTGGTCACGCCACGGACCGGCAAGGCTGTCGAGATTCAAGCCCTTTGGTACAACGCGCTTCGGGTAATGGAGGACCTGGCAGAAAAGTTCGGCGATAAAGCAAATCAAAAGCAGTACAAAGCAATGGCGGCATCCGCGCGCAAGAGTTTCAATGAACAGCTTTGGAACGAGGAGGCAGGTTGTCTTTACGACGTAGTGAATGGCGAAGAGCGCGACGCGTCGATCAGGCCCAATCAGGTCTTCGCGATTAGCTTGGCGAATTCGATCGTTTCAACCGCGCAAGCGAAAAGCATCCTGCGCGTGGTCGAGCGCGAGCTGTTAACGCCATGCGGCCTCCGCACCCTATCGCCGAACGATTCCCGTTACCTCGGTCGTTACGAAGGCGATCCGCGAAGGCGTGACGGCTCTTATCATCAGGGTACCGTGTGGCCGTGGTTGATGGGTTCATATATCACAGCATATGCAAAAACATTTGGTGAGGGAGCTGGGCGTAAGTTCGCCATTGAATGGCTTAAGAACTTTGAGGACCATCTAATGGAAACGTGTCTCGGACAAGTCTCAGAAATCTTCGACGGCGATCATCCACACACCCCGCGTGGTTGTGTCGCTCAAGCTTGGAGCGTAGCTGAGTTGTTGCGCGCGGCAGTTGAAGATGTTTGCCCTGTAAACTCGGCGAGTCGGAGCGCTGGCAGATAGCTGGGGTGCTTTCTTGAGATGCCAAATTCGCATCTTCAAGACCGTCTTGATTTGGAAAATCCCAAGTGGCCAATACGTGGCCAGAATAACTGCACCCGACGTATAAGGCCTGGTAAGGAATAGGAAAGAACCAGATAACCCTTATGATCTCTTGGTGGCTGCAACTTTATAAAAGGTAACTACTTACGTTTTTGCCGAGAGTCCGATTCGCATGCGGAGGCCAGGAGTTCGACCCTCCTATGCTCCACCAATAACCCTCGCTGCTCCAGTAACTACAAGCACATACCCACTAGAACCGATTTCCCCAACTGGCCAATATCTGGCCAGAAAAACCGCACAGCACGGTAAAGTCAGCAGATTAGGCGCTTTACGCTGCCAAGAATCTGGCGAGAAACCGAATCTGTCTCAGTGACTATGATGAGCATACGGCGGGGGCAAGGGCGCATACTTGGGCGCAACGCAAACAGATAGTTTGGAAGACTCAGGCATGACGCTTCGCTAACGCCCTCACAAACTTTGACAGGCCAGCGAAGTCTTCGGCGTAGAAGTCGCTGGGGAACCGTTCGCGAAGCGTATTATCCCGAAATCCTTCGCCACCAATCACAACCGCAATTCCGAGTTTGCCGGTGACCTTGCGAAGTTGCGCATACTCAGTCGTGGCCCGATCTAAATCGGCAATGCTCCGGGCAGAGGTGCAGACAAGTTCCGGGCGTTGCTGGGTGACCATCTCGCGCAGCGAAAACAGCGGCGTGTTGGGTCCGAGGTTCCGCGCCTCCCAGCCTTCAGTCTCAAGAATCATTTCTGCCAGGTGAACCGGCACCTCGTGCAGGTCGCCTTCAATTCCGCAACAGATCGCTTTCAGTCCGGTGGGCTCGGCAGGCACAAGTATGCCGCGCAGCTTTTGCAACGCGCTAAGTACGACTCGGGTTGCCAGGTGCTCGTCGGCAACCGTGACCGTTCCCCGAAACCATAGGTCGCCCACCTCGTGCATGGCTTCCGTGATCGTCTTATCGAACAGCGCCGCCAGCGACTGGCCTTCCATGTAGGCATGAATCAGGAACGCTGCGGCTTCCTTCTCTTCACCACTCAGGAGTAACTCGGTGAGGCTCGCCGAAGAACGCAGGCTCACGGCGCGGCTTTTCTTTTGCGGGCGAGGCGCCGCCGGCGCGGGTCCGATGCCCTTTTCACGGCGCAGGGTGGCGATGCTGTGAGTACTAAAGCGGCGATGACCGCCGGCAGTCTTACTCGAATGCAGCAAGCCATCGTCGGCCCAACGCTTGACGGTGGCTTCGCTTACCTGGAGCAGGCGCGCGACTTCTTTGGTGGTTAAGTTAGCAGACGACACACTGACTAGCCCCCTCGATAGCACCATACCATAAACCGCTCAAATCGTACAATAATCTAGGGATTGCTCGGTGACTCTTGACAGCAGAGGGTCTAGCCCGTATAGTCCAAAACGCTCAAACCGCTCAAACGAATTTCGGGACTTTTAGAGCGACGAGCGGCTTAGTGCCGCTAAGGCGGAGGTTACTAAACCAGCGCCTCTTCGTGAGGCCTTAACCAGAAAGGAAAGACTTTTACCATGAAGCTAAGTAATTGGACAGGGAAGAAACTCTTTGGGGGTGGCGTGTTGTTTGCCATTCTGGTGGTCGCTGGCGCTACTACTTCGACCCACGCGGTCGTCAACGATCCGCTCAAGCAGGCGGACATAGTGGATACAGCGATCAGCGCCGGACAGTTCAAGACGCTGGCAGCGGCCCTCGAAGCGGCCGGATTGATCGAGGCATTGAAAGGTGCGGGACCGTTTACAGTTTTTGCGCCGACGGATGAAGCATTCGCCAAACTTCCGGCGGGCACGGTCGAGTCTCTTCTCAGACCAGAGAACAAGGAGAAGCTGAAGTCGATACTGCTCTATCACGTGGTGTCGGGAAATGTGCCGGCCAGCAAAGTTGTGAAACTGAATGGCCGCCGGGTCAAGACGCTGCAGGGCAGCTCGATCAAAGTACGCACAAAGCATGGAGTGCGCGTTGACAACGCAAAGGTAACGCAGACCGACATCAACGCTTCCAACGGCGTCATTCACGTTATCGATACAGTGCTAATGCCGAAGATGTGAGCGACCTCTGAGAGTCGTTTCAGCGAAACTTCAACAATCAACCAACAACAAAGGAGAAGTGATGGAAAACCAATTTGACATAGTTGACACCGCTTTATCGGCGGGAAACTTTTCGACGCTGGCCGCGGCCCTGGGAGCCGCTGGTTTGATCGAGGCTCTGAGGACTGAGGGTCCGTTCACAGTCTTTGCGCCAACCGACGATGCGTTTGCGAAGATTCCGCCGCAGGCATTGAGCGACCTTCTTCGGCCCGAGAACAAGGACAAACTGACGGCGATTCTGACTTATCACGTCGTGCCAGGCAGAGTCACTGCGCACGAGATTGCCAATCTGAATTCGGCTACTACACTTCAGGGTCAGACGGTGAAGATTAGCAAGCAGGACGGGGTGAAGATAAACGATGCAAAGGTTATTGCCCCGGACGTGGAAGCAACCAACGGTCTGATTCACGTGATCGATTCCGTGTTGATGCCGGCAACCGCAGCAACGGCCTAGTGATGAACGGCGCATAGCACTTGGAGAGAAGGGCCAAAAAATGTGGCTAGCAAGGGCGCCGGGCTCTTCTCTCAGTTTTTCGTGCAACGTCGAATTTTTGCACCAGGAGTTTAGACACAAATGATTACGAATCTTATAGTGATAACCATGATCGCTTCTACATTGTTAGCAGGAACGTCTGCCGGCAGCCGGAAAGATGACCTGGAAGTTGTGCCGTCGGTGGATCTTTCACGCTATGTTGGTCAGTGGTACGAGATTGCGCGACTGCCGAATCGATTCCAGAAGAAATGCGCCGACTCAGTCACAGCCAACTACACCCTGCGCTCGGATGGAAGCATTCAAGTCGTAAATCGCTGCCGCAAGGCTTCAGGCGAGTTCACCACCGCCAAAGGCAAAGCGAAGATCGTTGACAAGAAAACGAACGCCAAATTGAAAGTTACTTTCTTCTGGCCGTTTTACGGTAAATACTGGATCCTGGACCTTGGTCCGAACTACGAGTACGCCGTGGTCGGCGAACCGGGTCGCGACTATCTCTGGATCCTGAGCCGTACGCCGCAAATCGACGAGGCGCTTTACCGGCAATTGCTCGCGAAGATGCAGGCACGCGGGTTTGATACGACGCGGATGATCAGGACCGCACATCCTGCCCTATCGGCGCAACGATAATCGCATGAGAAAGCGTCGTGTTGCAGTTAACGATCTGATGCAGACCGGTTATGTCTACTACTGCATTGAGCCAGCCGGCAGAAACTTTCATCCCGACTTTAAGCCCGAATTAACCCCCAAAGAAATGCTTGAATTGGGCGTGTTCGGTGGCAAGTATCTGACTGATTGCCGAAAGGAATTTCCGGCTTCGTGGTTCAAGCAGGCAAAGCTCAATCGCGATCGTCATGATCCCGAGCTGAATTTCTTCAAAGTAAACGCTTCGCAACCGCTGTCAGTTTGGAAAAAGAAGGGTTGGATTTATCACGAAGATCCACGCGGCTGGTTCCAGTGGTATTGCCGTTACTACGTGGGCCGCAGATGCGTTGACGACGAGCGACAAATCAAACGGTGGCGTGCCGTGCAACGTCACGTTGCTCAGCTGCGAAAGAATTGTCCCCGACGGGCGCTCGATTGCCGGCGCCGGCAGCGACAGGCCCTGCTTCATTGGGCGTATGATTCGCGAAAAATCTAGATGATTGAGCATCAACAAGAACAGTTCGAACGCGAACCTGGATTGATCCTGCTGACGGGGGCGACTGGTTATGTCGGGGGCCGCTTGTTGCAGGCGCTCGAGCAACGGCAGATTCGCGTTCGCTGCCTGGCGCGGAGGCCGGAATTTCTTAAGCCGAAGGTAGGCGTGGGGACAGAGATCGTCAGTGGCGACGTGCTGGATCGCAGCAGCCTCGAAGAGGCCATGCGCGGAGTCGCGGTCGCGTATTACCTGGTCCACTCAATGGGCTCGAGCGGATCGTTTGAAGAGAATGATCGAAACGCGGCGCAGAACTTCGGGGCGGCGGCCAAAGCCGCCGGCGTCGGTCGGATCATCTACCTCGGCGGACTCGGGAATGATCAAGAGAAGCTTTCCCCGCATTTGCGCAGCCGCCAGGAGGTGGGAAGGATTCTGCGCGAGTCCGGCGTGGCGGTGCTCGAATTTCGCGCGTCGATCGTTATTGGGTCCGGCAGTCTTTCGTTCGAAATGATTCGTTCGCTGGTTGAGCGCTTGCCGATCATGATCACGCCAAAATGGGTTTCGAGGCCGGCACAGCCAATCGCCATAGACGACTTGATAGCCTACTTGGTGGCCGCTTTGAGCCTGCCGGTTTCTGACTACCGGATCTATGAAATTGGCGGCGCGGATCAAGTTTCATATGCCGACATCATGCGCGCATACGCACGGCAACGCGGTTTGCGCATCAGGATGATTCGCGTTCCGGTGCTTACGCCTTTTCTGTCGAGTCTATGGTTGGGTCTGGTTACGCCTTTGTACGCGCGGATCGGAAGAAAACTAATCGAAAGTATAGTTCATTCGACTGTGGTCCGGGACAAACGTGCGCTTGAAGTATTCGACATCCGGCCCGTCGGCATTGATGAAGCGATTGCAAAGGCGTTAGCCAGAGAAGAGCGAAAGTTTGAGGCGACACGTTGGTCTGATGCACTTTCGTCGTCGGGAGCGACACGGTCGTGGGGCGGCGTGGAGTTTGGAACTCGCCTCGTCGATTCCAGAACCGTGCAAGTGGAACGATCGCCTGAAGACGCCTTCCGACCAATTCAAAAAATCGGCGGCGAGAGCGGCTGGTATGCCTGGAATCGGCTGTGGCGAGTTCGTGGTTTTCTGGATCTGCTGTTGGGTGGCGTCGGCGTCCGACGCGGACGTCCGGCTAACGATATATTGCGCGTTGGCGACACGATCGATTTCTGGCGGGTTGAAAAGTTTGAGCCAAATCATTTGCTGAGGCTCGTTGCCGAAATGAAATTACCCGGTCGCGCCTGGCTTGAGTTCGAAGTCAACGGAGACGCTGACGCTTCCACCATCCGGCAAACGGCAATTTTTGATCCGGTTGGATTGTGGGGCCGGCTCTATTGGTATGCGCTGTGGCCGCTGCATCAGTTGGTATTCAGTGGGATGCTGCGCCGAATCCGCGAAGCCGCCGAGGTGGTTCACTGAAGGATTTGAGCCGCAGCTTTGATCGCCGACGGAAACTTTCTTGATTAAATCTGTCCCCCAACGCCAAGAGGTGTCTTAATTTGGATTTCTCTGCCCAAACCACACCACCACGGTGCCATATGGCGCCGGAAGCTCGGGTTAGCTTGAACGTTCTGTACGCTGCCAATTTTCGATGAACAAAGAGGCGAGTAGCTTTATGAGATCCGTAGGGTCCACCGGCTTTACAATGTGAGCGTCGAAGCCCGCTTCCTTGGTGCGGCGGCGATCCTCGTCCTGGCCCCAGCCAGTCATGGCAATCAATACCAAGCCCTTCCCCCAAGGTTTTTCCCGAATGCGACGGCACGCGTCATAGCCATTCAAACGAGGCATTCCAATGTCGAGCAACACTGCGTCGGGCCGCAACTGCTCGGCTGCTTCCACTCCCTCCAAGCCATCATAAGCCGTGTCCGTCTCGTAGCCGTACAGCTGCAACAGCATCGCGAGCGCGTCTGCCGAGTCACGGTTGTCGTCAACGATGATTATGCGACGACAGGCCGGTTTGAAATCACCAACGCCGCTCGGCTCCCTCGACTGCGCTGGGTTGACCTTCTCGAGAATCACAGGGAGCCGCACGATAAACTCACTCCCTTTCCCGGACCCTTCGCTATAAGCCTCAACCTTGCCGCCGTGCAATTCGACGAGGCGTTTGACTAGCGATAGCCCGATGCCGAGTCCGCCCTGTGACCGCTCCAGCGTACGGTCCACTTGAAAAAACATCTCGAACAGGCGGCCCAATTTCTGAAGAGGAATACCTATTCCATTATCCTTCACCCGAACTACTACGTCGTCGCCTTGCCGCGAGGCGCTCAGCCAGATACGACCCCCTCGTTCAGTGTATTTGGCGGCGTTATTCAGCAGATTCAGAAATACCTGGGCCAGACGAACCAAATCGCCGTCGACGTAAATCGGCTCCGACGGCAGGTCGAGTAACAGTTCGTGCCCACATTGCTCTATTACAGGACGGCTTGATTCAATGGCCCCCTTGATGACCTGCGTCAGTTCCATTCGCTGCTTTCGAAGTTCCAACTTGTTGCGGGTGATCCGGGAGACGTCCATCAGATCATCGATTAGGCGAGTCAGGTGGTCGACTTGTCGCTCGATCACGTCGCGGCTCCAACGGAGTTCAGGTTGGTCCGGCCCTTTGAGTCGAAGCACTTGAACGGCGCTGCGGACGGGAGCCAATGGGTTCCGCAGCTCATGCGCGAGCGTCGCCAGGAACTCATCCTTGCGGCCGTCTGACTCTTTTAACTCATTGACCAATCGCAGTCGCTCGTAAGCGACTGTGACGTAGTGGCAGAGGGTCTCCATGAAGGCCACTTCATCGGGGTCGAATTCGTCCTTGATCCTGCTAGCGAAGGAAAGCGTGCCGAGCAGCCGATCACCGACAAGCAGTGGGTTGCACGCGTATGCGCGCAAACCGAACGACTTGACCAACTGCACCCGCGGGTCGTCTGACTGCTGGATGTAGGTAGCCACAATAGGTTGACGGTGCAACGCGACAGCGCCGCAAACAGCCTGGCCGAAATCAAGTCGGCGAATCGTCTGGGCCGTTTCAGCAGGAATGCCCACACAGGACGCCAGCAGCAAAGCATCGCCGGCATCGTTGACTGTAAAGTTAAAGTAGGTGTCCACCCCGAGATGCGTGCCGACCTTGGTAATCAGAGCTCGTAGCATCGAGTCGGGGTTCTCAGCGGTGAGCAGGACCCCTGCTGCTTCCCATAACAAGCGAAGCTGCGCAGTATGCCTGCGGAGCAATTCTTCCGCTTCCCGCTGCTCAGTAACATCACGAGTGAAGCAGCGGGTGTGCACAAATTTGCCGTCTTCCCACAGCACGCTCGAGTCGATCAGCACGTGTTTGATTGAGCCGTCCCTGCACCGCATTCGCGCCGGATAGTTGTACAGCTTTTCTCCGGACGAAAGCCGCCGCAGGATGTCGTCAATGACGTCGCGGTCGTCGTGAAATTCAGCAATGTGATGGCCGATGTACTCTTTGTCGGTGTAGCCGAGTAGATCCAGTTCAGCCGCGTTTACTCGGAGGATCGTGCCGTCTGGTCCTACCCAATGCAATCCCATCGTGGCGTTGTCAAAGAAATCCGCAAGTTCCTTCTCGCTGCAACGAATTTGCGCTTCGGATCGTTTTTGTTGCAGCACGACCGCCGCCTGATTCGCGCCGACGCTGAGCAGTAGCCTGTCTGTTTGGCTGGGAAAGTCTGGGCGGGGGGAACCGGCAACCACCCCACCGGCATTCGCACCAACTCCGAGGGGAGTAATTGCAAGACGCAGCGTTCCACTCTCGAAAGGATTCGGAATGGTGGGCGTTGGTTCCATGTTGCCGGATCTCAAAAGCGGCTCAAGAGTTTTCGCCATCTCCTGAATCTGGAGCGGTGGGATTGGTTCGCGTTGATGGGTCGCAATTTCGGCAACTTCCGTCCCTTTGTCGCCACCTACCCACACGTAAACAAAAGTCACATTGAGAGAACTCAAAAGTACTCGGCATAATCCCTGGACAATCTCCGGAATGTCGTTCCCGCTCCAGACAGCAGACAACGTCGAGAGAGCCGTCAGCTCGCGGACACAGCGGCGAAGCGACTGTGTTTCATCCGGGGTGGTCGGCATCGTATCCACAGTCATTCGCCCTTGGCAGTCCCCTCACGTTGCCGCAGTTCCTGCAACATCTGGTCGGGCGGGACGAAGAATGGGTTTTCTTGCAGAATGCCACCAATGATGACCATTGGGTGAGTCCGCATGATGTCCATGACTACTTCAGCACCAAACTGGTGCAGATCATACGTTCAACACACGGCATCATCGTATTTCGGGAGGACATAGTTGAGCCGGGTTTCATACTCCACGATGTCGTCTACGCCGGGCCGATCTTCCAACGCCCACTCCATGTTGGCGATCAGGCGAGTGAGAGGGTAGCCTTGCGCCTTGCCGGCTTGCAGCACTTCCTCGATCAGGGCCAGCATCCGGTTCTGATCGAAGCGACCCTCGCGTAAGTAGGCGTCCTCCCAGCGACGGATCTCCAGTTGCCCATCGTGCTCGGCTTGGTCCACGGCGATTCCTGCCTGCTGAAGGCGTCGCCGATGTTCGGAACGATGTCCGTCTTTGACGATGTGAAAGGCCTTCTCACCCTGATCGAAGCCCTCTTTGATGAAGGGGAGGAGTACTCGATATTCCTCGTCTTTCGTATTGAAAAAGGCGCAGACGTGCCGGGACCGACCGAGAGTCGCGCCTGCCAACCGTACTCGGTTGTTCGTCTCGCTCATGGGCGTCATCCTTTGCTTAGCGGGTTGTTTGAACCCGACCTTGTTTTGAGGGGGATAGGGAAATTGGTGCCGCGATTGTACCGCAATCGCCCGGAGACGTATAGATCACATAAAATAACTGCACGCCACGGGTATGGGATGGTAAGGAATGGGAAAAAAGCGAAGCTTTAAAATCTCTTGGTGGCTGCAACTTAAAAAACGGCAATAACTTACGTTTTTGCCGAGAGTCCGGTTCGCAATGCGGAAGTCAGGGGTTCGATCCCCCTCTGCTCCACCTAAGCCCACCTTATCAAATACTTACATCAGCTCGAATGTCAGCCTATTTATCACCGGAGCCGCTGCGCGAGCCAATCGCCGATCATCGTCAACACGTCGGCCCGCATCATTATCGGCGGCGGCAGCTTCGCATAGTTGATCGGGAAGCCGTCGGTGTCCTGCGCGAAGAGATGGTTAACGTCCATCACCACGCGCGCAGTCACGTCCTTGTTTCCCCCTTCCTTGAAGGCAGCCTCCTGTAACGCCACCTCCGCGGGCACAGCCTGCTGGTCGCGCGAGCCGGTGAGGATCAACACCGGCGTCTTCACGCGCCGCATGGTCGGAGCAGGATCGTAAGTGAGGAAAAATTTCATCCACGGGTCAGCGGTCGCCATGGCGTCGATCCTCTTCGGGATGTCGGCGATGCGGGCTTCACGCTCGGCGGGCGTTAGCTTGGTGTCGTGCTCGACGATGTTCTTGAGCTGAAAGTAAAGCGCGGTGCGCCCCGGCTGCGCGATACCGGCGAGCAGTACGATGGCGCGCAAAGTAGGTTCCTTGTCGGCCACCATCGGCGCGATTATGGCACCCTCGCTATGGCCCAGCACCCCGAGGCGGTCGGCCCGGATTTCAGGACGCGTGCGCAGATACGCCAGGCCGGCGCGCACGTCCTCGGCGAAGTCGGCGCTGGTCGAGCCCTTGAACGTGCCACCCGATGCTCCTGTCCCACGGTCGTCCATGCGCAGCACCGCGATCCCACGGCGCGCTAGCGAATCCGCGATTTGGCGGAACGGCAGAAACCCTGGCAGCCCGATGTTCTCGTCGCGGTCCTGAGGTCCGGATCCCGTGACTGTGACAATCGCGCCCACGGGCTTCGTGCGGTTGGCAGTCCTGGGCAGGGTCAGTGTGCCGGCTAGCGTGTGGCCGGCGGGCGTCTTCACCACCACCTCTTCAGCGGTGTAGGGTGCGTCAGCGGGCGCGGAGTAATCGGGCTTCGGCGTGGCCGTCGCTGCCGGCGTCGCGGCTGCCTGGCCGCCGCGCTTTAGGGTGAGCGGAAACTTCTGGTCGCCCTGGCTAAACGTCCCGGTCAACTCACTGCGCTCTTTATTCAAGGTGCCTTCGTAAACGATCGCGGCAGACTTGATCTCGAAGCGCACGGTATCACCATTAACCGTAATCGTGTCAATCGGGATAGTCGCGCCCTGATCGAGGCTATCGAATTTACCGGTGTAAGGGCCCGCGGCCGATTTCGTCACGGTCACGACCAAACGGAGCTTCTGCCCACCGGCTTCAAGCGTACCTTGCCACGAACCTTCAAAGTCTTTCGCCGGCGGCGGCTTTACGTTGGCCTGCTCGCTGCGTTTGAAGCTGAGCGGGAACTCTTGGCCGCCCTGCGTGTACTTCCCGGTCAACTCAGTGCGATCTTTGTTTAGAACGCCCTCGAAGACGGCGTCGATCGACTTCAACTCCAGGCGCACGGCATCACCAGTGACCGTGATCGAGTCTATCGGGATGGTCGCGCCCTGATCGAGGCTGTCTAATTTACCGGCATAAGCGCCCGCCTCCGATTTCGTCGCGGTCAGGGCTAGACGAAGCTTCTGCCCGCCCGCTTCAAGCGTCCCCTGCCACGAACCTTCAAAGCCTTTCGCAGGTGTTTGACCAAGGACCTGGCACGAGAGACCAAGGAGAAACAGCAACATCAACAAAGTATTTTTCATAATTCCTAATATCTTCCCTTCGATTCAATCAGTATGTTTCGAGAACACTTCAGCGCTCGTAGTACAAGGGGTGTTGAACTAAGAGCTGCGCACAGCGAAGCGTCCTTTAATACCCCAATCGTTCTCCCTCGCAAGTCCGCTCCGTTGTTGGCGCATCGGTCATCGGTCAGCACTCACAATGCGTATCCACGTAACCGGCAAAATATTCACATGCTTATGAGATTTCGCAGGAAGACTACACTTCTATTAGCGTTACCGCTGTGCCGACCCCTGAACGGGCACAGCGATGTACGAGGCAGTCCGGCCCGAACGGAACACTCGCTGAGTGGCTCGCTGAAAGTCCGACTCTTTCGCGAGAAAGATATTCGGCACGAACCGCTGCGGATTGCGATCGATCACCGGGAACCAGGTGCTCTGAACCTGCACCATGATCCGGTGTCCTTTCTTGAACGCATGATCGTTGGCCGGAAACGGAATTTGATAGTGCTGAACAGAGTTGGCCGGAATCGGCTGAGGTTTCTCAAAGCTCTTAAGATAGCGTCCGCGGAAAACATCGCCAGCAACCATCAGTTGAAAGCCGCCCATTTCAGGATCGGCTTCATACTTCTTCGGATATACGTCGATTAACTTTACGATCCAGTCGCTGTCAGTTCCCGTTGTCGAAGCAAATAGATTAGAGACAATCCTCCCCGACACGATCACGTCTTCTTTGAGCGGTTCACTGATCCACGTGAGCACGTCCGGTCGATGGTCCACGAAGCGCTGATCTTCGACCAACCATGTCGACCAGCCGCTGCGGAGTTTGATCGGACGCGGACGATAAGGCACTGGATTCGCGGGATCGGAAGTGTAGCTGTCGAAAGACTCGCCTGTTGCCGGCGGAGCGGTAAACGAAAGGGCTCTGTCCTTTTGTAAATACAGCTTGCGGTCTACAACATTCTGTTTTGGCGGCCAGGCATCGTGCCGGACCCACTCGTTGGCGCCTGTCCTGAAAGTCAACGCTTCAGGAAGTTCATGACTTCCCTTGCCTTTTAAGTAATGGGCAAGGAACGGCACGAGTATCTTGCTGCGATAATGTTCCGCGGTCGCACTACCGAAATCGATCTTACCCAGTTTTCTGCCTTCGCCTCTTGACCAGCCACCGTGGTTCCATGGTCCAACTACAAGAAAGTTTTGTTTTTCCTTGTCATGGCGTTCCAGCAGTTCGTAGATTTTGATCGGACCGTAAAAGTCCTCCTGGTCCCACCACCCAGCAACGTTCAGCGTCGGAACAGTCACGCGGTTCAGCCATGGCGCAAACGCCTGACGCTTCCAGAAATCGTCATAGTCTGGACGGTTGGCGAAGTCGCGCCAGCTTGGGATCTTTCCGCGAAAATACTTCGCTTCGACGTTTGCGAGCGAGCCAAGTTTCAAATACCACTCATAGGTATCAAAGGTGTCGATAACTTTAGAAACATCGGAAATTTCCTTTGACGACTCCATCATGTAGGCGTATTCAAAACCGTAACTCAGACGGAAGGCGCCGTTGTGGTGAAAGTCGTCGCCGATCCACATGTCTGCCGGCGACGCCTGCTGAACGACTGCTTTGAGGGCTGGATGCGGATCAAGCATGGCCATCACCGAAAGCCACGCTCCATAGCTGGTTCCGGCAATCCCGGCTCGGCCATTATTGTTGGCCACATTTTTCAGGAGCCATTCAATCGTGTCGTAAGTGTCAGTGCTCTCGTCAATGGCGGTTTTGTACTTAGGATCCCGCGGTTGCCGAAGCATGACAAATTGACCTTCCGACTTGAACCGTCCGCGGATGTCCTGCTGCACGATGATGAAGCCTTCAGCCGCCAATTCCGGAAGCGCCGCGGCAATTTGAGCCGCAGTAGAGTTGCCGATGCCATATGGCGTCCTCAGAAGAAGAAAGGGAAACCCCGACGCGTCGGGGCTGGTGCGTGTCGGGACGTAGACGCGCGTATTAAGACGGACCCCATCCCGCATCGGAATCATCTCGTCGGTGCGAGTAAAGGGCGGTTGCTCATTTTGAGCATTGACAGGCGCGAAGGTTGCGACGGAGATGAACGTGACAACCAAGAGACCTAAGTAGGTAATAGCTTTCCTCATTTTCAACTTCCTCGTTTTGTTGAGCCACTTCGGATCGCCCGCGTCAGAACCGCGAGCGGTAGAGACTGTGTGAAAACTCGGGTCTCAGCGCCACAGGCGCGAAATGTAATAGCCTGGGCCAGCGGCCCAGGATTGGATCGTCAAGCTTCTAAGCGCTGAAAGCGCGAAATGTGTCGAACGCCCCTCATATTTCGCGCCTTCAGCGCTACGGGGATCAACTGCTCGCCACCCAGGGCGTTGCCCTGGGCTATTACATTTCGCGCCTTTAGCGCTAAGGCAAGGAGTTTTCACACAGGCTCGGTAGCAACCGGATCGACTCAAGCCAAATCAAGAGCGGCACGTTTTGGGTAGGGCCCTAATTTGAAATCCAAAGTCCATTAGTCTGGCTTGTTATTTGTCCGAAGCCGACTTCTTAAATGACCGCTGAATGTCTTTTCTCAACTGCATCGCATTCGACTTCCCATACAGGAACCTATCAGTCATTAAAACTTTGAAATTAGGCACTACCATTTTCGGGATTCTAGATTCGCTTTGCGAATCCCGTCGCTACCGCTCGCGGCTCTGACAGATCTTCACTTCACCTTCCCTGGTCCCCAAAGCGCTCTTCCAGGTTTTGCTCCGGTGACCTCGCCGCCCTTGAGTACCTGCATGCCGTTCACAAACACGTGTTGTACGCCGACCGACAGCTGGTGCGGGTTTTCAAACGTAGCGCGGTCTGAAATCGTTTGCGGATCAAACACCACCACATCTGCGAACATTCCGGGTCTAAGAAAGCCGCGACGATCGAGTCCGAGGTTAGTGGCCGGTAAGCTTGAGAGCCGCCGCACCGCTTCAGTCAAGGAGATTACTTTTTCTTCGCGCACATATTTGCCCAGCAGCCGCGCAAAATTGCCATAAGCTCGGGGATGCGCCGAAGACCTCAGAGCGTTACCTTCCGGCGCAATCGAAGCAGCATCAGAGCCGAACGAAACCCAGGGCTGGCGAATCTGCTTCTTGAGATTGTCTTCACTCATCAGGAAATAAATTGTCCCGATGCGAGATCGATCTTCAAGCACGAGGTCCATAATGGTTTCGACCGGGTCTTTGCCGCGCATCTTCGCAACATCACCCAGCGTCTTACCCACCAAAGGCTTCAACTTCTCGCTTCGGAAACTGGCCAACAGGAGCCGATCCGGCGAACCCGCGAGCGCGTAGAGGTTTTCCCAGTCGTTCGAGTTAATGCGAATGGCATCCGCAATCTTCTTGCGCGTATCAGGATCCTGAAGCCGCTTGTAGCCGGCTTCGCGCCCGCCATCCCAAACCCATGGCGGCATGCTGGCGTCCAGACCGGTGCCGCCGGCTGGATAGGTGTACATGTCGGCAGTGATCTTTAGCCCGCTGCGTCGCGCCTTCTCGATCATCTTGAAGACCTGGTCCATCTTGGCCCAGTTGGCCGCGCCTGATGCCTTGAGGTGATAGATCTCTGCCGGCAGTCCCGCCTCTCGACTGATGCGAATGGTTTCCTGCACGGCTTCGATCAACTGATTGCCTTCGCTGCGCATGTGCGTGGTGTACTTGCCTTTGTATTTGGCGGCGACCTTGCACATTTCGATCAGTTCTTCAGTCTTGGCGAAAAATGCCGGGGGATAAATAAGGGCAGTCGTGATGCCCAGCGCTCCGGCCTCCATTTCACGTCGGACCAATTCGCGCATCTGTTCGAGTTGCGCAGGTGTTGGTTGCTTGTCTTCTAAACCGATCACATGCTCACGAATGGTTACCGCTCCAATGAACGACGCGACGTTTTGAGGGATTCCGCGTTTCTCGAGATACGTGAGATATTCAGCTAGCGTCGTCCACTCGATCTCAAGCGTGCTATCGCCTCGTGTTTCTCGCATCCGCTTTTTCATCTCATCGCTGAGCGGCCCCATGGAAAACTCACCGAAGATCTGCGTGGTTACACCCTGCTTAAGCTCACTAAGCGAGCGGGGATCGCGAATCAGGGACGATTCAGAATGCGAGAGCATGTTGATAAAGCCCGGCGCAATGGCGAGACCGTTAGCATCCACGACCGTTGTTGCTGTGGCTCGACTCAAGTTGCCGATGGCTGCGATGCGGTCGCCTCTGATCCCTACATCGGCCCGCCTCGGTGCGCGACCACTGCCGTCATAAACAGTGCCACCCTTAATAATGACGTCGAATGAAGCTGGATTAGGTTTCTGCGCGAGCGCGTTCACTGATAGGGCAAGTACCAGCGTGAGAAATAGCAGCTTATTAAGATTGGTTCTCATAGTTCTGTTGCGTTTGCTCGTTGAAGGTTTACGCGTTTTTCCCGAGAGTTAGTCTGCCGAGATCCTCAAGTCTTTGGCATCCGGTAAGCCGCGAAAGACCGAGTCATCTGCTTCCCTGCCTCGACACGCGATCGATGGGCGCGGGCCGCGGAACTCGCCGCACGGGGTTCTGTTCGAGAAGCCTCATCGCTTCCTGCACCGCCCGTTCGAGTTGGGGATCGTGTCCTTTGATTACTTCGGCCGGTGTGTACTCCACTTCGATATCCGGAGGCACTCCCTCGTTCTCTACGGCCCACTTTCCCGACAGGTCATAGAACGCCAAATTAGGCGCGGTAATTCCACCGCCATCGATCGTCGGCGGAAAACCGAGCGTGCCGACGAGCCCGCCCCACGTGCGGGTCCCCACTAAGGGCCCAAGCTTGCGCTGGCGGAACATGTAGGGCAGAGCATCGCCGCCGGAGCCCGCCGACTCGTTGATTACCATCACTTTGGGTCCGTAGATTCCTGCAGTGGGCGAAGTTGCTGGCTGGCCGTCGCGTTGTGCGAAGAAACCCATGAGCTTCCGATCCAGCTCGCTGACGATGTAATCAGCCACCTGTCCTCCCTGGTTGTAACGCTCATCGATGATCGCGCCTTCCTTGTCTTGTTGCGCGTAGTAATATCGAGTGAAAGCGGTGTAGCCCGGGCCACCCGTGTTAGGAAGCCAAACATAGGCCAAACGTCCACCCGAAAGCTTGTCAACCAATCGTCGATTGTCTTCGATCCATGCGCGCGCGCGTAGGCCGTCTTCACTTGGAATGGGAATAACGGTGACAACGCGAGAACCTTCCATCGAAGGAGTTTTGTTGACCCTGATGAGAGTCTGTCTTCCGGCTGTGCCTTCAAATAGGCTGTAGAGATTTGCCGGCGGTGCGAGGGAGCGGCCATTCACTTCCAGAATGTAATCTCCTTCGGACACTTGAATGCCGGGCGCGCTGAGCGGCGCACGCAGATCGGGATTCCAATTCTCGCCGGTAATGATGCGTTTGATTCGATAACGCCCGTTCTCAATGGCAAAGTCTGCACCTAATAAACCAACTGCTACGGGATCTTCACCTGGGACATCGCCCGCGCCCGTCAGGTAAGAGTGGCCCACCCCCAACTCGCCGCCAACGACCGCGATGAGGTATGCCAGGTCGGCGCGATGGCCGACGGAAGCCAACAGCGGGCGGTACTTCTCAAAAACTGCCGGCCAATCAGCGCCGTGGTATTTCGGATCGTAGAAATACTCGCGCTGAACGCGCCAGGTCTCGCGATAAATCTGCGCCCACTCAGCTCGGGGATCGATGCGCATCTCCATCTGCGCCAGGTTCAGAGGACCATCGCCGACTCTGACGGGAGCGGGTCGATCGGTAGGAACGATGCCCCAGCTGGCTCCCCCACCCGCAGCGGCTTGATAAAGGAGCTTTTTCCGGTCGTGCGAGAGCGAGTATGAGCGAATGCCTTCGAGGAACGGCGCGGTTGCGCGTCCCGTGAGCTGGTACCGCTGCAAACGAAGTGACGGGGGCCCCGGTGCAGTCGTCAGAATTGGCTCTGTGTAGTAGAAACTTCCTGCCGCACCTGCGGTGAGATTGCTGTAATCACCGGCCGGTATGTTTACTGAAATGATTCGTTGTCCGATCCGATCGAAGTCAATGCGAACGTTCACAGTTCGGGGTGCGGCCGGCGGTGGTGTCGCCGCTTCGCCCGGCGTGGGGCGTGGTGGTGGTTCATCACCAGTCTCCGGTAATAACGGTGACGGCTCAGTTGCGCCCAACACCGTCAGATAGATCGCGCGGCGCACGGGTCGATCGATCGAGCTCATTTCCAGCCATCCAGTGCTCGGCCCGTAATTCGTGCTCGCCATGAAGTAGAGATACTTGCCGCCGGCATCGAAGGCCGGCGAGATCGAATCTGCCAGTCCGTCTGTAATTTGATAACTCTTTTTCTCAGCCACGGAATAGATGAAGATCGCACGAAGACGACTGGGCAGATTCTTTGAATAAGCAACCCACTTTGAATCGGGGGCCCAGTTCGCATCGTACGAACGAAAAGGATCGGGATAATTGTCGGTATCAATCTTCGTCGCTTTGCCTCCGGCCACTTCGATCATCCAAAGGTTTTTGTGATTATCTTGAAGCAGAATTTGCGTGCCATCAGGTGACCAGGTAGGCGCGGAGAAAAATGCCGTAGATGGAAGTTTAATTGACCTTGGCGCACCGACACCCAGCGGATCGCCGAGCACGAGTTGATATTCACCGCTGGCGTCTGAAAGCCAGGCTAGTTGGGCGCCATCGGGCGACCAGGTGGGGCTACGATCGTGAGCACCGGGGCTTTGGGTCAGATTTCTGTAATCGCCTTTTTCGGCCGGCACGGTGAAAATCTCGCCGCGCGCTTCGAAGGCCGCTCGTACGCCGGTGGGAGAGAGCGCCGAGTTGCGAATCATACTTACTACTTTCTTAAACTGGGGACGCGCCCATGGCAGGTCGCCGTTCACCTCGATGTTCAGTCGGCGCGACTGCCCTGACTTGGTGTCGAGCAAGTGCACATAACCAGCCTGTTCGTAGACGATCGCGTCGGAGCCTGCTGATGCATTCATGATGTCGAAGTCGCTGTGACGGGTAAGCTGCGTGAGCTGCTTCGTGTCGGTGCGGTAGGAGAAAAGGTTGACCATCCCATTGCGGTCAGAGAGAAAGTAAACGGTATTGCCAATCCACATCGGATCGGTGTCGTTGCTATTGGTCCATGGAAGCTTCTCGACGGAGTAATCGGCGAGATTCATAATGCGGATCGGATGGGTACGGCCACCACGATAGTTTCGCCAATAGCTGGCCTCGTGCCACGCGGGTATAAACGCGGTTGAGAATTCTTCATGAGCAACGCGGAGGCCGTCTGGGGAATAGGCGCCGCTGAACGCGCGAGGCATCGGCAACGCTTCTGGCAATCCTCCGCCGTCGCCGTTGATCGTCCAGAGCCTAAAATATGGCTGAGGCGCGCTGATCCGCCCCGATGCAAATAGCACCCGGCGTCCATCGGGCGTCCAGCCCCTCACTCGGTCAGGACCGGGATGATAGGTCAACCGCTTAGCGTCGCCACCCGTAGTTGGCACCACGTAAACGTCAGTGTTCCCAGCAACGGTGGCGCTAAAAGCGATCCTGGATCCATCGGGTGAGAAGTAAGGATCAGCCTCGGCTCCCTGAGTCGAAGTCAGACGGCGGGCGTTTCCGCCGCTCCGCGCGGCGACCCACAGGTCGCCGGCGTATGCGAAAGCCACTAGATCGCGGCTCACCGATGGGTGACGGAGCATTCGCGTCTCCTGAGCGAAGACGGTGGTCGCTATGGCAAAACAGATCAGTAAACCGGAAATCACATATCGCGTGTTCATAAGTAGCCTCATCAGTAGTAGTCGGTATCGAGCGTTATCGAAGCAGCGCTGGTGCTTCCACTATCGTTGGCGCAGAAGTGCGCTGTCTAACGGAAGAACTTCACTTTACTGTTTTGCCTTTGCTGTGCTTCTTAACCAGGTCTATCGCTTGATCGCCCAGCTTGAATAGATGGGGATGCGAGCGATTGCCATTCGTCAAGATAGCGAAGCCGAGCTTGCGATCCCGATTGCCAAGCAGGAATGCTGTATAGCCGCGAACGCTACCGCTGTGCGCGAAATAGCGATCGCCGTCCCGCACCTGTGTCCACCACGTCAGTCCAAACCCGGCGGTTTCATTTCCCCAAATGCCTTCTATCTGTCCCTTGAATTGGTCGTGTTGGCGGGTGAACATCTGCTCCAGGGTCTGCTCTTTAATGATCCGCTTTTCTTTGAAGACTCCGCCGTTCAGGTTGGCGATCAACCAGTTAGCTTGATTAAGCACCGTTCCATAGACGATGCCCGCCGGCCAGACAGTGGCCCTAACTCGCACGGCTGGTACCTGGCTCCCGGTCTTTTCTTCCACTGCGTAGGGAACGGACAGACGCTCATCCATATCCGGTCGCGGCTCAAATGCCGTGCTGGTCATCTCCAGGGGCGTGAAGATGTGCTCCTGAATGTATTGTTTGTAGGGAACGCCCGAAAACTTCTGCACTAGATAACCGATCAACGTATAGGCCATATTCGAATAGACAACAGAAGTCATTGGCGGTTTGGCGACCTTGAGTGACTTCCGGAGATATTCATCCATGGTTGGCGGCAGCGCGTCGCCCCATACCGGAAATCCGCCGAAGTCTCCAGGCAGCCCGGAAGTATGAGTTACCAGATGGCGAAAGGTTACCGGGTGTTGGGGATCCTCACCCTGAATCTTGAAGTCAGTCAGGTAGTCATTGACGCGGTCATCGAGCTTGAATTTGCCCTGCTCCATCAACTGGAGCAGAGCGATGGTGGACATCGCTTTAAAAGTTGACCCGATCAGATAGACCGTGCTCGGCGTGGCGGGTGTGCGCGCCCACAGATTCGAGTAACCGTACGCGCCAGTCCAGATCACACGATCACCTTCGACTATCGCGATGGCAGCTGAAGGAATATTTCCCGCTACCAAAGTTCGTTGAATTTCAGGTTCGAGCTCGGCTACGACGCGATCGATGTCAACGGTTTGGGCGTTAACAAGCCTGGTCGTCATCAGAAGTATGACGAACACACTGATCATCGCGCACAGCGATTGGCCCAACCACTTGTTCGACCTGGCAGGTTTCCGATTCGTATGTTTGTGATTATTCATGTCTCGTTACGTATGGCTTTCTATTCATTCGTCTCACTACCGTTAACCGCTTATCGCGACCGCCAGATCAAATATGCAGGCGCGCCGAGCAGGACAATGCCGAGACCTACCGCGGCCCGCACAGGTTGCGTCGCCATCGTGTTAATGACGAGGGCGGCTGCTGCAAGAATGAACAGCAGCGGCGTCCACGGGTATCCCGGCACGCGATAAGCACTCGTAACTTCAGGTGATCGTTTGCGATAGACAAAAATGCTGGCCGCGCCCAGGGCATAAAAGATCCAGCCGCTGAAAACCACGTAAGTAAACAACTGCTCGAATGTGCCTGTGACGGCCAGAGCGGCGGCCCACACCGAACCCGCCAACACGGCGAAGGCCGGCGTATGAAAGCGAGGGTGCACCTCAGCTAAACGATGGAAGAAGAGTCCGTCGCGGGCCATTGCGTAGTAGACGCGGGGCGCGGTCAAAGCAATGCCGTTCGCGGCACTGAAGATCGAGATCAGAATCGCGAGCGCAACCAACTTGGCCGCGCCTGGGCCAACAATCGCACTCACGGCGGTGGCGGCG
This sequence comes from Pyrinomonadaceae bacterium, assembly GCA_963759665.1. Lineage (GTDB taxonomy): Bacteria > Acidobacteriota > Blastocatellia > Pyrinomonadales > Pyrinomonadaceae > PSRF01. The sequence continues at coordinate 894,513 of CAVXAC010000001.1, forward strand.
ATGCTGTCAGTTTGCGCTGCTCTGGTTGGGCCAAGTGCGGCGATATATGCCAGGTTAGCCAACAGGTAGATACCGATCAGGGCGGCTGAACCAATCACCAGGGCTTTTGGGAAGTTGCGCTGAGCGTCAAGCGTTTCGCCCGCGCTAAAGGTCACATACTGCCACCCTTCGTACGCCCAGAGGACTCCGATCATAGCCAGCCCAAAGCCAGACGCTAGCGAAGCACCTGCCACACTGCTCGACAAGGTTGCGCCATTACCGCTGAAGCCGCGACCAAGCAAGAGTAAGGTCGCGCTCATGATTAAGATGGCGGCCACTTTGATCGCTGTGGTCCAGTTCTGTAGGTCGGAGCTCTTTCGCGTGCCTATGACATTGACGACCGTTACGATAGCGATCATCCCGACGGCAATCAGCTTCCTGAACACAGGTGTTAGTGGAACGATCTCACTGAGATAGGCGCTGAACGCCACGGCTAGCGTCGCTATAGCGCCAGTGCTGATGACGAAGAAGAGTGTCCACCCATACAAGAAAGCGAGTAACGGGCTGAAACCGTCGCGAATGTAGATGTAGATTCCGCCTGCTTGGGGGTTTCTTGCGGCTAGTTCTCCGTAGGTCAACGCCCCAAGCAGCGACAGGATCCCGCCGACGAGCCAAACTAACATTGCCAGCGTTACGTCACCCTGGACTTGACGAAGCACAGCGCCCGGCACGATGAAGATTCCCGAGCCAATTACAGTTCCGATAATCAACAGAATGAGATCACGCAGGCCGAGCGTGCGCTCCAGCGTCGCCGTTTGATGTGAAAGCGTTTCCGTCGTCATGAATGATAGGCTCCAACCGCGTCCTGGTCTCAGCGCCAAAGGCGCGAAATGTAATAGCCCAGGGCAACGCCCTGGGTAACAGCGCCTGAATCCTGGCAGCGCTGAAGGCGCGCGATAAGAACTGTCGACCCCGAAACAGAAGTAATGGCAGATGTCTCCAACATCATTTCGCGCTTTCAGCGCTCGAAAGACTAAAGTTGTTCTTACCTACCTGGGCCGGTGGCCCAGGCTATTACATTTTGCGCCTTTGGTGCTGAACAGCCATCGCTGACGGTCCTGACCAGTTACCCGAGTCGAACCGTCTCTCGCCGCACCGTCAGGGCTTCGACGCGCGCTTCATTAACTTCATAGCCGATACCGTGACCGGCGGGTGCCTTAATCGTGCCCTGCCGCGAAACAGTGACCGGCGGCTCAATGATGTCCTCGTCCCAGTAGCGCGCCGAAGCTGAGACGTCGCCGGGCAACGTGAAGCCGGGCAGCGTCGACAGAGCGATGTTATGCGCACGCCCTATTCCCGCTTCGAGCATGCCGCCGCACCATACGGGAATGCCATGCTCAAGCGCGTAAGCCTGGATCAGTTGAACTTCTGTATGGCCGCCGACACGGCCCAGCTTGATATTAATGATCCGACATGAACCTAACTCATAAGCATGACGCGCATCTGCAAGATTGCAGATGGATTCGTCGAGGCAGATTGATGTTTTGATCTCTCGCTGCAGTTTTGCATGGTCCACCAAGTCGCCGGGGGCCAGCGGCTGTTCAATCATCAGCAAGGCATACTGATCGAGCTGGTGAACCAGACTTAAGTCGCCATTAAGAGAGTAGGCGGAATTCGCATCAACCGAGAGCGTGATCTCAGGGAATTGCGCGCGAACTGCTTCGACTAACTGAACATCTTTTCCTGGTTTGATCTTGATTTTGATCCTCTGATAGCCCGACTCGAGTTCGTGAGCGACTTTCTCAATCAGTTTCTCCGTAGTTTCCTGTAAACCAATAGAGACTCCACAGTTGATCTCTTCCCGTATGCCGCCCAGATGCTGCCAGAGCGGACGACCTGCGAGTTTGGCTTCAAGATCCCAAACCGCCGCCTCGACGCCGGCTTTGGCCATTTTGTTACCACGAATCGGCGCGAGCGCACTGTTGACGTCCCTCGCAGTCTTTACGCCGGCTCGTTTTAAAAGCGGTCCTACGTACTTAGAAGTAATCAACCACGCAGTGTCGACGGTCTCGTGATTGTAGAAGGGACCTTCGGCAGCTACACATTCGCCATACCCCGAAGCACCGGATTTGTCGAACACTCTGACGATCAGGATGCGACGTTGCGTGGTGCGTCCGAAGCTGGTCTCGAAAGGGGAGACGAGCGGGAGCTCAATCTCCCTTAGTTCCAGTTTCTCCAGATGTAAGTTGGTCATTGTCCGGCTCGCTATATTTTTTTCGCCGGAATCTCGCTTCCGCCCTGACGAAACACGATTCCGGTGACTTCACCCGGCGCGTTTACCACGAACGTGACCTGCGCGTTAACCACTTTGAAAAAAAACACGGTTTCGGATTCGGCGAAGAGTTCGAGTTTCGGCTGCGTGGAGATCTGCGCCAATAATTTGCCGTCTTCGAGCGTGACATTCAGCACTAACTGTGGCGTGAGCTGATACTGGCCGACGTATTTTTCCAACGTCTTCGCTGCTATCTGGACTTCTTTGCGTTCCGCCGGAATTTCATATTTGGCGCCGAAAACTATCGCCGACAAGCTGTTGGCGATCTCACCCGAAGGTGCTCCTTCCACGTTGCTCAATACGACGACAGTCACGCGATCGGCGGGATACCGCGCGATGTATGCCGAGAAACCGAAGATGCCGCCGCCGTGGGCGATCACCTGGCGGTCGTGACGTTTGCCGATGCTCCAGCCGTAGCCGTAGTTACTTTTGAACGGAGTGAATGCTTCGTCGAGCGATTTGCGCGAGACGAGTTTTTCCGTGTAGAGCGCTTGATCCCACAAGAGCAAATCTCCGACTGTTGAATAAAGTGCGCCGGCAGCATAGGCGGTTGACATGGAAATCGGCGCAGCGTTGATGAACCCGTCGCTCGTGCGCGCGTAGCCCGCTGCACGGTTCTTGATGATGCGTGAGGGATTGTCGTATCCCGTATCTTTCATTCCGAGCGGCGCAAAAATATTCTCCTGCAAAAAGTCGGCGTAAGGTTTGCCGGACGCGCGTTCGATGATCGTACCGAGCAGGTAGTAACCGGAATTGCTGTAAGCGTATTTTTCACCGAGCGCGAATTGGAGTGGCTTATCTCTGAACCGAGTGGTTATCTCGGCGGCGGTCGTGTCCACTGCCGCGGTCTTCATGAAATCGGGAAACTCCGTGTAGTTCGGAATGCCGGCAGTGTGCGTCAAAAGGTTTTTGATCGTGATCGGTTGCCAGGCCGGAGGACAGTCCGTCAGATACTTGCAGATCGGGTCGTTCACGCTTAGCTTGCCGCGCTCTTGCAACAGCACGACTGCCATCCCCGTAAACTGCTTGGTGACCGAACCGACACGAAAAACGGTCTGCGGCGTGTTCGGCACGCTGTGCTCAAGGTTCGCCATTCCGTAACCACGGCTGACAATCGGCTGCCCGTCGCGGGCCAGGAGAACCGCGCCGCTGAAGCGGTTAATGCGCATCGCGGCGTTCATGTATTCGTCAACTTTTCGGGTAATCTCCGGCGCCGACAGCGACGGGGGCGGCGACGCGGCCGGTTGCGCTGAAACCGGCGCCACGAGAAGCAGGCAGCACGCAAGGAACGCCACTACGTAACTCACAGTCTTGAATTTCTTCGTCATGAAAACTCTCTTCAAAAAGTCCTGAAAGACTAATGTCTCGACCCTAAGTCGATTTTCGCCAACCTGCGACGCGTACCGCGGCATGTGCTTACACGTTCAGTTTTGCCTCAAGACCCGCGCGAAGACTTGCTTCAAAAGTTCGCGAGTCATTCGGACATTTCGTCTTATGCTGTCGTTTCTTAAGTCTGTGCGGCGGTCCGAAAACCCCGCCGCACGTAGGGAGAGAATGAAGTAAGTGCTCGAAAGTCGTATTAGAAGATTATCCTGATTCCGACCTGCCCCTCTCGTCCAGGCAGCACCTGACTTGCCTGTCCAAAAGGTTCAAGTGGACGGTCATCACGATTGAAGACCGAGGCAGGGTTCCGGCGGTTCAGGAGATTGAAAAACTCGAACAGGGTCTGCAGCTTAACCCGCTCGCCGATGTCGAAACCCTTGGAGAAACGGATGTCGAGATTGACGAAGGGCGGCGACCTAAAGCGATTCCTGCCGGAGGTAAAATCGATGCTGTTGAAATTGCCGTTACCATCCGGGTCCCTCGACAAGACGTCAAAGCGGCTAAACGGGAAGCCGCTTTGCGCTCTAAAGATGCCACTGATCTGAAATTGCCACGGAAGATCTACCAGACCGTGCACCTGGAAAATTTGTTCGAGCGCCAGGCTGGATGGTCCCTTGTCGAGATCTGGACCGTTATGAAATGTTCCGGCCTGCTGGACCAGATTTCCATTTCTGCTGGTAAACGGTGCGGTCGCGTTAGTCTGACGAGTACATCCCGGGTTGCCGGCCGCGCAGGGCTCAATTACGACAGGAACGATTCCGATGAATTGGTCCGTCGAAGGGGTATTGACGCCCAGGGAGTTATCGATGGCCTTCGAATATGAATAGTTGGCGGCGATCATATAGCGCTTGCTGAGTCGTTTATTGAAGCTAAGCACTAAGCCATGGTAGGTGCCCTCGAAGAAAGGCCCGTAGGTCGGAAGTTCTGGTGTGCCAGGAGGATCAAAACTTCGGCCTATACCGGCGACGCGCGATCTGAAAGCGAGATTGCTGAGCCTGAGACCCAGAAGATTGTTGTTCTTGCGATAAAAATAGTCGCCCTCGACGACCATATCGTTGGATATTTCACGCTGCACACCGACGCTAAAACTAAGTGTATGCGGCGTCTTAAATGTGCTGTCAACGGCAGTGGGCGTTGGCGCCGGCGGAATTATGGGATTATTCAACGCGCCAAATTGGCCCCACTCAAAATACCCTGGAGCTCGCCCGATGGCCGCCGCAGCCTGTACCAAGTACTGCGCCGGTGTTAGACCTGTCAGCGCCTGCACATTGCTGATATTAATCGGCACGTTCGCTGGAATCGGGGCATGTCCGGGAGCTACGACGTTATTCAGCCTGTCAACTCCAACCATCGGTCCACCCAAGGGGCACCCCGTTCCGGGAGGAGCCGCGATCTGGGCATCGGTCAGGCGATTCGAAATACACGGTCCTGGAAGGCCGAGAGCGAAGGCAAGACTCGAGACCAAACTTGGGGATCCGTAAAATCCGCGGGGAAAGTAGAGTGACTGTACAGTTCTTCGGTCACTGCCACCGAACGCGGGAATATTACTCACCAAGCCCAGCCGGAACTGGTCATAAAACTTGCCGAAGTGAGTTCGAACAACTGTCTTCGGCGTTACGGACCAGGCACCGCCCACTCGCGGTGAAAAGTTTTTTGTGGAAGTGAATTCGGAATCGTGTTCCCACCGAAGTCCGAGATTGAGCGTCAGGGTTTTCAGCAGTCTCCAGTCATCTTGCACATAGAGTCCGTTGTAATTATTCCGCAAGTGAATCTCGGCTGCTTCAGCCGTGCGTGGACCGGCGTCGAGAAGCAGAAAAATGCCGCCGTTCACTGATCCAAAGTTCAAGTAGTCATCGATAGTCGCAAAGATCTGGTTTGTCAAAGTACTGGAATCGCGGCCGTCGACTTTGGTCCGAAGGAATTGCCATCCGAACTTCACGTCATGACGGTCAAAAAGCTTATTGGCGTTGGCCGCAAATGACGTGTAATTCTGGTGCAGATTTGATGCCGTCGTAGTGCTTCCGAATTGAACCGCGGGGGGATCAGCGGCAGTCTGAAAAAAACCGCACGTTGGCGGACAAGCTTGCTGGGCGGTGAAAGAGTTTAAAGTCGTAAGCCCCACAATGTCGCTAGCAGGTCGGTTGTCCGACGGCTCGCCACGAAAGGCTGCGCGGAGTGTCACGATCCACGGTGTCGCCTGAGCGCCCAACAGCATCGTGTCGCCGAATCCCAACAGGAGATGCCGAGCACTGGTGTTTCTTCGCGATGACGGAATCCCACTGCCGGCTCCCCTGTTGTACTCGTTGGTGTAGTTCATCTCCTGCACCAGTTGATGGCGTCCGAAGGTCTCGTTGAACTTGATAAAGTTCCGCGTTTCACGACCCCGCTGCGGACCGTCCAACGGGTCCTCCTGCTCATGAAGCAACGCCAGCAGCCGCGCAGATGCCGCCGTAGCCGGGAAGGCCGGGTATTTGAAATCGATGCCCCGGTCCTCGGTGATTCGTTCCGACGAACCGAAAAAGAAAATTCTGTCTTTCCAGATCGGACCGCCGACTGCGAGGCTGTAGTCCAACCTGCGGAGGTGCGGGGCCTCGGTGACCGTTGGATCCAGGGAGTTCGACGAATCGAAAGCCTCGTTGCGGACAAAGAGCGAGCCGACACCGTGGAAAGAATTACCACCGCTCTTGGTAATCACATTTACTATCGCTCCCGATGCTTGTCCAAACTCGGCCTTGTAACCGGTGGTTAGTACTTGAAACTCTGAAATTGTCTCCTGGTTAAATGCTGCGGCAGGCCCCCCGGTGACGGTGTTCTTATTTGGCTGTCCATCGATAAAAAAATTGTTATTGCCGCTTCGTTCGCCCAGCACCGGGTTGGCGTTGTCACCAGTGGATTGCCGGTTGATGGCGACTCCCGGCACGAGCTGCATAAGGTCGAGGTACTCACGCCCGTTGACGGGAAGGTCCCGGATTTGTTTCGGAGTGACGGTCAAGCCCGTAGAAGACGCATTCGGCTCCAGGAGGGGCAGGGCATCTGAAGTAACGTTGGCCACGTTTCCCTCTATGCTGCCGACTTGCAGCTGGACATCGAAAGTCGCGACGCGATTGACAGTCAATTCGATGTTGGTAGTGCTCGTGGCAAAGCCTTTCTGTGAAACCGTCAGAGTATAGGTTCCCGCAGGTAATGCGCTGAGACGGTAGACCCCTTCCTCGTCGGTTGTGACGCTCCGCTCGGACGCCAAAGCTTGCCCACTCGCCTTGACCTCAGCGCCGGCGATTACAGATCCGTTAGCATCCTTCACAGTTCCTTCAATGGTGGAAGTGGTTGTCTGAGCGGATACGCTCGAGGACCAGAACGCGAAGAGAGCGACAAAGAGGACTATCGGCAAGGAGCTGCACCTACTGAGTTTAGCTCGGCCTATTGTTCCCACCAGGCCATGAATCAATCTAAGGATAGTCCATTTCATAACTTCTGCCTCCTCTAAGGAAAGTTAGTTGGGGCCACTGTTCAGGTGGAGTTCTAAGAATCCAACAGATCCCGCGCCGGATCGGTTCGTTATTATTGCTTCGGCAACACTAGACTTGGCCCAGCACCCTGGATTAGTGTCAGGCTCTTGACCAAAACTTCAGCCACTTCGAATTGTATGAAGAAGCCAGATGGGGCTCCCTCAATACTGAAGCGATTCGCAGCTACAGGCACCAGCGTATAAACCGGCTGGCCCGGCACCATTGCCTTGAGCTTTCCGCCGACGATCTCAATGCTCACCGCTACCGGCGGAGTCTTTGATTCGTACTTGCCAGCAAACTTTTTGAGCTCTTCTTCGCTCAGAGAAATCGCGGCGGTGGTCGCCGTCGCCGGTGCTCGCTTGAATGGATATTCCGCGACCCCCGGTAAATTCAATGTCAGAGTGTCCAGCTTGCCCTGCGCATTCAGCGCGAAAGTTAGATAGGCGTAACTGACTCCGGAGGAGACGAACTTTGCCCGGAAGGTGTCGTAGTGCCAATGTTCCAAATCGCTGGTAAAGGCTGGGCCAAAGCGCATACCGAGCTTGCCGTTCTCGTGAGTTACTTTCACGTCTCCATATAGATCATTCTTGTAGGTCCCGGCATACTCTGCCAGAGCTACTGAATGTCGAGTATCTTTGACCCGCTCAGCTTCCTGCTTCTTCTGCGCAGCCTTGCCTTGCTCTTCGAAGCCTTTGACGGTCTTTAGCATCTCCGCGGTCCAGTCGCGTTGCGGCGTTCCCAGGTATGCGTCGAAGATTCGGAACATCAGGGGAAGTGGTAGGAGGGTGCCGTCCATGTTCGTGAGGATGACAACGCCCAGTTTCTCTTCGGGAAGCATTGCTACCTGAGCACGCATGCCGTCGATCGCGCCACCGTGCTCAACAACCTTGCGGCCTTTGTAGTCGTGCAGAAACCAACCGAGGCCATAATTCAGGAAGTGAGCTTCGGGATAAAACAAGGAGAACGGGGGCTCGGCTCGAATCACAGTCTGCGAAGTCTGCATTTCCTTTGCAGCACCCGAACTTAACAACCGCTGCTTCTGATACTCTCCCTGCGCAAGCTGCAGTCGCACCCACCGGGTCATATCTACGACATTTGAATTGATCGAGCCCGCGGGGGCGATGTTATCGATATTGCGCCAGGCGATCGCCTGAATCTTGTCTTCAAACTTGCCGTGAGGAGATGACACATTATCGCCGTTTTTAAAGTCTCTGATGCTCGTGTTGCTCGCATTCATGGTCAAGGGGACGAAGATGCGCTGTCGGATGAACTCATCCCAACTTTTGCCGCTCACTCTCGCGATCAGCTGGCCGGCGGCCAGGAACATCAGGTTCTGATAACCGAAGGTGCTTCGCAGACTCCAGGTAGGCCTGAGATAACGGGTGCGGCGCAAGATTTCGTCGCGGTTGTATTCAGATCCGTACCAGAGCAAGTCTCCGCGTTCGAGTCCACTGCGGTGTGAGAGAAGGTCGCGAACAGTTAGCTCGCGGGTTACGTAAGGGTCGTAAAGTTCGAAGCCGGGCAGGTGTTTTGTAACCGGGTCATCCCACTTGAGTTTGCCTTCATCCACAAGCATCGCAATGGCCGCGGCGGTGAAAGCTTTCGAGGAGGAACCGATCGCGAAAACCGTGCGTTCGTCGACCGGCGTCGGGTCACCGAGCTTTCGCACCCCGTAGCCTTTTGCGAGCACAATCCGATCGTCTTTTACAATTGCGATCGCCAGACCCGGCACTTCCCATTCGCGAAGCGCCTTGTTGACGTAGTCATCAAATCCAGTAAGCGGTGCTTCCTGTGCGTAGGCAGGAAGGAAAGCGGCCAACACAAGAAGCAGGAAATTAATTAAACGAAAGCGTCGCTGGGGGGCCATAAGAATGTTCTAGATGCCCAGGGGAGATATACGTTGATTGATTGAACGCCCATGGATATACCGCAAGTGCTGCACAATGTCAATAGTGCTGCAGATGCTGTATTAAGTCTTGTCTGCCCTGCCCCGATTTGCTATCTTCCCTCCGCCAATATTCTTATGGACCTGATGACGGTGTGTTTATTTGGAGATGAACACCGACCGCAAATTGATCTCAGTAAGATGCGGTCTAATAATCTAACCCGGGTGGGGGAAACAGGCGACACATTAAGAGAGGCAAGAGATGAGCAGGTCCAACTCGCGTAAAAAGACCCGGAGCATTGCTGATGGTTCAGATAACACAGACGGGAAGACGTCAGTATTGGAGACCCGTTTAGCTGAGTCACAAAGCCGGCTCAACCCGCGCCGCCGGCAGCTGGTCCGAGCCATCCTTGACTCAGCAGATGAGACTTGTTTTCTCTCTTCTCGCGAGTTAGCGAAACGTTATCGCGTCGATGCGACGACGATACTTCGAGCCACTCAAGTGCTGGGTTACGAAAGTTATTCCGATTTCTCAGCGGACCTCCGTCAGCATTTCGTCGCACGTATCACACCCTACACAGTGTTGAGAGCGGCGACACGAGAGAAGCGAAGTGTCGCTGATCACATTGATCACGCATTGGAGAAAGCGCTCGACAACATCAATACATTGAAGTCGGATCTGGATAGACAGCGCATTATCGAATTGGCCAGACTGATCAAGCGCTCGCGCCGCGTCCTGGTTGTTGGCTTGGATTTCGCCTCTGCTCTGGCCTTTTACCTTGCCTACGGATTGTCGGTGCTGGGGTTCGACGCGGAGGCGCCAAGTGGAAGCACGGGCACGCTGCAGCACAAAGTCGAAGTCTTGACCTCGAAAGACGTACTCGTGGCCATCAGCTTCGGGCAATGCCTTAGGGATACGGTGGAGGCGGTGCTTCGCGCCAAAAGGCAGGGTGTGCCGACCTTTGGAATTACAGACAGCGAGACTACGCCTATAGCCCGCCATTGCGATGCTCACATAGTTGCCTCCGTAGTGAGCCCATCTTTTCTGAATTCGTATGTCGCGCCGACCGCTGCGATCAACGCCATCCATGTAGCTTGCTCACATATCGATCCCAAGCGTGCGCTCACGAGGCTGAGACCGACTGACAGGGAATATGCCTCTGGGTCCCGCTGGTACCGTGAACCCAAGGGGTCGAATGGAGATTCGCCTTAAGTTGAATGGTAGTCTTATCAGCTTTGCGCAAAAGCATGATCGCGGCCTACGCGAAGCGATCTCATTAGCACCGCAGCTTTTGCCCGGTGGCCGGGAACGTCTTTTCCAACCTCTAACCGTTTCAACGGTTTCAGCGCATCGATAAACCGTTAAAACGGGTTACGGGCAACTGGATGGCTATCGCTCCACCGAGCTGAAGCGCGGTGCCAATGAGATCGCTTCGCGAAACCTGGCCAACTGTACTGAGGCTTCGCGACTATTAGGGCAAAACCGATTTTGTCCCCGTCCGAAATGGAGAAGACGGCTTAACTCTTGATCGCCGATTCAGGTGTGCCAACTTGGCTATTAACGTGGCGAGCGTGACTCAAAAACTTCCCATCATCATCCGGGACATAGAGCTCATCGCAGAGATGCGAGAAGTTGAATCAATCCAAAAAGACGTCTGGCTCTGTGAGGATCGTGACATCGTCCCTCTCACCGTCCTGGCTGCGACGCGGGAGCTGGGGGCGATTCTCGTCGGCGCATTCGAAGACTCATTGCTGGTCGGCTTTGCTTACAGTTTCGTCGGGCGCGAAGACGAGCGTATGGTCCACCATTCGCACATGCTGGCGGTGAGGCCCGCCTACCGCAATTTCAACCTCGGTTACAAACTCAAGTTAGCGCAGCGGGAACGAGCTCTCGCGCAAGGTATCAACCGCATGACATGGACGTTCGATCCACTACAGAGTCTTAACGCTCATTTCAACTTCGCGAAGCTTGGGGTTGTGTCGGACACGTACAAGATCAACTTCTACGGTGAAACCACATCCAGCTTCTTGCATCAGATCGGCACTGATCGTCTGTGGGTTACCTGGCCGCTGGACAGCAGCCGAGTACAGGAGCGACTAAACAGCGAAGACAGGAGCAGGACCTCAAATCTTGATCTCGACCAGGTCGCGTTTCTTGTGCAAGTTGGCCCAGGCAACGTGCCTCAGCGGAGCCAATCATTAGAAGTTAGGAGTCATAAAGATGTCGCGATAGAGATCCCTGCTGACATTAATGGAGTGCACCATCAGACGCCGGAATTGGCTGATAAGTGGCGAGAGGCAACGCGGTGGGCCTTCAGCGAGGCTCTATCGGTTGGATATCAAATCGAAGACTTCTACGGTTTATCGAGGAACGGCCAGGCGGTTGGAGTTTACGTGCTCAGACACCAGAAAAAGTTTTAGGACTTCTTCTAACAGACCCTCAGTCTGCCTGGACCTGACTCTTCGCAGGGATACAGAATCTCAATCGCAGTAGCTCTGGCCGTAACAGGCAATGATATTGAGAAGGAAGGCCAAATGAAGCAAATAGTCAACCGGATCCTGATCTGCACTTTACTGGTTTCCTTAGTATCACTGCCGGCGCCTATCTCCCGAGCGCAAAGCGAAATAACAGATGATGAGATCCGCCAGATTTTACGAGACCGGATTGACGTTGCGAGAAAAAGTGTCGGCATAGTTGTCGGTTTGGTTGACGACAAAGGTGTACGCATCGTCAGCTATGGCAAGCCAAACCAAAATGGCGATGCAATGGTCGACGGACTTTTTCCTCACAGAAGTAGATGTCCAGATTACTTTCGTCAAGGACGATAAAGGACAAACGACATACCTGGTCCTGCACCAAAATAAAGTCGATCAGACGGCTAAGAAGATTAAGTAAAGGCGCAAATTTCTTTAGGGCCGTGCTGCCAGACCTCGGCGACAACCTCGATGACCACACCATCCATCAGTAAACTTGCGAACGTCAGCAGCATGAACCAGTCAAATACGACTGAACTGACGGCGATGCATACTTTTCTTGCAAGCCGACAAGATGAGATCCTGCGCTCGATTTGCAAGCTCGTCGAAACTGAGTCGCCCTCCGGGGACTTCGAGGGTAGTCGGGCCGTCGTTGACCTCCTGGTCGAGATTGCGCGCACAATTCCGGCGATAAGTGAGGTAGAAAGAATTCCAGTACCAGGGTACGGCGAACATTTGCGACTGCGTGCGTTCAATGGTCCAGGTGAAACTCTTACAACGTTGGTACTCGGGCATACTGATACGGTTCACCCGCGCGGCACGTTGTCCACCAAGGGTGTGTTTGCGGAAGAAGGGCGACTCTATGGTCCCGGCATCTTCGATATGAAAGCTTCGTGTGTGCTCGCTTTGGAAGCGTTGCGCACGTTAGTGACTCTCGGCCTCAGTCCGCAACGACCTGTCGTCTTACTTTTGACATGTGATGAAGAGGCAGGAAGCCCGACCGGTCGGCAGCTTGTCGAAGAAGAAGCCAAACGAGCGGCGCAGGTGCTGGTGCTTGAGCCGCCCGCGCCCGGTGGCCAGGTGAAAACGGCGCGCAAGGGCGTGGGCACGTGGAAAGTGAAGGCACACGGGATTGCGTCACACGCTGGCTTGAATCCCGAAGCGGGAGCGAGCGCCATTCTTGAACTGGCCCATCTAACCGAACAGTTTCATTCGATGAGCGATCCCGTGAGCGGCACGAATTTCAATGTTGGCGTTGTTCGCGGCGGCACTCGAAGCAACGTGGTGGCGGCGGACGCGGAGATCGAAATCGACGTCAGATTCAGTCGAATGAACGAAGCTCAGCGGGTTGATCATCTGATGAGCAACTTGCGATCGTTTGACGAGCGCGTACAGCTCACGGTTGACGGCGGCATCAACCGTGGTCCTCTCGAGCGGACCGAAGGCGTAGTTAAACTTTACCAGCACGCGCGGGAGATAGCTGCTTGTCTCGGCTTTGAACTGGGAGAGCAATCCGTCGGCGGAGCATCGGACGGCAACTTTGTCGCCTCTCTAAATGTACCTGTACTCGACGGACTTGGAATAGACGGCGACGGTGCGCACGCGGCAAACGAGCACATCTTCATGTCCGACATTGCGCGGCGCGGCGCGCTGGTGGCCGGACTTATAAGCACTCTATAACGCACATCAGCCCGTTCCGCCGGGTTGAAGACAAACTTATGAAACCAATGAAGACAAAATCCCGACCTGATATTCGAGCGATTACACGGCTTGTGCCTCGCAGCGGTAACCTCGTGCAAGGCCAATCTGAGCTGGCTATTAACCCCGCGTTTGGCGGAAGCTGCCAGCCGGATAATTGCTGCCAGTCAGAACCACTACAGCCCGGCAGAAGGTTTGATTGAACTTCGTCGCGCGGTCGCAGAAAAGGTCGCGACGTTTAATGAAATCATGATCGATCCGGAAGCCGTGCCCCTCCAGCTGCTAATAACTCCGGGCGCAACTGGATCACTCATAGCCATCGCTCAAACTTACCTCAGAGACGCGTCTGCCCTCGTTTTCGAACCTTACTATCCCTACCACCGGCACATTCTGAATGAGTTGGGCGGACGCACGGAAAGGCTGGATCTTCATGGTCAGAAACTTGAACTCGACGTGGAGGAGTTGCGCGCCAGATGCAAAGAATTAAAGAGCCGCACAGAGTTCCCTTTACGTGCCATCATCCTTTGTACACCAGTGAACCCGACCGGCAAGGTCTTCAATAGAAGCGAGTTGGAGGCTATTGCGGCTACCTGTCAAGAGTTTGATCTGCTCTGCATTGCCGATGAAGTCTATGAACATTACGTAGTCGGCGCTCAGCCGCACATATCAATTGCGACATTGCCGGGCATGTGGGAGAGAACGATCACGGTCAATTCCTTCTCTAAATCATGGAATATCTCCGGCTGGCGGCTCGGCTACGTCTACGGTGATGCAGGCCTGGTGGCTCCTCTCAATAAGGCCAATAATGTTTTTCACGTATGCTCACCGACGCCGCTGCAGCGTGCACTATCCGAAGTGTTAATGAATGATCCGCAGTACTACACCGACTTAAAGAAACGGTTTACCGAGAAGAGGAACTTCGCCATTCACTCTCTTGAGCAAGGTGGCTTCGAGGTTTACGACTCGGGCTCTGCATTCTATGTTTGGGCACGTATCCCCTCAGGATTTGAAAATGCGATGCAGCTTAACGAGATGTTAATCGACCAGGCTGGGGTGGCAGCGGTCCCGGGAAGCGCGTTTGCTGATGGCGATCAATGGGACAACTATATGCGACTGTGCATTGCGCGCGAAGAAGAAGTGTTGCAGGGCGCGCTCGGCAAGCTGCAAGGCGCGGTGGCAACTTCGCGGCGGTAGGCAAAGGTAGAGCGGACACGATGCATTGCGTTCAACATCACCAGAAGGAGCGTTGAAGATGAAATTTCGGCCGATCTGTTTGGCGCTTTTGCTAACGAGCTTTATTGTCACGATCAACGCGCAGGAGAGGAAAATGAAGATATACATTTCCGCGGATATGGAAGGCGTTGTTGGGGTCGTGACCAACGAACAGTTAGGGCCTCAGGGCTTTGAGTATGGCCGGTTCCGCGAATTCATGACGCAGGAAGTCAATGCGGCCATCGAGGCAGCGTTTGAAGCGGGAGCTACGGAAATCGTAGTCAGCGACTCGCACGGCAACGGTCAAAACCTATTGATTGAGAAGCTACCGAAGAATATCCTGCTGGTCCGCTCGTGGCCCAGACCGCTCTTGATGATGCAGGGTATTGATGAGACTTTCGCCGGCGCGATCTTTCTCGGTTATCACACTGGAACGACAAACCCTCAAGGAGTGCGGGCACACACAATGTCCAGCGCCCGTCTGGCTGATATTCGGCTAAAGGGTGTTTCCGTTTCTGAGGCGGGCCTCAACGCGGCGATCGCCGGTCATTTCAACGTGCCGATCATTATGGTCTCGGGCGATGACGCAGTGGTGAAAGAGACAACAGCGCTGCTGGGCGATGTCGAAGGAGCGGTCGTCAAATGGGCCTCAGGTTTTCACTCGGCAAAAACCATGATGCCGGAAGCCGCCAACCAGTTGATTCGAGAGAAAGTGAAAAAGGCGATCGGCCGGATTAAGGACTTCAAGCCACATAAACTTGCCTCGCCCATCCAGTTGGACGTGCGCTTCAAGAATTACCGCCCGTCAGAGGTGCTTAGCTACCTCTCGATTGTCGAGCGTACCGATGCGCATAGCATTAGATTCACCGGTAAGGACATCCTCGAGGTGGCTAAGTTCCTGGAGTTCATCATGACCTACGAGCCCTCGTTGGAGCCTTAATCATGCGGCGAGGCACATCAAGAATTTTTAACAGCACACACATCCCGCCACCAATTCATTGACTATGAAAAATGCTGAACCTATACTGCCGCCGCCCTAAATCATAGTTTGCATCTCAGGGACCAGTGCCCTCGGTACGCGGTGTAACGGTCCAATCTGCCTGCTACAAACACGCACATCGTCGTAGTCGAAGACGATTGCTCAAATAAGCGAAATTATCCGCCCATCGGTCGTAGGCGACGTCTCAGTTGTTCGCCACTTCTTGAGAGAGGGACTCTATGACGAACGAACCCGTTCCTGGTCTATCAACTGCCCTTGCCATGGCCCAGGCCGAAGGCCGCCTGACGACGGCCTCAATCTTCGATCTCCACTCGGCTGACGGGGCAACGATCGCAATTTCCTCTCGAGCCGTTTTGATGGTCGGCTCAGCCCCGCCGCCGGGGGTCATGCGCAAGGTGACAGCGTTCTTTGAGGGAGGCGAACACACCTTCCTTGGCGATCAGGTCAACCTGAAGTTCGAAGGCCAAGCCCAGCCCACGCCGGCCGCGAGCTATCCGATCCTCCTGCCAAATCAGCTCAGCCTCCGCTATGGACAGATCATCGGGCTGGCCGGAGACTTCTATGGGTTTCCCGATAGCCCGATTTCCAGCGATCCAACCGGGCAAACCTTCAAGGACGCCTTCGATTCGCTGGCCCGGCTGCCCGCCTCCAAAGCCGAAGCGACCCAGATCTTGCAAACCATGCAGACCGAGATCGACGCGGTCAACAAGGCCATCGCGAACGGCGTGGATCCTTCGACCGCCTACGACGCAATGGGTGACCAGCTGAACAAACTCTACAACCACGATACTGGGGGTGGATACAACTACGTCCCGCGCGGTCGCTATCTGCTGTTGGCGGCGACCAATTGGGACCATTTCGGCGCAAGTGCAGTCGCCGCCTACACCACCGGCCACAACCAGGCGCAGCTTGCAGCCACGGCGGCGGGGAAGCTTACGGATCCCACCGCCCGTCGCGCCGGCCTGGAGCTCGCCTATGCCATGAATGCCTTCGCCGATCATTTCCTGACAGACCTCTTCTCGTCTGGACACCTGCGAACTCCCCGCAAGGAAATGCACGAAACGCTGGTCGGGGACACCGGCAGCCTCTGTGCCAGGATGATGCACGACGAAGACTCCTGCTACGGACTCCAGGTAACCAATGCCAGCGGTGACGCCTGGACCGCCTACGGTGACAAGCGACTTCGCGACCGGGTCAACGCGGGTAACCTGCAGCGGGCCGAAGCCGCCGTGCAAGTATCGGTCGACGAGGTATGGCTCGCCTTCCAGGGCGCCGATCCCACGTGGGGCGCCCTCCGGCTGGTCCCCGATTTCGAGGCGCTCCTCAACAACCCCACCAACCCGGTCAATAACAGCCCGCTCTTCCGAGTGATAAATGGGCAGATCGCCCAACGCTCGCCGGTCGGCAACCTCAAATCTTACCAGTGGACGACGTTCTGGACTTCGATCACAACCTTCGCGTTTAGCCACTGGCTCGCGAACATGTCGGCCTGCGGAGACCGCGAGAAAGCGGTGACGGATCGTGCATTCCTCGCCGTCGCGCCGAACGGAGTCGACCCCTGCATGATCCTCTACGACCACAACGCCGCCGGCACCATGGGTCCCGTCGGGCTCACCAGCATGCTGGCATTCCAGACTCGGAACCTCCTGATCGGCGACATCAACAGCGACGGTACGCCTGAGGTCATCAACATCCCGGACTACGATGCAGTACAAGTCTTCGGCCTCTCCGGCACTTCGGCCTTCGTGCTTCTCGACACTCTGCCGTCGTCGATTCCAGCCATCGGCGATGTGGGGGCGCTAATCGTCGACGCCAGTGGTGAAGGCGACAACCGGATCGTCCGCACGTTCCTGAATCCCACAAATCAGAGCCTCGGGCTGCTTACATACCGAATGGAGGATGGCAGGATCGTCGTCACCCAGAATACGCCCGACCTCGGCACGGGACAGATTTACGGCCCCCAGGGCGAGACGGGGATGGTGGCCATCGACATGAACGGTGACGGCAGGCAGCAGCTAGCGCTGCTCTACGGTTCGGCTGTTAGTTACTCCAGCACTGACACCCAGACGCTGGCCCTCTTCTCGCCCGACAGCACCGGCCAGTTCAGCCTTTCCAAGCAGGGTGTCATGCCGATCACGATGGCGCCACAGGGCTTCGATTCCTCCACGCCAAACGTTTGGTGGCTACTGCCCGTCGATGCCAACGGCGACGGCAAGACCGAACTGGCCCAGGTGTTCGCGTACCCAGGCAATCCGGCCAAGCCCGACCTGTGGTTTTTCGGCATGCATCTCTACGGCCCCGATGGCGCCGGAGGCTACAAGGAGATCTCCACCAACTTCCAGATGGGACCGACGTATGGGGCGTCGGCGGCGTTATGGTTCGTGGCGGATTACGATGGTGATGGCTGCGACGAGATTATTTTGCTGACACCCGCTAGTTATACACCGAACGTCCAGCTGATCATCTTCAAGTATCAGATCGACCCTCACGTTCCCCAGACCAACTGGTACTACCAGACCTTTATCGTCAACACTGAGCTCTGCCCTCCGTGGGACAGCTTGCTGGGCGCGACGGTCGTCAACAAGCACAAGAAGGGTTCCAACGACCACCTCGTCTTGTTCTGGAACAACGGGGGCCAGTTGACGATGCGCGTAATCGGCGGCGGCAAGGCGTTGCGGATCCTGGACGATTACCCGGTGGAACCCGTCCGTAACAATAACGCGACGTACTACTCCCTGGAATTGCCTGGCGGGGATACCGACTAAATCGAAGGAGGAGATCTATGGCAATCGAATTGACAGTGGTAGACGAGAACGGCAACCCCTTCACGGCGGGAACGGCACTGGTGCTGCTGGGCGATGGCCAACCATTGGCGCGCGCCGAACTCGATGCTACAGGTGTCGCCTGCTTCGAGGTAGATACGGCCAACATCAAGCGGCTGGCAGTTAGACTGGACGAATAGGCAGTGCCGTCATTCAGGTTGGCCTACCGCACCGAGCTCGCATTACGCCGGTCTTATCAAAATCAGACCAACCTTCGGCAGGGAGACGAACCCTGCGTTTTTCTTTCTCGTACCGCTTGAATCTGACGCGCCTCACGTGCCTTACATTTAACGGCTATCTCAGTTCGTGATCTCTAGCTTCCAAAGAATCAAGAGCAAATTGGCTAGCTCGAAATGACAGTTGCGTATTGATGACGCGCTTTTCAAGACTGACCCAAACGCGTGAAGAAAGAAGACACATCTGTCTTATCTTGCCACCGGTTCTATTTTGTGGGGCCTTGGAGAAGGTAAACAGCAAGGGGTTCGACCCTCCTGTGCTCCGCAGACGACGCGTTTCCTAACAATTTCGTGGTAACCCATCCAACCTGTTATCCTAGCTACGCATCTTTGAGCTTCGTCAATTTGCTCGATCACCGAAATAACCAGATAAGCCAAGGTTTTTACCATACTTCACCGCCGGTTACCGGAGCCCCAGACCCAGCCGTCCGACATAGGCGCGTTTGAATTTTTAAGAGATGTTTTTAGAACTTAATTCTTTACCCCCTCACGCCTCGAAGTATCGTCGGTGGTTTCTGCTGACAATTCTCGTCTCACTGATTGCAGTTTTTCCAATTACGCCGAGAGCCGATAGCAGCCGTCAACGGCCCTCAACTCCGGTTAGACCGAGTAAGAAGGAATATCCCAAAGCTGTACCTGGTCAGATTCTGGTGCGTTTTCGTCCCGAGTCGAAGGCCAACCAGTCAAGCCAGCAGTTACTAAAGGAAAAGACTGGCCAGCAGATCCCGATGTTGATTAAACGACCAAGCCCGGCTTTCGAGATTGTAGAAGGGCTGCGGGTCGCGCACGTTAACCCCGCCGACACCAGCAAGGCTATCGAGGCGCTACGGGGCCGGCCAGATGTCATCTATGCGGAGCCTAATTTCATTCGGAAAGCGTTAGTCGCTCCAAACGATCCGCGTTACCCGCAAATGTGGGGACTCAACAATACAGGTCAGTCAGTGACTAGCGGGGAAAACCCTGGAAAGCCTGGCTTCGACATTCGCGCAGAGCAAGCCTGGAACGTCACTACCGGCAGCCGAAACGTCGTGGTTGGAGTTGTAGACTCCGGAATAGACATCAACCACGAGGATCTAAAGGACAACATTTGGGTCAATCCGGGTGAAGTCGTGGGCAACGGGATTGATGACGACGCGAATGGATTCATCGACGACATCAATGGATGGGACTTTGCTCATAATGACGCGTCCGTCTTTGATTACACTGAACCCTCTTATCCACCCTCCGCAAGCTACGCTGGCGACTTCGACGATCACGGTACGCATGTAGCCGGGACAATCGGCGCGACCGGTAATAACGGAATAGGTGTTGCCGGAGTCAATTGGCAGGTTAGTTTAATGTCCCTCAAGTTTCTGACCGGCGAGGCGGGAGAGGGGACGTCAGCGAATTTGTTGAACGCTTTCGCTTATGCCAAAGCGATGCGACTGCTCTGGCAGTCTTCAGGCGGTACCAGGGGCGCCAATATCCGAGTCCTTAATAATAGTTATGGCGGCTTCGAATATTCACAGGCCGAGTTGGACGCGATACGAGCGTTGGGCGATGCCGGGATCCTGTTCGTGGTCGCCGCCGGCAATGAAGGTCTCCTCAACGATGCATTTCCCATTTATCCAGCGAATTACATATCGCCAAACTTGATCTCCGTCGCCGCGTCGGCGGGTGGAGGGTATAAGGCATTCTTTTCAAATTTCGGTGAGGCTACGGTAAACGTCATTGCTCCCGGTGAACATATCCTGAGCACCACGCCGAAGAACACTTACGACTTCGCCGACGGAACCTCGATGGCAGCACCCCACGTTTCCGGCAGTGCTGCGTTGGTGTGTGCGCTATCCCCAGATATCACGATGCTCAAGCTTCGCTCGTTGATGATGTACAGCGGAAATGCCGGTCCGTGGTGGCCGATTTCAACTGGACGTGCCGTTGACGCAGGCAAAGCCTTGCAGAGTGTTAGCAGCACGGACGTAACCGCTCCCGGCGGGATCGATAACCTGAGCGCGCACATGAGCGAAGGTGCGTTTCCCAACTATAGGCTTATCTGGACAGCACCCGGAGATGACGGAACCGTGGGGAAGGTGGCTGCCTATGAAGTTCGTTTCTCCGATTCCAGCCTCAACGATGCAAATTTCGACCTGGCGACATCTCTGTTTGGTCCAGAACCCACCGATCCTGGGTCTGCTCAGGTTGTGTTCGTCAAGGTCCCGTGGCGACACCCCTCTGGCTTCATCGGCGTTCGGGCAGTCGATGATGTCGGAAACAAGGGTCCGATATCGTCAATAGCGGTTTCGGTGAGTGCAGACATCGGCGATCCTTACACAATTGCGGAACCAGGGGCTGCTCCAATTTCGACCGGAGGGACTGCGTTGGGTTTGATTGGTGACGACAAGTTCAAGGGAATTAACTTGCCGTTTACCTTCACGTTTTATGGCGCCGAGTATTCAGGAGTTCAAGTCTCCACCAATGGCGCATTGTATTTTGGGCTTCCGCCTGACCACGATGCGGTCAGTTCTCAAAGATGGTTGAACGGACGTCGAATGATCGCCGGCCTATGGGACGATCTCCGAACCGATCGCCGTGCGGGGGACGATGTTTACATGGTCCAGGACGCGGACCGGGTAATTTTTAGGTGGCAAGCCGTAACGTACGACACGCCGATCGGACCGGGAGTAACCCGTGGCGAGAATCCGGTAAGCTTCGAGATTGAACTTCAGTTTGACGGAACAATCACCGTGCGCTACGGCGACGGCAACCAGAAAACGCTACCGGTGGTCGGTGTTGGTGGTGGATGGCCGGAACCATATGTCTCGACGTCACATACGTCCGAAAGCAATTTGAAGGATCTAACCAATGCGGCGACCGTGGTTTTCGCGCTTCGCAAGCCGGCCCAACGCCGCGTGCTCACCATCGCCTCAGAAAATCCAGCCGCCGGAGTGAGCATCAGTGTCAGTCCAAATGACGATTCAGGTGCAGGCAACGGCACGACTCAGTTCACTCGTACTTACAAAGTGGGCACTACCGTGACTCTCACGGCGCCTGCTACAGCAAACGGAAACAACTTTCAAAAGTGGCTGCGAGACGGACAGGACTGGAGTGCAAGTGTCTCAACGAGCCTGGGAATGAACGGAAATTACACGATGACTGCCGTTTATTACACGCCACCTGTCCTGACCGTGACGTCTGCCAATCCATCCAGCGGGGTAAACATCACTGTCACTCCAAATGACAATAGTGGGTCGGGAAGTGGTACGACACCATTCACACGCACCTACAACCAGTCTGCCGGTGTGAGTTTGACCGCGCCGCTTACCGTCGGTAACAACACTTTTTGGAAGTGGCAGGTTGATGGGGTCGATTATGTCCAGAGTCAATTGGCAACGGTGACGATGAACGCCAACCACACGGCGACTGCCATCTACGTCGTTGCAACGCCGACGCCTACTCCGACTCCAATCCCCGGGGCAGCCGCGCAACCGATTGCCTTCCTTAAACCGGCCGGTTCGGCGAACAGCGCTGCCGATATTTTCCTGACTAACATCGATGGCACAAACGTAGTGAATCTCACGAACGCCCAGGGCGAAGACATAAGGCCCGCATGGTCGCCAGATGGATCACGGCTCGCATACACCTGCCTGCAGCAACCGGATGGGAGCGTTAGACCACCGCAACGCATCTGCGTTCGTAACGCCGATGGGACCGGCTTCGCCGTGTTATCTAACACGCTGGCTGAGGACTTCGGCCCGGCCTGGTCGCGCGATGGAAGCCAAATTGCTTTTAGTAGTTATAACCCTGGATTCCCGAGCGTGCTGTCAATCATGAACGCGGATGGGACGGGTCGCTTTCCGATCATGATCTCGGGAGCCTCCAATCCCGACTGGTCTCCCGACAACTCGTCTCTAGTCTTTGAAAACGGGAACTCGATTTGGATTTTTAATCGGCTCACGCAAAACAGTCTGAGGCTAACTAGTTCGACCGCCGATGCGCGGCCGCGCTATTCGCCCAACGGATCAAAGATCGTCTTCCAGAGTTACCGCGACGGACAACCTGAGATCTATGTCATGAATTCCGATGGCACAGGGCAAACGCGGCTGACAAATAATCAAGCGTCAGATTCCGCACCGGCGTGGTCGCCGGATGGGACAAAGATTCTCTTTGCCTCGACGCGCGATGATCCAATGAGTCCGGCACTGTACCTGATGAATGCCGATGGTAGCAGCCCGACGCGCGTGACCGATGGCACCGACGGCGTTTGGCGGCCAATTCCCACCGTGCCCGTTCTCTTCACCGAGGATGGTTCGTCTAATGTCGCTGCTGTTAACTCAGTAACTTTTCTCCGCGGGCCGTTTAAGATACTTGACTCGCACAATTTCAGCGTCGATGGACACACGCGATTAATGCTGTTCACATCGAGCCTCGGAATTACTCCGCCCCCAATTCCTCAACCCTCAGTGTTATCGGTGCAAGCTAATGGCGTGAATTTGCCGGTCGAAAACGTTGGGCCTTTAACGGGAGTCAGCGGGATGACCGGATCTTACATAGTCGTTAGACTTCCTGATGGACTGCCAACAGGCAACCTCTCATTGACTGTCACTCTGCGCGGCTTGACCAGTTCGACAACAATCCTGTCGATTGCGCCTTAGCGGAACCTGCAATCGTTTTTAGTCAATCGATTTAGTAGGTTTTTTCCGGTCGTAGTGTTTAGTGAGATCTTCATTGTCCACTTTTCTTTCGCGTGGGTGTCACTCTCACTGACCCGGCTCGCCGTGACTGTGCCTGCTGATTGTTGTTTGCTGATTGCTGTTTGCTTATCTCAATCACACCTTATCGATCGCGTCTGCAAATCTCTTCGTGACGAGATCAAACCCGGCCGCGTTAGGGTGCAGTTCGTTGGCCCAGTGCGACTTGTACGTCCCATCGTTTTTCAGCGTGCCGCGTAAATCGAGGTAGTGCACGTGCGCAAACTGCGGGAGCGCGCTCACCGCTGCCAGCATGGTATTGAAGCGATTGATGAGTTGCACCAGTACCTGTTTGTTCTTCGCCAGATCCTCATATCCTTTTCTCTGGAAACCGGGCTTCAACCACGGCCCCGGCAATTTCCACCAGCCTCCAGCGAAACCTCGACCATCGGGAATCGGGTAGTCGTACCCATGAGTGATAATCGGAATCGGCTTGCCCAGATAAGACTTGGCAATGGTGCTCAGTCCACTGAGGATGCTTGCATAAGCTGCCTGCAAACGTACGTCGACCAAGCCTCGCAGGATGTCTTCGTTGAGAGGCGGCAGCGTTGAGGCCGCATGGTTGAGCAGAATCGCAAACTCGTCACCAGCAATATCGTTTCCTCCACCCGACAGCAAAATTGCCCGCGGCACCTTTCCCTCGTTGAGCAACTTCTCCAGACGACGTGCGAACTCTTCGAACTGACCTTTGGAGTGGGCCATGTCTTCAACGCAGTCTCCCATGTGCGCAACTGACTGAACGTCGTAAAGGTAATCGTCCTCAAGCAAACGCAGTACGTCCTGCATCGGATAGTCGAACCACGAATCACCTTCGGCGATCAGCACCCCAACAGTTTTCTTTGAGCCAAACAAGCCTCGTGCTTTAGCCGGAAGCTTGGTGGGCGCCCGGAGTCCACGTCTTCGAGCCGGCGTCGTTTTTTCGATCGCTGCTCGCTTGCGGCGCTGTTTCGCGCGGAAGTCTAGCACTTCTTCAGCTGCGTTTCGGCCACTGGCCACGGCGGCACTAAGGTTGACCTGTGTTCGTGGCAGACCACGCTTCGATGTGAGTTTCTTTTTCGCTGGCAAGGTGCCCTCCTAACGTCAAACCCTGGCGGGAAAAGTTTTCAGCAAGGCTTCGAGTGCGTCAAATTTGGCGCCCAACTTGGGCCTCAGTTTCTTGCGGCATGACGTGTCGAACTTCTGTTGAGCCACCAGATACTTGTAATCTCTGCCTTTGTTGAACCACATGGGACAATCCTTCGAACCAGCGTGGGCCTCAACGTCTCCGTAGAAACCAGCCAGAACCGAGGCAATTGTGTTTGCGATGGCGCGATCGGTTTCAATTCCCTCGGGAGGCAGGTCATCAAAACCGGCAATTGAAAAGATGGCGATAGGAGGCGTGGTGCCGCTGGGCCACCAGCCGTAAAGATTGAGCCAGTTGTCATCACGCATCCAATGTCTCGTCACGCACGCCAAGATTTCAACGCCAAGCTCCATGGGCATCCTTTGCAACCGGTCAGCGAGACGCTCGGCCCACAGATAACGCGTTCCTTCTTCTTCTTCGAGATCCCACACGCCAAGCGGTACCGACAAGTCGGCCAGCTCGAATCCAAAAACGCTCTGCGCTTGATTCAATGCCTCGACAGTTTTGTCTAACGCGGGAAAGACGTTGTCCATATCCCACACGGCGATTCGCGTAAGATGACCGGCCGTCGATCGGCGTGCGGAGGCACGAACACCCGTGGTCGGCGCTCGCATCGGTGTCTGCGGCGGAGCGCACAACGTGGCGTTCGCGTCGCGTGCGTAGACAACCGGCACGGCCCAGTCGATCGGTTCCCCCTGCAAGAGATAGTTGACAGCGATGCGCGCCTCGCGAGCTGACTGGCCGAGGGTCATGCCCTGCGCGAGTGACCAGTAGAAGTGCTGCGCAAACGACGTCGCCGACGAATCGAGCACGCTGTACTGGTTTGCCACAAGGGCGGGCAGTCCGTGCGCGACCAGCGACTGTGCCACACCTTTATTGAAGTCCGCGCGACCGCCGCGGCCGCTCTCGCATGCGTTGAGAAACACCAAGCTCAACCCGCGACCACGAAAAATCTCGCGTACCGATCGCTCGCCGAGACGATATTCGCCGCCGTTCTCGTTGACGAAAATCAAAAAGCCTTCGTTACGATCCTCATCGTATTCGCCATGACCAATGAAGTGGACCACCTGATAGTTTCCGGTGGTGAGACGACCGTGAATCATAGACGGCGTTGCGCGTGCGAGTGTCTCGATCTCAACGAGTCCGGCGTCAACCAGCGGTTCAAAACCACGCTGGATTACTGCCACCTCCTGATCGATCGACAGTCGTCCAAAACCTACTGGCTGGGCCGATACCACGAGGATACGCAGTGGACCATCAGCCCGAACTATTTCGTCGGCCGGAACATTAGTAAGCACATTCCGAATGAAGTGGGTCTCCTCGGTTGCGAGAAAGCTCTTGCGTCCATGGTCATACCCAAATTCCCATGGCTTCTCCGCGATCCAGGGAATCATCGACGTGAGGACAATATCCAGCCGGCTACGTTGACGAGTTCGGGCTTCGTCATAGAGTCGCCGTACGTCGCCCTGGAATAGGGTGTCAAAGAGTTGGCCGCCGAATTTGATCATCTGTTCGTCATCCGGCAACGATCCCTCTTCACGATTTGTGTAAGCCTGGATCCGCTTGTGCATGTCGATGATCTGCCCGAACAGGGTCTTCTCATCCACGGGTTTGGTAGTCTGGTTCTTAGCTAAGGCCTTCTTCTCCTTCGCGTTGTCGGTCCGCAGCCTCATGCGTGACGTAACGCGTGCGCCACAATAACTCGCAAAAACCTGGGCAAATCTCGGTGTCGATTCCGGTTTCTCACCGGCTTCAATTCCCGCATGAAACTCATCCATCACTACCAACTCGAACGTCTCACTCGCTTGTTCACCGCGTGTGACAGTCTCAGTTACGTGAGGCGCTACCGGCACGGCCGTCGCCACTGTACTGCGCTCCGGTTTGGGATAGAGCGACTTAGCAAAGGCAAAATCTTTTGTATTGATGTCGTCGCCACCAGGTATAGGCTTCCCGTCCTTCATGATTTCCCCGGGCAGCTGGTAGCACATAATCGAAAGCGGGTCGCTCTCCTTAGTTCCCATGATTGATCGCTTCGCCAGCGGCGTGAGGACCTGCTCTTCGACTTCTTCGCGCGACCAACCCTGGTCCTCATCGAAGAAGGCAAAAGCCTTGGCGCGGTCAATTCGCTTCACCATATCGCTACGCATGTGTTCGTGATCAAAACCGAGGGTGTGGCCCGCTTCGTGGCGGACGACGCGCTTGAATTCCGCTTCAGACACACGCATCGTGAAGCCTTCGAGATTGAGAGTCGGCTGGTCTTTCTCGACGTCAAGAATTTCAGTACCGACATAGGACCAGTAGCCGGCCATGTCAGGCGGTGACTTGAGTCTCGCGATGCGCACTTCGCCGACACCCCCAGTTTCGGCAAACACCACATTTGCGTGTTCACCCCACGCGTTCATGTGCAGGAGAATGCGCGACCGCAACTCAACGGTAGGATTGTCGAGAAAGGAAACGCTCAAACGTACACCGGTGGCGGGCCACTTCCGCGCAATGACCACAGCTATGCGACGTGGTCCACCGCGGCGGCCGCTCGGAGTGCGTTCGACAATGCGCCTCTCTGAAGCGTTCTCTGGATTTACTTCGAGGGCGCGGCGCTCGGCGTCGGCCAGCTTGTCCAACGGAAGACTCTTAGGTCGGCAGACGATAATTGACATGGTGGTCTTTGAGGTGTGGTTCTACCTCGCCTCGACTCCTGTGAAGAATTTTCGATTTGACCAGGTCATTCGGGGTGCTCACAACGAAGGGCGTATCACTCTTTCAACAACGCATGACAATGCAGCTTGCCTAATCGATATGTCATAGATAACTAAAACATTTCAGACACGCCCGAGGTGGATTTGCCAGGACCGATATGAGAAAGGTCCCCTCGCTAAGCGAAGAATGGACTCTGAGATGGCGGCACGTTATTACTGACGGGGCTGGCTTGTCAATGTGAAATCAAAGTCGATACTGATCCCGGTTCTGCACCAACTACGAAGGGAGGAGAGTTTCGCCAGGGGCAGCTAAATGTTTTGCGTCGAGGCTATTGGCCCCTTTTAGCCGATCGCAGATTCTTCGCAAACTCCGTCGGAATTACAAAGTCCCCAGAGTGATATTGAAACTCAGAGCCTGCCAAGCGCTTCAGCTCAAGCGTGAATCCAGAAACCGAATTCTCGGAATTGACTGCTCGTCCACCACACCCTGGAGACGTACTGCCAATTGGTGCCGCCGGCGTTAGTCTGCAATGGCTTGGTCACGGTGGAACCATCCCTCACAGCCTTCTGTGTTGATGTCTCCGGCACAACCGGACAAATATGACCGGGACGATGTAGATCAACTCTTTGGGCACAGATAATTCCCACCTGACCATCATTCGCAGCGTTTTGAAGCTCGGTGAGGTCGAAGGTGCGCCGCCAACCAAAGTCGGGGCCCAAATCCTTCAACCAATTAAAAATTCGATTTGCTGTGAGTTCGTCAACGGTTTGTCCGTATATCGGGGATTGAGGAGTGCCCGATAGTATTTGCGCAACTGCATTCGGCATCCACCAAACTCGAGGAATATAAGCTCCGGCGAGATAACAGTAATCGTACGAATACACATTGCAGTAAGTCGACGTAGATGTCGGTCTGTACCGCGCCTTATGCTCAACATCCAGCCACTTTATGATCTGGCCCAAGGCCTTTACCTTGTCACCTGAGGCGCTCACCGGATCCCGAGTTGGTTGGCTGGCTTCGTTTAGGGGATAAGCGCGATTGACACCGTTTCGGGTTACGCTATTCGTGGTACGCAAGTGAACTGGCGAGAGACTCCTGTGCACGGGAGGCGCCACAAAAGTTCCGGCCGGAACCAGGTATTCACTGTTAACAAACCCCTCGAGTGCGGCCCCTTGCAGTGTAGTACTCACCTCCCACCACGGCTTTACACTCGACTCCGATCTTTGAACAACGGGTTGCCCCATCGGCAATAACGCTAGCTTGGTATTGTTTTGAGCAACAGGCTCTGATCTGATAAACAGACCGTGAGGGGCTTTGTCGCTCACCTTGTAATTCAGTTGGCTAGACATGATTCTCCTCCGAAAGTTGATGCGAATTAGACGACACTTGAAACGACGGCGTTAGCAGAAACAACTACATACTGACACCTAGCCTGAATAGATCGCGTGAAGGTTCAGGAGTGAGCGTGAGCCGAACGAAATTCTCCCGGGACCTGTCATTTACAATGACTTGGTTATAAAAACGTTTCATGTTCGTCGGAGATAATTTGTTTGGCGCGTAACTGTTTTGTGGCGAAGGATCGGCGATCGGGGGTTGAGGTAGAATGGCGCGGTAGCAGGCCGCGAGTTATATTCCTGGTGAAACAAGGCTGGTTCTATTGCATTAAGGTGTATATGAAACTTTTCCTCGTTACCCTGTTCTCATTTCCCCGGATTCGGATCGTTCCGCTCGGCGCGCTTTGCCTACTGCTGTTTTCAGCCGCCGCAATCGCAAATGGACAGCCGCGACAGTCTCTTACTGCCGTACAAACAAGAGAGGCCGAGCTCCGGCTCTCTGAACTTGGTTACTGGACCGGCGTGGTTGACGGACGTTTTGATGCGGCGACGCGATCGGCACTGATCGCTTTCCAGAAATGGGAGGGTCGTACAGTTACCGGCAAACTCACCCTCAATGAACTCAGCGCTATTCGGAACGCTTCCCTACCGAAAGCAAGGGAAGAGGGCTACGCACATGTTGAAGTTGATCTGGACCGGCAGGTCTTGCTGATCGTCAACAACGACGAGAGTGTTCAGGTTCTTCCAATTTCGTCTGGCAGTGGCAAGTCGTTCGTCGCTGAAAGTGAGACGAGTGTGGCCCACACACCTCGCGGCAGGTTCCTTGTTTATGACAAGGTCGATGGTTGGGAGAAGACTCCTCCGAATTCAATGTACTACTCAAACTACATCAGTGGGGGCGTGGCGATTCACGGAAGCCCGAATGTCCCGGTCCAACCGGCGAGTCATGGTTGTATTCGCATTCCGATCTTCGCCGCTCGCAAAATAAGCAAGCTACTGCCAGTTGGAACGATTGTGCTGGTCTACGACAAAGTAACCTTCGTCTCGGCAAAGCCCTGGGCCGAAAACCCCAGCCTCAAAGAAGCCGCCCTCCATTGGAATCGATCAGTGGATCACTGATGTCCGACATGTCTGATGTCCGACATGCTTCAGCTTGTCGCTCAGATCGCTAAGAATGAATCCAGGATCTTGAAGAGGAACACATCGTTGAGTGTTTTCCTAAGTCAACGACAAGCTGAAGCATGTCGCACACCAGCCCTTCACTCAAAGACGAGACTCATCGCTTTGAAGTTCAGGGTGGTCTTTTCAAATTGCTGGACCAGGTCCTGGCCCAGGTTCCCATATAAATATCGGCTGCTTTCGTTTGTCTGTTCGGAAAGAATCGCCAACGTCTTGAAGTGGGCCGGCTTGGCGGAGATTGAAATGACCAGATCCTTCGCGAGGTAGCCCTTGATTTCCCTGTGTCCGCCGACGCCTCTGACCCTTTCGGTGTGTTCAACGTATGCAGACTTTATGGCCGCTTCATATCCTTTGAAGAACGGTGGATAGAAGGTTGACGTTGTTGCCCCCGTGTCAAAACTAAAGCTCAACCGATCCCCTTTGTACCAACCGGCGACCAGGGGAGTCAGGCCATCCAAAGCCATGTTCTGTTCACCAGCGCTCGGTGGTTTAGCTGGAACACTAATTCCCCGACCACGCACAAACGTGATCTGTCTCAACGATTCTATGATCGGAAAACCGATCAGCCCGTCGATCTGAAAGTTCGCTTCCGAGACGTATAGGTCCTTATCGTCGAACACCAGAAAGACGCTGTTGCGAATCGTGACGTTGCTTAACTTGATCTGTTTCGCTACCGCCAGTTTCGCTTTCACGCTATTTCCAGCAACGGCGATCACGTCGATTGAGGTGTCAATAATTCGGAGGTCCAACCTTGTTGCCATCGAGCTAGTTAACACCGAAAGATTCGCTCCCGAGTCGAAGGCGAGGGCGAGTTTGTGACCATTGATCTCGAGTGGAAGGTGACCGTCTTTATCCTGCCTGACGAAAGAGTCAGCGCTGACAGTAGTTGTCTGCCGCGGCACGTCGGCTAACGCACTCCATAGTTTTGCCGAGTTTTCGTAATCTGATTTTGTTTTCGCTTCTAAGGTTCCGAATTTCGTCAGGAGAGTTCTATAGACCTGCGCTGCTCGCCGGTACTGATAACTCTTGCGACAGTTGTCGGCCAACAGCTCATAAGCCTCGATCCGCATCGGCCCGTTTTTAGCCTCTCTCAAATACGAATTCAGAAACTTGATCGAGAGGTCGGGGCGATTGAATTTGTTGTGTACGGCTCCTTGATAGAAAAGCAGTTCGCCGGTAGTGGGACCCGAGTAGTTCTGTAATGCGTCGCGTAGATCGAAATACTGGTGGGCGAGGTAAAGTTTCTTGAAGTCCTCGTCAGTGGTGCCAAAGACGAGCGCCGGAGCTAGTAAGGCAATGAGAAAGTAGCCACTGGTGATTCTTCGAAGTGATTTCAAGGTTTTACTCCGATGCCTGAACCGGATTGAGCGTTGGTGATTAATCGAGATTCCTCTGTGCGTCCTGCTCAGGGCACGAAGACTAACCCGAGAAGTCGCCTTTCCTACGGTAGGCTTAGTGCCCGCTTCGTGCTTCCACCTCGACGATCTCCGAAACGTTGCCGAAGGGATCCTCGATCAGCAAACGTTTTCCCGCACCCTGGTTAGATGAATCGCAGTTCAGGATCTTAACGCCCTTCCCCTTTAACTCGTGCGCCGCGCCTGCGAGGTTAGTTGTTTCCAGCACGAGCGTATTAAAAGCCGCAACACCGTCGTTTTTGATCGAGGTGACACCCGGCCGGTAGTGGAGCATGAAGGCGAATGATTTGTCTTTGTGGCCCAGCGGCAGATCTAGCGGCAGATACCTTTCGCTGCGAACCACGAAGCCTAGCTTGTTGGTGTAGAAGTCGCGTCCGCTTTGCATATCCGGCACGAGGAAGCCGTAGTTATAAATCTTGGGCTCCTTAAATGGTTCCGTCTTCACAATCGTTTGATGCATCAAGGAGATTAGTCTGCCGAAGGGGTCTTTGATGAAGATCGCGTAGCCGACTCCCTCCTTACGTCTTTCCTCTTCACCGAACTCAACGCCAAGAGCTTTCATTCTTTCGATTGCCTGGTCAAGATCGTTTACCTGGAGCGTGAAAGAAAGCTTCGTATCGGCGCGGGTAACTGTCCTCAGTTTGCTCACACGATTGAGAATGAGCCTCCCGCCGTTGGCTGATTTCAGAACGACGTTGTTTGGACCCTGTTCTTGAACTTCGAAGGCAAGCTTGTCGCGGTAGAAGGCCAGGGCTTTCTCCATGTCATCGACATTGACCTTGAGGGCATGCGTACGAAGCGTGGATTCCGGTTGTGCGACTTGGGCCACAGTGGTTTCGACAAAGTGCACCGGGGTAATGAGCAACAGGATAAAGACAAGACCAGATAATGGTTTCATTTGCGCCTCCTCTCACCAGAATCGGTGTGCAGACCACGAATGCAGGTCCGCGCGGTGTCAGTCTCTGAGCAGTTACCCCGCAGTTACGCGCCGGGGTTCATTCAAAACCGATCAATCTCCCTCACCTCGATCGTTCCTCCGTACTTCAAATGCGGACAGCCTTCGGCGATCTTCACTGCGTGCTCATATCCCGTGGCTTTGATCAGGAAGTACCCAGCGATAGTCGCGCGACCTGCGTCGGCACGGTTGATTTCATCAGAACCAGTGGGCCGGCCGTCGACCATCCTCAGAGTGCGCGCCTCATCCTTCAGCTTCTCTCCATCGACGGGCACACCCTGCCGCGAGAGCTGGCGCGCCCAGTTTCCGTATTCCTTTGCGATGCGAAGCGATTCTTCGGCAGTGCGCTGTTGGTCTTGTGCTCGAGTTTGTCGCAACACCAGCATGAACTCAGGTAAATCACTTGTCTGCACCGGCCTGGACCACCATCTCATTACGGCTGCGCCCAAAACGAAAAATAACAGTGAGGCAGCGACCGCCATGCCGATGCGCACAGCGTTTGATCTGATGAATTTCTTAGGAGGACTAAGCACGCCCGCTTGTTTTAGCGATTGGACCACCCGGTCCTCCAAACGGGCCGGCGGCACTTTCTCTCTCGGCAAACCGGCGAATACCTGTCGCTCTTCCTCGCTCAGTTCATCATCAAATTCCTGGTTCATTGTGACCTCACTTGAAACGCATTTCGCAAAGCCCTGCGCGCGTGAAAGAGTTGGCTCTTGGAAGTGCCAACGCTGATCTCTAATTGCGCGCTGATCTCTTCGTGTGTGTAGCCTTCAATGTCATGTAGGACCAGCACATGCCGGTAGCCTGCTGACAGTCGCGCGATTGCGCGCTCCAGATCTATCCGCTCGCCCGGCCGGGCGCTGGTTGGCTTTAAGCACTCATCCAGCAGTTCCTCTTCGTTGCGGCGTCGAACGTCCCGGTGCATTTCTCGCACGCGGTTGATGAGAATGCCGGATAACCAGGTTCGCAAAGTTGATTTCCATTCAAATACCGTTAGCCCCTTGCAGGCGCGCATCCAGGTGTCCTGAATCGCATCCTCCGCTTCGGATTCCGAGCCACCGACTAAGCGGAGAGCTAGCGGATACAGAGCCGGTGTGTGACGCCGGTAGAGCGCGCGGAAAGTCACTTCGTCTTGCGAACGTATGAATCTGCTGACTAAGACTCGATCAGCTTCGTCGGTGAAGGCGCTGCTAGCCATACGCCAATGAGTGACGGTGGCAAGTGGTTTGGTTGTATGGGTGGGTGACGCGATATTGAATCCGCAGATTACGCAGATTTTGCATCAGCGGTTAGTTAGCGAGCATATTTATTCAGGTAGTCCACCACAGAGTCACAGCGAACACAGAGGTTGCACAGAGGTTTCTCAGAGGAGGACACTTGCAGCGGCTGGCAATTTATATCTTCCCGCGAAGAGTTTGTGCTTAAATCTGCAGATATCGGTTCAAGCGAATTGCCATGACCAGCCCCGATCAAGCTTCAGTTCATTATCGTAGCTGCAATCTCTGTGAAGCGATTTGCGGTATCGAGATCACTGTTCAAGCCGATCAACGTCTCGATATTCGCGGTGACAAAGACGATCCGTTCAGCCGTGGCTACATCTGCCCCAAGGCCGTCGCCTTACAGGATCTTCACTACGACAAAGATCGGCTGAAATATCCCGTGCGACGAACTCCTACCGGCTGGCAACGACTTGGATGGGACCAGGCTTTTGACGAGGTAGCCGAGAACCTCAAGCGTATTCGCGCAACGGACGGCAGGAATTCCATTGCCACGTATCTCGGCAATCCCACGGTTCATAACTCCGGCGCTATGTTATTCGCGCCGGGGTTTATTCGTAGCTTGCGAACACGCAACCGCTTTTCTGCAACCTCAGTGGACCAACTGGCCCATCATCTGTCTGCGTATCTCATGTTTGGTCACCAGCTACTTCTTCCTGTCCCCGATATCGATCGCACAAAGTTTTTCCTGATCCTGGGCGCGAACCCAGCGGCCTCAAACGGCAGCCTGATGACCGCGCCGGGTGTTAGTCGAAGGTTACAGGAAATTCGCCAGCGCGGCGGCAAGGTCTTACTCATCGACCCACGCCTCAACGAAACTGCGCGATTGGCTGACCGACATTTGTTCATCAGACCCGGGACGGACGTGCTTTTGCTACTGGCGCTTCTGCAGGTTGTGTTTGCGGAGGGTCTAACCAGTCCTGGTCCATTGGCAGCATTCACAAAAGGCATGGGAAAGATCGGCAAACTCGTCGCTGATTTTCCACCGGCGAAAGTTTCATCGATTACGGGAATTGACGCTGATCAAATACGCGCACTGGCGAGAGAATTTGCTTTCGCCGAATCCGCTGTTTGCTACGGAAGAATCGGTCTGAGCACTCAGGAGTTTGGTGGCGTGTGCCAGTGGCTGATTAATGTCCTAAATATCGTGACGGGGAACTTGGATCGACCTGGCGGCGCCATGTTTACGCTGCCCGCGTTTGATCCAATCAACGCGCCACAGTCAATGTCTCCGCGAGGGAGTTTTGCACGCTGGCATTCGCGCGTGCGAAAGCTACCGGAGTTTGCCGGCGAGCTCCCAGTGGCCGCGATGGCTGAAGAGATGTTGACTGAAGGTCCAGGCCAAATCAAAGCGCTCGTAACTTCTGCCGGAAACCCGGTGCTATCAACACCCAATGGCCGAGAATTGGATCGAGCGCTGGCTGGCCTCGAGTTCATGGTCTCAATTGATCCTTACATCAACGAGACCACCAAGCATGCGCACATAATTCTGCCTCCGAGCTCGTCACTCGAGCGCTCACACTACGACATCGCGTTCAATTTGCTCGCGGTCCGAAATACGACCAAGTTTTCACCGGCTCTGTTTGAGCGCGCTGCCGGGACACGACACGACTGGGAGATATTTCTTGAGCTGCAACAACGAATCGAGCCCGCGAATTGGATTAACGGGGTGAAGGGCAAGTTGGCCAAACAGTTCCTGCGACCCGAAAGAATTCTTGACCTGGGCTTACGCTTTGGACCATACGGCGACAAGTATAATCCGTTTTCGAAGGGCTTGAATTTACGCAAGCTCAAGCAAGCCGTGCATGGGATAGACCTTGGACCATTGCAACCTTGTCTACCTCAGCGGCTGCGTACTGGTGACAAACGTATTGAGCTGGCACCGGACGTCCTCGTGAAAGATGTCGAACGGGTGAAGGCAAAATTTGATGGCGCTGAACTTCCCTCCAACGGGCATCTGCTGTTGATTGGCCGGCGACAACTTCGCAGCAACAACTCGTGGATGCACAACAGTCCCCGATTACTCCGGGGTAAACCTCAGTGCACAATGCTGATGCACCCGGCTGATGCTGCCAGTCGCGATCTGGTGTCAGGACAAAGTGTTTGGGTGCTATCGAAAGTGGGATCCGTGGAGGTGCCGCTGGAGATTTCGGAAGAGATGATGCCGGGTGTGGTAAGCATTCCTCATGGGTGGGGGCACGACCGGTCGGGAGTTCAATTAGAGGTGGCCCAACAACACGCCGGCAGCAGCATCAATGATGTTACGGACCATCTGGCGATCGATGAGCTGTGCGGGACGGCAGCGTTTAATGGGACGTGGGTGACGGTTGAGGCTGCGACTGCATCGTCCAACGATGAAGGCATCGGAAGCCGCCTTGAAGTTCATTCTCTGTAGCATCCTTCAAGCTCGACGCGGCTTAGCCGCCTTCCGTGCGGCAAGGCTCTGCTTTCCGGCCAAGGAGGCTATGTCTCCGGAGGCGCAGCCTCAAAGAAAAAAGATCGACTGCAGAAAGGCGAAGCCTTTCCGCACAGAAGGCCGCAAAGCCGCAAAAGATTACTTACTCTCCACCTTCCGTTTATAGAGTCCATCAAAGGCCACCGTCCAGGCACCTTGAGCATCGGTTGATTCCCAAAGTTGGCGCACACTCCCGTCCGCGTTGGGTGTCCAGGTGATTCGATGCTTCGTCTCTTTGCCCGCAGCGTCCAAAGTCTTTCCCTCAAGGATCATGCTGGTGCCGTTAAACTGACCATCCAGAAGCAGCAACATCCCGGAGTTGTCGACCCATGTTTGGTGCCACATCTTTCGCGCCGGATCGTAAGTATTGAGGCTTTCGCCGGTGTAACGTCCCGGGGTGGCGTATCGCTCATGCAGCACGCAGTCGCCATAGCCTTTCTCGATGTGGTTGGCGCCGGCAACTTTGCCGTCTCGTCTGAATACCTCCCACTTCCCTACCCAGAAGTCGAACTGGCGATACGCCGGATCGCTGCAAGGTCTTTGTTGCGCATTACCAGGTAAAGCAGACAGGCAGAGCAGTAATGCGAGAAACGATGCTGTGCGAATTAATCGGTTCATCTATCTCGGTCTCCTTAAGGTTCGATTCAAGGTCAACCTCAAATATTATGCGGTAGGTGTCCATCTATCGATGCGCCCCTACCTACCTCAGGATGTCCTCACGCTACATTCGTGATTAGTATTAGTAGAATCTTTACGTCGAGTGACCGGCGTCTTCAGAAAACGGATCGTGATTACTAGAACTCGTATTTGCAGAACCTAAAAGTTTCGTTGTGCATGTGGGCAGGTTGACAGGCGGGCTCGACGCGGCTTTGCAGCAGGCTAAGCGGTGAAGCCGCCAGACTACAGTCGAATTCGGATCCTCCATGCCTCATGGATGCTGCAGTCCTTTTGGAAACGCGTCGGCGATGGCGTTTAATTCGAGGTTGTGTTCCAGGAGTGCCTTTAAACCAGCAAGCACCCAGGTAAACCCACCTTTCGAATCCAGAGCATCACTAACCACCTTGTCTCCGTCTCCCTGAAAACCTGAATTCGTGATCGTGACGTAGGTCGTGTCGTTCTCGTAGGGCGTGAAGACCCATTCAACCTGCGTCATCGATCCATAGTTTCCCCACTCGATCACTATTCTCTTGCTTGGTTCTACTTCCTTGATCTCCACATCGATCGACACGTCATACATCTCCCACGTCCAGACAATGTGTTTACCCGCTTCCAGTCGCCCAGTACTCTTGGTGAACCAAAACCTGCGGGTGATCTCCGGATTGATGAACGCCTCAAAGACCTCTGCCGGCGGCTTGCGGATGAGCATCTCAGCTTTTGCAACGGGTGCTTGGGTTAGTTGAAGGGTTGTCATAATCTCAAGTCCTTCTTGCTTTGATTTCAGGCTGCGACTGGTTGCGCTGGTTCATTTGATGGGGCCGGATCGGTTCCCTGCCTTCTCAGAATCAGCGACGAGATCAGAGTTACGACGAGTCCAACCGGAATCGGCTCGATAAAGCTGATAGCGGTGTTGAATAACGGGTTGTCGAGCATCTGCTTGAATTGTTTCATCTCTTCAAGCTTGGCTTCGATCAACTGTTGACTGTCGCCGGCCGCCCTCATTTTTTCTATCAGGTAGCTTGAATAGTCGTTGATGAAGTTAGGCATGAAGTTGAAATAGATGACTTGCCAGGTGAGCACGTAAAAGATGCTGGTTATCAGGGTGATGAGCGCACCCACGGCGAACGCCCGACCAAAAGAAATTGTCCCGTCGCCTACATTCTCGCGATAGGAGCGGATCCCGAAGAACACCATCATGAAGGAAAGCACCATGGTGGTGTAGCCAACAAATACCGCTTTATCGAAACCAATCTGTTTAGCAAACGGAACCGTGCACAACATCAACACCGAAATGATGACGCCGCCGATTAGGCCGAAGGTCAACACTGTCTTTTTCATGATCCGAATTCTCCTGACCTGGTAAGCGAGTTGAAAATCGGACCGAGAATAGGATTGTGGGAGTGCGTTGTCGTCATACTTTTGAGTGATATTGCGAAAAATCATCCTTTGGGATGACAAGATGGCCAACCCAACCAGCCTCATGATCCGCGGTCATGAGTAAGAATTAACGACCCAACCGCTACCGCAGGGCGATACTGACCACATGCTACTAATCCCATAAATGACGGCTCCAGCAACGAGAAATGAGAAATGGAAAATCAGATATGGAAAATCTTCCACCTGAAGGGCCATATCTCATCGACGTTCCACGCCGATTCGAACTGTTAGCGCTAAGGAATCAGTCCATGCTCTTTACCAATCTGCACGGCTTGGGTTCGACGTTTAGCGCTCAGCTTGTCAAAGAGACGGCTCGAGTGTGTCTTGACCGTGTTTTCACTCACGAAAAGCTTCTCGGCGATCTCGCGGTTGCTTAGACCCGATGCAATTAACTCAAGGATTTCCAATTCACGAGGGGTGATTGCGAGCTCCTGTAGTCGATCCTCGTTCAGTGTAAAAGGAGCGTCGCTGGGAACTCGGACTTCCCGTTCCACGATCAGCTCTCGTTCGACGATGATCTGCTCTTTTCGTGTGAGCTTAAGCCCGAGCCAGATGCCCACTCCCGCGAACAGCAGAGCGATCAGTGCACCATAAATTTCGATCGAATGTTCCAACACAAGGAAACGATATTCGATAAGCTTGAGTGCGACGATCAGCAGTCCACCACAGAGGCCGTAGATAATTCCATGGATAAGGATTTGTTTCTTCACGGGCGTAGGCAGAGCAACATTATGAGAGGCTTTGCACTAAAAGTCTTGCGGCGAGGATGGTGGAGATGCGTAATAAGCGAACAGTTGAAAAGGAATGGGCAGCGTGCGGAGCAACGCCCTTGAGTGTGTAGTGGAACTAGATATTGGTTTTCTCTGTGCACAGTGTTCTCTGTGCCTCAGTGGTGGGTCCCTTCCCAATTAAATCCACAACGGAGGCACAGAGAACACAGAGTTCGCACAGAGAGTTGAAGATATCCCGACGGTTCCTGGTGTTGATTTACTGCAACAGGATGTCGCTGATTTGATTGCTGAGGGTTTCCAGTCCCAACATCCCACCGCCCTCAAGGTTCGTCAGAACTACAACTGCCAAACGTTCTTTCGGAATCGTGAACAGCGTACTGGTGAAGCCCTGTTGCACCCCGCCATGCCATACCACACCTTTGCGATCGCCAACGCCGTCAACATACCAACCGTAACCATAAACAGTTTCTTTACCCTCGCGCGTCTTTTGCCTCACCGACATCTGAGCAAAAGTTTCCGGCTTGATGAGCACACCGTTGAGCACCGCGATGGCGAACCGCGCCAGGTCCTCAACAGTCGAAACCAGTCCACCTCCGGGGATTTTGTAACTTGAGTCCATCAGATAAGGATTTCGATAGTTACCGTTAAACTGAGCGTAGACGCTGGGGGAATAACCGCGCGCACGATTGGGGATGATTGCAAACAGATCGTCAGCGCGCGTGTGTTTCATTCCGGCAGGTTTAAGAATCCGCTCGCGCAAGTAATCTGTGAAAGACATTCCTGAGGCGCCCTCGATAATCACGCCGAGCAACGTGTATCCGAAGGTGGTGTAGGTATATTTCGTTTCAGGCTCGTGCACGAGGGGGTCGTCTTTGAAGACGCTAAGTGCATCGGTCAAAGTTTCGTAACGATTCGTCCGCTCCCCTTCGCCCCGTTTGTAATTTCGCACACCGCTCAAGTGGGCCAGCAATTGACGTGTTGTGATCGGAAACTGTTTGGTGGGGAAACTCGGAGCATACTTCTGCACCGGCGCATCAAGATCAAGCTTGCCCTGCTCCGCAAGCTGCATTGCCGCCACAGCCGTGATCGCTTTAGTTACCGACGCAATCCGAAAGACTGACGCCGTGCTGGCGGGCACTGAGTTTTCCAGGTCTGACAGACCATATGCCTTCTGCCATTTGAGTTGATTGTCAGAAACGATGGCGACGGCGATGCCAGGAATGTGACGGCTCGCTTTCAACGACGTGATTACCGCTTCGATTTTGGCGATCTTGTCGGCCGGAATCGTTGGAGGTGTTTGGGCGTGGACCAATGTCGAAGCCAGGACATGCACGACTAGTGTGGCTAACAGCCGGCGAGGAATGATTCGCTTCATTAGATTTCTCCGTTGTTATCTTCGCTGCGGTGTCGATTCTCAAGTACCCCAAGGCTGAATTAGCCCCGTGATGGTCGGCTTCGCCGCCTGATGTGAGGCGGTGGCTTTGTCCCGCCGTTGCGAGTAAGTTGAATCGAGGGCTGCGCCGTGGTGGGCGTCCCTTCTGTATGGAATATCAACCCCGAGTTCCAGGGCATAGCCCCACAAAAGTAGATGGTCGCTCACTGCGGGGCACAGCCACGGTCTCACATCGAGCGGCGAAGCCGACGCGACGTTTTATTTCCGATTTGGAGCCAAAGCGGACTCCTGAATGAACGAACTTGATCGGGGAGAGCTCGAGAGAACTTTAAGGTGCGGGGACTTTAATGTATTGAACGATCGAAGCGTTATGGAATGAAATTAACGTGCAGAAGCTAAGACTCGATAGCGGGCCGGACTCATTCCGGCAAAACGCTTGAAGGTGCGTCCGAAGTGACTTTGATCCGCGAAACCTGCCGCAGCTGCAATCGCCGACAGAGTCATTTCTGATTTGGAAAGAGCTGCACAGGCGTTCTCCAGTCGGAGACGACGAACATATTCACCCACAGTGCAACGATAGTGCTTCCGGAATTCGCGCGCCAAGTGGACCGGGTGCACTCCCACTGCTTGAGCGATAGTTACGAGTTGAAGCTTCTCGGAAAACTGTGCGTGGAGCAATTCAACTGCCCTTCGGAGCCAGGCGGGAGGGGTGCGCTCGCTCGTAGCGCCCTGACGCGAAACTTCCGCCAGCATTTCGATCGCTAAACCTTCCATCGCAATTGAAGACGCACCGTCCGACTCATGAAACTCTCGATAGAGTTTGATAAAAAGGCTGGAAAGCAAACCACCGTGGCAGAACACTGATTCAGCCTGGAACATAGAGGCTTCACGCATCCGCTCCAGCCATGAACGAGAAATGTCGATCCCGAAACAACGCAGCTCCGTTTGCGGAAACTTGAGTGAGTGGATGGCTTCAGCCGGAAGATAATCCAGAGTGAGGGGTTTGTATTCCCGCACCTTCGTCCCAAGTTTCTCACTGCAAGTTCCCTTCAGCGATATGCACATATTTGCTTCAGGATGCGCGTGGCTGTCGACGGTTGTGTTGGGGGGATAGCAGGCTTCCATCAAAACGAACCCAGGAACGCGCCGCGACTTGAGAATATTTCCGCCAGGCCGTGATTTGATCTGTAGAGCTGATGACATGCTGACGGAAATAGTAGCAGGAACAGTGGGCTTGAGGCAGAGATTTTCCATATCTCATTTGTCAGTTCTCATTCTTCATTGCCGAAGCGTTGGGCGATTTGCGACCAGAAGTCTAATCAATGCGTTTGCCCTTTAATAAAATGAGAACTGACAAATGAGATATGGAAAATCTTTTTTATTCTTGACTCCAGCTGTCTACGTCCGACTTTCACCTCCGATGAACGTCGTACGCCCAAAGCGTTCCGAGGTCGCGGATGTAGAGTCGTCCATTCGCAATCACCGGATATGCAAAGGCTCCTTCCGGGAATGGGCCAGCTTGTTTTTTCTTCGGCTGGGCCGGTGGAGTGAAACGGCCCTTCTCGCGGTAACCTTCAGGCGTAGCCTCCACCAAAGCAACTTCTCCACTTATTCCGTGAAGGAAAAGTAGTCCATCGGCAGACGCTATCGAACTCCAGCCAATGCCCTTGCCTTGCCACTTCACTTTGCCGGTAAGCAGGTCGGCCGCAACCAGGGTGGCTCCTGCTTCGGTTCCGTAGATAGTGTCACCAACGACTACTGCGCCGCCGATTCCGTTTGGAAGTCCACGCGTAAAGTAGACCTGCTCCGCTGCAATTCCACTACCCTCAGACTTAACCCGAACGAGTACACCACCAACGCCGAGGGCACCGCCATACACATAATCGTTACGCGCCACGGGAGTGAAATACTGCGCCGGGCCCTTGGCCACTTCCTTGTTTCGCCAGAGAAACTCGCCAGTCTGGGCGTCGACTCCAACCATTCCCTTCGTCAACAACTGCACGTATTGTTTGCGACCGCCTCCATTGACCACGACGGCCGAGGCGTAACCGGCAGCATCGCCACCGGGAATCGCCGACTTCCAAATGAGCGCGCCGGTCTTCTTGTTAAGCGCGATCATCGTCGCCTGCGCGCCTCCCGGAGTAACCACAACGACATCACCGTCAACCAAGGGCGATTCAGCGTAAGCCCATTCTCCGGGCTGTCCACCAAACTCTTTGCGAATGTTCTTGGTCCATCGCAGCTTGCCGGTCTTTGTTTCAAGACATGCGAGATCGCCATCTGAGCCGAGCGCATAGATGAAATTCCCATCGATCGTAGGAGTTGACCGCGCCTTCGGATAAGGTGGATTCTGGTTTGGACTACCTACATTGCCAACGCGAGTGGTCCAGATAGGTTTCCCATCTTTGGTTGAGAGTGCCTGGACAAACTCGTTCTCCATCCCGCGGTTGCTCATCAGGTAAATACGATTGCCGACAACCGAGGGAGTTGAGTATCCGTCTCCGATGTCGTCCACCTGCCAGAGCAGCTTCGGTCCTTCTTTGGGCCATTCTTTGAGAAGGCCTCGCTCAGCGGATGTTCCGTTTCGTTCCGGCCCTCGCCACTGAGGCCAGTCGGATGGCGAAGCTCTAACAGTTGAAAGGAACACTGAAATTAAACACAGCGCGGCTACGGAAGTTGATAAACGCGACTTCACAATCATATGCCTCCGGATATGTAGGTGATTTTTTTTTGAGTCTTGCTTGTTTCTGGTTCAGACTCCCAATGCCTTACGGATCAGTCTGCAAAAATGTTCCGTGGAGCAAAATTTTGTAGAGGGGATTTGAGAGGCGATCCAGGGCGCAGCCCCAATTAAAGAGAGAAGGCTTAACGGCGGGGCAGAGCTGCCGCCTCACATCCGGCGGCGAAGCCGTTGCCCGGATCAGTGAACACCCCAAAGCAAGCGTCAGTTTCCAGGCCACTAACTGAACTTACCAGCGAGACGATCCACGAACCGTTCCGAACCTGCGCCTCGGCTGCGCCGCCTGATGTGAGGCGGCGGCTCTGCCCCGCCGTCAAGCTCTATTCTAATTTCTGGGGCTGCGCCCCCGATGAAGGAACGCTTGCATGTCGAGGATATGCCTGTTTCCCATCCGCCTCTTTACCGCGAGCTGGCAAATGAGTTTTCATCCGACAGCATTCCAAGGAGAAATTCATGGCCCAGGCCTTCGTGATCTCACAGGACTCGCCAGTTCTCTACATCATTGTGGTCACTAAAGACCGACTTCCGGTTTTTCGACGAGATGAAATGAAGGAAGTCCTGTGTCGCGCGATGGATGAGGCACGAAAGTCAGCCGGCTTTCTCTTATTTGAGTATGTGGTAATGCTGGATCATATGCACTTACTCACCAGCCGGCCTTCAACCACATCCGATGTGCTCCGTGTCTTGAAGGGAATAACTGCGCGTCGAATTATTGATTACTTGAAAGATAATAATCACCTTAAGTCCCTGGAAAAGCTTGCGCACCAGAAGAGAGACCGCAACTATAAGTACTCACTCTGGCAAACAGAAAGGAATGTTCTTCCCATTTTTAGTGAAGCGATGTTTATGGAGAAATTGAACTATATCCATCTGAATCCAGTGCGGGGAGGGTTGTCGGAGCGACCTGAGGATTATAGATGGTCGAGCGCTCGGATCTGGAGAAGTTGTCCCTTGGAGGATGAGCCGTTGTTAGTGGATAAGGAACTTATCCGCTGGCGACGCAGCCGATAGAGGGCACAGCCCCAAAAGAAATATAGCAAGCTGACGGCGGGGCAAAGCCACCGCCTCACATCAGGCGGCGTAGCCGAGGCTTAGATCGGGAGCAGCCCACAAGGATCTTCAGATCAGTGTGTTCAGCGATCGATACCTTGCTCACAATCCACGAGCTCTTATGCACCTGCGCCCGGCTGCGCCGTCGGATGTGAGGCGGAGGCTGTGCCCCGCCGTCAAGCATTGTTTAAATTTCAGGGGCTATGCCCCTCGATTGAGTGAACCTGGGGCGCAGCCCCAAAAGAAATATGGAAAAGCTGGACGGCGGGGCAGAGCTGCCGCCTCACATCCGGCGGCGTAGCCGAGGCGCGACCCAATAGATTTGTCCTGACTTACTTCCGCACCACCGTAATCTTCACTTCCGATGGATACTGCCGTGAGTGGTGAACCGCATTTCTCGCGATCACGCTTTTGGTTTCGTCGAAATTCCTCCCGCCAGTGTTCAAATTGCGATCGAAGCGCGGAAAGTTGCTGCTGGATACTTCAATCCTGATGCGGTGCCCGGCTTCGAAGTAGTTGCTGGTGGTCATCGGTTGGAGCGTCACCTTGTAAACCTTGCCCGCCTGCATCCAGACATTTGGTTTGGTGTATCCCTCGCGATATCTCATTCGCTGAATCGTTTCATCCAAATTGTAGGCGCGGCCATCCGGATAAACGTCAAGGAGTTTTATCGTGAAGTCGGTGTCTTTGGCGTCTGACGAAACGTAAAGAGTCACCTCAATAGGTCCGCTGACTTCGATTCCCTCCTTCAAAGGTTCCGTACTATAGACCAGCACATCGGGTCGCGTTTCATTCTGTCGCTGATCGAAAGCGCCGCCCGCGATAGCGTTTCCGGTGCAGCACACGTTGCCACCAACTGAGGGCACGGGATCCATCGGATCATATTCAAACCGATCCGGATTATCCGCCAGCGGAACGGACTCGGTTAGTTTGCCGTCTCCTCCACCTGTATTTGCTTTGCCCTCG
Organism: Pyrinomonadaceae bacterium; assembly: GCA_963759665.1. Taxonomy (GTDB): domain Bacteria; phylum Acidobacteriota; class Blastocatellia; order Pyrinomonadales; family Pyrinomonadaceae; genus PSRF01. The sequence continues at coordinate 939,180 of CAVXAC010000001.1, forward strand.
CTCGACAGGAAAAAGCGTAGCGGCTGCGCGCCACGAGGCGGCCATGAGTCGGACGACTGCCACTTATTCATGCCCATGGTGAAATAACGCACCTTCGGCATCTTCTCTAGAATTCCGTTGCTTTCACCTTTCAGGAAGTGATCAAACCAGGCGTAGGTCAACTCGTCGTAATTCAAGCGCGCGTCCCCAACGCTGCGCTCGCCGACAATCGTATTCTCGGTCGCGCGTTTGTAAGCGCAATGTAGCGTGGGCGCGATCACTGCGTATTGCTGTTCCGCAATAGCCGGCGAAGCAGTCTTCCTGATGTGGTTATACGCGGCGAGGTTTGGACCAACTGAAACGTCATACCATGACATGAACCAAAATCCGGGGATGTTGATTCTCATGTTGTCGTGCCAGAGCCCACCTTTATACCAGGCCGGATCGTTTGGTGCGCGCTCGACCATGGCGCCGCCGGTTGCGACCGGCATGCGATCCGCGAAGATGCCGTGTGGCCCATCGAGCGCTTTGTAAATGTCCTTCACCGGCAAGTGGCGCAGGGCTTTGGACCAATCGACAGGTGGCAACTGCTGCGCCAGGTCGAACGATTTTGAGGCGCGAATCAAGTCTTCTTGCGAAGTGTTGGCGGGAAACATTGGCCGCACCTGGTTCTGTTGGCTGTATAACCAGGCGATGAACAACATCTGGGTGGCGCCTCCCCGATACCAGTTTCCCTGTTCAAAATAAGGCGCTACGCGACCGACTCCGGCGCCAAACCCCTGAGCAATCATGGTCGTGAAAGCGGGGTTGCCCTGGGCCGCCACGGCGAGTTGCCATTCCGCGGTTGAAGAACAGCCAATCGTGCCGACCTTGCCATTGGACCACGGTTGCTTTGAGATCCAGGTGAGTTCGTCGTCGCCGTCAGTCAGGGGTGGTCCAAGGATGTCGTAGTTCCCTTCTGAAAAGAAGCGCCCGCGCTCGTTCATCGAGACGAAGGCGTAGCCGCGTTTCACTGCCTGCAGCTCGTTCGACAGATCGCGTGGCACTCCATTGCGAACGTCCCAATAGTTGAAGTTGTAGGGCGTGCGGACAAAGATGGTGGGATACTTCTTGGAAGTGTCTTTGGGTCTATAGACATCGGTAGCGATGCGCTTGCCGTCACGCATGGGGATCATCAGCTTTCGCTCAACCACCGCAATAGACTGCAGCTCGGACTCAATCGCGTTCCGCCTCGCAATAACTTCGGGCGTCAGATTGCCGCGTCCCTGCGAATAGACCGTCTCTTGAGCGGGGATTTGAACGATCAGACAGAAGGCCACCGTGGCGAGTGTCACGGTCCAGAAAGTCTTCATTCTCATTCTTTGTGGCTCGTCTTTGTCGAATTTTTTAGTTCTTATTGCGGGCTCGAATAATACGAGGCTCATCTCGACTTTACAACAACGCCGGTGAGTGAGTGTGCGAGCCCTTAGAGAGTAAGCAAGATAAATGAATGCTGAGGTAATGAACTTGAGGATATGAGGACTGGATTTCAATCACCATCGTCGCATCGGCTTCGCCGCCGGATCTGAGACGGAGGCTCTGCCCCGCCGTCAAGCTCACTTACATTTTCCTGGGGCTCCGCCCCTGTTTGAAGTGGACCAAGGGTCGTAGCCCCGAATCCTAAAAAACAACTAGCGGCGGGGCAGGGCTACCGCCTCATATCAGGCGGCGAAGCCGAGGCGAAAATTTACCAGGATGCAGGCCCTTGGCGCGTCTTCGTGGATCGCTAACTGACTGGACTGATAGCGATCCACGAATTCAAACGAACCTGAACACTCGGCCAAAGCGGCGCCCGGCCGAGCGCTCCAAGGAGTTGAGCAACAAATCTACTTCACCGGATTGCCATCCGCGTCGATCACCTGGACGTCGCCGAGATTAAGGTCGCGAACCCCCTTCTCTATCTTTTCGCGGTCGCCCACAATTACCCAGACCAAACTGTCAGGCTTCACCACGCTGGTCGCGGCCGCATTTAGATTTGCGGCGCTCAGCGCCTTCACCTTTCCGGCGTAGGTCGAATAGTAATCCGGCGTCAAACGAAACTGCACGATTTCTCCGATCGAATCAGCCACGCTTGCATTCGTTTCCCAGAGACCCGGCAACGTCTGCGTCAGATTGCTCTTAGCCATCGACAGCTCATCTGCGGTGATCAGTTTGTCTTTGAGAATACCGCGCAGCTCACCGACGACTTCGATGACCGACTCTTTCGTCTTGTCGGTTTGCACCGGCGCATACACCAGATAGATGCGCTGCCCGCGCGCCGCAGGAATGAAACTACCAGCACCATAAGACCAGTGCTTGTTCTCGCGAAGATTCATGTTGAGCCGCGAAATGAACGCCCCGCCCAGGACGGTATTCATCGACTCAATCGCGAGCTCATCGGGATTTGATTTCGGTGGCGCCAACACACCGGCAAGAATTACCGATTGGATCGCGCCAGGCTTGTCCACCAGATAGACCACCGGCTTGGGTTTCAAGGGCACAGTACCAATATTCTTGACGGGAACCTGACCGCTCTTCCAACCCGCAAACAGTGCCTCGAGCTTAGGCTGCATCTCGGCGAGCGTCGTGTCGCCCACTACCACGAGCGTAGCGTTGTTTGGTTTGAACCACGTGTCGTGAAACTTCATCAAATCTGCGCGGGTCAGCTTTGCAACTGACTCCTCGGTGCCCGAACCGCTGAATGGATTGCCATAAGCGTGACCCGATCCGTAAAGGAGTTTCGGGAAGACCCGCAACCCCATCTGGATCGGCTGAACTTTTTCACGTTGGATTCCGGCAATCTGCAGTTTCTGCAATCGTTCGAAATCTGATTGCGGGAACGCTGGGTTCAGGATGACGTCGGAAAAAAGGTTGAGTGATTTGTCGAGCGTGGACTTCAGCGTTGAGAGCACTACGGTCGAAGTGTCAACATTCGACCCGGCACCCATCGTGGCGCCGAGTGCTGCCAGTTCTTTACTAATCTCGATCGAGTTTTTTGTCTTCGTTCCTTCGTCGAGCATGTTCATCGCGAGCGCTGCAGTTCCCGGCTGGGCAAACTGGTCTGCGGAGTATCCAGCGTCGACGAGCAGGTTCATGTTGACGACCGGCACACCGTGGCGTTCGGCAACAATCACTTCAAGACCATTCGAAAGTTTCGCTCTTTGCATCGCCGGAAACTTCGGCTCCGGTCCTTCGCCTGGCTTCGGCATCTGGCTGCGATCAACTGCGGTCTGCGATGCCTGCGCCTCTGGATAGGGAACGATCTGAAGCGTGTAAACACCATCAGCCAACCAACGTTTGCCGGCGGCCTGCAGGTCATTCGTCGTAGCAGCGGCCATACGGTTCAGCGATTCTTTGTAGGAATCTGGACTGCCACCAAAAACCTGGCTGCGCGCCAGAATGTCTGACTTACCACCGAAGCCACCGATGCGCTCAGCGCCACGAACAAAGTTTGCGAAGATTCGCGTCCGCACCCGATCGAGTTCGTCCTGTGCCGGCGGCGACGCCAGGACTTTTTGTAATTCTTCGTTGACGGCTTTCTCGATACGAGCCATATCACCGCCGGGCTTCGCATTGACCTGAATCGTGAAGAGACTGGCAATCTCGCGTTGGTCCAGGAAAGCGCCGACGTCGGTCGCAATTTGCTCGTCATAGACCAGACGTTTATAAAGACGCGACGCTTTATCAGAAACGAGCACGTCTGATAGCAAAGTCAAATAATCGTTGTCGGCAACACCGTAGCCTGGCACATTCCAGACCTTGTACAGACGCGCCTGGGGAACGCGATCCTGGGCGATCTGTCGTTGCTCGCCCGTGCGTTGGGCAACCCACTTTTCGAAGTGCGCGACCGGTGGACCAGGAGCAATCTCACCGAAGTATTTTTCAACTTTGGCCCTTGCCGTTTTCACGTCGATGTCGCCGGCAATGACCACAACTGCGTTGCCTGGTCCATAACTACTCCTGAACCATTCCTTAACGTCATCAAGTGAAGCCGCCCCTAAATCTTCGAGCGAGCCGATGACAGTATGGCTGTACGGATGGTGGGCAGGAAACACTGCCTTGGTGATTAGTTCTTCGCTGATGCTGTAGGGTTCGTTGTCACCCTGTCGCTTTTCGTTCTGCACCACGCCGCGCTGTTCGTCGAGTCGTTCCTTGGTAATCGCGCCGAGCAGGTGACCCATGCGGTCAGACTCGAGCCAAAGGACGGTGTCGAGTGCAGACACTGGAACGTTCTGGAAATAGTTGGTGCGATCCTGGTTGGTGGTGCCGTTCAGATCGGTCGCGCCGATCCGCTCGAGGGCCTGGAAATAGTCGTCGTTGAAATGCTCGCTGCCATTGAACATCATGTGTTCGAACAAATGGGCGAAGCCGGTCTTGCCAGGCTTCTCGTTCTTCGAGCCCACGTGATACCAAACGTTAACGGCGACAATCGGCGCCTTGCGATCCTCGTGGACGATGACCGTCAAGCCGTTAGGCAGCACAAATTTCTCGTAAGGAATATCGAATTTAGGTACGGCCGCAGCGGTCGTTCGCGCCTGACCAAACTTAAGTGCGGGCGTGGCCAGCAAACACACGACAAGCAGACAAGCTTTCAACTGATTTACTTTCATCGTTATCTCCAAAAGTTTTTTGATAAGAGCCCGGGAAGAACTGAATCGCTACGAGCAGTCGTTAATTCTACGAATTTTTGGACACTCGACTAAACCTACGTCCTGAGCGTCAATCATACGTGCGGATTGAGAGGATGGTTTCAGATAGATCCTGGAGTGCGCCGCCTTGTCGGCGCTTGAATTGCTGCGACCCGTCGCAGCGATGTTGCATTTGTTCTTACCAGGGCGGCGCACTCCAAAGTTAGCTCTTGGCTTGTTGGGGTGATGCGTCGCTCGTTTCCAGTGGCTCCGTTGGGGCTCTCTCTCCGAGCACCACGAGAACTGTGTGGGTCTTCCCATCATCCACGAGCGCGAAGTCATCGGTCGCCTGCATTTCACCATCGAGGTCAACGCTCGCGATGCCGCGGCTTATCGCCGCCGGATTCTCTACTTTGATCCGATACGTGGTGCGATTGCGGCGATATGTGATCTCAAATTCACGCCACCAACGCGGCACACAGGGATCGATTTTCAGTCGCGCTCCCTGAAGTTTAAAACCTAGTATGGATTCAAGTCCGGCGCGATACATCCAACCGGCGGAGCCCGTGTACCACGTCCAACCACCCCGCCCTGTGTGCGGTGGCACAGCATAAACGTCTCCCACCGCGACATAAGGTTCAACTTTGTACTTGTGCAATCCAGCGCGCGTTGACGAGTGATTTACCGGGTTTAGTAAGGAGAACAACTCACCAGCGCGTTCCCCGTCACCGAGCATGGCGAAGGCAATCAACGTCCAGAGCGCCGCGTGTGTGTATTGGCCACCATTCTCGCGCACACCGGGCACGTAACCTTTGATGTATCCGGGGTCGAGATGTGATTTGTCGAACGGAGGAGTAAACAGAATCACCAGCCCATCGCCTCGTCGGATCAAGTACTCCTCGACAGCCGCCATGGCGCGAACTGCGCGATAAGATTCAGCGCCTCCAGAGATGACAGACCACGACTGCACGATCGAATCGATACGACACTCGTCGTTCTGTACCGACCCCAACGGTGTACCGTCATCAAAATACGCGCGACGATACCAGTCGCCGTCCCAGCCTTTTTCCGCGAGCGCTTTCTTCAATTTCTGCGCGGTGTTCGTCATAACTCTTCGCTCGTTCCGAGTCATGTCTGGCTTCTGCGTAAGGCGCAAACGACTCGAGCAGGCTATACAGAAACCATCCCACCCAAACGCTTTCACCTTTACCCAGATGGCCCACGCGATTCATGCCGTCGTTCCAATCACCAGAGCCCATCAGCGGCAATCCATGTTGGCCCACCGCCAAACTGCGGTCGATTGCCCGCGTGCAATGCTCGTAAACTGGCGCCGACTCCTCCGAAACCGCCGGGTGCATATAAACGTCTTGCTCGTCCGGTTCCAATACCGGCTGCTCCAGGAATGGCACCACTTCATCAAGCACAGAGGCGTCGCCGGTTACGCCAATATAAAAAGTGGTGACGAACGGCAACCACAACAAATCATCGGAGAAACGTGTGCGCACGCCACGTCCACTCGGTGGATGCCACCAGTGCTGAACATCGCCTTCCTTGAACTGCCGGGTCGCGGCCAGCAGGATTTGTTTTCGCGCGATATCAGGACTGCTGTAGACCAGCGCCATGACATCCTGGAGTTGATCGCGAAATCCAAACGCGCCACCGGATTGATAAAAAGCAGTGCGTGCCCAGATACGGCACGAGAGCGTTTGATAAAGGAGCCAGCGATTCAGCATCGTGTCCATGGCGGCGTCAGGCGTCTTAACTTCAACGGTGCCGAGAAGTTTGTCCCAATGGGTCAGGACATCTTCGAACGCATTGTTCACGTTGCCCGCGTTGACATACTGAGTTACCACCGCCCGCGCAGCTTCTCTCGATTCGGCTTCACCAAGTAGAAAACTAACTTCGCGAGCTTGATTCGGCGCCAGCTCAATTGTCACCTGAAGCGCGGCGCAGGGATCGAGTCCAGCGCCATCGCGTCCGGCCAAACTTACGCGACGCAGCGCAGCAGGGTTCGTAAAGGTGCCGTTGCGTCCAATAAATTCTTTACGGTCACAGGTCGCACTGGAAACTTTTTCGTTTGTGGCGAAGAAAGCGACGCGCTCAGCAAACTCGTTATTGAATGGATTGCGAGCGTAGATGGTCCCTGCTTCAGCATCGATTTCGGTGATGATGTATGGCGCGGAGGTTGAGCGGAGCACTCCGAGTACCAGTTCGTTATAAAACGTAATCGACAGCCGACGTTTTCTCGAGGTCCGATTGCGCAACCGCATGAGGGATATTTTCACCGGAGCTTCGAGTGGCGCGAATACCAGCAATTCCTGCGAAATTCCGTGACTCGTGTGTTCAAAAACGCTGTAGCCTTGCCCGTGTCTGATCACATGCGGTTCGTGCTCGCGGATTGGTAAAGGAGTGGCGGACCAGACGGTCCCCGTGTCTTCATCACGGAAGTAGACGATCTCGGAAGGCGTATCGCTGACCGCATCGTTGGACCATGACGTCAAACGGTTCTCGCGACTATTGATTGACCAGGTGTACCCACCACCGGTTTCCGTCACCTGAAAACCAAACTCGTTCTTGTTGCCAATCACATTGGACCACGGAGCAGGTGTCCATTGTTCTGCGCCGAGCAGGGTCACATACTCACGCCCACCCTGGTGGAAGCCTCCCAGCCCGTTAAAGAAAGTGAGCTCCGGTGGGGCCAAGGCATTTTCTGGATATGTTTCCGAAGGAAGACGCGGCGTAAAACGCGGCGGCAAGGGTTCAGCCACTGGTTGACGTTCGAGCTGATCATCAAGCGACCCGCGCTCACAAACAATCACCACCCTGGCGACAGCGTGCAGCAGAATGCGATCGGCTTCGGGCATGTGATCGGCCAGGCGCAGGTAAACGCCACCTGGCTTGTCCTGCAAGCTTTGCAAACCGCTGGTCCGCACCATCGATTCCAATTCCCGTTGCAGCGCTTGTAAATAATCAGAAGGACTGTCGTTCAAGACCACCAGATCGATCTTCAGGCCCTTGTAATGGAGATACTCATGGCCACGCACCAGCTTGCGTACTGTCGGTAAGTCTTCTGCTTTATCGATTCTGACTACGAGTATCGGCAAATCTCCGCTGATGCCATAGGCCCACAACGCAGATTGCGCTTTTGTGTTGAGCGCCAGCACGTGTGGCCTCGGCCGCAGCGACGGATCGGAATAGACGATGCGCGCGGCCAGACGCTGAAACTGGTGGGCCTCTTCCGCATCAATCTTCAGGTGATTCATTTCAACCTGGGCTTTGGTCCAGGCAAGTCGCAACTCGCGTTCGAATGTGTTTGGGTCGTGATACTTGTCGGCGAGCGTCATCGCCTGTTCGCGCGAGGACGCGACGATCGTACTGAAGGAACAGCGCACGGTTTCGTTAGGACGAATGCGAACGCGCCTGCGCAAACTAAACACAGGATCGAGAACCGGACCGGTTGTGTTGGACAACGGACGGTCTTCCATCACCGCGATTGGATCGGCAGTCGTGTGTCCACGACCCAGAAACCTGGCCCGATCGGTTTCATACTGGACCGTTCCGACCGAGTCGCCTTCGACAACAACAACATGAATACCCCAGATACTTTCGTCCGTACTCGAGCGCTGCCGTCGATGGGCCAGAATCGCATTCTCAGGCGCGAAGAATTCGGTTTCGATAAACAGGTTGCTAAACGCCGGGTGGGCCGCGTCCGCCTGCGGAGTGTTGAGGACGACTTCGGCGTAGCTGGTCAATTCGATCTCGCGCGTCCTCGTCGAGTTATTGGTCAGGGAAACGCGGCGCACTTCGGCATTGTCTTCAGCTGAAACCACCACTTCAGTCAGCGCTGTGATGCCGCCATCGTTGCGACGATACTCCGCCTTGTCTTCTGAAAACGCGACTTCATAGGACTGACCACGACGAAGTATCGGCTGGTGCGTTGCCGACCACACCGCACCGCTACGTACATCCCGCAGGTAGATAAACGTTCCCCAATTATCGCGAGTGACATCTTCACGCCAACGAGTCACCGCATTCGCTCCACTGTTGGAGTATCCGGCGCCTGCCGTCGTAAGCATGACGCTGTAGGTTCCATTGGAGAGCAATTGCGTGCGCGGAGTGTCGAGTTCGGCGGTGTCATAAACACGCGTGATCATCCCCGGTAAACTTTGCGCGACTCGTCCGGTGAGAACTTCTTCAGCCCTGGGATGCTCGGCCGGAACTCCGACAGGAACACGCTCTTGCAGAAGTAGCTCTGTCGCCTGGACCGCAGGTTCCGTATGAAAGCGCAGGCTCATCCGATCGTCCTGCAGAACGTTACCTAACGAGACCAGGCTCATTCCCTGGTGGTGGGCCATGAATGCACGAATCAGCACGTGCGACTGATTTTGCGGGAGACGCTCCGCCGTGTAATCGATTGATTCGTAGTAGCCGTAAGGTCCGAAGGCGCCTTCTCGCTCCAGCCGGCGGAGATTGTTCATCGCAGCGTGCGGATCGATCTCGGCTGCCAGCATCGTCGCGTAGGGAGCCACGACCAGGTCTTCCATCAAGCCACGTTTGAGGCCAAGACCGGGGACGCCAAATGGTCCATACTGATAATTGAGATGAATATCGCGCACGTTGAACGCCGATTCAGAGACGCCCCATGGAATCTTTCGTTCCTTCCCATACTCGATCTGTCTTTTCACCACCGCCTGGTAGGTTTCGTTGAGCAGCGACCCGGGGTAGTTGCGCATCACCAGCAGCGGCATCAAGTATTCAAACATGGTGCCGGTCCATGAAATCAGCGACCGCCCACCATTAACTTTGACAAGCTGCCGGCCCATGCGAAACCAGTGCTCCTGTGGCACATCGCCCTTCGAGATGGCAACGAAGCTGGCGACACGAGCTTCGGAAGCGAGCAAGTCGTAGTAAGAGTTATCGGCCCGCAACGAGCTGACGTTGTAACCAATCGTAAATAGCTTGCGTTCCAGATCAAAGAGGAAGGTGAAGTCCATCGCGTCAGCGATGTCTTCTGATTGTTTTGCCAACCGGCTCAGCCGCGACAAAAGATTTCCAGCCACGCCGGATGACTGTTCAAGCGCAGTGGTCAGTTGTTTCAATTCAACAGGAGTGGTTCCAGAGTCATTTGGTAACGCTGATATCCGGACCAGGGCTTTATCGCAAACCTCGGGAATCTCCGCGATTGTTGGGATCGCCAAAAGAAGATCGCTAATCGCGGTCCACGCCGTTTCACTACCCTTTTCGCTTTCGGTTTGAGGTTGCTTCGCCAGTAGTCGCGTCCAACCAGCTAAAGAATCGAGGTCGCGAAGGCAAAAGTTGATCTCGTGCTTAAACGCGCCGAGCCACCAACGCAACTCCTTAAACTCTTTGTCACCGTGTTCATGCGCGAGCGCGCTTACGATGTCTTCGATTTCAGAGACATGCTTGAGAAGAGCTTGAAAGAGAAGTTGCCACTCGACCAGGTTGGAACGTGGCCCACCATCCAGCAGTAGTTGACAGGAAGTGATTTCGTTTCGCAGTTGGCTGACGGTGACCACTTCGGTACGCTGGCGAGTCGTGCCGAGTTTTTGAGCCTCCTGGAAAATGGCGCCGATCGTGTCCGTCAACCCATCAATAATCCTTTGATCGAACAGCTTCGTGTCGGGGAACTCGATACAAGCCTGCCTCACCGCGATGAAGTGACCAGCGAGATTGCCGCTGTCCACCGTGGAAATGTATTGCGGTGTGAGCGGATCAAGCGTCCTGGTGTCGTACCAGTTGAAGAAGTGGCCACGAAACTTGGCCATCTTCGACAGGGTTGAAAAAGTTAGCTCCTGACGCTCAACAAACTCTAAAGAGCTTACGTAACCAAGATCGTGGGCCGTGGAAGTGGCCAGGCAAAGGAGTCCGATGTTTGTCGGTGAAGTGCGATGCGCAACCAGCGGCGCAGGGTCTTCCTGAAAATTGTCCGGCGGAAGCCAATTGTCTTCGGTTCCAACAAACACTTCGAAAAAACGCCAGGTTCGCCGGGCTACCTGGCGGGCAAATAGCGCTTCCACGGCGCTCAACAACTTGCGCTCGGGAGGCAGCACAGCGCTCAGCCAATGAGCAATTGCCGGCGACGCCACCCAGGTGACGACAAAAACCGCCACGACCGGCAGGGACTCAGTCCGATCAGTAGTGATCGCGAGTGCGGCCGCTGATAACGTCAAAAATTCAGCCGGCAACATAAACCGAAAGAACGCAGCCACATCGCTTCCAGATGACCGTTCGGCGTCGGCGGCGGTGACCCACTCGAGGAGTTTTTTGTGCGAGACCAGTTTTCGATAAACCGTGCGCGCGATGGCGTCGGCCATTAAATATGCCTGATGCGGAAGCAGCGTGATCGAAAGCGCCGTCTGTGCGGTGTTGGTCCTGACGTCACCCCAGACACTCCAGAAGTGGCTGGTCCATGGAACGCCTTTGGGGTGAATCAAGAGGCTGGTAGTAATGTGGAGATAAACCGGAAAGGCTATGCCGAGAACTACAAACAAAGTCCACAACAATCGAGAACCCGGAAAGATGGTCCACGAAGCAACCAGCCACAGGAAGAAAGACGGGGCCACCAAACTTCGCCGGAGATTGTCCAGAATTTTCCAGCGAGAGATTACCGACAATGGATTGCTGGTCCTGCGACGCTGAGCGTCGGGCACAGTCGGAAACAGCCAACGAGTAATCTGCCAGTCTCCCCTGGTCCAACGATGCTGGCGTTTAGCGTAAGCGAGATAGGAGGTCGGATAATCGTCAAGTAGCTCGATATCCGTAACCAGGGCTGCGCGGGCAAACAACGATTCAAAAAGATCGTGGCTGAGCAACGCGTTTTCCGGAACCCGATTGTCGAGGGCGGCTTCAAAAGCATCTACGTCGTACAGTCCCTTACCCGTAAAGCTTCCTTCACCGAACAGATCCTGGTAGACGTCGGAAACGGCCGTTGTGTAGGGATCGATACCGGTGTTGCCGGAAAAAATTCTGGCAAATCTGGAACGAGACGCACTCTCAAGAGAGATGCTCACGCGCGGCTGCAAAATGGCATAGCCTGATTTGACGCTTTTCGAATTCGGATCAAGCGTAGGACGATTTAGGGGATGAATGGCCGCGCCGACAAGCTTGCGTGCAACATCTCGTGGGAGCTGGGTGTCGGAATCCAGTGTGATGACATAACGAACTCGAGTCAGTAATTCTTCACCGGCAGTCTTGACGATGAAGCTTGTATCTGTGGCGCCGCGTAGTAGTCGATTAAATTCTCCGAGCTTGCCACGTTTTCGTTCCCAACCCATCCACTTCCCTTCGCCGGTATTGGACAACCTGCGCCGGTGAAAAAAATGAAATCGAAATGGTTGTTCAGAGCTGTACCGACTATTGAGTTCTCCGATTCTTGCCTGCACGCTGGCTAGTAACTCAGCGTCTGCGGAAGTTTCTTCCGAATCAGCGTCTGGAAAGTCGCCCAGTAAGGCCAGGTAAATATTCTTGTCCTGATTAGCGAGATAGTGGACCTCGAGGCGTTCGACTAACCGTTCTATTTGGGCTTCATTTGAAAAGATGGTCGGCACCACAACCATCGTGCATGCATCATCGGGAATCCCTCCGAGCGTTTCCATGCGCGGAAGGATGCGCGGAGGAAACAGATGGGTGATGTCCCAATTGATCACACTGAGCGCGAGGTCGCTGGCGGGGATGATGGCCAGGATTGCCGCGACCAGCAGTACCGGCCACCCGGCGCCGCCGTTATACATCAAGGTGAGCAATCCAGCCGCGACTAGAATCGTTACCGTAGCCAGCGCCCCGAGGTACACAACGGTAGAGTGCTTCCAGATTATCCGTCGCAGTCGTTCTGCAATTCGCGGTCGGTAATCGAACGCCGCTTCAAGTTGGACCAAGCCGTGGTCGACCAGGTAAAACCCGACATGCGATCGACCAACAGATTTATCCCCTTCCTTGAATGCGGCTTTCGCTAACTCAACTGCGGAACGTGCAACCGTTAGTTCGTCTGTACGTGTGCGCTTGCTGATTCGCTCGATAACGTGACGGTAGCGATCGCGAGTCGCGAATTCCATACTGGAATATGCGCCAGCAGGATCCGCTCCCAGCACAGGTTCAATCAGAGACACGCGCTCGAAGAAGTCGCGCCAATCAAGCGTCGAGAGCAGACGCATGCTGGTAATGATGTTGCCTACGGTTACCTGGGTAGCTGCCTGACGTTGGTGTTCGGTGTGGATTATTTCTTCGATGTTGGTGGTTTCAGCCGCCAGTCTTTTTCCCAGCCAATCAAGCACCGGAGTGATTGCTGGATCCTGTTCGCGCAGTCGCTGCGTTAGTTGGACCACAAACGAGCGCGGCAGCTTGTCTCGTTTTCCGAAACGCTCAGAAATTACGGGTAGCAATCCAGCTGGATTACGTGCAGCAAGCTCAAGCAGTTTATCGGCCAGCCGGTCTGCCTGTTCGCGTTCCTCGCGTGCGCGAACGATGACGATGGCGAGTCGACGGAGATTTTCAACCAGGGCGAGACGAAGCGTAATTGCCACTGCCCATAACTCACCGATCGAGAGCGGAGTTACCGTCTGGTATGCAGAGATGAACCGCCGCAATGTCTCAGTGTCGAGACGGCAATCGGTGTGGGCGATGAGTGCGAGCGCTAAAGCATAAATTCTGGGATAGCCGGCTAAGTCTCCGTTGGTGAGCTTGGGCAGCTCATGGTAGTAGCCTCTGGGTAAGTCCTCACGGATTTCACGGAGCTGCTCTTCAACGATGTGGAAATTATCGACCAACCATTCGGCCGCAGGAGAAATGGAGCGACCGTTTCTGAGCGCCTCAACCAGGACTTTGTAGGCAGCAAAAAGCTTTCTCCCATTGTCCTCAAGTCTCGGCAATAAGAGAGGACGGCTCCTCTTCGTTACTGTGCGATGCTCGGCGGCCAGCGCCTTGGCGAATTGCTCCAGGCGCTCGACGCTGAAAATCTCCGCCCTGATCGGCTGGTCGTCAGCGGAATCAAGCGACTTGCCAACCTTGGCGGACAAGGATCCGAAGAGCTCACTCATAAGAAGCTAATAGACTGCAGACTCACGACTTGTATTGCAGAAGCGTGACATCAACATATGGATAACCGATGTCTTGAATATCGTCAGAATAACACGATTTGCGATTTGGGTTCGGTGGGCGCTGGCAAGGAGTGCCTGCCCCACAGTTTTGCCAAACATCCCAGATGCGCTTGCGATTTGTAGTATTCTCACCGGCCAACGACTTCATTGGTCCATTACGAAACGAGCGTGGAGACTAAATCCATCCCTGCATCAGGTCGCTGGCGCGCTCTGGCGCTGCTCTCGATAGCCGAACTGCTCGGTATGTCGTTGTGGTTTAGTGCCGCTGCCGTCATACCAGCCCTCCGCCTTGAATGGAACCTCAGTGACTCGGCGATCAGCTGGATCACGATAGCGGTTCAATTAGGATTTGTTTGCGGCACTCTCGTTAGCGCATTCTTCAACCTTCCCGACATCATCAGCGTCCGCTACCTCTTCGCAGTTTCAGCCTTCGCTGGCGCAATTACCAACGCCGCTTTCGGCGCCTATGCTCAAGATATTCAAACCGGCATCACGTTGCGATTCCTGACAGGCATGTTTCTGGCAGGCGTGTACCCACCGGGAATGAAGATTATGGCGACCTGGTTTCAGCGATCTCGCGGGATGGCTCTCGGCGTGCTCGTCGGCGCTTTGACTTTCGGCAAAGCTTCTCCTTACCTGGTTAATGCGATAGGAAGTGCAAACTGGCGACTTAATCTTCTGTTTGTTTCAACCCTCGCGATTGCGGGTGGTGTGATCGTTATGTTCTTCGTCAGTGATGGCCCATTCGCGGTTGGCAGTGCGCAATTTAAATGGAAACAAGCCTTCACAATCTTCAGCAATCGCGGCGTTCGTCTGGCGAGCTTTGGGTATTTCGGTCACATGTGGGAGCTCTATGCGATGTGGGCGTGGATTCCGGTGATGATCAGGGCCAGTATGGCGGCCCAGGGATCGGCAGCGGTCAGTTCGGAAGTTGCTTCGTTTTTAGTGATTGGCTGCGGTGCGCTTGGCTGTGTGGTTGGAGGACTGCTGGCTGATCGCGTGGGACGGACTATAGTGACTTCGTGGGCCATGGCGATCAGCGGAACGTGTTGCCTGGTCGTTGGGCTGCTTTTCGGCGGCAATCCATTCTTGCTTCTTTTCGTTGCTGCAGTTTGGGGAGCCAGTGTTATCGCCGACTCGGCGCAGTTTTCGGCGTGCATAACTGAACTGGGCGATGCGCAGTACGTGGGTACGGCGTTAACTATGCAAACCTGCCTCGGCTTCCTGTTGACCAGTGTTTCAATCGAATTGATTCCCTACTTCGTTCGACTGGTGGGCTGGCGTTACACCTTCATGATTCTTGCACCCGGGCCGTTTCTGGGAGTAGTTGCCATGCTGCGATTGCGGTCGTTGCCTGAAGCGGCGAAGATTGCACACGGATTAAGATGAGGAAGAAAAAGCGAATACAGGAGACAGAGTACAGAAATCAGAATGCTTAGTTGGAGTTCCAACCCTTGAGTCCTGACCCCTGACCCCTGACCCTGACTTCTGTCTTGTGTATTCTGAATTCTGTATTCTGTATTCTAAATTCCATGCCCGACTTAAAAAGCCGCGTCCGCTCTATCATTCGCTTGCTCAAGCGTGCTTATCCTGACGCGAAGTGCTCACTCAATCACTCAAATCCCTTTGAGTTGCTGATAGCTACGATCCTGTCGGCACAGTGCACTGACGCGCGGGTGAACATCGTGACGCAGGATCTCTTTCGCAAGTATCGAAAGCCCGAGGATTACCTGAAGGTTTCGGAGACTGAGTTGCAGCGCGACATTCGCACCACCGGCTTTTTTCGCAACAAGACAAAATCGATCCAGGGAACTTCGAAAGCATTGGTAGAGAATTACAACAGCACCGTTCCGCAAACGATGGACGAGTTGCTTGAGCTTCCGGGCGTGGCTCGAAAAACTGGAAACGTTGTATTGGGAAATGCGTTCGGGAAACCTGCGGGTGTGGTGGTCGACACGCATGTAACACGTCTGTCGCACCGGCTGGGATTGAGCAGTCAAAAGACCGCAGAGAAAATCGAAGAAGACTTGGTTCAGATCGTGCCGAAGAAAGACTGGGTCATCTTTCCTCACCTGTTGATTGCCCACGGCCGCGCGACTTGCAAAGCTCGAAGTCCGCTTTGCGAAGAGTGCGTCGTTGAGAAACTCTGCCCGTCGTCGTACCTGAAGACTGGCGTCATGCCCGGAAGCTGAGGGAAGCCTATCGGTTTTCATTATCCGCTACTCGATTACATTAAGCCACTCTCTTAATGAGAAATAGAGACTCTGAGTTCTCACAAGTTGGGAAGGCGGATTTATCCGCGCTCTTGTTAGCATCTATTCCGCAGATTACGCCGATTACATTGATTTAAGAGAACCAACAGTAGCGCGAGTCACTCGAACCGGCTTTGGCTGATCTGCGAAATCTGCGGATAGTAGCGCATCACGAGTAAAGAGAACCAATGGTGCCGGGAGTCACTCGACCCGGCTTTGGCTTATATACGAAAAAGATCACTTTCAAGCTGTCGCCTAAAATCACAGTCCGCTAGCGCATCACTACTAACGTCGCTACAATGGCCCCGCTCCGTCCAATCTGGTTATTTGGCCCACTCAATGCAGGTCGAAATCTATCGCCAGGATTGCAGCGCAAGGCTTCTTTCCAGGCTCCTAATCGTTAACTTTACCCTGCGGGTCGCCCCAAAACAGGAGGCGGTTGCGTGAGCTATCGCTTTCCCTGGTATCGTCTCAGCGACGAGCATTTGCTTGATATCCGGATTTGCGACCTTAATTTGAAGATTAAGGGCTCGTTTCTGGAACCTCACATCAAACGTCTCTACAAAGAGCTCAATAACCGCGGCATCCGGTTTAAGCCTCACGTCTGGATTTCAGAGGAGTGGTTCTCGCCTGACGGTGTCCCTGGAATCGCAATTCCCTTCTATCTCGCCCATCCGCGGCTGATGAAGCTTGAACGCAAACAGATGCTCGAGGTCGAGGGTGGCACCGACACCGAATGCATGCGAATTCTGCGTCACGAAGCGGGTCACGCGCTCGACACTGCTTTTCGTTTGCACTTCAGACGTCAATGGCGCGAGCTCTTCGGATCTTTCGCCCAACGTTATCCAGATTTCTACAAACCCAAACCGAAGAGTCGCAACTACGTATTGCACCTGCGCGCCTGGTATGCGCAAGCGCATCCGGCGGAAGACTTCGCGGAAACGTTTGCTGTTTGGCTAAGTTCACGATCGCTTTGGCGGCGGCGTTATAAAGGATGGCCCGCCTTACGCAAGTTGGAATACATTAACTCGTTGATGACGGAGCTGGCTGGAACTAAGCCGCGTAACCGGGTGCGCACCAAGGTCGAACCACTCTCTGAAATTCGCACGACTCTGCGTGAACACTATCGGCAGAAACGCGAGAAGTATGATTTCGACTGGCCGGCGGTATACGACCGCGATCTCCTTCGCATCTTTTCCGATGACCCGCGTCACAAAACCAAACCAAGCGCCGTCAGCTTCTTGCGCAGCGTTCAGCGGGAGGTGCGCCAAATAGTTGCCGAAGGAACGGGCGTTCACCAGTACACTATCGATCATGTGCTTGAGAACATGATCGATCGCTGCAAGGATCTGAAGCTCAGGGTGGCAACACCCAGGCGAGAAGCACGGCGGCGCGTGATGATTGTTTTGACAGTTCAAGTAATGAACGTGCTGCATTCGGGTTATCATCGCATCGCGGTTTGACCGCCTTATGACCTTCGAGCCCAAAAAGAAGCTGCGCATCATTGTTCTGGTCCATCAGGACCTCGTTCCTCCTGACACGCTCGATGGGCTGAGCGACAAAGAGACAATCGAAATCAAAACTGAATACGACGTGTGCTCAACTCTTAAAAAGATGGGCCATGAAGTGTATCCGATCGGTCTCTACAACCAGCTCAACGTGATCGGCGATGCACTGATGGAACACAAGCCACACATTGCCTTTAATCTCCTCGAAGAGTTTCATGGCTACCCGCTTTACGATCAGCACGTGGTGAGTTACCTGGAACTGATGAAGCAGGCTTATACCGGCTGCAACCCGCGCGGGATGACCCTGGCCCATGACAAAGCTCTGACCAAGATGATCCTGGCTTACCATCGGCTAAACGTGCCGAATTTCGCCGTTTTTCCCATGAACCGGAAAGTGAAGCGGCCCAAACGTCTAAAGTTTCCACTCCTCGTAAAGTCCATCAGCGAAGAGGGTTCGGTAGGGATTTCCCAGGCTTCAATTGTGCACGACGAAGAAAAGATGGTGCAGAGGGTGGAATTTATCCACCGGCAGAACAAAACAGCGGCGATTGCTGAGCAATACATTAAGGGGCGAGAAATCTATGTGGGCGTGATTGGCAATCAGAACATTCAGACCTATGCGCCCTGGGAACTGGTGATGGAAAAACTTCCCGAAGGTGCTGAAAATATTGCCACCCTCAAGGTCAAATGGGATCCCGCCTACCAGGAGAAAGTTGGCGTTGCCACCCGCGCGGCAGTGCTTACTCCCGAACAGCACAAGACCCTGGAGCGTCTCTCCAAGCGAATCTATCGATATCTTTTCTTAAGCGGGTATGCGCGCCTCGATTACCGACTGACCGAAGAGGGGGAATTCTATTTATTAGAGGCTAATCCGAATCCGCAGATCGCAGAAGGCGAAGACTTCGCAGATTCGGCAGCTCATGGCGGTATTCCCTACGATCAGTTGTTACAGAAAATTATTACGGTCGGACTCAATTATCACGCTGCTAATCAAGGCGCTTGATAACCGGTGCTCAGAATTCAACCTTCATCAGGTTGTGTTTGCGTAAGTAAGAACGTAGGTCCCCACCCGCAAGCTAAAGCTTGTACTTTTGCGCCTGATATCGCGCAGATCGGCTGACACATCTGTACCCATCAAAAAAAGTTTTCCACAGTCTCACGCAAATTCTAACTTCACATTGACTGAATTATTTTTGGATCGTTTCTGTATCGGCGATAAAGCACTGTAGAAGCCATCGCTCTAGACATTTCGCTGTGACTTCTTTTGGGTCGCATTGGTCCAAGCGAGTGTGATTCGTCACAAAACAGTCACATTGCGTCTTGTTTGCGTTCGGTTCAGCACCTACACTCCCTCTAGCCTCCTGTAGTACCCCCCTCACAGTAGCAAGTTAGACAATAATATTTTTCGAAGGAGAAGTTCCCCTTTGGTGTTTAAAAAACTGTTCCCCTATGCGCTAGCCGCGTGCTTTGCTGTTGGTATTTCCGCTTCTTCGGCATTCGGTCAGACGGAAGAGACCCGTCCTCGACACTTAGCTCAAGCAAATAATTCATTAGACATAACTCCACTGGATTCAGCGGACCCCGTCATCATTTCTCTTGCTTCAGCCGAGGATATCAACCGCGCCAAGGTTTTCGCCGAGAAAGCTGGAATCAATTCCGATATCAAACAGTTGATCACCTCCGCCATCGATCAACGTTTGGGTACCCGATATCTTTGGGGCGGTACTAGCCCTTCCGGTTACGATTGCTCCGGATTTGTCTGGAGTACCTTCAAATCGGCGGGCATCGAGTTTGAACGAGCCAGTGCCCGCACCTTGTGGTCAAGATTCACCCCACCAGCACCCGAGCAGACCTACACCTTCGGCACCCTGGTTTTCTTCAGCAATCTGACACATATCGGGATTGTCGCTGATGAAAAGGGCTTCTACCATGCGTCTCGTCGCCACGGTGTTGTGTATTCCCCATTCTCGGAATACTGGAGATCTCGGATAGATGGTTTCCGGCGCGTGCCGATGCCGACGCAACCGGCAAACGCCGATTAGCACAAGGCATAGAGCAGTAATACAAAACGCCGGCGCTCAAGAGAGTGCCGGCGTTTTATTTGTTTTGAATTGGTTCTGTCAGCCGGTAAATCGGACGGGTGATGGCCGGACTGGATTCGGTTGTCTACTTAACGAGGATTACCCCAGACCTAATCGGATCGCGAGGGAACAAAACCCGCGCGGTGATCGTCGTCGCGAGCATCCCAAACCACGTGAATCTTTTCGATCTGAACAAAACACATTCTTCCGTCCGTGTCCTTCAAATGGAGCACGCCTCCCTCAACCTTGAGTACTTCGCCGCGAAGTGAGGAAACGCCGCCGCAAAAGACGTCGATCTTCTTACCAATCATTGTCGCCAGAAATTGTTCCATAGGTTCCTTTAACTACTCTTCTATCGCCCAGGTTTAGTCGTTCTCCGCGAAAGTGATCCTCACTATAGGAATTACGTCCGGATCGTTTTGCTGCTCTCGCTCAAACTCAATCAGATCGTAGTAGGCACAACGCTCGGTAATCGGAAACTCCCGACATGTCCCGGGCCTAGCATTGTAAATCGTACACTTGCGTGTTTCCTGATTAAGGAACATGCAAGCCTGACCAAACAATCGATCAGCTCGCCGGCGCAGGATGCGCTCGTTGTTCCAAAGCTTGGTGTATCTCGCAGTCGCGACCTCGGGGCTCACTCCGAAATGAGCAGCCAGCCGCTTCAAATCGCGTGGAGTTACCTGAACTCGATCATAAATGGAACAGCAATATGCGACGCACTTATCGCAGTCATACTTAGCAGCCTCAACTCCATTTCCTGTTGGTACTCCCATCCAGAAACCCCATCTCTTTTATCGCCGTTTCGATTTCTTATATTCCGACTTCAACAACTCCATCGACGCATCGCGCCGATCGTAGAGTCGCTTGGGCGTCCGCGGTGCATGCTGGGCCAACGCATATGCCGTGATGATTGGCAGTGCCACAGTGGAATCAACATAACAGACCACGGCATCGGGAAGTCGATCCGGATCCACCTTGCCCCACGAAACCGCCTCGCCGGGTGTGGCCCCGGAAAGACCGCCAGTGTCAGGACGAGCGTCTGTCACCTGTAGGAAATAATCATGACCACGTTCGTCAATTCCCAGCACCTCCTGAATCTGAGGCTCGGTTTGCAACAGGAAATTTTTCGGTGAGCCGCCACCAAGGATGAAGCAGGCAGAGAGTCCTGTTTGTTTTTTCTTGCCCTTTTCGCCGCCAATACCCCGCTTCGCGGCTAGCACAATCGCGGCGGTTTCGTTCACATCCAGAGATGGATCATATGCGAGCTTATTGCCCTGCAAGGCTTTCGCAGCGACGTTCATTCCAATCGAAGAGTCGCCGGGAGATGAAGTGTAGATTGGCACGCCGTATTCATAAGCGACCGCCAGCAGCGATTTGTCTTTAAGTCCTAGTTTCCGTTCTCGCTCACGAACGTATTTGCCACACAGGTAGTGAAACTCCGCGGTAGACATTGTCTTTTGAAACTCTTCGCCTTCGATAACGCGGCGGAAGAAGGCATCCGTATCCAGCAACACCGAATAATCAAAAAAGATGTCGTAGATGCGAACTACTTCCTCTTCGCGCAGCACGATGTCTGAGGTCGACGCGTTTCCCTGATGCATTGCCAGGCCGATGCCAAAGTGTGTGTCGTGATAGAGATTGGCGCCCGTCGAGATAATCCAATCGATAAAGCCCGCTTTGATTAAGGGAATGAGGGCCGAGATTCCCAGGCCCGCGGGTGTGAGCGCGCCGGTGATTGAAACGCCTACGGTGACATTGGGCTCGAGCATCTTGCGCGTAAACAACTGACACGCTTCACGTAGACGCGCACCGTTGTAAGCCAGGAACGACTCATCAACCAACGATGCAATGGTTGTCTTTTTTGTGATCGGCGCAGGGTCGATCCGTTTTCCCTGTAGAAATTTGCTTCGTTTTGCCATTCGTTTTCCGTTTACTATAGTGAACTATCAAACAATCAGGTTTTATTTTCATCTCTCTGTGCCGAGGAAAAGCCGCTTAACTCGCCTGCGTCATCTCGCTGGTTTTTTCATCGGCGGCGCGCTTAACGCGCAGGCGTCCAATCCTTCGTTCGTCAGCTTCTAACACTTCCACTTCGAGTCCGCGAAACGTCATCTGCTCGCCCGGTTGCGGCACCTTGCCTGATTCGTTAATCACCAGTCCAGCAATGGTCGTGAAATCGTCAGCTTCAATTTCCAAATCAAAAAGGCGTTCGATCTTTCCGATCTCAGTTGAACCCGAAACTTCGTAGACACCTTCGCTCCGCTCGACCACGTCTTCCAGCTCCTCGCCCTCAATGTCCTCGTCTTCAATCTCGCCCACGATTTCTTCGAGGATGTCCTCAACGGTAACTAAGCCTGAAACGCCACCATATTCATCGACCACAATGGCCAGCTGAACATGGGCTTTCTGCATCTCTTTCATGAGTTCGGCCACCGGCTTTGTTTCCGGGATGAAAAAGACGTCGCGCACCATCGAGGTGATTGGTCCATCCTCATCCCCACGCTCCCAGCATTCAAGCAGATCGCGCACGTAAATCAGGCCTTCCACGTTGTCAATCTGTTCACTGTAAACCGGCAGGCGCGAGTACTTCGATTCGATCATGATATCGCGCGCCTCGCGAACACTTGTGTGGGCAGAGACTGCCACAATGTCGGGCCGCGGCGTCATCACTTCGTTGACGTGCGTATCACCAAACTCGAGTATCGAGTGAATCAGCTCGCCTTCTTCTTCCTCCAGTATCCCTTCGGCTTCACCCACATCGATTAGCGCTTGAATATCGTCAACGGTGTCCTGTTCCTCGTCGTCGTCACCATTCTCAAGTTCCAGCTCTTTGCGGCGCGACCGATCAAACAAGCGATGAAAAGGATCGGCAGCAAAAGCCATTATCGGTAAGAGCGGACGAATCAATGGGAGCAGAAAAAGGAGTGTCCCTTCAGGATCGCGCGTAGAAATGAAGAGAGGAATAAGTTGTCGGAAGATGCCAGCCAGCACCAGCCCCGTGAGAAGACCTATGAGAACCCAGCGCCGTTCCTGAAAGAGGGTTAAGGAGATCGAGGTCACGAGGACGGCGACCACGACCAGTAGAATCTGAATAGTCGCCGAGATGGCGAATGTGAATCTGCGGTCGATTCTCGAGGACCTGTTTGAGGAAATCCGACGAGCGAAGCTTGGCGCTTTCCTGGGCCTCCGTGATCAACCGGCGCAAGCCGACGTCGCTTAGCTGACCGAAGGCCATGTCGACCGTCGCCAGCAATGACAAACCCACCAGGAGCAGGAATGCTAGAAATATTTCAATCTGCATTTATGGGTGAATGGTAAATGGTAAATGCTGAATGGTAAACAGCGGCGCGATGGTTTAGAAGGGGTTATCTGCAGATTACGCAGATTACACTGATTAAGCGAAGGTAAGCCGAACCATATTCACCTTAACGATCTTTATGTTGATCTCGTAATCTGCGTAATCTGCGGATAGGGTTCCTGCTTCAGATGCCCAGCTTCTTCCGGAGTTTAAGTTCCAGCCGGTTCATTTCCCCGTTATCAGTAGAGTGATCGTAGCCACAAAGGTGAATCATGCCATGCAAGATCAGTTGCGCCACTTCTTCATCGAAACTCAAGCCGTTCTGTTTCGCTTGCCTCGCCGCCTGCTCAACTGAGATCACCACATCCCCTAACCTGGAGCCTTCGCCTTTTTCAAACTCGTCCTGCTCTGACGGAAACGAAAGCACGTCAGTCGTTCCACGTTTGCCCCGCCACATCCGGTTGAGAATCGCCATCGCGCGATCGGAAACAAACGCCACAGTCACATGATGGCCCTGGACGGGTAAAGCAGCGATTACCCGATCAGAAAATGTGGTCCATCGATCACAATCAATTTTACGTTTACGCTGACGGTTAACAACTTCGACCATGTTGTTAGATGTCGCGCTTTCGCGAGTGCTCGTCGTAAGCTTTGATGATCATCTGCACCAGCTTGTGACGCACCACATCTTTTTCAGTGAAGTAGATGAACTCAATCCCGTTGAGATTGGCCAGCACGCGTTCAGCTTCGATCAATCCACTCCGTTTCCCTGCAGGCAAATCCACCTGGGTAACGTCTCCGGTGATGACAGCCTTGGATCCAAAGCCAATGCGCGTCAAAAACATCTTCATCTGTTCGCTGGTGGTGTTTTGTGCTTCATCGAGAATGATGAAGGCGTCCGATAGTGTGCGGCCGCGCATGAATGCCAACGGCGCAACCTCGATTACCTGTTTTTCCAGCAGCTTGGTCACGCGTTCGTAGTCGATCAGATCAAACAGAGCGTCGTAGAGAGGTCGAAGATAAGGATCAACTTTTTCCTGCAAGTCGCCTGGAAGAAAACCCAGCTTCTCACCAGCCTCAACCGCAGGTCGCGCCAGGACAATTCGGTTGACCTGCTTCTGCATTAACGCCTGCACCGCAAGCGCTACTGCCAGGTAAGTCTTACCGGTGCCTGCGACGCCGATGCCGAAAACAACATCCTGCTCCTGAATGGCCTGAATATATTTGCGCTGGGTAGCCGACTTTGGGCCAACTTGCTTCTTACCGGCGGGATTGAAACGGGCTTTCGTGAAATAATCGCGCAAACTAAAAGCACGATCTTCAGCAATCTGAGCGAACGCTTCGCGCAGTTCCTTGTCAGTGAATGTGCGACCCTCGCGAAACAGCTCTGAAAAGTCTTCAAGAATGCGCTGCGCTGTTTCAACGTCTTTGGGATCGCCATCTATCCCTACGTCCTGTCCGCGTGCGTCGATGCGGACGTCCAGCAGTGTTTCGAGATACTTGATGTTCTGATCGTGAACACCGAATAGAGTTTCCAATCCGCGCGGCGGTAGTTCAATTTGTTTCAAGAGATAAGACGATCTCCTTCAATCGAATGAAAGCCTGTATGGGAATAAAAGTGATGTGCGGGGATGTGAGTCTGAACGACAATTACCTGCATATGCTGTAGGTTGGACGCTACTATAAGGATTCTGGAGTGTCAAATACAGATGTCGAGCGCTATCGACATTAAAGCAGGAATCCCTTTTGTATGCCGGCTGTCACCATACAATTCAACTTTTTCAATTGGTCAAAACTTCGATCTGAGACATGATGCCGCTCCAGGTAGCTACCGGAACAAAGCGCCGAGTTAGGGGAGACCAGGCGCTGAAACTGCATTACCAGTGGAACTGGCAAATGAGATATGGAAAATGGTTTTTTCTTGTGTCCTAGCCCAACTTGACACCCCCGATCCGCGTCCTTATACTCCCTCACTTGCGTCTGGACCTTCATTGTGTAAACTGGTGTTAAGAATAGTAGTTAAGCGAAATTAGTGGAGTTTTGAATGCCAAATCATAAGTCAGCAGAAAAGCGGATGCGTCAGAATGAGAACCGCCGCAAAATCAATCGCGGCAATCGCAGCCGTGTGAGAACGTCGATAAAGAACCTGCGTAGTGCACTCGGTACCGGCGATGCTAAGCAAGTTACCGATCTTTTGCCGAAGACGATTTCTACGATCGACAAAGCCGTGCAAAACGGCGCCCTGCACAAGAATGCGGCAGCCCGTTACAAATCGCGGTTGACGGCCCATTCGAATGCGCTAGCGAAGTAAATTCTAAACAACAACGACATAGGCGAGGCGGATCGAGTTTTCGGTCCGCCTCGCTTTTTGCTAATTCAATCTCTTTTGAATTTTCCTTTGGGCAAACCCGATGACCCAACCGTACAAATCAGAAGCTGAAATCGAGGCCGTCGTTAGAGGTTTTGAAAACTGCACCACAGACAAGGAAGCGTTCACCCATCGTGAACACCTGACGGTCGCCGTGTGGTACATCAGGAACTCCCCTGAGCTTGCCCTGGCGAACATGCGAACCGGATTGCTTCGTTTTCTCAGCCATCATCAGATCGATCAGGGAAAGTATAAGGAAGACGTGACGGTGGCGTGGATGGATCTGACGAGCAAGACGCTCGCAGTACTGCCGCCGGGCACCTCGTTACTTGAAGCCACAAATACCGTGGTCGATCGATTGGTTAAATCGAGGTTGTAGTGTCCGACAAGCTTCACAGCTTGTCGTTGAGATTGATAAGACTCAAGCTGAAAAGGAACTTGAAGACAGTTGGTTCAACTCAGTTGCGTATTTCCCAGCCTCACGACAAGCTGAAAGCATGTCGGACTTTAAGTCTACGGAATCTGTGAATCGCTATTGCGCCGTGGCCGGACTCAAAACTACAGGATGAAAAACTTTTACCAGAGGCGGCAAACGGTTAGCAGTGTCGACGATCACATCGCGTGATTTTTGGTCCAACGCATAAACCGATGCGGAATGTACTTTCCCCAGAGACAATTGGAACGTAGGCGGCGCGACCTCTCTTAATCTTGTTAACACCAGTTCGTTGCTGAAATATCGACGTCCCCGCGCGTCGATGATGAAGTCGCCTTCACTGAGTCGTTTCAACACTTCCGGATCCGACAACGACACGCAAACCAGGTCAGGACGGTTTGCACGCTGCGCATAGTAGGTTGCGACGCTCGGAGACTCGCTTGCAATCTTCGTATCCGGCTTGGCGAGCTTTGCAATCTCGAAAACCGCATCTCGAATGCTGGCGTCGTAAAACTCATCGTGCGGAAAGAAATATCCAGCGTTGGCCCAACCTCCACCCAACGCGTTTGTGTAGAGCCGGAAATGTGGCGTGGCGTCAGCAGCAGCCCTTAAGCTCATCAGCACCACGAGCAAACCCAAACCCGCTTGCACGTAAAAGTGCGGCCAATCAGCACGAAGCAAACGCGAGACGAGGCGAGCCAGGCGGCATCCCACAAATTGAACGCCGATTGCCGCGGTGATGAGAACCGCCGGCAGTACCAGAGTGAAGTAGCGGGTAAACTTTCCACCTGCAAAACTGAACGTCATCATCCATAAGAAGAGCCACAGCAATAAAAGGTATCGTCCGTCGCCAAGCTTCCGTTGAAATAGCAACGGCAGGCCGATTACAAAACCAGCCACTGCGAGCAAGGGAAGTTTGACTATCACGAAGACGTGGTAGAAGTACCACGGCACTCCTTTCAGCCAGTCAGTCATCTTATGGGTATAGAGTTGGCCCATGAACTCATACGCGTCATGGCCCACTAACTTTTGACCGGCGAAGCTGGACATCTGACGCCAGGTGGCCGGCATTAGGATGGTGGGGTTTAGCAGGATGAACGCAGCGCCCATTATTAAGAAAAAAATGAGCATCCGCCGCTTGCCAAGTCGCCAGCGAGTTTCCGGAATTCTCTGAAAGAGCCAGTAATAACCCATGCTGAAGGTCAGCGCTTGCGGGAAATACTTCGATGCGAGCATGGCCCCAAACGACGCAGCTGTGGCCCAGTAATACTTTTCCGGGTTCACCTCTGGCTGGCTTTCAGCCACGCGTTGACCGCGCGTCCAAAAGACGTTTGCTAAAAGGAAAAAGAAAAGCAGGAAGGTGTCTTCTTTGGCTATGCGGTTCAACCCAATGGCGGTGGGATCGAAGGCCCACAGCGCAGCTGCAATCAGGCCTACTTCAGCTCCAAACAATTCCGCTGCCAATAGATAAATCAGGATTACGGAGAGGGCCCCAAAAATAGCACTGGGCAAACGAAGCGCAGTTTCGGCTGAAACGTCCGTGCGACCGGCAACGCTATTCCACTTGTCCGCCAGGTAGACGGTCCCAGTCTGAAGGGCCTTCATGAATAGTGGATGCTCGCTATTTGCGGCAGTCAGTCCATGCGCCCGGTAGTCTCCAACGGCCTGAAGTTTGTTCAGTTCATCTTCGCCAAACCCTTCGGCACTGAGGCCGCCGACACGAAACCCAAAGCCAGCCACGACTAAGATGGTCAGCATCATCAGAAGCGTGGAGCGGCTGATTGAGACCAATCCCCTTCCCGCAAAGAGCTCTGGTTTCAGCGTCGCTGTAATGGTTGATTCGGCTCTAGCTGCCAACTTTTTTCTACCTTGGGAGTGCTTGTGGACTATCCCGCCACCCAACAAAAGGGGCAAGGGTAACCGTAATCAAAAACCTGCGCAACCTGAGCTTACGGAGTGCCGGAAAGGTTTTATAAATGCTTGCAATTCATACTGAAATCGGCCAAGATGCGCCTCGATCTCTGATCTCGAATTACGTCGGCGGTGCTCCAACCTAAGCCCGACATTCCGCACCGCAACCGACTGTTCAGCGTTTCTTGCTGACGAATCGATCTAAATCCACCGCGCCCGCTCTTGCGCGTGATCAACTCGAGAGGAACCATCATGGCAGAAATCCAGCAGAACATTCCGAGTGGCGCACCCCCAACCGTAGATGCAGGGACTAACGCGGCCCCGTTTCGTATCGATCAGAAACTTCACCAGATTCTCTACAAACCGGAGGCTCGTCCAAAGCTAGAGCCCATGCCGGAAGAAGTGTTGCCGGAACCGATTTATCCCCAGCATCCCGATCCGGTGCCGATGTCCAAGAAGGAGTATCAGAAACTCAATGCCATTCGAACCTGGAAGACGTGGGGTTCCCCGTATTTCAAATCGCGTTGGCACAGTGGCGAGCTGAGACCGATCATTCCGTATCTGTTTACCGAGTGGAAGTGCAATCTTGATTGCCACTATTGCTGGTCCTACAACAACGCGGTCAAGGGAATGACTGAAGACGTGGCGAAGCGCTCGATTGATTGGCTTCATTCGATCGGCTCGCGGGTTTTAGCACTGATGGGCGGTGAGCCGCTGCTGCGGCCGAAGTTTATTCACAAGATCGTTGACTACAGTGCCAAGAAAGACATCTTCGTTTACTTGCCGACCAACGGCCGGTTGATGAAACCGGACGTCATTGATCGACTCGGTGACGCGGGAATTGCGACGGTTAACCTTGCCGTTGATTCGGTGAAAGACCGCAAATCGCTGCCGAAGGCCCTCGAGCCAATCCGCGCGAATTTTGATTATCTGGTGAAGCGCCAACATCACTACGGCTACAGCGTGATGTTTAACATCAACATCTGCCATAACAATATGGACGATGTGAAAGAGTTGACTGAGATTGCGCATGACAGCGGCATCGCCACTGATTACCACATCAATGAGACGCCGATGACTGAGCAAACTCACTTCAAACATCTCAATGAGAACCAGACGTACCTGACGCCGGATGACTGGCCCAAGGTGGATGCCCTGCTCGACTACCTCAACGACAAGCGTGTCAATCATGGCTACAAGATGGTCAATCCAATCCAGCACATGGAAGACATGAAGATGTTGATGCGCGGCAAAGTGCCACCCTGGCAATGCCGCGCCGGCCAGAACTCGCTAATCATCCGCACGGACGGTTCACTCGCTCCTTGCTTCCCGATGTATTCAGCGACGCATGACTGGGGAGTGGTGGGCAATCACAAGTTTGACGTCAAGCAGCTCGATGACATGAAGGTTGATTGCACCAAGCATTGCCTTTCAACCTGCAACTACATTCTCGGCTACTGCTACGACAATATGCGCGTGATCAAGTGGGGTCTGACCCAGGCGCTGCATGGGTTCAGAGGCGCCAGCGGCAGCTTCTAGAAACTGTATAGGTATAACGGGCACCGGGATCATTCCAAATGATCCCGGTTTTTGTTTGCCGTCACTGAGGCCTCTCCTTGGAGTGCTCCGCCTTGTCGCCGCTTTGGATGGTTGTCTTATCCGATCTCAGATCAGCCGTCCACCCCTCATCGTAATCACGCCGACGACGACATTGATCCCGATCCCGATTGCGATTGCAGTCAAGTATCTTGCTCTGGTTGTCGTGCGATAGAACCGTACAAGCGCAAAGATCCCGATTGGGAGCCAGATCAAGACAGAGGAGAGCAGGCCTGGATTGTAGCTTTGAGCAACGATCGCATGGCAGGTGTGAGTCAACGCGTTACCCAACACCGTCATGGTCAATATGACAAGCATCATACCCGGGAAGTTGAAACGTCTGGCCAGGACTATTCCCACTACTACCAGGCCAAACCCGATCGCCTGGGCCACCAGAAATCTCGTCGGTGATAACTCCACTCCGCGTAAGCGGTAGATGTACGCCGAATATCCTTCACCACCCCAATACTCCTCGGCAATATGAATCAGGTAAGTGACAGGAATAAGCCATGAGAAGAGGCTTATCAGGTTCTCAGATCTCATGGCTGCCGGCTTCGTCATTGATGAAAATTTATATCAGAAGATCGGACATCACGAACGACTTTTAGTCAGGTCGGCAACAAGCGTCGCCTTTGGGGTCTCCTTGGAGTGCGCCGCCTGGTCGACGCACTCCAGGAAGAAGTCTCTTGACGGCAACCTAATAGT
Source organism: Pyrinomonadaceae bacterium (assembly GCA_963759665.1). Lineage (GTDB taxonomy): Bacteria > Acidobacteriota > Blastocatellia > Pyrinomonadales > Pyrinomonadaceae > PSRF01. The sequence goes on from CAVXAC010000001.1 coordinate 969,073, forward strand.
CACCTCCACTTGCGTCTGCACCGCACAGAGATAGAATACCTATCCAAGACATCGTATTGAGTTCCGATAATCCGTATCCCCTTTACCTTCTGAGAGTTTGGAATGCCTCGCGTGTGGCCAACGATTCATCAACAAGGAGAGAAGTGATCATGAGAAAAGGCAGTCTCCCGGCAATAGCCGTAATACTCGCGCTGTTAATGCCGACCGCAAGTTTCGCCCAGTCAAAGACCAGGCAACCCGCCGGCGGCACAAGAACAGCCGCGCCTTTACCGCCAGTCAAATTCACCGAATTCAAACTTAAGAACGGCTTGCGTGTGATCCTGCATGAGGATCATTCGACGCCGATTGTCGGAGTGAACCTCTGGTATCACGTGGGCTCCAAGAATGAAGTGCCGGGCAAGACAGGCTTCGCGCATCTTTTCGAACACATGATGTTTCAGGGTTCAAAAAACTACGACGACGATTACTTCAGACCGATCCAGGAAGCCGGCGGCACCCTAAATGGGTCTACCAACCCCGATCGCACAAACTATTATGAAGTCGTTCCATCGAATTTTCTTGAGCTCGCTTTATTCATGGAAGCCGACCGCATGGGTGGGTTGCTCGATGTCATCAACGAAACCAAGCTCGCTAACCAGCGTGACGTTGTAAAGAACGAGAAACGCCAGAACTACGACAATCGGCCATACGGTTTGATTGGAGCGAAGATCAACGAAACTCTCTATCCGGCCAATCATCCATATCATTGGTTGACGATTGGATCGCTCGAGGATCTCACAGCGGCATCGATGGAAGATGTAAAAGATTTTTTCCGTCGTTACTACACACCTCGTAACGCAAGTCTGGCTATCTCAGGTGACTTCAATCCGGCCGAGGCTCGTCGTCTGGTTGAAAAGCACTTCGGCAAGATTCCCAGTGGTCCACCGATCACCCGTCCCAAAGCAGCGTCACCCCAGCTCACGGAGTCAAAAGAAATTGTGATGCAGGATCGCGTGGCTTTCCCACGACTTTACCTGGTCTGGCCCACCACTCCTGCTTACAACAAAGACGAAGCAGCGACTGACACACTTGCGAACATCCTCGGTGGCGGGAAGAGCTCGCGTCTTTACAAGACACTTGTATACGACCAGCAAATCGCTCAGGACGTCTCGGCAGGCAATGGCGCGCAGGAAATTGCGGGACGATTCCAGGTGACTGCAACTGCCCGACCTGGCAAATCACTCGAAGATCTTGAAGCCGCAATTAATGCTGAGATCGAGAAGATCAAGAAAGAAGGACCAACCCAGGAGGAGCTCGATCGCTCATACAACGCTACTGAAGCGGCGTTTATTTTCGGCATTCAAACTGTGGCCGGAAAGAACGATCAGATGAATCGTTACGCCACCTTCGTTGGCAAACCGGGTTACTTCCACGAGGATCTTGCCCGCGCCCGCGCAGTTACCGCTGCTGATGTCAAGCGCGTGGCCAATACCTATCTGACAGAACATCGCTTAAAAGCCTCAGTAGTGCCCCGAGGAAAAGAGAAAGCGGCTTCCTCTGAGGCCCCGGCGGAAACGGCTACTGAGACCGCCACCACCAGTTCGCCTGAGTCGGCAACAAAACGTGCGGCTGCCGAAAAGCAGTGGAAACTTCCTGCCGCTAAACCTGATCCGAGGTTCACACTTCCCCAGATTCAACGTCGTCAACTTAGCAACGGTTTAGAAGTAGTCATTGTCGAGCATCATGAGCTGCCGATTGTGACCATGAACTTGTTGGTGAAGTCGGGGTCAGCCGGAGATCCACAGAATCGACCGGGCTTAGCAAGTTTGACCGCCGATTTACTCGACGAAGGCACCAGGAAACGCAGTGCACTCGAGATATCAAACACGCTGACGGACATCGGTGCACGATTGGGTACATCGGCTAACTGGGACACGAGCTCAACTAGTTTAACTACCTTGACGCGACACCTGGACAAAGCGCTCGACATCTACGCCGATGTAGTGACCAATCCAGCGTTTCAAGATGCCGAACTAAAACGAGGCCGGGCCCGTCGGCTGGCGACAATTCGCCAACAGCGCGATGACGCAAACGCGATTGCCAGCACCGTCTATGCGTCCATCCTTTATGGCCGCAACCATCCCTACGGCCATCCAGCGATCGGGGACGAGGATTCACTTAATGCCGTGAAGGCCACGGATGTACGCCAGTTCTATGAAACGTATTACCGGCCAAACAACTCGACGTTGATAGTGGTCGGCGACGTGAAGCCGGACTCAATTCTTCCTCAATTGGAGCGAGCTTTTAGCGGCTGGCAAAGGGCGAATGTTCCAACTATCGAAATTCCAAATGCGCAAGGCCGGCAACAGGCCGGTCTGTACATCGTCGATCGTCCCGGCTCGGCCCAATCTGTAATTAACATCGGACAAGTTGGCGTGGCCCGATCCACTCCTGATTACTTTCCTTTGTTGGTGCTCAATACCATGCTAGGCGGCCAGTTTGTTTCACGCGTTAACCTGAACCTGCGGGAAGACAAAGGCTATACGTATGGCGCTCGAACGTCATTCGATTACCGGCGCGGGGCTGGCCCGTTCGTCGCTTCGGCTGGAGTTTTCACCAAGGTGACCAAAGAATCGGTGGCCGAGTTTATGAAAGAGTTGCGTGGGTTGCGCGGAGAGATTCCAATTACGGAGAAGGAATTGGAGTTTTCCAAGCAGGCGATCATCCGCGGCTTCCCGCGCACTTTTGAAACACCGGGTCAGATGGCGAACCGGCTCAGCGATGTAGTCACGTACGGACTTCCGGATGAGTACTTCAATAGCTACATTCAAAACGTTCGGGCGGTGTCAATGGCGGATGTGCAGCGAGTGGCCAACCGGTATCTCGACCCGTCGCGCATGGCTATTTTGGTGGTTGGCGATCGCAAGGTAATCGAACCGGGCCTCCGCTCATTGGAAACGGTTGGCACGACTATCACGTTCGTGGATACGGAAGGAAAACCGGTGGCCGTAAGAAGTGGCAGTGACGGTGCCGAGTCGCGGCCATAAGCATAGGCTTCTCCCTGGAATGCGTCGCCTTGTCGGCGCACTCCAGGGAAAGACCTACGCACTAGTTAGTAGCCTTTGGTTTCTCGCTTAATAGCGCGCGGGCCACGGCAATCAATGCGCTGGCGCGTGGCGCCTCGCCTTCAAAGCTACGCGCCATCTCAACTGATTGCGTTGCGTTATCGAGAGCCAACGTCCGGAAGATTCCGGCAAGATTAAAATCTTCAACTGAATTGGTGCGCAGAGAATTCTGAAATTTTGTCTGCAACCGCATCAATATTCTGCCGTCCTCGCCATTGAATCCTTCGGCAGAGTTTGAAGCCTTCACAACTTCAAGCATCGTTTCCCATGCACGCGCGCGATCAGTGCCCAGATATGCATTGGCCACGGCTATTAGCGCTCGCGGGCGATCCGCTTCGGTTCCACCGATTCGTCTCGCCGCCACGGCAGCCTGTTCGGCGACTTCAAGCGCCTTTTCTTTATCCGCCGGCGGCATCATCTTGGCGGTTTGGGCCAACAACCAGACTCGTTGAATTTGTGTCAGCTCACCTTTTTCCGCCAGTATCAGAGCTTTCTCATGGTCTTTCTTTTCCACCGCAGCAATTGCCAATGTCATGTCGACGTACGGCTTCGCCTGCTTGCGCATCTCCATGTCTTCGATCTTGTCGACAAAGTCGCGCGCTCGCATGTCGCCCTTGTTCGCAACCAGGTTTGCGAGTTGTAGATAGAGACCATCGCGAGCCTCAGACGTTTTCTCACGTTCAATTCGGTCCAGCAGCGACTTCTCGATATCTTCCGCACTTCGCTCGGGCGTGATCCCACGTCCAATCGAATCCTGCGCGTCCTCCTGCACCTCTCGATTGGTACCTTGCGACAACGCTGCCATTTCACTACGCAGCTGGTCGGCTATTCCCTTCGGCGCAAACTGATCAAACAAGGGCAGCAGCCGCCTGATGACCAGGTACTTGCCCTGCATCCCCGAAGTGCTTTGGTCCTGCTCCTTGGTAGGCAACGGGCGGAGCAGAATCTGAGTGGCCGTTCTAAAAAACGAATTGCGCAATGCGGGCGTCACGTCGGGAGGACTAATTCCCCTATTCATTTGCGAAGACTGCTGACCGCCCGACGGTAAAAATGTAACAAACAGATGCGGGGTAAAAAGGTACGACGACAACAAGGAGACGGTATTCGCATCGGACTGAATGTCACTCTCTGCTACCGCCAGCATTCGCGCGTACCTTTGATCCGCTGCCGCCGGATTTTTGTCACGGAGAGACGATAGAAAACTCAGCCCCTCCATGGTCACGGTGGTGAGGGCAGGATCAGCGAATTGGATTGCACGTTCGACGTCGCTGTCGAGAAGTTGGCGAGCCAGCTGCAAGCGTTGGCGCTGCGCTGCTGGGGTTTCAAATGGATCGGTTCTCTGCGGAGCTGCGGCTTCAGCTGCTTCCTGCTTTCTCGCTTCGGTCAGTTTCTCAAGCAGTTCTTCACCCAATCCGCGATCGTTCCTGGCGGCTAGACGCAAGACCTCGCCACGAAGGTCTGGAGGACGAGCAAGTGCATAGCCCCGGCCGCTAGATTCCTGACGACGGCGATCTTCTTCCATCAACCGGAGAGACTCTGCATCTGCCACTACCGCCGCGTCCCAGGCCCTTCGGAACAGTGCGCGGCCCTGCTCAGGATCTGGTTCCCAGAGGGCGTCAGCAATTCGCGAGAGGGTACGCGCGCGAAGACGTTGGTCGGTATAACTGCGAGCATCGTTGGCCAGTGACACCAGCAACGAAAGTGCGAGCGCTCGCTGCTGTTCGATCTTAGCCTTCGCGGCTGCGGCGCTGGCTTTGCTTCCGGCCTTCTGTTTGGTCTGGGTTTGAGCAGGCTGAGACTGCGGACTTGGCTTGTCGGCAGCAGCTTGTGCGTGTGCGGCGGACGATATCGACGAGGCAAGCAAGATTGCTGGCAGCGTGGCGCGTAAAAAATATGCGGCCATGTTGGGTCTCCTGTGGACAGAGGGTTGGAAGATAGAGCTAGCCGAGGAAGTTAAACGTGCCCGAAAACCTTTGGTTCCGAAAAGAACTTGGGTCTGCAATAGGCGCCCACTCTGTCTAGGTCTGAGCCGGTGAACCAGCTGAGCAACTTCGGTTTCTCACCGGTCAGTAAGGAGGATTTATCCCCGCGCTTTGTCACGTATCTCGCTACTCGCCAAAAGAAATTTTGGTTAAGCCAGTGATCTTGTTAGCTGCATGGGCTGAGATGCTCAGGAAGAGCGGGGATAATCCTCCTTCCTGACCGGTGCGGAACCTGAAGGAGATTTGATTTCTAGCCTGGCCTTAGATGATAACCCGCTTCGCAAACTAACAGTTTGCTTTACGCTACACAGCGATCACTTCCAGCTCAGGATCGACTTCGGCTTTCAGCATTCCCTCGATCGCCATTAGTGTTCCGGTAAGTGAACTGGGACAACTTCCACAGGCTCCCTGGTAACGAATGCTGAGCGTGTGTTCCTTGAGACCCATGATTTCAAGGTACCCGCCATCTCCCATGAGCGCCGGTCTTACCTTCTCATCCAGAATGTCATTGATCTTCATCAGACGAGGATCGTCACTGGTCGCGGTCGCAATGGCTCCGCCAACCACCGCGGCCGCCGCTGCCGCCGGAGTGTTGACCGCTTCCGCCGCACGAATGGGCACAGCCAACGTGGGCAGCAAGTCGTCCCAATCGCCTTCGTCATCTTTCTCCACCGTGATCATCTTGTCCATGTAAAAAACAGACACGACATTACCAACGTCAAACAAGGCTTTGGCGAGCGGGTCATTTGCCGCTAATTCGGCGGTACCATACTGATGCGCGGTCCCGTTGCTGACTGGCTCTCTCAGAATAAATTTGACTGCATTGGGATTTGGCGTCTCTTCAATATCACTGATCTTAGGCATTACTTGATCTCCATTTGTTTGCCTCAATAAGGACTTATTAATACCAACGTTATTTGAGCTGGCTCTATTATGCCACTTTCCTGAACCAGGCGCAGTCGAGGGGAAACCGGCGTTTTGGATGCGTAAAAACAGGCTAAAATTGAATATTTTCAATTCTCAAACAAGTATTGCCAAAGTGGACCAACGCGAATATACTCCGTCCCCTCACTTGCCCCCCCTTTTCAAAGAAGGTGAGCCAAGCTGAGATAGAGGCAGGCGATTGCGAGGGTCGCCTGCCTCTGCTTTTTTGTTCGTCGTCCGTTGTCATTGGTCAGTTGTCAGTTGCATTTTTTGACTGCCTAACCTTGCCACATTAGTCTTTGCGGTAAATACTTGCCTAACGTCAAACAATTGACTGCGGACCACTGACAACTGACTACCAATGAACATCGGCATCACTGTTTATCCAACTTACGGCGGGAGTGGAATTGTCGGCTCCGAACTCGGAAAGGAGTTAGCGGAACGCGGACATACTGTTCATTTTATTGCTTCCGCTTTGCCCACCAGGCTCACGCAACTAAATGATCGCGTGCGGTTCCATGAAGTGGAGATGATGTCGTATCCACTTTTTGAGCATCAGCCTTACACACTGGCCCTGGCTACCAAAATGGCCACCATCGCTGAAAGTGAGAACCTCGATCTACTGCATGTGCACTACGCAATTCCACATTCGATCAGCGCCATCCTTGCTCGAGAATCTCTAAAGCCAAAACGTTACCTTCCGGTCATCACCACGCTGCACGGCACAGACATCACTTTAGTCGGCGCTGATAGATCCTATTTACCAATTACTCGTTACGGAATCATTCAATCCGACGGCGTCACGGCAATCTCCAACTACTTAAAGGCGGCAACTAAAGAAACGTTTCAGTTTGACGACATCGAGGTGATTCCAAACTTTGTCTGCCAGTCAGAATACGCTCGACACCCAGTTGAAGAATTACGAGCGTCGCTCTCGCCGAACGGCGAACCACTGCTGGTCCATGTCTCAAACTTTCGTCCGGTTAAACGTCCAGTGGATTGCGTAGAAATACTTTCCCGCGTCTTGAAAAATGGAATTGCGACGCGGCTGGTTATGGTGGGTGACGGAAGCGAAAAAACCAACGTTGAACATCGCGCGCGCTGTCTCAACGTTAACGACAAAGTGGTCTTCGTCGGTAAACAACCGAACATCGTTGACTACCTATCGGCTGCTGACGTACTCCTATTGCCATCGGAGCAGGAATCATTCGGTCTGGCTGCGCTCGAAGCAATGGCGTGTGAAGTACCGGTGATAGCCTCGCGCGTGGGGGGTGTCCCAGAAGTCGTCACGGATGGAGAAACCGGCTTTCTGAGCGAAGTTGGTGACGTCGAAAAAATGGCCAATGATGCCGGGCGCCTATTGAGCGATCCAGAGATGCGTCGAGACATGGGAAAGCGTGCGCGCGAATCTGCCGTTTCCCGTTACCGCACCGACATCGTGATTCCGAAATACATTGATTATTACAAAAGGGTGCTTTCCAGAAATACCAAATCATGAAAAACCATGTTCTTACCTCATCACTTCTGATTTGTGTCGTCTTCGGGTTTTTATCAACAGGTCTTGGGCAGCAGACCGCTCCTCCCAAACCGCTACCCACACCGCAGCAACAACCGGCATCTCCCGGCGATGATGACGTGGTCCGTATTACCACTAACCTGGTCCAGGTCGATCCAGTTATCACTGATGCCGATGGTAAGCCCGTAACCGACTTGCGACCTGAAGAAGTTCAGATACTAGAGGACGGCAAACCTCAAACGATTACTAATTTTTCGTTTATCGCGCTCGATCCGCCGATAATCACGAAGGCAACAAAGCCGGACAAGAATGCTGCTCCCGCCCCGCCTATGCGTTTACGCCCGGAACAAGTGCGTCGAACAATTGCTCTGGTAGTCGACGATCTTGGCCTTTCATTCGAAAGTGCACACTTCGTTCGGCAAGCGCTGAAGAAGTTCCTCGACCAGCAAATGCAGCCTAACGATCTGGTGGCGATCATTAGGACAGCAGGCGGCATTGGAGCGCTTCAACAATTCACTTCGGACAAGCGGCAACTTTACGCTGCTGTCGAGAAGGTCAAGTGGTATCCCTCGGGCCGTGGCTTGGTCTCAGCATTTGCACCGATCAACAGCAGTGCCTCTCCCGACGGTCGTCCCGGCAGGTCAGATGACGATTTGGATCAGTTTCGAACAGATCTTTTCGCGGTCGGTACGCTGGGGGCCGTCAATTATGTAGTGAAGGGATTGCGTCAAATCCCTGGGCGCAAGTCGGTCATTCTCTTGTCGGATGGTATTGCGTCGATCAGCCGTTCCGAGTCAACTGGCAGCTTGCGGGTGTTCGATGCGATGCAACAACTCAGCGAGATGGCTAATCGTGCGTCGGTAGTTATTTATACCGTTGATGCTAGAGGTCTGCCCACACTTGGCTACTCAGCTGCTGACAACACCAGTGGAATGATGCCCGCCGAACTTCGACAAAGCTTGAGTAATCGCCGCGACGACTTCTTTCAATCGCAGAGTGGGTTGCAATACTTAAGCGAGCAGACTGGCGGATTGTCAATTCAGAATACAAATGATCTCAGCGGAGGAATCAGGCGAGCAATTGAAGATCAAGGCGGTTACTACCTGATCGGTTACCGTCCGGATGAAGACACGTTTGATTCAAGATCCGGAAAGCGAAAGTATCACAGGCTCAGTCTTAAAATTTCCCGGCCGGGCAAATTCAAGGTCCGCATGCGCACCGGTTTTTATGGAATGACCGACGAGGAGGCGAGCCCGAAAAAGCAGCCTGGAGTCAACCGTTTCATGAATGCACTTATTTCGCCGTTCGGTACGGAAGAAATAAACGTCCGATTGACGTCGCTGTTCGCCAACGATCCTTCCAGAGGATCAATCATGCGCTCAATGCTGCATGTCAAAGCCAGTGATTTGACCTTTGAAGAAGAACCCGATGGTTGGCACAAGGCATCATTCGACATTCTGGCTTTGACCTTTGGCGACAACGGCATAGTCGTCGATCGTATGGGCAAGACTCACACGATGCGAGTAAAGGGCAAGACGTATGATCGGATCATCAAAGACGGTTTCACTTACTACATAACTGTGCCGGTGAAAAAAGCAGGAGCCTATCAACTCCGTACCGCGCTACGCGACACTGTTTCCGACCGCATCGGTTCCTCGTCACAATTCATCGAGGTGCCCGACTTCAAGAAAAACCGCTTGACGGTTTCTGGAATCGTTCTGAATGGAGTAACGAAAGAAGCGTATCTCAAGGGCCAAACTAGTTCCGCGTTGCCACAAGACTCCGACGACGCAGCCAATCCTGGCGATGCTGCAGCGAGTCCGGCGAGGCGTCAATTCAAGTCGGGAATGGTGATGGTTTATGGCTACCACCTTTACAACGCTCGCATTGACAAGGCGACCAGGAAGCCGCAACTACTCGTTCGCATACGGTTGTTTCGAAACGGACAGGAGATATTTACCGGCAAGGAAGTCTCCATTGATCCAACAAATCAGCCGGACATGAAACGACTCGTGGTCACGGGTGCTATCCAATTGGGTACGGAATTGGGTGTTGGGGAGTATGTGTTCCAGGTGATTGCCACGGATTTATTGGCGTCAGGCAAGGAACGACAAACCACTCAGTGGATCGATTTTGAAGTCAAATAAAAGTTTTGGGCTTTGTGCTTAGCGCCTGGTCAGTTGTTAGTGGTCAGTGTCAGTTGCCTTCTTACACTGACTGAATACGAAATCGGTGAAGCCAGGAATGAAACGTTGAGCCCTACGAACGAACAACTGACAACTAACAACTGACCAAGATGAATTCCATCATCATCGGCACTGCGGGCCATATCGATCACGGAAAGAGCTCGCTGGTTCAGGCCCTCACTGGCAAAGATCCTGATCGCCTCCCCGAAGAAAAACGTCGCGGCATAACCATCGATCTGGGTTTCGCTGATCTCGACTTAGATGAGGTCAGGGTCGGATTCGTGGATGTGCCGGGCCACGAACGCTTCGTAAAGAACATGCTGGCCGGAGTCCACGGAATTGATGCTGTGGTTCTCGTCATCGCCGCCGACGAAGGTGTGATGCCGCAAACTCGGGAACACTTCGACATCTGCCGCTTGCTTGGCGTGCAGAAAGGCCTGGTGGCCATCACCAAGAGTGACCTGGTTGACGAAGAAATGCTGTCTCTGGTCCAAGACGACATCAACGAGTTGGTAGCGAATTCCTTTCTGGAAGGTGCGCCGATGATCCCTGTGAGTGCACGCACCGGCGCAGGTCTCGATAGATTCCGGGCGAGCTTGCGTGACATCGCGCGCAATGTTCCCCCACGTTCGGCTGACTATGTACCACGGCTCCCAATCGATCGCGCCTTTACGATGAAGGGCTTCGGTGCAGTTGTGACTGGGACGCTTGTCTCGGGGGAAATACAAGAAGCCGACGAGCTTCAGTTACTTCCTCCTGGCAAACGAGTTCGTACGCGTGGAGTGCAGGTGTACGGTGCAGCAGTGAATCGTGCTGAGGCTGGACAACGAACAGCAGTCAACCTGGCAGGTATCGACGTGGCTGAGATTGAACGCGGAATGGTCCTGGCCCAACCGGGACGGCTAGCTGCTACTCAGGTCATCGACACCAGTCTGACCTTGCTGCCGACCGCTCCGCGTCCCATTCGGACCCGTTCGCGACTGCGCATACATCTGGGCGCGGCCGAAGTTTTGGCACGTGTCCGAGTGCTGAACAATCGTGGCGAAGTGCCTCCCGGTGAAACAGCATTTGTGCAAATCCGATTGGAGGCGCCAGTCGTAGCTGTGCATGAGGATCGATTTATTGTTCGGTCGTATTCACCAGCCGAGACTGTTGCGGGCGGAGTGGTCCTGGATCCGTTCGCCACTAAACATCGCGGCAGGGAGTTCGCAAAGACACACCAGCGCCTTCAAACCTTAATGAGTTCCGACCGTTCGGCAAAGCTGATGGAATTCGTCGCCGGAGCCGGAGATTCAGGATTGCGATTGTCTGATCTCGCGACAAGGACCGGTTGGAATGATGACGTACTGACAAGAGCGGTCGCGGCGGCGGTTGAGAAAGGCACGGCTGTGGTTGGTGAAGGCGTGTATGTCGCTCCAGAAGTTTTTGGGCGCTTATCGCGTCACACACTGGCTGCCTTGAAAGCACACCACCAAAAGGAACCCCTGTCACGAGGTATGGCGCGTGAAACTTTGCGAGATAGAGTCTTCGCTCACGTCTCGCCGGAAATCTTCCGAACAGTAATTTCCAGTCTTGAACAGCAAAACTTGTTGGCCGCGGATAAGGATCTCGTGCGCTCCCGCGAGCATACTCTTGAGCTATCGTTGGAAGATGCAGGGCTGCGAGATCGCCTCCTGGAAATCGTCGAACGTGCGGGTCTTGAGGCGCCCTCGCTCGAGCAGCTCATGACCAATGCTGGCGTGGCAATGGCCCAGCGTGGTCACGGGCGCAAGATCCTACAACTGCTCCTCGATAACGGTTCGTTAGTACGAGTGCAGAATGAACTATTCTTCCACGCCGGCGCGTTGAACAAATTGAAGCAGTTGCTGTTGGATTACGGAAACAAGCATGAGCCGGATCGGTTGATTGATGTGGCAGCGTTTAAAGATCTAACCGGCGTTTCGCGAAAGTACGCGATTCCCTTGCTCGAATACCTCGACCTTGCTCGGGTGACCCGGCGTGCCGGAGACAAAAGAGTTATTTTGAAATGACCCCGGGTTCGATGACTTACGCTAAGGGGTAGTAGATTTTCGGATAGAATCGCTTGCGTTCCGCGATTTGGGGCGGTAACATGCAGGCCCAACTAAAAGTGTTTTGTGTTTTGGCTTTTCACTAAACCTTCACAGCGAATCAGTGCCAGGAGGTAAGAAAATGTCAATGAAAGAGATAATCGCCGCAATCGTAGGTTTGGCTGCGGGTTTGGGCGCGATCTACTTTTTCTACAGATTTGTGACCTTCGAAGATGCAGGTGGCGGACACCATTATGGGTGGTATTCGCTTGGCCTGGCTGCGGTCGCTTTTGTATGCGGCTTGCTCTACTTCCTTGGCCATGTCAATAAGGAAGAGGAGATTCACATTACGCAATAAGCTCTACCGTTCCTGCTTCCTTAGTACCTGGTGGTAGGGTGGTCCTGACACGCTTGATTGCATCGCGTTAGCATTAGACTGATTGAAGACGCCGTTTGTGCCTAAGTGCGCAAACGGCGCTTAGTTTGTTATAACGGCAAAACAGATTGGAGATGGCTATGGCGTTATTGATCGTTCTAGCGCAAACCGAAACGACATTTCACGAACCTGGTTATTTTGCATCGACAATTATGGCGATGTTTTTGGTCGGCGCTGTGATGTCGCTGGTCGCGGCCGTATTAGGTTTCGCACGATCTAGAGCGTTTGGCCCAGCCACTAGATGGTTTTCCTTCGCAGCAGTTTGCTTGATCCTCTTTCATATACAGTTTCTAGCTTTAGGGTTTGGCGTATTAACCAAAGACAACAGCCTGGTTTTTACAATTCTGACGTTCTTTAACTTCTTTATTCTGCTCGCGGCGGTATGTATGGCCATGGGCTTCATTCGATTAACCAGCCCGAGGTAATAAATTTAGGAGAATTCCGCTAAGGCTTCCCCGGTACTTGTTTTAAATGCTCAAAAAAATATTTGCCATCGCCGCACTCGCTATCGTTGTGAGCGCGGCTTTTCTTGTCTCATGCGCCCGCACCGGCGATCGCGGCGGATCGAGTCAATTTGTTCGCACTCGCGGAACTCAGTTTGTCGTTGGTGGTCGTCCCTTTAGGTTTGTCGGCGCGAACATCGCGGTAATGTACCGTGACGAAGATCGCGCGCGAATGCCGGAGACTTTGGCGGCGGCTTCACGTGCCGGTATACGCGTCGTTCGGGTCTGGGCCTCAGGCGAAGGTGGGCCAAACGATCTTGGACCACTCGCCGACTTTGCCGACTGGCCTCGCACCCATCCCTTTCGTTGGGCGCCGGGACAATGGAATGAAGAAGCGTTTGTGCATCTCGACAAAGTCATTGCCGAGGCCTCGCGCCACAACGTGCTCGTGCAACTCTGCCTGGTTAACTGGTGGCGCGACACGGGTGGGGTAACTCAGTACTTGAGATGGGCCGGGGTCAACGATGCAGCCAGAGACGATCTACCTTTCGGCATCGATCCACATCAGGCGATGCAGTTCTACACAAACGCGGAGACGCGTCGCCTTTACCGCGAGCACATTGAAAGGGTAGTAACGCGGCGCAACACCGTGACCGGCACGCTCTATCGCGATGATCCGAATATCTTCGGCTGGGAATTGATCAATGAGGGACAGGCAATGACCGGACGCTGGGCCGAGCGTCGTGCATGGATTGCCGAGATGAGCTCATACATAAGGTCTCTCGATCCAAATCACATAATTGCGCCCGGCACGTGGGGCTACCGCACAGCCACCGAACGTCGCGAATGGCTTCTCGATCATCAATTGTCGACAATCGACTACTGCGACGTACACAACTATCCGCGACCTGACACCGACGTGTTTGTCGACTCAGCCACCGCGATGCGGGAGTTCGTTGACAACCGTGCGGCCGCCGCGTTTTCACTCAAGAAACCGCTCGTCTTCGGAGAATTTGGAATGGGTCCAGAGGGTTACAACGGAACATCTCAAACCGAATGGTTTCGCGCCTTCTTTGACAGCAACATTCGTGCAGGCGCGGCTGGGGCGATGTTCTGGATTCTGACTCCGGATCCTGCCCGCGGTTATGGCGTTACCTACACCACACCTCGCGACCAGGGCGTGCTCGCAGAAGTCGGCCGTGCTGCTCGTATGTTTGAATCCTTAGCATCGGCCGAACCTCCGGAACGACTGGCAAACGCAAAACGCCACCTCATCCCGCGACAGTTTTCGTGGGCCCGGAACGAAGGTGATCCGGCGACGCGTCCGCAAAGTTACCTGCGCGAGGACAAATCAATTTTGTACCGGTTCAAGCCTCGCATGGCGGTGCGCACCCGGTTTGAAAAACTGGGAAGCGGCGTTGGATACATCTGGGGTTATGGCATGGGCCAGATGGACTACGAGGTGCCCGAACGCGAAGACCGCCGCCGCATCAGCCAGGTTATCGTGAGGGCATTTATGCAGCCAGTTCCTCCGATTGATGTGAAGCCGGAGTTCATTCAGACGCGGGTCACGCTTTTGATTAACGGTGTCGACTGCGGATCGCGCCTGGTTTCGTTTCACAAACCAGGAACGCAGCCCGTGATTCAGGAGTGGGTCGTTGATAAATACGCCGTGCGGCTGCGCGCAATGCGTGGGCTGCCGATGACGATTAGTTTCGCCGTGACAACAGAAGCAGACTGGCCGTACGGGATTAACATTTCAAATTGGCCGGCAGGTTATGAGGCCGGAGACACGAAGCCGTTGGAAGTAGAGATTAGGCGGTAAGGCGCAAGCCGCTCCATTGTTTGCCAAGGATGCTGCTGAATACCTTCGAACTGTTATTGTTGCCGTGGGGGCTTTGCCGTAAAAACTTTACAAAGGGCTTCTGAGATTTGCCGGCAGCTGACACAAGGATTCTTGCATAAACCGTTAGACGTGGTCTGGCCTCTGGGCCTAGACTATCAAGCAGCCTCGCAATAACGTAGGAGCGAAATTATGGCTAAGGTTGAATCTGCATTAAGTCTTGAACAAATCCTTGAGGGTATCCGCCATCTACGTGGTGACGAACAAAGAGAACTGGCTGCAGCCGTGTTAGTTGATCCACTGTTAGAGAGCTTCGTCGAAGAGCTGGATGATAATTTAAGTTGTGAACGAGCTGCCAAAGAAGGGCCTGCTGAACCGTACGCTTCCGACAAATTGACAGAACATGTTTGAACTCTTTCAGCGTCCCCAGGCTGCCCGTCAGTTGCGCCGTACCTGCTCACGTCTTTTTCTCCGTAGGAAGTCCAGATTTCTCCCATCCTTCCATCCCACCAAATAGCGGGTGTACGTTCCGGTACCCATGTTCCGATAACTGTTGGGCCGTCTTCGCAGCCGAAGCTTCATGCGGGCAGGTGCAATAGGTGATCACCGTGCGCTCGTGCGAAATTTCATCTAAGTGTTGCTCGACCTCATCGTCGGAAACTCGTATTGCTCCAGCAACTTTGGTTTCAGCTTCCTCCCACGCCTTAGGATTACGCGAATCAATGAAGGTAAATTGCTCGCCGCGGTCCATTCGTTCTTTCACTTCGTCGATCGTTACTCTGGTTACTTCCATTGTGGAGACCTCCTTAATGCTCGCGGCACTATTCGCCTGTGTCACACTTACGCCATATCGAACAAGAGAACTTCCGCAGGTTCGCGGCCACTGATCTCCAGCTCCGACTCATCTGAAATCGCCGCGCCATCACCTTGTCTAAGATCGACTCCATTCACAGTCACTGCCCCGCGCGCCACCTGCAACCAGGCTTTTCGCTTTTCTCCGAGCGTGTGACTGACTGCTTGACCGTCATCCAACTTTATCGCGTAGATATCTGCTTCCTGGTGAATCGTCACTGAACCATCTCGCCCGTCCTCGGATGCGATCAAGCACAGTCTTCCCTGCTTTAGTTCGTCCGTAAACATCTTTTGCTCATATCCAGGCTCCAGGCCATGGGTGTGCGGGAGAATCCAGATCTGAAGCAGGTGGAGCGGTTCGTTTGCCGGATTCGCTTCGCTATGGGCCACGCCCGTGCCCGCCGTCATACGTTGTACTTCTCCGGGCTTGATGATCGAACCATTGCCCATGCTGTCCTTGTGGGCCAGGCTACCCTCAAGAACGTAGGTGATGATCTCCATGTCGCGATGGGAGTGGGTGGGGAATCCGTGTCCGGCGGCCACCCGGTCTTCATTGATTACGCGGAGACTGCCAAAACTCATGTGACGCCGATCGTGGTATCGATCGAATGAGAACGTGTGATAGGTGTCGAGCCAGCCGTGATCAAAATGGCCGCGCTCTTCTGCTTTTCGAACTGTGATCATTTTTCTTTCTCGTAAAGCAAACTGTTAGTTGCGTCAGTCGCACTGATAAATCTTCTTAGGTTTAATCAAAGATCCGCAAACTAACAGTTTGCGTTACGTCGACGAAGAGCCTATGAAGACTTTGACTAGCTCATTCAATCCTTCAGCATCTTCGTCGTCAAATCTACTAAATGAAGGGCTGTCCACATCGAGCACTCCAATTAGCTTTCCGTCACGAATCAGCGGCACGACAATTTCTGAATTTGAAGCACTATCACACGCGATGTGGCCGGGAAAATCGTGAACATTATCCACGATGATCGTTTGCTTTTGCTCGGCCGCTGTGCCGCAAACTCCTTTTCCAATTTCAATGCGGACACAAGCTGGCTTTCCTTGAAATGGGCCAAGCACTAATTCCCGTCCTTTCAGAAAATAGAAGCCAGCCCAATTCAAGTCCGGCAGAGAATGGTACAAGAGCGACGAGAAGTTTGCTGCGTTGGCAATCAAATCACGTTCGCCTTCCAGCAGACTACGAAGTTGCGCTGCCAGATGCTCGTAGAGCTCTGGTTTGGAGTCTGTCGCTCTTTCTTCGATCGTAAAAGTCATATTCAATTCCTCTGTGCAACCTCGGTGGTCTCTGTGACTCTGTGGTGGACCAATTGTAATTAACATCCACCACGGAGAACCGAGGACACTAAGGATGCACAGAGATATTCATTCCTATTTCACTGGCTCGGATCGGAACGTCGCAAGCTAATCACCACCGATTTCGAAACGGGCGTATTGCTCTTTTCGGCAACACTGCGAAGCGGCACCAGCACGTTCGTTTCTGGAAAATACGTCGCTGCACAACGCCTGGGAATACTGTAAGGCACTACCGTAAATCTGGGCGCAGTGCGTTGCTCACCCTCAAAATGGCTAATCAGATCAACGAGTTCTCCTGCCTGCAAGCCCTCGTCGTCAATATCCTCCTGATTAAGAAACACCACCCGACGTCCGTTGTAAACACCGCGATAACGATCATCCAAACCGTAGATTGAAGTGTTGAATTGATCGTGGGTACGAATAGTCATCATCAGATACTGATCAGGTTTCAGTTCATGCTTGGGTAATTCATGCACCGTGAACACCGCGCGGCCTGACGGCGTCCGAAAAACACGTTGGCTTGGACCACTCGGAAGATGAAACCCGCCCGGCTGTCTTACCCGGGTATTGTAATCATCGAATCCTGGGACGACTCGCTCGATGTGATCTCTGATTCGATCATAGTCGGCAACCAACTTGATCCAATCGACATTTGAACGCGATCCCAGAGTTGCATTCGCTAGTCGGGCTACGATTGCCGGCTCGCTCAACAGTTCCGGCGAGGCTGGTTTCAACGAACCTCTTGATGCCTGGACCACCGCCATCGAGTTTTCCGTGGTTACAAATTGAGGGCCAGTTTCCTGCTCGTCGACCTCGGTTCTTCCGAGGCAGGGCAAAATCAAGGCCTGCTCACCCGTAATCAGATGAGCGCGATTGAGTTTGGTGGACACGTGAACGGTCAGCTTGCAGCGCCGCAGTGCCTGGGCGGTGAATTCCGTATCAGGCGTTGCTGAAAGAAAATTTCCACCCATCGCTAAGAAGACTTGGGCATCGCCATCGTGCATCGCCTGGATAGCGTTCACCGTGTCGTACCCATGACGTCTGGGTGGTTCAAAAGCAAACTCAGCGGCGAGATTATCCAGAAACAACTCCGGGGGACGCTCCCAAATGCCCATTGTTCGATCACCCTGCACGTTGCTGTGCCCGCGAACGGGGCAAAGTCCAGCACCAGGTTTGCCAATCTGTCCGCGCAACAACATCAGGTTTACGATCTCCTGAATATTAGCAACCGCATTTTTGTGCTGCGTCAGTCCCATCGCCCAACAAAAGATGGTGCGCTCTGACTCAATGAAGATTCTGGCGGCTTGCTCGATTTGGTCTCTCTCGATCCCTGATTGTGCGACAATCTCGTCCCAACTAACCGTTGCTATTCCAGCGGAGAAATTCTCGAAACCAACGGTGTACTCGCGTATGAAGTCGTGATCAATCACAACGGGCCTTCGTTCAGCCTCTGCTAAGACTGCCTTCATCATTCCCTTAAGCAACGCGACGTCGCCGTTAATTCGCACCTGCAGAAATAAGTCAGCCAGAGATGTTCCCGCCCCCAGCCAACCGAGCACATTTTGCGGATGTTTGAATTGCGTCATCCCGACTTCAGGCAAGGGATTGATATGGACCAGCCGGCAACCATTTTGTTTGGCCTTCTCGAGCGCACTCAACATGCGCGGATGGTTGGTGCCGGGATTCTGGCCAATTACAAAAATAGCTTCGGCCAGGTTGAAGTCTTCGAGCGTCACAGTTCCCTTCCCGGCGCCGATCGTTTCGCCTAAAGCCGAGCCGCTGGATTCGTGACACATATTTGAACAGTCAGGCAGATTGTTCGTGCCAAATTGCCTGACGAAGAGTTGATACAAAAAGGCAGCTTCGTTGCTGGTGCGTCCGGACGTGTAGAAGACGGCTTCATCCGGAGAGCTCAAGGCGTTGAGCTCGTGTGCGATTAAGTGAAACGCATCATGCCAGGCGATAGGCTCGTAGTGTGTTGCCCCGCTGCGCAAGACCATCGGATGTGTAATCCGTCCCTGTTTTCCCAGCCACATGTCCGATTGATTCGAAAGATCCGCCAGCGACCATTCATGAAAAAACTCCGGCGTCACCCGTTTGGTGGTGGCTTCATCGGCAACATGCTTGGCGCCGTTCTCGCAAAATTCGGCGTGTGAACGCTCGCCATCTGGTTCCGGCCACGCACATCCCGGACAATCGAAACCCGTTTTCTGATTCAGATTTAACAGAGTACGTACACCACGTCCCACACCCATTTCAGTCCAGGCGTGCTTTGTGGTAGCTATGATAGAAGGAATACCGCCGGCGGTTTTGCTTGGCGACTCGATCTGGACCAGGCGAGATTCTTCAGGGGTTTGCGCACTCGGCCGGCTTGGTTTGATTTCCCGATCTGACATGTTGAAGCACCAAAGACGTAAATGGATTGTATTTCTTCGGTGAGTGTTTACAAAACGACGGCAGGTTGAATGTAGGGGCGGCACTCCGTGGCCGCCCCACTCGTTGCGGCATTCTTAATGTTGAACTTGAAATGGGTAGCGATGAGACGGCCATGAATGCCCGCCCCAATTTATGCTGGAATTGAGCAGGTGTGACGAAATGGGGCGGCCACGGAGTACCGCCCCTACAATTCCTGATTCAGCACCTTCACGCTTTGTCCAACAATAAGCCTTCCGGCCTGCAACACGCGCGCGTAGATTCGCGACTCACCCGGATGAACCTTCTCGGCAATACGCTGATACTTACCTTCAGCAAAGAAATCCTGGATTGTGTTGCAGGGTGTGGTGTGGCTGGTTAGCTGAATAATCACTTCATCACCAAGCGAGAGCTTCGTTCCCGGTTTCAGCTCAGTCCAATCAAGACCCGAGATGGTCACGTTCTCGCCGACTGCCCCTGGAAAGATTGGATGCCCTTCCGCCTGGAGGTCGAGAATTCTCTCGAGTGAAAAAAGGCACAGCGCGCGTTCCGGCCCACCATGAATGTTGGGAAACCGATGATCGTCACCGGTCAAGCCCAGCTCATTCAGCGCAGCATCGCGCACAGCGGTTTTCGGCACTCCGCCTGGAGACACGTTAAGTTGAAAGATTCGTCCGCTCATTATTTGGGAAACCACGACAGATTAAGATTAGCTTTTAGTAATTGTACTATTCAACTCCTTGGAGTGCGCGCCTTTGGCGCCTTGGTATTCGGTGACCTGTCGTCGAGATGTCGCTCAAGAAATCAGTCGCGCAGGTCGTACAAATCCATCAACGCTACGGCCGAGCCGCAGGGGGGCCAAAGCGCCGACAAGGCGGCGCACTCCAAGGCGTTGGATTTATATTCAAATTAGACCAGTGCCCCACAGTCAAAAGTTTGACTTGCCCGCTTGTTTGGCTTAAAAGCTTCACTCACTTCCTAAAATGGATCAAGGTCTTCAACTCTTTCACGTCGAGGGAACAATTCAATGAGCCGTTTACGCTCGTGCTGCATCTTTTTGTCTCTGTTACTAGTCGCTTGCTCGTCTGTGACGGTGGCCCAAGTCAAACCTGGGCGCGATCCAAACCAACCCATCGACGAGGAATACACAAACAAGATTCGCGAGTACACGACCGAAACATTCTTCAACTCGCCTTTAACTGACTACTTGCCTGCCTCTCCCGACGTGCCCACACCGAAGACCGTACTCGGTGACGTTGCCGGCGCGCCCGGCAAGCTCCCTTATGCCGAAGATGTTCATCGATATATGCGGATGCTGGAAAAGGCGAGCCCTCGAGTAAAAGTATTTTCCATCGGAATGACTGAAGAAGGCCGCGAAATGATCGCGGTGGCAGTAGCCTCTGAACAATTGCTGGCCCGCCTCGACGAAAACCGCGCCCGATTAACCAAATTGGCCGACCCCCGCCAGATTAGTCTCAACGACGATGAAGCCGACAAGATCGTGGCTGAGTCGTTTCCGATCTACTACATCACTGGCGCGCTGCATTCTCCTGAGACGGGCTCGCCGACGGCGTTAATGGAATTTGCTTATCGTCTGGCTGTTGATGAGAGCGCCTATGTGCGAACGATTCGCGATAACGTGGTCACGCTGATAACTCCGGTGGCGGAAGTCGACGGCCGCAACCGCATGGTTGATGTCTACAACTGGCACGTCGCCAATCCAAAACTAAACTGGCAACCGCTCGTCTATTGGGGTCATTATGTGGCCCATGACAACAACCGCGATGCCATCGGGTTATCACTCAAATTCACGCGCAACATCCTCAACACTTACATCGGCTGGAAAGCTATCGTGCTACACGATCTGCACGAATCAGTTCCCTACCTTTACGACAATACCGTAGGCGATGGGCCATACAATGCCTGGCTCGATCCGATCCTGACCGATGAATGGCAGATGATTGGATGGAACAACGTATCGGAGATGACCAAGTTTGGCATGCCCGGCGTGTTTGCTCATGGCAACTTCGACACCTGGTCGCCCGGTTACCTGATGTTCATCGCCGCCACTCACAACGGAATCAGCCGACTGTATGAAACATTTGGCAACGCCGGCGCTGACACCGTTGAACGAACGCTTACACCCGGCGAATATCAACGCACATGGTTTCGCCAGAACCCACCACTTCCGAAAGCCAAATGGTCGCAGCGCAACAATAACAACTACCAACAGACAGCTTTGCTGACCACGCTGCATTACTTCAGCAATAACAGCAAACTGTTTCTGAAAAACTTTTACCTGAAAGCCAAGCGCTCGGTAGACAAGCCGAAGAACGAAGGCCCCGCAGCCTACGTCTTTCCGGGGGACGATCCGCGGCTGGGCGGGCAGGCAGATCTATTGCGCACACTCCAGGCACAGGGATGTGAAGTGCACCGCGCGACAGCGCCTTTTACTGTCACTGTGAAGAAAAAGAAAGACGCTGCTCCGGTCCCCGGGGCATCGCCAACTGCGTCCCCGAGTCCTTCTCCAAAACCAGAAACGCGCAGCTTCCCTGCGGGCAGTTACATCCTGCGGATGGACCAGCCATACAGTCGTATCGCTGATGCGATCCTTGATTACCAATACTGGGCGCCCAACGATCCACAACAGGACGTTTTCGATGATACCGGTTGGACCATGGGCGAACTGGGTAACAATCAAGTCGTGAGGGTAGTTGATCAAGCCGTATTGTCAGCTCCAATGGATCGAGTTGAGGGTGAAGTAAGAGCGAGTGGCGGAATTAACGGTACAGGCTCGATCTTTCTTATCAACCACAATGCTGACAATGCACTGGTGACGCTGCGCTATCGTTTCAAGGACGCAATCGTCGAAGCCGCGGAAGAACCCTTTGAAGCGGCCGGGCGAAAATTTAGTCGGGGCTCTTTCATTGTTCGTAGAGTTCCCGCTACCGAACTTCATCAGACCGCAGCAAATCTCGGGATCCAGGTTTATGCGGTTGCCACTGCTCCCACGGTCAAGTCCCACGCAGTCAAGGCGCCTCGTATTGCCCTGGTCCATACGTGGCTAAGCACTCAGGACGAAGGTTGGTGGCGTTTGACGCTGGATCAGCTGGGCGTTCCCTACGCCTACATCAGCACTCAGGATGTGTCTCGCGATCCTGACCTCCGCCGCAAGTATGACGTGATCATCTTGGCCCCGGTCGGTGCGGGCATCGATAGAATCATTAATGGAATGCCGATGTTTGGAAACGCACTGCCGTGGAAGACTACTGCGCTCACGCCAAACATTGGCAAGATTGATTCGACTGACGACATGCGCCCGGGTCTGGGTTACTCGGGTCTGGCCAACCTGCAGAAGTTTACTCAGGAAGGCGGACTCTTCATCGGGGTAATGGATACAGCCGAACTTGCCGTCAACGCTGGTTACACGCCGGGGCTTTCAATCGCGCGATCACAACGCCTGAAAGCTATTGGTGTGGTGTTGCGTTCGAAGGTTGTCGATGCCGCCAGCCCAATCGCTTATGGCTACGGCGAGTCGCTGGCTATCTACAGTTTCAATGGTCCAATTTTCAACTTGAGCAACCTGGCTGGCGGCAGAGGTGGGCGGCAACGAGCGGAATCGCGCACCAGTGGACGCGGGACACCTGACGATCCGGACGTGGTTCAAGGTAGACCACCTTCAGAAGCGCCGGAGAGATTGACAGCGGAGGTATGGCAGGCATTGCCGCTAACCGATGAGCAGCGTCGCAACGGAATCAACGTTATTCCTCCGGCGATGCGGCCGCGCGTAGTGTTTCGTTATGCCGACAACAAGGATTTGTTTGTTTCAGGGTTGCTGGATGGCGGCGACGAAATCGCACAGCACGCAATGATCGTTGACGTGCCTTCAGGTCAGGGCCACTTCGTGCTGTTCTCGAATAACCCAATTTGGCGTGGGCAAACCCGCGGGCAGCTACTTCCTCGTGTTCAATGCGATCCTGAATTTCGATAATTTGAATGCTGGCAGGAAACTGGACGAAAAGTAGATGGTATCCGCAGATTAGTGCGGACCCGGTGTGTCGGGCGCCGCTTTGATTGAGCGCGATCGCCTCGGTGGTCTGATTGTAGGGGTGGCACTCCGTGGCCACCCCTTCTGCGGATCTACGTTGAATGTCCCCAACAGGCATGCGCGCCTCATCAGTTTCTGATCTGAATTGAGTGAGGTAAAGAAGGGGCGGCCACGGAGTGCCGCCCCTACAGTCCTGCGCCGAGGCCGTCGCACAGCGTCGTCGTACATCAGTTGATGTTAGCGAAGCGCCTCCGCGATTTGTTCTCGGTTCGCTTCAACACGCCCGCCATATCGCCGCAGCGAAAGCAAATACAAGCTTCCGGTGAGCAGCACCACCAGCGCAGTCATCCCTACTGCACCACGCCCGGAAATTTTCCATAGATAGATAAGAACGATCCCGGGCAAGCTCCCGAAGATGATTCCTCCCATCGCATCAACCAGAGCCGCACTTGAGTTTGCGAAGCTGTAGAACTGCATTTTTAGCGGGTGACTCACCGACATCCAGTTTCCCCATGTCAGGTACGCGAAAGCGATTGCCGCAGCTTCAACCAACCCCAACACGCTCGCCTGCAGTCCTGATGGCCAGACGGCGATGATCAGAACTGGAACGACCTGGACCAGGACGATTACAACGTATGCGAGGTTCTTGGAGAGCAGGATCGACTTGCCACTCAACGGAAGTAACGTATAGCGATCCATTCCTCGCCGGTTATCCAAACCAAAACTATTGAATGGCACAGCGGCGTTTCCGAGGAAAATTATCACGATGAATGACCAAAGGACGCCGGCCGACGGAGCGTCGGCTACCAGCAGGTAAAGACCCGCCAGGATTGCGGCAGCCACTCCCAAATACACATCCAGCAGTTTGCGAAAGTATCTGAGGTCTTTTGCTACAAGGCCTCCGAGACGTCCGGGAAATATCTTCGAGGTGAAGATAAGTTTTTCACTTCCAGACTCTGATCCCCCGACCAAACTTCTTTTGAATGACCACAGTGCCGCTGCACCCATAATGACCAGAAGCATTCCCAGAGCAGCCAGTGCGATTGCTCTTTGTTCGACCGCGTCTCGCATTGCGGCGCGCTCGACCAGCAAAGGAGGAAAAAACGGGAGCGCGGATAAGCCCCTCAGCGAGCCACCCTTGATCAGAAATATGCCAGCTACCATCAATCCGATGAGCAGGACGATCCACAACACTCGCCGCCAAACCGTGGAATGCAGCAGGTGTGCAATTGTGAGACCCGTCAACCAGGCGATCGCTATGAATAACAATCCCCCGACGATGCCGGTGAACGGATAGGGCGCATGGGCCAACGGGTAAGAAATTGCCAGCGAGCCGGCCACGAGGAGCCAAGCCGAAGGCGCCAGGAGCAACGACGCAGCACGAATCATGAATTGTTCGCGCAGTGTGAGAGGTAAGTGTAGCCACTTGCGGGATGCAATCGTGTCACGCCTGCTACCAGCCAACGGAAATAACCAGGTGAGGAAGATTGCGGCGAGCAGTGAGCCAAGCAACTGGGTATTGCGGGTAGAAGCATTCGCTGCCGCGGTTTTCAGCAGTTGCAGATACTTGGCCGCGATCAAGAGGGAGAGGATAAGGATGATTGCCTGATTGCCACCTCGCAACCCTGCGCGCACAAACCGGCGCCAGTAAGCCCGCCATTCATAGTTGATGATTGTTGCTACCCGATCCACTCCAGGTCCTCTACCTTTCCCCGGACCACGTGTTTGAAGAATAAATCTTCAAGAGTCACACCAGAACGAAGCGTTTCCGCAACCGACTGCGCGCAGACAATTTCACCACTGACGATGATCGCGAAATCGGTTACCAATCGTTCTACGACTTCGAGTATGTGAGAGGTGAGAAAGATCTGGCGCCCTTGCCGGCCATCAACAGCAACAGATCTTTGATGTTTCGCGCTGACACCGGATCGATGCCTTCAAAAGGCTCGTCGAGAAACAGCACCGAAGGGTTATGAATTAACGCCATCGCCAGTGAACATTTCTTTCGCATTCCATACGAAGCCTGTTCGACATAGCTGTTCCGACTGGCCGATAGATCGAGAAAGTTGAGCAGTTCCCCGGCGCGCTTCTCAGTTTCGCTTTTACTCAAGCCATAGATTGGGCCACTCAACATCAAGTGCTCCCAAATCGTAAGCGCATCGAAGAGCGCCAGTTCCTCCGGCAAAACACCAATCCGTTTTTTAACTTCCAAAGGCGAATCGAGGATGGACGTTCCTGAGATCAGGGCATCTCCACTCGTCGGCGGCAACAGGCCCGTCAGCATTCTCACGGTAGTGGATTTGCCCGACCCGTTTGGCCCGAGGAAACCGAAGATGGTGCCTTTTGGAATCTGGAGGTTCAGGCCATCGACCGCTACTAAACGGCCAAACTTCCTGGTCAGATCTCTAGTTTCGATCTTAAACATTTCAGTTAAGCCTAAAATGATCGAACAGTTCCTGCGTGTCAGCCCTCGCGTCAATTATCTTTCGCCAATCATTCTCACCGAGCTCATTTGCGAAGGTGATGCCAGTTCCGCTGCGCAGGTGGACCACTTCAAACACGTCGCCGTTTTCGGGCGTGTACATTACGGCTTTTTGTCCAAACAGTTCTTCCGGAATTCCGTCGAAAGATGCGTCAAGCGTGACCTGGCCCACCACTTGAATCTTTGCTGCGGGATGCTGAAATCCGTTGGATACATCGCGTAGTTAACCAGAAACGCAAACAACGAAGGGTGAATGTCATCCGGAAAGGTTAGCCCGAAACAGTCTTCATTTTTTCGCGATACCTCGACCCGGTAAGGAGGCCACCCGGATTCATAATTTTCAAGGAACCCCGCGAGAATCTCCTTTAACTCCGCTTGGTGCCAGCCGCAAACGATAATGATCTTGTCGTTGTGAGGGTCAGGTGAAAACGAAGGAAGCATGACTTGGTCTTCAAACTTCACGGGCTTGGCAAGAGAAGTCAGGGCCAGAAAACCCAGGGCGACCGCGATTATGATCGCAAAGGGTTGCAACAGGTCTGGAACTACGACGAAAAGGAAGAGGCCGCCTGCCAGAGCGGCAAGTATCGTCGGGATTAGCAGTAGTTGGCGAAGCCCATCATTCCGCACTAACTGCCGGCATTCATGGCATTCATCAGAGGAAAAGTAATCGAGAGTGAGAAGTTGAGACGTCCCAAACGTATCGGCGTGGCAATGGGGGCAGGTCTTCATTTCTCGACGCCTGTTACCTGACCGGTTCTCGCTTGATCCACCACGAGGTGTAACGGCCGCCCGAAAGGTAATCCACGATGAAGGTCATTGGATCGGTATTCTCGCGGATTTGTCTTCCCTGAAACTGAATGCGGTTCCCTTTCACAGTGAACGGATAATCGCCGTAAGGTCTTCCATCCACACTCAATCGGACACTGTAACGCCCGTCTTCGCGAAGTAGTTCCTCAGCTTTGAGAAACGAATTCTTATCGCCGCCGGCCGGTCGGAAGTTTAATTTTAATTCGACCCAGCGAGGTGCGAGTTTAAGAGATCCGACATCCTCGCCAATCGCTTTGCCGTCCTTTAAGTTAATCAGCTTCGCTTCGTAGGGCGTTAAGGTTTTGCTTTCGATACCCCGTTTATCTTGCAACCAGGTGGTAAACGACAGGGCAGACTCTGGATCGTTGCGCTGGTAAAACATGTTTCCGTATTCGTTCCAGGCGCCTTCGATGAAATAACGAGTGCCGGCCGGTTGATACTGATCTTCATTTTTCAGCTCAACCACCGAGAATGGAAATCTGGTGAAGGGCTTGTCCTCCGCAGCAAACTCAAGCAAATAGTTACCAGCACTTAACGGCGTTAATGACTGATACCCGCCAATCACTTTATAACGGCTCATCTCCCACAGGCCTCCGATACTTTCGCCGTACCAAACGAAGGTGTTCAGGAGTCGCCCATCCGCCGTCTTAACCAATGTGGTGAGTTTTCCGCCGCCATCGGGATCGTAGGGATAACTTGAAATGCTCGGTTTCGTTGGGGTCGGCAAACAGACTGCATACAGCCTGCCGATAGTCAACTTGCCATCGCTATAGCCAACGCTAACGGCGTCAAGGAGTTTCCAGAAACTTATGCCCGGAGAACAAGGCGCTGCTGAAGTTTGTGCTTGGGTCGAAATCGAAGACCCAAGTGCAAGCACCAGCGCGATTGCCGCAATCGATTTTCTACTCATTTGACCTCCACTTATCCTCTTGGCAACATTCCGGCGAGCATCTCAAAGGAATCGTGAACCGCACTGTACGATGATTTGAGTTTGATGTCCGATTTCTTTTTCGCTTCAGAGCTAAACTTCGCCAGCGCCTTATTAAACTTCTTCAGTTCTTTGGCAAACTCAGCCTTCTGTTCATCTTTGGTTCCCGCAGGCACACCAACAGCCACTATCGCTTTTCCCAGCTTGACGAGCTCCGACGCCTTAGTCCTGATCCGTGCGTAATCCTTGTTCGGCAGTGCTTCATGTTCCAATGGATGTAGCACGTCGTGAAACTGTTCATATTGCGGGACACTGAAACCGTGTTGAGCGGTTACATTTGAGTGGATGAGAACAGCGCTCATTAGGAGCGATAAAAGAGTAAATCCAAGAATTGATCGGCGCACTTTCATTAAAAGGGTTCCTCCAGAAACAGGGTTATAAGGTTTCGCTGCTCTCTATGAGTCTGCGGTGCATACTCGATCACAAGCCAGCGCACTCACGAGGACAACGAGTTGCACAGAGAAGGTTAAAGATTATAATCGAAAATCCAACTCAAGACGGTAGTAGGGACCACGATGCCAGAGAAAAGTATCCAGGAAACGTACGCCCCAAACATCAAATGTTTTGGATGTGGTCCGGCGAATGACAAAGGACTGCAGGTGCGGAGTTTCCCAGAAGGTGAAGAAGTCGTAGCCGAATGGCAACCGTCTGTCGAATATGAAGCATTTCCAGGCATGCTGAGCGGCGGCATTATTGGCACGCTGCTCGACTGTCACTGCAATTGGACCGCGGCCTATCACCTGATGAAAAGCAATGGTCTCGAAAAACCGCCGTGCACAGTTACTGCCGATTACACGATCACTTTGAAACGTCCAACGCCTACAGATCAACCTGTGCGCCTCGTCGCGCGCGTTGTCGAATCAACCGAAGATCGGGCGATAGTTGAAAGTGAGATGTTTGCGCATGACAAAGTCACCGCGACTTGTCGTGGAACGTTTGTAGCAGTCAAGCCGGGCCACCCCGCATATCATCGTTGGTGACACCCTAACGCAAACTAACGGTTTGCTTTACGATTTATTATGGTTGATCTGATTCATCGTCCCCGCCGCCTACGACGCAGCGAAGCTATGCGCGACCTTGTGCGCGAAACCAGGCTCGCGCCTGAGGATTTCATCCTGCCGCTGTTTGCCTGCCCCGGCGAAAAAGTCCGTCGTGAGATTTCTTCAATGCCCGGAGTTCACAACCTCTCGGTTGATGAGATCGCCAAAGAGGCTGCAGCCGCTCAACAAACCGGGATCAGGGGCGTGATCCTCTTTGGACTCCCGGAATCAAAGGACGAGCAAGCTTCGGGCGCTTATGCCGCGCAAGGCATCGTTCAACAAGCAACGCGCGCGATTCGTGAGGCAGCGCCCGGTCTTGTTGTTATTGCTGACACATGTCTCTGTGAATATACCTCGCATGGGCATTGCGGCGTGGTGCACGAAGGCGAAGTGCTAAATGATCTTTCGTTGGAACTATTAGCGCGAACAGCGGTTAGCCAGGCAGAGGCGGGTGCCGACATAGTTGCCCCCTCGGCCATGATGGATGGGCAGGTCCAGGCGATTCGCGAAGCTCTTGACGATGAAGGTTTCGAAAACGTTTCGATCATGGCTTACGCGGTGAAGTATGCTTCAGCTTTTTATGGTCCATTTCGCGAAGCTGCTGACAGCGCTCCAGCGTTTGGCGATCGACGTGCTTACCAGATGGATGCGGCAAACGCACGCGAGGCAATGCGCGAAGCCGAACTCGATTTCATGGAAGGCGCTGACATTTTGCTCGTCAAACCGGCTGGCGCTTACCTGGACATTGTGAAGATGGTGCGCGAAGAGTTTGATCTTCCGATCGCTGCCTATCAGGTGTCAGGGGAGTACGCGATGATCAAAGCCGCGGCGCAAAACAACTGGATCGATGAACCGCGAGTAATGATGGAAACACTGATCGGCATCAAGCGTGCGGGCGCCGACATCATCCTGACTTACTACGCTCGCGAAGCCGCGCAAGCGTTGCGGTAAGGCAAACTGGTAGTTTGCGGCACGTTGCTCAAATCCGAGTTTGCTTGTGAAGGTTGGACCTCCTACAAACGAACTCATACTAACGCACACAAACACGGGGTTTTGATTTCAACATGAACTGGATGATGCAGCTTCAGATCGTCGGCGAAGTAGCACTCGCTATGGTGCTTGGCGGAGTGATCGGATTCGAACGGGAGATGGCCGACAAACCGGCCGGCTTCCGCACGCAGATGCTAGTCGCTGGAGCCGCCGCGTTGCTGGTCGGTCTCGCCGACGTGATGCTGGTGCATTACATCGTGCCAGGTGAGTCTAAGATTACCGCCGATCCGATCCGTATCACGGAAGCAATTGTTACCGGCATCAGCTTCCTCGGCGCCGGAACAATATTTCGTCGCGACGCCAGTGACCAGGTCAAAGGACTCACCACCGCTGCCTCAATCCTGTTGTGTGCTGCGGTCGGAATAAGTGTCGCACTGAGACAGTTTATTCTGGCAGTGGGGGTAACTATTTTGGCGCTGATTGTTCTACGTGGGCTAACCGGGATTGAAAAGCGACTCTCGGTAAATCAGAAGGGAAAGAAATGATCGGCGCGCAACCTTACCGGTGATTCGCTGCTTCTAAGGCACATCCGCTTTCGAGATAAGGCAAAATTGATTAATGGCCGGATTTCGGCGCATGAGCATTTTCCCGACCTCTAAACGCAAACTGCCTAATCGCTGCTACCTGGCAGTGTTTCTCGTTTTAATTGCCCAAACGCCTAATCTTAAGGGTCAATCCGGTCGCCGCAGCGTTAAGCCCCAACCCGAAAGCACTCCAGTGCCTCAGCCTGTGAGCCCAACGGCTGCGCCAGCACCTGAGACGAAACCGGCGACACCTTCGGGCGGTCTATTGAATAGTGTGCGCCTTTTGATCGGCCGGCAATCAACTCAGCGCCATCTGCAAAGCGAGGATGTCATCTTCGCCAGCTTCGTGAATCGACTGAATGAATTTGGGAATGTGGCTGCAACCTCTGCCGGTGAGATGAAACGCCAGGATGCGGTCATTCAGGCCAAGAGCCTGAACGAGTCATATGTCGTTTTGCTGAAATTCGACATCGACAGTTTTCAAAACGGAACCATCATTCTCAACTCGCCGGATCTTCAGATTGAATATCAGATTCTCGCCCCGAAATCGGGTAAGAAGGTGTCGCACGGCAAGGTCTATTTTCAGTCGATTGGCGGCGGCAGGATGCGAAAGAGTGATTGGCCAGGAGGCACGCCTATCAGAATAACCGCGGAAGCAGCTGGGATTGAGGCGGCAGAACACGTGCATGACTGGTTTCGACTCGACGAAGCTCGTGCTCAAAAACCAGAGAAATGAGCACTTACAGAACCGAGCGCGGTAGCGCCGGATCCTTGAGGCGACAGGGTAAGAAGCACAGCTGTGCGGATATCAGTTGAACTTCGGATCCGGCGCTACCCCGACTCGTCGGGGTTCTGTACCGCTAGTTCATCCAGTGCTGATCCCAATCGACGCAACCCTTCAGTCAAATTCTCAGTCTCACCGCCGAGTCCGATACGAAAGTGATCGGGGCTTTCAAAAAACCGGCCCGGCACCACCGTTGTCTCGTATTTTTCTCGCAGCAATCTGAAAAGGTCCTCAGCTCTTCCGCTCTTAACGCGCGGGAACATGATCGATCCCGCCGGTGGTCTAACAGCCTCAAGATCTTCACGCCCATCCAGAAATTGATTCAATAACTGTCGATGACGATCGAGTCTGTTGCGCGAGTTTTCTGCAATTCCAGCCAACTGTTGCAGGGCGATCAAGCTCAGACGTTCTCCAACATGAACTGGACTCGCGGCGAAAAGATCGTTGAGTCTCCAGAGCCGTTCAACAATCGCCGGCTCCGCCAAAATCCATCCACACCGAAGTCCGCTCAGGCCGAAAGCCTTCGTCAGACTACTGGTGACTACAAACTCCTTGCCCAGCTCAAACGATGTCTGTGGCGGATCTTCGAAGAGCATCTCAAGATAAACTTCATCGACCAGGACCCGAGCATTAACACTACGTGCGATTTTCCCAACTTCACCAAGCGTGTCGTCATCAGTCACTACGCCAGTGGGATTGTGAAAATTCGTTACCACAATCAGCTTTGTGTTCGATGTCACACTTTTGGCCAACTCTTCAGGCGATACTCGCCAACCTTCTTCAAAGCGACGATCGAACCTTTTCACTCGCAGTCCGAGATAGTGGGCCAGCGCCAGTAACGGTTCATACACTGGACGCTCAATCACTACTTCATCGCCCGCACTTACTAATCCAGCCAGCGTCAAGTGGTTGGCAAACGATGTCCCCGCGGCAGTGACAACGTTGTTGGCGTTCACCCGGTATCTGTCGGCGATTGATTGGATCAAAGGCTCATATCCATAGCCGCTGGTGCCGGTAATCTCCAGATCGTCGAGACTGACATCGAGGTCCTCGAGACTCAGGTTGTCGAGGCCACTCGTTGCCAGGTTAAAAGTAGCTTTCGAGCGGGTCTTGGCCCAGTTCATGTATTCGGACTGTTTGGTATCTCGCCCAAGCATTTCAGCCTTCATCATTTCTGCCTCGCCCGCCAAAAATAAAATGCGGGTATTCCTGCCAATAGAATCGCCACTCCAATCAGGGTATTTTCAGGATACTTGTAAACCGTATTGATAACCACGAGCCAGCAAACAATTACGAATAGCGCCGTGGTGACTGGATGACCAGGCACCTTTGTATGCTTTCCGTCTTCATCGTCAGTGTTTTGCGATCGTCGTATCCTGCGCCGAAAAACAAAAATGCAGGCCGCCGTCGCTCCGAAGAAAATGAAGTCTACGGAAACCACGTAGTTGAGGATCTGTTCATACTTGCCCCAAAGCGCGATCGCAACCGCCAAAATACCCTGCAATACGATCGCCGCCACAGGAACTTGAGTCTTCGCATTAAGTTGGCCCACGCTGCGAAAGAACAAGCGATCTTCCGCCATCGCGTAGTAAACGCGCGGGGCAGTCAACATTCCCTGGCTGAGAAAGCCGAGGGTCGAGATGGCTATACCCGCCGCAATCAGCCGCGCGCCAGTTTCGCCGAGTGCAAGTCTCATCACATCAGAGGCGGGAGTTGTGGTCTGTGCCAAGCCGGACGCTCCGAGCACCGCGACACAAACGTAGTTAACCGCTAGGTAAAGAATGACCACCCCGGCCACTCCGATAATCAACGCTCGCGGAAGATTCTTGCGAGGCTCGCGAATCTCGCCCGCGACAAAGGTTGATGTTTGCCAACCACCGTAAGCGAACAGTACTGGAACCATGGCGGCGCCTATTGTCGTCAACGATGGCAAGCCGTCGTTCGGCACAGTCGTCAGGGATCCTTCGCTTCCCTGCGCGCCAATCACCCAAATCCCACAACCGATCAAACCGACTATCGCAAGGATCTTGAGCACCATCAGCAGACTCTGTACGGAGCTGCCAGTGCGCACGCCAAGACAGTTGATAATCGTCAGCAACAATAAGGCAGAGGCCGCGATTATTTTGTCTGAAACTGGCAGTGTAGTGAGTTGAAGGAAATAGCGCGCGAACGTTACCGCTACCGCCGCCATCCCTCCCGTTTGGATAACCAGCAAGAGTCCCCATCCATACAGGAACGCGATCAACGGATGGTATGCATCGCGGAGATATGCATACTGACCGCCGACTTCAGGTCTCAATGCTGATAACTCGGCCCAGATAAATGCAGCGGCCAGGGCGATGAGACCACCCGCGGCCCAAACGGCGAGTATCAACAGTGGCGTCGTCACCTGACGGGCGACGACATAAGGATTGATGAAAATTCCAGACCCGATGATACCGCCCATGACGATCATGGTGGCGTCAAAGAGACCCAGACGACGGGCCAGAGTTGTTTGGGGCGCTGGCGAATTGGAGCTAATGGACTAGCGTCTCCTGTTAGTTGGTTTACTGAATAACCAAAACTTCTGGGCGCATCTAAATATAGGTTGCGCGCGGCTTTGCCGCCGGATGTGAGGCGCGGGCTCTGCCCTGCCGTTGAGCTAAATTAATCTGGTTGGGCTCCCTCGCTGCCGGCCCAATCAAGTCATCGAATAGTTTGCTTAAACCCAGGGCGTAACCCCTGGTTCTTATGACATCGATCGGCGGGGCAGAGCCCGCGCCTCGCATCCGGCGGCAAAGCCGAAACGAACAATGTCTGTTGAGACCTGCGCGTAGCCTTGAACCTCCACAATTCAGCAACAAGTCTTACGAATAAATATTCATCGGCCGGTTCAACAGCGCGACGGGATCGTCAACGTTTAGCGCCTCACGTACAAAGAAAGGCTCGCCTGCAGTCTCTCCAATCAATGATCCAAAATAACGCATCCGATATTCGATCTCCGCAAGGAAGTGCGGGTCGCTGATCCGCGTCGCTGGTTCTTCTGATTCGGGACAATAAAACTGCGATACGTGCGCCTTAATTGAAGCCATCTTTTCTTCAACAAACTCAGAAACGTCAACAATGAATGACGGCACCACGTGACGAGAAAAGAGCGAATGCATGATCGCCGGCATGCGCTCGAGCTTTTCACCGTTATCCTCATCGTAGCGGGCCATCGTCGCCAATCGCGCTGCATCGCGCACAATTCGACAGGTGTTCGCATGGTCCGGATGCGGGTCGTCCCAGTGATTAGTAAGCAACACGCTGGGCTTATGTGAACGGATCACTCGCACGACCTCTATGCGCGCTTCCTCGGTGGGCCATACGTGTCCATCAGGTTGGCCCAGGTTCCGGCGCACGTCGAGTTTGAGAATACGCGCAGCTTCGAGCGCTTCTTCCGCACGCAATTCGGGCGTGCCCCTGGTCCCCATTTCACCGCGGGTCATATCCAACACGCCGGTTTTGTAACCAAGCGCCTTCATCTTTAGCAGTGTGCCGGAGACGGACAACTCGGCATCATCCGGATGGGAAAAAATCGCCAGCACATCGAGTTTGATTTGTGAATCAGTCATTGCGCCATGAGGTTTAACCAATGCCAGACTGTTGGTCAAGCATAACTGGCGACGGACCGCCAAAGAGCGACTAAAGGCGAAGGCCTCTCTTTAGGGTGCGCTGCCTAGTCGGTGCTTTGGATTGCTGCGACCTGTCGCAGCGATCTTGCGTTTGTGTCTACCAAGTCGCGCCGGGCCGCCATCGGCCAAAGCGCCGACAAGGCGGCACACTCCAAGGTTCCGACTAAAAATTTCTGATTAGGTGAGCAGTTTCGAACGAGTTTGTCGCTAAAAGAATTGAAGAAGCATTCGAATGAATCCAGGTAGAGACTTTTAACAGACCGTAATCAACTTTCGCGGTCTCATTTCTAAACTTCCTCAATTGCTCACTTGAAAGGAGTAACAATGTCCCAGATCAAAACAAGAAGAACTTTCTACAAGCGCTCGGCCCTCGCAGCAGGCGTACTGATGCTGTTTGCCGTGGTGCTAGGCGTTAGCCCGATTTTCAACCCCCCGGTCCAGGCTACTGTTGCCAATAGCCCCGAATGCGACGATGAATGTCAGGAAGAGTTGACCAATGCAAGAGCTGCGACCGCGCGGTATCACAACGAAAGCAAAGCGCTGGCAGACGGGTTTATCTCCACTGTGCAATGCGTGTCGGTCCCGGGGCTGGGCGCTATGGGGGTGCATTACATCAACCCCGCTCGCCTGGCGAATCCTGCGGTTGATGCAACTCAGCCGGAGACGCTGCTTTATCTTCCCCAGAATGATGGCAAGATGCGCCTGGTGGGCCTGGAATATGTCACGCCCGTCTTCTCAAACGGCGTCCCATGGTTCGGCGCGCCTAACAACCCACCGCCAGTGATTGATAACCCCGCGCCAACACTATTTGGCCAGACGTTTGATGGACCAATGCCCGGCCATGGACCAGGCGAGCCATGGCACTATGACTTGCACGTGTGGGCCTGGAGAGACAATCCAAGTGGACTCTTCTTCCCGTTTAATCCGAAGCTGAGCTGCCAATAAGTACCTCGCCCTCAGGAGAGGCTTCCACGCATACAGCGGCGGAAGGCCAACCGAATCACTGACGCAAACAGCCATTCTTGCGTTACATTTTCCTCATGAGATTGATCGTCCTGGGTTCCGGCACCTCGCTTCCACATCCACGCCGTGCGTCATCGGCACATTGGCTGGAAACGGATGCCGGAACTATTTTGCTGGATATCAGCGCCGACGGTCCTCATCGCATGGCCGAAGAAGAACTCGACTGGGCCAATCTTGATGCCATCTGGATCAGTCATTTCCACCTGGATCATGTAGGCGGTCTCACTCCATTTCTTTTCGCTACGCGGAACGCACCGCAAACGCAGTCACGAACAAAGCCGCTTCACATCTATGGACCAAAAGGCTTCATCAAACTTCTGACAGCCGTCGATGAATCGAACAATTATCGACTGCTACAGCAGCCGTTTCCCGTAAAATTGTTTGAAGTCGAACCAGCTGCTCCGTTTCAACTTCTTCCCGGCATCGACGCTGTTGCTTTTTCCACTCCGCACACAAAAGAGAGCCTGGCTATCCGCTTGAAAGATAAAGCCGGCAGCACGATCGTCTATACTTCTGACACCGGATACTCAGACGGGTTGATTGGATTCGCGTCAGGGACGACACTGCTCTTGATGGAATGTTCGTTTTACAAAAACAAGCCGGTGGAGAAACACCTCGAACTAGCGGATGCGATGCGAATAGCCGACAAGTGCCGGCCCGAGAAATTGGTGCTGAGCCACCTCTACTTCGAATGGGACGGCATCGATCTGGCCGCCGAATCGCGAAAACTTTGGACCGGAGAAACTATCGAAGCTGTCGATGGTTTGCGTTTGGAATTCTAAAAACCGGCCAAAGCCGCTCGTGGTCGGGACCAGACTACAATCTTGTTACAAGCTGGACATGATTTTCACAAAGATTTATTGGATAAGAACATCTTCCGCGACTAGGACATCATGCACAAGCTATTAATTCTCATAGCCAGTTTCAGTCTTGCAATTCTCCCTCAGACGCAATCATCAAAGCATCAAGCCCCCGCGAACGACGGGCACCTCCTCGAGATCGGCCCGAGTGTGAGACTGCGCTCAACTGAAGAAGAAATCAAAGACATCAGAGGATTGAAAGTCGTCTCCTACAATATTCGTTATCGCAGCGGCAAGGAATTGAAGGAGCTAATTGAGCTTCTCAAAACGGATCCGGAGATTGGCGGCGCGACGATCATCGGACTTCAGGAAGTGGACCGTAATAGAAAACGTAGCGGAAACACCAACACGGTGAAGACACTGGCGCAAGAGTTGGGGATGCACTACGCATGGGCCGCACCTCCCAACCCCAAGCCGAACCAGGAAGAAGAAACTGGTGTCGCCCTGCTCAGTGTATATCCGCTCAGTGAGGTTCAGCGGATCGTATTACCTCATGAAGGTCCCAACCAGCGTCGTCGAGCGGGCATAGGCGCCACCATTGCGATAGGAAAGTCAAAAATCCGCGCTTATTCCGTACACGCGGAAACCCGGATTTCGACCGACAAGAAGGTGGAACAGATGAAGGCCGCCATTGATGACCTCGCACAATATCCTAAGGACATGCCGGCTATCGTGTTGGGAGACTTTAATACGTGGGAACCGGGGTCAGAAGACAAGACACGGAAGCTTTTTATTTCGGAAGGCTTTCATACGCCCTTTAACGGTGACTCGACTTTTCGCCGCCAGGTGCTAATGGTTCCGATTAAGTTCAAGTTGGATTGGGTTTGGTTGCGCAACCTTGACGCTACCAACTCCGGTATCGATAGGAAGATTTCGCTGTCAGATCACTTTCCTCTGTGGGTTGGGCTAAAACTAAAATCAAGTTGAGTAAGTATCTGTCCGATAGGCTCCAGGAAGATCCTATCCTGGGATCAAAGGATGTTGGATCAACGCTGAAGGCGTTGTTCGTTGTACCCCTAAGCTTCAGAGAGTCTCTACCTCAAACCTGGATTCGACCAAATTGTGACGCGGTTTCCAATCTGTGTTAGAGTGCTCTCACTCCCACGATTTTAATTCTAAGATTGTTTTTTCCAAATTCACTTTGACCAAAATGAAGTGTCCAGTGTGTAGTCGGAGAACCGGTTGGGCCAGAACGCGCTGTCCTGCCTGCCGCACAAAACTCATTCAATGGTATCTGATTGCAGGAGTAATTTTTGTGATCTCTTGCTATGCGGTGCTTTTGATAATGGAATACTTATCCAAGCCTGCCACTTAACCTTCCACGCAGCTTTCTCGATCATTTCCAGCTAATCTGGATCGCGAAGAGGGGTGGCCGCCCCTTAGTATTGATTTAGTTTCTATACGTTTATCGAACCCGCACAGTAATGCTGTTCGAGGTGAGCGCGTTGCCGGTTGCTCGCTGCAATTCTGCTATCGCCTTATTCAAGTCTGTTTGAGCGCGAAGCTCATTCCCGCGGGCGGTGGTAAGTGCAGTCTGACGCTCCAATACTAAAAATACAGTCGATTGTCCGGCGTCCAGCTTTCTTTGCTCGCTTTGATACTGCTGTTCGCTGGCCTGTCGCGCTATGCCGGCCGCTCGCAATTTCGCTTCACCACTACGCACCGCCTGCAGCGCGTTTCGCACGTCAACCTGAATTCCCTGCTCCAGTTGCTCACGTTGAGTCGCGATTCGCTCGCCTTCCACCAGCGAGCGGCCAAGCTGCGCTTCTGCCGTTCTATTTCGCAGCGGCAGGTTTATTTGCACGCCCACGCGAAAATTGTTGTAGCGATTCGCTGCCAAATTCAGCAGAGACTGACCATAGCCACCCAGCAGGTCTGGCGAAAACTGTGAGTCTGTAATGGGAAGCACCGGCAATCCAGCGAGTACAGACAAATCGTTGACGCGATTGCGCAAAGCGATGTTTGAGCTGGTGATTGGGTTTATCGCCGTGTCACTGAGCGCGCCGGCGAGGCCCACCATGCCGTAGTTTCCAATAAGATCGATAGCAGGCTTGGTTTGCTCGCGGAAATACTTTTGATCGATCTGATTTATCTCGCGAATCACATTTGACTGCTGCAACTCCGGCCGATTTTCCATAGCCACCTTCAAGGCGTCGGGTAGGGAAATCGGAGGACTTACCAGGTCGACGGAATCAGTGGGAACTATCGAAACTGCCCAGATGTCAGACTGGCGATTTTCCGCGATCAAATTTTTCAGATTGTTTTCGCTTTTGGAAACTTCCTCGAGGGAAGTGAAAAGCGTTTGTTCGAAACCTGCAACCTGCGCCTCAGCTGCCACGATATCGATTGGAGCCAGGGCACCTTCATTGACCAGCCTCTTGTTATGTTCCAGCTGAGCGCGCGAGTCCCGCAGCGCATCTTTCTGCACCTGAAGATTTCTTAACGCGAATACCAGATCCCAGTAGGCTCGCT
The DNA here is from genome assembly GCA_963759665.1 of Pyrinomonadaceae bacterium. Taxonomy (GTDB): domain Bacteria; phylum Acidobacteriota; class Blastocatellia; order Pyrinomonadales; family Pyrinomonadaceae; genus PSRF01. Next base: position 1,007,858 of record CAVXAC010000001.1, read on the forward strand.
GCACTCCCGTGATCGTTTCGATCGCGCGTTGCCGAAACTGCGCATCCGTTAGTGACAGGTTCTTCCTGGCGATCTCAATCAGCCGGCGGTTGTTGTCAAAGCGTAATCCTCGCAGGAGAGGCTGTGTATAACTGAACGATAAAGCCGTTGGATACTGCGGACTGAGAGGCACGAACTGATTGTTTGTGGTTTGCCGGATTGATGAAAAATCGAACCGGTAATTCCCACCGAACTTAGGTGACTGCCCTTCTAATCTTGCGTTTGCGGTGTAGCCACTCGTGGTGGTCGAGCCGTTAGAGCCACCACTCAGAAAGCTCGAGATGGGACTCTCAATGCGCTCGTAATAAGAGGTTGTAGCAATCCTTGGATCGTATGCTCCCCGCGCCCCGGTGAGATCAAACTCGGCAATCTTTACGTTGTGGCGGGCGACTTCGATGTCTTTGTTGTTTTCCAGCGCCAGGGCCAGGGCTTCACGAAGAGTTAATGGCCGTTGGCGGTCCATATCGACGCCGACGCGGCCAAGCTCGGGAAGCGGCCGTTGGGCCGGTTGGAAGTCAGGCGCGATTGGCGGCACAGGAAGATCGACAACCGCAGGCGTTGGCGTTGGTATCGATGCCGGCTCCTGCGCAAATGCAGTGAACGAACCCAACAGGAATAGCAACGCCAGCATTGCGGCTTTGCCGCCGCACAGTGCGGAAAGGCTCAGGCTTTCCGGAAGTGCCCTTACCCCAGGCGAGGCTAAGCCTCGCCCTAGTTCGCGAGGCTGAGCCTCGCCGACAATTCTTTTCGAGTGCAACGGAAAGGCTGAGCCTTCCCGCACTGTGCGGCGGCAAAGCCGCGAGGCAGGAGTTTTTTCTAATTGAATCATTTTTAAATCAATGCTTCCTGGATCAAAAACTAGTTCTTCGAGATCGATCCCAATAGCGACGCGGTTGCGCTGGCAGTCTTCCGTCGTAACCGTGAGAACACTCCGGTAACGCTTCTGCCAATTCGTCCCCAAACTTTGCTACGTCCAAGATCGTCAAACAAGGAATAGAAAACCGGAACGGCAAGGAGAGTCAGCAACAAACAGAGCGACTGCCCGCCAACCACCAGGACGCCAATCGAACGGTTGGTTCCCGAACCTGGCCCACTCGAAATCGTTAGCGGCAGCATCCCGGCGACGAGGGCGATCGTGGTCATCAGAATTGGCCGCAAGCGCTCGCGGTTGGCTCGGATAATTGCTTCGGGACGTTCCATTCCCTGCGCCCGCAACTGATTGGTGTGATCGATCTGCAGAATTGCGTTCTTCTTAACGACGCCAAACAGCAACAACAACCCCAGTCCCGAAAAGATATTTACAGTCTGGCCGGTAATCAGTAGCGACACGATGCCAAACGGAATCGCGAGAGGCAGCGTTAACAAAATAGTGACCGGGTGAATGAACGATTCAAACTGCGCCGCCAGCACCATATACATGAAGACAAACGACAACACGAAAGCGAGCATGAAGTAATAACCTGCGCGCCCCAGTTCCTTCGAACGGCCTGCCAAGCCAGTTGTGTACTCGTTGCTGATGTTTACTTCTTTGGCAAACTTGTTCATCTGATCGATAACTGCCGCTTGCGAGCCACCTGGCTTCACATTGCCGAGCAACATCACCTGGCGCTGTCGGTTTAAGCGATCTATTGCCGAAGGTCCGGTACCCTCTTCGACTCTCACCAAATTATCAAGACTGACCCAACCAATCTTTGATGAGGAGACGATCATTCGTTCCAGGCCCTGCACGCTGGCTCTCGATTCCCCGACTGCGCGTACCCGCACGTTGTATTGATCGGTTCCGGCGTTGAAGGTCGAAACTTTTTGTCCCGCTACGAGAGTATTCAATGCCTGAGCGATGTCAGACACTCTGACTCCGAGGTCCGCGGCTCGAGCGCGATCGATGATCACGCGTAATTCCGGCTTGCCTGTAACCAGCGTTGAATCGGCATCTACCAGATCCGGGATGGTTTTCATCTTTGCCAGCAGCGCGTCGGAATACTGCGTGAGCTTGTTGAGATCTGGACCACCGATTACGTATTGAATGTCGGCGTTTCGAAATCCGCCTCCGGAAAATGCCGCGACCTGCTGGACGCTGGTGCGTAGTTGATCCGGATATTCTTTCAGGTATTTGGCCAGCACCTCGGTGCGAGCCTGGGTCATAACATCGATCTGCGAAACGCTACGATCCTCGAGTGGCAACATCTTTACGTAGATTGAAGCAACGTTGACCTGTTCCTGCTGCCCGCCACCTACCGTAGTCAGCGTGTCGGAAACGCCAGGAAGCTTTCTCACGTCCGCGGCAATGCGCTCGACCAACGAGGAGGTGAACGGCAGGGTGGAGCCTTCCGGGGCCCTCACAGTCAGTTCAAACTGCGACTGGTCGTCGACCGGCAAAAAGTTTTTTCCCACCAGCATGAACAACGGCACGATGCTCACGATCACCACCAGGCACGCCACCACTATCACCCACCGGTGGGCCATGGACCACGTCAGCAATCGCGTGTAGGTGCGATCGATCGGACCGTAGAACCGCGAGTCTTTTGAACCTTTGTCGGAGGGCTCGACGTGTCGTTCGATTGGGCCTTCAACTGCATCGTCGCTGCGCTTGATCAAGCGCGCGGCCAGCATCGGCGTTAGGGTAAACGAAACGAGCAGGGAGACGGCGATGGCAAACGAAGACGTCAAGCCGAACGACGACATGAATCGTCCGACAATCCCGCCCATGAAACCGACCGGTAGAAAGACTGCCAGTAGCGATAACGTAGTTGCGGAAACAGCCAGGCCGATTTCGCGAGTACCTTCAATCGCGGCTTGAAACGGTGGCATACCCTTCTCTTCGATGAACCTGAAAATATTTTCCAGCACCACAATCGCGTCGTCGATCACGATTCCCACCATCAGAGTCAACGCGAGCATGGTGATCTGGTTGAGCGTGAAGCCCATGGCTGCCATGAGCCCAAAGGTTGCTACCAGCGATGTTGGGATGGCCAGCGCCGCGATTACCGTGGATCGGAAACTCCAGAGGAACAAAAAGACAACGATCGCAGCCAGGATGCTGCCTTCAATCAAGTGGGTTTGGATCGACTCAATCGAGGCTTTGATAAAGATAGATTGATCACCCACGACCTGGGTTTTGAAACCGGGTGGCAGCGTCTTTTGAACTTCCTCCAAACGCTCTTTGACGGCATCGGCGATTGCGACAGTGTTTTGACCCGACTGCTTCGAAATCACCAATGTCACCGCGGGCTGTCCGTTCAGTCGCGCTTCAGTGCGAGGTTCCTCGGCCCCGTCTTCGGCATAACCGACGTCGCTGAGTTTGACCGAGTAAGTGCCGCGGCTGCCGACCACCAAATTATTGAATTCGCCGGGTGAGACAATTCGGCCCATCGTCCTCACGGTCAGCTCGCGTGTGCCTTCATCAACGCGTCCTCCAGGCACTTCCATGTTCTGAGCGCGGACCGCATCTGCAACCTGAGCGACCGTCACGTTGAAGGCGCGCAGTTTTTCCGGATCCACCCAAATCTGAATTTCCCGCTGCCGGCCACCAATGATTTGAACCTGGCCCACGCCGCTAATCGATTCCACCTGCTGCTTGATGCGCTTGTCAGCGACGTCAGTCACTTCGCGCAGGGATCGAGGAGCAGAGACGGCGATGCGAATGACCGGGGCGGCATCCGTGTCCAGCTTCTGGACCATCGGGTCTTCCGCCGTAATCGGCAATTCGTTCACAATCAAATCGACTTTATTGCGAACCTCCTGCGCCGCAATATCCGGATTTTTTTCCAGCAGGAAAGTAATGAAGACCTGGGAAACCCCTTCTACGGACGTCGAACGTAATTCGTCGATGCCGCTAACTGTGTTTACAGCGCCTTCAATCTTGTCGGTAATTTCAGTTTCGATTTCCTGCGGCGATGCGCCCGGATTGATAACCGTGACAGTGATCGTTGGCAGGTCTATCTTGGGGAAGAGATCGACGCCAAGCGACTGATAGGAGAAGAGGCCGACGACAGTCAGACTCAGGATCAGCATCGTCGCGAAGACGGGACGCCGGACACAAATTTCAGCTAATTTTTGCATAAGTATTGAACCTGGCGCTTCGTGCTTGGTGCTATGCGTCTCTGAGGCTTGGTTGGGGTGGGGGCGGGATCACCCTCGAACGGCGGCCAGATAAGTCAACAAAGCTCAAAGTACAAGGAACTAAGCACTATTGTCTTACCGCAATTCCCTCACTCAACAACTCCACGTTGCTGGTAGCCACCGGCTCGTCAACTGCAACGCCGGCTTTGACTTCAACGAGGTCGCCATCTGCCTGGCCCAGTTGCACAATTCGTTCGCGAGCATGTCCATCCTTGATCACAAAGACTCTGCTTACTCCCGCCTCAGTGCGAATCGCACGAGCGGGAATCAGCAGGGCGGGCTCCGCGCGCGCCTGCAAAATTCTTACGGTGGCAAACTGACCGGGCTTCAGTGTCCCATTGGCGTTTTCGATCTCGGCCTCGACCGTTAACGTTCGCGAAGTCGGCGTAACGTTTGGAGAAATGCGGGCGATTCGTCCACTGAAGTTTCGGTCCGGCCACGCGCTGGTTGTAACTGAAACTGACTGGCCCACCGCCACGGTCGGGATAGCCTGCTCGGGAATATCAATGCGCACGCGCAAAGGATTTATCCGCACGACGGTAGCGATCTTGGTAGTCGGTGAAACGTATTCACCGAGATCGGCGGTTCGTTCCGAAACGAATCCATCGATCGGTGAATAGACATTTGCGTATGACAAACTTCGGCGGGCCAGAGCCAGTTGGCTTTCCGCATTGGCAACGTTCGCACGCGCAGTCATCACGGCGGCGTAGTTTTGACGCGCCTGGGAGAGAGCCGCCTCATATACTTCCTTCAACTGATCGCGCTGCGCCTTCTGCTGGTCATACATTGCCCGCGAAATGTCTCCCGACTCGATCAGCTTTTCGGACCGCCGGAGATTTTTTTCCGCCAACTCGAGAGCCACGCGCGCATTAGCAACTTCCGGTAGTTTGTTCAGCTCGAAAGACTGGCCCGGTCGAATACCGACCTTCTCCTCGGCCTGTCGTGCGGCAGCCTTAAACTGCTCGACCTGCGCCTGAGCCTGATCTACCCGCAGCTTTGAGTCTACATCGTCCAGCCGCACTATCGTCTGGCCGCGCCGGACATAGCTCCCCATGTCCGCTTGAATTGAAACTACTTTTCCCGCCACCGACGGCGCTACGTCCGTTTGCTCGTCACCATTCAAACTGCCGGTCGCCTCAAAAAAGCGAGGCAGTTCCCGCATGATTGCTGGAACTGTGGTCACGTCGATAACTGTGGGCTGTGTGTTTGCTTCGTCTTTCCTAACGTTGGCTTTGGAGCCACCACACGACGTGGCCAGGAAAACGACACTCGCCACAAGCAGGATTAGCAAAAAGACTTGCGATGTCTTCGAGGATGTCATTTGAACTAGTTCTTTCTGGAATTTACGGACTCAATGGATCCGTTCAGCGGCGAAGTCGATTCCTTCGCGCAGCTAATGCCGTTTAGCAAGATGTCTGCAAAGTGTTTCGCGGCTTCCTCATTAGAAATTTTCAGGAGACGGTGGTGTGGATCCCAAAGATTGTTGTTCAGCGAATGGTGGACCACCATGCCAATAAACGCGCGTATCACCACAGCCGGATCCATCTTCACCATCGCGCCATCTTTCTGTCGCTCGGTGATGTAGTCAGCCAGGAGCGCATAGACGCGGAGCACAAACTTTTCGAAAAACATCTGGGCCAGCTCGTGGCCCTCCAACGCAGAGTGGAGTAGCAGTCGCTGAAATTCGGGATCGCGGTCATGATGCGTTAGCGCACCCAAAGCGAGTCTTTCAAACACCGCGCGGTCGTCCTTCTCCTGGAGTGCTTCACGCACTAACGCTTCCGGATTCATGCTGTCGCCGGAGCACGCCTTGTGATCGAGAATCGCCGAATAAAGCTCTTCCTTGGTCGAGTAATGTCGAAACACCATAGCTTCAGAAACGCCGGCGGCCTGAGCAATCTCCTTGGTGGTGGTTCCGCCAAAACCCTTTCGAGAAAAGAGACTGACTGCGACGCGCAGGATCTGGAGCTTCCGGTCTTCGGCGCTCATGCGCGCAGCTGCCGGGGCCTCAATTTTCTTAGTGATTTGTTCTTGCAATCGATTATTCCTGTTACTTTGAAGGATACTTAGAAGAATACTTATTGAAAGTAAGTACTTACTTACCACCGTAAACGACCGCTTGTCAAGGGCGGAGTCTTGAGTCAAGGCGGCCGGTTGGGCCTCGACGGCAATGGACTTTTCCCTTGTATTGATCCGGTCCCCGACATTCTTAACTGTACTTTTTTGCAACAAGAATCAGCCCCTGGGCTTCGATAATTTCTAGTAGTTAGGCCAATCTGGAGCGTTGAGGAGGTAAGGTCTTCCCGGCACATTGATTGCTCCAGTGCCATTGATTCGAATTTTTTAGAATTGATTCAAGACGATTTGTAATGCAAAAGGAGAAACAGAAATATGTCGCAGAATACTGGTTCAACTAACTTCCCCGGCACTTCGCCATCAACCACCTCAGGAACCGGCAGCAGCTCTGGAGGGACCGGCACAGGCGCCGCTACCGGCTTAGCCCAAACGGCTCAAGAGTATGGTGGCAAGATTACCGAGGCTGCCACTCAAGCGAAGGAATATGTGACTGACAAGGTCGGCGTAGTCGGTGACAAGATCAAAGAACTTCAAAACGCTGACTTCGCTGAAATCACGGAAAACGCCAAAGACTACGCCCGCAAAAATCCAGGACAGGCGATTCTAATTTCGGCAGCGGCCGGACTACTTGTCGGATTGATTCTGCGCGGTCGTCGGTAGCCAACCTTGAAAGGAGAAAACTCGATGTCAGCGACAGCTCCACGCCAGGGCTCTACAGCTTTGGCAGCTAAGTCGGACGAGAATCTTCCCTCGTTGTTCAGCCGCTTAGGCGACGACGTCATGCAACTCTTCGACACTAAGATGAGTTTGCTGAAGGTCGAACTCAAAGAGGAAGCTAATGCTTATGCGCAAAGCGGAGCCATGATTGCCGTGGGTGGGATCATCGCCGCCATCGGGTTTGCGCTGTTGAATGTGGCTCTCGCTTTCGGCATCTCGACCCTCTTCGCTGAGACGACTTTGAGTCAACCGGCAAAATACGCGGTTGGCTTCCTGACGGCCGGTGTGCTCTATCTGATCATCGGCGGGATAATCGTTTCGGTGATGAAGAACCGTTTGGCGAAGCAGAATCTTGTTCCTAACAGGACAGTAGAGGAACTTAGAAAGGACAAGCAATGGCTGAAGAACGAAATCTAGGAATCGCTCGGGCCCGAGCCGACGATGAGCAACCCTCGAAGGAGGAACTTCAACGGCGTATGGACGAAGCCCGCGATTCCATTACCAACACTGTCTCGGAGATTAAGGACAACGTGGCGCAACAAGTGGAAACTGTAAAAGACGCTCTTGACTGGCGTGAACATTTCAAAAAACAACCGCTGGCCTGGAGCCTGGGCGCGGCCGGCGTGGGTTTCTTCGTGGGCTACGGACTAGCTGCGGCCATCAAGGGAGACGACGACGATCCACCCGAGTATCTGGCGGACACTCCCGGCACTTACGCTCGCTCGCTCGCTCGCGAGTCGCTGCGGGCCCCGATTGAGTCAAACGGCAAAGATGATGGTCCAGGTATGTTAGAACGTTTCAAAGAGACTTCTGCATACGATCGGTTAAGCAAAGAAGCGGGCGCCATAGGCGATCGCATCGTCGAGGAACTCTCCACGACTGCTCAGGCGGTAGTGCTTCCACTCCTGCTTAACAAGATCAAGACCTGGGCGGGACTCGACCTTTCAGAGAAGCCTGCATCCATGGCGAGTGCTCAACCAAGCAGGCAGATCCCGCATGAAGCATCGTTTGAAAAACCAAGAGAGTTTTAGCAAGGGGTTCAAGGGGGGAGTAATAGCAGAAAAGGCGAGCCAGATGGCTCGCCTTTTTTGTTGTGCGCTACTCAGAGAAGGCTATGGTGATGGAACGTTAGGCGACGATTTTCCATCTCTCATTTCTCATTTGTCATTAGCCATTAGAACCGCCAGGAGATCCGCACTGTCAAGAAATCCTACGATTAGTTAGAGCGGCCGGGTGCCGCTTTCCTCGGCAGCTTTTCATCCTGCATCGCGGTGTTGTAAACAAACGCGGCCATGATGGCGGCAGCTTGTTTCAGGTCGTCGGCTTGAATGCGGTCGAACACATCCTGGTTTGAATGGTGAGTCCGAGTATCGTATTCGATTTCGTCCTGGATGAATTGGAAACCGGGTAAGCCAATGCCATCGAATGACAAGTGGTCTGTGCCGCTGGTATTTGAAATTGTCAGCGTCGACGCACCCATGTCGCGAAACGGCGTAAGCCACTGTCGAAACAACGGCCGAATTGCTTCGTTACCCTGCAGGTAAACTCCGCGAATCTTTCCCGTTCCGTTATCCAGATTGAAATAGCCACTCAGCTTTTCATATTCCGGCTTCGTTACCAGTCTGCTCACTGCCGCAGTATTACCGGGACCCATGCCGGCCCCGGCGGTTTCCAACTTGCCAAAGTGTTCTGCCACATAAGCTCTCGAGCCAAGCAAGCCCTGCTCTTCACCGCTCCACAATGCGACGCGAATAGTGCGTCGCGGTTTCAAATTCAGCGACTGCAGAATGCGAACCGCTTCCATCGCGACTGCGACACCAGCTGCGTTGTCAGTGGCGCCCGTGCCTGCATGCCACGAATCCATGTGGCCGCCGAGCATGACAACTTCATCCTTCTTGTCGGAGCCTGGGATCTCCGCAATCGTGTTGTAGCCCATCGGATCGGCATCTTGCCATTCGACGTCAAGATCAACCGTCATCTTCACTTGTTCGCCCGCCTCGATCATGCGCGCAATGCGATTGTAATGTTCGACCGACATCACAAGTTGGGGAACGATTTTGGGCGCGTTCTTAGAGTAAACCGGCGTAGCGCGCGCTGCTCCAGGCGTCTCATCGGCGGCCTGGGGAGTGGCGGCGCCCTGCACGAAGATGGTCCCGCCGTCGCCGATCCTGCTGGCATCGACGATCACCGCTGCTCCCTCATCATGCAAAAACTTTAGTCGTTTGGAGACGAACTGAGCAGCCGCTCGTTGTTCAGGAGTTTGAGGTCGGCGGCCGCCACTTCTTCTTGGCTCGGGAGCATCCGCCAGCGCCAACAGATCCTTTTCAACCAGGCGAGTGCTCTGTAAATCGAAATGCGCCGGCACGGTGCGCATTGCTGAGGTCAACACGATCGCTCCCTTTAGTTTCCCTTTGAATGCCTGAAGGCCGGCTTCGTCTTTTGCGTTCACATAGACCACCGGTGCGGTGAGTGGACCACTTGTGGCCGGTGACCAGGCCTTTGGATATGCGATCAGCGGAATCGTTAGGGGGTCGACGACTTGCGCCGAGAATCGTTTCAACGTCCAACCTCGACCAAACGGTCCCCACGGTTCCAGGCGTGAATTCTGAAGTCCCCACTTCGTCAACTGCTCGCGAGTCCATTCATTCGCCCGCTTCATTCCAGGCGAGGCAGTCAGCCGAGGACCAATCACGTCACTCAGGTAACTCAACGTTTGCATTACCTGGGATCGGTTAAGAGCTTCATCTTTAATTTTTTCGATTGGATCGTTTGGATCCTTTGCCGGCTCGGTTGATTGTGCCGGCACCGGCGTAGTCGGACTCGACGCAGGTTGCTGCGCAAACGCTGCAATAGATTGGGTGAACAGAATAGTGAGCAGCAGAAAGGCTGCATTGCGTCTTAGCATTGCGATATCTCCACAATTTGGCAGGTTGATTGACAGTTGGTGACGGCTTGCAATTACCCCGGCTCGCTCTATTTCGCCGACGAAGACTTCTTCGGTTTCGCCTTCGTCGTCGTTGCGGGTGACGCCACAGAATCATCTGAAGTGTAACCGCATTCCCCATTTGCGCAATAACGGAAGGTGCCCTGTTTCTTCGTGGTCTTCTCGAGCAGGAACGGCTCTTTGCACTTCGGACACGCTTCGAGCACCGGCTTGTCCCAGTAAACGCGATCGCAATCCGGATAGGCTGAGCAGCTGTAGAAGACTTTTCCGCGCTTCGACTTTTTAACTACCAGGTCGCCTTTACAACCCGGTCGAGAACAAGCGACGCCGGTAGATTCCTGCTTGATGTATTTGCACTTCGGATAGTTGGAACAGGAAACAAACTCACCAAAGCGGCCGAAGCGACGCACCAGTTGAGCGTCATCAAGTGGGCACTTCTCGTCGAGCGGCACCGGCGCCGGAGCGGCGAGTCCGCTCTTAGCGATCTTGCGAATGTTGCGACATTCGGGATAACCGGTACAACCGAGGAATGGACCAAAGCGGCCTCGCTTCAACTGCATCGGCTTATCGCATAGCTCGCAAACTTCCGGCTCAGCAGCCGCTTCGCCGCCGCCAGTAGCTTCGCTTCCCTGCGCGCCGCCGTTGGTTGCGGCCTTCGGTTCTGCATCACGGGTAGCATCGCACTTCAAACACTTAAGATACTTGCCGAAGCGACCCCGCTTTCGGACCATGCCCTTGGTTTCGCACTTGAGGCAAACCTCATCAGTCGGTATCTCTTCATTCTTGATGCGGGTCGTGTATTCGGTGAATTCAACCAGGTCTTTGGAAAACTTACCGTAGAAATCATGGAGCGCATCAGTCCACTTGAGTTTGCCTTCCTCGACGTGATCAAGCTCCTCTTCCATCCGCGCCGTGTACGTTTCATTAAACAGGTCGTCGAAACCGCCATCGATTAAGAGATCGTTCACAGTCTTGCCTAGGTCAGTAGGATGAAAACGACCTTCCAACTTTTCGACGTACTCGCGGGCAAGGATCGTCGTCATGATGGCCGCGTAAGTCGACGGCCTGCCAATCCCCTTCTCTTCGAGGGCCTTAACGAGTGTTGCTTCAGTGAAGCGCGGCGGTGGATCGGTGAAATGCTGTTCGGGCGAAATTTTGTTCAGCGTCAGCGTCTCGCCCTTTTCGACAGAGGGCAGGGTACGCTCAGCTTCCTCGTCTTCTTCAGTTTTCTCGTCGCGCCCTTCCTGGTAGACCTTCAGGAAACCGTCAAACTTTTGCACCGAACCAGTGGCTCTGAAGATGAAACGCCCCGCGGCGATGTCGATCGTAGTTTGATCAAACACGGCCGGCGTCATCTGCGACGCGACCGTCCGCTGCCAGATCAGCCGGTACAACTTGAGCTCGTCCTTGTTGAGGAAATTCGCGAGCGAATCAGGGGTCCGCGAAACGTCGGTGGGACGAATCGCTTCGTGAGCGTCCTGCGCGTCTTTCTTTGAGCGATAGTGAATCGCCTTCTCAGGCAAATATGCCGCGCCGTATTGCTGGCCAATGAAATCGCGCACCTCGCCCAGAGCGGCATCCGAAACGCGCGTCGAATCGGTTCTCATGTAGGTTATGAGACCGACTGATCCTTCCGCGCCGAGCTCAACGCCCTCGTAAAGCTTTTGCGCGATCATCATCGTGCGTTTCACTGCGTATCCGAGTTTGCGCGCAGCTTCCTGTTGCAGCTTTGACGTGATGAACGGAGGTACAGGATTGCGCTTACGTTCCTTGCGTGTAACCTCACTGACGACGAACGTCTCTCGTTCAGCTTCAGTAACAAACTCAGCGGCCTGCGCTTCGTTTCCGATAAGGATCTCGTTGCGTTTGATGTCCTGATCAAACCCGCCGGTTTTTACTGTCTGTTCGCCGACCTTATAGAGACGCGTATCAAAGGCGGGGGAAGCTTGGCCGCGACATTCGCGCCGATGGTCCAATACTCGGTTTTGATGAAGCGTTCGATTTCACGTTCACGCTCAACCACCATGCGCAAGGCAACTGACTGCACGCGTCCGGCGCTAAGTTTCCCGCCTACGGTCCGACAAAGAAGAGGTGAAACCTTGTAACCAACCAGCCGATCGAGCACCCGGCGCGCTTGTTGTGAATCAACCAGGTTCTGATCAATCTGCTTTGGATGATCGAACGCTTCGTTGACCGCACGTTTCGTGATCTCATTAAACATCACCCGGAACGTCGGTTTTGCTGGGCGCTTGGGAACAATCTCTTCGGCCAGGTGTTGGCAGATTGCCTCACCCTCACGATCAGGGTCAGCCGCGAAGTAGATGGTGTCGGCTTCTTTCGCAGCCTTCTTCAGCTCAGCAACGATCTTCTTGTTATTTCGTTTTCGGGTATCTGGAATTACTTCGTAGGTAGGTTTGAAATCATCGTCGACATCGACGCCCAGGCCCTTGCTCGGCAGATCTTTGATGTGGCCTATCGAGGCCTTCACCAGATAGTCCTTCCCCAGATATTTGTTTATGGTTTTCGCCTTCGCCGGCGATTCTACGATTACTAAATTCTTTGCCATTTTAAATCGGTGAATAGTAAATGGTTAATGGTAAATAGGCTTTTGCGATTAACGTCTATTTACGATTCACCATTTACCATTTACCCGCCCTTCACATCTTCCTAACAAAACATTTTCCCGGCAGAGCCCGCACCAGATCGCGCATCTCGAGCGTCAGCAATGCAGCTGTCAGATCGGGAATTGCGATGCTGCTCTGGTTGACCAGCGCGTCGATATGCGCGGGATTGTCAGCTGAAAGCAGCTTGAAAACTGATTGCTCATAGCCCGTTAAACCCTGCGGCACCATTGCCAGTTGATCGGCAATTGACTTCTCCTTCTTCTTCTCGCCTAGCGGCGGAGGCAACAGTCTCGCGGCTATTTGCGGTGGCAGTTCTGCGGCCACGTCTTGCCATTGCTGAACCAACTTTGCCCCTGCCCCCTTGATTAGATAGTTCGTACCAAACGAATTGCGCGACGTGATGTTTCCCGGCACCGCAAACACTTCCCGGTTTTGCTCAATCGCCAGCCGCGCGGTAATTAACGAGCCGGAATTCTCTGCGGCTTCAACCACGATCACCCCCAGACTCAAACCGCTAATGATGCGGTTTCGGTACGGAAAGTTTTCTGACACCGGCGGCGTTGCCAAAGGGAACTGGGTAACCATCGCGCCGCCGGCTTCAAGAATTTCTTCCCCAAGTCGTTTGTGATCGCGAGGATAAACTTCGCCAATTCCGGTGCCCAATACCGCAATCGTGCGTCCTCCCGCCTCGATTGCGCCGCGGTGAGCCGCTGCATCAATGCCTCGCGCAAATCCGGAAACTATCGTGATTCCACGCTGCGCTAAATCTCTCGCCAGCATCGACGCCGCATTGAGTCCATAAGTCGAACATCTTCTGGATCCGACGATAGCGATGCAAGGTTGGTCCAGGCATGCGGCCCAATCGCCCGAAACGTAAAGCGCAATTGGAGGATCGTAGATCTCTCTGAGCAACGAAGGATAAACGCCATCATCAAGGATCAGGATCTCAGCCCCAAGCTTCCTTACGTTTTCAATCTCAGCTTCAGCACGTTCATGCAGGTCGCGAGCAATGATGCTATCGACCGCTTCGGGAAGCAGGCGAACCTTCTCCAACTCCGCTCGAGTGGCCTTATAAACAGCTTCCGCGGATCCAAAGCGCTCCAGGAGCTTGGCCGCAGCCCGCGGTCCAATTCCCGTCGTCATATTTAAAGCAACCCAAGCGATCATTGCCGAATTCCAATTGCCAATTGCCGATTCTTCAGTTCAGTGCTTCTGCCTCCTGGCTCCTGCCTTCTGCCTTCTGCTTTCTGCCTTCCGCGTCCCGCCTCCGGCTTACTGCTCACTGCTCACTGCTCACTGCTCACTGCTTACTAGTTGGCGGAGGCGTGTAGGAATCGAACCTACCTAAGCCTGTTCTCACAGTCTCACTAACGGTTTTGAAGACCGCGCCGTTCACCAGAACAGATTCGCCTCCCCGCAAAAAGTTCCTGCCACGGAACGCACTCTAGTGACTTTTGACTATCAAACAACAGGTTTCTTACGGCTGTCACTGGAGGCTGACACCCTACGCGCCGTTCGCCAAAACTGTCAAGGATGGCCCGTTGGCACCCTTAGTCGAGGAGATAATTGATTTGTTGCCTCCCGCGCCAGAGCAGATTCGACATTGGATGAGAGTGAGACCATGACATGGCCGACCAAGTTGGGACTGTGTCTCTGGTTAGGGCGGATTTGAGAATCATAGAAAATGAGCACCGAATTTCCACATGTCCGGCCGAATTGAAGTAATTTTGAAACAACAATTTCCGACTATTCGAATCCTCAATGGGTTGATCCACAGGTCCCTTCGAACCTGGGTCTTTTCTCTTGGTCAAAGGAGTTTGTTTAGATGCTGACACTTGGCGGGCGCAGTTCGCATTGTCCTCGTTGCCGACAACGTCTTTCAAGATTTGGTCTCCGCTGTCCTCGTTGCGAAGGGGTCATCCTATCCTGGCGAATAATTCCTCTTGTGGGCCTTTTCGCTCTCGGGTTTATTGGGATACTAAAATCCATGGAGTTTTTCTTCTAGGACTCGCCCAAAAGCAAGTAGTCTCCCATTCCTCGTGGACTGACGCCTCCGAACCAATAGGCCTCACTCAACAAGCCACTCCCAAACTTGACGTAAAACGCCGTAACCTCTAACATGCTTTTTCCGAACGGACGTTCGAATGGGCAAATCAAAGACCCGCTAATTGCTGGGCAATGAGCTATCTAAGGACAACGACTACATGATCAACTTTCAAACTTCCCCTGAGCAATATCACCACTGGAAACTGGAAATCGACGGCGACGTGGCGACGCTTTCGATGGACGTCCAGGAGGACGCTACGCTTGCTGAGGGCTACAAGCTCAAGCTCAACTCTTACGACCTGGGGGTTGATATCGAATTGGCCGATGCCGTTCAGCGTATCCGTTTTGAGCATCCGGAAGTGAAGGTCGTAGTCCTTACGAGTCTCAAGCCGCGCATATTCTGCGCGGGCGCAAACATCTACATGCTTGGCACTTCTTCGCACGCCTTTAAAGTAAACTTCTGCAAGTTCACGAATGAAACGCGCTGCGCAATCGAAGACGACTCCATCCATTCCGGACGCCGGTACGTCGCCGCGCTAAATGGCACTGCCTCAGGCGGAGGTTACGAACTGGCGATTGCCTGCGATCAAATTTTCCTGGTCGATGATGGAAACTCCGCGGTTTCTCTTCCTGAAGTGCCATTGCTCGGAGTGTTACCAGGAACCGGAGGCCTGACGAGGCTGGTTGATAAAAGGCGCATCCGTCGGGATCGTGCCGACGTCTTCTCCACCCTCGCCGAAGGATTAAAAGGAAAGCGCGCGAAGGAGTGGGGACTGATTGACGACCACTTCCCCACCAGCAAATTCGATGAAGCCGTAGCCGCGCGCGTTAAGGAGATCTCGGCCACCGTAAAGCAAACTATTACTTTGCTTCCGGGCACCGACTCCCAAACCAACGGCGGATCTAATGGCGAGAAAACTAACAGTTTGCTTTACGGGATAAAGCTCAACGCAATTGAGCCGGACATGAAGCCATCCGGCATTGAATACAGGTACGTCAATCTGATCGTTAATCGCGAGCAACGCTATGCAGACCTGACGATGCGCGGTCCAGAAGGCGAACTACCAAGCGACCCGGCCGAGATTCAAAAACTGGGAGACAGCTATTGGGCCTTACAGGCTTTTCGGGAGTTGGACCATGCGCTCCTCCACCTGCGAGTGAACGAGCCCGAGATTGGACTCGTTTGTCTTCGAACCACCGGCAACCCCGCCGATGTATTGGCTGTGGACCAAACATTAAACGACAACAAAGACCATTGGCTGATTCGCGAGATCACTCTAAATATGGCGCGAGTCTTGAGACGCCTCGATCTGACAGCCAAAAGCTTCTTTGCGATCGCCGAGCCGGGCAGTTGCTTTGCCGGCAGTTTGCTGGAGCTTCTTTTAGCTTCGGATCGCAGTTACATGCTCAACGATCCCGAAGCGCCGGCGGAGCTTACGGCTTCGGCCATCAATGCGGGCGCTCTACCAATGAGCAATGGTCTGACGCGACTTCAGTCACGTTTTCAGGCGATGCCTGAAAAGGTTGATGAAGTGCTGGCCCATGATGGCCCGTTCGACACGGAAGCAGCGGAGGAATTTGGGCTCATCACGTTCGCACCGGACGACCTGGATTGGGAGGATGAAATTCGCGTCGCGATTGAGGAAAGAACATCGCTTTCCCCCGACGCGTTAACAGGCATGGAGGCATCCCTTCGATTTGGCGGTCCTGAAACTATGGATACAAAAATCTTCGGACGGCTGACGGCATGGCAGAACTGGATCTTCCAACGCCCCAATGCGGTAGGCGAGAAGGGCGCTCTAACAAACTATGGGAAACCGACGCAGGCGCAGTTTGATTTCAAGCGAACCTAATTAGTTTTCGGTTTTCAGTTTTGAGTTATGGGATCTCGCCCTAATCGCGATTTGGTAGTTTGGCAAAAGAGTGTTGGGCTGTGCAAAGCTGTGTATCTCATGTGCGAGACCTTACCGCGAAGTGAAATGTACGGTCTTTCAAGTCAGATGAAGCGCGCCGCTGTTTCCGTCGCGCCAAACATTGCTGAAGGCCAAGCCAGACAGCATACGGGAGAATTTCGACAGTTTTTAGCAATCGCAAATGGGTCGCTAGCGGAACTTGACACTCAGCGCATCATTGCTGAAGAACTCAATCTGATGGAGAAGTCATCTAGCGGCGAACTCGAGAAGATGATTACTGAAATCCGAAAAATGATCTATGCATTGAGCGCCAAGATCTAGCTCATGCTGAAAACTAAAAACTGATAACTAAAAACTGATTATGAACTTATACGAACGCATCCCTAACAACGTAAATCTGAGCGAAGACAAAAAGCTTCAGCGCGCCCTGGAAAAGTGGCTGCCAAATTATCTCGATTGGTGGCAGGAGATGGGGCCGGAAGGATTTCAGCAAAAGGACGTATACCTGCGCACGGCCATCAGCGTCGAGCCTGACGGATGGGCCAACTTTGATTTCGTGAAGATGCCCGACTACCGCTGGGGCATTTTTCTGAAACCCGCCGAGGCTGATGCGAAGATTGGTTTTGGCGATCATCACGGCCAGCCCGCGTATCAGGAAGTGCCTGGTGAATTTCGCAATGCGTTACGTCGCATCATCGTCACGCAGGGCGACACCGAACCTGCTTCAGTTGAGCAACAGCGACAGCTCGGTCAAACCTGTCCATCTCTTTACGACCTGCGCAACCTATTTCAGGTGAACGTCGAAGAAGGCCGTCATCTTTGGGCCATGGTCTATCTGCTGCACCGTTACTTCGGCCGCGACGGCCGCGACGAAGCTGATGCCTTGCTGGAACGACGCAGCGGCAATCCCGATAAGCCGCGCATTCTCGAGGCCTTTAACCAGCCTTGCGATGACTGGCTCAATTTTTTCTGCTTCACGATGTTCACTGACCGGGACGGCAAGTATCAATTATCGGCACTCGCCGAGTCGGGCTTCGAGCCGCTCGCCCGCACCTGCCAGTTTATGTTGACTGAAGAGGCGCACCACATGTTCGTCGGCGATACCGGCCTCAATCGCGTGGTGAAGCGCACGGCACAATTGATGAAGCAGGGCGATGTTCGCGAGCTCGGCGGCATCCCGCTCGACATCATTCAGAAGCACATCAACTTCTGGTTCAGTTATTCGCTCGATCTATTTGGCGGTGAAATCAGTTCAAACTCTGCCGACTTTTTCGCCGCAGGGTTAAAGGGTCGTTACAAAGAACAGGAACAATACGAGGACCATGTGGCTGCGAGTCAAACCTTTTCGATGACCGTGGTCGAGAATGGAAAGCTCAGCACACGTGATGTCGGACTGCGAAACGCGCTGAACGAAGTGTTGCGTGGCGAATACGTGAAAGACTGTGAAAAAGGTTTAGCGCGCTGGAACAAGACTCTGAACGACGAAGGCATTAGTGAGAGATTATTTCTCCCAAACCCGCGCTTTCATCGACACGTTGGCGAATTTGCCGGTCACCCTTTCGACATTGAAGGCAACCTGATTACGGCGGAGGAGTTTGAGCGGAGCAAGTCTGCCTGGCTGCCAACAATGGAGGATCGAGAGTTTGTGCGCAGCTTGATGCATCCGGTGACCGAACCTGGAAAGATTGCCAACTGGATCGCGCCGCCGGCGACCGGAATCAAAGGCAAGCCGTTTGAGTTTGAGTACGTCAAGCTTTGAACTTTGTGCTTTGAACTGTCTGTGTCAGTTGTCAGTTGTTAGTGGAGCGAACAGGGCAACTGACAACTGACAAAGCACAAATAACCAAGTACAAAGCACAAAGCACCAATCCTTATGTCCGAAGATTTCACAAAATACGATCAGAAGCTGGAGTTCATTCTGCGAAATGCGGCGCGTATTTTTGCGGAAAAGAACTACCACTCCACCACCATGCGCGACATCTCGCGGGCGACCAACGTCAGCCTCGCCGGTCTATATCATTATTGTAAGTCGAAGGAAGAACTACTTTTTCTGATTCAGGATAACTGTTTTGGTCGCGTCCTCGAACGCCTTGAAGAACAACTCAAAGGGGTGAACGATCCGCAGCACAAGTTGCGAATCTTCATTGAGAACCACTTATCCTTTTTCGCGGCGAACATGGCGGAGATGAAAGTCTTGTCGCATGAGGCTGAATCGCTCGCCGGCGACCTGCACCTTCACGTCTCAACCAAGAAGGACAAGTACACGAAGCTGGCACGCAAGATTCTTCGTGAGATACAACAGCAACAACCAATCAAACCCGAAACCGATTTGACTGTCGCCACCTATGCGCTCTTTGGAATGATGAACTGGATCTACAATTGGTATGATCCAAATGGAAAGCTAAAAGTTTCGGAGTTGGTTGAAAACATCAGCCGCCTGTTTATGCAGGGATTCGTTGCCGGATCGTCTACTGAGGCAATAGACTTCGCCCCAAACGCGAGAGTCGAGCCTTTGAGTGTCTGGCGTGGAACTCTAACTCCAGACGTTCGACGATCATAAAGAACGAGCAAGGAAGCAAAATCAAATGTCAGAAGCGGAAGCACAAGCACAAGAATCTGTGGCTGAAAAAGTCAAAACCCACGTGACTGAGGGCATCGCCTTCTTGACGCTCAACGATCCCCCGGCCAACACCTACAGCTACGCGATGATGCAGGAACTTGATCGGGCGATCCTCGCGGCGAGAATGGACGAAGCCGTCCAGGTCATCGTTATTACTGGAAACGGCGAGAAGTTTTTCTGCGCCGGTGCCGACATTCAAATGCTCGCCGATGTGACTCCGACATTCAAATACTTCTTCTGTCTTCACGCGAATGAAACCCTGAACCGCCTCGAGCAAACTCCGAAGCTGGTAATCGCCGCCATCAACGGTCATTGCGTGGGTGGTGGTTTGGAAGTAGCGATGGCCGCGGACCTGCGCGTTGCGCGCAAAGGCGCTGGCAAAATGGGGCTGCCTGAAGTTTCCCTGGGTGTTCTTCCCGGCACTGGTGGAACCCAGCGGCTCGCGCGGATCGTAGGTAAGACAAAAGCAATTGAGTTGATGGCGACTGGTCAGCTATTTGATTTTGAGAAAGGTGTGGAACTGGGAATCGTTACGCAACTGCTGGATGCGTCAACCGGTGCTGACTTTATGGGCCAGGTCACTGCCTACGCCAAACAGTTTACGACACCAAATAAGGCTGCTCATGCGGTCGGCCTGATCAAGAGAAGTGTGCAAACCGGCGCAGAGATTCCTTTTGAATCCGGCCTTGCACTTGAGCGGGAATTGCAGCAACAACTATTTCAATCCAACGACGCTAAAGAAGGCATTGACGCTTACGTCGGTAAGCGGAAACCGGAGTTCAAGGGACGGTAAGATCCGGGCCGACAGATGGTGCTTAACTTTATACTTTGTACTCGGTACTTTGTTCTTTGGTCAGTTGTCAGACAACTGACAACTGACCACTGACTACTGACCAAGCGCAAACTTCAAGGTACAAGTTCACAGTACAAAGTTCAAAGTTCACATTTATCCATGTACGAACACATCAACGTTACCGAAGACGCATCGATTTGTACGATCACGCTCAACCGGCCGGAGAAGTTGAATGCTTTCTTCGGACATATGCGACGTGATCTGGCAGAAGCGCTAGAAGTCGCCGGCAGTGATCGAAACGTCCATGTGGTCGTCATAACCGGCGCTGGTCGTGCCTTTTGTGCAGGTGGCGATGTGGCGGCTATGGCAGACCTGATCGAGCGTCGCGACGCCGACGAGTTTTCCCGCCTGCTTGGTTCCGCCCGTCGTGTAGTTACCGCAATTCGTCAGATGAACAAGCCGGTCATCGGCGCGATTAATGGACCGGCATCAGGAGCCGGATGCAACCTGGCGTTCGCCTGTGACTTGCGCATTGCATCAACGACCGCAAACTTCAGCCAATCGTTTGTGAAGGTGGGGCTGCATCCGGATTGGGGTGGAACTTACTTCCTGCCGCGATTGGTAACTCCGAACAAAGCTTGCGAGATGTTTTTTCTGGGAGACGCCATTGACGCTGAAGAGGCGTTACGGCTGGGCATTGTTAATTCCGTGGTTCAACCCAGCGAGCTCGAGTCAGCGACGACAGAGCTGGCCCTCCGGCTCAGTCAAGCGCCGCCAATTGCACTCGGCGCGGCGAAACATGCGGTCTACATGAGCCAGGCTTCAGAACTCGAAGAGATGCTCCGCTATGAGACTGAAGCCCAGATGCGTTGCTTCGAATCACAGGACGGCTGCGAAGGCGTGCGCGCATTTCTGGAGAAACGCGCGCCGACGTTCACCGGTCGCTGATCTTGAGTAAGGTGGCAATACTTGTAGGGGCGGCCCTCCGTGGCCGCCCCTCCGCGTCACACAGAGACCGTCACACCGCAGAGGATAAAAAAGGGCGGCCACGGAGTGCCGCCCCTACAACCAATCTTATGAAGCTTAAAGATCGCATCGCTCTTATCACTGGCGGCGGACGAGGCATTGGACGCTCAATCGCTTTGGCGTTTGCTCACGAAGGAGCAAATGTCGCTGTAGCTGCTCGATCGCTCGATCAGGTTGAGAGCGTCGCACGCGAAATAGCTGATGGCTTTCACAGCGACGCCCTTCCCATCATTTGCGATGTGTCTGATGTGCACAGCGTCGAAAGTGCATTCGCAGCCGTCATGGAAACGTTTGGTCGTGGTCCCGACATCCTCGTCAACAATGCAGGCATCGCTGAAAGCTCACCCATCACCAAGACCTCCGACGAACTCTGGCTCAGGCACCTTGCGGTCAATCTCAACGGCACCTTTTATTGCACACGCGCCGCGGTTCCGCAGATGATCGAGCGTGGCTGGGGACGCGTCATTAACATTGCTTCAATTGCAGGCAAAACCGGTGCTCCATATATCGCAGCTTATTCAGCTTCCAAACATGGAGTTGTAGGGCTGACGCGTTCGGCCGCGCTCGAGCTCGCTGCCAAAGGAATCACAGTTAACGCCATCTGTCCGGGATACGTTGACACCGAGATGACCACCCGCGGAGTTCAGAACATAACTGAAAAAACCAAACTCACGGCTGAGCAGGCAATGGAATCGATCAGGAAGATGAGTCCGCAGAACCGGATCGTCGAGCCTGAAGAGGTAGCGGCGCTCGCGGTGTTACTGGCTTCTGAAGATGGTCGGGGAATTAACGGTCAGGCTTTGAGCGTCGACGGCGGCAGCGTGCTCTGCTGAAATCGTAAAGCAAACTGTTAGTTTGCGCCGGTGTTGGCTAAACGGCCCTCTTGAAACGGTCGATACCCTTTCCGCAAGAGACCGCAAACTAACAGTTTGCTTTACGGTATGAAGCGTTTCAGCATCTGGTAGACGAGGCGTATCGGCAAGCCAACGATATTAAAGTAGTCGCCTTCAATCTCTTCGATAAAAACTCCGCCCTGACCCTGAATAGCATATGCACCAGCCTTGTCGTGTGGTTCGCCGGTAGCCACATACCAATCGACTTCCTTTTCAGACAACTCCGAAAAGCGCACGCGGGTGATCTGGTGATCAACCACGCTCTCGCTCCCACGCACGAGTGCGACTCCGGTTAGCACTTCATGCCACTTCGCACTCAGCAGGGTTAACATGCGTCGCGCGTTATCATCGTCGCCTGGTTGGCCCAGGATCTCACCATCAACTACGACGACAGTGTCGGCACCCAATACAAGACTCTCGGGATACTCCTTCGCAATGGTGCCCGCCTTTTCGCGAGCAAGTCGCTCGACATAGCGGATAGCGTCTTCTGAATCTCGACGCGTCTCGTCGATGTTTGCAGCCCGACACTCGAAATCCCAGCCGACCGCGTTCAGTATCTCTGCGCGGCGCGGGCTCTTTGACGCCAGGATGATTCTCTCTTGAGGCATCGCGGTTCCAGACATCAACCCCTCTTGCAATGGATTCTTCGTAAAGTTTGGTTTCTTGGTGAATCGACCCGAAGCTTGTGGGGTGTGCCAGTCATCATGTTGTGGATTCGCTTTGCACTAAGTTGTGTTGGTTGTCTTTGTATGGAGACCACACCGGCTACGCGGAGCAATCTCATTAGCACCGCGGCTTCAGCCCGGTGATCACGGGCCAGCCTGGTTTTCCTAACCGTTTTAACGGTTTCTTTGACTACGATGAAAACCGTTGAAACGGTGAGCCTTCTTTATCATGGTCTATGATCACCTTGCTGAAGCCACGGTGTTAATGAGATCGCTTCGCGTCGCCCTGGGTCGGACTATCTTGCCCAGCATAGATCGTTGCACATCAACTTACCCCCGCTTGTAGCGTTAAACAATTGTCCGCTACACTCCGGAACTCAATTCACGCGCCCGAACCATACTTTGCATTACGGATAGCTCGCAAGTGGACAAGTTAATCAACACATTGCCGAAGATTCTCGCCGCTGCCAACGGTTCTGATGAGGTTGCGGAAGCGGTTTGCGTCGCGGCCTGGAAACACGCAGTTGGCGATGTACTCAACAGTCACGCTGTCCCGGTTCAACTGCAGGATCAAACGTTGGTGGTTGCAGTAAGCGACAACATCTGGCAACGACAGCTGGAGCAGTTGCGCGGTCAGTTGCTCTTCCGGCTCAATGCGGTTTTAGGCCAGCAGACTGTGAAATCGATCGAGGTGAGAATCCAGCCGTCAATGTTCAAGTCCGTGAATGAGAAGCTGAAATCCAACGATAAGCGAAATGCTGCAGTGCCGATTGAGTTGCTATCTGCCGCCGCTGAAATTCGAGATGCAGGATTGCGTCGCGCATTCCTGGGCGCTGCCATGAGTTGCGACGCCCGATTACAGACGCCAAGCTCTGACTTCTGACTTCCGACTTCTGACTTCTGAATACCTTATGCCCATCACCGAATCCGATGTTGAAAAAGTTGCGCAGCTCGCGCACATGGAAATCACTGCCGAGGAGCTACAGGTGTTTGCTCCGCAGATGTCTGACATCGTGGCCTACGTCGAACAACTCAATGCCATCGACACGAGCAATATCGAACCAGCGCTGGGTGGGCTTACTCCGGAAGGTGAAGCGACGGATTCCACCCGCGCAGATGAAGTGGCTCCATCGCTGGGCCAACAGGTTGCTCTTGCTGAAGCTCCCGACGCCGCTGAAGGTCATTTCCGGGTCCCCAAAGTTCTTTAAGTTTTGAGATCGACGTATCAGGTATGAGTGGAATCGATTCAATAAAAGAGAGTGTTGCGGGAAATAGCAAAACGCCGGGACAAGTTGTCGAAGCCTCGCTTAATGCGGCTGAGAGGTTAAACCCTGAGCTAAACGCGTTTCTTCAGATCGATCGCGCTGGAGCTTTAAGCAGCGCCGAATCTTCCAGCGGTGAACTCGCCGGAATCCCGATCGCCATTAAAGACAACCTCTGCGTGAAAGGGATGCAAACTTCCTGCGGCTCTCGCATTCTCGGTGACTACCATCCACCCTACAACGCCACCGTGATCGAGCGACTACTAAATGCCGGCGCCGTGGTTATTGGGAAAACCAACTGCGATGAGTTTGCGATGGGATCGTCCAACGAGAATTCGGCATTTGGGCCCGTCAAAAATCCGTGGGACACGTCCCGTGTTCCCGGTGGTTCGTCCGGAGGTTCGGCGGCGGCGGTTGCGGCGGGAATAGTCCCCGTCGCATTGGGTTCTGACACCGGTGGCTCGGTTCGCCAGCCTGCATCGCTATGCGGAGTGTTTGGCTTGAAACCGACCTACGGCCGCAATTCGCGTTACGGCCTGGTGGCCTTTGCCTCGTCGCTCGATCAGGTCGGAATTTTCGCACGCAGCACTAAAGACATAGCACACGTCTTAGGTGTTATCGCCGGGCGCGACGCTCACGACGCTACGACTGCTGATGTGCCGGTGCCGAATTACGCGAACGAGATAACCGGCAGCATCAAGGGTGCGCGGATCGGTTTCCCGAAATCTCTTTTTGGAGAAGGCTTGGATGGCGAAGTGCGCGACAGCGTCAAAGCTGTAGTTGAGGTTTATCGCGAGCTGGGCGCTGAAGTCGTTGACGTCGAATTGCCGAATGCAAAATTTAGTATCGCGGTTTATTACATCATCGCGACGGCGGAAGCGAGTTCCAATCTCGCTCGTTTCGACGGCGCGCGTTATGGGTTTCGTGCGGAGGACGCGCCTGAGCTGCGACAGATGTACAAGAAAACCCGCGAAGAGGGATTTGGTCCGGAAGTGAAGCGACGCATCATGCTCGGGACCTACGTCTTGTCCGCTGGATACTACGACGCATACTACCGGAAGGCCCAGCAGGTTCGAGCGCTTATCAAGACTGACTTTCGCAATGCCTTTAAGAGTTGCGACGCGATCATCACACCGACGTCGCCAACGCCAGCTTTCGCCCTTGGCGAGAAGGTCGATAATCCCCTCGCGATGTACCTCAACGACATCTACACGGTGACCGCAAACCTTGCCGGTATTCCGGGATTGAATGTCCCCTGTGGTCTATCGTCGAATAGACTGCCAATCGGCTTCCAACTTCTCGGCGGGTATTGGTCGGAACCGACCCTGCTGAAACTAAGTCACGCCTACGAAACGGCCAGGCCTTTCACCGAACGTCCGCCAATCCACGCAAGCTAAATTCATCTCCCTGGAGTGCGCCGCTGGCGGCGCTTTGGTTGGTTGCGCGACCTGCCTCGCACCACTCAACTCCACGAATTTCGCAAAGCTGCGACAAGTCGCAGCAAACCAAAGCGCCGACCAGGCGGCGCACTCCAGGGAGTTGGCTTTGGCGCTACCGCGCTCGGTTCTGTAATTCAGCTTTGTGGGTGGTTGCCTTCGTGTGGCGTAGGAGGCAGTTCCGTCTGAGGTGTGGACGCCTTAACTTTTGGCGGTTTGTCAGGAATCCAATCGCCGGTAAATATCTCGAGGAGAGACTTCGCTGTTCCCACAACCGGCGTGATGTCGAGCCCCACATGAACAGCGCCTGGAAGGAGGCCCTTCCTCTGAATGTCACGACCAGCGAATCCAACCGTAAAGACCGGTCCAATGAAGGGGAGCGCCTTGAGAAGTTTCCTTGTAACCTCCCAGCTTCCTCGTTTGATCATTCCCGGCTTTGGTTTTGGTGTCATCAACCTTCTACTACCTCACTAGTGATCCACGCTGATGTTGTTTAGCCCAGTCGCAGGCACTCAAAAGTATATGCTAGCATGCCCGCGCTTCATTTCAGTTCAAACATCAAACCTATGCGCGTCAAGTTTTGTCTTCCAATACTTGTTATTTTTGTTTCAGCGCTTCTCTTCTCCTGCAACCGGTCCGCCAATCCTGCCGCCCGCAAGTTGCTCATCTATACGCCTCATGGGCAGGACTTGTTGCGCGAGTCTATCGCGCTCTACAAAACCAAATATCCAGACATCGAAGTGCAATTCCTCGACATGGGTTCACGCGAGGTACTTGAGCGCGTGCGTGCCGAGCGGAATCGTCCGCAGGCCGACCTGTGGTGGGGCGCGGCGCACACTACATTTCAAACCGCAGCTGAAGAGAACCTGCTCTCGCCTTACAAACCTACGTGGGCGGCAAAGGTCCCGGTTTCGGCCCACGATCCCCAGGACCGCTGGTATGGCACGTACCAAACACCGGAAGTAATTGTCTACAACAGCGACGCAGTCAAACCAGAAGAGGCGCCCAGGGACTGGGACGATGTTCTCGATCCTAAGTGGGCCGACAAGATTCTGATACGCAATCCCAATCCGTCCGACTCGATGCGCGCGATATTCGGCGCGATGATCTGGCGTTTTTATAAGGACACCGGAACGACGGAAAAGGGTTACGATTGGCTGCGGCGTCTTGATGCGAACGTTCACGAATACACCGCCGACGGAACTTTGCTGATGCAGAAGCTGGTTCGACGCGAGGGACTAATCAGCTTGTGGAACCTGCCCGACGTTTGGGTACACAAAGAACAAAGAGGATTTCCGATCGGCTATGTGTTTCCCACCAGTGGCACTCCGGTTATTACTGATGGGATCGCAGTTGTGCGTGGTGGTCCAAACGAGGAGGAGGCGCGCCGGTTTTACGAATTCGTCACTTCGCCCGAGAGTTTGATCCTGGCGGCAAAGAAGTATTATCGAATTCCGGTCCGAACAGATCTGGACCGCTCGCAACTGCCGGCGTGGATGAATGAACCGGTTAACGAAATGCCGATCGATTGGGAAGTACTACGAAAACACAGCAGCGATTGGTTACGTTACTGGGACACAGAGATCCGAGGCCGGAATAAGAAGTAATCCTCTTGAGTGTAGGGGCGGCACTCCGTGGCCGCCCATTTGTTGGCTTAAGAATCAGTCGGGTGATTGGAGTACCGCGGCGAATGGGGCGGCCACGGAGTGCCGCCCCTACAGCGTGTCTTCGTGCATGTTAGTGTTCTTAGACAAATGACTCTTCTGTCTTTAAAAAGTATCTCCAAGACTTTCAGTCAGACGGCGGCGGTGTCTGAAGTATCGCTTGACGTCGAGGGTGGTGAGTTCTTTGGCTTACTTGGTCCTTCAGGTTGCGGCAAGACGACGACTCTCCGGATGATCGCCGGTCTCGAGACGCCGGATTCCGGCAGCATTGAATTTGATGGAAAAGACATTACGGACCTGCCTGCTGAAAAACGCGGCTTTGGCATGGTCTTCCAAAACTACGCGCTATTCCCTCACCTGAACGTCTTTGAAAACGTGGCGTTTGGTTTAAAGGCACGCAGGCGGCCGAGCACCGAGATTCGTGATCGAGTGAAAAGCGCTCTCGAGTTAGTACAGTTGCCTGGTTATGAAAAGCGGCGGGTTGACGAGTTATCCGGCGGCCAGCAGCAGCGAGTTGCAATCGCGCGGGCTATTGCTATCGAACCGGCCTTATTGCTATTTGACGAACCACTCTCAAATCTTGACGTCAGTTTGCGCGAAGCAACTCGAGGCGAACTACGTGAGCTCGTCACGCGTTTGGGATTGACCGCGGTTTACGTCACACACGATCAGGAAGAAGCATTTGCCCTTTGCGATCGCATAAGTGTGATGTCGTCAGGTCGCGTATTGCAGACGGGTAAGCCGCGCGATCTGTATGAACACCCTGCCGAACTCACCGTGGCGCGATTCCTGGGCCGAAACAACTTGATCAAGGTGATGAGGCTGAGTTCAAGCAAGGAAGGTTGGGGTGAATTCAGGACTCTTGAAGGCGGCCACACTTTGCGCGCACCGGTTCTGCACAGCGAGCTTGCCCCACTCAACCAGCCTTGTTTATTAGCTATCCGGCCCGAGCATGTTCAGATTCGTCATGACAACGCGAACACTGAAAACGCCCTCGCCGCGACAGTGAAGAAAGTTAATTTTGCGGGTGCCACGTCCACCGTCAAACTCGATGCCGCGGGCCTGCCCCTCGAAGTACTTGGAGTTGCGTCAAATGGAATTGCGGTCGGCGAAACCTGCGTCGCAGTCTTACCCCCGGACAAGATTTCGCTCCTGAAGAATGCATGATCGCCGGGAAACGAAAATGCCGACACGGCTCCGGACTTCCAGTCTAAAAGGCCCGCAACTTTTTCTGTGGCTTATCGTCGGCATCGTCCTGCTCTACGGTGTCATTTACCCTAACCTTAATGTCGTCGTTTCATCGCTTCAACAAGACGGATTCTGGACACTGAACAACTTTCGCACGGTGCTTTCGCAGCGGATTGCGCTTGAGGCAATCCTCTCGAGCATCGGATTGTCGGTGCTCACGGTTTTGTTCTGCGCTTTGGTCGGCGTGCCGCTCGCGTTTCTGTTTGAACGCTACACATTCCCTGCACGAAGCCTGTTTGCCGCATTAGCCGCGCTGCCGTTGGTTCTACCGCCTTTGGTCGGCACGGTGGCATTCATCTTCTTGTGTGGCGAGTCGGGGTTCCTCGCGCGCATTGCGCAGTCGCTCTTCCACCTGGAAAAAGCCCCTTGGTCTTTGAGAGGTTGGGGAGCGCTACTGCTCTTTCACACTTACACCATGTATCCGTTTTTTTACGTGCTAACGGGAGCAGGGCTCACTCGCATCGATGCGGCCCTCGCTGAAGCGGCCAGAAGTTTGGGAGCTGGTAGAATTCGAGTTCTAACACGCATCGTCTTGCCCCAGTTGACTCCCGCGCTCATAGCCGCCGCCTTGCTCACGTTCATGACCTCGATGGCTTCGTTCAGCGCCCCACTGTTATTCGGGGGCGACGTTCGGGTGTTAACGCTCGAAATCTACACAGCGCGCCAGCGTGGTGACTTCACCATGGCATTGACTCAAACAGTCATCCTCGCCGCGATATCGTTGACGACTCTCATCTTTTTTCAACGGTACGAAGGCACCCGCAGATTTGCGGCAGCGGCGATGAAGGGCACGTCCAGACGCAGGCGGGCGACGGCAACAGGAAAGGCGCGGATAATTGCGACTATTGCCGGCGTGCTCTTTTCGGTATTACTGATTCTGCCGGTTGCCACACTCATTCTGGTCAGCTTCGCCCGCGAGGGATCATGGACCACACAAACATTTCCGTCTGCCTACACGCTGGCAAACTACGTCAGGATCTTTTCCGACCCTTTGGCAAGTGACGCATTCGTGAATAGTCTTTCAATGGCAGCGATTGCTTCCGGAGCGGCGCTGATCTGGAGTTTTTGTGTGGTCATACTGTTAGCGCGAAAGGGTGGACAAGGTTGGAAGCGATTGATGTCGTGGCTGATATTGGTTCCGTGGGCGCTTCCGGGAACGGTGGTCGCAGTTTCGGTCGCTGAAGCGTACGGCCAGTCTTCGCCTCTGCTGGGTTCATTCATACTCGTCGGCACGTTTTGGATCCTGCCGGTGATCTACTTTCTCCGTTTCATGCCACTCGTGGTTCGTGCGCTTCAGGCGAGCATGGAACAAATCGACGGGTCATTGGACGAAGCAGCAGCAAGCCTCGGAGCACGCGCCTGGCAGAGGTTTACCAGAGTGACATTGCCTCTTGTCTGGCCCGGAGCCGTCGCGGGTACCCTACTGGCTTTTGTACTTGCGCTGGGTGAATATGTAGCTTCAGTGCTGGTTTTTGTTCCAACTAATCGGCCGGTTTCAATCGGGATCGCGTCAGAGTTACGCGACTTCAATTTGGGCACGGCCGCAGCTTATGGAGTGGTGCTAATCGGAGTAATTGCTATCAGCATGATCGTGGCGGGAAAACTCGAACGCATGAGGTCGTAAGAACAAATGAAGGGTTTTGGGAACATTTTTGGAAGTCGATTAGTCGTTCGTCAGTCGCTGGCGCTCTTGATAGCAATAGCGATCTCTTGGTCCGGAAATTTTCCGCATGGTCGCGCTCAAGAGGTTCCGGTTGAGACTCCGACTCCCTCACCAGAGATTGAGAAGAACCCAAAGGTAGAGCTACATCAGGCCCTGCTTGATCTCTCGAATCCCTGGACTGTGATGTGTGTGGCAGCCCATCCGGACGACGAGGATGGCACCACACTGACAGTCCTGAGGCGAAAATATGGCGTTCACACGGTCAGCCTGTTTTCAACTTATGGCGAAGGTGGACAAAACGTGGTCGGCCCGGAACTCTATGAAGAGCTGGGTGTAATTCGTGCGAAGGAAACGTTGCGGGCATCTGAAATCCAGGGTTCCGAACCGCACTTTCTTGGTCTGAGAGAGTTTGGATTTTCGAAATCCGCTGAAGAAACGTTTCGCATCTGGAACCGCGAAGAAGCGTTGCGCCTCATGGTTCTAAAAATTCGCGTACTTCGACCTGATGTGATTATCACAAATCACAACACGTCCACCGGTCATGGACATCATCAAGCTACCGGCCAGTTAATAATCGAGGCGTTCACTGCCGCGGCGGACCCTAAACGCTTTCCCGAGCAACTGGCCACTATTCAACCCTGGCAACCGCAGAGGCTGTTTGTTCGAATGTCTGGCGCGGCCAACACCGCCACTCCGAGTCCCGCCGCAAACAAGGTAGTGTCGATCGATCCGAATGAGATCGATCCTATTCGAGGGTCATCATTTGCTGAACAGGCCCTCGAGGCGCTTCACCAACATGCCACCCAGGGTCCATGGCCCAAGTCGATCGAAGACATGATGCGCGCTCGACGAATCACCGGAGGCAAGCTGCCGCCGATTCGCTATCGTCTCGAACGTGAAGCACCTAACACAGTTGCACCGGCAGCAGGCCTTGAAACTTTTGTCGATGGCTTGAAACCGAAAACGGTGCCACCGCTCGATCTTGATACGGTGGCCCTTAGTGGAAAGCCTTTGATCGATTCGACCGATCAACCGGAAGGCGTACTCGATGAGCTGATCAAGTGGCGGGTGGAAAAGCAGGCTGACTTAGCACTGGAAGTCACTTCGGAAACACAGGTTGGCGATGCATTCGCGCGGGCTGCGGGAATTTCTCTGGCTCTCACCGAGAATGAACCGCTACTGATACCCGGGCAAAAAGTTCACTTTACGATCACGCTTTCGAATAACGGCCCTAAACAAGTGCAGGTGAGTAAGCTTTCATTTTCCGCATTCGGGAAGGTGTCCATCATCGAACCACCTGACCATCTCCTTAGTGGAACTGAAACAACCATTGCTGCAGAAACAGAAACGCCCAACAACGCACGATACACAGTTCCGCAAACCGACCATCTTTATGACGGAGCCTTGTTTGGCTTGCCATTCCGAGCGACTGCCGAGATCGATCTGGAAGGAGCAAAATTTCAGCTCACCACTGTGAAAACTGTCGACGTGGCGCCCGCTGTAGAAATTGTCAGTATCTCGCCCTCGCCCTGCGTTCGTACTGAAGAGTTACTTGGGCGATGTCGCGAGTTAAGTTTGCAGCTCGCAAATCACACGGGCGCAAACTTTCGCGGTGTTATCAAAACGCGCATCGACCGCGAGGCTGGTCAGTCGACTGTAATAACCCGTCCCCTGGTGATGGGCCCGAACGAAGTGAGCAAAGAGGTAGTCCTCACGAGTAACAGGTTACCGCGTCGCGAAGATCTTCGCGGGCTCAGAGTTTCACGATCAACTGTCGTATCGATTTACGGTGCGTCAAACAACCTAATCACCGAGCGAAACGTTGAACTGGTCTATAGCAACGCCACCGTGAAGCCCAATCTGCGCGTGGGTTACTTGCCGAGCTTCGACACAACGCTGGCGCAGTCGCTAGCCGCGCTCGGAGTTGAGTCGAAAGAGCTGACCGTCGAAGATGTGAAGAGTTCCGATCTTTCAACTTACGACACGATCATCCTGGACAATCGAGCGTATGAAGCGCATCAGGAATTAGTTCCGACGAATGGACGTCTGCTTGAATTCGTCAACGCGGGCGGGACATTGATCGTCTTCTATCATCGAACGAACGAGTGGAACCCGGATCCGGCGAAGAATCGTCCGCAACTGGCGCCTTACCCGATCATTCTCGGAGACGAACGAGTAACTGAAGAACTCGCACCTGTCACTTTCCTGCAACCGCGCCACCCGTTGATGACAAGGCCGAACATAATTCGGCAAGCCGATTTCGCGGACTGGATCCAGGAGCGTGGTCTGTATTACCCGAAAGAATGGGACAAGAATTACACCGCACTATTTTCGATGAGCGATAAAGGTGAGAAGCCTTTGCGTAGCGGACTACTGGTAGCGAAGCACGGTAAAGGAAACTACATCTACACGAGTATGGTCTGGTACCGGCAGCTCCGAGCAGGAGTACCAGGCGCTTA
Organism: Pyrinomonadaceae bacterium; assembly: GCA_963759665.1. Taxonomy (GTDB): domain Bacteria; phylum Acidobacteriota; class Blastocatellia; order Pyrinomonadales; family Pyrinomonadaceae; genus PSRF01. Next base: position 1,040,065 of record CAVXAC010000001.1, read on the forward strand.
TCGAATGTTTGCGAACATGATCAGTTATGGTCAGGGTACTCCTCGAACACAAAAACCATAGCTTTATTGATGATGGTGAATCGCACCGATCTTCTGATTTCTCCGGGCTTTCTAATTAGCCTGTCGCTGCTGGTTCTCAACGATTTCTATTTAAAGTCAGCCTTTGGCAACGCATTCACCGGCAAAATTTCTGACTTCGCCGGGCTCTTTGCTTTCACGTTGTTTTGGATCGTCTTTTTCCCAAGGCATCGGCTGGGCACATGTCTAGCTCTGGCCCTGGGTTTCACCTTCTGGAAGACTACCTATTCGCAACCAATTGTGGATTCGTGGAACGCCCTCGGCATCGTTCAAATATCACGTACAATCGATCTGAGTGACCTCATCGCTCTATCAATTCTGCCTGGGGCGTACTACTACTCGAATCGGAAATCCTTGATAAGCCCTGCGCCAAAGTGGGCGCTCACCTCCATCGGATTGATTTCCGTCTTTGCCTTTACCGCAACTTCATTCAGAACCAAATACGAGGACTATGGAAAGACTTACGACTTCGCGGGATCCAAGACCGAGTTGTTCAAAAAGATTGACGATTTGCACTTGACCTATTTTGACTATCCTTTACGAGAGGAACAGAAGGAGTCGGGAAAGCTTGAGCTAACGATACCTTCATCCATGTGCTTTGATTCCATTGACGCTGACCTCGAAGTGAAGGAAACAGGAAACAAAACAATCGTTTCAATCACAAGACTACAACACCATTGTCCTGAGCACGACGGTGATCGAGAAAAACTATTAGCTGAATTTGAAAAGGAGTTTATTGAGAGATTGAGGAACGGAACACCGCAGACGAAGCATTACAAGAGTAAGGTTCGAACCAAAGCCATCAGACCGCTTCCTGCTCAAGCGCCGACTCGCCTTCCAGCTTATCCTGCGCCCGAATCAAGAACGTCTGGATCATTTCACGAACCCGCTTTTGCATTTCTGAACTAATAGCGCCTTCTCCAACCAGCGCAGCGAGACGATGAAGATCACGCGCGTGAGAGCGCCGCAGCTCAACGTGCTGCGACACTTTGATCAAAACATTGTGTCCGCGCACTTCAAAAGCCGCCGCATATCGTAAGTAGTTTTTCAGGTCTGAACCTGCCGGAGACCATTCCAGTCGTTCAGGACGATCTTCGGTCTTGCGAACAGCAAAGCTCGCCTGAACTGAGCCGATCACCGGCACATCCGCCTTCACCAACCAACGGACGATACCGCCACTCTCTTTGCGAATGCCCTCAATACCGGGCATAAGGTCCGCAAAATTCTTGAGTTCGCCGAAAAACTCCCGGGCCCGCTCCAGGGTTGTCTTGAGTTCCAGTTGCCCAGTGTATGACGCTTTAATTCGAAACATGCTTTGCCCTGTTTTCCTTCCAAAGACTTGATGCCGCGAGTTGCGTATGCGGTTGCAAGCCACATGACCTAAGATAAATTACACGATGGAGAAGTGGACGTAAACAAGCAAATTAGTGCGATACGCTGACACTGTAAGGGCGGCGCTCAGTGGCCTCGCCATCGGTTGGAATTCAGGAAGCGCCACGCGGGCGGCCCCGGAGTGCCGCCCACATAATCTAGACCGAAGGGATATTGAAGTGACCACCAGGAGTCAATGCCTCCGTTGCGACGACGGGAGGATGAAAAATTGGGCTGAACTCACCGAAGAAGAGCAGGAAGTGGTAAAGCGTCTTCCCGATAGTGCCAGATACACTTCTGAAGAGCGGAAGCTTACGCATCAGTGGTGTACCCGGTGCTGGAATGAGCAAACCACGGAAGCGCGGGATGTTTAGGTCAACCCGCCGTGTCATCGCTGGTTATCCGTTCGTATGCAGATCGGATCACTCCCATGCGCTCGGTTAGTGTGGAACTTAGATCTTTCGCTGATTCAAATTCAGTCCGCTTTGCGATTTCCGTTAAGAGCGGATGACTGGCAGAAGGAAGTCGTGCCACTTTACCTGCTATGAATCGCAATTGATGATCGACACTACGCAACAAGGTGTAGCCCTCACTTAGAGCCGCGTAATCTACCGGCGACAATGAGCCATTCGCTTCAAGACGCTCCAAAGTCGCGCCAGTCGAGCGATCGTCGCCCTCGTCCGACACATCGTCGCGCAGTTGGAGATACCTGGTAGCAAAGTACACGTCGAGCATTCCACCCGCGCCATACTTGATATCGAGGTGACGACGCTTGCCGGGTTGCCTGCCACGAACACTCTTCTCCTTCTCGAGCAGTTCTCTCACGCGTCGCGCCTCACTACGCAACTCCACGTCATCCGTGAGTCGCGCTTTCTCGTGGATCGCGTGTCGGGCGTGAGTTTCGATCATCCTGCCAAGTTCAAGGTCGCCGGCAACCGCGCGAAGCTTTACATACGCGAGCCATTCCCAAATAGCGCTGCGCTGCTTGAGATAATCAAGAAACGCCTCCGAACTCGTCACCAATGGTCCATTCTTGCCGTTTGGACGCAGACGTAAGTCAACGCGGTAAAGGTAACCGTCGCGAGTAACACTCGAAAGAGCCGCTATCATCAATTCAGCTAATCGAGCGTTAGCCTCATCCGGTGAGAGCGATGAGACTGGCGACGAAACCAATGAGTCGTAAACAATGATTATGTCGAGGTCTGATCCGTAATCAACACCGCCACTGGCAAGTCGACCGAGCGCAAGAATGCTGACACGTGGACCTCCGTCCATGCGGCCGTAGCGCCTTACCATTTCGCGGCGGGCGATCAGAAAAGCCACATTTATACTGGCAATCGCGAGCTCACTTTGAAGTAGATTTGATTCTGCGAGCGAGATAGTTTGTGCAGCGTCGGCGGCGCCAATCTCAATCAATAACCGGGACCATTCTTTTCGAAAGGCCGCCAACTCTGACGGGAAACTCTTCTCCGGATCAACTGCAGCGCGCAACTGGGCACGATAATCCCGTCGTCGCAGGCGCGAACTTTCCGGTCCAAGCAAACCTATCAACGGCGGGTGACTGGCCAACATTTCGCCAAAAAGCTCTGAAGCGCCACACAACTGGACCATGCCTTTCAATTTGTCTACATCGAGCGGCACACGAGTTTCAGACTTATCCAACGAAGCTGCTACTCGGGCCGTAAGCATCGTTGCCCGGTGGGGGTTGAGCGACTCCATAGCCGCGGCGCTGAGGATTGCGCCGAGCGCATTGATGTTTGACGGACGAATCTCTGCGTCGCCAGTTTCCAGATCGGGCCAGAAAATTTTTGCAGCCGCTTGCATAGCGCGCACTTCTTCAGGAAGTGCACCACTGTCGAACCCGGCCACCGGCCAATCCGAGTCGGTTACGACGCTGGAGTCTACCTCCGCGAAAACTCGATCGAACGCCCTAATTACCCTGGCTGAATGCAATTTGAGAGTGCTATCGAAACCCTTTAATGGATCTTCAGTCAGGAAGCCGACACGCTTGGCCACCAGTGTTCGTTGTTCCGTTGCGTCCGGGACTATGTGGGTTTGGAGTCCATGTTCCATCTGCAACCGATGCTCGAGCATGCGCAAGAAAGTGTAAGCATCGGACAGTTCGGTGCGTTCCTGATCAGTGATCAGATCACGGTCGGCCAGTCTCCCCAGACTGATCAACGTGTGCGAAACGCGCAACCATTCGTCTCGGCCACCGTGAGCTAGTTGCAGCGCCTGGGCGATGAATTCAATCTCCCTGATGCCGCCTCTTTGCAGCTTCACGTTGAAGCCATGATTACCCTGTTGGATGTGTCGATCGATCTTTTGCTTAGCCAGGCGAACGCTTGCGAGTGCGTCCTTTATCGACACTTCGGGTCGGTAAACCTGCTCTTCGACGGCCGATGCGAACCGCGCAAACAGAGAATTTGAACCGGCCGCTGCTCGACTGCGAATCAAAGTTTGAAGTTCCCACGGCTGAGCAGTGTGCGTGTAGTATCGGAGTGCTTCCTCCACCGAACAGGCTAAGGCGCCATCGCGACCATGCGGACGCAGACGCAGGTCGACGCGATAGGCCGCACCTTCACCAGATGGTTTCCCCACAAGCTTGGTAATGTTTTCAGCGAGCTTGATGAAGTATTCGCGATTGCTAAGCTTGCCGCGTTCCCCCGAGCCGGAGGTGGTGCCGTCGTCAGAGTAGATAAAAACCAAATCAATGTCGGAGGCGTAGTTCAATTCATACGAACCGAGTTTGCCGAGCGCGATAATGCAAAACTCAGCCGGAGCGACTCGCCCCTTCTCATCGTCCCTCAAGGGTGGTCCATAACGATTTTCAAGTTCCTGGCGCGTCAAGCTCAGGGCAAAGTCGAGTATTGCATCTGCGAGGTTAGACAACTCCTCAGTAGTCTCGACCACCGAGTGCGCTTTTCTGACGTCGTGTAGATAAGTGCGGAGCAACTCTCGACGACGAAATCGCGCCAACATAACTTGAGGGTGCAGTGAGGAATTAGTCAGGGCAAAGCGGGCCAGCGATTCCTTCAATTGCTCGCGCGTTCGCACTCTGGTGTCGCCGCGTTCCCGCATCAACCAGGAGATATAATCTGGATTTTGTTCGAGAGTTGTAGCGAGCAAGGGACTCCACGCAGCAAGTGCAAGCGCATCCGAAAAAAGCCCTTGATCGCGTTGCAGCTTCTGAAAGCTGCGAGGCTGTTCTTGTTTCAACCGATCCAAAAACAGCCGAGCGCCTTTTTGGTCTGGTAGATCTCGAATTAGGAATTCGACGTTGTGATCGGGAGTCTTCACGCAAGACATATTACGCGGCGGTTGTGGGAGGACGCGAATGAAGGAGCCCTAATAGAACCGAGCGCGGCGCCGGATGCAATAGTCAATTCAGAAGATGTCAGCGAACGTTTCGCAAGACCATTGACTAAGGGATCCGGCGCTAACCGCGCTCGGTTCTGTATCACCTAAATATCGAAGTACATCGAAAACTCCATCGGATGCGGGCGCATGCGCAACGGAGTGATCTCTTTCTCACGCTTGTAGGAAATCCAGCGTTCGATCAACTGTGGGCTAAACACGTCACCTTTCAACAGAAAATCGTGATCGGCTTCCAATGCCTTCAACGACTCGTCGAGCGAGCCCGGCAATGTTGGTACATCCTTCAGTTCCTCTGGCGAAAGATCGTAAATGTCCTTCTCCAGCGGATCGCCCGGATCGATACGATTTTGAATTCCATCGATGCCCGCTAACACCATTGCTGAGAATGCCAGGTAGGCGTTGCACGACGGGTCAGGTGGACGAAACTCTAGACGCTTGAGTTTGGGGTTGGTTGAAAACATCGGAATCCTGATCGCGGCGGACCGATTACGCGCAGAATAAGCAAGATTCACGGGCGCTTCAAATCCCGGCACCAGACGTTTGTAACTATTAGTTGTAGGAGCCGCGAACGCTACGACGGCAGCAGCATGTTTCAGAAGACCACCAATATAGTAGCGGGCCATTTCGGAAAGTCCTGCGTACCCATCACCGGCGAAGAGCGGTTTCCCGTTTTTCCAAAGCGACTGATGGCAGTGCATTCCGGAACCGTTGTCCCCGAAGAGGGGCTTAGGCATGAAAGTCGCCGCCTTACCATATTGATAAGCAGTGTTGCGAACGATGTACTTGAAGATCTGTAGATTGTCGGCGGTGCCCAACAACGTATCAAAACGAAAATCGATTTCGCACTGACCGGCCGTCGCAACTTCATGATGATGGCATTCGACAGTAATTCCGCATTCGCCGAGCTTTAGCGAAATCTCTGATCTCAAATCAACCAAACTATCGATTGGCGAGACCGGAACATAGCCCTCTTTCGGACGGATGCGATAACCCAAATTTGAACCCTGAAACTCATTTGCGTCTCGGCCACTGTTCCAGTGCGCTTCGTCCGAATCGATTGTGTAACCGGCGGAGTGCTGGTCGTTATGAAATTTAGCCGAGTCGAAAACAAAAAATTCTGCCTCAGGTCCAAAGTAAACTGTATCGGCTAAACCGGTGAACTTCAGGTAACTTTCTGCTCTCACCGCCACCGAACGCGGATCAAACGCGTAGCCTTCCTTGGTGATCGGATCCACTGCGTTGCCGACCAGGCAAAGCGTCGGTTGCTCTGAAAACGGATCCATCCAGAAACGACCGGCGTCGGGAACCAACAACATGTCTGATTCGTGAATGGCGGCCCAGCCTCGAATGGAAGAGGCGTCGAAACCAAAACCGTCTTCGAATGTATCTTCAGCTAGTGCGGCGATAGGGAAGGTCAGGTGTTGCCAGGAGCCCGGCAGGTCAGTAAAGCGAACGGAAACAAATTTAGCCCCCTGCTCGGAGGCATATTTCAAGACAGTCTTTGCATTCATGAGTTCTCCTGATGCGTGTAGGGAGTGTTAGGGGTGCTCTTCGCCCCCGTGTGAAATTTGGTGCGAAGTGTGCGGGAAATCCAGACGTGGTCACGGAAGAAACGAACAACATCTGCGACGGCGCTAAAAAACTGTGCATTATAGTTTCGCAACTGACGATGTCAAGGTTTCTGCCGCAAGAGTTCATACCGGCCGCCGGGTTTCGCCAATAACTTCTTTATATACCGTGCTTTAAGGACTCTGGAAAAGATCGCCAAAACAAAAAAGTTATAGACCGTCCCTGTATTTTCTGTTACATTGCGCCACTAAGCGTCCCATCCAAGATATTCTCCGCTACAAGAACCAGGGATGTGTGTAACTACGCTTTGACTTCTGAAACAACACTTACAGAAGTTTTTAGGCAAGTCAGGAGACCGCTAATTGACCACGGCAATTGAGCAGACGCTGGAAACCTATGGGATCGAGAATTGGGGAGCCGGGTACTTTGACGTCAATCGCAAGGGAAACCTGATAGTCCGTCCGACTGACGGCGACTCTCGCTCAGCGGATTTGAAAGAGATCATTGATGACCTCGCCAGGCGTGGCATAGGTGCGCCAGTCCTTCTTCGATTCCCTCAATTAGTGGCTGCTCAGGTCAGAAAACTTCAGCGCGCCTTCAGTCGATCGATTAGAGAGTTTGAATACCAGGGCACTCACATGTGCGTCTACCCGATGAAGGTCAACCAGCAAAGAGCTGTGGTTGAAGAATATTTGCGGGAAGGCTCACGTTACGATTTTGGACTAGAAGCAGGATCGAAAGCCGAACTTTACGCTGCGCTCGCCCTTGAACAAACGCCGGATAGCCTGCTGGTGTTGAATGGCTTCAAGGATGAAGAGTTTATTGAGCTCGCGTTTGCCGGCGCCCAGTGTGGCAAAAAAGTAGTGATCGTGATTGAGAAGTTGAATGAACTCGATCACGTGCTTAATTTGGTTACGAAGTATGAAGGTAACCTCCCAATCCTGGGTATGCGCGTCAAGCTTTACTCAAAGGGTTCAGGACGTTGGGAGAAGTCGGGCGGTGAAGCGGCAAAGTTTGGGCTGACAACGACGGAAATGTTGGAAGTCATTCGGCGCGTGGAAGAAGCCGGCCGGATCGATATGCTCAAGCTGCTTCACTTCCACATCGGCTCGCAGCTCACGGACATCAAGCGCATAAAAAATGCGATGAAAGAAGCCGCACGTGTTTATGCCAAGGTCCATCAGATGAAAGTGCCGGTGGATCTTCTTGATGTCGGCGGTGGCATGGCTGTGGACTACGACGGGTCTAAAACCGCATTCGACTCTTCGGCCAACTATACCGCTCAGGAATTCGCGAATGACGTCATCTACACGATCAAGCAGGTTTGTGATGACGAGAACGTTCCGCATCCGACAATCATTCAGGAATCGGGACGTTTTCTGGCTGCTTATCATGCGTTGCTCATCACTAACGTCCAGGACGAAATCGAAACTGTGGTGGAAGACATCACGCCTATCGCTATCGACGACGACGATCCGCAGGTAGTGACCGAGTTAGGCGAGCTGCGAGAATCGATTACGGTCAAAAACTATCGTGAGTATTATCACGACGCTCTCGAGCACCGAGAAGAATTATTCACCCTTTTCAACCTCGGATTGGTGTCGCTTGAAGATCGCGCTAAAGGTGAAGTGCTCTTTTGGGACGTTTGCGAGCGGGCCGATAAATATGCCCAGCAGGCAAAATACGTTTCTGAAGAGTTTGACGATCTGCGACGGTTGCTGTGCGCGAAGTATCTGACAAATTTTTCGGTATTTCGGTCAGCGCCGGACCACTGGGCCCTTGATCAGCTTTTTCCGATTGTTCCAATCCACATGCTGAACAAGACGCCAACTGAGTATGCGACTCTTTGCGACATTACCTGCGACTCCGATGGAGTGGTTGACAAGTTTGTCGACCTCCATGATGTGAAGCAAGTGCTTGAACTCCATTCTCTGATCCCGGGTGAAACCTATTACCTGGCGTTCTTGTTGGTGGGCGCTTACCAGGAGGTGATGGGCAACAACCACAACCTCTTCGGCGTGCCACATGAAGCACACATCCACATTGATGACGAAGGCTACCTGATCAAGAAAGTGATTCGCGGAACCACCGTAGGCGAAGCAACGGAGCGGGCCCGTTACGAGCGCAGCCTCCTGCATGATGGGTTTCGTCGCTTGATTGGGCAGCGCGTTAAGGATGGCGAACTCAGCGAGGCGGAAGGCGCAGAGTTGGCCCAATTCTATGAGTCGCGTTACGACGCTTACACCTATCTTTCTGTTAATGGCGCAAAACAAACTCGGCGACGCACTGATTATTGATATTAGTTAATTGAATCCCGTGATTTCCGGCATGTCCCACTATTGAGAGGTTTACCACCTTTATGGTTACGCAGCGAAAACCCAAAGCTTCCAAGTATCTTACAACGCCGACTCGCCCGGTTCAGGTAGATCGCGATCGTTCTGTCGCTGGTCTACTCGAAAAGATGGAGGGTGCCGGGTTCGGGGGACGTCAAATGGCCGAGGCGCACCGCATCTGGCTGGACATGCTTGGTGACAATACCACCATCATCGTCGCCGGTTCCGGCGCTCTTGATTCCGGCAGGCATGCGGCGGCTCCTTGCTTACGTAATCAAGAACCGCTTCGTCGATGTGCTGGTGCTCTCGGGTTCCCTGCTCTTCCACGATCTTCATGAGACCTTGGGACGTTATCACTTTCAGGCCCATCCGAATATGACCGACGCCGAGTTGGAATCCGCGCAGATCAGTCGTATGTGGGACCTGCTCGCCAGTGACGAGGAATATCACGAGGCCAATGAATGGGTCGGTGGTTTCACAAATCAATTGGACCAGTCGCGGCCCTATTCAACTCGTGAATTTCTACATCTGCTGGGCCGGGAACTGGCCGAGATTGCCACTGAAGATGGGGTACTCACTTCGGCCTACAAAGCTCGGGTGCCAATCTTCTGTCCGGCGATTGCCGATAGCGGCGTAGCCATCGGAATCGCGGCAGCACGGTTCGAAAAGAAGAATAATTTTGTTTTTGATATGGTCCAGGACGTGCTCGACATGGCCAACGTCACGTCCCGAGCGCGCCTCACCGGCATCATTAATCTTGGCGGCGGCACACCCAAGAGCTTTGTGCAACAAACTGAAATCTCTTCGTTCATTCTCAAGAACCATCACCAGGGACACAAGTACGCCATTCAGATCGCCACCGACGCCCCTCATCCGGGTGGGCGATCGAATGCCGTTGGCTTTGACGAAGGATTGGTCTACGGCAAACTGGCGCGCGGTGCGCACAGTGCTTATGTAAACTGCGACGCCACTATCGCGTTGCCGATTCTGATCACCGCGTTGTCGCAAACGGCAGCGAAATATCTGAAAGGTCGTAAACGTCCGAACTTCACTTTCGGACGCGAGTTGATCGTCGAAGTCCCGTAAAAGGACGATCCACTACGACACACGAACAAACACCAAAGTTTTTCGTGCTGCTTCGTGTAATTTCGTGGATCGCGGCCAGCATCTCAACTTCTTCAACCTGAACTAGTCCTAACCTTCACACTGTCTCTCCTCTATACTAGACTCGCTCACATACATTAAGACTGATCTGCTGAGGTAGACTGATGAAGCTCAGTTCTTTTTCCAAAGTCATATTTGCGTTTGTTCTGGCGGCGATTTTTGACCCCACCGCAGTCATTCACGCCCAGACCGAAGCAGAGGTCAAAGCTCATTACATCAAGACCGAGCATCGCATAACTATGCGCGACGGCGTTAGGCTCTTCACTTCTATCTACTCGCCCAAAGACAAATCGAAGAAATATCCCATCATGCTGAGCCGCACTCCCTACAGTGTGTCGCCATATGGTCTGGATGAGTACAAGACTTCGGTTGGTCCATCCACCCTTTTTCAAAAGGAAGGCTTCGTCTTCGTTTACCAGGACGTGCGCGGGAAGTTCATGTCCGAAGGCGAATATGTAAATATGCGGCCGCACATCAGTGCGAAGTCGGGAAAACAAGTCGACGAGAGCTCTGATACGTGGGACACGATTGAGTGGTTGGTGGAGAACGTGCCGAACAACAATGGACGAGTAGGCACGTGGGGCATTTCATATCCTGGTTTCTATACCTCAATGAGCATCATTGGCGCGCATCCAGCATTGAAAGCTGCATCTCCTCAGGCGCCAATCGCAAACTGGTTTATCGGCGACGATTTTCATCACAACGGCACTCTATTCCTTCCGCACGCCTTCAATTTCCTGTCAGCGTTTGGTTTGCCACGCCCTCAGCCAACTACAGATTTTCCACCCCGCTTTGAACACGGCACACCGGACGGATACCGTTTTTTCCTGGAGATGGGGCCGGTATCAAACGCCAATGCAAGATACTTGAAGGGTAGTGTGCCCATCTGGGATGAAATGATGGCCCACCCGAATTACGATGACTACTGGCAATCACGGAACGTCCTGCCTCACTTGAGAAACATCAAGCCGGCAGTGATGACGGTAGGAGGTTGGTTCGACGCTGAGAATCTCTACGGTGCGCTCAACACCTACAAAACGATTGAGAAAAACAACCCGGGCGCTCGTAACACGCTTGTGATGGGGCCGTGGTTTCACGGTGGATGGTCGCGCTCTGATGGCGACTTCCTGGGGAACATCGAATTTGGCGCGACCACTTCCATCTATTACCGCGAAAACATCGAGCTGCCGTTTTTCAACTGCCTCCTAAAAGAGCGATGCGATCACAATCCTCCCGAAGCCTTTGTATTTGAGACCGGGTCGAATCAGTGGCGAAGTTACGAACAGTGGCCACCGGCAGGTGCGCTACCGCGTCAAATATTTTTCCAGGCTAATGGTGCTTTGTCCTTCAATCCGCCGGCGAGCGCGGCGACCAATTTGTTTGATGAGTACGTCAGCGATCCTGCACATCCGGTTCCGTTCATAAATGGCACCGCGATCGGCATGACCCGTGAATACATGACAGAGGATCAGAGGTTCGCGGCCACTCGGCCGGACGTACTCGTCTATCAAACGGAACCGTTGACTGAGAACCTCACTGCGGCAGGACCGTTAACGGCAACGCTGTGGGTGTCTACTTCGGGAACTGATTCAGATTTTGTGGTTAAGCTAATCGATGTCCTGCCAAATGACACACCCGACCCGGATCCTAATCCAACCGGCGTGAAGATGGGTGGCTATCAAATGCTGGTCAGGGGCGAACCGATGCGAGCGCGGTTCCGAAACAGTTATTCGAAGCCCGAGAAGATGAGTTCAAACAAACCTACGAAGATTGAGTTTGTTTTGCCCGACGTGAACCACTCGTTCCTCAAAGGACATCGAATCATGGTGCAGGTGCAGAGCACCTGGTTTCCACTTGTCGACCGCAATCCGCAGAAGTTCGTCGACATTAATCGTGCAACAGAGGCGGACTTTCAAAAGGCCACGCAGCGCGTCTACCGATCGCAAAAATACAACTCGCATATCACGCTGAATGTTCTGCGGTGATGTCGGCTGCCTCACCAGTAAACAGTGCCGTTGGTTCGGCTTTGCCGGCGGATGATAACCTCAGGCTCTTGAGACAAGCTTGGTGACCTCGATTACCCGTTTTGATCTGCGCGATTCACGGCCGAGAGAATCGCTTGCCAATGCCCATTTTTCTTAAGGTAAACGTCCATAGGAATGTACTGACCCAGGAACGGCGCGTAGTACGCCGGAAGATCAGAGGATGCCGCCGAGAATCTGCACGACCGCAATGAAGTTTCCGTAGAACCACGTAGAATTGTGCGAGTGGTCTTCATCGGCAATCAAGTCAGCCACTGCAGCACTTCCTCTTCTTCCCGCTTTGGAACACCACCGACTATATGAATGAAATATTCTTCGAGCGATACAGGTCCTTGTGCCATCCCATCATCGTCGACGCGAATACCCTTTCGCAGTTCATCAAGCGGTCCGGCTGCTAACAATTTGCCCTTTGAAATAATTGCGATATCGCTGCAAAGGCGCTCGACAATTTCTAGAACGTGAGAAGTAAGAAACACTGTGAGACCACGCTTGGTTAGTCTTGAAAGCAGATCTTTCAAGGTCCTGGAGGCGATGGCGTCGACTCCTTCGAACGGCTCGTCAAGGAAGAGTATTTCCGGACGATGAATCAACGCACACGCGAGAGATAACTTTTTTTTCATCCCGTGTGAGTATTCGACGATCAGTTTTTTTGGCTCATCGCGTAGTTCCATCAGGTCAAGCAGTTCCGGTGCTCGCTCGGCAATTTCAGCTTTGCCCAAACCGTACATACGTCCGGTAAAGGCCAGCATCTCCGCGCCCGTCAGACGCTCGAACAAATTCAGATCCTCAGGCACCACTCCAATTCGCCGCTTCACTTCCAGCGGTTCTGTGGCGATGTCGCGACCAAGCACCTGGATCCGGCCGCTCGTTGGAGCCAGCAAGCCGGTTAGCATTTTGATGGTGGTGGATTTTCCTGCGCCGTTTGGCCCGAGAAAACCAAAAAAGCTGCCTCGCTCAACGGTGAGATCTAGATTATCAACCGCAACGAAGTCTCCGAAGCGACGCACCAGGTTTGATGTTTCAACTGGGTTCGTTGCCGTTGACGCGACGGTTTCTGATTCGAGCATTGATAGGGTTGTACGCGGGAGTCGCGAGGTCGTCAAGCAGGACGCAACGTGGCTAGAGGTGCATAGAGTACAGCCTTCAGGCTGCGGCTGGGCTGGAACTCTAGTCGGAGAACCTAAAGACGCAAGCTAAAGCTTGTACTCTAAACACCTGTTTCGCCGGCCGCTCACAAGCCATTGAATTCAGTCTTGTACGGCTCGCGCAAGCCCTTCTTCGCGGCATCGTGAGCAGCATAAATATCAGGTCGGGTGAGAACCTGACGGTATTGCGATAACGCATCGTTGCGTTTACCGGCCAAATCAAAAGCACGTGCAGCATAGAGGTGGGCCATCGTCACCAGCGCAGGGTCAGCCTGGTCAACTTTTGTAGCTGCAATAAACTGTTTCGAAGCACGGTCGCCTTCGCCTGCCGTCAACAGCACTTCGCCATACTTGAAATGGACCAAATCGAGCACTCGCGAGACCGGGTTCTTGGCTGAACGATCCCGGAGTAAATCGTCAAAAATTCCAAACGCTTCACGCTCGGCAGTTGCGGCAGCCTCCGTGTTTTTAGCTCTGCGGTCAACTTCAGCCTGGGCGACGAGGGCGCCCGCAGCTTCAAGCTTAAAGAGGTAGTTGCGTGGATACTTTTCAGTCTGTGCGCGCGCATGCCTCAGTGAATCCGCAAATCTCTTCTCGCGGTTGTAGAGAAGGATTAGTAAGGAGCGGGCGTCGCCGCTGGCCCACGAGGGTCCATGGGCCATTTTCTCAAGTATCTCCAAACCACGCTTTTTGGAACCGCGAAACCCAGTAATGCCGGCAACTACCTTGATCGGCAATGGCAGCGAGCCCACGACGTATTCGTATAAACCTATCGTTAAGCTCGCATCGGTATAGGTAGGATCAAGTTTCAGGACTTCGCGATGGTGGTCAACAGCGTCGTTTCCATTTCGCAACGCCGCAAAGTGACGCCGCTCTACCGCTTCTTCAAATGAAGCTTTCAGTCCTTCCACGGCGCCCAACCAGTAGAGTGCTTCAACGTCCTTTGGATTTCGTTTGAGCAGAACTTCTGCACGCCTGCGAGCTTCCCGCGTTAGCGCTCGAAACTCATTGACGACCTTGGGATCCACTTTGTCGTCACCGCTGGAGTAAAAGCTCTCGGAGCTATAAAGCGTCGACTGCAGCCGGCGTGAGTCATAGAGCGTTTTGATCCAGACGCGCGCCGCCAATAACTGCGGTCCAGCAGGGTGGTTTGGAAAGCGGCGGTCGAGTTCCTTGAAGTTTTTCAAGGCCTTGTCGTAATCGAAATCGTAGAGTGCAGCGTGCCCGCCGTTGCGTAGCTCCTCATAAGCTGCCCGATCACTTTCCGACATGCCCGCGGTCGCTTGACCAAGGACCGGACCCACAGCCACTAACGTAAGGATCAATAGGTAGAAAAAGTACTTCAAAACTCACTGCCTCCACTTCTGATAATTCCTAACTAAAGGCTTCCAGATACTTCACCCCGGCGCCCGTATTAAACAACACTACAGATTCTCCCGATTGAATTTCGCCAGCCTCGATCATCACTTTCAGCGCAGGCAGACAAGCAGCTCCTTCAGGTGCGCAAAAAACGCCTTCGGCTGCGCCGATCTCACGAGTAGCTGCAATAAGTTCTTCGTCACTCACAGCCAACGCTGTGCCACCTGATTCTCTGATGGCATCCAGGATCAAAAAGTCGCCTATTGCCCGCGGAACACGTAATCCTGAAGCGACTGTGCTGGCGTTGGGAAACTCGTCGGCAAACCGTTTTCCTTCCTCGAAAGCGCGCACGATCGGGGCGCATCCACTCGCCTGAACGGTGACCATGCGTGGCCGCTTTGAATCAATCCAGCCCATCTGTTCCATCTCGTCAAACGCTTTCCACATTCCGATTAACCCAGTGCCCCCGCCGGTCGGGTAGATAATTACATCCGGCAACTTCCAATCGAGTTGTTCTGCTAATTCGTAACCAAGCGTCTTCTTGCCTTCCACCCGATACGGTTCTTTCAAAGTCGAAACATCAAACCAACCTTCGGCATCTTTGCGCCTGCCTACTTCCGCTCCGCAATCAGTGATCAGGCCGTCCATCAACGTCACCTGGGCGCCGGTCTGTTCACACTCAATCACATTTGCGCGCGGGGTGTCTCGCGGCATAAAGATGAAACACTCAAGGCCGGCACGAGCGGCATATGCGGCCAACGCTCCGGCGGCATTACCAGCGGATGGTACGGCGAGCTTTTGCGCGCCCAATTCCTTTGCCATCGACACCGCCGCCGACATTCCGCGAGCCTTGAAGCTCTGCGTCGGATTCTGCGATTCGTCCTTGATGTAAAGCTCTGCAATTCCAACACTCTTTCCTAACTTGCGGGCGCGTAACAACGGCGTAAACCCTTCGCCCAGTGAAATGATGTTCTCGTCTCCTTCAACCGGAAGCACCTCTCGATACCTCCAGAGATCGGCCCGCCGCCGCACCAGCGATTCTTTGGTTAACGATCGCGCCGCGGCGCTCAGGTCGTAGCGAACCAGCAACGGCTTTCCGCATTCTCGGCAGAGGTTGTGCAACCGTCGTGCCTCGTGGTCCAGATGACAAGCGGCACATTCAAGGTGCGAAACATTCATATTTTAAGGCCTTTCAAAGGAAGATTTTAATACGCTAAATAAGTTCCGGTCTGGGAGTCAAAAGCTTTGCGGCAGGTGGAGCAATCCGGTTGCACTTGAGAAATACGCACAAATCTCCGACGAATCAATGGCAACAATTATGGGGAATGCGTCAGATAGGTGGATCGCGCGTTTCGTTTCACGACCTGCGGCAATAGCGTTGCAGCCCCATGTGACAAACCACGGTCAAACCAGTATCTTGTCATTTCCCTTTTTAAGTATCACTTTTCGAAGGAGTAAAATGCCAAATCGTACTGCCGCAATTCAAACAAACCATGGGACCATCCGTATCGAACTTCTGGAATCGGATGCCCCGAAGACTACCGAAAACTTTATTACCCTCGCTGAACGCGGCTACTACGATGGCGTAATTTTCCATCGTGTGATCAAGGGTTTCATGATCCAGGGCGGCGATCCAACCGGGACAGGCCGCGGCGGCGAATCGGCCTGGGGTGGACGCTTCAACGACGAAATTGATTCATCTTCGGCGATATATCAACGGGGTTATAAAAAAGGCACCGTCGCCATGGCCAACGCGGGTCCTAACACTAATGGTTCGCAGTTTTTCATTATGCACGCCGACTACCCGTTGCCTCCCAGTTACTCAATCTTCGGGCGCGTGACAGATGGAATTGAAGTGGTCGACAAGATCGCGACCGTGGAAACCGATCGTGGCGATCGTCCAACTTCGGAAGTGAAAATTGAGAACGTAACGATCGAGGGCTAGCGTCTGCGTTAGCCATATCGGTGGATAAATTTGTAGGGGTGGCTCGCCGTGGCCACCCCTCTTCGTTTGGGTTAAGTCGGGTCCTGTTCGACGCTAGCTCCTCCGGTGCTGTGCTCGTCTGAAATTATCGAGAATTGTTTATTGTGCGACCAATGGGGCGGCCACGGAATGCCGCCCCTACATCGATGCTGCGTTGCGAATTGCGTCTAGCACGAACTGCTTTGCTGCATGGACAGATTTTTCCAAATTCATTTCTGTCGCTAATCCGGCCGCAATCGCCGCAGACAACATGCAGCCTGTCCCATGGAGATCCAAATTAGGAACACGCCGTTCGCGAAACGTCGTTACCTCCCCGTCGTCATCGAGCACGTCGACAGCTTCTGCTGACTTTCCCTTACTCATGTGTCCGCCTTTGACCAAGACAGCGCGAGCCCCCATCTGACGAATGGCGGCGGCAGCCTCGCGCATGGAATCCTCTGAATGGATTTTTAGAGATGTAAGTCGTTCAGCTTCGGGAATATTAGGCGTGACCAGTCGAGCTAGCGGAATCAATTCACTAATAACCGCCTCAACGGCGGCCGTGTCCATTAAAACTTGCCCTGACGAAGAGATCATTACTGGATCAACTATTGGCGCCGGCAGCCCGGTCTCACGAAACAGGCGAGCAACTTCTACGACAACCTCGCGTGTGGGCAACATACCTGTCTTGACTGACTGCGGGAGCTCCTTCAATAACGGCAGTATCTGATCGCGCACCGTCGTAGCGCTGTGGTCAACTGCTCCAAACACTCCCTCAGAGTTTTGGAAAGTAATCGAGGTAATCACCGCCGCCGCGCGGCAACCCAGGGCGACGAAGGTTTGCGCGTCTGCCAGGACGCCGGCTCCACCGGAAGGATCAAAGCCGGCGATGGTTAGTGCGATCGGTTGCAGATGCTTTCCTGCCATTCGAGAATCCATGCTCACTTAAAACTGTTCCTGAGTTCAGTCACTACACCTGGGAGCTGGTGCGGATCGTTAAGCATACTGATCGCCGCAATCCCATGCGCGCCTGCAACCAAACATTCAGCGGCACGAGCGATTGTGATCCCACCGATCGCAAGAATAGGAAATGAAGGAAGTGTCTCAGCAGCCTTTCGCAGGGTGTCCATTCCCAGCGGCGCGCCGTATTCCACCTTCGAAGTCGTTTCAAGAATTGGACCAAGCACCACAAAATCAGCGCTCTTCGATTCTGCTGTCGAGACTTGCTCAAGAGAGTGCGTGGAAGCGCCGATCAAAAGATCATTTCCGAAGGTCGCTCTTATGACATCGGGCGCCATGGAGTTTGCCGCCAGGTGAACTCCGTCAGCACCGGCGCCAACAGCTATGTCAGCACGATCGTTAACGAGTAATTGGGTGCGACTGCCATTAATGATACGCGCAGCGCTTGCGCTCAAATCAAATAACGTCCGGGCAGTAAGCTGCTTCTCACGAATCTGGATGAGGTTTACTCCAGTCGTTACAGCTACTTCGATTAGGCGAAGAATGTCCAGGAACTCTTTACTGGCTGGGGTGGTTTGGGGATGGGTGTGCCCGCTCGTGATCAGATAGATTAGTTTCTCTTCCGTTTTGAGTCTCATTAATGCGCGGCCTAGTCGGGTCGACACTCTCCTGAAGCGCACGAACAGTTTGCCTGAAATGAAAGATTTCCCAAAAGGCGATGGCGATATTCAGGAGACCAACACCAGTCACCGCGCCACGTACCCAACCAGAAGCGACTACAGTCTGGAGGGCGTAAACTCCAGTTTTCCTCGCGGCGTACAGGAGGAAATAGTTATTGCCCCACTCGCTCAAGCCGAGCGTGCCCTGCGGAATCCAGGGCAGTAAAGTCAGCACAATGCCAATCTCCAGGCAGAGCACGATGTAAAAAATGACGCTTAACTTGGCAGACATAAAAAAGATGGTGAATGGTAAATCGTGAATGGTAAATGGGCGTCGGCGACTGCGTTCACCATTTACCATTCACCATCTACCCGGCTTTACGATTCGCGTCCCTGACGCAACTGCAGTTCGGTAAGACGATCGGCAATGTCTCGATAATCAACGTCAACTCCGTAGACTTCAGTGAACGCAGCCACAGCCTGGTTTAGTTCACCCATCTGCTCAAAAGCTGACCCGAGCTCATATTGCAGCGCCTTGTATTCATCCGCCGACCGGCCAGGAGCTTCGATTCCCTTCTTAAACCACAGCACAGCTGCGCGCGGCATAGACTTTTGTACGAAGCAATGACCGAGCATGTTGCAACACTGGAAGTATCGCGCCGTTCCATCAGCCGGCGATGACAAGGCCGCTGCGGCCTGAAACTCCCTGATGGCCTCATCAAGAAGATCCATCTCCTTGTAAGCAGTGGCCATGTTGTAATGCGTTTCGTAATCCTCGTTCGACGATGCGTGATCATCGCCCTCAGCTTCCAACCTAAACTCTTCAAAAACCTCGGCCAGACCGGAATCGAGTCCGCTACCAACCGGCGGCGTTGGCGTTGCAGCAGGCGATGGCGGTGTCACACTAATTTCGACATCGCCGAAGACCACATGAACGCCGGGGTCATCGACCGCTGGGGGCTCAAACTCATCCTCATTCAAGATCACGTCAACTGTGGGCGTGCTTGCCTTCGGGGCACTTGCCAGTTTCGCGCGTCGCGATTCAATTTCAGGATGGGCGCCAAACTGACGCTCGAGTAGTTCCAGCGTGTCAACCGCAATATCCGAGTAGCCCTGAGTAATATAGAAGTCGACGCTTTCCAGCTCCTGCTGCATCATCGCCTTTACGCGGGCAGCGTTGTCCCCGTCAGACTCAACCTCTCCTTCCACTGACATTTCCGCATCTTCAAGCTTGGCCTCGCCTTGCGATTGTCCAATCGAAAATGCATCGTGGAATATCTGGACCTCGGAATCAGGCTCATCATTAGTTTCATTCAGATCGGCAAAGGAAGCATTTGCGTCGGTCCTGGTGGGCTCGGCCACTGTGTTCCACTCAAACTCCTCCGCCTGCTCCAGGTTGGGTTCAGCGTCAGTTTCCGCGAGGTCGCCGAACCTGTCTCCCACAAGGGCAAAGTCGTCATAAGAACCTTCACCCGACGGCGACACGTTCATCTGTGGAGCCTCTTCCACCTCCTCCAGCGAACCACCCAGCTCTTCAAGCCGTTCGCTAAACCGGAGTTCGTCCGGAGCTAGCCTAACTAACTGCGTCAGCGCGTAGCGCTCCTCGTCTACCAAGCCTGCCGCTTCGGCTGAGTCCACCAAACGCTCCAGGGCAGAGCGCAACTTCTCCATGTCGCGCTGCCACCAATGAATTCGCGCCAGCAGGCGCAGACCGGCAACCTGTTCTGGTTCGGTTTGAAGCAAGGCATCGACGAGTTCAAGTAGATCGTTTTCTTCACGACCCGACAACATCGGTTCAATGATGATTTCGAGTATTCGAGCCGCATTGGTCGCGTTACCCATCCGCAAATAGAGGTTCGTGACCTCGATATAGCGGCGGTAGTCGGATGCATCCTGCGACATCATCGTGCCGATAACACGTTCGGCGCCCGCCGGATCCCTACCCTCGATGTAGGCATGGGCCAGCATGTCGAGCAGTTCCCGATCTTCTGGGTTTTCCTCAACGGCCTTCTCCAACAACTCTGCAGCTTCGTCAGAGCTTCCCAACGCCGCATGAACCGATGCCAGTCCGCGCAGGACAGTTTTGTCGTTGGGGAGCAGGTCGAGCGCCGTTGTGTACGCATCCAGAGAACGTTCCAGGTCGCCCTTCTCGAGCATGCGCGCGGCACCCTCGCAGAAAGCTTTGGCTGCGTCAGCGTGCATACCTTCTTTGAGATAACTTGCGGCCAGTTTGAGGCGGACTTCGGTGTTTTGGGGATCGAGATCGGCAATCTTGTGAAGCACCGTGAGAGCCTCTTTACTCTTACCCTCACGAGTGTGGGCATCGGCAACGATGAGGAGTTGCGCGCGGGCATCGACGTTCAAACCCTGCGCGATATAGAGTTCTGCGAGTTTGGCTGCGGTTTCAGGATCGCGAGGCTTGAGCTTCTCGATCTTCTTGTACATCGCGATGGCCTTGAGCCGGAACTCCTGGTCGCGATAATGCTCCGCTATTCGAGTAAAGCAGGCGACTGCCTCATCTTTGTCCCCGGCGCGCGCCTGGAGATCTCCCAACATGTTGAGAGCGGTGAGATCGTCATAATCATTTTCAACGATTTGACGATACTCTTTGATGGCAGCGTTGATTTTTCCCTGTGAGAGGAATTTTTCAGCAGCCTTTAGGACCTTAGCCTTTTCGAAAGCCATTAAGGGTATTATGTATCACCGAATATGGGATTGGAGTCAAACGCAGAGGTGTGAAAGCGACGGCGGGTACCAACCATTTTTTGATTCGCGGCCCTTTCTCCTGGATGAAAAGACCGAAAACTACGCTATCACGCGCAAAATATTGCTGTCAACGGGGTTAGCATTACAGAACCGAGGCGCGGTAGCGCCGGATTCCCAAACCTACATTGAGAATGACGATCGGCACAAAATCTTCGCCCTGCAAGACGATGTTCGAGTTGGTATATCCAGCTGACTCTGGCATCCGGCGCTATCCCGAAGTGTCGGGTTTTTGTTTCGTGACCGCGGCGATTGTGCTGATTTTCCTTGCTGCTTCAGGCTCGACCACTGCTCAGCAGAAACCTCGAAAGCCCTCACGACCGTTGCGCAAACCCGACGTCATCTATTACTCGACTCCCCCGGAAACCGTCGACCAAATGTTGCGCATGTCGGAAATAAAAAACGGCGACGTACTTTACGACCTGGGCAGTGGCGACGGCCGTATCCCGATTGCTGCGGCACAACAGTTTGGCATTCGCGCTGTTGGTATAGAGATCGATCCCAAGCTGGTGGCAGAAGCAAAGGAAAACGCGATCAAAGCAGACGTAGCCTCGCTGGTGAGCTTTCGAAACGACGATATGTTCGTAATCAGTTTGCGCGAAGCGACAGTGGTGACGCTCTACCTGTCGGAGAAGTTGAATGTGTTGCTGCGTCCGAAACTTTTGCGGGAGCTGCGACCAGGATCGCGCATCGTGTCACATGATTTCCGGATGGGTGATTGGGCGCCGGAGGAGACTGTTCGAGTGCCATGGCTTAAGGGTTTCCGCACGGTTTACAAATGGACCGTACCGGCGCGCCGAGGTAGAAAGACTAGTGGGTAAGCGCCTTTGGCGCTTTTTAGATCACATCCGCGAAATTCTTCCGCGTGCGCGCAAACCACCAATAGCCGAATAGAAACAGAAACAAAGCGAAGACGCTGAAGTAAGCGAGGCCGGTCCAATCGGGCGGCAAACCTTCCAACAATATCCGGCGGTGATTACGCACGAGTGCGGTAAATGGATTGATGCTGATGAACGTCCGATACCCAGCCGGCACAATCGACTCCGGATAAATAATCGGCGTCAAAAACATCCACGCCATCAACACCAGCCCCACGCCCTGCGCAATATCACGCAGGAAAACACCTAACGAAGCCACCAGCCACGCCGCGCCAATCGCAGCAATAAGCTGCGGGATAATCAACACCGGCAGCCACAACACTGTCGCGTGCAAATTGCGATGAATGAGTAGCGTCGCCAAGATCAGGGCCACTGTCCCAAACATCTGGGTGACCAGCGACGAAAGCGCCTGGGCTGCAGGCAAAGTCTCCAGCGGAAAGACAACGCGCTTCACCAGATTCGCGTGTGACACGATCGTGGTCGCCGATTGTTGGACCGTCTCCTGAAACATGGTCCATGGCAATAACCCGCAGAACAAATAGATCGCATAGTCCCAGTGCGTCCCACCGCTTCCGAACCGCGCTCCGAAGATTCCGGCAAAAATAAAAGTGAAGATCGCAATTGTTGTCACCGGCGTGACCACGGCCCAGACGATGCCGAGTAGTGAACCTTTGTAGCGAGCGGCAAACTCCCGTCTAGCGAGCGATAGGATCAGGTCCATGCGCCCGGGAAGTTCCCATAGCGGCCGCCATACGGCTCGCCTTGCTGCTTGAGCTGAAATCATTGGCGGGAATAGTAAAGGGTAGCTGAGGAATAATACAGACGGCAGCCTTGAGATTAGAAAGACGTTGATTCAGATTTAAGTTGGAATTAGTCCCCGGGGTTAACACTGAGCGCGCCGACGAGATAGGCAAGTTCGCCAAGACTTGATTCGAGCAGAAAGGTGTAGTCGCCGGCGGGAGCGTCTGCCAGCAACAGTGACGTTGAAACTAATCACCGAGGTCGTGCCGGCAGATTGTGTCTGTAAACTGGCAGGATCGATTGCGAGATAGGGTGAGCTCGTTTTCAGTCCGGCGCCAGAAACCTGATCAACGCCTTGCCCCGCAATGAAGATCCGCATTTGTGTGCCAGGCTTGCGAGAATCGGAACAGTAGAAAGCTCACCATTTGTCCCGTAGAAACGCGGCCTTAATGTTCGAGACGAGTTTTGAATTGGAGCCAGCAGGAAGCTCAGCGGGCTTTCTTTGTCAGCAAAGACGCGCAGGTAGCTACTTATTTCTGTGCGACGGAGGATTCGTCGTCGGGCAGTTTTGCCATCCGTTGAAAGGGCGGAGTCATCGTCATCAACGTTTTCAACGAGGGTTCGGTATTGGCCTGCCGCGAGACATCCGATATTAAACTTGCCACTCGATCCCACCAGCCCACTCGCAACCACTCGACCCGATTCCAATTCCTCGACCCACACATGCGCTCCACTTACCGCCGCCATTCGTCCCGCAAAATTCTTGAGCACCTTGCCGCTGACCGTACCTAAGTTTTCGCATGGGCCATACAGCGACAGGACCGCAACTCGATCGGCCTCGCTCAAACTACGCGCCTCAAACGCAGGCCGACCAAAGGTGCCGTTGATGCCCTGGGTTTCCTGCATCGTGGCCGCAATCACGTTGGAGTGATTCAGTCCGAGCAAGTGACCGATCTCATGTGCAAAAGTGGATTCAAGATCGTAAGTACCGGGTGTGCCATCTGTCGAAAACAATAAGGCGGTTCCATCCTCGGCGCGAGGGTAAGGATTAATCACGATGTCTGCCTCGTTAATAATCCTGTCGTCTGATCAAAGTGAACTCGCGTTTGGGCCGCATTGTTTCCAGCTTTGAACAGCGCCAGGTTCTCCGACGTCGAGGCTATCGTTACCAGATTCACGCCATCGCCTGCGCCGCGCGCATTGATCGAACGCACATCACTGGAAACAACGTCAAAATTAATTCCCGACGCCGCTGACCATGAATCGAGTGCTCGTCGCAAAGCGCCGGCGACGTCGCTACCGGCGGTGATGCTAGTACCTCGGTTTGTCACAGAAGACGACAATGCGATCTTGATATTGCGAGTGGACCATTTGATTGTGCGTTGAGATACCGGAGGTTCCGGCGCCGCGGGAAAACCGGACACACTAAATGCGAGGGTCGCCAGAACCACGAGGATCGGTTTTGAACGTCGCATTGAACGAACGAAGACTGCTGGAAAACTCTACTTGTGTTGGCTATCGGAAGGGGTGTGTGTGGAGACACCCCATTTGTTGGGGATAGTACCACTTTTCGCGCCGTCTGAGGATAGTTTCCGGAGTCGTCGGTAAGAAAAAACCCGCACGCTCTTGAGCGTGCGGGTTTGACCAAAGTAGGTCGTGGTTCAGGGAGCGATAGTTATCGTCGGTGCGGTGGCCGCTGCCCTGCTCTGGAATGTGCCATTCCTCGTCACCGTCACGATGACCGGATAGGTTCCGGGAGCTAACGTCGCCGGCAACGTCAATCGGATCTGATCAAAGCCGTACATGTTTATGTTTCGGAACACCAATGTTGGAGTGATATCGGTTGTACCGATGGTCACTCGAGTTTCGCCCGCCGCAACATTACGGACCCCGGTGAGCTGAATCTCCAGGACAGTGGAAACCATTGTACCGGTACTGTCCGCTGACATCAGCGGGAACGGTCCCGTCACACAGCCTGGAACAGTTGGATTGGTAACATTGCATATAACTGCAACACCTAGTTCACCGTTTGTCGAAGTAAAAATATCGGGTTGTGCCGCGAGTACCTGCACAAATCCCCGGTAAATGGTGCCGTTGTTGTTGACCACCACGGTCGCAACGCCCGCAGCTGTGAGGCTGGGCGGCATTACGAAGTTGATTCCTTCAGCTGGAGTATCTCCCACAAAGTACAGCCCCGCCGCTGCCCCATTTACTGAAACAGAAACGCCCAACAATTCAATCGGAAGAATCGGTCGACGATCTGTTTCCGAGCCTCCTGCTCCCACCTTATCACCCGGCGCAAGAGCTACGGTTGATCTAACGATGCTGAGCTCGCCCGGCGCAAGACCACCGGCAATAGTGCCTGGTGTGGGTGTCGGCGTTGGCGAAGGCGCTGGACTTGGAGCCGGGGTCGCGGTTGCCACCGGGAAGTTACTGGCTCCTGTGAAAAACGACAGTACTGCCGCGGACTCGGTCGTGACGGTTGGAGTTAGTAAATAAAATACTTCGCTCGAGAAATCACCATTGCCATCCCCCAGATCCGACCCGCTCAAACTGAAAGCGATGCGCGTTCGACTTGAGCTGGTCAAAGGTCGAATACCGCCAAAGCCGCCTACTGGATTGCGGGTCAATCGGGTGAAAGTGCTGCTGGAACCAAACGGAAGTTGTGTTGAAAAAATCTGAGGCTGATTGCTGGGATTTAGGCCGGTAGTCGCCTGATCAGCGGCCGGAAACGTTCCATCTGTTTTGAAGTTCAGCGCCGAACTAAAAACCAGAGTCGACGGAGCGAGCGAGGAGTTGTAGTCAGTAAACGCCGGGAAACGGATCACGTCGCCAGGAACCGCGGTTGCACGTGGTCCAACTCTGACGGCGCTGTCGCCGGAGACGTTGTAGACAAATACTCCGTAGAAGCTGGTGTTTGTAGTTGCGTTAGCTCTGGGATCTTCGGCCAGCGACTCAAATGCAATCAGTTGTCCGTCGCGGCTCAATCTGCGACCCGGGCTGAGAATATTCACTGTCGAGGCGCTGGCATCTGATTTCGTTCGCGTAACTTGTCGAATATTTGCGAGCGCAGTTCCAGTGTAATCCGCCAGGTACACTTCGGCGTTTCCATGCCCGCTACCATCATCATTGTTGTTGCCTGCGAGGTTGGCACTCGAGACAAATGCGACACTCAAGCCGCTGGCAGACAGTGACGGATTTTGCTGGAACCTGGAATGAATTGTTGGTCCAACTGTTTCATCCTGTGTACTGGTGCCCTGGGTCAAGGTGAAAGTGGACCAGTTAGCGGTTGTCCGAGACGCGAGAAATAACTCCGGATTGCCGTCGGTGTTGCCGGTTCCGATTAAACTCCGCGTGGAAATAAACGCGATGATGTCACCATTGTCGCTAATAGTAGCTTCGCGGTTGTCGTCAGCAACGAAAGGCAGAACCCCGAAGGAGCCGGCCGTCGGCGCGCGGCTCGCCGTGGTGTTCGTAATCTGCTGAAATGTTCCGGCAGACAAATTATTAAAAGTAAACTCGTCTCCAGCCGATAGGCTCAAGTCTGTAACGGCCGGCACGAGATAAATCCAAACTTCCTGATTTGCGTCAGCACTAAGCGCCGTGCTGCCGGTGCCATCAAAATTTGCCGGGTTGGGTGCGTTCGAACTAAATACGATTGTGTAGAAGCGTTGCCCCCCAACCAGCGTCGGTTCGAAACTGATCATCGGACGGTTATTGCTAATCTCGATTGCGACGAGGCTGGTGTCAGCCGGCGTTGGCCCGGGTGTCGGAGTTGGACTGGCGGATGGACTGGGGCTTGGCGACGGAGACGGTGTCGGACTCGGACTTGCAGGCGGCTTAAGAACGTTCCTGGTGTTGGTTATCTGAAATATTCGTCGTTGAGCATAGTCGAAAAGAAAAATTTCGCGATTTCCGTCTGCGTTATTTCGATTTTGAGTAGCCACATCTCCGTTTGACTCAAACACAACGAAGCGGCCATTCGCGGTCAAGTCGCCAGCGGAGGAAACAAATGGATTTAATAATCCGCCGACGGACGATGAAGTAATCTGGCTAACAAATGGATCTGGGGTGGCGCTTGCGATTTGTCCGTTGACAAAAGAAAACGCGCCCAGGACGACAATAAGCGCAGCCAGGGCGCACTGATAACTGAAAACTCGCTTCACAAAAGCCTCCGAAATAAAGACGCAGATACGAGCAGATTAGATGCCCCCGGGGAGCGAGCAGCAGCACGCGTGGGTGGAAAAGTAAGAACCAAACTCACCCAGCGTAAAAAGAGGGGTCATTTTACGCAGAGATCCATGCAATCGCAAGCAGGCATGACTTTCAGCATTGGGGCTGTTGCAGCTGGTCTGACTTTACCCGTACCGTCGGAACAGTTATCGTTTTGACTCGATGAAAAACGCAATCCGCGTCGAGCAAGTCTCAAAGCTGTACCGCATTTACGAGCGGCCAAACGACCGTTTGAAGGAGATGCTCACCCGCGGCCGGTGGAAAAGGCATCGCGAATTCTGGGCCCTAAGCGATGTCAGTTTCGAAGTTGAAGCCGGAACCACTGTGGGAATCATTGGGCCAAACGGCTGTGGAAAGTCAACCCTGCTGCAAATCATTACCGGCACTCTCGAGCCAACTCACGGCAGCGTATCAATTGAAGGTCGGGTAGCGGCACTACTCGAACTTGGCGCCGGCTTCAACCATGAATTTACCGGTATCGAAAACGTATTCATGAATGCTGCATTAATGGGGTTCTCGCGAAGTGAAACTGAAGCGTTGCTGCCTGAAATCGAACGGTTTGCAGAGATTGGCGATTTTATTTATCAACCGGTAAAGACCTATTCAAGCGGGATGTATGTCCGACTCGCTTTCTCGATTGCCATTAGCGCCAGCCCCGACATTCTCATCGTCGACGAAGCCCTGGCCGTCGGAGACGCGATTTTCCAGCATCGTTGCATGCGCCGACTCAAGGAAATGCAGGAATCGGGTGTGACTATCCTTTTTGTTTCGCACGATCCTAACGCCGTTCGCGCACTTTGTTCGAGAGCAATCCTTTTGAGCGATGGCAGAGTCAAGACTGACGGCCGCCCAGCCGACGTTTTGAATTTCTACCAGAAGATGATCATGGCTAGAGAGGAAGCGTACGAGACGACCACCCAGTTAGCTGAAGAAGCGGCGGTTCAACCAGAAAGCACGCTGGCAGACTATACATTCCGTCATGGAGACGGGAGTGCTGAGATACTTAAAGTAGACGTACTCGACTCGACAGATCATCCAGTAGAGTTGGTTGAAAGTGGCGAACGTTTACAAATAAGAGTTCTACTGTCGTTTAAAGATCGGATCGACGATCCAGTCTGTGGTTTTCTGATCAGAAACCGTCACGGTATACATATCTACGGAACTAATACCGAGATCCAATCAACATCGTTTGGGCCTGTATATCCGGGCGAAACGGTGGAAGTGAGATTCACTTTCGACTGCTGGCTGGCACCCGACTTCTATTCGTTGGCCGTCGCTGTACACAGTCCCGACGCTGTGAGTTTTGATTGGGTGGATGGGGCCCGTTTTTTTCGAGTGATGAGTACGATGTCGATTGAAGGTGTTGTTAATCTGAACGCAACAGTGGCGGTAAAACATTTGGACCATCCCGCAGGTGTTCAAACGCATGAGACTTCGTTAGTGGCCGAGAAATAACTCGGAAACGTTTAGATATGCAGGCAATGGTGGATTCGGAAGAAGATATTGAGAGACTGAAGCTTCGCATCCTGGAGGCTGCATCACAGCGCAGCCCGTCGCGACCGCTTCGCCTACGCGTTCCCAGCGCGCCCGGGAAACCCATCGACCTGGATCTACCCGAGTTAAAGTTCACCCCTGACTTCCGCCCAGCGCCAGATCATCATTACCACGTAAACGATCTACTGCAATTCCATGATCGAGAGTTTGTTCGCAATGCATATCGCGCGATCTTGGGGCGTGAACCTGACCAGGCCGGGCTTGATGTCTTTCTTCATAAACTCCGGAGTGGTGAGATAAACAAGATCGACGTCCTGGCACAGCTTCAACGCTCGCGGGAAGGAAAACAGAATGAGGTAGTGATTGATGGCCTGAGCGTTCCAGCGAGGATCCGCTCGCTGGGAAGACTGCCAATAATTGGTTACTTCGTGCAACTGGTAATCGCGTTTTTCAGAACGCCACACGCGATTGCTGATCGGCGACAGTTCGAAAGTCATTCTATTCAACAGGATGAGCGGATCGCCCACCATCTTAACCAGCTTATCGATGTGACTCGCAAACTCGCCAATCAGGTCAATTCGTGGCCGCAGCGTTTGGCGGATCAACGTCAGGATCTCGTCGACCTGCTCGAACAACAAAGGGCACTGCACACGCATACGCTGCTCGCACAGGAACAAACGCTGCTGTCTCACGAGCAAACTGTCCGGTCTATTCAGGGGGTGATTCAAACGTTGACGGAAGTCACTGGCGACCAGAAGGATTTCGGCGATCGTTTGCAGACTGATTTGGCGGCTCAGTTGCAAACAATCACGTCCCAATCGAACTCGATTGAGCAACTCAACAACTTGTTAAGCAAGATGAGAGTGGATCTAACGCTGCAGCATGCGCAGACGGCGACACTCATAGCTGCGCTCCAGGCACCCGCTCAGAAACCAGATCCGGAAGCCTTGATCGGCGTCGACGAAGAATGGCAACACCGCCACGATGCGCTCTACGCATCGCTTGAAGATCGCTTCCGGGGTGATCGGGCAGAGATCAAAGAGAAGTTCAAAGTGTACCTGCCTTATCTTGAAGAAGCCGGAATTACTTCAGGCGTTTTAGATCTTGGATCAGGGCGCGGTGAATGGCTGGAGCTCCTTCGCGATACCGGCATTCAAGCCAAAGGTGTTGATTCAAATCGGGTAATGAGCGACCGTTGTGCACAAGCTCAGCTGGATGTGCTCTGCATTGACGGCATGACCTATCTCAGAAGTCTGCCGGACAGCAGCGTCAGCGCAGTAACCAGCTTTCACCTTATTGAGCATCTTGATTTTGACGAACTCATAGCTTTAGTCGATCAGATCATGAGGGTTTTAAAGTCTGAGGGGATTTTGATTTTCGAGACGCCAAATCCCGAAAACGTTCTGGTTGGTAGTTGTAACTTTCACCTCGACCCCACTCACCGGCGTCCGGTCCCGAGCGAGATGATGCGCTTTGTCCTGGAAGTGAAAGGCTTCGCTGACGTTGAGGTCATCAATCTGCACCCCCTGGCGTCTCAACGAATAGAGGGTGATACAGAACTTACCCATCGTTTCAATGATGTCCTCTATGGACCGATGGATTACGGAATTATCGCGCGCAGAACTCCCAGGGAGCGGTAGCCTTCAGCTCGCCCTTATGACTCGAATCGCAATCGTCACACCGCATGTAACTTCAGGCGATGCCGTCTGCAACGACGTCTTCGGAATGTATCGCGTCTTGCGCAGTCGTGGATTCAACACGATGATCTATGCCTCTGATTGGAACGTTGCTGCTAAGGACCTCGACATTAATCCGATTTCCAGTATCGGTTCATTCATCAAAAGTTCAGACGACATTCTGATCTATCACCATTCGATGGGTTGGGAGTTTGGATGGGACATCTGCCGCAAACTTCCGGGGCGCAAAGTGATTAAGTATCACAATGTGACGCCTCCAGCGTTTTTCTCGGCTTGGAGCGATGAGTATCAGGGCGTCTGCCAGGCTGGACGAGTGCAGACCGTAGAAATCGCCCGGGCCGATTGCGACCTCTACTTGTCTGCGTCTGCTTACAACATGAGTGAACTGGTCGAAGCTGGTGCAGACAAGACAGCGCATCAGGTGGTCCCACCTTTCCACCAAACCGACCGCCTCGAAGAAACCGAACCGGAATTCGAGATCATCGATCGATACCGCGATGGAAAGGCTTCGCTGCTTATGGTTGGCAGCTTGTTTCCAAATAAAGGTCACGTCGCCTTACTCGAAGCTTTCGCAACCTATTTTCACAACTACAACTCTGCAAGCAGGCTGTTCATTGTTGGAAAGGAAGGAGCGAGCTTGCAGGAGTATTCGAAACATCTCCGCCGAACAGCAGCAGAATTGGGAGTAGCCGAGGCTGTTGTATTCACGGGTCACGTAGGCGAGGCCGCTCTCAAGTCGTATTACCTGATGTCGGACTTGTTCGTTACAACCAGCGAGCACGAGGGTTTTTGTGTCCCGCTCATCGAATCGATGTCCATGGGTATTCCCGTCTTAGCGTTAGGCTCATCGGCAATTCCTGAGACGCTCGGCAACAGCGGATTAGTTTGGGAAAGTTATGACGCGCTTATCTTTGCAGAATCCATCGACACTCTGGTCAGTGATGAAGGCGTTACCAGCAGCATGGGCCACCTCGGACGCCGCCGATATGCCGACTCGTTTACCAATGATCGAATCGAGCTGCGGTTCATGAGCGCGCTGGAGAGTGTGCTGTGAACAAAGTCGCGATCGTTGTGCAACGATGCCACGAGTCGATCGTAGGGGGATCAGAATCACTCGCGTGGCAGTATGCGTACCTCCTCAAGGACGACTATCAGACTGAAGTCCTCACCACGACCGCATTGGCCACCTCGGACTGGGCCAATTCCCTTCCCGCCGGTGAAGAGTCGCGCGACGGAGTAACTATTCGAAGGTTTCCTGTTTCCATAGGTCGCACGAAATACTGGGGCAGCCTACATCACAGGTTGCTGGAAGATTTCAAGCAGTCTGGGGCTTCTGCGTCGCTCAACGGATCGCAGCGACTGCGCTGGCCACTTCCGTTGCAGGAGGAGTTCGTCAGAAGTCAGGGCCCTTACTCAAAACCGCTCTTGAGTTTTGTGAAAGAGAAGTGGGCAGACTACCAAACCATTATTTTTGTTACGTATTTGTATGCCACCAGCTACTTCGGTCTGTTGCAAGTGCCGCGCAACTTCGCGCTCTTCGCTCCCACTTTGCATGACGAAGAACCGGCGTACTTGTCTCTCTACAAGAACGCGGCGCACCGTGCTCGTTCGATTGTTTGGTTGACCCACGCTGAACAACGATTGGGTCAGCGGTTTTGGGGTGAGTTACCGGGTGATGTAGTTGGAATGAATATCGATGGTGAGCGACGTCCACCGGTATCTTCGAAGTCACCATATATTTTGTATTGCGGCCGCATCGATCCCAACAAAGGTTGTTTAGAACTCTTCGACTATTTTGTAAGGTTCAAAGCACAATGCCCTTCTGACCTACGCCTGGTCCTGGCGGGGAAAGACGACATTCCTGTTCCATCCCATCCCGACATCGATTTTCGAGGTTTTGTTTCAGCAGATGAAAAGTTCAGTTTAATGGCCGGAGCAACCGCACTGGCGATGCCGTCTGCGAGAGAGAGTTTCAGTATTGTGACACTTGAAGCTATGGCCCAGGGTGCGCCGGTGTTGGCAAGCGACAAGTCCTCAGTGATAGCCGACCACGTGACCATCAGCGAAGGCGGCTACGTGTACAGCGACTATCAGGATTTTGCCGACAAGCTGACTAGACTCGCGTCTGATAAAGAAGCTGCGAAGGCGTTTGGATCGCGGGGGTCTAAATACGTACGCGACAAATACAACTTTTCTCGGGTTCAGGGTGAACTAATCAGAGTTGTTGAAAACTGCGCTAAACCACATGAGGCGGGGGTAAAAAATAAGCGGTAGGAGCGCCCTAGAAGTCAGAACCAAACCGTTCTCTGTACTCAGATGAATTAATGAAACCGGCCATCACATGTTTGCGGTCACGGGTTGTGCCGAGGGTCTTCAACCATTGATCCAACCCTGCCTTTTCAGGATCGCGCCGTAAATAACCAAAATAAAACAACGTCACAAACACTCGATCGGAAAGCGCATCAGAAACCGCCTTGTGATCAGCAATGATTTTTAGAATCTGGCCCTTACCCTGGTTTTCTTCTGCAGCAAAGCTAATATCTTCCGCCTTAAGCCCGACCGCCTTCCACAGCTCCAAGCGATAATCGGCGTCTGATTCTTCCTGATGACGTTGGGTAAATTCGGGTCTTGCCGCGAAGTCATCTGCGAACTTTTGTTTGAAGAGGTCCAATGGACCTGCGCCAAGCCGATCGAGGTCAGAATCAAATTCCGCGAATCGCGGCGATCGTCCCAGGCCCACTTGATACACGCGGAGAATAAAGGACCCTTTGTCCAGGAACTGGGTGGCCTGAAAAAGCTCGAGGGCAACATCTTCGCGCTTACACCCGACGTCCACCTTTTTGCATTCCAATATTTTTTTGGCCCAGGGTTCAATCTCGTCTTTTCTGGGTTCATGTTTCATTAAGTCGCGATAATGCTGGATGACAAAAAAATTGGGGTCTTCAATCGGGTTCGGTTCATGAGGTCCGAACGCTCCCACCTGTGGTCCAACCTCGAGCCGGCAAACCTTACCCGTAATGTTCTGTGCCGTAATCCACTTTTTTACGTTGCTTTCATAATCGGCGTCCTTAAGTAAGTACAAGGACCAATCTCGAGGAAATTGACTGCTGGATGCATTGAGGGTCGGGATTCCGCTCATGATCGAAATGAGCATGGCGTCGTATTGATATTCAAAGGGATTATGTTTCCCTTTCGGACCGTGAGTTATGTAGAAAGCCTCGCAGTCCTTCGGAAGCTTAGCCACCATGGCGTTGAGGTATGCTTTTTCAGTCGATTTGGAAAACCCCGTGCCGCCAACTTTGAAAACACCAAACTGTTCAAAAACACCGAACGCAGCAATCAGCACGATCGCAAAGCTTACCGCCGCTTTGGTACCGCGACGTTTTAGCTTCATAGCCCGGTTCAGCGCAAAATCCATCGCGTATGCGAAGGCAATGGCCATGGGAAGAGTAAGAACAATCACGTATCGCGACACCGCGCGAATAGCACCAGCTCCTGGGAAAAAGTTATAGACAAAGTACCAGGGTGAATAGCCACCATATTTCATTCCCAAAAGGTAAAAGAGCGTGGTAGCCAGGATCGTCAGTGCCAAAAACGTTCGTGCGACGCCGGGATGAATGGTTCCGTCGACCATTGATGAATCCGTTGATGTTTTGGGGGTGGAGTACTTCCGCAGCAACCACAGAGCTACTACTGTCAAGAGGATCCAAAGCACCGAAGGAACCAGGCCTAGTCCGACTTTTAGCTCGCCCCATGTCGCAGGCGGCGGGTCAGGTGTGATGGCAGCGGACAACCATCCCCAAAGATAATTGCCGTCTCCCATTGACAGGATGGACCACCACTCGGGAACCATCTGCGTGACATAGTCGTAGGCATACCACGAACCCACCTTCATTGTGGGCATGTAAAGCAGCATGAAGGGAGCAAATCCCAATAAAAACACTGCGCTACTAAAACCAATCGCACGCCAGTATTTTCGCAGGAGCCCGAAAAGGAATTGCCGGCTCTTCGCAAAACTCAAAGCCAGCAACAAAAACAGGAATGACCAAAAGACAAAGAACCAAGCGTGGTAGAACGCCGTCATCAACTGCAAAATGAGCAGTAGCCCTGCCAGGGATAAGTAAATTGCGGCTTTCTTCTGACTGAGTTTGGGCGATTGCTTTGCAAACGAGATGAGGCAGATCAGGATCAGTGGCAGAAACAAAACAAACTGCAACTGGAGATGACCGATCTGAAAAAACTTGGGGCTGTTAAAGGCAAAGAACATCGCCGCAGCACAAGAGGGCAACAACCCCAACCTCATGACAACTTTCAAGAGAACGAAACATGACAGGTAGTTCAGAAAGCCGACCAGAATGACGGCCAGCTCTACTGACGTGAACATTTCAAACCCAAGCGCACGAAAGAGCGAGTAAGGGAGGGCATATCCCAATAGCAGATCGGAATACGCCAACGTGCCCTTGACCGGATAGAAGATTCCCGGCGAAAGCAGATTTGTTTTCCCCTGAAATGCCTGGTACCAGTGCTCGCAGAAATATACGAACCCTCTGGCATCGCCTCGATCTCCAAAGAAGCGGTCCAGTCGGGTTGAAAATTGAGCGAGAAAATACTGAACGGTGCCAAGGAGCCCGAGACTCACAGCCACTATCCATGAAATGGCGGTTTGTTTTCGCAAAGATATTTGTTGACCTGGAATTTTTTATGGGCGACCAGAATATTCGCCTGCTGGGAAGCCAGTTTCTGTACTCACCGCCGCCTTAGACCGAGCACACTAAGGAAGAAACTTGAAAAGAGAACTTGAAAGCCCAGGCATATCAAGGTCACCGCAGGCACGACGGTTCGCAGAGTCTCAGAAGGGTTGAGTGATCCAAACGAACGTACACTCCAAATCTGTAACGCATAAACTGACATCGCAATTCCACTGGCCAGCAGAAGGGCCGCAACCACCACCCCTGTTTCCAGCGTGATGTATTTGAATAAGGTGGTCAGTCGTGGATCATCCGGCAACAGGTTTTCGCTAATCGCAAAGACTTTGGTGAACACAGCGAAAACCACAGTCTGAAATCCGATTACAATTGCCATTGCCGCATAAAGCAACGTGTGAACATCAAAGACCACGCCTTCGACAATTCGTGGACCCATCAGTAGCCAACCGCTGACCAGCGTTCCAGCTATCATCAAAAACAATCCGGGATACAAGAACAGCCAACGAGGACTGTACAAGAGCAAAAACCTAAGGTGCCGCCAACCATCACGCCAGCTTCTAAGATGAGGCGCTCGGCTGCGTCCATCGCGGGAAAGACGGGTCGGCACTTCAGTGATGCGCATGTTGTGTAATGTCGCCTTTACAACCATTTCGCTCGCGAACTCCATCCCGGTGGTGCGCAATTCCATCCTCGCAACGGCAGCACGGCTGAAACCCCGTAAACCACAATGGAAGTCGCCGCACGGGCTGGAAAAAAACATCCGTCCCAGGCCAGTCAAAACAGGATTGCCGAGATATCGGTGCAACGGTGGCATGGCGCCTTCACCGATACCTCCGCTAAAGCGGTTTCCCATCACCAGGTCGTAGCCATTGCGAAGCTGTTCGACGAATGGGCCAAGGTTACTAAAATCATAACTATCATCAGCATCACCCATGATGACGTATTTCCCTTTGGCAGCTGCAATGCCTCCCATTAATGCATTTCCATACCCCTTTGCGGTTACGTCGATGACTCTGGCGCCGGCGCGGCTTGCGATCTCCTGGGACCCATCTGTACTACCGTTGTCAGCAATAATGACCTCGCCGGAAAGGCCGAGGTCATCAAAAGACTTCAACGCCTTGGCAATGCAAATTTCGACGGTCTCAGCTTCGTTCAGACACGGCATTACCACCGAAAATTCCACCTCTTTATTGAGGGCGTAATCATCCATACCAAAACTGACTTCTTCTGTAGTGAAGCTGGAATTCATTGAACTACAAACAGCGTGAAAGTCATTTTACGTTGCCGGCAGTGCCGGGGTTGCTGGTCCATCGGCAGGCCAGTGAATTAGAAAGTATGGATTGTGCCCATCAATCTTGCCTTTCATTTCAACGTGGCCGCCAAGGGCTTCAATCTCGTCAATATAGGTTTGCATCTGTCCGCTATCCTGAATCAAATACTGGGGCTCACCCCTATCGTAAACAAAGCGAAAAATCCTGGCCCTCGTTTCTCGATTCGTGAATGGAATCTTGTAAGCGGGTTTGTTTGCGTAGTACCAAAGCGATCCAGTCAACAGATCGGCCCAAATCCATGCGCGCGCATCGGCTAGTTCAGGAGGCAATACAATCGGTGTGTGCGTAACCGGGCCTTTCGGGGGCGGCACTTCTGTTCGCTCTAGCCACGCACGATTGAGAGAGCTCACGCCGGGCCAAAGCACCATTGCCAGAGCGAGCCACAACACTGGGTTGCGGAGGTTTCGCTTGGTGGGCGATTTCTCTGAGAAGACCTCGATGGCTAACGAACCAAACGCTACCAGGGTTACGGTGACGAAAATACCTGGAATCGCGTAATGCGGACCCACAATCCAGTGCGTCAGGAAGAAAGCTGTGGATATGATCCAAGTTACCAGTCCTGCGAGTGCCACCCGCTTCCAGTTGGTGGGCCAACTGCTCGAGTACTGGCGTAGTCCCACGTATATGAAAAGCACAAAGCCGATGAAGCCGATCAAGGTATCACGCAGGGCCCAGTTGTCGAGCGCAGCTGGACCATCTCCGAAAAAGTAAGACAAGTTGTGGCCCACGCGTTCCAGCGTTGGCAGGGCCGCGTCCACGCTGGCGTAAGTTGAGAGATACCACGCTCCGGCAACTGCATGTTGGTTGATCACCACTGGTACAACGCCCGCGAGGAATACTCCCAGCCCAAACAGGATGGGAAGACTCTTAATTCCAGGTTTCCAAGTCCTCGGCCAAAGCAATATCAAGAATCCGGGCGTCAGGAAGACGACGGGGAGCCTAATGAGGGTGCCGAAACCAAGGACGCTGCCGGCGGCAAACGCAGCGAGCAAAGCCAAGCGGTGGTTCTCTTTTGCCTTGAGCCTGAGCGCCAGAATTGTGAGGAGGCAACTTAGCAGTAACGGGATCAGAGCGGCATTGATTGAAAAACTCAGCGCTCCCATTCTCCCCAGAACTGAGAGGCCGAGGTGAATGGCAAGGGTGACCAGACCCGCGGACACCCACGCCTGTTTCCAACCAGCCAGCACTAGAGCGCCGATGCCTACCAGCGCGAAAAACGCCACTACGGTCTTGTTGAGACGATATACCGCCTGGCCCTCAGGAAATAGAGCCAGGGTCAAACCGGTTCCCGGTGGATATTGGACTCCGACGTAGTCGGACTTCGGAAAGAAGTGATGCGCGTGGGGCGCGACTAATTCCTCCCAATCAGGTAGCGGGACTTTCTGCTCCTTCATGAAGTTAATTAGCAGGCGGGTTTGGGGAGATTCCAGCTTGAACTCAGGAGCCGTCCCCTGTTTGGCGGCGCTCCGAATCTCCTTTGCCATTCTTAAGTAACCAAATTGGTCACACGAATAAGCAAATTCCTCAGTATTAAGCGCTTTTCGGTAAGCATTCCGGGCCGAGACCAGAATTGTGCAGGCCAGGAAAATGAGCCAAACATAGACAAAGACGCTGCCAACCTTGATGCCAAAAACTTTCATTTAGATCAAACTTTACCTCGGTTCACAGCGTCTAACAGCCGCGTATTCAGATGCAAGGCTGCGAGGCCTCAAAACCTCACTTCGGGTCGGACGTCTTCGTTGACGAACATCCTTCGGGCCGTTAAACTGTGAGTTGTTTAGACGGACCTGAACGCCCCAGCCGCTTCTCAAATAGAAATCAACGTGGGTTTAGGAGAACCAATGAAGATTTGTCTTACTCTTCTGCTAGTTGCCATTATCGGTGGAACTGCTCTTGCGCAGAGTCCGCCGACTTTGAGAATCGTGACTGAAACTCCCGGTCTACCTTCGGAGCTTTTTTACGGCACGACTAAGGTCAAACCTTTACGCCTTCGGCCGGGAACAAATACGCCAATTACCATCGATGACGTCGATTTCTTCGTGCAGCAGCAATATATCGATTTTCTAGTGCGCATGCCAGACTCGACCGGGTTCGCCAACTGGAATGCAACGCTAGGCGGTTGTCCTAATGGCGGGTTTGGAGAATTTGACAATCCCACCTGCGATCGCGTCCACGTGTCAGCCGGTTTCTACCGCTCCGAAGAATTCCTCGGTCGTGGTTACTGGGCCTACAGGTTTTATGAAGTAGGGTTTGACCGGCGTCCACTCTACGCCGAGTTTGTTCCGGATATGGTTCGCGTTGGCGGCTCTCAGTCGCCAGCCGCAGCTGACGCCGCCAAAATCGTCTATACGACCGACTTTGTGACCCGGCCGGAGTTTCAAACCAAGTATGGCAGCAAGACGAATGCGGAATATGTGAACATGCTTGAAGCTAACGCTGAGATCACACTCAGCAACAAGCAAGCGCTGATCGACGCCTTGAATGGCGGATCGAAAACCAGAGCTGCCGTGCTGAGAGAAGTGGTTGAATTGAAGGCGGTGGAAGATAAATTCTTTAATCGCGGGTTCGTTTCAATGCAGTACTTCGGTTACCTTCGTCGCGACCCTGACACGATTGGTTATGCAAACTGGGTTCAGACTCTCGATAGCGATCCCAGCAATTACCGTCACATGATTTTCGGATTCATCTATTCGACTGAATACCGAAACCGTTTCTAAAGCAACGTAAATTCGAAATCGAAAAGGCCGGCTTGATCGCCGGCCTTTTTGTTTTGCTGAAATGTCCGACATGCTTCAGCTTGTGAAATGTCCCGACATGCTTTCAGCTTGTCGTTAAGACAGGGGGGCTTCAACGACGGATAGGTCTTCTAACTAGCACCTTGAGTCTTCACAATTTCAAGCGACAAGCTGGAAGCATGTCGGACGCTCAATCTAATACTTGCCGGTAGACTTCGAGCGTCTGCGCTGCCGTCTTTTCCCAGGTAAACTTTCCGGCCTGATCAATTCCAGATTTGGCAAGCCTCTCGCTCAGTTCTCTACTCTCCAGAACACTCAAGATTGCGTGCCTTAGTTCATTGACACTATTGGGGTCAACCAGTACCGCCGCTTCTCCAACGCTCTCTTTGATCACGGGGATGTCGCTGGTGACAACCGGAGCACCACAGGCCATGGCTTCCAGCGGCGGCAATCCAAAGCCTTCGTAAAGTGACGGGTAAACGAAGACCGAGCACGACGAATAAAGCGCGCACAAGTCTTCATCCGTAAGATACCCAGTAAAACACACTCTTTCCTCGAGTCCGCTCATTTGAATCGAAGAGAAGAACTCATCCATTAACCAACCCTGTCTGCCGGCGATGACCAACTGAATCTTCCTGCCGCTGGTCCGCAGGATTTCAGCAAACGCGTGCACGAGGGTCTGCAGGTTTTTGCGCGGTTCGATCGTGCCAACGTAAAGAATAAATTCGTCCTCAGTTTTAAGACGTTGGCGCGGTTCAATGGTCTGCTGATGGTCGAGTCTTTTGAATACTGGTCGGGGCGCCAAAGGAATGACCGCGATTTTTTCCCCTGGAATGTTCAGGTGATCTGATATCTGGCGTTTTACGGTTTCCGAATCAGTAATGATCATATCGGCTGAACGCGCTACCCGTGGCAACCGTCGCCGGGCGCGCCGTGCCAGCGGCTTGAGGTGCGTGTCGTCGTGAAGCAGTAAGGAAAGATCGTGGATCGTCACAACCGTTGGGATCACTCTTAAGCGAGGAAGGTCATAATTCACGCCATGAAAAAGATCGAACGATGCCCCGGTCAAATAAAGGGGCAATCCCAAGCTCCACCAGTAACGGTTTAGCCGCGGTGAATTGAAATGTATTTCGTGGAAATTCGGGCCTCGATATTTTTTGAAATCTATTGCCGCTGACGGTGCGAGAGGTACCGGGCAAATAAACGTGAAGTCATCCTCAGGTGCGATGCGTGCGAGGCTACGCGCTAATTCAAAACCGTAGTGGCCTATGCCGGTTCGCAACGAAGCCAGCGGTTTACCGTCGAGCACTACGCGCATGCAACAAGATAATGCGGACGCCGAAGGCGACGCAACGCTGGCGAACCAACGTTTCTTAATGCGTCACTACGGCGTCCGCAGTGTTTATGAATCGGTTACTACTATTGGCCGAATCTGGTTCGATACTCGTCCGAATAGATAAAACCGAAGATCATGTGACGAAAGTCAGCCGGATTGGCCGTGAGCGTTGAAACCCAGTTGTTGTAACCAACTGTATCGGGGTCACGTCGCAGATAGCCAAAGTATTGCATCGCCACGAAGGCCCTGATGAAGAACTGGTCTTCGACGGGTTTCGACTCGACGATTTCACGGAGCAGTTGCGCACGTGTCTTACCACCGTTCAACTGAGCCGTCAGGGTCGAATTGTCGAGGTTGACCTCAGCATTGGCCTCGATAGCATCAACAAACTGTGCATTCGACAGACTGTTGTATTGGCTGGTGAACTCACTACGTTGCACAAAGTCGTCCTTGTAGGCAGACTTGCTCAGCTCTTCTGACTGCGGCGATTGCGGTCCTCCGACCTTGGCCATATCAGGGACAAATTCCGCGTAGGCCGGGCGCCGATTCAATGCCACTTCATAAAAGCGGTAAGCCCAGTAACCACGGCCGCGAAATTCCTCGGAGAGGAAGAAGCCCGAGGAAACGTGAACGCGATCGCACGACGGATTATCAAATTCTCCAAAGCCACCGTTGGGACAGTTCGTCAGCGTATTCATCCAGTTTGCAAGTCCAGTAGAGTCTGGTAAGCGTCCCAGAAAATCGACGTACTGCATGGTGATGAAGAATTGTGGTACCTCAATCGGATTCGCTGTTGGCGCCGCGTCATCAACAATTGTGACGGTGGCGGTCAGCGGCGAAGTGAGCAGGGCTCCCGTCGAGTTCTTCAGCGCGACGGTGAACGTTTCGTTTCCTTCGGATCGGGCATCGTCGATGATTGGAATCGTAAAGCTCTTGCTCGCTTCTCCTACAGCAAATCGCAGCGTACCCACTGCAGTCTGGTAATCACACCGTTCCGAAGCAGCGCCAGTAGTCGTTTGACAGGAAGTCAACCCGGCGGTATCGCCGGTTGCGTAGTCTACGGTCGCAGCGGCGGACGTATCAGCTCGATTGACCGTTATTTGTGCGTTGCCAGCGTTTTCAGGCACCTGATAACTCGAGGCGCTTAGTTGAGAGGTCATAGTGTTTGTGCATGCGCCTAACCTCCAATTAAGAACAAAGTTGCCCGCCTCACCACCCCAACCATCAAGCACGATCCGGTAGACAGTGCCGGCGGTCGCATTGAAAGTCACAGTGCTCGATGTTATGACACCAGGGTCTACATCATCATTCTCAGCCAACGGGGTTCCGAGGGTTGCGATGGTACCCCCGGTGTACACAGCCAATATGGTGTCGTAGTTGCTGCCGAGCGTGGTCATGTTGACGCTGCCGCTGCTCGGAGCGGTCCAGTTGTACCAAACAGAACCACCGCCGGGATTGTTATCCGGCGAATGACTTGGTTCACCGCTCTCTTTATTCGAACCGATATTTGTTCCGGTTATGCTGCCGATACATCCTGCAACCGGCATAACCTGCGCATTCGCCAGATTATTATTTGCCGGCACAGGCGGAGGTGGCGGAGGTGGCGGCGGCGGGTTGGTGTTGTCGAGGTTGTATCCAAAAGAGTTGAGCGCATTCGTGTCGTTGGTAGTAATCTGACGACGCTCGCCCTTGCCAATCGTTGGATCCATGATGCCGATGTAGGCCCCACCGTTTTGTGATTTCTGTTTCCAGTGGCTTGATTGGTTGCCGTCGCCCCCAGGCGCATCGCCGTCTGATCCTCCGGTAGAAAGGCCAACTTCTGGATTACCGTCAAAATGATACTGAAGTCCGTCGGCGGTCATGATTCGTTGCGCGGTTCCAAAGGTACCCAGCGTCGTACCAATACGGAAGCGAAACATGTCCCACATGGCCGGCGTGGTCTGTTCAGTCCTGCCGGCGCGCGATGTAAATCCAAGTGCGTGGCCAATCTCGTGGACGGCGACTGCTTCGAAATCTGTTCTATTAGAGTCAATCCCGTCGGTCGGGTCGAAGTCGTACAGAAACGCAGAGTTGAATCCAATGCGTGCGGCGTTGTCGGAAGGCTGCGCGGTTGGATCCAACAGACCTAACGCCCTGGCAATCGAGCTTGAAACGGTCAATGACGACTGATCACCGCGATTTGTGGGGAGCGCAGATGAAGGCATCGAGTTATAGAGTGATGACTCCGCTGGTGTTGATGCACCGGCAATGAGCGACGATCTGACCGTTTGATAAACCCCACTAATGCTTGGCGAACTGGTCGAGCCAATAGTCGTGTCACCCCACGGCGTGCCGAAGTTAGTCGAGCCAAAGTCAGCATCCAGGTAGATAGTCACGGGAGACTTCACCTGAGCTTCCCAAATTTGCGCGGCTCGAATGAACGCCGCTTTCGCCGGCGCATTCGCCTCGAGTTGAGAAGTCGCTCGCAGAATAATCGTCAAATGAGACGGTAATTGGTTCTCCCCGGTTTGCGAATCCTGTCCTTTGACAGTCGCCCTCGGTTGCACATGAGTTACTTGTCGGAGTCCGGACGGTTGAATACGTTCCAATTCAATCCGCTCTTGCGGTGTCGCTTCTCGGCAAACTGTTTCGCCATTCGGCAACTGGTAGATCGTGTAGTAATCGCGATCGTCCGACTTTGAAGATGAAGACGCCGGATGTCCTGAAACGGGAAAGCTCAGCGGCGCGATCAGCAAAAGAATGGCGAGCGAAAGTGAAATCACGCCACGGAGGACGGGCGTTGAACAAGGGCGGGGAAAAGACAACATCAGTGACTCCTGTTTTAAGAACTAAGTATTTATCTGCTATCCACCGGGAAGCGAGGGTTCAGATTAAGTCTTGTTTTCAATTCAGGCCGGGAATTCTTCGAACCGGAGCTCGTGGCAAGTCGAAGAGCTGCCATGCAACTGCGCTCGCTTGCTCAAGTCCGACCTGGATAATACCAACTTCCGCACAGTGATTGGACTTCGAAAGTTATGCTCTGTTTGTGAGCCGTAAAGGCCCTTCAATTTCTATTCGTCGAGCCAGTGTAAAGCTTGGGAGTCGACGCTTTTCAAACTCCAGCGCCGCAAGAGGAGGGCGGTTGGGCGAGACAAGCGTAAATTAATCTGCGGGTCAGATCTGAGTCAAGTGTAAGAATGCGGCTCACTAAGACACGGGAGGTTTAAGCAACCTCGAAATGTAAAAAAGGGGACGTTCATGCGTGACCGCAGAACGCCCCAATATCAAACCCATCGGAAAACCCGACCTATTGCAGGCCAAATCTGAGTCTGTATTCCGACGAATAGATGAACCCAAAGATCATGTGACGAAAATCAGCGGGGTTCGCCGTCAGCGTCGTCACCCAGTTGTTGTAGCCGACCGTGTCAGGATCGCGCCTCAGATAGCCAAAGTACTGCATCGCCACGAAGGCCCTGATGAAGAAACGGTCTTCCACAGCCTGACTTTCGACGATGTTTCTCAATACCTGCGCGCGCGTAGTCCCGGTGGATAGTGACTCGGTTATCGCTTGCTTATTCGGCAGCGTTATCTCTGCCTGTTGCTCCAGAGCATTCACGAACGCCGCATCCGTCATGCTGCTGTAGCGATTGATGAATTCCGGTCGCAGCGCAAAGTCAGTTGTGTACTGTGCCTTACTGAGCACTTCCGATTCAGGCGACTGTGCTCCGCCCACCATCGACATGTCAGGCACGAATTCGTTGTAAGTAGGTCTACGATCAAACCCCACTTCATAGAAACGATATGCCCAGTAGCCTCGGCCGCGAAACTCTTCAGAGAGAAAGAAGCCCGCTGAAACATGTACCCGGTCGCAACTGGGATTATCAAATTCGCCAAAGCCCCCGTTAGGACAGCCACCGAGCGTAGCTTTCCAGTTTGCAAACCCACCGGCATCTGGTAAGCGGCCAAGGAAATCGATGTACTGTTGCGTCACGAAAGGATCAACCCCATCAATGGGATTCTGGGGAGTTTGAGTCGCATCATCATCGACAATTGTGATCACTACCGAGTTGGGCGACCCAAGTGCCGTACCCACGGGCGAACTCAAAGCGATCGTAAAGGTCTCGTTACCCTCGACGTGAACATCGTTAACAACTGGGATACTAATATTCTTCGTTGCTTCACCTGCAGCAAATCGAAGCGTGCCGACAGTCGTGGCATAGTCGCACCGTTCAGAGGCGATGCTGTTAATAATTCCGCAACCGGCATAGACCGGCCGTGTCACTGGTTGAATAGTTTACCGAGGCGGCGGCGGCTCGTATCGGTTCGGCTCACAGCGATCTGATAGCTGGATGCACCTTCTCCGACACTGAGATTCATGGAGTTGAATGCGACAGTGTTCGCTGGGGGTTGGATCGTACAGTTGGCCTGCGTCCAGTTAAGCCGAATGTTCCCGACATCGCCGCCTGATTCGTTATCATAACCATCCACCGCAATCCGATACGTCACACCTGCAATGCCTGCGAAAGTTATTGCGCTTGTTGTACCAGGTCCGGAATCGTCATCATTCGCGACGAGACTCAACCCTCCCAAAGCACTTCCGGTGTAAACGGCAAGAATGGTGTCATAGTCACTGTTTTCGGTCGTGATCGTTACGCTGCCATTGCTGGGCGCTTGCCACTGATACCAGACCGAGTGAGCACTTCCACTACTAACCGGAAGATGAGCTGGCTCGCCGGTCTCTTTCGTAGCTCCGACATTAGTGCCGGTAACGCTGCCGGAACATCCACTCAGAACCTGCGCGTTAGCGAAGTTGT
This sequence comes from Pyrinomonadaceae bacterium, assembly GCA_963759665.1. Taxonomy (GTDB): domain Bacteria; phylum Acidobacteriota; class Blastocatellia; order Pyrinomonadales; family Pyrinomonadaceae; genus PSRF01. The sequence goes on from CAVXAC010000001.1 coordinate 1,084,793, forward strand.
TGTTCACTGGCGGAGTAGGAGTCGGCGTCGGCGATGGCGGAGGCGGTTGGGGACAGCCAGAACACCAGCCAATATCACGCAGCAAGGAAAAAGTTAGATCCTGAGGTGTTGTAACACTGTGGCTGAGGCCGAATGAGTTATTCGGCTCCATAAGTTGGTTGGGAGCAGCCGCGTTGCTCCAATGCGACACCGACGAGCCGGCTACGCGAGGGTTAGGGGCAAACATTTGTGGATGCCCCTGCGGATCCTTCCCATTGAACAAAATCGTTGCGTCCGCAGTCGCCTGCGCACCATTCCAAACCAGGTTTCCTGTATTTATCGCTGAGGTTACGCGCTCGGCGTCAGTCATCTGGTTCCAGGTCTTACCCGAAACGTTATCCAAAAGAAACCTATCGTAAATAGAAGGAAATCCGTTGAGTTGCAGACCGGTTCCCGAATTGGTAACGGTGGCAAAGCCTAAACCATGTCCGAACTCGTGGAGGAGTACTGTAACAAGATTAACCTGGGCCCCGTTGTTATTTGTATCCAGACCGTAATACCAGCTTGCATTTTCCAAACAGCCGGACGTACCAAGGTTCGAGTTGAACTGAGCGTTTATCTCGGCATTGTTATTCGTGTCGCTATTCGAAAGTGCATTTGCCAGAGCAGCGATATACCAGGTGTCCGTAACCGGAGCCCCTGGGAAGTTTCTACTAAAGGTGACGGCACCCGCTGATCCCAGCGTCCCGGAAGTCGCGGTGCAAGCCAGAGGCGACCAACTGGCGCGAATGACAATAGTGGGCCCGCTAGTCAATGTCTGGCCCCATATACCCGCAGCGTGTGTAAAGGAATTTAGGCGCTGTTGACCCACGGTCGTTCCCGTATTGCCGCCAACAGGAGCCGCTGGCGTGGTATCGTTGAAACCTTCATCTGGGCCATCTGTGTTCTGAATGATTATCGTCGCCGATCCCAGGGCCGACGTTGAGGAGAGGCCCACCACAACGAGAGCGAGCAAAAGAACGAGAATTGGGGATATTGACTTCTTCATTATTGATGGCTCTTTATCAATTATTCTTTGCTGGGTTTTGATCTCGGGACGGTAGTACCTGGGGCTCTTTCTATGAGCTTCGGATCAATGCCGAAAAATGCACCAGCAGCCTGAGGATTATTTACGCAGGATCGCGAAATGCTTCCATCCGTATTGATCCGCGCTACAGTCACATTTTGAAAGCGTCCCTGAACGTCTACCGAAACCGATCCGTCAGCATGCTGAACTTCATTGAGGCCTTCGGGTGAGTCGTTGATCAGCTCCTTAAGTCCCGCAGCCAGTTTCTCGGCCTCGTCAGGCGTCAATGCTCTAATTTGCCCCGTCTCGCCATCCACATGAACGTCCTGGCCAACCACTTTTATTGTCGGCATATTTCCTTTGGATTTATCGGCCACGCGATAGCTCGCCTCCTGATTTTTGTTCTGAGAGGCGGCTCGCTGTCTGGTCGCCACGGTTATTGCCCCAATAGCGAACACCGGCACCGCCAGTAAAATCGCGAAGATCAATAAACCTCGGAGCCGCTTTGGGGAGCTCTTCACGGTCTTCAAACGTTTCCTCACAGTAATCTCCTTCATTTTGCTCTGTTGAAACCGGCCGTCGAAAACGGTTAGAAAAGTCACGTAACTGGTTAGGATTTTACGCGACGTCTTTCGTTGCAAGTTACCACACTTGGGTTGCACGAATCCTTGAATTCTTGCCTGGAAAATCGTGGTTGAATACAGAAAGGGCCGCCGTTAGTTGCCTTAATGCAACCACGGCGACCCCATTTCTTGTCTGCTAAGTGCGCCTGTTTAAAGCGCCGTTGTATCTGTCTACCGCCCGAATCTGGATCGATACTCGTCTGAGTAAATAAACCCAAAGATCATGTGCCGGTAGTTTGACGGATTCTCAGTCAGGGTTGTGACCCAGTTGTTGTACCCAACCGTGTCAGGACTGCGTCGCAGATAACCAAAATACTGCATAGCAACGAATGCCCTAATGAAGAAGCGGTTTTCGACTTCCGAGCTCTCGACAATTTCCCGGAGAACCTGCGCCCGCGTCTTTTGGTTCGTGTCGAGGGCCACAATAAGTGTGACCTTGTTTACCGGGACAATTTCGGCATTCTGCTGCAACGCACTGACAAACTGTTCGTTGGTTAAGTTGCCGTATCGCTCGATGAATTCTGAACGTTCGACAAACTCATCTGCGTAAGCGTTCTTGCTAAGCGCCTCAGCTTCAGGCGACTGTGCGCCGCCGACCTGAGACATATCGGGCACGAACTCGGCGTATTCCGGGCGCCTATCAAACGCCACTTCGTAGAAGCGGTACGCCCAGTAGCCTCGTCCGCGGAACTCTTCGGACAAGTAAAATCCAGCCGAAACGTGCACACGATCGCACCCCGGCGTCTCTCCATATCCTCCGTTTGGACATCCTGTTAGCGTTGCCATCCAGTTTGCCAAACCGCCACCATCGGGCATTCGTCCGAGGAAGTCGATGTACTGTTGCGTGATGTAGAACTGAATGTCGTCGACTGCATTCTGAGCCGATGAGTCACTGTCGTTATCCACGATGGTGACAGCATGACTAGACGGAACACCAAGATCGACTCCCATCGGTTTACTTAGAAGTAGGCTGAAAGTCTCAGAACCCTCGATATGAGTGTCGTTAACGATCGGTACCGAAAAGGTTTTCCTGGTTTCGCCTGCAGCGAACCTCAGCGTTCCTACCGAAGTCTGGTAGTCGCACCGTTCGGATCCCTTACCGGTCACGTTCTTGCAACTCGTCAGGCCCGACGAGTCGCTGCTGGCATACCTGACTGAGGCAGCGCCTGAAGCGTCTCCCGATCTGACAACTGCAACCTGAAGTACCCCAGCACCCTCAGAGACACTGGTGCTGGCAACTTCAAACTGAACTGTGTTCGTAGGCGTGGGCGTCGGAACCGGAGTTGGAGTTGGAGTTGGAGTCGGCGTCGGGGGCTCAACCGGCGTCGGAGTAGGAGTAGGAGTAGGAGTCGGGGTCACTGACGGCGTCGGCGTTGGTGTAGGTACAGGGACTGTTACAGACCAGCCAATGTCGCTGAAAAGCGAGCTCGTCAAATCCTGGGGTGGAGCGAGACTATGCGTGAGGTTGCTACTGATGATTGGTTCCATTAACTGGTTTGGAGTACCGCTCCGGTCCCAGTGTGAAACTGAAGAACCCAACTGGACTGGATTGGGTGTGTACATCATTGGTCGACCCTGTGCATCGCGGCCGGCAGTTAAAACTGAACCTGCATCGCTACTCGCGCGGGGCCCGCTCCAGACCAGGTTGTTCGTGTTGAGGGCCGAAGCTACCCGCTCGCCATCGTTCATTTGCGTCCAGGTTTTACCAGTGCTGTTGTCAGTCAAAAATCTGTCGAAGACGCTGGGAAAGCCTAAGATCTGAGCGCCTGTGCTGGGATTGGTGAATGTTTGGAATCCGAGACCGTGGGAAAATTCGTGAAGCAGAACGGTCACCAGATTGACGTTCGAACCATGGTTGGTATCTAAACCTAAATACCATTGTTTAGACTCCAGGCATCCAGGTTTCCCGATATTGATGTTGAACCTAGCTACAACCTCGGCATTGCCTGGATCCAGATCCGTACCGGCCAACGCATTTGCCAACGCCGAGCTAAACCACGTGTTTGCGTAGGGAGCACCGGGAAAGTTACGCCAAACGCCGAGAGAACCGGCCGAACCCAGAACGCCTGAATTCGTTTCGCAGCTCAGGGCTTCCCAGTTTGCGCGGACCGTTATCGTTGGTCCGCTGCTGATCGTTGCGCCCCAAAGATTTGCAGCATGTTGAAATACGTTCAGTCGTTGCTGACCCAATGTGGTTCCAGTATTCCCACCAACCGGAGTGGCAGGTGTTGGATCGTTAAAGCCGGTGCCCGCAGGATCTGCGTTTTGAATGACGATGTTTGCGCTCGCGAAGGCCGGAGAGGAACACACCAGGGCCACGAAAAGAGCCAACAAGATGGTAGGTAGTTTGGACAGGCGGGTATTCATCGTTACTCCTGATTAGTTGGTTTCGCAACGCGCCGCTGACTTTGAATCAATTCCGGATTGATCCGGAAGAAAGCACCTGCGGCTTGAGGATTATCGACACACGATTGGGCCAGGTTGCCCCGTTGGTCGATCCGCGCGACGGTCACGTTTTGAAAATGATCTTCGAGGTTCATCGACACTGAGCCATCAGCATGCTGGATCTCAACTAGTCCTTCGGTGGACTGATCGATTACCTGGCCAAGGCCTTCTGCCAATCGAGCCTCTTCTTCCGGCGTGCGATCATCCTGCACGCTTTCAGTGTTCAGTGCGGAGTCCTGTGAGCTGGCTTTGAGATTTGTTGGTCCGGAACCCGCTTGTGCTGTTGTCGTTTTATCGAGACCGTTTGATAGTCGTTGCCTTGACGCAACGGTGACCGTGCCAATGGCTAGGACAACTATCGCGACAACCATTGTGGTGGGTGACAAATATCGACGCCGACGCTTTGAGTGGCTGATTTTTTTCACACTATTTCGCACAGACTTCTCCTCTGATCTTTGTTTGTCTGATTTAACTTTCTTGAGGGGTCTTACCGGGGCAAGTACTTATGAGGGCAGGACACTAATAAAGTTAAGGTGAAGCTCCCAACTCCTTGATCCTCTAAATCAATTACTCATTAACCGGGCGCCACGCTCGCCTCAGTCGATGACAAACAATATACTAATCGTCGCTCGCTTAACAACGTTTTTTTTTCAGCCAAACCATCGATTTTATTAGGAAAAAACAGGAATTACCCAGATTCGTTTTCAGGAACTTCGGGCGAATGATTCCAGTGGTTGGGAAGCGTTTGTGGAGGCGTGTTTCGTGGGACGAGCTAACTGAATGTTAAATTGTTGTCGTTGAGACGATTGCTTTAGATGGAAACTTTATCGGAACCGCTGCCCGATTTGTTCGGTGCCGAAACTTCCGATTCCATTGAGACGAAACCCAAAGACAAGGCGGTTTTCCTGACGAACTCCAACGTTGAAAGTGTAGTTCTGTGCGGTGACAGCGCAGCAATCCCAGCTGTAACCAATCGTTGCTGTAGAACTGATGAGAGAACTATTTCCCTTCCCTGGCCGCGTCTGAAAATCAAAGAAAAATGAGACTCCACCGAACAATCCACGTTCGCGGTTTCCAAGGAAAAGGGATGGACTCCATTGTGACCCACGCAGCGTACCGGGTTCCTTCCCACGCGCATCTGCAAACTGCTCAAGGCCGGGAACGAGTTCAACTGCGCGCGTGTAATAGAAACTTTGAAACGCCTGGAAAAGCGGACGATTGATGCCGAAGGTTGCAGAGAGGGCGCGGATTCCCCCTCCGTGAGTGTCCAGATCGGTACGTAGATCGACGATCACATCAACGCGCGGACGATAGCGAGCGTCGATATTGAGTGGCGAGAACCGACGGGGAACGCCACCATAACTAAATCCGGAAAACGTATTTATTGGATAAAACTGATTTCGTTGCCCAGGCACCAATGCGCCGCCGAAGGTCCTGTCAAAAAAGTACTTGTTCCTTACGGTTATGGTTAACGCTTCGTATGGCTGGCTTGCGACTGATGGCTCATCGCTCGCTCTCGCTGCCTTTGCTGCCGCGCTACTCACACTCTCCGTCGAGCGCCTCGTAAAGAAACGATTGGCCACGCCAAATTCGATCTCATTGGTGTCAGCTATCGCATCGTTGTAATCAAATCGGATGATGCGGTCGAAGTCGTTGACTCCCTGAATTCTTCTATAGGTGATGTACGGTTCGATCACGTGACGAAAGAAAAATGCGCCTTTACGATAAAAGTCCTTGGCGAGAGCGGGCGGACGAAGGTCCAATTCGAATTCCCCGTATCCGCGGGTAATGTTCCTACTAAGGATTGCCCGGTTTGCCGGGTCGATCGTATTCGAATAGAAAGTGGCCCGACCCCCGAGAGTGGCCGTAAGCGACACGCCATAGAAATAAAGAGGAATCTGTAGCTTCGGATGAAAATCGAGCCGCTGCACAATAGAAGGCGTGATGATCGGGTCGCCACCAACATCGCGTCGAAACGCCAGCGAGTCTTCAACGGTTTCCTTTCGGCTTACTCCGTCGGCACTCCCTTCAAATGAAAAATAGATCGGGAGCTTCTTGAAAAAATTGAGAGGTGAACCGCGCTTTTCGATAGCCACACTGGGAAGCTCGCGAATCCTGATTCGCGAATTTGCGAGTGACGTCACCTGCGTGCGTGCCAGGAAGTTGAGCGTATAACTTCTATGGTCCTTGCTTACAAAAACTTGTGAACGCTCTTCGGGTGATATTGCCTGCTGAATGTTGTCGGAAAACACCTGTCGGAATGCCAGGTTCGAAGTGATATTGACGTCGGCCGCTGCGATGAACCCGTTGGGAAAGTAATGGACACCTTCGGCATACAAACTGGAACCTCCCTGATCAGGATTATCAGCGTCAGCTTTGGGCCCAAAGATTCGATCCTTTACCACATAAAACCCGACGTTAAGAAACGAACGTGAGTTAGCGCGAGTGCGAGCGTCAGCGCCGAATCCGATTCCGCGCGAGGTGTAAATATCATTTCGGAAAGTGACGTCGGCTGATCGCCCGAGAGTTTTGAAATAAGCGTTGGATATCCGAAAACCCTTGCCCGAACCACCCATCGTCGGCGTCAGAAAACCTGAGGCACGGTCTTGTCGTTTTATCGAAACCGATGCGAACGGGAGAAACAGGAGCGGCACACCTTTAACTCGAAAATTCGGTGCTTTGACGCGCACGCGATCACCGGTCTTGATCGTTGCTCGCTTCGCTTGAAAACTCCATTTGGGAACATCCTCATCACACGCAGTTATCTGGACATTCGTTGCGACCAGGGTGTCGAGACTAATTTTTTCCACCCGATCGGCTGTGAAGTAGATTCGGGTTCCATCCTGAGTTTGATTTGTGAATCCTGTTGAGTTGAGAAAGAAACCGGTCTTGGTTCGGTAGTTCCATTCCGCGCGAGACCCTGTGATCCGCTGCTGATCAGCTTGATCAAAAACAACATTTCCTTCAGCCACGACTTTGTTTGTTGCCTCATAAATAGTGACTTTGTCTGCTTGCAAACGATAAGTCCCGATGCGTGCGTCAACATTACCTTCATGTACAAAGACGCGCGCATTCTCAGGTCCCGAAACTGTTTGATTGCCGGAGTCGACCGTAAGATCTTCAGACGAGACTGATGGTTCAGACTGAGCGCGAGGGGCCGGTTGTCTAATCGGTTGATCCTGAGTGAGCGGATTAACGTTGGGCGTGTCGGTCATCGGGTTTGTAACTTTCCGATCGACCGGGTTTGTTTGTTGTCCCTTAACCAGGCGGGGGCCAGTGCTTACTATCGCGAGTGCGATCGTAAACATTAGAACTTTCGGAATGTTGTTGCTGCGAATTGCGGTCCGCAAAAGAGATCAAAGTCCTCCGCCTGAGCAGCGCGCATTCAATGAGATGGGGGATAAAAGATGCGCGCCTTCACCATTTAGATTGCGATGGGATGCTAGCACGAAACTCGTGGAAGGCAGTACGCATGGGTGCGATGCTTCAGGCGGTAGGCAGAAGGAGAAGAAGATTCCATATCTCATTTTCCATTTCTCATTTGTCATCTAGCGCCGGGTGGCAGGAGGATCAGTACCAGCTCGCGGTAGCGGGTGGGTTGGTACGCATTACGCAATAGTGCACCGCTTGCGATTGACTTGGCTAAAAGCGGCGCGAACCCACCCGCAACCGCGGAGTGGCACCGACCTCTTTACCACTGCGAGCGAAGTAATCGAACGCTACATGGAAAATGAAAACTGATAGATGAGATATGGAAAATCTTCTGCTCTCACGCTTCCTGCGTCCTGCCTCCGGATTCCTCCTTCCTGTATTATTGCCGCCTCGTGAAATCACATCGGATCATGGTCATCGCGGGTGAGCCATCCGGAGACGCCCACGCCGCCGCACTTGTCGCTGCGTTAAGGCAAGTTGATCCGTCAACAAGCTTCGATTTCTTCGGTGCAACCGGTCCGTCAATGCGCGCGGCCGGCGTAGCATCCACGATTCGTTCAGACGAACTCGCAATAATGGGAATGCTGGAAGTGGGTCGAGTGATTTCCAAGTTTTGGAGCGCTTATAAAACACTGAAGCAAGCAGCGCTCGACCAGAAGCCTGACGCGGTGATTCTGGTTGACTGGCCCGAGTTCAACTTGCGGCTTGCCCGCTCGCTCCATCGCAACGGTCTCAAAATCATTTATTACATTAGCCCTCAATTATGGGCCTGGCGTTCCTATCGTCAGCGAAGTATTAGTCGTGACGTAGATTTGCTGCTGTCAATTCTTCCTTTCGAGAAGGAGTGGTATGCCGAACGTGGAATCGAGCACGTGGAATACGTGGGCCATCCACTCGCTGGCGAAGTTAAGCCACGGTACGACCGCGCCGAGTTTTGCCGAATGCATGATCTGAATGAGGCACGACCGATAGTTACCTTGTTGCCCGGTAGCAGACACAAAGAGGTCGTGCGCATTTTGCCGGTGCTGCTTGATGGCGCCGCCCTCGCCGCTCAAAAACGCCCTGAGGTGCAATTCGTTCTGGTAGTAGCTCCGAGTCGTGGGAAAGAAGAGACTCAAGAGATCGTCGCAAAGAGAGTCTCGCCCACGCCGCTCCCGAACACGCTGCGAATTGTTCATCACGAAACTCGCGAGGCACTCGCCGCATCGGATACCGCAGCCATAGCGAGCGGTACCGCGACGCTTGAAGCGGCATTGCTCGGAACGCCGATGGTAATTGTTTACAAAGAGTCCCCGGTCAACTGGCATACGCTAGGCCGTCTAATCAATGTCGAACATTTTGGCCTCGTGAATCTGGTGGCTGGTGAGCGAGTCGTCAACGAACTGATGCAGGACGATTTCAACGGCGAGAACCTGGCTGCGGAACTGCTCTCGCTACTCGACAAAAAAAGAAATGCGACGGTAAAGAATGGTTTGCACGGAGTCGCCCAAAAACTTGGCGATAGCGGAGCATCGCAACGAGCTGCCGAACGCGTCATGATGGCTTTGCGAGGGTGGCGATCATGATGTCCTATACGCTAGGCCCGCACCATTAAGGAGAGCTGGCCAAAAACACAAACAGTCTGATCCGATTACGCCGTTGCATTGAGGGTTTCTTTCAAGACACACGCAACAACCGTTGAATTTATTGGAGTAAAGAGGGCAAGTGCCGTCGTCGTCAGGATCAAATGTTTCGGCAGGGCAAGGAGTTGGCGTAGGTGAGGGCGATGGTGACGGAGAAGGGGATGGGGACGGGGAGGGTGTTGGCGTGGGAGTTGGCGTCGGACCCGTGCATGTCTCGGTTGCGGGAAAATCGATGGCGTCGTTATAACACTCTGCGACACCGTCGCCGTCACAATCAAACCTGTCTTGTCTAAGAACACTACAAGGGCCTTTGAGAGACGACGTCGCATTAATCGTGTCACACCCATAACATGAGGAAGGACCAGGCTCCTGCGGTATAACCCACCTAAAACAATTACCTCCGCCACAGATTGGATCTGGGACGGAGGCCGTTGAATGGTTACGCTTCTTTTTGAGCCCACCTGAATGATGTCTCTTATCCGGCTTGGGCGGCGGCCCGTTTTCCTCTAAAGTCCCTCCACCAACTCTCTACTTCAAAGCCGGTACCATCTCCGAAATAGGTCTTTTCAAACCTGAGCAGGAGATTCCTGGTGGTGTGTGGACGCAACCGCTGCTGAGCCCTAAGACCCTTCAGATACATCTTTGAAATTGTAACCACAAAGGTTTTATCGGGCGAATCTTGCGACTCGGGACCCAGGGCATATATGCCCTTAATCAAAAAAATTGAAGCTACTACGACCAAGACAGAAAGAAACAGTCGTTTTATGAAGGATTTGGCATTGTGGCCTTGAGGATTCATGACTTTTCTCCTGGTGAGACGAACGCTGATGCTAACGGCGCGCATGCCGTCAGATGGAGGAGCCAACGACACAGCCGGGTTATATGCCTCAACGCAGCAGGAGTCAAGAAACTTCGCCGCTAAGTAAAAGTACGAGTTATGCAATAACGCTAGCTAAGACGATGCGGTCTGGCCGAACAGATTCAGGCTCAACGTTAATCTGTTTCGCGACTCCTCAACTCCTTAAGCTCTTTTCGCAATTCCTTGATCTCTTCGCGCATATGCGACAAACGGCCCATGTGAGCATTCATTCGCTTGTAATCGTCGAGTGGTTGAATGGGAATTCCCCACCAAACACCGGGCCGAACAATTTTTCCCGGCAGGATTCCAGCCTTTGACCCGATCACCGCGCCGCTCTGCACCCGAATGTGATCTCCGAATCCTACCTGCCCGCCGATCACCACATCGTCTTCTATGGTCACACTGCCGCTGATGCCGGTTTGGGCCGCGATGATCACCCGTTCGCCAATGTCGCAGTTGTGGCCCACGTGGACCATGTTGTCGATCTTCGTACCACGGCCAATCCGGGTTTGGCCCAGGGCAGCCCTGTCAACGCAGGTTTGCGCTCCTAGTTCAACGTCGTCTTCGATCACAACGGTCCCTAGCTGCGGAAACTTTTGATAGCTCATGTCGTCGCGCACATACCCAAACCCGTCGGCGCCGATGCAAACGCCCGCGTGCAGGATGACGCGATCTCCGATCGAAACGTCGTCATAGAGAACCACTCCTGGATGAATTACACAGTCGTGGCCGATTGCGACGCGGTCGCCAATTACTGCGCCAGCTTCGATACGCGTCCCTGACGCGATGCGCACTCCTTCACCGATAGAGACATTAGGTCCTATATAAACCGTCAGATCGATGTCTACATTCTCTGGTATCGCCGCGGTTGGGTGAATGGTGGGCTCACGACGTTTTTGGGGATGTAACAACTGGGCAACTAAGGCAAAAGCCAGTTTGGGCTTGGGGACTTGAATCAACGCGCGATCCGGAGCGGACTCTGCGCCTGAACTTTGAAAACCATCCGGAACGATCAGACACGAGGCCTCACTTTCTCGGGCCGCGTCAAAATGCTTCTCATCTTCGACGTAGGCAATCTCGCCTGATTTAGCCAGTGCAAGATCCGCTATCCGACAAACTTCAATGGTTTCATCGCCAACCACAGTTCCGCGAGTGTGGTTTGCTAACTCAGCCACACTTAAAGCTCTGATTTCCGTCATGGAATCAACCCCTCGGGGAAAACGTGCATCTGGGATACTTCGCGCTGGCGCGTGATAGTACACTTTTCATTCAGCCAGCGTGAACGACAATCTGATGGGTGAAGCCAGAAGGCCTTGAAAAAGCCGGAAATATGCTCGGATTTAAGGTTGGGCCTCGGCTTTTCGCCTTGCCTTGACTCATTAGACCATCTATCATGACGGTTCTTGAATTCCGGTCTTCATCAGCGGATATATTTAGACTTTTTCCAGGAATTTGACTTTATTTTCGGTTTCAGACGGGCGCTTGTGCCCAAGGAGAGCAGACATTGTTTAGTGATCAGTTCAGGCGGGGTGAATCAGACAAAGGTAAACTGGCCGGAGCCAAGGGCTCTAAGCTTCTGTCAAACCTTTCAGACGTAGCCTGGAAGGCTTTTCAGACGTTGAACACCCGGTTACCCGAAGGCGAAGCCATTCGCCCAACCTGGGCGCCAGGTCCTTTGCTGAAATCCTACGAGCGTTCTGCCCCTCCGCTTGGTTTCCCAAGAGAAACGGACAGCCTCTGCCCAACCTGCGTGAAGGAAGTCCGCACCTCCGTCATTTCCGGTGAAACTCCACTTGAAACCTTAATGAATGAGCATCCCGGCGAAATCAAGGCCCAAATCGTTGAAGAGAACGGTCAGGTGGTGATGCGGAAGACGTGTCCAAAGCACGGCGAATTCGTTGACGTGATGGCCACAGATCCGGCGTTCCTCGAGCGCATCGAGTCGCTCTTCTTCGGACGTGATTTCCGCGTGGCTGAAGACAAGCATGTACACCATCATGGAACGTCAAACATAAAGTTTGGACGCGGCGCTGTATTAACTGTCGACCTTACCAACCGCTGCAACATGATGTGCAATCCCTGCTTCATGGATGCTAACCAGGTTGGTTATGTTCACGAGCCAACCTTCGAAGATACAAAAGCGATTTTGGATCGCGCCGTGTCGTTCAAACCAAAGCGCCAGGTGATCATTCTCTTCTCCGGCGGCGAGCCTACGCTTTCGCCTTATTATCTTGAAGCCGTTGCCTACGCCAGGAAGATCGGTTTCTACCGCATACTTGCAGCTACAAACGGTATTCGCTTTGCCGAGGACATTGAGTTTTGTAAGGCCGCGAAGGCCGCTGGTCAGCACGGCGTGTATTTGCAGTTTGACGGCGTCAGCGAAGAGAAGAATGCTCACCGCGGTGTCGGAAACCTGTTTGATGTGAAACAACAGGCGATTGAAAACCTGGCCAGTGTCGGCATTAAGGTTACGCTCGTCACCACCATCGTCAACACGGTAAACAATGATGGCATCGGAGCGATTGTAGATTTCGCCGCCAAGAACATCGACAAGGTTCAGACGATTGCCTTCCAACCAGTTTCGTTTACTGGCCGCGATGAAGACGTTTCAGACGCCGTACGCATCAAGCAACGTTACACACTGGCGGGCATGACCCACGATTTGAAGGATCAACTGCGCGGACAGCTCCAGCCGCTTCGCGATTGGTTTCCGCTCTCGTCTTACTCCGCGTTCACGAGTGTAATGGATATGCTGCAGGGAGCCGATGCGCCCTGGGGTTGGTCTTCATGTAATTGTCATCCTAACTGCGGCATCTTCACCTTGATGGTGGTCAACCGAAAAACCGGCGAGTTTAAATCGTTGTTTGAGTTTTTCGATTATGAACAGTTCATGAAAGACGTCGCCACGATCACAGATACCGCTCGTGGTAAGAAGCTTTCTTACGCACAACTCGGGATGGCGATCATGCGAAACTTCAATCCCGCCGAAGCGCCCGAAGGCTTCCCAATTTCGCAGATCCTGAATCTCTTTAAACCGTCGTCCACCAGCTCAAGCTCCGATCGCAACGATCGGATGAAGGCCGAAAAGGCCGACGATCCCAATGACATCTGGCGAGTCCTGTGCGTTGAAGGAATGTGGTTTCAGGACCTCTTCAACTACGACTTCCGTCGCACGGAAATGTGCGTGATCCCCTACGGCACACAGGAAGGTGAGATTTCATTCTGCGCATACAACACCGGGGTCGGCTGGCGGCAGATTATCGAGAACATGCACAAGACCGCGAACCTCGCAGACTGGTATCAGGAAAACGAGCGCCATCCAGTTTACGCCGCGGGCCACAGTGTGCCCGGCATCTCCAGGAAGCATTCCCTGAGCTTGCCGATCATCCAGGCTGTGCTCGCTGAGGATGCTGATGAAAAACCAGTGGTAGTTTCGCCGTACCTGGTCCAGGATCACGAAGAAGAGTCGATTACTGTTTAGAGTTTCACTGCCGCAGTCTCCCCACCCGGTTTCCCAAAACCGATCTGCGTCTTCACCCGTCGCGTTTTGCCCTTGCACCTCGCGTTAACTATTTCAGGAGAATTAAATGACTAGATTAAGAACCCCCATGCTCAAACTCATTGTGCTCGCCGTCGCGACTGCGATTGCCGCTCAACTTATTATCTTCCCTACAAGCAGAGTCGCCGCGCAGGAAGCAGCCCAAGGCACTGAGGTTGTGATTCCGGACGGAACTGAAATAACGGTGGTAACGACCGACGAAATCAGCAGCAAGACTGCCACTGAGGGTGATCCGCTAAACTTTAGGATCGCCGAGGATATCCTAATCAATGGAAAACTCGTTATTGCGAAGGACTCACTCGTAAAAGGAACAGTAGCGAGCGTAAAGAAATCCGGGTTCATGGGTCGCGGAGGAAACCTCGGTATTAGGATTGAGTCAGCCGTCACGGTCGATAATCAGAAGCTGAAGCTTCGATCGGCGAAGAATAAAGAAGGCGGCGATAAAACCGGGACCACTGTCGCGCTGGTGGTGTTGTTTGGGCCATTGGGCTTTTTAAAAAAGGGAAAGAACGCCATCATTAAACCGGGCACCCAAATCAAAGCGTTTACAGACGAAGAGAAAAAGGTTCAGCCTAAGGTTTAAGAGACCTAAGGCGAGGGCAGTCAAAAATGCGTGACAGGGATACTGTCACGCTTTTTTTTTGACTCAAAGTCGGAGCGTCAGAAGAAGGAGCGATAGTTAAGTGCGAGACTTAAATCCGATCTCTTTCTTCACTGCTTTTGGGAGTTGTTGCAGAATAATTTTGGGTAACTGTATTAAGCTAGCTTCGATTTTCATTAGGCGCTGCTCGATCTTGTCAAATCGTTCCTCGGCCTTGTGCTGCCATTCCTCAGTTTTGCGTTGCCACTCTACGGTTTGACGTTGCCACTCCTCACTTTTGACTTGTAGCCTCAGACGCTCTTGATCGTTTCTTGCGATCTGCTCGACAAACGCGGCTTGGTTTCTAATGAGTAAAGCCATTGCTTCCTCAAGGTGATTATTCCTTGCGCTCGGTCTTCGCGTCGGCATGATGCGACTTTATCATTCAGGGCGAGTGTCACCCAGCCTGTTATCTCAACTGCGTTCGACAGGAGTTACAAGTGCTCTTGCAAAGACTTCCACTGAAACGTCAGTTATTTGGCCGCTTAAGTCAGCCCGCCTTTGAGGATAGGTGCTCACTCACGCATAATGTGCCGCGATGTCCATCACCAAAAAAGCCAGAAAGATCATAACCACGGCACGTTTCTTTGCATTTGGTTTGCCAAAGTATGCGGTCGGTTCAATTGACGTGACGAACCGTTGCAACTTGCGTTGCGAACACTGCTATTTCTTTGCCGAAGATCACGACAATGAAAAGGAATTGTCGATTGAAAAGTGGGTCGAGAAACTTGAAGCAATGAAGGCTGACGGTCATCCAATGATGCTTTGCACCTGGGTTGGTGGCGAGCCGATGATGCGCAAGCAACTGATCGAAGTCGGTCGAAAGTATTTCCAGCACAACACCATCGTAACTAACGGCACAGTTCCCTTACCTGATTGGCCAAACTGCACCTGGGTGATTTCAATTGACGGCACTGAAGAAGCCTTCGCGAAAATGCGCGCGCCGGGTATATATCAAAAAATCAAAAAGAACGTGATGGACCACCCGGAACTTAACATTCAAATTTCCTGCGTCTTGACCAGCATTACTAAAGATTGCGTTGAGGATCTGGTGAAGGAGTGGGGACCACTTGCCCGCGGAGGGATTATTTTTGATTTCTTCACCCCTGTGACTGGTCTTGACGAAGTACTCTGGCTCGATTGGCCAACGCGGGATCGGTTAATCGATCAGCTCCTGGAATTAAAAAAGAAATACCCTGGCGTGATCAATATGATGGATTCGACGCTCGAGTTGATGCGCGCTGCTAACTCAAAAAAGGTTACTGATAATTGTGAGTTCCGGCTAAAAGCTTTCGCTTATGGTCCAACCGGCGAGAACAAAGGTAAGTGCATGATGGGAGACAATGCTGACTGTGATCGTTGCGGCTGTGTAGTGCCGTTTCACATGGCGACCCTAAGCAGTCGTCGACTCATGATCAAGGAATCTATCAACCGCTTAAAGACTCCGACGCGCGTCCAACACCCCCACAATTAGGATTATTGCGACTCGGTCTCCGTGGAACCTGCAGGCACGGGCTTTTGAATCTGGCGTAGTTGGCCCACAACATCGCGCAATCTAAACGCCAGTTCTTCGATCGTTTGAGCACGTTTCCGTGCCCGATCGTTCAAGTCCTCACGCAGCAGTAGTTGGGCCTGGCCCAAGACCCCTGCCAGCGGATTATTTATCTCGTGTCTAACTCGCGCGACTAAGTCGGCCACTTCGTCCAGCCGCGCCTCATATTCAGCCACGAGATCGCGATTCGGTTTTGAATTTGTGTTTTCGTCTGGGCCGCTTGCTATCGTTTGATCGGTCATATTACTCCCGCGTTCAAAAACTATGTTCAAAGTGTGGGAGTCGCAAAGTTGAGTGCGCGCCGTGCTGTGAAGTGCGTGGGGCCATAGTAAATCGTAAATCGTGAATCGTAAATGGAAATTGTCGAAGTGAATCGTGGAAGGTGGATCGTGAAATGGTCAATGGTTGATCGCGTTTTGAGTTTCATAGCAAAGGTCATGAGTCACAACCTCAGCACCCTAACACGCGGTCGTCTAAAGATAGCGCGGTAGTGCATGGTCAGCTGGCATCTTGCTCAACCAGTTGAATCGCCACCAGGGCGCCACGCCTCATTTGACAAAGAAATCCCAGACCACTTACATTGAAAATTCCTGTAATGGGAGGTCGTCTAACGGTAGGACTGCGGACTCTGAATCCGCCTATCGGGGTTCGAATCCCTGCCTCCCAGCCAATTTCCAAGGTAAGAAAGCACATGAAAAGGAGGAAGCAAATCTGCTTCCTCCTTTTGGTCTATTGGGATAGCTGCCTCAATGCAGCTGCCGCTCATTCATTCGCAAACATTCGCCACGACCGTACCTGTCCCGGCGCTGCCTGGATTAGTGTTGTAGCCTGCGTCAGTCTTGACTACAACTATCTTCAACGTGTTACCCGAGATCGTTGCGCCCGACTTGCTGGCTGAACTCGTGACAATCACGCCCATGTACGCCGGTAGCGGACCGTTGGGCGGAGGCGTGCTATTACCTGGTTGCGTACTCCAGCCTGTGCCACAGGTTGGCACCGCAGGATTCAAGGCAAATCCCTTAAAAGCGGATGGCGCGTCACCACCACTCAGGGAGTTAAGCTTCCACCACTTGGCATGCCAGAAGGTTACGGCAGTGCCTATGTCACTGTTGAGATCACCAATCACGAAGGCCCCGCCTCCTGGTGCGAAGGCGTACCAAAGTTTATTGGCGGTGTCGCCAGGTTCACCTTCATCTTGCGTTGTATCGGAGTCGGTATCTGCAAATGCCGCGATCACGTCTGGTCCAACGTTCGCCCCGTTATAACAGAAGGTCGCTTCGCCAGACGCGTTGGTCGCCACAGTTCCGGACGCGGCGTTTGCGCCAGTCGCGGAAAAGACGACGTTGTAATTTGGACTCGGGTTGCCGCCTTCATCGGTAACTGTGGCGGTTACACAGTGCTGAGTACCAATGAGGTTGACCGCGTTCTCGGGGGATAACGTGAGATTCGCAGGAGCACCGCCCGGCGGTGGCGGTGCGCTACCTGGTTCCAA
This sequence comes from Pyrinomonadaceae bacterium, assembly GCA_963759665.1. Taxonomy (GTDB): domain Bacteria; phylum Acidobacteriota; class Blastocatellia; order Pyrinomonadales; family Pyrinomonadaceae; genus PSRF01. Next base: position 1,102,062 of record CAVXAC010000001.1, read on the forward strand.
ATCCAGGAGCAACAGGGCCAGACCGAGACAATCGCCGGCCGGATTCTGACCGTCCATGTTCAAGGTCACAGAGCCGGGGGCAGCGGGGAAAGCTGCAGTAATGTCGAAGGTGTGAATGTCCCACAGGTTCCCGTTACCAGCTCTGCTGGTGCCCGCGCTGGGAACCGAGAAGCCTTCCCAAAGTGCGCTGGAGTCGGCGACAACCAGCGGAGCGCCGCCTGTAGTGAACGTGATGCTGTTGTCGGTGAAGCTCTGGCCATCTGCAGCGTGCATGATCGCTCGCACTGGTCCGCCACTGTAGGCGATGGGCGTCAGGACAGCGTGCCAGCCATCGGTTTCTCCAGGAAACCCGTCGGAGATGTTGGAGTCGTTGCCAGTGAAGAAAACCAGATCACGGTTGTTGGTAGCGTTGCCGTCGTCAAAAACCACGACCAGGCTGGCGCCGTTCGCATTGTGACCAAACGCGCTCGACATTCCTGCGATCGCGTACGCGCCGTTGCCCGTAACGAAAGCTGTGACATCTGCCTCGAATGCTCGACTCGAGCCGTTGCCCCAACAGTTGGTCGTGGCGTCACCTAGCGAAACTCCGGTGACCGGGTTTCCGTTGATGGTCACTGTCGGGTTGTTGTACACGGCGTCGGGGCCGCTATTGTTGATTCCATGCCAGTAAAGAAAGGCCCTGGTCACGGTTCCGCTGGTCCCGGCTACAGTGATGGTTCCCGAACCAAGACCAACACCAGAAACGCCCGCGACAACGAAGTCGACGTTCTGAAGCGTGCGAGTGTGTGAGATAGGAACGGCCTGAACGAGGGCGCTAAACATTAGGCTGAACGCGAAGAGTGCGCCGGCTCGCCGTAGAATGCTAACGTTCCGTAGTTTGAGAATAGACCTAAAAACTGGGTTCTGCGTGGGAGTTTTTGTGCACATGAGTAGTCCTTCCATTTGAGGTATGGTGGTGATAGTGAGTTTCAAAGCGAGGTCAGCGTGAGCCTATTTCAAACACGGTTGGCTGTCAAGGAATGTTGCAACGGATTGAGGGCACGAAAGGCGTGAGGAAAATTCCCGCTGGAATTAAAAAACTGGGTAGCCACTTGATTGCGGCTGCCCAGTTCTTCACTTCACCAATTATCAACGACTAAAACTTAAACCTTATCGCGAGCTGCATCTGTCGCTCGCCGAGGAACCTGCGAGCGGCACCGAAGGACGTGGTGGGGTTGGGGTTGGTTAAGACTGTCGCCGCACTGCTGGCTATTCCATAACGGCCCGTATTCACCAACGCGATGTTTGAACGATTGAACAAATTGAAGGCTTCGCCGATGAAGATCAACTTGTACTTCTCTGCAAACGTAAACGACTTCGTCAGACGTGTGTCGAAACGTAGATCGCAGGCGACGTAAGCGTCCGCGAGAGATGCACTCCGCGGAAGTAAAGATAAGTTGCTGACAGGCTTGTATTGCCAAATACCTCCCGCTCAAAGCCCAGGCGTCCCTGTTGCACGTAAGGCTGTTCGTAATCCCGCGCAAACAGGTAGAGACTTGGCGTCAGGGCACCAGCCGCAGGCGGAGTGGTGAAGATTGCCGGATACGTGAGACATGGGTTTGTAGGCAGCGTGGTGCAGGTTAACGAAACCCGCGTCACCTGAATGCCGTTTTACGGGTGTGATGTGCCAAGCATGATGGCGGTGGTGCGTCCGTAAAAAGTACCGTAACCGCCGCGGATGATCGTCTTGTCGTCGAATCCATAACTGAAACCTGCGCGTTACTTGCGAGGATTGTCCGACAAGCTGATTCAGCTTGTCGGGAGAAATGGGACTGTCAACAAAGCCCATCCTCCTGAACGTCAGAGATTGAGGTTCCGTAATCTCAGCGACAAGCTGAAGCATGTCGGACTTTAAGAAGCATGTCGGACATTCAATTTGTTTGAAGGGTTAGGATCCGGCGGGTGTTCTCGCGGCAGGGCGCCAAAGCGATGCAAGCCGGCCACCGCCTGTCTGCTGCAATACACTCATGACGCCCATGTAGCCGTAACCCAGGAAAAAGAGCGTCAGGAATGGCACCGTGCCCCACATGTGGAGCCGAATGGCGTAGAGGATCGCCAGAAGGAAATAGATGGAAAAGCCTAACTCAAGCAGGGGTAACAAACCACGTTTGCGTTTGTATTTCTTCTTCTTCCAGGTTTCGTCCTGATTTTTTTCGACCTGGTATTTAGGAGTTCGTACAAACTCGCTCTTGATTCCCAGGATGGCTTCGAGCACCGCGCGGGCATTCGAAAACGCTAGCCCAATTCCCAGCGCCATTACCAAAGGCAAGTGCAGCAAACGCGGCGCACGCTTGTCATCGAGATACCAAACTGCGGTGCCATAAAACAGAAACACTGAGATTGACGAAAAGAAGAGCAACGGCAGATCGAGGACCATCAGGTGATAGAAGGGCTGGTTGTAACGGACCAGCAGTAGCGGAAACTGCAGGAAGCTCGCCACAATCATCAGTGGATAGCTGATATTGCCAGTTAACCGGAAGAACATTTCCAACCTGACGCGGAACGGTAACTTGGAACGCCAGATTCTGGGGTAGAGCTTGATCCCGACTTGCATCACACCCTTGGCCCAGCGACGTTGCTGTGCTTTGAAGGCGTTAATCTCAACCGGAATTTCCGCCGGCGCATCCTCGTCTAGAAGGTAGATAAACTTCCACCCCATCAACTGCGCACGGAAACTTAGGTCTGTGTCCTCCGTCAGCGTGTCGTGTTGCCAACCGCCGCTCATCGCAATCGCACTGCGTCGCCAGATTCCCGCTGTACCGTTGAAGTTGAAAAAGCCACCAGTGCGATTACGCGTAGTTTGTTCAACCACAAAGTGGCCATCAAGCATGATGGTTTGCAGACGCGTCAACAGATTGTATTTGGCGTTGATGTGTGACCAGCGCATCTGCGCACATCCCACAAGTGGATCGGTAAAGAAGTCGACGAGCTTACGCAGGCAATCAGGTTTCGGAACAAAGTCGGCGTCGAAGATCGCGAGCAGTTCACCCTTGGCACGCTTCAATCCATTTTCCAACGCACCTGCTTTGAATCCGGTTCGATCGGTGCGATGGATGTATTCAATGTCGAAACCTTCAGCCGCATATTTCGCCACGGTGGCTTGCGCAATCTTCACGGTCTCATCAGTCGAGTCGTCTAAGACCTGAATCTGGAACTTATCTCGTGGATAGTCGATCTCGCTGACGCTCTTTACCAGTCGTTCCACGACGTACATTTCGTTGTAGAGCGGCAGTTGGACCGTGATGATTGGTAGGTCTTCGGGAGCGAACCTGGCCATCGGCTGCGGAACAAACTTGCGATAACGCCAAAAATCGATCACCTGCTTAACGCGATAGCCGCCGTACACAGCCAGCACTGCCAGGATAGCGAAGTAAAGAATAAGGATGGTCCAGTCGAAAGAGTCGAGCTGATAAAGCGGGCTAATGTTGCCCCAGGTTTTATTTACACCATCCTGGAAATAGAGCTGGAAGAGCTCATCTGGAGTTTTGCCAAACGGGGGGTTTTGGAAGGTCAAGAACATAATTACTCAGGCTCTACATATAAATGCGCCGTGCTGAACAAATGCGACGGCGCGAGGCACGCATTCTACCCTAAGCGGACCGTGGCGCGAAGTCACCGAGCCACGGTCCGCCGCGGCGCATATGATGCTGAAAATTGACGGAAAGTACGCCGCAGAGGCTGAGCAGGCTTCTCCCGGGGTGTGCGTCGCCTTGTCGGCGCTTTGGTTATTGCGACTTTGTCGCAACTCGCTCATATGTTCAATTTGTAAGTTATATATGCTGCTTTAGATTGTGCGGCTTTTGTTGATTGCGCTTCACATGGCAGTTAAGGCTGGTGCCCATCAAAGCGCCGACGAGGCGGCGCCCTCCAAGGATGCTTTGGCGAAGGAGCTCAGATGCGACGATGCGGAGCGCTGTAATCGCTTGGCGCATTGCCGTTTGAAAGGCCGGTGGTAGTCAACGGCATCGCCTTCGGCGACGGATCCCGCTTACGCCAATCACGAAGGGTCAGTTCAATCAATCCGGGCAGGACAAAGAAGACCGCTGTCGCTCCCAGGAGTGCACCTGTCAGGAAACGCGAAGTGTGAGTGTTGTTGGCGATGCCAAAAAACTCGATGCTCCAGTCAATTGCAAGCGGTGCCGCAGCCAGGAAAAGCCATTTGCGCGCCGGCGTTTCGGTTTGTCTCAACGGCTTGACCAGCGGGTAAACGAGAGCTGCAGCAGCGAAGCCTGCGTATATTCCCGTGCACCGAGCGCACACTGCGAAGGGGTGTTCGTGGAGAAAAAATGAGCGTTCTGGAAGTTGGTGGCAGAGATGACTAAAGGCTTTATAGATCGTTCTCGCGAACGCTTGATAATGTGCGGCCGCGGCCATGGGCGCCGCGATGATGGTTGTGACGAAAAGAAGTGACAACGTCGCAACCGCAAGCCACATTACGATGGCCCAACGATTAGAGCCGGTCTGCGGAACGTAATTACTAGCCGGCGTTCGCATGTTCAATCGATCTAAGGTCTTGTACTTGGTACTTGATGCTTAGCTCTTCGAGCTTGAGATCCCAGGTTCGTCGTTCGTCGAGCTAAAACCAAAGTACAAAGTACGAAAAAAAAGTAGGGTTCTAGAACCGAATCACCGTATCCGGCCCACCCTCAATGTGCAGCGTGTCTACAAACCTGATATGACGCGATTCAGTCGTCATAACTACCGAATGCGTTCGTTTGCCAGCTCCAAAGAACCTGACACCCTTGAGCAACGCGCCATCCGTCACACCAGTGGCGGCAAAAATAATCTTTCGACCGGGAGCCAGATCATTCGTGTCATAGATCTTGTTCGCATCCTTGATGCCCATAGATTCCAGCCGCTCCATGACGATTTCCTTCGCAGGGATCTTGTCCTTATCAACGTCAAGCCGGGCATGATCAAACACCAGCCGGGCTTGAATCTCGCCGTTCAGACACTTCATCGCCGCCGCAGTAATCACGCCTTCAGGTGCGCCACCAATTCCTATCAGAGCGTGAATGTTTGTGCCCGCTACCGCCGCGGAGATACCGGCCGAAAGATCGCCATCGCCAATTAGACGGATCCGCGCTCCTGCTTCTCGTACATCCGAAATCAACTTCTTGTGTCGCGAACGATCCAAAACAATGACTGTTAGATCTTCAATGTCCCGGCCCAACCGACGCGCGATGTTCTTGAGATTATCTTTGACCGGCGCATCAAGATCGACTACGCCTCGTGACGATGGACCAACTACGATCTTGTCCATATAAATGTCCGGCGCGTTTAGCAAACCACCGCGTTCGGCAGCAGCCAGCACCGCGATCGCATTGTTAGCGCCAAGCGCGCAAAGGTTTGTTCCTTCCAGCGGGTCAACAGCAATATCGACCTCCGGGCAGGAATCAGCGAGATCCTCGGCCACCCCAATGCCGCCACCCACTTCTTCGCCGATGTAGAGCATGGGCGCCTCGTCGCGCTCGCCCTCGCCGATCACAATGCGACCTCGCATTGGCACTGTATCCATCACTTCACGCATCGCTTCAACGGCGACGTGATCGGAATATTTGCGGTCGCCCTGGCCCATGGTTCGGGCTGCAGCAATCGCCGCAGATTCACATACGCGCAAGAAATCCAGAGACAGCTCGCGCTCTGTCTGTAGCTCGTGGCCCATCGGTTTTGATCTCCTGGGAATAAGTTTCGATTGTGAACACGTCAAGTGCCGGAAACGCGCAGATGAAGAAGTGCGCGCTCATACTAGCAGAGCGTCCCGATTATTTGTAGCTGTCGATAGGTGGCATTAGCTGAAAGACCGCGTGAATTCTCTCTTTTATTGATCCAAAAACCTCAACCGCAAGTATTGGTTACGACAGCAAATGATCGACTCATCGATGCATACTCGGATAAACTCCGGGACACGGAAATCAACCAACCTCTCTTGATCGTCGAGGAGAATACAAAATGGCGAAGACTATGAAGCCGCTCGTGCTGGACCTTAGTGAAGTGGGCGCAGGCTGACGTGCAACTGGTTGGTGGCAAGTGTGCCAGCCTTGGCGAACTGTTCCGCGCTCTTGTTCCGCGTGGCGTGCGCGCCGTCGACGGCTTCGCGACGACCAGTGAAGCCTATCGTCTTTTGCTGGAAACCAACGGCCTGGGCCAGCGGCTACGCGAGCTGATGAGCGGGTTGGACCACAATGATATCCGGGCACTCAATGACGCGGGTCGCGAAGCGCGAGCGTTGATGCTCGACACGCCTTTGCCAGACTCAGTCGACGAAGCGATCAAAGACGCCTACCGGCGCCTCTGCGACCGCGTGGGGAGTAAACCTGAAGTCGCCGTGCGCTCTTCGGCAACGGCCGAAGATTTACCTGACGCATCCTTCGCCGGACAACAGGACACCATTCTCAACGTTCGCGGTGAAGAGCGACTGATCGAAGCCTGTCATCGCTGCTTCGCCTCCTTATGGACTGACCGGGCGATTTCTTATCGTGCGGCGCGCGGCTTCGATCACTTCGAAGTGGCCCTCTCGATCGGCGTGCAACCGATGGTGCGGTCGGATCAGGCCTGTTCTGGCGTGATGTTCACCCTAGACACTGAATCCGGATTCCGCGAGGTGGTCGTTATCAACGGCGCGTGGGGACTGGGTGAAGCAATCGTGCAAGGCATGGCGACCCCCGACGAGTGGGTTGTCTTCAAGCCCACCTTGCAAACAGGCGCGCGGCCTATCGTCAGCCGCCAACTCGGTTCTAAAGAAGTAAAGATGGTCTATGGACTCGACGGCCGCGGTACGCGCACACGTGAAGTGGTGGAGGCGCAGCGCAACCGGTTCTGCCTGAGCGACTATGACGTACTTGAGTTGGCGCGCTGGGGTTGCTTGATTGAACAGCACTATTCGGAACTGGCAGGTAAGCCGATGCCGATGGATATCGAGTGGGCCAAGGACGGTCAAACCGGAGAGCTGTTCATTCTCCAGGCCCGACCTGAAACTGTTCACGGAACCAACGGCCGCAACTACATTGAGACCTATCGCTTGACCGGTGAACACGGCACACCGCTCGTGACTGGCATTGCCGTAGGCGAACGAATCAGCCACGGGCGAGTGCATGTCCTGGCGGATCCGGATCATTTGACTGAATTCAAGGCCGGCGATGTGCTGGTGACGTCGATGACTGACCCTGCCTGGGAACCAATCATGAAGAAGGCAGCAGCCATCGTCACGGATCGCGGGGGTCGCACTTGCCACAGCGCGATCATCAGTCGCGAACTTGGTTTGCCCTGCATCGTTGGGACCGGCAACGCTACTCAAGTCTTGCAAAGCGGGGCGGAAGTAACTGTCTCCTGCTCTGAAGGTGCAAACGGAAACATTTATGAAGGACTGATTGAATTTGCTGTCGATCGACGCGAGGTTGGAAATGAACAACGACCGCGTACGCAGGTGATGATGAACGTCGGCGACCCAGATCACGCGTTTGCGGTCGCTTCCCTGCCCAACGATGGCGTTGGCCTGGCCCGCCTGGAGTTCATCATAAACAACCACATCGGCATTCATCCGATGGCGCTGGTTCGTTATCCGCATCTCAGCAATCCTGACGTGGTGAAGGAAATCGAACGTCGCATTGGTGAAGAAGATCCACGCGACTTTTTCGTGCGCCGGTTGGCCGAAGGCATCGGGCGCATTGGCGCAGCCTTCTATCCGAAGCCGGTGATCGTGCGCATGTCCGACTTCAAATCAAACGAATATGCGATGCTGATCGGCGGACAGGAATTCGAACCTACAGAAGAAAACCCGATGCTCGGTTTCCGCGGAGCTTCACGTTATTACGACGAACGTTATCGTGAAGGCTTTGAGCTCGAATGCCTGGCAATGGAGCGAGTGCGCGATGAGATGGGTTTGGTCAACGTTAAGGCGATGATTCCCTTCTGTCGCACCGTCGCGGAAGGAGAACGCGTGGTTGCCCTGATGGCGGAGTTTGGGTTGAAACAGGGCGAAAACGAACTCGAAATCTACGCGATGTGTGAATTGCCGGCTAACGTTATTTACGCCGATGAGTTTCTACGAGTGTTTGATGGTTATTCGATTGGTTCCAACGATCTGACTCAACTTACGCTCGGCTTGGATCGCGATTCGGAGATGGTGGCCCACCTCTTTGACGAGAGAGATGGAGCTGTTGAGCGCATGATTACGTTAGCAATCGAAGCTGCGCACCGGGCTGGCAAGAAGATTGGAATCTGTGGTCAGGCGCCCTCTGACTATCCTGAATTTGCACAATTCCTGGTTGAAAAAGGTATCTCTTCCATCTCACTCAATCCGGACACTGTATTGCAGACCACTCACATAATTCTTGAAGCTGAGGCGGCGATACCGAAGGCACCAAAACCAAGGGCTTCGTCAGCGCCGTCGGATGCGGCTTCGTTCGTTGTTTCCATGGAAGTGGTCCCCCAAGTCTAAATCATCCTCCTTATTAAAGCGTGGATACTGCGAAGCGGTTATGTAACTTACCCCAGGGTTGAGTTTACCTGACCGCTTCGCTCTATTAGACATTCGGCGAAGCAAATGACTGCTTACAAAGCCGTATCTTCTAGCGCGCCATCTCAAACACGGTTAGAATGCCGTGCAGTTTATGAGCCTGACCCTCAGGAGAGTTTTGGATGGCCACCCTCTTAATCGTTGACGACGACACAATTATTCGCGAAACGCTGCACGACCTTTTGTCGTCGAAGCATGAGTGTCATACGGCCGATCGCGCCGAACAGGCGCTCGCGTATCTCGAAGTTGAAGACTACACCGTGGTAATCACCGACGTCTCGATGCCGGGGTTAAGTGGCCGCGACATCCTGAAGCAAGTTCAGGAGAAACATCCCTCAACTCCGGTAATTGTGATCTCAGGTAGGCCTGACGGAAGTGACGGGGAATCCCTGGTGAGCATGGGCGCTTTCGCTTACATCACCAAGCCTTTTCAACTCGACGACCTCGAAGACACCGTTACCCGCGCAATCGCGCGCCACCACGAATTGACTACGCCCCCTCGGCCAACCTCGCAAACCACACCGGTCGAAACCAGCTAAGCCATTACAAAACCGAGCCACTAAGTCCCCACCAACCTAAGTTCGGAGGTCTCAAGTGCCTTTGGGGATCATCCGGATTCACGCAAATTTAAAAAGAGAAGTAGTCAAAATCTCAATCCGAGCTCACCAGGTTTTCCAGACAGTTAAGTATAAGCAGCATGTTTTAGAATTTCCTCAACCAAGAGAACGAAATGCTACGATTTTCCTCACGGCTAATTCCGATCAATCCTCTCAGCTATTGTGCTGTCATAATACTAATTGGGTCGTCTAGGTGATGAGGTAAGGAGATGAAAATGCGTTTAAATTATCGACTGTTCGCCCTACTTAGCGTGGCCATCCTCATTTCCGGGCTGACGCTTCTGGTCGGCGCTACTCAAACAAACCAAAACCCGAACTCACAGCAAATGTGATTCTTGGGTGGTTGCCACACCCCGGTCAACTCCAGCAGTTTGCGAAGTTCATCCCGAGACTCATCGGCAAGTCGTTGTATCTGCTTCGTTCAATCAAGGCTTCCCTGGAGTCGTTCGGCCTCGGCCTCGTCCTTCTTCTTCTTCTTCTCTTCGGTCATAAGACCGCTTCCTACTCACCCAACATTTAGATTGCTGCCCTCAATTCAGACGATTCAACTGCTTTCCACGGCGGGAGCGTTCTACGGGCAGGCTTTTCCTTTTTTAACCCCAGCGCCCAGTCGGCTTGCATTAGTGTGTGGATATCGCGAGTTCCCTCGTAAATAATCGCGGCCTTGCAGTTGCGCAAATATCGCTCAACCGGATAGTCATTCGAGTAACCGTTGGCTCCATGCACTTCAATCGCCATCGAGGCGGCCTGCTCACTGCGCACGGTTGATTGCCATTTGGCGAGGCTGGTGGCTTGGCGTTTGCCTGCCCGGTGTTCTTCAAATAGCCTGCTCGCAAACAGAGCAAGTGACACATTTGATAGTCGGCTTCCATGTTCGCGATCTTCTGTTTGACGAGTTGATGGTTGGCGATCTTCGTCCCAAACGTTTCGCGTTCGAGCGCATAGGCAACTGAAGCATCGCGCGACGCGCGAATCACACCCGTTGCGCCGGCGGCGACTGTGTACCTTCCCTGCTCGAGGGCAAACATCGCGATCTTAAAGCCCTCGCCTTCCTCGCCGACGAGATTCTCTTTTGGAACACGAACGTCCTGAAGTGAAAAGTAACCGGTGTTGCCGGCGCGAATTCCGAGTTTCCCGTGAATGGTCCCGGACGAAAACCCTTTCATGCTCCGCTCAACGATGAAACAGGACATCCCTGAGTGATCGCGTTTGCGACGCTTCTCTTCGTCGGTCCAACAGAAAAACAGAAAGTTGTCTGCGACGTCAGCCAAACTGATCCACATCTTCTCGCCGTTGAGAACATACTCGTCGCCTTCGCGGCGCGCCGTTGAACGCGAGCCAACCACATCGGAACCGGCGCCTGGTTCGGTTAAGCCGTAGGTCGCAAGCTTTTCACCCTTCGCCTGCGGCACCAGATACTTCTGCTTCTGCTCTTCAGTTCCCCAGGTCAACAAGGTCAGCGAATTCAATCCCGTATGCACTGACATCACCACGCGCATAAACGTGTCGACGGCTTCAAGTTCTTCGCACACCAGACCGAGCGCGATGTAATCAAAACCAGCGCCGCCGTATTCTTCGGGAATACAAACGCCCAGCAAATTCAGTTCGCCCATCTTCTTAAGAATTTCAGGATGAAATTCCTGTTTCTCATCCCATTCCTTGATGTAAGGCGCAACTTCCTTCTGCGCGAATTCGCGCACGGTTTGCACTAACGCCTTATGATCCTCGGTCAGCTCAAATTCAATCATTGTTTTCTCAGCTCGCTTTCAAATATTTATCAAACCAGCGCACGATCTCAACTGTAGACCGAATGCGATTCGGCATCTTGCGCCATCCGTGTCCCTCATCGGGAAACAGGACATACTCCACTGGTACTCCCCGCTTCTTTAAACTCTCAACCATCTGTTCGGCTTCAATCACCGGGACATTCGTGTCGTTGGCGCCGTGAAGAACAATGGTAGGAGCTTTGATTTTGTCGATGCGATGAATCGGCGACAGGCTCTTCAGCATTTCCGCCTGCGTGTCCGGATCACCATATTCGATCTTTGAAATCGCAGCCATCCAGGGCTGCGTGTTTTTGAAGAACGTTTCGAAATTAACGATGCCGAACAGGTTGGCCCCGGCTGCAATTTCATCGGGGTATTGAGTCAGTCCGGCCGCCACCATGTAGCCGCCATAAGAACCGCCCATGATCCCAATTCGCTTCGCGTCGGCGACGCCTGACTTCACCACGTAATCGATAGTCGCTTTAATGTCTTTGACGCCGTTTTCACGCAGCGCTCCATTGTCGAGATTCACAAACTTTTTTCCAAATCCCGACGAGCCGCGAACGTTTGGCGCTAATACCGCAATGCCGCGGGCCAACAACGCCTGGTAAGTGCTATTGAATCCAGGCCGCTCCTGTCCTTCGGGTCCGCCGTGAAAACTGAGCACTATTGGTCCAGCACCAGTAACGTTCTTTGGACGATAGAGCCATCCACTTAACTCGAGTCCGTCATGTGCCTTATAGCGAACAAGTTCCGGACGAATTAGCTGATTCAGATCTATGCCAGCGTGCGGGCTGGCCGTGATTTGGGAGAAGCGCTTGTTGCGAACGTTCAGAGTCCAGATATCAGGAGGCGACGCTGCTCCGGAGGCCACAAACGCAAGGGTCTGTCCGTCTTTTGAGAATTCCAGAGCGCCAATAATCTCAGCCGGAAGTTGAACCACAGGAGTTGCTCTCGACGTTTTCAGATCGAGCAGCACTAGCTCACTGCGGCCCGCGACATTCCAAACCAGTGCGGCAACTGTTCCCAGTTCATTGATCGCATAATTGTTTGCCTCTGCATCTTCGCGCACGGCCAGGTCTTCGATTGGACCAGGTTGTTCGTTCGCGCCAAGTTTCACGCGCGAGAAAGCAAGCAGGTCGCGACCCTTGTTTGAGACCAGATAAATCGTGCGACCGTCCGGTGAAAACGTTCCACCGAAGAACGACCCGGGACCTTCGTGTGGCGTCAGGTTAAATTCTTTTCCAGTGGCGATGTTGACGAGGTAGAGATTGTTATCGCCGCGACTCACCACCCGCGAGATGACTGCATGCTTGCCGTCCCGGCTCACGTCATTGATCCCGCCGGTGCCTTTGTTCTCCGCGACCATCTTTATTTGGCCGGTGGCGACCTCGAGAAGATAGGAATCGGTAGCGGCTGCTCCGCGTCGATTCGAGGAAAACGTTAGATACTTGCCATCGTATGTCCAGTCGCCCAGGAAATTGTTTTCTTTACCGCCCTCAGTCAGTCTGCGTTGCCCCGTTCCATCGGGCCGAACAACATAAATCTGTTCGTTGAAGCCGCCGCCGGGCGCCACATTGAAAGCAAGCCAATTCCCGTCTGGCGACCATCTGACAAATCCAACCGGGTCTTCGGAGGCAGTTACCTGAACCGGAAAACCACCCTGCGCTGGCAATCGCCAAATTTGCGGTATGCCGCTCATGTTTGAAACGAATGCGATCTGATTGCCATCTGGCGAAAGGCTGGGCGAAGTGGACAGGCCAATGCGCGCCATGAGCGCGATGGTCCGGTCGAGTTCATCGGCGGCAGCGGATACACGGGTGGACGGGCTTAAAATCAATGATGCCGCGACCAGCCAGGAAACCAACGTCAACACGACGATGCGACAAACACAGTGATTCATTTCATTTCTCCAACGCACTTCGAGATAACTTGGTGACTCCAGACCAATTGAAGTTTCGGTAACGAGAAGGTTCCGCCTTGGGACTGCACATCTTAGAGTGTCCATATTGCAAAGTCCAAAGACCGCGGAGCGGCAGGCGTATAGATAGCTTGGGGTTATCAGGTGTATAGAGTTCAAGCTTTAGCTTGCGGGTGGATATCTACGTTCGGAGTGACGTAGCAGCAACCTGAAGGTTGAACTCTGAACACCTGTTTGGACGTTAGACTTTTGGACGCTTATACTTTGCGCATGCCGAAGAAAGCCAAATCAAACACGATCAAGGTGGGCTTGATCCAGATGAGCTGCGACGTGGCCCCCGAGAAAAACCTTAAGAAAGCAATCGCACGCATTGGTGAGGCTGCTAAAAAAGGGGCCCAAATTGTCTGTCTACAGGAACTCTTTCGCTCGCAGTACTTCTGCCAGACCGAAGATACCGAACTCTTCAAGTTAGCCGAACCTATTCCTGGTCCATCGACCGAGGCGCTGAGCAAAGTGGCGAAGCAGCACAAGGTCGTCCTGGTCGCATCGCTTTTTGAAAGACGTGCAGCAGGCGTTTATCACAACACCGCAGTGATGATCAGTGAGAAGGGAGAGATCATTGGCAAGTATCGTAAGATGCATATACCCGACGATCCCCTCTACTACGAGAAGTTTTATTTCACGCCGGGCGACTTGGGATTTCAAACACACGACACCACCTACGCAAAAGTAGGCACCCTTGTTTGTTGGGACCAGTGGTTTCCTGAAGCTGCGCGGTTAACTGCACTTAGTGGCGCCGAACTTCTCTTTTATCCGACCGCGATTGGTTGGTTACCCGATGAAGCAGATGAAATGAATCAGGCGCAACATTCGGCCTGGGAGACAATTCAACGCGCACACGCAATTGCGAACGGCGTATTTGTGATCGCCGTCAATCGCGTGGGCCGGGAAGGCAAACTGAATTTTTGGGGCCAGTCGTTTGTCGCAGATCCCTTCGGACGAATAATTGCGAAAGCGTCTTCCGACAAAGAAGAGGTGCTCGTAGTCAAATGTGACTTAGACAAGATCGAAGAGACGCGTCAAAACTGGCCATTCCTTCGCGATCGTCGCATTGATTTCTATACGCCACTCAGTTCACGCGTTATCGAACCCTAGTAGAGCAACTGTTAGTTTGCTAACGGTGCGATTAATCCGATCATCCAATCCAGCTCACGATCAGCGAACGAACAGTTTGCTTTACGTTCCCAACCAATAGTTTCTGATGTCAACTCCAATAGAACTCGGATACCACATGCCTGCCGAATGGCGCCGCCACGAAGCGACCTGGCTTTCATGGCCTAAGGACCCTGAGACGTGGCCGGACCGTGTACCGCAGGCGCAGGACATCTTCATCCAGATGATGAAAGCGCTGACGCAGAATGAGATCGTCAACCTGCTGGTTAACGACGCGGACACGGAAGAATTTGTACGTGGGCGCTGCGACTTTCCCGGTGCGGAAAATATCCGCTTCCATCAAATCTTGACAGTTGACTCGTGGATCCGCGACTACGGCCCAAACTTTCTAATCTCCGACGAGAGGAACCCAGGTGCTTACAACGATTGGATTTTTAACGCCTGGGGAAACAAGTACGAAGAGTTAAAAAGAGATGACTCGATTCCTGCGCGATTGGAAAGCATGCTCCAACTTCGTCGCTTCGAACCGGGCATTGTGATGGAGGGCGGGTCGATTGAAGTAAACGGTGCAGGCTGCGTGTTAACGACAGAGCAGTGTTTGTTAAACCCAAATCGGAATCCACAGCTTAGCCGCGGCGAAATTGAACAGTACTTGAAGGATTACCTCGGAGTGATAAAGGTTTTGTGGCTCGGTGAAGGCATCGTTGGCGACGACACTGACGGACACATCGACGACATCGCTCGCTTCGTCGCCCCTAACGTGATCGTTACTGTGGTCGAAGACGATCCTGAGGATGCTAACTACGAGTTGTTGCAGGACAACCTGAAACGTCTGCAGACAATGACGGATGCCAACGACCGGCCGTTTGAGATAGTCACCCTTCCCATGCCGGGAATCGTTGGCGGGGAAAGCACTGACAGCCGCAATCTGGATCGTCTACCTGCCTCTTACGCAAACTTCTACATCGCAAACGAAGTTGTCCTGGCTCCGATCTTCGGGCACGCGAACGACAGTCTCGCTCTGGATACGTTGCAACGTTTGTTCGAAGGTCGTCGTGTGGTGGGAATCAACTGCGAACCTCTTGTGTGGGGGATGGGAACAATCCACTGCGTCACACAGCAGCAACCCAAATTAGCTGCGGATTAACGCGGAGACGACGGATCTGAAAGGACACAATGAAAGACGCAAAGTTCTAACGGCTCTACTTCTGATCCTCGCCTATCTGCGTTAATCCGCGGCCAATTAACTTCTGAGCTTCGTCCTTCGCATCCTCTAGCGTAAGCACTTTGCCGTCTAGTTGCAGCTCATAGATCGCTTTAGTGATCTCGCCCATCCTTGGCCCAGGTGCAAGCCCCATTTCCAACAGATGCCGGCCGAGAAGAATTGGCGCTGGAGGTTGATTCGCAACCTGCAACTCTGTCGCCCGCTGAAGAAACCATTCCTGCGCATCAGCGTCATACCATTTTTCACGGGCCACCCAGGGAGCGTTGCGACCCAGCGAATCCGACTTCGCGACCCGATAGAGCAAGTCCGGCTCGCATCTCCGCGCTAAACGCCGAAACGCACCATCGCCGACCTCGTTACGTTTCTTATAAAACTCGCCCGGCTTTAAATGCTCGCGCACGAGAGCAATGACCTGGGCGCGCACGTCGTATCCGTCAAGCGTGTGTATCCTGAGCCGGTCCAGGAAACTTTCAGTGGGCGAAACACCTGCCTCTTCGTGACCACGAGAGCGCAGTCGGCCGTCAATGAATTCAGTGGTCTTCGGTTTTCCAAAATCGTGGGCCAGCGCAGCCAACATAACCGTCACTTGCTTTGCGTAAGGCAAGTCGGCGATCAGTTCGCGCGCCCGATCAATCACCAGTTGAGTGTGCACATAGACGTCGCCCTCGGGATGCCACTCCGGATCCTGAGGCACACCGATTAACGAATTGATTTCCGGAAACAGTTGCTCGATTGCGCGGAGTCGTAGTAACCACTCCAGTCCCTTCGACGGCTGTTGTGCACCCAACAATAGCTTTTCAATCTCTCCCCAAACGCGCTCCGACGGCAGGTCAGTCAAATCCATTTCTCGACAGAGCGCTACTGTCTCCTCATCAATCTCAAAATCAAAGCGCGCCGCCAGCTGCGCGGCACGTAATACTCTCAGGCTGTCTTCGACAAACGTCTCTGGCGAAACAGCGCGCAGAATGTGCTTCTTAAGATCCGCTTGACCGTCATACGGGTCGACAACTTCACCGGACAAAGGATCCTGGAGGATAGCGTTGATCGTGAAGTCTCGACGTCGGGAGGCGTCGGCGAAACTCATGTTGGGGTCACCTTCAATGACAAACGCCCGATGACCTCGACCGGACTTGCGCTCGCGGCGTGGCAATGAAACATCCAAACTCGAGCCCAGTTTGTAGACTGTGAACGCTTCGCCCACTACGTTTACCGGGCCAAACCGGTCCAGCAGTAATCTGAGCTCAGCCGGTTCAACGCCATAGACTTCCGTGTCCCAGTCTTTCGGCTCGCGGCCCATCAAAAGGTCGCGAACGCAGCCGCCTACCAGCATCGCTCGTCCACCTGCGAGCTGAATCGCTGACGAAAGTTCGAGTACTCGTGGTGGAAATTCGAATGGCATTGCAGAACGATTCGTTCAGAGTGTCCGATGAACTTGAGTGGTCGCGGCGCCAGATAACAAGCTAAACGAAGCTCTGAAACAAAACCATTTGTAGGATTGTGAATCGTCGAACTTAATCAGCTTCCCTGAAGCAGGTATGTGCATGTTCGATACGAGATGAGTGGTCCGTATGTTACTTATTGCTGGGAAATCTCGATCATGTTTCCGCCAGGATCGCGGACAAAAAATCGCTGCGATTTGTCCGTATCCCCGGGGTCGCGAATAGTCTCCAAGCCTGCTCCACGTAAACCCTCCGCTGCGACCGCCAGATTCTCAACGTAGTAACAGACGTGGCGCTTGCTTGCCGAATTTTGTGGGTCGGTTTCAATCGACAGATGAAGCTGCGTCGCCCCGATCTGGTACCAGGCGCCCACAAACTGCCTTGGCCCCACAGGTTTGGGAACCTGCTCCAGACCTAGCACTTCACCGTAGAATTGTTTTGTCGCCTCTTCCAACTCTTTAGATACGGTGACATTCACATGCGAGACTCCGGTGATTCCTATGCTCATGATTTCTCCGTTGCGTTTGGCGTAAAGCAAACTGTTAGTTTGCTTTGTGCCTCGACACTCAAGCTTAGAGAATCAAACGGTAAACGCAAACTAACAGTTTGCTTTACGTTACAACTTGAAGTGTGGGTTTTCGATGACACCGAAAGCGTTTCCAAAAGGATCTTTCACCGTCGCCACCTTGATGCCTTCTCCAACATCCTGAAGCGCATCCTGGAGAGAGGCTCCATTCGTCAGCAGGTGTTTCACTGCTGCTTCAGCGTCGTCTACACCCCAGTAGGCAACAACCGCATCGACTTTGTCCTTTGATTCAGTCTCGTCCGGCTGCAAGCCAAGCTCGAAACCGCCAACGTTGAAGCCAACGTAGAAGGGCTCGTCGAAGTATGGTCCAAAACCAAGAACCGAGCTGTACCACGATTTAGCGGCGTCGATGTCCGGCACTTTGTAGATGGCTGTACGTAACCCGAGAAACATGTCGTCTCCTTTTTGGAGTGCGCCCTTGGGGTGCGCCGCTTGTGGGCGCTTTGGATTGCGGCGGCTTGGCGCCGCTTGTGTGCAAGATCCAAGTCAGTCGTAACTAGAAGCAAGCGAATCGGGTCGCACTGAAATCGCGACCAACCAAAGCGCCGACAAGGCGGCGGACTCCAAGGCGTCGGATTTCGCGCCAATATCTATTTCTCTCCAGCTTCCTTCGCAAAATTCGTTGCCGCCTCTAACCGATGCTCGGTCGGTTTCTGCTCCTGCAAATACTTATTAAAATCGGCCGACTTATTTCGCGGAATACTAAGTGTCTGCCACTCCGATGATCGGAAGTGCTTTGCCAGAAAAATTATCTGCCCAATGTGATTTGGATAATGCGTCAGCTGGCGGTTGATCGCCTGCATTACGGTGTGGTCTTCTCCGCGAATTGAGACTGTTGTCAACAGGTCGTCAGCCGTCAGCGGCTCGAGCGCGTCAAAAACACACTTCCATCCACGCTCCCAGTGATCAAGCACATCCCGTGAAGTTGTTTCCGGCTCGATAACAAATTCCATATCGCGATGGCGATTTGGTTTCTCGCCGTCTGTCGTCAGGAAATCGGTCCAGCGTGAAAACATATTGCCGGCCATGTGCTTCATGATCACAGCCACGCTGTTACCTTCTTCATCGAGGGTGCGAAAGAATTCGTCCTCTTTCAATTGCCCAATGGCTTTGTCAGCTTGCTTCTTGTACGCGCGCAAGCTGGCGAGCACGTCCTCAAGATAATGTGTGCCGAGTGATTTGCTCATTCGAAAGCTCCAAGAGGTTGAACTAACTCGATTAGTTAACGGAATAGGTTCACCCACCTTCAATTCCCTAATGCACTCCTGATCCATTCTGAAACTGCATCTCGTTTTGCTCGCATCTGTTCCCCGGATCTCAAATCCTTTAGCGACACTTCGCGGTGCGCTTGTTCGTCTTCACCAATCACCGCCACGATTGGAATTCCGCGAGCCGAAGCATATTTGAATTGATTACCAATCTTGTCGGGCGATGGGAATAAATCCACTCGCAGTCCTGAGGCTCGCAATTCCCTGGCGAGACTGACGGCGTCGGCGGCATTCTCCTCGCTCCAAATTGTGACCATCACATCCGCCGGTGCACTCACGATTTCGGCAGGAAACATGTCCCGCTCAGTCATCACGACGATGATTCGCTCGAGACCCAACGAAAAACCACATGCAGGAATTTCCTGGCCGGCAAACATTCCCACCAGGTTGTCGTAGCGCCCGCCTCCTCCCAGGCTACCGGGGAGGTCCTTCACGTTGATTTCCATGATTGCGCCGGTGTAGTAAGAAAGCCCGCGCGCCAGCGTAGGATCGATTTCTACGTGATCTCCAATACCGGCTGCGTTTGCTAATTCGAGAACGGTCCGCAACTCGTCGACTCCGCGCGCTCCCAATTCGTTATCCTGGACGAACTCAACTAGCCGACCAAGAATCGCATTGTTTAGTCCGACTCTCCTTTGGCCCACGTTATCGCCGGCTGCCATGTCAGCAGCGTGATCGAGCGAACGGAGACCAACGAAAAACTGCAGCAGTTTGGATCCGGCTTCTTTCTCAATGCCCCTCGAGACAAACTCTTTTGAAACTCCGTCAACTCCAATCTTGTCCAACTTGTCCAGAGCGATAAGTGCCGAGTCATGTTTGTCGAGCGCTATCCCCGATGCTTGCAACACGCCGGTCAGTGCCTGGCGGTGGTTCAATCTGATGTTGAAATCCTGGAAACCCAGTGTGGTTAGAACACTGCTGGCCGCAGCGCAGATTTCGGCTTCGACTACCATAGAACGCGAACCCAGCACATCAACGTCGCACTGGTAAAACTCACGGAACCTACCGCGAGCAGGTCGATCGGCGCGCCATACAGGTTGGATTTGGTAGCGCTTGAAAAACTTTGGCAGTTTGTCTTTGTGTTCAGCGACGACGCGAGCAAGCGGGACAGTAAGATCGTAACGGAGAGCCAGATCAGCCTCCCCTGTTTTCTCATGTTCACCGCGCTTGAGGATCTTGAAAATAAGTTGGTTACCTTCTTCGCCGTACTTGCCTGTGAGTGTTTCGATGTTTTCGACGGCAGGAGTTTCGAGCGGCTCAAAGCCGTAGCGCTCGTACACTTGTTTCACGACGCCGATCACGTAATCGCGCCGCCGCACATCCGCGGGGAGGAAGTCGCGCATTCCACGCGCCGGTTGGGTATTGCTTTTACCCATCTATCTGAAAATTGAGAAACCGCCGTAGATGACGAATTGATTCAAACCGCGATTGGAGCCCGATCGGTCACCATTCGAAATGTGATGAAACTTCACTCCCAGCGTAACGGCCCGCCGATCAGAGGTGAAGATGCGTACGCCTCCTCCCGTTTCCCCAACCAGCGTGAATCTTCCCGCATCCGGCAGCGGCATCGATTGGTTAAATACAATTAGACCTCCATTGACGTGAATGAATGGATGCACCTTCGAGCCGTTGGCAAAATCAAGTTGCAAACCAAGCGGGGTAACGCCGGCACCGTAAGCGGTTTCGCGGCGGAACGTGGTCACTCCGGCAACTCTGGTGTTAACAACGAGATTGCCGGTGGCCACTACGATGGGGACCGCATCGAATGTGTATTGCAATGCCACGCTATCGTTAGCATAGAGAGTGCGCCCATAGCGGAGCCCGACTTGGAAAAATTTTCGATCATCAGCTTCCGCATCAGTCAATCCTCCAAATGCGGTAGTTGCCGCGAACGAACCACCAGCCCAAACACCAAGTTCGTTATCGCCCTTACTTAGAGTAAAAGGTCCGTCCGTGGCGTTAGGTGCAGGCGCAAACGAAGCGTTTGCATCAGCGTCTGGCCCAGGGGAAACATTTGATTGCGCTACGAGTGAAAGTGCGCAGGCGAATACGAGTGCAGTGATGAATAGCGATCGAACGTAAACTGACATACCTTGGTGTGCTCCTATTTACTCTTCGTTGTACATACCCGTGTACTTGACGTAGTTCATCCAAAAACCATTTAGCCCTTCGACTTCTTCATCCGTGAGCTCGCGTTTGACCCTACCGGGAACACCCATCACGAGCGACCGCGGCGGGATAATCGTGCCCGGAGAGATTAATGAGCCAGCCGCGATCAACGACCTCGCGCCGATTCGTGCGTCATCGAGGACGATCGAACCGATTCCGATCAATGCTCCATGCTCCACATAGCATCCGTGCAAAGTCACGCTATGCCCCACCGTAACTTCATCTTCAAGAATTGTTGGCTTCTCACCGGTGCGTGTGTGAATGACGCAGTTGTCTTGCACGTTGCTGCGGTCGCCGATGCGAATGTAATACATGTCGCCGCGCAACACTGCATTACACCAAACCGAAGACTGCTCGCCCAGGTGAACGTCACCGATAATCTGGGCACTCTCGTCGACGTATGCGCTCTCGGGAATCTGCGGATGAACTCCGCGAAATGGCCTAATCATATTTTCGGGAATAGTAGCACAGGGCTCAAAGTAGCTTCGCAGGCGAAGAGGACGATCACGAAATACCTGGACCAACAGGAACATCCCCAGCGGCCGTTACCAAGCTTTTTGCATTTAAGCGCCAAGGGCGCGACATGCAACAGCCTGGGGCAACGCCCCAGGAACGCATATCCTAAAACTTCTTATCGCGCTGAAGGCGCGAAATAAACCAAGGAGACAAGAATATGCCTCAATCCCTTTCGTCTGTGCTAATTCACCTAATCTTCAGCACCAAGAATCGCGAGCCTTTCATCACACCTTCGATCGAACTGGAACTACATCCATACCTGGCGAAGGTTTTCCGGGAGTTGAAGTCTCCTTCATTGGCCATCAACGGTATGCCGGACCATATCCATGTGCTGTTTTCACTGGCTCGAGTAATTACGATTGCGGAATTGCTTCAAGAGGTGAAAACGGAAACATCAAAGTGGATTAAAACCAAAGGATCAAGATTCAACAACTTCCACTGGCAACGAGGTTATGGAGCCTTTTCTATTGGGCAGTCACAAGTGAAAGAGGTGAAGCGATATATTGATGGTCAGAAGGAGCACCATCGTCGGGTGACCTTTCAGGAAGAGTATCGGCTATTCTTGAAGGCGTATGGAGTCGAATACGACGAACGATATGTTTGGGATTAGCTGTTCAGCAGGACAAAGGAGAGCCTGTATTAGTTGGCGCGCCTTCAGCGCTTATTGATGCTTGGGGGCTGAGTTCCTGGGGCGTTGCCCCAGGCTGTTACATTTCGCGCCCTTGGCGCTGTCGGAGACCAAGGAAGTTAAGGGACACCTCAGATTCGGAGTACCAACTCTCTCTGAACCTGTGTTGCAGGTGGCGGCTGTGCTAAATTGACCGCCATGTCTAACCGTTGGTATCTGGTTTTCATCCTGGGCGCGATTGTATTCATTGAAACGTCGTGTGCCGGCGCTCTATTCAAAGTTAAGCCTGTGGTTGAATTACCGCCGATGTCGGGAGACGTCAGAAGTGCCAGCGCGGGTGGGATCTCGATCCGGGCTATTCCGATTTTAAGTGACGAGGAAACTCAGGAGCTCTTTGAAGCAAACCTGTTGGTCGGCGGACTCTTGCCGGTAAGGACGGAGCTGGTTTTTGAAAGTGGCGTGCCGGTGGAAATCAAACGCGCTAAATTTCGTTTGCGCGATGGCGAGGGCCGCGAATGGAAACTGCTGTCACCAAAGTCGGCTGCTTCCAGCATCATGAAAGCCAACAGCGTGTTTCTCTACAATCCTCATTCTCGAAAAACGTTTGAGCAGGACATGATTGCCTACGGACTCGTCACCAAGGATCCGCTGTCAGAGTCGAACCGGAGGACGCAGGGATTTTTGTTCTTTCAGACGCCGGATAAGACTCCCGTACAAACCAACGTCAGCCTGGTTTTGACGATTGAGAAACTCCCGCAACCAGCCGAGATCAAGTTAAATTAAGCCTAAGTGGCATGAAGTCAGTACTAACACGCGGGTAGCGGGTGGGTCAGAGATTCGCAAGCAATGATAGTGGAACGAGCCGCCGGCATCTCGATGCACACCTACCCACCCGCTATCCGCGAGGTGGTACTGACATCCACTTCACTGGGTTCAGAAGCAAACAGAAAAGGCAGCGATTTAATCGCTGCCTTTTCTGTTAATCCGATTAGCGTTGAAACCCTATCTGGGTCCGCTGGCTCGGATTGTTACTTCGGTGCCGGGTTCGAGATTAAGGTCGTCGCGACCCTGAATATATACCGAACCCGCACCAGCTCCGGCGCCAACCGCCGCACCGATTGCTGCGCCCTGACCGCCGCCGGCAATTGCTCCGATGATCGCTCCGACCGCTGCGCCAATAGCACTGCGCTGAATGGTGCGAGTCGTCTGGTTGCTATCTCGGACCGCGCCTTCGTTGTCCACGCGAACGACATCGCCATTCGCAGTGCGAACGCCTTCGAGGATCCCGGCAAACCGATAGGTTCGACCGTCACGCAAACGAATCGAGTCGAAGTCGAGAGTTAACTCGGAACGACCTGTAACGCGGCCGCTGCGCGAGACGTTAGTTACCCGTCCCTCAACCACTGCGCCCTGATATTGACCTGGCTCACGCACCGTCATGGTGAAGCGCTGACCTTCGCTCACATTGTTGGTCGAGAGCGATGAGTCGAGAATTGCCACGAGCGCCGTGTTATTGGGAACAATGAAATCTCCGCTGACCGTGCCCGTTCCCGGGTACTGAGGACCTGTATTGTAAATGTCCAATTGTGCGACGTCTGACGTCCTTGTGTAGTTGGTCCGCACCGTCACCTGCTGACCTAACTGCTCGGTGTAAAGCTGACGAGTGACCGTCATCCGATTGCTGTCGATCGGATCAAAGGTAACAGTAAAATCCTGAGCCCGATCACCAGTCTGAGCAATGATCAACTGATCTCCGGAAAGACTGGATCGCACACGCGTGGTTCGCCCCCGCGGGTTGGTTTCTACGTTCTCGCGGCCGTCGGCAACGATTGATACCTGCGGTGCGCGCGACGAAGCAATGACTACATTTCGTCCTCGTTGATCGATCGCAATCACATCAGGCGGACTCAGACGGTTCAGCAGATTCTGATAGACGCGATCACGACGCTGGGCCGGCAAGTTGAGCGTTGCATTCTCAGCTATAGTGCGTGGATCGTCGCTACTACTAGTGTCGATGCGATATGTACCAGTGAGCCGCGCGTTGCCGTAGACAGGACCACCAGGATATCCAGGCGTAGTCGTTTCCCAATTCCACGCAATGTTTGCGGAATTGGCCAATCCGTCAAGATCGGTGCGCACGATATTCCAATCGGCTTCCGCACGATTGGTAAGCTGGTAGCTGCGCATGAAATTATCAATCACGGATGCCTGTTGCAGCAGCGACTGAATTTCCGCAGCGGTTGCCTGGCGTCGATTGATTCGGTCTCGAAGACGGGTAGCGGCGATTTGAAACTCGCCCACGCGTCCGCGAAGTTGATATTCAGCCGAACTGTTATTCACCCCAGTGCGGTTGACGGCTTGATCAAAGCTGCGTCGGAACGTGGTGGCAGCTACCGCAAGTGCCTGGGCGAACTGTCGTGTTCGAACATTCGTGTAGATGTCACCACCACTTGGTAACCCGCCCGTCGTATCCCATCTCCAACCGAGATTGAATGCTGTGGCCAGACGATCCAGATCAGTGCGAACTAATTGCCAATCCTGATCTACCCGCGCATCCAGCCGGTTGTTTAGTAGGAAGCCATTAATCAGCGCAGCGCGATCTAGTACTCCGCGCGCATCTGCGGCAGTCGCTTGCCTGCCTTCAAATCTGGTCCTTAGTTGATCGGTGGCATATTCAAAATCGCGTACCAGCCGATTGATTTCATTCTCGCGTGCGGTTCCATTTATCGCACTGCGGTCGAGTGCATTTTCGAGGTTTCGACTGAAACTGTCGGTGCGAGTTTCGACTCGCTGAATCACATTTCGTATTTCGGTATTGCTAAGCCGCCACTGTGCGAATGCTGTACTTGATGTACCCAAGCCGACCAGCAATAGTAGCGAAAGCATTAAGAGCTTTTTCGTTCTTCGCATTATTAAATTCCTCCAGAGCCTTTGAAGTGTTTCTTGATCGAATCAACCGATTGCTTGTCGGGCGATTATTTCCCGGGGGGACGTGCAGGAGAGTGGATAAGCTAAGGCAGACGCCAACTAATCAACGATACCCCGCCAAGTTCATTGCATTCGGTGGGCCACTGAGTTTGTATGGGGAAATTCGCGGAAATGCTTTGTAAAACGAATAAAACGTTCGCAACTAGAACATGAGGGTGTAGCGTTTCAGGGGAAATCAGGCGCCGGTTGAACCAAAGCCGGCGGCTCCTCGAGCGGTTTCTTCCAGATCGTCAGCCCACGACGCCGATGGGGTAATCACCTGTTCAATGATGAGCTGGCACACCTTGCTTCCGGCAGGCAACTCAACTGCGTCAGCACCGGTGTTGTAGAGCAAACAGATTACCTCGCCTCGATAATCTGAGTCGATCACGCCGGCCAGGACATCGATTCCGTGCTTCACCGCCAGACCGGAGCGCGGCGCGATTCGGCCGTAGAAGCCTTCAGGGATAGCTACGCTTAGACCAGTCTTAGCGCTGACCCGCGCACCCGGTTCAATTCGTAGTTCGTCTATGCAATACAAATCCAACCCTGCTGATTGAGGAGTGCCGCGAGTTGGCAGAGTGGCGTTTGCATTGAAACGTTTGAATTGAAGATCTTGCGACATGTAGGTTCGAGAAAACTCTTTCGAGGGAAGGTCGTTTACATTTTTGGTAGGGTGACGCCGCGTTGGCCCTGATACTTGCCGCCGCGATCTTTGTAAGACGTTTCGCAGACTTCGTCAGATTCGAAAAAGATCACCTGGGCCACGCCTTCGTTAGCGTAGATTTTTGCCGGCAGTGGTGTCGTATTTGAAAACTCCAGAGTGACGTAACCTTCCCACTCAGGTTCGAATGGGGTCACGTTCACCAGGATTCCACATCGTGCGTAAGTACTCTTGCCAAGACAGACGGTTAGCACATTTCGGGGGATGCGAAAGTATTCGACGGTGCGCGCGAGGGCGAAACTATTCGGCGGTATCACAACCGACTCGCCTCTTACATCGATGAAATTCTTTTCGTCAAACTCTTTAGGATCGACAATGGTGCTGTTGATGTTAGTGAAGAGTTTGAATTCATCGGCGCAACGAATGTCGTAGCCGTAGCTGGAAGTTCCATAAGAAACGATCCGACGCCCATCCATTTCCTTCACCTGGCCGGCTTCGAATGGGTCGATCATCCCAAACTCCGTCGCCATTTTCCGAATCCACTTATCTGATTTTATGCTCATGAGAATTGAGTCGAGAGAATACAAAAGCGAATCGGAAACAGCAAACGGGCAATGTGTCAGTGGTCAGTGGTCAGTTGCGTTTCTTTACCGATCGGCCGAGCGAGCCCTTTGTCTCCTGCTTCCTGCCTTCTGCCTTCTGGCTCCTGCCTCCTGCCTCCTGCCTCCCGCCCTCTACTTCTCCTGCTTCTTAATCGTAATCGTGCCGTCGCCCACGGTTAGTTGAAACCAGGTTCCGCCGGCGCCGGTTCGCGCTTTCATTTTTTGTGGAGTAATGCCGGGCTTGTCGCGAACTTCGAGCCCTCCGTACGCGTCAACGATCCGGCCCGTGCGAAGAATGTCTGCATCAATATCGGCTGCGAACCCCGGTGGAAACTCGACGTTTATCTCTCCCGCAGCCACGCGAATGTCGACTCCTCCCCTTCTCCAACTCCTTACCGGCACCGTTAGATTCACTTTACCGATCGCTACCATCGCATTCACCGTACCCCCAGAGAGTTTTAAGTTTGTTTCGCTTTCCGCGGCGGATATTCGAATGGTTCCTTCTACGTCGCTTATCTTGATCGGCCCACGTCCCGCGTTGATTTCGAGGTCTGTAGTTATGGGTACGCGGATCCGATAGTCGACCTTCCACGGCAGTCCCAACAGATTCCTGGGAAACTTTTTCACTTTCTTCATAAAACTCTTGTCATGAGTACCGGTCGTCACGATCCGTATGTGATTAGCATCGTCGTCCAACACGATCGTATTAACCATCGCCAACCGGTCCAGGTCGGCTTCGGAATCAGCACGGAGCTCGATCTCTGCAGTGATATCTACTTCGGTGTTGGCCCACGATTCGACTGTGATCGATCCGGCCGGCGCACCGTCCAAAGTGAATGTGCCTCCGTATAGAAACCGTCGCCGCTCGTGTTTGACGACTGTACGAACAAGAGCGGAAGGCTTGATCACCTGTTCAACTTTCTTCTGCTGTGCTCTGGAAGAATTGTTTGAAGGAAAGAAACAGGCGAGAACTAAAAACGTTCCGAGTAAGAAAGATTTCATAAGCGTTATCGTCAATAGCAGAGCGTACCGGTCCAAAATCAGAGCAAGTCTACAGACACATGCTGGCGCTGTCATTGATCAAGTTGGTAAAGCAAAACGGACGCTCCTAAGAATGAGAGCGTCCGTTTCGAATCAGCGAATTAATTCAGCGACTAACGACGAAGAAAAGTGATGCTGCCTTGAAAGGTCGTTACCGAAACCGACGAACGTCCATCACCAACGTCGCCCATCAACTTGCGGCCATCGCCAAGGTTCTTGAAACCATTGTTCCAAAACCCGCCTAGCTGGATCCGTTTGGTTGGGGCCGCAGCGACCAGATTAAAATCTGAATTTGCAGGAATTCTAATCGTTATCTCGCCCTTATTTGACTGAAACTGATAAGTCCCGCCGCGAGCGAATTCCCCGTCGAAATAAACATTCCCTGTCGTATTTTGAGCGAAGACGTTAACTGCGCTAATCCCGCTCAGTTCAATATCACCTTCGAGAGAAACGTGGGCACGGACGGACTCACCGCGAATATTGCTAACTGTGATCTGCCCCCATTTGGTCTCGAGATTAACCGAAGAATTGACCGGGACCATTAGCTTGAAATTTACGTTACCAACATCACCGCGACCCCGATTATCAGCCATCACATCCACGATCAGAGAGTCACCAGTTTGACGAGGGGAAACGATTGCCTTCGGCGATTCCAGCGTTGCAGAAAGTTTGATCTCGTCACGGTTCCAGGATTCTACGATTATCGTGCCCGAAATATTCCGTAGTTCAACCCGGACTTTCTTACTAGCTGCGTA
Organism: Pyrinomonadaceae bacterium; assembly: GCA_963759665.1. Taxonomy (GTDB): domain Bacteria; phylum Acidobacteriota; class Blastocatellia; order Pyrinomonadales; family Pyrinomonadaceae; genus PSRF01. The sequence continues at coordinate 1,129,956 of CAVXAC010000001.1, forward strand.
TCTTTTCGAAAGCTGTTGTTGAGCAGATACCGTGCTGACACTGAGTGCGACAAATAGCAGGACCAGAACCAGTCTTGAGTAGATGATGTGGGGAATTTCAAATCGATCGGTCGACATTCGCATTTTCATCGGCGTGGGCTAAACCTACTGACCTTCTCCTGACAAAATCTATTTCCGTTAAAGCTCTGAAAATTCCTTCAACAGCGCCAGCTTTTCGTTGAGTGCTGCATTCAACATCTCTTCAGAAACTTCATCGTGAGGATTGGCGCTCAAAGCGTCGAATGAGTTGCTGACAGCCTGATCGATAACCTTGAGGTTTCGGTCAAACGTTTCACGCATTTCAGGGTTCCAACGGGTCTTATTATATTCCACACGCTGATTCCAATAAGAAATCGCTTGCTGCTGTTTGTTGATGCGATTGCGAAGATTGACGGCAGCCACGCTCAAGCTTTCCTGCGGTGATGCTGTGGCTTTGGTTCCTTCTCCGGCACCGAAGCGACGCAAACCGACTATGGTCGTGAGCGACACCAGCAAAACTATTACTGCCGCCGACGCTGCCAGCTGCGAAAACGAAAGTTCCCATGTGCGGCCAACCCAACTTGATAACTTTCGACCGGGTGCCGCAGCCACTTTGCTAGCTGCCGGCGATTCAGTCGCCTCGATCACGTTACGAATGCGAAGCCAAAGCGCTCGCTCGTTCGGAGGTGCGCTGTATTCACCCCGTTGCGTGTGGCAAAAGCCAACGATGGCTTGCAGGTCATTGCGCACATCCGCGCAACTCAAGCACTCTTCCAAATGCATATTCAGCGTGGTTTGATCTTCCTCGCTCAGAGCGCCATCGAGAAAATCGCTTACCAGATTCTGACACTTGTCGCAGTTCATTGTCTTCCGACCTCTGACAATGCCCCTGAAAACGGAGTTAGATCCTCCATCCTGGGCATTTTGGTTTTCAAGCAATCAAGGGGAGACTGCGTTAAAACTCCAAATTTAGGACTAAATCGGCGGCTTCCGCTAGGTTTCTGGTGACCGAAACCGTGGCAAGATAGCTTTGAAGCTACTCGTTCAGCTTCTGTTGCCTCAGCAGACCGCGTAATTTCATTCGGGCCTTATGAAGTTGAGACTTTGAGGTCCCAACTGAACAGCCCAACATCCTGGCTATCTCTTCGTGTTCATGGCCTTCAATATCGTGAAGGGTAAAGACAGTGCGGTAGCCGGGGGGCAGTTGGGCGATAGCCTTGTCAAGAGCTATGCGATCCACGACCGGCATCGCATTGGGGTTCTCTGTACCCTTTACTATCTGAACCGGAGTTTCACCGTCGTCGGTCGTCTGTTCCATCTTGACGCCGCGTTTCCTGAAGTGCATCAAGACTTGATTGACGGTGAGACGGTGTAGCCAGGTAGTAAAGGCTGACTCACCACGAAAGCTTCCAATTTTTCTAAAGAGCTGTATGAAGACTTCCTGTGCGAGGTCTTCAGCCTCCGAGACATTGCTGGTCATTCGCAAACAGAGCGAATAAACCCGGCGATTGTGCCGCTGGTAAAGCTGCTCGAAGGCGGCCATGTCCCCCTGAGCGGCTTTTTGAGCCAGGGCGTAATCGGTTTCCTGCTTAGTCTCGAGTTCGGCTGCGGTCACGTGTTCGTATGGGGCAAGGCAAGAAAAACACTGCTTTCGCGCCTATTTCGCCACAAGAATCACTTGACCGCCTTTTCAAGGAGCAGCAACTACAGAGCTGCCGTCAACGCGGGTGTGATGCGAGGCTTTAAGCGCGTCGTTGCCTTACCCAAGCCAAAAGAAAAATTGAATTTGCCCAGTCGCATCATAGTTTTAACCGGTCGCGCTCAGGTCCAATAAGTGCGATCGAGTGAACGATAACCAACCGCTTCCGCAACGTGGGCGGAGCGAATTCCTTCGGAACCTTCCAGATCTGCAATTGTGCGACTGACTTTCAGGATACGGTCATAAGCGCGTGCTGACAAGCCCAGTCGCGTCATAGCACGCTCGAGCATTTGTTCACTATCAGCATCGATCCGACAGTGGCTGCGAATCATGCGCGGAGTCATTGCGGCATTTGAAAAAATCTTGTCGTCAGCCAGTCGTCGCAGTTGCCTGTCCCTGGCGGCGATGACCCGCGCGCGAATAGTTGCAGAGTCGTCAGTTTCGGGCGGGGTGTCGCCGGTTAGGTCACGAAACCTGACCGCCGGTACATCAATGTGTATGTCAATCCGGTCTAACAAAGGACCGGATATGCGGCCGACGTAACGTTGGATCTGCAAAGGACTACAACGACACTCGCGGGTCGGATCATTCCAAAAGCCACAAGGACAAGGATTCATCGCAGCCGCTAGCATGAATGACGCGGGAAAAGTTAGCGACATCGCTGCGCGGCTGATCGTAACTTTCTGATCTTCGAGCGGCTGGCGTAGCACTTCCAACACACTGCGATCAAATTCAGGTAGTTCATCCAGAAACAGAACACCCTGATGCGCAAGGGAAACTTCACCCGGTCGCGGAACCGCGCCACCGCCAATCAAACCAGCATCGCTAATCGTGTGATGCGGAGAACGAAAGGGCCGCTCGGTTACTAATCCTGCGCGACCAGTCAGTCCGGCTACAGAATGAATCTTAGTCAGCTCGAGCGCTGCCTCAAATTCCAGTGACGGGAGGATTGTAGGAAGTCGCTTCGCGAGCATCGTTTTCCCGGAACCCGGCGGCCCGATCAGCAAGATGTTGTGACCGCCCGCGCTCGCTACTTCGAGAGCTCTCTTCACTGAGAGCTGGCCGCGCACTTCTCGAAAATCTACGCTGTACCGATCGGAGCGGATAAGGATTTCTGCCGGGTCGATCTTGAGTGGTTCAGGGGGAACAGGCGAACGTAGGGCGGCAACGAGTTCCACAGCGCCGCGCAGCGTACTAACCGGATAGATATTGATGCCCGCAACGACTGCTGCCTCTTTGGCGTTCTCATCGGGAAGAATTACGTGCTTGATTAGGGCTTCGCGCGCAAGAATCGCGATGGGCAATGCACCTTTTATTGGGCGCACCCGCCCGTCAAGCGAGAGTTCACCCACGCAGAGAACATGGATGAGATGATTTTCATCAGCCAGGTCGCCGTTGGCCCCAAGGATTCCAAGTGCAATCGGGAGATCAAAGCTGGCGCCTTCCTTTCGCACATCGGCGGGCGCCAGGTTTATCGTCACTTTCTGAAACGGAAAATAGAATCCGCAGTTACTGATCGCTGCGCGGATTCGCTCTCGGGATTCCCGTACAGCAGCGTCGGGCAAGCCGACAATAGTCACCGGGGCTGGATTCTCTGCTTCGCCTCTAACGGGAGTTAGATCAACTTCGATGTCGACTGAGATCGGCATTGATCCCATATACCGCTGCAGACAGGGTACGAAAGAGCATGGAGGAGCCCTCCGTTTTTGAAGACGGTTAATTGGGAGCGGTAATGAGGGTGAAAACGAATCGAGCGCGCTTGCGAAATACATCGAAAGCGCGCTCATGAGGTTTCCCGCAAGCAAATGGCTACGGGTCAGCGGAGCGTTAGTATTTCAAAGTTACCTGCGACGCGATGGGGTGGCACCGGCAGACGCTGGCAGTTTTACTTCCTGTCCTGCTTTAAGCTCAACTTCAGCGGTAACGCCATTGAGGCGAGCCACTTCATTGGCGTCAAGATTTCTTGCGGCAGCTATGCGAGCGATCGTGTCGCCTTTGCGCGCGCGTATTTTGGTCAGGCTCGGAGCAGCAGCGGCCGGCTCGGTTGTGCCAGGCTTGACACGTCGCCAGCTGGAAAGTCGAAGGCTATTGCTGGGAACTACAACTTTGCTGGTGCTCTTCAGATCGACTCCGCTATTGAGCGCCTGAAGTTGGGCAACACTGACGCCGGCACGGTTTGCGACAGCTTGCAGGTCCTCACCAGGTACTACCGAAATGATACGCGCCGTCTCTCTCCGGTCAGCGGGGATACGTTTCAGCAAAGCATGAAATTGGGTTCCCTTCCCGCCAGGAACGCGAACCGTGTAGGCCTCGCCGCGAGGCGTAACATCACGACGCAGTTCCGGGTTAAGGGCGCGAATATGATCCACCGACGTGTCGGTAGCTTCGGCTACGAGCTGAAGGCTGATTGCGTTGGCAACCTGCACTCTATCGTAGGCCATAGCTGGATCCGGCCGAATGCCTTTGAAGCCATACTTCTCTGGGTTCTTCGCGATTAGGATGGTAGCCAGAATATTAGGAACATAATTGCGAGTTTCCTGTGCGATATATGGATAGATCGCCCAGAAGTTTGCAGTCCCAGCTCGAGAGATTGCTCGGTCGATGTTGCCGGCGCCTGTGTTGTAGGCAGCCATCGCCAGTTCCCAGTTTCCGTTATATCTGTTCGCCAGGTCCTTCAAATACTTTGCCGACGCTCGCGTCGCCTGCTCGTAGCTGTTGCGCTCATCGACCCAGGCGGTTTGGCGGAGACCATACTGTCTGCCCGTACCAGGAATAAACTGCCACAGACCCGAAGCTGCAGCCCACGACATCGCCTTCGGTTTCCAGGCGCTCTCAACTTGTCCCAACCAGGTTACGTCGATTGGCACGCCTTCTTCTTTGAAAATCTGTCGGGCCATCTTCATAAACTGACCAGACCGGCGCAGACCAGACTCCATCGTGCCGCGACCACGACCCTGGTAATAGTTGATGTACTGTTGGACCAGCGGATGTGTGTTGAATGCGAAATTGACGTTCTGCTTGGCCTGCTCCAGCGCGGCCACGTCAGCGTCTGACACATTCTCTTCATCGCGCGTCAGTTTAAGTTGGCTTAATTCGTCGAGAGGCGATGGTTCAAATTTCTGTTCGCTGAAGCCGACCTGAGGTGGATCGTTCTTCTGGGGCGCAGTTCCGTTCTGGGCCACGGCGTCTGACATGTTTGGTGGGACAGGGCCACGAGAAGTTGGAACTTCTTCACGATAAATGCGCTCGACCAGCTCCAGGTAAAATCCCTGCAGCTTCTGGCTGGCTCTTACATCGAGACCTGACTCCAGAATCGAATCGACGGCCTTGTCAAACTCGTCGCGAGCCTGGTCGCGCTTGTTGTCTTCGAGATTTAGTTTGCCTTTTCGGAAGTGATCTTCGGCAGTGACGATGACTCTTTGCACGCGATCTTCAGCCATCTGAACGGCAGTCGGAATGTCGCGAGCAGATGAACCTGCTGGTATCTGTGCCTGAATGCTAGCAGCCGGCACAACCAGCACCGAGAAGAGCGTAAGATTGAAGATCGTTCTACGTAGGCCCGTTGTCATTAAAATTTCGCTTCTCCTGGAATTGTGGCGATTCTCAGACTAATCGCCCGAGGGGTTTATCGCACTACGTATTTTGCGAGGATTTTCGGCTTATCAGGTGGCTTAGGTAATCCTAAAACCAGCTAAAACGAAGCCCAAAGTCACCCGGAGGTTAACACACGATTTTCTCAAGTGTCAAACAAGTCACGGTGTAAATAGACGACGAATTGGTGAACTTTTCCACTGGTTTCTTGCCCGACAGATTACAGATGCGTACCCACTTATCGAGGTTGTTCGTCATCTGGTGGGCCTGGCATTTTTGCTGGTTTGGAGACTCGAGCCGAACCGCAATGAGCCTGCGTGAGCGATAGATCTGCCCCGTTGACAGTAGGGTTTTGAATTGTTCCAGACTTGAATTCGTACAGTTGAGTCACGATTTGTTGCTCATTCTATGTACCCGGTGCCCCAAGCGAACGCCTTTTGGCTCCAGCGCCTCCTAGCTTCGCTTAGGAATGGCTCTTGCTAAATTGCAGCTTGAGTCTTCCAATGCTGGCTCTCCCGTTTTCAAATCTATAAATTATCGGTGCTTTCATCGGAATAAACTTATGGTCACACCCTTTCGCAAAGAGTCCCCATCAACGGTCTTGAAGGAAGCTCCTAAGCTTCCGGCGCTTCAACCGACAGCGGCAGGAGCTACACGCCTGTTTTTTAATCGGGAGCTCAGCCTGCTCGAGTTTAACAAGCGCGTTTTGGAAGAGGGCTTGGACGAAACCAACCCCCTTCTTGAACGCCTAAAGTTCTTAGGCATCTTTTCTTCAAATCTGGACGAGTTTTTCATGATTCGAGTTTCGGGCTTGAAGGAGGAGCTGGAAGAAAACGTGACTGACATCTCCCCGGATGGCATGACGCCGGACGAACAGTTACGCGAAATTCGCTCAAGGGTTCTAACCCTGACAGAGTTGCAGGCGAAATGTTTTCGCGAACAGATTCGACCTGCCTTAACCGCGGAGAACATCCAGGTCGTCAGTTATGAAACGCTAACGGAGGACGAGCGGATTTTGGTCCATGACTATTTCATTGAAAACGTCTTTCCGGTGTTGACCCCGCTGGCGGTGGATCCCAGCCACCCGTTTCCTTATATCTCTCCGCTCAGCCTGAACCTTGGGCTCATGGTGCGAGCGCCTGAAGGTCCTTCGCTGGCCGATCCTAAACAACGGCAAGTGCCCCGGTTTGTGCGAATAAAAGTACCGTCAGTCGTACCGAGGCTGATTCCAGTCGGAAGGCTTAGTAGTAAGTACATTCTGGTTGAGGACCTGATCGAGGCCAAAGTTTCGCTGCTGTTTCCCGGGATGATTCCTGGAGATTGCCACCGCTTTCGTGTCACGCGCGATGCTGACATCGAAATACGTGAAGACGAAGCTGAAGATCTTCTGCGAGTTATTCAACAGGAATTGCGGCGACGGCGCTTTGGCACCCCGGTGAGACTCGAGGTTTCCGCAGGTATGCCTGAAGAGATGGTTACTTATCTGACTGAATCACTCGATCTTCAACCCGACGATGTTTACGTGATCGAAGGCCCACTCAGACTGCAAGACTTTTCATCGATGGCTGACGCCAATCGTCCCGAGTTAAAGTTTCAACCCTTCACCCCATCCGTACCTAAATGGCTCGGAAAGAAATCCGTTTTTGACGTCATCAAGGAGCAGGACATTCTGCTCCACCATCCCTTCGACTCATATGTGACAGTTACCGACTTCATTAACGAAGCCGTCGACGACCCCGACGTGGTCGCAATCAAAATTTGTCTCTACAGAACCGGTCCTGAGTCGCCAATTCCGCCGGCGCTGATAAGAGCCAGCGAGCAGGGGAAGCAAGTTACAGCGCTGATAGAACTCAAGGCCCGTTTTGATGAGGAGCACAATATCGAATGGGCCCGAAAGCTTGATCAAGCCGGTGTGCACGTCGTCTACGGCATCCTGGGATTGAAGACGCACGGAAAGTTGACACAGGTTGTCAGACGCGAAGGCGATTCGCTGAAGAAATATGTGCACATTGCTTCAGGGAATTACAATCCGACGACCTCATGTTTCTACACCGATGTCGGCTTGTTCACGTCGGACGAAGCCGTTGGTGCAGACGCAACCGAACTCTTCAACTATCTGACCGGATATTCTCGACAGATGGCCTACAGAAGCTTGTTTGTTGCACCGGTTACCATGCGGGAAAGGATGGCTGAGCTCATTGATCGCGAGATCCGCCATCGTAAGGCCGACCGACCGTCACACATCGTCATCAAACTAAACCGTCTAGCCGACAAACAGATGATCGAGAAGCTGTATGAGGCTTCAAATGCTGGAGTCAAGGTCGACCTGATCGTACGTGGCGTTTGCGTGTTGAGACCGGGTGTCCCGGGTCTCTCTGAAAACATCACTGTCCGCAGTGTCATTGGCCGATTCCTTGAGCATAGTCGCGTGCTCTATTTTGCGAATGGTGGTGCAGAAGAGGTTTACCTGGGCAGCGCAGACTGGATGTCACGAAACCTGAGCTACCGCATAGAGGTCGTGGCCCCCGTAAATGACCCGGATCTTAAGCATCAACTGAAAGAGGAGATTCTGGCTGTTTACTTGCGCGACAACGTTAAGGCCAGGCTGCTTCAGCCCGATGGCACTTACACCAAAGTACCGATTCCTCTTGGGGAGAAGCCATTCAACAGCCACGAGTTTTTTATTGGGAAAGAAGCGCAGGTAACCTAAACACTGGGCTTAACCACAAAAAGGCCGTTCAATTCGAACGGCCTTTTTCATTAAGACGGACGCGAAATCAAATTACATCTCGACCCGCGGCTGCCTGCGGAACCTTTTGCGGGCGAGCGCCCCCACTCACTGGAGGAACAATTCTCTCCTTCAAAGCTTCACGAAACACCTGCCTCATGTTGTCGACAAACACGAAGCGAATATCCTTAAACGGTTCCTTTGCCAGTTCATCGAGATCGCGCTTGTTTTGCGCAGGCAGAATTATTGTCGAAACTCGGGCGCGGCGCGCAGCCAACACCTTTTCCTTAATGCCGCCAACCGGAAGCACGTTTCCGCGCAGCGTAATTTCACCGGTCATCGCCACATCCTTTCTAATTGGACGCAACGAAAGCGCTGATACCATCGCCGTCGCCAGGGTGATTCCGGCAGATGGTCCATCCTTGGGTATCGCACCCTCGGGAATGTGAATGTGAAGGTCGTAGTTGTTGAAGTCGTTTTCGTCAATCTCAAGTTCTTTCGCTCGTGACTTCGCATACGAGTAGGCAGCCTGCGCGGATTCGCGCATCACCTCGCCCAACTGCCCGGTCAAGACGAGGCTTCCTTTGCCCTTCATCCTTAGCGTTTCGATAAAAAGTATGTCGCCACCAACTGCGGTCCATGCCAAGCCTGTGGCTACACCGATCTGGTCCTTCTTCAAAACTTCTTCGGGAATCACTTTCGGCGCCCCGAGGAACTCGTGCAGGTTCTTCAGCGAAACTCGAATAGAGCCCTTGTGACCTTCGGCAATTCGCCTGGCCACTTTTCGGCATATCCTGCCAATCTCGCGCTCAAGCTGTCGCAGTCCTGCCTCCTGCGTGTATTGCTGTATCAACGCCGTTAACGCGGTTCTGGAGATATGCAGGTCTTTTACGGTTACGCCGTTTTCCTCCATCTGCTTAGGCAAAAGATGGCGTCTGGCGATCTCGCGTTTCTCTTCCTCGGTATAACCAGCCAGCCGGATCACTTCCATTCGATCACGAAGCGGCGGCTGAATCGTGTCGAGCACGTTTGCGGTCGTCATGAAGATCACGTTGGACAAGTCAAACGTGACACCCAGGTAGTTATCGCGAAAAGTGTTGTTCTGCTCGGGGTCAAGAACCTCAAGCAAGGCGGATGACGGATCACCACGAAAGTCGGCGCCAACTTTGTCGATCTCGTCGAGCATGATTAGTGGATTGTTGGTGCCGGCTTGTTGAATAGCTTGAATTACACGACCAGGCATAGCGCCAACGTAGGTTCTTCGGTGTCCCCGGATCTCAGCCTCGTCATGAACGCCACCCAGGGACAATCGCATAAACTTTCGGTCCAACGCTCTCGCAATCGATCTACCCAGCGAAGTCTTTCCAACTCCCGGAGGCCCGACCAGACACAGAATTGGCCCTTTTGGTTTTTCCTTCAGCTTTCGCACAGCCAGCGCTTCGATTATGCGGTCCTTAACCTTCTCGAGTCCGTAGTGGTCTTCATTAAGGATGCGTTCGGCCTTTTGTAAATCCAGGTTGTCAGTCGACGACTTGGACCACGGGAGGTCCGTCATTATTTCCATCCAGTTTCTCAATGTCGCAGTTTCAGCAGCGTCCGGGTGCATTCGCTCCAGCTTCTTCAACTGCCGCAACGCTTCGTCTTCTGCCGGTTTCGGCATGTTGGACGACTCGATCTTTTCTCTAAACTGCGCGACCTCTTCTGCCAGCTCGTTGCCCTCACCCAACTCGCTTTGAATCGCCTTCATTTGCTGTCGCAAATAAAACTCACGCTGTGAGCGATCAATGTCCGCACGTGCTTGCGTGTTGATTTCCTGTTGGACCGTCAGCACTTCGATCTCTTTGTTCAAAAGCTCGTTGACCCGTCGCAGTCTCGCGGTGGTATCTGCGATATCCAGCACTGACTGTGCGTCCTCAACTTTTAGCTCCAGGTTCGATGCCGACAGATCTGCAAGCCGCCCGGCGTCATCCAGATTGGCGATGATGGCCATTACTTCGGGCGAGATGTTTTTACCAAGGTTGATAGCTTTTTCCATCGAAGCCCTTACATTCCTTATCAGTGCTTCAACTTCGAGAGAACGTTCTGGTGGAAGTATCTCCTGTACAACCTGAGCGGTAGCGCGAATGTATTCCCCGCTCGTCTCCACCGATTCGATTTCCGCGCGAGCGAGTCCTTGCACAAGGATACGGATTCGTCCATCCGGTAACTTCAACATCCGCATGATCACGGCCGCTGTGCCGACCTTGTACAGGTCCTCCGCCGTTGGTTCTTCCTTGTCTAGATCGCGCTGGGACGCCAACAGGATCATCCGGTTTTCGCCCAACGCTTCGTCCACTGCCCGGATTGATTTTTCGCGCGACACAAAAAGCGGCACGATCATGAACGGATAGATAACGATGTCGCGGAGAGGTAAGACTGGAAGATCGTTGGGAATCTGCAGTTCCTGGCCGGTATCCGCAGTTTCGATGTCTTCAGAAATTTCTGTCTCTTTAATGATTGCCATAATAAATGTTCGGGTGACTCGATCGCTCTAACAAACTTTACTCAGAAAGTTTCTCTTTAACCGCAATGACGAATTCCGCTCCCCGGCGATCTTCAATTTTTGGAAACGTAACCATCAGTATCCCATTATCAAGTTCCGCACTTGCGTCTTGAAGACTAACCGTCCAGCGCAGAGGAACCAACCGGCAGAATCGGCCATAGCTGCGCTCCGAACATAGATGCGAAAGAATACGGTTGCGGGGCTTGCGGCGTTTCTTTTCACCCCTGATTCTGATTTGTGTATTGGTAGCGCCGATCTTGATTTGATCTGCCGTCAAGCCCGGAAGCTCGACGCGAAGGACTATTGCGTCTTTGGTCTCACAGAGATCAACTGGAGGGGCCCAGGTATCTGACGCGAGCGGTTCCTCGGCAACAGTTGCCTCCTGCAACGCAGCGAAAAGCCGGCCGACGCGGTCACGAAGCCTCTGCAATTCGAGGCGTTCCAAACCTGTTGCTCGGGCGGCTTTAAGCATGCGATCAGTAGCGCTCCTGTAACATCAATTTTTCCTGCCTGCAGAACCGGCGCCGCGTGTGCGGACCAGTTGTTTCAACTCGGTCATAAATTCCGAGACGTCTTCGAACTCAAGATACACAGATGCGAACCGCACATAGGCAACCTTATCGTGCTCCTTTAACCGCCGCATAATCATCTCGCCAATCTTACTCGTCGGACGTTCCCTCTCCGAAGACTCCTGCACGTATTTCTCAATCGAGTTAACGATTGAATCGAGTTTAGACGACGGTACCGGTCGCTTTTCACAAGCACGTAGCAAACCTGCCATTACTTTGTTGCGGTCGAATGGCTCGCGGCGGCCGTCCTTCTTAACCACCATATAGGGAATCTCGTCGATGCGTTCGTATGAGGTAAACCTTCGCTCGCATCGAAGACATTCCCGGCGCCGGCGTATTGCCTCACCTTCCCTGGACTCGCGCGAATCCACTACTTTGTCCTCAAGATAACCACAAAATGGACACTTCATCGCATTGTCACCTCAACGACGGATTCCCAATTCTTGAGACCTTTAGTTTCAATTCCGTGCAACCGCTTTGTGTAACGCATTTTGCTCAAACGAATCTGCAGGCAATAGATCCTCAATTTCCTCGTCCTCGAGATCGGACTCGGATGTCGCTCTCGATCGAAGGTTCCTGATGTTCACATCGCCTCGCAGAATGTAGACGAGACCGATTGCCAGAGCCGGACCAAAATCCACGATGTGCAGGACGATCGAGATCGCAGCTGCGGTTTCAAGACCGACTCCCAGAAAAATCAGGGCGCCGGCTGTGGCTGCATGAAACGCACCGGCAGCTCCACCGGGAGTTGGAACCAAAGACCCAACCACGGCCCATCCCATTACAAACACAGTCTGGGTTATTCCAAAATGCAGACCAAACGCCCGAAGCACCAACCAGTTTCCGAAGCTAATGCCGACCCAAAGAGCTATGGTCCATCCAATCGTCACCGCCAGCTCGCGGGCGTTAACGAGCACTCTCAACGCCCGAGCTAGTTGCTCGAGGATGTGAATGACAGCTCGACTCAGTTTGGCTGGAATGAAACGCCGTCGCTCCAGGTTGCTTCGTAACCAGTTGAGGAACGGAATGGACTTCTTGCGAAACACCGCCATCGCAAAAACGCCTGCCAGCACCGCCACCAACAACAATACGCCGACAACCTGAACGCGGTTGAACTCAGCCATCAGGTTGGTCGGCGGCTTCATCCAGATAAGATTCACCGCAAAGAAAATAACGACTGCCAATGAGTCGTAGATCCGCTCGACCATGATCGTGACAAATGAGGCGCTCGTGCGAATCTTCGGATCGCGCATCGGCAATACCAGTGGACGGACAAGTTCACCCATCCTCCCAAACACGAAAAGAGCCCCGAACCCCACAGTTGTGGCTATAAAAAGGTTGCGCAGACTAGCCGGCGACAGTGGCGCCAGAAGAGCGCTCCAGCGAAAGGCCCTAATGAAGTAAGTCGAGCAAATTACAACCAGGGCGAGGCCGAGCAGATACGGGTCAGCGCGTCCGACCGAGTTGCGAACCTCGGCCCAGTCAAGGTGCCGGCCGAACCACCACAGAATCGCGATGGCGAGCAACGAGAAGGCGACGAATTCAACGTATTTACGGGTGACAGACTTCAACGATTTGTAATTGCTTGACTTGGAAGAACCTGAACCACAAGATATTGGGCCGCGGCGGAAGGCTACTACAGTTCATTAAGCGGAGCAAGAACACCTCAAGTTGACGTCGATTGGCGTTAATCGGAGTGGGTGCAAGCTCTGCCGGCAGTGCTGTTTGGCTTTGCCGGAACTTTCCGCTGAAGCCAATCGTAATCCCGCCTGAATAACGGGCGTCGACTGACGCAACTGGAACGATACTAATGCGACTGGCGGGTAAATAAAGTGGGGGCTGCAAGAGCGTTGGCTGCCAACGAAGGAGCCGAATTAGTACGTAGATGCCGCGCAGGAGACGGGGCGGCATGGGAGGAAATTGTCCACACTTATTCGAGGCGAATCTACAACCTCGCCTATCGCTTCACCTCGAGAGCGGATACAGCCGAGGACTTGACCCAGGAAGTATTCGTCAGAGTTTACCGGTCATTGGATCAGTACGATGCCAGGCAGGGCGATTTGCAGAACTGGCTCATGCGATTGGCTCGCAATCTCGTCATTGATGATTACCGAAAGCGACAACGAACACCTCACGACAATCAAGCCGACGACCTGGCCGACCATACCTATCACCTTCATACAGTTTCGAGATCCGTACAGCAGGAGATCGAACGACGCGAACTGGGAGCCCAGGTTCAGGCCGGTATCGACAAGCTAACTCCGGATTTAAGAACCTGCGTGATACTCAGGGATATTGAGGAATTGAGTTACCAGGAAATCGTTGATTTATTGAAAATTCCGGAGGGAACGGTCAAATCGAGGATTAACCGAGGTCGTATTGAACTGGCGAAGATATTACGACGTATGAAAGTACTGGCAGCCAGCGAAACTTAAGTGTATCGCAGCAATGGGGACAAACGTATTTGGACTTGGGGGCGGAAAAGAGAACGCAATGCTTTGTAACGATTTTGAGGATGGACTGACAGATTACCTGGAAGGCACCCTCGAGCCTCATATTAATAAAACATTTGCGGAGCATGCGCTGCGTTGTCCGTTATGCCATGACACCCTGACGCAGGTGCGAAACGCGATGCAAGCGTGCAGAGTCGCCACCGACTTGGAACCCCCTCGCGATTTGGAAGCGCGTATCCTGCTCAGCACCATGCCGGAAACGGCGATGACCTGCGAAGATTTTGAGGGGTGCGTAACTGACTACCTCGACGGCTTTCTGCCAGCGGCCCTTTATCATAGATGGGAACGTCACGCCATTCTGTGTCAGAGATGTACCGAACTTCCTGGCGATGTAGTTCGCGCAATAGCCACCTGTGTCGTTTACCACGCAGAGGAGTTACCGGTTCCCGCAGGCCTTAACGCGAGAATCCTCCTGGCGACATCGAGCACGGAACTTTCGAGAGAGATTCGAGCATCGATGGGTGAAAGACTGGCTGCATGGTTAAGAGGATGGCTCGATCCAATCATCTCCCCGCAACTCGCGACGGTCGCGACGATGTTGTTGGTAGCCGTGTTTGTGTTGACCAATACCGTTTCGGCCGATGGTTCGATCAGCGGCGTGTACAGCGCTAGCTTGAGACTGGCCGAGCGGAGCGCTGGTTCCACCGGGGGAATCAACGAAATCACCAAGGGACTTAAGGAACTGGTCGGGGCCCAGAATCAGAAAGCCGCTCCGGCCACAGGGAATCAGCAGAAACCGAACACGGCCGGCGAAAACAAACCCGAGGAGAAGAAGCACTAATCTTCGACCTGAAACTAGAAATGCTTTACTGCTCTTACCATCCAAAGAATGCCGGTGTCGTGCAATGTAATCAGTGCGCGCGCCAGCTTTGCTCGGCTTGCGATCACAGGATTCGCGGATTTCCGTTCTGTCAGGATTGCATCGTCGCCGGCGTTGAATTGTTAAGGCAGGAATCGAAGACACCTCCTGTTACTTACCGCGACAGTTCCCCCTTTATCGCGACCCTGCTGTCATTTGTACCCGGCTTGGGCGCGGCCTATAACGGACAGACCGCAAAGGCGATTGTTCATTTCGCGATTTTTGCCAGCTTCTTTCAAATGGCGGTGCTCACCCAGGGAGTACACTTTTTTATCCTGGGTGTTTTGGGAACATGGCTATTCGCCGCCGTTGATGCGTGTCGAACGGCCCAACTGATCCGCGCGGGTCTGTCTCCTGATACAGAAGAAGATGTGATCACTCGGCGACTTTACGGAAATCCCTTCGCGTGGGGCATCACCTTGATCGTCTTGGGAACGCTGTTTCTGTTGCATACTCTCTTAGGAATTCAACTGCCCGTGCGTCAGTTGCTGCCCGTTGCGCTCGTCGCGCTCGGCGCTTACATGCTTTTCGATTACGTACGCCGCCGCAGTTCCGGAAATAGGATTGTGCGGTTCGAATCGCGCAAGCCGCCACCGTCAGTAGTTTCAGGTTTCGGAGTTGAATCACCCCGTTTTCAAACAGGTGAAACGACGCAACTCAGGAAAGATGTGCAAACGCTTCCGTTCAAGCGAAGCTCGTAAAAAGGGTAGTGAAAAATGGGTTTAATCCTTAAAGCACTTGCTGGCATTGCCGCACTTATCGCGATCGTTATTACGCTGCTTGGCTCGGTAGTAACATTGGGTGGATTTCTTATCGCTGCCATCAAGATTTTGGTCGTTGCTATATTTCTTGCGTTATTGACCGGAATCATCTTTACCATAATCCGCGACCGCTCCAACCGCCGTCGAGAAGCCAACGAACTCTAGCCTGATTCCCTGCTACCCGGATTTGCAATCGGTCTTAGCCGTGTGATAGGGTCAGGCTTCTTTTGCAGCACCGGCCGGATGGGTATTCCACCTCCTTTTGGGTGAGGTTCACTCGTTCGCTGCAACTTCAAGCAGGTCAAAAACCTAACCTCGTAATCTATGGATCCGCACTAGTTGCCTTTTTGGTAGCTGTGCCATTTTTTCGGTTGCTTTAGCAGCCCCTTATTTCTGCTGAGGCACGGGAGATTTTAAATGGCCAGAGACGACCGTTTTTACGCTTTCATCATCGCGCATACCCCTAAACCAAGCTCAAGAATCCGCCGCTTCTGTGTAAACAAGCGATCCCTCAGATTGTTGGCTTCATTTGTAATTGTGCTTATTTCGGCCTCGATTTATGGGTTTTATGGCCTTACTCAGCAGGCGGCGCATTTGAAGACCAGTATCGAAAACCAGCGACTACGCGCCGAAAATGAAAAACAGCGGCAAGAATTAAATAACCTAAATCAACGGGTTGAAGCTGTTGAAGACACTTCAAGGAAACTCGCGGAAAAATCAGGAGTAGTTGAAACTTCTTCGCTACCGGGTAGCGGAGGTCCGGCGCTTCCTCTTGATGAAGATGGCTTGGATACCCTGGAAACAAAGATGGCTCAGCTCGAGCGCAACATGCGTTCGTACGAAGCGGTGCTCCGGGAACGCGGTTACACGCCGACCGTTTGGCCAGTTGAAGGTAAGCTTGAAGGAGGGTTTGGAGGACGCCGCAATCCGTTCGGCGGGGGATCCTACGAATTTCACTCCGGCCAGGATATCGAAGCGCCAATGGGTGCCCCAATCGTTTCCGGAGCCAGCGGCACTGTGAGTTTTGTTGGGTGGCAAAATGGTTATGGACAGCTCGTTGTTATCGATCACGGCGGAGGGCTAACCACTCGGTACGGGCACCTCTCAAGCATCGGAGTCAGCCTGTCACAGAAGATTCAAAGGGGCGAGTTTATCGGTAATGTTGGCTCAACCGGACGTTCCACGGGTCCACACCTTCACTACGAAGTGCGCATCAATGATCAACCAGTGAACCCCCTGCAATACTTGTTAACCAGCGCGCAGCGCTAAAGTTTTTTCGCTTGACAGCCTAAATCGCTTTCGCTTAGTATGCGCGCTCGTTTAGTCAGACCTCGGAATTTGCTCTAAGTTTTTCGTTCTACAAGCTTTACAGGAAATGTGTTCTCAGTTTTTCCCCTCCGTTGGCATGCATGATGGATTGCGCTAGAGAGCGCTTTTCACCATGCATTTTTTGTTTTGTGTTTCGTAATACGCCCCCAAGCGTGTCCCGGCTCACAAGCTTTCACCCGGTCGCGCGATAGCAACCAGCTCTCGCCCCGTTTTACCGAATCGTTAGGAGGATTCGTTGTTATGTCTAGAATAACCGGTAAGGTCAAGTGGTTTAACAATTCGAAGGGCTATGGATTTATTGAGCAGCCAGGCTCTTCAGACATCTTCGTTCACTACAGCGCCATTCAGGGCGACGGCTTCAAGACTCTCGAAGAGGGTCAGGAAGTTGAATTTGAAGTCACACAGGGACCGAAAGGCCCCCAGGCTGAAAAAGTGATCAAGGTGTAGGTCTCCCCGGCTTGCGTTTGCAACGCCACTGACCGCTACCGGTCGAACGGTCCGGTAAGCGCCAAGACAAAAAAGGGCAACCAGAAATGGTTGCCCTTTGCTTTTCCCCAACGGTCTGAAGTTATTCTCGCTCGGCTTTTGCCTTGAAACTCACGTGTCCGCCTTCGACGTCTATCGAAAACGAAACCCGGTTGCACCCCACCCGTTGCTTTAATCCGTCCGCTTGTGATGCCACAAGCCGATGAAAGCGCGGGAACGAAAAGTCGTCAATCGGTTCGCCGCAAACCTTCTTTGCTTCCATCAAAGCATCGTAGACGTCCTTCACGAGCTGAACATCCTTATGTGCGTCCTCGCAAACAAACTTCGTTTTTTCGAATTCCGCCACAGCCTGTTGCTTGGCGGTTGCGCGCGCCGAAGCCATTGCGTCTCGCCCTTCCTCGCGACCCTGCATAGTGCGTCGCCATAAATCTCGAAAAGTGTTGTATCGTGAAGCGAGCGAGTTGTAGCGGTAACGCTGCGCGAAACTAAGTGCGCGATCGTCCCCGAGACGTTTGATCATCGTCTCCACTCGACCCTTGGTGTCGTAAGGCGGACGCTTTGCGGCGCCGTTGAAGAAGACATCGAACTCGATCTTGAGACGCCGAATATCGTCCTCCAGTCGGGTTAACTGGTCGTCGATGGTTGGCTCAAACTCGCCACTGTTCGGTCGGTTGTTCTTAGCTCTAAGCTGGGATCTGAAAAGTCTGGAATCTCGTTGAGGCATTCGTTGGATCTCCTTACTAAAGGCGGGGAAGGCTGGCGGGTCGTCCGTGTCAGGACGCGAATCAGAATAGAAGGTGGGAAAGCTGTGTGTCAACAAATAAGGTTGAAGCCCTCAATGCTCAAGCTCCAGCATGCAAATCTCAGGGTTTGCTCCTTGCGAAATGACCCGTTATTCTACGCGCCAGTCCTGAAAGTCTATTTTCAGACCGATGTCCATAACAAGATCCTCTGATCTAAGCCTGCTCCCCTCGATCGATCAGTTGCTGCGAACCGAGACGGCTGCGAGGCTTCGAACATCACTCGGCCTGCCACATTTGACTGTGTTGGCACGTCGGGTGACGTCTGTAATGCGAACCGATCTTCAATCCCAACCGGCAAACGGGGTAACAAAAGAGGGACTCCTGGAGGAAGCGGTGAAGCGACTGGAGCTCTTGTCTGAACGCGAATCTCGGGCAGGCACTCGACGCGTGATCAATGCCACCGGAGTAATCCTTCACACCAACCTCGGACGTGCACCTCTGTCGGAAGCGGCTCGCGATGCGGTGGCTAATGACGCCGCCGGCTACTGTACCCTCGAATACGACTCGTCAGCAGGATCACGAGGACGTCGCGGTAAAAGGGCTGAGGAACTTCTCGTAGAGATCACCGGTGCGGAGGACGCCCTCGTCGTCAACAACTGCGCCGCGGCCGCTCTGTTGATCCTTACAGTTTTAGCAGGTGATGGTGAAACGATCGTTTCTCGTGGAGAGCTGGTCGAAATCGGCGGCGACTTCCGTGTTCCCGATGTGATGGCTAATTCGGGAACCAAAATGATCGAGGTTGGATCGACTAATCGAACTCGACTTGATGATTATCGGCAGTCACTCAGCGGTGACACGCGCGTGATCATGAAAGTCCATCCGTCAAACTACCGCATTGTGGGCTTTACCGCGTCACCCGGGATTACTGAGCTCGGGGAGCTGGCTCATGAAGCAGGAGTATTTCTCTATGAAGACGCGGGTTCAGGCGCAGTCGTCGATCTAAGCGGTTTTGGACTGGGTGACGAGCCTGTAATAAGTGAGTCAATTTCTGCGGGAGTGGATGTCGTCACGTTCAGCGGAGACAAGCTGGTTGGCGCGAGTCAGGCGGGATTGATTGTTGGCAAGCGTGAAGTGGTCAATCGACTTCGAAAGCATTCCCTCTATCGAGCGTTGAGGGCAGATAAACTCGGTCTCGCCGCATTGGAGGTGACACTCGAAGCACACCGCCGCGGTGCAATGGATGAAATTCCGTCCCTCCGAATGTTGGGCCTGTCGAGGGACTCAATCGAAATGCGGGCTAACGACTTTGCTAACCGGCTTAGGCCCTCGTCACCTGAACTCACAGTTACAGTCATTCCCGGTAATTCAGCAGTTGGAGGCGGGTCGGGTCCGAATGTCCACCCTGAAACTGCGCTCCTCGCCCTGAAGCATAGCGTCTTGAATGCCGATGAACTGGAAGAAAAGTTGCGACTTTCTTCACCTCCAGTTATCGCCCGAATCGCCGATGGGGTCGTCTTAATCGACCTGCGAACTGTTGATCCACGCGAAGAGTCAGAACTGTTCGAAGCGCTACAGTCCCTCTCAGCCTAAGAAAACCCTGAAAATGTTGGCTTAATTAGTGGCCGCGGGGTATACTCGTCTCGCTTTTGCATCCTGCAAAGGCTTCCGAACTGTTCACCCTCAGTCTTACAGAATTCTTCAGATCTTGGCTTCTTCTTACTCCGTAAAGTCCGTTCTCTGCTTTGCCGCAACAGGTGTCGTGGCGGGTCTGCTTACGGCTGCCATTTGGATCGCCGGTTTGCTTTCACCTTTGCAGGACCTCTTGCTCTTTGAGAATGGGACACTATTCCAGCCCGGCTGGCCAGCCGGATCGTTGGCCATCGTAACGATTGGGTTAACCGTTGCGATCTGCATGGCCCGTTTTGGAGCACGTCGCACGTTCCTTGTTCTGGCATCGGCCTTCGTTGCCCTCGGCGTTGCTAGCGCGCTCGGATCCTGGTTGCTGTCGGTGGACATTCTATTCGCGCCGCTGGCCCTCTGCGCTTCACTTGCCGCTTTGGGATCACAGGTCCTGCGTCTTCGTCAGGAAAATGAAGAGTTGACGAGCAAACTGATCGCCTCGTCTTCAAGACTAGAAGCTTTCAAAGGTGACGACGCTTCCCATAGCTTACTCAGCGGACTACAGCTTCTCGATACTGTGCTGTCACCGAGCGAGGCTGTTGTCTTTCGCCAGGACGAGGACGGACACCTCGTTTCCTCGGCTCGGTTGCGATTGAAGGGTGCGTCGCTTGAACCAGGCAGAAATTCAGTTTGGCGCGACGGAGTATTGTTGTGCGAACGGGCGATCAAGGAGCGTCAGATTGTCGTCGAAACAACTCAAACGGACGACTCGTTGGCCGACGTCGCACTGCCCCTTAGACACGAAGACCGAACGGTGGGTGCACTACTTATCCGCGCAGCTCAACAGTTTGATGAAGACGATCGTGCGTTGCTCACTGCAGTGGGTGGCCAGATGGCCCGAAATCTACAACGCGAGGAAGCTCATCAGGTTGGCACCGAGAGGAAGGCATTGGCATTTTTTTCGGCGAAAGCTTCCAACGAGAGACTGCAATCGCTCTATGCGCTGAATGGGGCGCTGCTCGAACAACGAGTCGGCATCAATGCCTTAAGCGAGATCAGCGACGGAGTAGCTCTCGCTTATCTCGACGGCCGGATTGCATTCGCCAACGAAGCTTTGCTTGCAACCGCGGGAATGACTGACACCCGCAACCTCAGCCTGTTCCAACTACTCGATCGCTTCAAGACTGACATCTTTGACGAACCTGTAATTGCCGTGAGACGAGTTTTGCAAACAGGAGTTGCGTACGAACGTGAACTCTCCTTCACAGACAAAAACGAAACTCATCTCTTGCGGATAGCTCTCGTTTCTGACGGCGGCAATGGATCGTCAAAAGACAGCTCAGCACAGCCGTTATGCCTCGCGCTCGTGGTCAGAGATCTGACGCGAATCAAGGAGTATGAACAATTGAAGAGCGACATGATCTCGCTGATGTCTCATGAGCTGCGCACACCTTTGACCAGCATCAACGGCTTCGCCGAATTGCTAACGACCGATGACACACTACCGGAGCAAGCTAAGGAGTTCGTCACGATCATCGCGAACGAATCGCAACGGCTATCGCGCATGATCAATACATTTCTGGCGGTGACCCAGCTACAGAGGAAGGATCGCCAGGAAGTCTTGAAAATTCCTCTTCGACTTGATGAAGTGGTTAAGGAGACGATTGCCAACCTGCAGCCCGTGGCCAGAAAGCGCAGAATTCGCTTGATTGAACAACCTTCTCAGAAGCTCCCGCCAGTCGCTGCGGACAAGAGCATGATCACTCAGGCGGTCAAGAATCTCGTAAGTAACGCGATTAGATACAGCCCTGAACGAACAACCGTTACCGTCTCGACTGCTCTCGAGGCTGAAGCAGTTAGACTTTCCGTAGAAGACCGCGGTTATGGAATACCTGCGGAAGCGAAGGATCGCGTTTGGGAAAAGTTTTATCGCGTGGTGCGCGAGGGTGAAGATAAAGACGAGGAGTCGACCGGTTTGGGTTTATCGTTTGTGCGCGAAGTGGTGGAACAACATGGAGGGTGCGTAGAACTCGAATCCGAAGTCGGCCGAGGTTCGAAATTCAGCTTCACCCTGCCCAGGCTTTAGAACTACAGACCATAAAGTTATTCAGCGTTATTCCCTCCGCTGTCACTCACTTTTGAATGTCACAACTAGACCGAGAACAATATTAGACTTGAATCCGCTAGGCTCATTGCGCATCACGACCCCAGATTCAGCCATCAATCTGTTTATAGTTTCTTTATCGGCAACGCTCACGGCCAGGTCGAAGGTGTCTCCCTCGTGGGGGGGCCATGCAGGGCTGCCCAACTGCGCCATTCCAGTCCAGGAACCGTTCTGCTGAACGCCGGAAATGCCGTTTGCCGGTGGCCGCTGCAGATACCATCCTGGTGTGTCTGAAGGAGGACGGACTGGTCGAGCCCACAAAAGCAATCCATTTCCTCCATTCGACAATCCAGTGGAGGTTCCCTTGATTGAACATCTATGAATATTATCGCCACCGCGAGGACAAACGACTTG
Organism: Pyrinomonadaceae bacterium; assembly: GCA_963759665.1. GTDB lineage: Bacteria > Acidobacteriota > Blastocatellia > Pyrinomonadales > Pyrinomonadaceae > PSRF01. The sequence goes on from CAVXAC010000001.1 coordinate 1,151,932, forward strand.
TTGACCTGAATTAAGGCCCAAGGAAACAGTGACCGCGCTCGTGGGACCAGTTGCTCCTTGAGAGAGGCCCTCTGACCGCACACTCACCCCAAACCTGACTAGTGTACCTGGCTTTACCGAGATCCTCGGCGATGGTTCCTGCGAATTAGGAATGACCAGGTTGGCATTCACACCCGACGCATATTGAGGGCTGGCTTCAGGAACCAACCTGCTCTCGATGAGTCTGTTCTCGGCTTCGGCACGACTAAGGTTCCCAAGGTCAGGAACCTCAACCAACCGTACCTTTTCCAGATCAGCCGTCTCTTTTTGAACTGCGGCCAGGATTGATGAAGGAGCGGAATATATTTGATCTGCCTCAGGATTAAGGCCGCTGGCTGTTGCGGCTTTCAGAATGACTGCTAACCCAGCGAACTCAATTCCCAATCTAAACTGAGTCGGCTCCTGTTCGTACCAGTAGGTCGTGAACCGAGAGGATGGAGCGACGTCGATCCATTGCGCCAGGCCAAAATCTTTTGCCTGATCGCTTATCTCTTTTTTCCCAACCGATTGTTTTCGACGCCCTGGCTTGGATTGTGCCTGTTTGCTTACTTCTTTGATGGCCTCCTGCCTTACTAATACCGTTCCTTTCCCAAGTTTAGTCGTTACATCGGGTTTTTGAGAGTGAACATTCCCGACAACAAACAGCACCGACATGATAAATAGAACAGCGATCAAATTCTTGCGCATCAAAACCACCTTTCTTTCAGGGCAATCGCCCAATTGTCCGCGTCGCGCTAGTACTGGGAATTATTCAACTGGTTGGTCATTAGGTCAGTCATGGCTGCAAGCCGATTCTCGACATCGGTGATTGTCTGCCTGCATTGAGCAATCTGCCGCTGATGCGCTTCTGATGGATCCGTTGTGCTGAACCCGTGGAGTTGTGTTACTTCCGAGTCCAGTTGACCCAGCCGATCCAAAAGGGACGACCAGTCCGACGCGATTCTGGGAACTGAAAATTTCGTGCGGATTCGTAGCTTAAGTAGATCCTCACCCACATCCCACTCCCGCAGTAGCGCGTCATATCGATCAACGATCTCATTCAACTGGGCTGTTTTGACCTTCGCCTCATGTGCGCCCACAATCGTCGCAGACGCGGTCAGGACCTTACCCACTGCCCCGGCGAGCTGATCGATTGTCGTCTCTGCCTGGACCATGACGGCGCTGGCCCTCAACTGTTTAGCAAGGATTCGTTGTTGCGCCCTAAAGCCGCAATGTTGGACCAAGGAAGTGCTAACGAGAATTAGAAGTCCAACCACCAGTGGTTGATTTAGCAGCCTTAATATCTTTTTCATGGAGTTTTGTTCCTACTCCTTAGAATTGCGGAGCAATTAGTTTCGAAGACGGTGACTCAGATGTGTTTCGTCGGCAAATCGTGCGTGCCCAACACTTTCACCTGGCGCCCCTCAGAAAGAAATCGAACACATACCCGCCTATTTCTTCGGGAGTGTTTGGCCCTTTTTCTTTGAGCCTTTCTTAGAGCTTTTCTTGGCTTTCTTTAAAGCTTTTTTCTTTGTTACCACTTGGCCCTCCATGGCGAGGTGGAAGTTTTAAGGATTGGGATACAAACCCTGGGATACGCACGTTGATGAGGCTGGCACAGGATGGAAGCGCGGTCGCGGACTCTGAGGAGCCAGCCGATTCACCTCTTGCTCGGTGAGCGGACAATAAGTCAACGTAGCCCAGGATGTCAAGATTTCGAATTCACTCGAAATGCGTTTATTGCCGCATCCAGGGTGAACGACTTCACAACCGGTTGATCGTTCCGCGACATAAAGGTGCTCCGCATGAGCACCTTTTCTTGTTTGAGTGGAGAGTGGTTTCGTAATCGATGGTGATTTCCTCACCGGGTTCGATGTCACGCAACGCAATGAAGAGAATGTGTTCGTTTTGAATCTTCATGAAAGCGTTTGGCTCGCAGGAATGATTTATGTAGTGCGTGCCGTTACCAAACTTGCTGCCGTCCAAACTCCATCTTTCATTGATCCCACAAATGCGAAGCCGTCTTCGGCCTGCCCTGCGATGCGCTTCGGCAGAAGAGATGAGTTCCCCGGTGTATTCAGCGATTTTTCTGCGTCGCTTGAAGCTTGCTGTAGCAAAGCAACCTTGTCCTTGTATTGATGATTTCTGAATTGACAACCCTGGGGCCAAAGCGATTTTCATGAGTGGCGTCGATTGTAACGCAAACTGTTAGTTTGCGGATCGCTGCAGAGGAATGCTGATGGCGTACGAATTCTCTGTGCAGCCTCGGTGTTCTGTGGTGAGTCCTAGTGTTTGAAAAAATCCACCATAGGAGACACAGAACACTGAACTTACACAGAGAACTCCGGACAGCGCACCGCCAAAATTTTCTCCCTGTAAAAGCAAAAGGCCGCCGTGTCTTCCAAAACAACGGCGGCCAAACACCACATGCATCAGCGATTTACTTCAAACGAAAACTTCGCGAAATCAAATCGGTCTGATTTCGGATGCGCGCGAGCTTGTCTCGCAGACCTGTAAATCTGAGCGCGTAAACCGTGCGGTTGTCAGCTTGAAGATAATAAATTCGCCCCATCATGGGCTTCCCGGTTTTCACGAATTCGTATGAGACAGTCACACCACTCAGCCGTCCAGAAAACTTCTCCTCTTTACCCTCGACAAATCCAGGTAGGAATCTTAGCTTCTGATCCAAATCTCGGCGAGCGATATCGGAGATCGCCATGTTGGCATCGACCACTTCCTTACGAATCTGCAGATGTCCATCCAACCTGTCGCCATTAACAAACTCAGCGTGTTCGTGCGCGGCATCAGGTTCGGAAATGACCCGCCACTGCGCCGAAGGTAGTTCAAGTAGGTAGTTAATGTGGTCGTTAGTGAAGGGCGTTTGACCAACCGCCACCGAGACTCCGGCTGTGATTAGCAGCACTGCGAACAACGACTTCATGTAATTCATCTTAATCATCTCGTAAGCTAAGTATTGGGTTTGAGTGTTTCAGTCTGTTTTCCGAGCAACCCTGGATAGTTGACCTTAATCCGATGCTACTCTGACCACGCCCGTTGTCCAAATCCTTAAGGGCGGGACGCTTCGAGGACTGCGATTGTCTCTCTCTGCAGTTTAGCCAGTGACCGAATACCGATACCGGCCAGAGCCAATAAACTGTCCATTTGCTCCCGAGAAAAGGGCTCGCGTTCGGCAGTTCCCTGCACTTCTATGAATCTCCCATCGCCTGTGCAAACTACGTTCATGTCGACTTCTGCGGCCGAGTCTTCGTCATACTTCAAGTCCAGTAGCGCTACATTATCGACTATGCCGACGCTGACGGCAGCAACTTCGTTTGTAACTACACTCCGTTGAATCTTACCCAGCCGGATTAGTTTCTGATCGGCCAACGCGAGGGCGACGAAAGCGCCCGTGATCGCCGCAGTGCGCGTGCCGCCGTCCGCCTGGATGACATCACAATCAATCGTCAGCGTACGTTCACCCAGCAGGCGCATGTCGGCAGCAGCGCGCAAACTTCTACCGATTAAGCGCTGGATTTCATGAGTGCGTCCGGATGGACCTCCGCGCCTGACTTCCCTTGGAGTTCGCGTTTGAGTGGCGCGCGGAAGCATTGAATACTCCGCGGTTATCCAACCCTGACCACAATTGCGCAGGAACGGCGGCACGCGATCTTCAATCGAAGCCGAGCAAACCACGCGCGTCTCTCCCATCTCGATCAAGACTGACCCTTCCGCATACGGCAGGTACCCAGGCGTTATCTTAACCGGGCGAAGCTCATTGGATGCGCGCCCGTCAGTTCGTTCGAAGCTCATCTTCCCCCCAAACCTCGACAGCCTCCAAAACAGAAGGGGCCGTTCCCAGGAAACGTTCGGCTACTTTGGCGAATCTCTCCGCGGCATCGGTCACATAAAAGTGGTCCAGGTCATCGCAAAGCTTTCGCTCCTGCATATCACGCCAGGGCATCGTAGATGCGAGTTGCTTTGCTTGCAATAGCGATTGCACTTCAGTTGCTGCTGCCTCGCCCGAGTCAATTAGAATAACGTCGCTGCCTACAACCTCAGAAATTATGCTGCTCAGGATTGGATAATGAGTGCAACCTAATACAACAGTTCCCACACCCAGCTCGTTGAAGTCCCCGAGGTAATGATGGGCCACAGACCGCGCGACATCACTATCGGCCCAACCTTCTTCAGCAAGCGAAACAAACAATGGGCAAGCGCGTTCGATAACTTCAATCGTTGTATCGGCGCCGGCAATAGCTCTGGCATAAGCGCCGCTTTGAACCGTAGCTTCCGTTGCTATTACGGCTACTTTCTTTCCCGCTGCAGCCTTCGTCGCCGCGCGTGCACCGGGGCCGATAACACCAACTACCGGAACGTCGACTGCCTCGCGAATAGCCGGCAACGCCAACGCCGACGCAGTATTGCAGGCAACGACCAAAAGCTTTATTCCACGGGCGGCGAGAAATTTTGAGTTTTCAAGCGCGTAACGCTCAACGGTTGAAAGGGATTTTGTACCGTAAGGAACCCGCGCGGTGTCGCCTAGATAGAGAAAGTGTTCAGCCGGCAGACGCTCGTGCAGGGCGCGATACACGGTCAGTCCGCCAACTCCGCTGTCAAAGATTCCGATGGGAAGGGTTGAAGACAAGGATGAAGGATGAGGGATGAGGGATGAAAAAGCCAGTCGCGGAAGTTTCATCCTTCCGCCTTCATCCTTCATCCTTTAAATTTTGGTGGAGGCGCCGAGAATTGAACTCGGATCCAAGAGAAGCCGCCGAAAGACTCTACATGCTTAGTCACTTCTCTTTCCTAACGGTCAAGCCGTTAGATTTTCGCTTTACACCGAGTCAGTGAAGTGACAAGACCTCAGTGAAAGCTAGTCCGACTTAGTCTCGCGCGAACCCACGGACCGAAGGTTCGCGCCAGCTCATCTAAGGTGACATCTCCATCCGCGCGCATGAGCAACTTGCGGCGGAGACGCTCGCTGGCTTATTAGGCTGCGAGAGCTAACTCGTTAGAGTTGGCAATTGTTTTTTCCCTAGGCTTTTTAACGAGCTGCTTAGAGAAGCCCGGCATGGCATCCGTCGGTCGTCAAAACCCCTGTCGAAGCCTGTCGCCCCCGTTTGCAGATTGAGTATATGAGATGCGGGGAAAGATGTCAGGTTTGCAAACACGGTCAGAACCTTCAAATCTGCGTCGTGCCCATCAGTGCCCATCCATGAGCGCTCCCACCTTGGCTTACAGCAACTGCTTCCATCGTTTCGGATCCCGACGTAAATCCATCACGGCCGTGATAAGTATTTCGGCAGATCGAATCTGATAAAGCAGTCCGAACGGGAAACGGTGCGTGCGGCAGCGTCTGGTTCGTGAAGATACCGTATGCCAGGCGTGCGGAAACCGCTGAATTCGTTCCACGGGTGCACCAATCTCATCGAGGAAGGCGGTGCCCAGTCCGTTCTCTTTCTCTTCGTAGTAAAGAGTGGCTTCTTTTAACTCTGAAAACGCTGCTGAGGAAAATCTGTACTGCGTCATTTCCGGAGAGACGAACGAAGTTCTTCGAGTGCGGAGGGCCCATCAACGGCAGGTAAGTCGCCGCGTTCAAACGCATCGATTCGATCTTCCGATTCCGCGGCCCATTTCGCTTCGATTTCCTTGATGTGGTCCGCGTCGAGACTGTCCCAGAGCAGATCAATCAACGATGCTCGTTCACTGGGTTCCAGCTTTTGAATCTCGTCTTGGATGGATGTAAGGCTCATAGCTGAATCATCATGGGTAATCCTTTATGGTGTCAAGAACAGCGGATAGGTGGTAGCTAATGAACCGATTTTCAGTCAGCCGCTAGCTCCGGAACATGCTCGTCCTCATACTTCTCAATCAATACGCCGACAATTTCCATCAGTGATGCGAGTGGGTGGGATTCGTTTTCGCCGACTTCATCGATAAACGAATTCAGCAGAGCGACGAGTTGACGATACTCTTCTTCAGAATGAGGCACATAGATCTTGTTCGCCAATGACGCCCAGGCGTCCGGCGGTCTTGGCGACATCGAGGTTCTGCATGCTCATTCCCTTCAAAGCTGCTCATCGTATTCGGCGTCCGGCTAATAATATGCAGGATTTTCAGCCGCATTCGGACCGAAAATAGCCTCTGGTGCTGGGAACTCGTTGACGCCGTTTCGCTAAGTTATAATCGCCTGGCCAACTATTAACTGTGGGAATCCACGTTGCCGTATCTCAGCGTCATAAAGCAAGCTGGTACCTGAGAGGTCTGATATTTATGGATGCAAAATCTCCTGCTTCAAGATTGAAATCATATTCCCCAAAAGCAATCGTAAACGCCCCAATCGAACAGCGCGGAACCATCCTGCGTCGTTTTTGGCTGCCGGCCGTCTTGATTCTGGCGCTCGTCGCGGGCGGACTAACCGGGATTATCGCCGCGTACAAACTCAACTATTCGCGTGCGGCCAACGAAGTTGCTGCCCTAGCGACCTACCGTCCGAGCGTAGTCACCCGCGTCTATGCGGACGACGGCGAGACTGTCATCGGGGAGTTTGCACTCGAGAAACGCATACCTCTGAAGTACCACGAGATTCCGCCCTTGATGAAGAATGCGATTCTCGCGGTGGAAGACACGCGTTTCTACGACCACGTCGGCATCGATCCCATCCGCATCATCGGAGCCGTCTGGAAAAACATCACCAGCGATAAAGTTGAAGGTGGTTCAACCTTAACTCAGCAGCTTGCCAAGAACCTCTTCCTCTCAAAGGAACAGACGATCAAGCGCAAGGTGAATGAGTGGGCGCTGGCGCTCCAGATCGAGCGCTACTACACCAAGAACCAGATCATGGAGCTCTACGCCAACCATATCTTTCTTGGCGCGAATGCATATGGGGTTGAGGCTGGTGCGGAAACTTATTTCGGCAAGGAAGCAAAAGACCTGACGATTGGCGAAGCTGCATTACTCGCCGGTGTACCAAAGGCTCCGAGTGAATATTCCCCGACTTCGAATCCGGCGAGAGCAAAAGAACGTCGCGACCTGGTTCTCGATCTAATGGCTAAGAACGGATACGCAACTCAGTCAGAAGTCGATGAGGCCAAGGCGAAACCAATTCAACTTGCCGACACTGCTTACTACCAGTCGCAACCAAAATCCAGCGCATTCGATTATCCGGTGGAGCATGTCCGCCAACAGCTTGAAGATAAGTACACGACTCGCGTGGCCCAGGGGGGTCTCTCCGTTTACACAACCATCAACGTTGAAGCGCAGAAGAAAGCCTACGAGGTTGTGCGTGCCGGTCTGCGACGTTATGACCGCGGCCGCGGTTGGCGTTCAACCTACAAGATGATTCCGACGTCGGCTGCCACGCCAACTGCGCAGGAGATGAGTAATTATAAAGATCCTGACTGGTATGGAAACGACTATCAGGAAGGACGCTATCTTTCCGGATTGATAACCAAAGTCGATAAGGCAAAGAACGAAGCGATCGTCCGCTTCGGTAACTACACCGCAACTGTTGGGCCAGCCGACATGGGTTGGTCCGGACGTCAGCCGAAAGATGAACTCAAGCCCGGTTACGTCTCAGAGTTTCACATTACGGAAGTAGACAAGAAGAGCCGGCGATTGAAAGTTGAGCTGTCTCAAGTCCCTGCCGTGGCCGGCGCGATGATGACGCTCAATGCAAAAAACGGCGAGGTCGTGACCATGATCGGCGGTTACGATTTCTACAGTACCAGCAAGTTTAATAATGCTACCCAGGCTTACCGGCAAACGGGTTCGTGCTTTAAGCCTTTCGTCTACACCGCCGCGGTTGAATGGGGTATGACACCTGACACGACCGTTAGCGGCGCGCCGATCAAGATTGGTCCATGGCAGCCGCATAATTACGATGGTTCGGTAGGTAATGGCGACTTACCTATGAAAACGGCTTTGGCGAAGTCAATGAACGTTCCCGCGGTCCACTTGCTGCAAACAGTTGGAATTCAAACCGGCGCGCAGATGGTGCGACGTTTTGGCATCAAGGTGCCGATGGCGCCATATCTTCCTTCCGCGCTCGGTGCTACTGAAGTTCCGCTGGACCAGATGGTCTCTGCGTATTCGGCGTTTCCCAACAAGGGCATTCGAGTTGAGCCCCACTTGATTCGACGCGTATTGGATCGTGACGGCGCCGTCCTTGAAGAGTGGGAAAGAACGACGCACAAAGTGATGAACGAATACGTGGCGCTGACGATGGTGTCGATGATGCGCGGCGTAATTGAGAACGGAACAGCAACTGCGGCCCGCTCACTTGGGGTTCCCCTCGCAGGCAAGACCGGCACAGTGAATGATCACACAGACGTTTGGTTTGTAGGTTACACGCCGACTTACGTGACTGGCGTTTGGATGGGTTATCCGGGATTGAAGAAGAACCTGGGAAATAACATGACTGGCGGCGTGGGCGCGTTACCCTTCTTCATCGATTTCATGAAGGATTTTCTTAAGGACAAGCCGAAGGAGAATTTTGACAAGGCGCCCTCGATGCCGGAAGACATGAAGGAGCTATTCAAACAGCGCCAGCGGGAGCTGCAAGCCGAGCGAGCGCAGTTTGGTTCGTCTGAAGACAAAGAAAGTGATGAGGATAATAAAACCCTTCCGGCTGCGAACACTGCTGAACCAAAACTCGAGCAGATGACGTTGCCGCCACCACCCAAGGTTGACGATGCCCCTGCGAATCCACAGCCAAAACCCGAAGTCGTAGCTCCACGCGAGGAACCGCCACCAGTGACGCGTCCACGTGAAGCTGATCCAGCGAAGAAGAAAGGGAAGAAAGGCGAAGACGAGCCGTAAACGGAAGGATGAAGGCGGAAGGATGAGGGATGAAAGTCCGCCGTCGTTGCGAGTGATCTTTCGCCTCTCTTTAACTAGTCAGGGGTGCAGTTTGTCGATGAGGCTTCTGTCTTTGTTTGCTCTTAACTCGCTTCACGATCGTCACAAGGATGGAGATAAGTTCGTCGGCTTCTTTATGTAAGGATTCAAGTCGCGATCGTTTCACCAAGCCTGAGTCTCCAAGAAGTTCTAGCCAATAGCCCGTTTCGTCTAATTCCTGCAGGGCTCCTTCGATCTTGCTGATAAAGTCCGCATTCGACTTTGCGCGTTGAGCCTCACGATAGTGCGCACCAACTGAAGTCCAGATTTTAGGATTTGGTTGCCAAGAACAAAGGTCGCTCCCCTTTGTGGCAAAGCTGAGTAAAGCTGGATGACCCTCAAGGCGAACTGTTTCGTCCGCTCCCTCAAATTCCTTTCCATGATGCAATTCTCCTATGAATAGGAGCGGCTCTTTGAGGGTGAACGCCGCCATGTTTAGCGGTATCTCGATTGGGTTCTATTTCATCCTTCCGCCTTCATCCTTCATCCTTGCGCTGCAGCCTTTCCGACTATTACCCCGAGCGTGTGCGGCAACATCTTCCGCCACCAGGGCCAATCGTGGTTTACGTCAGGACCCCATAAATCGAGTTTGTGTGGGATGCCTTTCGCGTTCAGGATGTCTGAGAGATGTTGGCTGCGCTCAGGTGCTTCGTATGATCCTTGTCCCGAAAGGATGTAGATCGAGTCCGCTTGTTTCAGAAGGGGGAGATAGTGCTCGTCGTTTAAGTTTGGCAGATAGTCGGCTGGATTGTTGAAGTAAACGTTGTCATCGTAGAAATCTTTTAGATACGACCTCACGTCATAACTGCCGCTCATCGCAATCACACCTTTGAACAAATCCGGGTGCTTGAAATAAGCGTTGGCTGCCAGGAACGCGCCAAGGCTCGCGCCGGTGGTTAACGGTCGTGCGTCCTGACCACACTCGTTTCGAATCAACGGCAACACTTCATCTGTGATGTAACGATCAAAACGCGTCAACAACTCAGCCTTCATGTTTGGAGGCATCTTCTCATTGAGTAGGCTGTAACGATTGACGCTATTGATCGAGTAGGCGCGAAGTTTGCCGCTTTCAATTAACGGACGAATGGAATCAACCAGGTGGAATCTTTCATACTCCAGATAATCGGCCGCCGCTGTTGGAAACATCAATAACGGCTGGCCCGCGTGTCCATAGGCGACCAGGGGCATATCAGTTCCAAGATTCTGGCTGAACCAACTTGTTATTCGACGTTCCATTTGCGTCCTCTCCGTCTCAGACTCGAAGCCGAGACATCCTGCTTTGTTGTTGGATTTTTGTAGGGCGAAATACTCTCGCAGTTCGGCACGGCGTGCAAGCCGCGACGGTGCTGTTACACAACTCGGTCGTCACATTTATTGTGGCGATTGAAGGATCAATGTTATTTAAGTGGCGCTCCACCAACCTTGTCCTAACAAGGAACTCACATCCACGAGATTCCGAGATTCTTTGGCCCACAATCCAAGAGGAGAATCCATGACGAATAGACTACGAGTTCTTCTGGTCACAACTATCGTTGTGCTAGGCGGCATCGCCACACCAACACCCACGCTCAACGTCGCTAAGGCAACGATCGAGACATCGCCATCGGCGATCGGTAGAGGTCCAGCGGCTCCAACAGTTCAACGGCGTGACGCAGTATTCCCATCAGTTGAAGTCGTTAAGTACGTCGAAAGGGTGACTTCCAGAGCACCACTGCTGTTTGGAGCTGCGGTTACCCTGCGTGTCCGGAATAAAGGGGCGATCGCTACCGATCCGGTTTCGCTAATCCTCAAAGACAACAACTTGCTGATGCGCCCAGTGAACCCTGTGCTCATTCCCAGTCTCAGACCGGGAGGCGCGACCGTAATCAAAGCGCAGATGGAAGCTGATGACGGGATCACGCTCGAACCGTCAATCAATTGGAGGGAGCGATACCGGGCCCGCTGCGGCTTGCAACTGGCCACCGTACTTGAATGGAGTGGATCAGCCGCAATGAAGCCCACTAACGGTATGGTCGAAAGAAAACTCACCGTCGAAGCGGCCGACAGCCTCCACGTAGAAGCGAATCCAAATCCCTCCATCTGTGATGCCACACATTGCATTAAGCCTTGCGAAATGGGTAAGGAGATCAGACGGCAGCTTGATGGACACGTTGTTGGGTACGCTTTCTTCGTTGGGCGGGGGTCAAGATACGAAGGTTATGGTAAAGCACGCACATCGGCTGATGGAACGGCGCGAGACTTTACGCCGACAACCAAAATAACAGTCGCTAGCGTCAGCAAGTTAGTCACAGCCATCGCCGCCGTCCGGATGCTGGGAAGGCGCGGTATCAGTCTTGACGCGCGCATCGGACCATACTTTCCTTCAGACTGGACCGTGAGTGACTACGTGGGTGACCTCACCTTTGCGCAATTGCTGAGTCATACCAGCGGCATCAAAGACTATGGCAACGTGACGACCGACTACGCAAAGTTGAAGCAGTTCTTTTCCCAAAGTGTCAGTACAGGTACCACGACTACGTGCCAGGACGCGAGCGTGGTCGATCCGAGCAACCCGATCAATCCAAACGATTTGACCAATTGCTACAGCAACTACAATTTTTCGATCTTCCGCATCCTGTTGCCACAGGTTGCCGGATACACCGAGGACCCGGATCTGACGACAGGCCCCGGACCCTCGCCAATCACTACGAAAGTTTGGTCCGCTTGAACGTCTTCAGCCGAGTGGGGCAACAAGGTGTCAAGTGTAAACCTCCAACTGACCCGCCTGGCAGTAATAACTATGCGTTTGCGTATCGATATCCAGGAACGACGACCGGAATTGTCTTTGGCGACGAATCGCTCAAGTGCGGCGCCACGGGTTGGTATCTTTCAGTAGAAGACATCGCAAAGGTGCTTTTGAGTATCAACGCGCTCGACGGCAGGATACTGACCGAAAACGCGACTACACATCAGTTAGACGAAATGAGGACACGTCGACTCGGTTGGGACATTGCTGGCCCCCGAAAACTTGAAAAGAATGGCGGATATGGTGCGTGCTTCAATAATGTTTGCGGAGACATAAGCACCTCAGCCGGGATATTTGGTCCAGTGATAGGCCCGCGGCTGGTTGCGGTCTTATTCATCAATTCCGACATATCTGGCGGGCCAACCGACGGTGGGAACGCGAGAGGCGTGCTTCAGAAGGCGTATGACAATGCCCTCACAGTGAAGTAGAAAGGAAGAAAACGGCCCCGTGGCCCTTGGCTTCGCCTCAAAGTATTAGACCTGTGATGGTTGCACTCGGATCCTACTTTCAGGCAAAGCCGCTCTTATGAAAGCTCAAAGGCCACTGCAAGAGTGGCCTTAAGCGAAATGAAATGTTTGGCTCCGCAGGTAGGACTCGAACCTACAACCCTTCGGTTAACAGCCGAATGCTCTGCCATTGAGCTACTGCGGAACAGGCGCCTCACGGTGACGAATCATGCTAAAGCGCGAAGAAATTTTTATAACAGATGACTTTGAGAGCGTCAAGGAAGGGTGTTGGGATAAGTGCATCGCAAACGTCGGCCCCGGCGGCCATTGCCAGGGATGCTGCTGCACATTGATGGCAGCCAGCACCAGTGGTTTTGTGATCATCGCTGGTATGACTTGCTGGTGATCATGGACGACGCCACCAGCGAGATCTATTACGCGCAGTTGGTAGAGGCGGAATCGACGCGCACAGTGATGGCGGGGCTGCGTGAGGTGATTGAGCAGCAAGGGGTGTTTTGCGCCCTTTATAGCGATAGAGCCAGTCATTTCTTTCTCACGCCCAAGGCTGATGAACCGGTGGACCACAACCGCTTGAGCCAAGTGGGCCGAGCTTTAAGACAGTTGGGGATTCAGATGATTCCAGCCTATTCACCACAGGCTCGTGGTCGCAGTGAGCGAGGCTTTGGCACCTGGCAGGGACGGCTGCCGCAAGAACTACGACTGCGAAAGATCACCACGGCGACCGCAGCTAATCGGTTTCTCCGAGAAGAATATGTGCGGGAGTTCAACCGCCGTTTCAGCGATCACTAAATAGATCCACTAACTGACACGAACCCAAACGAAAACCGCCTTTTCGTTCAGGTTCGTGTGAATTTCATGGTCTCGCGCAACATCGGCTGCTACTCAACCAACCACTCATATAGACTAATCTGACAGGCTAGTTATGCCCTTATTCACGAGCACCCCTACACGGGCCCTCTTGGCGTTAGACTGAGCGGCTTGCGCCACTCTCAGGTCCTTCTCGTCAAACTTAACCAGCTTGGCCACCAGCAGATTGGAAGAGATTGTTCCCAGGGTTGCCGAGCAAACCCCTGGGCTGAAATTAGCGAACGCTTTCACCGTTAATGGACCGAGCACAAATGAATCCGCTCAAACTTGATCCAGTGTTAATTCGCGTTGTGCCACAGCTCGTTATTGTCTTCGTTTGCTTCCGGCACAACATTGGTTTCATCGGCGCGAAGCCTGAACGTGGTGTGTTCCTTCAGGCTGAGAGCTGACTGCAATATTCCGGAGGTGTTTATCGTCACCCATTCTTCCCGACCCGGCCCAATAGCTGGAATTGTCTCCACCGCATTGCGCGTTGCCCCCACGCCTTTGATCTTGCGCACGGCCAATTCCAATTGACATGGACGGGATGCAGATTTGCCAATATTTTCAATCTGCACACGAACCAACTTATCGTTACTAGAAACAAACTCGTACTGCTTGATTTTCAGATCAGGAAGATTTGACGCAGTCAGCGAACTTCCAAACCAGGGATAAGCGATACCAAGAATTAGCGGTCCGATTAATGCGACACACTTTCCAACCATCTCTGTTTCTCCTCTTTGAACTCACGCCGTCGGCCCTTAAGATTCAGAAAGCTAAAGCGGGGGACGCTTGGAAAACGTAAACAGTCTACCAACTAATCGCCCTTCATTCCTTATCGCACGCCGGAGTTAGGTGCGGCCAGCAGGGCCTGTTCGTGTGATTTCGTGTAAGTTAGTGGATCGTAGAGTCGCAATCAAAATAAGACGAACCACTAACTACACTAAGGACCCGAACACTAATCAAGCATATGAGCAAGCCTATTCGCATTCTTTTGCAAACGACGATCGCAGCAGTCGAAGACGACTGGAACATCGATCGCTTTTCCCTGCTGCGCGAACATTTGAGCGCACTCACCGATGATCAGGGTCACGCGCTCTATGAGGTAACTGCGCGCAATCGCGAAATCGACGCCGACGGCAACGACAGGGTACTAAGCAGGCTTGACCAGACAGACTATGATCAACTGTGGCTCTTCGCAGTGGACCAGGGAGATGGATTAACAACGGCGGATTGTCAGGGCGTCACTCGCTTCCGACAGAGAGGCGGCGGAATGCTGACCACGCGCGATCATCAGGATCTGGGAGCTTCGCTGTGTACTTTGGGTGGCGTGGGTCGCGCGCATTTCTTTCACACTAAACAACAGGAGCCGGACGAGTCTCGTCACACCCCTGATGATCTCGAAACATCCTCGATCTCCTGGCCCAACTATCATTCGGGCAACAACGGCGATTACCAGACAATTACCCCAGTCGAACCTGTTCACGAACTGCTCCGCAATCCGGGTTCGCCTTCCGGCGTCATCGCGTACTTTCCTGCGCATCCACATGAAGGCGCAGTTGGAGTGCCGGCAGACGAAGCGAGCGCGCGTGTGGTTACGACTGGTGTGAGTCAGGTGACCCGTCGTCCATTTAACTTGATCGTCGCATTTGAAAGTTCGACTGATGATCACGGAAACGTACTCGGCCGGGCCATCGCTGAGTCGAGCTTTCATCACCTGGTTGACTACAACTGGGACACCGCGCAAGGCTGTCCAAGTTTTCTCCTCGAACCTCCCGGTAATCAAATCCAAAAGGATCCCTCAAAGCTCAACGACATCAAGACCTACGTCACCAACGCCGCGCGCTGGCTCAGTCCAAGAGACGGCGTGAAATCTGGATTGTAGGGGCGGCGCTCCATGGCCGCCCCATTTGTCGCGGCACTTCGAACTCCAATCATTTCTCTGGTCCAACAAATGGGGTGGCCACGGAGTGCCGCCCCTACAATCCGTTCCCGCAAAGTCTTTACACACCTGCCACCAATAGCATTCAATAACCTCGCTCAAATCCTTGCCTGACGAAGGAACAACCTCATGTCAATAAAATCGCTCTGCTTGTGTTTCACGATCTTATTGCTAGTCACGCTCATCGTCGGGAGGCGTCATACCAGCGCGACACCCCCGCTTGAGGAAGCCACAATGCCCCCCGCGGCATGTTTCAACCCGTCCGCCAGGATTCCGTTAACAGGCAAAACCTGTGGTCCAGTGCCGGACCTGCAACTCAGTTGTTACTTGCCCTCCGACATGGTGCCGTCACCAGCTCCCTCGCCAACATCCACGCGGAATTTCAACACGCTGCAACGATCCGCAGACATTTTTTCATGGCAGGAATTTTTCGCGCTCAACTGGCCCGCTCAAACAGGCATGCGCGGTGAGCCGGACGTCAATAAGAAGATTAGCGATCCGGGTGCGCGTGTTTGGGAAACATGGAAAGAGGAATACGAGGTCTATCTGAAGAACGGCGACAAACCGAAGCCATGGAATGATTCTGAGCCGGTCCCGGGCGGCGTGCGAAAAAGTCATGTTCCGCACGCAGAAAATCCACGACGTGATGGACTCAACTGTGCAAGCCGCTGCCTCCGATGGGAAGCTGCCGGCCACGCTCACGGATCAGAAAGGCAAAGTTGTTCGTTACGAGATTCGCCTCAACCAGGTGCTCTTCGATTATGTCGTGCAACATCGACTTTACAACGCCGAGCAACAGGCCATGGCAACGTCCGTCAACTTTCCCAACGGCGCGATTCTGATTAAGGCTGCGTGGCGTGAAGTGTCACCTGCCGAAGAAAAACTTTTTCACACGGTCACCGCCTGCGTTTGCGATAAGGACAAGGCTGGAAAAATGGTGAACTGCCGGAAGCAGCGGATGGGCCTGGTTGGTTTTCACATTACTCAGAAGACGCCGTTCGCGCCGCAATGGGTCTGGTCCACATTTGAACAGGTCAACAATGTCCCTGGACCCGGCGCGAGGGGAGCGTTGTCATTCAACAACCCAAGCTGTTCGAGCTGTCCAAAGAATCGACAAACCCAACCAGGAACGGCGAATCAGATCGTGCGCGCGGTGCCAATTCCCTCTGCTGAACCTGACTGCAGCCAACCGCAGCAGGCCGTCGACAACGTACAGCGTCTGAATGACGAAGTGCGAAAGGCGTTACGAACGAGCCAGTCAGTTTTTCAAAACTACGCGCTGATCAATACGCAGTGGCCGGTGCCCTCGGCGAGCACGTCTCCCGAAACTGTTTTCAGCGTGAAGCCGCTGGTGCTCGCGAATACGACGATGGAGTCGTTTGTTCAACCAACGTCCACCTGCATGGGTTGTCACTCGACCGCACGGACAGTCAATCCAAACAATTTCGTCTCGTCTGATTTCAGTTTCACGCTCAACAACGCTCTTCCGAAACTGACCAGTTGCAAGATCATTCCGCCGCCAACCAAGCCGCAGACGGCATGGGACAAGCAGTACTGGACCAGGATCATGCGTGGCTATGCGCTCGTTACCCAAACTTATGAACTGCTGCCTAAGTTTGTGCCCACTGCGAAGCTGCACTGCGCCAGTTGTCATTTGTCCGCAGGTGGTAATTCCGATGCCGCATGGTGGGTGGACCTGAAATCCGAATACCCGACGCGGCCGGAACTTCAGGCGCGCATCAACCACTGTTTCACCAACAGTCTCAACGGCAACGCGTTGTGCACACCTGCGACCGGAACGCAGAAAGGAACCTGCGACACCGATCCCAACATGGAGAGTATTCTTATTTACATGCAGTGGTTGGATGAGCAGTCGAAGAGTATGAAGTTGTGCAATACGGTGAAGCACGGGTATCCGCCCATCTCAAACTTGACGGGAAATCCGGTGGCAGGTGAGCAGGTGTTCATTCAAAAATGCGCCGTGTGTCACCAGCGCGACGGGCAGGGGCGATACGAAAGCAACACCTACTTCCGTCCCGCGCTCTGGGGGCCGCATTCATTCAACCAGGCGGCCGGCATGTTTTCCGACCCAGCGTTTCTGGCAGCGTTTGTGCGTTGGAACATGCCCCTGATGGCCGGCGGCGAATTAACCGACCAGGAGGCTTGGGACGTTGAGGCGTACATTCATTCGAAACCCCGACCCAAGTGACGGTGATAGTGGTACAGAGTTACCGTGATGGTAAGCGGGGTCGCTTGTCGATGTCAGTACCAACTCCGTTAGACTGTGTGAGAATCCTGAGGGAAAGCGATCTACAACAGCGTCGGCAAATGAGAGGGTAAATATCGATCGAGGGGTTTTAGTGAGCTCCCATGCCTTCTCATCGTTAAGTTCTTCAAAGACTATCCCCGATACAAAATATATCCCGCCTTTGACATATAGGAGACGCTAGCGTACCCTCCGCGTCGAACCGAGTTCAGCTCACTCAGCTCTCAGCCCCCTCTGGGATCTTCCAGATACCTGATAAATCCACTAGCTCATCACTAAGAAACCGGGCGTTGGTTCGTTCTCATGCCGAACCCTCTTTACCCGCAGTCACCTCTTAACAGCTCACTTATGAGGAGAAACGTAATGAATAAACAGTCTGTTCCTCGGTTTGTCTTGGCGACAGCTTTAATGGCCTTCACCACAGTTGCCCAGGAAGCGCCCACTCAACCCATTGTTACTCAATCGACTACTCAAGTTCAGATCGCGGACGGGAATCAGGAGATATTGGACCTTTTGAAGGCAGGAATGAGTCCCGCAGTCATTGTTGCCAAGGTCAAATCCAGTGAGTCGAATTTCGACACCTCGCCAACGGCCCTCAACGCGCTGAAGGTTGCAGGTGCAGCGGACGACATTATTCTGGCCGTGATCGAAGTTTCAGCACCCAAGAAGTATGAAGTTGCATCGACGTCGAAGCGGCGCGTCACAGACGAACTGACGATCAAGTTTAAGGAACTGCAGATGTCGGTGGTCACTGTGTGGAGTGAGTTCGGGCACGGCACAGGCTTCATATTTGATGAGCGGGGTCTCGTGATGACCAATCAACATGTGATCGGACCCTCGGAGATCGTCTCGGTGCAGTTTGACCCAAAGATCAGAGTGCCCGCGCGCATCCTTGCAGTTGACCCTCAGAAAGATGTGGCGGTGCTGTGGATTGACCTCGCATCCTTACCTAACGCGACGGTGGCGAAGATAGCTAAAGGAACGGAGCTGGAGCCTGCCGTCATTGAGGGCGAAAGAGTTATGACCATCGGGAGTCCTCTCAATCAGAGAAAGATCATGACAACTGGCATCGCCAGTAAGGTTGAGCCGCGCGCAATTATCTCGGATATCAATGTCAATCAGGGTAACTCGGGCGGTCCGCTCTTCAACTCGATAGGCGAAGTGATAGGTATCACCACTTTTAGAGATCTTGGCCAGGGTGGAGCGGGAATCTCGGGCGTTGTGCGGATAGAAGAAACCACGCCCGTAGTAGACTTAGCCATAGGGAAATTGGCACTGACCGAGAAGCCGGAAGCGGGTCTATTGCCCGTGGACCCTACTGACAAGTATCCGTTCGAAGCCATTAAAGATGTCGTCGAAGCCAAGAAGTTTGATTTCAAACCCTATTCTTTCACCGAAGCCGATTTTCAGGTGACACTCATGACTCCACTCATGACGTACCGCGCGGAAAGTGAGGCGCGACGTGAGGCTGAGAAAACAAAGAACAAGCGGACCAAGTCAAAAGATTCTGTGCAAGCTACCTCGACCACCACCGATCAGTTCCAGAATTGGCGAGAGTATGTCGGCGACTACAAACCCATTCTAATGATTAGTGCTCAGCCCCTTTTAGGCGAGAGTTTTTGGGGAGCCGTGGGACGCGGAGTAGCAGCGAATTATGGAATTCACACGCAAGCAAACTTACGGTTCAAAACTGATTTCTACCGTATGAAGCTATTTTGCGGTGAGAAAGAGGTCGCTCCAATTCACCCAGCAAAAATCTACCGTCTGACTAATGAACGCAGCTATTTCATCAAGTCGAACGATGCGACTTACGCTGGCGCCTACTCTTATCCTGCCGATGCGATAAACGAATCGTGTGGCGTTGTGCGGCTCGAGCTCTTTTCTGAGAAACACCCAAACAAAGCTGAGAACAAGACACTCGATAAGAAAACTGTCGCGCGGATTATCGCGGACTTCCAACCGTACTTCTTAAGCAAAACCGCGAAGACACTTTCGATTGCCCCCTAACGAAGCGCTCGTCCGAACCAGACCTAGGTTTCTTTTCGGTTATACGGGCATCTATCAGTTGGTTGAGGGAAATTTTTGCCTTCGCTGCTTAGGGACCCGTGATGGCCGGGTTCGCCGCCTGATGATCGAAGTCGCGCCGGGGCATAGCCCCTGAATGTGAGAAGGTGCTTACGGCGAGGCAGAGCCACCGCCTCACATCAGGCGGCGAAGCCGATCACACTCAGATTCTACTTTTAAGTCAAAGCTTCCCGATTCTTCACAGTCATCTCGCTGTTTGCAGATAGAGTCTCGCGCAGGCCTGCGAACGACATCATGTGGGCCAACGAACCGCAATCCCGATCCATGTCGGGATTGCGTTCGGTTTTAGAATCTTACTGTTTGTCGTATACAGCAGTATTGGTGACCTTCTTACCCTCAGCATTAGTGGCCGTCGTGGTCACCGTGCGGGTGCGGCCGTTGGCCGTAACCGTTACGCGACCGGTGAGTGTCACCTTGCCGTCTTTCTTCCCGGTTAACCCGATCGTGTGCTTGTTGATTTTCCGGTAGGACCGCATGTCTGAAGTCGGGTCGCCGGCAACAGGGTAGAATTTGCGGTCGAACTTGCCAGTCCACTCGTTATGAGTCGGATTGCCGGCGCCATCGGTCCCATCCACGATTACCTTCACGCTGTCGCCCGCAGGCTCGTAGACCACGGTGTGGTTCTTCGTGGCCCCGGGGCCGAATTTGGATTTTGCTTCATTTAGTTTCCAGGTGCCCATATGCGGGTCCTGGGCCAGGCAAACAGTCGCGGTGGCAAACAAGACCGACAACGTAAGCAGGATCATTCTTACTTTCATATCTCCTCCTCATTTGGGTTGCAGAATTGGTTAAGCCTGATTGATGCGGGCGGATTCTAGTACCGGGTGGTCCATTTGGCAACCCGGTTCAATCATGAGGAAATCCGAGTTAGCAATGCGGAATAGATGTTTGATTTCTCTGTAATCCTGCATGTTCTCTGTGTCTCGGTAGTGGGCGGTCTTCGTCGATAAATCCACCACGGAGGCACAGAGAACACAGAGGGTGCACAGAGAGTTGAAGATATCCCGACGGACAACAATAGGGGCGCAGCCCCTGAGTGTGAAAAGGTTTCCTACGGCGGGGCAGAGCCGCCGCCTCACATCCGGCGGCGGAGCCGATCCGACCTCAGATTCTACTGCGCCCGGGAAAGCCGCCGCCTCACATCCGGCGGCGAAGCCGATCCGACCTCAGATTCTACTGCGCCCCGGGAGAGCCACCGCCTCTCATCCGGCGGCGAAGCCGATTCGACTGCAGATTCTAATTCTGAGGCACCCACCAGGGAGCACTGCTTCACTTTGAAAATGAACCGCCCACCAGGGAGTACTGGTTCACTTGAAATGAACCAGTACCCACCAGGGAGGTTGCTTGACCTCCCTGGTGGGCCAGTTCCTACACCGCGCCCAATAAGCGGACAAACAGATCTACCAGCATCGTGGGACCAACTACGTACCTCTGATACTCGTAGACTGTTAAAGCGCTGACAGCGTCGCGCCTGACCAGCGGCGTCGTCGTGGTGGTGAACTGAAGCGAGCCCAGACTCACATTCACCACCTTGATTACGTAGACCCCCTGTGCGTTTACCGGTGCGGTAACAGTGGCAATGCCTGACACCGCATCCGCCGTTTGCAACGTCAGTCCTGACGGATCGACGAGGGCTACTTTGAATGGCAGGTTCAAAGAGGATTCAACCGTGACGGTTACCTGCTCCGAACCTGGCTGCGGCTGATAGTTACTGCTCGCAGTTTGTCCCGCCTCAGCACTGCCCGCCTGATTGGTGGTGGCGCCCGGACCACTAGCCGGCTGACTACTCGCAGTGGAGCTTTCCAGACAGAAGCCGTCGAGATAAACCACGCCACTCATGTTCTTGATCTCGAGCTTATGGCTGCCGCCGGTCAGACCCGTGTACTGCACCTTGTATTCAGGCTTGAATTCAGGTGCTTGAGTCGAGCCCACACTGCCGGCGTAGTTGATCGTCTGCCTGAACACGCCATCTAGATAGATGTCGGCGGTGCCGCCTTTCGTGCTCTTCGCAAACGAGTAGCTAACCGAACCGGTGCTGCCCGCCGGCACAGTGAAGTCGAGACTCGCACTGTGGTTAGGGCTGTTGCCGGTGTGATAGCGGAAGTGTCCGCCACTCGCGCCGCTGCTATTGATTAAATGCCAGGCAGGCGAGTAGGCAATCTGCGAATTGTCGTCGTCGACACACGTCACGGTCGGTGTTGGTGACGGGCTCGGCGAGGGTGATGGCGACGGCGAAGGCGATGGTGATGGCGACGGAGTTGGTGTCGGTGTTGGTGTCGGGTTAGCGCAAGCCGCGAGATTGTTAACCACGACATTGTCGATATACCAGCCACTCGCCGGACCAGCCGTAGTAGACACATCCGAAGTCATTCGGAAGCGAATGTAAACCGGCGAGGAGTTTGGATTAAGTACTCCGCCCGCAAACGCCCGCAACGAAATCTTGGTGCGACCGTGTGCGCCCGATCCGGTGAAGGCACGCCGGCCCTGTAGCGCCGACAAGATGACGCCGTTGAGCGTGCCATCAAGTTGACCGTTGTAGCCGTTCTGAATCATGTGATTGCCGAGGTCAAAGGTGGTCGTATTGTCCGGGAACGGGGTGGCGTTGAAACCGGGAGCCGCAATCGCCAGCTCGATCACACCACCATCAAACGATCCTTCAGTGTTGAAGAAGTGATCGAATTCCATTACCGAATCGGCAGTTAAGTTGAATGGTCCAATGATGGCCGAAAAATCACTGGGCGCTCCGTCTGAACCTGGATCAAAGTCAGGAGCATACACACCGGTCGATGAGACACCGCCAAAGTTGAGGTTCGGCACGCGCTGGAATGCGGCTAGAGCCTGATCCGGCGTAGCGGAATCCTGAAGCGGCGGTGTAAATCGATTGTTGGCCGCGGTGGTCTCGAACGTCTCGTTGGCAAAGAGCGGCGTCGCCGACGTGTCTTCCGATGTTGGCGCACCGAAACGCACGATGGCATTGCCGGTGTTGTTGGTGTCGATCCGGCCGTTGTTTCGGTCACGGGCCTGAACGATGTAGTAATAAGGCTGATTCCGGGTTAGGCCGGTATCGGTAAACGACGTGCCGGTAACATCCGTCTGGATGCGATTGGCCGCCGAGGGCGTAAATGATGGCGCCTGTGTGCCGTTGCCCTGGGCCACCGAAGTAGTCCGGAAGATGTCGTAAACGATATCGGCATTTGGATTGGTCGAGGTTGCCGGCAACCAGCCGAGGGTCAGCCGATCACACTGTTGCGTGTCCGTCACCTGGCCCAGGCCGCCGAAGATTGGATTCGATGGCGCAGTTATGGAACCTGGCAGAGGGATCTCCCACATGCCGCGACCGTGCGTAGCGATGCGAAGCTTACGCTCCGAGGTGATGCCCATGTCGAACACGGCGACGCGTGGCAAGCCAGTACCGACTGGTGTCCAATTGGCCCCGCCGTCTTCCGAGCTATACACACCGATGTCCGTACCGGCCAGGAGACGATTCGAATTCGTGGGGTCAATCACGAAGGAGTTGACCGGGACTTGCGGCAACACGTTGGCGCCCGACCCGTTGGCGGCGGTCCAGTTTGGAGACGTCAGGCTTGTTGTTTTCCAGACGTTCGTCACACCAAAAGCTGAGAGGGTGACATAGGCAGTGTTTACATTGGTTGGATCGATCGCCGCGCGGGCAACGAAAACATTGGGAACTAAGTTGTTGGGGTCGAGGTTAGTCAGAACCGGCGAACCTGTTGTGGTCCCCCAGATTCCACCCGTGCGGAGCCCGACTAGGCGGACGTTATCGTCAGTCGGGGCTATCCCGATCGCGCTAATGGGAACGCCTCCCGGTGGCGTGGCTGCAGTGTTCACTTCGATCGGCGCCTGACTGACAACAATGTTCACCAGACCCTTGTTGTCTGAACGATAGAGCCGGTCGGTTCCGTAATAAACCGTATTCGGTGTGCCCGGTCCTGTTTCCAGCGGTGCATAGAACAACACCGAGTCGGTGCAGGTAATCCCGCCGCCCGTGCCACCAATCTGACATCCACGGAAGGTCCAGTTTTCAAATGCATTGACGTCTTCGCTGAAGGCGTAGCCCATGACTGAGCCACCCGGCGCGTTTGAGTTGTAATAAGTGTGGTACATCGTGGCGCCGGTCGAAGATGAACTCTGGTCGATGGCAGCGTAGCCACCGTCACCATAATCGGTTCGCCGCCAGGTGCCGTCGAAGCGCAGCATCTCAGTGCCATTGTCCTGCGTGCCGCCGATCGTGAAGTTCGGATCCGTCGGATGAATGGCGACGCTCATAAACTGGGTCGCGCTAAAGGTGGTGTTGCTCAGGCTGGTCCACGAGGCTCCGGCGTTGTTCGAACGATAGATACCGCCATCACTGCCAAAGTAAACCACTTGCGGATTCGAAGGGGCGACGGCAATGACGTGGGAATCCACGTGCAGACCGTGTGCACTGGTGGTGAATGAAGATCCGCCGTTAGTTGAAATACCGAACGGCAAAGCCGGTGAACCACCGAGATAGACACGATTTGCATTGGTCGGGTCAACGTCAATGGCGATGTCATAGAAGCACTGTGGATTACAGAAGTTGTTGTCCACCGTCATGACCCAGGTTTGGCCGCCGTCGGTTGAGCGATAAACCGAACCGGTGCCGATCGCCGAAGCCGCATACACGGTAACAGCGCCGCCAGTTTTGTTGATGGCCAGTTCCGTTCTGGTCGCGGTGGAGGTAGTGCCGGCTAGATCAAGGGTCTTGGTAAACGTCGGCACCGCAGCCAACGCATTGGTTGATAAGAACAGCCCACCGTTGTCCGCCACCGGCGTGGCCACGCCCACCACGGACGCGATGATGCGGTCGGGATTTCCGGGTTCCATCACTAGATCAATGACGTTGCGGTCTTCAGCTGCTCCGGCCGCAGTCACCCCCAGCTTTGTGAAAGTCGGCGCGGCTGACATAGCGTTGGTCGAGCGGAACAATCCACGCGCAGGCAAGCCGGCGGGAACCGCTGGGCCAATACCGCCGATGCCGGAAGTAGTGCTCACGAAGATGACGTTTGGGTCTGAAGGGTGGACGAGAATCTCACCAATCGAGCGTCCACTCAGTACGTCTTTGTTGGTTGAGTCGCGGTTGATTGGACCAATGATAGTTGGCGAAGCGCTGCTCGCGTTTTCGATGCGATAAATTCCGACGCCAAAGAAACCATCGGCTGAGAAGCTTTGCTCGCCAGTGCCGACAAATACGACTTCCGGATTCGAAGGAGATATCACGACCGTACCGATGGATAGGGACAGAGCATTGTCCATGAGCGGTGTCCAGGCCGCGCCGCCGTTAGTGGTGCGATAGAGTCCACCTTGCGCTGTGCCGACGTAAGCGATCTCCGGATTGGTGGGATGCACCGCAATAGTGACGGTGCGGCCACTGACCGCAGTGGACACTCCCACCGTTTGCCCGTTTGGAATCGGAAATGGACCTATTGGCGACCACGTCCCCGAGATCATCTCGGCCAGCAAGGTGGATTGCGCCTGGTCTCCCGTAGCTTTAGCGGAGTCGGTCGTACCCAGGAGACGTCTTTGCTGTTCGTCCAATTGTTGGATCGCCTGCATTCGTAACGACGGAATAAACGGTAGGCCAGTGCCGACCCCGCGCAGGAGGGCGATATTCTCAGCGCGCTTGAGCATGTATTCTTCTTTGCTCATCGCCAGTTTCCACGTACGCGGCACGTCAGGATCCTCATCTGTGAACATCGACAGGGCCGCCTTACTGACGAACGGTGAGGCCCACACAATCAACACCACTGAAGCCAACAGGCTGACGGTTAGCAAGACTTTTTTCATTGCTCTTATCTCCTCTACTGGTGATACGGACGAACGTCGCCGATTCCTTTTCGGCGCTGACGAGACGGACGAAATCTGAAGCGACGTCTACAGCTTATTTAGGAGACTTGAGAAAAACTTGAGGAAAGATTGAGGTAGAAATAGCGGGAGTATTGTTCGAAATCAGAACGCGAAAAGGTTTAGGTTTTCGGCGGTTGAATCCAGTTTGTCGACCTCGCTGGCTTTGAAATGTCGCTGCCTTTTGTATGACTTGGTGTCAGTTCGGGTTCGTATTTTGTCGAAGCAGGGGAACGATCCACTAAACCACCCGAAGTGACACGAACGAGATCCGGCGACGCGGGCCGAGGAGCAGTCGGCGTTCTTTTCTTCGAATTGAAACCAACCAGACCAAAGCTCGTATTGGCTGTTCAACTTTGCTTGTTTGCCGTGTTGGCATGCATAGGATAGATTCGCTGATAAGCACTCCACCCTGAGCAGAACACACGACCAAATTTATGAATATCCATTCTCCCAATCGTAGAACTACTCGAGCATTAGAAACCCTTCTCAATCGTTCAGCCGGCCGGCTTTTCAAGATGGCGGGCTTCGCGTGCGTGCTGTTGTTACTTTCTTTTCCGATTCACGCGCAGAAAAATCAACGCCTGCAGGACGTCGCCTGGCCGCAGTTTCGTGGGCCGGAGTCGAATCCGGTGGGCACGCATACAAAGCTCGCCGATCGTTGGTCCAGGACCGAGAACGTGGAGTGGGCGCTGGAGATTCCAGGGCGCGGTTGGTCGTCGCCGATTGTTACTGGCGACAGGGTGTACCTAACCACCGTGACTACTGAGGGTAAATCGAAGCCGCCGCAGGCCGGCACCGAATACTCGAATGAGTATGTCGCGGAGTTGATGAAGCAAGGGCTCAAGATGGAAGAGGTGATCAAGCGCGTGACGGAGCGCGACACCGAGCTACCGCATGAGGTGAAGCTTCATTACTTTCTTTATTGCCTGAACCTGAAGAGCGGGAAGGTTGAATGGACCAGGGAGTTTCACACGGGGCAGCCGCCGGGTGGGCGTCACCGCAAGTCCAGTTTCACTTCCGAGAGTCCCGTAACCGACGGACGTTATGTCTACGTCTACGTCGGCAACCTGGGGTTATGGAAGTTTGACCTGAAGGGCAAGCTCGTATGGACGACGCCGCTTGAGGCAAATCAGATTTACCTCGATTTTGGAACCGCGAGTTCGCCTGCCCTGGTGGACAACCTGCTGGTGATCGTCAACGACAATCAGAAGCAGCAATTCATCGCCGCCTTCGACAAGCAAACGGGTAAGCAGGTCTGGCGTACGAACCGCGACATTGGCGGCCATGAACCGCCGGTCCAGCGTTCAGGATGGTCCACGCCATTTATTTGGCGGCATGCGCTCCGCACAGAGATCGTAACGGTTGGACCACGCGAGCTCATTAGTTACGACCTGGCAGGTAAAGAATTGTGGCGCATGTCGGGAATGTCCCCGGTGCCTGTGCCAACGCCTTTCGCTTATAACGGACTGCTGTACGTCAACGGCGGTCGCGGGCGTCCGATGTATGCGATTCGGCCTGGTGCAGCGGGCAACATTTCCTTGCAGAAAGATCAGACGTCGAACGAGTTTATCCTGTGGTCGCAGCCGCGTGGTGGAACCTATCTACCGTCGGCCCTGGCTTACGATGGGATGGTCTACACGCTGACTGAAACCGGAATCTTGAACCGCTTTGACGCTAAGACCGGAAAGCAGATTTACAAGACGCGTATTGATCCAGCGGCTACGAATTTCACAACGTCACCGTGGGCGTACAACGGCAAGCTTTTCTGCCTTAGCGAGCAAGGCCAGACGTTTGTGATCGGAACCGGCGATGAGTTCAAGTTGTTGCATGTTAATGAGCTTGACGATTTTGCGCAGGCGTCGCCGGCGATTGTCGGCGATCGTTTGTTGTTGAGGACGGAGAAGACGCTGTACTCGATACGCGAGAAGTCGGGGGGCAGGAAGCAGGTGGCGGTAGGCGGTAGGCAGTAGGCCGAAAGCAAGAGGCAGGAGGCAGGTAAGGGTAATCAGTTTCGTGACGGTTCGTATGAATTCGTGGATTGTATTGAGTTGTATCGTTAAGGACGATCCACGAATTGCACGAAGCAGCACAACCCGTTACGCTGAAGGCGTTCGCTAATTCCAGCCCAGGGTTTGCTTTGAACCCTGGGGCACAGTTTTCAAATTTATTCTTCGCAACTCTGAAGGAGTTGCGAGAGGTTTGATATCCCACGAACCGCAACTCCTTCAGAGTTGCTTTCGTAATTAAATCACTTTTGAATCCCAGGGTTTCAACGCAAACCCTGGGCTGGAATTAACGAACGCTGTCAGCGTAGTAAAAGATCTTATTCGCTTTCCGCGTACTAAAAGACCCTCTTGATCGCGCGGCATTAACAATTCTGGTCCGCGCGAGCGCCCAACACTTCAGGCCAATTCCCTTTCCGTTTCAATCCTCCAACAGGTTTCCCTTGAACACTTTCTGTCCGCCCAGCGAAGTGTAGAAAGCAAAACCCGCCAGCGCCAGGATCAGGAGCATCACTGAGAGGGAAGCGAAGGCATACCAGGCTGAGAGGTTCGTCGTAAATGGGAGACCGTTGAGCCAGAAGAAAATCAAGATGCTGACAAAAAGGTTCAGCAGTCCAAACCTGGTAAACGCCAGAACCAGCAGACCACCCAAAACTAAAGTGCTGACGAGCGCGGGTACGGCACCACTTAGCGCAGCCGGCGTTGCCAGAATCGCAATAGCAACCAAAGCCGCCAACCAGTCGCGCCGCAGCAGCGCGCGCAGCAGAGTGAATAAAAAAGTAAACGCGAGCGCGCTTATCACGGCCCCACTCATGCTGTTAAGCAGGACTCCGATGACAGCACTAATGCCAACCAACGGATCAAGCTCAGCAATTGCTTCAGTACGGGCCATAAACAGATATGGAAGAGTCGCAAGCAGGGTAAAGCCAGCGCCGAGCAGGATACCGATCAGCAAGTCGCGGCCCACCAGCGGATCAGTAATCTTCGCGGCCATCAGTCGGCTCCAGGTAATGAGGCTGGTGGACCAACGCCGTCTGACGTAAGGCTCAAGTGCATGATAAAGAGTCCACATGACTGCACCCGAAAACAGCGACCCGCGTAGCGCTTGACCGAGAAGACCAAGCTCACCAGTTGTCGGGACATGACTTGCAGTGAGGATCCAAACCAAAAGGCCGCAGACAAAGGTAAGAAACGCCAGTTTGATCGCACCCTGACGGTCGCCTCTTCCCTGCCGGTAATTCCGCCACGCCAGTAAGGCGGCTCCAAAGATGAGCGCGGCGGGAAACAGCAGCTCGAAAAGAGCCCCACTCCGTTGAACCGGCACAAGGCTGGGCTTCGTCCAGGGGGAAATCAATTTGAAGAAAACGACTTTGCCACGATAGCCAGCGGCTTCGACGCGCAACGAAGTGTCCGGCATCTCCGGCGTTGTTCCCGTCCAGGCGGCTCGCGCGTCAAAAGCAGATTCCGGATTCCAGAGAGCGTCGGTAGGCGTAAAACGCGACGGGTCAATGCCGGCTAAAAGGAAAAGCCGGTTCCAATCCGTAGCAGTTACCTCAGCCGACTTTGCTTCATCAACCTCAGGCAGCCTGGCATAAAATTCCCGCAGTCGGCCCTGGGTGTCGAGCTTGGCGCCCTTCATGCCCGGCATTGATGGCGGGGGATCAGTTTGATTCACGCCCCAGGTTTGCCTGACATACGTAGCCTTTTCACGTACCAGGTGGATCGGACTCTCGCGATACCAAAAGTAGACTGCGGCTCCCCGCGCGTTCTCGAGTTGTGCGGAGCTGTCCGCTCGACTGTGATCATCGTTGTAATCGAGATAGTCATCGTCGTAACCGAGTCCGTAAGCCCTATCGACGGGGACGTCAGGATATCCCAGTTGCGCGATCGTCTCCCGGCCCTTACCTGCGAGAACTTCGGGCGACTTCTCGAACGGTATTCTTTCGATCAAACTCACCCGGTGACCCACGAACGCTACTGCAACCAGGCAGGCAATAACCGCAATCAGGCAAACTACAGCGATCATCGGAGGCAGGCCGGTCTTTTCACCCGCCGCCGCGACCATCTCGGGTGAAGGTGTCTCGCCCATCGCGAGTGCTGCTTGCAAGGGATCGCCACCGGGTAGAGTGAGGGCCACTTGAAGCGCGGAGGCTGGGCGTTTCTTTGCGTCCTTCTCCAGGCATTGCAGGATGACCTGCTCAACCAGAGGGTCAATATCTTTGACTACTTCCGAAGGATTGGTAGGCGCGGCCGTCTTGTGCTTGCGCAGCCGCTCGTTGACGGTATCCCCTGAAAAGGCCGGCTTGCCGGTGAAGATTTCATAGAGCACCAGACCGAGCGAGTAAATGTCGCTCTTTGGCGTCAACTCGTCCCCCGTAATCTGTTCGGGCGACATGTATGCGGGAGTGCCGGCAACCGCGCCGAGTTTAAACTCGCTCTCCATACCCGCGATTCCGAAGTCGGTGAGTCGGGCCTTTCCCCGGCCGTCAATCATCACATTCGCCGGCTTGAAGTCTCGGTGCAGAATGCCTGCCTGGTGAACAGCATGAAGTCCGGCACAGAGTTGTCGGGCGATCTCAAGAGCTTTATCGGGAGGAAGCCTGCCGATGCGACGTAGGAGCGACGACAGATCGTCGCCGTCGATGAACTCCATCGACAGGAAATGCGAGCCGTCAACTTCTCCTATGTCGAAAACGCGACAGACGTTGGGGTGCGAGACCTGACGCGCCGTGCGCACTTCACCAAAGAACCTTTCGCGCGCCGACGCGTCCTCAGCGAAAAGCTCAGGCAGGAACTTGAGCGCGACCGCTTGATTTAGTTTGAGGTCATCGGCTTTGTAGACTTCGCCCATTCCACCTCGGCCCAGTAAGCCGGTGATGCGATAGCGGTCGTTGAGTACCGTTCCCGCCAGGAAATTACCTTCGCTGCGAGAGCTGGTAGGAGTCGACCGAGAGCTAGTCGGCGTTTTGCTTTTTTCTTTTGGCGGAGCTTTCGGTGGAGGCTGACGCATGGTGGCTTGCGTTTCTGATAGCGCGGCGCCGCAGGAAGGGCAATTAATAGAATTTTCCGTGACCGCGGCTGAGCAGAGAGGGCAGGTGTTCATCCGGCGGGTAGTTTATAGAGTTAATGGTAAATGGTGAATGGTAAATGCTTCGGCTCGTCACTGGATGATCGGTCACATCTAATTGGCCCAGCCGATGCCGTCGGGTTTCTTGCCGGTCGGGAAAGTAGTGAGTTGTTTTGCGGCGACAATGTCGACAACGCTAACCGAGTTGTCAGCGGGGTTGGTTAACAAGGCGTGACGATTGTCGGCGGAGAGAGTAAAGACTTTCGGGCTCGCGCTGAGTTGGGTTTCACTGATGAGACGATGGGTCTTAGCGTCGTAAACCGCTAGCTTCTTTTCCAGGGCGACGACAACTTTCTTACCATCGGAAGTGATCCTGATCCGACCGGTCTCGGCTTCGGAAGTCTTAATCCTGGCAATAACTTCATCGCTCTTCGTATCAATCACAGCCAGGTCGCCACCGCTCACCCAAATCTGTCTGCCGTCCGGAGTGATATCAATCCCATAAATTGGGTGTCCTAATGGAATGACCTTCACCTTGGCCGTGGCGCGGTCGATAACACTCACACTCTTCCCTTCCAGATTCGGCGTATAAAGTTTTCGCTCGTCAGGCGTGACTTCGACAAACCATGGACCTGCCTGGTTGGTGGGATAGGTTTTGAGAATTTTCCCCGTCTCAGCGTCGAGTTCGAGAATCGTTTGTTCCGCTCCACAGGCCGCCCATAGTCGGCTACCATCACGACTCACACGAATGTCGTGCGCTGAATATGATCCCAGGTCGAAAGTGGCTTTCACCTTTCGACGTCTGAGGTCAATTGCCGTGATCCATTTTCCGGCGGCAACGTACGCTTGGCGTTGATCTGGTGAGACTCGAACCTCGTGCGGATTCTTGCCGGTCTCGAGCGTGGCCAGAGTCTTGTAGGTCTTGCCATCAACTATTACGACCTTGGCCTCGTCCATGTAAGCGATCACAACGACGCCGGCATGAACAGGTAGCACGCCTGAAAAAAAGACGAGCAGGCTAAGGAGGAATGTTCGATATGACTTCATAAAAAAGTGTCCGACATGCTTCAGGAAGCTCCGATCAAGTTCATTGTGAGTTGGATTTGTGTTAGCCCGCGGGCTAAAACAAGGGAAATCTTTACGACTTAATCAGGGTCTCCTTCAGCCTGTCGTTGAAGGACGACACGCTCAACATTGGCGTTTCTCCTCAACATCGCAGATTGAGTTTTCAACGACAATCTGTGAAGCATGTCGGAGATTATTAATTCGGAGCAGCGATCGGCTCTAACTCGTAATAACCGCCGGCCGCCATTCCGGTTAAGAACAGATGGCCGTCCTTGATGTAATAGGAGTTTACCGCAGCGCCTTCGGTGACGATGCGATCGTGAAGTGAACCGGGAGGACACTTGGCCCGTGTCATGGACCAGGAGCCAAACTGTAGCTTATTCCCACCCGGCGATTTCCAACTGCTGCCACCGCGGTTGCAATCGACCCGCGCCGAGACGCGGCCGTTACTTGCAAAGGTGATGGTGTATTTGGAGGCGTCATCCGGCACCGACGTCACCTCGTCGCCTCCCTGGAGTTTGACTAGCTTCCAGGATGTGCCGGCCAGCCCCCTCGTTACACTTCCGGTTTCTCTTTGCCCGCGGGCAAAATTCAGCTCAGGGCTTATCGCCGTAACCACGATCGCGACGGCGACCAACGTTTGCATCACTCGATTAGTGTTCGCATTCATAACTCCTCCTGCGAGCGAACGATTTACTCCGTGATTAGGCGCAGCTTAGCACGAGTCGATTTAGAAATTGTTAAGTCGGAGCTTTCCAAAATAATCGAGGTGAAGTTAAATCCGACGCAGCCACCGGCTCGGTTTTCTCACGACCTTTAAAAAACTTTGCAATCTCTTTACACACTCTTTACATCAAAAGTCAGATAGGGTGCATCTAGCCTACTAAGTCGATCGGGCGTAGTGTAGATAGGCTGAGCACAAGCGAAACCAAAGCGCAGCTATGGAGATTAGTGCTTTTTCGGCGGGTCAAGGCTTTCTTTGGAGTGCGCCGCCTTCCAACCATGAGCATCATGTCTAGAACTATTTTCACCCTCCTTTTAATGGTTGTCCTGCTGACTCCTTTTCAGCTTAAAGCTCAATCCGGACGAGTCAAAGAAACCAGGAGTGGTGGGACCCGGCCCTCAACTGACTCGCAGAAGAAAGAGGCGCCACCCACTCCGGAGGCAAACGATGTAGTTCCCGGTTCCGGTTCGATTGAGGCTGAGACGGTTGAGGGCGATGTAGTTAGAGTAGATACATCTCTGGTCACCGTGCCCGTCTCCGTCATGGATCGCAGTGGCAAGTTCATCCCGGATTTGAGGCGACAGGACTTTCGAATCTTTGACAACGGAGTGGAGCAGAAGATTGCTTACTTCGCGACCGTGGACCAACCGTTCACGGTGGCGCTCGTGCTCGACACCAGCAGGTCAACAAATTTCAAGCTTGAAGAAATTCATGATGCAGCGATTTCATTCGTCAATCAGCTGAGCGCTCAGGATAGGGTGATGGTGATCTCCTTTGACGATCAGATAGATATTCTTTCTGAACCGACCAGCAATCGTGCCGATCTGGTTAAGGCAATTCGGCGGGCACGCACTGGGGGTGGCACTCGCCTTTATGACGCAGTTGATCTGGTAATCAAGAAAAAGTTGAAAGCGATTACCGGACGTAAGGCCGTGGTCCTATTTACTGACGGCGTCGATACCACGAGTTACCGGTCCAGCTATTCCTCGACCATCAGAGATGCGCAGGAAGCCGATGCGCTGATCTATCCAATCGCCTACAACACCGCTGATGGCGGGTATGGGCCAAACTTGCCATCCGGTGGTGGCCCAGTCATCTTCGGAATCCCATTACCTCGAATACCCGGTGGTGGCATTCCGGGCGGAGGTGGGGGTGGCGGTTCCACTCCAGGCGAGCTCAGGAGAGGCGTCGAGTATCTGCGCGGGTTGGCTTATGTGTCCGGCGGCCGGTTCTACCGAGGCGATACGCTCGTGGGATTGTCGTCCTCGTTCTCACAGGTAGCAGATGAACTGCGCCGGCAATACAGCATTGGCTATTACCCGTCACCACCCGGGCGCTCGGGTGAGCGACGTCAGATCAAGGTAACTATGACTCAATCAGGCCTGGCGGTAAGAGCGCGTGACAGCTACATTTATAACAAGGACAAGCCCGCGGCTAAGGATCCGGAGAAACCCCAACCTAAAAGTTGGACCTCGTGACTGCGCTCAGTTCTGTAGTCTTGTAGGTGTCTATTGGTGTTAGGATAATTACAAGATTCAATACATGGCCCGCTTCAGCCATAGCACTCCCCGATATTGCTAGACATGCGCCGCCCAGCATGCTACTTTCCCGCCGCTGGCCTTTGTTTTAAGTGCGGAAGAGTGGCTCAGACGCGAGACGATAGTTCGTGCCCTGGTTCTCGACCCAAGCTCACGATATCCCATTCGTTTCAGCACGGTTGGTGAAGAGATTGCCCGACATCCACCATCCCGTTTCCGCAGGATCTCCACTAAGTTAGAGAGGAAATATATATGATCAGCAAAACCTTGCTTCGCAAGTTCATCGCCGTTTGGGTTACTGCAGCTATTCTCAGCGTCACCTCAGTCCTGACGGCTGCCACACCAGTAGTAAGAACAGGCGGCTTATCCGTTACCGGTCAGGTAACGGTGGATGGGCAGAGTGTCATATCAGGCGGGACGTTTTTCTCTGACAGTACGATCGTTACATCAGCTAATAGCAGTGCCACTTTAAGCCTCGGCAAACTAGGCCGCGTCGAACTGCCAGCCAATAGCAGTCTTACTCTAAGTTTTACCGAAAATAGCATCGTGGGTTCGTTGCACTCAGGCCGCGGATATGTTTCGACACCAGCCGGCGTGTTTGTAAACATCGCCACCAAAGATAGCCTCGTCTCAGTTGATGGCACCGAGCCTACCTCTATCAACATCAACTCTGATGACGCGAATACAATGGTTGCCAACGAGAGCGGCCGCGCGGAGCTAAGAACTGACGCGGGCACTCAAGAAATTCTTCCTGGTCAGAATGCAGTCGCCGGTGCTTACCTGCCGCAACAACTCGTAATCGCGAGGATTACAACCAGCAACAATCAGCCGATCACAGTAAACGGTGCGAGTGCGGCGAGTGGTGCAAACCTGCTAACAGGTGCGACGATTGAAACGCCTGCGGGTGTGGGCGCGACCATCAATCTGGGTTCGCTCGGCGAATTAGACATTGCGCCAAATACCGAACTGACCATCGAGTTTGACCACAATGGCAATGTAGTTAAGGTCAACCTCAAACGTGGTTGTGCAATCCTGCGAACCAAGAACAAAGTGCAGGGTCAGATTGATACCCCTGACGGCACTTCAACCAAAACCGAAGAGCGGCGCCGATCGGCCGACGTTTGTTTTCCGCTTGGAGCAACCAACGCAGTAGCTAATCAGGGAGCCGCTTCGGCAGCGGGTGCTGGAGCAGGAGCTGGTGCCGCAGCAGGTGGCGGAGGTCTCAGCACAGCCGCTCTGGCGGCGATTCTGCTGGGCGGTGGTGGGGCCGCGGTGGCTATCGGAATCTTTGCCTTCGGTGACGACGAGGTAATCATTAGTCCGAGCCGCTAGGAGAGGACGTTATCAACAAGACTAACGGGCGCGACTATCGCGCCCGTTTTTTTTATGTCAGACATGCTTTCAGCTTGTCGCGAGATCTTAAAGGGTAGTGTCCGATGTTTACCTTGTTGAGTGTTCTCGTGACTAACGACAAGCTGAAGGATGTCGGACATTAGCGTGTTTTATTCTTGTTCGTATGATTGACCCGTGCTCAACCGATCCTTAGAATCGATCTCCTAGATTCGACTGTTGCGCGTGGGTACCAACGTGAGACATCGGGTCGAAAACGACGATCCAACGCTTCAGGGTAATCCCCTCTGGCCTTGGATCGTTTGTGATTTAGGCACCTGTTTCGATGTCCAACATGCTGTCAGCTTGGCGTGAGTTTGAGAAAATTCAACCTGCGATGTTGAGGAGACCACGATTTGTTTCCCCTGCCTTAACGACAGGCTGAAGCAATGTCGGACATTATTTTGACTTTCCTGCCAAGCTCTTCTTTAGCACGGCCATCAGGTCGATGACTTTTGCGGGCTCGTGTTTTTCTTCTCCAGCGTCGTCTACTTTAACGACGTTCGCGCGTTTAGAGCTCTTCTTCTTAATCAGCTTGAGCAACTTATCAACATACTCGTCTTTGAGTTTCGACTCCGGTAACTTCTTTTTCGTCTTGCTGCTTATCAGTTTCTCAAACTTCTTTACCGTGGCTGTGGGAACCTTCGGCTTCTTGGGTAAGTCAATATCTGCAGGCGACCGTAGCTCGTCAGCGAACCGCATCGTCTCAGCGCGCAGAATTCCGTGCTCTGAAAATATCGCCACCAGATACTCCTTACCCCGCATGACAAAGGTAGCGATTCCTGCCCTGCCGTCCTTTCCGAGAGCTTCGGCCAAGAGCTTGTAAGCTTTCTCCGAGCTTGCGGCCGGCGTTAAGAAATAACCCCGATCGAAATATATCGGTGGAATAGTCTCTTCGGGCACGAAGAGTTTGATGTCGATGTCTCTGGTTTTCTCAGGCGCGAGTCGCTCCAGCTCATCGTCCGTAACCACCACATACTTTCCCGGTTTGATCTCGTAGCCGCGAATTATCTCGTCCGCATCAAGGTCGCGCTCAGTCTTCTCTGCATAATACTTGCGAGCGAGTGGTTCACCTTCCGGGCCCAGCATGCGCAACGGCGCACGCTGCGTCCGGTTAGCCGGAAACAGATTTACCGGAACACTGACTAATCCAAACGTCAACGTGCCTGACCAGAACGGACGTGGTCCACTCTCATCCTGTTCGACGTCCTCTACTTTTTGACTTCTCTTAGGCAGCGCGTTTCCCTTTCTTCAAAGTCTGAATGCTGCGGGCCAACACCGAATCAAGCGATCCGGATTTCCGCTTCGTTTTGACAGCTTTCAATCGAGGAGCCTTCCCTTTCGCTTTGCGCTCGATAAATTCCATCACCCGTTCATGATACTCATCCTTGTAATCGTCGGCGTTGAACTCACCCTCCAAAAGTGAAATCAGTTGTTTGGCCATGGCCAGCTCTTTTTGCGTCGGTTCACGCCCGGCCGGCTTTGGTAGGTCATTCGCGGAGATCACTTCAGCCGCACTGCGCAGCGTTATGAGCATTAGGTAATCGCCTTCGGCTCGAAGCGCGCCGACGTAGGATTTGTTTCGCATGACCCAGTGCGCAATCCCCTCACGTTCTCTATTAGTCAGTGCTTCCGCGAGTGCAAAATATCCTCTCACGTCGCCGTCAGGGGCGAGGTAGTAAGGTCTTTCGTACCATTGCTGGCTGATCGCTTCGGGAGCCACAAACTCATTTATTTCAATATCGCGCGATGGTTTGGGCACCACGCTGGCTAGATCGTCCTCCGTAACGATCACGAATCTTCCCGGTTCGATCTCATAGCCCTTCTGTATTTCAGACGTGTCCACTTCCTCGCCCGTGTCGGGACTCACCATGTGCTGCTTGACGCGTTTCTCCTGGCGGTCATCGAGAATATGAAAACGGACAGTGCGATCACTCACGGCGGAGTACAACTTTACCGGCACCTTAGTAGATCCGATTTTCAACTGACCTTTCCAAATCGCGCGCGCGGCCATCACACCTCCTCATCCTGACAATCGACGCAATCCGAACACGAGAATGTCATCGTAGTCGTCACCATCACACAGATCGGGCACAGCTTTGAATCACAGTCCAGGCAGCGGACTTCCGTGTGATATGCATACGCCTGACTGCATGCCGGACAGATCTCTGTTTGATCGGTGAGCCACCAGGGCGGCTCTCTAAGCGCTTTTGCCATCTGCCCTTCTGGAAAGCATTTTCAGTTCCACAACAGGCCCTTTTTCTAATCTCGAAAAGCAACCATGCCGGTACAGGCAAGAGTTGGAATTGATATAGCCTCAGGGCGGAGCCATCATGTATTGTTTGGCACCGATCATAATGAAGGTCGAACCGATCATTCTTGATGGCGAGCAAGTGCGACTCGAGCCGCTGTTAGCCTCGCATGAAGAGCCGCTCAGCCAAGCGGCTGCAGATGGAGAGCTCTGGCATTCCCAGTTCACCCTAATCCCATCGCAGGACGAGACGGCAGGCTACATAAAGGCCGCTGTTGAAGCCGAGGCGACCGGGCGCGAGCTGCCTTTCGTAATTGTTCGCAAGTCGACGGGCCAGGTTGTGGGCACTACTCGCTTCTACAATATTGAGCGCGAAAACCGGAGTGTCGAAATTGGCTACACATGGTTGGCCTTGAGCGCTCAGCGTACGGCGGTGAATAGCGAAGCCAAGTTGCTTCTGCTAACACATGCGTTTGAAGCCTGGGACTGCATTCGCGTTTCTTTCGTAACCGACGTTCGAAATCAGCAATCGCAGAAAGCCCTGCTGCGACTGGGAGCTAGATTTGAAGGTATATTGCGCAATCACTTAATCATGCCAGGCGGCCGCTATCGAGACTCTGCTTTGTTCAGCATCATTGAGTCTGAGTGGCCCGAGGTGAAGACCAAGTTGAAGTCGAGGCTGGAACGCCGAACGCACACGAGGTAGACGGACCCAGAAGAGTCAGCGTGCAAGATCTCCGAGCTTCCGGTTCTGTACACGCTCCGGTTGCTTTCGAGTAGCGTAGTCCAGCGCGTGTCGATTGGTGGAAAAACATCCGAGGTTCCGGGAATGGCAAATGAGAAATGGAAAGTCTCTTTGGACACCGGCGTTAGCAGAGGTAAACAAAGCACGAACCGCTAAAATCCGCACCTCGAACAAGCTGGCCTATTAGTCATACCATCAGGCCTGTTGGTCACAAACAGATTGCCCGGCACTGCCAAACGGCTGTATTTCTCCTTTTCGCCGATTCCTGCCTTCGAGCCTAAAACGGAATCGGGTAAGTCTGTGAGCGGTATTGAATTCAGTCTTATCCTTCATTCTCGAACCGTCCGAATTCTCGACCAATGGCCCCACGAGCATTTGGTCTCACCTTTGTCCTGATCAATACTGAGGCGTCATGACTGCAGAAAATCTCGACCCCTTCCGGAAGCAGCCACTCTCTTTCACCAAATCGCGCGACTTCTGGAAGCGCATGGCCATAATCTGGGGTATCTGGACGTTCATCGGGATCGTCTTCACCCTCCAGATGTACTTTGCTTCGTATCGATCGGAGCGCCCTGCAGCATTCTTGACTGCGCTTTATGTTCAGATGGTCTGGGCCTATATCTGGGCCCTGGCGACGCCGCTGGTACTTCGAGCCGCTGCCAAACTGCCTATCGAACGAAATAACTGGCTGCGTAGCACCCTGCTGCACATACCGATCAGCCTGGTCATCAGCATGGTCGCCATGGCAGTCGGCCATGCCTTGTTGTGGCTTTACCTGGGCTGGACCGCCGGCAAGCCATTCTCGTTCATCGTGATGGGCCGCTTCGTGTTGGATAATTTCAGCGAAGGCATCGGCATATACTTATTGATAGCCCTCACGAGTTACGCATTTAGCTACTATCGCCGCTACCGTGAAAGCCAGGTTCGCACTCTTCAACTCGAGGCTCAGCTTTCAAAGGCTCAGCTGGACGCGCTTAAGATGCAGCTCCAGCCACATTTTCTTTTCAATACGCTTCATTCCATTTCTGCCCTGCTCAGTCAGGATACCGAAGCTGCCCGCAGGATGATTACCAGGCTCGGTGACTTTCTGCGGCTGACACTTGAAAACTCAGGTTCAGAGGAAGTCACTTTGCAACAGGAAATGGAGTTCCTTACTTGTTACCTTGCGATCGAAAAAATCCGTTTCCAGGATCGGCTTACCACACGCATTGACGTCCCCAACGACACTCTCAACGCCAAGGTGCCCAATCTTATCCTCCAACCGATTGTCGAGAACGCTATTCGACACGGAATTGCCCCACGTTCCACTCCCGGTTTGATCGAAATTGAAGCGAAACATCTCGATGGACACATTCGTATTCAGGTGCGAGACAACGGACCCGGCCTTTCGGAACATCGGATATCCGAGAATCCGAGCAATAGAGGTCTGGGACTGGCGAACACCGAGAAGCGACTGGAAAGTCTGTACGGCCAGCAGCATCTCTTTGACCTGAGGAACAACCCGAATGGTGGATTTGTAGTCACGATGGAAATTCCTTTCCATACAAACGGTGCCTTCAAAGGTCAGTTCAACTAGTCTCTTCTAAATCAGCAAACAAAGTTCCCTACAAACTGGTTCCTGTAGTTTGGCTCCCCCAAATCTACGGGAGCCCATCCTTATTTTCGGAAAAGGTCTATGCCTGAGTCTCCCGTCCGTGTGCTGTTGGTTGATGATGAGCCGCTCGCGCGCGCGATGTTGCGCGAAATGCTGAAGGGCGATCCACAGACAGAAATCGTGGGCGAGTCAGTTAGCGGACAAGAAGCCCTGGAAGCCATCCGCAAGCATTCGCCTGACCTGCTCTTCCTCGATGTGCAGATGCCTGACCTCGGCGGCTTCGATGTGCTCGAGGCTCTCGGTAACGATGTCCCTTATGTAATCTTCGTTACAGCGTATGATCAATATGCCGTGCGCGCATTCGAAGTTAATGCGCTCGATTATTTGTTGAAGCCTTTCGATAAGGAGAGGTTTGACGTTGCCTGGCAACGCGCGAAGGCACAGATCGCCAAGGAACGTAACGGCGGTACCGATCAACGTATTCTCGCTTTACTCGAAGAGCTCAAGGCCGGCAACAAATATATCGAACGTCTCGTCATCAAAGGCGGCGGTCGCATCTACTTTCTCGAGACGGAAGAAATTGATTGGATTGAAGCCGAAGGAAACTATGTTTCGGTCCATAGTGGGAAAAAGTCTCACCTGCTTCGCGAAACAATTAGTAGCCTGGAATCGAAGCTCGATCCGAAAAAATTTGTTCGCATCCATCGATCCTCGATCGTGCGCCTGGATCGTATTCAGGAACTCCAACCCTGGTTCCATGGTGAATATCGCATCATCCTCCTCGACGGCACTCAGCTGACCCTCTCTCGCAATCACCGTGACAACCTTCAGGAAGCCCTCGGCAAGCTGCCCTAAAGGATGTAGTCACTGGATGAAGCCCGCTAGTCACAGGCGCCCGCCCTTCTGTCACAAACTTCATCTGTACTGCAAATTCCCGTCGTATAACTTCACAACAATTCGGGTTTGAAAACGTGCAGCGTGGTCTCGTTCGTACTTTTCAAAAAAGCTCTTTTAGTTTTAGTTCAAGTGCTCGACCCCAGCGGGCCAACCGTACCCGGATTGACCCCTACTGAGATTCCGACCGGAGGTGCCTTCGATGCGATTACGCAATTTTGTGATGGGCACGACATTGATCTCCCTTGGGTTGGTTAATGCAAATGCCAAAGCATTGCTGGACGACGAAGTTAAGAACCAGATGAAGGCGAACCGCTCAAAAGTATCAACACCCCGCGCGAGCGTACCGGTGCCACTTCCGGCGGCCGCGCCCTCGACGCTGGTCCAGAACGACAAGGTTCTTAATCGGGCTTATTACGACACCTTCAAGATTCTCAGCGAGGCCAACTCGTGCAGCCAGTTCTTTGGAGGGAGCACTAAAGCAACGGTGGTCTTCAACATGTTGATGGGAGCAGTACAAAGGGAATATCTGGACGGGTCGATCGGGATGCGAATGTCAGGGGAAACCACAACGGTAACTGACGCACCGACCAACACCAGGTTCCGTATGTTTAAGAAAGCGTCGATCAACGCCAAGGGACCTTTCTACCGGAACCGGATGTCGGTAGCTGAAGCTTCAATTCCGAAACTCGGCGAATACGACCCGAACACGAAAGCAATACGCTCCCTCATTCTGCTGCACGAACTGGGCCATTTAATGAAGGGTGACGATGGAAATTGGCTACTGCCGGACGATGGGAAATCACACGATATAAGCCGGGAAAACTCGGCGAAGATTGAGAATGTGTGTGGGGAACAAATCAAACAAATGGCCCGCACCGATTAATGGGAACACATAAGGAGAAACGTCATGAACGGAACAGCAATTTGGGAAACCGGAGATCTGGAGTTGTTAGCTCCCGCTGCGGAAAATCAAACTCAGGAACTCAGAAACTCGAGGCGCCGCATTTCGGCCCTAAAGAAGCTGACTCTGGAACTCGTTCGCGAGGTCCAGTCGATCGGCGAAGTTAAAGTGCTGGATATGGATAGTGGACTCGATTTCTACAACGAAGTAACCACCTTCGAGATCGATCTCATTACCAGAGCGCTCGTGCTGACTGGCGGGCACCAGGCTCGGGCGGCCAAACTTTTGAATCTCAAAGGCACGACGCTTAACTCCAAGATCAAAAGCTACAACATCAAGCCGGAATCCTTCGCCGGCACGTCCAGCTCCTGGAATTCTCCGAGCGACGAGATCGCAGCCATGACCGGCGGCGGATCTCAGACCCAGGAAGTTCGACGAACCGGCACCGAGCGATCTTTCGCCTAAGAGTGAGTTGACGTTTCTCTTGTCTCGAGGCCAGGCAGCCTGGTCTCACCGAGATTGAACGCCAGCGTTCTCTGCAAATCCGACGTGCTTAAGTTTGCACGTGGAATGCAAAGAATGCTGGCGGTTTTCTGTGAATTGTGAATGATAATCGTGAATGGTGAATTGGTTCGATGAGGCATGCGAAGCAATTTGACGCCGTTCAGTTCGTGCGTGTTTTAGGTAAATAGTCTCTCCTATCCAAGAGTACTACCTAACAATCATGAAACCACACGAACGAGCCCCATTCACC
The DNA here is from genome assembly GCA_963759665.1 of Pyrinomonadaceae bacterium. GTDB lineage: Bacteria > Acidobacteriota > Blastocatellia > Pyrinomonadales > Pyrinomonadaceae > PSRF01. The sequence goes on from CAVXAC010000001.1 coordinate 1,194,053, forward strand.
TTTACCCTCTCTTCCTCAATCCGAAATTTTGATTCTCACAATTTCCCTCCGTCTATCTCTTTTCCTGCGGTCATTCAGTTTAATGAAGATTCCCCTTAATCCACCTTCATAAATCAGAAGATGAATGTGCTTCTCGATTACGAGTCGGCCTAAGCGTGTGACGAAGTGGACTGGTTGGTTCGACTCTGAATCGGCACGTTCATTGCACCCTCAAACACACAGTCGTTGCATACCGGCCTGTTTCGCGTACGGATTTTCGTACAAACCCCGACGTGCAATGCGGCTGCCGAGTTTAGTCAACAATAATAGGAGCACCACCGATGGGAAAAACAATCAGGTTCATTTTACTGCTCTCCTTTTGTGCGCTGGCCGCAGTCTCCCCCGTTCTCGCACAATCAAATACCGGTAGATTGCTGGGTAGCGTTAGCGACTCCAGTGGAATCATTCCGGGTGCAACCGTTGTCGTCACTGACAACAAAACCGGCAAAGAACGAACCGTAACCGCTAGTGACGACGGATCGTTTACAGTGCCGCAACTCGAGCCCGGCGTTTATACCGTGACCATCACGGCGTCGGGACACAAGACCTTTTCTGCAAGTGACGTAAAGATCGACGTCGGCAGAGACTATTCACTCAATCCGGTTCTCGAGGTGGGGAACATCGAGGAGAAAGTGACAGTCATCGCGGGTGCAGACGTTATCAACGCAGCCAGCGCTGAGTTGAGCAGCACGGTAAGCCCACGTCAGATTCAGGAGCTGCCGCTTAATGGGCGTAATCCGCTCAGCTTGATCACCTTGCAAGCAGGCACCTCTGCCAATGGCGCGCAGGGTACTTCGATCAATGGACAACGACCATCAGCCACAAACATCACACTTGATGGTCTGAATATTCAGGACAACTTCATCCGGTCAAACGCCTCCAGCTTTACCCAAATCGCAATTTCGACTGACGACGTCGCTGAGTTTACTTTGACGACGCAGAACGCCAGCGGCGATCAGGGTTTCGGCGCATCCCAGGTGCAGCTCGCCACCCCGCGCGGTTCCAACGAGTTTCACGGGGCGGTATTCGAATACAACCGGAACTCGAAGTTTGGAGCAAACTCCTTCTTTAACAACGCAGCTGGAAATTATGCGGCCAATGATCCACTGGTTATCGCTGGACAAAAAGTAGCGGGCGCGGAGAAAAATCCACGGACCTTCCGCAACTTCAACCAGTTTGGCGGCAAGATCGCCGGCCCAATTCTCAAGAACAAACTGTTCTTTTTCTTTAACTACGAAGGCCAGCGCGATCGCGTGTCTCAGTCTTCGCTGCGAACAGTACTAACCCCCACAGCGAGAACGGGCTTGTTTAGGTACCTCGATCAGACTCCCGCTTCGGCTGGTGGGCCGGTTCTGCGCACCATCAACTTGTTCGCATTGCCGATAGCGAATGTGGCGACGCCCGGTGCACCGCCGGTGCCCACTGGTGTCAACCCGCTGATTCAAAGCCGCTTCCTGGCCAACATTCCGGCCGGGAATTCGATCGAAGCAGGAGACCAGAGAAACACTACCGGCTATCGGTTCAACCAATTGGCCAACACCGATTACAACAATTTCACAGGCCGCGTCGATTTCGATCTCAATGACAAGAATTCGATCAACGCGGTGATCAAGCGGCAAAGGCTGAACGGGTTCATTCCGGACTTTCTCGACCTGAACGGCTTCGACGTGATCCCGGCTGCCGGGCAAAATGTCCCTGGCGATTCATATGTGGGCGCGTGGCGCTCAAGCTTCACGCCAAACTTCACTAACGAAGTGCGTGCCGGTTACGCTCATGTGTTTCCGGGATTCCCGCAGCTGCAACCCGAGCCGGTAAACTTCTTTACTCTGCCCTTGGTCACCAATCCTGAATCCACGTTCCTCTTCCAGGGACGCGATACGAAGACCTGGACAATTCAGGACAACGCCGACTATCTAATGGGCAATCACAATTTCCGCTTTGGGATTCAGACCCAGATTAATACGGCCTTGCGACTTAACCGCGGCGGCGTGCTTTTGACTAACACCCTGGGCGTTGGAACCCAAACACCACAGATCACCACCGCGCAGTTCACTAATGCGGCCTTGTTCCCGGGTGGTATCGGTACCACCGATCGTGCCAACGCGAACGCGCTGTTCGCATTGCTCGGCGGCATCGTTAACAACCAGGCTCAGACGTTCAATGTCGTGACCTCGGATACCGGCTTAGTTCCGGGAGAAGGTTTCCGTCAGGACTACGCTTACTCAAGCTATAACGTCTATTTTCAGGACCAGTGGAAGATCCATCCTCGTCTGACGTTGAACTACGGTTTGCGTTACGAGATTTGGCCCGCCGTTCGTGAACGCAATGGCGTGTTGTCTGAAGTCATCGTTCCGCAGGGTATGACAACGCTTCAAGCGCTGTTAGATCCAAACGGTGGTTTACAGACTGCCGGTACGAATCTCGGCGATGGCAAGCTCTTCAAGACGGACAAGAACAATTTCGCCCCGTCGTTCAGTATTGCCTACCAACCCGAATTCAAGAACCGGTTCCTGAATTCACTTCTTCCCGGCGAAGGTCGCACAGTTATCCGCGGCGGCTACCGGCTCAGCTATGTGAACGACGAGTTTCTTAAAGCGACCTCGGGTGAAGGCGACCAGAACTCTGGCAAGCGCGAGAATGCCAATATTCCTAATCTTAACCTGCGGGCGGACGCGGTCCCGGCAATTCCCACGCCTACGATCCTGCTACCACGCACGTTCGTTCAGAACAATACGCGCCTGGCTGCACTCGGTGGTGTTGCTATGACGGACCAAAACCTCCAACTTCCCTCCAATCATGAGTACAATTTTAGTATTCAACGTGAGATTGGATTCCAGACTGCATTAGAAGTCAGATACGTTGGGGCCTTCAGCAGCAACATGACGCGCTACACAGACGTCAACGCTCCTGACATCGTTAACAACGGTTTCCTTACCGACTTCCAGCGTGCGCGGGCTAACTTTGCTTTGACAGGAATCTTTGCCTGCACCGCGGCACAGAACGCCGGCTGTCAAGCGCTACCGGTGTTTGCGCAACTCGGTGTGTTGTCCGGAACTCCAGGTGGTATCGGTAGTCCAACAGTTGCACCAAACGCAACCATCGCGGGATTGATCACCGCCGGTACGCCAGGACAGCTCGCGGTCACCTATACTGGCAACTTCCTGAGGGGCACAGTGCCCTTCTCGCCGAATCCAAACCTCGGTTTGGGTCTATATCTCTCAAACAGTGCGCGTTACAACTACAACGCGTTTCAAATGGAAGTGCGACGGCGGTTCTCAGATGGACTGTATTTCCAGGCTAACTACACGTTTGGAAAGACACTCTCCAACGCACCCGGAACTGACCAACGTCGCTTCGAGTTCCAGATTCACCCGACGCGTGACGACGTGGAATACAGCCGTGCACAAACGGACACCAACCACGTCTTCAATATGAACGCGATTTATGAACTGCCTTTCGGCAAAGGAAAGACCTTCTTCTCCAACGCCGGCACGTGGCTGGATCGGGTGGTGGGCGGTTTCCAGTTGAACACCATCATGTCGGTTCAAACTGGAGCGCCGTTCGGGTTCTTCGATCCACGCGGTACGTTTGGTTCGAATGCCCGTTCAGCACGCAATACGGCTAACTCGCCTTTAACCGACGATCAGATCAAAGACCTCGTGGGTGTGTATCGCACACCCTGCGGGGTCTTCATGATCAACCCGGCCGTGCTCAACATAAACCAGGCAAACCTTGCTGCCGGCAATTGCACGGCTCTCGGCGGTGGCGGAACGGCGGGCTTCGGTAGCACTCCCTTCTCCGGACAGGTATTCACTAACGTGAACCCCGGTGAATTGGGCACGCTGCCGCGCTTCTTCGCTAATGGACCACTCTACTTCAACATTGACGCCTCGCTCATCAAGAATATTCCGATCACTGAGCGAGTTCGTTTCCAGATTCGCGCCGAGGTGTTTAATGCGCTGAACCGGGCCAACTTTGGTCTATCAGCTGCTCAGCAAATACAGAACATCAACGCGGCGAACTTTGGCAGGATAACGGCTGCTTTCTCTCCTCGCGTTGTGCAATTTGCCGGACGACTTGAGTTCTAAGATTCGTCAGTAATTTGCAACTGCCTTGCGGGCGCTGCTTGAAAAAGCAGCGCCCATTTTTTTACGTGTCTACGACTCCCGTCGATCCACCTAGCTGAGACGACCTTTGCGCCGCTTCCCGATCCTCAGAGTAGTTCATGACCACAGTCATCGCGGAGCGATCTCATTAGCACCGCGGCTTCAGCCCGGTGACTAGGTGCTGTGTCACTGCACTGGAACCGTTTCAACGGTTTCCTATTGGTAAATCAGAAGGCGACGAATCCTGTTTACCCTCGCATTCGCGGAGCGATTTCATTAGCACCGTGGCTTCAGCCCGGTGACTAGGTGCTGTGTCACTGCACTGGAACCGTTTCAACGGTTTCCTATTGGTAAATCAGAAGGCGACGAGAATCCTGTTTACCCTCGCATTCGCGGAGCGATCTCATTAGCACCGTGGCTTCAGCCCGGTGATCCAGTTCTGCGATCGAGATTTTCCTAAACCGTTTCAACGGTTTTTTTTCGAAACCCCCTCGTGTCGGTAGCTAGCGCCGATGCAAAAAGCCAAGCTACTTGGCTTTTCCCTACCTTCAGCGTTCTGCATTCCTTTCATCTAAGCAGCGTGGTAATGATGGTCCAAATCTCAATTAAAGGATCAATCAATCATGTCAATTCATTCCTACTCACGCTGTTGGCTACACCTCATTTGGACGACTCTTGATCGCGAACCAATGCTGGTCAAACCTGCAGCCGCAAAGACATCTACCTACCTCGCAGATTACGCCCTTCAAAAAGGTATTTACATGAAGGTCAATTATGTAAATCCCGAGCATGTGCATACATTGATTGACCTGCCTACGAATAAATCCATCGAAGATTTAGGAGCTGTTCAAAGGTAGCTCCTCACATTGGATAAATGAAAATCGACTGCTACGGGGACGATTCGCTTGGGGTCGCGGTTATGGAGCCTTCTCTGTTTCTCATTCCGATATTGAGAAAGTTTCGGCGTATATTGCAGATCAGGAGAAGCACCATCACAAAAAGACCTTTCGGGAAGAGTTTGAGTTATTCGTTACGAAGTATGGCTTGGAATGGCACGATGACTAGGCCGCGCCTGGTTTACAGCTGTGCCGTAACAAAATAAAAGCTTCCGTGATTGAACTCTGACGTACATAAGTGGGGCTCGGGTCGCGAAGCGATTTCATTAGCACCGCGGCTTCAGCCCGGTGATTAAGTGCTGTCTCATCGCAGTGGAAACCGTTTCAACGGTAAGCTTTTTTGCCGACGCCGAGAAACCGTTAAAACGGTTAGGAGGCACGAGTGAATCGTAGGTCACCGGGCTAAAGCCACGGTGTTAATGAGACCGCTCCTCGAATTCAACAAGTAATGATTACTCCGCGCGGCTGTGAACCGTTTCAACGGTTTGCCTTTCTGACACTTCTGAAAACCGTTGAAACGGTAATAATATACTTGACGAATCAGACTCTCAAGCGGATGATGAGCCGTGCCTGCATCCCGATATGCTTGGCTCATTCTGCTATCCGCTTAGGGGGTTCCCACTAATGCACAAGCTAAACCTCATAACCTTTTACAACTTCGGAAAAGAGATGAGGACTCTTCCAAGTTCCAAGGATAAGCCACTCTTGGCTTTTAATCGGCTGACCCATAAAAACGAATGGTTAACCAAGTTTCTTGCTGAGACGCAGGACATTCCTTTCCCTAAGACCCGAGACGCGGCAATGAAGCTATTAACCCGTATTTCGGAAGTCCAAACAAAGGCCATGGGGTCGTTCTTTGAACCAGGCTCCACCACCACTACCGTAATCAGCCCTGCGACTGAAGTCCACCTCAAGAAACTGTTAGCGGATTTCGAGGGCGAGTTTGACCACGACTCCCGCGAGATCAACGTTTTCTCAGTTCCCCATCGATGTGCGTATTCAACAACAATTCTTATCGAGCGCGGCGAAGACTTACTGCCTCCGGCAATTAAAAACGGAATCGACGCCTACGCCCAGCATGAAATCCAAGAGGCCGCAAAATGCCTCGCCTTTGGTCTACCCTCGGCGGCAGGTTTTCATTTGGCTCGGGGGGTTGAATCTGTTTTGCGCAGATACTATGACGTTCTTAGTGGTGGCGCGCCGAGACCAAAACTCCCGAACGGCAATGACGTTGCGATGTTTGGTTACATTGATCAAGTCCGAGGCTGGGCTGAGGCGAAAGTTGTATCAGTCCTAGAGCAGTTTACTCGACTACATCGAAACCCAATCAGCCATCCGGGGGCTGTTTTGGAAGAAGAGGAGGCGCTCACGCTAGTGGGTATTACCGTTAGCACAATCACGGCGATGGTGAATGACGCGAAAAGTAAAGGACATTCTTCGTTGGCGTAAAGGCAATGCAAATGAAAAAGAAATCTAGTGATTTTAATAAATTTGACGAAGTAATGATCGGCCTTCTTGCCGTTCCTTACTCTGAATTACAGAAGAAGCTGGAGCAGGAAAAACGGGACAAGGCCGAAAATAAAAAGAAGCGGTCTATCTCGACCGCTTCTTCCCCCGCTTCCGCGTCCGGTAAGCGGCGCGGAACTTAGTGCGACGTACTGGCTTCGGCAAGCTCTTTACCTGTCAGTTCCTTGTAGGTAAGACGCTTGCCGCTGACTTGCTCCATTGCTCGCTGAAACCTTTCGCTGTCGTTGCCCTTACGGGTGTTAAAGCGGAACGATTGCTCGTCAAGGTATCTGAAAAGATGAAATGGTTCGACCGAAACGTAAGTTCCGCCGATGGTTCGCTTGAGCAAACTCCAGAAGTTTTCAGTGCCGTTGGTGTGAACGATTCCATCAACGTATTTCTCCGCGTGATTGATTACCTTGTGCGTGTAATCTTCCTGAAGCTGTGCATAAGAGCGAAGGGCATCGCTGTAGACTGTCGCGCCTTGCTCTACATGCTTACTCACTTCGCCGTGAAGCGATCGCCGCTTGGTATTCGGTACTACCATCGCCCGAACCTCACCGTGACGCGCCAGCAGGCCCATGACGGCGACCTTGCCAGTAGTCTGATTTTCTACCAGTAAGTGGAGTAGCAAATTCAGCTACACGCCTTGCCAAGACCGAGCGATGCATATTGCGAGCCTTGCCGCCGATAAAAGTTTCGTCAACCTCAATCTCGCCACAAAGCTTTTTTTGAAACGAACCAGTCTGCATCGCCAGTCGAATGCGCTGAAGCATGAACCAGGCGGTTTTCTGGGTGACGCCGATAGCGCGGTGAATCTCGTACGAGCTAACACCATTCTTCGCGCTGGTTATCATCCAAACCGCAGTCAGCCACTTATCCAAGCCAAGCGGCGAATCTTCAAAGATGGTTCCGGTCTTGACGGTGAACTGGCGGCGCTGGTGCGTGCTCTTACATTGCCATTTACGCTGATTCACAAGGAACCGTACGTCGTTCCTATCACACGTCGGGCAAACAACGCCGTTCGGCCAGCGACGGGCTACCAAGTAGGCAAGGCAGTTGTCCTGATTGGCAAAGTAAATGATTGCTTCTTGAAGTGTTTTGGGCGTTTCGTTCGTCATGATGGAAGGATTTTACCAACATGAGTTTGATTCGTCAAGTATATTATTACCGTTGAAACGGTTGGAGAATCTTGTTGCAGAACTTGATCACCGGGCAGAAGCCGCGGTGCTAATGAGATCGCTCCGCGAGTTCAAAGTGTGCTGGTCTCAGCCAGACTCACGGTGTTGTGGATCGCTTCCCGAATTCAGCGTGAGTTATGCCTTTCTCCGAGATCCTCAGTAATCTCGAGATAGTTAACTATGCAGTCTCGGATTCTGGCGTAGCAGTGGTCATAGACGGCGCGGCTTTGCGCGTAGGGATCGTCAATCTCAGAACCCCGGTCGCGCGGATCGAAGTCGCCCAGGAGAGTGACACGATCGGGTGAAATCCCGTAGCCGTGAATGAGAGTGTCCGCATGGTAATGCTCCATGACCAGGAAACGAGTGATCGAATCAAGCGGCAACTCGCGAATCCAGGTGGGGGCTTTTTCGGGTGCGGGGGTCTTATGGTATTCGCAGGTTGAGGTCGTCTCGTCGATGGGAGGGGCATCGCGAAAATCAAGAACTCCGGCAGAATAAACTTCGAGGGGTAACGCGCGCCGCTGAACTTCGGCGACGAGAACCGCGTGCGCAATAACGCTGCGACACCGGTTAGCTGTGCATATCAAAGCGACAGCAGGCATTAACTTTTTAGCTCTTCTTCTCCGGGACCGGATTGGCTACGTCCACTACAACTTTCCATACGTTCCCCTGCTTCTTCCAAATGCGAAAGTAATTCCCGGTTTCCGACGGGACTTTCGAATCACTGCTCTTCAGCCAGTAGGTGCCGTAACTGTAACCCAGGTCACCCGAGCGCGAAACATCCCAGCCTTCAGGTTTCCAGGTCCACAAGCCCGCGCCCAAGGGAATTGCTTCCGATGCTGCAGCTACTCCGGTAAACGGAAATCGATTTTCGCGGAACACGTTGACATATGAAGCCGCCCGCGACGCGAAAGCCTTCCGAGCACCATTGGCGCCGGAATCTTCTGAAAAACTTTGTTCCAAAGAAACCAGCGCTGCGCGTTCGGCGTCAACTTTTACGTCTGCCGGTTTCTTCGATTGCCTATCGCCCTTTGGTTTCTCTAGTTCGTATGAGGTGGTTGTCGGCTCAGGATTTGAGATGCCCAGGTCCACTGCAAATTTCCATGTGCCATCAGGCTGCTTCTTCCAAATCGTAATGAAGTGGCCCCACCCAACTACCTTCTCGTCCTTCAGATTGCTTGTGATTTTCCATGGACCAAACGTGTAACCCATGTCACCCGAGCTGGCAATGTCGGCATAGCTCGGCCCCCAACTCAATAGTATCTTGTCGTTAACACGCGCAGGATGATCGATCATCCATTGTTTTCCTTTAACCGCCTTGGGACGAAACAGGATTCCATCGTCTGCGATGAAGGCAAGAAACGCAGGCTGAGTTCCCTTCTCTTTAGACATACTCGAAAACGCTCGCTCGGTTTCCACCATTGAGGACAAGTCTGCGTTAGAGCTTGAATTCTGGGCAACACTCAAGATCGATACGCCGCACACTGAGAGGGTCAAACAAAGTAACTTAATCATGCGCATTCTCTACATTCTTTTGGAAGTGGATCGGATATTCGTAGTCTTGATTTACCGGTGTTGAGTCGACAACATTCAGAGCGCACTCCCACTTAAATAGTTGCCACGTCGACTATGGATAAATGTATTTAGGAGGATGAGAGCCCGTTAGGTATCGAGATAACCGCGCGCCATGAGCAACTCTGCATTCAAGATCGCGGCACCGGCAGCGCCTCGGATGGTGTTGTGACTCAAGGCTACAAACCGATAGTCCATGACATTATCCTTTTGCACCCGTCCGATAGTCACACTCATTCCTTTCCCGGCATCTCGATCCAGACGCGGCTGTGGCCGATCAATTTCAGCTCGCAGAATGATGGGTTTCTCGGGTGCTGAATAGAGGCCTAACTGCTGTGGCAGAGCTGTGAACGAAGCAAGCGTTTCGATCAACTCTTCCCGCGACGTTGGATTATTCAAAGTCACCCTCACGGCCGCCATGTGTCCGTCAGAAACATTTACCCGATTACATTGTGCACTAACATTCATCGGCGCCGCCTCGATCGTGTCATTCTTCATGCTGCCCAGAATCCTAAGCGTTTCCTGTTCGATCTTTTCTTCTTCGCCGTCAATGAAAGGCAGCACATTATCTGAAATCGAGAGCGACGCCACGCCGGGAAAGCCGGCCCCGGATAGGGCTTGCATGGTCGTGGCGACTACACTGGCCACACCAAACTTTGCGTGAAGTGGAGCGAGCGCGAGGGCCAACATGATCGTTGAACAGTTTGGGTTGGTAACAATAAACCCTTTTCGATTGCCGTTCTTACTTCTCTGGGTTTCGATCAGTGCCAGGTGATCATGATTCACTTCCGGAATCAGCAACGGCACATCCGCATCCATCCGAAACGCGGAAGAGTTACTAATAACCGGATAACCCGCTGCCGCAAATGCGCCTTCGCTCTCGCGGGCAATGTCTCCAGGCAAACTGGAGAAGACGAGCTCGCAATCGAGCGGCGGGTGGGGAGGCTGCACCATCATTCGCCTGACAGACTCCGGCATCTCACCAGCCAGCCGCCAGGTACAGGCGTCGGCAAACGTCTTGCCCTGCGAGCGATCCGACGCCGCAAGGGCAGAGATTTCAAACTGCGGATGGTTCTGCAGTAACTCGATAAAGCGTTGGCCCACCATACCGGTAGCGCCAAGTATTCCTACGCGAAGTCTTTTTTGCATCAAAGTGTCGCGGCTTGCCGCCGCACCGTGCGGAGAGGCTTTGCCTTTCCGCCTAACTGACTTAGACCTGTAGGAGGCTGTGCCTCGCCTTGTTACAGGCGTAGCCTGCTCACCTTATGTACTTAACGGAAAGGCTGAGCCTTTCCGCACTGTGCGGCGGCAAAGCCGCGCTAGTTCTGCGCGGCGGCGCTATCGACTCATCAGGGTTTTCAGCCCGGCGTCGATCCTTCGAACACCTTCCGTCAACACCGGCAAATCTGCACAGAACGATGCGCGCAGAAATCCTTCACTCTCCCTCCCAAACGCGTTTCCCGGGATCGTTACGACCCCTGCTTCCAATAGCGCTTCCGCGACCTCCATCGATGAACCATACTGTGCGATATCCACCATCGTGTAGAAGGCGCCGTCAGGTGTTATGCAGCGGAGGCCGATGTCCCGCAGCGAAGCCAACAGATGATCGCGTCTGGAGTGAAACGTTTCCCTGATCCCACGTCGCGCTGCAACTGCCTCATCACTCCACGCAATCAGCGCGGCCTTCTGCGAAATCGTCGAGGCGCAGGTTGTGACGTACCCATGCAGTAAATGGCAGGCACGAATGATGGATTCCTCTCCAAGGATCCATCCGAGGCGCCATCCCGTCATGCAGGTCGACTTGGAAAGGCCACTGATCACAACGGTACGCGGGTAATATTCCGAGATCGAACCAGGACGCTCTCCGCCGTAATACAAATCGAGATAAATTTCGTCGCTGATGACAACTGCTTCGCAACCGCTGTCGTCGATCGCTCGGGCCATCGTGCGCAGTTCGTCCCTGCTCAAGGTGCGGCCCGTCGGATTCGATGGACTGGTGCAAACAACTACCTTCGTCCTGGAAGTAAGTTGCGCTTTGAAATCGTCCAAATCAAAACTGAAATCTTTGTCAGCCGGGAGTCGATAAAAGGTTGGGGTCCCACCAGCCATACGGGTGATCGTCGGATAAGCCACGAAGCCGGGATCGGGTATTAAGACTTCATCGCCCGTTTCCACTAATGTCATCAAAGCCAGGTACATTGCTTCCTGCGAACCGGCTGTGATGATCACTTGATCGTTGGAAAGGCTGAGGTGCGGGTAATCCTGTGCGACTCGTGCACGCAAGGCAGGCAATCCGGCCTGGAGTGTGTAACCGTTTTGCTCTTCAAGAATGACGCGCACCGCTTCCCTGCGAATCACCTCGGGCGTAGGAAGATCCGGTTCACCCAAACCAAAACTAACGTCGCCTGGCTTCGCGCGATCTGTGATCTGACGGATTGGGCTACGTCCGATGCCGCGCAGGAATTTTGGTGGTTGGAATTGTTTCAATAGCAGAGCTCGTGATCAATCTCGGGCGCGGTCTTCATTGCTGGGTTGCGTCAAGGGAAACTGATTTGACCTCACGCTACTCGCCGCTGACTGGCAGCGAGTCGCTAATTTACAACTTGCAAAAAAGTTGTCACGGCTCTGGTCTTCTGCTCGAAAAAGTCTTCGAAGAAGCCAGACTTGTTTAGGGGTGCGGGATAAGAATACCGCTCGCCATCTTCGCCGAACTCCGTAACCCAATCAGCCGGTTCCCCTTTGTCGATAATTGAAAACAGGTTTGGCTGATATAAGAAGGGGCGACCGACATCATTCAAGAGGCGGAGATCGTTAGCTTCAATACCGATCACGACATAGGGCTGACCAAAAGTCATCGATAGTTCACTCCTCAGATTGTCTGCCACCTGACCGGCTTCAAACAACGATAGATGTTAGAGATGTTAGGAGGGCGCTGTTCACCGGTCAAGGATTACTCACCTTAGGTAATCTTCGAGTTGCACTGCCGCATCGGTCTTCTCATCGCGATACTTAACAATCACCGGAGCGTAAAGCGAAAGTCCCCAAGCTTGCCCAATCTCACTGCGCACCTCCCGCGATCCGGGAACGACCACAGCCCCTGCCGGGATCTCGAGCGGCGCATCAGGCGTGCGTTTGTAGATTTGTTCGCGCACCAAATCATACACCGGCGTCGAACCGGTCAGGATTGTACCCGCCGCCAGAACAGCACGCTCACGGACGATCGTCCCCTCGTAGACTCCGCAACCCCCACCAATCAGCACGTCGTCTTCGATGACTACGGGTACAGCTCCCACCGGCTCAAGCACTCCGCCGATCTGGGCTGCAGCGGAAAGATGCACGCGCTTCCCAATTTGGGCGCACGAACCGACCAGCGCATGACTGTCAATCATCGTTCCTTCATCCACATACGCGCCGACGTTCACATACATCGGCGGCATGCAAACAACGCCTGGCGCGATGTAAGCCCCATCTCGAATACTGGATCCACCCGGAACGATGCGAATGTTTTCCGTTACGGTTGTAGGTCGGGTTGGGTAGGTGTCTTTATCGAAAAAGCGTAGCGGCAAAGCTGACATCTCTGTGATTAAGCCCATGCGAAAGCCCGACAGAATTCCCTGTTTCACCCACGTATTAACCTTCCAGTCGCCGTCCGGCGAACGTTCAGCAGAGCGAATTTGGCCGCGATTGAGCGCCGCTTTGAATTGTTCAAACAGCTCTCGATCGGTCGCGTCAAACTCGCCGGCACCTTTCGAGCTGAGTTTTTCTACCGCTTCACGAAGCTGCATGCGACGCTTCCTTTAACAAACCAAGTTCGTCCAAAACCTCGCGCACACGTGCGCGGCTGTTTTCCTGAATTGGCACCAGGGGCAAACGATAGTTTTCACCGATCAGGTTCATCATCGCCAGACCAGCTTTGACGGGTCCCGGGCTGGATTCAATGAAGTTAACATCCATGAGCGGAAGCAGACGGTAATGCAACTCGCGAGCTTTATCCCACTTTCCATCGAGAGCCAGGTCAACCATCCGCGCCATCATCTCCGGTGCTTCGTTTGAAGCCACTGAAATAAGACCGTCCGCGCCAAGCGCTATCAACGAAAACGTGATTGCGTCGTCGCCGGAAAGCACGCGAAAATCGGCTGGCCGATCGCGAAGTATTTCCATGATCTGCGATAAGTTTCCTGAAGCTTCTTTTACCGCAACGATGTTTTCGCAATCGCGCGCAAGGCGCAGCGTCGTTTGCGCGCTGATATTGCACGACGTACGACCCGGCACGTTATAAACAACGATCGGAAGATCGGGGACGGCTTCGGCGATCGCGCGAAAGTGAGCGTACAAACCCTCCTGGGTTGGCTTGTTATAAAAAGGAGCAACCTGCAGAACGGCATCGGCACCAAGGTCTCGAACTACTCTCGAATTCTCTATCGCAACAGCCGTGGAATTGCTGCCGGCGCCGGCGATCACACGCGCGCGACCTCGCGCCAGCCCAATCGTATGTTTGATGACCTGGCGATCTTCTTGCTCCGTCATCGTCGCGCTTTCGCCTGTTGTTCCGCACGGCACGAGCAGTCGGACGTTACCCTTGATCTGATACTCAATCAGCCGGGTCAGTGCTGCTTCGTCAATCGCGCCGTCAGCAGTAAATGGTGTGACAATCGCAGTAGCGCAACCACGCATCCATTCAGTTTTCATCGTCATTTCAGTATCTCCGGGTGATCGGTAAGAGGTGCATAGAGTACAACCTTCAGGTTGCGGCCCCGCTATTACTCAAGCCGGCCTCTATCTAGACGCAAGCTAAAGATTGGAACTCTATACGCCTCTTCGCCATCGCGCATCACTTTCCAACAATTTCATCGATCACATCTGAAAATTCGTAAATTCCCTGCCGGCCAACAATCCATCGCGCAGCTAATAGCGCTCCGGCCGCGAACCCCTCACGCGAGCGTGCCGTGTGGGTTAACAATATTTGATCTGCGAGCGAATCGAAGCCAACCCGGTGGGTTCCTGGAATATGTCCGGCTCGCGTTGAGGCGACTGAAATTGGACCTTCCAAATGTTTTGCCAACAGGCTCTCAAGCTTCAACGCAGTTCCAGAGGGCGCGTCCTTCTTGCGGGTGTGATGTTGTTCCTCGATGAATGGTTGATATTGCTCGACTGCGGAAAACAGTTCCGCAGCACGTTCTACGATGCGATAGAAAACGTTTACTCCAATCGAGAAATTTGCCCCAAAGACCATCGAGCCTGCATGCTCAACCACGAGACGTTTTACGTTATCCTCATGTTCTTTCCATCCCGTTGTGCCCTGAACCAGGGGAACGCCAGCGCGCATGACTGCTTCGACGTGTTTCGCTACTGCGGTCCCCACCGAGAAATCAATTGCCACATCATGACCCTCGAGGCGAGCGGCAAGCTCATCAATCGTGTCAGCCGCGTGTTGAGACGTCAGCACAATACCTACTTCATCCCCAGCGTCCTGTGCCAGGCCCGCGATCAACTGGCCCATCGCACCGTGCCCGAGTAGTGCGATCTTCATTACGGCGTCCTTTCCTGCAATGCAGCAGTTTCTGATCGAGGCTGGCGCATCAGCAACTCACGCACGAGACGCGCGTACAACTCTACTGACTCGGTCAATTCTTGCTTCTCCACGAATTCGTGATCAGTGTGCGCGTGCAATATCGATCCTGGCCCAATCAATAACGGTTCTCCCCAATGCTGCAGATAGGGAATGTCAGTCGTAAACCTGACCACACACTGTTCAAGAGAATCGACAGTTGTTAAGTAAACCGGATCATTCTCGGAGAGATAATCAATTTCCACACGCCCGGCGACCAACTTCTCGAATCGCGTTTTTATCTCCTCGGCACTTGTAACTAGTCGAAACTGCAGGACGGCGCTCGCATTCGCGGGAATCACATTAGGCCGCGTACCACCTGCAATCACGCCGATGTTGCACGTCATCGGACCCAAAATAGGATCGATGGGCCACTCGTGACGCCGGATGTCTTCCAGCACATCAAGCAACTTCTCAATCGCCGATTCGCCTTGTTCCGGATATGCCGAATGCGACGCACGTCCCGTCGCCGTCAAGCTCAATCGGAGCGAACCCTTGGTGGCCGTAGCCAGCTTATTGTCCGTCGGTTCTCCATTAATCAAATATTCACAGGCGGGCGCTATTTCATGAACGTTGGCGATGCGTGCGCCGAGACTGCCTAGCTCTTCGTCGACCGTGAACATCAGGCCGATTTGATTTATGCCTTCGCGTCGCAACTGCTCGGCGGCGATGATTTGTGCGGCGATGATTCCCTTGGCGTCGCATGCGCCGCGGCCAAAAATCCGGGTGTCGTCTTCAGTAGAAATAATGTGAGGCGGCACTGTGTCCATATGGGTCGATAGGACGACGCGCGGCAATGCTTCGGTCGTAGCCACCACGTTGAACCGGCCTTCAGCTGCCTCTTGCAGACCGGCACTAAATCCCAGGTCTTCAAGATACGACGCCAGAAATAGTCCAACTGCCTGCTCGTCACCCGTGACAGAAGGAATATCGATGAGCGCACGCGTCAGTTCGAATAAGTTCATGTGCGATTGAGTTCAAGCAGTCCCAGGCGTTCAGAGTTCAAGCTTTAGCTTGCGGCTTGTCCTTGGAGTGCGCCGCCTTGTCGGCGCTTTGGTTCGCGGCGGCCTGGCGCCGCGTTGTTACATACAATGAAGGTACGTGAAAGTAACGATGGTGCGACACCGTAAAACGCATTGTTAGCGACGCGCTTCTGAATGCTTCAGCGATTCGGCACTCTGCTCAAAGAATTCACGATGCAGTCGTTGCACTGCCTCGCGCGCGTGTGACTCTTCAACAGCGAACGTAAGATTGATTCGCGATGCACCCTGAGAGATAAGTGAGACATTGATGTTGCTAATCGTCGAGAAGATTCGACCAGCAATCCCAGGCGTACTGCGCAACCCTTCCCCGACCACGCAAAGGATTGCTCTTCCCTCTTCGACACTCACCGAGCCGAGTTTTTCTAAATCACTAACGATCGCTTCCAGGTTGCTGGTGTCATCAAGCGAGAGCGAAACACTGACCTCCGAGGTGGTCACTACATCGACCGCAGTTCTGTGTCTATCGAAAACTTCAAACAAGGAACGGAGGAACCCATAGGCCCCCAGCATGCGGGCGGCAGTTATTTGCACCGTCGTGACGCCGGTTTTGTGTGCGATAGCTTTTACGGTCTGGGCCGACTTCTCCCTCGTCTCCACCACGACGGTACTTCCGCCATGCTGATTGCGCGAGTTGCAAATGCGCACCGGAATATTTCGCTCAATGGCCGGTTGCAGTGTTTTTGGGTGAAGGACTTTGGCTCCGAAGTAAGCAAGTTCCGCTGCCTCTTCAAAGGACAGCTGTGGAACTGTGCGCGCGTGTGAAACTAGCCGCGGATCAGCGGTCAACACACCGGGAACGTCGGTCCATATTTGAATCTCATTGGCATCCAGCGCGGCGCCAAAAATCGCCGCTGAGTAATCTGAGCCGCCGCGACCGAGCGTGGTGGTCGCGCCTTCCGCGGTCGCGCCGATAAACCCACCCAACACCGGAATAATGTCGCTGTCGATTAGAGGCTGCAGCCGATCACGCGTGTTGGTGATGGTCTGATCCATCAGTGGCGCGGCGCAGCCGTGGTTATTGTCGGTAATCAGGCAGGCGCGTGCATCAACATCCTGGGCTGGGAAACCGTTTTCCGTTAATACGGCGGCAAATAAAGCCGCCGATAGTCGTTCGCCATTGGAAGCCACGGCGTCGGCAACAGATTTCTGGCGACTGGAATCGCGCTCAAGCAAACTCAACCGGTCCCGGATCTCGGTCCGGCTTTTCTCAACCAACTCAAGCAGTGGCGGGCCTTCTTTACTCAACAGCGTTTCAATGACCCGCACGTGCCGATCAAAATGCTTTTCGAGCGAGGCCATCGAATCAGCGGCGCTCGTGTCTTTGACACAACCTAACAACGCGTCAGTGAAGCCCGCCATGGCCGAAACAACAACCACTGGGTGTTGCGACTGCCGTTCAGCAACGATGCGCGCCGCGATCTGGAAAGCAGTCGCGCCTTCCACCGAAGTGCCGCCGAATTTCATAACTATGGGATTCATTATTCAGGAAGCAGTCTAGCATCTGGGTCATGAAGTCAGTATCACCACGCGGGTAGCGGATGGGTAAGCGATACCCATCTTGAGACTTCTAGATAAACGATACGGACCCAACCCGCTACCGCGAGGTGGTGTTGACTTCATGACCCGCCCGATCATGCCGTCGCATCGATTAAAATGCTTCGCTACACCACCCTCGTCTTCCATTTGCCACGTCGAAAGAACACGGCGCTGATGATAGCGAGCGTTGAAAATGCAATCATGATCGCCAGGAACACGCCTCGTGGTCCAATGCCGAATACTTTCGCCAACACGTACGCCAGCGGCAGTTCCCACAACCAGTAGACGAATAGATTTATGATCGTTGGTGTCCACGTGTCACCCGCGCCGTTGAACGACTGCGTCAGCACCATGCCATATGCATAGAACACGAACCCGTATGCGACGATGCGCAAACAATCGACTCCATACGGAACCACGTTGGGATCGTCAGTAAAGAATTGGATGATCGGCCGGGCGAAGATCACAAAAGCCAAGCCCACGACGCCGAGGCAAATCATGTTGTAAAACGCCGCCTGCCAAACTGCTTTCTCTGCCCGTTCCGGTTTTCCTGCTCCCAGCGCCTGGCCCACCAACGTAGCCGCCGCGTTGGCCATCCCCCACGAAGGCAGCAGGGCGAAGATAATTACCCGGATTCCGATCGCGTAACCCGCCAGGGCGTTGCTGCCGAAAGTCGAAATGGTGCGAATCAAACCAATCCAGCTCGCCATTCCGATGAATACCTGGAAGGTGGCGGTGGAGGAAAGTCGGATCAGGCTGGCCATTATGGTGGGCTCCAGCTTTAGGTGACGCCGACGAATATCGAAGCGGCCGCCTGACCGGATCAACTTACTAAAGGCATATAAAACACCGATGCCGCGTCCGATGGTGGTGGCAACTGCAGCGCCCGCCACGCCCATCTCGGGGAATGGTCCGAGCCCAAAGATGAAACAAGGTCCCAGCAGAATGTTGATGGCGTTGGCCATCCAAAGCACCCGCATTGCAATCGCGGCATCTCCTGCGCCGCGGAAGATTGCGTTAATCAGAAACAGCAACATGATGGTGGCATTGCCGCCCAACATGATCTTGGTGAAGGAGGCACCATGCTCCAGCACCCAGGGTGATCCACCCATCAAAGCCAGGAGCCTGTCGGCGAACAAAACACCGATAACTGCCACGACCACTGAAACGATGATCCCCAGCGCAATCGCCTGGACCGCCGATCGAGCCGCGCCTTCCGGGTTCCTTTCGCCTATGCGACGCGCCACCATCGCAGTGGCGCCGATTCCCAAGCCAATGGCCACCGCGTACATCAACGTCAACATCGACTCGGTGAGGGCCACCGTCGCCACCGCATCAGCCCCCAGATGGGCCACCCAGAAGATATCTACGACGGCGAATACACTCTCCATACACATTTCCAGGACCATGGGAATTGCCAGAAGAATAATGGCTCTAGCGATTGGTCCCTTGGTGTAATCGCGATGAGCACCGCGCAGAGATGCGCGAATCTCGCTCCATAGACTTGGAATTTCGCCGTCGTCTTCAGGAGCAGTGGTATTGGTGGTGGGAGGATTAAGGGTTTGGACTTCGGAATCCGGCATTGTTCTCGTCTGTGCTCTAGCTCAGTTTTTGTAAGCAGACAGAATAAGCACGATCCCCGAAATCTCAAAAACATGAGTCATGAGTGATGTGTGATCTGGGGGAAAGGGACAGGGGAAACGTGAAGTAAGGGTTAAGGAGGAATTCTACGTGTATGTTTTCCCTTTACCCCTTCCCCCTTACCCTAGTCACCACTCATTACTCATCACGTTTTACTCTGCCGAAATCATCCTGCAGCCGGACAATGTCATCTTCGCCAAGGTAGGTTCCTTGTTGCACTTCAATGAAGACCAGAGTGTCGGCGCCCGGATTTTCAACCCGATGGGCTGCGCCAATAGCAATGTCGATCGACTCGCCTGAATGGACCACGATGTCATTATCGTCGAGGGTTACTTTGGCTATTCCTGAAACCACAAACCAATGCTCTGCACGCTTCGCGTGTTTTTGATAGCTCAAACGCTTGCCCGGAAATACTTCGATCCGCTTAACCTTATACCCGTCGGCTTCGTCGAGGACCGTGAATGTTCCCCACGGCCGGCGATCGAATCGTGGCGAATTTTCGGATGGCTTAGACGTCATGTTGTCCTTTGTAGGACAGGCATTCCTGCCTGTCTTCCTGCGCAAATTACTTTTAATTGAAAACCTTTTAGCCAGGAATCTCTATCGTAATGAGAACGGCCTCGCACTAATGTCGCTTGAAGTATTGTACGGCACGTTCATGTTTTTCCGCGGCGGCGCGCGTCTCAAACGTGCCGAGGTTTCTGCGCTTGCCCGTCTTCGGATCTTTCTTCCTGGAGTAAAGGCGATATTTTCCTGATTTGAGTTTACGAATCATCGTATTCCATGAGGGGCCGTCTAACTACCCTGCCGTCGCGCGGCGATACTTTACAGAATTGCGCCTTCGTCGTTTCTGTTTTAAGGACGGTGCATACCGACCGGTGCGCTCGAGATCATAAATTGTGTAACTCGTATCAAACAGGTCCCCATCAGGAGTTCCAGTATCAACGCTGTAATCAAAGATCCGGCCGTCAGTGCGAACATACACGGAGCCGCGCTTACGTGCCAGATACTGTTCAACGGTCAGCAACGCATAAAGGTGTTGGCGCGAGCCGAGTGTGCCTAACGGATGGGTAGGAAGATATTCACTGCCATTGGGGAGCCGGTAAATATTTTGTTCGAGCAGCACACTTCGGCCGTAACGCTGTAAGCGCGGCACAAAACCGTCGGGCAAACCGAATCGTTGTTTGATAGCCGCTGCAGAAGCACTCGTCCGTGATTGGCTGCGGTGACGAGACCGGCCGCGACTCTTTTTGCGATGCCTCTGTGTGACGTTCGGTGTGGAATTAGGATCAGGATTGGTGGGGGTAGGGTTTGGTCTGGGTGGTCGTTCGTCAACCAGGGAGTTGGCCAACTTTAGAAGTTCGGAGCGTTCACTCTCGCTGGTGTCTCTTTCCGTCGCAGTGATGTCGAGCGCAGGATCAGCCGTCTGGCCCTCGGTCAACTCGGCCAATACATGCTCGCCGGTGAACGACTTCGACATTTCAGGACGAAGTTTACTTAATTTCGCGGCGCTTGCAAGGAAGTTATGTACTGCCTAGGTGGTCGGTCTTATGGCTTTACTAACGTCGGAGAGAGACTTGATGCGGGGAGGCAATCAAGAGTCAATTCCTCACAGGGTTATCAGCAACGGCATCCGTGGCGACGCGAGGTTTCCATGTAGCCACGATGGCGCCACAGATCATACAGGCAGTCAGTTGATAGCCCACGTTGAGTAGATAAAGGCCGAGCTTGCGCTGTTCGAAGATGACCGATGACAGTTGGGTCGTGACCACGAAGCCCAGCCAGAGCCAGAAGCCGGTCTGCATGCCGTCGAGAACCGTGGTTGCCTTCGTGTACTGGACGAAGTGGGCGAGGATATAAACCAGCACAAAGGAAGTCACAAACGCCATCAGGTATTGAGTCCAATGACTTTGTTCCTGTACCTGGGCCAACTGCTCAGGAGTCCAACCAATTATTTTGAGAAACAGGTTGCCAAAGATAACTCCATACCAAAGACCGCCAATCATAAAGTGAACAATCGACGCCACAATGACGGCCGGGTAGTTGATTTTCATGTGCATCTCCTTACAGAGGTAACGCGGTAACACAAACTGTTAGTTGCGGAAGTTGGGCGACTGCGATCTGTGTCCCACAATAGTATTGCCGGCGTCCACATCGTGCTTCTTCAAAATTGCGAAATCGGGAAAAGGAAGGAAATTCGTTTTGACAGGATGAGCAGAATTTACAAGATAGAACTATAAAAGTTGTAAGACTGAGAACTTTAATCCTGTAAATCGTGTGCATCCTGTCCAGAATTCCGAATGCGGAGGCTTTCGTGATGCCATCTGCTCGTTGATCAGTGGAAATCGTGCGACGGCGCGGCGGCTACCTTGAAAGACAATGGCTGAATTCGTTTAGCCTTCACCGAGATCACGTTGTCCTGATTTTGTAACGTCCCATGAATCAAGAGAAACGGATGGTCCACCAGGGCCAGGCGGTTTTTATCAAATAGTTGCGGCGTGATGATGATGTTGGCCACTCCCGTTTCGTCTTCCAAAGTTAAAAACACAAAACCTTTTGCAGTGCCCGGCCGCTGCCGCACAATCACCCAGCCACCCACACTAATCCTGCCGCCATCATGCATGTGTTCAAGGTCTATGGCGCGGGAGGCTCCTAGCTTAATCAACTCAGCGCGATGATAAGCCACCGGATGAGTTCCAATTGTTAACCCGGTGCCACGAAAATCGGATTCCATTCTCTCCGGTCGGGTCATGGGAGCTAAGGGCGAGTTGCCATCCTGCTCGTGTTGGTTCACGAAAAGCTCTCCCGCCTGACGCACCACTCGCTCGACTTGCCACAAAGCATCGCGACGGTGGACGGGTTTGTCCAATGTCCAATGTCCAATGTCCAATGTCTCTGACCTTTGGTCACTGGCAGACATTGGACTTTGGACTTTGGACTTTGGACCAGGTTCTTGAATGAAATTCAACGCCCCCACCGACGCCAACTTTCTCATTTCATCTTTACGCAACTCAGGCACGCGATCTCGAAGATCGTCAATACCAACAAAGGGCGCCTCCGTACGCGCGCGCACAATCGCTCTCCCTGACTGCTCGCTGAGCCCTTTTACATAACGCAAGCCAAGCCTCATCGCGAGGTGCTGAGTATCAGAAGGGCAGGTGTCGGGGATCGGGTGTCGGGTGTCGGGTGCAAGACGTCGGTTATCTTTATCACTCCGCACCTCTTCTTCCGGCACCTGACACCCGAAAACCGACACCTGCTCTTCGATCGTGCACCCCCAATCCGATTGCGTCACATCCACCGGCAACACTTTCAATCCATGACGTTGTGCGTCCTTGACAAGAGTAAACGGTTGATAGAAACCCATCGGCTGATTATTCAGAATGGCCGCGGTAAACGCCGCCAGGTAATGACACTTCAGGTAAGCACTGGCGTAAGCAATCAAGGCAAAACTTGCCGCGTGTGATTCAGGGAAACCGTAAAGAGCAAACGAGGTAATCGCCAAGACGATCTCATCCTGCGCTTTGCGGGAAATCCCTTTACGCTCCATGCCGAGACGCAGTTTGACTTCGATATCCTTCATGCGTGCTTCCGAACGTTTAAAACCAAAAGCACGACGGAGCTCCTCCGCTTCACCGCCGGAAAAGCCTGCGCAGATCATGGCCATCTTCAGCAATTGCTCCTGAAACAATGGGACTCCCAGGGTGCGCTTCAATACCGGCTCGAGCAAAGGATGCGCATAAACCACCGGCTCGCGGCCCTGCCGGCGTTTCAAATAAGGATGGACCATGTTACCGACAATGGGACCAGGACGAATGATGGCGACCTGGACCACGATGTCGTAAAACTTTTGCGGCCGCAGCCGTGGCAAACATGACATTTGCGCCCGGCTCTCAACCTGAAACAATCCAATCGTGTCAGCCTTTTGTAATGCCGCATAAACTTTAGGGTCGTTCTGTGGCAGATGGGCGAGGTCAACTTCTTCGTGGTAAGAGTCGCGTATCAATTCAATTGACTCCTCAAGCACCGCCATCATTCCCAGACCCAAAAGATCTACTTTGATTAATCCCAGATCGGCACAGTCTTCTTTGTCCCATTGCACCACCACCCTACCCGGCATCGCTGCCGGCTCCAGCGGGACCACCGAATTAAGTTGTCCCTGACAAATAACCATACCGCCGGAATGCTGGCCGAGATGCCGCGGCAGGTCCTGCACCTGTTGATACAACTGGTAGAACTTCTTGATTAACGGGTTTCTAAGATCGAGATTGGCATCGCGAAACTGGCGCTCGGTCGAATCCTTCGGATCCTTCCATTCCCACGTATGGACCAGGCCAGCCAATCTTCCCACCGTGTCTTCGTCAAATCCCAACGCTTTGCCTACTTCGCGTGCGGCAGATCGACCACGATAAGTAATGACATTCGCCGTCATCGCGGCGCCCAGTTTTCCGTAGCGTTCGTAAACATATTGGATCGCGCGCTCTCGTTGATCGCCGCTCGGTAAATCTAAATCGATGTCAGGCCATTCGCCACGCTCTTCGGAAAGGAACCTTTCAAACAACAATTCCATCCCGATTGGATCAACCGCAGTGATTCCCAGGCTGTAACAAACAGCACTGTTGGCGGCCGACCCGCGTCCCTGAATCAAAATTCCCTCGCGCCGGCAAAACTCGACAATGTCCCAGACAATCAGAAAATATCCTTCCAGTTTTAACTTCTCTATGAGCCGGAGTTCTCTCTCAAGCTGCGGGCGCGCCTGCCCATAGTTCAGTTTTCCCAGCGTACCGGTGTAACGAAGACGCGCGCCTTCTGCCGTGCGCTGACGTAAAAACGAAGTCATCGTTTCGCCTGGCGGTACGGGATAGCTGGGAAATTCGTAACCGAGATCGCTAAGCAGAAATTCCAAACGCGAAGACAGCTCCACCGTGTTATCAATCGCTTCGGGCAGATCAGCAAAGAGCTTGTTCATCAGCTTTGCTGGTTTGAGATAGCGTTCGGAATTTCCGGCCAGCAATTGACCGGCTGTTTCGAGACGCACGTGATTGCGAATGCAGGTGAATACATCCGAAACCTGACGCTGGGCGCGGTTGGCATGACAGACGCCGTTAGTCGCCAGCAAAGGCAAACCAAGGCGTCTGGCAGTTTCAACTACTATTTGATTGTGCGCTTCTTCATCGCGATTGAAATGGCGCTGCAACTCGGCATAAACATTTTCTTTACCAAACACGTCAATCAACCATTCCGCTCTTCTCTGCACCCGCTCCGGGTTCTGGGAGTCTCGGGAATGGATTACACTCGCGAGCGGTCCATCTCTCGCCCCAGTCAAACAAACCAACCCTTCCGCATGCTCTGCTAACTCTTCCGGCGTAACTGCACACTCGCCGGGTTTGGCATGCTTCGGTACGCGTAGCTTCATTAAGGTGATCAGGCGGCAAAGGTTTTGATAACCCGCGCGCGTGCGCACCAGGACGGGAATTGAGAAAGTTTCTTTTTGCTGAGGTGAGTTATTCTGTCCAATGTCCAATGTCCAATGTCCAATGTCCGTTTGTCCATCTTGTTTTTGACTTTGGACTGTTATCTCCGCCCCAATATGCGCCGTAATTCCCTTCTTCACCGCCGCCAAATGAAAGCGCGGACTGCCATAAAACCCGTCTCGATCCAGCAATGCCATCGCCGGCATTTGCAGTGATTGAGCAGCCGCAATTAACTCTTCCGGAACCGAAGCTCCTTCGAGAAAACTGAAGGCCGATCGAGCATGTAGTTCGATGTAATCCAAAATCAAAGGTCCAAGGTCCAGGTCCGCTTGCCCATCTTGTCTTTGACTTTGGACATTGGACTTTGGACTACCCTTCAGTCGTAGACTCCTTCTACAAACCAGGTCCCATTGCTCAACTCGCGATAAATTCGATACAGCACTTGCCCGGACAGCCTTGCTTCGCCGTTCACCGCCTTTACTTGCGAGCGTGACTCCACTGCCACGTCCCATTCATCTCTCGCCCAGCCATCGGCACGCCACCAATCACCCGTCGTCCGCCATGGACCAGCCACTCCCACAACTTTTCCATAAACACTTCTGCTTTTATCCCATGCGCTAATCTCCGTCGGCGCTCCTCGCTCAGCCTGCACCAACGCCCGCAACGGCGGCCTGAATACACGAAAACCCAAAACGGATTTCGGATTGCTGACTGCTGAGTGCTGATTGCTAATTGCTGATTGCTTGCCACGCTTCCGCTTCGCTTCCTTCAACACAAATCTCTGCACGCGAAAAGCGTCCGGGCGATGCGTGTCGAGCAACTCAGGCGAACCAATATTTTCCGGTCCCAAAAGTTTTCCCAGGCGCGCCAGCGTCAGTTCCAGCTTCGCCGGCTCAGGAGCTAATGGAACAAACAGTCCGGTTTGCAACAAGCGCGGCTTAACCGGTTCACAAGTGATGTTCACCGCCGTCACCGCAGATTGAGGTGGATGCATTTCGATGTTGAGCAAAAGGAGTTTGAGAAACACTTTGTGATCCCGCATTGGGTAAGGCAGGTTCAACTTCAGCTCATGCAATGGGCCACCTTCCAATTTCAGGTCCACTTCGACGCAATTAGTTGCCAGGGCATATGCATTCAAGCTGGCGCAGATCTGATTTAGCAGCCTGGCAAAAATGAAAGAGAGGGCCTCGAGTTGCGCAACCGGATATTCAAGCTCAATTGAACTTGCGAAGACCGGCGCAGGCTGCTTGAGTTTCAAGTGACGAGTGGTTTTCCCCGCGGCTAGTTGCTGAAGTTTTAATCCTTCCTGGCCCAGACGTTCGGAGACACCCGCAGTTGGTAAACGAGCAAATTCCTGGAAGGTATGGACACCCCAGAGTTTTAGGGTTTCCAGAATTTCATTTGCCCGAGACTCATCAATTCCCGCGAGTGAGGATTGAAGATTTTTGAGAGGAAGATCGCCGAGTGTGTTGAGTTCTGCTCCATCAGCCGTGTAGGTAATTCCTTTGCAAAACCTGGCAGCGTGGATAGCTGTGTCGGGATTAGCCGCGAGGGCGACGTTTACCTTGCAGTCTAATCCACCCAAATCTTTCGTTCTAATAGCGCAATCCAAAATGTTTTTAGCCAGTTCATAAGCCGAGCCAAAAAGCAGCTCACATCCTTCGACATCTATCACGACAGTGTCGGGCGCCGTCTCTTCAACCAACGGCGAAAAGGCGTATGCAAATTCCTCCAGAGACAATTCCGCTAAAATTCGCTGCACATAAATGCCGGCAAACATGACTAACTTCCTGATTTTGGTTTAGAAACAACGCGTGGTGAAGATTAACGAAAATTAACGAAAACTGTCAAGGTGGGTCGCGGCTACCGCCGCATAGTGCGAAAAGGCTCGGCCTTTCGGAGTGTAGGAACCTCTCTTCCGAGGCTCAGCTCAGAGGCAAGGAGAACTTGGACGGAAAGCCAAAGGCTTTCCGCACTGTGCGGCGGCAGAGCCGAAGTCGACGGACTTAGCTCTGATTATGCCCGGACCGACCAAGCCGATCCGGCGCCACCGCGCTCGGTTCTGTAATGGAGCGGGCGTCGGCATTCAACCTGAAAAGCCAGACCTCGGAGCAGGTTTGCGTGAGGGAAAAGCGTCACGTCTCGTTGCCGGCGAAAGCGAGTCGCCCACGAAGTAGAAAGCGATGAGATACCTGCGGGATCGGTCTGCGCCTGCGGCTCAGGATTCGGTGACGATGCTCTCGGACGATGAGAATTAAAGTTAGTGACTGCCCCCTGTTTCATGACCTCGCTTGATGACCACAGGCAATTCTCTATCTTTAATTCCAACGCCAGAGCTGCACACGATTTGACGGCGCTATCTTCTACGATCACAACCAGGACGGTAGGGGTGGTTTCGAGCGTACGCCGAAAACGATACCACCATGACGAGATAATTCTCTTGGCTGACTTGGCCGGCAGGTCACCGAGGTCGAGCATCACCAGCCCAAATCCGCCGGCTTGCAACAACATGTCAGTAGCCTTAAATGCATTCTCAAGATTGTTGGCGCAGCGGATCCACAGCAGGCGATCAAATTTCACGTTCGCTTCAGCTGCTGATTGCGGATCGAATACATTGTTCATATCCACGAGGGCGCATACTTCTTCATGCCTGGTCGCATGGGCCAGCGTGGAAAGCATGAAGCTGGTGCGGCCGGAAGATGCTGGTCCATAGATCTCTGTGATAGCTCCGCGCGGAAGTCCTCCGGAGATCGAATCTATTTGCGCCACCCCACTTGATAAAAACTCCCCCGGCCTTTTTTCATGCAGCTTAAAAGCAGAGCCAAAGCGGGTGGCAATCTCCGATTCAATTTCAGTTTTGGTAATTGCTGCTCTCATCATTTATAACCGTAAAGCAAACTGTTAGTTTGCTTGGTGGTAGTAAATTTCAAGCTTGAGCGATGCCAAGCCATAAGCAAACTAACAGTTTGCTTTACAACCAATGCCACGAAAAACTGCACCAGGTTCAGCCAAAGATTTCTTCCCGGACAAACTAAGTCTCTCCTCACTACGCAAAGCCGCCGCGGACTGTAAAGCTTGCGACCTTTGGAAACGAGGAACGCAAACTGTCTTTGGCGAAGGTCCACGACGCGCGATCGTTTTGTTCGTTGGGGAACAGCCGGGCAACGAAGAAGACCTTGCGGGTGAACCTTTCGTAGGTCCCGCCGGACGACTCTTCAATGATGCGTTGGAAGAAGCGGGAATCGATCGTCGCCAAACTTACGTCACCAATGTTGTCAAACATTTCAAGTGGGAACCCCGCGGCAAGCGTCGTATTCATAAGAAACCCAACTCACAGGAAATCAAGGCCTGCCGTCCCTGGCTCGAGGCCGAAATCGCAGTGGTTAAACCAAAAGTTATCGTGGTCCTCGGCGCCACTGCCGCCCAGACCCTGCTCGGTGCAAAATTTCGCGTTACCAAACAGAGGGGCGAATTCCTCGAATCCACGCTTGCTCCTTACGTAATGGCCACTGTTCATCCTTCTTCCATTCTCAGAGCGCCAGACGATGAAACTCGACGTCTGGAACATCGTCGCTTCGTTGACGATCTCAAAAAACTCGCGAAGGTACTTAAATAAAATCCAACTCCCTGGAGTGCGCCGCATTGTCGGCGGTTTGGTACGCGGCGGCTTGGCGGACGCAACCTCGGCACTTCCAAAACTTCCTTGACGTATCTCCTTCCATTCGTTAATATTCGCTTGATTTTCGTCTCGCGACGAAAATACCACGCGGTGCTTAATTGAGGCAAGAATTTTTAGCTGGAGGTTTCTAAATGCCAGTAACAGCTCGGCAACGGCAGGTCTATGAATTTATCTCCCGCTACCAGGAGGTGCACAATCAGCCTCCCACCATCGCTGAAATCGGCAAACAATTTCATATGAGCTCGCCGGCAAGCGTTCACAGCATTCTGTCCGCACTTGAACGCGAGGGATTTATAAAACGAATCCCCAACGTCAGCCGCGGCATTGAGCTAATCAGACAGCAAGGCACTGACGACGAAACGGAAATTCCTCTTTTGGGAATGGTAGCCGCCGGTCAACCCATCGAAGCTATTCTTTCGCATGAGACTATCTCTGCTCCGCGAAACATGGTGGGCCGGGGTCGCATGTTTGCCTTGCGCGTACGTGGAGATTCAATGATTGACGAGAACATTCAGGACAACGACATCATCATCGTGTCGTCGCAGGAGACCGCTGAAAACGGCCAGATGGTAGTGGCGCTGATCGACGGCAACTATGCCACGGTGAAAAAGTTTTATCGCGAGCCCGACTTCATTCGTTTGGAACCGGCCAACCCCCAATTCAAACCCATCTTCATCAAGACACCGGAACGAATTCAGATTCAGGGGATCGTGCGAGGGCTGATTCGAAAATACGATCACGCTTCGACCAGCAAATAACCGTTCGCCGAGTAATGTGATGAAGGAAAGCGAGCCAATCGAAACCCAGGTGACGGATCTGAATCTACTTGGCTTTGCCCTTGCTGATTGTGTGGTTGAGATAGACCGCGATTCGGCGAAGTATCTGCGAGCCGTTCACCGCACCGCATTGGAACTTGCTACACCGAATTGTTTTGGCACGGAGATAGGTGGCTTTTGGCTAATGCAGGAACAGTTGACACAATTAAGAAGGCTTCCGGATTTCTATCCGGTGCTGGAAGCTGAGTCTGTCGCTCGAGCCGTCGAGGCATATATCAATGCGCAATCTCCGTTAGGAGCATGTTCATAACGTAGGGAATAGACCTTTTCCTTGGAGCGCGCCGCCTTGTCGGCGCTTTGGATTGCGGCGGCTTGGCGCCGCTCACTTTCGCCAGAACGCTACCTAAGTTTTTAATTCAACCGTTCGAAGCACTGGAAGGATAACCAAAGCGCCGACAACCGGGGTCCCCAGGCGGCAGCCGCGAATCGGGTGGCGTGGCGGCGCAATCCCGGAGTTGCCTAAGGTCGTTGGTTGAATCTCTAAGATTAACCCGTCGAAACTATCTCCGGCTCGTGCTTCTTCCTCCGGCGAATAACCACCATCGCGATACCGCTTAAAATCAGCACTCCTCCTGCAAGTGTCCGCCAGTCCAGTTGCTCTCCGAGAACGATCATTCCCAGAATCACCGCCGTTACAGGTGTCACCAGCGCGATCATCATGCTCTTCGTCACATCCATATGCTGGACCAGCCAGTAATAAAGAATGAACGCGATCACTGAGCCGACGATTGCAAGATAAACGAGTGAGAGAATAGCCTTGCCGGTCCAGCGAAAGTGCAACGGATTGCCTTCCCACCATAGGCCCAACAATAGGATAGGTATCAAACCAAACGTCATTTGCGTGGCGGCAATGATCGTGGGCTCTAATTTTCCACCATGCGCTTTGATTAGGACGTTCGAGTAGGCCGCACCGGCAGCGCTAACAACGAGGGCAACACAACCCGCCAGCGCCTGTGGTCCCGCTACACTCAACTGATTCGAAAAGATTACGCCAACCCCGATTACTCCAAGCAGTACACCCAGCACTTTTGGCAAGGTCATACGTTCGGCAGGCAAGTGCAGGTGGGCCAGGAGCAATCCAAATACAGGAATTGTCGCTTGAAGCAGTGCAGCGAGGCCAGATGAGATAAACTGCTCTCCCCAAAACACCAGACCGTAATTCACTGTAAAGGCCAACACTCCAGTCCCGGCGAGCATTAGCCAATCGCGCTTTGCGCGCGGCAAAGCAAAACGCCTCATTGCCACGAGTGCCCAAAGGATCGCGGCGGCGATCACGAAACGTATCGCGGCAAACGAGAGTGGCGGCAAATCTACAAGGCCGATCTTGATGAACAGCCAGGTTGACCCCCAGATACCGCACAGAATGAGCCAAACGATCTTTGATTTCATCGGAACCTAAGCGGACAGCCGGTAATGCTGAGACACTTTCGATATCTCATTTCTGATTTCATTTGTCATCGAAAGACTCACAGTTTCCGATGACTAATTCAGACTGGAGAATGAGATATCAACGGCGAATACACGAACGGCAAGTTGAGCACGATTGAAAACGACTCAACTTGCCGTCGCTTTTTCGAGTTATGAACCGTTATTGGGGATTCTCGAGTTTGATGATCGCAAAGGCAGCACCTTGCGGATCAATCACAATTGCGAAGCGTCCAATCCCTGGAATATCGGACGGCGGCGCCATTATTGTCGCGCCCAGGTCAGTTGCCTTCGCCGCGCTCGCATCGCAGTCCTCCACCGCAAAATACGTCAGCCAGTTAGGAGGAATGTTCCCCATCTCAGGCGGCATCTTATACATTCCACCCGCCGGCCGGTCGCCATTAATGAACATGGTGTATTCCATGGGGCCAAAATTCTGCACGTCCTTTCCCCACCCGAAAAGCGTTACGTAGAAGTCTCCTGCTTTGGCGGTGTCAGTGGTGGCCAGCTCATTCCAACAAAACGAACCAGGCACGTTGTAGATTCCTGATCCTGGGTGTGTTAGGGGCTGCCATAAGGCGAAAACAGCGCCGGTGGGATCCTGAACCACAGCCATCCGGCCGTACGTCATCACATCAAACGGCTCCTTCATCAAAGTGCCGCCAGCTTCCGTTGCCTTAGTCGCGCTCTCATCAGCACTCGCCACTGATACGTAATTAAGCCAGTGGGGAGGAATACCCTGCGCAACCATCTCCGGCATCAACTTATAAAGACCGCCCACATCTTTGCCGTCCTTTTGGAGCATGGTATAGACCATGTCCGGACCCATGGGATTATCTTTGAAGCTCCAGCCAAACAATTCGGTGTAAAACTTTTTTGCGGCTTCGTTATCGCTGGTGGCCAGTTCGATCCAACAAAACGTTCCCGGCGCAAACCCTGGGGTCTCCTGCATTTTTGCTTCGGTCATTGATGTATCTCCTAGGGGCTGGGCGCAAAACTCGAAGGGAGACGGGAGAGCACTTGCGCAAGTTTAAGAGCAGAATTGATTTTTGGAGGCTAATAATAACTTGTTTTGGTGGGACTATAAAACGGAAAACGCTACCTCCAGCAAGCTGAAGATAGCGCAATCCGTTGTCCTAAAAATCGCCGAAGCTTTTAATAGGATGGCAGCTTCGCATGTACACACTAGGCTGCCGATTTGTATCCCGATGATCAACTGGCGGTCAGTTCGATCCTCGGTCAGCACACGGATTGCTTTCACAATCCTCGCATCCTTTCGGACGCGGTGCCGTTAGGTTTTTGTTCTGGTGGCTTTTCCTCCACCTTCGGTTACGATCCGACAACGTCAGTTCAGCTTGCGCCGAACCAATTCGCTCCCTTCGGCGGGTCCTCTCCTAAGGGTACCACTCGTTTTTATCCGAGTGGCTCAAGAAAGCCTCGCGACTCTCTCTAGCAAAGCCTTTCGGCTTCAACTCAGGGCGTCAATAGGATTAACAGTCCGCCTGTCTTTCCTCTCTTC
Source organism: Pyrinomonadaceae bacterium (assembly GCA_963759665.1). Classification (GTDB taxonomy): domain Bacteria; phylum Acidobacteriota; class Blastocatellia; order Pyrinomonadales; family Pyrinomonadaceae; genus PSRF01. The sequence goes on from CAVXAC010000001.1 coordinate 1,226,114, forward strand.
CGTGTGTCACCACATCGGTCGCCGATCCCTTTGTTGGTCTCGAAGGCCGTGACCCTCGCGACGGAGAGAGTTATACGCGAATGCTTTTTTAAGATCAATTTTTTATGTGTTTTATTTTTTTCAGCGTACTGATTTTTTTCTTGACACTCGTTTGTAAACGAGAATCCGCGCTTACGATCTGGTCCAACAAGGAAATACATCAATGATTTCCTACTCATTTTGATTTCGTTCAGCATGTTCAGGATTTGGTGGAAGCGTTTTTCATCTTTGCGATTTCAGCTTGAATTAGTTTTTGCACTTCAATCATGTGCTCCGCGTTCTCATATTTGTTACGCGGCCAGAAAAAGCCCTTCAAGCCATCTTTCTTACGCCTGGGTACGACATGGATGTGCAAATGGGGCACACTTTGGCTCACGCGATTATTCATCGCCACGAAAGTCCCTTCGGCTTTTAGCGCGGCTTCTACGGCACCCGCCAAAAGCTGAGCATTAAGAAACAGCGGCTCGACGAGTTTTGCAGGCAGATCTGTCAGGGTTTCGAAATGCGTCTTCGGAACGAGCAAAGAATGGCCGGGGAAAAGTGGGCGGTGGTCGAGAAAGGCCATTGAAACTTCATCTTCGAAGACCTTTACGGAGTCTGTGGCTCCCTTGATGATGTCGCAAAAAAGACAGTCCATATAGCGCCTCGGTTCTTCAGAATCTAATCGCGGGAAACCTATATTAGGTTAGTATCGGCGGGCGTGACTAAAGCCGATCATTTTGAACGGGTTTTCACCGTGCTTCGGGGTTCTGGCTTTTTGTTGGAGGCCGATCCAAAGCTTCCCAGCGTGTGCGGCATCATTGCGGGCGAGCCGATGCGAGGCTCCTGGTGGTCGCACCCCATGGCCCCGGTCATATTTCAGATTAACGAAAAATTGGAGGACCATCCGGACGTCTTAATCACAAAGCTGGTTTCCGGCAAGGTCACATTCGTTCATCGAAAGTTTTGGTCTGAAATCCTGGCAATCGGAACTGCGCGTGAGGACTGGCAGATGAAGGGATTATCTCCATCTGCCCTCAAGCTCCTCACTCTGCTCGACGAATCAGGAACGCTCCGAACTGATGAGACCTCGGTTAAAGCATTGTCGAGCAAATTGGGTGATGTGATTCGAGAGCTTGAGCGACGTTTGTTGATCAATGGAGAGCAGTTTCATACAGCCTCAGGCACTCACGCTAAGCTTCTTGAAACCTGGCGCCACTGGCGCGAAAGAAAAAAGTTCGAGGGAATCGAAGTTAACGCAGCTGAGGCTAAGCAGGACCTGTCGGAGCTTCTGAGGGCCCTCAACTCGAAACACTCTGGGATTGGCAAACTTCCCTGGTTCTGAGCAATCAGTCAACTCCTGGACTCGACTAAGCCGCTCTTTTAGAACGATGAAGCAAAACAACTCATGCGCGACGCTGAGGCTCGCTGAAGCGCTTGGACAATTACCGGCTCCGGACGGAAAACGCTTCGCGACCATTTTCCCACACGGTTCGCTTCTGGTCGAAATCTACGCGCCGGAAGGACACGACCCGCAACAACCTCATAGCCGCGACGAGATTTACTTCGTAGCAAGGGGTAAGGGCGAATTCGTTTGCGGCGAAAGCCGAAAGAGTTTTGATCCATCCGATTTGCTCTTCGCCGCGGCCGGAGTACCGCATCGCTTTGAGAATTTCAGCGATGACTTCGCGGTTTGGGTAATATTCTATGGACCAGAAGGCGGAGAGGAGCCATAGGGAAATAATATGGCTGGATTCACTTCAATTGCCCCTTGTTTCGCTGTAGCCGACGTTGGCGCGACCATGCATTGGTACCAGGAACGACTAGGGTTTTGGAGTGATCCTTTCCCTGAATCTGAACCCCATGTCTTCGCAATATTATTCCTCGACCACGTTGAAATCATGATTCAACGAATCGAAGGCCATGAGAAACCGGATCTTTACGCGCGTCGGAACGGCGGTGTCTGGGACGCATACCTTCGAATGAAGAACGTGAACGAGTTTTATGAGGCCATCAAAGACAAGGTCACGATTTTGCAGCCTCTCAGACAGCAACCGTATGGAGCGTGGGAATTTGAAGTTCGAGATCCGAACGGGTATGTGCTCGTCTTCAGCGAAGTAAGTTAGTCCGCCGATGTGGCGGAAAGGCTCTGCCCGACTGCGCAAAAAAAGGATTGAGGCTACGCCTCAGCGGGTCTTACGGCTTTTTGAAACGCCTTCACACCGAGCGTATTCAAAACCTCGACCCGTCTAACCCAACCTCTCCGGGCCATTCCTACCCCATACTTCAAGTTATTCAGCGCGCCGGTGGAATGCGCATCCACCGAAATCACAAACTTGATTTTTCGTTTACGCGCCTCGCGAATCCATCGTGGTTCCATGTCGAGTCTGAACGGATCTCCATTCACTTCGATCGCGGCACGGGATTCAGCGATCACGTCAAGAATCCTCTCTACATCACATTCAAACGGCGGCCGACGCTGGATCAAACGGCCGAGCGCATGTCCCCAGATCTTGAAGACCGGCTCGCGCATCGCGGTAACAATTCGCTTCGTCATCTTTTCCGAATCCATTTTGTAACGTGAATGTATGCTGGCAACGATCACGTCAAACTGTTCAAGAATCTTATCCGGGTAATCAAGGTGACCGTCGGCGATGATGTCCGACTCAGTTCCGCGCAAGAGTTTTACTTTGACCTTTTGCTGGACTTCATCAATCTCATCCCATTGCCGCTTAAGTTGATCGAGGGTAACACCCCCAGCGTAAAACGCTGTGGGCGAATGATCTGTAATGGTGATGTACTTCATTCCCATGGCTTCAGCCGCCCGGGCCATCTGTTCCACTGAATGCTTGCCGTCGGAGTAAGTCGTGTGGCAATGGACCATGCCTTGAATGTCATTAAGGCTTAGTAAATCGTGAGGCAGTTTGCCTGCAGCCGCAGCTTCAATTTCACCAACATCTTCGCGCAACTCGGGCGGGATGTATTGCAAACCAAAGCGACTGAAAAGAGTCTCCTCACTCGTGGGCTGCGAAGTGGTTTTCGCCCTGGCCGCTGTCACTCGTCTTGCGCTCTTGAGCTTCAGCTCACCGCTCGCAATCTGTTGAATCTTGGCGATATGTGCTGGCGATCCTGTTTCAGTGAATAGCGTCAGGACAAAGTCACTTGGTTTAGCGGCAACGACTGAAACCCTAGCGCCTTCGGCGAGAGTTACGAGGCAACTATTCTTAGTTTCTTCGTTAACTTTGACTATTAGTGGGAACTTCAGAAACGATTTGATGAGTACTTCGGGTTTGCTCGTCTTAGCGACGACGCGAATTGTCCCGACCGTTTCTTTCCAGCGGCGCAGCGATCCAGCGAGAGCAAGCTCGCTTGATGTGGTCTCCAAGTAATCAGTCACCTGGCTGGCGACGCGAAATGCTTGGTGGAGATGTAGTCGCTGGTCAGTCTTGGTCCGTTTCTCAGGCGCCGCGAGAGATTTGAGAATTTGTTCTTCGGTCTTAGCTCCGAAGCCCTTTAGCTCTCTAACCCGCGCTGCTTCTGCGGCTGCCTTCAACTCGGCAATCGAAGTGATGCCCAAGCCTTCATGAAGAGCGCGGATCTTAGCAACAGAAAGACCCGGGACGCCGGATAGCTCCAAGATGCCGGGCGGAAACTCTTTCTTCAAACCACTCAAAACTGATGACTCGCCCGTCAGGTGAAGTTGTTTGATTTGTGAGGCGAGTGCATCGCCTATTCCACGCATCGAGGTTAACCGGTCGTCACGAACTACATCCTTGACGTCTTCTGTAATGCCGCTAATCACGCGAGCACCGGTTTGATAAGCACGGGCCTTAAAACGATCCTTGCCACCCTTCATTTCAAGTAAGGCAGCAATCTCCAGAAGCGCCGCGGCGATCGCGAATTTGTCGAGAGTCTTACTTTTCATTTTCAGAATCAGGATACAAAAATTGTTTCAAGAATTGATTACGGGCAGGAGTCTATCTCTTCATCTATAATCAATTCCATCAATTCCCAGAGGAGCTCCATGCCAATCGCATCCATCAACCCGGCAACGGGCGAGACCATCGAGACCTTCGAAGCATTAAACCATGCCGAGCTTGAGGCGAAGCTTCAACGCGCAGCGGAAGTATTCAAAACCTATCGCCAGACTTCCTTTTCGGATCGCGAAAAGTGGATGCACCGAGCGGCGGAGATACTTGAAACCGAGAAGACTGAATTCGCCCGTTTGATGACCACTGAAATGGGCAAACCGATCACCGGCGCAATCGGCGAGGTCGAGAAGTGTGCATGGGTCTGCCGATATTACGCGGAGAACGCCCAGCGCCATCTGGCAGACGAAGTGGTTGAAACAAACGCCACCCGCAGCTACGTTCACTTTCAACCACTGGGTCCGGTTCTCGCCGTCATGCCCTGGAACTTCCCTTTCTGGCAAGTGTTTCGTTTCGCCGCTCCTGCCCTCATGGCCGGCAACGTAGGACTGCTCAAACATTCTTCGAATGTTCCGCAGTGTGCCCTCGCAATCGAAGAGATCTTCAACCGCGCCGGATTCCCGGAAGGCGCTTTTCAAACTCTGCTGATTGGATCCGAAGCAGTCGCCGAGATTCTAAAAGATAAACGAGTCGCAGCCGCTACTCTCACGGGCAGTGAACCGGCCGGACGCAGTGTAGCCCGCATCGCTGGCCAAGAGATTAAGCCAACGGTGCTCGAACTCGGCGGCAGCGACCCATTCATCGTGATGCCTTCAGCCAATCTTGAAGATGCCGTTGCCACTGGAGTTAAAGCCCGCACAATCAACAACGGCCAGTCGTGCATCGCCGCGAAGCGCTTCATTGTTTCAGCGAAAATCTACGACGAATTCGAACGACGTTTTGTCGATCAGATGAAAGCGTTACGCGTCGGCGATCCGACAAAGGAATCGACAGACATTGGCCCACTCGCGACTGAACAAATTCTGAAAGACGTTCACGAGCAAGTGCAAACGTCTATTGCAGCGGGAGCGGTCCTGCTTAGTGGAGGAAAGCGGTTGGAAGGCGCGGGGAATTTCTATGAACCAACGGTACTGGCGAGTGTTCCCAGAAATTCGCCCGCCTATTGCGATGAAGTATTTGGCCCGGTCGCGATGTTATTTAGCGTCGCCAACGTCGACGAAGCAATCGAACTGGCCAATGCCACGGATTTCGGTTTAGGCGCCTCGGCATGGACGAATGACCCTAATGAACAACAGCGGTTCGTTGACGAACTTGAGGCGGGATGCGTCTTCATCAACAGCATGGTCGCTTCTGATCCACGCCTTCCTTTTGGCGGCGTTAAAAACTCGGGCTATGGACGCGAGCTCGGCGAATTTGGCATTCGCGAATTCGTAAACGTGAAGACGGTTTCGATCAAGTAGGCTCTCCCCCCAAACCCATCTTTGTCATCTGCTGCGTGGATTCGCACCAGTATCGTCCGGGCGCCAGTCAACCACCGGCTGAATGCTGGGATTTCCTCGGCACACCCAAATGTTAGCTCGCATTCCATCCTTCAACACCTTCGGTCGCTTCTCGATACGTCCCCAATCGGAATTGGTAAATGCCTCACCATTGATCAGATAGAACCTGATGGGCTTGTCTGTCTTGGGGTGGCGGATCACCACTTCTTCCGTCGTGTCGAAGTTTGTCCGAATCCGCAGGAACGTGCTGCCGTAACGCCGGCGATACGCCATGATCAGCCCGTCATAGGAAGTTAAGTCACTCCTGTCACACTTGAGCTGATCTGGCGGGCGGATTCGACCTCCCTCTTGATGATTGGAGCCTGCGCTATTCATGGAAAGTGTTAGGAATGCGGAAAACAAGACGAACACGATAAGCATCGGTATTTCCTCGACTTCTAAAATAGAAGGAGTGCCCCCGAAGAAGCACTCCCTCTATTCTGACCAACTATTTGTCGTAATCCTAATGGCCGAGGCGATAAGTTGCCCACATCGAATCGGCGCGATCAGCTTGTCCGAGGCTAAATTTGTACATGCATGGATCGTCTGTGTAGTCCATGAAGTTCTCGTACGGATCGATTCCCGCGTTTTGCGGGCCTTTGCAGGTGTCCAGGTTCTTGCTGGGACAGCCGTAGGTTGGTCCACGTTCTGACGGTGTATCAGCAACTCCATCGTTTGGAGAGGTGCAGCCGCCCTGGAACGTGTGATAGAGACCGAGCCAGTGACCAACTTCGTGGGTCCCAGTGTCGCCCTCGTTGTATGGAACATAGTTGGAACCAGGCAGCGATGCCCAGTAGCAAACCACGCCGTCCTGTAGAGGCGCACCCGCGTACTCATTCGGGAACGTGGCCCAACCAAGATAACCACCACCGCTATTAGTGTAGAAGTTCAGATCGTCGGCGGTGCCTGCGTGCAGCGCATTCTTCATCTGGGTCTGGGCGCTTGAGCCCGGACCAGCGGCGTACCACGTGTTATTCATAGTGCGAGTCACGCTGGCTTTTGAGAAGCGGAAGGACATATTTGAGGCCGCTCCTCGATATGCCGGAGTGTCCAGACCAGAGAAGTGCTCGTTCATGGCGGCTATTTGGGCGTCAAGCGACGACTCCGGAATATTGCCAACGCCGTCCGATCGATAGACCACGTGAAAGTGGACTGGAATAGTGATCGAACCATTCGGGTAGAGTCTGGCGGCATCGTCCGAACCACCGCCACCACTGCCGGCTCCACCACCCTGTCCGCGAGTCGCACCCAGGCCACGAGCCTTGGCTATGCGATTATTAATTTCTTCAATTTCAATGTCGTCGGCATGCCGAGTACTGCACTTTCTGCCGGCATCAATGAAGTCTTTGTGAGAATCAAACACTACTCCATCGGGAGCGACAATCTTACCGTCGGCTCTCAATGCAGCCTGGTATCCGGGATCGTCAGGACGACCCTGGGCATCGACATTCTTGGTGGGAACGCTCGCTAGCAGAAACGCCAGGCCGAGCACAAGCAAACCTAGAGGTGCAAGGAACTTTTTCATTTATTGTCTCTCCAAAATTGAGTTCAAATTTCAGGACTGCCGGGAATGCGGTTTCGACGCGGGACTATACTCCCTAATGGCATCCGAGTACCAGATAAATCTAAGTCTGCAATCAAATCTCCATAATCTCGTGGTTCGGTTCCCAGTCGTCGAGTTACACGGAGGCTCGGTGATCGTTTGACTCATGGGACGGGAATTCGTGATGCATGCATTTTGCCGCATCAAGTCAGAGCCCCAGATCCGGCGGTCATCCGTTTGTAATGAAGCTAACAAGGAAAATGCTAAGTAGCGTTACAACCTAAGTTTTACGACTGCTTTCTCATCTGGAAGACGAAACCACGCACCCGGTCCTCCTTTTCGAAAAGGATTTACACATCGGCTAGCCATCGGTATAGAATATCCATCACAGCGACAGAAATTGTCTCTGCATCCCCCAATTTATTATTTCCCCAGCGCTAAATTGCACGGTCCCAGACTGTGCTGAGCGGTTTATTGCGCTCACTTAACCGATCTTGCCAGACCCTCTGGCTAGCGTTTGTTGACCAACCTGTATTCGAATTCTGCAAAAAACTCGGAAGGTTACCCTATGGCGACTCAAACCCTGACCAAAGACTCAATTAACACAAGGCTGTTACTCAAGACCCTTGTGGCTTTCAAGAAAGGCGATTTTTCGGTCCGCTTACCCGGCGAGTGGACGGGCGAAGCGGGGAAAATCGCGGACACCCTCAACGACATCATTGAATTGAGCGACAAGACTGCGAAGGAAGTTGAAAGAGTCAGTCGCGTGGTGGGTAAGGAAGGAAAAATAAATCACCGTGCGGCAGTTCCAGCAGCGTCCGGATCCTGGCTGCGACTGGTCGACTCGACAAACCTGCTCATTGACGACATGGCGCGCCCCACTAGTGAAATGGCCCGCGTGATCGGCGCAGTCGCTAACGGCGACCTTTCCGAACGAATGGCCCTGCAGGTTGATGAACGGCCGTTGAAGGGCGAGTTTCTGCGCACCGTCAAAATTGTGAACTCGATGGTGGACCAGTTGAGTTCCTTTGCATCTGAAGTTACTCGCGTGGCCCGCGAGGTGGGTACCGAAGGAAAGCTAGGCGGCGAAGCGAGAGTGAAGGGCGTGGCCGGAACGTGGAAGGACCTTACCGACAGCGTGAATTCCATGGCCAGCAACCTCACCAGTCAGGTGCGAAACATTGCTGAAGTGACCACCGCCGTAGCCAACGGCGACCTCTCGAAGAAGATCACGGTAGACGTTAAGGGCGAAATCCTCGAACTTAAGAACACCATCAACACGATGGTTGACCAGTTGAATTCGTTTGCCTCGGAAGTTACGCGTGTGGCCCGCGAGGTGGGTACCGAAGGAAAGCTCGGCGGTCAGGCTGATGTACGCGGAGTAGCCGGCACGTGGAAAGACTTAACCGACAATGTGAACTCTATGGCCAGCAACCTCACCGGTCAGGTGCGCAACATCGCCGACGTAACCACGGCGGTGGCCAATGGCGACCTTTCCAAGAAAATTACAGTAGACGTTAAAGGCGAGATCCTCGAGTTGAAGAACACTATCAACACGATGGTGGACCAGTTGAATTCGTTCGCATCGGAAGTTACGCGTGTGGCTCGCGAAGTAGGAACCGAAGGAAAACTCGGCGGCCAGGCGCAAGTGATTGGAGTAGCCGGCACCTGGAAAGATTTGACTGACAACGTGAATTTCATGGCCGGCAATCTTACCGGTCAGGTACGCAACATCGCTGAGGTCACGACCGCCGTGGCCAACGGCGACTTGTCCAAGAAGATCACGGTAGACGTTAAGGGCGAAATCCTTGAGCTCAAAGACACGATCAATACGATGGTGGACCAGCTCAACGGTTTCGCTTCTGAAGTTACGCGCGTGGCTCGCGAGGTGGGCTCGGAGGGAAAACTTGGCGGTCAGGCCGACGTTAAGGGTGTGGCCGGCACCTGGAAGGATCTTACGGACAGCGTGAATCTGATGGCCGGCAACCTGACGGGTCAGGTGCGCAACATCGCAGAAGTGACCACCGCGGTGGCCAACGGCGACCTTTCCAAGAAAATTACTGTAGACGTTCGCGGAGAAATTCTCGAATTGAAGAACACCATCAACACGATGGTGGATCAACTTAACGGCTTTGCTTCGGAAGTTACCCGCGTGGCTCGCGAGGTAGGTACCGAAGGCGAGCTCGGTGGACAGGCCGATGTGCGCGGCGTGGCCGGCACGTGGAAAGACCTTACCGACAGTGTGAATTCCATGGCCGGAAACCTCACCGGTCAGGTGCGAAACATCGCTGAAGTAACGACGGCCGTGGCCAATGGCGACCTCTCCAAGAAAATTACAGTAGACGTTAAAGGCGAGATTCTTGAGCTGAAGAACACAATAAATACGATGGTGGACCAGTTGAGCTCATTCGCTTCGGAAGTTACTCGCGTGGCCCGCGAGGTGGGTACCGAAGGAAGACTAGGGGGACAGGCACAGGTAATGGGTGTCGCCGGTACCTGGAAAGATCTGACTGACAATGTGAACTTCATGGCCGGCAACCTCACCGGGCAGGTGCGAAACATCGCAGAAGTGACCACCGCTGTGGCAAACGGCGACCTCTCGAAGAAGATCACGGTAGACGTTAAAGGCGAGATTCTCGAACTCAAGAACACCATCAACACGATGGTGGACCAGTTGAATTCGTTTGCCTCGGAAGTTACGCGGGTGGCCCGCGAGGTGGGTACCGAAGGAAAACTCGGCGGTCAGGCTGATGTACGCGGAGTAGCCGGCACGTGGAAAGACTTAACCGACAATGTGAACTCCATGGCCAGCAACCTCACCGGTCAGGTGCGTAACATCGCCGACGTGACTACGGCCGTGGCAAACGGCGACCTCTCGAAGAAGATCACGGTAGACGTTAAAGGCGAAATCCTCGAGTTGAAGAACACTATCAACACGATGGTGGACCAGTTGAATTCGTTCGCTTCGGAAGTTACGCGGGTGGCCCGCGAAGTAGGAACCGAAGGGAAACTCGGCGGCCAGGCTGATGTACGCGGCGTTGCCGGGACCTGGAAAGATTTGACGGACAACGTGAACTCGATGGCCAGCAACCTCACTGACCAGGTGCGCGGTATTGCTCGAGTCGTTACCGCAGTGGCCAACGGCGATCTTGAACGCAAGCTGACGGTGGAAGCGAAAGGCGAAATCGCTGAGCTCGCCGACACCATCAACAACATGACCGACACGCTCGCGACGTTTGCCGATCAGGTAACGTCGGTGGCGCGCGAAGTGGGAGTGGAAGGAAAACTTGGCGGCCAGGCAAACGTGCCCGGAGCAGCCGGAACCTGGCGCGACCTGACTGACAACGTCAACGGCCTCGCGGCAAACCTGACAACGCAGGTAAGAGCAATTGCCGAAGTTTCCACGGCTGTGACCAAGGGCGACCTGACGCGATCGATTACGGTCGAAGCGCAAGGCGAGGTCGCGGCGCTCAAAGACAACATCAATGAGATGATTCTCAATCTCAAAGATACCACTCAGAAAAACATGGAGCAGGACTGGTTGAAGACCAACCTCGCCAGGTTTACGCGAATGCTTCAGGGCCAACGCGATATGACCACTGTCGCGCAAATGGTCCTTTCCGAACTGGCACCGCTGGTGGATGCACAACAGGGCGTCTTCTACGTAAATGCGAGTTCAAATGGCGAGCCGCTAATGAAACTGCTTGGTGGTTACGCTTACAAGAAGCGCAAGAACCTGGCGAACGAATTTCACGCCGGCGAAGGGCTGGTGGGCCAGTGTACTCTCGAGCGTGAGCGAATTCTGGTAACGAACGTTCCATCGAACTACGTCTATGTGGCGTCAGGACTCGGTGAAGCGCCGCCACATAACATCGTGGTCCTTCCCGTCTTGTTTGAAGGTGACGTAAAGGCAGTGATTGAGCTCTCCACCTTCAGCACCTTCAGCGATACTCACCTAACTTTCCTCGACCAGCTGACGGAAAGTATCGGAATCGTGCTGAACACGATTGCCGCTAACACACGAACTGAAGATCTGCTCCAGCAATCGCAATCTCTGGCAGCAGAACTACAGAGCCAACAGGACGAGCTTAAGAAGACCAATGAGCAGCTCGAGCAACAGGCGGAATCGTTAAGGGAATCAGAAGAGCTGTTGAAGAGTCAGCAGGAAGAGTTACAGCAGACCAACGAAGAGCTGCAGGAGAAGGCTGCTTTACTTGCCCGCCAGAAAGCCGAAGTCGAAGCCAAGAATCGCGAAGTCGAAGAAGCTCGCTGGGAAATGGAAGAGAAGGCCGAGCAGTTGGCGCTCACTTCGAAATACAAATCCGAGTTCCTTGCCAACATGTCTCACGAGCTGCGCACGCCGCTTAACAGCATGTTGATCCTTTCGCGACAGCTCGCGGAGAACAGCGACGAGAACCTGACCGGCAAGCAGGTCCAGTTTGCAGAAACGATTCATTCATCGGGCTCGGATCTCCTCTCGTTAATTAACGACATTCTCGACCTGTCGAAGATTGAATCTGGAATGATGGGCATCGAAGTCTCCGAAGTTTCAGTAGCGGATATAACGCAACAGCTGGGACGCAGTTTCCACCAACTGGCCCAGGATAAGAACCTCGAATTCGTCATCGATCGCGACGAGGAAATGCCAGAAACCATCCGGACTGACGATAAACGCCTCCAGCAAATTCTTATGAATTTGCTCTCGAATGCATTCAAGTTTACGGAAGAGGGCCAGGTCGTCTTGCGGATTGCTCCAGCCGCGAAGGATGAAACTTATCATCTTGAATCCCTTGGTCGTTCCAACGACATCGTGGCCTTCTCTGTTCGTGACACCGGCATTGGGATTCCGGCTGAGAAACAGCGAATTATCTTTGAAGCCTTCCAACAAGCAGATGGAACCACGAGCCGTAAATATGGCGGCACTGGACTGGGACTCTCCATCAGCCGAGAGATTGCTCGATTACTCGGTGGTGAGATTCGCGTGACCTCGAGGCCGGGTGAAGGCAGTACTTTCACATTCTACCTGCCGCGAAACTATGCACCTGCCGGGGCAACTAGTTCGGCAGCGCGACCAACCCGAATAACCGAAGCGAGGGAGAATGAAGCCGCGTGGACGCCAATCGAGTCGTACGATTCAAACGACATGGCACTTCTATCGAGCGAGGCGGCCGCCATTCTTGACGACCGCAATGAAATCGAAAGTGGTGATCATGTCGTCCTGATCGTTGAGGACGACATCAGCTTCGCCGGGATCCTCCTCGATCTCGCACGCGACAAAGGCTTCAAAGGTTTGGTAGCCACCAGCGGCGCCATGGCGTTGGCACTCGCACAAAAGTACAAGCCCGCCGCCATCACTCTCGATATTCGACTTCCAGATCGTGATGGATGGACTGTGCTGGATCGACTCAAACACGACCCGGCAACCAGTCATATTCCGGTTCACATCATTACTGTGGAAGAACAACGTCAACGCGCGTTGCAACAGGGCGCGTTTAATCACGTGCAAAAGCCCGTCACACATGAAGATCTGGGCAAGGCGTTCGACGACATTCGCGAATTTGCTGACCGTCGAATCCGCAGACTGCTGGTGGTGGAAGACGACGATGTGCAGCGCATGAGCGTGGTCGAGTTAATCGGCAACGGCGATGTCCACACCACTGCAGTCGCTACCGGCGAAGAAGCGATGACGGCGCTAAGAGGAGAGCGGTTTGATTGCATGGTCCTGGATCTGAAACTGCCGGATATGAGCGGTTTCGAGTTGATCGAGAAACTGCAAAGCGAACTCGGCCGCTACGATCTGCCGATCATCATCTACACCGGTAAGGAGCTGACACGCAAAGAAGAGCTGCATCTGAAGAAGGTGGCCGACGCGATCATCGTGAAGGAAGCAAGTTCACCGGAGCGGCTGCTCGCCGAAACTGCGTTGTTCCTTCATCGCGTAGAGGCGAACTTGCCGGAACCCAAGCGGAAGATGCTCGCCAGGTATCACCGTTCGGATCCAGTGTTGGCTGGCCGCCAGGTGCTGGTCGTTGACGATGACGTACGAAACATCTTCGCGCTGACCAGTGCTCTTGAGGCTTACAACATGAATGTCCTGCATGCTGAAAATGGACAGGAAGGCATTGATATTCTTACTGCCAATCCTGACATAGAGGCTGTCCTGATGGACATCATGATGCCGGAAATGGATGGCTACGAGGCCATCACAGCGATTCGGGAGATGGAAGAGTTTAAGCAGCTGCCGATCATCGCGCTGACGGCGAAGGCAATGAAAGCGGACCGCGATCATTGTTTGGCGGTTGGAGCTTCCGACTACATTTCAAAGCCGCTGGATATCGATCAGTTGCTGTCGCTGCTGCGGGTTTGGTTGTATCGACCGGAAGAGAGCGAGTGAGATGTTTATGTTTTCTCCGTGCAATCTCAGTGTTCTCTGTGTCTCCGTGTTGAATGAGCATCCAGCAAAAGCTCCACCACAGAGAACACAGAGGTTGCACAGAGAATTTCAGATTGTGCCACTCTCCAAATTATCCGAGGGTCGAGCAAACACATCATCCGCAAACTAACAGTTTGCGTTACGAGGTAAGCGAGAACTCTTCGACATGTCTTCTCCTGCATTGAATAAAGCGGCCATACAGGCGGCCGCGTTGGAAGACATCGAAATCGAGTTGCTGCTCGAAGGGATTTACCGTGCCTACGGTTTTGACTTCAGGGACTACTCGCGCGCTTCGCTGAAGCGACGAATACTTGATCTGATGCGGTCAGAGAAGTTTGCGACCGTCTCAGCCTTTCAGAATCAGGTTCTCCATGACTACGACTGCTTAGAGCGACTGCTGCTCGGGTTGTCGGTTCACGCTACGGCCATGTTTCGTGATCCCAGCTTTTATGCGACGTTCCGAAAGCAGGTCGTGCCGTTGCTACGGACCTATCCCACCGTACAAATCTGGATCGCGGGTTGTTCTACTGGTGAAGAAGTTTATTCCCTGGCAATTTTGCTGCAGGAAGAAAAGCTTTACGAAAAATGTCGCATCTATGCCACCGACATCAGCCACGCTGTCCTTCGCAAAGCGCGTGATGGGATTTTTCCGCTCGCCGCGATGCGCGAATACACCAGCAACTACCATCAGGCCGGCGGGGTCCACGATTTTTCTGACTACTACACCGCGCGGTATGACAGCGTGATCTTCAGCTCTGCCCTGAAAAGTAATCTGGTTTTTTCGGAACATAACCTCGCGACGGATGGTTCGTTCAACGAGTTTCAGGTGATTCTTTGTCGCAACGTGATGATCTATTTCAATAAAGACTTGCAGGCGCGTGTTCACAACTTGCTGTACGACAGCTTGAGTATGTTTGGTGTATTTGGACTTGGAAATAAGGAGTCGCTGAAGTTCACACCGCGAGCCGACTTTTATCAACACTTGAATGAAAGTGACAAACTGTATCGGAAGGTACTGTAGTGGCATTCGACATAGTTGTGATTGGGGCTTCTATCGGTGGGCTGAAAGCCTTGCAGGAAGTGCTTGCAGGATTGCCCCAGGATTTTCCTGTGCCGGTCGTCATCGTGCAACATCGCGGTAAGGATTCAGAGACCGGGTTATGCGATTTTCTAGCCCGCACGAGTCGTATTCCGATTTCGGAGCCGGAAGACAAGGAGAGCATTCTTCAGGGACACGCTTATCTCGCTCCGCGCGACTATCACCTGCTGGTCACAGATGGCAGCTTCGCTTTATCAACCGATTCGCCGGTGGCCTTTGCGCGTCCTTCAGTTGATGTACTGTTTGAATCAGCTGCCGATGAATTCAACGAACGGACGATTGGTGTGATCTTGACGGGCGCGAATCGCGACGGTGCTCGAGGGCTGGCCGCGATCAAATCGCGCGGTGGCTTAACAATCGTGGAGAATCCCGAATTGGCCACTTGCCGCGAAATGCCAGACTCCGCTATCGCCGGTAGTGCGGTGGACCGGATCCTGGCGCTTGAAGAAATTGGTCCATTCCTGGGTAGTTTATCTTTAGCTGACAACAGCGACGGCAAGCTACGAGACCGGGCAGACGGAGTGCCGGAATTCAGAACTCGCCTCCACTCCATTAACAACAATGGAAACTGAAGAGCGCATAAACATTCTGATGGTCGACGACAGTCCAACGAACCTGTTGGCGCTCGAATCGATCCTGCAAGCGCCCGATCGAAGTTTAGTTAGTGCATCATCGGGCGACGATGCGCTCCGTTATTTATTGGATCACGAGGTAGCGGTGATCCTGATGGATGTTTACATGCCCGGCCTCGATGGTTTGGAAACTGCCGAAATGATTCGCGGGCGCGATCGTTCTCGCAATATTCCGATCATCTTCCTAACCGCTGATAGCACGGGCGGCCGTCACCTTAGTCGCGGATACTCTCTTGGCGCCGTTGACTACATCGTAAAACCCATCGAGCCGGACATCCTTCGATCGAAGGTGGCTGTCTTTGTCGAGCTGTTTAAGAAGACGCAGGAGGTCAAGCGGCAGGCGCAGCTGCTGCAGGAGAAAAATCTCGAGCTCGAGAATGCCAACCTCGCCAGGTTGGGCATGCTAATCGACCTGGGCCAGGAGTTGACTGCGGAACATGATCCGGGTCGCGTTTTGAAAAACTTCTGCCGATCTGCGCGCCAGATCGTCGACGCCCAGGAATCCGGCGTGGCGGTAATGAACGGGGACGGCAAATCGCTACAATTCTTCTTCCGCTGCGCCCAGGGGGAGGACGAGGATACCAGCAAGATCGTCCCGCGAGTCGCACGGCGTGCCTTACGACACATGATCAGTAGTGGCCGGGCGCTCCGCTTAAACGAGACCGATCAGCTTTTGCACGTCCACGGAAACACTGCCGAACTGGTCCACTCCTTTCTGGGTGCTCCCATCCTGTCCGGTTCAAAAGTTAATGGCTGGCTTTACCTGCTGAATAAACTTAACGCCGAAGAGTTTACCGAAGCCGACGAGCGGTTGGCCGCAACCCTGGCCAACCAGGTGGCGGTCGCTTATGAGAATGCGAGGCTGTACAGCGGAGCGCAACGACATGCGAGCCAGCTACAGCTTGAGATCACGGAACGTAAACAAGCCGAGGAAGAACGCGCTCAACTCTTAGTACGAGAGCAGGAAGCGCGGGCCGAGGCTGAGCAGGCAAACCGCACGAAGGACGAATTCCTGGCCACGCTTTCGCATGAGTTAAGGACACCGCTATCCGCAATTCTGGGCTGGAGTCAATTGGTTCGTTCGGGCAAGCTGGATGAGACTCAAACTTCGCGAGCGTTTGAAACGATCGAACGTAATGCGCGATCCCAGTCACAGTTGATCGATGACCTGCTCGACGTGTCGCGCATAATTACAGGAAAACTCCAAATCGAACCCAACCCGGTAAACGTCTGTTCAGTAATCGAATCCGCCATCGACGCGGTGAGGCCAACTGTAGAAGCAAAGTCGATCACTCTTGAAACTGATCTCGATGCTAACGGCTGCGTTGTTTCCGGTGATGCCAATCGGATACAACAGATCTTCTGGAATCTTTTCAGCAACGCCGTAAAGTTTACGCCTGAGGGAGGGTCGGTCCGCGTTGAAGTCGCCCGCAATAAGTCGAGCGTTCGAACCACGATTAGTGACACTGGCGTTGGGATCACGCCGGAATTTTTGCCGTATATTTTTGATCGTTTTCGTCAGGCGGATGGCTCGACAACCAGAATTCATGGCGGTTTGGGTCTGGGACTGTCGATCGTCAAACACCTGGTCCAGCTTCATCGTGGAAAAGTTGAGGTCACGAGTGCCGGCAAAGACAAAGGCGCGAGTTTTACTGTTACCCTTCCGCTAGCCACATCCACAACGCGCGTAGTTCAAGAGGAACCTTCGACGGATCAGGAAACGGCTGCAGATCCGGGTGATGTTTCAAAACTACTCAAGGGGCTACGCATCCTCGTGGTTGACGATGAAGGTGATTCACGCGATTTGGTGAAGGCGATCCTGACTCGTTACGGCAGCGAAGTGAACTGTTGCGAGTCTGCTGCCGAAGCATTGAAAGCCGTTCGCGATTGGAAGCCGGATTTGCTGATCAGCGATATCGGCATGGCCAGTGAAGACGGTTACACGTTGATTAAGAAGATCAGGAAGATGCGATCGAAGCAGGCTCGCGAAACGCCGGCAGTCGCTCTCACGGCTTACGTAACCAGGGAGGATCGCGAGAGCGCCATCACTGCCGGCTTCCAGCTTCACATCGCCAAACCAGTCGAGCCTGCCGCGTTGGTTATGTCGATCGCGTTAGTCACGGGACGCAAAGAATAGTACAGAACCGCGCGCGGTAGCGCCGGATGCTCGACTCAATTCAACCTGCCCACGGAACCGCAATGGAATCTATTCCAGTTGCACACCGACCCGGCGCTACCGCGCTCGATTCTGTAACGGACTACAGCGCTGCCGAGTAGGGTCCTGCGGGGTAGCGCTAGCCAAACTGTTAACCCGCATGTTCGCCTACGATTTCGCAACTCTAACTGTTAATCTATCCATCCAAATAAACCTAAAAGGACCAACCGAATGGAAGCAGATTTCGAGAAGCTCGGAGTGTTTTACCTCGGCCGGCCTTTTGATTTGAACGAGAAGAAACCCAACGAAGGCTTGATTCTCTACGATTCAAAAGACCTCGTTACTCATGCGGTTTGCGTCGGCATGACCGGCAGCGGTAAGACTGGATTGTGTCTCGCCCTGCTTGAGGAAGCGGCGATCGATGGAATCCCTGCAATCATCATCGACCCAAAGGGCGATCTCGCAAATCTGCTTCTAACTTTTCCTAATCTGGCTGCCGAAGATTTCGCGCCCTGGATAAATCCGGATGATGCCCTGAAGAAGGGCCTTTCAGCGGAAGCTTACGCAGCCCAACAAGCCGAGACCTGGAAAAAAGGACTGGCTGGTTGGGGTCAGGATGGAAATCGCATTTCCAAACTTAGAAGCGCTGCCGATTTTCGAATCTACACGCCCGGCTCGACCGCAGGTCTTCCGGTTTCGATTCTGAAGTCGTTCGCCGCGCCGGAACCGTTGATTCGCGATGATGAAGAGTTGCTACGCGAACGTGTCAACACAACAGCGACGAGTATTCTCGGCTTGCTTGGTATCGATGCCGATCCAATTAAGAGTCGGGAGCACATCCTCCTGTCAAACATTCTCGCGAGCGCCTGGGCGGCGGGTAAAGACCTCGACATCGCAGCCCTTATCCAGCAGATCCAAACGCCGCCAATGACCAGGGTCGGTGTGATGGATCTCGACTCCTTCTTTCCTTCAAAGGATCGGTTTGAGTTGGCGATGTCCTTGAACAATCTGTTGGCCGCCCCCGGGTTCAGCAGTTGGATGGAAGGTGAACCGCTAAGTATCCAGGATCTTCTGTACGGCCCGAACGGGAAACCGCGTCATTCGATTTTCTCGATTGCGCATCTTAGCGATGCCGAAAGAATGTTCTTTGTTTCGTTGTTGCTCAATCAGACGTTGGGCTGGATGCGCAGCCAATCCGGAACCACAAGTTTGCGCGCGATTCTCTACATGGATGAGATCTTTGGATACTTTCCACCGGTGGCAAATCCGCCGTCGAAGTTACCACTTCTCACTTTGTTAAAGCAGGGTCGCGCTTTCGGACTCGGCGTAGTTTTGGCCACTCAAAATCCAGTGGATCTCGACTACAAAGGCCTCGCAAATACCGGCACCTGGTTTATCGGACGGCTGCAAACAGAGCGAGACAAAGCCCGGGTACTCGAAGGGTTGGAGGGCGTTGCAGCTGGCTCCGGCAGGAACTTCGATCGCCAACAGATGGAGGAGACGTTAGCGGGTCTTGGTAACAGAATCTTTCTGCTGAACAACGTGCACGAGGACGCGCCCGAAGTTTTCGAGACCCGTTGGGCCATGTCGTACCTACGTGGACCGTTAACGCGTACGCAGATTAAGACGCTGATGGCGCCGGTCAAATCTGCAACACAACCCAGCGCAGTTCAGCCAACTTCAGCACCTTCCCCCGCGCCTCCGCCAGTTGCACCGCCCATAGCAGCAGCCACGTCGGCGGATCGGCCAACCGGCGCGAGTCGTCAACCAATGCTGCCTCCGGAGATTGCCCAGTATTTTATTCCATTGCGTAACCAGATCAGCGGCGCGACTTTGGTTTATCACCCGATGTTAATTAGCGCGGCTGAGGTGCGATTCAGAGATAAGCGAGTTGATGCGGTTCGAGAATTCAATGTGCTTGCGCCGCTTTCGGACGGCGTTGTTTCGGTCGATTGGGACCAGGGCAAGCAGATCGACTTGCCGATTTCCGATCTTGAAACGGCGGGGAATGAAGCGGCCCAGTTCGCCGAGTTACCTGCCAAAGCGAGCAAGGCGAAGAGTTATGCCGCGTGGGAAAAAGATCTAGCAGCGTGGCTCTATCGCAATCAAAAACTTGACCTACTCAAGAGCGGCAACCTTGACGAAGTATCCAATCCGGACGAATCGGAACGCGACTTCCGCTTGAGGCTGCAGCAGGCAGCGCGGGAAAAGCGCGATGCCGCGGTAGAAAAATTGAGGCAGAAGTACACACCCAAGATCGCCTCGCTCGAAGAGCGGCGCCGCCGCGCGGAACAAGCCGTGGAACGCGAGGCCGAGCAGGCCAAAGGGCAAAAGATGCAAACAGCGATTTCCTTCGGCGCTACTTTGCTCTCTTCATTTCTGGGACGGAAGGCCGTCAGCGTCGGCACTCTCGGCCGGGCGACAACCGCCGTGCGCGGAGTTGGACGCTCGATGAAAGAATCCGAAGATGTGGGCCGGGCGCAGGAAACTGTGGCCGCTGTTGGCCAACAACTCGCCACGCTCAACGAGGAATTCAAATCGGAAACGGAAGCAATCACTCAATCGTTCGACGCGCAGACCGAACCTCTGGAGACCATCGCGCTGAAGCCGAAGAAGGCGGATATTGCAGTTAAGCATTTGAGTCTCGCCTGGACACCTTACTGGCAAGGAAGTCAGGGGGACATAACACCCGGATGGGAATAGAGGAGTAGTCAAATGGAAGAACTAGTAAAACAAGTCGCAGCCAAAACCGGCATCTCGGAAGATCAGGCAAAGACCGCGGTAACCACCGTGCTTGGTTTTCTCAAGGACAAACTTCCGGCGCCGATTGCAGGACAATTAGACAGTGTCCTCGGTGGCGAAGGTTCTTCGTCAGCCGGCGGGCTCGGTGATTTGGCGAGCAAGGCCGGTAGCATCTTCAATGGTTAAAGCCCCTCGTTTGGAGCAATATCCCTTCAACGGGCGGCAGCGTCCGTGAGAAGTTAAAAGTGCAGTTGAAAATCACCAATCTCATTCTTTGGTGTTGTGTTCTAACCCTGCCCGGCGCGGAAGCATCGCCTGATGCATCGACGCCACGAGCTGGTGCCGGTGCTTCCGCTTACCTGCACTCGCAGAAAGTGGAGTTCTCCTTCGATCGCGAAATCGCCGTTCGCTTCGCGCCAATTTTCTATCAGGCGCTCGGCGAAAATCCTCGCAGTGATTACATTACAAATTTTGATTTCGACGGCGACTGGCGTGGCGACAATAATTGGGAGAACGTCGACAATAAGAAATTTCCTTTGCTGGCCCACGTCTATTATTCAGTCAGCGAAACGGCGACTCATTACTTTCTTCACTACGCAGTTTTCCATCCTCGAGACTACAAAGGCGGCGAGGTCAGAGGTCGCATTCTCAGCGAACTAATCCGTGAGGGCATGAAGCGAGGTGCAGAATATGATCCGACGGGTCTTGCCGACGAGGCCGGCGTAGCTCATGAGAACGATCTCGAGGGCGCGCTGATAGTCGTGGCGAAGAACGGAAAGGATCTTGACCGCGCCCAGGTGGTTTTCGTAGAAACGCTTCATCACAGCAACTTCTCGCAATATCGCCCGGTTGAGTCCTCTGCCAGAGACATCGGCGTCTTTAAAACTGAAGGTCCGCGGGTGCTGCTTTATGTTGAGCCCAAGGGCCACGGCGTTGAAGCATATACTGGTGACGAGAAACAGATCGCCAACAAGAAATTCGCAGTCTATAGATTTGGTAGCAAGGCTGAGGATCCTGAGAAAGTTAAAGGCGCTTCGGTTGAGTATCAGCTGGTTCACATCAAGGCCAGCCTGTGGACTGCGGTAAAAGCTAAAGCCGCCACCAACAAGACCTATGGTGCTTTCTTCGACTACGGCGAGATCACGATCGATCTAGAGCAGACTAACGGAAAAACTGTGCCCAGCAAGATCAAAGTTGGGAAAATTGGCACCGCATTCCTGGGCGACACTGGTGGAGCCAACATGGCCAAACCCCCGTGGGGATGGTTTGACAAGAACCGGCGAAATGACCCGTTAGGCTTGTGGTTCTTTGATCCGGCTCGAATCATCAAACGAGATTTTCAGTTGGATAATTCATTCTCGACGGCGTACCTACGCCTGCCATTCTGGGCGGAGAAGTAAAATTTGCTGAGGTTGAAGAAATGAAAATCGCTTTGAAGTATGGGTTGTTGATTACTGCTGTCGTGGTTGGCTGGGTGGTCATCGTTCGGCTGGTGATGGGTGTCGGTGCTGACTCAACCGCAAACATTATTGCCCCCATCCTCTTCAACATCACGACTATCGTGGCAATTTTCCTGGGCATGACGGCCCGTAAAAGGGAGCTGGGAGGGAATCTCTATTTTAGAGAAGGGATCAAAGTAGGGATGGCAATCTCGCTGGTCTATGCATTGTCAGCTTGCCTCTTCTTCCTGATTCAGTTTTTGATTGCCGGCCCAAAGTTGCTACTAAGTGAAGCGGGCGAGCAAACCAGGCCGCTCTGGCAAGTTGCCATCTTCGCCTACACGAGCCTGTTTCTTGGTTCTCTCTTTTTCGGTCTCATCTACTCAACAATCATCGCGTTCTTCATTGCTAAGCGGCAGGGTCGTGAGTCGTCGGAGATCATTTAACGAAAAACTGCAGGGGGCGCACTCCGTGGCCGCCCCTACAGTCGTCTCACCCCACTCTCGTTAGGGGATCAGCACCACCTTTCCGATGTTCTTGCGCTGTTCGAGATATGTATGGGCCGCACCTGCCTCTTCGAACTTGAACGAATTGTCAACATGCGGACGAATCCAACCTTGCTCTATCCCGTGCATGATTGCCTCGACCCACTCAGTCACCTTCTCCGGTTCGTGCCACATGTGACCCAGGTTCAGTCCGAACACTCCGCGGTTCTTGCTAAGTAAACCAAGCGGATGAAACCTCGGCATCTGAAGTGCCGCCTTCACCATTTTCAGTTTGCCCGCCAGACCGTTCGCCGATCCGGCCGAGACACCAAACATTCCTAGTCGCCCTGTGTGCCTCAGAGCTGCATAGCTCTTTCTCCAATGCGAACCGCCAATCGGGTCGATCACTAATTCGACGCCGCGCCCGCCAGTCAACTCAAGCAATACGGGAAGCCAGTCCTGGTTGCGATAATCGATTGGATGGTCCAAGCCGCGTTCTCGAAGGAATTCATGTTTCGAGGGACTGGCAGTTCCGTAGGTGGTAGCGCCGATGTGCCTGGCAATATCGAGAGCAGCTAATCCGACGCCACCACCAGCGTTTTGAATGAGAACCGCTTCACCTTTTCTTAAGCCGCCCATCGCTACGAGCAGTGCGTAAGCAGTCAAGTAGTTCACGGGAACTGCTGCAGCCTGCTCGAAAGTAAGCTTTTCCGGAATGTTGAATAACTGCTTCTCGTCGACTACAACCTTTTCGGACTGGCCGCCAAACCGTGTCATGGCAACTACTGGAGTGCCTATGACGGATTCATCAACGCCTGGCCCAACCGACTCAATGACGCCAGCCACCTCATACCCCATTACACAGGGTTTCTTTGGACCATCGGGATAAAGACCCTGGCGCGCGAGTATGTCGGCGAAGTTCAGCCCGGCAGCCTGGACTTTGATAACAACCTGGCCCGCCCGCGCCTGGGGATCAGGCCTCTCTTCGATCTTCAAGACCTCGACGCCGCCGTTTGCTGTAGTGACTACCTGTCGCATGGGTTCGGCACTCTATCACATGTAAGTTATTTGAGTCCCTGTGACCCTCCCAGCCCTGAGCGAAACGAGTCGTGGCCAATCGATCCTTCAGTGCCATTTACTTTAGCGCCTGCCTACGCTTCAATAGGTCGCTCGCTGCAGACAAAAACAATCGGAGATCAAAACTCATTGCGAATTCGAGTCGCCCTCCTGGCAGCCCTTGCGATCACACTTGCTGGTGCATGCCAATCCAACTCTCCGTCCAAACAAATCACGCTCGCGGTAAATTCGGGAGTCGAGGGCGACGCTCTCAAGCAAGCCGCTAAAGACTACGAGGCGCAGACCGGCGTCCGCATCAACATCGCCGAGTTTCCTTATGCCAACCTGTTTGAAAAGGAATTGATCGATCTGACGGCGCGCGCGGGCGCCTATGATCTCATCATGCTCGACGATCCATGGTTCCCTAAGTTTGCCTCTCAGGAGTTGTTGACAGACCTGACTCCCCTTTTTCAAAACAAAGGAATCACTCGCCCTGAAGAAGACTTCGTCGCCACTTCAATCGCACTTGGCCGTCAGCCGTATCAAACGGGGCCCATTTTTGCGCTGCCTTATGTGGGTAACTCACAGTTGTTGTTTTATCGGAAGGACATTTTCGCGAAGCACAACTTGAAAGAGCCGGTTACATGGGATGACGCTTTAGCCGCCGCAAAAACAATCAGCGAGAACGAAGCTGAAGGAGCGCCGGGAGGAGGACGGGTTTACGGTTATGTCATGCGGGCCGCGCAAGGGAACGCCGCGGTGGCAGACTTCATGCCGATATTCTGGGCCTTCGGCGGCGAGATGTTTGACGCGGGCGGCAATCCAGCAGTCAATAGCCCCGAGGGTATTAGCGCTCTGAAGTTTATGTTAGAGCTGGGCAAATATTCTCCTCCTGGTTATGCGAGCTTCAACGCTGACGAGGTTGGTGCACATCTGCTGCAAGGAACGGCGGCCATGTCGATCAACTGGCCGGCGTGGATCGCGCCTTTTAACGATCCGTCGAGATCAAAAGTCATCGGTCAAATGGCATTCACCACCTTGCCCGGCGGCAAAAATCCGGGCCGAGCCGAGATCGGTAACTGGTTAATCGCGATCCCGCGTGATGCGAAAAACAAAGAAGCGGCCCTGGACTTCCTCCTATGGGCCACAAGCGCTGAACAAATGAAGCGCTCGGCGTTACGCGGAAACCCACCAACGCGCCTATCTCTTTTCAACGATCCCGAACTAGTAGCGAAGTTCCCGGTGTATCCTGCGCAACTTCGCTCGCTCGAAAGTTCGCGTCCTCGACCGCGCACTCCTCTTTGGAATGAGATTGAAAACGCTTTTGGCATCTATCTTTCGAAAGCTAACAGCGGTGAGCTTTCGGCAGAAGATGCGATGAACCAGGCCAACGCAGAAATCATCAAAATCCTTGAACGCGGAAAATAAGTTGGGACGCGGGCTTCGATCGCAGGCGATCGGATCAGACAAGACGCTAGCCTACCTGCTGGTGGCGCCTGCTGTTTTTGTGCTGATCGCCCTTTCTATTTACCCGCTGTTCCATGCCGTCACACTCAGCCTACAAGTTAGTTCCGGGATGCAAGCGCAGTGGAGTCCTGGTAATTTCACGCGCCTGCTTTCCGATCAATTCTTTCTCACGGCCCTGGCACACACGATCGTGTTTGCGATCTCCGCCCTCACGCTTGAGTTTTTAATAGGGCTCGCGTTGGCTGTGCTTTTGAATGGAAAAATTCGTGGTCGCAGCTTCTTTCGGGCGGGACTTCTGGTGCCGATGATGTTGCCAACCGTTGTTGTAGGTGTCATCTGGCGGCTGATGCTGAACCCAAACTTTGGTGCAGTAAATGGAACGCTGCAGGGCGCGGGGGTGAACACCGCGTCGCTGACATGGACCTCATCTCCGCGCCTCGCGATGTTTTCAATCATTGCCGTCGACGTTTGGCAATGGACCCCTTTCATGTTTTTGATCCTGCTCGCCGGGTTGCAGGCTATTCCGGATGAGCCTTATGAAGCTGCGCTGCTGGATGGGTCGAGCGCATGGCAAACATTCCGTCATATCACGTTGCCGTTATTGAAACCTGCGATTCTGGTAGCCCTGTTATTGAGAACGATGGACCTGCTGAGAGTCTTCGACCAGGTCTTCATTCTCACCGAAGGAGGACCGGGGTTTGCGACCGAAACCATCAGCCTCTACATCTACCGCACGGCTTTTCGTTTTTCGAACTTTGGTTATGCGGCGGCGATGTCGTTTGTGCTGTTGCTAATTACGAACATTGTTAGCACGTTCTACATTCGAATCCTTGGGCAGGTAAACGGTGAATCGTAAATGGTAAATGGTGAGCATAGAAGGTCGTTTCTCAAAAAACGATTACCCAAATATCTCTTGCTGGCATTCGCCATGCTGGCGACGTTGACGCCTGTCTACTGGTTGTTAACGATTTCACTCAAACGCGAAGTCGATCAGTTTGCGGTACCGCCCCGCTGGTTTTCGTTCACGCCAACTCTGGAACACTACATCGACGCCTTCGTCAGCCGGTCGTTTGGCCAATATCTCCTCACCAGCGTGTTCGTGGCCGCATCATCGACGTTTTGCGCGCTCGTCATCGGTACACTTGCCGCCTATGCGTTAGCGCGCCTGAGAATGCCACGCGGCATCAATCGCAAGCTTTCGTTGTGGATTCTCTCCACCCGAATGTTTCCTCCAATCGTTACAGTCATCCCCCTGTTTCTGATGATGCGGGATCTGCACTTACTGAACACCCGGCTCTCACTGGTGATTGTGTACACCGGCTTTAACCTTCCATTTGTCATCTGGATGATGCGCGGTTTCTTTGCGGAGGTGCCACGCGAGTTGGAAGAAGCAGCGATGGTTGATGGGGACACGCGGCTGGGCGCGTTGCGTCGGGTATTGTTACCCATCGTCGCACCCGGGCTTGCCGCAACCGCCGTTTTTTGCCTGATCATTTCGTGGAATGAATTCCTGTTTGCTCTCGTTCTTACGCAGACAGATGCGGCGATGACGTTGCCGGTAGGAATCGCGGGGCGGGTCACGCAATATGAAATCAAGTGGGGAGTGATGAGTGCCGCCGGCGTGGTGGCGATGCTGCCGATACTTGTTTTTGCGCTAGCGGTGCAAAGGTATTTGGTGCGAGGTTTGTCGCTCGGTGCCGTTAAAGGTTAAAGAAGGTATCGGGTGTCAGATGTCGGGTGTCGGGTCGGCCATATTGGTTACTACCGTTTTCACCCTTGAGCCGCTTGGAGATAGTTGTCGTTTAAAGGAGGAGAAAATTATGAAGAGCTTCAGAGAACTTCGAGTATGGCAGGCTGCAATGAATCTCGTTGGAAAAACTTACTTCATATCACAAAGGTTTCCAGAACAAGAGACTTATGCGCTCGCAAATCAAATTCAGCGAGCGGCAGTTTCGATAACATCAAACCTTGCCGAGGGACACACTCGGGAACACATTAAAAAGTACCTTCATCACCTCTCCATTGCTCAAGCCTCGCTCGCCGAACTCGAGCTCAACTCGAAATATCCTTGCGATTAAAATATCTTCTTCCAGACAAATTCGACAGACTCTTGAACGAGGCGCACTCTCTCGGCAAACAACTCTATGCTTTACGCAATTCCCTAACCCGAAGGAATTGATCGGTCGGCACCCGGCACCCGACACCCGACACCTAATGCAGATAGAGTTCAAAAATGTAGTCAAAAACTTCGGCAACACCAAGGTTGTCGACGATCTGTCCCTGACCATCAACGACGGTGAATTCGTAGTCCTGCTTGGTCCGTCAGGTTGCGGGAAGTCTACTACTTTACGAATGCTGGCCGGATTAGAAGACGTCACTTCGGGTGAGATCTTCGTCGGCGCACAGCGCGTCAACGATCTCCCTACACGAGAACGCGACCTCGCTATGGTCTTTCAAAACTACGCGCTTTACCCGCACATGACAGTGGCGGAGAACATTGCCTATCCCCTCCGGGTGCGAAAATTCCCACGCGAAAAGATAGCGACCGACATCAATCAAGTGGCAGAGCTGTTGAAAATCAAAAGCCTTCTCGCTCGCAAACCGAAGGAACTCTCCGGTGGTGAACGCCAGAGGGTCGCCCTCGCCCGGGCTATCGTGCGCCAGCCGCGTGCTTATCTGATGGATGAACCGCTCTCAAACCTCGACGCCAGGCTTCGTGTGCAAATGCGCGGCGAACTAAAACATCTGCAGCACCGGCTCGGCACAACAACCGTCTATGTCACACATGATCAGGCTGAAGCGATGACATTGGCGCATCGCGTGGCTGTGATGCAAAACGGCAAGCTCCAACAATTTGATGCGCCACTCACCATCTACAACCGGCCCGCGAACCGCTTTGTCGCAGAATTCGTGGGAAGCCCGAGCATGAATTTTTTGGAATGCCGGATCGATGTGAAACTTCGCGTGCTGACCTTTCAGGACTTCCAATGGTCCATTGATGAACACTTATTTGATAACCTTGCTAAGGTTGCTGGAGACCGGTTTTTGCTCGGCATCCGTCCCGAGGATGTTCATGTATCCGTTGGGCAGCGTGAGGGATGGTTACCCGCGAAGATATACGTGACAGAGTTAATGGGCAGCGAGGCTTTTGTATTTCTGACGCTCGAGAATCAGAAAATCATCGCGCGAGCCCCGGCTGATTTTCGTGCCGAGGAGGAAGCGGTGGTGTGGCTGGAATTTGAGATGGCGAAAGCACACTTCTTCGACTCAACGACCGGAGCACGACTAGGTTGATAAGTTCGGCAGTACCTTTGGAACTCTCTGTGCAGCCTCAGTTCTCTGTGCCTCTGTGGTGGATTTAGTTCAAGAATAAGGGACCACCACAAAGGCACAGAGAACACTGAGGATGTACATGAAAAACAGAAATTGGATCGGCACCAGTAACCAGGCTAACTTAAACAGGGAGCAATACCTTCTATATGAAACTTGCACTAAACGGCGCCACTACGATGAAAGCGGATCTCGCCACCGATATTCGCGCAGCGCAGACCGCAGGCTTTCCTTACCTTGAGATTTGGGCGGCCAAGCTGCGCAAATATCTGGAGAGTCAATCAGTCTCTGATCTAAAGGCTGCTTTCGATGAGAGCGGAGTGAAACCACTCAGCATCAACTCGATTGAGCACATTACGTTTCGTGACGCTCAGACGTACGCTCGGATCAAGGACGAATGCGAAGAGCTGGGCACCATTGCGGAGGCGCTGAATTGCCCATACATCGTGGTGGTTCCCGGTCGGTTGCCCGAACCGCTTCCCGCCCGTCGGGAAATTATTGAGGAGTCGGTAAATGTTCTCGAAGAGCTTGGCCCGATTGCTGAGAACCACGGCGTCGCACTCGGATTCGAATTTCTCGGACAAACCGACTGCAGCGTGCAGACTCTTGAACTAGCCAATGAAATTGTGAGGCAGTTAAATCGTTCCAACGTTGGCCTGGTGATTGATAGTTTTCATTTCTACGCGGGTGGATCGACGATCGATAGTATCGAGAGAATGAACCCTGACAAACTATTCGTCTTTCACATCAACGACGCTGAAGATCTTCCTCGTGATCAACTACAGGACTCGCATCGTTTATTGCCGGGGCTGGGAATCCTGCCGTTGCAGGAGATGCTGATGGCTTTTCAGCGCATTGGCTACGATCGAGTGGCCAGCGTGGAGATTTTTCGACCTGAGTATTGGGAGCGTGATCCGGTTGAACTCGCTAAGGATGCACGCGCGGCGATGGAGAGAGTGATGCAACAAGTGTCACCAGACGATGTGCCATTCGTTTTACTGTAACTGGAGAGGCGTTTCAGCGCAGCACAGTGCGGAAAGGCTCAGCCTTTCCGCTAACTTCATATTTGAATCTCAGGTTTAGCCTCAAGTATCGGTAGTGGTCGCGACGGAAACCCTTGGGCTTTCCGCACTGTGAGGCGCCAAGCCGCTTATCCTATGACTAAAATCAAAATCGGAATCATCGGCGCGGGTTACATTGGCGGCGTACACGCTTCCATTCTCGCGCGTGACCCACGGGTTGAAGTTTTAGCAGTCCACGACTTGCTTCCCGAGATGGCGCAACGACTGGCTAACACCTGCAACGCCAAGTCTGTCGTGAGTGCTGCCGACGCGATCCAAAACTGCGATGCCGTTTACATCACCACTCCCAATACGAAACACACTGAGCTAGCCATAATGGCGACCAAATCCGGCAAACATGTGTTTTGCGAAAAGCCGATGGCTACGAACCTGGCGGACGCTGAGGCTGTACTAAGCGCCGCGCAGAATAGTGAAGCAGTATTTCAGGTGGGCCATAACCGGCGTTTTGCTCCCGTCTACACCACGCTCAAGCAAATGCTGCAAACCACGCATCCACCGCATTCGGCCCACGTCAAAATGAACCGCGGGGAACTGCTGAGTCCTTCATGGGTTGGTAACCCGGAGATTACCGGCGGCTTTCTTTACGAAACTACGATTCACATGTTTGACATGATGCGGTTTCTCTTCGGCGAGGTGTCGATGCTGCAAGCGATCGGCTCGACGCATGAATATCCGGAAGTAGACGATTTCTCAGTGCTGCTCGAATTTGCAAACGGCATGCACGCCACGTTTGCTTCATCGGCGGACGCGAGTTGGCACTTCCCTTTCGAACGGGTTGAGGTCTTCGGTCATCATACGACGATAGCGACTCGAGAAATGGAGAGCATAGTTTTTACCGAAGCACTCGATGGAAAGAACGTTGAGCAGTCGATGCATCAACTCGCAAAGGAAGAAAAGTGGGGCTATTTGCAGGAGGACACAAGATTCATCGATTCGATTGTTGACGGGAAGCCGGCAGCAGTAACGGCGGAGGACGGACTCAGGTCGGTGGAGTTGGTAGAGGCGTGTTATCGATCGGTTCGTTCGCGTGAGGCGGTTAGGTTTTAGCGTTCGAGCTCCGGAGCTCAGGACAGATCGCAGAGCTGTCCAATATCTTGCTATCCAGCAAATCCATCCGAGTACTAACGTTCAACGAGCCAGCGAAGCTGGCGGAGAGGGTAAAAGCCCCGGGCGGTGTTTTCGTGGAAACTGCGAAGGTTTGAACGCAATGAAGTCAGCACCACCTCGCGGTGGTACTGATGACCTCATGCCACTGCAATCGCAGTTAGTGAACCAACGATTTAGATCGTTTCTCTACGATGCGCTCTTCGCGGCGCTATCGCCAGTTATCTTATTCGGCTGTGGCGTAATCCGCAGGTAAGGCTTGGGTGCTTTCCAGCCGGCCGGAAACTTTGCTTTCGCATCTTCATCCGACATGGAAGGCACAATGATCACGTCGTCCCCGTCCTTCCAGTTTACCGGTGTGGCCACGCTGTACCTGGCCGTAAGCTGCAGCGAATCGATTACCCGCAAAATCTCGTCAAAGTTCCGACCGGTGCTGGCCGGGTAAGTGATCATCAATTTGATCTTCTTGTCGGGTCCGATGATGTAGACGGACCTTACGGTGAAGATGTCGCTGATCTCAGGATGGATCATGTCGTAGAGTTCGGCCACTTTCTTATCGGGGTCAGCGATGATCGGAAAGTTCAAAGCGGAGCCCTGCGTTTCGCGAATGTCTTCTGCCCATCGCTTGTGTGAGTCGGTCGCGTCAACGCTCAAACCAATAACCTTCACGCCGCGCTTATCAAACTCAGGCTTGAGTCGGGAGCACTCGCCGAGTTCGGTTGTGCAAACAGGGGTAAAGTCTTTCGGATGGGAAAACAGAACTGCCCAACTATCGCCAATCCAGTCGTGAAATTGAATTGGACCATCAGTGGTATCCGCGCTGAAATCGGGTGCAACGTCGCCTAAACGTAAAGCCATTTCGATCTCCTTCCATTACGAGTCAGGGGCCCTTGGTTTCGATTACAAGGGACGGGTTTCGAGGATTATTTGGAGCTTTTGATTACAAGTTGCTTTTACATCCAACGGTCTAGCGAAGTCAAACGTGTGAGCCACTAATCCGAAACTATCTGCAGATTACGCAGATTACACGGATTTAAGGTGGCCGCCGACATCATTCCCTTAACCATCTCCAGATGATCTGAGTAATCCACCTACAGTCTCGGCAATGACCAAATGAGAAATGGAAAATGATATGGAAAATCGATTCTTAATTTGGACATCTCCCTTACTTAGCGATACCTCTCATTGATGTTATGATCCGGTTCCCTGCTGACCCCCAAATACGTCCCCCCAAGTCGGCTAATCTATGGCTAGCAAAGCACCTACCGGGAATCTGGCAACTGATCCGAAGGCTCAACCCTCGGCCGATCTGTATCGAGAGATTTTCATTTACTCGAGCGAGCCGATTGCCATTATTAGTCCCGACGGATCCTATATCGAGCAAAACGCGGCCCACGAGCTCATGCTCGGTTACTCCGCCGCAGAACTTCAAAACCAGACTCCGGCAATTCATTTGGGCCAGGAAGCCTTCGACAAGATTGCTCTGCAACTTGCCGAAACCGGTGAGTATCGCGGCGAAGCAATCTCCAAAACCAAGACTGGTGAAACCAGATACGTGGTGTTGTCCTTTTTTGCGATGCGCCACCCGAACGGTGAGGCGATCTGCTATGTCGGGATCGTGCACGACATAACCGCGCGGAAGCAGACCGAAAAAGCGCTCGAACGTAACGAAGCTCAGCTAACCGATTTTTTCGAAAACTCCGCCGTGCCAATGCACTGGGTTGGACCAGATGGAATTGTCCTCAGGGTCAATCAAGCAGAACTCGACATGCTGGGATACACGCGCGAGGAATACGAAGGACATCACATCACCGAGTTTCACGTCGACAAGCCCGTCATTGAAGACATACTGCAGCGGCTGGCCAACGGCGAGGTGGTCCAGAATTGCGAAGTGCGGCTAAGGTGCAAGGACGGCGACACAAAATACGCTCGCATCAATTCCAGCGTTTACTGGGAAGGTGACCGGTTTGTTCACACGCGCTGCTTTACTCGCGATATCACCGAACGTCGACGAAGCGAAAGCCGTCTCGCGCTGCAATATGCAGTCACCCAGATTCTGGCCGAGTCGACTGATTTCACAGAAAGCGCGCGCAAGATCGTTCATGCGATTTGTGAGGGCCTCGAATGGGAAGTCGCAGCCTTATGGCGGACAGACCCCGAGCGGAAGGTTATGAGCAACCTCGAGATCTGTCATGCGGGCAAGTTGAAAACTCCGGAATTTGACCGGCTGACTAAAAGCCTTTCTTTGGAAAAGGGCGTTGGATTGCCGGGGCGAATCTGGGCTCAAGGCAAACCTGCCTGGATCGAAGACGTTGTCCAAGACAAAAACTTCCCGCGCGCCAAGGCCGCGGGGAGTGAAGGACTCCACGGGGCCTTTGGTTTTCCGGTAACACTCGGAAGCGAAGTGTTGGGCGTAATTGAATTTTATAGCCCGGAGATCAGGGAGCCCGATGAAGAGTTCTTAAGGATGGTCGCTGGTATTGGTGGGCAGTTGGGCCAGTTTACGGAGCGTCAACGTGCCCAACAAGAAAGTGAAGAATTGTTCAAGCGAGAAACGACCGCCCGCGCCGAGGCTGAAAAAGCCAATCGACTCAAGGATGAGTTTCTGGCAACCTTGTCGCACGAGCTACGAACTCCTTTGAACGCCGTGATTGGCTGGTCACGTATGCTTGGCTCAGGCCGGCTCGACCGCGACGGCTCAAAGCATGCGCTCGAGGTAATCGAACGAAATGCCTGGGCGCAAAAACAGATCATCGAAGACATTCTCGACGTCTCAAGGGTAATAACCGGCAAGCTCCAGTTAAACCTTGGACCAGTTGATCTAGTGGCAGTTGTTGACGCCGCACTTGATGCCGTGCGGCCGGCGTTAGAAGCCAAGGAAATCAAAATAGAAACAACCATCGATGCTAGTCTGCGAATGGTTTCAGGAGACGCAGACCGTCTGCAACAAGTGGTTTGGAATGTTCTCTCAAACGCTGCGAAATTTACGCCGAATGGTGGGCAGGTAGAAATTGCGGTTGGCCAATCCGGTACTCAAGTACAAATTCATGTGAAAGACACCGGTCCAGGAATCGACCCCGCTTTTCTACCTCACGTCTTCGAGCGATTCCGCCAGGCCGATGGCTCGACAACGCGAACTCATGGCGGCCTCGGACTTGGCCTCGCCATCGTGCGACATCTGGTTGAGTTGCATGGCGGAAGTATTGCCGTGGAGAACCGCGAGGATCGAAGTGGGGCGATTTTCACAGTCAGCCTCCCGCTCCCGAGTGGAGAGTTGCCTCACGAAGCCTTAGTCACTGCCGCCGCTATTTTTAGAGACGCTCAAGCTGAACCGCCCAGTCTCGAAGGCTTGAAGCTTCTGCTGGTGGACGACGAAAGCGATACTCTCGATCTGATCAGCGTCGAGTTAGCGCAATACGGCGCTGAGGTAACGGCAGTCGGCAGTGCTGAAGATGCGCTGAAGGCACTTGAGAATGCGGAGTTTGATTTGATGATCAGCGACATCGGCATGCCAGTGAGCGACGGCTATGATTTGATTCGCGATATTCGAAAGCTGCAGGGCAACAAGAACCAGTTTATTTCCGCGGTCGCGCTGACCGCATACGCGCGCGTCCAGGATCGGATGCGCGCCATCCTTGCTGGCTACAGCACCCACATCGCCAAGCCCGTTGAGGCGAGCGAACTTGTCACAGTCGTCGCCGGGTTGGCGGGGCGATTAGGAAAGAACTAGCCCGGCGAAACTCACCAATGCGGGCTCAGTAAACATCTCTGGGAGCGACTGCGATATTGAACCGAGCGCGGTAGCGCGGGATCCTTAATCCAACTGCCAACAACACAAAAGAAGTTCGACAGATCTGAATTCAAGTTGACCCTTGGATCCGGCGCTACCGCGCTCGGTTTTGTAACGAGGTCCGCTGCCGATTGAGATTCTACACCGCCGATAGGTAACATACCCGCATGCCGACTCGATGCAGCTGGGCCAAAACAGAACTCTCGATCGCTTATCACGACAATGAATGGGGTGTGCCGGTTCACGACGATCGGACACTTTTTGAATTCCTGATTCTTGAGGGCGCCCAGGCCGGCTTGAGTTGGGAAATAATTCTCCGCAAGCGCGACAATTACCGGGCAGCCTTCGACAGGTTTGATCCCAAGAAGGTGGCGAGGTATGACGAACGGAAAAAGGCTACGCTGCTCTCGAATGACGGAATCATTCGGAATCGTCTAAAAGTGAATGCTGCGGTTGAGAATGCAAAGGCATTTCTCGAAGTTCAGCAGGAGTTTGGCAGCTTCGATGCCTACGTTTGGCAATTTGTTGACGGTGTCACTCGCCGTCGTAAACGTAATGCGCCGGTGCCGGCAATATCTGAAGAATCCGTGCTCATGAGCAAGGAACTATTGAAACGTGGGTTCAGGTTCGTGGGACCCACCATCTGCTACTCCTTCATGCAGGCCGTGGGAATGGTCAACGATCATGACTACACTTGTTTCCGGTTCCGCCGGATGAATGCCCAAACAGTTCCTGCCAGCGAGGCCAACATCTCTTGAATCCCTGGCGCGGGCTTGGCTCCTTACGACGAGAGATTTGGTTTCTCTGTTTGGCCATCCTGGTGAACCGCGCCGGCACGATGGTCCTCCCCTTTCTGACCCTGTACCTCACAGTCGATCGTAAGCTACCCGCAGCCACTGCCGGCCTGACGCTCACCATCTACGGCATCAGCGCAATCTTCGTTGCTCCGCTCGCTGGCCGCCTGTCTGATCGCTTTGGCGCCCTGCTGATAATGAAGCTTTCGCTGATCTTATCAGGATTGGTGCTATTCATTTTTCCTGTGGTTGATTCACTCACGGGCATCTTTATCGTCACAGCCCTCTGGGCCATCGCAGGTGAAGCTTTCCGTCCGCCGAGTATGGCGATCATTGGAGACCTGGCAGGGCAGGAGCAACGTAAATCGGCCTTCGCACTGACCAGGTTAGCCATCAATCTGGGGATGAGTATTGGTCCGGTCATT
This sequence comes from Pyrinomonadaceae bacterium, assembly GCA_963759665.1. Lineage (GTDB taxonomy): Bacteria > Acidobacteriota > Blastocatellia > Pyrinomonadales > Pyrinomonadaceae > PSRF01. Next base: position 1,261,175 of record CAVXAC010000001.1, read on the forward strand.
GGTGGATTCCTCGCCATGCACTCCTTCAAGTTGCTGTTTTATGTCGACGGGATCACGTCGTTACTCGCGGGGATTTTGATAGCTATGCTGCCCTGGAGACTTCAGATCGATCAGCCACCAGAGCACGCAATCGAGGTAACTGCCGACGACGCACCCAGGGCTGTGCTTCGTTATCTGGACGTTTTGAAGGACCGGCGTTTCGTTTACTTCCTCCTGGCGATGATCCCGGTTGAGTTGGTCTTCTTTCAATCGCTCGCGGCGATGCCCCTCTTCCTGGTTCGCGACTTTGGTATGACTGAAGCCAGCTTCGGTGTTTTGTTGGCAACCAACACTGTGATCATTATTTTGGTAGAAGTGCCGCTCAACACGGCCATGGCCGATTGGGACCATCGATACTCAATATCCCTGGGAGCTTTGCTGGTGGGTTTAGGCTTTGGCGCCATGGTCTTCGTTACCAACGTACCAATTGCTGTGGCTACCGTCGTGATTTGGACGTTCGGCGAAATGATTCTGCTACCGGCAAGCTCTGCCTTCGTTTCCGACGTCTCGCCTCGCACGCAATCCGGCGCCTACATGGGTCTGTACACGATGGGCTTCAGTGTGTCCCTGGCGATTGGTCCATGGTTGGGGAGCACTATTCTGGATCGATATGGACCAGCGGCTATCTGGATGGGTACGCTCGCGTGCGGTTGCATTACTGCGCTAATGTTTTGGTTCATGCCAAAGCCGTTGAAGGAAAATCGTTGACTCTGAGCCAACCTGAGAATATTGTCCAAGTGTTCGCGACCTCATTACACCGGTGGAGATAACAAATGCCATCCTCAGTTGACCTCAACCAAGTTGGAAAGACGCTCCATGTTTGCATGCTCGTCAGCGTCACTCTTGTTTCTGCTTGTCAGTCGTACACCACAGGGATAAAAAAGACTGAAACGAAAGCGGATGAGACGTCTGTAATCTCAACGATGCGAACTGTGGCCCTGGCTCAACAGGCGCATGCGGTTACTAACGAGGGCAACTATGCAACCTTTCCAAAGCTTGTCGAAGGTGGGTACCTCGATGCACGCTTTGACGCGGAAGCACCCGAGGTCCGTGGTTTTGTACTGACTCTCAAGGTTGGAGATAAGGCTTATAGCTGTAATGCTGACCCAGTCGCAGAGGAAACCGGAAGGCATTTCTACGTTGACTCATCCTCACAACTAATCCGCGTCAACGCGACGCAGCCTGCAACAGCGAAGGACGCTGTCCTGCAGCTCTAACGTTTACGGAACCGCCGCCAAACTAATTTAAGGGATGATTTCGCTGTTGCCCTCGGCTTCACGCCGAAGTTGATCGAGGATGGAGCGAATCGCGGGAGCCAGACTTCCATTCGGAGCGAGGGCCAGGTATTTCTCGTAAGCAGCCACTGCCTCTTTAAACTTCTGCTGCTTCTCGTAAGCCGCGCCCACGAGTTGGTAAATTACCGGTTCTGACTCGGAAAGCTGCGCCAGGGCTTTGTTGAACGCGTCAATCGCTTCCTGGTGCTTTCCCTGCTCTTCATAAATACGAGCCAAGCCTACATACGCTTCCGGTTGGAAACCTTTAGCCTCGCGAATTGAGCGACGAAACGAAACACTTGCATCGTCTGTAAATCCAGCTTCTCGATGAATACGACCTTCTACCGCGGAGGCTTCTGCGTATACCGGACGATTGCGGCGGGCAGCCTGGATTTCCGTCAGCGCCTCCTGAGTCTTGTTCAGATCGAGTAACACTCGGGCGAGGCCCAGGTGGGCAGCAGGAAAAGCGGGGCGCAACTTGAGCGTCTCTCGATAAAGCTCTGCGGCGGCCTGTTTAGCTGGATCGTCTCTGGCTTTGTCGCGGGCAGCTTCAGCCTGTTGAAACATCAACTCTGCAGGATCCGAGGTCTTCACCAGCTTCACACTTAAGCTTCGCTTACCCGGAAGAAGTGGAACGGTAGCCTCGCGGAATCCCGCCGCGCGCACACGCACCAGATGTCGTCCCGGCAGAAGTTTCTTTATCTGCAGTCGCCCTGAATCATCAGTTACGCCGCGCCGAATCTCGTCGATCCAGACGATCGAACCTGGCTCGGACGTGACCACCAGAGCTGACGAGGCGGGCTGGGCATTCGGCGTTGGCCGGCGCTGAGACCGAGCAGGTGCCGCAACGAGCACCAGAACAAAGGCCGCAATCACCCACGATCGCCAGTCGCTAACGAAGGAATACCACATGACTATCCGCCACTTTCATTTCCGCTCAGTCGCTCTTTGTGAATTGAAGGATCGTCGGTTGGGCCAGGCGAGGCCTCGCTGACGGCACGTTGCTTTGTCACCGCACGGCTGCCTACTGAAGATTTAAACCGCCCACTCTCATCGTACAGTCGTAGATACTGCAGCCGGTTTCGCACTACGCCCTGGATATATCCACGTGTCTCTTTAAATGGCACTGCCTCCGCCCATTCATCTATTTCGCCCGGAATAGAGCGCCATGTGGTCATCCGATGAGGTCCAGCGTTGTAAGCCGCTGCCACATATTCAATACGTCCAAACTTATCGATCTGATCTCGCATGTAGGCCGTACCAATTTGGACGTTCAGACGCGGTTCATAAAGCGCTTCTTCAGTTATCGTCCGGCTAACGCCATGCTTCCTCGCCGTCAACTGCGCTGTCGGAATCAAAACCTGCATTAGTCCGTAAGCGCGGGCCGAGGACTTCGCCCGGCTCATAAACACGGTCTCCTGGCGGATCAAACCTGCGACTTGATAAGGGTCAAGATTTTTGGCTCGCGCCTCCTGAACAATGACGTCCCAGTGAGAAAGTGGATAAAAAACGTCCCACTCTTCTTCAGTCATTTCTTCCGGCTTCATTTGAGAATAGTCTGGAAAACTTCGCTTGAGCACATTCAGCGCGCGCACATTGTCTTCCTGCCAACGATGGATCCGGGCTATCGCCAGATTTACTTTCGGGCTGTTTCCGACGGCCGAGTACGCCTGGTTCAATTCCTCAAGCGCCCACTCATCAAGCCCTACGTTGTTCAGTTCCTCTGCTTTCGCTATCGCTTGATCCTCTTTCGCGCCGGCAGTTTCCTCGGCCACAGTTACTGTTTGAAGATTTGCCACCGCCCGACCAACCATGGAGTCCGCCCCAAATGTTTTTGCCGGAGCGTTACCGTTCTTCAGCATCGTGTCCAGCCGTTGCTTGGCAAGGTAGCCATACCAGTTGGCGTCGTAACGGCCGAGCATCGCCTGGTAGAGAGCACGCGCCTCTGCCAGTTTGCCTGCTCGCTCAGAGTCACGGGCGGCCCAATATCCCGCGCGTCCTCGATTGTCGGTGTTCTTGTCAGCGTAACGTGCCAGGTGCTCAGTTAACTGCGTTGACGACTCCGCAAAATTTCTCGCGTCATGGGCCATCCAGGCCAGATCAAACTGCGCCTGGGCGACTTCAATTGAATCGCGATAGGCGTTGACGGCGGTCCGGAAAAAGTAAGACGCTTCGGGCTCATTCTTTGCTTCTTTCGCGATCATTCCCACGCTCACCATCGCTCGCGGAGTGAAATGGCTGCTTGCGAAATCGCGTCGCAATTCATCAACCGTCGTACGCGCCTGTTCCCACTGCCGCATACGCGCGTAAGTTTGGGCCAAATTGAAAAGACCTTCAGCACGAAGCTGACTGCCAGAAGAAGGAATGGAATTTAATGCACTAATCGCTTCGGGGATCTTGCGGGAATTCGCGGCGGCGATGAGGCGGCGTAGCTGCGCGTCAGCATCCACCGTTCCCGGGAATTTCGCAGCAGCATCGTTATAAGCCTGCATAGCGTCGGCCCATCGCTTGGCTTCGTAACTCTTCTCAGCGCGAGTAATCGCTTCCTCGGCTGAAGCTGGTGACAGCGACGAGCCCAGACGCGGAATTGCGCTGGCTGCGTCCGCACTCTGGGTCGACGCTGGTGCGTAAAAGTAAATCCTTCGGTAAGCGCCCAGAGCTCGAACAGAATCACCGTTCTGCTCATATGCACGCGCAGTCAGCAGAAGTGCGGCGGCATCGTCTTGCGCCACCAGATCCGAGAGCAAAGCAGGGACTGCAGCATGGTTGCCTTCGCGAACGAGAAAACCAGCCGCATCAAGGGCTGCTTCCTTAGCTTTCAGCGATGTCGGGTAATCTCTCTTAACGCGTTCGTATGCGGCTCGGGCTTCGGTAGCCCGACCAGCCTGCTCCAGTGCACTTGCCCGCATGAAAAGTGCGTAATCACCGAGCTGGCTGTGGCTCGCGATCAGATTGGAGTTGAGCAGTGTGGCCGCGCCGGAAAAATCTTTCTGACTCATCTTGATCCGCGCGCGCAGAAGTCGGGCAAGAGCCGCAGCCTTGGTGCGCGGAAATTCAGATTCGATTCGGGTCACGACATCTTCAGAAGGTAGTACGCCTCCTCGAGTCATTGCCCGAAGATTTTCCAACGCTTTGAGCTCGGCGGGTGTTTGTGGACGTGTCAGACAACTGGCCGTCAGGAAAGTGGGTAAGGAAGCCCCGACTACTATGGCGACGCCGATGACGATTAGAACCAGACGATGATTACGAAAGTTTTTGAACAACCTGCAACTCCTGTCTCTGTAAAGCAAACTGTTAGTTTGCGTTCTTTTGGTGTTTCCTGACCCTATTTCAGCTCTAAACCGGGCTCATGCTGAATCTTGCTCTACGGTCGCAAACTAACAGTTTGCTTTACCTTAAGGCCTTTGGATGTAGAAATACCCCGAGGGGGTTTGATACTACTCATTGTAACCCACTCGGGGTATCTCCCCGTTTACGCTTTGTCGCTAAAAACTATGCCGACACGGTAGTCCCTGGATATGCGCTACCTAGCTTCGCGGTGTCTCCCTCGGCCAACGTGTTCACCAGCTCATAGTGAAAATAGTCAAACTTCTGGGCGACATCAGGCTTTACCCGTTTGTCATACATTTCGCGGGAACGGTCGATATATTCGCGGAGCCGCACATACAAATCATTTTGAGCTCGCCCTTCAAGCACCTGTTTTTCGTTGTAGAGCTTTATTTCAGATACCAGCAGTCGGGCAAACCTTCGCGCGTCATTATGCAGACGCCGTTCTTCATCGTCTGCGACTTCAATCGGTAGTTCAGCGTCCGCTCCGTAGCGACGCCGTGATGGCGTGGGCGCCTGGACCTTTGTTGGAGGTGCAGGCGGTGGAGGTGGTTCTACCTCGTAAGACTTTGCAGCGTCCACTACTTCGTCTGCCGGAGGTGAAGCTACCCAAACCCGTGGTTCTTCCACAGTCGGTGCAGGCTCAGTCGCGACTTCGAACGTTGCAACGGCTGGCTCTGGTTCAATGACTTCAGGAGCCGCCTCATGGCTTGGGGCTTCAGCTTCAGCAACGCCGGCCTCACCGGACGACAAATCTCGAGGGGGCGCACTCTCTTCAACAACTGGAGAGACCTCGTCGTATTCGGCAACAGGGGCATATGCCGTTGGCTCTTCAACGCGTGGGGCTGTGGCACTTGCCTTTGCAGAACCTGACCTGCCCGCCAACAATTCAACCGCCATCCCGGAAACTGTAACCAGCGTCTCCAGTGCTTCGAGATTGATCGCTTCTGAATCCAGGTTCGACGAATCCGCGTAAAGTACTGCAACAGTCTTTTGCCGCACCACTAAAGGAACCGCAACAATTCTGATCGGCGGCTCGCCACCCAACCGGTTAAGCAGAATATGATCTTCGCCATGCGAACCTGGACCACCGCTCCATGTTTCGCGCGACGTGGCCACACTTCCTACTGCTGTGTCGGCAGCAACTGAAAACGAAATCTGTTGGATAACGTCGTCGCCGACAGAACCTTCAAACCCGCGAGCTCGCCAACCAATACTCTGGTCTCCTTTGATCACAAAGAACGCAACTCGCGGTGCAAATGCTGACGCTCGATTAATCAGTGTCTTCAGGATATTAGTTTGAGACTCTTGTCCGTTGATCTCGGAAATCGCGGCCTTTACCTTGGCCATATCGCTCGACGCTTTCGAACGTGACGATTCGGACGCAGCCAGGTCAATGCCTTCTTCATGAGCAGCGCGCAGGTGCTCAAGAATTGAGGAGGCTACACCGCCGTCAAGTTGAACCTCGCTATTCTTGTCCATGAGCCGGCTGAGCGACTCGTTTAGCTGGCTCTGAAGCGCAGAAATTTCCTGCTTGATGCCGCTCAGGCGGTTCTCGACATAGCTCTCGATCTCACGGCGCAAGCTGTCTTCCAGTTCTTCGCTGACCACAGTATATTCCTCCGTTATTGGGTCCTTTTTTGCACGCCGTTCCGGTGAGTCTCCCAAACAGGACAGAACGCCAGGGCTGAGACGTCGGGCCTAAGTCTCTTAGCGATTATGGACGTGCTGGAATAAGCCCGTCAAGAAATCGTTTTTTCGACATCTTGATCCGCCACGCGAGGACCATCTAGGTTTGGATCGGCCTGCAAACCAGCAGTTTTCATCCTGGTTTACGCCTTAGCCAATTCCGGCACCAGATTGACATGGTTCAGGTCGTAAGTTATAAGTCCGCCAAGACATACCCATGCCACCAACGATCTTAATTGCTGACGATCACGACGATAATCGCGAACTTTTGCAACTGCTGCTGAGGGGTGCCGGTTACGACGTTAAGGAAGCAAGAGATGGCAGTGAGTGTTTGACAATTGCCCGGCGTGAGCCGCCAGACTTAATTGTGATGGACCTGTCTATGCCAGTGCTTGATGGTTGGGGAGTTTTTCGCGAGCTCAAGACAGACGACCGAACACAGGCGATCCCATGCATGGCGGTGACGGCCCATGCTGAGCTGAATCGAACTCAGGCGCTCGAGACCGGATTTAAAGCTTATGTCTCCAAGCCCTTCAGTAGCGAGCTGCTTTTGAAAACAGTTGCCTCACTTCTCCCAAAACGTAAAACCGCAGATTAGGTATTGCAATAGGTCTCCCCAAAGCGTCGGTGATTCAAGTTGAAGCATGAATCTCGATATTAAGTTCAAGATAGTGTTCGTGATCTTGGTTTGTGGTTCCGCAATCGTTACTCACGCACAGCAGCGACCTGACACTCCTCCTCCTCAAATTGAATCCAGGACCACCTCAGACGACGACGTCATCAGGATCAAGACGGATTTGATTCAGACTGGTGTTGCCGTTTTCGATAAGAAGGGACAGTTCGTAAAAGATCTGCGACTCGAAGATTTCGAGTTGGAAGTAAATGGGAAGCCAGTCTCGGTTTCATTCTTTGAAGAGAATCGCGCCGACGCTGCCAGGACAGAGAAGGGAGTCAAGGCGGCGAAGACGACGAGCATTGTGGGAACGAGTCCAGGTAACAGTGTCCAGCGAGGCCGGAATATCATCTTCGTGGTTGATGATCTACATCTTTCCGTTGACAGTCACGTCCGAACCAGAAAACTGATCTTCAAATTCATCGACGAGGAAATGAGGCCTAACGATACGGTCGCTGTTGTTTCATCAACCGGGAAGATCGGTTTTCTCCAACAATTTACAAACGACAAAACCGTGCTACGCAGTGCTGTTGAGCGCCTGAAGTTTAGCCGGGACAGGTCTGCGAAAGACCAATCACCACCACCAATGACGGAGTACGAAGCCCTGCTCATTATGCAGGGCGATCCGGATGCTCTGAATATTTTTGCAGCGGAGGAAATCGGAGGCGGTGATCTTGAGACCAAGCGAGAATTCGTTCGGTCGCGGGCCAGAGCCATTGTGTTGCACATGGCGGCAATCAATCGTGCTACTTACTCGACGCTGGAACAAGCGATTCGCAGCTCAGATCAATTGCCGGGACGCAAAATAGTCTTTTTTATCTCAGACGGCTTCCTGCTCGATCCCACAACCTCGAATGGTCCCTACTTAATGCAACGAATTACTGATGCGGCCGCACGAACTAATACAGTGATTTATGCATTTGAAGCTAAGGGCCTGGAGGCTGGGTTTCCCGAAGGTACTACTGGGCGCTCACTCGCCGGTTACCGAATTCAGGCTGGCGAACGTTTTGATAAGCAGGACCCACCCAGTTCTCTTGCGGATGAAACAGGCGGACGATTTATCAAGAACACCAACGACCTTAATACCGGATTAGCGAACTCTATTGCAGAAGCTTCCCAATACTATCTCTTAGCCTGGCAACCCGTCTCGGAGGCGGGTGGTGATGAACGCTTTCGCAAGATTGAAGTGAAAGTCAGGAATCGTCCTGAATTGAAGGTGCGCGTCCACCGTGGCTACCTGGATAATCGAAAGGCCGAAACGGAAGCCGCTGCCAAAGCGAAGAAGAATGACGAAGCGAAGACAACCTTGCCGATTGCTGAACAACAATTAAACGCGGCAGCCACTTCCCTGGTCCCACTTCACGAACTTCCAACCTCCCTCTCAATCAACTTCTTAGACATCCCGAATGAAGGAACGACGACCGGAGTTGCCGTGAAAATCGATAGCGGCCTCGTTGAGTTTTCTTTGGAAGACAACAAGGCGAGGGCGAATATCGACGTGTTGGGCATCGTCTACAATTCGGAGGGCAAGCGGGAACGGTTCTTCCGGGAACTTGTCACAGTGGACGGGTCGGCTTCGGCAGTAGATAAATCAGACCGACAAGACATCTACTATAACTATCAAACAAAGCTAAAACCCGGGCTTTATCAGGTGCGCGTAGCGACCAGAGACGTAAAGAGTGGTCGCGCTGGCAGTGCGCTGGGATGGGTTGAGATTCCCGATCTGACCAAGCGTCAGCTGGCGCTTAGTAGTTTGATACTCAGCGAGCGAGTCAACGACAATCGAGTTAGGCAGGAAAACATTTCGACAACCATCGGTGCGACAGATTTGCCGATCCTTGTTGACCGTCGCGTTGAGCGTACTTCAGAGCTGCGTTACATGATCTTCGTATATAACGCAGCGCCAGGAGCGACTCGTCCGGACGTCACCATCCAAACAAAAATACTTCGCGATAACCAGCTGATTGTGAGCAGTCAACCCAGCCCTATATCGACCGTAGACCGAGACCCGCTGCGCTTACCCTACGCAGCTGAGGTCTCGCTCCGTAACCTGCCAACCGGACGCTATGAGTTAATAGTCACCGTTGAAGACCGGATCGCAAAATCCAGTCGGGCTCAACAACTATATTTTGAGATCAGATGACGGCTGGTTAAGAGCGTTGGAACACCTGCAAACTCTGAAGAGTGTGCAGGTGTTTTTTCCCCACCATATTACTCAAAGAATCCTTACTGTTCGCCACGTAAAAACACGTCCCAGGCCCAACGACCTACCCTCGCATGCTTCACATCATCGACCTTGGCACGATAACGGAACTCGTTACCGTACTCATCAGTCCGTTTGGATTCCTTGAAGCTAAGTGAAATCGAATCAACTCCGAGCGCCGCAATCTTGTACAACTCTGACGCTTCCGACAATCCATTGTGATTGGTGTCTTGCCAGAGTACGAGGGATGTAAAGATGCTAGCCGGTCGCGAGTGCCATTGCTATTCAGATCAAAACTCACGCCGCCGTTCTTCGGGGCCATTGTTTTGAAGCGCCCCTCTGCTGAGCAGGGTCAATTTTTCATAGGCTGCCCTCACGACTTTTTCCTCAGCACTTACAGTCGGTGAAGTTTCAGTAAATGTGCCGGGGGTGACTTTTGGCGAAGTGTCTTTCGCAGAAGCCTCTTGCCCGCTGGCAAGATCCACGAAAATCATGCTAACGAGACAGACGACACCCAAACAGAAGGATTGCATTTTCATTAGCGGTCCTTTCACTCAAGACTGATGTTTATTGTGTGCGAGAAGTAGTTTGAGAAAGTTGCAGAGCTCTCTCAATGAGGGTTTTGAATTCTTCCAGGGCGATCGCGCCGGACACTAACTTCCCATTTATTATGAATGTGGGCGTCGCAGCTATTCCAAGCTGCTTCGCTTCTTTCATGTCTTTCAGAACCGCCGTTCGGGAAGCCTCAGATTTCAAACAGGTCTTAAACTTCGGAATGCTCAATCCAATCGTCGAGGCCAGCTTGTCGAGGGATACGTCTGAAAGGTCGGGCGACGTAAATAAAGCATCTTGATATCGCCAAAACTGCCCCTGGTTGTCGGCGCAAACAGCAGCCAGTGCTGACGGGAAAGCTCGAGCATGCATTTCTAAAGGCAAATGCTTAAAAACGAGCCTCACCTTGTCTCCGTAAGTTTCAAGGATCTGCTTTAGTGTGCTTTGGGAGTTCCTACAGTAGGGACATTGAAAATCTGAATACTCAATGATTGTAACTATGGCATCCCTGGGTCCGGTTGTAGGGGAACTGCCAACCTCACTGGTAATCATATTTGATCTCCAGCGGACCGGTCCTCGTAACCCGGATCATGACTGAGTTGCCTGGAAAAGGACGGCTGAGGCTCGTCTTCGTGAGCCCGTTAACTTGGCTACCGACCGTGATGTTTTAGAATCGCCGCCGTGGTGGTCCTGAGAGTTAGAGAGTTCGAGTGGCGAATTTGCAGGAACACGCTACGGGGTATCCCACTTCAAATCAATGGAAAAGACTTGGCTGAATTAGCTAATGCTTGGCTGGAACGGGTGGGGTCGCTTATCCGAAGTGAGTAGGATTGCGAATAGCAGTATTTCGATAGATTGTGGGGGTCAACCCCACAAATTTCTTGAACTCATGCGCAAAGTGACTGTTGTCAGCAATACCGACGCGGTTCATAATTTCTTTTATGCTCAGAAACGTCGTTGACAGAAGCAATTGCGCCTCTTCCATTCGCACTTTCCTCTTGTAGCGCGCAATGGTTATGCCCTGTTCAGTCTTAAACAAGTGCCGCAGACGCGAGGCCGAGAGGTTTACTGACTGCGCCAGATCGTTTGTGTCCAAAGGCCTTCCCGGGTGCCGGTGAATTGCGGAGGTTACGTATAGAATTCTTTGATCCATGTGCTGAGGCTAGATCCCTTTAACCCAAAATCCGTGAGAGTTGAAGCCAGTACACTAAGCGCGGCCGGAGCTCATGTGAGTGAAATTGCTGGAATGAATTCTCGGCAGCTAAACGTACGCTTGAGTTGTTGAACAGTCAATGCGATTACGATCCTCTCGTTTCGTTTCCCTTAGTCAGCGTTCGAAACTCTCTGCCAGGTAGTTCCGTCTGTGAACACTACGGACCAAACCGAGAGGTTCACTTCATCCACAGGCGCTTTTAAAAACCCCCGAGCAAGTCTCACTCCCACGAGATCTGACCCCGGTTGTTCCCGGGGAAGCGATTCACCCGCGGCGGCACGGCTTGTTACAGTGCTATAACTCTCAGTAACGCCATTGCTCTTGCAACCTATCCGTATTTCGTAACCACTGATGGGTCCCCTGGCGGTCGCCTCCACCTTGAAATGAACTTGAGCGAAGTCGCCATCCTGACAACTGGTTTCCAGGATGGAGATGTGCAATGGCGCATCAGACTGCTGTTCGACGAGTATTAAGTCCTTTCTGCAGTCCATATTACTCGTGCTTGAGGAGCGCCTTGTACAGGATGCACTTGAAGCGGCAATCAGGCAGACGATGACTATCGGAATCCACCAACGGTGAACACTTAACATCAGAGGCACCTCGTGGAGAAGACCTGGTGAAACGAAAACGGGTGAGATTTTTCTTCCGCGGTTGATGACCTGTTGGTTCAGCAATTGAAACGCAAAAGTCTCGGGAACTCTTGACTCCAAACCGGCCAGGCGACCATAGGATCAATTATATCTCACGAAAAGACCAGCGAAATTACGCGTTAATGCAATGGTTCGCCATCAACCCTTGTTTCGCTGGGCTTTTTACGAAGCTCTGAGGTGCGCAAAGTGATCGTGGGCGGCATATTCAACGAACCTGCACAGCATCCCTACTTATGCGCAATCACAACTCGCTGGATCGAAGGCGGCAAGTCGTGGTTCTCGCTGCGACTGAAGCCCGCATTTGCAGACATCTGGTTCAGTTCTGAGAAGGTGTAAGCATCTCCGCTTGGCGTGCTGCCTAGCATCATCACGCTAAACGCTGCTGCGTCAGGCGGCGAAATCCGATCTTCATTTGGCACAAACTCAAGTACCACTGCGCGACCTCCTTCGGCCAGCGCTGCATGAACCTTTCGAAGTAAGTTTTCACAGGTCGGTTGATCGAAGTGATGAAGAAAATTAGTGAGTAGGACAAGGTCGTAGTCGCTGCCAAAATCGACATCGAAGGCGCTGCCCTCAATCGTCGCGTACCGATCAGTTACTCCTGCCTTCTCTGCATTCTCTTTCGCAACCTCGAGTACTTTGGGCCAATCAAGCGCGACTACTTCAGCTTGATTATTGTTTGCTGCGAAAGTGATTCCAAAAAGGCCGTGGCCCGCTGCAATATCCAGGATTCTTAGCTTTTGATTGGCGTCAGGATCGACCAGCTTCGCCATTGCTTGGGCAGGAAGGGCCATCATCGGCACCATCGCCCTGGCAAACTTCACCCAGATCGGATTATCGGGAGCAACAGTTCCACCATCCGCATCAAGACTGCCTCCGTTGCGGACCACCGCGGCAAAGTTTCTAAAGTTGTCAGTCAGTTTGTCCGTGGAAATAAAGTCGATGACGCCACCCATATAGGCTGGTGAACGCGTATCGAGAAATATTGCGCTGTCTTGAGTAAGCGCGTACCGATCTCCATCCTTGGTTAGAAAGCCCATGATGCAGAGGAAGTCACAAAGGATTCGGGTGCCGCGTTCGGATGCGCCACATCGCTTTGAAATTTCGGCTGCCGTACTTTTGCCTTCCCCGATGGCAGTGAAAATCTCAAGTTCGATCGCCGCTTTCAAAGCCTCGGTGCGCTGATAGGCGTTGATCGTCTGGAAGAAGAGTGCTGGTGATGGTTGTTGAGCTGGTGAACTGGACATGATTAGGACTCCTTGAATTTTGAGTGTAATGCGAACTGGTAGTTTAAGGGATTTCGATCAACTTCCATTTGATTATTTCTACTATCCGCAAACTAACACTTTGCGTAGCGTGATATCTCTCAAGTTGATTGTAACCAAGCGCTCGCAAACTAACAGTTTGCGTTATGCAGCCTTACGCCGCGGGCAACCCCTTTCGCGCAATCGATTCCATTACATCGCAAAAACGATTGAGTTCCTGAAGGGTCGTATAAACGTTTGGTGTAATTCTGATTCCCTGGAATTCCTCATGAATAATCGGCGTCGTGAAAATGCGGTGCTTATTGAATAGATAGCTGCCGATGGCAGTCGGATTGGTCCCCTCGATATTCACGTTCGCAATCGCACACGATTGGGCTGGATCAAATGAGGTATTGAATCGCACCTTGGGAACATCTCTGAGACGATTCATCCAGTAGCGAGAAAGGTAACGCAGCCGCGCCTCTTTACGTTTGCCCCCGATACCCTGATGAAACAGCAGGGCTTCGCCAATAGCTAATCGTGGCGCGGCCGAGTGGGTGCCGACTTCTTCAAACTTTCTTATGTCCTCAGCTTGTTTGGACTCCGCCGCCATGAGCGGCCAGATCTTCGCGATCTTGTCGCGTTTGACATAAAGCAATCCAGTGCCTTTCGGCGCGTAAAGCCACTTATGAAGCGACGTCCCGAAGTAGTCACAACCGAGATCCTTCTGTTTGAAATCGAATTGGGCAAACGAGTGTGCGCCATCAACAATCGTTTCGATTCCCCGCGCGCGTGCCAGGTCACAAACAGCTTTGACAGGCGTGATTTGCCCGGTGATGTTGACCTGATGGGCCATCAGAATCAACCGCGTGCGTGGAGTGATTCCCTGCTCGAAGGCCTTGACGATCTCGCTAAGGTTTTTTGGTGGGATGGGTATCTTCACGAGTTTTAGGACAAGACCTTCGCGCTTTTCACGTTGACGAAGCGTGGTCAACATTCTTGGATAGTCTTGAGTCGTGGTGAGGATTTCATCACCTGACTTGAAATCCATACCCATCAGAAGTATTTCGAGGGACTCCGACGCGTTCCTCGTGATCGCGATCTCTTCTCGATCACAACCGAACAGTTCCGCCAGGCCGGTGCGAATCGTTTCTGATTGCGGCTCCAGGATTTGCCACATGGTGTAGGCAGTCGCGTCTTCCTGCTGCCATATGTAACGCACGAGCGCTTCAGTCACGAGACGAGGTGAAGGTGAGACACCGCCGTTGTTAAGGTTGATGATGCCGCGAGTGACCGAGAAAGAATTTTGGATTATGGACCAATAGTCTTCATCCATTGCGGCTTGTTGAGTGGTGAGGTGCGTCACGCTTTTCGCCGCCGCCGCCACTTCCTTCAGTAGCGATGCGACGGTCGTGGAAGAGAGGGCGGCCAGCCCGAGGCTTTTACCTGCGAGCGTTAAGAAGTTTCGTCGGTTGTTAGCTGAGTTTGTCATGTTGCGGAAGTTAACTTTCAACAAGCCTGCGGAGCGGGCGGCAGCATAAAGCCCACGGTGAAGCGAAGTGCAACCCCGGGTCGGTAGCCAGAAAGAATTTGTGAGCCCGCGGAGCGGCCGACAGCCGACGAGGAATTAGACACTATCGTGCCTCGAATGCATTTGGTTTGCTTCCAAAATCCCATTGAACTCATCACGAACCGTGCTGAAGTTCCTCATGAGCTGTCGACCGCTTCGCGGGCTGGTTGATTTATTACCATCCCGTTCCTGGAGTTTCGCTAACGCTTCACCCCAGGCTCTACGCTGCCGCCGACGGGCTTTGAAAAATCATTGCCTCTTATGAGCGACGCGTGTTTAGTCGGTACCATTCACTTCGCTTCGTAAACAACCTCACCACCAATCACCGTCATCATGCATTTGGTCTTCAGGATATCAGCTTCGGGAATGTTCATGATGTCGGCTGACAAAATCGTGAAGTCGGCAAGTTTCCCGACCTCAATTGACCCGCGCAGTTCTTCCTCAAACGCTGCATACGCAGCCCAGACAGTAAACATCTTTAATGCCTGCTCACGACTAGCCGCTTCCTCCGGATGCCAACCTGGACCTGAAAACCCCTTCATGTCTTTGCGCGTAACGGCCGCATAAAACTCGATCATCGGTTCGCCTCGCTCAACTGGCCCATCGGAACCCCCTGGGATAATCGCTCCGGCCTTGATGAAACTCTGCCACGCGTAAGCACCGGCGAGCCGCTCGATTCCCAACCTGCTGGGCGCGAAGTGCAAATCACCGATCGCATGCGACGGCTGCATCGATGGAATAACTCCCAGCTTTACAAATCGTGGAATATCCGCCGGATTCACAATCTGGGAATGCTCAATCCGCCAGCGCGGAGATTGTATTTTCCACTCCGCCTTGGGCACTGCACTCATCGCTTTTTCATACTGGTCCAACACAAAGCGATTGCCGCGATCGCCAATCGCGTGTGTCTGCACTTGAATACCTTTGCGCAGCGATGCCTGGAGAAAGGGTTGCAGCTCCTCTTCCTTGATCGTTAGAAATCCAGCGGTGTCAGGCTTGTCCGAATAAGGAGCCAGCAGTGCAGCGCTGCGAGAACCAAGCGATCCATCGGCGTAAAGCTTTACCATCCTCACCGTCAAACGGTTGCCGTGCGTGCCGATCGTTGTCCCCTCTCGCAATAACCTCTGAGCTTCACTGCCCGGGCCTGAAAGCCCTTTGTAGATCCGCAGTTTGATCTTGTTCTCGCGATAGAGCTTCTCGATCAAACCAACTTCAGCGTAGCTGCCACCGGGATCCTGCACCTGCGTCCAACCCAATTCGATGTCGCGTTTCACACCCAGCTCGATTGCGCGTTCAGCCTCGGCCGCGGTAGTTTGCGGAATCCGGCGTTGGACCAAATCCTGTGCAGCATCGAGCAACATTCCGTTTGGTTCACCAGTTTGCTTGTCCTTAGAAATCTCGCCGCCAAATGGGTTGGGTGTCGTTTTGTCGATCTTCGCGAGTTTCAGGGCCATGCTGTTGGCGACCGCGCCATGGCCGTCTGCACGATCCAGGAATACCGGATTGTTTGAAGCTATCTTGTCGAGATCCCAACGCGTGGGGAAAACCGGCGGCTTCCAGAAAGTCTCGATCCAACCCCGGCCGGTAACCCAGTCGCCGGGCTTGGCCTGGTCCACGCGGGCTTTCACCCTGGCCAGGAATTCCTCAAGACTGGTTACACCTTCGAGATTGAGCGTCATCTCACGAAAGCCCACACCCGAGAGGTGTTGATGCGCATCCGTCATGCCGGGCACGAGCGTCTTGCCTTTTAGATCAATCACTCGCGTAGTTGATCCAACATACTTTTCGGCATCGCTGTTGTTCCCAACAAAAACAATGCGATCAGCTTTAACGGCGATAGCTTCGGCTTTAGGCCGGCGTTGATCCACCGTGTATACGTTGCCATTCTTAATTACCAGATCGGCTTGCATCACTTTGGAAGTTTGCGGTGCGATCAAAACAGTAAACAGAAAAGTAAGCGATAGGAAAATTATTGCTTTCATTTGATTGTATTGGCCGCGATCGGTTGACGAGCGAACGCTTTATATCACTTGCGCGCCACGATTTGTAGGGGCGGCACTCCGTGGCCGCCTCTTTCCGATGAATCAACCAGGCATTGGAAGAATATGTAAGGTCGGCACCCCGTCGTCGCTCGAGTCGTTGGGTGGGGAAAGAAGGGCGGCCAAGGAGTGCCGACCCTACAGTCGTTCGTTAGGTTATAATTCAAGAATGAATATCGAAACTATGAACTTAACTACTTCGCATGGCTCCACGACCGCGCACGTAGCTCGCCCCGAAACCGATACCGCCGCAGCCGTGATTTTGATTCACGAATGGTGGGGTATTAACGAGCACATCCGCGATATCGCTGGTCGTTATGCTGCCGAAGGATACCTCTGCATCGCGCCAGATCTCTTTCGAGGTAAGACTGCTAAGAGTACTGACGAAGCTTCGCGGCTAATGAACGAACTTCCTATCGATGACGGCGTCGAAACAATTCGCGCCGCGATAGATGAAGCCAAGCTGACCTATAAAGTGCAGAAGTTTGGCATTACCGGCTTTTGCATGGGCGGAACTTTCGCATTGAGAGCGGCCTGCGAAATTGATGAAATGGCTGCGAGTGCGCCGTTCTACGGCGATATCCCACCAGAAGATGTTTTGAAAAATCTAAAAGCCCCGACACTCTTCATTGCCGGCAAGAAAGATAACTGGATTAATGCTGAGAAGGTTAACCAACTGAAAGAGGCGGCCAAGAAACACGACTTGCCCGTTGAGGCGGTGGTCTATGACGCCGACCACGCGTTCTTCAACAACACTCGCCCCGAGGTTTACGACGCGGAAGCTGCAGCCGACGCGTGGAAACGGGTGTTGGATCTGTTTAGAAAGAACCTTGCTGTGGCCGTACCGACTGGAGCGTAAACATTGATCCATAGATTACGCGGTTTTCGCTGAATCACCAGGGAGACCTCGATACTTGTGGTGTTTGAAAGCTATGTAGTGGGCGTAATCTGTGGACGCCCCTTGTCTACTTCAAGAACTCAATCAACTCAGGAAGGGTTGGTAGCGCCGTTCGCGCACCAAGCGCGCGGCACTTCAATGCCGCGACTGCATTAGCAATTTTCAAACTCGATTCCAGCTCCTCACCCATCAACAACCCGTACAGCAGTCCGCTATGAAAAGCATCACCCGAGCCGGTCGTGTCTCGGCATCCGCCCGGAACATCGAACGCCGGGGACTCAATGAACTGTCCTTCAGCATAGATGACCGCACCCTGCACGCCCTTCGTTAAGCCAACAATTCCGCAGCCATAACGGGCCTTGAGTTCGATGAGCGAAGCTCGCTCGTCACTAATGCCTGTTAAGCGATGAGGAAACTCGCGCGCCGAAACCAGGATATCGATTAGCGGTAGAAGGTCAGGCAGCCCGTCGTAAATGTTGTCTATGTCAACAGAAACTAATACAGCTTGCTCGCGCGCAGCCCTCGCCATCCCAACGCAGGCAGGGGGATCATGCGCATCCAAGTGCAGGACCCGCCCCTTCGACGCAAGTGCCACTGGTGCTTCTTCGCCTTGGTAGGCTAAACGATCGTCTCGATCCCAAATGATGGTGCGCTCGCCCGAACGTGCGTCGATGACGATGAAGGCAATCTGATTTCGCGCGCCCTCGATTACTTCGGCGTGGTCGATGTTAACACCCTCACGCTTGACCGACTCGAGTCCAAAACCGCCCTCGTCATCTGAACCGAAGCGACCTGCGTACGCCGTCTTCAAACCCAAACGTTGCAGGCCAATCATGGCCGAAGCTGTTTGCCCACCCGCTGCACGCTGGTGCTCCGTCAACCGGATCTTGGTGTCGAATGCTGGATACTCGGGTACAACGATCAAGTGATCGACGGCGTTGAGACCAAAGCCGACAGCGTCGAATTCACGTCTCTCTGGCAAGTTGAAAGGAAAGTTCATCGTTGGTCGTAGCTCGGTGTAGGGTTTGCTAAAAGAGGATCGCGCTGTTTAGAAACTATCGAGTCTCGGCTTCGCCGCCTGATGTGAGGCGTGGCTCTGCCTCGCCGTAAACAGGCCTAAAGCGGGCTGCGCCCGCGTCGTGCTTGCCCCCCCAAGACGCCACATTCGAGACCACCGCTGGGGCATACCCCAGAAAAAAGGTTTAAGCCCGCTGACGGCGGGGCAAAGCCACCGCCTCACATCGGGCGGCGAAGCCGAAACGAGATTGTGTTTCGTCTACATGTGCTGAGTGCCACAGCGTGGTTTCCATTTCGGTCGTGCGTTAGAATGCTAATGGAATTCCGAACATCGTTAGCATTATCGCAGTGAATCTCGAAGAAAAGCTTAAAGAAATACCAACTTCTGCCGGCGTCTACCTCTACAAGGACAGCGCCGGCAAAATCATCTATATCGGCAAGGCGAAACGCCTGCGCAGCCGTGTGCGTTCATATTTCCAAGCCCGCCCGTTCGACCGCAAGACCGACGCGCTCGTCAGGCAAATCGCCGATGTTGAATTCATCGTTACCGATAACGAAGTCGAAGCCCTGGTACTTGAAGCGACGCTCACCAAGAAACACAAGCCGCGTTACAACGTCAATCTAAAGGACGACAAATCGTATCCGCATCTGAAGCTGACGATCAACGAGCCTTTTCCAAAAGCGGTGATCACCAGACGGGTTCAAAAAGATGGTGCGCTCTATTTTGGTCCATTTCTTCCGGCGAGTATGGCGCGCAAGACGATCGACGTAATCAATCGTACGTTTCAACTGCGCACCTGCGACATCGAGATTGACGGTAAAGCTCCTCGCCCGTGTCTGGAGTATCACATTAAGCGTTGTCTTGGCCCATGCGTTAAGGGACTGTGTAACGCTGACCAATATCAGGAAGCTGTTCGCGACGTCAGACTCTTGCTTGAAGGCAGAAATACGGAACTCGCTGACACGCTCGAAAGGCGCATGGAGCAAGCTTCTGAAGAGCAGCGCTACGAGATGGCGGCGAAGTATCGCGACCTTCGCAAGACCGTGGTCAAACTTTCTGAACAGCAGAAGATGGCAACGGTGACGGAACGCGATGTGGATATCTTTGCTTACTACCGCGAGGGACGTCTCCTGGCGCTGCAACTTTTCACTATGCGCGAAGGCAACATCGTCGGTCGCCGCGAGTTTTTTTGGGAAGACTTACCGGAAGACGATTTCAACCCTGCATCATTCTTGAGCGACGTGCTGGCCCAATACTATTCGAGCGACTACGTGCCAAAAGAGATTCATGTGCCGGTCGACTTCGACGACCGGGAATTACTCGAGAAAGCGCTGACCGCCCGGAAGGGTCGTCGCGTGCGTATTCACTACACGCAGCGTGGTGAGAAGCGGGATCTAATCGATCTCGGTGAAAAGAATGCGAAGCTGGCATTTGAACAGCGGTTCCGCATCCTCAAACCGGATATGAAGCTGGTGCTCGAGGAAATGCAGGAGACGCTGGAGCTACCACGTTTTCCGGCGCGCATCGAGTCGTTTGATATCTCGCACATTCAGGGTGCGGAAAATGTCGCTGGCATGGTGGTTTGTGAAAACGGGAAAATGAACCGTTCGGAGTATCGCAAATTTCGGATTAAGACAGTCGAAGGAGCGAATGATGTAGCGTCGATGCGCGAAGCAGTGGTGCGCCGCTATCGTCGCGTAATCAACGAAGGCAAGCCCTTGCCGGATCTAATCCTGATCGACGGCGGCAAGACGCAGCTTGCGGCTGCTGCCGACGCAATGCGCGAACTCGACCTTGAAGCGATCCCGATGGTTGGCGTGGTAAAGCCGCCGTTAAAGCACAATCAAGTTTCGTATTTGTTAATGAAGGGACGCGAAGACGAACCAATCTTCCTTGATCCCCATTCATTGATTCTTCGTCTGCTGCAGATGATTCGTGATGAAACGCACCGGTATGCTCTCAGTTATCACCGCAAGCGGCGTGAGTTACGCGACTTTACTTCAGAGCTGTCGGCGATTCCTGGCGTTGGAGAGAAACGCAAGGGACGATTGCTGAGACACTTTGGTTCAATTCATCGCATCAGTGAAGCAACTGAATCTGAGCTGACTCCGTTTGTCGGAAAGAAGACTGCGCACGAGGTGGTGGACCACTTTGCGCGGCAACGAGGCCTCGCCCAGTTAGCTGTTGAACCCGATGCGATCCTCGTGGAGTCGGAACAAGTAAACTGACCTCGCTGATTATGGTGTACTGACCTCATGACACTGCAACCACAGTATGGATAAACTCCGATAACCGTGAAGCAGTACAAAAAGAATCTACTCGCAAGAGTATTCTGCGATTGATTTCGTTCAGTTTAGTGTGGATTGTTTCCTGGTAACGACCTCAGGAGATCTCATGATCATGAAAAGCTCACGACCAACAATTCTCGTTTCCTTTGTCATCGCACTCATCTTCTGTTTTCAGATCGAAGCCAATGCCTGCAGCTGTGCTTTTGGCGGTGATGCAGTTTGCCAGGAATATTGGAAAGCTTCGGCGGTTTTTGTAGGAACCGTCATCGATTCGAAGCTCGTTAAGACCAAGCGAGGCGATTACGAACATCATGACCGGCTGGTAAGGCTTTCAGTGGATGAGGCTTTTCGCGGTGTGGAGCCGGGACAGATCGAGGTGTTAACCGGGTTGGGAGAAGCCGACTGCGGATTTGGTTTTCGGCAGGCACAACAATACCTGGTTTACGCCATCGAGTTTGAGGGAAAACTCGTTACCAACATCTGCATGCGGACCAAGGATATTGCTAAGGCCGCCGCTGACCTCAAATACATGCGCGGACTGCGGAATGCCGGTTCCGGCGGCTCCATCTATGGTGAAGTCGTAGGAATGCAGCGGAATGAGGGTGGCGGCACAGATAAACAATTGATCGGTGAAACGACAGTCAGCATCAACGGGCCAACGACGAAGGAAATCAAAACCGACGTCAAGGGTGAATACCGTATCAACGCCTTACCCCCCGGCGAGTACACAGTTAAGGTCCATCTTCCTAAGGGCATGACCATTCGAGAGACAGAACAGAAGGTGACAGTGTCGCCGGGCGGGTGCGCGGTCGTCAGTTTCTGGTTGGACAACGATGGACAAATTAACGGCCGCGTTCTGAACCCTCAGGGGCTTCCGGTCAACAAAGCGGAAATAGTGTTGATGGAGGTTGATAAGCAACGCTATCGGGGTTACGTGGATTACTCTTACACGGACGAAGAGGGCAACTATGGCTTCAAGCGCTTACCCCTCGGAAAATATGTGCTGGCGATTCGCTTCGATGGAATGACCAGCCAGAATCGTCCGTTTCCCGGAGATCTTTTATCCGGGCGTGAGTGACCGAAGCCAGGCGAAAATATTTACGATTGGCAAGGGTGAGGCGATATCAGACTTCAATCTGGAAATGCCACCTCTTCCCCTTGAGTTTGAAGTGGCCGGCAACGTGGTTTGGTCTGACGGGAAGCCTGCGGTCGGCGCGAGAGTTACTTACATGGTTGCGAACGACTCAGTTTCTTACTTAGCCAATAAGAACGGCGAGAGCAACTTCAGCTTTAAAGCTTATGAAGGACTGAAGCTGTCGTTAAATGCCTCGTTCGGGCCGGCCGATGGCAGAGCAGTCTATAGCGATTGGGTTCAAGTTACGGTAGCTCCGGGAGCTCATTCCATTCAACTGGTCCTACCAAAGCCGTCGCAATAGATCCAGTCAGCCCGCAGGTTGTTGACCCTTGGTCGCCGAAAAATCATACGTCACGTGCAGCCGGAGTTGACCATCCTTCACTTCCGACTTGATGTCCTTCACCTGCGCTTTCACGGCACCATCGCTCGCCTTCACCGGAATCATTAGCTGCAACTGAGTCGGACGAATGATCTCGAGCGGGTTGACCTTGCTGTCGATTGCGTTTCGCACGAACACCGTGACGAAGTTGTTAGCAAACGGCGCCACGCCTTCGAGATTCACACCCTCGACATTCACCCGACCAAAAACAGTCTGGGAAGGTTGATCGAAAGATAGTTGAATGCTCGTCTGGGCCCACCCTTTGAACTGTGTGCACTGACCTAAAAGATTGTAACTGCCGCTGAAGACGAGTGGGGCTGTGATATTGCCGTTTACAAATTGCGCCTGTGTTTTTACTCCACCGCCTTCCTGGGCCAGCGTCACGCTGTTCGTGCATCCACCTTGAAAAGTGGCTGGGGTGAATACTGACGTGTCGCTGCCTGAAGTAGACGATCCACCTGAAGCCAGATTGAACGTCGGTGGTCCAAGATCGCGGAAGACTGTGCTCAGCAGCTGGTTTACAAAACTGTCGCTGAGGGAAACAACAATCGAGCTTGGCGGACTTTCTCCGGATAAAGGCTGCACTGGCGTGCCTGGCTGCGATTTCGCACGGGGCACACCAAGCAGGAAAACGGCGGCGACTGCTCCAATGAGTAGTCCCACGACAAGAGTGATCAAATATTTCATCGGCTTCCTTATCGGGTCGGCGTAGCTGAAGGTGACGCAGCCGGCGAAGCTGTGGTCGCGGGTGAGCCGCCTGGAGTTGTAGTCATATTGCTAAGCAGCGCTTTTATGACCGCCGCTACAGTGTTGGTTATCGCATCGATTTGAGCACGCACCTGCTCGGGTGCAACTTTGTTCAGCCCGGCGGGCACCTGAAACAATGAGTCGTCGACGGTGGTGCTGATATCGCGCATTTCAGCAACTATTTTCGCACCTCTCACACCTTGCACGTTTCCAGTAGTTTCCGAATACAACTCCGACTTCAGCGGCAAGCCCGTTTCCTGGTCGACGAAAACGAATGCTTCCGTGTTCACCTGGCCGGCGGATGTGTTGGTGTTGCTCGTGTTGGCATACCGATACTTGTCAGCCAACCGGCCGTTGATAGTCTCTTCACCGACTTTTTCAACACCCTTCAGCTTCTCAAGGTAAGAAACGATCTGCCCCGGTGTCATTAATCTCTGTAGCTGGAAACCCGTAGCCTCTGGAGTTAACTCCGCATACTGTTTGCGGCCGGGGGCCAGCACCATATGTTTTCCGCCCTGCTCGATGTAGATCAAATCCGAACCGTCAGGCAGTTTGAATGCTAGTCGGCGATCGGCGCCATTGCGCGCAACCTCGGCAGAGACGGTTGGAATACCAACTGTCTTTTCGCCACCTTCAGTCACCGCACTCAACACGAGGGTGGCGCGGTATTTCTCAGGCTCGCGCGCCGCGATTGATGAAATCGGCGCGGTTGAAAGGTTCGCATTGACGTTGGTCGGCGATGCATTTACGTTTATTAGGTTCGCGTTAGTGGTGGTATCGGATCGCTGGCACGCGCTTCCTATCAGAATGGATGACGCGATGAACAGTAGACAGATCAGATTGGATCTTCTTAAACAGGATTTCATTACATGGTCTCCGGGAAACGAGCTTCGACAAGCTCTGTTAAAGGCTGGGGGCATTTCGAGGGGAAGCCGTAGGATAACACGCGACGCACGCGCGGCAAACTACCCTCCTGGACTGTGCGTTGTGCTTAGTGCTTTGTACTTTGTCAGTTGTCAGTTGTTAGTTGTCATTGCTTGTCGCTCTCCGAGGCCTGTTTCTGAAACTTCAGCAGTAGCTAACCACTGACAACCCACAACAACTGACAACTGACAGAGTAGTTTGACTTAAGGGTAGAATTCGTTTAAGAAGCCCATGCTTTTCTACTTCCTTCCTGGAGAGTGGCCCAATGAAACAGTTGCTCGCCTTCGTGGTACTCGGATTTGCGCTATCGCTTTGCAATCTAACCAGCAAGTTCAATAAAGAGACGAACAAATCCGCCGACCCAAAGGCCGGCTCGAGTTCAAGCGACAGCTCCGAAGCAGTTGAACGCCCCACGGCAAACGCGGCGCAGCAAGCGGCGCTCGCCGGTGGACAAGAGATCAAGTGGGATCAGCAGGGAATGTCATGGACCGTTCCGGCTCAGTGGAAAGAGACCAGCAATGAGTCCAAGATGCTGGTGTGGCGGTCACCGGGCGGATCAGACGCTGCCAATCTAATCGTGAGCATCTCGGCGATGGACGAGAGTTTTCCGACAGACGTCAGTATCAAGGCGTTCTATGACGGTGCTAAGACTCGGGCCAAGAACGGCGAAGTCGACGAAGTAAAGTGGGTGGAAATCGACGGTTTGAAAGGCGTGCAATTCCGTGAGTCAAACCCGGAAAAGCCGGATGATTTCCGGCGGTTACAGTGGCTCGCTTACCGCAAGTATGCGGGACAGGTTCAGATGGTTAACCTGATGCTATCAAGCAATGGTCGAGGCTTTCCTAAACATCAGGACGCCATGTATGGCGTTCTCTACTCGACCAAACTGGTCCACTAAAGCAAGGATGGAGGCGGAAGGATGAAGGATGAAAAGGTGGAGATGAAGTAGAACGGTAAATCGAATATCACCCCCGTTCATCCATTCGCCCCTCCGCTTTCATCGTTCATCCTTTCGTTTAGTGTTTCTTGATGTAGTTCCTGTGCACCCACGCATCCTTCTGCGCGCTGTCACGAGTTTCAAAGAAAATATTCTCCGAAGTCTCACCCGTAACCAGTCCTACCCGTTTGCTGACCGCTTTTTCAGTGGCCTTAGCTTTTTCGCCATCTGACAGAAACGCTTTGGCGTGTTCAGGTTTGGCTGGCGCAAATTTTTCGGTCTGGAGCTCTGCGATGGCTTCGATAGCGTTGGCTTTCAGCAGCTTGGGCCATAATTTCTTGAAAAGCTGGCTTGAACCATAAACGTCCGCACTGTTGACCTGGCCGTTAATTGCAAATACGTAACCGATTACATCGCTGCGGCCGTTAACTATATGTTGAAGAGACTTGATGTAAGCGTCAGCGGTTTCTCTAACTTTACTGTGTTCAACTGCAAGCTGAAGGCTCGAGTCCGAAACGTTCGAGTTAACTCGTGCACCAACGTTTTGGCTGAGTTTGTCCTGGGCCACACTGATGCTCTGCCAAACTGCACCCTGGGAACTTGATTTCTTGGCCGCCAGCTTAATGCTTCGGGTGGCAACAGAATCTGAGGAACTGCTGAATACAGTTGTACGTTCGTTCCCACGCCCGCTCCATCTACCTTGCTCCACGCAGAAAGCAGATATTGGCATCTTTCCGGACTTTCGAGGAACGATTAGATCAACCCCGATCATGCGGTCCTGTTGTCCGCCTTTTACAATCTCGCCAGCCTGAACGTAAATGTCATCGTTCGAAAGATTTTCGATGGCGAGTTGGTTGACGGTCTTCGTTTCGTAGACCACCACCTTCTTCTGGACCATCGCTTCCTGGAGGGTTATGAACGTTTTTCCCTCGTAAACATTCTTGCCGTGAACGAGAAAAATGGTCAGGTTCTTGTGAGTGTAAGGACCGGAGAGTCGATAGTCGCCAGCTTTCACCGTTGTGGCCTGCCCTCCCCCTCCGCCTGTTTGTTCGCCATTCCTGAAAGATGCTCGGCGCGTTTGCGCGTTAATCAAAACGCCGGCTACCACGGACAACAGTACCACCCCGAGCGTCACCACAAATGCTTGTCTCTTCATTGTCATGTCTCCTTCTGGTTGCACCTTGGGCCAGCCAATCCTGGAGACGAGTGATCTAGGGCATCCGTACTTCTGAGGCGTCGAATTCTCAAACGTGCGCGCGACATTCGCCGCCGATGGCGAAGCCAATTCTGCTGAGGTCTCGTAGCGCAATTTTTGACGCCTATTGCCGCAACCATCTCCAAATCGAGTTCCAAGGCATTAGAATTTTTCAAATGGGGAAACCAACTCGGGGAGAATTACTTGAAGATTTAAGGTACCCCTGGTCTGTGAATGACCCTTGCTCGTACGGGAAAGATTTGAAAACCACTTACAGGTTGTAGAACGAGGAGGAGGAGACTTCTTGCGTCTGAGACGAGAGAAGTTCGCTTACGAGTTGTCCGGGCTGGTAAATCAGGGGCTGACTTCGTTAGGTCGGACAATGGGCCAGAGCGGGCTTTGGCCAGGTTTTCTAACCTGGGCCAGTCAATGCGGGGGAACGGCAGGATTGGTTATGCGAAGTTTCTGATCAGAACAATGTCCCTGATTTTCGCACCGCG
The DNA here is from genome assembly GCA_963759665.1 of Pyrinomonadaceae bacterium. GTDB lineage: Bacteria > Acidobacteriota > Blastocatellia > Pyrinomonadales > Pyrinomonadaceae > PSRF01. The sequence continues at coordinate 1,287,669 of CAVXAC010000001.1, forward strand.
CGCGACCACCAGTTGTTCTTGATCGTCCCAGTCGTAATAGAAAATTGCATCTTCGGTGAAGTGAGTTACCTGCGTTGGCTCGGAGCCGTCGAGCGGCTGACGCCAGATGTTGAAAACGCCTTTGTCGCGGTCGAGAAAGTTGAGGGCATTCCCATCGGGGGCCCAGCGAATCACTTGATGGTATGGATAAGGCAGGGCGAACACCATCAAGGGCTCACCGCCCTCAGCCGAAAGGACAGCTATCTTCCATTTGTCGGATTCGTCTTTCCGGTAGGTACACGCGAGTTGTCGTCCATCGGGTGAAACAACAGCTTTGATTGCGATGCCTTCGCGGGTTAACTGAACCGGCTCGCCGCCCTCGACTGAAACGCGCCATAACGTGTTTCGATCCTTTCCTTGTGGCGTGTACACAAGCCATTGACCATCGGGAGAAATAGTCGGATAGCTCTCGCCGTCTCCTTTTGTAAGTTGGACCTTGTTGGCGCCATTACCATCCATGCGCCATATGTGATGAATACCGCCTTCGGCTGAGACAAAAGTCGCAAACCTGCCATCGCGCGAAACTGATGGAAATAGACAACCGTCGTGGGTTAAGCGTTTCGGATCCGAGCCGTCCGGATTCATGCTCCAAAGATCGGGTTGCTGGTTCTCGGTTGAGGCGTAAAAGATTCGAGCTTTGGCTACTGAAAGACCGTCGAAGCCTTCGGTGCGTCCCGAAGTTATGCGCCGCGGATGGCCCGACTTCGGCACTAACCAGATGTTTGCCAAGGCATCGGTTTGGATCGTTACCAGAGTTGGCGGTTGTTGGGCCAGGCTCAGTTCTTCGTAACTGTTCGTGTCGTTTGTAATGCGTTGCGGTTCACAGTCCGGATATGGAAGCTGCCAGATCTGAAGCGAGCTGGCCGTCTTGGCGGTGGCGGAAAAATAAAGACTGTCACCGTCCTCACTCCACGCAACTGCACGCAGATCTTTCCAGTCCCAGGGACATAATTCAATACCCGGCTCACCAGTCAAGGAGACCGCGAAGACTGTGAACTCGAGTTTGTTATTGCGGCTGGCACCGAGAGCAATGAGTTTGCCGTCCGGCGACCACGACGGACTTGAAAACGAAAACTTGCTCGGATGCTGTCTGGAAACAAGTTCCCTTTCGTTTGAACCATCTGCGTCGGCAAGGACCAGAACGTCGCGATGCTGGCCAGGAAAGCCACGTACAAACGCTATTTGTTTTGCGTCAGGTGAGATGGCTATGGGCGAGTCGATATTAACTACAACCTGCTGCCTTTCGTGGGCGCACCCATCACGTAATGTAAGTCGATGAAGAGTGCTGATAGTGCTGTTGGGCTGAGTAGTCGTATAGAAGAGGTGTTCGCCGTCCTGGCTGAAACGCATTCCCCAACACAACCCCGGAGAGGGCGGAAGCAATTCAAGCTTTTCGCCTGACTCCAGATTCCAAATCCATAAGCTGTGTAAACCGGCATCAATCGGAACATATGCCAGCAGGCGTGCGTCTTTGGAAATTGCAACGTCGAGAACGCGACCGAAGTGAGTCAGGCGCACGATTTCCATCGAACTAAAGCGGTTGACAGTCGATGGCCGGAGAGTCTTTAAGTGTGGGACAAATCGATAGCCGCGCTTCGGAACGGTTTCAATAAACTCTGTTCCGGTGTCAGTATCCCCGAGCGATCTGCGCAACATCGAGATCGTAACGGTCAGGTTAGATTCTTCCACAAAGGCGTCTGGCCAGAGACTTTCGACCATAGCACTGCGGGAAACCACCTTACCCCCGCTACGAACGAGGAGAGCAAGGGCCTGAAGCGCTTTGGGGGCGAGCGGGACTATTTCGCCTTTTTGGCGCAATACTGACTCGCCCGTATCCAGTTCAAATTCACCAAAACGGTATATCTCACGCCGAGTTTGAACCATAAAAGATTCCAATACCGCTGTGCAGTTTTTTTAATGTTTTCTTAAGGACGTAGAGCAAGGCGGGCCGGTATGGTGGAACTTACACCGGGGAGGAATCACCCCATTAGTCGCGCTAGTTTCTCACACGCGATCCTCAAGCTGCCCGCTACTGCTCACCCCACGCAATAGCGGGCAGCATTGTATCTGGGGCTTCAATCGAAACCAAAGCAATATCAGCAGGAGCCGGCGTTCTGTCGGGAGCTGCTTTGGCTGAGATAATCGCTTCTATGCTGTGGTGGTATTTTCGCCGTCGAAGCCGATTGGGCCTACACAACTATTCAACCGTGAAGTGATAACTACCACCTGGTATTCGTTCGACCGTGCCGTCGTTGATGACTTTTGAGAGGGTCGTCACATATTGGCCGGGAGGGAGTTGAGAAGCAGAAATCTCCAGCGTAACGGATTGGGCATCAGTCGGACTAGCGTCAAAGATTTTCGACCCGCCTCGGGTATTCAATAACTCCACGCGATAACGGCCACCGGATTCCGCTGCGGCAGGAAGCATAAGTGTAAGCTGCAATGCATCTTCCTTGAGTTTTACTTTTTTCGACTCATTTTCGCCTGAACGCGTGGGCTGTGTGGGAATGAGAGTTAGAGTCGCCAGCGTGCGCGTGGGAGGCACACGCAGGTACCCAAAAATGCCCCCCACTATTGCCAAGACTAAGAGAGCCCCGGCAGTCCGCGCTAAGATAGGTTGGCTGGCCCAGAATCCGCCTAAGCGATCCATCCATCCGGGTGTGTTTTTGGAGACAGTTTGGTTTTCACGAACATAACGATTTAGAGCAGTCGTGAATTTACGTCTTTTCCTGCCCTCGGGCGAGGCCAGAAAATTCGCTTCGAACCACTGTGTTTCTTCTCTCGTTAGCTGCCCGGCTAGGTACTCTTCGACCAATTCGTCTTTGACGAGCTCAAACTCCTCAAAAAAATCATCATCGCTAACAAGACGCTGCTCCGCGCCTGCTTGCTCGTCTTCCGTCAATTGGCCAAGCAAATATCGCCTAGTGACGTTCTGTTGGTTGCTAACCGGCATTAAGAATTACTTTCCGGTCTCGTAAGACCTTCCAGTCATGATGAGTTGAGCGGCCAAATCGTTTCAATGAGCTGGATTCTGCGTCAGGCAAACCTCCATGCAGTCCCGTAACTGTAGTCTTATATGGTAGATACGTAGTCGCAAGGCACGCAACGTGATACCCAGGCCGTCCGCGAGCTTGCTTCGGTTGAGGATCTTGGCGTGACCCTCTTGTTCGTAATATGCGAGAACTAGCTCCCGGTTGCGTTGAGGCAGTTTCTCCATACACTGATCCAGGCAATCATACTCCTCCTGCCCATCGGTGCTCTCGACAAGCGCCAATGCAGGCGCGAGCGTTGTCGATTTAGTTCTTTCCCTCAGGTCCTCTTTGAGCACATTGCGAGCGACGCCGCAAAAATAGAGGATCGGATCGCCAACGTAGTTTTCAGCCAGCCAGTCGATCTTAAGAATTACCCGGTCTATGGTTTCATCGGCGAGAGTTTCCGGCTCGGCGCAGCCGTGACAACCAAAAATTTTCATCAAGCGCTGGCGCACCTTCTCATACTTCTCAGCCGCCTGATCGCGCTCGGCGTTTAGCCAGGCGAGCAATTTGTTGAAGGCTTCCTGATTGGGGGGCTCTTTGTTCATGCGGGTGAGTTGAATTCAGAGTCGAAGAATGGCTTGCAAATGATGCCAGTCTTCTTGCTAATTTCGTCGCCTACTTCTAAACGCGGTAGGGTGGGTTGTCAACCACTTCCTCCGCAATTCCCTGCCCTTGACTCAGCGGGCTGTCTTGAGGTCGGTACCTCAGCCGTAGCGCGATCCCCGAAGAGACTAGTTTAGATCTGAAATGAATTTCGTTGTGAAACAGATCGAACGGGATCTTCATTACGGATAAAAGCCCCTGATTTCGCTCTACCCGATGGCGGTTGACCGAGGTCAATATTTCCTCACCCCACAGACTGACGCCTGCTTCTCAGCAACCAGAGGCAGGCGTCAGTTACCTTTGCAGAGGTCTCTTAACCGCATTTCTTAATTTCTCAAATGACGAGGAGAGTCCGACTCGCACAGAAGGAACTCGAGGAAAGGGTCACCCTGGCGTTTAGCCATCAGGAAATGTTTTAGGGAGTTTCATCATTTAAAGATGGAAGGCCAATACTGCAGTCAAAGGCTCAATCTAAGAAATAATTTGACACGAATGGCGCTTCGGAATAGCCTCTGCCTGCCTCGCGCTTTCCAAAGGTGCGGCTGAAGACATTGCTCTTCAGTGGATGCACCAAAGATTTTCTAACTCCTTCAATATTTTACTGCGTTTTCGTCGATGACGAATCCCAGTTTGGTTGAATCAGTTAGTCTACTCATCCTTACTTCTGGAGAAATCTCATGCCTACAAAGACCCCCCCGAACCGGAAATCCACAGCACGACGAGCTCCTTCAAAGAAGAAGGCTTTAAGAAGGATGAAACCGAAGCCGAAAAGTGAGTGGAATATTCTCTGCTATTTCGCCGGTGACGGAATTTTGTCGGCAACAATGATTTCCCAGCTCAAAGAACTCACCGATGCCGGATATCAGGAAGATACGAATGTCCTCGCTTATTTCGATCCCAACTGCAACGGCCGGAATGCCCGAATCTTCGATGTTAATGCCTTGCGTAAGGAAGAAGGCAAACGAAAGGGCGGCCAACTCACAATTATTGGTGATCGAGAAGATTCATATGTGCGCAACATAGCCGAGGACTGCCACGTTCCCGGTTTGCCGCAGATTCCAGCGGCGATAACCCTGCGCTACTTTCTGGAATACGCCAGAGCTTATTACCCGGCAAAGAACTACATGCTTTTTATGATGGGACACGGAGTCATTGTAGGAAACGACTCCTTCTTGCCAGACCCGGATGACAATTCCGCGATTACGTTGGTTGACCTGGGTTGGATTCTCAGGACGTTTGCAAACAAGGTCAGAGAGGGTGACGACGAATTCCAGGTCGTGGGCTTTCACAGTTGCTCGATGAGCTCGGTTGAGCTGGCTTACGAGTTGGCTGGTTCAGCGCGCTACATGATTGGAACTCAGGGCGCGGCTTTTCCAGGCAGTTGGCCGTATCGTCAACTTCTAAAGAAGGTTCTTAGCTCGATCGATCAAGCTCGCAGAGGGAAGCTTCCCAAGAGCAGGGAAGTTATTGATAAAGACCCGTTGATCAATACGATTCTGTATGGGTTGCAGGATTTGAGTTTCTACAACAGTGCGGATTTCTGGCTGGCTGGTTTCTCATCTGATCTCAGCCTATGCAGGCTCGACGTTGGAACAGTGGGCAAACTCCGTGAACCTATCTCCCGCCTGTCGAAAGCATTGAAAGCTGGTCTCGCTCTCAAGAACAATCTCGCGTCCACGAATGCCATCCGGTTGGCACACTTAGAGTCACAAAGTTATTGGAATGAAACCTACACCGACCTCCATGACTTTTGCGAGTGCCTTTCAAAAAGGAGCGATGGACCAACCAAAGTCGAGAAAAACATTAAGAACGCCTGCGATAGCGTCCTCGCCGCGTTAGCGCTGAGTAAGGGACGTCGGACCAAAGCGCTTGTGCCATATTCAGACTACTACGGGCCCGCATACCAGTATTCTAATGGTCTCTCAATATACTTTCCCTGGAGGCGTCCGAAAGAAACCGTCCTCGAAAGTTATCAAAGAAATAAGTTCACCCGCGAGCATTTTCCTGATTCGTGGCTGAGCTTCCTGGTGGAGTATTTCTACGCCACGCAACGGGATGCCCGGCACATTTTGGAGCCGGCGGGCCGAGTTCCCGAACTGGCGCCCTCGGTGCGATGGCGCCCCGAAGATAATCTCCTCAAAGAGCTATCCGATAAGAGACTCTTGTCACTCGGGCCTCCACCGCGCAAGTTAAGTACGGCTCCGTCGATGGTGGGCGGAGATCTCTCCAGGGTAGGTGATGGTTTCTTAAGGTTAGGTCGCGATTTGCAGAAGATTGCCGGCGGTCTCGACCGCAAGGTAGGCGTCGGTTTGTCGAAAGTAGGAGCAGAGCTATCAACGGTTGGAACCGATCTGTCAAAGGTGGGCGCAGATCTGGCCGGTAAGATAAGAGGCGATCTGCCAAAGATAGGGGTCGATCTGTCACAATTTTTGAACGGCGACCTGTCAAAGATAAGCTCCGATTTATCCAGGATTGGTGGAGACCTGTTGAAGATGCACGACGACCTCCCAGGCAAGATTGGCGGCGATCTGTCGAAGATAGGCAGCGACCTATTAAAAGTAGGCGGACATTTGAGGAGCGATAAGTTCGAGGAACTATCAAAGATTGGAGGAGATCTTTCGAAATTATTAGGCAATCTGTCTAAGGTCGGCGGCGATCTATCAAAGGTCGGAGGTGGCCTCTCAAAGGTGGGAGGAGATCTAGCGAGCAAAATCGGCGGGGATCTCGCAGCGAAGATAGGTGCCGATCTCGCGTCTAAGATAGGCACCGATCTCGCGGCGAAGATAGGCGCCGATCTCGCGTCCAAGGTAGGCGCTGATCTCGCATCGAAGATAGGCGCCGATCTCGCATCGAAGATAGGCGCCGATCTCGCGTCCAAGATAGGCGGAGACCTTGCAAGCAAGATAGGTGGTGATCTGGCGAGCAAGATAGGTGGTGATCTGGCGAGCAAAATTGGCGGCGATCTCGCCAGCAAGATAGGCGGAGACCTTGCAAGCAAGATAGGTGGTGATCTCGCCAGCAAGATAGGTAGCGACTTAGGTGGATTCCATGGCCATACCGTAATAAAGAATTTCGAGACGCCAGAAGACAGTTTTGTTACGTCACGGTGGTACATAGGAGACGACTCCACGAACGTGACCACGAACGGGACCCGGAAGCGCTCGACCAACAAGCGCGGATCTTCGAAAGCAAGTAACAGATGATGGGCCACCTCCCTTTCCTCGCAATAGCATGTTGGTTTGCGTTAGCTCTCCTGCCTCAAGGCCAGGATCTGGGAGATGCGCAAATCATCGAGGAGGATTACCGCGTCAGCAGCGTTGACGCGCGGCAAAAGGCCGTCGAGAATCTGCAGGGCAAAGTTGATGAACTCCGGAAATCAGGACAGCTGATTGAGGCGGCCCGCACACTGAATCGGGTGGGCCGCTTTCAAATCCGAATGTCTGTGGCGGAGGATGCCGTCTCAACATTTCAGGAGTCTCTCACGCTCCTGCAGCAACAGCCTGACTTCAAAACTCAAATCGATAGTCTGAATGGTCTAGCTGCCAGCTATGGCCACCTCACTAAGTGCGAACTTTCTGAGCCCTCTGCCAATCAAGCCCTTACGCTCAGCAAACAGAACAACTATGTGGCGGGTGAGGCTGGGGCATTGCTGATACTCAGCGATTGTCAGAATTCCCGGGATCACGCTCTCGCTCTTAAGACGGCTCAGGAGTCACTCGCACTGTGGAGTTCGATAGATCGGAAGCGTGGAATGGCTGACGCCTATGCAGCTATTGGGCACTACCACCTAACCCAGCACAACATCCCGGAGTGCTCGCGAAACCTGGAAGCTGCTCTCAACATCTTTCGAGAGCTTGCTGATCCAGCCCAACAGGCTGATGTTCTAATTTCCCTGGGATACGTCGAACACAGGATTGGAGCCTGGCAAAGCGCGCTTAATTATTACATTCAGGCGCAATCACTGATCGACAAAGAAGCTGAACCTCTACAGATGGGGCGAATTACGATTGGTCTGGGCGACGCCTTTCTTGAGATCGGAATGCCAGAAGTTGCACTTGCCAAGTACCTTGAGGCCCTGGATTACTTTCGCATCAGCAAACATCAGCGGGCAGTGTCCATCGTCCAGTGGTCCATCGGGAAGGCAAACTACTTCTCCGGTAAATATGAAGATGCGATTAACAGCTTGCAAACTGCCCGGAGCGAAGCTCATTCGAGCGGAGACGTGACCCTCACTGCCTTTTGTGACGACTTTCTGGGTCGAGCTCACCAGGGCCAAAAGAACTACCCATCCGCGCTCAGTTACTTCCAGTCTGCCCAGGATGGCTACTCAAAAGCCAAAAACACTCGGGAAGCGGTGCGCGTCCTGGCTCTGATGGGTCAACTCTCCGAACAGCAGGGCCGTTTTCAAGAAGCCAGAGACAACTATCAAACGGCCCTTAACGGCTTTCGCTCCGTCGACGACCGAGTCAATGAGTCTGCAACGCTTTATGCACTTGGAAATCTCGAGTTGCACGAGAACAATCTCGATAAGGCAGGAGATTATCTGCAAAAGTCGATTGAAGTGACCGAACAGATGCGGCGTGTTTCGACAAGCAGTGATTTGACCGCAGCGTTCTCCGCGAGGGTTCACGACCGCTACGAGAGATACATCGAGTACCTGATGCGCAAACACCAGGCTAATCCGGATCAGGGCTTCGGCCTCAAGGCCTTCGAAACCAGCGAGCTGGCTCGGGCACGATCGCTGACGGAGTTGCTGCTAGCTACGCAAACTAATCTCCTGACAGGCGTTGACCCGAAACTGGCGGAACAGGAAAAAATGTTGCGCCAATCACTCCGCGTCAAAGAAGATTACAAGGTCGCCTTACTTGGAAGAACCTACAAGAAGGAAGAGCTTGATTCGCTGAAGACTGAATTAGCTGATCTGGAAGCCAAACACCAACAAGTCACTGAAGCAATACAAGCGCGCTATCCAGCCTACAATCAAATTACGCGGCCAACGTCGTGGAGTCTAAATGATATTCAACAGCAGGTGATCGCTGATGAAGACACCGTGCTTGTCGAGTATAGCCTTGGTCGTGACAAGAGTTATCTCTGGGCCGTTACCCGCGACCACATCACCAGCTACCAACTACCGAATCAGGATCAAATTAATGAGGCCGCGCAAAAAGTTTACAAACTGTTATCCACTCAGGCAGATGGTCAGGGTCAAGCCGAACTGACACAGACTGCACGGGAATTGGCCCAGATGATTTTGGCTCCAGCGGCGAGTGACCTGAACAAGCGTCGAATGATTGTAGTTGCCGATGGCGTACTCAACTATATTCCTTTTCAAATCTTACCGGTTCACGGCGACACCACTGAACTGTTGGTTGCTAACCACGAAGTTATCAACGTACCTTCCGCGTCGATCCTCGGCCAGTTAAGAGTCGAAACAACGCACCGTCGTGCTCCTGAGAAAACGTTGGCAGCCTTTGGCGATCCTGTTTTTGCGGCAAACTTTGCACAGCGCAAGGATGCAAGCTCGAACGATCAAGTCGTAGCGCTACAAGTTTCCGGCAACGAACTCTGGCCACAGGCCCTGCGCGATGTCGATTCGGCGGATGGTTACGCTCCCACCTCCTTGAAGCCCCTTTTTTATGTCACTCGAGAGTTGGCCAACTTGCGCGCTGTGGCGGGGCCGGAGGCTTTACTCGTTACCGGTTTTGACGCTACGCGCGAAAATTTAAAGAGCGCGGATTTGACGAAGTACGCGATTCTCCACTTCGCTACACACGGAGTGCTCGATCCAAAGCGGCCGGAATACTCCGGCCTGTTTCTTTCCATGGTCAATCGGAATGGTCAGCCGGAAAACGGTTTCGTAGGACTGCAGGATATCTACGGTTTGCGAGCGCCCGTTGATCTGGTCGTCCTGAGCGCCTGCCGCACTGGTCTGGGAAAAGATGTGCGCGGTGAAGGGCTGATCGGTCTCACGCGCGGATTCATGTATGCCGGTGCGTCGAGTGTGATGGCTAGCCTGTGGAAGGTGGACGACGAAGCGACTTCGGAGTTAATGAAACGTTTCTACACCAACATGCTGGAGCGCGGGATGACGCCGGCGGCCGCATTGCGCGCAGCGCAAAATGATATTCGATCACAACCGCAATGGAGTTCTCCTTACTACTGGGCGGCCTTTACACTGCAAGGAGAGTATCGACAGGTCATAAGACCCGCATCTACCTCTCCTACATCCAGGAGAATCTTGGTTGGGGTGGTCTTGCTGGCGTTTTTTGGTGGGGCTTCCTGGTGGTTTATCCGTCGCCGCCGGGCTCACATTCAACGCTCAAACTAATCATTCAACAGTCTGGAGTTAGTCCTGGTGAACTGTCGGTGAGTCCGCGTGGGGGACGAAGCAGGCACGGCAGCGGGCTTCGTACATTTCACCGCCACCCACGGCGACGCGTTCTTCTGATTCGACGGTGCGTTGCGTGTAGTTGGCGGGTTGGCCACACTTCATGCAGATGGCGTGGGTCTTGGTGATGTATTCGGCGACGGCGAGGAGCTGCGGCATGGGTTCCCAGGGTTTGCCGGTGTAGTCCTGATCGAGGCCGGCGATTATCACTCGAACGCCCCGTTGCGCTAACGTGTTAGCTACGGCGACAAGTTCATTGTCGAAGAATTGTCCCTCATCAATACCTACAACTTCCGTGTCAGCTTCAACTTTGGCAAGCACTTCGGTTGCACTCTTGATGTTGGCAGACTCATGACGCATCTCCGAATGCGACACGATGTGATCGTTTGAATACCGCGAATCAATATCGGGCTTAAACACCTGCACCTTCTGTCGCGCGATCTTAGCGCGTCTCAGACGCCGGATCAGCTCTTCCGATTTCCCGGAAAACATAGACCCGGCTATGACTTCGATCCATCCTGCGGTTCCACGCGGAGGTGGCGCGGGTTCACCATCGTTAACCTGTGCGATAAGTTCTTCCATGTTTGGTTATGAATCCCTGCTTGATTGATTTGTAGATCTTTGTTGCGAACGAGGACTAGTCCCTGAGCTTCCGCTCTTATGTTCGAGCTGGCCCAAGTTTTCCTCAGCGACAAGCTCAAGCATGTCGGACATTAAGGCGTCTCTTCAAGCGTATACATTCTCCGGTTATAAAACGGGGCGAACGCAGCGATCAGTGCCATTTCAAAACTCATCGAGCGCGTAACCAGATCTCGCGAGAGTATTCCCCACGCGCCTTGACGGCTGCGCACATCGCTTATTCCGGTCACCTCATCTATCACCAGGCCCAGCTCGCGTTTTCCTTCGATGACCTTTTTGGCCAGCGAATCAGGAACAGTAATCGAAGGCGTGGCGCCAAAAGTCCCGGTGGTTCCATCGGTGGCATAGGCCCATCCTCGCAGAAAAATATGCCAGTCACCTTCGATTGAAATGGAGTGAAATCCGCCTTCAAGACCCACGAAAATATCCGCCTCGCGTCGTTGCTGCTTGAGCAAATCGCGCACGGCGAGTGCTCGCTCCCGCGCACCTTGCATCAGCTCCCAGTCGTTCATCGGCATTGCCGGAACCTGCGATTCCACGCGGCGCGCCAGCACAGTTGCCTCTGCCCAAGAGGAGTCGATTGCCGCAACCCGAGCTATGCTCGCGCGAACCGCAAGGATCTTCGCCGCACGATCAGAACCCAGGGCTATGGTCGTGATCTTACTCGGGGTTGGCTTGGTCAATTATTTTCGAACAGTGTGACGCTGCATTTGGTTGAAACGCGTCAGAGGCTATAACAGAGCGCAGTCTGCCGTCAAAAGCGCATTGAAAACCTCGCTTGACATTGAGTATCAGCGATTGCTGTAATCGAATTTCTTCCCAGAAAAGGTTTGGTCCGAACGCACACCGAAACTAGTCAATCAAGCAGAAGTTGGTTGATGGAGGTGGTAACGAGTGTCTGTTGATGAATTAGTTTACGACTGGAATACGATCGATCAGGCACTGGTTTCGCCAAACCGCCACATTGGTTTTGACGACGAAACATTGCGTGATGGATTGCAGTCCCCTTCTGTCTCAGAGCCTCCAATCGAACAGAAGATCGAACTCCTCCACTTAATGAACGCACTCGGAATTGACACAGCCGATATCGGTTTACCAGGGGCCGGTGGAACCCACGCAGCGGGCGTTGAACTACTGGCACGGGAAATCGTCGAGCAAAAACTCGCTATTCGTCCAAATTGCGCCGCACGCACCCATCGCAACGACATTCTTCCAATTGTCGAGATCTCCCAGCGAGCCGGGATTCCGATCGAAGCCTGCACCTTTATCGGATCGTCGGCGATTAGGTTTTTCGCCGAAGATTGGACACTGGAAAAACTTCTGCACCTTACTGAGGAAGCCGTTACCTTTGCAGTAGGCGAAGGTGTGCCCGTGATGTACGTTACCGAGGACACAACGCGCGCGCATCCGGAAACGATTCGCGCGCTTTACACGACGGCTATTAGATGCGGAGCGAAGGCTGTTTGTGTTTGCGACACAGTTGGACACTCAACACCCGATGGCGCCCATTCAGTCGTCAGCTTCGTTAAGAAGATTATCGAGGAACAAGGCGGCGGTGTTCGACTCGATTGGCATGGTCATCAGGATCGCGGTCTGGGCGTGATCAATTCAATCGCTGCAATCCAGGCTGGCGCCGACCAGGTCCATGGCTCTGCTTTGGGTATGGGAGAACGCGTGGGAAACACCCCGATGGACCAGCTGATGGTAAATCTAAAACTCATGGGATGGATTGATAATGATCTCTCGCGGCTGGGCGAGTACTGCAAACTCGCCTCAAAGGCGTGCAATTGGACCATTCCACTCAACTATCCAGTGTTTGGTCGAGATGCTTTTCGCACCGCCACCGGCGTACACGCTGCTGCCGTGATCAAGAGTTATCGAAAGGGCGACCGCGAACTCGCCGATCTGGTTTATTCAGGCGTGCCGGCCGGCTTGTTTGGACTTGAGCAGGTCGTGGAGATCGGGCCGATGAGCGGAAAATCAAATGTTATCTACTGGCTTGAGCGTCGAGGCATTGAGCCCAACGAGGAACGCGTAGGCCGCATCTATGATCATGCAAAACAGGCATCATGTGTGCTGAACGAAGAAGAGATCATGCAGTTGGTATAAGTTTGGTTTTTGATGTCACGCAGGTGCCTTTCCTACTCCAATAGTCATGTCCACGTCAGAAGTATCGCCCCACCTCGTAGGCATCGATGAGTTAATGGCTTCAACTCAGGTGCAGCAAACTTTTGCGTTCATTGATTCTCACCTCAACGAGATCACCGACGAGCACATTCGGATTTGTTCGATTCCCGCTTCTCCCTTTGGAGAGCGCCAGCGCGCTGAATACTTTCGTGCAAAATTTGCCGCTCTGGGATTAACAGATGCACACATCGACGACGAGGGAAATTGCCTGGCTATTCGAGAAGGCAAAACAACGGGCCCCCTTCTCGTCGTCAGTGCCCATCTCGACACTGTCTTTAATGACGAGACCGACTTCACCGTACGACGAGTCGGTAGCAAGCTTTTCGGCCCAGGAATTTCCGATGACGGTTGTGGATTGGTCGCTCTGTTGGCCGTAGTCGAGGCATTGAGTGAAGCGGGAATCGAAACGGAAGGGAGCTTGTTGTTTGCCGCCACGGTGGGTGAAGAGGGCGAAGGAAATCTGCGCGGCGTAAAGCATCTATTCACCAAAGGCGAGTGGGCCGATCGCATAGACGAATTTATTAGTTTTGATGGCGCCGAAATCGATCGCATCACAAACATGGCGCTCAGCTCTCGGCGGTATCGTGTGGTGTTGAGAGGTGTTGGCGGCCACTCGTGGGCTGATTTTGGCAACGTCAATCCAGTGCACGCCCTGGGTCGTGCCATCACACAGCTGTCATCCTATCCGGTGCCACATCAACCCCGCACAACTTTCAACGTCGGTCGTATTACGGGCGGCAACAGCGTGAATGCTATTCCACAGGAAGCCACGATGGACGTCGATCTACGTTCAACGAGTCCCGAGGAATTGCTCAAGCTTGACGCCTTCTTTAGGCGGGCAGTACGCGAAGCAGCGGAAAGTGAAAACGCTTCTCGACGTAACGGAGGACGGCCTTTAGAGGTCAAATTAGAGTTGACTGGTGAACGACCGGGCGGCGAAACCCCGGCGGATTCCCAACTGGTGAAACTTGCCATTGAAGCCACTGAAGCTGTTGGCTCCGCGGCGCAGTTGAATCAAGCGTCAACTGATTCAAACCTTCCCATCTCGCTCGGAATTCCAGCCATCACGCTGGGCGCGGGCGGAACGTCCGCAAACTCTCACACTCTTGACGAGTGGTATGATCCGCGAGGTCGGGACCTGGGCCTCAAGCGAGCCTTACTTGTAATTCTGGGAACCGTAGGCTTGCGCCAATAAAAATGGAGGAGCGACAATTCCCTCCTCCATCAGATTCGTACTCCTGCTGTTCCTGAATTAGTTTATCGGTATGGTCACAGTGGCCGAGCCAGCTTTACCAGCAGGAAACCTCTTCTGCCTCGCAATTCGCACCGCACTCGCATCGCCTCCCGAGGCTTGAGTCACCCTGCCCGACTCATCATAAGTAACAGTGACAGTGACCTTTTTCTGTCCTGGTTTCTCCGCCGCAGGTTTAGGACTCGACGCAGCCGTCGTCACCGCAGCAGGAGCAACCGGACTGGTTTGATTCTGTGAAGCTAGCTTTTCTTCGCGGGCGTTCGCTTTTTCCTTGTCGCGTTGACGTTTAGCGGCAACTGCAGCGGCGTTATCAACCGCTTCTTCCGGTTTTTCGGTAGTCGCTTCAGGAACAACTGGAGCCGCCTGCGGCACCACCTCAGGCTGGACGGTTGGTTGAACGACAGGTGCTGCCGGTGGACGTCCATACCATCCTGCCGGAACTCCAATCGCGGCTACGCTAAGCAATACTGCGACGACCACGCCGCCCGCTACCAGCGACTTCCGTTTGGTTAGCGACTCTTTGCCAATGAAGCTCAGAAAACCAGGTACGCGCAACGGCTCAAAACCTTTAACCGGCTCCATTGAGTCCTGCGCGGGAACTGGAGTGTCATCATCTGCTGAATAGTTCTCCGGAAAAGCTGGTGTTGGCACGACGCCTTCGTCTAAACGGCGTAATCCTTCCAAAACCACTTGTGTCCAGGGCTGGTTGATTGTCCGTTCGGGCGCTTCGGCTGTACCGCTGAACTCAAACTTTGCGCTTGGTAAAGTAAGTGAATAGTAAACCGCGTCAATCCCTCGTAAGACGCCGATACGCGCGTCGACCACCGAACCACTGTGAAGATAGAAACAACCTGAGCCCTGAGGATAGAGGACTTTGAGTTCGCCGGTCTTACGCTGATTGCAAAAGAATTCTATTAGTTCGGAAAGCGAAAGATCGCTCAGGTGACCTGTGAGTGCCATTAGTTTTGACTCCTGTCAAAGCGGAGATTACCGGCGGAAATCGGGAAGGCGTCGATTGATTCGACATACCGTCGGGGATTTGTTTTATGCAGCGAGAGCAAACTTATAGTTGATAACACCAGAAACTTTCACTGGTTGACCCGAGAGCTTCGTGGGGGAGAAGCGGGCTTTGAGCGCTGCCTGAACGGCAACATCTCGTAATCCAGCGGGTCCGCCGGTGGCTTGTGCGGAAATCACTTTTCCGGTTTCGTCGACGACTACTTCAACGGTCACAACACCTGCCACTCTCATTCGTCGCGCCACATCCGGATAGGTTGGAGCCGGCAAGCTGATAGCGGTTCCATTAAGAACACCACCAGAGACAGGTTTGAGAATTCTTCGTGGAGCGACTGGCGGGGGAGGTTCCGTTTCGAGTTGGACCGACGAAGTTTGCACGCCAAGAGCGGGCTTATTGACCGGCGAGGATTCAAGACTCTTCAAACGATCGGAGCTGACGGTAGATGCGGGGACCGAACTTGCACTTTTCTTTTCTGGGGTTTTTGTCGCGGGTTGTGAGGTCGTTGGCGAACTATTGGGTTCGACAGTTGAGTTGGTGGGGTTAGCGGCTACAGTCGACGGGGCCGCAGGTTGCGTGGCCATCTTCATCATCTTTTCGTCAAGGTAGTACATGATTGAACGATAAGTAATTTCGCTTGGCTCAAATGACATTTTGCCGCCTTCGATCACGGCCACAGAAGTCGTCATCTTGTTCCAGTTTCCCGCAAAATCGAATTCGTACTTGTAGACTTCCTTGCTTACTAAAGAACCGTCATCGTTCAAGAGGGTCATCTCACTAATGTTGCCCTTGTCATCATACTTATAGACTTCTTTGCCGGTGAGGTTGGCGCCCGCAACAGGGAAGTATTGATTTTCAGTTTTGTTACCCTTGATATCGTAAGTCACGATTTCCAGGACGGCGTGTTTGCCTTCAACGACTCGACCGGTCTCGCTCGTCAGTTTCGCAATCTCGGTTCGTACCCTCCGCACTGGTCCCATTAAACCGTCCCGCGTGCGATCGGTCTCCGCCACGCTACCTGGGCCCGGCGTATCAAAGCTACTTGCCTTCGCAGTCAGGTTTGACTGTGCCATCGCCGTCGAACCTATCGCGGCTAATAAGAGTGCAATAGAACTGATTCTACGGATCCGTCTTAACATTCTGATTTCTCCGAACTGAGGTGGGAATTATGACCGTCGAGGGCAGCTGCCGCGGAGCTTCCGCAATCGGCAGAGGCATGATACTGCGTTCAACGAAGTTTGTCTAGAGCCAACATCGGCAAGAACTAGGGCCATTTATTGGGTTTTTTGAGGCTGTTCAACTGGGAGATGCGGAAAAGAGGCCAACAGAGTGGCGATTTCATCGATCAGTCGATTACTGCCACCACGCCCGGTGTAATCGTTGCAGAGTATAGAAAACGCGTAAACACGGCCCTCTGACGTAGTTAGGTAGCCCGAAAGTGTGTTGTCGTAGCTTAAGGATCCCGTCTTGGCGATGACGCGTTCTCCCACCCTCTTAAGACGTTCGGTAAGCGTTCCATCCTTTCCGGCTATTGGCAGGGACTGCTTGAAGGTTTCGCTTGAGCCGGTTTTCGACATCGCCAGTAACAGGTGAACGCTGGAGTTTGGCGTCACCAAATTTAATCGAGAGAGTCCCGAACCGTCGTGTATTGCCAGACCTTGCACGGGGATGCCCTTTCGGGTTAGCCACAAGCGCTCAATCGCCGCACCAGATTCATCGTCGCCAAGCTCACGTCCCTGCGGCTCGGGCTCTTCCAACATTGCACCACGCTCGCGTCCAATGGTGCGCAAAATCAATTCGGCGAATAGGTTATTGCTTTCCTTGTTTGTAATTCGGACGATCTCGCTGAGAGGTTGGCTGGTAACGTAAGCCAGTTCGATGGCCCGGACTGGATCAAACCTCTGGCTTGGAACAACGTTTGAATCCCTTGCAATGGTTTCACCGTCGATCGAGATTCCTCGCGCCTTGAGTGCGTCGCGAAACAGGTTTGCTGTCCAAAGTGCTGGGTTGTGAACTGAAAGTCTCGCGCCAAAGCCTTTGCTGCCGGGTGGAAATTCACCCCAAACGACAACGTCATTATTTGACAGGCCGCGCTTTATTCCCAGCGTTCCGCGTGACGCGGACTTAGCTGACACCATACGGTTTTGGACCGTAACGTATGTACCACCGCTGGTCCTTATGGTCGGGGCGTCAGCGCCCGACGGAACAACATTCAAGTCAATCTCATTTCCATCAATCGAAAGTGCGCTAGGCTCAGCGCCGAAGTACCACTGAATATCATTCCACTGCCAACCATCACCCAGGGCATTTCCCCGAAAATAGCTCTCGTCACCAATGACATTGCCGCTGATGCGTCGAACACCCCGCGCATAGAGGTCGTCTGCAAGTTTTGCTAACGACGGCTCGTCGCCATTTTTGCTTCGGGAAACAAGGTCGGGCGCGCCTCGTCCGTACAAAACCAGATCACCTTGAACCGCGCCGCTGGCATTCGGCTGGGTGTTGGCATAAACCGATGTGCGCCAGCGATAGTCAGCACCGAGAAGATCAAGCGCTACTGCCGTCGTATAAATCTTCATGTTTGAGGCCGGTGTGAACAATCGGTCCGCGTCTCTGCTATAAAGCGTGGATCCGTCTGACACTGAAATCACACTGATTCCCCAACGTGCTGAAGCCATGGGGCTCTCATCGATTAATCGATTGATTCTGTTTGCCAGCTCGGTTTCCGAAACTGTTGTTGAGGAGGACGACTTGGCGGTGCGGGGAGCTGAACCAGAATCCTCAACGCCTAGCGCCGATTGAGGTTCAACCACGACTACTCGAATGGCGACGAATGCGGCGAACAGAATTACTACGACGATTGAAGTAAGCGTAACGCGTTTCAGTTCGGTAACCCCCTTGCAGCCTCGACGCTTCTAACGCGACACAGCTATCTGGAAAACAAGATTTCAGTGCGCCTACCGGCGAGTACTTCACACGTCACCGCATAGACGTCTTCTACACTCAACTCCCCTACTCGTTTGCCGTACACAACGCGATGGTGTTGTTCTTTCGGAACGAAGCTATTCGGAGTGGGACGATCACTCAGCATTACCACTGACGTGCCTACCGCCGCGGCTATATGCATCGGACCGGTGTCGTTGGAGACGAAGACGGAAAGCCGGGCCTGAGTTGATGCCAACTGCGAAATCGTAAGCTTGTCGCAGACTATGGTTGAGGGTGGAAATATACTTCGTATCTGCCGGGCTAAGTCGCCTTCCTCGGGTCCCACAAAAACCAGGACTCGCGCTCCTTCGTTTCGGGTGAGGTGGTCCGCCAACGTGGCAAAACGCTCAATGGGCCAACGACGACCAGGATGCCCCGAGCCAGGAAATAACCCGACCAGAGGAGCCCCGGTGCTTGCCTTCTCTTTCTTGAGAAACTTTTCGACAACCTGGTCATCGGCCGGCCTGGTAGTGAGTTTGGGAACGGGCGTCTGATTTTTGACGCCCAACGGCACCAGCACGTCCAGGTAACGTTCAATTGAATGCTTGGAGCTGTCTTCGACTGGCGGTGGCGGTGAAAAATTTGCCAGGTAATTCAGTGACCGCCCGGGTCTTCGTGAGTACAGGCGCTTAGGCGCACCTGAAAGAAAACCGAGCAGGTTGGTTTCGGAAAGACTATGCAGGTCGATCACAAAATCGAACCGGGAGGACCTTACATTCTTTACCAGTTGAAATATCCGCCCCAGTGAAAGCAGCTTTGGACCATCACGCAGCGCAACTCGATCAACCACCAAAACCGAGTTCGCATATCCTGACAGATCGATAATCTCGGCCCCCGGTTTTCCCACGGCCACCGTGATTCGTGCGTTGGGGAATCGTTGGCGAATTGCTTTTAGGGCGGGCAGGCTGAGTACGACATCGCCTAGTTGGCCGAAATCAATTACGAGAATGTTTCGAGGATCAAACACCTAATTCACTAAATCCAAGCTCACAGCTCAATCGAGTATGCGAAGGTCCCGCCCGGTCATATCGGCAGGTTGTTCGGTTCCCATCAGACCCAGGATCGTAGGCGCCACATCTTCCAGTGCTCCACCGTCACGAAGTTTTAGGCCTCGCGCATCTTCTGAGATCAGATGGAACGGAACCGGATTAGTGGTATGGGCCGTATGCGGTCCACCGGATTTCGGATCGATCATCTGCTCTGCATTCCCGTGGTCCGCCGTGATCAAGGTGACGCCTCGCGCCCTACCGATGCCCTTGGTAATCCAACCAAGGCAAGTATCAATATACTGGCAAGCCTCGATCGTCTTATCGAGTTTGCCTGTGTGGCCGACCATATCCGGGTTGGCAAAATTAACCACGAAGATGTCAGTCTCGCCCTCTTCGATGGCTCTGAGAACTTTGTCCGTTACCTTGAATGCTGACATCTCCGGTTGGAGATCATAAGTAGCAATCCTCGGCGACGGCACCAACAACCTTCGCTCACACTCATGTTCTTTTTCCACACCGCCGTTGAAAAAGTATGTGACATGCGCATACTTCTCAGTTTCCGCCAAACGATAATTGTGGACCTTAAAGCTGTCCCACACTTCAGCTAAAACGTTTTTGTGGTCGGAAGGCGGAAATGCAACCGGCAGCGGGAACGTTCGGTCGTAAACTGTAAAGCAAACGAGGTTGATGGACAGAGGAGTACAGAGGTCGAATTCAGTAAGGCCGGGCACGGCCAGCGCTCGGGTGAGTTGGCGGGCACGGTCAGGGCGAAAGTTAAAGAAAATGACCGCGTCGCCACCTTTGATCGTGCCGACCGGCTGACCGTCCGCTTCAGTTATCACGATCGGCTCGATGAATTCGTCGGTGATACCTCGATCGTAGGAACGTTTGATCGCTTCAATGGGATCCACTGCCGGCTCGCCCAGGCCATGCACTAACCCATCATAGGCGCGCTGTGTTCGCTCCCAACGCTTGTCACGATCCATGGCGTAGTAGCGACCGATTAGCGTCGAAATTTGGCCATGACCAATCTCACCAATTTTCTTCTGCAAGGCGTCGACGTAGGACACCGCGGAAGTTGGAGGAGTATCCCGCCCGTCAAGAAAGCAGTGGATATAGATTCGCTTGACGCCACTATTGCCTGCCATTCGCAGGAGCGCGTAAAGATGCTCGATCGAGGAATGAACCTGGCCATCGGAGAGGAGGCCGATAAGGTGAAGCGCCGTTCCGCGCTTCTCAACCGTTTCCATCGCAGAAAGCAATACTGTGTTTCGAGAAAACTCTCCGGTTGCGATGTCGTAATCGACTCGCGAAACGTCCATGCGAATCACGCGACCGGCGCCGATATTGAGATGACCAACTTCTGAGTTACCCATCACACCTGCAGGCAAACCTACGCGAGTTCCAGAAGCTTCCAACAACGTCTGCGGATACCGCTCAGACAATTCGTCGTAGTAGGGTGTCGCTGCGAGAGCAATCGCGTTTCCTTCGCGGTGTGGCGAGTAGCCCCAACCATCGATGACAATCAATGCCACAGGGCCGCGTTTACTACTCACTGTGTAACCTCGCCTGCGTTTTCCGCGTCGTCACTGTTCCAGTAATCAGGACTCTCCTGCATGCTCGGATCTGGTCTCTCCATCCATCGCTCCGGTTTATGTAGTGGAATGAAGCCGAAACGTTGGTATAAGGTGTGCGCATCTTTCGTCGCCAGGACCCAGCGGCGAAATCCCTGTAACTCAGGGTGGGCCAGGATTACTTCCATCAACCATTTCGAGAGACTCTGACCACGATGCGCCGGAACCACAAAAACATCAGCCACCCAGGCAAACGTTGCGAAGTCCGTGACTACTCGCGCGAATCCAACCTGCTTATTGTTGTGGTAAAGGCCGAAAGGAAATGAATTGTCGACGGATCGTTGAACCGTTTCGACCGAACGTCCTGGCGCCCAGTAGGAATCGTTTGAGAGGAAGCGATGGATGGTCTCGATGTTCAGGCGGCTGCGATCGGTGCTGATCGTGAACTCGCCTTGATGCCATTCGCGCACGTCAGGTTCAGTCATGACGGGCACCCCTCAGTTTTTCGCGGCGCGGCCGGCATCGTTTTGATCGAGCGATTCGAGTTGATAAAACGCCGCCCGCCCAGGGTAGCGCGCGGCACTCTGCAAGTCTTCTTCAATTCGCAACAGTTGATTGTATTTGGCGATGCGATCGGTGCGCGACAACGAGCCGGTTTTGATTTGGCCGGCGTTGGTCGCTACCGCAAGATCGGCAATGAATGGATCTTCTGTTTCTCCGGATCGATGCGAGATGACAGCGGTCCGCCTGTTCGTCTTTGCCAGGTCAATACAATCGAGCGTTTCGGTCAAGGTGCCGATTTGATTTACTTTGATCAGGATTGAGTTTGCAACGCCGCGCGCAATTCCCTTCCGCAGAAATTCGGTGTTAGTCACGAAGAGATCGTCTCCTACTAATTGCACTCGACTTCCGAGTCTGTCGGTTAACGTCTTCCACCCATCCCAGTCATTCTCTCCCATCCCATCTTCTATTGAGATAATCGGATATTGATCGGCCCATGCAGCCCAGAACTCAACCATTTGATCACTTGAAAGCTTCCGCTTGTCGCTCTTCTTAAAGACATACGATGACCCGTCGTAAAACTCGCTGGCTGCTGGATCAAGTGCCAGCAAACAATCCTTACCGGGCGCATACCCGGCTTTGGTAACAGCTTCGAGTATCGTCTCGATAGCTTCCTCATTCGAGCGCAGGTTGGGAGCAAATCCTCCTTCGTCACCTACGCTCGTCGCGTAACCCTTCTTCTTCAGCACCGACTTCAATGAGTGGAAAACTTCAACCCCGATGCGCAAGCTCTCACTAAATCGTTCTGCACCGACAGGAACAATCATGAACTCCTGGAAATCGACGTTGTTATCGGCATGCGCACCACCGTTAATGATGTTCATCATCGGCACAGGCAGAGTGCGCGCGTTTGGACCACCAAGGTATTGATAGAGCGGAATCTCCAAATAGTTCGCCGCGGCCCGTGCGGTAGCGAGGGAGACTGCAAGCAACGCGTTGGCTCCGAGCTTTGCTTTGGTGGGTGTGCCGTCCAGCTCAATTAACGTGCGATCAACTTCCGCCTGGTCCAAAGCGTCGAGTCCGGCAATTTCGGGTCCGATGATGTCGTTGACATTGGCGACCGCCTTCAAAACACCCTTGCCGGCATAGCGCTTGGAGTCGTTGTCTCGCAACTCTACGGCTTCATGCTCACCGGTCGACGCGCCGGAGGGAACAGCCGCACGGCCATTCGCGCCGTCCGCTAAGGTCACCTCCGCTTCAATCGTGGGATTACCTCTTGAGTCAAGGATTTCGCGGGCCAGTATGCTCTCAATCCAGCTCATCTCATTTCACTCCGTCCGGCTGCACGTGGGTTTATTTTAAAGAGACTTTATCACCCGGAAGTTTATAAACAAAAATTGAGGTGGAACCGATCAACTTGCAGCGTGTGCGCCTTCCTTTGCTTTCTCGCCGGTTGGGGCACCGGCACTTTCTGGAACCTTTAGACGCACGCTAATGACTCTACGTTTTTCAACTCGGTCGACTTTAAACTCGAGCGAGTTGTAATTGATGATATCTTCAGGCTTGAGTATGTGACCCGCCTCAGTCATCAGGAAGCCGGCGATAGTCGTGTAACTTTCCGACTCGGGAAGAGAGAGTTTTAGTCTGCGGTTAAGATCACGCACCGCAAGACCGCCAGCCAGAACGTACTCGTTTTCACCTTCCGGCTTGATCTGCTCGTTTACTTCTTCATCGTGCTCATCAGAAATCTCGCCAACTATTTCTTCGAGTAAATCCTCGAGGGTAATAATTCCCTCAAGTCCCCCATGCTCGTCTACCACGAAGCCGAAGTGCATCTTGGCTTTCTGCATTTGCTGCAAAACGTCTTCTAAACGCGCCGTGTCAACAACGAAAAGAGGCGGCTGCAACACGTCCGCAAGTCGAAAGTTTTCGGGGCGGAGAATGTAGGGCATCACATCCTTGCTATGGATAAACCCGATTACATCGTCTATGGACTCTCGATACACCGGCAGCCGTGAGTAGCGGTGTTGTTCGAAGGCTTTGGTGAGCTGCTCCAAATTGCAGTCCTTCGAAACTGCAGCAATCGCGGTTCTCGGTACCATTGCTTCGCGCACCAGGGTGTCGGAAAACTCAAAGACTCGGTGAATTAATCTTCTCTCTTCTGCGCGCAGATGGCCGCTATCGCGAGAAATATCGACCAATTGACGCAGCTCTGCTTCTGTATAGCTGGAGGTGTGTTCCGAGGTGGGCTGCAGGCCCATCAGCTTTACCGTGCGCACGCTGGCCCAATCGAGCGCGCGAATCGGCCACTGGAAAACACGATAGAAGAGTTGCATCGGTAACGAAACGGTGAGTGCAACACTCTCGGCCCTTGCAAGTCCGAAAAGCTTAGGCGCTTGTTCCCCGAGCACAATGTGTAGGGTGGTAATGATTGAGAACGCAATAAAAAACGATAATCCGTGACGCCAGCCTTCCGATAGTCCCGAAAATGGTTGTTCGAGAAGCCGAGCAATCACAGGTTCGCCAACCCAACCCAGCCCCAGAGAAGCCAGCGTTATTCCAAGTTGTGAAGCGGAGAGATAGGCGTTTAGGTTGTTAAGAAGTGTCAGGAGTCGTTCCGCGGATGCCTTACCAGCTGCGGCCAGCGTTTCGATGCGAGAACGTCGAACGCCAACGAACGCGAATTCCGCCGCAACGAAGAAACCATTAGCGGCCACCAGGAAGAGCACCAGGCCTAACTTCAGAAACACTAGTGCCCACGAAACAGTACCGGCTTCAACTTCTGCAAGAACTAGACTGAAAAGATAACCTGGAGGTTCTGACATTCTAAGGAGCGCTCAGCCACAACTACTTACGACTCGCAAACGGTGACTGGATTATATCATGCAGCGCGGCTGATCTTTCCTGAAGATAGACCGATAGGGATTAGCGACGAGGTCGCTTCGTATATTGCCTATTTGTTTGGAATAGCTGCCTAGTGGCCGGCCGCAGCACCTGCAACCTTTGCCTTGACGGGTCGACGATCGTGTTTGGTGCACGCTCGAGCCAAAGCCTGCTCCACACGAGGTTCGATATTGCATTCCGGCTGACGGCATACGGCCGCTAGTTCGGAGATTACGAGGTAACGCGCACGTTCAAGCATTCGCTGTTCTCGGAATGAGAGCGGTTTTAGTTGACTAAGGTAAGTCAGATGTTTCAAGACATCCGCCGCTTCAAAGACGTTGCCGGTCCGCATCTTTTCCGAGAAATCCTTGAACCGATCTTTCCAATCATTAGCGGGAAGGGAAAAATCGTCTGCTAATACTTTGAACAGCATTTCGCATTCGCCCGAGGAAATAGGCGAACGAAGTCCAACCTCCAGAGCATTAGAAACTGGAACAAGTACTAGGGAATTGTTGGCAGCGAGTCGAAGCGTATAGAAAGGGAGTAAGTTAGTACCTATCTGCTTCTGTTCTATCTGCTCGATGATCCCGATCCCGTGGTTTGGGTAAACGACTTTCTGGCCGACTTTGAAGCCCACCGTGACACCTCCATCGGTTTGGAAAAATCAGACTGCGCCGCACGCGCGGGTCTGGGGGAAATCCGAGCGACGCAGTATTGCGCCGGGCCCTAATTGGTAAGTGATTTGAGTCTAGCAAGGGGTCTTAAGGAGCGTCAAGGCTTTCAGCCCCATCGCCCCTCCTTCAAAGCAGATTCGCGCGTCGCCAAGATGAGGAACGTTGAGCCTGCACCTCCTAACTGAAGCTAAGAACCAGTTCACGGCAAAGTGGACGCTGACGAGGTTATCGTCGAGACAGTGAGTAATCGGTAATATTTTGACAGGGCTTTAGCTCGATCTCGTTCTTTGCGGCTTCTGCCGTGCGTCTTATTCGAGCACGAAGTTCCTTCTCTTCAGGTAGGCGAATGGCCGTCTGCAGGTGAGATTCTTTTGCACCAGCAACGACAGCGACGGCCCAGTAGCGTCCCGGTGGAAGATTGCTTAAATTGAAAAATCCGTCCGACGCCGCTTCATCTGAGAAATACCGCAACACGTCTTCTGCACTCTCTTTCTCGGCAGGAATCAAGTGAACATGTAGCTTTGCGGGAATGGTCTCGCCGGGGGCGAGATCTATTTTCCCGCGAATTGAGCCAGCACCCTCGGTTAGGGTAAAAATAACGTCTCTTTGGCGTTCCCCGAATTTGATGAGCACGCCGTCTCTTGCAAGGTCAAGTTGTCGTTTTGCTATTACCGGTTTGTTAGCCGTTGCTGAGGGTGGTGCTTCTCGAGAAATCGAACGTAGATACCAGTACCTGGCAAAGAATCGTGCGCTGAGGTTGTAAGTCCCGGGTGCCAGATTGCGGAGCTGAAATTCTCCGTCTTTAGTTGGTGAGCCCTGGGAAGCGAGAAAACTGATCAAGCGCGGTTGTTCGGGTGGCGTCGACTTTTCACTTCTTCTGGCAACAAGCAGAGTTTCAGAGAACAACGGTTGCCGCTTATTCCTGCACTCGGCCGATTCCGACTTTTCCAGGTTCACACGCCCCAAAATTGAACCAAGTGGTTTGAGGGATAATTCGATACCGGTCATGTTAGAACCCTTGACGGTGAAGCGATGCGGCTCTGAGACAGATATATCTCCCGAGGCCCTCGATGCTTGCGCCAAAAGCTCATAATCGCCCTCACTAACACCGGTGATCGCGAACCCCTTTGCTCCAGGTTGCTGAAAAGCGAAGCCACTCTGCACGCGCACACCATTCGCAACCTGGAACATAATGACATTGCTGGGTGCGTTTGGTTCGAGTCCACTTACAAAGCCACTGACAGTTCTACCCGGCTCGGCGCGATACCGAATATCGACTCCTCCAGTTTCCTCGCCCGCTCTCACCGCCACCTCGACAGCGGTGTCACGCGTTGATGAAGGAGCATAGGTTGAAGCATCAGACTCGTATGGATGCGAAAACCCTGAAAAGCCACCTCTGTTGGCGGTTCCCACAACATAAGTACCAGGCAGCAAACCGTAGATTCTATATATCCCACGGTCGTCGGTTGGTCGCTGCATTTGAAACGCGGTGTACTTTGGCGGCTGGCCGTTTGCGTCGCGCACCATTACGGCGCGAACCATGATTTGAACGATCGGTTCGCCATAAGCAGATTGAACGGCGCCAGTAATAACTCCGCCCTTCACCAGGCTGACGGTTACTGAGTCTCCAATTCGATAATAATCTGGCTGACTCTCGGGATCGCGAGGCGTCATGATGTAGGAAGGTGAGGCCGCGAACACTCCATAAAGCAACGAGTCGAGACCCGTAACCTGAAAGTTTCCTTCGCTATCGGTATTTGCCATTCGCGGCTGGGAGAACGATTGTGATCCGCGAATCGAGACAGTCGCATTTGGTAGCGGCTGACCGCTTTCTGTCACTACGCGACCAGTAATGTTGCCCCTTGTCGGCGCCAACTCAGGCTCATCTTTTTTTACCTGGGCTGAGACGCTGATCGCCGTCGCACATAACAAACCTGCCGCAACGATCCCGAAAGACAGCGACCTGTAAGATTTATGAAAGCAAGGTCTCATGACTAGGGCATAGGCGTAGTTTTTGTGATCGTATCGACGACCAGTTCGATTTCTGCGGTTGCTCCATCTGTGACCGACACCGATTGCTTTACCGAAAGCGGGGCGTTTCCAACACGTATAAACGAGTTGAGTACGACCTCGTAATCGCCGGCCGGCACGCCTGAAAAAACGAATCGCCCTCGGGCATCAATTTCTTCAGGACGCGCGGTATAGGTGTTATCACCAGTTTTAGTGAGCCTTACCATCAATCTTGATCCGGCCGGCGGCAGTCCTCCGTCCCACTTAACCATTCCACGAATGCTACCGCTCCCGTGTACAACCACGATTCGGACTCCGGTAACTTGTTCCCTGCTTTTAATCTCCATGCCAGATCGGGGCTGAACCACTCCGTCTCGCTCGACTCGTACGATGACAAATCCGGTTTGCGTTCGATCGCTGGAGTTGATACCGAACATCGCAGCACCTGCTTGTAAACCACCAATGCGAAAACTGCCATCGGGATCGAGGAGGGCGCTCCTGGACGTTCCCATTGAACTGACCGACTGATCGCCAGTACGAACGTACACCCCCAACCGAAGCTTCTTAAACTCCTCGACCAAGCGCTTATCCTGGGAACCCTCAATTACCACCACACCAGATATCACTGCACCTTTCGCAGTTTTCAGAGTTAGTCCATTAACGTCCTGGTCGATAACGTCGATCTTTACAGGGTCGACCATGGCATCGCCATTAGGTTGCGACAGGACGAACACTGAATACTTGCCGGGAGTGACGTTCTCGAGTCGAAATTCACCACGTGCGTTCGAGACTGAGGAGTTACCCATAAATGGCGCGTAATTTCCTTCAGCTAGTCTTTGATAAGCAATCCGTGCATTTGGTACCGGCTGATTAGTTTCTCCATCGATTACAACACCACTCGCAACGAAGGTCCTCATCATTTGTCCGACCGTGATATCAATGTTTGTTGCTTCTGAGCCTTCGGAAATTTCGACAACTCTTGCTTCGCCAAACTCAGCCACCCCAGGATGAAACATGCGTTGAAATGTGGGGCGATTTCGTGAGGGAACCGTCGCTTCATCTGGTATTCCTATGCAAACCTTGTAACGCCCAGCGCGTAGGCCAAACATTCGGTAGATTCCGCGGTCGTCTGTCTGTAACGACGAACCGACATATCTACGGCCCTGCTCAGGTTGATCAGCCGGAATCAGGTAAACGTATTCTTCGATGACAGGCCGGCCATCTGTATGCGTCACTTTGCCGGTGATAACCGCGCCCCGGATGATTGAAAAATCGATGCCCTCGACACGTTCTCCTTCATTCAGCAACAGCGATTTGCCCAGACCATTCATCGAGGTGTAATCAGGCACGACATACCCCGGCGAGAGGGGAGCTACCTGGTAATTTCCAGCGGGTATGTCGGTAATCACATAATTACCGTCGGCATCCGTAACACCCTTGAGCCCAGTTGCTCCTTGTACTCCAAGGTCGCGAAATCGCACTCCAACCACAACTCCGCCTTTACCCTTGCCCTGCAGTGTTACGCGACCTGACACAGTTGCGCCCACAGATTTTTTTGCGACGGTGGACTGTTGAGTGTCAGGAAGAACGGATTGGCCCAGGCATAAACAGGCGTGGCCAACGCATAAGCTGAACAACACGATGACTGCAGACCGAGTGAGGTTTCGCATAAGAAGACTCGGGTTAACCACCATTCAGGGAGAAGCCAGATAATACTTAATCCAGTTGCTATTGTCTCTACTTACATATTCAGTTGTCACTCATCAGGCATGCTGCTAGGATCGGCCAGCCTTTTCCAACTGATGACTGCGATAGCCGGTTTCGCTCGTCTGGATTAGAAAAACCAACGTCTCCTGCTGAGTCAAAAACTGATTCGTCATTATGGCCATCCTTAAAATCACCGACGCAAGCGGCCGGCAATGGCAATATAAACTTGCACCCCAAACAAAGTGCTCGATAGGTCGCGCCCCGGACAACAATGTCGTCCTCGATGATCCACGGGCATCGCGGTATCACGCTCACATTAATTCCACTGATGACGGTTCGTTCACACTTGTCGACGGCGCTTTAATAAACGGGCAACTGCGCCGCAGCGCCAACAAAGTCTTTATCAACGGTGAAGCGCGTACCGAACACCAATTAGGCAACGGCGATAGGGTAACGATCGGCGCCAGTACCTTGCGCTTTGAGCAGCAACCTGAAGAGCGTACTACCGATGTGCGTTACGACGACAAGCCGCTCGGCCACACGCAGTTACTGATCTCGGCAAACGACGTGATGTCGACAGTGTTGCATGCGAAACCCGTCGAGTCAGCCGTAAGCTCGCCTTCCCGAGACAAAGTTCTCGAAGCACTGCAGCGAAAGGCAAACATCCTGACTGCGCTTTACGAGATGAGTAAGACGCTTGGTTCAGTGTTTGATCTCGATGCGATCTTCAGCAAAGCGACCGACATTATTTTCCGGTCCACTCCGGCTGATCGAGTCGTTGCACTGTTGGCTGAAGGTACCGGTCTTGAGAATCCGGAAGACGTGAAGCTCAATCCGATTGCAATGCGGGCCCGCGATGAGAGTCTCAACACACACGCCCGCAAGCTGACGATCGGTAGAACCATTACGCGCAAAGTCATGAAGGATCGCGTGGCACTGCTTTCCCAGGATGCAGCTTCTGAAGAGCAGTTCGCTGGGGTCGATTCGATCGTATCTCAGGGTGTGCGCTCCACGATCTGCGCGCCACTGGTTGGCGAATCGAGAGTGCATGGCGCAATTTACGCCGATCGTTTGGACCCTTTCGCAGCCTTCAAACCAGACGATCTGGAATTGATTAGTGCGGTTGCTGCGCAAACAGCGATCGCAGTCGAGAACGCACGCGCGCACCAGCGCCTGGCGCGCGAAGAAGTCGCACGTGCGAACTACAGCAGGTTCCTTCCCGAGTACGTCGTCAAACAGATGCTGGAAAATCCTGAGTCTTTCCGGCTCGGCGGCGTAAACCAAACGATCACTGTGCTGTTCGCCGACATTCGCGGGTTCACGAGTATTTCGGAACATGCGCAACCGGAGAGAATTGTCGGACTGCTAAACCGTTACTTCTCGGCGATGACTGACATCATTTTTGCCCACGGCGGAACGCTTGATAAATATCTTGGCGACGGTTTGATGGCGCTGTTTGGTGCACCTACCACGACGCCCGAGGATGCCTCCAACGCACTCAACGCGGCGGTGGCTATGCAGCGCCGAATTCTGGGAATCAATCTGGAGTTGCAGGAAGAGGGGCTCTCGGAAATCAGGGTTGGAATCGGTCTACATACCGGCGAGGCAACCGTTGGCTATATCGGCTCTGAACGTCGCTCGGAGTACACGGCGATCGGCGACACTGTTAACACCGCATCTCGTTTGGAGTCTAACGCGAAGGGCGGCGAAATTCTCGTAAGCGAGGCTACGTCAGTAGCCGCTCGAAGCCGTTACAAATTGAAGCCGCGTGAACCGATCACGGTAAAGAATCGCGAGCAACCGGTAGTCTTGTGGGAAGTGGACTGGCAAAGGGCCAGCGGGGCGCTGTAATCGATCATTGGTCTAGAACTCATTGGGGTTAATAATGGTGGTGAACACCTGGGACGAGCACTATTCCCGGATCGTGTTCACCATTTTGTCTTAGGGAGTCGTATGGGGTTAGCACAGGTCTTCAAGCGACAACTAACCATCGCGCGCGTGTATGGAATTCCCGTGCGGATCGACTACCGCTGGTTCGCTGTCGTCGCACTTAGCATTTGGCTGATCGCGAGCAGTTTGCAAAGCAACGTCATCGCGCTGGGGAATGTTCGACTTCCGCCACTCGATCCGGCTACGGCATGGGTGCTCGGGCTGATCACAACCCTCGGACTCTTCCTCTCAGTCTTCGGACACGAATTGTCTCACGCCCTTATGGCCCGAGCTGAAGGCATCGAGATCGAGGAGATCGTCCTTCATCCATTTGGCGGTCTGGCTCGTCTCAAAACAGAACCGCAAAACCCTCGTGCAGAGTATCGCATTGCAATGGCTGGCCCAGCTGCGAGCTTTTTGTTTGCCTTACTGACTTTTGGTGCGGCGCGAGTTGCGGCGACCCAGGATTATGTCGCCACGGTTGTAGTGTTCTTTCTGATTGCTTCGGGCAATCTATTGCTTGCCCTATTCAATCTTTTCCCGGGGTATCCGCTGGATGGCGGACGCGTCTTGCGCGCAGTGTTGTGGCGGCGAAGCGGCAACATGCAGGATGCTACCCGGAAGGCAGGAATCTGCGGAGTACTGATTGGGGGCGTGCTAATTCTTTTTGGTGTCTACATCATGGTTGCACCAAACTGGAGACCAACACAGCCGTACTTCATGGGAGGCTGGTCCATTGTCGTCGGATTATTTTTGTTGGACGCCGCCGTAAAAGTAGTTAAGAAGGCGCAAGGCGTCAGGTTAATTTCTGTTAATGACGTGATGTCAGCGGCTATCGCGCTTGACCCGGGTCTCACGGTAAGCAAGTTGGTTGATGATGTCTTGCCGCTTCATCGGCAAACAAGTTTTCCGGTCGCAGTGAATGGACGGCTTCACGGAATTCTTAGCCTGAAAGACTTGAAGTCGCTTCCGCGAGAGCGATGGGCGGGGACAACCGTACGAAGTGTCATGCATGCGATTAGTCCAAGCCTCTTTGTCGAATCGACCACCGCCCACGAGTCGGCTCGCGAGTTAATGAAAAGTAATGGTGTCGGCTCACTTGCGGTAGTTGATGGCAAGGGTCACTTAGTCGGATTTCTGCACAGTGGTAACGTCAAAAGAGTCTCGAAATCGAACCGGGAAGGAAAGCAGCGTAGTACTCGTTGATATCAACGATGACCGCCGGCACATCGCCGCTCAGGCTGAGCGCTTTCAATAGGATTTCGCAGGCACAGTCCTCTCCGTCAACTTCGTCCGAACAAACATTGCCTCTAACCGGTTTTTTCGCGATAATCCCTACGGAGTTTTCATTTCCAAGCTGAAAATTTGAGCGAGTATGGGGCGCGGTTGAACCTCTTGAGATGCGTCCATCCAAGCGAACCAGGGACGGCTGATAGAGCTTAATGGCTAAATTGGCCCGGAATTCTCCAATTACGGTTTGGTGAAACTAAATTGCAGCCTGTGAATCGCAAATCGAAAACGGTAGCTTTCGACCTGATAAATGCTCTTACTACTGCCATACACGGAGTACCTGGGAAGGCTTAGGGAGCCGCGCAACATCGCGGACCTGATACTGGTCTTTTTGCTTGTGTATGCAGTTTTGAAGCTTGTTCGCGGAACTCGAGCCGCCCCAATGGCCGCCGCGATCGGGATATTCGCCCTCCTTTACTGGTTTGCGGCCCAACGAAACCTCGCCACTTTAGAATTTATTCTTCGAGGCGCACTGCTTTATATCGGTGTCGCCATTATTGTGCTGTTTCAGAATGAGATTCGGCAGGCATTGATCACTTTCGGAAATCGCTTTCGGATGCCGTTTACCCGACGACATCTCGGGCAGTTCGGAGAAGGCGTTTACGATGAAGTGATTCTGGCGGCAACCACACTCTCATCAACGAAAACCGGCGCCCTCATCGTGATTGAGCGTAACATAGGCCTGAAGAACATTATTGATGGTGGCGTGAAACTCGATGCCGAACTTAGTTACGATTTGCTGGTCAGTATTTTCAATACTGAATCGCCGCTTCACGATGGAGCCGTTATCATACGTCGACATCGAGTTGCCGCCGCATCTTGTTTCTTACCACTAACTTTGAATCCTCGTCTTTCCAGGGACCTCGGCACCCGACATCGCGCCGCGCTTGGGGTAACTGAAGACACTGACGCTCTTGCCGTGGTGATCTCGGAAGAGTCGGGACTCATATCGGTTGTGCAGCGCGGAGAGATAAAACGTGGACTTGATGCTCCCAAACTTCGCGCAGCGATTAGCGAGGCGCTTGAGGTCTCTCCCAAACGTGAAAAACTAAAACAGCCGGAGAACCGCGAAGAACCAGACGCTGACGAAGAAGTCGCATCTATTTGAGAAGAAAATCAGACAGTGGATTTCTATCAATGCCTTTTCAGGACATAGAGGACGAAGACGTAAGTGCAGTCCCCAGGACGCCCTCAACGATTGAGAGATGGGCGCGTCGCATCTTGCTCGAAGATTGGGGTCTCAAACTTCTTGCGCTTGCGGTGACGATGATCCTCTGGCTGGCAGTAACGGGACAGAACACACCAGTAACTCAGCGCTATGGCGTTCAACTCAATTTCGTTCGTCCAGCAGGAATGGAAATCAGCAATGATCCACCTGACAGCGTCGAAGTAACGCTCACCGGGAGTCTCGCCAAGCTTGGCGAAATGGGACCACGTCTGGCAGCCGTTGTGGATATTTCCGATCAAAGGCCCGGTGAGCGCGTCATTCGTTTGAATGACCGTGCGCAGATCACGCTTCCTTCTGGGGTTACGATTCAAGGGTTTCGACCTGCAACAGCGAATATACGTCTAGAACCTGTGATCGAATCGCAAGTCAACGTCGAAGTGAAACTCGAGGGCAAGTTGCCCGACGGATACGAAATCGGCGTTGTAAGTTGCAGTCCATCACAAGTCCGACTGCGTGGACCAGCGGATCGGATGAATGCCCAGCGGAAGGCAACAACAGAAACGGTGTGGCTTGATGGCAAAACTGAGACGTTCACTATTTCCGGAGTCGCAGTTAACACTTCCGATCCTAAGATCGAAATGCTTGATTCCGCTGTCGACATTCGAGTTGAACTAGTCGAAAAGAAGCGGACTCAAGTTCCTCCTCCAACTAATAGCGCCGCCTCCGTCGCTAAAAAGTAACAGTCCAAGTCCCCAAATCATCAACCGACAATGACGAAACTCTTTGGTACGGACGGCATTCGCGGCGAAGCCGGTGTGTTCCCTCTGGACGCTAAAACTGTGCAAGTAATCGGCGCCTCGCTGGCCACTCGGCTTCGGAATAAACTCGGCCGATCTCCGGTTGTCGTGATTGGAAGAGACACACGTGAATCAGGCGATTGGATTGAACAAGCATTATTGACGGGCATAAACAGCGCCGGAGCCCAGGCGAGACCGGCTGGCGTCATCACTACTCCTGGCGTCGCTTTTCTAACTCGAACACTTCCCGGTGATGCGGGGGTTGTCATCAGCGCTTCACACAACCCATATCATGACAACGGCATAAAGATTTTCACTCCAACCGGACGAAAGCTTGACGAGGAAACGGAGCGCCTGATTGAACAGGATGTAGCGAACGGAGCCTCAATACCTAATGCGGAGTCTTCTGGATCTGCTTCCTTAAACACTACCCACGAATCAGAAGCGCTTCGGACTCGATACCTCGATTTCCTGGCCGACGACATTGGAAGTGGCTTATCACTGGGTGGTCTTCGGCTGATTCTTGATTGCGCTAATGGGGCTGCTTCGTCTCTCGCGGCCGACTTGTTTGAGCGGCTTGGTGCAGCGGTAACCTCGATCAACAACAATCCAGACGGCAGAAACATTAATCTCAATAGTGGCTCGCTTCATATGGAGGGCCTTCAACGGGCCGTGACCGAGCAGAAAGCCGACCTTGGCGTCGCATTCGATGGCGATGCCGATCGATCCTTGTTCGTAGATGCGCACGGTCGGCTGGTTAACGGTGACATCACTCTGTGGGTCCTTAGCAAGTATATGAAGGCACACGGCCAATTGGACCACAACACAGTTGTCGCCACGGTCATGAGTAACATCGGTCTCGAGCTCGCCCTCCGTTCAGAAAACATAACCTTGTTGAGGACAGACGTCGGCGATAAGTACGTACTGGACGAACTTCTGAGGTCAGGGGCCAAGCTCGGAGGCGAGCAATCAGGACACATCATATTTCCAAATCTGAGTTTGGCTGGCGATGGCATGATCACTTCGATCTGCCTTCTACGAGCAATGTCCGAATCTGATCGTCCCCTTCACGAATTGATCGACGGATACAAAAACTTCCCGCAGATTCTCATTAACGTACAGGTGAAACAGAAGAAACCGTTCGCAGAAGTCGACGCGATTCAAGACACTGCGCACAAGATTGAAACGGAGTTGGGAACTAACGGACGATTGTTACTCCGCTACTCGGGAACGGAAGCTCTGGCACGAGTAATGATCGAAGGTGAGAGCCAGGAACAGATCGAAAAGCAAGCAAAAGAGTTAAGTAGCGTCATTCAAAAAGCGCTCGGAAAGTAGTCTGATAGAGCGTAGAAATTTCCTCTGTAAGCGGAAACAATTACATTGCCAGCTCAATCACATTCTCTTCATTTTCCTAATGAAAAGAGCGATTTCTCATTGAACCTCAGCAAACTCTGCGATGCAAAATCCTCTCTATTAACTCTCTTGCGGGGCATGCGGCTTGCGATGTATATTGTGGGGCAAGAAGAGACGGTTGGTGAATCCTCCGTCTCAAGTGGTTGCTGGGGTGAGGACAGTGACCACACAAATGGATGAGCGCGACGCACTCCCACGTTTGTCGCGCTCATCCGCTTTTTTGTGAGGTCAGAACTTCCCGTTCTCTCCTTCTTCGACGCATCGGCCCAACATAAAAAACCATCCCGACAGCGGAGTGTTCGCTTATGATTGGACGAGCTAACCGTTCGTTCATAAGGAGTTCGTCGATTGCCCAGCACGTCCTCAACCAGTTGCAACATTTATGTCGGTCAGGGGATCGTTTCGCAGACTGGATCGGCAGCGCGCCAGGGTTTCAGCAGCCAGGCACGTGGCGTAGCCCTGATTTCAAATCGGAAGGTCTACTCTTTATACGGTGAAAAGGTCGAGGCAAGTTTGAAAGCCCATGGCTTCACCGTTTCGCACTGGTTGATGGGCGACGGTGAGCGATTCAAGTCGATTCGCACCGCCGAACAGGCGTTGAAATTTCTTCATGAAACCAACCTGGAAAGGAGTGATGGCGTAGTCGCGCTGGGCGGTGGCGTGGTGGGTGACCTGGCTGGGTTCGCTGCGGCGATTTACCTGCGCGGAATTCCGATCATTCAGATTCCAACGACACTGCTGGCTCAGATTGACGCCTCAGTGGGGGGGAAAACCGGCGTAAACATGCAGGGTGGAAAAAACCTGATAGGTAGTTTCCATCAGCCCCGAGCCGTCGTGATCGACATCGAAACGCTGAAAACTTTGCCGCGGCGTGAGTTGAATGCCGGCTGGTTCGAAGCAGTGAAGCAAGGGGCGGTTGGAAGTAGGGACCTCTTCAAAACTACCGTCGCTTTCTTGCGTGACCTTAGTCCAAAACAGCCCTTCGTTTCGCCATCACTTGCGGAACTCATCGCGGCGCAGGTTTCTTTCAAAGCCACGATCGTGGATGGGGATGACCGCGAAGATGTGACGCGCGCTGATGCTCGTAGCCGAAAAATCTTAAACTTTGGTCATACCGTCGCCCACGCGCTCGAAACCCTCACCAACTACCGTCGTTTTCGACATGGCGAAGCCGTTGGTCACGGAATGTTGGTAGCTGGCGTTCTGTCGAAAAATCTAGGATTACTGAAGCAATCCGAGTTAGAATTATTGATCGAAGGGGTGCGAATGTGCGGTCCGCTCCCACCTGCCAGCGACCTCGATGCAAATGCGATCATCCGCGCCATCCATCACGATAAGAAACGTTCGGGAGGTTCGCTTCAATGGGTTTTACTCGAACGCATTGGTCGACCACGCATCGTAAAGGAGAATGAGATCAACGCGAATATGGTCCGGCGCTCTCTTCGCGAGGCTCTAAAGTAGCGCCGGAAATCGAGAAGAAAAATGGCCACCGTAAGAAAATCAGAACAAGGAAGCGCACGGCTGAAGTTTGTCGTCGTGATGCTTATTCTTGGAGCCATTGCGTATGCGAGTTACCTCTATATACCGGTTGCTTACAATGCGTATCTCTTCAAGGATCTGATGCAGCAGAAGGTTAATGCGGCAATTGCGCTTGGGCATCAACCGGCCTGGGTTAAAGACCAACTTGTGAAAAGCGCGCCCGAGTACCAGGTGCCGTCAGATGTCGAGATCACGCCGGTCCTCCTGAATAAACGCATGGAGGTTCGAGCGTATTTTATTCGGCCTATCGAGTTCCCGGGTTACACCTACGAGTACACTTTTGATCACACTGCCAAGAGCACTGACTTCGCTTTCAAGTAGTCCTGAACCAAAGCAAAAAATAGAGGGCGCGAGAGTTCAACTCCCGCGCCCATTTTTATCGTTCATTTAATGGGTTAGTGCTGCGTATTGTCGAGGAAAGCTTTGAGCTTACGTGAACGCGATGGATGCCTCAACTTCCGCAGAGCCTTCGCTTCAATTTGACGAATGCGTTCCCGGGTCACTGCGAAATGTTGACCAACCTCTTCAAGGGTGTGCTCAGATCCGGTCAGGCCCAGTCCGAAACGCATCTTGATGACCTTCTCTTCGCGCGGAGTTAACGTTGCCAGAACTTCATCCGTGATTTCACGCAGGTTAGACGCAACAACTGCATCTGCGGGATTCAAAATCGTCTTGTCCTCAATGAAGTCTCCCAAATGCGAATCCTCTTCTTCACCGATCGGCGTTTCGAGTGAAATAGGTTCCTGAGCAATCTTGAGAACTTTCCTTACTTTCGAAACGGGGATGTCCATCTTTGCCGCGATTTCTTCGCTGGTTGGTTCCCTTCCCAGTTCCTGCACTAAAGAACGAGACGTGCGAATCAACTTGTTGATGGTTTCGATCATGTGAACGGGAATACGAATAGTCCGTGCCTGATCAGCAATTGCGCGGGTAATCGCCTGTCGAATCCACCACGTTGCGTAAGTCGAAAACTTATAGCCCCGCCTCCATTCGAATTTGTCGACCGCTTTCATCAATCCGATGTTGCCTTCCTGGATTAAATCAAGAAACTGAAGACCGCGGTTGGTGTACTTTTTCGCAATCGAAACTACCAAACGTAAATTGGCTTCAACCAGCTCACGCTTCGCCTGACCGGTTTGCTGTTCGCCAATGACTATGGATTGGAGACATCGTTTGATCTCGACGGGACTTATGTTGTGGTCTATCTCAACCTGCTGCAAGCGCTTTTTCGCGGCGGAAACGCGACGTTTGTATTCCTTCTGATCGTCGAGCTTGATCCGTTTACGGCCCAGTTTTTCGGTGAAACTAGCGATCTCGCGCTCAGCATCACGCACCTCTTTTTGGACGACTCTGATCGCATTGATCAATCGTTGCCGTGCCCGCTCGGTAACGTTTAGCCGACCAATCTCCTGAGCGATTTCAAGGCGTGTGCGCGCAACCTTCCTGCGCAACTTCATTACCTTCTTGCTCTTCCTGGCCCCAGCCAGCTTAATCTCCACACGCAGCTTCTCTGCTTCTTTCAAGCCATGTGAAAACGATCGCGAGATTCCCTGAATCCCTTCGATGGTCCAGGTCCGATATTCGTCAGCTTTGTCTTCGTCGCCGGTGAGTTCGGCCTGCTCAGAAAAAATAACCATCTCGCGAATGTTTAGAATGCCGGCTTCCAGTTCTGCCCCAATTCTCTGAACTTCCTTCACCGCAATAGGCGAACGAGATATCGCCTTCTGAGCTTTCAATTGTCCCCGCTCAATTCTCTTCGCGATGGTGACTTCGCCTTCACGGGTCAGTAGCGGAACAACTCCCATTTCTCGCAAATAGAGCCGCACCGGATCGTTCGTCTTGTCCAATACACCGGCCGAAAGATCCAGCTCCACATCTTCTTCAGCAGCCTCCTCCTCAGCTACGGCGGCGGCTGCTTGTTCAAGCAGCGTTTCCTCGGCATCCGAAACGGCGATATTGGAACCTTCGAGTTTTTGAAGGACGTCTTCTATGTCCTCTGGAGACACAACGCTATCCGGCAGCTCACGGTTGAGATCATCAAAGGTGAGATATTTCTTGTCGCCGCCTAACTCCAATAGGCGTTCCATCACATCATCGCGATTTTTGTCTTCGATATTCACTAATCCGATCCCAGTTGAATTTTAGAGCAGGAGAGAGATTGCCTTCGATAACTCTTTGCGGTTTGCTTATCGTCAAAGTTGAGCGGCTTCAGCCCTGGGCAAAACCGAACTTCGCAATCGATCGAGTTCCAAGCGTTCCATAACCAATTTATCCAGTAGTTCCATCTCGCCCTTCCGTTCCGCCGCTGCAATCTCTGAAGTTAGGTCGCTGAGGCGTCGATCTAACTTCATTAATCTCAGCGCATCAATACATCGCTCCGCCGTCAAATGCCGGTCAGAAGAGCGTTCACCCTCCGAACTGTCAAGATCAGTAATCAATAAACTCGGAAGTAACTCTGAAACTGGGTCTCCCTCCAGCCTGGTGTTGAGATAGTCGAAGTTTATCACCGCTCCCTCCATCTCACCTTCAAGCAACGCCTGAAAAATTGGAGCGGTCGCCAGACCCGCGAAGTCTGCAGATTCTAATTTTGGTAAAACGCTGCGACGAAAACTCTCGTCAGCCAGCAGCAACTGCAGCAGCTGTTCTTCCGCAACAGTGGGTTTCACACGTGGCCTGCTGGTTACGCCCTGAGGGGCGCGTGTTCGAGTCCCAGTCCGTATCGATTGCCACAACTCACGCTTAAGAGCGACGTCTCCGACCCTCAGCGAATCCATCGCGATATCGAAATATTCGCGCTTCTGAATTCGACTGCCGACAGCACTGATGTAAGGCAGCACTTCATCGATGGCGGCTTCCTTGTCGGCCGGATTGCTGAGCCTTCGATCCTTAACAGCCTGATCAATCACAAATTGAATGTGAGGTTGTGCTTCGCCACGTTGGCGTGTGTACTCGGCGACTCCAAACTTTCTCAGAAATTCATCGGGGTCGGAGTTGT
This sequence comes from Pyrinomonadaceae bacterium, assembly GCA_963759665.1. Taxonomy (GTDB): domain Bacteria; phylum Acidobacteriota; class Blastocatellia; order Pyrinomonadales; family Pyrinomonadaceae; genus PSRF01. The sequence continues at coordinate 1,327,278 of CAVXAC010000001.1, forward strand.
CGGGCAGAACCATTACTTTCACTTCGATATCTTCGGCGAGAAGCATGGAGATCGCTTTCTTAGCGGCCTGAACACCTGCCGGATCGCCATCATAGTTGACGACTAATTTGCGGGCAAACCTGCTTAGAAGCTTGACTTGATCACTGGTAAGCGCCGTTCCCAAACTCGCGACCACGTTACGAATTCCGAACTGATAAGGAACAATCAGATCCAAAAAGCCTTCGACTAAAATGGCAAATCCGCTACGTCGAATCTCGTCACGCGTGAGGTTGAGTCCAAAAAGATTTCTTCCTTTTACATAAGCGGCAGTCTCGGGGGAGTTGATGTATTTCGCGTCTTCATTCTTCAAGGTGCGGCCCCCAAATGCGATGGGCCGTCCTTGAATATCTAATACCGGGAAGATCAGTCGACCGCGGAAACGATCGTAGGATCCACCTTCATCCTTCTTGACGATCAATCCACTCTTTTCAACCTGTTCCTGCGTCGCGCCCTTCTGCCTGAGGTACATGGATAAAGCTTCCCAGCTATCGGGTGCGTAACCGAGACGAAACGTTTTGCGTGTCTCTTCAGTTATCTCCCGATTCGCTAGATAGTCGCGGGCGATTTTCCCTTCAGCACTTGATTCGAGTTGCTGCTCCCACCACTCAAGGGCCCACCTGTTCAGTTCAATTACCTGATCAGATTCATGACGACGTGCCTCAAAGCGGCTATCGTCGATTAACTTGGGCAGAGGTACGCCAGACTTTTCGGCAACCAACTTGATTGCTTCAGGAAAAGAGACACGCTCCATCTCCATCACAAAATTGAAAACCGACCCTCCCTTGTGACAACCGAAGCAATAGAAAATTTCTTTGGCGGGGCTTACTGAGAACGAAGGCGTCTTTTCTTTATGGAAGGGACAACACGCCATCCAGTTTGCGCCCTTCTTTTTCAGCTGGACGTAATCCTGGACCACCCGCACGATGTCGGCCTGGCGTTTTAGATCGTCGATGAAGGGTTGGGGGTAACGCATGACTCCTGGCGCGAAGACTAAATCAATTAGTCAGACTAATCCAACGTGCTAATTACGAGAATCTTTTCAACATCAGCCCTATTGCTTCAACTCAACCAACGTGGCTCCACTTCCACCCTGATCCTGGGGAGCAGGCATAAACCGTGCAACGTGTGGATGCCCTTTCAACATTTCAGCAATCGCCCGTCGCAGCGCGCCGGTGCCGTGACCGTGAATGATTCTGACCTGGCTCAAACTAGCCATCGATGCTTCATCGAGAAATTTGTCCACCGCATCGACAGCTTCATCCGTTGTACGTCCGATGACGTTTAATTCTGAGCGTCCCTCATCGTGAGTCTTAACGTTTACCTCAGTTCCGCGTGTCGCCCGCAAACTGGCAAGTTTCTCGATTTTCGACTTTGGTTGAGGTACGAGTTCGAGGAGTTCAAGGTTGTCCAATTTCTCGCGCATCCGCACCGACTTCACGCGAACTTCAGCAACGTCGCCTTTGATTCTATCGACGATGCCAATCGAGCCAAACGACTTTAGTTTCACCCTGTCACCCGCAACAATCTCGCGACTTTCAGATGAGGTAACAAAAGCATCACTCGAACCCGCGTCAATTTTCTCTGTCGAGAGATCAACACCATCGCGCATGACTCGCACACCGCGAGGCTGAGTTTCCGGTGCCCGCGTGCCGCCATTGGATGATCGGCCAGTCCGACTCTGGGCAGCATATTGCGCTTCGCGCTTGATCTCCGAAACCCGCCGCTGCGACTCTCGTTCCACCTTTAGCCGCGTTGAGCGATCCTGAATAGTAGCGACGAGCTCACGTGCCCGTTTTTCTAAATCACCAACTGTCTTATCCAGCGTCTTCTGAAACGCGATCTGACGTTGCTGCTCCTCACGGTTTGCTTCTTTCTCAAGTGAAGCAAACTTCTCAGCCACCGCTGCCCGCTCTTCTTCGAGCGCCTGCGTCAGCGCTTCCCCCGCTTCAGCTTCACGTTTGATCCGTCGCAAGTATTCAGTCGCCTGGCGGGTCGAGTCTTTGACCGATTCGAGGGCAAGGTCGATCACCTGTCCCGGAATTCCGAAACGGCGCGCGATCTCCAGACCTGAAGACGAACCTGCCACGCCTACGATCAAACGGTAAGTTGGCCGGAGTGTTTTCTCGTCAAACTCAACGCTGGCATTCAGCACACCGGTTTCATTGGCGGCGTACATCTTCAAGCCGCTGTAATGCGTCGTGGCCATAACGTGCGCCTGACATTTCCTGCGAAAGTGGTCTACGACTGCAACGCCCAATGCGGATCCTTCTTCCGGATCGGTACCGGTGCCAACTTCGTCGAGTAGGACCAGCGCGGGCGATTCGCAGAACTCGATCATTCGCGAGATGTTGCGCACATGCGAGGTGAAGGTTGAAAGATTGGCCGCCAGCGACTGGTGATCGCCAATGTCCGCCAACACGGAACGATAGAAAGGAACGCGCGCCACGTGGGCAGGCAGGGAGACTCCAGACAGTGCCATCAACGAAAGCAGTCCCGCAGTTTTCAGCACCACAGTCTTGCCGCCAGCGTTTGCTCCGGATATCACCATGCTGTCGTTTTCTTCATCGAGGGCAAACGACGAAGGAACCACGCTCCCACCTGACGCACGAAGATTCTCTTCCAGTAGCGGATGACGCGCTTCAACTAATTCAAGCCGGTTCTCGGAGGCACTAACCTCAGGAATTACGCAGTTGAATCTTTGATGGAACACCACCTTGGCATTGACGAAATCGAGCCCGGCAATCGCGGCGGCAGCTAACTCTAACGCCGGCAATTGCGCACGCAGTTCTTCAGTCAACCCAAACAGAATCTTCGCGATCTCGCGCATTTCTGCTTCATGCAACGCCTGCAGCTCATTGTTGGATTCAATTGTCTCCAGTGGTTCGACAAATGCAGTCGCGCCAGACGATGAATAACCGTGCGCTACGCCACTAACCCGTGCCCGGTGGTCCGACTTTACCGGAATGACGAAGCGGTCATTACGAATCGTGACCAATTCATCCTGAATCGCCTCTCCGGCACTACGCATCAAACTCTCCAATGCCCGGGTGATGCGTGATCGGAGCCGGGTTATATCGTGCCTGATGCGAGCGAGTTCGGGGCTGGCACGATCGTCGATTTCACCATTCGGCAAAATTTTATTGGCGATGCGCGCGATCAACCGATTGAGATCGGCCGGAAGATTTCCAACCAGGCTCCATAACACCGGTGACTGCTCGCGTTCGGCGAGAATTGATGAGCGCGCTGACATGGCCTGTTCGGCTAATACTTTCAATTCAAGGATTGCGTTCGCGTCTAGTCCAGAGCCTTCCACTCTCAGCCGCGCAATCTTTTCTGCTGGATCGCTGAGATCACTAAACGTCCATGAAGCGCCCCGCTTCCTCAAATTCACAGCTTCACTCAACGCCGACAGCTGACTCGCAAGCTCATCGATGTTCTCAAGCGGAGTGAGCGCGTCCACGCGGGCACTGCCCATTGGCGTTTGCGCGCCCCGCTTGATTAAGGCGCGCAGCTCGGGATATTCCAGAATGTTAAATGCCTGGTCCTGCATAACTAAGGCTTGAAGTTGACGGTAAGCAACACGGGGAAGGCGCTAACTGCAACATGAATTCAAGATACCTGGATTCTAACACCCGGGGTTTGTTTTCAGCATTCTCGGGAAGCTGATTGCGAGGTGAGAGTCAAAAGCGGCGGCGGCGGCGTTCCCTTCCCTGAATAGCACTGAGGAAAAGCTGGGTTGGATTCAGGACGTTCAACTCAATACCATCATGACTGACGGTGGTCATGAGCCCGTGCAGCTCGGTTTCGCGGAAGGCGTGTTCTGAAACCTCCAGCGCTTCCCCTTCCTTATCGACCACGAGGGCAAGTTGTTCGTCGCCGCGCAAAGCAACAATATGTCCTTCGCTGATTCCCGTGCTTTCAGCAGTTTGACTGACCCCTGAAATCCTGGCGATATCCAACACGGTTAACATGCGACCCTGAATGCCGACTACGCCCAGGACCGACTCAGGAGCATTTGGCAGCGGAGTTGGTGTTCGCCAGTCTTCAATCGCCGTAATTTCGTTTTCTAAGATTGCGAAATCAACCGAGCCGCGCTTAAACAAACGGAACTTCCGCATGTTTGTCTCGATGGCTGAATGGTTCGAAGATTCGTGTTCGCTAGTCATCGTAGGATGTTAGAGGATGATAACAGCTTCTGATCGCCGGGGTCACACTGCAAGATCTCAATCTAACAGCGCCGAAGTCTCAACCATAAGTAGCCACGGCCATAACGCCGTGGGCCAAGCTCGAAATGAAGGAGGCCCGGTGGCCGGCACTCATTTTGTAAAGCCGATTCGTGCCTCACCTCCGGCGCCAACCATTTTTCTTCCGACTATCCACGGTCTGACGACCGTGACTATTTGATGGCGGTCCTTCGGACCTTAAGCGTAGCTGCTTTGGCAGAGTCATCTTTGAAAGCTAGAATGCGAGTAACCAACCACTTTTGTGGACACAGAGGTAATCATGGATGAATTCGATCGATATCGCGCTGAGATGAATGAGAAACTTCTCGGCAGCGACCATCTGGGAATAAAGCGCTTTTTCGCTCTTGATACACAGGCCTACGAAGACGGGGCTCTCGATAAACGCACCAAAGAGTTGTTAGGTCTCGTGGCTTCCATCGTGCTTCGCTGCGACGATTGTATTACCTACCACGTCAAACAAAGTGTTTCGGCCGGCGTAACCAGACCTGAGTTTCTGGACGCCTTCAATGTTGCGCTTGTGGTTGGTGGCTCGATCACAATTCCCCATCTCCGGCGAGCAGTAGATCGGCTGGATCAGGTTTTAGAAACGAAGGACCACGTGCCAGCATCGCCGCACAGTCACGACTGACGAAGTATCTGCAGCTAAAACCACATCGCGCATTAGGAACGTAAGATTGTAATCATGGCAGTTTTCTTCAAGGCTATTTTCAGTCGCGGTGCCGGAATGATGCTGGCAGTGGCTCTTTCGGCACCAAGCGCATTTGGATTAACGAAGTCGCATTACTCCATCGCGACAAACAGAAAAGGCGCAACTATGGCGGTTCAACAGAATCCTCGAGTTCGCGCGCCGGAAATAACCGGCGGACGCGGTTGGCTGAATACTGATAAATCACTTTCCATTGCGGCCCTCAAAGGTAAAGTAGTGTTGCTGGATTTCTGGACCTACGGCTGCATCAACTGCATCCATATCATCCCCGATCTCAAGAAGCTCGAAGCGAAGTATCCCAACCAGCTAGTGGTTATTGGCGTCCACTCCGCCAAGTTTGAAAACGAGAAAGAAACGGAAAATATCCGGCGGATCATCCTTCGTTACGAAATTGAGCACCCGGTCTATAACGACGCTGATTTCAAGGTTTGGCAGAGTTACGCGGTGCGCGCCTGGCCCACCCAGGTGTTAATCGATCCTGCCGGTTACGTAATCGGCTCAGTTTCAGGCGAAGGAAACTATGAGGCGATTGACGAAGCTGTCGCCAGGACTATCGAGGATTTCCGCAAACGTGGTGAGCTCAATGAAGAGCCCCTGAAGCTCACGCTCGAGCGCGCCAAAGTCGGCGACATGCCTCTGGCGTTTCCAGGTAAGGTTGTTGCCGACGCGAAGAGTGACCGGCTGTTCATCGCAGATTCCAATCATAATCGCGTCGTAGTCACCAAACTCGACGGCACCTTGCTCGAGACCATCGGCAGCGGTCAGCAGGGCTCGGGAGATGGACCATACGACAAAGCCACATTTTATCGCCCTCAGGGAATGGCCCTCGACGGCGATACGCTTTACGTCGCTGACACTTCAAACCACCTCATTCGCCAGGTCGATCTAAAAACAAAAACCGTCAAGACACTCGCGGGCACCGGAAAGCAGATGAGCGAGTATTTCAAGCAGGGCGCTCCGCTATTGATTGATTTGAGCTCGCCCTGGGACCTGCACCTCATTGGTCGCACGCTTTACATCGCGATGGCCGGTCCGCATCAAATCTGGAAACTCGATTTAGACAAACAGGAAATCTCGACCTTCGCCGGCTCTGGTCGCGAAGCGAGGAAAGACGGAGCGCTCATGGAGGCCGGGTTCGCCCAGCCTTCCGGCATTACATCCGATGGTCAGAAACTCTATATCGCGGATTCAGAGTCAAACATAATTCGCGTAATCGATCCGGCGACTGGGCGGGTGGAAACAATCGTGGGTGGCGACTTGTTTGACTTCGGAGACACTGACGGCGAAGGCAATGACGTGAGACTTCAGCATCCGCTCGGCGTATTTGCACTCGGCGACAAGGTACTAATCGCCGACACCTACAACCATAAGATCAAAGAGCTCAATGTGAAGCAACGCACAGTCAAGTCGGTCTTTGGAACACGGAAGCCTGGGCAAGCAGACGGGACGTCAGCGTCATTCTACGAACCGGCGGGATTAAGCGTTGCGAATGACAAACTCTTCATAGCAGATACAAACAATCACGCCATACGTGTGGTCGACTTAAAGACTAAAGCGACTTCAACCTTGCGCATCCGCGGTCTTGAGCCACCGAAAGCTGCGACTGAAGTTGCGGACAACGATAGTGGGCCAAACGCCACTGAAATCAAGACCCCCGTTCAGAAAGTTAAGGCCGGAAGCGATGGAACTCTCGTTATTAATGCCTCGTTACCGGTTGGGTATCACCTCAACCCAGCGGCGCCACAGCGTTATCGTGTGTCAGTTGAAACGGGCGGAGCGCAAATTGGATTGCGTCAGGGTGACGCCAAGGGCATTCCCCCCTGGCGAGATAAACACCTCTCGTTCACATCCAAAGACCTGCGCCTTCCGATCACGATACCCTTCAAGACGTTCGAAGCTGGCCCGGCTGAGCTGCTTGTACAAACAACACTCTTCTACTGTCGTGAAGACAACACCGGAACGTGCTTGATCAAAACCCTGGTTTGGCGTGTACCAGTCGAGGTTGGCCGCGACGCGAACGCCGTAAGCGAAATCAAGCTGCAAGGCAAGCTGCCGTCGTAACGCAAACTGTTAGTTTGCGGATCGCGCGGTGGCGCAATCGCCGGATAACTCGATAAGTTGGACGTTGCGCAGCACGGCCGCAAACTAACAGTTTGCGTTACGAAAGAGACCCGAGTAACATCAATTCCCCCAAACTAATTTACAGGAGTGAACGCCGTGGCAGACCAACCAGGTGCACAAGCTGTGCCCCAAAAACCATTTCTAACCGACATCAAGACTCTTCGTGAGCGGGCCCGAAAGCATATTGAACAGGGCGCGGTAACTGAAGGCTACACAGCTGATCGGGAAACGGCTGTCAAAATTCTGAATGAGGCTCTGGCTACCGAAATTGTCTGTGTGCTGCGCTATCGGAGGCACTATTTTATGGCCTCTGGAATCAACGCGGAAAGCGTGGCCGCCGAGTTCCTTCAGCATTCGAACGAGGAGCAGGGACACGCCGACCAGATTGCTGCTCGCATTGTCCAACTCAATGGGGAACCGGATCTCAATCCACAGGGACTTCTAACGAAAAGCCATGCGGAATACGTCGAAGGAGACACTCTCCTTGACATGATCAAGGAAGACCTGGTGGCCGAACGAATTGCGATCGACAGTTACCGTGAAATGATCAACTACTTTGGCAACGATGATTCGACTTCGCGTCGCATGTTGGAGGGTATCCTGGCGATGGAAGAAGAACATGCCGACGACCTGGTAAGTTTGCTTGAAGACATGGGCAAGTGACGTTCGCAGATCGTAAGTATCAACCGATTCTCCTGAGTGGTATTCCTAAACAAGGCGTGATGCTCTTCACGAAGAAGGCATCACGCCTGTTAGTGTGAAGTGCTTTAGAAAACCTTGGCAGATCAATCTTCAAAAGCCTCCGAGAGCCCACGGCCCACAATCTGTCGGAACTGCGGCTCGATTATTGGCGGTGGCGAATCGCAATGCGCAGTCTGCGGCACTGCCGTCGGCAACACCGATTCGAACAGGAAGTCGCGCAGTGTTCCCGATGGCGAGACGCTGCGTTTTGCGCGCGCGATACTCGACCGGCCACACAAATTCACAATCGTGTTGTTGGTGGTCAATATTTTCATTTTTCTGCTGATGTGGAATTCAAGCGGAATGACTTCACAAGCGCTGTGGGAATTTCCAGACACCGTGTTGCTGGCCTACGGCGCCAAGCTCAACAGCTTGATCAACGAGCAGCGGCAATGGTGGCGCTTTGTTACACCGGTTTTCGTGCACGTGAACCTTCCACATTTGCTGGTGAACATGTACAGCCTGTGGATGGTTGGTCCATATGTGGAAAAGCTATACGGCTCAGCCAGGTTTGTTGTTTTTTGGGTAGCAACCGGAATCGCCGGCGTGGTCGCCAGTTATCTAACGGTCCGACCGGACGCGACGGTAGGGCCAATTGGACGCTTTCTGTTCAAGAGTGGTGACGTTCCCTCGGCAGGTGCGTCGGGAGCTATTTTCGGGCTCGTCGGAGTGCTCTTCATTTTTGGGATCAAGTTTCGTCACGAGTTACCTGAGGGTTTCAAAAGGGCTTTCGGAACCGGTATGTTGCCAATCATCTTCATCAACCTGTTTATCGGATACCTCGGCAGTGGTTTCATAGACAATGCCGCACATCTCGGCGGACTGGCAGCCGGGGCTGTACTCGCGCTGGCGGTCAATTATCGAAGGCCCGGTGAGCGTTCCGCCATCACCACTGTTTGGCAGGTACTTCAGTCAGTCAGTCTCGGCCTGGTCGCTGTCAGTTTCCTGATGGCCTACAAGAATTCGCCGTCGCCATCGCTGCCGGCGGTACAGCAACAGGCTCGGTTCGAGGAGGAACAAGCCCGAAATTTTGTCTCATATGTAAAAGCGATAGCCGACGGTGGCGACGCGTTTTATGCCGCGATCAAAGACGGCGATTTGAAGACGATGGACCAGGCTCTCAAGAATCTTGATGCGGCGCCGCATCTCGACGGGAAATCAAACGAGCTGAAAGAAAGGCTGAAGGCTTTGATAGGCGAGGCCAGAGTACTCAGCAGCGGCGACCGGAGCTCAAAGGTCTATCAGGAAAAGCAGACCACGATTACGAAAGATTTTGTAGCGTGGAACAAAGAGTACAATGAATGGCTGAAAACAACCGGTAGAAATTACGGTGGTCTCGTTGAGATCAAGGAGACTCCGTAACGCAAACTGTTAGTTTACGATCGGGCGGTGCAGTCGCTGGATATTCTCGATAGGTTGAATTTAGCGCACCAGAAGCGAACTAACAGTTTGCTTTACATAAACGACGAGGAGAGAAAAGAAGGATGGAGATTAAGAAGGTTGGAGTATTGGGCTGCGGGTTGATGGGTTCCGGTATTGCCCAGACAGCAGCCAGCGCAGGCTTTGAGACGGTGGTGAAGGAAGTTTCTGATGAACTGATTCAGAAGGGCTTTTCGGGAATTGAGAAGTCGCTGGCGAAGTTCGCAGAAAAAGGCTCGATCACTTCCGAGCAACAGACAGCAATTCGTGGGCGTTTGTCAGGCACAACGTCGTTTTCAGATCTGACAGACTGCGACATCATCATCGAGGCCATCATCGAAAATATTCAGGAGAAACGAACGACCTACGCCGAGCTCGATCGGATTTGTAAGCCCGAGACAATCTTCGCTTCAAACACGTCGTCGATCTCGATCACCGAAATGATGACGGCCACGTCGGCAGAGCGTCAGCAACGTTTTATTGGCCTGCACTTTTTCAACCCCGTGCCTATCATGAAGCTGGTTGAGGTTGTGAAAACGATTCTCACTGACGAAGCCGTTTACGAACAGGCCATCGAGTTTGGCAAACAACTCGGGAAGGTTCCGGTGCGTGCCGGCGATACGACCGGGTTTATCGTTAACCGCCTGCTGGTACCGTATATGCTCGATGCCATCAGAGCACTTGAAGAAGGCGTCGGCTCGATCGTCGACATCGACAACTCAATGAAGCTTGGTCTCGGATATCCAATGGGACCATTTACGCTCGGCGATTTCGTCGGACTTGATACCACTTACTACATCGCTGAGATCATGTTTAATGAGTTTCGCGAAAAACGTTTCGCTCCACCACCACTATTGAAACGAATGGTCCTGGCAGGGTTATATGGACGCAAGTCAGGTCGCGGGTTCTACGACTACAGCAAGGATCCGAAAAATCCGACGCCAATGAATCTGGTATAGGACGGGCATTCCTTCCGTCCTTTAAGAAACAAAATGAGCTCACTAATTAACTACGAGCGCCGCGAATCCTTCGCCGTAATTCGCATTAACCGGCCGGACAAGCTGAACGCAATCTCTCGCGAGATGATTGGGGAGTTGTCAGAAGCCTTTTCAAACGCCGCGAACGATGAGGAGTTGCGGGCCATTATCCTGACGGCCAAAGGCGAGCGCGCGTTTTCGGCCGGCACGGATCTCTCCGAGTTGATTGATGTCAGCGCTAGTGACGCTCGGAGCGTTGCAAATCGCGGTCAGGCCTTGTGCAACCAGATCGAGAGCTCGCCCGTGCCGGTGATCGCCGCCGTGAATGGCATCGCCGCGGGTGCAGGCTGCGAACTCGCACTCGCGTGTCACGTGCGCGTTGGTTCCTCCAACTCGTCATTTAGTCTCCCGGAAACGAAGCTCGGCATCGTTCCCGGGTACGGTGGCACGCAACGACTGACCCGTGAGATTGGTCGTGGACGTGCGCTGGAGATCATGTTGACGGCGCGAACAGTGAGCGCCGAGGAAGCATTGCAAATCGGACTTCTTAATCGCCTGACGACGGTGGCAGACCTACTTCCGCAAGCACTCGGTTTGGCGAACGAAATAGCTCAACTGGCTCCGCTGGCGATTCGTTCCTGTCTCGAGGCTGTAACTCGAGGCGCCGATATGCAGCTTGAGAAAGCGTTAGATCTGGAGGCCCAACTCTTTGCGCGACTCTTTGCTACTGAAGATATGCGCGAAGGGACACGTGCGTTTCTGGAGAAGCGCGCTCCGGTATTCAAAGGAAAGTAGTTCGCACTTGGCTTGCGGCCCGAAAACAAACCATTTTCAATATCTCATTTATTTATAAATTAGATGAACCTTAAAAGCCCACACCCGAAAAAACCCCTAACTTGCCGCACCAGTATCCTTCCCCTATACTCCGAATCGTCTCATTCATAACTCGAAACGGAGTCGCAAACTAATTTGCAGCCAGTAGTTCATGAAGGCAATTTAAACGCGCAGGGATTCCGTTTCGCGATAGTCGCCAGTCGGTGGAATGACTTCATTAGCTCACGCCTCGTCGAAGGAGCACTCGACGCGCTGGATCGTCTCGGGGCTGACGAGAAGCTGGTTGAGGTACATCGAGTCCCGGGTGCATTTGAAATTCCGTTGCTGGCATTTCGACTGGCCGACTCAGAAAAGTTTGATGCGGTCATTTGTCTGGGCACGATCATCCGGGGACAGACTCCACACTTCGATTACATAGCGAGTGAAGTAACTCGTGGCATAGGCGAAGCTGGTTTGCAGACGGGGATTCCGGTCGTGTTTGGTGTTATCACCGCAGACAATCTTGATCAGGCAATTGAACGCGCGGGTGTCAAATTGGGTAATAAGGGTTTCGAATCCGCTACGACCGCGGTTGAGTTGGTTAATCTTTATCGGAAAGTTTTTAAGAAGGATGAAGGATGAAGGCGGAAGGATGAAAGTTGATTTGTGCTAACCACACTCGTCATCCTTCAACCTTCATCCTTCATCCCTAGTAATTTATGGGTTCGCGACGTAAGGCGCGTGAATGCGCCTTGCAAATGCTCTTTGCGGCTGATGTCGCTGCGGCTGCCCGTGATGAGGTTTTAAAAACCTACTGGGCGGAGCTTGACGACGCTGACATTGAAGAAGCTGCGCGTGATTTCGCATCGCGTCTGGCTCTGGGCACGCTCACCCATCTTGATACGCTTGACGAACGCATACGCTCACGCGCTGAACATTGGCGCATTCCGCGTATGGCTATAGTCGATCGAAATATTCTTCGCCTCGCGGTTTATGAGTTCCTTTACGAGCCCACCCCTCGCACGGTCGCCATCAACGAAGCCCTTGAAATAGCCCGGCGATTTTCAACTTACGAAGCGACCCAATTCATCAACGGGATTCTTGACGCGATCAAGCGTGACCTGGACGAAGAACAACCCCAGGAAAACGTGGACACGTCTGAAATTGAAACTGAACCCGAAGCTGAGCCTGAGCAAGCCTCCGAGTCCGATGAAGAATCGGACGAACATTCCGCCTCAGCCTGAACGTCCTACAAAATCGAGCGCGGTAGCGCCGGATGCTTCTAGCTAGCTGGCAGAAAAATATATGCCTGTGCAGACTCGAGATGGATGAAGGATCCGGCGCTACCGCGCTCGGTTCTGTACTGATCAAGGCGTTAGCGCGCTCAGCTCTCTACCGATCATTTCCATTTACCATTCACCATTCACCATTTACTATCCTTACGTGGACCAAACTCACGAGGAATTTCGTTTAGAGATTGAAGAGTTGCTGGATCGGATTTACATCGATCTGGATGCCCTTCGCGATCTCAAAGTCGTTGGACCACAGCGACGCGATCTAATCGATCGATTGTTCAGACACGTCCACAGCGTCAAGGGATCTTCGGCGTCAATTGGACTAGAGCCACTCACACAGATTGCGCATGAATTTGAGAGTGTCCTTGATGCTGCACGTGGGGGCAGTATCGTGCTCGATGACGTGGCTCTGGATGTTTGCGCCAGCGCTACTGACACCCTCTCAAATCACCTCGGACTATCGGTGACCCAAACCGGATCGCCAGATAACGTTCTCATTGAAAAGCTTCGGGCTTTGGTACGGAATTCAGAACGGCCTGACCACGTAGAGCGAATTCTCAATAGGATTCCGGGCGACATTTGGCGAGACTTGACCGAGGCTGAACGCTTTCGACTAGTGAGTGCTGTCAATGAAGGAAGCGAACTTTTTCTTCTCTCCGCCAGCTTTGACACTACGAGCTTTGATGAAGAATTTTTTAGTTTGAAGGAGAAACTTGCTCAGGTGGGAGAAGTGCTCTCGACTTCCCCGACTGTGGACTCAAAGCATCCAGACAGAATCAACTTCCGCCTGCTTTACGCTAGCAATCAAAACGTGGTTGACGTGTTTCCAGCTGTGAAAGTGCGAAGAGTGGAGATCAATGCGGCCACCGACGTTGAAGTCGCGTTCGTAGAATCAAACCTCCCCGGCACATCATCGACGCCGAATTTCATAAGAACCGATCTGAACCGACTCGATCGGCTGATCTCCTCAACTCACGAACTCTTTCGCCGCACTTCAAACGCATTCGACCGGGCCGGCAATCAGCCCGCTGGCCCTGACCTGCAAATACTGCACACGCAGATCAAGTCATCTTTCCTCGAGGTTGAAGAAGAGCTAATCAATTTACGTATGGTGGCCCTTGGTCCAACACTCGACCGGGCCGCCCGCGCCGGAAAAGCGGCAGCGAGAGCGATCGGGAAAGAGATCGATTTCAAGGTTGAAGGCGGGAGCCTGCAGATCGACAAACTACTCGCGGACTCGATAGCTGATCCTCTAGTTCACCTTTGCCGGAATGCGGTTGCGCATGGAATTGAAGATGCTAACGCTCGAGCGGCGGCAAACAAACCTGCGCGTGGGATTGTTCGCGTTGAAGCAGTCAACGATAGCGGCCGTCTGCGTGTGAGACTGGCTGATGACGGACGAGGTATCGATCCAAATATTATTTCTGCCGCGGCAAAGCGTTTGGGGCTTTTTGATTCCGCAGCACCTCTGGATTTTGAACGAAGTCTGCGAATGATCTTTCGACCGGGTTTCACCACCGTGGAGAAGGCATCGGAGCTGTCGGGTCGCGGAGTTGGGCTGGACGTGGTTGAAACTGCCGTAGAACAAGCCGGGGGGGAACTGCGTGTTTCGAGTAAGCCCGGCGCAGGGACCACCTTCGAAATCCGCTTGCCCGTAACCTTTGGACTGATGGACGCCACCGTGGTTGTTGCCGGCGGTAATCGCTACTGCATCGCAGCAAGTCAGACGTTACTCAATGATGTAGCCACAAGCTCGCGGAAACCTCGACAGTTGTCCCTCCAAAAACTTCTGGGTTTTCCTGTAAAGCAAACTGTTAGTTTGCGATCGCGCTCGGCTGCTCAAACCGACGATGATCCTCCTGAGCCCGGCAAACTAATCACCTGTCAATTCTCCGATGACCGCAACGGTGCAACTTCTGACCAGCAAGAGTGCGTTGAGATTGTGGTTGATGAGATTGAAGGAACTGAAAAAGTGTTGGTCCGCACGCTCGGCCGTCATGCAGGGCGATGGTACGGCGTTGCTGGAGCCACGGAGCTGCGTGATGGGAGTCTGGCGCTTGTGCTGGATCTACCTCGATTGATTGGTAGCTCAGAATAGGATCGGCCGCCCGATTTTCCATTTCTCAATTTTCTATTTCTCATTTGTCATCGCGCCGGATTCCTCCCGGGCAAACAGCAACCGTTGGCTAATCATTTCTCACAGTCGGGAAGGCGGACTGTCCCCACTCTTCGTGGGCATCTCCGGCTGATGGCGCCCCACGGCCCAAGAGCGGGGGATAAATCCTCCTTCCCGACTGTGAGAAATGGAAAATGAGACATGGAAAATCTGCCCTTTTTTGAACTCAACCCTAAGAGCGCCAGACCTACGCCCAATCCATCTTAGGCCGCATCGTGTGCCAGCTCGTGGCCCTTTCGTAAGCCAGCGCCACTCGCAGGGGCGCTCCTTCGTCGTACAGCCCACCAGTAAACATGATCGACTGCGGCATGCCTTTTGGAAAACCGCAGGGAACACAAACGGCCGGATGACCGGTGAGATTTGTAACCAGCAAACTGGCGCTTCCCGGTGCGGGGGAAACAAACACGTCCCACTTCGACATCAATTCATCCATCTGCCGCATCAGCAGTGTCCTGGCCCGTTGCGCCCGGATGTATTCCACAGCCGGAATAAATCGTGAACTCCGAAACGTATTGGGCCAATCGCCGGGTTCCTGTCCGGAAAGCTGGTTGATCGCGCCGCTGCGAGTGATGTCGTCAAACGCGGTTGCCGCTTCAGCAACCAGGATGATGCGCAAGGCAGCGGTTGAGAATTTTGGCAGCTCGATCGGTTGTAGATTAGCCCCGGCAGTTTTCAAAACATCGAGCGCCTGCTGATAGATTGTTTTCCGTTCGGGATCGGTTTGCTGGTCAAACTCCGTTTTAAGATAACCAATCCGCATATTCCCGAGAGCAGTAGCCGGCTGCCAGCTGAAGGGGACATCACCAACCGTCAGATCCTTCTGATCGGGACCGTAGATCGCATCGAGCGCCGCCGCGCAATCTTCAACGCCGCGACAGATTGGGCCAATCTTATCCATGGTCCAACTCAAGCCCATGGCACCATAACGACTGACCCGTCCATACGTCGGCCTTAAACCGGCAACACCGCAACGCGACGACGGCGAGATGATTGACCCAAGTGTCTCAGTACCGATGGAAAACCCGACCAAACCGGCAGCCGTCGCCGAGGCGGGACCCGCCGATGAGCCACTGGATCCAATCCTATCTTCTTCAACCTGCCAGGGATTTCGCGTCATGCCGGCAAACCAACGACCACCCTGGGCCAATGCGCCCATCGAAAGCTTTGCGACCAACACGGCTCCCGCCGCTCGGAGACGTTCGATAACTGTCGCGTCGTAGTCGAGAAGTTGATCGCGAAACGGTTCGGCGCCCCAGGTTGTGCGGATGCCTTTAGTCGCGAAGAGGTCTTTACCGCCCCACGGTATTCCGTGTAATGGTCCACGATATTTTCCCGCCTTGATCTCGCGTTCAGCCTCCGCGGCCTGCGACAACGCAAGATCTTCCGTTAGCGTCACGACACAATTCAGCTTTGGTCCATATTTCTTCAACCGCGAGATATACATCTTCGTGAGTTCCACAGGGGAAACCTTGCCCGTTCGAATCAACGTTGCGAGATGGGGCACCGTGGCGAAGGCCAGGTCTTCCAGCGACGTAAAAGTCGGAGGTTGCGTCTTGCTCAGTTTGAAAGCACTAGCTTTGCGGTTGAATTTCTTGCCGGGAGGCGCTGGATGAAACCATGTAGCCGGCTCGGTATCCAGCGGCACTTCGATTTTCCGAAGCGTTTCGTATCGCTCCAAATTGGTGTTGGCATTCGTGAGGGCCATAGCCTCTTGCGCATCGGTTAACTCAATACCGATTAGCTTTTCCGCCTGCCGAAGCATCTCCTTGTTTACACGCAAGGGAGTAGGCGACGGCGAGGGAGACGGCAAGAATGTCGGCGATGGGCCGGGAACCTGTGACGGGACTGAAACGTGAGGAGCGATGACAGCAGCGGCGCCCATTGCCGGAACAAGTTTTACAAACGCACGCCGATTGAGGCCTTGAGGTTTACGGCCCACCACTTTAGTTGCCGTTTTCTTTTCCGATTCGCTCATGGGCTCTACTCTTCGTGTACGTTTACGTGATTCAGTGAATCGCACAGCGCGAACGGAACCCGCGCGATCCACGAAACGCCGCGAACGTCACGAATAGAATTTCATGGTTTCTATGGCGGGCTCATCATTCCCTGCCCGGGTACCGGTTGTGAGCTGCCGTATTTAAGCTTCAGTAGTTTGGCCGAGCCATCACTATTAATCGAAAGAATGAAAAGGTTGTCATACTGCGTCTCAGGGATGATCGGCAGCTTTGGACCACCCAGCGCGGCGATCACTTCAGGCACCGTATTATTATGGCCCGCTACGAACACAACCTGTCCCGCTTTTTGTGCACGAATCTGTTTGATCAATTCCGGCGTCTTCTGAGCTTCGATTGAGGTCGGCGTCAATCCCAATTTATCAGCCAGCGGCTTCACGGTCTGTTGAGTTCGCTTGTACTGAGAAGCGTAAATCGCGCCAATCCCCGCATCACCAAACATCTTTGCCAACTCTTCCGCCCGCTTCACGCCCTCATCGCTAATGTCAGGATCTTTGTTCTCTGGCGGCACAACCTTCTTCTCTGCGTGTCGAACAAGAATGATTGTCATAGGGGGCGTTGCACTTTCCTGACTGGAGGCGCTCGTCTCGCTGGAGCCGGTTAAGACGCTCATGGTTAAAATCAATAACCCGATAAGCACTGAACGTAAACGGGTGGGTTGCAAGGTTCGAATTTGATTCATGGTTTTATCTATTTCCTGATTGACGTGGACGCATAAGATAACACTGTCGCGACGCAAGTCGATAGATCACTGGCCTCCCTGGTGACGGATCAGTTTGGAGCGACGCTGCCGGACCGACACTATTGTCGGGTGTCTACCTGTCGCTCATACATTCAATGCGCGGTCCGATGGCGACATCAGTACCACCACGCGGTAGCGATGTTCGACGCGTACGACTGGTAACGGGTCGTGAGGTCAGTACCACCTTGCGCGCGGGACCGCGCATTGAACGTATGCCATGGCAAACTCCGTCGGTACCAGAGCCGTGGGTGACTGCGATTCAACTGCCCTATTGAGGTCGTTTCGAATCGCTCCGCTGCCTTCGGAGACCGGATGCAAACCAATGTCGAAGGTGATAATCTATTGTTTACAGTCACGCCACACTACATGCTATCCAGGCTAGTTTCCGGAAGAGGTGAGTAAAGTTGGGTCAGCCAGTTAGGACAGATTTATCGGAAGTAATCGCGGAAAACTTCGGCGCTAATGCGACTTACGTTGAGGGATTACTTAGCCGTTTTCGGAGTAATCCTGAGATGGTGGACGAGTCGTGGCGCGCTTATTTCAGTGAACTTCTGGGCGACGGAGATGCGGCGCCGGCACCCGGCAGCGACGTCGCACAGCCTGTCAAAACAGCAAGCGAAGCGAGTGCTCCCGGAAACGGTGACCGCGCCACCGCAAGTGCGGCGAGTCGAGCCACGGTAACTGAAAAACCGAAACCGGAGCCAAAACTACAGGCGGCAGCGCCTGCGACGACTGAAGACGTTGAAGTTATTCCAATTCGCGGGGCCGCGCTCAAGATCGTTGAAAACATGGAGGCGAGTCTTTCGGTTCCCACGGCTACTTCGCAACGTCGCATCCAGGTAAAACTACTCGATGAAAATCGCCGTTTAATCAATAAACATCTTCAGGAAAACTTCCGCGGCAAAGCTTCCTACACACACGTGATCGCGTGGGCTCTGTTGCGTGCGCTCGATGAGTTTCCGCAACTTAACGATGGCTTCGATGTGATCGACGGCGCGCCTGCACGTTTGCGTCGCTCCAATGTCAATCTCGGCATCGCCATCGATCTCACGAAAAAAGACGGCACGCGAACATTGCTGGTGCCGAACATCAAAGGCGCAAACAAACTTCGCTTCTCCCAATTCCTGGAAGCTTACGACGACGTGGTGAAGCGCGCGCGTGATGGCAAACTTCAGATCGCCGACTTCCAGGGCACAACGATCTCGCTGACAAACCCCGGAACGATCGGCACGGTCGCATCGACGCCAAGATTGATGACCGGCCAGTCGTTAATCATTGCTACCGGTGCAATCGAGTATCCGGCGGAGTACCAGGCAATGACACCCGATGCGATCTCGCAACTCGGGATCAGTAAAGCAATAACCATCAGCAGCACGTACGACCACCGAGTCGTACAGGGAGCCGAGTCTGGTGCGTTTCTGGCCCGAGTTAATGAGTTGCTATCCGGCCAGCTCAAATTCTACGACGACATCTTTGTTGATTTGGGAATCGCGCATGTGCCGTACCGATGGAACGTCGATAAGAACCCGCTGTTCGAATCTGGCGATCAGGTGCGGGAGCAAATTTCCAAGGAAGCCGGCGTAATTGAACTGATCAACGCTTATCGGGTCCGCGGTCACCTAATCGCCGACATTGATCCGCTTCATGCGATGCCAGTGCTTTACCACCCAGAACTCGATATCGAAACCTATGGACTAACCATCTGGGACCTTGATCGAGAGTTTTTTACTGGCGGCCTGGCGGGAACTACCGTCGCTGCGCTGCGCGAGATTCTCGATATCCTGCAGCGGGCCTACTGCGGCAAGGTTGGTATCGAGTATCGACACATTCAAAACAAGGAAGAAAAGGTTTGGATTCGCGAGGAGATTCGCAAGGAGTTTGTGAGCCCCGATCCGATACCGGTCGAAATCAAGAAACAGTTGCTCTGGAAGTTAATCTCAGCCGAACAGTTCGAACGCTTCCTGCACACGAAGTATCTCGGTCAGAAGCGGTTCTCACTCGAAGGATCTGAAACGATCATTCCGCTTCTGGATCAGTTGATTGAACGGTCTGCTGATCGCGGTGTCGAAGACATCACGATGGGAATGGCTCATCGCGGTAGACTAAACGTGCTGGCAAATGTAATCGGGAAATTCTGCGAACGAATTTTTGCTTCGTTTGAAGGTTCCACCCATCCGTCTTTCCCTGCTGATGAAGGCGACGTGAAATATCACCAGGGCGCCGTGGGCGAGCGCGAGACCAAAAATGGGAAGCGGGTGAAGCTAAATCTCTCGCCGAACCCGAGCCATTTGGAAGCGGTGGATCCAATTGTTGAGGGAATGGTTCGCGCCAAACAGGACGACTTGAAGGACCGGGTTGAATTGCCGCGCGAGCAAGTTATCGATCTGGCGATGCCGGTATTGCTTCACGGCGACGCTGCCTTTGCGGGCCAGGGCATCGTGATGGAAACCCTGAATCTCGCCAGCTTGCGAGGTTATCGCACCGGCGGCACCATTCACATCATCATCAACAATCAGATCGGATTTACCACTTCACCAGAAGCCGGACGGTCGACGATCTACTCAACCGACGTTGCGCGGATGACTCAACTGCCGATCTTCCACATTAACGGCGACGATCCGGAAGCGGCCTTTCGCGCTTTGAGAATCGCGCTGGACTACCGGCAGGAGTTCAACAAGGACGTGGTTTTGGATGTGGTCGGTTTCCGTAAACTGGGCCACAACGAGACCGATGAACCGAGCTACACCCAACCGTTGATGTATCAGCGGGTGAAGGCGCATCCGGGCGTAAGGACTGTCTACTCCAATCGACTGATCAAGGAAGGCGTGATTACCGAAGCTGAGGTCAACGAGCTTATCGCCGAACGCGTAAGGCGTTACGAGGCCGCTCTGGCAAGTGCGAAAGCGGTGGTGGCCCAGAAAGAGAAGAAAACCACGGTCGCGATCGTTAAGGAGCTGGATGGATCGTCAGTTGTTAATACGCCGGTTACGGCCGACGTGATCAAGAAGATTGGTGAGAAGATCGCGATCGTCCCCGACGGTTTTAATATCAATCCGAAGATGGTGGGCCAACTGGCGCGGCGCGCGAAGATGGGAGCAGGAGAGGCTCCGATTGATTGGGCGTTTGCCGAGGCGGTTGCGTGGGGCAGCCTGGTGATGGAAGGCTCTCGCGTTCGCTTGAGTGGTCAGGATTCGGGACGTGGAACTTTCAGTCAACGCCATGCGGTTTTATACGACACTCAGACTGGCGCTGCCTGGGCGCCGCTTTCGGAACTACGCTCCGAGTCGAAACCGGAAGCGCGCTTTGAAGTCTTTGACAGCTCCCTTTCAGAAGAAGGTGTGCTCGGTTTTGAATACGGCTACACCGTCGTCGCGCGTGAAGCGCTGGTAATGTGGGAAGCGCAGTTTGGTGATTTTGTAAACGGCGCTCAAACCATAATCGATCAGTACATCGCCGCGTCAGAAGACAAGTGGATGCAAACGTCACGGCTGGCAATGTTGTTGCCGCACGGCTATGAAGGCCAGGGACCCGAGCACTCGAGTGCGCGGTTGGAACGCTTTCTCCAGTTGTGCGCAGAAAACAATCTGCAGGTTTGTAACCCAACCACACCAGCGCAGTATTTCCACCTGCTGCGACGACAGGTTAGACCAGGAATGGAACGACCGCTCGTAGTGATTACGCCGAAGAGTCTGCTTCGACTTCCGGCAGCCGCGTCTTCGATTGCCGACCTCACCGCGGGAGGATTTCTGCCCGTCATCGATGACCAGCAGGTAGAGAACTCTGACGCAATCACGCGTATCGTGTTTTGCAGCGGGAAGGTCTATTACGATCTCATCGAAGCGCGGAGCAAGGCAGGCGTCACAAATGTCGCAATTGTGCGGCTCGAACAGTTCTATCCGTTTCCGGAACTACGACTGCGTGAGGTCATGGCCAAGTATTCAGGAGCGCAGCAGCTTGTTTGGGCGCAGGAAGAACCTAAGAACATGGGCGGCTGGACGTTTGTGGAATCGCGCCTCGAAGACATGCTGCCTGCATGCTCGCGGCCGACGTATGTCGGGCGAGCCGCTTCCGCCAGTCCAGCCACGGGCTCTTATTCGATACATCAACTCGAGCAGGCAAAGCTGGTAGCCGAAGCTCTTGGAATTTCTGAGAAGTCCGAAGCCGCGAAACAAGATAAGCCACAGCCGCAAGCTGATTAATTATCGGGTCGCTTTCCGTTTTAGTGTTGCTACGTGTGTGTTAGAGAATCTTCGGAGGCCTTGATCAACTACCATCCACGAACGAAATCACACGGACCAGTTAAACCACTCCATCAATTCAAATCGAAATCAACAGTGAAAACAATAATCAGTCTATTGCTCTTGTCTCTCCTTCTTCCTTCCACTACTTTCACCCGAAGCCAGCCTGGCCCATCTGGGCCTCCGGTCGAAAAGCACCTGGCGAATATCAAGCAGCTGACCTTCGGTGGCGAAAATGCTGAAGCCTACTTTTCCAGCGACGGCAAGCAGTTGATCTTTCAATCAACGCGTGATGGTCGTGGTTGCGATCAGATCTACACGATGGATGTCAGCGGATCGAACGTGCGCATGATTTCCAATGGCACCGGCCGCACTACCTGCGCCTATTTTCTTCCCAAAGGTGGTCGTACACTTTTCTCGTCAACCCACCTCGGCGGTAAGGAGTGTCCGCCACGTCCTGATTTTTCGAAAGGTTATGTCTGGGCGATATATCCGTCGTTTGATATTTTCACAGCCCGTCCGGATGGTTCGGATCTGAAACAACTCACTAAGACACCTGGATACGATGCTGAGACAACCATCTCACGAGACGGCAAACTCGTATTTACTTCCATGCGCGATGGAGATCTCGACATCTACACCATGGACGCCGACGGAAAGAACGTGCGCCGACTAACGACCGAACTTGGTTACGATGGTGGTCCATTCTGGTCATTCGACGGCAAGCAGATCGTTTATCGCGCTCACCATCCGCAAACACCCAAAGATCAGGCAGACTATAAGACCCTGCTGAGCCAGAATCTGATTCGCCCTTCGACGCTGGAAATCTGGGTTATGAATGCGGATGGCTCAAACAAACGGCAGGTAACGCAGAACGGGAAGGCCAATTTTGCCCCTTTCTTTTTTCCGGACGGGAAACGCATACTTTTTTCTTCGAATATGGACGATCCGAAAGGTCGTAATTTCGATATCTATAAAATTAACATTGACGGATCTGGTCTGGAACGCATCACAGACAACGACACCTTTGACGGTTTCCCGATGTTTTCACCAAACGGAAAGAAAATAGTTTTCGCTTCGAACCGTAATGCCGCAAATCGGGGTGATACGAATATTTTTATTGCAGACTGGATAGAGTAAGCGCAGGCAGTAGGCAGCAGGATATGTAGAACTTGAAACTAGAGTTCACGAGAGTTCGATCACCTGCCTCCCGCCACCTGCCTCCCCGTACTCATCCCCCAAGAAAGAGGTCCCTTGTGTTTCGTAAATATTGCAACGCCCTACTGATCATTAGTTATGCATTCGCGGTCGCCATTGGTCAGCAAGCAACGGCGCCAGCGCCGAGTTACGACCGCGTGCGGGAACACGTCACTCACCTTGCTTCAGACAAGCTCGAGGGCCGACGCACCGGAACATCGGGAGCAAATCTTGCTGCCGAATACATCGCCAGGGAATTCTCCCGATACGGCTTGAAACGCAGCAACGGTCACGACACCGCTGGCATGTCTCGCCTCGAAGCAGAGTCCCCCAATCGATACCTGCAAGCCTTTCCCTACGTTGCTGGAGTTGACCTGGGAAAATCAAACGAACTTTCGTTTCACCCGGCCAATGCAGCTCGCAACCAGTTTCGGGTTAGCGAAGACTGGCTGCCGCTTGGCATGTCATCGAATCTGAAGATTGAAAAGGCGCCTGCAATTTTTGTTGGATTCGGAATTACCGCGGCGGAACACAATCACAACGACTACGCCGGATCAGATCTAACTGGAAAGATAGCCATTACACTGCCCGGCACTCCCGACGGAGATAACCCTCACGGCCAATTCGTTCGTTACGAGGACGTGCGTTGGAAAGCCATTGCTGCAAAAAACGCCGGGGCAAAGGCGCTGCTCGTAGTAGCGCGTGAAGATAATTTTAAGGACGACTGGCTGGCGCGTCTGCATTTTGACAACAAAGCGGGTGATGCCGGATTACCAGTGGCCCTGATTTCTCGTCAGGCTGCCCAGACGCTACTCGGGCTTGGTACTCCGGCGATGTTGGCAGAATTTGAAAAAACTGTTCTCAGGATTGCGCAAAACAAATTGAAGCCGCCGGCTGGATGGACGCTTGAAAGTGAGAGTGTTCGTCCTCCCTATCAAATAAACGGCAGCGTCAGCCTCGCGACCGATTTGATCCGGCGGAATGTTCATGCCACCAATGTTATCGGAATTCTCGAAGGGTCCGATCCGGTTCTTAAGAAAGAGGCGATCGTGATCGGCGCACATTACGATCATCTCGGACTCGGAGGTGAAGGAAGCCTGGCGCCACAGCAAAGCGCAATTCATCACGGCGCGGACGATAACGCTTCCGGAACAGCTGGTGTGCTCGAGCTGGCTCGTCTGTTTTCCTCAAAAGAAATGCGGCCTCGGCGCACCCTCGTTTTCATTGCCTTCGGCGGCGAAGAAGAAGGACTGCTCGGGTCGAGCTTTTACGTAAATCATCCAATTGTGCCGCTCGCCAACACCATCGCCATGATTAACATGGACATGATTGGCCGGATGAAGGACCGGAAACTAACGGTTGGTGGGATCGGCACGGCTCCGGAATGGCGACCGATGATCGAAGCGATCAACTCGCGTCAAGGGATGGTCGTCACTGCAACGGCCTCGCCGCGCTCTATCGCCCCGAGAGGCATTCCGGTGGTCGTTTCGGCTAATGGGAGTACGATCGTCACCGCCGACCCGAGCAAACAATTTATGCTCACGCTCAACGAAGATGGTTACGGTCCCAGTGATCATTCCTCGTTCTACTCGAAGCAGATCCCGGTGCTCTTCTTTTGGACCGGCACTCACGAGGATTACCACAAGCCTTCTGATACTTTCGATAAAATCAATTATGAGGACGAAATCCAAATACTGAAGTTGGTGGCGCAGGTAGTCCGAGAGATCGATGAAGCAGACAAACGCCCCACCTACACAGTCGCCAAGGCTTCGACGATGGGCCGCTCGACAGGCTTTCGCGTTTATCTTGGCACCATTCCAAGCTACGCGGACTCCGATAACGGTTTGGTACTGGACGGCGTGCGAGAAGAGTCGCCTGCCTCAAAGGCGGGACTTAAAGCGGGTGATCGAATCGTAAAGTTGGCCGGTCGCGATGTACGTAATGTCTACGACTACACGGCTGCTCTGGGTGAGATGACTGCGGGACAGGAATATGAAGTTGAGATTGTGCGCAGCGGTGAGCGACTGACGTTTAAGATAACGCCGGCTGCGAAGAAGTAAAACGAAGTGATGAGTGATGAGTGATGAGTTAAGCAGTGGTTGAACGAGGTTCCCTCGCTCATCACTCATAACTCATCACACATCACTGTGTTATTTACCAGCGCGGTTCGCGATCGCCGCCATAACCGCCACGATCTCCACGGTCTCCACCGCGTCCACCGCCGCCGCCATAACCGCCACCCCGTCCACCGCCGTAACCGCCGCCCCGTCCGCCGCGGTCTTCTCTGGGCTTTGCTTCGTTGACTGTCAGGTTCCGACCGCCGAAGTCCTTGCCATTGAACTGCTCGATAGCAGCGGCTGCTTCTTCGGGAGTTGCCATTTCCACAAAAGCAAAACCGCGCGAACGGCCAGTATCGCGATCCTCAATCACCGATGCTGATTCCACTGTCCCAACTGCCGCGAAAGCATCGCGCAGCTCCTCGCTCGTAGTACGGAACGAGAGGTTTCCGACGTAAAGTTTGGTACCCATTTGTCTATTATCCTTTAGATCGAACGAAGCGCGGGCATAAACCAAATCGCAGACTCAAGCGGGGAGCTCCTTGACTGTTCAGGCGAAACGCGACGCACCCGGTGCTCTAAACTTCGAGAGCGGCTTCAAACAAGTTAACAACTGCCTCACTCTCTCCTCAGCCGAACGCGGGTCGCTTTACGGTCACGGACAGGCGCAGTCACCACTGATGCGCGAGAGCAGGTAAACAGGACGAGTAAGTATGCCCCAGCCCCAGCCGGGAGTTCAAGTTTTAAGGAAACTCCAGGGGCCTCCCTCCGTAGCCGCCCCAGTTCGGTACAGAACCGAGCGCGGTAGCGGGTGGCTAGGGGTGCCACCCCTACACTAATCACGCCGATTGCCTCCCAAAGCCGCGTGGCTTATATTGCTTCGCAATCAATTACTACAAAGCGAAAGGTCTGATTGGCAATATGTCCAAATCTGTTCCTATTACTGTCGCGCACGGCGACGGCATTGGGCCCGAAATCATGGCGGCGACTCTTCACATTTTGAAGGCAGGCGGCGCTGCGCTCGATATCGAAACCATAGATATCGGCGAGAAGGTTTACCTCGCGGGCAACACCTCGGGTATTGAGCCCAGTTCCTGGGATTCACTGCGACGCACTAAAGTTTTTCTTAAGGCACCAATCACGACCCCCCAGGGCGGCGGATACAAGAGCCTGAATGTGACGGTGCGGAAAACTCTTGGGCTTTACGCGAATGTCCGGCCGTGCGTTTCGTATCACCCGTTTGTCGAGACCAAACATCCGGTGATGGATGTAGTCATCGTGCGCGAGAACGAAGAGGATCTATACGCGGGCATCGAGCATCGTCAGACCGAACAAGTGGTCCAATGTCTTAAGCTCATCTCCCGGCCCGGCTCGGAAAAGATTGTGCGCTACGCTTTTGAATACGCACGCCGAAACAATCGCAAGAAAGTCACCTGCTTCACCAAGGACAACATCATGAAGCTGACTGACGGATTGTTTCACAAAGTGTTTGACGAGATTGCCAAAGATTACCCGGAGATCGAAAACGAACATTGGATCGTAGACATTGGCGCGGCAAAACTCGCGGACACACCTGAAGTATTTGATGTCCTCGTAATGCCGAATCTCTATGGTGACGTTTTGTCAGATGTTTCCGCTCAGATTGCCGGTTCGGTCGGGCTGGCGGGTTCAGCAAATATAGGCGAGCACGTCTCGATGTTTGAGGCGATACACGGTTCGGCGCCACGCCGTGCCGGACAAAATCTGGCAAATCCATCCGGCCTGTTGCTGGGGGCGATCATGATGCTGGTCCATATCGGCCAGACCGACGTGGCTGAGCGAGTACACAACGCGTGGCTGCGTACCATCGAAGACGGTGTGCACACTTACGACATCTACGAAGAAGGCAAGAGCAAGCAAAAGGTCGGCACGAAGGAGTTCGCCGAGGCCGTTGGTCAACGAATGGGCCAAACGCCGCAAACTCTGAAGGCTGCGAAATACAAGGCTGCCGAGGAAGTGGCGCCTGTTACTGCGGCGTCATCATCGGCACCGGCCAGGGCGAAGAAGGAGCTGGTTGGTGTAGACGTATTCCTTGATTGGACTAAAGGCACTGCCAACGATCTTGGTGATGCGCTAGGCAAACTGAGCGGGGACGGCACCAATCTCATGATGATGAGCAATCGCGGGGTTAAGGTTTGGCCTGGTGGTCATGCCGAAACGTTCTGTTCGGATCATTGGCGTTGTCGCTTTATGGGTGGAAACGAAGGCGCCCTTGTCACCCATGCCCAAATAAATTCCCTGCTGGCGCGTGTCGCTGAGGCTGGGTTTGATTACATCAAGACTGAAAATCTCTATAACTTCGACGGCGAACGAGGCTATTCGCTCGATCAGGGGGCTTGAGTCGGATGGGGCTACGTAACGCAAACTGTTAGTTTGCGGTTTTGCCTCAGTGACATGGATCTTAAGGGTTTTGTGGGCGACAGCAGCAGCAAACTAACAGTTTGCTTTACGTATGACGACAAAAGGGGAGAAATGATGAGCAACGAAGGACAGCAGAGGGCTCTGGATGAGCAGCCGGAGACCGACTCGGCGAATAACGAATTAGGCCCAACGGACAAACTACGGGAACACGATAGCTCCGCGGCTGAGCTCTCAGTGCCAGGAGCACAGAATCCTGCGAGTGACGAAATCAAGAACGAACAAAACCCAAATACTGAATGATACGTAAAGCAAACTGTTAGTTTGCTTCCCGGTTGACAAAAATCTTGGTGGGAATAATTTATCGCACCGCCCGCAAACTATTAGTTTGCGTTTAGTACAAGGAACAAGAATCAAAGTGAATTCAGAAACCTCAACGTCTCTCGTCGCTGTGGTAATGGGCAGCAAGTCTGACTGGGAAACAATGCGTCATGCTGACGCCACACTCACTGAGTTTGGTGTTGCTCATGAGTGCCATGTGATGTCAGCACATCGCAGTCCGCAGCTCGCCTCCGAGTTTTCATCGAACGCTCAGGGACGCGGGATTGAAATCATCATCGCTGCCGCCGGTGGCGCCGCACATCTCGCGGGCGTAATGGCCGCGCACACAACGCTCCCGGTTCTGGGTGTTCCTATGAAGAGTGATGCATTAAATGGAATGGATTCTTTGCTGGCGACTGTGCAGATGCCCGCAGGGATTCCGGTCGGAACGCTCGCAATTGGTAAACCCGGCGCGATCAATGCTGCGCTCTTTTCAATCGCAATTCTGGCAAACAGCCGACCTGACTTGCGTGCGAAGCTTGAAGAGTTTCGCCGGAAACAGGACGAGCAGATTCGCAACACTACATTGGACTAAAAGGAAAAGGTTCGGAAGCGCCGAAGGCGCGAAATGTAAGGGCCTGGGCCATCGGCCCAGGAACGGGATTATCCAACATCCTGAGCGCTGAAGGCGCGGAATGGCGTAGCAAGTAACGCCATTTCGCGCCTTCAGCGCTTCTATTATCAAATGCCTACCGACCTGGGCCGGTGGCCCAGGCTGTTACATTTTGCGCCTTCAGCGCAAAAAGCAGCCATGCAGTTTTCAGGCGCGACTCCGCGTCAACAGCGCAATCACCGCCACAAACAACGCAGAACCGATTATCGACCAGATGATTGGGAAGCTCGTGGTTCCAATCTGAATGGCAAACAACTCCGGCAACCCCATCTGCCGCGCCAGCCACATTCCCAGGACAGCGCCGACAAATCCCAGCGCGATCGACACCAGGCATCCACCTCTCGAAAATCCTGTGATTGCTTGCCCCAACGCGCCACAAATCCCGGCAATTACCAGCAATACAACAACGTCAATTAATGTCATAGTCCCAACCTTTCACCATCCACAGATTACACAGATTCCGCTGATTAAGAGGAGTAGAGATGAACCGATTTTTGCCGCCGCGGCTTCAAAAGGTAATCAGCATAATCTGCGGATATCGCTTTTTCATCTCTCGTTTTTGTAGACCTCGCCGCTTTTCATTACGAACCGCACACGCTCGAGTTCACTAATGTCCCGCAACGGATCGCCATTGACAGCTACAATGTCGGCAAAGAGTCCCGGAGCAATCGCGCCAAAATCTCCCGAGCGCTCCAATAGTTCAGCAGCCACCACTGTCGCTGATTGAATCGCCTGCATCGGCGTCATCCCATAACGCACCATGTAAGAAAACTCTTTCGCCTGGTTTTCAGTCCACGCGTAACCGCCGGCATCGGTGCCATAAGCGATCTTCACTCCCTTGCGCACAGCAATCCCGAATGCTTTGGCCTCAAGGTCTCGCATCGTCAGCCAAATCGGCGCTCCCGCTGCAGCCCGGCCCTCCGCAACGTAAACACCGACATAGATGGTCGGACACCAGTAAACTTTCTGACGAATCATTCGATCCATCAGTCCTTCATCAAGCCCGAACCCGTGTTCGATTGAGTCAACTCCCATTCGCAGCGCGGCGTCAATTCCCTCCCAACCCATCGCATGCGCAGCCACGCGCCGGCCCAGCCGGTGCGACTCATCCACCAGGGCTTTCATTTCATCGTCCGTGAAGTTCAACCACGAATGCAGCTTTCCGTTCTTTATGAAGTAACGGCGGTCGACGTAAAACTTGATCCAGTCTGCTCCATACTTCACTTGTTCACGTACGGCGCGACGGATATTGTCTGGCCCATCCACAATCTGGACGCCTTCCGGCATTTTCAACTCCCACGAATAACCGGAAAGCGGATACATGCCCGTCGCAGAAAATGCGCGCGTGGAAACAAACATCCGCGGACCGGGAATGACACCTCGATTAATCGCGGTCTTCACATCAACATCGGCATACATCGCGCCTTCCGTTTCCAGATCGCGCATGACTGTAAACCCATTCATCAATCCAATGCGGGCAGCCACAGTGGCGCGAATGGCGCGATACGGAATCGATTCCTTCAATACCTGCTCGTCATATTCAGCGGAAGTGATGTCACCTTGAAGCAGAACATGCGTATGGCAATCGGCAAGACCAGGCAGGACTGTGGAGCGTGAAAGATCGATTACTGTGGCTGACGCCGGAGCCGTGCTTTGTATTTCAGCAAGTGGCCCAACGCTCTTGATTCGTTGGCCATCAACCAGGATTCCCTGATTTTCCAGAACCCGCCCGGCGCGCACGTCGATCAAACGGCCCGCTTTGATGAGAACTACTGGCGCAGGTGCTTTGGTTTGACTGGAAACGAACGTTTGCAGCAGTGATAAAAGCAGAATCGCTACGATAGCTTTTTTCATCTTCTTAACTCCGTACGGCTAATTGAGTGGCGGCGCTTGGCCACGTGTTGTTGGGATATTCAAAACACGCTCTGGTATGCCCTTTTTGACTTGCGAGAAAACTACATTGATTCGCTATTCCCTGGTTAATCAAATTGATTGGCTCACATCCACTTCTTCTTAATCCATTCCCTGACAACTTCCGGTATCCCGCGCTTGTTCGCGTCAACTTCATAATTCAGCTGCCGCATCTCTTCGGTAGTTATTGAACCGGCCATTTTCGCCAGCGCTGCCTTGAGCTGCGGTATGTTGTTGAGCGAATCTTTTCGCACAATGTAAACGGCTTCATACGGTGGAAAGTAACGCCGATCATCTTCGAGTTGCACCAGGTCAAGCGCTGCGATTCTTCCTTCGGTAGAATTTCCGGCAATCAGATCCACCTGACCTGACGAAAGCGCGATGTATGTGAGTGATAGGTCCATCTCGCGCGGCTGCTCCCTGAATTTGAGTCCATATGCTTTCGAGAAACCTGAATAGCCATCGGCACGCGACATGAAATCCTGGCCAAACCCGGCGCTGAAATTTTGTGCGTGCTGCGTCACATCCGAAACTTTTTTCAATCCTAGTCTGCGTGCTTCTGCACCCCGCACCAGGATCGCAAACGTGTTCTCAAAACCAAGCGGTTCGCTCAAGGTCAGGTTGAAGTTCGCCTCATACTCCTTCTGTGCCTGAGCGTAAACCGCGCGCGGGTCGGTGATCGGAGGATGCTTGAGTATGGCGGTGTATGCGGTGCCCGTGTATTCCGGATAAAGATCGATCGTTCCCGCGAGCAAGGCGTCATGTGGTAAGTTTCCGCCCAACTCATATTTTCTTTCGACAGCAACGCCCGCCGACTCCAACATCTGCGACGCCACTTCGGCGAGGATGACCGACTCTGTGAAGTCTTTCGAACCTACAACCACTCGTGCAGCGCCAATAGCTGGTGTTTCCCGTTTGCCTTGCCAGATCGCGAAAACGGCCGCCGCAACAAGGAGACCGAGCACTACCAGGGCTGCCGGTTTCCATCTGCGTTTCCCGGCTCCACGTCTGCCGCCGACTGATAGCTTCTTTTCCAGCAAGCCAAGACCGAAGTCGGCGGCGAGCGCCATCAATGCGGCGGGCACGGCGCCGGCGAGTAGCAGGTTATTGTCATACTGACGCAGACCGCGAAAGATGTAGACACCAAGGCCACCTGCACCGACAGCCGCGGCGATCGTAGCCACGCCGATGGAAATCACCATTGCTACCCGCACCCCAGTCACAATCACGCTCATCGCCAGAGGCAATTCAACCTGCCAAAGAATCTGCCGGTTGGTCATTCCCATTGCCACAGCCGCTTCCCGGACATCTGAATCAACTCCGAGAATTCCGGTGACTGTGTTGCGAATTATCGGCAACAACGAATAGAGAACAAGCGCAACGATTGCGGTGCGCGCACCAATCCCACCTATGAAGGGCAGTGGAATTAGAAAACCAAAGAGGGCGAGGCTCGGAATCGTTTGCATTACGTTTGCGATTCCCAACACTGGGCCACGCAACGATTCTTTTCGGGTGAGGAGCACTCCGGTGGGAATTCCAATAGTGACTGCGATAAGCGTTGAGATCAGTACGAGCGACAAATGCTGGCGCAGCAGGGTCAGCAGTTCCGGCCAGCTTGCAACGAGGAATTGCCAGAAGTTCATTCTGTTTCCCTCCTCGTCGGTGTGAATCCTAACGGCAGAGCCAGCGTATCGATGAAGCCCAACACCTTCTTGTCTTTGGATTTCAAGAAATTGTCTGGCGTCTCGAGTAGAACCAGCTGACCCTTATCCATCAGCCCGATGCGGGAACCAAGTAACAACGCCTCGCGCACGTCGTGTGTGACCAGCACTGCAGTCTTCTTGAGCGTCTTCGCCAAACTGGCAAATTCTCGTTGCAGGCCGGCGCGGGTCATTGGATCGAGAGCGCCAAATGGTTCGTCGAGCAGTAGCAACGAGGGATCAGCGGCAAGGGCGCGCGCGACTCCAACTCGTTGACGTTGTCCTCCAGACAATTCCGCAGGCAAGCGTTCGGCGAAGTTGTTTGGATCGAGGCCCACGAGCGTGAGTAACTCGCGCACACGATCCTTGAGCTTGGTCTCGTCCCACGCCTCGAGTGAAGGAACGAGTCCCACGTTCTCGGCCACCGTAAAATGCGGAAACAATCCTCCTTCCTGGATCACATAGCCAGTCCGTCGTCTCAATCGAATCGGTTCCCATTCCGATGTCGGTTTACCTTCAACCAAAACCTGGCCCGAGGTCGGCAGGTGAAGACGATTGATGAGCTTGAGGGTGGTTGTTTTGCCACAACCGGATTCACCAAGGAGTACAAGCGTCTCGCCCTGGTTAACTATGAAGTTGAGATGAGAAAGGATTGGAGTCGAGGAACCAGCGTGAGAGAAACTTACGTCACGAAACTCAACCAAAGGGATGTTGGCGACTTGAGACATGGATGAGCCAGACCGATGACAGGATTCACAGGATTAACAAGATTGGAGCAACCGCTAATCCAGCTGACTTGGAATCCTGTAAATCCCGTTCATCCTGTCGAATTCTGCGCGAGCTAGATCGCCATCAATAAATTACTGCTGAATCTTTTCTGCGAATCGAGCCAGGTACGCGCATGCGTGAATCCGGTATCAGACGCAAGCTGCGCAATATCATTCAGATCATACTTGTGAGAATTTTCGGTATGAATTTGTTCGCCCGCCGCAAAATCAACTGCCATATCGAGCGACTTGATATTTACCGTTTGGTCACGAGTGCTCACGATATAGATCTCAACTCGTCCGGCTTCTTGGTTGTAGAACGCATGATGGCGGAATGCCCGGAGATCAAAGTCTCCACCCAGCTCGCGATTGATGCGCGCCAGCACGTTTAAGTTAAATGCAGCAGTGACACCAAGAGCATCATTGTAAGCTGCTTCAAGCACGTCCTTGTCCTTTTTCAGGTCCGCTCCCAGCAGCAGTGCATCCCCCTGATTAAGGACCTCGCGCAGCGCCCGCAGGAACCTTAGCGCTTCCGCGGGATCGAAGTTGCTGATGTTTGAGCCAAGGAAAAGCGCTAACGTGCGTGCACGTTTGGTTTTCTTCAATTCCGCCAAACCTGCAAAGTAATCGGCCGCGTATGCTTCGATTCTTAACTGTGGATAGGATTGCAAAAGGATTCTTGAACTATTCTCGAGTGCGGTGGCCGAGATATCCACGGGAATAAACTTGAGTGTTTGCTGCTTCCTCAGCAACGCTTCGATCAACAATCTGGTTTTCGACGCACTGCCGCTGCCCATTTCAAGCAACAATGTTTCGCCTTCAACCGATACAACAATCTCGTCCGAATATAGCTGAAGAATCTCATTCTCGGCCCGGGTTAGGTAATACTCAGGCAGCAGGCAAATCGCATCGAACAGTTGCGAACCCAGTTCATCGTAAAAATACTTAGGCAGGAAACGCTTCGGTTGTGACGAAAGACCGCGCCGCACATCTTCGGCAAGTCCTGCTCTCGGATCGCGCGTTACCAGGTTGTGAAGCAATAGCTTTTCTTCGCGATCAATGGATGGTTTTGATTCCGACACTTGTAGGTTCCCCGTTCGTTACGTGGGCGTATCAACCTCAAATCTGATATGGTCGGGCCATGATACCGTAATTAGGTAACCTCGGGTAACAGGGTGGACTTAGAAACAACCTAATTGACGATCCAGCCAGAACTGCTCTACTCCAAGCTTCGTGCTGGACGCTAAACTAAGGGACAAAAAATGAAGATGCCAGACTTTTGGCCCGTAAGGTGCTGAGCCGGAAGGTCTACCATCACCCATTCCCGTGGGTGACAGCGTCTTAGAAGTTCGTTCCAAAACAAGCAATAACGGCAGTAAGAATAGAGAAGGGAGGGAGCTTGAAAGCTCCCGCCCTTTTTATTTGCGCTGATTACAGGTGTTCAGAAGTGCACCGCTTCTTCACCTTCGCTTGGTTACTGAACTCTGTCATGCTAGGTTGCGCCAAAATTAATCGATGACCCAGGCACGACGCTTTCATGACCAGCAACCAGACGCCTAAAGACTCTTCGCCGGCAAACTCAACTCAATCGCGATGGGCGTTCCCGATGATTCTTGCGGTGGTTGCAGCATTCGCTCTCGCGATCTACGCCCTAAAAGATTCAGGCGACTCCAATCCCCCGGCCCAACCCCAGCCAACGACAAGTGCTACACCGCAAATCGCCCAGGCAACCCCAACTGTTGCGGCACCCGGTGAACTGGTAACAATGCAGGTGGCCCAGGCTGTTATGGTGACAGTCGACTTGGCTTTCCCTGATGGAGTTCCTGCGATTGCTGATGCGCTCTCGCAAATTGAAAGGCGCTACGAGCCGGCGGATGGCGCTGGCCGCACCTTCGCAATTCTCGATGCTTATGGCGAACCTACGCCCGCTGGCAAGCTGCACATGTCGATGCACGTCAGCAGTGAAAAACCTGGAAAGGGTTGGTTGATTAACAAGCGAACTGGTGAGGTCTTGTGGCAGTCGCAGATCGTCGGCTCCAACGTCGCACCGGCAAAGAACTTGACGATCTATGTCGCCGATGAGTCGGGCCAAAGTTGGATCGTCGACGGATCGGGAAACCCAACTTCCGTGCTGGACGCTAAACTGAGGGACAAAAATGTGAAGGTGCGAGACTTTTGGCCGGAAGGTGCTGAGCGAGAGGTGACGTTTGTCTATAGCGCCTGCGGTTGTCCAGTTAAGGCCATGGTCCAACGAGTGGGTGAACGGACCGTGCGCACGAAACAACTTCCCGTCCTCTTTCCTGACGACCCCGGGGCTGTGCAGACCATCTCGCGTTTGATGGGTTGGGTGTAAGCCACAAACTCATTGACACTAGCGGTTTAGCCGAACATAATTCGCGCACAGAGCACTGTCCTTTCGAAATGCTCGCCCGCTTAGCCTAACTCCCCCAATGTCACGGCTAGCAGCGGTAAATTAGTTTCTGCCACTACGGTTTATCTAACACAATCAGGGCTGTTTCCGATCTGTGAAATTTTGGTCTGTATCGCACCGGTACTCTTACCCACAAGTTCTTTAGGCAACGAAACCACAAGGAGAGATCCATGAAGCGCAAAGCCGGATGGCTGACGATCCTGGTTATTACTTTAGCGGCTGCCTCTTTTCTATTGCCCTCCAGTCACGCCGAGCGAACCCGAAGTGCGGAGTCAACTGAGCGCACTCGGGAGCGTCAATCTACGACGGCCGATGGGCGCAGCTCGGATCTCTTAAGGATGAGCGTACGACGAAATTCACTCGGAAGCTGGTTCCCTTCGCTACGAGCCCCGGCGTTTCGGTCGACCAGGGCATTCCGCTCGTCCCTCGAAGACGTCCCGCCTACTTGCTCACAAGTAGTTACCACGGGTCCGAAGAAGGTTACATTCATGATTCAGGACACAGGCAGTGGTCTAGACTCAATCGTCGTCAACCGATCCCAAAACGCAAATACAGTTTCGGACGCTTTTACACCGGAAATAACTGAATCGGTTACAGTCGACTCCACCAAGGTCGACGAAGCATTCCCCATGATGATTGATCTAACGATCACCGACGTGGATGGCAATGTTCATCAGTGCAATTTCAGCGACGCAGTAACCTCGGCCGGGGCGACCATAGTCGAGGAAAGCTGTTCACCCGCGAATGGAGCGATCGATCCGGGCGAAACTGTGACGATTAGCCTCTGCGTGCAAAATCTGGACAGCCCCTCGCCTGACGAGGACACCGAAGCCCTGATTGGCACACTACAATCCAGCGGCGGTGTTACCAGTCCCAGCGGTCCCCAAAGCTATGGCGCGGTGGTGGCAGGGGGGCCCCCTGTGTGCCGGAACTTCACCTTTACAGCCAGCGGGTCTTGTGGCGGAACTGTTACCGCTAGTCTCGACCTCGTAGACGGCGATACGAACCATGGTACGGTTCCTTATGTTTTCAGTCTCGGAGTGGATGAAGAGTGTTGTGAGACACCTGTCGCTGCATGCATGCTAACGTGTCCGTCGAACATTACGCAGTCAAACGACGCCGGCCAATGTAATGCTGTAGTAACTTATCCGCCACCGACATCGACCGGGGACTGCGATCCGATTATTTGCACGCCAGCCTCAGGTTCCGCCTTCCCGGTGGGAACGACTACAGTCACCTGCTCGCCGACTGTTGACGACCCAAGCTGCACCTTCACGGTCACAGTAATCGACACGCAGCCACCGTCGATTACTTGTCCACCGAACCAGACAGCCACCGGTGAGCCAGATACGGTCGGTGAAGTGGTCAATTATCCGGTGCCTGGATCATCTGATAACTGTGCGGTAGACACTGTGATCTGCACGCCTTCATCCGGCTCCAGCTTCCCAGCAGGCACGACTACGGTGACCTGCACGGCTACCGATACGTCAGGCAATACCGCTACCTGCTCATTCACGGTTACAGTCAACATTCCTCCGGGAGCGAATGACGATCACTATTTTACTTTTGTGAATCAAGCTATCAACGTGGCGGCGCCAGGAGTGTTAACCAATGACACCGGGTTCCCAGCACCAACGGCAGTGCCGAATGGAGGCTCAACCACCGCGGGCGGAACTTACACCTTGAACGCAGACGGCAGTTTCAATTACACACCGCCTGCCGGATTCACCGGTAATGACGGCTTCGACTATACGGCGACGAACACTGCCGGTAGCGATACGGCCCACGTGAAACTAACGGTAACCGATCCAGCTACTATTGCCCTGCGCATCAGTGAATTCAGGGAGAATGGTCCAGGCTCATCAGGTCTTTTGCCATCGCCGTTGTTGAAGAGCCCTTCAGACAACATTGTGATCGAGGTGCTCAATCCTTCGCGGGATGAGTTCATCGAGATTTACAACCATACGCCGACAGACGTACAGGTAGGTACCACGATTCCGAGTAACGACGGCGGCATCGGCGTCTTTGCCTCGGCCGGGAACGGCGTCACCGACAACGTGGTGACACTCGTTTGCCGCATTCCCGATGGCACCATTATCCGGGCGAAGGGCTACGTGCTTTGCACCAATCGCGGAGAAGGTGGTGGCTATAGTCTTAACTCCTTCGGTTTCAGAGGATCGACGACCGGCAGCTCAAACCCATCACCTTCAATTAGCGGCTCAGGCCAAACTGCGGTTGGCGATTTCCCGATCATCAATGGCACGGCTGAACATCCAGGCGCCTTTACCAGCGTTGATATTCCCAACGATGCCGGTCTGCTGTTGGCCAACGTCGGTACCAACACCGTGGGTGCTTCATCCAACGTTCCCGACAATGGCGACTTTGGCTTTGGCGCTACTGGTATTTCACCGCTTAGCTTTACGGTTTACGACCGCATCGGCTTTGCACCTTATGGCTCAGGCGCTCCGCTCCAAACCTGCCAGTTAGCCAACACTGCCGGGTGTGGAACCAGTGGGAGTGCACGTCCATCACTGGCAGACAACTACTGCGAGGGTGGACCGACCGGTTGCTTAAGGCCGGTAGGTGACGCCAGCACTACCAACCATGGAGCGACAGTGTTCTACGGCGACTCAGGTCAGTATTCATTGCTGCGCCGTCAGACGACACTGAATGCGGATGGCACTGCGCCGCAGGACACCAACAACAATGTGCAGGACATTTTGATGGTGGCGCCCAAGCCGGGCATCAACATCGCCTTCAACATCACCAACTTCCCGACCGGAGGTACGAATGGTCTGGTGTCAGTGCTGGGTGCAGCAGGGCCGCAGAATAGGAATGCGCCACCCGATCTTCCAGACCCGGGTGTGTTGCAGTCGAGATTGTTCGACTCGGGTAGGACGCTGAATCAACTACCTAATGCTGAGCGACGCTATGTGATCGACAATGGCGGTTCGCCTGAGAATGCCGGCAACATGAACACGACGATCCAGGCCAACAACCCGCTGGGAAGCTTTATCTTCCGGTTTGGGTTCAGGAACGTGTCATCCGAGACACTGAATCAGCTGCGCTTCCGCGTTGATCAGTTAGCCGTTCCCTGCGGCCAGGCATCACCATCGCCGGCGGTGGCGGTGACCGGCAGTGGCAATGCGAGAAACCTGTCGCAGACTTCGCCGAACTGTCAGGGTAGCGATACGCAGACGGCGGTGTTGAAGGTACTGAACATGCCGACTGAACTAGTGGAGCGAGAGAGCACACCAGGCACGGCAGAGACAGTCAGAGGCAGCTTAATTGAAGACACCGGCAACTCCCCTGGAGGCGTGGAGTTGGCGCCGAACGGTGGTGGCATCAACAACAGTCTGGTTCGCACCGGCACTGCGCAGGGAAGCTTAACGGGTGAGTACTCGACGGTAGTACCCGCTGATGGGCCATACTTCTATATGGCATTCCGGTTGGGTGTGGTGAAAGGCGGCAGCTTCAAATTCATCATCCAACCCGAGGGACTACCATCACCGATCGCTGCCAGTGATAGTGAACTCATGAAGCACTTGCAAAGCAAACCCTAATGGCCAGGGTGTGAACAAATCGTTCGCGCTCCCTTAACATAAACAACAGCGTCACGCTTCAACTGCGGACGCTGTTGTTTTTGCTTTGACCGGCTTGTTTCGCAGTGGTTTTTGCAGCCAGCTTGACCGAGCGATTTAGGTCGGGCAAGATCCCTGCATGCTTTACCTGAAACCCTCTGCTTTTCTGGTTTCCCCACTCCGTTGTCATCCTAAGTCGGTCATGCTATGCGCACTGCTACTGGTGTTGACCTCTGCAGGATTTGTTAGTGCTCAAAGCTATGTGAAGGAACTCGACACTCCCGAAAAAGTTTCCCTATCCATCAAGAACAGGAATGGACGAGTAAGCGTCATAGCCTCTGACGAGCAACAAAAGAAGGCGACAATTGAAGCTCGGTCTTCCGGTAAATCCGTCGATGCAACCGAAGTGAAATCCGAGGTCAAGGGCAACAACTTGACGATTGAAGTTGCTGAACGCCTTAACGACGATCGAATCGACCTGACTGTGCGCGTACCGTCGCGATCCAAAGTCAGAATTGAAAGCGAAGCCGGAGCCGTAGATGTCGTTGGTAACTTTGAAGCCGCGGAGGTGGTGACTAATACCGGCACCATTCACGCCGATGTGCCAGTGGAGTCGCTTAAATTTAATTTCACCTGGAGTGCAAGCAAGCCGCGGTTCTTAAGTGATGTGGAATTGCCTGAGGTCAAAGAAAAGGCCGGGGGCATTTTTAGAATTTCCGGCAAACTCGGCGAGAAAAAAGCCCCTAAAGAGACGCGCGTCGAGCTTGAGTTTCTGACACAGCGCGGTGTGGTTCTCCTTAATGTCGACCCAAGCATGGCGCCTGCCGATTTGCGTGAACGTCCGTTAACCGAGGCAGCACGTTCAATCGTGCGCAGCGGTGACAGTCAATTAATTGACGCTATTCGCAAAGTCTCGCCAAAAATGTTTGGCGACTACGCTAAGACGTTACCACCTCTGGCGAATGAACCATCTCTAGTAAGGCGAG
Source organism: Pyrinomonadaceae bacterium (assembly GCA_963759665.1). Lineage (GTDB taxonomy): Bacteria > Acidobacteriota > Blastocatellia > Pyrinomonadales > Pyrinomonadaceae > PSRF01. The sequence goes on from CAVXAC010000001.1 coordinate 1,366,822, forward strand.
CTCCGCCTGGTCAGTTTGTTAGCGCCCTATCACCGCAACTTCTCCGCTTTAACGCCAGCGTTACCGATCGGAATGGTCGAGCAATCGGCGGCATGCGCGAGTCCGATTTCACAGTCTATGAAGATGGTGTGGAACGCCGCGTGACCAACGTTGTTCCCACAAAGGAACCATTCAACCTGGTCCTACTACTCGATGTTTCAGGAAGCGTCGAAGAACGAATCGACTTCATTCGTAAAGCGGCGCGCGATTTTCTGAACACGGCAAGTCCTCAGGATCGGATTGCCATCATAAGTTTTCGCGAAGACATACAGGTCATCTCCGACTTCAGCACCGATCGCCGGATGCTCTCCAAAAAGCTTGATGATATAGACGCTGGAGGAGCAACCGCTCTTTACGACGCGCTTGGTTATGTACTGGCGGACACCTTGAAAAAACTTCGCGGAGAGAGGACAGCAATCGTGGTCCTTTCCGATGGCGACGACAACAAATCGTTCGTGCCGTTCCCCGCTATTCTCGAAGCCATCGTCGAATCAGGAGCGTTGATCTATCCGTTGTATGTGCCGTCGGGTTTGATTCCGGAAACCAGTGTGCCGCGCCCCGAGGTCAGTATCGACCCGACTCGCACCCGTTACCTGACCCTGACCACGCGCGCTCACGACGAAGGTCAAAAGCTGGCCTCCGCCTCAGGTGGGGTCTACTACCCGATTCGCCACCTGGGCGAGCTGCAACGTGCTTACGACGACGTGGTGGTCCAACTGCGAACTGCCTACACGGTTACCTACGCGTCAAATTCGACGCCCTCGGGAAGCCGGCGGGTACGCGTGCGTGCCAATCGAGAAGGCGCATCCGTGCGATTGAGCCCAGTCGTGGGAGTGAACCCCTAGCGATACAGAACCGAGCGAGGCAGCGCCGGATGCTGAACCCAACTCAATATCTGTTTTGGTCTTCCCTAACATTGAAGGCCTTCGTGTTCGTCGAATAGGAACCCTTGGTGCAATACCTTGAATTCAGCATCCGGCGCTACCCGCGCTCGGTTCTGCACCGGGTTTACTTTTCATCCTTCATCCTTCATCCTTCATCCTTCCAATGTCTCAACCCTTGTTTGCATCTCTGTTTGACGAAACCGAGCGGCGGCCGCTAACTGTCTCCGAGCTCACGGGCTCGGTGCGCAAGGCGATCGAAGCACGCTTCGCATCAGTTTGGGTTGAAGGCGAGATCTCAAACTTTAAGGCACATTCGTCTGGCCACTGGTACTTCACCATCAAGGACGAAGGCGCTCAACTGCGAGCGAAATGCTTCCGCTCCGCCAATACTCGAATCCGATTCAAACCGACTGACGGGCTTCACGTTAGAGCTCGCGGAAGACTTACAGTCTATGAAGTACGTGGAGAATACGAACTCATCGTCGAAGCGCTCGATCCGGTAGGTGCAGGCGCCCTTCAAATTGCGTTTGAACAAATGCGCTCGCGTCTCCAGGCGGAGGGTTTGTTTTCTCAGGAGCTGAAGCGGCCACTGCCGGTTTTTCCGGGACGGGTAGGAATAGTAACTTCGCCAACCGGCGCAGCGATCCGCGATATTCTTAATGTGATTTCACGGCGCACGCGCACGGTCCACGTGCTCTTCTCGCCCGCTCGAGTTCAAGGCGAAGGCGCGGGACGCGACATCGCCAGAGCGATCGCGTTGCTCAACCAGCACCACGCGCGCGCGCTACGCGACTCGCGTTTAAAGGACCTGGTCGATGTAATCATTGTTGGTCGAGGCGGCGGATCCACAGAAGACTTATGGGCCTTTAACGAAGAAGAAGTGGCGCGTGCCATTCGCAACTCCGCCATTCCGGTGATTTCCGCGGTGGGCCACGAGACTGATTTTACGATCGCTGATTTTGTCGCGGACCGACGTGCGCCCACGCCATCGGCTGCTGCTGAGCTGGTCGCCACTCACGAGGATGAACTCTGCAAAGCGCTGAACCAAATGGGCCAGAACCTTTCGCGATTGATGCGCTACAAGGTGGCGCGCGCGCGCAGCCGGGTTCAGGAGCAGGCGCTGTCACAGGTTTTCGATCGTGTCCGTGCAAGTCTGCGGGAAGCGAGCACGGCGACTAGTACGGCTGAACACCGTTTGCAGATCCTGATGCGAAATGAACTCCGCGACGCTCGTTTACGGGCCGAGCCTTTGATGAGGCGATTGGCGCCTTCCGAACTTCGCTCCCGTTTCGCTGAAGCCCGGTCTCGATTTGAATATGCTGATCGCGGCGTGAATTCGGCAATTACTGGAGAACTGGAAGCGTCGCGAAAACGTCTGGGCCTGGCCGCTGCTTCGCTCGACGCGCTTTCGCCTCTGGCTGTGCTTCATCGCGGTTATGCAATCGCCCAACATCAGGATGGCCGGTTACTGAGGGATGTAGAGTCAGTTTCTCCTGGCGATGCGATCAGCGTAAGGTTGGCAAAAGGCCGATTGACTGCGAAGGTCGAACAAATCGAAGAGCACTAATCGCGGTCGCTCAGCGACGCAGCTCTGCCGCCGCGAAGATAATGGTTACTTGTCAGATTCACAGAAATGAAAACGAACAACGAACAACCAAAGACGTTTGAAGCTTCTCTCGAGGCTCTTGAACAAATCGTGCGTGAATTGGAGCAAGGTGATTTGCCGCTCGAGACAAGTCTGGAACTGTTTGAGCGAGGCATCGGGCTTTCGCGTCAATGTCAGGAACGTTTGAATCAGGCCGAGCGCCGTATCGAAGTATTGCTGCGCGACAACCATGGACAAACGGTTGTCAGTCCTTTCGAAGACTCCCGTCAGACATCAGAAACAGGCGACAACGAAACTGATGAAAACGTTTTCTGAATCGGTCGGCATTCAGTCCAACTCTGATCTTCAGCAGTTTCTGCAAGAGTCGCAAAAGCTGGTCGACTCTTACCTCGATCGTTACCTACCCTCAGAAACAGTTCCACCGGAGATGGTCCATGCAGCTATCCGCTGGAGTGTCTTTGCCGGTGGCAAGAGATTTCGACCGACGCTCCTTTTGGCAGTTGGCGAATCCTTTGGAGCCTCGCAGCAAAATCTAATCTCATCTGCATGTGCGCTTGAACTTATTCATACCTATTCGTTGATTCACGATGACCTTCCTTCGATGGATAACGACGATCTGAGGCGCGGTCGGGCGACGTGTCATATTCGCTTTGGCGAAGCAGCCGCAATCCTCGCCGGTGACGCGTTACAAACGCTCGCGTTCCAAATTGTTTCCGAAGACAAACTGCTGTCGGCCGAGAAGCGCGTTTACCTCATTCAGGAACTAACCCGCGCTTCTGGCACCCCCGCCGGGATGGTCGCCGGCCAGGCTTATGATCTTGAGGCTGAGTCGCGAGAAGTTTCGGCAGAAGAGTTGGAGCGGATTCACCGTCTCAAGACCGGGGCCTTGATCATTGCAGCCACGCGGTGCGGCGCAATCATCGCAGATGCCAGCCCGGACGAGCTTTCGCTGATCACTAATTACGCAGCCCAACTTGGACTCTTGTTTCAAATCACCGACGATTTATTGGACATAACCGCGACCGCCGAAACCCTGGGTAAAACACCGGGAAAAGACATGCGCTCCCAAAAAGCCACTTATCCGGGTGTCCATGGCGAGACTGCTGCGCGTGAATTCGCGACGCGGGTCCACCAACAAGCCAGCGCAACTCTCAATGAGCTTGACCGGCCCACCGCTCGTCTCCACGCAATTGCAGACTTCATCCTTAATCGACAGGCTTAGATGTTCGACGTGGTTTATTAGCTTGTCGTGAGTTTTGTTAAGAATCAATCTGAGATTTCAGTGGACAGTTGAGAGTGGCGTGGCTACACCGCAAGCTGAAGCATGTCGAACATTTGAAATCAGTTTACGATCCCAGCCTTCTTTTGCATGGCCTTAACTTGTTCGGGGATAAATGAGGTGATGTGGTGAGTTTCAGCCCGACCGTCGGAGAAAGCCTGATAGAGCGTGAAGTCAGGCAGCGACAAACAACTAAGTGGTGACTGCAGGTTATAGCCGGTGTCTATTCCGATGGCGCTGTGCGAGATGTAAATACCGTGACGACCAAGGCGGCCCAGCAAGGGCAACAAAGGCGTTGGGGTATGACCGAAGATGCAGGGTTTCCCGCGGTAGTTTTTGTAAAACTCCATGTCTCGCATCCATAGCAATGCCTGCGGTTCGGTATCGCGTGGATGCTTCTCCAGCTCAAGGCCGGCGTGAACGTAAATCGCGTAATCGTCTTCGTGGTAATGCGGCAGTGAGTGGAAGAAGTCCAGGTGATCAGCCGGAACGCTGGCTTCGATCTCACGACGCGCATCGTCAAGATCCTTTTCTTTGGTGATCATGAGCCGCTTATTAGCGTATTGCTCAAAGGTCCGTTCACCGCCCGTTACCGGCGTTATCCAGAGATTAGCGCTCCCCTCCATAAAATCTAGAAGCATCTGCTCATGATTACCGCGCAAACAGATAACGCGCTCGGGATCGGCTTTCGAAAGTTTTTGAACGAGGTCTACACAGCCGGGCGCGTCGGGCCCGCGATCGATCAGGTCTCCCAGGAACACGAGTGTGTCATTCGACTCGTCACGCGGAATCATTTCCAGCAAGTGTCGCAACTGGGCACAACGTCCGTGAACATCGCCAACGATAAACGTCTTCATCCTGGGGTTTCCTCGAGTTTCTCCAGTGAGGCTTTGATCTTTTGCATCAAATCTTTGAAACGCGAATCCTCGTGCAAGTCAGTCCAATTCGGATCATTTTCAAACCAGCGATAGTTTTCGTTACCGAGGTTGACAGCTTTTTCCAACCATTCCAGCGCCAGCACCTGCCGACCCTGCAGAAGATAAGCTGAAGCCAACCAGTAAGCTATATCATGATCGGAAGCGGCGGCGACCTTAACTTTCTGCGTCAACTGCTGGTTCGCCAACTCGTGTTTACCCTGCGCGCTGAGACAGGTTGCCAGAATCGGACGAATGCCATCCATCTTCGGATGCTGCTCAAGCACCTGCTCAATCACCCTCGTCGCTGCATCAACCTCGCCCCGGTAGTAAAGTACGCGTCCACGGAATGTCCTGATCAAAGGATGATCGGGCTCGACTTCAGCACCCTGATCGAGCTCACCTAAAGCATCTTCGTACCGCTGCTGGTACATGAAGATGCGAGCTCTATTATAACTGGCCACTACGCGTTCGTTCGGATTGAGTCGCACCATGCGGTCGAAGCTGCGCAGCGCACGTTCGTATTCCGAATCAAGCCTGGCCACCACTCCCCGCACAAAATGCACCCCTGAATCGTTTGGATATTCTTCACGAAGGACAATGACCTCGTGACGCGCTTTTTGTTTTTCTCCTCGAGTCAGGTAAATAAAAATCAAATGCATACGCGCTTCGAGGAGTTTTGGATCGATCGCGAGGGCTTTGCTAAACGCAGCTTCAGCTTTCTGGTGATCGTCTTTCTCGCCGAGCGCCTTCAGTACCCGATTAACGTAACAACTACCCAGCGCTGAATAAGCGAGCGCGAAATTTGGATCCATCTCGATCGCTCGTTCGAAGTGATTGATAGCAGAATCGAGATCTTCGCGACCGATGGTGTGGTAAATAAACTGGCCCAGGCAATTTCGTCCGCGCAGGTATTCTTCCGACGCGGCAGCATCGGTGGTCGCAGCCCGAGCAAGCTCTACTTTTTCATCCGGACTCAGCTCGATTCTTAAGCCATCAACAATGTGCCCGACAATCGTGTCCTGAACGGCCATGATGTCGCTAGCGTCTGCATCAATTCGATCGCTCCACAGAATCTCGCCGGTTCTCACGTCGAGCAGTTGCAGCGTCACTCGCAAGTGATCTTTCGCGCGTAGAAAGCTCGCGGTGAGAATCGCGTCGACTGAAAGCTCGCGTCCAACATCACCGGGGTCAAACTGCTTGCCCTGATACTTCACAATGACTGAAGAGGGACGGACCACCAGAGAACGCACGCGGGCAAGCTCGGTAATCACAGCGTCGGCGAGTGAGAACTCATAAAACGCCGTCTCAGGATCGTTGCCCAGGTTCTTGAAGGGCATGATGGCGATGCTCTTGCGTTCGCGATCGCCAAACGTGGTGGGCGTGTCGTGATCATTACGAGCCTTCGAGGAGCTGCGCATCTTGCCGGACGCTCCCGAACTTTCGCTTCCCGTCACACTCTTCTTGAACCAACGCAACGCTCTGCTCACCGGTCCTTCGTTGTTCAAATGGCGCGGCGCCACCGGCAACCCGCTGTCATCAACCAACACGCCGCCGCTAAGTGCGATGTCCTTAACCACCCCACGTAACTCGTCGCGGAGTTGAGAAATTTGTTGATAACGATCGCGCGGATGTTTCTGAAGGGCCTTATCAAGAATCTGTTGCAAGCGAGGCGGTACTGGATCAGGTCGAGCCTCATCCAAAAGTAGCGGCTCTTCATGCAAAACTGAGTGACGAACATCGACCGCAGTCTTACCGCGAAAAGGCCAACTGCCCGTCAGCATTTCATAAAGCAAAACACCGGTGGAAAAAATATCTGCGCGCGAGTCAACACGATCGCCGCGGGCCTGTTCAGGCGCAGCGTAGGTTGCCGTGCCATAGGGAATGCCCACTTCAGTCAGTTCGGTGTGATGTATTCCGGAGGTGCGGGCGGCTTCGTCGTCAAGCAATTTAGCCAAACCAAAATCCAGGACCTTCGCCTGCCCTTTGCTGTTGACCATCACATTACCCGCCTTGATGTCGCGGTGAATGATTCCCTGTGCGTGTGCCGCGGCGAGTGCATCGCAAACCTGGATAGCAATTGAAAGAGCGCTTTCGAGTTGTAGAGGACGGCCGTTTACGAGTTGACGAACGTTTTTTCCATCGATGTATTGCATCGCAATGAAATGGATGTCATCGATCACATTGAGATCAAAGATGGTGCAGATGTTTGGGTGGTCTAATGAAGACGCCAACCGGGCTTCACGTTCGAAGCGTTTGCGATTGGCTTCTTTGGCGACGAGTTCGTCAGGTAGGACCTTGATGACTACGGTGCGGCCAAGTTTTGAATCAATGGCCTTATAGACTGTTCCCTGTCCGCCCGCACCGAGCTTCTCGAGAATCTTGTAATTCCCCAGCGTTGTTCCAACCATGCTATATCTTTCGACCTATTTAACTCCCAAGTGTTATGTAACCGCAACCGGCCAGCCGACTTCGGCTGTAATCAGGAGAATGGGCCACGATTTGAAAGCCCGAAATGGCCGGGCGACTCCGGCTTCGGCTTCGCCGATGGATGGTCGGAGTACGAATGGCCATTACTGGCCACCGCCTCCACAGATCCGGACAAGCGCTACTAACGCATCCGGCTCCTGCCTTAGGTGATGACGCCAGGGCGACGCAAAGGATAAGAGTGATGCAGCTTGGGCCATGGCAGCCAGCGGTCAAACAAACGGCACATTCGCTCCCACGTGAGGCGCGTCTTCTGGCTGCGACGCCTGAGCGTGCGGTACCAGTAACGACCCACATAGAAACGAAACGAACCCAGCGACGGCAGGTTGGAAGGCACACCGTAATAACGATTGTGCCCTTCGACCACCGATCACAACCACTTGCCAACTTCCGCTATGGGCCGATGCATTCGTTTGCGCAGTTCCGTTTTGACAGCCTTCAGCTTAGCGCGTTTCCTCTTGCTCATCGTACGCCGCAACACCGTGAACATCCCGTACTCCGCTTCTTGCCACAGATGTGGTGAAGCCAGGAAAGTTGAATGTCTCGGGCTTCCCTCGTCCGCGTCGCTTTCGATTATTCGCTGCATGAAAGCCGGACGACTATCACCTCGCCCTTGGCTTTTGTCTTGCGCCAGTGCTGCACCGGCCGGTGAACTTCACCCGCTTATCTTTCACGGCAGCTTGCCGTATCCGCGAGAGCGCACTTTGCATGACGGCCCGGTCCAGTGCCCGGTTCGTGTTTTGCCCCAGCGGTTTCCCTTTGGCCAGACTCCTTCGCTCCACTTGCTCCGCCATCGGCGCCTCGCATATTTTCGGCTGCTGTCGGCGCGGCGTAGCCATCGCCTCACATCTGGCGGCAGAGCCGGACTGAATCAGCGAACAATTCATTGCTTCGAGCGTTTAAGCAAAGTATCTTTGGGGCTCGATCGTATCCCACCCACCCTTGAATGAGTATGAAATACTTGCGATCCGTCTTCATAGTCTTTCTGATGGCGCTGGCTCTTACCTCCGCCGCCGGTCAGACGGATCTGAAGGAGAAAGCTCGGAAAGAAGAGGAACGAAAAGAGCTACTGTTGCGCAAGACGTACGCTTTGGTTGACGAGATTGCTGCCGACACATCAACCCTAAGGCTACCGGAAAATCGATTGTTCTTATTGGCTGAAGCCGCAGACCTGTTGTGGACGCACGACCAAAAGCGTGCTCGCAGCATCTTCCTCGACGCTTTCAACAATCTCACCCAATTAACGATTCCAAGTCAGAATAAGGACGAGAAGAAGCGGCGGCAGGAGTTGCTCGTTGTAAACTTCTCCTTAAAAAGTGAATTGCTTTTGAAAATCTCGCGACGCGATCCGCAGTTTGCTCTGGATCTGTTGCGTTCCTCACCTCCGATCCCAGCGGAGCTAACCCAACGCTACTTCTTACCTGACCTTGAACAGATGATCATCGCCGAAGCTGCGCAGCGTGATCCGGAGCATGCCTTAAAACACGCCAGGGAGATTCTTGCTGGGAAGCTCACCGATGAGCTACTCAACCTGCTGTTCCGGCTCAATCTGATGGACCAGGAGCTCGGCGCTAAATTCGCTGGCGAGATCATCGATAAGCTCCAGACCCGAGACTTATCTTCAGATCCGATGGCCTCATTTATCGCCCCGGAGCTACTCATCTCCAGTCGACCTTCTAAACAATCGTCGGCGCAGGGGGCCCATGGACAACTGAAGTTGACGCGCGAGCAGCGGCGTCAACTAGTAGACATGATTGCCACTGCGATATTTGGTCTTTCTGGCAATGGAACGTTGCTTAATGCCTTGTCTGCCATCATGCCTGAGATCGAGGAGTTTGCTCCCGAGCGCGCCGCGCTGCTTCAGAAGAAGGCGGCTGCGTTTAGCGAAACCCTGAACAAGGAGCAGAAAAGCTGGCGGCAATTTAACTCCTTGATGCGCGATGGAACGCCCGAGGAAATTCTCGCGGCTGCGCAACGAACCGACAACGACGAACAGCGCCGGATGCTTCAACAAGAGGCAGTGATTACCGCTGTGATACGCAACCGTGTCGATTCACTCCGCGATTACCTTGATAACGAACTCAAGGACGAAGGCCTGCGCAAGGAATTAGTCGATGCACTTGATACCGAACAGATCAATGCCTCGGTCAACAAAGGCGACTCTGATGCGTTGCGCAAGCTACTCCCGCGGGCCAGGTTAAAAGAACAGCGCGCCCGAGCAATGGCTGAGTTAGCGATATTGCTCGAGAAGAAAGGCGATCACGAGGAGGCTTTGAAACTCCTTGATGAGGCGCAAGATTTAATAAAGTACGATTTCAGCAGCGATACTCAGACGAATGCAATGCTGGCCCTGGTGGCCGCTTACGCCCTCGTTGAACCGCCGAGAGCATTCGCTATTATTGAGGCCGCAATCGATCGTGCTAACGATCAAATCACCAAATTGCTATTGGTGGACAAATTAATGAAGACCGGCGTGGTGAAGAGTGGGGAGATAATTCTGCGTAACACAGGAATATTTTCTGACTTTGTAATGTTGAAGTATGGGAAATCTCTGGCTGCCCTGGCAAACTTCGATTTCGATCGAACGAAAGCTATTGCCAATCGGCTTTCGAGAAATGAGCTGCGAATCTACGCGCGCAAAATCATGGCCCAGGGTCTGCTTCGGCAACAGCACACAAACTTAACTGTGGAGAATCGATGAAGAAGATCATCAACTGGTGCCTGCTCGTGACTTTGATTGGAATGGGTGTAGCGAACGGGGAGCGCTCAAAGTCAATGGCGGCACGCTTGCCCCAAACCGATAACTCGATTCAGGAGTTTTGGCGGAAATTTAGTGCGGCGGTGATCAAAGGCGACAAGGTAGCAGTATCGGCGCAGACGCGCTTTCCGGTTTCAATGCCTTATGGGATGGCGGCAGTGAGAAACAAGGCTCAGCTGACCAAACGTTATCACACTGTATTCAATGGTGAGGCCAACGCAGTGAAGTGCTTTGCAACCGCGAAACCCGAAACTGAGGCAGCCAATCCAAAATCCTTCAAGGTGGCGTGTCCAAACGCCGCCGGCCACGAAGTTGTTATTTACTCATTTACCAGGGCCGCTACCGGATGGAAGTTTATCGGGTTGGACAACCTCAACGAATGAAGTAGTACGGCGCAGGTATTGTTAGCGCTCTCTCGCAGGGAGACCACCGACGGGTCATCAGGTCAGTACCACATCGCCGTAGCGCGTGGGCCGTCTCACACTCGATAAACGCGTAGTTGCGAGGAAGTCGTTTTTACCTTGGCCCTGCCGATGCCGCAGACACCTTCACCCGGTTGACCATATCTCGAAAGGCGACGACGTTTTGTTGTCGCAGTTCAAACTGGCTGGGACCAACCTTCATCTCCACCACCTCTGCTTTGGCGACCTTCAGGAATGTTGCATAGGGCATCGTCACTTCAAGGGTTTCAGTCATCAGGGTATCAGTGCTCTGACTCGCCAACTTCATTTGGCCCAGCCGATATGTAACCCCATCCGCGACCACCGAAAGTTGCCGCTGATCTAGCGGATGTCGTTGGTCCCAATCGTGAGTTTGGAAAATTAGCTGCAAGGTAACGTTGCGCACGTAGTCAAGTTGGATGCCAGGACAGTGGAGCGAGGCCACGAGGCTTACACAAGAGTCCTTGAACTTGCCCTTTTTGCTCCCACAGGTGACTTTCATCTTCTTTAGCGTAATCGTGGTTTCGTGGGTAAACCCATCGTACTTGCTTTCAATCTTGCCACCGTGTTCGGTTTTCTGATCGTCAGGGTATTCAAACGGATTAGATGGGCGAACTGTGATTTGGGCGCCGATGGCACCGAGCAAAACAAGGCAACAAAAGACGCGAGTTGGAAACTTCATCGCAAACTCCTTGGGATCGTTTAGATTGGTGAGAAAAACAGGGTGGCAAGAATCCGAACCAGCATCGTGAGTCGGGTTAAAGAAAAATAGCCAAGCTGTGGGGTTGATGTCAACGCATTTTGTTTTGTGGCTGCTTTTGAAGGTTCTTTTGGGCGGCTGGTTGCGTCAATACGAGACGACCACGCGCTACCGGCGAGGTGGTCTTGCCTTCATGCTCCGGTAGTTGAGTGACTGGGATGTGACCCACACTCTACGCTCTGTGGCCTTCCTTATACCTCTAACCCACTTGAATCGATACAATCCCGCAATGCCAAATCAGAATGACAAATGAGATATGGAAAATGGTTCTAAAGAGCCTTCGGCCTAATACTTCGGCACGGCAGGATCAACCTCATCAGACCATGCCGTGATCCCGCCTTTCAGGTTAATCATCGGTCCAGCAAAACCAGCGTTCTTCAGAGCTTCGATAGCCTTGGCACTGCGCACACCACCCTTGCAGTGAACAACCGTCTCACGTGACGAGTCGATCTCATTCATTCGATTCACAACCTGACCCAACGGAATCAATTTCGTTCCCGGCATCTTCGCTATCTCAAATTCATTCGGTTCACGAACATCGATTACCTGTAGATCATCGCCGCGATCCAACCTCGCTTTGAGTTCAGTTGCGGTTATCTCTTCCAGTTGCTTTTCGTTCGTTTGCTCCACTGGCCGCAGACCGCAAAATTGTTCGTAGTCAATCAATTCCTTAATACTGGGATTCTCGCCACACACCGGACACTTCGGATCCTTTCGCAGTTTGAACTCGCGAAACTTCATGGCCCACGCATCAAATAGCAGCAACCGATTCACGAGAATGTCTTCAGCGCCGAGGATGATCTTGATCGTCTCCGCCGCCTGAATCGCGCCCATAATTCCCGGCAACACTCCGAGTACACCACCTTCTGCGCATGATGGAACCAGGCCCGGTGGCGGCGGCTCAGGATAGAGACAGCGGTAACACGCACCGCGCTCCGCCCAGAAAACACTTGCCTGCCCTTCAAATCGAAATATTGATGCATAGACATTTGGCTTGCCCGTCAGCACACAGGCATCGTTGACCAGGTAGCGGGTGGGAAAATTGTCAGTGCCGTCAGCCACCACGTCGAAGTCCTTGATCAGATCGAGTGCGTTCTCACTGGTTAGCCGCAGCTCGTGAGTCTCAAGGTCAATGTGTGGATTTATGTCTGCCAGACGATCGCGGGCTGATTCCACCTTCCGCCGGCCCACGTCTTTTGTTCCGTGAACAATCTGCCGCTGCAGATTGGATGAATCGACGACGTCAAAATCAACAATGCCGAGTCGGCCCACACCCGCAGCGGCGAGGTACATCCCCAGCGGCGCGCCCAGACCTCCGGTGCCAATCATCAGGACACTGGCGGCTTTCAGTTTTCGCTGACCTTCCAGTCCCACCTCGGGCATGATCAAGTGACGGCTGTATCGTGCTATCTCTTCGTTTGAAAGCGTCGGCAGCTCGGCCGCAACTTTCGCCTCTGAGGTGGAGCCACCCGCGATCGATGGAATGATCATCAGCGAGTCACCTGCCTTCACAGGCGTTTCGCCTCCTGACTGATGGCGGATATCTTCGTCGTTCACGTAAATATTTACGAAACTACGCAGCGCATTCTTGTCGTCGAAAAGGTGTTTACGCAGCTGGAGATGTTGGGAAGTCAATTGATCGAGGGCCTCACCTGCGGTCGACGCTTCAACCTCAATCCTCGATAAGCCGCCGGTAAACTGCCGCAACGCAGTGGGGATAGAAATGGTGACTGACATATCAATTTCCTTTCAAACATTCTTCCAGAATTTCTTCCTCGTCAAATTGTGAACGATCTGCTTGCATCTCCCACGACCGCAGGTCTCCCGCTCGTCCGGCCGCGACCGCGACAACTATATAAGAATAGATGGGCCAGGCATGATCGAGATCATATCCCGAAGGCACTGCCGGATGGTCCGGGTGGGAATGATAAAAGCCAACTACTTCAAGAAATTTCGAAGCCGCATACTTCTCACCGCGTATCCACTCCTCCGGCCTAATGAGAAACCGATTTCGCTTGGCCTCTTCCTCGCGAGCGTTTGAAATCGGATAGAGTTCCTGACAAACCTTCGTCCCATCTTTGAGAAACGAACCCAACAGAAGCCCACAACATTCGTGCGGGTAATCGCGTTCCCCGTGAGCACGAATCTCCCGTTTCTGTTGTTCAGGGATAGCGATCATTAGTCCAGATACCTTTCACCACCATCGCATAAAACGGTCACTACTACTGAGCCGGCCGCCAGCGTCTGGGCCAGCCGCAAAGCCGCAAACACATTTGCGCCCGAGCTGGTCCCTACAAACAAGCCTTCCTCCCGCGCCAGACGTCGCACCATTTCCTGAGCGTCCTCTGTTTCAACTTCCACGTTCGCATCAGCAAGGGTTGGATCGTAGATACCAGGAACGAGCGCCGTCTCCATGTGCTTTAAACCCTCGAGTCCATGCAATGGTGAAGCGGGTTGCATTGAGATCGCACGAACACTTCCGTCGAAAGCTTTGAGGCGGCGCGCGGTTCCCGTAAACGTACCTGAGGTCCCGAGGCCGCAGATGAAGTGCGTGATGCGCCCTTCGGTCTGGTCCCAAATTTCGCACCCGGTACCCTCGTAGTGTGCTTGCCAGTTCGCGTCATTGTTGTACTGATCGGGGTAGAAATAGTAATCGGGTCTCTGCTGAAACAGTTCACGTGCTTTCAACTGCGAGCCATCGGTGGCTTGCAATGGATCGGTTTCGACGATCTCAACACCAAAGCTGCGCAGGATTTGTTTGCGTTGCCGACTCGCGTTTGACGGCAGACAAAGCGTAACCGGATAGCCGCGGCCGGCGCCGATCATGGCGTAAGCGATTCCAGTGTTGCCGCTTGAAGCATCGAGAATCCTCATCCCAGATAGCAGCTTCCCTTCCCGCTCACCGCCGATAATCATTTGCAGCGCCGCGCGGTCTTTGACCGAACCTCCGGGATTAAGGTGCTCCGCCTTCGCAAAAACCTCTACGCCCTCCGGCACGTCGGATGCGACTCGTTTCAGGCGAAGTAACGGCGTTTTGCCGATGCTTGACTCGACTGAGAAATCTGAGCGCGCGCAACTAGTCTCGAGAACCGCCATACTCATATTTAACCTTTCCACACCGTTCGAACTATGGCGAACAAAAACAAAACGGTCGCGACTCCATTTCGGATTCGCGACCGGATGATGAAAACCTTTTGCTGCGTTAACTGATCAATTCAGAAGTACTACACGCTTGCAAATTGCTTTCCCGGTCGCGTCGACAACAACAGCCGCAACAGGGGCAAAAGCAACAGAAAGAGTAGTAGTACTTAGGCATCTCGTTTACTTCTAACAGCTTGAAGCCTGACTATAGGAACTCCCCCGAACCCTGTCAAGCGATTGCCCAAACCAAGCGTGCCTCAACCTCTCTGTTTGACTCTGTGTTCTCAGTGTCTCTATGGCGGATTTGGCTCTGGAAAGCCCACCACACAATCACAGAGAACACCGAGTTGCGCAGAGGAATCCTGAACCTGGAACGACACCAGTTAGTCGGCCAATCCCATCTGCCACAGCATGAAGGCGTAGTCAGTCGCGACTTCCTTCAGGTAGTCGTAACGTCCAGACGATCCACCATGGCCAGCACCCATATTGGTCTTGAGCAACAATGGATTGTTGTCAGTCTTGACGTCTCTCAATCTGGCGACCAACTTCGCGCCTTCCCAATACGGCACCTGGCTGTCATTCAAGGAAACCTTGACCAGCATCGCCGGATAGGCTCTCGGGGCCACGTTGTCGTAAGGCGAGTAAAGCTTCATGTAATCGTATGCCGCTTTCTCATTCGGATTGCCCCATTCAATGTACTCGCTGGTAGTTAGCGGCAAGGAAGCATCAAGCATCGTGTTGAGCACATCGACAAATGGCACCTGCGAAACGACTGCTTTGAAAAGATCCGGGCGCATGTTGCTGACCGCGCCCATCAGCAACCCGCCGGCGCTACCGCCCTGAATTACCAACCGGTCGCTCGACGTGTATTTGTTCTTGATTAAATGTTCAGCACTGGCGATGAAGTCGGTGAACGTATTCATCTTCTTCATCATGCGGCCCGCTTCACGCCACTCTTCGCCGAGCTCCCCGCCGCCGCGAATGTGCGCGATGACGTAGATCGCACCACGATCCAGCAAACTTAGACGGTTGGAATTAAATGTGGGGGCAATCGAGTATCCATACGAACCATATCCGTAAAGAAGTAATGGAGCTGAACCGTCCAGTTTAGTTCCCACGCGATAAACAACTGACAGCGGAATCCTGGTGCCGTCCGACGCGGTAGCAAAGATGCGCTCAGACTTATAGTTTGCCTTGCTGAATCCGCCGGGAACTTCGAGCTCCTTGAGCAGCGTAGCCTTCCGGCTGTTCATGTCGTACTCAAAAACTGAGTCAGGTGTGACTAACGACTCGTAGTTGTAACGAATCCTGGGTGTCGTGAATTCCTTGTTCTGAGTCAGTGAAGCCGAGTAAACAGGTTCCGGAAACTCAACCCGATGCATCTTATTGGATTTGAAGTCGTAAACTTCAAGTTGCTCCAAGCCTTTTTCCCACTCAGACAACACCAGGTGATCAGCGAAGAGATCGATGTCGGCAATCTTTACCGCCGGGCGGTGTGCTACCAGTTCTTTCCAATTCGCCTGGGCCGGACTACCAACTGGAGTGGTGACCACGCGGAAATTTTTCGCGCCTTTGTTGGTGCGAATATAAAAAAGGTCGCCGCGATGATCGATGTTGTATTCGTGGTCAGCTTCTCGGGGACTGATCAACTTCAGCTCAGCCGTCGGATTCGACGCGGGCAGAAAGCGATACTCGGTTGAGGTTTTACTTTCGGAGCCAACAAAGATGATGGCCTTGTCTCGTGAACGATATGAAACGAGATCGAAAAGCTCGTCCTTATCTTCGTAAATCAGGTCGGTCTTTCCCCCCAGGACATGGCGGAAGAATTTGTCAGAACGTTTGGTAACCGCATCTTCCGTAGTAAAGAAGAGCGTCTTGTTGTCGTTGGCCCATGATACGTTGCCGACGCGGTCGAAGGTGTCAGGAAGAAGCTTACCTGTGCGCAGGTCTTTCACCTGCAGCTTGTACTGACGATAGCCAGTCGTGTCAGTTGAATAGGCCAGCAGGTTGCCGTCATCACTGGGCACGTATGCCTGAATGCTGAAGTACTTGAACCCCTTGGCGAGCTCATTCTGATCAAGAACGATTTCCTCCTTGGCGCCTACGCTGCCTTTCTTTCGCGCATAGATGGGATACTGCTTGCCCTGCTCGGTACGCGTGTAATAAAAAAAATCGCCCCATCGATAAGGCACCGTGTCGTCGGTTTCCTTGATGTGACCCAACATCTCCTTGTAAAGCTTCTCCTGGAGCGGGACGGTTGGTTTCAAAACCGCGTCGGTGTAGGCATTCTCAGCTTCAAGATGCGCGATAACTTCAGGATTCGATTTCTCACGCAGCCAGAAGTAATCATCGTTCAAGGTGTAGTCATGAATCTTAGTAGTCTTGGTTTTCTTTGCTGTCATAGGTGGTTGTGGCTTCGGACTATTTCCGTTGGATTGGCCAGCTACGTTGAAGACAAAAATGGAGGAGAGCACAAACAAAAAAGCGAGGGGGGCCAATAATCTTTTCATAATGCAGCCTTCTTCTTGGATTGCCAGGGTGAAAGTAGCCCACTTGCGATCAGTAAGCTTCTTGGGGAGCGCGGAATTTGTGTGACGGCGCACGGCCGTCAGTCATGCACAGTTCAACCGCGGGGCGGATCGCCCCAGCCAGAACCCTTGTACTTTCCGTCTTCAACAATGCACGGCACCGTCGGGTCGCCGCCGGAGAAAGCAAGCATGTCAACGCGATGCTTGCGATACGTTTGCGCGTCGTACTCCGTGAACGGAATGCGCTTCGAGTTGTAGTGTTCCCGTGCCTGCTGACAATAAGGACATCCAGGTTTTGTATAAATTACTAACGCCAATCTTCACCTCCGTTTTGCCTTAGTTTAGCAATGTATCAGCGCAGATAGAAGTGGGTGTGCGGTAAATGAATCACCTATTTTATACCGATACAAATTATCGGAAATTGTTTCAGTATCTCGAGTTGATTTGTAGGGGTGGCACTCCGTGGCCGCTCCTTCTATCGTTACGTGCTCCCAGAATCTCGCCTACGTGTAGCGAATCCATTGGCGTTGCCAGGGAGTGCCACCCCTACAAATTAATCCTGTATTCTTTTGAAACCCGACTCGCTATACTTTGACAGCGTATGACAGAGCAGGAACTTGCAGACAAACCTCCCGCCATCGATAGCGATCTACTCGATCCGTATGAGCGGCTCGTCACCATTGAAATCTTAGGAAAACGCAGGGAGGTCCCTGAGAAGAATCGGCTGCTCCGATGCTTTCAGTTTCTATCGCTCAATTCGATTTCCTACGGCGACTTTTGCTGGAATGGCGATTGTACAAATTGCCAGGTGTGGTATCGAACTGAAGGTCAAACCGCGGATTACGACAAACCAGGACTCGCCTGCCGCATGGAAGTCATCGAAGGCATGTCGATCACCTCAATGAGCCCGTTCATTAAGCTTGAAGGAATTACCAAGTAGGAAAAAAACATTTTCCATATCTCATTTATCAGTTCATTTGTCATTGCCGGAAGCCTTGCGCCACTCTGAATCTGACTGCGTGCCACTCGTTGACGAGCTCTCCGGAGGCAATGCGGAATCCAGTCGAGTGTATTCAATGAAAAATGGAAACTGACAAATGAGATATGGAAAATGGTTCTTACAACGGACGTCGGACTAATACTTCGCGACCGTAGGATCGACTTCATTCGACCACGCAATAATCCCACCCTTCAGATTCGATAAATTTCCGGTAAAACCTGAACGCTTCAGCGCATCAATCGCCCGAGCACTGCGCCCGCCCATCTTGCAATGGACCACAGTGTCTCTGTTTGGATCGATTTCGGAACTGCGCTGAATGACTTGAGCCAGTGGAATATGTTTCGCGTTTGGAATACTGGCGATCGCAACTTCATCCGCCTCGCGCACGTCGATAATTTGAACGTCGTCTCCGTTGTCCAAACGTTGTTTGAGTTCGGTGGCAGTAATCTCGGGCATCGGCTGCATAGCTATTGGGTTCATGATTCCTCCAAAGAATTTAGTTGCTCCGATTCTACTGTTGCGCCATCAACGCAGACAAACGCTCGCTACTTCGAAGTCTCAACACATTGGATCGGCGACCCCGAAAGAACATGCATCACACGGAGCGATCTCATTAGCACCGTGGCTTTAGCCCGGTGATCAGGAACAGGAACAAATGGATAACCTTTTTAACGGTTTTGGTGCCGTCATTAAGAAAACCGTTCAAACGGTTCAGAAGAACCAGGGGCTTCTAAGCCACCGGGCTAAAGCCGCGGGGCTAATGAAATCGCCCCGCGACGCGCACAGTCCAACTTCTGGTCTTCTTAGCTAAATTCTTGTGTGAGGGGAGAGAAGATCATCGACGACTGCACTTCTCTTCCCAACGCGAAGAGGTTGCTTATCGCATGCTACACTTTGGTTGCTATTGCAAATCTGCAATTCAGTTGTCTTTCAAACCCATGCGCTTCGAGTTTTACCATCCCGCGCTCGACAACACGCCGAAACTTTCGGTGGATGGCACGGTTGATAACAGCGTGCACTTCTCGCACTGGCAGGGCAACGAAACACCCGTCGAGCTTAAGGCTGATACTTCGACTGAAATCGCTTTAAATCTGGTCGGCTCATCCGATAGAGCGCGATTTCACCCGCGGAATAGAACTGGTAACCAACAATCATTTCGATACGGATGGAGTGCTTTCAGTTTGGACCTTGCTCAATGGTGATGGGGCCCTCGAGCTGCGCGAACAATTGATACCCGCAGCCGAGGCTGGCGATTTTTCCGAGTTCAAGAGTGAGGCAGGTGTTAAGGCAAGCATCGTCATTCAAGGATCAGACCAGCCCGTCCCGGGTGAAGCATCAGGGTCGCCGATCGCGTCGTACCTTGCCGGTGAAGTCGTTGAAGATGAAGCACGCTCGTATGAACTCGTGCTGCCGGAAGTTGGGCGTATTCTGACCCGGACTAATGAATACGAGCATCTATGGGGCGAGTCGTGGAAGAAAATCGAAACTGCGATGGAGAGCTTCGCGCGCGGAACCAGCGTAGTAACTGAATTCCCGGATGCAAAACTTTCGCTGGTCCAACTGGCTCCCGAAGTGTTTGGTCCCGGTGGATTTGACCCTGACCTGCATTCATCCCCGGCAACGGCCATTTCCCAACACGCTCGCGGGCATCTCTTCGTGATAACAACGCCGTTTCAGAACGGATGGTCCTATCGGATCGACTACCCATACTATTCATGGGCGGAAACCGTCGTCCGGCCACGTGTTCAGCGGCAGGATTTTTCTTTGCTGCTGGTGAGGTTAAATGAAGCTGAGGGACAGCCGGAAAACTTTTGGAAGAACGACTCGTCAGAGTTGTCATCAGCTGTAAAGTTTTTGGGTCGAGATGGGCGGCTCGCGGCTTCAACGTTATCTCCTGACGTTGTCGCCAAGCTTTTTCAAAAAGAACTTGAGATAGTGGCTTGAGTTTTCAGCGCCAAGCGCGCGGAATGTAATAGCCTGGGGCAACGCCCCAGGTTGAAATTTTTGAAGACGTGGGAAGCGCTGAAGGCGCGCGACTCGCTCCTGAAAATCTTGTGACATTTCGCGCTTTAAGCGCTCGGAATTCCTGTCGGGCTTATCCTGGGCCGGTGGCCCAGGCTATTACATTTCGCGCCTTTAGTGCTTTTCTGATCCTTCATGCATGACGTAATAATCATCGGCGCTGGTCCAGCCGGCCTCGCAGCGGCGCTTTGGTGCGATGAGCTTGGGCTCGATACGCTTGTACTTGAACAAGCAGATCGCGTCGGAGGACAACTTCATTCCATCTATGGTCCCATCCGCAATTATCCTGGAGTGAACGCGGCTAATGGCGAAGAGTTTCTTGAGAAATTTGCTGAACGCGTTGATGCCGCTGATTTCGACTTGTGGACGTCGGTTGAGATTGACACCGTTGATTTGAAGGCCAAGAGAGTCGTGTTGAGGAGTGGTGAACAACTGCAATCCATTGCGATGATTCTCGCCACCGGAGTTAGGCGACGGCAACTCGGAATCCCAGGAGAAAAGGAGTTCTCCGGCCGAGGTGTGATTGAATCTCCGACACGCGATCGTGAGACCTTCGCGGGTCATGATGTATGCGTGATTGGTGGTGGTGACGCCGCAGCGGAAAACGCATTATTGCTGGCGGCAGTTTGTCCAACGGTGACCCTGGTACATCGGAGCAAGTCGCTGAAAGCGCGTCGTGAGTTTGCCGAACAACTCAAGACTCAGCATTGTGTAACCATATTTCCGGAATCTGTTGTTACCCGAATCATCGGCAACGATGAAGTGGAGGCTGTTGAAATCCGCCGCAAAGACGCATTGAAACCGTTTCAGATGGCGGTGCGCGGCGTCGCTATTCGAATCGGCGTGGAGCCCAACACTGAATTCGTGCGCGGTCAGTTGGACCTGGACCGGGACGGATATCTATTCGTCAGTGGTCAACAGGAAACGAGTGTTACTAATGTGTTTGGTATTGGAGACGTGGCCAATCCGTTGGCGCCCACGATTATTGGCGCCAGTGGATCCGGAGCTACGGCAGCGAAAGTGATTGCCTCCAGGTTAACCAGGTAACGCAGAGCTTGAACGATGAAAGTGCAATTGTGGCATTCGACTGTTAGTGGGGGCCTATACGGATTGATTGTGGGGATCGCCGCGCAAATCGCCCGGGAAATAGACTTGGAACATGAGAGGGAATTAATCGCTCAACAGTTCTACCCATGGTCTCCGCCACTCTTGGTGGACTTGTTAAGGCCACACGTTATACCGGCTGCCTGCTCGGTAGCATTCGCGGCGCTAGGCAGTTTCATTTACATTTTGTGGCTGAAACGACAATGACAGATCGAGCGGCGGAATTAATCCCCTACACGGATGCGCACATCTCCGCGTACCCGGTGGAATACATCGCAGGCATCGACCTGTACAACGCCGGAGAGTTTCATGCGGCGCACGATGTTTGGGAGGAACGTTGGATGGGCGAGGTTGGCCCAAAGGAGAAACTCTTTTTACAAGCGATGATTCAATCAGCCGTCGCCTTTCATCATCTCGAGATTGGGCGGCCAGGCGCGGCGCGACAAATGTACGTCAGGGCGAAAGAAAAGTTTGAGCGGCTGGGAACCAACGTATTCATGTCACTGGACCTGATTCATTATCAACAACAACTCGACGCTTCACTCTCGTGGTTGCTGACGGCCGCCGATCCAAAAGAGATAACACCGCCCACAATTAACCCGCCGAAAATAGCTTTGCTTCCGGATGTTTCAAACTACGATTAGATCATGGAAAGCATTCTCCATCACCTTCGACTCTTCTTGTTGGCCGCATGGCTGGGCGCGGCGATATTTTTTAGCGCGATGGTTGCCCCCACTGCGTTTGGGGCTTTGCGGGCCTTTGACGTGACCAACGCCGCGGAGATTGCCGGCTTCATCGTCAATCGCACGCTGTCAGTTGTTAACACCGCAGGCTTCGTCGTTGGTCTGCTATCGCTGATTCTTTCCTTCCCTCTCAGGAGAACATACGGCCCGCGGGCTTTTGTCATCCAGCTAATGCTCTTGGGACTCATGACCCTGACGACCGGCATCGGACAGTGGGTAATTGCCGCGAAAATGCGTGCCTTGCGGGCGGCAATGGACGGGCCTATCGATACGATCCCTCTCAGCGATCCAAACCGCGTGGCCTTCGCAACTCTTCACGGCTATTCTGTCGCAGCGCTTTCTATTGCTATTATTGCCGGCCTAATCACCTACTTCATTTTGAGCAATAGAGTTGAGCCGGGAAGGAACTGAATTGGAAATCATCGAACAACTTGAGGACTGGCGGCGGTCTTTCGCAGAGTGGAGTAGAAAAGGCGGAGCCGGCGCCAACGACATTGACGATTCTTATCCGTTTGTGAAAAACCGCCGGGCGCCGTTCGCGCCTGCCCGGCGTGCGCTGCCGATGATGAATCTGGCACTGATCTCATCAGCAGGAGCTTACATCGATGGCACGGAAGGCTTCGATACCACCGCAGCTGACGGCGACTTAACTTTCCGCGAGATTCCCTCACAGATTGAGGCAGAAGACCTGAAGTTTGCAGCGCGTGGCTACGACGCAACTGCGGTCCAACAGGATATTGATTCTCAATTGCCACTCGAACGTCTGTTTGAGTTTGAAAGTAATGGCATCATCGGACAGCTCAACCCAGTCTTCTGGAGTTTCTGCGGCTTCATCCCGAATGCCGCCCGCCTGGTTGAAGAGATGTTGCCGCGACTAGTTGAACGCGTGCAACAACATCAGGTACAGGCTGCACTGCTAATTCCTGCTTCGCGGCTTTGTCATCAATCGGTTTCGCTGATTGCGCGTGGCCTTGAGCAGGAAGGAATGCCAACCATGACTCTCGGCGTCGCCAAAGATGTGGTGCAAAGCGTTAGACCACCGCGCACTGCCTACTACGACGGCGAACTCGGCAGCGTAGCTGGGCTGCCAAACTGGCCAGAGTACCAACGACGGATCCTCGATGAAGCACTCCGACTGATTGAGCCGATGGACCAACCACAGATTAGAAAGCTCGGGGTTGAGATGGAAAGCCTGGTCGAGAAAGCTCGCGGCGAAAGATAACCGCTCTTCGTTCCCCTAAAATGAAAACCATCAAGAGACTGCTCCTCGTCGTCGTTCTCATCGTCTGTCTGGTACTTCTTTATTTACTTCTCTGGCCCGTTCCCATAAACCCACAAGCCTGGACACCACCGCCCGCTCCGACACTTACAGGACCATATCAGCAAAATAACGCTCTTGCTTCGGTTGAAAGACTTTCGTTAGGCGCAGGTCATGCGCCGGAAGACGTTGCTATTGACTCCGAAAATCGCGTCTACGCCGGTATGGATGATGGTCGCATCGTGCGCGTCAAGACGGAGGGTGGCAGCCCAGAAGTGTTTGCTAATACTGGGGGCCGGCCGCTGGGCTTAATCTTTGACGCCCGCGGAAATCTGCTCGTAGCGGATGCGATTATGGGTTTGCTTTCGATCTCGAACGATGGAGTTGTTACTACCCTTGCGACTGAAGCAGAGGGCGTCGCATTCAAGTGTACTAACGATCTTGATGTGGCAGGCGACGGGACAATCTATTTCACTGACGCCTCAAACAAGTTCCCGCTGACAAACTACAAGGCAGATCTAATCGAACATGGACCAAACGGCCGGTTCCTCGCTTACGTCCCGGGAACAAAAACCACGAGAGTGCTGCTGAAAGACCTCAGCTTTGCCAACGGAGTTGCGGTAAGTCCCGACCAGTCGTTTGTCCTGGTAAACGAGACCGGCAAGTATCGAATACATCGGGTTTGGCTGAGCGGACCCAAGATGGGCCAATCGGATATCTTTATCGACAACTTGCCTGGATTCCCGGATGGCTTGTCGTCCAACCGCAAAGATAGGTTTTGGCTCGCTCTGGTTACCCCACGCGATCAAACGCTCGACAAACTATTGCCGAGCCCATTTCTGCGAAAGGCTGTCATGCGTCTGCCAAAGTTCCTCCAACCTGCAGCTAAGCGATACAGCTTTGTTGTCGGCCTGGATATAAACGGTCAGGTCGTCGCAAATCTTCAGGACCCATCCCCACAGTGTTACGCTCAGATAGCGAATGCAGTCGAACACGACGGATCGCTCTACTTCGGAAGCATCGGCGAAAACACAGTCGGCCGCTACCGCCTCCCCACGAAGTAAGGCCTTTGACAGGATTTCCTGTGGAATCAGAGACCTAGGTGGGCTCCTCCGGTCCTCGTCTCTGCCGAGAGGCCGCGCGCGAATGTTCGACATGCTTTTCAGCTTGTCATTGAGTCGCGAACACTGGGTCCTCCAAGACACGCACCGAGACCACTTGTGCAAACTGACCGCTGAACGGCACAGCCGTCGACCGCAACCGTTGCACCGTGCATCGTTCGGCTTTGCACAAGAAGTCCATCGTTCCATCGTTGCATCGTTGCATCGTGACATCGTTAGGCTTTGCCGTAAAATCGTTGGCTACTAGCTATACAGCTGTATACTTCGGTATCACCCTCCCGTGTCGTCAAAGCCCCTTGCCAAAGGTTTTGCTCACCCTGAGTGGATACCTCGTATCCATTCTGTGTTTTACGCCGCCCGTAAATTCTTTCGATTAACTCCTAACATTTCAACAGTTACCGCGAGTCGTGGGCTGAGCCTCTCCTGGCACGGGCATTGATATGTACCTAGCCGAACCGAAAACTGACGAGACCGTCGAACTCAATCCCCAGGGAGATAGCGACCATGATCAATCTGCTTTCAGCTGCCACTTCAACTCCACCGCATGCGTACCAAACCACCGAACTGACGAGTGCGCTGATGCATAAGCTATCGCCTGAACTCATCAACACGCTTAACTATCTTGGCGTTGACCAAAGATATTCCGTGATGGAGAACTACCCGGATTTCCTATCTGGCAAGAACATGAATGCTACCAGCTCGACTACTGACCTCGGCGTCGGCGCGACCAAGCGCTGCATCGAGCAGTGGCAGGGTGACCCTTCTGAGATTGGTTTGCTCGTTGCTGCCACCAACACCCCCGACCAGATGCTCCCCTGTCTGGCTTCGGAAGTGATTGGCAGAACTCACGGGCTGCTCTCCCGATCAATTAGGACGGTGAGCATGCAGTCGCAGGGTTGTTCGGTATTGTTGAAGTCGATCGAAGTGGCGCAGTGGTACCTGGCTGCGAACCCCGGCAAGCGAGCTTTGGTATTGATGGCCGAAGCCCACACCCCTTTTGTCGCGCCGCTCTTGGCGGATGAGTATTACGGATTTAGGGAACTCTCGAGACTTAGGAAGGAGCGGAAGCTAGATGAAGCCCAGTTTATACAGAAGAGGCTGGATACCACCTTCGTCATCCAATCAATGCTCTTCGGCGACGGCGCAGTTGCTTTACTCGTCGGCCAGGACGAAGGTAAGCCCAGCTTCGGTCCAATCTCTCACCTGACCAACGAGGAGATGGATGATGTCAATCTTCTCACCATGAACAGCAATAGTTCACATCCGTTTCTTAAAGGACGACCGCAGTATTTCATGCGGCCAACCGTCCCGGCTCGCGGCGCCCATTACGCCGTCACCACCGTGAGAAACGT
The DNA here is from genome assembly GCA_963759665.1 of Pyrinomonadaceae bacterium. Taxonomy (GTDB): domain Bacteria; phylum Acidobacteriota; class Blastocatellia; order Pyrinomonadales; family Pyrinomonadaceae; genus PSRF01. The sequence goes on from CAVXAC010000001.1 coordinate 1,392,258, forward strand.
CCTCGATCATCCTGATTCACCCGTTTCGACTCTGGGCCAGGTGGATGATTGTTTGATTCACACCGGCAGTAAGAAGATCCTCGACGGAGTTTGTTCCCAACTTCACCTCGAAAAAGACTCAACCAAAGTGCAGGGTTCGTATGACGTCCTGAGAAACTACGGCAATCTTTCGAGTGCCTCAACCGGATTCATGCTCGCTGAAAAAGATGACTGGGCAGGTCCTGCAATGATCGTGGGCTTCGGCGTAGGCTTCACCGCCAGCGCGGGAATCATGAACTATCCGAACTGGAGCTAGTATCAGGAAACGGGCACCTTCTCCAGCGGTATTTGATTAGCCATTACGTTCGCTATGGTTTGGCTAATCTGTGAAAAGTCGAACGGCTTGCCTATTATCCCGTTGACCAGGTTCACTTCACCCGCAGGTGGGACGGTACCGGTTCCATAGCCGGTAACCAGCACGACATTCATCTCGGGCCAGCGTTTACGAATTTCTCTGCTCGTTTCCCAACCATCCATCTCAGGCATCGCCAGATCCGTGAAAACGAGGTCGCAGCTCGTCACTACCAATTTTTGCAGCGCGTTGCTTCCGCTATCCGCAAGAGTCACCCGATGGCCCATCACCTCCAGCATCTCGGCTAACGTCTCCCGGACCGATGGCTCATCGTCAACGACCAGTATGGAAAGCGAAGGCGCGGCCGCCGGCTCACATGGATCTTCACCTTCGCTTGCTTCAATACTGGAAGCAGGCAGTTCAATGGTGAAGGTGGTCCCATTTCCTACCGCGGACGTCACACTGATGCTTCCCTCATGGCGTTCGATGATGCTGAAACTCACCGATAGGCCCAGACCAGTACCATGAGCGCCTTTGGTTGAGAAAAATGGATCGAAGATCTTTTGTCTCACGTCCTCCGGCATGCCGGTGCCCGTATCAGCAAACTGCAACCGGAGGCAACTGCCTTCGAGCGCACTCGATATTGAGAGCATGCCACCCTCAGGCATCGCATCAACTGCATTGACGATGAGATTTACGAACACCTCACGCAATTCCGAGGCGCTGCCAAAAGTAAATTGGCCTTTTTCCGCACTCAGAATCACTTCGTATTCCAACCCACGCAAGCGAGCTTCGTTTTGCCAGCGCGTGCGGGTGATTTCAATCGCGTCATTAAGTAAACCGGTCACATCCAGAGTTTCAAATTCCTTCGCCGGCGACTTGCGCGCAAACGTCTGGATGCGACGGACCGTAGCAGCGGCATCTTCGGCTGCAGTTTGAATAATTTCCAGATTACGGACCAAGGCATCCTCTTTGGTGAGGCGGCGCAACAACTGGGCCCGGCCGAGAATTGCAGCGAGCGAATTATTAAAGTCATGGGCCACGCCGGATGCCAGTTGGCCCAGGGCACGCAATTTATCGGCTCGAGCTGCTCGCTCCCGCTCCTCTTTTTGTTCGGTGATATCTCGTGCAATCCCGAGCACGCCGGTCGTCCGGCCTTCGACCACCAGGGGTGAATTATCAACTCTGGCGTAACGCAACCGGCCATCGGCGGAGTGATAGCGCATCTCATAGGTCTGTGGTTCACCCATCAACGCATGTTGTAGTTTCTCGTCGACTAGCTCACGATCCTGGTCATAAACAAGATCGACAAGCGGCCGGCCGATAAAGCTTTCGCGCTTGAGGCCAAGGGCCAGCAAAGTGGCGCTGTTGCCCCACTTGAAGCGTCCGTCCATGTCTACTGCATAAATCGACTCGCGGGCGCTCTCGAGAATGTTTGTCAGCAACGATTGATGCTCGCGCGCAACTGCCTGGACTTTTCTCAGCTCTGACAAGTCACGCGCAGTGGCTACTACTGCGATAACGTTGCCGTCGTCATTCAGTACGGGCTCAACTGAAACGAGAATAGGCCGGTTAAGCCGGTCCGGCGTAACTTCGATAGTAACGCTCTGTCCCTCAACGATCGCTTTCTCAACCACACAGGTTGACTCGGCCGAAGTTGTTTGAAGAATCTGGCAGCAACGGCGACCCAGCAAAGCTCGTGGGTGGAGGGCTTCCATCGCAGCGCCGGCACGATTCACTCGCTTTACACATCCGTCACGATCAAAAATAAAAATGCCATCCGACATCGCGTCGAAAGTAGTCTCCCACTCAGACTTTGCCTTCGCGACCATGGCGAAGAGCTCGGCCTGCGCCATGCCGATCCCCAGGCGTTCGGCTACCGAATGGACCAGCGAGACCTCATTATCATTCCAGGTGCGAAGACGATCAGTTTGGTGAATACAAAGCACACCGCGGAAATGCCCTTCCACGATAAGTGGATAATCAATTTGTGATAGTGCCCCTACTGCCTTCGCGTGTTCTCGAATAGAGGAGCAGAAGTCGGCCGCACCATCGTTGTGGTTGAGGGAGTCGTCGATGACAAGTGGAGAGGAAATGCTCAGCAGGTGCCGGCCGACAGGATCGTCATAGCTAACCTTGAAGGAGCGAATGCTGTTAACGCCCGGTGCTACATACTCGTGATCTACTGGCGATTCAGGATTGTCTGGATCGTAAAGGTGTAAATGCACACGCGATGCTTCCAGTGCTAGACCAAGCTCGCGCGTCGCTGTGCTCAGGACTTCAGGTAATTTTAATGACGCGCGGATAGCCATGGTCACAGAATTGACCAGCGCTTCTCGTTTCGAAGTGGCTGCTGCTTTTTGGTAAAGCTCTGCCTGCCTGATTGCAATTCCGGTCTGGTCGGCGACTGCTGTCGCCAGCGCAATGTCAGATTCATTCCAATTACGCAGTTCGCGAGTGGTCGAAAGGGCGAATGCTGCGGTGACCTCATCCCCAACCTTAATCGCAACATACATGATTGACCGCACATCGGCTTTGGCGAGTATGCGATGGTAAACATCAGCGATTCTTGGATCATTAGCCGCGTCGTTGAAGCAGAGAACCGGGTTCTTTTCCAACGAGTCGATCAGCACTTTTAGATCTTCAAGCTCAAAGTTGCCGCCGGCTGGAGCGACACCGTCAACGTGGTACTCAGCAACATTTGTGGCGCGGTTTCCGCGTCCGTCCCTCATGAACAAGGAGCAGCGATCGGCGTTCAAATAGGAGCCCAACTCCTGAACTGCAGTGTGAAAGATTTCAGCGCTATCGAGTGAGTAGCGAATCGCCTGCGCCATCCGATGCGTCATTGCCTCGCGCTGAGACTGCTGGGCCAGGACTTCTTCGGAGCGCTTCCGTTCAGTTAAATCGCGACCAATCCCTTGAACGCCCACCGGCTTGCCTTCGCAGTAAATAAGCCTGGTGCTTACTTCCAAGCGAACTCGACGCTGGTTTTTGGTGATGATCTCAAGCTCGTAAACTGTCGGCGCTTGTATGTCCGTCTTTCGCACAATCATCTGTTGTGCAACCGGGATGTACTCCGGAGCAAGCACATTCACGATATTCATTCGCAGGGCTTCGTCGCGGGTGAACCCCGTGATTTGTTCGCCGCTTCGATTCAACGAGGTGAAGTTTCCGGCCAGGTCATGGGTATAGATGATGTCGTTGGCGTTTTCGAAGAGCTCTCGATAGCGCTCCTCGTTTTCCTGCATTGCCTGTTGGGCTTTCTTGTTTTCGGTGACATCAGTGGCCACGCCAATGACACCGATCATCTGGCCCATCTCGTCCGTAAGTGGCTTATAACGGGCATCAAAAGTTAAGTCACCCAGGTCGACTATGGCGGACACAGATTCGCCATTGAGCGCGCGTTTAATGTTCTCGCAGATTTGAGGAACTTCTCGGTAAACCTCAAAAACCGATTGGCCCACAAGCTCGCCCGGTTGAAGCCCAAGACCTCTGAGACCTTCTCCTTCGGAGAGTGTGAAGACTCCATTCCGATCAATCGCGAAAAGCACAATGGAAGCACTGCTTACCACCGTGCGCACCTGCGTCTCAGTTTGTCGTAGAGCTTCCCGCGCTCGCTTCCGATCTGTGATGTCCCTGACTACGGCCTGAATGGCGTTCTGCCCCTGAAAGACCATCGGCATTCCCAACACTTCGACGTCAATCGGTTTTCCGTCCAGTCTGACGTGCCTGGCTTCGTTGAGCGCGCTGGGGGAATTCAGGTCATAGATTGCCTGTATCCGATGGCTCGCCACATCCCGGTGATCGGGATGGACCACATCCAAAACCGAGCGGCCAATCAAGTCCGCTGGTGACGCAGCGCCCCAAAGCTTTACTGCGGCCGGGTTCACGTAGAGAAATTTTCCCTGGCTATGAACGATGATGGCATCCGGAGAAAGCTCCACCAACCGTCGATACCGTTCTTCGCTTTGACGTAGAGCTGCCTCAGCTGCTTTCTGCTCAGTCATGTCGCGCACTACCCCGCGAATTCCGGTCGGCTGGCGCCGGCTATCACGTTCAATACTGAGAGCCGCATCCAAGTGTCGCTGCTTACCCTGGTGGTCCGTAACGAAGTAGGTTGAGCGCAAAGGAGCGTCGTCGGAAATATTCTTCATTTCCTGAATATCCCGAGCAGCTATTTCGTCTCCCAACAAAGTGCTCAGGTGACTGCCAACAATCTCAGTTTGAGTTTTGCCAAAGAACTCTGCACCCGCAGTATTTATGCTGGTGACGTACCCGTTCATCGTGCGCGTATAGATGATGTCCGACGCCTGCTCAACAATTCCCCGATAGTGCTTTTCAATTCTGCGACGCTCAGCCAACCGCGCGACCTTGACCAACAATTCCTCATTCCGGAATGGAAGCACGAGATAGTCATCGGCGCCGGCTATCAGCCCTTCCATTGAGTCGGCGGGCGAATAACGCGTGCCGCTAAGCAGAAGCACCGGAATCGGCGCAGAGGGTTCATCTCGCTTGATTCGGCGGCAAAGCTCGAATCCGTCGATTACCGGCATCACCACGTCGCTTATCACGACATCGGGTCCCACTGTCTTGACCAGCTCAAGTGCCTCGCTGCCATTTGCAGCCAACGACACCTCATATCCCTCGAGCTCAAGCAACTCACCTAATAAATCCAATACCTTAGGATCGTCGTCAACAATCAGAACACGAGATTTCTCTGGAGTGATTTTGGTCATCAAATAGGCGTTTTGAGCCGCAAGGTCGACGATTCAAGCCTGGGAGGAGCTTTAAATTGAGGTGAACGAAGCGCTGGCTGGGGGCCTCAGCCATCAAATTAACTGCGGAAGAAAGGGTTCGTTTGGGAGGGCCTGGGACCTAAACCCGTGGCAGTATAACAAAGCCAGCCATGGTTTGTCATGACAATTACCTTGGATTTGGGCTGATTTTTAGAGTTTCGCTAACTTTTGAGAAGCGATTAGGGTTTGGGCCTGGAGGTATCGCCGCCAACTGTCTTGGCAAAGTAGCCTGGTCGGTAGTTGAGCTTGAGCTTCTGGCTCCGAAGCTCAGGACTAACCACCTCAATTTGTATCCTGCGGTATGAACCATCCCGGGCTTTGTTTGAAGGCGAATAGGCCACGAGATACTGTTCGCGCAGCTCGCGCTGAATTTGCGCAAAAGCCGTCCTGAGTTCAGTTTCGCTGCTGGGAAAGTAGGCCCGCCCACCAGTCTTCTCTGCGATTTTCTTCAGCGATCCAGTGTCGACGCCGCCCTGATACGAATCACCGATGCCTATGGCGTAGATTAGTGCATCGGCCTTCTGGGCACGTTCAATTGCATCGTGCATCTTCACCTGGCTGGTGGTGTCAACACCATCCGTGAGAAGAATGATGGCGCGACGAGTGTTATCGGCGGAGTCTGAAAGCAGCTCGTTCGAGGTGGCCCAAACAGCATCCCAAAGTGCGGTCGAGCCGGCCAGGATTTGATTGGTGTCTGAAATTGGCGGCGTCCCACCCACAACCACTCCACCCCCGATGTACCCTGACGGCGGAATAAACTCGACTCGATCAATCGCACGTCGGAGCCGATCCAGATTGCCAGTGAAACCTTGTTCCAGAGTGACTTCCCCAGTGAACGAAACTATGGCGGCCTCATCCTGATTTACTCGCATAACGGCTTCCAGAAACGCTCGCGCCGCAGCTTTCTCATCCGGCAGAGTGCGCTCTTCTGACTGACTCGTATCGATCAGAATGGCAATCGACAGTGGCAGGTCGACGTTCTGTTGAAAAGTGAAGATATCCTGAGGCTGTCCATCTTCCAGGATCCTAATATCTTCCTTTTTCAGGTTGCTGATAAATCGCTTGTTTCCATCGGCTGCGGTGAAGAAGATGTTGGTTAAGTTAGTTTCGACACGGATAACGTCGTCTGAATCCTGCGATGAATCTTTCGAAGGTGTGGGCGTAGGCGTAGCTTGTTCAGAGGCTCTTCTGTTTCGGGTCTTGTCTTGAACGTCGGGCGCCTGAGACTGGGCCAGTAGTCCCGATGAAGGGATGCCAAGCATCGCTGCGATCAGCGCAACTCCTATCAAACAATTTTTCAGTGATTCAAACATTACGGTCTAACGCTATCTGCAATTGCCTTGTAGCCGTGCTTCGTTCTGATCTTTAAATCTTTGCGATGCTCCGCCAGCTTCACGTCTACTTTTCGAAAACTTCCGTCGTAACGATCGTTGAGCGGCTTATACGTCAACAGATATTGGGCGCGAAGCTCTTTTGAAATCTTTGTAAATGAGCGCTCAAGCGAAAGCATATCTCCCGTAAAAAAAGCGGTGCCGCCTGTTTCTTCGGCGAGCCTCACCAGATCCCTATCGCCCTTATCTTTCACCTGCCCTGCTTCAACTCCCGGCACTGTTGCCAAAAATCCGGCCTTAGTAGAGATGGCAAAAATCGTTGTCTCAGTTCGCTGAGCGATGTCGATTGCGTCCCTGATATTTGCTCGACTATAAGTATCGTCTCCATCCGTGATGACAACCAATATTCGTCTGCCGGCTGCCGACCTAAGCTTCTCATCACAAAATTGCCAGACGGCGTCGAATAGAGCTGTTTGGTCACCTGTCTTTTTCACACCGAACACGGCGCGATCGAGTAGATCCAGCTTATCGGTGAAATCCTGTCGAAGTTTGATCTCATGATCAAACGTCGCAAAAAGAACCCGATCCTTGCGCGGTCGAATCACTGTTTGAATGAAGTTCATCGCAGATTCCTGCTCAAACTTCAGTTTGCCGGCAGTCGATGGAGATGTGTCCATCAGGACTGCAAGATACAGGGGCGACGTTGTACCGATGTCGTCTGAGAATGTCTCGATCTGGTGGGGAACTCTATCTTCAAAAATGAAAAAGTCTTCCCTGGTCAGACCAGGAACGAAGTTCCCTTTCTTATCGACAACCGTTATCGGCAAGCGAACTCGATTGATTGGGATGCGGATGTTGTCCGGATCCTGATCGATAGGAGGCGTGGGACTCGGCCTGGGCTGTTGGGCATTCAACACCACGACGCTAGCCAAAGCGACAAGCACCAGTAATAACAGCGAAAAAGGATTCAAAAAGGAGGCCTTCATAGAGATGATTAAGTTGATCACAATCGTATTACCGACTGTTGGAGACAGGCGCTTTGATGCCCCTCGGATGAGCTCTCGTTGCCCTTTCTACTTTGCTGACAGAAGTTACGCGGACTCGACAATGAGAGCATAAATTTGGAGTCTAACCAAATACGCTCGCCAGGCAGACGTCCTACAGCTTCCTCGACTTTATAGTTTCAACTTCATGAGGGTGATACAATGCCTGATTAGAGCGATTAAACCCACAACTGCGCCGCCACGAAAGCACGCTCAGCCATGTCAGGCCCGAGTCGAAATTCAAACGAAGGTGATAGCAACTTACCTGCAGCGATTGCTCATTATCGCATCATCAAACGTCTGGGCAAGGGTGGAATGGGCGAAGTTTTCCTGGCCGAGGACACTCAACAGCACGGACGCAAAGTAGCAATCAAGATCCTCCCCACCGAGCTCACCGACGACGACAACCGGCTCCGCCGTTTCAAACAGGAAGCACGCGCCATTCTGGCGTTGAATCACCCAAACATTCTCACGATTTTTGAGATCAATAGCACTGGAACTGCTTTCTATATCGCAACAGAATTTATCGAGGGCGAGACACTGCGCCAATGTCTCTGGCGCAATCCTCTTAAGGTGGATGAAGCACTGGGGATTGCGATACAGGTGGCTATGGCATTAGAGGCTGCGCACGCGGCACGCATAGTTCATCGAGACATCAAGCCGGAAAACATCATGCTTCGTCATGATCGTTTTGTTCGCGATCGCATTGCGAAGGTTCTGGATTTCGGATTGGCGAAACTCACCGAACCGGAGCTATCAAACAGCGATCCTGAAGCGGTAACCATACCCATCGCAAACACGAATCCTGGAGCTGTGATGGGTACGACTGGGTATATGTCGCCGGAGCAGGCCCAGGGTGACGCTGTCGATCAGCGTAGCGACATCTTCAGTTTGGGAGTAGTGCTCTACGAGATGATCGCCGGCCACGCGCCTTTCGAGGGCCCTACCGACAGTCATGTGCGCGTTTCGATACTCGACCACGAGCCCGCGCCGCTCACAACCCAATCAGCTGAAGTGCCTCGCCACCTGGAACGAATCGTTTCTAAAGCACTGGCTAAAGACAAAGCGAAGAGATATCAAACCGTTACGGATTTGAAACTTGATCTTGAACAGCTCCGGGAGGAGCTTCAGATATCTGACTCGGAGACACGCAGCCTGAAGCAAACCGAAACACAGTCAGACGTATTGGTCACAAGGCATACCGGCCCTGTTCAATCGCAAGCGAAGAATCGCACAACCGTCGCCACGCAATCTGTAGCTGATGCTTCAGTCGCAGGGAACAACGACAGCTTCCTTACCCGTTTATCTCGATGGAAGGTGGCCTTGCTTGTCGTAGCCGGCGTCCTGTTGCTGGCGGCAATTGCAGGTTTCTACTTCTACTCCAGAAGGCCGGCGATTGATTCGATCGCCGTACTGCCTTTTGTTAACGACAGCAACGATCCGAACACGGATTACCTTTCTGATGGCATAACCGAGAGCATTATCCGGCGCCTTTCGCAGCTGCCTAATCTAAAAGTGATGTCGCGGGCCGCAGTCTTTCGATTGCGGGACAAGAACCTGGATCCTCAGGAAGTCGGAAGAAACTTCAAAGTGGGAGCAGTGTTAGTTGGCCGGTTGGTTAAACAAGGCGATAGGTTAATCATCAAGACTGAACTGGTTGACGTGGCCGACGGCTCGCAACTGTGGGCCGGTGAATACAACAACAACCTCTCCGATATTTTTTCCGTTGAAGACGAAATCTCGCGTGGCATCTCAGAGACTCTTGGTTTCGAAATCAGCGGACCTGTCGAAGAAAAATTTGCCAAGCACTACACCAGGGATGCTGAGGCTTATCAGCTCTATCTCAAGGGCCGCTACTTTTGGAACAAGCGTGACGAAACCGGACTGAGAAATGGAATCAAATATTTTCGCGAGGCTGAAGATCGCGATCCTCGATACGCCCTCGCTTATTCCGGCCTGGCGGATTCTTACTCGTTGCTCTCGGACATTGGTAAAGTTGCGCCTGCTGAAGATATGCCAAAAGCAAAGGCGGCAGCACAACGCGCAGTGGACATCGACGCCAACCTGGCTGAGGCTTACACGTCTCGGGGCTTTGTGAAGTTAGCTTATGACTGGGATTGGTTAGGCGCCGAATCCGATTTCAAGAAAGCCCTCGAGCTTAACGCGAAATATCCTACTGCGCACCAGTGGTATGCGTCTTACCTGATGCAGATGGGTAAGTTTGAGCAAGCAAAGGCAGAGATTAGAGAGGCCCATCAGCTGGATCCATTCTCGCCAATCATCGGATCTAATCTGGCCCATTACTCCTATTACGAACGCCGGTATGACGACGCGATCGAGCAGAGTAATAAGGTGCTTGAGATGTCGCCTGATTTCTGGGTAGCGCGTCACTATCGCTCCCTGGCCTACACGATGAAGGGCTCTCACCAGCAGGCGATTTCGGAATTGCGAGTTCTGATCGGATCTCCGGGCGAAGGGCCGCTGAAGGAGGGGACGGTTGAAGATAATCCGGAAGTTGCAGCGTCGCTGGCTTTCGCGTACGCGGCAGCAGGCAGGCAACCCGATTCGGAAGCAATCGTTGAGCGACTTAAGAAACTGTCCACCCAGCGCTATGTGTCGCCGCTGTACATTGCTATTGGCTATACCGGGCTCAATGATCGTGAGAAAGCACTTGAATATCTTTATAAGGCGTACGAAAGCCGCCATCCGGGTTTGGTCCTAATTCGCGTTGACCCACTATTCGATAACTTACGTTCGCACGATAAGTTCAAGGAGCTGATCAAACGCTTCGAACCAATCCCTTGATTCCTATTCTTTACCGGCCGGGCGTTCCTCAAGTTTTTCCAACAGTCCCGTCAGCTCCGATGGCAAGGGCGCATTGAATCTCATCGCTTCGCCGGTCCTTGGATGACTGAATCCCAATTCCTCCGCATGAAGAAATTGACGCTTAAGCTTTCGGATTCGGGCCCTTAGTTTCACATCAGCGATGTTGTTTTCGCGTCCACCGCTGTATAGCTCATCTCCGACAACCGGATGTTTCAACCACGATAGATGAACGCGAATTTGGTGAGTTCGTCCCGTCTTCAAATCGACGTCAAGTAACGTGAATGATTCGTAACTGCGTTTAACTCGATAGAGCGACAACGCACCTCGGCCACCGGCTACTACTGCCATCCGGGTCCGGTTGCGCGGATCTCGCGCGATCGGCTGTTCGATCCTGCCAGACTCCTGCTTGACCACGCCGTAGACCAGCGCGACATAGTTCTTCGAAATCTCGCGGGCGCGAAACTGATCCGCCAGGTTCTCATGACCAGCCTCAGTCTTCGCTACTACTAAAAGCCCCGAAGTGTCCTTGTCTAGACGATGAACGATGCCCGGACGTATCGCGCCGGCGTGGGTCGAGAGTTTCTCGAAATGATAGGCAAGAGCGTTAGCAAGAGTTCCAGATGGCGTTCCCGCAGCGGGGTGGACCACGAGGCCGGCCGGCTTGTTGACGACCACAATGTCGTCATCCTCAAACACGATTTCAAGCGGGATGTTTTCAGGTGAGAAGTTAGCTAACGTTGATGAGGTAAACTCAATATCAATTTCGTCGTTTGCCGCAACTTTGTACGATGGCTTTACCGCTTTCCCATTGACGACAACGTCTTCCGACTCAATCAATCGCTGCAGCCGGGCCCTACTCCAGTTTTCGATTTGCGATGCCAGATACGCGTCCAGGCGGGCGCCGGCATCGTTGTCAGCGACTGTGATCGTCAGCGTTTCATCGTCTTTGTTTGCCGAACTCATTAAAAACTCTCGTTCAAGAAATTCTGCGCACAATAGTTAGTTCGGCATGTGAACCTAACTCGCAAAGAACCGATCAATTGTTTTTCTTTTTAAACTCTTCCATAAAACTCACCAAAGCTTCGACACCTTCTATTGGAAAGGCGTTGTAAATAGAAGCCCGGATGCCCCCCACGGAACGGTGACCTTTTAATCCATCCAGTCCCTGAGCCGTCGCTTCAGAGGTAAACTTCTTTTCCAACTCTTCAGAAGGCAGACGAAAAGTAACGTTCATTATTGACCGTGCGTCAGAGTCTGCATGACCCCGGTAAAAATCTGACGAATCAATCGCATTGTAGAGGAGGTCGGCCTTTTGCTGATTCTCCCGATGCATCGCTGGAAGTCCCCCTTTATCAAGCAACCATTTACAAACCAGGCTAATGATGTAAATACCCCACGTGTTGGGAGTGTTGTAAAGAGACTTATTCTCAACGTGGGTGCGGTAGTCCAGCATGGTGTGCATGCCGTCTGGAATTCGTTCGAGCAAATCATCCCGAACGATCACGAGGGTAACGCCGCTTGGACCAATATTCTTTTGCGCACCTGCGTAAATCATCGCGTACTTATCAATTGGAAGTGGATGCGACAGAATGTCTGACGACGCGTCGGCTATCAACGGGACGTCGCCCACTTCAGGCTCCTGTTTCCAGACCACGCCCTCAATGGTTTCATTGGTAGTCAGGTGAACATACGCTGCTTTTGGATTCAGACTAAGCTCATCGTTACCGGGAACCCGAGTGAATCCACCGTCGGCCATGGTGGCTGCTACGTTTATTGAAGCAACGCGCTTTGCCTCCTTCAGGGCCTTCTTTCCCCAGCTACCAGTGATGATGTAATCGGCGCTTCCGTCTGCGGGCAGGAAGTTCATTGGAATCATCGAAAACTGCAAACTGGCTCCACCCTGAAGAAACAAAACGTGATAGTTGTCCGGTATACCCAGCAATTCCCGCAAGCCGGATTCAGCCCTACCAAATATTTCATCGAAAGTTTTAGACCGGTGGCTAATTTCCATTACCGACATACCAACCCCTGGAAGGCTCAACATGTCGCGCTGCGCTTCTTCCAACACGGGTACCGGCAACACTGCCGGCCCTGCACTGAAGTTATGAATTCGTTCCGTCATCCACTTTTCTCCACGAGTTCTCGTCGAATTATTCTTCGTACTGATTTCTCATCATCCGGCCGGCCACCCTGGTAATCAGGTTACGCGGCGCCAACCGTTCTGCTTCCACCATGGCCCGGTTGGTCCATCCGGAAACGACATGACTCTTTCCACGCGCCAATGCGCGCAATGCTGTTTCTACAACATCTTCAGGCGTCTGAGCCACGCGGGCGGGCGGTTTTTCACTGCGTGCTACTTCAAAGAAATTTGTTTCGGTCACACCGGGACAAAGTGCCAGGACCTTGATTCCGTGGGGTCTGTTTTCCTCCCACAGAGCTTCCGAAAATGAAAGCACAAACGCCTTGGTGGCAGCGTATGTCGCCGTAAAGGGCACGGCCTGGAACCCGGCTGTAGAAGCGACATTAATGATCTCGCCTTTTTTGCGGACACGCATTGGGATCAGGAAACGATGTGTTAACTCAACTAGAGACCTCACGTTAAGGTCGATCATGTTTAGTTCGCGATCGAGGTTCAATTTGCTGAAGTCGCCAAAAGAGCCAAAGCCTGCGTTATTAATTAGAGTGTCGACAACCAAACCTCGCTTCTCCGTTTCCGCGAATAACCGTGCGGGTGACTCCGGCTTACTTAAGTCCATCGTCACATGTTGGGCGCGCACACTGTTTGAACGGCCAAGCTCATTGCACAACGTGATCAGTTTGTCCTCAGAACGAGCGACCAGCAGAACATTACGACCGCGCGCAGCGAGCTTGCGTGCAAAGACTTCACCTATGCCCGAAGATGCCCCAGTGATCAAAGTAGTGTTCATCAGTTACTCAGGCTCAGTAGATCAAGTTGGAGGATGTTGTCATTCCCGGCGCGCAAGCGGTCGAGCGTGTCTGATGAAAGCGCATTATCGAGATTGATGCGGGCAACTGCAGCTTCGGCGCCTTCGAAGACAATATTCTCCATTTCCTGCACGTTGATGTGTTGACTCTTGATAGCGTCGAGTACTGACGCCAGCACACCGGGTCGATCCAGGTGACGCACTACCAGGCGGTGAGTCGCCGGTGTTTGCCGCGCCAGGTTTACAACATTTGGGACTTTTCCGGTGTCTTTGAACTCGCGAACAATGCGAACAGTTTCCGCAGCGATGGCTTCCTGCGCCTGATCGGTTGATGCCCCAATGTGATGCGTGCCGTAAAGATTGCTCTCGTTTCTGATGTCGTTGGTAAACTCGGCCGTCGCGGAGGTGGGTTCTCCCGCAAACACATCCAAACCAGCGCGAATACCGCGGGTGCGCATGGACTCAACCAAAGCATCATGGTCCACTACTTCGCCGCGTGCGGTATTGATGAAATACGACCCGTCTTTCATCGAGTCAAAAAATTGTTTCCCCAGAAACGACTTGGTGTCGGCGTTTAGCGCAACGTGAACACTGACAATATCGGCCTCTCGAGCGACCTCGTCAGGTGAAGCTTTATATTCCACGCCCATCTCCATGCCTCGCTCTGGAGTCAGGCTGCGGCTCCAGGCAACGACAGGCATCCCGAAAGCTCGTGCGCGAGGAATCATTTCCTGACCAATTTTTCCGACGCCAACCAATCCAAGTGTTCGTCCATACAGACCACGAGCCTTAGAAAACTCTTTCTTGTTCCATTGGCCCTGTCTCAATGAAATCACGTTGTCGGCGATCCGACGATCAAGAGCGAGAATCAATGCAAATGCCAACTCAGCGACCGCGATCGAGTTTTTTCCTGGACAATTTGAAACGTAAATACCACGCCTCGAAGCCGCCGCAACATCGATTGTGTTGTAGCCGGCGCCGGCCCGCACAACGAGCTTGATTTGGCCGGCCGAAAGCATCGCTTCAGTGACTTTGGTTCCCCGAACCACCAAAACGTCAGGTTTCTCCTGCGCGATGCCGGCGATCAGCAAATCATCTTTGAGGTCTGGCTGAAACGAGACATCGCAGCCAATGGCTTCAAGGCCATCGCGGCCAGATTGTTCGAATTTGTCGGCGATTAAGACACGCATAGTATTGGTCAAGAATCTAGATCGGATGAATTAAAAGGCCATCCCTTAGCTTGGGTTCAAACCAGGTAGACTTCGGAGGCATGATTTCCCCCTCATCCGAGACGCGCAATAGGTCTGCGAGAGTTGTAGGGAACAACGAAAATGCAACCGCTGCCTTTCCCTGATCCACCAGCCGCTCCAGTTCTTTAGTTCCTCGCATACCGCCGATGAAATCGATCCGCTTGTCCGTGCGAACGTCTTTGATCCCGAGGATCGGATCCAGCAAGCGGTCCTGGAGAATGCTCACATCGAGTGAATCTACGCTGCCTTGCGGTGCTGGCTTGCCTGCGGGAAGGCTGAGGCCGTACCAACGACCATCAAGGTACATGCTCCACTGCCCACGACTATCCGGCTCTGCGTTTCCGTTGTCTTTAACGTCAAACTGTTTTCGCAACGCTTCAAGAAAGGCCTCGCTGGATAATCCATTCAAATCCTTCACCGCCCGGTTGTATGGAAGTATGCGCAACTGTTCGTCGGGAAACATCACGGCGAGGAAAAAGTTGTAGTCCGCGTCTTCAGTGCCATCGGGATTTTGTTGCTTAAGCTCCGCTCTGGCTCGCGCAGCGCTGGCAGCTCGATGGTGTCCGTCAGCGATGTAAAGATATGGAATATCCCGGAACGCATGCACGAACCGCACTGGATCCGGTACGCGCCACACGGTGTGTTGAATTCCGTCTTCCGCGGTGAAATCGTAGAGAGCATTAGCCATCATTGTCTCCATCACCATCGTGTCAATCTCCCGGTTAGCACGATAGGTTAGGAAGACGGGTCCAGTTTGAGCTTTGAGCACCATCATGTGACGCGTTCGATCGTCTTCTTTGTCGCGTCGCGTGCGCTCATGCTTTCGGATCAGATCCTGATCATATTCGTCGACTGAGCATACTGCGACAACGCCCACTTGTTCATGGTCTCCCATGATTAAGCGATACAGGTAGATACTAGGCGTGTCCTCAACTTCCAGTGGACTGTCCCGAATTAGCTTTTGAAAATTATCGGAAGCTTTTTGATAAACCTGATCGCTGTGAATATCGGTGTCGGCCGGCAAGTCGATCTCAGGCCGCGACACGTGCAGGAAGCTAAGGGGCTTACCGACAGCGAGGGCGCGCGCTTCGTCGGTGTTGACCACGTCGTATGGAACGCTGGCCACTTCCGCCACTCGTTCAGAGAGTGGACGCAAAGCTCTGAAAGGACGAATGTCTGCCACTACTTCCCTCCCCTGCGCCGCCGCTCCACCTGATCATCCGGCAGAGTTCTGGCGCAGAATTCAATAAACGTAAATTGCAAAAGGCTTGTCAGTAAGACTATCCGTTACCGCGCGCTCTTAGCAAGCAGGGAAATCTACTAATTCGCCGGAATAACAGAGTAAATTGTGTGGCTCTCGACACCGTGCGTACTAACTGCGACTCGAACTGGAAGTGAGTGTAATATGCTGTTGTGCCGCAACCAGATGAGGTCGAGTTACAAAACGTTCGAGATAATCTCCAGGCGGTCGAGCTGGCGTTTCTTAAAGCAATGCGCGCCCGCGGATTCGATCCGGCGCAGGCTGAAAATCTCGCACTGCCATCCCCGTTAGCGGAGCTTTATGCAGAACGACAAGACCTTCTAGAACGCCTGGCACTTCTGAAGGACAAAAATTCCACTCATGAGTGAGATGAAATGATGAGCGATTTGGCGAGCAAAGAGTGTGTTCCCTGCCGTGGCGGCGTACCGCCGATGAAAGGCGATGAGCTAGTTAATTTTCAATCGCAGCTGACTGGCTGGGATGTAATTAACGAGCATCACTTGCGCAAAGAATACAAATTCAAGGACTTCAAGGAGACGCAGGATTTCGTCAATCGGGTTGGCGACCTGGCTGAGGAACAGGGGCATCATCCCGACATTTGCTTTGGTTGGGGACGCGCGGAGGTCACGATCTGGACGCACAAGATCGATGGACTTACCGAGAGTGATTTCATACTCGCTGCAAAAATTGATGCATTGTTGGTTAACGACGGTTCTGCGGCTTAGGCTGGTTTTGAATTAAAAGCTATGCGTCAAGATGTGCTCGTGTCTGAGCAAAATAACAATCTGCTGAATTTCATCGGGGCAACAGTCGAATGCGCGATCAATGGCTACCAAGGCGGACCTCGCTGCGCTGAAGGAGCAGATGGCGACGAAGGCTGAACTAGCTGGTGTTAAAGGTTATGTAGCTTCAATCAAAGATGAGCTGACCTTAGTCAAAGATGAGCTAGCAGTAGTCTGAAACGAAATGGCGACAAAATCGGAATTAGCTCTTCTCAAAACTGACTTGGCGCGACTTGAAGACAGAATGGAAGACAACTTCACGGCAGTGCGAGGTGATTTCGAGCAAGTGCACCTACGTCTCGATGCCATTGATCGCGCCTGGTCTCACTCACTCAGCTCGTCACGATAGATTTCTTCCGTCCCATCCAGCATTTTCGATAAGCCGAAATTCTCAGCCATCGATTTTTGGGCAGCGCGTCCCAGCGTGGTCCTTAAACTGTCGTCGCTCAGGAGCGACAGCATCGCCTCTGACAATTTCTCGATGTCTCCAATCGGCACCAGCAGTCCCGTTTGCGGTTGAATGAGCTCTTTCGCGCCTCCTGTCTCCGTGGCGATCACTGCGGTCGCACAGGCCATCGCTTCAGCGATCGCCAGTCCAAATGATTCTGTCTGAGAAGCTGAAACAAACACATCCAGGGCGCAGTAGATTTGTGAAATATCCTTTACCCACGACACGGTGCGAACGCGATTGCTCAGGCCGAGTTGGTCTATCAATTCTTGCAGGGACGCCTTATTTGTTTGGGTTTGCGAGTGATCGGTGCCGGCGATAATGAAATAAGCATTTCGATAACGACTGGCAACTACTGAAGCGGCTCTAAGAAACTCCGCCTGCCCCTTCAATGGCGTCAACTCTCCAACCATGCCGATCAGCAAACCATCGGCAGGCAAGTCCCAGTCGCGCAAGAACTGGCCACGGTTGAACTCAATTCTGGCAGCAGCAAAACGAGTTGCGTCGATGCCGTTATGGACCACGCATATCTTTTCTGCAGGGACCACATTGTTCTTCAAAAGTTCTGATGCCACGGCCCGGGAAACTGCAATGACTCTAGCCCTTGAGAGTGTCAGCCGGTGCAGACTATTCATTGCAAACAGCACATGGCGAGTGATGATGAGTCGCGCCCCCGAATTCTTGCGCGTGGCAAACGCCGCGAGTGGGTAGTCGCGGGCCATATGGGCATGAACAATTTGAATCTTTGCCCTGCCCACGAGTTTAGCCAGTTCGCGTGCACTCTTTGCGTCGAGAGCGTTGCGCAACGGCAGTGTAATCACATTGTGTTTTGGCAGTTCGACTAACTCAGTGACCAGTGGTGAACCAGGTCGGAGTGCGACCATGACATCGTGACCACGTCTCGCCATACCGTTGGCGAGATCGGCGAGGTGGCGCTCGCCGCCACCGAGCGATTGAGCCGAGCTGATGTAGAGAATCTTCAAGGAGATAACTTGGGCCGCGTGGTTTTGTAATCGCAGGGAATGTACAGGAGCCAGCCTCGTATCGACAAATTTCCTCTTATCGCCCGGTTTGTCGGATGCAGCGAAGGCGTATCGAAGCGGAACAGCGCGCTTAATTGCTGTTTGTTTACCGCTTGGAACTTAACCACTCCCTGCAGCAAATACCCAGAAAAACCAGAGTTTCCACACTCGGCACAGGCTTTGCCATTTTGTCTTAACTCAACAGTAATCTTGAGAAACTGACCCGGAAATCGAAGGAGGATTTCTAATGGCTAAAGCAAGACTAGTAACTGGATTATTCAACAATCGGTTGGCGGCGGAAGCTGCAGTGGACGCCATCTTGAAGCGCGGCTACACGCGCGACGACATCAGCGTGCTCATGTCCGACGCAACTCATAATAAGGAGTTTGCACTACAAGCACGGACCCACGCAGCGGACGGCGCAGGAATTGGCGGTGCCCTTGGAGGCGTGGTGGGTGCAGTGTTGGCAGCCATCGTAGCCGTTGGTAGCACCATTTTGTTACCAGGCCTGAACCTCGTAATTGCTGGTCCAATCGCGGCCGCCTTGGCAGGAGCAGGAGCCGGCGCAGCGACTGGCGGCGTATTAGGAGCGCTGATTGGAGCCGGAATTCCGGAGTATCGAGCCAAGGTTTACGAAGCAGGACTCAAGGGTGGTGGAATTCTGCTGGGGGTTGAAGCGAAGGCTGACGAGGAAGTAGACAAACTTGAAGAACTACTGGAAGCCATCGGAGGCGAGCACGTTAAGACCGAGTAAGCGTCGACCACGAATAAAAAAAGGCTTACGACACTTAGAAATGTCGTAAGCCTTTTTGCTGCCAGGGTGAAACTTTAGTCGTTGATTTTTTCGCCGACGTCCTCTATCGCTTCGCCAACTTTGCGTTTAACTTTACCGAAGCCTTCACGTATGTCGCCACCAACCTGGTCAGCATGGCCTTCCGCTTCCAGATCGCGATCGTCTATCGCGCGGCCTACAGTTTCCTTGACCTCGCCTTTCGCCTGATCAAATTTTCCACCAACCTCATCACTGTTTGGTAAACCCATTGCGAGCCTCCTTCTGTCGATCCATCAGCTAATCTTTGATTGCTACGACGAATCACAGAGCAACGCCTATTCCGCAGGGAGGTGCAACTGCAAGTTGACCGATCGGGCTAGTTTCGAGCCCAAAAGACTGAGAAACGGTTTGAGTATCCGGGTTGGCTGTTCTACAGATGTACGCTTCGGAGATCTGAATGATTGATCTTGGAACAATGAGGTGAGAGAAAAACCGTGACTGCTAAACGGCATTCAGTGCTTTGCCGCCAGCTTCAACTCGTCTTAGAAAGCGATCAGTCTTTTCGCAGATAGGCAGCCTGACTTCGAAGCGAGTGCCTTCTCCGGGCTCGCTTACGACGATGATTTCACCGTTGTGACGCGTGATTATTCCGTGTGACGCCGAAAGGCCCAGGCCGCTGCCGAGATTTCCCTTCGTGGTAAAGAAGGGCTCGAAAATTCGCGAAGAAGTTTCAGGCGCCATCCCGCAGCCGGTATCGGCTACCCAGAAATAGCCGCTATCAATTCCTTCGCGGGCCCCAATTTCCATAACGCCTCCCTCGGGCATCGCGTCGACGGCATTGAAGATCAGGTTGAGCACAACCTCCCGCAACTCAGCTTGCTCACCCATGACGTAAACACCACCATTGCATTCAACCTTGACTTCGATCACTCCAATGCGCGATTTGCCTTCCCACTTGGGCTTCGCGATTTCAATACTCGAGCTAATCAGGTAGCCCAACTCCACCGGACCAAATTCGTTGCCGGCATCGCGACGAGCAAACTCAAGAATGCGTCGCAATGTCTTGGTGCCATCCTCAACCGCGTTGTTGATGATCTGCAGACTCTTAGCTGACGCTTCATCCTCAGCGCGTCTAAGCAATAGTTGCGCGCGCCCTTGAATGACAGTGAGAGTGTTATTCAGATTATGAGCAACCCCAGCCGCTAATTCGCCGACTGCACGAAGCTTGTCCGACTGGGCCATCAGCACCTGTTCACGTTTCCGATCGGTGATGTCGCGCAGAAACACCAGCACCCCATCAATCTCGCCGTCTTTCCACAGCGGCGACGTGTGTGCCTCAGCATATCTGGTGGAACCGTCGACCCTGATCATTTGCACTTCACACTCGGTATCACTTCCGTCAAGCGTCTGGTCCAAATTCCTTTGTGCGAGTGATCGAGATTCTTCGGACAATATTTCTATAAAACTTGCAGTTGGAGTAGTCGCCAGCCTGGAAGCCTCAGCGCGTTCGTTCATCCAGGTGATCTGTCCGCAAAGATCGAGCGCATAGATCTCATCAGGCGTGCGATCAGCTATGCTGGCCAAGAACGATTTGTGTGCAATGGCTTCGGCCTCGGCTCGACGAAGATCGGAAATGTCCCGCGCCATCACCAAAGCTCCAGTCGAATTAGCACCCGTGTCCAACGGCTGAACAATGATTGCTATCGATTGGTTTGATTCACTTCCGATGGGAATTTCAACTTCTACTCGCTCACAACTTTCAATAGCGCGGTCAACCACACAACCTTCAGCCCCCTCGACATACCAGAACATCTGACAGCAATGATCCCCGGTTGCAGTCTCACCCTGGAGTTGTTTCGAGGCTGAGTTGGCACGGACCAGGCGGCGCGCATCATCAAATACAAAGACGGCATCGGGTAAAAGATCAAAGGCGTCAAAGACGAAACGGTCAGGCACTGGAGGATCGGACACAGGCGTTTCTGGAGGCAAATCGATGCCACTAGTGGGTTGATGATGTTTCATTCAGAAAAATCGGGGGAAGTTCGTGAAGAGGCAGGCCCAGCTTGTGGGCGGAAGCATAGTAACAAATGTGGAGTTTGCGACGCTAGATATTTGTACGGCAGCTTACAAAAACGACACGCCATGCGGGTATGAACAAAACGTTGGAGGGTCAGAACACTCTGCAGGTATGCGGTCATGACCCGTTGATGCCGAGATGGTCCTGCCAGTATGATTCGGTACACAGGAAACTAGCAGATGAGTATTGCACAGTCGCCATCGATCAGAGTTCCGCAAGACGTCGAGCGGAGCATTAGACAAGCCCTCGCCGAAGACATCGGTTCCGGCGACGCGACCACGAACCCAATCGTGTCGACCAGCGCAGAAACCGCCGGCCAGATTGTCGCTAAACAGTCGGGAATTATTTCAGGACTCGAAGTCGCCGAAGCCGTGTTCCACGCTCTGGATCAAAACCTGCGGTTCACCGCAAATGTCGCTGACGGATCGCGAGTTGAAAACGGAGTGGTTGTAGCGGATCTTGCTGGTTCCGCCCGCGTAATGTTCACAGCTGAACGCACGGCGCTTAACTTTCTGGGGAGAATGTCGGGTATTGCTAGCCTGACCAGACAGTTCGTCGACGCCATAGCGGGCACCGGCGCAAAGATTCTCGATACTCGCAAGACTGCGCCAGGGATGCGGACGACTGACAAACTCGCAGTGTTACACGGTGGCGGTTACAATCATCGTCACGGTTTACATGACATGGTCCTGATCAAAGACAATCATGTCGACTACGCCGGCGGATTGGAAGAAGCCGTTAGGCTGATTCGCAGTTCAGGAACGGAACTGGAAATCGAGGTTGAGGTCCGCACGCTCGAAGATCTGAAGATAGGAATCGAACTGGGAGTAGAACGCATCTTACTTGATAACATGAGCGTGGAAACGATGAAGGAAGCTGTCGCAATTAATGCCGGGCGGGCAAAGCTTGAAGCCTCCGGAAATGTTACGCTCGAAACTGTGCGGCGAATTGCCGAAACCGGTGTTGATTACATTTC
Source organism: Pyrinomonadaceae bacterium (assembly GCA_963759665.1). Taxonomy (GTDB): domain Bacteria; phylum Acidobacteriota; class Blastocatellia; order Pyrinomonadales; family Pyrinomonadaceae; genus PSRF01. Next base: position 1,414,118 of record CAVXAC010000001.1, read on the forward strand.
AGTCGGTGCATTGACGCATTCGGCAAAAGTTTTTGATGTGAGCTTGAAGTCGAAGACGCCAGGCGCCGGCAAGTAATCGTTTTAATAATCAATGAATACACAAACAGATCCACAACTGATGTATGCGGAGATGCAGAGCAAGCTGGCCGGTGTTGTCCCTGACTTCGAGCTGAAGATTAAGGCCGAAATCGCTGCTGAAATCAACCGTCTCAAGATTGAGAAGAATGCCGTAATCCTGGGGCACAACTACATGGAGCCTGCCCTATTTCATTCTATTCCCGATTTCGTCGGCGATTCCCTAGAGCTGTCCAGAAAAGCAGCGCAGACCGACAAAGACATCATCGTCTTTTGTGGGGTGAAGTTTATGGCGGAGACGGCAAAGCTTCTGAATCCCACTAAGACTGTTTTGCTGCCTTCAGAAAAGGCAGGCTGCTCGTTGGCGGAAAGTATCACGGCCGAAGATGTGCGCGAGTTGAGAAAGAAGTTTCCAGGAGTACCCGTGGTTACCTACGTAAACACCTACGCCGATGTGAAAGCCGAGTCTGACATCTGTTGCACCTCGGGCAACGCCAAGGCGGTAGTTGATTCGCTGGGCACAGATACAGTCATCTTTCTTCCAGACGAATATCTGGCCAAGAATGTTGCTAAGGAGACCGGGAAACGAATCATCTTCCCCACGATGGATCCAAGGAAGAAGTCGGACGATGCTCTGGACTATCAGATGATCGGCTGGCTGGGTCGCTGTGAGGTCCATGACAAATTTACGGTCGAGGATATCGCGAACGTTCGTAAGCAGTTTCCGGACGTCACGATTCTGGCCCACCCGGAGTGTAGCCCGGAAGTGGTGGCCGCCTCCGATTTTTCCGGCAGCACTACGGCCATGATTCGACACGTGGAAAATACTTCTGCCCCACATTATCTGCTGTTGACCGAGTGTGCGATGGGCGACAACGTCGCAGCCGCAAATCCAGGCAAGGACATGCTTCGTTTATGCAGCGTGCGTTGTCCACACATGAATCAGATTACGCTTGAAGACACACTCGAATCTCTGAAAAAGAATCAGTACATCATTGAGATTCCAGAAGACATTCTGAAGCGGGCCGCTCGCGCCGTTGAACGGATGATCGCGATCGGCTGAAGACGAAAGAAGAAGGTTCTTGAACAGAACTGATGTGCTGATCATTGGGTGCGGCATCGCCGGGGCCACTGCTGCCCTGCAGCTCGCCAAAAACTCTCAACGACAGATTACTGTCGTCACGCGAGCGCGCGACCCTCACGAATCCAACACTCGATACGCACAGGGTGGCATCATCAGCCGCGGCCTGGACGATAGCCCTAAACTCCTGGAAAAAGACATTATCGAAGCCGGCGCTGGCGTCACGTCGCCTAACGCTGCCCGGATCCTCGCTGAAGAAGGCCCGCGGCTACTTCACGAAGTTCTTGAACAAACCGCACACGTCACCTTCGACCATGATGTAGATGGAAATCCGCTCTTCACCACCGAAGCCGCACATTCCCAGCGACGGATAGTTCACGTTGGCGATTCAACCGGGAACGCGATCATGAACGGTTTGATCGCGGCGTTGCGCGAGTGTTCAAACGTTACGATTGAATCTGAAATCACCGCTGTCGATCTAATTACTTTCCCACACCATTCTCGGGATCCGCTGGATAACTATCGACCCATCTCCTGTCATGGCGCCTATATGTTTGATCGTCAGGAGCGCACAGTGCATCGATACCTGGCAGACGCAACCATTCTCGCCACCGGTGGCCTCGGACGAATTTATCGCAGCACTACGAACCCGATTGGGGCGCGTGGTGATGGTCTGGCAATGGCTAATCGCGCGGGCGCCCGGATCGCTAACGCGGAGTACGTTCAGTTTCATCCCACGGCCCTGGCGGTGCCTGGTGCAGAGGGTTTCCTGATCAGTGAAGCCGTTCGTGGAGAGGGTGGGATCTTAATCACACCAGACGGTCGACCATTCATGGCGGAGTATTCACCGGAGTGGAAGGACCTGGCGCCGCGCGATATCGCGGCCCGCGCGATACATTATGAGATGGAAAAGCACGGCTATTCCCATGTGCTTCTCGATATTGCTTCGCGTCTACCTGCGGCGGCAATTCGAGAGCGCTTCCCTAGCATTTACCAGCACTGCTTGAAGTTTGGGATTGATATTACAGCGGAACCAATTCCGGTGGTCCCGGCAGCCCACTATTTTTGTGGCGGAGTGTTGGTAGATGAATGGGCACGTTCCAGTATTGAAAAACTGTATACGGTCGGCGAAGTTAGTTGCACCGGTGTCCACGGCGCAAATCGTTTAGCGTCAACCTCGTTGTTGGAAGGTCTCGTGTGGGGAAGCCGAGCGGCCAAGAATATCGAAGCGTCCCTGGACCATGGGCCAGCATTGCAGGTCGACTTTGAAAACGTGCCACCGTGGGATGAAAGCGGCCTCGTGGCCGATGCAGATCCGGCGTTGATCCAGGGCGACATGCAGACCATTCAAAACATCATGTGGCACTACGTGGGGCTGGTGCGAAACGGAGAACGTATTTCCCGGGCTATACGAGAGCTGCGCCACCTGTGGAATGAGATCGAAACGTTTTACCGGACCACGAAGCTCGACGATGGTTTGATTGGTTTGCGAAACGCGGTTGAAGTAGCCCTAATCGTGGCCCAGGCTGCGCTGCACAACCGGCAGAGTCGAGGATGCCACTATCGTCAGGATTCAGTAGTGATTGAGGGCGATCGGCTTATCTAAGAGTTAATTCAATTCGTAGGGCGAAAAAAAACCGGGTGAGCTTTGAAAGCTCACCCGGTTGAGTTTTGCTGCTGCCTTATCTTAGAAATGGAATCGGGCTGCAAACTGAATCTGGCGTTCGCGGAAGATGGAGTTCCCCGCTCCGCTTGGTACGCCGAAGTTTGGACCATTCGGTGTAAAGCTGAGACACGACTGAATTGTCGGAGTAACTGTACACGGGGCCGCTGTGGAGAAAGTGTACAACGTCGTATTTACGCTGGTCACCTGGTAGCGGTTGAAGATGTTAAATGCTTCTGCCAGGAATTCAACGTTCATTGACTCGTTGAACTTAATGCGACGAGACAGGCGTAGGTCGACGTTCCAAATCCTCGGCTGGCGGAATTGGTTGCGTTCGTACAGGAAAGGAATTCGACCGAGAGCACCCGAGCCGGTGATTCCACCACCAATCGAGGCTGGTCCAAATCCGCTAATGTTAGCCGAGTAGGGAACACCTGACTGGGCCATGAAAATCGGAGCGATGGTCCATCCACCAAAAATCGCCTTGCCTACTTCGCTGTTCTCCAAACCGAAGGGAGCGTCAGGCGTCCAGACGGCACTGGCAACAAAGCGATGGGGAATGTCGAGGTTTGACCGACCAGGTTCCAGACTCATGTCAAACGGATTCAATGGACCATTCGTAAAGGTGAAGGTCGCTGAATTCTGACCGGTGTCAGTAGTTCTTGAACGGGTGTAGTTAACCTGGAACTGAAGTCCTTTGGACAACCGGCGATTGGCCTGTAAAACCAGCGCTGTGTACTCAGTATTGATCTCGCTGGTGATCTCGGTAATGGCGCCAAACCTTGTATCGCGTCGCGCGCCGGTAAAGAACGGAACCGTGATGGTCTGACCGTTGTTCGGGCCACCGTTAATAAATTGGAAGGTTCGGGTGACCGGATCCGGCAGATTGCGATCTGTGAAAGTCGGCAGTCTGCGACCGAGGCTGACGAGGAAGGATGCCGATACCACGGTGTTAGGCATGATTTCTCGTTCAAACACCATGTCCGCTTGGTGAATTAACGGATGCCCCATTCTTTCCGAGAAAACCTGGATATTCGGAACGCTCCCGCCTGCCACTGGAACCGCGGGTATGATATTCGGGAAAATAGGAGCATCCGCGGCGTTCGCTGCTAGCGAAAACACTCGCTGGGCGGCAGCTACGCCCGTGCCGTTGATTGCATTGATGATCGTCGAATTGATGATGCGACCGTAATAGATTCCGTACCCGCCACGAAGAGAAGTCTTGCCATCGCCAGTCAAGTCGTAAGCAAAACCGAAACGTGGCCCAAAGTTGTTCTTGTCACTAGGCAGGTTTCGAGTTTGTTCTGGTCCGACAAGTTGACCTGGCAGGTTAGCCAGCGTGTTCGGAATCTGAGGTTCCGGCAGCTGTTCGTATTCGTAGCGCAAACCAAGGTTAACGGTTAGACGTGGGCTGACCCGGATGTCATCCTGGACGAACAGATTGTAGTCGGTGGTCCTAATGCTGAAAGCAGTCGGACCAAAAGCTTGCTGATAGTTACTGGTGTAGCATTTTCCAGCGCGCAATGTCGGTCTAATACCGCCAGTGTTGCCGAAGCACTGCACGTTGCCGGTTCGCAACGCGCCATTGAGCACGACGTTGAGATAATCAACGGTAAAGTCACCCAAGTTGCTGTAATTGTAGCTACCGGATTCCAGTCTGAGGTTATCGAGCAGGTCATCAACGCGATTGATGTCGCCACCAAATCGCAGCGTGTGCTGACCCTTGGACCATGTCATCGTGTCGGCGAACTGCCAGCGCTTTTCATCGGGGTTTGCGTATCGCTCGAGGAAGTCCTGCTTACCAAAAGTAAAGCCATTGACACCGATCTGGGCTGGGCGTCCATCCGGGCCCAGCGCCAGGATAGCTTCGCCAGCTGATGGCGCAACGCTGAAGGCAAACAGATTATCGCGTCCATACTGGAAGCGAAATTCGTTAAGCAGAGTCGGCGCCAAGGTTGACGTCAATCGTAAATTAAGGCTGTCAGTCTGCACGAAATCATCACCAAAGGTGGTAATACCCTTGGTGGTTGTCGGCTGCGTCTCAATACCAGCAGGAGACTGCGAGCGCATGCGGTTATACGACGCGGTAAATGTGTTGTCCTTGTTTACGACCCAATCAATCTTGGGAAAGAAAATGCGCTGATCTTGTGTACGAGGTACGGGACCTGTCAAGCCTGCCAGAAACGCAAGCGACTGATCGATGCGGGCATCGGTAATCAGCGCAGACCTGAGTTTCAGCGTATTCCTATCGGCAGTACTGAGGTTCAAGTAAGTCGCGGTTGGGAAAATCGCCGCCCCGGGGAAATCTCGTTTCTGCTCGTCATACGTAAAAAAGAAGAACAGCTTGTCTTTAACGATAGGGCCACCAATTGATCCGCCGAACTGATGACGCTTGTCGACCGGCTTAAACGCCACCGATGTGCCAACGCCATTAACCAAAATGGTTTGCGTGGTCCGGGGATTCGTAGCACCAAACTTGTTGTCGCGGAGGTAATAGAACAGGTCGCCATGAAACTCATTGGTACCGCTCTTGGTGACGCTGTTAACCACGCCGCCTGCAGCGCGACCATATTCGGCCGAATAGTTTGAGGTGTTAACCTGAAACTCACGGATTGAAGACTGACTCACAACATAGCTGATGCGCGTACGTCCGCGTTCTTCAGCATAGAAAGCGTTGTTATTGTCACCGCCGTCGACCGTGTTGTTGTTGAGCAAGCCCGAGATGCCGCGGAAGCTGAGCAGACCAAAGTTGCCGTCGGGCACAACGCCCGGCGTAAGCAACACGAAGTTGGAAGCACGACGACCGTTAATCGGAAGCTCGTTAATAGAAGTCTGATTGATGTTCGAAGAAGAGGCGTTGTCGGTCGTGTTGATGACAGGAGCTTCACTCAATACATCGACGGTACCACCCGACACGGGTCCGATTGATAGCGGCACTTCGAGCGAGGTGACACGTCCTACCTCAACTACGACGCCCTCCTGGCTGAAAGGGCTGAAGCCGGCGCTACTGATCGTCACTCGATACAGTCCCGGCTGAAGGTTGACGATGCGAAACGTACCTTGATCGTCCGTGGTCGCGGTCGCTTCCTGGTTCGTTTCTGTGTTCAGCACCGTAACGGCGGCACCCGGAACAACTTCGTTACTGGGGTTACTAACGGTGCCACCGATAGCGCCCAGCGTTGATGACTGAGCAAAGACGCCCGCGCTCATAGTGAGAACGAATGCAACGGTAAGCGCCAGCTTCACAAATTTCGACATAAGGGGAACTCCTTAGAAATGAGACGTTGATTGGGTCTGCGCAACCTTGAAGGCGCAGGTAGTGACTCGAGATATAGGCGAATTGAATTTATGCAAAGTCAGAAAGGAAAGAATTTTTACCGCTTGTAGAACTCGAACTTTTATCACGCTATTCAAGGTTGGCGCAAGCCCAAGATCAGTTAAAACGTGGTGAAATACTTGTTACCGTTCTTTGAATTAATCCGGGCATACAAACGCCCAAAAATATACCTAAAATTGTTCGCAAGATTTATGCCGAATGAGGATGATAGGGGGTCGCTGGATTAACGCCCACTTTTCACTACTTTGGGGTAGCTTACCGAAGTTCGTCAGCCTCACTCCTTAGGAATTTGGATCAAATCTTGGAAAATCAGGAAATTCGGAGGGCTTTATTCATCCGAGGTTTTGCATTGGGACGCGGCTACACGCGCTCAACAATGATTGCAATTCCCTGCCCGCCTCCGATGCAGGCAGTCGCCAAACCATATCGTCCCTCGCGCCGATGGAGCTCATTTAGCAAGGTCAGAACCAGACGAGTTCCAGTAGCTCCCAACGGATGTCCGAGCGCAATAGCGCCACCATTGACGTTCGTCCGCGATCGATCCAGGCCCAACTCTTTTTCCACAGCCAGGTATTGCGCGGCGAAAGCCTCGTTTACTTCAACCACGTCGATGTCATTGAGCTTTAGTCCCGCCTTCTCGAGGGCCTTGCGAGTCGCTGGCACCGGTCCAATACCCATTATCTCGGGCTCCACGCCAGCATAGGCCCAGCTCACAATCCTACCGAGAGGCTTAACACCCGGACGCTTGGCGTATTCCTCGCCGCTGATCACCAGAGTGGCAGCGCCGTCAACAATGCCTGACGCATTTCCGGCGGTCACAAATCCGTCTTTCGCAAACGCTGGTTTCAGGTTTGCCAGAATCTCAAGAGTGGTCTGCGGTCGAGGATGATCGTCTGCCATGAAGGGCACGATGCCTTTGCGGGTCTTTACGTCAACCGGGACGATCTCCTCGTTAAAGTAACCTGCATCGCCCGCGCGCTTCGCTTCCTGTTGCGACCGTAGCGCGTACTCATCCTGCTCTTCCCGTGACACTTCAAATTTTCGCGCCAGATTCTCGGCAGTCCCGGCCATGGGCGTATTGCAATACGTGTCGAGCAAGGCAACCATCAGACTGTCTTCCATTTTCCCACCGCCGAGCGGAAAGCCTGCCCGGGCGCCACGAACGACGTGAGGCGCCTGCGACATTGATTCCATTCCACCCACTAACGCGGTTTGCGCTTCCCCGAGTTGAATCATTTGCGCGCCGGAAATGACCGACTGAATTCCGCTACCGCAAAGACGGTTAACCGTGAGTGCGGGCCGATCGAAAGGAACGCCAGCCTTCAGGGCGACGTGCCGGGCGCCATAAATCGCATCACCGGAGGTCTGCAAGGCATTGCCCATCACGGTGTGATCGATTTCTTCCGGCGCAACGCCGGTCGCCTCCAAAGTAGCTCTGGCAGCAATCGCGCCCAAGTCGATTGCAGAAATGTCCTTCAGAGCACCGACGTATTCCCCCATCGGAGTTCGCTTACCACCCAAAATAAACACGTCAACAGACATCGCTTCCCACCTCATTTACCGAAAAGAATCTTCACTTGCCGAACCGGGAACCTTAACAAGGAGGGATTGGCCCGTCAAATTCGGGGCCCGTTTTGCGCACCCCACTTCGGGTATGGTAACTTCCTGCCGCTCATAAAGCTCCGTTACACTTACCGGTAGTGGAGATTCTCCCGTCGTAGCAAGAACCACCCAATGAAAGACCGAAGGAGATTTTGTATTTTGAAAAACTCACGGAATAAACCGCGCCAGGTTGTTTTGATCCTCTCCCTTTGCGCAGTGATCTTACTGCCCCCGTCGACAATTTTTGGACAGGCTCCCACCGTTGAAGATCTTAAACGCGATCGCAACCGCGGGTTGGCGATGTTGCAGCTAATGAAGGACTACTTGAAAGAGTTTTACTACGATGAGAAGTTTCATGGGATGGATTTGGATGTGCGTTTCAAGGTCGCGGAAGAGAAGATCAAGGAAGCGGTTAACATTGGCCAGGTCTTGGGAATTATTGCTCAGACGGTCTCCGAGCTAAATGATTCACATACCTTTTTCGTTCCTCCACCGCGCCCGGTGGATGTCGACTACGGCTGGACCATGCAAATCATCGGCGACTCCGCATACGTGGTTTCAGTCAAAAAGGACAGTGATGCCGAGAAGCAGCAACTCCATCCTGGCGACCAGGTATTATCCGTTGACGGGTTTAGACCAACCCGCCAAACCCTCTGGAAAATGGAGTACAACTACAACGTACTTCGACCGCAACCGGGAAAGCGGATCATAGTCAAGACTCCCGAAGGTGAGCAACGAGAGCTTGCGTTGAAGGCCAAGGTCGAAAAAAGACCAAGACAGATCAATTTGAAAGAGTTGTACAACTCAATATATGAAGAGCAAGAAGACGAGAAAAAACTAGCACGCTTTGCTGAGCTAAAAGACGGCGACATATTCATCTGGAAGTTACGGGAATTTGGTTTGACTGAAAGCCGTGTGGACGAAACGATGAAAAAAGCCAGCCAGCACAAAGCGCTGGTCCTGGACTTGCGCGGCAACGGCGGCGGTTACGAAATTACTTTGAAACGGCTGGTTGGCTACTTTTTCGATCGCGAGGTGACTATCGGCGAGGTCAAGCGGCGGAAAGAGACTAAGACAATCAAGGCCAAGTCTCGGGGTGACCGTACCTTCAAGGGACCGCTGGTAGTGCTGGTCGACAGCGCGTCGGGCTCGGCTGCGGAGATTTTTGCCCGGATTATTCAAATCGAGAAAAGGGGAGTTGTCATTGGAGACCGGACGGCAGGTGCAGTTATGCGTTCCGTCTATCGCCCAGGTTTGTTGGGTGACATGAGCAGCGGCAACATGATTCCCTACGGCGCCTCAATCACGGATGCTGATTTCATCATGCCTGACAAGCAGCGGCTTGAGGTTGTGGGCGTGGTCCCAGACGAAGTGTCTGTTCCGTCACCGGCGGACCTTGCCGCTCGCCGCGATCCGGTTCTGGCCAAAGCGGTCGCATCCTTAGGCGGCGGCATTTCTCCAGAAGAAGCGGGCGCTCTGTTTCCTTTAGAAGACGAGAAATGAATCAGGACCTAATCGACGAAGCGGTGTTGCGCACGATACCTATGAAGTAGTTCTTCAAGAAAACCTTCATAGGTAAAGCTCGGCATATCGTACGAAGGCCGGAGTTTGTACATCAGCGGTAGGGCGACCCGCCAGGCCATCCATTGCCTGGCCATGTCCGCCAACTCCCATCGCCGGCGCAGGAAGATCTCAACCACCTCAACTTCAGCTTCCGACAAAGCGTTCACGTCCGCACCAAAATCAACTGGCGGGAATGAGCGACGCAAAGCGGTATCGCTTACCGGTGACGCGAATACTTGCGTGAATGCCGGCGCTTCCGCTTCGCGTTCGCGCACCACCACGGTGCCAGCAACCATGTCACCGACTCGTTGGTCAGAAAGACTGAGAAACACGGATATCAATCCAATCGAGTAGAACGGCGCTGGCATCATATCGAACGTACGCAGCAGATTCCTTACTGCTGCTTCCCAGAAAGTTATGGGACGCCCGTCCTCGCGAATAACGCGAAGTTTCAACAAACGTTTTCCGGGCGTCTGTCCATTCCAGAGCCATTCGAAAAACGCGAAGTACCCGGAGATGATCAAGAAAATAATGACGATTAGCAGGGCATGGATCCACTTTGGGGCATTCGTCAGACGTTGGCCCAGGGTTGAGTAATCGGCAAGTATCAGGAACCCGATCGCAATAAGTATGATCGTGAAAACCTGAAGTGCGTGGTCGAGCGCGCACGCCAGAAATCGATTGCCAATTGAGGCAAGCGCGAAGTGAAGCGGCACGCGTTCCGGCGTTTCGATGATTAGGATGTCTTCGGTGGCGAGGGCTGTAGACATTGCGAAAGACTACTGGCGACCACGTATGCTCAGAAATCTGCGTTTCCCTACCTGAAAGCGCATCTCCTGTGTTGTCACATCTATCTCCGCATCTGACTTCATAATTTTCTCATCATTGATACGGACAGCGCCCTGTTCGATTAGTCGACGAGCCTCAGCCATCGAGGGAGCAAGCTCTGCGTCAACTAAGACACGACTGACCTTCTTCCGTCCCACATAATTTACCATCCACTTTTTGACATCGTCAGGCGCCTGCTTCTCGCGGAAAATCCGATTGAACTCATCCTCGGCAGCATCGGCATCGCTGGAGGAATGAAAGTCAGCAATCATTCGTTTGGCGAGTTCAACCTTTACATCGCGAGGATGTCGTTCCTCGGCGCCTACCGTTAGTTGAATCCGTCTTATTTCTTCAAGGCTTAGATCAGTTAACAGCTCATAGTACCGCCACATCAAATCATCCGATATCGACATTACCTTGCCGAAAATTTCCTGCGGCGATTCATTAATGCCGATGTAGTTTCCTAAACTCTTCGACATCTTCTGCACACCGTCGGTGCCCACGAGAAGCGGCATCACCATCGCAACCTGTGCTTCCTGCTTATACTCGCGTTGAAGATTACGCCCCATAAGCAAGTTGAACTTTTGATCGGTGCCGCCTAACTCCACGTCTGCTTCGAGCGCCACTGAGTCGTAAGCCTGAGTCAATGGGTAAAGCAGCTCGTGCAGCGCAATCGGCTTTTCAGCCTGTAATCGGTTGGAAAAGTCGTCGCGCTCAAGGATCTGTTTCACCGTTACGTGTGAAGCCAGCCGAATGAAACCGTCTGAACCAAGCTGGTCCATCCATTCAGAATTGAAGCGCAGCTCGGTTTTCTCCGGATCGAGCAGCTTGAAAATCTGTTTCTTGTAGGTTTCAGCGTTGGCGTTGATCTCTTCGCGAGTTAATTGCGGTCGGGTAGCCGAGTTTCCCGAAGGGTCACCGATCAAACCCGTGAAGTCGCCGATAAGGAAGATCACCGTGTGACCCAATTCCTGAAAGGCGCGCAGCTTCCGAATTACAACTGTATGGCCGAGATGAATGTCCGGTGCGGTTGGATCCACTCCTAACTTGACCCGCAGAGGCTTGCCGGTCTTTACGGAATTCTCCAACTTAGCGCGCAGTTCATCCTCGCGAATAATTTCAGCCGCGCCTTTGCGAAGGTATGAGAGTTGTTCGTCTACGGTCATTGAGCTCATCGTAAGTATTCAGTCCCCGATTGGCGTAACGCGGCGGCCCACGATCCGATATGCCTTACTCGTCAATGTGGCCACAGCTTCGGGATAGAGTTCGTGCTCCTGCTGAAGAATTCGCGCGGACAAAGTCTCCTCGGTATCGTTGTCGTAAACCGGTACCACGCGTTGCGCGACAATCGGGCCGCCATCCAAAGTTTCATCCACGAAGTGGACCGTGCAACCCGTTACCTTAACGCCATGCTCAAGCGCTTGAAGCTGAGCGTTGAGGCCGGGGAACGCAGGCAACAAGCTGGGATGAATGTTCAGAATCCGCTGGGGAAACGATTCCAAAAACCGACCTGAAAGAACTCGCATGTAGCCTGCCAGGCAGACCATTTCAACTTCATGTCTCTGCAAGACGGCAACCGTTTCTTCGTCGTGTTCCTGACGCGACCGTCCTTGCCGCTCAACCGTTTCTACTTTCAAACCGAGTTCGCTTGCCCGACTTAGACCAGCCGCATCGGCATGATCACTCAGAACTACGGCGATCTGGGCGTCAGGAATGCTGCCTTCGCGAATCGCATTTGCGAGCGCCACCATATTTGAACCACGACCTGAGATCAGTATTCCGAGAGGTACCATTTACTTGATTGACACCAACCTGTTGCCGGCAGTCACCGTGCCAATTTGGAAGACCGCCTCGCCACGCCGATTGAAGTGAGATATCAATTCCCCGGAATCTTCCGGCGACGTTACGATCACCATCCCGATTCCCATATTGAAAGTTCGATACATCTCAGCGTCGGAGACGCTTCCGATCTTTTGCATTACTTGAAAAATCGGCAGTATGGGCCAGGCACCCTCTTTGATTTCTACAGCGGTGCCTTCCGGAAGGATGCGCGGGATGTTGTCAGTCAATCCGCCGCCGGTGATGTGCGCAAGGCCCTTGATCTTGCCAGTATCAAGCAGATCCTCAAGCGGTCTCAGATAACTCGCGTGTGGCTGCAACAACGACTCCCCAATGGTCATCTCCAGCTGATCCAGATGTGTGCCGGGCTCGTGGCCGGCGACCTCAAAAAAGAGTTTGCGTGCGAGCGAGTACCCATTCGTGTGGAGCCCAACTGACGGTAAACCCAACAGCACATCACCTACCGCAATCTGTTTTCCATCGATAGTTTTCTCTCTATCAACTACGCCGACGATGAACCCGGCAATATCGTATTCACCGGCAGAGTAAAAGTCCGGCATCTCCGCCGTTTCACCGCCGAGCAGCACGCAGCCATTTTCACGACATCCGTTGGCGACACCTTCGACGATGGCCGCAACTTCATCAGGCTTGAGTTTTCCGGTTGCGATGTAATCCAGGAAGAAGAGCGGCCGTGCACCCTGCACCAGAATATCGTTAACACAATGGTTCACAAGGTCACGTCCGACAGTGTTGTGAATGCCTGTGAGGAACGCAATCTTGAGCTTGGTACCCACGCCGTCGGCCGACGCAACCAGTACCGGCTGTTCCAATCCCGGAAACGCGCCGTCAAACATCCCCCCGAAACTACCAATCTCAGACAACGTGCGCTCATTGAAAGTCTGCTTCGCGAGTTGTTTGATTTTGTCCGTCGCGCGGGTAGCGGCGTCAATATCAACACCGGCATCACTGTAGGTTATTGGCTTCATGGGCTGGTGAATGGTGAATGGATGGTCCGTAATTATTGATTCGTATCTAGTGAATTGGGGATTAAAACCGATGCGATTTATCCGTGCCAGGGCGAACAGTCAGCCTTAGCTCATCGACGCACCATTCACCATTTACCCTTCACTATTTACCGTCTTTTGTCTTCGGCGGCGCTCCAAAGTCTCCGTAGGCAATGAAACCTGACCTGGTCGAATCATCTTTCTGGCCCACGCGACCAAGCCACAAATCACTCGTCGCTTCTTTTGCAGTCTTCACCACGTAGTCGTTTTCTTTCCCTCGTGTAGTAATCGTGATCTCGCCCTGCAGATCGGTTCGATAAACTTTCGCATTTGCACTCTTGAGTCGATCGAGCACGGCTTGCGAGGGGTGGCCGTAACGGTTCCAGGCGCCGCAGGAAAAGATCGCCACCTGCGGCTTTATCCGATCTATGAAATCCTTCGACGTAGCATACTTCGAGCCGTGATGGGCCACTTTGAGTAGCGTCGCTCTCAAATCCGGATCCTTGGTCAACAAACGATGTTCAGTCTGTTCTTCGCCGTCCCCAGGAAGAAGCATCGAAAAACTGCCATAGTCCAAACGCGCCACGACTGAATTTGCGTTCGGCACGTTGCCGCCGGTCTTGGTCTGTTCTCTGGTAAACAGTGGTTCGGTGGGAGCCAAAATCGTTAACAGCGCGCCATCCCCCAGATCATATTTCTTTCCAGGTTCGGCCTTTTCATATTGTGCACCACTCTGCGTCAACGCTTCCTGATACTCTTCATAAAATGCTGTGACGCCGGTTCGCTTCCTGGGCGTAGCTTTTGCAGACGGTTTTGGCGTCGCCTTTGCAGCGGGTTTAGGGAGTAACGACTCGGGCACGTCGGGACCCTGGCCACTATCGATGATGTTAAGGACCTTGATGGCTTTCATTACTTCGTCGGCCCCACCCATGTGATCAGGATGTGCGTGGGTAGCGATGAAGTAGTCGAGCTGCTGGATGTTGTTTCGCTTGAGTGCCTCGAGCACAACCTTACCCTTGCCAGTGTCGCCGGCATCGATCAGAACCGTCTTGCCGGATGGAGAGACAATCAAGATGGAATCGCCGTTGACTGGGCCAACATCAAGCACATGCACGCGCAGCTCTTTGCCCGACGCCGGAGGGGGTTGGGTACGCCACCATGGCAACGCGTATTTCCAACCGAGATAGCTGGCCGCAGAAAGTAGAACAACCAGAACTGCTGCCGCACATCCACAACCTTTAATCGACGAGCGTGCCATATCGTCTCTGCTAAGCCTCAATCACCGCTTCATGGTCTCGTTCCCACATCGTTTCCGCCTCCTGCGTAATCCGAGTCGGATACTTCTCATTCCAGCAGGCCACACACGAAGATTCCGGATTGATGCCGATCGCTTCCATCATTCCTTCGAGTGAAAGATAACCAAGCGAGTCAGCCTCGATGAATTTTCTGATTTCCTCAACAGACATTTGTGCGGCAATCAGATCAGCTTTGTTGGGCGTGTCGATGCCGTAGTAGCAGGGACTGATGGTGGGTGGACAACTGATCCTGACATGAATTTCCTTCGCACCTGCCTCACGAACCATACGCACTATCTTCTTCGAGGTCGTCCCTCGCACAATTGAATCGTCGATCAAGACTACTCGCTTGCCCGCAATCAAGTGACGAACCGGATTGAGCTTGATGCGGACTCCAAACGAACGAATCGACTGGCGCGGCTCGATGAAGGTGCGACCGACATAATGATTGCGGACCAGCCCAAACCGGAAACTGGTTTCGCTTTGGGCTGCGTAACCAATCGCCGCCACGGTTCCAGAGTCAGGTACCGGAACTATGAGATCGGCGTCGGCAGGTTGTTCGATGGCCAATCGCTTGCCCATCTTGTGACGCGATTCATTTACGGAGCGGCCATAAATAAGTGAATCGGGTCGCGCGAAATAGACGTGCTCAAACAAACACATCGAGGCTTGTTGTTTTTCGAGCTGATGCGATGAACGCAAACCATCCCGATCGATCACAATCATTTCACCGGGTTCAACGTCGCGGATGTATTCGCCGTCAATCAGATCGAAAGCACAGGTTTCCGACGCGACTACCCAGGCATCACCTACCCGGCCCAGTGCCAGAGGCCGAAAACCGCGCGGATCGCGAATGGCAATTAACTCGTTGGGCGTTAGGAAAAGCATCGAAAACGCGCCTTCGGTGCTTTTTAACACTTCCGGGATCGCTTCGCGGACTGATGCGGCCCTGGAGCGCGCCACCTTATGAAGTATCACCTCGGTGTCTGAAGTGGCAGAAAAGATCGCGCCTTCACGTTCGAGCTGCCGACGCTCTTCACGGGCGAACGGAAGATTGCCGTTGTGGCAAACAGCGATCTGGCCATGCTGACAGGTAACCAGAAAAGGTTGGGCCTCGCGGATCGAAACTTCGCCGGCGGTGGAATAACGAACATGACCAATTGCGCTCGAACCGGTCAAACGATCGAGCGCAGATTGATCGAAGGCGTCGGCGACGTGGCCCATCGCCCGTTCTTGACGCAGCTCCGTATCATTTGAAGAAACAATTCCGCACGACTCCTGGCCGCGATGCTGCAGTGCGTAGAGACCAAGATACGTTAGTCGCGAAGCATCCGCGTGACCATAAATGCCGAACACGCCGCATTCGTCGCGAAATTTGTCCTCAATCAGTTCCAAGCCGTTCCCTTCGGACTAAATAATTCGTGTGAATACTTAATGAAGCTTACTTTGCATTAGAGATGGTTTCAACTTCAATGCAAGCTCATCAACTATTGCGCAGGATAGACAAAACACTCTGCCGTCGGTGTCGTTCGTTTTACGGAGTCTCAAGGGGATGAGATTTTAAAGCCGCATTAGCTTAACGCTACACTTTCACGCAACCTGTCACACACGTAACTCACGTCTTCCCTGGTCAGGCCGGTCCATGTCGGCAAACTGAGTCCTGATCGTGCAATTCGATCAGCAACCGGAAATGGTCCATCATCTTTTGCCATTTCCCTGTAAGGCGGAAGGATGTGCATGGGGTAGAACACCGGCCGAGTCTCAATCCCACATTTAGCCAGGCGCAGTATTAATTCGTCACGGCCGATTTTGGTTGGTTCGTCGAAGGTGATGGTAAACAACCAGTCAACGCTTTTCCGATTTTCGCTGTTGCCTTGCCATCGCACGCCTTCCACCTCCCCCAACATTTCCTGATACCAGGCAACAATTTCACGCCTACGTTCCAGGTGCCAGTCAATTCTCTCCAACTGAGCCAGACCGACGGCAGCAGTCAAGTTTGGCATCCGATAGTTATATCCAATGACTGGAAACCAATAACGGTTGTTTGTATCCATGCCCTGCCCGCGGAGCAAAGCTACCCGTCCGGCAAGTTCTGCGGAATTGGTGACCACCATCCCACCTTCTCCGCACGAGATGATTTTGTTTCCGTAAAAACTAAAAGCACCGACATCGCCAACTGAACCCACGCGACGACCCTGAAATTCCGCACCGTGAGCCTCGGCAGCGTCTTCGAGCACCAGGAGATCGTGTTTCCGAGCCAAGTCCGTGATTGGGCCAAGGTCGGCGACGTGACCATACAAGTGGACTGGTAAAATGATCTTCGTGCGCGCCGTAATGCTGGTTGCGATCAAGTCCGGGTTCAGAGTCCACGTCTCTGGATCTATGTCGATAAATCGCGGACGGGCGCCACAGTAGCTGACTGCATTCGCTGTGGCGACAAAGGTAAGTGTCGGCACGATTACTTCATCACCGGGGCCAACGCCGAGTGCAAGAAGGGCCACATGAAGGGCCGTGGTGCCACTTGTGCAGGCAATGGCGTGGCGCACGCCACAATATTCGGCGAAGGCGCGCTCAAACGCCTCGACGTACTTCCCTGCTGACGAAATCCAGCCGGACTCGATGCAGTCGACCAGGTAGGCTTTCTCATTGCCACCCAGGTCGGGCACAGCAATCGGTATACGTCGTTCGCTCACCGGGCCACTTCCCTTAATGCTGCCGCGGAGTCATTGTTCAAACTCAGAAGCCAGCGATCCTCTTCGTTGAGTTCCTGTCCAGCTGCTCTTCGGTAGACTGCGCGATAGCTCCTCGCGGTTCTGCCCCAACTGAACTCTTCTAAGCGCAACGTTCCGCGAAGTCTCAATTGATCCCGAAGCACTGCATCTGTCGCCATGGTCGAGAGGGCCGCGGCGATTTCGTTAACCGACGAGGCATCGAAAAGCAAGGCTGCTTCGCCGGCCTGCTCAGGCAATGATGTAACGTTGGAGCAAGCCACCGGCGCGCCATGTTGCCAAGCTTCGAATACTGGCGCACTTGCTGCCTCGTAAAGCGTGGGCACAAAAACAAACTGCGATGCGCGGTATAACGCATTCAGATCTTCGATCGGAATTAGTCCGGGAAACTTCACCAGTTCGTTGAGCCCTAGTTCATGCAGTCTCGACTCTATACGGAGCCAGAACTCTGTCTTGAACCCGGTGCAGGCAAACTGCACTTTCAGATTTTCCGTGTCGCGTAGCTGAGCTATGGCTTCGAGCAAACGAAGGTGATTCTTATGCTCCCAGGTCATTGCGGGGTAGAGTGCGAAAGGCCCGTCGTTTAATCCATACTTTTTCCGGATTGCCTTCGAATCTGTTTGATCATTCTCGTTCGGGGATCGAGACAGTGGCGGGGGAGCCCATGGAATCACCTGAATCTTTTCAGGGGGAATGCCAAGGTGTTCCACAATATCGCCTTTGATGTATTTGGAAGCGACCACCACGGTATCTGCCGCTCGGCAAGCCGCTGGGTAGAGGGCTTCACGCCAGGCGATTTCTTCTTCGGAGAAGAACTCTTTGTAGTGAAGATGCTGCAAATCGTGAGGGTTGAAAATTATAGGAACGCTGCATGCTTCATAAGCTTGGAAGGGAAAGTGAATTACGTCACACCCCAGGGCATCAAAAAACCTTTGCTTGGAGGAAGGTGGTATCGATTCTACAGCGGTGGCCGTAGCTGAGTCTGATGCTCCGGCTACATTGAAGCCCATAAGGCGTCGAAGGCCTCGAGCGAGTGGCCTAAGCGGTTGCAGACTTCGCTGGTTGGTTTTGACAGTGGCGGCCACAGGACTGGGAGTTGGTAATTTGGGGCCGCGCACTATCTTGTGATTAGCCTGAACCAAAGGTCTAAGCCACTCCGGATCCGAATGAGGTCCGACAAAAACATACTCCTCTGGTCCATCCAATTCGGTCAGTCTGGCTAGCGCGCGCAGCACGGCAATAATGCCACCTGTCCCACTGTCAGCCGTAAGTTGCGCATTAATTCCAATCCTAAGTTTTTTCTTAAACATCAGCCTCACGCAACCGCGGCACTATTAACCACTGCGCTCATCTCACGACACCACTGCTCGAGTACAAGTGCCTTAAAAGATACGGGACTTGAAAGTCCTGGAGGATATGGCCCAACCGATAGACGGTGAGCGCTCTCCGAATTAAGCACGCCGCGACTGGTGAGAAACCCATTACGTAAAGAGCTTCCGTGCTGAGAAAAAATTGCCGTGTGCCATTCATGGACCGGCGGTGTGAATCCCCGCTTGGGTCGATTTAGAACCCATTCTGGCACCACGCCGGCAACTGCGCGTCGCAGCCACTCTTTTGGCTGCAGTTGCTGATCGGATCTTGTCTTGCGGAGTCCGATGATAGTTTGCACAAACTCCTGATCAAGGAAGGGCAGACGCATTTCGACGCTGGAAGCCATGGCAAGTCTGTCGCCCTGGCAGATACCATTGCAGCGAAGATAAGTTTCACTCACCAGACGAGTCAGCGTTACATCAACGTCGACCCATGGCAGGGGGACCTTAGAAAGTTCTGACACATCAGCTTCACCGATAGCATCAGTAAACTCTTTAGTGTAGATAGCCGGAATTTCATTGCTCGCTGCAATGAAATCTTCAGACACATCATAGAAAATCATTCGATCCACCGGGCCATTTCGGTGTTCACGCATCTTTCCCAGCGCGTAACGCACTTCGCCCAGGTTCGGCCAGAAAGAGCTTCTATTTGAGTCGGACGCCCTATCGGTATTTAGCGAAAGATAACCCGGGATAGCTGTGATTAAGCCTGACGCAAGTGCTTGCTTCGCGTGAGTTTCGCTTGCGGCTTGCCGTAGTTGCGGATAACCCCAAAAGAGTTCGTCGCCTCCCTGTCCCTGCAACACCACCGGCACGCCTTGTTCCCGCGCCAACTTCATAACGGCGTAGTAAGAGTGGCCGGCGTAATCGGCGACAGGTTCATCTTTCCAAAACTGCAGCTCACCAAAAAACTCGGCCACATCATCGGTGCTGATCTCAGCTTCATGAAAATACATACCAAGGTACTGCGCAAACCTCTGCGCCTCATTGCGTTCGTCACATCCTTCGGGTCTGCCTTGATAGCCGATACTGAATGCGTGAAGTTCTCCGGCGTAGTGGCGCGCGGCAAACGCGGCGACGGTGCTCGAATCAAGTCCGCCACTCAGAGCGACGCCAACCGGTACATCCGCAGTGGTTATTGACTGTCCCACCCGGTCAAGCTGCTCGCGGATTAAAGTCGGGGCGTCTCCATCCAGAGGAGGAGAATCCTCCATTCTCCAATAACATCTCTCTTCGATGGACCATGGATCGAAGTGAAGAATAAGCAAGTGAGCCGCTGACAGCTTACGTACTCCCTCTAGCGCCGTTCTGGGCTCTGGCACAAACTGATAATGGAAGTAGGAATTAATCGCGACGGGATCCAACTCAAACGGAACCAGCCCTGATCGCAACAATGCTTTCATCTCAGAAGCGAAGAGCAACCGACCATCCTGCTCGTAAAGGTATAAAGGTTTTTCTCCCATTGGGTCGCGCCCAAGAATCAGCTTTTTGCGCTTTTCATCCCAGAGCGCAAAAGCAAACATACCGCGCAGGTGCTGGCTGAAATCATCGCCGTATTGTTCGTAGCAATGAAGGATCGCTTCGCAGTCGCTTGACGACGTGAAATGGTGGCCCTTGCTTTTAAGTCGATCACGTAATTCGAGGTAGTTGTAAATCTCGCCGTTGGCTACGAGCACGAGAGAACGGTCTTCGTTGTAAAGCGGCTGATCTCCCCCATCAATGTCGATGATCGCCAGCCGCTGCACCGCCAACTGAATTTCGGGACCACGGTATTCGCCTGCACTGTCGGGACCACGATGAATCAGGCCATCGCGCATTCGGCTGACTCGTGCGCGTTCTTCAGGAGTGACGTAATTTCGACTAATTAAACCGGCAATACCACACATGGAAGCTTTGTTTCCCAGGCGCGGACGGCCGCACCAAACCCCTTGTCGATTTTGATTTCTTAAGGTTTTTGTCGCGTCAGCAGCGAAGTCAGGAGCGTAACCACTGTGGTTGCCGACGTCGAAAACCTTTGCATGGAGTAGGCGAAAGCACGGGAGGAGATTCTGCGGGGCGATTTTTCGATGTACTTATCGATTAAGGATGGCAAGTCAGCGAGAAATTGATAGTCATGCTGAGTGTCGCTGAGTCCCCACCCTTCAAAATCCGCGACCACGAGATCGTGATAAATCTTGCTCACGCCGGGGTGGGCGAAGCACTTCATATTGAAGACCCAATCAGCGCAGAGCGGATACTTAATATCGTATTGGCCCAGGAGCTGGAAGAGCCTCCGATCATAAAAAATTACCTGGTGGCAAATATTGCTGCTCCTCAATTTCTCTATTGAAAACGCTCCCGACGTTACTGTTCCGTACCTGACCCAATAACTATTTCCGTAAACCAAGCAAAGCTTTCGTTTCGGTAATACTGGCGCCATCCGCGAAATAATGCCGTCTCTTAGACGGTCGCCGGCCCCAAGAAACAGCAGATACTTTCCAGTCGAGATGCGGATGCCTTTGTTCATGGCATCGTAAAGCCCACGGTCGGCTTCGGAAATCAAGGTAAGGTTGCTGCCATATTTGTTGATGACTTCAAGTGTCTCATCCTTCGATCCCCCGTCAACAACGATAAGCTCATAGGAATCGCCAGACTGTGACAAAACCGAGTCGATCGTGTCGGCGACCTTGCGCCCGCAGTTATAGGTCGGAACGATTATCGAAATTAGATTGTTCTTCACGCCCAGTTGTTCGCCCCTCACAGATGTGCTCCGGCATCCTTTCAATAGTAAGTTCAAAAATCCATCAAGGATTTTCGTTATTCATAATTTGGTGAGAGGAGGCTTCCAACGGTGATGATGGTCTGAGCCTGAGCATACCATGCCGCACGAGGTCACAATCAACCGGGGACATCGGATGTAACTAGCTTTGCACTTACTTGCGAGCGAATGAAGGTGAGCTGAGTGTGGGGAATTAATGTATGCTGAACTCATCCTGGTGCTGGTGAAACTAAAGTGACGGACGATTCGAAAGGCACTTCCGACTTCACTATCCGTCCTCTTGGAATTGAAGACGCAGCTATGGTGTCGACCATGCTATTGACGCAGCCTCCGGAGTACGCGCGTTTTTTTTATGCGTTCGGCTTCGAGGAGGAAGAAATTGTCAAAGTTCTCTCTCTAAAAATCCGAGACGTTTATTCCGGCATTTTCTGGCGCGAGGAATTGATCGCGATATTCATGCTTAAGGGCTGGGATGAAGGATACGATATCCCATCATTCGGCTTATTTATCGCGCACAAACACCGAAGTGTAACGCTTTTGCACGTCGCGATTGATGTCGCTAAACTCATCACCCGTTTTTCCGGCGGGCGACGTTTAATGGCCACTATTCACCCGGATAACATATCGATCCGCGGAGCTGCCAAACTGGGATTTGTCGACTCTGGCAAACGTACTGAGGCCGGAAATGTTGTTTACTTCATGGAATTGTGATGTACCCACTTAGATGCGCTTACTAAAAATCGGTGTCTACTATTCAAAATATCTGGAACAGTTTTATAGTCGGTTTCTCGATCTGGCAGACCAGTCGTATTCAACCCAACACTCGGCGCTTATCGATGACTGTTTCGGTTCATCGAATTTTTGGACCAGGGCACTTCAAACGCTCGGATATGAAACATGCGATCTGATCGCGAATGCCGAACCGCTGCAAAAGCAATGGGCGGCTGAGCAAAACGTCTTGTTCGATCCGGACAACTGGTTATTTGATATCACGGCTGCACAAATAAGAGACTTTCAACCTGATGTATTAATCGTAGCGGACTACTCCACCGTAACAGCATCTTTCCTTAGGCGCATAAAAGACGAATGCCAATCAATCAAGCTGATTCTGGGCTGGTGTGGCGCGCCCTACCATGATGGTTCGATTTTCAATGAATGCGATATCGTCCTGTCGTGCGTACCCGAACTAGTAAAACACTTCCAGCAAAATGGCCGCCGGAGCGCTCATGTAAATCATGCATTTGAAGCGCGGATCTTGAAAAAGCTGACTGCGCGCTATACTCAGATCACCGACTTCGCATTCGTTGGTTCAATCTTCAAAGCTGAACAGTTTCACATCGAACGGGAAAGGGTGCTTGCGAAGCTGGTTCGAGAAACCAGTTTGCAAATCTGGTCAGACGTCTCAGAACCTCCTTCTGAAATGCGGACACCAACGACCTCCCGGTTCGGCTCACTACTTCAACGCGCATCGCGCTACTTCTCCTCGCCTGTTTCCGATTCGCCATGGGTGGACCATGAGATATGGCGTCGTTCTAAACCGCCCCTGTTCGGTCTGGACATGTTTCAACAACTGCATGACAGCCGTGTGGCTCTCAATACGCATATCGATATCTCACCCGTTAACGCGTCGAATATGCGTCTATTCGAGGCCACGGGAGTTGGCAGCTGTCTATTAACAGACTGGAAGTCAAACCTCTCGACGCTATTCGAAGTCGACTCCGAGGTTGTTACTTACCGTAACGCGGATGAGTGCATTGAGAAGGTTAAGTATCTTCTTCGGCACGAGAAGGAGCGCAATAACATCGCGTCGGCAGGCCAACGCCGCACGTTGCGCGATCATACTTTTGAAAATCGTGCCGCGAGGATCAATGAGATCGTTCGCGAAGCGCTCGCATAAGGGAGCAGTCTGTGAAGAATCGAGCTAAGACTCGACCATCCCATTCGCCTGCCAGTTATCTCGAAGTTGAACGAGCGGAACGCTTGTTCTACCTGGATTATCTGCGCGAGGGAATGCTTGTCTTTGACGTAGGCGCAAATGTTGGTGAACTGACCTTAATGTTTTCACGCTTCATCGGAACTGAAGGTTCCGTTCACGCTTTTGAGCCGAGCACCGCAGCGTTTGAAAAATTGGTGGCGCTGTGTTCGGCATCCTCCCTCCGAAACGTACACCTACAGCCGATTGCTCTCGCCGAGCAGGAGCAGAGCGTGGTCATTTATTCGTATGGGGACGGCTACCTGAGCTGGACCTCACAAGCGTTACGTCCTCTCGAAAATTACGGTATCGATGTCAGAGCTGTTGGTTCCGAAACAGTTTCGGCCACCACGTTGGATCTTTACTGTGAGAGGAACGGCATCGACGAGATTGATCTTCTGAAAGTTGACGTTGAAGGTGCGGAATTACAGGTCTTGCTCGGTGCCCGCCGCATGTTACAGAAGCAGGCCATTCGTTGCATAACTTTCGAGTTTGGCCAAACTACTTTTGATATGGGCAACTCGCCCAACGACATCGAACGGTACCTCTCCGAACTCGGTTATGATTTAAGAAATATAGTAAACGGAAACGCTGTTTTTCCGGGCGGAGAGAGTGTTCAGACAGCTAACTTCGCCATGCATGTCGCAACTCCGTGCCTTACTCAGGATTCCTCCCGCACCACGCCGCTTCATCCGTTAACTGAGACGTCACATGTATGCCCTCACTGTCAGCAGGTTTTAAGTGTCGTAGGCTGGTACATTCCGGGGATGCGTACCCTCGCAGATCTTGCATGCGTGGCGTGCCTCCGCGAGTTTTATGGCGATCTCCCATCCGGACAGGGTTTTTACACGCCTATGTTGCTCGAAAAAGAAGGCGCCGTGGTCCATGACAGATACGGCGTCAGATGGTTTGCGGATTGGCTACGCGAATCTTACTGCAACCCAACGCGGCAGCCTGTTCCCTTTGAGGTTCACAAACGATTGCCACTTACGCGCCGCGTCGTGTTGTTGAATTGTCTCGACATTCTTTACGGACATTCGCTTCTAAAACTGCTCAACGCTCAATACTATTTGGACCGGCATGTCGATCTCATTGTTATCGTTCCTTCGTTCTTGGGGTGGATGGTGCCAGACGGAGTGGCTGAAGTCTGGGTCGTAGATTTGCCACTCCGGCGTGGCCTGGAATGGAATGATTGGATTGGCGAAGAGATTCGGCGACGCGTTGAAGTAATAGGGGCTGCCAGTCTAAGTGTCGCACTGTCACATCCCAGACCTGACGAGTTCGACATTGTGCGCTTTACACGTATTACACCGTTTCCACTGGACCAGTGGAAATCTCGACTCAATCGACCCACCGTTACGTTCATTTGGCGCGATGACCGCACCTGGTCAGATTCGACTGAAACTGAGAACACGGCTTCAGCTTATACAGACCGGCTGGAGCTACAGACCCGTTTGGTTGTAACGCTGGCGGAGGAGTTGCGACGCGATTGGCCCAACCTGGATTTTGGCGTTACAGGATTGAGCCAGGCGAACAATTCTCACGACCTGCCCGACTGGATTCAAGACTTACGTGAGAATAGCCTGGATGCGGCCGATGAGCGCCGGTATTGCGAGCGGTACGCGAAGAGTCACGTCGTAGTTGGCGTGCATGGCTCCAACATGCTTCTTCCGTCGGCACATGCCGGCGCACTGGTGGAACTGCTCGGATCGGATCGTTGGGGGAATTTCACCCAAGACATTCTC
This sequence comes from Pyrinomonadaceae bacterium, assembly GCA_963759665.1. Lineage (GTDB taxonomy): Bacteria > Acidobacteriota > Blastocatellia > Pyrinomonadales > Pyrinomonadaceae > PSRF01. The sequence continues at coordinate 1,438,979 of CAVXAC010000001.1, forward strand.
TTTCGCGATAACGACGACTGTCGCGACACATTGTTCCGGTATCGCTACTTGCCAACCGCCACTCCCGCTGAGGAGGTTGCAAAGCTGGTTAGCCTCCAACTCAGAGGTTACGAACCTTTTCGGCGACTCATGAATATCGGCTCTGACGAATTCAACGCTCCTTGACTAGGTTGCTATTAGAGTCAACTGGCAGCATCAAACCCACTCCCTCTAGAGACATTTTTTTGCTGGCGAACTATTATAGAGACGCAAAGGAATTGGCTTGCGGAAGTACCAGCATCTCCCCGGGACACGGGTACCATGGCGAAAACCATAGAACTAATCAGAGGCATTGTTCCGATACTTCTCCGTGCTGGCTTACTCGCCGCGCTCCTTGCCAGCGGTTGGGCCATTTACTCCCGGCTCCCTCAGCAATCCGTAGTCGAACCTCAAAGTTCGGCAGGCCAAACTGTTTTACAAATAGTGTTGCGGCCTTCATCCAACGTCGGTCCCGAGCAGTTGCAGATTCCAGTTGAGCTTTATCCGATTGATATCGTTTCAGTGCGCGATGAGTACTTTACCGAGCGTCGTGCAGGAAAGCGTTTCGACGACTTCCTGAGCGAGCGAATGAAAGGGCGTACGCCGGTCACAGCGAAGTTGGATAAACAAGGGCAGACTTCGGTCGCGGTGAATCACGGCGACTGGTGGCTGCATGCACTGCTTGGTGGCGACGAGGAATTAGAATGGCGGCTGCCGATCAAAGCTCAGGGGCGCAAACAAATTGTCGAGCTCACTACGGAAAATATTTATACCAGGACAAGAAGCTTCTGAATGAGAATGGTCAGTTGTCCGTTGTCAGTGGCTGGTTGCTCCAAAGCGTTAAGGTGCAACTGACAACCAACAACTGACGACTGACATTTATGCAAGCCCTCCAGGTCCAAAAAAAGAAACTAGTCTTACACGACGTGCCAAAGCCTGAGCTGGCTCAGGAGGTGCTGGTTCGCGTGCTGCTTTCCGGAATCTGTAACACAGATCTCGAGATCGCCCGCGGCTACGCTGGTTTCAATGGCACTATCGGCCACGAGTTTGTTGGCATCATTGAAGAGGCCGAAGACAAATCGCTCGTCGGCCAGCGCGTTGCCGGTGAGATCAACGCGGGTTGTGGCAAGTGCACTTTGTGTAAAGCCGGTGACCCTCGTCATTGTCCCAAACGAACGGTCCTGGGAATTCTTGGACGAGATGGCGCACACGCCGAGTTCTTGCGATTGCCCGCCGTCAATCTTGTTCCTGTGCCCGACAGAATAGTCGACGAACACGCAGTCTTCGCTGAACCACTTGCTGCCGCGTGTGGAATCATGGAACGCGTTGCGATAGGACCCAACTCGAAGGTGGCCGTCATCGGTGACGGCAAGCTGGGATTGCTTTGCTCGCAGGCAATTGCCTTGACCGGAGCGAGTGTCGTGCTGGCGGGGAAACACTCCGACAAACTACGCATCGCCGAACGTCGTGGTGTTGAAGCTACCTCCCCAAAACTGCTGGCTAAACGCAAACGTGAATTTGATGTTGTCGTCGAAGCCTCGGGCTCTCCTTCGGGTGTCATCGGTGCGCTTGAGTTGTTAAGACCTCGCGGGACTCTGGTATTGAAATCGACGTTTGAAGGGCCAGCGAACATGGGCGAGATCAACCAGGCAAGATTGGTAGTTGATGAGATTTCAATTGTTGGGTCTCGTTGCGGGCGATTGCAGCCAGCGTTGGATCTGCTCGAACGAGAAGCTCTCGATATCGATAGCATGATCAGCGAAGAATATCCTCTTGCACGAGGCGTCTATGCGATGGGCCGCGCTGCCAGGAAGGGCGTGCTGAAGGTTCTACTGCGACCGTGACCGGCCAAGACTGTGGATAAACCCAGGAGCGCCGATCGGAATATCTTTCATTTATCAGTTTTCATTTGACATTGGCTCATGCAAGTTCGCAGTGTCTACCACGGCAGTTTCAGACTGCAGCCCCTATCTTCCCGGCCCCGGCATCGAATCTAACACCCGCCCGCTACCCGCCCGGTGGTACTGACCTCATGACACTGCGACCATAGCGGCTGCACAAATGAGAACTGATAAATCTGATAGGGAAAATGGGCCCCTCCTTCAGCGCCGCCAACCCCCTTCCCAACACTTTCTTTGCCGCCTGCTGTTGCATTAGCTATACTTTGGCCTTCCCTATTGCGCTCCACGTGTTAGTCGTTTTGAGTAACATTTTTCGAGCGCCCACTAGCAGTCTTACCGAAGGTGGTATGTATGTTCGAACTTGCCGAAGACCAATCTACTTTTAACGAGCGAACCGTGTTGCGAAAGCTGCGGGTCTGGATTGTCGCTCTGGGCGCAGCCTGCCTCCTCGCGGGAGTCGGGATAGGCGCCATGCTTTCGGGAAGACCCACCGGCGCGCAAAACGAGGCAATCGTGGGGCGTGCTCCTGAAGCGCTGTCAGCATCATTCGCCGAAATTGCCAGGCGCGTTGAACCCGCAGTGGTAAACATCGAAACCATGACGGCCAGCGCCGACGTTGCCGATGGTGAAGGCGAAGACAAGGAAGACGAAACACCGAACAACTCGTTGCTCGACATGTTTCGACGGCAGAATCGCCGGCCAGCGCGGAGTGTAGGCAGTGGTTTCATTGTCAGCCCCAAGGGTTACATCCTGACAAATGAACATGTAGTCGAAGGCTCGTCGAGAATTATCGTTGGGCTGCAGTCGGGGGAAAGATTCCGTGGCCGCGTCATCGGTATCGATGAAGAGACCGACCTCGCAGTTATCAAAATCGACGCGCCGCGCGACCTGCCGACAGTGACCCTGGGCGACTCAAACGTGACTCAGGTGGGTGATTGGGTTTTGGCCATTGGTTCGCCGTTTGGTCTCGACCAGACCGTCACCGCGGGAATCATTTCCAAGAAGGAACGCGAAACACCTTCGTTCACCAGCTTCCAGCGCTTTCTGCAAACCGATGCTGCAATTAATCGTGGCAATAGCGGTGGTCCACTCGTGAACATGCGAGGTGAGGTGATTGGGATCAACTCGCAGATCGCGACATCCACGGGCGACTACAATGGCATTGGCTTTGCGCTTCCGGCAGGCGAAGCAAACTTCGTTTACCAGCAGATCGTTTCGCAAGGCAAAGTTCGTCGCGGCTTCCTCGGCGTTACGCTTGACTCGGTGAAGGATGAGTTTGCACGTGTTTATGGTTTATCCGAGGCGAAGGGCGCCATCATCATGGACGTCACCGAAACTCAGAACGGCCAACAAACGCCCGCGTCCAAGGCAGGCATGAAGTCGAACGACATCATTACGGAATTCAATGGCCAATTAATTACTAACGCGCAGGACTTAATTCAAAAAGTAGCGGCCAGCCCAGTGGGCCAGTCAGCGTCGTTTACGTTCCTGCGTGACCGTGACGGCAAACTCGAGAAACACACCGCCAGCGTTGTTTTGGGGGAACGTCCACCACCGCAGGTGTACCGTGACTCAAACGAGACCCCGGCGCCTAAAGCAAAGGATCCTGAGCCAAAGGGAAATGGTTTAGCGTTGGGAATCACGCTGACGGAGTTAACCAACCAGCTGATTACCGAGCGCAAGCTAACGGGTGTACGCGGTCTTTACGTAAAAGACATCGATCCGAACGGTCTGGCGGCTGAAGTTCGTGTCCAGGGTGGCCAACAGGCGTTATCCGCCGGCGACGTAATCACCCGCATCAATCGCACGCCGGTGACTACGCTCGCCGATTTTCAACGGGTGTTGAGTGGCTTGAAGTCAGGCGACCCGATTGTGCTTCATGTGTCTCGCTACTCGACTCAGAACAACCGAATCACCACCAGGCTAGTTCAGTTTACTTACCAATAGAAAGCACGTGTCGTGTGTTTGGTGCCGAGTATTTCGTCGGCATCAAACACGCCATACTCGATTACCGGAATGGCTCAAGCAAAAAAAGCTCTCGCAAGAAACGGTTCGAAACAATCGAAGACGTCAACGCGCACGTCTGTAAAAACTTACGACAATTACATCGGCGGCGAATGGGTCCAAAGTGAAACCGGGGCAACATTTGAGAATGTGAACCCGGCTGATACTCACGACGTTATTGGCCGTTTCCCGCTTTCGAATAGCAACGACGTAAATCGCGCCGTCAATGCCGCGCATGAAGCGTTTGACGGATGGCGTAGCACCCCTGCGCCGCGCCGCGCCGAAATCCTGTTCCGCCTCGGTGAAATTCTGATTCGCAATAAAGATCAGTTTTCCGCCGACATGACCCGCGAAATGGGCAAGGTGTTGAAAGAAGCGGGCGGCGATGTGCAGGAGGCGATCGACTGCACCTATTACACGGCCGGCGAAGGACGCCGTCTGCACGGGTTCACGACCCCTGCGGAAATGCCCGACAAGTTTGCCATGTGCGTTCGCCAGCCCGTAGGTCTTTGCGGATTGATTACGCCCTGGAACTTTCCCATGGCGATCCCTTCGTGGAAACTGATCCCGGCACTCGTTTGCGGCAATACAGTTGTCATCAAACCCGCCGAAGACACTCCACTGTCAACTTACAATCTGGTTAAGGCTTGTGAAGAAGCTGGCATTCCTCCGGGTGTGGTGAATATGGTCACTGGCTACGGCGAAGATGCCGGTGCTCCGATCACAAATCATCCTGCCCTGCGACTGATTTCGTTTACCGGCTCCACCGAGACGGGTCGGATTGTGGCCACTGCGTGCGCGGAACGAAACGCGATTTGCTCACTCGAAATGGGCGGCAAGAACGTAATCATGGTCATGGAGGATGCGGATATCGACCTGGCGGTTGAAGGTGCGGTCTGGGGAGCATTTGGAACGTCGGGCCAGCGTTGCACCGCCTCGTCGCGCTTGGTGGTCCATAAGAAAGTCTACAAACAGTTTTCAAAAAAACTGGTCGAGCGAGCCCAGGCCATGCGCGTCGGAAATGGCGCCAATGCCAAGACAGATATGGGGCCTGTGATCAACGCTGAAGCAGTTGAGAAGATCATGGGTTACATCGAGATTGGGCAGCAGGAAGATGGAGCCACCCTCGCGACTGGTGGAAAGCGTTTGACCAAAGGCGACTATGCTCGCGGTCATTACATTGAGCCGACCGTCTTCACTGATGTGGCGCCCGACATGCGCATCGGTCAGGAAGAAATATTTGGCCCAGTCACCAGCGTGATCCCAACCAAGTCTCTCGAAGAAGCTGTCGAGATTGCCAACGGTGTGCGCTACGGTCTCTCCGCAGCGATTTATACGCGCGATGTAAATCGCGCGTTCCGGGCAATGAACGACATGTATACGGGAATCTTTTATGTGAATGCTTCGACCATCGGTGCGGAAGTGCACCTTCCCTTTGGCGGCACCAAGGCCACCGGAAACGGTCACCGCGAAGCAGGGACGCAGGTGCTCGATATATTTACCGAATGGAAATCAGTTTACGTTGATTACAGCGGAAAACTTCAACGCGCTCAGATAGACACGGTTGAAGGAATTGGGTAGGACGGAATTCTGGCTAGGACGGAAGACAGAGTTCAGAATACAGAAGTGAGGAGCCAGAATTTCTGCGAAGATCGGACGAGACCATTGATTTCCGATTCTGACCTCTGTCTTCTGACTTCTGAATTCTGTCTCTCTGTCTTCTGTCTTCTTTATTCTGCACTTGGGGAGGATTCGATTGTGATCGTTGGCTTGCCGAAAGAGATAAAGGATAACGAATACAGAGTCGGGTTAACGCCCGCGGGTGTCCGAGCGTTTACTGACGCCGGTCATTCGGTAATCGTGGAAAAAAGTGCCGGGGCCGGCTCCGGCTTCGACGATGCCCTTTACCAAAAGGCCGGGGCCGAGATCATCGAGACCGCTGACGATGTTTGGGCCAAGGCCGAAATGATCGTCAAGGTAAAGGAACCAATCGAACCAGAGTACCCGCGCATGCGTGAAGGTCAGTTGTTGTTCACCTACCTCCATCTCGCTCCTGACGCAAGGTTGACGCAGGAACTGCTCAAGCGAAAAGTTTCCGGCATCGCTTACGAGACGATCACGGACCGGCGCGGCGGACTTCCCCTGCTGACGCCGATGTCAGAAGTTGCCGGGCGAATGGCAATTCAGGTCGGCGCACATTACCTTGAAAAAATGGCCGGCGGTCGCGGCATCCTGCTTGGCGGCGTCCCCGGTGTACCTGCCGCGAAGGTCGTGATAATCGGCGGCGGTGTAGTTGGAACTAACGCCGCAAAGATCGCCGTCGGCATGGGGGCCAACGTCACCATCATCGACAACAATCTCGATCGGCTGCGCGAACTCGACGATATCTTCCTTACGAAGATTTCAACCCTTGCCTCCAGCGCCTACATGATTCACGACTCGATTTCTACAGCGGATCTAATCGTCGGAGCGGTCCTGGTACCTGGGGCGTCTGCGCCAAAGCTGGTGACCAGGAACATGCTCAAGGATGTTCCCAACGGGGCTGTGATTGTCGACGTAGCCGTGGACCAGGGTGGCTGCATCGAGACAACACATCCAACCACGCACTCAAACCCAACTTATTACGTTGAAGGCGTACTGCATTATTGCGTGGCCAATATGCCGGGCGCCGTGCCACGAACGTCAACCTTCGCGCTTACCAATGCGACTTTGCCTTACGCAGTTAAGCTCGCCAACCAGGGTTTCTTTAACGCTATCAAAAACGACCCGGGATTGAAGGAAGGTGTGAATACCTACGCAGGCCATTGCACTTATGAAGCAGTCGCAGCTGCGCAGGGCTTGCCGTATAGGAATATTGATGCCTTGATCGAAGTGACCAGCGCCTCCAGTGCTTAAGCACAGGATTAGCGGAAAATCGACATAGGTAGGCTGTCGCCAGCTTTCCCTGTCACACCACCGTGCATACGGGTCCGTACATGGCGGTTCGGCGAGTTAAGCGATACTGACCAATGAGGGAAGACCGAGCGAAGCGAAGTAAGCGTTGGGTAGGGCGATACCGAGAGCGGGCGGTTCTGAGCCGCCACGGGCCATGCGGGCTACCAGCTGTTTTTGCAGCCAGTGGTTTGCCCACGCCCCGTTTGTATAACTCAGCAAACCGCACCTTCCCGCGCCGCCACTGCTTCCAGACGACAGAGCGCAACCGTCGTCTGACCCACGCTTCAAGGCTCTGCAACACTGAAGGTGTTTGACAGAAACCGAAGTAGCCACGCCACCCAATCAGATAGCGACTGAGTTGTTGGACCATCGTCTCCACATTCACGCCTCGCGTGGCGCGTTAGTTCCCGTACCCGCTGCTTGAACCGCGCGATCGCCTTTGGCGCCAGGCGCCGTTTCGCTTCACGCTGCCAAGTAAAGCTGAAGCCCAGAAACTTCCTTGCCATGGTCTATCCACCGCGCTCTTCTCGTCGTTGACTTTAAGCTTGAGCTTCGTGGTGATGAACTTCGCAATGCTCCTCATCACCCGTTCACCGGCCCGCCGGCTGCGCACGTAGATGTTGCTGTCGTCCGCATACCGCACGAAACGATGTCCGCGTCGCTCCAACTCTCGGTCCAACTCGTCGAGCACAATGTTCGACAACAACGGTGACAACGGACCACCTTGCGGCGTCCCTTCGTCCACCGGACTCACCAACCCGCCTTCCATCACTCCCGCTTTGAGAAACGCCTGAATCAGTTTCAGCATTCGGTGGTCGCTGATTCGTTTGGCGAGCTTCGCCATCAGTTTGTCGTGGTTTACTCGGTCGAAGAATTTCTCTAAGTCCAGGTCCACCACCCAGCCGTAACCTTCAGCGATGTATTGCTGCGCCTTGGCTACTGCCTGATGCGCCGACCGCCTCGGGCGAAACCCGTAGCTGTAATCGGAAAACGTCCCGTCCCAACTGCGTTGCAGCACCTGCATTACCCCTTGCTGGATGAAGCGGTCCAGCACCGTCGGGATGCCAAGCTTCCGCATCCCGCCGTCCGGCTTCGGTATTTCTACTCGCTTCACCGGTTGTGGTTTGTAAGTGCCACTCAACAATTGTTGACGGATGGCTGGCCAATGCTGCTTCAGGTACGCTGGCAATTGCTCGACGGTCATCCCATCAATACCAGCGCTGCCTTTGTTCCGCTTGACTTGTGCCAATGCCTGCTTGCAATTACTTCGCTCACAGACTGCTTCCATCAATGGTTCAATACCTGCCGGGCTTTCTGCTCCGCGCTGCGCCGCAACGATTCGGTCCCTTCCGCGAGTCCCTCGGAGCTTCACTCCTGCTCATCTCTGCAAGGCCAACACTAGCTGGTGATTCTGCCGCTTGTCGCTCATGACTCGCGCTGCTTACTTGCCCTCTCCTTAGCCTCCTTGCGGAGGACCGTTTGGGCCTTCATCACGGTGCGCGTGATTACTATGCCCGCTGCTGACTGCTGCTGCTGTATTCAGGTGGCATCACTGCCACCTCAGTCGCGACTCCGCGACCAGCAACAGCTCTCCCGAGGTAAGCTCGACCGCCTTCAGCGCACCACCGCCGGATTTACAACCAGCGCCCTTGATGGATATGGGCTTCGTTGTCATTTGCCAACTCGCCCGACGCCGTATGCCTCCGATCCGGTTCTTGTTCATCGGCTCGCGCCTTTGCTCCACGCTTCCTTCAGACCTCGCCTCACGACGACGCCCTTGCGCTTCGCTAACCCTTCACCTCCATCAGGTTGGGTAAAGGACTTTCACCTCCAAGCTGTCGAACATGCTCGGCACACAAAAAAAGGCGGCTATCCGAAATTCGGAAGCCGCCTTTTTCATGCCCTGAAACTGAGAATCCTTTAAGTGGTTGATTTGCGCGCCAGCAGTTCTTCGATACAAGCGATTAAGCCTTCACCCGAAACCGGCTTAGCAAGAAACGCATCAACCTGTTCCGCGTTCTGACTGTTTTCCTTCCGCTCCAGCGCACTCAACAGAATGACCGGCAAGTGCGCGAGTGTCTGACTGTTTCGCAGAAACCGGCAAAACTCATAACCACTAAGATTCGGCATCATCGCATCCGTTACCACCACATCAATCTGAGTCGAGAGCGCCAGCTTCATCGCCTCCAGACCGTCAGCTGCTGGAATCACCTTATAGCCGGCCCTATCGAGCACGATCTCAAAGAACCGTCTTAACGCACGATCGTCCTCCGCGAGCAGGATTCGCTTGCGTTCACCGCCTTCAATTGGCCGTTCCACATCGGTTGATTTGTGTGCCAACGATTCGTCCAGGACGTTCATTGAGAAAATTCAAACGAGAAGCGGTAAGGATTTTTCTGAGGACACCGGCTGAGAGCCGGTACATTTCAGAATAAAACTGCCCTCAGGTAATGTCAATCACTATCCTGAAAAGCGCTACTGACCCTTGGCGATAGCGCGAGTCGATGCGTAGGAGTTGGTAACGGGTCATGGGGTCAGTACCACCTTGCGGTAGCGGGTGGGTCCGCCGGGAGTCCTCAACCATACAAGCCAGATCGGGAGCTCTGCGACCCTGCGTTGAATCCAAGTCGGCTTTCACCGATCTATGAACTGCCTCTGCCAGAGCTCAAGGTTGAGCAATTGGAACACCTGCAAGTTGTAATCTTCCCTACCTGAATTGTTCGCATCGATTATTTGACGCACTGCCTCGGGCCGAAACAGTCCACGTCGTTCCACCGTCTCACGCGAAAGCAGATCATCGATCATGGGTCGCAAGGCTCCACGCAGCCACGAACGAATCGGCGCGCCAAACCCAGCTTTCTTCCGCCATACGACGTCGTGAGGCAACGACTTCTCCATCGCCTTTTTGAGAATGTATTTTCGCTTGAAACCACGAATTTTCAGATTTGGCGGCATGCGCGCAGCAAACTCGATCATGTGCCGGTTGAGAAACGGAACGCGCACCTCCAAATTTGCCGCCATCGACGTCTTGTCCGTCGTCATCAGATTTAAGCACGGCAAGAATGTTTTCAAATCGACGTAGAGCAGACGATTCAACGGCGCGGCATCTTTTACCCGGCTGAAGTAGCGGCGGTGGCTCGCGTAAGCATCCATCCCGCGCGTCGCTTCGGTCATGCCATGCGAGTACAACTTCTGCTTGGCCTCGTCCGTGAAGTAGGTGCCGTACCCAAGGTATCTATTCTCAAAATCCAAAGCAGCACTGCGAGTGAACTTCTTGGCATTGCGTAATGGCCCAGTTAAACGTCCCGGCAACCCGCCAGGCAGCGTGCGACTCAACATGTGCATGACCGGGCGACGCAGCATTGTCGGTACTGGATCAAATGCCCCGGCAATCTTCATCGCAAGTTGTCGAGGATAGCCGGCAAATACTTCATCCCCACCCATACCAGACAACATTACCCGCAGCGTTTCGCGCGCCGCCTGCGAAACCAAATAGCTGGGGATGGCCATATCGATGGCCGGCTCGTCCATGTGGTAGACCAGCTTCGGCAGCAGCTCGGCGACAGCAGGCTGCAACATGATCTCGTGGTAATCAGTATCGAGTTGCTTGTTTACCCGGCGGGCCCACTCAACGTCGTCAGGAATAATGTCGTAACGAAGGTCCTCGCTTTCAATCCCAACAGTGTAGGTGCTGACCCTTCTGCCGTCGCTGTGGTTTTTCATCATCGCCACAATCGCAGACGAGTCGATGCCACCCGAGAGAAACGATCCGAGCGGAACATCTGCAACCATTTCCATTCGCACCACTTTATCAAGGGTCTCTAGCACCTGCTCCTGCCACCACGCTTCGTCACGGCCCACTTCGATGTCGTCAAACGAAACGTCCCACCATTCGTTAACCACGATGTCGTCGGCTTTGAAGGTAAGGACGTGCGCAGGTGGCAAGGTCCGTATTCCCTTGAACAACGTGTTGGGATCGGGTGTCCACAGGAAAGTGAGAAACTGATGGAGTGCCTCCGGATCGAGCTGCGGTTGGACCAGACCAGTTGCAAGGATCGCTTTGATTTCAGAGGAAAAAATAAACGCGCCTGGTTTATTCCCGTGGGCTGGAAGCTGAGCATAGTAAAGCGGCTTAATTCCCGCGTGATCGCGAGCGAGGGTCAGCGTCCGCTCACGATTGTCCCAAACTGCAAAGGCAAACATTCCGTTGAGACGCGGCAAACATTCCTTGCCCCACTCAGCAAACGCTGCCAGCAAGACTTCGGTATCCGACTGTGATTTGAAAGTGTGGCCTTTGCTATGAAGCTCTTCACGAAGGTCTCGGTAGTTATAAATCTCACCGCCAAACGTGATTACATAGCGACAGTCAGCCGAAAGCATGGGCTGATGTCCGCCTTCGCTGGTATCGATGATTGCGAGCCGTCGATGGCCCAGGGAAAGTTGGCGCCGGCCGCCATCGAAGACATCGGAGGTCCAAACTCCTTCATCATCGCGGCCTCGATGCTCGATTGCAGGCAGCATCAACCGGAGGTGTTGCGCAGACGTTTGGCTGATTATTCCAGCGATACCACACATAAGAAGGATGAATTATGAAGGCTGAAGGATGAAAGACCCAATGGGCGGATCAGGCATTCTGAATTTGTACCCGCTGTCCCGAACGCAACGAGTCGAGTGCGCGAAACGTAGCTCTCGTGGTGGAGGAAAGTTCAGCCAGGGTGATGGGGTAGGAATTACCTTTCAACACGACGTCGCACACTGCCTTTACTTCGTCAGCTTGTCCCTTGTCCTGCACCTTCAACGTTACCTTGTCCTCGCGTCCATTCTGAAAGCCACTTGTCTGGCGGAAGTCGTCAATTACAAACGCCTTCCCTCCCCCGAAAATCTCTATCCGCTCCTTCGCAAGTGTTTTATCGCCTTCTGACAAATAGGCGACACAACCATTGGAGCCGTCAGCAAAACGCAGCGTTATGAAAACCGAATCGTGATTTGTGATGTTGCTTCGATTGGCAGCCACCGCTTCAGCAAAAACTGACACCGGAGGGGAGTCAGTCAGAAACTGCATTAAATCAATGAAGTGGCAGGCCTCACCGATTATTCTGCCCCCACCTTCAGCTGCATTTTGGACCCAATGGTCAGCTGCAATGTGCCCAGCGTTGACTCGATAAAGAATAGAAAGCGGCGACCGGCGGCCTTTGAAAAACTCCTTCGCGCTGCGTGCTGCAGGCGAGAACCTGCGGTTGAAGCCTACCATAAGCGCGCCTCGCGATTGTTGCGCCGCCTCAACCACCTGGTCCAACTGCTCATCATCAAGAGCCAGAGGCTTTTCGACAAAGACGTGTCTGTTACGACTTAACGCTTCAATTGCAAGCTCCGCGTGTGAGTCATGACGAGTGCCCACTACGACAAGATTAATATTTTCGTCGTTAATGATTTCGTTCGCGTCAGATACAGCTCGCTTAAAACCGAATTTCTTAGCTGCATCAACCGCCGTTACACCCGAGGCGGTGGCGACCGAAATGAAATCCACACCGGCATTCTTAAACTGCGGCAACAACATCGCTGTCAGGTAACCACCCGCGCCGATTGCCCCCAGGCTCACAGCCTTCGCACGAGGTGCCGCGCTCTTCGTCTGCGCGAATAAGTCGACCGAACGAGTTATCTCCCGTTCCGTGTCGTACCGCAGCAGCACGCCAAGATACGGCTCGCTGGATTCACCAACCAGAAGTTCGTAGGCGCGCTCCGCTTCATCGATTTCAAAACAATGCGTAACCAAAGGATCAGTCTTTATCCGTTGCTCGGCGACCAGGTTGAGAAACGTTTCGATGTTTCGCTTTTCCGTCCAGCGCACGTAGCCGAGCGGGTAATCGTTCCCACGCTGTTCATAATCTGGATCGTAGCGACCTGGTCCATACGACATCGAAATCTGCACCGACAGCTCGCGGCTGAAATAAGATGCGCGGGGCAAGGTCAGTCCCGTCGTACCGACCACCACAACCCGGCCTTTCATACGGGAAATCTCTCCCGCTAAATCAATGGGCTGGTTCGACTCAGTGGCAGTGGTGATCAATACCGCATCGGCTCCCCTGCCCTCAGTCCACTCCATTACGGCTCTTTTAGTTTCGTCACTCGAAACGACTCCAGCATCCGCACCAAGCTGTCGGGCGAGGTCAACCCGTGACTGTTCCAGATCAATGCCAAACACACGGCAGCCATTGGCCTTCAGCAGCTGGACCGTCAACTGGCCCACCAGGCCCAGGCCCATGACCACCATTGATTCGCCTAATGTGGGCGCCGCCAATCTCACGCCCTGCAATGCGATTGCCCCAAGGGTCCCAAAAGCGCCTTCTTCAAAACTTACTTTCGCCGAAAGCGCTACGCAAAGGTTCTTCGGCACCGATAACACTTCCGCATGGGAAGCAAAGCCAACTCCGGCACAGGCGACACGATCACCGGGCGCAAACTCTGTCACGCCTTTGCCAACCGCAGTAACGATGCCGGCGGCGCTGTAACCAAGTGCCTGCGACGAGGCCAGCTTTCCCAGCACAGCGTTGAACGTATTCCGCAGACCTTCGCTGCGTGCCTTGTCAATAACGGCCTTAACCAGATCTGGTCGCTCACGCGCTTCCTGGACCAGGCTCTTACGCGCGCTTTCTACCGAGGCTCGTTCTGTGCCGGCGCTGATCAGAGACGCAGCCGTACGCACCAGTACGCGCCCTGCCTGGACCACCGGCACAGGCACTTCGCCTACCATCACTCTGCCACTCTTACGGTTCTGTAATATCTGCTTCATGCGGTGCTGACTGTTTTCTTCCTCGCCAAGGTCTGCTCGATCAGATTGCTAACCCATTCGGCTCGCGCATCCCACGTGCCTTCCTTTACCGCAGCCTGTCTCTTGCTTCGTGCTTCCGAATCGTTCTCCCGCAGCGCGTCGTCGACGTGCTTTAAAAACTCGTCGCGAGTTCGTGCAATGCGCAACACATCTCGCATAGGCTCATACTCGGGCAGTGGAGATATAACGACCGGCTTTCCCGTAGCCAGATACTCACGAACCTTGATTGCGGAACCATAGCTGGTAAAGGCCTGATCAGTGTCCCACGGCAGCACGCAGACATCAAAACCAGCCGCGTAATGCGGCAGTTGGTCATATGAAACGGGCGGCAGAAAATGCGTATTCGGTAACGATTCAATCTCGACTCCGCGCGATTTATTTCCAATGAAAATCCATTGCCAGTCAGGACGCTCTACCGCGGCCCGTTTGATCAGTTCCTGATCGATCAACCACGGCTCAATCGCCCCAAAATAGCCCACCCGTGGACGAGGAATGCTGGCAACTGCAGGTGCAACCGAGGTCGAATCGTCTGACAAACGTGCCCAATGTTCGAAATCCACTGCCTGCTCGAGCAAGTGTGATCGATCACGACCACGAGTGGCTTCGTTCAAAAGTTTACGTCCCGAATAGAAGATCATGTCGGCGGCGTCGATCGCGTGATGATGTAGCTTGCGAATCTGTTCGGGGTCGGTCGCGTGGTCCATTGTGTTCGCGTCATACTTGTCTGAAACGTGGTACACCACTGCTGACTCGTCAAACTCACCAATCATCTCCGCGGCGGTCGGAATGGCGATCCACAGGATCGGATTCGTAAGACCACGCGACTCGGCGAGTCTTCTGATTTGCGCGCCAATTAGTTTGCGATTCACATTTCGTGACGTAGTGCTACCGAAGAAAGGCAGGCTGGCCGGGGAAACAACGGTAATACCGTCGGCGGTTTCCTGGGCCAGCCGTGAATAGCTGCCCAGTTTCCGCTTGATGCGCGGCAAAAGGTCCTTGTGGCCCAGGGAGGGAAGGCCCATTGAGATCGAATTGACGAAAATTACTTTGTTTCCGGCGTGTGCGAATTTGCGCATCAGATGGGCCTTTGAATGCGGATGGTGATACCACCAATCCTCCCCACCAAAACAAATGATCGAACGGTTGGACAACATTTGAATTGGGAGACCCTTCAGAGCGTTGCGATCAGAATGATGGGCGACATGCTTCTAGTTGTCGGCCTGGCGACAAACTCAAGTTTGTCGGACACTTTCAGCTTGATTCGATCTTGACCATAGTACAATAACGCGCTCGCTTAAGTATTCCGTGCGCTCGCCGCTTTTTCCATATGGATCCGAAAACTGGAAATGAACGCAGGGACGCATGGATTCAGTGGGCGATGTGGCCGGCAATCGGCGCTGTCTACCTGGCGTTTCCCACTAAAGCCTACTTTTTCGACGGCATCGACTTCGCCTACACCATCGAGCAATCCCCACGCCTGCAACCGTCTCTGGCGCATCCCAATCACTTAATCTACAACGTGGTCGGCTGGATGTTTTACCGGCTCCTGCTCGGTCTTGGCTTGGAAGTGAGGGCCGTGACCGCGCTTCAGGTTCTGAACAGCGTACTCAGCGTCTTAAGCGCGTACGTCCTGTTGCAGATATTGAAGTCAACGCTCCGATCTTTATATCTCTGTTACTGCCTCACACTCCTGTTCGCTTTTTCTGCCACGTGGTGGAAATATTCAACTGACGCTGACGCCTACATCCCCAGTGTGCTCTTTCTGTTGATTAGCTTTTATCTGGCGCTGCCGAATCGCAAATTCAACCCGCTGCTGGTCGCGCTCACATATTCAATTGGGCTGTGCTTTCATCAGATCGCGATCGTTTTCTTTCCAGTGCTGGTAGTGGCGATGTTTCTCCAGAAGGCGGAGCACCCTCGCCGTCAACGAACCATAACCGCGATAGTCTTTGGCTCTGCTGCTACGCTCATAACATTCGCAGCATATGCCATATCCTTCTACCTCTTAACCGGGTCATTTCACCTCGCGAACTTCTTCCGTTGGGCCCTGTCATACGCACCCGATGAAAGCTTTGGGTTCCACGCGCTAAACAACCTTGGTTTTACTCTTCGCGGACATTTCCGGCTCTTCTTCGGCGGCCGGCTGAATGCGAGCAGCGGTTTGCTCAACCCGCTAGTCATCGTCTTATTGGTTATTCTGGTGGTCGCATTCCTACTGTTCGCAGTCAGGGCGTTCCGGCACTTCAGAAAGCCGGATTTTCGTTGGTTCAATTCACTGCGCACTGAGCCTATTCGACGCCGAACCGCAGGACTCTGCCTCTTATGGATTTCAGTCTATCTCGTCTTCCTGTTTTTCCTCCTGGCCCATCACACCTATTACAGACTCTTCTATCTGCCGGCATTGATAATACTGATCGGATTGGTTCTGGACTCCTACAACTCTGTGATGCGTATCACCCGAAAGTATCGTCTCGCATTGTTCGTCGCCATACTCGCACTCGCGAATTTCCTAATGCTCATCTTTCCTTATTCCCACGTTGAAAAATTTCCACCTCTCGCACTTGCTCTCGAGATGAACCGGACTTGGCCACCTAGCACTGTCGTCTATTACGGATTGCCTAACTCGGATCAGAGTCTGGTGAGGTACTTCACTCCAGGATCTTTATGGAAGCAACTAAAGACCACGGACTTGACTGTGTTAGACGCGGAACTTAAGGACGCGAAACTTCATGGCCGTTCGGTCTGGCTGGAAACCACGGCCATCGATCAACTTAGAGCAACGTCCGCTGGCTCGGAATGGCTCGAAGAGCACGAGCTGAAAAACAATTCGCGCTCGTTGATTAGCAAAGCGCACAACATTAGGTTTGTGCAGATTGTCGAATCTAGTAAGTAATGATCCGCTTCCACAACAGCACCAGCTATCGCTCCACCGCGACTATTGCCTTGATCATTTTCGTTTCGACCCTGGCAATATTCCTGATATCGCGCGTCCGTCAAGTTACTGATTCGGCTTACTCGATGATGCTCACCCAAAGCCTGTTGGACCATCGTACCTTTACGCTCGACCATTACACTTTGCCGACCGTGTATCAGTTGGAAAAAGTTGACGGTCATACCTACTACGTCATGCCGCCCGGTACCTCGGTGCTTTCCGCGCCCGCCGTCTGGATCCTTAACCGGTTTGGAGTTTCCGCGGTCAACGCCGATGGCACCTACAATCCGCGAGGAGAATGGAAAATCGAGGCAGGTTTAGCGGCTCTGTTGATGGCGATGCTGGCCGTCATTTTCTTTTTAACTGCGCGACTGCTGCTAACGCCGGGTTGGAGCGCTGTGATCGCTGTTGGCGGCGCACTCGGCACACAAGTCTACAGCACCGCCTCACGAGCGTTATGGAGTGAAACCTGGGGAATTCTCTTGTTGGGGGTTGTGATTTTCTTGCTGGTTGCAAACGAAACCAGACAGCTTAGTCTTAACTCAATCTTGCTGGCGACCGTCCTCTCCTGGATGTACTTTGTGCGTCCCACCTTCGCAGTTCCAATCGCTGCGATCACTGTATATATCTTTCTTTTTCACCGAAGTTTCTTTGTGCGTTACTTGCTCGCCGGCTTGATGTGGCTCACAGGATTTATGGTCTATTCATGGATCCACTACAAACATGTTCTGCCCAGCTACTACCGGGCAAACCGCCTGCTCTTTGATGTCTTCTGGACGGCGCTCGCAGGAAACCTCATCAGTCCTTCGCGGGGGTTGCTGGTATTCGTGCCTGTGGTTCTGTTTGTTGGTTACCTGCTTATCCGTTACCGGCAAAAGCTGGAATTCAAACGACTGGTCTGGCTCGCACTGTCGGTCTTCGTCATTCACTTGATCATTATTTCCGGATTCCCTCACTGGTGGGGAGGGCATTCGTTTGGACCCCGGTTCATGACCGGAGTGGTTCCCTGGATGGTGTTGCTCGCCATTCTAGGCGTGCAGGCGATGTTACGTTCGCGCAAAGAACAGGGACCGAAGAGTTCCATTCGGTCCTGGAGAATTCAACTCGTTTGCGGCAGTCTGCTGCTGTTGATGAGTGTCATCATCAACACCCTCGGAGCCACATCGCACGCTGCCTGGCTTTGGAATACACGTCCGCGCGGGATTGACGAACATCCGGAACGCCTCTGGGATTGGCGCCAGCCGCAGTTTCTAGCTGGCTATCTGCCCTACCCGCCACCGCAAAACGTGCCCGTGTTTGATCTGACGAAAGTCGATTTCACCAAACCTGAAGCGGATCGATATTTTTGGTATGGATGGAACGAAGGTCCGCCGGATGAGCGCTGGACAGAAATGAAAGCAGCGATGATGTTTTCGCTCGGTGAGACCAGGCCGAAGATTCTCAGCGTTAACCTGACACCCTATTTCGTGGCTGACAAAGTCACGACTCAGCGCTTGGTCGTGACTTTAAATGCAAGCCAGCTTGGGGTGTTCACATTGAATTCACCAGAAGCGTCGACCCTCGATCTGTCGTTGCCGGCGGAAATATTGAAAGGCACTAACACGCTCATCTTCGAATCGCCTGACGCTAAGGCGCCGCTCTTGATAGGCGCCGGCCCCGATCCGCGACCGCGTGGAATCAAACTCAATTGGATTCAATTCAGGAATGAGTAGCGTGACTATAGGGGCGGCACTCCGTGGCCGCCCCCTCGGTTGCAGAAAGACCTTGAGCACTCGATCGGAAGAAGGGACGGCCACGGAGTGCCGCCCCTACAGGCAAGCTCACACATTTATCTGGGCCAGATCCTGAAGCCATGCAGCGACCAAATCTAATTCCTTCCGATCGATCAACTCCATACTCACCAGCTTCTCGTAACATGACTGAACATTCTCCGCGAGGCGGTCCACGCCTGCTGGCAACTGAAGTTTTTCCAGCTCGTCGCAGATCGATTTGTTATGCAAATAACCTGGGACTTCGTCGCGGAAGTCGCGCATCAGGTTATGTTCGTTGCGCTCCTGCCACGCTGTCGGCTGGTGAAACACCACGTTCCAGTCGTTGGCCCAGGCGATACGTTGAGCAACAAAGCTGCGCCATATGTCAGTCATGCGAAACGAGGAATAGGCTGGCAGATAAAGCAGCGGAAACGCGTCACGCCACCACCAGGTGTTTTGACTGTTGAAGGGACACCAGGTTCCCTGCTCCAGGACCACAGAACCTTTTGTCGCAAACGATTGTGGCAGCGGAGAAAGTAAGCGATAGATTGCATCAACATCTGGGTTTTCGTTTACCAATCCCTGCTGAATCGGACAGTCGTGATCTTTCACCGCCAACGCATCCCAAACCGGCAACCCTTTCTTAACCTCGTCGAGGGGGAGTCCCCTGGGCCAAATATTCGCATCCGAATAATAGCGATAAACGTTGGCCCAACCATGCGTGGAAACCGTTTTCA
This sequence comes from Pyrinomonadaceae bacterium, assembly GCA_963759665.1. Taxonomy (GTDB): domain Bacteria; phylum Acidobacteriota; class Blastocatellia; order Pyrinomonadales; family Pyrinomonadaceae; genus PSRF01. The sequence goes on from CAVXAC010000001.1 coordinate 1,458,085, forward strand.
CCTGTTGACGTCGCGCGGGAAGATTCCAGAAGCTCTCATATGGAAAGTTGTCGTCGTCAGTTTCCAGAATCACCGACGCACCTGAGCGCAGCGCCAGCAAGTACCCCAGGTTCTTGCGCGCATAATGCCTGGTGGGACATAAGCGAGCGAAAGTGAATCCGGTTTCGTACTGGTCGGCCAGACTGTAAAAACTGCAACCATCGAGCTGAAAATCAGCCGGACTAGGAACGTCGCCGATGACAATGAACTGGTAGCCACGTTCCTGACATCCTCGGGCAAAGGTTTGCAAAACCTCATTTGGGCCGGCGATGGATGTCACAACAAGTGCAACGTTCGCGTTTACTGATTCCTGAGTGTTCCCAATTGTCATAGTTGCCCTGAAACCCTGAGACGAAATAAGCGCCAGAGATTTGCGAATGCGTCCTTTATGCTGGCGTTGCTGATGTTGTGACTCGCTGCTCGATACTGGATTGGAACTTCGGCCCAACGCAGTCCACGGCAATACGTTTTGAGCTCAGTTTGAAAAAATGGACCTTGGGAGTTGATGCCCTTGTCCATCAGATTTTGCAGCACCGGCCGCGAAAACAACTCAAACCCGCTGGTCATGTCGCTCAGCCTGGTACCGAGGACCAGGTTGGCCAAAGTTGTTCCGCCGTGACTCACGAGTCGACGCTGCTTCGACGTTTCGCTCAAACTTCCGCCCTTGGCGAAGCGTGTCCCAAAAACACAGTCATAGCCTTTCGACATTTCGGAAAAAAACTGGGGGATGTCCGAGGGTTGATGACTGTAACCGGCATCAATCTCCAGAATCCAATCACAACCTGCCTTCAAAGCTTCACGGTAACCACGGGTATAAGCGTCAACTACATTTCGGTTTTCCGGCGCCCAAATCACTTGCAGTCGCGGCTCCTCACGAGCCAGCGCTTCAACTATGTTCCGGGTTCCATCGCGGCTCACCTTGTCGAGAATCGCGAAAAACTTGACTGACTTGAAACTGTTCCGGCTGCACGTCTCGATCACTTCGTTAACAAATGCCACGGCCGTGTCGCTCTCGTTTGCCATGGGACAAACGATCCCGAGATCGATCTCTTCGAAGGGCGTGGGACTAGCTTTAGTTTGCGGAGCGCTCATCCCGGTTGTCATTTAGTTTAATTTGTCCGATAGACGTCAGTTTGTCTCGGCACCACGACAAGCTAAATCAGCTTATCGGACATCGAGTTGCATCCTGCGTCGCAGGATGGTTGTTACCAGCATCGCGGCTTCATAGAGAGCCAAAGCAGCCAGGACGAAAAGAAAATAGTTTATCGCCAGAACGTAGCGATACTCAGTATGCAAGATCGACTGAAAACAAAAGTAATAGGCCGGAACACTCAACAAAATAATAACGATGGCCCATTGCCGGCGCTTCAAGAGGATTGCCAGGCCAAATACGCCTAACGGCAGCATCACGGCCGTAATGAAAATTCGCTGCACACTATTAATCAGGATTCTCGGATACCTGGTCCAGAGAAAGGACGACGGGCCCAAATCAAACAACTCAACCTGACCAACTTCGACCACTGAACCTCCCGACGAAGGTGCAGCATTCTTGAACGAAAGCGATGCAACGACGGCAGTGCTTACCAAAGGAACCTCAACAATCTTTCGCGGCTGCGGGTCGCCATGTTTCACTTCGGCTTTGTCGACCACAACAGAAGAATACACATTTTGGTTCTCTCCAACCGAATCGATGCTCATGCGTCCTTCTTCAACGAGGACTGGAAGCTTGAACAAATAATCGTGGCCGGGGTTGACGGGTAGCGCAGCAGTCGTGAGTTGCGTCCCGTATTTCGTGTTGTCGGAAACGATTCGAAGTGTGTGCCCATCACTCGAAGCGAGAAACTGAGCGGCAGAAGATTTCTCCGGGGCCTGTGCCAACAGTTCCGCCGATTTGCCCACCCAGATTGGTTTCGCTTCGGTTGGATGAAACCGTCGCGATACCGGCGGGTTAGTTGATATCAATCGCGCTCGTTCGAGTCGCAGCATTGATCCGGCGCGACGAACCATGACACCGGCAAACCAAAAAGGATTATCTCGAATTACACCAAACCCGCGCGCCAAACGCATCCGTTCGCGTTTGATTCCGTCAGGCGCAAACAGAGTCGAATAGTAATCGGGACGATTGTAGAGTTCGGCCTCATTCTTCATGATCCCCATGTCGGTGTCGGGTATACCGAACCTTCGGCTTGGATCGTAGTCTGCAATGCCCTCGAGCATTGTTTGCCCCGCGCCAAGTGAAACCGGAATGAAATGTTGGAACACGATCCAGTTGCGTAGCGTCAATGGAGCCACCACCAGAAACGTACCGAGCAAAAGAGCGCCGGCGTAACGATAACGCCGCTCTGCGGGAAACAAGATCAACGAGATGAGCCCCAGAAAAGGACCCATCATCAACGCATTGGCGCGCAACCAACAGGACAACCCAATCAACATTCCAGCAACGATGACTGCTGTCAGTCTCTGCTTCTGCACCGCCAGGATCAAGAAATAGGTGGCCAGCAGTATCGGCAAAACTGCAAGCGTGTCTGGCAGGAGCAACACTGAGTTCCAGGCAAACTGCGGCGCCAACGCAGCCAGAAATCCAGCGATCAGGCCAACACCAAGCGACAGCACCTCGATCGCAATCAGGAAAATGACCACTGCCGCCAAAGCATCGCAGGTAATTTGAAAGAACTGTACCGCGGTATCTGAATCACCGAACACTCCAGCCAATACAGCACGGACGACTGGATATCCAGGCGGATGGCCCAACAACTTGGGATCAGCCAACGATCCGGAACTGCTAAAGAAGCCGCTGATCCCGCCCTCACTAATTAGCTGGCCGGTTTTTTTGTAGTCATCTGCGACTACGCTTTGAACCTTGGCCGCTTCCCATCGCGTGTCATGCCATGACAACAATCTCACCCCGAATGCGGCCAGAAGAATAATCGCGCCCGCAACGACGATGGTGCGGGCAGGCGCTCTCGGAGCGACGGGCGCACCTATGGAGTTCGCGTTTGGCAATAGAATCCTTACAGAACCGATATTCCCGCGCTACCGCGCGGACTTCTATTTTTAAGTCGCGACACGACGTACACCAACGCAACCGCAGCCCAGATATTCAGAATCGCGTGCATCGTCAGCGCATAACGAAGCTCCGCATGTAAAAACGAGGAAGCAAGAAGGTAATAAATCACGGTTGAGAGCAACATGCCCGTCATGGGCAAGTCACGCCGGACAGATAGGAATAGACCAAACGCGATCAGTGGCACCAGAACCCAGCGCACGACGCTTTGAATCATTCCGATTACATTTACGCCATAGCCCAGCAGTGTTGTCCGAAAGCGTTTTGGAAGTGTCTTTTGGCTGGTCACATTAATGCCAGCGCTGCCCATGAATTGCGGTGGATCTCCGGCATATTTCAGCATACCTACCATGCGACGCCCCATTACACCTGCGTACCAGATCGGATGCCTAGCGATTACTGACAAAGCTTTACGAGTGCGCGCACGATCGCGCTCAACGCCATTGGGATAATAGAGACCAAACTGAGCGTCGGGAGGCACACCCAGCTCCTTGCGTTCCTGCTCCAACAGGTTTTGATCGCCGAAGACGGCGCCAAACTCAGCCGCTCGATCCGTTTCTCCAATCCCCTCCCACAGGTTCGTCCCAGTCCCCAAACCGGTCGGCACAAAAGCGCGAAAGGCGATCGTGTTTCGAATCATCACCGGCGCCACGAGCAGCAAGCTACCCAGTACGACTGCCCCGGCAAACAAGAGCCGGCGCTGCCATTCAACTTTCATGAACAACAGCAGGGCTGCAGCCCAAAAAAATACCAGCAGCATCGCGTTTGGACGGAGCCAACATGACCCACCCACAGCCATTCCGGCGGCGATGCCCCAACCTATTCGTCGTCGCTTAAAAGCAAGGACCAGCATCAGCACACCGCCAAGCACAAACCAACTGGTGGGTGCGTCAGCGTTAGGCGTGGCCCCCGAAAGGGCCAGTAGCGGAGATAGGGCTGCCAGGACGCCCGTAGTTAATCCTACAGCCCAGTTGCAAGCAACAACACCGATTGCGAGGATGAGCAGCACTGAAAGCGAGTCGAGTATCCACTGTATTCTTTGTGTCGCAAAAGCCGATCGTTCGCCAGTCATTGTGTAGACGAACGCCAACCACATTGGATAGCCGGGGGGATAGACTGCAGCATCAGTTTGCGCTGGATCGTCAATCCAAAACAGCGACGCCTGACCGTCCAATATTTTCTGGGCCTGTCGATCAAAAACTGCGTATGAGCCTGTTTGAAACCAACCTGGATCGGATAAACGATCGTGGATGAAACGCGTAGTTAGGCCGCGGACGACGAACGCGAGGGCCAGAATAAACAGCAGCGCGATTAAGCGCTGCCAACGGCGCCTCACTTGGTCGCGGTGATGATCAGGTTCCATCCGAAATGCTTTCTTAGAAACTTGAAAAGGCTGTCAGGGACGAGAGGATCCAGGAAATGAAGCTCAGCCCGGATCATCTGCTCAACGGCGAATTCCACAGTCTTATAATCCCGAAAAAGATCTCGCGCTTGCGAGCGGCTGTAGACTTTCACCAGGGGTCGTCCTTCCTGTTCGGAATACTCAACCCAGCGGCTCATAATCTCTTCCGGCGAACGCTTGAACAACTCTCCGCGAAGAACGCCGCGGTGCAGAATCATTTCACCCCAGTAGTTTAGCGAGTGGCGATAATAGAGCATCACCCTGGCAATGCCGCCTGGTTTAAGCACGCGGTGCACTTCGCGGATCGCGTCAGCCGTATTCGGAGTGTGATGCAGGACGCCGTTGGAATAGACCACATCAAACGTCGCGTCTGGAAACGGTAGTTGTTCACCGTCAGTGAGCAGGAAATCTCCGGGGGCGTTGTATATTTGAAAATGCCGTCTCGAGATTTCGACTGAACGCGGAGTCAGGTCAACTCCAGTTACCCGAGCTCCGCCGCGCGCAAACTGCAACAAGTCGGTCCCCATCCCACAACCAATTTCCAGCAGACGTTGACCGGGAAATTGATCGAACCCCATGAGTCGCGGCATCCATGGCGCATATTCCTCGTAACGCTGCTTCTCGACCGCGTCAAAAAATTCGCGTGAGCCAAACACAAGTTCCTTGCCATCCAGGGCCCCGCAAGGATCGTTCGTCCATTGCTCGCGCGCACGTTGCTTCTCCTCCTCGAGCGAGATTGCGTCTTCGGTTTTCACGCTTGCTTTGACCACTACTTGCCAGCCTCTTGCAGCCACTCTTCGTATGCGTCCAGGACGTTCTGCGCGTTACGTTTCCAGGTATGCCGCTCTACCGCAGCCTGTCGTGCCGCCTTTCCCAGATGTTCGCGCAGTGTAGGCGACTCTGCAAGACGCACAAGCGCGTCGCTCAACTGCTGTGGGTCGGCGGGTTCGACCAACAGTGCCGACTTTTCATCCTCCAGAACTTCACCGATTTGGCCCAGACGGCTGGCGACAATTCCCTTCCCCATGGCCATATATTCAAATATTTTCGTAGGTGAGCCAAAAAACTCGCTGCCATCCGCGAGCGGCACATGGGGCGACACCAGGACATCACAGGCGTCTAACAATGCGGGCACCTCTTCATGGCTAACAGCGCCAGTGAAAATTACTCGTCCAGTTTTTTCCTCATTTGCAAGCAACTGTTTCACTTCAGCATGCAAACTACCACTACCAACCAACAGAAACCGGACTCGCACATGCGGAGGTATGAACTTGATCGCTGCAGATAAGGCCAGCACTCCATGCCATGGACCAAACGATCCTACAAATCCGACCAGAGCTTCTTCTGGTGCGACTCCAAGTTGATCGCGAACCGCTTCGCCGCCGGCCCCTGGTCGAAAAGTGTTTGGGTCGACCCCATTCGGATTGACGACGATCCTATTTGCCGCGACTCCCGCGCGTTCCAGGTTTCGGCGTTCAACGTCGGAGACGACAAAAATACGTGCCGCAGCTTCCAGGTTCAATCGCTCAAACCGTTCGAGCAAGCCCAACATGCCCACGTGGTCCCAGTGACGGCCGACCCATACCTCGGATCCGTTGTACTCGAGGAACAAAGGACGACCGGTGCGCAAGGTAGCAACCACTCCGGCCCAGCCAAACCGGGCGTAACGCTGATAAATAAAATCGGGGGGATTCTTCTCAATCAGCGGCAAGGCCCCGCGAGTGAAGATATTGTTATTGTGAATCTCGAAAATCGCACGAGTGCCACCCTGAGGTCCAGGTTCAATGATGGACCAGTCAGACTCTTTTAGGCCGGCGATATTATCGTTACTGATCAACCGCAGATTGGCTCCCAACTCAAGTAAGGCTTCGGTAACGCCTTTGATATGACTGGCAGCGCCGCCAGCCTGAGTGCCGGGACCCGGCGTCGCGCGCAGGTAAACAACTTGAGGGTTGGCTGAAACTTTCTCGCGTGGAGACTGCTGACGGTTTCGCAAATCAGTTTCAAGCTGGCGCAGTTCTCGACGTGCGCGGGAAACCGTCTTCGCACCGAGAATCGCTTCTGAGCCAGCTCTAAACGAAGCCGCCAAGAGTATTTGTCGACGCGATTCCCTTCTGAAATTGCCGCGACGATCGAAGATAACTACTTCGCGAGCACCTGCCATTGCGCCCAGCAACATGAAAATATCCTGCCGGCGTTGCCAGGCGAGGAGTTCGGTGAAAAACGTCATTATTTCTGGCCGGCGTTTGCGCAAGGCGTTGAGGCGTGACGCAAAACTTCCGGATTCGATTTCGGAACGAAGAATGATGTCGAGCTGAGCGTGAGGATAGAGTTTGGAAATCTGGTCCTTTGCCGGCTCGATGTCTCCGCTCAGCAACACCAAGCCAACTTTCACTTTTGGTGGATCAGCGACTGAATTCGTGTCGCTCATCGACCTACGCTCCCATTCGCGTCCCGCCAGATTCCCAGCGACAGCAGACGGCGGATTTCATAGGGGCGAAGAATAAAACTCTCCCCGAGGGGTCGCCTCGTCTTGTTTTGGAAATAGATGATCACCAGTAGGGTGATAAGAAGATAGCTGAGCGTGGAGGCAGCCGCTGCGCCCCGACCTCCGAATCGCGGCACCAGCAAAAACACCAACGCGATGTTTACTATCAGAGTAAGGATCCAGAAAAGCGGAATTGCCGGCGGCAACCCCGCGGCGTTGAAGTGTTGGACCAGCACCGACTCGAGACCGATTAGATAAACGCCCGGCAAAAGAATCAACAATTGCATGGTCGTGTCGGAAAACTCTGAACCGTAGAGTTTGGGTATGACAAAGCCAAGCGGCACTGCTGCCAGGCAAACCAGCAACATGACAAAAGCGGTATGCCTGGTCACCAGGGCGGTAGTTTTACCTTCCGTGTCTTGTTCAGCAGTGACGCGTGGAAAAAGCAGCGTAGCGATGACGCCCGGCAGCAGCATCAGCAGCATGCCTACCTGTGCGGCAACGCTGTAAACACCAGCTTCCGCCGCTCCTCGGTAATGATTGACGACCAGCAGATCCGCGCGAAACATCAAAGCGCCTGCCAGAATCGAAATATGAAATTTCAATCCGTAGCCGAGCATTCGGCCGAGTAAACCAGGATCCACTCGCCAGTTTCCATGCTGACTCTTTAACCGGCTTCCGTAAACACCAATCAGGATCACGATCAGTAAAGCGATGGCCATGTTCGCGGCTGTATTAAGCGACACGAGGGTCCATAAATCCTGCCCTAGAATTGCCAGCGCAATCGCCGCGTTGACGAGCACGAAGGTCTGACCTGCGAGGTCTAACAGGTTAAATTGCCGCACCCTTCCGACTGCGAGAAAAATGTTTAGACCGATCAGTGTCAGCAGCTGAAACGGAATCGATATAGCTGCGATGCGGATCAGATCAGGCGAGATAAAGCCAAACCAGCTGGGGCGCAATCTAGACATCAACACGAGTGCCAATGCTAAAGCACTACCGAACACCAGGGTGAAGAAAAACGAATTCAAAGCGGCGGGTTGCAGATGTTTGTGGTCTTTGGCGATGAAGTAAGTGTTGGCGGAGGGTAGACCGATGCTTCCCAGTTGGACCATCAGGGCCACTGAAACATTGATCACACCTAGCTGACCAACTCCTTCGGCTCCGAGCCAGCGCGCCACGATAATCCCGGCACCCAGACTATTGACCGTCATCAACACACGTGCGGCCAGCGTCCAGGCAACTTCCGACGAGAAAGACCTGGCGGATGAAGATTTCGAAGTCACGAAGTTTTAGCGGCGTTCCCCATCTGGGCCTGAGTTACGCAATAGGTTTGCGGCGAATGTAGAAAACTTTGGAGGTGTCGTCGTATGACCCGAGATCCTCGGCGGTCAGCTCGGGATTCGCCAACATGAATTCATCAAATGCTTTTCTTTCACCCATGTTTCTATCCGCCAACGGAAACCAATCGTCGAAAAAAATGACCGCTTTATCACCAATTAACTGGCTGCAAAAGGTCAGGGCCTCTTTGGCAGATGAGTACAAGTCACAGTCAATCATGATCACGCTGGCCCTGTTAAGATTAAATTTATCCACCAGTTCCTGGTTCAGGGTATCTTTATACCAACCCTTCACGAGGAAAACCCGGTCCCAATTGATCCCTCTGCTACTCAGCCATTTCCTGGTGTAGTCGTAATCCAAATGAAATAGGCCACCGGTCCATAATCCATCCGACTCCACTCCCGCGGTCTCGGGCAAACCCTCGAAAGAATCGAACCCGAACAACCGCAACTGGTCGAGTCCCAGTTCCCTCGTCACTCCATACATACAAGAAAGCGAGGTGCCGTTGAACACCCCGAATTCAAAGTAGTCCCCGAGTGGGCCGTCTTCTTGTTTAAGCTTGAGGAGGGCTTCGCGATATTTGTCGGTCAGCGGTTCCGCGGTAACTATTCCTCGGCCTGACAGTATTCTGAGTTTCCAATATTGCCGCTTGAGCGTTTGTTTGGCCCCGACAGGTATCCGTCTCAGGACCGAGAGGAGCAGGTCGTTTGAAAGCACTCCGTCTATCAGCCTGAGTGGCAATTTTCCGAGTCGACCCTTTGTAGAAACCTGTGTCACGTGTTCAGACTAAGACTGCTTACCTTCGATCCAACGTTCGTACCAGAGACTGAGATTCAATAGGCACCACAAATGAAAGCTCCAATCCTGAGCGCCGCTCTGGTGCCGTTCCAACATACGCTCGATGAAACTGTAATCAAAGAAGTCACGCCGCCGCATCGCCGATGTCATTAGATGAGAACCAAACCATTGACCCAGGCCATTGCGGAACCATTCGCGTACGGGGGCGCCGAAACCGCGTTTGCGCATGTAAAGAAGATCGTGCGGGAGAATGTCTTCCAACGCACGTTTTAGAATGTGTTTCCCACTGTGCCCCTCTACCTTGAGCGATCTCGGCAGGTTCATCGCATATTCAACCAGGTGATGGTCCAGAAACGGCACCCGCGCTTCAACGCTCGTCGCCATGGTTATCTTGTCCACGCGCATGAGCAAAAGCTCGGGCAGCCTCAATTTCAGTTCGAGGTACGTCATGCGTGCCAGGAAATCTGAATCGGGACGTTCGTTTTCAATTCGATTCAAATCAGTTTCGATCGCGTCAAGAGAGGAGAGACCGGCAAACTGATTCCGCATTCGCTTTGAGAGGAGCTGCAATTTGTAACCCTCATCAAACACAACCACGCTGCCCCAAAATAACGGCTCGCCAGTACCGAGGCGACGCAACAGCTCAACTTCAACTCGTCTCCGCCCGGTTGCTTCAAGTGCCGGACGAGCAATTCCCGAAAACGCGCGCCGCAAAGACAACGGCACGCGCTCCGCATGCCTCCAGAAGTTTTCGTAGATTCGCAGGTGCCGCACGTAATTTTCGTAACCGCTAAAAATTTCGTCGGCCCCCTCTCCCACCTGGACGACAATCGTGCCAGAGTCGCGCGCCAGTTTCGAAACATAATAGAGCGGCACACAAACAGGATCGGCGATTGGTTCATCCTGATGAAAAATCAGATCAGGCAGAAAATCCTGCATCTGTTTTTCCGAGATGATTACTTCATGATGGTCAGTCTTAAACTTGGTAGCAATGCGACGGGCAGAGTCGAGCTCGTTAAGATATTCGGCATTGTCGAACCCAACGGTGAAGGTTTGCACCGGCCGGGTCATCTGCTCAGCCATGAGCGCCACATTCGCCGAAGAGTCTACTCCACCCGAGAGAAACACTCCGAAAGGCACATCAGACATCATTCGCTTGGATATTGAAGCCCGCAGCAACCTTAAAATTTCCGCTTTATGATCTGCATCGGATCGTTTGGTCACTTCTGAACTGGGCAATGCATCCCAGTAACGGTTTACCTTCACATCGCCGTCACGCCGAATCGTGAGCATGTGCCCGGCAGGGAGCTTCTGGATATTTTGAAAAAGCGTTTGCGGCGGAGGCGTAGTGAGAAATGTCAGGTAATGGTAAAGGGCCTGTTCGTCCACTTCTGCAGTGACCGAGGGGTGCTTGAGGATGGCTTTGATTTCAGAGGCAAAGATGAACTTACCATTCTCGTGATAGTAATAAAGAGGCTTCACTCCAATCCGGTCGCGTACCAGCACGAGCTGTTCGAGCTTCGCGTCCCAAAGCGCGATCGCGTAGTCACCCTCGATATCGTTTACAAAATCCAGTCCCCGTTCTTCGTAAAGATGAAGGATGGTTTCGGAGTCGGTGCGGGAGGCATACACGTGACCACGTTCTTCGAGACCATTGCGTAGGTTCTGGTGGTTATAGATCTCGCCATTAAAAACGAGCCACAGCTGATCGGTGCAACCGTGCATCGGCTGATGACCTGCTTCGGTGAGATCGATAATCGATAGGCGGCGAAAACCAAGTCCACCGCGCGCTTTGTCAAAAATAAGGTTGCCCGCGTCGTCCGGTCCGCGATGATGCATTTCATCACGCATGCCGGTGATGAGCGCATCGTTAACACGCTCCTGAGCCGCACCGTATTCCCAGACACCACATATTCCACACATAACAAGTCAGTTCGGAATTAAGAAGCTTTGAACTAATCGTCCTCGGTGTTGTGTGTGGGTCTGTGTTCTCTGTGTCTTTGTGGTGGGTGCTCCCCCAATAAATCCACCACGGAGTCACAGAGAACACAGAGGACGCACAGAGAGTTGAAGCTAGGCCCACAGACGTCAAGGACCCTTCACTTCTGATAAATAGTAATCCCTCGACGCGCGAGTGAAAGCATCTCCTCAAACAAACTCGCCGCGTTTGCCCTGAAGAAGACGCGCCCGGCAATCTTCAAATCCTTGCACGCATCAGCGGAGATGTGCGAACGCATGTATCGCGGAATGTTATGCCGCATCTTGCTAAGGTCGTGAGCGTAGGTCTTGACGACTTCACGTTCGCCTTGATGGTTAATACATTGCGCCTCGAAAAGCTGCGGATGATACGGCTGAATAAGAAAGTCCGCTTTGAGGGCATCGTCCACACAATGAACAAAGGAGAGATTGCGCGTGCCCACACCCAGTCCGATGATCTTCCCTCCTACCTCCACCAGTTTGTAGTAAGGACTATTCGTGTCATACGGATAAGGCGAGTGCTGATGCGTATTGGTTAATTCAGCAGCATTCGTCCCAATCGCACAGACCGACTTCGTGGGATGCAAACTCCGAACGGCCTCTACATGCCGCCTGGCGAATTCCGTCACAACACCCGTATACGACGGCGTCTTTCGCACATCAAAGACTTCCCCACGAACCAGGAATTCATACGAACCCAAGCGCGGGTAAGTTGGAAAAAGAAGAGTGCCGGTTGGTCCGACCACCTGCTGAAGCAGCGACAATACTCGATAGAAGGGAAACCCGAGATTGAGTTGATCAATCGAGCTGTGAACGAAGACCGTATCTCCCGCGCCAAAGTCTAACTCAGCACTCAGTAGCTGAGTAAACTGATCCTCGCTGAACGGTGGCAACGCACCTAACTTCGCGCGCTTGAGTTGATCACGCACGCGAGCGATCGAATTGACCGCAGTTGCAGGCAACGCCTTTTTGACAAGCTTCTTCATGCTCAGCGTCTGGACTTCTTAAATCGTTCCGTGTATTGGCGTTCATCAACGAGACTTACTTTTACCGGCACTTTAAAAGCTGCCAGTCTACTCCGGCAGTGTTTCTTTATCCTGTCGACAAACTCGCGGCGCTCCGCTGAACTCAGTTCAATCGCAGGGTATACGTTCGCGCAGACAATTTGACCGGTGATTGGATTACGTTCGCCGTAAACAGTGACATCGGCAACTTCCGGCAATTCAAGAACGACACTTTCAATTTCAGTGGGGTACACCTTCTCCCCACCTACGTTGATTAACTCCGACACGCGACCCAGGATCCTGAAATAGTCGCCGTCAACTTCAACCGCGTCGTTCGTATTGAACCAACCATCTTCAGTGAAAGGGCTGGGAGCGTTCAGGTATCCAAGCATCGCAGACTGCGCCTTGATATGCAGAACATTTTCAACCACACGCGTTTCGTAGCCCTCGCCACCGATCTTCACCCACAGCGAATCAGAAGCCTTCGACTTGGAGCGTAGTATTCCCACTTCGGAAAGCCCGTACGTCTGCAGTAGTTGAATCCCGGGAAATAACTCGTGAAAGCGTTTCAGCGTGTTCTCCGACATCGGCTCAGTGCCGTAAGTGATAGTTTCAAGTGAACTGATATCGTGACGCTGGTAAGCTTCGCTAAGAAGAATCAGATTAACAAACGTGGGTGACGTCGGCAGCAACTGCACTCGATACTTCTCAACCACCCGCAGCACTTCATCAGGCGTTCTCTCGTCGACAGTGACAAGGCAACCAGCATTCGAGAGCGTGTACAGCATTGTATTGATGCCGCCGATGTGATCGTAGAGCAGGAAAGAAATTGTCCGGTAGCTGTGCCGGCGCACTCTGAACTTTTCCAGCAATGAAGTCAGGTCATGCACCGCCGCTTTGCTCGCGCCGGTAGAGCCCGAAGAGAACAGCACCAGGCCCGGATGCCGCGCATCTCGCAGCCGCTGATACAGCGGATGGGAGGCAATATTTCCAAGTCGCTTCACGCTTATACTGTCGTCACTGCCGAACACGAAAGAAACTTCAGCCTCGGCAGTGGAAAGGTAATCAGCCCTTTTTGATTGGATGGAAGAAGTTAACGGGACGAGGATGCACTGATGGTTTGTGAGCGCGAGGAAAAGAGCGACTGAATGCGGTGAGAAATCTCCTTCAATGACAACAACGGCTCCGCGTTCAATTTTTTCGGCTTCGATTCTTTCTTGCCAATCTCCGATGCGATCCTGAAGCCACCTGTAGGAATAGCGGTTGTCTTTCCAGATGATGGCTGCGGAGTCCTGGTGGTCCTTCCACGCCTCGAGCAAAAAATCGATATACATCAAACGCCGCCCAGGAAGACAATCTGACCGGTAATGAAGTCACTCTCCGGCTGAAGGAAGAAATCAACCACATTGGAAACGTCGCGCGGTTCGCCAGGACGCTGAATCGCCTGTCGCTTTATGAGCTCGGCTATCTTTTCTTCAGGCACAGATCGAATCAAGTCGGTTTGGATAGGTGTTGGCCCAACAGCATTAACCGTTATGCCAAACGGCGCCAGCTCCCTCGCACTGATTTGCGTGAAGCTGATCACGGCAGCCTTTGACGCTGCATACACCGCCTCACCTTCGAGTTTCAGCGGAGTCGCCACGGATACAACGTTGACGATGCGCCCCGACTTCGTTTTCTTCATCAGCTTGGCAGCCTCGCGAGTAAAAAGAAACGTGCCGGTAAAATTAGTTTCCAAAACATCGCGCGCAACTTTTGCAGGGGTTAGTAGCAGGTGGTTCATCGAGGCGATCCCGGCGTTGTTAATCAAGACGTCAAGCCGTCCATACGCTTTGGTAATCTCACTAAAGACTCTTTTGACACCTACTTCATCACCGACATTCGTTTGGAGGTGACGATAATTCTCGTGGTCTAAACTAGCAGCGCCGCGACTGCACCCGACGACCAGGTCTCCCTTACCGACAAAGTGTTCGGCAAGATGTCTTCCGAGTCCCCGGCTGGTGCCGGTGATTAGCACAACTCGCTTAGCCGTTGATGATGACGTCATGATCTCGTAGCACGAGAGAGATGTATTCTTCCAGAGTATGCAATGTCAGGAAGGGACTGTTCTTCTGTGACATTGCTCGTTCATCTGCCAGGGTGATGCCAACACCAAATTCGTCTTCCAGTTCCTGTTCGACTTCCACTATGAAGCTGACCAGCCCGAGCGAATCCAGCCGGCCATTTTTGCCAAAGAGTACCGTCTGTGTTGACTTATCCAGTGGCCGATCTTTAGGCAATTGTTCATTCATGCGATCAACCGCGCGGTAAAGTACCTGCAACACTCTTTCAGTCATACAAGTCTACATCCCCGTCTTGATCTTAAACCTTCCACCCACGATTTCCTTCGCGAGTTGGCTCAGCGTCACACACTGGATGTCGTCTGCGGCCGACACGTCACTCAGGAAGCGGGCGATATCCGAAAAGTCGCGAACATCTTTCGTGTGATTCTCAAGGATGATCGGCACTTCTGCAAGACCACTTGATTTTGCGCGACGCCGAATTGACGCCAGCATCTCTTTCATCAGCGGATAATTCAGCTGCGCCAGATCAGAAATGAAATGTTTGCCGCTGAAATAAGGCACGAGGCCTTTTTCATAAATCCGGGTCACAGTTGAGGAATGACTCGTCTCGGCCCACTCGTGTCCGTAGTTCTCAACACTCCTTACCGGGCTTCCCTTCGTCTTCTCCGGCGAAACTTTTTTCTTCAGCGAGGCCGACACCTTTTCCATATGATGCTTAAACACTTGCCGGCGTGAGCCGTAGAAAGAATTGGTAGGCACGCAAACTATCGGCTCAACTTTATTGGAAACTCTTCTGGCATCAGTCATAACTGGATAGTAAGGCAGGAAGGTTTCATCGCATTTGCGGTAATCGAGTTTTATGTTGCGAGTGTCGTAATGCAAACCACCAACGATGCTCATGTCGAGGACGATGCCCAACTTAACCAGCAGGTCAAGCATGTGCGGCGACGGAGCGATGCACCAGGCGCCGGCGCGAAACGTCAGACACCGATAATCGCTGTCAATGGGACGCAGGAGGCGCTCAAGGTATTCCTTGCCTTCAAACAACATCCGAAATGCATCTTCGGGATTGTAGTTCAATATGGACCAGTCGCCACTTAAACTCCACTCGCCATGGTTGTATTCCGCTTTGGACCACTGCGGATGAACGTGCAGCTGGACGTCGTGCCCTTGACTATAAGTTTCACGAACGATCGCGTCCCACTCATCGGCCAGAGGCTTCAATTCGGGGTTCGATTTCTCAAACTGGCGGAAGCTTAATTGCTGTTTCATCTCGGCGTTGAATGAACCCTTAATGCCATGCTTGTTGTAGAGGCTCACCAATTCGCGCATGGGCCGAAACTGTAGCTCGTGAATATCCCCGGAGCCGTTTCCACTCAGCTCCCAGTCGTCGACAGACGCAAGATAAATGGTGGGCGTCACGCTACAGTTCCTCGGAAAAATAAGACTCCGCCTGCGATAACCGAAGTTCTACATCGCTCTCGTCGTCGGTTTCACAAATAGGAACGAGAACCCAGCGAATCTTACAAGGAGCCTCCGCTTGAAATCTCCAGCGCGCGGTAACACTGGGTGACTTTTGATAATAGTTCGTCGAAGTGAATTGGTCCTCAAACTCAATCGTGCCCACAGGATCAACCTGGTGGATTAGCAGTCGGGCGCCATTCTTATCACGCGCTGAAACGCTGTTCGATGTCGGCTGACTGACTTTCAGACCGGAATTCAGGTGGAACCTCGCAACAAAATCGTGTTGCCCTGATCCACTAAACTCATCTTCGATACGCCACCAACGTTGCCGCTTGTTAAAGATCACTGTGCGTCGGTGCGTTATCGAATTCTTGAGACGCGCGTAGCCGTAGTGTTCGGCAATAATCAAATCAAACTGATCATTACTTTCCCAGCACAACACGCGCGGACGGGCTTCGTCGCCAATAACAAACGGAGTCTGCTCGTTCAACCTATTTTGCTCCTCGCCATCAACTTCCACGCTTGAATGGTATCTAGTCGAGCGAAAGAGATTGCGTTCATGCAAATTCGCGGTGTAGACGTAAGTCCCAGGGTCAACGATAAACGCGCTTCCGCAAGCTGACACCTCAACACTTAATGCATCATTGTGTCCATGGGAACCGCGGCCGTTTATCCCTGCACTGCTTGCATTGAAACTCATCGACAGATCATCAGAGCGAAGGAAGTACATACCAGCGTTTGGAAAGTCGACCGAGCCCTGTGCTGTTGTCGCAACCGTTAATCGTTCGAATTCCCTGACGCCTTTTTCGCCAACAATCCAGAGAACTTCTTCAGGTATAGACGTGTTCATCGGCAAGAGACCAGGATCTTCAAACACTACCGCTCCTACCGCCGCGATGTAAGCATGATCATCTGCATCACGCGCGCGAACCGGCAAGACCTGGCCACTATCCGAATCGCCAATCAGTGGCGCCCGCCCATCCGGCCGCATATAGGCACGCACGTAATTCACCATCGCCCGCAGTTTTTCCCAATACCGTTTTTCAAACTCGATTCCGTTCTCACGGCAGAGAATGAAGGTGTAAAGAAAAAGTTCGAGAACGAACCGATGGTACCCGGTCGAGGACTCATAGTCCGCGCCATCGGGCAACACCTGCTTGTCCATCTCACGCAGGACTTCGCGTAGACCAAACTCGCGCCATGCTTTCGCCTCTTCAAGCTCGGGAAGCATGATTCCCAGCCACGCAAGTCCTACAACGTCAGAAAGGTAATGATTGCTAGTGGCTACGTAAGAAAATTCGAGATTTCGCCGAATGAAATGTCCATGCTGACTGAGGAGCGAGAGTAATGTCGAAATTGCTTGCTGATCAAAAGTTTTGGAGTGGACAAAACCCTGAAACGCGCCCAACAGATTGATAGCTCGAAGGGCCACCTCCATGGCGCAATTCCAGTTAGCGCCATACCCGTAAGGATTCTGTGCTTGCCAGCTCGCGAGTTGTCGTAAGAATTCGTCGGCAAAGCGCTCATCACCACTGACCCGGTAAGCACGGGCAATCGTGAGGAAATGTCCCAGCCGATTCAATTCCCATAACACACGAACATCGGATCCATCGCCGCGAAAAAGGTTAACGTCCGAGTGAAACTCGATAGGCCACTTCGCGCCGGAAACCGGATCCCGATTCCAGTCAATATCTACTCCAAAGTCTATTGTGCCCAAACCCAGAATGGACCATGAGTGGGCGGTAAGAATCTCCTCCGCCGTTGTTAACAGTTCATCTGTTTCGGTTGGGAAGGTCCCACGCTGTAGTTCAGCGATGCGCGAAGAATTCTTGAATCCCGGGAAAAAGTGAGGCTCAGAGCGAGTGCGAAAGTGGCTAAGGAGTTCGGTAGGCGATAGGCTTGCGAATGCCCCTGACAAAACAACCTCGGGCGTTTCTGTTCGCCCCAGCTCTTTTCGTTCGCGGTTTTGATCGAGGGTGGCTTTGGTCCGGCGCAACACTTCGAGCGTGGCGGTTTTAACGTCAACTTCACCGCGCAGAGCTCGCTTAATTTTGCGAACGATACTCATCAGGCGGGCAGTTCGGCTGGGGCGTGCCGCGTCTCGGATGTTGCTTCGACCAGACTGTCGACAATCCGTTCAGCTGTGCGGCCATCCCAGAGTGGCGGAATTCGAGGGTTGTTGGCCGATGAATTATTCAGTGCGGCCCGTGCCGCCGCGAGGATTGTTTCTCGCTTGCTGCCGACAAGTTTGTTTGTTCCCAGTTCAATGGTTATGGGTCGTTCTGTGTTTTCGCGTAGCGTCAAACACGGGATTCCCAACGCCGTGGTTTCTTCCTGAATGCCACCTGAGTCGGTCAGAACAAGTCGGGCGCCGCTGTAAAGTCTAAGAAAGTCCAGGTATCCAAGTGGATCAATCAAATGCAAATTTGTACTTCGCGCTGCTGCTTCGCTTAAGCCAAATTCCCCCATCATCTTTCGAGTACGTGGATGGAGTGGAAAGACGATAGGCAAGCGCTCCGACAAGTCGACTAGGGCCTGGATGATTTGATTGAAAGTCTCAGGCTTGTCGACGTTGGAAGGACGATGGAGGGTCACCACTGCGTAGTCGCCAACCGCCACTCCCAGAGTCTCACGAATTGTCGACTTCGCGGAACCTTCCAGCAGATGCAACAACGAATCGATCATCACGTTGCCGACAAAACGAATACGTTCGGCAGGTATGCCTTCAGCGATTAGGTTATGACCGGCGTCTTCCGATGGCGTAAACAGCAGGTCTGAGATTTGGTCGGTGAGAAGACGGTTAATTTCCTCAGGCATGGTGCGATCGCGACTGCGCAATCCAGCCTCCACGTGTGCGACCTTCGTCCCGAGCTTCGCACAAACCAGCGCACAAGCCAGGGTTGAATTTACGTCGCCAACAACCAATACCCAATCGGGCTGTTCGCGCAGCACTACCGGTTCGAATCGCTCCATCACAGCCGCAGTTTGGGCCGCATGCGAACCCGATCCGACCCCAAGGTAAACGTCGGGTGTGGGCAAGCCCAGATCGCGAAAGAAAGCGTCCGACATACCTGCGTCGTAATGTTGACCCGTATGAACAACAAGCGGCGTAAACTCACGTTCACGCCGCTTCATTTCTGCCACGATGGGCGCAACCTTCATGAAGTTGGGTCGGGCTCCGACAACGTTGATAACTTTGAGCATGGCCTAGTCCAATGTCCAAGGTCCAAAGTCCAAGGTCCGATATGATCGAGACTTCAAACTTTCGATTGATAACAGCAACATAAAACTAGAGGTAGCGACTTTGGACGTTGGACTTTGGACCCGGCTCACAGCCTGATGATTCGCGCCGTGCTATCGCGTCTCACGTCCCCGTTAAGCGCATTGCGCGTATCAACCACCAGGCTGGCCAATTTCGTAACTCTCGAATAATCAATACCACTGTGGTCCGTAACGATGATAACGCAGTCTGAAGCGGCCACTTCATCATCAGTCAGTTCTGACGACATCAAGGGTTCCCCACCACCTTCAGTATGCGCGTCGTCAAACCTGATCTCCTGCACAAACGGATCGTGGTAAACGACATCGGCGCCCTTGGCGCGCAGTCGATCGATAATCGACAAGGCCGGGCTCTCGCGAACATCGTCAATATCCTTCTTATACGCCACGCCCAGCAGCAAAACTCTTGAACCCTTCATCGATTTACTGGCATCGTTCAAGCCGTCAGCAACCAGTTGGACCACGTGGTCCGGCATCCGCGAATTAACTTCTTCTGCGAGACCGATGAAGCGGGAATCAAATCCGTGTTGCCGCGCCTTCCACGACAGATAATGCGGGTCGAGTGGAATGCAATGGCCACCGATCCCAGGCCCCGGATAGAACGGCATGAAACCAAATGGCTTGGTGGCAGCCGCGCGAATCACTTCCCAGGTATCGATGTTAAGGGCGTAACACAAACGCGCCATTTCATTGGCCATGCCAATGTTGACTGCGCGAAAAGTGTTTTCAAGCAGCTTGGCCGTTTCAGCCACCCTGGCCGAACTCACCGCGTGCACATCCTTCACGATTTGCGAATAGAGAAAAGCTGATACTTCGGTTGAGTCTGGTGTGACTCCACCGACAACTTTTGGAATATTGTGAGTCTGGAACTGCGGGTTGCCTGGGTCCACTCGCTCCGGCGAAAACGCCAGCAGAAAGTCTTCGTCGAGCTTCAGCCCGGTATCCTCAAACATCGGCAACAGGACTTCGTCAGTAGTGCCCGGATAAGTCGTCGACTCCAGAATGATCAACTGGCCAGAGTGTAGCCGGCTCTTGATCTCTTCAGCCGCGGCGAGGATATACGAGACGTCCGGCTCCTTGGTCTTTCGCAGTGGTGTCGGCACACAGATGATCACCACGTCGCACTCTTTTAAATGGTCGAAGTCAGTCGTGGCCCGCAGACGTTTACTTTCGACCAGCTCCTTGACCAGCGACGACTCAACATCCCCGATGTACGAATCACCCGAATTAATTTGAGCTGCCTTGCTCTCGTCGACTTCGAATCCTGTCCCGTGGAAACCGTTGCGAGCAAACTCCGCCAATAGCGGCAGTCCAACATAACCTAGTCCAACCACACCAATGTGGGCCTTTTTCCCTTTAATCAGGGCGAGAAACTGTTCCTTGACCATGTAGTTCGTTGTTCCTATCAGCGAAATAATGTGCGAGAAGCGCGAAATTCCGCGCGCGGGCAAGACTATTGAGGGTTGCGCAGAGTGTCAAGCAGGCCCCCAGTAAGTAAAGCAAACTGTGTTAGCTTGCTGTCGAAACACTCAAAGCCTCTCAAAATCAAGAAGTGTTCATCCCACCATCCGCAAACTAAACAGTTTGCGTTACGCCTTCTCGTATTGAATCTGCGGATAGTTCTTGACACTGCCCAACCATTACAACTATATGCTCACCGCACATGTCGGATTCCAAAACCTCTTCCCCGAAACTAGTACGTGGTCTGGGCTTACTCGACGCCAGCATGATCGTAGTGGGGTCGATGATCGGCTCCGGTATCTTCATTACCTCGGCGGAGTCTGCGCGGCTAGTCGGCTCCCCAGGCTGGCTAATTGCCGCCTGGGCCATCGCCGGCGTGCTCACGATCACTGGCGCGCTTTGTTGCGCCGAGTTGGCAGCAATGTGGCCTAAAGCCGGCGGCCAGTATGTTTTCCTGCGTGAAGCGTATGGTCCATCGCTGGGCTTTCTTTTCGGCTGGTCGCTACTCCTGGTTATTCAAACCGGAACCATAGCCGCGGTGGCAGTCGCCTTCGCAAATTTTACCGGGGTGCTGACAAATAAGATTGCCGCTGACAATTATCTGATCGCACCGATAAGTTTTGGCGGTTACGCTCTGAGTCTCTCCACCCAACAATTGTTAGCAGTCGGAATGATTCTCTTCCTGACGCTGACAAACACCCGCGGTCTAAAAACCGGCAAGTTCATTCAAAATACGTTCACCTTTACCAAGACGGCGGCACTCATCGGCTTGATCGTGGTTGGCCTCGCTCTCGGCTGGAATGAAAGCAGCGCCGCTTATACTTCGGATTGGTGGAACCCTGCGGTTAATGGTTGGAAGCCCAACGCTGTGCAACTAGGCTTCGACGCAACTGGGGGCGGTTTGATGAGTCTTGCTGTGGTCATGTTGCTGGGTCGGGCGATGGTTGGACCACTCTTCGCACAGTCGGCCTGGAACAACGTGACGTTTACCGGTGGCGAAGTCCGTGATCCAGGACGCAACTTGCCGCGCGCTTTGCTGATCGGCTGCGGCTTAGTCGTCGGTCTCTACTTACTGGCGAACCTGGCCTATGTTGTCACCTTACCGCTTGAAGCAATTCAGAAAGCACCACAAGGTCGAGTAGCCACGGCCTTGATGCAACAAGTCTTTGGACCACGCGGCACCATCATCATGGCCATCGCCATCATGATTTCCACGTTTGGCTGTAACAACGGTCTGATTCTGGCCGGCGCCCGCGTTTACTATGCGATGGCTTGCGACAATCTGTTTTTCAAGCGCGTGGGATTTTTGAATAATCGTAACGTGCCCGCCGTCGCTCTCATCATGCAAGGCATCTGGGCGGCCATGCTGACTTTGCCCAGAACGGTAACTAACTCTACCGATCCTGCGACGGGCCTCACTACGACCACGTATGGCAACGTTTACACGCAGCTGCTTGAGTACATCATTTCAGCAGATCTGATTTTCTACGCGTTGATGGTAGGAGCTGTGGTCGTGATGCGAAGGAAGGCGCCGGAGGCGGAACGTCCGTATCGCACTTTCGGATATCCGATTGTGCCTTTGATCTATATCTTTCTGGCCGTGCTGATCGTTATCGATCTGGCCTGGCTCGCACCAGAGACATCAGGGATTGGCTACTTGATCGTGTTAACTGGAATTCCGATCTACTTCGTGTGGAGAAAACGGCAGCAGGAACCAAAGGGTGAATGATGAGACTTTCTCCCGCATACCCATAGCGGCTTGCGGCTGAAGCACGCTTTCACGAGCATTTCATCTTTATCCTTCATCCTTTACTTAACCCATTCGTCGGCGATCTCGGTCTCGACCTTTACCGGAACAGTTTTCAAGTACTCCTGACCGGCCGCAATCATCGCCCGTTCAACTCTCAACGCGACGTCTTCCGCTTCAGATGCGTCGGCTTCAACTACAACCTCATCGTGGATGATATTCACAATCTTCGCATTCGTAGTCCGCAGGTCGTCATTCAGTAAACGCAGGGCACGTTTCAGAATATCAGCGCTGGTTCCCTGAATCGGCGTATTCTTTCCGTTGCGCTTGGTCATTGAAATCTGCTGCCGATCCTGATCGTCATAACGAAATCGAACCAGACGACCGGAGCCGGTCCTCGCTTGTCGATCGCGAACAGCGCTATTGGCAGCTTCAGTCAGATATGTATCGAGTTGACGGTACGTCGCGAAATATTTCCTCAGGACATTTTCTGCCTCAGGCACTGTCGAGCCGGTCATCAATGAAAAACGTTGCGCGCCGATTCCATAGACCACGCCGAAATTTAGACGCTTGGCAAAATCACGTTGCTCCTTGCTGACCTGGTCCACGGCCACGTTAAAGACTTGCGCGGCGGTAACGCGATGCAGGTCAGCCCCGGAATTAAACGCATCCATAAAAACCGGATCGCCGGAGAATTCGGCCAGAATACGCAACTCAATCTGCGAGTAATCGGCAATGATCAGCTTGCGTCCCGCCGGATGACCACTAAAGCAACGCCTGTATTCCACAGCATGGGGCACTTGTTGAATGTTTGGATTGGTGCAGGAAAACCGTCCGGTCGGCGCGCCTATCTGGCGAAAATCCGCGTGCAACCGGCCAGTCGTTGGGTTAATCAGCTCGATCATGTTTTGCCCGTAACTGGTCAAAGCCTTCTGCACCGTTCGGTACTCAAGCAAGGTCGCGACGATCGGATACTGAACTGCGAGTGGCTGCAATTTCCAGTTGCGTGTTGAATCGGGAACGGGGATACCAAGTCGATTAAGCGCCTGCGTCAATTGCTGATGAGAATCCAGATTAATATCATCTCGCTGCGGTCCGCCAAAAAGAGTTCCCTGCGAAGACTCTTCAGCCAATACACTCTGCAACTCTTCCGATAGTTCCCCCCTCCTCTTTTCGACAATCGCTAACTGCTCGAGCCAGCGATCTTTGTGCATATAGAATCCGGCCAGCTCGATGTCGACAACCGGCATTACGCACTCGAATTCCAGTTGGGCCACATCTCTCAACGATTCCGATAGGAGGCGCTCTCGCAATTTATCGCGTAACGGCAACAGGATGGCAGCATCGCGTGCTGCGTATTCCAGCTGCGATTCCGACAACTCAAAATCCCAGTTGCTCAACCGTTCCGACTTGTCGACAAACTCGTTCAGGTATCTTTCAGCGACGGTCGCCAGCCCGTGACGTTCTTCGATATCGCCGGCGCCAATCAATTGGCTGGCGAGTAAGGTGTCGAACAGTCCGCCCAGATCGGTGCCAAGTGTGTGCTTGATAAACTTCGCGTCAAACTTTGCGTTGTGAGCAATCTTGATGGGCCGGGGGGCTGCGAGCAGAGTTCGTAGTGGCGCGAGGGCGGGAGTGTTTCGCAAGTTACCGCGATCGCCGTTATTGAAAGCGTCGAGATCGATGATGACAACACCTTCCGGCGTGGCCAGCTGAATCAGACGAAGACGTCCGGTATAGGGATCGAGTTCAGTGGTTTCCGTGTCCAGCCCAACGGCCTGGTGCACCGATAACGATTCAATCGCCTTACGAAGTTCTTCTTCATTTCGAATAACCCGATAATTCGTATTCATTTAATCCTTATATTTCTTCACCATGGGTTTACCGAACCGAGCGCGGTAGCGCCGGATGCGTCAATCAACTCAGCCAGTCCCAATTCCACACCGTGAAGATCCGCGCTTTCTGCAGTCGAATTAAGGATCCGGCGCTACCGCGCGCGGTTCTGGATTGGCTGATTTTGCCGCGCACGTGGGTGCGTTTTCACGACCAGCAACAACAACAATGCGGCGCTCGCGCCGATTGCTGCGCTCACCAGAAACGCGGTCCGCGGCCCGCGCCAATCCCAAAGTTCGCCCATCAGCAGTGATGCCGGGAGCACCGTTATGCCAAACGCCAAATTGTACAAACCGTAAGCAGTGCCGCGCTGTTCCGGCTTCACCAGGTCAGCGACAAACGCTTTCTCAGCGCCTTCAACCAAACCGAAATAAATTCCATAGACCACGAAGAGCACCCAGACCGAGACTGCATTCGAGACGAACGCAAAGCCTGCATAAACAGCGGCGTAAAGAATCCAGCCCGAAAAGATCAATCTCCGTCGCCCAAGGATATCGGACAGATGTCCACCATAGAGCGAGCTGGCCACTTTGCTCACATGCAACAGCGCCCACAGCAAAGGAAGCGTTGCAATCGACACTCCGGTGGACTGTGCCCGCAGTAGCAGAAAAGCGTCTGATGAATTTGAAAGCGTGAAGAGGGCAATGATTAGTAGGAACCTTTTGAAGTTCCCATCGAACCCCCGCAACGACAGGCTAACCGGCGAAACTGTCACGTCCTTCCGTGCTGGGGTGGATTTGCTTTTCGGCTTAGTTGGTTCCCGAACGAAAAATATGACCACCAGCACGGCCGCCAGAGCAGGAATCGACGCCACCAGGAAAATCTTGCGAAAGTCGCCGGCCGTTAAAACGTTAGGGTTCTCGGCGAACAGTCTGATCAGTAAGTATCCGATCACCGGGCCAAGCACAGCGCCGGTGTGGTCCAACGCGCGGTGTAGTCCGAAAGCTAACCCGCGTTGTTCTACCGAAACTGCGTCAGCAATCATCGCGTCGCGCGGTGCGCTGCGGATTCCTTTCCCAACTCGATCGGCAAACCTGATCCCTAATACCTGAAACCAGTTTGAAGCAAAGGCCAAAAGGGGACGAACAAAACTGGAAAGGATGTAACCGATAACGACAAATACTTTTCGTTTGCCACGGCGGTCGCTGAAGTAACCCGCAAACAACTTCAACAAACTCGAGATCGATTCCGCAATTCCTTCGATTCGACCAACTACTCTTGCCGAAGCACCGAGCGTGAGAGAGAGAAACACTGGCAGAAGCGGATAAATGATTTCGCTGGAGATGTCGTTTAGTAGACTGACCAGACTGATCGCGAACACGTTGCGCGGGAGTCGGCGATAGCGACGCCACAGACCGGGAACATCCTTTGAGATGGGAACGTCGACATCGACGTCAGATTCATCTGTCTCTTCGTTAATGGCTTTCCCCATAGGTTTCAACGAGAAGGTGTTGTTCTCGCGGGGGAAGGTCGTGGCCGCTTCGGTTCAGATTTGGTAGTCAGCTGGTTGCTCCACCACCAAAAACCGCCCGCACCGGCAATCGCAATTAAAATCACGCCGACGATAACCAGACGAAGGGCCCAACGTAGCGCAAGCTTCGCGATCAAAATGAAAATCGCCAGGATCACGACGCCGGCGATGATTGCGATGGTTGTATAGGTCACTGCTGGTTCGAGTACCGGTTAGGCCGCACCTTTTTTGTACTTCGCACGCACCACTGTCTTGATATTCCCGCGAACGTGAAAGTCGCCCTCAATCCTCACGCCGAGCGGATCACACGCTTTGACAAAGTCTTCGAGAATCACGTTGACAACGTGTTCATGAAAGATTTTCACGTTTCTAAAAGAGTTGATATAGAGCTTCAAACTCTTCAGCTCGACGCAAAGTTGGTTGGGAATATATTGGAGTCGCAGCGTCGCGAAGTCAGGAAAATCTGAGAAGGGACATATCGCGGTGAATTCGGTGATTTCGAAGTCGATTCTGATCTTTCGGCCGGGGAATTCGTAGGCAAAAGTGTCGAGAGGAAATAAGTCCATTTCCCCACGAGGTGTCGAACGAATATCAAGACCCTGCTGATTCACGGGCCCGGTGGCGCCTTCAGTCGTTACCATTATTGTCTCCTGAAAATCGGAAACTTGATGTTAACTGAGGCAGCGTTTCGTCGCAATTGCAGTCCTTAGATGTGCGACATGTTTCAGGAAGCTCTGATCAGTCATAAAGATCTCTTTGTCTGAGCCCGCGGAGCCCTGGGCTCAGACAAATCCAACTCACGATGAACCTGATCAGAGCTTCCTTCAGCTTGTCGATGAGTTTCGAAGGTTCAATTTCTTGTTCTGCTGTTTTGTGTGAATTCGTGGATCGTTCTTCCGTCACTATCAGACCATCCACGATATCACGCCAAAGCCCACGAAAATGCCAAGCGCGGCGGCGCCACTACCGAGGTGCAAAAGAGTTGCTCTGCCTTCCAATCGTGAATAACTTGACGAGGACCACGCCGGCAATGAATCCACCGATGTGCGCAGCATAAGCAACGCCACCCTGTTGCGAGCCGCCTCCCAATAGACCAAGGCCACTGATCAGCTGGAAAGCGAACCATATTCCGATGGCTACGTACGCTGGCACATCCGTGAGGAAGCGAAACAGGATGACTGTGACCCGCCGCTTCGGATGAAGCAATAGGTAGGCGCCCATCACTCCGGAAATCGCGCCCGATGCGCCCAAACTGGGTATCAGTAAACCGCCGCCATCGGTGGCCAGCATTACGGTGGTGATCACATGGGCCAATGAAGCGATGATGCCGCAGACCAGATAGAAGATTGCATATCTAACGTGACCCAGCGTGTGTTCAATGTTATCGCCAAAGATCCAGAGGAAGAGCATGTTGCCGGCAATATGCGCTATGCCGCCGTGCATGAACATCGAGAAGATCAGCGTCAGGTAAACGCTGAGTGGCGTGGGTTGCAGTCCGGGAATCAGTAGTTCCTGTCCAGTTACCGGGTGTTCTACGACTCGATCGGCCGTAGTGATATCGCGCCCGGTCGTGATTTCCTGGGGCACCGTTGAGTAAGCGTAAGTAAACCTATCGTTCGTCCCGAGTTGCTGGAGAAAAACAAACACCAGGATGTTGATGGCGATGAAAACGTAATTGACGATTGGAGTCGTGGTCCGGTCCGCATTGTCATCGTAGAGTGGGAAAACCATTTTTGTTTCCTCAACCTTCCTGAGCTGAAAGGAGAACCAATATTCGCAAGCTGTGCGCGTAGCATCTCGCAGTTGTCAACAAACTGTTTTTAGCTTCGCGGCACTCCAGCGTGAACGATCGCCGGGTCGTGAGGCTTCAACAACTCATAACCTTCCGAACGGGCCACATAAGTCGCCGCGGTAAGATCCCCGGTGACGTTCAACGTGGTCCGACACATGTCGAGAATCCGATCAACCCCCAGGATGATGGCAATCAACGCCGGATCAATATTGATCGTAAGCAGCACTCCGATGATGAATGGAATCGACCCCGAAGGAACACCAGCCGTTCCAATTCCGCCAAGAATAGCCAGGTAAACAACCATCAACTGCTGGCCAAACGTGAGATCGACCCCCGCCAGTTGCGCCAGGAAGAGAACGGTTACGCCCTCGTACAGTGCTGTGCCGTTCTGATTGGCGGTTGCGCCAACAGTCAAAACAAAACTATTGATTTCCTGCGGGACACCCAGATTCTCTTCCGAGACGCGGAGCGCGGTTGGCAGCGTCGCGTTTGATGAAGAAGTGGAGAAGGCCGTCAGTATCACCGTCTTGATGCGACGGAAGAATTCAAGCGGCGAAATTTTCGATAGGAAATAAACAGAGAGAGAAAAGACGCCAAACATGTGCAGGGAAAGCCCGAGCAGGACGGTCACTACAAACCACCCCAGCGCTTGCAGTAGATCAAGTCCGAAGCGCGCGGTGTTATTGAAAAGCAGGCACGCGACTGCAAAGGGCGCCACCTTCATAATGATGTCTATGATCTTGGCGCAAATTTGAAATACTGCCTCGAGACCTCGCAGGAGAGGCGCAGATACTGAAACTGGAATGAGCGTAGCAGCAATCCCAAGCATTACCGAAAAGAACATGAGGTGAAGCATGTCCGGCGTATCCGTTTGTTTTTCTTCACCCGCTTTTATTCCCACAATCGATGCCAACGGATTTGAGGGAACGAGGGTCTTGACGACCGTCATCAAAGCAGAATCCTTGTTCTCTGCTTTCTTCGCGTCTTCCACGCGTTTCGTGGCGTCGGAGCTGTAACGCTGTTGCAGCGCGGCTGAGGTTGCAGGATCTACTCTTCGTCCTGGCTGAATAGTATTTGCCAGCGTGAGACCAATGGCTACCGAAATGGCTGAAATGATGATGGTGTAGGCAAGTGTCTTCAAACCCACGCGGCCAAGTTTACGAATGTCGCCGATGCCGGCCACGCCCACGATAAGCGACGCGAAAACCAGCGGCACGACTATCATCAGCAGCAGTCGCAGAAACAATGCTCCGATTGGTTCAGTAATCCGGGAGACGACCCACTCAACGTTTGGATTGGCGCTACCAAAGATTTTGTTCACGGCGACTCCAGCAATCGCACCCACAGCCAGGCCAATCAGGATTCGCGTATGGAGCGGCCAGCCTTTGGGTTTGTCCGGAGTCTCCTCATCGAGATCCGTCGTAACTTCCCGTTCGAAAGCATCTGATTCAATTTTCGGTCTTGTTGGATCGTCTTTCTTCGGCATGTTACGTGTTCACCTTCCCCAGCGGAGTTTGTCTCGCAATACGTCGAAATAGTTCCGATTCATAGGCTGCACCAGACTGAACGTAGTTTGGCTCTTGCGAATTACGACCCGGTCTTCAAATTTAAGAGGAAAGCCAACCTGGCCATCGAGCGTTAGAGCGACCTCTTCATGATCAGTCTTCAGGCACAGTTCTATGACAGCATCGTCCGGCACAACGATCGGGCGGTTGGATAGAGTGAATGGACAGATCGGAGTGATCACGACCGCATTCATTGATGGATAAATAACGGGCCCGCCAGCAGAGAGATTGTAGGCAGTGGAGCCTGTGGGAGTTGAAACGATCAAACCATCTGCGCGAAACGAGTTCACAAACTGCTGATTAAGGTACGCTTCGATTTCTATTATTCGCGCCAGGGCCGACTTGTTGATCACTACATCGTTCAGCACGCGATTCCGGGTCACCTTTTCGTCGCCGCGCAGTAGTTCAACATCAAGCATCACGCGCCGGTCTAACCGGTAACTTCCGGAGAGTATTGATTCAAGCGCGGAGTAGAGCTCCTCAATGCGAAACTCTGCGAGATAACCCAAACCACCGAAGTTAACACCGAGGACAGGGACTTCAGCCTCGCCCATCAGTCGTGCGGTTGCGATCATGGTGCCGTCGCCACCGAGCACTAGAATCAAATCAACGTTGGCCGCGAGATCTTCGGCCTCGACCTTTTCAACCGCACAACCGGTTTGTGCTTTGATCCGCTCACGCTCGATCTCCGGTCCGGCCAAAAGTGTAATGCCACGCTCCGCCGACCAATTCGCCAGTTCGCACATAGTTGTAAGTGCGTCAGGCTGATTGGGCTTGAGAACGATGCCAACTCGCCGTATCGAAGAGGGCGTCATTTAGTCTGATCAGCAGATCGTCTGGAAATGATTTAAGTGAACGGCCGCCATGGTAACTGCTGGGACTACTGGCGAGCAACGAGATCAGGTCAGGATGTTTTGTGGATTAATTAGTACCGGCGGCCCGTAATGTCCGATATGCTTCAGCTTGTCGTCGAGATTGGCTACCAGCACGCAACCTTCAGAGTAACCGCGACCTTGAGTTCTCCCGCGTTAACGACAGGCTGAAGCATGTCGAACATTGGCCGGTAGGTGACTACCGATCTCGGCGAGAATAAAGGGCTTCACACCGTCACGGCCGTTTAGGGTCAACCAGATTTCGCCACCCTCGTCCAATACTTCGAGAACGAAACCAAAGAATGGGCAGCATAAGCGCTCAAGTTCAATAAACTCCGCGGCGTTCTGCAGGACTGTCGATGAGCCATTTAACCGGAAGGCGTAGCCGTTTGGAAGTTCGCGAATCTCCTCGACCGAGCTAAACACTTTCTCGATGGTCGCCAGGTGCTCGGCTCTACGCGCGGAAGGGATCGCAGTCATATCGCACGCAAACGGAGAGTCTTGTTGGTTCATACGACCCCTACCTCACGTTCATAAAGAGCGAGAAATTCAATATTACCCTCGGCCCCACGAATCGGAGATTCCATAACACCAACTACTTTCAGGCCGAGCTCCGCAGCTGATCGATTCACGTCTTCAACTACGCGCGCATGCTTTTCTGGATCACGGACGATGCCTCCCTTGCCGACTTCGCCGCGGCCAACTTCGAATTGAGGCTTGATCAAAACTATGAGTCGAGCGTCGGTAGTTAGCAGAGGCACCACGGCTGGAAGGATCTTGGTGACCGAAATAAACGAAACGTCCATGACCGCAAGGTCAAATTTTTGGTCAAAGTCTTGCGGAATGAGGTGGCGAGCATTGACCCCCTCGCGGACATCTACGCGTGCGTCGCTGCGCAACCGGTAGTCAATCTGGTTGTGACCGACGTCAATCGCAACTATTCGCCGGGCCCCATTCTGAAGTAAACAGTCGGTGAAACCACCGGTAGAAGCACCCACGTCGAGGCAAAGCAGACCGTTAACGTCGACCTTAAATTCACGCAGCGCCGCATCCAACTTAACTCCGCCTCGACCCACGAAGCGAGTTGCTGGATCGTCAGATCCTTTTAAGCGAATTTGTGCGTCGGTGTTGAAAAGGTCGGAAGGTTTGGAGACGCGCTGTTCGTTGACCAGCACGATGCCGGCCATGACCATAGCCTGCGCTTTGGTTCTGGTTTCTACGAGGCCGCGTTCGACCAGCAACTTATCGATTCGCTCGCGTTTCATGCGGCGTAACTTTACCGCAGAATGCGAATGGATTCTCGATTCGTCGCCCTCGTAAAACCCTGTCAGGCCCGTCGTTGCGCGGCTTGGGCGATAGCTCGCGGAGAATCGGAAAGGCTCAAATCGTTTGCACACTCAGCACAAAGCCAAACGCGCATGTGTTCGGCATCAGCCCAGAAGAATGAGTCCACTCGTTTTGCAACCTGCATCGCCCGATCAACCGGAAGTCGCTGAAGCGCCTTGACATAGAAGGAGCCATTGTAAAATTCGCCCTCAGCCGACTTCTCTCTGTGAATGCACTCTCGCTCTCGAAACACCTGATTCTTCATAGTCGTAACCCACTTCCTGCGCTGCATCGCGGAAATAATGATTTAGAAATGTCGGGTTTCGTTGGGTGAGAGTTCGTACGGGGCAAAACACCTGCTCGTCGGACCTGACCTTTGATTCACTCAAGGCAGATGATGCCATCGCCTTGAGTAACAGTCAACGATTGATTCATTGTGATTTCATGCTGGGGATTTCTAGAGTGAGTGTTCGCCTAACTATGGGCGAGGCGCGCCCTCGAAGATCTCTCGAATACGTAAGAGATCGTCGGATCGTGGTTCGGCATTGCGCTGAGCTTGTCGTTCAGCGCGTCGCAGCCGGCGTCTTTCCATTTTTCTTTCTGCTCGACGATTCTCTTTTTGCAGCTCGCGTTCTTCGGCCAGTTGCTCCTCTCGGTTGTTACTGCTGTCGCGATTCTGCCTGCCGTTCCGAGAAACCCCGACTGGCTCACGCACCGTAGAGACGGGAGCCTTCGCAGGAATCTTTTCCGCAGCTTCTTCCATAACCGGCTCGTTAGGAGATGTAGGCTCTGCAGGCGCAATCGCTCCGACACCAGCCTCGACGGTCCTTACCGGCGGTTCAGCGAGCTCCCCTTCCTGCGCAACACTCGCTGGCTCAGCATCACGAAGTTTGTAAACCAATGCCGCGCTTAAAGCTCCGATCAAGAGCGCTCCCACAATAACGGCCGCAAATGCCCAGCGTTTACCTGAACGTTCTTTCTTCTCAACGACTTCCAGAGGAACTACCGGACGTGCTGAAAGCACTGTTGCCTCCTGATCAAAATGAGGCTCCTCGAGCTCGACGCCGTCCAAAAGTTCTCGTTCACTTGTATTTACTTTCATAAAGCTGCTTTCACGAACCCTACAAATCAGGACATAGACAGACAGAATTTCCTTTAGCAATAACAAGGCCATGAAGAAATATGCCGTCGCAGCGAACTTTTTGGGGAAAGTTGTGATTAGGACGAATCGGATGGTGAGCCGCTGGACGATATCGTGCACTAAAACAACGCGCCCGCCTGCATCAACAGAACGGGCGCGAAATGCTTATTGAGGAGCGACGACTAGCGGGCGACTTTTTGTGGTTTCGCCCGACGATCGTCGAGGACGTCTATGCTTTCCTTCACCCGGGTGTAAATACCGTCAGCGTCGAGCCCATACTTGGCAAGCAGAAGTTTTGCGTCGCCATGGGTTACCAGACGATCGGGTATCCCCATTCTGACAACGCGCACTTTATCCTGCAGACCGTTTTCTTCAAGCAGCTCGAGTATGGCTGAACCAAATCCCCCTGCTAAGTACGCTTCCTCGACAGTGACGATTAGCCGTTTGGTTTGCGCAAGAGCAATCAGTAGTTGCGAGTCGAGAGGCTTAACAAAGCGAGCATTGACTACCGTGGTCTCAATCTTCTCTTTGGCCAGATGCTCGGCTGCCTGCAGCGATGGATGGACCATCGACCCGTAGGCCACGATCGCAATCTCGCCTCCGTCGCGCAGGATCTCGCCTTTACCAATTTCCAGTAGCTGGGGCGCCCTAGCGATATCAGCGCCGACGCCGCTCCCCCTCGGGTAGCGCATAGCGGCTGGACCAACATGCTCGACCATGGTCAACAGCATGTCGCGCATTTCCGCTTCATCCTTCGGCGCCATCATCACCAGGTTAGGCACCCCCCGGAGATAGGCTATGTCGAGAAGTCCGTGATGCGTAGGCCCGTCGCCGCCGGCAACTCCTCCGCGGTCAAGACAAAACTTCACATTCAGATCCTGAATACAAACGTCGTGGACCAATTGATCAAATCCGCGCTGCAGGAACGTTGAGTAAATGGCGCATACCGGAATCAGTCCTTCACACGACATACCGGCAGCGAAGGTGACGCAATGCTGTTCGGCAATGCCTACGTCAAAAGAGCGTTCCGGAAATTTTTCCAGCGGTGTGCAAATACCGGTACCGTCAGGCATAGCCGCAGTCAGAGCGATGATCTTCTTATTACTTTCCATCAGCTCAGTCAGCGTGTTGCCGAAAACCGCCGTGTAGGTTGGTGGGGCTCCACTGGACTTGATCGCTTTGCCGCTGACCAAATCAAAAGGTCCGGTAGCATGCCAACGGTAATAATCCTTCTCAGCCTGTGGATAGCCTTTGCCCTTTGTTGTCAGGGCGTGAACGATGACTGGTCCATCTTCCACCTGCTTCGCTTCATTGAGAGCGGCCACGAGCGCGCGTGGATTGTGTCCATCGACGTACCCGATGTATTTGAAGCCCAACTCACTCACGAGAGCACCGGGAAGCACCGCCGCGGCAATTGCGTCCTTCACCGTCTTCGCCGCGTGATGCAGACGTTCTCCAACTGATGGAATCGACAGCAGAGTCTCCTCGACCTCGTCCTTGAAGCGATGATAGTTGTGCGCGCCTTTGATTCGATTTAGATAACCAGTCAGCGCGCCGACGGCCGGAGCGATCGACATCTCATTGTCGTTGAGCACCACGATCAGCCGACTCTTCAAGTGGCCTGCCTGGTTAATCGCCTCCATGGCCATACCGCCGGCGAGCGACGCGTCACCGATCAAAGCAACGACGTGATGATTCTCGCCCTTCTTGTCGCGCGCGATCGCCATTCCGAGAGCTGCCGAAAGAGAGGTGGATGCGTGACCGGCACCAAAGGAATCAAAGTCTGATTCGTCCCGGCGCAGAAAGCCGCTGATACCGCCATACTGTTTGATAGTCGGCAACTGATCGCGGCGGCCCGTCAGAATTTTGTGCGCATAGGCCTGATGTCCTACGTCCCAAACCAGCCGGTCACGCGGCGTGTCAAACGCGTAGTGCAATGCGACGGCTAACTCGATGGCCCCCAGCGATGCCCCGGTGTGTCCGCCGATTCGCGACATAGTCTCCAAAATGTACTGGCGGATTTCGTCGGCGACGAGTTGGAGGTTCTCGGGCGGCAATTTACGCAGATCGGCCGGGGAGTTTATTTTTCCAAGAAGATTCATTTGCGCGGTATTGTAACTTGCTCGTTCAAATTTTTACCACCACAGGCTTTACCCGATCTTCGTCGAAACGTATTCAGCACATTCCCTAACTCTCTTTGTGGCATAAAGTACTCTGCTCCATTTGAAATGTCAATAGACAGATACTTTCCAAACTAATCTCGCCGCTCCTGCGTCTAAGCGCCCGGATCTAGCAATCTCGGTATAAATCCCCAAGTTTTTGGCCAGAAGCACAAAAGGAGTTGGACGAAATGATTTCTAGAAGGAATGTTGCAGGACTTTTTGTATTGATAATGGGCTTTACCACGATGGCATTTGCCCAGCAGCCGGCGCAAACGACTACGCCGGACGGTTCGAGACAGGAACGCATGGAACGCCGAGGTCGTCACCGGGAAGAGATGGGTCGTGACCGCGAAATGCGCCGTCATGGTAGAGCCGGACATTTCATGGGTGAATTAAATCTGACCGAGGCTCAGCGCGAGCAGATTCGCGCCATCACCCAACGC
Organism: Pyrinomonadaceae bacterium; assembly: GCA_963759665.1. Taxonomy (GTDB): domain Bacteria; phylum Acidobacteriota; class Blastocatellia; order Pyrinomonadales; family Pyrinomonadaceae; genus PSRF01. The sequence continues at coordinate 1,492,877 of CAVXAC010000001.1, forward strand.
CGTCTGGAGGCGACAAAGTCACAACGCGAAGAACTGTTTAAACTGCGTGACAAAAGAACCGCCGGAACTTTTAGCGCAGAAGATGAAGCTCGCGTGAAATCACTGCGCCAGGAGATCCAGTCTTCGATGGAAGGTGTTCGTGCAGAAACTGAAGCGGTCTTAACTGCTGAGCAGAAAGCTCGTCTCGAACAACTCAAAGCGGAACGCAAAGCGAAACACGAAGAGCGCGATGCCGAACGCAAGGCCAGACGCGAACAACGCTTGAAAGAGCGTAGTCAGCGTCCAAGCAATAACCTGTTCTAGTAAGAGAGTCACCGATAAAGAAATGGCCCGGTTCTCTTTATGAGCCGGGCCATTTGAATCTAGCTGTTGTGATCGCCTGAAGTGAACTCTTTTAGTCGTTTGCTCAATTCATCACGAGCGTGACGGAACGCATCCAGCCTCGAAGTTTCGTCGCCAACAACGTCAGCAGGATCTTCGAGTCCCCAGTGGATTCGTCGCGCTGGGCCAGAAAAGATTGGACACTGTTCCTTCGCGTTGTCACAAACTGTGATTACATAATCAAAGCTCAGGTTGAGAAACTCGTCTACCGACTTAGCTCGCTGGCTGGAAATATCTATTCCGATTTCGCGCATGACTGTAATCGCTTCCGTGCGAGTCTGCGTCGGCGACACACCCGCGCTCCTGACTTCAAACTTGTCGCCTCCCATTACGCGTAATAAGCCTTCCGCCATTTGGCTACGGGCTGAGTTGCCGGTGCAAAGTATCAAGACTCTTTTTTTCATGTCGACCTGGTCCGACTATCGTTTTTAATCGATGAGCGTGCCAACCAACGAAACAACAGCACCGCCGTTCCCCCGCCGATAACCTGCCCAAGAATAAAGCCCGGAACATCAATCAGCCGTATTCCTACAAACGTATCACTCACGGATCGGGCGAGCGTCACCGCGGGATTTGCAAATGAAGTCGACGACGTAAACCAATAACCAGCGGTGATGTAAGCGGCCACCGATGGAGCGATAGCACTTGGTCGGTACCGTGCGCACGCTTGAACCACCAGGACCAGTCCAAACGTGGCGATGAACTCACCAAACATTTGTGAACCGCCGCTTCGCACTCGATGAGACGAAGAAAATAGCGGTAGTCCAAACATCAAATGTGCTGCAGCGGCGCCTGCGAAAGCGCCCGCAAACTGCGCCACGATATACGCAGGCACATCTCGCCATCGAAAACGATTCTGCGCAGCCTCAGCAACCGACACAACAGGATTGAAGTGGGCACCCGTGATCGATGAAAAAGTCGCGATCAATGCTGCCAGCGCCGCGCCAGTAGCAATACTGTTCGCGAGCAGGGTTACGGCTACGTTGCCTGCAGCCAATCGCTCGCCCATGATGCCGGAGCCTACGATTGCTGCAAGCAACATCGCGGTACCTATCGCTTCTCCACACGAACGCCGCAACAGGTCAGGTTCGGCCACCATCACGACGCAGGCGCGCAACAACTCGGCGCAGTCGTCGCCACACGCGGTTCTGAGGTGATTTCAGTGGGATTGCACTCGCAAGCTGCCGTCTCGAGGAGATTGTCCTGCAATACGACAAATACTTCCCACTCATTTCCATCAGGATCACGCACCCATGATTTGTCTTGCGTGGCGTAGCAGCAATTCGTCTGCATCTCGTCGCGCGTAATGAGGCCTGCCTCCTCCCATTTTTGGCGCATCGCCAGGACGTCATCGGTTGAACCAACCTGAATTCCCAGGTGTGAAAGAGCCCCGCGCCCATTGAATGCCACCTCGTTGAGGGTGAAGTTCAGTGGCGGGTTCTGCAGATCGAATTTCGCATATCCGGTGCGCACTTTACTCGGTTCAATTCCCAGCATTTTCTTGTAAAACTGGATGCTTTGCTCAACGTTTTTAACGTTCAGCGCCAAATGCGCTTTGAGCGCTGTAACTTGATTTCCTGTCTTGCTTTTCATGTCTGCCTCCTCTATATTCATATTCGCTTGTGCGAATGTGAAAACACGATATCCTAGCCGGACATATCTGTCAAGACGTATTTGAGTATTTTTATGTTCCCTGATGAGTTTGAGATTCGCCCGATGAATCCTGGGGATTGGAAGCAGGTGCGGGAGATCTATCTCGAAGGTCTCTCTACCGAACAAGCGACGTTTGAAACCACAGCGCCTTTGTGGGAAGTTTGGAACGCGGGGCATTTGGAGATTGCCCGACTCGTGGCCATCCAGGACCAACAGGTTGTCGGCTGGGGTGCGCTAAGCCCGACTTCCAGGCGACCGGCGTACGCGGGAGTCGCCGAAGTAAGCGTCTATGTGGGTCCTGATTTCCGAGGCAAAGGAATTGGCAGCCGGCTTCTCAACGGAATGATCAAAGAATCCGACTCAAACGGGATCTGGACGTTGCAGGCGAGTATCTTTCCGGAGAACCTGGCCAGCCTCGCAATACATGCGCGTTGTGGCTTTCGGAGAATAGGATTTAGAGAACGGGTCGGTAAGCTAAATGGTGTCTGGCGCGACACCGTTTTGCTTGAGCGTCGAAGCAGGTCAGTGGGTATAGACTAACGGCAAATTTGAACGCAAGTATCGGGTAGAAAACGACCAGTTTTTGGCTTAAATAAGACGTTCAGAAGGAACTCGCAGGGGTCTTAAATCGTATCAATATCACGGAAAAATAAATCAGAAATGGGCAGCAAAGAATACAACATTGAACTGCTTTTCAAGGCACTGGCTGATCGAACGCGACTGCGTTTGATCAGCCTTATGGGAGACGATGAAATCTGCGTCTGCTTTCACGTGGAAGTACTTAACATTAGCCAGCCAAAGATCTCGCGACATCTGGCATACCTCAGGCGTGCAGGTCTCGTTACGTCGCGGCGTGAGGGCAAATGGATTCATTACCGAGTGGTCGAACCACCGGACCCTCATGCCGCCAGAATTTTTTCCGAGGTACGTGCCTGGTTAATCAGCGATCCAGCAATGCAACGCGACCGCGCGCGACTGACGAAAATCTGCTGCGCTCCGCAACTGCCGGTGCAACTCCAAAGAGCGCCTCGACCAGCACATCTCATCGCCTAAACAAACCTTCAGGAAGGACTCAGAACAAAATGGTAGCCGCAATCGAACCACTTCTACGTGAGCAATTGCTCGATCGTCGTCAAAAGTTGGAGACAGTTGCTCACGGATTTCACCGTCCACAGGAATTATCACAGTTGCTCAAGGAGGTTGATGCTGCGCTTGATCGGATGGAGCGAGGCGTCTATGGGCTATGCGAAGTCTGTCACGACCCGGTCGAACCTGAACGATTGATGGCGGACCCCTTGCAGCGCTTCTGTCTGGGCGACCTAACAACAGCTCAACAACGCGCGCTCGAGCAGGATTTAGCGCTAGCCGCCCAAATTCAAAATGGCTTATTACCCGTGTCGCATCAGGAGATTGAAGGTTGGGAAGTCGCTTACCACTATCAGCCTGCAGGGCCAGTCAGTGGGGATTACTGCGACCTCATCAACGAAGATAAGACAGTCCACTTTGTCTTGGGCGATGTGTCTGGCAAAGGCGTCGCGGCATCGATGTTGATGGCGCATTTACAGGCAATGTTTCGGACACTCGTCTCGATCAATTTGCCGCTCGATCAAATGGTCGAACGCGCCAGTCGAGTCTTTTGTGAGAGCACTTTACCAACGCAATACGCAACACTCGTTTGCGGCCGCGCCAATGGCAGCGGTGACATTGAGGTTTGCAATGCCGGACATCTTCCTCCGTTGCTCATCAAGAACGGCAAGGTCAGCAGCATTGAGGCGACGGGTCTACCGGTCGGCATCTTTTGCAGCGAGAGTTTTACCGTCAGCAAGGTCCATCTCGATGAAGGCGACACGCTCTTTCTCTACACCGACGGGCTTTCAGAATGTGTAGACGGTGCCGGAAACGAATTTGGCTCGGACCGTCTGGCGTCCCTGCTGAGTGATAACTGCAGACTTTCACCAACATCGATGATTGAGCTCTGCCGCGAAGAACTGAATGTCTTCGGCGCAGGTCAGTCGCTCCGCGACGACCTGACAATCATGTCTATTCGCCGTACGAATGGTGTGGGTTCGCTGGGAAAAAGTATCGGTGGGATGATCCACTAAGTCGAGCGCGGTGCGCCGGATGGATCAGTACAGAAACCGAGCGGTAGTGCTGGATCCTTCAGTCGACTGAGTCGAAGACGCATATAGGATCCGGCGCTATCGCGCTCGGTTCTGTACCTTACCTTGACAATCCTTCGCTGCCGATTAGAATGATTTTTCGCTTTCCGGAGATGTGGCCGAGTGGCTGAAGGCGGCGGTTTGCTAAACCGTTAAGGGTCAAAAGCCCTTCACAGGTTCGAATCCTGTCATCTCCGCCATAAATTCGAACGCGGAACGCTGAACGCGGAACTAAAGCCACTTGTCTTCAGTTCATCGTTCATCATTCCGCGTTCATCATTTGGGCAACAATCATGGTTCGCGTGCGCTTTGCTCCATCACCCACCGGCTACCTGCACATCGGCGCCGCCCGTTCGGCACTCTTCAACTGGCTCTACGCTCGGAAGGTTGGCGGGAAGTTTCTGCTCCGTATCGAAGACACCGATCTGCAGCGTTCAACTGAAGAATCGACGCGCTCGATTATCGAAGGCCTGGAGTGGCTGGGATTGGATTTCGACGAGGAGATGGTGTTTCAGTCAGCCAATGCCGACAAACACCGGGCAGCCGCGAATCGACTAGTCGACGAAGGCAAGGCGTATCGTGACTTTACTCCGAAGGCACAGCGCGACGATGCCAACGTCAAGCAGAACGTCGCTGACCGCGCCCGCGCCCACGCTGTCGAAGGCGTCGATCCACGAAGCAACGAATTTCGTGACATAAGCAAAGAAGAATCTGATCGTCGTGCCGGTGCCGGCGAACCTTTCGCGGTCAGATTGAAAATCCCTCGCGAAGGCAAAACGCATTTCGAAGACATAGTTTACGGTCCGCAGGAACGCGCATATACGGAGATCGAGGATCTGGTCTTGCTGCGTTCCGACGGACATCCGCTCTACAATCTTTCTGTCGTCATTGATGACATTGCAATGGGAATCACACACGTGATTCGCGGACAGGACCATCTCACCAATACACATAAACAGATCCTTCTTTATGAAGCCCTGGGGGCCCCAGTTCCCGAGTTCGCGCACCTGCCTCTAATTCTGGCGCCGAACAAAGGCAAGCTATCAAAACGAAAACACGGCGAGGTGGTTTCGCTTACAACTTATCGCGATCGCGGTTTTGTTCCGGCTGCGTTTCGAAACTTCCTGGCGTTGCTTGGCTGGTCCCCGCCCGAAGGCAAAGAGGTGTTGAGCGTTTCAGAGCTGCTGGAGCTGTTCTCGCTGGATCACATTCATCGATCCGCCGCCGTCTTTAATTTTCAGGAGAACGACCCGCGCCACTGGACCGACGAAAAAGCTCTATGGATGAATGCGGAATACATTCGCACTATGCCGGTTGCCGAATTGCTGCCTATGGTGAAGGCAGAGTTGCGCGCGAACAAACTTTGGCGTGAAGAATATGACGACGACGACAGTGAATGGTTTGCAAAGGTTGTCGACCTGATTCGTAAGCGTTTTTTCACGCTCAAGGATTTTTCGGAACAAGGTCGTGCGTATTTCTCCGATGATTTCGATTTCGCTCCGGAAGCCGTCAACAAAAACCTCCGCCAAGATCCGCGTTTGAAGGAGCTCTTGCCTGGCTTTGCCGAGCGCGTTGAGAGTCTTGAGTCGTTCAACCATGACTCAGCTGAAGCGACGTTGCGTGAGTTTGCGGAAGCGAACGGGGTCAAGGCGGGTCTTCTAATCAATGGTTCGCGAACTATGTTAACTGGTCAGTCGGTGGGACCGTCGATGTTTGAAGTGTTTGATGTTCTCGGCCAAAAACGGTCTGTCGAAAGACTTCGCAGTGGAGTACCATGGTTCGACGCTGCGAATGCGTTGGGTGATGTGTAATGCCTGTCCCACTTTGAATTAGGTCTGAAACTAACGAGGAATAGTTAATGTTAAAAAGAATCGCAATCGGCACCGCTCTGGTTTTAGTTACGTCTGCTGCCACTGTGTTCGCGCAGAACACAAATTCCTCTACAGTTCGTCCGCGCACCACCTCCACCACGTCTGAACAAAATACCAATCGCCCTGCGCCTGAAACTGAGAGCACCCCGGCAAAGCCAGCCGCGACACCAAAGCCTTCGCCAAAAGGAACGGCCGCCAAACCCGCGCCCGCGGCAGCTACAACCGTTACTTCGGGTTCGGCGACCTTAGTCGCCGCCTTCAACGCGTTACTCGATGGAATACGCAAAGCTGACGTGAAGATGGTTGCCGATGTTTACTGGAACTCTCCGCGGCTGATTCTGTTCAACAACAATGGCTCGGTCACTAAAGGTTGGGATCAGATGCGTCGCAATCGCGAGAGCTCTTACAAGGATGTGAAGGGCGTCAAACTAACCACTCGAGACGTAGCGATCACGATGGTCGGCCGCGACGCCGCCGTCGTCACCTGTCTTTGGACCCAGTCGCAAAATTTCAGAGGTGAGGACGAAACCGCCACTGGACGTATGACCCTCGTGTTTCGTCGCGTGGGCAAAGACTGGAAAGCAATGCACCTTCATACTTCGCCGGATCGACCTGATCCAACGCGGTTAGCGCCATCCGAAAAGCCTGCCAGCCCGGCGCCAACCCCCTAGTGCTGAGCCATTCTGTTCAATAACCGTAGACAAGGACCAAGCTAGCCCTCGGTTAGAATTAGCTCTAGCAGGGTGTATTTTGCTTGGCTCATCCAATATACCCAACAGCATACGGTGGGCAATAAGATTGGGTACAATCTTGGCTCATCACCCAACGCTACACGTCGCCGCCTCTTGGCAACTACTGCGTATGTATTGCCCAGATTGTCCCTTGCGAACCCGGGTACACTCGAAATAGCTTTAGCTGTGAATGTGTCCAAAATCCCTTACAGACACCGACACCGCCGAATGAAGGCGGTGGTGGTGGCGAACAGCAAAACGCTCCCTGCACTACCTACTATTGGGTGTTATATGATTGCCAACCCGTCGGAGAAACAGATTGGAACTGTACCCAGGTAGCGATGTGGGAAGCTGGCTGCTTTTGACAGCAGTCGAAATACAGAAAGCAGATCCCCACTTCCAAAAAAGGTGGCCAAGAGAGACGGCAGTAAAGTGAAAGAAGCCGTCCACGACAAAATCATGGACGGCTTCCGGTGAACTGTTCGGATTGGCCTGAGGCTGACTGTGCGACTTCTAAGAAGAAGTCCTGAGCAGTAAGACGACTGAACCTAAATCCTAACGGTTAGTTTCTGGTTCAGAGGTCAGGCCGCAGCCACCTCACTGTGATAAAAACTCATATATTTAGAATCACCTCCTTTCCAGTGTTGCGGGGATAATAAAATACAAGTTCCGAAGCGTCAACCGATTTTTGTGACGTAAAGCAAACTGTTTAGTTTGCTTCGTTGCGCACTCGAGTCGTAGTAATCATCACGACGCAAACTAACAGTTTGCTCTACTCACAAACGCTCGTACACCAGCTTGCCTCCGGCATACGTCTTCCACGCGTGTTCGACACCAAAGAAGTAGGCAATCTCGCGATAATCCTCCACGTCGAGAACAACAAAGTCGGCAATCTTTCCCGTTTCCAATGAACCCAGTTCCGCGCCTCGATTTAACGAATAGGCCGCATTAATCGTAGCGGCGACTATGCCTTCGGCCGATGTCATTTTCATCTGAGTCGACGCGATCGAAAGTACCATCGTCATTGACGGCGTCGGTGATGAGCCCGGGTTGAAATCGGTCGCCAAAACTACTGCCAGACCGGCGTCGATCATTTCTCGCGCCGCCGGATATCGATTTGAACCAAGCGCATAGACCGAGCCTGGCAAAAGCACTGGTTGCACACCAGCCGCTCTTAAAGCTTGAATCCCATGGTCATCGGTGTGCTCGAGATGGTCAGCGGTTCTGGCGCCCAGAGTCGCCGCGAGCTTCGCCCCGCCGGAAAGCGAGAGTTGATCAGCGTGAATCCGCAGCCCGAGTCCATGTCGCTCTGCTGCTAACAGAATTTTCGACGACTCCTCCACAGTGAAAACTTTCTCTTCGCAGAAGACGTCGCAAAACTCCGCCAGCTTTTCCCTGGCTACCTGCGGCAGCATCTCGTCAATTAGTAAACTTACGTAATCGTCGCGATGAGATCTGTATTCCGATGGAATTGAATGGGCACCGAGGAATGTGGGCACATACCGCAATGCCGTCTCCTGATTCAGTTGCTTGATCGCCCGCAGGATCTTGACCTCGTCTTCAACCGTGAGCCCATATCCCGACTTGGCTTCAACAGTCGTAGTGCCGTTTCGCAGAAACCAACCTGCATACCGCCGGCCCGCTGATACCAATTCTTCAAGGCCCGCCGCACGCGTAGCATTAACGGTCGATTGTATGCCCCCGCCTCGCGCAGCGATTTCCTGATAACTCACTCCGAGTGCGCGTTCCTCAAATTCGCCAACCCGAGTCCCCGCAAAAACGGGATGCGCGTGGGCGTCAACAAACCCCGGCATCACCACGCGTCCGTCAGCATCCACGGTCTGAGTGTCCGAGGTGACTTGCGATTCGATCTCATTTTGCGCACCTGCCAAAACGATACGACCGTCTTTGATCAAAAGCGCGCCGTTACGAATAATCCCCAAGTCGCACAGCTCAGCCCCAACTCGAGGGCGAGCCGGACCAGCAAGTGTTACCAGCTGGGAACTGTTGATGACGAGGGTGGAGTTTGCCAAGTGCCCTTTTCTAACAGCTAAACGTTATTTCTCGAAGTATCGATAATGCCCGGTGATCTTCCAATTGAAGAGAACATCTTCAGCGCGGGCACCTAATCCAATGTTGTGCACAATCAGGTAACCCTTGCTCTCTTCTGAGTACACATTTACCACCAAGCCGATATGATCCAAATTGTTCCCAAGGTCCCACGCGACGATGTCACCCGGCAGGTAATCGTCGCGATTGGTAGTCACGGGCAACGACTTCTTCTGCCGGTCGAACCAAGTCGTCAAATTGAGCACTCGACGGTGGTCGATATTTGCATCCGGGCGCGACGCGCCCCACTTCTTTGGATAGGCAGCCCAATCGCGGACCATGTCCTCGTGCAACTCCTTTTGCAGGTCAATCCCAGCCTTACGGAACGATCGGACGACTACATCCGAACAAACTCCTGTTTCCGCGGGAACGTCCCCGCCAGGGTAAGCGATCCCAACATAAGCAGGATCGTAGCCGGTAGTTATTTTCGTTTGTTCCGTGGTGGCGTCAATGATCTGTCTTAGCTGCGGTGAGGCCTGGTTCGACAGCGGCTTCGTCACCACGGGCGAAGGAGTCGCTTTCGCAGTCTGATACCTCGCCGGCTTGGTGCAGCCGGTTTGACAAGCCAAAACCAGGATCAGGGGTAATTGTAAAAATTGACCCGCACGCATCTTATTTTTCATAAACGATTGATTTGACGGTGCCGACCGGTATGCTGACCGCGTCGCCGTTGTCATTAATCAGGACCAATTCTTTCTCCGTGGTCATGAGTAGACGAATCGACTCCGTCTTATTTGCTGCACTGGTGACCCTTAGCCCGACGCCTTCCAGATATGGTTTGGACAGAGGATCGATCATCAACTGAACCTTACTGGGCCGGCCGCCCCCTGTTGACCAGGGAATTTTCTGATACGTGTGGTTGGAAAACATAGCCAGATAGAGAAAGCCTATACCCACGCCAAAAACGATTGAGCCAAGGCTGAGGCTGACCATGACTCGACTGCCATATCCCTCAGAACGCGTCAGTAGAAACACACCCGCGCATATACAAACCGCCGCCAACATCCCCAGAAGAGGTGCGAGAACCCAACTCTGCCAGCCAAACTCCAAGCCGAGGTTTCCGCCCAAAGACCCCAGGAAAAAATAGAAGGAAACCAGGAGAACGAATAAGACCGGGAGGACTTGTTTGACCCGCTTCCATCGGGTGTTTACCGGCCCGTCGAGCACCTCAATCTGATACATGTAGAAGCCGAAGATAACCATCAGCAGTATCACGAGAATAGGTAACATGGCCCACACACCTGCCATCACATAGTGAAGCTGTGAGAGGTCGAGCGAGTTCAGGCCAAACTTGCGCAGGTGAATTGTCACAACGATCAGGCCAAGCACATAACACAAACCAGCAAGGCCTATTACGATTTTGCCGACCACCTCGAGAGTTTCTTTTGGCCCTCGGGAAGCTGGTGTTGGGACGACGGCTTCGACAACAGGGGGGTGAGAATTGGCATCGTTCATTTCATGTGTCCAATCAGGGTTGAGTAAGAGTTTTTTCCAGCCACGCCTTCACGTCGTTGCGCATGGCTGGAACAATGTTGTGATCCGCTTCATAACTCTTGAACGTTACATCGTTGGCACGCATCCGCAGTTGCTTCTCATACCTGGCTACGCGTTCAGGCGGATAAAACTCATCCTGCGCTCCCGTCAGGTGAAAGACCGATGCGTTGGTTGGCTGGTAATCCTGACTTGAGTCCCAATCACCGGGCAGACCACCGCAGATTCCAATCACGCCCCTAAGTATGTGCGGATGAGTGAACGCGAACCGATAGTTGAGCGCGCAGGTTTGGGAAAAACCTAAGAGAAATATCCGCTCTCCGTCGACTACGCTCTGAGTCGCCAGGTCATTAATCAAGTCCAGAATTGCGTGATGATGTATTGCCACCGAATCTTCAGGATGAAAATTGGTTAACCAGCCGAAACCAAATCGTAATGGACCACCAGGCTGTTTCGGTTCCTTCATGTGCTGGTGAAACCCCTGGAGCGAAAGAATCGCAAATGACTCCGGCGCCATCTGTCGAGCTTCACGCATCATTTGGCGCTTGTTGGCCCCGTAGCCGTGCAAAGCAATCAGCAAGGGCGCCGGCAAAATATCAGGCTTGTGTAGATCGTAGTAAAGTTTAACTTCGGCCCGCAGCGTGAGATCCGTTTCAACGGAATCGTTTTGACTGGTCATCGGCGTAAACACTAGACAGGATTTAGCCGATTAACAAGAGTTTATGTCCAACACGCTTTTCAGCTTGTCGTTGAGGGTGGCAAGTCTTCATCAGTTGTTGAATACCCCCAACCTTGAGCGACAAGCCTGAAGCATGTGATGGCTCGCGTCGCGTTCCGTTGCATTCGTTTGTGATGAAAGCTACGATGCTTTCCAAGTCCAACGACCAAGAAAAACAAATACTGAGAGGGGTACGGCTATGAAATTCCCGGGCGGATTTAACATTCAGCAAATGATGAAGCAGGCGCAAGTGATGCAGGAAAAGATGTCGAAGGAGATGGATGAACTCCGCGTCGACGCTTCCTCAGGCGGGGGTGTGGTGAGTGTCGAGATGAAGGGCAACCACGAAATCATTTCGCTGAAAATTGATCCCGAAGCAATCAAAGACGGAGACGTTGAGATGTTGCAGGACATGATCCTCGCTGCCATCAATGAAGCCAACCGCAAAGTAGACGAAGCCATGAAAGGCAAACTAGGTGGGATGTTGCCGCCAGGGCTCGGCGGAATGTTTGGATAACCTGTCGCCTGAATAAGATCGTGGATTCCTTTTTTTGTGCTTGGTACCTGGTGCTTTGTACTTTGCATTCCTGAACGCGGAAGGTTTTGCTATCGTGAGTACTACGAACAAATCACCAAGCACAAAGATCAAAGTAATGTGAATGCTGGAATACGCCGAACCCGTTACCAAACTCATTGACGAACTGAAACGCCTGCCAGGGATCGGGCACAAGTCTGCCCAACGGCTGGCGTTTCACATTATGCGAACTCCGGAAACCGACCTCGAGCGTTTAACCATGGCGATCCGCGAAGTGAAGCAGCGCATCGTTTTCTGCTCAGTTTGCAACAACCTCACCGACATCGATCCCTGTCGCATCTGTTCCTCAACTTCCCGCGACCACTCCGTGATCTGTGTGGTCGAAGAACCTCATAGCATGGTGGCCGTGGAAAAGACCCGCAGCTTCAAAGGCGTTTACCACGTTCTGCACGGCAGCCTGTCACCTATTCGACACATTGGGCCAAACGAACTTCATCTGGCGAACCTGTTGCCGCGTTTGAAACCAGAGAACAATGATGGCATTGCAGTGACCGAGGTGATTCTGGCGACAAATCCCACAACTGAAGGCGAAGCGACCGCCAATTACATCGGACGTCTACTGAAACCGCTAGGCCTGCGAGTAACTCGGATTGCGATGGGAATGCCGGTTGGAAGCGACCTGGAATATGTGGATGAAGTGACGATGGATAAGGCGCTGGCTAATCGCCATGAGATCTAGTTCGCGCGGGAGAGGTTTTTACTTGGGGCTAAAAGAAGGCAGATTTTCCCTGTCTCATTTTTCACTTCTCATTTGTCATCGCCGGTTTAGGGTCTGAGTTACGCTGGAAGATTCTTGCTCCGGCGGAGCGAAAACTGGAGCACCAGTTCGCACGTAACCCGCCCGATGGCAAATGAGATATGGAAAGTGAGAAATAGAAAATCTGCTTATTTTTAACTCTGGACTTACGCGCTAGCGACTAGAACCGAACGTGCTCAACCGGTGCACTCTTTCCACAGTCGCCGCAGTCTTCGCCCGAGTCGTACATGCGCGCGTCAAATTCAACCAGTGATCGGATTGGAACATCCCCCAGCTTATCCGGGGCGGAAGTGAAACGAACAATTGCGCCACACCCGATTACTTTCGCACCGAGCTCTTTTACCAGCTCTGCCGTCTCCTCGATTGCGCTGCCACTTCTGATGATGTCGTCAACAATAATGCAAGGGTTAACTTCCCCTTTGTTGACGTACTGCCGGAACATGCGTTTCCCTTCTTCCTGCTCGGCCCAATAAATCTGTTCCGCGTTCAAGGCGTCGCGTACGCCAAAGGCAACGGGGATTCCGCCGGAGCTGGGACTAATGATGGCGATCTTTGGCAACTGGCTCGAGATGTCGCGATCGACTCGAAACTTTCTACTCAAACCCACCGCCAGCACCCGAGCGGTATCGTAGTAGCGAAAGGCCAACGGCATCTGAAAATAGTGTGGTGAATGCTTGCCGTTTGGATAAACAAAGTGGCCTTCGCGAAACGCACCAGTGCGCTTCAGAATCTGCATTACCGTATCGGATGAAGGAATCAGATCTACCATTTTAGGCTCCACTCAAAAGTGATGAGTCATGTGTGAAGAGTGAAGAGGAAAATTGGGACTTCCCAACTCATCACTCATCACGCATTACTTTTTTTTATTTCGTCGGACAGCATACATCAATCCTGGCGTTTTGCTCCATTGGTGAAGGCCTGCTCAATTAGTTGCTTTTGATCCTGTGGTAATTGCGGAGGCAATTGATGTGGCAGAAACCATTCAGCTTTTTCAATCTCGTAATTCAGTTGCGTTGGTTCACCGACAGCGTGGCACTGAAAAACAATTTCGACTTGCAGTGGCTTGCGAAATGCTCGAGTGGTCAAGAGTTCAATGTCCCTGAGTTCGAGTTGCGCCTCTTCGCGCAGCTCCCGACGCAACGCCTCTTCGGGTTGCTCGTCTTTGTCGATGTATCCACCCGGCATGCCCCAGCCCGATCCCGGACGGAAGTGATGTTTAAGTAACAGAACTCGGCCATGATCGTCCCGGATGATTCCGCCAACTGTGACGGCAAAGCGCGGGTGTGTCAGCGTCATGATTTTGCGCTTGAGTAGCTTGGGCATTCGGCGCCAGATTGGACTTAGCAGGTCGCTTAGCATGGGGGCTCAGCATAGCAAACTAATCACTACCGAACCGAGCGCAGGGTCGTTCACAGTTTTACAAGGTATTTGTTCTTGCCGACGGTGAATGAAGGATCCAGCGCTATCTCGACGCGTCGGGTTTTTGTAGCGACGTGATCTTTATTGACTCTAATTATCTCCGCTCGTAAGATTCGGTTTGAAATCATCAGCCTGTCGGGAAAGTAACCAGCCGAATGACAGCACCTTCTGAAGCAAACGAAAACGTTTCTGCAGTTCCAGCCGTGGCACCCGTGCCTAAGGAAATCACGAACGCACAAACCGTCTGTAATCAGAAAAATGAGAAAGGCAAACTTTGTAACGGCCACTTGAAACAATTGCGGACGGCAGGCGAAGCGTCGGAGATTCACTTGCGAGGTGACGACGTTCTCTTCAAATGTCAGACGTGCGGTACGTTCTATATGGGACCACCACTGGGCCACGTTCGTGATCCGCATAAGCAGGTTCGTTTTGTTGAGGCGGAATTATCAGCCTTGCTTCAGGCCGCAGGCGGCACTCTTCCGGTAATCAAGAAAGATGCGCGGGGCGTGTTTGTAATGGAAGCGCCTGGCCATGCGCCAGCCAAGCCTGCCGCACCCGCCGCCTCGGCTCCGGCAAAAGCAGCAGCACCAGCCGCGTCAAAAGCGTCCGCCACACCCACGCCCAAAGCGGCAGCGCCTAAGGCCGGCGCGGCCCCGAATCGGCAACTCAATAAGCGATACACGTATGCGGGAGTCGTCGACACAGGCCCCGTTCCAGGCGAGACGTTTGAGCAAAAGGTGGCGCGACTCAAGGCCGTTTCGGCCGCTGCTAAGCAACGGGCTGATGAAGGTGGAGGCGAAGTGCCTCCTGCGCTCCGCACCCATTGTGGAAACTGTGTTAGACGCAGCAATGGCGCCGCCCGCGGAAGCAGCTACTCCCGCTCCGAGTGCGCCCTCATCCGAAGCAACTCACAAACCTACCGGTCAGGCTGATCGCACATTAATGATCCGATCAACCTACTGCGGTGTTGTCGATACTGGTCCAATTCCCGGTGAGACTTTTGAGCAGAAGGTCGAACGACTGCGAGCCGTCTCCGCCGCCGCGAAGCAACGATCAGAAGGTGGATGAGGGAAGCCTACTGAACTGAGAGCGGTAGCGCCGGATGCTTGAGTCAACTCACGTCGAAGATTCCTGGAATGATAGCAAGGATCCGGCGGTACCGCGCTCGGTTCTGTATCTGGCCCAGGCCATCGCATCTTTTCATTCTGCCAAAGCAACCAGCTTGCGTCCGCGTTTGGCTTCCACCAGCGTGTGCACGATCACTGCCGTTACAATAATTCCACCACCTATCAACGCCCATTTGGTTGGACGTTCACCAATCGCCAGGAAAACCCAAATCGGATTCAGTATCGGCTCGATGTATCCCACAATACCTGCGTCGAGAGAACGAACTCCGCGGGCCATCGCTACAGTGAACAACGTGTAAGCCACGCCGATCTGGACCACGCCCAAATAGATCACGGCAAACGCGTCGAACCGATCAATCTGGCCGATTACTCCTACTCCCGCCGGCGCGCAAACCAACACCACCAGCAGATTTCCATAGATCACCGACGAAGCGCGATTTACTGCACGCGCTTTTGAGTGGCGCAAAAGCAGGAAGTAACAGGCGAAGCAAAATCCCGAAGCCAGCGCCAGCAGATTGCCCGTCACATCCTGCGGCCTTAGCTTGCCGACAAAGAAGAGCGACATGCCCAGCACGCAAGCGATCACCACGATCAGATCGCGGCGTCGAAACTTTTCTTTGTAGATGAGGGGTTCAAGAATCAGAAGGTAAACAGGAGCGGTGTATTGAAGGAAGATCGCGTTGGCCGCAGTCGTCTCTTTGGTGGCCAACACAAAGAGCACGAGGAGTGCAGCATAAAGAACTGAGGTCACCGCTGTGATGCGGTTCAGGCCAAACCCTTCATGCCGGGTGAAAATCGCGACTGTAATCGCGGCACAGAGTGATCGCCCAAAAGAAAGCTCAAGCCCGGAGATCGACGTCCATTTAATGAAGAGGCCGCCGGTGCTCCAGAGAACCGCTGCCGCCAGCACGAACAACAGAGGCGAAAGCCCTTTGGTGTTACTCGGCAGCTTCGTCACTGGTTTGCTTTTGAGCTTTTAGAAACTTTCCAAAGACACCGTTCCAGGGTGGAATCACGATCGAGACAGCGCCAAGCGCCTTCGCCTGACAGGCGAGCCGAATCAGAGGTTTGGCTTCGTTGGTATCGATGTACCCGAATTCCTTGATCTTCTTTCCTTCACGAACTGCCACGTCTGAAAGTTTTTCAGCTCCGCCAAGAACGCCAACCCAGCACGTACCGCAGGACGCTGAACGACATTCGACCGGAATAGGCCCTTCAGGCCGGCGCGGATCAATTTCGCGCCAGTTGCGCGTTCTATCGTCGGCCGCTCCCCAGGCCATATCCTGGTCGTGGTTCATCTTGTATTTGGCTCTTGCGTCGGCTTCGTCGTAGGTGATGGTCCACTTCTTGTCGACCGTCTTAAGGAAGCCAAACAATCCCTGGCCATCGTCCACCGCGCGCTCCTTCAAAACCTCGTCGGCAGACTTCTTCGCAAACTTCTTGTCGAGCAGCATCTCGCCCTTTGCATTCTTGAATGCATCCAGACCGATCTGCTGCACGGTCATGAACGCCACTGCGGTAATGCCGGTGGTCAATGAGACGTCGGCCCTGGCAGTGGTCGCAACCTCGGCGGCAACCTTCGTGATTTGATCGACGAGTGGAACAGCCTCGTTAAAATTGGCGGCAGCTGTTTCGACGGCTTTCTTCACCAAAGGCCAGTAGCGATGGCCGTATAGAAATTTGTGCGATGAATCGATTTGATCCTTGAGTTGATAATTACCCTGAATCAATAACTGCTGGACCAGCTCGGCTTTATCTGGGGCTTCCTGCAAGGCGGTAGAAAGCGAAAGCGGGTAAAAGGCAAACCAGATCTGCGTCGCTCTTTTGTCCACTTCGTGGATTGAGCGGAGCAGAATGGTCAGGATCGCTGCCCATGCTTCTTCGTCGTGCTGGTTAAGAAAGGTCTCGAAAGGTGTTTCAGTGCTGTTTGTCATAAATGTTGTAGTCATAGGAAACGGTGATTATAGCCGCGAAGGCCCAACCTGCCCAGCGGGCACAGTGGAAGGTGGCAAATAGACTGTGAGCGGCAGATTCTCCATATCTCATAAGGAAAATCTGCTGCTTACTTTCAGCGCCACACCAGAGCATGGGGAAACGTTGACAACTCCCCTGCCTGCGGGTAAAAGTCATTCACACCAACCTACACTTTTGAATCCGATAAGGGAGGGCTTTTCGTGATGAGTGCTCAAGACCCTATTGAACCGAAAACCGCTAAATCATTCGACAGCGCCTACGGATTTTCATTTGCCATCGCGATCGGATTGATGCTCTTCATCGCCGGATTGGTAATGAGCTTAACTTTGGGAGCCGGCAGTAGCATCGGTCTCATCTTTGGCATCCCGCTGATCATTGCTGGATTAGCAGTGCCGCTTTTCATGATGCGTGGTGAATTCAAGCAAGTGGAATTAGCGGAAGACTGTCCTTACTGCGGGGCGGCGATAAAGACTACGGATGCAACGATCAGGCTTGAGTGTCCTAAGTGCGGCAGGTTGGTGGTCGTGAGTGATATGAAGTTGCATCGGAGCGAGGGCTAAACCAGTCTCTGGTCCAATAGTCGCTCAGCGTGAGTGCAAAGAGAATCGCCAGCCAGAATAACGCCGATCCAAATACCAGCCAGGTAAGTCGCGAGCTGTAACGAATGTGCATGAAGTAAAGCACTACGAAGGTCGCCTTCGTGATTGCGATGGTCATCGCGATGATTACGTTCAGCTGCCCGGGAAAATCCTGTAGGCCCGCCCACACAGTCAACGCCGTACCCACCATCAGAACCAGGAAGATGGTTACGTAGACTCGGACTGGGACTATGTGTTCGCTCATAACTTCTAGTGGTTCAAGTGTCTCCCCAACAAATAAAGCAACGGAAACAAAAAGATCCAGATGATGTCTACAAAGTGCCAGTAAAGCCCCGTGATTTCCACCGGCGCGTGATACTCCGGCCCATACTTTCCACGCCACGCAAAAAACAGAATCACCATCAAGATACCGGCACCGATGATCATATGGATCGCGTGCATTCCGGTCATCGCGAAATAAATCCAATAGAACATCTCAACGTTCTTCGCGTTTGCCCCCGGCAATAAGTGAACGCTGCCTGGATCGAAAGGCCGCCCCGGAATCAATTTCCCGGGAATTAGCCTGTCCTCATATTTCTGCTGATACTCGACCGCCTTGATACCGAGGAAGGTCAAACCCAGAATCAACGTAAGCACCAGCCCGATAATCTGTCCGCGACGTTTGCCAGTTTGCGCAAAGTACACGGCCATCGCCATCGTGAAGCTGCTCAGGATCAGGACGACCGTGTTAACTGTGCCCAGCCAAAGGTCCAGGTGATTACTGGCTGAGGCAAACGCTTCCGGATACTGATTGCGATAAAGCGTGTAGGCGAAGAACATCCCACCGAAAAACATTATTTCGGTGACCAGGAAAACCCACATTCCCAGGGTGCCAGCCTCACGCTGCTGCTCCATGTTCTCAAAATGGTGCTGCAACGCCGGGTGGCTCGCCTCATGCTCCATTGCTAAACCCTCTGCCAAGCTTTGTCTCTCCCGTTTCTAACTGCCAGGACCATCTGAGATCTGAGATCTGAAATCTGACTACGGTTTTCCGTCAATCGGCGACGCCGATTCACCCAGACTCGCTTCCTCGCCAAACTTCCCTATCACTCGCATCTCCTCAGGCGGCGCAAACTCATAAGCGTCCCAGGTCACATGTGGTGTTACTACAAAATTCTCGGTCGGCGGTGGCGAAGCTGTGCGCCATTCCAGCCCTGGCAGATGCCATGGATTCGCTTCCGCCAGTTTGCCGTACCGCATGGACCACATCAGATAGATCAGTGGGATCAAAAGTCCGAACCCAAGGATCGAAGCCCCGGCCGTCGATAACACATTGAACACCTGAAACTCCGGGGGATACGCATGATAGCGACGCGGCATACCCATGTAACCGGCAATGAACTGCGGCAAGAACGTTAGATTGAAGCCGACAAACACCACCAGAGCCGAAAACCTTCCCCAACCTTCCGGATACATACGGCCGGTGATCTTGGGCCACCAATAGTGCAATCCACCCAGATAGGCCAGCAGCGTTCCGCCCACCATGATGTAGTGGAAGTGGGCAACCACGAAGTAAGTGTCGCTGAGGTGAACGTCGGTCGCCAGCGCGGCCAGGAACAGACCAGTCATGCCGCCAATCGTGAACAGACCGATAAAGCCAAGCGCATAAAGCATCGGCGTATCGAAGGAAATCGACGCTTTATAAAGTGTCGCGGTCCAGTTGAAGACCTTGATAGCCGAAGGTATTGCCACTGCGAAACTCAGGAATGAAAATATTAGTCCGGCGTAAACCGACTGGCTGGCCACAAACAGGTGGTGACCCCAGACTAGAAATCCGAAGACGGCAATCGCCAAACTCGAGAAGGCGACGAACGAGTAACCAAAAATATTCTTGCGCGAAAAATTCGCGATCAGCTCGCTGATTACACCCATGCCGGGAAGCACCATGATGTAAACGGCCGGGTGGGAATAGAACCAGAACAGGTGCTGGAACAGCACCGGATCGCCTCCGGCAGCGGGATCGAAAATTCCCACCTTAGCCAGCCGCTCAAACGCCAGTAGCAAAATCGTGATCGCGATGACGGGCGTTCCCAAAATCATGATCAGCGACGTTGCATAGTGGGCCCAGATAAACAGCGGCAACCGGAACCAGGTCATGCCCGGCGCCCGCATTGTGTGAATCGTGACGATGAAATTAAGTCCCGTCAGGATCGACGAGAAGCCGTTGATGAAGATGCCCAGCCCAGCAGCCACGACGAAAGAATTTGAAAACGTGGTGCTGTAAGGAACATAAAAAGTCCAACCCGTGTCGACCCCTCCCGCAAGCAACGCGTAAATCGTGACTATTCCGCCAAGCAGATAGATGTACCAGCTGAGCAGATTGATCCGCGGAAAGGCGAGATCCTTGGCGCCGATCATCATGGGCACCAGGAAATTCCCTAATGTGGCCGGTATCGACGGAATCAGGAAGAAAAACACCATGATGATTCCGTGCTGGGTAAACACTTTGTTGTAGGTGGTCGACGAAAGTAGATCACCCTGCGGGGTCAGCAGTTCCAGGCGAATGAACATCGCATAGAGCCCGCCAATCAAAAAGAAGAACGAGATGGAGCCAAGATAAAGCAGCGCGATGCGCTTGTGGTCCTTGGTCAGCAACCACGATTTAAGACCGTATTGCGCGTTGATGTAATTAACGCGCGCGGCGGACGGTGTTTCGAATGATTCAACAGCTTTCATTTTGTCACGACACTACTATCTAACTACTGTCTATTAGGCGCCGGTGCGGCTGGCCGAGGCGTCGCGTTTGTTGACGGCGATGCTGCAGCTGCCGGCGCGGCTGGCCTCGCTGCTTCAGAGCTCGGGCCGCGCAACGATTTGATAAATGCCATTATCTGGATCAACTGATCTGGAGTTACCTGTCCCTGGAAGGTCGGCATGATTGGCCCAAACCCGTTAACCAACTTTGCTGACGGATTTTCGATCGACTCGCGCACGTAACCTTCGTCGGCCACTATCGTTTGCCCATTGCTCAGGAACACCTGCTTCCCAAACAATCCTGTGAGCTCCGGCCCACGTCCCCCTTCGCCTTGCGCTCCATGACAGGAAACACAGCCGAGCGATTCGTATAGTTGCTGACCGGCCACAGCCGGTGACTGTTGACCTGAACTGCCGCTTAACCAGGCGTCAAATTGAGTGGGCTGCATCACCACGACTGAACCAATCATTCCTGAGTGGTTCATCCCACAAAACTCTGCGCAGAAGAGGTGATAAGTTCCCGGCTGCGTCGCCTCAAACCATTGCGTGGTGTAGCGGCCCGGCAAGACGTCGGCCTTAATGCGAAATGCCGGCACAAAAAAGTCGTGAATCACATCCTCGGAGGTCATGATCAACTTGATCTTCTTTCCGGCAGGCACGTGAAGCTCGTTGATTTCACGCTGCCCGGTCGAATGTTGAATCTTCCACATCCACTGCTTGCCAACCACATAAATTTCGACTGCGTTATTCGGCGGCCGGTACATCTGGAAGTAGACCTGCGCCCCCCAGGCAAACATGCTCATCGCAATGATGAATGGGATGACGGACCACAGGGTCTCCAGTTTGTGTGAACCCGCGATCGGCCGAGGAATCTCAAACGGAGTTCGCCGCCGATACTTGATCACGAAGAAAATCAATACGCCTGAAATCAGGAGGGTAAAAAAGATCGTCACCCCTGAAAGGTAGAAATAGAGCGCATCCACCTTCCCCGAGATGGTCGAAGCGCTGGGCGGCACAAATGGAATCCAGGAGGTCTGCATAAACCCTAAGACGCCCCTCCCGTTCGCAATTCCATTCGCGAGGCATTTCGCCGGCGCAAGATGAAAAACATTCCTACCATTGCCACGAGCGTTAGTATTCCTCCAACCTGCATCATCCGCATCACGATCCCGCCATACTTTCCTGTCGCCGGATCGTAGTGGTAACAAAACAGCAACAGTTGATCGACGGGTGTTCCAATTTTGTTGTCAGCCGCTTCGATCAGGCCGAGTCTCAAATCGCGCGGCGCATACTCGATTCCGTAAAAGTAGCGCGCCAGCTTTCCTTGCGAAGTGGCGACATACACGCCACTGGCGTGCGCAAACTGATTCGTGGCATCGTCAAAGTGATAACGAAAGCCGATTGCGTCGGTAATCTTTTTTATGTTTGCTTCGTCCCCGGTCAAAAAATGCCAACCCAGGTTTGACTGAGCGCGTTTAGCCGCCGGCAAATAGTCGATGTAGGTTTTCTTTTTGGCCGCTGCCAGTTCCGGCGTTTCGCGTGGATCGAAACTGACAGTTACCACATCAAACTCCTGGCCGGGCACGAACGCCATTACTCTGAACGCGGTGACCATTCCGTTGAGCACCTGATTGCAGAGCATCGGACACTGGTAATAAACGAGCGACAGCATCACCGGTTTCTTACCGAAATAATCGCCTAGCTTCACGCTTTCACCCTTCTCATTCTTGAACACGAGATCGAGTGGAAGTTGTTCATTCAGTCTTTGCTCGATACCGACGCCATTCAAGGCTTTCGGTAAACCGCTGGGGGCGCGCGCCTCATACGGACGCGAGCTGTAAAGCGGCGAATTCCCTTTTGGCACCTGGGCCTGCGCAGCGGGCAGGAGCCAGGCGCCCGGAAGTAGGAGGCAGGAGACCGTTAAGGACAAACAGGCGATAGCTAAGTAACGCAGCGCACCAGGCAGACTTCCGCTGCTCTGCGCCTGCCTCCTGCATCCTGCCGCCTGCTTCCTGCGCACCGTCTTCACTGTTTCACCTTCCCACTGACTCGTCCCGAGCTTGCTGCTGTTGGTAAATCAATATCTTCTCCGGCTGTAGTTGTCCTCGACGGCAAACCCTTATCGATTAATTTCTGAATCGCTTCGTCGATCGGAACGCATGGCTCTTTGTGAGTCTCCGCACTCTTCGCAGTTCCGTGATCCGACGAAGTGGTCGCGTGGGCATCATGAGCCGGTTCTTTGCAGTACAACTTTTGATCCCACTGCTTGCGCAACTCGACGTACTCGGCTTCCGGTTCCCGGTTTTCCAGAGGAACCCACTGCCCGTCCTCTGCCTTAACTCCAAAACCCGGGGCAGCCTGCAATCGTGGTTCAGGCGGCAGTCGCTCCGTCTCGCTCATCGCCATCGGCCCTGGCTTCGGCTCCGCTTGTTGCTCCTGGGAATTCAGAAACCTGAATGTCCCCCACATCAAAACACTGACAATGATCCCGAAGACAGTCAGGCCCACGACAAACTTCAGAATGCCGCCGACGTTGACATCGCTGACCTCGTGCGTCACATCGATGTTCTTGATGTGCGATACGTCAGGCGTCTCAGTCTCGTGACCATGCCCGTTGCCGTGGGGTGTGCCTTTAGCCATTACTCAAACTCAGTGTCCCGCGTGTTCGTGCTTCTGCTCCAACACAGTCTCAAACTGCGGATCATTAATCGGAATCATCGGCCGCTTGCTGAGAGCCCAGCTAAATACAGCCAGCCATAAGCCACCTATTGCAATCGGAGCAACAATGTCCATCCAGCTCACATGAAAATGCTGATGCGTAAACGAGGGCACGATTGTCCAGAAGAAATCAAGCAAACGCATCACCAGGATCAGAATCGCGATCGTCACCAGTTTGCCGGAGTTGCGTTTGAAAGAACGCGACAATAGAAACAGAAACGGAAAAGCGAAGTGGAGGATTATTACGCCCAGAGCGATCGCGCCCCAGCCACCGTGTATTCGAGGTATATACCAGTGAATCTCTTCGGGTAAATTGCCAGACCAGATAATCAAGAACTGCGAGAACGAGAAGTATGTCCACAGCATGACCAGGGCCAGCAGTAGTTTTCCTAGATCATGAAAGTGAAACTGGCCGACAAAATTACTGACTGGCTCCTCCTTGGATAGCGCTCCCAAAACAGCGATGGAAAACGCCAACGCGCTCAGCGACCACGAGGCCACGAAGACCAAACCGTAGATTGTGGAGAACCACAACGGATCAAGCGACATGAACCAATCAACCGACGCGAAAGTCACAGTAAAGACAATCAGCACCATGCCCGGGCCGCTAAGCACACGCATTTTCTTCGTGTACTCACGATCCGCCGTTTGATCCTGAAGTGTTGACCAGCGTCTCAGCAGATAAGCCAGTAGGATCCAGATCGCGAAAAACATTGCAGCGCGAACAGTGAAAAAGGGAAGATTCAGATACTTCGTCTTCAACGCCAGCACGGGATGCTTGGCAATCTCTTCAGGGTGAGTCCAACTATAAATCGAGTGTGCGCCCAGCAGGATGGGCACAAAAAGCAGCATCATCAATGGTAACGTTTGGATGGCCGCTTCAAGGATACGCCGGATAACCATTCCCCAGCCGCCGCCTGACAGGTGCTGCAACATCAGGAATGCAAGCGAGCCCACCGAGATACCAACCCAAAAACAGAATGCAAAAACATAGGAGTGAAAAAACTGAGCACGATCAGTTAGAAAGCCAACCATGAAAACCGCTGTGAACAATGCCCCAACACCAAACGCAATCGTTTGGAAGCGCTTTAAGTTCGCAGGCGGGTTGTAGGAAATGGCTTTCACTAGTCCCGCACTCCTTCCCTCGGAGCCGCTGCCGGCGTTGCCGGGGGTGCTACCTGCAGTTGTTGAGTTTCATGTTTGAGCTGGAGTGCTCGAATGTAAGCAATGATGGCCCAACGATCCTGCACCGGGACCTGCGCGGCATAACTCGGCATCGCGCCCCAACCATTCGTAATCGCATCGAAGAAATGGCCCACCGGCGCCTGTCTCAAGCGATCGTCATTGAACCCTGCCGCCCTGCGGAAACCGCGTCTCACGATCATTCCGTCGCCGTTACCGGTATACCCATGACACGCGGAGCAAAAAATCTCGTAACGAGCTTTACCGCGATGGACTAATTCCTTCGTCACGGGAATCGGAAAAACTTCAACGTCGTCTGGATAAGCCGCCGCGCCGGTTGGAGCTGCGCCGCTGGTCGTGGTGGTAGTCGATTCTGGCCGTGCTGCTGGCGTTGTTGCAGAAGTTCCCCTGCCAGCCTTCTTGCCAGTGAAGTATTCAGTGTCGGTCATCAAAAATCCGCGTGGAATAGTTCCTTCAACTCGTGGCCGGGTTGATAGTCCATCGCTATAAAACGTGGAGGAGCGATACGGTTTCATCTTCGGCTGATCGTGCATGTCCCTCCGGCATGACGCGGTAAAAAGCAGACAGCAGACAGCAAACAGCAAGGGCACCCTTGCGGCTTTAATTCGAGCAACAGCTCCAGCTTTGGCTGAAGGCTGATTGCTGTTTGCTGATTGCTTCTCACACTTCAACATCACTAACGTCCCGAGCGCCCTCCAGCGCCTTCATAAAACTCGTGGCCTCGTCGTGCTTGAACAGCGGATCGTTGGCTTCGATCACGAGGAAGAAGTGGTCACGTGTAGCCAAATCGAAATTGCGTGCGTTGAAAACCGGATGATAAGGCTGCGGCAGTTTGTTGAGCGCCAACATGCCAAATACCGCCGCGAACGCAGCACACAAGACAGTCGTCTCAAACGTAATCGGAATAAACGCCGGCCAGCTATTGAACGGTTTGCCACCCACGTTGAGCGGGTAATCTATGACTTCCATCCAGTACTGCATCAAAAAGCCGCCCAGCCCGCCGATGATGCCGCCAATCAAAACGATGAGCGGAAGCGCCGTTTTCGTAAATCCGATTGCCTCACTCAACTCTTCAATTGGGTAAGGCGAATACCCGTTGATACGGCGATACCCCGCCTCGTAAGTCTTGCGCGCAGCCGCGACCAAGTCGGACGGATTGTCGAACGCCGCCATGATGCCGTAGAGCGGCGGCGTCATTCGATGTCGACCGTGCGCAATCACGCGATCCACTGGATCTTGTTTAACTTCGTCCGCCATCTTCCTCGTAAAGCAAACTGTTAGTTTGCTTCCCGCTGAGCCTAAGACCTCACAACTCCAACTTGCCCGCAAACTAACAGTTTGCGCGACACCTACTCCTCAACTTCCGCTTCCGGCAAAATCGTCCGCATCTCAAAAATCGAAATCATCGGCAGGAAGCGAATAAACAAGAACAGCAACGTAAAGAAGAATCCGATGGTGCCCAGAAACATGGTCCAATCCCACACCGAAGGCTGATACATGCCCCACGATGACGGCATGAAATCGCGGTGGAGACTGGTAACCACGATCACAAAACGCTCCAGCCACATACCTATGCTCACTACGATCGAAATCAACCACAGCACCAGCAGATTTGAACGCACCTTCTTAATCCAAAGAAACTGCGGCGTAATGATGTTGCAAACAATTAGTGCCCAGTAATAAATCGCATACGGTCCGTGCATACGGTTCCAAATCATGAACCGCTCATAGCGATTGCCGCTGTACCAACCAAAGAACGCTTCCATCACGTAGCCGTAACCGACTATCAGTCCCGTGGCCAGCATCACCTTCGCCATGTTGTGCATGTGGCGCATGGTGATGAAACCTTCGAGGCCGTAAAGCTTGCGCAAAGGAATCGTCAGCAGCAGGACCATCGCGAAACCTGCGTAGATCGCGCCGGCGACGAAATAAGGCGGGAAAATGGTCGCGTGCCATCCGGGAATTACGCCTACCGCGAAGTCGAAACTTACGATCGTGTGCACTGAAAGCACGAGCGGCGTGGCCAGACCAGCGAGCAGCAGATACGCCATTTCGTATCGATGCCAGTGACGCGCAGAACCGCGCCAGCCCATTGCCAGCAAGCCGTAGAGAATTTGGAAGGGTTTGCTGCGGGCACGATCTCGTAGCGTCGCAAAGTCAGGAATCAGTCCCACGAACCAGAACAGAGCTGACACAGTCGCGTAAGTGGAAACAGCGAACACGTCCCACATCAAAGGGCTACGAAACTGCGGCCAGATCCCCATCGTGTTGGGATACGGAAATAGCCAGTAAGCCAGCCACGGTCGACCAAGGTGCATGATCGGATACATGCCGGCCTGGGCCACCGCAAACAACGTCATGGCTTCGGCAAAGCGGTTGATTGAGGTTCGCCACTTTTGCCTTAGGAGCAACAGAATGGCGGATATCAGCGTTCCGGCGTGGCCAATTCCGATCCACCAGACGAAGTTCAGGATGTCCATTCCCCAGGCGACGGGAATGTTTACGCCCCAAAGTCCGATACCTACAAACAGCAGGTTGGTGATCGTGAGCAACAGTAGCTGGAAAAGAACAAACGAGATCCCAAAGCCAAGGAACCACCAGATCGGTGTCTTGCGCTTCAACACGATCGAACTGATCTTGTCGGTCACCGAGGCAAAGGTCAGCCCCGGCGCGACCACAGGATGCGTCGTATGGTGCTGCGCTGGCTCTAAATTGTGTGGTTCGTCCGCCATTGTCCTCATAGCAAACTGTTAGCTTGCCTGTTCGCTCGCCACCTACTCAGTCAGCTCAAAAAGTCTCTACCGCACCTGGAAGCAAACTAACAGTTTGCTTTACGTAATCTCCGGGTTCGGATTTCGAAGCGCTGTCAAATAAGTCGTGCGCGGCTTAGTATTCAAATCCGCCAGCACCGAGTAGTCGCGCTTATCCGCCTTCAGTTTCGAGACACGACTGTTCGGATCATTGATGTCGCCAAACACGATCGCTTCAGTCGGGCAAACCGCCTGACAAGCGGTGACGATCTCTCCATCGCGCACCTTACGACCTTCAATCTCCGACTGAATCTTCGCACCCTGAATTCGCTGCACGCAGTAAGTGCATTTCTCCATCACTCCGCGGCTGCGCACCGTCACATCCGGATTGCGCATGAGCTGGTAAGTCGGTGTTTCCCAATCGTTGTAAAGGAAGAAATTGAAGCGTCTGACTTTATAGGGACAGTTGTTCGAACAGTATTTCGTTCCCACGCATCGGTTGTAGACCATGTCGTTGAGACCTTCAGCGCTATGGACCGTGGCATGGACTGGGCACACCGGTTCACATGGAGCATTCTCACAATGCATGCACGGCACCGGCATGAAGTTGGTCGCCTCAGGCTTGTTCGCGTCTTCGCCTTTGAAATAAGTGTCGACGCGAATCCAATGCATCTCGCGACTGCGGACCACCTCTTCTTTGCCAACGATGGGAATATTGTTTTCAGACTGGCAGGCGATGGTGCACGCATTACACCCAACGCAATTATTCAGATCGATGGCCATGCCCCAGGCGTACCCCATTCCCTGGTTCTTATAGTCGTAGGGTTCGTAAAGCGTGTCGTGCGGACCGGGCTCGTGGGTCAGATTTTCGTCGTGCTTATCGTGCACATAGTCGTCCAGCGTTTGCGAACGCAGGATGTCGCGATCCTCTTTGCTGTAGTTGTGGTCCTCCATGTTGAAATGGAGTTGGGTAACTGCCAGCAGAAAGTCAGCGCCATCCTTCGCGACCTGCGCGCCGGACAAGGCCCAGGGTGATTCCGCCGAGCGAATTTCGTAAGCACTAAACCCATGTCCGTTGCCCACCTTGCCGGCGAGTCTGCGTCCATAACCGAGGTGAATCGTAATCACTCCATCAGGCTGGCCCGGCGTTATCCACGTCGGAACCGGCGCACTAATGCTGCGACCGTTGTGAGTGATCTTCACTGTGTCGACATAAATGTCGCCACCTTTTTTACCGATTGTCTTTACTAGGCCTAGTTGCTGCGCCGTGTTCGGACTAACCAACGCAGCATTGTCCCAGGTCAGTTTTGAAAGCGGCTTCGGCAGTTCCTGAAGCCAACCATTGTTTGCGAAGCGGCCGTCGTAAATTGTCGGATCCGCCCGAAAGACAATTTCAAATCCGCCTGCCTGCGGCGCACTCGCAACCAACGCCTGAGCGAGATTGCCGGCG
This sequence comes from Pyrinomonadaceae bacterium, assembly GCA_963759665.1. GTDB lineage: Bacteria > Acidobacteriota > Blastocatellia > Pyrinomonadales > Pyrinomonadaceae > PSRF01. The sequence continues at coordinate 1,521,315 of CAVXAC010000001.1, forward strand.
TTAGCAGAAAGACTCTTAGTCGGAAGTGCGGTGTTTGGAATAAACCCATCGTGGACCCACTTGCGCCAATTGTCGTCGAAACCACTGGAGGTCGACGCCGCCTGCGGACTACTGCTCGCAGTCGGGCTACTGCCTGGACTTGCGGTCGGCGTACTGGCTGATTGCTGATTAGTGGTTGCGGCTTGCTGCGCAGCTCCCGCTTGCGGCGGATTCTGCTGCCAGTACTCACGAATGATGTCGTACGGCTTCTTGTCATACTGCGGCGTAAACACCGCCAACAATTCGTGTGCACTGTGACTCTGGAACAGTGGCTGAATCAGCGGCTGAACGATAGTGACGGTCCCATCGTAAGACCGCGCATCGCTCCACGCTTCCAGATAGTGCGTCTCAGGTATGTGCCAATGACAAAGCTCGGAGGTTTCATCGCGGTACGCGCTGAGATGCACCCGCAGCTTCGCTTTAAAGATTCGATCCTTGTGCAAGCTTTGCTCGACCGGTGTGTTGTAAACAGGGTTGCCGCCCAACATCACGAGCATCTCAACGCGGTCAGCATCGAGATCGTTCACTAGATCCTGTAGCGATTGACGCTGGTCGACCGGGTTTGCTTCGAGCGAATCGGTATAGAGGACCGTCGTCCCGACATTCCCGAGCGCGCCGTTAATGGCGTGGGCCAAAGCATGAACGCTCGGCGGAGCTTCTCTGCCGGCTATCACGATGCTGGCTCCACGATTCTGCTGCAGGTCGCGCGCAACCGCGTCAAACTCCACACTAGCGGTCTCTGCGGAAATGCCTCCAACCCCAACCCGCGACGCAATGCTTGAGGCCGCTTTCAAAAGCTCGCTTGGTTTGATGGCCCAATGATGATCTGCTGCGGCTCCGGTCGTAGACGGAGTCGTCTCGATCACATAGAGCCGATTCATCTCTTTCTTTTCTTCCGATACGCGACGGCGGGCCGCGAAGTCGCGTGCATACTTCAGCGTGCCTGGATGGGCGGACAAAAAGTCCGCGTCAAGCGAAAGAATTCGGCTGGCCTTACTAAAGTCGTAGACCGTATTAACCGGTTGACCAAAAGCGATCATCGCTCCGGCGCGCGCATTGTCGTTATTGACAGGCTCATACTGATGCCACTTTGCCTGCGGAAACTCCGTCAAAATGGCTTTTAGCTGCGCTGCGAGCGAGGGCGAGGTCACAGTTTCAGTAAGGAACCGCAGACCAGCGCCCTGTTTGGATCTTTGCTCATCAAGCTTCGTGCGAATCTCGCCAACAAAGGTGGTCCATGGTCGCGTTTCATCACGGAAGAGCGGAGTTTGAGCGCGCTCTGGATCGTAGAGCGACAGGATCGAAGCCTGCGAAAAGATGTCGGTTGCGCTGGAGCCGCGCTCAGCCGGACTAGCGTTACGACTGTTTGGGTGATCAGGATTGCCCTCGAGTTTCGTGGGCCGTCCTTCGTTACTCCGCGCGAGCAACGGCGTGGCCACTCCTCCTAGACTCGATGCAGTTGCGAAGAAGAGCGCCTTACCCGGAGTTCCATGCTCCGGCTGCTTAACGTTAGGAACAATTTTTTCTGAAGGCTGGAATACGCAACCGCTTAGGCCGGCGAGAGCGAGGGACGCTCCCATTAACTTGAGAAACGAGCGGCGCTCAAATGGATCGTCCCATTTCTCTGCATGCTGCGGGTACTCGCGTTCAACCAACTCGCGAAACTCGGGAGCGTCTGCTAATTCTTCAAGACTTCGCCAGTAAGACTTGGACTTCTTCGAGCGACCGATTTGGACAGGTGCTGAGGTCGTTCCGCTCGCCAAACCTGACGACACCGAATCGTTCTGATGATCCAGAACGTATTGACTCAGCAGCTTGAAGTTAATGTGTCGCTCGTTACTCATCTGACTCTTTCAAAAATTCTCTTCTTCTTTCGCACAGACAACAGCTTGCTGTACCTCTATCGGTGACAGGTTGAACAACTGGTCAGGACGTTAGGCGCCTGAATGTTGTATTTACTGACCAGCGATTTACCCTCGGCGATCTCATCTTTAGTTTTGTTCTCCGGACGCCATGCCATATCAAAAACTCTGTCGGCTGGACGAACAAATTTCTCAGGCGTTCGGTGACAAGCGAGACACCACTCCATCTGTAGCGTCGCAGCCGCGTAAGCAATCGGCATTTGATCGACGCGACCATGACAAGTCGAGCAGCCGACGCCTTTATTTACATGAATGCTGTGATCGAAATATGCATAGTCAGGTAGGTCGTGAACGCGTATCCACTCGATGGGCTTGCCGCTGCGAAAACTGGCGCGCACCGGTTCGAGATAAGGACTTTCCGCCCAAATCTGTTTATGACAACTCATGCAGGTTTCGGTGGATGGCAAACCTGCTGATGCCGCATTTTCAACGGAGGTGTGGCAATAGCGGCAATCCAGACCGTCATCGCCGACGTGGTGTTTATGGCTAAACTGGACCGGCTGTTGCCGCTCAACCCACTGGCCAGTGTTCCACGAGGATCGGTTTAGCTCCGCCGTAACCCAAAGCGCCGCCACCAAAATAAAGACTGCGCCGTAGATCGTTAATTTGGCGAGCGCGTTCGTGCTGTGATGAAAAATCTGTGGCATTGCCGCAGCTTTAACTACTTCTCAACTCGTCGAACTTCAATGTCCAAGCTTTCGCTTGTCTTGCAGGCAGGACCAAACAATTTGAGACTTCTAATTGCGAAGCAGGTCCTGACATTGTCCAACCGTAAGGCGGCACATCATTGGTTGGACGAAAAGCTTTTTCTACGTTGCGGTGCGTAGTTCGAAACACACAACACCGCAAAGCTTACTGGTCCAAAGACATTTATTTTGCAAAAGTTAAGAGTACTTTAGCAGATGAGTAAATTTTTTCAACTGATGAATGCAAGAGATTTCAAATTTCAATTCGATCTCTGTTGTATCAGTCCGTTACGAGTGCTCAGTAGGGTGAAATGCGCCACTTAGTTTCACAAAACTGTGCCGATTAAAGTCCAACGTCCAATGCCAAAACAACTGGCCAGGATTTGAACTTCATGTTGAGTCGGCCTTTAGCGAAACACACTAAAGTTAGACTCGAGCTTGTTTGTTTTTTATTTGGACATTGGGGGTTGGACTTTTTGCGAGTGCTTCCTGGCCACAATCTCGACCTTCAAGTCTGGTCCGGCGAATCACGAGAAGGTGATGTAGGTTTTGACTTGGACCTTGGACTTTGGACTCTTCACGATGCGTCGCGTGCGAGTAAGGCCGCACCGATGGTCGCCGCGTCCTCGCCGAGTGAGGCGGCCATGATCGTGGTCGCTTCGAAGCAGGGCTGGAATGCACGGCGTTTCGCTTCCTGAATGATCGGATTCAGGATCAGATCGCCGGCTTTCATAACGCCGCCACCCAAGACGATTCGTTCGATATTCAGCAAATTAATGACGCTGGCAACGCCGGTACCGATATAGCGCCCGGTCCGTTCAATCATCATGGCAGCGAAATCGTCGCCTTCCATTGCTTCGTTTGCCATATCGTCAGCGGTGAAGTTTTTGTTCATCGCCAATCTTGAAAGCGACGAAGTTGAGTCGCGATTCAAACGTTCGTTGGCGCGGCGCACGATATTTGGCGCTGACGCCACGGTCTCGAGACAGCCTTTGTTGCCACAAATGCATTCCGAACCTTCTGTGTCGATCGTGATATGACCGACTTCGCCGGCGAACCCAGAAGAACCCGTCCAGAGTTTGCCATCGAGAATAATGGCGCCACCGATTCCCTGGCCGATAGTGATGTAGAACATGTCGCGCCCGCCACGCCCGGCTCCAGCATTGTATTCACCAAATGCCGCAGCATTCGCGTCATTCTCCAGCTCAACTTGCAATCCAGTCGCCTGCATCAGCTCGGCGTGCAGGTTCTCGCGCACCTTGGGAGTTAAGTAGTTTGAAGTAATGACTCGGTCGCTTTCCCGGTTAACCAAACCCGGAATCGCCAGGCCTACAGCGCCCACCGACAGTCCATCCTGGCGCAGTACGTTGACCAACTCGGCGACCTGGCCGATGAGTCCGTCAGGTTGGACCACCATTTCGGCGCGGTTAGCGATAACTCCTTCGCCATGTACTGTAGCCCCGCGCAGCTTGGGCCCGCAGAGTTCGATTCCGATGAAACTGGGGTCTGTTGATGCGGGCATCGGTGTCTGAAACCTTCCTGTGAATACTCGGTTGGGCTTGAACACCCGCAGGATAATGGGAGCGAAAGGGCGTGTCAAACCGCTCTTTCTGCGTGTAGAATAGCCCGCCAATTTGAGTTGGTCGCAGGATGCAGTTTTGTCTTGAGTTTGTCGCCGCGTTACCCAAGCCTGTAAAGAGATAATCAGGTGCCGAGCCATCGTGCTTCCGGGCTATGCAAATCCACTCAATACTCCTGCCTACGGATTTCAGTGAATGCGGAAACTACGCGCTCCCTTACGCCGCTTCACTAGCAAGAAAATTTGGTGCGTCGCTGATCTGTGTTCACGTGATTGAACCGATGGTGCCGACCGTAGGATATTCTGGGATGACTGAGCCTTTGCCGATCGCCGACATCACCGATCAGCTCGAGGACTCGGCGGAGCGCGAGTTACCTAAGATCGCAGAATGTGAAGAATGTGCAGGATTAGAAGTTGAAGAAGTAATCGTTCACGGCGAGGCAGCTGCGGAAATCGTTCGCGTGGCCAAGGATCGAAACGTCGATTTGATCGTTGTGTCATCACACGGACGAACGGGTTTAGGCCGAATACTCTTTGGCTCTACAGCGGAAGCCGTTGTTCGACATGCTGACTGTCCGGTCTTGGTAGTTAAAGCGTCCAGAGAACAGGAAGACGAATCGTCGTCGTAAGCGGGGGGAGACTGGGCGCAAGACACCGGGTTTACTAAGAGTTTGCCAACCCCTCTGCATCGCTCACTGCTCATTTCTCCAAAATGCATCTGGATTTTCTCTATCATCTCCTCGAACGGTTTGGGATCTATGCCGTTTTTCTCCTGGTCATGATCGAGGGGGACATTACTCTCCTGATAGCCGGCGTCTTCGCCAACAGCGGTTTTTTTGGCCCCCGCAGCTTCTTGTGGGTTCTGTTAGCCGGAACGTTGGGTGGTGCCGTTAGCGACAATATCGCCTACCTGATGGGTCGCCAGTTTCGTAAGGGCGTGCGCGATATTCGTTTCTATCGCGCTGCCAAGCCGCGACTTGAACGACTGACGCAAAAGTTCGGCACCCTATCGATTTTCTTGTCCAAGTACATCTACGGTCTGCGTTGGGCTTCGTGCATTTTTTATGGGGTCAGCCGCATGCCGTATTTGCGGTTCATGATACTGTCACTCACGAGTTGCTTCACGTGGGTGCTCATTCTTAGCGGTGCGGGTTACTTTTTCAGCAGCGCAGTAATCGGACTCATCGGCGACTTTCAGCGACTGGGAAAAGTTCTGCTGGTGATCGTGGTAGTCGGCATCGTGGGATTCTATCTGGCGGAACGTTTTTGGCTTTCACCTAAAGTTGAAGAAGCGGATCCAGAGCTATTGCAGGAATTTGAACAGGCAGCACAAGACAGGCTGCAGGATCTACGACAGGAGTTTCATGAGCATATTCCTTTCAAACAGCGACACGAAGAAACGAAGGAACGGCAGGACCGTGAGATTAAGAGAAAAGGTGAATGACAAACTGTGCTGAGTGCTTTGAACTTGGTGCTTTCTTAAATTATGTTGATTGAATCTTCCGCGCCCACGCGCGTTGACCTTGCCGGTGGCACGATTGATATCTGGCCGCTTTATCTGTTTCATCCCGGCGCCACCACTGTAAATTTTGCCACTTCGCTTCGGGCGCATTGCCAGATCGAAACCCGCGATGATGGACGAATCGTTCTCGAATCGCGTGACCGGAAGGTTGCTTTTGAAACCGATCTCGCCGCGCTCGAGGATCTAATTCGGGAAGAACGTTTGGAGCTCATCTCTAAGCTGGTCCACTTTTTCAAACCCACCACTGGCTTCCATTTGATCGCCAATAGCCTGGCCCCGGCTGGGGCCGGCATGGGCGGCTCGTCCGCACTCGCGATTGCCTGCATCGGCGCGCTTAACCGATTAGTTGGAGACCGTTACAGTGAACGGAAGTTTATCCAGATTGCCGCCAACGTTGAGACAACCGTCATCAAAGTGCCGGCTGGTTTTCAAGATTATTACTCGGCGCAATATGGCGCGACCTCTGCTATTCATTTTCGCACTGAGGGAATTGAGCGCGAACATTTGCAGGTAAACGAAAGTACGCTCGAGAAACGAATTGCTATTTGCTACACCGGCGAACCAAGACTCTCCGGCACCAACAACTGGGACATCTTTAAGCGTCACATCGATGGAGACTCTGAGCTCTTTGAGCTTTTCGATGGAATCCGCGACTCCGCACGGCGGATGCGTGAAGCGTTGCTGGCTGACGATTGGGACGAGGTAGCAGAAGTGATGCGCGCGGGTTACCCAAACAGAAAACGACTTGCTCCTGGCGTAACCACTGCGCGCATGGAGAACCTGGTTGAGAAGGCGCTGGCAAATGGAGCTGAAGCCGCGAAGGTGTGTGGCGCTGGTGGCGGCGGATGTATTGCGTTTCTTTGTAGTGATGGACGTAAACAGGAGGTAGAAAACGCGTTGGCAGCTGAACAGGGCGCTGAGATCATCGACTGGAAGTTTTCCCAAGAAGGACTGGCGGTTAAGGTGTCCTAAGTCACGAAGCACGCGAACCAATCTTCCCCCTTGCCCTTTGCCCTTTCCACTTTTACGGTTTCCCGCTTCATCGCATCCACTGAAACCGATTCTCGTAATACGATGGCGACCGATCCGGGTAGCGCTTCTTGTATTTCTGATAACGCTCGAACAGTTTCTCGTAACGCTTGTCCGAAGATTTAAGCGGTCGATGCGTCAGGGCCCGCAGATGATCCTCAATCTTTGTCATCTTCCTCGCAGAAAATCTCCAATCGTAGTTCCCTAAATCATAAAGGTTCGTCAAACCGTAACCCTTGATTCGACCAGAGAAGTCGACATACGGATCGAAGTAGCTCCACGTGAGGTCACGAAGCGATCTAAACAAAGGTTTACGTCCATGTAAGCCCACGTCGCGCGAGCGTGCAATCGCGCCCCACAGTCCCCGATGTTGAAAAACAAAGATGACATGGTCCAGCAAGTCCACTGATTCGATGTCCAGGAGCAGCGGTGGATAGCCATGTTGTTCCAGGATTACTGCGGCTCCTACAGCTGCTTCCAGACAGTGGGCCTGGTTATGCTTCACCACTTCACGAAAAGATCGGAGCGTTCCGCCCTGGCGCTCCCAGTTGTATGGCATTTCAGTGAAGTATCGTTGGACCTGTGCAGGTGTCCGCAGCGATTGAATCAATCGCCACTCCTTTTTTGTGAAGGCCCCGGGTCCTGGCTTGGTTTTCATTGAGCAAGAGCATTACCAGATCATCGAAAGAAAACCAAAGAGGAGTATCGCGGTTTGAATCGTCGGAACGGAGCGCGAGAATTCAACTCCTTGATGTGCGCCGCGCTCGGTTCTGTTTAGTGGTACTTGCTTCAAACCACTTCACTGATGTAAGACTTTATCTAAGAATCAAGGAAGAGGGCCTAGATATCTCCGATGAAACCAGAACTTTCAGCCCGCCTGCTAAGCCGTAGCGAAAAAGAAACAGAAACCGAGGCCGCCAGACTCGCCGAACTAGTCGATGCCGCGCTATCGCAAGTCGCAATTCGTTCAACTTCTGACTCGGATTCACTCCAATCCATAGCTGATCGCATCGAGCGTGCAGCCCGCGACCTCTCAGTGGCCTTGAGAGAACTGTCCCGGGAACGTCGCTCCGCGCAAAACGATGGTATGCAATAAGTCCGACATGCTTTATTAGCTTGTCGTTTCCTCGTGACAGGCATCCAAGTTTGTTGGAACCTGCAACCGAAGCCAACTATTCCCACTTTCCTGCTCGGCTTGCTTCACGCACCCCGCTTGATGTAAGAGAATAGCTAAGCAAGTTCGTGCTTAAATCCCAGCATTACATTGGTCAGTATTTCCGCGAGTGCATTTAATGTCGGGCTTCCGGCCAACAATTTGGAGAGATCATGAGTTCAATTCCAACGCCTAAATCGGGTGCAGAATCCAGTCCAGTCGACGCCAACTCGGCAACTACCACGCGCGACGCGAAGATCGTTAGCCGAGACCCTTCAGTTCCGCTGAGCAGCAACACACACTTGCTGAATTGGGTCGAAAAAATGGCCGCGTTGACAAAGCCCAAAGCCATCCATTGGGTCGACGGTTCTCAGGAAGAGGACGAAGCGCTCAAAGCGCAAATGGTTGCCGGCGGCACTTTCGTTAAACTTAATGAAGAACTCTGGCCCAATTGCTATTACGCACGCTCCGACGCCAGTGACGTAGCTCGCGTTGAAGATCGGACTTTTATCTGCTCGCTTTCCAAGGATGCCGCTGGTCCAACAAATAATTGGGAAGAGCCATATCAAATGCGCCGGAAGTTGAAGGAGCTGTTTGATGGCTCGATGCGCGGCCGCACTATGTACGTCTTGCCCTTCAGCATGGGGCCCGTCGGTTCGCCGATGTCCCAAATCGGCGTGCAGCTGACCGATTCGCCGTATGTCGTGGTCAACATGCGCATCATGGCCCGCATCGGTTTGCCTATCTACGCAGAGATCGACAAAGACTCGAAGCGGGTAGTCCCTTGCATGCACTCGGTTGGAGCGCCTTTGGGCGAAGGCGAAAAGGATGTGCCCTGGCCGTGTAACAAAGAGAAATACATTGTGCACTTTCCTGAGACCCGCGAAATTTGGTCGTACGGTTCTGGTTACGGTGGAAACGCACTACTCGGCAAAAAGTGTTTCGCACTCCGCATCGCTTCTAACATTGCGCGCGACGAGGGTTGGCTAGCTGAACACATGCTGATCGTTGGCGTCGAGAATCCTCAAGGCGAGAAGACTTACGTGACCGCTGCGTTTCCGAGCGCCTGCGGCAAAACAAATTTCGCCATGCTGATTCCTCCTACCGGCTTTGAAGGCTGGAAAGTCTGGACTGTTGGTGACGACATTGCCTGGATCAAGCCGGACGAAAATGGACGACTGCATGCGATCAACCCTGAGGCGGGTTTCTTTGGCGTTGCCCCGGGAACTTCGGCGAAAACAAACCCAAACGCGATGATTTCGCTCTCGCGAAATTCGATCTTTACCAATGTCGCGCTTACACCCGAAGGTGGTGTTTGGTGGGAAGGTATGACTGACGAGCCCCCGGCGGAATGTACCGACTGGCAAGGCAAGAAATGGACTCCGGCAATAGCGAAAGAAACCGGGGCGAAGGCCGCACATCCCAACGCACGTTTTACAGCACCTGCATCGCAGTGTCCGACGATCGATCCGGATTGGGAGAATCCGAACGGCGTTCCAATTAGCGCCATCATCTTTGGGGGCCGGCGCGCCACCACGATGCCGCTTGTTTACCAGTCGTTCAATTGGAGCTCTGGGGTTTACATCGGGGCCACCATGGGTTCAGAGATGACGGCGGCTGCCGCTGGAACGATCGGAAAAGTGCGTCGCGATCCGATGGCCATGCTTCCGTTCTGTGGTTACCACATGGGCGACTATTTCAGGCATTGGATTCGGATGCAGCGCTCGCTTTCAGAAACGCCTCGCATCTTCCACGTGAATTGGTTCCGCAAAGACGCTGATGGAAATTTCATGTGGCCCGGGTTCAGCGAGAACATGCGCGTGCTCAAATGGATCGTCGATCGCGCTCACGGGCGTGCACTTGCGAAGGAAACTCCAATCGGCTGGATGCCACACTACAACGACATTCAATGGGAAGGACTGGATTTCCCGAAAGAGAAGTTTGACGAGTTACAGGCTTTCGATCGTGATGCGTGGAAAAATGAGGTCCTTGGCCACGAGGAGTTGTTTGTCGAACTCCATGACCGGCTGCCAGCGGAAACGATCTACGAACGTGAGTTGTTGATTTGTCGTTTGTAAGTGCGACCCGGTTGGATCGCCGCCTAGCCTGGCGGCCAGCTTAGTGCCCGTCCACCCAGCACGTGAACGTGTAAATGAAACACTGACTGACCAGCGCCAGCTCCGGTATTAATAACCGTGCGGTAACCGCTCTCACCAAGCGCTTCAGCATTTGCGACTCGCGCTGCCACACGCAGCAAATGGCCCAGCATTGCCTCGTCCCTCTGGGAAGCCTCGTCAAGCGATTCAATATGTTCTTTCGGAATTACCAGCAAGTGCGTGGGTGCTTGCGGATTAATGTCGCGGATGACAATGGCTCGATCGTCCTGATGGACCAGGTCGCCTGGTATCTCACCACCGATGATTCGACAAAATAAGCAGTTTTCTTCTGACATGATTTAAATGATCTTCGGGATCAAAACTGGCTCTGTACTTGTTGCTTTGTACTTGGTGCTTGGTGCTTGGTGCTTCTAGCGGCAGCCAAATTACAAACCAATGACGTGAAAGACAAAGTACAAAGTACCAGGCACAAAGTTCAAACAGTTTACATTTCCGCAGCTATTCCCGCTTGCGACAATGGCGCGGTAACCGACTCGCGCAGACGCTCAATATCAGCACCTACCGCGCGTAGTTTCGATTCTATTTTTTCATAGCCGCGATCGATGTGATAGACACGATCAATCATTGTTTCGCCGCTCGCCACTAATCCCGCCAGGACCAGCGATGCCGATGCGCGCAAATCGGAAGCGATAAGCGGAGCGCCGGTGAGCGGAGTGGGGCCGGTTACAGTTGCGGTGCGGCCGTCAATCGCGATCTGCGCCCCCATTCGCTGCAGTTCCGAGGCGTGCATGAATCGGTTTTCAAAGATTGTTTCTTCGATGACTGCGGTACCTCTTGCCTGGGTCATCAGCGCCATATACTGGGCCTGCATGTCGGTTGGGAAACTGGGATAAGGTTCAGTGCCCGCATTCTTCGCCACCAACTCGCGCGGACAACTGACTTGCAGGGTGCTCGGATTGATTTCTTCGATCACTACGCCGACTTCACGAAACTTTTCAATCACGCTTGTTAAATGCAGCGGCTCGCAGTCCTTGATTTCGAGCTTGCCGCCAGTGATTGCCGCGGCGGCAATGAATGTTCCGGTTTCAATGCGGTCGGGAATAATCGTGTGCTCCGCCCCACCTAGCTCCTCGACTCCGTCAATCTCGATCCGCGTCGTTCCGGCACCGCGAATGCGCGCACCCATTTTGTTTAGCAGTTCTGCCAGGTCGGTAATCTCGGGTTCACAGGCTGAATTACGGAGAATCGTTTTGCCACTGGCCAGGCTCGCGGCCATCATTAGATTCTCGGTGCCGGTGACTGTGACCTTATCGAATTCGATATCGTCTCCAATCAGCCGCCCTCCCTTTGGCGCCCGAGCTATCACATTGCCACCTTCAAGCTTTACTTCGGCGCCCAGTTTCTTGAATGCCATGAGGTGCAAATCAATTGGACGGGTACCGATAGCGCAGCCACCGGGAAGTGAGACTTTGGCTTTTCCAAAACGCGCCAGTAAAGGGCCTAGTGCGAGAACGGAGGCCCGCATGGTTCTGACTAATTCGTAAGGTGCTTCAAAAAGCTCTATGTTCCGGGCGGTAATTTTATGTGTGCGGAGTTCGGGGGTCAGCACCGTCGCACCGATGTCCTCCAACAATCGACGCTGCGTAATGATGTCGCGGACGTATGGCAAATTGTGAAGTATCACGGTTTCAGCGCTCAGAATGGCCGCCGCCATACACGGAAGCGCAGAATTCTTTGCGCCGCTAATCGAGACGCGGCCACGAAGAGGTTTGCCACCAGTAATGCGAAATCTGTCCACGATGCTCAGATTAGATTAAAACGATGAAACGTCAAGGGGTCCTCTATGGAGTGCGGCGCCCTTGTCGACGCTTGGAATCGGTGGCTTGGCGCCGCGATTGTGGGCCACATCCAAATTTAGCCACAGCTATTCACACTGGAAACGGGTCGCGCCAAGCCGCGACCAGCCAAAGCGCCAACAACCGGGTTCCCTAGCGTGGCAGCCGCGCTGGAGTGGTGTGGCGGCGTACTCCAAGGAGTTGAATCAAGCATCCGGCGCTACCCCGACGCGTCGGGGTTCTGTAATTTTTCCAGTGCGACGATTCTAGGTATGCCTTGCAGATCCTTGTGAATATCAAGCAACTTCCAGCTGTCTCGATCAATCAACCTCTCGACCGCCTGGCATTGATCAAACCCAATCTCAATCAGCAAGTGGCCTTTTGGTTTTAGAAACTTGCCGGCGTCACCCAACAGCCGGCGAACTACATCTAGTCCATCCGGTCCTGCTTCAAGTGCCAGCCGCGGTTCAAAATCCCGCACTTCCCTTTGCAGTCCTTCAATCGCGGCGTCGGCTATGTATGGGGGGTTTGAAACGATCAAATCGAATTGAAACTGACGCGGATCCAATTTGGCAAAACAGTCTGAAATAATAAATTCGATCCTCTCAACTACGGAGTGACTTGTCGCATTGCGTCTGGCAACGCTCAATGCCGCTTCGGAAACGTCAACAGCGACCGTACGTGCGTCCGGAAACTCGCGCAACTCGTGAAGCAAAGTGACAGCGATGCATCCCGATCCGGTGCCTACATCGCAAATGAAAGGCGCCGCTTGCAAGCCTACCATCAGCTTGAGCGCTGTTTCCACCAACAGTTCCGTTTCCGGGCGCGGAATCAAAACGTCTGGATTGACTTCAAAATCTAAACCAAAAAATTCCTGGTGCCCGGTGATGTATTGCAGCGGCCTTCCCGTCATCCTAACTTCAAGGGTCTCGTCAAACCGCATTCCTTCGTCTGCCGTGATCACATTGTCCGCGTGCCCCAGAATGTAGGAGCGATCTTGCCCGAGCACATAACCCATCAGCGAGCCAGCCTCTCGACGCGGGTCCGGCACACCGGCGGCCCTTAATCTATGGGACCCCTTGAGTATCGCTTCCGCAATCGAAGTGGGCATAAAATAATTCTAAAGCGCAATCAAATCGTAAATGGGACGTGACGCTGAGACCGCACCGTAGATTCATACGGCAAGTAATCTATGCGTTGGAAATATCGATCTAAGTTATATTATGAAATCCATCGGTAAGAAAATTGAGATCGCTGATCGGCTGCGGGAATTCGGGAAGCTTGATTGAATTGCAACTTTCCCTGTTAGTACAAAGGACGAGTCTCGTTCCTCCCGTAATACGACAGGACCTCCAGGCCATTCGGTTTTGGAGGTTCTGGCGTACTAAGGACCGAAGTTTAACAACGTTGGCGAGGGGGCATAGGTGGGAGCACTTACAAAAGCTCTTTTATTATTCGCTCTGAATTGGCTGGATGCGCAGCTGACCATTGTTTGGGTGCGTATGAATGTAGCCACTGAAGGAAACGGGCTGATGGCCTTTTTCCTCAACCAGAGCGAAGCGTCCTTCTTGTCAGTCAAACTTGCCGTTGGAGCCCTTGCAGGTTACGTCCTCTATCGTTGTGCTCACTTCCCGATCGCTCGTCGCGGGATGAAACTGGTCCTTGGTATTTATCTCGCATTGATGTTGGTCCATGCGGCTACCGGCTTTTCTGCACTCGGATGGGAAGCACCCGCTCACGTCGTCGGTTTTGTCGTAGGCATCCCCCACAATTTCCTGGCTCTCATTGCCTAATTCTTCATCTCTCAATTCAGTCCTCCGGATCTTCGCGGCCCCGTTCCTCTTCCTGTTCAGGCAAAATAGCGGAACTACCTCGTCTTAACTGCGTGAAGAGGAGGAAAGTGAAATCAACTACAGTCCTCGTGCGTCTAAACGCTTGCAACGTACTTCCGAAAGGCCTAAATTCCTTAACAAACAGGGATGGCTGGGACGAACGGACAGGAAACGGCAGCATGCTGCTCAGCATCATAAGAACTGAATACTTTTACTGTGCAAGTTGTAATTGAGAACCAAGCGAGAAAAATTATGTATAGAATTTCAGCACGTCAAATATTAGTCATTGCATTGATTTCTGGATTGTTTGCGGCCGGTGCCGTCACCTTGGCCGGACGCTTTTTTAACAAGATTCAGCCGAACAGCGCTGCGATTACCGAGGAAGCGCCAGTCGCGTTATCTAACGCATCGGCTCCCGACGAACTGAACAGCATTGAAATTTATAAAAAGCTATCGCCGGGCGTTGTTAACGTTCACTCAACCTCTTATGCGCGCGACTTCTTCGGGTCAGTCGAAGCACGTGAGGGATCAGGATCCGGATCGGTAATCGATCAGGCGGGGCACATTCTTACCAATAACCACGTTATCGAAGGCGCCCAGCGCGTCGCTGTCAGTTTTGGAGGACAGAGAAATTACGCTGCAACGGTAGTCGGCCGCGATCCCGATACCGATTTAGCAATCATCAAATTGGTCGAACGCCCAAAGGAACCCTTGACCGTGGTTCCCCTCGGCGACTCGTCCAAGCTTGAGGTGGGCCAGAAGGTGCTGGCTATCGGTAACCCGTTCGGCCTGGATCGCACTTTGACGACCGGCGTAATCAGCGGTTTGCAGCGGACCATTCGCGCTCGCAATGACCGGCCGATTGAAGGTGTCCAGACCGATGCCTCGATCAATCCGGGAAATTCGGGTGGTCCATTACTCGATTCGCAGGGGCGCATGATCGGAATCAATTCCCAAATTCTGTCGCCATCTGGTGTATCGGCAGGAGTGGGGTTTGCTGTTCCGGTTAATGTTGCCAAACGTGTAATTCCTCAGCTACTGAGTTCGGGCGAAGTTCGACGGCCAAAATTGGGTATTGGTACCCGAAACATTAGCCAACTAAGAAACGCAGATGATCTGCCAGTCTCCGAAGGCGTCATAGTTCTTCAGGTCATGGCTGGCAGTGCCGCCGCGAATGCTGGTCTGCGCGGGATTACAGTCACGGAGGACGGTGATTGGGAACTCGGCGACATTATCGTAGGCATGGACAGCGATAAGATTGCCAGCACGGATGATCTCTACCGTTTGCTGGATAAGCACCAGATCGGAGCGAGTGTTCAGTTGCAGATCGTCCGCGACGGCCGGCGCATGAGTTTGCCTGTAAGGTTAACTGAGACCCCTGAAAGCAGACGGGGTTCGGTCCG
The DNA here is from genome assembly GCA_963759665.1 of Pyrinomonadaceae bacterium. Classification (GTDB taxonomy): domain Bacteria; phylum Acidobacteriota; class Blastocatellia; order Pyrinomonadales; family Pyrinomonadaceae; genus PSRF01. The sequence goes on from CAVXAC010000001.1 coordinate 1,536,432, forward strand.
CTAGGATGAAGGTGGGATAGGCATTTAGCCTGTCCCACCTCTTGCCTGCTTTAGCTGGGCACATTTCGTATTGATTTGCGCGATCGGTAACCAGGTCAGCAGTATTTGTCTCGTGGCCGTCGCGTCCAGCGCCCATGAATCAAACCAACCACTTCTTTAACCTGGGCTATGGCTGGCTCTGCAAACACTGCAGCGCGGAAGAGGCGGAACGACAACATCACCACCCGAACCACCAACCCGAATCAAAACCGTTTGCCCTCCCGTTAGCCAGTTGGTCCGATCCCGGACATCACATCCTTGCCTGCCCACGCTGTGGAATTCAGGAATTAATTTCCAACTAGGCAAACTCATTTAGATAATCACGTAGACTCCGATTGATAACTTCGAAGGCCTCATTGCGATCATAAGTGCTCGCAATTTCCACACGTCTCGGCGCGTCCCCGGGAAGTTGTTTATAGCTCAGAAAATAATGTCGAAGGCGCTCGATCAGCGCAGCCGGACAGTCGCTGATGTCTTCGAGGTGCCCATACGCGAGGTCAGCAACCAGTACCGCAATGACCTTATCGTCTGCTTGTTGGCCATCGATCATTCGAAAGCCACCGATCGGTTTCGCGGTGAGAAAGAAGCTACCTTGTGCAAAGGTCTTTTCGGTTAGCACGCAGATGTCCATCGGATCGCCATCGCCCTTGATTCCGGGAACGCCTGTTCGTTCAGAGCAAAGCTCGCCCACCAGGCCTCCGCAATAACTTTGAGGAATGAACCCGTAAAGCGTTGGGCACATCGAAGAAAATCGTTGTGGACGATCAACGCGCAGGTGACCAGACGTTTTGTCCAACTCATACTTAACCGCATCGGTCGGCACAATTTCGATGTACGCGTTGATCGCCTCAGGCGCGTGCTCGCCCGGCGACACTCCATGCCAGGGATGGGCTTGAAACAAACGATCAAATCGTGTCTTCTCGTTGGACATGGTGATGCCCTTTCTGCTTCAGCGGGGATTCTGACGGTGATAGAATCGTAGCCTCCTAAACAGGTTGATTCAACACGAAATCGCCATGGCCGCATCTGCCGAAGTCTTAGCTAAACCACAAACCCGCGCAATTTCACTGCGATGGATTATCAGCGCACGTGACGACCTTGTCTGGCTGATTGGCTCCGTGCTTTCCAGTTATGCGCTTTTGGTTCTGTATGTTGCCGGGGTGATTCCGCTAGTTCCGATGGTGGCTCTGTGGGCCATCCTGATCGATGCGCCCCACGTGTTTGGAACATTTTCGCGGACCTATTTCGACAAGTCTGAATGGCAAAGCCGGCGCAGATTGTTGTTGGGCTCATTGCTCTTCTTTGCAGTTGGCCCGGTCATGGTGTTTGCCGGGGCAGGTTTCATTTTCTTTTTCCTGGCAGCGTTGTGGGCTTACTACCACCTGGTGAAACAGCACTACGGCTTCATGGTGCTTTACAAGAAGAAGAACAACGATCTGGCTCCAATCGACAATGCCCTTGATCGACTGCTGCTGCTCTTCGCATTCAACTATCCGTTTGTGGAATTCATTGCGCGCGATCCTGAAGCGATGGCCCGAGTGCCGGTTCAGTTGCAGTCGTTTGTCAACATACTCGCCACCATTCTGTTAGCCGGCACCATCATCCTCGGGGTCGCCTGGCTGATCAGGCAGATTCAACGTGCCGTAATTGGCGAATCACTCAACGTTCCCAAGTATCTTTTGCTCGCAGCTGCCATTCCAATGCATTGGGTAGTTTTGTTAACACCCATGCCGCATAAACCGATTGCGATCGTGGCGATATTAACCATCTATCACAACCTGCAATATCACCGCCTAATTTGGTTTCATAACAAGAAGTACCAGCGTGGGATTAGTCCAACAGCAGTCGGAGAAGTTCCGCGACCTCACGGCGCGGCCGAATTCATCAGTCGCCGTCTACTCTATTACATCGCGTTCGGAATTCTCTTCGGCCTAATCTACCAGGTCCCCAGACAGTATCTTGGTTACACCAGTTTGCGTAACGACGCCGGCGGCGCCTCTTATTCGTTGCCCACTCAACTCGGCATCTCTTTCCTGTGGGGCTACGCTTTCATCCACTATTACCTTGACTCGAAAATCTGGCGCGTGCGGCGCGATCCTTCCGTTGGCAAAGCACTGAACATGGCGTAAGCGAAACCGGCAACTCACCTCAGCCCATGGCCGCGTACGAATTTATTGCCATCTGGAAGCTGAAAGCTTCCCAGGAGAACGTTTGGGATCTAATTTTCCATTCCGGGCGTTGGCCTGAGTGGTGGCGAGGGGTCGAGAGAGTTGAAAAAGATCAAAGAGGGCAGGTTTGGACAACGTGGGTGCGGTCCATTCGCTACACCTGGAAAAGCAAACTTCCCCATCCACTCGTTTTCGAAATGGAAACAACTCGTATCGAACCCGGATCTGTGATTGAGGGACGCGCGATCGGCGAACTACAGGGTGTGGGACGTTGACGATTATCCCACGCTAGTGGCATCACGACTGTTCGTTATGACTGGCAGGTAGAAGCGACCAAAGACCGGATGAACTTCCTCGCGCCGGTAGCGCGACCAATCTTCAAATGGAACCACGATCTAGTTATGGGATGAGGCGTGAAGGATTAGCCAAGCGGCTGGGAGTTGTCTGATCGCGAGTCGACATCACTTTCCAAACTCAGCAACCAACTCCGTAAACTCTTCCGGATACTCTTCATGGGGAAGGTGTCCACACTCTCGAAAAATCACTAGCCGCGATTCACGGATTTGACTGTGGATGCGTCGACCATCTTCTACTGAAACCTCGCGATCATTCTCGCCCCAAACAATTAAAGTCGGCTGCGTCATCAAATGTGCGTCACGAGAAACGCGTTCAGCGTCCCATCGCCTGACGGTGCGAATGATCGCGCGATGAGCGCCGCGTGTTCGAAGCGGGATGTGCCGCGCGTCCACCCTCTTCTCGTCAAGCTCCCACGCATGCCGATCGTAAACTCGTTTCATTCTTCTACGCAGCAAACGACGAGAACCAACCAGCAGTGGCGACAGAATGTCGCCAATAATCGGCGAACCAAACAAACGCATCAACATGTAACGCGTGGGCCGGTTGTTGGTAACTGCTCCAACCAGCACCAGTTTCGCAACCAGTTCAGGTCGATCCAGCGCAATCGTCGCGGCTACAGCCCCGCCATATGAACTGCCAACGACAATCGCAGTTTCGATTTCCAGCTGCTGCATCAAATCGGAAATCATCTGCGCCTGGCGGGTGATGGTGTAATCGAGTTGTTTTGGCTTGTCCGAATAACCGTAGCCAAGCAGGTCGGGTGCTATCACTCTGAATCCAGCCTCCGCCAGCTCCAGCAGAACTTTGCTCCACACCAGGTTTGAGGAAGCAAAACCGTGAATCAGGAGCATCACCGGCGCATTCGGATCTCCAGCTTCCTGGTAATGCACACTCACTCCCTCGACCACAGCAAAGCGAGAGTGGTCCGCGTGAAAAACGTGCGCGCGTTCGTTCTCCCAATCGACGTCACGCGGTCGCAGGAGTAGTTTTGCTGCCACGGCGGACGTCGCGGCGACAGCGGTCAATCCGCCAATCCAGTAGCGCTTCTTCATTAGTGTTAGTTGTCGATAACCACGGCCGGATGTATAGATCTTCGAGTGGCAGTAAAAACTCCAACCGCGATTAGTTTCTTGTGTAAATCACGAATACGCACTTCTGCTTGATCGGTCCACTGGGCTTCGACATTCACGTCCATCCCATTGCGAACCTTCTTCAGTTCGTCATCACTCAAATCTATGAATGGAAACCGACCCAAAACCTCGTCAGGCGGCAGTAAGATTTTACCCAATGATTCTTCCCCCAGGGCTTCCTTTATCTGGCCAAGCGTCTGGGCCTGTTCCAACCTAACATCTCCGACTCTTGTGCGCCGTAACTCAACCACGTGGGCGCCCACGTTCAATCTTTTTCCAAAGTCCTCGGCTAACGTTCGAATGTAGGTACCTGACGAACAAGAGATGCGCACATTGATATCAAACGTTCCGTCGCCATTGTCTTTCAGTAACTCACCCGAAGTTCTCATAAGTTCAAAAAGGTGGATACAAACCGGGACCGCCTTGCGCTCAACCTCCAGACCTTGTCGTGCCAGCTCGTAAAGCTTGCGGCCGTCCTGCTTCTTGGCGGAGTACATTGGCGGCACCTGCTCAATGTTTCCACGCAAGGTTGCCATCGCAGATTCAATTTGGCCCTGGTCCCATGGGCCTTTGGCACTCAGTGTTGCGTCTTCGATTCGCTCTCCCGTGGCATCGCCAGTATCGGTCGAGTAACCGAGGCGTATCACCGCTTCATATTCCTTTTCGACACCACTAAGAAACTGGGCCAGTCGGGTGGCCCGACCGACGAGCACAACCAACAGACCGGTGGCGAAGGGATCGAGGGTCCCGGTATGGCCCACCCGACGGACGTGGAGTATTCGCCGCACCTGATCCACAACGTCGTGTGAAGTAATGCCCGCGGGCTTATCGATGACTAAAACGCCGTTCACGACTACATTCTAGATTTTTGCTGACCAGTTAGCGAACGATCCAGCAGAACCACTAAATCTCAACTTCTCTGTGCAGCCACAGAGAAACCCACTCCCGAGGCTTGACCATTCCGTAGAGCACACAAAAGCATTACTCGAACCGCGTTATCAATCTCGGGCTCAATGTCCACCTATGATTAAATGTATTCATGCGACGGCGGCGTTATAGAAAAGCTGATGACGAGATCGATCGGCCCAGCACTCTCTCTCACGAGGAGCGACGCAAGAAAGTGTTCGAGCGCGCTGCCAAGCTTCTCGCCGCCAAGTCGCGTTCAGTTGCTGAGTTACGCGAACGTCTATTGGAAGGCCGGCACGCAAACCAGACGATAGTTGAAGAAGTCATCGCTCGTCTGCGCGAATACGGTTATCTCGACGATGAACGCTTCGCAGTTACTTTTGCTTCATCCAAAGTCAGACAGAAGCCTACTGGCCGGCGACGCCTTGAAAGAGACCTCTCATTGAAGAAAATCGACAAGTCGGTTGCGGCCCGGGCCCTCGATACGGTCTTTACCGAGACGTCGGAAGAAGACTTGATCGATCTCGCTATCGCAAAACGAATTCGCCTGCGCGGTCGTCCCACGACCCGCGAAGAAGCAAAGAGCCTCTTCGACCACCTCCTGCGACAGGGTTTTCCCTTTGAGATGGTTGCGGACAAAGTGCGGGCAGCGTCACGCGCCGACCTGGATGAGTAACCCGTCTTTCCACCAGATTCTCAGACCCAAAATATCGGCCAGTTTCGCGGCCTTTCAGAGCGCGTGCTAAACTCAAGGATCGATTAAATAAGGTTGCAATTTGACTATGACTGGTAACGAAATACGCGAATTTTTTCTGCAATACTTTGAACGAAACGGCCACCACCGTGTGCGTTCAGCTCCTTTATTGCCTGCTAATGATCCAACCCTGCTCTTCGCGAACGCGGGTATGAATCAATTTAAAGACGTGTTTCTAGGCAACGAGAAACGCGACTATGTCCGGGCCGTCTCATCGCAGAAGTGTATCCGCGCAGGGGGCAAACACAACGACCTCGACGAGGTGGGTAAGACTGCGCGACACCATACGTTTTTCGAAATGCTCGGCAATTTCTCCTTCGGCGACTATTTCAAAGAAGACGCGATGAGGTTTGCCTGGGACCTCCTCGTTAACGAGCTGAAGCTGGATCCAGCGCGGCTCTGGTTCAGTGTGTTTGAAGGTGACGATCAGGTTGGGCCGGATGAAGACGCTGAAAGGCTTTGGGAAAAGGTGGGGGCACGCCGCGAGCGAATCTTGCGCTTTGGTCGCAAAGATAACTTCTGGCAGATGGGTGAGACCGGTCCGTGTGGTCCATGCAGCGAAATTCACTACTACATGGGTGAGGATCCAAACGATCCTTCGAAGAACCGTGCGGACCTGGTCAATGGTCCAGGCGACGACATCATGGAGATTTGGAATTTGGTCTTCATGCAGTTTGATCGCAGTGAAGTCGAGCCGGGAAAATACAAGCTAGAACCTTTACCGGCCCCCTCAGTGGATACGGGATTAGGATTGGAGCGCATGGCAGTAGTTCTCCAGGGCGTTAAGTCAAACTACGACACCGACCTGATCAAGCCGATCATTGAATTTACCGCCACGCTGGCCGATCGTCATTACGAACCGGAAACCCAGGAAGGCTTTGCCATGCGCGTGATCGCTGATCACGCTCGGGCCACCGCGTTTGCGATTGCCGACAGCATCCTGCCAGGCAACGAAGGCCGCAATTACGTGCTGCGCAAAATTATGCGTCGCGCAATTTATCAAGGTCGCAAGACACTAGGGTTGGAGTTGTTTTTTCACAAAGTCACAAACTTCGTGGTCGATTTAATGCGCGAGGCATATCCGGAACTGGAAACGCAACGCGACTTCATAGATCAGATGGTGCGGCTTGAAGAAGAACGGTTTGGATCGACTTTGAGCGTCGGCTTGCAGAAGCTGGACGAGGTATTTGCGAAAACCGGTGAAGGAAAGCAGCCTTCATACGTCGAGTTGGCGAAACTCTACGATACCTTTGGAACGCCGCGGGATTTAATTCGCGTGGGATTGGAAGAACGCGGCTTCAGCACCGCCGAAGAAGAATTTCTCGCTGAGTTTGATTCGGCTTTGAAGCAGCTGCAGCAGACAGAGACGCGTGAGCAGTCGACTGCGCAGGGCCGTGGGAAACCGGTTTATGGTGAAGTTGCCCGGCAAACGGGAGCCAATACCTTCAAAGGTTATGAAGGTACTCGGCTTCAGGAAGCCAGGATATTGTCGCTTATCAAAGCGGAGAGGGTTGCGGAATCACTAAGTGAAGGTGAAGAGGGAGAAGTGGTCTTGGACCATACTCCATTCTATGCCGAAAGCGGCGGACAAGTTGGTGATGTCGGGAAATTGTTTGGCGTAGCGAAATCAGTTTCTGGCGTGGGCAACAGTGACTTCATCGCATCGGTTCTTGACACCTACTCGCCTGCGCCAGGATTGATTGTTCATAAGGTTAAAGTCGAAAAAGGCGCGCTTAGAATTGGCGATACCGTTACGGCCGAAGTCGACGTTGAGAAACGCGACGCCACAAGGCGCAATCACACGGCTACTCATTTGATGCATGCAGCTTTGCGCGAAGTGTTGGGAACACATGTGAAACAGGCCGGCTCAGTTGTCGCGCCAAATTATCTGCGCTTTGATTTCACGCACTTTCAGCCGTTAACGCGTGCGCAGATCGACGAAATTGAGCGACTGGTCAATCATCACATTCTTAGGAATGAGCCAGTGAAAACAGACGAGATGGCGGTGGAAGAAGCCATGCGCTCGGGAGCAATGGCGCTGTTTGGTGAGAAGTATGGCGAGAAAGTGCGGGTGCTTTCTATCAAAGGCGCGGAAGACATTTTTTCGAAAGAACTTTGCGGCGGAACTCACGTGCGCGCCACTGGCGACATCGGTTTGTTCAAGATCACAAGTGACGAATCCATCGCTTCCGGTGTGCGCCGCATCCGTGCGATCACCGGTGTCGATGCCTATGAGCGATTTCGCGAGGATGAAGTTTTGATTGATCAGGTCGCAGGTGGCTTGAAAACTTCGCGCGCAGAGATCGCCGGCGTGGTCGGCAAGCTGCAGGACGAACTGAGAAAAGCCCGACGCGAAGCCGACGAGCTGCGACTGAAGATTGCCAGCGGTGCGATTAATACATCGCAATCGAATGGCGACGAATCTCGAGACGTTGCCGGTGTTCGTGTGGTAGCCCGCGAAGCCAGCGGACTGGACGCGGCTGGAATGCGTCAACTCTCTGACACGTTACTTGCCAGAATCAAATCAGGCGTGGTGGTGTTGGGACGAAGCACAGACGGCAAAGTGTCCCTGATCGTTCGTACTTCCGACGACTTAACCAAACGCGTTCCTGCGGGCCAGGTGATCAAGGAGCTGGCGCCATTAGTCGGTGGACGCGGAGGTGGCAAGCCTGATATGGCCGAGGGCGGTGGCAGCCAACCTGAAAAATTAGGTGAAGCCCTTGAGTCGAGCTATGCGGTCGTAGAAAAACTTTTGGCGGCCTCCTAACATTAGACGAGTGGCACTCCGTGGCCACTCCATGTGTTTTGGGAAAATGCACCGTTGAGAATCTTGCTGTAATTGGGGCGGCCACGGAGTGCCGCCCCTGCAATTCATTCCCTCACATTACCTTCTGCTTGTCGGTCAGGGGAATCCCCATCTTTTCAAGAGTTACCTTGTTCAGGGTGCCCGTCACCTTGAGGCTTTCCGCGGCCTGATATTTCTTAAGACTGGCACGCGTGTCAGCGTCGAGTTTCCCAGTTTGATCTCCAGCATAGAATCCGCGTTCCTTCACGATCCCCTGAGCTTGCATGATCTGCTCTTTGCTGGCTCTGAAAACCGGTCCTCGTTTTCTCTGAGTTTTGGTCGCAGTGGCGCCGGTCGTCGATGGATTTGAGTTTTGACCAGCATAGGCAGCCAATCCGATGGTTGAGACTAGTAACAGAGACAAGAGTATTGAGATTGGTGTTTTCATAGGTTCCTCTTCTGGTGAGGCGCGCCGAAGCGCGCGAGTTGATAGCTAGGCGGTTTCTGGGAAAATTTCCGGTAGGATTGCAAGGCCGGTGGAAAAAGTCACTGATGACAGGGAGATCACCCTAAACCAGCAAATGCAAAGGGTTTTGCAGGGATTATGATCTGCATGAAGAGGAGCGCAGATTCACAGGTTTGACCTCACAGTCCCTGTCTACCTAGGCGTCGCCACGAAGATACTTCTTTGTGTTGGCAACTGTTTAACCGTGTGGTAACATCTCAGTCGGTCCGACAAGCAGGAAGGGACCGATTCAGTTCAGAGGCACCCCGCTCCTCAGCTATCAAACTTAAAATATGAAGAAATTCCTTTTGATCGCTATCCTTTTGCTCGTGTCATCCATTTCAGCGACTGCGCAGGGTGTTACTGGCGGGTCGGATTACACGCTGGATAACTTCGACTTCAATCTGGTTCGTATTCAAACTCCGCCTGCCCAAGTCCTCCAGCCGAACAAGTCGCGGCGCGGGAAGATACTTACCTCCAACAATCTCAAATATTCGCATTCGTCTGTGCCCCTGATCAGGCACACCAGCATGAGCGTGGGAAATACCCTGGCTGGTTTCACTACCGGAAGTTCATCGGTCGACAATTTCATTATCGAATCCGGTCGTCGGAACTCAGTCGATCCGCTCCTGCTTTATGCCATCATGCATCAGGAGTCGACTTTCAAAGCGCGCGCCTTATCGAACAAAGGCGCCAGTGGTCTAATGCAGTTGATGCCGGGTACCGCCGCACGGTTTGGCGTCAAAAACATTTGGGACCCTAAGCAGAATATCGAAGGTGGAACGCGTTACATGCGCTTCCTGCTTGATAAGTTTGACGGGAATGTTCAGTTAGCTCTGGCTGGTTACAACGCCGGCGAAGGCGCGGTGATGAAGTATGGGTACCGCATTCCGCCCTACAACGAAACGCAGGAGTATGTGCGCCGGATCAGCAAACGCTATTCATTGATTCGTGATCCGTTGGCCGCTCAGTATGCAAACAGCATCAACACGAATCAGGCAGTGGCAGCGCAGAACCAGGAATCGAAGCCGCTAACAATTTATGAGCGCAGCGTTTTTGCGGTTCAACTACCAGATGGTCGCTTACAATTGATCTCGCAGTAAGCTCGCTCAACATTTTGGTTTAGGAAGAGGCGGATAATGATCTGCCTCTTTTTATTTGCTTGTACTGTGTGCTTTGTACGTTGTGCTTTGTCTTTTTCTCTTGTGGGTGGTGGGGAGAGGTCGAGCCCGTTACAACTCTCTGCTGCTTGCAGTTTGCTATCCGAGGCTAACTCACTGGTTGAGTAACCAGAGACGGGAGGGGCGTTAGAACTCTGGCCGCCGGAACGCACAAGACCGGACAAGGTGCGTTTCGAACCACGCGTTCGATTTCGGAACCGAGGACTGGTGTACCGCCAAAAATGGACGGATGGACGCTGGTGCCAATGACGATCAAATCAACATTGGTTTCTGCAGCAAGATTTACGATTTCTTCATACGGCTTACCTTCTGAGATGTGAGCTTGCGCATGCGCGCCGTCGCTCCGAGAAAGATGAGCCATACGTTCCTCGATATGTGTTCGAAGACGAGTCAAAGCAAGTAAGCCGCCTTCCGGAAGCATGGCTGAGATTTGGTCCAGGTAATCACCGATAACGTAGATTGCGTGGAGCTCAGCGCCATTTTGTTTCGCTAACTTGGTAGCGACCTGCATCGCCGCTGCTGACGATGGGCGAAAGTTTGTGGCCAACAACAGCCGGTTTAAATTCACTACACTACGACCATCAATGTGCTCAACGAAATCGTGTTGCGGCGGGCGGATTGTTAGCACCGGACATGGCGCTTCGGCGATGATCTCTTCAGCGGTTGAGCCCCACAACGCTCTTGCCAAACCCTTGCGACCGTGGGTGACAACCGTTACCAGATCGATCTCATAATCTCGGACGGCCCGCGCAATTTCAGTCGCCGGTTCGCCCGAGACAATTACCGGCTCAACCTCGAGCCCATCGAATAAATCGTCCGCAAGGAGTTCTTGAAGGTTGTTCCGTAATTCCGACAACCACTTTTGATCGGGAGCTAGAGCTATTTCTGGAAGGGATAAAAAATTCGAAGGCACCGCCGTGTTCTGCACGCTGAACAACACAATCCTCCCCCCGCCGCTTTGCGCAAACGCTGCGGCATACTTCAACGCTGCTCGTGCATGCGCGGTGAAATCGGTAGGGAACAAGATGTTGCGGAAGGGGTACATACCGATTCAAATTGGTCTCATCATCGCGGAGTCTAGCAAGAAAGTTAGTTACCGTGGAACAGTCTGGGGCTCATGATTTAACACTTATCCAACTGGATTTCCTTTTGGGTTCCATGCCAAACTCCGCACGCAACTCGCAACTGCTTTTGAATCAGACAGGCACGTTCGTTCCAATTCACAAAGGCGGAGCTTTCCAGTTTGACCCTAACGCTCTTGGCGATCGGATTCCTGGTGCTACTGGCGGCCTCGTATCGCCTGTACGGCTCATGGGTAGCACGACAATTCAAAATTGACGATACCCGCACCACGCCGGCTAACCGAGTAAACGACGGCGTCGACTTTGTTCCCACCAGACCTTTCTATCTCTTTGGCCAACACTTTTCCGCGATCGCCGCAGCCGGTCCAATTGCAGGTCCAATTCTCGCTTGCCAGGCGTTCGGTTGGTTGCCGTGCCTGCTGTGGATCGGTTTGGGTGTGGTTCTAATTGGCGCTGTTCATGACTTCGTCGGCCTCGCTGCTTCCGTCCGACACGGCGCAACTTCAATAGCGGAAATCACCAGGGAACACCTCGGCACTGGCGCCGGCCGAGCAATGATGGCGTTCATCTGGATCGCTCTCGTTTACGTCATCGTCGCCTTCACCGACATAACTTCCGGTACCTTCGTCGGAGGCTCGGAAGAATTGCGCGCGACCTTGGTTAACTTTAATCCCGGCGGTGCCGTGGCCTCGGCCAGCATAATGTACCTATTGCTGTCAGTCGTGCTGGGATTGGTCCAACGTTATCTTAGGCCACCGCTGTGGTTGGTTACATTGATTTTTGTACCGGCAGCTTTTGCTCTTTCCTGGGTAGGCACACTCACTTCCAACCTATTCGTGCTCGATCACAAGACATGGGGCGTTCTGATCATTCTTTATTGCGGCGTGGCTTCAGTTATCCCCGTCTGGATGCTTCTGCAACCGCGCGGGTACCTTGGCGGATTCATTCTTTACACCGCCCTGGCATTGGGAATCATCGGCGTTCTCTTTGGTGGCTATCAGATTCAGCAACCGGCCTTTAAGTCATTCGATATCGGCGGAATGACGGGAATGCTGTTTCCCTTTCTTTTCGTAACCATCGCCTGTGGTGCTTGCTCAGGCTTCCACGGTTTGGTGTGTTCAGGGACAACCTCCAAGCAGATTGATCGCGAGTCGCACATGAAGCCAATCGGATATGGCGCGATGCTTGGAGAAGCCTTTGTCGCACTGATTGCGTTGGTGACGGTGATGATCGTGGCCCAGGAAGCTTTGCGCGGGAAGGCGCCGGGAACAATTTACGGAAATGGTATCGGGCATTTCCTAACGTTGCTCATCGGCAAGGAGAATCTTGCCTTCGCCGTAACCTTTGGGGCGATGGCCTTCTCAACTTTCGTCTTCGACACGCTCGACGTATCAATGCGATTGGGACGCTACATTGTGCAGGAATTATTTGGTTGGAAAGGTCGGGTGGGTGCCTTTGTCGGAACACTGCTGACTATGGGGCTGCCTCTTTACTTCATCCTGTTTGCCCCACCAAACTCATGGGCCAAATTCTGGACGCTCTTCGGCGCCTCGAACCAACTCCTGGCAGCATTAACGCTCCTTACCATCACCGTGTGGCTCTATCAGTCGAGACAGCGAATAGCTTTCACTCTCATACCGATGATTTTCGTGCTTACGATCACTCTTTGGGCACTAATCACTCTGGTAATTGGGAATCTTCGTATCACGAAGATCGGCGCCGGACAGTTGGACATTGAGCTGTTAAATGGCCTGGCGGCGGGAGCCCTCGTGCTTCTAGCTTTGTATCTGGCGGTTTTGGCGATGTTCAAAATGCGGAGTGATCGACGCCGGCAAACCTTGACTACGGCCCATCCGGCGACCAGCCTTCAATCATCAAATTAGCCTCATTTTTCCTCCCGCTTCTGGACAGCCTGCCCACTAATCTGGATAATACGCAGTTTCAGCACGACCGGTTGCTCGGCACATAGTCAGGCGGCGTCAGACAATTGATGGACGTCTTGTCGTGAAGACTGTGCCCGAGTCGCCAAAATGCTGGTAAAACTCACCTGCGATTAGATCAGAAAGGAATTGACCTGGACGGAGAACAGCGCTGATCACATCAGTCTGCTATCAGCTTGCGTTTCGTCCCAGAACATCATGGATTACCAAAGTAATGGTTCACGCTCTTCAACAATAGGTGCGCGCCTGCGCAAGCCGTTTTTTACCTTTTCAGCGTTGCTTCTGAGTTTGGCTGCTTTCGCATCGTCTGCGGTCGCCCAACAGCATACGGGCGGCGAGGCCAACCTGGTTCTTCCCGATCTTTCATCGGTGACATTCTTCGGCGGCAGCGTCGATGGCCACACACTTTTGTTGACCGGCATTCTGATCTGCATCCTCGGACTCGCTTTCGGTATGGCCATCTACATGAACTTGAAGAAGCTTCCGGTGCATCGCGCCATGCGCGAAATCTCGGAGCTTATCTATGAGACCTGCAAGACGTATTTGATCACCCAGGGCAAGTTCATCCTCATCCTCGAAATTTTCATCGGCGCGATCATCGTCCTGTACTTCGGCGTGCTCTCGGGAATGGAACCACTTCGCGTGGCTATCATCCTGGCGTTTAGTTTGGTGGGTATCGCGGGCAGCTATGGAGTCGCCTGGTTTGGAATTCGTGTCAACACCTTTGCAAACTCACGTACCGCCTTCGCGAGTCTCGAAGGTAAACCTTTTCCACTTTATGCAATTCCGCTCAAAGCCGGCATGAGCATCGGCATGATGTTGATCAGCGTCGAGCTGCTGATTATGTTGTGCATTCTGTTGTTCATCCCCGGCGACTATGCCGGTCCCTGCTTCATCGGTTTCGCGATCGGCGAATCCCTTGGCGCGGCCGCATTACGAATCGCCGGCGGCATCTTCACGAAGATCGCCGACATCGGTTCTGACCTGATGAAGATCGTCTTCAAGATTAAGGAAGATGATGCACGCAACCCGGGCGTAATCGCAGACTGTACCGGTGACAACGCTGGCGACTCGGTTGGGCCAAGTGCAGACGGTTTCGAGACCTACGGCGTCACAGGTGTAGCGCTGATCACCTTTATCCTGCTCGGCGTAAGCGATCCTACTGTTCAGGTGCAATTGCTGGTTTGGATATTTGTCATGCGCGTCATGATGATCATCGCGAGTGCAGGGTCATACTTTATTAACGACCTGATCGCCAAGGCCCGTTACGGCAATGCCAGCCAGATGAATTTTGAGAAGCCTTTGACCTCTCTCGTCTGGATTACTTCAATCGTTTCCGTCGTAATTACTTTCGCGATTTCCTACATCACTATTCCAACCCTGGGCGGCGACGGAACCCTTTGGTGGAAACTCTCCAGCATCATTTCGTGCGGCACACTGGCTGGCGCGATTATTCCCGAGTTAGTGAAAGTCTTTACTTCAACTGAGTCGGCACATGTCAGTGAAGTCGTCACTTCGTCCAAAGAAGGCGGGCCGTCGCTCAACATTCTTTCGGGTTTGGTGGCAGGTAATTTCTCGGCCTACTGGCTGGGCATCAGCATCGTTATTCTAATGTCGATCGCTTACTACTTCAGCACCCTGGGGCTCGATCCACTGATGGTCGCTGCTCCCGTGTTTGCGTTCGGTCTGGTGGCTTTTGGTTTCCTCGGAATGGGTCCCGTCACCATCGCCGTCGATTCATATGGCCCTGTTACAGACAACGCTCAGTCGGTATATGAATTGTCGCTGATCGAGCAGGTGCCTGATGTTGAGGCTGAAGTGAAACGTGACTTCAACATGACCGTCGACTTCAGTCGCGCCAAGCATCTGCTGGAAGAGAACGACGGAGCCGGGAATACGTTCAAAGCGACTGCCAAGCCGGTGCTCATCGGTACCGCGGTGGTTGGCGCTACCACCATGATCTTTTCGATCATGATGACGCTGACAAATGGACTAACGACAGATACGGAAATGCTGTCGCTGCTGCACGCTCCATTTGTGCTCGGTTTGATTACCGGCGGCGCGGTTATCTATTGGTTTACCGGTGCATCGATTCAGGCCGTTACAACCGGGGCATATCGAGCGGTCGAATTCATCAAGGCGAATATTCAACTTGAGGGCGTGGAAAAAGCGTCCGTAGAAGACAGCAAGAAGGTCGTGGAAATCTGTACGCAGTATGCGCAGAAGGGAATGTTTAATATCTTCCTGACGGTGTTCTTCTCGACCCTCGCGTTCGCATTTGTCGAACCGTTCTTTTTCATCGGCTACCTGATCTCGATTGCCATATTTGGTCTCTATCAGGCGATCTTCATGGCCAACGCTGGTGGCTCATGGGACAATGCCAAGAAGATTGTAGAAGTTGAACTAAAGCAGAAGGGTACTCCGCTTCACGATGCGACTGTAGTTGGCGATACAGTTGGTGATCCGTTCAAGGACACCTCGTCGGTGGCTTTGAATCCAGTTATCAAGTTCACCACATTATTTGGGCTGCTGGCGGTAGAGTTAGCAGTTTCAATCAGCCATCAGGGAGAGAATGGGCCAATGATCACGCACGTGTTGGCCGCGGTATTCTTCCTCGCATCGGCCTTCTTTGTTTGGCGTTCATTCTATAGAATGCGCATCGGTGCACTTAAGGGCGAATAGCTTGCGCATCACTCGCATGAACAGTTTCGAAGCGGAAAGGTGATCCATGAACACAACTTACGCCAACGCACAGCCTGACACTCTGATTGGTGCTGCATTAGCACCACTCGACTGGATACGTTCAGTTTCGCTGGTGTTTGCTTTCAGTTTGCTCGTGGCCCTTTCCGCTCAGATTGTTATTCCCGTTGGCCCAGTGCCCATTACCGCGCAGACGTTTGCTGTGTTGTTGACGGGGGCGCTGCTGGGATCGCGCCTCGGCGCGATGGCGCTGATTGTTTATCTGGTTGAAGGCGCTCTCGGTCTTCCCTTCTTCTACGGCGGCTCCAGCGGCATCCTGCATATCCTCGGACCAACTGGTGGCTACCTCATCGCATTCCCCGCCGCGGCATTTATCACCGGCGCCTTTGCTGAACACGGTTGGGATAAACGCTTCCCGACTGCAGTGGCGGCAATGTTTATCGGGTCAATCCTGATAATGCTGAGCGGCTGGGGATGGTTTGCCCTCGTCACACACACTCCACTCTCGGTTGCTTTCCAGCTTACCGTTTTGAAGTTCATTCCCGGTGACATTATCAAAGTGGTTATGGCTGCAGCGGCGTTACCGATTGGCTGGAAGCTGCTGAAAAACAAAGCGTCCCGATAAAGGTCTCGTTAATTCACTGCCTAAATGTTCGACATTCTTTAGCTTGTCGACGCCTCGTCTCCTACTATCAACTACAAGCTAATTGATCAGCTTCGCTGGTGACATTTACTCGATCAACTTCCAAGGGCTCGTCGCTACTTGCTCTCCTACCACCACGACAAGCTTAAAACATGTCGAACAGTTGCCTCCGTCCAAGGTTGATGAGAAACCGGGTGAAAGATTCTGCCGCTCTTTCCTACAATTTTGTACTGGATGACTGTTAACTGAGCCAAACAAAAGCCGCTACATGAAAAGGCCGATCTAGACAACGAGATCGGCCTTTTCGATTCTGCCCGCCATGAGTAGTGGTGCAGAGCGGTCGCGGATTATGTAACAATACTTGCCTACCATTCTTGAGGAGTCGAATCACAACATGTCGTTTATAGCTCGCAAAAGAAATCGCCACCGGCTTGTCTACTCGTTCTCACTCGTCGTCGCTTTGCTCATTACGTTTGGCAGTACGACAGAACTCAGCGCGCAGACCAGCAGCGGGAAGAAAGCTCTTAGCCACGAATTGATGTGGTTGATGAAACGGGTTGGGGCTCCGATACCGAGTCCCAACGGGCGCTGGATTGTCTTTCCGATCACAGAACCTGCGTATGACGAAAAAGATCAGGTTACCGACCTTTGGATCCTGCCGGCGGACGGGAGCGCTGAGCCTCGTCGTCTGACCTTCAGCAAAGGTGGTGAGGGCGGTGTCGCGTGGAGTCCAGATAGCCAACGCCTGGCATTCTCAGCTAAGCGTGAAGGTGATGAAGCAAACCAGATCTACGTAATGAATGTTGTCGCCGGCGGCGAAGCAATGCGGGTGACTTCGTTGTCCACCGGTGCACGTGCTCCTCAATGGCGTCCTGATGGAAAGGCGTTGCTCTTCGTGAGTTCAGTCTATCCGGGCGCGCGCGACGATGAGGCCAACAAGAAAATTGCGACCGAGCGCAAGGGCCAAAAGTATCGTGCCCGCGTCTACGACAGCTTTCCCATCAGGCATTGGGACAGGTGGCTCGAAGACACGCAGTCGCACCTGTTTGTCCAAATCCTGGAGCCGGAAGCGAAAGCCAAAGATCTTCTGGCGGGAACAAAGTTCGTGGCTGAACCAGGCTTTGGCGGCTCGCTGGGAAGCGGGGGAGATGAAATAAATGCCGTGTGGTCACCCGATGGCCAATCGATTGTGTTCGGGGCCACCACCAATAGAAATGTAGCTGCATACGCCTCTTCTAATACGCTGCTTTACAGAATTTCTCCATCGGGTGGAGAACCGGTTGCGATCACGAATGGCACCAGTAGTCATGGACCACCAGTGTTTAGTCCTGACGGAAAGACGCTTTATTTTACTGTCACTGAGGAAGACGAAGATGTTTACAACCTCACGCGACTTGCCATGCTTCCATGGCCCAGTACCGGGGCTCCCAGGATTCTGACCGGTGATTTCGACAAGTCTGTCGGAAGTTTCGCTGCAACGCCTGACAGCAAGACTATTTACCTGTTGGCAGAAGATGCCGGGCATGAAAAGCTTTTCAGCATTTCGACGGATGGCGGCGCAGTGAAGCTCGTCTATGACATGAACCAGGGCGTTTACACTAATCTCAAAATACCCCCCAAAGCTGCATCGGCAATGCTCTTCGCAAACTGGGAAAGCGCGACCAATCCAAACGAAGTAGTGCGCATCGATCCCAAGGCCGGACGTCATGACCGTCTAACTTCAACCAATGTCGCGAGCGCGGCACAAATCGACTGGCAACCACTCAAACATTTCTGGGTCACAACCAAAGCCGGCAACAAGGTCCACAGCATGGTTGCGTTACCCCCGAATTTTGACGAACGCAAGAAGTATCCGCTGCTGGTTCTGATACATGGTGGTCCAGCCTCGATGTGGCGCGATCAATATTTCCTGCGCTGGAATTATCATTTGCTGGCCCAACCAGGTTATGTCGTCCTGCTTACTGATTACACCGGCTCCACGGGCTACGGTGAAAAGTTTGCGCAGAAGATCAAGGGCGACCCGTTCATTGGGCCAACTGCCGACATCAATGAAGCGGCTGATGAAGCGGTGCGACTCTATCCGTTCGTTGACGGCTCGCGCATGGCCGCGGGTGGAGCCAGTTACGGTGGCCATCTGGCTAACTGGCTGCAGGCAACCAGCACACGGTACAAAACATTGATTGCGCATGCCGGACTAATCAATCTGGAGTCTCAATGGGGGACCAGCGACACGATTTATCATCGCGAAGTAAACAATGGTGGACCAGTTTGGGAGCAGGGACCGGTCTGGCGGGAACAGAATCCCATTCGCTTTGCCAAGAATTTTCGCACGCCGATTCTTTTGACCGTCGGCGAGAATGATTTTCGCGTGCCCTTAAATCAAACGCTGGAAAACTGGAGCGTGCTCCAACGACTCAAAATCCCCAGCCGTTTGATCATCTTTCCGGATGAAAACCACTGGATACAAAAGGCTGAAAATAGTCGGTTCTTTTACCGGGAATTACATGCATGGCTCGCGAAGTATCTAAAGCCTGAAACTACAATGCAGGCTCGTCAGTAACTGCAAAGTCCGCGCGATTTTTTTCAGCGTCTGTAGGCGCATCTCAATTCTCTGTTGAGCCTTTGTGTTCTCTGTGCCTCTGCGGTGGTGGGGATTTACGCGGGAAAGCACCAGACACGTAGAAGACAAAGGTGCAAAAAGAACACCAAGCATCTGATTTTCCCAACATGCATACAATCAAACTGCGATCGCATCAGCGCGAAGAGTTGGTTGAGTTCACTGATAAGGTGCAGGAGAAACTCAGAGAATCCAACCAAACTGAAGGCGTTTGTTTCCTCTACGTACAGCACACGACAGCTGGTCTGACTGTAAACGAGAATGCTGATCCAGATGTCCCACGCGACATGCTTCATGCACTTCGCACTCTGATCCCGCAACACGGAATGGACTTTAGGCACGGTGAGGAGAATTCCGACGCACACATCAAAACCAGCCTGGTTGGCTCGTCAGTCTCAGTGCCTTTCAAGGATGGAAAGCTATTACTTGGACGCTGGCAGGGTATTTTTCTTTGCGAGTTTGATGGAGGTCGAGAACGCCAGGTGATTATGATGCTTCGTTGAAGAGGTTCGGGTTGGAGAAATGCTCCAGGCTGCACGAAAGAAGCCCGCTAATTGGAGATATGCCTCGAACATACGACGAAATTGCTCCGCATTACGACGCTGCGATTCGTCCACTCGAACGCTGGTTTCTCGCCAGGTTGCGCGCTTCCACCTTGAAGCGTCTTCCCGATAACGCGCGCATACTCGAGCTCGGCGCGGGAACCGGAATGAACTTCATCTACTATCCCGACAACGCTTTGGGCATCGCGACGGAACCAAGCACCGGAATGTTGAAGATTGCTCAAGAGAAAAAGCGGCCCAGCGGGATAGGACTAATCCAAAGCTGCGCGGAAAACCTGCCCTTCAAAGATGATTCGTTTGATGTAGCTTTCGCGACGCTCGTGTTTTGTTCAGTCAAGTCTCCGGCAATGGCGTTTTCGGAGTTGAAACGTGTGGTGCGTTCCGGCGGCTCCATCCTTCTGCTGGAACACGTCAGGCCCTACGGCGTGCTTGGTCCATTGTTCGACGTGTTGAATCTGATCACGGTGCCGTTGTTTGCCGACCACTTTAATCGACGCACTTCTGAAGATGCCCAGGCGGCTGGTCTCAAGTTGGTTGGTGTGGAAAAAAGTCTGTTGGGAATCATCAATCTGATTACCTGTCGAGTATGAAAACTTTCAGGGGACACATCATCTCATTAACCGCACTGATCGTAATTTCGGTTACGAGTGTGTTTGCCCAACAACCATCAGCCACCGAAGTAAAATATGAAACTACCTACGATGCGGTGAAGAAACAGACGACGGTGAGGCTCCTGCCGGTAAAGCTGTCGGGCGAAAACGGCAAATATCACAGCCTGCATATGTCGCCGTCGTTCAAGTATCCGGGTGAAGTTCCCGCGAAACCGGAAATTGTAGACTTTGAATTACAAATAGTGGTGAAGGGACGACTGCGGGCGGATCTCTACGTCCTTTTCATGATTGATGGAAAGAAGATTTTTCTGAGCTCAAGTCGTTGGGCTGTAATGCGGCCGGTACCCGGTCGCGTATGGATGGGTGAACGGCTTGTGTTTCGAATGCCCTACGAAACACTACTGAAACTGGCTGGCGCGAAGAAGCTCGAGATCAGAATGGATGCGGGGGTGTTTCCGATCAGCGAAGAGCATATGAAAGAGATTCGTGATTTTGCGGAGAAGATAGAAGCGATTCCAACAACGCCACCCAGCCCGGCGAGAAAATGAAGCGGCTTTGCCGCATTCCGTTCGGAAAGGCTGATTTAAGCGTCCGGCGCGCCGGGATCTGGAAGTTCTTCGCTTAGCTGCTTCATCACTTCCGCAAACTTCTCCACGTCAACTTTTGTTCGTTCCAGTAATCGTCGACTCTCCAGATACGCTGCCCAGTTGGGGGTTTGGGTCAACGCTTTCTGTGTATCTTCGTCTAATGCCTGGGCCATCACTGCTACTAAATCGCTTACGATCCTGGTGTGTGAAAGCAGGGAGTCGATAATCGAATAGGCCAGTCGCGCTTGTTCGAAGTCGAGGTCGCGCACGTTTTCTTTTGCGGGTTGAGAATCAGCCAAAGTTATTCTGCCGCCTCCCCACCCGAGTGTAAGCCAGTGTTAATAAAGGGTAGCTCAACTACCGACGCTTCCACTAAACCACCTTCTGTTTCAACCCTTACCTCGGTGCCTGGTGCCAGGTAATCATATTTGACGTAACCGAGCGCCACCGTCCGGCTCAGACCTGGGGAGAACGCGACCGACGTTACTTTGCCGATTTCTTTCCCGTCCAATGCCGTGACTTTGCTTTCGGCGCTAACCGCAACCTTGCCTTCAAATCCGAAGCCGGTGAGCCTCTTCGCCACGTGACCACGATATTTGATCCGGGCAATGATCTCCTGGCCCACATAACAACCCTTGGTGTAGCTCACCGCATCATCAAGTGCTGTCTCCGGCACCACGTTGGTTTCGTCCATATCAATACCGTAGCGCGGAATTCCCGCTTCAATTCTTAGGAGTTCCAAAGTGTTATGGCCGACCGGTATCGCTTCTGCATCGAGTATGGCGGTCCATAAACCAGCGGCATAATCAGCCTTGATGATTAGATCGAATCCACTCGCGCCGGTATGTGTCGAGCGGACGACAGTGACTTCCTTGTCCTGCCAAAGCGTTTGGACCAATCCATTTGGCTCCAGTTGCGAAGCGTCGTCACCGATCAACGTTTCCATCAAGGCGCCGGCGTTAGGGCCCTGCACTGTGAAATGAGTAGTGTCCGTTGTGACATCAGTGACGCGAAAGTCACCAGCTAAGGTAAATCGCTGGATCGTGTTGAATACGCCGTGGTGCGTGGCTGCTTCGGTGTCGAGCATGAACATCGGACAAACGTTTCTGTCAGACAGAACATTCTCGAAACGCATAACCCTGGTGCTCGCGATCAAGCGACCCTGAACATTTGGAAACACAGCTGCCATCCAGCTATTCGGTTCAAGGGTCTTCATGTCGTTGGTGATGAGGCCGTTCAGGAACTGCACTGCTTCCGACCCGCCTACCAGGAATCGGCCTCGATCAGAGATGTCGATTACTCCAACACCAGCTTCGCGAACCGCTCGATATTCTGCAGTGTCGTCTCCGTACGACGAAGGTAGTCTCCAACCGCCGCGCTCGATCATTTGCGCACCCGATCGACGGTGTTCATTCTCAATCGGTGATTTCCTTAACTCAGCTTGGCCCAGTACCTCAGACATTGTCGCTAGTCCCCTGTTCTCAAATTAGCTGGCTACTCAAAGTCTACGCCATGTCCTGGTTCAGCGTCTTCCTGGCGTTCTTTATTGCATCACTCACGATCAGGTAGTCCTTCAACTGCTGCGTCTCCCGGCGATGCGAAGCCAGCACTTGCGGGCTGGGATGATAAATCGGCACTAACAACCGGCCGTTCCAGCTGTGAATCCGCGATGCTGATTCCTTCAACCTCAAATCATGGGCTTCGATTGCCTTAAGCGCATCGAGAGCCACTGATCCGAGTGTAACAACCACCTGCGGGTCTACAATCTCGAGTGTTTGGCGCAGGAAGTATGAACAGTTTGCCACTTCGGTTTTGCCGGGCTTCCGATTGATACCTGATTCAGTGCGAGGATTGCAAAGGGCGGCGCTGGTTATGAAAATATGCTCGCGGGTTAATCCGATCGAAGCGAGGAAACGGTCAAAGTTTTTTCCCGACTGATCGCCGGAAAAAGGAACTCGCGTTTGGTCAGCGCCTTTGCGTCCGGGTGCCTCCCCGATGAACATAACTCGAGCAGAAACTGGTCCATTGCGTTCACTGAGGACGGCAGCACGTTCGCACATAGCTGGACAGCGCTTACACTTCGCAGCCTCGGTAAACAGGCTTCGAAGCCTGTCATTTCTCAAGTCAACAACCATCGAGCTTAGCTTGCAACCTAACGCGGAACGATTTGTAGGGGGCGGCACTCCGTAACCGTCCCACTCGGCGCACAACATTCAATGCTACCGGATATGCATCCTCTCATCGGAGGACGGATATCCCCAATCCTATCATTCATCGGAATTCTTATTTGCGACAGGCTCTTACAGGCGTGCGAATTGGGATGGCCACGGGTGCCACCCCTACAATTCAAACGGCGGTCATGAGTGGCACGCTTACGGTCTGAGGCTGATGCGGTAGGTTTTGATTTTCGAGTTGAGCGTGGTCGCATTCATGCCCAGCAGGCGCGCCGCTCGAGACTGGTGCCCGCCAGTCTGCACCAGAGCGCGCCGAATCAAATCAATTTCAAAACGTCTTACTTGTTCGTAAAAGTTAATTCCCCGTCCCAGATCCTGAACCGCTCCGAAGCTCGCGCCTTCCTGTGACGAGGTGATCACCGATTGCGGATCGCTAATCTCCGGTCGCAAACATTCGCGCGTCACTTCGTCGCTGGGCGCAATCACCACCGCTCGCTCGATCGCGTTTTCAAGCTCCCTGACGTTGCCCGGCCATGAATACGCCTCGAGCAAAGCGAGCACGTCAGGAGCAATCTGCTCCGATACCTGCCGTCCGTTTTCCTCGTTGTACTTCTCGATGAAGTGCTGCGACAACGGCAGAATGTCTTCCCGCCGATCGCGCAAGGGCGGCAATTCAATAGGAACAACGGCAAGACGGTAATACAAATCCTCTCGAAACGTTCCCTGCTTCACTGCGTCTTTCAGCTCAATGTTTGTCGCAGCGATAATCCTGACGTCAACGCGACGTGGAGTGGTATCCCCCAACGGCGTGAACTCTCGCTCTTGAATAACGCGCAGCAGACGCACCTGGGTCTCAGGTGGAATATCACCAATCTCGTCGAGAAATATTGATCCACCATCGGCTACTTCAAAAAGGCCTTTCTTCGCGGCCACTGCGCCCGTAAACGCACCTCTCGTGTGCCCGAAGAGTTCTGACTCGAGCAACTCCGACGGAATGTTTGAACTGTTGACCGTAACGAAAGGCTTTCCAACGCGGGCGCTTGATTCGTGAATCGACTTGGCAATCAGCTCCTTACCGGTTCCGCTTTCACCGGTAATCAGGACCGTAGACCTTGCCGGTGCAACCTGTTCCACCAAACGAAATACTTCCTGCATCACATCCGAGTGGCCCACGATGGCGCCACGATCGACGGCCCGGCTCATCGCGCGTCTCAGCGAGCGACGCTCCTCTTCTTTTCGGCGACGCTTGATTCCCGCCGCTACGGTGTTAGTGATCTGCTCATTCTGAAAAGGTTTGCGGATACAGCCAAAGGCACCGTGTTCCCATGCCGCGATTGCCGTATCAAACGTGGCATAAGCTGTGATCATGATGATCGCCGCGTCGGAGTCCATCTTCAGGAATTCCTGGAGCGCCTGAAGGCCACCGATTCCCGGCATCGAAACGTCGAGCAATACCACGTCGTAGGCACGACGGCCGTAGGCTTCGAGACCTTCTTCTCCAGTCTTGGCAAGGTCAACTCGGTAACCCTCCGCGGAGAGAAGTGTCTCCAACACCTCGCGCATGATCTCTTCGTCATCGACGATTAATACTGAACCTTTTTTTGCCATCCCGTCCTAGGTTTCTCCAATATGAGCCGCGATCGAAAGCAAGCAGTTTAGGTGAGAATCAAACCAAAAAAAAGGCAGGAGCACCGGGCGGTCGCGGTTGCTCCTGCTGATCAAATTATCCTGGTTGTCAGTCGCCCACTGCCTGCAGCGGCGCGCGCGCAAGCACGGTGGGAAGTGTGATTCTGAAAGTGGTGCCCAGTCCAGGATTACTCTCAACACTGATATGTCCTGAATGCTCCTGAACGATTCCGTAGGAAACAGCCAGGCCAAGCCCCGTGCCTCTGCCAACTCCCTTGGTTGTGTAAAACGGGTCGTAAATCTTTGCGACATTCTCGGGAGCGATACCCATACCGGTGTCGGCAACTTCGACGATCATCGAGTGATCTGACGAAGGTATGGTTGAAATTCTGATTGAGCCGCCGGCTGTAATCGCGTCTCGTGCGTTCAGGAGCAGGTTAGTGAATACCTGCTGAAGTTTGCCGGCGTTGCCGAAGATCGGTTGCGCATCCGGATCGTAGTCGCGAATGATTCGGATTTGATTACCGCGAAGCTGTGGCTCGAGCAGCTGCAGCGTGTCATCCAGCACACGACTGATTTCCAGGGCGGTAAATTCGGCCGCGTTTCCAGTGCGCGAAAAGTTGAGCAGATTATTGACAATGTTGGTAGCGCGCTCGGCCTGGTTTCGCACCTTCTGCAACAGCGCATGTTTGGGATCTGTTTCCGGCAACATGCCGATAAGCATTTGCGTGTAGGACGAAACTCCGGTGAGCGGAGTGTTGACCTCATGAGCTACGCCCGCCGCGAGTAGACCTATCGACGACAGTTTCTCACGCTGCTGCAACTGCTCTTCCAGATTAATGCGCGAGGTAACGTCTTCCAGAACCACGAGTGCGCCGGTCTGCTCCTGTGAATCCTGCAATGGAACGATTGCGATGTTAAGAACCAGCGAACGACCTGCCCTCGTAGCCGTATGTATCTTGTAAATGTGACGTGTTTCTTTGAGCTGCCACCGATCGTTACCAAGCACCTGACTCAGCGTATCGGCAAAGTCCTCTGAAAAAAGATCCTCTACGCGTTTCCCTGCGGCTTCCGCGCGACTCAGATTTAGAAACGTTTCCACGGCTGGATTCAGCCGTGTAACTCGTCCATCAAGGTCAACCGCAAGTACTCCAATGTTGATCGACTCGATAATCGACTCGTTAAATTCCTTGAGGACCTTCAGTTCGTTCGCCCGTTCCTGCTGTTCCTGGTACAGCAAACTATTTTCGATTGCCACCGCCACATAACCAGAAACCGTCAAAAGAATATCGACGTCTTCGGAGGACAATAGCGCGCCGTCGGCTGAACGTCCGAGGCCGATCACCGCGACCATGCGACCGCGAACCACGCAGGGGACGTAGTAATGCAACGCGCGTCTAACAAAACCAGTGGTCTCTGGAATCAGATCAAGATCATCAGTGCGCACAACCCCGGTTTGAGCAGCACGCACGCGTATCATTTCGCGGAAATCCGGCGGCACCACCATCTCGGCAGAAAGACCTGCGGCCCTCGCCACTCGATAACCTGCGGAGCTGTGTTTGTCTTCAATAAAGATTGCGACGCGACTGACGTTCATTACTTCCTGAAGCCGGTTCACCAGTGAATCCAAGAGTGGATCAAGCGCGGTCGTCGCAGAAAGAGTTCGGCCGAAGTCGAGCAGGCTATTGCGCATGTCGTAACGTTCGCCGTAGAACAACCTGTCGATTTGCTCTTGCAGGAACGCCTTGACCGGAGCGGCGAGCATGACGATGGCGGCCATCGCTACAATTGCCGCAATTACACGCAGCGTGAGTTCACCAGAACTGGATTGGTCACCGCCAAGCGCGTAAAGGCCGGCGAAGTAAACTACCGTGCCTACCATCAGGGCGATGGCCAGCGTGGTCAGCACATACACGAACACACGACGCACTACCAACTCGACGTCCATGAGTCGGTAACGAACGACTGAATATCCAAATGCAAACGGAATCAGAATGAGCGGGAGCACCGCAGCGTCGGTCAGCCAGGGATCGGCCTGGCGGCCCAACAGGAATCCAATGGCGTAAAGAAATGTGAACGGCGCCACTGCGAGCAACGAACCCCACACAACCCACTTCATCTGCTGCCGCACAACCGCACTCTTCGCTTTGATCCAGGTTCGAACCAAAAACCCCACGCTCGCCATGAGCATGACGACGAAATGAGCAAAGCTCAGTTTGTAGAAAATCCCGACAGCCGTGCCCGAGAGATCCGGTACTCGTCCTAGAGGAGATGCAACCGGTGCAATCACTCCTCGCAGAAATACAAATGTGGCAAGTAACAACAACAGAATAGCAGGCGCATATAAGAGCGCCGATCGCCAGCGCTTCTCATGAAATAGTTGTTGGCGCTCGGGATAGACGAGACAAAAGTGCAGGAACAAGGGCGGGAAAATAATGAAGGCGGCGTTCTTAAGAAATGCTATCGCAAGGTCGAGATCACGATAGGTCCCAACAGGCGTATATGATTGGAAAACAAACGCAGCCAGGCAGAGCGTAGCGAAGTGGAGCGCAAAAGGCGCTCGGCCTCCCTGTTTGAAGAGGACGAAGAACCCGATGAACAGGTAAACCAGACCAATGAGGTTGATATAGAGCTCGCGCGGGGTCCACCTGTGGATCGAGTCGAGATGATCGAGATCGGCGTAGTAATACCGGCTTTCTGGTGGATACGATGGCCGTTCAATCAGGTAATGGATGGTTCGGTCGACGGGGTGCGCCTGCTCCAGGTAGATCTGGACGTCTTTTGCATGAACCACTTCCTCCCAGTGTCGATTGTCGAGACTGATCCCGATCAAGCGATCGCCGGGAAGCAAGTGGGCCCGGTCGCCTGAGGATCCGGCTTCAACGGTTTCAGCGGTCACCCCCTGTCGAGCATCACTCCAGGCGACGCCGTCCCAGGCTGGAGTTTCCTGCCTGAGCCGCTGGGCGAAATTCAAGATACCCGCAGTCAAGAGCAGGGCTGTGCCGGCCAGCACGATCCAGGTTCCAGTTGTAAATACCGATCGCTTCAATACTTTTCTTTCGAGAGCAGACTATTCCGCTCTCAAAAACGCAAGGTATGTACCCAACGGACTATCGGATGAAGATGTGACTATTTCGTCGCATCTCGACCTCACCCGGAGGTTCACTTTCACTTTCCGCCAATGCGATGGCTGTTGTGGTTGATCAGAGCAGGCCGGCTGCTTTTCCTTAATGCTTTGGTTGAGCAAACCACCAATCCATGTTTTTGGACGTTTCCAAGATTTTGGAGAAACTCGGGGATCGAAAACAAATGAGTGCAAAAGCGGGTAGTTGAAGGATGGGATGTTCCCGCCGCGGCCTCATGTCAGTCTTAAAACCTGAGCGAGATTCCTCCGCGAACAGAACGACGACCGGCGCTCAGTTGAGTAAGCGTTTCGCCATTCTCGGAACTCGTCTGAACATCGAGCAGATTCCTGGCATCCAACACAGCCTCCGCACGAACAGGCAAACCGAAACTGGGCAAGTCCTGGGTGACCTGGATACTCAACGACGGGTCATATA
Organism: Pyrinomonadaceae bacterium; assembly: GCA_963759665.1. Taxonomy (GTDB): domain Bacteria; phylum Acidobacteriota; class Blastocatellia; order Pyrinomonadales; family Pyrinomonadaceae; genus PSRF01. Next base: position 1,564,360 of record CAVXAC010000001.1, read on the forward strand.
CGGCCAGACGGCCAGCGAAGGGATCGATGGCAAAGACAGTCGCATTAGGCGAGAAACGTAAGACGGTCCTGATAGTTGTACCGGTGTCAAAGCCACCGCCCAACTGCACGGCGCCTGATTGAAAGAAACCTGTCTCAAACATATCAGCAGGATCAGTGATGTCAGCCGCCAGGCGTTGGCCCCGCCCAAAGGAATATCCTGCTGAGGCCGACCAAACGCGGCTAAGCCGGCGCGTGTAAACCAAACGCATTCCTCTAGACGCGCCTTGTTGATTGGCGACGTTGATAAAGGCTTCGCCCGCCTCACCCGAGAATGCAGTCATCGGCGTACTAAGAAATCCAACACCGCGGCCTGTTGTTGTGTCGAAGAAAGCGGTCGCCTCAAAGTTAGATTCGTTGTCGACAACACGCTCAACACCAAACTCGAGACGATGACTGCGTTCCATCACAGCCCGTCCGTCAACGAAGGCAACGGGTCGCTTGTTGATGTCGGTGAAAACAACCTGTGCAGTTTCAAATCCAACGACGCTCTGGGTGTAACCTTCTTCCCCTCCGGGAGCAAATGCAGCCCGCACTCTGGTTCGCGCATTGGCGTCAAATTGCAGTCCGATTCTGGGAGTCAGGGATCCTGCTCCGCCGCCTCCGATGAAACGGGAATAGTCGAGCCCGAGCACAACCACGATGCCATCGCGCACGATCCATTCATCGATTGCACGGACGGAGAATTGCCCGATGCGCTCGGATTGCACGGGTGCAAATGTCCAAGTCGTCGGCGCAAGGCGCACGCCGCCCGCTGCCACTCCTAGCCGATGGCGATCACCTACCCGAAAGTTAGTGCTGGCTTCGAGTCGCTTTACCGCCTGAGGACCGACACCGCTTTGGCCTGACACGACGAAATCAAGTCCATCGGCGTCCGATGATGCCAGGGCGAAGTTCAGAGCTGGATAGCTGCCACCATAGGAATCGCTGGTGAAATAGGTTTCGACCACGCCCTGCATGCGACGTTCAGAGTCGCTGCGAGAAGCTTGAGCTTCAGTGTCAACAGGTGTCTCAGATTGGGGTTGACTGACGGAAGGTTCAATACCAAGTACCGCCTGAATATCAGCGTCCTCACCTTCGTGCGCCTGGAAGATCGAGCGCCGAGTCTGTGAAGAACGCAATACCCACCTGACGTCGTCACGATCTTTACGGCGCTCAGGCAATGTCTTTCCAGTGCCAATCGGCTCCAGATTAAACCGATAAATCAGCTCCTCGGATGCGCGCACTTCGACGGACGAGAAAACAACTGAACTGAATCCATTGGCAATCGCAGTGATGCCATACTTGCCTGGCGCTATCCGCGCACTGAACCGGCCCTTCGTGTCGGTCCGCGCATGCTTGACGACTTGCTCGGCTCCCTCTTTCAGCAACGAGACAACGGCGCCGGATATCGGATTACCACGGTGGTCGACTACCGCTCCAGTGACAGTCGCCAGAGTCGTTTTCTTTGCGACGGCTGTCGGCACATCAAGGCACATTGAAGCGGTAAGAACGACTAACAAGCCGAGCGCGCTTTTGGTCAGCTTTTGTCTTCCCGATGTTCTCATTGGCACGCCACCTCCTGCGGTCTCCGTGCGGAAACGCTTGAAGCAATCAGGTCTGATTGTGGTCTGCGCAAAATAGGAAAGAGTCTCCATAGGTCCTGCACGCGGCAAGAACCATAAAAAGCCTCGCCTACACCTCAATTTCGGCGAGGCGGTTCAGGTCAGGAGACTTACCGGAACCGTTGAATAGCCCGCATTTTCCGCCAATAAATGAAGTGATGTCAAGCTTTCGCGACCCAATCCAGCCGCACTTTGGCGCTCACTTTCGCCCCCGTTACCGCCATGCTAGGATGCTGGGTCGACTAATCTGTTCGTTTCAGAGTTTTACCACCCATGATTGATGACGTTCGCGCTACCAAACTCCCCAATGGTCTCACAGTATTAACTGAGCACATGCCTGGCCTCAGGTCGGTATCCGCCGGAATTTGGGTCCGCCGAGGTTCTCGTCACGAAACTCCAGAACTAAACGGAATCTGCCATTTCATAGAGCACGCGGTCTTTAAAGGGACTGAGCGACGTACTGCTCACGATATTGCTGTTGAATCGGACCGTTTGGGGGGACACTTTGACGCTTTTACAACCCATGAGATGACTGGGTTTGCAATAAAGGTTGCGGACCGAAGTTTACCGGAAGGGTTTGATTTGGTTGCGGACCTGCTTGCCCATCCGCGTTTCGACCAGGGCGACCTAATGCGTGAGCAAAAAGTCATTCTTGAAGAAATGAAGATGGTGGAGGATACGCCTGACGAATTCCTTGGGGAATTGTTCAACGCCGCCTATTTCCCCGATCATCCTTTGGGGCGCCCGATTGAGGGAACTAAAGAAACGGTCTCTAAATTCGATCACAACATGATTTCCGAGTTTCACGCCCGCGAGTTTTCACCCTCGTCGCTGGTGGTTGCGGCAGCGGGAAATATCGATCACGACCAGTTGGTTGACCTGGTTTCGGCGACTTTTGGAGGGGCTCACCCTACTGGTAACACTGAAAATCCCTTTGTGAACTCTACGCCTCCCTTACCGGCGGCTCCAATTGTGATTGAGCACAAGAACGAGTTGGAGCAAGCGCACCTGCTTATTGCTGCTCCATACCCTGATGCACGCAGCAGCGATCGCTATGCAGCCAGCATGCTGGCTTCGGTAATAGGCGGCGGAACATCCAGCCGCCTTTGGCAAATTGTTAGAGAAGATCGCGGACTGGCTTACTCGGTTGGAGCTGGCGGCAGCACCTTCTCGGACACTGGCGTGTTTTCAATCTACGCCGGCACCTCGCCCGAGCATCTTGATGAAGTCGTGGATCTCAGTCTTGAAGAACTTCGCCGGGTTGTAAGCGAAAGCATCCCCGACGAAGAACTCAAGTTAGCCAAGGATCAAGCTATTTCATCTATCCTGCTCGGCCTTGAATCATCGAGCGCACGAGCCAGTGCCTTAGCACGTCAGGAAATCATTCATGGCCGCCGGATTTCTCCAGAGGAAATCATTCGACAAGTTGAAGCGGTCACTCCAGACGACATGCAGAGGCTAGCCACAAAATATTTCACCAGCGAAACTCTTTCGCTCGGCGCGCTTGGAAACTTAAACGGCTTCAAAGTTGATCGCGATCGACTGCGAATATGAGCACGAATGAATAATCGACGATGGTCGTTTTCCTTTTTAAGTGATAAAGTTTTCCTTACTTAGTTGCTCGGTTTCAGCTCTACATCCTAAAACATGAAACTTACCGTTCTCGGCAGCGGATCGAGTGGCAATGCGGTTTTGATCGTCGCCGGCGAGACGCGTGTGCTTGTTGACGCTGGACTCAGCGCCAAAGAAATTGCGCGTCGATTGGCGTTGGTTGGTGAAGATGTTCAGCGTCTAGATGCTGTGCTGGTCACTCACGAACACAGCGATCATGCCGGTGGCCTGCGCGTGCTACTTCGCACTGTCGACTGTCCCGTTTACATCTCCGCCAAAACCTGTGACGCATACATCGGCGAACGTTTTCAAGTCAGCAACGACGAGCCTCAAAAGCGCGCCCGAGCACTGCGTGATCGCGTCGAGCACATAGAATCGAGCAGAGACTTTCGGATCGGCGAAATCGATTTCCATCCATTCACAATTCCACATGATGCAGTAGACAATTTCGGTTTTACCGCAACTCATCAGGGCGTCAAAATCGCTACCCTGATGGACTTTGGACACTTGACTACTCTGGTGACTCAACAACTCCGCGGGTGCGCAGCTGTTGTAATCGAGTCGAATCACAGCCGCGATATGTTGAAGGCCTGCGATGTTTATCCGTGGGAATTGAAGCAAAGAATTCTTTCCCGGCTCGGCCATTTGTCCAATGAAGATGTGGCGGACTGGATCCGCGACGGCTTTGACGGCGTAGCCAGGTACCTGGTGCTCGCACACCTATCGCAACGCGCGAATAATCCATATCTTGCCAAGATTTCTGCCGAGGTAGCATTGCAGGAACGTTTTCCGCTCTTCCATTCTGATACCCAGGTCAGCTTGTCGTTTCCCAAGGAACCAACGCCCTGGATTGAGGTCTGACGGACAATGAGCGACCAATCTGCACGGCTCAACTCGGTCTCAACAAATTCAAGCTTCAGTTCTAATCATCGCTTCACGCTGATTTTGATAGCCGCACTTCTCGGCGTCAGCTGCGGAGTGTCTTCAGAGCGTCGCGTAATTCCTCCTGAGGTTGAGTCAACGATCGCTTCGGTTAGTGACGACATCGCAGCTGAGCGTTACGAGAAAGTCTATGCGGAAGCTGCAGACCTGTGGCGGAAGGATGCTGGTTTGGATCAGACGGTTGAGACGTTTAAGACGTTGAGAACAAAACTTGGCGTGGTTGAGAACCGCGTCTTGCAGTCAGCAAAGGAACAGGAAAACTCGAGTGGTCCGTTGCAGGGCCGAGCTTTCATTGTTAGTTACAGAACTAAATTTCAACACGGTGATGGGATGGAAACGTTTACCTTGTTGGAGAGAAACGGACGCTGGCAGCTGGCGCGTTATTTTGTGAATTCAACTGCCCTGCAATAAAAATTAAACGGATAAGATCCTATGATCGAACGATACACATTGGCCGAAATGGGTGCGCTTTGGAGCGAGCAAAGCAAATTCCAAAAATGGCTGGAGGTTGAACTCGCTGTTTGTGAAGTGCACGCAGAGATGGGAACGATTCCGGGCGAAGCTCTGGAACAAATTAAAGAGCGCGCCAGCTTCTCCGTCGATCGCATAAACGAGATTGAGAATGTCACACATCACGACGTTATTGCGTTCACTACAAATCTCGCAGAAAACATCGGTGACGCTGCTCGCTTTGTACACTACGGACTCACGTCGTCCGATGTTGTTGATACCGCAAACGCTCTACTCCTTCGCGACGCCTGCGACATCCTGCTGAAAAAAGTCGAAGCCCTGCTCGACGCCCTGCGCCTTCGTGCGTTTGAGTTCAAGAACACTCCTCAAATTGGACGCACTCACGGAATCCACGCTGAGCCGACATCCTTTGGTTTGACCTTCGCGCTCTGGTACGACGAAATGCGCCGCAACCGTAAGCGTCTCAAGCGCGCGCGCAAGACCGTCGCGGTAGGGAAAATCAGTGGTGCAGTCGGAGCCTTCGCGCATCTTGATCCGGTCGTCGAGGAAAAGGTTTGCGAGAAACTCGATTTGAAGGCTGCGCCGGTTTCGACCCAAATCATCCAGCGAGATCGTTACGCTGAATTCCTGTGCACATTGGCCATCATCGCGTCGTCGTTAGATAAGTTTGCTCTGAACATACGTCACTGGCAGCGAACAGAAGTTGGGGAGGCACAAGAGCGTTTTGCGGTCGGGCAGAAGGGCTCGAGCGCCATGCCTCACAAACGTAATCCGATTATTTCCGAACGCATCTGCGGCTTGGCGCGCATTGTCAGGGCCAACAGTCTGGTCGGTCTGGAAAACGTGGCGCTCTGGCATGAACGCGACATTTCACATTCCAGCGCCGAGCGTGTGGTCCTGCCCGATTCGAGTATCGGTCTCGACTACATTCTGCAGAAAACGACTTCCCTGATCGAAGGATTGGTAGTCCATCCGGATCGCATGCTGCAAAATCTGCAAGCGACCAGAGGTTTGATCTTCAGCGGACAACTGCTGCTGGCCCTGACCCGCAAAGACGTTTCAAGAGAAACCGCTTATGAGTGGGTGCAGCGAAACGCGATGAGGGTTTGGGACGAAAATGAAGACTTCCAGGACTTAGTGAGCAAAGATAGCGACATCGGTGCTCATCTCTCGCGGGAAGAAATCGATGCGGTTTTCGGGCTTGACACCTACTTAAGGAATATTGACCAGATCTTTGATCGAGTCTTTGACAGGAAGTAGCGTTGGTAAGGATCGCCGCTTACTTATTGATTATCTTCTCAGCCATGTTGCCGATAAATGGAAGTTTGAAAGTTTGGCCCTGATAGGCTTTCACAGCTGCGTAAATCAAACCACCAAACATGGCCAAGCCGACGAGCCAGAAAATTAGCCAGATCAACCAAACGAGCAAGCTGATCAAAGTAGCGATTCCGCCTCCGCCACCCGTTGCTGCCGCCGCGGCACCTATGCTGAAAACGACAGTAAGAATTGTCGCGATGATAGCCAGCACGAACATCACTATGGAGTTGGCGACACCAAACAAAATTGACTGCAACGCATGAAAACGAACAAATTTGTTCTCTTTCTCCATAATGAAAAAGATGACCCCGACGATCCAGATGTAGGAGAGCGCAGCTGCAACCTTCGGATCCATGCCTCCCAAAGGAGAACTACTAGCTGGTTGATTGGCTTGATTTTGCTGTGGCGGAGGATTCTGCATCGTGTGCTCCTGCTTTCTGGTTCGACTGATAGGTTGCGGGCGCAGATATTATGCTATCAACTACACATCAGGCAATGATCTGTCTTAGTATATCGAGCCTATTTCACGAACGGTGCCAAACAAAATGAAGGCGAAAGTTTACGTTAGTCTCAAGCCCGGCGTTCTTGATCCTCAGGGCAAAGCCATTCAGCATTCTGTAGAGCTGTTGGGCTTTACCGGTATCGAGGATTTGCGGCAGGGTAAATACTTTGAAATCTCGTTGGAGAGCTCAACCAATCAGGATCAGGCTCGCGAAGACGTGACGCGCATGGCCCGCGAAATATTATCCAACCCGATCATCGAAGACTATCGTGTGGAGATTGAAGGGTGAAGTTTGGCATCATAGTTTTTCCGGGTTCTAACTGCGATCACGATGCCTACCACGTGATTTCCAAGCAGGTCGGTCAACCGGTCGATTTTATCTGGCACCGCGATACCAACCTGGACTCTTACGACGCGATCATCATCCCTGGTGGATTTTCGTATGGCGACTATCTTCGTGCAGGCGCCCTCGCTCGTTTTTCACCGGTCATGGAATCCGTAAAGAAGTTTGCTGCTTCCGGCCGCTTCGTACTGGGTATTTGTAACGGCTTTCAAATTCTTTGCGAAGCAGGATTATTACCCGGCGCACTCATTCGCAACCGCAACCTTCATTTCATCTGCGAACATGTGTACGTGCGCGTGGAGAGTTCCGAAACTCCATTTACAAATGAGCTGCAGCCAAAAACGGTTTTGAGACTTCCGATCGCCCATGCAGATGGCAACTACGTTTGCGACGAGGCTACGCTTGCCGAGCTAAAGGCAGCGAACCGAATAATCTTTCGTTACTGTGACCGTGACGGGAACGTAACTCCCGAATCTAATCCCAACGGTTCTCTTGATAACATCGCCGGCATTTGCAACGATTCTCGTAACGTACTCGGCTTAATGCCGCACCCCGAGCGGGCCTGCGAAGATCTGCTTGGTTCGATCGATGGGCGCGATATATTTCGCTCGCTGGCCGCAACTTTGGCGGCTGTTGCCTAAAGCCGGTTTCAGTTTTCAAACCTAATAACCCAACGGAGAATACCTAGATGAAACACCATCCCGCCTGGCTTGCCGCCGGACTCGTGCTCGCTGTTGTTCTCGCATGTAACCTCGGCAAGAAATCCAACTCCAACAATTCCAACAACTCGAACAATTCAAACAGCACCGCCAGTAACACAAACACCGATAGCGACGCCGGCTCGGGCGAGTTTATCGAGGATATCCACATGGCCAAGGATAATGGTCGCGGCGCGCCTGGAGATGAAACTGATTCGTTTGAAGCGGCGGACCATACGGTCCATTGCGTAGTTAAGTTGAAAAAGGCCCAGGGCGGCACCAAGATGAAATTCTCCTGGTGGATTGTTGACGCTGAAGGCAGCAAGAATCAGAAAATCAAAGACATCGATTACTCCACGAAGCCGCTCGAGAACATCGTGCATGGCCATTTGACTTTGCCGCAGGATTGGCCGATCGGTAAATACAAGGTTCAGGTTTACGTAAACGGCCAGGTAGACAGAACGGTCAATTACGAGGTTCGGTAAGGGCGAAGTGTTCTGGTAATTCAATTTCGCTCGTCTGAAAAACACTCTTACGAAAGTGATTCTGTTGAATTCATGAAACGAGCTCTACCGTTTGTGATCATCGTCGTGGTCATGGTTGCGGCCGTCGGCGTCGCGTGGTATTTGAAGCGCTCTTCAGTTGCTCCGCCACCTGCGCCGACGCCCGCACCTGCTACGTCGTCTTCATCCACCAAAACTCCGCCACCAGTCAGTGAAACTGGTGCCCAACCACCGCATGCGCGCGGACTGTCATCGGCCCCGGTTACAATCGAGGAGTTTGGCGACTTCCAATGTCCACCCTGCGGTGCATTACATCCGATCCTTAAAACCCTGGAGACGGAATTTGGACCAGCCCGTTTACGCGTAATCTTTCGGCAGTATCCTTTGGTCCCTGCCCACGCGCATGCTCTCGCTGCCGCGCGCGCCTCGGAAGCTGCAGGCCTGCAAGGTAAGTTTTGGGAAATGCACGACATGATTTTCGAGAACCAGAAGGCCTGGACCGACGCATTTGACAGCAAGACAATCTTCGAAGGATATGCCACGAAAATCGGCCTGGACGTCGAGATGTTTAGGCGCGACATCGGTAGTGAAGCTGTGGAGAGACGAGTCTTTCTCGACGGTAAACGGGCGCACGCCCTCGGGATTCAGGGAACACCAACAGTAATAATGAATGGGCGGGAAGTTCCGTTTGAATCGTTGATGCAGGTAGAGCGATTACGTGCGGTCATCAATGCTGAATTGTTGGCAGCCGGCAAGTGACACGCGGGATCGGTTTAAGTGAGTAATCAGGTAGAAATAAAACAACCAACTTCTCGAAGACGGGCGGCGACTCTTTATGGACTCGCCGCTCTTGTCTCGTTGATTGGTTTAGCTGACGCAATCTATCTCACCGTAGAACACCTTTCGGGCAGAAGTGTGAAATGCACAATCGTCCAGGGCTGCTCGGAAGTTCTCAGCAGTTCCTACGCCACACTTAATGGAATGCCCTTGGCGGGCTTCGGCGCTGTCTCCTATTTCGTGGTGTTTAGCGCGTCCACACTCGCGGCCTTTGGTTACAAGGGCGCGGGGAAATTCGCTTTGTTTTTCTCCGGCTTCATGTTCCTCTTCACACTCTGGCTAATTTATCTCCAGGCCTTTGTGATTAAGGCCTTCTGCCAGTTCTGCCTGCTCTCCGCATTGGTAACTACGGTGATGACTGTGCTGCTCGTGATGGCAAACAGAACCCGCGCACAGTAGGCACCCCCCGACAGCTGGGTGGTTGCACCACCTTATTCCGCCTGTTAATCTTTCGTTTCCGTTTCCCCTACCATTCAAAACAGGAGTTACTGTCATGAAACATCTGCTCGCAGTCTGTGTCACACTTGTTGCTCTTTTTGTTCTTGCTGTATCGGCCATGCCATCCAGTACCAGTCTTGAAATTCCCGCACCACCAGCAATCGGAGCTGTGATTGAGGACTTCACTTTGCCCGACGCTGATGGAAAAGAACACGCCCTCAACTCGCTGAAAGGCAAGAATGGCACTGTCTTGATCTTTGTGGCGACGAAGTGCCCGGTTTCCAACGCTTACAACGAGCGCATGGAGAAACTGGCCCAGGACTACAAAGCCAAAGGCATCAACGTTGTCGGCATCAATTCCAACGTTGCCGAAGGCGCCGCTGAGGTGAAGTCCCATGCTGCGACGAATAACCTGACTTTCCCGATACTCAAAGATGCGGGTAACAAGATTGCCGATCGCTTGGGCGCGACCGTCACTCCGGAAGTATTTTTCCTCGATGCAGGTAACAAACTGATGTATCGCGGCCGCATAGACAACAATAAGGACGTTTCGCAGGTTAATACCAACGACTTGCGCGAGGCCCTTGATGCGGCAGGAGCCGGAAAGCCAATCGCTAAAACTACCGCCACTGCTTTTGGCTGCACGATTAAGCGGGCTTAATGACTACTGCTGCCCCGCGACAGTTTTTTCTGATAGCGCTCAGCCTGATTATTCTGCTGTACGGCTTCTCGGTGTCTGCGCAGACGCAACGAAAAAACACCGCGAAGCCGAAAGCATCCTCAGCACACTCGGTCGCCATAAAAGAGGTCGATTTCGAAGGCCTGAAAGCTGCGTTGAAGAGAAACAATGCGAGACCCCTGCTGGTTAATTTTTGGGCCACCTGGTGCGATCCCTGCCGCGAAGAATTTCCCGACCTGGTAAAGATAGACGCCGAATTCAGAGGTAAAGGCCTCGACTTCATTACTGTCTCTCTCGACGACCTGGCTGAAATCAAAACTGGAGTACCAAAGTTTCTCCGGAGTATGCAGGCGAAAATGCCCGCCTACCTTTTGAACGTTTCGGATCCCGAACCGGCGATTAAATTTGTCGATCCACAATGGGGTGGGGCATTGCCTGCGACGGTGCTTTACAACGCAAAAGGCGAACTGGTTTTTAAACATTTCGGCCGTGTTAATGCTGACGAGCTTCGCGCCGCAATCCTTAAAGAAGTAGGCAGTACGAAGTAAGCAGCAGGCAGATTGCTCTGCTGCCATGTGCTTTCTGCCTACGGCCTACTTGATCATGGAAAAGATTACTCCCGAAGTTATTGCCGCCCACAATCTCACCACTCAGGAATTTCAACGCATAACATCGCTTCTCGGCCGCGAGCCTAACCTCGTTGAGCTGGGAATATTTTCCGTCATGTGGTCTGAGCATTGCTCCTACAAATCGTCGCGCATTCATCTGCGACGACTTCCCACCACCGGCAAACGGATCGTCGTGCCACCTGGGGAAAACGCCGGCATCGTCGACATTGGTGATGGCTGGTGCGCAGCGTTCAAAATTGAATCGCATAATCACCCTTCCTTTATTGAACCCTTTCAAGGTGCCGCCACCGGCGTCGGCGGAATTCTGCGAGACGTCTTTACCATGGGCGCGAGGCCGGTTGCTTCAATGAACAGCCTGCGGTTTGGTTCGTTGGACCACCCCAAATATGGGCGGCGGAATCGTTCGTTGTTGGCCGGTGTCGTGGGCGGCATCGCCCATTACGGCAACGCATTCGGTGTTGCTACCGTCGGTGGCGAAGTGGCATTCGACGATGCCTACTCTTTCAACCCACTCGTAAACGCTTTTGCGCTCGGGCTCGTCAGGCAGGACCAAATCTTCTTTGGCAAAGCGACCGGCATCGGCAATCCCATTCTGTATGTTGGAGCCAAGACCGGACGCGATGGTATCCACGGAGCCACAATGGCGTCCGCGGAGTTTGACGAAGAAGCACTCGAAAAACGTCCGACCGTGCAGGTGGGCGATCCTTTTCTTGAGAAACTTCTCCTGGAGGCTTGCCTCGAAGCCATGCGCAGCGGCGCCGTCGCGGGTATTCAGGATATGGGTGCTGCCGGGCTTACCTCGTCATCGTGTGAGATGGCCGCGCGCGCAGGCACCGGAATCGAACTGGATTTGTCACTCGTTCCGCAACGCGAAATCGACATGACGGCGTATGAGATGTTGCTTTCTGAATCACAGGAGCGAATGCTGATCGTGGCCCACTCGGGTCGCGAACGAGAGGTTATTGAAATCTTTCGCAAGTGGGACCTCGATGCCGTGGTTATTGGACGAGTTCGTGAAGGCTCAAACATGCGGGTCATGCATGAGGGCGAAACGGTCGCCGATATTCCGGTTTCGTTTCTTACAGATGAGGCGCCACTATACGAACGGGAGATGCGGCCGCCGGCGAACAGTCCAAAGTCCAATCTCCAAAGTCCAAGGTCCGAAGATCAAAGTACAAAGCACCAAGCACAAACCTACGACCACGCGCTTCTGGCACTTCTCGCTTCTCCAAATCTCGCTTCCAAACAACACGTCTATCGACAATACGATCACATGGTCCGCACCAACACGGCCGTCTTGCCGGGTGCCGACGCAGCCGTAGTTCGAATCAAGGAAACAAGACGCGCACTCGCAATGACCCTCGACGGAAATGGGCGTTACTGCGGTGCTGACCCACGTGAAGGAGCAAAGCTGATCGTGGCAGAAGCTGCGCGTAATGTTATTTGCGTCGGAGCTCGACCGCTGGCAGTCACCAATTGTCTAAACTTCGCCTCACCAGAGCGACCCGAAGTGATGTGGTCATTCTCTGAAGTGATTGACGGTATGGCCGAGGCCTGCCGGGCCTTCGACACCCCGATTGTGTCCGGCAATGTCTCCTTCTATAACGAAACCGAAGGTCGTGGAATCTTGCCAACCCCGGTGATTGGTATGATTGGGCTCGTGGACGATGTGCGTCGTGTGGTCCAACCCGGCTTCAAAAAAGATGGTGACGTAATTGCCCTGCTTGGCATAAGCAAAGACGACCTTTCAATTAGCGAGTATGCCAGTGTCGTTGAAGCCACTCCGACGGATCAGATGCTGGCGGAAGGTTCGGTCCCGAAGATCGATTTGAAGGAAGAGCTAGCTGTACAAAATGCCTGTTTGGAAGCAGCAGAAGCGGGCTTGCTTAGTTCGGCCCACGACTGTTCAGACGGGGGCTTGGCAATAGCTCTAGCCGAATGTTGTTTCTCCTCTTTGAATCGCGAACAAATCGGAGCTGATATCTCTTTGACTGATGAGTTGTCAGCAGCCAGTTCACTGTTCGGGGAATCACCGTCACGCATTATTATCAGCTTCCCTGAAAGTTCTCTTGAGGCAATTCAGTCAATTGCGGAAGGCGCCGGTAGTCCATTTCAATTGATTGGTAACGTTGGTGGTGGCCGACTTCGAATAAATCACAACGATGCTGAATTGATTTTAACTGAGGTCACTGAACTGGAAGCAGTTTGGCGAACTTGCCTGCCGAAGAAGCTCGAGGCCGAAGTAATGGCCGCCGGCGCCGAGTAATTCCTTGGCGTGCACCGCCCTGAATGATTGTAGTGGCGGCACTCCGTGGACGCCCCAATCGGTTGGGTTAATGGCTCCGAGGCCGGAGAATTGAACGGAGAGGATGGCCACCGAGTGCCACCCCTACAGGCAACTCCGAGGGCCAAGTCGCAGCGACGGCCATAACGTGCCAGGCCGGCGGACTACAATATAAAGTGCATCCCGTCATCTACCTCAACAAAGTGATGCTGGAAGCGACGAAAGCCCGCGTCGCTCCCGTGTCATCAGCGATGTTGTACGGGCGTGGCGTCTTCAGCACCGTTGCCATTTACAAAGGCGCGCCCTTCCTCTGGCCCAACCATTGGCGCCGCTTAAAAGATCATGCCGGCAAACTCAACATCAGCCTCACCGGACTCAACGAAGAAGTTGTTGGTGAGGCGCTACGAAAGCTGGTCGCGGTTAACCAGGTTGAGGATGGACGCGCTCGCGTCATCCTGCTGGCCCGCAGCGGACGCGACTTCTGGAAGCTGAAAAAGCCCGATGCTCAGAAGACAGACTTACTCATACTCACTGGTGAAGCACAAAGAATCCCTGCAGCCGGAATGTCGCTCGCCGTTTCGCCTTATCGCATCAATACCTTATCGCCATTGACTGGAATCAGAAGCCTGAACTACCTCGAGCAAATGCTGTCTTGGGAAGAAGCACAAGCGAGGGAGTTTGACGAGGCAGTGTTGCTTAACGAGCGCGGTGAGCTTGCTTCGGCAACGATGGCGAATCTGTTCTGGGTCAAGGAGGGCACACTTCACACGCCCGGCTTGAATACGGGAGCGATTGCCGGCGTAACTCGGGGCGCGGTTATTGACCTGGCCGAGAAACTCTTCATCCCGGTAATCGAAGGTGTGTATGAACTTGCTGATTTCACCGAGGCTGAAGAAATCTTTCTCACTTCAGCGAGCCTTGGTGTGGCCCAGGTGACGACGTTTGATTTTCGTCAGTATGCAATAACCCCCGGCAGCATCACCCTTCGCCTCGCCGACGCCTTCAAGAAACTGACAGCAAGCCCGTAGCGCAAACTGTCAGTTTACGTCACGTTACCCTAGTGACTTCGTGGTGGTCGGTAAGCAACGACGAAGCAAACTAGCAGTTTGCTTTACGTCAAAATCCTGAGGCCAGCATTCGGCCCATTGCCCGGGGGTTCTGAATCTTCTGTGTCGTCATCCACGCATCGGCTTCCACGATCATTTGGGCACCTCGTTCGCCCGCGATCAGTTCGCCTAACTGTCGCTTCGTAGCTGCTGCGAAAAGATTCATTTGCTCGCGTTGAAAACCTTCGAGCGCATCCGTTAACAATCCTGCGGCTTTTTCTGAGTTATCACGTTGTTGTGCGACGGCAGCTCGAATCAAGCTTACTAAAGGCTCTGCCCACGACATCCTGTCCTTGGCTATTTTGTCAGCCATCTTCTCCGCCAAAGCCAAACGACTGGGCTCATTCTGGTCCAACGCTGACGCCAGGGCCACTCGAGCTCGCAGATGCATAGCCTCAATCCGCAGGATCTGAATTCGAAGCAGCATCGAATGTTCCAGATCTTTCCACTGGCCCTGAACGTGTTTCCACGCCACTTCCGAGTCTCCGGTGTAAAGCTCAATCTGGCCGAGCGCGTGCATCGACGTGTAATGCTGCAGATGAAACCCTTCGTGAGACCACGCCTTAAGCCCGTCGATAACTTCAGCTCTGGCTCTGACCGGATCATCCGCGGCCAGCCAAACCAGATTGAGACGCGTACGCAAATCCATCGCGGAAAAAAGGTTTCCCTGGTCCAGTGCTGCGGCAAGTAAACCCGGTACACGGCGAGAGATTTCAGCGATTTCACCGAGATACAACATCGCACTCAGCATGAAGCGATTTGCGGTGGCCAGTTCCCAGGCAACGCCGGTGCAGCGATCGCGAAGTATTTCGGACGCACGTTCGCAAAACTCAGCGGCCTTTTTCCAATCACCAAGCAGGTAAGCGCCGGCGCCCAAGGCCCATTTGGCCAATCCGATTGCATGCGGGTTATTCACTCGTGCTGACAGCTCTTCGGCCCGTTTGCCAATCTGTAAATGCCGGCTGCGACTGCCGCCCCCCCTCGTCGCCGTCTGCACAGCTTCAAAGGACATCGCTCGCGCAACTCGATACGGTTCGCCGGCGCGCAAAGCCAACAGCAGATGACGACTTTGATAATCTGCACCGGTAATCAGATCGACAACACCGAGTCCCGCCGTAACACCTGAACACACATCGACCCGCATTAGATCCGCTTCGGGAATCTCGCTCGCTTTGCGTTCGACAAAATTAAAACCACGCAGCCGAATTTGCAGACGTTTAAGCAGCAGCGAAATGAGTGCGCGCTTTGGACCAGCAGGCAACGTAAACCCTGCAGCTGAAAGCACCGACTTGATTAGCTCCAGACCTTCAGTGATATGACCGCCCATCAGCAACTGTTCGGCGGCGCGACGTTTGAAATCGAGTGCATGGCTGGCACTCGTGATGGTCGCCAGATCGAGATATGCCTGGGCCGCTTCAGCTGGACGACCGGCGTTGGTCAATGCTTCGGCAAGTCCGCGTTTCAGGTCGACGAGTTCTGCACCGTGAACCGGCGCGAGTTCCAGTGCCCGACGATAAAAAGCAGCAGCGCGATCGAAAGCCAGGGCACTCGCTGCTTTGCGCGCAGCGACGCCTGCGTGAGTCGCCGCGCGCACTTGCTCCCCCGCTCCCATGTAGTGTTCGAAGAGCGCTTCCGGATCGTCGATGCCTCGAGTCTCAATTGCGCGAGCCAGACCTCGATGGATTTGACGCACTGTAGCTGGATCAACCTGCGACGCGAGCGTTTCGCGAATCCGATCGTGGTACAACTCGATCGCGTGACCCTGACCGCCACTCCGCAAAAACTGTGCGGCCCGTAACGAACTCACCAAAGGAAACTCATCTCCCGCTAAATTCGCTGCCTGGTAGACAACTTCCGGATTAATCGGCCGCCCCGCAACCGCAAGCGTATTGAGAAACTGCCGCGCGCCTTTCGGCTGACTGCGTAGCCGCGCATCCAACATCATTGCGAGCGAGATTCCACTGGTTGCCGTTTGATCGTTTGTTACTGCGTAGCCAACCAGCTGCTCGAGTAGAAATGGATTTCCGCGCGCTTCCCGCAGAATGCCTTCGGTGAATGCCTGAACCTCTGACGTGTGAGCGCCCAGAAGATCGCGCACGAGTTCGAGCGACTCAGCCTTTGAAAGCGCATTTACCAAAACTTCGCGGCAGGTTTCAGTTCCGGTCTTCTCCAGCAGCAACTCAAGGAAAGGCCTTGACTCAACGTCCTCACTGCGGAAACCGGAGAGCAGTAACAACGGCGGCGCGTCAGGTGGTCGTAACAAATCCTCCAGCAACATCGTGCTGTCTGCGTCTGACCATTGCAGGTCGTCAATGTAAAGAACGAGGGACTGCCTAACGGAAATTCGACCCAGCAATTCGCGTAAGGCTGCAAACGCACGACGTCGCAAGACAAAAGGATCGGCAATATCCTGCTCGCGCTGAGGGGCATTGAAAACAGTGTCCACCTGCAGCATCACCGGAAAGAGTCGCGCCAGGGCCTGAACATCTCTCGGCATCAGCGCTGCTGCCTTTTCCTCCGGAAGCGACGTCAAGTATTTGGTGAGGCTGTCGACTACGCCGTCCAACGCTTTGTATGGGACCGATTCCCGCTCATAACAACGACCTTCCAGTATCACTACGCTACTGTCCTTTTCGCGCAAAGTATCCAGGAAGTGTTGAATCAGCGCGGTCTTCCCCATGCCTGAACTTCCGTGCAAATACACGGAAACAGTGCGGCCTTTTCGGGTAAGCGCAAACGCTTCATCAAGCTGTTGAAGGTGTCGTTGCCGTCCGACAAACGGCGATGACGTGACTATCGCTGGAGTTGTCGACGTGATTACCGACTGCAATAGACCACTGGTTCCATGGCCCAGCATCCTTAAAACCTCGTTCCCTGAAGGCCGTTCTTCCGGCTTCCGTCGCAGCAAACGAACAGCGAGGTTGTTTAGATCCGAAGGAACGCCACGTAATAGTTCTGATGGAGCCGGCGGATCGAAGTTCTGCTTATTCATCATCACTTCGAAAAACTTTCCGGCAAAAGGAAGGCGGGCAGTTAGTGCCTGGTAAAGAATTACGCCGACGCTGTACCAGTCGCTGGCCGCCGAGATCGGAAGTTGGGCTCCCTGTTCGGGCGACATGTAATCGGGAGTCCCGGCGATGTTAACGCTGTCATGCAGTCCTTTGCTTTCGACCTCTGCCACGAGACCAAAGTCCAAAATGACTACGCGTCCCTCGGTAGAGACCAGCACATTCGAAGGTTTTATGTCTCTATGCAGCTTCCCTGTTTCGTGCAACCCGTGAAGACCCTCCGCGAGTTGTCTGAGAGCCGATCGCAAACGGTCAATGTCCAGCCGCGATTTCGAAAGCAAGAGTTCAACCTCAGGCCTCTCCGCTTCATCCTCCCCGCTCGCCAGTTCTTCAATGTCGTCGAGCTGTCGGGTCACCGCTTCATAATCTGCGAGCACTTCGCTGCCCGGACCGACTTTCGCTTTTCTTAGTGTCGACGTTCGAGAGTTCTCATGACGAGCGTGATAGCCGGGTCGAACGTATTCGAGAAAGTCAACGCCATTGACCAACTCCATCGTAAAAAACCAGTAAGTCCCATCAGCCATGAACTCGTAGAGCCCTACCAGGTTTGGATGGGAAACATCGGCTAGCGAACGAAACTCTTGTTTGAATCGGGAGATATTCGAGGCTTCGGCACGAGTGAGAGTTTTGAGAGCAACTACTTTGTCGGTTTCTACGTCGTGAGCTTCGTACACCACACCCATCCCGCCCGAGCCCAGGCGGCGACGGAGATGAAAACGCTTGGTGCCGAGAAAATCGCTAGAGCTTTGGGTCATGCTTGGGCGGAAACTTCGAAAGCGGCGCAAGATGTAAGATAGTATAGATCAGCTAACTACAACGACATTGACGTGGCCAACTGCAGTAATGCCGTTGGGCAGGCAAGCTTCCGGACGTAGAAATGGCGTCGCTAATTACTAACGCGTTGTTTCCGACAGGAAAAGGAAGCAGCGATTGTTTGGAGACTGTTTAGAAGGGAAAAACAAATGGACTGGCGTGTGTTTCTAACTACCTTTGGGGTGATCTTCCTGGCGGAAATGGGCGACAAGACGCAACTCGCAGCCATGACGATGTCGGCCCAAACAAAAAAACCATGGGCAGTCTTTATCGGTTCCGCACTGGCGTTAACCGCCGTGTCTGCGATCGGTGTAGTAGTTGGAAGCGTAGTCGGCAATTACATTCCAATGATCTGGATCAAGCGCACCGCAGCCGTTGCTTTTATCGTGATTGGCGTGCTGATACTGATGGATAAGTTTTGATTGAAGTCCGAGATGCTTCAGCTTGTCGTAGAGATCGTGAAGACTCAATGTACGATATTTAAAGCATCACCTTATCGAGCGTGCCATGCGTCAACGACAAGGTGAAGCATTTCGGACATTTTCCCGGAGGACATCAATGCCGCAAACTCCCCACACTGAGCGTCACTTTACCTCGAGTGAAGTTGTGCGCGACGCCGTCATCGGAATGGCCGACGGCCTGACCGTTCCCTTCGCTTTGGCGGCGGGTCTTACTGCGATTAATTCGAGTCGCATCATCGTCACCGCGGGTTTGGCTGAAATCGCTGCCGGCGCAATTGCGATGGGCCTGGGTGGTTATCTCGCCGCCAAGAGCGACGCCGAACACTACGCCAAGGAACGCGAGCGCGAGAAGCGCGAGGTGGTGGAGATACCTCACGAAGAGATGCGCGAAGTCGCAGAAGTTTTTGAGGAGTATGGGCTGACCAAGGAGCAGACAAAACCAATTGTTGAAGCCTTGCGCCGGCAGCCAAAGAAGTGGGTCGACTTCATGATGCGTTTTGAATTAGGTCTGGAAAAACCGGATCCTAAGCGAGCCATGACCAGTGCGCTGACCATTGGCGGGGCCTATGCGGTAGGCGGCTTTGTTCCCCTCGCTCCATACATGCTGACTGGCGATGTACCCACGGCATTACTATTCTCAGTCGTCGTGACTCTTGTCGCCTTGTTGATCTTTGGTTTTGTGAAAGGACGATTCACCGGCATGCGTCCGGTTCGCAGTGCGCTGCAGACAGCCTTCATCGGCAGTGCAGCAGCAGGCGCCGCCTTCTTAATCGCGCGATTGTTGTCCGAATAAATGGAAATCCGAACAGTTTTTCGCGCTCGACAGTGCATCTAAAACCTTCCCTCGTTTTCTGCGTATACAATAACCGCGTCGGATAGAAATAAACTTTAGGAGAATCTATGCAATCGTTTTCAAGTAAGTACTTCGTGCAGCGTGCGCTCCTGGCGACACTGCTGCTCGTTTCCACATTTTCCCCCACCCTCGCCTTATACCAGGGCGCTGCTGCTCCAGCGACTGCGAAAACAGCAACCCTTACCAAGGCAGAAAAGAAAGCGTCAGATGAAATCAAACTGGAAACGATTCGACGTCTGACAACTGAGCTTAGCTCGCCGCAATTTGAAGGTCGCGGTACAGGTCAACCCGGGGCAGATAAGGCCGCGAATTATCTGGCCGACTACTTCACCAAGCTGGGGCTGAAACCAGCCGGCGAGAATGGCACCTACCTGCAGCAGATCAAGTTTCGTTCGGCTGAGGTGTTGCCAGAATCCACGATCAAAGTTGGCGACACCGCTCTCAATCACGCGGAAGACTATGTGGTGCTTCCGCCTTACACCTCAGAAAAAGTCGATGTCGCTGGCGACATAGTTTTTATTGGTTATGGGGTCGTCTCGCCGGAGTTGAAGCGTGATGATCTGGCCGGTCTCGACTTAAAAGGCAAGATAGTTGTTCTCATGGGTGGTCAGCCTACTGGAGTAGATGCCGCTGCCTGGCAGAAGGCGACAAACCCACAGGCCCGCGCTATGAGCATCTTCGGCAAAGGCGCGCTCGCGATGGTGGTCGCGGGCGCCGGCACCCAGGCGCAACCGTTTTCTTTGATCGCCAGTTACCTTTCACGTCGTCGTGTTTCGCTTGCGTCATCGCCGGCACCTACGTTCAAGGTTCCCCCTGTGGTGTTGGTCAGCGATGGTGCGATGGAGAAAATTTTCGCCGGAACCGGATCGACGTACGCACAGGTTTTAGACAAGGCAAAGACGGGTGAAATGGTTTCACGTGATTTGGGAAAAGCGGCAACTTTGGCGGTTCGCTTCAAACTCGCGGAAACAACCAGCAGCAACGTCGCGGCGTTGTTTGAAGGGTCAGATCCCAAACTCAAGGAAGAAGCGATTGTCTACACGGCCCACTACGATGCCTATGGCACAGAGAACGGCAAGATTTTTCCAGGCGCCGCCGATAATGCACTCGGCACGGCAACGATAGCTGCGATCGCCGAGGCATTTGCCAAGGCGTATGCAAAACCGGCCTCGCGTCCACGCAGGTCGATCATATTCCTGGCGGTTACTGGGGAAGAATATGGGTTGTTCGGCGCTGAGCACTGGGTGAAGAACCCAACCTGGCCACTCGAGAAGGTCGCGGCTGATATCAACTTTGACGGAATTGGCACCGAGGTTTATGGCCCAGTGAAACGAGTGGTTGGTTTCGGAGCGGAACACTCTGACCTGGGCAAGATTTTTGAGGACGTCACTGTAGCTACGGGCAATATAGTCACGCCCGATCCCATGCCTGAAGAAAACGCATTCGTCCGTTCCGATCATTATGCGTTTGTGAAGCAAGGAGTGCCGGCGCTGATGTTGCTCGGTGGTCCAGCTGGGGATGTTTCGGTTTGGATTCCACGCGCACGCAAGTGGCTGGATACTGACTACCACTCGCCGAGTGATACGGTGAAACCTGATTGGGATTGGACTGGACCTCAGACATTGGCCAAGGTCGGGATGATTATCGGACTGCGTGCTGCGAATGCGGATGCAATGCCCGCATGGTTGCCAACTTCGCGATTTAATAAACCGCGAACCGCGACCAAACCGGCAGCAACAAACCCGGCCGTAGGACAATAGCTGGTCGACGAGAATAGAGTGCAGTCTTAGCTGACCAGTTTCAACAAACCCGCGATGCTGCGGCCAAAGTAAAAGCCCCAGGCGGAGCGGAGCGCAGCCTGGGCATCGGTTCGTAAGAATTCCCGAGCCCACGAGTGGGCGGCAGAGGTTTCAACGCAAACGTCTGTCGCCCAATTCGTGGGCTCAGTTGGAATCCTGGGTGTCGATCCCCAGACTTAGCGCAGAGCTAGTTTGATTGGTGTTCGTCATTCAACAACGAAACAGTCGGTGAATATCAAGACGCTGCCTCAGAGGATTTATCAACTGCGCGGAAAATCTCAAGCAGCGTCATGGTGACGGCCAGAACCACCGGGCCCATCACGATTCCCAATACGCCAAAGACCTGCAGCCCTCCCAACACCGCAAAGAAGATCAAAAGCTCGTGCAACTTTGTCCGGCTCCCAACCAACATCGGCCGGAGGAAATTGTCGACCATTCCGATCACCAGCGTGCCCCACAACACCATCAGAATCGCCTTCCAATAGTGTCCGGTCGCGGCCAGGAAAATCGCTGCGGGAACCCAAACCAGAAACGCACCCAGCATCGGGATCATCGAAAGAAACGTCATCGCCACTCCCCAGACCAGCGCTGAAGGAACGCCCAATACCCAGAATGCGAGGCCACCCAGCGTGCCCTGGATCACAGCTATCGCCAACACGCCGTAGACGCTGGCGCCGATCACGTCTCGCGCTCTTTCCATTATCGATACGGCTTGCTTGTCGTCTACGGGCAACGAGTCAGTGACCGCATTGAAAATTCGATCGCCATCGCGGAAGAGGTAGTACATCGTAAAGACAACAAAAAACATTTGAACGATGGCGCCGACGACACCGCCAATAATTCCCAGCGTGCGACCCGCAATCTCACCGCTGACGCCTTTCAACTGCTCGGTTAGGTATTGACCGGAACGTATCTGTTCGATATCGACGTAGTTGCCAACCCACTGCAACACGCGCCCGCTCACAGGGGAATTGGGATCTAGTAGATAAGCAATCGTGGCTTGAAGATTGTGCACTGCCCCCGAAAGTTCATTGAGCACGGCGACGGTTACGAGGGCAACGGGAATCAGAATCGTGAGAATAACGAGTGCGCAGGAAATCAGCGCGCTCAGTGAAGGCTTCTTCGTGCGTTGGACCAGGCGCCGATGGACCGGGTAAAAGACTATGACCAGCACCGTGGCCCAGGCGAGGACTCCAACAAACGGTTGGATCATCAACCAGCATAAGTAGAGGCAGACGACTGTAGCGAAGAGCAAACCCCACCAGCGAAGCTGCCGCTTGTAATCTGGCATTTAATCTCCTGGTAACCCGACGTGAAAAAGACTGCCTTATCTACCATCGAAGCGGATCTAAAGGCAAAGCAATACGGAGCCTCGACGCGTCGGCGAAGCGCCGGATCCTGGACCCCCCTCAGTCATCCTGCTCGTTGGTAGGAAACCATTTGAATTAAGTGATGCAACGAGCCCCGAAGCGGGCGGGAAAGTAAAAGCCCCAGGCGCAGCCGCAGCCTGGGATAATTCGCAAAATACCCGGAGCCCACGAAGTGGGCGGCAGCCCTGGAAAACTCTGCCGCCCGCTTCACAGGCTCGGAATCTTTGGATGTGGTGACCCAAGGTTTCGCTGCGCTTCACCTTTGGCTTTTACTCTCTCCGCCAGCTTCGCTGGCTCGTTGAACAAAATAGCTGAGGCTGCACTCGGGTCAGATCTCGGCCCTCGGCGTGATCACTGTTCTCTTTACAACATCTGCAATTTCAGGTTAAAAGCCTTTCATCTTCCAATAGGCATTCCAACGAGCTCTCCCAATAGAACCGTATGGACATCACACCAGAACCGACACCTGCTGAAACCGACGCAGCCGGCTTCGCCGGACACCCGCGCGGACTTGGACCACTCTTTTTCACGGAGCTTTGGGAACGCTTCAGCTACTACGGCATGCGCGCGATTCTCGTGCTCTACATGGTGGCTCCAGTCGCGCAGGGCGGCCTTGGCTTCGATACCAAACACGCTGCTTCCATCTACGGCACTTACACGATGTCGGTTTATCTCACTGCCCTTCCCGGTGGCTTGATAGCGGATAGATTTCTTGGCGCGCGGCTGGCGGTACTGATCGG
Organism: Pyrinomonadaceae bacterium; assembly: GCA_963759665.1. Lineage (GTDB taxonomy): Bacteria > Acidobacteriota > Blastocatellia > Pyrinomonadales > Pyrinomonadaceae > PSRF01. The sequence goes on from CAVXAC010000001.1 coordinate 1,587,466, forward strand.
CGGGCTGATTATCGCCTGTGGCCACTTCTCAATGGTCTTTCATTCGATGGGTGCCTTTTACATGGGCATGGTCTTAATTGCCATCGGTACCGGTTTATTGAAACCAAACATCAGCGCGATGGTCGGCAACCTTTACACCGAAGACGACCCTCGGCGCGATAGTGGATTCTCCATCTTCTACATGGGTATCAACGTCGGTGCAGTGCTTGCGCCACTGGTCTGTGGTTACATGGCCCAGGGCGAAAGCTTCAAGCGCTTCGTCGCATCGATGGGGTTCGACGTGACCACGAGTTGGCATTGGGGATTCGGCGCGGCTGGTGTGGGTATGTGCTTGGGTCTGGTAATCTTTGCGCTGAATAGAAAGATCCTCGAACGCGCGAGCAGGAAGTCGAGCAGCAAGACAGCGGCCGCAGCGCAGGGGGTTGATACGAAAACGCCCCTCACACCCGGCGACTGGAAGCGCATTGGCGCAATCTTCATCTTCTTTCTCTTTACGATTCTCTTCTGGGCTGCATACGAACAAAAAGGCGCCAGCCTCAATCTGTTTGCCAAAGACCTCGTGCGCACGGAAATTTTCGGCATGAGGTTTCCTTCGAGTTTCCTCCAATCGTGTACGCCGCTGTTTGTGATCATGCTGGCGCCAATCTTCTCTGTACTCTGGGTAAAACTAGGGAAGCGTCAACCTTCGAGTCCAGTGAAGTTTACTCTCGGTCTACTGTTCATCGGGCTTGCTTACGTGCTGTTGGTTCCGGCAGCGGCGATGACGGCTTATGGAAAGATTAGCCCGCTTTGGCTGGTGGGGTTGTACTTCCTCGAGGTGATCGGCGAGATGTGTCTGAGTCCCGTCGGCCTAAGCACGGTGACCAAACTAGCTCCAGTGAAACTGGTGGGCATCATGATGGGCGTCTGGTTCCTGGCCGCATCGTTTGGCAGCAAGCTGGCGGGTTATCTGTCAGGCTTCTATGTTCCGCAATCAGGTCAGTTAGTGAAACTGTATGGCGGAATTGCTGTCGGGCTCTTAATCTCATGCGGGCTGCTGGCGCTCCTTACACCGAAAGTTAAGAAGCTGATGGGTAGCGTGAACTGAACTTTCTAAGCTAACCAACAACCGATTACAACGTCATACCGAGATGCGGCTTGCCGCCGCACAGTGCGGAAAGCCTACTGCTTTCCGACTCCAGCCCCCACAATCCCTTAGGCTTAGCCTCAGAAAATCAAACACGCACCCGGAAAGGCGCAGCCTGTCGGCACGGTGCTGCGGCTGAGCCGTGGGGTTGAATCCCATCATCAAGTTTTTATCGCTGTGGTAAAAGTGCGATAATCGCTCCCCAGTTACTCGTAGTTCCCCGGCCAGCATTCTATTTTCCAAAGAAGAGGTTCCCCCTTTTTATGAGCACTGCGATCGAAGAACCCACCGACGTTCCCCAACAAACCACCAACAAGTGGGTCTACGTCTTTGAAGAAGGCGACGGCCAAAACAAATCGCTGCTGGGCGGCAAAGGTGCGGGACTGTGTGAAATGACGCGCGCTGGTTTGCCGGTTCCTCCAGGTCTGATTGTGACCACCGAGGCCTGCAATGCGTTCTTCGACAACGATAAAAACTTTCCCGAGGGCATGTGGGAACAAGTCAAGGAAGGTCTGCAGAAGATCGAAGAAAAAGTCGGTAAGAAATTCGGCGACCCACGCAATCCATTGCTGGTTTCCGTACGTTCCGGCGCCGCCTTCTCTATGCCGGGGATGATGGACACGGTCCTGAATCTCGGGCTCAACGAAGCCACGGTCCAGGGTCTCGCCGCGCAAACCGGCGATCTACGATTCGCTCTCGATGCATACCGGCGCTTCGCCTCGCTGTTTGGCGAAATCGTCATGGGGGTGGCCCATGAAAAGTTTGAGCGAGTGATGGATCGTTTCAAAGCCCAAACCTCCGGGGGCCGGGACACAGATTTAAACCCCACCCACCTTCGCGAAATCATCGCCGCCGAGAAGCAGATCATTGGAGCTGAACAACACCCCATCCCCGAAGATCCATACGAACAACTGCGCGTCGCGATTGCCGCAGTCTTCAATTCATGGATGGGCCGCCGCGCAATCGATTATCGCCGCGTCAATCGTATTCCAGATTCTCTCGGCACTGCGGTAAACGTGCAGGCAATGGTGTTTGGAAACATGGGCGAAGGCAGCGGCACCGGCGTCGCGTTTACGCGCAATCCTTCCACCGGCAAGAAGGAGCTCTACGGTGAGTACCTGCTAAATGCCCAAGGCGAAGATGTAGTTGCCGGCATCCGCACGCCGCACCCAATCAGCCAGCTCAAAACAGAATTGCCTAAGGTTTATGACGAGTTCGCATCAATTGCCGGCCTGCTGGAGCAGCACTATCACGACATGCAGGACTGCGAATTCACCATCGAACGCGGCAAGCTCTGGATGCTGCAAACTCGCACCGGCAAACGCAGCGGCGCTGCCGCAGTCCGCGTAGCGGTTGAGATGGTTGGGGAAAAGTTGATTGATCGAGCAACGGCGGTCCAACGTGTCACGCCCGAACAACTCGATCAGTTGCTTCATCCTACAGTTGATCCGAAAACCAAAGCTGCGGTGTTAGCGACTGGATTGCCGGCCAGTCCCGGAGCGGCGCAGGGTCAGGTCGTTTTCAGTCCTGACGAGGCCGAGGAACTGGCGCGCGAAGGAATGAAGGTGGTCCTCGTTCGACAGGAAACAAGCCCGGATGATTTTCACGGCATGGTCGCCGCCCAGGCGATCGTTACTGCACGAGGCGGCATGACCAGCCACGCCGCCGTGGTGGCGCGCGGCATGGGCAAGACCTGCGTCAGTGGCGCCAACGACATTCAGATCGACTACGGTCAGCAGCAGTTCACTGTTAACGGCGCCGTAGTTACTAAAGGTGAATGGATCACTGTTGATGGTTCGACTGGCCGCGTGTTTCTGGGCCAGGTGCCCACCGTGCAACCGACGCTTGGACCAGAGTTTCACGAGTTGATGGTGTGGGCTGATAAGTTTCGCAAACTGCGGGTGCGCGCCAACGCGGACACACCGCGCGATGCGAAGGTGGCGCGACAGTTTGGCGCCGAAGGCATCGGCCTTTGCCGCACCGAACACATGTTCTTCGGCGATCAAAGACTCGCAGCGATGCGCGAGATGATTCTTTCGGAAGGCGCTGGCGCGAGGGAAAAGGCGCTCGAGAAGTTGCTGCCGTTGCAGAAGGGTGATTTCGTCGGGATCTTTCGTGAGATGTATGGACTGCCGGTAACGATTCGTTTGCTTGATCCACCGTTGCATGAGTTTCTCCCAAACGCTGAAGAGCTGATGAATGAGCTCAGCGAGTTGAAGATGGCCGTTCGTCTGGCCACTACCCTCACCGACATGGACAATCTGCTGGACCACATTGACGAGAAGCGCCGGCTATTGAAGCAGGTGGTTCGCATTCGCGAATCAAATCCAATGCTCGGATTTCGTGGTTGCCGTCTCGGCCTACTGTTTCCGGAAGTCACGCGCATGCAGTGTCGCGCTATTTTCGAAGCTGCCTGCCTGGTCCAGGGTGAAAAGAAGAAAGCAGAGCTCGAGATCATGGTGCCCCTGGTTTCGCTTAGTGAGGAACTGCGACAGCAGCGCTTACTGATCGATCAGGTTGCGCAGCAGGTAATGGGCGAACAGGGCATGACGATCGAATATCGAGTAGGCACAATGATCGAATTGCCACGAGCAGCCCTAACGGCGGACAAGATTGCGGAGCATGCTGACTTCTTTTCGTTTGGCACCAACGATCTCACCCAAACTACGTTTGGTCTGAGCCGCGACGATTCAAGCCGATTCCTGCCAAATTACGTCGAGCACAAAATCCTGCCTGACGATCCGTTTCAGGTTCTGGATCGAGAAGGGGTGGGCGAGTTGGTCCGGGAGGGCACGAAGCGTGGACGAAGCGTGAAAGCTGACTTGAAGGTTGGTATTTGCGGCGAGCATGGGGGCGATCCCAGCTCAATCGCCTTCTGCCACGAGATCGGACTCAACTACGTCAGCTGCTCTCCGTTTCGTGTTCCGGTCGCGAGACTGGCGGCGGCGCAAGCGGCTCTGGCGGCACAAAGATCAGATTCTTGATTGTAGTGGCACTCCGTGGCCACCCCTTCCGTCGTAGGTATCCTCGCATCGCTTGACCAGAAAGAAGAGGGGCCACGGAGTGCCGCCCCTACAAATTAGACTGGCGTCATTTCGACGTTAGCGTTCAGTTAGATTAGAATCCTTCCGACTTCCCAATTAACCGCAGCCGACGGACCGCAAGTCTGTCTCACAAGAGGAACTTCAAATCATGAAAAAGTTATTAGCCTTGTTCGCACTTCTATCCATCACCGCCGTCGTGGCTTTGGGCTGGAACTCTTCCGGCGAAGTTCCCACTGCCGGTGGCGCAGCTCCTACTTTTAAGCTCGTAACCAACGAAGGCAAGGAAGCGAGTCTTTCTGATTTCAAAGGCAAGTGGGTGGTGCTTTATTTTTACCCGAAGGATTTCACCAGCGGCTGCACACTCCAGGCCCGCAACTTCCAGCGCGACCTGGCGAAGTATGACAAAGTGAATGCTGTGATTCTGGGAGTGAGTATTGATACCGCGGAGTCGCACAAGGATTTCTGCGCCAAGGAAGGTCTGACCTTCAAACTCCTGTCGGATACTGACGCCAAAGTTTCCGAGGAGTATGGTTCTACCATGGAATACAACGGTAAAAAGTATTCGGCACGGAACACTTTCATCATCGATCCTCAAGGCAAGATTGCGAAGGTGTTTGTGAAGGTTGGCCCGGCGGGGCACAGTGACGAAGTCCTGGCGGCCCTTGCTGAACTGCAGAAGAAGTCGTAAGCGATTAACTCATCTTCTAACCTTGGTTGTAGGGGTGGCACTCAGTGGCCACCCCATTCGTTTTAGCCCCGCCGCCGGTCCGTAGTTAACGGAGAGGGGAGGCCACGGAGTGCCGCCCCTACAGTGTTTCAAACAAGGCTTCTCATCGTCGAACCACGAATTCAACGAGCCAGCGAAGCCGACAAGGGAAACAAAGTTTCAGTATGAGCCTAAGGTGTCTTGTTAGATTTTCTAACTAATGACGCAGGCAAGGTAGATCGAGTTGCAATCTATAGAGATCGGCAAAAGCCTGTGTGGATCAAGCAACCGTAGCCGTGAATATTGACCGGAACTGATAATTCTTTATGTTTGCCTCACCGAAGCATTAGAATCAGTCGGTCACCCCGATCAGTCGCTCACAGCTGTAATACCAGGATGCATTTATGAAACAGGCCGCACTCATCGCGATAGTCTCGATCTCGCTTTTCAGCGCCACAGTTGGTCAGGCTCAGAAACCGGAAGCCCAGTGGACAGAGGAAGAACTGAGTGGCTTTATCACCAAGGGCGGAACGGTGAATGTGCTCTGGGGCGAGGTGACTGTCGGGCGCGACAACGGAGACGTTCAACTCAGGCCCAAACAACATTTAGCGAACGGTGAGCAAGTAAAAACCGGCGCAACCGGCCGCACCGAGATACTGCTTAACCCCGGTTACTATCTGAGGCTTTCGGAGAACACTCGTGCCGATTTTCTGGATCTCTCCCGCGAGAATTTAAAGATCAAACTCTCAAACGGATCCGCTATTTTCGAAGTCCTGGAAATTTCCGACTTGAGTCGCACGTTCGGTCCATCCGTACCGCTTGAACTTCTCAGCGCCATATACCCGTCGATAACCATTGCTACACCTCAAGCGGAGATCGTCATTGTGTCCGGTGGCGTTTACAGGTTGGATGTGGGTACGAATGGAATCACCAATTTTAAAGTGACCAAAGGTCTGGCCTTCGTGGCGGGCCACAGACTTAAGAGCGGCACAGAAATCACCCTGGATGCCGGGTCAAGCACGCTTGCGAAGTTTGATAAGGAGTCCGGCGACGACTTTGATAACTGGAGCCGTGAACGCGCTGCCCAGTTAATTGATTCCAACAAGTTACTCAAGCACACGCAGTGGAGTAAGCAGCTAAGAAGCAATAGGTCGACCTACTTCAGAATTGAAGATGAGGGACGGCGTCAGCTTGCGAGGGAGCGTCATATCGTTTCTGCCATAGGTGGACTCGTTAACTTTTCGGAGGGCGGTGCAGTTATCGCACGAGGCGACGCTGGATGGGAGCCGCTAGCCGTGGGCGACGGCCTACAATATGGCAACAAGGTGCGTACTGGCGGAGGCGGTCGGATTGAAATACTTCTATATCCAACCTGCTACCTCCATCTCTCGAGTGATGCCGAGATAATTTACGCGGAACGGCAAGGCGGCGGGGTTGCGGTGAAGCTGCTAAAGGGTTCTGCGGTGGTCACCTCGATTGTGGACGATATAGACGAAGCGCCGGTCACATTAGTCGGACCCGGGGCCGAATATGAGGTTGAAAAAAAGGGGGTGTATCGCCTTAATGTTATACCGCCTGACCGATCGGAGGTGATCGTGTATGAAGGGCAGGTCAGTTCCCAGGGTGGCAAAATAAAGGAGGGGAGAAAGTCTGTGTCTGAGGACCAGGAAACTTCGATCGCTTCAATTGATAAGAAAGCACTGGATAGTTTGGACGTGTGGAGTAGAAAGAGGACAGCATCGCTCGCTGTCTCGGCTGAATCGTTAAGGCAGCGCATCGCCGAGTTCAAGAGCGACCGGGTCTACACTAACGGAATGTGGTTCTTTGATAAGTGGTTTCGCACTTACACGTTCGTTCCCGGCACCTGGGATTTTAAGTCTCCGTACGGCGGCGAGTATTCAGTGAAGTTCCGGACGTACAGATACTGACTTGAGAAACTGGGCAGGGATACATGGAGTTTTTCAAACGCACCGTTATGTACCCGCGTAAGCGAACGGCGGAAGCGAGTAAGGAAATCGATAGCCGGTTTGCGGCATACGCGGCCCACATCAGATCGATCAGAGAGTCTCTACCTACAGGTGCAAGGACCTTGGCCAGCCTGAGTTTTCATGACGCGACAATCGAACAAGTAAAGCGTGTATCAAAGCATCAAATTGATGTGGTGATTGAAAGTGGCGGCTGCGACATTCTCTCTAGAAAGGAACTGGAGTATGGCACCTACATACTTTCGTTCACGGGGGTGAAGAAGGCGTGGGTACCCGACACGATTGTTCACGATACCTGGTTATATGAAGAGATGTCGTTTTCCGATATTGCGGCCTTCGATTATCAAGTGCTCCTGGTCAGAGACGAGATCAGAATCCAGGCGGACGAGGTAGTGCTCACGCAAATTTCAAAGTGGTCACCTAACGCTCGATAGTCGTTCCTCGGTTTTCAGCTACCTCTTCCTGCCGTTCAAATAAAGAAGTACAGGGGGTTCCGCTACATTTCACCTTGGGCTATATTTGCGCCAGCTTCGCATGCTTTGACCGTTCCATGCGCGATGGCAAGCAGTTCTTTTAAGGACCGCATGAAAACAATCATTCTTTTGTTGCTAATCCTTTTGATGTTCCCGGTTGCCTACAGTCAGTCGCAGCAACCTATGACCATCAAGCTTTATTTTCCCAACAACAAACTTGCTACCAGTGATTGCGTGGCGAAGGTTTTTCCTGTCGAGAGAAAGATCCCTAAAACCCCTGGAGTCGCTCGCGCGGCTCTGGAACAATTGTTTGCCGGACCAACTGAAGAGGAAAAGGCGAAAGGCTTCTACTCTGATTTTTCTCCCGAAACAAAGTCTTTCTTCCTGAGCGTGAATATCAAGGACGGGGTCAGCTACGTTAACTTCAACGATCCGACCTTGACGCCGGTCACCGGCAATTTCACCACGAGTTGTGGTGGATCGAATTTGTTTGGCCAGGTCGAAAACACTTTGAAGCAATTCCCTTCCATCAAGAAGGTCTTCTTCGCGATTAAGGGCGACCCTTCGCTCTTTTACGATTGGATGCAGATAGGAGAGTGTCCCAAAGAACTCAAGAACTGCGACGGATCCAACTTTATCAATTGAAGGTCCGGCCTAACTCACGTTTGCGTCGGATCGATCGTGCTGAGCCAGCCACTTTGCTTTTGAACAATCTTATTTTGGAGACGCAGAAATGAAGAACACCTTCTCGTCAAGAAGCATTTTGATCCTTTGCCTTGTCCTAATGACCAGCGTGGCCACCATCGCGCAACGCCGCGTCGGGGTTCCGAGGCCAAAAACTTCTCCTCCCCCTCCACCGGCAGCGCCGCCACCGACCTCGACTTCAAACCCGACGTCGACTTCGACCTCCACTCCAACGGCAGCTGGTAGAACTGGTGAACCAACTTCGGTATCTCAAACCTACAAGCCGGCGCTTGAATACCAATACTTGATGGAGCTTCGCTTCTACGAAAACCAGGGTAACTTCCTCGTGGAAAATCTGGAAGTTGTATTTCCTCCCGCCGTTAAAAAGGCAACGTTCGTCGTTACCAGAGCGAGTGGCGACGTGGTGACGACGGTGCCGTTGCGGCTGGAAACTCCACTGGCAAGCTACACCATGTTTGGAATGTACGTGCCCGACGGCAACCCGGGTTCGGTGGACGTTGGAGCACCGGGCGACTACATATTTTCCGTTCACGTTGATGGTCAGCCGATCACAACGATGCCGTTCACGATGAAACGGGAAGCGAGCAGCGACCCGTTCAATCCCAAGAATACTTTTGTTCGCGAAGGTCCATGGCGAGATCTGGCTCATTTCTCAGTGCGCTCGGATGACGCTGATAGTCATGTAGAGTTTAGCTGGTGGACCAGTTTGCGAGAGCTTCCAGCCGGCACGAAAAGTCCGATGGTTACCTTGCACATCTTGCACGGCGGCCAGGAAATCGCCGCCACCAGAAGCCCTGTGGTCCCCACCCAAACCGACTGGCAATTCCTGCGGCAGGAGTTTCACTTTCCGGCCGAGAAGCAGGTGCGTTGGATGACGATGGCCGATCTAACGAAAAGAGACGGCGAATACACCGTGGTAGCGAAGGTAAATGGCACGCCCTTCAAAAGCTACAGGGCTGAAGTTAAAGGCGGACAGCTTCAACGGCATCCGCGAAACGCGATGGGCTTTCAACCGGCAACCTCATTCATTTCGCCGCGGCAGGTCGACACCTCATCGCGAACCAGCTCTCGTTATGACATGCGCGACCTTTATTGGGTGACGAAGAAATAAACACTTGACTGTCAAACGTAGGGGCGGCACTCCGTGGCCGCCCCTTCTTTTTATGGTTGTCTGTTAACCCACGAGTGTGGGCGGCCACGGAGTGCCGCCCCTGCAGGGAACTGCTGAGTGATTTCAAATCGAACCTTCGATGTTGCTGTGGTCGGCGCCGGCGTGTTTGGCGCATGGATCGCACATGAACTAAGCGCCTCTGGCGCCAACGTTGTTCTTCTTGATGCTTACGGCCCAGGAAACAGTCGCGCGAGTTCAGGTGGTGAGTCGCGAATTATTCGCATGGGCTACGGCCCTGACGAAATCTACACGCGCATGGCCCGGCGTTCCCTCGGACTTTGGCAATCGCTGTTTGAGAAGATGGGAAACGCCCAGCACTTCCAGGCAACCGGAGTTCTGTGGCTCGCTCGAGAAAGTGATCCTTACTGCGAAGCCACGCTGAAAATATTCGCGAAACTGGACATCGAATTCGAACACCTGAATCGCGGTGAACTTCTTCAGCGCTACCCGCAGCTTGATCCTGGCCCGGCCACCTGGGCGATTCTCGAACCACGTAGCGGTGTACTGCTGGCCCGTCAAGCTGTGCAAGCCGTCGTCAGACAGGCGTGCGCAAATGGAGTGACTTACGTTGAGGAGGCTATCGCGCCCCCTGAAAATGCAGCGGAATGCCGGTCAGAACTCAACCTTCTTCAGACGGTTTCTGCCCGAACCATCTCAGCGAAACAGTTCGTGTTTGCGTGTGGTCCATGGCTACCGAAGCTTTTCCCCAAGCTGCTCGGTGATCTGATTCAGGTTACGCGTCAGGAAGTCTTTTTCTTCGGCACACCTGACCAGCGTTTTGGGAAAGACAATCTTCCCGCCTGGATCGACTTTAACGATCTGATTTACGGAATTCCTAATCTGGATCATCGGGGCTTCAAAATCGCGATTGATGCGCACGGTCCTGAGTTTGATCCGGACACCGGCGATAGGATTGTGTCGCCCGACAGTGCCGCTGCTGTGCGCGCTTACCTTGCGCGCCGAATGCCTGCGTTAGCGAATGCTCCCGTGACAGAAACACGCGTGTGCCAGTATGAGAACACTTCTAACGGAGATTTCCTGATCGATCGTCACCCGGCGTTTACAAATCTGTGGCTTGCCGGCGGTGGATCAGGACACGGCTTCAAGCACGGCCCAGCGGTAGGTGAATATGTGGCGGGCTTACTTTCAGGAGCTGCAGAAGTTGAGCCACGGTTCTCGCTAACAGCGAAGCAGGCCGAGCACCACAGGACTGTCTACTAGCGGGTGGATCTGAACGCACGGATATGATCTCAGCATCACAGCCCGGTAGCGCTGAGAAGAGTGAGGTCATGCGACGAATCCGCCACACCACATCTGCGAGGTCTTATTATGAAAGTCGAACGTCTAATTCCGATTCTTAACGTTTCCAATATTCGAGAGAGTTTTGCATGGTTTGAAAAGATCGGATGGCAGAAGGGCTGGGATTGGCGTGATCCGCCCGACTTCGGCGGAGTTTGCAATGGAGACTGTGAAATCTTCCTTTGCCAAAACGGACAAGGATCGCGCGGTGGTCCAATGCCACGTCACGTTGGCGATGACGATACGGGAGGCGTTTGGATGAGTTGGTTCCTGGATTCGCCGGCGGAAGTTGATGCGACACATAAACTCGCGCTAGAGCACAACCTGACTGTGACCTGGCCGCCAACTGACGAGCCCTGGGGCGTACGCGAGTTCCATCTCAGACACCCCGACGGTCACACGTTTCGCTTAAGCGCAGGACTCGAGCAAGACTAAGAAGATTTAGAGAACTTGGCTGGGTGCCACCATAAAAGCCCGTAGGGCGGCACTCCGTGGCCGCCCCTTCTGTCGCTTCTCAACCACCCGAACGCGTATTAACAGTGCTCTTTCCTGGTCTGACTTCGGTTCCGCCGAAGGGGCTGCCACGGACTGCCGCCCCTACAGAATTCCCTGTCCGAACGCCTCGCACGCTCTCGGCACACAAAACGCCTCTGCGTGATTTACACAGAGGCGTTAAGTAATTGATAGCGTTGGTGCACCCGGCATGATTCGAACATGCGACCCCCTGATTCGTAGTCAGGTACTCTATCCAACTGAGCTACGGGTGCCCTTTTTGGTAAATAGTAAATGGTAAATCGTGAATAGTAAAACGCACCTGAATCAGGCCTAGAATAATTATTAGACTCGCGATATTAGGTGTTTAGAGTTCAAGCTTTAGCTTGCGCCTTGATTTCTCCCAACGATCGCTTTGGACACTGAATGATCGCCTTTAGCGTACCCGCAACCTAAAGCTTGAACTCTCAACGCCCATCAGCGCGCGAAATAGCCAGGCTTGGTGCGGGCTATTAACGCCGGTTGACCAACCTCAACTCGTATCTCCCGCCACTTACCGTTCGAAGCCTTACCTCCGCCGGTTGACTGGTAAGCCACGGTGTACAGCGACCGCAAGTCAGCCGCCACCACGGCATAGAGTCGCGCCATTTGATCAAGACGCTGTATCTCATGAAGCTGGCCTCCCGTGCGATCGGCCAGACTCTGTAGACGAGTGCGGGCGGCAGTGTAGATTGCGGTGATCACCGGATCAGGTAACGGCAACCGCTTGGGATCGCCGGACGGCAACGCGAGCGGATAGATGGTCACTCCCTGTTTGTCGGCTTCAGCCAGAACTGTGTTAAGAGCACTGCTGGCTTTCGGATCGATTGAAGCAACCGCTTCAGCATCCGTCTGCGCTTTCGATGCCGAGGCGCGATCCGCGTTCCGCATGTGGGTGTCGAGTCCGTCCGTCAAAACTACGATTGCTTTACGACGCTTGCGATCGCGACCCACGCCTCCTTCTTTATCAAGTGCTGCCAGGGCGGTTCTCAATGCTTCATAAAAGCGAGTTTCACCCGCACCTTCCGCGATCTCGATCGCATAGGCGGTCTTCTTCCGATCGGTGGAAAACCCCGCCAGCGTTTTTACTTTCGCATTGAACTGAATTACCGCCACGCGATCTTCCGGCGCCAGGGCGTCGAGGAAACGAAAGGCGGCCTGCTTTAGTTGCGGTCGAAAGTTGATGGTTGAGCCGGACATGTCCAGCAACATCACCAAACTAAACGGCGAGGTCGTCGGCTCAAAATAAGAGATCGGCTGTTTGACCCCGTCTTCGTAAACGGCAAAGTCGTTTTGCGATAGGGACGTCACCGCCCGTCCGCGCGGATCAACCACACCTATATTCAATTGGACGAGTGACGTGTCAGTGGTGATTGTGTCAACCGGATCCTGAGCGGTCGCGGGCAGGGTAATGCAAATGGAAAAGAGCGCCATCAGCAGAAGTGAGCCCGTCAAAATGCGCTTGAAAAGGGGTCGTCGGGTCTTAGTGGTTGGGAAGTTTGAATTCATCATCCAGGCAGTTTTTACCGTTATTTTGAGTATCCGGGCAAGCCAGACTTTTTGCAATTAGTCAGAATGAATGTTGCTGGGGATCGGCTAGCCATTTTCGGACGCGCGGGGCATGCTTTGCGTTGCTTCGGATTAGGAAAATCACGCAACGCAAACTGTTAGTTTGCTTTTGATGTGTACCAATAGCGGAGTCCGCGTAAAAGCGACCAAATTAAGGACTGTCAGTGGTCAGTTGTTAGTTGCTCGTTCATCCAAGGCGCAACTGACGACTAACAACGGACTACTGACACACCTCACAAATGTACAAACCAAACTTCTGCGCGGAGTGTGGAACGAAACTGCTGCGTCTCCGATGGTATTTTTGGACTAGCAGAAAGTTCTGCAATGACTGCGCCCGGCGTTTTCGGAAGCAACGGTTCGGCCCATGGCTCCTCTTCGGGATCACCCTCGCCGGAACGGCTTACATGCTGGGCCGTGCGAGCCGGCATCCACCGCCGCCGCTAACGATTATCCGTCGGGCTGATTCACCGATTACCGCACCCGAGGATCCGGCAGGACCACGACCGGTTTCGAATTCAAATTCTGTTGCAACGAATGCGACTGTGGAAGATGAGGTTTATCTTTGCGGCGCCAGGACGAAGAAGGGCACGCCTTGCTCACGTCGCATGCATGGACCAATACGATGCTGGCAACACAAAGGCGCGCCGGCTATGCTGCCGCAGGAAAAGTTGTTGATAAAGGAATGAATTGCCGAAGTCCAGGTGCTCAGAGTTCAGCCTTTAGGCTGCTGGTTGCGCTGAACTTTGAACTACTTGCATCTCGCCGCAGTGTGTACGTGTTGAGCCTGGCTTGACAGAGATTTTCTCAGTGCTAGCATTCGGACAAGTGGAGATACCTATGCAGTCGATAGAAATTAAAGAGGCGCCCGTTTTCTCACCGCTACTTGCGCCAATACACCCTTCAAGAATTTTGGGAGCTGCCCGCACCCGAGGATCGCTTCCACTACGATCTGATTGGAGGGTTCTTGTTTATGGTTCCACCACCTGCCCCGCCACACGATGACATCGACTCTCGTCTAAACAAGTCGCTAGTCGGCTTCATGCTCACCAAGAACCTCAAAGGTGATATTTACCATCCGCACGCGCCAATTTACCGATCTGAAAAGAGGGCAACGTATCTCGAACCCGACATGATGTATGTGTCTGAAGAGTTAGCAAAGACAATGGGAAAGAAGCGGACCTCCGCCGATATCGTTTTCGAGTACGCTTCAAAGAGCACAGCTGTTTACGATCGGACCACCAAAGCCGATACCTACCTGGCCTTGGGTGTTCGTGAACTATGGATCGTGGATTCGTCGACGAAGACGATTGAAGTTCGTCACGCCGCCACCAAGAATGAGCGCCCGCTATGGGAAGTGTCTCGCTATGCTGAGAATGAATCCGCTGAATCAAGTGTGTTGGCAGGTTGGAAAGTTTCGGTTAGCGAACTGTTCGCGGGACTGGTTGAAGAATAGGTTCGTTCCCTGTTCACTGCTCACTGGAATCCTTAACATTGACAACTCACCGCCCCGTAGCATACAAGCCGCATGTAATTCCACCTTCTCCCAAGGAGTCTCCCAATGAAAAAACTAACTCTGCTTACAATTCTTCTCTGTTGTTGTATAGGTTTTGTACAGCAAGCCCACGCCCAGGAAAACTACACTGAAGGCCCGGTGTGGGTGATCAACTATTACCGCACCAAGCCAGGCAAGTTTGACGAGTACATGAAGTTCCTGCGCGCGAATTTCGCGAAGAACGCTGCGAAGCAAAAATCAGCCGGCATCGTCGTCGACACGAAAGTGCTGATTAATCCAACGATCAGCGGGCCGGATGATTGGGACGTGGCCATCGCCTATCTCTACTCCGACTTTGGCCGGCTAAACTACAACCAGTCCACCGAGGACCAGCTTCAGAAAATCGCTGAGGAGATCACGGGGGAAAGGAACAAGGATCGACGAGACACGAAGCTCGACACCACCCGCTTCCCTCTGCGCGACTATCTCCGGACGCGAATCTTGCGGGAGATAATGTTGAAGCCGTAGCCGACGTTGGCGGCAGGTCTGAACATTCTCAGATTTCGAAGGGCTTCGTTCACTTTGTCGAGCGGTGCCCTTCTTTAATTATCACTGCTACTTTAGGTAATGAAAAACCTCGGCGCCTTTACGAACTCGTCGCTGGACGAGCCGGTCGGTTATTCGGCAGAGATTCTTTTTGGGGCAAGCTGAATCCCACGGTAAATGTTGTCGACTATGAATCTGCTACTCCTTCTCGCGGTAACTTCGTTTTTTGGCGCGCCGCAATGGACGCTACAAACCAGCGGAGTGACTGCACGTTTGCGCGGTGTGAGCGCAGTAAGCGATCGCGTGGCGTGGGCCAGTGGTGCAGACTCAACCGTGCTGCGCACCACCGACGGCGGCACGACCTGGACGAAACTCAAAGTAACCACTGACGCGCTCGACTTTCGAGATATTGACGCCGTTGATGCCCGCACCGCCTACGTACTCAGCATCGGCAACGGTCCTGCGTCACGCATCTACAAGACAACCGATGCGGGCGCGACCTGGACGCTGCAATTCAAGAACGACGATCCAAAAGCTTTCTACGATGCGATGTCCTTTTGGGATCGCAATCATGGCATCGTCATCGGCGACTCGATTGACGGCCAGTTCTGCATCATGACCACTGAAAACGGTGGACGAACCTGGGTGCGCGTGCCCCCGAGTGGCTTGCCACCGGCAATGGAGAATGAAGGTGCGTTTGCCGCGAGCGGCACCAACATCGCCCTGTTCGGGAAATCGCACGCGTGGATTGGCACGGGCGCCGGCGCCAAAGCCCGCGTGCTACGCACTACCGACCGCGGCCGCAGCTGGAAGATCGCGGAGACACCGCTCGCCGCGGGTCCATCTGCGGGGATTTTTTCCATCGCCTTTCGCGACGCGAAGCGAGGTGTGGTTGTCGGTGGTGACTACAGGAAAGAGAACGAGGCCGTCGACAACCTCGCGGTTACCAGTGACGGCGGAGTCACCTGGACACTGGTGAAGGGTCTCACAGGCTTTCGTTCTGTGGTCGCCTACGCTGCCCATTCTGCATCCGGGCCTGGAACACTCGTCGCCCTTGGCCCATCTGGCGGTGACTATTCAACTGACGACGGCCGCACGTGGAAAGTACTTACCGGCCCCGGCTTCGATACGCTGAGTCTCGCGTCCCGCACGTCGAATGGCGTGCCCGCCGCCTTTGCTGCCGGCGTGAAAGGAGCTGTGGGCAAATTGATCTTGCCGAGATAGCCGCAGCATTTTTTTCGATCCAAGAAGATTGAATTGATGTGTCTTTTGCGGCTGAGCCGCCCTTTCGCCTCATCCGTTTTTCAACTTAAAACGCCGAGGAGAAAGCTAAGGTGATCACAGATTGTGATTACCTCCAACAAGTCAAGTTTGCCAAGAGCTTACCTTTTGCCTTCACAGAGCACGGCACAGTGCTCAAAAGTCTTACCTGATCGTCTTCACGGGTCCGGCGGGTTTGGCCGGCAACTTCACCGGCGCTTTTAGTCTGGCCATTACTTCCGCAATGCCACGTTCGAGTTGCGGATCGCGGCCTTCGATTTCTGACTTCGGATCGTTTTCAACCTCAATATCAGGATCGACGCCGTAGCCTTCGATGATCCACTCGCCGTTCTTGTTCGCCAGGCCTGAGCCGGGTACGAAGATCGTGCCACCGTCGATAAGCGTGCCTCGATTCTGAATACCAACCACGCCACCCCACGATCGTTTTCCAATCAACGGTCCCAGTCCCGCCTCACGAAACATGTAGGGGAAGATATCGCCGTCTGACGCCGAGTTTTGATCCAACAACGCGACCATTGGCCCAAGGAAAACCTGATCGGGATAGGTATTGGCCTGGTCGTCAGTGCGCGCGTAGTTAACACCCAGCAGTTTGCGCCGCAGCCGCTCGATGAGCATGCGCGACACGTTGCCGCCGCCGTTAGCTCGCACGTCGACCACCAAACCTTCTTTCCCGATCTGCGGGTAATACCACTTGATAAACTCGCGAATTCCGGCAGCGCCCATATCCGGAATGTGGATATAGCCAACTCGGCCTCCAGTTGCCTGCTCCACCCGGCGCCGGTTTTTGGCAATCCAGTCGAGGTAAATGAGATTGCTTTCATCCGTGATCGGTCGATACGCAACCACGCGCGCGCCGGTCATCGACGGAGTCCGATTCACTGTCAGACTTACCGGATTGTCAGCTTTGTTTCTGAGCAGACGGTAAATGTCGTCCGTGCCTTTTAGTTCCTCGCCATCGACCGCAAGTATGTAATCACCAACCTTAATGTCGACTCCGATCTCCGTTAAGGGTGAACGATAAATGTCTTCTTCATTCTGGCCCTCAAAGATCTTGGAGACTTTATATTTGCCGGAGGCTCGTTCAACCTCGAAGCGTGCGCCCGGTAAGCCAACGCGCGGACGCGGCGGAATTTGAAAATCACCGCCTTCGACGTAAGCGTGTTGGATCGTCAACTCCGAGATCATTTCCTGGATCACAAAGTTCAGGTCCGAACGATGTGAAACGTATTGCAGCAGAGGCTTGTACTGTTCGCGCAAGGCCACCCAGTCGTAGCCATGCATGTTGGGCACGTAGAACCAGTCGCGATAGCGTCGCCAAACTTCGTTGAAGATCTGGTTCCACTCTTCAGCCGGCACCCGATCTACAAACAATCCGCCGGTAGATACTGCTTTGCGTGTCTTATCACCCTGCGGAGTAGCGTCATAGAGTGCATAGCCCGGTCCCTGGGCCACCAACAATTTCGAGCCGTCGTCGGAAAGCACATAACCACGAATATCTTCAGCGATGGTGGTTTCCTTGCGGTCTTTGAAAGCGAAGATCTTCAGGTTCGTCGGACGATCACCCGCGCGTCCGTAGAAAAAGGCCGATCCGCTCGCATATATCAGATGACCTGTCTTGGCAGACAAGCCGCCGTAGTTGTCGGCGGCGACTGGCACACGCGCCACCCGATTGGCGATGCCATCAAAATCGATCGTCATCGTCGCCGGAGGCTTTGGCGCAGCGTCGGGTTTGGCTTCAGCAGCTGCCGGCGTCGGGCTAGGCTCGGGAGACGGCGTTGCCCCAGCCGGTTCCTTCTTCACTTCCTTGCTAATGTCTTTTGCTGGTGGCTTGGGCTCCACTCCCGGTGGAGTTCCCACCGGTTTGGCTGCGTCGTCAGGCTTGGAAATGGTTACTTCGTCGCTCTCCATCGGAAAGGGATGCTTGACGTCTTTTCTCAATGCGATCGCGTAGATGTAAGACGTTCGATTCGTCGCATAGTTAAACTCTATCTGCGAAATCTGAGGTTGGAATTCGCGATCCGAAAGGAAATAGATGTAGTTGCCCTGCGGATCCCAGGTCGGATTGGTCGAGTTAAATGTGTAGTCAGTCAACCGGTGAACACGACCATCCGCAGCGCTCCAAACATGAATACCTGAGAAGCGATGGGTGTTGTCGTCAAGACTGAACGCCAGATAGTTTCCGCGCGGGGACCAGATGTAATCGCGGATTTGCCCATGCGGAGAATCTGCGACCTCAACGATGCGCCGGTCAGCGAGTGTGATTACATAAAGCTTGCCATCCTTGTCACTAAACGCGATGCGTTTGCCGTCAGGCGCCCATTCAGGTTGATAACGCATGGCGCTGCCGCCGCGAGTAATTTGCTCGGCGGGCTTCAACCCATCCTGTGGCGCAATGTACAGCTCTTCTTCGCCGGTTACGTCTGAGATGTAAGCGATGCGGGAGCCATCAGGCGACCAACTGGCCCACTTATCATGCGCTCCGGAGGAGTGAGTTAGATTTCGCGTCGGGCCTTTTTCAATCGGGGCTGTGAAAACATCTCCACGGGCGACGAAAAGAGCGCGCTCGCCTTTAGGACTCAATCCGACCGACTCGATAAACGCTGATACCGGGATCCGATTGGGCCGACGCGCCAGACCTTCGTCCGGAACACTTATAGAGATCCCTTCGCTGCGACCACTCCGGGTGTCCAACACCTGCAGTTCGCCGTTCAATTCATAAATTACGCGATTCTGGTTGTCGGAGCTGGGCCAACGAACATCCCAAACTTTGTTGTGGGTTACCTGCGTAGTTTTCGCGTTGGCGACGTTGTAGGCGTACAAGTTGAAATGGCCGTCGCGGTCGGAGTTGTAGTAAATCGTGTCGCCGACCCAGATAGGATCGCGAGTGGCCCGGGGTCCATCGGCGATGCGCTTGGTAGCGAAAGATTTCGTATCGAAGATGTAAAGTGCGTTAGCTTGTCCGCCGCCATAGCGCTTTTCCGGACGGAAGTCGCGCGACTGTGGCGAGTAAACGATTTGCGAAGAGTCAGGTGAAAAATCTCCTGAGCCGGCCTGGGGCATTGGTAGTGCCTCTGCTGGTCCACCGTCGACTGAAACCGAATAAAGCCGCGCGATCGGCAACGCCCACGAGTCACGTTGAGACTTAAAGACGATCCTTTTCCCATCGCTGGTCCAACCATAGACCAGAGTGTCCCAACCCCAGCGCGGCGTGAGAGGACCTTTGGCCGGATAGAACGTCAGCTGGCGTGGCACGCCGCCTCCAGCCGAGACGACGTAAACCTGTTCGTCGCCGTCATACTGTCCGGTGAATGCGATCCATTTTCCATCCGGGGAGAATTTACCGAAAACTTCAACGCCAGGATGAGAGGTCAGGCGAATTGCACTGCCGCCGGATGCCGAGGCTGTCCAAAGATCGCCGCCGTAAGTGAATACGACGCGGTCGCCATGAATGTCAGGAAACCGTAGCAGCTTGGTTTGGGCCAACGCACCGGTTGAGAAAACTAATGCGGCGAGGATAAGCGCGGTGATACGAATCGTTTTAAGAAAGTGCGGTTTAGACAAGAGAACGTCCCCCTCTGGAAAATTCATTTTCTGGATCAAGTGTTTCTCAGTGTAACCTCAGTGTTCCCTGTGTCTCTGAGCGGACCGTAGAAAAATCCACCACAGAAACACAGAGAGCACTGAGGACGCACAGAGGTGCTAACGTCGATTCTTGAATGCGTCGTAAAGATCGGTGTGGCGGCTGGTCAACGGCACTTGCCGGCCATCAATGAACAGGTGGCGAATATGCGTGCGGGTCTCCAGTAGATCGCCATCAGTGACCACCAGGTTCGCCATCTTGCCAACTTCGATTGAGCCCAATTTATCGCTTACGTTCATTATCTGCGCCGGATAAAGCGTCACAGCTTTTAACGCCTCGGCTTTCGGTAAACCAAACGCCGCCGCCATGCCCGCATAAAACGGAAGATTGCGGACATTTGGACCACTGTCGCCACTTGAGATTGCAAACCGAACTCCAGCTTGTTGAAGTTTGAAAGCGTTCTCGTAAAGCGTGTCGTAGAAATCGTCTTCACGCGACGGCAAATCCCAGATACCAGTCAGCACTACCGGCACATTCTTCTCTTTTAGAAACGTGGCCATCTTCCATGCGTCATCGCCACCGAGTATCACCGGCTTCAACTTCATTTCTTCCGCGAATCTAATGGCAGCACGAATGTCAGTTTCCCTGTCTACGCGGAAGATCACGGGCCGTTCACCGCGAACATAGGGCAACAGCGATTCCAGAACGATATTTCGATCCGCGCGCGGCAGCGACTTGTCTTTTGCATACGCATCCTGCGCCCGACCATAAGCTTCCGCGTCGCGAAGCATCCTGCGTATTTGGTCCACCTGACGATTGGCGACTGCAAGTGTTTCAGTCAGATTTGCTTGCAGCAGCTCAGCAAAAAATCCACCACCTCCGCCGGTACTGCTGCGCGGATAATTAATTACGAGTGCGGCCATCGGTACGATTGCCATCTCAAACTGATTAGTTCCGGCGAGGTTGATGATTGCGGCCTGGCCAGCTATCAACCCACCCAGCGGAATTGAGACCGCGCTGGTGACGCCGTCCACGCGGGTCACTCCAAAGTGGGCACTGTGGGGATTAATCGCGTAGATCGCTTTGGCGTTGGGGTTCAGATCGCCGACTTCGGAAGTATCGACGGTCCCCGGCGCGCCCTGGCCCACTTCAGTTAGACCAAGAGACGTTCCGGCATCCATCATTCCCGGATAAACAGAAAGACCGCGCCCCTCAATCGTCTGAGCGCCCGACGGAACATTGACGCTCGCGCCGACGGCTTCGATTTTTCCGTCGCGAATAACTACAGTTCCGTTCTCGATATCTGCCCCGCTGACCGTGACGATTCGGGCATTGCGAATCGCGAAAACGCCGCGAGGGGAATTCACGCCGTTCTGAGTGGTCGGATTGCCAATCTGCTGAGCCTGAACCTGTGTCACCACGAGCAGCAGCGCAACGAACAACATCAACCGGCGAAGGGTGCGTCTGAAATTATTCATGCTCGTCACCTCCATCCCAGTCGTCGTGAGCATTGGTAGGTGGTCGACGGCGCGGTGCTTGCGGAGATGCGCCCCCACGAGGCGGCCGGTTGGGCTCTGCTTGTTCAAGCTCGGCACGTTGACGCAAAAACTCTGCGCGTCTGCCCAGGTCCTGTTGGCGATCGAAAAAGATTTCGCCATCGACGAAGGTGGTGTCAACGCGGGAGTAAACACTGAACGGATGGCCGTTCCAAATGGCCAGGTCTGCGTCTTTTCCAACCTCGATTGAACCAACGCGATCCTGAATGCCTAACTGCCAGGCGGGGTTCCAGGTAATCAGTTTCAGCGACTCTTCTTCGCTCAAGTCCCCGTATCTCATCGCTTTTGCGGCTTCAATGTTCAGACGTCGCGCCCGCTCATCTGAATCGGAATTCATGGACACCTTCACACCAGCCCGCGTCATGATTGCCGCGTTGTGAGGAATAGCGTCGTAGGCCTCAATTTTATAGGCCCAATTGTCGGCAAAGATCGAAGCGCCGGCTCCGTGTTGGGCGATCTCCTTCGCCACCTTGTACCCTTCCAGCGTGTGCTGAAATGTCTTGATCTTGAAACCAAACTCGTCCGCCAGGCTGATCAGCATCAGAATTTCATCAGCTCGATAGTTGTGAGCATGGACCAGGCGTTTGCCTTCCAGGACTTCAACCAGTGGTTCGAGTTGAATGTCACGGCGAGGCGGAATCAAATTCTTTTCGCGACGGGAGACCGCCATGCGATGCTCGTCCCAGGTCCGCTTGTAATCACGCGCGCGAGTAAATGCTTCCCGGATGACTTCCTCAACCCCCATGCGGGTGGCTGGATAACGACGCTGCTGGCCTGCCTGCGGTGTAGAACTGGCACGCTTTGGATTTTCTCCCAGCGCGAATTTGATCCCGGGCATAGCGCCTGGAAATATGAATTCTTCCACCGGCCGCCCGTATTTGATCTTTACCACCGTGTTTAGACCGCCAATCGCATTCGCGGATCCGTGCAACAAGTTCAAGGTCGTAACGCCGCCAGCGAGTGCGCGATAAAGGTCTACGTCATTGGGGTTAAGCACGTCGCGAGTGCGGGCCATCGAAGTGACGGAGAGCGTCCCTTCGTTGATCGTGTCGAGCATTGAATGGGAATGGCAGTCGATGATCCCCGGCATCAGGTATTTGCCTGCGGCGTCGATGATCCGCGTGTTGCCACCCGGACTCTTTAGACCCTTGCCAATCGCGGCAATCTTGCCATTCCTAATCAGCACATCGGTGTTCGTCAGAGTGCCGCGCGTGATCGTCAACACGGTGGCGTTTTGAATCAAAGTAGCAACGCTTCGATCCTGCGCAACGGCAACGGGTACCAAGGAAGCAGTGAGCACCGCACAGGCTAGAACATGAACCAGCAACCTTTTCATACTTGGGAGCCTTTCATAGTTTCACCGATTGTTAGATTTAACTCGCTTACGGCGTGGGTGCCGCAGCGCGCGTCGCGGTAAACGAGCCTGGCGCGCGCCCCACCACGTTAACTGTTCCAGTCATTTCATTGCCGTTGATCCGACCGGAGAACGTCGCTTCTGTAGTTTGACCTTCCAACGTCACCGGACAGGTGAATCGGATTTCGCCGCCTGGACTAACAGAAGCATTGCTCAGCTCGCCGCTTCCGAGTGCACCTTGAAACGCCCCACGCAAGCGATCGCCAGTTTGTTGGAGTGTTAGCGTGGCGCCGAGTTCTCCAGAACCTAAGTCGATGCTGGCGTTCCACGTGCCGGTCGCTGAAACTGGCGCCGCGCCTGGAACTGCCGGTGTTGCCGGTCGCAAATCTATTTGTCGCCCATCGATAAAGACATGTGCGATTTGACGATTGCGATCAAGCAGGTCGCCGCGGGTGATCGTCAGATTGGCAATCTTGCCGACTTCAAGTGAACCGAGTCGATCCGAAACGTTAAATATCTCAGCCGGCCAAATCGTTAGCGCTCTTAAGGCGTCATCTTTAGAAAGACCACTCTCGATTGCCCGCAGTAGATTTGCAGAGAAGTCTGCAACGTTGGTTAGACCGCCGGATTGAAATGCAAACGGAACCCGCGCTGCCGCAAGTCGTCCCGCAGTCTTCGGCGCTTCGACGCGTTCGCGTAACACCCGCACCGGTTCCGGATCTGCCTCTGGCAGGGCCGCGGTTGTGCGTCGTGGAAAATTGAGCGAGAGCAATACCGGCACTTTGCTTTCGCGGAGCCGAGTAGCTAACCGATCCGATTCCATCCCGCCGGCGATGATCACTTTAAGCTTGAACTCCTGGGCCAGGTCGAGTGCGCGACTGATTTCACGCTCGCGATCGGCGTACATGACGACCGGCATAGTCCCATCAAGCACTGGCAACAACGCAGCTAGAGATCGATTTTGATCCGGGCGTCGCACGCCTCGAGGTGAGCGGTCGTAAATCTGCTGAGCTTCACGATAACGCTGGGCGTCGAGCAATGATTGCCTGAGGGCCGCGAACACGCCCATCAGCGAATTTGGGAACGTGCCCGCTCGCAGCGGCGTAAAACTTACGTGCATCGCCACCGGCGAACGCACGATCATCTGCTGCGGCGTTTCACCGGCGAGATTGATCAGGGCCGACTGGCCCATCCAGATTCCAGTTCTAGGCGCGCTCACAGTGGCAGTGATACCCGCGTTGCGCGCCGCTTCGATTTGTTCACCGCCCGGGCGAATAAAGTCCTCAACTAAAACTTCGGGTTGCAGCCCTGGAGGTTGCGGTGAGTTGGGCGCGCTAAGAAATGTTTGCGGACGCAGCTGCCCGAAACCGCCACCACCCGTCGTCGGAACAGCTGCCGGTGTAGGTGACGGAAGCGGAATTCCGAGCGAAGTGCTGGCGTCAATGAGACCTGGATAAATCGTCAACCCGGTTCCGTCGATCATCCGTGCATCGGCAGGGGCGGAGACATTTGCCCCGACAGCCATGATTAGCCCGTCGCGGACCACGAGCGTCCCGCGTTCAATCACCGCTCCTGAGACAGTCACAATACGAGCGTTCGTAATCGCATAAACGTCGATTCCGCTGCGTTGAGCTTCAGAAGTTTTGATTGAGTAAAAAACAGGGACGAGAAGGGCGAGCGCAAACAGAGACAGCCGGCGGACATTAGGCATAAGCGACCAATCCCCAAAGTTGTTATTGAAGGACCGATCCAGATCGGCGATCGAACCCTCGGGTTGGAACTGAATGACGAAAGCTTAACTTAGAAAGCGCGAAACAGTAAATGAACGAGGGATTGGTACGCGAGAAGTTCGGAAGAGGTTTCAGACGGGTGCGCCTGAAGACCTGGTCTCGAACTACGATGAAAGTTCCTGCTAAAGCCCGAAGGGCTGGTATTCAGTAGCCACGTCCGTAAGGGCGTGGACCGGTGTTAGCCTCGCTGCTGGAGGGGCCCGACGGGCCGGCAGTACATAAGGAGGCTACGTATGTCTGGAAAATATCTGAGCAGGTTGGTGCACTTCACATGGAGTACGGCGGGAAGAGAGCCGTGGCTGGCGACTGACTTCCGTGAAGATCTCTACTCATACATTGGAGGAATCCCGCGAAGCAAGAACGCCAAATTGATCTCTGCCGGAGGATCCGAAGAGGCCAGGGTCGTTCGGTATATTTCAAACCAGGAAAACCATCACCTTAAACGAACGTTCAAGGAAGAGTTGGTAGGCTACTGGAGAAACATCACCACTTCACGCTGCCCTCTTTGGTGGTATCGATCTCAGCCTGGCCTGCCATCGGCAGAGCATCGCCGAAGAGATAACCCTTGATGTTATCGAAGAGAAAATTTTGCGCGTCGGGATTTGTCAGATCCAGACCATAGTGATTGATGATCTGAGTTTGCTTTTGTAACCAGCCACTCCAACAAGGTTGGCAAATCTCCGTGGCAATACGTTGACCTAGTTCGTTCGGAAGCGGAGCGAAACCGAGCGCCGGACGCTTCTCACCACAATGTTTGCATT
Source organism: Pyrinomonadaceae bacterium (assembly GCA_963759665.1). Classification (GTDB taxonomy): domain Bacteria; phylum Acidobacteriota; class Blastocatellia; order Pyrinomonadales; family Pyrinomonadaceae; genus PSRF01. The sequence continues at coordinate 1,612,435 of CAVXAC010000001.1, forward strand.
TAATGTTATCGGCCATGAAATGAACTCTCCTTGCCGGGATTATACGTGAAACTATCAGACAGGATTAGCAGGATTAACACGATTTGCGCATCTGACCGGTCAGGTGGTCATCATCTTGTTAATTAATCCTGTCTATGCACTCTGCGCTTTCCTGATCGCTTCGATTACCGCATCATCCTTTGGTCGAAACAAACCCAACGGTCTGACGTCCCGATGTCGAATTATTCCGTCTGCGTCGATCACGAAAACGGATCGCGCCACTTTGCCAGGAATCAGCGACTGCGCCCCAAATTGTTTGGCTACTTCCCCATTAGCATCAGACAGCAAACGCAACGGGAGTTTGTGATGCTCTGAGAATTTCTTGTGCGATTCGACGGAATCGGTAGAGAGTCCCACCACTTCTGCGCCGGTCGCCACGTAGTCTTCCCAGCGATCTCTCACCGAGCACATCTGCCGCGTGCAAATAGGCGTTTCATCTCCCGGGTAGAAAAGCAGCACCACGACCTGGCCGCGGTTTTCATTTAAGCTCCAGGCTTTGCCGTCGCCATCTATCAAATGGAAGTCTGGCGCCGCATCTCCGACTTGTGGACTGCTTTGTTTGGTCATAGTTAATAGGTATTGCCGAAGCGAGCGCGGTAGCGCCGGATGCTGAAGACATCTTAAGCAGGTTCAGAGTCGAACAATTGGGATATCAAAATTGACTCAAGCATCCGGCGCTACCGCACTCGGTTCTGTATTCTGGGACATTCAATCGATTGCTGCCGTGAATGAGCGATCCTCGACTAGATTATTCGCTCGTTGATCCGCTCGCACCCACTCGCGACCGGGTTGGCAGATACCCCTGAAGTTGCACATCCTGCAGTGCATCGCCGGACGAAATGGGAACTCGCTCGGTTCAACCGAAGAGACAATATCCATCATTGCCTCATCAATCGCCAGCGCGCAGGCTTCGGACGACAATTGTGCGCCTGAAAAATGAAACTCGACGTTGGGATCAAGGAAATGCAGCGTCGATTTAATCGAAAATCCCGCCTGCTTGAGTTCGGGCATTAGTTCGGTCACCGCCAAAGCGTACGCTTGCATCTGAAGTTCATAGTCTGAAGCCGCAATACGCACCTGATCATCAACAGTATCAGAGCTCTGGTTAGCACCAGCGTTTACCGGCGCGTCAAAGTCGAAAGCAAACTGCATTATCGAATCAGCTAAGTTTGTTTCCACGCGCTCACTTCTGACTTCTGACTTCTGACTCCTGATACGATTCGTCTTGAAGTCGATTATCTCAACCTCATAGCCATTTCCAGTCGGCGCTCTGGTTATGAGCAGCTTGTCGATGGCGCCCGACAATATTCCCAAGCGTCGTCGCAACCGGAAGCCCAGTTCACTCCATAACCCCACGACAACGACAGCGCCACTATGATTCGATATCTCTACGCGCGCTTTTTCAATTCGCTCGAACACCGGGCTCCCTAAATAGTTGTGGGCCAGCGGCAGTAGGTCTGCAATCGCTTCATCGACATTAATCTCAACCAGCCGATCAGCCAGCTCTGCCTGTCGCGCGCGCACCACGTCTGCAAAACTTTCCCTTAACAACTCTTCGGCATTGTTCCCGGTTGTGTAGGTTTCGCAGAAGCGGTGTATTACTGCGCCCTTCAGCGTCGCAGTGAGATTGGCAGGAGGTTCCGGCGCTTCGGCGTTGTTCCAAACAGCCAGCGCATCCGGTGACGGCGCATGCAAGACACGGTCGAAATAGTACTGACGCGGACAGCGTCGGTAGTTGATCAACTGGGTAACACTAAATCTATGGACTGAATTTGTGCACTCGGCAGCGATGCTACCCAAAAGAGGAAAAGCCTCGGCAATCGACGCCAGGCTTTCCACCGACTGTCGATCAGGAGACTCTGCCGTTGCTTCGACGGTCGCTACGTCGGAAGGCTCGTCGGCAAGATTCAGCGTGATTTGCGCCTGAAGGTCATCAGCCAGGTCGATCACAGTACTCTGTGAAGGAGTCGGCAACTCGAGAGACTGCCAGATCCAGTTGAGCCAGGTATCACCTTTCAACCCCAGCTTAGAAACATCTTTGACGGTCCCGGAAAGTATCAAACGATCCTGCGCGCGCGTGGCAGCGACATAAAGCAGCCGCATGCTTTCAAACTCTTCGCGCCCCGCTTGCCTCTGTTCAAAACTGGAAAAGGTGCAACCGGCCACCAGTTTCCCACGTCCATCAGGGACCTTCAGCGTCAGACCACGATGACGATCCAGCAGAAACCAGTTATCAGGCATTCGCGAATATCTTTGCAGCTCGGGGATGATGACGACGGGAAATTCAAGCCCCTTGGCCTGATGAATCGTCATGAGCTTCACAGCGTTGGCCGCTTCATCGATCTGGCCTTCGCTTTCGCGACTCCCAATGGCTTCAAACTCTTCAACGTAGCGTACAAAGTCTCGAATCAAATGCGCCCCTGAATGCTCGAAGCGCTCGGCGAGGGTGAAAAGCCGTTGCACGTTTGCCAGCCGCTGAGCCCCATCGAAACTCGCCGCAATCACCGTGAAAAATTCCGCGCGGTCAACCGCAAATCGCAGCAGCTTACTTAGTGAATAGTGATGTTGCCGCGAGCTAAGTCCATCGATCAGATCACGCGCACGGTCCAACAACTCGTGTTCCTCGTCGTCGATGTAAGCAATCTCCCGGTGGCGCCGCAGAGCAACGACGAACTTCCGCGTTTGGGTGAAGTGTTTAAGCGGATCTCCGTGATCCACTTCGTCCAACCATGGCGCGCATCGCAACGCCAGCAATGCATTGTCGGAAATCCCACACAGCGGAGAACGCAGCACTGCGGCAAGCGCGAGCTCATCGGTCTTGTTGTCCAGAAAGCGCAGCAGCTGGATAAGGTCGGTGATTTCCTGACGTTCATAAAAACCGCGTCCGAGAACGGTTTGATAAGGAATGTTCGCCCGACGAAATGCCGACTCGTAGATTCGAACCTGAGTCATCGCCCGAAATAACAGGGCGATATCACTGTAATTTGGAGCACCAGGTTCGCGATTAACTAAACTCGCGATACGCAGGGTCAGCTGGTCTGCATCGAGCTCGCGCGATCCCTGGTCCGCCTTCGGATCGTCTTCGGAGCCTGAGGCTTCGGTTGTAACCATTAGCTCTACGAGCGGTCCACTGTCGCGCAACTCCCGCTTTGCTTCGCTGTGCTCGTGGTAGACGTAACCGAGCTCCTCGCGTTCCTGTTTCGCGACCTCGTCTTTCGGTATAAACAACCGCTCAAACAGCAAGTTGAAAAACTTGATCAGCGGTGGCTGGCTGCGGAAGTTCAGGAGCAGCGGCTTAACTTCTCCGCCCGCAGACAACAACGTGTCAGTCATCGCGCTAAACACAGCGACGTCCGCACCGCGAAAGCTGTAGATCGATTGCTTGGGATCGCCGACGATAAATAGATTTGCGCTGGCTCGCCGGCCTTTTTGCAGCGCAAGTTTCTCCAGAAGCCGGCGCTGTAATCCGTTTGTGTCCTGGAACTCATCGACCAGGAAAAACTTGTAACGTTCCGCAGCGCGGGTCAAAACTTCAGGACGCTCGAGTACCTCAAGCGCACGCAATTCAAGATCGTCGAAATCAAGCGCCGAAATCTTCCCCTTCTCTTCGTTTAGCCGTTCGTCGATCTCTGTCAGTAGCAGGCAGATTTCCAGCGCGTATTGTTTCGCAAACAGATCCAGAGAAAGCTGCGGTATTCGTCCGAGAAGGTTTGACTCCCAAATCAACGAGTCAAGCGCATGGACGTATGGCTTTAGATTGCCGGAAGCTGAAGGGCGAAACTTACGAAAACTTTCAACCGAGCGACAGTAGTCCGCCAGTCCTTCCACGTTGGGAACGGTTGCCACCGTTGTCCTAAAGTTCGGCCAGCTCGCACTGACTTCGGCATGATTACCGCGCGCGGCCGGTGTCGTGCGCCTGACCGAAAGAAAGTCGTTCATCGAACTGGTCAAATCGTTAATTGCATTGGCGTGGTCCGCTTCAGTCGCGTGGCTGTTCGCAGTTTTCAATGCCAGTTCGCGCAACGAGAGTCCCTGACCGCGAACTTCGCGATAGATCTGGGCCAGGGCAGCTGCTAGTTTTCCGCGTCCCACCCCAAGTGTCAGCCGCGATATTTCGACGTGACCGGCGCTGATGAATTTGGTGAGACATTCCTCGACCACTGATTCCAGCAACATCGCCGCACGATGCTCGTCCAACAACAGAAACTGCGGATCGACTCGCGCCTCAACCGGAAACTCTCGCAACAGGCGCGAACAGAATCCATGAATGGTCGTTATCACGGCTCCATCAAGCGTGCGTTTGTAATTGAGCCACTGCCTGCGATCTTTGTCTGAAGATGACTGCAGGATCAGGTCCAGCTGTTTGCGCAGACGTTCGCGCATTTCGTTGGCTGCGCGATTGGTAAAGGTAATTGCGACGATCTGATCGATGTTCAGGTGTGGGTTCTTGCGGAGAATGTGAAGGTAACGCTCAACGAGGACAGTCGTTTTACCGGATCCTGGCCCAGCCGTTACCGAGATGTGTTTCTTGATCTCGTAAGCAGCCGCTGCCTGCTCTGGCAATAAATTACGCTTTTCTATTTGTATATGCATTGCCATGGCTATCTGCAGATTACACAGATTTCGCGGTTTAAAGCGGCTAAGTAATTAAGTAGGACTAAGGCTGCAACCTATAAGGCCGTTGGGATATCTCCAACTCTCTGTGCAACAGAGAACACCAAACTCTATTTCACGACAGACTCGCCGTGGGTTCTCAAGAAGGGTGACCACAATCAACGCCATCGTTGTCCAGCTCTCTTAATCTGCGGAATCGGCGTGATCTGCGGATAACCTTTTCTGGTCAATCCGAAATCGCTCATAACGGCAAACGGCAGAAAAGTCGCAGAACCTGCATGTCTTATCTTTCTCTGAAGGATTCACACCAAAGTGGCCCGCCCGCATGTGGTCCAGGAAATCCCAAACCTTCGCGATCACGTCTGAACGAATCTCCTGCCACTCATCGTCAGAGATGACTGCGCCGGCCTTTTTGCCGATACCAGAATAATGAACCAGCTCTGCACGATGGAGGCCGCGGTTGCGCCGCTCGTTCCCACCGCGAATCACGTAGTAGCCGCCGCCGGCGATTGTTTGGTTGGGAAGGATCAATCGCTCAAGGGCTTCAAGATAAATCGGCAGCTGTAAACTTCGTCCTGATTTGATGTCGTCTTTAGTTGATCCCGTCGATAGCTTGTAGTCGTACGCGATCAGCGTGTCGTCATCAGCGACGTCAACCCGATCGATCTGTCCACTAACCTTCATGATTTCTTCACCGACGAAAGTAGAACGCGAGATTTCCAGCGGCTCTGGTCGGGAATCCGGATCACGTGCCGCCGATTTCAATCCGCCAAACGCCAGCTCGAAATAAGCCGGCACCACGCCCAAAGCATCGGCGTTCCTCTGCATTTCCAACTCATACAGCAGCACCTGATCCAGCAGGATTTTGCGAATCTCACGGTCGATCTTCCAGATTTGTCTATTAAGCGGCGGCACCACTCGTTCATGTTCATCGAAGACGCGGTCTGCCAGATCGCGAAGTTCCTGTTGCAGACTCTCCTGGTTCAAATCGGTCAGCCGTTGCCTCCGATGTCGTTCAAAAAAGCGCCGCAGAATATCGTGCAGGAGTTTGCCGGCATCGATCGCCTGAAGATCGAGTGCCGCTTCGCCACGAGGTTCAAGCTTCAATACACGCTGGCCAAAAAACCGGTAGCCGCAGTTGCCATAGGTGCTAAGACCGCTGGCACTGTGCACAAAGTCGGAGCCGAACCGCTGATTTAATAAGGCCAGCAACTGCGGATCGGTAATCTCGCCGTCGTACGGTCCAAAGCCAGGGCCACCGCGTTCACGCTCAATTTCGATGCGACGAAGCGCTGCCGGGCTCAGAAACTGATCGTTGCGGGCGAGAGCCAACAAACTCTTGATGCGCGGTTGGGGCAACAACTCCCGCTTATCGCCGCGGTGAAGATGGCGCTCCTGCTGCCGCACCAGGGCGACGTCGAGTTCCGCAGTTGTCGAAACCTGCCCGAGGTTCTCTCCTTCGTAGTCACGGCGCACCGTCTCCGACTCAACTACGAACGGGGCCACCGCGCTTCGCAATTCGTCGATGTAGTAAGACGCGACTGTTTCAGAATCATCGGCGAGTGTTAACGGTCGTGTTAAGTAGAGCCGCTCAGTCGCGCGACATACGGATTGATAAAAATAGTGCTCCTCTTTAAGAAGCGTCGCCGGCGAAATATCTTCCAGAGTTAACCCGTAACGCTTCAACCGTTCACGTTCTTCATGTGGATAAATCCAATCGCGCGCGGCCCGCAGCGGAAAACCTCCCTCAACTAAGCCGACGACGAAGACGGCCCGGAAGCGAAGACCACGCATATCGGTAGCCTCCAGCACTCGGAGTCCACCGCGATTTGCAGCGCCTGAGGTTACTGATTGGGAATTAAGGCAGCGGCGAACTTCGTCAATGAATGTTGCCAGTCTGGTGGTCGATGCTTCAGAGGTAATGGTAGCGGCGATTTCAATGCTCTTGATCGCCGCGACAAACGCACGTCTTAACGCTTCAAGACTGTGGTAATTCAGTATTGCTGCAGGCAGTTCTTCGTCTTCCACCGCCAGACGCGCAGGTCGGGTTACTTGTTGACGGTAACCAAGCTGGTCCAGCAGTTTCATCAGGGATTGACGAAGCGCGGTTGGCGTACCTTCATGTTCGATAGCGGAGATACGTTGCGAAAACTCCTGGATAACTAACGATGTCCACGCAAGCGCTGCCGGATGAATATCACGCGAAGGCCGGCGCTTTCGTTCAGCGTCTCGTTCCTCAACCTTTGCCGTTTCCGCATTTTCAATTTGATCGGCCTCATCCGGATCGCGGGCTTGCTCAGCGGTGTCAATGTTTAGCAGCTCTCTGGTCGCTTCTGCGCCCGGGAGTTCCTTGATCAGATCTCCCGCCCGCTTCAGCCAGTTGGCAACGGGAAGATCACTACCCACATACGCCACCGCATTTTCAAGTGCGTCAGCATCCCACCAACCAATACGATAACGCTGCTTTAGCTGGGCCACTTTCTCGGCCTCTGGTGACCGGTCATTTTCATTGAAGAGGACTGCGTACCCGTCATCGAAGCGGCGCGAGAGCATGCCCAGGTCGTGGTCGCTCAAACGAAAGTATTCCGACTTTATCAAGTCAGCCAACTCCGAAGTCCTCGGCGGGACCGACTCTTCGCGGGCGAGCTGTTCGAGAATCGCGAACAGTTTCAGCGCAGCACGGTTGGCCGGGATGTCGCTTGCCGCAACCGGCAGTTCAAGATTGCAGGGAATCGATTCTTCCCGCATCACCCGCGTGATGGTCTCCGCGTAAGCCGCACGCTGACGAACGACCAGGGCGAGTTCAGACACTTCATAACCCTGCCGCAGGACCAACTCTTTCATCTCTTTGGCAACGGCCCGAATCTCTGTCTCTCGATCACCGCATTCGAGATATCTGATTTCATTCTGTTTGCCGGCGTCTTCAATCTCAGCATCGGTGGGTTCGAGTTGGGGAGCGCGAGTGGGGTTGAAGAGACGCTCGCGCAAGCCTGACAGTGCTCCCGGCGTTTGCTGCACCTCGTTGCTACCGGCGCTCACATCGAAAGGAGCGATCGCCTGGAGCTGATTAATCGTCTCCTGGAACGGGAGAAAGATTTCCTGGTTGCGTGGATCGTGGTTGAGATTGACCAACACCTCCGGGACCTGGGGAATCAACCATCGCAAGATCTCGCCCTGCACCGGTGTGAAATCAAAGAATCCGTCGAGCACCAGTAGCTCGACGTTGGCCAACCATGGAAGTCGCAACGTCTGGCCATCGAGTTCCCCGCTGACAACCGCCAAAGCGCGCCTCTGGTCGGCGTCTGCTTCGGTCAGTTGAAAACGATCTAACAAATCACAATAGGTCGAATAGATCAGCGACACTTCCTGATCGTACTCAGATTGAGTGTGAACGCTCTGTTTCCCGTTTGCGGGCGGTGGGAAATCCCTGGCCCGGCTCGCGATTATTTCAGCGACTTCGGCCGGCGATTTGGCGGCGCGCTGGATCTCGCCGACGAGCGTCGCGATCGTACTGACACAGCCTTCGCTGCCCGAGAGGGCTCCGATTGCCTTCAGCCGGCCCTGCGCCTTCAACTGATGCAACAGCTGCGAAATCAAACTTCGCTTGAGCGGCAACTCTTCACGGTCGATAGGAATACGTGGCTTCACCCGGTGTCCGGATGATTGGTCGACCGCGGTAGTGAGGATGCGTCTGACAAAGCCGCGAAAGAGATAAACGGGTAGTTCGCCCCACACTCCGGGGTTCTTTACGCCATCGATGATTTGTTCGCTGACTAGTTCCAGCAGCGGGTGAGACGCAGCCAGATATAGAAATGATTCTGATTTGCCCTGCGAGACAAGCTGAGCACAGCGCTCGATTAACTTTGAGCGATTGTTTCCAAGGAGTGGGCCAAGCAGGATTTCGTTAGTCAAAGTGTCATCCAAAAAGAACTATCCGCAGATTACGCGGATTTCGCAGATTGAGTTAGCGGTGCAGGTTGAGTCTGTCCGCTTTCTTTAATCCGCGTAATCTGCGAAATCTGCGGATTGTTTCAGCTATCTCCAGCGCCGGCGCCCCTTGCGCTAAGCAGTGGTAGCGAATCATCTTCTTCCGTTTCAGGCGCGACCAAATCCGGGAAGAGCCCGCCTTCGTCCAGGGCCAGGGCGCGCGTAGATTTGTCGATGGGTTCCAAAGTCTCAATCTCCTCACCACCAATTGCACCACGTTCTTTAAACTTGCGCGCTGTGACTAATACGCGCGCCTCAAGAGAACCTACACCTTTGTTGTACGAATCGAGCGCGCGGTCGAGCCCCTTGCCGATGTCTGCGAAATAATTAGTGAAGGTGCGCAGGCGATCGTAAAGATCCTTTCCGAGCTTGCTGACTTCCTGAGCGTTGGTTGCCATCTGCTCCTGCCGCCAGCCATACGAAACAGCTTTCAGCAGCGCGATCAGCGTGCTCGGGGTGGCAATAATCACATTCTGGTTGACACCGTCTTCGATTAACTTCGGATCGTTTTCAAGCGCGGCACTGTAAAAATTCTCCCCCGGCAAAAACAACAAGACAAACTCAGGCGTCGGTTGCACCGATTCCCAATACGACTTCTTGCTCAGGTAACCAATGTGGGCGCGCACCAGACGAGCATGGTCCTTTAACCGCATGGCGCGAATATCCTCGTCCGTTGTTGATATCGACTCATAAAACGCCTCGAACGGGACCTTCGCATCGACCACAATGGTGCGGTTCCCCGGGAGGTGGACGATAACGTCGGGACGAATTCTACTGTCTTCTGTGGTAACGGTGGCCTGCTCGACAAAGTCGCAGTACTGCAGCATGCCGGCCATTTCCACGACGCGACGCAATTGAATCTCGCCCCAACGACCACGCACGTGCGGCGTGCGCAAAGCCTTTACCAGGTTGCCGGTTTCCGATTGGAGTTGGAGATGCGACGTGGCCAGGGCTTTGACCTGTTCCCGCAACTCGGAGTAAGCCCCCGCGCGTTCTTTCTCTAACGCGCCAATCTTGCCGTCGACCTTTTCCAGCGATTCCTTGAGCGGCTTAACTAACTGGTCAATCGCCTTCTGCCGGTGGTCAAGATCACCTCGCGCACTTTCCTGAAACTTCTCCAGGGTGTTATTCGCCAATTGCAAAAACGACTGATTGTTATCTCTCAGCGCGTCACGCGACAGAGCCTTGAATTTTTCAGTCAATTCATCAGTCGCGCGGTTGAACGCGGAAAGACGTTCCTGCGCGGCCCGTCGTTCACCCTCAAGTTCTGCCTGCAACTGGGAATTTTCTGACCGCGAGTGTTTATGCTCAGCAGATTCCTTTTCCAGCGACTGTTGTAAACGCTGAAGATCGTTCTCGCGGGCGAGCAGGCGTTCTCGTAGAGTGGCTTGTTCCGCGGCAGTAACTGCACCAGCTTTGGTTTTTAGCAACAGCCAACTAACCGCGACACCCAGCCCCGCGCCCAGGAACAAGAACAAAACGATGGTTACGATTTGAGAATCCATCGACCTAAGTCTAACAGAGCTTGTTGCGGAAATGAAACAATGGCCCGTTTTTGGGCCGACGGGCTTGATGAGTGCTGCGGTTTCAAAAAAGGGACGATTTTCCCTATCTCATTTGTCAGTTCTGATTTGCCATTGTTAGGTCTCCTGGGTCTAGTGGCAATGAGGTCAGTACCACCTCACGCCACTGCGTTGCGAGTAACTTCCAAATGGCAAATGAGAACTGACAATGAGATAGGGAAAATCGTACTAACCTACTGCGACCCTATTTGATTCGCTATCTCCCAAAGCACCCAACCATGCGCTCATAAACCTTCCGCGTGACGCGCACGTCGTTGAGGTTGTATTCGCGAATCTCACTGAGCCTGCCCTGCTCGTGAAGATCGAAAACCTTGCTACCTTCCACCTCCGCCGTTTTGCTTGATTCGATACCGAGTGCCCACGCGATATCGTCAAGACTGACGCGCCCACGCCGATCGCCGAGCCACCAATGGCGCATGGTGTCGTAAACTCCGCGCACGTTGTACTCGCGCAGATCAACCAGCGGCTTCGCGGAAATGCAGTGCACCAGACATCGTTGGAAAATGAAGGGTAGATCGAAGCTGAGGATGTTGTGCCCGACGAGTTCATCGGTATCTGGATCGAAGCTCTTCATATACTGCAGAAACGCCAGCAGCGATCTCTTTTCATCCTGCTCAAACCCGTCTTCGTCGATTCCAAAGACGCGTTCACTTTCAGGTTGCTCAATTCCGAAATCGAGTCCAGCCACCGCACCTTCGTGGACGGCAAGCGAGAGTATTCGGCCTGAGGTCGCGCTTAAAGATCCGAGCTGATAGCAACGCTCCTCTTCGATAGCAATGTCTTCGAGATAACGTTGTTGCTGTTCGAGACGCATGTTGCCCAGCTTCAACGACTTCTCCAGTTGCGGGCCCACTCGTTCACGAAAGTCGGGAAGAGTGAGCGTTTCGATGTCCATCGTATAGGCACGTGGCAAGACCGGATCTGCCCCCTGATGTTCACGATACTGATCGAGCGTAATGGGTCGATATTCGGCGACGACAAACTGCGAGCGATCCTGGAAGCTTTCAAGTTTTCCGGTAATACCCCAGAGACCGGGCTTTATTTCCTTCCACACCTCGAGGATTTCGCCCCAAATCTTCAAGGGCAATATGCCTGAAGCATTGCGGGCGACTGCGTCGCAAAAGCGTTTACCTTGCTGAGTTCGCTTTTCACGTACCGAGGTGATCGCTACCATCAGCCAAAGCTCTTCGCCCGGCGGAATCTCAGGAATTGGAATGTTTCCACGCATGTTGTTAGGAAGTCATTCTATACCGTGCACACCACAAATAGATGATGGCCGATTGGTTTTATCTCGAAGGGGCGCCATTCGTAACCAAAACTGTTAGTTTGCGCCGCAGTTCTAGATCGTTTGAAGATATTAGTGGCGTGAGGAAGACGCAAACTAACAGTTTGCTTTACGAACACCGAAGGGGCGTCCACGGAGGGGCGCCTTTACAATGATTTCGAGCGCTCAACTTCCCCGTTTATTTTTCCGGTAAGCATCATCCAGATCATTTTGTAGTCGCCCATGAATGACCACAGAGGATACTGAAACGTGGCGGGCTTATTTTTCTCGATGAAGAAATGACCAACCCAGGCAAGCCCGTACCCTGGCACCAGCGCCAGCGGGATTAACCACCATCTCCCCGAAGCAACGAAGTATACGATGCAACTCAGGGCGATTGCAGTACCGATCAAATGTAACGCACGAGTCTCCGGCCTGCTGTGTTCGCTAACGTAGTGAGGCCAAAACTCGGAGAATGAATTGTAGCGGCGCTTTGACATTCACGATGATCCTTTTCTGGGAACAGGCATAAAGCCGTTTTCCATATCTCGTTTATCATTTTTCATTAGTCAGTGTTAGTGGTCGAAACAACCCGAACTCGACCGTGAAAATGGTCAGTGGAAACTGACAAATGATATATGGAAAATAATTCCGGGTTCCCCTAGGAAAACACCTTCATCAAATCACCCGGGGCCAGAGGTTCGATAGCTGCCAGCTCCAAATTCTCGACAACGTGTTCGGCGTTGCTCATGCCGACCAACGCGGTGGTGATCCCTGGAGTGGATCGTACAAACTGAATCGCAGTCTGCGCGTCGGTCGCTAACGAACCCAGCGGCTCGCGCACAGTTTCCGGTAATCCTCTCGCAACTCTACCCTGATAAATTGAAGCACTCGAAATAACCGTGATCCCTAAACTCTGTGCTGCTTCGAGGACCGAAGCCCCCTCACCCGAGAGGTTCTGATTCAAAATGGTCAGGGCCTCAGGCATTGCAAGATTGAAAGGCAATTGAATAAACCGGAAGCCGTGTGAATCGCCGCCGGCCTCTCTTGCGGCCTCTTCCATTCGTGTTAACGAGTGATAGCCACCCGTTTGCGGAGACACACGAAACCCGTTCCACGTGGCCACACCATAAGCGCCAAGCTTTCCGGCGGCACGACTCTCCTCCAGACTTTCAAATGCCGAGGTCAGTCGTTTGTAGAACTCGCTTTCCGAAACCTGACCTAACTGTGATTCAGGGTTATGAATGTAATAAACATCCACGCATCCGAGCTTCAGGTTGCGCAGAGACTGCTCGAGTTGATTCTGAAGGTAGGCTGGAGTCATGCAGTGGCTGCCGCCAACAAAATCCTCGAACTGCGCTATTCCAGGTTGAACGAAAGTTTCTTCAACGTACTTGCGCATGTCCCGAGGTGGCGCACCATCGAATGGCAAGTATCCACCCTTGGTACAAACGACAATCTCGTCGCGCGCAAAGTCTTGTTCGTTAAGAAGTGAATTTAAAGCTTTGCCGATAGAGCGTTCGCTTCGTTGAAAACGATAGTTTGCAGCCGTGTCAATCACATTGGCGCCGAGTTTGACCGCGCGCACAACTGCGTCGCTGTATCTGGCGTCAGTTTCATCGTCAGCATTTCCCAAATACGTTCCGATGCCTATCGACGAAACTTGCAATTGTTGAGCTGTGCGAAAGTGATTTGGCGCTGCTGTTCCCTGGAAGCGTTGGCGATATCGCGTAGTGCCTTCGTGAGTAGCGCAACCCTGATGTGTCATGATTTAAGCAAACGAGACTTCTAAATTTTGATTGCAACTGTCGGTCAATTAATCATTCGAGAATATACGCGCGCGTTGCCGCCGCCAGCAACTTCATCGTTGCTGGTTGGTGTGTTAGTTTTGCTTTAATCCAGGCTGACGGGAAACTTTCATGAATAACTTTCAGAAGTGGCAGGACCACGTAGGTTCAAGCATGCCGAAGTTTTATAAAACTACGCTCTGGCAGGGTGAGCATGTGATGGTAGGACTCAACTGCCTGGAGCCAGGTCAGACCCAACCTGTTCATGCTCACGAAGGCGCAGACAAATTCTATTTCGTGCTGGAGGGTTCGGGTAGATTCTCAATAGGCGAGGAACAGAAAGACGCAGTCGCTGGTTCTTTGATCGTCGCGCCATCAGGAATTCCGCATGGTGTGACGAACGTCACGAGTGATCGTTTGTCGATACTTGTAGCAATCAGTCCGCCACCTAAATGACCATGGACCAAACCGCCGGACGCAGCTCCTCCCTCGATCTTTCCAAAGAGTCGATGTTGGAACTGTCTACGAAGATCACCAGGTTTGTAACGGACTACTTCGAGCAGGTCTCGGAATACCCTGTATTCCCTCCCACCGCCGCCGGCAAAACCTTTGCGAGTTTGGACAAAGACTTGGCGCATGAAGGTGAGAGCCTGGATGAGTTGCTCGGCGACCTCAACGTTATTCTTGAGAACAGTCGTCACAATGGACATCCCAGATTCTTTGGTTATGTCGCTTCACCCGCAAATCCGGTTGCAGTGTTTGCCGATTTCGTCGCGTCGGCGCTCAACGTTAACGTCACATCGTGGCGTTCAGGCCCGGCGGCTACTGAAGTCGAGCGTGCGGTAGTTCGCTGGTTAGGGTCTCTTGTTGGCTTCGACGAGAATGCGTCAGGTCTGCTAACCAGCGGTGGTTCGATGGCCAACTTCATTGCCCTCTTTGTCGCCCATCGCACCAAAGCAGACTCAATAGAAATGATCGGGCGACGGGGGTTATGGAACTCCGAGCCGATGCTGATCTACGCCTCACAGGAGGTACATCTATCGATTCTCAAAGCGGCAGACCTGATGGGTTTGGGTCGCGATCACGTTCGTCTAATAGCTTGTGACGAGCGATTAAAGATGGACTCGGGAAAACTGCGAGAGGCAATCGTTGCGGATCGCACAAACGGGAAGAAAGCCTTCTGTGTGGTGGCAAGTGCGGGAACTGTAAACACCGGTGCAATTGATCCGCTCCACGCGATTGCCGAAATAGCCAGAGAATTTGACCTGTGGTTTCACGTTGACGGCGCTTACGGTGCTCCCGGAGCACTTGATGAAAACAAACGTGGGCTCTTCTCCGGCATTGAGCAAGCAGATTCTTTGTCTCTCGATCCGCACAAGTGGCTTTACGTTCCGCTTGATTCGGGTTGCATCCTGTTCAAAGACGGCCACGCACATCGCGCAGCGTTCAGCGATGAAGCAGCCGATTACATCAAGGTGCATGAATCCGACGATGAGGCCTTTGCTTTTTGGGATTATGGTCCCGAGTTGAGTCGCCGCTTTCGCGCCCTGAAGATTTGGTTCACCCTGCGCTACTACGGCGTGCGTCGTCTCGCGGCTGCGATAAGCGATGACAATTTACTCGCGCAGTATCTGGCCAAGGCCGTCGAGAAGTCGTCCGATTTTGAGTTACTGGCGCCGGTCGAACTCAGCATCTGTTGCTTTCGTTATGTTCCACCAGAGTTGCGCGGTGATGAAGACGCTTTAAATGAACTGAACGCTCGCGTCATGCATCGCGTCCAACGTGGCGGCGAGGCTTATATCTCCAACGCTACGATTCGAGGAAAGTTCGCGCTTCGGGCCTGCATTACTAACTTCCGAACAACAACTGCCGATATCGATTACACGTTAGACGTAATTCGTAAGGCGGCTCGATGAACCTCTCGTTAACCATGCCACAAACTTATGAACGAGAGATGAGGGTGGCATTAGAAGTCGCGCGTGAAGCGGGCGCTGCAATCCTTGAGTACTATGAAGGCCCTCTCCACATTGAACAAAAAGCTGATGCCGACGATCGAGAACCTGTAACCCAGGCAGATAAAGTTGCCAACGAAATCATTGTGCGCCGGATTCAACGGGAATTTCCCGACGATGGAATTCTTGCGGAGGAATCGGTGGACACCGCCAGACGTCTGACTAAACAACGAGTCTGGATGATCGATCCACTTGATGGAACCACGGGCTTTATCGATGGCAACGGTGATTTCGCGGTCCAAATTGGTTTGACTGAAAGTCGGGAGCCGGTTCTTGGAGTGGTTTACCAACCACTAACGGGAGTTCTTTATCGCGCGGTAACCGGGGGCGGAACCTGGGTTGAGCGTCCGCAACTGGAACCTGAAGTAGCCAGCGTTTCGAGTTGTAACGATGTCGCGACAATGCGTCTGGCAGCGAGCCGATCCCACCGAAGCCCGCGAATGGATCAAGTCGTGAAAGCCTTTGGATTGAAAGAAGAAGTGCGTCGCGGATCAGTCGGGATCAAGGTAGGTTTGCTGGTCGAGCAGCAATGTGATCTCTATGTTCACCTGTCGCCGCGGACGAAGCAGTGGGATACCTGCGCCCCTGAGATCATTCTGCGTGAGGCCGGTGGAGCGATCAGCGATCTCTTTGGTAATCCACTGATTTACAACAAGCCTGAATTACAAAACCGCAACGGTGTAGTAGCTAGCAATGGCATAGTTCACGATCGAATCATTGGAAAGCTCAAACCCCTTTTGAGTAAATTCGGTCGCACGCCTGCAGAGTAATTCTTGTCCGACATGCTTCAGGAAGCTCTAAACAAGTCCATCTTTGATTGGTACCGCGAAGCGGTTATGTAATTCAGCCCAGGGTTGCCGCGTTGCGCGGCTACCCTGGGTAAAAGAGTCTAGCGTCCTTCAACCCCAACGGGGTTGCGTCAGCTTCGAGGACTAGTCAGGTCCGTCCGTTCGAGCAGCAAAGTCGAGCCGCAACCCCGTTGGCGTTGAGCCACGATTACCATTCGATCCCAGGGTTAGCCGCGCAACGCGACAACCCTGGACTAAAAATGCGTAACCGCTTCGCGGCATAAATCGGATCTTCGGACCTGATCAGACCTTCCTTCTTGTCGTTGACGGAGGACAATCAACGATTCTCTTAAACATCGGACCTTGGGCCTTCACCATCTGCAATAAGCTGAATCATGTCGAACACTGGGACGGATCTTTCCAAGCTAAACCACCAGCAATAGGTTAATATCGCTGCCAGAAACCTTGCTGGAGTCTCCCTTTGCGTCCTAAGTTAACTGTCTTTCTCGCTCTCCTGGGCCTCGGTCTCGTGCCTCTGCTTGTGCTCGCGTCAATTAATTATTGGAGCGCCTTACGGCTGGCCGAGGCCACGCTGCAACGGAATCAGGAACAGGACTTAGAACATTTCAAGAGCGCGATAAGTGAGTTTTTGACTGCCAACAAAACCGAACTTACGCGATTCAGCAGGGCGAAGCCTTTGGTGCAGTATCTTGAGTCGCTGAAACAGGCAACTAAAGACACGGCTGACGTAGCGTCACTGCCGTCAACGAACTCTGAGATTGTTCCCTCCGAACTTCAGGCCTTCTTTTCGTCAGTCTTTAACGCGCGTACCAACGTCGCCAGTATTTCGGTCTTCCGAAATAACGATGGGCCACTTTTTGTAGCTGAACATCGTGAACATGAAACCTATCAGCCTGTTGATTTCCGGACTACATATTTCCCTGAGAACCAGCCCAAACCAGATGCGCGTGTCTGGTCCACCAGCCAACCGGACATAATCAGCACTCCAGTTTTAACTTCGTCCGTCGGATCCTACATTCATTTCACTGTCCCCGTGTTCAAGCAGGATACGACGTCCCTGGTGGGTGCGCTGGTCGCGGAAGTCCGACTGGATCCTGTCTTTTTCGAGGCTGCTCGCGCCGATAAGAGTCTGATCCCGAATCCGTCACACATGTTCATCGTGCTCGACCGTTCCGGCAAAATTCTGTATCACACGAATGAAGCAGCCAGGGAACAACCTCTACAAATCGCAATTCCAAACTTCACGTCGATAACCAGCCGGATGTTATCGACTGAACAAGGACGAACCTCATTCATCGCAGGGAACAATGGTCCGGAATATTTAACGAACTATGCGCGCCTGCCTGCGTTGGACGTCATCGTTGTTCGTGCTTCCGATCAAGAGAAAGCATTAGCAGACGCCCACCTCAGTGGTCGCCGAGGACTCCTGATCGCCACCATCCTTGGCATTGCGACCGGTGCGCTCTTGTATGTTTACTGGAACAAGAAGGCTCGAGGGATTCGACGGGTCAGCGAAGGAGTGGAGGCAATAGCCAAGGGTAAGTTGGACCACCAGATCGATTTGCGTTCTCGCGATGATTTAAGGCCATTGGCCGACAATCTCGAGGTCATGAAGAAACAAATGCGTGATCAGCTCGCCAGAGAAGCCGAGACGCAGCAATTTCAGTCTTTTGTTCGTCTGTCGGCGATTCTCACCCACGACCTCAAGAACGCGATTGGCGCTTTGTCGTTGACTGTTTCCAATATGGAACGCCATTCAGAAAATGCGGCGTTTCGTGTTGACGGCCATGAAGACATTGCGCGACGCAACCGATGATCTGCGCTCGCTGGTGGCCCGACTAAGTAGTCCGGTTACCACCTTGAGCGGGGAGCACAAGCTTCCGCGAGCTGTTGATTTGGTTCCGGTGCTACGCCGGGTCATCTCAAAGACGACGGTTGGTGGACCATACGAAGTTAAACTAAAGCTTCCGGACTCACTGCCGGCTATGGTCGACGTCGAGCGCATCGACAGGGTGATTGAGAATTTGGTTATCAACGCGCGCGAAGCAATCGCCGGGAAAACGGGAACGATAACGGTGGAGGCAGGCCTTAACAGTGAGGGCAAACCATTCTTTAGTGTGGGGGATGATGGCGCCGGAATGAGCAGCATCTTTATCCAGGAACACCTGTTCCGACCCTTTGCGACCACTAAACGACGCGGCGTCGGTCTAGGGCTTTATACCTGTCGCGAAGTGATAAGGGCGAACGGTGGAACAATCGAAGTGAGTTCAAAAGCAGGCGTTGGTACAACATTTCTCGTCGTGCTACCATCGCCCCCACCCGACGAAAGCCGCGAAAATATCCTGCGCGCTCACCAGTAACGTCGTCTGTTTGGTGGCCCAGTTCTTACGCATCGCCCTTCACAGACCACACGCGAACAGGTTCACATACTCGCAAGCCTCCGAAAGAATTTATGGTCGACGAAGATCCACTCAAGACTGGTACCGCGTCCCGCACTAAGGAAACCGTCCTTATTGTCGATGACAATGAGGCCGTGCGGCGTGGATTAGTTTGGGCGCTCAACTCCGACTATCAGGTGCTTGAGGCAGCTTCGCGTCCCGACGCAGTTCGACTATTGCAACGCGAGAAAATCGAGGTCGTCATCAGCGACCTGCACCTGCCTCCTTTCCTCGATGACATTACCGAGGGCCTGGCAATCATCGAAGCTGCTCGCGAAACCCATCCGCCGGTTCAAGTAGTCGTGATCACCGGGAGCAATTCGAAACACGCTGCGCTCGAAGCTGTTAAGCGTGGCGCTTATGGATTTTTCGAAAAGCCGGTCGACGCAGCTGAAGTTCTCCACATCGTTAACCAGGCAGCGCGGATGCGACGCCTCGAGCTCGAGAACGATCGTCTGCGCAATGAACTGGTTGGCGCTCGCGGGTTCGGAAGGCTGATCGGATCGAGTAGGGCTCTTGAGGCAATACTGAAACAGGCGCGCGCAGTGGCAGCAACGAATGCGACAGTCCTCCTGGTTGGCGAAAATGGCACCGGCAAGGAAATGTTCGCCAGAGCGATCCATGAGGAGAGTCCGCGGGCTGATGAAAAATTCATCGCCGTGAGCTGTGCTGCATTACCGGAAACCTTGATTGAATCTGAATTGTTTGGTCACGAGAAGGGTGCCTTCACGAATGCAACCAACGTGAGAATGGGGCGGTTCGAACTGGCTGATGGCGGCACCTTATTTCTCGATGAAATTGTGGAGCTTACACCCAACGTACAGGTGAAGCTGCTGCGGGTTTTGCAGGAGCGTTCGTTTGAAAGAGTTGGCGGCACCAAAACACTGTCGGTTGATATTCGCCTGATCGCCGCCGGGAATCGTGATCTCGAAGCAGAAGTGGAGGCTGGGAGATTTCGAAGAGACTTATTCTATCGATTGAACGTTGTACCACTGGAGTTGCCGCCGCTGCGCAAACGGAAGGAAGACATTCCCGGACTAGCAGCCCACTTCGCGGCGAAAGCTGCTGAGAAGCACGGGAGATCTACTCCTCAACTGTCGTCGGAATTGATCAACTCACTTCACGATTATGAGTGGCCTGGCAACATTCGCGAACTCGAGAATTTGATGGAGCGACTGGTCCTACTCGATCGATCGCCAACACTTGGCATGGAGTTTCTGCCGGAGAAAATGTTACGGGCGGTTGAGAACCGGACGGTTGAGAATGCGACATCGTTTGAGGCTGCAGTTAGTTCTTTAAAGCAGCGTTTGATTACCGATGCGCTTGATGCTGAACACGGATCCAAAGTGGGCGCGGCAAGGCGACTGGGTATCAGTCGGTCGTATCTACATCGGTTGATAAGTGATTTTGGTTTGTCGGGCCACGACTAACGATGCGGCAATTGTTGTGGTGGAAAACTCTTATCCGGGACGGTTTAAGGAAAATATACTCGACACCGTTAGCCGATAACTCAACGAGCCCGCTCGTAGGCTCGTTTAATTGCACTCGATCGTTAATGGCATCACCGGAACTTAGGCTGTAAAAATCGGGGCAGTGGTTGACTACTGCCCGGGCTGAGTAGTCGATCCCTTTTCATTCGGTTCGCCTAGTTTGACTATCCAAATACCACTGTTGAGATCGTTGAAATAGACCAGGCCTTTGTGAGGTTGAGCGCCCCAGGTGAATGGCAGGTTCACTTTGAAGCCTTCGGGATCGCCGGCCCAGAGTCGACCGATCTCACGACCTTGCCGGTAAAGATCTCCGCGCAATTCTCCAGAAACATCGACCACTCGACCGCCGCCGGTGTAGTAACCCATGTACATAATGTCGTCTTCGACCCACATGTTGTGCGCGCCCGCCTCGGGCACTGGATACTCCGCAACTTTCCGCGGGCTGTTGATGTCCGAAACGTCAATCACGTGCACGATGCCTCGCACAGCAAGTCGCTTGCGCGCCTGGATGTCAAAAATCGGCGGGAACACTTCGTCGCCGACGAATACGTAGTCTTTGTATCGAAACACCGAATGAGTTCCGGCAAGCCAGCCGTTACCGTACAGCTCGTGATGATTGAAACGAAACTGGCTGACCAGTTGCGGCTTCTCGGGACTACCACCCTTGATTCCCTTACCCACGTCAAGAATCACGAGCCCATCGCGCCAATAAGCGAGATAAGCCAAACCATCCTTAACTTGCAGGTCGTGCAGATACCGTCCCCCGATGGTGTCGCCGTCTGGCGTTCGGATCGTCGTGGCCACTTCATTAGGGACCTCCCAGCGCGCCACTTCCTTCGGGTTCTTCACGTCCGCAAAACTGATTACGCGCATTGATCCCGTGGCATCATCAGTCAGATACACATAACGGCCATCGACAAATGCACTATGGACGCCGCCCGTCACGGTTGCGGTGTATTCAGAGATTCGTTTCGGATGCGCCGGATCGGAAGTGTCGTAAAAGGCGATGCCGTTCTTACGGTTGGACGCGCCTTCACGCGAGATGATCAGAATCTTGCCATCGGCGGTAGTGCTGATGTCGTTGATGATGCGGGCATCAACTTTGATTGTGTCAGTTAGTTTTGGTTCGGCCGGGTTCGAAATGTCGTAGACCAGGAATTTGTCAGAGATGGTCGAAACATAAGCATGGTTTCCGATGATCCACTCCTCGGCCGTGGGTACATCCTTGATCTGAGCGCGTCCCACCACTTCAAGACTTCGTTCCGCATTACGCGGCTTAACTACGACCGAAGCTATCGCCTCTTGAGCTCCACTCGCCGCGGTAATCACATACGAGCCGGGAAGCTCAGCCACGAACCCGCCGTCGGCATCGATAGTGGCCGCTGGTCCATTCGCGGTCCATCGAACCGAGGTGTTGTCAGCTGTTCCGCTTTGGGCGCGAACGTTGAAACGTATGACATCTCCGGTGCGAGCGTTGGTTGAACGTGGCTCGATCGATAGTCCCGACACATTGCTGTTGGCAACGGTGACCTCGACGGTACCCGAGCCATTACCTGAACTCGCCTTGATCAGTGCGCGACCCGGCGCGATTCCAGCAACGACGCCGGCAGCGTCAACGGTGGCAACGTCGGGCATCGTCGAAACCCAGGTAATGGGAGCGTCACTGCGTGGATTTCCTTCTGAACCGCGCGCGATTGCGGACAGTTTGGTAGTGGCGCCAACGAAGAGTGGACCTTTGACTGGGGCGATATCGACGCGGCTGACGGGACCCATTTTTACATTCACCGTTATGAAGGTGGGCTTACCAGCAATGATTGCCCCGACCAGAACTTCACCCGGAGCAAAGAATGAAACCGTTCCTGACTCGTCAACACCGGCCAGGTCAAAAGGTGCGGCGAGCCAGGTTGGCGTGGCAGTCTTAACCACCTTCCCCGAAGCATCTTTAGCGACGGCGGTGAACTTCACCTTTTGGCCCACAGAGATATCCGGCGTAGCGGGAGTAACTTCAACAGTTTTGACCGCACCGGATGACTGGGCTTTAGAGACTGAGGTAACAAACCCAACGCTGACCGTAAGTACAATGATGACAACCAAATTCGCAATTATGCGCATTAACAAATCTCCATTAGCCTGTTGAAGGAAAAACCTCGGTTGGGAAACGATTGCAGATCTTAGCCAGCGCTGTGGCGAGAAGGCAAGCGGGGCAAACTCACCTCGTTCAGATCTCTACCGCGAAGTGGTTACGTAATGTAGCCAAGGGTTGCGCGTTGCGCAGCTACCCTGGGAGGAGTAAGCATAAGCTCAACCAACCCTGAAGGGGTTGCGACAGGACCGCGTAAATCAGACGCAACCGCGGTTGGGGTAGATTGTTTATTTACGTATCTTCCCAGGGTAGGCGCGAGATGGGCCAACCCTGGGCTAAGTTACATAACCGCTTTGCAGTAAAGAGCGTATTTCCCTTGCCTGACTTCTCTGAAACCAGAGGTTGGACGTTCCTTCCCACCTGTTTGGGCAGAGCGGAAATCACCCAGGCCGCTTCGCAGGCTCGTTGAATTACAGTTCCCGGTATAATGAATATTGACTATGGCGAACATCCACCAAAGATTACCGGAAAACATTCCCGGAGACTTTTTTGTTGATGCCAGTTGCATCAACTGCGACACGTGTAGCCAGCTCGCACCCACAGTCTTTCGCGATCACGGCGAACAATGCAGCGTTCATCACCAACCAGTAAACGATGCGGAAATACGCCTGGCAATGATGGCACTGGTGGCCTGTCCCACCGGTTCAATCGGCTCGACGAACAAACACGACGCGCATATCGGCATCGACGCATTCCCTGCCCTGATCGCTGACAATGTTTATTTCTGTGGCTTCACTTCCGAAGCAAGTTTTGGTGGTTGGAGTTACCTAGTAGTTCGAAACGAAAGCGACGGTGGCAATGTGCTGGTTGATTCGCCGCGATTTACCAGACATCTCGTTCGGCGCATTCATGAGCTGGGAGGCATCAGGCAAATGCTGCTGACCCATCGGGATGACGTCGCCGACCATGAACGGTTTGCAAAAGAGTTTGGCTGCCAGCGCGTTATGCACGCCGACGATAGTGCTCGTAAATTGGAGCGGAACGTATCCTGGAAGGAGAGCTCGAAGTCGAACTGGATAACGACTTGATCGCGATTCCGACGCCGGGCCATACGCGCGGCCACGTAGTTTTCCTTTACCGGCACAAATTTCTCTTCACCGGCGACCACCTGGCATGGTCCCCTGCGCGCAAGACCTTGACTGCATTCCCCAGCGTGGCCTGGTATTCATGGACCAGGCAAACCGAGTCAATGGCGAAGTTGTTGAACTACAATTTTGAGTGGGTCTTGCCCGGACACGGCGATATTCATCACGACACTCGCGAAAACATGCGGTATCATCTGGCGACCTGCCTGGCCTGGATGAAAACTCGTTGAGCTGAGAAGTCTGCTGTCGCTCGTTTATAAGCGAATTATCGATACGAATCACCGCTGAAAAGGATTGGGGTAACTCATGAATCGAAACCAAAAGATTGCGCTTGGCTGCGGCGGCGGCGGCTGCCTTGGAATAATTCTGCTGGTGATCCTCGGCGTTGTCCTGGTCGTCACCGGCGTTATCAAGGCTCCGGGTCTCTATAACCCGGACTCTGACTCGAACGATAATTCGAATCGCAATTCAAACTACAACTCACCCGTAAACCGCAACTCAAACTCAAACTCGACCTCAAATTCGAACAGTTCCTCGTCAACCACGATGTCGGATGAGGATAAGCACAAACTTTTCCAAGCCGCTGCAGCCTCCCAGGACGCTGACTTGATGAGGAGAGTTTCGGATAAACTGGGCCTTCTAAAATCAGACGGTACGCCAAACGATGAGTATGCTCCGTTTTTCAAGGATCATCTCCGTTGGATATTTAAGAATTCTGACTTCATGCAGACAATTAACACGCCGGAAAAAGCTCGCGCGTATGTAAACGACCACATCGACGATTAGCTGGCTACACCGAGCTGAAGCTGATTCCACAAAAACAGGCGCGCGTGCGGTTTCGCGCGCCTTTTGCTATTTTGAAGCTGGTACTCTGTGCTTGGAACTTTGTTCTTTGCTTTCGTTAATCGCGAGAGCAAAGTGACTTCCACTTCAAGACAAAGCACAAAGAACCAAGCACAAAGTTCACGCAGTACCTTATTCATGAACCCAGAACGCATTCGCAATTTTTCCATTATCGCTCATATCGATCACGGCAAATCGACGCTCGCGGACCGTCTGCTGGAGTTGACTGGGGCCGTGACCGGGCGAGACATGTCTGCGCAAATCCTCGATGACATGGACCTCGAGCGAGAGCGCGGTATCACTATCAAAGCCCATGCGGTGAGGCTGAATTACAAGGCCCGGGACGGCGAGTCGTACATCTTGAATTTGATCGACACACCGGGCCACGTCGATTTCTCCTACGAAGTTTCCCGTTCACTCTCTGCTTGCGAAGGGGCTTTGCTAATCGTGGATGCTTCACAGGGCGTTGAAGCGCAGACCCTGGCAAACACGTATTTGGCAATCGAAAACAATCTCGAGTTGATTCCAGTAATCAACAAAATCGATCTGCCCGGCGCCGAACCGGAAAAAGCGATCGAACAAATCGAACACTTCATCGGCCTGGAAACACACAACGCAATTCTGACCAGCGCAAAAACCGGCCTCGGAGTGGCCGACGTGCTTGAGGCAATTGTTCGCGACGTACCTCATCCGAAAGGTGATCCGAGCGCACCGCTGAAGGCCCTGATCTTCGATTCGTGGTACGACTCTTATCGCGGCGTCATCGTCTTGTTCCGTGTGATCGATGGGACCATCAGACCGGGTATGAAGATCCGTTTCTTCAACGCCGGCCGCGATTACCAGGTCGAAACTTTAGGCGTTAACAAGCCGCGGCCAACCCCAATCGATCAATTGAGCGTGGGCGAAGTCGGCTTTTTGACAGCGTCGATAAAGGCCGTTGCCGATGTGCAAATCGGCGACACGATTACCGAAGCCGCCCGACCTACTACGGAACCGTTTCCCGGTTATCAGGAAATAAAGCCGATGGTTTTCGCCGGTCTCTATCCGGTGGACACGAATCAATACGAAGAGTTGCGCGACGCCATGGACAAGCTGCGCCTCAACGACGCTTCATTTTTCTACGAGCCGGAGTCATCGACCGCCCTGGGTTTTGGATTTCGTTGCGGCTTCCTGGGACTCCTTCACATGGAGATCGTGCAGGAGCGTTTGGAGCGCGAGTTCAATCTCGACTTGATCACGACTGCGCCGGGTGTGCGTTACATCGTGACCACAACTGACGGACAGGTCACCGAAATCGATTCACCTGCGAAAATGCCCGACCCCGGACGCATATCCAAAATCGAAGAACCTGCGATCAAGGCGACGATTCTCACGCCTGAAGAACACCTCGGCGGAATCCTGGCTTTGCTCGAAGAGAAACGCGGAGTGCAAAAGGGATTTGAGTACATCACTTCAACCCGCGTGATGCTCACTTATGAGTTGCCGCTTAACGAAATTGTTCTCGATTTCTATGATCGACTGAAATCTACTTCACGCGGATACGCTTCGCTCGACTACCACCTCGCAGGTTATTGGGAAAGCGATCTGGTCAAACTCGATGTGCTGGTTTCCGGTGAACCAGTCGACGCACTTTCACTCGTCCTTCATCGCGATACGGCCGCAGCCAAGGGGCGTCTGCTGGCAACCAAGATGAAGGAGCTAATCCCACGACAACTGTTTGAAGTTCCGATTCAAGCCGCGATTGGCGCCAAGGTGATTGCCCGCGAAACGGTGAAGGCGATGGGCAAGAACGTGATCGCCAAATGCTACGGCGGCGACATCTCTCGCAAACGCAAACTTCTGGAAAAGCAAAAAGAAGGTAAGAAACGCATGAAGAAGGTTGGTCGCGTAGAGATTCCTCAGGAAGCGTTTCTGGCTGTGTTGAGAGTTAATGATTAAGCGTCAACAGGACGATCCACGAACCCACACGAATCACACGAAGTAGGCGTGGTCTGGAGGATGCTGACACTGTCGCCATCCAAAACACTATCGGCAGATTTGCGCAGATTTCAGTGTTTAAGAAAAAACATGAGTCGACAGCGTGCAGACGTTACCAGTTGTAAGTTGATCTCAATCTGGGTAATCCGTGAAATCTGCGGATAGCCTTTTTCCGGTGTCTTGAGGATTGAGGACTTGAAGAGGTGACAACTAAACTCGCAAGCAAGGATTCTAAGTCGCTCAAGAAGGTGACGATCTTTTGCGACGGTTCGAGTCTCGGCAATGGCCAGGCATCAACCCGCGCCGCTGCAGTAGCACTGCTTGGTTATCAGGGTGTTTGGCGGGCGGTCGGCAGTTATCTCGGCAGCGCCACCAATCAACAAGCTGAAGTAGCGGCGGCGGCATTGGGACTGGAAACGTTGCGCGAGCCTTGCCAGGTGCACTTGTTTACGGATTCACGTTATGTGGTGGAAACGATGAGTGGCCGGTTCCGTCGCAAGACAAATCACGAATGGTGGAAGCGGCTCGATGACGCGGCAGCTAAACATAAGATCAATTGGGAGTGGACCCGTGGTCATAATGGCCACATTGTTCAGGAGGCAACCGATCGCGCCGCGCGTCGCATTGCGGCGATGGGCCATGCAGATTCAGAAATCCTGCGCGACGCCACCGACACGGTCGGAAGCTTCGATCCTGATGAGTTGAGCTGAGCTGTACTGAGCACGACAGAATTATCACAGGTCGGGAAGGAGGATTTATCCCCGCTCTTCCGCCCGCATGTAATGCCAAGGCCTTGAACAAGAGTAGGATTATTTTCTCCGATAAACTTTCCGCCCACCGAAGAGCGGGAAATCCCGTGAGATTACCTCCCGTTGAGCTACGGTGTCAGTAAAACCCGCCCCTCTATATCGCGAGGCCACCATCAACCTGAATGACCTGGCCGGTGATGTAGCGAGCGTCATCAGACAGCAGGAAGCAGGCGATGCGCGCGACTTCATCTGCTTCGGCAAAACGGCCCAGTGGGATCTGCTCGAGAATCTTGGTGCGATAGGTTTCGTCGAGTGCACCGGCCATGTCCGTCGCCACCATTCCCAGCGCCAGCGCATTCACAGTTACTCTTCGGCTCGCCACTTCCTTGGCAAGGGCTTTCGTTAGTCCGGTCATGCCTGCCTTTGATGCCGAGTAATTTGACTGCCCCGGCATTCCCACTTTGCCGCTGATCGATGAGATGTTAAGAATCGAGCCGCCGCTATCCTGACGCAGCATGGTCCTTAACGCAGCTTTAGCAAAGTTCCACGCGCCCTTAAGATTGGTATCGATTACGTCGTCCCAGTCAGATTCTTTCATTCGCAAAATGAGGTTGTCTCGAGTGACCCCGGCGTTGTTGATGAGAAAATCAATGCGGCCAAAAGTCTCCTTGACCTGCTTTACCATGTCGGCTGCGCTCTCAGTATTGGCCACGTCGCATTGCATCGAGAGAGAACGGACTCCCAGCCCTTCAAGCTCTTTCGTCAGCGACTCAGCCGCCTCCGCGCTCCTGGCATAGTTGAAAGCTACATCGGCGCCGCGAGCTGCGAGTTCGAGCGCGATCGCGCGTCCAATACCGCGTGTGGCGCCGGTGACGATCGCTGCTCTTCCGGAGAATGGTTTTTGATCAGTCATGTTTTGTCTTTATCTCGACATTAGGTTACTGGCTCTCTCTGCGCAACCTCTGTGTTCTCTGTGTCTCCGTGGTGGATTAGCTGAAGGAGCGCGCACCATGGCTGCAAATAAACGCAGTGATTGCACATAGAACTTAGAACATTCGCCCGATCCATTATTCGACACTCAACGATTTCAAATATGCCCGAAACTCTGCCGCCAGCTCCTCATGCTTTAAGGCAAACTCAACTGTCGCCATCAGAAATCCGAGCTTGTCTCCCGCGTCATGACGTTTGCCTTCGAATCTCACTCCATAAAAAGGACGTTTCTTTGACAGCGAGCGCATGGCGTCAGTAATTTGAATCTCGCCGATCGCTCCGGGTCGCGTGGTAGTGATCTCATCGAAGATATCGGGAGTCAGCACATAACGTCCGATGATCGCCAGATCTGAAGGCGCCTCTGCAACCGGCGGCTTCTCTACCATGTCGTTGATTCGGTAAACGCCGTCCTCAACTTCATCGCCATCAATCACGCCAAAACGCGAAATCGCTTCACCGGCAACCGCAAACACCGCGACCACTGGCGCATCATACTTTTCATAAACATCAAGCAACTGTTTGAGTGCGGGTGTTTGAGAATCGATGATGTCATCGCTCAACATCACGGCGAACGGTTCGTCGCCTACCAGATCACGGGCCTGCAAAACAGCATGGCCCAGGCCAAGCGCTTCCTGCTGGCGAACATAACTAACGCGGGCCATCGCCGAAATCGCGCGCATCGCCTGCAGCTCGGCGGTCTTGCCACGTTCCTCAAGCAGCTTTTCCAACTCAAACGAAATATCGAAATGGTCTTCAATGGCCGCCTTTCCACGCCCGGTGACGATAATCACCGATTCAATTCCTGAGGCGACCGCTTCTTCAACGCCGTATTGAATCAGCGGCTTGTCGACAAGCGGTAGCATCTCTTTTGGAGACGCTTTCGTTGCTGGAAGAAAACGTGTACCTAAACCTGCGGCAGGGAAAACTGCTTTACGAACTCTTTGGGCCATGAAGTTGAGATTCTATTCAGAATATTGAAACGATTAACAACTCTTCGGAAGGTTCAATGCGAACAAGGGTTTCGGTGAACACTGGATCCTCCCCAAATCGGTTGTCTCTCTTAACACATCCGGCAGGGTGAGAACAAATTCGCGTTTAGCGCGTATCTCTTTTGGTTCAACAAGCAATCGCGAAATCAGCAACACAAAGACGGTTTCCAATTGGACAAGGAGATTGTTCATCGTGAGTTCTCGACCAGGGTCGTTCAAGCCAGAGCTTCTGTGCCTCGTTTTTGCAATCGCGGGGTGGTGCATAAGCAACAACGTCATTGCCCAAACCGCAGACTTCAAGATCAGTAAAGTCGCCGATAACGTTTACGTCGCCTTGCGTACGGAACCACCAGGATTAACGGTGAATGGAAACAGCGTTTTTATCATCAACGATAACGACGTGGTTGTTGTCGACACGACTCTAACGCCGGGCTCTGCCACAGAAGTTCTGGCCGCGCTGCGAAAGCTAACCGACAAACCGGTGAAGTACGTCATCAACACGCATTGGCATGACGATCATGTGATGGGTAACCAGGTGTTCCTCAAGGCCAATCCCGGCGTTAAGTTTATAGCGCACGCCGCCACCCGCGATTACCTTCCGGCGCAAGGGTTAAGCAATCGGAGATTGGCGCTGTCGGAGCAAGGCTATCCGGGATTTATCAAAGCTCTACGGAATCGACTCGCGCGGAATGAAAGTGTTTTCGGTGGGCCAATGGATGAAGAGGAACGTTTGACTTATGCCAGCAGCGCGAAGATTGCCGAGCGCTACATGGCCGAGAATCCTGGCGTTGAAGTTATTCTTCCCGACGTCACGCTTCACGATCGCCTCACTCTGAAACAGGGCCGTCGCACCATCGAGATCCTCTTCCTTGGTCGTGGGCATACGAGCGGTGACATCGTGGTCCATCTTCCAGGAGAACGCGTGGTAATAGCAGGTGATCTGGTGGTTTGGCCGGTGCCGTATGTTGGAAGTCCGCAATCGCACCCGGGTGATTGGATTGCGACGCTTGAAAAGCTGATTGCTTTGAAACCACGAGTGATCGTGCCGGGACATGGACCAGTGCTGACTGATGACAGGTATGTTAAGCAATTGGTCCGGCTGTTCGCCTCTGTGAAACAACAGGTTGAGGCTGCGGTGGGACGCGGTGAAACGCTGGAGCAAACGCGCAAGAGCGTTAAGCTCGACGAGCTTGAGAAATTGTTTGCCGGGGAATCGCGAATCAGAAAACTGATCTTTAGAAACTACGTTACCGGCCCTGCTGTCGAGGCTGCGTTTCGTGATGCAACTAAAGCCCTGCATCAGCAAACGGGTTCGATAGAAGGCTAAGTGCGGGGCCGGTCAGGCTGCCCTAATCCGGGTGGCCTGACCGGGAGATGAGAATGTTCTGAATGCTGGATTCTGGGGTTACGGCTCAGTATTGCGCATGAAATAGATCATTAACGCATATAGAAGAACCGCGACCACCAACAATCCGACGCAAACGTAATTGACGTAGTCTGGAAATTTAGCAGCTATCACAGAGGAACCCATCAAGATAACCAAGAAGGGTCCAAAGATGATGTATATGAGGTTTAGTTGTTGTTGCCTCTTCATAGTTTTACCTCGTCAATGATCGACCAGGAACACGTCCCAAGCCCATCTGCCCAGCTTTGCAGCCGAGGCGTCGTAGACTTTTGCACGGTAGCTAAATCGATTCCCGTACTGGTCACGTTTTTTTGACTCTTTGTAATCAAGATCGATGGCCTTCAGTGCGAGGTCACTTAAGGTGTGAAGTTCCGTTGGTTCGGAGATGCCATTGTGGTTTGTATCCTGCCACAAACACAAGGAAGAAAAGAGAACGTCAGCCTCGCTAATTCTGCCATCACTGTTTCCTCCCCACTCTGGTTTATCGAATTCGGCGAGAGCGAGAAAGCCGTTTCTCCATCCACCGACTGGAGGATCTGGCTGCAGCGTGAAATTGCCAAACAATTCCTGCCCATTATCAATCTTGCCGTTCTGATTGCGATCGAGAGCCAGCCAGGCGTCATCTCCTCCGGCTATGGTCCAGGAAAGATATTCAGGAACGCCGTCTGAATTGAGGTCGAAGCTAACACCCTCCGCGGCATTAGTTAAAGCAAACCCATTTCCCGCCACATCAACCAGGACCGGGGACCAACACGAAACCTCAAATGCGATCGTATCGAATTCGTCAAACGTCGGGCAGGTTCCTGATGCCCCGCCGGTAGGTAACTCCAAAAGGCATTCCAGCTTGGCCTTCAAATAACAGTTTCGATGCGCCAGGCTGGCCGAGCGCAACCTGGCAGCGTGCTGGCTGGCGACAGCGACAAAGCAGGCGGCTGTTATTACGGGACCGGCGGCGGCGGATGCCAACAGGCAGGCAGCTGCGGCCGCGGCAGTTAATGCACCGGCTTCCATCATTTTGGCTTCGAACTCGTTATCGCAAATCTGCTTCCTGATCGTCAGGCATGGATATGGTCCACCAAACGCGTTTAGCAATTGAATCTGGATTTGGTCCTCGATGTACGCGTTGATGGTCATCGTCGCGAGGCGAAATTGCACGTAGTTAACGAATTCTTCATAGGTGTGAGTAGAAGCATACTGCGTAAACTCCGCTTCAAACTCCGCTTCTGACTGGGCCGCAATCGGCTTTGGGTTAACAAGCAAACAACTCATTCCCAGGATCGCGCAAAGCACCGCTGACATTATTCTGGACATATTGAGCCTCCCGTCTGTTGTACCGCGTGGTCTACAGGAGGAATAGCGGTCCTACCAGGTGTCAACCCTTACGTTCCCACATTCAGAGGCTTCCTGGTTCGGGGGTCAGCTTGTGAATGAGAAGGATATGAGAACCTGCGTGGGCGGGAAATTATCAGTGAATATTCCAAGCGTCAACGCTCTTACGTGCTAGTGGTTGTTCCGCGATTTGCCAGAGTTTCTGCTAACCGACCGTTACACAACCGGTCGTCATGGAAGAGCTGCTCCTAATTTTCGTTCAAACGATTTTGAAAGGCAGTCTGGCTTCGAGTTTATCGTTGATATAGATCTCGACTACTAACTGCCTTTACGTAGATCAAACACACGTTAGGACGCTCCCTGCAATGACGGAATATGTTTCCTCCGCAGCGTCTAGTACAATCACTCACCGCACTTAGTCATAACGAAAAACGTCGATAAATTTGAAAATCTTGTGGGAAAACGATGCTTGATCTGAACTACGTACGCGAGAATTTAGGTAAGGTTCGCGCCGCGCTCGAATCGCGTGGCGCCGCTGCAGATGTGCTCGATGATTTTGCCGCTGCTGATGCTGAGCGCCGCGCTGCGATTGCTGAGTCTGATGAGTTGAATGCAACGCGCAATTCTGCGAGTCGTGAAATTGGTTCCTTGATGAAAGAAGGAAAACGCGACGAGGCAGATGCGCGTCGCAAAGAGGTAAACGAACTAAAAGAACGTATTGCTGAGTTAGATCAACGACGTGACCGGGCCGAGACTCGAATTCAGGATCTGATCTCAGGTCTGCCAAACATCCCGCACGAGAGCGTGCCTGTCGGCAAAGACGAATCAGCTAACCAGGAAGTTCGGCGCTGGGGCCAACAACCTACCTTGGATTTTGAGCCGAAGGACCACGTCGATCTCGGCACAGAGCTGGGCATTCTCGATCTGGATCGGGCAGCTAAGATAGCTTCGGCCCGCTTCGCAATTCTTAATGGCGATGGGGCGCGCTTAGAACGTGCGTTGATCAACTTCATGCTCGATGTTCATGCGCGTGAACATGAGTATCTGGAAACCCTGCCGCCGTTCATCGTCAACAGGGCTGCGTTGTTTGGCACCGGTCAGCTGCCAAAGTTCGAGCAGGATTTGTTTAAGTTGACGGACGAGCGCGAGCTTTACTTGATTCCTACTGCGGAAGTGCCGGTGACGAATTACCATCGCGAGGAAATCCTCGACGCCGCGCAACTTCCCATGCAATGGGTCGCCTACACGCCTTGCTTCCGTTCAGAAGCCGGCAGCTACGGACGCGATACGCGTGGGTTGATTCGTCAGCATCAGTTCGAAAAGGTTGAACTGGTGAAGTACACATTGCCGGAGAACTTCTTACGACGAGCTCGAATCGCTTACCAGGAATGCGGAGACAATTCTGCAAAAGCTTGGTCTACACTATCGGACTGTGGCGCTTTCGACAGGAGACATATCGTTTGGTTCGGCGAAGACATACGACATTGAGGTTTGGCTGCCTTCGCAGAATGCGTTTCGCGAGATCTCTTCGTGCTCAAACTGCGAAGCGTTCCAGGCACGGCGCGCGCAGATACGCTTCCGTCGCGCAGGTGGAGCTAAGCCTGAGTTTGTACACACGCTGAATGGATCAGGATTGGCGATTGGACGTACGTGGATTGCGGTTCTGGAAAACTATCAGCAGGCCGACGGATCGATCGTTATTCCTGACGTGCTGCGACCGTATATGGGTGGCGCAGAGCGTATTAGCAAGCAGTGAGTCAAAAAGGCAGATTTTCCATATCTGATTTGTCAGTTCTCATTTGCCATTGTCAGACTATCCGCAGATTACGCCGATACCCAGATTAAGGAAAAGGTAAGCAACCGGAGTTGAATCACCTCGCTCTTTGTAGGTTTGACCTGAGTAATCTCCGTAATCCGTGTAATCTGCGGATAGTTCCGCTCCAGTAATGGCAAATGAGAACTGACAAATGATATATGGAAAATCTGCCTTTCTTGTCACCCCTGCTCTACTTGATCCGTAACTCAAAGGGCATGACAAGCATCGACTCGCCGTTCTTCATCTTATCCAGAATCATCATGTAACGGAGCGCACGTCGACTATCCTCAGGCAGCATAGACAGGACTGCTTGCTGCTGTTTCATCTGCGCCCTGGTTTCGTTTCCCTGGTCGAACAGCTCCTGAAGGAAGGTGCGCGGGTACGGCAGAATCACGCGCTTGACTCCCTTGTCTTTCGGAAGATTGGCCAACTCCTTCGCCACTTCCACCGCTCGATCAAGGCCGCCAAATTCATCGACCAGCCCGCGCTCCTTGCCTTGTGCCCCGGTCCAGACGCGTCCCTGGCCCACCGAATCGACGTACTCGACAGGCTTGTTGCGGCCCTTCGCAACTTTGGGAATGAAGTCGTTGTAGTAAGTGTTCTTAATCCACTCTTCAAACTTCGCCCGCTCTTCCGGAGAAAACTTTTCCGTCTCGCGAAACATGCCCGCTTGTTTACCGCGCAGGACGTACTCGTTGGAGATTCCCAGCCAATCGTAGAAGCCTCGGAGTACTGGCTTGCCGGCAACTACGCCGATGGAACCCGTAATTGTCGAAGGCTGTGCAAGTATTTTGCTGGCGCCTGCCGAAATGTAGTAACCGCCGGAAGCTGCGACGTCGCCCATCGAAATCACTACGGGCTTCCTGGCTTTAGCGGCTTCGACTGCATGCCAGATCACATCCGATGCGAGACCGGATCCTCCCGGACTATCGACGCGGATCACGATCGCTTTGATCGTATTGTCATCGCGGGCGTCGTTGATAGCCTTCGCCATCGTGTCGGAGCCGATGGACTGTTCACCGGTCGGACTGTTTTCTGACTGGC
Source organism: Pyrinomonadaceae bacterium (assembly GCA_963759665.1). Taxonomy (GTDB): domain Bacteria; phylum Acidobacteriota; class Blastocatellia; order Pyrinomonadales; family Pyrinomonadaceae; genus PSRF01. The sequence continues at coordinate 1,646,828 of CAVXAC010000001.1, forward strand.
CCGAACCAATATTGCCGGACGCATAGATTACGGCAATTTTTTCCCCTTTATCGAGGCCCAACGAGTCAGGTTTGATCTCAGCGTAATCCGAGTTCCGTACCAGCTTGAGTGCATCGTCTTCCTTGTAACCCAGCTTGGTTTTTATTTCTTTCTCGAGCTCGTCACGATAAGCAACGCCATCGATTAGTCCCACCTGCTTTGCCTTGGCAGCGCTGTAAGGTGCATCGTCGATCAGAGCGCGCACTTCTTCGGGGGTCTTGCCTCGCGACTTCGCAATGCCTTCGACGAACCGATTGAAAAGATCGTCGAGCAGCGAATTCATGAACTCCTTGTGCGGGTCAGACATGTTCTTGCGGGTAAACGTGTCGCCGACGCTTTTGTATTGGCCGATCTGGTATATGTCAGGATAGACACCAAGCTTATCCAATGAGCCACGGAAGAACATCACTTCAGCAGCCAGACCGTTAATGAACAACTCTCCCGGCGGCGCCACGTAAATTCGATCGCAAGCGCTCGCGATGTAGTACTCCTTGTTCATGCCCAATTCCATGAAGGCGTAGACGGGCTTACCTGAAGTGCGGAAGTCGGTGATGGCATCGCGAATTTCCTCAGCTTTGCCCCAACCCGCTCCGGACATATCTATCTGCAACACGATTGCTGTAATGCGCTTGTCGACTTTGGCTTTCCTGAACTGCTCGATGAGTCCGGAGAGAGACTGGTCGGATCCACCAAGCAACTTCCGAAACGGATCATCGGGGACGTAGTCAGGCAGGTTCCCGGAGATTCTTAGATTGAGCGCACTGTTCTGAGCGATCGTAGGTTCGGTATCTCGAATGGCCGCAATTAGGATCGCGACACCAATCAGCACCACCAAAATCAGACCCACTACAATGCTCGAAACGATGATCAGAGTTTTTCTGGTACCAGACATTGCCATAGTTTTTCCTGCCTTAAATCCTTCGAATTAACTGTTTGCGGCCCAAATATGCCCGCTTTGTTTACGTATCTACTTCCTAAAAGGTTTATTGCGGTCCTTAGTTACCATGATATGAGGTAGACCATGCCTCTTTAGCGTCTCCGGACGACTCAGATCAACGAGCCCGCGAAGCGGGCGACAGATGCTCTGAAACGTCTGCCGCCCACTTTGCGGGCTCGCTTGTGTAATGGCGTTCCCAAGGTTTCGCCGCGCTCCACCGTGGGCTTTTACGGTGCCGCCCGCGTGGCCGGGCTCATTGAACTTACCCTTGTACGAAGACTAGCCGCGCTTCACGATCCAGCCGCCGCCGATTACCTCATCGCCTCTGTAGAATACGGTAGCCTGTCCGGGTGTGATCGCTCGCTGTGGCTCATCAAACTCAACTCGAACGCGACCCTCCTCAAGCTGGGTGATGGTCGCCGGCGCGGGCTCATGTCTGTAGCGGATGCGCACTTCGGCACGTACCGGTTCTTCAGGTTTGTCAAAAGGAATCCAGTTAACACCGGCGGCCGTAAACTCACTGCCCAGAAGTTCATCCTGCTGACCAACTATTACCCGGTTCTTTGCCGAGTCGATCGAAACAACATAAAGCGGCTGCTCCGCAGCGATGCCGATTCCGCGACGCTGCCCGATAGTGTAACGATGAATGCCACCGTGATGGCCCACCACCTCACCGCCGCTGTTGATAATTTCACCTTCACCGGGAAGCCGGTAAGACTCATTCTCAGCTGCGAGATAACGATCGATGAATCCGGCATAGTTGCCATCCGGCACAAAACAAATTTCCTGCGACTCGGATTTCTCAGCCACCGCCAATGCGTGGTCGCGCGCAACTTCGCGCACTTCAGGCTTGGACATCTCGCCAAGCGGAAACATCGATCGCGATAGTTGGTCCTGAGTTAACTCCCACAGGAAATAAGACTGGTCCTTTTGCAGGTTCCGACCGCGTAACAGTCGATAGCGATTGGACTGCTCGTCAAACTCCACGCGAGCGTAGTGGCCAGTAGCAACTTTGTCGCAGCCAAGGCTGGCAGCGAGTCGATCAAGCGACGCAAACTTCAAACGACTGTTGCATGAAACGCACGGAATCGGAGTTTCACCATTGAGATAACTCGCCACAAACGGCTGCACTACGTCACGCTCAAAGTCTTTCTCAAGGTTCAGCACATAGAACGGAAATCCCAACTCCTCGGCGACGCGACGGGCGTCGTAGACGTCATCGAGCGAACAACAACGCGACGGCAACGGGTCTCCATTTTCGTCGACACTGATGCCGCGGCGCTGGTTCCATAGCTGCATCGTAAAGCCGACGAGTTCATGGCCCTGTTGCTTCAAAATTGCTGCGGCTGCGGAAGAATCCACTCCGCCTGACATGGCTACTGCTAATTTCATAATTCGATAACTAGTAAATCGTAATCAGCACGGATTCGCAAACCGGCCTCTCGGGTCCCCAACTTCAGACTAGTTTGCGCAGCGCCCATTTCCTCACAGGTCAGGAAGGAGGACTTGTCCCCGCTCTTGGCCCAGCATCCCAGGCCTTAAGGTCAAGTCCAACCTGCCGGTTCGGCGTCGCCGCTGATGTGAGGCAGTGGGCCTGCCCTGCCGTCAATTGCTCAGAATGTTTGGGCTGCGCCCTGAGACTTGGACTCTTTTCGATTGTTTCGGCAGGGCCCGCCAAGGGGCGAAGCCCAAGATAAGAGTAAAGCTCCGACGGCGAGGCAGAGCCCCGCCTCACATCCGGCGGCGAAGCCGTAACGAAAGTAGGTTGATGAATCTGGGTAACTGGAGATGTTAACGTCAGAGCGGGCACAAGTGCTCCTTCCCAACCTGTGAGGAAACGAATCGAGAACTATTTGTCGCTTTTTGCTTTACCAGTCACAGCGGCGCGGGCTCGTGGGTGGTGATTGTCGTAGGCGGTGCGCAAATGCTTGTCGGTCATGTGCGTATAGATTTGCGTGGTGGAAATATCGCTGTGACCAAGTAGCGCCTGAACTGAACGCGAATCAGCGCCGTGTTGAAGCAGGTGCGTGGCAAAGCTGTGACGCAGAGTGTGTGGTGACACATCACTTAGGCCGGCGCTCTCCGCGTGGCGCTTGATTATGGACCATGCGTTCTGGCGGGTCAGCGGTTTGCCGCGATGCAGAAAAAGATTTGGGTACGGAGTTTGGCCACAAGCGGCTTTCACGGAAGCGTAGCGCTGTAACCAATGGATGGCGCTTTTGCCCACCGGTATGCGTCGTTCCTTACTACCTTTACCGTGGCAGTTAACCACTCCTCCAAGCATGTCAACCTGGGCTTGCTTCAGTCCAACTAATTCGGAAACGCGTAGTCCGGCTGCGTACATTAGCTCCAACATAGTTCGGTCACGAACGCCTTCGTCGGAACTAACATCAGGAGCGGCGAGCAGTTGATCGATTTCCTCAATCGTTAAAAAGCGCGGGAGGTAAGAGAATTTTTGCGGAGTGTCGAGGTCTTCAGCCGGGTGATGCTTGATATGACCGTCAAGCATCAGGAAACGGAAGAAGCCGCGCGCCGCGCTGACGGCCCTGGCAACTGACGACGGCGCCAACCCTTCGCGCGAGAGTTCAGCGATCCACTTTCGAAGATCCGGGCGCGTCAACTCAGATACAGGTCTGCGAAATTTATTGGCGAGGACATCGAGTCGGCCCAGGTCGCGGCCGTAGCTCTCGAGCGTGTGCCGCGCGAGTCCCTTCTCCACCTGGAGATAGGTGATGTATTCCTTAATCAGATCTCGCTCGGGTGATGGTTTAGTCAATGCGCGCGCCAGTTCGAATAAAATTCAGGTCGCATTATAGACCAGAGTTGATGAACGCGTGTGGGGTCGCACCTACCGCGAAGCGGTTACGTAATGATAGCCCAGGGTTGGAGCGTTGCGTGCGTACCCTGGGTACAAGAATAACGTTCAATCCTACCCCAAGGGGGTTGCGGGGATTCTAACAGCCACCACCCCGGTTGGGGTTGACGCTCATAAAACTCATCGACCCAGGGTAGCCGCGAAACGCGCCAACCCTGGGCTGTATTACGTAACCGCTTCGCGGTAGGGATCGATTGGAATTATTCGTAGCGCAAACACTCGATCGGATCGAGTCGTGAGGCTTTGCGGGCAGGCCAAACGCCAAAGATGAGGCCAACACCGATTGAAACTGACAGCCCAGTAATCACAGCCCAAGCAGGAATCGTCGCCGGCAACGCCGGTACCAGCAGCATGATTAGCTGGCTAACGCCGATCGCGATCAGCACGCCGAGCGCGCCGCCGAGGAACGTAAGCGCCATGGCTTCGAAGAGAAACTGGCGGACAATGTCTTTCCGCCGAGCGCCGATTGCCTTGCGAATGCCAATCTCTTTCGTTCTCTCCGTCACACTCACCAGCATGATGTTCATCACACCGATACCGCCGACGAGGAGACCAAGACTGGAAATCGCAATCGCAATCAACCCAATCATCGCGAAGATGCTGTCAAACTGTTCGATAAACTTGTCCGCTGTCTTAATGTCGAAGTTGTTTGGCTCACCAAACTTCACGGCGCGTCGCCGTCGCAAAATTTCTTCCGATTGCTGTAGCGCCTCAACCGTCTGTCCTGATCTGGCTTTGATGATCAACAACACATAGCCTTTAGCAGGCGCTATCTTCTGTGCTGTGCGGAACGGGATCATGACGGCGTTGTCCTCTTCGTTCTCGCCAAAGAAACCAGCTTTTCGTTTCTCTAAAACCCCGATAATCTCGAAGTTGTATCCACCCATGCGCACCTTGGTTCCAGCGATCTGATGGTTCTGGCCCGGGAATAAAGCATCAGCAGCATTGACCCCAATCACCATCACGTTGGCGCGTTGCTGATCGTCGTGCTCAGTGATGAACCGGCCCTCTTTCAAAACGATGTTGCTGATGGACGCGTGGTTTGGCGAAACCCCCTGCGTGTTTCCCCAGCGGTAGTTATGACCGTTGTACATGATGTTGTCGTCAAAGGGTCCGCCGCTGTAACCAATATTTTCGGCTACATGGCCCACGTCTTCCACTGCGGGAGCTTGGGCCAGAATGGTCTCGGCGTCGTCAACAGTCAGCGGCTTCCTGGTCCTTTCCGATCGATCTTCACCCAGGTTTGGACCGGTCGACAGGTGGAACGCGTAGATGTTGTTCGTGCCGTACTCTTCGATGATCGAGACGATGTTTTGGCGCATGCCGGTGAGAATCGAAGCAATCGTGATGGCAGTCATTACCCCAATCACAATACCCAGCACGGTAAGGAAGCTACGAAACTTGTGCGACCGGACACTTTCCAGCGCCATCGCTATCGTTTCGCGCAATTTACTTTTTGGTAAGCTGAATTTCACGCTAAGTTGCTTTTGTTAAAGCCAAAATAGGATCGAGCCGCGCCGCCTTAAATGCCGGGTAGATGCCGGCGATCATTCCGATCGCAGTCGAAACAATTAATGCCAGCATGATGTAACCAATCGTAATGGTCATCGTGATCGAAGCCAGACTGGTGATCAGTTCGGTGACACCCCACGACAAGAGCAATCCAATCACACCGCCCAGGATACAAAGGATGGCCGACTCGATCAGAAACTGCAGCAGGATCTGTTTCTTAGTCGCGCCCACGGCTTTGCGCAGTCCTACTTCGAAAGTTCGTTCGGTGACGCTGACCAGCATGATATTCATCACCACGATTCCGCCAACGATTAGAGTGATCAAGGTGATCGGCACAACCACCATCGCAATACTGCCGGTGAATTGATCAATTTGATTATTGACTGCCTCGACGTCCACCAGGCCAAAGTCGTCTTCTTCATTGCCCTTCAGCTGATGCTTAACTCGCAGAGCTACGCGAGCATCTTCAATGGCCTGCTGAAACTCCTGGCGATTCTTGCCTTTGCCGTGTATCTGAAGATTGTGGCGTCCCCAGATCTGCATGTGTGTGGTGACCGGGATGTAAATTTGGCGGTCGAATGAGGAGCCAAAAAACGATCCTCGCCTTTCTTCAACACCCACCACACGCATCGGCCGGCCGCGAACCTTGAGCGTCTTGCCGATCGGATCTGTGTGTGGGAAGAATTTGTCCTTGATATCTCCACCCAGAACCACGACCATCGCCGAGCGTTCGACCTCGTCTGCCGAAATAAAGCGTCCTGATTCCATCGTCTTGTCTTCGATATCGACCATGTTGGCCGACGAACCAAAGACCATCGCCCCTGGGAACTGAAGACCATCCTGATTCAGATCGGTGCCACTTTGCGACTGCGCGCCAACCTCAGCGCATGACTTGCACCGGTCTCGAACCCATTCGTAATCTTCCCAGACCAATCTCTTGTTGCGACGATTCATCCTTTCGAATTCGTCGTCAGACATACGTCCATTGGACGCCATCCGCGCGATCATGAAGTGGTTGCTGCCGAGCACCTTGGAGACCTTGTCGACGACATAAGTATTGAGACCACTAATCGACGCCCCCACGGTCACGACCGACGCAACGCCGATGATGATTCCGATAAGAGTCAGAAAAGCGCGGAGTTTGTGGGCAAAAATCGACTGAAGGGCGATCTTTAACGCGTCTGCATAGAATGAAAAGAATGCTCGCATTGAAGTAAAACGGAACTTCCGGGGCGAGTAGCTTTACGACAAGAGAACTGCGGAAAGTTCAATAAATTAACGGAACGGGCGCGGAGAGACGTGCCCCTGACGTCTCTCCAACTTCGTAGACGGATCAAGCGCCGCTTTTGTTAACACTCAGGTGAGTTCGGCATTTGCTTCCGCCGGCACTAAGGAAAACTTGTCCGCCCAACGTATTTTTCCAGTGACCTGCATGGCGACGAACAAGGTGACGACCGAGCCAGCCGTTATCGCAAGGCCGGTGAAGCCCTGGAGGAAAAACGCATAGGAAAACATTACCAGATAAACGAACTGGGCCAGGGCTGCCTCGCGGCTGGCGAAATGAAGCCCAACGACTAGCCGCAAGTAGCTAACCACCAGGAAGACTGAAACCGCCGCGGAGATCGCGAAGGCAAGGTGAATGGAAACATGATCGACAAGGTAGGCAAGAAGCAGGTGAAATGAGAAAAATGCTGCGGCAAGGAAAAAGTAGTTCATCGGGTGCAACTCGATGCCGCGCATGGTGGTGATGATCAGCATGATGAAGAAAAAGAAAAACAAGGAAACCGGAGCAAAGAAGCTGATCCTTCCGGCAAGCGGCCCGGGCTGAAGTTTCTCCGGCATCACCATGGCAATCTGATAACCCGAAACGAGGTTGCGTGAGTACCAGGTGAGGTCCCAACCATTGCTGGTCTCACGCTTTTCGGTTGGGGAGAGCGAGTTGTCCGGGAAATCAATGTCTTTGAAGTTGGTCTTCATCTTAAGAGTGAAGTCCCTCACCTGCGCCACGTCGTTGTTCCCAAAGCTGTAACGCCATTCGTTCAAACCTTGAGAACGGTATCCAACCTGAAGCTGCGACACGCCGCCGGCAGGAACCTTCACCGTACCCTTCGCAGCGTTATCTTGATTGGTGGTTGCCACGGGAACGCCGTCAACAGTGAACACAAGGTCGTCGTAGATCGCTTTCGAAGCTGGAAAGGCCAGGTTGAAGCTAATCAACTCTTCTTTGTCGCTGGTATTGCGAAAAGAATAGTTGCCGAGAAAAGCGACTCTGTAAGTGCTGTACCAAAGCAGCCCTTTCTGACGATGGTCGAGATCCAAGGCCACATCGACGGCACTGCTTTCCAGAGGCAATGGAACAATCACTGCATCACTGAAAGTCTTAACAACCTTCTTGCCGTTCTCGGTGATTTCTTCATTTCGGGGAACAAGGCGAGTAAAAGTTGCCAATGGAGGCATTTGATTTTGGGGCGCGCCCCAGGTGGAAGTCACCCTATTGTCTGAAGCTGCGGCAGAATCGTAAGTGCGAGCGAAGATAGTCCCACCGAGAATTGCCCAGGCTACCGAAGTGCAGACGAAGATGAAAACAATCGCGATAATTCGTTTAGTCATTTGTTTCTCCTGAATCCTATTTACGGATTTCGATGTTTGAGGGCCAAGCTCACGAGCATAATCAATCATGAATTTCGCCGGCAGGCCGAACAATGTGGCAATCCACGTTGGGCGCATGTGCCCGCCGCGGCGACGTCGTGGAATAAAGTTGCAGTCCTGGATGTAGCCGGCAGGTTGGAACTTCTGAGCATTTCAAGCATAGCCAAGTACTTTGCTTCGCAAAGCGACACGGTAAAAAATTTTTGCGAACCTAGCTATTTCGCATTTGATGGATGAGGGCTTCCATGTGATTCAAATAGCTCTCGAGAGCGCGCCGGCCGGCGGCGGTTATCTTGTATTCAGTCTTTGGCAAACGTCCCTCAAACGACTTGATGCAGGTAATGTAGCCGCCGTCTTCCAGTTTCCGAGCGTGCACGCTGAGGTTCCCGTCGGTTGTATCCATTAGGGTCTTAAGTTCATTGAAGGTTAGCGATTCCTTCGCTGCCAGCGCGCTGACAATGCCCAGGCGCATCCGCTCATGAATCAACCGATCGAGCGAAGCTGGCGCACTGCGGACCTTCGCTCGAGCTTCCTCCACGACCGACGAGGATTCTCTTTTCTTGATCGAGTGCTTGACTGCAGAATTTCTAGCCACCGTATTTCCTCGCGATGATAATTCCAAAAATTATATGAAGCCCGCCAAATCCCATTGCCATAAACCAGTCAGCAAAACCCTTCGGTGACAGCACCGCTGCCGTTCCGAGCGCGATAAAACACAGCCCCATGATGGGCACAGCGCTCACCGAAAACATTCCACCGGTCACCACGCCAGTCCCATAAAGCAGTAACCACAAGGCAGGGATCACCTCCGTGAATCCTGCTTGATAGAGCACCACGGTCAACAAACCGCCAACAAAAACAGGCGGGGTCAAACTAAAAAGGATCTTGCGGCCTGGACCCGACAACAGTGGGGTCCTCGTTCTACGAGCTTTCCGATCCATTGACCAACCGGCAATCAGTAAAGCGACAACCTCTTCAACCAGCCACACCAACATCCAATCCTTGAAGGACTTTTGCCGGGATGCGACAAACGCAGCAACGAGAGCCGTACTCCCGATGGCCACCTGACCCCATCCGGAAACCAGGGTAAAGGTGCTGGCCCGCTCCATGGTCGCCCGGATGTACTGCAAGTTGTCCATGGCCCGGGCGTGGAGTGCCGGCGGCTCTTCAGGTTTGGGAGTGACCAGGCGAATTGGGGTCATAAGCGGATCTTAGTTCTGCGCCCGTTGCCTTGTCAAGTACTTTACGAGACAAAGAGCAAAAATGTCAGACCTGGTTCAGCTTGTCGACTCAGATCGTTAAGGATAAACCGGGGATGTAAATGGGCAGCCTATCGCTCACTCACCTCAACGACAAACTGAAGCATTCGGACATTTGATCAGGCTTCGGCGGGCAGGGCTGTACCTGGTTGAGATGAAGCGTTGGCGTTGCGCCAGCGAGTGATGAGAATGGCGAGCGCAGCGATGCCCACGATCAAGCTGATAATCTGCGAGGTAGACAAACCCGTCAGTGTCGTCAGACCCAGAATGTCACCGCGTGGATCATCACGCACAAACTCAATCAGAAATCGGATAAATGAATAGAGCACGGCGTAACTCAGAATCACCTGCCCCTTAAACTTGCGTCGCTTGTGAAGCCAGAGCAGCAGAAAGAATACGGCGAGCATCGCAAATGACTCGTACAGCTGGGTTGGGTGAAGATGGGCGTCTATAGGAACGCCCGTGACTTCATGTCCCAGCTCACTAAACCTTACACCCCACGGAAGAGTGGTCGGCTTGCCCCAACAACAACCAGCAGCGAAACATCCCTGCCGGCCGAAGAAATTCCCGAGCGCGATACCGGGCGCGCACGCATCGGCGGTGGTCCACCAGGGCAAACGATAGCGGCGCATCAGGAAGTAACCGGCTACCACTGCGCCGAGAAGTCCGCCGTAGAAAACTCCACCCGAACGAAGGAAGTCCAGCGAAATTAGTTGTAATGGATTTTCTCGATACTCAGGTTCCGTAAAGAGCATCAGGACTTTGGATCCGATGAGTGCGGCCAACAGCATCCACAAACAAAGGTCATAAATCTTCTGACTCGGAAGTCCGTCACGGGCTGCCAACCTGACGGTAAGCAGGATGGCACAAAGAAAAGCCAGCGCCAGAAAAACGCCGTAGGTATGAATCGGGAAACTGCCGATGCGAAAGAGTTCGGGATACATCGTTGGAATGTCCGTTGTTCAGTTGTTAGTTGTTAAGCAGTATTTGAAACTAAGTGGCGACTCTAGAAACCATTCGCACAATCAACTGACAACTGACTACTAACCACTGACCACTGCCGTTTTCTTCTGAAACAGCACATCGTAAGCAAGTAGCAGCGCGCCGATGCATATGCTCGCATCCGCGACGTTGAATGTTGGCCAGTGATATTGTCCGGCGTGCAGCGATATGAAGTCGATTACATATCCGAAGCGGGCGCGGTCAGTTAAGTTTCCAAGAATACCTGCCAACAACAATGCGCACGCACCGAGCACCCGATCGTCGCTACGCGGGGTGCGCAGAAAATAGTAAAAGACGCCAACAGCCGCAGCCGCGGCCAACGCCACAAACAACCATCGGCCAAAGGCTCCACCCTCTTGCAGTTGACCAAAAGCGATCCCAGGATTCTCCGTGTAGGTCAGATTAAAAAATCCGTTGATTATGGTCCTATCGTCACTGTGACGGAGTGTGCGAACGGCCCAGGACTTAGTGGTCTGATCGACCATGTAGATCCCAAAGGTGCCCAGCAGATATCCCGCCCGCCAACCAAATCGGGTGCGCGTTTCGCTAACGGCCAAGTTCTTTGCCTCTGTTTCCATACTTATTTATTCAGCTTATTCGCGTTCCATCTCATCGAGCGCTTCGACGCAGCGTTCGCAAACGGTTGGAAAACGGTCGGACTCGCCAACACGGGTCGAATAGTTCCAGCAGCGTTCACACTTGGCGCCGGCCGCTTTGCCGACGTGAACCACGACTGCGCCAGCTTCCGCGGACTTCAATAAGTCAACTTCGGAAACAATAAACAGATAGCGGAGCTGATTGCGATAACTCTCAAGCAGTTCGTAATCATTTCCCGAGGACGCTATCTCGACGCGAGCTTCAAGGGAACTTCCAATCTGCTTTGCGATTCGCGCTTCTTCCAAGGTCTGCAGCACTTTGTCACGGATAGCAAAAAGCCGATCCCAGTTTTCTCGCAACGCGTCGTTAGCTGTCTCACTCGCATCAGGCAATAAAGCGAGGTGAACAAATTCATGGCGGTCCTCGCCGGCCGGGAGGTTTTCCCAAATCTCATCAGCAGTGAACACTAGTATCGGCGCCAGCATGCGCGCCAGCGCATCGACGATTCTGTATAGCGCGGTCTGCGCCGAACGACGGGCGACGCTCTTCGGCGCGCTGGTGTAGAGACGATCTTTGATGATGTCGAAATAACGTGCCGAGAGCGTCACTGTGCAGAAGGAATAAATCGCCCGCGTGGCCAGGTGAAACTCGTAGCTTTCAAACGCGCGTCGCACGTTCAAGATCACTTCGTCAAGTTCCGCCAACGCCCAACGATCAATTTCGAGCATTTGATCCGCAGTAACACTTCCCTGCGCAGGATCAAAACCGTGCAAGTTACCCAACGCATATCGCGCTGTGTTGCGAAGCTTGCGATACGCATCGACGGTGCGTTCCAGAATTTCTTCGGAACAACGGACGTCCTCGTGATAGTCGGAAGATGCCACCCACAACCGCAGAATATCGGCCCCTGAAGTTTTAACGACTTCGTTCGGGGAAATGCCGGTGCCGGCGGACTTGCTCATCTTTTCCCCGGCGACTGTGATCAACCAGCCATGTGTGACCACATTTCTATAGGGCGCGCGTCGATTTTCTGCCAGGCTGATGAGCAAAGAAGAATTGAACCAACCGCGATACTGGTCGCCGCCCTCCAGGTAGACATCGGCTGGACGCCAATCGCCAAGCTCCCTGGCAAAATAGTCCTTGTACACCGCAGACCAGGACGAACCGCTGTCGAACCAAACATCGAGGATGTCAGACTCCTTGGTGAAATCGTCGCCGCCGCACGTCGCACACTTGAAGCCATCGGGCAACAGATCTTTTGCCTCGCGCTTGTACCAGGCGTCAGATGATTCCTGTTCGAAAATATCGGCGACATGTTTGATCACGTCAGGATCCAACAGGACCGTGGGATTCGATTGATCCTTGTTGCAGGACACGCAATAGAACGCGGGAATCGGTACGCCCCAAACACGTTGACGAGAAACACACCAGTCAGCGCGATTCTTGAACATGTTGAGCATGCGCTCGCGACCCCAGGCAGGGATCCAATTAACAGCTTCCTTGATGTCGCGCTCGGCTCCGGTGCGCAAACTGAAGCCCCAGTCGTCGTTCTCGGTGACATGATCCAGTGAGATAAACCATTGCGGAGTAGCGCGAAAGATCACCGGGTTCTTGCAACGCCAGCAATGCGGGTAACGGTGATCGTAGTTTTCTGTGAATAACAACACGTCACGATCGCGCATAAACTCAACGATCTTTGGATTGGCTTCGAAGACTTTCTGGCCGGCAAAGTGTTGGACTTCGGACGTAAAGACGCCGGCATTGTCGACCGGGCAATAGATGTCGAGACCGTAGCGTTTGCCAATCACAAAGTCGTCGTGACCATGGCCGGGTGCAGTGTGGACCGCACCCGTTCCTGCTTTACCGGTAGTCTTACGTTCGCGCGCTTCGCTCACATCGAGTTCGGTTTCAGCATCAGCTTCGCCGCCGAGTGTGACGTGATCGCCAATCATCAATAGTGATGGGCGATCCAACCAGGCATGACGGCATTCGAGCCGATCAAGTTTCGCGCCCGGAAATCGCGCCAGAACTCTTGCATCTGAGCTAGTAGCCTCGGATTCGTTCAAACCACATTTCTCGATCACAGTGTCTACCAGCTCCGAAGCCACGATGTAGACTTCATCGCCGTGTTCAAACGCGGAGTACTCGAAATCGGGATGGACTGCGATGCCGAGGTTCGCAGGCAACGTCCAGGGTGTGGTGGTCCAAATCAGCACGAACACGTTACGCCCTGCCAGGGCAGGATCGATTTGTGCGGGATCACTTGCGAGGGGGAACTTCACATACACCGAAGGGCTGCGATGCTGGTGATACTCGACTTCGGCTTCAGCGAGGGCAGTTTGATCGTGGATGCACCAGTAAACCGGGCGCGCCCCTTTATAAACATAGCCGCGCTCCGCGAAGGTCCCGAACAACCGCGCAGTTTGGGCTTCATAACCGTTCGACATGGTCGAATATGGATTTTCCCAAAGACCAAGAATTCCGAGTCGCTGAAAGTCGCGCGTCTGGCTCTTCAGGGCGTTGCTGGCATATTCGCGGCAGGCACGGCGAATGGAGGATGGCGGCATGTCAGCCTTTTTTGTTCCCAGCTTCCGTTCAACGTGAAGTTCAATTGGTAGACCATGACAGTCGTAGCCGGGAACATAAGGCGCCTCGAAACCCATCATGCTGCGGGTCTTTACCACCAGGTCCTTCAGAATCTTATTCATGGCCGTGCCGAGATGAATGTCGGCATTGGCATAAGGTGGACCATCGTGCAGGATAAACTTCTCCGCCCCGGTGCGTTCCTTGATGATCTGATGATAAAGACGGACTTCAGACCATTTCTTTAAGCGTGCGGGTTCACTCTGGGCCAGGTTGGCTTTTTGAGCGAACCCGGTCTTCGGCAGGTTGATAGTCTTCTTTAGATCGAATGGAGTTTCAGTAGACATAATTTTCTTGAATAAGAATCGCCAATAGTAACAGTGGTGATGAACTCACCAAAATGGCTTGTCCCCAACATGACTTGGTTATCGTATCGCCTTCCCGATTTAGATGCGGCTTGCCGCATCTAGGAGTTGAGCTGCATAAAACAAAAACCCGAACCAGCTCCTTGCGGATGCGATGGTTCGGGTTCGTTCACCTGGATAGCAAGACCTCAGCCGATAAACATCTCATCCTCTCCGTATGTCTGATTGATGGGCTTGGGTATAGGTGCCACAAGTACTTCGAGCCCTCTCCGAAAGCCCGACATAATTGCTGCCAACTCACGCGCCGGTTCAACCACTTTGCGCTGGATGAAATCGGTAGTGGAAACCACCTGGCTATTGGTTCGGTCGATTGTATTGCTTACCAGCTCCACCTTGTTGCGTGCTTCGATAGCTGTGTCACTCACCAGTTCCTTGAGCTCGCTGACCTCACTCTTGATGATGGCCAGGGATTCTGAGAGGTTCATCGTGGCCGTCGAAAGATGACCGGAGACTGCGGTGAACTGCTCTGCGATTAGTTTTCCCTGAACGGCGATCTGCCTGCCCTGCTCGCTCATCACCGTCACTCTTTCGATGAGTGGCTCGAGCTTCTGCTCCATCCGGTTTACCGATTTCACTGCGCGACTAACGAAGATTGCGATCGCCACCATCGCGGCCGCGATGATGATGAACGACAGCGCTACAACCACCATGATCCAGAACATTGGGTCGTCCGTAGTAACTTGTAGCGCCAGCGTTGTCATCGTTTTCCTTAGTTCGCCTTTTCAGTGTATTTCGGAGCGGCTTCAATGCGACCGGACATTTCAGTCTTACGCTTCTCGTCCTGATACGCTTTCTTGCCGGCGTCGATTGCTGCGGCCACTGTGCTGGTCTGGCGCGTTGCAGTCTCGCGGGCAGTCTGTGCTACTTCGCCAACTCTTTCAGCTGCCTGCGAATACAAGCCTGAAGCCTTTTCGCTCGCCTGCGAGTAAAGCTCGCCGGCCCGCTCGCGGGTCTGTTCGTAATACTCGCCAGCTCGGTCGCCAATTTGCTGGGCCGCTTCGCGCGACTTATCGATACCCTTGCGAGTAGCGTCCGCAATATCGCCCCGCAATTCATGTCCCGACTTCGGAGCAAACAAAAGTGCGAGCACGGCGCCAATGCCGCCGCCGATAAGTAAGTAAGTTAAGCGGGTGGAAATGTTGTTCTCTGAATCGTTGCCCATGAGAGAATCCTTTCGTCGTAAGCAAAGCCACGGGCTCTGCAGATGTTGTTTTAATGTAAGTTTTCGGACTTGGACTATAACAAACCGCCCCGAAGCGACGCAAGAAGATGGGCCAACCATACGGGCCTCATACCCGTTAGCAGGCGTCGCCGATGGTGCTCAGCATCAACCGCCAACGGCCACTTACTTTCTTATAGATGTTATAGCCATAAGCATCGAAGCCGTGTTGAGTGGCGAAGACTTCACCGATGCCGTCGCCATCTACGTCTAGTTGATCGACAAAATCGATGGCCGAATCGAACCCTTCAGGCTGCATCCTGTAAGCCTGGAAATTTACAAACGCCGGCTTAAAACCCTCACCGAGTGGCTCCGCTATCAGCAACAGATCGCGTCGTTGCTTCGTTGATGTCTCAATCACAAAGCTGCCGATGAGTTCAAACTTTCCATCACCGTTCAGGTCAGTCGCAGTCAAATTTGTAGTCTTGAGATTGCGCATCCAGCCCGCAGGCGTACGACGGGCGCGGTAGGTTTGATCGACCAATTTCATGACTTCCGCACGCTCGGCGGGAGTTGGTGCGCGACGCGCGCTCGTCCGCTTACCAATCGAAGTTGAATTGGTAGCCAGGCCGGAGAGGTGTGTTGGAATCTTGCCGCCATGGTCCACTGTTGCGCGCGCGTGGATGTTGTTGCAGCCGACGCTCGAGTCCTTCACGGTTGCAGAACCGACTTCGCCGCCTCCAAAAGTGACCCGGTATGTCTTGCCCGCCGAGAAGTATTCCGCTGCAAATCTCTGCTGCGCTGCTTCGCTCTCTTCAGCGTAAGGAGCTTTTAGTTTGCCGTTTTCGAGCATCACCACTGCGTCCATGCTGCTTTGCGCTTCCGCCGGATCGCTCCGCGAGACTACGAACACGAGCGTACGCCGGGTTTGGGCAAACGCGGGTTGAACTGTGGACACAAAAACGAAAGCAACGGCAATCAAGGCCCAGACGAGAGGCGCCACGAACCGGCAACAAAAGACTCGAACGTTGCTGGTTCGTGTGTTTTGGCGGATGGTCATTTTTCCGAGAGTCCTCATGTGGCTGTTTTCTCCCATCGTCAGCTTCTGCCTTTAGCGGGGCGGGCGTTTTTCAGTTTGGCTTTGAAGACTGTTTCGCCGCCGCTCTCGCCTTTGCGCTTACCGCTCGTCATCGCAGGAGTAGATGGCGACGTCGTGCGCGGTGTAACCGCATCCCCTCCCGTGTGTTGAGACGACTTGTCCGCCGCCAGCTTGTTTGACCGCTTGCGATTACCTTTTACAGCCGGGGTCTCCTTCATTTCCTCACGGTTTTGGTCGCGAGCACCGGCTGTACCCATCTGTTGACCGCGCGGCTTTGAACGGATTCCCACCTTGTGCTGATCCTTCTTTGGTTTCATAACGCCTCCGTATTGATTTCCGGTAATTTAATTATTGCACATTTGCCTGCTGCCATGATCTGGCCACCGTCGCGTGCCTTTAGCACCAGACGCTCTAAGGCAGGCCAAGCCGAGGTGGAGTAGCAAAGTCCATGATTTGGGCACGGAGTCCCGCCCCACAGTCTCATATTTCCTTTTGATTTTTTTCCACGTTATTGTGTTTTTTGGATCTTGACAGTTTGCGTCCCAGGAAGTCGACACCTATAATGCGCCAAATTTCAGGTAGGGCCTGTTTAGACAGGACTGCGGTTTAAGTCCTGAAGTAACGCTTTCCCCTAAACCATTAATGTCGACACCAATCAGATGGAAGCAGCGTGGGCAAGTCGAGCCCCTCGGCCGACAGCCAGGAAAACCTCTGCGCACCCTGGCCTTGAGTCTCAGCGCCGCTGCGCGCTCGGCACTCTCCGAGCCGTACCGTCTAACAATTGAGCATAGCCAGATTTTCCTGCGACGTTTGCCGGCTGCCCTCGAGGGCTTCCGAATCGTCCAACTCTCGGATATTCACCTGAGTCCTTTCACCAGTAGCCAGCAGATTGAACGCGCCGTGCAAACTGCGACCAGTCTTCAGCCGGACATCATTGCCTTGACTGGCGATTACATTTCCAAAGAGCGGCGATATGCTGCCCCTTGTGCGGAATTGCTGGGGAAATTGAAGGCCCGACACGGGGTCTATGCAGTTCTTGGCAACCATGACCATTGGACAGACGCGTCATTGATTACCGATTTGTTCCGCGCGGAAGGCATCACGGTGCTGATAAATCAGGGCATGCGTTTCGAAAAGAACGGCGCTTCGTTCTGGATTGCCGGTGTTGACGATACGATGGTCGGGCTGGAAGATCTCCCACTTGCGCTGGCAGGTTCATGCGATAACGAAATGAAACTGCTGCTGGCCCATAATCCGATCATTCTCCGTCGTGCGGCCCGTGAGGGCGTCGACCTGGTTTTGAGTGGTCATACACACGGCGGCCAGGTGAAATTCACTCCCGATCGGAATACTAAGACCCGGCCGCGTCGTCGAGTTCTGAAAGGGCTGGCTGCGGAAGGTGAAACCCAAATCTACGTGACCAGGGGCCTCGGCACCGTCGTCTTGCCCGTTCGATTTGGATGCCCCCCTGAAGTGTCGTTACTTGAGTTAAGGACCGCCTAAAGAGCGAACCCGGCGTAGTAAGTGGTGATGGCTCCCAGCATTCCATCCATTCACTATTTACCATTCACCATTTACTAACAGATGTCCTCCCGGATTCTTACGGTTCCAAATCTGCTCACCGTCTTCAGGATGGTGCTGATTCCGGTTTTCGTAACCCTCCTTTTTTACCAACGTTTTGTACTTGCCCTGGCCGTATTCGTCGTAGCCGGAATGACCGACGGACTCGACGGACTGCTCGCTCGCCGTTTCAAGCAAGAGTCACAACTCGGCACCATCCTTGATCCGATCGCAGACAAACTGATGATGGTGACTGCCTTTATCGTGCTGTCGATGCGAAGTGTTTTCCCGCAGCCGTTGCCAAGTCATTTACCGATTCCAGTCTGGGTGACGATAACGGTTATCAGCCGGGACGTTTTCATAATTGTGGGTGCCGCTGCCATCAACATAATGACGGGATTCAGAGGGTTTCGACCTTCGATGCTGGGCAAGATAAACACGACCGTCCAAATCGTGGCCACCACGCTAATTATGTTCGCGGCCAGCGTTCCCTACCACACCGGCTACTACCTTCCCACGGTCTACGCCACGGTCTTTATCTTTGCCGTCTTGTCCGGCCTTCATTACGTCTTCTTTATTTCCAGGCTTATGAACGAGGACAAGAAACAGTCCCCAGCCGCCGAAGAGCCCCCAAAAAACCTCAATAGCGAGGGCTAGACTTACCCCCACAGAACATCCATCCACAAAGTTGACAACGCGGCACTCAGGTATTATATTACCCATCCATTCAACCGGATTAGGCTGGGTTTTAACGCCCAACGGGAGCCTTGGCTGGTTTAGGTGGCGGGCTAAATATCGTTTTGGAGAACAAAAGAGATGAGCAAGATCATAGGAATCGACTTGGGAACAACCAATTCCGTGGTGGCTGTTATGGAGGGCGGTGAGCCCACTGTCATCACCAATTCGGAAGGTGGGCGTACTACGCCTTCGGTTGTTGCGTTTACTAAGGACGGTAGCCGGCTAGTCGGTCAGGTGGCTAAACGCCAGGCCGTTACCAATCCGGAGAACACAGTTTATTCAATCAAAAGATTTATGGGCCGGCGCTTCAATGAAGTTACGGAAGAGATCAAGCAAGTGCCCTACAAAGTTAAGGCGGCAGGAACCGGCGACGTCCGGATAGAGGCCGGCGGCAAGGAGTGGAGCCCACCCGAGATTTCGGCAATCATCCTGCAAAAGATGAAGCAGTCTGCCGAAGACTACCTGGGACAAAAGGTGGACAAGGCCGTGATTACGGTTCCCGCTTACTTCAATGATGCTCAGCGTCAAGCTACCAAGGATGCAGGCAAGATTGCCGGCCTTGAAGTGATGCGCATCGTAAACGAGCCGACGGCGGCCGCGCTTGCTTACGGTCTGGATAAGAAGAAAGACGAAACCATTGCGGTGTTTGACTTCGGTGGCGGCACCTTCGATATCTCGATCCTTGAGGTCGGCGAAGGCGTGGTTGAAGTTAAGTCGACCAACGGCGACACACACCTGGGCGGCGACGACATCGACGAACGGCTGACGGAGTGGATCATCGAAGAGTTTAAGAAGGACCAGGGTATCGATCTTTCAAACGACAAGATGGCCCTGCAACGTCTGAAGGAAGCGTCGGAAAAGGCCAAGATCGAGCTCTCCAGCACCATGGAAACTGAGATCAATCTGCCATTCGTTACAGCAGATCAATCGGGTCCGAAACATCTGGCAATGAAGTTGACGCGCTCGAAGTTTGAGCAACTCGTCGAACCGATCTTTAATCGCCTCAAATCACCCGTGGAGCAGGCGATAAAAGACGCGGGAGTTGACGCTAAGAAAATTGACGAGGTTGTTCTGGTCGGCGGCTCGACGCGTATCCCGAAGGTTCAGGAGATTGTGAAGGGGCTGTTTGGCGGTAAAGAGCCAAACAAGAGTGTTAACCCGGATGAAGTGGTCGCTATCGGCGCTGCCGTACAGGCAGGTGTGTTGTCTGGTGAAAAGACCGACATCCTGCTGCTTGACGTTACCCCGCTTAGCCTTGGGATCGAGACCCTAGGTGGAGTTTTCACCAAGCTAATCGAGCGCAACACCACGATTCCTACGCGCAAGTCGGAAATATTTTCGACTGCGTCTGACAATCAAACGTCAGTCGAAGTTCACGTGCTACAGGGCGAACGACCGATGGCCGGCGACAATCGCACGCTGGGCAAGTTTCATCTCGTCGGTATTCCTCCCGCACCGCGCGGAATGCCGCAGGTTGAAGTCGCGTTTGATATTGACGCGAACGGTATTGTAAACGTGTCAGCAAAGGACATGGGTACGGGCCGCGAGCAGAAGATCACCATTACGTCATCGTCGGGCCTTTCGAAGGAAGAGATCGACAAGATGATGCGCGATGCTGAATCGCACGCTGCTGACGACGTCAGGAAGAAGGAAGAGATCGAGGCACGTAACCGTCTGGACGGATTGACTTACCAGATGGAGAAGACCTTGAACGAGAATCGCGAGAAGGTTGGCGACGTTGCCGGCGAAGTTGAAACGGCGATCGCTGAGGCGAAGAAGGCATTGGCTGAAGGTGGAGTTGAAAAACTCAACGAAGCTTTCAATCAGCTGCAAGCAGCTTCGCACAAGATGGCCGAGGCGCTTTATCAGCAAACTCCGCCGCCGGGTGCGGAAACTGCTGAGCAGGCTTCAGCCGCAGGAGCGTCGTCTGCGGGGGGCGCAGGCGAAGATGATGTCATCGACGCTGAATACGTCGACGTAGACGAGAAGAAGTAAGGGATTGACAATTTGCGATTGCCAATTGCCGATTGAAAAAGGGGCGGAGGGATCAAGTATCTTTCCGCCCTTTAAATCGGCAATCGAAGGTCGGCAATCGGCAATTTAAGAATGGCTAAGCAAGACTATTACGAAGTACTGGGCATTAAGCGCGACGCCAAGGCCGAAGATATTAAGAAGGCCTATCGTCGTTTGGCGCGCAAGTACCATCCTGACGTAAACCCGGGTGACAAAGCTTCCGAGGAACGTTTCAAGTTAACGACTGAAGCGCATGACGTCCTGTCGGATCCAAAGAAGCGAAAGGTTTACGATCGTTTTGGTGAGTATTCGGACAACCTGGCAAACGCGGCGGCGCGAGGCCCGGGTCCTGGTCCATCGGCGGGACGAACAGCGCCAGGGTTCGATTTCAGCGGATTTGATTGGAGTTCAGCAACGTCTCCAGGTGGCGGAACCAGCAGCGGCGGTGGCGGAGGATTCCGCGACATTTTTGCCGATCTGTTTGGCGGTGGAGCCAGAGAAGCAGAGCCGCCGCGGCCGCAACCCAAAAAGGGCGCCGATATCGAGATGCCTTTGGCGCTCACATTTGAAGAAGCTCTACAGGGAATTACTACAAATCTTACGGTTAACCGATCCGAGCAATGTTCGCGTTGTAATGGCGCCGGCGACATCGGTGGACCTGTGATGGTCTGCTCTACATGCAAAGGTTCAGGTCAGGTGCAACGCGCCGGCGGAAGACTTCGCTTCGCTCAGGAGTGCCCGGACTGTTCAGGAACTGGACGCCGTCGCTCACCCTGTGCCTTATGCAAAGGCAAAGGCACTACGTCGAAGAGTGAAACTGTCAAAGTGCGTATACCCGCCGGTGTTGAAACCGGATCGCGAGTTCGCATACCAGGCAAAGGCGAAGGGGGACGGATGGGTGCGCCGCCAGGAGATCTGCACATCATTACGAATGTGGGCACGCACAAATATTTCACACGCAAGGGCGACAACATCTATGTGACCGTGCCAATCACCGTACCGGAGGCAGCACTGGGAGCAAAGATCGAGGTGCCGACGGTAGAAGGTAAGGCTCAGTTACGCGTTCCGCCAGGGACACAGTCGGGCCAGAAGTTTCGCCTGCGTCAACGCGGTGCGCCTTCGTTACGTAATCCTGGCGCGCGCGGCGATCAGTTTGTCGAAGCGCAGGTCATGTTGCCGAAAGTAATTTCGGAAGAGACGAAGGAACTGCTGCGAGAGTATTCGAAATTGAACTCGGAGAATCCGAGAGTTGAGATGGGACTGGAATAGGTGTCGGGTATCGGGTGTCGGTGCTCTCTAACTGGATGCCGCGCCCGACACCCGACACCTGAAACCCGGCACCCATCATCGCCATGAAACGCAAACCCAAGACATACACCATCAGCGCGGTTGCGGATCAATACGGCATTCATCCGCAAACGCTGCGACTCTACGAACGCGAAGGTCTGCTCAAGCCGTCGCGGTCGGAAGGGAACACGCGTCTTTATACCGATCCTGATTTAGCTCGACTGGAATTGATTCTTTCCCTCACGCGCGACCTCGGTGTGAACCTCGCCGGTGTTGAAATCATTCTCAACATGCGCGAGAAGATGGACGCGATGCAGCATGAATTTGAACGCTTCTTCCAATACCTTCAATCACACGCCGACGAGTTAACCAATTTCGATGTACCCGCTGAAGGGACCTCCGAATCGTTAGTTCCTGTTACCCGGACCGTCTCACTTCGTAGACGCACCATCTCCCGCAGTTAACAATCGAAAGCTCCCGTTCGTTTGCTGCTCTACCGCAGCACAGTGCGGAAAGCCTCAGGCTTTCCGTTAGTTCTTTGAGGTTGAGCCTCAGGAAGAACAATGGAGTCGGTCGGAAAGGCCGAGCCTTTCCGCACAGTGCTGCGGCAAGGCCGCGGTCAATACGCAAGCGCTGCCAGTAAAAGAAGCCAAAGTTCTTGCAACTTCGAGTCAGGCTCCTTCTTCATCTGGAGCGTGACGTTTGCCGATTTGGGAGCGTAGTCTAGGCCCACATCACCCTCTCGAACACGAACCGCCAGGCAGACTGAAGGTCAACCTCAGTCCAAACATCCACCAGAACAAAGGCAGGTTCACCATGCAAGCGATTGCTCTGAGGTGCTCCGTCATCTTCACTCTTCTTCTCAGCCTTTCAAGTCTGAACTCAGTCGCCCAGGATCTGGACAACGTTTCGTTCAGCGGCAGAGTTAGCGATCAAAACGGAGCGTCAGTTCCCGGAGCTATCGTCACGTCAATACTGATCAAAACCGGTATGGAACGTACGGCAATCGCAGATGGCGAAGGAAGGTACCTGCTATTTCAACTGGAGCCGGGCATATATCGAATGAAAGCGATAGTTGCTAATTTTGCGCCCGAGGAAAAGACGAACCTCAGCACGATCGCCGGACAGAACGTACAACTGGATTTCATTCTTCGGCCCGCCGATGTCACAGTTGACGCGCTTGTGATCACCGAGGCTGATGCACCCGCGATCGATACGACGCGCACCGTTGTTGGCGGCACTGTCACCTCAACTGAAATCGAATCGCTGCCGGTGGCAACTCGTTCACCGCTCGACTTGATCTTCACCCTGCCCGGTGTTTCTGAAGAGGCATTATCAACGCGCGAGCTGGCTGAAGATCGCAACACAAGTCCCACTAACACACCGGAAGAGTCTGGCACGTTCTCGCTCTCCGGTGGTCCAGCCTATTCAAACAACATCACGATCGACGGCCTCGACAATAACGACGACCGGGCGGCGCGCGAACGCTTTCAACCCTCCATTGAAGCGGTTGAAGAAGTGCAGGTAATAACCAATCAATTTTCGGCTGAGTATGGTCGGGCTTCGGGCGGCCGCATCAACATTCGCACACGTGGTGGTTCCAACCAGTATCGTGGTCGTGGTTTCTATTTCTTTCGCAACGACATTCTCAACGCCAACACGTCAAACAATCAGGCGCGCGGTCTACCACGGTTGCCACTCGAGCAACACAATCCCGGATTCACCCTTAGCGGACCGCTCCGCTTGCCTGTTTACGACGGCAGCAATCGCACCTTCTTCTTCAGTGCCTACGAATACGATACGACGCTCGACACGGCGACCATCGATACCCTCGTGCCAATTGAACGCAATCCGTTGTTTCCCATTCCCAGACCCACGGTGACAGACCCCGGTGCAATCGGTGAGCTTCGGCTTGCCGCGGGCATCGCACCTTTCATCGCGACCTTATCAACCCCGGCCAGGAATCACATTTTTACAACCCGCGTCGATCACCAGTTTTCGGAAACGCACAATGGCTCTGTGCTTTATCAAATGGGAAGGCTGAATAACCTGCGGCAGTTTGGCGGGGGAAACCGACTGGCTGAATCATTGATCGGAAAAACGCGGGGAACGGACGCCATTTCCTACACCGATAACCTCGTGCTTTCGTCCTCGCTGGTGAATCAAACGCGCGTGCAGCTTTCGCGGCTCACTCCTTCTGTGACTGCTAAAAGCGGTCGTGGACCAGTCGTCTTAATCACTCTTGATGACCCTTTGCCTTCGTCAGATCCTGCCGGACGTTCAGGAACACTTGTCGCCGGTTCATCAACAGCCGGAGCTACTGATCGACGCGAATCACGAGTTCAATTGCAGAACGTGCTTTCCTGGGCGGTGGGTAATCACTCGCTCAGATTTGGCGGCGACGTGCAGCGCGTTAGTTCAACTTTCATCGATCTCACAGATGTTGCCGGAACCTATAGTTTCGACAACGCCCTCGCATTCATCGCCAATTCCCCCAGCCGGTTTCGCCAGAATTTCAAAACTGAGTCGACACAGAAGAACACCTACCTCGGATTCTTTGCCCAGGACGAATTCCGCCTGCGTCCAAACCTGGTTCTTAGTTTTGGTTTGCGCTACGAGACTGAGACGATTCTGCTTGATCGAAACAATTGGGGACCACGCGTTTCCGTGGCTTACGATCCAATCGGCACAGGAAAAACTGTACTCAGATTGGGCGCCGGAATTTTCTACAACCGCGCGCTGCTGCGCACTATCGACGACTTCACGCTCGGCAACCAACAACTCTTCTTCGACACCAACACTCTGATCGATCCGTTGACCAGCCAGGTTGGGAGCGCTGACTTTCGACGCTCCTTCATCAATTCCAACTTAAGATTTCCCGAGATGCTCGCAGTCGATTCACCATTGGTCCAGAAGTTCGGCGTCTTGAATACCGGCTTTTCGCGACGTCTTGATCCAGGCTTACGCATACCGGAAAGCTATCAGGCGAATTTTGGCTTGGAGCGTGAGATCAATAAGTCTTTTGTCCTGGAGACAAACTTCACCTTCAATCGCGGCTTACATCTATGGCGTGAGTTCAACTCCAACGCTCCGCGGCTCCCGTCTGGATTCAAGGACTTCTCGGAATATCTGGCATCACGCGACTTCGCAAACTTTCGCAGTCCGTTCGGCGTGCGGCCTCTTTACAACGTTTCAAGCGCGGGTGATCTAGTTAGGTTTGTTCTCCGTCCGCCCGACTCGTCAAACTCAAATGCCATCGTCCGTATAAGTGAATTTGGTGTTCCAGTTTCCTTGATCAATTTGAATAGCTCGAGTTCGGCGACTCCGGTTGAGGTGGCCCTTGCTGCTTTAAACGGCTTGCGTCCTGATCCGACGCGCACTGAGATCGAACAACTCGTGGCTGCCGGTAACAGTTTCTATCGCGGGCTGACGGTTGAAGTGCGCAAGCGATTTAAAGAAAACCGTTGGCTTAGCTTCTCCTTCCGCGCCGCCTACACGCTTTCCTATCTTGAAGACGACGGTGTGGTAAACACGTCCGATGCTCTCGTCCCAGGCGACTTTGCCGCCGAGCGAGCGCGCAGTCTGCTCGATCGCCGCCATCGGTTTGTCTTTTCAGGAACTCTTAAAACACCGAGCTACCTCGGCCGATTGCAACTCTCACCAATCATGCGTCTGGCTTCGGGAGCCCCTTTCAACATCTCCATCGGTGGCGCCGATCGTAATCTCGACGACGTGGGGAATGACCGACCGCTGTTCGCAGGTGACACATCAGGACTCCGTTGGCGGAGTCCCTCAGATCCAATCGATCCGTCATTGGTCGATCTGTTCACGGTCCCCACAATCGGGCAAACCGGAACTCTGCCTCGTAACGCGGGTCAGGGACCGGGCCAGTTATTCTTTGATCTGAGTGTGACGCGGGAATTCAGGTTGACGGAAAATATTCGCTTCCGTCCCGTCGTGGAATTCGACAACGTGCTCAACAAAACGGTCTACAGTTTCGGAAGTGAGTTCATCAATTTCACCGCGCTTGGTCCAAACGCCACGCCTGACCAACGAAAAGCCTTCGTCGACTCTTTCCTGGTAACCACACGCACAATGCGGCCTCGCCAAATTCGTCTCGGCATTCGAGTGGACTTCTAGGCAATGTCCGATCTGCTTTCAGCTTGTCGCTCAAGGCTTTTAAGAAATCGATCTTTGATGCTAAAGAGCACCCATGGCTGAGTGTTCCCCGACTCAACAACAAGCTGAAAGTATGTCGGACACTGGTTAAGAAGTCGGCGGCAACGCACGAAGAAAGCTGTTGAGTCGCTCGCGGTCCGGGCCTTTGGCGTGAGTGAAACGTGCTCCGATCAGGTAAGTCGCACCTGATCCGGCAACGGTTTTTTTGAAGTAAACCGGAATTGCCTGCAAGGCAATCGGCCCATCAGGCATCTGCAGTTCAAGATCGAAGGTGGGATCCTTAGCGGTCAAATAACGGTCGATGTTCCTGGCACTCACTACTAAGGCCAAGCCAGTCTCGCTAAGGTTTCGCGTCCGGCCAACCAAAGTGAGTCGCTCCGCACCCACACTACTCGCAAAGGACACCGGCGGGCGGAAGATAATTTTTACTTCCACCTGCACCGCACGGCGGCGAAATGAGCGACGACTGGAATCAGCGACTTTCATGAAGCAGACTGCGTTAAGGTGCAGCGTTTACCAGGGGGTAGTATCAAAATCTATCACATTTCCATAACGCACACAGCAGTAATTGTGGCCCGTCAGCTCACGCACCCGGCGACCGATTAGAATCTCGCCGTTCGTGTTCAATCCGTAAGCCGGTCTAAATCGCTGTGTTAAACTTGGAGTGAAGGTTCCGTGATTGATGGTAGACAACTCACCACAAACGAAGCATGGCAGCGAGATAGATACCGCACTCCTCGATGTCGAACTCTTTTTAAAATACCAGGCGCCGGAACGGGCAGTGGCGCGCTTGCGAGCAGCCATCGAAGCAAATCCGCGATCGATCCCGCTGCGTGAACGCCTGCGCGAGATTAGCGCCTCGCATACGGAAAAGGAAGAGGCAGCGCGGCAGTGCCTGGCGTTGGCCAGCCTTTACATCGAACGTGATGAATTCGACAGCGCGTACGATCGATTGTTGGAAGCGAGACAACTCAATCCGCGAATCAATATCGCCAGCGGACTGGAGGCGATTCGTCGCGCCCGTCGCTTTGAAACTGCTGCGGCGCCAGAACCCCCGGTTAGTAGACGTAAACGAAAACAGGTCGCGCTGTCGGGTGATCTTTCTATCATCAGTGTTTTCGACGCGATCCAGGTGATTGAAAACGCGAAATTGAATGGCTGGCTAATGCTGACCAACGAAGCGCAAAGCGGTCGCGTGTTATTCAACAGCGGAAGAATAGTCGACGCCGAAGTAGGAACTCTTTCTGGAGAAGGAGCGTTCAGGCAACTAGTGGAGATTGCCAGCGGCGATTTTGAGTTTCACAAGTCGGATAAGGAATCGCCCGTCCGCATCCAGGCCGCCAGCAACACCAACCTCATCCTCGACAGCCTGCGCCAACTCGACGAAGCAAAGCAGTGAGTGTCCGACAGGCTTCAGGAAGCTCTGATCAAGTTCATCGTGAGTTGGATTTGTGTTAGCCCGCGGAGCGCGGCGACAGCGGGCTAACACAAAGAGATCTTTACGACTTGATCAAAGTCTCCTTCAGCTTGTCGTTTAATGTTAAGACTCAATCAACGACCGCGAAGAGGCACCCCATCTTGAGTATCCCCTCCCTTAAACGACAAGCTAAAGCATGTCGGACACTTGCGCCGGGTGTCGGGGTAATTCGATTGTGAAAGTTGTTCCAACTCCCAGTTGCGAGGTGACTGTCACCTCACCACCGTGCGCCAAAGCGACATGCTTAACTATGGCCAGGCCCAGGCCAGTCCCACCCATTTCTCTTGAACGTGCGCGATCCACTCGATAGAACCGCTCAAACAATCTGTCCAGATGCTGGGCCGGAATTCCTTCGCCGGTGTCTTCAACAGTGATTCGATCAGACTTGGTGGTCGTCTCGTATTTGATGGTTACCTTGCCGCCTTCGCGGTTAAACTTGATCCCGTTCTCCACCAGGTTGGTAAGCATTTGTTCAAGGCGCCGCCGGTCGGCATGGACCATGGCAGCAGGCTGTATCTCATTTGTCACCAGTATCCCGTTCGACGAAGCCTTCGCTGATAACGACGAGATAACATCATTCACGACCGGTTGTAGCCGGACCGGCTCCAGTCTCACCGGCACGTTACCCGCTTCGATAGCGCTCAACTCAAGAATGTCGTCAATCAAATCCTTCATCCTCGAGGCGCTCTTATTGATGATCGGAAGAAAACGATTCCTTGCCTCATCATCTTCCATGGCTCCTGATTCAAGAGTTTCCACAAACGCCAGAATCGCTGTTAACGGCGTGCGCAGCTCGTGAGAAACGTTTGAAAGAAATTCCTGCCTCACTTGCTCGAGCCGTTCAATGCGCGTCACATCGATAAAGACGCCCAATGCTCCCCTCCGGCTTTCAGTGGAAGTGGGATTCAAATTTCCGAGCGGCACCACCCGCAGATCAAAAATGAGCCGCTCTGGTCCATGTGTTTGAATCATGACTCCACTTCGTTCAATTCCTTTGAGTGCGTCGAGGAACGCGTCATAGATGGCGGGATTGCGGGTAAGCTCGGTTAATCGTTGACCGTTAAGCGGGCCCCGAGCAGGGTTGAACAAACGATGCGACGCAGGGTTTGAAGCGACCACGCGCATATCCTTGTCCACGATGAGCAAACCTTCACGCATTCCTCCCATGGTGGCCTCGAAGAGTTTGCCGAAGGCGAAGATTTCAGAAGAGGCGTCGTCGGTTTGGTGAGTATCTTCTTGACTCGCACGCTCGGTAAGCTTGCCGCTTCGAAGTATATAGACCAGGGTGACGGTAACCAGCAGGGTCGCAACGATCGCGCGCGCAGGAAAGGAGGGAATTAACAAACTAATGACGACGACAGCAACTGCGGCGGTGATCAGAACAGTCTGGCGCGTAGACATGTAAATTCAGAGATCAGGAACTAGCTTTACGGCTTGCCGCCGCACAGTGCGGAAAAGCCTATGGCTTTCCGTCGTCGCTCATATTTACGCTGAGGCTCGGCCTCAGGAATTCAAAAACATGCTCCGAAAAAAGGCGAAGTCTTTCCGCACGGTGGGGCGGCAGAGCCGCGAACGCATGGCGCGTGTGGAGATCAGAAAGGACCCGCAACGATCTTCCTGTCGCATGTTAACAGAGACTCGATGCTAGTTATCCCGCCGGCTTGCATCCGACAAACCGATAACCAACTCCTACAACCGTCTCAATACAATCGCCACAGTCACCAAGTTTCTGCCTCAACCGCCTGATATGCACATCGAGCGTGCGCGCGTCTCCGTAGTAACTATATCCCCAAACACTGTCCAGCAGTTGCTGGCGGCTAATAACGCGATCCGGACTGCGAGCGAGTACCGACAGAAGCGTAAACTCTTTGTTCGTTAATTTAATCCGCGTACCCTGGCAGTTGACCCTGAAATCGTCGAAGTCGATGACAAGCTTATCGTCCTCGTAAGTCTTGCCCTTATTCTCTTCGGACCGCCTCATCACGGCACGCACGCGCGCAAGCATCTCACGAACTGAGAACGGCTTAGTGATGTAATCGTCAGCGCCCAAATCCAGACCTGTAACTCGATCCGATTCAGACGCCTTCGCAGTAAGCATGATGATTGGCGTCCGCCGCGTTGCTGGTTCGCGTCTCAGGCGGCGGCATAACTCGATGCCGCTCATTCCGGGCAACATCAAATCCAACATGATCAATGCAGGCGGTTCTTTCTCGTTGAGGGCAGCAGTCAATCCCGCTTCGCCTGTAGCTGCCGTGGTAGACGCCCAACCCTCTCGCTCGAAGTTGTATTTCAAACTTTCGGCGATATCAGGGTCGTCTTCGATGATCAGTATCGGTCGTTGCATGATCGATTACGATTGCGTGGTTTCAGCTCTACATCAGTTAGCGACTGTGAAACTCTCTGGGTCTCAGCGCCAAAGGCACGAAATGCAACAGCCTGGGGCACCGCCCCAGGAAAGGGTTCATTGATTCATGGAAGCTCTGAAGTCGCGAAACACATGGGGTGGTGCGAATAGTTGTCATTATCTAGTGGGCCACACATCTCGCGCCTTCAGCGCTCAGAAGACTTCGAAGGGCTCCCCCTGGGCCGATGGCCCAGGCTTTTACATCTCGCGCCCTTGGTGCTGAAAGCTGGTAGTTTACATAGGCGCTACCCCGACACGTCGGGGTTTTGTACCGATCGTTGTAGCCCTCCCAAGCATAACCTCACTCCTTGTCATGTTTGATGAATGCGGCTTCAGCCATGTAGACCGTTAGCTCACAGATGTCGGTTACATAGTCGCCAATGCGTTCCATGTGTTTGGCAACGAAGAGCAGCCGCGCGTTGCGGGTTGCCGTCCCGGGCTCGGTGCCCATCATCTCGATCAACTTATGAAAAATGTAGTTGTAAAGGTCGTTAATCTTGGCGTCGCTCTTGATGACTTCGCGTGCGGCAATCGCATCGGCTGAGGTGAAGGCATCGAGAGCCGCTCGCAACATTATGAGCGCGTGTTCCGACATACTGCGAAGATCGGCAACCGCAGCCAGCTCCGGCTCATTGTTAAGATCGATCGCGGCGCGCGCGATATTACAAGCGTGGTCGGCGATCCGTTCAAGAATCGGCGCCATCTTCGCCACCGAAATAACGAACCGGAGATCGCGTGCGGCGGGTTGACGGAGCGCAATAATATCAATGCACTGCCGGTCGATTTCTACTTCGAGGCGATCCACCTTATCGTCATTTTCGAGGACATCGCGGGCCAGATCACTATCGCGTTCAGTCAGCGCATGCATTGCCCGATCGAGTGCCGTCTCCGTTTCGCCCCCCAACAACAAAACTTTGTCGCGAAGCGAATCGAGCTCATCGTCGAGTAGCCGGTGGTAATCCATTGCCTTAATCACCCAAACCTTCCAGTAATGTAATCTTCAGTCGTTTTCTCATCGGGATTAGTAAACATCTTGCTGGTCGAATTCACCTCGATCAGTTTACCCATAAGAAAGAATGCCGTCGTGTCGGAAACGCGAGCCGCCTGTTGCATATTGTGAGTCACGATCACGATCGTGTACTGCTTCTTCAACTCAACTATCAATTCCTCGATCTTTGCCGTCGCCATGGGATCAAGAGCCGAGGCCGGCTCGTCCATCAATACCACACTTGGTTCAATCGCGAGCGCCCGTGCGATACACAATCGTTGTTGCTGTCCCCCCGATAAACTAAGCGCCGACTCGTGCAAACGATCTTTTACCTCGTCCCAGATAGCTGCGTCTTTAAGCGCGCGCTCCACGCGTCCTTCAAGCTCACTCTTACTCGAGGTCATCCGGTTGATTCGCAAGCCATAGGCAATATTGTCGAAGATCGATTTCGGAAAAGGGTTCGACTTCTGAAAAATCATCCCGACCTTAAGGCGAAGATCGACAACGTCGGTTCCCGGAGCATAAATATCTTTGCCATCTATGATTACTTCACCGTCGACCCGCGTGCCGGGGATGATATCGTTCATCCGATTAAGCGTGCGGAGAAAAGTCGACTTACCACATCCCGATGGACCAATAAAAGCAGTTACCACCCGCGCGGCCAGATCAATGTTGATGTCAAAGAGTGCCTGCGCCTTTCCGTAGAAAAAGTTGAGATGATTGACGCGGACTTTGATCGGCAAATCCGCGAAGCTGCCACCCTGCTGCTCGCGAGCAGAAGTAGTCGGCTTCGGAGATGCGATGATTTGTGGCTGTGCTGACATGCTTACTTGTAAAGCAAACTGTTAGTTTGCTGACCGCAGAATAGACTCAACTTTGCACCAACCAACTAGTCGCAAACTAACAGGTTATGTTACGTCTACCCAAAGTGGCCCGTGATGTACTCCTCAGTTAGTTTGTTTGACGGATTCTCAAACATTTTCTTGGTCTCCGCCACTTCGATTAGTTCTCCCAGATACATGAACGCCGTCGCATCTGAAACGCGCGCAGCCTGCTGCATGTTATGAGTAACGATAACCACGGTGACTGCCTTCTTTAGTTCAAAGATCAAAGTCTCAATCTTAGCGGTGGCGATCGGATCAAGCGCCGAGGTGGGCTCATCAAACAAGAGCATCTCCGGTTCGGTGGCTAAAGCGCGCGCGATGCAGAGCCGTTGCTGCTGTCCACCCGAAAGAGCGTAGGCTGACTCGCGCAGCCGGTCTTTCACTTCATCCCAAAGCGCGGCCGACCTCAGCGATCGTTCGACCTGCTCAACCAGAGGTTTGCCGCCAACACCACGTAAACGTAGCCCAAAGGCCACGTTCTCGAAGATCGACTTCGGGAAGGCGTTCGGTTTTTGAAACACCATGCTCATGCGCATGCGCATTTCCAGCGGATCAGTTTCCGGGCCAATCAAATTGATCCCACTAGGCTGAAGGATAATTTTTCCTTCATATCGCGTTTCGGGATAGAGGTCATGAATGCGGTTGAAGCAACGAAGCAAAGTGGATTTCCCACACCCGGATGGTCCAATGATGGCCGTCACCCGGTTGAGATGAAACTCCATGTTGATGTTCTTGAGCGCCTGGTGCTTGGCATAGAAGAAGTTTAGGTTCTTGACCTCCGCCTTCACCTCGACCGCCTGGGTAAGGCTTCGCTCGTCTGCGGACACAACTTGCGCCCCAAGCCCTGCGTAGACTGATTCTTCCCTGGTTGACATCAGCTAAACATCAATCCGATCCACAAAATCACACGAAACTACGCCAACCAATTTTCGCGTGGGTTCGGGTGAGTTATCGGAAAGCCATAGGCGCATTTCAGAAGCGAGCGCGGTAGCGCCGGATGCTAAAGGTCTCTTTAGCCACCAATGAAAGTGCGAGTTGCTCAAATAGTTAATCAAAGTTGCCTCAAGGATCCGGCGCTACCGCGTTCGGTTCTGCATCGTTACCACTTGATCTTTTTGCGCACGCGATACCGGATCATGATCGCTACCGCGTTGAGCAGTAACGTCACGACGATCAGCACCAAACCAGCGGCAGCCGCGTTGACGACGAAATCCTGATCGGGACGAGAAACCCAATTGAACATCTGAATCGGCAAAACCGAGAACGGTGACGACAACCATTCGAATGAAACAAACGGTGGCTCTGAACTAATCGGAGGTGGTGGCAGAAACGCAATGAACGTTAGCGCGCCGATGGTAATTAGTGGAGCGGTTTCACCGATTGCTCGTGACAGGGCGATGATGATTCCGGTCATCGTCCCGCCCAGAGAATAGGGAAGCAGGTGGTGTCGCACGACTTGCCACTTCGTGGAGCCGAGCGCATAGGCCGCTTCGCGAATTCCCTGCGGTATCGTTCTCAGCGCCTCGCGCGTTGCGACGATTACAATCGGAAGAATCAAAAACGCGAGCGTCAATCCGCCAGTCAAAACGGTCGTGCCCAAGCGGAATTGATAAACCAACAAGCCCAGAGCCATCAGTCCGTAGATGATCGACGGCACCCCTGCGAGATTCGCGATGTTTATTTCGATCAGATTTGTGACCCAGTTTCGGCGCGCGTATTCCTCGAGATAGATCCCCGCCGAAACTCCAAGGGGCACAGCGGCACAGGCTGTGACCAGCATGATCAGAAGCGTGCCTACCCATGACGAGAGAATTCCCGCACGAGCAGCAAAGCGCGAGGGAAACGACGTAAGGAACCCCCAGTTAATGCGAACGAGTCCGTCCGTTAACAAATCGACCAAAAGTGCACCTAAAGTAACAATGCCGACGAGCGTGCAAATGATCCCGACGATGTTAAAGAGGAAGTCCTGGCGCTTCCGTTTCGCGATGATGCCTTTGAAGTCGTTCACTCAATAGACCTCTCTGAAACGTTTGCGCAGGATGTAACCGAGGATGTTGAAGATCAGCGTCATGATGAAGAGAGTGACGCCGGCAGCGAAAATAGACTGGTAGCCGATACTGCCGTGAGGCAAGTCGCCTAAACTCACTTGCACGATGAAGGCGGTGATCGTGGCCGCGGGTTCGCGAGGATCAATCGTCAGGTTAGGCTGCATCCCCGCCGCGATCGCCACAATCATTGTTTCACCGATAGCCCGTGAAATCGCCAGAATGTATGAGGCCACAATGCCGGAGAGCGCCGCCGGATAGACCACTTTGATTGCCGTGATTATCCGATTCGCTCCCATCGCATAAGCGCCCTCTCGCAACGACATCGGCACCGCGCGCATCGCGTCTTCACTTAAAGAGCTAACATAGGGAATGATCATGATTCCCATCACCACTCCCGCGCTCAACATGTTAAAGGTCGGCAATCCGGGAATAATTTTCTGCAAGAGTGGAGACATGAACTGCAGCGCGAAGTAACCATAAACCACCGTAGGCACTGCACTGAGAAGTTCCAATGCAGGTTTGATCACCTCGCGCACCGCCGGCGGAGCAAACTCACTCAAATAGATCGCGACCACTGTGCCGATCGGCAGAGCAACTGCGAGTGCCACTGCAGTTGTCACCAGTGTGCCGAGCACGAGTGGCATGATGCCAAAACGTGGCGAGGCGAATAGCGGTGTCCAAAGCGGCGCCGTCAGGAATTCTTTTATGGAAACGTGGGAGAAGAAAGTTGACGACTCATAAACAAGCGTCCCAACAATTCCGAGTGTAATCGCGACTGAAGAGAAGGCTGCGAGGAAGAGCAATGCTTCTATGAATCGCTCTTTGACTCGCGACAATCGACGACGAGCCGAAGGCGTTTCAGTCGGCGGAGGACCAGCCGACAAATCCGCAGCGGCGGCGACAGGATGCTGAAGGTTCGGTATCTCGTCCATGGCATTACAGAACCGAGCGCGGTCGCGCCAGATCCTCGATACAACTTTGAATAACTGAACTTTCGATTAGGATTTTCACTGCGGCTAAAGTGACCTCCAGCATCCGGCGCTACCGCGCTCGGTTCTGTAATGCTCCCGCAGGGCCGCGATGTGCCGCTATGCTTTCGGCGCTCGCTTAAGTAGCTCTTCTATCGCCAGACCGATTTCGGGAGTACCACCGAATCCGGAGCCGGTTTGTTTATTGAGCAGCCGTTCGGTGGCCATCGCGTAAGCCGTGTCGGCGAGAGGAACGTACTTAACTTCTTGCGAAAGCGTCTTCACGTTCTTCAAGTAAAACTCCACAAACTCCTTCACCTCAGGTTTATCAAGCGACTTTTTACTCACGTAAATAAACAGCGGCCGCGATAGCGGGTTGTAGGTGCCGGCCAACACATTCTCCGGACTGGGCAAAACCGGTTCTTTGACTTTGTTCTTTTCCCACTGAATTGGTACCGCCTTCATCCGATTGCTGTGCGGTGCGTAGTAAGCGTAAGGAATGTAACCAAGCGCAAACTTATTGCCCTCGACGCCCTGGACCAGCACGTTGTCATCTTCACTGGCGGTGTAGTCGCCGCGACTGGACTTCGCTTTCCCGACAACTGCTTCTGTAAAGTAATCAAAAGTTCCGGAATCGGCGCCGGCGCCAAACAGCGCGATCTTTTCGTTGGGCCATTCAGGACGAACCTGGTTCCAGTGGGTCACTTTTCCCTGGGCGCCAGGCTCCCAGATTTTCTTGAGCTCTTCGATCGTCATCGAGGTGACCCAGTTATTCTGATTGTTCACGACCACAGTTAGCGCGTCGTAAGCAATCGGCAACTCGATGAACTCAATTCCATTGGCCTTCGCCTGGGCCATCTCTTCGGCCAGAATCGGGCGAGAGGCATCGGCAACATCAATCTCACCGCGAACGAATTTCTTGAAACCGCCTCCGGTGCCGGAGATTCCCACAGTCGCCTTCGCTTTGCCTTGTTTCTCCTTTTGAAATTCCTCGGCCACGGCTTCGGTGATTGGGAAAACAGTACTTGAGCCGTCGATCTTGATAACGGCGGTCTCGCCGCTAGTGCCGGTGCCGCCTCCGCAGGCAAAACCCATCAGCGTGAGCGACAGGACTACAAACATTAAGATCCACGGGGAAGTGTTCCTAAACGACATGGGATTCTCCTGATTCACATCTGATTTTCCGACGAGAGCCTAGGCGGGCGGTGTTACATCTATCTGAATTACATCTGAACTTGATGTAAATAATGAGTCCGGCTATTCCTTTGGTGACCGATCCAGTAAGAGCCGATAACCAACGTTGACCATGGTATCGATGCGCAGGCCGAAAGGCAGGAGCTTGCTTCTAAGGCGGTAGATATAGACGTGAAGACTCTCGGTATTGAGTGGCTTACTGTCTCCCCACGCATAGGCCCAAAGCTCTTCGGCGGTCACAATTCTTTCGGGAGAGCGAGCAAGGCGGGAAAAGATAAGAAACTCCGTCCTGGGTAGCTTGATCGGCTGGCCGGAGCAGGCAACGTAATAGTTCTTATGCTCAACCCGCAGCACTCCGTCGTCATACACGTCCGCCTGGGAAAAGTTCGAAGTGTCCCGGTTCATTAAAGAAGTTTCGGGAAACGACATATCAATGCTCGACTGCTGCGGGTTTCTCACTCTAGTTTCCTGATCTCATCGTTTTAAAACCTAAGCTTAGCTCTGACCTGCATCACGCGTGGACCACCTACAGTGCTGGTAATCCTGCCAAAGTCCGGACTTCCTAATTCAAAGTCGGGGGAAGCGAAGTTCGCACGGTTGAAAACATTGAAGACGTCCCAACCCAGCTCTAAAGCAACGTCTTCAGTAAGCTTTGTACTCTTCATCAATCCCAGGTCAAAGCGCGATTGCATCGGCGCTCGCAGCACGTTGCGGCCGAGGCTGCCATTTTGGCCCAATGGTGAGCAGAGAACTCCTCGATTGAATGCTGCTTCAGTAATGTCGGACCCTGTTTGTCCTAACTCGTTGAGCGAGCCACACAAGCCTGGTCTGCCAAAACCCAGACGGTAAAGGCCACCGGAACCGCGAACTACATCGGTGTACTGGAACGCAGTCTGAACTTCAGGCTCAGGTGAAAAGATGGTGTATGGCGTGCCTGTCTGAGCCTGGAAGAATCCGGAAACCTGCCAGCCTGAAATAAACTTACTACTCGAAGCGAATGTGGGAATGTCGTAGACAAAGTTAAGACTGAACCGGTGAGTACGATCAAAATCTGACACAGCTCGATTAGCTTCCAGGTTGCGCAGATCGCCCTGGACTACAAACCCAGTATTGGGCACATCAGGTTTGCCGGAACCTGCAGTACTTCCAGGGTCAGTGGAACTGGTATCCATTGACTTGGACCAGGTGTACGCCGCATTGAACTGGAGGCCTTTAGAAAAACGCTGGGTGACGCTGAACTGTGCACCATCGTAGTTGGATTCACCATTTGAACGCAGGGCCAGCGCCTCCGGAACATTGAAACCCAGCACGGGTACTCGGGCCTCAAAGTTTATGACCTGACCGCCGCCCAATGTGCCGGAGGTGGCGCCGGGGGCTGCGTTCGGTGCGCAGGTAATTCGGTTAGCCAGGTTTAAGTCAATAGGGGATCCCGAGGGTAAAGTTAGAACGCCCGCTGGTGAACAGGTAGCGGAAGCGCCAACTACGTACGGATTCGCGAATCCGAAAGCGCGGCCCAGCCCACGGTCGCGTGCAGTGGAACCAGCGTTAAGCGGACCATTCGGCGCACCCGCCGCCAAATAAGCTTGGTTAAAGCGTTCGTAAATGTGATCGGGAGTGGTCGCATCGTTTAGATCGAACCCCTGATTGAAGGCCACTGCTTGCAGCAAATTCTTGCCCCGGGTGCCAACGTAACGCGCTTCAAAAAGTAGATTCTTAGTAATCTCGTACTGGAACCCAAGGTTCCACTGCTGAAAGTAGGGAGTCCTTAAGTTGCGATCCACGGCGCGAAACTCAAACGTTTCAGCAATGTTTCCGGCCGGACTTGTGGCGGTGCCACGAGCATCCTGACTGACACCGGTATTGTCACGGATTACATATGTGCCGCCGGCTCCAGAGGCTCGCGTAACTCTGAATGGAAGCCAGTTGCTGAGCGGCAACGTAGTCGGCTGTGCCGCGAAAGCATTCGCGATTGGCACGCTACCCGATGGCACCGTGATCTCAATCTCGCGCAGGAATGGATAGTTGCTGAATACCGTGTTGATGAACGAGGCCGACGGTCGGTCGTAGAAGTAGCCGAAGCCTCCGCGGACCACCAACCGGTTCGACGCAAGGGGCGAGTAAGCAAATCCGACCCGTGGTGCGAAGTTATTTGTATCCTGTCCGTTTAGCGTGTGGTTGTTTCCAGCTCTTGTAGTCGCGGCAATTGCTGCGTCAACGTTACCCAGGCCAGTGAGCTGCACGTTAGCGGGCACCAAAAACCCGGATGCCGGACTGTCGCAAAGAGCGTTGGTTGATCCTGACCCGCTGAAACATTGCTCAAAGGCTGAGAAATCAAAGTTGCCTATGCGCCCATTTTTTTCGGTAGGCCACATGAACAATTCATAACGCAATCCCAGATTCAAACTCAGTTTTCTGGAGATCTTCCAATCGTCAGCGACGTAGCCGCTGTAGTCGCGGAAGCGAAAACTTTTGCTGGTAACCCCAAACTGAGTATCTGCCTCCGTCGCATTACCGGTGAGCAGTTGAGTGAAACTATCGAATTTCTCAAACTCGGTGGCCTGTTCTTCTGGAAGAGTCGAGTCGTACTGGTGATGCTTGAAATCGCCGCCAAATCGGAACATATGTGTATCGCGGATCCAGGTAACGTTGTTCGAGAAGCTAAACGTTTGCTGCTTACGTTGATTAAATGAATCGTTTGGACCACCAAATGAAAACTGAGACATCGGCGTTCCCGGGCGACCGATGAAATGACCGAGGCGTCTGGTTCCGGGACTGTCGTCGAACAGCAGGGCTGGATTGGAGATGCCAACGGCGGCGCTGGTGAAGTCTTCACCAAGGAACGGATCGTCAAGGCTGCGCGTGTTGTTCAAATAGAAATAACCAAACCGCGCCTCATTGATTAAGTTCGGACCGAAGATATGTTGGTCCGATATGGCTAAAGTTCGATTCTTATCTGCGCGTCTAAGGGTAAAAGGCGAAGCTAAACTCGACGGATCGGGAAACGAATCGAGCCCCGGGAAATTTGCCGCAAAGAAACTTCCGCTCAAACTATTCTTTTTATTCAGTCGCCCATCGAGCCGCGTTGAGAGTTGATGCTGCGTGAACTCTGATGGCTGAACATTTAGCTGTTGCACCAGCGGGTTATTTTCTCGCAGTGTGCGATTGACCACGCCTGGAAACAATCCAAATTGAAATGCCCTGGCTCCGGCCCGATCAACTCCGATGGCGCGAGCAGTCGCTCGAGGCGCAGGGATGACAAAGTCGCCGGTGACAGGGTTCATGAGATTGAACAACCGCACGGCAACCGGCGAGATGTCCGCCGCCGAAAGGCAATTGGCTCCCACCGCGCATCCGCTTTCCGCGTTGAAGGCCGCTGCCAAATTCTCAGCGGTACGCGCGCCGCTAATCCGTCGTAAAGCTAACGGTAAGACTGTCGTGCTGCGGGCAGTGGGCACGAAACCAGTAATCGCATCGGTGTATTGATAGCTGCCAAAGAAAAAGAACTTGTCTTTGATTAGTGGTCCACCGAGGGTGAATCCCGCCTCGTTGCGCCGGGCTTTTGGTCGATCGATCCCCTCCTTGTTAAAGAAGAAGTCGTTCGCGTTTAGCTTTTCATTTTGCAAGTAGTAGTACGCTGTGCCGTGGAAACCATTTCCACCCTGCTTAGTAATGAGTTGAAAATTACCGCCGCCTGAGCGGCCCGTCGAAGCGTCGTAAAGACTGGTTTGAAGTTTGACCTCCTGAAGCGTTTCGGGCGCAGGGGCAATGTTGTCGCTAAGCGAACCTTCGTTAGTAGTTATGTTGGTGGCATCAACGCCATTGAAGAAAAGACTGGTGCTGGTTGTGCGCGTGCCGTTAACAGAAGGCGATTGGTTGCCGTTTCCGTTGGTCAGCACCGGCGACAATTCAGTGTTGACGCCTGCTTCGGTTGAAAGGAGTTGAGTAAAACTCCGTGTCGAGGTAGGTACCCTTACCAGGTCTTCGGAGGAGAGTTGACGGAAAGTAGTTGCCGTTTCTGCCGAGACCAGCGTCGCGCCTTCAATCACGTTCACGATAGCTCCCACTTCTCCGATTTCCAGGGTGTCGTCCAAATTGCGCGGCACAGACGCCTCAACCGAGACGCCCTCTCGCATCACTTTCTTGAATCCCTCAAGCTCATAGGTGAGCTGATAACTGCCAATAGCGAGCCCGGGAATAGACCAACGTCCCTCATTATTGCTGACCACACTCCGCGTCGCACCGGTGGTGATGTTACGCGCCGTTACGTTCACACCGGGAAGGTCTGCGCCATTGGGATCATGCACGACGCCAGAAAGAGTGCCAGCGGATCCGGTCTGACTGTAGCCGGCGACCGGCTGAAATGAAATCAGTGCACAAAGAGTGATGAGCAGAAGCGCAAGGCGGCCGGCTCTTTGGGGGACGTTGGTGAACATAGAGTAATTCTCCTGTGATATTTCCATATTGTTTGGAATTGTGATGGTGAACTTCGCAGTGCGGTCCAATGCAATCCATTACTGCCTGCGAATTTCTACTAAGTTTGAAAGGCCTAATGTAGGAAGGCGGGGTTAAGCCGTTGTGAATTGCACCTTAAATGTTTGTTAAGGCGCGGAGGGCGTGAAATGATAAAACTGGTCAGTTAACATCGTATTAACATCACAGTAACAAGCGGAGATTAAAGTACGACTACACAAAACTTGATTTCATCAGGATTATTTGCTCGCGTTCAATTAAAGCCATGGCTATTTCAAATGAGCTCACCAGCGAAATCGCAACCGCGTTGTTAACCGCCAAAAATCGTTCGCCTGAAGAACTAACAAAACTTAAGAGCATACTTCTTGAAGTTCACTCCGTGTTGCAGGAGATGACCGACAGGTCGCGAGACGACGAAATGCGACAGCTAGCCTCAGCAAAGTCCGCCGCGAACGGAATCTGAACCTTACCTCCGGGATTGGTTTGTTTAATAGTATGAGTCTGGGGATAACTGCGGGGATTACTTATCTTAGGGCGGCAACTTCGTTTCCTGGTTCCAGTCCGCCAACCAGCCAATTTTCCACAGGCTAATGCATCTAAACCTCGTCTGAACGTTCGCTGAACAGCCGGCGAAGCGAACTTCAGTAACGACTATTTAATCCCAGGGTAACCCTTGCTTAACGTCGTAGAGAGAGACTTGAGTGAAATGATTGGAAGAGGTCTCAAGATGAATCGGAAGAGGAAGAAAGCAACAATCGAATTCAAGATCGTCTGCATTACGTGTGGAGGAACAATCCGCGAGAAAACGAGTGAGGACGCTTATGGCCTATGTTTGAGGTGTTTCTACAAGTCACTAGCGGCGAGGCTTCAGAATCAGAGGCGCGCCCGAACCACTGAATTTGCGAGCGATCGGTAAAGCCTCACCAGCTCACCAAACGTCGGCCACCCGTTCGCTGCGGGGGTTCCGCGTCAATCTCCTACGTAGTCGCACACCGCAACGGATCTCCGGGCACGGCATTCAGCTATTCGTAGAAAAATCCCCGACAGGTAAACCTACCCGCCGGGGATTCTGGTCGTTCATGAAACCTGTTCACACTCGTTTAGGAGGTCGAGCGTGTTAGGTGCGTTGGCGGGAACACCGTCTACAAGTGTCAATCACTCATCAGGTGCGCGGACATTCACTTCCCCAAAAACTTGTGCTTGCCCGCTTTTCCTTAGTTCGCACTGAGCATTCACGGGTCCAACGGATGCTAATGCGAAACGTCTGTATTCAGTGTCTACCCGAAGAATAGGCTGCCCGTGCTAACCAGTTGTTACTGGTTAATTAAATTCGCGTTAATAGAATGGCGTACCAACCGTGGCTTCGCAAAAACTCGGTACGCTGGGATCTCACTTTGCTATTGCCCTTCCCGATCTGTTGCACCTGCTGGCTTCGATAACTCGGCTAACATAAGCGCCGACGGAGCGTAGGAGTCGTTGTCGAAGACGATGACGACGCTGAGTGTTTCTCTCGATCGTTTTGTCGCA
The DNA here is from genome assembly GCA_963759665.1 of Pyrinomonadaceae bacterium. GTDB lineage: Bacteria > Acidobacteriota > Blastocatellia > Pyrinomonadales > Pyrinomonadaceae > PSRF01. The sequence continues at coordinate 1,688,701 of CAVXAC010000001.1, forward strand.
CCAGCATGTCGCACATCGATCTTAATCCAGAGTCGTGTATCCGCCGGCGTCAAAGACAACTATCGTAAAATCCTTTTTACCGGATGTGACTCGCGCCACACCCTCGGGCTTCAAAGTTTTGTCGAACTTGTTGGTCTGCTGGAGCTTGTTATCGCCATTCCATTCCCACAGACCAAAATCGGTTAGTTGCTGCTGTTCAGTAGCCCCACTCAGTATCCTGAATACCTTGGCGCGGCCGTCGTACTCAATGCCCCTGATTCCGAGCCCTCCCAAGGACAGACGGATCGCTTTTGCGCCCTCTACTTGCAGATTATCGATGGAGAATGGTCCACGCGAGTCGCGCAGCTTGAGTGGCAGAACTAAGGCATGTCCGTCAACAACTGGTGAGCGCAGACCCACGAGGAGTCGTGACTGCCTGGGATCCCAGGCAAGCCCCTCAATATTGATGCCGCCATCTTTGCCTTTTCGGTCGCCTTCCTCACGCAGTTCCGCAACGTTGTCGACCAGGAATTTCTTCAACTCGCTAATCACCTCAACGCCCTCAACACTTTGAGTGCCCACATTAAACTTGAATCGCAAGAGACCGGCACCTGCGATTGCTTTGGGTCTTGACTGAGAGCTCACGACGTAGAAATACGTTCCGTCGTTTGTGATCCCTTCCACGTCTTCGATGTTGACGCCCAGCTCGATCGCCTTGATCGTACCCGTCTGCTTGCCGCTTGAGTCGAGCTGCATCCAAAACACTTGCCCATTACGCCCGTTGTCCACCATTAGGACGCCGTCGGTTCCCGGCACACTCGTAATTCCGGAGGCCTCGAGTGGTTGGCCCACAAACGACGTCATCGTGCTAATCAAATCGTCACGCCGAGTGGCGGGAGTTTTCCCACGGGACAAACAGGACGCAGATCCAAGGATGAGTGGCGCCATCCAAAGAAGTATTAGCCACGTTCTTGGAATTGATGAATTGCGCACCTTCTGAAAAATCTCCAAAGGTCTTGCATGTCCGAGTGCTTCCAGATTGTCGTTGACTCAAGGGAAACTCAACCAGGTCCGACATGCTCTAAGAAGCTTTGATCAAAGTCTTCTCATCGACAAGCTGGGGCATGTCGCACATCGATGTCAGACATTGCGTTAAGCTCATAGAGTATCAGTAAGTTACTACCGGAAACATCCGCCCTTCTTAGCCGCTCGACTCCAGATCTTTAATCATGCGATTTAACCTCGCATTCAGATGCAATTCAGATGGACACGCCCTGACCCGCTGGTTTATATTGCGGGCTCTTCGAATCTTCATTTCAACTGCGGGGTTAAAACTCTAAATGGGCCTGCTCAGTTTTCTTCCAAAAGAGGAACAATATTTCGACCTGTTCCTCCAGATGACGGTCTACATCTCCGACGCCGCGCGCGAACTGAAGGAGATGTTGGCTGATAAGAACAACGACTACGGTGAATATGCAAAACGCATCAAAGGCCTTGAACATGCCTGCGACGAACTGACCCACACTATCTCGACCAAGCTCAACAAATCTTTCATTACGCCTTTCGACCGCGAAGACATTTACCTAATGTCCAGTGCCCTGGACGATATTGTCGATCTCATAGATGACGCGGCCACGGCCATCATCATTTTTGACGTGCGCGAAGTTAAGGAGTATGCGCAGGATCTTGCGGATGTGATTGAGCGTATGGCGGTGCAGCTTAAGGAAATAGTTTCCACCTTGAAAAACCCAAAGGGGATTACGCAGCGATTGGTGGAAATCCACCGGCTTGAAAATGAGGGCGACGATACCTACCACGCCGCCATCCGCGAACTATTTCAAGACGAGAACGACACCTTAACTGTGCTGAAGTGGAAAGACATTTACGAAAAACTTGAAGCGGCAATCGATCGTTGCGAGAACGTCGCCAACATTATCGAGAGCGTCATTATTAAGCACGTCTAAAGATCGTCCGTGGTCAGTTGCACCTACCGTGTTACAAACTGACAACTGACAACTGACCACGGACAACGAGCCTCGGACAACCATGACCGCCACCTTCGCCTTCGTCCTCTTATTGATCTTCTTCGCCCTCGTTTTCGATTACATCAATGGTTTCCATGACGCGGCAAATTCCATTGCCACCGTGGTCTCGACCCGCGTGCTGTCACCCGGCATGGCTGTGCTCTGGGCGGCGTTCTTCAACTTCATCGCTTTTGCGGTTTTCGGAACGCGCGTAGCCAAAGCAATCGGCGATGGCGTCAGGATGGATCTCATCACTCCCGAACTACGGCTCTATGTTTTGCTGGGTGCACTGCTGGGGGCCATCTTATGGAATTTGATTACCTGGTATCTGGGCCTTCCTACGTCCAGTTCCCACGCTCTGCTTGGCGGTTACGCCGGGGCCGGCATCGCAGCGTTTGGCGGCGTTAGCGGTCTATTGAAAACTGAAGTTTGGGTCCGCACGATTTCTTTCATCGTTCTTTCGCCGCTCGTGGGAATGCTGCTGGGCTTCTTCCTGATGGTCGCGGTCCATTGGATCTTCCGGCGGTTCACACCCAAGAAAGTTGACGGCATTTTTCGTAAAGGCCAGCTCTTCTCTGCAGCCGCCTTCTCATTAGGTCACGGCGGCAACGACGCGCAGAAAACGATGGGAATTATCACTGCGGTGTTGACCGCCAGCGGCGTTGCGGGCATGGCTTATGGCCCTAATGGTCAGTTGCCCGAGATTCCTCTTTGGGTAGTGCTTTCCGCACATGGCGCCATTGCTCTGGGCACACTGTCCGGCGGATGGCGTATCGTGCACACGATGGGATCCAAAATCACCAAGCTAAAACCTATCGGCGGCTTCTGCGCGGAGACAGGCGCTGCGTTAACCCTGGCCTACGTGACACTCACCGGTACGCCGGTTTCGACTACGCATACGATCACCGGCGCGATCGTCGGGGTTGGCGCCACCAGGCGATTATCAGCGGTGAAGTGGGGCGTAGCCGGAAGAATCCTCTGGGCATGGATTCTTACAATTCCCGCAGCAGCCACTATCGCAGCGCTTTCCTTCTGGCTCGTCAGAGCAATCCACTACATGGTTGTTGAGTAGTCGCCAGATAACAGAACCGAGCGCGGAAGCGCCGGAAACTTTAATAAGCTTGCAACAAACGGGCCGACTCCTTGCTAGATCGATTCAAGGATCCGGCGCTACGCGCTCGGTTCTTGGAATTTTTTGTGATTCCGCACACACGCTAAGCATTTCATCCTCTCTCGACGAATTGAAAACACAGATGCAAGTTTCCTTGGATTGACGCAGCGAAAATTTATAATAAAATGCCTGCAACAGCGTTTGGTTGCTGGGGTGAGGACAGTAACCTATTGAGGCTGAATGTCTCCGCTAACCGATTTGAGGCCGGGCCAAACCCGGCCTCTCGGTTTTTCAGGGTCTTGATTTGTTCCCATTGGACAGTTCATTTAGTTGGCAGCAGTCGTTGAAACTGAATTGCTCGCAAAGTTTGAAACCCAGATTTTGCCGCCACCAAAAACAACTCCAAATGGACCGCTGCCGGTTGCGTAAGTCGAAATTATGGATCCGTCTCCGGGATTTACTTTCATCACCGAGTTGTCGCCATTGTTAACGACCCACAAGTTAACTCCATCAAAGGCAACACCTGCGGCCCCGTCGCCAGCTTTGAAAGTCCCTAGATTGACTCCGTCCGTAATCTGGAGCTTCGTCAGCGTCTTGCCAAAATAATTAGTCACCCAGATATTCTCGCCGTCTGAAGCAACACCGAATGGCCCCCGACCTACCTTCAGTGTGCCGAGCAAACTTCCCGATGTACTTAGACGCGTGACGGAATTGCTGAAATTATTTGTTACCCAAATAGAATTTCCAGCAAATACCAACCCGATTGGTCGCTTGCCAACCGCGAAAGTGCCAAGTTTGGCGCCGTCGCTGGCGCGGAGTTTCGTTACGTTATTGCTTTCGCGGTTTGCAACCCAGATGTTAGCTCCGTCAAACGCCAGACCTCCTGGTCCATCCCCCGCAACATAAGTTCCCAATATCGCTCCAGTCGATGGACTTAATTTCATGACGTTGTCGCCCAGTAGATTCGTGACCCAAATCGCGCCTCCGGCCGATAGCAGCGCCACCGGGCGATTACCGACGGTAAACCTTCCTGTAATTGAGCCATCGCTCGCCCTGATCCTCGTCACGCTGTTTTGAAACTGGGCAGCTACCCAAATATTGGAACCATCAAACGCTACCGCTTCCGGCCCATTCGTCTCAACAGCTGTGATGGAACCGGAAGAAGTTGAATCGGACTCAAGTCCCGCGGTCACTGTCCCCGCCGTTGATGCGCCGCCCCCGCTCATCGAGATTTCGGTCATCGGCTGTTTGTCCTGAGACCTCGAGATAGCCGGCGAAATGGCCACCAACACAAGAACCAACATCCGAATCAGATAAATATTTACCAGGCGATGCTTCATGATGCGCCTCCATTCCTCTTCATGTCTTTCGGCCAGTCGACCCAGCTAAGCGTTTTCACAATCCACTGCGCCTTCGACATTGCCGGGCACCCTCCCCATCGTTCAATCGGCTCGTTGCCATACTTGATGACTCCGATATGATTTGATTTCACTTTGTCCACGGCGGGATCAGGGTCGGTGTACCCAAGTTTGCGACGCAGTGTTTCTAAATCCGCCGCCGCACCACTCAAAAATGTCCAGCCGGGTTTGACCCTATGCATGTGTGCATAGTGAGCTAGCTTTTCCGGTGTGTCTTCCTCCGGCTTGAGCGTCAACGAGTACATAAAAATATCGCGCCCCATGCGGTTACCTAGCAGGTCTTGCACCTTTCGCAGGTTCATCGTGATGGGCATACAGATCCCTTCACACTTCGCATACATGAAGTTGAAGATCACAATCTTGTCTTTAACGAGATCATCGTAGAAGCGCACCTCCTTTCCTGCATGCGTTGTCAGAACCACATTCGGGAAATAGCGTTGCCGAATTCTCTCACGCGACGACACGTCCGAAAACTTTGAAGGTGAATGCGGAGTTTGTCCGCGGGCGAGAAGTCCACCAGCAAAAGGCGCTGTCCCGAGCAGGCCAACCATCGTTCGTCTGTTCAAGTTTGTCATAAGAATCCCCTTCCCAAGTTTCCAGAGCCCTCGGATTGCGATGAAAAAAACGCGTGGGAAACGCCTAGGGCTGCGTCTTGTTGTCCCCCACATCGTTAATCCGGCCCAAAACCATCATCGCGTGATCTTCATGGACCACGTTATGACAGTGCAAAGGAAACTTTCCTATGAAGTCGCGGAACCGGAAATAGACCTTTGCTTCCATGTTGTGCTCCAGTCGGAAGACGTCTTTTCGGCCTTTCGTAATCAAGCCTGAACCCGACGGAGCGTTGCCGTTGATCGTGAGGGTTTGGAACTCCTCAAAGTGCATGTGAATGGGATGTTGCCAACCCCCGGAGTTGTTCTGGAACACCCACTTTTCGACCGAGTTGCGCTTGATGGCAAACCGGATGTCGTTCGGGTCTTCACAATCACCGACCAACTTACCGTTAACCTGCCATTGGCCGTTACCTCGTTCAAAACGGAACGTGCGCGTGATGCGCTCCTGGTCTGTTGTGTTGGGAAAGCCGTAGAAATACACGGGCTGAGTGATCGTGGCAGGGTCGATACTATTGTCGGCGACACTTGGACCATCGACGATTATCTTGAGGATCTTTTCGCCCTGTCCGGCGCCGAAGACGTCACCGTCTGGCCCACGACCGTCGTCCTGCTCGAGGCGGTTCTCCAGATAGAACGTTTTACCCTGCTGATTTGTGAAATCGACAATCACATCGACGCGTTCGGCCACGGAGAACCGTGCACTGTTAACCTGAACTGGCTTTTCAATGAAATTTCCATCGGTCGATATTTGCCAGAACGACTTGGTTGAATTGTTCGGTCCCAGGACGAACATCTGATAGAAGCGCGAAGGCCCGGTGTTCAACCAACGGAAGCGATACCGCCGCGGACTTACGTGAAGCACCGGCTTGATCTTTCCATTCACGAGGAACTTATCACCAAGGATTCCGTCAGTATTGAACAAGTCAAACTTCAGCAATCCGGTGACATTGTCAAACACCTTGTCGTTGAAGACCATGTAGATGTCGAAGCTGGTTAACGGGTTTTGGCCATCGCCGAAACTCGGCAGCCTGAAGCCAGTGTTCTCGTCTCCCGTGTCGTGCTCGTTGAACAGAATGTAAGTTCCGGCCAGTCCCTTGTACGTGTTCTCAGCGGTATGATCGATGCGATGATCGTGATACCAGAGCGTATGCATCGCCTCCTTGATATCGCCGCCCTGAGGAATGTGCGTGGACTTTACCCCGGCCAGGACGTTTGGATAATGGTGGTCGTAAAACTGGTTGCGTTCTTTGAAGAAGCACGGGAAACCGTCGCTCTCAAGTGGCGTATGGCCATTGTGCAAGTGCATCGTGGTTGAAGGTAAACCAAATCCACCATTGTTGAGAGGCAGATTATTTCTGATGCGGACGAGCACCGAGCCACCCTGAGGGTTGCCTTGTAGGCCGTATCTCTCAACGATCATTGGTCCAGGCGTTATTCCGTTGAAGCCCCAGATGGGTTGGGCCGGCAGTTCGCCAACCGGCGTGACCAATACGGATCCCAATTGCTCTGTCAACTCGTAGTATCTGAGCGGGGGGAAATCGTCCCACGCCTGGTGCGGTTCCGTGCGAGCCTCTCCTTGTGCGTTATTTGGAAGTTTCTGCGGCGCCGGATTCAAAGAGGCAAGCGGAACTTGTGGCAGTACCTGTAGGCGCGGCATCAGCTGCGAGAATTCAGAAGTCGGCGGACTATTGGGTTCATCGTCATCAAGCACAAATCCCGATCGGGTTACCGGGTGCGCGCTTAGCCCTTTCTTCGGGATCAGCATTCCAGCACTCGTCAGCAGTCCCATTTTCAGAAGATCGCGACGCTTGAATCCGGCTGCGATAAGCTCGCGCCGGTTGTCGGCCGCTGTCTGTCGATCCTTCTCTCGCCTTCGATTTCTCTTTGAGATATTCGCCATCTGGATCTCTCCTTGTGAGATTGCCTGGCAAGAGACACCAGTCAACCTTAATTTGCCTGCTTAGCTTCCTGCTTGATGCCCTTGGAGTTTTAGTGCGGCCGGTGACAATGACGTAGTGCGTCGACCGGCGAACGATGAGGACCAGCTGGCCCACATTTTCAGCACTAGTTTCTAACGATCGGTCGCGTGTGGACGAGATCGCCGTGCAGTTCTGGGCCCTGGGAGATTTCCGATTACGTGAGGAACTGTAGGAACTTGCGAAGTGGGCGCAATTTATGATGAGTTGCGTTTTTAGTCAAGCAAATTTTTGAATGAGCGTCTGAAAAATTGATTTACGGCATGCTTTAGCTTGTCGGCGAGATTAAAACTCATGCAGCGAGGTCATCTAACAGATTCTTGTTTCTCGTCTCAAGCGGTTTAGTTTTACAACCTTGACAACAAGCGAAAGCATGTCGGATAGGCAACTAAAATCGCAGAATCGTATCCAACTGAAGTCTAGTCGTGGGCCGGTTTAGTGAGCCAGGTGGCGTCGGTAAGAATGGACCAAGCAGCCCGCGCGCTCGTTGCGTGACGATTCCGGTGACCACCAACAACACCCGCGGATTTACAGTGTAGGCAAAGTTGAGCCGATGTGCGCGCATGTCTGACTGCTGCGTGACGTCAGAAATGTTGAACGGCGTCAACACTGCATCCTTTTCAATTCGCATGAAGGTATAGCCAAAAAGCAGGTCGCCTCGCGTCTTCATTTGTCCGACCTGTACCTCGGCCCAGAAACCGTTGTCCTCGTTGTTGGGTAGAACTAAATCAGCGCCGCCGGGCCCGGCCGTGACCACGTCTCGCACTCTGGTGTTGTGCACGGCATTAAAGACCAGGGTGACTGGATATTGCCTGCTGTATTTCAATTCGAGCCGGGCAAACAATTCGACCAAATTGAAGCCTGACGCGAGTCGCCCGTCGCGGTTCGTTGCGTTGTTGCTCGCGATTGACACGCCCAGATTGGCGTTGCCAGCGACTAATAGATCGCGCGGGATTAACGCTTGAGTAGTAATCGTTTGCGCCGGGGTGGCGCCAGACGCAGGGATCGTAAGGATCACCGGAAGCGCCAATTGAGTTCCGAAAACCTGCACCGGGGAAATAAACTGCGTCCCGGAAAAGTAAAGGTCGCCTACCGCAAAATCGAATCCTATTTTTGGCGGGCACGCTGCTTTTTCTTTATCCGTGCGCGCAACTGTTACGCACGACTCCCATTTGCTTTTCGATTCCAGGCGAGTGCGCAGTTGTCCGCCAAAAAGACCCAGGTCACGGCCACCTCGGCGTGACTCGTCAATATTGACCGTCCCATTACTGTTCCGAACAAAAGCAGAGTTCCGCTCGAGGTAGGGCAGTTGCCAGGCAATAAACCTGATTTCTTTCAGCCGCGAGTCTTCATCCCTCTTTCTGATTACAAACGATTCGTTAAATCCTTCGACCATCAGATCGTTGTCGGTTATCAACTCGGGGGCAGGCCAGGGGCTTTCGAATCGGTAGGCCCACGGGGCCTCGAATTTCCCCCCTGAAGTTGCAGCCGCGGCGCCCACTTCGGTTTATAGATCACAAAAGCCTGGTCGAGCGCGAACGGTTTGCGATTGAAAAAATCAGTGAAGGTCTGGTTTGTGGAAATGTTATCGGCAAAGCTCCCGGTGGCCAAACGCAGTCCCCAGTCAAACTCATCGCTGACTGAGCCGCGCATCGTCAGACGCGCGCGTAGACGCATGCGATGGCGGGCCGTCAAATCATTGCCAAGTATTGAAGGAGTGTTCGCGTTTGTCAGGTTATTTGATTGGCCAAAGATCGATTCAGAACGAAGGCGAATGTCGCCGCTGAATCTTACGTTGCCGATCTCAGATACTCGGGTTTCGACTCTCTTCAAGCGATCGTCGATACCTGGAGTTTGGGTAGACTGAGGTTCAGCTTCATTGCGAATCGATACTCCCGTGGGACTCGTCGCACTTGTTGTAGACGCAGTGGTCGTCGCCGCGGGATTCAGCTGCCCAGCCAATAGGCGGATGAGCTCTTGTTGTTCGGCGACAGTCCGCTGCAGTTGGTCGAGCTGCTGACCTTGCCGCTCAAGCAGTAGCTCGAGCGCGCTGAGTTTTTCTGCAGTTGTTTCCGGCTTCTTATCAGCCCGCGGCTTTTCATTTGTCGCGATGCTTACATTTACGACGTCGCTTGCGAGTGCTGAGTCAGAGCTTTTCGGTTGCGTAGGTTGCTGCGAACGAATCGAAGTTACGTTCGCCATCAGAACGAAAGGGGCAACAAAAGCAAGCATGAGAATATGCCCGCTTCTTGAAGAGGTTCTCATCAACATAGCAATCGTTCCTTCTATGAAGAGTTCTTTGACAGAAATCAGATTGTCCGCGAGGTCTTAAAAGCCAATGAACGTCAGATTAAATCGGTGTGAACTTGATGCTATCAGCAGATTACGCAGATTCTCATCAGGGCAAGTCGCACGAGATCGATTCGATGTCATCGCGCGCCGACCTCATTAGGACCATGGCTTTAGCCCGGTGCTGGAGAGCAACTCAGCATGCTTTGAACAGTTTCAACGGTTTTCAAGATTAGCGTAACCAGGAAACGTTAAAACGGTTAGCGAATCATCCATCTACTCTGATCAGCGGGCTGAAGCCACGGTGCTAATAAGATCGCTCCGCGCGGACCCCGCCAATCAACCGAAAATGCGAATTGTCGCTTCAGTCCAGCAGTACTCGAGTACTCAGTGCTTCCGCGCGTTCAATCGCGGCCAGCAACCTCACAAATTGTGAATAGTTTTTGCCACGGTTTGCCAGCCGTGAAATCTCCGATTGACTCAAGTCGTTGCGCAAGACTAAGTCGAGGAAGTCGTAGTAGTCAGCCGTCGCCTGCAAAGGAAGCTCGCGCGTGTAGCTGGTCTCGTCCGTATTGTCGGAACGAAAACCGGCCAGGAGGTCGAATACATTATCGGTGGTTATCCGCGAGGCTTCTCGCGACAGGACAATCGGCACACGAAGCTCGAAGAACCGCAGGCCCTCGGCGGTTGTGACCCGACGCAATTCCTTGGTCGCTTCGCCATCAAATGGTGACTCCGGATCAATTAGGATTCGCAACAGACGCGGTTGGTCGCCAATGTCCACAGTGTCGAGCGTCAGCTGGACACGGTCCGCCAGGAACTTTTCAAACTGTGCTTCAATCGGATAAGTAATTCGGCCTAGACATCCAACCGCCTCGCCTTCGCCGGCAATCGCTTCCGGCAAGCACGCCTGACAGTTCGGACAAATAACTGTCTCCGCCTGCATCAACTCGATTTCCCGCCGCGCTTCTTCGACCCAGTCGAGCTTAGCCTGCGTCGGCGCCACCGTGTCACCGGTCGTCAACCGCGCGTGAAGGTTGCCAAGCCTGCCCCATTCTCGCAGATGCTTTTCTGCATAGCGCGCCCGCAATGGGCAGGGATACTGAACCGCAAATTCCAGCGACATATTCCTTGTTCTCTCTCAGCAAGTTTGTCGGCAAACCTTAACACGTTGCCTCGCCGCGAGCATTTGTTTTGACTTAACAGGTTGGAGTGAAGTCAGCGATCTCGCCAGATCTCGGATGTGTTACTCAGGCGTTTTCTTAGTAGTTGGTTCCGCCAAGGCTCTGGTCGTATGTTCAGTTACGCTTTGAGGAAACGGTAATCCTACGGCGGGAGTTGGTTCGGAAAGTAGTTCGGGTTGAGATCGATTACGAAACTGCGGAGGGGTTTGTATTTCAGCAAGTTCCTGGCGCGCGTATCGCGACTCAATCAAAGCCTGCAGACCAGACACTAGCGAAAAGACTCCCCACACGGCCATCCATCCAGTAAAAACCATCCAGATGATGATCCAGTCGTTTTGATTACTGAATAGTCCCAACGCAGCGCCGATCAGGAGGGATGATCCTAACAACCCACCTGCGCGAACCAGGCTGCCAACTCCCCGACGACGCAGTTGAAGCCAGCTCTCTTTTGTTTCGGCGTTTGATTTGGAAGGAAGTTGCTGGCCGGATAATGCCAACGCAACGCTCTCGAGGTTAGTGCCGCAACCGCGACAAAATTTCGCGTCGTCAAGATTTTGGACCGCACACCGGGGACAAAACATTTCAGGCTCAGCTCCTCAGAGTTTGGTACGAATGAAGACGCTGGTGAAGTTTCAATAAACGGGAACAGTACCACAAATTCCGACCATCGTTGTCCTGCCGATTCAGTGCTTTGTGGTAAGCTTTGCGCTCCCGATTCAACTCCCTCAGAACGCCTTTCTGAGCCAGTGAAATCTAAAGCGAAAGGTGAAACGGATGGCTCTTAGTCAGGATTTGTTAGATATACTTGCCTGCCCGGTTTGTAAAGCAAGGGTCGAGTTGAAGGCCGACGGCAGCGGTCTGAAATGCGTTGAATGCCGGCGCGTCTATCCGGTGAGGGACGATATTCCCGTCATGTTGATCGACGAAGCCAAACTAGAAGATGGTTCTGAAGCTGAGCCGTCGCACCAAAGTTGAACAGCCTACGTGAAATAGTCGAATCATCGCCGCAACTGAGGAACTTGCGAACGCTCAACCTACAGGGCGGTGCCCAGGACGGCAAAACAGCCGGCGTCGCCGATATTCCTGAGCCGCTTGGGCCAACACTTTGGAATTGGGATCAGGTTGAACGGGTTTTGGTGGTCAAGTTGCGCTCGATTGGCGATACGGTCCTTTCCACACCTTCACTGTTCGCACTGAAGAGATTCTTGCCAAACGCATCCATCGACATCGTTCTCGAAGATTGGGTTGCGCCTGTCCTCGAAGGTCATCCACACGTCGATAACATTCTGACTGTCGCCAAGGGCAGCACCGCATCACGAGTCCGATTGATTCCGCAGCTGCGGGCCAATCGCTACGACGTGGTCTACAACCTGCACGGAGGATCGACGGCGACGATGTTGACGCGGGCCAGCGGAGCAAGCCACCGCGTGGGCTATTCAACTTACCAACACGCCTGGCTTCACAATCACATTGCGCCATCGCCTTTGTCACTTTGGTCGCAGGCAAAGCTCCATTCGGTGGAACAGCAACTCGGTTTGTTGGGATGGACTGGAGTTCCGGTAAGTGATCGACCGCCGACTCTCTTGACGGTGACAAACGAAGCGGCGGACGACGTGTCCGGCAAACTTAAGGGCTTCGGTTTGGACCAAACACCGTTTGTTGCTTTGCACCCGGCGGCCGCGTTTGCAACGAAGCAGTGGCAGGCCAAGAATTTTGCGCGCGTGGTCGATGAACTTAAGCGACTCGAACTTCCGGTGGTCGTGATCACAACCGAGAGCGAAGCCAATATCGTCAGCGAGATCAGGGCTAACACCTCCAACGAAGTGCAGTCGCTGACAAATTTGTCGTTGCCGGAGATTACTGCGTTGCTTTCCCGCGCACGTTTGTTTGTAGGGAACGACAGCGGCATCGCCCATATGGCAGCCGCAGTTAATGCGCCGTCCGTAGTAATCTTTGGTTCATCCAATCGCGCTCACTGGAGTCCGTGGACGCGCAGCGCTGCCGAGATTGTGTTTGAAGAGATGGATTGCCAGCCTTGTCATGGCTACTACTGCGAAAAGTTTGACGAGCCCGAATGCATTAAACGGGTGCCGGTGGAAAGAGTGACCGCTACCATCGAGCGCGTATTAAGAGCGACTTAGAAACTTCATGGCCCAGTTAACACAATTACGAGCCGGTGAGATTATCGACGGGATGCACGATCGAAAGATCGTAATCCTGGGTGATGTGATGCTCGATGAATTTGTTTGGGGTGAAGTGACTCGCATCTCTCCTGAAGCGCCGGTGCCGGTGGTGGATGTACGGCGCGAATCAGTTCATCTGGGCGGAGCCGCAAACGTGTTGGCAAACGTTGCTGCGATAGGTGCGAATGCCTGCGTGATCGGTGTGATCGGCGATGACGCTGCCGGAGAACGGTTACGAGTTAGTTTGCAGGAGACTAGTGAACTGCAGACTACCGATTGCCTAATCGTCGATCCGGATAGGCCGTCAACCACCAAGACTCGAATAATTGCACATAATCAATTGGTGGTTCGTGCAGATCGCGAGAAGCGTTCACCGGTCAACGGCAACGTTGAAAAACGCATCGTACTGGCACTAAAACAGGCTCTTCAAAACGCGCATGCATTTGTGATTTCAGATTACGACAAAGGCGTGGTCACACCTGCAATCCTTTCGGAAGTTCTTCCTTTTGCTTACGAGCGCGTTCCAGTATTGATCGATCCCAAGATTCGAAATTTTCCACATTACAGTCCGGCTTCGTTGATAACGCCGAATCATCATGAAGCACTTCGGATGAGCAACACGGAAGAAGATTCCGACGCGGGTTTGCACAAGGCGGCCAGGCTGATTCAGAAGCAACTGCGGTGCGATGCAGTGTTGATTACCCGAGGAGATCGCGGAATCATGTTGGTTGAAGGTGAAAATGAACCAGTTTATGTAGCCACATCGGCGCGCGAAGTCTACGATGTGACCGGCGCCGGCGACACAGTAATCGCCACACTCGCGGCGGCTCTCTCGACCGGGGCTACAATGCTAGAAGCAGCGACGCTCGCGAACCACGCTGCGGGGATCGTGGTCGGCAAGGTAGGCACAGCGACAACGACCGCGGAAGAATTACTGGCGAGCTTTGCGTAAAGCAAACTCTTAGTTTGCTGGTCTTCGTAAAGCAAACTGTCAGTTTGTTGGATTGTGATTTCTAAGTTGTTTCTAGCCGAGTACAACGCAAACTAACAGTTTGCTTTACATCAAGTCATGATTGGAAAGACGCTCGGAAATTATAAGATTCTGGAAAAGCTCGGGGTGGGCGGCCAGGGAACGGTCTACAAAGCGACCGATGCAAAACTTGGACGCACGCTCGTAGTAAAAGTATTGCCACCGGAGCTGACTGCCCGTGAAGCCAACCTAAAACGATTTGAACGCGAAGCCCGGCTTGCTTCCTCACTTGACCACCCAAACATCTGCACGATCTTCGACCTTGACGAGGCTGAAGGCCATCACTTCATCGCGATGCAATACGTCGAAGGCCGCAACGTAAGACAACTTGTGGCGGGCCATCCTCTCGAACTCAAGAGCGCATTGCTGATCGGAGTCCAGGTTGCGGACGCGCTCGCTGCTGCACATGCGCGCGGCATCATTCATCGAGACATCAAATCGGGAAATGTGATGGTCACTCCTTCTGGGCAAGCCAAGATCCTCGATTTTGGTCTGGCCAAACTAATGGAGGACGAGGACGAGCAGAGAAAGTCCCGAATTCATCGCACTGATCTTACGGAGCTGGGCGTTCCTTACGGCACTGCGACGTACGCGGCGCCGGAGCAGGCTCGGGGCGACAAGGTTGATAAACGCGCCGACATTTTTTCCACCGGCGTCTTGCTTTATGAAATGCTGACCGGCACCTGGCCATTTCGCGGCAAGACCACTATCGATGTGCGTCACGCAGTCTTGCACGATCAACCGCGTCAGATTGGGGAACTTCGCAAAGAGCCTTTGCCTCAGCGTCTCCAGGAGATCATCGATCGGTGCCTGCAAAAGGAACCGCGCGATCGTTATCAGAGGATGGAGGAGGTTCGCGACGATCTGCGACGGGTGATGCAGGAAGTTTCGTCGACAGATTCCACCGGTGCGTTTACCAGCGTGGTTCCTGAACCGGCACGTCACCTTTCGGGGTCAAGTCCGGTGTCCCGGGCGATGCGGTGGTTAAAAGGAAGGTCTCGAGGTGAGGCGACTTCGGCTCCGAGTCAGGCCACGCCAACCCGCCCCACCATCCACGAAACACCGTTTACAACAATCACCGATCGCGAGAAGAAAAGCCTCGCAGTCCTGTGCTTCCGAAATCTAAGCAACGATCCGGCGTCGTCGTTTTATGAATTCTCCCTCGCGGACGCCGTGATTACCGAGCTTGCGCGGGTGCGTTCCCTTGTCGTGAGACCGTCGTCTGTAATTGCTAAATACCAAACCACAAATCAGGATCCGAAAGAGATTGGACGCGAGTTGAACGTAAGCGCAGTTCTAACAGCCGGGTTCATACACGCCGGCGACCGGTTCCGCGTGACAGCCCAACTTCTCGATGTAGAGTCCGGCGAAATACTCTGGAGTGATCGAATCGACACTTCCTCCGCCGATATTATCGCGGTCCAGGACACCATTGCTCAACGAATCGTCGAAGGACTTCGTCTCGAGCTTAGCCCCGCCGAGCAGGATGGAATGGCGAAGCCGTCAACGGAAAATGCGGCGGCTTACGAACAATACCTGCGCGGCCGAGATCTTTTCGCGCGATTCATCTTCCGCACCATAGCTATGGAAGATTGCGACGCGGCGATCGAACACTTTCAACGTGCAATCGAGCTCGACCCAAACTTTGCCTTAGCCCTGGACGGGCTTGGCGCCGCTTACGTTAATCGGGTCTTCAAAGGCTTTGGCGGAGCTGAGGATTACGAACGCGCTGAAGTGGCATTCAATAAAGCGCTGGCCATAGATCCGAAACTGATCGAAGCGCGCATGCTGATGGTCTTTGTTTACCTTTGGCGCGGACAAAAGCAAAAGGCACGCATGGAAGTGGCCCAGGCTCGACGCGAAAACCCCGATGAACCGGTGGTCCATTTTGTTAAAGCAACTTTGCATCGACTTGATGGTGAGTATGGCCGGGCGTTACGAAGCTATGAACGGTTGATGCGTCTCGATCCGGCGGCTCACGTCGTCGCCAGTTTTAATCGCGCCCTTGTTTTCATGTACATGGGAAAATTCGACGACATGTCGCGCGAATTAGACCATGCGGGCGATCCGGACAATCCGCTTGTACAAACGTTCAGGGCACTCTCGCTTTATTACACCGGTCACACCGACGCTGCCGCCACCGCAATGCAGAATGTAGTTGACACTCACCCGCGGATGCCGGGAATTCGGCCATTCCTCGCAATGTGTTTGAGCGCACAGGGGAAGCATTCGGAAGCGCGCGCGCAGCTGAACGACTCGGTTATTCGCAATGCCGAAGTTGATCCCGATATTGCTTACTCCGTGGCTTCTGTCTATGCCCTTGAAGAGATGCGCGAAAAAGCTTTTGAGTGGCTGGAGCGAGCCATCGCTCTGGGCAACGCAAACCAACCCTGCTTTGAAAACGACCCAAATTGGTTGTCGTTGAAGAGTGATCCCCGTTTTCAAGATCTCATGGCGAAGGTGCGGGCCAGTCACGTCGAACAGGGAATCAGAGTTTGATGTGGATCCTGCAATTTTGAACTCGCACTAAGAAAAATCATAAACATGCATAAAAACGTTCGGGCCATCGGGCCAGTTGCTCTTCTTCTGTTTGCCATACTCGTTCAGCTCGCTGTGCCTGCCGGATGGGCAGCTTCTCAAGCACCGCAACGAGAACGACGCACTACCGCGACAACGCCAACGCCCAGTCCAACTCCGATTCCCGCGCCGAGTCCGGTCGCTTCGCCGAGTCCTGGTCCATCGCCAGCGGCGGTCAAGACGTCGTCGCCAACCACGACGGTGGCGGATTTACAAGCACGGATTTCCGAGGTGCTTCGCAAGCCACAACTCGCGCCGGCGATGATCGGAATTAAAGTCGCTTCGCTGGAAACAGGAAAAGTGTTGTTCGAAGAAAACGCACACAAACTACTGCGTCCCGCTTCGAACATGAAGCTGTATACCGTTGCTGCGGCCCTCGATCGCCTCTCGCCCGACTATCGGTTTGTGACCTCAGTTTATGCACCCGTGAAACCCGACTCGGGTGGTCTTATTCGGGGTGACCTGACGCTTTATGGACGTGGCGATCCGTCAATTGCCGCGCGCTTCAACAGCGGCGACTATTTCAAAGCGATAAATGATCTGGCAGCGCGGGTGGTCGCAGCTGGAGTGAAGCGGGTTGAGGGTGATCTTGTTGGTGACGAGACGTATTTCATTGGTCCCCAATATGGAGGGGGTTGGGAATGGGAAGACCTGCAATGGTGGTACGGCGCAGAGGTTTCTTCACTAACTTCAAATGACAACGCACTCGACCTTTCGGTAAAGCCTGGCGCGCAAGTCGGCGCCGCAGCAGTAGTGACCACCGGTCCGCCAAATCCGCTCCTGCACATAGTCAACCGTGCAAAGACTTCGCCGAAGGGAATCAAGAGAAATCTTTCAATTCACCGAGGACTTGGTTCTGATGAACTCGAAATTAGCGGGACGATTGCGATCGATGATCCTGGTTACACAGGAGGTATTGGGATTTCGAGGCCGGGGCTACTGTTTGCCTACCTGGTTCGGGCTGCGTTGGCCCAGCAAGGTGTGATCATAACCGGAAGAACCCGGGCGACTGGTCCACTGCCCTCAGTGGCATCGATGAACAACGCTCCACCGGTTTCGTCGTTGGTTGAGGTCGCCTCGCTGCAATCGCCGCCACTCAGCTTGATCGCCGCGCAAACGATGAAGCCAAGTCAAAATCTTTACACTGAATTGCTTTTGCGTACGTTGGGAAAGAACGCCGCCCCGGTTACAACACCATTTCGCGCGGATCAAACCAGCGAATCGTCCGGTTTGGAAGTATTGAAGACATTTCTGCGAGAAGCCGGAGTTAATCCAACGTCGCTCGCTTTGAGTGATGGTTCGGGTCTTTCTCGAAACGACATGATCACGCCTGAAGCTACGCTCCAGTTATTGATCTACATGCGCAGGCATCGATACGCACAAGCGTTTCGAGATTCGTTGCCGATTGCTGGAGTGGACGGAACGCTGCGCAACCGCCTGAAGGGAACACCGGCTGAGGGCAACTTACGCGCGAAGACTGGAACGCTCAGTTCTGCTTCCAGCTTGTCGGGTTACGTCACCACTGCAGCTGGCGAAGAGTTGGTGTTCTCCATCATGGTTAATAATTATCCGCCAGATACTGGTCCAGTTTCGCTTTGCATCGATCCGATTGCAGTTTTATTGGCCTCGTTTACGGGACGCTCGTAAGGTAACGCAAACTTAGTTTGCGGAGGCGCTAGGGTTCTGTAATCCGGGTGATGTATCGCTCGCTCTTTTGTTAGGATGAGGATTACCTCTAGAGATCGCAATAGCCAGGCTGGGACGCAAACTAACAGTTGCTTTACAGGAGAGACATGCCACCCAGGTTCATCAAATTTCACGGCTTTGGCAACGACTACATTGTGATCGACTCGACGGAACTAGCCGGTGTTACAGACGCTACCAGGTTGGGCGACTTTGCCAAGCGCATTTGCGAGCGACATTTTGGCGCAGGTTCCGATGGTATCGCAGTGGTCACTCCCTGGGAGAATTCCGACGCCAACTTTCAAGTTCGCATCTTTAATCCCGATGGCAGTGAGGCTTCACTGTCCGGCAACGGCACAAGATGCGCCGCCGCCTATCTCTACTACCAGAAGCTTTGGAGCGACGATGAATTGCTACTCGCAACGCGTGCCGGTGTGAAGCGATATGTGCTACGAGAGAATCGTGAGCCAGGACGATATGTATTCGAGTCCGAACTCGGTGAGCCGAAGTTTGATTCAGCTTCTATTCCAATGCTGACATCGCCACCCCTCGACAAAGTCATTGATTATGAGATCGATGTCGATGGGACAAACTTCAAGGTGACTGCGGTACAAATAGGTAATCCAATCTGCTGCATTTTTGTTGACGATTTCGAGCAACTCGACTGGCGGTGTGTTGGAAAAACCCTGGAGCGGCACAGTCAGTTTCCCGACCGCACAAACGTCGTGTTCGTTCGGGTCAAGGATCGAGAAACCATTGAGGTACGGATTTGGGAACGTGGCGTCGGGGAAACCATGGCTTCCGGCTCGTGTTCCTGCGCCGCCGCTGTTGCTTCGATGATCAAGGGCGAAACTGAGCGGAGCATTGATGTCCTAATGGCCGGCGGGCGCGCCAGAATTCAGTGGCGTGACGACGGCAACGGACAGGGTCAAGTTGTCTTAACAGGTGCTGCTGAAGTAATTTATGGCGGTGATTGGTTGGGCTCGCCTGTATGACGAGTGCCTGAACCGTCAAAGGACAAAGGCGATATGTTAGTCCAAGTTATAGTTTGAACCTCCCATGAACTCTCCCGAGACTAATCCCGCGTCTGATCGAAGCATGAGTGCCCGGCTACTTTGCCTGGGCCTTCTCATAATTCTGTCAACCGTGCTGGGCGCCTGCGGCGGGGAGCTCGTTAAGGAGACCGTCGCGGAACCGGTTGCGGCGCGACCCGCGCCTCCGCCCACCAGCGTTCCAACCTGGCTGGGAAACACCTCGAGAAATTTCTACGGCACTGGTCCATGGTATGACCAGCCCAGCGAAGTGCTCTGGGAGTTTGAAACCAAGCTCACTTCAGGTCGATTGCACCCGTTGGGATGGGGCGGCTCCAGTTGGCCAGGTCAACCGTCCGTTGCCGATAAGCGTGTGTATTTCGGATCGGCGGATGGCAACGTTTACTGCCTCGACATTGATACCGGCACGCTCATCTGGAGTTTCAAAGGCGAGGACAGCTTCAAATCGACGCCTTCAGTTTTTGAAGATCGTATTATCGCCAGCGGGTTAGACCACCACATTTACTGTCTCAACAAAGAAGACGGGTCTTTAATCTGGAAATACAAAACAGGTTTTGAAGTGGATGGCTCGGCAGCTCTTGTCGACGGCCGTCTCTATTTTGGTAGCGAAGACGGTTTCTTCTACTGCTTAAACTTTGCCGATGGCGAGTTGATCTACAAGACCGAACGCCTGGGGTCGATGGAAGGCAGCATTGCTGTAGACGGTGACAAGGCTTACGTTGGCACCGAGCAGGGTGATCTTTACTGTCTTAAGCTGGCTGACGGTTCGGTGGTTTGGAAAGCTCGTATCGGCGCTGATTCGGATTCCACTCCCGCAATCTCAAAAGGGCGTGTTTTTACCGCTGCCGAAGACGGCTTCGTTTACAGCTTCGACCAAAGTACCGGCTTGCCCGTTTGGAAGTTCAAAGCCGACGGCGGTTTGAGCAAGAATTTCAAAGAACGCAGCGGTTTCTGGGCCAGTCCGATTGTTGTGGAAGACCGGCTGTACATCGGATCGAATAACGGATTGATGTACTGCCTGGGCACCGAAAAGGGCGATCTTGTTTGGCAACACCAGGTACGAGCGCCGATTTGGGGCTCTTCACCGGTCGTTGATGGTCGGGTAGTCTTCGGCGACAAATCCGGCTGGATGTACATGCTTTCCGCGAAGGACGGCAGTCGCATCTGGGAATTACAGATCGGCGAGAACATTAACGCTACGCCGGCGATTCTGGATGGCCGAATCTACATCGGCGCTTTCAACGGCAAGCTTTTCGCGATCGGCCCGAAAAAGGATTCCACCCTTCAACCAACCGCCGGCGTCTCCACGCCTAAACGCCCAATCTAAATCGCTTTACGCTTACCTCTTTTCCCTTTACCTTGGTTCCATGGGTGCTTCTTTAATTTACCTGGTCGACAACACTATCGACGGACAGGGTCCAAGCCCTCGTGAGCTGCGAGCCGCTCTCAGCCGCATCGCCGAAGGAGTTGAAATCCTCATTGAGCCTTTTCATGCTGTCTCCCCAGACCGAGTTAATGAACTGAATCCGTCGCACATTATCCTGAGCGGTCAGAGCCACCCGTGGGAAGACTATTCCCCGGATTCATTAGCTGGGGTGTCAGAAGTAATCATGCGGGCACGACAACCGCTGCTCGGTGTTTGTGGAGGTCACCAGCAAATCGCCTTAGTGTATGGGGCGCCCGTCGACTTGATGGCCCGGCTCGAACCAGGTGAGGGATATCTGGGCGCGAAGCGAGAACGCGGGTTTTTCCCCATCGAGACCAACGGAGAAGGCATCTTCAAAGATCTGCCAAATAGGTTCGACGTCTGGCATTCACACTTCGATGAAGTCAAAGAGCTACCGAAAGGTTTCGTGGCAACTGCGTCGAATGAGACCTGCCCGATCCAGGCGATGCAGCACACGGATCGACCCGTGTTTGGGGTTCAGTTCCACCCGGAATTGTTCGACGACGAGCACCCTCATGGGCGGAGAATAATTGAGAATTTTCTGGCCCTCCAGTGACCTGTTCTTGTTTCAATTTGAATGCGAAGTTTCTTATATTTCAACATTTAGAGCATTTGCGTAGGTTTTTTACAGTGCGTTCGCTGGACACCTTCCAAACCCTTATGCTAGCCTCCTTGACCATACAAGCGGGGTTAATCACCCCGCTTTCTATTTTCCACTTAGCCTTAACTTTCAGCGGGCATGCATTAAGGATGCAAGCCCCCAACTCCGGCTGACGTTGTCCATTAACTCCTTGAGCCGGAGGTCGAGTCATAGGAAAGAACGGACTCGCGCAGACCGCTGAAACGGTAATTCGGTCAGGAGACCCGACAAAATGAAAGCTACGCTTGGCAGAGGCGCCTTTATCGTGGGTGCGTTTATTTTTGGTCTGATTGCATTTTCCGCCACCCCATCGATTGCTGAGACCCTGCTTTACCCTTTTCAATCCGCCGATAAGAAATCGCAGGAACTTCAGCCGGCTGACTTGGGCAAAGTTCAGGAACCAACCACAGCGCCTTCGAAAATTGAAGAGAAACCGGTAGTTCCTGCGACTGCCTACGTGGCGACCGCATACAGTCTCCGGGGAAAAACTGCTAGTGGCAGGATGGTCAGCCGTGGCCTAATCGCTGCCGATCCGCGTGTGCTACCCCTCGGTTCGCGCGTTCGCCTGGATCATCCAGGCTATTCCGGCGAGTATCTTGTTGCAGACACCGGCGGTCTAATCCGCGGGCGTCGCATCGATATCTGGACACCAACCTCCCGCGAAGCGATGCGGTTTGGGCGACGGACAGTGAAACTTACCGTTCTGAGCTATCCAGCAAAACGGACTCGCCGATCAGCAAAAGGTTGAGGCCGCCTACATCTTATTCATGGGGCAGAAGGACAAACCTTCTGCCCTTTTTGTTGTGACCGGGAAAGACTCAAGCCGTTGTGCTCGTGTTAGGATGGCGCGCTATCCAAATAAATTTTCGCGAGGTTTGAGGGACGATGCAGCCTTCTACCCGACCGTCTGAAAACAACCAGGAAGTCCCTGCTGCCGAGCCATTGGTAGAGGTAAAGCGCGGAGGTATTACCGAGTCGCGTCACCGCGGTCACATCGTCGCGGTTGACCCTGATGGGGAGATCTTGGCTCATCTCGGAGCTCGAGAAACGGTTACCTATCTTCGCTCTTCGGCCAAGCCTCACCAGGCGATTCCACTGATCGCTTCGGGCGCAGCGGATCGATTCGGCTTCGATGAACGTGAAATCGCCCTGGCCTGCGCGTCGCACAGCGGGGAAGACATTCACACAACGATCGCGGCTTCAATGCTCAAAAAGATTGGGTTAACTCCAGAGGCATTGAAATGCGGCATTCATGAGCCCTACGGTCCTGAAATCTCGCGCCAGATCCGTGAACGTGGAGAAAAGCCAAACGTTCTGCAAAACAACTGTTCAGGTAAGCATGCGGGAATGCTGGCTCTGGCGCTTCATCTGGGAGCGCCGATTGAAACTTACGATCAGCCGGATAACCCGGTCCAACTCGCCATCGGAGCGACCGTATCTGAGTTTTCCGATATCGCCATCGAGGACATAGCGGTCGGAATAGACGGCTGTGGTGTGCCGGTGTTTGGAATTACAGTTAAAGCCATGGCGATGATCTACGCACGATTGGTGGCGCCACCTTCCAGCTTCGATGAAAAGACTCGATCTGCGTGTAAACGCATCATCGCAGCGATGACCAGCCATCCAGAGTTGATCGGTGGCATGACCGAGCGTTTGGACACAGAAATCATGCGCGCCGCCCCTGGAAAATTAATTTCGAAGGTGGGCGCTGAAGGAGTTTACACAGTCGGCGTATTGCCCTCTGAGCGCTGGCCGAAAGGCCTGGGACTGGCGCTTAAGATTGAGGACGGCGATGACCACCGGGCCCGGCCAACGGTTGTAATTGAATCGCTGAGGCAGCTTGGGGTGCTAAATGATGAGTCGCTTGAATCAGTTTCGCGCTACGCTTACTTTCCCGTCCGCAACAGGCGCGGTGACGTCGTGGGGGAAGTAACACCCGAATTCAAACTAAACATTACCGAAAACTGAATGTGACTTAGACGATGGAAAGCAGTTCTAAATCGGCGCCCTATCCGCAGGACGAGTCGAATCAACCGCCTTTGCAGCGCGACGCGCGCGGGAACATTGATCCAGATTCAGTTCCCGACGTGATCCAATGGTTCCTCGACTTCGATCAGCGAGTGGCGATTATTAAACACCCAAACGTCGAGGAAGTGTTCCAGTGGAAACAGGAACAGCATCGCAAAGCCGGTGAGCCAGTGTTCGCTTTCAACCGTGCCGAAGACCGGCTGGCCATCGGCATTATTCAGGCGCTGGCTGAAAACTCTACTGAACGCGCGCTCCATTCATGGATTAGCCAACTGCTGAACGCGCTTGATTCTGCTTCAAAAGAAAATGAGGCATCGGCGGAGACGTATCTCCTGGATCTGCAGGGCGGCGGCTCAATCGTGAAAGAAGCGGAAAAAATCCCGTTCGTCCGCGGCCGTCACGAGTTTCTGATCAACTGCTGGCTGGAAACACTGTGCACGGCCGAGGCGCGTGTACTCGGGTGGCTCTACAAAGAGTTTTATGGCCGTCCCTTTGCGCCTTAATTGAATCCGCGGTAGCTCTCTTCAAGTTTTCAAAGCCATATGAATGAAGCCTTACGTGCGCTCTTTCCTGTGACAGAGCGCGCTACTTATTTGAATCACGCTGCCGTTTCGGCGCCGCCAATTCCCACCGTCCACGCAATCCAGTCGTATCTGAAAGACGTTTCGGAACACGGATCCCTAAATTTCCGAAATTGGCTTGCAGTTAAGGAAAACGCCAGGAAACTGCTGGCGAACATGCTTGGCGCACGCTCAGAGCAGGTCGCATTCGTGCGGAACACCTCCGACGCTCTTTCAACCGTCGCTAATGGACTTGACTGGAAACCAGGCGACAACATCGTCACCTTCCGCAATGAGTTTCCTTCGAACATCTACCCGTGGCTGCGGGCTCGAGACGCGTTTGGAGTTGAAGTTCGGATGTGTGACGAACGGGAAGGCCGCGTCGACGTTGAGCAACTGATTGGACTGATCGACTCAAGGACGCGGCTGGTAACGATTAGCCATGTGCAATATGCGACCGGGTTTCGTTGTGACCTGGAGCGTCTGGCCAAGGCAGCGCGAGCCCACAACGCACTTCTGGTAGTCGACGTCATTCAGTCCCTCGGGGTCGTGCTTATTGATGTCCAGTCGGAAATGATCGACGTAGCCGCCGGGGCCTGTCATAAATGGTTGATGACTCCTGAGGGTGTTGGGTTTCTATTCTTATCCGACCGCGCCAGAGAGAGAATTCAGCCCACGCTAGTCGGCTGGGTCAGCGTGCCGGATCCCGAAAACTTCGATGATCTCGAACAAGGATGGAATAAAGGAACTCTTGCATGGGAATCGGGCACAAGTCCGGTTGGTCTAATCCACGGCCTGGAGGCGAGCCTTAAGTTGCTCAGCGATACCGGCATTCTACGCATTCAGAGTTACCTCGAAACGCTGACTGATCATCTCTGCCAACTGCTGGACGGTCGAGACTACGAGGTTATTAGTTCGCGCCGGACCGAGGAGAAGTCACAGATCGTTTCAATTCGTCATGCAGGTTCATTAAGCCCGATGGATCTTTTCGTTCACCTAAAGCAGAGGGCAATCATGACTGCACCGAGAGGGCAGGGGTTGCGCATTGCCCCTCATTTCTACAACAACGCGGACGACATTAACCGCCTCGTGGATGCGCTTCCGTAAATCTTGGGCCAACACCGAGTGATTATCGTGCGAGTGTTCGCTTCGCCTGTATTAATCGAATACGAACAATGCTCGTGTGGAAGACTCATCACTAGCGTTCAACGAGAAATTATTCAAAGCCTTGGGAAATTTGCTGATGTAGTGTTGTTGCGTTAATTGGCACGCTCATTGCGAAAGAGGAAACGAAACAAAAAGGTAGCTAAAGGGTAAATCGGGTCAGGCTCTGAGATTACAGTGAGTGGAAGCTTTGGGGGAGGCGTCCTCTCAGACTAAAGGCAGGCGGTGGCTCTTTCGGGGGAACGGAGTTAACGTTTGCGAGTAATCAACGAGCAATCATTGCGAGGCTGCTGATTTCGATCTTGACGAGGCTTGGGGGAGCCTCCCAGGAAAATCAGCAGCCCGCATTATTTTTGTGCCCAATTACCAGAGCCGAGCGCAGTAGCGCTTCGATACAGAACCGAGCGCGGTAGCGCCGGATCCAATGTTGACTAAAGGATCCGCCGCTACCGCGCTCGGTTCTGTACGTTAAGTCTTGGGTCCCAAAAGCCGGCGAGGATCTGGCCGCGTGGCTTCATCCAAATTCAAACGCAGCATACCGCCTGCATCGCTATAAGCCTCGACGGCTCGCTGCTGCGCTCGGCGCCGCGAAAACAGGATGGCTCCAAGCAGGCCACCAACTGCCAAACTTCCCAGGATCACCAATCCTGAAGCCTTCACAACATTAACGAAGACTCCCAAAGTCGTATCAGCAAACTCGCGAACCGCTCGATCGTAACGGTAAGGATTCTCGCCCAACCACTGGACCATCTGCTGATACTTCACTTGATCAATTAGCTGGTTCGCGACTTCGGTGGTGGGAGCATCGAATACGAAGACAGCATAGTTGCCGACTCGTCGATATGCCGGGAGTGCTTGACCCTGGTCGCGCAGTTCCGCAAGTTTTGTGTTGATACGTTGATCGTTGTCACCGGCAATCTGTGGGGTGTTGAATTCGATTAGGACCATCTTTGGTCCGTTGTAATCAGCGACCGCGGCCTCGGCCCCGCCATCCAGGCTCACTGCTTCCAAGGCCGGGTGATTCATCGACGACTGCAGAGTCTGCTTGTCGGTAACGAATAAGACTTGATCCTTAACACTTTCCCAATTCGGCAAGTGCTTGATCAAGACAGGAATGTCACCCTCACCCGCATCAAGGGTGGCAGCATATTCAGTTGCGATCTTCTTCACAGTGTCGAGATCGGCACCGTCAGGATTAACTGTAACGAACGCAGGGCCCTTAACGAACACAAGCTTGTTCGCTTGCTGGAAGCCCGCAGTTCCCACATCAGCCGAAAGGACGCTTCCGGATTTTTCTGCCAGTCGTCTGACGTTTGTCATTAGAGCGTAAGCAACCGAATTGGACTGTGTGGTGGCTACCAGCAGTGAAACTTTCTTTCCGTCCTTCGATTGGTAGGCGCGCGCAACGGCGGACCCTGCAGCAACAGGCATTTCTTCGGGCTTAGGTGTGGTTGCAGCTCCCACCGCTTTGTAGTCACCGATTCGATCCGGCAACAGTTTGGCTGGCAAATCAAGGGGTGGCGCTTGCGCTAACGCCGCGGCAACGACCAGCAATATCAGTAAACCCGGGATAAATATCTTGAAGAAAGCAGTCTTCACAACAACGACTCCTCAGCAGACGTGGGTTACTTAGAACCCGGAAAGACTTAGACGTTCCCTCGAAGTCTTAAGGTTGGAAATAAGAATCGCACTGTTTCAGTCTACTGCCAGCGGCGAAGTTCGCGCAAAAGGAGGTCTGCATGGTGGCGAGGATTGCTGATGTTGTGAAGGAGCGTTTTTCCGCCCATTTCACTGGCGTTATCCACGATGACATCGCCAAAGCCGAGCAGCCTCTGGGGAATGCTCGCCGAGACGGTGACATCCTGAATTTTGCTGAGGGGAATGTTGCGTGTCGTCCGGGCCACCAATCCGGTATCGATTTCGATTTTTGCGTCCGTCAGCGTGTAGCGAACCATATTGCGACGCAAGTGGTAATAAGCCGGAATTAGCAACAGAGATAACGCCAACGGGATCGAAATGTAGGGAGGAACGGGAATCAGAGCCAGCAGAAAAACAACAGCGATTGCCGCGAGCACTGCAAGCGCATAACCGATCTTGATGAAAATCATTGTCGGACGAACCGTGAAAACGACCTGCTCAGGAACGTCGCCTCCCTCTGACCGTACCGGGACGCCACTTTGAGCACGCACGATGCGGGTCACTTCAGCGTCTTCAGCGGGCGAGCCGCAGTCTGAACAGAACCGTTTGCCGGGTGCGATGTATGAGCCGCAATTGGAGCAGTGCATTCTCGTGGGCGTGTCGGAATTAAGTCACCAGGCTATTTCTTTGCCGCCGGGGAATTCTTGTCTATCGGGAGACCGGCGTTTTGCCACGCAACAAAACCGCCGAGGAGAGCAGCTGCGTTTACGATACCCTTAGCTTTGAGGTCGACCACCGCACGGGCGGACGTATGTTCGTTTGGTCAAGAGCAGTAGGTAACGATTAGCTTATTCTTGGGCAGCTCGTCGCTTCTTTTAGCGACGTCAGTCTCAGGAATAAGTATGGCGCCGCGGACGTGTGCAGTGTTGTAAGCGTCTTGATTGCGCACGTCGACAACTACAGCTTCGCCCCTGTTCAGCATTGCCTGCAATTCGGTAGGCGTCACACGTCGAACGCCATCCGCATAGACTGCGTTGGCCGTTTGGCCGGCAGCCGGCTTTGCTGGTGCACTTCCATTGTTCTGCTCAGCGGAGTTGCAGCCGGTGAGTAACACGCCGCCTGTGACCGCAATTAGCAATACCCGCTCAAAATGACGCATCAATTCCCCTCCGATGACCCGCTTAACTCAGCATGAACCAATGATTGCCTTACGGCTAATTTCATATGGCATCCCTCATTTGTCAACACCAGCGAGGCTGTCGCCGGACGCAGTATCGTCCGATACAGAACCGAGCGCTGTAGCCCCGGATCCTTGATTCAACATCAGCAGCTGCAGGAATTGATAATTGACTGAAGGATCCGGCGTTACCGCGCTCAGTTCTGTCTACATCGCAAACTAACGGTTTGCTTTACAGTTTCGCGTGTTATAGTTTGCCCTTCCTGCCAAACAGAGAACGCGGATGCCTGAAGAGTCACATTCCCGTGCAGTGAAGTGGGCCAAGGTCATCGACCATACGCGATGCATCGGCTGCCACGCCTGTACCACTGCTTGCAAATCCGAAAACCTGGTTCCAATTTCTGTCACGCGCACCTACGTCAAGCATGTTGACGTCGGGACTTTCCCTCAGGCGCGACGTGCTCACCAGGTGACACGCTGTAACCAATGCGCACATGCGCCCTGTGTGACGGCCTGTCCCACCACGGCTATGTTCAAACGCGCTGATGGCATCGTCGATTTCGACAAATCTATTTGCATCGGCTGTAAAGCGTGCATGGCCGCCTGTCCCTACGACGCCATTTTCATTAACCCTGAGGATCATTCGGCCGAAAAGTGTAACTTCTGCGCCCACCGCATCGATGTGGGATTGGAACCCGCCTGCGTAGTTGTTTGTCCAACCCAGGCAATCCTGATTGGGGACATGAACGACAGCGACTCGTACGTGGCGCAGATCATCAACCGTGAACCGGTAGCGGTGCGTCGCCCCGAAAAGGAGACGTTGCCAAAGCTTTTTTACAAGGGTGCCCATCAAGCGACCCTGGATCCACTGGCTGCGCGTCGACCAGACGGCGGCATTTTCATGTGGAGTGAACAGCAGCAGACCTCGACCACGGTTGTTTCGGGTAATCCCAACTACAGCAACAGCTCAGCGGCAGCCTTGCTTTCCTACGATGTGGCGCATTCGATTCCATGGGATTGGCGCGTCAGTCTCTACACCTGGACCAAGGGAATTGCCAGCGGAGTTTATCTTGTTGCCGCGCTCCTCCTGTTATTCGGTTTCCTGCGCCCAGACGGCCTGATTTGGCTTTGGGCCACACCGATTGTTTCGGGCGCTTTCCTCGCGATCACGGGCGGCTTGCTAATCTGGGATCTGGAACATCCGGAACGTTTCTACCTGATATTTACGCGGCCGCAGTGGCGTAGCTGGCTGGTCAAAGGTGCGTTTGTAATTGCCGGATATTCGCTGGTGTTGCTGTTGCATTTTCTGGCGTCGGCCCTCGGGTCATGGACCACACAACGCTGGCTGATCATTCCCGGCATACCACTATCAGCGATGACCGCGGTTTATACAGCCTATCTTTTTGCCCAGGCGAAAGCGCGTGACATGTGGCAGAACCCGCTGCTGCCGCCACACCTGCTTGTCCAGGCGTTGTTACTTGGGGCCGCGGTAATTTTGTTGATAGCGGCCTGGATTGAATGGACAGGCTCCGACGAATCGGGATTTGCGATTACGGTGGTTGCCGGTATCTCGGCATGGATACTTGCAGTCACTAGTCTCTTTCACTTGTTGATGATCTGGGGCGAGGTTTCATTAACGCATCCCACCGCGCACGCACGCCTGGCGATCTCGGAGATGGTGCGCGGTCGCTACAGAAGTGATTTCTGGATCGGCACCGTGCTCTCGATACTCGGCGGACTGTTGCCGGCGCTGGCCATATTTGATCTGATTTCAACTCCTGTTGGCGTGGCAGGCGCGCCACTCGCTTTGGTTGGTTTGATGCTTTACGAGAATGCGTACGTGCAGGCAGGGCAGTCGGTGCCGTTGGCGTGAATCTCATTCCGCAGCGCTACTTTACGAATGTGACAAGTGCTAAACTGAGACTTATGGAAACCATTCAAGTCTCTATTGACGAATCATGATTGACGGAGGTGCAGCAAGTAACGGAGTATTGCACTGCAGATGTGCGCAGTTTCAGAGTGCCGGCGCCTGTCAGCGAGCTGTGATGGAGTTGATCAACGGAACGTCGACATGCCCAGGGCTATGCGGAAAAGCCGCAAGACCCGGAAGAGATCGCAGAATGGCAAGATGAGCAAGCCTGGGGTACACCATGAAACAGGGGGACGTCTATTGGTATACGTTCCGGCCACCCAATAAGCGCCGCCCAGTGTTGATCCTTAGTCGCAGTTCCGCCATTCCCTATTTGACTGGCATCACAGTCGCCCAAATCACAACGACAAATCGTGCCACTGACTCTGAAGTTTTCCTCACTCCTGGCGAAGACGGGATGTTCGAGGAAGCGTCGTCAACGCCGACAATATTCAAACTATTCAAAAGGCGCAGCTCAGTGAGCTCATCACTGAGCTATCGCCTGAGCGTATGCGCGAAGTGCGCACGGCGGTTGAATTTGCATTGGGATTTGATTCGTTGACATAGTGGCACTGACGAGAAGCTAATTACTCTAGAGCGACGGAGGTACCGAGTGCTGATTGAAGGCGAGCGAACTATCGCTCAACCTCATTTCGGAACAAACCCCGAAGACGATATCCATGACGGGGCTACTCCTGTAACGCATCAACCCCCCAAAGGAGAAGATGGTACGTTCGAAGAAGTACTGAAAGCGGCACTTGCTTTTTGCCCGCTATGCGCGCGATGCTCGCCGACGATCTACTTACTAGCCTTGATGGCTCGGCTCAGAAGAGGATGGATGACCGGCCAGGGAAGCTAGCGAAGAATGCGCGACATCGCTGAGGGCAAAGTTGAAACGATTCCAGGCGGGCAAGTGATGAGGCGATTACGCGCCCGAAATAAGCGAAGTTAGATAACAGGCTAGAACCGGCACGGCATTAACAAAGGGGAGCGACAGATTAACGTCGAGTGGAAGGGGAATCAACCAGGCAAATGACAGAACGAGACTGCTTTGGTCCCCGTAGCTTACGGGTTATTTTCAATCTCCCGAATTGTTCGCTAGAGGACGGACTGTAGATACCGGTCTCCTAGCAGAAGCATTGATATTCTATGATCAGGTACTCAAACACGTAGATAACCCCCACCAGTTTGCTGATCTGATTAGTTGGCTGGTTCAACAGGGCTTAAGCCAGCCCGAACTCCTGCGGCTTATTCGAGAAGGATCTGTTCAGATTTACAACTATGCGTTTACGACAAATGCCCATGTTGAGCCCGCTAACGGATTTATCTATGATCTCTGGAATATTCAAGACCAGGTAATGGTCAAGCCGAATTCTTTTGAGGAGAGGTTCTTGAAGTTTGAGGGCCGAGAAACTCCTTTGGCAACCTGCGACAGTATGACGCGGTTTCGAAGGAGTCTTCAACTCCTGGCGAACTCTGAACCTGACCGCAACGCCCTGATTTCGAGAAAACTGATAAGTGAGATGTATCGAATTAGGCGGCTCGGCAAAGCGCCCAAGGTGAGGGTGTCAGTAACGCCGATAAACTCAGGCGAGGATTTCGATCAGCTTTTGCATAGGCGCGCCTCGGCCTCGCGTTCAATTTTGGTAAGAAGTCCCGAAGAAATTGGCTGCCGTCTTCAAGAGGTATCGTGGGACTTCGATCTCACAAATCTTCCAGGATTGGAGGGGGAGAAAATCGTCTTCGGCACCTCCTTACCCCTTTCGGCTACCGCGCTGGCAAACAAATATATTTGGTCAGCGGCAAAAGTGAAGTGTGATTTATACCACCCCGACCAATCGATTCGATAGTTGGCGATAAGCTCTACGAAGCAAACGAGGCCATTGCGAGCACGCAAACGAACACACGAAACTTGGTTCGTCGTCTAGAGCTAAAAGTCGCTTTTCCCGACATTCGTCGTTATGTTAACGCTGATAAGATCGATCTGAATGAGGTGCTCCGTTTCAGAAGGAATTCGCACACGAGGCGGTTTCGGCGGTTTCTTCGCACGGCGCCGGTCACCGAAAGCGAGGCCCTTCTGGCTTACCTTCACGAATCCGCAACGGCCGCTGGGTTTACGAGAATCCGAAAGAGAGTGCTGCCACTTGTTAGCGTCGTAGCTGGGGCAGCTGGCAGTGCTGTGGGCTCAACCATGAGCCTGGACCCGGCAACGGGAAGTCTAGTAGGCGGATTATTGGGGGAGGAGCTAGCTACCTTATAGGACTAGGTGCCGCCATGGGAGATTGGCAGCCAAAAGTTTTCGGCGACTGGTTTGGATCCGAAATAGCGAAACTTTTGAAGAAAGCAAACAAGAAGTGACAAAGGCCTATGCAAACTAAGGACGAACCTACGAGTCGACTACAAGTCAAAAGCGAGACCTTCTACCCTGGCCCTAGCCGCAGCCATCTTGCCGCGTTCCCCCCCAAGGAACGCTGGGACAATTGGACTGAACTTGACTCTCAGGCGTGGCCGCGACGCAAGGAGCGACACTACTCCTTAGTGCCCACCACTTGCTTCAATTGCGAGTCTGCTTGCGGGCTGCTCGCGTACATCGACAAGGTCAGCGGCGAAGTGCAGAAGTTTGAAGGGAACCCTGAGAACCCCGGTTCGCGTGGGCGTAACTGCGCAAAAGGCCCGGCGACCATAAATCAGATCACCGATCCCGATCGCATCCTTTATCCACTCAAGCGAAAAGGAAAACGTGGCGCTGGCGAATGGACGCGAACCACCTGGGATGAAGCTCTCGACGACATCGCCGGCAGAATTCGAACAGCGATCGTTGAGAATCGTCGCGACGAAATCATGTATCACGTGGGCCGTCCCGGCGAGGACGGATTCACTGAACGCATCCTCGCTGCCTGGGGTGTCGACGGTCACAACTCACACACAAACATTTGCTCGTCAGGCAGTCGTGAGGGCTATCAACTCTGGATGGGTCTGGATCGTCCGAGTCCCGATCATTCAAACGCGAAAGTCATTCTGCTTATTAGCGCGCATCTCGAGTCTGGCCATTACTTCAATCCGCACGCTCAACGCATCATCGATGGCAAGGCTAACGGAGCCAAGCTCATTGTTTTCGACACGCGCCTTTCTCATACGGCGACGCACGCAGATTACTGGGTTGCGCCCTATCCCGGCTCGGAAGCCGCGATGCTGCTGGCCATCGCAAACTATTTGATTCAAAACAATCTTTACAACCGGGAGTTTGTGCGCCGCTGGTGGAACTGGGAGGAGTTTCTGGAGGAAGGTCGCAGGTCGCAGGTCGCAGGTGCGCGAATCGAGGCCACTAGTACATTCGAGGAATTTGAACTCCTGTTGAAGAGCTTGTACTCCGAGTACACCTTCGAATTTGCAGCCAAGGAATCTGGAGTTGACGCGCGAATTATCGAGGAGATTGCGAAAATCGTCGCAACCGCGGGAACGCGCTTTTCAAGTCACAACTGGCGCAGCGCTGCTGCCGGAATAAGTGGCGGATGGACCGTCGCGCGTTCGCTCTTCATGATCAACGCCTTGCTCGGCGCAATAGCCACTGAAGGCGGCGTCTTTCCCAACGCGTGGAACAAGTTTGTCCCTCGACCCATTTACACGCCACCACATCCGAAGATGTGGAACGAAAAGAACTGGCCAAGGGAATACCCACTCTCGATGTTTGAGATGTCGTTTCTCCTTCCCCACCTTCTGAAATCGGGTCGCGGAAAGTTAGACACTTATTTCACGCGCGTCTACAACCCGGTATGGACCAATCCCGACGGCTTTTCCTGGATTGAAGCACTCACTGACGAAAACCTGGTTGCTTGCCATATCGCTTTAACGCCGGTTTGGAGTGAAACCGCCTACTTTGCAGACTATGTTCTGCCGATGGGTCTTGGACCAGAACGACACGATTTACATTCCTACGAGACGCATGATGCGCAGTGGCTTGGATTTCGCCAGCCGGTGATGAAGGCGGCGCGACAACGCGATGGCGAAGAGATCGACGACACCCGTCAGGTGAACCCAGGAGAGGTCTGGGAGGAAAACGAGTTTTGGATGGAACTCACCTGGCGTATCGATCCTGACGGTTCGCTCGGCATTCGCCAGTTTGTGGAGTCTAAGCAAAAGCCAGGCACTCGTCTGAGTGTCGACGAGTATTACGGCTGGCTATTCGAAAACTCTGTGCCCGGGCTACCGGAAAAAGCTGCGGCTGAAAACCTGACGCCACTTGAATTTATGCGGCGCTATGGCGCATTTGAGATCACTACGAAAGTCGGCGCAATTTACGAAGAGAAGGTTCCGCAGACTGAGTTGGACGACACTCGCGAAGATCATTTTGGTCGGGTGTTCTCGCGAGCCCAAAAATCTCCGTCGCCTAACATTGTGCCGACCCCAAGTCCCGACGGTGACAGTGAGGGGCGCCGGCTTGCCGGGGTGAACGTTGACGGTGAAGTGCTACGCGGTTTTCCCACGCCCAGCGGCAAGTTGGAATTCTATTCGACGACACTCGCCAACTGGGGGTGGGGCGAATATGCAATCCCCGGTTACGTGAAAAGTCATGTGCACCCGGACAGCCTGAAGCCCGACCAAACAATTCTCATTTCAACTTTCCGGCTACCGATTCAAATTCATACTCGCAGCGCAAACGCGAAATGGTTGAACGAGATTGCGCACACAAATCCGTTGTGGCTTCACACCGGCCACGCTGAAAAACTGGGTGTGAAAACCGGCGACCTCGTTCGTGTTGAAACTGAGATTGGATATTTTGTGGTGCGCGCGTGGGTGACAGAGGGAATCAAGCCAGGGATTGTGGCCTGCAGTCATCACATGGGTCGTTGGAAAGTTCACGAGAAGGGCCAGCGGCAATTGATGGCGACGGTGAATCTGAAACACACCGGCAGCAAATGGGGACTGGAACGCAAGAACGGCGCTGGCCCATATGAATCGAGCGACGCGGATACACTACGCATTTGGTGGAACGATGTAGGCGTCCATCAGAACCTGACGTTTCCGGTCCATCCTGATCCCATCTCAGGCATGCATTGCTGGCACCAGGCTGTCTACGTGCGCAAAGCCCGCAGCACAGACACGTACGGCGACATCCATGTCGACACAGAAAAGTCTCACGAAGTGTTCAAGAAGTGGCTTGCAATGACGCGCCCCGCGGATAATTATTCGCCCGATGGGACGCGACGACCTTACTGGATGTTGCGGCCTTTGAAGCCCGCGCGCGAGTTTTATAAGTTGGAGCCTCCAATAGAGGAGCGGTAAATTTTCTGCATCAGCGCATGTTTGAAATGGTTTGGTAACGCCCATGTACTTCAAACAATTCTATCTTGCCTGTCTGGCCCATGCTTCCTACCTGATTGGTTCCGAAGGCGAAGCCGTCGTGGTCGATCCGCAGCGCGATGTGGACCAGTACATCACCGAAGCCGATAATCAGGGCCTGGAAATCAGGTATGTGATCGAGACGCACCTGCACGCTGACTTTGTCAGCGGTCATCGCGAGCTGGCCGCACGCACGGGGGCTGAGATCGTGTTCAGCAAAAAGGCGGGTGCTGAGTTTCCTCACCATGCGGTCTCCGAAGGAGACGAACTGACAATCGGCAAAGTCGTTTTGCGAATTCTGGAAACGCCCGGGCACACACCTGAGAGTATTTGCATCCTTGTCACCGACACCGAAGTGACAGACCAGGCTCAGAAGGTTTTGACAGGCGACACGCTCTTCATTGGCGACGTCGGACGGCCGGACCTTGCGGGAGGGAAGGGATACACCCCGGAGATGATGGCCGGGATGATGTTTGACACGTTGCACGAAAAACTCCTGAAGCTTCCTGACGAAACGGAAGTTTACCCGGCACACGGTGCCGGTTCGATGTGTGGAAAGAACATGTCGAAAGAAACATCGTCGACCATCGGTGAGCAACGCAAGATGAATTACGCGCTCCAGCCGATGTCTAAAGATGCGTTTGTAAAAATGATGACGGCCGAACTGAGCGAGGCGCCGGCTTATTTTCCTAAAGACGCGGAGATAAATCGTCAGGGCGCGGACTCACTTGCGGTTTTGCCCCGACCCAGGGCACTAAGCCCTGACGAGATCAGCGGGCTGGCCACCAACGGTTATCTGATTCTCGATGTGCGGCCGGCACGCGAGTTCGGCGATGGGCATATTCCCGGATCTCTGAACATTGGACTTGGCGGGCAGTTTGCGATCTGGGCGGGCACGTTGATCCCGCTCGGTACTCCGATCATCGTCGTCGCGGAGTCAGAGGAGAAGGTTGACGAAGCGGTGACTCGTCTGGCGCGTGTCGGGATCGAGACGGTCAAGGGCTACCTCGGCGGCGGGATTGATGCCTGGCGTGAAGCAGGATTAGGCATGTCGCAGATCACGCAAATCGACATTGATGATTTACACAGTCTGATGGAAGCAGGAAGCGATTTGCAGATTGTCGATGTTCGGCGCAGACCCGAATTTGAAGGGGGACACGTTCCACATGCCGTGCATGAGCCCCTGGCGGATTTGAAACCCGACATCCCGATATCGGGTTTGGATTTCAAGAAGCCCACCGCAGTGATTTGTGCCGGTGGATATCGATCGAGCGCCGCGACGAGTATTCTGAAACAACAGGGATTCAATAAACTCCTCAACGTAACTGGTGGAACCAGCGCCTGGGTCTATCGCGGTTATCCGGTTGAAAAGTAGCGACAGTTGTTTCTCTGTGCATCCTCTGTGCTCTTTGTGTCTCCGTGGTGGGTGCTCTTGCAGGAAAATACACCACAGGCACAGAGAACACCGAGCGGCACAGAGAGTTGAAAATATCGCTACAAACTGCGTCCGGTTTACACCAAGCGTAGTCCCCTCCGTCTTTTACTATTCACCAATCACCATTTACGATTGACCTACCTTGGATCCATTTACATTCAAACTCTTAATCAGCATCGCCATAATTGTGATCGCCACGATTCATGGTTACGGAGCAGCGTGGATGGCGATCTGGATGCTGTTTCATCCATACCATCCGGTCAAACTTTTTGGCATCACTGTTTGGCCGCAGGGAATGATCCCACGGCACAGGGAACGACTGGCGCTATCAATCGGTAATGCTGTCGGCAATGAACTTGTTTCGCAGGACACGGTCTTCGATGCGTTGTTTGAAACTAGTTTCTTTCGCCGCAAGATCGAAGAGTTCGTAAACGGCTACTCTACCGATCTCCTTTCCACTGAATATCCGTCCTTTATCGAAGCCTTGCCGGAATCCGCGCGTCAGCCAGTTTTGGAAACGATTTCGGAGCTGGAAAAGCGGATGGCCGAATACGTCACCGATTTGCTGAAGAGCGAGGAAACTGGCGCAGCCCTCGCGCGCTTTGTTGATCGGCAGATCGACGACCTTTTGCAGCGCCGTGTTGGCGAGACACTGAGCGAAGCAACCTTGAATGAACTTCCACACTTCGCCGCACAGGCTTTTCAAAGCTTAGTGAAAGCGGAAGGGTTCGAAACGAAAGTGAGTGAGTTTGTTTCCAGTCGTCTGGACGAATTGGCGCATAGCAGTGCCAGCCTGGCCGAAACGTTTACGCCCGAGACAGTCGCATTCATCAAGGAGCGCATTGACAGTCAGGTGCCTCCAATCGTCCATCACCTCGCGGACCTGGCAACCAGCCAAAATACTCGCAAGCAAATCGGCGCGCTGATGAAGCGTGAGGTTGACGACTACTACGAACAGCTGTCGCTGATTAAGAAGATCTTCATCTCGCGCGAACGGATCCACAGCGAAGTTGATGAGTTGGTAAACAACACCCTGCCGCGCCGAATTGAGGAATATTTGCGCGGACCTGCCTTTCTTCAGGAAGCCGAGGCATTTCTTAATTCGACGATTGATAACGTCCTGGCACGTCCGCTGAACGAATTGATTGGCCAGATGGAGCCAGAGAAATTTGCCTCGATTAAGAGTCAAATTGCCGAACGCATTATTGAGTTTGTACAAAGCCCGGAATTATCGGCGTCGCTGTCGGCTTACATTCACGACGGGCTCGAGCGCTTGCGTCCGCAAACTCTTGGGTCGGCTCTTGAACACGTAAACCCTGATGTCATTCGACGCGCGAAGGAAATGCTCACGCAAGGTTTGATGGCCCTGTTGTCCAGAGACGACACGGCGAGGACCATCAATTCAATACTCAACGCGCAAATACAACGGTTAATTGCTGCACCTATCGGCAGGCTCGGCGACCATCTCCCCGAAGACGCGGTGAAGCGAGCAGCAGAGGCACTGGTTGAAAGAATCACCGCGACGGCAAGGGAGCGTTTGCCAACTGCGATTGCTGAGTTTGACGTTGGTGGGTTGGTGAGAAAAAAGGTGTCAGACTATCCGACTGAAAAGTTGGAAGCCCTGGTGCTTTCAGTCGCGTCAACACATCTAAAGAAGATTGAAATCTTTGGCGCCTTGATAGGATTTATTATCGGCGTGGGCCAGGCGATCTATTTCTGGCTGACTTAAGATCCTAATTAAAAACATATCCGCAGATTGAGACCGGTACAGAACCCGGAAGCGGATAGCGACCGGGTCGATCTCACGCCTGAAGGTTACCGCATTTCAGAGAGCTGTCTCAGCAAAGCTAAGGCAGTGCGTAATCTCTTACAAACCTGCAAGCTTCAAGCCTTAGATCGACCCGGTCGCTACCGCTTCTGGTTCGGTACCGAACTAATTCCCTGAATTGAGAAGTCCAGCCTGCGTCGCCTTTGGATCGTAGGGAGTTGCCAGGAACTTCTTTGCGACCGCGAGCGCATCGTCGTAGTTAATTCCCGACTGCACTGCCTTGTTGTATTCGTAGACCGCCTTGTTGCGATCGCCCTTAGCATCGTAGGCGTTGCCGCGTTTGATGTGTGCCCAAACTTCAATCCACGAAGGCTTCATCGTGCCATTGAGTGCGGCTTCCAGGTTGTCGAGTGCCAGCTGCCAGTTGCGCTGTTCGAGATACAGCAGTCCCAGGTTGTAGTAGACCCAGGAGTTTGAGCGATCCAATTTCAAGGCTGCTTCAAACTGCTGCTGAGCTTCGGCATAAAGCCCTTCCTTCATCTGCTCGATTGCGCGCCGGGCAATGATTGAAACTCGCAAGTCTTCTGACATACGCAGGATGCGATAGTTTGGATCCACCACCACCTCGAGTGGCTGGCCGTTCGACTCGAAATCGAAATCCTCACTCCGCCCTTCGATCATCGTCACGGCCGTCTGATTGTCGCCTTCAGCTCGCAACATCAACTGCACCGGCATACGCAGTGTTTCAAGAGTCTGCTTCACAGTGCCGCGCGTCCGAAACTTGCCGCTGCGTGTACGGATGATCTGGTAGTCAACCGTAAATTCCGGAACGCCTGTTCCCTCAACCCACTGGGCGAAGAAATAGCGCATATTCGCCTGATTTACCTGATTGGCGAGCTTCTCGAAATCGTCGATGGACGCATTCTTGCCGCGATACTGTTGCAGGAACATTCCCAGCAACCTATCAAACTTCTCCTTGCCTATTGTTTCTCGCAACATGCGAAAGACCATCGCACCTTTGTGAAATACAATTGACTGATACGCCGCCGACTGATCATCCAACGCACTTGGGGCACGCGCGATCGACGCAGTTTGTTCAAACGTCAGCGCCCGTTCCTGTTGTTCACGTTGAGCCGATTCCAGAGCGCCGCCAGTCAGGTTGAGCTCGCGATACGCGAACGCACTCCATTCAGCCAAGCCTTGCGAAAGCCAGGCATCGTCAAACGACTTCAGACCAACCGTTTGTCCCCACCATTGATAGGCTACTTCGCGAGCCAGCTTTTCTTCCGGCATCGGACGCGACGAATCGAACAGCCGCGATGCCAGGAAAATCATTCCCGGGCCCGAGTAGCTATCGACGCTATCGTCGTCAACCTGAGTTACCACGAGGCGAGTTCCGAAAATTGGTGGTCCATACTGCTTCGAGTAGAACTCCAGCACATGGCCCATCATTTCGGCATAGGTGTTTATCCGGCCTTCACTCCCCGGCTTGGCATAAAACTGAATCTCATAATTCCCAAACCGAAGATTGCGATTGATGTATTGCCCGGCAGCAAAGTTTCCAACCAGGACCGGCTGGCGATGGACAAATCGGAACTTGACCGCGCCTTCTTTGGGTGCTGTTTGGGCGACGACCGGATCGTCGCTGGTGCCGGCGACCTGCACTCCCGCAGGGACAATCAAGGTGATGTCGGAAGTCGCGCGGTCCGCAGCGTAGTCGTGAAACGGAAACCAGCGCGAGGCATACATCAGGTAGGAACCCTCGTTGCCGACATAGGCCAGACGCTTGGTTGGTAATGGCCCGCCTTCCGGCGACACTAGTGCGCCGCTCCAACGGAATCGCAATGTGATCGGTTGGTTGGCCGGAACCACCTGACCCAAGTCGACTCTGACGCTCGGTCCGAGCGACCCGACACCGACGGAATCCTGTACAAAACCCGTCAGTGGCTTGCCGTCTCGTTCGATACTCTCGACGCGTAGTGAACCGTTGAGCTCAAACACCAACGATCGCGTTGGTTCGAGCGGAATCACTGAAATGTCAGCGCCCGCGCGCAACATGTGCTGTTCCGGGATCAGTTGCGCCTCAATGCGATAGTTGGTGATGTCAAACTTGCTGGCAGCCTGCTGTGGTGCGGGTTGCTGCGCACTCACAAGGGCCGTCACGAATAGAACGACGACGACACTTGAAACCATTTGGGGAAAGTTCGGCCTGAATATCTTCATATTGTCTCTGCTTTGTAGTAGTAATCTAAAACGCGAATTTACCACACTGTCATGCCCAATTTCTTGGTTTCAAACCCGTCGCACG
Source organism: Pyrinomonadaceae bacterium (assembly GCA_963759665.1). Classification (GTDB taxonomy): domain Bacteria; phylum Acidobacteriota; class Blastocatellia; order Pyrinomonadales; family Pyrinomonadaceae; genus PSRF01. Next base: position 1,729,235 of record CAVXAC010000001.1, read on the forward strand.
GGGTGGAGACTAGCAAGGTTTACCGCCCTGGTGGAAGCTTTCTGCGTCGGGCTTTTGGATGGTGTGAAGGGGCGAGCGGTTGGCTGATACTAGACTTCGGTCTTCGGAAATGATGTATGGAAAATGGGGCTTTCTCGGCGCCCGAGCCCTTCCCCTTCCGGTTTCAGGGGGTTGCCTTGGGGGCCCCGACAAAATCCATATCATTCTGATTTTCGGCCACTCCAGCCAGAACCCTGTCTCCCGGTGCAAAGGTAAATCCATCCTTCGAAGGAATGACTCGATAATTATTGGACGACGGGGCTACCGTAAATGAATAGTTTCCCTGACCATCAGTCGTTGATGCGAGGACGCTTCCCTGTGGGCTTATCAGCACGACTACAACATTTGCGATTGGATTGTTGGCGGGGTCTGTGACACGGCCCTTGATCGTGACTACCGACGGACGGGGCTTGTTCAAGCTCTCCACTATCGCGGCTTCAGGCCGGCTCGGGTTATCCGGCACAGTCGCCGGCGTCGTAGGCTGAACAGCCGCGGCTTTAGGTTCGGGGGTGGATTCAGGTAACGGCGATGGCTCAGCGACAGGTGGTGAAGTCGCCGAAACAGTGTTGGCCGTGGCTTCGCCGGTAGATGACGGAGTCGGAGTTACGGTCCCTCGTTCGGCAGGAGTGATTGCAGAACTGGTTGTCGCGGCCCCTATCCTGGCGTCGAGTCCCTCCAGCGACCCGTGGATTGACCGGTAAACTCTCTCTATCACGGCGCGACGGACCGGATCGCGATCGCCGACGTTGAAACTCTTGATGTAGTTTGTCAGCGCCTCTTCTTTTCGATTCAGTCGATCGAGTGCTGCGCCCAAATGCCAATGAGCAGTTCGCCAGCCAGGCGTTTTCGGAATGAGAATATTGGCTGCACGCTGGAGATGGTCCACCGCCGCCTCAAGCTTGTCCTGGTTGAAAAGCGCCCAGCCTGCGATATCTTCAATTCGCCCGCGCAGCATATTTGACAAGATGTTACGCGGGGCTTCGTCGATGGTTGGTGTGCCTCCGTTAGCTATGGCCCGTGCACGAATTTCACGGTATTCGTCGGCCTGCACAGCTAATGTCGCTTCCGGAACCATCAGACCAGCGTCCGCGGTTGTTCGGGCCGCCTCGGCAAATTCGTAAGCTACATCAAACCCGATATTTTTCTGTAGCAATCGGCTGGCGGCGTACAGCTGCCGGTGGACCTGCGACGCGTCCTTCCCTGATGCAAACTCTCTAGCGGCGGCGACAATGCTCGGCTCATGCAAGCTTCCGCCGTCCTTGTCGCGGTTGATTAATATCGTGAATACCAGAAGGTCTTTGAGAACCTTCGCGTTAGTTTCCGTATCAGCTGCCGTTGACTGGAAGATGCTAGCGCGGCGCTCTGGCGCAAGTAACTCCGAAAATGTTTTTCCCTGCGCCAACGACCGTCCAGCAAGACGCGTTTCTATCTGACCGTCTCTCCAATCAAACGTCTCCGCTAACAGCTCGGCGGCCTCACCATATAGACCGGCGCCAGCAAGCGCGCTGGCTAACTCATAATCAAGCGTCGGGAATTTTCCATATTGCCGTGCGAAGCGAAGCGCGCGCTCGGCATTCAGTGGTTTGCCCTGGCCCAGGAATGTGCGGGCCATCGCGACATGGGACCACGTATATCGTGGCTCAATTTCCAGTGCCCGTTTCCCCAGATCCGTCGCCTGCGTAAAGTCGCGGTGAGCAGCAAACCAGTATGCCGCACCAGACAGCAATGAAAGATTCTTAGGATCGGCTTTGAGAGCTGCATCCAGTTCTTTCTTCGCCTCGTCCATACGTCCCAGATCAAGTAGCGCCAGAACCATTCCCGTTTGCGCGCCTTTGTCTGCCGGGTCAGTGGCGAGCAGTTCGCGATAGAGCACGAGTGCGTCGTCTGATCGACCCTGGCCACGATTGAGATCGGCGAGGCCGCGACGGGCTGCTTTTGAACCTGGCTCGAGCTCTAGCGCCCGCTTGTACTCGGTTATTGCTTCATCCAAACGCAGTGAAATGTGCAGGGCCAGACCTAATGTCTGGTGTGCCTGAGGAGAATCGGGCGACAGGGTTACCGCTTGCGTGGCGACGCGTACCGCTTCATCAGCTTGCTCGGTACTAATGTAGTAACCCGAAAGAGCAACCAACCGCTTGGCGTCACTTCCGAACTTCTTTTCGATACTCCGGGCGGCTTCGGCAGCGGCAGCGCGCTCGCCGCGCAAATACAAGTTCAACGGTATCTGAGCAATCACTCCGGAAAAAAGTTTCTCTGACGTGTCGAGGGGTGCAGTACTGATGGCCAGCCTTAGTTGTTCAATGCCGCTGGTCGTTTCGCCTTTCTTCAGTCGCTGATCTCCTAAGCCTGCGTGGGCACTCACCAGGAGTTCAAGGGCCCGGGCCTTCGACTTTGAGTCCGGATAGTCACGAAGGAATTCTTTGAGCTTTGTAATCCGCGCATCGAGCGGCAGGGTCAGAGTCAGCTCAACTTCTTCCGATTCATCAGCATCGTCTTCAGCGGTGTTAGTTGTCCTCCGGACCGTGCTCGATTTTTCAGAGCGAGAAGGTTCTCGCGCAGTGACAGGTGGATCAGGAGTTCTGGTGGTGTTTGGCTCAGTGGTTTCCGGCGACGGACTCTTCACCCTGGTGCTGGCTTCTATCGTCATCGGATCCTGGGCGTTCTGGTGATGCCTTTGGCGATGACTCAACTTGATCGTTCACTGCGACTGACGGTTCTTCTGAAGGCGGTGGTGTTGGCGTCGGCGCGGGAGTAGTCGTCCTCGGACGGACCACTCTGCTGGGGCGCGTGGTCGTCGCCGCTGGTTCCTCAGCCGATTGCGCGGGAGCGCTTGAATTTGAAGCAGTGACCGTAGGCTCTTCAAAGTCCGCCGGATTCAAGGCGAGCTTTCGCGCCATCGAACTCACGAAGTGATGAACACCCGCATTCAATCCACCGGCAAAGTCTCCGCCAGTGATGAGACCCTTCATGCGCTGGCTCATCTCACCCAACACAGCTTCCGGTAAATCACTCTGAACCGATTTACTGAACTGCGTGAACGACTCTTTTTCGTTAACCGCCAACACAAGCAGCAGACTCTTTTTCGCAGTTGCTCTGGCTCCTACGTTCCAATCGTTGGCGAGTTGGCGGGAAAAGTCGAACATGTCGCGGCCCGCAGTCGAATGCACCGTTACGATCGCAAAGTCGATTCCGATTTTTTGCTGAACATTCCTCAAGTAGACTTGTCAGTTGGAGTTTGGTTTTGTCATCAATAACACCGGCGAAGTCGTTTACATGTCCGGCCCGCGCTGGTATCGGAGTTTGGGCAAGCTGAGTTGTTGTCCCGAAGAGTAGCAGCGCCACTACACTTATCATCAGTATCCGCATGTGGGAGTTTGATAGCTTCATTCTGTAAGACTCTCGATTACCGAATAATGAGATGATTGTAGGCCTTCAAGCCAACAAGCCGGGGGTTTCGAGGCTCATGATAACATCGCATGCTTCCGGGGGGCGAAGCTGCTTAACCGAGCTACAGCCTACGCCGCGTTAGTCAACACGTTGATCTTCCTATGAGCGAACTCGATGAAGCATGGGCCTTCGCGCTGGCTGAAGCCGAAGCCCGAGCGCGCGCTGAAGGTCGTGCAGATCTGTCTGATTACCTTGCTTTACGCACTGCGAACGACTTTTTGAGGACAGTGGGTACAGACTGGTTGCTCACAACCTTCACCAACCTCGCGGGTGAAGCCAATCGGGCCGGCGCTCCGCTGAAGATGAGTCGCACGGATCCTCATCGGTTCAAGATCGCGAACACTACCCTCGTCGGGCCGCAATTGAACTTCGAAAACGGTCTACGAAAACTGACGGTGGAGGTCGGCTGGCCTCGCACTCCGCGTGACGGCTTTATCAAAGGTGGTGGTTTGGCTTGTGCACATATAAAACATCTGGGGATGAAATCTTCAGCCGAGGAGTTGCGCCTGATTTTGGATCCGGCCGGCACGCCCCAATGGATTGTCCAGGAGACGGACGGCCAGTTTCGCGAAATTTATGAGTCAGACGCACGCCGGCATTTAGCTATCCTCCTGGACCACTCCCGGCACCGCCCTTCGACCCTCTAACCATTTCGGCAGGAACGTGCACGTTTTCGAACCGTCCTGCCGTCGTACACCGTTTTTTGGCGTGGAAAACACTAATACTTTCAGCTCCAAAATCTCCTAAAAACGCAGACCATTTTTAGGCACGATGATTGCCAAAAGCATGATTGGCAGGATGCTCGATCTTAGGTATCCCCAGGCGAGCGACGAAATCATAAGCGACCACACCAGCGAGTGTGGTCGCTACAAATGAGATGGAGGAGTTAAGGATGACTAACCGACGCACACTGACATTTTCGATTTTTGCGGTTGCGGTGATGGCTCTCTGCTTACCAATGCTGGCAGCTGCGCAAGGTAGATATGATCCATGGGGTCGCAACAACGGTCGCTATGACGAGCGCTATGTTCGCGATTCGATTCACAGGCTTGACCGCCTGGCAAAAGACTTTGAGAGGGAAGTTGATCGCAATCTGGATCGCAGCCGCAGAGACGGCACTCGACGTGAAGATCAGATCAATGCCCGCGCAAATCAGTTTCGCGACGCGGTTGGCGATCTGAAATCCGAGTTTGGTAATGGTCGCGATCTGAATCGTAGCCGTGACGAGGCCCAGCGAGTATTTCAGGAAGCTCGCCAGCTCGAACGGGGGTTCTTAGGTCGCGGTGGCAACGGACGTATGGGATCACTTTGGAATCAGATCCGACAGGAGCTGAACGTGATTTCTAACGTCTACGGAAACTACGGTTACAACAACGGAGGTTACCCGAACGGCCGTAGAACAGATAACAACGACTGGTGGAACAGGATTCCCTGGCCGAATCGGTAAGCCTCCTTTACCAGTCGCTCTCAAAAAGCCTCGTCCGACTCGAAAGAGTTGGGGAGGCTTTCTTATTTCTATCCAGGACTATCCGCAAATTTCGCAGATTCCTTAGACCGGTAATCTGCGGATCGCAGATGCCTCAACCGAATCTGCATGGATAGATCTGCGGATCGTCCTCTTCGATGACAAATGAGAACTGACAAATGATATTTGGAAAATGCGTCTTCTATAACGCAGCTTCGCATCTTCTACCGTTGATGTCAGAATGGCCCCCATGCGAGGCATCCTCTATCTGATCGCAACACCCATCGGCAATCTTGAGGACATCAGCCACCGCGCCGTTCGACTGCTCGGTGAAGTCGATCTGATCGCCTGCGAAGATACCCGGCACACACGGAAGCTGCTGAACCATTACGGCATCTCAACCCGAACGATCAGCTATCACGAACACAATGAGCGAGAGCGGGCGGCCCAACTATTAAAACTGATCGAGAGCGGATCGAATGTGGCGATTGTTTCCGACGCGGGAACACCAGGCATCAGCGATCCTGGATATCGTCTAACACAACTCGCTATCGAAGGTGGCGCCACAGTCGTTTCCGTTCCCGGCCCCAGTGCGTTGGTCACAGCACTCGTGGCATCCGGGTTACCCACTGACGAGTTTTTGTTTGCAGGATTTCTGCCAGCTAAGGCAAACGCACGACGGGCGCGCCTAAAACAACTTGGGGCTGTCGCGGCAACGCTAATTTTTTACGAGGGGCCACACCGCCTCGCCGCCACGTTGCAGGATGCGCTCGAAATTCTTGGTGAACGCAATGCAGTTATCGCTAGAGAGCTCACAAAGATGCACGAAGAAATTGCGCGTGGACGTTTGAGTGAACTGGTGAAACGATTTTCTGCGGAGCCGATTCGTGGCGAGATTGTCTTGCTGATTGATCGTTATGCAATCGCAGGAGAAACAGAGAATGAAGTAGCACCGGTGAGTATTAGCTCCCTGGTTTCCGCGCTTGAGAGAGAAGGGATGGACCACCGGGCAGCGCTCAAGAAGGCGGCGAAAGAGTTGGGATTGTCCCGAGACGAGGCCTATCGCCGATTAGTCTCCGAGCGAGGGAATTAGATCATGTGTTCGACATGCTTCAGCTTGTCGGACATCCACGCGTCACGGACGTCCAGCTGACAACTGCGCCGGCACCGGCTTGTCCACCTTTGGCCGCGTCGGCCGAACCGCAAGTTCCCACATCGTCAAGTAAATCGTGCGAGTAAGCTTCTCCATCTTTTGGTAGTCGATCTTTTCCACTGAGTCGCTGGGACGGTGATAGTCTTCGTGGTCGCCGTCGAAAAAGAAGACAATGGGAATTCCCTTGCGCGCGTAGTTGTAATGATCGCTGCGGTAGAAAAAGCGGTTAGGATCGGCCGGATCGTCGTAACGAAAATCGTAGTTCAGGTTTAAGTACTGCTTATTAACACTCTCGGTTAATTCGCCCAGTTCGGTGCTCATCATCTTCGAGCCAATCACATAAATGCCGTTTGGCCCTGAAAGATCTTTGTTTCTCGGAGTCGTGTCACCTTCCTTCTTACTACGCCCGATCATGTCAATATTAATCTGAGTGACAATTTTATCCAGGGGAATCGTCGGGTAGTCGGTGAAGTAACGCGAACCCCACAGTCCTTTCTCTTCTCCCGCGTGCCAGACAAACAACACAGATCGTTTTGGCCGAACACTCGCCTTCGTCAGGGCTTCAGCCATTGCGAGCAAAGCAGTCGTACCCGATCCATCATCGTCAGCCCCGTTGTTGATTGAGTCGCCATTAACCGCCGCACCGATGCCAACGTGATCGTAGTGCGCACCGAGCGCAACGTATTCGTTCTTCAAAACCGCGTCGCTGCCTTCAAAAACGCCAACCACGTTTTGGGTTCCCGATATGTCCGACTTTACCTTGATAGTAAAGGCAAGCGTTTTTTGCGGGCTCAATTCAAACGACTCGAGCGGTTGGCCAGCATATGCCGCCTCGAACAAAGTGGTTGCGTTTCGGCGTTCTCCTTGAAAGAGGACGTTAGTCACCCGCGGACTAGCGATGATTCCTGGTGTCTGTGGCCCAAGCGATGGCTGAAACTTCTCTACTCTGGTGAGCCCGCGTTCCGTTAGACGTGTTCGATTGCGGTCCCAATTTGCGAGGTACTGGAAGTCAGGAACAATGACGATTCCAACTGCGCCTTGCTTCGCTGCATACTCGGCAGGACTCATCCAATCTTCGCCTCGCTTGCCGCTCAGATCCGATCGAGAGATGCCCCTTGGAAACCCATCTGGCGGATACATGACGATTGCGATTTTTCCCTTGGCATCGATTCCTTTGAAGGAGTCAATGTTCTTCGACTTGATAAACCACCCAGTGCCGGCGAAGACCAATTGGCCCGACACATCAGCGTTACTAGCAACCGGCAGATAATCGGTGCCCAATTCCAGAGCTTGATTATTGAGAGACGCTCGCGTCTCCGTCTTTTCAATTGCATTACGGCTGAGCGCAATTTTTTGGAAGAAGGTGCCGTCGTCACCAGCAGGTTTGAATCCAAACCGGGCCAGATTCGTCGCCAGAAACTGCGCCGTGATATCAAGTCCACGCGAGGGAGTGTCGCGACCCTCCATAAGGTCAGAAGCTATGAAGCCGAGGTAATCCTTGATCTGAGCGGCGGTGATTGTATCGGTGCCCCTTTGCGCCGCGAGCGCCGCGGGCGTTGCCTTCGATTTGCCGGTTGGCTTTCGTTGTGCGACAGCAGCAGGAAGGTTAAAGAGCAGAAAGCTGGTTAACAGAATGGTAGCGAGTAATCGTTGCATATGATCTCCGATGATTTCCTGGGATTGAATAATGACCGAGGGAAGAGTTTACGCTTGCTGGACCGCTTGCACCATTCTGGTCAACGTTTCTTTAGCATCTCCATACAACATCCCGGTCACGTCCTTGAAGAACAGTGGGTTCTCCAAACCGGAAAATCCTTTGCCCTGTCCGCGTTTCAAAACCACTACTGACTTGGCGCGATCGACCTCCAGAATCGGCATCCCCGCAATTGGACTGTTGGGATTATCGCGAGCATCAGGGTTGACCACGTCGTTTGCGCCAATTACCACCGCGACATCGGTGGTCGGAAACTCGGGATTGATCTGTTCCAGTTCATACAAGGACGAATAGGAAACATTTGCCTCGGCGAGCAGAACGTTCATGTGGCCGGGCATGCGACCGGCGACCGGGTGAATTCCATACTTAACAGTCACTCCGCGTTTCTCCAGCGTGTCAGCTAACTCTCGAACGGCGTGCTGCGCCTGTGCAGTGGCCAGCCCGTAACCGGGTACAAACACCACTTTGCTTGCATAGGCGAGTTGCACCGCAATGTCTTCGATACTGACCTCGCGCATCGTTCCCTGCTGGCTCTCTGCTGCTGTAGACGTCGCCGCGCTGCCAAAGGCCCCAAACAGCACGTTCGTTAATGAACGGTTCATTGCCCGACACATCAGGATCGACAAGATAAAACCGGAGAAACCGTCAAGGGTACCGGCGATAATGAGAACGTTATTTGACAGCACAAAGCCGGTGGCAGCAGAAGCCAGTCCCGCATAGGAATTGAGCAGCGACATCACCACCGGCATGTCTGCTGCGCCGATTGGCATGACCAGGAGGATTCCGAATATAAACGCCAGCCCTACCATCGTGAAGAAAAGAGGCATCGAGCCGGGCACGAAAATCAGGTAGACAAAGATGCCAACAGTCGTCGCCAGGAGGGCCATGTTGAAAATGTTTTGGCCACGGTAGGTAAACGGAGTGCCGCGAACCAATCCCTGCAGTTTTGCAAACGCCAGCAAACTTCCGGTGGTGGTTAGTGCGCCCAGCATCACTTCAAAGCCAAGCGCTCCCATCGTGATCGTGTCCAAATGTCCGTCGTGACGAAGGAATTCAGATATTCCGACCAGGGCTGCGGCGAATGCTCCAAATGCGTGTGACAGGGCGGTCCGCTGTGGCATGGCTGTCATGGGCACCCACAGGCCCATCGCGAGGCCAACGATTGAACCCAGCACAAGCCCGAGGATAATCCAGGTGTACGTGATGATTTCGAGATGCAGGAGGGTGCCGACGATGGCCATCAACATGCCAAACTCGGCGAGGTGCATTCCGCGTTTGGCAGTTTCGGGATGGCTCATTCCCTTGAGGCCGAGAATGAAAAGAATTGAAGCCAGCAGGTAACTTATTTCGATGAAGTAAGTACGCAGGTTCATGCTTGAGATTCCGGAATGTCCTACATGCTTCAGCTTGTCGTTGACGGTGAAAAACTCAGATGCGCTGTTCTCCCTAATGATACGGTCGAGGGCCTTCGTGTTACTTCGAGGAGCCTCCCGTTTCGTTCTTAACGACAGGTTTCCTCTTAAACATGCGCAACATTCGATCAGTGATCACAAATCCACCCACTACGTTCGTAGTCGAACAAAAAACTGCCGCGAAACCCAGAATGGTGCTGACGGTGCCGTAACCAGCGCCCGCAGTCACAATCGAACCAACCAGGGAGATTCCTGAGATGGCGTTGGTCGCCGACATCAAAGGCGTGTGCAGTAGCGGCGGCACGCGGGAGATAACCTGATAACCAACAAACGCAGCCAGGGCAAAAATGTACAGCGCTGTGATCAGATTTAATGTCGACATAAACGAATACCTCCGTCCGGTTCAACCGTTTCTCAACCTTCTTGTCGTGCGGCTGGCCGCCGTAAGTTCCATAGCGCGTTCAGCCGTGTTGCGTCAGCGCTGACGCAACTCGACTGTTCACCACCTGCCCACCATGAGTAACGCAAGATGGTCCAACTACGTCATCAGCCATGTCTATATTCATCTCGCCGTCTTTTATCAACAACGACAAGAACGAAGTGACATTGCGTGAATAGAGTTGACTCGCATGTACCGGCACGGTCGCGGGCAAGTTTGTCGGCGCGAGAATCGAGACCCCGTTTCGTTCCACAGTTTCATCCGCCTGGCTGAGCGCGCAGTTGCCACCGGTCGCCCCAGCCAGGTCGATAATCACCGAGCCGCGCTTCATGCCGTTCACAGCCTCTTCGGTTACCAATAACGGAGCGCGTCGACCTGGAACCTGTGCGGTCGTAATCACCACATCCGAAGTCTTTGCATGTTCGGCGATCAAGTCACGCCCGCGGCTCATTGCTTGTTCCGACAACTCGACCGCGTAGCCACCTGCATCTTCGGTCTTGATCCCTCCGAGATCGACTTCGAGGAATTTCGCGCCCAGTGATCGCACCTGCTCACCGGCTGCTGCCCGTACGTCATAACCTTCAACGACAGCGCCGAGACGACGCGCAGTCGCAATCGCCTGTAGTCCCGCAACGCCCGCACCGAGCACAAGCACACGCGCCGGCGGCACTGTCCCTGCCGCTGTCATCAATAAAGGAAACATTCGCGGGATCTGCGAAGCACCAAGCAGCACAGCTTTGTAGCCTGCAACGGTCGCCATCGACGAAAGCGCATCCATAGCCTGCGCGCGTGTGATGCGGGGGACCAGTTCCATCGCAAAGGTGGTCAGCCCGCGTTCGAGCGCTGGCTTTAACGCCGCTGGTTCATCGAGAGGACGCAGGAACCCGAGCACTACGGCGCCGCTCTTGAGTGTCTCGAAGACATCAGGTGAAGGCCGGTTAACCGTCACCAAAACATCAGCGCTGGCGCATAGCGCCGATCGATCCGATAAGACCTGAGCGCCTGCTTCGCGGTAGTCGTCATCCGTTCGGGCCGCCTTTAACCCGGCGCCGCTTTCAATCAACACCGTCGCCTTCAGTGCCACCAGCTTCTTCACAGACTCAGGCATGAGCGCCACACGCGCTTCGCCGGATTGTGTCTCGCTGAGCACAACGATGTTCATTCAAAGCTCCGGCTTGATGAAAAGTCTAATTGAAATCGGAAATGTCTTACGACGATCGGCAGGGCAGAATTCTTTTCAGTTCCATCCGCGACGTTTCTTGTCATGAACCTCAAGGCTCAGGGCTTGGCGCCCTTAGTTCTGGCTGAGAAGAATTGTTAACGAGAACGGCAGGCAGTATAACACTCCGCAGAAACCGGCAAAACAATTTAGCTGGAGGTCGAAGGGCACTGCCGCTTCATCAGACTTGTTCATCACCGCGGTCGAAACAGCACTATGGTTGCGCCGGATCTCACGAGACGACGTTGCTTAGGTGCGCCGCGGTAGACCAGCAGAGCTTTTGAACTTGCTCTTAACCATAACGGGTCTAAGATGAGAGCACCGCCGTCAAGGTGAATCGACTCCATTTCGACCGGAGGGAGGCGCATGGGAACCAACAACGAGGACACGCCGCTTGATTCTTCAACGGGAGAAATGACCGAGGATGAAATTGACGAAGCACTCGAGGAATCGTTCCCAGCCAGCGATCCGCCGCCTTGGACATTGGGCGTTGAACCTCATGTTCATGAAGGGGACGACGAGAAGGAATAACGCCTCTCGCCAGTTGTGTGCCAGTTCTTGATCAGGCTGACTTGGTTTGGGTTCATGCCCCTTGGCCTACAGTAGTCGCCTTGGTCCAAAGCCGGAGCGTCGGTTTACGCTTGGCTTTGGTTTCGAAGTTTTCTTGACAACCGCACAAAAGTGGACGTATGGTCCAACCGTTCAATTATCACAAGGAACCCAACCCAGCCTCTCGCTCCTGATGATTAACGCTCCCAATTCGTAAGGAGAACCAATGAAGAAACATCTGATCCGGCTTATACCAACAAGCCTCATCGGAGTTTCATTAATCCTAACTGTGCAACTAGCCAACAGTAATGCCCAGAATGAAAAGCAGAAGCGATCTGTAGTTAAGACGATGTGGACCACCACTGAGCCTATAAGCATCGTCGCTATTAAGACAAAAAACAAAGGAAACCTTGAGATCAGCAAAGCCTTCGAGGAAGATGATGATTGGCTGGACGGCTTCACGGTCACTGTGGCCAACAACTACCACAAGACCATCACTGCGATAACCATCAATATGGTGTTTCGCAGAGAACCTGGCGACACCCGGCGACCAATAGCCCAGGAACTACATTTTGGCCCGAGTCCAATTTCTGTCGAATATATTCGCCGAAATCCGAACAAGGTCGTCAAGCCGGGAAAAACTGCCGATTTACGTCTGGCGCCTGAAGTCTACCAAATATTGAAAGGTAGCTTTGACCGCGCAGGCTATCCAAGCATCAGCCGAGTCGAACTCGTAATCACTGAAGTGGGATTTGACGATGGTTGTGTATTTGACAGCGGAAGATTCCTTTTACAGGACCCTGCCTTTCCTAACGACCCGACCAAAAAAATTCGGGTGGGCCAATCGGGCTCCCTAAACCAAAAGCCACGAAGTCCACCCTCGCCGTACAGCTTTCCAGATGTCTCGTTCTTAAAAACCACCTTTACCTCATCGCAACCTACAAAGCTTTCATTAACCCTCCGGGCACCCAAGCCTCCTGAAGACTGCGAGGAGTCGGAACCCCCATTTCGAACACCTGCTCAACGGAATGCACAGTAAGAACGGATAGAACAGCGCCGTTTACGTCAGGCGATTACACCCTCGAATTTTCCTACGTACACTGCGAAGATTTATGGAGTGATGGTGAATATCATTTATGCGACAGCTGGACCGTCGTCGAAGCCCAACGACTTACGCCTTGTAATCCCGCTTGCGGCGCGCACTTTTCAAATTGTTGGTGGAACAGTGACTGTTGCAGCTACTACTGTAATCAGGAAAGCGGCAAGTGCGATTACACTTGTGAGGAGGAGTGTCCTTTCGGATGGGTGTGTAACGACGGTGTATGCACTCAAGCTAGTCCAATCCTCGTAGATGTTTCCGGTGACGGATTTGCTTTAACTGACGCAGTTGGTGGAGTTCGTTTTGATATTAATGGTGACGGCCAAAAAGAAGCTTTGAGTTGGACCACACTCGCCCCTGACGATGCCTGGCTAGCGCTAGACCGAAACGGAAACGGTATGGTTGACAGTGGTATTGAATTGTTTGGGAACTTCACAGCGCAACCTCAACCGCCATCGGGCATAGAAAAAAACGGGTTCGTGGCTCTTGCTGAGTTTGATCGAGGGGTAAACGGTGGTGACGGAGACGGAGTAATAACCCCGCGTGACACTGTATTCTCGTCGCTGCGGTTGTGGCGAGACACCAACCACAACGGTATCTCGGAAGCTTCGGAGCTACAGACGCTGCCCAGCCTGGGACTCACTAGGTTTGACTTGAGATTCAAGGAATCGAAACGAACTGACCAATACGGTAATCGGTTCCGCTACCGGGCCAAGGTTGACGGTGGCCGAGTCGGACGTTGGGCTTGGGATGTATTCCTCGTTATTGGACCTTGACATCCCTTCAAGAAAAGGCGAAAGGACAGCCGCTCAGGCTGGCCTTTCGATTGTAACCGAACGTTAAATCTTCCAAGGCTCACTGCTGACCCCGTGTTTGCCAACATTCAAATCACGCCCCTATAATCAACCCCGTTACCCAAGGCGCATTGGTGTAGTTGGTTAACACGCTGCCCTCTCAAGGCAGAGATCACGGGTTCGAGTCCCGTATGCGCTACCATTCCTTCCAAAAACTTAACGATTGCATCCGGCAGCGCTTTCATGCGATTCTTGTGAGTGGCTCACTCGCCTTCAGCCTAGCCCTCCACCGTTCAAATTGAATCAAATCGCTCTGGTGACAGTTCAAAGCTTCAATTTGACTGCAAAACCCCTCAATCCGACGTTATTTGTTCGAATCCTACCCCGAATTTAACGGCAATTCTGTGGGTCGGCACCTTGTTCCTTGAGGCATGGAACGTGCAAACATGTCCCCGGTGCTCTAGGAGTCGTGAGCGCCGCCCCTCGGTAAACCCCGTTAGTTTCCTTACCTGCTGCCGGCCAACCAAGCCTCAGTAATTTACTCAGTCCAAAAAATGATGCGTGCGGAAGAAGAAAAAACTCTGGAATGTCCTGTGACGATCCTGCGTGATCGGGCGGGGATGTTCCAGCTTGCCTTCGACCATTCCACAATTGGAATGGCACTTGGGCTGTCATCCGGCACATGGCATCGGGTCAACCAATCGCTTTGCGAAATGCTCGGCTATTCGGAGCAGGAAGTGGTAGCCAAGAACTTCAAGGATTTTATCCACCCTGAAGATCTCTCTGTGTCGATGAGACGCCTGGAGCAATTGCTCGGTAGCAAGACTCCAATGTCTCAGGTCGAGACCAGGTGTCTTCATAAAGAGGGACATGTAGTGTGGACGCTGTGGAGCGTATCGCCTGTTTTTCTTGAGAGCGGCGGGACCATCGAACTGATATTTCAAGTAGAGAATATTACTGAACGAAAGGCCGCCGAAGGCCGGCTGGTCCACGACGCTTTACATGACACGCTGACCGGGTTGCCTAATCGAGCTCTAATGAGCGACCACTTGCAACATGCCTTCGGCCGCAGTAAGCGTAGACTTGACTACCGGTTTGCGCTCCTCTTCCTCGACGTGGATCGATTCAAGTTAGTGAACGATAGCTTGGGACACATGGTGGGCGACCAACTACTGGTCGGCATCGCCCGTCGTTTGCAGGACTGCGTAAGACCGGGCGACACGGTTGCTCGCGTCGGCGGAGACGAGTTCACAATTTTGCTCGAAGACCTCGCCGATGATAATGAAGCGACAGTGGTGGCTGAGCGAATTCACCAGCAACTCAAGTCAGCCTTCAATCTCGCTGGCCGCGACGTTTTTGCAACGGTGAGCATTGGCATAGCGTCGGGTTCAAGAGGCTACGAACAACCAGACGAAATCCTGCGAGATGCTGACACTGCCATGTATCGCTCGAAAGCATTAGGCCGAGCTCGTCATGAAACATTCGACGAGGAAATGCATAGCCACTCCAAGAACGTCCTCGAGATCGAAACTGCTTTACGACATGCCTTTGAGCGCGGGGAATTTCTGGTTGCGTACCAACCAATTGTGGCGCTTGATGATTTTCGCGTTTGCGGATTTGAAGCTCTGGTACGCTGGCATCATCCTGAGAAAGGCTTGATCTCACCGATTGATTTCATTCCGATTGCTGAGGAGTCTGGTCAAATTCTGCAAATCGGCAACTGGGTCCTGGGCACTGCTTGCCGCCAACTTAAATATTGGCAGGAACAATTTCCCACCGAAAAATCCCTCTACGTAGCCGTCAATCTCTCGGCTCGACAATTTGCGCAACCGGATTTAGTTGATCAGGTTAAGAACCTCCTAACGGAGACCGGATTGGATCCCGAGTGTCTAAAGCTTGAAATAACCGAAAGCGTCCTGATGGATGATTTCGACTCGGCCGCGGCGTTGCTTTTCCAACTGCGGGGACTGGGAGTTCGATTGAGTATTGACGATTTTGGAACGGGCTACTCGTCTCTGACCTACCTGCACCGGTTCCCCATTGACACGCTCAAAATAGATCGTTCCTTCATCATTCGCATGGATAAGGACAACATAGAGATAGTAAGGACCATCCTGAGTCTCGCGGAAAACCTGGGCATGGACGTGGTGGCGGAAGGAGTAGAGACGCAGGAGCAGATGGGCTTGCTGAGAAATCTCAACTGCCAGAATGGTCAAGGTTACTTTTTTGCGAAACCCATGAATGTTGACGAGGCCTACAAAGTCATCGCCGAAACTTCAACTCCTCGCCAGTCCCTGGTCGCTTAGTTCCGCTAGTCGCCATCACTCACGATCCTTACTTCACCTCACCACAATCTTCGAGTGCGCGATCGCTTTTCAACTCGACGCCGTGTCGCGCTCGAGCACGATATCAAACACACCAGTTTCAAAGTTCACGCCGTTAACTGTTCGCTTCGTCGTCGCCATGGCGTTCTCGGGTCGAAACATTGGATCCGCCATCTTGGGATCTTCCTTGAAGTGAATCTCGGTGACGAGTGGTTTGTAACCCGGACAAACCGCAAGCAGATGATAATGCGCGCATCGCCAGAAGTTTGGTGCGTCCGTGGGGTTGGGCCGGTAGGGAATCGGGCGAATGCTCTCGACTTCGTAGTAGCCTGCTTCGTTGGAAACTAATCTTCCGCGGTTTCGGAAGTCAGTAACCCCATCTGAATATTTCTCATTGTTATCAACGTGCCAAAAATCCAGCACCACTCCAGGAAGCGGGCGCTTGGTATCAAAGGCCCAGGCGCGACCCGAGAGCACGAAAGTCGTTCCCTGCTCACCGGGGAGTGAAAGCTTGGCTCGGAATGGTGCGCCCGTCCGATAAAACGGGCCATAGGTTATTGGCGTCACCAACTTCAAAGCAGCCGAAGGTGGCGATTCTTTAGGAATCTTTCCCATCTGGATCAGGACGCGATTGGCTTCCTCACCAGTGACCGTTGCGACTGTAGGATGGGTCTCGGTTCCCAAGACCAGACCTGCGGCACCCACGCCGGCCAATCCAAAACCAGTTCGTTGCAAAAAGTCACGACGTGTAGCGTTGCTCATTGTTATCTCCTTCGGTCGGGTGAGTTCATCTATTGCCAAAACGGATAGTGCTGGACATCAGCATTAGGAATCGTTGAAAGCGAGTGAACCAGACAGTGATCGATGTGTCGCGCAATACTAAGTCGATTCAATCGATTTGAGTTGATCGAAGGGATGAAACGGACGAACGCGAGGATGATCTGGCTCTAAGCGGACGACATCCAACGTACGATTCCAATACTTCACAAATGATAACAACTGAACAGCTGGCGACGATCTCGTGAGTTTTTCTGAAACAACTCACCCTCGCGCTTACGCACCTGTCGGCACACCCATTGCTTCGGTCTGAGCCATTCATACTAGGAGGAGAGTTGCGAACGATGGCATCACTTTGGAAGTTAGGTGGCTTGAGCTGGACAGCTTTGGCCAAACGCGTGTGGGCTGAGATTGAGGAAGACGAAGTCTTCGGCAGGGCCGCGCAACTCGCCTATTATTTTCTGCTCGCTCTCTTTCCTTTGCTTCTGTTTCTGATTTCCGTCATCGGCTTTGTAATGGGCTCCGAGAGAGGACTGCGGCAGAGCCTGTTCAGTTATCTCGGCAACGTGTTACCGACTTCAGCGTTGGATTTAGTAACTACGACAATGTTTGAAGTCAGCAACGCAAGTGGCGGCGGCAAGATCGCTTTCGGAATCCTGGCGGCGCTCTGGGCGGCATCGAACGGGATGGGAGCGGTCACGCAGGCGCTTAACATCGCTTATGACGTGAAGGAATCGAGGCCCTGGTGGAGGCAACGATTGACGGCGGTGAGTTTGACCGTCGCCCTATCGGTCCTAATCATCTCCGCCCTAATGCTTATACTCTACGGGGGCCGGATTGCAGATTACCTCGCTGACGTCTTCGGGTACGGCGACTCTTTCATAATGGCATGGAAGGTCCTTCAGTGGCCCATCGTGCTCGCCTTTGTGCTCCTTGCCTTCGCGCAGATCTATTACTTCGCTCCGGATGTGAAAAAACAAAAATGGATTTGGGTAACACCCGGCGCTGTCATGGGCGTTATTCTTTGGCTCGCAGTGTCTTTCGGTTTCAGGCTCTATCTGCACTTCTTCGACTCATACAGCAAAACATACGGTGCATTAGGCGCGGTCATCATTCTGATGCTCTGGCTCTACCTGACAGGAGCGGCAATTCTGATTGGTGGTGAAATCAACTCCGAGATAGAACACGCCGCCGCGGAAGCCGGCGCACCCGACGCTAAGGCGGAAGGTGAGAAGACACCCGGAGAAAACACAGAACGGGCTAGAGCTGCGTGAACACGCGCCTTGAGTTTTCTCCAAGCGCTACCGCGCAGTGTTGCTGACTTTGTGATTTGCTCATTCCATTATTAATTATCAATCCGCTACTGTCTTTCGGTTGGAAGTTTCCCTCTGCCTGTAATAAAGTCGGTATCAAATAATTCAGACCATCTCGCAAGCTTGAGGGCCTTATGAAAACGTCGCTAACAACAGAAGCGAGCGCAAATCTTTCTGCCAAACTTCGCGAAGCTAATACCAATTTTGCTGCGATCTTTCCCGGCGAGACGGGCCATCGGCAACCGGTCCATACCGTCTACGGCGGGGCACACCTGTTCAAATCCGATTCGGCCAGCCGGCTAGGCGCGCTTGCGCGTCGCTCCCTGGACCAGTTTGCTCCGGATTTCCTGAGCTTCGCCAAAGCGATCGGATTGTCGGGTGCCGACCAGTTGCCCGAATCCCTCGAAGAAGACACCAATCTGGTGACGTCTCTTGAAACGAGCCCAGACATTGCTCGCCGCGAAAACAAACCGGCATGGCTGGCGCATTCGATCTACAACCGCGTCAACGAGAAACTACGACGCGAGCCGGTGGAAGATTTTCGCATCGACTTTGAAGATGGATACGGTAACCGGCCCGATGAGGAAGAGGATGGACACGCAGCTGCAGCCGCAGGTGAAGTAGCCGAAGGGATGCTCAATTCAACCTTGCCGCCGTTCATCGGAATTCGAATCAAACCCTTCACCGAAGAATTGCGCGGGCGCAGCATGCGCACCCTCGACATTTTCGTTTCAACGCTGCTCGAGAATTCTGGCGGTAAGCTTCCAGATAATTTCGTCGTTACTCTACCGAAGATTACGATTCCGGAGCAGGTGGCGGCGCTGGCCGATCTGTTTGATCAACTTGAGACGGCGAATGGCTTAGCCGCTAATTCGCTCAAACTCGAGATGATGATCGAAACTACGCAGTCGATCATCAACGCCCGTGGCGAGATTAATCTCCCTTTGTTGCTGGCCGCTGCCCGCGGGCGCTGTGTGGCCGCCCACTTTGGTACTTACGACTACACCGCGAGCTGCAGCATCACTGCCGCTCATCAACACATGATGCATCCATCATGTGACTTTGCTAAACACATGATGCAAGTTTCGTTTGCGGGGACGGGAATCTGGTTGTCTGACGGCGCCACCAACATCATGCCCGTTGCCCCCCATCGCTTTGCCGAAGGCGGTACACCCTTAACCCCGGAACAGATTATCGAAAATCGCAACGTGGTCCATCGCGCGTGGAAGCTACATTACGACCACGTTCAGCATTCGCTGGTAGGCGCTTTTTATCAGGGATGGGACCTGCACCCGGCACAACTCCCGACGCGCTATGCCGCGGTTTATTCCTTTTTTCTGGAGAGCCTGGATGCGGCTTCAGAGCGCTTGAAAAACTTCGTGGAGAAGGCTGCGAAAGCGACTTTGGTCGGCGATGTATTTGATGACGCCGCCACCGGCCAGGGCTTGCTTAACTATTTCTTGCGAGCGCTGAATTGTGGCGCACTGACTGAAGAGGAAGCCGTGCAGCTGTCCGGCTTGACTGTGGATGAGCTGCGTTCAGGTTCCTTTGTAAAGATTCTCAACAATCGTCAGAAGCTTTAGAACGATGGATCACAGGTGTTCAGAGTTTAGCTTGCGACTTCGCAGTTAGTATCCTGAGCCAGCTAAGCTTGCAGAGGAGTTGAAATGAAACTAGTAGTTAGCGTCTTTATTTTGGCGGCGATGATGGCGGTAAACACTTTCGGAATGCAAAAACCCGGAGCAAAGAAACCAGCAGGCGATCCTGAGCTGGCCAAAAAGATTCGCAGGTTCTCTCCCACGGTGTTGACCGCGAACACAGCCAGTCTGACTGCTGGTGATCGTAAAGCCCTGGCGAAGATCATTGAAGCTGCCAAAATTCTGAATCCCTTATTCCTGCGCCAGGTGTGGGCCGGAAACGTTGAGTTGAAAGCAAAACTTGAGGCCGATAAGAGCGTCGTCGGGCAGCAACGTCTTCACTACTTCAACATCAACCATGGACCATGGTCACGCATTGATAACAAAGAACCGTTTATTGAAGGCGTGCCGAAAGAAAAACCGCTCAACGCCAACTACTACCCAGACGACATGACCAAGGATGAGTTTAATACCTGGGTCCAGAGTCTGCCCGACGCTGAGAAACAAAAAGCTACGGGCTTTTTTTGGTTAATTAGACGCGGCGCCGATGGCAAGCTGATGACTGTCCCTTACAGCCAGGCTTACGCAGAATTCCTGACGCCAGCCGCGAAGCTCTTGCGCGAAGCCGCAGCGCTGACCACTAACGCAACGTTGAAAGATTTCCTCACCAAGCGCGCGGATGCATTTGCTTCTGACGATTATTACGCCAGCGACGTCGCCTGGATGGACCTCGATTCACCCATCGAACCAACCTTCGGACCATATGAAACCTACGAGGATGAGCTCTTCAGCTACAAAGCAGCATTCGAGGCGTACGTCACGCTGCGCGATGAAACTGAATCAGCGAAGCTGGTGAAGTTTAGTAGCTACTTGCAGGAGCTCGAAAACAATCTGCCTATGGAGGCGCGTCATCGAAATCCCAAACTAGGAGCTGCCTCGCCGATTCGCGTAGTCAATGAAGTTTACAGTTCCGGCGAAGGCAATAGCGGAGTGCAGACCGCGGCGTTCAACCTGCCCAACGATGAACGCGTCGTCAAAGAAAAAGGTTCAAAGCGGGTGATGCTGAAAAACGTGCAGGAAGCGAAGTTCAAAAAGACTTTAGTCCCAATCTCGCGGGTGGTGCTCAGTCCTGCCGAGCTGTCGCACTTGTCGTTTGAATCATTTTTTACTCACATCCTGATGCATGAATTAATGCACGGGCTTGGACCACACAACATCACCGTCGACGGTCAGCAGACTACTGTGCGCAAACAACTGAAGGAGCTTTCTTCGTCGATCGAAGAAGCCAAGGCAGACATTACCGGGCTATGGGCGTTGCAGTACTTGATGGATAAAGGTGTTATAGACAAGCGCATGGAACAGTCGATGTACACCACTTATCTTGCCAGCGCCTTTCGTTCAGTGAGGTTTGGCATTACGGAAGCGCATGGTAAGGGAATGGCTTTGCAGTTTAACTACCTGGTTGACGAAGGCGGCATCAAGGTCGATGAACGCAAAGGAACATTCAGCATCGACCACACGAAGATCAAAGAAGCGGTGCGCAAGCTCTCCAATGAAATTCTGACACTCCAGGCTGAAGGTTCGTATGAGAAGGCAAAGGCGCTGCTCGACAAGTATGCAGTCATGCGACCGGCGATGAAAAATGCTATGGATCGATTGGGCGAGGTGCCGGTCGATATCGAGCCGATTTTCCCGTTGGCAAAGTAGCTCGGCGCACTTTACTGTTTCCTTACCAACTGCGACAGGTAAGCCGCGAGGCGAAAGTCATCATCCAGGTCCTGGTCGGACAAAGGATCAAGAGGATCTCCGCCAGACCTGGCGAATTTTGCAAACTCTTCTAATCGATCAAAGTCCGGGACCGCCGCCGTTGACTGCGGGTTCGTCTGCATTTCCTTGAAGCTGATTGCGAGCGGCAGCAGATAATCTGGATAGACCTGACTCTTTCGTAACTTGAGCACATCGTCCACCAGATGCGGCCAACGCTCACAGAAGATCAACCACTTCACCAGCTTCCGTTGTCGCTCACTTGACCAGGAAGTGTTTTGTTTTTGCAGCAGGATCTTGATGAGCCGGTGAATGTTAATGAGCCTCTTGATTTCACGTGGATTATCGTCGAGAAAGTCGCTGTAGTCCTGGAACGCCTGAAGCTCGTCCGCCGTGTCTTCCGCCTCTTTCAACTGTACCGGCACAATCGTAAGCACACTGCTCATATCGAAGGTCAACGAATCAGCAGGCGACTGCGGCTCGACGGTCGGCTTTGCAGCCTTGTCGCCATTGGTTGTAGCGATCGACTGCAAGCCTTGCCTGGCGGTTGCACTAAACAATGTGCTCAGGTAACTCTGCCGGGCTTTATTTAATTCAGGAAGATAGAACGATATCTGGATGATCTTGCTCAGGTAGTTTTCCGGAAAACTGTCTGGCACCTTTTCTTTGTAGTAAGCGCGTATGGCCCGGTAAATCATTTCCGTATCCATACCCACGAACACCAAGAATTGAGAACTCGCGAGTATGAGATTGATTGCCTGCAAGATCTCCATGATCTTGTTCTCAGAGCAACGATCGAGATCATCGATGTAAACCACGATGCGGCATCCCGGCCGTCGCTGCACCAGGAAGTGGTGGAGAAACTGCAGGTCGTCCCTAACTCGATGTTGAAAGCCCATCTGCTCTCGATAGTCAGGCATCCTGACATAACTAAGAACCCTCTCGCTGATTGGTACTGCTATCTTCAAGAGTTGAGAACTGACGAACCAGATCGTCAGCAGCACTGACCCTGCAGGCAGTAGCAGCCCCAGCCCTTCCGGCTTACCAACGCCAAGGCTGCCGAAAAAACCGGCGCTAACCAGACCAGCAACGATCAAGATAACGGCGATGGGAAGCAGCAGCGTCAGGATCAGTTCGCGCTTGCGCTCTTTCCAGGTGTAGTTCAGTTTTAGCCATTGCCGCGAATGCCATGGCAAAGCCATTTCCACCGTTCGACTAACCTCACTAGCCAGTCCTGCCCAGGTCTGTTTTGAGTCTTCGAATTGCCAGGCATTGAAAGTCACACCGATAACGTTTTGCTTCGCCTCTGATTGCATTTTGGACCATAGACTTGACTCGAGATTGCGCGTTTGCTCGTAGTCGCTGCGGTCAATATCTGTGGCTTCAGCGGTCTGCATCTTTTGTTCAGCCTGGAGAAGCTTCCCAACGAGGTCGTTCCATCTTTGCAGATTAGTTTCGCCATTCAGCTCACTTCGTTTCACATCACGGTTGACCGGCGAATATTTGATCAAGGCGCTGTCTACCAGGCGCATAAACGAAGACTTACCTTTCCCCCATGGACCATGAATACCGACCGTGAGCGGTGGCTGCGTCTGAGGATGCATGATGAAGCGGGCGATGGCGTTGGCGTAGTCGTTTACATTCAGCTCGTCCTTACGCGCGGGCTCATCCCTATGGAAAGAGGATTCGGTGTACTTGTAAACAGCAGTCGTAGGCTCTGCCGCGCTATCGGATTTCGGCAGGATAATCTCAAGAAAGTGAGGATCGACCGGCAACTTGAAATCCCTGGGGGCGCCTGAGAGCACGATGCCAACGCGTTCGGGCAACTTTTTGAAAAGCGTTTCGACTGCCGCGTTCCATTCGTCGACAGTGCGGGACTCATCAGTAATCTCCCCAAAAAGGACCAGGCGTTCCCCGGTCGAGAAAATCGATTCGTCGAGACTACTCACGACCATTTCGACTAATTCAGGAAGAAGAATCCCTTGAGTCCCGAGCAGAGCAGGCGTGAGATTAATCACCGGCTGATCGGCCCCGCTTGGCATGGTCAACCGCTCGAGGTAAGGCTCGGTGATCTGACGCCACTGAGTATCGGTATCGCCTTTGCTAAATTCCGGTTTTAGGTCACCAACCAGGCCTTCTGTACCTTCGCGGATTTTAATCAGGTCGGTAATAAATGCGGCGAGTAAAGTTCCAAGTGCGGCAGTTGGGTTGAGCCGGTATCGGGCGGTGAAGCAGTGGTTATAAGTCTGGCGCACACTGTCGAAACACAGAGCCTGCAGTGGCGCCAGGCTGGTCGCTCCACGAGCGACCACCACGAAGCCACGGGTGCGAGCAGTTTCACCATTCTGACGCTTTTCGCGATTCTGAAGGATCGATAGAAACTGCTCCTCATGATCAGGAGCCACGTAAGAAGATTGCGATTGTTGAGCAGGCATAGGCGAACCTCGTGAGAAAGGCCCAGTCTGAGAAAGACTTCAACTGGGCGCAGGGTTCAGTAGCGGCAACGACTTCGATCGCGCTAAGCGCGTCGGATGAATTTCGCGGCGATCCAACCAGCCAGGACAAGTATGGCGAAGATGGCCCAGTTGTAACGTTCCCCGTAAGCGACACCGGGAAAGTGATTACTGATCATGAGGAAGACAACCGGCACTGCCATGAAAGTGTTTTGTTTTGAACGTAACTTCGCCTGAGCGCTCAAGTCGTCGTCAGGCTTTCGGCCTTCGTTAATGGCGGCGATCATTTTCTTCTGCGCTGGAAGGATCCGCATCCAGACGTTGGCGGCCATGATGGTTCCCATTATTGCACCCATGTGAATGAAGACGGCGCGTCCACTAAACACATGCGTGAGGCCATAGGTGGTAGCAACGAGTAAGACGTAAAAGATGATAGCGACGAGAATTTCGTTCTTACCCAATGGGGAAATCATCACCAGGTCGTAGATCAACCAACCCGCGATCAACAAGCCGATTCCCAATGCGACGGCCTTCGAAAGGCTAATGTCGTAGACGTCGGTGTCAATCAGTGCGCCACCGCCGAGGTAGTAAATGATTACCAGCAACGCGAAACCGCTGAGCCAGGTGGTCCCCGCCTCCCAGCGAAACCAGTGCAAAGTTCGCGAGGCCAAATCGGGCACCTTGCGCTTTTCAACCACATAGAAGCCGCCACTATGGACCATCCAGATCTGCGCGGCTCCGCCGGTGTTGGCCACAGCTTTCTCTTCCTCAGTCAGACGTGCATCCAGCCAGGTGAAATAGTAGGTGGTCCCGACCCACATGATCCCGGCAAACACATGTATCCAACGGAAGATCAGGTTGAGCCATTCGCTGATGGTTGGATCAATCATAGATGTTAGCCCAGGCCGTTAAGCTGTCGCGCAATCGCAAACTAACAGTTTGCGGTACTAGCTTCCACGGTACGTTGAATAGCCGTATGGACTGATCAGAAGCGGCACATGGTAATGGGACGTCGCGTCTTCTACCTTGAAAACAATAGTTACCTGCGGGAAAAAAGAGTCAACTTCGAGATTAGCGAAATAAGACTCGGTATCAAACACCAGCCGGTAGTTTCCGGGCTCCAGCGGTTCACTGACCAGAAAGAAAGGTTTCACCCGGCCATCTTCATCGGTCCATGCATTACTCAACTCGGTCCAACTTTCATCCGTGTTCTGGGCCGCGAGTGCCACCGCCA
This sequence comes from Pyrinomonadaceae bacterium, assembly GCA_963759665.1. Taxonomy (GTDB): domain Bacteria; phylum Acidobacteriota; class Blastocatellia; order Pyrinomonadales; family Pyrinomonadaceae; genus PSRF01. Next base: position 1,754,067 of record CAVXAC010000001.1, read on the forward strand.
CGCCGCCGGCAGGTGCGCCTCGCGCAACGTCGAGGATGTGTGTCGAGATGGTGGCCATGGATAACTGTCGCGAGTCTACATTCGTTCAGAGCAGAGTCAACAAGAAAGTGTGGACGAACGTCCTGGGGTCAGGTCGAGGTTTGGATCAGCTTACGCAATCTCAGGTCGGTGATCTTAGCTTGTTCAGCTGCGGCTATTCTTAGTTCCTCGTGAGGTTCATTCTCTAAGCGAGCACGCAGACTGCTGAGCATTTCCTCTGACGACTTGCCAGACGCGCAAATGATGAAGATGTAGCCAAACTTCTGTTCGTACTCGCGATTCAGCCGAGCCAGCGCATCGATGGTCTCCGGGGCCGAATCGCGAATCCCGGACTGTTCGTTCTCGGACCATTTTTGAGCGTCCGCCGACAGCGCAGCCGCAGCCTTCTGCTCGCCAATTTTTGGATGACTGTGAAACGCTTCAAGCCATTGGCCCGGTTCAAGCGACCACCAGAGCTGCTCGGCGGTTTTAAGTAATTGATCCACGCTGTCGAATGGACGCGCGGTAGTCATGCGAGTGGTCCACTCAGCGCAACCACAACACTTTCGCAGCTCCTGGTCAGCCTCAGCTACCGGCAACGTATTTAGACGTTTAAGCCCCTGCAAAGATGACGCCTTCAAGTGTTCCATAGACTCGCAGCCGGCTCACTCCACCATCAGGAAAAATATTGAAACGCAGGTGCGACACCTTGCCTACGTCTTCAATCTCATTTTCGAAGTAGTGACGCGTATGCGCCTGTAACCTGGTTCTGGACAAAATGCTTTTCCAGGCCACCGATGAGTCGGTCAGGTTTTCTGCAGCGTCACCCTCAACATACGTAGCCTCGAGCGAACAGCTTTCGGGAAAGTTTCCTTTGAACCACGCCGTGTCGACCTCCAAACGGCGAACTGTGCCAGGGGCGCCCAGTTTAATAATGGTCCAATCGTGCCCCGGCCCGCGACGTCGTTTCGTCTCCCACCCATCGCTCATATTTGCGGCCCGACCCGGCATGATCAGATTGTGCCGATGACCGAAGAACATATCGCTGCACGAAAGCACGATGCCGCCATTCTCAACCGCCGCCAGGTCGATGTCGCCACCGATTCGTTTGAGGCGACCCCAATCCGGCGTCACGTCCCCGAAGACGCGCAATCGCGCCACGCCGCCGTCCGGGTAAATTTTGAAACGCAGGTGGGTGAACCTTTCGTTGCTTTCAATCGCGAAAGGGTTTTGGGAGTCCCCAGCCAGAGCCGAAATCGGAAGTATCTCGGTCCAGTTAACGGACTCACTTTGGAGCTCGTCAGCGGTCGGTAACCCTTCGAGGGCACACGCTTCAAGAGAACAATGTTCAGGATAATTTCCACGAAAGAAACTCGTGTCTACCACAACGCCGCGAATGACGCCGGCCAAACCCAGCCGGATGATGCACCAGTCATAACCGGGTGTGCGACGGCGGCGGGATTCCCATCCATCCATCCACTTTCCCAAGTCGGTGTACTTACCTTCGATGAATATCGGTGCGCTGGCCTTCAGGAGATTCTCTTTGGGGGCAAAAAAATCATCGTTGGCTACGAGTACGGCGCCGCCAAGTTTTTCAGCTGCCAGATCGACTAGTTCAATAAATTCCATGTGGTCTGATTAACCTTCCATGTTTGTAGAAGCGGCACTCCGTGGCCGCCCGCGGAGAACTCTGAGTCTTTCGTGTCGTCTCTATTCTGAACGGGGGTGACCACGGAGTGCCATCCCCCAACAGATCAAGGCCCCGGTGAATTCATCCCCTCAGCAGCATTCCGCGTGGTTCAGTCGTTAACTCTCCATCGTCATAAATCTTCTGGCCGCGCAGATATGTCTTCTCAACTTTACCCTGCAGCATCATCCCTTCATAAGGCGTGAGCTTGTGACGATGCTCAAGTCTTGCGCCCTCGACTTTGAATTGCGCCGACGGATTCCACACCACCAGATCTCCATCCAGCCCGACTGCAATCGCCCCCTTCTTCTTCTGCAACGACACTAGCTCTGCCGGAGCGCTGCACAACCAGCGGTTCAGATCGAGAAGAGTAAAGCCGCGCTGTTTCGCTTCGGTCCAAACAGCAGGCAAGCGAAGTTGCAACGAAGAAATGCCACCCCATGCCGTTAGAAAATCTCCGGCTTCACGCAACTTCATAGCTGGCGGGCAGGGTGAATGATCGGAAACGATCATGTCGATCGTGTTGTCGCGAACGGCGGCCCACAGTTGTTCGCGATTTTCGCGTTCACGTATTGGTGGGCAACATTTGAACTCGGTCGCACCGTCCGGAACGTCTTCAGCAACAAAGGAAAGATAGTGTGGGCAGGTTTCGGCAGTGATATTCACACCCTCCGCTTTTGCGTGCGCAATTAACGAAAGCGAATCTGCAGATGAATGATGAACGATATGCACGCGTGTGTTGAATTCGCGGGCCAAATTAATCATCAGGTTCACTGCAGTATCTTCAGCCGCCCGCGGCCGGCTTCCCAGAAACGTTTCATACTTCCGTGGGTCACCTTCATTGACGGACAAGACTGCACTTTCAATTGGTCCAGGCAGTTCCGCGTGAACAATAAGCACGGAACCTGGACTGGCCAACTCGGGCATTGCCTCGCGCAGGTCCGTCTCCGAGACGTTCGGAAACTCGTCTACTCCGGAATGGACCAGGAAGCACTTGAAGCCAACCACACCTGCCGCCGACATTGCTTTGAGTTCGCCGGTGTTGCCGGGAACCACACCTCCCCAAAATCCAACATCAACGAAGCACTTACTTCGGGCTGAATCAATTTTTGTTTCCAGGCCGCTAAGTGTGGTCGTGGGAGGAATCGAATTCAGCGGCATGTCGATAAGAGTGGTAACTCCACCTGCGGCGGCGGCGCGGGTTGCCGTGGTGAACCCCTCCCAATCAGTGCGGCCCGGCTCGTTCACGTGCACATGCGTGTCAACCAACCCGGGCATTATCACGAGTTCATCGCCAATATCGATTAGCTCGCGATCACCAGGCGACCTCTCATACGAGGTAATCGCAGTTATCACGCCTTCAGTTATTTCAACTGAAGCGGGTTCCACACCTGCTGGCAATACAACCTGTCGACCACGGATCACCAGTTTAGCTGCGGACATAATTTAAGGAGTCTGTAGTTATCCGAACGTTGGCGGTGGCGGCGGCACATTAGGTTGAAACTCGCTGAGTCCAAATACTTGTTCGTAGGACATCGCGATCGCAGCAAAGTTTACTGGCAGAACAAAAAATACACCGACATAACAAAGGAGAACGCCAATAAAGTTCAGGGCGCCGCTCAAAAGCATCAAGCCAAGTAGCCGCCAAAAATTTGCCCTGGCTGCCTTGAAGCTTAACTTCACCGCGTTCAAGCCTGTCATCTTGCGGTCAACTATTAACGGATAAGCGAAGGTGAAACCGACGGAAAGAATAATCAGGACCACGATCAGCACGATCCAAAACACCATCACTATTCCCAGAAAAGCCAGAAATGCCGACGGATTGGCATCACTGCCTGGCTGAGGCATCATCACCAGCATCCCAACATAGAAGGCGATGTAAGAAGGCACAAAAACAACCAGGATCGGAATCATGTGCAGGAGCGTGGCTACGATACTATCGCCAAAAAAGTCAAAGCCTTTGAAGAGAAGGTTGAATTCGATCGGTTGACTTCGCCGCGACTGGAAGAGTGCGAGATATATCCCGCACATCATTGGGCCCAGCAGAATTCCAAAAGGCACTACACTCCCGATTATTAATCCCACCGCCGACATTCCGACGAAGACCCAGTATTGCGGGCGCACCAAATCCCACCCGGCCCGAAGGCATTCGATGGGGTCGACTGCGTTTCGTTTAAATTCTGGAGTAGTTGGGGATAGCTCAAACATTTCGCAGTCCTTTCAGGGAAGCGTTGTGGCTGGATTCGCCTCGCGCACCCAAACAAACTTCTCCAGCAGCGATCTCAAATGTCCTTTGATGGCTTCGGCGTAAACAAGCGCGCCCATTTGGTTAGGGTGCCCTAACGAAGCGTACCGGCAGGTCAGATATCTTTCCTCCCGAAATGCCTTTTCGGCTTTCGTTTCCTTTACGCCTTTTGGTTTTTTAAAAGTCTCCTTACAGCTACGGGAACGCTCCTCGCGAGTGTCATCGTTAGGTTTGAAAGCCGCCGCGCCGAAGGAGAGCGCCACAATAAGTCTCCTGAAACCGGAAAGGTTGGTTGACCCGAGTTTGAAATTCCATAGTAATGTATGAGGCGCCGCAAAGGCGTGCTCGGGCCAAAAGTTTATCTCGACAAATCTCACCCGAGAGGGCAAGGATTTTTCCGTCAGCTCAAGATTAACCTGCTCGACGGCAGCAGCCAGGCTGATCGTCGATAGACGATACCAATCCTCAGATAGAGCGACCAACTGCTTCCGCATTTCGGCGTAACTCAGCGTCCTCGCCCTGCCGTTCTTTTCCCCGTCCTGGTCACGCGCCAAATTCTTTACCAGCAAACGAAGAAAAGCGTTGTCTTCAGTCTCTGAAGAAATTGATGGATAGTAACCGGTGACAAGGATCTGCGCGTTTGGGAAGCCTTCAACCACGCGACGCAGAAATTCGGTCATGCTGCCCCGGCAGTACGCCTCGATCGTGGGCCGCAGTGATTCTACGGAGACCGCAGCATTCAGCATGTTGCTGACACCCACATCGTTAACGCAGCCGTCCAACAGTATCAGATCAACCCTGAGACGCTCGCTGGCGTGAGAAAGAAGCGCTTCGTCCAACTGCTGGTTGATCGTAGGAAACGATTGGTTCACCTCGGCGTCGCGCGACTTGAATTTTAACGAGGTGTCAGGAGGCGTTACGAGCAACGCACCGGAGTGTGCCTTAATCTCTTCCCTTACTTCACGGCCTGTCTTCTCTTCCAGCCAGCATTTCACCCGCCACCAGGTTTTGTGCTCGCGCTTTAGACCTTGTCCCCAGAGTATCGAATCACCCATAACCAGCATTCGCAACGGGTTTTCAGCGGAAGGCTTTTCTTTATTCGGACAAGCTGCCGCGGCCTGGGCCGGACCGAAGCATAGGATCAAACTGAATGCGGCAAACAGTAGCGGAAGCTTAAGTGAAGATGGGCGAATTGACTTCAAGATTTGAATAGACGGTTGCGATTAATCCGTAGCGAGTTTAGTCAGAAAGTCATCGAGCAAATTAACGCTGACTTTAAGACGATAGTTTCGGGTCGATCGAATATCGTCTATGGGGGAGATTTCTCGAGCTAATTCAGCCTTCGCGGTGCCGATCGTACCGCTGTCGAGCTTAGCACCGCGCAATGCAGATTCGGTTTGCACACAGCGCAAAGGTATAGGAGCGATGCTGCCAAACGCCAGTCGTAGATCTGAGAACGATCCATTTTGAATGCGCGCGCAAGCGGCCAGGCAAACTTTTGAAATCGCTTGCGCCTTTCGCGTTCCGACTTTTCGATAATACTGCTTCAGACCATTTGTTGAACGCGGTAAGCGTACGCGAGCCAGCAGTTCATCCGGGCGTTTGATGGTCTCTTTATAGCCGGTGTGAAAGCCGTGATATGGAACCCAACGCGCACCTTCTGTTGAAATCAGTTCCACTTCCGCGTCGTAAGCTAGCAGGGCTGGCGGCGAGTCGGCTGCGGGAGAGGCGTTGACGACATTGCCACCGATGGTTCCGCGATTTTGAATAGCGAGCCCGCCGGTTTCGCTGGCAGCCTGGCACAGCATCGGAAATTCCTGTTGCAAAGTAGTGTGAGCCTGAATGTCTGAGTATGTCGTGAGCGCACCAAGCGTCACGAATTCAGGGGTAACTTCACTGCCGCGGAGTTCCTCGATATTCCAGATGTTGAGATAGTTCTGGTGGGCCAGTCTTCCGGATTCGAGCAGGACCATCAAGTCGGTTCCGCCGGCGAATGGTTGCCACACTCCCGGTTCAGTCGCGAGCAGGTTAAGTGCTTCGGGTAACCCTGCGGGGGACATCATCTGATAACCCGGAAGATACGCTCTCATCGGCGGCGGTCTCCATTAGACCGAGGAGTGTTAGAGGGTTGCAACTCAGGCTTGAGCCCCTTCGACACGAGTTTCGCTCGTTGTAACGACAGGCAAAGACGCCGCAATTGTGACACACGTCTGAGACGTGCGGTTACGGCTGCTGGTGACATGTTAACTTTCGTCACGAAAACCCTCCGGCGCTAACGCTTCGATATCAGCCAAATCCTGGTAACTTCTGCGCAACTGTTTTAGCGCGATGAGGCCACTGGCTGAGACAACCGAAAGTTTCCCGCCTTCCCATTCAACTAATTCACGCGTTTCCCAAACATCCCGAATGTCTGGCGTGGCCAGCAGCAAATCCAGCGATAACAACTCGCCATCTTCAGGATCGATCTTGGAAACGCGACGTATCTCGACAGCGCCATTGGCAAAACTCAAATCTTTGCCGCGAATGTTGTAACCGAGTGTTTTCGCGAGTTCCAGGACTTCTGCCAACGATTCGCGAAGGATCAAAATATCGATATCGACAGTCGCGCGCGCGCGTCCATGCACGCCCATCGCCAATCCGCCGCACAATGCATATTCAATGTCGTGTTCGTCGAGAACCTCAACTGCCCTACGCAGTTCAACCAGTAGGTCCAACATGATCTACATTCTCATTTCTGGCACGCGCGAACTACCGAATCGAAAATTTTCATGTAGCCAGTGCAGCGACAGAGGTTCCCGGCTAGTCCGGTGCGAATCTCTGACTCCGACGGATTTGGGTTGCGTTCTAGCAGATCAACTGCGGCCATCACCATCCCGGGAGTGCAGATGCCGCATTGGGCTCCGCCGTTGTCAATGAACGCCTGTTGAACAGCGTGCAATTGGTCCCCATCGGCTACGCCCTCGATGGTTTTGATTTTCGCTCCCTCCACCTGGGCGGCGGGAACCAGACAGCTATTCACAATCCTTCCGTCGATGCTCACGGAACACGCACCGCACTCTCCTTCGCCACAACCTTCTTTCGTGCCCGTCAGGTGTAACTGCTCCCGCAGGACGTCGAGTAGTCGCGACATCGGGTAAGCGCGAATAGTTCGCAGCTCACCGTTTACTGAGCAGGATATCGTCATCTTCGCGGGCCAGGAAACATCACTCATAACATTGTATTTGCAAGACGTTAACGCCGAATCTGCTGACTTTTCATGATAAACTACGGCTAATGAACTATCAGGACATTATCACAATTGAGCCCGGTAAACGGGGCGGTCGGCCCTGCATTCGACACATGCGCATCGCGGTTTCGGATGTCCTGGGATGGCTCGCTGCCGGAATGTCTCATCAAGAGATTCTGGCAGATTACCCGGAGCTCACCGAAGAGGACATTCGAGCCTGCTTAGCTTACGCCGCCGATAGAGAGAGGCGCGTAATGACGACGGTTTGATGAAGCTCCTCTTCGATCAGAATCTCAGCTTTAAGCTCTGCGCTCGCTTAAACGACGTGTTTCCTGATTCCCAGCAGGTTCGCCTCCTCGAAATGTCATCCTCAAGCGATCTTGAAATCTGGGAGTATGCTCGGGCAAATAATTTCCTAATTGTCACGCAGGATTCGGACTTTTGCAGATATGGCAGGTTTGCTTGGCCCTCCCCCTCAAGTCGTTTGGCTTCGTTGCGGAAATCAGTCGACCCCAACCATCGAACAGCTGCTTCGCGAGCAATTACAAACCCTTCAGCTTTTTGCGGACGATGAGCTAGCTGCGTGTCTCGAAATATACTGACCCTGGCCCTTATGACCAGTAGCATCAACCTCCGAATGCCAGTTTTTGCATCATTGCTTCTGGCATTAGCGGTACGCGATTGAAACTCACCCCAGTCGCGTTCTCAATCGCATTCAATATCGCCGGCGCTGGTCCATCCATTGGCAGCTCTCCGATTCCTTTGGCACCGCCTGGTCCATACGCATATGGGTTCTCCTCAAAAAGGACACGGATGGGCGGAATGTCAGCGGGCGTAGGAATGATGTAATTCGTCATCTGGCTGTTGGCCATGCGTCCGTTTTGCCAGACTACATTCTCAAACAAAGCGAATCCGATTCCCTGGGCCACGCCGCCCTCAATCTGGCCGGCTGCAAGTATCGGGTTGATGACCCGGCCAACCTCCTGCACGGCTACGAAGTCATCCACCCGCGCGTCGTAGGTCAACATGTCAACAGAAACTTCGGCCACATAGACTGCCCAGGCATAAGTCCCATACGCGTCGCCCTGATATTTTTCATCGTCCCACACGACATTTGGCGGTGGCTGATACTTGCTAAATGTTTTCAAAGGCCCGAAGCCTTTAACGTACTCTATGCAGGCATTCTGAAACGTTGCGGAGTCGTAGCTCTCCGGCAATAACCCGCTGCCGATCAGCGTCTGCTTCAATCCAAGCACGGCAGACTCGACTAGCTTACCCACGACCATCGACGTACGCGATGCGACCGTTGGACCGCTATTCGGCACGGTGGCGGTGTCGGGTTGGGCTACCTCAATTAGATCACCTTCAACGCCCAGAGCTTCCGCTGCAATCTGCGCGAATACCGTGTTCGTTCCCTGGCCAATCTCAGTGCTGGCCGCCAGTATGCGAACCTGGCCTTCCGCAGTGGCTTCCGCACCGACTATAGAAGCCAGGTAAACCTCGCCGGAGCCGGTAAACCCGGCGCCATGCATGAATGTTGCGAACCCGATGCCTTTCTTAATTGACGAGCCATTCGCATTCTCACGCGCGAATCGCTTCCGCTTGTTGTGATAGTCAATTGAGGCGAACGCGCGATCGAGCAACTGGTCCATGTCGACTTTTTCCCTGATAACCTGGCTCGTGGCGGTCGTCTCGCCCTCGCGAACAAAGTTGCGCCGGCGAAGCTCGTCAGGAGTCAACTGCAGAGCTTTGGCGACCTGATCCATATGCCGCTCAAGCCCGAAGATGCTTTGCGGCGCGCCGAAACCACGAAACGCGCCGTGTGGCGGCAGATTTGTAGCCACAGCGCTCGAGCGGATACGAACGTTGGGACAGTAATATGGGCCAGCAGCGTGAATCGTTCCGCGTGAGAGAACGACCGGAGAAAGTGTGCAGTAAGCGCCGCCGTCAACGATGAACTCGATCTCCATCGCCAGCAGTTTCCCATCTTTGGTTACCGCGGTCTTGTGGCGGGTCCGCGATGGATGTCGCTTGGTGGTGGCCGCCATATCTTCAGCCCGATCGTAGATAATTTTCACGGGCTTGCCGGATTTCAAGGCCAGCAATCCAGCGTGACCGGCAATCATCGACGGATATTCTTCCTTGCCACCAAAACCCCCGCCAGTTTCGGTTTGAATCACGCGAATCTTGTCCTCGGGTAGGGCGAACAGTTTTATCAATGCCTTGTGAACGTAGTAAGGACACTGCATTGATCCCCAAACGGTGACGCCTTCACTCTCATTCGCAATCGCAATCACGCCATTATTTTCAATGTAGAGCTGTTCCTGCGCGCCGGTTTCATACTCACCCTCAACGATGACGTCAGCGTTTGACCAGGCATCGTCGACATTTCCCTTGTCCACCAGAAACGACTTGAAAGTGTTGTCGTCACCCCAAATGATTTCTTTCCGGTTGACTGAATCTTCGAGGGAAAAGATGGCGGGCAACTCCTCGATTTCAACGCGCACCGATCTCCGCGCTTCTTCGAGCAGGTATTTATCGGTGTGCGCGAGCAGGAGAATCGGCTCTTCCGAGTGATTGACGAACCCATCGGCGAGATAGGGCTGATCATTAAGAATTAACGCTACATAGTTTTCGCCGGGAATGTCCTTCGCCGTGACGATCGTGAATTCGCTCCAGGGAATATCGCCCTCAAAGGAAATATTCTTGATCCGCCCTCGCGGCGCCGCGCTCCGTACCGTCACGCCATAGAGCATCCCGGGAAAAGAGATGTCGTCAACATAGAGGGCCTGGCCGGTTACTTTCTTACGGCCTTCTTTTCGCGGGGTTGATTTGCCTATTGCATTCATCAAGACTTAAGGACCATCGCAGTCTGCAGCGGCAGTCGAGTCGTATTTCGAACAAACATTAACATCTTAGCACCGGCGCGCCTGGCATACTGCCAGGCAATTCAGTAGAAACCCGGAGAAACATTACGAGCGCATCGTGTATTATTATGGCGCTCTTCAATCCCTATTCAACCGGTTCAGTCGAGACTCGCCTGAATACGAGGAGAATCAATGAAACTGCGAATCCTTTTGATGTGTGCTGTTTGCGCCCTCTTAGTTGCGGGGTGTTCAAAATCTGAAGTAACCACAAATCGCCAAGCTTCAGCCCCATCATCGTCGAGTTCAACCCCGGCTGCCGCGACAGCTCCTGTTGCCCCGGTGGCGAACACTGAAAAAATCGGCATAGCTGAATGCGACAACTTCATCGCAGCCTATGACGCGTGCGTCTCCAGCAAAGTGCCTGAAACGGTTCGCGCTCAATATAAGGCCTCAATCGAGCAATGGCGCTCTTCCTGGAAAACGCTCGCCAACAATCCGAATACAAAAGCATCCCTGGCGGCGGCATGCAAACAAACTGCTGAGCAAGCGAAAACATCCCTGGCCGCTTACAACTGCACTTGGTAAGAAAGCGGCTTTGCCGCCGCACAGTGCGGGAAGTCAATGACTTCCCGGCTTTCACATCCTCTTCCCGAGGCTGAGCTTCAGGAAGAAACTGAACTCGCCCAGGAAAGGTAAAGCCTTCCGCACTGTACTGCGGCAAAGCCGCATCGCGGCTCCACTCAAGATCCTAAATGTGCCACCCTGATGGATCAGCCTACTGTGGCTTCGCGATCACGAGCGGCGTACCTTCCAGTTCACGTCTGTAGAAGACTCGTGGTCGCTGCAAGCTGCGCTTTTCAGGATCAGCGATATTCTGCTCCCCTTCGGTAAACGCTATGCCGATTCCAACCCCACGAGTTTCGTTCATCTTAGCTTCCTGCATTTGCGGGACTCGTTCAGTCGCGAAGTCGAGCCATTCTCTCGCGTTTAGTATCCCGTCTTTCGGTTGATTGTCCGCCACCGCGGTCTTCAATCCTTCTTCGACAAGTGCGTAGGTCAATAACCCATGACCGAGTTGGGCAGCTTCGAGCGCTGCTTGATAACTCTGCGCCGCCGTTAGGATATACATGCCTTTCTCATAAGCGAGTTGGGCCAAGCCCTTCGAGTTCATTGGCCCACGACGCTTCTCTTCTGCTTCGAGAGCCTGACCCGAATTGCAGGCATCAATCACCAGGAGCAAGTGGCCGGCATCCAGTCGTTCAACTACTGCTTCCAACTCGATATCGGAAACACTGTGCGACAGGATTGAGCGCAGGCCATCATCAGTTAGTTTGGTTCGATCCCCCGTATAACCCAGATCGTGGGGGATCAAATAAAACCGTTGGGCCGCCGCAGTTCCGTGGCCGGCAAAGTAGACGATGACTGTATCTTCAGGCTCGGCACGTTTAAGCCGATCAAGAAGACCCGCTGGCGTAGAAGCGGACGTATCGGACGAACCCGCTAATCGGCTAAGCGCGGCCAGAATATTCGCTTTGGTGGCGTTCTCGTTCGTTAGCGTAACCACTTCGACCTTTTCAAACAGTCCTACCTGTGCCTGGCGCGCCTTAACCTCATCGCCAAAACTTTGCGCATCGGCGACCGCGTACTTCAGGTTGTACTGACTGTTGGCATAGTCATTCAGACCCACCGCGATCACGTATGCAGTGCCCGCCCGCTTCAAGCTGTCGGCGCCGGTCAGTAACAGTGCCGCATCCTTGCTTTTGACGTTGTCGCGATTGAAGGCATAAGCGGTTAATCGATTAGGACCGGCGGTGACGGTAATCTCTTCTTCGAGGCTAACCGCCTGGTGGCCCTTCAACACATCGCCACGCCAAACTTTGACGAGCGAACCATTGCGAAACAAGCGAACGTCGCGCGCCCCGGTCGACTGACTATTGTTGCCGTCTGCCGGGATATCGTTGACGTCGATCTTGACCTTTACGCGTCGGGCGCTAATGCCGTTCGCTGGCGCATCGCCGGGTAATGACAACTTCACGATCGGTTGACGTCGATCCTTCTTCGACACATCTGCGGCAACGCGCGGACGCTTGCCCGCTATGATGTCGCTCAACAAACCCGGATGATAAAACTCAGCGAAGAACCATTCGATCGGCGCGACGTTAAAAGTGTCCTGGTTATAGCGCCAGAGAATTTGGTTCCATGAAACTGGAGTGCCGTCAAACAATCCCTGCGGTGTGACCACCATCCACTCGCCACCGTCGTCGAGTGAAATTAACGTCAGCAGATTTTCACCTGTGTTTGCGTCCCATAAAAAAGTGGCGCCATCGTCACTCGCCGAGGCAAGCAAGCCGCCGTCGGGACTAAAGTCGATCGATTCCACATTCGAGGTATGACCGGCAAGGGTGCGCAATTCGCGTTTCCCAGCGACGTCCCAGATTCTGATCGTGTTGTCACTGCTACCTGATGCCAAAAGCTTGCCATCACGGCTGAAGGCGACGCTGGTAACGCCCTTTCCGTGTCCTTTTAAAGCTCCTAATGGACGTCCACTTTCAACGTCCCAAAGCTCTACCTGGCCAATGCTCTCGACTTTCATGTTCTTCATCATGTCTTGTGGGTCGGGAGCGTTTTTCGATCTCTTGCCTCCTTGTTGCGCGGCACTCATCATCGACGCAAGATCAAAGTTAGACTTTGACTCCACTCCACCAATCGCGATCGTGCGGCCATCCGAAGTGAAAGCCATCGACGTGACGGACTGACCCATCGTCCCGGCAGACATCGCTCCCATCATGTTTGTCATCATCGACGAGATGTCAGCCAGGTTTGGCATCGCCGGCATCGAACCCGGTTTGCCGCCACCCTTCATGATTGCGCGCGGATCGATCATTCCGGGAGTCGCAGCGCTCGGGTTTTGAGCTCCGCCCATTATTGAACTTAGGTTACCCATCGGCGACGACTTCAAATCGCGAAGCTTGCTTCCTGAAGCAGCATCCCAAAGCGAGACCTGGCCCATCGATCCAAGGGTAGCCAGCACGCGACCGTCAGAGCTGAAGCCTGCTTCTGACGCGGTACTGTCAACCACTATCGTGCGTAATTCCTTTCCAGACTTAACATCCCAAATTCTTAGTTGCGTTTGCAGATTTGCGACAGACGGTGTTGTTTGCCGCGAAGGGTTTGCCCCATAAGAGATCAACAACCTACTGCTGTCAGGACTGAAACTGGCGCGGTTAACTACGCGGCCTCCTGAGGCTGGCGCAAGACGGTGGATTTCCTTTCCTGACGGGATTTCCTGAAGCGTAAGTACATCACTATTGCCAGTAAAGCTTGCGAGATATTTTCCGTCGGGAGTGGGTAGACCAATGGTCCCGTCTGATGGACCAGGGGCGAGGCGCGAGCCACGTCCTTCGCGCAGATCCCATCTGGTCTTGCCTCCGGACCAAAGCTTGGAGCCATCCGCACTGAACGCAACTTTGTAAGCCATGTTCGTCCGGCCACTCATCTTGAGTAGTTGCTTTCCTGTTTCTGTCTCCCAAAGAATGGTGGGCGTATCAAACCCACCGGTGGCGACACGTTTACCATCGTCACTGAAATTCGCAAAAACACTTCCCTGCGAAGTAAACATTCCGCTGTTGGGGGCCTTTAGAACAGGCAGCTCGCGGCCAGCCGCTACTTCCCAAAACCTGACCGTGTAACCTTCGGATAGCGCGAGCAGTTTTCCGTCGCGGCTCAATCTGAGACCGGCTTGATCACTAGTTGTCGTTGCAAGTTCACGTGCACTGGTTTTGCCGGTCACATCCCAAAATTTCAAACGCTTCTCGCTGATTCCGGCAGCGAGCAACCGTCCGTCTGGTGCGAATGAAAGCTCAATGCTGTCGAACTCTTTTTCCGGCAGATTAATGGATTTCGAGGCCTGTCCCGTTCTCAGATCCCAAAACTTAACCTGCGCCTGTCCTTCATCCTCCGAGTAGAGTGCCAGTTGACTGCCGTCTGGAGTGAGCGCTGCGCCGGCGCCTCCACCGACCAACGATGCGGAATTAAGAGTGTTTCCGATGTTGATTGCGCGTAGTTCATTTCCGGTACCTACATCCCAAACGCGGATTGAGTCACTGACCGTGATAACGCGGCCATCTGGCGTGAACGCAATGAACGAAACACCGGCTATTGCGGAAGTCATCGTGCCCTGAGCGCCGGTGAGCGTTTGCACTTCACGGCCTGTAGTGACGTCCCAAACTTTTACTGTGTTGTCGCCGGCTGCGGCGGCGATGAAACGACTGTCGCGACTGAAAGCGATGAACGGAGACAAACTCATACCTCCTGCCGACCCGGTGGAAAGATTTCGCAGTTCGCGGCCGGTGGAGGTCTCCCAGAGCTTGATCGTGCCGCTGCGAAACGTGGCAGTCGCCAGCAATCGTCCATCTGGGCTGAACACAAAACGGGTCGCGCCGAAGAGGTTGCTGTATCCGGTTTGCAGAACTAGCTCTGGCTTGGCCTCACGCGCCTGCTCTTGTGTTTGAGCGGGGCTCTTTGTTTGACTGCTCTCGATACCCAGCCCACGTTGTTCGGGTGTGGGTGTCTGGGCCTGGGATAGGGCGACAATAGGCGAAGCAATAATCAGAAAAATTATGAAGGTAGTTCCCATTGCTCGAGGGAAAGCTGGTATTCGTTTCATAACAATATCCTGCGCTTGATCGAGATGAAGTTCAACACTTCTGAGGACGCTGAAGACCCGGACAATTTGCATGGGCAAGTGATTAGGCTTCCTCTGCCGCGAAAAGAAGTAAATGATCCCCTAAATCAAACAAACCACTGTTAGCGTGATTCGTGTTATTTCGTGGATCAAAAGCTCACCTGTTCCAAAACCAGCAGCCCCACCGACACCAACGCCAGGGCGTACATCATTGGATGAATCTCGCGCGCGCGACCGGCAATCAGGTAAAGACCGACATGCGAGATGAAACCCCATAGAATGCCCTGCGTGATCGAAAACGTAAGCGGAATAAGAATAATGGTCAAAAATGCTGGCAGGCCCTCTTCAATCTTCGAAAACGAAATCTGACCCACACTGCGAAACATCGATGCGCCCACTAGAATTAAAACAGAAGCCGTGGCAAAGGGCGGAACCATGCCCGCGAGTGGCGCCAGAAACAGGCAAGGCAGAAAACAGAGTGCGGTGAAAACAGAAGTAAGGCCGGTGCGGCCACCCATGTTGATGCCGGCGATGCTCTCGATATAAGCCGTGCCCGACGATGTTCCCACCAATCCCGCGCCGAGTGTGGCAAATGAATCAACCACCAAACCCTGCTTCAAATTCTTCGGATGACCACTCTCGTCAAGCAGATCGGCCGCGTGTGCGACACCCATAAACGTGGAGATCGAATCAAAGAGATCTGTAAACATGATCGCAATGATTGCGGGCAGGAGAGAGAGTTTAAGTGCCCCTAAAATATCGAGCTTGAGAAATACAGTTTGAAAATCCGGCTGGCTGACAAAACTTGCAGGGGCGC
The DNA here is from genome assembly GCA_963759665.1 of Pyrinomonadaceae bacterium. Classification (GTDB taxonomy): domain Bacteria; phylum Acidobacteriota; class Blastocatellia; order Pyrinomonadales; family Pyrinomonadaceae; genus PSRF01. Next base: position 1,769,611 of record CAVXAC010000001.1, read on the forward strand.
CTACCAAACCAAATGCCCATCCCAAACCGGTTGCGAAAACTATCCCCGCCAGAAACGCTAATGCGCTCTTTCGCGTCAACAGCCAAACGGATAGCGCCGTTGCCAGAACCGTCAGCATCGCAGGCAGTCCCAGATTGCCGAGCTTGACGAACGTGACTGGATCCGCAGCAATCATTCCAGCGTTCTTCAAGCCAATGAAAGTTAAAAAAATACCAATGCCGGCAGCGGTGCCGATTCGCAGCTCGGGTGGAATTGCTTTAGCGATTGTTTCGCGTATGGGTGTGACGGAGATGAGCAGAAACAAGACGCCAGCCCAGAAGACGATGCCGAGCGCCACCTGCCACCAGACCTTTTGAGTCAGGATGATAGTGAAGGTGAAGAACGCATTGAGGCCCATTCCCGGTGCGACTGCAAACGGCAACTTCGCATATAGGCCCATGAAGAGTGTCATCGCAAAGCACAACAGAACCGTTGCCGTTAGTACGCCACTAAACGCCATTCCAGTGCCTTCGGTGGCAAGTATCGAAGGGTTCACGATTACGATGTACGACATCGTAAAGAACGTAGTGATACCGGCAATGGCTTCAGTGCGAAGGTTGGGTTTAGAGCTTGCTGATGTGCTCATTTGCGGCGGCGGTCGCGAAGCGATTGAAACGGAAGGAGTCTATATTGAGCGAAATCGGGCGCGCAATCTTTACGCGATCGACGTGCCATTTAGAAGCATTCTCACCAGGGTCGGGCTGTTTGATTAGCAATTAAGTCGTGGATTTGTGGGTGAACGAGCCCACAACGCGGACGGTCAGAGTAAAAGCCCAAGGTGGAGCAGCGAAACCTTGGGTCACGTAGTAAAAAGGATTCGAGCCCGCAACGCGGGCGGCAGATAGTTGCTAACGTCTAACTCCCGCCCTGGGCTCGTTGAATCGCTCAGAGCAACGGTGGGCTGGGGCTTTGATTAAGATGAGCTTCTGGTTTAAGAAAACCACAGGAGAAAGCAATACACGCTAATCGCCCGAACATTGATATGACTCAAATACAACTAGCCTACGGACCAACTTCAGTCGCTTTCAAGTTTGCCGACTCACGATATCAAATCCTCACCCAGCAAGAGTCTACTCAGCGTCCGCTCACTGATTTCCAACTCGGCGAACAATTAGATCGACCCATTTCTTCGCCTTCCCTCGATGAGTTGTTCTCAGCAGACGATTCGGTGTTACTGGTTGTCTCCGATGCTACTCGCGCCACGGCCAGCGCGCAGGTTGTAAATCTGCTTGTGCGCAGGCTGATTGAGTCCGGTGTCTCGCCTGGAGATATTGCCATCATCTTCGCAACCGGAATCCATCGGGCCGTTACCGATAAAGAGAAGAGCGAACTGCTGACTCCGTTTATCGCACAGCGCATTCGGACGTTGGACCACGATGCTTACGATGCTGCGCAAATGATTTCATTGGGGACGACAGCTCGAGGCACACCTGTCGAGCTAAATCGCGCGCTCAAGGATTACTCCCGCGTCGTGATCACCGGAGGAATCGGGTTTCACTACTTCGCTGGTTTCACAGGGGGCCGTAAGTCGATTTGCCCGGGACTCGCTTCAGCGCGAACGATTGAAGCGACTCACATGCTCGCGCTCGACTTCGAAACCGGCCAACGCAGAAGCGGTGTCGGCACTGGCAAACTACAGGGCAATGCAGTGCACGAAGAATGTGATGAAATCGCAGCCATGATTGGTCCAACATGGGGAATCAACGCAGTAGTTGATGAACGGGGACGCGCGGTATCTCTTTATTCCGGCAACTGGCGAGCAGCACACGCGACAGCTTGCGGGAAATACCTTGAAGATCACTCGATCGCAATTGTAGAACAGCGTGAAATTGTTATCGTCAGTAGCGGCGGTTCACCCTACGACATCAACTTGATTCAAGCTCATAAGGCTTTGGAGATGGCTGCGCCCGCCTGCGTCGCTGGAGGTGAGATCATCTTGCTTGCGGAATGCTCAGATGGCCTGGGCCATCCGGATTTTCTAAAGTGGTTTGATGTAGCCGACTCTGCAGAGCTTATTGAGCGTCTGCGATCAAGCTACGAAGTAAACGGACAAACTGCCTGGTCGTTACTGGCGAAAGCTGAACGGTATCGAGTGCACCTTGTATCCACTTTGCCAGACGAGGATGCGCAACGCATGCGCATGATACCTGCACGGTCACTTGGAGACGCCGTCGCAAGCCTGAGACAAAATGGAGACGGATATATTCTGCCGCGAGGTGCGGCCCTTTTGCCTCAGATGCTTTGATTGCGACTGAATAAGACCTAGAATTGTCCAGCTACTTACAACACGTAATGCGAAAGGGGTTCCAATGAGAATTCTCCTGGCGGGCTTAGTGGTTCTGGCAAGTTGCTTCTGTGTGATTGGACAGGAAGGAGCGCTCGAGGAAAAGCGAGTGTCGCTGTCTGAGTCTGCTGTGGCGCTCGACGGAAATGGCGCTGCGGCGTTGGAAGCAAGTCTCCGTACTACGTCTCTAAGCGGCGGAGTTGATTCTCCGGTCACCAATGTTCGAATGGTAATACGAAATGCCAGCGGGATCTCATACGCGTTAGTCACTGGCCTGGTGACGTTTTATGACGGCGCAGGTGTCCGTTGTGGTGAAGGGTTATTCAAAGCCGGCGCGCTGGCGGCCAGCGAGGCTTTTGAAACAGACGCCCCAGGGGTTCGCATTAGCTGTGCTCCGTCCACCTGGCGGATTGTGGCATCGAACCTTTTACCGCGAGTGTCGCCAACGCCGATGCCGATCACCGCTACCGTGAGTGGTCGCGATCTCAATCTGATGATTAGCGTGGATGGTCAGGAACATCCGATCCAGTTAGATCGGCCAATGGTCGTCAATGTTGGGACCACCCAGAGGACGATAATCGTGCGCCAGGCGCCGTGACAATTACGTCACGTCGACGAGTCGGGGCTTTGTTACAAAGCCAATTGAACTGATTAGAAGGGAACGATATGTCAGACGATCAAGCTAAATGTAAACATCCAGCCTGCGATTGTCGCGCGGCTTCAGACAGCAAATACTGCGGTGAGTATTGCGAAGACGCGGAAAAAGCTGGCGTGATGGAAATCGGATGCGGTTGCGAACACGACGACTGCCGGTAACCCTCGGTTTAGCAATCCTCCCCCTCCTCTCCGCAGACCCCGGGCGACCAACTACTCCTGCGATTGGCTTTTGCAACAAATTTGCAAGGTCAACGTCGTTTCGTGAACTACAACCTCAATTAAGCTTTCCTCATCCTTTTCCCGTAAAGGTTTCCCCATAGAAGTGGTCCAACAAGCTGATCGGCTGATCTCAATCGAATCCTTCGAACAGGATCAGAGCTGCATTAACCTTCGAGGTGAATTTTCATGAAGAAAAACATTTTGGTTCTTAGTCTTGTATTCACTTGTGCAATCGTGGTCCAGGCGCAATCAACTGCGACGTCAGCGAGCGGCCAGGGAGAGTCACAAAATTCCGCCGCGGCTGGTGCAAAGAGCGTCAACCTTGAATCAAACACATCGTTAACTGCGCAACTGCAGAACACGATCGACGCGCGCAAAGCAAAAGTCGGCGATCAAGTAGTTTTGAAGACGACCAAGGCTCTCAAGTCGGAAGGACGAACCGTGGTTGGCAAGGGGGCCCGCCTGATTGGACACGTGTCTGAGGTAGCGCAACGAGGCCGAGACGGAGCGGCGTCGCGCGTGGGTATCATCTTTGATCGGATTGAGCACGGTGCTTTGACAATGCCGATTTCCGCAACGATAACCTCGGTTACAAGTGCTGCAGCTTCAGCAGACGCCGGCCGTGACGATATGTTCGGAACCAGCGCAAATGGATCGAGTAGATCATCCAGCTCGGCATCAACAAGTGGCGGATTGCTGGGTGGAGTCGGCAGCGTAGCGAATTCTACAACCTCGACTTTGGGTTCGGCCGTCGGCAACACCACAGCCGCAGTAGGATCAACCGTGAATTCAACCACCAACGCCGTAGGTGGTACGTCGAGCGGCTTGAGACGAACACTAGGTCACATTCGCATATCCGAGTCGTCGTCAGCCTCAGCTGAAGGCAGCTCCGTGTTATCGCTGCAGGGTGACAATCTCAGGCTGGAGAAAGGTACGAGTTTCAATCTTCGGATAACACAGTCTGCGGGCGCTTCAACAAACCGTGACCAGTGATGAGGTAAATTAATCCTGTAGCCGGGAGCGGCGACCTGCGCAATCGGGTCGCCGCTTTTTCGATCAGGGCGAAACCCGTAGCAGATGCTTATGACCAAGCCAAGGCGCGTCTTGTTGAGGCAAACATTAGTGGTTAGAGTATCAGCGATGCTCTCAACGCTTATCGAACTTCAACGCTTGAAACGTCTGGACCGAACCGGCTGGACTTTGCGCGGACTGCCAAACGGCACCGAATCTGTGGCGGCGCATTCCTTTGGCGTTTGCGCGACAGCAATGCTGCTGGCTGATGAAATCAAACGACGGGGCTTGGAAATCGATGTCGAGCGGGTGCTAAGAATGGCCCTGATCCATGATTGGGCGGAAACGCGCGTCGGTGATATGCCCAAAACAGCCACCGCGTATTTCGGCACTGAATCGAGAACGCATGCCGAGGAAAATGCGTTTCGAGATATCGTCGCCGCAACCGGCAGCGGCGCATCTCAATACGAAGATCTTTTCCACGACTACGAGCAACGCACGAGTGTCGAAGCGCGTTTAGTAAAGGCGGCTGATGTGATCGATTTGTTGATTCAAACTCTTGCGCTTGAACGCGCCGGAGCCAAAGGGCTCGATGAGTTTTGGGAAGTCGCTGAAAACGCGGATTTTCAACTACCGGCCGGCGCTGCTGACATTGTTGACGAAGTAATAGACTCGATCCTGAGCGGTCGTCGAGACAACCTATAGTCGCCGTGGAAATACGTTTATGTTTGATTCTGAAATGTTCACCTGGCAGCGAGTGGTTCTCGGAATTGTTCTGTTCCTGATCACCTTTAGCATCAGTTTGGGAATCGTCACCGTCATAATGGTTAAAATTCCGGCTGACTATTTTCGGAAGGGGCGACCAAAAACAATTCTTCCTAACCATTCGAGGGCAGTCCGTTATATGGCGATTATCGGGAAAAACCTGGTAGGTGTTTTACTGGTAGCGCTAGGTATCGTGCTGTCACTTCCCGGAGTACCGGGTCAGGGATTTCTAACTATCCTGCTTGGCGTCATGCTGCTCGATTTCCCCGGTAAAGAAACTCTGGAACAGAAGTTGGTAAGTCGACCGCAGGTATTGAGGACAATTAACAAGCTCCGGCACAGATTTGGTAAGCCTGAATTGGTGCTCGATTGAAAATACTCAAAAGGCGCAAAACGTGCTCGAGAGCCAGGGCATCAGAAGGGGCTGCAATTGGAGCTGAATTGCTGCGTTGAAGGCTTGGCGTCGATAAAAGGCCGCGTTGACAAGGAAAAATGTCTTTGTTAGCTTGACGCACTATTTCACCACCCTGGCGAGCTGTTGGGGCTTTCTTTCAGATCCTGTTTCATGTCCAATTCCAATATTGCTCAACACCTGTCGCTCGCTCGAATTCTTACAGTCTCGCTGCTAATCGCTATCGGTCTGTTAGGTACCGGTTGCGGGCTCTTCCGTCCCAGCAAGAAGGTTCAGGTTCCCCAGTTGCTGGGTCCACTTTCCGAAGCCGATACACCGCGACTGATCGGCGAAGTCAATCGAGTGGCGACCGCTAAGTCGATTCATGGAAAAGTTGACATTGAATTCGAAGACACATCGTTTGCAGAAGTTGGAATCGCTGAGAAGTACAAGCAGGCCGATGGGACAGTAACAATACAGCGACCTGGAAAAATCTATCTGGTCATTTCCGTTCCTTTTATCGCCAAAGATATCGCCCAGATGACTTCAAACGGTGAGAGTTTTCGAGTTGCGGTATTGGAAGGCGAAGAGAGATACAAGAGATTTGTTAAGGGGACAAACAACGCTGCGTACGAGCCTCTTGATATTAACGGCTCGGCCACGCCTGCTGCTGCACCCAAAAAGCGGGATATGACCGGCAAGGAAACGGTCAATGCTTTATCAAACCTGCGCCCTCAGCATTTAACCGAAGCTCTATTGATCAGCCCCGTCTCAACTGAGTCAAAGGAAGCTTCGTTTGTGCGCAGTGAGTTTTATCAGGAAGAGGATGACACTCGGCCAAAAGCCAAAAAGGGCGTGCGTATTGTCAGAGGTTACTACCTGTTGGAAGAGGTGTCTCAACCGGCAAACGGCGAGGCGCGACTGTTGCGCCGGTTCTGGTTCGATCGATACAACGGTATTCGTCTGGCCCGTGTGCAAACCTTTGACGTTCGTGGCAGCCTAATTACAGATGTGGCTTATTGGGACGAAAAGCCTCTCGGCGAGACGGTGCAACGCGTGTTGCCCTCGCGCGTCGAGATCACTCGCCCTCGCGACAAATACAAACTCCGCATTGTTTACCAGTCACCCTCAAGCGTTGATATCGACAAGGAATACCCGCCTGAAGCGTTCGTGCTCGAAAACAGGTGGCAGCTACCGGAAGTTGATCTCGACGAACGCCTGCGAAACAAATCAGCCACCCAATCGAATTCCCCCCGTTAGCCATAAAAGCAGTTGGTGTATTACCATCCAGCATCCGGCACTAATTAATCAAGCGGTGATGACAGCTACGTCTGAATAATCGGATTATTGCTACTAATGAGAACGATCTTACAAGCAGAGGATCTGGTAAAAACCTACCGAGTAGGACGAGTGGATGTGCCGGCATTGCGCGGTGTGTCACTCGAAGTGCACGAGGGTGAGTTTATTGCCATCATGGGTCCCTCGGGGTGCGGCAAGTCCACCATGCTTCATCTCTTGGGAGGACTGCTCACGCCGTCCAGCGGCCGCATTATGCTCGACGGCGAAGACCTAACTTCAGCTTCAGACGCCAAGCGAACAGACATCAGACGACGCAAGATCGGATTCGTGTTTCAGCGATTCAATTTGTTTCCAACCCTGACTGCCGAAGGTAATCTTCGACTCGCCGAACGAATCCACGGTAACGGAGGGGACGATCCCGAACGACGTCGTGAAGTTCTGCGCTTGCTGGGACTCGAAGATAAACTGCATCACAAACCCCTCGAACTCTCCGGTGGAGAACAACAGCGCGTGGCACTAGCGCGTGCCGTAGTTACACGACCGGCCATCGTCCTCGCTGATGAGCCGACGGGAAACCTTGATTCTGAGAATTCAGCCCTCGTACTCAACATGTTCCAGGAACTGAACTATCGGTTTAACCAGACGATCGTAATGATTACTCACAACCCTGAAGCCGCAGCAATGTGCCGACGTATAATACAAATGCGTGACGGTCATATCGTTGAGTCGGCGGCCACTGTCCAGTTGTAATTGAAGGCCTTTGCGGGATTTTCCTTGTCTATCGTCAGATCCTGGGGTTTCTTTACCAGACCAGTAATCTGGCTCACGACTTGCCAGAACATAACCTCGAGAAGCAACCAAGTTGTTAGCTCTACTGAGAAAAATCTTCTTTTGGAATTACGCCAGAAATACATGGCAGTGGGATGCCTTGTGCGTTGTCATTCTTATTTTCATATTTTTGACACCAAAATGGTGGTTTGAAAGCGGCGAACGGAAAGGCAATTTGATGCATCAGAATCAGGCTGACACGATAGTGCTGGCTTGCCCTGAAGTTGCTGAAAACACACAAGATAACGTCCAGCTTGAACAGTGCGCCCGCGAGGTGACCGGACGTCAAAACCTACGCATCCTAAATGTCAGGAAACTGATGGATGGGTCGGGAAAGATAAAGGGTTACGAGGTTGACATACGATAGTCAACCCTTATAATTGGCGAGTTTTATCAAGGGGTCGTTATAAGAAAGGCTTTTTTCCCCAGTTAGAGGAGCATTTATGAAGAGATTTGTTTCCCCCATTGTCCTTATGGCAGTTTTGACTGCCGCTTTTTTTGCGGCATCGCCTCCGGCGACTGAAGCGCAGAGTGCTGGACTTGTCAGCGCCGTTTTGAATCGCATGGAGAAGAATCGTCAGTCGCTCCGGTCGCTCAAAGCGAACCTGAGCATGCAGAAATATAACGCTCAGCTGCGCGACAACGATGTCTATAGCGGCGTGCTTCTTTACATGCCTGCGAGCGGACGCGATGCACAGGTACGCATTGAGTGGCAGAGACCGCAGCACGAAATTCTCGCCGTTGCGAATGGTCAGTACACACTGTTCCGTCCACGTCTCGGCATGGCCTACAAGGGCAGCTCCAAGTCGAGCCGAAATAAAGCCGGCGGCGTGTTGGAAATGATGTACATGACGCGCCAACAGCTTGAGACGAAGTTTCAGCCCGTTCAGGACGTGCGCGAGGAAACATTGTGGGGCGGCGTGAGCACCATTCACTTGACTCTGGTTCCCAAAGGTAACTCGAGCTTTAAATATGCCGAGATTTGGGTCGATTCGTCGGGAATGCCGGTGCAGACCAAGATCGTTGAGAAGAACGATGATGCGACCACAATGCGCCTGACTGGCCTGGAAAAGAACCTGCGGCTTTCAGGAAGCGAGTTTGATGTCAAGCTCGATTCAAACGTAAAGATCGTCAAGGGTTAAAGGCAAAGCCAATACGAATATTGAGGGGCTCTGAGTCCTGAATTCAGAGCCCCTCTTCGTTTTATGGGCCGTGGTTTGGCAGGGTCATTTGCCTTTCATTAGCCTGGTCGCCTATCCTTCGCGATCAAGATTCATCATTTACATTTCGTCGATAGTTAATAAAGTTTCCGCAGATGCGAAAAAGCACGTTTGTAAATCAAAAGCTCCGTCAGTTTAGCTTCATAGGCCGCGCCCTGGTCTCGAGCCGTCACCCCGTTTTAGCCCACTTGATTCCGATGCGGCGCTGCAACCTGGCCTGCGGTTACTGCAACGAGTACGACCACAACTCATCGCCCGTACCAGTCGACGTTGTCAAGCGTCGCTTGGATAAACTCGCCGACCTGGGAACTTCGATTGTGACGATTTCCGGTGGCGAGCCTATGATGCACCCGCAACTCGATGACATCATTCATCACATCCGGGTTCGAGGGATGATTGCCGGTCTCATTTCAAACGGCTATTACTTCACGCCAGATCGCATCAAGCGACTTAACAAAGCGGGTCTCGATAACCTGCAGATTAGTATAGATAACGTCGAACCAGATGAAGTGTCTCGCAAGAGTTTGCGCGTACTCGACAAGAAGCTCCGTTACCTTTCGGAGTTTGCTGACTTTCACGTGAACATAAATTCAGTAATTGGGGGTGGCATCAAAAATCCTGACGACGCCTTGACGGTAGCCAACCGAGCGGTCGAACTGGGTTTTTCCACAACCGTCGGCGTCATCCACGACAGCGATGGGATCCTGAAGCCGCTGTCAGCAAAAGAAAAAGACATCTTCCAGCAAGTGAAGAAGATGGGTAACAAGGACCACGCCCGGCTAAACTGGTTTCAGGACAGTGTTGCGGAAGGCAAACCCTACCAATGGCGCTGTCGCGCGGGTGCTCGCTATCTCTACATTTGCGAAGAAGGTCTAGTTCACTGGTGCTCGCAGCAGCGTGGCTACCCGGGAATTCCGCTTGAGGATTACACGATGGTGGACTTTGATCGTGAATACAACACCGAGAAATGGTGCGCTCCCACCTGCACGCTTCAATGCGTCCATCAGGTTGGCATCCTCGATAACTGGCGCGATCCTCAAAAGACGCCGGCCCAGATGGCCGAAGAGCAGAAGAAAAAAGAAGCCGTCGGTGGGATGGTGCACGTCGAATAAAGAACCATTTTCCGAATGTGGTCTATCGCCTCATGCAGTATCTGAGACTTGGTCTAACCTCAACCCTCTTAAGCCTAATTTTCGTAGGATCATCTGTCGGTCAGGATAAGACTTCCCCTGAGTCCCGCCTGCGCTCATTGACGGTTACGGTCACGAACTCTCGTGGCGATCTCGTCGGCGGCCTGGCGCGAGAAAACTTCCTAATAAGCCAAGGCAAAGGACGTTGCACCGTACGCACAGCTGAGATTACTCACGAACCGCTGAATGTAGCGTTTGTAATTGATACTTCAGGGTCGATGCAGATTCCGGAGTTCCGTGAAATTGCTCGTCCTGGGCCAATCGCCCGTACGCTCGCAAGCTTTGTGGAATTGGCGAACACCCAGAACCAGTACCTCCTGGTTTCATTTGGGCCTAAACCGGAAGTTCGAGCCGATTGGACTCGAGACGTCAAAACGCTGGTGAGTAGCATTCCCTCCAAAACAAAGGGCCATACCGCTCTTTATGACGCCCTAATCCTTGCCGTGAACACGGTGGCAAAAGGTCCACACCGCAAGTCCGCAATCATTCTCTTTTCCGATGGTTCGGACAACACTTCAAGTCAGGGGTTCGCGAAGGTAAGGGATCTATTGAAGGTGTCGGAAGTGCAGTTCTATGCGAGTGGAATCAGGGAGGTGTTTCAAGCCCCTGGGCAGCCTGATGGGAGAGATGTTCTCCTGGAGTTAACCGAACTGACTGGAGGTCTTACTTATTTCCCGAAGAACTCACAGGAATTAGACCGAATGGCAAGTTTATTAGCTACAGAGCTTCACAACCAGTACCGGCTGGCGTTCGAATGTCCTGGGATTACCCCAAATCACTTGGGCCAAATCACGGTTGAAGTTAAGGCACCCATGGCCGCTCCGGAGCGACTCAAAAAATTGAAAGTGCGCGCTCGGAAGTGGGTGTTAGCTGCCTGTTAGCATCAAGTGGTGGCGGCACTCCCGACCGTAAAGAGTGTCACGGAACTTGAGAGTCCCAGCCCCGACAATCGTCCAGCCATAACCACAATCATCTCGCCTTTTTCGACCACACCATTTTCCAGCAATATCTTCTCGCCGATCTTCAACATTTCTTCGGTAGTCTTTGCGTGCGGAACAACCAGCGATTCGACTCCCCATATCAAAGCCAATTCATTCTGCACTTCCCTTGAATTCGTAAGAGCGACAATGCGTTGCTCGGGACGCAAAGCAGAGAGCCGACGTGCCATCAATCCTGATTCGGTTAGCACCGCCGTAACGCGGGTGCCCATTTCGTCAGCAGCAAACGCCGCCGCCTCGCAGAGTGCGCGGCTCACACGTCCGGACTGCCGGCCTACCCAGTGCGCGATCTTGTCTTCAACCGGCTCTGTCGCCGACTCGGCCGATTCAATGATGCGGCACATGGTCTGCACCGCAGCAACTGGGTAAAGCCCGCTGGCGGTCTCGTTGGATAGCATCACCGTGTCGCTGCCGTCCCAAACAGCATTAGCCACGTCCGACGCTTCCGCGCGTGTCGGCCGGGGATTTGAAACCATCGACTGCAGCATCTGCGTAGCGGTAATAACCATTTTCCCGGCATGGACCGCCCTCTCGATGATCCGCTTCTGGTAAACAGGAACCAGCTCCACGCTCGTTTCAACACCCAGGTCTCCACGCGCCACCATTACCGCATCGGCAGTAGCGATGATTTCGTCAAGATGATCGATGGCTTCCGCTTTCTCAATCTTGGCCACCAGGGGAGCGCGCCCACCCGCTTCCATGATGAGAGTTTTCGCGCGTGAACAGTCTTCCGCTCGACGAACAAACGAGAGGGCGATGTAATCAACTTCTTGCTCAACTGCCCAATTCAAATCCTCGATATCTTTCGGAGTGAGCGAATCAATCGGCAGGGATACGCCGGGCAAGTTAATTCCCTTACGCTCGCCCAAGACACCGCCATCGATTACTCGGCAAACGACATCAGTCTTGGTGGTAGTCTCGACCATAAGCGCGATAGCTCCGTCGTCCAGCAAAAGTCTCGTGCCGGGTTCCACTACGCGGGCCAGATCTGGATAATTCGTGGCTACCTGAGTCTCGTCTCCCTTAATGTCACGCGTCGTGAGCGTAAACACTTGGCCGGCTTTTAATGTGACTGGTTCGTTATTCGTAAGCTGGCGCGTGCGAATCTTTGGGCCCGAAAGGTCAACCAGAATAGCCAGTGGTTGATTCAGGTTTTTCGCCGCTGCCCGGGCGTTTTTGATGTCTTCAGTTTTCTCTTCGCGCGTTCCATGAGACATGTTGATGCGCACACCATTCGCGCCGGCGTGAATCAGACTCTCGATTACCGACTGGTCGCGCGATGCAGGTCCTAGCGTCGCCAGTATTTTTGCTTTCCTTACCGTCTTTTTTTCCATTTACCTCAACCTACTATTTTTCGATTGCAGCTGTGATTGCGTTCTCAAGTTCTGTATTAGTCGATTGCTGGTACCCGATTAATCTTTTCACCAACTGGCCGTCGCGGTCCAACACAAATGTTTGCGGAAGGGTCTGATTGTCCGAAAGAAAAAGATCGGTCAACGCTTTATCGGGAAAACCAAGTGGATAGTTAACGCCGAGCTCGCGGGCAAACTCGGGTACCTTGACACGGTCATCGGCGCCGCCAACATTTAGCCCAACGACCTGTAATCCTTTCGCTCCCCGCTCATCCTGCAGATTTACCAAATGTGGAATACTTTGGCGACACGGCACGCACCACGTCGCGTAAAAATCCACTACAACCACTTTCCCTCGATAGTCAGCCAGTCGCTGCCTTTTACCGTCAGCCAACAGCCATCCCAACTCGGTGTTAGCCTTTAACGGAGGCATTGGAAGAGTGGTCGAGGGTGGACCACTTAATACCGGAGTTGGCTCCGTATCATTCTTCGCGTTCGTACAAGCTGAAGCAGCAACTAACGCAACAATGCACAGAAGACACAGGGAAGGCCGATTCAGTGTTGCGGGCATAGTATGCAGGAAGCTCAAGCTACGTATTCTACTATACAAGCTACGTACTAAGTGCGGTGGCTGAATTGCCCCGATCGGATTACAGTCGCATAAACTTCAGTTGTCGCGACTACCACAAGCTTAAAGCTTATCGAACACAATTTTGATTTACGATTCGTCCTTTACGAATTACGATTCGAACATGGACTTTCCCAAAACAGAACGAACAACTCTTAAACGACTGCCGAAACGTGGCGCACATGATCGCAACTCAATTTACGGAATTCTCGACGAAGGCTTGATATGTCATGTCGGCTTTGCGGTTGATGGTCGTCCCTTCGTTATACCAACCGGTTACGCGCGTGTTGAGGATCAACTCTTTATTCACGGGTCACAGGCGAGTCGAATGTTGCGGACGCTGGCCGACGGCGTCGATGTTTGCATCACCGTAACCTTGCTGGATGGATTGGTCCTGGCCCGCTCAGCTTTTCATCATTCGATGAATTACCGTTCTGCCGTGATTTTTGGTCGCGCCATTCTGGTGGAAGACGGGACAACCAAGATCGCTGCACTAACAGCGTTTTCGGAACACGTGATTCCGGGACGATGGGCAGAGGTAAGGGAGCCGACAGTTCAGGAGCTTAAGGCAACCTCGGTCTTGTGCCTCGAGCTTAATGAGGCATCAGCGAAGGTCCGCACTGGTCCACCAATCGATGATGACGAAGACTACAACCTTCCCGTGTGGGCTGGTGTAATTCCTCTGAGTCTTGCCTCGGGCGAGCCCGTCAAGGATCCAGTCTTGCCGGACACCATCGCCGTGCCTCCTTACGCACGGAACTACCGGCGAGGACGCGCTTGACGGCGGCAACAAAGAACAATCGCAGCTGGTCAGAAAGATTGGCGCTTTGGTTGGGTATTGTGGCTATTCTTGTCGTGGCTGCTTTGATGCTGCGCGTGCAAGGACGGCTGTGGATTTGCGCATGTGGCTCAGTGAAATTTTGGATTGGTAACACCTGCAGCTCAGACAACTCGCAACACTTCCTCGATCCATACGCCTTTACTCACATACTTCACGGGTTCGCTTTCTACTGGCTGATTGCTTTAGTCATTCCCCGCCTCAAATCGCACTGGCAACTACTCCTCGCGATCGCACTCGAAGCCGCCTGGGAAATTTTTGAAAACACCAATTTCGTGATCGATCGTTATCGCACCGCTACTGCAGCTCTGGGTTATACCGGCGACACCGTGATCAACTCAATCGGCGACATTCTGTGCTGCCTGCTCGGATTTCTAATCGCACGATGGCTCGGCGTCCGTCGCGCGATTATCGTTTTCGTGGTGCTGGAGCTGGTTTTGATTCTTTGGATCAGGGACAGCTTGCTGTTGGAAATCCTGATGCTGACGGTTCCGATAGAAGTTATCAAAGCTTGGCAGATGTGTGCGTAGCGCTGACATTGCCCGAAGGAGAAACTAAGCAGAGTTCCGAATTTGGAGGTCACAGATTGTGATCTCCAAGTCAGATTTGAAAGGCCTGCGCTATACGACTGATCGTTATGCCCTCATTGCTCATTTTCACACTCAGGCCCTGACTGGCGCTCCAATATCGCGAAGCAGTATTGGCAGCTTCTAGCTAGCTGCTGCGCCGCATCAGCTATTCTCCTCTGTCTGCTGCTCCTCTTTACGATTCGGGTTTCTCCCCGTACGATTCCCAAGAATGATTGAAGAAGCTGATCCCTACCTCGGCCAGGTGCTGGACGATAAGTACCGGCTCGAGCGGCTGCTCGGACGCGGCGGCATGGGTGCTGTGTATCTGGCAACCCACCTCGGCACCGAACGTTATGTCGCTCTAAAACTGATCACACCTCAGTTTATGCGTAACGAGGAGTTTGTCGCCCGGTTCAAACGTGAAGCCCGCGCAGCCGGCCGCCTTCGTCACCCAAACGTTGTTGACGTTACCGACTTCGGCTTCGCCAGGGCCGGCACAGAACCCGTCGCCTATCTGGTCATGGAATACCTGGATGGCTGCACACTCGGCGATGTGCTCGCGGAGGAAGAACGCCTGCCGCTGGATTGGGTGGTGGATATCCTTGAGCAGGTCAGTTCCGCCGTCCACGAAGCACATCTTCAGGGAATCATCCATCGCGACTTGAAGCCCGAAAATATTTGGCTTGAACCAAACCGGCTCGGGGGCTACCGCGTCAAGGTACTCGACTTCGGAATTGCGAAACTCGCTGAGGCTGAAATTGGTGAGACCGGCCCACTTTCCACCGAACCGGACGCTAGCCAAATACCGAATGGTGACGATGCAACGATCATTAAGACGGGACCCAAAGATCTTGAGTTCGAGACGTTAATTTATCCAGCGGATGAGGATGCTGAAGTAGCTACCCTCATCGGCGGCCACAACGTTGCACAAGAAAATCGTTTGATTGATGAGGAGAAGGGCACACAGCTTTTTGCGCACTCCGATAAGACGTCCTCGATGTCTGCTGCCCAAACCGGCCTCGACGATGATGAGGACGGAACTCTCATTCTTACAGAAAGAAAAACCGCCGGCTTTCGTTCGACCAACATTGAAGCAAACACCACCCGCGCCAGCGAACTCACCAGAGTTGGGGCAATCATGGGAACGCCACTCTACATGTCGCCCGAACAATGCGCGGCAAAGAAACTTGATGCGCGCTCCGATATTTACAGTTTGGGAGTCATCGCTTATCAGATGCTCGCGGGGGAGCCGCCATTCGCCGGCAAGACCGTCAACGTAATGCGGGATCACATCGAGACGCCGCCTCAATCGTTGCGCCAGCGAGCCGCCAAAACTCCCAAGCGTGCCGCGCGAGTGGTAATGAGCGCGCTCGCAAAAGATCCCGCTGAGCGTCCGCAAACCGCTGCGGCGTTTGCCAGTGAACTGAGGGCTCAAGCCGAAGGCATCGGCGCTCTCTATCGCCGGGCCGTAGCTCTCTACAGTGAATACTTTCCTAAGTTCCTGAAGTTGTCCTTGATCGCGCACATTCCGGTAATCATCACCACGTTCATGCTGATTGGTCTCGAGTTGTTGGGCGACCGTCTGCCGAAAGGCATGTCGCCAATGAAGGTGTTCTACATAGTAGCCATCGCCTTAGTGGCGCTCTTGCAGATTGCGTCTCACTTCGTAGCAGCCGCCGCGATGTCAGGAATGACCGCGGTGATCGTCACCCAGGTAACCGCCGCGCCCTTGCGTCCGGTAGAACTTCGCACGGCGTTCGCTGTGTTGCGCCGGCGCTGGAAGCCGTTTCTCAATACTGCGGTGAGGGTAACTCTGCGAATCGTGATCGGTTTCATCCTGCTGATCATACCTGGATTGATCATGACCATCCGCTACGCTCTTTATGCTCCGGTGGTGCTGATTGAGGGATTGGAAAAGAAGGCTGCACTTAAGAGGGCACGTGAGCTCGCCTCCAGATCCTGGCGAACCGTCATCATCATTACGATTCTACAACTAGCGATTCCGATGACTGTGAGCATGTTACTCGGCAGATTGACGGTGAAGGCTGGCGGAACGCCAACACCGGGCACAGGGGTCAGCATTAGCAACAGCATCTATCAGCAACTGACCGGACTACTCAACATCTTTATCGTGCCGCTAATGTCGATCGTGCCGGCGCTTCTCTATCTGAAGATGCGTCAACTCGGCGGCGAGAGTTTGGCAGAGGCACTAAATCAAATCGAAGAAGTGGATCAAAAACACAGCGAATGGCAGAAACGCATGCGCACTCGACTCAGCCTTCACACACCGCGCAGCACGAAACGAGATGGTAGCCCTCAATCTTTGAACAGCAGGTCGACGGGAAAGTGATGGCTCACTGGACTTCGGAAATAAAATCCAGAATCTCGGACTTCGACGGGAAACCCGGACTGGAATTCTTACCTCCAAGCACCAGTAACGCGGTCAGGTTCTAAACCCGGTCTCCTCGATTGCGAGTGCAAGTATGCACTCCTCATTCGTTCAAGTTCTGTCGCAGTTTTCTAAAGCGATATCAGCGGGCTTCCAAAAAGGATCACGCCAGAGGTGTAACGATGATTCGATCACGGATTAAGACTGCTTTTCTGTGCCTGTTTTTAGCGTTTCCTGCTTTGGTATCCGCCCAGGAACAGAACGATTCCACGCCAGAAAAGGATGAGGCTTCGAAGCAGGCGTTCGAGATGCTTGAAGCCATTGCCACCAGCATTCCCAGTTTACGCAGCGCTGACAACCGTATTTATCTAACCACTACTGTGGCTGACTTGATGTGGTCGCGAGACGAAAAACGCGGGCGCGCCCTTTTCGAGACGCTGACCAAAGAAGTCGGCGCCGTCATGGCGAACCTCAATCCGGGCGAGCAGAAGTCGATAAACCTCCTCGGTATCATCCAACAGCAGCGACGCGAGATTATTGATCGTATGGCGCAACGCGACCCTGTAATGGCGCTGGCGTTTTTGCGAGGCACGCGTCCTCCATCAGGGATGACGCCGCGCGGGAACCACTACGGCAGTGAAAATAGCATCGAGCTGCACCTGGCGGCTCTGATCGCTCAGAAGGATCCGGAACAAGCCTTGAAGATTGCGCGGGCAAGCTTGCGAAGTGGCGTGACTTATCAGTCGACGTCAGTACTTCATAATATCTTTTCTAAAAATCCGGAAGCTGCCCGAACGTTTCATACTGAACTAATCGAGAAATTGAGGAATTCAGATCTGACCACTGATTATGAAGCCTCGAACGCGGCGTGGAACCTGCTGGGTTCGTTTCAACCACCTCAGGCAAATGAAGACACCTACCGCACCCTGGTCGAATACCTGGCGAATGCAATTTTGACCGTTAAGCCCGATGGGCGAAGTGAAAACTCCATCGTCCATAACTCTTCCGGCCAGATCTCTTCCTACATGACGCAGTTTGAAAAATACGCTCCGGGGAAGGTTAGCGCACTCAAGCAATGGAACCAGCGGGTAGTGAAGACTCAAGATGCTGGCTCGACGCTAAACCAGGAACTAAACGAGATCATCCAGAAGGGTTCGATTGAAGATCTATTGGCCCTCACGGCGAAGTATGGCAAGGAACACCACCCGCAGATTTACCAACAAGCCGCGCAGAAGGCCATCATGAACGGAGATGGAGCTCGAGCGCGACAGATCGTAAATGAGTTCATTACCGATGGACCGCAACGTCAGCAAATACTCGAACAGATAAATCAGCAATTGTTCTGGTCCGCAGTGAACGAAAACAAAATTGCTGAAGCCGTTCAGGCCCTTGAACGAGTTCAGGGAGTCGAACATCGATTCCAGCTGTTGTTGTCTTTGGCGAACAATCTGCAAGCCAAGGGAGAAAAGAAACAGGCCGCGAGCTTTCTATCTGAGGCAAACACTTTGCTGGAATCTTTTCCACGAAACTCGCAGCGGATCACAGCGCAGTTGCAACTCGCCCAGTCGTACGCATCCATAGACGCGCCGCAAAGTGTCGCACTCCTTCAGCCCCTCATCGTGTTAGTAAATCAACTAGTCGAGGCCGCTGCTGTGCTGGATGGTTTCGAGAATAGTTATTTGAACCAGGGTGAGTGGATGAAGCGAAACTACACCAACCTGGGAAATGTGGTCAACAGCATCGAACAAAACCTGGGACTACTCGCGCGCGTGGACTCTGAAGGAGCCCGTTCTCTTTCAAACCAGCTCGAGCGACCTGAGATAAGGCTGATGGCCCAACTTGAAATTGCCCAAAGTTTGCTGAGCACCGGGCGCGTCCGTCACACTAACTTCAGGCGATTGAACAGCGTTATCACGGTCTACCCAAAACACTGAACTTCAATTAACGGCAGCCGCCAAATAGCGAAGCCGAATAACGTTTGCATGGTGGGCGGCGTGGCCGGCGGTAATGTAAGCGAGAGCCTTAACCGTAACTAAATTGTCGCTCGCGATACCACTGCGTTTCCACGCCTCCTCAGGCAACGTCCTAAATAGATCCAGGGTCGCCTTTCGCACGCTGCGAAACTCCTCAACATGCGACGCCCAGGGCACCTCATTGGCACCTGCACCCTTCACTCCAATCTCCTGATCAAAAGACGGCAGCGGCTCAGTAAAGCCGCGCGCAAACCAGAGAGCCCGAAACACAAATACGCGCTCAGTATCATTAATGTGGTTGAGCAACTCTCGCAACGACCACTTGTCAGGCGCATATCGAAACAGCGACTGCTCTTCGGAAATGGCAGACAGAAACGTAATCGTTTCGTTCATCTGCTGCTCAAGTACCTCGACAATGTTTCCCTCCGGCACCAGGTTGATGTATCCGAAATAGTAGTCCGCAGCTTCGTTTTTCTGAGGGCGTTTCATGGTTAACTCCAAATGTTTTTTGTTAAGTAAGAATGAAATTGAAATTCGCTACTGAGCGCGGACTTCAGCCGTCTCGTCTTTTGAAAGTGGTTGTCCAATGACTGACTCGAGCAGCGCCCGGATTTCGTCAGCACCTGCCGCAGGATGGCTGGCAATCCTGCCTTCCTGATTCACAAGAATAGCAGTGGGAGTTGCATTGGCGCCGAACAGATTTGCGATTTCAGCTTTCTGCTGCAACAGCACTTCACCCAGACCATTTTTGGCAACGCTCACGAAGTTGTCCTTTATCGAGCCTCGACTGATCAATGCAATCGTCAAGGTCGTGCCATGTGAATCCTGCCAGTCTTTTATTTCCTCAAAGAGGCTGACGCATGGACCACACTTTGGATTGGTGAACAGAAGCAATAAAGGCTTGCCTGGTTCGAGCAGCTGACTCAAGGATCGATTGCCTCCCTCATATGACTGAATTTCAAAATTAGGAGCCGGCGAATCGAGAGGCAACGCCTTGGGTATTTTAATCGGTTTGTCCGGCTTTCGGCGTTGCCAGAATACTAACGCGGCTACTCCAAAAACAATTGCGACCGCGAGTAGTACGACAGTGATTCCGCTTAGATCAGCAATCGCAGCAAAAATTGTTGTGTAAATAGGAGGATAGACGTTGGGCTTGAATCTCCATACAACCACGATGGCAAGGAGGGCAAAGACGACATTCTTTGCCAGCGTGGGCCAACCTAATGGGCGCGAGTGTAACTGCCCAAAGCAATGGCAATCGTGGGTACGACCTTGAGCCAGATTAACACCAATGACAATCATGAAAACTGTCAGTGTTACGAGTG
The DNA here is from genome assembly GCA_963759665.1 of Pyrinomonadaceae bacterium. Taxonomy (GTDB): domain Bacteria; phylum Acidobacteriota; class Blastocatellia; order Pyrinomonadales; family Pyrinomonadaceae; genus PSRF01. The sequence continues at coordinate 1,789,586 of CAVXAC010000001.1, forward strand.
CCGCCCATGCGCTCCACCGGGCCGATTCGTTGAACAAAAGGCCAAGCATGATTAGCAATTCGACCACTGGCAAAGCTATGGCAATCCTTGGCGCCGTGTGTTCGGGAGCGCCAAAATTAACCACGGCTTGACGGGTTCCAGGCTGGTCCAGGAGCTTTGCGATTCCGGCAACGCCAAAGATTAGGCTGAGTGCGAGTCGAATTAGGGCGAGTATCAGATCCATTCAGGAATAAACTAGGTCACGATGACTTTCACCAGCAAGTATAGCGTCGAGAACCGAAAGGCTGCGAATTATTCCCACAAATTAACGTGCTGGCTCATCGAGAGGTGCGATATTCTGGCGGTGACCCAGTCCAAAAATCTGAAACATCAAGCTTCGCGCAGCCGTTTCTGATTGTGTGACTTTCAATGTGACCACAGCATTAGTTGAAAGGTAGTGTGCTATGTTTTGCATTGCGTGCGGCACGCCGCTAGCGGTTGGTCTTAGTTATTGTAATCGTTGCGGCACGAATTTGAAGGAACGCAACGATTCAAAAACCGCCCCGATCGCGGCCTTCCTGACTGCAATAACACTAATCGGAATAATCGGGCTGGGCATCATGCTAGGCGGGGCCCTGACCCTCAAGACGGAAGCAAATGTTCATGACGACATCGTCGGCTTCTTCATGCTCTTTACTTTCATAATAGTCATCACTACTGAAGTTCTGCTGGTAAGACAATTATCGAGGCTCACGAGCGCTAAGGAGAGAAAGGCCGTTGCGCCCCCTATGCAGTTTGTAGCTCAACCTCAACTACATCCGGCTCAACCGCGAAGTTTGGCTGAGCCGGTGCCGAGTGTTACCGAGAATACGACTCGAACTCTAGACTACGTTCGTCATGAACAAGGTCGTTGAGAACCCAAAGCGAGGCAACATCACAATGAAGAAAATCATTCCACTTATATTATTGACGGCCTTCGCAGTGGGGTGCCATCACGGCATACTGAATCAGGTAAAAGGCTCTGGCAACCGCCAAAAGCAAAAACGTGAGGTGGCAACGTTTACCTCCGTTTCGAGCGAAGGGGCCTTCCACATTGAAGTTGTGGCTCAGCAACAACCATCCGTCGAGATAGAAGCTGATGACAACCTTCTCCCGCTGATTCTGACCGAAGTTTCCAACAATGTGCTGCAACTAAAATCTAAGCAGGGCTTCTCCGCTTCTCAGCCAGTGATAATCAGAATTGCGGTGGCAGACCTTGAAGGCTTCTCTGCCAATGGCGCGGGGAAGATCGACGTGACGGGACTGAACAACGACAAGTTTGAACTTGAAGTTAATGGAGCTCCCAGCGTTAACGTTTCGGGAGAAACTAAACTTGTCGAGATAGACACTAGTGGCGCAGCCAACATCGATACTGGAAAGTTGCGTGCTCAGCGAGCTGTGGTTGATTCAAAGGGTGTCTCACAAGTAGAGGTTCGTGCCATTGAGCAGCTTGATGTAACTGTTTCAGGACCATCCAACGTGGTCTATTCCGGGGATCCGGTTGTGAACAAGACCATCAATGGACCAGGCACCGTTCAGAAAAAATCGTCATCCTCTAATCCTAGCTAAACAGTTCGAGATTCAGCGCGTCTTTTTACTTGTGCGCAACCAAGCTGAAGGTCCTCTATGAGGCGGCACGCCGTGGCCGTCCCTTCTTGGCTTCTACGATTCTTATTAATGTTCGACGTGCTTCAGCTTGTCGCTCAGTGTGAAAATTCAGCCCTGCGATTTCAGTAAAACTACTGATGAGTGTCAGATACCTCCGCGGCAAGCTGAAGCATGTCGAACATTGAGGAGGTTCAAATTTTTTCAGTTGACATTCCATACATTACTGAATAACTATTTGTCAGTTTGAAAGGAGCAAATTGATCAGATGACCTATGTAGTGGTGGAGTTATGTGTTGACTGCAAATATACCGACTGCGCTGCTGTGTGCCCGGTCGAAGCATTTCACGAACTACCAGATCGTCTTTACATAAATGCCGACACCTGCATCGACTGCGATGCGTGTGTGCCTGAGTGTCCGGTTGAGGCTATCTTCGCCGACACCAACGTGCCCGAGAACTATGCTCATTGGACTCAGATCAATATCGACGAAGCTCCGAACTATCCAGTTATCAGTCAGAAGATTCCCGCCCTTCATGGCCCGACTTGTGCCGGTCCTGAGGAGTAACATTCCGCAACGGTTCGCACTTTGAGCGTTACGCTCCTCACCGGAGGATTCCTTGTCATCTCAAAAATGCGCGCAATGTGGTCTGGTAAACTTCCCTACCGATTCTACGTGTAAGCGGTGCGGGGCGCCGATCGGAGCCACAATGCCAATCGTGGCCGACTCCCGAGTGCAGGGCATCGTCTTGGAGGATGGCTACGTATTACCACCTCCACCCAACACGGGAGGAACGGGCGTTTGGCGCGAGGACGCGAAACTCGTAATGACCAGAGATGCTTCGCTCCCCGACCGGTGTGTGAAATGTAACGTACCGACCGTTGGCCGGCTAAAACGCAAACTCTCCTGGCACCATCCCGCGATCTATTTGATCATCTTAGTGGCCTTGCTTATCTACTTGATTGTAGCCATGGTGCTGCGCAAGTCAGCGACGGTGGAGATTGGCCTCTGTGACGAGCACCGGGCCAAACGACGACGCAATATTATGATCACCTGGGCGTTGTCTATTGTGGGGGTGCTGGGATTTGTCCTGACAGTCGCTACGAACGACGGCACTTACCTCGCCTTTGGCGCCCTGGCGTTGTTGGCCGCTCTCATATTTGGGTTGGTAGCAGTGAGAGTCGTCACACCCGCCAAGATCGATGATCGGTTTGTTTGGCTCCGAGGAGTCAACAAAGAGTACCTCGATGAGCTTCCGCAATGGGCCGGTGGTTAGACATTCAGCAATCGTTTTCCCGGCCGTAATAGACTCCAGCCTCCCCAGACCGCTTCAACCACGCGCGCAGCTCGCGTAATATCTCAGTCGAAGTCTTGTTGCGGAGTTCTCGTATGAAGAAGTTCCTTCCTTTTGCCCTCGTTCTTTTTCTAAGCGTGATCATAAACGCACAGTCGGGGAGACGCGCCAAACAAATAGTAGTCCCCGTTTCGCCGCCTCCTGCAGAAGCCACCGCACCCGCATCAACAGCGCCACAGAATCCGACGCCTGAGGTAACCGCCGAACCCAATCAGGATTATCGCTGCACCGAGGACGGCAGCCTCGACCGAATTCTTGAAAGATCGGAAGCTGAACCCAAAGTCTTCTCATCAAGAGACGTGGACGCGCGGGCCACCATTCTCTCGAGGCCTCAACCAACGTACACGAAGGAAGCTCGACGTAACGGCGTGCAAGGTTTCGTTGTTCTCAAAGCCTTACTGTCGGCGGAGGCTCGGGTTGATCAAATCAGAATTATCAAGAGATTGCCGGCGGGACTTACTGAAAACGCGATTCGCGTCGCCTGCAAAATCAAATTCAAACCGGCTATGAAAAATGGGCAACCGGTGTCGCAACTGGTAACCGTCGAATATGTTTTCCGATTAGCACATTCGTCAATCTTCGCTCCCTAGCCCGAGGCTTCAAACGACTGCGGATTCTGCCCCTGAAATAGTTTCATGAAGCGTTCAACGATATTCCTCCTGCTCTGCTTCTTTCTCGTAGCGCCAATCGACGCTTGGGCGAAAGACAGCTGGGTCAGCGTTCGCTCAAAAAACTTCCTCCTAATCGGCAACGCAAATGAAAAAGAGATTCGTGAGGTCGCCGGCCGGTTAGAACAATTTCGCGAAGTGTTTTCCCGCTTGTTTGACCATGCGAATCTTTCATCGCCGGTGCCCACCACTGTTGTAGTTTTCAAAAACGACAAGTCGTACGCTCCATTTAAGACCGGAGCCAACACAGCCGGTTATTTCCAGTCAGGTCCCGATGTTAATTACATCACTCTGACAACCGCGGGTCGTGGCGAGCAGGATCCGTTCGCAGTCATTTTTCACGAATACACTCACCTGCTAATCAGCAATACCAGCAAGAATGCTCCGACCTGGTTTAGCGAAGGTTTGGCCGAGTACTACAGCACGGCAACAATTTCCGACGATCAAAAATTCGTGCTGGGCAGGCCGATTGGCAGCCACGTCTATTTGCTGCGCCAATCGAAAATGCTGCCTCTCAAAACGCTCTTCGCGGTCGATCATGATTCGCCTTTTTACAACGAACGCGAGAAACAAAGTGTCTTCTACGCCCAGTCATGGGCCTTGATGCACTATCTGATTTTAGGAAAGGGCGCACAACGAGTAAACCAAATCGGATCGTTCATCGATGCTCTTGGGGCGAACGTCGACGCTGACACGGCATTCAAGCAGGCGTTTAACGTGAATTTCGATCAATTGGAAAAAGAGCTCTACGACTACATCCGAAAAGATCGCTACCCGATCGTCTCGGGACACTTTACCCAGAAGGTAGATTTCGAACGGGAACTGGTGGTATCGCGAGTAACTGAAGCTGAAGCACAAGCGTACCTCGGAGACCTGTTGCTGCACAGTAATCGCGCCGATGCTGAAATTTATCTGAAAAAGGCGTTAGAGCTTGATCCGAATCTGGCGATGGCCCATGCGGCGCTCGGCATGCTGCGGGTGCGCGAAGGTAGGATTGAGGAAGCGCGAGCGAGTCTTGAGAAGGCGGTTGCCGCTAACAGCCAAAACTATCTGATTCACTACTACTACGCGTTTGCTTTGAGTCGCGCTAGTTCCGAGAATTATGAATATTCCACTGGCGTTGCCGCGGAACTTGCCAACCGGATGCGAACGCATCTGAATAAGGCCATCGAGCTCCGGCCCGACTTTCTCGATTCATATGGACTACTCGCTTACGTCAACCTGGTTTCGCAAGCCAAGCTGGATGAATCGGAACGAGACCTGAAACGGATTCTCGCAGCTTCATCCACTCGTGGCGATCTGGCGTTTATGTTGGCCCAGATTCACATGGCGAAAGACGATTACAAATCAGCGCGCGAGCTTTTGCAAAAACTCAGCGAGAACAAAAGGGATGCTGAGTTGAGGCAAAAGTCTCAGAACCTGTTGGGTGTCCTGGAGAAATTGAGTAGTAACCGCGCGCTACGTCAGCGTTCACCCGATTCAGAAACGTTAGGAAATGATGGAGGTCATCGTAACGATGGCCAGTTTTTGGTGCACTTCGATCCCGAATTGGCGTTGCGGGCTGCACTGAGAAAGCCTTCACAAGGCGAAGCGCAGGTGCAGGGTATTCTTAAGCGCGTCGATTGCGATGGAAAGGGCATCATATTTTTCGTGCAGCTTCACGAGAGGGTGTTCCGGCTCACGACCAACAGCTTCAAGCAGGTGAGTCTTAAAAGCTTTAGCCCCGACTCGGGTCGTGAGATTACTTGTGGTGCGCGGCCTCAGGAAAATAACGTCGTAATAATCTATGTGCCTGACGAAACCATGTCGAAGACAGGTGGAGTTGCGAAGTCGATTGAGTTTGTTCCAAAGGATTTCAAGTTATAACGCCGGGGACCTGCGACGATGAGCGGAAAATCTGAATCCAACGAAAAACAGATTGAACGGGTCAGGCAAATTTGCAACTCTCTTCCCGAAACAACCGAAAAACTTTCACATGGTGAACCTACGTGGTTTGTGCGCAAGAAAGTGTTCGCGATGTTCTCCAACAATCATCACAACGACGGGCACGTTGCTGTGACGGTGCCGGCGGCAATAGGCATTCAGGAGGCGCTTATCAAAGCCTCGCCTGAAAAGTTTTACAAACCTCCGTATGTAGGCGTGCGCGGCTGGATAGGGATTGAAATGTCGCAAGTTTCAGATGATGAATTGTCACTGCATCTCAAGGAAGCATGGGGTTTGATTGCGCCCGCCAAGTTGGTGGAACAAACCAATGGGGGCACGGGTAGCGGGCAGGCGGCGTCGGACTCGTCAAAAGGAATACGTCATACCGGCGGTTGAAGAGAGCAAAAGGCGTCAAGCAAAGCCACGTACCGCTCGATCTCGTAAATAGAACTTCGGCCAAGGTCCGACATGCTTGTCGTTGAGGTACGGGACACTCAACAATGGGCATCCCTTCCGAACACGTCAAGTTGGCCCCAAAAAATTTCGACGGCGCTTTTTCCGACATCAATAAATGATTGGGGTTGGACTCGCAAAATGCTGAAGCCTGGTGCAACCTCGGCCTGGTCCACGTCGCCCGCGGGGAAAAAAGACGAAGCCGGGTCCAGTTTTGACCAGTGCCACTTTTTGAACGCGGGGCTGCGACCGAAATACGACAGGCTGGCGCGGCAATTTGGCCACGAGTTGGGCATCAACCAACAGCTCAGGGAGCAAACGCCTGAAGAAACTCAAGCGGCTTCCGGGGAGTTCTTCAGAAAAGCCGGACAGTGATCCGAGCAAAATTAGGTTATGACCATGCGAAACGCTTATAGCGAAGTAGTCGTCGCCAATCGCTACGACTCGGCCCGAAACCTACCACCGGAGACGATGTCGCTTTGGATGGAAACTCTCACGGCAGCAATTCCCGCTGAAGCAATTAACAAAGTGCTGGACCTGGGTTGTGGGACGGGCCGCTTCACTGCAGCTCTCGCTGAAGCATTTAAATGTGCCGCAGTTGGAATTGAGCCATCTGCGGCGATGCTTGAAGTGGCATCGTCGAGAGCCGACGCCGGCGTCGAATGGAAAGAGGGCACCTCCGACAATATTCCGCTTGAAGATCAATCCGTAGATCTGGTTTTCATGTCGCAGGTGTTCCACCACCTACTCAATCCTCAGCAGGCACTGAAGGAAATCTCTCGAGTTCTAACTGCTGAGGGTTATCTGGTCTTGCGCAACGGCACTCGCGAACATAATCATGAGCTCGAATGGCTTCGTTTCTTCCCGGCGGCATATCAGATGGAAGAGCAACGAACACCTGATTCGAGCGAGGTTGTTTCGACAATCACCGATGAGAATTTTGTCGCCGTTTCGCATGAGACCGTGCGGCAGTTAATTGCCTCGTCGTACGCCGACTATTTCAACAAGATATCCCAACGAGGTTTATCGTCATTGGTTTCGATTAGCGACGAGGAATTTCGAGAAGGCGTTGAGAAATTCAAGAGCTGGATCGATCGGGAATCATCCACCTCAGCCGTGTTTGAGCCCGTAGATCTATTTATTTTTCAAAAGAAGGCGATAGGTTCGTGATGCGCACCACATCGACAAAGCAGCGACTGCCTTTTGATTTCGTAATCGAGGAACTGTCCGAACTGCGGCCGGTTGTGAAAAGTGCGTTTGGCTTTACCTATGTTTACCTTGACGAGCGATTGCTGTTTACCTTGCGCGACAACGTGAAGCAACCATCAACCAATGGTATGTGGTTGTTTACCAGCAGCGAACACGTCGACAGTTTGGCAAAGGAGTTTCCTGACTTGTCGCGACGGCAGATTTGGCGCTCGGGGAAGAACTGCTGGATTGTGCTGGCGTCACGGCTCGAATGTTTCGAAGAGTATGCATTGAAAGCGTGTGAGTTAATTCTGAACGGTGACCGGCGGATCGGGAGGCTATCTCGTCGGGTCATGGCCCCTGGGCGACCCCGAACCACAACCACCGTTTCCCGGAACGAATTACTACGGCGGACGTGAACAAGCCACTAGAACCCCGATGCGTCGGCGTCGCTCCGGATCCTTCAGATCCCCTGAAACTGAATACAACCGCTGGAAAACCTGGACACTAGACATGAAACGAACAAATCTGGCCGCAGCCACCGGCCTGCTCATCGCGTTGCTCCTGTCGGGCGTCTTGTCGTTTCCGCCTGCTCACTCTGCACGCTCGGCAAGTTCCAGCTCCCCACAAACTGCTCAAGCCAACCCGATCACAATTCCATTCGAATTGGCGAACCGGCACATCATCTTGAAAGTGCGCATCAACAATTCACGGCCCCTCGCCTTTGTTCTGGATACAGGTGACAAGCACGCAATTGTTGATTTGGATCGGGGTCGCGAAATGGGACTGAACCTGGAAGGGGCAGTCAGGATGCAGGGGGCAGGAGCTGAAGTGCCTACTGGGGCTTTTGTGCGAAACGCTTCGTTCTCGGTCGAAGGACTGGAGGGCTTCACTCAACCCGTCACCCTGGCGTTGCCTATTGGCCGACTCGCTTCACGTTTGGGCCAGGACTTTGACGGAATAATCGGACACGACTTCATCAAGAACTTCGTCGTTGAGATCGACTACCCGGCGAGGCAGATGAAGCTTCACCACCGAACAACTTTTTCCTACAAGGGGCCAGGAGAAAGTATTCCCATCAAGATCAACTTGGCGGGTCATCCAATCATTGATGCGCAAGTGAAGCCGGTCGAGGGCGAAGTAATTAAGGGTAAATTTGTGGTGGATATTGGATCAGGGTTAGCGCTCGCATTACATAGTCCTACAGTTCGTAATCACAAACTTCCTGGTCCAAATTCCAGGAGTATCAAAGCTCTGGGGGCAGCGGGCGCAGGCGGCTCTGTCAGCGGGCAACTAGGCAGAGTCGCCGAATTGAAGGTTGGTTCCTTTATCATTCAGAAACCGATTACTTTATTTGCGGAAGACAGCGCTGGGGCCTTTGCCAGTTCGGAACTGGTGGGGAATATCGGGGCGCAGGTTATGAATCGCTTCAAAGTTTTTCTTGATTACGAAAGAGAGCGAATAATTCTCGAGCCCAACTCGATGTTCGGGAAACCGTATGATCGCGCGTTTAGCGGAATTAGTCTTGAAGCTCATGGCAGCGATTACCGGACCTACCGGGTCACCGGCGTGCTGGAAGATTCCCCCGCGTCGGATGCGCGGCTGCAAAAAGATGACGTGATTGTCGAAATTGATGGACGTCCGGCGTCAGGGTTTACGCTCTCCAAATTGAACGGGTTGCTGGAGCTGGCGGTCCCGTATGAATTAACTCTGAAGCGCGGTGAGCAGCTAATGAAAGTGAAAATAACACCGCGCAGAATGGTTTGAGGAAATGGCCGCAAGCGAAGTGTCGTCAAAAATAATTCCGGTGCGCCCGGGCATCTATCTCTCGAGCGTTAAAGCAAGCGACAAGTCCGCGATGCTGAAGCATCTCCAATCACCAGAGGTCCATGAAAATACGCTAACGATTCCGTATCCGTATCACGAAGCTGACGCTGATGCATGGCTGAAGCTACGAATGCAGCACCGGCAAAACGTTGGTATCGACGTCACGTTTGCTATTCGGAACGACGAGGATGAAATGATTGGGTCGATAGGCGCCGATAAACTGGAGCCAGGCACCACCCATCGCGGGGAACTCGGCTACTGGCTTGCTCCAGCCTATTGGGGTCAGCGAATCATGACCGACGCGTTGCGTGCATATATCAGCTACGCTTTCAGTGAACTCCAGTTAACGAAACTGGTGGCGCACGTCTTTGAATTGAATGCTGCTTCAGCCAGTGTGCTTGAGCACAATGGATTCCAACTCGAAGGCCGGTTGCGCGAGCATTACGAGAAGAACGACCGGCTACTTGATGCGCGCGTGTATGGACTCCTGAAACGAGACTGGGAAGCTTTGGCTGACTGATACTAGCTGTCCCCGAGGGCATGACATAAGACCGGTCATTTCCGATAAGAGTCCGCTCCCGTTTTGTGCGGCAGCTCTCTACCCCAAACACCACAGACAAGCAAATCACAAAAAAAGACGGGCCAGATGCCCGCCTTCTTTCACCAACTCAGGATTCATGCCTACCGAATAATCTTCGTGGCCTCTGCGCTGTCGGACTTCCTTACGTAGATACCGCCTCGAGGAGTTAGGCCCGCTTTATTAGCTAGAGCATAAACCACCGAATCCACCAGGTCTTTGTTCTCAAGCCTGAAACTGGTTATCCCAGAGACGTTGGTATCCTGGTCGCTGAATTGCAGCGTCAGATAGCGAACCTTTGTTTTGATATAACCCAAAGGCCATCCGAACATAGGGACGTGCTGGGCGACCGTAGCCGCCGCCGGACGCTTTTTCTGAGTGTCGGTAAAGGCGGAGTTGATCGCGCTGTATGGGATAAACAACACTTCCTTCTGCTTCTTATTTTTGAAGAGCAGACGTTGGTTGGTATCGTCGAAGGATAAGGTGCCTTCCATCGTTTCGCTATGGCCTAAAACGCCGCCCTCATACTTCGCCTTCATTGATTGCGGAGCCGGAGCAGGGACTGCCTTGGACGCGTCAGCCGGGGCGGTGTCGACAGCACGTGGGCGTTGGGCACAAACGACAGCAGTCATAGCCAGCGTTAGGAATAGGGTTGCAATCAGTTTCATGGAAAATCCTTTCGATCGTAAAGCAAACTGTTAGTTTGCTTCGGCTTCGCTTGTAGTTGCTTCTGGGTTAGAGATTAGCAAACTAACAGTCTGCGTAACGTTAGTTATTTGGCAAATGGTCTTACGCGTTCGGCCGCTTCTTTAAAATCCGCATCGGTTGGCGCCAGACTCAATCCTTTTTCGTAAGCACTCAGTGCTTTTCCATATTGCTTGGTCACTTCGAGTGCGTACCCAAGCTCTCGATAAACGTTAACGTCGTTTGGAGATTTCTGAGCGGCGGTTTGCAAAGCAGCTATCGCCTTAGGAAAATTCTTCGCGCGCGACTGGGCAATACCAAGCAGATAGAACGTCACCGGCTTAGCATCAGCTGATACGGTGGCTCGCTCCAAAGCGGCAGCCGCTCGCACGTATTGTTCGGATCCGATAAGGGCCTGGCCGAATAGGGTGACCGCTTCGGCGTCAGTCCTGACCTTGATCAAACCCTCACCCGCTCGAACCGCGCTTAAATAATCAGCCGAGGCTTTTGCCGCGTCAGTGCTGAGACCTGCACGACGCAGATAGGCGGAAGTCAGTAACATCCAGGCAGCGCCAAAGCGTGGATCAATAACTGTCGCCCGGTTAAGCGCCGAGATAGCACCGTCGAAATCGTTTTTGCCGGCTGCAATCTGTCCCAGGTAAAAGAGTGATAGCGAATCCTTGGGATTGGCTTTGACCACCGCGCTCAATGTTTTTTCGGCGTCAACCAGTTTGCCGGTCTTGTACTCGGCCAGGCCGCGGTAATAAAGCATTGCCGGATCAGGCTGTGCGCCAGGACGATTCGTAGCAGTCACCAGCAGCGGCAGGGCGCGCTCGTATTTTTCCGACAACACGAGAGCTTGGGCCAACGCATCAGCAGTGTTGATATCGTCCTTCTTGGAAACCTCTTGCAGGTTCATCGCCTTCTCGAGATCCTCAATCGCCAGGGCATATTGTTTGAGGTTCAACTCCGCGAACCCCGCAATCTTCCAGGCTTCAGGATCGTTTGGAAACTGAGCTGCAATCGCTTTCGCCGCTTTGGCTGCCTCGGCGAATTTCTTCTCCTGCAAAAGTTTGTATGCGTTGGTAGTGTCGCCGGCGCCGGCTGTCCCGACCGTCCCGGCTGTATTGCTGACCGGTTTCACCGGCTGGACGTCGATCAAGGGGCGATTGGAATTATTGCGAGCGGTAGGATTCGGAGTCGGCTCGGGACGCAGCAGAGGTTCCTCGGCGGGCTTGGCTGGCTGAGGTTTCACCCGGCGCGGGCGGCTGGACTGAGCTCCAGCGACTCCAATCATGCTCAGGACAAGTGCAACGATAAAGACGGATGCTTTCACAGGTCGGTTAATCATCAGCGAATTCCCTTGGGAGAGGGTTTGTTTCAGGCAATAAAAAGGTGTTCCAAAGGCATGTTTTCGGATGCCCCGGAAGGGCATTTAGTTTGCCAAGCCTCAATGTAGCGCAAGTTAATTGCCCACCGCCAGAAAACAAGACAGGGGCACGGTTTGCGCCGTGCCCCTCTTGATGTGTACGACAGACATTCCTGTCTGTCCGGCTTTTGCTGTCCAACGCCACTCGGGCGGAATTCGTGGACAGGCAGGAAAGCCTGTCCCACGCACCCTAGAAGTTCAGCTTGAGGCCAAACTGAAACTGCCTCGGGTCGTATGCGGCGGTCGGGTTGCTGTGATAGCGACCGCCAGGACCGCGCTGGCCAAAGGCGTTCACCACGTCGAAGAACGGATTCGCGGCAGCCTCGTTGAACTTATTGAACAGGTTGAAGCCTTCGCCAATCAGGTCCAGACGGAAACGCTCGCCCAAACGAATGGAACGCATCACGCGCAAATCGAGCGAGGCGTAGCTGTGGGTAATACCGCGATTGCGACCGAGGCTGCCATCCGTTAGGAACGGCGGCAGAATCAGTGTGCCGTTGTCAGCCACACTCGGTCTCTCGTTTGAGCTTTGTAAGTCGAGATTCTGATCGATGCCCGTCAGGATATTGAATGGACGACCCGACGAAATCTCGAGGATTGGCGCAATCGTGAAATCCGCAAAGAAGCGTCTGGCGGTGCTTGATGCGCTGCGCCATGCACTCGGCGAAGTCCACATACCGCTGAAAACAAAACGGTGTCTTTGATCAAACAGCGAGTCAGAGCGGTCGAGACGGAAGTTGCGGTTGTTAAGTGGCTTCAGCAACGTTTGCAGGTCCGAAGAGTCGTCGATCGAATGCGACCACGTGTACGACGCCAGGAACTGGATGTTCTTGGAGAACCTGCGCTTAACTTCAAGGTTCAGCGCATTGTAGTTTGAGTTGCCATCTGAAAGCTGGGCACTCACGTCACCAAACGGCGTGATGGCGCCTGGTGTGCGAACGGACCCGATCATCGCTCCGTCGAAAACGGCCTTGCTGACGCCGTTGGCGGCGAGGAAGAAGTAGTTCGGAGCGTTTGGCCGGAAGAAGTTTGCGGCCAGCGGGCTAACGATTACCTGGCCATTGGTGTTGTTAACCGCCACCAATCCGGGAATGCGCACGGTGTAAAGGGCGTTGCTGGCTGTTGGAATCGGGAACAACACGGCCTCAGCCAGACCCGTTGGATTGCGTCCATTCGGGCAACCAGTCGGACAAAGCACTGGATTATTTGCGGCAAAGCGACGGAAGTTCTCCGCGATTAGATCGGCGCGTGGCGCGTTGATGTCCTGCGGGTGAGGTAGGTGGTGTGCACCTACAAAAATCCAACTAGCGGAGAGCGAAAGGTTCTTACCAAGCTGGCGCTCGATCGTTAGATTTGCCTGGTTCGCATAAGCATATTGAAAGTCCTGCGCCACATTCAGGGTGAACGGGAACACCGGTCCGAAGCCTACGAATGTTTGGTCATTAAAGATCAAACGACCCGGTAGATACTGCGCAGTCGCGGCCGCGCCTGGCGTGGTAACACCGGGCGGGCAAAACGGATTGGTCGTAGCGGCCGTACAAACTGTTCCCTGGAAAATATTCAACAGGTTCAGAGTTGCATTAGGCGCCGGGCTAATTGGCAGAACGTTGGTGTACTGCTGTTGCTGCGAACCATCAGCGATGTCTGAGTTAAAAGCAACGGCCAGAAGCGGGTGGTCATAGAAAATGCCGTACGCCGCACGAAGCACTGTCTTGCCATCGCCGGTGATGTCCCAAGCCATGCCAACGCGCGGGGCAAAGTTATTTGTGTCGCGGGGGAAGCCCTGCTGAACGCCGAGGCCATTCTGAAGAGCCAACAAGTCAGTCTCTGAAAGAGTGATGCCGGTTAGCGGATCGCGGAATGCGATCGGCGCGATCGTGTCCGTCAATTCCACGTCGTAACGAACACCGTAGTTGAACGTCAGGTTACGTCTGGCTTTCCATGAATCCTGCGCAAAGAAGGCGATCGGACGGTTTTTGATTGAGCTGCGTGGATCGCCGAAACCCTGGATAAACACGCTGGGAAAACCCAGGCCATACGATTGAATCGGTGTTAGCGGCGGCGCATTGGCGGGAAGACCCGTGATTACCGGCTGCAACGCAAAGGTGCTGAAATTGAAGAGACCGGGGAAGTTCAATTCAAACGTGGCGTTAACGTCGATAAAGTTGAAGTCCGCGCCGAATTTGGTGGTGTGGTTACCGATGATCCAGTTCACGTTATCGGCAATCTGGAAACGATCCTCGGTGCGGTCAACAGGCGAGAACGGGTTCGAGCCGATGAACGCTGCGCCTGAAATCTGCAGCGCTACACTGGGAATCTGCGAATCAAAAGTTGCTTTGCGACGTCCAAACTGGAACCGGGCTTCGTTTACGATCGAGTTAGTTAACGTAGAAGCAACGTTTGCAGTGAAGGTCGTGTCCCGCAAGGTTTGAATGCCGGTGCGCGAAAAATCATTCTGTCCCAGGGTTTGATTTTGCGATTCGTCCTGGATACCGGTGATGTCACTCGGGTTGTAGCCAAAGCGCATCGTCAGCTGATTCGCTTGATTGATCTTGTGATCGGCGCGAACCGAGAAGAAGCTGGTGTTTTCAGAAATTGGGAAGACGCGTCGAAGTTGGTTGAGCGGCCGGAAGCCAATGGGTTGGCCAGCGCCGTTAACCGTAATGAAGTTTGGTGCGGCCCCGTTGTTGGCGAGGGTCGGGACCGGCGTTCCTGAAAGTAAAAAGCGGCCGCCAATGATGCCTGGAGCAATTGGACTAAATGCCGGGCAACCGCTGCCGTCGTTTGGACTAGCCAACGTACTAAGACCATTCAGGCCCACAGAACCTGCAACTGAGGTAAAGAAGCCGTAAGTTCTAGCCAGGCAGATAAATTGTGCACCCTGGGCGGCAGTCGCAGGACTTCCCAACAGAGGAACGCCCGCCGTAACGAGTCCATTAATGAAAGTTGCTTGCGCGGGCGTGATGTTGGTAAACGTACGTGAAAGCGGATTCAATCCCGGAATCACCGGAATCGTGGCGGAGCCGTTCAATCCGCCTTGTACGTCTGAGGTAAAGAAGCCCGATTCCTGACGGCGACGCTGTTCGAAAGCTCCGAAGAAGAAGGTGCGATCCTTAATGATTGGGCCACCAAGCGTGGCGCCATACTGCGCACGCGTAAACGGAGGCTTTTTGCCCGGGTCGTTATCGATGAGTGGCGCCAGGGCGTTACGTGCCTGGATCGATTTGTGACGGATGAAACCGAAGATGTTGCCGCGGAAGTCGTTTGTTCCGCCTTTGGTTACTACGTTGATGATACCGCCGGTGGCGCGTCCAAACTCCGGTGCATATGAATTCGTCGCGACCTGAAATTCCTGGACGGCTTCCTGGCTGACCGTTGACCTCGATGCGTTAACCGAGTTGTCAGTGTTGTCAGCTCCATCAACCTGGATCAAAGTTGAACGTCCACGCTGCCCGCCTATATTCAAGCCAGACGAGGGCGCCGGACCGATCGGACGATCGTTACCACGATTGACAGTCGAAATTGTGGTCGAGAAACCGAGGTAGTCGCGCTGGTTGATTGGAAGGTTTTCAATGCGCTCGCTTTCGATCGTGTTTGCTACAGTCGAGCGAGTTGTTTCAACAATTGGTTGGTCTTCAGTTGAGATGTTGACGATTTCTGAGACCTGGCCCACTTCAAGCGTTACGTCGAGATCGGCGCGCGCACCCACCGTCAGTTTGTACGAAGGAACCACGGCCTTCTTGTAACTGGGGGCTTCAACGGAGATCTCGTACTCGCCTGGAGGCAAGCTCACCATCTGGTAGTAACCCTCGTCATTGGTGGTGGCATTGCGCGAAAAATTTGTCGCCGGGTTACGTGCGGTGACCACTGCGCCCACGACGATCGCACCCTGAGGGTCACGAACATAACCGTTCAAGTCAGCGGCATTCGATTGCGCTTGACCATAAGCCACGCTGGCTCCCATAAGCCCACAAACTGCTAAAACAATTAAGAACGCTGTCAGACGGAGAGAATGGTTAAACCACTTCTTGGGTGACGCAAACATAAGCTAATTCTCCTTGGTTAAGTTGGGACTTGGTGGGCCAGCTACTATTACTTGAACCATTAACAGACACGCTTCCTGGTTTCTTATCTTCGAGACAATTTTCCGATTGGTCCACGGCAATCCGAGGAGCTGGACGGGCCGGAAGCAAAACCACGACCAATGAGTAGGGCGCCGGGGAGCACTCAGAGAAGAACGCGAGGCATTTTTACTCCAAAAGCTAACGTCTGGCAAGCATTTATATCCTTTGGCCACAGTCTTACGGGACACTGATTAGCGCAATTGATAAGTCGTTTTTAGGATGGCCTGCTTAACCATTTAATGAATGGATGGGGGACGCGTTGCGCGAGCGATCTTCCGTCGTAGGCGAGTGCTCGTACCGCAGAATAATATGACCGCTTCGGGAAGAAGGGGAACAAAAGCAGCGCGTCGCAGCAGCCCGGCTACGCGTAAACGAGAGTTAAATTTCGCTTCATACTCCTCATCGTATTCTCGCGCCACTGTCATCGGGCTGTCTCCCCGTCGTAGTGATGGTAGATGTCGATTGATCAATCTCGCTACCACGTCGCCACTCTCGAGCGCCATCAGCATGCCGCTGCCGGTGAAGGGATCAATAAAAGACGCGGCATCTCCAATCGTTAACAAACCCGGCGCTGGCGCTGGCATACGGCGCCCAAACCCTTCGAGCGAGACACTCAACCATGGCTTACAACTTCGAGCCTCGGCGAGCGTTGTTGCTGCGCGCGTATTTTTCATGAGCACTTCGCGCATCACGCGTTCCGGGTCAGAACCGCAAAGACGTACGTCGTTTGCCGCGACAATGAAACATAGATTACTCAGTCCACCTTCGACACTACTTAATCCACCGTAACCTCTGGGATAGGAGTAGATCTCGCATGCGCCCTCGGCCAGCCGGGCGTTCTCCAGGTGAGTCTTGAAAGCCACCAGTGAACGCCTGGTTCGTTTTGTCTGATGGGAGACCATCTTGTCGAGGTGGCGCCCCAAAGCACGGGCGCGTCCAGTAGCATCGATGGTTATAGGTGCGTGAAACTCGTAGGCGGTCTGACCGCGGCGTGCCTTCAGCCCATTTATTTTTCCAGATTCCTGCATCAAACCTGAAGCCTGGGTTTCCTCAAACACCGTGACGCCTGCGCTGCGGGCACGTTCAATAAGTTTGAGGTCCATCTCCGCCCGACTCAACCCCAGCGCACTCCCACCCGAGCCAAACCATTCACTCGGCACCTCCACATTCTGCC
Source organism: Pyrinomonadaceae bacterium (assembly GCA_963759665.1). Classification (GTDB taxonomy): domain Bacteria; phylum Acidobacteriota; class Blastocatellia; order Pyrinomonadales; family Pyrinomonadaceae; genus PSRF01. Next base: position 1,806,611 of record CAVXAC010000001.1, read on the forward strand.
CGCGACGAGCGTAGAAGACGGTGCGGGTAACTTCGGCGCCGCCGGCAGAAAACATTTGGTCCTTAACCCCGAGTCGCTGAAAGTGGTCGATGCATTCGGGTGAAATAAACTCGCCGCAAAGTTTTGGCCGTGGAAACTTCTTGGCCTCCACCAGCAACACCCGTCCTCCCTTCATCGCAATGTGAATTGCAGCGCTCGAGCCGGCTGGTCCGGCGCCGGCAATGATTACGTCGAAGGTTTCCGCGGAAGGTTTTGGGGAAGTGGTCACAATATTCAGGGGGAAGCGTCAAGTACGAGGCGATAAGGAAAGTGCCGCGTTACGCTGATATTGTTTAGTTGGGCACGTCTGGCAAGGTCCTTCAATTCCTCCGGAACAAAGCTTCTCAGAATCGATAACGCGCCGTCTTCTCGTATCAATCGATTGTGTAAAAACAACCGTCCCACAGTGGTGTAAAAATAGTAGGCCACCGGATGCCGGTGAAGGTCAATGACAAAAACACGGAGTCGAGCTACCCGGCCCAACTCACGCAGGATATCTACTACTTGTTGGTCCTTGAAATGATGCGTGAAGAGCGAACAAATTGCATAGTCAAACTCGTTATCGACAAAAGGGAGACGGAGCGCATCGGCTCGGACTGCGTTAATTCCTTTGTATTCCGCCGATGATTCGAGGATGGCGGATGCCGAGCGCGCGTTGAGTTCCACGCCCGTCAGCTTCGCTTCTCGGTGTGTTTCCCGGGACCATTGGGCCAGGACACGCAACAATTCACCTGAGCCCGCACCAACATCGACCACTGAAAACTGGGATAAACCGCGATCATCGATCTCTTTGAGCAGCGAATTGCGTAAAGCGCTCGCATCCCCCAGCCACCGGTTGACTCGCTGAAGCTCAATCATACAACCCTCGTATTCGTCTGCGGTGTAATCACCTTTATCGAGGTGCTCGAGTTCCAAGCTTCGTTGGCTAAAGTCTGCAAACATGAAGCTGAGTTTGATGGCACTGGCGTTTATTTTCAAACCTGATTCGTGTGACCACGAATTTCGAGCCGGATCGGAACGAGCCAAATTCCCATAGTCTTAGTGAGATGAGACCACTACCATCCAGTAGCGGACTGGGTTATGCGACATTGGCTCAACGATGGCGTCATGAAGTCAGTACTACAGCGCAGTGGCGCGTGGGTCATATGATCTTAGTCAAAGGCGCGAATCATGAAAGCCAGGTAGGGACGGCTCGTACCAGACTCTGACCGAATCCGAATGAGTCAGCTTGCTGTCTTCGATTTGCCGAGTAAGATCTGTTCGCGACATGTCCCTGAATCACGAGTCTCAAACGGAACTGTTCTTCAATTCGACCAACGTTGGCGATGCCCCGGAACCCAACCACACCGGCCGTTCAGCTTCGTTTGAATGTGGTGCGATAGTGCAAGTGTCTTTGCATGTGGATGAATCGCAGCGAATTGTTGAAGCCAGGTTTCGAGCTGCGGGCTGCAGTGTCATGGTAGCGGCGGCATCGTTTTTAACTAGCAGGATTTCCGGCGAGATAACTGCCGAGGCGGCAGCGCTGGCCCAACGACCGGATTTGTTGAACCAACAGATCGGAGCAGTTGAGGCTGGACGACAAGATTGTGCTGCGCTTGCCTGCGAAGCGCTCCTCGCCGCTATCACCGACTACAGCAACTCGATCAGGGAAGAGTGGGTTGGTGACGAAGCATTGATCTGCACCTGCTTCGGCGTTTCCGAACGAGTGATTGAGGGCCAGATCCGTTCCGAATCCCTCGCGACGATTGAAGATGTGACGCGCGCGTGCAATGCCGGCGCCGGCTGCCGCTCATGTTATCCCTTGATTCAGGACATACTCGACGATGTGCACAGGCAGTAGGGATCGATGAGACTCTAAGCTCTGGGAGCCACTCACAGGTCAGGAAGAAGGATATCCCCGCTCTTCCTGCCGTGTTTCAGACCTTTAAGGCAAATTGATCGGTTTAGGTCCGGCTTCGCCGTGAGATGCTTAACGAAGAGCGGGCAAAGTGCCCCTTCCTGACTGTGAAGATCCGGTGCCGCTCAGCATAGCTATGGTTTGAGAAGAGAACCAGCCGGCGCTTTTCTATTCACCATTCGCGCTTTACCATTCACCAACCATGATCTATCTCGACAACAACGCCACCACGCAGATCGCTCCAGAAGTTTTCGAAGCGATGCAGCCTTACTTAACGGAAGTTTACGGTAACCCTTCATCGGCCCATTCACTGGGTCAGCGCACCAAAGCCGCAGTCGAGCGCGCCCGCCAACAGGTTGCCGACCTGATTGGCGCCGCAACTCCCGGCGAGGTCGTGTTCACTTCATGTGGATCGGAATCTGACAACTGGGCTATCGGAAGCTTCCTCGAGCAAAACCCCGCCCGACGACACATCATCACCACACGCGTTGAGCACGAGGCAGTGAGAAACCTGTGCGAGCATCTTTCGCAAATCGGTTACGAAGTGACCTGGTTGGACGTGAATGAAAAGGGTGAGCTGAACCTCGACGATCTGCGACAAGCCTTACGACCCGACACGGCAATCGTTTCGGTAATGCTGGCAAACAACGAAACCGGTGTTCTGTTTCCTATTGATGAAATCGGAAAAATAATTCGCGGGCATTCAGAGGCGGTATTTCACGTTGACGGCGTTCAAGCCGTAGGAAAAATCCCGATCGATCTGAAGAATACTGCGGTCGATCTGTTTGCCCTATCTGGTCACAAGCTCCACGCGCCTCAAGGAGTCGGAGCGCTTTACATTCGCGACGGTGTGCAGTTGCCGCCCTTCATTATTGGTGGCAGCCAGGAACGGGGGCGTCGCGGCGGGACCTTGGCCGTTCCCAATATCGTCGGACTGGGGGCCGCTTGCGAGCTGGCGAAGAATTTCGATGGACACGAACTGATCGAATCGCTGCGAAATAAGTTGGAAGACGGCCTGCTCAATATCCCAAACGCCCGGCTTAACGGAATCTCTGACCGAAGCAAACGATTACCAAACACAGCCAGCATCTCGTTTGAATACGTTGAGGGTGAAAACATTCTGGTCCACCTGGATCGCGCAGGGATCATGGTGTCCACCGGTTCTGCCTGCCATTCGTCTACTAAACAATCATCGCCAACCCTGCGCGCGATGAATGTTCCGTACACGGCGGCGCAGGGATCAATCAGATTCTCTTTGGGCCGCTACAATACGGAAGCGGAAATCGATCGCACGCTGGAAGTGTTGCCTGGGATCATCGCGAAGCTGGTTGAGATGTCGCCGTATCAAAACGAACTGAAAGCCCTGCACGCCACGCGCGGTTGAATTTGGAGTGCGCCGCCTTGTCGGCGCTTTGGCTACGGCAGCTTGTCACCGCTGTTGACAAATAAGTACCAGGTCGCCCAAAACCGCGCGACCAACCAAAGAGCCGACAACCGGGGTTCTCAGCGCGGCAGCCGCGCTGGGTGGCGTGGCGGGCGCACTCCAAAAGTAAGGCCTCAAAGGGTCGGCTTTAGGTCGTTCAGATTTACTGCTAGAATTCCTTTCGGATGTAACAAGGTCTCCGCCGCAATTCATTCTCCTAAATTCCGGAGTTTTGATTTCAATGCCCAGCGAGTCATCCGCCCGTCAAACGCCTTCTATTGCCGTGGGTAAAACCATGTCGTCGCGCAATGCCCGACAGGACAGCGTGAGCATGCTGGACACCGACGATTACGTCTGCATTGAACCCTCAACGCCGCTGTCGCGGGCAATCGAAATAATGAAACAGGATGAAGGTGGATGCGCCATCGTCTGCGATGAAAACCGTACGGTGGTTGGGATTTTTACTGAACGCGATCTCTTGAACAGGATCGTCGGACAGTCAGTAGATCCAAATGCCCCGGTCAGCAATTGGATGTCGCCGGCAGTCGCGACCCTCGAGCCAACCGCATCAATTGGCGAGGCGGTTTCGATGATGAACGAGAAGGGTTACCGAAACATCCCCCTGGTTAAGGAGAATAAGCTTGTTGGGTCGATTTCTGTGTTTGATGTAATTAGTTATCTTGCTGAGAGTTATCCCCAGAGCACTATCAACTTGCCACCCAATTCTGATCAGATCATGGAAAGCGAAGACGGCGGGTAAATGGTTAGCCGATAGGGTTCTGACGATTCACTATTTACCATTTACCATTCACCTGCCGATGAAAGGACCTCGTTAATACAAATGAGCACTGTTATCGAACCGCCTCTCGAACACGCTGAAAAGCATCACGAAGAAGTCGAAACTGTCACTATCCGCTTTGCCGGCGACTCCGGCGACGGGATGCAGTTGACCGGCACTCAATTCACCAATACCTCGGCTGTGTTAGGCAACGATATTTCAACGTTGCCGGACTTTCCGGCAGAGATTCGCGCGCCCGCCGGCAGCTTGCCGGGAGTGAGTGGTTTTCAGTTGAACTTCTCCAGCCAGGACATCAAGACGCCAGGCGATCAGCCAAACGTTTTAGTGGCCATGAATCCGGCGGCGTTGAAAGTGAATCTTCCGGATCTGGAAGAAGGCGGCACGCTGATCATCAACACGGATGGCTTCACCAAGGAAAACTTGAAGTATGCCAACTACGCGACCAATCCGCTTGAAGACGGCTCACTCGCCGGTTATCGCGTACACAAACTTCCAGTAACGACGCTCAACATGAACGCGCTGAAAGGTAATGTTGACCTTTCGCGCAAGGAAATCGACCGTAGTAAGAACTTCTTTGCCCTGGGTGTGCTCTACTGGCTCTACGACCGCCCGATGCAAAACACCCTCTCGTGGATTAACGCCAAGTTTGCGAAGAACCCCGAACTAGCCAAAGCGAATGAGATCGCTCTGAAGACTGGGTACAACTTTGCAGATACGACCGAAGTCTTCACTACCCACTACACAATCAAGAAAGCGCAGATTGCCCCTGGCAAGTATCGAAAAATCACCGGCAACGAAGCTACCGCAATCGGTTTTGTGGCTGCGTCCCAGCTGGCGGGGATTCCGTTGTTTTACGGTTCCTATCCGATCACGCCGGCCTCTGACATTCTTCACGAGCTCGCCCGTCACAAGAGCTTCGGCGTTAAGACGTTCCAGGCGGAAGACGAAATCGCGGCGGTGTGCTCGGCTATCGGCGCGAGCTTCGCCGGCCAGATTGGTTTGACGGGAACATCTGGCCCGGGCGTTGCGCTAAAACAAGAGGCGATTGGCCTTGCGGTGATGACTGAACTTCCACTTGTAATTATTAACGTTCAACGTGGTGGTCCATCCACGGGATTGCCGACCAAGACAGAACAGGCGGATCTGTTCCAGGCGGTATGGGGGCGCAACGGCGAGTGTCCTGCAATTGTGCTTGCACCATCGACGCCGGCCGACTGTTTCCACATGGCGATCGAAGCAGTGCGCCTGTCGTTCAAATACATGACTCCGGTGTTTTATTTATCTGACGGTTATTTGGCAAACGGCGCAGAGCCCTGGGCCCTTCCCGAGATCGATCAGCTTCCAAAGATTGAAGTTAAGTTTGCCAACGACCCGGCGAACTTCATGCCTTATTCGCGTGATCCGGAAACGCTCGCGCGTCCCTACGCGATTCCAGGCACACCCGGACTCGAGCATCGGATTGGCGGAATCGAGAAACAACACATCACCGGCAACGTTAACTACGATCCGGAGAACCATCACCTGATGGTAAAGCTGCGTCAGGAGAAGATTGATCGGGCGGCAAACGATGTCCCCCTGGTCGAGGTCTTCGGTGAAAAGACCGGCAAAGTCCTGGTGCTTGGATGGGGTTCGACCTACGGATCGATTAGTACAGCGGTGGAGAAACTTCAAAGCGAGGGCAAGAGTGTTTCGTCGGCGCACTTGAAGTACTTGAATCCGTTCCCGAAAAACCTGGGTGAAGTGCTGGCTGGGTTTGAGACGGTGATTATTCCGGAGATGAACCTGGGCCAACTATGCACGATGATCCGCGCCAGGTACCTGGTAGATGCAATTCCTTTCTCGAAAGTTAAGGGACGACCGTTCCAGATTCGCGAGATCGTTAGGAAGGTTGAAGAGTATTTGTAGTACTAGTGGGGATATTCTCTGCGATGGAGACTCAAACTACTCAGCAGCATCCAAGAAGATCGTTGATTGACCGTTATGCGGAAGTCTCGCGTTTCTTTATGGGAGAAGGGAAACTAAACATTGCACTGGCCAAGATCGCCCGTGATCTAAACGAACACGGAATTGACTACATGGTGATAGGTGCCCTTGCGCTTTTTGAACATGGGTATGCGCGACTCACTGAGGATATCGATCTTGTGCTCACGCCCGAGGGGTTGGAAGTCTTTCATCAGGAGTTGATCGGTCTGGGCTACCTTCCTGCTTTTCCAGGCGCCAGAAAGAGGTTGCGTTCAACAACAGAGGGCATCACGATTGAGGTGATGGTAACCGGGGAATATCCGGGTGACGGAAAGCCGAAGCCAGTTAGCATTCCTGAGCCATCAAGTGCTTCCATCGAAATTGATGGCATCAAGATAGTCAAATTTGAAAAGCTGGTGGAATTAAAATTAGCCTCCGGAATGACCGCCCCACACAGGCTCAAAGATTTGGCGGATGTGCAGGAATTGATAAAGATTCGCAAGTTACAACCTGAGTTCGCAGCGCAACTCGATCCTTACGTGAGAGGAAAGTTTTTGGAGCTATATGAGACAGTCAGGCAGAATCCAGAAGACTAAGGAATGTGGAAAATTAGAAGTTCAGTGAGGGAGCATTCATGAGCACAACGGGAAATGGTCATAGTGGAAACGGCAACGGCAACAAACCAATCACCGAGGCTGTCTCGGCTGACAGCGAAGTCGGCTCGGCAGTCTCAGGAACGATCGCACCACCGCCGGGTCAGTTAAAAAAGGCCGACTTCATTTCCGATCAGGAAGTGCGGTGGTGCCCTGGGTGCGGCGACTACGCCATCCTGAACAACGTGCAGAAAGTGATGCCCGAGCTCGGCATCGCGCGCGAGAAGATCGTCTTCGTATCAGGCATCGGTTGCTCATCTCGTTTCCCGTACTACATGAACACGTATGGCTTTCACTCGATTCACGGACGTGCACCGGCAGTCGCCACCGGCATCAAGTGTGCAAATCCTGAATTGAGTGTCTGGGTGATCACCGGTGACGGCGATGCGCTCTCAATCGGCGGCAATCATTTTATGCACGCAATTCGGCGCAACCTCGATCTCAATTACATTCTGTTCAATAACCGGATTTATGGTTTGACCAAAGGTCAGTACAGTCCGACGTCTGAATTTGGTAAGAAAACAAAGTCGACACCACTCGGAACCATCGACTATCCAATCAATCCACTGTCTCTGGCCATCGCCAGTGAATCGACTTTCGTCGCGCGTTCGATCGACATAGATGTCAAGCATCTCGGGACGGTGGTCCAGGCGGGCGCAAAGCACAAGGGCATCTCGTTTATCGAGGTCTACCAAAACTGCAACATCTTCAACGACCACGCCTTCGATTCGTTTGCCGAACGCAGCGTGCGCATGGATCGGGTGCTCTACCTAGAACACGGCCAGCCAATGATCTTCGGCAAGGACAGGAACAAGGGCATTCGCATGAATGGCGCGCATCCTGAAGTAGTCACCATCGGCGAGAATGGCATCACCGAAAACGATCTGCTGGTCCATGACATCTACCTCCAGGATCCCTCAGTGGCATTCATGCTCGCGCGCATGGAACAGCCCGACTTCCCACAACCAGTCGGCATCTTCCGCGCCGTCGAGCGCATGACATACGAAGACATGATGACAAATCAAATCGATGCCGCCATCGCGAAGTCGGGCCCTGGAAGTCTGGAAAAGCTCATCAATAGTGGCGACACCTGGGTCGTCGAGTAGGCAGACACTCCTGTCTGTGCTGGCGACGCCTGGTAGCCACATTGGCGGATCGCGGCAGGCGATTCTCCATATCTTCATTTTTCATTTTTCATTATTTCTCATTTGTCATTCGCAGATTAAGGGTGGCAAGGGCAAGGAAGTGTGTACCACCTCGCAGTAGCGTGGGTCCGCAGGGATTTATTGCAGCGACAGTTGTTCCATGGTCCTGGTAGCTGGTCTTTATGCCCAACAAAAATTTGGTTCTCATTTGCCATGGTTGGCCAAGGTCACTCGGACCGTGGTGACATCCAATCCTGCAGGCAAGCGTTCCGACCCACTCGCTACGGCGAGGTGCTGACTTCCTTGCCACTGCGATCCTTAATCTGCGAAGGACAAATGAGAAATGGAGAATGAGATATGGAAAATCTGAAACTCAGGAAGGAGAAATGGGCAGTCCTCCCGTTACAAGGATGAGTGGAAAACATTCCTCCGCAAAATGGACCAGCGGTCCGACCATCGTTCTCTATCTCGCAGCCGCCAAACTTCTTCTCCATCTTCTCACCGCGACTCGGTACGGCATCTTTCGCGACGAACTCTATTACCTGGCCTGCGCTGACCATCTCGATTGGGGTTACGTAGATCAGCCTCCACTCATCGCCGTTATTGCATTCATTGCCAGGCGGGTCTTTGGCGATTCACTTCTCGGCTTGCGTCTGCTGCCCGCGATTGCTGGTGCAGCCCTGGTGTGGCTCACCGGCAAACTCACTCGCGAGATGGGCGGTGGCCGTTTTGCCCAGGGGCTGGCTGCTCTGGCCGTGATCGCAGTTCCTATCTACCTCGCTCTTCATCACTGGTTAACGATGAATGCGTTTGAGCCGCTCATCTGGATGGCTGCGGTGTGGTGTGTGTTGCGCGCAATCAACATGGAAGACCAGCGTTACTGGCTGTGGTTTGGCGTAATCATCGGCGTGGGTCTGGAGACGAAATACTCAATCGTCTTTTTCGCGTTTGGAGTAGTGGTGGGATTGATACTTACACCAGAGCGTAGGGTTCTGAAGAGTAAGTGGTTCTGGATTGGAGCACTTGCTGCCTTCTTGATCTTCCTGCCCAATCTAATTTGGCTGGTTAAGCATGACTTTCCTTTTCTGGAGTTGATGCGCAATATCCGCGAGAGTGGCCGCGATGTCGTGCGCAGTCCAGTCTCGTTCATCGCGGATCAGGCCGTGATCACCAATCCGTTGCTCTTCCCACTCTGGGCGGGTGGTCTTGTCTGGCTCTTCTTTGGCAAGCAGGGGCGACGCTATCGCATCTTTGGTTGGACCTACCTGGTGATGCTGATTACTTTCATCGTCATGAAGGGCAAGAATTATTACCTAGCTTCCGCCTATCCAATTCTCCTGGCCGCCGGGAGTATTGGGTTCGAACGACTGTCCAGACTAAGGAAAAAGGACGCCGGAACAGGAAGCAGTTCGACAACAGACTGCCTTCACGTGCCTCCGGTCTCATGGTTCCAGTGGATCTACGTTGTGCTAATCATTGGGGCTACTGCCGCGCTTTCGCCACTATCGTTACCGATCCTCTCGCCTGAAGCCTATATTCGTTACCAAACCGCAATAGGTTTCGAGCCACCCAAGACTGAACACCAGGAGACTGGTCCGCTCCCGCAACACTTCGCGGACGAGTTTGGCTGGGAAGAGATGACACGCGCGGTCGCAGAGGTCTACAACAAACTCCCGCCCGAGGAGCGTGCGCAAACCGCCATCTTCGCCAACAGCTACGGTCAGGCGGGAGCGATAGATTTCTTTGGTCAGAAATATGGACTGCCCAAATCTATCAGCAATCATCAGAACTACTGGCTCTGGGGACCGCGCAATTACACCGGCGCAACCGTGATCGTACTGGGCAGTGACGGAGAAGGTGACCGCGAACATTTTCAATCTGTCGAATCCGTCGGCCGCACCTACCATCCATACTCACGCCGCGACGAACACTTCGAGATATTTCTCTGCCGCGGGCTGAACCAACCTCTCAGCGCACTATGGCCCAGCATCAAGAGTTGGGACTGAATAGTGAGCGGTAAGCTGTGAGAAGTCAGCAGTAAGCAGCGTTAGATCAAAACGACTCGGGAAGTTAGCTCTGCTTGCTGATTGCTGACTGCTTACCGCTCACTGATTGCTGTTTTCGTTATTTTGATGATAGAAAGTCGATCCCGAAATAGTCTTCCCGTCATTCAATGAGTTCATCGCTTACATAGGAGTCTAGAAATGAGAGTCGTTCTTCCCCTTCTCCATCAAACCTCCCCAAGTCTAAACAAATTAGTTCGGGTTACCGCCTTAACCGTATTTCTTGCAGTCTGCTCCGGCTACGTAGCGGCGCAATCTGCACCGCAAGCGGCAGTTGGACCGTCGTTCACCACGTTCACGATCAAGTCAGCCGTGCTTGGTGAGGATCGGCGGATTCTGGTTCGGACACCAGCGGGTTATGAAGCGAGCAAGGTTAATTATCCGGTTCTATACATGACCGACGGCGATGCGCACATGACGCATACCGCAGGCTCGGTTGAATTTCTGGCGCGAAACGGACGGATGTCGGAAGCGATCGTGGTTGGCATACCAAACACAGATCGGACCCGGGACCTTAGTCCAACCCGGCCCAAAACCACTGGCGCCACCGGAGCGCCTGAGAACCCCACAGCAGGTGGAGCGGACAATTTTCTCAAGTTCATTGAGACCGAGTTGATGCCGGAGATCGGGAAGCGTTATCGCACCACTCCTTATCGCATGCTGGCGGGTCATTCGCTGGGCGGCCTCTTTGCGGTCCATGCAATGTTAACGAAGCCGGATCTCTTCCAATCGTATATCGCAGCTAGCCCGGCTCTGAATTGGGACAACCAGGTCACGGTCAAACGCGCCGAAGACTTCTTCAAGAATCGGAAAGAATTCAACGCCACCTTCTTCATGACAATCGCAAACGAGCCTGGCGAGCTGGAAGATGCCTGGCATCAAATGAAACAGGTAATAACCAGGAACCCGCCGACAGGATTTGAGTGGGAAGCCGTGGAGATGCCTGACGAGGACCACGGCACAGTAGTGCTGCGCACTCATTACTTCGCGCTGCGCAAAGTTTTTAATGGCTGGCAGATACCGCGGGATCCTAACTCAGGCGCCTTCGCCGGCGGTCTAAAGGAAGCGGACGAGCATTACGCTAAGCTTTCAAAGAAATTTCATTACACGCTCACGACGCCGGAACAACTCATCAACCAGATTGGATATCAGCACCTGGGATCAGATCAGATTGACCAGGCGATTGAGGTGTTGAAGATACAGGTCGAACGATATCCCGAGTCAGCAAATCCCTACGACAGTCTCGGTGAGGCATATGAACGGGCCGGCAAAATCGAGTTAGCAGTCCCCCTCTATGCGAAAGCTGCGGAGATTAGTAAACAGAGGAACCAACCCAATGCAGCCCTGTTTCAAACCAACTACGAGCGCGCTGCTAAGTTGAAGGCCCAGAAGGAAGGCACTACAGCCCCGGCGAAGGCCACGCCTTAATGGGTGCTGGGTGTCAGGTGTCAGGTACCGGAAAAGAAAGCATGTCACGCAACTGGGAACGTTGCTAACAGGCGTTCAGAGTTCAACCTTTAGGTTGCGCCTGCGCTACTACGAACAGGGGTTACCTACCGGCAACTAAAGGTTGAACTCTGAACGCCTGTGACATCTAACTTTGGAGAAACGCCTCCAGATCCTTCACGAAACGATTCGGCTCTTCCCAATTTGGACAATGACCGGTGTCCGCATAAACCTTGAGCGTCGCATTCGGAATAGCCTTCCTGAGCGCTTCCTGATCGGAACGATCAGGGAAAACCGTTTCCTTATCACCCCAGACGATCAACGTCGGTGCGGTGACTTTGCTGAAGTCGACCTGTTTGGGTGAAGCCAGCATTCCCACCATCACGTCCTTCCAGATGCGCGCCGGCACCTTCAAACTCTCCTGAATCACCTGGTCCATAAACTTCTCAGGCACAGGTTTAGCCACAACGCTGTACTGAAACTCACGTACGAACTTCGGCGACACCGGATCGCTAAGTCCATTAACCTCACGCTGCAGATCCAGCACGACGTTGTTGTGCACACTCGTGGCGGAACCGACCAGCACCAGTTTGGTAACGCGTTCCGGCGCCGACGTCGCCACGTGTTGGGCCACAAAGCTACCCATCGAATGCCCAACAATCGTCGCCTGCTTCAAACCCTTCGCCTCCATAAACGCAATCACGTCCGCAGCGAAATCGGGAAACGTATATCCACTCGCCGGCCGATCAGAGTCGCCATGCCCACGCTGGTCCGGTACGTAGACGTGATACTTCTTGTCGATGAGTGGCAAGATACGACTATACGAAACCCACGAATCGGAGTAGCCGTGCAGCAGAATGACCGGCTCGCCCTTTGGATTCCCTTGCTCCGCATACCTCAACCGCACCCCCGTTTTGAGTTGCACATCCGAAAACCGCACCCCCGAGGCAGACCTCGCCGCCGTCTTTGGCGTCGCGGCATTAGAACTCACCACTGCTGTAAGCAGCATTAATGCAAGTAAGAAGTATTTCATTCAAAGTCACCTCCTACTTCTAACGCGTAAAAATGTGGCGAAGTGGGACAGACATTCCTGTCTGTTGTGGCGAGTGTTCCCGGGACTTGGACTCTGTACAGCCTGTCGACGTACCTATAGAATCGCCTCAACCAATTTAAGTCGAGAACCAACAAATGATCTGTCCTTCCTGCGGCACAGAGAATCTTGAAGGCAACGATCGCTGCGAGAATTGTCTGGCGTCGTTTCGAAATTTGGATATTCCCGACGTCGACAAGGCTGAAGGACTCGCGCGCCACGTCATGGAAGATCGCTTGAGCCAGTTGGACCAGGGGGTTGCTGTCATTGTGGCTCCGGACACAGCTGCCATTGATGTGGCCCGGCAGATGAAGGAAGCAAGTTCGGGTTGTGCACTCGTAGTCGATGGAGCGACGCTGGTCGGCATCTTTACCGAGCACGATGTGCTAAACCGAATGCACCACACGCTGAGCTCTGGATTTGATGAGTCAGAACCGCCAAAGTTGGCTGAAGAGCTTCCCTTCGCCGACATGCCCGCGACTGATATTCCTTTGGAAGAGATCCGGGCCGAGGAGATGTTCGCGGAGGAAACAGGCGCGAGCGCTGCCAGTACCTTCAGCTCGGCTTTGCAGGTTCCAGTTAGTAAGTTGATGAGCTCAGATCCGGAGACTCTTCGTGCAGATCAATCGATTGCGTTTGCGCTCAACCGGATGTCAATCGGCCGCTTTCGTCATATTCCAATTCATCAGGAAGATGGCAGTTACCGCGTCGCCTCGATCAAATCCGTTCTCAAGTACATCGCTCAGGAAGACTGGTAAACCTACAGGAGGACTTATGAACACCAAAAGAGTCTTAGTAATCTTGGCTGTTTTAGTTTTCGCGCAAACCAGCTATGCACAATCAAACCAACTGCGGATGTCGTCTACTCGCCTGGCCAGCGAAGCGAACGCTTTTGCAGAATCCATGTACACCGAATACACCCGCGCGTTTCGCAATACGTCGAACGTCGACTCGGTAATGCTGGCCTATCAGTTTAGCGGCGGGGCCCAGGCCTTTAACCGGATGGTCAACGATCGACGCAACAACCAGGAATTGGTAACTGCCTACCAATCGCTGCAGAATCTTTGGCGCTCGGCATATCGCAGCGATTATCAAAACACCCGGTGGAACAACATCGAAAACCTGTTGACACAGATCTCGCGCGAGCTGACCAACTCTGGAAATAACAATCCATTTCCGCGACCCTTTCCTAACGATGGTCCTGCTGGCGGCAGTGGGCGCATGACGTGGAGAGGTCGCGTGGATGACGACGTCAGAATTCTGGTGCGCGGCGGTTCGGCCCAGGTCGAGACGATAGGTGGAACGCCTTACTACGATGCAGTGACTAATTTCACTGCCTCGTTGCCACGGCGGAGCAATGTCACCTTGATCAAGCGCAGAGGTCGCGGCGAGATATTCGTCGAGCAGCAGCCCTCGCGGACCAATGATTACACTGCCGTCATTCGCATTCGAGATCCAAGGGGTGGAGCGGATGAGTACGAGTTTGAGCTGGCGTGGTGATAGAACAACTTGAACTGGGAATCCGGGTTCAATGAGCCTGCGAAGCGGGCGGCGAGAGTGATAGCCCAAGGCCGGAGCGTAGCGAAGCCTTGGGTAACGAGGTTATTAGATAACTGGCCCGGGGAGCGGGGGCAGATTGTTGAAGACATCTGGCAGCTTCGCAGGCTCATTGAAATGCTGAATAAAGTTCACGCAGAGAACCAAAAAGGGAGCACAAAAATGCCCGGCTGATCTTGCCGGGCCTTTTTGTTTTCAGACCATCCCACAAACTAACGTTGATCTCTAAGCTTGTGTGACGGCGCAGGTTTGTCCACGTCATTCCTCGCAGGTTCCGCGCGTTGCGGTGGCGGATCGTTCCTCGGAGCAGGCTCGCTTCGCGGCGGTGGATCATTCCGCGGTGGTGGATCGTTCCTCGGCGCAGGCTCGCTTCGAGCCGGTGGATCGTTTCGCGGCGGCGGATCATTGCGCGGTGGTGGATCGTTCCGTGGTGCCGGTTCCTCGCGTGGCGATGGCGCCGATCGTTCGGGTTGCGGCTCTGAGCGAACAGGTGGATCCGGTCTTCGTTCTACCGGTTCCGGACGAGGAGATGGCTCCTCATCACGAGCCCTGCGCGGCAAACGTTCACGATTTTCCGGGCGTTCACTCGGTTCTGTCTGAACCGGACGACTCTCCGGCGTTCGTTCTTCTCGCGACGGATTCCTGACCGGCCGAGCTCTACGTCGCTCTTCAATCGGTTGTACGGGTTGCGCTGCCGGCGCCTCTTCAGCAGGCGCTGGATTGACTGGCGCGACGCGGCGTTCTTCATTCCGCTGGATTGGAGCAGCCGGAACTTCTGCATCGCGGCCGCCATCGCTGGTTGGATCTATCGTCCGATTTGGACGTGCAGGTCGTTCAAAGACATTGGGTCGCGATTCAACCGGGCCGGCGCCACCCGTTGCCGTAGGCACCTCGGCGCGGCGTTCTCTTCCATTCCAGACACGCGATCTGCGTAACTCTCGATCCAAAGGAACACCCGGGCTGCGTTCTGCCGCACCCGTGCGCCTGCCAGGTGAATCGGCGTCGCGGGGTCGTTCCCCACGGGCCACTGTCCCAGGTCGATTGTCCGTCGCAGGTCGGTATTCACGTCGAGGTCTAATCGGCACATCCCCAACCGGTTCGTTTTCAACCACCCGGCGACGCCACCGCTCATCGGCCACACGTGGTCGCGGATGATCTCTGCCAAAGTCTCTCCGTTCAACCGCAGTTACACCTCGCCAGTGATCGCGTCGACGATCGTCGCGATCGTGACCGTCTCGATGGCGGTAATTCCGGGAACGTGGATCGCGATGACGATAGGAAAGCGGGTACCAGCAAACCTGGTCGCCAAACGATATGTTAACTACAAACGCAACCAGGGCCGGTCGCCACCAACTGCGCTTGCGATAGTATTGACTACGCGGTGTCCACGCCCAGGTGTTGTTGTAATAGACCCAACGACCGTAGTGATACGGCGCCCAACCCCAGGGTTCAAAACCTACCCACGTCCAGCCATATGGCGGGCGCCAGGCCCATTGGCCATAGCGATAAGGCGCCCAGTTGTCGTAACCAGCCAACGTGTGCGCATGCGGCCGCCAGACCCAACCATATTCGCTGGAGTTGGACCACGTGCCGTACGCGTCAAGATCCTCTGCGCCCCAAACGTCGTTGTCGTAGTAGTCAGCGTTGTAACGGAATTGTTGAACCAGGAAGCGCTCGCGCTCATCGATCCAATCGTCCAGAGTGTCGTGCCGATTGGCAACCAGGACTTCCCATTCGCCGGCATCTGGTCCATCGGTGATTAGTTCAGCGGTGCGTCCGTCACGCAGAGCGAAACCTGACGTTTGTGAATAGATGCGGGCGCGTCCGCCGCTACGAGCAGTGAGCTTAACCCCGCCATCCTTGGTGACATCTACCCGATAGAGTCCCGTCTTTTCGGCGGAAAGTGTGGTCTTCGGCGCATCGATCTCATAGGACTCGGTGCCCGGATCAAACTTCGCCAGGCGCAACGATACTGTGCCTTCGGTAACGCTCAGCGCGAGGTTCTGGTCTCGCAAGGTCACAATCTTCAGGATCGTATTTGGACCAACCCGAACGAAGTTCCTGGAATCGATTTGAATCTCGATCCGCGCATCGGCGCCAGTAGAAATAGTGTCGCCTTCGACCAGCGGATAATTGAGACGGACGCGTTCCGATTCGGATTGACCGTCATGCGTGAGCTGTACCTCACCGCTCATGAGACTGACGCGAACCACTCGGGCCTTAACGTCATAATCCTCGAGTTCGTCAGTTTCGTCGTCAGCCGCGCGCGCTGTTATGGGAGCAGTTAAGAGGGTTAAGAGGAGAAGAAGCAGAGTGAAATAGAAGGGCCGGGTAGAAGGCATAACTACGCTCCTTTATTCAATTGTTGAGAAGTCTTTGAAGTTACGTCATGTGCGCACGAGCCGGGAGGGCGGATTAGCTGGCGCGTTACCAACCATGACGTTCACTGAGCAGGCGTTCAGCAAGAAACATGCCCTTCGTCTGCTCGACATACTTCAGCTTGTTGTTCAAGCAGGGGGACGTTTATCAATGGTCGCTCTTAAACATCGGGCGTTGAGAGATCAGAATCTTGGCGGCCAGGCTTAAGGAGCGTCCAATCGAGTCGACGAATGGAGTTCTGTACCGCGAAGCGGTTGGGTAAATCAGCCGAGGATAGCCGCGCAACGCGGCAACCTTGGGCTAAATTAACCGCTTCGCGGTATTAATCCATGAGTCGATTTATTCAGGGTTTCCCAGGGCAGGACACGCACTCAGTCCAAACCACGTCCTTTTCGTCGCCGAAGAAGGTATCCCTGAGATTTACGATCGAGGGTAGTACTTTCCTATCTTCGCCTGAGAAGGTGCAGGACAAACACTATTTGGGTTGCTCAACTGTGGCGGGTGGGGTGAGAGCGGCCTCAGCGGCGATGTAACCGAAGCTGGTCCATTGACTTCCTTCCAGCATCTTGCGAAAAACTCGTTGCGCTTCGGTCTCACGATCGTTGATGCGATACCAATTGCCAATTCCATAGAGAATACTGGATGAGCCGGGAGAAGCTGCCTGTTTCCACGCTTCCTGCTCAAGGGTTTCTGCGGAGACCTGTCCCTTGTACATCAACAGGAGGCGGTAATAACCATCGTTTTCGATGATATCCATTTTCTCCTTAATAGGAGCGAGCACTTTGATAGCTTCTTCCAAACGATTCAAGCGCCGCAGGGTCATGTAGAGCCAATGACTCGTTGCCACCAGCGCGTCGGGATTATTGGAGACTTTGAGACACTGGCGGTAGCTGTCGAGGGCTTTTTCATAATTGCCCTTTAGATAGTGGGCTAAACCGAGGTGATACCAGATGTTGAATTGGAGCGTGCTGGTGGGGAGGTTGCGTGCGTTTGGTTGACCGTCAGGCTCAACTTCGTCAGGTTTGCCTTTAATGAGTTTTGCCGCCTTCTCGAAATCCTGGATCGCCAGATCAAACTTGCGCAAGGTGAGATAGCGATGGCCGCGGTGACGATAGAATCGGGCATCGCGCGGGAATTCGTTGGCCCCTTCCGTGTAGACCTGGATCGCTTCAACGAAGCGGCCGAGGTACGCCAGACGTCTTCCTACCCAGATGATTGCTTCCGGATCGCGAGGAGTGGAGGCTTGCCGAGTCCGTGCTTCGGTTAGCTGCTCCTCCATTTTGCGTTTGCTTTCGGGTGAAACTGGTGGAGGTGGCCGGTGAAGAAAGTCGCCGCGCGGCGCCTGCTTCTGTAAGATCGTCGTTGTGGACCTGCCACTCGCGTTTGCATTCCAGTACAGGGCTACGGTTGCGGTCGCCAGTATTAGCACAGTCATGATGAGTCTCATTGCCGAATGATAATCTCGGAAGCAAACATTTCTGAAACGACGTTTGACGTAATCGTAATTGGAGCCGGTATCAACGGCGCCGGAATCGCTCGCGATGCGGCCATGCGAGGCCTCCAGGTGCTGTTGTTGGATAAAGGCGACATTGGTGGCGGCACATCAGCGTGGTCTACAAGATTGATCCATGGTGGGCTGCGTTACCTCGAGCACAAGGAGCTGAGCCTGGTGCGCGAGTCACTGCGGGAACGGGAGCATCTGCTGAACATTGCGCCGCACCTCGTTCGCCCCCTGCCGCTGCTGGTTCCATTATACGAAGACGCTCGTCGTGGTCTATGGACCATGAAAGCGGGAATGATTGCTTACGATCTGCTTTCTTTCGATAAGACACTTCCGCGCCATCGAATGCTCTCTCGCGAAGAAGCACTTCAAGAATCTCCCGGTCTCAATCGAAATGGACTACTCGGCGCGGCGGTCTATTACGATGCTCAGGTTGAGTTTGCCGAACGGCTGGTAATCGAGAATGTGCTTTCCGCCCTGAACCATGGGACTCGCGTTGTGACTTACGCACACGTCGATAATCTGGTAGTGAACGATGATGATCTTCTCGGCGTTGAATTCAGCGAAAAGTTAACGGGCGACATACATACTGCCAGGTCCCGGCTCGTTATCAACGCTGCTGGTCCCTGGGTTGATCAAGTCCTGGAAAGTGTTGAGCGTGGACCGAAACGTCTTATCGGAGGCACTAAGGGCAGCCATCTGGTCGTCGGTCCATTTACGGGTGCGCCGTCGAGTGCGATCTATGTCGAAGCCCAAAATGATCAGCGCCCCTTCTTCATTATTCCCTGGAACAATAATTACCTGATTGGCACGACCGACATTCACTACGACGGCGATCTCGACGAGGTAACCATCAGCCGTGACGAGGTGGAATATCTACTTCGCGAAACGAATCGCGTCATACCGTCGGCCCAGCTTGATCGTGGCAGCATCCTCTACACCTATTCCGGCGTTCGGCCACTACCCTACATCGGCGACAAAGACGAGGAAAGCATCACCCGACGCCATTTCATTCGGCCACATCCCAAAGTCAACAATCTCCTTTCGATCGTCGGTGGGAAGCTGACCACTTATCGCAGCCTCGCTGAAGAAGCTGTTGACCTGATTTATCAGAAACTGGGCAAGCCCTCTCCCCCGTGCACAACGGCAAGCGAGAAACTTCCGGGCGCTGACACGGGGGAATTCTCAGCCTTCGCCAAAGAACTTGCGGATCAAAGTGAACTGTCGGAGTTGTCGGTGAGTCATCTGTTGCGCACATATGGCGTAGCCGCCGCGGCGGTCATTGAGATAGCGGCGACTGATAGTCGACTCACGAATGTTATTGATCCCGAGACTGGTGCGATTGGGGCGGAGGTGGTGTACTCGTTCAAACATGAGTTCGCGCAAACGCTTTGTGATTGTCTGTTGCGCCGCACGATGATCGGGCTGAATTCAACGAGAGGCTTGAATGCTATCGAGGCAGCTGCAGATGTAGCTCAGAATTTTCTTGGTTGGTCCCAAGACAGAGCGGCGCGGGAAATTAAAATGTACAAGAACTACATAGACAAGCGCTTGAGTAAAGGCTCGAGCCCCGTAAGTAGTCGAAGTTAAGGATTGAACACGTGGCCTGAGCAACTCTGAGTTCCGGCCTGCACTCAAAGCTGCTTGAAATTTGGCAGAGGACGACTCTCAAGAAATGAACTCAAGTCTCAAACTTTTGACCCTCACCTTGATAATGGGTGTATCGTTCGCAATGGTCCTTGGACAAACACCGCGAAAGCCGGAGGAGTTCTACGAACGTGGAGTTCGCCGGCTTGAGCAGGAAGATCTGGAAGGTGCGCTGGCGGACTTTAACAAAGCGCTTGAGCTACTGCCGAATTATTCTGCGGCCTACACAGCACGCGGGTCTGTCAAAAGAAAGAAAGGCGATCGGGAAGGCGCCGTCTCTGATTACACCAGGTCGATTGAACTCACGCCGGACTTTGCGGTCCCTTACTACAATCGTGGTTTTCTGTTCCTGGAGAAGAAAGATTTCGATGCTGCCATAAAAGATTTCGACAGGGCCCTGCAGATTCAACCCGAACTGGCGATCGTTTATCGAAATCGGGGAGACGCACGACGCGCTAAGGAAGATCTTATTGGAGCGATCGCTGATTACAGCAAAGTGCTGGAGATCGAAGCGCAGAATGCCGAGATCTACTTTGAACGCGCCACAGTGAAGCAATCGCAAAATGACATCGAAGGCGCGCTTGCCGACTACAGTAAGGCAATTGAATTAAACGCTAATCTCGCAGATGCTTACGCCGAACGTGGCTTGATTCGCTTGAGCCGCAATCTGGACCACGAAGCCGAACTGGACTTTGCACGTTACCTGACTTTGAAGAAGGACGGTAAGGACTACTTGGACCAACGAATCAAGTATGAGAAGTATCAACGCGAGAAAAAGCGTAAGCCTTAGGGATACGATTTAGAGTCCGAATTCCACCAGGCCGCGTTCGATTACGTGAAGTGAAGCGAAGTCGGTTCCACCCGCAGTGCGTGCTTCAGCAAGCCATTTGCGAAGCTGTCGAGCCTCTTCAACCGATGAAAGTCGACAGGCCCCCGTCAATGCCAGAGTGACCAGCGCATCGGGTGCGCCGTGAGTTACCAAGGCCGCCTGTAAAGCCGCTTGTTCACGAAGATCCAGGGAAATGAGAAGTTTGATTTCCATTGATCACGGCGCCAGGGAAGGCTCAGCTGACATCAAGTGCACGGGTTATGTCTGTGATTATATCCACCGAAGCTTCAACGCCCACAGAAAAGCGAACAGTGGCGGAAGAAACTCCGGCCGCCTTAAGTTGCTCATCAGAAAATCCAGCGTGAGACGAGTAGAGCGGATAGCTTGCCAACGTTTCGACACCTCCGAGCGACGGAGCAGTGCGAACTAGTTGGAGAGCGTTGAAGAGCTTCTCAACCTCTGACTCGCCGCCCTTGATATCCATTGCCACAATGCCTCCGAAGCCACTCATTTGGAGCTTCGCGAAGTCGTGTCCGGGATCATCTTCCAGGCCGGGATAGTAAACGCGGGCCACTCTCGGGTGAGCGCGAAGCGCCTCAGCGAGCGCCAGTGCGTTGTGGCAGGACTGTCGCACACGGAGGTCGAGTGTTTTCATTCCTCGAGACAGCAAGTAGGCGGCAGCAGGATCGAGCGTTGTCCCCACCATTATCGACACCTGGCGAACTCGAGAAATAAATTCCTTGGTTCCGGCAACGGCACCGGCTGTCAAATCGGTGTGGCCACCCAAATACTTGGTGGCGCTGTGCATCACAGCGTCGATTCCAAATGAGATGGGTTGTTGTAAGACCGGCGAAGCGAATGTGTTGTCGACAATCGAAATTACCTTCGACTGATGGGCGACTTCGGCGGCCATCTTCAGGTCAACGATGCGATTGAGAGGATTGGCAGGCGTTTCAAACCAGAAGGCCCGAGTGCGCTCTCCGACCAGTTCAGACAGGTTGGGTATGTCGGCGATTGCGATAAATCGCGAATCAATTCCCAAACGACTGAACAGCTTGGTTAAGACTTTGACGGTGCCGCCGTAAACAGAATCACAGGCAATCACCTCGTCGCCGCTTTCACACAGCGCTGCAATCGCACAGAAAGTTGCAGCCGAACCAGACGACGTCACCACGCAATCTTCGGCGCGTTCTAACTCGGCAATCTTCCGTTCCGCTTCCGCTACCGTGGGATTTGCATAACGCGAATAGAAATACGCCTCGGGAAGTTCGCCGCGCGCATAGCGCCGCATCTCGTCAAAATCTTTGAAAGCAAAGGTGGAGGAATGGAAGACCGGTGAAACAACAGAACCAAACTGTTGAAGGTCGGGACGTTCACCGCCGTGCACTGCGATCGTGGCTGGCGAAAGCTCGCTGTCTTCCGTTGAACTTGTCTGATCCATCAGCACTCTCCAATACCGAATGAAAGGCGTAGCTTAACAAAAATGCTTCATGCGTGACAGACCCGATATTTCTAATGTTTGGCATGCTTCAGCTTGTCGTTGAGGCAGGGATATTCAACATTGGTGCTAAACATTGGACATTGAGTCTTCCCAATCCAAGCGACAAAGCTGAAGCATGTCGGACATCACGGCCACCACTTTGTCAGGTTGGTCAATGAGCTCCCATTTAAAACAGAAATAGGCCACGCAAGGTGGCCTATTGGAGAGAGTTTGCGTTGTGGCGCTTAACTACAACGCGGGTACGTTCATAGCGTTGTTGAAATCTTTGTAGAGCTCATTGAAATCTCTCAGACGATGTTCAATCATCGCCGGGAGATCGACCATATCCTGAACGTTCACCACCGCATTCACGTTGTTAAGAAACGCAGAGTGCGCATCCATGGTTCGTAGCGAAGGCGACAGAAGGACGAAGAATAGTCGACGGCGTTGCGCCGGCCGCAGAATGTTGACCTCACGCGTAACGAACACCGCGCCTTGCTCGGCGCCATCAAAGCGTGGATCGACCACCACAACGTCGAGTTGGTTCTCGCGCATTCGTTCAACTGCCTGTCTCGTGTCCTCGGCGACAAAAACCTGATAACCATTTTCAGCCAGGCTTCGGGCCAACGATTCACGTTTGTCCTCCGGTATGCACACCAGGGCCTTGCGAGGGTTCCATGACGGCCTGGCTTGGCCCGCATAACTTCCGCGCGCATTCGGCTGCGACATAAGTCCCGATAACAATTCCAGGAGTTTGTCACCCGCATTTGAAGGCCCGGTTGTTTGATCGGCCGGTTGCTCAATCTCAAAGAGCGGCGCTGCCTTTGGTTGAGCAAAGCGAGAGTTAGTCGGATTTGTGGCAGCGCTTTCCGTTAGAGCGTTCTGCTCCAATGCAGGACTAGCTGAGCCAGTTGCGGAGTTAACTTCGCTGTTACATTTTGGACAACGCACGTTGAAAGGACGCGAAGGAACCTTGGTGTCGTCGAGTTGTAAGCGCGATGAGCAATTTTGACAGACGATAATCATGGCGTTTTCGGTTGGCAGGTAGTCTGTGGGAGCTTGCTGCTATTCAAGCATGCTGAGCATTGAGCCGGCGTCGGAAGCAGAAGGCATCGTCAAACGATTGGCGCCGCGTTGGAGAAAATCCTCGCCCGCGGTCACACCCTTCATGGTGAGCAGTAGGTTGTTTGGATTTGTCGCGAACGTCAAGCCGTCCTCAAGAGTGATCGTGCCGTTTTCAATCATGGTCTTGATAACGTCATCGAAGTCCTGCATGCCGTCGAGCTTTCCGTCGCGCATTGCGTCGAGCAACGACTTGCCATCAGCTTCCCCGGTTTCGATGTACTCGCGTGTACGAGGGCTTGAACGTAGTATCTCGACCGCGGCTACGCGACCTCGACCATCAGCACGGGGAATCAGGCGTTGGGAAATGATGTAGCGAAACGTTTGGGCCAGGCGAGTCCGGATCACTGGCTCTTCATTTTTTGGGTAGAGGCCAATGATGCGATCAACAGTTTTGGAGGCGTCGATCGTGTGCAGAGTAGAGAGGACCAGGTGACCTGTTTCAGCCGCTTCCAGTGCAATTTCAGTCGTTTCAAAATCTCGCATTTCGCCGATCAGAATGACCTTGGGCGCTTGTCGCAACGATGCACGTAATGCCGACGGAAAGTCCTTGGTATCGTGCCCCACTTCACGTTGATTGATGGTGGAGTTTTTGTGAGAGTGAAGATATTCGATTGGATCTTCGATGGTAACAACGTGATAGTGCTTCTTCTCGTTGATGATATCGATGATTGCTGCCTGAGTTGAGCTCTTACCTGATCCCGTGGGTCCGGTCATCAAGACGAGTCCGTTTCGGAGCTCGGCAATTTCTTCGAGTTGAGTTGGGAGGTTCAGGGTCCGTAAGCTAGGGATGTCGGTGGGAATTACGCGCATTACGATCGAATAAACGCCGCGCTGCTGAAAGATATTTACACGGAAACGTGCGCGAGACGGAAGTGAATAACTGAGGTCCGTCGTGCCGGTGTTTGCAAGTCGTTCAGCCGCATCGGCGTTGCCCTGCAGCAAGGTCATCGCAATGATTTCAGTCTGATACGGGGTAAGTTTTTGCATACCCAGAGGCTGTACCTGGGTAAGCTTTCCATTGATTTCAACCTGCGGAAGCTGCCCAACTGAGAAGTTGAGGTCACTGATCTTGTCAGAAACCAGCAGCATTCGCTCGATTATCGGCGGGAGATCGAAAAAGCTCATGGACTTGTAACTCCAACGGGTGGCTGTTTTTAGGGGGAAATCCTGGTTGGCGGGAACTAGTTCTGCCCTGGGCGGGCGAAAAGGATTCTCGCGCAAAACGATGATAAACGCAAGACTATTGTTTTTCGCCCACGAATCAGACGTCGGCGGGGACGGATAGCTAAAAAGGTCGGCGAATCTGACCAGGCGAACCCCAAAGATCGCTGATCGACGCAACACTGTCGGCGCCAGAAGCTAAAACCTGCACTAGCGATGAGGAAGTGATACCCCCGATTGCTACCAGGGGTAAGTCTCGAACCACTCTCTTAGCGGCGCGAATGCCCTCCAGCCCAAGAGTCGGATTAGGGCTATCCTTGCTTGATGTTGGGAAAATCGGCCCGATAGCAACGTAGTCAACTGGCATTTGGCGGGCAGTCAGAGCTTGTTCAATTGAGTGAGTTGAAATCCCGATTATGGCGTCAGGTCCCAGCAAGCCTCTCGCGACCTCCGGATCCAGGTCATCCTGGCCAAGATGTACTCCATCCGCTTTCAAAGCTAAGGCAATATCGACCCGATCATTGATGATGAGTTTGATCTTAAGCTTACGTCCGATACGCAGAGCGGCCTCAGCTTCCAGATAGAAATCTCGTGACGAAAGCGATTTCTCGCGCAACTGAACAAGTGTTACTCCCAGTGCACCCAGATGAGAAACTTGCTGCGGGTGAGAAAGGCCCGAGATCTGACGATCAGTAAGTGGGTAAAGTCGACCAGGACCTACGGCGTTCAAAAAGTTGGAGCTCATTCTACTAACTTAGTTCTCTCTCTTCTTTGGTCGCTCGTTCGAGCGAAGGACTCGTTTCCTCAAGCGAATGTTCTGCGGCGTTACTTCAACCAGCTCGTCGTCTGCAATGAACTCGATTGCCTGTTCAAGAGAAAGTTCTTTTGGTGGAACTAGCCGCATTGCATCATCGGCCGACGAAGCGCGCATATTTGTTAGCTTCTTCTCTTTGATCGCGTTCACATCCAAGTCGACAGCGCGGGCATTCTCGCCAATGATCATCCCCTCGTACACCTTCACTGACGGACGAATGAACAGCGTCCCACGTTCCTGAAGGTTATAGAGCGCATATGTGGTGGTTTCACCGGTGCGGTCCGCTACCAGAGATCCGGTGGATCGGCCTCGCATCGGGCCCTGCCAGTCACCCCATCGGAGAAAGAGTGTATTCAGAAGGCCAGTGCCTTTGGTTTCAGTGAGAAATTCATTTCGGAAACCAATTAGCCCGCGCGATGGAGTCTCAAACTCGAGTCGAACGCGGCCGGTGCCGTGGTTGACCATCTTGGTCATCTGGCCTTTGCGCCGCCCGACCGCTTCAGTAACGACGCCTATGAACTCCTCCGGGCAATCGATTACAACCTGCTCGATCGGCTCGAGTGTGCGGCCGTCGACAGTGCGCGTGATCGCTTCCGGCTTTGAAACCTGCATTTCATAACCCTCGCGTCGCATCATTTCGATGAGAATCGACAACTGCAACTCGCCTCTGCCTGAAACTTTGAACTGATCGGGAAACTCCGGATCGATTTCAACTCGAATGGCCACATTCCCCAAAGTCTCTTTTTCGAGCCGTTCCTTAACCTGACGCGAAGTAACAAAACGACCGTCTTTGCCGGCGAAGGGAGATGTGTTTACGCTGAACATCATCGAGATGGTGGGTTCGTCAACAGCTATGGAGGGCAATGGCTGCGGGTTGTCGATCGAGGTTATGGTGTCTCCTATTTCAACATTATCCACACCTGCTAGTGCCACAATTTCACCAAACCCCGCTTTTTGTATGGACTCCCGTTTCAACCCTTCAAAAGCGTAAAGTTGGGACACGCGTACCTTTTGAAATGACCCATCAGGCTTGGCTACGTGAACCTGATCGCCGAGTGCAATCTCGCCGGAGAAGATCCGACCGATTGCCAGACGGCCGACGTATTCACTGTAATCCAGATTGGCGACGAGTAATTGCAGGCTGTCCGTTCGACCCTGTTTCGGTGGTGGAATCGTTTCCACAATCTGATCAAACAGCGGGCGCAGGTCCGATGACTCGTCAGTCAAACTCTTCTTGGCAATTCCATCGCGCGAGATCGAATACAAAATAGGAAATTCAATCTGCTCATCGGTCGCATCAAGATCAAGAAACAACTCGTAGATTTCATTAACGACTTCCTCGGGTCGTGCGTCCTGCCGGTCAATCTTGTTAACGACCGCGATCGCAGGAAGTCGCGCTTCAAGCGCTTTCCTCAATACAAATCTCGTTTGCGGTAAACACCCTTCGGCTGCATCAACCAGCAACATCACCCCATCAACCATCTTGAGAACACGTTCCACTTCACCTCCGAAGTCAGCGTGCCCTGGAGTGTCGAGGATATTGATTTTCACATCGTGGTAGTGGACGGAGGTGTTCTTGGCCATGATAGTGATGCCGCGCTCGCGTTCCAGATCCATTGAATCCATCACACGCTCTCTAACCTGTTCATTGGCGCGGAACGTCCCCGACTGGCGTAGCATGGTGTCAACGAGAGTAGTCTTGCCGTGGTCGACGTGGGCGATTATTGCGATGTTACGAATATCAGTTCTTTCTTGAGTCATTCTTTCCTCTCACTGTCAGCATCGGTACAGAAATCCGCACGAGGCGAAACCGGAGATGGTAACACCGAAGAGCAATCTCCCCCAGCGGGCGAAGACACTTACACTCCACGCGCAAAATGCTGCGGTATTTCAGACGCTACATGGAACAGTGATCAGGTTGAGGAAAAAGCGCCGGTTTGGCGCAGTGCTTCGTAGAGGACGATGCCCACCGCTGTGGCGAGGTTGAGACTACGTATGCGCGGGTTCAACATGGGTATCTTGAGGCACCGATCCCAATTATCCTTCAATAGATCTTCCGGCAATCCTCGGGTTTCCCTGCCAAAAACAAGGCAATCGTCAGAGGTAAACGTCCAATCGACGTAGTTGAGCTCTGCCTTAGTCGACAGGTACACCAGACGTGATTCGGGTATAGCCTCGGCTAATTCAGCGAGAGCTGAATGACGCTCCATGATTACTTCCGGCCAATAGTCCAAACCCGCGCGGCGGACCGCTCTATCGTCGAGACGAAAGCCGGTCATCCCAATGATATGTAGTGGGACCCTGGTGGCCGCGCACAGCCGTGCAATATTTCCCGTGTTGGGTGGAATCTCAGGCTCGACGAGTGCAACGCGAATCATTCTTAACTCTCAGAGAACTCTTCAAGGAGGTGGCAAACTGACATCGCCATACGTTGTATCGATAACCGAATAATAAATACAAAAGGAACGACGAGATTCGCTTGAATGTCGTCGTTCCTTTTGAAAGGCCATCCCGGCCTCAGAAGTTGATGTGCGCCAGTTGAGGGTTGTTGTTGAAACGAACAGAACCGAGTTATCTCTTCTTGGCTGCTTTCTTCGCGCCGCTCTTCTTTGCTGCCTTTTTGGCGCCGCCCTTTTTCGCTGCCTTCTTTGCACCTTTTTTAGTTGCCATAAGCTCTATGTGCTCCTTCTTTTCGAAATTTTGGTTTCCTGGTCATAACCACAAGATGATGTGCTTACTTCGTTCTTGTGGGCTAGAGTAAACGGCGCACAACATCTTGCTATATAAACTTAAACGTCCAGTATGTCAACAACTTATTACATTTATCTTTAAGAAATATTTCCACGTTCGTGCTCCGCAGATCGCGCCACGCGGAGAATCTTCGTTAGTGATCTGTGTGCACCAGTGCAGTGGTCCATGATCGAAGTCGATTACGATCCGCAAATAGTCGTCAGGCCAGCGCGACACAAAGTCTCGACGAGAGATCAACTTAAACCCGATGAGTGTGTTTGAATAAGCGAGGTGATTACCGAAAGAGAGGAGTGAAGATCCATTCGTCGTGACGGTCGATCCCGTAGTAGTAGATCAGAGAATTGTTTTTGCTACGACTAGCAACACCGATGAATGGACCACTCGAATTGCTATCGTCGATCGAGCTGGACCCGGCAGACGAGATTCCCAAAGAGGCGATTACGGGCGGAGCCATAAGTTGTTCAATTCGTTGGAGTTGAGGGTCCGAGGTGGTCGGACGGATGTTCTCAGTATAGACCAATAACGCTTGCTGGAAATCAGTTAAGTCGCCAGAACGCGGTCTAATCAAACGCCACTCACCTTCAGCCGTTAGAGGATCGCGAGCGGCTGATGGACGCAACACTTGAATTCGTTTTGTTCCACTTGGAATACCTTCAAGCAACTGGTCCATCGATGTGGGCAGCGCAGCTTCACCCTGGCCCAACCTGCTTTGCTGGTAAGCATAGAAAGTGCGAATAGCATTCGCGATCTGCTCACCACGGAAGATTGCTTCCTTTTCGTTTTCGCGTTGAGCTTGCCGACGAATGTTTGGCGCTGCAGCGGCGGCAAAGAGTGCAAGCACGGTCATCAACGCCAGGAGAGCTACCAGGCTGTATCCGGCTTCATTAACGCGCTCCGGTGTTTGAGAGTTGAGTGATCGACCCTTGCAGCCACCCAGTCGCGCCATCCATATATTGTGGTGTGGTCCTTCGCTATGGCTCATCGTCTTCGCTTTCGACGCGAGGCGCCGGCCTCTGTAATGGGTTGCCTCGATCACCCTGACTCGTCAACGCTATTTGATGTCGAATCTTCAGTGTCGTATCCATCATGACGATCTCTTTTTCGGAAATGCTCGTCACCCGGAAACGACCCGCGAGAAGATCGCCTCGCTGTGCGTTGAGCATCTCCTTGCTGCTCTTGTCCTGAAGGATGGCGGTATCGGTGTAACGAGGAGTACCGATTATTCCTACGTAGGAATAATTTGGTATGGGCGGTGCTGCTACATTAAAGCTCCCCACATTTGAGTAGAGTGAGCCATCCGGCGAACGAAGCATTACCTGACGCGTTCCCGGATTTGCGATCATGGATGCCGGCACTGTGGCCGAAAGCTGTTGCGATCCAATGTACCGGGTCGGCACCGGGTTGTTATCGATTAGAACCTTTACCTGAGACGTGAACTTATCACCCGACACTTCCAGGGTGAAATCAGCGGTTCGCGCAAAAACGTTCGATGGATTTACACCCGCGAGTAACAATGGTGGCACCGGCGTAGGCGTAGGCGTGGAAACTTTAACCGGAACGACCGGAGGAGGCGGGGGCACGTAATAGACAAAAATGTTTCGCTTAGGTTCCGGGACGGAACCAAAGCTGTAATCAGCATTGATCGGCCGAATTTGATCCGTTACGTCGGGCTGCTGGTTCGCTTGACCGTTACTGCGTGGGCTTGGGACGGGTCGGGCCGGCATCTGTTGGGTGACCTTAGTACCGCTACTGCCGAATCCGATAAATGCCCACCAAAGCAACACTATAGCCAGAAGTCCCAGAACTACCGCCCCAATCACTTTCTTCCGTTCGCCGGGATTTCGAATATCCGCTGCCTGCATAGTCTTACTCATTGCGCACTTGTCCCGGCGGCTACGTTAGGCCTTTGAAAATATGTTGCCATATCCAGTCGCAAGCTAACGGGCGAGTTCTGAGCTCCTCCGGCAGCAGCATCCGCTCCAGGCTGAATATTCGTTTCGGAAGATCTCTCCAACTCAATAGCATTGATGATGACAAACTGTTTCGTGGTTTCCAGGTCTCGAAGAAAACGGCGAAGATTATGATACTGACCTTCGACTGTAACGCTGACAGCCACCCCCGGGTATACGCTCTGCCACTTGGTGTTGGCCTTGGTTCCGCCAGTCGCTGTCTTTGTTCCTGCAGGATCAAGGGGAGTGTACGTGGGACCAGATGTGTTGCGGAGACCGTTCTTACGAATCATCGTGTTGAGTGCGTCATATAGACTCATCCGACCCGGAGCTGCACCCACCAATTTGTTGCTCTCAAAATTGTCCAGGCTCTGAGCAATAGTTTGCACAGCCGATTCGGTTGTTTGACCCTGACTAATCAATTCGTTTGAGCTTCGCAATTGGGTGTGCAAGCGAGATCTCTCTAACTGTAGTCGCTCGAGTCGGGATTGCGCCGGCATTTGGAAGTAAACATATCCAACGACCACCAGAAGGAGAATCAGGAAACTTCCCGCAAGTGCAATTACCTCTGCCGGGCCAAACATTCCGCCTTGTCGGAATACACTAAGCTTCTGAAGGCGCGCCACCACGACGTCCTTGTTCACTCTTCGAGGAGAAGAAGGTTTTTCCTGGCTCACTGGTAACCTCCTCGAGTTCGGACGTTGGCACTGTTGAATGCAACTGGTGAGGGCTCAATGGGTGCGCCGGCCCGCGGAGTGTAGACCACGAACAGTTCATACTCGGATCCACTTTCCCCGCGCCCTCTTTGAAGATTCTGCGAACGCAACTCGGCCTGCATGATGCCACCACCAGCCATCTTCGACATCATCTCCGTCACGACATCGGGACTCTTTGCCACTACCGCCAGTTCCAATTCCGCTAGTGTTTGGTTGCCGGTAGTCGTTAATCCGCGCACTGCGATCCTTTTCACACGGACGTCTCCAGGAAGCACTCCTTCCAAATCGGCAAATAGCCGTGACCAGGAAAATCGCTTCCGGTCGACAAGAATGTGGGCAGCAGTCAGCGTTTGCAGTTGCTCGGGAGTTAGAGAGCTCCTGACCACCTCAGCTTTTTTCCGAAGATCCTGTTCCTGTTGTCCGAGAGTATTGATGTCGAGCTGGACTGCAGCACTTTGGGCATTTGCCCGGCTTGTGTTTCGTACTACGAAAAAGAGGCCTATCAACGACAGGCAAATTATCAGCGCAGTAATCGCCCACGGTAGCGACCGATTGCTAAACGGTTTACTTGCAAGGTTTAGTTTAGTACTCACTTTGGTCTTCCTAAGCGCCTGTGCTCAACAAGAGTTGGATTTGAAGGATACACGGGCGAAATAAGGTGGCGCAACCGAGTGTGCGGCATGACTTCCGATGTCTTACACGCCGCTTGGGATGCTGTGTTTCATAAACAGTTGTTCACCAGGATGAGAGGTTATGAAGTTCGTCTGGGTGGCAGGGGCCCTTCAGTCACTGCCATCGAGGGACGATAGGCGCAAATACGGTTACGACCGCTGCGCTTGGCCCGATAAAGCGCTGAATCTGCGAGTTCCACGAGTTCAATCGGATCTCTTGAATCGTCTGGATAGGCAGCCACGCCGATGCTGATGGTGATGTGGTGAATAGAATCGCGATCTTCCGCACTCACGCGGCTAGCTGAGAAGGCATGCTGCTCAATCGCCGACCTCACTCGCTCCGCGGCGACGATCCCCTGGGGATAGTTCGCTTCCAACAGGAAGGCGGCAAACTCCTCGCCCCCAAAACGCGCTGCCACGTCACCTGCTCTCAACGCCGTTTTGATCACCCGGCCGGTTTCTTCGAGAGTCCTGCTGCCAACGAGATGGCCATACGTATCGTTTACTTCCTTAAAGTGATCCAAATCCATCATCAGCACACAAAAGGGACGAGACTCGGATTCGGCACGCGCTGACTCACGTCGCAGTTCAGAAAAGAATGACTTACTGGTCAGAAGGCCTGTCAATTCGTCGTGCGCGAGGAGACGATGGATCTGTTGTTGAAACTCGCGATCGATCTCGTCAAGCATATCGAAGCGAAAGAGATGATCGCCTATTTCAATCTTGTCGCCATCCTGAAGAGCTACCTCGGTCACGTTTTCGCCGTTGACCAGGGTGCCATTTGTCGAGCCCAGATCAGCTATCCGGTGGATCGTCTCACTGGTAAGGGGATCGCGTTCCCGTCGAATGCGGGCGTGCAGGCGTGATGTGCGCGTATCGTTTAAGCGAACGTCGGCGTCGAGGGCCCGGCCAATTGTAACGACATCGCGCTCCAGCGGAATCGGCACAGCCAGTAATTCACCGCGCAAGGAAACGAGTGCTGGGCGACGCTCTCCTTGCGTTGTTCGTTTTGCGCTGCTGCTGCGATGCAACCTGGTTTCACCAGATTCATCGTCATTAACATCTTGGCTGGACATTCGCTCTGGACTGTCGAGAACGCCCGGAATCAATCTACAGAAAATCGAAACTGTTGCCAGGTATCTTATCGTGCAGCTGATACCGTCGCAATCTTAAGCACACTTGCGTAATTGCCAAGGTACCCAGTGTGCTTTTGGGTACTGCATACATTTCGGATAAAATTGGGCCACCGCTAAGGCTAGTGGCTCCGAGGCTAGAAAGGAAAGTCGTTTGGCAGAACAAGAATTAACCAGCGAAACCTGCACGTGGTCTGACAAGAATCTTTCGGTAGAGAAGGTCGCAGTCGCAAACCTACCGACGGAGTGGGGAGATTTCAAGATCGCCGGATATCGCTCGCTGAATAGCAACGAAGAATTTGTAGCCATCTACAAGGGGGAATTGCGACGCGACACTCCTACTCTGGCGCGTATCCATTCCCAGTGTTTGACAGGCGACGTGTTCGCCTCGACCAAGTGTGATTGCGGAGAGCAGCTCCATGAAACGATGCGGATGATTGAAAGCGAAGGACGGGGCGCCGTTGTTTACCAACAACAAGAAGGTCGCGGCATTGGCATCATCAACAAGATCAGGGCCTACGCGCTACAGGACGAGGGGGCGGACACGGTCGAAGCGAACGAACAGCTAGGTTTGGCAGTCGATCTGCGAGACTACCGACAGTGCGCTGAAGTTTTGTTTGATTTGGGTCTTTGTTTGGTCAAGGTGATTTCAAATAATCCCCTCAAGCTTCAGGCTCTCGAAGAAGCTGGATTAAGAATCGTGGAGCGAGTTTCGATTCAGGTAGAGTCTACTGAAAAGGCAGAGCATTATTTGCGGACCAAGAAAGACAAGATGGGCCACCTCCTGGATTTGAGCGTCGGCTAAAGAGTTCTTAACTCGAAAGAACGTAAGGCCTCGGAACAACACGTTCCGAGGCCTTTCTTTGGCTAACTGGTTGTCTTTACTGTTTGCTTCGAAGCTCTTTGATCGCAGCGCGAGTTCGCTCCGCGTCGGCGGCTTTTGGATCCAACTTAAGATACAGCTCAAGTTCATCGGCAGCTCGTTTGTGGTCCTTTTGGCCCCAATAGATTCCGCCCAGGTATCGGTGGGCCATAGCCACTTCCTCTTTTCCGGAAGTAGCTGCTGCCTCGAGTTCGCGCTGCGCTTCAGCATATTTTTCGGCGTTGAAAGCCTTAGTCGTTTCGTTGCGGCTAAGACTGAGAAGTGCAATACCCAAATACATGTGGGCTGTTGACGACGCAGAGTTCAACTTCAACGCCTGTCTAAACTCTGCCTCGGCCTCAGCATTCCGCTTGCCGTTTAGTAATGAAATACCATAGCGAAGACGGGTCGAATAGTTGAGCGGCGCCAGTTCGACGGCTTGCTTGAGAACTTCGGCGGCCTTCGCCGCATCGTTTAACTTGAGGTATTGGCCTCCCAATTCGGTAAGTGCGCCGGCAAATTTTGGATGAAGGGTAATGGCCTGTTTGAATGAATCCGCAGCCTTCTTGTGCTCCGACGCCGTCGCAAACTGCACTCCCTGCCGATAGGCGTCTACCGCCTCTTTGGGAACGCCGGCAAACATGGGATCCGCATTGGGCGAAACCTTCAGGACCAGTTCCGTCATTATGGTCTGGCCCACTCGACCTCCGGCCGCCGGGCCACCGGTGGTGCCATAGATGACAATAGATTTGCTAACAGGTTCATGCTCACGACCGGCGTCCACCGTAACGCGATACTCGCCGGCTGGCAGGCCATTGAATAGGAAAGTGCCGTCGGCATCAGTTGAAGCCGAACGTGAGCCTGCCACGTTTGATGACAGTCGGACTAAAACACCTTGTTCTGCCCTGCGCCCATCGGAGAGGACCACTCGACCTTGAATCGTATGAATGCCACTCGCGGAATCAGGTAACCCTCGGGTGCTTCCCACCCCTCCCTGCGCGTTCGCCAAAGCTGCGGATAGAGTCAGCAGCGTTCCCAGCAAAGTCGCGCGACGAAAAATTCCCACGATTCTGCTCATGCGCGGATGTAACATCTAAGTTTCCCTTCTTAAATTATTCCGAACTAAGGAGGATTAAGTCTTGTTTCGTAGTTCCTTTATCTTTTGCTGAAGGACTTCAGAGTCAGCCGCTTTGGGCTGAAGTCTCAGGTAGGTTTCGAGCTCATCGGCAGCGCGCTTGTATTCGCGTTTTTCCAGCAGTATGCCACCGAGATAACGATGGGCAAGTGCGATTTCGGCAGATTTCGACCCGATTGCGATTTCCAGTTCTTTGTTTGCTTCGTCTAGTTTGCGCTGGACTGCTAACGCAATACCGAGATACATGTGAGCAGTGGCGGCGCTACTATTTTTTGACACCGCAACGCGAAGCTGTTCCTCAGCTTCGGCATATTTCTTTTGATTGAGGAGTGCTACTCCGTAGTTGAGCCGGAGCTGAAAATCCTCTGGCGCAATCTGTACCCCTGACTTTAAGACCTCAGCGGCTCTTGGTAACTGACCTAATTTAAGGTAACGCACGCCCAGATCGTTGATCGCTAAAGGGAAATTCGGGTGCAGAGCGATCGCGCGTTGTAGTTCATTCACGGCTTTCGTGTTGTCACCCAACCTGATCGCTTCAAGCGCAGTCTCATAGGCGGTACGAGCCGCCGTCGGCACATTCGCCAGTGTCGCATCAAGTACAGCGGCCTTTAAGCGGCTTCCACGCTTGGGCTGTAAAGTAATCATCACGTTGAAATTGCGCGGAACATTTGCGCGGGCAATTTCAGCACTGGACATGCTGCGACTCCGGACGCTAAGACTTTCAATGGTTACTGGTTCGCGACTGATTTCATATTCAGGACCAGCATCAACTGTCAGCGAGTAGGAACCAGGCGCCAATGAGTGAAAAACGAAGGAGCCATTCAGGTCGGCTATCAGAACAATTCGCTCAGAACTTGTACTGTCAAGTGTCACCTTAACTGCGGTCCCGTCAGAACGTCTTCCCGATGGGAAATAAATCCGGCCCACAATCTTGTGGGTGCCTCCGGTGCCAATGCTGTCGCCGCTCTGAGCAACGCCGGAAATTGCGCCACTCAATGAAAGTAGGATTATGAAACCGATTTGAAGAATTGGGAGATGACGGCTTGTTAAAGGAACCTGACAGGAAGAGAAAAACATTGAAGACTCCTTTTCAAACACTGAATCGATGTGGGGGAACGGGTTGACTGTCTGGTCAGAATACCATCAAAAAAGAAGGGGAAGAAGCGTCGTGAAACGCTCCTCCCCCGCAAAGCTTTCTTGTGCTCCCAACCTTTCGGTCAGGAGCTCAGAAAGTTAAGTATTAGAACTGGAACTTCACACCCAGTCGCAGCGATGACGGGAATTGGAAGATCGTTCCGGAGCCGTAGAACGGATTGCGGAACTGATTTGCCGGAA
This sequence comes from Pyrinomonadaceae bacterium, assembly GCA_963759665.1. Lineage (GTDB taxonomy): Bacteria > Acidobacteriota > Blastocatellia > Pyrinomonadales > Pyrinomonadaceae > PSRF01. Next base: position 1,842,173 of record CAVXAC010000001.1, read on the forward strand.
CGTTCGCAACACCGGGGATACCGCTGTTGATTGAGAACGTTTCGTCCAGGCGAATCGCGCGCTGATTGTTGAAGACGTTGAACCAGTCGAGCTGGAGCCGCAACTGCTTAGTTTCACCGAAATGAATCGGATAATAAGCGTTGAGGTCGAGGTTCCAGGTCGTGGGGGTACGGTTGCTGCCGATGCTGTCAACCGTATTCGGGAATCCAGCACTGACGGCGTTCACGGTCGGAACGATAGCCGTACCACGCGGTACGCCGAAGCCTTCGTTATTGCCATAGACTTCGTGCGGAGTTAATGCATTGAACGGAATACCCGACTGCGCGCGGAACGAGGCGCCCGTCAGCAGCTTGAATGGCCAGCGATAGCTACCATCAAGTTTGAACTGGTGGGGACGGTCATTCGGCAAGCGGCCGTACGTATTGGCCAACAGGCTGACGAGGTCGAACAGCGAAGTGATGTTCGGGTCAGACTGGCCGTTGTCGTTACGGAAGAGACCTTCGTAGTTACCGATCAGACTGGAGAACACATAGGAAGCGATGAACTGATAGTTGTTCGTAAAGCGCTTCGTAGCAGTGAACTCAAGTGCCCGGTAGTAGCGACGGGCAAATCCAAAGCACTGAGCTGCAGGTGCGCCATTGGCGCCCAGGCAAGCTGAGTCTTCCGTGGTCTCACCAGAGCCGCGGCGGCCCGGGTTGAACAGGAAGTAGGTGTGGCCATCATCGAATGAACCGTCTTCGATAACGTTGCCCTGCGCGCGGTAGATACCACGGAACCCGATGGCGAGATCCTTGACAACTTCATATTCGAAGCCGGCAGTGTATTCGTCAACAGTCTGCGGTCTCAGGCCGCGATCAATCGGAGTCGACGTGGCGCCGAGGTTTCCGAAGTCAGCCGTAACAATGGATCCGGTAGGAGCATTCAACCGATTTACGTTGAGATTAATGTCAGTTTGGGTGGTATCGCTACCCGCACGAACGTTGATATCAAGCGGAATTGGCGTCTCCAGGAAGCGGGCGAAGTTCACAAAGAACTTGCCTTTGCCTACTCCGGTGAAATCATAGATGAAGCCAACGCGTGGCTGCGTGTTGTGCCAGAGGTTGTTCAACTTCAGGTACGACTGGTCGCCACTGCCATAGGCTTGTTGGAAGTCCCAGCGAAGGCCGAGATTCAACTGGATGTTGCGGTTGATCTTGTAATCGTCCTGAATGTAGAAGCTCTGGACGTTGGTGTAGGTGTCACCCTGAGTGGTCACCAGTCTAAAGTCACGAACGCGAGTGCTGGTACGAATCAGGAATGGGTTGGTGGTCAGGGACGAAATAACCGCGGCGTTGGTCGAGACCGAAGTCGGGCCACCGAGGTTGGTGCCGGCCGTGAGCAGCGCCTGGATGCGGTCAGTCAACGACTGAACCGGGCAGACGATGTTGGTGCCTTGAACCTGGCAAACACCGAAGTTATTCGTTACACGGTAGCCGTTCACTGCCTGGCCTGCGCCGACGAAAGTGGCAGTTGGTCCGGTTGAAAGCGTATTGATCGAGTAGATACTTCGATTGTATTCAAAGCCATACTTCCAGGTGTGTGGGCCGGTAATGCTCTGCATTCTGGCCTGTAACTCCCAGCGATTACGCGTCTGGGTCGAGAACAAACCAAAGCCTGGACCATCGATAAAGTTGCGCTCCAAAGAACCGCCGGCACCGTTGACAAAGTCGCCGAACCCTGTGGAGGCGGCAACCGTCACGGCAGTAGTGGTCGGAGCAACGCGGACGCCATTCCGAACTACGGCAAAGTTGTTAGCGAGCAAAGGCACGGTCAACGAACTCTCAGGTAGCGTATTCGCGCGCTGGAGGTGCAGACCAAAACCAAACTCACCGGTGTGATTTGGGGAGAACGATGAATTCAAACGGGCAGCGTAGTTGTGGCCGCCAGTTTCAATTCGACCACGGAATGCGGTTGGATCGTTACCAAAACCTGAACCACCAAATAAGAAGCCTTCCTGCTTCGTGAAATCGCCGAAGGTCGAGAAGGTAAAGGTGTGGTTCTGGTTGATACCCCAGGTCAGCTTGCCTGAGTAGAACGGGGTGGTGATTTCATTCTCAACACTCTGACGGAAGGTCTGAGTCAGGAATGAATTTTTACGACGCTGCGGATTGAAAGCACCGAAGAACCAGAGTTTGTCTTTGGCAATCGGGCCCCCGACGTCGATACCGGCATCGATTTCAGAGAAACCGTCAGGAGCAGCACCGGTGAACGAGAAGTTCTTGGTTGAACGCACCAGACCTTCAGTTGTGAAGTATCCGAACGCGTCACCATGGAACTCGTTACTACCACTCTTGGTAATAACGTTAAAAATTCCGCCTGTGCTCTTGCCGTATTCGGCGCCGTAGGCGCCAGTTTTGATTTCGACTTCCTGCACAAACTCGAACGGCAGGTTCGCACCCGATCCGCCGAACGCGGGGTCGGTGGTGCTGATGCCGTCGAGGATGTAGTTGTTCTCGGGACCAGACGAACCACCTACCGATGGATCGCGATCGCGACCTGAGGCGTCGCGAAGACCTGAGCGCGATACTGAAGGAGCAATCGTGTAAAGCGACTGCACGGTGCGCTGGGTCGGGAGATTTGAAAACTGCTCGGACGACACGTTAGTACCGGTCGTATTCGAACTAACGTCTACGGTGGCGCCGGAGGTATCAGTGATCGTAACTTCGGCGGTGGCGCCGGCAACTCTCATCTGAATATCGGCGGCTGACGTTCTAGATAGATTAACCTCGATGTTCTCCTTAGCGGATTCACCGAAGCCCGCGATCGCCCCAACCGTAACGGTGTAGCGTCCTGGCGGCAGATTCAGAACGCGATAGCGTCCCTGGTCGTCTGTCTGAGCTGTCTGGGCACTGATTAGGTTTGAACCCGAAACTGTAACTGTGGCATTTGGAACTACTTTGCCATCCGGGTCTGTAACCTGGCCCTCAATTGAACCTGTCGTTGAAGTCTGCGCAAACGCGGTAAACGTAAAGCACAGAACAAACAGCGCCAAGGCAATAAATCGCATGCTGTTTTTCATGCTGAAGGATCCTTTCTTTTGGTTGATTCCTGTGTAAGGCAGGGCGTTTCTCTCCCCATTGTTCGGAGTATTAAGTCGCTCCTCAATGGGCAGCCCCGCCGTATCGTAATTTGACTCTGGAAAAAGACGCATATCTTGGCGAGGGAATTTTGCAAGTCTTATGCCCAGAGCGGGCAATCAAATAAACGGGCGTGCTGTCAGCACTTAGCCTAGATCCTGGCATCCAAAACGGGGACTCAAATCCAAAAAAATGGTAACAATCCATAATTCACAACCATAAATCGAGAGGGGCGTGGGAGCTGTAATCTAACCGCAATTTCGTATTCTGGGCCGGTTCTCGCACCCGCTAATCACTCCTATCTCGAGCCGCGCTCATTGGCGTGCACGCCGAACCGGCCTCAGGGGGGCACCATCCAGCGATGGTCCACTGGCATATCGAAACTGTTCGCAAAGCGAAGGTACGCGATCCGGGCATGATAGACTTGACCACTCAATCAACGAAGATGGCAGAACGCATTTACCGAGATCCGGTCCATAACATCATTCGACTTCGCACTGACGACGACGAAGGCGAACTGATGATGCGATTGATTGACACGCCTGAGTTTCAACGGCTGCGACGCATTAAACAGTTGGGCCTTGGGCTATACACCTATCAAGGAGCGGAACACTCCCGCTTCACTCATTCCCTGGGCGCGTTTCATTTAATTACCCGCGTTCTTGATCGGCTGACCGAGAAGCATCAGATCAGCGCTGAAGATCGAGCCGCGGTTCGCTCTGCCGCGATGCTTCACGATGTGGGCCATGGACCATTCTCACATGTCATGGAAAAGGTCCTCGGCTTTCATCATGAACGATGGACGGTCGAAGTTGTGTTGAGTAAAGACACCGAGATCGGTAAAGAACTTCGAGCCTTCTCAGCCGAGCTTCCGGCAAAGGTCGCAAGAATCATCGAGGGTACCTTCCAACCGGCGGCGCTGGCCCAGTTGGTTTCGTCCCAGCTCGATGTCGATCGGATGGATTATCTACTCCGCGATTCGTTAATGACTGGCGCGAAGTATGGAATCTACGACCTCGAATGGATCATTAACGCGCTTTCGATCGACGAAGTGAACGATCGAATCTATGTCGCCGCTCGTGGTCTATACGCGGTTGAAGAGTACCTGCAAGCGCGCTACTACATGTTTCGCCAGGTCTATTTTCATCGCACGTTGCGTTCTGCTGAAGCGGTACTGCGATCGATTCTTCGGCGCGCGCTTGCACTGTTGGAAGCGGATAAGCCGCTGTGGTATGGACCGGATACTGCCTTTGAAAAAGTGCTGCGCCGCCGGCAGCTAACCATTCACGAGCATCTCGAGGTAGACGATTCCGATGTTTTGTTTCACGTTAAGCAGTGGCAGCGCTCTTCCGATCCGATCCTCGCGGATCTGAGCCGGCGCTTCACCAATCGACGCCTTTTTAAGGCCATTGATATCGACATGCCCATTGACGAGCGTCCCGATTTCCTTTCGGCAGCGCGCGAACGTGTCCGCAACGCCGGTTACGATCCCGAGTACTATTTCATCGAAGATCGCGCAAGCGATGTCCCTTATTACAACTACTACACGGCTGCAGGCGCAGAGCCAAAGAGCCTGATATACGTCGAGGACGGCTATGCACGCCCCGTCATCAGAGAGATCAGCGAAGTAAGCGATGTGGTCCGTGGTTTACAGCGGGGGTACGAATTACACCGCGTTTGCTTCCCGTCGGAAGTGAAATCGGAAGTTTATGAGCTGTACCACGCGGCGACTCCGCGTGAGCAAACCGTCACCGCAAACGGCTAATGTTGAGAGCCAGGTAATGGCGAGAATTCCCGACGCAAACATCGAAAGCGCCGAACGAGCGATTCGAGCCGTATTGGATGCGCAGACCAAAAAATGGGGCGCGCCCCTCCTTAACCATCTGATCTACGCCCGGCGCCCTTCGATTTTTCGCGGTGTGCGTGCGATGTGGACGGGCCTCGACACTTCAGGGCTGATTGATGCCAGACTGCTCGCCTTGATAAACCGGCGGGTGGCCTTCCTCAACGGATGTGAATTTTGACAGGACATCAACGCTGCCGTGAGCAGCGAACTGGGAGTATCCAACGAGAAGATCGGAGCGCTTCACGCTTACGCGACCAGTGAGCACTACAACGAGTCTGAGCGTTTGGCCCTTGAGTATGCAGATCGGATAACGATCACCGACCTGAATGTAGACGACGAATTGTTCGCTCGACTCAGACAGGCTTTCAACGACGACGAGCTGGTTGAATTGACCGCCGCAATTGCGTGGGAGAACGCGTCGAGTAAGTTCAATCGCGCACTACGCGTACCTTCTCAAAAACTTTGGAAGAAAAACTGACTACGGAGTAATCGAGCGTACGGCAACTCTCCTCAGGGCCGTTCATTTAACCAATCCCATACAGGAGTACATTAACTTCGTGCCGCCGATAAATATCAGAGTGTTGATGTTGACCTGCGCTCTGCTCGTCTGCGCCTTACATACTCAGGCACACGGCCAAACATTACCGCCTCCCATCAAATTGGCCGTTCTTGATTTCGGCGATGCTCGGTTGGGACGTTCGGCCGCGGATAAACTGGCGACTAGTCTGAGGGTTGGTGCTGCTGTGGCGCTTGTCGATCGTGATCTGACGCGTGCGGCGGCAAAAGGCGTGGGCTATTCAGACTCTCTCAACATGTCACTTCTCGAGGCTCGCGATCTGGGCGCGGCGTTGGGATCCGATTTCTTTGTGATCGGTGATGCTGAAACACTGCGCCGTTCTCCGTCCTCGCTTCCAGTCTATTTTGAGTCCTACGCTTCAATTTTCGTGGTTAGTGCCCGCACCGGCAGGCTGGTGATGTGGCGCCGCCCCAGCATGAAGGATGAGCGACCCGAAGTTGCGGAACGCTCACTAGTGGCCGAACTTGAATCAAAGGAAACGAGGCATCTAATCCTGTCGGCGATTCATCAAGCTCATGATGCCGAACGCGATGCGCGATCGCTGCCGATCGACCCTAAAACTCCGATCTTAGAAGCGGCGCCAGACGATGAGAAAAAAGCTGAAGCTGAAGGTCTGCGACTGCCTCGCCCGTTCCGCCGATTGATCCCTGCGTACACTTCCAGCGCCGAAGAAGCTGAAGCCGAGGCCACGATCGACGTGCTTGTCGACATCAATGCGAAGGGCGATGTGACAAGGGTTGACGTCGCGCGCTGGGGAGGTTTTGGGTTGGACGAATCGACGGTGAGCACCGTTCAGAAAATAAATTTCTTTCCGGCGATGCGTGATGGGGTCGCCGTGCCATTGCGAGTATTACTTCGTTACAACTTTCGCAAACCTAAAGTGAACAACGTTAACTAGTCCGAACTATACAGTGGTTCCACCGATGAACATCCAATTACGCCAACTAAGAAAGTCGTTTTTGAGTGCGGATTGGTGTCAATTCATTAGACCCTTCTTCGCGATCGCCTTCACTCTAGCGGTTGGCTCGGGCCTCATATTCTCTTCTGTACCGCGCTCGTTCCTATCGTTCGCAAAGTCAGAAAGCACGACGGTCTCAACTGCGACCCATGAAGGTAGGATGGCGGTCTTCGATGATGCCTGGTCCACCATTAACGAGCGGTACTACGATCGCAACTTCACCTCGCTTGCCGCAGGCTTGAGCTGGAATTCGCAACGAGCGAGTTTCCGTTCGCTCGCCGCCGAAACAACATCCGGCCCGGAACTCTATGCCGTCCTTCGCCGCATGCTTGCATCTTTGAACGACCCACACACGCGCGTGTTCATGCCGGGGGAAAAATCTGATTGGTGGCGTCCGCGATTCGTAACTATCGGTCTGGCAATTCGAGAAATCGAGGGGCTGCCCACGGTTGTAAGAGTCGAACCTGGTTCACCAGCGGAACGAGCTGGAATTGTTGCCGGCGACGTTATTGAAACGATCAACAACGAATCGGCCGAGTTGTTGCTCCAACGCAAGTTGGGCAATGCAATGGCAATCGATGGCCACGCTCGCGCACGCGCAGTCGCGACGCTCACGGAAGGTCCTCCGCAGAGTTTGATCGAGATAAGCTGGCGACGAAGAGACGGCAGAAAAGTATCGTCTCAGTTCAGACGTTTCTGGCAAGAGCGAGAACTTGGTTTTCGAATCAAGAGGAACGACGCCATTGCGATCATTGAAATGGACGGTTTTACCCGCGAAATATCGCGGAAGTTGGTTTCGGCATTGAGGGACGTTGCGCCTGACGCACGCGGTGTTGTTATTGACCTGCGGGCAAACGGAGGCGGCGATGCGGAGGCCATGATCGATATCGCTTCAAGTTTTCTTGGTGCGGGCTTTAACCTCGGGCGATTTATCGATCGCTCGTCCAGACAGATCCCCCTCGTCACCCGGGAAAAGTCTCCGCTAATTCCCAATCGCCTAACCAAACTGAACCTTCCCTTAGTAGTGCTAACGAGTGAACGAACATCCAGCGCCGCTGAAATATTCGTCGCAGAACTCAGAGCAGCGAAACGCGCCACCATAGTCGGAACTGAAACGTGTGGATGCGTGCTGGCAATTCGGACAAGGCATCAACTACCCGACGGGGGCATTCTGGATATCAGCGAACTCGATTACCAAACAGCCTCAGGTGAACGGCTGGAGAAAAATGGCATAGAGCCTGATACGACCGTGAGTAATACTCGCGAGGATCTCTATGCTAGTCGCGACCGAGCAATGGAACTGGCAATTCAAAAACTCAAGGTGCGGCGCGGGTAAAGCAAACTGTTAGTTTGCTGAGTCTGCCGCGTGTCAGGACTAAGCAATTCAACCTATCTTCGCCTCCCCGTAACGCAATCTAACAGTTTGCGTTACATGCTATTATCCCGCTCGAATGCTCTACCTGTCTCAAGTGTTGGGTCGCCCCATCCGCGATCTTGAAGGCGAGCGTGTGGCCGCCATCAAGGACGTGGTCGTGCGTCTCGGCGAAGACGATCATCCACCCATCATTGGCCTCGTGGCGCGTTATCGAAGACGCGACTTTTTTGTTCCGCGCTGGCGGCTCACCGGACTCAACGACCAGGGCGTTAGCCTCAATTCAGACATTCTTGACTTGCGACCTTTCGTGCGTCGTGAAGGCGAGGTGCTGCTCGCTCGCGACGTTCTCGATAAGCAGTTGATCGATGTCGACGGTAAACGCGTGGTCCGCGTGAATGACGTTCAATTGATAGAAGCGGCGAACGACTGGCGCGTGACTGGAGCCGACGTAAGTTTGCAAGGCCTTTGGCGAAGACTCGCGCCCGCTGGATTCATGGGCACGCGGACACCTGTCGAAGTTTTGGACTGGGCCGACGTCGGTTATCTCGCAACCGATGCTGCGACCGTTCAACTCAAATCTTCCAGCGGCAAGTTAGCCCGGCTCCATCCAGTAGAAATTGCCCGGTTAGCAGAAGCGCTTTCCTACCATCACGGTTCTGAAGTGGTCGAATCGCTTGACGATGAAACGGCTGCCGAAACGCTCGAAGAAATGCCTTCCGAGCGACAGGTTCGAATCATTGGAGACATGGATGAAGAGCGCGCCGCAGATATTTTAGAGTGGATGTCGCCTGACGAAGCGGCCGACGTGTTGGGCGATCTGCCGGAAGAAAAGGCTGAAGAACTCCTCGGCTTGATGGACGATCAGGAGCAGGCAGACGTTGCCGAGTTGTTGCCTTATGAAGATGACACGGCCGGCGGTTTAATGACGACTGAGTTTGTGACTCTTCCCAGAGAATTAACGGTGGGTGAGGCGCTGGCGCGATTGCGCGAGATGGCCGAAACGCCAAACATGATCTACTACCTTTACGTCGTAGAGACAGAAGGTTCATGGAAACTTGTGGGAGTTATCGCTCTTCGTAATCTGATCCTGGCCGATTCGTCCGTACCACTCGAAGACGTAATGCGCACCGAGTTTCAAGCGGCTCATCCGGATGAGCCGGCAAACGAGGTCGCGCAAAGAATTGCGGAGTATAACCTTCTCGCCTTGCCTGTCATGGATGAAGCAGGCGATATTCTCGGTATCATCACAGTGGACGATGCGATGGAAATTCTGCTGCCGAAAGATTGGCGGCAGCGATTGCCAAAATTCATTGGCTAGTTGCGTGCAATTCTCAACCCTTAAGTTCGCGTTTCGATTTAGCAGCGCCCAAAGTTTCATGAAGGACGGAGAACCTCCAAGTGCCGGCACCTCGAGAAGCTGTAAAGCTGTCCGGTTCACGCCTGCTTCGGCGTGGCGGTCTCCGTGTGCGCGACACCCTCACGCGACGCAGAAGACTTCTTGGATACCTGGCTATTCTCGGGCCGGGGATGATTGCCGCGAGTGCAGGCAATGACGCTGGTGGAATAGCAACGTTTGCTTCGGTCGGAGCGGAACACGGTTATCGCCTCCTCTGGATCCTGATTCCCATCACAATTAGTCTCGGCCTGGTCCAGGAGATGTGCGCTCGCATGGGCGCAGTCACCGGCAAAGGTCTGGCGGATCTCATTCGCGAACGCTTCGGTGTGCGTTGGACCGCAGTAGTGATGTTGGCGCTCTTGATAGCCAACGGCGGCGTAACCGTGTCGGAATTTGTTGGTATCGCCGCGGCCACGGAATTGTTTGGCGTATCACGGTTTGTTTCAGTACCACTTTCGGCAATCGCGATTTGGTGGCTGGTGGTTAAGAGCTCCTACCAACGTGTTGAGCGCGTGTTCCTGATGATGTCGCTCGTTTTCCTTGGGTACATCATTTCCGCATTTCTGGCGAAGCCTGACTGGGGAGAAGTCGCGAGTGGATTAGTCGTGCCGAGCTTCAGTCTGGAATACGCTTATCTCTTTACCATCGTCGCGGTGGTCGGAACAACAATCTCACCATACATGCAGGTTTATGTGCAGTCGTCAGTCGTGGAAAAAGGGATAACTCCTGAAGACTACCGAAGAACGAAACTCGACGTTTGGATTGGCACAATCCTGGCTATGTTTGTCGTCTTCTTCATTGTGGTCTCAACTGCCGCGACACTGCATAAGCATGGATTGCATATCGAGAGTGCAGCCCATGCCGCGCGCGCACTACGACCTCTTGCGGGGGCGTACGCAGAAACTCTCTTTGCAGTTGGTTTGTTCGGAGCTTCAATGCTGGCTGCGGGCGTCTTGCCGCTAGCGACCGCTTACTCAATCAGCGAAGCACTGGGCTTTGAGAAGGGTGTGTCGCGCAGTTTTCGAGAGGCCCCAATATTTATCGGCGTCTTCACGTTTCTCGTAGCCACGGGTGCAGCCATCGCTGTGATTCCAAACCTGCCGCTAATTCGCGTTCTACTAGTCACTCAAGTCATTAACGGCTTGCTGCTACCCGTGATCCTGTTCGCCATTTTGAAGCTGGTCAACAACAAGGAGTTGATGGGCGAACACGTAAATGGTCCGCTCTTCAACGTCGCAGCCTGGAGCACGGCCGTTGTGGTCACTGCCCTCTCGTTGCTGTTAATTGCGGTGACACTGTTTCCTGATCTTCTAAAAATTGGAAGCAGGTCTGGTTGAATGCTTGGAATTTCTTCTCGTCAATTGTCTCGCCAAGCTTCGAAATCAGTGATAAAAGATAGGGCCTTGAATTCCTAACTACTTGAGTTTTTCGCCAGCCCAGGCGTCCAGCTCTCTACGTGAAAAGCACCTATACCAAAGAGAAAGTCCTGTTCTTTTTTACGGCCACCGCCCTTGTGGTCCTGGCACTTTATCTCGTTGTTTACTTCGACGAGTCTCTTCGCAGCTGGCTGCGGTTGCAAACCGGCTGGCTGGAATCACACGCTGACTCCATCGTAAATGTACTCCGGCTGGTTTTCTGGGGATTACTGGCCTATCTCTTTGTGCGAGCTCTCAGCTCGCTGATTTTTCGGCTGGGATTCAGCCTCCGACGCGGATTTGAAGCACCAACGCTGGTGCGAAATATCTTCTCTATCGTCGCGTTCACCGCCCTCTTCTTTCTGATTTTTACAATCATCTTTCCCGGCGTTAACCTCGGCGCCCTGTTCACTACTTCCGCAATCTTCGGCGTGATCCTCGGTCTCGCTTTACAGGACACACTCGGGAATTTCTTCGCCGGTATTTCGTTGCAAGCCGATCGCCCTTTTCAGGTGGGAGACGTAATCACGGTGGGGGCGGAGAAGCACACGGGAGTGGTCGAGGAGATCAGTTGGCGCGCCGTCAAAATCCGAACTTTCCAAAATCACGTGGTTCTGGTCAGCAACAGTGCCGCTGCCAGGGAAGAGCTTGAGGTTTGTCCGCGCGATAACCTCAACGCGCGTATCGTTTTCTTTAACACCATATATTCCGACTCCCCGGTGAAGACTATTCACGTAGTTCGCGAAGCCGTCCGCGAAGCCGAGAACGTATCCCAGAAGATTACGCCAATAGTTCGAATCAAGGATCTCGGTGACAACGGTGTGGACTATGAATGTAAGTATTGGCTGGAAGATTACGCCAAATATAACGACACAGACGCCCTGGTGCGTGAGCGAATCTGGTATGCGTTCCGCCGTGCGGGTCTCTCATTCGCATACCCAACGCGCACATTGTTTGTTGAAAGGTCGTCAAAGACCGATGTTCGAGAAGGCAAGGAAGGCGCAATCATCGAACGCCTTTCTGCCGTTGATATTTTTTCACCCTTATCCCTCGACGAAATCACGATGTTGGCGCAGGCCGCCACCAGCCATATCTTTGCGCCCGATGAGTTTGTCATTCACGCAGGCGAGCCAGGTTCCTCGATGTTCGTCGTTCATGAAGGCGAGGTTAACGTTCAGGTTATCGAGAACGGTCGAGCGCGCACCGTGGCTACGTTAGATGAGGGCGCGTTCTTTGGCGAAATGGCCCTTTTCACAGGAGAGCCAAGGACTGCCAATATCGTGTCCACTGAAGAAACAGAGGTGTTGGAAATCGGCCATGACGCAATGAAGCGGGTTTTCGACGCTAATCCCGATCTCGTCGAAGCGCTGAGCCACATTATCGCGGAGCGCCGTCAGGGACTCATTGCAAGTCAGGACGATTCCGACGATATGGGTGCCCAATCAGCCGGCATTCTGTCCTCAATCAAACGATTCTTCGGCATGAAGTAGCCAACCCCACTTAAAACAAACCAGACTTTTTCTAAGCTTTTCATCCCTCTCCGCCTAACTTGACAGGGCGAGACTCAAATATTATTATCCCCTCACGCTCACGGCAAATAGTTCTGGTTAAGCCGCAGGAGCGTGAAGTAATTAGAGGAGGAGAAATACGATGAGTATTGTTCGTTATGACCCGTTTCGTGATTTGCGTACTCTGCAGGAAGAAGTGAATCGACTCTTCTCGACGAATCTCACCCGCGGTTTCGGTGAGGAAGGTATCGGCAGGGGCGCATGGAATCCCAGCGTCGACATCTACGAAAACAAAGACCAGATTGTGCTGGAGGCTGAACTACCCGGAATGAAGCGGGAAGATTTTGAGTTGACCGTGGAAAACAACGTCATCACTCTGCGTGGTGAACGACAATTCGAAAAGAAAGATGACTCGGATAATTACCATCGAGTCGAGCGATCCTATGGATCGTTTACCCGTTCCTTTACTTTGCCTCAAACCGTCTCAGGCGAAGGCGCGACCGCTGAATATCGCAACGGAGTTTTGCGGGTAACGCTGCCGAAGCGTGAAGAAACCAAGGCTCGACGAATCCAGGTCAGTGGCGAGGGGGCCGCGAGTTCTGGAAAGACTATCGAAGCCAAGACTGAAACGAAGGACGATTCAGGTAAGGCTGCTGCCGCTCGATAACTACGAGTAGTGCAAAATAACGAGCGGGGATCAGCAGCGGCCAGCAGGCTTGCGAGACTGATACCCCGCTTAAACGTCTCCAGAGATCAAAGATATGCGCTTAGACAAGTTTACTCTCCGAGGCCAGGAAGCGATTCAAGCCGCGATTGAACTCGCTGAGAAAAATCACAATCAGCAAGTAGAGCCCGAACACTTGCTCGCCGCGATGCTTGAGCAACCTGAAGGCATTGTGCGTCCAGTGCTGGGCAAGCTGGCGGTGAATATTCCAGTGTTGCTCAACGACCTTCAGGGAGCGATTGGTCGCTTTCCACGGGTCGAAGGTGGCCAACAGTATTTCAGTCCGCGGCTTAGCCAGATATTCACTGCGGCACAAAAGCACGCTGACAAGATGAAGGACGAGTTTAATTCGACCGAACATCTGTTGCTGGCTGTGACTGAAGAGAAAGACGGTGGGGCCGGCAAGATTCTGAGGCAGCATGGAGTTACCAGCGAAGACCTGCTTAAGGTGATCGAACAGATTCGCGGCGGCTCGAAGATCACTGATCAAAACGCGGAGCAGAATTACCAGGCGCTTTCAAAATATGCACGCGATCTGACCGAGCAAGCCCGCAAAGGAAAGCTGGATCCGGTAATCGGCCGTGACGATGAAATTCGTAGAACGATTCAGGTGTTATCGCGCCGCACTAAGAATAACCCCGTCTTGATCGGCGAACCTGGTGTCGGCAAAACCGCGATTGTTGAAGGTCTGGCCCAGCGAATAGTCTCAGGCGATGTTCCCGAGACGCTGCGCAACAAGCGTCTTGTCGGCTTGGATCTAGGTTCAATGTTGGCAGGCGCGAAATACCGCGGCGAATTTGAAGATCGGCTGAAGGCGGTCTTGAAGGAGATCGAAAACGCACAGGGACAGATCATCCTCTTCATTGATGAGCTGCATACGCTCGTCGGTGCGGGCGCTGCTGAAGGGGCAATCGATGCCTCAAACATGTTGAAGCCTGCGCTGGCTCGCGGCGAATTACGCTGTGTAGGCGCCACTACGCTCAACGAATACAAGAAATATATCGAGAAGGATGCGGCTCTAGAGCGACGGTTCCAACAGATCTATGTTGGAGAACCTACGGTCGAAGACACGATCGCAATTCTCCGTGGGCTAAAGGAACGGTACGAGGTCCATCATGGTGTACGCATCAAGGATTCGGCGATCGTTGCCGCAGCCACGCTGTCTCACCGTTACATCACTGACCGTTTTCTACCTGACAAAGCGATCGATCTGATTGATGAAGCCGCCTCTCGACTGCGTATCGAGATCGATTCACTGCCACAAGAGATTGATCAACTTGAACGCGAAATTCTCCAGTTGGAGATCGAGCGTCAGGCTTTGCAACGAGAAGAAGATGCAAAGTCGAAAGCACGGCTCAACGAAATTGAGCAACGCATCGCTGACCTGCGCGAAAAGTCTTCAGGGATGAAGGCGAAGTGGCAGTCGGAAAAAGAAGCGATCGAGCGGATGCGCAAGGTAAAGGCGGAGCTGGAACAACTACGGCTGCAACTCGACCAGGTTCGTAATGCGGGCGACTTAGGCACGGCGTCAGAAATCCAGTACGGGCAAATTCCGGAGCTCGAACGCACCCTCACTGAGGAACAAGAGAAACTGGCAAATCTTCAGAAGGACGGGGCCACGCTAAAAGAAGAAGTCGACGAAGAAGACGTGGCCCAGGTCGTTGCCAAGTGGACTGGGATACCGGTGTCGAAGATGCTGGAAGGGGAGATGCAAAAGCTGGTGACGATGGAAGGCCGGCTTAGCAACCGAGTGATTGGACAGGAAGAAGCTCTGACGGCGGTTGCTGACGCGGTGCGTCGCGCGCGTGCTGGTTTACAGGATCCAAATCGGCCGGTCGGATCGTTTATCTTCCTGGGGCCCACGGGAGTAGGCAAGACCGAGACAGCTCGAGCCCTTGCCGAGTTTCTCTTTGATGACGAGCGGGCAATGATTCGGCTCGACATGTCGGAATACATGGAGAAGCATGCGGTGGCCCGTATGATCGGTGCGCCCCCGGGTTATGTTGGTTACGAAGAGGGCGGACAGTTAACGGAAGCAATACGTCGCCGACCTTACGCGGTCGTCCTGTTTGACGAGATCGAAAAGGCGCATCCGGACGTGTTCAATGTCCTCTTGCAGATATTGGATGACGGACGTCTAACTGATGCCAAGGGACGAACTGTTGATTTTAAGAACACCGTATTGATCATGACCTCGAATCTCGGGTCGAGGGAGATTCAGGAAGCGGAAGGTGATGAGGAGGAGGTTCGCGAGGCCGTGCTGCAAGAACTGCGGGCCAACTTTAAGCCGGAGTTTCTAAATCGCATCGACGACATCGTGATCTTTCACCAACTCTCGCGCGCACAGATCAGTCAGATCATTGACGTGCAGTTGGAACGACTGCGATCTATGCTTGCCGAAAGAGGAATTCAACTGGTCCTTGATGAATCGGCCCGCGAACTGCTCGCGCGCGAAGGCTACGATCCGAACTACGGAGCGCGTCCATTGAAGCGAGCTATTCAGACACTCATTCAAAATCCGCTGGCGGTGAAACTGCTCAACGGAGAGGTCTTGCCCGGCAGTGTGGTAAGAGTTTCTGCCAAAGGTGATCGGATGGAACTGAAAACCGAAGCGGCCGCGGCGTCAGCGTAATGCGGCAGTTTGCGTTCCCACGTAAAGCAATCTGGTAGATTGCGACCGGATGCGGCAAGAGCGCGCAGGATCAGAGAGACAGCCTGAGGGTTAGAGAAATGTGGCAGGCTCGCAAACTAGCAGTTTGCGTTACGTGAAAGAGGAAGAACAGATGGCACAATGGAATCCACTGCATGATTTGGTTTCGTTACAGGATCGGATGAATCGGCTCTTCGAAGATGCTACTCAAAGACGAACGAGTGACGCCGATGCAGGTGAAGTAATCGAGCGGGCCGATTGGTGTCCGGTGGCGGATATTCTTGAATCGCAGGATGAATACATCATCGCACTCGACCTGCCTGGTATCGACCGAGGCACGCTGGACATTAGCATTGATGACAATCGCTTGACGGTTAAGGGAAGTCGTCCAGTTGCGGACACCACCCTTCATCGGGGGGAAACTCCGCGAGGCACCTTCCTGCGAACGTTCAGTGTGCCTCCGGCCGTAGATCAGGGAGCCATCAAGGCGAATTACAAAGACGGCGTGCTCAACGTTCGTTTGCCCAGGCAGGCAAAAAAAACGCAGCGGGTTGAGATTAAGATTTCATAATTAAAAACCAAGAAGAGGGTAAGGAAATGGCTCGCGACATTTTTGGCAGAAATCGAAGCACGCCGGAATCGGACGACCCGATCCGCGTGACCGATCGACGACGGATCCAAATTGACGACGATGAAACGGTTGATAGGTCCTCAGCAACGGAGGCCCCGAATCTGAAGCCGAGCTACGTTGAGGAACTGGAAGCGCGGGCACAGGCCGCTGAACAGAAAGTGCTCGACGTTAACTCTCGCTTCGAGCAGTTGCGAAAACAGTTGCAGAAAGAAACAGACGAGACTCGCCAGCGATTGAACAAGGCTGCTGACGAGCGTGCACACCGGGAGAAAGCCAACTTCATAGCTGCGCTGCTGCCGGTGCTCGACAATCTCGAGCGAGCAAACGAGGCGGCAGCTTCAGGAGCATCAACCCAGGACATCCTGGAAGGCGTTCGTCGAACCGCAAGTAGTTTTGAGAATGCGTTAACTGCTGCAGGTCTTCAACCGATTGAGTCTGTCGGCCAGCCTTTTGATCCGGAGTTACACGAGGCTGTCGAAACTGTCGAAGCTGAACCAGAGAAGGAAGGCATAGTCCTGTCGGAACATTCTCGCGGGTACAAAATCGGCGATCGGTTGTTGCGCCCCGCCCGTGTGAAAGTCGGGCGGTATTCTGAGCAGACGAATCGTGCGGCAGAGTAAGGTGTCAGGAACCAATTTCGTATTTGGTTGCGTATTTAATGTACCGGTGGCAAGGATCACCGGTTTGGATAGCTAAAGGAGAATAGAGTGGCTGCAAAAGAAATGAAGTTTCATGAGGAAGCGCGTGGTGCGATGTTGCGCGGAGTGAACACGCTGGCGAATGCGGTGCGCGTTACCTTAGGACCAAAAGGACGCAATGTCGTGCTGGCCAGGAAATTTGGCTCTCCAGTGATAACCAAAGACGGAGTGACTGTCGCAAAAGAGATTGAGTTAAAAGACAAATACGAAAATATGGGCGCGCAGATGGTGCGCGAGGTTGCCGTCAGAACCAACGACACCGCCGGCGATGGAACTACAACGGCTACAGTTCTAGCCCAGGCGATTTTTCGTGAAGGGGTAAAGAACGTGACCGCTGGCGCCAATCCCATGTCGTTGCAGCGCGGAATTCAATTGGCAACTGAAAAGGTTGTGGAAGAGCTGCAGCGCGTCTCCAAGAAAGTGAAAAGCAAAGAAGATTTGATGAACGTTGCCAGCGTCTCGGCAAACAACGATCGAGAGATTGGGGCCCTGATTTCCGAAGCGATGGAAAAGGTGGGCAATGACGGCGTTGTCACAGTCGAAGAATCAAAGACGCTTCAAACTGAGCTCGAGGTAGTTGAGGGCATGCAGTTTGATCGTGGTTACCTGTCGCCGTATTTCGTTACCAATCCGGATCGAATGGAGTGCGTCCTTGATGATGCATTGATTCTGCTTCATGAGAAGAAGATTTCAGCGATGCGCGAACTGCTGCCGATCCTCGAACAATCTGCAGGCAGTGGCCGACCACTTTTGATTGTCGCCGAGGATATCGAAGGAGACGCCCTCGCGACGCTGGTCGTTAATAAACTGCGCGGCACGATCAAGGTCTGCGCCGTAAAGGCACCCGCATTCGGTGATCGCCGCAAGGCAATTCTTGACGACCTGGCGATACTTAGCGGCGCCAGGGTGATCACGGAAGAGTTAGGAATCAAACTCGAAAATGTCGGGCTGTCTGATCTCGGCCGAGCCAAGCGCGTGATTGCGAGCAAAGACAACACGATCCTCGTCGAAGGCGGCGGAGAGCCGAAGGCTATACAAGGCCGGATTGCCACCATTCGAAAGCAGATCGAGGAATCTACTTCCGACTACGATCGAGAAAAGTTGCAGGAACGTTTGGCCAAACTTGCCGGCGGTGTAGCCGTGGTCAAGGTCGGTGCCCCAACTGAAACGGCAATGAAAGAGATCAAGATGCGCGTTGAGGATGCGCTTAACGCAACCAAAGCCGCTGCCCAGGAGGGCATTGTGATTGGGGGTGGCGTGGCACTCTTGCGGGCGGCCAAAGTGCTCGACGGCCTGACTGACGATGATCCGGACGCAGTCACGGGAATTCGGATAGTGAGACGCGCACTCGAGGAGCCTCTCAGACGAATTGCAGAAAACGCTGGACTGGACGGCGCGGTCATAGTTGGCCGGCTCGAAGAGCTCAAAGGAAACAAAGGTTTCAACGCAGCAACCGGAGTCTACGAGGACCTGGCTGTTGCCGGAATAATCGATCCCACGAAAGTTGTGCGAACGGCCCTGCAGAACGCGGCCTCGATAGCCGGATTGATGCTGACGACCGACGCTGCGGTAACAGATGCGCCCGAGTCGAAGAAGTCAGGGCCTCCAATGGGCGGTGGCGACGACTACGACTATTAGTTGAGGCGACCAATAAGCGGACGATATCTCAGCGGGAATGCGTTAGCTGGCCGAAAATTTGCAGGCTACGAAGTGGATTGAATTCTTATTGCATTGAAACGCAACGGCGAATATGCTCGGAACATCTAACCTGCTGAGTCGGGTTGGATTTAGCAGTCCCGACGTTTCTTGAAACGACGATTAGGATCGTCACGAATCGATGCACGAAGCATCAACTAGAAATCGATAGGTTTGTACCATGGTTGATTTAGGCTCTTACAAAGACAAGTTCGGAGAGACTGGGCAGCGGATACTGGAGCACGCGCTCAGCGAATCGCGTCAACGCGATCAGAATTTCGTGGCGGTGGAACACATCCTTCAGGCGCTCATGCATGAGGAGCCTGATATGTTCAATTCCGCAATGCGCGAACTTTCTCTCGATCCGATCGTGGTGAAAATCGCGATCGACAAAAGATTGGATACGAGCCGGCAACAGCATGTAGGCAAGGGGTTCAGGATTTCTCCGGATACAACTGACCTTTTCAAACGGGCGATGGAACGCGCGCGCGCTCAGGGCCGCAAGACGATTGAAGCCACCGACATTTTTTCCGCGATTACAAATCAAGACGGTCTATTCCTGGAGGTGTTACGAACCATGGGAGCTAACCCTGATCAGGTGACCGACAATGTGGAGGCCCAGGTAAAGAAACGTGAGCGCGAGGAAGAGCAATATCGCAAGAAGTTTGAATTGCCTCCTTACCTCAAGCATTTTGGTGTCTCACTCAACCGGCTTGCTCGGGCAGACAAGATCGCCCCTACGATTGGCCGGGAAAAAGAGATCCAGCAGATGGTGGAGATCCTTTGTCACCGTGAGCGGGCGAATTCCCCCATGCTGGTGGGAGAACCCGGTGTCGGTAAAACTGCGGTGGTTGAAGGTCTGGCTCGCTTGATTGAGTTGGAACCAGAAAAGGTACCCGCTCGTTTACGGGGTTCCCACGTGGTCCAACTGCAGATGGGTGGTTTGGTCGCCGGCACCATGTTGCGCGGCATGTTTGAAGAGAGAATCAAGGGCATTATCGATGAAGTAAAAGAGCGCGAAAACCTGATTCTCTTTATTGACGAAGCGCACACCATCATGGGCGCCGGTGCAGCACTCGGCACATCGTCTGACGCGGCCAACATGTTCAAGTCCGCATTGGCGCGAGGCGATATGCGGATAATCGGGGCCACTACCATAACGGAATACAAAGAATACATTGGCGAGGATGAAGCCCTCGCGCGGCGTTTTCGACTAGTGAAAGTGGTTGAGCCGACGATTAGCGAAACTCGCGAAATACTTCTCGGCTTGCGACCGAGGCTCGAGAAAAATTACTCCGTTAAGATTTCCGACGACGCGATTAATACCGCACTGGAGATGGCCCCCAAGTACATTCGCAATCTCCATCTTCCAGATAAGGCCATCGGCTGGCTCGACACCGCGGCCGTCAAAGTGGAAATCAACGAACCGCAAACGATGGTCGTGAAACCAGAACACGTGATCGAGGTTATTTCGCAGGAGTCTCGGATTCCGCGTGACATGATCTTTCGCGACACTAGCGATCGGTTCTCAATGACCGAGGCAATGCTGTCGCAACGCGTGATCGGACAAAAGGCGGCGATCAAAGCGGTGGCTCAACGTCTGCGGCTAAACAAAGGACCGTTGAAAGAGTCGCATTACAAACCCGACGGCGTGCTGCTGTTCCTTGGACCAACCGGCGTGGGAAAAACCGAGCTTGCCAAGGCTGTCGCCGAATTCATGTTTGGTGATGAAGAGAAGATGGTTCGGATCGACATGTCTGAATATAGCGATGGCACCGTCAGCATTGAGAAACTGATCGGCATGCCGCGAGGAATCGTTGGCTCGGAACGCGGCGGTATTCTGACTGAGCAGTTGCGCGAGAATCCGTATACGGTCTTGTTGCTGGACGAAGTTGAGAAGGCGTCGCCTTACTTGATGAACCTGTTCCTACAGGCATTCGATGAGGGATGGTTGACGGATGGTCGCGGCAAGAAGGTTTACTTGTCAGACGCAATTGTCATCATGACTTCAAATCTTGGTTCGGACAGTTTCAAGAGATTTGAGAAGCCGTTGGGGTTTGGAACCAAAACACCGGGCGATTTTCGGGTGGTCAACAACGAAGTGATGAAGGCTGCGGAAACGCGCTTCTCGCCGGAGTTTCGCAATCGCATCGACGAGATAATCGTGTTCGCACCGTTAACCATGGACGAGGTGCGCAGTATCGCCGAACTTTATCTTAAGAAACTGCAGCGGCAAATGCAGCGGCAGGGTAAGGAAGTAACAGTTTCAGACGCGGCGCTGAATCTCCTTACCGAAAAGGGTTACAACACAGCCTACGGCGCGCGCTTTCTGAAACGGCACATCGACGAAAGAGTGAAGCTTCCGCTCACTGCAAAGTGGAAGCAAGCGACTAACTTCAGCGTCGACGTTGAAGAAGGTGAGATAGTTGTAAAGCCCGTAAACGGTACTAACGCCAAACTTAATTAAGGTTGTTACCCAGGGATCGAGTTTAACCAAGGGCTTCAAGCTTTCCTTGAAGCCCTTTTTGTTTACCAGTGCTTCTGGCTTAGTATTTCCGTATGACCATGCTGTTAATGCTTCAAAGAGTCCTCCTGGTTCTCACAATCGTTGGGGTATTGACGCCCACGCTGACCGCTCAGACCGTCGAGGCGCCTAAACCTTCTGCTTCCACTGACGCGAAGGCCGAAGAGATCATTGCGAAAGCGCTTGCGGCTGTCGGCGGGAGTAACTATCTGAACGTGAAGACCGTAGTCGGTCGAGGTTTTTACACAGCCTTCCTGGATGGCATCTCTCAAGTGCCGACGAGGTTTCTCGATTACATCGTTTACCCAACCCGTGAGCGCACTGAGTTTACCGGCAGCGGTATCAAGACCATTCAAACAAATGATGGTGACACCGGTTGGCTTTACGATGGTGGTCCGAAAGTCATTAGCGACATGCAGGCGCCACAAATTGAGTCGTTCAAGCAATCAATGCGCACAAGTGTTGAAAACCTTTTGCGAGGCTGGTGGAAGAATGAAGGGGCGACCCTGAAGTATGTTGGTAGACGCGAGGCAGGGGTCGGACGTCGCAATGAAACTGTGCGCCTCACTTATCCCAATGGTTTTTGGATTGAATACGAGTTTGCCGCCAGGGAAGGCTTGCCCACGAAAATAATTTACAAACGCACGCGCACCAAGCCTGATTCCGATGAGACCGAGGAAATAACCGAAGAAGATCGTCTGGCTAAGCCAATCACGGTCGCCGGTATCACGGCTCCTTTTGTGATCGATCATTTCAGGAATGGCATTCAGAGTAGCCGGATAAATTACGAGTCGATTGAATACAATTTGCCGCTCTCCGATTCGTTGTTCCAGAAACCGGCAAACATCAAGGCCCTGAAATAGTTCTTAGCAAACTTGTAGTTCGCTAAGAGGTGCTTTAAGACCTCATCGAATGAAATCTACAATCGCATTTCTCGTAGTCCTCACTTCGATCGTTGTTGGCATCGTTGTACCACCACACTCGGCGCAAACTCCGATTGATCAGGATGATGACGTCATCAGGGTTGATACCGATCTTACTAACCTGCTGTTCACTGCCGCCGACCGGAACAAACGATTTATTACCACGCTACAGGAGGCCGATCTGCGCCTGACCGAAGATAACGTTGTCCAGAAGATTGTCTCGTTCCAGCGGGAAACAGATCGACCTCTGGCGATTGCATTCTTGATTGATGTCAGCGCTTCGGAGGAGCGGACCTTGCCAGCCGAGAAAGCCGCGGTTCGTTCGTTTATTGAAACCGTCATAAAGTCGACTAGGGACCATGCCGCGATTGTTCCATTTACCGGGTCCACTTTTCTCGAACAGGATCTGACCCGGGATGTATTCAGTCTTTATCGTGCGCTTGAGCGGGTGGAAGTAGCTTTGCCGAGTTACCTTGGTTCAGGTCCGCCCATCGCCGGGATTACCTCAGGTCCAGGCACGTTAAGACCGCCGCCCGAGGGGACCACGGCGATCTGGGAGGCAATCGTGCTGACGGTCAACCAGGTGTTAGCGAAGAAGCGTGCTGAACAGAATCGAGATCAGCGGCGCAAAGCGATTATCCTGCTGACTGACGGTTGGGATACGAGCAGTCGACTGACGCGGCAGGCCGCAATAAATAGCGCGCTCAGTGACGAAACGATTATCTATGCAATCGGTATTGGGGACAGCAAGCGGGACGGTGTCGACAAGCATTCAATTGAAGCGGTAGCTGAATCAACGGGAGGTCGGGCATTTTTCCCGAAAAAGGACGTGGACCTCAAGAACGCGTTTCTCGAGATTGAGAAGGAGCTACGTTCGCAGTATTTAGTTACCTATTCTTCAACCAACAAGGTCCGCGACGGTGCGTATCGTGAGATGCGACTGTCGATCATCAACCCTGAATTACAAAAAGAGAGGATCCAGCTACGCTACCGGCCTGGCTACATTGCAAAGCCACTTCGGTAGCAATCTTAGGTTGCACACCGACTGTTTTAGCGCCCGTTCCGAAACCAACGTTCAATGAAATTCCTCTGTTTAGTTTTATTGCTGGTGATCGCGATTTTTTCCACGGTCGCTTTGTGGCCAGCCACCCATGCTCAAACTCCGTCTGAGCAGGTTGACGATGTTATCCGCGTTGAGAGTGACCTCACGAGCCTGCTTTTCATTGCGACCGACATGCATAAGAAATTCATTACCACTCTGCAGGCGAGCGACCTGCATTTGTCTGAAGACAACACCCTGCAGAAAATTGTCTCGTTTGAGAAGGAAACGAATCGACCCCTGGCGATTGCCTTCCTGATAGATGTCAGTGCTTCAGAAGAACAAACCCTGCCACATGAGAAAGCGGCAGTTAAATCGTTCATCGAGACTGTGCTCAAGTCCAGCAAGGACCATGCGTCGATTATTCCGTTTACCGGAGCAGCGTATCTTGAACAGGATCTGACGCAGGATGTTTCCCGTTTGTATCAGGCACTCGAACGGGTGCAGGTAGCGGTGCCCAATTACAGGGGTGAGGGTAAGCCATTGAGCAGAGTAACTCCTCGTTCCGGTCCGTTGCGTCGAGAAGGATCTACGGCGATCTGGGACGCAATCGCTCTGACAATCCGGGAGGTACTTGCGAAGAAGCGCAACGAGCCGGTGCGGAGCGAAAAGCGCAAGACAATAATCCTGCTCACTGACGGCTGGGACACCACCAGTGGAATAAACGCGCAGGAAGTTGTAACGAAGGCAGTAGCCGAGGAAACGGTCATCTATGCTATCGGGATAGGCGACAGCAAACGCGACGGCGTCGATAAGTGGACTCTGGAGCAGGTGGCTGAAGCAACTGGCGGTCGCGCGTTCTTTCCGGAGCAGGAGACGGACCTCGCCACTGCCTTCAGCCAAATCGAGCAGGAACTTAGATCCCAGTATTTGATTACTTATTCTTCAACCAACAAAAGACGCGATGGTGGGTTTCGGCAGATTCGCTTGTCGATAATTAATCCGCAGTTACAGAAAGAGAAGGTTCAACTTCGTTACCGGCCAGGATACGTTGCGAAGCCCCTCCGATAGATCAAACTGTTAACTGCTAATTTGCTTGCACCCTCTTACTACCTCTTGGTTTCGTCGAGTGCGCCTCCTCAGTTTGATTTGGTCTGTTCTCCCTGGGGCGGTCAATTAGCAGCGGCAGCGGATTCAACGCACCTCCAGCCGCGTAGACGCCGAAATGAAGATGAGGCGGTGTTCCGGCTGCGTTTCCGGTGGTGCCCACATAACCCAACACCGCGTTATCGGTGACGTAATCGCCTTCAGCTAATTGGGGCGCATACGAGTCTAAATGGGCGTAGTAGTAAACGCGGCCACCAGCGCCAACTACCGAGACTGTCTGCCCCCCTAAACTGTTTTCGCCAATCCTCAGGACGTAACCTTCTGTTGCAGAAATCACCGGTGTTCCCCGCGGTGCAAAAATGTCTTGACCCTGATGCAGCCGGTCACTGCCACGAGGTGCGCCCCAGGTGTTTGCCACCTGAACCCTGGAAACATCCTGAACAGGCATTGAAAGCGTGAGATCAGGCTCCTGTGTGTAGAGCCTGGCCATATGCACATAGGCAGTCGCCCTGTTGAGCAGTTTTTTGGTGATTCTCCCGGCCTCCGAGTTTAGGCCGGTGATATTACCCAGGATCAGAAGGGTGCCGATGACTAATACGGTAACGATTAACTTCTTCACAACAACGATTGGATGCGTCCGGAAGATCGCCGGTTGCGCCAGTTAAGTCTGCCGCTCCAACGCAGCCCTGTCCCAACCTGCCAAATCGGCCCCTGCGTCGTAAGTCGTTTGACAAAAATCCATCAGAGCTCTTTCCGGTGAATCTGCCATCCGCACTGCGTCATAAGGCAGGAAGAACTCCTTCATCTCAGCGCTATAAAAGGTCTCTTGCGGTTTGATCTTTCCTTCGGACACGACGTTCCCTAAACCTGCAGGCTCCGGAGTTGTGTAGGAATAAAACGCTGATTCCATATCCTTACTTCCCGGCCACCATCCATGACTGATCACTTCATGTGAATAGGCTTCGCGCGTGATCAGATCGGCGCCTTCGCGCTCAGGCGCTGGTCGACCTGAAAAACGAGTGACCGCGAGATCGAAACTGCCCCAGAAGAAATGCACCGGACTAACCTTGCCGATGAAGCGTGCGCGAAACTCCTTTAAGACATCATCCATCTTCACGAGTGCGTGCCAGAACCGGTTAACGTAGTCAGCGTCGTAAGACTTGTGTTCGTGGTCTTCGGTGAAGCGAACCGGATTCGGCACCTCCACCGGCATCGTCCAAATCTTGACTTCAATACTCAGTTGAGCCAGCGCCGCCATGACCTCCGCATAAAAATCAGCGACTGACTGAGGACGAAGGTCGAGGACTTTGCTGGCGCCGTCGCTGCATAAAATCCTCAGTTTGTGGTCGATGAAATCAAACTCCATTTCGAACACACGGTCATCGCGGTAAGGCATGGGCGAGGTGGTTAATCCGCGCGCAGAAATATAGAGAGGTACGTTCCACCAGTGGTTTACGAGCGGTGTTTGCTCAAGGCGTATTTTTCCAACCACCTGGGTCCACATATGTAGAGTGCCGAGCGTGTCCTGCCATTCGGAAAACTTCAATTCCGGCCACGAATCTTTCATAGCGCCAAGTCCTTTCTATGTAATTTTCTTCGTGCGGCTACTCTGTCTCACCGCTAAATCTACGTCAACCCCGGCAAGGCTGTTGAAATCGCGCAGGGTCAACATTGAGACGATTTCCCTGCAGTCGGGAGTGCCGCTTGCCGCCAGAGGCCTTGTTCGAGCCATGCCAGGGCGCAGTCCCTGGATTGGTCCGTTTCGCTCGCGGCGGGGCAGAGCCCCGGCCTCACATCAGGCGGCGAAGCCGAGGCTGAGATTAATTTGATATCCAGTAGGAATTGACCGTTGTCAGAAGAGCGGGCACAAACCTGCGCGGAAGCCTCCGCCCTTGGATCGTTCCGGGAATTGCGCTGCCCTTCTGACTTTATTCCCGGTCCATTAGCGCCGGTGCAATAAGTCCTTTCCATCTTGTTTCGTTTCCGTTTGCAAGCATTGATCCTTATAATCCTGCCTCTATTGACCCATACGTCTTCCCAGGTAATAAAATCCGTCGCCCAGGCAGGAATGGCTCTTTTTTGTTCAATCAGGAGGTTGATTTTTGTCGCCCGCGCTCACCAGCGGGGCGGAAGGATGTGGCTGCTTTACCTTTCTCTGGTGCTTGCAGCCCCAGCCTTAATTGTCGCCCAGCCACAATTACCCCCCGGCTGGCAATGGCAAAATCCCTTACCTCAGGGCAATACGATTAATGCCGTAAAGTTTGCCGCGGACAAAAAGAGCGGTTGGGCCATCGGCAACGATGGCGCCATTCTGCGGACTAATAACGGGGGCTTCGAGTGGGACATGCAATACGCGCCCACGAATACCAGCCTTTACGGAATTAGTGCTCAGACAAAATCAAGGGCGGTCATCTGCGGTGCCGGTGGCGTGATCTTGACGACTCGAAACAGCGGCAACAAATGGGTCATCAGACAGACAGGCGTGCGCGATCATCTCTTTGCGGTCACCATCGCTCCTGACAATCCTCTCTTTGGATGGTCCGTCGGTACCTTTGGTGTAATCCTCGCCACCACGGATGGCGGAGTAACCTGGGGAATTCAGAATAGCCACACAAAATCGCACCTTTTCGCGGTCGCGTTTCTCGATACGAAGACGGGCATCGCGGTTGGTTCTCAAGGCACATTGCTGTTGACGACCGATGGCGGTACTCAATGGACACAACATCCAGGCCTTTCGAGTATGCCGCTCACCGGTGTCGCGTTCACTTCTGCGAAACGTGCTGTGGTAGTCGGCTATCGAGGAACCATCCTGCAAACCGAGGATGGTGGCGCGACCTGGCAAACTGTTGACTCACTCATCACCACAGATCTGTTTTCGGTTGTCTTTACCGATGACCTTCACGGATGGGCCGCCGGCGATAGTGGCGTGTTGTTGACCACGGGCGATGGGGGAACGACATGGTTACCGATAAACGTTCGCACCAGCCCGAGGTTGAAATCGCTGCACTTTGCCGACGAAACCACCGGGTGGGCCGCCGGCGCGGATGGGCTGGTCGTCCGCACTGACGATGGTGGTCTGTCATGGCGACGATTGACCGAAGGTGGGCGCGAAGACCTCTCGCACATTTTCTTTTGGGACAACTCGCATGGGTTTGCGGTCGGCGCCCGCGGAAAAATTCTCTACACCAGTTCCGGTGGCAGGAATTGGACCGTGCGCCCCTCCGGGACCCATAACCAACTGAATTCGATTATTTTCACCGCTGAAAAAATAGGATTCGCAGTGGGGGATCAAGGCACTATCCTGCGCTCAACCACCGGCGGAATCTCCTGGGCCCCGGTAAAACTCGAGTCGAAAGAGGATCTCTTCAGCATAGATTTTGTGTCGCCGAAGGAAGGTTGGACAGTCGGCGCGCGCGGGACCATTTTGCACACAGATGACGGTGGCGAGAACTGGCGGTTACAACGATCCAACACCTTCAGCTGGCTCGAGGACGTGCGCTTCGTTGACGAAAAGACGGGCGTTGCGGTGGGCTCAAACGGAACTATCTTGCGCACCGAAGATGCCGGAGAGACCTGGAAGCGGGTTGATAAGAATCTGAAGGAATGGCTTTACGCGGTAACTTTCAGCGTCGGTGGCAGAGGTTACGCGGTCGGGGCTCGCGGCATAATTCTGCGCACGGATGATGCCGGCCTAACCTGGAAAGATGTAGAGAGTGGCTTCAACACCAACCTGTTTGCAGTGGCAGCGGCCGGGCGCGACGACGTTATCGTGACAGGCGAGCAGGGAAGAATTATCCACAGTGCTGACGGCGCCGCGACGTGGCAGACCATGCCATCGATCACGAGTGCCAGTTTGTTTTCACTTGCCTATCGCGGCGGCTTCAACATCTGGGTTGCGGGTAAGGGTGGAGCCATCCTGCGACGCACAGATCCCATCGCGACGGTCGGTATTCCCAGCCCCAAACTCCCACCAGGCTTACGCGGTGGCCCACCAAAGATTCAATCGACTGTCAGCACGCCACTCGATGAAGACGATATTCCTCGTGCGGTCCGACCAGATAAGAAGCCTCAACAATGAGATTGTAGGGGTGGCACTCCGTGGCCACCCCATTTGTTGAGTATCTGCGATGCTAGACGCGTCTATCGACTCCGAGCAGATCTATCAGCGGTGTAGTTGCTGCCAGAGCTTCCTGATACAGGTTGTCGTTCGTGAGGATCTCCATCTCGCGACTCAGTAAATGGGCCAGGCTTCTATTTCGAACTGGCAATATCCGTCCCCGATGAATGTCTTCGCCTATGTTTGCTTCTGCCAGCACGTGAAGTCCATCAGCGCTGCGTTTGACTGAGAACGAGGCTGGTTGACTTCCACTTACACGCAACTCAACTTCAACCAATCGTCCCGGCTTCCAGTCGCCACGCTCCACACGATTCAATTCCAAAAAAACTACTCGCTCGCCCGTGTCCTTACTGTCTGTCAGAGTACTGCTAAGATCAGCGCCCGGATTAAGGCCGGTGAACCTGACCAGGAAAGTTTCGTCGTGGGCTTCAGCCATTTGCTCGCTCAACGTCCATCCCAGGCGACTGGCTAACCACCCTGCAATAAAGAGCGCTTGAGGTGCAACAGCCTTTGGCTCATTTTCCGGCGCCACGTAATCAATGCGTACATAGTCGACCTCATCGAGCAGCGGCTGATACGTCGGAACATCATAAAAATCCGCCAGCAACCCGCGCCACAAAGTGAGCCTGGCCCAATTTAGGTCGCTTACACCAACGTATGTTTCCAGGTTAAATATTTTGTGTGTTTCCCGGAGGGAGGGAACGCAATTCGAAAACTCGTCGGAATCAATAATGAGCCGGTCGCTGGCCTGCAACAATGCATTAAAAACCTTGTCAGCGCAGTCCACTTCATGACGCCACCAGAGAAAGGTAGCCAGGTCGGAAACCAGGAGTGGCAAAGCGGCGCTGGGCAACTCAGCTGTAAATTTGCCTTGCGCTTTCAGGACAACAACTTCGCCGCACAGTCTCCTGGCGCCACTGCGTTTGTCGGTCTGGCAAAGTGAGGTCACAAACATATCGATATCCTGATTCGCGGCTTCATCCTCTCCGAGCATGATCAGAGCGCGGCTCGGATGGGCCACCGTCACATCCTGCATCAACGCATTGACCTCATCGAACAACTGCCCGGTCGGAACATAGACCAGCAGATTCGCCACCCGCGCGCGTAAGACCGCCGCTTCGTCGTCAGCATCCCCGGCCGTCTCTTTCCAGAGCTCTGCCAGTTGCTGCTCAACGAATTCGACGTCTAAGGTTTTGTCGACTTGAATCTGTTGCATAAGAAAAGCGGGTCAGTTGTCAGTTGTCGCACGCTCTTATTTGTCTCTCAGTTCGCTAAATCTGCCTAGGAAATATTCAACTAACAACTGACAACTGGATCACGAACAACTGACCACGAACAACTAACCACTGACAACCGTCAAAGTTTGCGCCACCTTCTACCCTCTCGTTCAATTAGCTCAGACGAGGATTCCGGTCCCCAGGAACCAGCTTCGTAGTTTGGGAAGTCCGTGGCCGGCGTCTTCCACGCTTCCAGTATCGGAGACACGATCTCCCAGCCTCGTTCGACCATATCTCGACGCGCATAGAGTGTGGAATCGCCGAGCATGCAGTCCAACAATAAACGCTCGTAAGCCTCCGGCGACTTCACTCCAAACGACGACCCATAACGAAAGTCCATATTTACCGGCCGTATACGCATAGCCTGCCCCGGCAATTTCGCGGCAAAGCGCAACGTTATACCTTCATTTGGTTGCACCCGGATCACGAGTACGTTTGCTTCGAGAGGCGTGTCCGAGCCAGTGAACATATGATGCGGAACGGCCTTGAAGTGAATGGCAATCTCGGTGATGTGCTTCTGCAAACGTTTACCGGAACGAATGTAGAAAGGAACGCCCGCCCAGCGCCAGTTGTCGAAATACATTTTCAGCGCCGCAAAGGTCTCGGTTGAAGAGTTTGGATTCACCCCAGGTTCTTCACGATAACCGGGAACCGTGTCTCCCAGTACCGTGCCTGGTCCATATTGTCCGCGAACCGCAAGTTCGTCGATTTTCTCCAGTGCGAAAGCCCGGACAGACTGCAACGCTTTCGCCTTCTCATCACGGACTGCGGTCGCGGATAGCGAAGCCGGCGGTTCCATTGCGATCAACGATGCAACCTGAAACACGTGGTTCTGGATCATGTCCCGCAGCGCGCCGGCTGTTTCGTAGTATCCGCCGCGACCCTCGACACCTTTCGTTTCCGCATTGGTGATCTGGATATGGTCTATGTATTGCCGGTTCCAAAGGGGTTCGAAGATGCTGTTGGCAAAGCGAAAGACCAGAAGGTTCTGCACCGTCTCTTTGCCCAGATAGTGATCGATGCGATAAACCTGCTTCTCATCGAAGACAGCAGCCAGCTCCTTGTTTAGTTTACGCGCACTCTCGAGATCTCGGCCGAAAGGCTTCTCAACAATGATGCGCGTCCAGCTTCCTTTCTTTGATCGCGCCAGCTTCGCCTCACCAAGCTGCTTTGCGATCAGACCAAAGAAGTCGGGCGCGGTGGCAAGGTAAAAAATACGGTTGCCCTGCGTTTGAAATTCGTTGTCGATCTGATCAAGTCGGGTTTCTATACCTTGGTAAGTGGACAGCTCGCTGAAGTCGCCGCCGACGTAGAAAATCCGCTTTGCAAAACTCTCCCAGGCTGAATCGTCCAGGGTGTCTTCCGAGCCGAATTCAGTGACAGCCTGTTTGAGGAACGCACGAAACTCGTCGTCGTTCATCGTTTGCCTGGCCGAGCCCAGAATCGCGAACTCGGTGGGCAACAGGCGTTGTTGTGATAACCGGAAGAGGGCCGGAAGAAGTTTACGCCGCGTCAAATCTCCGGTGGCGCCAAAGATAACTGTGACAGAAGGCGGAGCCGTAGTCTCAAGCCGCATACCCGCGCGTAGTGGATTTTTGCGCGGCTGGACGTTGGATGCCTTCTGTTCTGTTTGATTGGAGTTTTCGATGCGCGAAAGAATAGCGCGAGGACCGCGTAAAGCAAACTGTTAGTTTGCTTCTCTTGGCCTGAAGTTCTTTTAGCATCAGCTACATCTGCCGCGAGTCCGGACGCAAACTAACAGTTTGCTTTGGTCACGCTTGACTCTGAATAGAGCGGAGTCTAAGAATCGATTATGTTTGCGGATCCCACCACCATACTTATCATCATAGTCGTCGTGGCGATCGTTTTCGCGATTGGTGCTTATCAGCTGGTGATCAATAAATACTACTGGGGACCTAAGGGCCGGCCATCAGAAAAGGGATCAAAGCGGAATAAGGAGTACGGGGTAAAGGAGTAAGGTTTGTCGCTTTCGGATTGTTTGTGTGAGGTTTGGCTCTCGTTCTTATCTCGTCTGTAATTAGGGGGCGTCGCAGAGAGTCACCTGACAACGCTCCCATTTTCTTAGGCGCGAACGGGATGATCTTTGGCGTAGGAGTAGGCAGTGTAAGCGGCAATGATGTGACATATCCATCCCAGCGTTCCGCCGGTACCAATCCAAAACCCCGGCGTAATAATCAACCACAGAATGCCCGCCAGAATCCGGCCGTTGTAGAGTTGGCCCACTCCCGGAATCAGAAAACTCAATAGCCCCGCTGTAAATGGATCACGCATCGCTTGTTCACCTCCGCGGCAATATACGAGCTTGTTTGGGAATTTGTTCGAAGGAAACTTCTGGACGAAGCGGTACCCAGCGAGTGAGCTGATCACGCGACTTGCTGACCTGCACCTTAAACCATTTCGATTTTGAGGTGACTCAAGGTCGAACGCGGCAGACTTTGTCCTGGCTACTAAGCGCACACTACTCCCCTGCTGCCGCGAAGCTGCATTCATTAAGATTCGATCTCTATGAGCCGTCAAGGCCTTATCCAGACAATGTGCAGCCGCGATCGACGACTCTCTGCGGAATCGCGTGTCAGATCTGAAGCTATCGCTGTCGCCGTAAAGAGGACCTAAACGACTAAGCCAACAACGAGACTGAACCAAGATCCAACGTGAGTTCGAGACTTGTTGCTCGACCACACCGTCCGATGGTGATCTCGCTCGGCGAAGCTCAGTATCTCTGTTGGCTGCAGTACTGGGTGTTCTTGCGTTACGTGAAGCCGTCTGTGGGAATATCGCCTCCCAATGCTGAAACGGAAGAGTCGAAGTCAGCGCTGCAATCATAAAGTATCGTTTCATTGGATTCTCCTGTTGAGGTTTTAGCGGATGCAAGAATTCTTACATCAGGTGAGAATAGAGCAACATCTGAAACTTCTTGCAAGGTGAGACGAGCGACAACTAATATCCTCGTCTGTAAGCTTGCAAGTTCTCTTACACTCACTTTGAAGGGTATATTTCCCATGAAGATAACCTCACCAAAGCTGCACACGTCGCACCTTACGGTAAACGAAGAAGCACTCGTTCGATGCCAGACTGCGCTTAGAGCTGAAGGACAAGGTGAATACTTCGGGCGTCACGAGGCAATGCGGTCCTTTTTGGAGACAAGTGGAGCGAACGCCGAGACTTCGAAGCTTTATCCTTCGGTCGCTGCCGAGGTACTGTTGTGCGCGGCATACTGACCGATGGATCGGCAGCAGAACCGCATAGAAGGATCCCACGACGTTGCCAAGAATCTCATCACCGAAAGCACGGCCTTCTATCGAGCTGCAGGTGACGTAAAAGGTTGCCGCTGCACGAGTCGAACTTGCTTATTGTTATTGGCGAGAGGGATCCTAGATGAGGCTCGAGTTATCTTCAAGAAGCCTTGAAGAAGCTCACGACTGAGGGAAACACAAGAGCCCGCGCCCTTCTAGACTTGGCAATCGTGGAGTGGTCGGATTCGCGATTCAACGAAGCCTTACGAATACTTACTGAAAATGCAGCACCTCTTTAACAAGATCACCAACCATGCATCGAAGGCGCCTATCCACAATCAACTGGCGATGGTACTCGAAAGCTTGCCCAACGAGAAGTCAGACTAACACTTCAGAAAAGGTTCTTAAGGAGTATGAGAAGGCGGATCATCATTTCAGACTAGCTAGAACACCGTCTATTCCGCGCGGATGTGAAGAACAACATCGGTAATCTCCTCCGGCAAACTTTCGCGGTTTCAAAGAGGCCCACCAAAACTTGGACCACGCCCGGCGGCTTACGGTCGAGTGTAAAAGACAAAGTCGGCATTGCTCAAATCGACGACACGCGTGCGCAGGTCTTGATCGCGGAGAAGAAGTTCAAAGAAGCGGAATCTATTGCAAAAGCTGCAGTCAAAGTTTTGGAGAAGAGCGGGCATCAGTGTCTTCTTACTGACGCTCTGATCACTCATGGGATCGCGCTCGCGCGACTCAAGCAAACCGAACGCGCCCAATACACTTTTCAAAAAGCTATCGACGTGGCCCAGCAGGTGGGTGCACTGAACAAAGCTGGCGTTGCCGCACTCACAATGATCGAAGAGTCGGACGAACTGTCTCCAGAATCTTCATACACCGCATATGAACGGGCCAGTGAGTGGCTGGCAACCTCGCAGAGCCACGATCTCTTGTTACGACTCAATCGAGCGTCCAGAAAAGTTTTCCTCAAACTATCGTCCGAGCTGAAGATCGAAGAGGCCGACGACTCTTTGATCAATAAACCGTGTCACCTGCAGGCCGAAGTGATGAAGTACGAGGCGAGCATTGTTCGGCGCGCACTGGCCCAGTCAAGCGGGAGCGTCACTCGAGCAGCACGGCTCTTAGGTTTGAGTTACCAGGGGTTGGCTTACGTGATCAGTTCAAGGCACAAGAGTTTACTAGGCGAACGTTCACCAGTTCGTCGTCGCTCTCGCAAACACATTGAAGAAAAAGATAAGCAGGCGGATGAGCAAGCCTGAAGCTGAGAAACCGGGGTGCACGATAGCGGCGTGCATCCCGGTGCGCGTGCACTTTTGTTTCAGCAGAGACTCAAGTGTATCGCGTGACGCCACGTCCCTAGGGTGAGGCGTGGTGTCGGGACCGGCACTTCCCACCGTGCCGGTCTTAATTCATGTCAAAGCGAGAGCAGATTACCACAATTTGGGATCCTCGCTGCTTGGAATTTTGCATCGCGGTGAAAAAAGCGAACCCTGAGGGCCGCAGATTCGATTCGACGCTAGCCAGCTGGCTCCGTCATTTCTGAGAGGGATCCGGCGCCACCTTGCACGGTTCTGAATGGGGAGAACTCTGCAACCTCGGTTAGTTGTCAGTGTCGAGGCGTTTGACGTCAACGATCTCGCCACGAAAAGTCTTCAGCAGCTTTTGCACGGTGGGATCCTTTTCAGCGGTGGCGCGTAAATCCTGCTTCTCTCGCCGTTTTGCTTCTTCTTTTGAAACCGGTGCATCGGCTGAGGCGTTTGCGTCAACAATCACGAACCTTACCCCCAGATCGCCGCCGGTGATTTCCTTACAAGCCTCGCGCAGTATTTTCACGTTATCCGGCTTCGCGAGCGTGTCGCGCAAATGCCTGTCGGCGGGCGCAAACTCTACACATAGCTCACCATCAGCAATTGCAGCCTGGCTGGCGCCCTCGAGCGCCGTGACTAAAAACATCTTGCGCCGTTGCTCAAGGGCCGATTTGATGCGGCCAAGATCTGAGGTGTCGGCAATGCCGTTGGCAGTCCCTTCCGCACCAGGAAGCTTTGAAGCATCCCGCGCTACCGCGCTGGGTTCTGTAGTTGCCGAGCCTGGCTCGACGTCGGGGGCTCTTTTAGCCGCGGTGGCGGTGAACGAATTTGACGAAAATGTGGCAACGGCTGCGTTCGCTTTACCGGACCCCGTTTCGGACGATCGCAACGATTGCGATGGACCAGTCGCCCAAGGCGGCGAAGACTGTGACGGTTCAGCCGCGGGTCGCGCTAAGGTCGTTTTTTTTTGAGGCACTGAGGCGCCGTTGCTCACCGAAGCCTCCAGTTCTGCTAGTCGATCCATCAGCTGATTTAGCGGTTCGAGCCGGCGCATTTCCATCAGCTTCACCAAGCCAACTTCAACCTGATAGCGCGGATGCGCGGCAGTTTTCAGTAGGGTCTCCGTCTCGGCGAGCGAATGAAAGAAACGCACCAGGTCAGATTCTGAAAACAACGCTGCCTGTCGCTTGAGTTCGTCGGCATCACAAATCGCCGACTCCAACAACTCTTCGCTGGCAGAGACCCTGGTGACCAGCAAATCGCGGAAATGGGCCAACAAGTCTCGGCAGAAATTGCGCAAGTCGTGGCCGCGCATCACCACGTCTTCAACGACCGCCAACGCTTCGGCTGGACGGTGATTAGCGATGCCATTAATCACGCGAATCAGGATGTCAGCCCCAGCCACGCCCAGCGCCAGCTCGACATCGTCCTTCTTGATCGTCGGTCCGGCGAAACTGATCACCTGATCAAAAGCCGATTGCGCATCACGCATCGAGCCTTCGCCGGTGCGCGCAATCTCGCGCAACGCGTCGTCGGGAACTGAAATCTTTTCAGCCTCAGCTATCAACCGGAGACGCTCGAGGATTTTGGTGGTGGCGATCGTGCGAAACTCAAACTGCTGACAACGCGAGAGGATCGTCTCTGGCACCTTATGACGTTCCGTGGTGGCCATAATAAAGAGCACTTTGGGCGGCGGCTCCTCCAGTGTCTTCAGCAAGGCATTGAACGCGGGCGTAGAAAGCATGTGGACTTCGTCGATGATGAAGACCTTGTAACGATCACGCGCAGATGCAAAGCCAATCGTCTCAATGATCGAATCGCGCACATTACCTACGCCGGTATGTGAAGCGGCGTCGATCTCTTGCACGTCGATTGAGCGGCCTTCGGTGATCTCTTTACACGACGCGCAAGCGTTCGCGTCGTCGGTGCGGCATGGGGTTGCCGTCGGCGACTGCGCCTTATGACAGTTGAGCGCCTTGGCCAAGAGCCGCGCCGTTGTAGTTTTCCCAACGCCACGTGCACCGGAAAAAAGATACGCATGATGGAGCCGCTCGTGCTCAATCGCATTACGTAAGGTACGTGTGATCGGTTCCTGTCCGGTGACTTCGTCAAAAGTTTGCGGACGCCATTTGCGAGCGATTACGTGATAGGTCATGAAAGCAGATGATAAACGCTAATTTGCGCGAGCCAGTTTAGGGACAGGATATTTCTTCAATAGTTTCCAAGCGAGCACAATACTCCCATCGCTCTCTTTGCGAATTATTCTAAAAGCGACCAGGAGATCCGAGTCTGAGTAACCAATAGATCGCAGCACATACGTATTGTCGACGACAGCGGCGAGGCGGTTGCGGTATTCCAATTCGCCGACGGTAAAACCCTTCCCCGCAATTTGCCGGGCCTCGGTACGAGCCTTCGGTTCCTCCTGCGGGGGCTCATACGCGGCCAGGAAACTCACCCGGGCATCCTCAGAGTTAAGCTGATCCAAAGGAATATTGCCGAGGTTCACCATAATGCCGTAGTCTGCGCCAGCAAAGCCTACCGATAGAAGTCCGGATGCGAGATGAATATCTGAGCCGTAACCGTATTCGTGAGTGAGGCGAGCGAATGAATAGAAAGACCCGCCACCGCGCACGGTTAGCGACTTGTTCTTCTTGTTGACGTCAGGATCATAAATTTCGCGCGGCAGGAGGCGGATGAGTCCAGTATCCGGTTTTGAGAGGAACTCCGCGTGTTCCTGCATATCTGCAGGCGAGGGCGTTAGAAACTGAGCTTCAAGTTGCTGTAATTCAACTCGCTTCGACCTTAGTTCGCGCAGCACGTCTTCGCGCGACTGAGCCTGACCAAAATTAATACTGACTGTTGAGCAGATGAAAAGGAGTGCGATTGACAGACGCCTCATTTGGCTTCTCCTTGTCTGTGACTAGTAATGAACTTTAACAAAGTTCGGTACAGAACCGGAAGCGGTAGCGACCGGGTCGATCTAACGCCAAAGGATCGCGGATTTGGAAGAGGCCCTCTCAGCAAAGCTGTAAGTCTACTTCAACAAAAACAGCGACAGGAACTCTTCCCGTCGCTGTCTTTTTTTGACTTGGCCAGACTCCGGACTTACCCGCAACACACAGGGCCTTTGCTACCGTTGCTCCGTTCCCGGCCTGGCGGGGTTCACGAAGACCGCTGTTGTGCGGAGCCCGAAGTCTGATAACTTTTCAATCAATCTTGACGCTTTAGATTTGCGTCTTGCGATGCGCCAGCATCCTTAGTAAGCCATTGATTGCGAGATGCAGTATGACATAGGCAATGATGGCTACAACAATGGGCAGCAGTAGCGTGTGGCCTTCCCCTGTTCGGGGACTCGCCACAATGCCTTTGAAAGGCGCATAAAACGGATTCGTCACGGTGACAATAAACTGGACAAACCCGGCCGTACTCCGCGCCGCCATCAGTGCCAACAGGAAGCGCATCCCCAACAACGCGTAGATCAGGTAGAAAATGTAATCAATGATCTGCG
This sequence comes from Pyrinomonadaceae bacterium, assembly GCA_963759665.1. Taxonomy (GTDB): domain Bacteria; phylum Acidobacteriota; class Blastocatellia; order Pyrinomonadales; family Pyrinomonadaceae; genus PSRF01. Next base: position 1,879,830 of record CAVXAC010000001.1, read on the forward strand.
AGACGCGGGCGGCACCACGCCCACGCTCAACTTCCCGCTCCGTGTCTATTACTTCATCAACGGCCTTGGCGCGAAAATCACTAGCAACCTGCTGGATCTTCTGCGGCTCATTCGGGGCGGGCTGACTGGCACGGTCGGCAAGATCAGACTGAACTTCACCCTCGACCTGGGCCTTCACCGAGTCATGTTGAACCTGTCTTCGTGCTTCATCCGCTGCTAGTTTGTCGTCCATTGGAACCTCATTTCGAATTGCGTTGGTCTCAATATGCGCCGGGCTTGTGTCCTAATTATGTCCCGTTGAATCCGGTGCGCATGCGGCGGACATAACTGCGCGGATATTTGCCAGTGGCTTTGACATTCGCGAGTACTCGATTCGCTTCAGCAAGCGTATTTCCACCATAAACGGCCATGATGCGGTACCTGGGGTCGACATTCGTGTAAAAGAGGTTTTCGATGTCGACACAACGCGAAGCGAAGACTTTACGATCGGGAAAGAGCCGTTGCGTTTCAAGACGCTCGGCTTCAGGCACGAAGGTGTTGCAGTCGTCTTCCCCGGCTGGCACGCTTTTCAGGATGATCGCGTAAAAGAGTTCGGTATCGAAAATTACGGAATTTTGCGGAACTCGAAATGGAAGATCGTTGGGGTTAAAAGTGGCACTTGTCTTACAAGCCACTTGCGGGTTTCCGCAGATCGACCCACGCGGCCGTGCACGGCCTGTTCGCGATTGCGCCGCCGAGGGTGGATTCCAAAGGTCGATACTCACCAGACTCAAGGCGACCACTACGATGACTAGAAGGGGCTTCATAGATTTTTTATTGGACCGGACAATTGCTATTTATAAACTGGCGGAGAGGGTGGGATTCGAACCCACGGAACGGTTTCCCGCTCACAGCATTTCCAGTGCTGCCAATTCAACCACTCTTGCACCTCTCCAGCGATTTCGGATTGCGGATTTCGGATTGCGAATTTTAAAGAACTCACTATCCAAACTAATTTCCAATCCGAAATCCGAAATCGCAATTCCGAAATTCTTGTGGCGGAGAGGGTGGGATTTGAACCCACGGTGGAGTTTCCCCCACTCCGGTTTTCGAGACCGGTGCACTAAGCCACTATGCGACCTCTCCGCATTACCAGATGCGATCGATTGCGATCCTAGACTTGGGGCGCTTTGTGGGCGCGTTCCATATCTAGCGTCGATCCAGCATCTTTCTCTTCCGCTTCTCCTGAAAAAACTCCTGCATTACTTTCCGGCAATCCTGTTCCAGCACACCTGAAGAAACTTCAATTCTGTGGTTAAGAAAATCCGTATCGCAAACCCCGAAGTGCGACTCAATCGCTCCCGCTCGCTCGTCTCGCGCGCCATACACCAGGCGTTTGACCCTCGCCTGAATCAGAGCCCCGGCGCACATCACACAGGGTTCGATCGTTGAATAAACCACTGCATTGGTTAACCGGTAATTACCCGCTTTACGCGCCGCTTCTCGTAACGCGATGATCTCGGCATGTGCAGTCGGATCCTGATCAGTAATCGATCTGTTTCCAGCAACCGCCAGCACTTCACCTTCCGCGACCACGCAAGTACCAATCGGAACTTCTCCGCGTTCGCGGGCTTCATGCGCAGCCAGCACCGCCTGACGCATCCACTGAGCGTCACTTTCCAAGTACTCGGCGGCCTTCATGATGCACACATTTCGCGACAAACAGTGGAAAAATCAACTATAGGTGGCCCGCTCAAACACTGTCAAGCGAGTGGTTATTCGCGCAATTCGGACGATATCCGGAAAGCAAAAACGTGAGTTAACCCCCTGCGCCGCCGCGAAGCGACGACTGAATTAACCTGGTCCCGCCAGCGATGCTGACCGCGACAGTCACCATGGCTGGCTTGCGTTCGGCCTTTAAGCGTTCGAAGTAAACCCGGTTCGCCACCATGACCGCACAGGAGTTCTGTATCAACTGATTATGCAAGCTGTAAGCGCACGATATCGAGAATTGGATCCAACTCAATTACGATCGAGTCATTAGCGCGTGCTATATTATTCGCTCTGAGTCGGCGTAATTTTTCCGCTCCCTCCGGCTCTCAATCGAGTCAGATTGATGACCACCGACACCCAGAAAGGATCTGGTCCACTAGCCGGCGATCGCGCTCAAACGCGCTTGCGTTCCACCCCCGTTTCCGAAGCCGGCGCCCCGGAAAGACCTGTTCAAACTCCAGCTGCCATGATGCGCCGAATGGCGCCCAGTGAATTCAACACCGCGATGATCCATTTCTATCGTGGTGAGGTTCAACGCTCAAACACGTGGCGCAATCGGTTGGACACTACCACTAACTGGGCGGTGCTAACGGCTGGTGCGACGCTATCGTTTGTTTTTGGGTCGTCGACTAACGCGCATTTCGTTATCCCCATAAACTCGATCCTGGTGGCGATCTTCCTGCTGATGGAAGCCCGTCGCTATCGTTACTATGAAATCTGGTCCAGCCGCGTGCGCGTGATTGAGACCGGATACTTTGCACAAATGCTGGCGCCAGAGAGTGTGCCACCGGATGAAAGTTGGGCTGAACATCTGGCCGCCGATTTAATCACGCCTCATTTCACCATCACCGAATGGGAAGCAGTGGGCAGGCGATTGCGCAGAAATTATCTGTGGATATTTGCGTTACTGGCCTTGAGTTGGAACCTGAAGGTTTATCTGCACCCGTTGCCGGCACGAGACTTCGACGCCTTCATTGACCGCGCCACAGTAGGTCTGGTGCCTGGCTGGCTGGTGTTTGTCGTAGGCGTCATCTTTAACGCGGCGATAGCTATCTTCGCTATCGGCACTGTCCGACTAAGAGAGGCGACCGGAGAAGTGTTGCCGCAGCATCAGTTTTCATTGCGACCTTTGAAGAGAATGACAAGTTGGACCAGGACCGCAGCTGCTGCCTCGAAGCGAACAACTTCGCGCGCCCGACGAGCTCGTCAGCGAGTCAGGAGCAGCGCGGCTACAGGCGAATCTCGTAAGCCGGACATAACGGAAACTCCGGACCGAGAATCTCGCCGAATCGATATTTCAGAAACACCTGATAGAGACGCAACGGTTAAAGTCTGAAAAGCGGAATACGTAGACAGAAGTCAGAAGTCTTGAGTCGGTCTACCAACCTCCTGACTCCCGTATTCTGCCTCCTGTATTCTAACTTCTGACTTCTGACTTCTGTCGCCTGTCTTCCGAATTCTGCTTTCTATGCTTTCACTCCGTGGACAACCATTAACTCTCGCTCAGATTGCAGCTGTGGCAAAGGGTGCCGAACACGTATCGCTGGCTGATGAAGCACGCGCGCGAGTCGAGGCGGCTCGCAATGTGGTGCAAAAGATCGTCGCTGAAAACTTGACGGTTTACGGAGTCAATACTGGCTTTGGCAAGCTTTCGGATGTGCGGATCGCGCCTGAAGATCTGCGCGACCTTCAGCTGAACCTGGTGCGCAGTCATTCCTGTGGGCTCGGTCACCCACTGTCAGAAGAAGAGGCGCGCGCGATGTTATTGCTACGCGCAAATGTCCTCGCCTGTGGGCTGAGCGGAGCGCGGCCGATGTTGATCGATACCCTCGTGTCGATGCTGGAACGGGGCGTGACGCCGGTCATACCAGAGAAGGGTTCGGTCGGCGCCAGTGGCGATCTCGCGCCACTCGCACATCTTGCCCTCGCAGCGATCGGCGAAGGTGAGGCATTTTTCAATGGCAAGCGTCTGCCGGGTGCGGAGGCTTTGAAGGCAGCCGGAATTGAGCCGCTTGAACTTGAAGTTAAGGAAGGGCTCGCTCTTCTCAATGGCACGCAGGCGATGGGCGCTGTAGGAGCGCTGGCGCTTTACCGCGCCGAACGCTTATCTCGGCTGGCAGACGTCGCTGGGGCAATGACGCTGGAAGCATTGCGCGGCACTCCAGTGGCGTTTGATAAGCGCATTCACGAAGCGAGGCCGCATCAGCATCAAGTGGCGGTCGCGGCGCATCTACGCGACTTGCTCGCCGGAAGTGAAATCCGAGAGTCGCATCTGAACAACGACCCGCGCGTTCAGGATGCTTATAGCCTGCGTTGTATGCCGCAAGTGCACGGAGCAATTCGCGGCGCAATTGCACATGCAAAAGAGATCGTGGAGATCGAGACTGGTAGTGCGACCGACAACCCTTTGGTATTTGCTGAAACCGGCGAAGTACTTTCTGGTGGAAATTTTCATGGCGCGCCGCTAGCTTTAGCGTTTGATTACGCGGCAATTGCGCTAACCGATTTACTCAGCATTACTGAGCGGCGTATTGACCGTTTGATCAACCCTGACGCCAATGAAGATTTGCCTCCGTTCCTGACACAACAGGCGGGCATTGCTTCTGGGTTCATGATGTTGCAGGTTACGGTCGTGGCACTCCTCGCCGAAGCTAAAGTGTTGGCCCATCCGGCAAGCGTGGACAACGTGCCGACCGATGGCGGTAAGGAAGATCACGTTTCGATGGGAATGACCGCTGCGACTAAACTAAGATCCATCGTGGATCTCGCTGAGCAGGCAACGGCAGTTGAACTCATCACCGCTGCGGAAGGTTTGGAATACCGTGCGCCTTTGAGTCCGGGACGCGGCGCCAAGTCTGGTTACGAGATAGTTCGCCGGCGTATAGCTCGGCTTACTGCAGATCGCTCGATGTCAGCAGATATTGAGCGAATCGTTTCCGCCATTCGTGATGGAGAGTTTGATTCGCTTTTGTGACGCGATCTTTTTGCTTTTCATAGTCGATACAAAAATTTGAGGGGAGAAGAAGATGCCTGACGCATTTGATGAAAGACGAAGGGGAATGGAAGAAGAGTATTTTCACCGCAAGAACCAGGAAGCGATTGAGAAATTGCGGGAAAAGATGAAAGTGTCGGAAGAGGCCAAGGCTGCAGCCACTGCGCCGATGGTTTGTCCACGCTGTGGTGGCACGCTCCAGGAGAATAAGGTTGACGAAGTATCAATCGACACCTGTGGAAAGTGTGGCGGCGTTTGGTTGGACTCGGGTGAATTGGAGCAGTTGACCAAGCGTGAAGGCGGCGGTTTCTTCGGCAAGCTCTGGGGCAAATAACGAGCTGAATAGCGCTATATGGCACGGCTTGTTTTGGTGCTCGATCGGTACAGAAGCGGAAGCGGTAGCGACCGGGTCGATCGCTGTAAAAGGAAATCGCTTTCCCTCTTGGCAAGCTTTTCCGTACAGATCAAGTTGGTCACTTCGTACCGGAAAGCTTTCTCATAGAGATCGACCCAGTCGCTACCGCTTCCGATTCCGTCAACGCCGGCTTAACATTTTCCTATGTCGTCTAACATCGTCCGTGCACCGCGCGGTAACACTCTGAGCTGCAAGAGTTGGCATCAGGAGGCCGCGCTGCGCTGTCTGATGAACAATCTCGATCCGGACGTAGCCGAACGACCGGAAGATTTGATTGTGTACGGCGGCGCAGGAAAAGCTGCACGCAACTGGAACTCTTTTCATGCAATCGTTCGCGAATTGCAACAACTCGAGAATGACGAAACTCTGCTGATCCAATCCGGAAAACCCGTCGGCGTTTTTCGCACTCACGAATATGCGCCGCGCGTGTTGATTGCCAATTCAAATCTCGTCGGCGCCTGGGCCAACTGGGAAAACTTCCACGAGCTCGAACGCAAGGGCCTGATGATGTACGGCCAGATGACCGCCGGCAGTTGGATCTACATCGGCACTCAGGGAATCGTTCAAGGTACCTTTGAAACGTTTGCCGCAATGGCCGACCGGCATTTCGGTGGCAACTTGAGCGGTAAGCTGGTGGTGTCTGGGGGCATGGGGGGAATGGGGGGCGCTCAGCCTCTCGCGGCGACCCTCAACGGCGCAGTATTCCTCGGTATCGACGTTGACCCTGCACGAATTGAGAGGCGCGTACAGACCGGTTACTGCGATCGCCTGGCGCTCAAGTTGGATGATGCTTTGGATATCATCGAGGATGCACGTGAGCAGAAGCGCGCCGTATCAGTTGGACTGGTTGGGAACTGCGCTGAAGTTCTACCGGAAATGCTCCGGCGTGGCATCACGATCGATGCGCTCACGGATCAGACCAGTGCTCATGATCCGCTGAATGGTTACGTGCCCGTAGGTCTTACACTCGCGGAAGCGGCGGATCTTCGCGTCACCAATCCAAAGATGTATGTGGAGCGTTCAATGGAATCGATGGGCCGTCATGTAGAAGCGATGTTGGACTTCAAAAAGGCAGGTGCTATCACCTTCGATTACGGCAACAACATTCGCAAGATGGCTTTGGATGCCGGTGTTACGGATGCGTTTGAAATTCCCGGCTTCGTTCCTGAATACATCCGCCCGCTCTTCTGTGAAGGCAAAGGACCATTCCGCTGGGTAGCGTTGTCGGGCGACCCGAGTGACATACAAAAAACTGATGACCTGGCGCTTGAACTGTTTCCCGACGATCAAACATTAAATCGTTGGCTGCGTCTTGCCCGTGACCGAGTCCACTTTCAAGGTTTGCCGGCACGCATCTGCTGGCTCGGTTATGGCGAGCGCGCAGAGATGGGCGAAGCCATCAATGACTTAGTCAAACGCGGAGATTTAAAGGCCCCAATTGCAATCGGCCGCGACCATTTGGATACGGGTTCAGTTGCGTCGCCGTACCGCGAGACTGAGGGAATGAAAGACGGTTCCGATGCGGTGGCCGATTGGCCCATTCTCAACGCGTTGCTCAACACTGCCAGCGGGGCTAGCTGGGTTTCGTTTCACCATGGCGGCGGCGTAGGTATCGGTTATTCACTCCATGCTGGGCAGGTTTCGGTGGCTGATGGATCGGACGAAGCAGCGAAACGTCTCAATCGAGTGCTCACGAATGATCCTGGACTCGGCGTCGCCCGCCACGTTGATGCCGGCTACGAAGAAGCGGAAGACACGGCAAGATCAAAAGGGGTGAAAGTCCCGATGCTGCCTTCTAACTAAACCCGATGAGCAAACATTCACGCGTATTATTTTTGATCGCAGTTAGCTTCGTGATTGCTGCCTATGCCCAGCAAGGCGCAATTCCACGAAGCGCTGCTTCGCTACCCGTCCAGGCAACAGCGGCCCAGAAACATCCGCGGGTTCAAACGGTTCAATTTGAAAGTAAGCTGGTTGGTAAGACTTTGCCTTACAACGTGCTACTGCCGGTGGACTACAACGAGGAAGCCTCGAAGACAAAGCGCTATCCGGTCCTCTATCTATTACATGGATTGACCGGGCATTACACGAACTGGCTGGAAAAAACGAAGCTGACGGAGCATGCTGCACCTTACGGATTGATTGTCGTCACGCCTGAAGGAAACGATTCGTGGTATTCCGACAGCGTGACCGTTGCGACTGACAAATACGAAACTTACTTCATTAACGAATTACTACCGGACGTGCAGCGCCGTTACCGCACGGTCGAGTCACCTGAGGGCCGGGCGATTGCCGGGTTGTCGATGGGCGGTTATGGTTCGCTGAAATTTGGTGTGAAGTATCCGCAAACGTTTGTATTCGCCGGTTCGATGAGCGGCGCGCTTGATGCTGCTTCGTGGAAAGAAGCTGACTTACGCGGGCTGCAATTCATTTGGCGAACACTTCAGCCGGTGTTTGGGCCTGACGAACACCCTGGACGAGCTGCCAACGATCTGCAAAAACTTGTTCGCGAATTGCCGGTCGATAAAATCGAGGCGCTTCCGTACCTTTATTTAGACTGCGGCACCGAAGACGTGTTGATTCAAACCAACAGAAATTTTGCGGAAACTTTGATGCAACGGAAAATTAAGCATGAGTACCGACAACTTCCGGGCACACACAACTGGCTCTATTGGAATGCGCAAGTCCAGGAAGTCCTAAAGCTCGCGGCAATCAAACTCGATGCCTGCAACTGCTAGTGGCGGCTGCGTAAAGCAAACTGTTAGTTTGCTTCTTGTGGGCAATAAACAGGCTGAGAAAGGCGGGAGGCCTTGAATATTCGCTAACGAACCCTTAACCAACCGCTAAGCAAACTAACAGTTTGCTTTACAACTATTATGACAACTCCTGCAGTCACCAAACACAATCGCGTTTCCCGTAAAGCCAGTCTCTTCACCGAATCGGTCATTCGAGAAATGACGCGAGAAGCGCTCAAGCATGGCGCGGTAAATCTTTCGCAGGGCTTCCCTGATTTCGCAGCTCCCGACGACATCAAGCGCGTGGCCATGCAAGCCATCGAGAAGGACATCAACCAGTACGCAATCACCTGGGGCGCGCGTGATTTTCGTCAGGCAATCGCCAGCAAAACAAAATGGTATCTGGACCTTGATGTCGATCCTGAAACGGAGCTGACCGTTACCTGTGGATCAACTGAAGGAATGATTGCGGCAATGATGGCCACGGTAGATCCGGGTGATGAGGTAGTTGTCTTCGAACCGTTTTACGAAAACTACGCGCCTGATGCGATCCTTTCCGACGCCACACCTCGTTATGTGCCACTGCGCGCGCCGGATTGGACCTTCGATCCCGACGAACTGCGCTCCGTCTTCAACTCGAAGACCAGGGCGATAATCCTGTGCAACCCAAACAACCCGACTGGGAAGGTCTTCACACGTGCCGAGATGGATTTCGTTGCCGGGCTCTGCCAGGAGTTTGACGCGCTGTGCTTCACGGACGAAATCTACGAGCACATCCTTTATCCGCGCGAGGGCGCCGAGATCGCACACATCTCGATGGCCCAACTGCCGGGAATGCGCGAACGCACAGTTATCGTAAATTCGATGTCGAAAACCTACTCCGTTACCGGCTGGCGCGTAGGTTATTGCATTGCTCCGCCGGACATCACGAGCGCGATTCGCAAGGTCCACGATTTTCTCACCGTGGGCGCAGCGGCGCCGCTTCAATCCGCAGGCGCATATGCTCTGGGATTGCCGATCTCGTATTACGAAAAACTGCAGGCAGAATACGAAGCGCGACGCGATCTGTTGTTGCCAGTACTTGAAAAGGCTGGTTTCGTCACGTTCAGACCAGATGGCGCTTACTACATCATGACCGATATTTCGCGATTCGGATTCGCGAATGACGTCGAGTTCACCCGCCATCTGATTCGTGACATCGGCGTGGCCTGTGTTCCCGGGTCCAGTTTCTACAGCGTGCCTGAGCGCGGAGTCACAGCAGGTCAGGTTTTGTTTCTGCAAGAAAGACGAAACTCTGCAACTGGCGGCGGAGAGGCTGGAGAAGCTACAGTCCAGACTCTGAGGTCGCTCCGTATAGAACCCCGGCATATCAACCTGATGATAAAACCAATCACCCGTGAATTTCTTGCTCTGTTAACGACTGCGATGCTATTCGTCGCCAGCACCGCAGCCTTCGCGCAACAGAGTGCCGATCCTCACTTCGACGCCCGCGTTGAGAAGCCGGCGTATGAGAAGAGTTTCCCTCGTGTAATGTTTGACGAGGCCCACAATAACTTCCATACGGTAGCCGGCCGTTATAAACCCTTTGCCGATCTGCTCTTTAACGATGGTTATCAGATAGTCGTTAACCGAAAGCCTTTCACGAAAGAATCGCTAAGGACCTTCAAGGTACTGGTAATTGCGAACGCGTTGGGCGCCGAGGAGATGGACGACGACGGGGCTGACAAGTCTGCTTTTACCGATGAAGAAATCGCGGTGATCAGAGATTGGATCAAGGGCGGCGGTGCAATGCTGTTGATTGCTGACCACGCACCCTTTGGTGCTGCGGCCGAGAACATGGCCAAAGCTTTCGCGGTCACAATGAGCAAGGGTTATGTGTTCGATCCGGATAACTCACAAACTGGGTCTCGATCGTTTCTGATTTTTTCCCGCGAGAACAAGCTCCTGATGGACCACCCGATCACGCGGGGCCGCAACGAAGCTGAGAAAATTGAGCGGGTTTACACTTTCACGGGTCAGGCAATATCCGGCGGCGAAGGCGCCATTCCATTTATGAAGCTTGGTCCAAACGCTAAGGACACCCCAGGCCGAAATACCAAGGAGACTGTTGCCGTAGGCGGACAATCGCAGGGGCTGGCAATCAAGTTTGGCAAGGGACGGATTGTTATGATGGGTGAGGCGGCGATGCTCTCAGCTCAGGTCACCGGCGCGGACAATCACCCCATGGGAATGAACGTCCCAGGCAGCAACAATAAACAACTCGCGCTGAACATCATGCACTGGCTGTCGGGGGTGCTGAAATAAAAGCAATCAGCAGACGGCAAGCAGTCAAATCCAAGAGTCCAGAGCTATGTTCAAGTTGTATCTTGCTGACTGCTGACTGCTGATTGCTTTACTTCTCATGTGGGATCGCAAACGACAAGTCATCTGGTTAGCGTGTGGACTGATCCTCGGCACCTTCGTCGCCTACTCTGACTCGCACGACGACGATGGAACGTTCGTTCCCCGGTTCTTCGTCTTCATGGAGAGCCTGGTCCTGCTGATTATTGCCGGCCTGTTCTATCTTTATTCCCGGAAAACTAAATGAGCCTTAGTTTGGCTGTTGAGCTGTCTTTGCGCGTACGGTAATGCCTTCATCACCGACTACGAGCAGATTGCGCAGCTCGCCAAACGGCGCGCTGGAAGGAACGTAGGAAAGTACGTAGCGGTTTTTTCTCAGTTCGTCACAAATCGTCTTGGCCGCCACGGCCGGCTCGTCGATGGAGAAGATAGTCCCGCCAGTTCCTTCCACGAGCTTGTCAATCACCTGCTTTGGTTTTGGCACATCCCGCCGAATCGCGCCACGCGTTCGGTCCTGCGCCTGGACTGCATAAACCGTAATATCCAGCCGCTGGAGTTCGGCTAGTATTTTGTCGAACGGCGTCTTACTCCCACGATCCAAGCCGTCACTGATCACCACGATTACTCTTTTCTGACTCGGCGTGGCCCGCAGCGCTTGATCGATAACTGCCGTCGTCGCGTCAAACAGGTACGGCTGACCTTTTTTTCTAAACAACTTTAGCGAGGCTTCGATCGATTTGGCATCGTCGGTCCAGTTGGCAACGATCTCAGCCTGCTCGTCGTAGCCAACGATTAATAACTTGTCTCCTTCGAAAATTTCGTAAGCAAATTCTCTCGCAGCCTGTTCTAGTTTTTCCACGTCCGCACGCAGAGTTAGGGAATTGTCCACCAGAAGGACTATGTGTGCGGGAGATGGATCAGGAGTGAAGTTACGTATCGTCTGCTCGATACCGTTGTCGTAGATCGCGAGTTGCTTCGAAGTAATCGGCTTGTTGGAACTGTCCGTACGCCTCGCTACTATATTGACCAGAACGCCGCTGTCAGCGGTTGCCGTTGGACGACGACCTGCCTGGCCCATCGCGAACGAGGAGAAGATAAACAGGACCATTAGTCCTGTAATGCTGCCGAAACTCGAGCGCAGATATTGTCTCACTGGGCTTGCTGGCTAAACCGGCTCAAAGTGTGAATCGAGTCTCGCCTTGAAGATGGCTTCAATCACCTTTGGCTTTTGGTGTGGATGCCTTTTCGGAAGTTTTCTTAGCCGGGGAGCTCTCTTTTGCTTTCTTTTCTGACTTGTCTGATTTCGTATCGCCGGTAACGGTTGCTTCGCGTTCAGATTTCTCTGCTGCCTTGCGGCCTGCACCGGCGTAATCAGTGACATACCAGCCCGAGCCCTTAAACTGGATCGCGGGTGCCGACATCTGCTTTTCCAACTTACCGCCGCACTTCTTGCACTTGCCCGGCGGCTTGTCATTCATTTTCTGAAAGACTTCTGTGCGCGACTTACATTTCGCGCATTCATATTCGTATATGGGCATAACGTTTCTATTTGATTGCGATTGGAGATTCGGCAAACAGTATACGAACGACCTTCAACCCACGCAATCAGCCGCCTCCGGACAAGTAATAGCCAAATAGAAAATGCCGCGACGTAAGCCGCGGCATTCGTTAATTCAGGGTATTGGGTGAATTTATGGCCGGCCCATAATGCCGCCCAGAATGTTTCCCCAACCACTGTTGCCGTTATTGTTGGGCTGGTTTCCGTTGTTCGCGTACTGGCGATAGCCCTGATCGTAGCCTCGCACAAAGCCTTCACGAAATGCCTGCGTTGACGCGTTCTTGAAATAGCGCGAACGCTGTGGGTCGTAACTCTGTCGTCGCTGGCCATCGCTGGAGCCAGTGTTCAGACCCTGCTGGTAGCCGCGCTGGAGTTCGGCCTGATCGTATCCACCATTGTTGCCGTAGCCACCGTTGTTACCGTAACCACCATTGGTGTAAGGACCGTTGTTGCCATACCGGCCATTGTTGTAAGTCCCGTTGTTGCGACCCTGATTACGTCTCCAGTCACCCTGACCGTTATTCTGGCGAGCCTCGCGCCTGCGCCGCTTGATCTCACGCTTTCGATCTCTGCGGTCGTGGTTGCGATCGCCGCGATTGTAGTAACCATCATTATTGCGATCCTGCGCTAGCGCCGTAACACTTACAGCGCTGGATATAGCAAAGACAAATGCGAGTGACAAAAGAGCCCCGCCGATCCCTTTTCCAAAATTTTTCATGTTTGTAGGATTCTCCATTTCAGGGAGACGATGGCAACTATGCGGCCACGACCAGGATCGTTGATCTATTGGTCTTATTCATCAGTTGAATTTTCGACGTCACCCTCATATAGTGCAGATCCTCCGCAGATGAGTGGGGGTATGATGGTGGTGACCTACGTATGCGTAGACCCGTCGTGAGAATTCAGTAGCGTGGATGGGCGCGCGTAACCGGGTGAGACCTTGGGTACCATAGTTACCGAAAGCTAGCCCGCGAGGCAGGCGGCAGAGTAAAGCGCCAAGGTGGAGCGAAGCGAAATCTTGGTTAGCGCACGGTTCCCAGGCTTCGGCGGCGCCTTCGCCTGGGGCTTTTACTCTGTACGCCAGCTTCGCTGACTCGTTGAACTGCTAAGCGCGTGTTTGACCAAGAAGTAGCCATCGAAGGCTATACTGTCGTTCGTAAAATAACTACAGCGCTCTTCCGATTCAGAATCCTATGGACGTGCAGGAAGTTTTCGGCGGGATCGATATCTATCTCTTCGACCAATTGTTGAAAGGCAGATTTGACCCAGGTATGCGTGTGCTTGACGCGGGTTGCGGGTCGGGGCGCAACCTTATCTATTTCCTGCGCAACGGATACGAAGTGTTTGGCGTGGACGAGTCGGAACAGGCAATTGGTCAGATGCGACGTCTGGCGGCTTCGCTTGTGCCCGATCTGGCACTCGGGAACTTTCGGGTAGAGCCCGTGGAACGCATGTCGTTTGGACGAGATGGAGAGGTTGCTGACTTTGATTTGGTGATTAGTAGCGCGGTGCTTCACTTCGCTCGCGACGAACAACACTGGCAGGCGATGGTCGATGAGATGTGGCGGGTGCTGAAGCCGGGTGGGATGTTTTTTGCTCGACTGGCATCCATGATTGGCATCGAACAGAAGGTTCGTTTGATAGAGGAACGACGCTATCGCCTTCCAGATGGTTCCAACAGATTTCTGGTCGATGCAGCAATGTTGAAGACGGTTACCGAGTCCTTAGGCGGGCATTTGCTTGAACCAATCAAAACGACTGTTGTTGATAACATGCGTTCAATGACAACCTGGGTAGTAGGGAAATGACGTAAGCAGTAAGCAGTGAGCAGTAGGCAGGCACCGGGCAAATATTTGTTAGCGCGAATCGTCTCCCCTGACGCCCACTTCCTGGAGCCTGCTCCTGCTTACAGCGTTCTGCTTACTGCCTTCTGCTTACTGCTTACTGCTTACTAATTCCATGCGCCAACGACTTCTTCAAGCTATCGGCCTTGCGCTTAGCGTTATTTACGCCATAGTGATCGTGTGGCTTTATGCGACGGAGCCTCGCAGTTTGCGGGAAGTCGCCACCGGGGCCCAGACGGCGACTGGCACCTACCAGATCGACCAGGCAAAGTTTAATGCTGCCCTGGACCTGTTCCGTCGGGAACAGTTTCGCGCGGCTCGCGATGAATGGCAGCGGGCTGACCCAGCCAAGAATGATCCAACAACGCAGTTCTACATCGCATATTCTTTCTACCGCGAAGGTTGGGGAAGGATCTACTACGATCAGAACCTGTTCAAGCAAGGCCTCGAAGCGGTGAATCGTGCGATTGAACTCTCGCAGGGAACGCTGCGGGTCGATGACCAGAACCTACAGATGCATACGGCAGCGGAACTAAAAGCTGAACTCGAACAGGGTTTAGAGCGGACGCTTGGAGACGTCAATCCGCTCAAGGTAATGCGTCAGCGGAAGTAAGAATGTGGGGCGGACTACGTCGCGCCCCTGCTGAAATAAGACTCCCAAACAAGATGACACAGGGACAGCAAGCCAATCTCCGCGCAGCAAACCAAACGCTGGTTAACTACGTCGCGTTACCACTCATCTTCTTAACGGTAACGCTTCTTGGCGGTCTGCGCGTAGCGGAGGATGGCGCCTTCGTCTTCCTGCCGCCTCAGTTGATTACGCTGATCCTGGCAGTCCTACTTATGCTGCTGTTCATTCGCGGCGGCTTATTTCAATTGCGGATGTGGATCGCTATCGACAATCCGCCGCTCACAAACGCGGCAAACGTCTGGCTGTTACTCGTAATGTTTTTCGCGTCGGCACAGGTTTTCAATTCCGTCTTGCCCGAGCGCGGACTTTTACATTGGCTCTTCGCGTTCTTTTTCCTGTGGACGCTTTGGAATAATCAGTTCTCGTCATTCGACGCGAGGCGTTTATTGCGAAGTCTGGTGGTGCTTTTCGGGACTGCTTTTGTACTGAAGCACATGCTGTTGGCAAGCCTGTACGCTCCCGATGGCAGTTGGCTTAAGCGCCTGACTGCAGCATTGGTGCAGGGGGCAACTGTCGGAAGCTTCGACGCACCAACGTTTGCACCCTCCACCGGCTACATCTCGTTCTTCACCATCGCACTCTACATAGTGGGACTGATACTCACGAGTGTTAGTAATCCGGAAGCAGTGAACAGTAGTAAGCAGCTGGTATTCAGCGGACAAGAGTTAATCAACGGTGACCAGTGAACTGTTGGCTCGATCCACCACTGGTGCATCAAGTGTTTCGCGAACTTTGCGAGCGAGAGCGTCCATGCTGAAGGGCTTTCCAATGAAAGCCATTCCCTCGTCCAACACACCGTGATGAACTATCGCATCGTCTGTGTAACCGGACATGTATAGCACCTTCATATGGTTGCGCAACCTGGCCATCTGTTCAGCCAACTCTCTGCCACTCATTCGCGGCATCACCACGTCGGTAAGCATCAGGTGTATTTCGCCCGCATATTGTTGAGCCAATTCCAGCGCCTCGTGACCATCTTTGGATTGCAGCACTTGATAACCGCATTCCTGAAGTATTTCCATGGCCATCTGTCTGACAACTTCTTCGTCTTCAACCAGCAAGATTGTCTCGACTCCCGCCAGCAACTCAGATTCTCCCCTGATGGCTGTACGTTTTTCCGCCGCGCCTTCGACGCAGGGGAAATACACTTTGAAGGTCGTCCCCTGACCGACTTCGCTGTAGACCCACACGCTCCCACCACTCTGTTTAACTATTCCGTAAACAGTTGCCAGTCCCAGCCCGGTACCCTTTCCAACTTCTTTAGTAGTAAAGAAGGGTTCAAAGATGCGAGCTTGTGTCGTTTCATCCATGCCGCATCCGGTGTCACTGACGGCCAACATTACATAGTCGCCCGGAGGTACGGACAGGTGACGATCCGCGAACTCGTCGTTCAAATGAACATTGCTGGTTCCGATAGTAAGTTTTCCACCCTTCGGCATCGCGTCGCGCGCGTTCACGCTGAGGTTCATTAAGACTTGCTCAATTTGGTTGGGATCAGCCTTGATTTTTCCAAGGTTGGCCTCCAGACCCATCATGAGATCAACATCTTCGCCGATTAGCCGCTGCAACATCTTGCTGAGTTCAACCACAATCTGATTTAGATCAAGCACTTGCGGTTGCAGGATTTGCTTGCGACTAAAAGCCAGTAATTGGCGAGTGAGTACCGCAGCCCGTTCGCCGGCTTTATTTATCTCTTCCACGTGACGATAAATCGGGTCTGCCGGCTTGAGACGTCTAAGGCACATCTCACTGTATCCGTTAATCGCGGTGAGCAGGTTGTTGAAATCGTGGGCCACGCCACCCGCCAATTTTCCAACGGCCTCCATCTTCAGTGCCTGACGAAGCTGGGCCTCGCTGTGGTGTAAGGCTTCCTCTGCCCTTTTTCGCTCAGTAATGTCATGCGCCAATACCAGTTCAGCTGGACGTCCGGCGAAGCTTAGCGGGTAGGAAGTGATCTCCACATCGATGACCGTCCCGTCTTTTTTCCGATGTCTCCATTCTCCTGAGTCATTGAGTCCGGGGGAGGGATTGGCAATGTCACCGAGCAAGGCCGGTACATCTTCAGTTGGCCGCATGTCTTTCAGGGTCATCGTCAGGAATTCTTCGGAAGAATAGCCATAGTGCCTGGTTGCGGCTTCGTTCACAGCCAGAAAAGAGAGCGTTTCAATCTCAAAAACCCACATGGGAAGCGGATTGCTCTCAAACAGCAGCCGGTAGCGTCCTTCCGAATCACGCACGGCCTCTTCGGCCAATTTTCGCTCAGCTACTTCCGTTTCCAGCTCCTGATTAGCCGCGGCCAGTTGTGCGGTACGTTGGATCACATGGCTTTCCAATCCCTCGTTCAAGTTTTCGCTGTCGGCGGTCCGAGTTGCAATGTCCCACATTTCACTCACGCTTCGCCTGATCGCAATTAACAAGAAGGTGTCTTCGAAAAGGACCCAGCCTGCGTGTTCCAGCCAGCGCCACTCACTGGCGGCGAATACGCCGTAGACAGATTGAGGCCAGAACAAGCCTCGTAAAAAGTGGTCCGCTGCCACGACTATGGTAGCTGGAATCAATACCCGCCAGTCCCGGTAAAACGACAGGAACGCAAGCGAACCAAAAACATGGAAATGCGTTTCGATGCGTCCGCCGGTCAGATGAATGAGCAACGCACCCATCAACATTTGACCGATGGCAATAGTGTATCGAGTTAGGCTGCGGCCGGGCCTGGTGATCGCGAAAAGTATCGGAAGAATACTAATCGCGCCGCCGAGAAAGATCGCAGCCCAGATGTGAATGTGAGTTTGGCTCGTGGAGCCGATCCATGTTCTTGGCGAAACCCAATAAGCAGCTACGATGCCGCCGACCCATTGAAGCGTCATCAACACAGCGAACATGCGATCGGTGCTCTTATAGATTTCCCGTTGATGATCGTGGAAGAGATCCCTGATACGATTTGATCTGGAGTCTTCACCTCGTGGATTAGTATTGGTCTTTATCATTGAGCGATTCCCGACATTCAGAGCGTGGATTAAAAAGAGGACATCCGAAAACAGACGTTTCCGTTTGTTCAGGAACTTCCTCCTTCAATATCGCGACAACAGAGCCCTCGCCGACATTGTCACCGAAGTGGCCGCGCGATCCGGTGATGCCGCCACTGAAAACTAATTGGCCCTGCTTGCTGTATACCAGGGTATGGCCCGAAGTGGCTGTGTTGAGTAAACCAGCTTCAAAGCCCTCACTATCCTTCAGCACGATGACGCCCGGGATCCTAGAGGCACTTTGCCAAAGATCGGTTTTTTCCCAATCGTCGGATGAACCAGACGGCTTAATGAACAATACGTACGCTCTTATGCGACCATTGCCATGGGCCATAACAGAGGCAAGTTCGCCCAGACTCGCCCGCGTGCACGGACAACGCGGATGGGCCAACATAACCAGCGTTGGTCTGTCGCCGGCAAGCGGAATCATGCTGCTCGAGGGCCACTGGCTCGGTGGCGTCCCAGCAAGCCCGGGAGTGCTTTCATAACTCCAAAGCCACCACAGTCCTGACGCCACGAGTGACGCCCAGACAATCGTACACACGATAAAGAAAAGGTTAACGGCGATGCGGCGAGACGATACTTGCTGGACCACCAGACTGTTTGGTTCCATGTTTTTGGGGCGATTAAGCGCAATGATAGCGCTACGGAAAAGCCGAAGGGGCAGCCATTACTTATATTTGGTGGGATTGTTTACTAGCACACCCAGGAAGTGTGCGTGTGGGGTTATCAGAATACCCCAGCTTACCAAACATATCAACAAAACTTTTCGAGGGCGGTAAACCCCTGCGGCTCCTTAACTGCGGTCTGGAGTCGGTTCTTGGGGCAAGATGATTTACACACGACGGTACGTCTGTATCAAATTCGTATCCCTCTGCTCTTTTTACTTCAACCAGCGGTCTATACTCGGGCGCGCGAACTTGCGGCCGCATCTACGCTTCATCACCTTTCCGTCCCAGTCATTTCTCGAAAGCGCAGTAAAACGTGAGCCACAGCAGTTGAACTCGAGGATGGAGGTCTGCAAATACCCGCTGGGCCGCCGTTGGTATGATCATTGCAAACCATCCCTCGCACGACGCAATCAACGTAGTCACTTCGTCCAATGGACGCACACGAAGTTGTGACAATGGAGAAACAGGTGCTCTTCAGCCAAGTGGGGTAGCACTTAATTAATGAACCAATCTTAAATATAAGGAGCTAACGAGCAATGGGAAATTTTGATACCGACAATTTGGGCGAAGGCACCGCACGCCAGCGCGAAAACCGCATGATGACAGGTCTGTTTAGAGATCGTGAAAGCGCAGAGGGCGCATACCGTTCATTGAGCAGCCGAGGCTATGGCAAGGACGACGTCAACCTGCTGATGTCTGACGACACACGCAAGAAATATTTCGCAGATGACGATACGGAATTGGGCACCAAAGCCTGGGAAGACGCGGGCAAAGGCGCTGCGATCGGCGGCGGCGTCGGCGCAACCCTGGCGGCAATTGCGGCCATTGGAACAACTCTCGCGCTTCCTGGTCTTGGCTTATTGATCGCTGGCCCACTAGCAGCGGCGCTCGCGGGCGGCGGAGCTGGTGCACTAACTGGCGGCTTAATTGGCGCTCTCGTTGGTCATGGCATTCCCGAAGAGCATGCCAAGCAATATGAGCAGGGCATCAAGGACGGCGGAATCGTCATGGGTGTGAATCCTCGCACGACCGAAGACGCTGACTACTTCGAAAAAGAATGGCGCACCAACCGCGCTGAATCGCTTTACCGTTAATTGTTTTCAACTCGAGCCTGGGAGGGACTTCAAACTATGCGACGCACTCAAGCGCTTGCATTAGTGTTCGTGGTGGGAGCGGCTTTAACCGGCTGCTCCACCACCGACAACGCTAATAGAACCAACGCAAATGCCAATGCACCGGCTGCTCAACGCGAAGGCGTTGTGGAGACGAATGCAAACATCCCGCAGAACGCGAACAGCCGAAATGTGCCATCAAACACGGGAGTCGTGACTAACGACAACGGTAACGCAAATACCGCAGGTGTCAGGTCCATCAATAGCAACAACGCCAACAGCAACAAGAACAATAATCGTTGAGGTAGTGACCAAGGAAGTGGGGAAGGGTTATGTCGAGACAAGGAGTTACAGCAAATACTGGCCTCTATGAATCGGAGTGGTGGAACAGGCTAGCGGCCATCGGTGAAAAGGGGCTAAGTGAAAAACCGGTGGAGCGGATAGAAGCCAGGAGGGAACGACCGAGTTTCCTCAATGCCCTGAGCTCATTGCTGAACTCACTCGTCGATAAACGACTGACCACTTCGATCGTGAAGATGAACTAAAGCATTTCGGGGATTACAACAAGACCCGCAGTACAGACGAGATGTCTGTGCGGCGGGTCTTTTATTCCCAGATGCTTTTTTTGACTAACCGCAACGAGCGTTAATGATGGTATTAGCTTTACGCACAAATTCTGCGGTCCATGCTTCGGGTTGCGCGTCGCGTTCGGCGTTGCGCGATGCTCGGAAGACTCGCGTAATCAAGCCATTGCTGCCTTCCTGATCGATAAGACGCTGAAGTCCGGTCGCCAGCAGTTGACGTCCAGCCTCACTAATCTCGGCATTACCGACGCTCTTGGCAGACGTTGTACACCGTCCTCCGCTGGCCTTGATCGGGTCCTTACCCTTCCAACGCTCCAATCTCGCTTTGCTTTCGCTTGAACTCGAGAATCCCCAGGTTGAGCCGGCGTCGCTTACGTAATAGACGGACTGGCCTGGTTTGCACGTGCGGGTTCCATCCGGATTCTTCTTGGAGTCGAGGCACGCAAACTTTTGGTTGTCGGTCTTAGTATCACCGTGATCGATGAATGCCAGCCAAAGCTTGAATGCGTCGATCTCAGCGCGCGAGCCACCGCTGCTCAACAGGGTCTCGAGTGCGCTCAGTGACGCACCGTCCTTGTCATTACACTTGACGTCGATGCCGCGGCCGAGTGGCATCTCGATGCCGGCAGCCGGTTGATTTGGCGAGAAGCTCGTGCCCTGGAAACTCTTAGTCAAACTCTTCTGGCAATCGGCGCAAGACACATCCGCCACCCATTCATCGTCCGCGAAAAATCCCAACGCTTTGGAAAAACGCGACGTCAGGAACTCACCGTAGATCTCACCGTTTCTCTTGTCGGCTGTCTGGCCCTTGAAGTGTGGCTTAATTTTGTAACGAATAGGATCGCCGTCTTCGTCAACAACTCCGGGCACCGAACAATGAAATTTGGGCGTCGTGCCGGCGCCGGGATTCGGATCCTTGTTAGCAAAGCAGTTGAACGGTCGGGCAAGTCCGTTCGAGTCCACCGGCGGCGCACCGACGCGGGCGGGCACGCTTGAATTCAATCCCGTCACCGGGTCGTAGCCGGGATCCGGTTGCTGCCAAACCCTTGCGGTACGTTCCGCTTCAGCACGCGCTTCGGCGGTGAAGCAGGATTTTTGGGCCATCGAAGGAGATGCGATGGCAAGCATTAGTAATGCGGAGACGAACACAAGTTGAGAACTTTTACTCGACATGTACGGACCTTTCGCTGATGTTGGAAGAAATGGGGGTGCAACTGATTCTAGCAATAGGAGCGCAGAGAGCAAAACAAATGCGAGGGATGGGCTGATTTGAAACTCAAGCCAACGTGAAAGCCGGCATTCGGGTCCTGTGGCCCGATGCCGGCTCAACGAACTAACGAACCATCGATGTCTCGAGGTCGATTATCTCTTCGGCGTCACGAAAGGCTCAAGCTGGAGATTGCCACCGAAGACGTGTGGTCCAGACCCGGCTCCTGTGGAAAAGATTAGCCGGGCTCTCCCAGTGCCAGGAGCACCCGCCAGAAGCCCGGTGCCTTCCTGACCAATCAGGATTGCTTCCAAAGTTTGACCTTCGCCTTGCACTGCCGGAAGCAGCAGTCCGATCAAGATGGCGATAATCCCATTTCCGTCCTGGTCGGTTGATGACCACAGCCCATAAAAACCTTGATTGTTTGGGTTTGTCGGATCCACCGGATGCAGTTCGGAAAAGAATTTTGCGTCGCGGAAGTTGATGGTGAACGCTGAAATTCCGGGCTTAGAGCCCACGGATCGGACACTGCCATCGCCAAAGGCGGCTAATTGGAAAGGCCGCACGGCGGGTAACAGGTTCACATTATCTCCGGGAGTAGGAACTTCATTAACGACAGGGGTTGCTATGCCCTCTTTTAGATGCAGGCTGAAGTTCACTGCCTCATGCGTTGGCGAAGGCGCAAAGAGCATCTTCAAGGTAACACCGGGCAATGCACCGATATCCTCGCCAGCCAGCCCCAAATGCATATCTCCTTGAACGGCAGGCAGGAATGTTTCAAGGGTTCCGGTGTTGTCGCCCTTGTAACTGAAAATTTCTGCCGGCTTCACCGAGCCATCACCATCCAAATCGAGTCGACGAAAGACATCTTCCGGCGTCCCCTTGTTTTGTAAATTTCGACCCACCTGGCCCAGGGCTTCCGGCATCTGCACCAGTAAGGCTCCAATTGCCTGAGCGGCCCGTCGATGAATAGCAGCGAACATCTGCCGGCGGCCGGCGTCTGCCAAGCGATTCGGAACGCAGACCGGCTGGTCGAGTTGATTGTTGATCAGACAATCTGAGTCACCTGTCACCCCTGGGGCGGCTGGACTGCTATGAACACTGTAACCATCAAGGCTTAGCTTGATCTCGTAGTTGGAACCATTCCTCTGATTGTTGGGATACTGTTCGGCCAGGCCTAACAGCCTAAATGAGTCGGCATAGACGCCATTCTCCTCAAAGTAGGCGTGCTGTGCTAATGCCAGTTGCTTCAGGTTGTTTGCGGAGGTGCTTCGATTGGCGGCTTCACGAACTTTCTGAACAGCAGGAAGTAACAGGCCAATCAGAATCGCGATGATCGCGATTACAACCAGGAGCTCAATCAGGGTAAAACCGCGGTGATATTTGTTGGAGTTAGCTCTCCAGCTGTGGGTGATATCGAAGAATACGGAATGGGAGGCTTCGAAATTCATAACGTTAGGACTCCTTTCAAAAGATGACCCGGTGGTGTCGGGAGCGCCAAACGGGAAATCAGGTTGGGCGGGCCGTCGGGGGAACAGCGACGTCGATGATTGTCGGGACCGAGCCAAATAACGCGAGTTGCGGGAAACATATCACAGCGGAATGGTTCCATCTAGTAAATCCAGGCAACCGTAGTCGTTCACACCTCATGTTCAAGGACCGTGGCCCAACGCTGAGTTTCGCGTGAAAACCGCGGAGACTGGCAGGCTGCTACGAGTCTTCCATAGCGCTCCAGATGATCTTTTGCTTCGGCAAGTTTGGACGCGGCATGGTCCAACTCACCTGCATCTTTGGCGCGCTGGTACCGAGCGTGAAGAACTTCGATATAGAGTGGGCCAAGCCACAGACGGCTTACCCGGGATTCTGTTCCAGAAACCAGCGCCAGAGCTGCGGCACATAACCGCTCCGCTTCATCGAGCTCGTTTCGGCGCAGACGAACGTGAGCGAGACACCTATGAGCCTCCGATCTCGAGTAGACGAGGGTAGTGTTTTCGGCCCATTCGAAATTCTCTTCAGCCGCTCGCAATGCCTTGTCGAGAAGTTGAAAGTCTGATGGACCACTCCGAACAACCCCATCGGAGTTTTTGGCAAAGCCGGTCGCCTGATCAGCCCAAAGAGTGGACAGGCAGGCCTTCATCAACGACATGACGCGATATTCGCGAATAGATTCAGCCAGTTTGATGCCGTCAGTGAACTCTCTTTCCGCGCGTTCAGTGCGCCCCAACCCCACCGAGTGTTGCCCCACAGCCAGGTGAGTCCAGGCCAGTCGTTCACGCGACTGAAGCTTTGAAGCAAGCTCGAACTCCGCTGCCCCATACTCGAGCCCGACCTCGTGCTCGCCTTTATGCACCGCATCTTCGGCGAGAAACTCAAATCCGATGGCCTGGGCGAATAGAACATTATGTCTCTTGCCGAATTCGAGGGCGCGCCTGGCCCACTTGTCTGCGTCGTCGAAAAGGCCGGAATGCTGATAGGCACCCGCGGTGTAAGCGTACACTTGAGATATCATCGGCGCTGCAAAGGTTGAGACGGTCTCCGCCGCGGCAGCCGGAGCTACCAATGCTGCTGCCCGCTCAAGAAGTTCAGTTGCTTCCGTATGCCGTCCAGCAAGATGGTGGAAACGGCCCTCAATCGCCAGGGCGTTCGCAGTCTCGAGGGGGTTCTTTTCCGGATCCAGAACCTTCAACGCATCACGCAAATACTCAACACCGCGCTGATCCCCACTGGCAGCCAAAGAACTCGCAGCCTCACATTGAAGACGGGCCCGTTCGAACGGATCACTGGCCAGCGCGATCGCTCTCTCGAAATGCTCCCCGGCAGGAATCATCTCGCCATGAAGCAGATATGTTTTGCCGATGGCTTCTTCGATTGCGAGTTGCTCATCCGCCAG
Source organism: Pyrinomonadaceae bacterium (assembly GCA_963759665.1). GTDB lineage: Bacteria > Acidobacteriota > Blastocatellia > Pyrinomonadales > Pyrinomonadaceae > PSRF01. The sequence goes on from CAVXAC010000001.1 coordinate 1,903,644, forward strand.
GCCCAGCGTGTGGGCACATTCAAGGGCACTGGTATACGCCGCAATCGCGTCGTCATACGCAAACACGCGTTCGGCCTCCGTGGCAGCCTGTTTCGCGTAGGACAAACCCTTCTCGTATTCGCCTGCTTTGATGTAGTGATGAGCGAGTCTCTCCACAGCGCAGTGTGAGCTGGCTTTGCCTTTTTCGAGCGCCTCCGCTGCATGGCGATGCAGTCGACGACGACGAATAGGATTCAACTCTTCATAGAGCACCTCTCGAATCTTGTCATGAGTAAACATGAATGAATCGTTGCGCTCAGCACTTATCAACTGTGCTCCAACCGCCTCGTCTAACGTATCAAGCAATAGATCTTCTTTCGGTTCGGCTGACATTGCCACCAGCTCTTCGAAAGTAAAAGTCTTTCCTAACACTGCGGCTGTGCGCAGTGTTTCGTTGCAATCTTTGCTGACGCGATCCAGCCGGCTCCCAATCGCTTCCTTCACACTTTGGGGAATCACAAGCTGATCGACGTCGCAGCGCTGCCAGCGTCCGCTTTCCCTTCTCACCGAACCCTTCTCGATTAGCGCCTTCAAGACTTCTTCAACGAAAAATGGATTGCCTTCCGTCTCTCGATGCACGGCGTCGGCAAAATCGCCGCTGACATTTTCACCCAACAAAGCTCCCAATTGCGCAGACGTTTCCGTAGAATTGAACCGCCTCAAGGCGATCCGGGTGACCAGTCGCTCGCGGTTCCAATCAACCAATGCTTTCGCGAGAGGATGAGGCCGATCGAGTTCAGTTTCACGATAAGCACCGACTATTAGCACCGGTTCATCGCGCAGCTGTCGCAGTAGATGTCCGAGGAGCCACAGCGTGCCTCGATCGGCCCAGTGCAAATCATCAGCGTAGAACAGCAGTCCTTTGGAGCGGGCGAGACTTGCAAACACTTTCACTACCGCATCGAAGAACAACAAGCGCTCTTCATGTGGAGGTAGCTCTGGGCAGTCAGCACACGGGCCAAGTCGACGGTCAATTTCCGGAGCCAGCTTCCCGATCTGACGTGCCGAATCTCCGAGGGTCGCGCACAGTGCTGCGTCGTCTTTCTCCTCACGCACCCACCGCCGAAAAGCCTCAACGAACGGCAGGTAAGGGGTGGTTGCTTCATATTCGTAGCAACCTCCAGTAAGTACGACTGCTCCATCAAGCGCCGCCTGTACGGTTATTTCACGAGCTAGGCGAGTCTTTCCAGCGCCGGGCTCCCCACTGAGTAGCACCGCGTGGCCGCGGCCTTCTCGCGCTCGTCGCCACAAATCACGCACCTCAGCAAGTTCAGTTGTACGCCCAACCAGGTGTCCGCGTGAGAGGGCGTCGAGGATGGCAACCGCATCCGCAGCTCCACTGTCAGTCGCCAAGTCGACATCAGTTAGTGAATCGCGAAGGGCTGCATCCGTTTCAGCAGCGGTCGCAAAACGTGCTGAGGGTTCTTTCGCCAGCAGTCGAAGGATCACAGCCTCAAGGGCACGCGGCATATCTGGTCGTAGAACTCGCGGCGGAACGACTGAGGCATGTATGTGCTGTGAAACAACTGCCAGAGGATCAGCACCGTGGAACGGAACCTTGCCCGTGGTGAGCTCATAAAGCAAAACTCCCAGCGCGTAGAGATCGGTGCGACCATCGACATCCTTTCCCAGCGCTTGCTCCGGCGCCATATAAGCCGCTGTGCCAACGATCAAGCCGGCCCGGGAAATGCGCGCTGCGTCAGATGGCAATGCGAGGCCCAGGTCAGCTAGCTTTACCGTGCCGGTTTGCCGCGTCGATTGGTCCGTCGCGGTCATCAGGATGTTTTCAGGTTTCAGGTCGCGATGGACGATGTGATTCGAGTGGGCGTGTTGAAGGGCGTCGCAGATCTGGCGAGCGATATTTACGATACTCGAAAGCTGTGCGGGTCGCGCCTGAGACAAGCTTGGGCCATGGACCAATTCCATTACGAAAAACGGAAGTCCATCTGCTTCGCCAACATCGTGAACCGAAATTATGTGTGGGTGATTTAGTGAGGCCGCCGCTCGAGCTTCGCGCATCAAGCGCTGGCGGGCATCGGGAGAAGAAAGTGCGTCTGGAAGGACCTTGACCGCTACTTCCCGCATTAATTCCAGATCAGTGGCGCGGTAAACTATACCCATCCCGCCACGACCAATTTCACTGTCAAGACGATAGCGGTCGCGCAGCAACGACCCGGGAGCGATAACGCCGCTCCGAACTTCGCTCATGATGCGAGTCGCTTGCGAATCGTCGGTCATTCGTAAGCGAGGATATCACGACGAACGGTAGGCAATCAGCAGCAGGGGAGTAACCTAAAGTTTGAAAGGCTTTGACACGAACCGGCCGGTCTTTTTTAGGAATCCGCCAACCTTTGACTCACGCTTCGTCGGGTGAGCCTGCTCAGCATTCGCCTTACGCGGTTGTGAATGCACTGTACTTCTCACGACCGTAATGTTTGCTGATTCCCGGTCAACCGGTTTGGCCACAGGTAAGCGCGGCAAGGGACGAACACGTGGTAGCGGCGGCAAGCTCCGCGCGATGGTTAGCTTGTCGCGGTCGACGTGTGCGCGTTTGGCGGCGTTAATGGCGGTGTCCTCGGCTTGGATTGCGGTGCCGTCTTCGGGTTCGCTGGCTGGAAGCGGCAGCTCAGTGGTCGGAGCTGACACCGAAGCTTGTGCAAACGAGAACGGCGGGCCTGCTTCCGATAGTTCGTTAGTAACCTGAGGGATTGTTGTTGCAGTTGCAGGCTGAACCGTATCTGCCGAAGCATAAAAGCCAACGCTGAAAAGAAGGGCCATGAGTAGACCTGCGCCGGCGGGCAAGGCGATGCCGCGGAGCGAAGACGATTTTCCCGTCGACGCTGATTTTTCCCCTGATGTAGAAGCAGCCGGGAAAGCGTAGTCGGAAGTTAGCGACTGGCCATCCATATCGCACACGCTCTGGTCGTCTTCATAAATGAATTCACATTGTGAACAGCGTTTCATGGCAGAGCCCTCCCCGAAGGTTATAGCTAACTTGTCGGGGCTTTATATGGGCGGTGGTAGTCGGTGAGTGCCGCGTAGGACAAGAGTACAGAGTTTGCGGCTGAGCGACAACTACTTTTTGTTTACGTAGATTTCGCCGTCGTTTAACGCAAAACTCAAGCCTGGGGTTGCACTTTGGCAACCTTGGAAACCGCATTCTGAGATCGAAAATTAGGCCTATTCAGGAGGGGCGGATTCTGAATCGGAGGTTTCAGCAGCCGCTTGATCGTCCGCGACCCAGGACACAAAAAGTCGCAGCCAGTTTTCTGAGGATTCAGCAATCTGCACGCCTACTCGCGCGGTGCCATAGATTGCCGGAGCAATTCGGATTACTACTGCCGTCACTTCAATAGGCGCTCCGTCCGGGCGGTGAGCACGAAGATATAATCTCTCGCCCCGGCTAACTTTTTGGTTGAGGTGAAATAGCGCGCCGGAAGTTGAAATGTCATCGGTTTCGGTGGGTTCGCTCCAGGCTGAGCCATCTTCCGCTCGTCCTGAGATGACGATGGGGAGTCGCAACGCCATCCTCAGTGCAAATCGTCGCTCTTCATTGTTGTATGGAACGTTCATGCTGTAAGTAGCGCCCCCGAATCAGGCAATCCTTGCTGACCGAGATTTCTCTTCACTCCAATCGTAGAAACCTTCGCCCGTTTTCTTACCCAGCTTTCCTTCTTCAACCATTTGCCGCAGTAGATCCGGCGGCCGGAAAGTCTCTGAACCAAGTTCGCGATATAGATACTCGGCAATGTCGAGTCGAATGTCCAGACCAACGTGGTCAGTTAACTTAAGCGGCCCCATGGGATGGTTGTAACCCAGTTCCATGGCCGTATCAATATCTTTCGCCGATGCAACACCTTGCTCCAGCATGCGTATCGCTTCAAGCCCTAACGCAATTCCCAGTCGACTAGAGGCAAAACCCGGAACGTCGCGAACTACTATAGGCTCCTTACGAAGCTTTCGACCAATGGCGGAAACCGTTTCTACAGTATCGTCGCTGGTGGCCTTTCCCACCACAATCTCAACTAATCGCATCAGGTGAACGGGATTGAAGAAGTGCATCCCAACCACATTCGCAGGCCGCTCGGAGGCCAAAGCGATCTCGGTTATCGAGAGCGACGAAGTGTTAGTAGCGAAGATAAAGTCACGTTTGGAAAGAGTTTCAACCTGCTTGAGCAACTCCTGTTTGATTTCCAGGCGTTCGGGTGCGGCTTCAACGATTAGGTCAGCATTGGAGACTTCTTCCAGTTGGGTGGTCCCGCGGATGTGCTGGAGCGTTGCGTCGCAATCAGCTTCAGTAAGTTTTCCCAGCTGCATTCCCTTGGACAGGTTGCGTTCGATCGACCGGATACCGCGCGCGAGGGAATCGCGATCCACGTCTCGGAGAATGACTTTAAAGCCTGCGGCCGCAGCGACCTGCGCGATACCGTGGCCCATGGTGCCTGCGCCGATGACGCCAATCGTTTCGATTGCTTGCGGGACGATTCCTGGTTTCAACGTGTGACCAGCAGTTAATAAAGGGCTTCCCCTGTTAGTACGGTCGCCAACTCTTAGGTTCGACTACTTTGTTGTCGCTAGTTATACTATGAACCTAACCGGAAACGCTATACTTTCGGGCATTTTCTCGGCAATTTTAAAGTCGACGGCACACGGAGACCACTGTGACTTCCAAGCAAACACTCAAGCGAGAGGTAGTAATTATTGGCTCAGGTCCGGCAGGGCTGACCGCTGCAATTTATTCGGCTCGAGCCAATTTGAAGCCGCTTTTGATTGACGCTCCGGCTGACGCGCAGAAACAGACTGCGCCTGGCGGCCAGTTGATGATCACGACCGACGTAGAGAATTACCCGGGCTTCTCCGGCGGTATTCAGGGGCCGGAACTCATGGAGGAGTTTCGCAAGCAGGCCGAAAGATTCGGAACGGAGTTTATGGAAGCGTGGATCGCAGATGTCGATTTGAGTGAGCGACCCTTTATTCTGCAAACAGCCGAACACGAGATCATCGCTGAAACGTTGATCATCGCGACCGGAGCGTCGGCAAAGTGGTTAGGAATTCCGGGTGAAGCAAAAGTGCCTGAGGGCTTCGGCGGTAACGGTGTATCCGCCTGCGCCACCTGCGATGGACCTTTACCGTCGTTTCGAAATAAGACGCTGGTGGTTATCGGTGGCGGCGACACGGCCATGGAAGAAGCTACATTTCTGACGCGCTACGCGGCAAAAGTTTACGTCGTCCATCGACGCGATCGTTTGCGCGCGTCCAAAATCATGCAGGACAAGGCGTTTCAGAACGAAAAGATTGAGTTCGTCTGGGATACGGCGGTTGAAGAAATCGTAGGGGAACCCGAAACCGGGGTTACTGGCGTTCTTTTGCACAATCTGAAAACCGGCGCTCGACGCAACCTGTCAGCTGCCGGCGTTTTTGTTGCCATTGGCCACAAACCGAATACTGACCTCTTCAAAGGTCAACTGGACATGGACGATGTTGGCTACTTGCTGACGTCGGGCAAATCGACGGCGACTAATATTCCCGGAGTATTTGCGTGTGGAGACGTGCAGGACAATTGTTATCGTCAGGCGGTAACGGCGGCGGGAACGGGATGTATGGCGGCGCTGGATGCGGAGCGGTTCCTTGATCACCTGCCGGTGGCGATGCCTTCTGGTGACGAAGTGACTCTCGAAGGCGAACACGTTTCGGCCGATCACAAAGTGATTATCGAACCCGACGGGACGATGGTTCCCAACAATACTGTCGTGGCAGATTGAGACGAAGCGCGGTTTAGAGCAGAACAATCGAATCGTCTTGCTGACGGCGACGCGGAGATGGCAGGTTGGCAGGACGTGTATACGGCTCTGGTTCAGAGCTGGAAATATTCTTCGGACAAGCCTCACAGTAAAAGCCCAAATTCCTTTTGCGATCCCCACACTCGTTGCAATCCAACACTTGACCTAAAACGCGTAAGGCGTCGACGAGGGGCAACAGCAACTGGCCGCGTTCGGTCAACGAATATTCAATGTGAGGCGGATTGCCGCCGAAGTCGGTTCTTTCGATCAACCGGTCCTTTTCCATATCTCGCAGGCGTCCAACTAACGTGCGGCTACTGATAGGAAAAAGACCGGCATGCAACTCCATCGTGCGCTTCGGTCCGCCGGCGAGGTCACGCGCGACCAGCAGCGTCCACTTATCACCGATCATCTGCAAAGCGCCGGCAACAGGACAGCCATCAATTTTGCGTCGTCGCAACGTTTATACTCCGCAGTAGACCGCGAATGATCAGCAAAATAACAGTTTGCTTTACGGTCACTTGACGACGCTTATTTCCCGAGTCGTCGTATTGTAACCACCGTTCTCGACGGGACGTTGATCCTTGTCGAGCAACTCAAGCCGGACCGTATGGTTGCCATTAGTCCAACCCGCCAACCAGATTGGCTCCCACTTTTCGATAAGCTTCGGATCTTCGTCATCAATAATATAACGAACGCTGTATTCGCCGCCATCGCCTTTTAGTTTTGCGTTATTCAACCAAAAGTCGATCATGATCGCATCCGCGTCGCCGCCTTTGTATTCACCCTTGGGCCGGCTGTACGTCAGCAGCGGCTTGGTAGGATCAACCTCACCCGCAGTGCTTGCCGCGACATCCTTGCCTTCTCGTGCGCTTGGAGAAGGCGATGGCGAAGCATTGTTGTTTGCTACCGTTTGCCCGGTATTAGTTACAGTCGGCTTGCTCGCATCTCCACCGCCCTTGACCGTGAAGGTAACCATTTGAAACACACCATCGTTTTTGTAACTCTCGTGCCAGGGCCGTGACGCAAACACACGGAGTGTGTGCTTTCCTTCAGTGACATTGCGAAGCTCAAATGGCTGATCCAATTCGTAGTAGGCTTCGTAAGGCTGATTGTCGAGAATGACGTGAATGTGGTTGCCGGATTTTGTGGCCGGGTCCATGTGCGGTTGATAGCCCTTCAAATCGCCTGCCAGTGTTAGACGGACGCGGACCGTTGAGCCGTTGATGACAGAATTGTTTGCCGGCGAGACCACTTTCAGAGTGGGCATTGCCTGGTCCTGTTCACCTCGTTGCTGCATCAGATCCATGATCTTTTGCGGACGAGGAACAACCTGAAGATTCTGCGCCAGGGGTGGGGTAACGGTTGTAACAGCGGTGGTCTGATTCTGGTTGTTGGCTGTGCAACCGGCGGCGAAAATTATTAGTGCAATCAGTTCAATAAGCAGCAGTGGATGGATTGTCAGCTTCTTCATCAAACTTCCCCCTTTTTGGATGTGGTCCAAGTAAATTACGGCAATCGTGTGCCGAATGTTAAGCGATATTGCTTCGAAAGGGTTGTGCGTAAGAGGAGTTGAGAGTAAAAGCATGTCTTGCAGTTCATAGAAAAGCGCCGACAGCGTGTTTGCTGGCGATGGTGGCCTGTCAGGCCGTCAGCGAAAAGCTAAACCGGAGGACTCGATGAAACGAAAAACACTGTGGTTGGGTTTCGTAATTCTCATTCTCTCAGCGGCAATTACATTCCTTGTCGGCTGCCAGAGACAACAGCAGCTGGCAGGCTTTCAGCCGGAGTTGTTGCCACTACCAAAACAACTGACGTCCTACGAGGCAATGGCGATACCGGCTGACAATCCGATGACGGTCGAGAAGGTAGCTCTGGGGAGGCAGCTGTTCTTCGACGAACGCCTCAGTGGTGACGGAACAAAGTCGTGTTACTCGTGTCATGTTTGCGAGAAGGGCTTGACTGACGGGTTGGCAAAAGCAGTGGGTTCCTTCAACAAACAGTTGCCACGCAGCAGTCCCACTCTGTGGAACATTGGATATCACAAAGAATTTTATTGGGATGGCCGTAGCGGCTCGCTTGAAAAGCAGGCATTGGCCGCGTGGACCGGCGCAAACATGGGGGCGAAGGCAGAGGAGATCGCGGCCAAGCTAAACGGATTGCAGGGCTACCGCGCTCAGTTTCAGAAAGTATTCGGAGCCGACGCCACTCCAGACAACATTGTGAAAGCCATAGCTGCTTTCGAAAGAACCATCATTAGCGGCGATACCCCATGGGATCGCTATCAAGCGGGTAATCAGTCTGCCTTGAGCGCCAGTGCAACGCGCGGTTGGAACATCTTCCAGGCGATCAAATGTACCAACTGCCACGACGGAGCACTGCTGACCGATCAGCAATACCATAACGTTGGAATCGGGATGGACCAGAAAGAACCGGACGTCGGGCGTGTGAAAGTTACTAACAAACCGGAAGACACAGGAGCTTTTAAGACACCCACGTTGCGCGACATTGCTAAGTCAGCGCCGTATTTCCATGACGGGAGTGCGGCTACGCTCGAGGAGGCGGTGGACATCATGCTCGGTGGAGGCAAGCCTAATCCGCATCTCGACGCAAAAAATCTGGAAAAGCGAAATATCCTTCCGGATCAGCGTGAGGATTTACTTAATTTTCTCCGGTCGTTGAATGTTGATTGTGATCTGAAGAAGCCGGCGCTGCCGCAGAATTGAGTGCTCGCGAAACGCAAAGGCAGATTTTCCATATGTCATTTCTCATTTGTCAGCGGCCGTGGCCGAGAAATTTGTAGTTGAACTACCGCAGGAAAACGCCAAATGAGAACTGACAAATGATATGGAAAATCTGCCCTTGCTTCATAACTCGCCTTCACAGACCCCACTACGCTCCCGCTGTCCTGGTTCCCGTCCCGCCGGCAAGCCGCTCCTCCACCGTCGACCAATCGATATTTGAGAAGAAGGCCTCAATGTACTTCGGGCGTTCGGCCGGTTTGTAGTCGAGCAGATACGCATGTTCCCAGACGTCCATTACCAGGATTGGACTGAAGCCTGCCACGTTTCCTGTCTCGTGAAGTGTGATCCAATGATTTGAAAGTCGTCCGTTGGCAGGGTTTTGGTTGCAGATGGCCCAACCGACACCCCGCATCTTGCCGATGCCGACAAAGTCAGCTTTCCAAATATCGTAACTGCCGAAGGTAGACTCCGCGGCCTTTGCGAAATCGGACGTCGACGCTGGGTCACCGGTGCCGCCACCCTTCTTGAGATTCTCGAAGTAGTACTCGTGAAGGACCATACCGTTGTATTCAAACCCGAGACGTCGAGTCAGTTCGGAATACGCTGGCATCTCTTCCTGGTCCACCTTGCCGTCGTTAATGAACTCCGTGATCTTTTCAGTCAGGTTGTTGGTTTCTTTGACGTAGCCTTCGTAGAGTTTGAAATGCATTTCAAGCGTCTCATCTGAAATACCCTTGAGGCCACTCAAATTGAAATCGCGCGCCTTATAAGCATTGGTGTTCAATTTCCTGGTACTCACTTCTTCACCTCCATATGAATGCCGGCATGGCAGCTGTAGTTTCCGCTTGTTAAGAAGCCGATTATCGACTATGTCCGCTTTCTGTGACGAATGAGTGTAGATGCTCAGTATTTAGTGTGGCGGAGGGAGAGAGCTTGAGTATTGCTTGAGAGGCATGAAAGGACGATTTTCCATATCATTTTCCATTTCCATTCGTTATTCGCAGAGACAGGCCCCCACTTTGGTTTGCCTTTCGCAACTCTAAAGATGTCCATCGGACCTGAAATCAGCGATTTGAATGGAAACTGACCAAGGGAAAATGAGATATGGAAAATCGTCCTTTTCATCGACTGACGTTTTACCGCAACGTCATAGTCATTTCCCGAGAATTACCCAATCTCCGTGTGACGTTCCCATGAAGAGCAACATCGGAAGCGACAACCAAGCGTTGGTACGTGAAGCAATGAATGCCTGTCTCGCCAGTTCGGGAGGTGCAGCCGGTCCCGTTCCCGCAGTTGCTGCGAGAATCCGTTTGTTGTTGGGCCAGATGATTCCCCAAACGTTCAGCATCATGAGGATGCCATACGCGCCGCCAATTCCGATCGAGTAAGCCTTGTTACTTGCGTAACTCTCACCACCCACGGTCAACATGCTGTCGAAGAACTGAACGAGTCCCCAGGTGACAATCGCTGTCCAAATGAACATGACGACAGCAAATATGCGTCCATCTTTCGTAAGTGCTGGAACCTTCTTGATCAGCAGAAACTCAACCGCGAACATTACGATGGGATAGGTAAGCCACGCACCGAGGATCACCCAAACGTTTAGATTGCCGCCACCCAAAGTGTTGGCGTTATTCACGTCGGCCTTCAGGATGTACATCGCGAAGTAAGCGAGGCCGAAGAAAACCGTAACGACAGCGCCCCAGCGAAAATACCAAAGTGCGCGTCCCAGAAGCTCCGGGTTTACTTTTTTCTTCGTGTCAGCGTCGAGTCCCTTCTGGACCGGCACGTTCACCAGATTGAAGAAGTAAAGTAATCCAATCCAGGTGATACCCGCTACAAAGTGAAGCCAACGGAACACAATGCGCATCAACGCTTCGGTATTCGGGGGATGAAACAGCTCTTGGAACATAGCCAGACTGACGGGGAGTTGAACAGTTGACTCAATTAACATAAGGACCTCCGGTGGTTGGACAAGCGTTCCTGCCAAAATAATTCCCGCGGTTCGGACGTCAAACCGCTTCAATGCCGTACGATGAGACAAGCAGAAATGCCTGTCCTACTAGTGGTGGTTACGCGCGAAGATTACACCCATGTAAGGGTTCTTCGCAATAAAGTCTCGCAGCGAACTATTCGTCAAACGGCCTTGGACCAGCGTCCATACCGCGTACGCTCGCCTGATTCACTACCCGCAACTGAAGATCATCCTTTACTCGAATCTGGCATGACAGCCGGATGTTATCGGCGAGCTCTGTTTCGATAGCCAGACGGTTTCGCTCCAACTCGCCGATCTCCCCGGGATCTCCGGCAAGGATTTCAACGCGACAAGTCGTGCAACGAGCATTACCCCCGCAGCGGTGAAGAATGTCGACCCCGCCGTCTTCAAGAACTAAAACCAGCTTCTTTCCTTCAGGCGCATCAATGTGTTGAGTACCAGCAGCGGTCTCCGCTGTAATCGTAGGCATGATAAGTGACTCCCAGAAAAGGATTTGATTGCGAGTTGAATTTGGCACAACTGCAGAAGTTGAGCAAGTTGTGGGGCTTTGAACACCGGTAGATATCAGTTAGGGCAGCTCACTCGCCCGAGATTGCGTCTACACCCCGCAGAACTAATTGCAAGCGTCTGTCCGCCAATGGCAAATGAGAAATGGAAAATAAGATATAAAGAATGAGATATCGAAAATGCCCCCACCTGCTTCCGGGTTAGGACTCAACTTGAACCGGGCGAGGCGTGTCGCCCCTACAACTCAAGCTCCATGAACAATGCCGAATCGTAAGGATTATTGTAGTAGCGATCGATCTGTTTGAACCCGAGCGAACGATACATTGCAATAGCCTGGTCCATCTTTCCCGGCAAGGTATCAAGACGCATTCGTTTGTAACCAATGGATCGGGCGTCCTCGATTATTCGATCAACCAGGGTTCGGCCCAACAGCCTTGCCCGGAACTCCGGCCGAACGTAAAGCCGTTTCATTTCACAAAGGTCATCTTCAAGCTTTCGTAGAGCGATGCACCCGGCAACATCAGCGTCTTCAGTCGCAAGGTAAAGGCGGCCCATTGGCGGAACGTACTCTCCGGGCAACTCAGCCACTTCCTTATCATAGTTTTGGAAGCACAGGCTTACGCCCAAGCCGTTGACGTACTCTTCAAACAGCTGGCGCGTTGATTCGACTTCCTCAGGAGTCTCTACCTGTTTGATCGTTAGCATGGTTTTGATATGAACTCCGGCGATCGGATCCCGAACGCCCGTGTAGAAACGCAGCCGAGGTATTGGTTGGCCCAGCCTGTCCACCACAGAGACACGGAGAACACAGAGGTTGCACAGAGAATGCCTGGGATTGGGTCAATGGCTGTCTCATCTTGATAGCAGTCGTCGGCGTACCGGCAGAACTTGTGACCCCGTCGCTCCAGCTCTTTGTCCAACTCGTCGAGCAGGATATTCGACAGCAGCGGTGATGGTGGCCCACCTTGCGGCGTCTCTTCTCTTCGCGCCGTCGCCAGTCCTGCTGACTTCATTCTCCTGTGGTCATCGAAATTCGAGTCTCCAGTCCGTTACTTCAAGTTCGGGCCTTCGCTCCGGTCGATGCCCTCGCCTGACTTCTGCAACTTCATCCCGCCGCCTCTCAGCGACAGTAGCTCACGGCAAAGTTGCAAACCTCCCCAGGGTAATGCGCCTCACCTTCACGCTTATGCCCGCCGCGTATACGCACAAGCTTTCGGTACAGGTATCGGACTTTAAAGACATTTGCCTTCTCATCCAGCTTGCACGCCTCATATGCGATTTCTGTTCGTCGGGCCAGCGCTTTGCCGCGCTTCCTTCAGATTCCTCCTCGCAATGGACACCCTTGCCGTCCGGCTAATGGTTCCCCCTGTCGGGTCCATAGGAGACTTTCACTCCCAAGTGAGTGCGCCCTGCCGGGCGCACAAAGCGAAAGGCTCGATGGTCTTTAGACCACCGAGCCGGAGTTTCGCGCACCGCGTCGTTTAAACTAAAACCGTTATGCAGTGAAAGAAGTTCCGCAACCACAGCTGCCGGTGGCGTTTGGATTGGTAAACGTGAAACCAGATCCCATCACGCCGGTTACGTAGTCAATCTTCACACCGTTGAGATATTGACCGCTGAACATATCTACAAACAGTTTGACGCCACTCTGGTCCAGGATGAAATCGCCCTGTCGCGAATCCTCTTCGATGTTCAAGCTGTATTGGAAACCTGAGCAGCCGCCCGGTACCACGCGCACTCGGAGGCCTGCTGTTTCAGGTAAGCCTTCTTCGCTTGCCATAAACTTCTTAATCTCAGTCACCGCGCTTTCGGTAACTTCCAAAGTCATCGTTGGCGCATTTGTCGGAGCGCTCGTTGTTTCAGTGGGGATTGTTGATGCTGACATTATCTAACTCCTTTTATCGATGATTGCTTTAAAATTCGCTTCAATCCTTTTGTCCGAGGGCATGATAGCAAGACGGGCTGGCCAAGTCCAAAGTTGAATTATTGCCCTTTTCCAAGAATTACCAGCTCGGGCTTCATTGCCTCGATTGACACCTGGCGCGCCACTTCCTCCGCCACTCGTCTGAAAGCCAGCGCTTGGGGAGAATCAGGATGGCTAACCACGACCGGCGAACCCTTATCGCCACCCTCACGCACTTCCATGCCCAAAGGCACCGTACCCAGGAGGGGAACGTGATACATCTCGGCGAGCTTCGCTCCACCGCCTTCGCCAAAAATGTTATAGCGATTGCCTGTATCAGGGGCGATGAAATAGCTCATGTTCTCAACGATTCCGAGGATTGGTATCGCTACCGTTTCAAACATTCGCAATGCTCGGCGCACATCTGCAACGGCCACATCCTGCGGCGTGGTCACCAGGACGGCACCCTGGACTGGCACTAGCTGGGCCAGCGATAACTGAATATCGCCAGTTCCAGGCGGCATATCCACAATCAGGTAATCAAGTTCACCCCACTTCACGTCGGACAAGAACTGCTTCACCAGGCCGTGCAAAATCGGTCCGCGGACGATCATCGGCTTGTCGCCGGGTTGCAACAGCGCCATCGACATGAGCTTTACGCCATAGGCCTCGATGGGCACGAGCTTGTTGACCTCAACTTCCGGTCGGGCGTCGGCAGCGCCGAGCATGATTGGGACATTTGGACCATAAACGTCGATGTCCATGATGCCGACCCGGGCGCCATCAAGCGCGAGCGAGACAGCCAGATTCACCGCCACGGTTGATTTGCCGACCCCGCCCTTACCAGATGAAACAGCGATGATGTTGCGAATGCCTTCAATCGCAAGCTTGTCGCCGATGCCGCGCCCTTTTGGCACTTCAGCGTCCATCGTGACTGCGACCGAAGTAACGCCGGGCAAAGCACTCACAAGCTCCTGGGCAGCGCTTTCCATCTCAGCCTTAACCGGACATGCCGGCGTAGTGAGAACAATGCGAAAGGAAACCGCGCCGCCTTCGATTTTGAGGTCCTTGATAAAACCAAGGGTCACGATGTCTTTGTGGAGATCCGGGTCCTGAATTTGGCGCAGCGCGTCGAGTACGAGTTGTTCGGTTACTTGTGACATATAGGTTCTCAAAAACGGGTTATTAGGAACTGGAAAGCGTAGCGGTTCTAACAACGAAGCGCAAATCTGTAGGGGCGGCACTCCGTGGCCGCCCCATTTGTCGCGATTCTCCAAGTTACACGTGATGACATCTCAACCGAGTGGGGCGGCCACGGAGTGCCCCCCTACAGGTTTGATTTACGAGGGGACCTTCTCGACTACCAACGCACTGTTCTTAGATCCAAAGCCGATGCAGTTGCACAACGCGGTGTTAACCTCTGCGGCGCGGGCTTTGTTGGGAACGTAGTCGAGATCGCAGGCAGGGTCAGCTTCGTCGAGATTTATAGTGGGGGGAATCATGCCGGTGTCCATTGCGCAAAGCGCAGCTCCCAGACCGGCCGCGCCACTAGCGCCTTGAGGATGTCCGATCTGAGATTTGGTCGCCGACATTGGCGTCTTAATAGCTCGACCGTCAAGCGCGAGTTTGAGTGCGCTGGTCTCAATCCGATCATTGAGCACGGTTGAGGTACCGTGCAGATTCACGTAGTCCACTTGCGACGGATCTTTGCCAGCGGCTTCGAGAGCTATTTTCATGGCGCGCGCCGGTTCATCTCCACTTTCTTCCAGACGCACGCGGTGATAGGCATCGCAGGTGGCCCCATAACCTGTTATCTCAGCGTAAATCTTTGCACCGCGTTCGCGGGCCCGTTCGAGTTCCTCGAGGATGTAAATCCACGAGCCTTCACCCAGGACAATTCCCGAACGATTGAGCGCGAATGGGCGAGATGCGCGGTGTGGTTCTTCATTCCAGTCGCTGGTGAGCACCGTCATCAGGTTAAACCCGGCGAGAATTCCCGGAGCGATCGGAGCATCAACGCCGCCGGACAACATTACGTCTTGTCGACCAAGGGCTATGTGCTCGGCTGCATACGCGATGGCGTCAGTCGAACTCGTGCAACCAGTAGAGACAATGTGCGAAAGCCCGCGCAAACCAAACGCCATCGATAGTTCGCTCGATAACCCGCCATGGGTCGACGAAGGAATGGTGTACACACTCGCCTTGTAGGTTGGACCAACGTACCAATATTCGTATTGTTGTTCAGTGAAGGCCAATCCGCCGCCGCCTGTGCCTAAAACCACCCCGATTCGCCGGCGTTCATCGACCGTCAGTTCATCAGGTGAGATTCTTGCGTTTTCAAGTGCTTCTCTTGCTGCAGCTAGCGCAAGCGGAACAGTTCGGGGTACGTGCTTCCGGTCCTTTGGATTGAGCTGAGCTTCCCAATCGAAATCAACAACCTGCGCCGCAATCTTCACTGCCGACTTAGAAACGTCAAACGATTCAATGCGACGGACTCCACTTTCACCTTTAACGAGAGCGTCCCAGTATTTTTCGCGACCGATACCGATCGGCGTGACACATCCCATACCTGTAATTACTACTCGCCGAGGTCGTTCTAATTTACTGAACATGTAATTTGATTTTCCGTGTAAAGGTTGAAAGGGCGGTTTGCGAAACCAAGAATACCACCGCTTACGAGAAAACCACCAAGCGAAACGGAGAAACTGGTAACGGTGTGGTCTTGCTCGCCAACTGCAGAGGGTTAAGTTTGGTTAGTCAAAGGTCATTAAAGCAAGAGGCCCGGCGAGACGTAAAATGCCGCCGGGCCATAACTGCAACATCACTTCGGAGGATCCAGTTCACTCCGCCTTCGTTCCGCATTCGTTGCAGAACTTCGAACCAGCCGGCATCTGCGCACCACACTTTGTACAAGCGATGGTTTCTGAACCGGTGTTGATTTTTGCGCCGCACTCGTTACAAAACTTCGCTCCTGCCAAATTTGCAGCACCGCACTTCGCGCAAGGTACTTTCGACGGGCTGGAGGCCTCACCGGATTGTTTACGCGACTGATTCATCGCGTCGGTCATTGCTCCTGCCATCGCGTTTCCAATAGCGAACCCGGCTCCCAAACCTGCGCCCGTGCCAGCGCCTCCGCCTGTATTTTGCGCCGCATCACGCATCGCGTCGGCAGCCTGGAACTGTGCGTAACGACCAACGTCGCCAATCACTCCCATTGACGTTCGCTTGTCCATCGCTGCTTCAACTTCAGCCGGCAACGAGATGTTCTCGATCACAAACTTTGTGAGCTCGAGCCCATACCCGTTGAAGTCTTGAGTCAATTTGCCACGCGTGAACTTGCCGAGCTCATCGTAGTTTGATGCCAGGTCCAGAGCGGCGATTTTGGATTCAGCAAGTGCGTCGCTGAAGCCGCTGACTAACGTACGTTTGAGCTGTCCCTCGATATCTTCGGTCACGAAGTGCGCGTTGGTCCCCGCGACTTCTTTGATAAAAGCCTGCGGATCGGAAACGCGGATCGAGTAGATGCCAAACGCGCGGAGACGGACCATGCCGAAGTCGCCGTCACGCATCATCACCGGATTGGAGGTTCCCCATTTGAGGTCATTGAACTGTTTCGTGTTGACGAAGTAGACCTCAGCTTTGAACGGGGAGTTGAACCCATATTTCCAGGCACCGAGTTTCGACAGAATGGGTGTATTTCCACCGTCAATCGTGTAGCGCCCTGGGCCAAACACGTCCGCAATCTGGCCCTGGAATACGAAAACTGCGGCTTGTGACTCACGTACAGTTAGTTGAGCTCCGTTCTTGATTTCCTGCCCTTGCACAGGAAATCGGTAAAGTATTGTGTTACCGGAATCATCGAGCCACTCGATGACCTCAATGAATTGTGAACGGATCGCGTCAAAAATTCCCATCGGGCTTCTCCTTCTTAAACGACTATCGCCGACTCCATCAAACCCATTCGATCGTCGACGGCTAAGGGAAATATTTGCATAAACCAGGCGCTGAGGGAAATGGATTTTAATGAGTCGTGAGGGCTTTCGTGCAGAACCGAGCGCGGTAGCGCCAGATCCTACATTCACCTGCATATTATTCCGATAGGTATTCGATCACCGTGGTAGAAGGATCCGGCGCTACCGCGCTCGGTTCTGCACGAAACCTTTGCAGATCAATAAGACTGTCAGACCGCCGGCAATATCAATCAGGCTGTCGTAGATTGAGCCGGTCCGCGTGGGCTCGAAGCTCTGGTGCCACTCATCAAACAGTGCAGACAAGACAACCAAGAGCAGCGCCAGTTCGAACCACCGGCGACGGATGAATTGCCGAGACGACTCTATCAAAGCCCTTCTTGCTAGAAACGCAAGCAATGCATATTCGAGGAAGTGGCCCGCCTTGCGCACCATGAAATGTAACCAATCCAAGTCCGTTTCGCTGCTACTCGGAAAGAGCCACCTTAGGACTGGCCGAATAAACTTCGAGGTATTGTCAGCTGAAAATCCACCAGTCGACGCGAAGGAAATAAATGCCATCCAGATGAGCAATGGACCATAGCGCCATAACCGCCGTCCGGCGGATGCGTTGGCCGATGGATCAAAGGCTGCGGGGTCGCTCATCGTAAGCAAAAATAAAGGGAAGCGGCATCGCTTCCCTTACCGTGATGAAATGAGGCGGGACTATAGAGCGGCCGCGCCGGAAACCACTTCGATGATCTCGTTGGTGATCGCAGCCTGACGCACTCGGTTCATGTTTAGAGTTAACGAGTCGATCAACTCGCGCGCATTCTTCGACGCCGAATCCATAGCCGTCATGCGTGCACCCTGTTCAGAAGCAACCGACTCCAGCAATGCCCGAAAGATCTGCGTTTCAATCAACCGCGGAAGTAATTTTGAAAAAATTTCCTGCGGTGGTTGCTCGTAAATGTAGTCGACGAGATTGACGGCTTGCGCGGATGTGGGAGCTTCTTCAGTCGACGTTTGACGAGCGACTGGCAAGAGTTGCTCTGTAACCACACGTTGCTGGATCACCGATTTGAATTCGTTGTAGACAATAAAAACCTTGTCGATTCCGTCGTCCTCAACGAACCGCTTGATCACGTCACGAGCGATCTCGACGGCCTCAGAAAGGTCCACCCTTCCTTTGCCGGTGACGCTGATGTATTCGCCGGCCAAAGTCGCATTTCTTCGGCGGAAGAAATCTCGACCTTTGCGGCCCACCGCCATGATCTCGACCTGTTTTCCAGGATTCGCCTTGATGAACGACTGGCCAGCCTTGATCAGATTGGTGTTGAAGGCGCCGCACAATCCTTTGTCGGCGGTAATAAGAACCAGCAAGTAGCGTTCGTCGCCGCGCGCATCGAGAAGTGGGTGATGAAAGTTTTCGTCAGTCCGCTCAGCGAGACCGCCAAGCACGGTCGTCATCTTATTCGCGAAAGGACGCGCAGTTACCACGCGATCCTGGGCACGCTTTAGCTTCGCAGCCGAAACCATTTTCATGGCCTTCGTAATTTGCTGCGTGTTCTTAACCGACTTGATTCGCCGGCGAATGTCTAGAAGATTCGGCATTTACCTAACGAACCTACGCACCTGCAGCAGCAGGTTGCCCTGCAGTCGCTGGCGTCACCGCAGCTGCGGCATCAGCTGATACGCGGTCGGACCACATGACTTTGAAATCTGACAAAACTTGATTCAGTTCTTTGAGGATGTCTTCCGTCAAACTCTTCTTCTCGCGAATACTTTGCAACACACCCGGATGAGAACCCTCGACAAACTTCAGCAACTCGGCCTCGAAACGTCGCACGTCCTCAACCGGTACATCGTCAGCGTAGCCGTTACTCGCTGCCCAGATCACAAGGATCTGGTTTTCAACGTTCATCGGTTGATACTGCGGCTGCTTCAAAATCTCAACTAGTCGCTGACCACGCGCCAACTGAGCCTGCGTGGCTTTGTCGAGGTCGGAACCAAACTGAGCGAACGCCTGCAATTCCCTAAACTGCGCGAGATCGATTCGCAGTGTACCTGCGACCTGTTTCATCGCCTTGATCTGCGCCGAACCGCCTACACGCGAAACGCTGTTGCCCACGTTGATTGCAGGTCGGATACCACTATTGAAAAGGTCGGCTTCTAAGAAGATTTGTCCGTCTGTAATCGAAATCACATTCGTCGGAATGTAAGCCGAGATGTCACCCGCCTGGGTCTCGATAATAGGCAAGCTCGTTAGCGATCCGCCACCTTTCAAGTCTGACATCTTTGCGGCACGCTCGAGCAGACGCGAGTGAAGATAAAAGACGTCACCCGGATATGCCTCACGACCTGGTGGACGTCGCAGCAACAACGAAATCTCTCGGTAGGCAGCAGCTTGCTTGGAAAGGTCGTCGTAAATCGTCAGCGCGTGGCGGCCGTTGTCGCGAAAATATTCGCCCATTGCTGCGCCAGAATACGGCGCCAAAAACTGCATCGCCGCCGGGTCGGAGGCTGTCGCTTTTACGACGATCGTGTACTCGAGCGCACCGAAGTCTTCCAACGTCTTGACGACCTGGGCCACCGTCGACGCCTTCTGACCGATCGCGACGTAGATACAAATGACATCTTTGCCCTTTTGGTTGATGATCGCGTCGACAGCAACTGCGGTCTTTCCGGTTTGGCGGTCGCCGATGATCAGCTCGCGCTGTCCGCGACCGATCGGAACCATTGCGTCGATCGCTTTGAGTCCGGTTTGAAGGGGTTCCTTCACCGGCTGACGATCGACAACGCCGGGTGCAATTCGTTCAATCGCGTAATAGGTGTCGGTGATGATTGGACCACGATCATCGATAGCATTTCCCAGAGCGTCGACTACTCGACCTATCATCGCGTCGCCAACAGGCACCTGCATAATGCGGCCCGTGCGCTTCACGATGTCGCCTTCTTTGATCACCTGGTAATCGCCGAAGAGCACCGCTCCCACTTTGTCTTCCTCGAGGTTGAGAGCAAGGCCGCGAACGTCCTGCGGAAACTCAAGCAGCTCACCCGCCATCACCTTTTCAAGTCCGTGAATCTCGGCGATTCCGTCACCTACTTTAATGACGGTGCCTACTTCCATGACGGTGACGCCGGTCTCGAAGCTTTCAATTTGCTTTCGAATGATTTCGTTGATTTCGTCGGCTCTGATCAGTTCCATCTTTTACCCCTACCAATTAACCTGCAAGCTCTTCACCAAGTCGCGCCAACTGATTTCGCACTGAGCCGTCATAGATGGTCGAACCGATTGTAGTTACGATCCCACCGAGCAATGACTCGTCAGTTTGAAAATCCAGTCGCACTTTCTTATTTGTGACCCGCGCGAGTGTTTCCTGAATCGCATTTTTGACAGACTCCGGAAGCGGCCGGGCAGAAGCGATGTGTGCGCTGATGGCGCCCGAACGCTCGTCAAGAATCTGGGCCAGCTTTGCATTGACATGACTCAGCTCGCTCAGTCGTTGATTCTTCAACAATACTCGAAGGAAATTTGCTGTCGTCTGACGCACCTTCGTACGCGCGATGAGTTGATTCAGGATGCGGGATTTCTGTTCGTATCCGACTGTCGGATTACTGATGGCTTCCATCAGTAACGGATTCCCGACGAGCATTTGCTCCCAGGCCGCTAGCTCCTCGCGCACTTCAACAACTTCGTTCTTCTCGATTATTACGTCTGCCAGCGCGGAGGCGTAGCGTCTCGCAACGGTTTGTGAACTCAAGCCTGGACCCTCCCGAGTTCCTGCACATTGCGATTAGCCAAAGCGGTATCGTCTTCCGGTCTTATCTCGCGGGTCAAAATATTTTCGGCTAGGCGGACACTTTCCTGGGCCGCGAACTTACGCAGATCGTGCTTCGCTGCCTTAGCGGCACTTTCGATCTCTCGAGTAGCCTGTTCGCGAATTCTGGTGAGCTCCTTTTCAGTAGCAACGCTAAGACGTTGCTTCTCTGCTTCGGCCTCGGCTTGAGCCTTCACCTTGATCGAAGCCGTTTCTTCATCCAGGTGAGCCAATCGACCCTCGACTTCAGCAAGTTTCGAAAGCGCGAGGTCTCGTTCTTGCTTCGCCCTTGCGAGCTCCTGTTTGATAGATCCAGAGCGCGCCTGCATCGCAACTTTTAGACGGGACCCGAGCAGGAATTTCATGATCACGATGAAGACGAGCAGATTCAGAAATTTCCAGAGCTCGAGGCCAGGATAGTCCCACCAACGGGTTGATCCGTCCGCGGACATTCCAAGCAAAGTGATCAGAGTGATTGTTACCAGGACCAATGTGGGCCAAACCTTCGACTACGTTGTTTTCTGTCCCTGAACCGGGCGGCCAAGAATATGACTGCTGATATCTATTGCCAGATTATGTGCCTCATTCGAGAGCGCAACCTTAGCTCGCTCTGCCTCTTCACGAATAGATTCGCGCTGCCTCGCAAGTTCTGCATTCACCTGCTGCTTAACTTCAGCGAGCTTGCGTTCTCGATCGCCAGCCAAAGTTCCGCGTTCGCGCTCCACCAGGGCGTAACCCTCGGATCTCGCTTCGCGGAGCCGGCGTTCATACTCGCGAAGCTCCTCCGCAGCCTTCGCCGTTGCCATCTCCGCTTCGGTCAGACGACCCTTGGTACGCCGGTCGCGTTCCTCAAGAATGCGGTTGATAGGCTTCAGCAATGTGGCATTTACAACTGCCACCATGACGATGATGAGGACTATGTGAAATATCAAAGTCCCATCAGGCACTAACTGAATGGTTGGACCTGCGAAGGCGAGAAACAATCCCTACTCTCCTGGCTGCAACTATCGGTAATCCCAAAAGCGTCGGAGTCTAACACCCTGTCAAAAAACTGGTCAAGCGCACCCGCTGCTTCAAACGCATCTGTTTTGCCCAACAAACTCCGGTAAGCACGGAAGCGAACTGCCTAAACCATTCGACTATCAAGAATCACCCATCCTCTTGCTAGCTCACCGATTCAGGCTAGTCCGTTGTACTTTGTACTTCCGGCCGGTGCCGGCGCCAAGAGGCAGCCACACTACTAAATACCATGGCCCCTGGCCGTTTCGACCAAGAGACTGTAAAGCCTATCAAGGTCGCTCGCGTTGTAGAACTCAATTTCGATCCGTCCCGCCTGCGAGCCGGGAGATGTGACGATCCGAACCTGAGTACCAAACTGTCTGCGCAACTTGTTTTCAGCGGCGCGAACATTCGCGTCACCAGTGTCAGCCTGGGGGGCCTGCTTCCCTCGCGACCTTGGCTCGTTCAATTCCCGGACGAGTCGCTCGGTGGCCCTCACAGAGAGATCCTGCTCGATAACCTTCCGCGCCAGCCGGCGTTGCAGATCAACTTGGTCAGTCCCGAGGATTGCCCGAGCATGACCAGTGGACAACCTGCCCGCCTGCAAGAGCTCCTGGAGATCGTCGGGCAGGCGCAGCAGCCGTAAATAATTCGTGACGTACGACCGATCTCTCCCTACGCGCTCCGCGACGACTTCCTGCGTCAATCCAACGGTCTCAATCAGCTTCTTATAGGCGCGCGCTTCTTCAATCGGATTAAGGTCTTCACGTTGGATGTTCTCGATGAGAGCGAGCTCCAGGACCTTATCATCGGAGACGTTCCGAACAACGGCAGGCACTTTCGTTAGACCAGCAAGCTGGGCAGCGCGCCATCGCCGTTCACCTGCAATTAGTTCGTACCGTTCGCCACGACGCCGAACCAGCAGCGGCTGCACTACACCGTTAGCAGAAATCGAAGCCGCGAGTTCATTCAACTTCGCTTCGTCAAAGATAGACCGAGGCTGTAGTGTACTCGGATCAATGAGGTCGATAGATATTTCGTTGGAGTCGTCCGTTGCTGTCTCAGTACCTTCAGCTGACAACAGCGCCCCCAACCCCCGACCCAATACCTTTCGTGTTGTCATGCGCGATTATCTCCTTACCTAACTGAAAGTAAGCGTCAGCTCCTTTGGAATGCGGGTCGTAGAGCGTTATCGGCTTTCCGTAGCTGGGTGCCTCAGCGAGCCGGACATTACGAGGGATAGTCGTTTCGAAAACCTGGCGCCCGTAGAAATCTCGCAAATCCGAGGCTACCGCAGACGAGAGGTTGGTGCGCTCGTCATACATCGTGAGAAGCAAGCCTTCAATGGTAAGCGTCGGGTTATGCAACCGACGGATGCGCGCCAATGTGTCGAACAGCTCGGTTACTCCTTCGAGGGCGTAATACTCACATTGAATGGGAACCAGAAGAGACTGAGCTGCGGTTAGAGCGTTAAGGGTTAGGAGACCCAGAGACGGCGGGCAGTCGATAATGATGTAACTGAAATCTTCTGAGATTGCCGCGAGCGATTCACTTAAGCGGAACTCGCGGCGTTCCATCTCGACAAGCTCAACCTCGGCTCCAGCCAAATCTTTATTAGCCGGCAGCACCTTCAGGCCTGGAATGCTCGTCTCAATTAGCGCATCCCGAGCTGGCTCACCCATGACAACCGAATGGTATATGCTCTTTCGAAAGCTTCCGCGCTGGACGCCCGCTCCAGAGGTCGCGTTTCCCTGGGGGTCGGCGTCGACAAGTAAAACTGTTTCTCCCTGAGAAGCCAGGACGGCGGCGAGGTTAACAGCGGTGGTGGTCTTACCTACACCACCCTTTTGATTCGCAATTGCAATAATTTTGGCCATTGGTGTGAAACGGCTAAACTTAACATACCAACGAGACACCTTGCCACAAAACATCACGGTTTTGATGTTTCACGTGTCCCATTTCACGCAGCCCAAGGAGCGGGACACGTGAAACATTCCCTAACTGTTTAGGTAGAAGAGCTTACACCAACCAACAGGGTGGACAAGGCGGCTGGTGTCATGCCTGGTATATTGCGAGCTTCGCCAAACGTTGTGGGTCTGACGCGTTCGAGTCGTTCAACCATCTCGTGCGAAAGCCCGTCAAACCGTTGAAAGTCTATATTTTGAGGGATAGGCGTAGAGTCGTGATGGTTCAATCTTTCCACGACCAACTCTTGGGCTTTGATGTAGCCTGAATACAGGTTGTCGGCGAGCGCAAATTCCAAGTCGCCGGTATTGATGTCGCTCGACATCCCGTTCGGAAGCAGGCTCCTCATCAGTTCCGCTGTGACGCCTTGACGCTTTGCCAGCTCGGCGAGTGTGATCGAATCGCCGAGGTCCCCGCTAACTTGTGAGGCTACGGCGACGTAGGCTGGGTCTGACTTTCGTAACCTTTGTGAGGTTAACGCCTTTTTCACCGCAGCAATGCGATCCCGACGCGCGTTGAATCGTTCCCAGTCGTTATCCCCGACCAATCCGATTTCGCGCCCATAACCACGCAACCGCTCGTCAGCATTGTCATGTCTTAGTGCAAGCCGGTATTCAGCACGAGACGTAAAGATGCGATAGGGCTCGTCAACACCTTGCCTGATCAAGTCATCGACAAGAACCCCGATATATGACTGTTCCCGTCTGAGACGAAACCCCTGCCGCTTCTGTACCTGAAGACCGGCATTAATTCCCGCAACCAAGCCCTGACATGCCGCTTCCTCGTATCCAGTCGTGCCGTTGATCTGTCCGGCATGAAACAGCCCGCGAATTCGGCGGCACTGAAGATCCGGACCTAATTCTCTCGGGTCAACAAAGTCGTACTCAATTGCATAGCCTGGACGAATGATCCGGGCTTCGTCCAGTCCGGGAATCATCCTCACGAGCTCTTGTTGTAACGCAGCCGGCAGGGAAGTGGAAAACCCATTTAAATAGACTTCGTTGGTGCTGTGGCCCTCCGGCTCGAGGAAGAGTTGGTGCCTGTTCTTGTCGGCAAACTTCACAACCTTATCTTCGATAGAAGGGCAATAACGAGGGCCGACGCCCTTGATCTGGCCAGAGTAAAGCGGTGACTCATGCAAATTCTTCCGAATCTCACGGT
The DNA here is from genome assembly GCA_963759665.1 of Pyrinomonadaceae bacterium. Classification (GTDB taxonomy): domain Bacteria; phylum Acidobacteriota; class Blastocatellia; order Pyrinomonadales; family Pyrinomonadaceae; genus PSRF01. The sequence goes on from CAVXAC010000001.1 coordinate 1,928,506, forward strand.
GAAGCGTGTCCGTTGTGTACCCGATGTGACAGTCGATCTGTTGTTGGGTGATTTCGTCCGTGGAGAATGAAAACGCCACCGGGTGCTCGTCTGCCTTTTGTCTTTCGAAAGCCGACCAGTCGATGGTTCGTCCATCCAGCCGCGGAGGTGTCCCCGTTTTCAGTCTACCAACCGGGAACCCTAAGCGCTTGAGAGTCTCAGCTAACTCAATCGAAGCCGGCTCGCCAACGCGACCGGCCGTGTAAGTCGTCTTGCCGGTATGCACGAGCCCGTTGAGAAAGGTTCCCGCCGCAATCACTACAGCTTCAGCTGCTATGCGCCTTCCGTCCTGCAGCTCGATGCCGCGGATCTGTTGGTTTTGCACCACCAAGTCCACGACCATCCCTTGTCGCAAGTTGAGATTTGGCGTTTGTTCGAGGGTTGCGCGCATCTCCGAACGGTATAACGCGCGGTCAGCCTGGGCACGCGGCGACTGCACAGCTGGTCCCCTCGACCGATTGAGCAGACGAAATTGGATCCCGGTGCGGTCGATTACGCGCCCCATGATCCCACCAAGAGCGTCGATCTCACGTACCAGATGCCCTTTGGCAATTCCGCCAATCGCAGGGTTACACGACATCTGGCCAATGAGGTCCAGGTTCATTGTGACCAGAGCTGTAGCCGCTCCGAGGCGCGCAGCTGCCGAAGCTGCCTCGCAACCTGCATGGCCCCCGCCAATAACGACTACGTGAAATGCCTCGTCAAACGCCATCTTACTTGCCAATGCAGAACGTACTAAAAATCTGTCCAAGAATATCGTCGGCCGTGGTCTCTCCGGTGATTTCACCCAAAAGCCTGAGTGCGTTGAGAAGACCTACGAGCACCAACTCTTCACTCGCGTTGTCTTTCAGTAGCTGGCCTGATTCTTCAAGCGAACTCAGCGCACGTAACAGCAGATCATGATGTCTGCTATCGGTGATCAGCAGACCTACCGCTTCGGAATCGACAACTGCGAAAGGCTTCAGTATAGCAGCAGAAAGATTCTCAAGTCCCTCACCGCTGAGCGCCGAAACATGGACCACCTCGCACGACTCATTGAGTCTACTTTGAAGTTGGGCGCTTGTCCCAAGGTCCAACTTATTCACGGCGACTACACGCGGACCATGCTCTGTATCAGCAAGCACCCTTTCATCTTCTGAGTCGAGGGCTGATGATCCATCAATGACCACAACTACGAGATCGGCATCCGCCATCGCCCGTTGAGTTCGCTCGATTCCAAGCGCCTCGATCCGATCGCCAGCCTCACGAATGCCGGCGGTGTCCGTTAAGCTAACAGGGATCCCACGTAGGCTAATGGACTCCATCAGGCTGTCCCTGGTTGTGCCTGGAAGCTCCGTCACAATCGCTCGGTCGAACCTGACTAACCTATTGAACAGACTCGACTTACCCACGTTCGGCCGGCCCACAAGGGCGACCCTAATTCCATCGCGGAGCAGGTGCCCAGTCGCATATGTCGCTACCAACTCACGAAGGCGGCAAGCCACCTGATTAAGTTGCTGAATTAATTCGTCAGCGTGTGCCGCTGGTAGATCGTCTTCAACGAACTCCAGTGCTGACTCCAGTTTTACGATCAACTGAATCAGTTGATCCTTGCTGGACTGCAACGCAGTTGAAAGCTCACCACTAAGTTGCCGTGTCGCTTGTTGAGCAGCAGCAGCGGTCCGAGCATTAATCAAGTCTCGAACTGCCTCGGCCTGGCTCAAATTCATCTTTCCATTCTTCAAGGCGCGCAAAGTGAACTCGCCTGGGCCAGCGAGACGCGCGTCGAGGAGTTGAATACGATCTAATAATTGACGCACGACTACTGGCGAACCATGACAACTGATCTCAACCATGTCTTCGCCGGTAAAGGAGTGAGGAGCCCTGAAGAATGTGATCAGCGATTGGTCAAGGACTTCGTCCCGATCGTGCCCGACGATGGACCTCAGTGTCGTGTGATTAGGTTCCGGGACTAACTCGCCGTCTGCAACCAGCGATCGAAGGATGGGTAATGACTGTGGACCACTAATGCGGACCATCGCAATCGCACTTCGACCAGGCGGCGTTGCGACTGCGACTATCGTATTCATCGCACCTCAGAGTGTGAACGAGGAGGGATATCGGCTGTTTAGGGTTTCGGGCCTACGCGAACTTTTCGTCCAAATCCTTCACCAACGGATTCAGTGAAGAGATCTTCGCAGTCGGCTAAGGTCAGGTGAATGATGCGACGCTCGTTCGAGTTCATTTCACCAAACGTAAACGCAAGGCCCGAAGAACGGACTCGATCAGCAGCGTGAAGCGCCATCTTACGCAGTTCGGCCTCGCGCGTGGCTCGAAAGCCCTCAACGTCACAAACAAGTCGTTGCCCTTCGAGAAGCTTTCGGCCAAACACCTGACTGACGAGGTGTTGCACGGCCTGAAGGAGCTCTGCGCCCTCAGCCTGCAGCAAGCCTGAATCACGGCCACTAAGATCAAGCAGACACTCGGCCGGCGTCTCCTTTGCTGTGACTTTCAGATCGAGACTCATCCCTTTGAACAAGTCGTCGAGAAAACCAGCGGCGTTAGAACAAGAGTTTTCCATCGGCGGCATCGAGGCACTTCCCAAGGCTTACGCTTGCGCGGGCTTAGGTGTGCCAACTCCCTTCTTCGATTTTCCCTTACCCTTCGTGTTCTCTTCCGACGGCGGCGGCACGTCATCGTCCGACTGGGTCAACTTGTTAATAACAAACTGCTGACTGAATCCAACGATGTTTCCTACCAACCAATACAACAAAAGGCCTGACGGCGCACCCCAAAGAACATACAACATGAAGATAGGCATGCCGATGGCCATCATCTTACGCTGCAAAGGATCGGCCGAGGGCGCGGGCGTTATTAGCTGCAGGACAATCATGGTGCCGGCCATTAAGAATTCGAGGATGTGGAACGGGTCGCCCGCTGACAAATCCGGCAGCCAGAGAAACGTAGCTTGACGGAAGTCGAGCGAGATTGTGATCGCCCTATACAGCGCAAACAGGAAAGGCATCTGGATCAGCAGCGGCAAACAACCTCCGAGCGGATTCCCTTCCTTCATCAACCTTAGCTGTTCGACCTGCAACTCCTTGAGTCGCGGGTCGTTTTGTTTCATCCCCTTTATCTTTTCTTGCAGTTCCTTCATCTTCGGCGCGAGCTTCTGCGCCTTCTTCATCGATTTCGACGAGCGCCACTTTAGTGGGAAAAACAAAGAATATATGACGATTGTAAAAAGGATAATGGCAATGCCGTAATTGCCAGTGATCTGCTTAAGCCATTTGATTGCCTTGAGGATCGGCACCGATAACGGCTTCGACATCCAACTAAACCAGCCATAGTCGATGAGTCCTTCAAGATCAATTGGCCTCGACACCGCCTGAGCAATATTTGTGTTTACTTCCTGAAGAATGAAATGGTCCTTGGGGCCGGTGTAGATTACGGTTCGAGAACCATCGGTGGGAATCGGTACCCATGCGGACGTCAGGAACCGGCTCTCTTTGGTTCCATTGGCGTCGTAATCATATTGGGTTGTGTGAAGCTCAAGACCATCGAGCGGCTTCGAAGGGACGGCAACCATTGCGAAGTAGGTATCACCGATTCCGGCCCAGTCTGCTGGACCGCCTAGAGCCATGCGATCGCCGCTCGAGTTTACTGATGTCGCTGGATGTCGTTGAACAACAAAGGGATTCCCAACAGAAACGACTGCTTCTGGAGCAACAGAATAGAAGGTGTAATACTTAACGCCCTGATCCCCGATGCTCGGGCCAATTCTAATCTTGGCTGGCATCGGTTGATTGGCACGCTTAATTGAAACTTCGATATCGACTGCGTAACCGCTGCCGTTTACGGTTAATGTTTTGACGACTTCGAAGGCAGAACTCGGGTCGTTAAGCCGGAAAGTAATACGCTTGTTTTCGCCGTCTCGGAGGACGACCTCGCTGTCGCCACTTCCGTCAACCCCTTCGACCATGTAACTCGAGCTGCCAAGTAAACGGTCTACGGCCGCATCTCCCGTAAGTAGTTGTAACGGAAGATCTCGTGGCTCCCGCTTCAAGCCCTGGGGTGGGATTAATTCAAGAGGTACATGCGTATTCTTGGTGCTTGCGACCGAATAAATAGGACTGCCGCTATCCTTGTTTTTGGTGATTATCCAGCTCGTAGCCTCGGCGCCCTGACTGTCCAGTTTTACTTCGTAGAGTGGCGTCTTAACGTGGATTACGCGTCGGGGCGCCGTGTTTACCGCCGCGGTCTGAACCGGCGCTGGCTGCGGAATCGGTGCTGGTTGAGCCGTAGGAGATGCAGTTGATGTCGCTGTAGGTTGCGGTGTCACTTGAGGATCGACCGGCGGCGTTTTTGGTCCGGGAACCAGGTAACTCCACAAAAACAGAATCGCAGTGGAAAGGATGAGAGCAATAATTAGGCGTTTTTGTTGCATTAGGTCGACTGCGATTCCTCGAACCGTTATTTAACCGGGTCATAGCCGCCCGCGCTAAACGGGTGGCACCTCAATAATCGGCGCATCCCAAGACCGGTACCTCGCAAGGCTCCATACTTGGCGATCGCTTCGGCGGTATATTCAGAACACGTTGGAACGAATCTGCAAGAGGGTGGAAGAAACGGTGAGATGACCAGCTTATAAAACCTGATTAATGCGATTAGAAATGACTTCACCGGACCTGTTAGCCAAACGTATGGGCTTTGCTTTCTTCCCTAGCCACTCTCAATACGACCTTCTCGAATTCCTCGAATGCCGCATCAACCTTTAGAGTCGTCAGTTTTCGCTTCGCGTTAAATACCCAATCGTAGTTCTCGTTGAGTTCGCCCAATAACGGCGCTTTCAACCGAAAGGTTTCTCTCAACAAACGCCTGGCGCGATTTCGTTGCACCGCGTTCCCGATTGCTTTCCGCGAGGCCGTAATGCCAAAGCGATTATATGGAAGGTTGTTGGGCAGAACGAAAGCTGTGATCAAAGAGCCTTCGTATCGCTTACCATTTCGATATACCGTCTGGAATTCACTGCTACGTCGCAGATAAGACGTCATCGAGCAAGGCCGATCAGTAATGCGCAGGCGTCAACCGTCGACGTCCCTTTGCGCGACGCCGTTTTAGGACAAGTCGTCCCGCCTTGGTTGCCATTCGGGCACGAAATCCATGGGTCTTCGCGCGACGTCGATTGTTAGGTTGGAAAGTTCGCTTAGCCATACAGTTCAGATTCTCCCCCAAAAAAGAAACCGTTAGACTATCCGCCACCACAGACTTCTGTCAAGAATGCGTGGCACAGCAAAGCGTCTCTAACAGCTTTTCGTCTTCGCTGATTCCTGAGTAGTAGATTCGCCCACACCGCTATCGAGTTTTCGTCCGGCATCCAGAGCGGGAAGTGGCTCTTTGGCGCCTACCATACCTTGCGTTGAGAGAACTTGTTTTATCCGAACCCTTCTCTTGCAGACTGCGGAGACGGTGTGTTAGTCTCCGGCTCACCAAAACTCACTCCTTGTAAGTGACTGATAAATATAAGCTTAAAGCTTTACTTTAAGACTAGAGGTTTTTCCACAACGCTGAGGAAAAGCCTGTTAATAATTTCGAGGGGCTAGTTAGTTTCGACAGGCACATAGAGTTGGCTCGCCTCAGGCGTTTTTCGACTATGTGTGCGGGGTTGGTTATTACTCCTGGTCAAGGAACGGTGGCGGTTAGTGGAAAATAATCTGTGGGACAATGTTCTTCTCTCTCTGAAAACGAAACTCAAGCAGGAGAGTTTTGAGACCTGGCTCAACCCAATAAAATTTGAAGGTGTCGATCAAGCACAACGCCTTATCCGGCTGAGGGCGCCAAATCCTGCCGTCCGGGATTGGGTCAAATACAACTACACCTCTCTCATTAACCAGTCTTTTGGCGAACTCAGCCTGGCTGGCTACTCAGTCGACTGGGCCCTGCCCGAGGAAACCGCAGCACCTCCGGTTACAAGCATTCCGTCACCCAGTGTTACGAGTAACGCACCGGCGGTTGCGGCCCCAGCGGTGACAACTGCGGCTGCTACCGGAGTTGCGCTCGCGCCGGCGCGTCAAGTCGCGTTTGATCCATCCCTTAATTCAAAATATACGTTCGACAGTTTTGTGGTCGGCTCGTGCAATCAGTTCGCCCACGCTGCGTCACTGGCAGTCGCCGAAGCACCTGGCAAGACCTACAACCCGCTTTTCCTGTATGGCGGAGTGGGGCTCGGCAAAACCCACTTAATGCATGCCTGCGGTCATGCAATCAAGCAGCGTAACCCACACCTGCGGCTCTCCTATCTCTCGTCTGAGCGCTTCATGAACGAGTTGATCAACGCGATCCGGTATGACAAGACTCAAAGCTTTCGCGAAAAATATCGTTCAGTGGATGTGCTGCTGATAGATGACATTCAGTTCATGGCCGGTAAAGAGCGAACGCAGGAGGAGTTTTTCCACACTTTCAATACGCTCTACGAGCAACAGAAACAGATCGTCATAAGTTCTGACTGTCCCCCTCGCGAAATTCCAACGCTTGAAGAGCGTCTGCATTCCCGTTTTGAGTGGGGACTAATTGCAGATCTCGAACCACCAGATCTTGAAACGAAAGTTGCCATTCTGAAGCGCAAAGCTGAAACAATGGGCTTCGTGATTCCGGACGATGTCGCATTGCTGATTGCAAGCAGAGTTAAGAACAATGTGCGCGAGCTTGAAGGTTCGCTGGTACGACTCCTGGCGATCTCTTCGTTGCGTGGTATTCCAATCTCAAAGGACTTGGCGCGAGATGCGATTAGAAACATTGCCAGCGAGGAAGAGTCCGGTGAGATCAGAATTGAACAGATCCAGCGAAGTGTCGCTGGTGCTTACAAGTTAAGTGTTGAGCAATTAGTCTCGAAGAGTAACGCTCGCCAGTTTTCTTTTCCTCGTCAGGTAGCAATGTATCTTTGCAAGAAGCTGACGAAGCACAGTTACCCGGAAATCGGCCGGGCCTTTGGCGGGAAGCACCACACGACCGTTATTCACTCGGTGGAAAAGATTCAATCGCTGGCTTCAACTGACGCTAATCTAAATCGGCTGCTGCTCGATCTGGCAGAAGGACTATCTAAGTAGAGTAGTTTTCCACTTCGTTTTCCTTATAGGGTAAATGCAAAAGTTTTAGCAAAGCCTATCGAGTTCGGTTTTTTCAACAGACTGTTTGGAAGTGAACCTGTTAAAAGAATAGAATGACTTCCATCCGGACAGGTTATCGACAGAACTAGTCTTCCTTCAGTCGCGAATCCACCGAGCGGTTAGTGCCGATTGCGAGTCTATTCGTTGAAGGTCGATGGGTTTTCCACAAATCAACAGCCACTACTACTACTGCTAGAGATCAATAACCTTTGATTTAACTAGTACCAGAAAAAGCAACGAGGAGTTTGAGATATGGCTTCGAGTGAAGGCGCAAAACGTAAGGAGTCGAACATGCAATTCGTCGTCAGCAAACAGAATCTTCAAAAAGAACTGAGTTTCGTTCAGGGAGTGGTGGAAAAGAAGAACACAATCCCGGTGCTCTCCAATATCCTGATCGAAAACGTTGGTGAAAATAATATCCGGCTTACCGGAACGGATTTGGATGTGACGATTCGTTGCGACATGGATGCGGAAGACATTTCGACGCCAGGTTCAATTTGTGTTCAAGCTCGGAAACTCTTCGAGATTGCACGATTACTTCCTGACGCTCCGGTTACGTTTAAGAAAGAAGATAACGATTGGGTAACCGTGACTTGTGCTAAGTCGCGCTTCAAGATGGTAGGTGTGTCGCGCGACGCCTTTCCCGGAAGTGCCTTCTTCCAAATCAGCACCCATCAAAATTTCAGCAGGAGTTATCAAGAACTTTATCGACCGAACTATTTTTGCAATCACTCAGGAAGAGTCGCGCTACACGTTGTCGGGAGCCAAGTTTATTCTCGACGAAACCGGCGCAAAAATGGTTACCACTGATGGGCATCGCCTGGCATACGTGGAACGCAAGGGTGTTTCGAATAACGGAAGTGATTCCATCGACACCCTAATTCCGCGAAAGACCCTGGCTGAGTTAACAAAACTAACGGCTGGTTACGATGGGGACATCAGTCTCGGCATGGATGGCAACCACATATTTTTTGAAGTCGGACCTCGTCTCTTGATTTCGCGCATGCTCTACGGTCAGTTTCCCAACTATGACATGGTGATGCCGAAGAATAACGACAAGTCGATCCAGTTCGATGGAGCGTTATTGAATCAAGCTATTCGACGCGTCGCTTTAATGTCTGACGAGCGCTCGCATGCGATTCGTTTCCACCTCGGACCGAATGAACTCACTATCAGTTCGCAGAACGCCGAGGAAGGTGAAGCAAACGAAACCATCCAAACCGACTACACTGGTGAAGAAACTGATATAGGTTTCAACGCGCAGTACTTACAGGACTTCCTGAATGTGATCGGAGACGGCCCGGTGGCATTTGAGTTCAAAGACGGCAATTCACAAGCACAGCTGCGTCCTGCCGAAGGCGGCGACTACGATTACAAGTACGTCGTCATGCCGATGCGTATTTGATGGGAATACTAATCGGTATTTGAGTTCTCCCCAGGAAACAGGTGCACGGGCCTGGAGTCTCGGCCGCTGCAGATTTCTTTCCTTCAAATATTCCTGCTAGCGGAGTTCTCTGTCGCTCCTTTACCTCGAACGGAGCCTCGACTTGTAGTCGTCAACCGCCTGCCTTTGCCTTCGGAATACAACATCAAAATCTCGATCACGCACATTGGAAAGCTGAGTGGGATACAGCAAAGCAATCCCCATCGCCGTTGGCGTGATGAAAGAGTTAGTTAATACCAAACTCTCGCTGTAGACATTCTGAGGTGCTTTCTTCCAGCTAAAGAGTCCGCCAAAAACTGGTATCGCCCCGAAAATTCCCTGCCAAACCGGACCAATGATGGGCACATACCCCCGGCCTCCGTTTAGAGTGCTCTGACTAGCGAACGCCGAGAGGTCGAAGAAATCAAGCGCGTTTACATAGATGCTGGTACTCACATCATGCTGGCTAACCCTGGAGAGCGGCTTGACCCCGGCCTCCCGCGTACCTGCTTGAGGGTCACCGGTTTTAAGACCAACTTGCAACTCCGCCGAGGTCATGTTGCGTAGTACGTTGGGCATAATGGTTAGCGAGACGCCCGACTTCAACTCCCTCCACACGGCCCTCTCTTCGCCAAACGCACCTATCAGTCCAATGACCTGAGACAAGGGCATTGCGCCCACTACGTTATCAGCAGGCTTTGGTACGAATGAAGCGGTACTTTTAGAGAGCGTATCCGCCTTGCTCAGTAGTTCCGAGAGTCTAAGCGGAGGCGTAACGTCAAAAGCATTTACCGAGTAAGAAGTCACCGCCGTTGAGACCCCGCTGAGGCTGGCGACGCTCACCTTACCCACCTGTGCATACTCAACTTCTTTGAATTGTCTTACGGTTTTCCGGATTCGGGCGAGCGTCGGGGCGACGAAGAGATCCTGCATATCCAAACTGAGAGCGTCAGTTGCGGCTTGTAGACGAGTGTTTAATGTCTCAGCAGACTGTTGCAGGTAGTAAGCACTAAAATTCTGCGGTTGGTGAACCATGTGCCCGTAGTGGAGCCCAAAATCGAGCAGCGCTTTGCGCCCCTGCTCTGCACTCTCCTGTGCCTCGCCCTCACTGTCGGCCCACCCGGCTGGCGTATATCGCAGACCCCGCGCCTTAAAAAATCTCTCGAACGGAACCTTCCTTTGCCCATTACGACCTGAATTTATCTCCTCCACATAGTCATTGTAATTAGAGCGGCGCAACCACCCATCGAGGCCGCTAGCAATTCTGGCCGTGGCAAGCCCGGATTCACGTGCCGCTATCATACGCAGAAGGATATCGGCGATGGAGAGTGGCCGCCCTGGATCCAGGGCAGACTCATAGCCCAGTTCTGTCACCAGAAGAGTCTGGAAGCTCTGATCCAATTCACTACGAGGGATCTGTTCGCGCGCCAACTTTTGCAACTGATTATAAGTGTCACGCACGGCCTCTTGAGTGCGATTGATCTCGTTGCGCACTTCGGGCATCACCTTGGCCATTTCGTCGGGCTTCCGGCTGGAGATCTGAATGCCCCACATCTCCATGTTGATTCCAGGCCTGGGGAGGTCAAGAGTAGCGATTATTTGATATGCGTGTTCTCGTTGCCTTTTTGGGCCGTAGAGAATTATCTCGTCCTCGGTGGCATTCGTAATAACCAGATCCTTGTGAAGAGAGTCCTTATGCTTCGCAGCAGCATTGAGCACCGCACTGATTTTGGTCGCCTCACGGAGGTAATAAAGTTTGACCTTTTGGCCCGCAGTCAGTGGATCCTCAGTTCGTAAATTTGGTTCCTGAGGTGAAGGGCTGGGAACGGCGGCCGGTACGGAAGCGGGGATGGCCAGGCGACCACTCAGGCGTTTTTGTGTGGAAATCTTGTTCACTCCCTTGCTTTGTGCGATTAAGGCAATAGGTAAAGTGTTCAAGCAAAACACCATTGTCGCTACGCACGTGGTAATTCGCCGTCTGGCATGACGTTGCCGTCCTCCAGAACCAAATAAAATCGCACGTGCCAAAACTTCGAAGTGGGGCAGGGATCCTTTACGACCCAAGGCAAACATCTTCATGTTGAAATCCTTTCTAGAATTGAGGTGTAGCTATTCTGGTTTAAACGGTGGCCATGCTTGGCAGTCAGTCGTTAGGGAACTTTCGTGACTTCATGTGTTGGTACCCGACTTAACGAATTATGATCTCAGGGAACTTCAAGAGTGCGGGTGGACAGCGAGCAACGGCTCGTGAGATTTAGCCTTGATCGAAAGCGATGGGACAATATTGTTCAGACCTGGACCTGTCAACGACGGTGCGAAATGGAAGTGGTTTTCCCTATGAACCAGCTTCCTGTGTGTGCGAAAACCCAAACACTCGTGATTTTGCTCCCGTTTTGAATCCGCGAGGCATCTACTTCTTTCCGGTGATAGTTAATCAGTACACATTTAATGCCGAGCAGCATGAAAACGTTTCTTCGGTTAGTCGAACGGCCTCCGTTGTTTGGCGATTGCAAACCTGACTAATCATCTATTTGTGAGTATTCTTAGCAGCCGCTGGTATTCAGGGTTAATCCGGTTTTGGGGAACGACATATGCGAATTATTTCCGCGTTGATGTTAGTGGTCTTGGTTTCAGGCACGGCATTACCGCAGCAGCCGGCACCAGCGCCATCACCCAGTCCGCAAACCGCTAGGCCTGCCCCCTCTCCCACCCAGGCTCCACCAATCCCGGAGGATGAGACTGATGTTGTCAGGATCAGGACAAACCTGGTGCAGGTCGACGCGGTAGTTGTCGATAAGGCCGGCAATCAGGTTAGGGATTTAACTGCCGATGACTTCGAGATATTCGAGGACGGGAAGAAACAGGTAATCACCAACTTCTCTTACATTTCGAATATATCTCCAGCCGCCATGACCCCAGTCGCCCCTGTGAAAAAAAGGTTGCCGTCAGTCCCCGCCGCGATCAGACCCGAAGATACTCGACGAATAATAGCTCTTGTTGTCGACGACCTTGGGATTTCCAACGAGAGCGTGGGACCCGTTAAGAAACAACTACGAAGCTTTATCGACACCCAAATGCAGCCCAACGATCTCGTCGCGATCGTGCGTACAGGTGGAGAAATGGGTGCTTTACAGCAATTTACCACCGACAAGAGGTTACTTCACCGTGCCGTCGACAGACTGCGCCGCCATCAATGCAGCCGAAAGGGATGGAGCGTCGTCCTGCCGACAGGAACGCTTCCGTCGACTGAGATTTCCCTTTGTGCTCGAGGAACAGAAGGCTTAAGCGCTCGGGCGCTGAGTTTTGTCGTTCAAGGTTTGGGTGAGTTGCCTGGCCGCAAAGCCATGGTGGTTTTTTCTGACAGCATGCCACTTACCTACTTATCACTGACGGACACTAATGAGCCACGAGGAGGAGGCGACGGAGTAGGTCGAGAACCTCCGGCGGCTACGAATGATCCAAGCCCGGGTTTGAGTCTTGAATCGGCTCTCATGAGGATTGCCGAGCGCGCGATTCGGGCTTCGGTGGTGATTTACGCCATCGACACCACCGGTATTCAGCCGGGAGGTATTTCCGCAGCTGACACCTTTCCAAGTGCGGGTGGGCCGGGCGCGGGTGTCACACCAGCTCAGCTGGTTACAGCGAGGAGCCATGAGCTGCACGACTCACGCGGCGGCGGCGATCTGATGGCACGAGAAACGGGAGGATTTCAGGTCCGGAATTCCAACGACTTCCAGCTACCGCGAGTCATGAAGGACCAGGAAGGCTACTACCTGATCGGTTATCGGCCGACTGAGGAGACTTTCAACCGCCGCTACCATCACATCAAAGCCAGAGTGAAACGACCAGGGATCGCGGTGCGAACGCGCGAAGGATTTTTCGGCGTAACTGACGTAGAGGCAAAATCGACGAGAACAAATCGCGAGCGAATAAACCTGGCCCTCTTATCGCCGTTCGCTGCGGCGGACATAGAGCTTGAATTGACGGCTCTTTTCGCTAATACGCCCGCAAACGGTAACGAGCTTCACTCCCTCTTATATTTTCAAGCAGGCGATTTGACCTTTACAGAGGAGCCAGATGGTTGGCGGCAGGCAGTTTTCGATCTGAGCGGAGTCATCTTTGGAGACAATGGCACGGTAGCTCATCAGATATCGGAAACCCGTACGTTGCGTCTTCGCCGTGAAGCTTACGAGGACGTGCTACGTCGCGGCCTCGTCTACCGCTTGATTCTCCCAGTTCCCAAACCAGGTTCATATCAGTTTCGTGTCGCTCTACGCGATTCGGGTACCTCGCGCCTCGGTTCGGCGGGACAGTTTGTCGAGGTACCCAATCTCAAGAACAACAAGTTGGCATTATCTGGAATTACAGTTTCAGGCTACCTTGATCCAAACGAGGCGTCGGGTCAGCCGAGCACAGTGACGCGGACAGAGCGCGACGCAATGTCTGGCCCCTCACGGCGGAAGTTCCAGACGCCAGCTAACCTCTATTACGGCTACATCATTTACAACCCGCAATTGGATAAGACGACCCAACAAGTTAAGTTAATGACGACGATGCGAATTATTCGGGAAGGAAGGGTCGTTTTTGAAGGTCAACCCACTCCGGTAGATCTAACCGGCCAAACCGACCTGCAACGCGTAATCGCGGGCAGCGGGGTGCAACTAGGCACAGAGATGACGCCAGGCGATTACATTCTTCAAGTAACCGTGACCGACCTGCTTGCCAGAGAGAAACAGGCAACGGAAACACAGTGGATCGACTTCGAGATCGTGAAATAACGTTTCGAAGGTGTAAGCGTTTCTTACCAACTCTTACACCCTCGCTAATGCTAAAATCCATCGATGTATCTTGAGTCGATTGAAGTCAGCAACTTCCGAAATCTTCACGGCAAAATCGTCTTCGGACCACGCCTAAATGTCTTCTACGGAAACAACGGACAGGGGAAGACAAACTGGCTCGAAGCAATCCACCTCCTTTCCCGAACCAAATCCTTTCGCACGCAACGGCTTCAGGAAGCGATCAAATTCGGCGAACGGTCAGCCCGGGTTGATGGTCGAGTTTGTTCTGGCGACGACATTCAGCGAGACCTGCAGATCAGTCTGAGAGAAAACACCAAAACAATTTCAGTTAATGGCAAGAGGGAACCGCTCGCTCGTTACCTCGGACAACTCCAGGTGTTTGCGTTTACCGCAGACCAACTGGAAGTCGTGCGAGGCGTTCCGGAAGCAAGGCGACATTTCATCGATCGCGGTGTCGCATCCTTACGTCCGTCTTACGTGCAGACAGTTAGTGACTACAACAAGGTCATCAAACAAAAAAACCGCATTCTTCAAGACGCCTCGGAGCGTGAGATCCGGCTCGATGAAACGCTTGATCAGGTGGCGCCATGGAATGACCAACTCGCGCAACTTGGCGCTGCAATACACACCGCCCGAATCGATTACACAGCTCGAATCAACGAAGCTCTCGAACACACTCTCTTCGAACGAGCAGCCCTGCAGATCCGGTACTCGTCATCCCTGGAGGGAAGGGGCGATCTCGACGACTACGAAGGCCTTTTGCGAGAACGTTTGCGCCTGCGTCTGCCTGCTGAAGTGGCTTCGGGAAGGTCATTAATCGGGCCCCACAAGGATGATTTGACCATCCATTTGGAGGGCCGGGAAATGCGAGTTTACGGCAGCTCCGGGCAACAGCGTAGCGCATTGTTACTATTAGACTTAGCAGCGATTTCAGTGTATAATTCCTGGCATCAAAACTATCCGGTTTTTCTGGTCGACGATGTCGACGCCGAACTGGATGAAAAAAGGATTAGGCGTCTTTTGGAGTACCTTGAAGGTCGCACCCAGACATTCATCACCACATCGAAGCGAAGTCATCTGGAAGGGTTCCTTTTAAAAGCAAACGTTCAAGAAGTCGTGGAGGGCGGGGCGATGCCGCAGGAGTTAAACCCGGGCGCGTTTTCCACTGTGGGAGCAATGGATTGAAGCGCCTGAAGTGAGGACGCGTTTGCGATGAATTTCGAAGACCAAGACGGTTTGTTAGGCGGTAAGAAGGAGAAAGAATTGTCAACAGCAGGAATTACAACTGGAAAGAAAAATCAGGCATACGATTCATCCTCGATTGCAGTACTTGAAGGCCGCGAAGCGGTTCGCAAGCGACCAGCTATGTACATCGGATCGACGGGCGAGTTAGGTCTTCATCATTTGGTTTACGAAGTTGTCGACAATTCTATCGATGAAGCCCTGGCTGGCTATTGCGACACGGTTGAGGTGGCGATCCATCTCGACAATTCGATTACCGTGATCGATAACGGCCGCGGCATTCCTGTCGATGAAATGAAGAAGGAACGAAAGTCAGCTGCAGAAGTGGTGATGACCAAGCTACACGCCGGCGGGAAGTTTGATTCAAACGCTTATAAGGTTTCCGGCGGACTTCACGGTGTGGGTGTCTCCTGCGTCAATTTCCTTTCTGAGACGTTGCATCTCGAGATTTGGAGAGACGGCAAGACTTACGAGCAAGACTATGTTCGCGGAATTGCAGTGGCCCGGTTGGAGCAGACCGGTAAAACTCGCAAGCGCGGAACCAAGATCACCTTCAAACCTGATTCCCAAATTTTTGATCACACCGAGTTCAGCTTCGACAAGCTCTCTGAACGACTCCGTGAAAAAGCTTTTCTCAACAAAGGTATCCGCATCACGATCAAAGATGAGCGAGAAGAGCCAGAGCGTTCACATGAGTTTTACTACAAGGGCGGAATTGCCGAATTCGTCAAGCACTTGAATAAGAGCCGCACTACCTTGCATGACAAACCCCTCTACTTCGAAAAAGAAGGCGATGCGCTTTCGATTGAAGTGGCGATTCAATACAACGACGGATACGACGAGAAGGTCTATTCGTTTGCGAACAATATCAACACCGTTGACGGTGGTACCCACTTGTCGGGTTTTCGCTCCGCGTTCACCAGGACGGTAAACGCTTATGCGCAGTCGTCCGGTCTCGCTAAGAATTTCAAAGGCTCGCTTTCCGGCGATGACGTTCGTGAAGGGCTCGTCGCGGTCATCTCGGTGAAACTGCCGCAGCCACAGTTTGAAGGTCAGACGAAAGGTAAGTTGAATTCGGATGTGAAGGGCGCGGTTGAGTCGTTTCTAAACGAACGTCTGACTGAGTACCTCGAGCAGAATCCAACGGTAGCCAGAAAGATTGTCGGCAAGTCAGTGGATGCTGCCAGAGCGCGCGAGGCGGCCAGGAAGGCTCGAGAAATCGTACGTAAGGGCGCTCTCGGCGGCTCAATGCTCCCAGGAAAACTTGCCGACTGTCAGGAAAAGGATCCGGCGCTTTCTGAGATTTACATCGTTGAGGGCGACTCCGCAGGCGGTTCCGCAAAGCAAGGCAGGGATCGGAAGAATCAGGCGATCCTTCCGCTTAAAGGAAAGATTCTAAATGTAGAGAAAGCCCGCTTCGACAAGATGCTGGGCCACAGCGAAATCAAGGCGCTGATCACTGCATTGGGGACTGGTATCGGCAAAGAGGATTTTGATGCGACCAAGCTTCGGTATCACAAGATCATCCTGATGACCGACGCCGACGTCGACGGTTCACACATTCGAACGTTGCTGCTCACCTTCTTCTACCGGCAGATGGCCGAACTGGTTGAGCGTGGCTATGTCTACATTGCGCAGCCGCCCTTGTTCAAAGTTAAGCGCGGCAAGAAGGAAGAGTACATCAAGGATGAAAGCCTGATGGTTCGCTACCTGATGAGGATGGCGACCGCAGACATGACCGTGAAGTCAGTTGGCGCCAATCAGGATATCGAAGGTAAGGAGTTGGCTAAGTCACTTGAAAGCCTTGTTGACCTGAAACGGTATTGCGAACGCGCGGCCAGACGACTAGGCGGCGATGCGCATTTGCTCGACTTGTTATTAGAAGCGTTTGCCGGAAAGAAGGGCGTGCTTCGCAAAGATGGGACTACGCTGCGCAAGGTATTTCAGAGCAGCGACATGATGGCCAAGGTCGAAGGGGTACTCGCCAAAGCTGGATTCAAGACAGAGCTGTCTTCTGACGAAGAACACGGGCTCTGGGAGATTGAGACGACTACTACTGCAGGACTTAATATCGCGATCGATTGGAATTTCGCCAGCTTCGTTGAGTTTCAAAAAGCGGTAGAGCTATACACGGCCTTGGAAGACAAGCTAGCGCCACCTTTCATCACCGGCACCAATGGGACCAGCGAAGAGATTGCTACTCGCGAGGAGTTGCTGGAGAGAGTTCTCAGCGCGGCGAAGAAAGATTTGTCTATCCAGCGTTACAAAGGTCTCGGCGAAATGAATCCCGAGCAGCTTTGGGAAACGACGATGAATCCGGAGAAGCGTACTTTGTTACAAGTACGAATCGACGATGCGGTGGAAACTGACGGAATGTTTACCGTGCTGATGGGTGATCAGGTAGAACCGCGTCGGAAGTTTATCGAGGACAACGCACTCGACGTCAGGAATCTCGACGTGTAAGAAGAGAGCCTGTCAGTTCTTATCTGACATTGACAGATGGAGGTAGTTCAGAGCTCTAGCACTGGGTGCGTTTCCCGACGCAATAGATGGTCACTCCGATGTTAATCGGGATCTCAAAAGCCATCTGCCGCTCAGCAATTGCGTACGGACCATTTGTCCGACCCACCCGCTATCGTGGTGGTAGACCTAATGCCACTGCGATCCGAGTCACCCGCAATGACAAATCGACAAATCAGAATCATAAATGCGATATGGAAAATGATTCCGTTTTACTCTCGAAATCTCTCAACTCTAAATCGGAACAGTTTTACTGCAACCCCAGCGGGAATGCCTGCTTTGCGCGCGGCAATCTCCACCTGCTGCGCGACTGTCTCCACACCCTGAATTGCCGGCAATAACAGCCCCCGTTGATAGCCAGCCTCATCTTCGACAATCACTCCATAGACCGACGGATCGAGATCTTCCAATTCGGCCGGTTCGGGCGATGCCAGGATATCCACTGAATAGACCAGGCTGGAAAGTTCGTGCGGCAACACCGGCGCGAACCGTGGATCGCGACTGGCTGCGCTGATCGCATTCATGACTATTTCCGATGCGAGGTTTTCTTTGGTTGGCTCAACCGTACCGATGCAGCCGCGCAGTTCACCGTCTCGCGTTTTGATGGAAACGAAACACGCGGCTCTCGTTGATAAAAGGTCAGAGACGTTTTCGGTCGCCTCGATCTGTCCTCCGGTGAGCACAAACTTCTCAACTGCTGCGCGCGCTAACGCGGGAATGTTGGCCGGGTCAAAATCTTTGGCTGGAGAACTGGAACTCATAGTCCTCACATTCACTTCGTTTGCGCTTCGTTGGTGAGTTGGGCCACAAGATAACCAACTCCAAAAGGCGCTTCGTAGTGCAACACATCACAGGCCGGAGCCAGCTCCTGCATCGCGCCCAAGCCGATTAGGATTGAACGATAACCACACTCGCCGGCCTTTCGTCTGAGATCCTGATCAACTTCAACTATTTGTCCGGGCTCATTTTCCCGTAACGCTTCGACGATAGCTTCATCGAAGAGATGTGCGTCGCGGTAGAAACCGGCAGGCGCTTCCGGTTTCAAACGGTGACTCAGATCACCGCTGGCCACAAAAGCAACGCGTCGGCCCAGAATACTCGCCGCCTTGCTGATGCACTTGCCAAACTTCAGGTGATCTTCGTTTGAAAGAAAACTAAAGCCCAGCGCCACAACCTGTCCCTTCCAGCCATTGCGATCGAGAAAGTAGAGAGGTACGGCTGTGCCATGGTCCAGTTCCTCTCGAGCTTCGACAATATCGAATCCATCTTCGGTGCTGGTGTCGACGATGTTGGCAAGCAACTCCGTGTCGACGGAAAAGTTGACCTCCGCCTGTCGTGCTCGAAAATTTGCGAAGTTGCCACGCAGCATCGGTCCTTGATAAGCGACAAAGGCGCGCTGATGCAGCGGAGCGTGGGGTGAGATTAGAACGACGGTTTCAGCTTTGTTGGCGATGATGCGGCGCGTGAGTTCGGCCATTGCCTCGATCGATCCGCGGACCTGGGCGATCGCTTCACCGCCAACCTCCGGAACCATGATGGGTGGATGCGGGGCAATACCGGAGAAGACTATGGCGTTTCCGTTTTCCATTGTGTCCTCGTATGCGTGACAGACTGACCGAGGGTTGGAAACTGTTACCGTTTTGTCAGGGAACGAACGGATTTTATCATACGAATTGCCCATCCAATGAGAAGACAACTATGATGCATCTGTCGCAAGAATCCACGAAATACCACTAAAGTATTCGTGAGTTTGGTGTGACCTCGTCGATCGCTCTTTCGGTCTACGAAAACGGAACCTCTGTTAGAGGTCCAACTCGGCGAACATAATGAATAACGAAGTATTTGATGTCCTGATTGTAGGCGCTGGCCCGGCTGGTTCGTTTGCAGCGGAGCGACTGGCGAAGGCTGGCGCTCGGGTTGCGCTTTTTGATGGTCGCCCTGAAGGTGCCGCTAAAGCTTGCGGCGGCGGCGTGACCTCAAAGGCACTTAAAGCGTGGCCACATCTCCTGGAAGCAGTTGGGCGCACGGTCAGTGAGCTCGAAATGTTTTCACCGTCCGGCAAACGCCTTCACCTGAAGCTTGACGAGCCGTTTGCGATTTATTCGCGCATCGCTTTTGATTCCTATTTACGCGATCGCGCATCTGCTGCCGGCGCACGAGTAGTTTTTGAAAAAGTCTCATCTCAGGGGGTCCGGCGAACTGACGATGGTTGGCAGATTCGAACTGGCAACGGAAGTGAATGGTCGGGAAAGATGTTGGTCGCGGCTGACGGCGCTAACAGTGCGATTGCCAGGAAACTCGCCGGACCACTAGCTGCCTCGGATATGGAAGTCGCGTTTGGTTATCGCGCTCCCTTGCCACGCGTCGGCGTCTCCCCAACGGTCATCGCGTTTCTACCCTCATGGGTTGGCTACGCCTGGGCGTTTCCCCGCCCGGACCACATTTCTTTTGGCATCGCTACCACGCAAGAGGCCTTCGAGCACAAAGCGCTCGATGATTTGTTGTGGCAATTCATGGTGGGTTACTACCGCCAGCGTGAAAAGGCAGACTCAGCGATTTGGGCCAATCTGAAAGAACCCGTTGCCGCCAGGCTGAAAGCAAAGCTGGTATTAACCGCCGAGCGTTACGCTGCGCGCATACCGGGTTTGGCGGATCAAACATGGGATAAGCGGCGAGCATGTGGCGATGGTTGGGCATTGCTTGGTGATGCTGCAGGCTTTGCCGATCCGGTTACCGGCGAAGGCATCTACTACGCTCTGCGCTCTGCGGAGTTGTTTGCCGAAACGTTTCTTGAAGGAAAGGCGGAAGCGTACGAGCAACGTTGGCGCGCGGATTTTGGTGGGGAACTCCGACGCGCTTCACAAATGCGCCGGCGCTTTTATGGAAACTTTTTTGGCGCGCCGTTTACCGAGAGAATGATCGAGTTTGCCCACGGGCACCGCGGAATTAGAAAAGTGTTAGGCCAACTCGTCGCGGGCGATCAAGGTTACGTTGGGCTCAAAAAGAAACTGGCGCGCAGTGCCCTAAAGCCAATTTAATTATGGCCAGCGGCTTTCCGCACGGATGGCGGCAAAGTCGCGAAGAACTCTCACCTAAGGCGCCAAGCGTTGAACGCTCCACGAGTCGCCATCCTGGCGCTCGTAAAGAAGCCGATCGTGAAGTCTTCCTTCGCGATTTTGCCAAAACTCGATCCGCTGCGGAACCACTCGATAGCCGCCCCAATGCGCCGGTCGTTCAACTGGGCCATCGCCATACTCCTCAGCAAGTTCCTTAAAACGCGCTTCCAGGAAAGAGCGGCTTTCAATAACTTCGCTTTGCGGTGACGCGATCGCGCCTAGCTGACTCTCGCGCGGGCGCGTTTTAAAATAGTCGTCTGATTCCTGCGACGACACGCGTTCAACTCGTCCTTCCACCCTCACCTGTCGATCGAGTTGGGACCAATAGAAAACAAGCGCTGCCTGAGGGTTCTGCTCCATCTCGCGCGCCTTCCGGCTCCGATAATTGGTGTAGAACACAAAACCTGCATCGTCGACGCCTTTTAGCAATACCATTCTCGCTGAAGGCTTGCCCTCGCTGTTTACGGTCGCCAGGGTCATCGATTCCGGCAAGCGCGCGCCACATCCGAGCGCTGCGCTGAACCATTGCCGAAATAAATCGATTGGATTCGTGCCAACGTCTTTCTCGTCTAACTCGTTAGTCATTGCGCGTTAGCTTGCCCCTTGTTCAGCCAGTTTTGTATAGGGCGCGAGACGGTCCTTCAATTCCTGCGGAATCGGCACAGTCTCGAATGTGTCGCGCCGGACAGCCGCCAGGACGAAATGCGCGTGCGCAATGATCACATCCTCGCCCTTACGTCGGACTTCAAAATTCAATTGCATCGACTTCGTGCCAAATCTTCCTACATACACCGATACTTCCAGCAGGTCATCCAACTGCGCTGCGTGATGGAAATCGCATTCCAGGTGAACTCGGGGTAACCATACATCGAGTTCATCAAACATGACGCTGTAAGGCAAACCCACTGCGCGAAACAACTCGGTTTCCGCGAACTCAAAGAAGCGAATGTAAGCGCCGTAGAAAATTATGCTGGCAGCATCAACGTCGCCCCAGCGGACGCGTTCGTCGATCGTGTATTTCTGATGACTCATCAATGCACAGTTTTCAACGGGTGCCCCGGCTTTGCCGTCGGATGTGAGGCGGTGGCTGCGCCCCGCCGTTGAACCCCTCCTTTATCCCGGGGGCTATGCCCCAGCAAACTAACAGTTTGCTTTACGTGGGCATCGCCAGGCCTGCCGCTTCTGCGACGGTCGAGATGAACTCCCGCAGCTCCACCGGTTTCGACAGATATCTTTGGAACCCGGCCGCTAATGCACGTTCGCGATCCTCGTCACGGGCATAGGCTGTAATGGCGATTGCCGGAATACGCGGCTGAAGATCGAGCGCAATGACTTGTTCGATTAGCTCATATCCATCTTCATTTGGCATCGCGATATCTGAAATCAAAACGTCCGGTTTATCTCTCTTGATAGCCGCCAGTGCCTCCTTAACAGAAGTTACTTTCGTGACATCAGCGCTTCGTTGTTTCAGCGCAGCCCCAAGAAGCTCGAGAGTGTCTTCATCATCGTCAACGATCAGCACTTTGACATCAGACAACAACTCCTTCGGAAAAGGAGACGGCGTCGCGGTGGACTGCTTTTCCGGAACCAAAGTGGGCGGCACCAGGCCCGATCCGACGATCGGCAGCTTAACGGTGAACGTTGCGCCCTTGCCCTCGCCTTCACTCCAAACTTCGATACTGCCGCCGTGAATTTCTATTAAGTGACGCGCAATAGCTAAACCAAGACCCAATCCTCCCTGGCGTCTCGTCGACGTGCTATCAGCCTGTCGGAAGCGATCAAAAACATAGGGTAGAAACTCAGGGGAAATTCCCACACCCGTATCGGCCACGTCGATTGACACATGCGAGTCGGCTTTACGAAGTCGGACCGAAACCGTCCCGCCTGGCGGGGTGAACTTAACGGCGTTCGACAACACATTCCAAAAAACTTGCTGTAATCGGTTTGCATCTCCCGAAACTGATAGCGGCTCCTGGTCGAAGGTTAGTTCGATGCGAATATTTTTGGCCTCGGCTGTAGGCCTGACGACATTTACCGAAGCCTCAAGCACCGACTCGAGCTCAATCGGATGTAAATCGAGAGATAGATTTCCGGTAATGATTCGCGAGACATCGAGGATATCGTCGATGATTTGCGCCTGGGCTTTAGCGTTTCTCTTGATGGTTTCAATGGCGCGCCCGGCCATTTCACTTTCAAGCGATTCCGTTTCCAGCATGCGCGACCAGCCCAGGATTGCAGTCAACGGCGTGCGCAGCTCGTGTGAAACTGTGGCCAGGAATTCATCCTTCAATCGGTTCGACTCTTCGGCGTTTGCGCGCGCAGTGCTTTCCCGTTCTAACAATCCAACGTTTTCGATCGCGACTGCAGCAAGATTCGCCGCCATCCGCATGGCCGTCACATGCTCTTCGCGAAACGCCGCCTTTTCGTAAGACTGCACCTCGATCGTCCCAAGGATTCGGCCCATCACCGACATCGGCGCGGATAAAGAAGATTGCGGTCTCAAGCCATTGTCGGGACCGACGAGTACCGCCGGATGACCGATGGTGTTGGTCATGTAGTCATTGGTGATGATGACCGCGTTCGTCCTTACGGCCCGGCTGTTTGGACCACTGGCAGTCACCGGCATCGGCGGCAATTCCGACACGTCGATTTCTTCACCGTCGGCCCAACCGTAACAAGCAATGCGCACGTCGCGGACCGGATCGTAAAGCGAGACGAAGAAGCCGTTACATGGGACTGATAAGAGGGTGAATTCGCGCAGTCCGCGAAGGATGGCGGCGAGGTCCCTGGCTGTTCCTAATGTTTGCGCCAGGCCGGTGACGCGATCAAGCAACTTTTCATACTCGGACAATGCCCGTTGATCAGCCTGGCGCAACGCTTCTTCGGCGTGCCGGCGCATCGTGATGTCACGCGCGACACCCTCTATCCCCACGGGGGAACCGTTACTCATCGCCAGCCGGCTGCTGATTTCTAACGTTACTGGCCGCCCATCCTTGGTCAAAACTTCGACTTCGTAGTTGGTTCGTTCCTCTCCAGATAACTTGCGCGCAGTCATGAGTTTTGCAGTCGCGGTGGACTGCGGCGTAAGGAATTCACTCATGTTTGTGGCGAGCAATTCCGTTTGAGTAAAGCCTGTCAGCGGCTCAACTGCTCTATTGATTGAGGTGACGGTACCCTCCAGGTCGAGGGTGAAAACTATGTCGTTCGCATTCTCCACTAGTTCCCGGTAACGTTCATCGCCGTCGCGGATAGCCTGTTCAGCACGCTCGCGTTCGATCAGAGTCTGCCGAAGTTTTGACTCGGAATCTCGCGTTTCTGCTTCAGAACGTTGCGCTTTGTCGCGGGCGCGCTCTTCTGAGCGCGTGACCCAGAAGAAAAGAAAGCTGATTAGTATCCCGGCGACGAGAGTGTAGGGCACCCAACTTCGGCTATACGCCAAATCAAACCCAGGTCGAGTGACATGGGCGATGGTCCATCGACGTCCGCCTACTAACATCTGAGTGGTAGCTGCGAACCGAGGAACGTACCCAGACGAGTTTCCAGCAGAACTGTGCAAAAGATTCTCTGGCTTTAAATGCTCGCCGTCGTAAATGCTGAACCCGATCTTTTCTTGCGAGCTCACTGAAGCGACGCCGCGGAAGAAATCTTCAGCTCGAAAAGCGCTGTAAACAAATCCAACCAGGGCCGCTCTGCGTTCAGCTTCGGTTGAGAGTTGTTGGCCATTCAGGTAGACCGGAGCGTAAATCACGAATCCTGGCTGAGCCGCCTGGGGATCGATTCTCTGAAAGAGAGTCACCTTACTGGTCACAGCGGGTAGACCCGTATCGCGGGCACGTTCCATCGGCGCGCGCCGCGTTGGTTCAGAGAACATGTTGAAACCTAAGCCGGCCAGGTTGCGATGGTCCTGAGGTTCAAGATAGAGGATCGCATGGAGCTCGGCCGCATCTGTCTCCGGCCAATACCGAAAACCCTCCGCACCCTCACGTCGCCGCGTTTCCAGAATCTTCGCCTTTTCCTCGGGCTTGATCCGCATCGAGAACCCCATACCCTGGACTCCGGGATAGTGTTCTGCGAGACCGAGCATGTTTACGAAGGTTCGAAACTCGCCCTCGGTTACCCGATCACTGGCTGAAAAAAGCCCTGCGCCAGATCGCAACAGCGCCGTGTAGTTGTCCAAACTGTTTTCTATTCTTGAGTGTAACTCCTGCACACGTCCCTGAAACCGTGCGCGGTCCTCGGCTTCAGTTACGCTGGCGAGGCGGTATGAGACTACGAAGGTGAAGAGCAGACCGACAGCCAAAACTATGTAAGGAGTCAGGCGACGAGGGGATAGATAAGGCTTAGTGTCAGATTTCATCACTAACGTTCAGCAGACAGCGGCCAACACGACTCTGTGCTTACATGATAGAAGAATCCGGCGCCGTTGTGTTGGGTTATCGTAAATTGATGTAGTGAGTCAGTTTCACTTTGAAGGCCCGCATTTTGGTTCGTCGCGACATGACCAGCTATAAAGCTTATCGGACCTGAAAGTCTAACCTCGGCTGGTTCGTCGTTTCAGGAAATCGATTAGAACAAACTGCGACAGGTTATCAGGGTTTGCAAAGTAAGCCTTGCCGTTGGTCATCGCGCTCATCTGCTTAACAAACTCGACCAGATAATAGTCGGTGGCCAACATGAACGTATTGATCATTATCCCGGCTTTTCTACACGCCTGGACCTCTTTGAAAGTCGCCTCCATTACAAACGGATCCCCTCCCATCGAATTCTTATAAATACGTCGGGTCGTGCCGCTGGGGGCATTCCTGCTGGTTTTGTTAGAGCCCGCGAAGGCTGCTGAGCTGGAACTTTCAACGAAACAGGCGGTCGGCTTTCCGTCCGTCACCATAACGATCTGCTTCATCTCCTTGCGTTGCGACTGCAAGACGCGCCGAGCGAGCCGCAAGCCTTCCGCCGTGTTGGTGTGATATGGGCCAACCTGCGTCGTCGCCAGTTTTGCCAGCGGGAGTTCTTCCGCCGAATCGTGAAACAGCACAATCTTTAGTGAGTCGCCCGGATATTGGGTGCGGATCAAATGAGCCAGGGCAAGAGCGACTTTTTTCGCGGGCGTGAAGCGGTCCTCACCGTAGAGAATCATGGAATGCGAGCAGTCGAGCATTACAACGGTGGCGCAAGACGACTGGTAATCGCATTGATGAACGTGAAGGTCGTTGTATTCGAGATTGAGCGGGACTGTCAGGCCTTCCCTTTGAATTGCGCTGAGCAGCGTGGTGTTGACGTCGAGATTAATGGTATCGCCAAACTCGTAACGTTTACTGGCGGCCGCGGCTTCTACTCCGGTCGATAAGTGGGAAGTGTCGTGGCGCCCGATAGAACTTTTTCCCAAACTTCCCAGCAAGTTGCGCAGAGTTTTGTAACCAAGAAAGTCGAGTCCTTTTTCGGTGACTTCAAACTTCACGTTGCGCGGTAATGGTTCAGAAATCTCCGGCTGCCCTGGCCCGCGAGGTTGACCTTGTTGTTGGGATGCCTCTTCCTTTAACGACAGATAACCCTCTTCGACCAAGCGCTCAATCAATTGATTCAGCATCTCTTCCAGCAGCGAGCCCTTAAAGTTGCCTTCGTTGTCGTCGAGCATCTCCTGAACCTGACGTTGATCGAGGAGGCCCTGGTCCATCAACGCCTGCAGCAGCGCCCGGCGTAACGCGTCGAGGGAAGTGTCCTGGGGACGCCGCTGGCGGGTCCAGTAATAGTCATCGTCGTAACCCGAATCCAACAAAGAGTCAGACAGACCTTCCATCAAGTCGCCGAGGTTGATGCCGGAAACGTCGAGGCCTTTGAATTTCGAGTAACGAGTGAACTTCATTTATTTCTGCTTGCCAACTTGGGGAATTTGTAAATCCCGGCAAATCTTGCGGGCTACAACCTTGTCCCTCAGGCTTCTAAATCTTTATCGATTCTGCGAACAATGTCGCTTCGTCCGAGGTCCTCGAACACCCTCGGACAATCTTCATGTCGTTTTCCCACTCCACACCTTGCTGATTTTTCTTCGAATGGAGGGTTGACCACTGTTGGCGTAAAGTGTGTTCGCTAAAGCCTTACCAGGAACGCCTCAAGTTTCTCTAATCAAGTCTGTTCCTTTTTTTGTTTGTGATCGCAGCGTCATAGCAAAGCTCCATAGATTCGCAGCTTCACGCTATCCTTTCGCGAATAGTATCAACTCCGTCAGACCATTCTTTGGCAAAGGTGCGGTTAGCCTCAATGACCATATCAACAGCCTCTTTTAGGTTTTCTCGCACTTCTTCCAGAGTCGCTCCCTGGGTATTAGCTCCTGGTAGTTCCTCGACGAATCCGATGAAGCCCTCTGGAACCTTTTTGTAAACGGTCGTAAAGGTAACGGACATAACATTCTCCTAGCTATATTTGCCTGTTTCTGTCAGGTCGTCGTAAATCATCCCGCGTCGATCTTTCTTCGCCTTGGTCACAGCCGTGTAGCCACCTTCTTCGTTGCGGCTGATCTTGCTGTGTGCATAGAGCCCTTCGAGCACTAATTCGCAAGCAGCAACGATGTCGGCCTGATCTGACTTCTTAAAATCAAAAGGAATCAGAGCGGTTGCGAGTAACTCGGGCACGGCATCGAGCAGCGTCATGCATTCCTGCGCTGACGCTGTATCGGCCAATCGCAGATTGTTTCCCTGCTCAAACCATTGCACCGTCGGGGCGAATTCAATCCCGACAAAGTAACCTTCAAAGATTTCGCCGGCCGCGCGCTTGATCAAATCTTTCGCAATCCGTTGCGCGCCGATCTGTTCGCCTTCGTATTCGAGTTCCATCTTTCCTGTCATCGAAGGAATAGCAGCGTAGATATCGGAGACGCGCGGCACGATGGTCTCTTCTTCGGTCAGCAATGCGCGCCGTTCGGCGTTTGAGACGACTGACTCGATTACCGTGATCGGCATTCGTTGCGAAACTCCCGAGTGTTTGTCCACGCGATTATCATCGCGGGCCTCAAACGCAATTTGCTCGATCACTTCACGAATAAACTCCGGAATGCGCAACCGGTCACTCAAACCATCACGATTTACCCAAGCCTCCTGACGTGTAATCTCAACCCCTGTCTGAATTTCAGCAGGATAATGGGTGGTAATTTCGGAGCCGATGCGATCCTTGAGCGGAGTAATGATCTTTCCACGCGCAGTGTAGTCTTCCGGGTTGGCCGAAAAGATCAGCATGACATCGAGCGGAAGTCGCACCGGATAACCCTTAATTTGTACGTCGCCTTCCTGCATGATGTTGAATAGACCAACCTGAATTTTTCCCGCGAGATCGGGCAATTCGTTAATGGCAAAGATGCCGCGATTCGCGCGTGGCAGCAAACCATAATGAATCGTCAGCTCATCGCTTAACAGGTGTCCGCCCTTGGCGGCTTTGATAGGATCGACATCACCAATGATGTCGGCAATTGTCACGTCAGGCGTGGCTAGCTTCTCAACGAAGCGCGCGTCTCGGCCGATCCAATCAATCTTGGTTTCGTCTTCATGAAGAGCGAGTGTTTGCCGTCCATAGGCTGATATCGGATTGAGGGGATCGTCATTAACCTCAGAGCCGGCGATGATGGGAATTTCTTCATCCAGCAAGTCAGTCAACTGACGGATGATGCGACTCTTGGCCTGACCACGTAGACCGAGGAGGATGGTGCTGTGTTTGGCGAGAATCGCGTTTACTAACTGCGGCACCACCGTTTCGTCGTACCCCACGATGCCCGGAAAGAGCTTTTCTCCGGTCTTTAGTTTTTTGATTAGGTTCGCACGCAGTTCGTCCCTGACGGACACGGTTTCGTAGCCGCCAGCTCTTAACTCACCTAACGTCCTTGCTCGTTCCATAGTTTTCCTCGGATGATGTTGTTTCCGAAAGTTTAACCGCAAAGACTACAAAGCACGAACACGACGCCTTGGAGTTGTTCGCCTGACGCCGCGTTGGCCCTCGTCTACTGTCTGACCGGGTGAGCATCAGTTCCACGAGCCCGCGAAGCTGGCGGACAGAATAGAAGCCCAGGCGAAGGCGCAGCCGAAGCCTGGGGATCCACAGAGAAAGAAATCGAGCCCACGAAGTGGGTGGCAGATGCATGCTCAGAAGAGCTGCCGCCCGCTTCGCGGGCTCGAATCTTCCAGGGCTGGCACCCAAGGTTCCACTTCGCTCCACATTGGGCTTTACTCTGCCGGCAATCGCAGGCTAGTTGACCAATTGCCGCTCTGATCTGACTGTTCTGAGATCAACCCCTCAGCTTCCAGCTTTTCAAGGTGGGCCATGACGGAGCGTTCGGCCATCGGGTGGGCTTTGGGTGAGACGTCCGTGTAGACGACGGCGACTATCTCTTTAATGGTACTGGCGCCATCGCTGATAGCTCGCAGAATGTTTTGTTCACGCTCCAGTCGATGCGAGATGTACTGGTCCAACTTGGCGTAAGGATTTCCGATCGCTGGACCATGGCCACCAAAGATGATCGATAGATTGGGCAACGCTCGCATGCGTTCGAGTGAATCGAGATACTGGCTCATGTTTCCCTCGGGCGGATCGATCAGAACTGAGCCAAGTCCAACGATGTTATCCCCTGAGATCAATGTCCCCGTGCGTGCCTCATAAAAACAAAGATGACCGCGAGCGTGACCGGGAGTATGCAGCGCTTCCAGTTGAATCTTGGGATCGCCTGCAAGCTCGAGCAATTCGCCGTCTTCAATGAACCGGTCGACACGAACGCTGCCAGCCAACGGTTCCGCCGTTAATTGATGAGTAGCTACTGAAACTTGATCTCCGAGGTGTTGGCATAGAGCGTAAACTCCGCCGACGTGGTCCGGATGCATGTGAGTTAGAACAATTTCGCGCACCCTTCTACCCGCCGCGATCAGATCATCCACGGTGGCTGCCAAGTCTGCCTGCTCATCTTTGTAAGGCGACCCCGGATCGATGATTACCAACTCTTCCGAGGTGTAGATGAGGTAGGCATTCGTGTGAGTCGCCGGAGGTTTGGTCGGCGTACGCACCGGGAAACAAATGTAGTTCGGACGAAACTCAATCCGTCGCGTCGGTTCACGGTGGGCGTTCGGCGTAGCTAAGAAACGCGCCATCAGGCCTTCGTTAATTCCCACGGAAAGCGTTTTCAACGCGTGGACCACCGGCGGTACAGCGAGCAATTCTGAGCGTTGCCAGGCTTCATATGCGTCGCGCGCTGTAATCCATTCGCCGCTTGCGAGCTCGGTGTCAGCATCGATCTGAGGTTGTTGCTTTGGAGGCGAGGTGACCAGGAAAAACCAGGTATCAAACCGGCGAGGACTGAACGGAGGCGTTACCCATCTCCCCGCAAAGGTAAAATCATTCGCATCGAGATGCAGGTTGTAGTGACGCAACAACGCTGACCATGTCATCCGACCCGACTCAAGATCATCTCGCAGAGAAGCGCGTTGGCCAACTGTTAAAGCATCGCCCCCGCGTGCTACGAGTACCTGCACTTCTTCAAATAGTTCGCGAGCAGCACAACTGATGGCGGTCTGAGTTTCGGCATCATCGCAGTTGGACACCGCAACTTCCGCATCGTCAGCATCAAACTGTCCGCCAGGGAAGGCGTAATACCCGCCAAGGAATGCGAGTTTTTCGCTACGCTTTACGAGGAATACTTCGGGATTATTTGGGTTGTTGCCGTGTCGAAGAAGAATTACTGCGGCAGCGTCTTTTGGTGAGCTCATTTAGGTAATCGACAATGGCGCAAGTACGAACCACTGAAACAAACGAAGACATTCGAAAACAGGTTCACCACCTGAATCGCTCCCCATCACCTGGACCCCATGGATTACCGCGCATGTGATAGCCGCCTTCCTCCCAGAACCCGGCCTGGTCCTCTTCGAGGAAACGCAACCCTTTCACCCACTTGGCGGACTTCCAGGCGTAGAGTTGCGGAATAATTAGTCTGACTGGGCCACCGTGCTCGGGTGGAATGGGCGCGCCATCGTGGGACCACGCGAACAGCGAGTCCTCTTTGAGAAAGTATTCTATGGGAACGTTAGTGGTCCAACCGTAATCGTAGGCAGCGGCCACAACAAACTTTGCTTCGGGCTTAACGCCAACCAGCCTGGCGACCTCGCGTGTCGGCACGCCGCCCCAAACGTTGTCGAGTCGCGACCATCGCGTAACACAATGGAAATCGGCATAGACCTTCGCCGCCGGCAACTGCATGAATTCATCAAGTGACCATTGCCCGGGGTGTTCGACTAATCCGTCTACCTCGAACGACCAGGTAGCGAGATCGACTTCCGGAGTTCCGTGAGCGTCCAACACGGGCCACTTCTTGGTCCGCGACTGACCTGGAGGAATACGATTATCGCGATGAGTGTCGGGACTAATAATGATGTCGGGATCGGTAATCTCTTCCGGCTTACGTGGGGCGGCAGTTTGGTATTTCGGATCGTGGATTAGATTGTTAAGAAAGCTCATTTTCGTCAGTTGTCAGTTGTTGGTTGTCAGTTGCAACTCGAACATTCAGGCAACGGGCTACTGACAACGGACTGATCGGCACTACTTCTTACTTTGCTCTTCCGCCAGTTTCATCAACTCCTCCGGCATCCACTTGCTTACACCTTTCCGAGTTGACTCTTCAATGCCGACGGTCCGGTCGTGCCACTTGTCGCGGTCGCCCTCTGGCCCACGTTGGCTCTCGTAGTTTTCCGTCTGCTCAAGGGAAAGAATGATCCCGTCGACGATCTCTCCCCAATCCTGGAATTGGATTCCCCGGCGCACAATCGGCAACCCGGCAGACCAGTCCTCCTGGGGAGCACGCGCGTCTTGCTCTGGAATTGTCAGGTTATGAAGCGAGGGAAATGGGCGACCGCCAAGCTCTTTCACCAGGATGTCTTTTACTTCCTTGTATGACGCCTGTGGACGCTCTCGCCTTGTTTCCTGCGCGCGACGAAAGATATCTGCGACGCTCATCTGTTCGTTGGCCATGGAACTCCCGAAAAACTAAACGAAATGTTGTCGTGGGTTACGTGCATACCTTACACGGTGCACTGGGCGACGCACAACCGGCACTCGACTTATGGATAGTCGCGGTTAATCCGGTACAGAACCGAGCGCGATAGCGCCGGATCTATCAGACCTTCTACAGCAAAGCTCAGCCGCTTGGGTCAGTCAGAGATCGGCATGGAGCCCCCTCTGGTACCAGCGGGTCTGATGGATCCGGCGCTACCGCGACCGGTTCTGGACCGTCCCCCAGGCCCCTGATTGAAATCGGTGTGGTATGAAGTAAACTCCCTCTCATGTCCGAGTCGTTGAGTTCTGCGGAACCGATCGTTAGCGCAGTGAAGCCTGATCTCACCTGCCCGATCTGTGGCCGGGTAAACGCGCAACAGGTCCCCATATCAGCCGTAGCCGATGACCTGGCCGCGTTCATCAAAGCCAACGCAGACGTAAAAGGTGAATTGCCAGCTACATGTCTCCGCTGCGTCGAACTCTTCAGTCGGGCTAAGGCCCAGGTCGAGTCTCACAATTTAATCTTCGAACAAAATGCGGAAGTACTCCCCACACATCTGCGGCTCGACGCTGACGAACGATTCACTGGCCGGGGTGTAACCATTGCCTTTCTCGATTCCGGCTTCTACGCGCATGACGACCTCACGAATCCAGTAAATCGAATCGTTGCTTATCACAGCATCTTCGACGCGGAAGACGATCGGACTTCGCTTGATACAACTGATGTGGCTAGTTGGCATGGAATGATGACTTCGGTCGTTGCCGTGGGCAACGGATATTTGTCGCAGGGTTTCTATCGTGGTATCGCTTCGGAATCCAAAGCTGTCCTGGTGAAAATTGGACGCACCGGGCACATACCGGATGCGAACATTCAGCAAGGACTCGAGTGGGTGCTCGACAATCGGAAAAAGTACGACATCCGCATCGTTAACATTTCGGCTGGTGGAGACTTTGAGCAGTCGTATTTGACTAGTTCGTTGTGCCAGACAGTTGAACGAGCGGTGAAGGATGGTCTGGTTGTTGTATGTGCTGTAGGAAACGCCGGCATGGCATTCGGTCATCCGGTTTTGCCGCCGGCTTGTTCACCATCGGCGATCTCAGTTGGTGGACTCGACGATCAGAACTCTCTTGATCGAGCGCGGCGTGGGATGTATCGATCGTCGTATGGACCAACGATCGACGGTCTGCAAAAACCGGAAATCATCGCGCCCGGCATTTGGGTTGCGGCCCCGATCCTTCCGTTTACGCCGACCGCTGATCAGGCAGAGCTTTATGCCACTCTCGACACAGCTGCGGACGATGATGTGGCCTCGATCCTTGAATCAAATAAAGGTATTGATAATGATTTTGACGAAGCCCGTGACTTGCCGGTACCACTCCTCAGGCAGTTG
The DNA here is from genome assembly GCA_963759665.1 of Pyrinomonadaceae bacterium. Classification (GTDB taxonomy): domain Bacteria; phylum Acidobacteriota; class Blastocatellia; order Pyrinomonadales; family Pyrinomonadaceae; genus PSRF01. The sequence continues at coordinate 1,961,194 of CAVXAC010000001.1, forward strand.
ATCACGATCAAGCTTCGTGAAGGCAATGTGATCAGCCAGCACTACAAGTATGTTGACGGGACTTCATTCTCGGCGCCAATCGTTGCGTCCATTGTGGCGGCGATGCTTGAGGCGAATCCAAAGCTGGGCCCGCAGCAGGTGAAACGAATTCTTATCGAAACTGCTGAGCGCGTAGCCGGGATCGAGGTTGATCGGCAGGGCTGGGGCGTCGTTGCTCCTCGGCTTGCGGTCGAGGCTGCGCTGCGGTCTTAAGTGAGGGCCGGTGGACACTCGCCAACTCGTGTGCAACAATTCCTAAAACCAAAAAGACAAGCTGAGAATTTTGAGAGGAGTGTTTTGTAAAAATGTCTGAGAACGAAAGTGCTGTTAATGAAGGTGCAGGTGCTACGGAAAGTCCGGCGGCGGAAGCGCCAGTCGAAGATATCTCTTATCACGCCGTTGAAAAGGACGGGGTAGTCACCGCGATCTGGGAAATGCAGGGCCGCAAACACGTGAGGACCATCGATCCAAGATCTCGCCAGGGACAGGACATTCTGCGTCTGTACACGACCGAGCACCACGATGAAGGTGCGCCCGTTGAATCCACAGAAGCCGCTTCAACCAGCTGATTGTCAGGCGGCGCCCTGTCGGGTGCTGCACTCATTTCCATTTACCTCCAGCCACGTTTCCTCTCGACCTGGAAGGTATTATCCCTCATTCGGATTGCGCTACCGCTTAGCTAGATCACACCTCAATCAGCCCCTGCTGGTACAGCGAATTGGATGAAAATCCAATTTTTTGAACAGGAAAGGGTGCTCTCCAACCACCTCGTTTACTAACTTCTCCCCTGCGTTAGCTAATTACTGGCAATGTTTGATGTCGAAGCGTCGTGAACTGCTCCGTAAATATACGGAATATTAGTTGCTTAACGGGAACCAAACGACGATCAAGCCGGGCAGTTACGCACCTCTCGACGTTTAGTCCAAGCCATACCAACGACAACAAAGGAGCGACCTTATGTTCAAAGTGACTAAGTCCCTGCTGCTTTTGGTAGTCTGTCTGACCTGCATTTCGATCCCCGCAATTGCTCAAACTACCGGCTCAATGTCCGGCCAAATAAAAGACGAAAAAGGAGCAGTTCTCCCGAACGCCACAGTCACACTTCGTGATCTCTCCACCAATACCGGGAGGACGACACAGACGGACGACGAAGGACGTTACCGGTTCTCGAACGTGGCAGTTGGCTCATATGAGATTTCCGTCGAAGCCGCCAACTTCGCCAAGCATGTTCAAACAGGCGTCAGCGTCTCTCTAAATCAGGATGCCGTCGTCGACATTGCCATGACGCTCAAGGGCGTTCAGGAGATCGTGACGGTCGTTGAGAACGCCTCGTTGCTTAACACCACCACGGCCGAGGTCGGTACTCGATTTGACGAACGACGCCTGGCAGATCTCCCGGTATCCACCAATCGCAACGTCTACAATCTGGCACTGTCAGCACCCGGTGTTAGTCAGCTTGGGCCAAACCAGGTAGGTTTCGCTGCTGGCATTAACTACTCGGCTAACGGCGGTCGTGTTCGTTCCAACAATTTTATGATTGATGGACAGGACAACAACGACTTCGGCGTCGCGGGAGCTTCTATCCCCCTGAACAATCCCGACGTCATTCAGGAAGTGCGACTGGTAACGAACCAATTCACTGCGGAGTTTGGTCGTAACTCAAGTTCCGTTTTCAATGCGATTACCAAACGCGGTGGTAATGAATTCCACGGTTCTGGTTTCTGGTTCCACAACAGCAACGCTCTGAATGCCTGCAGCAACGTTGATAAGAACCTCGGCTTTTGTAACAAAAACGCGACCAACCCATCCAACCGTCATGCGCCGTTCCGGATTGAGAACCAGGCCGGCGGCACCGTCGGTGGACCAGTTCTGAAAGACCGGCTGTTCTTCTTTAGCTCAGTGCAGCGTTGGTGGGACAGGCAGCTGGGAGCCGGTATCACAATCGTTGGTGTTCCGACTGAAGCAGGTCGGGCTGTTCTGCAAGCCCAGGCCGGCGGCCGCCCGCAAGTCGCGGCGTTATTACGATTCCTGCCGGCAGCCCAAACGGCCGCTTCCGGCTCGGCCACTTTCAACATCGGTGCCAGTCAGTTCACGGTACCCACGGGATCGCTTACCGGCAGTACCAGCTTCGTCTTCAACGATTGGCAGACGTCGCACCGCATGGACTACAACTTCAATTCAGACCACCAACTCTTTGGTCGCTACATTTATCAGGATTCGGATACGATCGGCACCGGCCAGGCAAGTCCTCCGGGAAACACCAGCAACAACATCTCCCGCACCCAGGGCTTGAACATCACTCTCGCGAGCGTCCTTGGCCCGAACTGGGTAAATGAAGGTCGGTTCGCATACTTGCGTAGTGCTTCCTCGACCACTTCCAATAATCCTGATTCAGAAACCATCCCCTCGATCGAGATCAACCAATTAGGTCTGACGGGATTCAACGCCGCGGCCAGCCGTACCGCGATCGGTCTCGGAGTAAACCTGCCGCAGTACTCAGTCAGGCAAACCTGGCAGTATCAGGACAACCTCTCGCACACAGCCGGCAATCACGGGTTGAAGTTCGGGTTCGATATCCATCGAAGCCAGCTGGAGCAACTATTCAAACCCACCACGCGCGGCCGTCTCGTCTACACGACGTTAAATCGCTTCGTGAACGACGTTGCGCAAATCGCGACCATTAATAAGGACTTGACCGGCGTCGCCGAAATTCTGAACCTCGACTGGCACGACTTCTATTTCTATGGCCAGGATGAATGGAAGATTCGTCCCAACTTTACCTTGACCTACGGGTTGAGATGGGAGTTGCCAGGACAGCCAATTGGCGACCTCGTCGATTTCAACGCACCGGTAGTTGCGGCTGCAGGAAATGACCCTCGCTTCATCGTTTCGCCGATTCCGTCGCGCGACAAGAAAAACTTCCAGCCGCGCATCGGATTCAACTGGAACCCGCGCACCGACACCGACGGAATGCTGGGCTTCCTTACCGGTGGCGACAGGCTGGTAGTTCGTGGCGGTTACTCGCGAACGCATGACTACACCTTCACGAACATTGCGCTAAACATTTGGAGTTCATTCCCGTTTGTTGCAGCCGCGACCTTCCCGACGGCGGCGATTACCCTGCCGGGCGAAACAGGATCGGCGGCGGGAGCAGCGGGCACTACGAATGCATTCGTTAACCTGGCAACTCCTTCGATCGATCCAAAGACCTTCGCGCGAACAGTTGTTTCCGACGATTTTCATGCGCCGGTTTACGACTCATTCAGCTTCGAGATGCAGCGTGAATTCGGTCGAGACACTGTGCTTAGATGGGGCTATGTCGGTTCGAAGGGCTCCAATCTTTTCCAAACCATTGACGGTAATCCGCGCCGACTGAATGCGGTTGGCTGCGTTGCATTTGTAACGTCACCAACTGACAGTTGCCGTACTGTCCCAACCCAGTCAACCATTAGGTTGCGTACCAACTCGGCGTCTTCCATCTACCACTCAATGCAGGTGAGTATGGAAAAACGATTGAGCCGCGGCTTCAGCGCTGGCCTCCATTACACCTGGAGCTCATTCATCGACGAGGCGTCTGAAATCTTCAACCCGTCTCCCGGTGAAATCGCCATTCCGCAAGACTCCTTCAATCCCAAGGCCGATCGCGGACGCTCAACCTTTGACCGACCGCATCGAGTCGCTGGTAACTTTGTTTATGAGTTGCCATGGTATCGTGAACAAAACGGCGTTATTGGCCATGTGCTAGGCGGCTGGCAGGTCAATTCTGCGTTCTCGCTACAAAGTGGCGCACCGTTCACGCCGTTGAATGGATCGGATCCAACCGCGGCGTTAGGAGGAATCGACACTCTCGTGGGCAACGCGATTCGACCAAACTCGCTGATACCGGTGACCGGTTTATCAGTCGAGGAATTGTTCAGATTGCGCGGCGCAGTCAGTGCCAACGGCAATGCTATTTTCCAAACGCTGAGAACGGGACAGCGCGTTGGAAGCGCGGGTCGAAACATTCTCCGCGCCGATGGCATCAATAACATCGACATTGGAATCCTGAAGACGACGAGAATTAGTGAAAATCAGAAACTGCAGCTCCGCGCAGATTTCTATAACTTCACCAATTCGAGAGACTTCGGTATTCCCAATGCGACCGTGACCAACTCGGGTTTCCTAAATCAATGGGGTACAAACGGTGGCAACCGCCGAGTGATTGTTGCCATTCGCTATGTATTCTAATAGCCGCTAAAAAGCTGGCCCGCTTCGGCGATTACCAGCGCGGGCTACTTCATTCGGATCGGGGCTGATTTACTTCAGCCCCGATTTGACTTTGCGTCGTTAAGGGTAAAAAATTCCGCTAGTCGCTTCACAATAAATGCGAGAACGCCCCCGGTTCATGACTGAAGACAGGAGACGAATTATGAAGATCCTATTTTTGGTGTGTTGCATGGCTTCCGGTGTCGTAGCAGTGTGTGCGCAGACCGCAGTTCAGTCGCCTCCTTCTCCGGATCTTGCTGTTGTAAAGTTTAGTTGGTCCAAGGAGAGAATTAACTGGCAACAGGATCCATTCAGCGGTCCGATTGAGAACTTTGATGAAATGCGCGTCCGGTCGCGAAACCAGAAGCGGATTGAGGATGCCAAAAAGGGAGGCATCGGCGCCGAAATTGCGAAGGCCGAACGCGACGCGCGCACCGATGCAGTCCTTACCGCCCAGATACACAAAAATAAGCCAGGGCGATACCAGTTTTTGTACAGCGCTCAGGTAAAAAATAGCGGCGACAAGACAATCACAGCAGTCGACTGGGACTACGTGTTCTTCGACACCAACAGTCAAAACGAAGTGGGCCGCCGGCAATTTCGTAGTGAAGAGAAGATCGCTCCGGGCAAGTCGAAGGAACTCAAATACATGATCACCAGGCCGCCCACTCAAACGGTCAGCATCCATTCGTTGGACAAGAATGAACGCCACAATCTCGGGGAAGGCATCCTGATCGTGCGGGTTGAATATTCAGATGGTTCAGTTTGGAAGATTCAGTAACTCGTAAAGGAAACTGTTAGTTGCTTGTCGGGCAAGAAGCGCTTTCGGATCGGACATTACTCAAAACATGTCAACACCAAGCCCAGGACTTCGCCGTGCTTTACCTGACGATGCGGAGTCGTTAACCATAATCGCTCACGACGCGAAACGTCACTGGGGCTATCCAGAGCATTGGATCAAGCATTGGGAGGCCGACCTAACTATCTCCCCCGACTATCTCACCCATAATCCCGTTTTTGTTGCCGAGCACGAGGGAAAGCCCATCGCCTTTTATGCGCTCGTGACAAAGGACGGAAAGGCGGAGCTTGATCACCTGTGGGTCGCACCTGCACACATCGGGAGCGGTGTCGGTAAAGCTCTATTCGTACACGCTATGCAGAACGCAGCCGCTCGGGAGATCTCCGACGTTCAAATCTCTGCTGATCCAAACGCGGAAGGTTTTTATTCGAAGATGGGTGCCTATCGAATCGGCGAAACAATTTCTGAGATTGACGGCCAACCTCGCTCTCTTCCACTCATGAACGCAAAACCCGGTAAAAGGTGAATGGTAAATAGAAGCAAGGGGCGGCCACGGAGTGCCGCCCCTACATTCGGTTCCTCGATTCACCGATTTACCCTTTGCCCTTTTTACCCTTTCCACCACCCTGACCCTGTCCACCTGGTGCTGATGGTGGTCCACTCTGTCGCTCCGCCTTAGCCGGTTTTTGTGCCTGCGGCTGCGAACGCGCAGGCTGTGGTTGTCTCACCACTTGTTCCCGGCGCTGCGGCTCACGTGCTTTAGGCACGTCCTGTCGACCGCGTGCATTGCCAACCGGCTGCGGTTGGCTCACGACCTGTTGACGTCGTTGTGGTTCTCGGGCCTTGGGCACATCCGGCCGGCCGCGTGATTTCTCAGGTCGGCGAACATCGGAGTTGGCCGGCCGTCCAGGATTACTAACGCGTTCACCCTGCGGTTGTTGCGCAGCGCGCCGGGCAGCCCGCTCCTGGTCAGCCTGAGCCTTCCGTTGTTCCTGTTCCAACTGACGGGCCTGACGTTCGGCATCGCGGTTACCCTTGGCTGCCTCACGAGTGAGCCGGTCTATTTCCTGTCTCCGCCCAACGTCGTCGCGTCTACCAGAAACGACTGGTGGTCCATCGCCACGATTATCTCTAACCTGAAACTTCTCCTTCCTGGCCTTGTCCGGAACGGACTCGACACGAAAGCGCTTAGCCTGCTCGTTCCGGAATTTATGGCGCGGCACGTCCCCTATGAACACCGATCGCTCATCAAGCTTTTTCGCGATACCCGGGGGAATGTCTATCTTGCCGCGACCCCACGCGGAATTTATCACCGCGTTGCGCAGTGGAGTTAATGTCAGTGGCTCCAGCGTCGGATGCACCGATGCAAATCGATCCGGTCCATATCGTCTGACACTCCTCGGGTCGATGACCCGACCGAAAGCATCGATCGGGACCACTGTTACCGCACCAGGAATCCCAAGATTTATCAGCTGCGCCGGATTGAGACCAGCGCGCGTCAGATAATGCGGCTGCCAATTCTGATCGTAATAACGCGGAACATACGTTTCGCCTGGAGCTAAAGGCACCCAGCCAATCTGGCCGTCATCCATTGGGATGAAAGCTACTAACGAGGGTGAATAGACCGGTGTTGAATTCACGCCATCGGGCACCCAATACCACTGGTTACCAACATTGGCCCAGCGACCATAGTGGTAAGGCGCATAACCCCACGGCTCAGACGAAACCCAGGTAGCGCCATACGGATAGTCGTTGGTCCAATAGCCCTGTTGATAAGGCGCCCAGCCTGAATCAACCCGCGGTCTCCAGGCGTAGCCGTAGTTGTCGATGCTGTGCCAGTCGCCGTAGCGATCGAGATCGTAGGCACCGGGAATGATGGAGCTCACGTATTGGTAGCTCTGATATCGTCGATACGGATCGTAGTAATAAGGATCATTTAGATATGCGTCATAGCTGCTATACCTGCCGTCGTAAGCATCCGGATACTGATATCGATAATAGTCGTCGACTAAATATCCTGCGTCGTCGCCGTTCATTCTTGATAGCAACACCTGAGCAGCGGTTGTGCCGGCGAGCGTCAGGATTTCACCTTTGCTGATCTGACCTGAGCCGGCCAGACCGGCAATCTGTGCGACACCGCTCAACACGGAAACGAGCACGTTGCCGTCGTTGTCATAACCGACGTCATAAAGACCCGGTTCATCGAAGGTGACTGCACCGTAGGGTGTTCCTACTTCAAACAAGTCGCCGGGATATCCCACATCAAAGATCGCCGAACCTTCGCGCAGTGCGAGTTGAGTTCGATCATCCTCGAGCGCCACCACATCGAGAGCGGTGTTTGGATTGAGTCGTGCGTAGTTGCGTCCCGTGAACGCGAGCGAGGTCCGCGCATTGTCACGAGTGTAAATGCGATCGCCAACTGAGAATGGTTGATTCTGGGTCGCGGGAATCCACTGCGCATTTTCAGAGTCAGTCAGGTCGTTGGTTAAAGCCACCTCACCATCCACTCTTTGAATTCGCGCCGCGTACGGCAACTCTTCAGCAGAGGCCGACCGCTCATTTTTCATGTACCAAGCCACGCCTAAGCCGGCGAGCAACGCCACCACTACCGCAACGATCGTCATGTGCGGCCAAACTTTAATGTTTTTCATAGATAATTCCTCCGAGATAAATCCTCCCGTTTGGAGCATTGTTGGAGCGCTGAGATCTGTAGATCTTAAAGTTCAGATCCAGAAAGTCTTCGATCTCTAATTCTCCAGACCACGCTTACGTTGAGATCTTCACTCTCCACGCTTACTTTGAGATTTTCGATCTCCTAATCTCAGGATCAGTCACCCCAAAACCACAACTCTTAATTTCCTGGTCCTTTTCCTCGTAACCCTGCTACAGGGAGCAACCATCATGCCCCGCAAACCACAAGTGGGCTGAGAAAATGGGCCATTTGGAATAATTCCGCCGAAGTGAGAGGCAACTACAGATAAGTAGGGCTTGTGAGTTTGACGAGCATATTTTGATTAGAATTTTGTAAGGAGATTGCTAGATAAGAGGGAATGATGATGTTGGCTGGCACTCCGCGGGATTGCGCTGTCCACGTACCCATTCAAGGCATACCAACACGAAATCCGCCATGCGCTTGAGAGCCGAAACCGCAGTCGCGAGAGCTGGACGAGTCGGTAAGAACGCGACTGAGATCGGCCAGACCGCTAGTCGTCCTGAGGTGTCGAGCCAGGTTCCGACTCGCTAACGCACTGATCAGTCTAACGGGCCCAGCGCGTCGCTAACGTCTCAGAAGTATGAGGACGCCCGCAGCAATGGCCAGCACAGCCAGAGCCATCGTGACTGTGGCCGAGACCCTCACATCAAGCAACGGCAAGAGTCCGGTGAGAATCAACCACACGCCAAGCAGGATCATTCCTATATTCCGGCCGGCCAAACTATCTGTAACTGCCATAGCTTTCTCCTTTTGAAACAGGACGCCTTTGTGCCGTTCTGTTTGTCTTCACGGGATTCTAGCTGAGTTGTTAATCATGAGGATAGTTTCAGGAGCGAGCTGAGGAGCTAAGGTCTACTGGAAACGAAACAAGAATTACCGGGCCATCGCCCCGCGCGCGATTGAACTTTGATCGCTACTTGAAGGATGTCTTCTACGACTAAACTCGAACCAGCCGTGTCCAACCTTGTCTAGAATGTAATACAAATACCAATTTGACTTACATTTTGGCTTTGAGCTAACTTAAGCTTGTTAGTGGGAAGGAGGAGATGAGGTGGAAACCACTGCAACATCGAAAGGTCAGATAGTAATTCCTTCGTCAATGCGCCGGAAGCTGGGAATTAAGGAGGGAACTCGAATTCAGATCGAACTTAATGAGGACGCCAAAGAGATTACTCTTAAGCCGATCACGCGCGAGTATGTTCACAGCCTTCGTGGCAAGTTCAAAGGCAAGGGCTTGCTGAAGGCCCTTATGGCAGAGAAGAAGAAGGAGCAGAAACTATAAATGGCTCGTAAGGCGCGCGCTATTGTGCTGGACTCGTGGGCCATCATGTCCTATCTGGGGGGCGAGCCTTCCGCTGAAAAGGTAGCAGACATAATGTCTGATGCCCACGATGAGGATGTCCCGCTGTTCATGACTGTGGTCAATGCAGGTGAGGTGTGGTACATCCTCGCGCGCGAGGTATCCATTGCGGAGGCCGACTCTAGTATTCGCCAACTGAGGCAACTAAGAATCAAGTTTATTGATGCCGACTGGGATCTCGCTCACGAAGCCGCAGGTTTCAAGTCAAAGCACAAGATGTCTTTTGCCGACTGCTTTGCTGCCGCTCTTGCTAAGCAGAGAAAAGCTCACCTGGTCACAGGAGACAAAGAATTCACCCAGGTCGAAGGGGAGATCTCCATTACCTGGCTCAAATGATTCTGAGGGACTGCGAAAGCGAAGGCTTCGCGGCGGTTTTAGGAAACTTTGCGGCAGGTTGATTCTCACGCCGGCAGAAGAACCTTGGCGATCATCCAGTCACGCGCGGACGCAACGCGAGCGAACGCATCAATCGCGATATTTCCACTGACGAATGGGATGCTACGGTTGCGGCTTCGCCGCCGCACAGTGCTGGAAGCCTTTGGCTTTCCGTACAGCTCCCACAGTTTCCTGAGGCTCAGCCTCAGAAGAAATAGAAGACCCCCCGAAAGGCAGAGCCTTTCCGCACTGTGCTGCGCCGCGCCTTAGGTCTGTGTATTCGCGGTCATTTGCGCGCGGAGTCGAACAGCTTGCTCGAGGATGATCTCGTCCATCGAAGCACCGCTACTCTCGTTTGGTTTCAACGTTTCTGCGCGGGTCGACATCCATTGCATCGTCGCAGAAAGGAATAACTCCTTCATGTATGCAAACGAGAAGTTTTCGGTCTGCTCTACAACTTCTCTTACTGCCCCCTCAGAAAGATGTGGCCGTTGCGGGAGTGGTATTGCGTCGTGATTTTGAGGGTGGTTCACAGTTATCCGGTCGCTAACGCTCCCGGTTCTGAGAAGAGCGGGGGCAAACCCACCTTCCTGACTGTGAGATATCCCGGCTTGAGTTACTTCGATAAGGTTGCGCATCGCTGGTTCCGCCCGCCGGTTGTTCCAGGCAGTGACATACGCAAGTCGTTCCGCGGCGGCCGGTAGTTCGAAGTAGTACTTACGATCAAAGCGGCTCGGCCGATCGAGGATGGCGGGATCCAGACGGTCGGGGTGGTTGGTGGTGGCCAGGACCACCAGGCCAGTGTTGTTCTCAAACCCATCAAGCTCGTTAAGAAAGAACGATCGATTCTCATCGTCGATCATTGAGTCGATGTCTTCCAACACCAGCAAGCAAGGCGCGCTCATGCGTGCCCTCGAGAACACCGCACCCATGTTCTCCTGTTCGGTTGCATACTCCGTCTTGAACCCTTTCACGTAGAGGCAGGGTTGCCCGAGTTGATTGATGAGCGCTTTCACCGTGTGGGTCTTGCCATTGCCCGGTGGTCCAATAAACAAAGCTCCGCGTTTCCAGGGTATCCCGTACTGCTCATACACCGCACGTGAACTGAAAAACTGTTCGAAGTCGCCCGGCAGCTGCTGCCTTAGTGAATCAGGCAGAATGACGTTGTTGAAGGTTGCTGTCTTAATAGACTCGTAGAGCTCCTTGTTCTTCTGCCAGTCGCCATCCTGGAAAACAAGAATTTCCCCACGCACCTCGGATGACCACTCACAGACTTCGGCGAAGAAAGCTTCGGCGAGCTTTCTGCTTTCCGCGACAATCCAGTGATGTCGGGAGCGGCGGCAATTCTCCGACCAGGTGATGAGGACTACATCGAGAAGGTGACCGCGCCAGAGCACGTTGAGCCAGGAGTTTTCTACAACTTGTTTGAGAGTCTTTGTGCTGGTCCATCCCACCATGTTTTGACGTGATTGAAGATGGACGACTCCTGCACAATCGAGCATTTCTCCGCGCGCACGAATGCCTCCAGGTCAAAGTACCCGGTCTTGCCTTCAATGATTGTCTTGTCCGGATGCAGCTCCGCTAATTGCCGCCCGACGTGATACGCAATGTAGTCGTTCGGTTTGTAGAGCGCGTCCTTAATGAAGTTTTCTATGTCCATAACGGGTAAACCAACTCAATCTAATGGAGTGTGATGTCGAACTGCCGCGTCGCTCTGCCGGCGCACTCCAAACGCAGACAGACAACGACGCTGTAAAGTCCCGAAGTTCTAAATAAACTAAGAGGTTGCGACCGAATGCGGTCGCCAGGATTTATGAGAAGCTGTAACTCGTGAGTACCAACATAGCAATTAACCTACTTCTGCGAAGTGGCTTCAACATAACGCGAGTTGCGATCGGCGGTCAAGCTCTTGCTGGACGGTAGCAGACAGCAGATAGCAAACAGCAGTAAACGACGACTCTCGATCCAAGCCCCTCTCATGCAAGCGGTTCCGGTAATCCGCGTAATCTGCGGATGCTTTTTCGAAGTGTTGGAGGAGGAGAATTGTAGGGGCGGCACTTCGTGGCCGCCCCAGTTGCTGGCCAGAAAAATCATTCGGTTGGTTGAAGCGCAACAAATGGGGCGGCCACGGAGTGCCGCCCCTAGAGTCGCGATTTCAGTCGCGTGTTAGATCCCGATCTCGATTGCTTCCCAACCAGCGCCGGAATGGCCGCCGGTGTAGGTGTTGTTGAGAATCGCACGGTCGTTGATCTCAACGTAAACGAGATAGCAACAAGGCACGATTCTTGGATCGCTCCATGGATCCCAACGAAACTCTGTGGGAACGGGGTATCCCTGATCGGCGATGTTGCCGTTGTAGGTCTTCGACAGTGGTGTCGAGCCGGTATCGACTACCGGAACCGACAGACCGGAGTTACCACGGGCGGTGACCGAGACGCCGCTCATGTTTGGATCGAATGCGTGAATGGTAACCACGATCAGGCCGTCGCCTTTTCGGACCTTGCCACACTTCAACTCCACGCGCGTGCCGTCCTTCTTCTCCAGTTCCAGTTTGATCGTCGGTCGCGGCAGCGGGAATGGACCAGTGTTATCAATTCGGACCACTTGCGGTCCGCTGACGCGTACGTTCATGGCGGCGTCGCGCACTCGCAGCCGCAGGTGATACACGCCGTCAGGCGCCGGCGTGGGCCAGGTCATCAGGACTTTCTCACCCGTTTCGGATCTACCGCCATCCGAGTCACACAACTGGTTAACCTGGAACCAGCCGGGATCGGCGCCGGTAGAGGCGCTACGAGTGCGGAAAAACTGAAACACCCATGGTGGCAGTGGTGGTTGAGGTGGCACAGGCGGAGGTGGCTGCGGCGGAACCTGATCGTAACCACCCTGCGGTCCTACGATCACCGGGTTGTATGGACCAGCGGGACCGGTGGTGGATAGTTCCACCCGATACTCCCTGACTCCGGGCATATTGAAAACACCCCTAAGCTCGGCCACCCCGCCAAAAGGGTGGTCGCCGATACCTCCAGCCGGGTTATCGGCTCCGACCAGACCAGGCTGAACGCTTGGTCCATGGCCGTATCCTGATGCGTCAATCTGAGATACCGGAATGGAGCCTACGCGAGTAATCAATGGCGCGGGCGGGCATACCCTGTAGCACTTCTTTTTGCACCGCACGGCGCACAACAAGATACAGAGTTGGTAGCAATACAGTTCCAGTTTGTGACGCTTGATCTCTTCGTTCCAGGCGTTGACGTCTTCCTTCTCCATGATCTCAAGGAAGCGCTTGACGACCGCCTCATCGCGAAACACCGGGGCATACGCGTTTGCGAAGCCGCGGATTTCCTTGTTATCAACCTCGCCTTGCGCTGGACGTGGACAGAACTTTCGACAGAGTCCAACGCAATGCTTACGGCAGAAGAACCGGCAAACGATGTGACAACGCTCAATGACGATACCCGCAAGGTTTAGCGCTGCTTCAAATTTAACGGCATCTTCAGCGATGAAGGCGGCGTGTGCCTCGTTAAAAGCTTTTTCATTGCTGGCGAGCTTCTGCATGACCTCCGCGGTTTCCTGCAGCTCTTGAATGTTTTCGTCTTTGATCTGATCAGACATGGTTTTTCTCCTTACTTAAACCATCAGCATTCGTCAGGTGAGCCTTCGTGCGGCGTCTGTGTGAGTTTTGTTCCTTTCGTGAAAGGCGAAGCGACGAATGCGGTAGCCGCTTTGCTGTTGGGGCAGTTTAGAAGGGTTCCTCCAAAACGGACTTCAGCCGGTGCAGCAGAAACAGCTGCCCGCAAGCGTTGCACTAACCCTGGTTCTAATTGTGTGAAAGGCTTGCTGAGTGAGCGATGCTGCTATGCACCGTGGTTATTTCGAGGCCGGATTTAGCGAGTGTGCAAGGTTACAGGCTCGTGAGAATTCAGCCTTGTGAAATAGCGAGCGCACGATATTCCTGTTGCCGGGGAAAGTCAATGAAAACAGCAAACAGCAAACAGCAGACAGCAGTCAGCAATCAGCAATCAGCAGGAGGCAGGGGCCAAGTGGCAAGGGGACAAGGGACAAGGGACAAGGGAAAGGAGATTTTCCATATCTGATTTGTCAGATCTCATTTGTCATTGCCGGAACCCTTGCGGCACTCTGAATAGACTGTGGCAGCTGCCCGCAAGCGATGGTCTAACCCCAACTCGGCGATTTAGTTGACCAGCTCTCGAGAGGCAATACGGACTCCAGTCAATTTTCTTCAATGAAAAATGGAAACTGACAAATGAGATATGGAAAATCTCCTGCCTCCTGCTTTAGCCTCCTGGCTTCCGCTACCTTACGGTTTTCCCTTACCCTTACCTTTACCGCCGCCTTCTTTGCGGTCGGGCTTGGATTGACCCTTGCTCTCATTCTTCGGCTGAGACTTCGCGGGATTTGCTACTCTCTCACCCTGCGGTTGCTGTGTAGCCTTGCGCTCGGTCTTGTCCTGAGTGCGCTGGTTGTCGCGATTAGCTTTAGCCTCAGCGTTACCGGCTTTTTGTTGCCGCTGTTCGGCGTCGCGTGCCTGACGTTGAGCGTCCTCATTTCCTCTGCCGTTATCCTTCTGCTGCAACTGGCGCTCATCCTTCACCTTGTATTTCTGGTTTCTGGCGCCCTCTGCCACGTGCTCCACGCGCATCGACTTCGCCACGTTCTTTCTAAACCTGGAGTCCTTTACATCGCGGCCGACATAAACAGGCGTGTCTCGGAGTTTCTTCGCAATACCGGGCGGCAGATCAATCTTGCCACGTCCCCAGGCGGAATTGATGACTGCGTTTCGCAGCGGAGTCAGAGTTAAAGGATCGAGCGTTGATCTATTCGCGGCCAATCGTTGCTGATCAATCCTGCGAACGTTGCGCGAATCGAGGCGTCGACCGAAGGTATCCATCTGCACCACCGTAACGGCGCCAGGTATACCTAAGTTAATGAGTTGGGTCGGCGAAAGATTGTCCCGCGTCAGATATTGTGGCTGCCAGTTTGAGTCGTAATACCGAGGCGCATAACTATCTCCTGGACCAAGCGGCACCCAGCCAATCTGGTTTACGTCGTCCAAGGGAACAAACGCTACCAGCGCAGGAGCATAAGATGCGTTTGTGTTCTTCGACTCAGGAACCCAATACCACTGGTTACCAACGTTGGCCCAACGGCCATAGTGATAAGGCGCATAACCCCAGGGTTCGCTGGAAACCCAGGTTGGTCCATAGGGATAATCGTTGGTCCACTGGCCCTGTTGATAAGGGACCCATCCTGAATCCACCCGTGGTCTCCAGGCCTGGCCATAGCCGTCTACGTTCTGCCAGTCACCGTAATAGTCGAGGTCGTTGAGGCCCGGAATGTTTGAGTTCGCATACTGATAGCTGGCGTTGGTCCGGTATGGATCGTAATAGTTAGGATCACTTGCATAGGCGTCGTAGTTGCTGTAACGCCCGTCGTAAGAATTTGGATACTGATAGCGATAATAGTCATCGACCTGGCGTCCAGCATCCTGGCCATTAATACGCGACAACACCAACTCCGATGCCACCTGACCAGCGAGGGTCAGCATCTCGCCTTTGTCGATCTGGCCGGTGCCACCTGCACCAATAACCTGTGCCAGCCCGCTCAGTACCGATACGAGCACCCCGCCGTTGTTATCGAAACCGACGTTGTAGAGCCCAGGCTGTTCGAAGTTTACTGAGCCGTTTGGAGTGGCTACTTCAAATGATTCATCGGGCTGTAAATATCCGACGTCGAACATTGCCGAGCCGTCTCGAAGCGCCAGCTGTGTGCGGCGATCGCTAAGCGAAACGACGTCGAGCGATGTGTTTGGATCAAGGCGAGCAAAGTTGCGCCCGCTAAATGCGAGTGACGTGCGTGCGTTATCACGAGTGTAGATTCGATCTCCTACTGAGAAAGGTTGATTCGCGGAAGCGGCCACCCATTCAGCGTCTGCATCCGGATTTGCCAGTCCATCGCTGAATGCAACCTCGCCATCCACTCGTTGAATGCGAGCTGCATATGGCATCTCTTCGGCTGACGCGGTCGGTTCATGTTTCATCCAATACGCCACGCCGGCGCCGGCAATCATGGCGACTACCACTGCCACGATTGTCATGTGTGGCCATACTTTAATTCGGTTCATATAAGCTCTCCTTCAAAAATACGAGTGAATCTGATAGTGGGAACGGTTCAAAAGAACCCCAGATTGACTGTTGGCCGGGGGCCCGCAAACTAAGAGTTTGCGTTACGCAGGACTGCGGTTCGAGATCTATGTCGCAATAGCCATGCCCTGCGGATTTCATCAGGGCGGAGAAAACTGGCGGGAGTGAGAGGAGGACTGGCTTAATACACCGATGCTGGTCCAAACGGTTCGCCGACACGCTTTAGGCACACACTTGCAATGCGCCCGTTCGGGAGGCGACATGGTTAAGACCTGCGACCTTACCTCATCTGCGTCCGAAGGCGTACTCATTCGAGGTGGTTAGTTGGTGTATAGAGTACAAGCTTCAGCTTGCCGGGTTAGGTTCTTCGAAGGTTGGTTGTAACGACGCGCAGCCTGAAGGCTGAACTCTATACGCCTTTATTCAGCGTCAGTATTCCCGCCGTTGTATTGATCGAGTTTACGGTAGAGAGTTTTGCGGCCGATGCCGAGAGCGCGAGCAGCGTGAGTTTTGTCGCCCCGGGTGTAGTCGAGTGTAGCTTCAATTGCCTGCCGTTCAATTTCGTCCATTGACGAAGGCACCGTAACTTCAAAGGTAGTGGTCCGTCCCTCGCTAGCCGCGCGAGCTCGTTCAACTTTGATGCGATCACGTTCCTGCAACGCGATACGGCTGATCGCTACCGGCAAGTCTTCCAATTCGATCTGCCGGCCCGACGCGATGATCACGGCGCGCTCGATCGCGTTTTCCAACTCGCGCACATTGCCAGGCCATTCGTAAGTAATCATCGCCTGCAAAGCGTCTTTCGAAATTCCTGAGATGAAGCGTCCGGTCTTTTGTTTGTAATGCTCAAGGAAGTGGATAACGAGCGGATGAATGTCTTCCGGGCGCTCTCGCATCGGCGGCAAACTGATTGGGAAAACGGAAAGCCGGTAATAGAGATCCTTGCGGAAAGTCCCGAGGTCAGTGGCACGTTCAAGATCAACATTCGAAGCAGCAATCACGCGCACGTCAGCTTTGATCACATCGCTACCGCCCACGCGCGTGAATTCTCCATCCTGCAAAACGCGCAACAATCTTACCTGGGCCGACAAACTCATCTCACCAACTTCGTCGAGAAACAACGTCCCGCCATTGGCTTCTTCAAATCTTCCCTGGCGACGCGCGCGCGCATCAGTAAAGGCGCCTTTTTCATGGCCAAAGAGTTCCGTCTCAAGCAGCGTTTCGGGAATAGCGCCGCAGTTGAGTTTGATATACGGCTGATCTTCGCGACCCGAGTTGTAGTGAATCAGGTTGGCGAGAAGTTCCTTGCCCGTTCCTGATTCACCCTGGATCAGCACGGTTGTTTGAGTGTCAGCCACACTCAGCGCGAGCTCAATCGCCCGTTTGATATTCGCGGTTTGCCCGATAATTCGACCCTCGCCGTAACGCTCGTGCAGCGCATCGCGAAGGTTCATCACCTCGGCTGACAACTGGTCGCGTTCCAGAGCTGTGCCGACCTGATCGGCGATGCCTTCAACCAGGGCAACTTCGTGATCCTGAAAACCGGCACGCGCTTCACTCCAAACCAGACCAAGCAAACCAAACACTTGTCCGGCAACACGCACGGGTGCAACCAGGGCAGCGCGGCCGCCAAGCGTGGCGTTGAAAATTAATCGAAAAGGGAACGGAAGATCTGAATCGAGGAGTCGCAAGGTTTTTCCCTGGGCCAACACTTCCATAGCGGCGGGAAACTCGGTGAGATCAAGTGACTGCGCATGTTCTTCGATCAAGCCCTGGACCGAATCAGTGGCGGCGTGCGGTGCAGCTTTGAACGCCACCAGACTGATGCGTCCGCCTTTCGGATCGAGCACTCCCAATGCGGAGTAGTCGGCGCCGACGAGTGTGATGGCCCGCTCGAGTACAAGTGATGAAACCTCGCGAAAATCAGAGCGTGCGTTAAGCGCGTTAGCGATCTCCAAAAGTGCTCGCTTTGTCTCTGCTTCGCGTTCCTTGTCGGTGTAGAGGCGCGTGTATTCATACCCGACCGCGATCTGCCTGGCGATTGACTCGAGAAATGAAACCTCATCATCGAGCCAGGTGCGGGGAGTTTTGGTGGTGTGCATGCCCACGAGGCCGAGAACATCGTCACCACGGATCACCGGCACTACCAAGAGCGAGCGCGTGCCCAAACTCTTTGCCAGGAAACGCACCTTCTGGTCCAACCCCGGCGCCGAAGTATCGTCCATTCGGATCGGCTTAGTGATATCAACGTGTTCAGCCAGCTGTCTGGGATCGAGCGGAATGCGGGTCCCCAGACTCGAAGGAACGTCGTCACTCGCGCGCCATTCATGACTGATCCGCAACTCGCTGGTGGAGGTGAGTTGAATGACATCGCAGCGATCGACATTCATCATCCGGCCCAGTTCGGAAACGATAACGTTCAGAAATCGATCTAAATTGATTGTGGTCGGAAGCGTTAAGGCCAGGCGGTTGATGATGCCTTCACGCGCCTCGTGCATCTTGATCTTGCGTTCGAGGGAGAGTGATTTGGCGGTGTCAGACATGGGAAAAATATGAAGTTGATCATAGCTAAGCGCTTATTAAGTTGCAAAGGTGTATTCGAGCAACGGTGAAAGCAATCGCCTGCTTACTGCTCACTGCTTACCGTTTGCCGCTTGCGTCGACGGAGTAAGTCGCATAAGTCCGGTTGCGTCGCGCACCAGCAAATCCGATCCGAGGAACACCGGCACGGCCCACGTCTGGGCATCTGCCACGTCGTAGCGTTTCTCCACAGTGAAGCTCGCGGCTCCGCGTTTCGCCACGATCAGATCGGCGCCGTTGGTGAGATAGATCAAATGACGTGGAGTCATCAATACCGAAGCATGATCGCCCTCACGGCCTTCCGTCGCCCATTTCACAGCTCCCGTCTTAGCATCAATAGCAAAAAACTGCCCTTTCTTTTTGGAAGACATGCCGTAGATCACCCCGTCGCCATAAACAGGAGAACTCATGTACATCGCCACCTCGGGGTTCTTCCAGACTTCTTTCACATACCAGACCCCAGCAATGTAGAGGATGGTGTACGCGTGTGTTCCCTGGCGTGTGCCAGAGGCAACGAGATGCGTGCCGGTCCACAACGGTGCCACGATGTTCTCGTGCCATTCGTCTGGAAACGGCACGGTCCACAGTTCAGCACCAGTCGCGGCATCAATGCCAAGGATTGAGCCGTTAGTCATGGTGGCGATCTGTTTCTTGCCGGCGACATCGATCACGACTGGCGATGCGTAGCCAGGACCTGCGCCTTTCCATTCCCACGCTACTTTACCGGTCGCAGGTTCGAGCGCCACGATTTGACCTCCATGGATGTCGCTGCCAACTTGAATGACAACCCTGTCGTTTACAGCGAGTGGCGATGCGGCAGTTCCGCAAAACATCTTTGACGTGTCGACAGTTTTTGAAAAGTCTTTAGTCCAAAGAAGACGGCCGGTGGCAGTGTCCCAGGCGTTGACGATGCCGGTAACGCCAAGCGTGAACAGACGCGTACCCATTACCAGCGGAGTGGCGTTTGGACCCTTGGCCATGTTTACCGCGTACTGGTTCTTCTTAAAGTCGGCCTGGTATTTCTGTTCCCAGAGCATTTTTCCAGTCTCAAGGTTTATCGCCATCACGACTTCTTCAGGATCCTTGCGACCGTGAACGAAGACGTTGCCGCGGGAAACAACCGGTGACGAATAACCTTCGCCAATCTCAACTCGCCAGGCGCGTTGTAGCGCGGCAGGCCAGTTTGTTGGAGCACTGGATGCGGGAATGATTCCATCTCGTGACGGCCCGCGCCATTGACTCCAATCCTGAGCGACGGCGGATGTGGTAGAGGCGGCAAGAAGCAATGCGATGGTGATTAGATAGCGGTTCATAATGGATGCATTGTCGGAGAAGCAGCGTTTGGTTTCAAGTTTTACCGACGAGCTTCGGTAGGTTTACACGCATCTTGTTAATCGCGTGAATCCTGTCCACACATTTCGGATTGTCATCAGACGGGACTCACAAGATTGTTGCCGTGTTCACGGTTCAGGCGAGGAGATGCCAGTCCGCAACGCGGATAGTCCAACTCTGCGGACTGGACTCGACCTCAATTTCAGAATGGAAAATCCGGATCGGAATCAACCTGATCTGACCTGGGAGTTTCCAGCCAGTCGAAACCAAATTCATCTTCAACGCTTTCGCCACGCGCGATACGCTGCTCGCGTTCTGCCCACTTGCGGTTAAACTCCCGATCAAATTCTTCGCGCTGCCGCTTTTCGGCTTCCCACTCTTCGAGAGTAAGACACGAAGAAAAGGCGAACCCATCATCCATGTTGCAGCCATCCAGATGCCAGAAACCTGGACCATTGCCCATCTCAGCTTGGAAAGCTGACATGCGACAGAACTCACAATCGTCGTCAATGATTAGTTCAGCAGGACTCATTGCCTGCGGCAGACGCTTTCGTTCGTTGTCGATAATGATCGCGGGCACCTTACCTGCGTAGTCGCGTTGAGGCTGCTCCAACCACTCCGACTTCGTTCTTTCCAGGAACAGCGACAAATGATTCGCGCACATCAGTCGAGGACTCACCCTCACACTTGAAGCCCAGCGCACTCCAAAGAAGATGACGAACCAGATCGTAGTAGACCACCCATTCATGCGTGCCGAAGCCGGCGAATCGATAAGCAAATGAATCAAGGGGCAGGCAAGGTGGACCTTCACCTTGCATCGACCACTGCAAACAACGCGTGTGCAGGTCAAAGTCGATCAGTTCCCGTTTTCCCAGTATCACTTGTCGCGGTGAACGTCCGCGCAGATCTTCCCGCGGCATCAATAACCAGCCGGCATGAATAGCGCTCACTTTCTTAGCCAACCGCTCATCGGCTTCGTCCTCGTTCTGCTCGCGCGGTGGCCCAAGCCCGTCGATTCCTGAGGCAACTATGTATTCAAGCAGCGGTGGTCCATAGAGCACCGCGCGCGTGTCGATGGGCGGATTAAGTTCGCGTTGCTGCCGGCGTCGTTCACGCGACCATTCGTACGATTCGACCGAGTTAACAAACAGCCAATCATCCGGCAGACGGTAGAGGACATCGATGTCGGTAGCGCAGTGCCCGTTGTGGTAGTGCACCGCGCCTTCAGGTCCTGGTTGGGAATAAGACGACTCGGCCGCCACGATACGAGCGGCGAGGTCGATGATGACCAGACCCGCATCCCATGGTTCGCTGTCAATAAGAGAACTGGTGTGGAAACAGCAGAACGCGCGGCTTCCCTCGTGCGGGTTTTGATAACGAGTTAATGCAGACTCCAGCTCGGCAACAGTTTCAGGTTCCGCTGACAGTGCTGCCACGCATGAATCAACGATCGAACCGTGAAGTGTGCCAACAAAGATGTTCTGAGCGTCGATGAGATTGAGTTTTACTTCACTCATTTGAATGTCCTTTCGGTAAGGCAGAGGTCTCAATTGTGGGCAAGCACGTGCGAGAGGCGTGCTGTTAGAAATTGGCAATCTGGGAACGCGGGAAGTATGAAGACGAGTATTCCGAATAGGCAAAGGTCGAAGCGGAGTGGGTGGGATCAGGCTTTAGTAAGAAGTGTGGCTAGGTGAATGAAGCGTGGCTGCGCGCAGAACCCCGACGCGTGCATGTAGAGTCCGGGACGATGCTTAGCTTGTCCACACGTCGGGCTTATTGATGAACCTAGTTCACGGCTTCGCCGCCGCATGTGAGGCTGCGGCTCTGCCCCCGCCGTCAGCGAGGTAGATAATTGACGGGTAGCTTTTGAGGATCCTGTGGACGACCGAGCGTAGGAGGTTTGTCCGCGCGCTTGAAAGTGACGGGAAAACTTCCTGTACCTTGCTTCAGTTCACCGACAATCTCCGAGCCATCTGCGTTGAGCTTGCCCGCATACCTCAAGCCATACTTCCCGGCGTTGAAACTGACCAGGACGTCAACTGAAGTAATCGAGTCGATTGCCAAATCCTTAGCGCCTTGGTCCACGCTATCAAATATTGCGGCGAGTTTCCCGTCAGGAGTTTGCGTGATCTTAAGCAGTAGGCGCAGCTTCATACCGCCGGTCTGAAGCGTGCCCAGCCAGGTTCCGGCGACCGGCTTCGGAGCGAGTTGAGGAACCTGCGCCAATGCCAGCGACGGTAGAGCGAATACCAGCAGAGCAAGAACAATTGAGCGAGATTTGAATAGCAACATACTGCGCAGAGTTCGCAGGTCCGCCACCAAATCAAACAGATCGGCCAGGCATGTAGAACCAGCTCACGACCGCTTTAGAATTGGCGACAAGTGCCCGGCGACCATTTGCCATCGGTTTTCGCGTTTGACGAAGACAACTGTGAAACGCAGTTCACTTTTTTCGCCAGCCTTCTGCACGCCGTGCGCAGTGACAATGGCGGTGTCGCCAAAGATGCGAGCTTTAAGATTAGACGTGTTGATGGCCAGCCCGCCCGACTGGCTGCCTTCCTCCGGAATCACATCTGCCTTGAATACCGTATGACCCATTGGTGCCGTACCCTGAAAATCATCTGCGATGATCTCGCGTAGCTTTGCGCGGTCGTGACGTTCCTCCGCGGAAAGCCAATCGCGAGTTAATTGGAGAACGACTTCCTCCGTAGATTTTGTGGGCGTTTGTGCGAATACCGGTGAGACAACTACGGCGAACAGAGCGACAAGCAGAATCATGCTTCGCATGGGTGGCTCCTCTCAAGCGTGTGGAAATGAACAAAGGAATTCAGAACCATTTTCCATATCTCAGTTGTCATTTCTCATTTGGTTAGTTGGAAATGGCAATTCGGCTTTAGGTTTGAGAAACGTAGACACCGACGGAGAGCGAATGTTCCAAGCAAAGATCGGCGAGGATTGGTTCAGACCGTCACCGAACCGCGTCGATCTTAGTTTGTCCGAACGGTGCAGACCGGAAGCGACCCCACGCCGGTACAGAACCGGAAGCGACCGCAAAAACTCAACGAGCTGAAGCCGCCGCTTCGCGGCTCGTTGAACCATTCATCCAGGGTCGAGGATTGGCGAGGCGGAGAGTTCCGAGTCGACGTCGTTATCCCGACATCTCGGGGTTCTATCGACCGCGGGTATGGCGCCATTACGGCATGGGTTTGGTGAGGACGCCAGCAATGAGTTCAGTCAGGCCCGCGTCGGAGCCATTGTGAAAATTCTTGTAGAGCGCAGTTAACTGCCCGATGAGTTTTGTTCGCACCTCAGGCGGAAATTGTTGACGAGGCGCGGCAGACTCCGGCGCTGCGGCGCGAGCCGGATCACTTAACGCAACTGCGCGCGCGTATGCATCGATCGCCTGCTGACCAAGTTTAACGATTCGTTGCAGCATCTCCTGTTGAGCAGGCGACGAAGGCTGACTGCCAAACTTCTGGTTGTATTCCTGCGAGAGCTGGGCAAACTCGCCTTTCAGGATCGCAATTCCGAGGCGGTGGTAAATGAGGGGATCGTCTCGATAAAAACTTTCCGACTGGGCAGCCTTGCGATAAGCCTGAGCTGCTTCTGCGGGCGACTTATCTTTGAGCAAGCCGGCAACTGCCGAATACAAATAACCGCGAGCAACTCCAAGATCGATAAACGGATCTGCCTTGGTTACTTTTCCGGTTTCGAGAAGCAGGATCGCTTTTTTACCGTAACCGAGCGTCGCGTCATTCAAGCTTGCGTTTCCTGCTTGAGCGTTGTCGACACCGGCTTCGGTAAGAACTGACAGTACGAAAAAGTTTTCCGGGTCATACTGCAGCATGGCGCGGCCAAGTTCAAAAGTCTTCTCGTAGTTTTTTGAGTTGTAAACCTTGAACAGCTCATTTTGGTGTCCGGCTCTTTCATAGTCCGTCACAAAGGCCCGCACCACGCGCGCGTCCGCATCGTTGTCGCCTTCGAATCGTTTTAGATATTCGACGGCAGCTTCGTAAGCTTTGCGTTGGTTTTCAGGAAGCGGTAGGCGCTTGAGGTCGGTGAAGGTAGCGAAATAGTTCTCCTTCTCCGCGTCACGCCGCTGCTCGGTCATGGGCGGATGCGTTTGTGCACCAACGGTTGCGGCGAACGTCGCAGACAAAACGAGAGCAAGAAGTGTGAGAACTGGGACTCGCATTGCGCGAAGGATAGATTAACAAAACCGCCGGGAGCAAGGCCTGCAAGTCTGTGCCAATTTTAGTTTAGCGCTGAAAGCGTTCGCGAATTGCAGCCCAGGGTGGCGTTTTGGCAACCCTGGGAACCGGACATCCTTTTAAGGGAAGCACAATCCCCTTTATCGGTTGCGTAGACGTTTAGAATCTGCAACCCGGTTGTTCCGCCGGGCAATAGGAGTTTCGTCTATCCGAGCTGGGCCGACTATCGCCCGCCCGCAGGCAGCTTTTCGTGTAGATATCGAGTCATCAGTTCATAAAGATGACGAGTTGTTCCCGCGCCTTCGAAGATTCCGTGCGAACGATTCGGATAAGGCATGATCGTAAACGGCTTATTCGCCGCGACGAGTGCATCGACCAACATTTCTGTCCCCTGGTAATGGACGTTGTCGTCGCCTGTCCCATGAACGATCAGTAGTTGACCTTTCAGCTGGCCGGCAAAGGTTATCGGCGAACTCTGCTTCCACTCGTCCGGATGATCCTGTGGCAGACCGCAGTAGCGTTCCTGATAAATAGTGTCGTAGAGACGCAGATCCGCTACCGGCGCAACCGACATTCCCACCTGGTACACATCCGGATAACGGAACATCGCATTCAGCGTTGCCGAGCCGCCACCGCTCCAGCCCCAGATCGCAATGCGCGACGAATCAACGTAAGGCCACTTGGCGATCGCCCTGGCTGCATTCGCCTGGTCTAACGAATTCACAATCCCCATTTTCCGGTAGATTATTTTTCGCCATGCGCGTCCGCGCGGTGCCGGCGTGCCGCGGTTATCCACGCTTACCACCAAATAGCCTTGCTGAGCGAGCATCGTGTGCCAACGTTGATTTAGTCCACCCCATGAATCGACAACAGTTTGTGACCACGGCTCGGTGTACGCATGAAAGAGAACCGGATAACGCTTCTGCGGATTGAAATCAGGCGGCTTGATCATCCAGCCATCGAGAGTTACGCCTTCGCCGATGTCCACTTTGAAAAATTCGTGTGGCGCTGGTTTCAGTTTTGCCAGCCGCTCCTGGACCTCCCGGTTGTCGATCAAACCACGCACCACCGCATGACCTGGCAGACGCACCAGTTCAGTGGTCGGAGCTTTCAGAAACGCTGAAAAATAATGGACCGCGAGATCGGCGCGCGGAGAGATGTTGTAAGTATGACTTCCAGGCTGGGCCGCCGGGGTTAGTCGTTCGGCCGGTGAAACGTTTTTCAGCGACGCGCGGTAAAGATAACGCCTCGTAGCATCATCGGGAGATGCCTCGAAGTAGACCCAGTCGTTGACATCGTCAACCTTCTCTACGTTGATGACGTCGTAATTTCCCGGCGTCAAATCTTTTACTTCACGTCCATCGCGTGATACAGCATAAATATGTCGCCAGCCATTTCGCTCGCTGGCCCATAAGAAACGGCTGCCGTCATCTATCCATTCTGCATCGCCGCGTCCCAGCCCAGTCTTGTTCCAATCAAGATCCCCCCAGCTGACATCGACCCAGGTCTCGTCCTTCTCTGTAAGCACCGTGCGCACTTTTCCCGTGCGGGTGTCACCAAGCATGACGGTGTTTGTATTCTGCAGGCGGTTGAGTTGCTGGATGATGACCTCATCAGAACGCGCCGCCCACTCCATTCGCGGAATGTAGTTGTTGCGCGGATCGCCGGCCATTTCAAACCAACGCGTGGCGCCGCCGGATGAGCTGACTACACCAACCTTCGCCGCTGCATTACTAGTCCCGGCTTTCGGATAAGGAAACGAAACGACTTCGGGGTACAAACCAACGACGTTGTTAAGAAGTTTGAACTCCTTGACACCTTCCGTGTTGAGTTGCCAGTAAGCGATGTTCGCCCCGTCGGGACTCCAGCGAAAACCATCGCGACAGAAGAACTCCTCCTCGTAAACCCAATCGAAGGTGCCGTTGACGATGTATTGCGAACCGTCAGTTGTGATCTTCGTAATGCGTGCGCCTTTCGAAGCGATATCTTCAACATAGATGTTGTTCTCGCGCACATAGCCAACTCGTGTGCCGTCAGGTGAAAACTTCGCGAACATCAACGAAGACGGTTTGGCTTCAGATCCGCCCAGCTTGTGCAGACTGCCATCGACAAGATCAACAACCCAATAATCGCCACGAGTGTTGCTGCGCCAAACGCGTTCTGATTTCGTAAAGATCAGCAGTTTTTTTTCGTCGGGGGTGAAGTTGAAACTCTCCACAGCTATAGGTGACGAAGCACCCGAGGGCACCAGCTTCGCGGCGGAAATCTTGATGGAACGTTCGCCGCTAACGGCGTCATAGCGAACGATGTCGACGACCTCTTTGTGGGTTGCCGAGGGCTCGAGCGCCAGGTAACCAGTTCCGTCTTGCTGCCACTGAATCTGTCCCAGTGATTTTGTCTGGTAGCCAATAATCGAATCTACAGTTAGTAAGGACGGATCGGGTGACGCCGCCGGTTTAGCTGTCTGCTGCGCGGAGATCGTTGCGGCAGTTAGGAAGAGGAGAAAAACTGTAACTAACAAAGAGTTTCGTTTCATTATTGGCTCCTGAAAATGATAGTGGACAGGGTCAGCATAAGAAGAAACTGGGAGGGACGCAAAGGCGTTGTGGTTTTCTCCGAGTCGGAGGACGCATTGTCTCCGCTTTTTTCTCTCATGACCAAAAACATGGAGGATTTGTGGATTAGGGGTACCTCACAGATCGGGACGTTGCACCTGTGCCCGCTCTGCCTTTAGCACTCAGGCCCGAAAGCATTATCTAAACCTTCATACCGGCTTCGCCGCCTCACATCGAACGGCGAAGCCGAACCTTTGGTTGAAAGGTTACTGGTGAAACTCAAGATGCTGCAGGAAGCGCGGGCACAAGTGCTCCTTCCCGACCTGCGAGGAACTCGGAGGCGCTCTATGTTCCCTTGATTCGAGATGTGCGACAGGGAATCGAAAGGGCGCGTTGACGATTGCAAGACGAAGGCTTAGGATCGCCAACCTCAATTACAAAATGGTCCAACAAACGGCAAACAGGAGAGTCTGTCTAAACTTTATTTTGGAGAATCACTAAATGTCGCAGGCAATGCCGCAAAAATATGAAACGCTACTGTTTGAAAAACGAGGGCGCGTAGGAATCGTTACGATCAACCGGCCCGAGAAGAGAAATGCCCTCAACATCAAGACCCGCGAAGAGGGCGCGCTGCTGTTGGAAGAGATTCGGAATGACGAGTCGGTCGGCGTGGTTGTGTTCACCGGCGCTGGCGACAAGGCATTTATTGCCGGCGCCGATATTGGCGAGTTTGCCGGAAGAACGGCGATGATGCAGCGCGATGTGATGACGGCCCGTTCCCTCTTCACCGCTATCGATACATTTCCCAAACCGGTTATCGCGATGATCAATGGCTACTGTCTCGGCGGTGGTTGTGAGCTGGCGCTCGCCTGCGACATTCGGATCGCGAGTGAGACTGCATCTTTTGGCCAGCCGGAAATCAATCTCGGGATAATTCCCGGTGGTGGCGGCACGCAACGTTTGACCCGTCTGGTTGGAGAAGGCAAAGCGATGGAGATGATTCTGACCGGGGCGATCATCGATGCGAAGACTGCTCTCGCAATTGGCCTGGTGAATCACGTAGTAGCCGCTGCCGACCTGGAAGCGAAGACGATGGAAATCGCGAACACGATCGCCGAGAAGAGTTCGGTAGCACTTAGTCTCGCTAAAGAAGCTGTGAAACTGGCGTCACGGTCAACGCTGGACGAAGGCCTTCGCCGCGAAGTGGATCTGTTTGCGTTATGCTTTTCGACAGAAGATAAAGATGAAGGGGTAAGCGCGTTTTTGGAGAAGCGCAAGCCGGCGTTCAAGGGGAGATGAGCTTTGTACTTTGAGCTTAGAGTTTTGTTATTTGTCAGTGGTCAGTTGTTAGTTGTTTAGTTGTAGCTGTTAGTGTCAGTTGCGTTGACTTATATTTCAGTTTTCAGTTCGACCGTTGATTTGAAGAGCAACTGACAAGTAACAACTGACCACTGACAAATCACTAAGTTTCAAAAGCACCAAGTACAAAGCAGAACGATTTTGAGAGTCATCGCAGTCATCTTTGGCATTGTCATCGCCGCCGTCGGTGGCGTGATAGCTTACCGCGCTTACTTTCTCGATCCGGCGGCAGCAGTGGTGATTACGAACACAGATATCCGTGAGGTGCCCGACTACTTTCGCATCGTGATGGGCCTGGTACTTTTGGTGATGGGCGCAGCCATCGCCTACACAGCTGCATTACGGAAGAGGTAAGACGGAAACTATCCGCAGATTATGCAGCTGTCACAGATTAAGAACGGCATGCCGACGACGTTGAGTTCTTTCACTATCTGAACGCCAATCCGCGTAATCTGCGGATAGTTCCTTTTGCTTTCTAAGCCCTCGGCAGCGAAACCGGCCGATTAAGAATCACGCCAAACTCCGTCCCCGTTTTCACGTTGGCTTCCTTTTCCTTCTCGTAAACTCGAGCGCCGGTGCCGAGTGCGCCACCAAGAAGCGCGCCAATTCCCGCGCCTTTGCCGCCTCCAGCAATTGCTCCGATCAACGCCCCGCCTGCGGCACCACCGCCAATAAAGACCGCATCGCGCTTGCGATTACTTTTTCCTTTGACAGTTCCTTCGTTGTCGGCGTTAACGTCATCCGCTTCCAGGCTGCTGAGCGAGCCATTGATTGGATAGCTCTTGCCGCTCGGCATCTGGATGGACGTAAAGCTGACAGTAATGTTTCCCGGGGTGCGGCGACCTGCTGGCCTAACCGATGCTACGCGGCCCCAAACCTTGCTACCGACCGGAGCGACCTGAGTTCCACCGGCAGCGTAAACCGGCTCCTCAACGGTTGTTGAGAAGCGATCGCCGACGCGTGCTGTTCTTGAATTTAGGGGTTCGTTTATGCGAACCCGAATCACGGTGTTGGTCGGCACGCTGTAATAGATAATCCTTGGAGCTGCCGCTCGACGTCGAGTGGTGCGTCGTTGGGCGGTGGCTACTGACGGAACCAAGCTCGCCGCCATCAAGGCAATCAGCATCAGGCAACTCACGGCACGGTACTGAAGTTTGAAATTATTCATGACTCTCGTTTCCTCCAAATGTTTCATCGATGGGCGTTGGAAGACCTCACTTTGTGTTCTCCAACCAGGATAGTGCAGATAATTGCAACACGACATCGGGTTCAGGGGCGTTACCTCTTAATTACGCGCTTTGCTGCCAGGTTGCAAGCGACGCGAGGATGGCTTCCGCTGTCATTCCGCACTGAGCTTTTAAAGCTTGGGTCTTCGTTTCAAAGTACTTGAGTTCGTAGTCGGCGAAGCCGATACGATATGTACTGATGCACCCTGAGCTGAAGGCGCTGGCGCATTGCGTCCTCCCCTTACTGAATAGGGGCCGCCGGGCCGCAGCTAAAGTTGAACTGCTTGAACTCTAAACACCGGAGGCCTAACGAAAATTGGTTAGCGTAACGATATCACTGGTGACAACGCCCCGCGCGTAGGCGAGCTGCCGACCATCGTTAGACCAGTCAAAGGTAAAAATGCGCCCGTCGGTAAAGTTGGACAACTGCTTTGCAGGGCCACCCTCGATAGGAAAACCCCAGATGTTGGAAACGCCATTACGCGACTCGTGGTAAGCAATCGTCTTTCCGTCGGCGCTCCACTTGAGTCGGGCCGGGAAAATAACGGTTGGCGGAATATCAAAAGTCTTTATCGGCTGGCCGCCGTCAATAGAAATCAAAGCAATCTTCCACGGTGCTTTTGTTTCTTCGCGGTAGTTACAAGCGATGGTCTTACCATCCGGAGAGACTACGGGCCAGATGCTGCTGCGATCACTCAACTGCACCGGTGTACCGCCTTCAGCCGGCATTTTCCAGAGAGTAGTTTTTCCTGATGCTGATGAAGAATAGACGATCCAGCGGCCATCCCTGGAAACCTGGGCATATCCTTCTCCGCCCGTACTCAGCTGCTTGAGATTGCCCCCATCCAACTCAAGACGCCAGATATTGTTGCCGCCGTTAATATCAGAGACGAAGTAAACGTGGCGTCCGTCGTCTGGAACCGTGGGCCACCAGTAAATACTACCGCGGTCATTCAACTGTCGCTGACCGTCGCCATCGGTGTTAATTATCCACAGACTCTGTTCACCACCAACGTTCGAGGTGTAGACCACTCGCTTGTTGTCGGGGAGCCAGGCGATGCCATCGAGCCCATCATACTTACTCGAGGTGAGCTGTCTGGCTTTGCCCGGATCATCAACTGGCGCCCACCAGATGCTGGCAACTCTTTCTCCCTGCAGACTGACGATAGTGTCAGACACCTTCGGAATGCTGACCCCGTTATAACTGCTTAGATCATTAGTGACCCGTTGCGCCTCGCCGCCTGGATACGGGATGTACCACAACTGCAGGACCGCGTTGGCAGATTGATCAGCAGCATTGACGATCAAGCCACTGCTGTCGCCCAGCCAGGCAACTTGTCCCGTCGAGATCCAATCCCGATTTGTAATCCGGCGTTCAGAGCCGTCACTGACTTTTACCTCGACTACCGTCATTGATGCCGAACTACGCGTGCCCGCTCCGCATGCAATCGTCTGCCCATCAGGTGACCATGCCGGACCGCCGAAGACAAAGAATTCGTTGCCGGTTCGCGTCCTCAGTTTCCGTTCCCCGGTGCCATCGGCGTTTGCGATGATTAAGGTTCGCTCACCATCGCTCGAACCGCGAAGAAATGCTATCTGGGTCGCGTCAGGTGAAAATGTCACCGGACTATCAATGTCGGTCACCAGCTTCACAGTCGTGCCGCCGAGAACAGGAACTCGGTATAAGGCCCCAATGGAATTGTTTCGCTGCTTGACGACGTAGTAGATGAAGTTCGCGTCGGGTGAGAACGTCAGTCCAACATAACGAATGTCGGCCGCAGGCACTATCTCCCGCAAGTCGCTCGAAGCCGCCGTTTGCCCGATCGAAAGAGCTTGTTGGCTGCCTGCCTCAATTGTGTGGGCCACATATTTCCCATCCGGCGAAATCACTGCAATCCTGGCCTCACCATTGGCAGCAGTCAGGCGCGTTACTCTCATTGAATTAAACGAGATGGCTGGTCGACGAGCGGTAAGCAGTGGATAAAACTTATAAGCCAGGGCGCCGATCGCGACCAGTAAAATTGCCAGCGCAAGTAAAGCTTTATGAGTGCCGGCCCATGAACGACTGCCTGATGCCGCCGTATTCTTCGTAGTCACGAATGAATTGTGACTGGTCGGTTCATGCGTAATCATCTTCGTATGAAGCGTCGCGCCCGGGTCCGACAACATGGACCGTCTGGAGGGATCCGAAACAGACAAGGTGTGCTGGAAACTTCGAAGATCGGTCAGTAGATCTTTCGTCGTTTGATAACGCTGGTCCCGATCCTTCCGCAGCGCCTTGGCAATAATGAATTCAAGTTCGGCAGGTGCGTCTTTTATGAAATGGTCCAGCGAGGGTGGGTCACGATCAAGGATCGCCACGAGCACGTCGGTCTTTGTTTCGCCGTGGAAGGGCATACGGCCGGTGACCATCTCGTAGAGCACCACCCCGAGGCTCCAAATGTCTGTCCGCTCATCGATGGGCAGTCCGCGAGACTGTTCCGGTGATTGATACTCAACCGTTCCCACACGCTTTCCTGGCTCAGTCTTGAAGAGTGCTTCGGTCGCCGCATCCGGATCGATGCCCAGGGTGTCAGTGGCGACCAACTTCGCGATACCGAAGTCGAGCACCTTAACGATGCCGTCGTGCCGCACCATGATGTTTTCCGGTTTGATGTCGCGGTGAACAATGCCGGCGGCGTGGGCGGCGACCAGCGCAGAAGCCATCTGGACGATGATGTCGATGGCTTCACTCAGGCGAATCGGGGTCGACCGCAAGCGCTCGCGCAAGGTCACGCCGTCGACAAACTCAGTCGCGATAAAGTGAGTCGAATCAGCTTGTCCGAATTCGTAAACCGTAAAAATGTTTGGGTGATTCAGTGCCGACGCGGCGCGTGCTTCCTGTTCGAAGCGATGACGACGGCTCTCATCGTTGGCAAACGAGGCGGCGAGCAACTTGAGGGCGACGGGTCGTTGCAGCTTGAGATCCTGCGCCAAATAAACTTCGCCCATGCCGCCGGCTCCGATTTGGGAGCGAATTTCATAATGGCCGAAGCGAGTATTGGGGGTCAGGATCATGGCCAGAATCGATGAGGCATGAATGTAGTACAGAGCGGAGAGAAATCAAAGTAGTTCGTGGCCGAGCATGGCGACTCGAAGAAGTGGTAGTTTAGTGGTTCTTCGTGAGTTCGTGGATCGTACGGTCTATGCGACAACTTGATTCTAACGGTGATAAGGGAGCAGGATTCCGCCTCCGCTATCTCGGATGGTTGATTGTTCTCATTCCAGGGACAAGGGGAAGAAACGAGCATCATGCTATTCATGGTAATCGAGCGCTTTAAGAATCGTGACGCCAAAGCGGTCTATCAAAGGTTTCATCAGCGAGGACGCATGCTTCCCGACGGACTGCAGTACATAGAAAGCTGGACCGAGCCAACTTTTGATCGCTGTTTTCAAGTGATGGAATGCGAAAACCCACAATTGTTTCAGGAGTGGATCGCTCAGTGGGACGATCTAGTCGACTTCGAAATTGTTCCGGTCGTCTCTTCAAAGGACGCCGCAAACCTGGCGGCGCAAACGCCAGAAACGGTCTGAAACCGGCGTGGTTAAGATGCTTCGTCGAAGACCGCGACCGTCAGTGCTACCGGGCTAAATTAGTCCACGCCATCACGTGCGCAAGCGCGACGTGAGATCTCTGGAGGCCCTAAGTCATATCAATGAAATCCATTGTTTCCATGTCGCTTCTGCTAGCGGCATTCGCAATCATTTCGCCGAGCTCGACATCGTCTTCGGTGGTGTCAGGCATGACAGGCCGCGCCAACGCGCAGCCTGTCCGCCCGGGCATCGAGACATTTCTCGCAAATGTCCCGCGAGCGCTTCGGGGGAAGCGGGTCGGTCTTATCACTAACCAGAGTGGTATCGATCGGCTGCGGAATTCAGACATCGATCTAATCGCAAAGCACAAGCATTTAAAGTTGGTTGTGCTGCTAGCCCCCGAACACGGCATCAGGGGTACGGTTGAGGCCGGCGAGACGATAGATGACGAAAAAGACGCGCGGACGGGCGTGCCGATCTACTCGTTATACAAATCTGAAGATCGTGGTCCGACGCCGGAGATGCTGCGGGACGTTGACGTTCTGATCTACGACCTTCAGGAGGTTGGGGGCCGGACCTGGACCTACGTTTCCACTATGGCTCTCTCGATGCAGGCTGCTGCGAAGAAAGAGATTCCGTTCGTGGTCCTGGATCGGCCTAATCCTATCGGGGGCGAAATCGTCGAGGGAGCCCTACTTGATCCCAAGTTCAAATCGTTCGTTGGCATGTACCCGATACCGGCGCGTCATGGAATGACGGTCGGCGAGCTTGCCACGCTCTTCAATCAAAAGTATGGCATCGGCGCGAACCTAATCGTCGCGCGGGTGGAGAATTGGCGGCGCTCGCAGTGGTTCGACGAGACCAGCCTGCCCTGGGTGAATCCTTCCCCCAATCTCAGATCGCTGGCCGCCCTGACGAGCTATACGGGATCGGTCTACTTCGAGGGCACAAATCTGACCGAGGGTAGAGGCACCGATCGGCCCTTCGAGCAGATCGGAGCTCCCTGGCTCGAGGCGGACAAGGTCGCCAGGGTGATGAACGATCGGCGACTCCCCGGTATTCGGTTCGAAGCCATCACGGTGTCGGTGGCGCCGGCGGCCGCCAAGCACAAAGGGCAGACTATTCCGGCGATTCGCTTCGACGTCACCAACCGGCAGACTTACAGACCAGTTCGCACGTCTCTGTTGCTGATCGAGGAGATCCGCCGGCAACACCAGCGCGAATTCGCCTGGACGGAGTGGAACCGAGACTATTGCTGCCATCAGGTTCGTCGACGACAATGGCAACTTGACGCGTAAGACGGATGCTCGCGGCGTTTACGTCGATTATGTATACGACGCGTTGAATCGTGCGACCAGCCGCACTTACTCCGACGCGACACCTGCGGTTACTTACACGTACGACAGTGGAAGCGTGGCAAATTCCAAGGGACGCCTCACTTCTGCAAGCTCGAGTGTTTCGGCTACCAACACAACTGCGTTCGATGCTCACGGAAAAATTGTGTCCGGTAACCAGATTACCGATGGCCAGACGTATTCGATGAGTTACGGATACAACCTGGCGGGCGGGCTGACTTCGCTAACCTATCCGTCAGGGCGTGTGATTGAGACGAAATACGATTCCGCGGGACGGATAGCGGGAATCAAAGATCAGCAGAGCGGGACTTACTATGCCGGAGCAATTGGGACAGACGCGACCAATCGGCTGCAGTACGCGCCCAGTGGTTCCGTGTCGGTAATGAAGTTAGGAAACGGACTGTGGGAGCACACGAACTTCAACAGCCGCTTGCAGCCCACCGAAATCGGTTTGGGAACTTCCGCCACTAACTCAAACACAGTCGGACTTACGTACAACTACGGCACTACCAACAACAATGGAAATTTGCAGAGCGTCGCTTATGCGGGCGGCGGACTTAGCTACACCCAGACGTTTGGTTACGACTCGCTGAATCGGCTAACAACTTCAGCGGAGAGCGGCTCGAGCTGGTCGCAGACGAACAGTTATGATCGTTATGGAAACCGTTCAATCGTCGGAGGAGCGTTGAGTTTCATTGCTACCAACAATCGGATTACCAACAGTGGCTACGCTTACGATGCAGCCGGCAATCTCACCAACGATAGCACGCAGTCGTTTGCCTTCGACGCTGAGAACAAGATCAAGACTGTCAATAGCGAGAGCGATGTTTATCGGTACGATGCGGATGGGAATCGCGTCAGGAAAAACTTTACCAATGGCGAAAAGGTGAGGATGGTTTATTGTAGCGGTCAACTGATTGCTGAGTATGACCTCTCGACCAACGCCTTGAAAAAAGAATATGTTTACGGCGCGAAGGGTCTGGTCGCCACCATCGAGCCATCTAACGGCACTCGCTACACGACTACCGATCACTTGGGCACGCCTCGCGTTATTACTAGCTCAACTGGCGCAGTCATCAGCCGTCACGACTACATGCCATTCGGCGAAGAGATAGGATCAGGCATTGGGGCGCGCACTACCGGCATGGGGTTCAGTGTTTCCGACGGCCAGCGTCAAAAGTTCACCTCCAAGGAACGAGATAATGAAACAGGTCTCGACTATTTTCTTGCCAGATACTATTCATCAACCCAAGGCCGCTTCACGTCACCGGATGAGTTCAAGGGTGGGCCGCACGAACTAGGGGTACTAGGGAGCGGCGACCCGGAGAAGCAGGCGCTCTTTTATGGCGAAGTCACTAATCCGCAATCGCTGAACAAGTATCAGTACTGCTTCAACAATCCTCAACGTTATGTCGATCCTGATGGACACGACCCACAGGACCCGAGCCCGCAGAACCCTGGTGTTATCCAGCGGATAATCGACGATACAACTAAGATAATTGGGAGCCTCCTTAGAAACTTTGAGAAGGCAAGAGATACCGTACCCGAAGAAACAGAGCGACGTGGACCCGCGAGCATTGGCGATGAAGAGATGCAGCGATATGTAGATGCGAAAGGTCGGGCCCTCCAACAGGCGAACGACGTGATGATGCTAGCTGACTTTACTGGCGTAGCTGGGACTCTGCAAGGCATTCAGACTGGCAACAAGACTCAGACAGCAATTGGTGTTATAGGAATCGTCACCCGTGTGGGAGGCATTACTTCTTCAATTGGGAAAAGCGCAGCTTTAAGCGGTCTCGCCAGGGAGGCCGGATCTTCGGTTCAAAAAGGCCTCGACAGTCTCACGACTCAACTTGCGCGTGGTAATCTCAACCCGGGCTTAGGAACTAAGAACTTGTTTGGCAATATTTTGTATGCACGCCATAAAGATGGTGCGCGTGTCTTCTTCAGGAGAGTTGGCGATAAGGTCGAGATACTGGCGAAGTCAAACAAGAAAAACGAGGCCGCTGTCATCAAACAGTTGGAGAAGCTCTACCGATGATAGAGTATAGGAGCCACCCATGAAGATTCAACGCATCCAGTATCCTTCTCCAATTGAAGACAACAATCCTGAAAACGATAACATCGATGTGCATGTCTACTTCGATGATGGGCGCGTTTACAGCTTCCTGGTTGCCACGCCGAATAATATATTTTGGTGCATGGAGAATGAAGGCAAAGATTACTTTTTCGCCTTTCCTCCACCGCTGTTTGTGAATCGCCTAACGCCAGATAACGTTGAGAGAGCGCTTTACGCGTTGCTTAGTGAAAACAAGAACAAGTGGCTGGAGTTGTATGGTGTCCAGCAAACAACTGCCCGTTGATGCCGCAGATTTCAAGGTTGGCGCTGATCGCCACTTCGACAAGACTGAGAACTGCAACGCCTTCATGGGAGCGATGCGCTGGCCGGATGGCGTAGTGCGCTGCCCTACCTGTGGCGCGGAGAAGATCACCTATCTGGAAA
Organism: Pyrinomonadaceae bacterium; assembly: GCA_963759665.1. GTDB lineage: Bacteria > Acidobacteriota > Blastocatellia > Pyrinomonadales > Pyrinomonadaceae > PSRF01. Next base: position 1,997,580 of record CAVXAC010000001.1, read on the forward strand.
AGGCTCGTCTTTTCAAGTGCGACGAAAAGCACCCGCGTTAGATCAATTTGCGACTACGTTTAGAGATCGATCGAGTTAGTTTCTAAAAAGATCTCACTCGCATAAACGTGCAATTGTTGGCAATTTTACCAAAATCATTAGACACAAGTTGTCGACAGTCGACGTCCGTTTCCTAAATTCTTAGCCAAATGGCTACCACTGTAGGCCGTGCACCCTAAATCTTTAAGGAAGGGTTGGCACTGTCGGTCTACTGTCGGGCTCTGCTTGGCACATCTTCCAAAATCATTAAGCAGTTATTGTTTATGCATGCCGTCGCGCTCAGCAGGGTCTGCGACTGATAACAGCTATTGGACAAAACCGCTACGCGGTAAGCTCCCGAGAGTAGATCGAGATCCTCAAGCTGATCCTTTTTCACGTCTCATTCAACAAGAAGAAAGCTCCCTTGGTCAGAGCATAATGTTTGTCGCCAAACGAACATTCTGTCTTTGAAAGGAGCTTCCTTATGACTACTCTTCGTCAACGCATGATCGACGACCTGCGGGTACGGAATCGATCGGCGCACACCATCAGAATCTACATCGACTGCGTAGCTCACTTTGCCCGGCATTTCGGCAAGTCGCCGGAGTTGCTCGGGCCGGAAGAGATTCGTCAGTACCAAGTATATCTGGTTAATGAACGACCCGTCTCCTGGAGTTATCTCAATCAAGTGGTCTGTGCTCTGCGTTTTCTTTATTGCATTACGTTGCAGCGCGACTGGGCCATCACACGCATTCCTCGTCCGCGGCAGCCGAGACAACTGCCCGTAGTGCTCAGCCTGGCAGAAGTCAAACGGCTCTTCGATTCCATCAGCAATCTCAAGTATCTGGCGCTGCTGATGACTGCTTATGCAGCCGGTCTGCGAACATCGGAAGTCGTGCAACTACGCGTTTCAGACATCGACTCCAGCCGCATGGTGATCCGCATCCGCCAAGGTAAGGGCCAGAAGGATCGCTACGTCATGCTCGCGCCCACTTTGCTCAAGGTGCTGAGACTTTACTGGCGACAGGAACGACCTACCACCTGGCTTTTCCCGAGTCAGCACGGTGAACCAACCGATTAGTACGCATGCTGTAGCTGAGATGTGCCGGCGGCTGAGCGCGGCCGCAGGTTTGAAGAAGCACGTTACTGTCAGGGCCTTGCGCCACACATTTGCCACGCACATGTTGGAAGCTGGGCAGAACGTGCGCGTCATTCAGATGTTGCTCGGACACCGCAGCCTACGCACGACGCAGCGCTACACTTATGTCTCTACTAAGACCGTGCGCGCCGCCCCGAGTCCGCTCGAAGTTCTGGCCTATAGCGTCGACGCTGATCGCTTCTGACCGTGCGACCACCGCTGGAGGTGGCCGACATCTTCCGCCAGCACGGCTACGACTTCCGACTCACTCATTCGCTGTCGCCAGAACAGCGTCGCGTGATGCGCGCCATCGAGCGCTGTCGGACCGCAGCCCTGGGCGGACATCTTGAACAGTGCGACACATGCGGCCACCAACGCATCGCTTACAACTCGTGTCGCAATCGTCATTGCCCGAAGTGTCAGTACCGCCAGAAAGCCGATGTCAGCACCGAGGTTTCGTCAGAGCCACAGAGCGTAATAAGCGCGAAGCCGTTCAGGCGGCAGTACTTGAACACAGCGGCCACAAATTGGCCACAAGGGTAAATGCAAGGAAGCAAGATCAGGCGGTGGCTTGACGCGTTTCGCGGCGCTAGGCTACTCTCCAACAAGTAGTTACACACTAGTCTTTTATTTCTAAGGGGCCGTAGCTCAGCTGGGAGAGCGCATGACTGGCAGTCATGAGGTCAGGGGTTCGATCCCCCTCGGCTCCACCAATGTTTAGATAAGTTAGGGCATCCGCTGAGGATGCCCTTCTTCGTTTGTGTGCCTATGTCGGCGACTTCAAAATTTGCAGCTCAACATGGTAGCAGACCCGGCGTGAGGAAGCTGAAGTCTGCTGGTTTGGTTGACGCTCCGGGCAGCTTCTCTTAAATCCCAATTCCACCGCTTTTGGTAATGCGATCCAGTTCCCACAGTTGGGTTGCCGAGTAGGCCCGCCGGCCCAACGTCAACTCGCCCAGCAGGATTTGACGTACAGCCTCTGGTCCTGATCCCACGAGACGCGCCAGAAATGTACTCCAGTCCTGCCGCACCTCCTGAATGGCGGCTCGCCTGGGCTCACTCAGATCGCTTCGGTCCAGGTAATAGCATTTCACTGAATTCTCTCCGTAGGGAGAATTGCCACATGGCAACACTTCGCCAAACTCGTTGAATTCCAGGTGCTCAAACGGATTGATGTCCCGGTTGTACGGGTTCAAGAGCAACGGCACTTCATCGGGGAGACTGGCTTCGTCGCGAGCGTGTTTGCCACGAACTGGGAATTGGTTCATTTTGCCAAAGTTGCGATTGCACGACTCACACGACGGCAACAGATTTGTGATCTCGTAAGCGAGCCAATAGTAGCCCGGATGGCCAGACTCGCCGGGACCGACGGGGTCTTCACTGACTTTGGCCTTGGGTCGATAATGTTCGACGTCGCCGGTCGAGACAGCCTGAGGCTTGCTTTCGCAATAAGCACACTTGCCGTGAAATAACTCAAACAGATGCCATTTCAACTCGGCCCAAAGAGATTCGTTGAATTTGATCGGCCGCTTACCTGCATTGTACGCATCGATAGCCTTGCGTTTTGCCCTCTCGGCTCGCTTGCGCCATTCATTGAAGTCGTATTCCTCAATGGTTAGCACTTCCAGATTCTTTGCCACGAGTCTCTCGCGCAATGCGTCCTCCGACTCTGCATAGCAAAAGAAATTCAAAACACGACCGCGCTTTTCTCTAGCCGAGAATTTGAAATTTGGATCGAGCCACCTTCCCCAGATCATTGCGGCCTCCTTGAACCTGTTATTGATTCCTGCAGTTGAACCCTTACTTCATCCAATACCTTGCGGCGCTGGTCCAAAGGTATGTCGTTCAGACGATCTTTGGCGAAGTCTTCAATCAGATCATAAGCCTTGCGCGCTTCTAAAGTTTCCTGCGGTGTAGCCAATCTTATTTGTAAGTGTCTGGCGATCTCGACGAGTCTCCGTTGGTTAGATTCCGAGGGATCTTCTAAAGCCGTGAGGTGCGTATACTCCCTTAACATCTGTGCTGTCTCGGGATCCCGCGTGGTCTCCAGTTCAAACAAAGGACTGGTCAGGATCTGGTCAGCTCGCCAGCCTGGCTCTTTTGCTTGAATTCGCTCGGCTTCGACTCGGATGTTTCCTTTGGTAAGCGGCTCGCCTTCCTCGACAATTTCATCGTTTCTGACTAGTAATTCTTCAGTGGTAGAAACGAGGTAGTGCCTTTCCTCGCGTGGCGAAGGTGCATGACCCTCTTCGGCATCGTCTTCAGGTCCAACGACAACGATCTCGCGTAGTCCCTCCTGCGAACCTTCCTTGATATGGACAACTCCGTAGATTTCCGACTTCAGAGGGGCACGATGCACCAGCCAAATCTCCTCGGGCTTCAACGAGCCCACCAGAAGAGGCGAATGCGTCGTAGCGATGATTTGTACAGACTTAAACTCCTTGCGGAACCCTTCCACGAACATTTGCTGCCATTTGGGGTGCATGTGTGCATCAAGTTCGTCGATCAGTATCAATGCGGTGTTGTGTTCCGCGTTGCGCTGGTTTCCGGTTTCGGATAGGCGTTCCAGTAGGGTGCCAATCCAACACATCACTGAGCCAGTACCCTGGCTAATTGCCTCCATTGGCACAATGCCGGCATCAGTTACCACCGTGATCTCCATCGTCTTGTTATTGATTTGGCCCGGCTCGAGGCGAAGGTCCGGCGTCAAGCGTTGAAGCACTTTGAAGAAATCGTTGAATAGTATTCGTGAACGGGAAGGCGATGGCTCAGACTTCGCGGCGTAGTCCAAATTAACCAGCCACTGCTTGATATCTGAGATGCGATCGTCCGGTTCGCCGCGCAGGATTGGCAGTAGGTCTTCGGCGGACGGCGCTTCGGGCCTTGGTTTCGTCGGCCCCTTTGGTCTTGTCAAAGGAATACTTCTAAGGGCCGGGAACCCGAGCGCCAACCATCTTTCGTAAATTATCGGCGAGAGGCTCGCAGAAAAAATGTGAACCGATCCATCAATGCGTCGCTCCAACTCGACCGTATATTCACGATTTTCATCCTTCAGTCTGATTGATCCTTTATTTGCGCCCGAACGCAATAGCCGGGTGACCGCCTGGGGTTCAGCCCGTTCTCCGCAGAGGGCAGCTGCAATAGCCTTAAGTACCACCGTCTTTCCCACTCCATTGTCACCGAGCAGCAGGTTCCAGGTGGGAGTGAAATCAACGTGAAGAGAATGGAAAGGCCCGATGTTCTCGAGAGTGACGCTCTTGAGGGTCAGAGCCCCGGCAGCTTTGGTTTGCGGTGCGCTTTCATTCACCGCCGACTGGAGTTGGCTCAAGAAGGCTGGCAGTCCAGTGAAATTGAACTGCGGTTGGAAGTCGACAACGCCAACATTGTAGGAGCGCTCAAGGAACCGGAGCTTTACTGGATCGATCTGCGCCACATTGGGAACGAGCGCGTAATGTCTACGCTCGGGACCTTGTGGCAACTCCAGGGCCTCGAGAAAGTCGCGGATCGCGTCTATTGAGGAACCGACAAACACTATGGTGTAACGCAGAAACAGACTGCCGAGAAATTGTTTGAACTGCGAATTCGCCAACAGTAGTTGGCGAAATTCTTTCATAGTGAATAGCAGTGACGAAGGTTCTGAAATACTCCCGAACAGGTTGGCGACGAAAAACCTTTTGGATTGCAGAGTACTAACCAACCGGTCTGACTGGGACGGCACGAGGATGCGTGAACCGAATGCCGCGCCCAGAACATCGTCCATATTCGTGTTCAGAGCACCAAAAAATTTCATTTGAGCCAGAATCTTGTGTGCCGCACTCGGCTCAGCCGTGGTGGCCGAACGCACATACTCCAGGATGTGATCGCGAGGAACCTGATGAGTTAACTCGTCGGCAACGGCTTCTAGTTCACCGGCGGCGAGAGTCGCCGCGAGTCCGCTGGCGGTGCTCGCATCTATCACGCCGTTGTCGCGTGCGCTACGAAGCAGGCCGTCAAGAAACCCGGCCCAGGTGGGGAGCTTGGCTTGGGCCGCCAGACCTGAACCGGCGCATAGCACGCATTCTCCGGTGGCGATGGCATCAATTAGTTCTTGGGGCACGGAAGGAGTCGACTCGGCCGCGGTCGGCGCCGGCTTCGCTTCTGGCTCTTTAAAGTCTGGTTGTAGCTGAGCTCTGATGAGATGGAAGACTTCGTTGGTAGGGGTGTCAGAGTTAATCCTGAGTTCAGCCAGCAGCGATTCGATGATGTGCTCGCCAAGCGCGCGGTAGCTTTCGAAGTCGCGTTCACCGAAGCGGCCAGTAGCCACGTCGGTGGCGGGAAACTCCTGATGCACTCGGGCATATTGGACCAGTCCGGTGGGCTCGTCGCCGGTCAGTGAGGGCTTGATGTAAACCATCAATCCGTCCTCACCACGTCCATATTTGATGTGCGCAATTTGGCAATGCGCCCCGGAGCTGGACGGGGTCCGGCCGAGCGGTCCCAGATCCATCTGGATTTCAACGTTCAGCTCGGTGCGACAGCGGAGGATGGTGGCGCCCAGATCCTCAAAAGAAAAATCGGGATCCCTGGTGGCATCGCAGGCGATGATAAAGCGGCACCGTCGCTTCACTAATTGGTAGATTCCAAGATTGTCGAAGTCCTGACCGGGATAAGGCCGGACGTAAGGTGCTTCGCTGGGCAGATCACCGAGACCTTCTCGAAGAGCGTAGATGGGCTCTATTAAGGGTCCTTGTTTGTTCCAGGTATCGTTGCGAAGAGGATTCCCTAGAAATCGTCCATCCCGCAGATCGAATATCGTCCACAACATCGCGACTGCAGCAGATGCGGGGCGAAGTGACTTGTCGCGAGACGGCTGTGAAATAGCCATTGCTGTCGCCAACGAAATTCCGCCACCCAGTTTTTTCGTGGGCCGATAGCCGTCGGCCAGGTCGCTTGCTGATCGGCGGCGCGACAGCTCGAAGCCTGAAAAGAGCGGAGAGAAAAAGAACGGGACTGTTCGCGGTTGGACGAAAGAGTCCTGCGTAACCTCCGCAACTTCTAGCGCAGCGCCAAAGAGAGGATACGGGTAGGTTGCCAAAGGGGGATTAGCCAAACTGCTTAGATCCATATCACCGATGCCGACCTGCGTTTGGCCAGAGGGAGTGAGGTAGTTGCGAACGATGAGCGACTTGTGAAGGCTGTAAAGGTTGAACCGCCTTGCTCGGATAAGCCAAAGAAGCGCGATAGCAATCAGAGACAAGAAAGCGATAGCAGCGAGTTCATTCACACCATGTCCAGTGAGCGCCAGTAACGGCCGTAGCATGGTTGCTACTATGGCCGTAATTCCCGCCGCGAATGTGTAGGGCGCAAGTCGTTCCAGAAGGTCCAAAAAAAATCTTGCGACAGTCGACCGTCCGCGAACTCCCGCAACCTTAAGAAACCCGGCGGCGGTCAATATCAAAAGCACGGAGAATGCAATGGATACCCGCCATCCGATAGGAAAAGGCAAAGTCCAGGTAAGAACTGCCAGCAACCAGATCATCGCTAGAGAAGCGAGGGTTCGACAGAGCCGCCAGAATATTTCCCGGCGTTCGCGGCTTAGCCAATGCCTCACGATCGAAGCATAAAGCAACAATGAGATCACCAAGCTGAGAGCGATTAGAGATAGGGCAACCGTTATTGGTGTGTAGAACTGATGAAGTACCGAGAACCCGCTCCAATACAACAGCGCTTCCTGATGAGCATCAAGCAAGAGCCCCCAGCGTATTAGCAGGAGAAGTGTGCTGGCCAGTAATCCAGCTGCGACGGCGGCGACCAACTGCGCCAACAACACCTTCGGGGTTAGAGGCGAAGGGCGTCCTAAGATCAAACTGAAGCATGCAACCGCCAAACCGCCGATAATTGCCCAAGCCCACGCGGAAGATCCCATCTCTCCGATGGCTGCACTCAAGATAACAATGCAGAACACGCCTAGAACTAGCGCGGTCAACAGAGTGCGCAGTTGTGTCGGAGGAGACTTAGGTCCCGAGGTAAGCAGGGACAGAGCCGCTAGGAGGATGGCTGAAATTGCAGCTGACGCAACAAAAGGTGTCAGGTCGAACCACAACATACTGACTTGTTCCACCGTCAACCTGGTCAAGAGTAGAGCAGCGCCCAACAGCGCAGCGAGCGCGAGGAGATTCAGGATCACGTTCCGCAATCTTGAGAGGACGGCGATTGAAGCCGTTGAGACTTCTCTTCCTTTGGGGAACGTCATTGATCGTCTCAATGCCTGAATCTCAGCCGCTTCAATGGAGCTGGAATCCTTACTCGGAAGCCGGTGCTCCACCTCTGAGTAACCGCGTGCTTGAATCCATTTCAACAACCAGCCTGCGATCAGGCTGCCCCCTCCAGTACTCGACAAATAATCCAGGCGCCTCAACAGTCCAAAGCGGGCCAATCCCTGAAGCACACCCAAACTGAAAGTTGCGCTACGAACTCCGCCCCCCGATAGTGCTAACCCTACCAACTGCTGGTCCACACTCTGACGTCTGGCCTGCCGAGATGCCTCGACTTGCGCCTGTTCTTCACGCAGGACTTCAGAAAAAGACATGGAGGAATGATTGGTATCCAGACTCATCTTAAGCTCGCATTATCTGGCTGGTCCGATCCGTTAGTTCGATAGGGAGGCGATTACGAACCATCCGGACTTCAATGAAAACTCGCCGAACACTAATTGAGGTTGCTGTCATTGGTAGTGTCTTGAATCGAAAGATTAGTGGGCAGCGTCGGTGGTACGCCGTTCCCATCCTTTCTTGAGTTGTGAGAATTGATTCTGCACGCCTCCTTGACCGAGTGCGCGGCAGATCGCTTTCGTCTATTGCCACGGATTGCGTGAGAGGTTCAGGAGAAGCCCAAGTATTTGTTCGAAGCGGAGGATCGGCTCTGTCGCCCGAGGCGCTTGGACTGATCTGGACATCCCAGCAGCTTTCGAGAAACCTCTTGGTTGACGACATCTTTTACTCTGGTCGCTCACTTTGAGTCAACCCTTTCCTGAAAGCGCTAGTTGACCTTCCTCACTGTCTGCGGGTTATCCTACAGATGCCCTGGCCAGCGGTCCCTCCTCAAGTAAGAAGTCGCTCCGACAACCGTTACGGCATTGTCCGGAACAAGGCTGAGGGCTTGTTGAAACCACTTCATGGAAAACAGAAGCCGGGTGATGTGACGCCACGCGATCAGGGCCGGGTTCTTTTGATCAGTGACGAAGTTGACGTTGCCTACCGCAGGCAACTCGAGTCTGCAGGTTTCAAGATCGTTGGCGCTTCCGCTGGCGCCTCTGCATTAATTTCCTTCCGTCGAACGCGACCGCATATCGTCATTGCAGACACATCCTCAAAAGGTCTTTCAGTCTCAGAGCTCTGCAGCATGTTGTCCAAAACCAAGGACGGCGTACCTTTGGTTTTAGTTGGTTCGGAGCCGTCGACACTGAAGCTCCGAGAATTCGCACTTTCCGCGGGTGCGTTCGACTATTTCCAACTACCTGTCGAAACTGAACTCCTTGTTTTGCGAACAGCCCAACTGGTCCAGATGCAACAGACGATGGACCGCTTACGCGAGGAGGCTGATTTCGATCAGCTGACCGGGTTGGCCAATCGACGGCGATTTCGAGTGGCGTTAACGCGCGAAGTGGAAAGATGGCGTCGCTACGGTGTTCCGTGCGCGCTGCTCTTGCTGGACATCGATTTCATGAAAGCCATCAACGACGAGTACGGTCACCCGTTTGGTGACATCGTCATTCGAAGTATCGCCACCACATTAGCCCGTGTATCTCGTGACAACGATACTGCGGCACGGCTCGGTGGGGAAGAGTTTGCCCTCTTGTTTGCCGGTATCGACGCGACGAAGGGGAGGATCGCCGCCACTCGATTGTTGGGGATTCTAAATGAACAATTGGTTGAAGGAGTAAAGGTCACCGTGAGTATCGGACTCGCAGCTTGTCCGGAACACGCGAATTCAGAGCGAACGCTTTATGCGGCCTGCGACAAGGCTTTGTATGTGGCGAAGAACAACGGCAGGAACCAGGTGGCCGTCGCTGAACTGATGCAGAAGAAGCTGCCGGGAGTGTGATTTGGAGGGCGCACTCCACGTTGTTAACGAGCTTTCCGTGCGGAGTAAAGACCGTCGAAGAGGTGCTCGATTTGTCCGCGCGCATTCGGCGCAAACATCAAATCATTTTGCAGGTTCGGACCAAACGATAGCTGGTATTCAGCGGTTTGAGTTAACTCGACCTCTTTGTCCGCTTGCTTGTAGAAAAGCTTGCCCTCTCTGTTCAGGATCTCCCAAACCTGGGGACCGTTTACATACCTTCCGGCAAAGTTCGCCCTCTGAATGTCGGTCATCTGCAGAGGTGTCTTTCGCTTCTCCGGCGTTGCAGGCTTAAGCGTCAGGAACAGTTCCATGGCCTTACTCCTCGTTTTGGAAAGTGTCTCGCCGCTCTTGTTGGTTTGCACGATAACCGCGAAACGCTGATCCGGCGCCATCTGAATCATCGAGCCGTAGCCGCGACTAAATCCACCATGCATTACTGTGCGGATACCTCTTTGTTCGAAGTTCAAGACGCCGTAACCGTAATGCACCTCGGCATCGCCAGGCATCGGTGCGTATCTGCCAAAAAGCTTTGCCGGAACATCTGCTGACAAGACCTGCTTGCCGTCTACTCTTCCTCCGTTAAGAAGTGCGATAACAAAAAGGGAGAGTTCATTTACGTTGGAATAGATCGAACCGGCCGGCCACATGGCGACGTTGTTGAAGGCTGGACGAATGATGGTGGGTTTCGCTTTTCCGCTGACGCTATGGCCCATCGAGAGTGGGTAGGTCATCGCGTCCAGCGGGCGCAAAGTTGTGCGCGCCATGCCTACTGGCGCGAAGACCAGCTCCTTCATTGCGTCCGCATAAGGTTTCTTAAACGTTTCCTCAATCACGTAGCCCGCTAGCCAGTAACCCGGACTCGAGTACGAGTAAATTGCGCCGGGCTCGGTAAACAGAGAGTCTTCTTTCCAACCGCGGACCATGCGAGCGAGCGCTTCGTCGTCATTTGAAATGAATGGGGCGCCGAAGTCGCCAACGCCGGCCGTCTGGCTTAGGAGTTGGTGGACTGTGAGTTGGCCGATTTGTGAATTGAGTTTGGTCGCATGATTAGCGATGGGCTCGTCGAGTTTTAGTTTACCTTGCGCGGAAAGCGATACCAGCGCGGCGCCGGTAAACATTTTGGTGGTTGAGCCAAGACGAAACAGCATGTCAGGTGTTACCGGTGAACCAGTCTCGATGTTTGAAACTCCAAAACCTTTTGCAAACACCACGCGATCGCCATTCACAATCGCCACGGCGGCGCCGGGAGTGTTCGTAGACTTCAGCTCTTCATTGATTACGTTTTCGAGTGCGGTGAAATCGGGTTGGGTAGATTGCGCGTAAGCGTGTGACGTGGCGAGGCCGAGTAGTAAACAAACCACGGACAAGTTACGTGTTGACGAGTTAATGAGTTTTGTCATGTTAAGAGAGTCCCAGCTCAATGATTAAGAAGCACATTGTTCAATGCGCGGGTCCTGAAGTCCGCGGCTAACCCACGCGCTACCGCGCTGTGGTACTGACTTCATGACCCGCTGGTTGAGTCAAGCCTTCGCTGCGTCCAGCCTTTGCTGCGTGTGTATCCTTAATGACCTGTGCCAGCTCAGTAATGAAAACCCTCAACGATTTTGGAGTGGCCCGCGGCACACTCGTGTTCACCTGCACTGCAATTGCCGTCTTGAGTTCCGGGAAGTACATAACCTCCGTGATGTAGCCGGGGAAGAATCCGCTGTGGCCGTAAGAAATCCCAAGCGGCGTAGGACGAATGATTACTCCCAAACCATATTTTGCTTCGGGTCCAAGTTTAGCCGGCACTCCTTCCAGCATCGAGGTCAACAACGAACTCTGGAAGACCTTTCCCTGGTAGAGCAGGCTGGCCCATCTCGCGAGGTCCGAAGCCGTCGAGGCGATGCCGCCACCGGTCCACTCAAACTGTGGGTTGATGATCATCTTGCCGTCATTGATCATCGCGTCGCTGCCGCCGAACGGATTGTCCTTGCCGGCGTAACCTTGAGACAGACCAGCAATCGAACGTCGATCGGTAGGCACAGTCTGCGTCAGCTTGAACGGCCTCAGAATTCTGCGCGTGAGTTCACCGTAATAGGTATTACCGGTGATCTTTTCAATGATTATGCCCAGCACAATGTAATTCGTATCCGAATAATCCCAACCTTGTCCGGCTGCAAATGGCGCCGGAGTGTCCAAAATGTAAGAGACCAATTCTTCGGGTTTCCAAACTCGATTCGGGTCGGCTGTCAGGTCCTTAGTGAACTGCTCTTTGAATTCGTAGCGTACCAAGCCGCTGGTGTGGTTCATGAGCATACGAACCGTGATGTCGCGCGCGTTTGGCAATTGTGAAAACCACTTTTCTTTGCCGAGGTACTTTTCGATCTTATCGTCGAGTCCAAGCTTCTTCTCCTGGACAAGTTGCAGCGCAACTGCAGCGACGTAAGTTTTACCAACGCTACCCTGAATCAGGAGATGCTCGGCCGTCATAGCGACCTTTGGTTCCACACTCGAAAGCCCGACGGCCAGCGCAAACGACTTTCCATCCGGCAAAGCGAATCCGGCAGTTGCTCCGGGAAATTTTCCAGCCGCGTGAAAGTCGTTGAGCTTCTGCTGAAGCGTTTGTTGGAGCGAAACATTTGATTGAGTTGGCGCAGATGCGGATTGGGCGTAGCGAGGTACAGCCGAAATTAGTATCAGCAGTGTCCACAATCCGGCGCGCATCCTTGTTTGCATACTGGTGTGTTGTTCCTTTGTTGAGTTTGAGTAGTGCCGAGCGACGAGCGAAAAGCCGAGAGTTAACCAGATTAAGAGAATCCGAAAAAGTGGAGAGTGATGAACGGGCCGTGAATGATGACGAACGCGAGAATTTCTATCGGCATCGCTTTGGCCGGAAAAAGCTTAAGCGCCTGGAGAGGTGTCGGCTTCGGCGCCGATTGAGGCCGTTCAAGTTTCTTGGGGCACTCCGAAAACTCGTCTTCACGGCGTGACGGGCCCATCAATTGCCGGCCGGAGCTCGCCGATAAACCGATCGCTGTTAACAATACTCCGCAAGACTATCCTGATGGCGTCTTCCGGAAAGCCAGACTCAAGGGTGATGGTATAGCCGGTAAAGATATCGCCCGCCTGGTCGGTGCCCCAAAAAAGGAACGCCCGATCGCTCAGCCGGAGCAGTTGCTTCATCAGTGACAAAGGTGTTCGAACCTTGTCTACGTTTATGTAATTACCTTTGTATTGTGGGTAAATCCGAAACCCGATCGTGTTGTTGTTGGTGACGCTGGCGACGACCTCAAAGCTATCAGCGTGAGTCAGTCCCTGTTTGAGTATCCCCAGATAATTGAATGGCTGCTTCTGGCTTTGGGCGAAACTGATATTCACATCAGGGCCCACTTTCGTTAGCAGCTGGGCCAGGAGTTCTCGGGTGCGCAAACGGGCAGCCTCTTTGTCTTGTTGACCGTGCGCTGCCGGCACCACAACCAATGTCAAAAGGAAAATGATTGCAACGCTTCGTTTCATTCGTAGTCCTTTCTTCGCGGAGTCGGAGTCAGCCAAAGTGTAACGCAAACTGTTAGTTTGCGGATCGTGGATACTAAGTCGCTAAATCTCCCATCACAGATTGAAGTCGGGTTCAAACTCGCCGCAGGCTTGGTCACCAATATTGACTCACCGTGCGGGTCATGACACTACAGTTTGCGTTAGGCGGCAACAGCTTTCATGAGTCGAAAGAGTGGATAACTAATAGCAAGCAGAATGATAGCGTAGATGCTGTTGAGCGTATCGCTGGCTACCGCGCCGACCAAAAACAGACCTGAACCAATGAGCGCGATGAGCGTGGTCCAGGGGTAGCCCCACGCCCGATAGGGCCGTTCCTTGTCTGGCTCCCGGTGCCGCAAAACAAATACCGAAATAAATGAAAGCGTGTAATTCGCGACGAAGAAGAACGCGAGCACCGTGATTACCTGAGCAAAGGTTTGTCCGAACAAAATGAAGAGGACGGCGATTGCAGTGCTCAGCAGAAGAGCGATAGTAGGAGTGCCACCTTTGTTGACCCTACTGGCGCGCCTGGTAAATAGCCCGTCCCGGCTAATTGCAAACAACACACGTGTCGACATCAGGTGGTAGGCATTGATCGCACTCAGCATCGAAATAATTGTGAGCGATCTGAAAACCACTTCACCGTAACGTCCAAAAATCACTTGCGCTGCTGTTCCCGCCGCAAAGTCCTGTCCTGCAATTTTGGAAAGAGGCAAAACGTAGAGCAGAGCCACGTTGACCAACAAGTAGATGGCTATTACGAGGAGCACTCCGCCAAACAATGCCCGCGGAACATCACGGCCAGGATCTTTTACTTCTTCGGAGAAATAGATCACACCGGCCCAGCCGTCGTATGTATAGATCACAGCTTGAAGAGCAATGATTGCGCCTAGCAGTGTCAAGCTCGCTGGATTCGCGGCGGAGGCCGTAAATGAACCCTGGCCGCCCAGCATAAAAGCTGCCGCAATTAACGCGAGAAAAGCGAGGGCCTTCAGCATGCTGGTGACGTTCTGCGTCTTACTTCCCCAGGCAATGCCGCGCCATTGGAGTACGGCGAAAAGAATGGCGACGGTTGCTGCGATGGCTACTGCCTTGCCCGCGAGTGCCGGGAAAAGTGCTCCGGCGAATTCTCCGATCACCAAAGAAACGGCGGCCGCCGATCCACAAGTCGAAATCCAATCACTCCATCCGACAATGAAGCCTGCGTATTCACCCATTGCGTAACGAGCGAAAACATACTGGCCGCCCGATTTGGGAATCATCGCGCCGAGTTCTGCCAGCGAGATGGCACCGAGTAAAGCGTAGCAACCACCGACGATCCAAACGCCCAGAAATAACCACGGATGGGGGAGCTGTTCAGCGATGTCGCCTGGAGTGCGAAAGATTCCGGCGCCAATTGTGTTACCGATAATCACCGCGAGTCCGAAGCCAACACCGAGCACTCGCAACAATTTGCCGCGTGGTTCACTAGCAGTTGGGGGCTTTGTCATTGTTTGCAGCGTGTCCGACATGCTTCATCAGCTTGTCGTCACTTACGGGGACTATCAACACTGGGTTTTTCTAAAATCGCGGATAGACTTTTCACAGTCTCAACGACAAGCTGAAAGCATGTCGGACATTCGCCGCGCACTTTACCATTCCTCTATGCAGTTGAGTTATATTACGTCACCTCGCAGGTCTTCGATCATTCCGCACTTTAACGTCTGGCATAGGAGCTTCCGATGAAAAACTCATTGCGGCTGTTACCCGTTCTTGTTTTGCTCGTTGGGTTGGTAACGGTTGGCGCGGACGCGCAGAACAACACGATCGTTCCCGGCGACAATCTGGTTGTCGAAGGCATTCCCGCGATTCCGGCGTCAATAGCTGCCGACGTGGCTCGTTACACAGAGTTTCGTTCAGCGTCGATTTCAAGTTGGCACCCGACGCGACGAGAGATGCTCATTAGCACACGCTTTGGTGACACGAACCAGGTTCATCAGGTGAAGATGCCGGGAGGGGCACGCACGCAACTGACGTTTTCGCAGGAGCGCTCCGGCGGTGCTTCATATCGGCCGAAGACAGGTGAGTATTTCGTCTTCAACAAAGACGTCGGCGGAAATGAATTCTTCCAGTACTACCGTTACAACCTTGCCGATGGCGCGATCACGCTCTTGACTGATGGCAAGTCACGCAATACCGGGTGGAACTGGTCCAACAAAGGCGACCGTGCGGTTTACACCTCGACGCGCCGTAACGGCAGAGACAATGACCTCTACATAATCAATCCATCGGATCCCAAAAGCGATCGTCTCCTGCTTCAACTTGAAGGCGGTGGCTGGGGTGTGAGTGATTGGTCTCCTGACGACGGCAAATTACTTCTTGGTGAGTTCATTTCTGCCAACGAGACCTATGGCTGGATCGTAGATGTGGCTACCGGAACCAAAACGCTGCTGACTCCAAAAGGTGGAAGCGAGAAGGTAGCTTACGGCGGCCCGCGTTTCAGTAATGATGGGCGCGGGGTTTACATCACTACCGATAAGGACTCGGAGTTTACGCGTCTGGCGTATATCGATTTGGCAACGAGGCAGCATACTTACCTGACCGACCACATCAAGTGGGACGTTGATTCATTACAGCTATCGCCCGACGGTAAAACCATTGCGTTCGTGACTAACGAAGAAGGTGTTGGTCGGTTGCGTTTGCTCGATACAGCATCCCGCAAAGAAAAGCCGGCGCCGAAGCTACCGGTCGGAATAGTTAGTGGGGTCCGTTGGCACGACAACGGACGCGACCTGGGATTCAACCTTTCGTCCGCCCGTCTGGCGACTGACGTGTTTTCGCTGGACGTGCGTACCGGCAAGGTCGATCGTTGGACGGAAAGCGAGACGGGCGGTCTCAACACGACGAACTTTTCCGAGGCTGAGCTGGTGCGTTGGAAAAGTTTTGATGGACGCGATATCAGCGGTTTTCTTTACATGCCGCCGGCGCGCTTTAGCGGACCCCGGCCGGTAATCATCAACATCCATGGTGGACCGGAAGGCCAATCAAGACCCACGTTCCTGGGACGAAGCAATTACTATCTCAACGAACTCGGTGCGGCCATGATCTATCCGAACGTACGAGGTTCGTCGGGCTTTGGGAAGACGTTCTTGAAACTCGACAACGGATTTCTTCGAGAAGACACGTACAAGGATATTGGCGCCCTGCTCGATTGGATTGCGACCCAACCTCGTCTCGACTCGAAGCGTGTGTTGGTAACGGGAGGTTCTTATGGCGGGCACATGGCTTTCGCTATCGCCACGCTTTACAACGACCGCATCAGCGCATCGTTACCGGTGGTAGGAATCTCGAATCTGGTTTCATTTCTGGAAAGAACCGAGTCATACCGGCGAGATCTGAGACGGATGGAGTACGGCGACGAGCGTGATCCAAAGATGCGCGAGTTCATGACGCGGACCGCGCCCCTAAACCATGCTGCTAAAATCAAAAAGCCGATCTTTGTGGTCCAGGGCGGTAACGATCCTCGCGTGCCTTTGAATGAAGCTGAGCAGATGGTGAAGACGGTGCGGGAAAACAAGGGACCCGTTTGGTATCTGATGGCGAAGGACGAAGGCCACGGCTTTAATAAGAAGAAGAACCAGGACTTCCAGTTTTACGCGACCGTGATGTTTATGCGGGAATATTTGATGAAGTGACAACTGTTAGATCGCGGCCGGTGGCGTTCGAGTTCCCCGACCAGAGTGGCATGAAGTCAATACCACTTTGCGGTAGCGGGTGGGTCGTATACCGCAATCAAGATCAGAAGATAGTGAAGATTTGCTGAGATCGACTTAACGCGCGGTACCCAACCGTTACCGCGCGGTAGTACTGACCTCATCCCACTCCGATCGCAGTTGCTTTACGATCCCGCTTTAAGGTCCGCATGCAGGAGTCGATGAAAAAGGTGTTCGCCTGCTTCGCGACGAACCGACAGTCGCCCCGCCTGATACGCTCGTGAACTGAGCCCACCCTGCACTGATTTGCAGATGGCGACATCTTCATCCTGAATGCGTTGGCCCACTTCTATGCTGGCGAGGTTTCGTGCCCGCGCTGCCTCAGAAACATCCGGAAAGTAAAAGTCGAAGATTACTTCGGTCTGGTCCACCCCACGCGGAATCACCAGATTTGTATCCATCGCACCGTCGTACCAGTTGATCATGAAGTTGGGATAAATCCAGTAGTAGAGGGCACGTTCACCCTGACGAACGGCGCCGGTCTCGTGTTCAGCCCCTTCGGTAACCAGTGGACTCGACTGCAAACAGAAGCGCTCGCCGTTTTCGATCGTGTAATTGCTGTAGTCAAGCACGCTGTCCAGACCCTTGTGCAGATGAGGCACATGGTAGCCGCCATCAAGATAGTTATCGACGAACACTTTCCAGTTGCAGTCGAATGCGTAGTGCCGTCGCTCCATCCAATGAAATTGTTGGAGATTCAACGGGCGGATCTGATCGATCAAATCTTTGCCAAGGAAATCTTCCAAAGTATCTGCGTCATCGCGCGTGGGGAGTTTTACAAACACCCAGTTTTCCCAAACTGCGGTTTTGATCGGGACCAAACTATTGGAGTCACGGTCAAAATCGCAAACGCCGGTGAAGTCGGGCGTTCCCTTCAGCTTGCCTTCCAGCGAATAGGTCCAGCCGTGATACGGACAGCGGAGGTGGGCAGCGTTTCCCTGCGGCTCAGTCATGACAGCGGCAGCGTGATGGCGGCATACATTGAAGAATCCGCGCACCGCACTGTCGGTGCCCTTCACGATCACGATCGGCTCACTGCCGATTGTGATTGTTACGTAATCGCCAGGTCTTGCAAATTGGTCTGCACGACAAACCATCTGCCAGGAATTCGTGAAGACAGTCTGCAGCTCAAGCTGATAAAGATTCTGATCCGTGTACCACGAGGCTGGAATTGTGACGGCCTTCTCAAGCGGCGCCGTCGCGTCGTAACTGTCGATGATCTGTTTGATAGTGGATCTCAAAACACTCTCCGCAGATTACGCAGATAGGCATGAGCAGCCTGGGGAGGCAAGTCGGATACTTATTCCAAAGTTCTAATCCGTGTTCGGCGTAATCTGCGGAAAACAATCACGTAATCGGCGTCGCAGTCTTCCGTTTGGGATTGAAAAACGGCGTCTTCACCACCCGCGCGCCGACGCGATGCCGCTTTGCTTCAACGGTGATCTCAAACTGAAGTTTCGTTCCAGCGCGCGCGTGTTCACGTTTCACCGTCGCGAGGGCAATCATCCGTTTCAACGTTGGAGACCATGTGCTTGAAGTCGCTTTTCCGACTTGCTGTCCGTTTGCGAACACCGGCACCGCGACTCGTGAAGCAATAGGCGAGACGGCAGGCGGTAAGCCCACAGCTTCGTAAAGGATCTCAACCTGAGGCCAATCAATCTCCAATCCCACGATCTCGCGAGCATGGCCGCGCTTCTGTTCCGCGACTAGTGCGTGCTGTCCTATGAACCTGTTCTTGTCGAGATGGACCAGACGTCCCAGACCCATCTCAAACGGCGAGTACTTCTGTTCTTCAATCAACGCCTTCTTGCTGCTATTAAAATCAACTTCGATGAGTAACAGTCCGGCTTCGACGCGTGACACATCCAGGGCCAGCATGCCTGCGGGGTGAATATCGAAAGCCCGGCCGGCATTCATTAGGGCGTCCCAAACCTGCACCGCAGAGTAGCTGCTCACCCAAATCTCGTAACCAAGATCGCCGGTGTAACCAGTGCGCGAAATCTCGACCGGTATTCCGCTAATCGTGGCCGGCGTCACCCGGAAGTATTTCAGATTTTCAAGGTCAGCATCCTTGACCAGGCTCTTAAGTAGCCGGCCTGAGGTTGGACCTTGCAAGGCGAGCGCGGCCACTGATTCAGAGATGTCTTCGATTTGCACATCCATACCCGCCGCATTCTGCGTAAACCAGCGGAGACTCGGATCGGCGGCAGTCCATCGATAGGTGTTCTCGGCGAGACGCGAGACAGTACCGTCATCGATGACCTTGCCCTGTTCATCGCACCACGGCGTGTAAATAACCTGGCCTACCGAGACCTTACGCATGTCTCGTGTGATGATGCGATCAACGAGTCGCGTCGCGTCGCTCCCAGTCAGCCGGTACTTGTAGAGCGGCGAGATATCGATCAGCGCGGCGGCATTCCGAATCGCGTTGTACTCATGTTCGTGATGCGGCTCGTATGAACTGACGGCGTAATAGCCCGACCACTCGCGGTAGTTTAGGCTTTCGCACAATGGAAATGTTCGCTCGTGAAAGGCTGTTCCGATGGGCATGATTCAAAGAGTGAAGGTGATCTGGACGATTAGTGGCGCCGAAAGTGTTTAGTTGAACTCGTCGTCTTCATTCGGAGCAGTAAGCTGTTGAGTCACGATATCGCGCCAAGTATCGATCTCCTCAGGAGTGGCTCCAAACTCATTCAGAGCGTCGAAGACTGCTCCTGATTCTATTTTCATCTCTGGAAAAGTTAGAAACAGGATCGCGAGATCACGCATGTCAGAGAAGCCTTTAGGTTGCCCCTTCCGAGAATGAAACGATAGAGCCTTCAGAGCAATAAGTTGAACCGGCGCCACGACAAGGATGCCTTCGATTGGTTGTGAAGCTGGCAAGGAGCCAACCGGACGGACGTCAACCAAATGACGATTGCCGTTCTTTTGCATTTGAAATAACCGATAGCCCTTGTCCCTGCGAACGATCCTGTGCGAACCGCAATGTGGAAACGCTCGCTCAAGTATTCGCGCAGTTCCTCGGCCAGATCCTGGGCACGCGTGGACATCAGACCGATGTCTTGCGTCATCCGTGGCTCATCGACGTACGCGTTTACTGCTGTCGCTCCGAATACAACTACGTCATCGCGCCCGCGCAGAAACTCGAGCACTGCGTCATGAATGGTCGCCAGCGGCGATGGCTCGCGCATGGCAAACTCCTTGAATGTAAGAACTCCGGCGTTAAGCATCAGCTCAAATAATACGCTGACAGGGAACCTTCTCCAAGATCGTTGCCTGTCGCTGGTGATGAGTTATCGCATGATCCGTCCGATTGTCAGAGCGATAGATAATAAGTATCCTAACAATTCTTCAGTAAGCAAGACGATCCACGAAAGTACACGAAAGACTGGACCATGAGTTCGTTTCGTGCTCGATGGTGTAATTTCGTGGATCGTTCGTCTGCTGCGGCTGACGTCCGCGGCCTCCATGAAGATCACATGAACAAATACGACGTCATCGTCATTGGCGGTGGCCACAATGGTCTGGTTAACGCCGCATACCTGGCACGCGCGGGAAAGAAAGTGCTCGTGTTGGAGCGGAGGCATGTGCTTGGCGGCGCGGCCGTTACTGAAGAAGTTTTTCCAGGCTTCAAGTTTTCTGTTTGTTCATACGTGGTTTCCTTGCTGCGCCCGGAGATCATCCGCGAACTCGATCTGCCGCGACATGGCCTGGAGATCCTGCCGCTCGATGGCACCTTCACGCCGATGCCAAACGGCGATTACCTGTGGCGCGTTAACGATCATTCGCGGACACGTCGTGAGATTGCGCGTCATTCGCGTCTCGACGCCGAAGCCTACGACGAATACGGCAAGGCAATGCTCGAGATGGCCCACTTTGTGAAGCCGATCATGAGCATGACGCCACCCGATCCGACTTCACTCAATCCCAAAGGTTTGAAGGACTTGATGTTCCTGGGTCGGCGTTTTCAGAACCTGCCTGCGGAAGATAAGTACAACCAGGTGCAGTTGATGACGATGAGCGCGGTCGATTTTCTCGATCAGTGGTTTGAGACCGACGTGCTCAAGGCGACGATGTCTGCTTCGGGAATCATTGGCACGTTCCTTGGCGTGCGATCGCCTGGCACTGCGTACGTATTGTTACATCACTACATGGGCGAGATTGATGGTGCGTTTCGCTCATGGGGGTTGTCACGCGGCGGAACTGGCGCGATCTCAAATGCTATTGCAGATGCTGCCCGCGAAGCTGGAGTGGAGATTCGCACGGAAGCGCCGATCGCAAAAATACTTTTGAAGAATGGCCACGCGAAAGGTGTGGTGCTGAACAACGGTGACGAGATTCACGCTGCTGTGGTTTCGTCGAGCGTTGATCCGCGTCTGACCTTCATGAAGATGATTGGTGAGGAGCATTTGCCGGACGACTTCACCGAGGATCTGAAGCGATACAAGTATCGCGGCTCGTCAGGAAAGGTAAACCTGGCGCTTGATGGGTTGCCGAACTTCAAAGCGAAGCCCGGGGATGGACCACACTTGCGCGGCGCGGTTTCCATCTCGCCCAGCGTTGAATACATGGAACGCGCCTACGATGAAGCGAAGTATGGACGCTTTTCGCGCCGGCCTTACATCGACATTGTTATCCCCAGTTTGACTGATCCTTCGGTGGCGCCGCCGGGCAAACATGTCATGTCGTGTTTCGTGCAGTATGCGCCTTACAACCTGAAGGAAGGTTCGTGGGATGAGAAGAAGGAAGAGTTTGGAGACACCGTGATCGACACGATTGCGGAGCATGCGCCGAACATCAAGGATTTGATCTTGCACCGGCAGGTGGTGACCCCGCTTGATCTGGAACGCGAGTTTGGATTGTCCGAAGGAAACATTTTTCAGGGTGAGCTGACTCTGGAGCAGCTTTTCTTCTTACGGCCGGCGCCTGGATGGGCGCAGTATCGGACGCCAATAACGAATTTATACATGTGTGGGTCGGCGACGCATCCGGGAGGCGGCATCATGGGCGCGCCGGGTCGAAACGCGGCGATGCAGATGTTGAAAGACTTGAAGTAGGAGTGTTAGCCGCGGATTCACGCGGAAAAACGCAGATCTGGAAAGTTAAGATAAGAGCAGGCAGAAGAAGCCCTTGACGGGATCCGAGCTAGAGTGGGTGATAAAGGAACTCTTTGACCGCGTTTCAGAGGCTTTTCTGATCCGCGTTCCCTCCGCGGGAACCCGCGGCTAAAAATCCGATGGCTCAGTACGACGTGATCATTATTGGCGGTGGCCACAACGGATTAGTCGCTGCTTGCTATCTGGCAAAGGCAGGCCTCAAGACTGTTGTGCTTGAGCGCCGCGCGGTTGTTGGTGGTACAGCGGTCACTGAAGAAATCCACCCCGGCTTTCGCTGCTCTACCCTGGCCCACTCGACTGGTCCATTCCTGCCTCACATCACCAAAGACCTAAACCTTGAGTCGCACGGCGTTCAGATTATCAAACCAGAAGCGCGTGTCCTGGCGCTAACCACAAACAGTAGATCAATCTGCATCTACAACGACACCTCGCGGACAGTCAGAGAAATTGAAAAGGTTTCGTCGGTAGACGCGAAGAGTTACCCCGAGTTTGAACGAAGCTTCGCTCGCATTGGCAAGGTCCTGGCTCCGCTCGTATCAATGACGCCGCCTCAGATTGATAATCCGAAGAAGAGCGAACTATTCAATCTCGGAAAATTGGGCTTGTCGTTTCGCAGACTCGGCAAGAAGGACTCTTATCGCTTATTACGTTGGGGACCGATGGCAGTGGCGGACCTGGTGGCCGAGTGGTTTGAAACTGAGAGTTTGCGAGCGACCGTTGCTGCACGCGGTGTTTTCGGTGCTGCTGCTGGTCCATGGTCCGCGGGTACCAGCCTGGGCCTGATTTGGCAGGCAGCTCTCGACGGACATCCGATTGCGCCATCGTCGTTTGTAAAGGGCGGAATGGGTTCGCTAACCGAAGGGTTGGCTAAAGCGGCTCAAGCATTAGGAGTGGAAATCAGGACGTCTGCCGAGGTTGAGCGCCTCGAGACTGCGGATGAAACTGTTTCGAGGGTTCTCCTCAAGAATGGGGCAGAGATCGCAGCGCGTGCCGTTGTTTCAAATGCTGATCCACGGACGACGTTTCTGGAGCTCGTCGATCCGGTGGACCTCGATCCCAATTTCTTACTGAAGATACGAAACTACCGGGCGCTGGGAATCTCGGCAAAGATCAATCTGGCATTATCGAGCTTGCCTTCCTTCCCAGCGGTTGACGGAGATAGCGCAAAACTTTCGGGTCGCATTCATATTGGTCCGGAGATCGATTACCTCGAACACGCCTTCGACGCATCGAAGTATGGCGATTACTCGCGTGAACCCTACATGGACATCACCATACCTTCGCTCACCGATCCGGGACTCGCGCCGGCCGGAGCGCATGTAATGTCGATCTATGTTCAGTACGCGCCGTACAAGCTTAAACAGGGTGATTGGGATTTGCGTGGCGAAGAGTTTGCCGACAACGTGATTAGTGTTTTGGCCCAGTACGCTCCAGATATAAAGTCGCTGATTGTTGCGCGACAAATAATAACGCCGCTCGATTTAGAGCGAACGTATGGTCTCAGCGGCGGGCACATCCATCACGGTGAGCAAACCCTCGATCAATTTTTCACGTTCCGGCCGTTGATTGGTTGGGCGCAGTATCGGACGCCAATCAAAGGACTCTATCTATGCGGCGCCGGAACACATCCCGGCGGCGGAATAACTGGCGGCTCGGGTGCGAATGCGGCACGGGAGATTATTAAGGACCTGAAATCTAAAAAAGTTTAATTTAGAACTCTGTACTCGTTTCTCATGCCTAAACCATTAAAGCCACGCCGCAGTTTCGCCAGCGACAACAACGCCGGTGTCCACCCCAACATCCTGGAAGCGATCGTGAAGGCTAATGATGGGCACGTGGTTGCTTACGGCGACGATCCATTTACCGCGCGCGCGTTGAAGAAGTTTCGCGAACTATTGGGCAAGGACACCGAAGTGTTCTTTGTTTTTGGTGGTACTGGCGCCAACGTCCTGGGCTTGAGTGCTGCGACACAACCGCACCATGCGATCATCTGCGCTGCCACCGCGCATATCAATGTCGATGAATGTGGCGCGCCGGAAAAGTTCACCGGTTGCAAGCTGCTTCCGCTATCAACCTCCGACGGCAAAGTCAGACCCGAGCAGCTTCCACCGCTACTTCATGAAATCGGTTTTGAGCACCACGTGCAGCCACGAGTTGTTTCTATTTCGCAGGCAACTGAAATGGGCACGGTCTACACGTCGCAAGAGGTTAAGCAACTCGCCCGCTTCGCACACGAACATGACATGTTGCTGCACATGGACGGCGCGCGAATTTCGAATGCTGCTGCCAGCCTCAACGTGAAACTCAAGACGCTTACCCGTGATGCCGGTGTCGATGTGCTGTCTTTCGGCGGCGCCAAGAACGGGATGATGTACGGCGAGGCGGTAGTGTTTTTTGATAAAAGTTTGGCAACGGATTTTAAATACACACGCAAACAGGGGACGCATCTACCCTCAAAGATGCGTTTTATTTCGGCCCAGTTTGAAGCGCTGTTGACTAACGATCTCTGGCGGCAGAACGCGTCGCATGCCAACCACATGGCCCAACTGCTCGAGCGTGAGTTGCGGGTGATTCCTCACCTTGAGATAACGCAGAAGGTCGAGTCCAACGGTGTTTTCGTCCGCCTGCCCAGAAAGCACATTTCAACCTTGCAGAAGCACTACTTCTTTTACGTCTGGAACGAAGAGACTTCCGAAGTGAGGTTGATGACGTCGTTTGATACCACGGAAGCAGACATTCGGGATTTTATTATTGTCCTGAAGCGAATACTGTAGGGCCCGGACACTCTAACCGCCCCTTCTTAGCAGAACATATTCAAATCCGGAGGGACGGTTGCCAATGGGTCCTCGTCTTACACCCAGATTCAATGTGGTACCCCAAAAAATGGGGCGGCCATGGAGTGCCGCCCCTACAATCGCTGCTGAGCAACATTTGCCTATTCATATGCGTCTGACAGATACTTATCTTCATAAGGTCCCTCCCAAAAACGCATCCCCCCGCAGTAACCAATGGAGTTAGTAATGAGAAGACTTCTACTTGCGATTTTCGCTTTGTCATCTGTTGTCGGAGCCACGTGGCTTAGTTTTGCGCAAACGACCCCATCCCAGGCGGCCCAGAGTCGCGTCGTTGGTGTTGTCACTTCACTGGATTTGCCGGGTGCGCTGACGATAAAAACCGACACAGGCGAGAGCATCAAGGTCATTACAAATGACAAATCGGCGGTGCTGCGTTTGCCGGCGGGTGAAACGTCTGCGCAAAACGCGACCAAGATTGCCCTGGCGGATATAGCGGTTGGCGATCGTTTGTTCGCCCGGGGTGTTACTGCCGCGGATGGAAAATCAATCGATGCGCGCCAGGTCGTAGTGACTGGCGGAGTTGCCGCGACCGCGCAGACGGACCAGCAGCGTCAGCGCGAAGACTTTCGTCAGCGCGGCTTGATGGGACGGATAACCACGATCGATGCAGGGAAGAAAGAAGTAACTGTGCAGTCACGCTCGCGCGAAGGCGCGGTCCCCATCATTGTGGCTGTCTCAGACACAACCAAACTCTTTCGTTACGCTCCGGATTCTTTAAATATCAAAGACGCTTCGCGAAGCTCATTTGCAGATCTCAAGGTCGGTGATCAGCTGCGTGGGCTCGGCGAAAGGAATGCAGACGGAACTCGCTTCGCGGC
Source organism: Pyrinomonadaceae bacterium (assembly GCA_963759665.1). Lineage (GTDB taxonomy): Bacteria > Acidobacteriota > Blastocatellia > Pyrinomonadales > Pyrinomonadaceae > PSRF01. The sequence continues at coordinate 2,022,897 of CAVXAC010000001.1, forward strand.
CGAAGAAATCATTGCCGGCTCAACCACGAGAACCGGCGGCCAAGTCGTCGCCGTCAACGCGGCTAATAACGAATTAACTATTAAGAACGTAGAGGGAAAGAACATTACCGTCGCTGTTGGACCACGCTCATCGCTACGACGCGTAACTCCCGAAATGGCAGCCTCGTTTGAAGCAAACCGTCCGCAGCGCCCACGCGGTACGGGAACCGGTACTGCGGATGCGCAAGCAGCTGGCGGCCAGACCCGCCCGGCAGATGGTGCGGAAAGAAGGCCCCGAGAACGACGCGAGGGAGCTGCTGGTGAAGAACGCCGACCACGTGGTGGTGGCGGACGCGGACTTCAGGACATGATTGAAGCGTTGCCGGCGATCACGATTGCTGATCTGAAAAAGGGCGACACAGTCTTTGTGCAGGCCTCCGAAGGCGCCGATCCATCGCGCCTGACCGCGATCATGGTGCTTACCGGCGATGCGACCTTTATGAGCAGGTTTCTACAGAATGGACCAAATCGTGGTCCACAGAGTCCGGGTCTCCCGGGTGACGTGATTGGTGGCGGGGTTGGTCCAGCCGAACGGCCGACCCCCTAGATTTTTACGTAGGTAAACTGTCAGTTTGCGTGTCGTTGAGTATCCCTAAAGGTTGGGGTCCCGCGTAGACCCTACGCAAACTAACGGTTTGCGTTACACATAATTTCCCCTCGCAGTACATCAAGGCATTACCAGCCAGGTAGTCCCGACTGGCTTGGGTTGGTTTGACTTGAAAGGACAGAGAGTCGATGGAGACTAGTCGAATGCGGAGATTGAGTGTGTTGGTCCTGTTAGTGTTGTCTTGTAGCCTAAGCGCAGAGGCCCAACAATCGTCTGGCACGCTGCGCGGTCAGGTTGCTGACGAATTTGGCGGCCTGATTGTTGGAGCCACCGTGACTGTGGCCGATCAGAACGGCGTCGAGAAAACTACGACCACCGATGCCTCAGGGAACTATGCCTTCCCATCACTTCCGCCCGGACGTTACACATTACGCGCCACCGCTCCCGGTTTTGCCGCATACGAAAATACTGAGCTGGAAGTAACGGCGGGCCGCACAGTGCCGCTCGATCTGGTTCTCAGCGTAGCCGTAGAACAAGCTGAAGTTACGATCACGGCTGAATCACCAATCAGCACTGAACCTGAAAACAATGCTGGCGCCCTCGTGTTACGAGGCGAAGATCTTGAAGCGCTGCCAGACGATCCTGACGATCTCTCCGACGCGTTACAAGCCCTCGCTGGTCCATCGGCCGGACTTGAAGGCGGCGAGACTTACATCGATGGGTTCAGCGGTGGACGTCTGCCACCGAAAGAGTCGATTCGCGAGATCCGCATCAATCGGAATCCATTCTCCGCTGAATACGATCGGCTGGGTTACGGCCGGATTGAGATATTTACCAAACCCGGCACCGACAAACTACGCGGCGAAGTTTCATTCAACTTCGGCGATGAAAAACTAAATTCACGCAATCCGTTTGCACCAACTCGCGCGCCGTTCCAAACGCGACGTTTCGGTGGGAACTTGAGTGGTCCATTAAGTTCGAAGCGCGCCTCGTTTTTTATCGACGTCGAGCGGCGTGAGGTCGATGATAATCACGTCATCAAAGCGGTAATCCTCGATCCCGCGTTTAATCCGATTTCTTTCAGCGATGTTGTGCTGGCGCCTTCGAGACGAACGACGCTCAGTCCGCGCCTCGATTATCAGATCAACGCAAACAATACCCTGGTAGCTCGTTACACCTACACACGTTCATCGAATGAAAATTCGGGAGTTGGAGACTTCAATCTCGAGTCGCGGGCGGTTGACACTTCCAATCAGGAACACACGCTGCAGCTAACTGAAACCGCCTTAATCAATCAGAAGATCATCAACGAAACCCGCTTTCAGTACATTCGGCGGCGGAACAATCAAGTGGGCCAGGATACTTCCGTGGTCGTTCGCGTATCAGAAGCCTTTACTGGCGGCGGCGCCCAAACTGCGCTGGCAGCCAATAACGAAGACCGCTTCGAGTTACAAAACTTCACCTCGTGGACAGCGGGTCAGCATTCGTTGAAGGCGGGTATACGTTTGCGTGGCGTTCGCATCACTGATACGTCGCAGCAGAATTTTTCGGGCACATATACTTTCGGAGGTGGCGTGGCCCCTCAGCTCGATGGAAACAATCAGGTAGTTATTGATCCTGGAACTGGATTGCCGATCCTGGTTCAGATCACCAGCATCGAGCGTTACCGTCGCACTTTGCTGTTGGGTAGTCTCGGATTGACACCGACCGAAGTCCGGTTGCGCGGTGGGGGTGCTACACAGTTTTCCATCACTGGAGGGAATCCTGTGGCCCAGGTTTCACAATACGATGTGAGCCCTTTTATTCAAGACGACTGGCGAATCAGGCCTAACTTTACGCTTAGCCTTGGTCTGCGTTATGAAGCGCAAACCAACATCCATGATGCGCTCGACTTTGCGCCGCGAGTAGCCTTTGCCTGGTCTCCCGGAGCCGGTACGCAAGGCCGGCAGCAACGGATGGTGATTCGTGGTGGCTTCGGAATCTTCTACGATCGATTTCGTGAGAACCTGACGCTCCAGGCCAATCGATTTAACGGCCTCAATCAACAGCAGTTCGTCGTCACGGTTAACCAAACTGGGGGCTCGGCCATTCTCGACAGCTTCCCCAATCCTCCGTCCGCGGCCGCTCTCGGCGCGTTCAATGTTCCGCAAACGATTCGGCAGGTGGCGCCAGATCTGCAGTCGCCGTACACCCTGGAAACGTCGTTGAGTGTGGAGAGGCAATTGGTCAGCAACGTTACCCTGTCGGTGAGTTACATCGGGGCTCGCACGCTTCACGTCCTGCGTTCGCGAAATATCAACGCCCCGATCAATGGTGTCAGACCCAGTCCTGGCGTGGGCAATATTTTTCAATATGAATCGAGCGGCCGATTCAATCAGAACCAGCTGATCGTGAACTTCAACAACCGGCTCAGTCGAAAGTTCACCCTGTTTTCGAATTACGTTTTGAACTACGCCACTGGCGATACCGATGGCGCAAACACGTTTCCGGCAAATCAATACGATCTGAGCAGGGAATACGGCCGCTCATCGGTTGATGTACGTCATCGTATTTCGCTGGGTGGCTCAATCAACGCACTGCCCTGGCGCATCCGGCTCAATCCGTTTGTTAACTGGAATTCGGGTCGACCGTTCAATATCACCACCGGACGAGACACCAACGGCGACACGTTGTTTACCGACCGTCCGGCGCTGGCCACCGATCCGTCGCAGCCGGGAATAATTGTGACGAGGTATGGATCGTTCGTTACCAATCCGCTACCGGGTCAGGAGGTCATTCCTCGCAATTTCGGTAGTGGTCCAAGTTTCTTTTCGATGAATCTTCGTATTAGTAAGGCGATTGGCTTTGGACCCGAAATCACTACTACGCCACGCGGAGGCGCCGGTGGCGGACGAGGCGGAGGGGGCCGTGGAGGAGGAGGTCGAGGTGGACGTGGCGGTGGCGGAGGTTTTGGTGGCGGCGGCGATGGTGAGTCGAGCGGCAAGCGCTACAACCTGACGCTGTCAATGAATATTCAGAATTTGCTGAACCACACTAACCTTGGGACGCCGATTGGAAACCTTAGCTCTCCATTGTTTGGTCAGTCGAATACTACAGCCGGCGGATTTGGTGGTGGCGGTGGCGGTGCGAATCAGTCAGCAGGGAATCGTCGCATTGAACTGCAAGCGCGGTTTAGCTTTTGATTAGTATCCCGGCAATCTCGACAGGATGAAGAGGATTAACAGGATAGCTTGATAGATAGAACAGTCGATCAACGGGCCTCAGCTCATCATGTCAATCTTGTGAATTCTGTCTAACGCGTCCGGGTCAATCGAGCAGGAATTTCAGCAAGTCACGCGCGGAGGCGATGCCACTTCCGCGGCGATCATCTGAAAACCCGGTACCAACAGGTGAGGACCTTCGCAGGCTAAACGAGAGTTGCTCCTGACGCAGTCGTTCACGTTCCTCCGCAATATCAATTCGCTCCTTCGCGCGCGCTGAGTTCATCCCGCCGCCCCGAATGAATTCAACAATCGCGCTCAACTCATCTCGATCAAACCAGGTGCCGTGATGTTTGCAAATATCCACCACTACGCCTGAACAGCGCGCGAAATTGATCCTGTTCATTAGCTGCGAACACTCGGGACAGGGAACGTAACGAACCTTGTTTGGTTTACCCGGCGCGTCAGGTGACATAGCTGAAGCTGAACCCAAAACGGCGGATTGCTGCTCGTGATTCGCACAGATCCTTTCGAATGATCTAACATCGACCCAAAGCCCGTCACACTTGAGACACTGACGCAAGGGTGTAGTTCCAATCACAACCGCATCCATCTCAGTCTGACATCGTGGACAACGTCGCGATTCCGCTTCGGTGCTTTCAGCAACTACGGCTGCGGCGCCGCAGCGCTGACAATGCTTACTGCCGATGAACATCATCGCGAAACATGATGGACAGGCGACGGTTGCCAACCGCGATTCGCAGAATTGACACTTTGTGGCGTCGCTGGAACTCGCCGCACCACAGTTTGGACAGTTAAGTGTTTCCGCTTGCATCAATGGCAGTTTAGCAGTTGGGATTGTAGGTGGACTAGATATTTGCCCTGTGCGATCCTGACGAATACGATTCCGACAAATTCAAGATTTACCGGATGCTCCAAAAAATTGCGACTGATCTGGCCAGACTGATCTTGTAATTGCGTGAATCCTGTCTGGCACACGTACCCCTGGCGCCAATATTGAACCCCCGAAGCAAACTAACAGTTTGCTTTACGAAGATGAGCAATGTTCTGGATGAAGTTGTAGAAGGATTCGAGCTGGCGCCCGAACTACTCTCGATGATGACTGCATCCAGGAGCCCTATATTGCTGGCCCTCGACGTCGGCACTTCCGGTGTGCGTGCTTCATTGTTTGATGAGGATGGCAACGAGGTACCAGGCCAAAGCGTTCGCATAAATTCGACTTCCTCAGTCCTGGCAGAATCCGGCGCCATCAACGCTGACGTGCTGGTAGACCAGGTAACGCAGGCAATCGACGCGCTCTTTTCCAGTCTTTACCAAACGAACACATCAATCGAACTGGTTGCTATCTCCTGTTTCTGGCATAGCTTGATGGGCGTCGATGAAGGCGGTAAACCAACGACACCCTTATTTGGCTGGTCGGATATTCGTTCGAAAAGACAAGTGCAGCAGCTAAAAAATGAATTGGACGAAGCCAAATTTCACGCCCGCACCGGCTGTCGTTTCCATCCCAGTTACTGGCCGGCGAAGTTATTGAGACTACGTGAAGATGAGCCGCACGTGTTTCGCGGCACCCGGAAGTGGATTTCGTTTGCCGACTATCTAATGTTGCTCCTGGTTGGAGACACGGCGACCAGTGTTTCCATGGCTTCGGGTACCGGCGTGATGGACCAGCGAACGTGTGAGTGGGATTCAGAACTACTGGCAGCTATTGGGATCAATGCTGAACAACTGCCAGAGATCACTTCTAAAGCACCAGTCGCTAAACTCTCTGCCACTTACGCGGAACGCTGGCCGTGGCTCTCAAACGCAAAGATAACCCCGGCAGTCGGCGACGGCGCGGCGAACAATATCGGCGCCGGCTGTAGCACTCGCGAAAACGCCGCACTCATGATCGGAACGTCCGGAGCGATGCGTGTTCTTTACGAAGGCGCACCGCCAGCCCAGATTCCTCCCGAACTCTGGTGCTACCGCGCCGATCGAGAACGGTTGGTAAGTGGCGGCGCATTATCCGACGGCGGATCGCTCTACAGATGGATGAGGGAAACGCTGTTGTCGAACGAAGACGCCGCGTCGATAGAGACTGAATTGAGCCAAATGGAGCCTGACGCGCACGGTCTCACGATCTTGCCATTTTGGTCGGGCGAACGCAGCACCGGTTGGCACGCTGAAGCTCGAGGAACAATCGTTGGCCTGACTCCGAGGACACGTAACATCGAAATCCTGCGCGCGGCATTGGAGGCAGTCGCTTATCGATTCGCGCTGATCGCGCGTTCGCTCGAGTCGTTCGCGCCGGATGCAAATGTGATGGCTTCCGGCTATGCGCTGCGTTCTTCGCCCGCCTGGATTCAGATTCTGGCAGACGTCCTGGGTCGACGAATCCATGTTTCTGAAAGTGTGGAAGCATCGACTCGCGGCGCGGCCTTGCTTGCGCTTGAAGCGGCGGGCAAAATACGAAGCATCGAAGATTTTTCGGTTCCCGTAGCAGCGGTATTCGAACCCGACTTGTCTCGGCAGGCGCGATATCAGGCCGGATTAGCACGCCAGCAGAGCCTGTACGAACAGATAATTCGTTGACAACTCCAATCCAGAATCAGGACGGTGAAATGAGCGCTTCAGTGCAAAAGGAAAACGTTCCCACGCCCGACATCGATCAGCTTTGCATTAACACTATCCGGACGCTCTCTCTCGACGCCGTGCAAAAGGCCGAGTCGGGTCATCCGGGCTTGCCTTTGGGGGCCGCGCCGATGGCTTATGTGTTGTGGACGCGTTTCCTGCGTCACAACCCTCAGAATCCAAAGTGGGAAAATCGTGATCGGTTTCTATTGTCTGCCGGCCACGGCTCAATGCTGTTGTATTCGCTGCTGCACCTGACCGGCTACGATCTGCCGCTGGAGGAGTTAAAGAATTTCCGGCAATGGGGTTCAAAAACGCCGGGTCACCCGGAGTATGGAATGACTCCTGGCGTGGAGATTACAACTGGACCACTGGGCCAGGGCTTTGCGAATGGCGTAGGTATGGCCATGGGCGCGGCGCACCTGGGCGCAAAGTTTAATAAGAAGGACTTTTCCCTGATCGATCACTACGTTTACTCAATCGTTTCCGACGGAGATCTGATGGAGGGTGTTGCCGCGGAAGCTGCGTCGCTGGCCGGCCATCTTAAACTCGGCAAACTCATCTACCTTTACGACGACAACAAGGTAACTATCGAGGGATTCACCGATCTGGCTTTCAGCGAGGATGTGCCGAAGCGATTCGACTCTTTCGGCTGGCACACGGTCACCGTTGAAGACGGAAACAATTTAGACGAGATCGAGCGAGCGATTCGTGAGGCCCAATCAGTGCCCACCAAACCGTCGTTGATTTCCGTGAAGACGGTAATCGGCTATGGCATGCCCACGGCGGGCACACGCAAGGCCCATAGCGACGCACCGGGCGAAGAAGCGGTGCGCGAAACCAAGCGGCATCTTGGTTGGCCGGAAGACAAACAGTTCTACATCCCTGAAGAAGCTCTTGCACATTTTCGCGAGGCCGTAGACAGGGGCGCGAAGCAGGAAAAAGAGTGGAATGAGCGCGTAGGAAAGTACGTCGAAGAACACCCCGAACTTGGAAACAGCTGGCGCGCGTTGATGAAGGGTGATTTGCCAGCCGACTGGGAGAAGCATCTGCCCACGTTTGAGGATGCGAAGCCGGTGGCCACGCGCGTTGCGAGTGGGGAGGTGATCAATGCTCTCGCACCGCATCTGCCGTTGATTGGCGGGTCTGCTGATTTAGGCGTCTCAAACAATACCGACATCAAAGGCGGAGGTGATTTCGAAGCCGGATCTTACGAAGGCCGCATCATCCACTTTGGTGTGCGCGAGCATGCGATGGGATCGACGCTGACTGGCATTTCGCTCAACGGCGGTTTAATTCCCTACGGCGGAACGTTTCTTACTTTTTCAGACTACATGCGACCGGCGATTCGTCTCGCAGCACTTTCAGAAGTGCAGGTCATTTATGTTTTCACTCACGACTCAATCGGTTTGGGCGAAGATGGTCCAACGCATCAACCGATCGAACATATCGCTGCCTTGAGGGCGATCCCACACCTGTTTGTAATTCGACCGGCAGATCCCGCGGAAGTGAGTGAGGCCTGGCGCATCGCAATTCTGCGAAGAAACGCGCCAACGGCGTTGGCGTTGACTCGGCAAAAGGTCGGCGTCATCGATCGCAAACGTTTTGCCGGCGCAGATGGGTTGAGGAGCGGCGCTTACATTCTGGCGGATGCCGAGGCGGGGACGGGGGCAGACGATAATTCGAAGAACCAACCCAAGCTAATAATCATCGCCACCGGTTCCGAAGTCTCACTTGCCCTCGAGGCTCGTGAAAAACTTCAGGCCGACGGTATCCCTACGCGCGTGGTGTCCATGCCGTGTGTGGAACTCTTTGAGGAACAGCCGGAAGAATATCGTCACGAAGTGCTGCCGCCATCTGTGACAGCGCGTTTGTCGATTGAAGCCGGTGTTCCTCAGGGTTGGGATCGATATGTTGGACCAACCGGCCACATTATTGGCCTGGATCGTTTTGGCGGTTCATCGCCCGGCGATGTCGCGATGCGTGAGTTAGGTTTCAACGTCGAAAACGTGCTGAGGCTTGCGCGCGAAGTTATCACCCGGAACTAATTTGTAGGGCGGTACTCGGTGACCGCTCATCCACCGCCGTCGCGTTCCACCGCATGCCCGCCGAAGTTCAAATCAAACAGTTTGAGTTATCCGATCAGGAAGGCGTTCTCGCCTTCCTGCGCGAGGCCTACGCAGACGATCTTCGTAAAAGCGATCCCGCCTTTTGGAAATGGCACTACCTCGAGAATCCATATACGTCTCTAGACGATGTCCCGCTTTGGATAGTTAAAGACGGCGATCGAGTAGTGGGCCAGGCCGCGACTATTCTGGTTGAAATAAAAGTACTCGAGGAGATTCGCCGGGCAGTTTGGATTCTCGATTTCATACTCGCGCCGGAGTATCGCGGCCAGAAACTGGGAAAGCGGTTGTTGTTGTTGGCTCGCGAAACTTATCCGACGATGCTGGCACTGGGATACAACGAGATGTCGGGGAACGTATTGCGTAGTTTGGGTTGGGTGGAGATGGGCGCGATCAATCGTTATCAGAAGCTGTTGTTTCCGGGATATGGACTGCGAGAGACCGCAGCCCTGGCGCCCGTGCGCCGATTAGTAAATCTTGCCTACTCGCCATTCCGTCCCGGGGGAAAGGGGTTATCTCCTACTGGTCCATACCAGATTGAAGAAGTGTCAAACTTCGGTTCTGATTTTGACGATCTATGGGAACGAGCGTCGGCGCCATTTCCCTGTGCAATCATGCGCGGCTCGGCTTTTCTCAACTGGCAATTCAAACTGCAACCAGAGAAGAAATTTGATGTGCTGGGGTGTTATCGCGATGGCAAGCTGATGGGTTACGCGGTGCTGTTTTTCAGAAAACCAGAGTGTGATGATGCTCCCCCAAAGGGCGCTATTACCGACGTCTGTTACGATCCTGAATACGGCGCCGAAACAATTGATGAGCTACTGAAGGCGGCGCTGCGGTTGAGCTTGCAGAAGCGGGCAGGCAGCCTGGTAACGGACGTCCGCGAACCGCGAATCGAAGCGGGTTTAGTGCGGCTTGGCTTCTGGCGGATCAAGAAGTCTCCTCCGTTCATGATCTATTCGCCGAACCGACATGACGTGATGTACCAACAAGCAAACTGGTTTCTGACACGCGCGGATTCGGATGTTAGTATTTTTGAGGATCCGAACCTGGTTGAAGAATTCAAATAGAGCAATGCGCATTCCTGTTCTGCTTTACCACAAGATTAGCAAGCCGCGTCCTGACACGCGCATTCGCGGTGCGTTTACTCCGCCGCAGCGCTTCTCAAAGCAGATGGCCTATCTGAGAAAACAGGGTTTCGTCTTCTACACAGCTTCCGAGCTCATCAGGCACTTCGAACAAAACGGGCAGTTCCCCAAAGGCGGCGTGGCGCTGACATTCGACGACGGTTGGAAAGATAACTACGTAAATGCATTTCCGGTTCTGAAACAACTTGGAATCAAAGCAACGATCTTCATTATTCCTTCAAGCATCGGGCAAATGTCTTCAGGTGCAACTGCCGAAGGCGAGCAACCGCACGAGCACATGTCGGAAGCTGAGATTTTGGAAATGTCGCGGACCGGAATAGAGTTTGGTTCGCATACGATGACTCACCAGTTGCTGAATCAAATTCCTGAAGCTGAGATCGTTTCTGAGGTCACCGGAGCAAAGCAGGCAATTGAGAGTCTGGTCCAGCAACCTTGTTGGACGCTGGCTTACCCGGCCGGTTTTGTTACCGAGACGGCGCGCCGGGCGGTGGCCAGGGCGGGACACATTGGCGCATTCTCGACCGTGTATGGACCAGAAGACCGCGTCGATCTGTTCGCCTTGAATCGCATTGAGGTGTTGCGTCGCGATCGTTTTACTTTTCAATTTGCACGCAAGGTAGCTCCACTACAATAAGGATGTATCAATGGGAACAACGGTAGCAGTAGGCGCGGACCACGGTGGGTACCCGCTCAATGAACGGGTGATTGCGCATCTGAGTAAGAACGGTTACGAGATCGTTGATTTCGGGACGCGCACGGGCTCAGTTGCGGACGACTATCCCGACTATGCACTGGAAGTTGGACGTGCGATTCAACGTGGTGAAGCTGAAATCGGGATCTTGATTTGTGGCAGTGGGGTGGGTGCGGCAGTAGCGGCCAACAAGTTGAAGGGAATTCGCGCCGCGCTTTGTGGCGATACTTATTCAGCGCATCAATGTCGCGAGCACGACGACTGCAACGTGTTGTGCCTGGGCGCGCGCGTTACCGGAGCTGAGTTAGCGATGGAGATTGTGAAGGCTTTTGTGAATGCGAAGTTTACCGGCGAAGACCGACACGTTCGGCGCCTGAGCAAGGTTGCAGAGATGGAAGCCTCCGGTTAAGACAGAACCCTTTTCCATATCTCATTTATCAGTTCTCATTTGGCATTGCCGGGCGGCATATAGGTTAATCGGCCTCACTGGTCTGAAGTCAGTCCCACCGCGCGGTAGCGGGTGGTTCGCACGCTCCTACTACCCACAGGAATCACTAGAGAGCTTGAACACTGAATCTGGCAAAATGGAGAATGAGAACTCGACAAATGAGATATGGAAAATCGTAATCTTAGGGAGTTACAAATGTTAGCGACCGAGGAATGACTTCGAACGAAACAGGCGTATGCCCGCGCACGTTCCCATCTGCCTCAATCGGCATCGCATCGCCCTCACTAAACGTTTCAACTCGGACGGTGGTCCCTTGCCTGATGCGCACCTTCGGGTTGCCAACATGTCCGCCTTTGTGAATCCGCGCCAGCTCACGAACGATCTGCGCGCGATTCAAACCTGACGCTGTTACTACGTCCAGTTTTCCATCATCATTCCTGGCCGCCGGCGACAGCATCATGCCGCCTCCCGCATAGAGTGCGTTGGCCACGGCGGCGAGATTCATTGGACCATCAATCATTTCCTGGTTGTCGACAGTCACGCGCACTCTCCGTTCTCGCCATCTGCCGAGAGCCGCCATTGCCGCGGTTGCGAATCTCACTTCACCCGACAGGCTGCGCATGAGCTTTCCCTGAGCTGCAACTCGCGCGGCTGTCTCACCGCCGACGCCCATCGTGGACGCATTCAGGCAGATAAAAGGTGTCTGGAACTGATCGCATCGCCCGTACAAAACATCGACTAGCCGTATACTTCCTTCAGATACTCGGCAATGCGCGATCAATAGGTCAATCCAGTACTCAAGCGACGACCTGATGCCATGAGTCATCCCGCGGGCGTAGTCATCACCGGTTCCCGCCGGAATTACCGCCAGTGAGGCTTGGGGATTAACCCTCGCAGGAAGCTGGTCCAGATCGTTGTTGAACTCGAAGAAACCTTCCGCTGCTTCGCTGAGAGTGCCATCGCCGCCGACTACGGCTATGGTGGTTGTCCCACTCTGTAACGCTGAGCGAGTTTGCGAAGAAGCATCACCTGGGTTCGAGGTCTCGAAAGAATCAAACTCCAGACCTGCAGCCCGCAGCCTTTCCCTGATGATAGGCCAAGCGCGTCGAGCCTTGGCTGCGGCAGGGTTGATGATTATGAGAGGCCTTAGCATCAGATGAAGCCATTCTACCCTGAATCCGGAGAGCGGATTTTCCATATCTCGTTTGTGATATTCCATTTGCCCTGGTTGGGGGATTATCAGCAGATTTGAAAACTTAGACCCTCGAGGTCATGCCCCCCAGTCGATCTGAATAATCTGCTTAATCCGTGTAATCTGCGGGTAGTTCACTTACCATCATTCTTATGAAAGCAGTTGTAATCACCTCTTCCGGCGGTGTGGAAGTTCTCGAAATTCGCGAGGTCGAAACACCTCCGCTGACCGAAACAAATAATGTCCTGGTTCGTGTTCATGCCAGCGCACTCAATCGGGCCGACATACTTCAGCGCCGTGGGTTCTACCCGGCGCCGCCTGGTGCTCCCAGCGACATTCCGGGGCTGGAGTTTGCTGGAGAAGTCGACCAGATCGGCGCCAACGTTCGATCCTGGAAACCCGGACAGCGCGTCTTCGGGATCACCGGAGGCGGAGCGCATGCGCAATACGTCGCCGTGCCTGCGGATCACCTGGCCGAGATACCCTCAAATTTGAATTGGCTGGATGCGGCGGCTGTACCTGAAGCCTTCATTACCGCCCAAGATGCGCTCTTCATCCGCGCGCACCTGCAATCCGACGAGACAACTATGGTCCATGCGGCGGGCTCTGGAGTTGGGACTGCAGCTATTCAACTTGCGCGAGCTGCGGGTGCGCGGGTTTTTGGCACCTCCCGAACCGCAGACAAACTTGAACGAGCGAGGCAGTACGGCTTAGCTGCGGCACTCGTCGTCGCCGATTCCCCTGACAGTATTGTCGAGGCAGTCCATGCGTGGACAATGGGTCGCGGCGTTGACGTCATCATTGATCTGGTTGGGGCAGCCTACCTTGAAGCCAACGTCAAATCTCTCGCCAGCCTTGGACGAATCGTTTTGGTTGGGACGACAGCAGGCGCGCGGGGAATGCTTGATCTGTCCACAGTGATGGGGAAGCGCGCGACGATCGTTGGTACGGTTTTGCGCGCCCGAACGAGGGAAGAAAAAGCCGCAGCTACTCGGCTATTCGCTCAAGATGTTTTGCCGTTGCTTGCCGATCAAACTGTGCGACCGATTGTCGATCGAGTTTACAAGCTCGACGAGATTCGAGAGGCGCACAGGCGCATGGAGTCAAACGAAAGCTTTGGCAAGATCGTGTTGGAGATGGGTTGAGTAGTGGCTTCGCGATCAGTGCAGAATCGAGCGCAGCAGCGCCGGATCCTTAGGCCAACCTCATAGTGGCTGACTTACGGAATTATCTTCTTCAGGTTGAATCAAGGATCCGGCGCTACCGCGCTCGGTTCCGTACTGCCCGGCGCTTCGCGCTAGTTGCTCATCGAGTGGAAACGAAAAAAGGACAGGTACGAATACCTGTCCTTCTTCATATTGAACCGCTTACTTGTTTACCCGCGTGCGCGTGCGCGTCTGGCTGCCTGGGCCAACTCACGCGCCCTTGGCATGGCGTCGACTGCACGAGCTATTTGCGGATCTCGCTCGTTATTCACCTGCGAAGCCGTGGTGGTGCCGTAAGCCGCCGTCGTCAACTCGAGACGCAGTTGTCGTTCAACGAAGGGCCGCGCCTTGTCCAGTTGTTCTGGGGTTACTTTGAACACAGGCTTGGCAGCCACGAACTTCTTGAACTCCTTCATCAAGGGTTCAGTAACCGGGAAATCGGTCGATTGCAGATCGTGACCGTAGTCGATGCCGGTGGCGACCTTGTAGTTTTCAAATCCCGAAACGCGACCGCTGGTCAGTTCGAGCGCGAACGCGAAGATGGAATCCACCAGTCTCACTTCCGCCGGTGTGAATCTGATTGGCTTAACAATCTCATCCGGCATGATTCCGCCACCGCCATAAACTGCGCGGCCAGTATCAGTGTGACTTTCCGGACCGGACGGAGTAGGCGGTGCATCGCGGTTGGCTGAAACTCCACCACGCGTGTAGTAGTCGTAAACGCTGTTTGAATAATCGCGCTGAATCAAGCGACCTGACGGCGTGTAATACTTCGCGATTGTGAGCAACAAGGCCGAATCATATTCGAGTTGAATCGGAAGTTGGACCAGACCTTTGCCGAAAGTATTTTCACCAACAATCAGCGCGCGATCATGATCCTGCAGAGCGCCGGCGACGATCTCTGCCGCTGAAGCTGAGTCGCCATTAACCAACACAACCAGAGGTGTCGGATCAGGATTGTCATTCTGTGCCGGGAAGCCTTCGCTGGCTCCCCGGATTCTGCCCTGCTGAGTAACGATTAGCTGACCACGTTGCAAGAATGTGTTCGCCACTCGCACAGCCTGAATCAAAAGACCGCCGCGATTGCCGCGCAGATCCAGCACCAGGGTATTCATCCCCTTGGTGTGAAGATCTTCGAGAGCGGCCTGAAACTCTGCGGAAGTTGTCAGGTTGAAACCGCCGGTCATCGCGATGTAACCAACGCCGGGTTTCAACATGTAGGCTTGCGGGATTGACGGTAATGAAACTGCGTCACGCGTGATCGTGACAGTCTCGCTCTTGCCGGTGCTGGTTCGTTCGACCGTGACCTTTACCACAGTGCCGCGTGCACCGAGTAGAAACTTGCGCACTTCCGGATACGACTTGCCAGCCATTGACTGGCCGTCGACAGCAGTAATGCGATCACCAAAACGCAACCCTGCTTTTTGAGCCGGCGCACCTTCGAAGGTCGCCCGAATGAAAGTGTTTACTTGATCGCCCTGACGAAGATCGCCAATAGTCGCGCCGATACCGAAATACTCGGAGCGCTGCTCCGTCTTGAACGAAGCGTACTCAACTGGATCGAAGTAGGTTGAGTGTGGGTCAAGCGCATTCAACATCCCGCTAATTGTCGACTTAAAGACGGTGTTGTAATCCAGCTTCTTGCCGTCGACGTAGTTGCCTTCGATTAGTGCCAAAGCCTCGGCAACATCAGTCTTAACCAATGCACTGTTTACACGCGAGCTAGTGCCGGAAGGCTTCGTAGCAGCAGCGCCCTCTGTTGTACTTGGTTGTCGTCGTGCCGAACCGTTCTGTTGTGAATAGATGATCGCGGGGAGCGAAATAGTCAAAAGAAAAAATATGACACCCGGCAAGAAGCTTTTTTTCACGAAAACCCTCCTAAATCTTGGTTCCGACCCACCTGGTCCCGTTTTGCCTATCGCCCTGGGTTAGAGCGGGCTGTCAGAATAGCACGAACACCCTAGCCTATTGAACGTCGGATTGCCCATACGGATGCAAAGTTTCTTGAGGCCCTTCCCGAAAACTTCGCAAAGCATCTAGAAATATGGATAGACGCCAACTTGTCTAACGATTCTCGACATTCAAACGAAAGAATAGCCCCGCAGTTCTCCACGGTTAGGTGCCTGCGAACGTCAAAAAAGTTGCCCTCGGCGCGAAGCCGGAGATTCAGATTGCCGCATTACTTTTAGCGATGGCCGTGCTTCTTGTACACTATCAACCTCGCGGTTAGATTTCCTTTAATGTGCGACCTGGATTGCTTCAGTACCATGGCTGAACATCGGGAAGGTCTGGATGCGAGACCGCTTGAACACCAAGTCTAATATCGAGCCTGGAGGATAGTCCGAAATGCCGAACGCCCTGGACCGAAACGAGTTGTTTTCATTCGCTCGCAGCCATCGTGACGAATATGAGGCCTTGCTTAAGCGCTTCGTAGAAACGCCGACGGTTTCTGTTGATCCGTCACATGCTGAAGATATCCGCGCTGGTGTCGACCTAACCGTGGAAACCCTACGAGGGTTTGGGGGCACGACGGAGGTCCACAAGATCGATAAGGGCAATCCGGTGGTCCATGCCGTTTTTGGCAACTCAAAAAATGTTCCGACCGTAACGGTCTACAACCATATCGATGTGCAGCCGGCGTCGAAAGAAACCGAGCCATGGGAGACCGAGCCCTTTGTGATGACGCGCAAGGGCGATAGCTACTTTGGACGCGGAACTACGGATGACAAAGGACCGGCACTCGCGGCGTTGTATGGCGCCCGGGCAGCGCTGGAGGCCGGAATACCTATCAACATTCGATTTCTGTGGGAGTTTGAAGAAGAGATAGGTTCGCCGAATTTCGAGAAGATCATTTCCAAGGCGGCGCCTAACCTGCGCACAGATTCGGTGGTTGTCTCAGATACCGTCTGGGTATCCCGAAAGCGTCCAGCGAATTCAGCGGGTCTCCGAGGCTTGATGGGTTTTCTGCTGACGCTTGAAACAGGAACCACCGATACCCATTCAGGAGAAGTTGGCGGAGCTGCGCGTAACCCACTCGGCGAACTAATGAAGGTTGTTTGCGATCTTTATGATCCGGTTTCGGGCCGGGTCAAGGTCAAGGGGTTTTACGATGACATGATTCCGCCTTCGAAGAAGGAACTCCAGGACTGGGCCAACTGTGGTTTCGACGTGAAAGCATTTAAGAAGGCCCATCATCTGAAGAAGATGCGCACTGACGATCCGATCGAAATGATGAAGCGCATCTGGGGCCAACCTACAATGGAAGTTCACGGATTGCGGGGCGGATATCAGGGTCCGGGTTTGAAATCCATTGTTCCGCCGCGCGGCGAAGCCAAGCTTTCGTGCCGGCTGGTGCCCGGGCAGGATCCAAAGAAGATTGCGGCTCTGATCAAGGCTGAAGTGAAGAGACTGAACCCAGACGTGCAGATTCACTTTGAATCAATGGCCCCGGCCTTTCGCACGAAAGTTGACGGCCCGTTACCGGAAGCGCTCAAGCGCGCGGTTAAGTTTGCGTTTAATCGCGAAGCGGTTTTTGTCAGGGATGGCGGAACGATTGGCGCAATGACGAGTATTGAGAGAGTACTGCGCTGCCCAATTCTGTTTCTAGGTCTATCGTTGCCTGAGCACGGCTATCATGCACCTAACGAGAACTTTGATTGGCAACAAGCGTCGGGAGGAATGGTTGCATTTGCGAAGTACTTTGAAGAGATCGCTAATCTGGGCAGTGCGCGCTAGCGGAAGCTCTGGTCGAGGCCAATCGGTAGTAAGCAAAAAGAATGAAAAGAGGAGGATCTGCTTTCTTGTTCCCGGGCTTTGCTTCCCGCGCACTACTCACTTCTTAATCACACACGCAAGTCTCTCTTCCCTTAGCGTGATGAATCCCAGCTTCTCATAAAACCGGCGGGCTTCCTGATTATCAAGATGGACCGCCACATCTATCCGCGCTACTGCCTCGCGTCTCAACTGCTCTTTCAACTGTTCCATCAGATCAGTCCCAATGCCTTTGCCAGTCCGATCGCTTCTAACGGACACATCGTCGAGCTTTGCTACTACTTCTCCCATTGAGGTTGAGATCGCATAGGAGATGACACAGATTCCAGCGGCTCCGTCGTCGTCGAAAGCCATCCATACAAATCCGAGTTCCGGCCGCTCCAGAAACAGGTCGAGCGCATCGTTGAGCCCTTGAAAACCGCGATCGCCGTAGGCCGAGCTGCTGGCGAGATAATGTTCGTCCTCAGCGAGAAACGCCTGAAGCATTGCAAAAGCATCGGCGACATCGGCGGCGGTCATCTTGCGACAGGTAATCAAAGAAACTCCTTTCGGCATTAGTAAAGCGAACTCCCACATTGCGGTGCGATAAAACCCAGATTTTTGAATCTACGACGATTCTGCGGACCGTTCGCAAAGTATCAGTTTACGTTACACGTTTTATCATGCCATACAAGTTTGACGATGCTATAATCCGCCTTCCGCGAACCAAGCCAGTTTAGCAGTAACCAATTCCAATCTCCGAAACATAGGTCAAAATTATGAAGAAAACCCTCCTTTCTGCCTTAACCCTGATCCTTGCCGCTTCGTCATTTGCTTTCGGACGCGAAGCACGCCTGGTCCGTTATCCGCACTATCACAATGGCCGCATCGTATTCAGCTACCTCGGCGACGTATGGACCGCAGATGAGAACGGATCAAACATTCAGCGGCTTACGGTAAACCGGGCCCGCGATGTTTATGCGCGATTTTCACCGGATGGAAAGTGGATCGCATTCTCAAGCGACCGCAACGGCAATCTGGACGTGTTCATCATTCCCTCCCAGGGTGGAGCTGCCAAACAGTTAACGGCGCATTCTTCCGATGACACGGTTCTCGGTTGGGCGCCGGATGGGAAGGCCGTGCTGTTCAGTAGCAATCGTGGCGAGGAATTCACGGCCCAGCTTTATCTCGTAGGGACTGAAGGCGGCATGCCCTGGAGGGCAGGCACCGACATGGGCGTGCAAGCGTCCTACTCGCCTGACGGTAAACGCATCGCATACAACCCGAAATCACAAGCCTACTGGCGAAAGTTTTATCGTGGCTCAAACCAGAGCGACGTCATCGTGATGGACGTCGCTACCAAGAAGTTTTCGCAGCTCACGGATTTCGATGGGCATGATTCATGGCCCATGTGGGCCAGTGACGGCTTCATCTATTTCGTTAGCGATCGCGACGGCAACGGACTTACTAACATCTGGCGGGTATCGGACGCCGGTGGACGTGCTGAACGGATCACTTCATTCAAGTCAGGCGACGTGCGCTGGCCGTCAATTGGTGCCGACGGACGCGCAATAGTCTTCGAGCATGACTTTGGAATTTGGAAACTGGACGTGGCCAGTAAACGCGCTGTCCCGATCAAGCTCGACATTGCGGCGGAGACTCAGGAGAACATGACGGAGATGCAGCCGTTTGCCTCGCAAGCGGACGATTACGACCTTGCGCCTTCGGCGCGCAGAATAGTCTTCTCAATTCATGGAGAGATTTTTACGTCGCCGGTCGAAGAGGGCGACATCAAACAGGTCACTGAAAGTGCTGCGCGCGATCGGTTCGTCACCTTCTCGCCTGACGGAAAGTGGATCGCATACGTTTCGGATCAGAGTGGCCGTGAAGAAATTTATGTAGTAGCTGCTGATGGAGCAGGACCAGCGGAAAAGCTGACAGACATTGATGCTTTGAAGTCCAACTACAACTGGTCACCCGACTCAAAAGAGATTGCCTTTACCGCCTCCGACGATAAGCTTCGCAAAGTGACGGTCGCGAATAAACAGATCGCCGTTTTGGATTCGTCGCGTTATGGCTCCTTCGGCTCACCGGTTTGGTCTCCCGATGGGAAATGGATCGCATATTCAAAATCAGACGCTTCTCGCACTAGCGATATCTTTATGGTGGGATCGTCCGGCCCGGACCAACAGCCCCACAGGGTCACATTCGACTCAAACAGCGAAGTTGGTCCTTCCTTTGGAGCGGATGGACGCAAGCTCTTCTTTCAACGCATCGAAGGCGGTGCGGCAAACACTCCAGCCTCTGTACAGCTTTACTCGGTGGTGCTGGAGCGACTCGAGAAGGATCCTGACGACCCTGAAGAACGCGCGGAAGCTGAAGCTGCTCCGCGAGGTGAGGGCGGCGAAGGTGGTGAAGGAATGGCAGGCGCCGGTGCACCGCGCCGTGGCCCATCAGCAGAGCGGCGTCCGGCGCGTGAAATCAAGGTTGATTGGGACGGAATGAAGCGGCGAACGCGGCAGATCACTCGAATGCCGTTCGCAGTGACTAATTACACAGTCGCTCCTGACAGTCGCACGATAGTTTTTGTGACAACAGAACCAGCGGGCCCGGCCAGTGTCCCGGTCGTCTATTCAATTCAGGACGATGGCAGGCGTCTTGCGCGTCTAACGTCTGGACTGCCGCCGAGCGAAGATGGTGAGGGTGGGGGCGGTGGTGGATTTGGGGGTGGTATTTCGGAACTGAATATCGCCCGCGATGGCCGCACGCTCTTCTTCCGTGAACGCGATGGCGTCTATTCGATCGCGCTTCCGGCAGGCGGAGCAGCCTCGGCAATGGGTGCGGCGCGAACTGGCGCCGGCGCTGACAGTGCCCGGCGCAAGCTTGCTTTCAATGTGCGAGTTCGAGTGGACCGTCCGTCGGAATGGGCCGAGATGTTTGACGATGGCTGGCGCACGATGAAGTATCGCTTTTACGATCCGCAGATGCATGGCTTCGATTGGGATGCAGCGCGCGCGAAGTACCGGCCGCTGGTTGAGTATGTCGGCGATCGGCAGGAGCTACTCAATATCCTCAACGAGATGATTGGCGAGCTTAATGCTTCGCATACTGGCAGTGCTCCACCTCCACGTGGCCGCGACAATGCCGGGGTTGCCACGTCTCACCTGGGAATCGAGTTGCAGCCGGATCCAACTGCCGGCCGTTACCGCGTCACCCACATTTATGAAAATGGACCAGCGGACAAAGACTGGGTGAAAGTTAAGGTCGGTGACTATTTGCTGGCCATCAACGGTAAGCCGGTCAAAGCCGGCGACGAGTATTGGCAACTGCTCAATAACCGTCTCAACCGCAAAGTTGAAGTTTCGTTCAACGACAAGCCTGCAGACGCTGGAGCATGGCGAACACGGATTGAGGCCATCTCGACGAACGCATATAGCCAGTTGCGTTATGAACGCTGGGTAAGCGACCAGCGCAAAAAGGTGGACCAGCTTTCAGGTGGCCGCGTCGGTTATCTGCACATCCAGGCTATGAATCAGCCGTCGTTAAGAAAGTTTGAGAAGGAGATACGCGAGTTTCGTAACAAGGAAGCGCTCGTGATCGATCAGCGTTGGAATGGCGGTGGCAACATCGAACAGGAGTTACTCGCGATCCTGGTCCAACGTCAGTATCAGGTGTGGCAACCTCGTGGAACTGAGCCAATGGGCCGTCCGTTCGCTGGTTTCTTTGGTCCAAAGGTGGTCCTGCAAAATTGGCGTTCGGCTTCGAATGCCGAGATGTTTCCAGCCGGCTTCCGCGCGCTTGGATTAGGCAAGGTAATTGGTACCCCGACGATGGGTGCCGTCATTGGAACAGGAAGCTACAGCCTGATTGACGGGTCAACCGTACGCACTCCAGGCGTGGGGGTTTTCCTCGCCGATGGGAAAAGGACGAACATGGAGAACAATGGTGTCCAGCCGGACATCCTGATTGACAATTCACCGGAAGATACTCTTGCGGGCCGTGATCGACAGCTGGAAACTGCGGTTGATGAGCTGATGAAGCAACTTCAATCACCGCGGAAGAATCTGGCGAAGACGGAATAGCGGAGTGCCATCCGGAATGACTCAAGGCGCCTTTCAAAATTTGAAAGGCGCTTTTTTTTGGTGAGTGGCAATCAACAATTCGGCTTGCAGGATTCAACGAGCCAGCGAAGCTGGGGGACGGAGTAAAAGCCCCAGGCGAAGGTCGTTGAGCCTGGGGACTGACAACAGTAACAATCGAGCCCGCGAAGGCGGGCGACAGTGGGCTTGAGCTAAATAATCTGCCGCCCGCTTCGAAGGCTCAAAAATATTAGAACCTTCGTACCCAAGCTTCCGCTTCGCTTCACGTCGGGCTATCACTCTCGCCGCCCGCTTCGCAGGCTCATTGAACCTGACCCGGATACCGTTCAGTTGACCCAAGCATGAGCGGGGATAAATCCTCCTTCCCAACCTGTGAGGAAGCCGAGGCTCATGTGAATCCTTGGATTGGGGATAGGAAGGCGGAGCGGGGCACAATTGCTCCTGATCAACCTGTAATGGGTGGTTCCGCAAGTTGCAATACGCGAACCCGTTCTCTTATTGCCGGGACAACGACGCATCAAGTCGCCGGCATCAGTTGACTAAGTTATTCTCAAGCAAAGGCAACCAACTCATGACCTTAAAGTCCGCGCTTTCGTTTCTGCTCATCTGGTGCACAATGTTGACCGTCGTGCCCATGACTTCACCACCAAACGTCCAGGCGCAGAATCCCAGCGACGGCGGCCCGGCTGATGGGTTGCGGTTTCGCTTGAGTGAAGCGAACGAAAAAGTTGCGGCACCTACACCCCGGCCGGCCGTCAATGCCACAGTATTGTCGGAAGCGGATACAGCTAAACTTCTGGCGCGCTTGCCTCAGATACAAACCCAGCCCGACGACACTTCAGATTTCAAACTACGCGATAGCTCGTTGCCGCCGCCGCGTGCGGGACAAACGATTGCCTCGGCCTTTGCGCCAACGACAACTGGTGGACCGCCCCCTGCGACCACAAATGCACCACTCGTGATTACACGCTTTGCGCCTGAAGGCGAGGTCGCAATCGCACCGGCGTTGAGTATTACTTTTTCGCAGCCGATGGTCTCGGTTTCTTCTCAGGAAGCTGCCGCCACCAACGTACCGGTCACACTTTCGCCTCAGCCGAGTGGCAAGTGGAGCTGGCTGGGAACTCAAACCTTGATTTTTACGCCGGATGCAGAAGGCGGCCGACTGCCGATGGCCACCCGCTATACCGTGACGATTCCTGCCGGCACAACGTCAGCACTAAGCAATACACTGACTCAACCCAGGACGTTTAGTTTTGCCACTCCTCCTCCAACGTTAAAAAGTTCGTCACCCTCCGGTGAAAGCGTTCGTCGCGATCCGTTATTCCTACTTGAATTCGATCAGCGCATCGACCCGAATCGTGTCCTTGAACATTTAACGTTACAACCTTCAGTCCCCGGCGTACGTTTGCGTCTGGCGACGCCAGATGAAATCGACGGCGATTTGTCGGCAATTAATCTGAAAAAGACTGCCCAGCCCGGCCGCTGGATGGCTGTCAGGGCTGTTGGCCCAAACGGCGAAACCAAAGATGCGCTGCCCTCAAATTCGAGGGTCCAATTGATCATCTCGCCGGGTACATCTTCAGCCGAAGGCCCGCGCACCACCACCGCTCCACAGAGTTTCTCTTTCAAGACCTTTGGACCACTGCGCGTAGTTTCAAACCAGTGTGGTTATCAGGGCTGTACTCCTTATGATTCATTTTCCTTCATGCTCAGTAACCAGCTCGACGCTGAAGTCTTTCAATCGAGCCAGGTAAAAGTCACTCCCGAAATACCCGATGTAAAGATCATGATGTCGTATAACCACATCACTATCTCGGGTACCAAACGCAGCAACACCACTTATACAGTCACCCTTGACCGGGCAATCAAAGACGTCTTCGGGCAGCAGCTCACTGGCGACAATCAGTTTGTTTTCAAAGTCACCACTACTCATCCACGGCTCTTCAGCACTGGCAGTGGACTAGTTGTGCTCGATCCCGCCGGTGGTAGATCGTTTTCCGTTTACAGCATTAACTTTCCGCAGATCAAAGTTTCGCTGTCTAAGGTGACGCCCGATGACTGGCTGGCGTTCCGAAGCTATGAGGTACTGCGATACCAGAGCCCTAATCAGTCAGCGTCGCCTCCGGGCCGGCTGGTGTCAGAGAAAATCGTCGACATCAAAGCCGAGCCAGATCAAATGATCGAAACCGTGATTGATCTGTCGCCCGCACTCGACGGCGGCTACGGTCAAGTTTTCGTTAAGGCCGAACCTGTGGGATTGCCTGCACCTGCGAACAGCTACGCGCGGCGAGATAACAGGGTAGAGGCGTGGGTGCAATCAACTGAAATTGCGCTCGATGCTTTCGTCGATAATCAGAACCTGATCGTCTGGGCCAACTCGCTTCGAGATGGTCTGCCTCTGTCGGGTGTGAACCTCAGCGTTACGCCCGATGATTTGACTGGTGTAACCGGAGTCGACGGACTGGCCCGACTGGCATTCAAAGGACCACCACCAACACCAGGCAAGCGCGCGTCGCTGGTGGTGGCGCGGCGCGGCAAGGATACGGCGATTCTGCCGCAATCTGGTTCCAGCCCCTACTACTATTCCCCCGAGTCTGAGAATCGATCCTGGCGCGGTGAGGATGTTGGATCTCAATTGCGGTGGTATGTGTTTGATGATCGCAAACTCTATCGCCCCGGTGAGGAAGTCAGCGTCAAAGGATGGATCCGAAATGTGAAGCTAACGCCCACCGGCGACACCGAGATGTTTGCCTTTGCAGCAGGGGAGACGGTGGAATACGTGCTAGTGGACTCCCAGGAAAACGAGATCTCGAAAGGAACCGCGAAACTTAATGCTCTGGCCGGGTTTGATTTCAAGGTGCAACTTCCAGGGACGATTAACCTCGGTAGCACGCATTTCAAATTCAGACTCATTAAGGACTCCGGTCAGAGCGCTCATTATTTCCAGGTGCAGGAGTTTCGGCGGCCAGAATTCGAGATCACGACACAAGCGTCGCAAGCGCCACACTTCGTAGGCGATTTCGCGTCCGTTTCCACTACCGCCTCGTATTACACGGGGGGAGGGCTGTCAGGCACCGACGTAGATTGGTCCGTCATCTCCCGTCCGACTAACTACACACCTCCTAATCGCGAAGACTACACGTTCGGGAAATTTTTCCCGTGGTGGAGACCCTACTACGACTACGGCCAAACCAAAGAACAGTCATTTAAGGGACGCACTGATGCCGAAGGGAAACACATTCTGAGGATCGACTTCGACGGCGTTAACCCACCGCGTCCCTCAACTGTGACTGCACACGCGCGCGTTCAGGACGTCAACCGGCAGACGCTGTCGGGATCGGCAACGATGCTGGTCCATCCGGCCGATGTTTACGTGGGTTTGAAATCCACCCGCATGTTCGTGCAAAAGGGTGAACCATTCAACATCTCGATTATCGCGACTGATTTGGATGGCAAGGCACTGCCCAATCGTGAGGTGACTTTGCGTCTGGTGCGTCTCGACTACGTTTTCGAGAAGGGTAATTGGAAGCAGGAAGAAAAAGAAATCCAGGAAACCACGATCAAGAGTGGTACTGACGCAGTCACTGCGCGCCTCCCAACCAGGGAAGGCGGAATGTACACGCTGAGAGCGCGTGTGCGCGACGACCGCGAGCGCTTGAATGAGACTGAGCTTTCACTCTGGGTAGCGGGAGGCAAAACGCCGCCGAAGCGTGAGGTTGAACAGGAAGAGGCGCAGCTAATTCCCGATCGAAAGACGTATGCCGGCGGGGAAGTCGCCGAAATCCTGGTCCAGTCACCATTCGCGCCGGCGGAAGGTGTGCTCACGCTCCGGCGTTCCGGCCTGGTGCGGACGGAGCGGTTCACAATGAAGGAAAGTTCACACACCTTGAGAATTCCTTTGGAAGAAGCGATGACGCCAAACGTCCATGTGCAGGTGGATTTGGTAGGGGCCGCTACACGTGTTGATGACGAAGGAAACGATCTTCCGAAGTTGCCAAAGCGACCGGCGTTTGCCAAAGGCGAGATCAAGCTCGAGATTCCTCCAGCCAGCAGGCGCTTGAGCGTAAAGGCCACACCGCGTGAAACGACGCTCGAACCAGGAACCGAGACGTGGGTCGATGTTGAAGTTAAGGATGCCCAGGGGCGAAGCGTGGCAGGTACAGACACTGCTGTCGTGGTCGTTGACGAATCTGTGTTGGCGCTCACGAATTATCAGCTCGAAGATCCGATAAGGCGATTTTATGGCGAGCGAGACAAGAACGTCGCTGATTATCACCTGCGCGAGCGAGTGAAGCTCGCGGATCCTAAAGCTGTTGAGGAGACCATACTTAATTACGCTGACGCCGTTGGGACGGGTGCCGGACGTCCGATCACGAGCCTACCGATGAATGCCAGGACTGCCAAGTTCGCATCATTGGAGGCGAGAAACCAGGCTGTGACCGAATCAGTCAGTGTCACCGCGTCGGAAGAAACCGAGTTGTCAGTTCGGCAAAACTTCAACGCGTTAGCAATTTTCGCGGCGTCGGTGCCCACAGATGCCCAGGGCCGCGCACAGGTGAAGGTCAAGTTGCCGGATAACTTGACGCGCTATCGGGTGACGGCCGTATCCGTCTCCGGTGGAAAACTTGCCGGGTCAGGCCAGTCGGCGATTACCGCCCGCAAGGAGCTAATGGCGCGACCATCAGCGCCTCGCTTCCTTAACTACGGCGACGCCGCAGAGCTGCCAGTCGTTTTGCAAAATCAGACAGACCGCGCCTTCGACGTCAGCGTCGCGGTGCGCGCGACCAACGCTCAGTTGACCGCCGGCGCTGGCCGCCGCGTTAGCGTTCCGGCAAACGATCGAGTTGAAGTCCTGTTTCCGATTGCAGCTATGAAACCTGGCACTGCAAGGTTTCAGATTGCCGCTGTGTCGGGCGTCAGAGTTGACGCGGCTGAAGTTTCTTTGCCGGTTTATACACCCGCAACGACTGAAGCGTTTGCAACTTATGGTGTGATCGATAGCGGCAGCATTGCGCAACCCGTAAAGGCGCCAGCCGATGCGGTCAAAACTTTTGGAGGATTAGAAATCACCACCGCCTCAACTCAGCTGCAGGAGCTAACTGACGCCTTCCTGTATCTCTACAACTATCCCTATGGCTGTAGTGAACAGATCGCGTCACGAGTGCTGAGCGTTGCTGCACTCAAAGATGTTCTGGCTGCGTTCAAAACGAAAGACCTGCCCACGCCGGAAGCGATACGCAATTCGGTGAACGGGGACCTGAAAGCTTTGCAGGGTCTGCAAAATGACGACGGCGGTTTTGGTTTCTGGCGTCAGGACAATCGTTCGGTTCCGTTTGTCTCGGTCCATGTGGCCCATGCCCTGGTGCGGGCGCAAATGAAGGATTTCAGCGTGCCCGCACAGACGATGACGAACTCGCAAAACTATTTACGTAATATCGAACAAAGGATTCCGGGCGAATACAGCCTCGAATCTCGGCGTGCAATACAGGCATATGCGCTCTATGTGCGCTTGCTCATGAAAGATCGCGACTCAGCCAAGGCACGAAAACTTTTGGCTGATGCCGGAGGCGTTGAGAAGTTTTCGCTTGAGTCTTTAGGATGGCTGCTTCCCGTTTTCTCTGGTGATGCCGCATCTGCCACCCAGGTGGAGCTGATTCGTCGTTATCTCAATAATCGTGTGACTGAAACAGCTGGCGCCGCGCATTTTGCCGATACCTACAGCGACGGTGCGTTTACCATTCTCCACTCTAACCGGCGCGCCGACGGTGTGATCCTGGATGCGCTGATTGGCGACCAGCCGCAAAGCGATCTGATTCCCAAACTGGTTCGTGGGCTGCTGTCGGGCCGCGATCGTGGTAGATGGAACAACACACAGGAGAACGTTTTTATTCTGCTGGCCCTTGATCGTTACTTCGCCACCTTTGAAAGCGCGACCCCGGATTTCGTGGCGCGGGTTTGGCTCGGGAAGGGCTATGCCGGCGATCAGATCTTCAAAGGACGTTCGATAGATCGACAACAGCTCAATCTGCCCATGCAGATCCTTGCTGACCGGACCGTGGCCGGCGCTGAGAATTTAACCATCGCCAAAGAAGGCACCGGACGGCTCTATTTTCGTATCGGCGCCAAATACGCGCCGGCCAATCTCAATCTGGCAGCGGCCGACTATGGGTTTGTGGTCCAACGCAAGTATGAAGCGGTTGATGATCCAGCAGATGTGCGTCTCGATCCGGATGGCATTTGGAACATCAAGGCTGGCGCTCGTATTCGCGTGAAACTAACGATGTCTAATCATGCACGTCGTTATCACGTCGCGCTGGTTGATCCACTTCCAGCCGGGCTCGAGGCTTTGAATCCAGCGCTAGCGACCACCGAAAGATTGCCTGCAGGTTCACCGCCAGCTCTTCTAAACAGTGGCCGCGGTTTTCATGACTATTCTTATTGGCGAGGGACCTGGTACGAACATCAGAACCTGCGTGATGAACGCGCCGAGGCTTTCACGTCACTCCTCTGGGAAGGCGTGCATGATTACACTTACTTCGCGCGAGCGACCACGCCAGGGTTGTTCATCGTGCCGCCGACCAAGGCTGAAGAGATGTACGCCCCTGAGACATTTGGGCGCGGCAAGAGCGACCGCGTTCGTGTTCGATAAGCTGTAGGGGTGGCACTCCGCGGCCACCCCCTCTTGACTGATTTCTCTGTGCATCTCTGTGTTCTCTGTGCCTCCGTGGTGGGTGCCTTTATACGTAAATTCACCACAGGGACACAGAGGGCACTGAGGATGCACAGAGAGTTGAAAATATGCCGAAGACTCCTACAGCATTTCCATGTAGGTTAGTTAGGCAGTAACACTGAATCAATCACATGGATGACACCGTTTGACTGATTGACGTTGCCAATCGTGACCCGCGAGGTCCCACCCTTTTCGTCACGCAATACCAGAACGTTTCCGTCCATCATCGCTGTCAGCGTGTCGCCGCTCACAGTTTTGAATTGGGCATTGCCACCACCCTTAAGAATCTTTTTCGCGATTGCGTTTGAGTCAAACTTTCCCGCCAACACGTGGTAGGTCAGGATCTTCGTTAAGGTTGCTTTGTTTTCGGGTTTGACCAGCATCTCGACGGTGCCGGCCGGGAGTTTGTCGAACGCCGCGTTAGTTGGTGCAAAGACCGTGAATGGACCAGCACTCGAGAGTGTCTCCACTAATCCAGCGGCTTTAACTGCGGCCACCAGGGTCGTGTGATCGGCGGAGTTGACCGCGTTCTCCACGATGTTTTTGGTTTTGTACATGGCGGCCCCGCCGACCATGGGATTGGAATCGCTCATCATTTGGGCACTCGCTGTCTGACTTGCGATCGTCAACGAACACACTGCTACCAGCAGCAATAGAAAATATTTCTTCACTGTTTTGATCTCCTGGATTGAAACTAAATTTTTCGAACTCGAGGAATATACGGAGGGGTATAGGGGACCGGATTGCTTAAATTAGGCAAACACACAACTGTGAAACTTGAAGATATTCAACTAGCCCTGGCAGCGGTAAGTGTTTGGTGCTGGACTTGTAATTTAGGGGAACAGACAGCGCCGGGCCGCTTCCAACCAAAGCGTCGACAAGGCGGCGCACTCCAAAGGAATCAGATTGATCGTTCCATCAGTAGGTCAGTCTGGGGATCATCCCCCAACTGAAAAATGTGCGTGCCAACCTCACGGAACTTCCACTTGCGATAAAAAGCCTGAGCGCGATGGTTGTGTTCCCAAACACCGAGCCATAGCGTTTCAAAACCTTCCTGGCTCGCTTGGCTAATACAAGCCTCCATCAAGGAGGCGCCGACTCCGCTGCCCAGACTTTCGCGAGCGACATATAAACGAACCAACTCAACCGGTTTGGCACCTGTTACAGAGTCGAGCTCACTTCCGGCACGGAGCATTGCGTATCCAACGGCGACTCCATTGCGTTCCGCTATTTGAAAGGTGGTGTGGAGGTCTGTCAGTTCGGCACTTTGCTGGGCTGGACTAAAAGCGGTTGCGAGATAAGCCGACATGTTTTCCGGCTTGTTATCTACAGCAAAGGTGTCGGCGAACGTGCGCGCTCCGAGCACCGCCAGTAATTCGGCGTCGTCAATTGTTCCGCGGCGAATTACCAGCTTGTCACCGGACGAATTGGGCATATCAAACACCAAACGGATCTTTGTCGGTCAAGAATGCCAGCAAGTCCTGCTTGTTCGGTCGGGTCGACAGCCAGGTGCGTACCCGTTCAATCTCCGCATAGTCGTCGGCCCCGAATTTGCCAACATAGATCTGCTCCATGCGCTTCTTCCTGCGTTCCTTCTCAGCTTCATCCTGCCAGAACGCCGTGAGCATTGCGTTCACGTCGTCGTGAAGATTACGCGCCTTCAAGGCTTCCCACTCGTTCTTGTCGAGCCAGATTCCTTTACAACCCTGGCAATGATCGAGGGTAAAACTAAAACCGCGACCGACCAGATACTTCACCATGCGGAAACGACACTCGGGGCAATCAAGCGGCTTGCCAGTTTCAGAGAAAGCAAGGCCGTTCTCTTCATGCGGCAGTTCCGGTAGGTTGGGGTGTTCTTCCAGCCATCGCCAATAGACCACACCTCTAATCCACTTGCCACGACAGTTGCTGCATCTGAAAGCCGGCAAACCCGATTCCAATTCTGTCTGGGCAAGTTCTGATGATTTACACACAGGACAATTCATAGAACGGTCGGCCCTTAATTCACATTCTTTGGATTTCGAACGAGAGTAATCTACCGTGGACAGAAATCACAAATCAGAAGATAGAGTGTAGTAGAGGCCTGGAGTGTACTCACCTGGATAACGTTTACCAGTGGCATGAAATCTGTACCACCTTGCTCGCGGTAGCCCTCAGTTGGCAATGTGTGTTGTTAGCAAATTAAAATGTCCGGTGTTATTAGCAAGTGAAGTGTCCGGTTTTAACCATTTTCAAATGTGCAGCAGTAGTAGCTGTGGAAATGTGGGAAAGTCAGGCGGCTTTTTGGCCTGACTTTTCCAAGCCGCGGTGGGAATCCCGATTTACTCGGGATTTCCTCGGTGGCGTCATTTCCATAGCTGGTTGGCCGTCAGCTGCATAGCGACCAACCAGATGTGGACCAAAGGTAATTGAGAGCGTCTGGTCCAGATGTTCGTGCACAGTCACTCTGCAACCCGCCAAGGTCCCCCGCAGTTTGGAGCGTTCGAGCTGCCAAACGCGATTGCCAAAGCTCACCGTGTTATCCCGGGCAACGACCCGTTCATGTTGCAAGGCGAAAACCAGATCCAGCTCTTGGCGCCGCAAGGGCACGAATGCAGTGCCGCGCTCGCTGGCAGCGACGCTGAAACGGCGGTTGAACTCCCGCACATATTCTTCTCGGAGAAACCGATTAGCTGCGGTCGCCGTGGTGATCTTTCGCAGTCGTAGTTCTTGCGGCAGCCGTCCCTGCCAGGTGCCAAAGCCTCGCTCACTGCGACCACGAGCCTGTGGTGAATAGGCTGGAATCATCTGAATCCCCAACTGTCTTAAAGCTCGGCCCACTTGGCTCAAGCGGTTGTGGTCCACCGGTTCATCAGCCTTGGGCGTGAGAAAGAAATGACTGGCTCTATCGCTATAAAGGGCGCAAAACACCCCTTGCTGCTCAATCACCTCACGCAGCCCCGCCATCACTGTGCGCGTCGATTCCGCCTCTACCAACTGCGCGTAATAGATCTCGCTGGTGGCGTCGTCCATGATCACCAGCAAGTCATACCAGCGATGATCACAAAACCACTGGTGCTGGCTGCCATCAATGTGCAGCAGCATCCCTGGCAATGGCCGCCGGGGCCGACGTTTGCGATGCACTCCGCGCTTCCGCGTCGGCTTAACCAATCCAGCTCCCTGCAAGGCTTGCTTCACCCAGGTGTAGCTCAGCTTGATCCCGTGCTCCTCGCACAGCTTCTCGTGGAAGTGCCGCACGTTGAAATCAAAGTACTGCTCCTGATACAACCGCAGCACTTCCTCCACCGTGGCCAACGGCACCCGTTTCGGCGAAGGCACTCCTCGCCGCCGATCGAACAGACCTTCATAGCCTTCGTGCTCAAACCGCGTGTGCCAACGCTGCATCTGCCGGCAACTGATCCCCAAAATCTCTGCCGCCTGAAACCAGGTGATCCGCTTCGCCATCGCTCGCAACATTACGTCCTGTAGTTTCATCGCCCGCTCCACTGCGGCCGGTGTCATTTGCTTCATAACAGCATCCTGTCATGTTGCTCTGACCTCCTCCGCTCAGATCGGACACTTCATGTGTTAATTCGATCGGACATATCATGTGCTAACGACACTCAGTTGGCAATGTGTGGACAAACCCATCACAAGAAGCGTATAAGAGCGCCGTTGCTAAGGCGCCGATCCTGGAACGCAGTAACGCCCAGGCGCTTCACATCGTCAATAACCCTCCCAAGCTCTTAAAGCCCAGTGTTGGAAACTTATCGAGTTGATCGAGTGTGAGTGGGGTACTCCGCCGGTTAGTAGACGCCGACGTGGTGGCCTCTATTTTGGTTTTGCTGGAGGACCAGCGAAGGGAGATGCTATGAAAAAACTGTCAATTTTGGTGATGATGTTGTTGTGCGCCGCCGCAGTGGTTCTTCATCAATCCTCCGCGCAGGTTGGATATGTTCCAAAGCCACAATTCTGTGCTGATGGCTCCAGTGCCCCGTGTTCAATTGTGCCTGCCTATATCGGCCCCAACCCCATCCTCCATTCTAAAGAGGTCGGATATTTTGGACTCTTCGGAGCGTTGCCTAAAACTACGGAGCAAGACGTGGAAACACCGTTCGACAATATGGCGTGGCAGATGTTCGTCGCTCTTAATTATGCCGCGAGTGCAGTTAATAAGCCGGCGGCCCAGGGATTGACGACACGGGGTCCGCGGGTTTGGCAAGGATACCGAAAGGTTAGTTCGCTGTTTGGAAACTCGCCGGTGAGAGGTCGTTGCACCAGCGCTTTAGCCTTGCCGACCTTTTATATCGGATCAAACGGGGCCGGACGTACAGCGCCCAATAACGAGGAGTATTTCCAGGCATCCACCAACCTGCCGTTAATCGATATTAACGGGAATTGGACGATCTTTGAGCGTCGTGTTAACGATAGAGAAGCTTCTTATTTGAAGGCCCCCAATGGATTGTCAGCTCAAACCCTGACCACCCAGACAGGACAAACTCTCTTCATCAAGAACAACCCGAAGGGCGTTCAATTTTACGCTTCAGACACCACCCAAACCGGCAAGGTCGGTTCAATCGAAATAAAGACTGCGTGGCGTATCATCGATAAAAAAGCTGGCGACGATCCCTCACGTTATTACACGCAGCTCGCGTTCATTGCGGTTCCCGGCGATCTGGTTGATGACGGCAGACAGTTTTGCGCCAGCGTGACTTTGGGTCTGGTAGGCATGCACATCATCCAGCGCAATCCGGTCGATCCGGAGAAGAAGAAATTGCTGCCTGAATGGATTTGGGCGACCTTTGAACACGTGGACAACGCCCCCGTAGCGAAAGCGCCGTGTAGCCTCGCCGACGGATGCGGAACGAACCCGAGCACAGATTGGATCAACAAGCCGAGTTGTGGGCCAGCGGACCCATCCCCATCCGTACGTTATTCCTATTACAACCAAAACGCCGGCGTCCCGGGTACGAATATTGGCCCAGTGTCAGCCGGTACCAGCAAAACTAAGTTTCCCTGGAAACGCACGCAGCCGTACGCTAAAGGCGCCACGACTCCTTCGACCGCAAGACCGCAGGTAACGCGATGCTGGTCGATCTATCCCACGACCGCTCAGCTCAACACTCAGTGGCAAGCAGCTTTGGCGAGTTTGAAGACACCCTTCCAGAACTACATGCTGATCGGCACGCAATGGGGTGGCGTAGTCGAGCCGGAGCCTGGCAACAAGGTGCCGCTGAACGCGGTGCCGGGGATGTTGTCGAACCTCACTCTGGAAACGTATATCCAAAACTACACAGGGAGCGACCCGAACTTGCCTGGACCTGGGTCTTGTATTGGATGTCACAGTGGCGCGACGCTGGCTGTCTCTCCTTACCCGTCGGCTAACTTTAGCTTCCTGCCGTTACTGGCCCAACCATCGACCGCGCGCAGCAAGATCAAGACAGCGGAGTGATGGAGACGGACGTGTTTTTTCGAACATGATTCACACAATTTACAAGATGTTTCACTAGCTATTAGCGGCAGCGGAAACCGGAATCTCGTAATCGTGTGCATCCTGACTCGCGGTCGCCGGCCTCCGATCAGCGAGAATACAGCCTCGTAATAGGGGTATTTACAGGAGATTAAGCCAAACTGCAGACACAAACTCAGAGGATTGAGTTTAGCAAAGGCTTTGGCGTGTATTCGCGAAATTTCCGTTTTACTTGGACTGAGGAACCGAAGTTGAGAACGAGACCGGTGTCGATGCCGGTTGCGGTAAGTAATTGACTAATTGTGGCATCCCAGCCGTTATACCCAGCCTATTCGCGAATCGTGTAAATTCTGGTAATCCTGTCTAACAACCGGTTAGCCTTGTCATCGCTATCGCGGATCACCAATCAATGCGAATGCTGCCCAGAAGTAAGGGTGTTGATAGGCAGTTGAGCGTCTCACGTTGAGAGCGCTCTGTTGGAGTGCCCTGGCTTTTGAAGTCGGTCGGGAACGTAGCTGGGAGTGAAAGTCTGCCATCAGTTGAGACGTGCTGGGCGACTCGACTTGCCATCGGCTAAAAACAACCGATGGACTACCTGCGATAAACCATGACCATGCCAGTCCTGTCGCTCCACCGCCGCTTGCGACCCGATCATTTCTGAATCGAGATGCTGAGAGCACTACCAACCGCGCGGAGGTCTGCAGGTTCATGAGCTCTCTGGTCTGCAACAGACCATCGTCAATTCCCGATGATGACGACAACGCGATGAAGGAATACATCGAACTGAAATCGTCGAGTAGAGCGGGGCCAGCGAAGTGAAGGATGCTCGCCCGAGCTATTTCCGACTTTGCTTGCTCCTCGCTTGCGTGAGGACCGATGAAGCTCCGGCTGAGCCTCTCACCGTAGATCTTTCTTAATCGAGCGACTTCTTCCTCCTCGTGTGGGGATGGTTCAACCTTCTCATCCTTGTAGGTGAGTTCTACCCGTTGCAGCAAATCTTTAGAAAGTTGTGGATTGCCGAAAGCCGATAGACCGAGGGCTCGCGCGCGATTTTGCGGCCCAAGTTTCTTCATCATCTCGTGGAAGGCCGAAAGGGAAGGACTATAAGAAATGGCGACTTTCTCGATTAGGTATTGATTATGAGCAGGTTTCAGTGCCTCAAAAGGCACGCCCCAGAGTATCCCGTGGGGCACAATCACAAATTTTGTTTTGGCGGCGAGTTGTTCTTCGGCTGGTTTGATCAACAACTCATACAACTCACCCGCGAGCGGACCAAACGACTCATCCTTCTTCACTATCAACTGATGAAGCGATGTCACTCGCTGTATCAGTGCGTCAACGCTCACTGCGAGCTGATACACCTTCAGAATGGCTGGCGCTCCACCCCTGGTGCTTCTGCCGATCTTCCTGGTTGTGGTGTCGGCAGTCAGGACAAACAAATAGACTTTGTTCTCAGCGATCGCATATTCGAGAGATGCAGTTCGACTGTCGCTCAACAGCGGCCGCAACTGTTCGCGATTCAACGCCACCAATTCACCTCGCTCAACTTTTAGTGACGGACGCGCAACGAAGAGGCGTTTTTGAAAGTTAGTGTACGAAGACCTGGCGTCATTTAGTCTCACTCTAATTGCGGCGCGCCGGTTTTCGTTGGAATTGGGTAGGACGGTTTCGCGATCGAGTAGCAGCTCAAGAGAAACTACGTTACCGGCGAGTTTACGTTCTTCGGTTTGTTCGGCGACCGACATACCCTTTACGCTCAACGCATTGCTTCTCCGCAGAAGTTCGATGAGCGACTGTATCTTTGCTCGTTCGGCGTATTCTAAAGCTTCAGCGCCCCGTCCCAACTCCACCATCAGATCCATTGCTGCAAGATATGGAAGGACGCCGCTGCGATCTGCGTTTGCCTGACTAGTCGGAGGTCGCGCACGCAAGCCCTCTACGATCGTGATCGATTCTATTAACGACTTGAGCGCTAGGGCGGGCTGGTCCAATCCACGTTGCGCCCTGCCTGATAACAAGCGCGCGTACCACAGGATTTCATTGTTCTCAATTTGCTTTGCCAGCACAGCAGAGCGCTCAGCGAAGGTGACCGCTTGAGTGTAATTGAGCTGTTGCAACTGCGTTTCGGCAATCCTTGATAGCGCAATAGCGGTCCCTT
Source organism: Pyrinomonadaceae bacterium (assembly GCA_963759665.1). Classification (GTDB taxonomy): domain Bacteria; phylum Acidobacteriota; class Blastocatellia; order Pyrinomonadales; family Pyrinomonadaceae; genus PSRF01. The sequence goes on from CAVXAC010000001.1 coordinate 2,058,314, forward strand.
GTTTGTGATCAGCGGCCTCGAATAAACTGAGTGCCCGTTGGAAACTATCCAACGCCTGCGCGTATGCATTCATCCGCAGGTGGACGATGCCGATGCCCAGCAATAAATCAGCTTTGCCAGGCTGGTCTTCCATCGTTTCACGGACCACGAGACCGCGACGGTAAGACTCGAGTGCGCGTGGATAATTGCCTTCTCCGAAATAAACGTTGCCGATGAGACTCAGCACACGAGCCGTATCAATCTTGTTATCGGCTGCTTCAAACTCCGCTAAAGCCTGGCTGTAATAATCGAGTGCCTGGGCGTTCTCACCTTGAAGAGCGCGAACGAATCCGATACCTGAGAGAGTGGTGCCCCGGGGAGCTTTGATTTGTTCCGCAATACTCAGACTGAGTTGATAACCTTCAAGCGCTCGTCCGAAATCGCCTCGGGACCGGTAGACATTGCCTGCTCCTCGCAGAGATGTGGCGCGTCCGAGGGTGTCACCCTGTCTCTCCTGAAGAGCCGCATTCTTTTGAAAGTATTCGAGTGCCTCGTCGTAATTGCCCTGGTAGTAAGCTGAATTTGCTGCGCCACTCAACGCGCTGATAACGCCAGCTGCGTTATTTTGTCCGTCGAGAGCCAATAGCGATTTCCTGTAGTAGCTTGAAGCTTCCGCATAGTCGCCTTGCATGTAGAAGGAGTCGGCTATTCGGATGGTGTTATCGGCGTTGCTGTTAAGCTCGGTGCTTTTAAGGAACGCGCTCGAGGCTTCTGCATATTTCTTTTGTTCGTAGTAGATCGTGCCGATGCCGCTTAATGCATTGGCCATTTCTTCCTTGTCATTAAGTGCCTCAAATTCCTGGAGAACCTGTTGAAAGGCCCTCAGAGCTTCGGCCTCGCGTCCGCGCTCCTTATAGATCAGGGCCACACCAGAGAGAGCCTTGGCCGCCTCGTAGTTATTCTCTACCTGGATAAATAGTTCTCGCGCTTGCTGGTAATGACTTAAAGCGGAAGTGTAATTGGCCTGAAGGTAGTAGACGGTGCCGAGGTCCAGGAGGGCTGTGGCGATACTGTCCTTGTCGTTGGTTTGCTCGGCGACGCGTTTGGCAACGCTGTAGACGTCAAAGGCTTTTGCGTATTGAGCAGATCGTGAGCAGGACATTTCCCCTTTGGATTAGGATCCTCCCCAGGCGGCGAGTGACTAATTCTTTTTTTGTAGCGAGCAGTGTGTTGCGTTCGTCTTCCGACGTGGCCGCGGCTAGTTGGCTGGCAAATTCTCCTACAGGGTCGGGAACGCTTGTCCCCAGCGTCTGAGCTGAGACAAATATACCGCCGTTAATCAGAGCGAGTACGATGAGAAAGGCTATTCGTAAAGTACTTACAGACTTCATGCCAAATCCTCGCTTTGATAAACCCTAGTGTTGCGTTTGGCCAACTCGCGCTTCGCGCAAATATAAGAACAAGGGCAGGCCCAGACAAACCCCTACCATTAAATTGGCGACGATAGGTGCCCAAAGATGCTTCACACGCAATCTTCGACCTTCAAACCAGATTAAAACCCACAAACAAACGGACGACACGATGACATCCACCCCGAAAAAGCCACTAATCGAATTTGCAAAGAGCTGCTCGAAGAAAAGAGGTAAATCGAGCCCATGCTCAAGCAGGAACGGGACAAAAAACAGATATGGAACGACCGTGCCGACGAAGCAAAGGATCAGATAAAGAGTCTTTGGTTTCATGACGATTATTCTGCCAAAGCTTGCGTTGGGGGAATAGGGTCGGTGGAGTGTTCGTGTCGGACCTACAGGCTAGCTTGCACGGACGATACAGAGCTAGAGTGCTATTGTGCCACTCACGAGATCGAGGCGCCAAAAGATTGACAAGAGTCAACCGGCAATACTCCAATAACGGTCATGAAGTCCTCTCTCTTGGTGGTCCTCATAGGGGCGTTGCTAGTTACGTCGCCGCTGGTGTCACTAAATCACGGCCGGCCATCTGCACGGCAGGCGCCACAGTCAGGGACGGCGCCGGTAGACTCCGATCGGATTGTGAATGCCTTCACAGCCAAAGAGACGGAATTCCGTAACGCTCTGGCGAAGTACAGTTTCAAACGGGACGCCGTAGTCCAAACGCTTGGCCGTGGCGGACAGATTTCCGGTGTATATCACCGCACTTCGCAGCTAGCCTTCGATGCGACTGGCAAACGTATCGAGAAGATTTTATTTTTCCCTATCCCATCGCTGACCGCTATAGGCATCTCAACGGATGATCTGGACGACCTCGGGGGCGTGCAACTCTTCGCGCTCGAAGCTTCGAAGGCGCCGCTCTACAACTTTAAATATGTGGGCAAAGAGCGCATAGACGAACTCGATCTCCACGTATTCGAGGTCTCACCAAGAGCGTTGCCCGATCCGAAGAAGGTCAAAGAGCGCCTCTTTCAGGGGCGCATCTGGGTTGACGTGCAGGGTAATCAAATAGTGAAGACTCGCGGAAAGGGAATGCCAGAACCAAGACTCGCCCCTTTCCCTGCGGTAGAGATTTACCGCGAAGAAATAGACGGCTTCTGGTTCCCAACCTACGCTTATGTTGACGAGGAGTTGATACTCAGTAGCGGCTACGCGGTGAGAGTACGTATGCGCGTCCGGTTTAGTGAGTTTGAAAAAGGGAGTCGGAAGTAGCCTTAAAGCAATTAACCTTCAATTACTGGACGCCAGCGCATCGAAGACTTCATCACGAGTAACGAGTTCGCTTTGTTCTCCTTCGTCAATTGCACGTACCAGCGCGATGTCCTCCAGCGCCTCTTCCAGACTTCGCGCACTAAGATCTTTGCACTCTTCCAGAATTTCTACAATCGCGGCTTTCAACGTCTCTTTCAACTTGCCCTCATCAATCAATGTGGTTGCCATATTAGGCCACAAATGTATTCTCGAACCATCTTTAATCGCGAACCCTCTCGACCAGCTTCCTGAGATTCTCGACCGGCTGCACGCCACTCAGCGCCCCTTTCCGGTTTGCGATAAATGCCGGCACGCCACTTACGCCTAAACGTGCCGCCTCGGCTTCATCTGCCAACACACTCGCTGCAAACTCGTGCCTGACGAGCGCGTCTCTCAGCGAGTTGCTATCGATTTTCAACTCGAGCGCGAGTTTGATGAGTACTTCAAAGTCGCCAATGTCTTCGCCTCGGTCAAAGAACGCACGGAAGATTTCGTTGTGGTAATCGTCAAAACGATTTTGCGATCGGGCCCAATGCGCAGCCTCATGAGTCAGCCTCGTCCGGGGTTTCACCGGTGGGAAGTTCATCGTGACGCCCAGTTGCTCCGCCAGCGGAGCCACGGAATCCCTCCAGGCTCGCTGTAAGTATTCGCTATTTGGATCAATCATCGGCACGGGCTCCGGCCGCAACTCAAACGCACGCCAGATTACTTCCACCTCTGCGTCTGACTCCAATAGTTCATAGACGGCTGGCTCCGCCAACCAGCAAAACGGTCAAACGTAATCTGAAAAAATTTCGAGCGTTACTTTTTCCATGAAGCTCCTTCTGCCATCGATTGATGTCAACGATGGGCCAATTGTCTGAGAAGTCGAGCGGGCAGCTGTCTTGTGGTTACGACTTCACCTCCGCCAGATTCAACGCCGGCTTAACTTGCCCGCGATGACAGGTGGTGCAATTGACTATCGGGGTTTCGCTTTTAAGGTTTTTGATTTGTTTGAGGTGTTGATTGTTAATCGCTCCCACCATTGCGGCCATGTCGCGCGCAACTTGTTTCGTCGGCCTGTCGTCTTTCTCCCAGGCGTCTGGAACATGACAATGGGTGCAGGTCACGCCTAACGACCTGGAGTAACCCATCTCCATGACTCGCAATAGACGCCCAGCAGGTAATCCCTTTAACAACTGAATGTTCTTGAAGACTTTTTCCGCCGGCTCGTTTTCCTTTCCGGCGATAGCCTCTCTCAACTTCGCCAACGCTTGCGCCTGATCGAAAGGCCTCTCGGTCTGCGTGGTTGGCGTTCCGGCTGAATTCTGATTTCCTCCCGCTTGGACCATACCCGTTAATGGCCAACCCCCGAGCCATGCGGCTGGAAGGACTAGAGCGACTGCAAGCACCGACAGAATTCGAATGCGGATCACATTCTTCATAGGATCTCTCCTTGTGGCTTCGGCAGAGTTGGGAACGGGAGACTGGAACTACAACGGTGGGGATTCTATCAGGAGCGTCGAGTTGTACACGAGAAATGCGAGGGTTTACAACAGTTTACAGGGGGAATCTGTAAGCGAACCCTTTGGCTTGTACTCACGAAACTTGCGCTTCACCCTGAACTGAAGGACCGAAATTTAGCAACAGACCACTATCGATGCCGGTAGCAGCTAAATAATTTACAAGCTGGACTTCGTGACGCTTGACCAAGTCTTTCAAGCCAAGTTCGTGGTGAATTCTCATAAACCTTCTCGAGAAAACCAGGGCCGAGAGCGTTGTGGACTTTGTACCCGCACCCAATGATCTTATGAGTGATCTCGTCGTCTTTCATGAAGCATCGAGAAAACGTTAGACAGGATTTACAGGATTCAACAAGATAGTACTTGGCGGGCCAGATTTACAGCCCACGACAGGCAGAGCGATCCACACGACGATGCTGGAGCTTTTGCATACGCGAGCTGGAAGCTATCTGTCTCCAGATTCCTATTGCTCTTAACAGTCTTGTTGAATCGGGTAAATCCTGTCTAGGTATTTGTACCCCGATAAATCTCGCCACCGGCGGCCGCAAACTCTTCCGCCTTCTCTTTCATGCCAATTTCCAGCGCCGCCTGTTCATCGATCTCTTTCTGCGCGGCGTATTCCCGCACGTCCTGGGTGATCTTCATTGAACAGAAGTGTGGGCCGCACATGGAACAGAAGTGGGCCAGCTTGGCGCCTTCCTGTGGGAGCGTTTCGTCGTGGTATTCGCGTGCGACTTCAGGATCGAGCGACAGATTAAACTGATCTTCCCAACGAAATTCGAAACGAGCTTTCGATAACGCGTTGTCGCGATACTGTGCGCCCGGATGACCTTTAGCGAGGTCGGCGGCGTGGGCGGCTAGCTTGTAGGCGATGACGCCGTCCTTCACGTCTTTCTTGTTCGGCAGACCGAGATGCTCTTTTGGGGTGACGTAACAAAGCATCGCAGTGCCAAACCAACCAATCATCGCCGCGCCGATTGCGGAGGTGATGTGATCGTAGCCGGGCGCGATGTCTGTCGTCAGTGGGCCAAGCGTATAGAAGGGGGCCTCCTTACAAATCTCGAGCTGCTTGTCCATGTTCTCTTTGATCAGGTGCATGGGCACGTGGCCGGGACCTTCGATCATCACCTGGCAATCGTATTCCCAGGCGATGTTGGTCAACTCGCCAAGTGTTTCCAACTCAGCAAACTGCGCTTCGTCATTGGCGTCGGCGATTGAACCGGGACGCAGACCGTCGCCGAGAGAGAAAGAGACATCGTAGGCCGCCATAATTTCGCAGATCTCGCGGAAGCGCGTGTAGAGGAAACTTTCCTGGTGATGGGCCAGGCACCATTTGGCCATGATCGAGCCGCCGCGGCTGACAATCCCAGTCGTGCGCTTTGCGGTTAACGGAATGTAAGGCAGACGAACCCCTGCATGGATCGTGAAGTAGTCAACTCCCTGCTCGGCTTGTTCGATCAGCGTGTCGCGAAATATCTCCCAGGTTAATTCCTCGGCCTTGCCGCCAACTTTTTCCAGCGCCTGGTAAATCGGCACCGTGCCAATCGGCACCGGCGAGTTGCGCAGAATCCACTCGCGCGTGGCATGAATATTCTTGCCCGTAGAAAGGTCCATCACCGTGTCCGAGCCGCAGCGAATGGACCAACGCATCTTTTCAACCTCGTCATCAATCGACGACAGCACGGCGGAGTTACCGATGTTGGCGTTGATCTTCACCAGGAAGTTGCGGCCGATGATCATCGGTTCCGATTCCGGATGGTTGACGTTTGCCGGAATGATGGCGCGGCCGCGGGCAACTTCATCACGCACAAACTCAGGGGTGACGAACTGAGGAATGGCAGCGCCGAATGATTGGCCCCGATGTTGATGCTGAAGAGAATCGCGATCGCCGTTGATCTTCGCGTCAAACGTGGCTTCACGTCCGATGTTTTCACGAATGGCAATGAATTCCATCTCCGGCGTGATGATGCCCTGCCGCGCATAATGCATCTGTGTGACACAGCGACCGGGAACAGCGCGCAAAGGAGTGCGACGCAAAGCGGGAAAGTCTTCCAGCCTCCCTTTTTCTTTCTGACGCGCCTGGCTCGCTGCGTCAAAAGTCAGATAGCCGTCATCGATCGGCTGGATATCGCGTCCTTCATACTCCTCAACATCGCCGCGCGCGCGAATCCAGTCGGAGCGCAGGCCAGACAAACCAGCACGCACATCGGTTTCGATTGCGGGATCGCCGTATGGACCACTCGTGTCGTAAACGCGAACCGGCGGGTTGTCCTCGAGAGCGCCGTTGAAATTCCGCGTCTGACTCTGCGCAATTTCCCTGAAGGGAACGCGCACGCCGGCTTGTTTGCCATCGACGTAGATGCGACGTGAATTCGGCAGCTGAGTATCTTCGATTGCAGTTGGTTTGATTGCAGCGCTCATGAGACTCCTTATAAAGATTGCGGGTTGCGGATTTGCGGATTTCGGGAGCTCATTGCGTTCCAAATCAGCAATCGGAAATCCGAAATCCCAAATTGAAAGACCGCTCCACCTGAATAAAAGGATGGAACGGTCATTACTGGCTGTTTCTCCCTTCGACGGTATTAGCCGCATCAGGTTCAAGGGGTCTCCCGATTGGCGATTTGTGAATGTTGATTGCGGAATTAAAGAAATCCGCAATCAGCATTCCGCAATCCGCAATTCGTCAGGACTCTCAGCCGCCTCTGCGGCTCCCCCGAAAGCTGTTGTCTTTTCAAACTTTCCAGCATTGATATTAGAACTGTTGCGACCTGGACGCAATCCAGCGATGTCCGACATGCTTCATCAGCTTGTCGTTAACGCAACATTTCACGCTCTGGTCTGCCAAATTAATTCCGGTTCGAATATTCAATGACCCAAACGACAAGCTGACGCATGTCGAACACCGCGCGGTTCAGCTATAATCCAAACCGTTCCATCCCAATCCAATCCCCCGGAGTCTGAATGTTGAATAAACGCAACATAGCGTTGTCGCTAGTACTCTCTTTCCTGACGGTTCCGTTCGCTCAAGCTCAGCGCCTCGATGACGCGACGCGCGCACGCATTCGCAAAGAGGGAATGGAAAATTCGCAGATCATGAAGACCATGCACAAGCTCGCGGATGTTTATGGTCCACGCTTGACTGGCTCGCCGAATCACAAGCGGGCCGCCGAGTGGACCATCAAACAAATGCAGGAGTGGGGTTTCGAAAACGGACGTCTGGAGCCGTGGGACTTCAAGCATCCGGGTTGGTTGAATGAACGTCTTACAGCGCATGTTGTTTCCCCGGTCAAAGACGCTTTAGTTGCCGAGGTGCTGGCATGGACTCCAGGCACGCGTGGTGTTGTGCGCGGCAATGCCCATCAGCTAATTACTCCGGAACGACCGACAGCCGAAGTTTTGGCGGCCGCTCTCGAGAAAGAAAAACTAAAGGTGCGCGGGCGTATCGTCCTGGTTGGCAAACATCGGCTTTTGCCGGTGAATCTGAATCCGTCCTCCAAGCGAACAGACGATAGAGAGATTGAACGGCGATTTAATCCTGACGCGCGCCCGTCGCCATCGCCTTCTCCCTCGCCAACTCCACGAGATCCCAAGCTGCTTACGGCCCGTCAGATTGATCGGCAAGTCGACGCGTTTCTCAAAGCCAATCGCGCGCTCGTGCGGGTTAACGATGCCGCGCGCGAGCACGGGCAGATACGTGCCTTCAACAATCGTACTTTCGACGTAACCAAAGTTGTGCCCACCGTCGTGATGCGCAACGAAGACTTCGGACGCATTGCGCGTTTGCTGGCTGATGGACCAGTGACACTGGAGTTCAATATCGTCAACCGCAACTACCCTGAGGGAAAGACTTCTTACAATGCAGTCGCTGAAATTACCGGCACTGACAAAGCCGACGAGGTGATCATGTTGGGTGGCCATCTCGATTCCTGGCACGCCGCCACCGGCGCCACTGACAACGCCATCGGATGCGCGATCATGATGGAGGCTGCTCGGATATTGAAGGCATTGGACCTGAAACCTCGTCGCACCGTGAGGGTGGCGCTATGGAGTGGTGAAGAGCAGGGACTGCTTGGCTCCAAAGCGTATGTGAACCAACACTTCGGTAGCTTTGAAAACCCTAAGCCCGGCTACGAAAAATTTGGTGGCTACTTCAATATCGACTCGGGCACGGGTCGTATACGTGGCGCAACGGTATTTGGACCACCCGAGGCTGCAAAGATTCTGCGCGATGCGCTTAAGCCTTTTAAGGACGATGGTGTATTCGGCGCGGTGGCTACCAAAAGCAGACGTACTGGCGGCACCGACAGCACCTCGTTCAATAATGCCGGCTTGCCCGGTATCAGTCTGAGCCAGGATCCGATCGAATATGGTTCGCATACCTGGCACACCAACCTCGATACGTACGAGCGAATCCTCGAAGACGATGTAAAGAAAGCAGCGATCGTTGTCGCCACGGCGCTTTATGAATTATCGACTCGTGATGAACTTCTCCCCCGATTCAAGAAGGAAGAGATGCCGCCGCCCACACCGGTGGATCCAGTTGAATAGTACTGCGACGCACCAAACCCAAGGTTTTTGTTGACCTGCCACATTAAAGCGTATAAATTAGCCGCCGCTTGAACATCCTTGCGACTTTGGTTTAGAAGCTTCACTCTAGAGTCTCACGCAACCCCTTCCACGCTTTCGAGTTGGGTTTCCTAATGGTCCTGTAAATGCCTGTCAAAGAGACGTGGCTTGTTCTGGGGAGCAATGAGCCGTTGATTTGCGACTCGAACAGCTAGCGCACGTCAACAAGGAGCATTGGGGACTTAATGACGGAGAGAGAACGCTCCAACGGCAACTCGCCGCTCACCAACCATTTTCGGGTAGTTGCGAAAGCTATCTCAGAAGGGCGTGTCGTTCCGTTTCTTGGCGCAGGTGTCAATCTAAGTTCTCTGCCAAAAGCGAAGTGGGGACCCAGCTTTCATGACCGTCTCCCGTCTGCCGAGGAGCTAACCGAGCACCTTGCGACTCAGTACTCATACCCATCTAAAGAGCCGCGAGAACTTGCTCCCGTTTCGCAATACGTCGCCTTGGTTCACGGGCTAGGCACATTGTATGAAGAACTGCATAGAGTTTTCAGTCCGGAGTACACATATACTCCCGTGCACGATTTTTTTGCATCCCTTCGTGGCTTACTGTTGGAAAGAATGCACGCAGTTCCTAAACTCCCGTGGAGAAATCGTCTTGTACTCATTACGACCAACTATGATGATTTGATGGAAAGCGCTTTCAGAAACGCAGGGATAAAGCACCATGTTCTTGCGTACATTGCTGACCTCGCCGACCGCAAGGAAGCTGGAAGATTCTTGCACCTCACGCCCCAAGGGAAATCAGTCGTGATAGACGATCCCGATAAAGAGGATGAATCGTTTCGCGACGAGCATCCAGTGATCATAAAAATCCACGGTTATATTGATCGGTATAACGTAGATGAACCACCAGATCATCCTATCAAGGTTGATAGTTATGTAATTACCGAAGACGACTATATTGACTACCTTGCGCAGCCAGATCCACTAAAGCTTCTGCCGCCATCAATCAGAGCCGTTATCCAAAAGAGCAGTTTCCTATTCTTGGGTTATCGCCTTCGCGATTGGAATTTTCGCGTAATCTTGCGGAGAATCTGGCGGGATCGCCCTCCTGATTTTCCTTCCTGGGCTGTGCTATTGGAGCCAACAGATTTCGACGAACGATACTGGCGCCGGCGCGATGTGGAAATAATAGACCTACACCTGGCGGAGTACGTTAACAACCTAAGGGAACAGATTTAAGTCCTTGGAGGTTTTGTGTCAGAAAGCACTCAACTCCCTGATTCTCCCTATAAGGGACTAGTGTCTTATCTCGAGGAAGATGCAGATTTCTTCTTTGGTCGCGAACGTGAAAGAGACATTATTACAGCGAAGCTGCTGGCCTCCCGCCTGACCTTGCTCTACGGACCAACCGGTGTTGGCAAAACTTCGATCTTACGTGCAGGGGTAGAACATCACCTTCGTGAACTAGCCAGGGTCAATCAAGCGCAGTTTGGCCAACCAGAGTTCGTTGTGGTGGTCTTTAGCTTTTGGCGGGATGATCCGCTTGTCGGGCTGTTGCGACGCATCCGCCACTGTATTGCTAGAGCCTTGTCTGACCCGGAAATCGATGAACGAGAATTAGATTCAACGCTCACGGACGCGATTCCTAAGTGGTCAAAGCTTATTGGCGGCGATCTGCTCATAGTCCTTGATCAGTTCGAGGATTATTTTCTTTATCATGAGAATGAAACTGGCGACCGTACATTTTTTGATGAGTTTCATAAGGTGGTCAACCGGCCAGACTTAAGAGCCAGCTTTTTGATATCAATCCGCGAAGATGCTATCGCAAAACTCGATAGCTTCAAGATTCGAATTCCTCATATATTCGATAGTTTTCAACGAGTTAAGCACTTAACAACCGACGCGGCCAGAAGCGCAATTCGGGGCCCAATTGGAGTGTACAACCAGCGGTTGCAGGGAGAGGAGGAGTACACCATTGAGGACGAGTTGGTCGACGAGGTCTGCGATCAGCTTAAAACAGGAACTGTGGCTATGGGTGGATCAGGCAAGGGAACCGTGCTTGATTTGGAATCATCCGCATCAACCGAGGAAATCGAAACGCCTTATCTGCAACTTGTTATGACTCGCTTATGGCGTGAAGAGAAACGCCAAAGATCAAGACGTTTGCAACTAGTAACGTTGGTGAAGCTGGGAAATGCCGAGCGCATTGTTGAGACCCATTTGGATGACAAGATGGAGTCTCTGGCGCCAGATCAGCAACGCATCGCCTCGCAAATCTTTGCCAACCTCGTCACCCCTTCAGGCAATAAGATAGCTCATACCGCAAAGGACTTAGCTCACTTTTCAGGCTTATCGACGGATTGGTTAGTTCCTGTGCTCGAAGAGTTGTCTAGTCAAAACTCACGAATCCTGCGGACCGTTCCCTCGACTCTTGGCTCCTCAAGAGAGCCCCGCTATGAGATTTTTCACGACATATTGGCCACTCCGGTTCTCGATTGGCGTCAGCGCTACAACCAAGAACAGGAGCGGGTGAGACTCGAAGAAGTAGCGAAACTCAAGCAGGAAAAGGATAAGACCCGTTTGGAGATCGAGACTCGCAGAAAGCTTAAGGCTCGTTATCGCAAAACAGCACTGTTTTTGTTGTCGATAACGACCCTCTTAATGATCAGCCTGGCGATTTACGCAATCTTAAAACGGACCGCAGCAGTCTTGGCCCTTGAACGGGCGGAGTATGAGCGGGCGAACGCAGAACTGACGTTAGTGAGATTGAATGAACTCGACCGATCGGTTCCATATTTCCTCACCATCATGCGCGGCCACAACGCCAAGGTTAATAGCGTGGACTTTAACCCTGATGCCAAACTCATCGTTACGTCTAGTTCAGACAATACAGCACGTATCTGGAGTGTCGACAGCGGTCAAAATCTGAGAGTTTGGTACGACCACAAGGGTGCCGTAAACAAAGCCTTGTTTAGCCCTGACGGCAACCTCGTTGCCACCGTCAGTGATGATCACACCGCCAAGCTTTGGGATGTGGTCGGCGGGCACGAGCTTCGGACGTTGGCTGGTCATACCGGCCCGGTCAAAGATGTTGCCTTTAGTCGGGATGGTCTACGCCTCGCAACGGCAAGCGATGACGGCACCGCTCGAATATGGGAAGTAACTACCGGGCAATCCTCAGCGACGCTTAGTCAACATGCTGGGAAAGTCAAAACGGTTGGTTTCAGCCCCAGCGGACAATCTGTGGTCACGGGAAGCTCTGATAAGACAGCGCGTACATGGAGAACTGCTGATGGTAGTCAGCTGAACATTTTAACGGGCCACCCCGGAGAATTAGAGGGCCATCTTGGAGAGATAAACAGTGTGAGCTTCAGTCCTAATAATCAGTATGTCGTCACGGCTAGCAACGACGGGACGGCAAGGCTTTATGATGCAGGCGATGGACGGTTACTTGCCGAAACAAAGGGACATACAGACAACGTCAACACCGCTTCTTTTAGCCCTAGTGGGAAGCTAATCGTAACATCCAGCGACGATCAAACGGCGAAGGTATGGGAAGTCCCATCGCTGAAGCTGGTGGCAGATTTCAGCGGGCACACCGATAAAGTTATGGTTGCCTTGTTCAGCTCTGATGGGAGCCGCGTGATCACCGGAAGTGCAGACCGGACGGCGAGGCTTTGGGACGTTTTCAGTTCCAAGAACGTATCCGGAGGCACCGCCAGGAGCATGATGGGGTTTCGCGGACACATTGGAACGATTTCGTCAGTAGCCTTTACCGACAAGCGGGCGATTGCCGCCACGGGCAGCGAGGACAATACTGCGAGGATTTGGAATACAACAGCAGGCGGAGCGATTCAACTCGGCGGACTCTCATTGAAGGCCGAACCAGACCGATATTCAGGGCCATGTCCGGTGGCAATAGCCTTCACCGGACAAATCACTGTCAACAGCGGCGTAGGCTCCGTCGCATATCGGTTTGTTCGTTCAACTGGAAGACCCGGACCGGAGAAGACCTTATCCTTTGAATCACCGGGAACAAAGCAGGTGAGTAGTATATGGAAGTTTGGTGGGTCGCGTTATCCGAGACTTTCCGGTTCATTTTATCTGGAGGTACTCTCACCGCAGCCGAAGAAGTCAGATGCCGCTCACTTCCAAGTATCGTGTGATCAAGTTCACGATTCACCCAATCTCAATCGAGTAGAGACGTTGACCCCCGCAAACGGACTTGTCTATCCAACTCGGCCGAGCACCATTGAGTTGACATGGAAATCAGTCCCGGGTGAAACCGAGTACACAGTTGTCGTCCAACAGTATTCTGTGAAGACCCGGACGTGGAAGGCTGCCTACATTCTGCCGGCCACTGGGACCACTGCTACACTGTCCGTCAAGCCAAGCTGGAAGCGGATGCGCTGGCGAGTAAGCGCCGGCATCGAAGACACCGCTTCGGCATGGGCGCAGTTCAGTTTCAAAGAGTGAACAAAGCCTCAACTAGATGAAGAGTTGTTTAATTTGTCTCTTAGAGATAGCTATGGAAGGCAAGAATACATATGTCAGCAGAAACAGGAAGACGTTTCCCGGATTTTAATTTACAGAACCAGGACGGCAAGTCAGTCACCCTCGACGACTTTGCGGGCAAGTGGCTGGTGCTTTATGTCTACCCGAAAGACGATACGCCGGGATGCACGATTCAGGGGAAGTCGTTTACGGCGTCGAAACAGGATTTTGACGAAGCCGGTATTGCGGTGGTAGGTGTGAGTGCGGACGATGTCGCTTCCCACAAAGACTTCTGCAATAAGTTTGCGTTCACGATTGATCTGCTTGCCGATCCGAATCAGGAGTTGCTAAAAGCGGCGGGCGTTGGCCAAAGCGAATACAAGGGTACGATGTACTGGGACCGGACGTCGTTTGTGATCGATCCGCAGGGCGTTCTCCGAAAGACTTACTTGAAAGTGAATCCCGAGGGCCATGAGCAGGTGCTGTTGGATGACATTAAAGCGATGCAGAGCGTGTAGGGGCGACACTCCGTGGCCGCCCCATTCAACCAACGCGATAACCCAGTTGAACTGCAGTCTGCACTAACGCGACGAAGAGGTGGCCACGGAGTGCCACCCCTACCATTATGCCCAGCGCACAGCCGATGGACTCTGCTATGAAAATCATCCACATCCATGATCTCTACGACATCTCGTTAGACGTTACCTGAGAGTTACCCCTTAGAAACCTCCGTAAAACTGTGGCTTTCATTTTGCACTTACGCGCACGCAAATCGGCGTTCTAAGGAGCAATCGTGAAAGTCATTCTCAGAGCATTCCTGATATTGTCGGTCTTCATCCTGACGCAAAGCTCAGCTTTTTCATTTCAAGCCACCACCGATAATTCCAGTCGCGCGGAAGCCGAGCGCATGTGGGAATTGATGATTCAGGCCAAAGGCGGCCGCGAACGCCTGCACTCCGTTGCCAATTTGCAGCGGTCGGAGCGTGAGAAATACTTATGGTGGTTCAAGGTAATCACTATCAACTACGAGGGTCTGTTTGTTTTTCCCAACAAGTCCTGGGAATGGGATGACCAGCGTGGAACAGTTTTTGGCTTCAGAATCCATCTACATAATTTCGAGAAGGATTTTCATCGAAGCTACACAGACGTGGGCGAGGGCCCTTCCATTGTGCCCATCCTGGAGCCAAGTCGGAGAAACTTCACCACGCTGCAGCTTGAACTGCTGGCGGAGACAAAATGGGTGCGGCCTGTGCCCTACAGCGTACGTAGTGAAGAGCTTAATGGTAAGAAGGTTGACATCGTCGAGACCAATGTAAGAGACCTTCCTGAAGACAAGGTAGAGTTTGCCCTCGATCGCAAAACGCATTTGCCAGTGAGAGTGGCCTATTTCTGGACCAGGAACAATCGACAGTTCTCCGGTGGAGTGGATTTGAAAGACTACGTTGACGTGGACGGGATCAAGATGCCATCGAAGGTTGGCAGGATTAAAGCTACCTACAAACTCAACGTTGAATACAACCCGCAGATATTTGAACTGATTCCCAGCCGTGAAGCCGGCATGGATGCCTGGAGAAAGAACCAAATTTTTGTGCGAGGCCAAATCCAAACCCAAGCTGGAAGCGGGAGGTCTCAAACTCAGGCCTGGAACTCGGTTCAGCCTTCAGTCTGCGGATTGGTTAATACAATCAAGCGTAATTTTAAACTGTGAGGTGCACCTTTCGGTTGCAGAGATTACCCGCCGATGAAACTCATCGAGCGGGAAGGTGTGACAAAAGCAGGCTCGTTAATGTAATGACGCGGTTCTTTCTTCAACACCACGCCTTCAATGTATTCCACAATTTGGGATCGCGTTGCGTCGCTCCGCACGACATCACGCAGAGAGTGTTCGACAGTTGAAAAGAGGCAGGTGCGGATTTGTCCGTCAGCGGTTAAGCGAATTCGCGAGCAGGCACCGCAGAATGGTTCGGTTACCGGAGCGATAATGCCGACTTCGCCGGGGGCGCCGTCAGCAAAGCGGTAACGCGACGACGTTTCAGAACCACGCGCCACATCAACTGGAACGAGGGGAAACCGCTCTTCAATGCGTTCGCGAATCTCGCGACCGGAAACCACGTCGGTCTTCGACCATTCGTGACCGGAATCGAGCGGCATAAACTCGATGAAGCGCATCTTCACGTCGTGTTCTCGGGCAAACCCGGCGAAGTCTGCTACCTCATCTTCATTGTGGCCACGCACGATCACCGCATTTATTTTGATCGGTTGTAGGTCCGCTTCTTTGGCCGCGGCAATGCCGGCCAAAACTCTATCGAGCACATCGACGCCGGTCATCTGTTTAAATACGGCGGGCTTCAAACTGTCGACGCTGATGGTGATGCGATCCAGGCCGGCGGCTTTCAATGCCCGGGCGCGGTCCGGCAAGAAATAGCCGTTGGTAGTCAGCGCCAGATCCTGTAGACCGTTCTGTTTTAGTAGTGTCAGCTTTTCGATAATCGTCTCGATGTCCCGCCGCATCATCGGCTCGCCACCTGTCAAACGGATTTTCTCGATACCGAGCGAAACAAAGATGTCGCAGACGTATTCAATCTCTTCATACGAAAGCATCTGTTCTTTCGGTGCTATTGGCGGCTCACCGTGGGGCAGGCAATAAAAACAGCGAAAATTGCAGCGATCGGTCAGAGACACGCGCAAGTCGCGAATCGGACGGTTATATGAGTCTTTGAGTATTGCCGACATGTTTCTTTACCCAATCATACGCGTAGCTGTTGAGCCGTCCAAACCGTATCCGCGGATTACGCCTTCCGCGGATAGAAACAAAGCATCGCCTTTGGTTGGTTGCGTGCAGAGTAATCCGCGAATCCGCGTAATCTGCGGACAGCTCTTATGCGCCTAAAGCAGAATTGGTCATGAAGACGGATGCTGGAAGGCGTTTATCGGAACCCGGTAGTCTGATAGTACGCTTCAGCGTGAAATCAAAAAGCAAAGGATTGTAGTCGTAGATTTCGTTGAGGCAGAGTCGTTCATCGCCCGATAAATAACCCCGCTTAACGAGGGTACTGGTTCTAATAAGTACGTTGATGGCTGGCAGCGGATAATCGCTGCCGTTAACCAAGCGCTCCTGAATATCCTCGCGACTTAAAATCGTATTCAGAGGTTTTCCGATTCGATTGAATTGTGTCATCGCTGAGATGTCGGCGAACAGGAGACCTTCGTATCGCTTGTCACCCATCAGGCGCATGAACAAATCGAAATTCGAAACACGTCTCTTTTCAGGATCGTCAAGGTCCTCGTTGTCGCCAAGGCCGGCGCAGTGGGCCACGATCACCTTCACCCCAAAGTCGAGTGCCCGTCGCAGCAAAAGTGGATTGCCCAACTTCTGATCTTCGTCTGCTTCCACCGCCTTCTCTTCACCGCCATGACTGAGCAAGATCAGATCAAGCTCCTTCATCTTCTGATAAAAAGCATCGCAACGCCGATCCGACGGATCGATTCCCATTGCATTCGGAAGCCACTTGACGATGCGTGCACCGCGTTTGGCCCAGCGCTCCAACTCATTGATGGCATCATCGCGATATGGATTGACTGAGATGTTGGGGATGAAGAGGTCTGGGTATTGTTCGGCAAGTTTGAAGACATACTCATTGGGAACATAAAACTCTGTCTTCTCGAGATTCTCTTTTCCCTCAGGCGAGTAATTCTTATCGAAAGCCAGCAGCCGATGTTTGCCGTGTTGCGGTATGTGTTCCACCAGGTCAACCAGCCGTTGCACCATTCGCTCGTCGGCGTTTGTCACTTCATCAACGCCAGCAGCGCTGAGATAAACCTTGAACTTGAGGTGATGAAAAGGATGCGACCAGGAAAGCATCTTGGCGTTGACGAAGTTGTTTGAGCCGCCGGTGCCAAGACCGGCGATGTGAGTGTGGTGATCGACAAGGCGTGTGGGATCGATGTCGTCATAAGCTCGCTTGACGAGATCGCTGGCTTTTGTGCTGAGCTTGTCTTTGAGTTGTGATGGTTGGCTTGTGAAAGCACCACCGAGTCGATGAATCAGGCACATGGAGTTGGCGTGTGTTCTCCGATACGGCACCCCGACGCGTCGGGGTAGCGCCGGATGCTAAGCTCAATCTCAAACAGAATCCTGTCGACGCAGCCGTTGTTGTGGGTTGACCAGGGGATCCGGCGCTACCGCGCTCGGTTCTGGATGTCCGTCATTTCACCGTCAATGTCATCTTCGCAAAATACTCGATCAGATTTCCGTGGCGCTCACTAACCTCGCGTTTGCGCCAATCGATAATGTGAACGGAATAAACTCCCGCCGGCTTGTCGGACCGGATTAAGACGCCCCTGCTCGAATTAGCGGGGAAGATTAGTGCAAGTCGTTGGGGGTGCGCAATTAGTAAAGCAAACTGTTAGTTTGCTGATGGTACGTTTCTGAGGACTGAGGGTTATGTATATCCCGCAAGAGCAAACTAACAGTTTGCTTTACCGGCTTGTTTTGCGTTAAAAGATTGCTCACAACAGTCCTACCGCATCGCCCGCAAATTGCCTCTGTAGCGCGACGCGAAGTCAAACCCTTTTTGCCGAATGACGAGAGGAGGATTCTCGTGAATAAACTTCGCCTCAGTGTCTTTATCAAATTCACGTTGCTTTGTGCTTGCGTGATGCTTGGTTGGTCCAACACATCAGCGCAGTCGACGGTCTTCAATATCCCTGCCACCGACGTCCAGTCGCCCGGGAGTGTATACCTCGAAGCCAATTTCATCATGCACTACGGCTCGATACGAGAAGGTGGTTTTCGAAACTATGGGCCACGAGTTGTGGTCGGCTTGCCTGGCAATACCGAGGTAGGGGTTAACGTTTATTACACCCGCGGGTTGCCGGCCGAACCGATCGACGTGCAGCCAAATTTCAAGTGGCAATTTTATTCGAATGAGGAAACCGGACTGGCTTTCGCTACCGGTGTGCTGGTTTCTACGCCAGTTACCCGGCGCTCGCTCGGCACGACGTCTGCGCAGGTTTACGTGGTTGGAAGTAAGACCTTCAGCGGTTTTAAGGATCCGCGCGTGACATTTGGAGGCTACAAGCTCTTCGGCAACTTTGAAGAAGGCACGGATAAATCGGGAATACTGCTCGGATACGAACAGCCAATTACAAAGAAGATTTCTTTTGTGACTGACTGGTCCAGCGGCAACAACGACTACGGCTATTTGGTGGTGGGAACTGGAATCACATTCTCGCCAAAGAGTCTGCTCTACGCTGGTTACAATTTCGGCAATCAGGGACGTAGTAACAATTCACTCGGCATCTTCTACGGCCACACGTTCTGATCGGATACAGGTGTTCAGAGTTCAGCCTTCAGGCTGCGGACTCGCGCGAGTACGAACGCGAGGACGCAAATGCGGAAGCCGCAAGCTAAAGCTTGAACTCTGAACGCCTGTTACTCACAAGCAGAACTTTCCCTCACAGATCGTTTCTGTCAGCGATCGCCGATTGCTCGGTGCTTCACGTTCACGTAAACCCTTGGGCAGGGAATCTGGATCAGCAGGTTTACCAACTGCGATCATTGCCTGCACCTGATAGCCTTCCGGAATCTCAAGTTCGGTGCGTGCGCGATCGTAGTCAAAGCCCTGCATGCCGTGGGCAACTAATCCGTTGAGCCAGGCCTGCAAAGCAAAATTCTCCCACGCCGATCCGGTATCAAACGAATGGGTAATTGATGGCTCACCATTCATGTCCATGGTTGTCTTTGAGATGAATAGCACAAGGGCGCCGGCGTTCTTGGCCCACCCCTGGTTGAACTCAACCAGCAAGTTGAAGAACACGGGCCACTCATCGGTATCGCGATGGGCATACAACATGCGCCAAGGCTGATTGTTATATGAAGATGGCGCCCAACGCGCCGCCTCGAATAGCGACATCAATTCATCGTTTGAAATTGCTTCACCAGTCATCGCCCGCGGCGACCAACGGTCAAGGAATAGATCATCGATCGGGTAATCGGCTTTTCTGTTTTCACTTCCTCTAATCATCGGTTTTCCTTTTCGTGTGGCGTTTTCTTGTTTAGGAAGGCTACATAAACCACATATCTGTTACGGACTGATGACGTCTTTGCCAGGTTCAACTATTATCAGGAATAACCCCGACACGTCGGTAAGTTAATAAATGACGAAAGCCAACTTCTAAAATCGAGCTCCACTACGAGGCTTACGGCGAAGGCGATCCCGTGCTCTGTATACACGGCCTCGGAGCTTGTCTATATACCTGGAGAAACCTGGTCGAGCCTCTTTCAAGAGACCATCAATTAATTTTGGTAGATTTGAAGGGCTATGGCGCTTCCCCAAAGCCGCGTGACGGTCGCTACTCAGTGCGGGACCAGGCTGAGCTCATTTATCAATTTATTCAGCAGCACAATCTGAAGAGTCTGACGCTGATCGGGACGTCATATGGCGGTGCGGTGTCGCTGATGGTGGCGCTCATGCTGTGTGAGGACGGCGAGGGGCGCCTTTCAAAACTGATTCTGATCGATAGCGCCGGTTACAACGAGTCACTTCCCTGGCACTTCAATCTGCTCAAGAAACCTGTTGTCGGTTGGTTGTCGATTCATCTCATGCCGGGTAAGGCTTCGACGCGGCGCGTGCTGCGGTATGTTTATTACGACAAACGTCTGATCACCAAGGAACAGATCGCGTCTTACTCCAGACCGGTAAGAACACGCGGTGCGCGCCAGGCTTTGCTGGAAACCGCAAGGCAGGCAATTCCGAAAAATATCGACGAGCTAACCAGAGGTACAAAGAGATCTGTGTGCCTACGCTAATTATTTGGGGTGAAGAGGATCGAGTTATTCCGTTGAAGATCGGAAAGATGTTGGCCGAAGCAATTCCCGATTCAAGGCTGGTGGTGTTACCGGAAATTGGTCACGCTCCGCATGAAGAAGCGCCGGAGAAAACGGTGCCGCTTATCGTGGAGTTTTTGCGATCCGAGTAGTTCCCGTTGATGTGAATCATTCCTCGAGGTCGTCGATTTGCAAAATGATCGGGTTTGCCCGACCGCCTTTGACGGCATCAATAACCTTAACGATCTGACTATAGGGTGTCGAACGAGGAGCCTTGACGATTACTGTCTTCTCAACCCTTTCATCTTCAGTCAGACCAGTGTGCGTTTCTGTTTCAGGCTTGTAGGCCCGGGATTCCTTCCGTTGCTGGAAGATTTCGGAAAGCGTCTGCGTCAACTTTGAGGTTTCAGACGAATCACCCATCGGCAGTCTATTAAGTTCGACCTTGAGATCTTTAGAGATCGAGGCTACCAAAGTAAGCGGATTGGGTTTGAGGTCACTCAAATCCTCATTGACATCAGGCTCGGCCACAATCTTCACGCGGAAAAGCCCTGGCACATTTCCAGACTGATCTACCA
Organism: Pyrinomonadaceae bacterium; assembly: GCA_963759665.1. Taxonomy (GTDB): domain Bacteria; phylum Acidobacteriota; class Blastocatellia; order Pyrinomonadales; family Pyrinomonadaceae; genus PSRF01. The sequence goes on from CAVXAC010000001.1 coordinate 2,078,990, forward strand.
GAAGTCCGACCTGCAGTACTTTCTCCTGACGGATCTCACGGAGAATTTTTACAATGCTGTCGAAATCAATCGAATTACCGCCGGCGACGTAAACAATCCTGTCTGCCTCGTTCTGTCCTTTTACCAGCGCCTTAATCTTGTCCCTCAATTCCTCTATCGAGAGGGGGTTTGAACCAACGTAGAACTCGCCTTTCAACGGTACTGAAATGACAACCGCATTGGGCTTCAAAACAGCCGGTTCCTGCTCAGCGTTTTTCGTGTTTCCCGGTAAGAGGAGTCGAACGTTGTTAGGTACCCCATTGTTCGACACGCCGGTTTCGTCGGAACCCTTTTTACCGCAGGCGGCAAGGGCGAGCAGAACAATGAGGCATGTGATCTTGAGTTTCATGTTTTTCCAATCTGCGGTGCTGATGTGTGTGAAGCACCTTAGCACAAGCAAGGAAGCAGCGTGTCGAACCGGGAGGCGTGGCAGCGTTATGGGGCTGGACCGTATCTATGAGTGTTTTGGCGAAGGCCTTAGGCACATGATTGTGGCCTGCATCGATGCCGACAAGTTTCGATTACCTTCTTCGTTGATATTGAAGACGTCTGCCTGAACCACACTCAGCGTTCTTCCTGACTTGATCACTTCGGCTCGTGCAACGAAAGTCACGCCCCTAGCGGGCCGCAGCAAGTTGATCTTGAATTCCACGCTCAAGACTTCCGAACCTTCCGGCATCAAACTGAAAGCGGCATAGCCACACGCGGAATCGGCGATCGTGGTGACGATGCCGGCGTGAATATACCCGTGTTGCTGGGTGAGATCGGCACGGTAGGGAAGCGTGATCTGAACCACTCCCGGTTCGACTAGCGTCAGCCGCGCGCCAATCAAGTTCATAATCGGCTGCTTTGCGAAGCTGCGTTCGACGTCATCGGCGAACGATGGGTTGGGTGGACTTATCACTTCAGCGCCTGGTCCAGGGTTGAGCGATCATCCAGCAGAATCCATTCAATCATCGAGAGCGGTAGACTGCCGTTCTTGATTAGATCGTCGTGGAATTGGCCCAGGCGGAAGTTTGCGCCCTGCTTGTCGCGATATCGGCCCAGCAGTCGCATGATCTGATACTTACCGACCATATAGGTAATTTTTTGCGTGGGGCTCGCCGCTGCGCCGGCTGCTTCCCCCGTGGCAGCTTCGCGATCGAGTCCACCGGCTTCCATGAAGTAGTTGACTGCTTGATCGAACGTCCATTTACCCGTGTGCAGGTTCACGTCCACGCCAATGCGCGCGGCCCGGTAACGTGACAAACGCAGAATCTGACCCTGGGCCGCTGAATTGTTTGGATAGAGGCCGGTACGCATCAACATCTCTTCGCCGTAAAGCGCCCATCCTTCAATCAAAATCCCGTCGAAGTGCTGACGTCGAATTTCATTGGTCAGATGATTCGCAATCGACATCTGCAGGAAGTGTCCGGGAATTCCTTCATGGCCGAGGATTGGTCTCGGATCTTCGATGGCTGCGCGAATATAAAAATTGCGAGACTGCGGGTTGTAAGTGGGTATGAAATAAAAGCCGCTATTGTCCTTGTCGTAAACGCCTGGAGGATTCATGAATCCGCCCGGACTCGTTGGTTTGAACGCTTCAGGAAGTTGGCGGATCGTAAATGGGCCAAGGTAGTCAGGCAGCGTAACCAGCTTGTTTGTCTTGAGGAAATTGATCATCTCCGCCTGACGGCTTTCGTACGCTTTCAAAAACGCTTCCTGATCAGCCGGAATATTTTTGCTGCGGGCGGGATTTGGATCTGCGAGCGAAGGGTCGGGAAGGAGAGACTCGAGCGCGCGGTAGCGGGCCAGCTCAGACTGGCCCAGCATATCAACCTGATTCGCATCCAACGGCAAGTAATAAATGTTCTCCAGCAGGTAGTTGTAGTTCTCCTCGCCCATGGGTTTGAACGCCACCATGCCCGGCAAACGTCTTTCGAGCCAATCGGCAAAGCCGTGAATAGCTTTCAAGGCTGCGTCACGACTTACCACCAAATCATTCTTTTCAGCCGGAGAAAGATCCCTGGCAAGGGTCATCAGGCTGTCGTTGAAGAGGCTGTCGATAGAACGCGCCGAATCAATCGCGAGGCGAGCATAGAGTCCCACGGGTTTAGTTAGATTTCCCTTAGCTTGCTCGATGAGAAACGGCATCTGCTTCAGACGGGCGGTGGCCGCGATCGCGCGCACCCGCGGGGTGTCGTATTCCTTCTTCAGCAGCGAGAAGATGCCGTTGCTGCATTCGTTTACATAGAGCTGCGGATCAGTCTGCTCAAAGTTCATCACCCGATTGAAGAAGTCGACGTTGTCGAGCTGGGCCCTAAAGAGCAGCCAATCGATGCGGTCATCCTTGCTCCAATTTGCGGTGGGCATTGCGCGAACTTTGCCGAGCAATCCCTGAACGTGAAGCTTTCGGTCCAAAACTTTCGAGAGGGAATAGTTAGTTAGTTGATTGTCCCAGGTGTGAAGGCCGGCATCGCTTGAAGCGACCGGGTAGTTTTGATTACGCCAGGTGTAGTAATCCTGGGCCAGCTTTTTTAGATCGGCCGGCGTGGTTGGATTCTGGGCCATGGCAGGAGCGGAGAAAGCGGTCAACAGCGAGCAGACAGTTAGAAGTACAGTGAATAATTTCATTAGTTAAGTATGTTCTCCGTGTTTTGATCAGGCGGCGAAGCCAATTCGACGTCGCACTAATAGTGGTCCCTTGGATCCGGCGCTACCCCAACGGTCGGGCTTCTGTAGTGCTTTGGCGTTGCGTTGGAGACCCGAAAGCTTGGCTCGTTTCATAGCGCTCCCGCGAAATCGCGCCGCATACGATTCCGGAGTCATTTCCAGCACATCCGAAAGCGGCACATTGATATTGTTCCGCCGCGGTTCAAAACGTCGTTCGTCAGTCACTTGCTCAAACCGATTCCACGGGCAGACGTCCTGGCAGATGTCGCAACCATAAACCCAACCTTCCAGGTTCTGCGCAACTTCGGCCGAAATCTCCGGCCCGCGCAATTCGATTGTGGCGTAGGAGATGCACTTATTGGAGTCGACAACATATGGTTCGGTTATCGCAGTCGTCGGACATGCCTCGATGCAAAGCGTGCACGTGCCGCAATGGTCATCGACTGTTTCGAGATCAAATTTGAGATCAATATTCAGTAGCAACTCGCCCAGGAACACCCATGATCCGTATTCCTGCGTGATCAGGTTTGTGTGTTTGCCGATCCAACCAAGTCCGGCGCGTACGGCCCAGGCTTTATCCATCATTGGCTGGATATCAACGCACACCTTTCCTTCAACTTCGGGAACTTCAGACTTGATTCGCGAAAGTAAGGCGTGAAGCCCTGGACCAATCACGTCGTGATAGTCGTCGCCCCAGGCGTAACGTGACACCTTGCCGGTTGTCTCGTCGTTGATGTGCCGCGAATCGGTGAAATAGTTTTTGGCGACCACGACGACGGACCTGGCGGCTGGAAACAGTTTGAGCGGATCGGCGCGCACCTCCGGGTCCCGCGCCATCCACTTCATCTCTCCATGATAACCGCGGTCCAACCACTCGCGGAGACGGCTACCCTCGCGATCCAGCGCAGTCGCTGGCACGATACCGACTTTCTCGAAGCCCTCGGCTTGCGCCCAAGCTTTGATTTTTTGAGACAATTCGGCCGAAGGAATCTGAGCAGAACGCTCAGGGAGTGCCGATGTAACAGTCGTCTGCATGAACAACTAGCATACGAGTGTGCTTTAGTAGGAGTCTAGCGGGCAGATAGTGTAGGGGCGGCACTCCCTGGCCGCCCCATTCGTTGCGATAGAAAACCTTGTGGGGGAAATCAAGAAAAGGGGTGGCCACGGAGTGCTACCCCTACAAGTCGTGACTACGGAAGTTTTTGTAGCGTAACGGTCGTGAGCGGTGATGTGCCGCTGGTGCGATTATAGGAAAGCCAATAGCCGGCTTTGGGATAGCGCACCATCTTATAGACCGACCCGTCGGCTTTCGCTTCTACCTCAGATCCAAATACTCCCTTGGCGGTCGGCACGCCGGCGCTGGCCGTCATGAAATCTGCGGAGATGGTTATCACCTTTTGAGTCTTGTCATAGAGAAATTGTGCGGTTTCGGTTTCACTGAAGATGTAAAAGTCCTGGTCTGCTCCTTTCTCTTTCGGCGCGCCCAATTTCTTTCGTACGTCGTCGGCAGTCATTCCAAGTTGAACACCGCGATACTCCAGAAACAGCGGCGCCTCTTCGCCCGGCGCATGATTCGCTACCTTACGGGGCGTCTGTCCATTGCTGACGATCATTCCGGCTGCAACCATTAGGACGCAGAGAAATAGACGATTTGAGCCTCTGGTAAGTGGGCTGAACATTTGTGTATTGCTCCTTTCGACGACGGCGGTCAAGGCGGGTCATCGGGTATTTCGCTGGATGCGAAGCTTGGACCGAGCCCGGCGTCTGGCCGCGAACTGCTACAACTTGCGGAAAATATACCCATCCGTGGTCCCTGTCAATATTCTAAGAGCAGTTTAGATCCGCAGACATCAGTGACACGAGACTACGATGAGGAACCGACCAAGCCAGAACGCCAGCAGCGATTACTATTGACTCGCGACCTGTTTTGGAATAGAAGCACCCAGTCAATTCACAAACATTTCGTCGACTTCAGTAACGAACCAAAAGGAGTATTTCGATGAAGAGAAATGCATTTTTAGCGATTGGTTTGGTGGCCATTCTAGGCGTCTTTCTGTCTGGCTGTCAGCCTGCCGCTCCCGAAACAAATCGGTCGGCGGCACCTACACCGGAAACAGTAGACACCGCTGCCATACAAGCCGAAGTACTGCGGATTGAGAACGATTGGCCGCGCGTTATACGCGAAAAAGATGTGGCGGCAGTTAGACGCGTGGAAGCTGACGATCTCATCATTGTTTATCCCGACGGCAATGTCGGTGACAAGGCGCAGGACATTAAAGACATCGAAAGCGGCGCAATGACCGCGGAATCGACCGAGATGGCGGATCTCAAAGTTAACGTGATCGACAAAGACGCGGCAGTTGCCACCGGTCGGGTAATCATCACGAACGGCAAGTTTAAAATGCCTGACGGCAAGTCTATCGACATCAGCGGTCAGTACCGTTTCGTCGATACGTTTGCGCGACGCAACGGCGAGTGGAAACTGATTGCAGGAGCGAGTGTTCCGATTCGAGAGCCTGGTCCAACCACCTCGGCCTCTCCCGGAGCGTCGCCCGCAGCAAAAGCTTCACCCTCGGCGCCGGGCCGACCGTCTCCAACCCCGAGAGCGTCAGCGACTCCCTAGTCTGAGCATTAACGCTGAAAGCGTTCGCAAGTTCCAGCCCAGGGTTGCTTCAACCCTGGACTGGAAGAATGCCGACCTCATATGAAATCTCAAGGAGTTCTCACGCACGCCTAACGCTTTCAAGCGTGATTGATTCCTTACTGGTTTCTTGACCCAGGGTTGAAGCAACCCTGGGCTGGAATTAGCCAACGACTTAGGCGTACTGGTTCCGCTACGTTCCAATCAAAGCGAATCCCCACCTGTTGACCAGATTCCTTGACTAAACCTTTCGTTTCGAATAGAACCCACTCGCTCTGCAACCCAAAGCCCCAGGAGTTACGCCATGAAAAAGTTTCTTGTAATGATCGCCGGTCTCTTGCTCGTCGCCGCTTGCGCGGTACCGCCGACGAATCGCGAAGCTGCTCCCGTAAATAGCTCTCGCGGTGCGGAATCTGCCGTTGCCCCGTTAACTGAAGCTGAAGCTATCGCCAAAGAAAAAGCCGTTTGGGATGCGCTAAAAGCGAAAAACTATGACGCTTTCGCGACCATGCTGGCTACTGACTATCTGGAAGTTGGATCGGATGGTACTTACGACAAAGCGGGAATCGTCACCTATTTGAAGGATCTCGAATTTACTGAGGCAACCTTCGCCGACTGGAAACTGTTGCCACTGGGTAAGAATGCGGCTCTATTGATGTATAACCTGACTCTCAAGGGTAAATTCAAGGGCCAGGATATTCCTCCCGGTCCATATCGGGTTGGTTCTGCCTGGGCCGTCCGCGACGGCAAGTGGCAGGTTGTGTTCTATCAGGAAACGAGGGGAGCGGCTCCGGAACCGGCCCTCGCCGCTACGTCCTCTCCGACGCCTGCTGCCAGTGCGTCAACCGCTGGCCCAAAGGCTAATGAGATTGGTGCGATTGCAGATCCGATCGCCAGGGAAAAGGCTGTGTACGAGGCACTCAAGCGTAAGGACTATGACACCTTCGCGGCTATGCTGGATGATGCCCAGGTTGAAGTTTGGGCTGATGGCTTTCACACGAGGGCCGAGACTCTTGAAGGCGTGAAAATGTTTGACGCGGCGAAAGCGACGCCAAGCGATTTCAAGACGGTGAAGATTAGCGACGACGTGGAGTTGGTAAGCTACGTTGTGGCCATCAGCGGACCCAAACCAGAACGGGCGCGAGCCTCGACGATCTGGATCAAACGCACGGACACTTGGAAGGCGATTTACCACCAGGGCACGCCGGTTGAAGAGTCAGCAGCTTCACCAACCCGTGCAGCGCCGAAACCAGGCGATCTCTAAATCAACTCCAAATGCCCGGGATGTGTTCATAACATTTCGGGCATTTGCCTTGTGGGGTTACGTTCACCTGCCGAATAAGGTAACCATATCGCTCAACCAACAAATCGTTGCAGGAAGGGCAATATGTATTTTCCCAACGGCCAACTTTTCCAGGCAGATTTCCGGCGTAGATGTACCGAAGCCCAGCCTCTCGTCCAATCTCACAAACACGCACCAACTGCTCGGCGGTCGTGTTTGCGTTCTCAGTCATGTTGTAGTCCTGATGAAACGCAGTAACGTGCCAGGGGATGTCTGGTGAAACTTCGGCTATGAAATCGGCCGCCCGTCGCAATTCATCTTCAGAATCGTTGAAGCCGGGAATCACGAGGGTGACGAGCTCTTCCCAGAACTCACGATCATGGACCATCTGCACAGTCTCTAAGATGTTGTCGACAACTCCACCAAGTTGCCGATAGCTCTTGTCGCTCATCGTTTTGAGATCGATCTTGTAGCAGTCAGTCCACGGCCGCAGATAATCGAGTACTTGCGGGGTCGCGTTACCGTTTGAAATAAAGGCGGTGCGGAATCCTGCTGGCTTCGCTTTTTTGAAGACGTCCACAGCCCACTCGGCAGTAATCAGTGGTTCGTTGTAACTGCTTCCGACCATCGAAGCGCCGTGCGCTTTTGCCAAAGTCACCAGCCGTTCAGCCGTGACTCGCTGCGGCGCGGTGCCTGCGGCGTCATCACGCAGAGCTTGAGAAGTTAACCAGTTCTGACAGTATGCGCAGTGAAGATCGCAACCCAGCATTCCGAAGGTGAGCGTGTCAGAGCCGGGCAGTACGTGGAAGAAGGGTTTCTTTTCAGTCGGATCGCAGGCTAGCGCGGCGACATAGTTTGCCGGCACGCGCAATTGTCCGCCTTCATTGAAGCGGACCTTGCAAATACCGCGCTTGCCTTCCTTGATTAGACAACGGTGACCACAGGCATAACACTTCAGCGCTTGACCAGGAAGGTGTTCGATTAGTTCAGGCGCAGCTTCAGCGGTCAACGAATCCAACACTTGAGCAAGTGGCGCTGATTTGGCAGTGATTGGCATAAAACCTTGTACTTTGTGCTTTGAACTTTGTACTTTGCGATTCTTGATATTATCGTCCTACAAACTTCTGAGCACAAAGCACAAAGCACAAGAGTAAAAAGTCCTACCCCTTATGATCATTGAAGAAATCACCGTCACCGCGTTTCAACAACACACCCGAGTTCTGGGTTGTGAAAAAACCAAACGAGCCATCTGCATCGACCCGGGCGATGACTCGGAAGAAATCGTGCGGGCGATCGACAAACACAGTCTTGAACTACAAGCCATCGCAGTGACTCATGCACACCTGGATCACATCGGCGGAGTGACTGCGTTAAAGGGGCTGAAGCCATCGGCCGACATTATGATTCACAAGGCTGATGAGTTTATTTACGAGGCCCTTCCTGAACAGGCAGCCTGGATTGGCATTCCACGCGAACAATGGCCCGCCTTTGGTTTTGATTTCGCTGCGCCGCCTAAGGTTGATGGCTATTGGGAGGACGGGCAGATCTATAAAGTCGGCACACTCGAATTTACGATTCTTCATTGTCCTGGACATACTCCAGGTCACGTGGTCCTCTACGAAGCTAATGAACGGAAGGTGTTTGTCGGTGACGTGCTGTTTGCCGGTTCGGTCGGCCGAACTGATCTACCAGGGGGATCTACTGAAGAGCTGATGGAGTCGATCAGTATCAAACTGCTAACGCTTGATGACGACGTGGAAGTTTATTCGGGCCATGGACCAGTAACGACCATCGGCCGCGAGAGGGCGACCAATCCATTTCTCACTGGAGCTTATCGCCCGGGTCCAGGCCGGCTTTAGCACAACTCGAGCCGCAATTATTTTTGAGTTGGTCCCTTGAGGCGGCTCGATTTGAGCGTTTCCCACTTTTCTTTTTGCTCACCATCAAGCTGGCTGGGAAGGGTTTCTACAGGAATTTTATTCTGGGTGCAGAAGTGACGCCAGAGAATAAAACGCAAATCAAACTGCCCGGTTTCATCAGAGATGCTGTTGTCTACCTCAGGTTTCTTTTCCGACGCCATAACTATTTCTTCCCGTCTGTAAGAGTGGAAAGAGTGTAGCAGTTTTTCCTCCAAAGGTTGATTGGTGCATACAGCGGGTTGCAAATTTCATGAGCCCGAATCTTCGGCTCGAGAGCACTTCAACGTTTCGACCCGGACACTGCAGCCTTCCCACCCGTTGACCGGCCAGCAATGACATCCTGAGCCTGCCTGGCCCGCTCACCACTTTTCAACGGCGGTCTCTCGAGCTTTAGAAAGATCCGCGCTTGCCGAGCCGCCTGCAGTCGATCAACCGTTGAAAGGGCTTTAGCATAAAAATAATAAGGCTCAGCAAGCTCTGGTCGCTGAAGAATCGCTGCCCGATAATGTCTTAGAGCTTCCCTCTTGCGTCCGGCTGCTTCCATGGCCCGTCCCAGACCAATGTTGGCTTCTGGCAAATCCGGATGAAGCCTTAGCGCTTGAACATACTGATGTTGTGAGCGCTCTAAATACTGATCTGCTCTTGACTGGTTCCCGAGGATCTCATGGGTCATAGCTAATTCGCGATAAACATCTCCCAGGCCCGTGAGTGCGAACGGATAACTTTGGTCGCTCTTCGCGGATAAAGAAAACTCTTCTTCCGCAGTCTGCAATTCCCTGACAGCATCAGCGTTGTCATTGGTACCCCGCGCAATTATTCCCAAAAGCATGTGAACTTCGCCTATGTTGGCCTGGACCACGCCTTGTGCTCTGGCGCTTCTGGTTTCGGTTTGCTGGACGTGATGCTGAGAGTTCGCTACCTGTGTTTTGAGTTCCAGCGCCTTTGCGAATTCAGCTTTCGCTTTATTGAGCGAGGCGCGGGCCCCGGCGTAGTCTTTGCGATCCAGGTCGACTTTGCCTTGATCGAGGTAGACGCTTCCTAACGTGTTGTAAGCCTGCATTAACTTTGATTCCAAACCGATCGCGCGCTTCACCAGCGCTTCAGCTTTCGTGAGGTCCCCCATCAAGCGACGCGCCTCGCCGAGCGTGGTTAGGCGAGCACCCATTTCCTTGACTGTGACTTCCACCTCCCTAAGCTCAACTTCGGCCTTCGCGCCATTCCCCCACTCGATGTAAATGTCCGCGACAATCTCTTTGCTGCTGCGGTCGTCGTTGACGGTCGAACTGAGTCGCGCCTGGCGAAACGCAGCCTCCCGTTCCGCTGCGTTTTTATAGCGAGGAATCACGGACCGTACCGAATATTCAGGCTCACCAGCCACGATCAGTTTATGGGACCAATTTAGAGTCTGTTCAATCTGCTGGGGTGTGGCCTCAGCCTGGCGCAAGTTTCCGGCGGCCGGCAGTGTTAGCTCCTGCATTCGCATCACGGTGAGGGTGCTTGCGGGCGTCGGGATCGGATGCGGAGTAACGGGTGCCGGCGCAATGGTGGTCGCGGTAGAGGTCGCTCGCATCGGTGAGGGCGCAAACGTCCCGCCCTCCACTTGCACAGCGCCTTTGAGAACGCGAAGAGAGTTTGCACCATCGGCCTGCACTGCTAGTTCATACTCAGTGCCAGATACCGTCCACTGTGCTTTGGAGGTTCTGACCTGAAACTTATCTCTCACCCGCACAAGTATCCTGCCCGACTCGAGAAATAGAGTCCCAAGCTGAACCTTAGTCATAGCGTCGAGCAATATTTCATTGTCCCTTTCCGTGGCCTCATCGAGGAAAAGGATGGCAAGCTGTGCATCCTTGCCGGTGGCTACGGTGTCACCTGCGTAAAGCATCATGCCGGGTTGACCGCCGAGTGTGGCGCCGGCACGAGCAACAGATACTTGAGACGCAACAGCTTTGTTGACCTTGCCTCCCCGGATAACGATCGTCTTGATTACAGCAATCGGAGTTTCCACTACGGGTTGAGCGGAGGCGGCTTGGGCATTCTTGGTGACGAGGGGCTGTTGGACCACCAAAAAAGCAGCGACCAACAGAACGAGTAATGCGAGCAGACGGGTATTGAAGACGGGTTGCTTACGCGACATTTAAACGAATCCTTTCGCCACTATCGTACGAACTTTGGGCGATGGACGACAAACGGGGAGAAGGGCAGGTAGGTCGAAATAGCATATGGAAAGCTAATTATTTCGCTGTGGGGCTAGTAGCGCGGGAGCCAGTTTGAACTTAACGCTGAAAGCGTTAGCTAATTTCAGTCCTGGGTTCGCTTTGAGACCCTGGGCTCAAGAGTGCTGCTGAGAACGCTGCGCAACTCTGAAGGGGTTGCAAAGTCGGGTGTTACCTTGACGCAACCCCTTTCAGGTTTGCGCTTTTTTAAAGGGGGGCGTCTTTCCCAGGGTCGCGAAAGCGCAACCCTGGGCGCAAATTAGCGAACGCTTTCGCGCTGAATACAAACTTCATCCTTGACAGGGACTCTTACTTTTTCCGACTTCGCCTTCGTTGAGTTTGAACGAGCAACGTTAGGTTCACTGCCCCCGTTTCAAAAATACGTCCCAAGCCCAGCCTCCGACCCGGGCACCATGTATGTCTTTGACTTTGGCCCGATAGCGGAACTGGTTGCCAAATTCGTCAACGCGTTTTGATTCGTGATACTTCAAGTCGAGAGCCGCAAGCCCGAGCTCCGGTAAAGAATGGAGTTCGTTTCCCTCCGATACTCCGTTGTGGTTTGTGTCTTGCCAGAGGACTAGCGACGAAAAGATGGAGTCTCGAACGTCAATGGCTCCGTCCCCATTGCCTCCCATGTTGACCTTGTCATATTCAGCGAGGGCCAGGAAACCATTTTTCTCTTCACCGGGTGGCGGTGGTGGCTGTGAAGTATAGTTGCCGAACAATTCTAGTCCGCTATCGATGGAACCATTTGAGTTGCGGTCCAAAGCCAACCACGCGTCGTCAGTTCCCGGCTTGTGTCCAAGCCAACTGTTCCTTTGATCCGTCACTGTTGAGGTCAAAGAAAGTGCCGCGCTGCTCATCCGTTAGATTCATGCCATTCGCACGAACATCGATTAGGACCGGGGTATAAATCTCTTCGCAAAAACACCATGGATACCCGATCCATTCATTGAGAGGGTTCGCCAGGCAATTGTCCATGTCATCCCCATTATCCGGAGTGGTATCAATGCAAACTTCGGGGTCTGGGGTCGGTGTTGGTTCCGGTGAAGGGTTTGGACAGGGGAATCGATGCGCTGCTACAGGTGAGTTTCCGCAGATAGTCGTTGTGTTACCCCAGAGGCAAGGTCCCTGAACGGTAAAAACGGTGTCGAGCCTCAGGCTCCATTGAGTAAAATTAACAACTATCTGGTATTTGCATTCGGTACCAGACACGCAAGACTGGGCCACGACAGTAGCCAGTCCGCATTCCTCTTCAAGGGCAGGTGATTTTGCGCATGCAATTTTCCAGTTTGGTCGATGGTGATAGGAAGGGAAAAAAAGGCAGCACTTTTTTTCGTGCTGCCCCGATTTTTTCTTGTGGACGCCACCCATTTGGAGCACTTGGGTCGCGTATGTAGAAGCTACCGCCCCAGGCAGTGCCGTCGTCGAAACCAATTGTTGTAACGAATATCTTCATCTTTTCGACGCCGTCAAAATATCTTGTCTCCCTTAACAACGCTTTTAGGTGTTCATATTCCAAATCAGACAGAGTAATAGAGACTTTGTGGCCGGGTCGGATGGGCTTAAACTTACCACTTACTATCGGGTCACCAGCGTTGAGACGAAACGGATTGAGTCCATAACCGAGGGGCCATAACGCTCGTGGTTCGCTGGTTTGAGATGACGGTCTTTCAAATAGCAAATCAATCCCGACGTGAGTCACCGTTTTCTCTGAATTGTTAATCACCTCAAACTCCAACCCTTTAATCCAATCGTCGTCATCCAGGAATGATTCTTTGAACTTTATTTTATATTTTCGATTAAGAACACCGACTACCTTGACCGGTGCATCTGGATAAGGCGTCTCCTCGATAACTCGGTGGCGCTTCCCCGTCTGAGTGGCGGCGTTCAATGTGAGTGAACTGATCGCGAAGCATGTAAGCGTTGTCAGTGTGAAGACAATCGCCACCAAGCCGTGTTGATTCCGATAACCGAATATCTTTGCGAAGAACCCAGGCAGTGAGTGATTCATGTTGTTCCTTTGTAGAGGTTGAGAGTGTGTATTTACGTTCAAGCGAGGAATCGTTAGGTCTGAACTTATATGCCTCGACCAACAAATAATCAACGTATTCAGCTCAGTTATCCTTGGTGAGTTAATTTCGAATCGTGGCCCAACCCCAACCAGAGTCGTAATTAAAAGGATGCTGATACAGCAGCGTTATGAGGCGCTGACGAGGTAGATGGCGCCGGTAGGAATCTCAACGCCATTTTCTGGTTCGAGAGTTATGGCGTAGACGGCAGAGCCGAGCGCAGCGACAGGAATTTGATCTTCCAGGACACCATTGCCGCTTTCGTCGGTGGTGAATACCTTGCCCGGCATCTTCTTGTTGTCCTTGATGAACCAGAGTTGATAAGCCATACCCGGCGGTGCGGCCGGTAGATTCTTGGTCATCAACATCGCATGGCCAGTCTTATCGTAAGCCAGCATTGCGTGAGCGCCCGGTGCTGCGTTGGTTCCCGACAATTCCATCATTCGCGACCCAGGAGTTCTCAATAGCGCAACCAGTGCGCGTTCGGTGGCCAGCTCTTCATTTGTCTTGCGCATCTCCGCAGCCATGCGGTCTATTTCTGCCCGGTTATGCCTGTCCTGGCGCCAGAGGGCAAACAGTCCAATGAGCATTGCTACGATCGCGAGGCCCGCAGCGATACGCCCCATCGAGCCGAGCGAGAACCAATTTTCTTGCGCAGGCTTTGTGAAAGGTAAGACGCGCGAGGTAGCCCCATCGGGATTAAGCGCTGGCCCAGGAGCATGCACTCCCAGTTCACGGCGTTCGGCACGAATCGTGGTGATGATGCGTTCGCGAACCTGCAATGAAGGTTCAGCCGGACCTGATCCCAAAGCAACCATGGCGACTGTTTCCTGCCAGCTATCTAATTCAACCCGACAGTCGAGACATTGCTCGAGATGCGTTGCGAGCAGCACACCTTCTTCGGCGTCGAGCGCAGACAGGGCCTTCGCGGTCAGCATCTCTTTGTAGTCTTCGTGCCTCATGTTCTGTTGCTGAAACTGAGATTGTCCAACTGGGTTCCCAGCAAGGTGCGTAGCTTTATCATGCCGGCGCGCATTCGGGTCTTGATCGTGCCCAGCGGAGTTCCCAACTGGGATGCAATTTCGGATTGGGTGAGACCTTCGTAATAGGCCAGCACCAGGGCTTCTTTTTGATCTGCCGGCAACTCGGCCAGCGCACGTTGCACGATTTGTCGCTGGCCGGATTCGATTGTGTCTGTCAGCGCGTCAGACACTTCCTCGACCTGGTCCTTAGCGGCTGATTCTGCAAGGCGGTTGCGCGCTCCCAGCAATCTCAAGCGGTCGATTGCCCTGCTGCGCGTCAGTGTTACGAGCCAGGTGAAAGGCTTGCCGCGTTTTTCGTCAAAGTCTCGCGCTCGCCGCCACACCTGAATAAATACATCCTGCAGAACATCCTCCGCTTCTTCGCGGCTGCCTAATATACGAAGGAGCAAGCCGAAGAGGATTACGCGGTGCTGGTCGTAAAGGCGCGCTAACGCCTCTTCATCACCGTCGGCGACGGCATGAAGCAGCTCCACGTCAGAAACCTGAGCCTGTTCGGGCTTCACTTCAAGAGACATTCAGCTAATTGATATACGACGCAAGGATGATAACAAGATTGCCGGAGGGTGCATATTTTGTGTTCCCTACCTGAGCATCTCTAGTCCCAACGTTGACTCTCATTTCGGCGAAGCCGGACTCAACCGATTCAATTACTTTGATATTCTGGAGATACGTCAGGAGGAGCGGGGATAAATCCTCCTTCCCGACCTGGGAGGAGACCGGAATCTTTCAATAAGCTGTGATCTGAGATGCTCAGGAGGCGCAGGCTTAGGCGGTCACGAGCCCTCGCCACGAAGAATTACCAGCACCGTTCTCATGATGATTTTCAAGTCGAAGAGGATCGACCAGTTCTCAATGTAGAAAAGGTCCAGCTTGACCATCTCTTCAAAGGGCAGACGGTTCCTACCTGACACCTGCCAGAGGCCGGTTAACCCGGGCTTCATATCCAGTCGCTTTCGGTGGCGGAGCTCGTAGGCCTCAACTTCGTAAGGAATGGGCGGACGAGGACCGACAATACTCATGTCGCCACCCATCACGTTGAAGAGCTGCGGCACTTCGTCGAGACTAAAACGTCGCAGCACCCGCCCCACTCGAGTGATACGCGGATCGTCGCGCAATTTGTAAGTGGGCCGATTTGAATCGCCGAGGTTTGCCTCTGAATGGCCGGCGATAAATTTTCGCTGGTACTCTCGATGGATTTCACTGTCTTCGCCGGCGCGCATGGTGCGGAACTTGAAGACCATAAAAACCCGGCCGTCCATTCCCACGCGCTCCTGCTTAT
Organism: Pyrinomonadaceae bacterium; assembly: GCA_963759665.1. Lineage (GTDB taxonomy): Bacteria > Acidobacteriota > Blastocatellia > Pyrinomonadales > Pyrinomonadaceae > PSRF01. The sequence continues at coordinate 2,094,133 of CAVXAC010000001.1, forward strand.
AAAAAACCGGGCCGCGAGAATCGAGCTTTATCAGCACTGCGATCAGAAGCCAGACCGGCGAAAACACCGCGAGCGCAAGTGATGCTATGACCAGGTCGGAGAATCGTTTTACACCGCGAGCGAAATCCGACAACGGCTCACGAAAGAGCCTGATCATGGGCAGCGCGCCGATCTGATCAACTTCGGTCTTGCTGGGAAGGCAGTTGAAAAGGTTTGGCGCAATCCGAAATTCGACGCCCCTCCGCCGCCCGCAACGCATCATCACATCAAACAGCGCATCTCCATCAACATTTGGATCGGTAATAATCACTTCGTTTGCGCCAGACTCGCGGATAGCCTCCGGTAAACCCGCAAGGTCGCTGACCACCGGCACACCTTCATACTCACTACTCGGATGCAGTCTGGCTGGACCAGTATCCACTGCCCCGATTACTCGATAACCAAGAGCCGGACGGTCGCGCATTTCGTTTATGCAGAAAGCGGCCTCAGCTCCACGGCCAACTACAAGGGTCGGGATCAGGTTGATGCCTCGTTTTCTAAAAGCGATTTGCGCGTTGCGTATGACTATCCGTAAAGCTTGATAAGAAAAAAGAGCAAAGGCGAAGTCGAGGACAAAAACGCCGCGCGCGTAAGAGAACGCACGAAAGTTGAAGCCGCCGCGATAGAGAAAAGCGGCCGCGACGAAAAGTAAGGAGCCGATGGCGATCGCTTTAAAGACGCGGCTACCATCGTCGACGACGGAAAACTCGCCACGCATTCGATAAAGATCGTAGTACCGGAGTGTCAGTACCCGAATGAGTACGACCAGGGGAACAAGCGCTCCGTAGGGTGCAAACTTTGGGCTCCACGCGAAGAGTCCGCCACCCTGGGCGAAAATTGGCCCACCCTCGCGGACGTAGAAAGCCAACATCAAGGATCCGGCAGCAATGAATGCGTCTATCGCAACCATCACGGCTTTGACGAGAGGCATAACCCACCGAGGCGCTCGGCCTGACGCCCGCGCGACGGTTGGTTGAATCAGCCGCTCGTTGATGTGTTCAGCTCTCATTCTCTACAAGACTCGTTGGGACTGCCTGGCGCCAACTCGCGCTTTGGACCAAGCATAGCAAATAACCGACTTGGGGGCTTTGTCCCTAAGACTCGTTTGCGAAGTTGGTTTCGGCTTCGCCGCCGGATGTGAGGCGGTGGCTTTGCCCCGCCGCCAGCACCTAAAAAACCACGGGGGCTACGCCCCTTTGCGCAAGCTTTGCCTTCGGAGACTTTCAACCAGAGTCCATATCCGAGGGCGCAGCCCCAAGAAAAATGAGTGTCCTTGTACGGCGGGGCGGAGCCGCCGCCTCACATCAAGGCGAAGCCGGACCCAAACTCGAGCATTTCAGGTACAGCGGATCCTATTCCAGGATCAAATTAGTTACCTCATCGAGCACTCGTATCGCGTTGCGTGCGGCGCGGACTCCCTTCTTCGCAACCTTCAGATTATCGATATCACTCCGCGTTGAAATCCTCTGAAGTCGTCCATCGCTGCGCAGTTGCTCGTCGATCGCGGCCCACTCGCCGGCGTAAATCGAAACGGCCGGGACACCGAGCGCAGCAGCTTCACGGTTCATCGTGCCGCCACCGCTGACCACGAGATCGCTGTGCGCGATTAGGTTTGCACCGTCCAGTGGCGAGGTCGGCACAATAAGATTTGAGCGTTGCCTGTACAGATCTCGTTGCGCCTCGCTTCTAGGAAGCAATACCACTTTCGTATTTGGCGTAGTGCTTAAGTGATTGAGTAGATCTTCGAACCGTGCGTTTTCAAATCGATGATACAGCGCTCCGGTGGCGGGTGGTCGCACGGTCACAAGTATGTCCGTGCGGCTAATACCCAGTTGGGCCAACTCCGCCTCGAATTCTGAATTGGGTTGAAAGCCGGCGAGGTAAACGTCTTCCTTAAGGCCCGAGTACTTTCGGACCTTAGCAGGTTGTGCGCCGTAGCGAGTCAACGCCTCTTTGGGAAATGTTTGCGGGACGATGATGCGGGAAGCGAAACGAAATGCCAGATGGTTTGCGGGCTGGTGCTCGTAGTCCATGAGCGTCACACTCCGTAGCGACAAAACCCGAGTTGCGAGGATCTGGGAATAGGAATTGTGGCTGACCGCCATATCGATCCCGCGACCGCGTGCCCATCGCGCCAGGGCCATCGCTCGTTGGACCAGGTTGCCGACTTTTCCGGAAAGCCTGCCTCCGCCATGACCCCCGATCACTTCCGCCCCGAGACCTGCTGATTCTGCCAGTGAGACAGTTTCAGCAAAATCGCGGGCGGTGACGACCACTTCATGTCCACGCTCAATTAGCTCTTTGATGATCGCGCGAAAGAATGGCACATGCGGGGAATTGGCGAGGTCGATCCAGATTCGCATGACCTTGATCGCACTAAGAATGGACAGCGACGGATTGCCTGGAAAACTCTCGTACCGCGCTGACGATCTGGGCCAGCTCTGCCTCCTCCAGTTCAGGATACATCGGCAGAGAAAGCATCTCTCGCGAAAGCCGCTCGGTGTGCGGGAAATCACCAGCGTGGTAACCCAGGTCTTGATAAGCGCGTTGCAAGTGGACCGGTATCGGATAGTGAATGCCGGTTGAAACCCCGGCGGAATGCAGATGTTCGCGCATTTCATCACGCTCTTCAACGAAGAGTGGGAAGACGTGATAGACAGCTTTGGAGTTAGCAGGTTCGGCGATCAAACGTACGCCGGAGTCTCCGAGTTCACGTTGATAAAACTTCGCATGACTTCGCCGGGCATCGGTCCAATCATCCAGGTGCCTGAGCTTTACTCCCAGGATCGCGCCCTGAATAGCTTCCATGCGAAAGTTGTAGCCAACACGTTCGTGATAGTACTTCTTGCTTTGCCCGTGATCGCGTAGTTGTTTCAGAAGATCGACGTAGCGGTCGTCGTTGGTAACCACAGCCCCGGCCTCGCCGTAAGCTCCGAGATTCTTCCCTGGATAAAAACTAAAACAGGCGAGTTCAGCCATACTGCCGGCCCGACGTCCCTTGTATTCTGCGCCGTGGGCCTGGGCCGCGTCTTCAACCACAATCAAATTATGACGTCGCGCAATTTCCATGATCGGATCCATGTCGGCGCACGTCCCATAAAGATGTACCGGCATGATTACTTTGGTTTGAGGAGTAATGGCCGCTTCTATCTTCGCGGGATCCATGTTGCAGGTGTTGGGATCGACGTCAACAAAGACCGGCTTGGCCCCGGTGTAACTAATGGCGGCGGCCGTCGCTATGAAGGTGAAACTCACCGTGATCACTTCGTCGCCTGGGCCAACCCCAGCCGCCAGGAGCGCGAGGTGAAGCGCACTGGTGCCTGAATTTACAGCGAAGGCAAAGTTCGTCTGGCAATAGTCAGCGAAGTCTTTTTCAAAAGCTTCCACTTTTTCACCCAGAACAAAGTGACAACTTTCCAGCACTTCTGAAATCGCACCGTTTACTTCGTCCTGAATGCTCTTGTACTGTTTCTTTAGATCAACTAATGGAATCATCTCGTCTTCTCGCTTCAATTTTATCTAGCCGGCGATTTCAACTAACTGGCCGCGCGCACGTAGAGACTTCTCTGCAGCTTCTACGATTTTAACCAGACGTAGGCCATCTTCACCGTCAGTTTCCGGTCGCCTACGATTCTCAACGCAGTCGATAAAATGCTGCGCTTCAGATTGTAGCGCTTCCGTCGCATCGAGACGCGGGGCCCACATGTCGCCCGAACGGTAACTGACAAGCATTTCGTAAACCGCTTCCGGGCTATGGGAAACAGTGACGCCCTTGTCATAAATCTTCACTTTTTCGCTAGGCTCGAGATCGTCATACAAGATCATCTTCTCGCTGCCACCAATCAGAGTATGTCTGACTTTTACCGGAGTGAGCCAGTTTACATGAACGTGGGCGATCTGGGGCGAGTCAAAAAAGAGCGTGATATAAGCGACGTTTTCAGGTTGGCCGGGAATGTGACTGATTCCGGTCGCTGAAACCGCAGTCGCTTTCATCGGGAGCACGTAATCCATTATGGAAAGATCGTGAATTGCCAGGTCCCAGATCACGTTTACATCGTGCTGAAACAAACCAAGGTTTACGCGCACCGCATCGTAATAATAGATGTCGCCCAGGGTTCCGGCCGCGATGAGTTCGCGAATTTTCCGGACCGCACAGGTGTAAACGAAGGTATGGTCCACCATCAGCACCTTCCGGCGTTTCGCTGCTTCCTCAATTAATTGTGAGCCTTGATCGGAATTGGCTGCGAGCGGTTTCTCGACCAGAACATGCTTATCCGCTTTCAGTGCCGCCATCGCCAGATCGAAGTGAGACGACACTGGAGTAGCGATCACAATCGCGTCGATAGTTGGATCCTGAAACAGATCCTGACAATCAGTCACAATCTGGATCGTGGGATGTCGGCTTTGCATAAAAGCCAGCCGTTCAGGGCGGAGGTCGCAAACTGCAACCACAGTTGAGCCCGGCGCTTCCATGAAATTGCGCACCAGGTTAGGTCCCCAGTATCCGTATCCGATGACGCCAACTTTAATCATGCTTTACTTGTGGAGGCTCGCGTGCGCACGTCGCCAATAACTCTGGCCGGCACCCCGGCAACAATTGCATAGTCAGCAACATCACTCGTGACCACTGCACCCGCGCCGACTAAGGCGTGCTCGCCGATAGTCACGCCTGCCAGTACACATGCGTTGCTGCCAATTGATGCGCGCTTTTTGACGCGCGTTTCAACTACCGTCCAGTCTGCCTCGGTTTGCAAAGTGCCATCGTCGTTTACGGCCCGCGGGTACAAGTCGTTAGTGAACATCACTCCGTGGCCCACGAAGACTTCGTCTTCGATAATTACGCCTTCGCAAACAAACGTATGTGACGAAATCTTGCAACGCGCGCCGATTGAAGAGTTTCTCTGGATTTCGACGAAAGCGCCGATTTTGGTTTCGGAACCGATCGAGCAGCCATATAAATTTACGAGGTCCGGTTGGAAAATTCTGACACCGGCGGCTAATGAAACGTCAGCTGCAATTGGCATATCTTTGTAAAGCAAACTGTTAGTTTGCTCTGGCCCCGTTTCTGTAGACTTCAGCGCACAGCAGCAAACTAACAGTTTGCTTTACGTCTTCGCCTCTAACAGTCGCGCAAGTGCATACAGCATCCAGCTCTGCGTCCAGCGCATGAACGGAGTTTGCACTGTATGAAAACGTCGACGTTGATAGTAAAAAAAACCGCGACGATCGCGCAGGTTCCGAATAGACCAGGATGCGATTCGTTCAGCTAACTCGACACTGTTGGCATCCAACTCCTGAAGCTCGACCAGAGCCACGATGGCGGTAGCTGCTGCATGCGCATCAGCTGGGAAAAGCGTGTCATGGTAGTATTTCGGCCACCCGTCCGCAAGAAAGAACTCCTCCTTCCAAAACTTGAAACCACGCGCCAATGCTGGGCCAAATTCAATCTTTGCGGCAGCGGAGCATTTCAGGATCCGGTGCAGCGACATAAGCACGTAAGCGGTGTGGAAATTATCGACCCAGCCCTGCTCGTTTGCGGTGCCATAGGCCCATGAGCCGTCATCACGCTGTCGCCGTGTTACGAAGCGAGCGGCGCGGGTTGCCAGATCAGAAAGATCGGCTTCGCCTGTTTTCGCTGAGACGGTTGCCAACGTTTCCGCCGCGAGCAGACTGGCGTTGAAGATCTGAGTCTGGTCCAGGGGCGAGTAGCTGAAACAAATCGCGTCATCGGATTCCGCCGTCACATCTAAATCGCTTCGAATGAAATCGCAGCTACTCCTCGCAACTTCCAGGTAGCGTTCATCTCCAAGAGTTTCGAAGGCTTCAACCAGTGCGCGAGCGGCGAAGCCGGTAGGGACGATCGTGGGTGTTCCCTGCGGCGCGAAGAAGTTGCGACTCTGCCAATCAAAGTTGTATCCCCACGCAGCACCACTGAATCCATCGATTCTCATTTCAAGCAAGTTGTCGAGGAGTTTGCGGGCCTCCGCCGCGCTCTGATCAGTCTTAACGCGCCGATGATGTGAGAGAGCTGCCAGACAGAACAGGGCGATGCCTTTGGCATTTCTTTGAACCGGGACCCTTGCGACGCGGCGAAGGTTCAGAGGGGATCTCTTATTTAACTGCGTCCAGGCCAAGCGAGCCAGTCTCAGGTTTTTTAACGGAGTAGCCTGAAAGAGCTCGCTGTTTAAGGCGTCGAATGGATCGTGGCCGGAAAATTCGCGTACGCGGCACCAGTCGAGAAGTTGATCGAAGGTCTCACGAAGAGTTGGCTGGTGCATAAAAATGGCGGGTCATTGCCCGCCGCGGATCGAACATCGAGCTGAAACGCTTCTACTGACTGCTGCTTACTGACGTTTCGATGCGCCGCGGAGTTTCGATAAAGCTTTCGTGCCAGAGCTCAAACATGAGCAAGGTCCAAAGCAGCTTACGATGATTTGCGGTCCCGCGTTCGTGTTCGTCCTGAAGACGAGTTACATAATCAGCATTGAACACACCTGCGCGGCGAACACGCTCCGGCGATAACAGATCGCGGGCGAGCGGCTTGAGATTGTCTTTCAACCACTCTGCCACGGGCACGCCAAAACCTTTCTTGCCGCGACGAGTTACAAACGAAGGCAATGAGCCGCGTATCGCTCGTTTGAGAATGTACTTGGTCGTCCGGCCGCGCAGCTTGTAATTGGACGGAAGCGACGCTGCAAACTCAGCGACCCTGGGATCCAGGAATGGGGCGCGCACTTCAAGCGACACCGCCATGCTCGCCCTATCAACTTTGGTCAAAATGTCTTCCGCGAGATAAAGCTGCGTGTCGATGCTTTGCATTCGTTCGATGAGATCACTGGAATCGCATTCGTTCCATATCGCGCGCGCGTCGCGGTAGACGTCGTCGTCACTTGCTCGCAAGACTTCCGGTGTTAACAGCTTTTGTTGTTCGTCAGGTGTGAAGGATCCAAACCAAATATGATGCCGGGTCACCGGATCGTATTTCGAGCCGGTAATAAAGCGCTTGGCTTTGTAGTCAAACGAGAGATTTTTGGTTTTGACCGGCAGTAGGCCGACGAGCGGTTCAATCAACGCTGATCGCAGAAACTTCGGCGTTCGCGCATAAATCTCAGCCAATCGATGACCCTGATACATGGGATAGCCGGCGAAGAGTTCATCGCCGCCATCGCCGCCAAGTGCCACAGTCACGTGACGACGAGTAAATCTCGATAACAAATAAGTCGGCACCAGCGATGGGTCGCTGAAAGGTTCGTCCATCCACGAGCCAATATCTCCGACCAGATTCGCGGCCAGGTTAGCGCTCAGCCGTTCTTCGTGGTGGTCAGTGCCCAGAAATTTTGCCACGGCGCGCGCATATGACGATTCGTCAAATGAAGACTCGGCAAACGAAATCGAAAAAGTCTTGACCGGCTCTGACGACGCGCGAACCGCAAGCGCGGCCACCGTTGATGAATCCACTCCACCCGACAGCAGGATTCCCAGGGGCACATCTGAAACCAGGCGCATCCGCACCGAGTCTGCCATCAGATCAAACAATCGCGTGGCAGCGTCGGCTTCCGACGGAGGCGGCTCCGCCGTTTTGTAGCTAAGCCGCCAGTAACGACGGACATCGAGCTTGCCGTCTTCCAGCGTCAGCAGATGTGCGGCGGGCAGTTTATGAATGCCTTCGTAAATCGAGAAAGGAGCGGGAATGTAGTCAAACGACAGATATTGTCTGAGCGCCGCGAGGTTTAGCGCGCTGGTTACTGCCGGATGGGCCAACAACACTTTTGGCTCGGAGGCGAAGAGCAAGGTGTTGTCAAAAACGCCCCAGTAGAGTGGTTTTTCGCCAAACCGATCGCGCGCCAGCAACAGCTTCCGACGTTTGGAATCCCAGAGGGCGAGCGCGAACATGCCGTTGAGATGGGCCAGCATATCTTCGCCAAACTCTTCATAAAGATGCGGCAGGACCTCGGTGTCTGACTGGCTCGCGAATGAGTGTCCGCGTTTTTCCAGCATTCGCCTTAGTTCACGATAGTTATAGATTTCGCCGTTGAGGACCACGGACACAGTGCGATCCTCGTTGCGGGTTGGCTGTTCGCCGGTAACCAGATCGATGATTGCCAGGCGCCGCATACCCAATGCGACGCTGCCAGAAACCATTAAGCCTTCGGAATCCGGTCCCCGATGGACCATCCGCTCGCACATTGAATGGAGCAGCTCCCGCGCGCCGTCTGGCGGCTGCGCATAAGGATCAAGATTGGCCCAACCGGTTATTCCACACATAAGAAAAGCAATGATGAATTATGAGTGATGAATGAAGAACAAGAATGCCGTCATCATCATTCAACACTCATCGTTCTTCGTTCCAGCCTATGCGTTCCTTAATCGCATAGATCGACTTGGCTTGTGACTCGTGATAAGTGCGCACGAGCATTTCAGCCAGAAGACCCATTAGCAGAAACTGGACACCCACAGCAAACATAACGATTGCCAGAATTGGGAGCGGTGTTTGAACAAAATCGGCTTTGTGAAAAAGCTTCAGAAAGATTGCATAGAGTGCGGCCAGCAAAGAAACCAGAAACGCCAGCATCCCAAAAGTTCCGAAGATGTAAATCGGCTTGGTTTGGTACGACGCCATGAACTTGATGGTCATCAAGTCGAAGACCACTTTGAAAGTTCGTGACAGTCCATACTTCGATTTGCCCATCGTGCGGGCGTGATGGGCGACTGGTAACTCGGCGACGCGAGCGCCCTCCCACGAAGCAAGGATCGGGATGAAGCGGTGCATCTCGCCGTAGAGTCTTACGTGCTGCAGTGATTCCAACCGGTAGGCTTTCAGGGTGCAACCGTAATCATGAAGAGGTACGCCGCCAATCCACGAAATCAGTCGATTGGCGAGCATGGACGGAAACTTCCTGGTGATCGCTTTGTCCTGACGGTTTTTGCGCCAGCCGGAAACGACGTCGTAACCCTCATCAAGTTTATCAAGCAGTCGAATTATGTCCGCGGGATCGTTTTGCAGATCGGCATCCATGGGGACCAATACCGCACCCCTGGCCGCGTCAATGCCCGCAGCCATGGCTGCTGTTTGACCATAATTGCGTTTCAAAGCGACCACCCGCACACGATCGTCGAGTTGGGCCAGGCCGCGCAAAACACCGAGGGTGCCGTCGGTCGAACCGTCATCCACATAGATAATCTCTGCTGAACGACCCAGCGCAGTTAATGCATGGTCCAACTTTTCATGTAGCGGACCCAGGTTTGGTTCTTCGTTGAACACCGGAAGAAACACCGAAATTTCCGGGTTTTGATTTTGCTCGCGCGCAGTCCGCACGTTGCTCGCGAGCGTCTCTTCCTGATCGTAAATCTTCATCTAGTTCCTATGCGGAGGCCTTTCTGGCGACGCAGACTATCGAAACACCGAAAGGCAGATCTAAATGGCGGAGCCACCCGCTCTCAGCGCCAAGGATGGTTCCCAATACACCATTCAACGACTCAATGTTGATGTTGGCTTCCGAAGCGGGCCGAATACCCGTCACACGCATTATCAATCGTCCCAGCAGGGTTGGGAAAAAGAAGGTGATATTTGCGTAGGTCGCTCGTTCCACTTGAAAACCCGCCTGGGCGACTACCCGTTTTATCTGGCCCAGAGTGTAGCGACGCCGGTGATTGCTTACATCATCCTGCACTCCCCACAGAAACATGAAAGCGGGAACGAACAGCAGGATTTTCCCGTCAGGCCGAAGCACGCGTTTCATCTCTTTCAAGACAGCCACGTCATCGTCAAGATGCTCCACTACGTCAAGGGCAGTTACTAAATCAAAAGACTCCTCGTCAAACGGGAGCGCTTCGGCAGCGCCATGGTTGACATGGGGAAAGCCACGCTCGTGACAATAGGAAACAGCCTCTGCGGAAACGTCAACACCGGCAGGATCGCCAAACTCCGAAAGCATTTCGAGGTTGGCCCCAGTTCCACAACCGACGTCGAGGACCTCAAACGTCGGATTGGAGCCCGGCGGCTGCTGAGTTTTCCAAGCCTGACAGATGGCTTCGATGAAGCTCCTGATTATTTTTCTGCGGCCCAGGTACCACCAATGATTCTCCTCGACGCGACGCATAATCGCGTACATATGCTCTTGCATTTCGCGTGGCAGAGGCTTGTTTATGATGTCGGTGCTGGTGGACATGGATGACTGAAGGACATTGTAAGGCATTGAGCCGTGGAAGCTAAAAAGTGACGGATGCGTGATGCCTCATGAGTCAGGGGGAACGGGTAAAGGGTAAAGGGCAAGCTCCGCTTAGCTCTCCTCTCAACTCGGACCTTCACCTGTTCCCTTGACCCTTGTCCCCCCTCATCACTTCTGTTGCCGAAACCATTCGACAAAACGTTGGATGCCAACTTCGATTTGAGTCTGCGGGTTGTAGTTAAGCAGTTGGCGCGCTTTGGAAATGTCGGCATAGGTTTGAGGCACGTCGCCGGGTTGCAGTGGCTGGCGGTCGATTTGAGCTTTGATCCCTAACTCTTTTTCCAGCAACTCAATCAATTCGCGCAGTTCGACCGTCCGAGACTCGCCCAGGTTGAGCACTTCATAATCACTCTTGCTTGAGTCTGCTACGTAATCGATCGAGGCGCGGACACCGGAAATGATGTCGTCCACGAAAGTGTAATCTCGTCGAGTTGTTCCATCTCCAAAAACCGGGATTGGTTTGTGCTGGCTAATCAGACGCGCGAATTTATGGATTGCGAGATCAGGACGCTGGCGTGGGCCATACACGGTGAAGAAGCGCAAACAGACGCAGCGGATTCCGTAAAGATGAGTGTAAGTGTGACAGAGCAGCTCTCCAGCACCCTTGGTCGCAGCGTACGGCGAGATTGGCTGGCGAATCGGATCTTCTTCACTGAAAGGCACCTTGGCATTGATTCCATAGACCGACGATGACGAGCCAAAGACAAACTCTTTAATGCCGTGTTCTTTACTTAGTTGAAGCAGGTTCACTGTGCCATCTACGTTGGTTTCTGAATACAGAAGTGGATCTTGTAGCGATGGTCTGACGCCGGCGCGAGCTGCAAGATGGACAATGCAGTCAAATTTGTGGTCGTCAAAGATGCGGGCCAGCGCGCTCTGGTCGCGGATGTCAGCTTCAAGCAAGCGATAGTTTGGGTTTCCATCCTGGCGCCGCACATTGGCGCGTTTAATGTCAGGATCATAGAAGTCGTTGAAGTCGTCAACGACTGCGACTTGCCATGAACCCTCTGAGATCAACTGGTCCACTAAATGGGAGCCGATAAACCCCGCACCGCCGGTTATTAAGATCTTCTTCATAGTTGTTGTTCGACTGTATTTTGAGCTTTGTACTTTGAACTTTGAGCTTTGCTCTCTTTTCTAGTTATTGACACGCCAAAGTACAAAGAACAAAGCACAGAGTTCTACTTCTTCCCGTATATCCAAAGATGCCACCCCCAGCGGGACGCCAATTGTGATTCAAGTGAACGTGGCAGGATAGGCCCGATTACTGGTAGCCACCGCTTATTTAGAAAGTAGGTTTTCAACTCAACTTCCGAAAAATCCTCGAAAAGCTTACGCGCCTCATCCCTCGTATACACGCGCGCGAGCGGATTGCCGGATCCATCAGTGTTTTGATTGAGAAACTCATCAGCCGACAAATACGAAGACTTTTCTGTTTGCAACAGACGCGCATGTTGGCGAAGCGAATCAAGCGGCTCGCCGGTCAGGCGATGGACCAGCTTAACGCCCGAATCCCAACGCAGCAGGTGCGCACCAGCGCGACGCAGCATCGAAATGTTTACCCGATAGTTATAGGAATCACGGTGGTAAAGCATCACCACTGCCCGGCCACCAGGACGCAGGACTCGATGAATTTCCCTAATGGCTTTTCCGGTTTCCGGTGTGTGATGCAAGACGCCGTGCGCATAGACGAGGTCAAAACTGTTGTCAGCGAAGTCGAGATTCTCAGCGTCTGCCGTGCGAAAGTCGCCTGCCAGATTGAACAACTCAAATCGCCTGCGCGCTAAATCGACGGCCGCTTCAGTTAGATCAACTCCAGTATATTTGGCGCCTGCCTGGGCAAACTGTGCCCCGTCGGTCCCGAGTCCGCAGCCAATTTCCAAAACATCCAAATTATTACTGTTTGCGAATCCCGCAGCGTCCGGAATGTGCCACTCTTTCGTGTAACGATGAGCCTCCACCAGCTCATAAAACCGGCGCGTGCCTTGCGGAGCGTCGGCAAATTTCACCCCGCAGGGATTGGCCTGCCAGAATGCGCGGACTCGTTCCTTAAGGTTTGGAGCAGCGGTAGACATCGGACGAATGAGGATAACAGAGGCGTTACTGTGAGTTAAGTGAGCGCCTAGCAGACAAGGCTCGAACGTGAGTCATCATGTTTGCAGCCGCAGTAAGACAAACGGTCACGGGCAATTTCGGTGCGGCAGAGTCGAAACCAACGCCCTAGTTCCTAGCCGAAAGGATCCTGTCAATAATCTTCGGATCATCGGGTAATAATCCGGCCTTTGGTAAACGAGGAGTCAGCGTGGCCCAGTTCTTATCCATGGCAAAGACTTTCCTGAATAGAGGGAGCGACTCATCAACTTTGCCCATGTTAACGAGGGCAACGGCATGCCAGTAGATCATTTCGGCATTGTCGGGCACCAGCTTTTCCGCCGCTGAATATTCACGTAGCGCCCCCTCATTGTCTTTATGCTCAACAGCAAGATCGCCGGCATTCATGTGGTTGTAAGCACGTTGCAGCGTAACGAGTCGCCGCAGTTCTTTCAGCGGATCTGCGCTGTCGTCAACCCGCAAATCAAAAATCCGATCCTTCCAAGGCTCATTTGTCGGTTTGCCCGTAACCACTACCAACGCGGCTGACTGTTTGCCACGAATATCGCCGCCGACCGCCTGGGCCGCATCGAGGGCAGCGAGCATGCGTTCAGCCAGATCACCTTTCGTGCTTTCAAAAGCTTTCGACATTGCCGGCCAGACTTTCTCGTTGAGCATTAGGTTGGCCTGCACTGAATAGTCTTTCCCGATGAAGTGTCCGGCTGATTGAATGTTGCTCTTTCCGGTCCAGGCATCGACGCGGCCTTTGAAGTCGATGATGGCGACCTGTCGCACGTCGCGAGACTTGTCACGCGCGAGGAGTTCCTGCAACACCTCTGGCGCACTTTTGCCGGTTCGCAAGAGCTGAAGTCCTGCTCGTCCGTAATTCGGATCGACAAACGACTGCGTCGCCACAGCGCCGATGCCAGCTTCAGCCCAAGCCACTAGTGGTCCAACCGAGAACCAGTGTGACTGAACGGCGACGCCCAGTTCACCGGTATTAGGATCGCGCGCAACTATGGAAAACGTATGAACCGGCCGACCTCGCACGACTCTCGTATCCGAACTCTCAGTTTGCGCTAATGCCATGGGTAAAGAAGCCAGCACAAGTAGAACTGCTAACACCAAACGCATCATTCAACCTCCAGTGTGTTAACTGCAAATCAAACGAACGGATAGAAAGCCGTGTTACGGAAGATCCAAAACGCCATCACGACTACAAAAAACACCCAGATATACCCGGCGTTGACCTGATTCCCCTTAACTCGCCGGTCCCTGAAAACCGCAATGGTGTGCCGCACCAGAATAAACAGCAGGATCGGCAACAGAAGGAACATCATCGGATTGAATTGGAAGGCGCCGATTAAGTCGCCGTGCAACAGGCGGTGTAGACCGCGCGTGCTGCCGCATCCGGGACAAGTGAATCCAGTCAGCATTAGGAACGGGCAGTTGAGGAAGAAGCCGGATCTGCCTGGCTCGAAGATGAAAAGGTAAACCGCGGCCGACATCGTCAGCAGCCAAATCGCGGCGACAGTCAGACGGCGATTTACTACCTCTTCAATAATCATGAGTCACGCTTGCACCCGGTCATCAGTTGTTCAGAGTTCGGCCATAAGGGCGGTTTCGGAAGCGCACAACTTGGAGAATCTAAGCTCCCTAGCTATACGTTGAACTCTGAACGCCTGTTTAATGTAGGCAAATCTTAACCCGAAAAACGAAAAATTCTGACTGCACGGCTGCAGTCAGAATTTTCCGAAGTGCGGTGCTGTTTAGAACCAGCCTTTTTTGCCTTGAATGTAGGTCCTTACGAATTCCTCATCTGACTTCGTCAGATAAATAATTCCCTCGACCAGGCCTACGATCGAACCGATGCCGCAGGTGACAAACGTGATAACGATTTGAATGATCCCCTCAGTTGTGTAACCCAGGATGAATTTGTGTACTCCGAAACCACCCAGCAAGATTCCACAAATTCCGGCGATAATCTTTTTGTCCGCGCCCATCGCTTTGTAGTCGGTCATTCCTTGTGCTCCTTGATTCACAGATTGCATTGGCTGGTAGCCGCTTACCTGGCTTAAAGGCGCCTGGCAAGTGATGCAATATTGCGCGGTCTCATCGTTAACCGCCCCACATTTTGTGCAATATCTCGACATCTCTGATCTTCACTCCTAACTAATCTCAAAATGAAGTGCAGCCCAGGGTCAGGCAAGCAGCTCCTAAAGGTTAATGGTAATACGATTGGCGAAGGGTTAGGTTCGCTATCACTGCATTGCTCCGAGGCCGATCCCCAGAACCGTCAACAACAGGTAAACGATGCCGACTGCCAACCCTATTCCGATAGAAATGTAACTGAACAGCTTGGCTTTCTTGGAAGCATCTTCGGCCCCCGAAATATCGCCTGCTGCCACCTTGCCATTCACCTGAGCGGCGAAGATAACGGCGACAATGCCAAGGGGCCAACAACAGAAAATCGAAATGATCGCCGGCACCAGGTAGTTGGGAACTGTAGCTGACCCGCCTCCCGAAGAAGGGGGTGGAGTCCACTCTTGAGACATTTATTGGTTTCTCCTGATTAAGATTTGTTTGACTGAAAAGTTCTCGAATGAGTCGGGATGAAGCTCTAGCACTCACTCAGCGGTTTAGTCTAGTAACTCTGTGGCGTTGCCGCACTCCCTTTCCGTTTTTCAAAAATGGAAATGCCAATCAGGCCGCCGATAGTAGAAAAAATAATGAGCAAAACCGCCAGGATGAAGCCGTTCACGATGTGGCGGATGATCGACTGTTCTTCCAACTGGGCCCGCATCAACTCGGCCTGAGCAGGATTTACACCCTCGAGCATGCCAGAGACTACTCCGCTCATCACGCCGCTCATGAGGTAACCAATAGGTATACCTATGACGATCGCAATAATCCCGCCGACTACGCCCGCTAGCGCACCCACAATTGCGCCGTCTCCGATCGAAGTTGGAGTCGGTGAACCCTTCACGTAGAGATGTGCCGCCAGCATCCCGCCAAGAATTGCCCACAAGCAGCAACAGGCATTCACGAAGTTGACGAAAGGTATTACCGAGAGAACGCCTAAGACCACGCCGCCAATAATTGCGGGCTTCAGTTTGTTATTCATCAGATCGCAACTCTCTTGATTGAAATGGACGCTGGACAGTCCTAATTGGGCTTCAAATGCGGGATGGTTCTAATCGCGCTGCATAACTAACAAAGACGGGCTCGGATTGTCAATAAAATTGACGTTTCAATCTGCAATACTCAGCCTCGATAGAGGTCTAATATGGCCGCCTCTGCTCGACAAACCAAAGTTTTGCGCACATTATTTCTTACATGTACGAATTTGCAGTAACTCCGGCGGTTACCTCTATCCGGCGGCGCGGTGTTGAGATCGCGGAAGTGTCGCCCGACAGCCTCGGAGCAGAGTTGGAGCTCGAATCCGGTGACAGGATTATCAAAGTAAACGGCCGGGTGGTTAGGGATTACCTTGATTTCCGCTTTCAAACTGGTGGCGAAACCGAACTGGTAATGGAAGTTCGTAAGCACAGTGGTGAAGAATGGGAGCTTCAGATTGAAAGAGAGGAAGGCGAAGATTTTGGCCTGAGCTTTGAGCAAATTGTGCCGCGCCAATGCGCGAACGAGTGTCTTTTCTGTTTTTGCAAAGGAAATCCGGACGATGCTCGCCCATCCCTGTTCGTGCGTGATGAAGACATCAGGTTGTCGTTTCTTTACGGGAACTACACGACCCTTTCATCGATTACCGAAGATGAAATGCTACGGATCGTTGAGCAACGGCTGACACCGCAGTACGTTTCAGTTCATGCTACCGATCTCGCGATTAGGGCATATCTTTTGGGTGTCGATGAAGCGCGTGCCGACATTAGTGGAAAACTGAACCGCTTGCTGGATGCTGGCATAGAGATCCACGCTCAGGTTGTGCTGTGTCCCGGAATCAACGATGGCGCCATACTGGAAAAAACAATTGCCGACCTGGCGGCAGAGCACCCGCGGATTACCAGCGTTGCCATCGTTCCGCTAGGACTTACTCGCTACAACACGGACCAGCGTCTGACTGCGGTCACCCCGGATTTTTGCCGTCAAACGATTGAGCAGGTAACTGCGATCCAACGTAATCTGCGTAAACAGCACGGCACTACGTTCGCTTATCTTGGAGACGAGATTTATCTGCGTGCAGGCCAATCTGTGCCAGGTCGGGCGCATTACGGAACTTATCCGCAGATCGAAGATGGAATCGGTATGGTCCGATCATTTAGCAACCAGTTCGCATCGCTGATACAGAGACTAGCCAGGAAGCAAGGAGCGGATCTCGGTCGGGTCCGTGGAACGATAATGACGGGAACGTTGTTTGCGCCCGTTCTCAGGTCGATGATCGAAGACCTGAACGGGCGGTTTGGCACCGAGTTGAACGTCGTGGGCGTCGAAAACAAATACTTCGGCGGCGACGTTTCGGTCGCAGGATTATTGTCAGGCGGTGATCTACTCGCTGCCGTTGGTCGAATCAGCGGTGACTTTGTGATGATCCCGAAAAACACGTTGAAGAGCGATGAAGACATCATGCTTGATGGGACGAAGCTCGAGGACGTTCAGCGTGCGTTTGGTGTGCCTGTTTACCCTCTCGATTTCAAGGGATTCGCCCAGTTCCTGGCAAACCAAAACTGAACTCTGCCATGACTGTCCCCACCGCTCAAACCGCATCTGCGTCGTCATCGGCGCGGAAAATTCTGGATGTAGGCTGTGGACAAAACAAGCACCACGGCGCAGTTGGCATCGACTCCAATCCCAGGACTGCGGCAGATGTCATCCATGACCTTGGGGTGGTTCCTTACCCCTTCCCTGATAACGAATTCGACGAAATTATATGTCGACATGTGATCGAGCACGTTCCGGATGTCATGAAGTTTGTCAACGAGCTTCACCGGATCACCAAACCTTCAGGCTTGATCAGGATCGTGACGCCGCATTATTCCAATCCCGATTGGGCTACTGATCCGACTCACCGAAACCATTTCAATAGTTATTCCTTCAACGCTTTCATGCCGGACCGCACGCCGTTTCCGTTTTATACAACGGCTGAGCTGCGACCGGTTCGCACGTATGTTTCCCTGGCAAACCTTTGGAAGGCTCTGGGATTCGAGTGGCTCACGAATCTGGATCAGCGTTGGCCAGCATTTCGATTCACGCGGAAGTTTTGGGAATTTTATCTGTCAACAGTGATGAGAGGGAAAGAGCTCCACTTCGAATTCGAGGTCGTTAAGAAACATTCAGAGTAGACCGCGCGTACCAGTCACTTCGACTACGAGTTAATAGTGTTTATCCACAATCTCGGCTAGTTTCGAAGACGGAGTCCAGATACAATGCCCCGCGAAATGTAACAAACTCCCCGTTGTAACACTTCATCGTTGGTATTCTCGGCTTCTCCCATTTGGAATTTCCTGAATCTTCGGGCTCGATCTGCCCTAAAAAGTTTTTGACGGAGCACAGAAATGAGAAAAAACACCTTACATCCGCAAGGCCGCTCGCTCGGCCGTCTCTTCATATTGGCTACCATGCTTTTGTCAATTGCCATGATGTCTTCAACAGTTGCGACGGCCCAGAAAATGAAGGCCGAAGATGTCATCGCCAAGCATCTTGAGTCGTTGGGTCCGGCAGCTGCGAGGACTGACGCAAAAGGTCGAGTAGCGATGGGCACCTCCCGGGCGTCTTTTAAGGCTCGAAATAGTACTGGTTCGATCGATGGACGAGCGGTTCTTGCTTCGCTAAGCCAGAAAGCGATGGTGGCCCTGGTTTTCAATAGCCCAACTTACATCGGCGAAAAATTTGGCTTCGATGGAAAGAAACTAACCATTGGGTATTCCTCGCCTGGAAGGCGAACCGCCCTTGGACTCTTCATTAATAACTACGGTGAGATCTTTAGGGAAGGCCTGATGGGGGGGACTCTCACGTCAACGTGGCCCTTTTTGAATCTGCAGGAACGAGCTGCCAAGCTGGAATATTCTGGAACCGACAAGATCAACGACAAAACGGTGCATAAGCTTACCTATCTTCCAAAAAAGGGCTCAGACCTCAAGATCACGCTCTACTTTGACGCCGCAACATTTGAGCACGTGCGAACTCAATATGATCGAACCGTCGCTTCCCGCTTGGCTGGAGGCGGAATTGACAATCAGGCTCGTCAGCAGGAAACGCGTTACAGGCTGACTGAAAATTTTTCAGGGTACAAAAAGGAAGGCGAGCTCAATCTGCCTCACAGTTATACCCTTCAACTTGAAACTACGCAGACGAATGGATCCTCGTTGGACAAGTGGGAAACTGAACTCACCGAATTTCTCTTCAATCAGGAGATCGACGAAAAAGGATTCGACGTCGAAGCCGTCCAATAGCACCTTTCAATTTAGCTCATGGGTAAATGGCCCGGAAACGAGCTGCTTTGTTCTCATAACAAGTTGCATTTCCGGGCCTTCTTTTTGCCGCATCACCCGCCACTCAGGATCTATCGCCGCCGCAGAAAACTCTGCTGGCGACGTCAAATACACACGGCGAGTAAGCGGTCTATTTCCACGCCTTCCCGCGCCCTAGCCTTCAATAATTTGTACAAGAATCCAAATTTGGCAATGATGTTGACGTCCTGAGAGGGCCTAAGTCGGAATTAACTCAATGAGATGAGCAGCTTATCCAATTTTTCGCACAGGGCATGATTTTTGCAGATTCCTGCCTCGCAACGATTCGTCCCTAGATTTCCCAGTCCTTGACTGAAAATGTCAAAAGTCCCGCTTCTGCTTCGACTATTCCCCAGTGGGAATGCTCCGAGCCGAAGTCCCCGTAAAAAGCTTATTTCTATAAGGAGCATGCGTATGAAAAGGTTTACGTTGGCGTTGGTGACGCTCTGTTTGTTTACCGCGTCGGCCTTCGCCCAAGGCACCAAGGGTAGCCTTAGTGGTACCGTAATGGGCCCGGACGGCAATATAGCCGGTGCGACTATTCTAGTAAAAGATAGCCAGACCGGCCGAGAGGTAACTGTCCAGTCTTCGGATGATGGCAGTTTCAGTATCCCGCAGATTGAGGTTGGAACCTATACCGTGACCGTCACGGCCCCCGGTTTCAAGACCTTTACCAGCACCAATCTGAAAATCGACGTCGGTCGCCCATACACGTTGAACGCGCCACTGGAAGTCGGCAACATCGCCGAAACAGTGGAAGTTGTCGCAGGCGCTGACGTTATCAATGCGGCAAACGGCGAGTTAAGCAATACCGTTTCCCCTCGCCAGGTCAAAGAGTTACCCATTAATGGCCGTAACCCTCTGTCTCTGCTGAATCTTATTGCCGGCTCAAATCCGACGAGCAATTCAATCAACGGACAGCGTTCCTCGTCAGTGAACTACACCCGCGACGGTCTTAACGTCCAGGACAATTTCATCCGCAACGGCTTTGTGTCAGACGTGCCGACGGTTGATGATACCGGCGAATTCACAGTCATCACCCAGAATGCTGGCGCCGAATACGGTTCCGGTTCTACTCAGGTAGTGCTGGTGACCCCACGCGGCGGTTCAGAATTTCACGGCAATGTCTACGAGTTTCACCGCAATGCAAAGTGGGCCTCCAATAATTTCTTCGCTAATTCCCTCGGCCTTCCGAGAGCTGCTCTCAAGCGCGATCAGTTTGGTGGCACGCTCAGCGGCCCAGCATGGATTCCTCGCTTTGGCGAGGGTGGCCGATCTGTTTTCAAAGACAAGGCTTTCTTCTTCTTTAATTACGAAGGCTTTCGCTTAACTACTCAGGCTGGCGTAAACACAACGACTCTTTTGCCCGCAGCCCGAAATGGCACGTTTACCTATCTCGATAACACTCCGGTGGCACTAGGTGGTCCCATTCAACGGACTGTCAATGTTTTAACGGGGGCGGGATTTGCCACTCCTCTATCAGCTGCGCAGGGAGGAGTGTTGGCGGTAGACCCGATTATCCAGAGCCGCATTCTTAACCAGCTGCCGAACGCTGGAAACGGAACTTTGACCGGAATCAACTTCCAGCAGGCTCTGACAATCCAGCGGAACAACCCCGAAGAACGCAATGCGGTCACTGGTCGCTTTGACGTTGAAGTCAACTCGAAAAATTCCTTTAACGTGGTTTACAAGTGGAATAAGAATGCTGACGCTCGAACCGACATCGCGGCGGGATTCAGTAACGACGTGTTCAATACTCAGGGTGGCCCAACCACGTTGTATGTGGGCGCCTGGCAGATGAATCCGACGCCATCTTTCTCGAATGAAGTACGCGGCGGATATCAGCGGAGTGAGCCCTTCTTCCTATCAACCACTGACCCGAGAAGCCTTGATTTCATAATTGGCGTCCCTCTGGTAACCAACCCGGATCCAACGTTCCAGAGCCAGGGTCGTAACACTGATTATTGGAATCTCCAGGACAACGCTTCCTACACCAGGGGCGATCACTCATTCCGTTTCGGCGGCCAGATGCAGCTTTACCGAATTCAGTCCATCAACAACGCCGGCAGTACGCCAACCTATAACATCACCGGCGTCACCACCGCTGCGCCTGGACTGGTTAATGCTAATTTCCCCGGTGGCCTAAACACGACCTTCCTCGCCCAAGCCAACAGCTTGCGCTACCTTCTGGGCGGTGTGGTAGGGGGCGGCACGCAAACGCTTTACGCCACTAGCGCCACCTCGGGTTTCGTTCGTGGAGCAACTCAGATTAGGGATCTGGACTTCGACAACTATGCTGGTTATATCGCCGACCAATGGCGCGTTTCACCTAAGCTGACGTTGAACCTGGGCCTGCGTTATGAGTACTACACGCCGCTAAGTAACCCTACTCAGGTTTCACTAGAGGTAGTTAACCCTCCAGGCGCTGACCCGATTGCTACGATTCTCAACCCAATCGGATCGTTTAGGCCCGTCGGCGGTAACGCAGGCGAGGCTGGACGTTTCACCAGCCCCGACAAAAACAACTGGGGACCGAATGTCAGCTTTGCCTATACGCCGAATTTCAAGAACAACTTCCTCGGAAGTTTGTTCCCAGGCGAAGGCCGAACGGTTATCCGCGGCGGCTATCGCGTTAACTATGTTAACGACGAGTATGTTCGTTCTCAGGATAATGCCATCCTCAACAACGGCGGCTTGGGATCATTCGGTGCCTCGGCCCGTCTAGGTGGTACAGCAGCGGGCTCCACGCAGTTCAGAGTGATCGGTGTTGGTAACGCTCCGATTCAGGCCCCGATCTTTGTGCCTGTTTCCCAGTTCGGTCCTGGCGGTTCCGGAACCCGCACATTCCTGGAGAACAATCTCGCGAATGGCGGCGGTGGCGGTGGCCTGCTAGGCGGAACGATTTCACTGATCGACCCAGACCTCCAGGTCCAACGTAACTACGAATACAACTTTGGTATTCAGCGTGAAGTTGGATTCCAAAGCGTCCTCGAGGTTCGTTATGTCGGCGGCTACAGCAAAGAGTTAGTGCGCTCTATCGATTACGGGCAGCTGGATATCACCAACAATGGGTTCCTGGCTGACTTCCGTCGCGCAGAATCAAATTGTCGGCTGCAGGGTGCGACAATTGCCGGCACGGGCGATCCAATTCTCCGCTGCACCAATGCCGCTTTCAACCCATTGATTCCCGGCAGCCAACCGTTGCCAGTGTTCGACCGGCTTTCCGGAGGCGGTTTCCTGAACAACGCGGCCATCCTGCCCTCGATCAGAACCGGTATCCCCGGAAACCTCGCGGAGGTTTACGTGATCAATGGCATTAACGAAATCAACTTCTTGCCAAATCCGAACGCCGGCGTCGTCAATTTCACGACGAATGGCGGCCGGTTCAACTACAACTCGCTTCAAGTAGAGTTTCGTCGTCGCTACGTTCAGGGCTTGAGCTTGCAGGCAAACTACACGTTCCAGAAAATTCTGAGTGACGTTACTGGCGTCGATGAGTTTAATCAGACACGTGTTGAGCCATACCTGAACAACAACGACAAGACGCGTGATTATGCGCGCCCGTCTTACGATCGTGCCCACACATTCAACTTCAATGGGCTTTACGAATTGCCATTCGGTAAGGGCAAGCGCTGGCTCAGTGACGGCGGTTGGTCGGATCGGATTATTGGCGGATTCCAGCTGTCATCGATCGTCAACATCAGTTCTGGCGTTCCGGTAAGCATTCTTGACGCCCGCGGCACGCTAAATCGTGCTGGCCGATCGGGTCTACAACCGGCGACTTCCTCCTTAACCGCAGGCGAGATCCAGGATCTCTTCGGCACCTATAGAACACCGAATGGTGTCTTTATCATCAACCCCGCGGTGCTTTTTGCCACTGCATCACGCACTGTGGGTGGTGTTACTGAAACCTTGAGTGGGTTTGACTTAACCCAGCCCCTTCCCTCGGGCTTTGTTATTAGCAGCATTCGTGGAGCGAGTGCGGTCGGGACCGCTCCATTCCCTGGCCAGGTCTTCTTCCCGAACGTTTCGGGTTCGACCGGTAACCTACAACGCAACTTCATCAACGGCCCCATCTACGTAAACTGGGATGCAGGCCTGATGAAGAATATTCGCATCACTGAAAACACCCGCATCCAGCTCCGTGGCGAGGTCTTCAATGTCCTCAATCGCGCGAACTTCTTTACGGGTAACCTCGACGTTGGTAGCACCAACTTCGGTCGTATCGCTGCAACAGGTAATGCTTATGCTGCTCGCCTTATGCAGTTAGGCGTGCGCTTTGAGTTCTAATCGTCGTTCCTGACTCCGGTCAGGAATGCTTAACTTGCGGGCGTCCAGAAGTCGCCCACGATGGCAGTATTTGAAAGGGCGTCACCTCCAACAGGGTGACGCCCATTTTTTTCGCAGCGAAAATTAGACCACGATATGCAAAAGGTCTAGACTGCTCTTAACTCCGCATTTCAAAACTACGGTGGTGCTGCCATGAACGTATTTGCACAGGCTGTGGTGCTTTCACTTATAAGTGGTGTCTTGTGGGTTGGACCACAAGATTCCTCTCGCGCCCCGGATGTCGAGGTAGTCAAGAATAACTTCCGCAAGATAGTCCGCAATCCTGCTCTCGATGACGATCCGTTTCGGGCGAACGCCGAGACCGCAGAATTTGAGGCGCAGAAGCGTTATGCTCAGAGACAAAATGAGGCATTGCGGAAGCAGGGCCGGGAACCCCTACCGCCTCCGATGCAGCGTAAGTCCGGAATGCGACTCGACCGGCCCTCGGTCGTCTACCTTTTTGAAGCGAAGATTCGAAACTCAGGAACAAAAACAATTCAGGTGGTGGTCTGGAACTACGCGTTTTTCGACAACCAAACTCAGGAAGAGATCGGTCGCACCAGCTGCACAAATCGCATTAGCCTTCGTCCCGGCAAGACTGCCGACCTGGTAGGAAGCTCGTCATCAACGCCAATTAAAGTGGTCCATGTGTCGAATTCAGGCAAAGAGGTGAAAGGCAGTTATTCGGAACAGGTTGTGATAACTCGCCTGGAATATGACGACGGCACGTTCTGGCAGCGCCCGCCGGATTAAATCGAACTGCGCAAGCTCGGTCGCAGCATAGGATTCAGCGCTACTGGCCTGTACGGTTTCCTCACCGGAATTCAAGAATCTGCATTTGAATCCAAAATCTCGCATACCTTAAACACCGCTCGGTCATGACGCTGATCCTAAAATATGTCCACGAAAAGCTTTACCGAACCGTCTTTTGAGGGCATACCTATTGCAAGTTTGTGACTTGTTCACCTCGCTTCGCGGTTCTTGGACACATCCCAAGTCTCAGTCCCAGGACCCGTCCACTTTCTCTTTCAGCCAATCGGAGGAATTCAAATGCGAAATAAGACATTTACCTTCAAGCTGGGGCTAGGTTTGGTTCTGTCGCTGCTTGGTGTTTTTTCGCTTCCCACTGAGTCGAGCGCTCAGATGACGCGAGGTGCCATTTCGGGAACTGTGCGAGATAGCGCAGGAGCTTCAATCCCCGATGCACAGGTTAAAGTCACTAACCCGGAAACCAATATCACGCGGGAAGCCACTACCAACGGTGAGGGTTTCTTCCGCATTGGCGCTCTCGAGCCTGGAAGCTATAACGTAACGATTGAAAAGTCGGGTTTCACTAAAGTTGAAAATCGTAGTCTAGCTGTTCAGCAGACCAACGAAACAAGCCTTGATGTTGAACTGACTGCGGGCGGAGTGTCCGGCACCGTGGATGTAGCTGCGACCGTCGATGCGATCACGATCAACAAAACGAATGGAACGCTGGGCCTGACCACGACAGCCAGGCAGGTCGTTGAATTACCGCTAGGTGCCGCGCGTGATGTTAATAATCTGGCGCTGCTCGCTCCCAATACTTTTAGCGCTCCTGGCTCGACCGGCATCTCAGCCAATGGTCAGCGTGCGCGCAACAACAATTTTACGATCGATGGTTCCGACAACAACGACCTTAGCGTAACTATCTCCACAGTCGATGTGGTGCCGGAGGGCGTTGGGGAGTTTCAGATTCAGACCAACGCTTACAGCGCGGAGTTTGGGCGAAATTCCGGTGCACAAATCAACGTGATTACACGCTCAGGGGCAAACGACTTTCACGGCGATGCCTTCGAGTACTATCGCGGGAGTCGCCTCAACGCATTGGATAACATAGAGAAGTCTGTAGGTTTGACTCGTCCAGCGCGATTCGTGCGCAATCAATTTGGCTTCACCTTCGGCGGACCACTCCACATTCCGCGTTTTGGCGAGGGTGGACCCTCAATCTACGATGGTCGTAACAGAACTTTCTTTTTCTACCTCTTCCAGGGTGACCGGCAGCGTCCGGGCGCGGCCTTGGGAGGATCTGTTCGAATTCCCACGCCAGCGGGCCTGGCGGCGCTCGCCACGGTGCCATTAGGACCAGGCCAATCGGCTGCGGGCCGGGCAGCCGTTGTTAATCAGCTTAACTTTCTGAACGGGATCTATGCTTCCGGCGTGCAGTTTCGTACGCTCAATAACCAGACCGTCAACGGTGTGGCAATCCAAACCGGCTTGACCAATGTCGGTATCACTCAGCCGGCCGACTACTACACCCATACGCTCAGAATTGATCACAAGATCGGTGGAGACGACAACCTCACTGGCCGTTACATTACCAACAAGACGACTGATGTTAACGTCATCAGCAACACCTCGTTCGGTTCGCTCTTCACCGGCGACCAGAACATATTCGATCAGAACCTGGCGCTGAGTGAGACTCACATCTTCAACCCAGCGGTCATCAATGAATTCCGGTTCTCTTATGTGCGCCGCAATCTCGGATTTCCCGAGGTCGCTCCGAATGTTCCAACCGCCACTATCACCGGCTTGTTTACCATCGGCGGGCTCAACAACTTCCCCCAGGGGCGGGTGCAGGACAGTTTCCAGTTTTCCGACACGCTCTCCTGGCAGAAGAGTTCCCACTCGTTTAAGTTTGGCGTAGACATCCGCAAGCTCAAGCTATTCAACCTTGCGGCATTCGACTCCAAGGGAACGTTTACGTTCGCAAACTTTCAGGACTACATCAATAATCGGGCAACTACATTTGCACAGGCGCTCAACACTGCCACGTTCACTGCACGTCAGAACCAACAATTTTACTTTGCTCAGGACGACTGGCGCGTGACTCCAAACCTGACCCTCAATCTGGGTGTGCGCTATGAGACCGCCAACAATCCCTTCGGATTTTTCGGAGCTACCGATGCGGCCAGTCTCGCGGCATTGGTTCCCGGCCCGACCCGACGAGATAACAACAACTTCGCACCGTCATTCGGCTTCGCCTACAGCCCGCGTCCAGAGGGCGGATTTCTGAAGTCCGTTTTCGGTGATGGTCTCTCGAGCGTCCGGGGCGGCTACCGGATTGCTTATGACGTTTTGTTCTACAACATCCTGACAGTCAACGCGTCGAACTTCCCGCGCGTGGTGGTAGGTCAGATCACGTCACCCGCAACTCAGGATCTCTATCCGACCATCGCCCCGGTTACTGGCGCCCCAGTATTTAATCCGCTTGCCACCTATGTAAATACCCCAGAAAACGCAGTCAGCCCCTACTCACAGCTATTCAGTCTGAGCTTCCAGCGTGAGTTCAAGGGAAACTACATTATGGAGGTTGGTTACACCGGCAGCCGGTCAAAAAACCAAATCAACCAACTTCAGGCAAACCCCGGAATTCTGACTGCCGCCCAGGCCGCCACGGTGAGAGCGACTCAAAATTCCGCATCAATCCCGAGCTTGCAGGCCCGACGCCTATTCCCACAGTTTGGTTCGCGGACCTTGATTGCCACCGATTCACACGGCAACTACAACGCAGCCTTCGCTACCATCAACAAGAGATTTTCTGACCATCTCCAATTCGGTATCGCTTATACCTATAGCAAGCTCATTTCGGACAACGATGAGTCGCTCGGTGTAGCCGCCATCACCGGTGGGTCGCCACAAATCCCGCAGGATTTCTTTAACGTTCAGGCCGAGAAAGGATTGTCCGCCTTCGACCGCACGCACCGCCTGGTCGCAAACTTCATTTACGAAGTGCCTGCGCCTCCTGGAAGTTTCTTCCACCGCAGCATCGGCAAGCAGATTTTCGGCGGCTGGGAAGTCTCTGGAATTGTCACTCGCCAATCCGGCCAGCCCTTCACGATGCTAACGGGAGTCGACACGAACGGAAATGGCGGAGGTGGTGATCGCCCGAACTATAACCCGAGCGGCACGCTCATACTCGACCCCGTAACGGGCGACTTCCGCAGCTTTACGAGTCCGTTAGTCGGAGGGCAATTCCTTGTGCCCCTCGGCACCAACGGCTTGCCCCTGGTCAATAGTCTCGGTAACGGTAACTTGGGAAAGAATACGTTTCGCGCTCCCGGTTACTACAACACCGATTTGAGCTTGCGGAAGAAGTTCATAATGCCGTGGGGCGAAAATCCGCATCGCCTCATTTTCCGGAGTGACTTCGTGAACGCATTTAATCAGGATAATTACGGGCGACCGACCAATAGCTTGTCCAATCCTGATTATGGGAAAAACCTGAATAACTGGGGCAACCGCTCAATCACACTTAGCTTGAAATATAGCTTCTGAGGTTCTTCTCTCGCGTGACGAAAAAGGTTCGACACGTGGAGGGCTCCCCGAAAGTGGAGCCCTCCATTTTTTCTTAACTAATTGACGTCTCGGAGGACCAAGATGAACACAGTCAAACCGAGTAGTCTCGCCTTATTCCTGACTATTCTTGCCTGCAGTCCGATCCTATTGGCTCAGAATGGTGACAGCGGTGTTGTGGTTCTCAAGTGCAGTTGGGAAAAGGAGCGGATACGGCCACGACCTTCGCTGGCTTCGTTGGCGTCGCAGGATGAACTTGTCCAGCAGTCCCAAAGAGAACAACAGCTCGCTGCCGCCAAGAACGTGGGAGACCGAGGCAAGGTCGCCAAGCTGGAGACCCAGATTAGTAACCACAAAGCGGCTACCGCCAAAGCCAGTCAAACTGAACTACCCCGGGACGGGTACCGATATAAAGTAAAGGTTAGGAACGACGGAAACCTGACAATCCAGTCCATCGATTGGGACTTTCTTTTTATCGATCCTGACACAGGGACCGAAGTGATGCGGCATCAGTTTACTAGTGACGAGACTATCAAGCCCGGAAACACTAAAGAACTGAGTGTTCTTTATTTGGTACCACCCGTGAAGACCACCAGCGTTCGAATGCTTGGCAAAAAAGATTCAGAGGCCTTTACACAGCAAGCGGTGATCATGCGAATCGTCTTTGCCAATGGCGCAAGTTGGTTACCAGCCAGCAAGAACCGCTGATCTACTTGAGAATGGCGGCTTGGGCGCTCAGTGTCAGGATATGCCAGCGCTGAAACGTGGTTATTGGATCGTTTGGAATGAGCCGAATATAGGCAGTTTGAAAGTAGAGAGTTTCGGGTGCACTCCACTCGAGGCGAACTATCGGATTATAAGAAGCGGGGATTGCCGACTGTGAACTACTGCCGGGCGAAGTTGCGGTTTGGTTTTGATTGGCCGCGCGCTGCTCCTCGTGTATTCGTGATGCAGCAATTAACTGCTCGCGTAGTTTGATTACTGCCTGAGTCGGTTTACTCGTCGCAGCATCGTAAATCTTGACATCAGCCTCAAATGCCGTCGCCACCTTTGAAGAATCAGGTGACCAGACCGGTAGTGCTTCCGTGAGGTCGTCGTCGAGCAGTCGCTCGGTACCATCGAGATTAATCAATCTCGGGCGCCCAATCGGCAACTTATACGCTCGTTCACGCTCGTCCCACTCGCTCTCCCTGCAGGCTAAAGCCACAATCGCATGACTGTCAGGTGCCCACGCCGAATAGAAGTAAATCAAACCTTCCCGTGAACTGAGCGGCTTTAGATCAAACCCATCGCGGTTACAAATATAGATCTGTTCGGTGTTAAAGACTTGAACGGGTGCAAAGGTCGGCGCGACGGTTGGTAACGGCGCAGCCTCAATAGGTTCTGGTGGAGTAGCATCAAGAGGTGTCGGCGAAGGCGCCGGCTTGACGTTCTTGTGGGCGATGAAAGTAATTGAGTTTCCGTCGGGCGACCACAACACTGCTTCCGGGAATACGCACGAGAGATCCGGGGGTGTCAGGTTGCGTATAAAGTTTCCTTCGGAGGCGTAGAGGTCGATGCGAAACGCCTGGCTCGGTTCGTCCGCTGCGTTGTACAGAACCAAAGCTCTATGACCATCTGGCGAACGAACCGTTCTCACGAGTGCGTCGTTCGGTCGGCGCGAATCAAAGTCCAGCTGAATCGCCTCAATCTTATAGTCGGTATCCTCTCCTTTGATCTCATCCGGCAGAGTGATGTCAGGTTGAAACTTGTAGGCGAGACGTTGGGCTGGAACATCGCGCAGCACCCGCGGTAGAACGTTATCGCCGCGCGGAATAATCGACGAACAAGCCGATACTAACGCGAACAGTAGCAACGTGATGAGAAGGGCTGGTCGTCTCAGCTTTCCAGGTGTGAAAGTGTTCGTCTTCGCGGGCAGTTCAATCAAATCGTTGTGCGCCTTCGTTGAGAATGTCAGGGATCGTAGAAGTGCGAACAGTGCACTGTCAATCGGTCGTCCGCTGGATTCTCGTGACTAACGGCCGTAAACAAGCGAGCGGGTGATGTCAGGCGTAAGGCTGAGTAGGGCGCGGATCGTCGTTCGGGGAGAGAGGTGATCGTCGTCCCCTTCATCCTGCTCCACGCAATTGTGGGCCAATGAGCGTGAAATCCTTCTGGGCAGGGGTTCATAATTTGGCTCCCTGGCCACAAGTCCCCTTGCCGCAAGAGTGCCTACCAGATCGCAAGTCAGCTCCTCGGCTTTTTGCCCGCTGATGTTTTCCCCAGTTAGTTTCGAAGCACGAGTGCCGACATTTTTGAAGAGCAATGCGAGGCTGTCTTCGCCTCCATCAGCGATGTGGACCAACTCGTGCGCTAGAACCGAAACGATCCCTTCGTCAGAAGGCAGGCCAGCCAAAAAAATTGTGCCGAAGATTATGGTGTGAGGGTTGTGTAGAAATACAGAAGCATTGTCGCGCGCGTCCATATCAGGTCTAACGCGATTCACTGCCATCATTCGTGTTATCGCGCGCTGCAACCTGGCTGCTTGAGGCTTCGATCCCACAAGACTGTACTCGCGAGCTAGTTGGCGAAGCGACGAAGCGACAAGCTCCTTGGCCACCGGTAACAAACGTTGAGCGCGCCTGGCGCCGGCAACTGCCTCCGGGCTTTGAACCGGCAGCGAAGGCCGCGCCTGCATATCATCGATCGGAACACTACCCTTCGGATCGGTGAGCCGCTCCTTGCAAACCACTGTGGACGCCAAATCCACCAACTCAATGGCTTCACCGGTCAATACGTTGCGCGAGTGGCTGGTCTGCGACTCGTTAGGTCGCTTTTGAGCGAGTCCGTCAACGCTGCTGATCATGACGATCAGGGCTAGCGCTGGAATCAATCTGCTGGAGATATGCGGCTTCATTAGTAGGTTGTCATCAGAGTCTGAGTTACCGGTTCCGCCAAACGGGCTTACGTTTTTCCATGAAGGCATTGATGCCTTCGGTGGCATCGTGAGTTTTCATCAGTTCCTGAAGATACATGTCCTCCACCTGCTTAAGTGCCTCATCGATGGAACGGCCTCTGCCCATGTCGATGGCTCGTTTAGTCATCTCCAGTGATACAGCCGAAAGTCCACGAAGCCTTGCAAGGATCTCCGAGAGTTTGGCGTTCAGCTGATCGACCGGGACCAGATAGTTTACGAGTCCTAATCGCGCTGCTTCGGTTGCCTCAATAAGTTCGCCCGTCAAAATAAGCTCGCGGGCGCGCTTGTCGCCAATGACGTGTGGCAGCATAACGGCGGCGACCGGAGGATACACACCGAGTTTGATTTCCGGTTGGCCAAAGCGGGCCCGTTCGCTCGCGATGGCCATGTCGCAAGCCATTACCAACTCGCAGCCGCCTCCCAGCGCCGCGCCATCAACCACTGCAATCGCCGGTCGAGCAATCTGTTCGAGGTTTCGAAAGATGGCATGGAATTGGTCCAGCATCTGGAAAATCATGTCTTCGCGGTGTTCCTCGACGGCGACCCCGGCACTGAACGCGCGACAGTCAGCTGCTGCGTCAAAGACGATTGCGACGAGATCACGTTGTTGCGAACATTCGTTTAGCGCGTCATTTATTTCCCGCATCATGGCGATGTTGAAAATATTTACCGGGGGCCGTGAAAACGTCACCCTGGCAACGCGGTCTTCAATCGAGAATTTGATGTGTTCGTATTCGATCGGCATGTGTCGCAGCGGCCTGGCCACGAAGATCATTGTACGGGCTTCGAGGGCAACTAGGTAGGAGAAGTAAAAAATATTTTGGTTAAGACGGCGAGCGCTCCGGATTCGTTGTGGTCAGCCGGCGACTGGTCACACAGTTAGATCTGTGCAATTGTTGAACTCAAATATCAAACACTCTTTTGAAAAACTTTTGAGACCAGGGAGAACCTAGACTCGCCTCAGGAGGAAACCCGAGATGGCAATTGTCACGTGCAACAAGTGTGGCGCGAAGAACCGAGTTGAGGCCGAAAAGAGCGACGGAAAGTTAGCCCGCTGCGGCAAGTGCGGCCAACTCTTGAAGGGGTCCGCGGATTCAGCCAGCGATGGCCAGCCGTTGGTGATCACCGACGAAACATTTCAACGAGACGTCTTAGGTGCACCGGGATTGGTGCTGCTTGACTGTTGGGCTCCCTGGTGTGGACCCTGTCGCATGGTTGGCCCAATCATGGACCAATTGGCCCGAGAGTCCAACGGCCGTTATCGGATCGCCAAGCTAAATGTTGACGAGAATCCGCGCACGGCTGCTCAGTTTCAAATCCAAAGTATCCCGACGATGTTACTTTTCAAGAACGGCACCTTAATCGATAGGTTAATTGGCGCTCAGCCGAAGCAGTCGATCGCTGAGCGACTCGCGAAGGCTGCCTGATCGTTCAAATCGCTTCGTCCCGAAATAGAGATGGACTTCAGCTAAGGCGACAATTAGTGTCGGATACTCTAATATCTTGCCCGATCTAGAAGCAGTTTAAGTGGAGGTGGTCCACCATGTTACGCAAAATCACTATCACCTGGCCGGTGTGGTTCACTCTGCCAATCAGGTTGGCACTGGGAGGAATCATATTTGCGCATGGTGCGCAGAAGGTGCTCGGCATGTGGGGCGGGCCAGGCTTCAACGCGATGATCAGTAATCCAAACGCTCCGTTCCCATTTATGAAGCCGGCCTGGTTATGGTGGGGTGCGGCCGCGCTTTCTGAATTCGTTGGTGGGATACTGATCGTCCTTGGACTGTTCACGCGCGTTGGTGCTTTCTTCGTGGCCTGCACAATGCTTACCGCGATATTCGGTGTGCATTGGCCGGCGTTCTTCGGATCCAAGGGCATTGAATATGCGCTGGCACTGTTGGCAATGTGCGTGGCGTTGCTGATCTCAGGCGGCGGATTGGCCTCGATGGACATGGCGCTGTACGGCGGGCGCCGACGATAAATGAAGGTTCATTGGCGGATGGATAGGGCACCTCTTACTCTTGGCGTAGATAACCATTTGCCATGAATCGCTCACCGCTTGTAGTCATCTTCACAACTGTATTTATCGACTTGCTCGGATTTGGAATCGTTATTCCGGTTCTGCCGTTCTACGCTGAGGGTACTCAGTTCAACGCCACGCCTCGCACCGTCGGTCTGCTCTTCGCTTCCTATTCGATAATGCAATTGATCTTTTCCCCGGTGCTTGGCCGCCTTTCGGACAAGCATGGCCGGCGGCCGGTGTTGCTCGCTTCAATAATCGGTACAGGTATCGGTTTTCTAATTCTCGGTTTTGCGAAAACACTGTGGATGCTTTTTCTGGGTCGAATCCTCGATGGCATTTCCGGCGGTAACATTTCAACAGCCCAGGCATACATCGCTGATATCACCACTCCCGAAGACCGCGCCAAAGGAATGGGACTCCTCGGCGCCGCATTCGGTCTGGGGTTCATTTTTGGACCAGCCATCGGTGGGATTCTCAGCCGCTGGGGAGTCTCGGTGCCATTTCTGTTTGCCGCGGGATTGTGTTTCGCCAATGCTACCCTGCTTTACTTCACCTTACCCGAAACCGTTACCGCCGATCATCCGGCACGAATCTCAGCGGCTCGAGGACGTGGGTTCTCGCAATTATTCGCTTCGCTAAAGCAACCACGACTGGGATTTATCATCACGATTTACTTTTTCTTTGTCGTAGCTTTTTCGATCATGACCACATCGTTTTCCCTCTACACGATGTTCCGGTTCGGCTACGACGCACAACACAACGGCTATCTCTTTGCCTACGTGGGTTTAATCGCGGTGGTCATTCAGGGTGTGCTGATTGGACGATTGGTGAAACGATTCGGCGAAATGCCCCTCGTAATTGGAGGCGCCTTGTTTTTTGCACTCAGTCTTTTTGCGGTGCCGTTCGTTGGGCCGGAAGCGGGTGGGTTGGTCGCCCTGTTGATCGGTGGCGGAGTATTTTCTCTGGGAAATTCTCTGGCAACGCCTGCTCTCAACAGCCTCGCGTCGAGGAGTGTCAGCGCAGCTGAGCAAGGGAGTGTGATGGGCGTGGTCCAGTCAGGAGCGAGCCTGGCACGCGCGGTAGGACCGATAATCGCAGCCGTCCTCATTCACAGTCAGGTTGCTTATAGAGGCGCTGACGGCGTTAGTCATTACATGAGCGATCATTCTCTGCGCGTCACTTTCTGGACGGGCGCTGCGATCATGTTCGTCGCGTTTCTGCTCGGGGTTTATTTCAGACGCAAGCACGGAACTGAGTATCTGGAGGCTGGGACAGCGACCGCGTAATCGATACGCGTGCTCGCATGGGTTCCGAATCTGCGGAGGGACGTCGCCAAAGTTTTTCCGATCGAAGTGTCATGAGGTCACTACCACCTTGCGGATAGCGGGAGGGTCTGCCGATTTCCGATTTGCAATCGCAGGCGCCTATCCCCCACCGGGTGTTGGTACGACCTCATCGCCACCAATGGCGCTATCTCGTTAGAAGAACCTTCGAATTAGATAGAAAACCAAACTAAGCGCTAACGAAATGAGCAGCATCGAAACAATCGGAATGTAGACTCCAGTTCGTTCGCTTTCGTATCGAATGTCCCCCGGTAACCGGCCAAACCAATTCAATCCGCCTGAGTAAATCAAGAGACCGATTCCAATCAGGCAAATCCCACCGATAACGACCCATAAACCAAACAGCCGATTCATAATTCCTACTTCATAAACTGACCCAGTGGTCCATCCACTCGGGTGATGTCTCTCAACGTTGAATACGGAACCGTTACCTGCTGAGGCCCGGCAGCATAAGGCGCAACCTGATAAGCGTCGAAAGTGATACCCAATCCTGTTTTGGTGATCGTCCAACTCTGATAGTTCTTCGCATCCGGTCCGGCGCCTCTTTGAATCCAGTCGTCGTCGAGCATCGAGTTATCACCCTGCGCCTTCGACTGCTTTTTCAAATCCTGAATCGCGTAGGTTGAAATGGCCTGCAGATACTTCGAGCCGGGATTGAATAAATCCGCGAGTCTGATTGTCTTGCCGGTCTTCAGATCGAAGTTGAAACTCTCTGAATAGGAATTTGGGTGCGCCGCGCCCGAGTAGTAGCTGCCCACACTGAAATTCAGACTGATTAAATCGTCCTTAGCCATGGCAATGTTGTAGCCAATGTTAAAGTCGTTGCCAGTTGTCGATTCTGAATCAGTGGCCGCTTCTTCACCGCTTTCCGGTACCATCTCTTTCTTGAAATCAACCACCTTGCCGTTTACAAGCGTTCGAACTAGTTGATTGAACTTCTCGATATTTGCCGGCCCGGCACCAGTTAATTGCGGGTACACGACATCGATTTCATATTTCAGCTTCTTGTTGTTCTCAGCAATCTTCTTATCGACAAATTCAACGTTTCCGCTAAATTCGATTGCCTGTTCGTGCAATGAGAAGGCAGTTTGTTTGTTGCTACCCGGCGCCGACCAATTTCCCGCTAAGGTAACCAACTCGTTGTCTTCGGTTTTCCAGGTCCCCTTAAAACTTCCGGTCTGTTTACCCGCAGGATCAAATTCGTCAAGCACGAGATTTCCGTCAGCGTCAATAGAGCCGCGCAGATCGATCTTCGTACCCACCTTTTGATAGTAGTAAGAGCCACTCAAGCGCTCGCCCTCGCGCACCAGCTTCATCTGCAAATCGAGTGCGCTTCCGATCGAACCTTTAAAGTGCCTGGTTTGTCCTTGCGGTGTGGTGCCGCCGAGTGCGTGTTGAACCTGCGGGGCATTGTTGTTTCCTGTGGCCTGGTTTACCGACGGAGCATCTTTCTGACACGAGCCAACGGCAACGACGACGACGGTGGTAAGGATGAGTAGCGCGAGTGCGTTCTTTGATCTCATGAATATGTTTGACCTGGGCTTTGCCTGGGGCGGTGTGATCAAAATTGATCGTTACTCCATGCCTGGCGTCAGCGAGGCAGCTCTTGGATTGATCATTCCGCTCTTCAGAATCTCTGCCCGGATATCTTCAAACGTCGCCTGGCAAAGACTGCCACCCGTAAAGAGCACGTTGTTGGTCACGTCAGCGATCGCAAACGCCGGTGTCGGATAACTATCCAGCTCTTCGTCCGTTTCAAAGTTTACTTCAGCCAGCACCAGGCCAAACAAGTCGCCAAGAAACATGTCGACTGAAAGGGTCTTGCCCTGGTAGTCGAAGCGGTAACGATTCTTGCGAATCTCGTTAGCGTCAAACATGGCGAGCGTTTCCGCTTCGAGCGCGTTGAGATAGGTGTTGGTGATAAGGGTACGTGAGAAATCCAGAGGGTCGGGAGCAAACTTCTGCGTGAACTTCACGGTCCACTTGTTGGATCTCGGCTCGCGGACTTTACGAATACGAAGACGCGTACCGGTAATGTAGTTGTCGGTGATTTGCACGTGCGGGTCCGCACGCGAAAGTCCTTCGGGAAGGTCTTGCAGGAGATACCGTCGCTCGCGCTCGATCTTCGAATACTTACTTTCGGATGGAACGACGGTGTTCTGCTCGGTTAGTTTGGCAACACCCATTAGTGGCAGCAGAGAAAGTTATCGAAATCCCAAAATTTACAACCGTACAACCAAGAGGGTAGTGTCCTGACTTCTAAAGTCCAGGACGCTACCCACGAGACCGTCTTTTCGTTTCCTGCCTTACCGATTCGGGCTGGCCATGGTTGCGGGCATCCCGGGCATCGGCATTGGCAGCTTTCCGTCAGCGTGACGTGTTAAGGCAAGGAAATCGGAATCGTTACGCAGTGAATCAAACACTGCATCGACGCGTGCTTCCATCATTTCCTTTTCTCGCACGGCGTGGTAACGCTCGTACTCGTAGAAGTGCCTACGCAGTAGCGCGAGCGCTTTCTTTCGCTGGCCGTTTTGCGCGTAGATGCCGGCGAGATTGTATGAAGCAGGCAGTAGATGGAAGTTCTGCCCGGCAATCTTTAGGGCCTCAGCACCGCGTCCGGCGGCAGACATCCAGACTGCCGCGAAGACATGGTTGTACGGATCTTTGGGATCAAGAGCCAGTGCTTTCTGAGTGTACTCATCCCCTTTTTTCAGATCGCGTTCAGAATTCCAGTAGACAGCCAGGTTGCGATAGGTTAGCGCCAGTGGATATTCCGCAACCGACTCCTCCATCAGGTGCAGTCCCTTTTTAAATTCACCATCATGGATTGTGATCTTGCCGATCCCGTGCAGTGCTACCGCTCTCGAAAGCGGATCGGCTGGCATATTTAGAATCTCATTGAAAGTTGCTCGCGCCTTATCCCAGTCACCGGTATGGTGGCGATAGAGCTCACCCAGGTAGCGCAGCGGCGTTGGATCGGCGGGGTCCATCAGCCGTGCGCGCTGGTAGAGTTTCTCTGCGGTGATGTATTGCGCGCTATTCTCAGCAATCAGTCCGCGGACCATGATAGCTTCAATCCGCGCGTTCTTCGGGGCTTCAAAAACCGGCGTCGGATAGTCAGCGGCGTCTGCGATGCCCGAGTCGTCTACACCAAGTTTCTTTAGTTCCTTGGAGGCATCCTTCGCCTTCTTGGGGAACATGCATTTCTCGACTGCCACCGCGCGCAGAAGCTCGA
This sequence comes from Pyrinomonadaceae bacterium, assembly GCA_963759665.1. Taxonomy (GTDB): domain Bacteria; phylum Acidobacteriota; class Blastocatellia; order Pyrinomonadales; family Pyrinomonadaceae; genus PSRF01. The sequence goes on from CAVXAC010000001.1 coordinate 2,131,156, forward strand.
TGGCTGCGTCCTTTTCACCAGCAGCAGCCTTCGCTTTTGCTTCCTTCAGTTGGCCATCAAGTGTGGTCTCACGGGTCTTTACTTCTGCCTGGAGGACCTTCTCAACAGCTTCCACTCTGAGTTTCCCCTCCTTGTTCTCAACTCTCGTAACCGGTTCGCCGTCGGGTGTGGCGATTACAGCCACTGGCAGCTTTGCCTCACCCACAAGCTTCTCTGCATTAGCCACCTGGCCATCGGCCAACTCCATCGAGATGCACTGCGACGCATACAGAGAGAGCGTGCGTGATAAGCGCAAACTTGATTTCTTGATCTCATCTTTAGAGGCCGGGAACCAGTAGACCACCAATCCCTTTGCCGGTGGATCTTTTGGGCCACGAATCTTCCACGGCACCGGATAAACCTCGGGCGCTGAACCACCGCCGCTACCACCAGAAACGCCGCCACCACCGCCACCACCGCCGCCACCACATGTGGCCCAAATGGGAGATACGGCAAAGACCACAATTAGAAGGGTTGCTAACGAGCGAGCCAGCAGGGAAGCGGAGGATATTTTCATAATGGAACCTCAGGCGAAACGAATTGGTTGGCCCAATCTAGACCATGCGGGGAGAGCAGGACAATATCATTTCTACAACGTTCGAGGAAGGCAAAGACGGCACGCTTAGTATCGACATGCTTCAGGAAATTCTGATCAAGTTCATCGCCTACTCCGTGGGCTTTGCGACTGTTTTTGGATGACTCGTCCCTGGGGTTCCGCTGATCTCCACCCCAGGCTTTACGCTGTCTCCGCTCCGCGGGCTAAATACAAAACCCTGGTACTTGTTCAGCGCTTCCTTGAAGCATGTCGGACATTTCGGCTATGCCTTCTTAGCTTTCCACTCGGCGACAGCCTTTTCCAGGTTGGCAATGGCTGTCGGGTTGGCTTTGGCATCCTTGCCGAGTTGGATGGCTTTTTCCCCCAGAACAATAGCTTCGGCGGTCTTGCCCTGGGCGGCAAGTGTCCTCGCCTTTAGACCGACGTTTCCCATCGTCTCTTTAATCTTGATGGACTGGTCCAGCCATCCCATCGCTTCTTCGACAGCGAGTTTGTTGTTGAGTGCGAAGCTGGCGGCCTGCGCGCGTGTCTGGAAGTCATCGGGTTTGGCGGCGGCTACTGCAGCACGAGCTTTCGTCAAAGCCAAAGCCATCACGTCCCTCACTTCTACCGTGAAGGGCACGCTAACTTTTTCCCAGCGAATGTTTACTCGCGCCGAGGTATCGCCAATCGGTTCGATCGAATATTCCAGCCATTCCTTGTTTTCGTTAACCCATTCCGGCTTCACCTTTACCCGCAACGTATCTTTGGTCGCGTCATAGTTAAAGCTGCCCCACTGATTCGCCACACTGTTAAAGATGATGGTCCATTCGTCCTTCGTCGGGACTGTGTGCAGGCTATAACTTCCGGCGGCCAGTTTCTGGCCATTAATCCAAACATCGTCGGTCACGACAAATTGTGTAGCCTCGTTCGCACCTGTGCGCCAGGCATGGCCCCAGGGAACGATCGCGGCATCTTTCGGGCGCACGTTTTGATCGTCCAGAGTTGCTTCGCCTTTGACTTCAGCCTGGGACGGTAATGGGTCGCCCCAGATCTTGCGGCCTTTTACGCCGGGACGGCTGTAGGTGATGGTCACGTCGGTTACACCAATGGTTTGCATCACACTGGCTTTTTGACTTGGTCGCGGGGCACGAATCGTCTGGCCCAGCGCTGATAAACTTGCGCCAACGACCAACACTGACAGCAAAGAAAGATAGAAACGTTTCAAAGAAATCATCGTAGTGGGCTCCTGTAGGATTGTTAATGCCGATGGAAACAGCGCGGCTTGCGCATCAGTCTTAAAGGTATCGCGCGGTGGAATTCTCAACCACGACGAATGCACTGACGGACGGGTTCAAAGCCGAGTGTAGCGGCATTTTCTCACACTAATCAGCAAAGTTAGAACCAGTTTTCAGCACTCCAGTTTTATGGGAAAAATTCCATTTTTCTGGAAAGCTTTCCTCGGTCGATAAGTTCATGCTACAAGAGGCCCGCTAACCACCATTCTGAATCCGAATCCGAGAGAAAAGATAATGTCCTGTCACCTTAACCGCTCCTACGCATTTTTTGTGTGCGTCGTCTTCCTCGCTGTTTTTCCTTCGGTGTTGGGACAAAGCCCGACTCGATTACTGCGAACGCCAAGTGTGAGTTCCTCTCAGATCGCGTTCGCCTACGCAAACAATATTTGGACGGTTCCGCGCGCTGGTGGTGCAGCACGAAGACTAACCAGCTTTCAGGGATTGACTACCACGCCTCACTTCTCTCCGGATGGAAAGTGGATCGCATTCAGCGGCGAATACGCAGGCAATCTTGATGTCTATGTTGTATCTGCCGAGGGTGGTGAGCCGCGCCGGTTGACCTGGCATCCGGGTGGCGATCAAGTTCAGGGTTGGACTCCCGATGGACGATCGATTCTGTTTGCTTCATCGCGCGCTACCTGGGCGCCGAGCGGCAGTCCAAGGTTTTGGACCGTACCGGTCGAGGGTGGTGTCGAATCTGCGATGGCTTTGCCCCGCGCGTTCCAGGGAAAAATTTCCGCAGACGGCTCGCGAATGGCTTACCGCATGAACAATTCGTGGGACGAAGAACGGCGCAACTATCGTGGCGGTCAGAATCGTCCGATCTGGATCGTCGATCTAAAAACTTACGACCTGGTCTCACCTCCATGGACCGAATCAAAAGACGTAGATCCCGTTTGGGTGGACGATGGGGTGTATTTCATTTCCGATCGAGATGGGGTCGCTAATGTTTGGGAATACCAAACGCGAACGAAGAAGCTGACGCAGGTAACGAAGTTTACGGATTTCGATGTGAAGGCTTTGAATTCAGGCGCCGGCTCGATAGTTTTCGAACAAGCCGGCTACGTACATGAGTTGGATCCGAAGAGTGGAAAATCCCACGTCGTGAACATCACCGCGGTTGGTGACTTCCCCTGGATGATGCCGAACTGGAAAGACGTTTCCAGCCGGATGACCAACATGGCGCTCTCGCCAACCGGCCGCAGAGTTGTGGTGGAAGCACGCGGTGAGATCTTCACGATTCCAGCAGAGAAGGGTGACATACGAAATCTAAGTAACTCGAGCGCTGCCGCGGAAAGAGATCCCGCATGGTCCCCGGATGGAAAATTTATTTCCTACTTCAGCGACAAATCCGGCGAATATCGACTCTACATCGAAGCGCAGGATGGACTGACTCCACCGCGTGAAATTGTTCTCCCGAATCCAAAGCAATACTACACCTCGTCCTGGTCACCAGATTCGAAGAAGATTCTTTATAGCGATACCGACTTGAAAGTCTGGGTGATGGATGTTGCCAGCGGCCAGGCAAAAGTTGTCGGAAACGATCCGTGGATGGTTCCGCAACGCACCCTGAATCCGGTTTGGAGTCCTGACTCGAAGTGGGTTGCTTACGCGAGCCGGTTGCGCTCGCTGTATCACGCGATTTTCGTCAGCAACGTTGAGACCGGCGAATCGAAACAGGTAACCGACGGTTTGGCTGATGCGGTTTGGCCGGCCTGGGACGCAAGTGGGAAGTATTTGTGGTTCCTGGCCTCGACGGATTTTGGCCTTAAGTCGCAATGGCTCGACATGACCTCATACCCGCATGACACAAACTTTGGTTTGTACCTGGCGGTGCTCAGAAAGACTGATGCGAGTCCTTTGCTTCCGGAAAGCGACGAAGATCGGGGCGTTGGCACTGGCCGGCGCACTTTGCCGCCGGGCGTTTGCCCGGGCGACACACCGCCACCGGATAGCAACATGCCGGTTGAACCGACGGCAACGCCGACGCCACGGGGACCTCGTGGTCCAGTGACGGTGCAGATTGATTTTGACGGATTGGCCCAGCGAATTCTTTCAGTTCCTGGTGTTCGCGAGCGACAGTATTCGACGCTGCGTTCCGGACCGGATGGAGCCGTGTTTTTCCTCGAAGCTTCGGGGGTTGCACCTGGTCCAGGCCAACCTGGCGGCAGTGAGTTATGGCGGTACCGCTTATGTGATCGCCGGGTTATCAGCTTCGTCAACGGAGTCACCACGTATGAAGTCAGCGCTGACAATCGCAAGCTTTTGTACCGGGCCGCCGCTGCAGGTGCGGCGTTAGCGCCGGGCGCGTTACCTCCGAGTCCGTCGCTGTTCATCGTTGAGACGGATCGCAACGCTCCGCAGGCAGGGCAGGGAAGATTGAATGTTGCCCTGCGAATGTATGTGGATCCAAAGGAGGAGTTCAAACAGATCTTCAACGAAGGCTGGCGTAATCAGCGGGACTATCTATACGTGCCAAACCTTCACGGAACCGACTGGCCGAAGATGAAGAGTTTGTATGGGCAGATGCTGCCTCACGTGATGCACCGAGCCGATCTCAACTACCTGCTGGACATGATGGGCGCCGAGATTGCGATCGGGCACTCGTATGTTCGTGGCGGTGATATGCCTGATGTACCGCAGATGCAGGGTGGACTGCTGGGCGCCGACTTCGTGATCGAAAACGGTCGGTACAAGATTACGCGGATTTACGACAACGAAAGTTGGAACCCCGATCTGCGTTCACCATTGGCAGCTCCTGGCGCAAATGTCGACGTCGGTGACTATGTACTGGCGATCAACGGCATTGAGTTGAAGGCGCCTGACAATATTTATCGTCTGCTCGACGGCACCGCTAACCGTCAGACCTCTATCACGGTAAACAAAACACCAAACATGACGGGCGCGCGAAATGTCACTGTGCTGCCTGTCGCGAGCGAGCAGGGACTGCGAACACGCGCGTGGGTCGAGTCGAATCGACGTCTGGTGGACAAGATATCCAACGGGCAACTTGCTTACGTTTACATTCCAAACACCGGACAGCCTGGCTATAACAGCTTCAACCGTTATTACTTTTCGCAGCAGGAAAAGAAAGGCGCCGTGATCGACGAGCGTTTTAACGGCGGGGGTTCGGCCGCGGATTACATAATCGACGTCATCGGCCGCGACTTTGATGGTTACTTCAACAATGTCGCTGGCGATCGCTTTCCATTTACCAGTCCTTCGGCGGGTATTTGGGGACCGAAGGTGATGATCATCAACGAGATGGCCGGTTCAGGCGGAGATTTGATGCCTTATATGTTCAGGCGGCGCAAACTTGGACCACTCATTGGCAAACGCACCTGGGGAGGGTTGGTCCATACCGCGGATACGCCGCCGTTCATTGATGGCGGATCAATGATTGCCCCCCGCGGTGGCTTCTTCACCCGCGACGGAAAATGGGCGGTGGAGAACGAAGGCGTCGGGCCGGATATTGATGTTGAGAACTGGCCCAAGGAAGTCATTGCCGGACGCGATCCGCAACTGGAGCGGGCGGTTGAAGAGGCGATGCGGCTGCTTAAAGAGCGACCGGTTGATCGCATGACTAAGGAACCGCCGCCGCCGGTTTGGGGCCGAAGGCCTTAGATGTTTCCCGCCGAGGAACTTATTAGGATCTGAGCGTTCTCACAGGTTGGGAAGGAGGATTTATCCCCGCGCTCTTACCGCTTCGCGGTAAATTCTGTTTTCAAAACCAAGGAAGAATGATTGAGTCCCATCGATGGACAATGAAGAATTACTCGCCGCTTTCTATAGTGCGATTCTTGGAACGCGCTCCGGCGAGGAATAGAACTGAGTTTTCCAATAGATTCTTCTGACTCGATCGAGCAACCTCGCTAGTTGTGTCAGCTTGCTTTCCGTCCCCATCAATCCAGCGAATTAGTTCATCGTTATTGAAGTAGTAACGATTCTCTAACGAGCGTAATACCTTTCCCATTGGCTTGTCGTAGTGAAAAGTTTTGTGGAGAACAAAAATTAGCTTGCCGGTTGAGTAGTAATACTCCTCCGACGATCTTCCCATCTCACCATAATGCGTGGCGACCATCTTCACGATTGATGTTCCATCTAAATAAGCAACGAGTTCGCCACCCTCCAGAGAAAATCCTGACAACTGCTTCTTGACCTTTTTGTACCGCGCCGCACGCTTGTTGATGGCGGCGTACCGCGCGCGGATTGTTGAGATTGGAGCGTCAGTCTGTGCAAGTGCTGCCGAGAAATTGAACGAGACGATTCCAAGGATGAAGGCCAGTGAAACGGCATGAATCTTTTTCATGGGTTTTGTTTACCGTGTTCAAGATGTCTGCGGCTTGAATGTAACGCAAACTGCTAGTTGCAGATCGTTCACACAAACTCCAGCAGGTCTTTATCGAGACTCAAGCAAACTAACAGTTTGCTTTACATTTTCTTCAGTTTTCGGAAGCGTCGGACCACCATATCGCGACGGAGTGGGCTCAAATGACGGATAAACAGAATCCCGTCGTTGTGATCGGTTTCATGCAGAAAACACCGCGCCGCCAAACCGGTAGCTTCACGTTCAAAAAACTCTCCTGAAAGATCCTGCGCTCGCAGCGTGACCTTCGCTGGTCGTTTCAGTTCCGCATGCACCTTTCCGACTGATAAGCATCCTTCTTCGCCCGACTGCTCGTCTTCGGTGAAGATGATCTCCGGGTTCGCGGCCACCAGCTTAATGCCGTCGCAATCCATCACAAACAGACGCAACGGCAGTCCAATCTGCTGTGCCGCCAGACCGACGCCTTCATCGTCATACATCGTGTCAAACATGTCCTGAACCAGCGTTTTCAGATCGTCGTCGAAATCAACAACTGGTTCGCCGGGATTTAGTAGTACTGGGGCAGGGTATTCAACGATTGGTCGGATGGCCATGGGAAAAGTTTTATCACAGGTGTAAAGAGTGGATCTGCAAAAAGTTTTATCACAGGTGTAAAGAGTGGATCTGCAAAATGTCCGACATGCTTTCAGTTTGTCGGCAGTTGAATGGAGCAATAGCAGTGTACTTCTTAACCATTCATGTTGATCGTGTCACAAGTTAATGTGTCTAGTGGGCACTGCTCCATGCGTGCCCTATAATCCACTTCATGGAACAGAAAGATCCGTTCGCAACCTCAGCGCTCCCAGGCATCAATAACAGGGCAAAAGAACCACCGCCTCGAGCGGAAGAACCACCGCAAAACAGCGGCGGCCTGGAAGTGACGATGGATCATGAGACGGCGCGCAAGTTCCTGATTCTGGTGGTGGACGATTCAGCAGACAACGTGGCCATGATGAGCCTTAGCCTTCAGCATGAAGGCTACCGGGTGGTAACTGCGACCAATGGCGAAGAAGCCATTAGTGTCGCTGCGCACACGAAGCCGAATCTGATACTGATGGACATCAGCATGCCACAGTTGGATGGATTGGGAGCCACGCGCAAGCTTCGTGAAAAAGATGACCTGAGGAGTGTGCCGGTGATTGCGGTGACGGCCCATGGAACAGAGGGTTTCCAGCGCGCAGCGTATGACGTAGGCGTTTCTGGCTACTTAACCAAGCCAATCGACTTTCCCCGCATGCACAAACTCGTTGCGCGACTTTTGATCCCTGGTGCCTCAGGGAAGTTGACCGGACTTCAGTAGGTTCGCGTTCACCAACTCTTCACTCGACTCCCGCAAAAACTCATGCGGCTCCACAATCTTCCCGGCGATCGCCGAAGCAGCCACCACATAAGGCGAAGCAAGATAGAGTTTTCCGGGCCCACTGCGACCGGGGAAGTTTCGATTCTGCGCGCTGACGGTGACGGTTTCGGCGGAAGGTGATGCTCCTGGCCCGGCGTTAATGCAGGCCCCGCAAGATGGATCAATCAACTCCGCTCCCGCTTTTTCAAACACTTCGATATAGCCGCGCTCGCGTGCGTACTGCTTAATCTTCTGCGAGCCAAACTGCAGATATAGATGGACGCCCGGCGCAACGCGTTTCCCCTGGTCCAGGGCGCTTTGCAGAACTTCGGCATACATATCCATGTCGGCCATTTTGCCGCCGGTGCACGAGCCGCCGTAAGCCGCATCGATGCGCACCTCTTCAGGAAGTTGATCGATGGGAATTCCGTTACGCGGATCGCCGGGGGTTGCCACCATCGGCCTGATCTCGTCAAGATTGATCTCAAACACCGCTGCATACTCTGCATCCGGATCGCTAAACGTAAAACCTTTGCGCACTTCGTCAGCGTCAAGATCGCGGGTGCGCACGATGTAATCGAGCGTGACCTCGTCAGGTTCTATAATTCCGGTGGTGCCGCCGGCTTCCACGGACATGTTTGTTAAAGTCGCCCGCTCATCCATGGACCAGTTCTTTAGATCCTCACCGGCAAACTCCAGCACTTTGCCGATGCCCTTGCTGGTCTTCATGTAGTCGGACGCGAGGATGACGAGCATCACATCTTTCGCGGCGACGTCAGATCGTTTCTTGCCCTTTAACACGTAGCGAACAGTTTCCGGAACCCGAATGCGAATGTCTTTCGTGTACCAGGCGTTGGCCATATCGGTTGAACCTACGCCAAACGCGAAGCAGCCGAGCACGCCGGCCATGCAGGTGTGCGAATCAGTGCCGATAACGATCTGGCCGGGAAGCGCCAGATCTTCAACTACGGCATTGTGGCAAATTGCTTCAGAACCCCCTTCGGGATTTTCGCCATACAGACGAATGCCCTGCTTCTCGGTGAAGTCTTGCTGCGTCGTTGCCAGGCCATCAGCCTTTTCAAGCAGACCCATTTCCCGATGCTTCGGCGACATCACCTTGCTGAGAAACGTCAGATGATCGCGGAACGCGAATACTGATTCTGGTTCTGAAACTCGGGCGTCGCTGCCCAGGGCTTGTTTGAAAAGCGACTCGGCCATCGGCGTGACGTATTCATGCGAGAACCGAACGTCAGCTACTGCGAATAAGGCGTCGCCAGGCTTCACTGCCTCAACGCCAATCTGGCCGGCCTTAACAAAGGCATGACGTGCGATGATTTTTTCCACAATCGTCATCGGCCGCTTTGGCGTTTCTATTGGAGGCGGCATTACCTCGCCTGCTAGACGAGCCTTGTTGTAGTTGAACAGGCCGCCGTGGGAAACGATGTCCTGGGAAATGGGATCGAGGCCTTTAGTAAACTCGGAAAGGGCAATCTGCTCGCCGTTTCTGATACGTTCGACCAAGCCCAGGTCAGTTGACGTGAGCAAACCAATATTCTGCGAATTCTGCCCGTAAATCTTCTCGATGCTTCTGGCTATCACTAGTTGTAGACCCGCCGATTTCTCTGCGTAAGGAGCGGTCTCGCGCGACGAACCACAGCCCTTGGATAGACCAGAAACAACTACCGCGAATCCGCCGTTCTTGATCTCGTCCTTCTTGACGGCCCCGTCTCGCATGCCCACGTACACGTATTGGCCCAAGGTCTCGTCGTAGTAGAAACAGACCCAGCCTGGAGTGATCTCGTCTGTCGAGATGTTGCTCATCAACGGCAAATCGTCGTTGGTGAGCCGGGTAGCAAGTTCCGATTCGATGCGCGAACGTTCATCGCTTTCAGCTTCCAATTGCTGGCGGATGAGGTTTGTATCTTCGGTTAAGAAAAGAATCCGGCCGGTGAACTTGAGACTGTCGGAAAGTCTGGTTGATTCGTTACGAAGTGAGCCCGTGGTCATCAGTTGTTCCTGTCGAGGTTAAAATTGCTACGAGAAATTATAACCTTTCGACTGGGAAAAACTTAATGAGGGTATTGCTAACCAAGAATAGGTCATTGGATTCCGAGCACAGGATTTCGAGGTCCGGTTCCTCACAGGTCAGGAAGGAGGATTTTTCACGATCAGTCGTTCGTCTTTCATCATAACTCCCGGCTTGAATTTTATTTCTAGACTAATGAGGGATGGGGTTCGGTTTCTGGTTACTACGGCGCCGAATAGATCACTTCACGGTTCCGGCGGCTGGCGCCGATGAGCAATCCGGTGGCAGCGCCAATACCTGCTCCCAGGGCTAAACCGATGGGTATATAGATATAGCTGTCGCTATCTCCGCTTTGCTTCGTGGCCCCAATGCCTGCGCCTACAGCCGCCCCGGCTCCGGTTCCAATCAATCCCCATTTTGTCTTCTCCGCCTTACCACGCGAGTGCTCTACCTGCGCGATGTTGTCGCGAGAGATGTTGACGACCTTTTTGTCGCGCGAAATCGTCAGATTAGTTTCGTTGGCTTCGATCATTTTTCCCTCGATCGTTTTGCGGTCCTTCTGTTTCACGATCAGTCGATCGTCAGCAGGAACGGCTTGCACCGCTGACCATCCGCGACCTTGTGCGAGGGCAACTCCCGACTGCGCGAGCAAGACTACCGCGGTGATTAGCAGGCTTAGAATTCTTGATTTCATAGTGGCTCCTTCAGTGAACTTTCAATTCGAGCTGTATAGCGTCGGCAAGACGCGTTCCCACAACTGGAGCCAAAAAATCACGGTTGGAGGGGACTTGGAAACGGAGTTTTGAGACATGCCGCCAGAATTGGCTGACAGATGGTGAGTCTGAGGGTTGGTTTGTACCGCAGGGCGGCAACCCTGGGCTGACTTACATAACCGCTTCGCGGTACAAATCAAATATCGACTTATTCAGAGATCCCGAAACATCTCGGACATCAAACGGATCCACCATTCAACTTGAAAACGTTGACCTTATTCCCCGGTTAAGGTAAACAACTCCTATCAAATTCATGACTACCTCAATGAAAGCCATCACCAAGGTTTCGGAAGCGGGAAATCGTTCCGCGGTAACTGCCCCGGAAGTGTTCGAGCGACTGAATCGCGCTCGCACGTTTATCGACCGCTGCTACGATATGCCGCTTAACCTCGATGAGATTTCAAGCCACGCGTGCTTTTCTCGTTACCATTTTCTGCGACTGTTTCGGCAGGCATTCGATAAGACGCCCCATCAATATTTAGTCGAGCGGCGCATTGAAAAGGCGAAGGAACTGTTAAGCACCAGGGACCTCCGGGTCACTGACATCTGTTTCGAAGTTGGCTTTGAGAGTCTTGGCTCCTTCAGCAGTCTTTTTCATAAGACCGTGGGTCATGCACCAATCACCTACCGCGAGAAGAGTCGCGAAACGCAAGCTGCCAAACGGAAGATTCCTGGCTGCTTCCTCGTTATGTACAACCTGGAAACCACACCGTAGCCGAAAGAAAGTTTGAGAGTTCACCCTTAGGTTGGCTGACGCCTGGCCGAAGACATCCACCTCTGAACTGCTCGACTCCTGCTTTAGCAATTTTCAAGAAGCGCCCGTCGTCACAAACCCTTATTCTCAAAATCCAAAAATCTTCAAGGAGAGATACCGATGATTCGCAAGATGTCGCACGCCACGATCTTTGTTAGCAACCAGGAAGAAGCCCTGGCATTTTATCGAGACAAGCTGGGGTTCGTTGTTCACACCGATGCGATGGTCGGCGACGACTTTCGCTGGCTGACCATGAACGTCCCTGATCAGCCTGACTTTGAGATCGTCCTGATGGAACCGAAGCCCGGCATGATGATGGATGAAGCCACGGCCACTCAACTGCGTGCGATCATGGACAAGGGTGTGCTGGGGGCTGGAGTCTTTAATACTGACGACTGCCGCGGCACCTTCGAAGAGATGAAGAGTAAAGGCGTGCAGTTTGCATCCGAGCCCGCCGAGAGACCTTACGGCATTGAAGCTGTCTTTAAAGACAATTCCGGAAACTGGTTTAGCCTCACTGAACCCACCGGAGAATAGTTACCGCCGCGCTTTGTTTTTAGTCACGCTTAGAACGATCCACGAAGGCACACCAATTTCACTAAACCTTTAGTGTTCTTTGGTGTAACTTGTGGATCGTAGCGTCTTTCATCAGCCACTATGTCTCGACACCTGAAATGGACGGATCGAAAGTTTGATTTCAGCTTTCCGGTTGAAGTCTACCCGGAGATGATTGAGCGTTTGCGAGGAACCCCAGCGCGTCTCGAAGATCGCACGAAAGCAGTTGCGCCTGAACTGCTGACGAAGCGTGACAGCGACAAGTGGTCCATCCAAGAGAATGTAGGACATCTACTGGATCTGGAATCACTGGTAGCCGGGCGCTTGGATGAATATCTCGCTGGATCCGATACGTTGCACGCGGCGGACATGACTAACCGGAAGACCCACGACGCGGACCACAATCAGGCTTCGATACAATCGATCCTCTCTAGCTTTCGCCGCGAGCGCATGAACTTTGTAGCGAGGCTGGAAAATTTATCGCCGGAAACATTCGGTGCGGTCGCTTTACATCCGAGGCTTAATAAACCGATGCGGCTGGTTGATATGCTGTTTTTTCAGGCTGAGCATGACGATTATCATGTGGCCCGGATCAGTGAGCTGATTCGGTTGTATTCAGCCTGATTCGACATCGGCTCGTGCGGAGCCGCAGTACCTGAATCTCTTCTTGATTGGAGCTCAATTGAAAACTAAAAGCCTCTTATTGGTTCTTGTCTTTAGTCTGGCCGGGACTAGTCAGGCTCAACAACCCCTCGATGCCTTGATTGAACGAGAGCTGGCGTCGCTCGTTTCAACTTACAAGACTCTACACGCATCGCCAGAGCTCTCTCACCACGAAGAAAAGACGGCTACTTTCTTCGCGGGCCAACTCCGCACTCTTGGCTTCACAGTTTCCGAACGCGTGGGCAAATATGAGAATCCGGAGTGGACCAGCTACGGCGTGGTTGCCGTTTTAAAAAACGGCGCTGGTCCAACCGTGCTGCTGCGCACCGAGCTTGATGCCCTACCGGTTGATGAGAAGACAGATCTGCCCTACGCGAGCAAAGTCAAAACCAAGAATGATGCGGGCCAGGACGTTAGTGTGATGCACGCGTGCGGACACGACGTTCATATGACCAGCATGCTCGGCACTGCCAAGTTGCTCACGGAGTTGAAAGGACAGTGGAGCGGGACCCTGGTGATCATCGGTCAGCCGGCAGAAGAAGTGATTGACGGCGCGAGAAGCATGCTCCGGGCCGGGCTCTATGAACGATTTCCACGACCGGATTACGTTATCGCGCTGCACGACAGCGCCGATTTGGAAGCCGGCAAAGTGGGATACACGCCCGGCTACTCAATGGCCAGCTCCACCTCGGTCGACATAAAGGTTCGCGGGCTTGGCGGTCATGGCGCGCGTCCTGAGACTACGAAGGATCCAGTGGTGGTTGCGGCCCAAATCATCCTGGCGCTGCAGACGATTGTGAGTCGGGAGAATTCGCCACTCGATCCGGCAGTAGTGACGGTCGGGTCAATTCATGGCGGAACGAAACACAACATCATTCCAGGCGAAGTTGATCTGCAACTAACTGTGCGGGCGTACAAGGAAGAGGTGCGAAAGCGAGTGCTCGCGTCTATCGAGAGAATTGCCAAAGGCACCGCCCTCGCAGCTGGTATACCGGAGGACCGCGCGCCCATCGTCAAATACAGCGAGACGCAAGTTACTGCTGCCACATATAACGAACCGAAGCTGACAGAAAGACTCGGCGCAGTTTTTGTGAAGACGCTTGGAGCCGACAATGTGGTCCTGTTGCCGCCGGTGATGATGAGCGAGGATTTTGGTTACCTTAGTCTCGATCAAAAAATCCCGGCGACCCTGTTCACATTGGGTGCCGTCGATCCGGCAAAGATTAAGGCCCACAAGGAAACGGGCGCGGCCCTACCATCGTTGCACTCCGCGCTGTTTGCGCCTCTTCCGGAGCCTACGATCCGCACAGGTGTAAAGGCCATGACGGCGGTTGCGTTGGATTTGTTGAAGAAGTAGGTAAAACAAAGGGTCAACTAGGGCAAAGGGCCAAGGGAAACGGGAAGGGGGTAAATCGAAAGCGGCCAGCAGTGAATAACGACGTTCTAGATCGAGCCTTCTCGCCGTTTCCCCTTTCCCCCTGTCCCTTTACCCACAGGTCCCAATCCCGAGAACAAGGCATTCAAGACGAACGATGATACACATTCACAACGGCGACGAATCGGCAGACAAGGCGGCGCAATCGTCGCTGCCGGGTGAACACTTTGCGTTTCGTGAAGCCCTCGTGGAGGGGCCATCTCCGCGTGGCCTAGCCGAGAGTGCGTGGCGGCGGATTCGCGCGGAGCACCTCACAGAGAGTTATGAGGTGCCGCTAGAAAGGTTGGAACGCGAACTGTTGGCCCAGGAGCAGAAACTCGCGACCATCAATAATCACGACGAGACTGTCCTTTGGTTCGAGCATGATCTTTTCTGCCAGGTGCATCTGGTTTACCTGCTCGATTGGTTTGCACGACACCAGGTCCAACCCGACAAGCTTTCGCTGATTTGTATAGGCGAGTTCAGTGGCAGGCCGAACTTTAAAGGCTTAGGAGAACTGGCTGCAGATGAGTTGGCTTCTCTCTTTCCCGGGCGCAAGCGAATAACTGGCAATCAATTGAAACTGGCGACCGCAGCGTGGAGTGCTTACTGCGCGGATACCCCAACTCAGATTGAAGCCCTGCTGGAAAACGATACGAAGATTTTGCAGTTCCTTGATCCAGCGCTACGTGCGCACCTGCGCAGATTTCCTTCGACCTCAAACGGACTTGGATTAGTCGAGTCCACAGCTTTGAGATTGGTTCAAAGTGGGCCACGTACGTTCGCAGATCTCTTCACTCACTTCGGTGAGACGCACCCTCTTTATGGTTTTGGCGACGCTCAATTCTGGCTGGCATTGAAGCGACTGATAGAGGCTCGACATACCGTTCTTTTGCAGAATCGGAACGCGGATCAAACTCTGTCCGCTCAGATATTGCCCAATGCTGAATTTGAGATTACAGAATTGGGTGCTGCGGTTCTAGAAGGGGCTGAGGATTACGTCGAACTAAACGGTATCGATCTTTGGTTAGGAGGCGTACACCTTGCCGGTTACCGTGCAGCCTGGCGTTGGGATGAGTCTTCAGGAAAGCTAGTCCCGGGCTGACGGATCGACGATTTACGATTCACCATTTACCATTCAACGAATTATGGACCTCGAATCAATACGCTCCTTCTGCCTGTCGCTTCCCCACGTAGATGAAAAAGTTCAGTGGGAGAACGATCTGCTGTTCCGCATTGGTGCCAAGATGTTCGCGGTGGTTGCTCTGGAACCCAGCCACGGTGTCTTGATGTCGTGTAAGTGCACGCCCGAGAAATTTGCCGAGCTGGTGGAGCAGGACGGAATCATCCCCGCGCCTTACGTGGCCCGTTATCATTGGGTCGCTTTTGAGCGTTTTGATGTTTTGCCTGAACGCGAGTTGAAAGCGCTGCTTCAGAATGCTTACCAACTGGTACGCGACAAACTTCCCAAGAAGATCCGAGACGGATTCGTCGAAACGCCGGCCGCGTCTGCAAGTTCATTAAAAAGCCGCAAGAAGCGATGACCGCATCGAGAGACTGCTACGCCGCGGCTTGCCGCCGCACAGTGCGGAAAGCTGAGGCTTTCCGGAGGCTGCTCCTGAACCTTTTCTGAGGCTGAGCCTTGGAAATGGGATTAAAACTCCACCCGGAAAGGCTGAGCCTTTCAGCACTGTGCTGCAGCGGCGCCGGCATCGTCACCTTACAAGAAACCGCAAGGTGGCGTAAGTCACAGTCCTTCACTTGAAACCTCAATCAGGTGTATCCGTACTAGATACGCACCCAGCACACTGTAAAAGGGCCCGTTTGTATGCCGTTCCTCGAAGCCTTAAAACTAGCGGTTGCCGCGATCTTGTCGCACAAGCTGCGCTCGTTTCTGACGCTGTTAGGCGTGATCTTTGGTGTGGCCACGGTGATCGTCGTGGTCTCACTCATCGAAGGATTTAATTCTTATGTCGATGAAAAGATAGCGAACATCGGGACAAACGCTTTCTCGGTGAGCAAATACTCTATTGAAGACTTCTCGAGCGTTGAAGCATTGAATGCGGCACGGCGACGCAACAAAGACGTGACCACAGAAGATGCACAGGCGCTCACCAACCGCGGCGGCTCGATTCACGAAGTGGGGGCGAAGGAGGACATCGCGGGAGATATCAAGTTTGGTTCAACGAATCTCTTCAGGGTACACATCAGCGCAACCACGCCGAACATCGCCGAGATCGAGCGCGTCGAAGTAGGATTAGGCCGATACTTCACCAAAGCCGAGAATGACAGCCGTCGCAACGTAACGTTCATTGGCGCCGACGTCGCTGACAAATTGTTTCCGACGGCGAACCCCCTGGACCAGGTCATTCGCATCGATGGCAGGCCGTTCACCGTGGTCGGTGTTGGTAAAGCGAAGGGATCAGTTTTTGGACAGCCGCAGGACCTTTATGTGTCGATGCCGTTGAATACCTTTCTTGGCGCTTACGGCTCTCGCCGGTCTATTAATCTCAGCGTGACGTCCACTAGCCCTGAGTCTTATCTGGACGCTGTAGAGGAAGCGAGGGTAGTAATGCGAACGCGTCGCAAGCTTGGACCAAACGAGAAAGACAATTTCGGAATCATTACCCCAAGCGCGATCAATGAGCTGCGCGATAAGATCTTCGGCACGATTCAGATTGCGGCGGTCGGGATAACGTCGATTTCGCTGGTGGTTGGCGGGATTGTAATCATGAACATCATGCTGGTTTCAGTTACGGAGCGAACGAAAGAGATTGGCATACGCAAGAGCATTGGCGCGCGACGCGGCGACATACTCAAACAGTTTCTGGCGGAGTCGACTTTGCTATCACTGATTGGCGGTGCGATCGGGATCTCGATCGCGTACCTGATTGCTAAGCTGGTCGCGACGCTGACGCCGGTGCCAACTGCGTTGCCGTTACTGGCGGTGACGATAGCGTTGATCGTGTCAGCCAGCGTAGGTTTGGTTTCAGGAGTTTACCCGGCCTGGCGCGCAGCGCGGTTGGATCCGATCGAGGCACTACGATCAGAGTAACGGCCAACTTGTCAGGATTAACAGGATTCACAGGATGAGCAGGCAATAAACAACCTCGCCTGTTAGTTCGCTTTATCTGGCAATCCTGTTCATTCCAGTAAATCCTGTCGATTAATTTTCTTATGGATTTCTTGCGCAGTAATTTTCTCGAGAACATTCGCATGGGGCTGGATACGCTCTGGCAGCACAAGCTGCGATCGTTGCTTACGATCCTGGGCGTGGTCATTGGCACCATGACGGTGATCGTGATTGCTGCGTTCGTTTCCGGAATCGACGCGCGCGTGTCGAAAGAGATTGAATCGTTTGGGACCAACTCAATTTACATCTACAGATTTGATCCCGGTTTCAACTTCAACCCCTCGCAGGAAGAGCGAATGCGCAAGCCGATCAGTTACGAAGACACGATTGCGATTGAGACCGAGTGTCCGTCCGTGCAGTACGCGGCGGCTTTTATGTCGCCAGTTGATTTCTTTGGTGGACCTTTCACGCAACGCGTCAACGTGCGCTACCGCGACATCGAGATGACTAACTCCGCAGTGCAGGGTGCGTCGCCTTCGTACTTCAAAATGGGCGTCACCAACATTGCTGAGGGTCGTTACTTCACTGAGGAAGAAAACGAGCGACATTCAAACGTCCTGGTCATCGGTCGCGACGTTGCCAACGTTCTCTTCCCCTTTGAAAATGCGATCGACAAGAACATAACGATTAATGGGCGGGCCTACCGTGTGGTGGGGGTGTTGGCAGAGCGGGATGTATTCCTGGTCGGTGCTGAGGATCCGAATAACGAAAACAAAGCGGTGTATTTGCCTTACCTGACGTTGCGGAAATTGTATCCGGATGTGGACGACAACTTTGTCATGGCCCAGGCGCGACCGGGTCAAATGCAAGCGGCGATTGAAGAGGTTCGCGATGTGTTGCGACGACGGCGCAAGGTCGCGTTTGAGGCCCCGGATAATTTTGGCATCTCAACCTCGGAACAAATACTCAATCAGTTTGCTGCTATCACTGGCGGTGTATTTGCTTTGATGGTGGCGATTTCGAGTGTGGGTCTTTTGATTGGCGGTATCGGCGTGATGAACATAATGCTCGTGTCGGTCACCGAGCGCACGCGGGAAATTGGGGTAAGAAAAGCGATCGGTGCGCGTCGGCGAGATATCATCGTTCAGTTCCTAATCGAAGCGGCTACACTGACCGGTCTGGGCGGACTGCTCGGGATCGTTGCAGGCTCTCTGATCGCACTTCTGATCAAAATGATCATGCCGACTTATATACCCGTATGGGCGCCGGTCGTTGGTTTTGTAGTGTCGGTAGGATTGGGACTTAGTTTTGGTCTGTGGCCGGCTTGGAAAGCGGCACGGCTAAATCCGATTGAGGCCCTGCGGTATGAATAAAATCTGGCCGCGGATGAACGCGGATCCACGCGGATAAGCAGCTAAGCGGGGTTGAATCTTTTCCGATCCGCGAAAATCCGCGTTTATGCGCGGCTGACTATTCATATCTCAACGCATCGATTGGATCCAACGCAGCAGCCTTGCGCGCGGGATAGTAGCCAAAGAAGATTCCAACCGCAGCTGAGAAAATAACTGATCCGATAATCGCAGTGGTTGACACGCTGGTGGGCCATCCCAGAAGCGACGGGATTAATAACGACGTCCCCAACCCCAGGAGAATTCCCAGAAACCCGCCAGTCAAGCTCAGCACCACCGACTCAATTAGAAACTGAGTTCTTACCGCGCCCGAGCGCGCGCCAATCGCCATACGAATCCCAATCTCCCGTGTGCGCTCAGTGACTGATACCAGCATGATGTTCATGATGCCGATGCCACCAACCAGCAAGGACACTCCCGCCACGCTAGCCAAGAGAATCGTCATGATGTTGTTCGTTTCGTTGGCGGCTTCAGCGATGTCAGTCATGTTTCGCACAGTGAAATCATCGGGTTCGCGTGGTCCAAGATTGTGACGCTGTCTTAATAGCTCGCTGATCTGCATTTGCGCGGTATAAGTCGCATCCTGCGAGATCGCCGAAACGTAAGCAATCTGGACTCGTGGACTTCCCAGGATTTTCTTTTGCACCGACGTATACGGCGCTAACGCGGTGTCGTCCTGATCGCGACCTTGCGCATCCTGTCCTTTGCGGACCATGACGCCGACTATGCGAAACGGCAGATCTTTAACGCGCACCGTTTGTCCCACCGGATCCAGACCGGGGAAAAGACTATCGGCGATGGTTTGGCCTACCACTATTACTCGGGCCGCGCTACGAACGTCCGACTCAGTGAAGAAACTCCCGCTTGATATCGCCCACTTCCGAATCTCCGGAAACTGTTCGCTTACTCCCTGAATCTGAGTGTTCCAATTCTGATTTCCAAAAATCAATTGCGATCGCGTATTGACCGCAGGTGTCACCATCGACACTGTCGGCACTTCGCGTTTGACGGCCTCGAGGTCTTCAACTGTCAGCGTGTTTGTGCCCGTGTCACCGGTGCCGCTCCTCACACCACCCGTATTCTGCGATCCCGCGCTAACGAAAAGCAGGTTCGTGCCAATACCGGCAATCTGCGCCTGGACGGAAGCCTGGGCGCCCTGGCCAATACTGACCATGGCGATGACCGCCGCCACGCCAATGATGATGCCGAGCATCGTCAAAGCCGCGCGCACTTTGTTTCGCACCAGGGCACGAAAAGCGATTCTAATGATGACTAGTAGATTCATAGTGTTAACCTTGTGGTCACCACAAAGATCAGAGAGAACCCTGGCTCGACGGAGTTTGGTATGAGCAATGAAATGCTCCGCCTCGCTGTGCGATCTCTCTGATCTTTATGGTGACTCTTTCCATCGTTGCTGATCCCTGCTTGAACTCTGAATTACTCGTCATCCTCTTCGTCAAGATCAACCGCGGGCATTTGCTTCAGTTCTTCCGCTGCGTTTCGCGAGGTTTCAATTCGGTAATCCTTCTTAATCCTGCCGTCCTTAAAAACGATGACACGGTCTGCGTACTCAGAGATGTCTGATTCATGCGTAACCAGAATCAACGTGATGCCTTGTTCGCGATTCAAACGTTGAAAGATCTCCATCACTTCAACCGAAGTGCGCGAATCGAGATTACCGGTTGGCTCGTCGGCCAGTATCAGCGCCGGTTGATTAACCAATGAACGCGCAATCGCAACCCGCTGCTGCTGACCGCCTGATAGTTGATTCGGATGATTTCGTTCGCGGCCTTTTAGTCCGACGGCAGCAAGGGCTTCCATCGCTCGTCGATGACGCTCACCGGTCTCGACGCCCGCATACAACATGGGCAGTTCAACATTCTCCATGGCGGATGTGCGCGACAAGAGATTGAACCCCTGGAATACAAATCCCAGTTTGCGGTTGCGAATATCAGCTCGTTCATCTTTGGACATGGACGACACATCCTGTCCATCCAGAATGTAGGTGCCTTTGGTTGGACGATCGAGACAGCCAACAATATTCATCGTGGTCGATTTACCCGAGCCCGAAGTGCCCATGATTGCCACAAACTCGCCTTGCTTGATTTCCAGGGAGATACCGCGGAGGGCGTGCACTTCAACATCGCCCATCGTGTAAGTCTTGTGCACGTGATCCAGTTTGATCACCGTCTCTGGCGATTGACCTGGAGGCACGGACAGGGAGCTGAGAATAGCCCCTTCATGCGAGTATCCGGTTTGAATGATTTCACTGCTCATAATCTGCTAGACACGCTTTGAATGAGTTTGGTTACACGCGAAAGATCTGGATGGAAATCAGATAGCGGGTTTCTCGCAAGTTAGGAAGGAGCTTTATGCCCGCTCTTCCGTTAGCCTTCAAGGTTCTCCGATTAGTCGGGGCTTTATTTCTACCTTGGCCCACGAGAACCGGAAGGAAGAGCGGGCCTAAATACTCCTTCCCGACCTGTGAGGAACCCGAGCAGCTTAGCTGCTGCTCGGGTTCATTCGCCTACCAGCTACCTTTCTGTACCGATTTCTTATCTTCGGCCGCCGCCGCCACCACCCGGAGTCCGCGGTGCGCCGCCAAAACCTGGTGCGCCCGTCTGACTTCGTGGTGTCGTACTACTGCCAGCCGCGATTGTTTCGCTGGTAATCACCATTTCGCCTTCTTTTAAGTTTCCGTCTACGACCTCGGTGGCAACACCATCACTCAGTCCTACGGTGATGCGTCGACGCTGTGGTTTGCCGTCCTGGCCCATCACCCAAACGACGCGTGTTTGACCTGGCAGAACGGGCGCACTTGGCGGTGCGAAGTTGCTGGCACGTTCTCCGCCGCTTCCGCCTTGTTGCGCCGCGTTCTGCACGGCAGCATTGCCCCCCGCATCTGCTGCCGTTTGGCCCTGGGAAGACCTACGGGATCCACGCTGACCATCCGTACCGCTACCTGTTCGCAAACTTGCGTCCTGCGGCGAGAAGCGCAGGGCAGCGTTTGGCACTTTCAAAACGTTGCTGCGCTCATCGATGGTGAACGTCAAGTTGGTCGTCATGCCCGGCTTGAGCTTCTCCTCCGGATTACTCACTTGGATCGCGACGTTGTAAGTCACGACGTTCTGAGTGTTCACGGGGTTAAGACGAATCTGCTGAATCGTGCCGGTGAAACTGTCACTGGGGAACGCATCAACGCTGAATTGAACACCCTTCGCTTGTTCAACTAAACCGATATCCGCCTGGTCGATGTTGGCGATCACCTGCATCTGCGTCAGATCGTTGGCGATCGTAAACAGCGTTGGAGCTGACAAGCTTGCTGCCACGGTTTGGCCCACATCAACGTCTCGGGAAACCACGATGCCGTCGATCGGCGATTGAATTGTTGTGTGCGTTAGATTGATCTCCGCGAGATGCAATGCCGCCTGTGCCTGCTGTACCTGCGCTTCGGCTTGTTGCACCTGGGCCTGTGATTGCTGGACCTGGGCCTGCGACTGCTGCAGCTGGGCATTCGTTTGAGCGACGCCTGCGCTGGCCGCCGACTGTTCACTTACGAGTGCCTGGTTCAATTGCGCCTGCGCCTGATCAGATCGAGCGAGTGCACTTTTGTATGCGGTGTTGGCTAAGTCGTAATCACGTTGAGCAATCACCCCGGCTTTCAGGAGCGACTCCTGCTGTCGTAAAAAGGCCAGGGCGTCGTCGCTCTGAGCTTTCATCGCCACGAGATTTGCTCTCGCGCTGGAGACGCCGGCTTGCTGATTTTGAACAGTTGAATTTGCCGCAGCTCCTTTTGCTTGCGCGTCGGTAACACCGGCACGTGATTGGGCAACAGCCGCGCGTGCCTGGACCAGTCCTGCTCTAGCTTGTTCAAGGTTCGCTCGAGCCTGAACCACCTGGGCCTGGCTCGTTGAAGGATCAAGTTGAGCGATGACCTGTCCTTTCTTAACGCGCGAATTGAAATCCGCGTTGAGCGCTGAGATTGTTCCCGATGCCTGGCTGCCGACCTGCACTGTCGTAACTGCTTGAAGCGTGCCTGTGGCAGTCACGGTGTTGCGAAGATTGCCGCGGTCAACTCTGGTGCTTAGATATTGAGCGGTTCCCGCCTGCTGGTTGCGGAAGACAAATCCAGCGGCAATAACCATTGCCATAGCCGCCGCCGCCAGGATGTAACGACGTCGACCCTTAACAATAAATCCCAGCCAATCCTTCAGTTTTCCTAATGAAAGAGTGCTTGTGGGCAGGTGCGCAGTTTTGACGATTTCAGTGCTCATAACCTACTAGACACGGGTCGGCGTGGTTTGGTTACAAGCGACTGATCGTGTTTGAGGGACTAATCTCAGGAGAAGGTAATGAAGAGACCTCTCGTATTCTCACAGGTCGGGAACGAGGATTTATTCCCCCTCTTTTACCGCTTCGCGGTAGAAATACAGATTCTTAACGCCGAAGAGGATTAGCCCAATCGTGCGGATGGATAGCCGATGTGGATATGCGGGCCGGTGGAAACACCTGGAATTGCACCGCGGAAAGCCAGAAACGGGATTCCGTTGCTTTGCAGATAGCCGATCAAGGCTCTGCCTTCAGCACTGTCCGGATGAATGCCAACGTCAACTGAGTTTCGATGGTCCCAACGCATCGCGTTGTGCGTTGCGCTTTGCCCGATCGTGCTGATAGGCAACGGTCGGCCAAAAGTGGACGCGAAAAACGACTGCACCGAGCCGATATTCGCCAGGGCCCACCCTGCCATTCCGTTGTAGCGCATGGAGGTTGGCCTCACCAATCGACGCGAGTTCGCAGCCAAAAGAGCCTGGGTCTGTGCGAGTTTCTTTTCAAGAGCTTCGGCTTCTTTGATCTGCGCAATCAAATTGTCTGACTCAGCAATCTGTTTGCGAGAGTTTTCGAGCTTCGTTTTCGCGGCTGCCAACGCTTCCTCGCCGGCTATAAGTTCATTGCGAGCGATCAATCCCTCAGCAACTAGTTGACGGAGTTGCTCCAGTTTCTTCTCAGACCTGGCAATCTCATGTTCCTGAAAAACAATTACTTCCTGTGCACTCGCTTTGTATTTCTCAGTAGCGGCGATCAGATCCGAGCGGGTTTGCATAACCTGTTTCGTCGCTGAAGGCTTGGTTAGCGAAGTCTTGGTTTGTGCCGAGGCCAACGCCGGCAACGTAACCAGGGTGATTAATGCGAGCAAAATCAGGCGATGGATTGGGGTAATCATTAGCGACATCATCTTGTAAGACACAGCAGACGAAGGAAAAGTTACGCTACCAAGCTAAAAAAAGTTCCGCTTTGGAAGCTTCGTGGGCGCCTGCGCTTGTCCATAAAATTTATTGCGCCGCGCCCTGGAGCATTTTCCATATATGATTTTCCATTTCTCATCTGCCGTTGCAGATTTAGGGTCGCAGTGGCGACGAATCCTGCGGGCAAGCGTTCTGACCCACCCGCTTACCCGCGAGCAAGGTAGTACTGACCTTCACCGCCACTGCGACCCTAAATCTGCGAATGACAAATGAAAAATGAGATATGGAACTGGGCTTTTTCCGCCATCTTTGTAACCATTCCCCCAAATCCCGTGTCTACCTCTTCAGGGAGGCTCATGTGTGCCTCTACCAAATCAAGGAATGTTAGGAGTAACTGAAGAAATGTTGAAATTCTCAAGGATTAAGGTGCTCGCACTAGTCTCCCTGTCGAGCATTGTGTTGGTCGCGTCTGTGGCTTTCGCGCAGACAACAACCACAACCCAGGACAACCAGCAGAAAACTCGCGGCGAATGGCGCGGGAAGGGTAAAAGAGGCGGTCATCACGGCGACTTCCGCGGAGGCCGGAGCGGCTTTGGCGGCGGCGGTATGTTTCGTCAACTTAACCTGACTGAAGATCAGAAAGCTAAAATGAAGCAGATCAGGGAAGGCTTCGGCGAGCGCACTAAGTCGTTGCGTACGGAACTTCGCACTAAACAGCAGGAGTTGCGTCAGGCGTCGTCTGGCGGTACGTTCAACGAAGCACTAGCCACGCAAAAACTGACTGAGGAAGCCGGACTCAAGGCGAAACTGATGGGCGAGCAGTTTAGACTGCACCAGGAAATGCTCACGGTTTTGACTGCGGAACAGCGTACTCAGATGGAGCAATTGCGTGAGCAACGTAAAGCCAAACGATCGCAGTTCAAAGCCAACCATGGCGGGCGATCGAAGGGTGTTGGAAGTCAGGATCAGTAACGCGGTCCATCGCAGGATGGCGGACCGGACAGCGTTCCCGAGTCCGCCTCCTTCAATTCGATTGGTAGCACGATGTTTGTGTTATTTGAGGAACGCTTCTGAGTATCGATTACGATCAGGGGTCGGACCTGGAGCTGGCGCAGCTCGCACGCGACGGTGACGAGCCGGCGTTCGCTGAGATCGTGCGCCGGTACAGTCCAAGGGTCTTTCGGTTTGCGAGTAAATTCTTCCGCCAGCGCAGCGTCGTGGAAGAAGTGGCCCAGGAAGTTTTTATGAAAGCCTTTTCGCAACTAGACAGTTATGAAGGTCGCGGTTCGATGGAAGGCTGGCTGACACGCATCACCACCAACACCTGTCTCAACATGCTGCGCAGTGCAAAAGGACGACCCGAAACGACAGTGTCAGATATGACAGTTGATGAAGGTGCCTGGCTGGAAAGTAAATTGGCGAGTTCGGCCGAGGAGAGTTTTAGATCGAGCGAGCAGAGTTATGTGGCCGCGGACCTCGCGGAACGAGTGTTAGGAAATATGTCCGCCGACGATCGGTTAGTTTTGACCCTGGTGGATGGCGAAGACGCTTCGATTAAGGAAGTGGCGGAGATGACAGGATGGTCGCAGTCGAAAGTGAAGGTCCAGGCGTTTCGAGCGCGACGCCGAATGCGTGCTGAAGTCGAAAAACTATTGGGCAAGAGGAAGTAATGAACGACAACCACATCATAAATTTGCTCGAGAGTGAGCCGTTAGCAGATTTGAGCGACGCTGAACGTCGTCAAGTGCTGCAGCACACGACAGACTGCGCAAATTGCGCGAAGGCTTATAAAGCCGCCGTCGTCGCTTCGTCATTGTTGCGAGAAGGAGCAGGCGAAGTTTTCGAACCGTCGCCGTTCTTTCAAACGCGCGTGATGGCTGCGATTCGCGAACAGCAAAACGAACCGCGCGGCTTGGCGAAATTTTGGCGGACTGCAGGTGCGCTGGTTTCGTCGCTAACCGCCACTGTTGCGCTGCTGGCTGTGATTAGTTTCATGGTTCCCGTTAATCAGTCGACCGCTGACGCTTCGACCTTCGGTGGCTACGTTGCAGAAGATGTGATCCTGGACCACACAGAAGCTCGTCAGGAGCAGGTATCTGACGCTGAAGTATTGTTTGCTCTCTACCAGGCGGACGAGGAATAGAGACTACGATGGATACGAATCGCAAAAGCAAATGGCAGGTACGACTAGCAGTGCTTCTGGTGTTCGTCCTCGGTTGCGTTGCCGGTGTGTTGGGTCTGAACGCTTATCAGAAGTATTCACGCAGCCGGGCGCAAACGACTCGTCACGAACGCTTTGAGAAGATGCTGAATAAGCTCCAACTCTCGGAAGAACAAAAGACGCAGGTACATCAAATTCTGACGGAGACGCGCCAACAGTTACAAGCACTGCGCAAAGAGTCGGAACCCCGGTTTGACACCATTCGCCAGCAAGCTGATGAGCGACTTCAGAAAGTGTTGTCAGCGGAACAGTGGCAACAATTTCAACAGGAGCGCGACGCAAACCGCGGTCGAGGTGGTCGACGCGGCCGGCCGTAGCTGCTCCAAGGATTGCGTTACCCACACTGTGAGGTGTTATTAGAACGTCGCCAATCGGACTTCTTGCGTCGAAATTAATTTTCCTACTGGACAACCCCGCTCCAATCTTTCGGATTCCAAACGGCAATCACTCCCCGCCTTAGTTCGTACATTCCAAATTGTCCGGAGGTGCTCATGAGGTCCAGGCTCTCAAGTTCGCTCCTCGTTCTATCTCTACTCGTATTCTCGCCCGCCATTGGCAAGACTGCTGATTCCAATCCCACAACACTCGCCGCCCGCGCCACTTCTGCTGACAGGGCAGAATCTGCGCGAGCAATCGCTGAACTTCGATCTATGGGCCCTGCCGGTCTAAATGTGTTGCGCCAAACTTACGCGGCCGCGATTAAGCGACATGTCGACTTTCCACTCGAAACTGAAACACCGGAATGGATTCGTCTGAAAATAGCGCTCGATGCCGTCAGCCAACAGAAAGACAGTTATCTCGGCGGTCTCTATTGGTATACCGATTTCAATGAGGCGAAGGCCGCAGCTAGTCGTAATGGTAAACCAATCCTTTCGCTAAGGTTGCTGGGAAAACTGAGCGAAGAGTTTAGTTGTGCCAACAGTCGTTTCTTCCGCACGGTGCTTTACTCGAATGCAGAAGTTTCACAGAGACTGAAGGAAAATTTCATTCTTCACTGGCAGTCGGTTCGACCTGCGCCGCGCGTAACGATCGACTTCGGCGATGGGCGGAAGCTCGAAAGAACGCTGACTGGTAACAGCATTCACTACATACTTGATACAGACGGAAGAGCTATCGATGCTCTGCCGGGCTTGTATGGACCACAGGCATTTCTTCGGCAGTTAAGAGACAACGAAACTCTCATGAGGCTGATGTCGAAGGAGAGCAAACAGCAGGCGGAAGATCGTTTGCGCGGATATCATCGCAACCGCATCAACGCAATCAACCTCGCCTGGGTCGCTGACACGCAGGCCATAGGAAAAGAGATTCCGAAAGATATTAGAATAATCCGCAATCAGGATGGCACCCCCGAGGCGCTCGCCGTATCTTCACTGGCTATCACCAAAGCCTATTCCGAGACGACGATCCTACGATCGATGACCGCCGGCTCAGAGGCCCTTGGCGCCATCACCGATGAAGCGGCCTGGCGAAAGATCGCCGAGCTTCACATGGAAGACGCGCGTTTGGATTCTCAAAGCATAGGCTTGATCAAACGGGAAACTCAAAATCTGCGAATGGCAGCCAGCGGAAAAGGCAATGCGGATTTGGAGTTTTGGACCCTGTTGCAGAACCTTCACAACAACATCGCGCTTGATACGGTGCGCAACGAATACGCTATGCACACCAAGCTTCACGCGTGGTTGGTGCGCGACGTGCGAAGGACCGACCTCGAAGCCTTCAACAATAAAGTCTATGCAGAATTGTTTTTGACTCCCGCCACAGATCCGTGGCTGGGGTTGTTCTCGACTGACACCTACGTGGCGCTGGAGGGCGGCGGCATTCGCTGACTTCCAAACTTGGTCCTACCCTCGGTTCGAAAGGAATTCGTGAACGGCCGTACCTTTTCACGATTGCCGGTAATAACAATTAGGGCGTCGTGTGATCTAACGACGCCCTCCTACTCCCCGCAACGTTACTGTCAGAGACTCCGGAAGGCCCATCTCCATGAAACTTCTGCTTACTATCATTGTCACAAGTATGTACAGTCTGCCTTCCGTGTCGCTCAGTCTCGAATAACAGCTCGCAAGTCTTGAAATCATGCTCCGGTCACCGGCGGCAAAGCTTCAACAGCTGCCGCTGCGTCGCGTGATCCTCTACAGCAATGGTGTCGCCTATTTTGAAGCGCGGCAAAGAATCTGGAATCCGGGATTGCTAACAAGTCACTTCATCGCCGCAATGATCGCGTTTGCGAATTCAGCAGTCTTCGCTGTTCCCCCGATATCTTTAGTTCTCACCGTGCCTTCTTTGAACACCTGCAATAAAGCATTTTCGACTCTGTCTGCAATCTCGCGTTCATCGAGATAGCGCAACATCAGGACCCCTGACTGGAGCAGAGCAGTTGGATTCGCCACACCCTGTCCGGCGATATCGGGTGCCGAGCCGTGCACTGCTTCGAACACAGCACCCAACTCTCCGATGTTCGCGCCCGGTACTAAGCCGAGCCCCCCAATCAACCCCGCACAGAGATCGGAAACAATATCGCCGTAGAGATTCTCGAGCAGCATCACGTCAAACTGTTCCGGCCGCATGACGAGTTGCATGCAGGCGTTGTCGATGATCTTGTCGTCGGCTTCGATCTCCGGGAAGTCTTTAGCAACATTTCTAAAACACTCAAGAAAGAGTCCGTCAGACAGTTTCATGATGTTGGCTTTGTGTCCGCACGTAATCTTCTTTCGTCCTTCGCGCCGGGCATACTGGAACGCAAATTTGGAAACCCGAGTGGAAGCCTTTTCGGTAATGATCTTCAGACTCTCAACCACACCCGGAACCACGACGTGTTCCAGACCTGCATAAAGACTTTCGGTGTTCTCACGAACGATAACCAGGTTGAGCTCGGGGAAGCGACAGGGAACGTTAGGCAATGCCCGAATCGGCCGCACATTCGCGTAAAGATCTAACGCCTTGCGAAGTCCAACATTTACCGACGTGAAGCCTTTGCCGATCGGAGTTGTAACTGGCCCTTTAAGGGCCACCTTGTTGCGGCGGATTGATTCAAGCAGTTCCTTCGGCAGGGTTTCGCCAAACTTTTCCACGGCCTGCGCGCCTGCGTAATGCGTTTCCCATTCGATGTCAGCGCCGGCGCCTTCGATAATTCTTACGACGCTTGCGGCGACTTCAGGGCCGATGCCGTCGCCCGGAATCAGTGTGATACGATGTTTCATATTTGTTCGTCGTCAGTTGTCAGTTGTCCGTTGCTTTCCTGTCTTCCCACTCCGCAGCTTAAGTCCTTAGACTTCCAGCATAAAACGACAACTGACAACTGACAACTGACGAAGTCCGCAAAACTATGAGCAGCGACAAAACGTCAACAGACATTGCTATTGTCGGCGGAGGTGTTATAGGCCTGACGATCGCGCGGGCGTTGGCGCTTCGCGGCATCCGCGACGTTCTTTTGATCGAACGCGGAAGTCTTGGAGGGGAATCATCGTCCGCAGCTGCCGGCATGCTGGCGCCACAGGCGGAAGCCGATCTGGCGGACGACTTCTTTCACTTCAGTTGCCAAAGTCGCGACATGTATCCCGACTTCGCGAATTCGCTTCATGACGAAAGCGGCATAGACATCGAACTCGACACCACCGGGACGCTGTATCTAGCGTTTACCGAGGAAGACGAACGCGAACTTCAGCATCGGTACGACTGGCAGACGAAGGCCGGATTATCCATTGAGCAGTTCGACGCGAGAACAGCGCGATTGTTTGAGCCTCGTATCTCGGAGAAGGTGCGGGCAGCGTTGCGATTTCCTCGAGATATTCAAGTTGAGAATCGCCGGTTGGTGAGCGCACTGGCCGCTTCCAATGAACAGTTTGGCGTAACGCTCGACAAGGGAACCACGGTTAACTCGTTGCGGTTGGACGGCCGTAGATTGAAAGGCCTTGAAACTTCACGAGGCTTCGTGGCCACCGAAAATCTGGTGATAGCAGGCGGCGCCTGGACCTCTAAGATCGATGTAACTGACCAAAACGGAAGTTCAGACAAAGCCATGCCCCGCGTTCGCATCGAACCCGTTCGCGGTCAAATGCTTTGTTTTGAGTCGAATCCGCGTATTTGTAGCCATGTAATCTACAGTCCACGCGGATATGTGGTGCCGCGACGCGATGGACGATTGTTGGCAGGCTCAACCACCGAGCACGTGGGGTTTGATAAACGCGTCACCGCAGATGGAGTGCACCAGATAATGTCGGCCGCCCGGGAGATTTCGCCCGACGTCGGTCCATTGCCGCTCAGCGACTCCTGGTCCGGGCTGAGGCCGCGCGCCGCTGACGGTTTGCCAGTATTGGGTCCGTGTGCTGAAATTGACGGGCTGTTTTATGCGACCGGCCATTATCGCAACGGCATTCTTCTGGCACCGATTACGGGTGAGCTGATTGCCGAAGCTATAGTCAACCAGACCATCTCAGCACCGCTTCGGCTTTATTCACCGGATCGTTTTAGTTTGGACTCAGTAAATCGATTTTCAGCATGAACATTTTCAGATCGCACACAAGGTTCTTGTTAGTCGTGTCGCTGGTGGCCCTGGCGACGATGAACGTCTTTGCGCAAGCGGCTGGAAAAACAGAAGCACCGGCAGTGGCGGCCAATGCTGCTCCTGAAACTCGTGCCGCCAAAGTGCTGTTCGAAGAAGTAAATACCTATCTCGACAAAAAATACTCCGAATTTAATAAGCGAGGCGTTCCCTACAGCAAGGCGTTGGAAACTCAGGTGAAGCAGGAGAAGTTGGAACTGGCGATAAAGTATGCGGCAGTAGTCCAGTCACGTGGTGACCTCTCGGCGCTTGATGCTTATTACCTTGGCATGCTGAACCATCAGTCGAGCAACGGCGATGCAGCGCTGGAAGCGATGCGTCGCTTTCTCACAACGAAGGAAGCTACGGGCGAAAACGCTCAGATTGCGCGCGCAGTCCTGGTCCTGTATGCGACCGCGAAAAATCTTATTCCTGAAGCTGAAGAAGCTGTTGACGCCTTCGCCAAAAACCAACCGCAGAACTTGCTTGAGTGGTTTGGGATGGAGACTCTAATAACTGAAGCGTTGCGGAAGTCGAAGAATTACGAGCGCATGCTGAAGCACGCGCAACAGATGCAGAAAATTGCGCTCCTCGCGGTCGAGGATAAGAAGTTTAATACGACCAAGCGCGACGACCTGCTCTTCAAAAGCGCCTCGGCGATCTCCGACGCTTTCCTTCAACTTGGCAAAAAAGACGCAGCCATTGCGGCGGTTGTCGAGATACGGAAACTGGCGATGACCATTCCTTCAGGAAACCTTTTGCGCTTCGCCAATATTCGATTGGCTGGCCTTGATCGCACGATTGATCCGAGAGGTGGATTTGACGATGAGTCGTTGGTGGCACGAGAACTTCCGGATATCGTCGCTACACAATGGATCGACCAGTCTCCGGTAAAACTCTCTGACTTGCGTGGCCGTGTTGTGCTGATTGATTTTTGGGCACACTGGTGTGGTCCATGCCGGGTCGCGTTTCCGAAGCTTCAACGCTGGCATGAGAGTTACAAGGACAAGGGTCTGGTGATTCTGGGTGTGACAAACTACTTCGGCAATGTGGAAGGGAAGAAGGTTACGCGCGCTGAAGAACTCGCTTATCTGCGCACCTTCAAGAAGGCCAATCGATTGCCCTACGGTTTTGCGGTTTCCGATTCCGGAATCAACGATATGAATTACGGCGTGTTCTCAATTCCCACGTCCTTCCTGATCGATCGGCAGGGCAGAGTGCGCTACATCTCGTTGGGGGTTAATCAGCAGGAGATTGATACTCTGGAAAAAAGAATCCAGAAGCTGTTTGAAGAATCATCCGATGGTAAGACGGCAGCTACGACGAATGCTTCTCCTGCAAAGACAGGTCAGCGGTGATTGTGAATTAGTAATATGGAAAACGTTACGTTCTTAACAATTGGAATTTCATTTCTCGCCGGAATTCTTTCATTCTTATCCCCGTGCGTTCTACCACTCGTGCCCGGCTACATCTCATTAATTTCGGGTGTCAGCGTCGATAGTTTGAAGGAAGGCGCAAACAGCCGTCGTGCTGTGATCATGAACTCGCTAGCCTTTAACGCCGGGCTTTCAATCATTTTCGTTGCGCTGGGAACAACGGCGGGCCTGGTCGGGTCGGCAGTGCTTAGTAATCCATGGGTGCGAATCATCGGTGGTCTGGTGATCATCGCGTTCGGATTACAGCTGATTGGGTTACTCAAAATTGGCGCGCTTTATCGCGACACGCGGGTATTCTCCGATAACGAACCGCGCGGCATGCTGGGTTCATTAGCTCTGGGTTTGGCTTTCGCTGCGGGATGGACGCCATGCATTGGTCCAATCCTTGGCGGCATTATCGGACTGGCGGCCACCTCTGGCGGTTGGCGCAGCGGACTGATTCTTTCAGCTTTTTATTCGGCTGGCCTGGCGGTTCCGTTTCTGTTCACCGGCCTGGGTATCAACCAGTTTCTGACTTTCTACGGAAAATTTCGCAAGCATCTGCACAAGGTTGAAGTCGTCTCGGGAATAGTACTGATCGCGATTGGCATCCTGGTAATGACCAACCGCGTCACCATTCTCGCCAGCTCATGGTTGGCCGGTGTTCTTCCAAACCTTGAATCGCGTTTGAAGATCGATAGTGGCAACGCCCCAGCGAAGCCGCTGACAGCCAGCGCTAATGCGCAGCCTGCTCCCGATGTGCAGTTTGCGAAACTCGAAGGCGGTAACTTCAGGCTTGCGGAGCTGCGCGGCCGGGTTGTGGTCCTAAACTTTTGGGCGACATGGTGTATTCCTTGTCGCTCCGAGATTCCGGCGCTCAGTGCGATGGGAAAATCGATGGCCGGTGAGGGCCTGACAGTGGTTGGGGTTTCGTATGACGATACGGCTGAGATGGTCCAGGAATTTCAAAAAGATCTAAAGCAGGATTACCTGGTGGTGCTGGGTGGAAAGGATGTGGGTTCTCAGTTGCCCGCGTCACCGTTGCCCACGACTTACATCATTGACCGCCAGGGACTGATTCGAGAAAAGTTTATTGGAGAACGGTCTCAGGCTGCTTTCGAGGCAGTGATTAAGCCGTTGCTTCTTGAAGGAACAACGACCGCTCGCAAGTAATTGTGGTTTGGAGGTAGTCATCATGTTGAAGTTCGCCCTGATGGGTTTGCTACTGATTGCGCTGGCGCCCTCGCTGGTTCGTGCGCAAGGTGGCCATGAATACTCCCCGTTGGTTGAGAAGACCGTAAACTACAAAAACTGGACTTATAAGAATCTGAAAGACGACAAGCCCGTCGAATTACGAACCCTCGTCCAGGGCAAGAAACTGGTGATGGTCGTCTACTTTGCGCCCTGGTGTGGCAACTGGAAACACGAAGCGCCCGTCGCTGCCAGACTCTATGAGAAATATAAGGGCCAGGGATTTGAAGTTATCGGCGTAAGTGAGTATGGCTCACGCGACGAAGTGAAAGCGTATTTTGGCCCAACTGGTCCACCGTACCCGGTAGTCAGCGAATCCGAGACTCGCGAAGAGCGCGAGAAAACTCCACACTATGGATACCGGCAGCTGACGGGTGATACCCGTCGTTGGGGTTCTCCCTGGAACATATTCCTTGAGCCGGCAACACTGGCCAAGAGCGGAGACTTGTTGACCGAAAAAGCCTGGGTGGTAAATGGCGAGCTGATTGAAGCGGACGTTGACAAGTTTATTGCCGAGCGCCTGAAGCCCAGCACCGCCTCGGTAATTGAGCCGTGTAAGGAATAGCGTCCTCCTGGCAATATCGTCTCCCCGTGTTGATTCACCGAAGGCTAGAGGAGACAGGCATCGACGCCTGTTGCGCCAGTTATGGTCTACCTTTCTAGTTCGCTCACCCTCCGAATCGTCCTTTGGGTCGTTTCGGTAGTCGTAATTGGCGGAATGCCGCCGCTCCACCAGCAAGGCACGCAACGTCAACCGGCTCCCTCTCCGTCAGCGCGTCCCAGCCCCACTACTGACGATAAGATTGATCGTCCGACCAGCGAACCTTACACCGGCAGCCTATCTATCTTCGAAGACCCAAACCGTGACGAGAAACTACAGATCCAACGGGTCATGGATCTGCTTGCGATTCGAGAAGGTTCGGCGGTGGCCGACATCGGCGCAGGGAGTGGCTGGTTCACTGTGCGAGCCGCGCGGCGCGTGGGCGGACAAGGTCTCGTATACGCGGTGGAAATCAACGACGAGTATGTCAACCACATCAAGTCACGCGCGGAAAGAGAGAACCTCGGCAACATACGGACAATCCTTGGGAAAGAAGATGATCCACTCCTACCATCAGATGCTGTTGACTCGATTCTCATTCTGAAGACCTATCACGAATTTTCCCAACCCTTGAAGATGTTGCGGGCGATGCATAAAGCGCTTCGCAGAGATGGTCTGCTGGGTGTGATCGATCGTAACGGAACCGGTGACGATCATGGTCTGAATCGCGACGCAATTGTAAGAGAGGCAGCGCGTGCGGGCTTTGAACTCGCGAGCGAGCACGATTTCGTTAAAGACAACATGGATTACTTTCTCATCTTCCGGAAAGCGACCAAGCGGTAGGCTTGTTTCCTTCCTTTTCGTCTCAGGTCATCTTTAAGTGAAAGAATAACCCAAGTTGCGGCTTCGCCGCCGGATGTGAGGCGGAGGCTCTGCCCCGCCGCTGCCGCCCAACCTCAATCGCGGGCGGCGAAGCCGGCCCATCCCACTCGTTAATCAGTGTGATCTGCGCATATTTCCCCATTTTTGATTTTCCTGGTTCGTTGCTAAGATTGCCGACTATTTTTGTCGGCCCACTTTCACCTATGAAACTTCGTTTGCTTTATCACGGTCATTGCTTCGATGGAGTTGCCTCGGCAGCGACCTTCACCCGTTTTTACAAAGAGCGCATTCACCCTGAAGCTGACGTGAGTTATGCGGGGTTGCTTCATCGACCCGGGAACTTCTTTGACCAGACACTCTTTGATGGCGACGAAAACGCAATCGTCGATTTCAAATATTCTCCGTCGGACAAACTAACCTGGTGGTTTGACCACCACGAGTCGGCTTTCCTGACGCCGGAGGACAAAGATCATTTCCTCGCCGATAAATCCGGCCAGAAGTTTCTGGACGCCAACCGAAAATCCTGTACCGAATTCATTGCTGAGGTGGCGCGCGAGAAGTTTGGTTTCAACGATGAGCCGATCCAGTCTCTGATCCACTGGGCCCATATCATTGACGGGGCCCTCTATGAATCACCGGCACAATGCGTGGAACTGAAAGAACCTGCGTTGCAGCTTATGCAAGTGATTGAAGCCGATCCTGACGATAGCTTTGTCGAGCAAGTCATTCGCGAATTGGCGGTGAAGTCATTGGAAGACGTTGCAACTGGCGAGGAGGTGTTAAGGAGGTTCCAGCCGATTTCTAAACAACATCTCGAGACACTGGAAACGATCAAACGCAAAGCAGTGTTTGAGAACGGAGTGGTCCACTTCGACCTGGTTGATGAAGGCTACGACGGTTTCAACAAGTTCATTCCTTACTACTTGTTTCCCGAAGCGACTTACTCAGTTGCACTTACGCGCGGCTCGCAACGCACCAAGATCTCAGTCGGTTCAAATCCCTGGGCCCCGCGTCCGCGCACTCACAACATCGCCAAAATCTGCGAACGTTACGGTGGCGGCGGCCATGCAGTGGTAGGGGCGATTTCATTCCGGCCAGATGAGGTTGAGAGAGCACGCGCGGCCATCAAAGAGATCGTGGTTGAGCTGGCCACCCCATAACAAACTGCACAATCCCAGATTCCTGCTGCATGAGTTCTATGAAACGCGCAGTTCGGAAGGTGGATTTATCCCCGCTCTTTACCGCGAAGCAGTTAAGTAATCTAGCCCAGGGTTGCCGTGTCGCGCGGTTACCCTGGGAATTCAACACGATTCATAAAATCAAACCCCAACGGGGCTGCGCCAATTTAATCAGACGCAACCCCGCGTGGGGTTGAATATTCATCTCGAATCATCCCAGGATAGGCGCGAAACGCGACGCCAACCCCGGGCTTAGTTACGTAACCGCTTCGCGGTAAAGAGCGCGGACCCACGTTGAATGAAGGATCCGACGCTGCCCCGACGCGTCGGGGTTCTGTAAAGACCAGGGGAGTCTACCCGGCCATCAACGCTTCGATCTCATCGGCATTTTTCGGTACGCGGCTAGTCAAGACGCGCGGGCCATTCGAAGTACACAGAACGTCATCTTCAATTCGCACACCAATACCCAGATACTTCTCGGGGATGTCTTTCGTATCGGGCGACACATAGATTCCAGGCTCGATTGTCATCACCACACCCGGCTCCAGGGCCCGCGATTTCTTGTCGATGTAATAAACACCCACGTCGTGGACATCGATGCCCAGCATGTGCCCCAGACCATGCATGTAAAACTGTTCGTATTTCTTTTCTTCAATCAGCTGCTTCGGTTCGCCCTTCAGCAGCCCCAGCTCAACCATACCTTCAGTCAGCACTTCAATTGAATGTTGCTTGAGTTGTTCGTGAGTGGTGCCCGGACGAACCTTCTCAACGCATGACATCTGCGCCTTCAAAACCAGGTCGTAAATTTCTCGTTGGGCCGGCGAAAACTTTCCGTTAACAGGAAAAGTGCGGGTGATGTCCGATGCGTAGCCTTTGTACTCTGCACCAGCGTCGACCAGCAGTAACTCGCCATCGCGTAGCTCATCGTTGTTGTCGATGTAGTGAAGGATGGTGGCATTGGCGCCGCCACCGACTATTGAAGTGTAGGCTGGACCAGAAGCGCCGCGCTGTCGGAAGATCCGCTCGATCAGCGCCTCAACCTCGTATTCCATCATTCCCGGACGCGCCGCTTTCATCGCTTCGACGTGCGCGTCAGCGGCGATATCGGCCGCCTCCTGCATGAACGCAATTTCTTCCTCGCTCTTCAGTGCCCTCATCTCATGAACTATCGTTGCGGGATCGACGATGGTTTGCGGCACCTGAATCGGTTTCCGATTCAACGTGCGCACGCTGGCGATCTTGGCGATCAGCTTCTTATCCATCTCCTCGTTTGCGCCGAGACGGTAGTAAAGAATTTCAGCTCCATCCAGGATATCCAGCAGCTTCTCGTCAAACTCCTCGATCGAAAATGCCTCATCCGCACCCCAATCACTCTTCGCGCCCTCAACCCCGGCGCGCTTGCCAATCCAGATTTCCTGGGCCGGATCGCGCGGCCGCACAAAAAGCGTAAATTTCTGTTCGCGTCCGGGTGCAATCACTGCAACCGATTCCGGCTCTTCGAATCCGGTCAAGTAAAAGAAATCTGAATCCTGCCGGTAACGGTAATGGGTGTCGTGTGAACGGGTGGCCTCACGAGCAGCAGGAAAGATGGCAACTGAATTCTGGTCCATGCGTCGCATGAACTCGGCGAGTTGGGGTCGGATCATGAACAGCTCCTCGATTTCGTGTTTAATGGGGACGGACATTGTAACTGAGCCCTCGAAGCCGCGGAAACGGTCCGCAATACGTGGACAGGATTAGCAAGGATTTACACGATTCCCATTCAAGCCGGAATCGTTCGGTGTACGATTGTGGAAACTCGAACCCCCTGATCGCATTGAGCCAAGTTGTTGTCTACTAGACCATCAACACATTGGGGAGGACGACAAATCTCTAGCAGGCTGACTGCCCTTTACTGAATCTTGTTAATCGTGTGAATCCTGTCTACTCTTTGAGCGTCGTTTGTTGGATAATCAGCTACCCCCATGAGCGTTCAACCTCTAACAATTCCTGGCTCTCAAGACACTGAGATCATCTCGTGCAACCCGGCGACTGGCGCTGAGATTGGTCGCACGCCGTTAGCGTCTATCGAGGACGTTGAGCGGGCTGTGGCTCGAGCGCGTGCCGCGCAGCCCGCCTGGGCCGGTCTTTCGTTTGGAGAGCGCGGTCGCATCGTCCTTAAAGCTCGCCAGCTAATGCTCGACGAGAGCGAAGAAATAGCGCACCTGGTTTCACAGGAGACCGGCAAGCCTGCAATCGAAGCGCTCTCTATGGAAATTGTGCCGACGCTCGATGCGATGCATTACTTTGCGAACGCGACGGAAAGTCTGCTTCGCCCTCAGAAGATCGACATCGGTCAGTATGGAATGATGGGACGATCGTCCCGCGTCGTCTTCAAGCCGCTTGGAGTCGTAGGAATAATCTCGCCGTGGAATTTTCCTCTGGCTACACCGGCTGACGAAATCGTGATGGCGCTTATGTCAGGCAATGCCGTGGTACTCAAGCCCAGTGAGCTCACGCCCCTGATCGCTTTGAAGATTGGTGAGCTATTCAAACGCGCCGGACTTCCTGAAGGTGTGTTGGAAATCGTTACCGGTGACGGGGCAACGGGTGC
The DNA here is from genome assembly GCA_963759665.1 of Pyrinomonadaceae bacterium. GTDB lineage: Bacteria > Acidobacteriota > Blastocatellia > Pyrinomonadales > Pyrinomonadaceae > PSRF01. The sequence goes on from CAVXAC010000001.1 coordinate 2,169,264, forward strand.
CGCGCTAATCGAGGCCCGCGTGGATAAGATCATGTTTACCGGCAGCGTCGCGACGGGTAAACGTGTTGCAGCGGCTGCCGCGAAGTATTTAACTCCGGTAGTTCTCGAACTCGGCGGCAAAGATCCAATGATCGTCATCGAGGACGCGAATCTTGAAAACGCCGCACGTGGAGCTGTTTGGGGGGCCTTCGCCAATTCGGGGCAGGCCTGCGCGTCAGTTGAACGGTGTTACGTACACCGGTCGATCGCGCCCGCGTTTATCGAGCGGGTCGTTGAGTTGACGAAAGAACTGAAGCAAGGCTCAGGCAGCGACAACACTGTGGATGTCGGCGCGATGACGAATGAACGGCAACTCCAAATCGTTGAAGAACATGTTAACGATGCCGTCCGTCGCGGCGCGACAGTTCTCACCGGTGGCCGCCGCGGGGGAGACCCCAACGGACTCTTTTACGAACCGACCGTGCTGACCGACGTGGACCATCAAATGACGATCATGCGTGATGAAACGTTTGGACCAGTGCTGCCGGTAATGTCATTTGAGACTGACGATGAAGCGATCCAGCTTGCGAATGACAGCCCGTTCGGATTGACCGCCAGCGTGTGGACCAGGGATATTTCGAAGGGGCGACGTCTCGCCGAACAAATCGAAGCGGGAACTGTAATGGTAAACGAAGTGGTCTACACTCACGGCATCCCCCAGACCCCATGGGGTGGAGTTAAGGACAGCGGATATGGACGAACTCACGGCCGTATGGGACTGCTCGAACTAGTCTCACCGCAACACGTGCATGTAAACCGGATGTCGTTTCTTCCTGACCTCTGGTGGTTCCGCTATGGCCCACAGGCGGCGGCACTCTTTCGTGGATTGGCCGCGAACTTCACTACCGGATCAATTCTCCGCAGCGCGCGCTCGGCCCCGCAAATGTTGCGCCGGCTCCTGCGTATGCGGAAATAGCGCAAGATTCACTAACCACACCGATCAGGCGCATTCAGGATTGAGCTAAATTTGTAGTGGTGGCACTCCGCATAATGAACAACTCCGTGGCCACCCCATTCGTTACCACATATTAGATTCAATATTGAGAATGCCGCGACAAATGGAGAAGGCACAAGAGTGCCGCCCCTAGGGGATCAGCCTACAGAGCATTTAAGGCATAGGACCTAATTATTTGTGAATAAGTTTCCTGCGAGGGTGTGATGGTGACGGATTTACAGGGGTTTTTGGGCCATAAAGAACGCGTGACGCCGCTGGCGTCATGCGCTAATATCTAAGGCCCTAGAGGGTTCTACGCCATGCCTGACAACGACAAGGATAAGCCGAAAGAGATTCGGTTCACGTTCGAAAAAGCCCGTCACCATAGAACCTTTCATGCCGATGGCGCGTGGGCAAGCGTGACACCGAGAGGCGAGGTTCAAATCTCGTTCTTTAACGACCTTAGACCCATGCCGCAGTTTACGGTTCACCAGCTAGATGATGCTGGCGCGTTAGGGAAAGAGGTCGCACGCGAACTACGCCCACTCGATGTCACTAGAGAGCTTAACGTGACGGTGATAATGGACATCGAAATACTGGATCAGGTTATCGCCCTCGTCCAAAGTATACAGCGGAGAATTCGACAAGAGGCGGAATCAAAGAAATCTGAACCGCAACCTAAGTAGGTATCTAAGAGTATGATAGGCGAAGCTACAGTGCCGGTGCCAATTTTGAAGCCGCCCACCCCGAATTATTTATTGGTGGCCGCCGCATCCACAAGTACCACGCCGTTTCAGTCTGCGCTCGATGAGCTACTAACCTTAGAAAACGTTGACGGATACACGTTTCAAGCCTGCTTGCGGGCTCGCGTCCACGCTGAACTGTACTTGGAGGCGGGCACTGCCATCATGGGAACCGACTTTCCGGCGCCCGAGTTTATCCCTGATGGCGAAGGCGGCATTGATATTGAGTGGAATCGAAACCAACGAACGGTAACGTTAAGTTGTCGGGGTAACGCCTCTCAGGACGACTATATTTACTGGGAAGAGAACGGCGAATATGAAGCAAAAGACGCCACGCTCACGCGACTTATCCACCGCCTCAATTGGCTAAACAATGCATGACGACCCCACCTTTGCAGCCCTACCCCTGCAATCAGATCGTATACAGAACCGCAATTTCTTCAAAATGGATCAAGAGCGACGGAACGGTTAGAAGACAGGCGTTCTACCGAAGAGAAATCGAGGACGCCCATGGCCTGTCTTGCGCCCCGTCTCCTCAATACCTGCCCGATCTAACGGATGCCAGAGGCGTCATAACCCTTCATGTTGGAAGGGTGCGCGATATTGGCTTGGACGTCGTTCCCAGTAGTCCTACTCACGCAAATATAACTGGACTACCCCTGCGCCAAGGCGAAGACCTCGACCGAGCTAACTTTCTGGCGGGTGAATTGGCTCGAACGGCGAGAGGAATGCGTTCTTCGGAATCTAGCACTTACATTTCAAATTAGGAAACTATCGCATTTTGCACGCGCTTGATCTGTTTGGGAGTTCCCCGTAGCATTGCGGGCTTATTTTTGACGGCACTGAGGGCAATAAGTTTTGTGGAAGAATTACATGCACCGGCGGGAATATGCGGCCCACGCGCTCGATAACAACCGCCTGGTTCGCCCATTTGATTGGGGTTTGGAGTTTATCAGCGACCATGTCAACGGAGACGACCCGCGACATGTGGTTGGTGAGTACTCGCGAAAAGCGGTTGAGCATAGTGAAGACTTTTACGCGCTGCCTGAGATCCACGACTTTGAGCTCAACGGCGATCAGCTTACCTGGACTAGTGCAATCGCCACTTCATCTGCCGAAAACAACCGGGCACGCGGCCGCTATTTCCCAGTCAAGTCAGATCGCGCTCGAAGTCCTCGCACGGCCGTAGTGGTCTGCCCTCAATGGAACGCCCAGCCCGAGAGCCATGTAGAGGCTTGCAAGATTTTCAATTTCATCGGGATGTCCGCTCTGCGTCTTACGCTTCCATATCACCAGGAACGTCGACCACCTGAACTTGAGCGTGCGGACCATCTTGTTAGTACCAACATCGGTCGAACAATTCAGTCGATGCGACAAGCAGTGCTCGATACGCGCGCCGCGGTGAGATGGTTGAAAGATCAGGGTTACGAACGGATAGGTATCCTGGGAACCAGCGTCGGTTCATGTATCGGCTTCCTCGCTTTCGCTCATGAGCCGTTGATCAATGCAGGAACTTTTAACCTGGTTTCGGGTTATGTCGCGGACGTCGCCTGGCGGGGGCTTTCCACTCGACATTTGCGCGAAGGGTTTGCGGACCATGTAACTCTTGATGAGTTACGCAGCTACTGGGCGCCCATCAGTCCCTTGACGTTCTTGCCCAGAGTGTCGCAAATGGACCAGAGGCCGATGCGGTTCATCGTGGCGCGGCATGATCTAACGTTTCCTATCGATCTCTCTGTCGACGTTATCACTAAAGCTAAGGAGCATGGACTGCCGGTCGACGTCGTGTGGCTTTCCTGCGGTCACTACACCATGGCGCATATGCCATGGAAGGCAATTGATGCGTGGAAGATTGCGACGTTCATGCGCAAGCATTTGTAGATGTTCCTACCTACAGGCGTACAGAGTTCAGCCTTTAGGCTGCGGCATCGAGAGTGCACAGCTTTGGAGAATCGAAGCCACAAGCGAAAGCTTGTACTCTGAACACCTGTACCGCGAGTCTCTTGCCAAAAGTGAAACCAACCGCAATCACGCAGGTGTTGGACCAGCTTGAACGCGCCGCGCAAAGCTTTGGCTTGCGCGAACATGCGAAGGTCCCGGGCCTGCTGGCGCGCCTCTCTAAATCTCCATTCACCGACCCTGACTTATTGATTCGATATCACGAGCTGTTGCTGTTCATTCGTGCCTATCCGCAGACAACAAAGGTCGAGCGGCTCGCCGACAAAGAACTTGCTTCGATCACTCAACGCGTAAGAGCGTTACGAGACGCCGAGGTCGATCTCACAGCGCTGCAAACGCCTGAAGTCTCCGGCATTACCGGCACCCCGGTTACTGACACTTTTACGTTTCCGATTGTCCGCTGGTTGATCCGGCATCAGCCGGGTCGCGTGGCGCTTGATTGGGATTGGTTCGAAGACGAGTACCGGCTGGCTGCCAGTCTGCCTCGGTTTATACCATTACTGGAGGAAGACGCCGCCGTTGAAGCCAACGTGCCCTACGCCGAATGGCTTCGCGCAGCGGCCGGCCGTGGAAAGGAACTGCAGTGGTTAATCGAGCGATTTGAGTCGCTGCCCAGGACTGACAAGGAGAAGGCCGAGCTTTACGAGGCCCAGAAGCTGTACGTTAGTTGGACACCAACTTATCGCGCTTCACGAACGGGTATGCGGTTGGGAGGATCGAAAAGGTTTTATCATCGCGAGCCGCTGATTCAACGTCGAAATGTTTCATTACCTGGTGAACTGCAAGCGACGCCGTCGTCACTGCAACTGCTTCCAGTCGAACAAGGCAAAGTGATTCTTGATATGGCGCGCGAAGCGTCGACCGTGCGTTACCGCGAGCTCTACGGGTTTACGCATGGCGACCCGCGCCGGATTTTTAAGACTGACTTGGGACGCGGCGTCGAGCTCTTCATAGTTGGACTCCCGCCAAATTGGCGCTTGCCTATGCGCGCTTATCATGCGGCGATGATCTTTAAGAACGGGGTGGCGATCGGATATTTCGAAGGTCTCTCCCTATTTGAACGGATGGATAGCGGCTTCAATCTCTATTACACATTCAGGGCGGGTGAGACAGCGTGGCTCTATGCGAAGACATTGAGCGTGTTTCGTCATCTCGCCGGCGTCACTTCCTTTGCAATCGATCCTTACCAGATTGGCTACGAGAATGAAGAGGGAATTGAGTCAGGGGCTTTCTGGTTTTACCGCAAGCTGGGTTTTAGACCAACCTCACCGGAAATCCTGGAACTGGTGACGCGTGAAGAAAAGCGCATTGCGACGAGGAAAGGGTATCGCACGTCAGCCAGCACACTCCGCAAACTCGCGACCGGGCCAATGATTTTTGAGTTGGATAAAACAATGGCGGGAGATTGGGACCGCTTCCAGTTGCGGAAGATCGGCTTACGCGCCCAGGAGCTGATGGCTGCGAAGTATCAGGGTGACGTTGAGAAGATGAAGACGGACGTTGTTAAGAAACTGGCGTTAGTTTTGCAGATCGATCCTGGAGTATGGAGCGCTGCTGAGATGTCGCCACTCAATGATTTTGCCGTCGCGCTTGCATTGGTTCCCGATCTTGCTGAGTGGAGCATTACCGAGAAAAAGGACTTGGTGAAGACTATTCGGGCAAAGACTCGTGGTGATGAAACTAGTTATCTCAAACTGATGCAGAGGCATAAACGATTACGAAAATCTATCATAAAGGTGGGCTCGTAAATGAAGGTTGCGGCAAGCCGCGTTAGTGACAGCCACGCGATTGCGGGTCGGATCGGGCAAAAACCTAACCTCATCCACAAGCCTTGATTCGATTCTCGAGAATCTTGTCCTCGGTCAAATTTTCCAGCTTCTGAAAATACTCGGCATTTCTATCCAGGGCCTTCTCGGGTACCAAACCGACGATTTCTGTCCCGACGACCTCCACCCCGAGACGATTCGCCTCATCGCGCACCGCTTTGTAAGCCTGCGTCATTCCGGTCGTCTTCATAATTCACCAGGTTCATCGAGACCTGCACCAGGCCGCGCGTCGATAAGACAAACCCCAGCGCTTTTACAAACGGTAAACCTCCATGACGCGCACGAACAGAGCGAGCAATCGCTCGGGCGATCTGCACATCGGAAGTATCCAGGTTCACGTTAAAGGCGATCAGAAACGGTCGGGCACCGACCGCAATCGCGCCAGCTCGCTCATGAACTGTCAGTGGCCCAACGTCGGGCGCACGTCCCGGCTCCCTCGCGATCTGCTCTCGCAACAACTCAAGAGCCCCGCGTCTAACATCTTCCAGATTAACTCGATCAGGTTTCAGCGCCGCGCGTTCATAAAAGAACACTGGAATTGAAAGTTCGGTTGCGATCCGCCGACCGGCCTCGTGGGCAATCAACACACAATCGTCCATCGAAACACCGCGAATGGGAATGAATGGCAGCACATCCGTGGCCCCGAGCCGTGGATGCTCACCACGGTGCTGTCGCATGTCGATCAGTTCAGCCGCAGTGCGAACAGCGTTCAAAGCCGCATCGATGACGTGCCCGGGTGAAGCGACGAAGGTAATAACCGAACGGTTGTGATCAGGATCGATGTGCGTATCAAGAACGCAGGTGGTGGAGACTGATTGAATGGCCTCGACTAGACGCGAAACCGTCTCGGGCTTGCGGCCTTCGCTGAAATTGGGAACGCACTCAACCAGATCATTGCCGATTGCCGATTGCCGATTGCCGATTTGAGTGTTCACCATCAGGTCTTTTAGCTTAACATTGAGAATCAAAGACCGGTGATTCAAATCGGCAATCCGCAATTGGAAAATGGGCTATGGCAAACGATCGTTTTATCGAGCAAAGAAAAAACGCCTGGCAACGGCTTGAAGACTTGCTCAAGTTGCTGGACGGAAGTTCGCTGAAACGCTTGCACCGCGAGGAAGTTCGGGAACTGGGTCGCATTTATCGCCGCACCGCATCCGATCTGGCAATCGCCAGGGCCGAGTCTCGCGACCCGCGGCTCATCAACTATCTAAACAGCCTGGTGATTCGGGCTCACGGCAGGATCTACCAGGCAGAGACCCAGGGCGGCTCGCGTATTACAGAGTTCTTTGTCCGCGAGTTTCCACAGACTTTTCGACGCACCTGGCGTTACACCGCAGTCTCCTTCGGCGTGTTCGCGTTGTTCAGCGTGATCGGGTTCTTTGGAACTAAATACGATCCGGAGTTTTCAGAGCTGGCCGGAGTGCCACCAGCCTTCCGTGAGATCTACATCGAGACGAATACCCATTGGTGGGAAGATTTGAACAAGGCCAATCAGGTCGGCGCTAGTTCAATATTCACACACAACATTCAGGTAACGATATACACATTTGCGTTCGGCGCGCTGTTTGGTGTGGGAACATTGTTCTTCCTTGCCTATAACGGACTGGCGATATCGTCAGTTCTCTCGTTAACTTACGGCGCGGGGTTTGGCAACGATCTTTTGACCTTCATGGTGGGCCATGGCGTGATTGAGCTGTCGTGCATATTCATCGCGGGAGGAGCGGGACTGCTAATCGGAAGTGCACTATTGATGCCGGGTGATCTATCGCGGGCTGACGCGCTCAAAAGCCGTGGCAAAGAGGCAGTGCGTTTAATGATGGGGATAGCGGTGTTCCTGGTTATCGCCGGCATCATCGAAGGCTTCATCTCACCAGCACCGATTCCAGCCGCGATTAAGTTCAGTATCGGAGGACTTACGGGCCTCGCACTCTACTCTTATCTCCTATTCGCCGGCCGCCAGATGGAAGGGTAAAGAGGAAGAGGGAAAGGGAAAGAGAGCAAAGTAGAAATGGTCTTGAAGTTTGTCGAAGAAACTTCTTAATCGACAGTCAAAATAAAGGGCCATCTCAGTACGAAGTTCGCGGAGGCGCTTTCTTGATGGCCTGGATCTGGCTGAAGAGCAAGCGGCTGATAGTTACAGCACTTCCTCGTAATTCTTCATAGGTTGAGCGCTTAAGGTAGCCCACGTCGGAAGCCACGCGGCATAAACTCCTAACCTCGCCAGCAGATCCTTTGGCGACATTCAGGAAGAACAGATATTCTTTCCGTGAAGAGCGTTCAAACCCTTCACTATGTTAGTGGGGATAGAAACCGCCGCTCGTCGCAGCTGGTCCTTTAGTCCGAAGTCATGCCGTCTTCCGTTACCACGTAGATCTCTTTTACGAAAGCCATAGCCTCCTGCCAAACATTAAGTCCTCAAACGAGCGGATTCTGGAATTCAGCGCATCATCCATTGCATCTTAGGCTTATCTTTCCCACCGAGCTTTGTCCAGCAGATGGTAAGACCAGCGTAAAACCTTCGCATGCAAGCGGTTTTTCTAGGACGCATCCTGAAACAAGGCCGACTCAAAACTTCTTCCCTTAACCCTTTCCCCCTTCCCCATGAGCGTCTTCTACAGGAGTCCTCTTTCCTTTACTTGCAGATACTTTTCGAGGAGGGCGGGCGCCAGTGCGGCGGCGGTTACATCGAGTGCCAGACCTCCCTGCGACTCCACCAATCGCAGGGCGGCCTCGCGCAAGTGCATAATTTCTTCAGCCACCGATTGCGTGAACAAATCGCGAGCGGTTTCCGGTGCCTCGCTGACGACGCTCTTCAAATCGCGATCGGCAATCGTCACTACCAGCGGAAGATGACGAGGTCGCAAAAGCTTCAACGAAGTCAGCAGTTCCTTAGAACCTTCTTCATCCACGAGGTCAGTCAACAAAACGACCAACGAGCGTTTCTTGCTGTTAGCGGCGATGAATTCAAAGGCGCGGGAGTAAGACGGCTCAATCATTTCCGGCTCGACTCCATAAAGCGCTTCGAGTGCGGCATCCATGTGGTCGCGACCCCGGCTCGGGACGAGGAAACTTTTGATCCTTCGTCCAAACACCAACAAGCCTGCGTTGTCTCCTGCCCTGGCCGCAGCTGACATCAGCGCGAGGGCGGCATGCACGGCCGAATCGAGTTTGGTTTCCTGATCAATTCTGGCAGTCATCAATCGGCCGCCATCGATCGCAATCAGGATCGTTTGATCGCGTTCGATCTGATACTGGCGCGTGGTTAATTTGCCGCGACGCGCAGTAGCCGTCCACGAAATGTGACGTAGCTCATCGCCACGAACGTAATCACGCATCGACTCAAACTCGCGCCCTTCACCGCGCCATGATGTCTTGCGGTGGGAAGAGACCAGTGAACGGGCACCTAAAGCTTTGAGTTCAGCTTCACGAGCGCGGCGCATATTTGGATAAACCTTGACCGAAACTGCTTCGCCGGCCTTTGTCTCCCGCCAAACCAGGTTCCAGCGCGACAGATAACGCACGGCAATTTGACCAAACTCAAACCGGCCTCGCTTGGGCGGCGTGAGACCGTAGACGAGCGCTAGTGAGCTTTGCGAATCAACCCGCAAGTTTGCTTCGCGCAAGCCGGACAATTTCATTTGCGGTGGGAATTCGTCCTTGACGACGAGCGAGAAGGGGTGTGGACCAGCGTTTTGCACATTGATGTGCACTTCCGTTTCAGCACCGACAGCAAATCGCCCGCTGAATTCGCGAGTGATGCGTAGGGTGTTGGGGAGAGTGCTTCGTCGCGCGTCGATAATCGCGACAACAATCAGCACGATGTCGTAAGCGAGGGCGATCCAGCGCAGCCATGGCCTGCCCCACGAGAGTGAAAGCAGGACCAGGCTGCCGGCCACTAGCAGGAAGAACAGTTTACTGAAAACGAAGCGCATCGTTGCTCACAGTCGAAGGAAAGAGCCCTCATGAAAAAGAAGGGCCAACCTGGCCCTTCTTGTCATTCCAATTAAATTGCGAACGTGGTTCATCATTATGATTTGCTGTTGGAGCTGCGAACGTCAAACTCCGAATCGTCAATTTTCTGGTTGAAGTTGAAAGTCGCCAGACTGAACACCCAATCCTGAAGAACTCTTTGATTGAGCGTTTCGACCGAAAGCTGAATCTTGTATGAGTGAGGCAGCAGCAACCCACCTTCAGTCTTGAAATCCGAAAACTCTTCGACAAGCTTGGTAACTGAGTCGCCCTGTTGTTGGGTGACACTCGGCTGGTTCGCCATCAACTGCACCTGTCTCTTTTCATATTCGGTCCGCACATGCTGAAAAGTTTCAGCGTCGAAAAACATTGCAGTCTTTAACCCGCCGCTATTCTTCGAGTCGTAGGTTAAGACGTGGAGCTTTCTGTCGCCCAATTTTTTCGTCCCGTTATATTTCAGTTTGGCGCTTCTCGTCGACATGTCCAGGAGTGGCCATGCGGAGGAAAGCACGCCACCCAGCAACCCTTCGCGAATCGGCATCTCGTGACGCATGAAGAACACGCCCAATTTCGAACGTATGCCCGGTTGCAATTCACCGGTAGTCACGACCTTGCCATCGAAGCCCACGCGTTCGTAAGGGTAGTCCATACTCCCCAACACAACACTAATTAAGCTCTTAACGTCCTGTGAAGCAATCACAGCGCCGCCTTGTGCCGTGCCAGAACCGCCCAGGCGAAAGGTTGCGGTAGCAGTGCCCTGGATGATGCGGCTTTTATTACGCGCGGCGGCAGGTCCAATAGCTTCCAAATGTTTGGCTATGACGTCCTCCGCTTTCAACTTCTCCTGCGCGTAAACGCCCACGGATGACAAAACCGCAAAGACGAGCATGAAGGTAAAGGCGACCGCTCGCCGCTCGGATATACGGAAATCAGTATTATTCATTTCTTTACTCCTTGAACATTTCACCCCTGGTCGATGCCAGCGCTTAACATAAACTGGCGCGAGCCTGGACACAAGAAAGTGTCGAGGTCTCCCTCCATACAAAGCTCGGGCGCTGCTCCTGAAAGAGCAACGCCCAAGGTTGAAGTCAGCCGGATGATCAAGTTCTCTTAGAACTCAAAGCGTCCGACAAACTGAACGATACGTCCCGGCTGGGCAGTGGTCGCCTGACCAAAGGTATTGCTGTTGATGTTGATGTTCGTCGCATTCGGCTTATCAAGGTTGACCCGATTGAAGAGATTGAAGAAGTCAGCCCTGATGGTGAATCTCATTCCCTCTTTGAATCGGTTCAACGGAATTCGCTTCATCATCGCCAGGTCAAACTTGTTGTAGTCTGGCCCAATCAACGAATTGCGTCCCAGGTTTCCCTGTCGGCCGTCTAGCTGCAAGGTACAAGTTGAACCAGCCGCTGTGCCCACGATGGTGATAACACCGGAACATGGGTTTCTAAACTGATCGCGGTTTGGTCCGATTTGAACACGTGGGTTTGCACTTGTGGTTGGCGTCAGCCGTGTGAAACCAGCAGAGGTTGCCGGAGCATTCGGATTAGCGAAGTCGGCACGTTGGCCGAGTGCTGTTCCAGCGCTGTCAGTACCGCCGAAGGCTGTCCACGGGCTGCCGGATTGCCATTGCCAAATACCGGTAAGTGCCCAATCACCAAAAATACCGTTCGCCAGATTGTTCTCAAACTTGAGCGGTACTTCGTAAAGGAAGTTCATAACAAACCGATGACGAACATCGAAACCTGAACTGCCTTTCTCCGCCCTCCAACCCGTCAGGTTGCTTCCAGTGGTCTGGGCAAACCCCGACGAGTCGCGTGGGAACGTACGTTCACCGGTCTGACCTACCAGCGGATCCGTAGAATCATCAATCGAATGGCTCCAGGTGTAGGCGCCTTGAATTTGACCAGTGCCGAAGCGCGCGTTGGTCAGGTTTTTGGTAATCCGGAACTGACCCGCGTGATAGGTCGACTGACCCACAGACAGGTTCGTTGCGGTTTGGAAGAAGGCCTCACTAAGCACGCCGTTAAGATAGTTCGTAAACGTGCTGGTCGGGCTGATCGTCCGGTTTAAGCCAAGGATAGCGTTGACACGCTCGACGCTGGTCATTTGCCCGTCGATAACGCGCAGTTGGTTCAAGCCGTGATTGCCAACGTAGTCAGCTTCAACCAGGAAGTTGTTTCCAAACTGACGCTGCATACCAAAATTCCAGGCCTGGGTATAGGGATTCGCAAACTTGCTCTGAAACTGGTTGTTGCCAGGCAGGGCAAAGATCACCGGGAAAATCTGCGCACCACTCGGCACTACCCGACTCGGAGTTTGAGTCGTCGGCCGTGGCAGAGCTCCTACCGGCAAGAGTGTTATATCGAACACGTCGATCTGGAACGGCGGGTTAGCGCTGGAATTACTAAACAGGTTACCGAAAACGCGGTCATAGAAGATTCCATAGCCGCCACGAATCGAGCTCTGGCCTGAGCCGCCGAAAAACTTCTCACCAATACCGCTGTCCCAACCCGGGCTCCAGGCAAATCCAAAGCGCGGAGCAAAGTTGTTGAAGTCGTTGTTGTAGAGTTTTCCGCTGCCACCCGAATTTTTGCCGACCAGGTCGAAAGTAAAACCACCCGCCGGTTCGAATCCACTCGGATCCTGGTTAACGAGGGTTGACATCTGGCCGTTAACTTCAAAGGGCACACCCTTGTACTCGTAACGCATGCCGTAGTTCAGCGTGAAATTAGGACGCAGTCTCCAGGTATCCTGGAAGAAGAAGTCCAGTTCGCGAACGCGATATCCACGATAGTCAAACTCGGTCCGCGCGCCGTCTTTGTTGAAATACTGCGACTGGGTGCGGAAGTCCGTGAAGCCGTAGAGAAGGTTCGCAAAATTGTTCACCGTGCCGAAAGCGCCGGTGAGCGAAAGCGGGGTGCCGCCATTGTCTACCAGCACCGGGTCCCCGAAGTTTGTAGAATAGTTAAAGTCCAAAAACTCGATGCGGCCAAAGTCGCTGGCGCCATTTGTATAGACGCGACGATGCTCGCCACCGAATTTGAAAGTGTGATTTCCCTTCACCCAGGTCAAGCTATCAGCCAGCACCGTCGTACCGGTGTAGCGAAACTGTGTATCAAACGGCGCTGCGCTACTGAGACCGCTACCTGGACTGTTAAACCCAAGCTGGGCCATGTTTGGATTTCCGAATGTGATCGTCGGGGCTTGTCCACCCAGGGCGGTCACAGTCGCTCGCCATCCTTCGGCGAAAGCTCCATTGGTTCCACCTTCACCATCACCATAAAAGAATAGTTCAGAGCGGTTACCGCCAAAGCGGGCTTCGTTGACCAGGTTCGGAGTCAGGTTCGACACGAGGTTTAACGCCAGCAAATAACTCTTTTGTGGGCTCTTGATGGAATCGTCGGTCCCTGCAAAAGTTTCGCAACAAAACTCGGCATTCGCTCGGCTGTGATTGAAAGTCACGGACAGATTGTGTTTCTCATTGAAGCGATAGTCGCCACGGGAATTGAACTGATTTGATCTGTCGTTCGTCTGAGATCCGAACACGTAATTCTCGAAGATGCCAGGCAATGGGCCAGCACCTCCGGAGTTCGGAAGCGGATAGAACTGGTTCAGGTATTGGGTTATCCGCGGCAGGACGACATCGCCATATATGGCGTTGGTGTTCGCGTTAATGGTTCCGAGTGCTCCGCCAAAATCAAAGTTTCCCTGGCGGGCACGCGCGGTGGGAACAACTCGCGTAATAGTAAAGCCCTGGTTGAAGCGATCTCCTTCGTAGTTAAAGAAAAAGAACGCTTTATCTTTGATGATCGGGCCGCCAATAGAACCGCCAAACTGTCGCCGCTGTTGCAAATCCGCTTTGCCAGACTGGTCGAAAAAGTTTCGCGCATTAAAAGCATCTGAGCGGTAATACATGTAAGCATTACCGTGAAAATCGTTGGTGCCGTTCTTGTTGGCAACGGTAATGATGGCTCCGGTGTTGCGGCCATACTCGGCATTGAAGTTTCCAGTGATGACGCGAAACTCCTGGGTCGCGTCGATGTTGGGTGTCGAAATGCCACCTGGAATTCCCGGAACGTCGGCGTCGTTGTTATCGATGCCGTCGACCATAAAGTTGTTGTTGCGTTCGCGTTGTCCGTTGACCGCAAAGCCGCCAAGGCCGCTGTTTGAGGCTACGGTTCCAGGCGACAGCAAAATAAGAGCGTTCGGATCACGAGACAGCAACGGCAAATCGATGATCTTTTTGTTTTCAATGATGGTCGAAAGTTGCTGGTCAGTTGTGTTGAGCTGTGTGGCCGCATCGCCAGTTGTCACGACAATCGTTTCGGATGCGCCTTGTGGATTCAAGCTGAAATCCTGGTCGGTATTAAATGCGACCGAGATCTTCAGATCCTTGACTGTAGTGGGCGCAAATCCAGTGCCCGTGGCTGTAACGTTATAAAGGCCAACAGCCAGGTTCGGCATTGTGTAGGTGCCGTTATCGCCGGTGGTGGCGGTATGCTTTTCGCCATTTGAAAGATTGGTGGCTTCAACCGTAGCGTTAGCCACGACAGCGCCCTGTTGGTCAGTAACTGTGCCTGACATCGAGCCGGAAGCGCCCTGCCCGAACATCGAGCTCACTGAGCCAAAAAGCCCAAGCACTATGAGTATGCTTGCGACTCGAGATACCGGTTTAGACATATTCTCTCCTTACGTGGTTTTAGGAACTCTGGACTGATTAGCGCCACCTTGGGTGTCGGGGTGCCCGGTTTGAAGTTACCTGGCAGAACAAAAAAAGGACTCAATGGCGCGTCTCCAGTCTCGCAAGGTTCATTCCAGAAATCTGGAGGATAAAGGTGGTCTAACTGCCTTTGTTTTGAGGATTCAACGATTGGACCAACGGAAGGACCTATCCAAAATTGAAAACTTATTCATTTTTCTAAAGTTCAATTATTTAGACGGTAATACGGAATTTTGCACGAGGCATCATGAGCAGTACTAGCTGTCGCTCGTTAGGTAATGTGAGTTACCGAGGCACCGGCGCCGACTTCAAAATGTCGGTGATAACAACATCAGGAGTTGCCCCATCCAGCTCGGCTTCCGCGCGCAGAGTGAGACGATGACGAAGGACCGGACGAGCTACGTCGCGCACGTCGTCTGGCGTGGTGAAGTCGCGACCGCGAATGGCAGCGAGAGCCTTGGAACACAAGAGTAACGCGACGGAAGCGCGTGGGCTCGCGCCGTAGTGAATGAAAGGATGAACGCGTGTGCGCCTCACGAGATCCACAGCGTAATGTTGAACGCCCGGCTCCATCCTGGCTGTTGCCACCTCGCGACGGCATCGCGTCACAGCGTCTGCATCCGCTAGAGGTTGAATGTCGACCTGGTGCAGACGTCTGGAATTGAAACCCGCATCCCAATTTGCGACGACCTGTCGCTCATGTTCCTCGCCAGGGTAGTCGAGCAGGATCTTCAACATAAATCGATCGAGCTGCGCTTCAGGCAACGGATAGGTCCCTTCATACTCGATTGGATTTTCGGTGGCCAGCACCGTGAAGATTGGCGAAAGCTGATGGCCCTCGCCGTCGATTGTGACCTGTCGTTCCTCCATCGCTTCCAGCAAGGCGGCTTGCGTCTTAGGTGGCGTGCGATTTATTTCGTCAGCCAAAAGAATGTCGGTAAAGACCGGACCTTGACGCAAGTTGAAACTCGAGGTGGCGACGTTGAAGACATTGGTGCCGGTTATATCTGAAGGCATCAGGTCAGGCGTGAATTGAATACGGCCGAAGTTGGCGTTGATGATACGCGCCAGCGTTTTCACGGTCAGTGTTTTGGCAGTGCCGGGCACGCCTTCGATTAGCGCATGACCCTCGGCGAAAAGAGCAACGATTATCTGCTCGATTGGATCATCCTGCCCTACGATAATCTTTCTTAGTTCGCGCCGAATGTGATCGACTGTGGAGGAGACGTATTCAATCATCGTTTTTGTGATCGGTCTTAGGATTCAGGGTTGTCTATTTTTGTTCTTGGTGCCTGTTGCTTGGTGCTTTGCTCTTTTGGCGATTGTCGCGTGTGTGTATCAATCAGTCTAGTGTGGGCCATGAAGTCGGTACCACCGCGCGGTAAGCGGGTGGGTCCTGAGGCTGTAGAAGGCACAGCGAGCGCTATATCAAGTAGTCTTGAAGTCGCTCGCGACCCACCCGACTCCATACCACTAAGGCTCTGTCTCTCGACAGCGATTAGGCCTCGAACTCAAACTCCCTCAGTCTCAAAGGACAAAGCGCAAGTACCAAGCACCAAGCACAAGCGTTTTCGGTCAGATATTCTGCGCTGACTGCCTAACATCGCGCGATCGCATGCGCAGACCGAGTGAACTCTCAATCTCGCGCAGACGCTTTACCAGATGGATCGACTGCAGTTCGGAAATTGGCCCACCGTTTATTGCCTCTTCAGCTTGCCGCATCAACGTCTCGAGTTGATGTCCATCTACGGACGATCGCTCGGCTACTCGTTTTGCAATTTCCGAACGCGGACTGTTGTAGTCGATTCCGCCATAACGCGCCAGCACTCGTCTCGTCCGGCTGTAAACATTCTCGATGGCCAGATCAAACGCACGCGCGCGTTGCTGCAGCTCAGCCATCGAAGCCACATACTCCAAACTGGATCGGCGATCGACGTGTGGCAGTGGCAATGGCCGGCCAAACCGGCGCCCACGCGTCCAGACCATCAGCATTATCAGGAGGGCTATCTGGCCGCAGATCGCCAGCACAGGAGTTCCGGAAAAATAGCCGGCAATCGCGTTGCGCGTAATGCCCCGGCCCTGATGAAATTCATCGAAGGCAATCATGCCCTCTGAAGTTGAAAGTAAGTTGATTGCCAGTTGCAGATTGTCATTCAATGCAATCCCGCCATTCGCGACCATGAAAGGATCGCTTAACAAGACAATCCTCCCATGACCGTAAGCGTAGTCAACCAGCAAGGCGTGGTCTTTTGAAGCGAGATGCGTAACCGGAGCAGCTGATACGCCGGTCAGAGTTGGGTCTGCTTCATCCACAACGATTTCTTCTTCGTCCTCCTCATTGCCATGACCTGCAGGAGTTGGCTCTGCATCACTCTCGTCCGGGGTTTCCGGAGAAAACTTAATTGCCGACATAAATCTCGAAGGCATTACGGAGGCAACGTTCTGTGTCAATAAAGTCGGCTGAGTTGGGCTGACGGGCTTGACGTCCTTCGTCATCGACTCGGCCTTGGCGGGATCCGCGTCGGCAGTCGGGAAGTTCAAGTACTCGGTGGTGACCACCCATTCCCCGGAGTGGCCCAACAAGTTATCTTCCGGAAAGCGATCTATTAGGACCAGCCTTCCTCCATTCTCGACCCATTGCAGCAAGCTCTCGGCCTCGTCGTCGCTAACTGGCACGCGGGTATCGCCGATGATCACAAACGTTTTGATTTGCCCCGCGTCATCGGCGAAAAGCTTCGCTGGTGTCTCACGCCAGCGCATCACTTTGTAGCCAGACTCGCTCAGGAAGTCGTAGAGCGCGCGCGTACCTGTCGCTTTGGCGTTGTAGGTGGAACGATTCGGGTACACTTCATAATCCTGGCCTTCCTCTTCACTAACATAAGCAAGCGAATTGATGGCAATCAGAAGAACAATCGCCAGCAGGATGGTTAGAATTATTCCGAAGCGTTTTCGCATTGTTAGGCCCAGGTACTAGTTCAACTCCCTTGGAGTGCGCCGACAAAGCGGCGCACAAAGGTGTGCATTCACCCAATTGTTCTTTTGTAACCCGATCGAAATGTTTCCCAATCAGTTTCCGACGCCTGGGCCAGTCCATACCAGTGACGTTCAAAGCTATCCGTCAGCTGTCTCACATTTCCGTAAAGCGTCTGGTGATTGTAAACAGCACTCAGGTAGTCTCGATTTGTTTTATGTTCGGCGAGGTGAAGAATCTTGCGTTCGCCTAATTCAACCAGCAGCGCGATGTAAGCTTTGCGAATCGCAGCGCGCAGCTCTCCGGCACGCGCCAACGCCTCTGCTTCCGCTAGCAGATCCAGTGCCGACTGATCGGGAGCGAGTGTCTCTCCCAGAACAATCCGCGGTTCCTGTTTTACCTTCTTCTTTCTCGGCTTACGGTTTCGCAGCAAGCGCGGCAAAAACATCTTCAGCACCAGAACTAAAACGCCTAGTGCAAGAGCCACCACCAGCACCTGAGCAATTTGGCTGAAGATGCCCGCCTTTCCCGGCGAGAGCGGTTTTG
This sequence comes from Pyrinomonadaceae bacterium, assembly GCA_963759665.1. GTDB lineage: Bacteria > Acidobacteriota > Blastocatellia > Pyrinomonadales > Pyrinomonadaceae > PSRF01. Next base: position 2,186,977 of record CAVXAC010000001.1, read on the forward strand.
GCTCGGGAACCAGGGCTTTAAGCCAATTGAGAATCCGGTCTATCAACCGGGAAATTGCGCTTTGTTCTTTAGGCTTAACCGCAAATTCGGGACGCGCCAGGATTTCTCTCATCTTTCGGTTTGATTCCGCCTTGTCGCTCGAACGCGATCCACTCGCAGTTTCAAACTCCTCAATCCGTTGCTCCAAAGCCTGAAGACGTTGGGTGATCTGCCTGAGCAACCCGGGTCGCTCCTCATTTGTCGCCTGGTTGAACTTGTCCAGTTCGCGATGAAGCCATGAGTTGTCTAGGTTCAGAGTTTCATTCCCAGACTCGATCGTTTGACGGGTGGGCAGGAGCTGCCGCACACCCGCAAACGTTTCGTTGCGTCGAGTTTCATAAGCGCTGCTGCTTTCGGTTTCATCAGATTGGGCGAGGGAATCGAGCGCGCTAACTGCCTGACGGAGGTTTGAGTGGTACTCGCGGACTGGGATTGCGCTAACAGACGCAGCGCAGATAAATACAAGTGCGACGGCCAGTGAGAGTTGCCGACGGTAGTTGTTTGGACCACACCGTGGTGCTGCGCTGAGCGTTTTCATTTAAGCGACTTTGCTCACCTGATGACTTAACGACGTGCACTACCGACAAAGCCAACTTGCGGCCGCATTCCCTTGCCAGGCTCAACAAAGATTGCGGTGCCCAACGGTGATGCGACGTTTATGTCCGGCATCGCCGGCAATTTTTGAGAAGCCAGCAGCTCGATATCGTAGCCTTCGTGTCTGACTCGTTCGTCCACATAAAGCAGCGACATACCCAACATCCAAACTGGCGCCAGTAGTATCGAACTCAAAGGTTCCATCACACTGTATCCAATGGCGTACCAGACTGGCCATTGGGCCGTGCTCCAGGGCGTAGGATCGATACCGTTTAGATAAGCGTACCAACTCAGCGGGATAACCAGGACCATCAAGGCCGAGTAAGTGGCGAAGACTATGAAGAGAACCATCGCCGCCAGGCGGCGCACGTTTCCCTTGGCCAGGGCGAAGCTACGATTGAGGGACGCGAAAACACGCTTACCTTCAACCAGCATCACCTGGGGAACATAGGCCACCCTGCCAACCATGAAAAAGAATAACCAGAGAGCGACGATTGTTCCTGCGAAAATCCCTATCCCGCCGATGATTACTGAGAACCAGACTGGTGCCCATTGGCCCAGGAGAATAGCTCCGAGCCCCACGAAGGTCGCTACCAGGTACCATCCAAAAAAAGCCACCGTGAAAGCCAAGCCCAACCACAACATCATCAGGATGCTGGCGCCCAATAAACCCCAGAAGCGTGATCGCACCGCTGTGTAAGTTTCTCGCGCCGAGACTGGTTCGTTCCAGAGCAGATGCTCGACCAGGTTGCGTGAAGCGCCGCCCATCACGATGAGACTGAACAGGTGACCACCGGCGAGTAGCGTCAAACCAATCGTGCCCAGCATCAGGTACAAAGCGAGCTCCGAACCGCTGGGGGCCGCGAAGAGTTTGCGCCAGGCGATGGCCCAGATAACCGATCCGAGCGCAGACACGAACACCGGTGGAGCGGCGATTTTGATCAGAACAAACAGGTGGCGCCGATAGAGACGGACAGCGCGATCAATCAGATCACCTGCGCCGAGTGGAACTATGTGAAGGTCGGTGGCACTTGAACCAGGCATGGTTAGGAATTCGAAACGCGAGAAATCTTATCACGCTATCCGGCACATTTTGTGGGTTTAAGTAGTCTGAACCTCCTCTTAATGCGATGCGGTAGTTGTGGCCGGAAAGTCTTGACCGATATAGGTGTTAGTGAAATAATCCGCGCGTCACGGAGACTATACCGCGAAACTCACGTGCTTTCGCAAAGCAACCTCGCAGCGCATCGAATCGTTCTCTCAGCGAGTCATTTCTACTTGATGCGTAACCTGCATTCACCTAAGGCATTTCCGGGAGACCAATATGGCCGACTCAACTCCTACACACTTCGCCGACGATTCTTCACTGAAAATTCCTCCGAAGCCAGAACCTGAAGACTTTGAACCGCCGGTAGCGTGGTTATTCGGGCGACAGTTTATCGCGAACCTGAAGTGGCTTTTGATGTATGCAGCTTTCAAAGGAAAGCTCGACGCCAGAGACTGGATGAAGCCGGAGGTCATTCCACCAGGTCAGACTCCTGCTGACGTGGATCAGTACTGGAGGAAATGGAATCAGGCGTGGAAAGAGTCGGAAGATGGCGTTCCCGAATCCCAGAAAGAGTTCTGGTTCGACTACATCTCCGACACCGGGGACGGACAGAAGGCAATGTACAGCATTGCCTATCTGTGCATGAGTGACTTCGCAGTCAACCAAAGTCCAAATGTTGATGAACCGGTCGAGTTTGTCCTGGAGCCCTCACGTGTGGGATCGGGCAAACTGCTCCTGCCCCGAGGTACTTTTCTCTTTGTCGGTGGCGACACCAGTTATCACATTTCGGATTACGGCACGCTCGCCCGTCGTTTCCAAAACCCCTTCTGGTGGGCCTTCGCGGATCTGAAAGATCACGCGCGAAGTGTGATGGGAAACGTTCCCCGGCTGTTGTTGGGCATCCCGGGGAACCATGACTACTACGATTCGATTGACGGCTTCAACCGGCAGTTTCGTCGCCCGGCAACCGAAGACAAAATCGTGGCCGGTGAACGACCACCGCAGTTGTTACTCCCCACGTTTAGGCGCCGGCAAGAGGCCAGCTTTCTGGCGTTGCGACTGCCTTTCGATTGGTGGTTTTGGGGGCTGGACACCGAGGAAGGCGAAATAGATTTCCGCCAATTAGAGTTTTTCAAAGGTATTCAGGAGAAGCACAAGCCAGAGAAACTCATCGTGGCTACACCTCAGCCGACAACGGCTTTCGGCAAATTCGCGTCCGCAGAAGAAAATCAGTCTAAAACCTTCGAAGCGCTTGGTCTGAAGCGGCCCTTCCTGAAAGAGCCAGAGCCGCTCGGGGAAGGAAAGTGCCGCGTGGATCTATCTGGTGACATCCACCACTACGCGCGTTATTGGGGGTCACCACCTGCATCCGAAACCGCAAGTAACTACACTTCGGTGATGGCTGGCGGAGGTGGCGCATTCTTTCATCCTTCCCATACTGATGTGAGGGAAGTGCCGCAACAGGTTCTTTATCCTCCGGCGAGTGTTTCGAGACGCGTAGTCACCGATCAACTTTTCAAGATCAGAAATATTTTCGAAGGTGGTTACATCTGGCTGTTCGGACTTGTGGTGGCGTTCACGCTGGTGTTTGCCGCGAATTTCCCTAAAGCAGTAGAGATGCATTTAACAGTTTCCCTCTTTGGGTCAAACTCGAGCTTACGCCGCCCGTCGGAGAACAAGTCCCTGATCCGCCGACTACTTATGGCAAGACGATGCCGAGGGAAACCTTCGGGCCGTACACTCCAGATAAGCCCGCGATGTTTTATCCCTGGATAGCTTCACTTGTCGGCTCTCTGATCCTTCTTGGGTTTGCAGTGCTGTACTCCAAAAAGCTCTTCAAGAAGAAATACGATCCCGAAGGTCAGAGGGACAGGAAAAAGATTAGAGCAGCACAACGATTTGTAGTGTGGGGGCTGGCGTTTGCTTGGCGTTTGGCGCGCTGGCGTTTGGGCTCTTTGGATTCCGTACCTGGGAGCCAAACATCACACGTTATGGTCGCAGCCTCATTGTGCTGTTGGCCCTGCTGTGGGCCGTGTTTGCGCTTATTCAAAGTCTAAAGTATTCCGACTGGCTGTTTGAGGAAGCTCGCTACGAAAACACCAAACCGTGGCACTACTGGCCCATCTGGATACTACTGTTGATGGCCCTCGTGGGATTTGCCACGTCCCTCTGGTTTTTCGGAAGACAGGAGGCTGCCTATTTGATTTCAGACCTGGTCCATTTCCTTGTATTGCTCGCCGTAGTACTAGGTCTGATGTACTTCTCCTACAGCGCCGGCGCAGGGCTCAAGAAGATTCCGGGCAAGATCGCGTTTGTCGTCCTCGGAGCTTCGCTGGCCCTGCTGATTGTTGCCGTGCCGTTTTTGTTTGTGCGAAAGGGTCACCTGCTGTGGGCCCCGCTGGCGCTGATATTGATCGTTCTTGCGTTCAAGTATCTCGGACGATGGTTCTCCAAGTTCGAGAATGGCTGGCCGCTGGCCGGCGCGTGGATACTCTTCGGAGCAGTGCTGCTCGTTACTCCTTTTGTTCTTCACGCAGGTTTATGGACGCCTGAATTTTTAAGAGACTTTCTTCCTGCGCCTGCAGTTTTCGACGGTTTCGCCATCAATATGCCGGCTGACCGCACCGGCAAATTCTTTCTTTGCATCGTTGCGGCTGTTATCGGCGCCATTATGAGTTGCGTGCTCTTTGGTTGGTACCTTGCCGTTTCGCTTTCCTTCAATGGTCATAACAATGAGGCGGGTGGAGCAGCCAGAATCGAAGGATTCAAACAACTCATTCGCTTTCGGATTAATCGCCACGGACTCACCGGCTTTGTGATCGCGATCGATAGACCTAACACCACCGGCGGCACGGGCCATCTCGAACCAAAACTGGTTGATGTCTTTCGTGTTCACCCATAGTGCTCCAGGTTTAGTTCCGAGTTTTGGATCTCTTCAACGACCAGAAGGAATGAGCGATGAAATATCGAGGCTTTCTGTATGTCGCGCTCGCGACGACTATAAACGTAATACTCAACGGACTAACCTTCGGAAACTACCTCTGGCTTGAAGGACGAGTTCGTGGAAGTGTCTTCAGGAACTGGGGCCGTAGGTTCCGTTATCGACCACAGAAGTTTCGCCCAGCCAACTACGGAAGCTGAAATAGTTGAGCTCGTCAAAACCTCGAGCGGCATCAGGTTCTTCGGCTCTGCACACTCGTTCAATGACGGAGTAGTTGCCGACCACACGCTCGTTTCACTCGACAGGTATAGCGGTGTGGTTGATCGAAATGATCTGGGACCGAAGCAGATGTGTTTTAAAGGCGGGACTCGAATCCGCGATGTGGTGAAGTTTCTCCTGGACAGGAAACTTGCTTTTAAGGCGTTGCCCTCTCACGACGCACAGAGTATCGGAGGCATCCTTTCAACTGACGTCCACGGCACCGGGCGCAATTGGGGATTTGTCAGCGAGTCAGTAGTGAGCCTGAGGGTGATTGACGGTCTTGGTGATGTACACGAATGCCGGCCTGAAGATGATCTTTTCAAAGCGGTGATCGGTGGCGTCGGAGCGGCCGGAATAATCTCAGAAGTAGTTGTGCAGGGGGTTGACCGTTTTAACGTCGATCAGCGATTCGAGTTGGCAGACCTTTCTTTCGTCGAGGCCAACCTGGATAAGTTGCTGGCAGAAAACGAACATTTCAGCATCTACCTGTTTCCGTTTGCGAACAAGTGCCAGATCAGCACCTGGAATCGCACTAGCAAGCCACAATCTTTTCTGGGACCGGTCCGTGAATTCATCGCTATCTCGGCTGACGCTTTAATCGCGGCCTGGGTTGGCGCCTTGATGTCTTACTCCGGGCTCTTACCAAAACTGTCCTCGATCGCGCATAGCCTCAAACGAGGAACAAACCTGGTCATGGAAAGCAATAAGGCCTACAACCGGACCATCTATCACCTCCATCAGGAACTGGAGTTTACCGTGCCGTTTGAGGAAACGTTTCCGATCTGCAGGCGCTTTGTCAGCCTCTATGAACAGATGTACTCGAAATCATTACCGTACACTTTGCTTGAGGTGCGGTTCACTCCCGCCGGTCATGATCGAACGTTGATTGGTGCCGGCAGGGAGCGTAGATGCACCTGGATTGATCTGGTGTGCAACGATTCGCACGGTTTTGAAGAGTATTACGCTGCGGCGGAAGTTTTGATGAAAGAACTAAACGCCCGCCCACACCTGGGAAAGTATTGCCAGAGCTTTGGCCGGAGCGACATGGATCGATTGCACGGTGAAAACTTTACGAAGTTTCTGGAGGTGGTTGATCAGTACGATCCTGAACAGAAGTTTGCAAACACCTTCACGCGACGGCTGTTTAGAGATATGTGAACTCCGAGATCCTCGGGCTATCTAACCACGCGCTTCGATATGGTTCTTGATTCCTTTGAAATAATGAAACAGATTTCCCAACTCAGTTTCGGGAAGCTGCAGGTGGGCTCTCAGTATTTCGAGAAGAATATCGAATCTGGCGATCCCATGGGCCAGGACAATTGGGAGTCTTTGATTGCTTGACACTTATTGCTCCTTTCCACGTTTCACGCCCGCTTAGACGGCGCCGCAAGGTGGCAAATTGTTCTTAGCGTACGGAAGATGATGCTCACGCTGAATGATCACAGCCAGCTTTTCATAGTGCTCTCCGGTGGTACAGACGATCTTCTCGGCCTTGTAATCTGTCTACTCCCGACGGACCGAGTGATCGGGACGAAGTCGCCGGCTATCATCCGAGAAAGCGTCGAAACATGAGCTGAAATTGCTGATGTCCGCGTCATCGCAGTGGATCGCCGGCTGGGCCAATTCATTGATCAAATGGTCAGGCAATCGTCTGGTTTTGATGAACCCACTCCCGCGCAAAGGAATGAGCCAGTCACTGGTCTGAAGAAATCCATAGGCGCGGATAAATTGTGACCTCCACGTCGCCGTCGTGAAAGATTCCATTCACATGGGTAGAGATTTTTTTCTTAAGTGAATCAAGCATCTTGAATCTCCTTTGACTGGCCCAGCGGCGCCGTCCTCAACATTAGTTAGGGAAGAAGTGGCTGGTAATCTCGTTTGCAAATTGCTCTCATGATCGATGGTTTTCAACCCGCCCGCGTTTCAATAAAAGTTCGTTAATCCCCCCCAAGAATCGTCGCCAGGTCATCCAGGTAAAATGAAAGGAAATATCCCAAGAGCAGGCACAGCTCCGGATGATCGCATCGTTGGCATAAACTTCGTTAGGTTCGACGAGAAATGGCATGGGTGATATGCCGCGGCGTTGAGAAGCAACTATGAAAACGACATTGCAGAGTGTGTGCTTTGATGGAGAAGAAGCTTGTTATTGTTTCGGCTGATTAGCGAGTGTGCAAGATCCTTAGCAGGCTCGTGAGATGTCAGCCCAGTTGAACGGCCGTGACGATATTCCGGGAAGTCCTGAAAAGTCAATTTTTCAAAATGGCGGTCCCCCAGCGATCCACGAAAATACAGGAACAAACACACTAAAGTTTTGACGTGTCGCTTCGTGTTTATTCGTGGATCGTAATTCTCTCGCGAGCTGCAGCCATGTCGCAGATCAACCCAATTTGCAGGACCCAAAGGCCCGCATGATACACTCAACGCCGTCGCACTTCTTGCCGTATTTCGGTACTCGGCGCAGTCGCCTTCACTCTAAAGCGCTATCGAGTTGTTGTGCCCCTGTAGCTCAATGGTTAGAGCAGCAGACTCATAATCTGTTGGTTCGGGGTTCGAATCCCTGCGGGGGCACCACAAAACAGATTAGGAGGCAGGAGTCGAGAAGCAGGAGTCGAGTGTTGACGCTCGCGTATTATTCGAATTCGGCATCGTTCAAATGCGAAGGCCTTGCGACGAATCGCAAGGCCTTCATCATTCCAACCGCGTGGAAGGGGCGGCCACGGAGTGCCGCCCCTACAACTCAAACCTACTTGAACTTGAAGTTGGCGCTGTGAATGCTACCGTCGTTTAACTGCACCACCAGTTGCCGGCACGTCCCAGCCCAAGCTGCGTCGGTTTTCCAGACGTAGATGTACTGGTCAGTTGTTGGATTGTAACTAAGACTGCTACCGCCTGCGGTTACAGTCTCCTCCAAATCCACTGCCGGATCGCCGGAGTTGCAAGCGATGGTTCCTGACGAAGGCGAGCCGGGTGCGAAGATTCCCAAACCCTTATCACCGCTCAGGCTGAACTTGATCGGTATGGCTCTGCCTGCCTGTACCACATTCAATGCCGGCAAGTTATCAACCGGTTGGAAGAAACCTGCAAAGTTGTATTGCACGGTGACAGTGAAGCTGCAGTTGGAGATGTGTCCAGCACCATCATCGGCCGTTGCGTTGACGGTTGTAGTACCAACCGAGAACACTGAGCCCGAGGCAGGCGAGCTGTTGACAGTGACACTCGCCGAACAACTATCCGTCGCAGTTACGGCTGGATAGTTGACCACCATTGACGTGGCATTCGAATTCATCGGCAGATTTACAACCACATTGGCCGGACAAGTGATATCCGGCGCTAAGGTGTCCTGCACAGTGATGACAACATCGTCTGTATCAGATCCACCACCCGTATCTGTAACCGTAAGCGTGATGGTGTGAACACCTACCGGCAAATTAACTGTCAGCATCGCACCCGTGCCAAGCGGTGTAGCTCCTTCGGCCCAGGAATACGAGTTGATGGATCCACTGCCCGCGGTGGACGCTGAGCCATCGAGATTTACGGCTGTAGTTGCTCCTGCACACTCGACGGTTTGATCTGCGCCCGCATTGGCAGTTGGCGCCGTTGCTGTGGTGCTGAATTTCTGAATCCTGAAGTTATCCCCGTCTGCTACGTAAAAGAATGTGCCAGCGGTATTAGAAGCGACATCCACTGCGCTCGTGAATTGTCCATCGCCGCTGCCTGCGGTGCCGCAGACTTCGATGAAGGTTCCGGTATTGGAAAAGAGTTGCACCCGATTATTTAGGGTGTCAGCCACATAAACTGTTCCGACGGTATCAACAGCAACGCCTTGAGGTGTGTTGAACTGACCATTGCCGCTTCCCGCCGTTCCCCACTTCGTAACAAATGTGGCGGCGCTATTGAATTTCTGAATTCGATTATTCCCGGTGTCGGCTACATAGAGGTTGTCAGCTGAATCGATCGCTATGCCAACGGGGTTGGTGAATTGCCCGTCGCCGGTCCCACTCGAACCAATCGTGCCGATCGATGTACCGGTGGACGAGAACTTCCTCACTACACCGGCACCTGGGTCAGCGACGTAGATGTTGCCTGATGAGTCGACAGCTATTCCCGCTGCCTGCCCGAACTGGCCTCCCGCGCTTGTGGTGGAGCCAAATGCAAACTGAAATACTCCAGCCGAGTTAAACTTTTTCACCACATTGGTCCCTGGCTCAAGGGCGCCGTCCGTCGCATAAACGTTGCCGCTTGAGTCGGTAGTGATTTTGTAAGCGTTGATAAACCCTTGAGCTGTACCGTTGTTCTGCCCAAGCCTGGCAACGAAGTTGCCGTTGGCGTCGAATTTTTGAACTTGCCCATTGGTGTCGCCGGAAGCATCCGTGACGTAAACATTACCGGCCGGGTCGACCGCAATTCCTCTCAGCGTAGTGAATTGTCCGTTGCCAGCACCTAACGTTCCCCACTTGAGGATGAATGTGCAGGCCGAGGCCGCAACCACACTAACCATGACTGCGGTTGCTAAGATCAGGAAAAATGGCAACAAACGAAATTTGCCACCCTTATGAGTCGAACGCGCCACGTAGCGGCGAGGGGAGGTAACTACTTTCATTTGGATCTCTCCTTTGGCTTTATTAACAATTTAGAGATGGGCGCAACGGGGGATTGCGCGGTGTAGTTAAATCAGTCCGAACTTCTTACGAGGCGAAGAACTATTGGCGTGGGTGCGACTAAGGTTCGGGTGATCTGCGGGAGAAGATAATGTCAGGCCCCGAAACTTGTCAATAAAAAGGGTCAAGACGGTAGTCTCCCAACCGCAGACCCGCTGCGTGGATATGGTGCGCCGATTGGTCTGTTAACCATGTTCTGTTAACCATTGTCTCGCACTCCGAGTCGGTGGTATAAGCCGCTCGTTCCTCGCGTACTTTCAACCCCCAACCCTCGGGAGGCTCATCATGTACGATCCCGCAAAGTACAATTGGTCGTTAAGGCAATTCGGTCTGCAACAGCTAGAGACCACACTCGACAATCTAGGCGCGGGCTACTAATGCTGATGCATCAGCCTGCCGAAAACGAATAAAGCAAAAACCAGAAATGTCATTAGCGCTCCAGCCCACCTCAAAGTAATTGACCGCGACGCGAGCGGCGGCACAGTTGATTGCCGGCCGGATTGATCTCGTGGCTCATTCGAACCTGCCTCGGTATTCTGAGCTGCAGCTTCAGTTTCGATTGGAAATTCGGGACACGCGAGCGATAAGCCGATAACCAGTCTCTGGAATGGTCTCTATGACGCCAGGAGTCTGAGGATTATCATTGAAGATCTTCCGCAGTTCTGAGATGGCGCGGGCCAGAACGTCGAGGAAGTAGAGTTTGCTAACCGAGACACGAGGCTGGCCGGGACTCTGATAAGCCCGCGCACAGGGTCCGCATCCTGCGACATGCTTTTGTTCCATCGAGCAGTTGCCAGGCGGATCAAAACGAACGTCGGAACATCATCAGTCTTCTGTGTCAAAGCACGTGTAGCAAACTCTTTTTAAGGCTTCATAACCCAGCAGCTCAACTTCAGGGCTCAGGTAGGCAGGTTTCACTGGTTCCACGCGTAGCAGATCCGTGCTCAGGTATTTCTTGTTGTCGTCTGGAAACACGGTAGTGACGACAGCGTCATGGCTCATGTCGTTCTGAGTTATCAGTGCGCCGAGAAAATTGGCACCCGATGAAATTCCTACAGCCAGCCCGAGGTTGGCCGCCAGTTTCTGAGCCATCAGAATTGCGTCGCCATCCTGGACGCTCAGCACCCGGTCAAGTCGTTCCAACTCCAGGATTGAGGGTATGAATTCGTCAGAGATTCCCTGGATGCGATGCTGGCCCACCTTGTGTCCGACTGAAAGAGTCGGCGACTCCGCGGGCTGTAGCGGATGCAGTTTGATCGCCGGGTTTCGCGTGCGTAGAAATTTGCCGGCGCCCATTATTGTCCCACCCGTCCCAACGCCCGCAACAAAGGCATCAGGGCGGATGGAATGAGCGTAAAGCTGCCACCAAATCTCAGGTCCGGTGGTTTTTTCATGCGCTTCAACGTTAGCCTGATTTGCAAACTGCGCCGGTAGAAATATCTGCGGTTCACCCAGCGCCAGTTGTTCGGTCATGCGAATGCTGCCGATAAACCCGCCCTCATCGCGGCGGACCCGGACGACTCTCGCTCCCAGGCTCCTGATTAACGCAACTCGTTCTTCACTCATCCAGTCGGGCATAAAGATGACCACCTGGTGTCCCAACGCTTTACCAATCGCGGCGAAAGAAATTCCCGTATTGCCGCTGGTAGCTTCGGCAATGGTATCGCCTGGTTGAATGTGGCCCTGCTGGTAGGCACGTTTAAGAATGTGAAAGGCCATTCGATCCTTGATGCTGCCGGTCATGTTGAGATGCTCGGCCTTGGCATAGATCACCCGTTCGGTTCCGCGAAACGCGAAGCGAATGGCAAGCAACGGCGTATTACCGATCATGTGCTTCAGGTGGTTGAAACGCGCCGGCGTTTTCCCGATCACAGCGGCTGGCGGACTGGGATGGAGGTGCTTGGTCGGCATAAGCACCTGGCTCTCAGTTGAATTGACTGACATATAGTTACCCTTAATTAATCGGACGATACGACGCCAGCATCTTCATGTAGTTTGCCCGTTCGAAGGCCGCCGGCTCCGCACAATGCTGCTGGCTCATACTGCCAATCATTTGTGCAACCGATTCGTATTCGTGTTCATCCATCCAGCTGCTCATCTCGTCAAGGATCATGCCTACTCGCCGGATGCCGTTTTGCAGTAACTCTGAAGCCATCATCGTCACCTTGGCTCCAGCCATAAGAGACTTCAAGACATCCTGTGACGTGTGGATACCGGTGGTAATCGCCAGGTCGGCGAGTAGTCGTCCGTAAAGAATTGCCACCCAGCGCAAGGGCAGGCGCAGCTCGCTTGAGTTGCTAAGGACCAAACGAGGTTCGACCGTCAGCGTTTCGAGATCAATGTCAGGTTGATAGAAACGATTGAACAAGACGAGACCGCTGGCGCCTTCGTTCACCAGAAGCTTCGCGATGTTTGCGGTGGAGCTGAAGTAGGGACTCAGTTTCAATGACACCGGCAACGAAACCGATCGCTTCACCTCACGCAGGATCTCAAGGTAGAGGTTCTCAACTTCGCTACCTTTGAGATCGCAGTTTGTGGGGATGTAGTAAACATTTAACTCGATCGCATCAGCACCGGCCTCTTCCATAAGTGTGGCGTAATCGATCCAGCCACCGGTCGACACTCCGTTCAGGCTGCCAATGATCGGAATGTCTACAGCTTGTTTGGCATTGCTGATGAGATTCATATATTCGTCTGGGGAGACGTTGTAGCTTTCCATCTCAGGAAAGTAGCTAAGGGATTCTGCGTAGCTGTTAGTGCCAGCCGTCAGAAAATTGTCGATGGAGAAACTGTTGAACGTAATCTGTTCTTCAAACAGCGAATACATCACCACCGCTGCCGCACCGGCATCTTCCAGACGACGGATGCTGTCGACACTGTGAGACAGCGGCGAAGAAGAAACTACAATCGGATTTTTCAAGGGCAGGCCCAGATAGTTGGTGGCTAGACTCATAAGCGTTTTCCGGTAACTCAGACTAGTGTGCGATCGAAGCAAGCTGGCAGCAGCATGCGTTACCTGGCAGCCGCCAGTTGCTGGTATTGCTGCCAGCGGCGTGCAACTCCCTTTTCAGCCTCTGCCAATAGCTGCCTGGCAATCTCAGGATGGCTTTGCTGCAACATTCGATAACGCCCTTCCGTGTAGATGTAATCTTTCAGTGGAATCTTCGGAGCGCTGGAGTCAAGCTGGAAAGGATTTTTGTTTTCGGCAGCCAGGTTCGGAACATAGCGATACAGTGGCCAGTGTCCCGACTCTACGGCGAGTTTTTGCTGGTGCATGCCCTTGGCCATGTCGATTCCGTGCGCGATGCATTGGCTGTAGGCAATGATCAATGACGGACCGTCATGGGCCTCCGCTTCGAGAAATGCTTTGACCGTGTGCGTGTCGTTTGCGCCCATAGCCACCTGTGCGACATAGACATTGCCATAGCGGATCGCGCCCATTCCCAGGTCCTTTTTCGCGGTGGGTTTGCCGCCTGCCGCAAACTTCGCAACCGCCCCCATAGGTGTCGATTTGGAAGCCTGCCCACCTGTGTTGGAATAGACTTCTGTGTCCAGCACAAGAATATTGACGTTCTGTCCGCTGGCCAGGACGTGGTCTAGCCCACCGTAACCAATGTCATAGGCCCACCCGTCACCACCGACAATCCAGACACTCTTCTTTACCAACGCGTCGGCTATGCTCATGAGGTCGCGGGCCTCGTTTGGCGATGCTGCGGCAATGCTCGCCCGACCCTCCAGCGTTGCCCTTAACGCGGCAACTGACTCTCGTTGAATGTTGATCGCTGAGTCGGTGGACTGATCTCCATTAAGGAGGCTGTCAGCCAGAGATGCGCCGATCTCTTCGCGCAACCGATTTACCAGGTCCCTGGCGTATGCGTTTTGATGATTGAGAGCGAGCCTCATGCCGAGTCCAAACTCTGCATTGTCCTCAAAAAGCGAATTACTCCAGGCGGGGCCGCGACCTTCCCGGTTTGTGGTATACGGGGTCGTAGGCAGGTTGCCACCGTAGATACTCGAGCAGCCCGTAGCATTGGCAATGATGGCGCGGTCGCCAAAGAGCTGAGTTAATAGTTTGATATAAGGAGTTTCACCACACCCTGCGCAGGCTCCCGAAAACTCAAAAAGAGGTTGCAGCAGCTGTACGTTTTTGACCGAGCCAAACGTGAGCGCGCCGTTCTTGTTAACTTCAGGCAACTGCAAAAAGAAATCCCAGTTAGCCCGCTCACGTTCGCGCAACGGCAACTGAGGCTTCATGTTCAACGCTTTGCGTGAGACATTACTCTTGTCTTTCGCCGGACAGACCTCGACGCACAGCCGGCAACCGGTGCAATCTTCTACCGCGACCTGAATTGTGTAGAGCTTATCCGGAAGTTCCCGCCACTTTGCCGGCATATGCTTGAAACCTGCGGGCGCCGATGCCAGATCGCTCTCGTCATAAACCTTCGCACGAATCGTGGCATGGGGACACACGAGCATGCATTTGCCGCACTCAATGCAAAGGTCTGGTTCCCAGACGGGAACCTCCTGCGCGATGTTGCGCTTCTCCCACTGCGACGTGCCGACCGGAAACGTGCCATCAACGGGGAAAGCGCTTACCGGTAATTGGTCGCCGCGTCCCGCAATAATTTCGGCGGTGACGTTTTGCACAAATGCGGGTGCACCCGCGGGCACAATCCGCGGCAGGTCGTGCGTGGTAGTAGCTTGAGCTGGAACCGTGACCTCGTGCAGATGCTCAAGCGCAGCGTCGACCGCCGCAAAGTTCTGCCGCACGACCGGCTCTCCGCGTTTGCCGTAAGTCTTACGTATGGATTCCTTGATCCGGGCAATCGCTTCATTGGGCGGGAGCACACCGCTAATCGCAAAGAAGCAGGTCTGCATGATCGTATTGATGCGATTGCCGAGTTGTTTTTCCTTCGCCACGCGGTACGCATCGATGGTGTAGACCTTAATGCCCTTTCGAATGATCTGCTCCTGGACCGCGCGCGGCAGTTGGTCCCAAACCTCCGTTGGTGAGTAGGGACTGTTCAGCAATAACGTTGCGCTGTCCTCGGCTGCGCCCAGAACATCGTTGGAGCTGAGAAACTGGAATTGATGTACGGCAACAAAGTTCGCACGCTGGATTAAGTAGGTGCTCTGAATGGGACGATCGCCAAAGCGCAGATGCGATACTGTCATCGCGCCTGACTTTTTCGAGTCGTAAACAAAATAGCCCTGGGCGTAATTAGGAGTTTCCTCGCCAATTATCTTGATCGAATTTTTGTTTGCGCTGACCGTGCCGTCAGCACCGAGTCCCCAGAACAATGCCCGCACCTGGTTTTCAGGCTCAGTGTTGAAGCCAGAATCGTAGGCCAGGCTGGTGTGTGTTACGTCGTCGTTAATCCCGATCGTGAAGTGGTTTTTGGGTTTTTCTTTCTTTAACTCGTCAAACACACCCTTGCACATCGCCGGCGTAAACTCTTTCGACGATAAGCCATACCGCCCACCCACCACGCGAGGCATGCTGAACGATGACGGCTCGTTAGCTGCGCTTTCGCTCAGTCCTGTGACGATGTCCTGATAAAGAGGCTCGCCAATACTGCCAGGCTCTTTCGTACGATCAAGAACGGCCACTGCTTTTACTGACTTGGGGAGTGCGGTTATGAAACTCTCGACTGAAAACGGCCGGTAAAGGCGAACTTTCAACAAGCCTACTTTTTCACCGCGGCTACAAAGCGCCGCCACCGTTTCTGCTGCCGCCTCACAGCCCGACCCCATCATTACCAGCACGCGTTCCGCGTCAGTCGCTCCGACATAATCGAAAAGGTGGTAATGGCGTCCAGTTAGTTGTGCAAACCTGTTCATTGTCTCCTGAACAATTTGCGGAGTTTGCAGATAATAAGTATTCGAACGCTCTCTTGACTGAAAGAAAACATCGGGGTTCTGAGCGGTGCCTCGCATCACCGGATGGTCAGGAGTAAGCCCACGCGCCCGGTGTGCCTGCACCAACTGATCGTCGATCATCGCGCGGATCTGTTCATCGGACAGCTTTTGAATCTTCATCACTTCATGAGAAGTGCGAAAGCCGTCAAAAACATGCAGAAAGGGAACCCTGCCTCGCAGGGTGGCCGCCTGAGCGATGAGCGCAAGATCCATTGCCTCCTGGACCGAGTTGCCAAATAACATGGCCCAGCCGGTGGTGCGTGTGGTCATCACATCGCTGTGGTCGCCGAAGATCGAGAGGGCGTGAGTAGCAACCGAACGGGCAGCGATATGAAACACTGTGCTGGTTTGCTCGCCTGCGATCTTGAACATATTTGGGATCATCAGGAGCAGGCCCTGGCTCGAGGTGAAGGTTGTAGTCAACGAACCGGTTTGCAGCGTGCCGTGAACAGCGCCGGCCGCGCCACCCTCAGACTGCATCTCGCGCACGATCGGAGTCATGCCCCAGATGTTCTTCTCGTCTGAAGCCGACCAGGCGTCAGAAAACTCTCCCATCGCAGACGAGGGCGTGATGGGATAGATGGCAATCACTTCGTTCGTCTTGTAGGCGACGTATGCGGCGGCTTCGTTGCCGTCAATCGTTACTTGTTGTTTGTTCATTGCTGCGTAATCTCACCCAGAACTTCGCTCTTGATGCGCAATGTCCCACAGTCTGGACCATTAGCTTTGCGGCCTTTGAACTACCACGAGAGTCAATCGCGCTTGTAGCAAATCTGAGACCTTGAAGTCATGAAGGGAAGTGAGCGCTGCCTCGTGAAGAAGCACGGCGCCAAACGAATCGGCCGCAGTCGGCAACGGGAGCAACCGACTGCGGCCGAGGAGCAAGCTAATGTTGACCTGCTCCGTGTGCAACCGACCGCTTCGCTCGAGGCGGACGGATAAGCGCGATAGTTAGCCCAGGGAGTAGACCTTCGACCCCGCTGATGAAGATCTATGACTTCAAAGGACTCTTCTGGATCGTGACCGTGACGGTTGGTGTGTCGCTAGCGCTGCGGTTGTAAAAAACCCAGATACCAAAATTATCGTAATGCATCTGCTTGTACAGCGAACCGTCAGCCCTTACTTCAACGTCTGGCCCTACTACGGATTTGTAATCAGGAGCTCCTACACCGCCGATGTAGTCGACAGAAATTGTTTTAACTGCGTGCGCGGCGTCGTAGGCGATCTGCGCCATCTCTTTTTCTGAGAAGACGTAAAAGTCCATGTCATCACCAGGCTGCTGTGGTGCGCCAAGTTTTGTTCGCACCTCGGTGGTGCTCATGCCGATGCGCACGCCTCGATACTCGCTATACAGAGGCGGCTGGGGGGCGGAAATCTGCGCGCTCTTGGTTTTTCCCCGGCCTTGCGCGCCGGCGATAGTAGCTCCCACAAGGAACAACGCTGTCACTATTACCAACGAGGTGATTAACTCAACGCAGAAATTATTTCGTGTAGTGGAAATCATTTTCGACCGTCCTATCCGGGAAGGGTGACTAAATTCTTCTCCGCAGAGGTGATCAGCGCAATCATCATGCCGGATCGAAACTTCTTTTTAGTTGGTGTTTCAGGCGGGTACGCGGGTGATGCTGCGGGCTTTTTCCCAGTGGCCTATGGGAAAACTACAGCTCGGGGGTGAGGTCATTCATGTAACAGGAGCGAAGGAGCGGATAGTGGCGATTGTTGTTTCGGAACTGGAATCTCACACAGAGATACGGGAGAACGCGCGCACAAGCTGCTTGATACCGAGTGAGAGGCCGAAGCTCTTTGGATTCGTCATCATAATGACGCGCCTCGGTGAATTTTTGACCTCTGCTGGCCGGCTCAGGCGATTGCCTGTGGCGCGCGTTGCTCCTCGATTTCCCTAATCCGGAAACGAAGCCAGTCTCGAACCTTACGTTCCAACTTCGCCTGGTCGTCCTCAGTTTCCAGGCTTTCGATAGTTGCCCCCGCTTCATCCAGGGGAATGTGATGACACGGAATCGCCTCGTTCTGGCGTTCAGCATCGACAAACTCAAGCAAGTGACATTCATTGCACGGATGGGCACGATAGGGATAACCGTAGTTGATGCAGGTCAGGGAGTCCTGGAAGACTGACGTTGGCTTCCACGCGGTGCGGACCGGGCGACCGTAGCCACCCTTCTCGATAAAATCAAGTTCCTCCTTGAGAACTTCGAGAATGTCGCGATCGTCTTTAGCCATGGCCGTAGCCTCCAATGCTCCCTGACTAGCTGGTCCAGCCCTGCCGCTGCTGTTAGCGAATCAATTTGAGATCCGCGCAGATTGAAAGAGCAATGTTTATGCCGGGTGCTCCCAGCAAAATCGTCAGGAAAATTGATGACGGGCGCAAGCGATCTGCGTAAGCTTCCGCAGACTACTGCGGGAAAGTTCGCAGGTAGCGTAGAGACTTTAGACTTGCTTCCGCGCGGCTACCGGGACGTAACCTGGATTGTAGCGGTGGTGGAGTTACCTGCAAGCCTCAAAGGTCCATGGGAACGTTAGGTCGTCGGGAGGTCTACGAGGCAATGCGAGGTCAGGAAAGATTACCAGGCGTTATTTTAAAGGTTTACAGTTAACGGAATCTCGTGTTGATTTTCCTTCCTTCCAGGTCTGGGCCGGTTTTCATCCCAGCCTAACCTCTCAATTTAAGCTGCCAATCTTTTTTCCTGGATAACGTTGCAGCATTCCTTCTTCCTGCATCACTTTCTCGATGCCGCTAATGTCCATGGGAACGAAATCAGAAATGATGCGGGCGCCGGTTTTGGTGATCACGATCATGTCTTCCAGGCGCACATAGATCTTTTCCTCCGGCACTACTAATGCCGGCTCAATCGTGAACACCATACCCGGACGCAATGGGCCCTCGAAGGATCCAACATCATGTGTCGCCATTCCTACCCAGTGGCCCAGCCCACTCCTTGGATTCGCAGCTGAACTCTTATAATTGGACACAAATTGTCGTGCAGCCCGCTCGTACTCTGGCTTTGAGAACTTCGTCCTGGCTAGAGCGGTTTCCATCTCGCGTGCAGCTTCCTGCTTAAT
This sequence comes from Pyrinomonadaceae bacterium, assembly GCA_963759665.1. Lineage (GTDB taxonomy): Bacteria > Acidobacteriota > Blastocatellia > Pyrinomonadales > Pyrinomonadaceae > PSRF01. The sequence continues at coordinate 2,205,515 of CAVXAC010000001.1, forward strand.
AGTTGGCGCTGTTACGCCGGGTCGAATGTGTTTGAGGATTGCCTGGTAACAAGTCAGGTAAAACCCATATAACTCACGTTGCCATGGGCTGAATCTTCCGTTCACGGGCCACATCCGCGTTACGTCTGCCATGTAGTAACCAACATCCGGAGCGTAGTCCATCAGCAGAAAATCGCCGTCTAACATTTTCCGCTGACCAGCGTTGTAATGCGGCCAGTAAGCATTTTGTGCACTGCCGATGAGCGAATAGTAAGCGTCGCCCTGGGCGCCGTCGCGATAGAAAACGTACTTTGCGACCGCGTCCAGTTCGTACTCATAAATCCCAGGCACTGTGGATCGCATCGCCTCCATGAGAGCGAGACCTGACAGCCGCGTCGCTTTCTCAATCATTGCGATTTCTCGCGGACTCTTGATGAGACGCAGTTGATCGAGTGTAGGTGTGAGATCGTTGACAGTGAACTGTGGAAAGCGAGTCTTTAACGACTGAACCAGTAACCCTTCTCGAGATCCTCGACCATCGAATGGATCAGCTGCGTAGTCACCAATAACTCGAACCGCAAGATCGCGCGACATTGCGGCGCCTTCAGCCGGGCTAAACGGAGTGTAAATCGTCCGCGCATTGCCGCGAGCGAGGCGCGCTAAGATTTCCACCAGCAGATCCGTGCCGGCTACTTCATCGATGCCGCTGAGCTTTTTGACCTCGTCTGCATCTTCAGCTGAAAGCACACGTCCTTCTGATCGTTCACGCCCTTCATTGCGATGAGGAAGAAAGAGAGTTGCACGCTTTGAACCTCCATCGAGTAGTAGGTAAGCGTGAGGTACTTCGATGCCAGATAAGTAGTAGAACTCGTTTGATTGACGAAAGCGGGTATAGCCAGCCGGACTCGGAGCGCCTTGAATTAGCGCGATCGCAGAACCACCGATTGATTCGTAGACCTTGGCGCGTCGAGCCGCGAACTCTTCCGGTGGAAAGTCGCTGCGAAATGGCGAGAACCCAACTTGGGCATCTACTGCGATCGTCGTGAATAATAGAAACAGGCAGGCTGGAATTAGTTTTCGCGGCATCGATTCACCTCGATTTGTTTTATGCTGCAGAATTTAATCGATTCACCGGATCAAGTAAAAAGCAGTCTGTCGCGGTCGAAACCACTTCATCCCATCCTTGGTTAGATACGCATCGTCTTCCATCATTATTGTTACCTTCTGGCCGCCCCACTCTTTAATAGGAGTAGTAGTGTTCAGCTCGATCGAAGTGTAAGACCCTTCGCGAAAAGGCGGCTCAACCGAACCTCCAGTTGTCGGACGGCGAAAATCGATGCTGGCGCCGAGTGCGTGTCCCTGGTTGCCGACCGAGTGAGAATAGATCATTGCTTCAATCCCAAGTTTTTTCATGTCCGCCATGGTGGCATCGTAAACTTCGAAACCCTTGGCCCCAGGTTTGATGTGAGTGAACAGCGCGTCCTGCAGTCGGTTCGTATTCGCCATAGCCAGCTTCAGTCCCTCAGGAACATCCTTCTCACCTTCGCGCAAAACATAACCCATCTTTTGCCAGTCTGTGCTTAGCCCCAGGTAATTCACACCACAATCAATGTGAATCACATCGCCGCGCTGGATAACGGCTGACTCCTCAGCGACGCTGAGAAACTGCTGTGTTTTTCCAGTCTCCTGGTTTTGTCTTTGAAGGCGCAGGTCAGGCTGGAACCAAACTTCCAACCCCGCATTGTTGACCTGTTGCAGAAACCACCAGCGAACATCGCCGACAGTGGTCTTACCCGGCGTGATCACCTCGTTGGAGAACGCGCGCTGCGTCAACACCTCAGTGAACTTCACTGCGGTTCGGTAATGCTCAAGTTCTTCCGGCAGTCGTGTGTCCATGTATTCAACGATTAGCTGCGAGGCGGGAACGAATCGCGATGCATAGTCTGGCCCAAGAGTTTCGGAAAGAAACTTGTGCGCATCCTGCGTCAGACCTGTTGTTGCCCCTCGTGCGCCGCCCATGTTTAGGGCGATCGTTTTCGGGTTTCGTTCAGTTACCAGGCGACGCAGTGTTGCGGCAATGTCTCTCCCGGGAGGGTTCAAGATTTCGAAGTGACGTTTCAAAGCCTCTTCGGGATAACGAACTAACGCGAGTCGGTCGAGTTTGTCGCCACCACGATCCGCGAAGATAAAGAAATCGCGCCTGCCCTGATACGGAAGCGGCGGTGCGATATAGGGGGTCACTGGATCGGCATGAAACTCTTCATTCGTCACTATCCACATCTCGATCTTTTGTTGGCGCATCATCGGCAGCAGCATTGTCTCGAGCCGTTTTTTCAACCAGCTCTCGCGCACGGCCTGTTGTTCGCGCACGGGCAAGAGTTTCGGAAGTGATTCAATCCGGTTCTGTGTTTGCGACTGGAGGGTGGAAAACAAAGCACACAGTAGAAGGCTGATAACCAATAAAAAGCGGGCCATGGGATTTTTCATATCTCTTATCAATTTCCAAAAGGAACCGATTCATTTTTCGTGTCAGTTCGTGTGAATTCGTGGATAGTCCTTTCGGCGACCACCACGGTCCACGAAAGCATACGAAACACCACGAAACAAGGATTCTGTATGTCTTTCAACTGTGAACTTGGTCAGAGCTCTGGGTGAGACGGCCGCGCGGTGCAGATGCTGGCGTCGTCGTTACTTCGCGATCGCGGCCACAAACTTCACGGAACGAGCATACTTCCGATCGGAGAGACTGCTCTCAGCCTCGTCAACGCCCCTCACAATTTCGTTCTCAACCTTGTATTCCTTGAGCTTGTTGCTACCGCTTTCCTGGTACTGACTGGGGTGATGACGAACCCACATGCCGTCCTTTTCAATCACGTATTCGAGGCCCCGAATCTCCCCGTCCTCCAGGAGAGTGGCCGACTTTATTTCTTCTGCCAGGGCGCCGGCGGGAATCGGCTTGTCAGTCAGCAGAATGATCAATGCCTCGTTGCTAAAGCGAACTCCTCGACCTGCGTAGGCATATTTCAACTCCACAACTTCACCTCTATCGGTGTAAGTCCCACTCGCCTGTCCCGGTTGCAATTCGCCCGGCTGCGTTGGTGGTGGAGTGGACGCCGGCTGGGCAGGCGATTGTTTGGCTTCACTTGTTTGAGCTGACTGATTGGTAGTGTCGCTGCCCGGTGACTGCTTTTTAGAAAAACATGCGGCACTGGTGGCGACGAAGGTGACGGAGAGCGCAAGCACTAATAGACGTGCCATCATTGGACTCCTCAACGAAGGTGTTGCAACGAAAGGAATCGTATCACAGGGCCTTGCCCTGGAAGTTTTCAACACCATAAGACGGGTCGCATCTTTCGCGAAGCGATTTCATCAGCACCGCGGTTTCAGCCCGGTGATTCTGAACATTATTTTGAGACCTCGAACCTTTTCAACGGTGACTATATAGTTGACTCACCTGCGACGATTCCTTTAAGGTGCGTCCATTATGGCCACAACTATAGAGGAACTGGAATCGCTAATAAATGTTGAGTCTGAGACGGAGAACCTAGAGTTCAAGGCGGCTGGTAGCAAAAGCACAGAGAGCAGCGGAATCCATAAGGACAAGATTCTTAGATATTGTGTTGCGCTCTCAAATGAAGGGGGCGGCAAATTGATTTTAGGCGTAACAAACGAAGCGCCGCGCCAAGTGGTGGGCACACAGGCAGCACGCGATCTCATTGGGATGCAGCGCCAAATTTATGACACGCTCCATTTTTTTGTTCACGTTGAAGAGGTGATTCACCCTGACGGGCGCGTCGTGATTTTCAATATTCCGCCGCGACCGCGTGGGCTACCACGCGAATATAACGGCGCTTATTGGATGCGTTCGAAGGAAGACTTGAAAGCCATGCCCCCGGAGCGACTGAAAGCGATTTTCGCTGAAGATAAGACCCACTGGCTTGACGAATTCTCGCGGACGGGAATGACCGCCGCCGAAGTAGTTGAATTGCTGGACACGCAAACGCTATTCGAACTGCTAGGCATGGGCTACCCCAGCGATCGCGACGGGGTGATTGAACGGCTTATTAGCGAGCGACTAATCGACTCGGGCAAGACCGGATTAAAAATAAGACGGGTGGGAGCGTTGCTGTTGGCACGGCAGCTCGACGCGTTTCCAGATATTGCCAGAAAAGCCCCGCGAGTGGTTGTTTACTCTGGCAACTCAAAGCTTCAGACAAAACGAGATGAAACAGGGCGCAAGGGTTACGCGGTTGGCTTTCAGTCTCTAGTTAAGTATGTCATGAGCCAGCTACCGCAGAACGAAGTGATAGTTGACGCATTAAGGCGCGAAGTGAAGCTTGTCCCCGAAATTGTGGTGCGTGAACTGGCAGCCAATATGCTTATTCATCAAGAGTTTGAGGAAGAAGGCACCGGCCCAATGATTGAGATTTACGACAATCGAATTCAGTTCTCAAATCCCGGCGATCCGATTGTTCCTGTTGATCGATTTATTGACGGAAACCGATCAAGAAATGAGCGGCTGGCTGACATTATGAGACGGTTTGCTATCTGTGAGGAAAAGAGCAGCGGGATTGACAAGGTTGTCGATGCCGCCGAAGTGTTCCAATTGCCCGCGCCAGATTTTCGCTCAGGCTATCGCGCTACGCACGTAGTAATGTTCGGGCCGATACCGTTCGATGATATGGATCGAAATGACCGAATCAGAGCGTGTTATCAGCATGCGTCAATCAAGTTCGTCATTGGAGAGACAATGACTAACCAGACACTGAGAAAACGGTTCGCGTTGCCGGAGTCAAAAAGCGCGATAGTCTCTCAAATAATTTCGGCAACACAGGAAGCGGGCTTTATCAAAACAGATGAGCGGTCCGGGGGATCGCGTAAGTTTGCCCGCTATCTTCCATTCTGGGCATAGCGGCTCTTATTTAATTCGAAAGAGGGTCTACCTGTGGAAATCGCTATAAGTCTCGCTGATTCAATAGGATGCTTATTTAAGCGGAACCTTTGCAACTTGGCCCTGCTCTTTGTTTGTCGTTGATGCGCTTTTCCCGTGGCTTCTTGTCGACCCCTTCCTTAGGAACGGCCATTAAGCCTCTAGCAAGTCTCTCGAATCGCTCGAAAGACTGGGGCGTGTCCTCCCAGTTGGGAGGAGGTTTAATTTTGGTTTTCTTCACTTACACGTTCTTTCGTTTACTCGTTTCTGGCGCGGCGCTATCCGACCGCGCCTGTCTTTAATTGTCCGTTTCGACTTCGCCCCCCTTGCCAATCAGTTCGTCGTAAGTCAGCCGCTTTCCAGTAAGAGCGACAGCGGCTTTTACGAACCGATCAGCATCAGTTCCCTTGCGAGTATTGAATCTAAAAGTTTGCTCATCGAGATAACGGAACGAGCCAAGTTCGACATGCTTGTTGATTTCGCCATGAAGCATCTTGCGCTTGGTTCCGTCGATGACCATAGTTCTAGCTTCGCCGTTGCGCTCCGATAGGCCCATGACCGCAATCTTGCCAGTGTCACGCGCTCCGAGATGCCTGCGCTTGCTCATGTGCATATTGCGGGCCTTGCCTCCGATGTAGGTTTCGTCAACTTCGACGTGCCGGACATCTTGGCGAGCGATCCGTTTTGCATAGCCTTACGGATACGGTGAAGCAGAAACCACGCGCTCTTTTGAGTGATGCCCAGCGAACGATGAATTTCCATCGAACTGATTCTATGCTTGGCATTTGCAATCAGCCAGATAGCAGCCAGCCACTTGTCGAGGCCAATAGGCGAGTCTTCCATGATGCTGCCAACCTTGACGCTGAACTGCTTCTTACAGGCTTTGCACTTCCAAAGGCGACGGGTAGACAGATAAGAGACTTCGCGGCCAGAGCACATTGGGCATTCAACGCCATCCGGCCAGCGCATCTGCATCAGGAAGTTTGAGGCGTTTTCAGGGTCAGCAAAGTAAACGATTGCTTGTTGCAAAGTCTTCGGGAATTCGGTTGCCTTCTTCATGGTGAGGCCATGATACCGAAACCAGGCAGGTGAGTCAAGTATATAATTACCGTTTCAATTAAAACGGTTAGTCCCAATTGGTCACTTGGTTCACCGGGCTGAAGCCGGGTGCTAATGAAATCGCTCCGCGCATACCCGCCTTCAGAAGCTGAGAGCATCAGAGGAAGGGTATCCCTCTTTGACGCGGTCGCTATCGGCTACTTTTCTGTAAAAGGGGGCGACGTCTCTTGCGGTTCTTGCCAAACCCACCACCGCCAGGCGTCTCAATGCGGATCCGGTCGTTGGCAGCTAATTCCCAACTGCCTTTTGAACCGAGTCGAGCGTGCTGCATCCCGCGTGAATGATTGAGGCGCTGCCTGCTTCGCCGGTTTCGCCGCCGGATAGTCCGTAGGGTTGCAGGTTTCGGCGATCAGCAAGTAACGACATCTGCGCAGGCACGAGTGTTTCAATCTCTCGAACCACCCCGTCACCGCCTTTGTGCTTTCCGTTTCCCCCAGAGCCTTTGCGAATGCTGTACTCCCTTACGCGCAGTGGATACGCATACTCGAGCGCTTCGGCTGGTGTGTTAAGGCTGTTGGTCATGTGAGTGTGGACCGCACTCATGCCATCGCGAGTTGGACGCGCGCCCATTCCCCCGGCCACTGTTTCGTAGTAGGAAAATTCGGAAGCGGTTCGGTGGTCCACACCTCCGATAGTCAGATTGTTCATCGTGCCCTGGCTCGCCGCCGGAATCCGGGCAGGAAGAGCCTGGGCCAATGCTTTGAACAAAACGTCTACGATGCGCTGCGACGTCTCCACGTTTCCACCAGCGACAGATGCCGGGTGGGTTGCGTTGACTACCGTGCCCACCGGCGCCACCACTTCAATTGGTTCCATCAAGCCGGCGCTCGCCGGAACGTCATCTCCTAACAAACATCGAAAGACGTACGACACCGCGGAGACCGTAATCGCTTCTACCGCGTTGATTGGCCCGGCAACCTGGGCTGCGCTTCCGTTGAAGTCAACGCGCGCCCGCGAGCCGTTAATCTCGATGCGAACCTTTATCTCAACCGGATTGTCTGTTACTCCATCGTTATCAAGCGCATCTGCCGCAACATACTTGCCGTCAGGAATCGCCTCGATCGCATGACGCATTAATCGTGCTGAGTAGTCGATCAAATGAGAGGCATAGGCGGCGGCTTCTTTGATACCGCGGCGATCGACAATCTCCAGCAGACGAGTCGCGCCTGTCGTTAGTGAACCAATCTGCGCCTGGAAGTCGCCTCGGCGTTCCTCATGACTTCGTACGTTTGCCAAAATGAGACGCATCACATCAGTATCAATCTCACCACCACGCACCAAACGGATTGGCGGAATGCACAGGCCTTCGCCGTAAATGTCAGTTGCGAGCCCCATCGAGCCGGGCGTTGCGCCACCGATGTCTGCGTGGTGGGCGCGGTTGGCGACGAAGAAAGGAGGGTGTCGGATGTCAGGTGCCGGGTGTCGAGAAGGGCGCTTGTCGTTGGTCTGCACTTGAAACTCAGCACTCGTTTGGCCGACACCCGGCGCCCGATACCCAACACTCTCTTCAAATACACCGCTCACGAGAGTCACGTCAGGCAAATGCGTGCCACCCGCGAAGGGATCGTTAAGTGCGACAACGTCGCCGGGTTGAAGTTTGATTTGCTTGAGCGCGGAGGCCACAGCCATCGGCATAGAACCGAGGTGGACCGGCATGTGATCACCCTGTGCGATCACTAGTCCGTCACGATCGAAAACGGCGCAGGAGTAATCACGGCGTTCTTTGATGTTTGGTGAAAACGCGGTCCGTCGCAGGGCAATGCCCATCTCTTCCGCGACCGAGGTGTAAAGGGCGCGGTAGATTTCGAGTGTAATTGGATCGAAGCGTTTCATCTATTCATTGAAAATTAAGATGCCGGGCCAAGTTATTCAATTCAGAAAAACACAGTCAGGAAGGAGCACTTGTGCCGCTCATGTCGCAGTCCTCAAATCGCAGATAGCTTTATGGGGCCTTATCAACATCTTAATCCCAGGAAGAGCGGGGGCAAGCTATCCTTCCTGACTAAGCGATGATCAAGTTGCTCTAGTATTCCCATGTTCATGTACTTGAATGATCAAATTTCCATGGTCATCAAGCTGAGCATTAGCTCCCGGGCGAACTAGAGTAGTCGCAGAGTATTCCGTCACAATGCACGGCGCCCGCAGTTGTTCTCCAGGTGACAGATGCTCTCGTTCGTAGACCGCAGTGCGCAACTTTTTCCCCGCGAAGTACGCCTCGACAAACCTGGCCGCTTTGGCAAAGCCCTTCTCAGATTTCTGTACACGTTTCTCTGGGGTTTGTTCAACCAATCCACTTGAACGCAGTCTCACGCTGACAATTTCGACGACACCCGTTTCCTGTGCATAACCATATCGCTGCCGATGCGCTCGATGAAAACTGTTGCCGATGTCCATTACGTTGTAAGGGATCTCCAATTCAAACGACTGGCCTTTGTAACGCAGCGCCAGGAACCTTTCGTGCAGTTGAGTAGTCCTGGCAAAACCTTCGGCTCTGAGAGTGCTACCAGCGGCCTTCTCCATTTCACGAAAGCTTTTGTCCAGTTTCTTTTCGACTCCAGCACCAACATTCAGCATTATGGTGCGACTCTGATCTTTCACGACGTGCGCAGTAAGTACGCCAATTGCCGACAGCGCGCCTCCAGCTTTCGGCACAATGATCTTGGGAATGCGTAGGCCAGCCGCTAACTCAACCGCGTGCAGTCCTCCCGCGCCGCCGAAGGGAAGTAACGCGAAACCTCGACTATCGTAGCCGCGCTCAACTGAAATGCGTCGCAACGCGCGCTCCATGTTTGTGTTCACCACTGAGATAACGCCCTGCGCGGCCTGTCTCGCAGTTACTTTGCGACGAGCAGCTTTTGACAGCTCTTGCGCGAGGTCAGCCAGCGCTTTGTGTGAGCGCTCCTGGTCCAACGGGAACGCACCACCTAGTAAACCTTCGCCGCCAAAATGTCCGAGCACCACGTGGGCGTCTGTGACTGTGGGCAACAGCGAGCGGCCGTAGCAGGCTGGACCAGGATCTGCGCCAGCCGACTCTGGTCCAACGCGTAACGAACCGCCTTCGTCCACCCGCGCGATCGATCCGCCGCCGGCGCCAACTGTGTGAATGTCCATCATTGAAATCGCCACCGGCAAACCCGCGACGGTAGATTCGTTTGTCATTCGCAGTTTGCCATTCTCACAAAGCGCGACGTCGGTTGAAGTCCCGCCCATATCGAAGGTAATCACATTTTGAAAACCCGCGACGCGCGCACTTTCCAACGCGCCCACGACACCTCCGGCTGGGCCTGACAGAATTGTGCGAATTGGTTCATGCGCGGCCACGGCTGCGGAGATGCTCCCACCGCTCGACTGCATCACCCGCAATCGTTTTGCATGATCGGAAAGCCGGCGCAGGTATTTTCCCATCAGCGGTTGGAGATAAGCGTTGACTGCGACCGCCGAGGTGCGCTCAAACTCACGATATTCGGGATGAATCTCATGGGAGACCGAGATAGGAATTTTGAGGGCGGAAAGCGCTTCCGCGATCATTTTTTCGTGAGTTGAATCGAGAAAGGAAAATAGTAGGCAGACCGCAACTGAATCGACCTTTGCGGCTCGTATTCGTTTTAGAAGTTTCGCCAGCTCTACTTCACTGAGTGGTTCCAGTGTTTTGCCAGACGCGACAACCCGCTCATGCACACCGAAGCGCAGCTCGTCGGGAACGAGTGGCGGCGGTTTAATAGCGTCAAGATTGTAGAGCTCGGGTCTGGCCTGACGACCGATGGCCAGGACATCCTCGAATCCTCGTGTCGTAACTAAGGCTGTGCGCGCGCCTTTTCTCTGTAGCAGCGCGTTAGTTCCAACGGTGGTGCCATGGACCACCTCGAGCTGATCGATTGAAGCGTCTGTTTTTTCCAGGATAGAAGCAAGACCGGAGGCGATCGCCTGGGAAGCATCTGATGGTGTCGAGGGAAGCTTGAAGATCTCGAGCCGGCCTTCATGCCAATAAACGAAGTCGGTGAAGGTGCCGCCAGTGTCAACGCCTACACGAACAAGCGAATCATTTCCTGATGACCGCCGCTTAGTTCGCGTCGTCTCACTCATTTGAGTTTTTGTAACATGGACCAGTGGTGATGTAGCGCTGCAAATATAGACACGCTTGATGACGTTGACAAGATTGTGACCGTGACTTATATAGCCATGACTTTTCGAAGGACTGCTTGTTATTACACCTGGCCGCGGCACTTCGTAAAGCAAAACTGTTAGTTAATATCCAGCGATTGCACAGCCAAACGATCCGCAAACTAACAGTTTGCGTTAAGGTGGTTCATCTAATTTACTTCCGCCCCAGGAGATCCAATGAGACACAAAAGATTGCAAAACAACTTAATTGGTTTGGCGTTCATGATTCTTTGCGTGGTTGGATGCAGCCGGCTCAACAACAAAACGGCCACCCCAGAATCGACTGCCGGCACTACTAATAGCCCGGCTGCTCACACCGAACCAGTCAACGTTGATATTGCCGGAAGCTATAACGCAACCGGCACCAACCCTAACGGCAGTCCTTACCGGGGCACACTCGAGATAATCAAGCGTGGCGACGTTTTTCAATTTCGTTGGAATGCGGGCCAACAATACGACGGCGTCGGTATCCAGGTGGGTAATGTGGTGGCGGTGTCTTTTACTGAAGGAAACGATGGGAAGGGTTGCGGCGTTGTCAGTTACCGCCTGGTTGACGACAGCACGCTCGATGGCAGATGGGGTTATTGGGGAGTGGACCAGGGCGGTGCCGAGAAAGCGACACGTACCGGCGGCTCAGGTTTGGCAGGCGAATACGACACCGTCGGGACCAATCCGGATGGCAAACAGTACCAGGGCACTGTAACGATTGCGCCCAAAGGTAGTGGCTACGCTTTCGAATGGAATAACGGCTCGTCAGGCTTTGGAGTTGAGCGCGGCAACAATGTCTCCGCAGGGGTGGGCGGCGCGAAATGCGCGTTCGTTGCTTATGAGATTAAGTCAGACGGAACGCTCGATGGTGTCTGGGGAGGATACGGAAGCCAGCAGACGGGGACGGAAATCGCGAGGAAGAAGTAGTGCTTAGGGTCGAACTGTAGGGGCGGCACTCCGTGGCCGCGCCTCTTCGTTGCGTTTCTCAGTTGCCAAGAGCCAAGCAAATGGGGCGGCCACGGAGTGCCGCCCCTACAGTTCTGCGCAGAGCTATCGTTCAATCCTGACAAAGCATCCGCTCTCATTCGACGCCCGGGCAGCATCGAGCACCAATTGAATCTGGTAGCCGTCTTCAAACGTCGCCGCGCCCTCCACAATCTTGCGATCTTCCTGAAGTGCTTTAACAATCTCTTTTGCGAAAGCAGTAAAGCCTCTGGACCAACTGCCGTCTTTCATTCCCGGCGCAATCATGTCCTGGTCCACTTGCACCGGTCGCCACGCTCCTGATCCCGCCGGCGAATGCCAAAGCTCTCCCGTCTCCTCCACTAGCAACGCTCCGGAGGTGCCGTAAACCTCCAACTGATTGAGATGCTTTCCAGATTCAACTACTGATAAAGACACAGTACCGGTTGTACGGCTTGTTAAAGTTGCTTCAGCAAACCGTAACATCAGTTTCGCTTCATCATCGGTGGTGACCCGGCGCGTCGTCCCTGCTGCTTTGTCCGGGCGTTCGGCCACATGGGTCGAGAGCATGCAGGAAACATCGGTCACATCGGTTTCGAGGATCCAACGAAACGAATCGATAGCATGCGAACCGATTGCGCCTAGTGTGCCTCCGCCCATTGCTTCGTCAGACCACCAGTCCCACGCTCGCTCCAAAACTCCACGATAATCGGAGCGAAATACGTAATGGCAGTGACGCACTTTGCCGATCGCGCCTTTCTGCAACATAGCCTTCATCGTTTGCCGGCTGTTCACGAATCGCAATTCATGATCGATTAGCGACAACACGTCAGCAGCCAGGGCTCGCTCGGTCATACGCTTCGCTTCGGTTGCATTCATCGCCATCGGCTTTTCACAAAGCACGGCCTTGCCGTGTTCGAGAGCTGCGAGGGCGATCTCTTCGTGAGTCGCAGGCGGGGTGACGACGCTCACTAGATCGATGTCGTCCCGTGCGACCAGCTCTTGCCAATCGCTCGGAACGTGTGGAATTCCAAACTCCTGCGCCACGCTGGCGGCGTGTTCTCGGTGGCGGCTGGTGATGGCAGTAACTTCGGCACCAGGACAGTTTTTGAAGCCTGGGATTTGAGTTGAGCGAGCGAAGCCCGCGCCGACGATTCCGATACGGATTAGTTTTTCAGAAGCCACTTTATAATTTCTTTCTTTTTGAAGTACGCCGCGACGCCACCCCAGCGCGGATGCCGCGCCAGGGACCCCGGTTGTCGGCGCTTTGCATTACTGCGACCTTCGCAGCTGATTCGTAACATCCATCCTCGAATTTAGCCCAGAGGGCGGCGACAAGGCAGCCGCCGATCCAAAGCGCCGACAAGGCACGCACTCCAGGGAACGTCTTACGTCGTGAGACGTCGATAAATGCCGGGCATGCGTTCGGGAAGCGATAGCACATCGTCGATGATCGTATAGCCGATGTCGCCGTAAAGATCTTTCAACTCCGCTTCTGACTCGCGATCGATCGTTATACAAAACGGTGTAATACCCGCCACCTTAGCCTGCCGCAACGCTTCACGCGTGTCCTCACGTGCGTAGCGCGCGTCGCCGTAATCATGATCGTAGGGCCGTCCGTCTGAGAGAACGATTAACAAACGTGTGCGGGCTTGTTGCTTAGCTAGTTTTGCGGTGGCGTGACGGATGGCTGCACCGAGTCGAGTATTGTTTTGAAAACTGATCCCGCCGATGCGCTGTTTTACTTCGTCGGAATACTGTTCGTCAAAATCTTTGACCACATAAAACTTGACGTTGCGCCGGCCCTCGGAAGTGAAACCATTGATTGAATAGACGTCGCCCACCGCTTCCAGCGCTTCGCTCATCAACACCAGGCCTTCTTTTTCAATCTCAATTATGCGACGGCCGGGGCGGGTGTAAGGTTGCAGCGGATGACGCCCGATGGTTCGTGCTGTTGATGATGACTGGTCCAACAAAAAAGAGACTGCGACATCTCGCTGCCGCCGCAGACGCTTTGTATACAAACGCTCTGATTGATGGCCGCCACCGACCTTGGCCGCGCGACGATCGATCACATAGTCGATCACCGCACTGAGATCAAACTCCTCTCCATCCAATTCGTTAGTTACTCGCAACAGGTCTTCCGGTTTCATCAACTGAAACTGATGCCTGATCGATGAAATAACTCCCTTGTATCGATCACGAGTTTGCTCGACAAACAATTTATCGCCTTGCTTCACGTGCTTCTCAACTACGCGGCACCAACCCAGGCGGTGATCGGTCAGCTCTCGATCCCATTCGTCGTAGTTGTAAGCGACCTCGCCTTCTTCGATTGCTTGTTCGGGAAGATCGGCTTCGGTCCAGGCTTCGGCGCCTGCCAGTTCGTCCGGCTCGCCCTGTGTGTCCGGATCGTTCCAGGCCGTAAACAACTCGCGCGCATCGCGACGCGGCATCTGCTCGGCTGGACGACGATTGACACTCTCGGTCGAGATTGAGTTTTGGTCATCGACCTGGGGTTCAGGCTGCTTCTCGATCTCCTGCACCGCATCGTCGCTCGGAGTGGTTGACTGAAATAACGAATAGATTCGACTGGTGGCGACGAGGCTGTCGGCTACGGTGCCAGCCGGGTTCTCGAAATAGGTTGACGCCACGGTTTCGAACTCGGAAACGATCTGTCCGTAATATGTTCGCGAATCGTCGAGAGCGCCACCGAGAAGCGTTGCTTGAAACAGCAATTCAAACGGAAGTAGGGCTGCGGGTAAATCGAGTATCGAAGGGCGACCATGACGCAGGTGATCGCGAATTAGATCGAGGTCGCGCGACAGACCTCGATACGCCTGTCGTAGACGACGATCGATACGAAAGTTTTCGAGAGTGCCGAAGATGCGCCGGGCAAGGTGTGGATGCGGAAACAGCTTCAATACGCTTTGGAAATCGACGTCATCAGGAAGCTCGTCCAACGAGTTATTTTCTGAACCAGGTGCAGAGACCATTTCATCGGCGACCGCAAAGGCATCGAGCGCGGCCGAGTTTTCGGGCGAATAGGTCTCGGCGATCTGCCGGTAGGCGGCAGCCAGCGCGGCGCTACTTCGCTCGTAAGTGCCGAATTCGATTTGGCCTGCGGCATGTGCAGCCAAAACTTTAAAAAGACGAAAGTCGAGCTCCTCATCGCCAAATTCAGACACGTTGGCAGGTAAATGTATTGTGCGTCCGTCGGCGATTCGTGATTCGAGTGGGACTGCGGCCAGTGCGCTTATCTCCACCTCATTGCCCGTCAATCCTTCGACGTACAGTTGAAGCAAGTGATGCACGCTCTCCAACGCCAGCCCCGCGCCGCCGCGATTGAGTACCTCGTGGCTGCCTCGCGTTTCCAGCGCGAAGTAACTACGACGAGCGCGCGAATCGGTGCGATGAGCTGCAAGACCCTCGCGGACCCATTGCTCAAACTGTTCGATGGTTACCGTTCGCAGAGCGATGGCGCTCGATCGAAAACACGCGAGTGCTGCTTCGCTGTCTGTCTCGGCAATTTCCTCAGTCAGCTTGATCACCCTTTCGGCGACATCAATGAATCGCCGGCGATCCGTTTCGCGGGCCAGCGTTTGAACAAACCTGGGACCGCTACGCACAAAGGCAACCAGGCTGGCGTTTCCATGAGCCGCGACTATCCAGAGAAGCTTCAACCATTCGTCGAAAATCTCAGGCAGCAATCGCAGGATTTCGCCACCCGCGATCAGGACTTGAAGAGCCGAGCCCCCGCCGCGTTCGAGGAAGTTGATTGTTTGATCAAGCAAACGTCTGGCGTCAGTAGCGCTCAATTTAAACAGAGTTGAGGGGAGCGCCGCCCACGCATCGGCGGCGATCCCACCAGCGCGCGAGGCAAACTCAGCCGCGAGTTCTATTCCAGTCTCCGTCATTTCGCGGCTCTCAAAACGATTCAAAGCGGCGACTACTTCAGGAGTGCTGTTGAGAAACTCTGCGCTATGTTTCGCCGAACGCCGAGCGATTTCGCTGGTGACGCCAAGTATCTCGAGCCAGTGTTTTTCATCTCGAACTGTTCGGGCTAACTCGGGAACTGTGCGAAGGGTTTCAAGTGCGATTGAGGTTGAGAGGGTGAGCTGTCGCGTGCTGAGTTGAAGCAAAACTGGAAGGGAGTTTGGATCGAGTTGATTGAGATGCGCGACGCCTTCGCCGAAAAAACTGATCGCGTTCTCCACGTCGGTCATCGCAAGTCTGCGGCCCATCTCGCCCCAGGAACGAAGCTCGGCAGGCTGGAAGACCTCACTCGCAGCCGGAGCAGCGCGCAAATATTCGACGGCTGCGCGCAGCGAAACACCTGAAATAGCGGCGGCGGTTTCAATCGCCGCAATGGAATTATCGCTGGGAAGCTTTGCGAGATCTTTTGTTAATTTGAGGAACGATTGCCGTTCGGCACTGTGGGGTTCGGACGGTAGATCTTCGTCTGGCATTATTAATTCTTAGCGAAGCTGCTGGTCCCAAATTTCGTCACGAAACTACATGAATAACTTAGATAACTGTCGTAATGATCTCGCGGATGCTGCGTTGGAGTTCGCGATCGTCAGTGATGGGTGCGCACATCGCCGTTTCTGCGGCCGTGATTGGAGGAATGCCCAGATTGATCAACTGGGCAGCGTAGATTAGGAGGCGCGTAGAGACGCCTTCTTCCAGACCATGCCCGCGCAGGTTGCGAACCTTTTGACCGATGAGCACTAAGTCTCGTGCGGTGCCTTCATCCACGACACCTTCACGCGCGACAATTTCCGTTTCCATCTCCGGCGGTGGATAGTCAAAATCGATCGCTACAAAGCGTTGTCGCGTCGATTGTTTTAGATCTTTGAGAATGGACTGATAACCCGGGTTGTAGGAGACAACGAGCATGAAATCCGCGGGAGCCTCGAGTATGGTTCCGCGCTTCTCGATGGGCAGCCGGCGTCGGTGGTCCGTCAACGGGTGGATAATGACGACCGTGTCCTTGCGCGCTTCAACCACTTCGTCGAGGTAGCAGATTGCTCCATGGCGCACCGCCGCCGTTAATGGTCCATCGTGCCAAACGGTCTCTTCGCCTTCGAGTAGAAAGCGGCCAACAAGATCTGTAGCCGACAAATCTTCATGACAAGCTACCGTGATTAGCGGACGTTCCAAACGCCAGGCCATGTGCTCGACAAACCGTGTCTTGCCACAGCCGGTTGGTCCTTTAAGGATAACTGGAAGACGAGCGCTATGCGCGGCACTAAATAGATCTACTTCACCATCAACAGGCAAGTAATAAGGCTCTTCGGTAATGCGAAATTCTTCGATGGCACGTTCTGGCATGGTGTATGGATAGCTCTGGATCTCAATATCGGATTTAGTTGATGAGCGATCTTAGCATTCGCATGAAGACGGGCCCAAACGAGTGGTAATGTCCGACATGCTTCAGCTTGTCGTAAATGCGGGTAACTCTCGACCAGGCTCTGCTTCAACAGCCCACACTGATTCTTAACGAAATCGGAGCGACAAGCTGAAGCATGTCGGACATTACGTAATCGCTTGGCGGAAAAGAGCGGGGATAAATCCGCCTTCCTGACCTGTGAGGAAGTGAGGGAGGATCAGTTACTCTTACTCTGAAAAGTGGAAGGATATGGCGCTACCGCGCTCGGTTCTGAAGTGAGCAGGATCCGTTCGGCTCTGTCATATGGCCCAAATCGATAGTCCACCATTCATGCGTCGCAGTCCTGATGAAGAGACCGTGCGGCGCTTCATCGCGTCTCAACAAGACTTGCCTTTCACGTATCCTGAAGTGGGCGCGACAAATGGAGCTGCACCGGCAGGTTATGTGATCGATCACAATCGACAATTGCTTGGTAGTGGAGAAGTAACCTACGAACTCGCGTCTGCGGCTTTGCGCAGTTGGAAACACTTTGATCTGGGTTGGGTAAAAGTACGGCCGGAGCATGCACCCATTTCAGTGGGGACAACGGTCGCAGTGCAGGCGAACACCTTCGGATTATGGTCGCTCAACGCGTGCCGGATTGTTTACGTACTCGATGACTGTGGGGACTTCAAAGGACGTTTCGGATTCGCTTACGGCACGCTGCCCGCGCATGCCGAGTGTGGTGAGGAACGTTTCACCATCGAATGGCGCAATGATGATTCCGTTTGGTACGACCTCTACGCGTTTTCGCGTCCGCAGTCTTGGCTGGTGAGGTTGGCGTACCCTTACGCGCGCAGACTGCAGAGACGCTTCGCTCGAGAGTCGTTAGCGGCGATGGCAACTGCGTCCCGGCCTTCAGCATAGTGCGAAATGTTTCAGCGGTTTTTCAGAGCAGCGCCATAAACCGTAAACCGGTTAGGGGATTAGCGCGCGATGTATGATCACCGGGCTGAAACCACGGTGCTAATGAGATCGCTCCGCGTGACCACGCGCGGTCCAGCAGCGATAGACTGCAACCAACGGAAAGCCGGCAACTACTTCTTCAATAGCACAACAGGCGCATGCTCGGCGGCGCGCATGCGTTCAAAGAAATTCCGGACCGTCTGATACTGCGCAGCCGGAATGGTTCCGGCCTTTTGTGCCAGCGAGCGACTGAATAGTAACTGGCCGCCTTTCACTTCATAGCTGGTCTTGTATGTGCCGAATGCGGTTTCAAGCTTG
Organism: Pyrinomonadaceae bacterium; assembly: GCA_963759665.1. Taxonomy (GTDB): domain Bacteria; phylum Acidobacteriota; class Blastocatellia; order Pyrinomonadales; family Pyrinomonadaceae; genus PSRF01. Next base: position 2,223,307 of record CAVXAC010000001.1, read on the forward strand.
ACGGCGTCCGGCATCTCGTCAACTTCAAAACCGGCAGGCAAAGTGACGCGAACGTTTTCAGTGAAGGCCTGAGAATCGAGCACGACCGGATGTTGTCTGGTGGGCTCGGTAAGAAAGACAGATTCCCTCCGCGAGATGATCGCCGGCTTGAAAACCAGCAGCCGGTCCTGCATCGACTTCGCGTACGCGGCTGCCGAGAAGTCGACATCCAAACCGAATCCTCCGCTCACGCTATCGTCGGTAGGAAGCAACTTGGAAACCTTCGCGCCCGACGCACCCTGCGTCACCCAGTTCTCGATCATTCCTTTGTACTGGCTATTTGAGAGTTGCTTGAAGGCGCGACGTTCATTGACAGCAGTTTGACCAATCGATCGTTCCTTCACGATCGCGGTAATTGAACCATCAGGCGCAAGCACCACGTCGGTTTCGCGGTCCAGTTGACTCAACGACGGCGCGAGCGTCGGCATGCGCATCAATGAACCTGCGTCCCCGGCAACTACCAGAGCAAAGCTTCCTTGTTCGTGGTCAGGCAAATCCCCGACTGCAGTACTCTCATCGGTTGCGTCAAAAATCAGGATGCGTCCAAGTGTGGGATGTTGGACCACCGTCGGCGCTTGAGTTTCATCGCCGACCTTCACCGCGATGATGCAGTGATTAAACTGAGTAGGTGAAGGCCATTCCTCGCGCACGAGGGTGGCGTCACCCGAGTAGATGAAAACCGGATACGCAGTAATCTCCAAAGTCTTGAGCATTGCACGCATCAAGTTCGCCTTATCTTTGCAGTCTCCGTAGGCCTTAGCTAACACTTGCGAGGCTGCGTGTGGACGGTAGCCATTTCCTCTGCCAATGCCAATGTCGATCGAAATGTACTGCAGGCTTTGAATGAATCTGGCAATCGCTTTGATCTTGTCAAGCTCGGTTTTCGAGTTTGCGGTGAGTGCCCGGGTTTTCGCTGCGATAGTCTCATCCGGAATCGCCTGAGGATCGTGAAGCTCGGTTCCCCAACGCGAAACCTGCGCCCAACTCTCAAATGCCTTGTAGCCGTTTGAGTTTCCACCTTCGCCCGAAAAATAGTTGATCGCCACCAGAGGAGCGAGGTTGCGCATGGTCGGACTAGCTGCTTCACGCTTAATCGGAGGAAGATCGCGTAGCTCCCAAACATAGGTTGAACCGTTAACTGCAGGTTCGACGTTGGCGTGATTGAAAACCACGCTTCGGGCTTTCCAGCCGCTTGGCAAGGTCAGGCTGTAACGAGAAACAACCGTCGGCAGAAGGTTCTGAAAGTACCAAATTTCCTGGTTGAAGAGCGGAGCTTCTTCGCTGATGGATTGGTAGCCAAACACTACGCCGGCGTCAGCGTCGTCCGTGGCGTCGATCGATTTGACGCGATACTCGTCGTAGATGTCATTCGGATCTGAGATCACATCGGCTGTCTGGTCCTTGCCGTATTTCTTGACTGAACCGTTCGTCCGAATCATCCAGGCAGTGATTTCACGAACCTTACCGCTCTTGGTGAGATAGAGTTCGGCAGCGTGGGCATACTCGCGACCTTCTCTGGTCAGGATTCTGACTGCAAAGGTGGTAGTAGTCGTAACCCGCCCCTGGTTGTTGAGAGTGACCGACTGCTCTTTGCGCAGGACTACTGCGTGAACATCCTTGTCAAAAGTCGGTGTCTTGATAGCGGCAGCGGCCAGTAGCCATGCCGGCGCTTCGTCAGCGGCTACTGCGAACGACGGCGTGACGATCATGGTCAAGACCATCGCGGTGAGAAGAGTCAGTTTGCGCATTTGGATAATCCTTTACTGCGGGAAACTATTTTGAAACGGTGGCCGCGGATTGCTTCAGCGTGATGATGTGGCTGTCCTGCTTGTGAAGCTCATCGAAGTAAGCCTTGAGCACAGAGTAAGAGGTCGCCGGAAACAGAATGTTTCCGTCTCCACCAAAGAAAAACGCTCGCTTGTAAATCAATGTCTTGCCATCAGCTGTGACTGACGCACTGGGCTTGTATGCGCTAATGGGCATTGAGGCGAAAGGTGCAGGAGCTTCGGCGCTATCCAGCGCAAAGCCCTGAGGCAGGTCGATCTCAACCTCGTCTTGCTCGGACCAGGGATAGCTGAAATAGACCGGGTGCTGCCTGGCACTGGTCGTGAATTGCGGCTTTAATCCAAACTGAAAGAACGCAGGTTGAATGAAGAGTCGTTTGCCCGTGCGTTGTGCATAACCGGGAACCTTGATGTGATACCTGTAAACGTAAGGCTTAACCGGATCAGTGACATTCTCGATGCTGACGTTACTGATTTCCGCAGTACTCATACGCGCCTTCACGCTTTCGCGGAGGGTTTCTTCGCGTTTCGCCGCTGAGTCGTCGTCGTCCCATTCCTTCTTGTCCACCGCGAGATGTCCGAAATACTCGACCGTCACAGTCCCTTCAATCGAACCGTCTTCGTTAAGACGGAGCTTAGCAGTCCGTTTTTGTTTCGACTTCTCATGTGAGGAGAGCGGAGTTCGCACCCAAACCGGTTCCTTCGGATCAGAAAGCAGCGCGTCCTGACTCTCTTCCTGCCAACGCAACATTCCAAAAGGAACATGTGTGCTGGCCGGGTCATAGAAACGCCACTCGTCCCCAACCTTGACCGCGATGTCAAAGGTTTGAATGAAATAGTCGTCGGCAAAATCCTTGTCGAAGAAGTTATCGCTGCGGTCTGAAAGATTGATGATGCGCGCATCGAAACCTGCTGCCAATGCCATGGCGGCAAACAGCATATCGATATCAGTGCCGGTTCCCATGCCGCGTTTGAGCGTATCGGCAGGGGATTTGTTTTCTTTTAGCTTCGCTCTTTCCTCTGCGGTCATGCCGGAAGCGTCGTCGTTTACGTTCTTAATCTTTGAACGACAGAACTCAAATAGTCTTTGAATTTTCTGTTCCGGGGTTGAGGCGTCGCCGATCGCTGCCGCGGTCGCCACTTTTACCTCGTCGCTGACCTTCATGCGCGACTTGTTTTTCTCGTACACGCCCTTGCCAAATTCTTTCCAGAACTTTGCTGGTTCAAGCTTCGTGTCTTCTGAGTAGTAGACCAGCATCCACGGGCGCACGGAATCCTCGGGTGGCATACGAGGCTCTTCGCGGAAGGCCGGCACGTTTGTCATGGTCGTGCTGTGGAAACCGCCTTTATCCTTTACGAAAGCGACCGGCTTGGAATGGAACGTTTGAATTCGCATGCCATAAGGAAAATTGGGTAGGGATAGAGGCTTGAGATAGTAACGGACGGTTTGCACCGGCACATCGCGTTGGAAATAGAGACGAAGATATAAAGCGAGGCTGTCGTTACGTACTTCGTTCCAGCGGTATTCAATGATCGAACCGGGCTCAACTCCCGGCATCGCGAACGACTTGGCTTTTAACTTTCGGCGGCCTTCCTTGACGATCAAGCGCTCAAGAATATCTTCCTTCTTAACTTCGGTAATGGTTCCGTCAGGCTTGATGGTGCGGGCCGCAATATCCTTGATGCTCCAGTTGTTCAAAAAAGGAATGTCGACCTTGCTCTGCGACTCTCGTCCGCGCTCAGTGAAGATTTTGATTTTGACGTAGTGGCTTAGCACAGTGCGGGTGGTGTCGCCTTCAACCTCATCAGCAACCTTCACTTCCCACAGAATCGCTTCTGCGTCCGCGTCTTTCTCCACTATTGGAGCTTTGAGTGCCTGATCGGCAGGATCGATGGGGCGCCAGCCGTCACCCAAGGCCGAAACCGAGGCAGGGACAAGGAGGAACACACTTAGAGCGAGCAGGGAAACTATGCGAGGAAACCTCATAAACATTACCTTTCGGGGCAAACAGTTGGTTGGTTACTGGCAAGGACCTTCGACAAATCGATTCGCGCGGGGCTAAATCACTCGGCGGCAGAACTACCCTTAGGACACAACGCGGGCAGGATTTTAGATCATGAGTAAAAGTGCCCGCAAGTTATTAGCGATATAGAGTGTTCATTGCCCGATTCCGTTGCATCTGACCCAGAGTTATTAGCAAAACTTCAATCGTGGAGGCGGTTAACGGGTGAGGCGGTATGCTACAATCCGCACATTCGCCAAGTAAATACGGCAAAATACGATTCCCTGCATCCAGGAGGATGAAGAAATGGCCACCGAACTCAAGCGAGCTGCGACCCCGATTGATCGAATCGAAGAACTACTGGGTGACAGCGCACGAACCCTGCTCGACCATAAATCTTCGGCGATTCCTAAAGAACAACTGAATCTTCCGGGCCCCGATTTTATCGACCGGGTTTGGTCCATTTCAGATCGCTCGCCCGCGGTTCTGCGTTCGCTTCAGTCACTCTTTGACAATGGCCGTCTGGCGGGCACCGGGTACCTTTCTATCCTCCCCGTGGACCAGGGGATTGAACACTCCGCCGGAGCTTCATTCGCACCCAATCCGCTCTATTTTGATCCTGACAACATTGTGAAGCTGGCGATCGAAGGCGGCTGCAACGCCGTGGCTTCGACGTTTGGCGTGCTGGGAACGGTGGCGCGGAAATATGCGCACAAGATTCCGTTCATCGTGAAGATCAACCATAACGAGTTGCTGACGCTTCCGAACAAGTTTGACCAGGTTTTGTTTGGGACGGTGAAGGAAGCTCACAACATGGGCGCGATAGCCGTCGGTGCGACAATTTACTTTGGTTCGGACGAGTCAACCCGACAGATTACCGAAATCAGCAAGGCCTTTGCCCAGGCTCATGAGTTGGGGATGGGCTGTATTTTGTGGTGCTACCTGCGCAACTCGAAGTTCAAAACTGGCGAGGGCGACATGCACGCTGCTGCCGATCTTACGGGACAGGCAAACCATCTCGGGGTGACGATTGAAGCCGACATAATCAAGCAGAAACTACCTGAACGAAATTCCGGATACACGGTGGTCGAGAAAGAGCTTGGCAAGTCGTATGGCAAGACCAGCAAGATCGTCTACGAAAAGCTAACGACCGACAATCCGATCGACCTGGTGCGCTATCAGGTCGCTAACTGCTACATGGGTAGAGCCGGGTTGATAAATTCCGGTGGCGAATCGAAGGGCGCAAGTGATCTGTCTGAGGCTGTGCGCACTGCAGTAATCAATAAACGTGGCGGTGGAACGGGTCTAATCTCGGGACGCAAGGCGTTTCAACGTCCGATGAGCGAAGGCATTGAATTGCTCAATGCGATTCAGGACGTTTACCTGACACCGGAGATTACGATCGCGTAGTAGATGTTCGACATGCTTCAGGAGACTCTGATCTAAGAGTCAACTTAACTGTTCATAGTGCGCGTAGCTCGTCCGCAACTGTTAGTTTGCGGACGAAGCATTTTTACCATCTGGTAGCTTCTACCCAATCCAGAAGCAAACTAACGGTTTGCTTTACGCACTCACTCAACGCCTGCAAGCGCGAGCTCCAACAACAGAATTTTCCTGATTCCTCTGTAAAACGGCTCAATTTCACAGTTCTCAGTTAAGGCGTGCGAATTATCGCAGGGGCCGGCGCCTGTCGAGATAGACGACACACCCTCAAGCAGCGCCACGCTCGAGTTGTTTGATCCTGTGTTTGTGATTGGCGGATCAAATCCCAGCGCTCGATGGACCGCTTCTGAAATATTCACCAGTTCAGAGTCGCGGTGGCCAGGAATAACTGCCGCTGGCGACGTCGATATTGCATCCGTTTTGATCGTCATCCCAACCCGCTTCGCTTCTTCCATTAGAATGAGCGCAATCTTCTTTTCCAGATTGGCAATCACCGCGTTACTGGTGGAGCGCAAGTCGACAGTGAACCACGCATCCGAGGCCTTCGCGTTGACTACCTCCGATCCGCCCAGCATCCCGATATTCAGATTTGATGGTGGATTAGTCGGCACCTTGAGTTCGTAGATTCTGGCAATGGCTCGTGCCATCGGCAGACTCGCCGAATAGGGCGGCGTCCGCGATCGAGTGTGACCGCCTGGTCCAATGAAGTGGTGGCGATACCAGTTGATACCGATCCCCGCATAAGTGAACCCTTCGTAACCGCCGTCGAGCGCTACGTAGTGACCTATGGTGGCTTTGTTCTCCTTAATAAAATGTTTGACCCCTCTGAAGTTCGTCTCTTCCTCAACCGTAAACACAAAAACAAGGTCGCCCCTGGTTTTGATTTCCGCGGCGTTGAGCGCTCGAATCGTTGCCAGCAGTGCCTCGATATTTCGAGTGTCGTCGCCGACTCCGGGCGCGTGAACTCTTCCGTCCCGCACCGTAGCTTTGATTTTGAGCCCAGGTTGAAAAACGGTATCGAGATGAGCGTCAAAGACCACAACCGGTCCACCGCCGGTCCCTTTGCGTACGGCTACCAGGTTGCCAACACTGTCGAAATAGACCTGGTCCAACTTATACGTGCGCAGCAGTTTTTCCAGATGTTTAGCGCGTTCTTGTTCGTGCCCGGAGGGCGCGTTGATCTCGGTAATCTCAATCCACTCGCGCAGAATCGAGTCCCGATTCTTTTCGACGTAGTCGTTCGCCGACCGCACTTTGGGATTGTCCTGAATTGCCTTAACGCGAATGGCAAACGGATTCGCCGTTTGCGCGAGAGTAGTAAGTGGACCAATCTGCAATAGCAGGCAGGAGAGTAAAAAGCGAAAGACAACTGGCATAGGCTCCTCGTTAATGGACCTTGCGTGCACCTATCGGGTGCGGGCAGTTCCAAAATATTTGCTAGACGTCGAAGTTATTCTAGAGTTTACTGCATCGTCCCGGAAATGAGTTCGCTAAAACTTAGCACTAGATCAAGGTGGGAGCGTGAAAGACTCTGATGGCAAAACCTGAGGACAAGGCGTCGATCGCTCGCATAATGGATGGCGCGATCGTGTCCTGCTTGTTCCTGTTTGCGGTTGCCGCTCCTCACTCCATTGCGGGTACGCAAGCTTCATGGTTGCTCGGCGTGACGATGTGGCTCTTGCGGTTTGCGTTTCGCCCCCGACCAGTTCTCCATAGAACTCCGATTGATTATCTGTTGTTGGGCTTCTTTATTCTCACCGGCCTCTCGGCATTTCTGTCATACGAACCGATGGTGTCGATTGGGAAATTGCGCGCCGCCAGTCTCTTCACAATCATCTATCTGTTCGCTGAAAACGTGAGTTCATTGCGCCTGGCCCGACTGCTCGTCATTACCCTCATCTCCTCGTGCATGGTTAATGTCCTGTTCACAGCCGGTGAACGTGTGTTGGGCCGTGGAGTGAAGATCGACGGGTTAACTGAAGCGAGCGTGCTCTACAAAGCTGGTGTAAGAAGCGGTGATACGCTCCAAACGTTAGACGGCGTAAAGATTCAAGAGCCGCAGGACATCGTCAATGGTCTCTCAAAACCCCATACACTTCCCGCAGCGATCAAAATCTATCGGGTTGAATGGGAACCTACTCTAAAGGTGCCGCGAGGAAATTTGCTTCCCGGAAATACCGCTCTCGAACAACTTGGATTCGCTAGTTGGTCACGAGGGCGCGATTGGCGGGCTTCGGGATTTTTTGGCCACTACGTTACTTACGCCGAGGTGCTGCAGTTAATCATCGCCTTAACGCTGGGGCTGCTAGTCAGTATTCCGAACAAGCGAATTGTTCCTACAGTACTTCTAACGATTGCTCTTTCCGGGCTGGTTTTAGCCCTGACGATGACGGTCACCCGAGCGGTGTGGTTAGGTTGTCTGTTCTCATCTTTGATCATCCTGGTCTTGACGGTTCGCCGTCGCACGCTGCTGCTGATCGGCGCCTTTGCAATCCCGTTGGTAGTTGGCGGTCTCTACTTCCTGCAACAAAAGCGAAACGTGGGTTTTCTTGACAGCCAGGATGCGTCAACGACGTGGCGCGAGACTGTGTGGAGAGGTGGCTTCCGACTTTTGGTGAGCAAGCCACGTCATTTGCTGCTGGGCGTAGGAATGGATTCGATCAAAGCCCACTGGCGGGAGTGGGGACTGTTCGACGGCGGCCGCATTCCGATGGGCCATATGCATTCAAACTTTTTGCAGATCGCGCTTGAACGCGGGATTCCGGCACTCGCACTGTGGCTTGGCTTTCTTGCGGTTTACCTTAAAACGCTGTGGCATACATTGCGGAGTGCAGGGGCAGACCTAGGATGGATGGAACGCGGAATATTGTTGGGTGCACTCGGAGGGTTCGCCGGGTTCTTTGTCTCCGGGGTGGTTCATTACAACTGGGGTGATTCGGAAGTTGTGATGGTGGTTTACATGATCATAGGCTTGACGCTCGCGATCCACCGTCTGGCGCAGAAGTCAGCTAAGGCGTAACTCTTCTGGTCCGTCCTTCAATCACTGAAACACTCGGAACTACAAACTGCCTTCTGGACACCAGATTCAAACCAACCCTTCTCGAAGCAACCTCAATGCGGCGCACTTCGCCTTCCGGTGCGGAGGCCAATGGACGGCGCGGCTTGTAAGTAACCACAAATTGCGAATCTATTAACCGCGCTGCATTAGCGGCATCTTCGATCATCGCTTCTGACGACTCCGGCAGCCACATTCTGCCACCGCTGTCCTCAGCGAGAGCGCTTAACTGTTTCTCACTCGCGCGCATTGCTTCTTCGTATTGCTTGATCCTGTTTCGTCGTTCCGGATCAAGATCGAAGATGACGCCCCCCGGTTCATAGACCCGGCGCTGCGGATGGCCGGGTGGCAAGGTGTCGATGACCTCTTTAGGAACAAGACTCTTGTCGCGCTTGCGCGTGAGCTTTCGATCACGAGTGGTTGCGGACCGCGAAAACTGTGTGTAGCTGATCACATGGACCACGGCATTGCTGGCTTGAAGTCGGTTGAGTGCGGCTGCTCGATCGACTCGCTCACCCGGACTCTGCACACCGTCAGTGATCATCACCAGATGACGATTCCCCTGGGGCCGGTCATCCAGATGTTGGGCCGAAGCAATCAATGCGTCGAAGAAGCGCGCCCTTTTCCCCGACATTACCTTCGTGTCCAAAGCTCGCAGAAGGGCTTCATGGTCGATTGTCCAGTTTTGCAGCACTTCGACCTTGTTGTTGAACTGCATTATCGAGACTTCATCGTGAGGATTGAGATTAGTGACCAGATTGCGCGCGATTTCGCGGGTCAGCCGCACTCGCTTAGCCGAATTAATTTCGCCGCCGGTGTCCAGTAAAATCAGAACATGTGCAGGGACCCGGCGCGCGCTGGTTAATTCCTGAGCAATTCGATCCTCCAACACCAGTATGTCAGCCAATTCGAGAGTTGGATCCAAACGGCCGTTACCATCCAAAGCCGTCACCGTGAGTTGAACTTCCTCAGTGACCGTCCGAATCGTTTCTTGATCAATCGTAGGACTTGGTGATGGTGAAGGGGATGGCGAGGCCATTGGCTGTTGAGAGAAAATGTTGGTCGCCGTGAAAAGCAGAAGAAGAAGAAGAATTATGAGAACCCGATCGTGGCTATTGAATGGCATAAGCGGTGCTAGGAGATTCTTGAGGTTATGACTTCTTTTTTCGTATTCTCCGATGCTGTCAATCGGGTCAACGTTGTGAAGGGCACTCTCCCCGCCATTCAGAGTCAGTAAAACTACTGGGCACTTAGAACCTCAATGCCATTAGTTCACAGTAATCGGGATAAAATTCTAGCAATCAAACGAATTACCCTTAAGATACGCCGATGATTTCGGGCCCCCCTGAAAAACGCTCGATCGTGGCTTCTCTGCGTCGCCTCACTGCCTGGCAAATGCTGGCCAGGCGCGACTTCCGCTTGCTTTGGCTGGGACAAAGCGTCTCGATCCTCGGAGACCAATTCTATTTGGTGGCGTTGCCGTGGCTGGTGCTTCACCTGACAGGCTCGAGCCTTGCCCTTGGCAGCGTTCTCTTAACGGCTACAGCGATGCGCGTAGCTTTTCAGCTTGTCGGTGGCGCGATTAGCGACATGTTTTCTCAGCGCAAGATGATGATCGCGTCGAGCCTGGTTCGGGCTGTTGTTTGTGGAGTACTCACCGCGCTGGTGATGTCAGATCGAATTCGTCTTTGGCACTTATTCGTCATCGTCGCGGTGTTTGGGATGGCGGATGCTTTCTTTCTCCCTGCTCTCAAAGCCTTTATCCCCGGAGTTATTCCCAAAGAGAGCCTGGTTGTCGGCAACTCGCTGCTGAACACGAGCTCGCTACTGGCGATGTTCCTGGGGCCGTCACTTGCTGGAATCTTTATAGCTATGGTTGGGACGGGCAGCGCCTTTGCTTTCGACACAGCTAGCTTCCTGTTTGTAGCGCTTTGCTTACTGATGATGCGCAGTAAGTCGACTTCAGAGTCTGCGCCAGAACAGATCGTTGCGAAAGCAAACTCCCGCCGCGCACATCTCTTAAGCTCAATCGGCGAGGGTTTACGCTACACCTATTACGAGCCGACGCTACGCGCACTATTGACCATTACCGCTGTGGTGGAATTCGCTTTTGCCGGGCCCTTTACAGTTGGGTTGGCGGCGCTTGCCAACGTCAAATTTGCCGGCGGCGCTGCTGCGTTTGGTGCGCTTCTTTCCTCACTCGGCGGAGGTCTTTTAGTTGGAACCTTAGTGGTTGGCGCCACTCATCGAAGGTTCAGTTTTGGTAAGACAATCCTGTGGTTAACAACGGGATTGGGATTCGGTCTCACCTTGCTAGGCGTCGTCCCAAATGTGTTCTGGGCTTGTGCCCTAATGGCGGTGATGGGAATGATCGCGGGCTATACACAAGTACTCATGGCGACCTGGCTGCAATCGAAGTCTGATCCAAACTTGCGCGGACGTGTGATGAGTGTGGTGATGCTAAGTGCGTACGGCCTAACGCCGCTTTCATATATGCTCACTGGCGCCCTCACTCAAATCAGCGTGTCCTTCATGTTCATCACGACAGGTCTCTTGCTCCTCGTTGCGTTAGCGATTTGTGCATTTGGATCCTCCGGCCGCGCTCTCATCCTCAGCAACTAAATCTAAGAACCTCATTCGCACGAACAGACAGCCCCCAGCTTTGCCGGAAGAATCTCAAACACACGTCGAATCGGCTTCGCCGTCTGATGTGAGTCGGAGGCTCTGCACCGCCGTAAGCGACTTCCTGGTTTTACGCGGGCTACGCCCCTGGCTCGAATCGCGGCCCTATACCACTCGAAGGGACGAACCTCCGGGCGCTGCCCCGATTCAACGAGTTCGGCACTACGGCGGAGCGCTGCCACCGCCTCACATCAGACGGCAAAGCCGACGGCGCCGAGTTGTCAAACATCTTGGGTAAACCTTCAAGGCCGCGAGGTGGATACTCAGTAACCACCTGTTACTGCCGTATACACTTCTTCAAAAGATTCAAAAAGACCCCGTATTGTGGTGGTCACAGTAAAAATACCGAGTGATCTTGGGTGCTTGAGGCCAACGCTGTATAGCTAGTAAGCACTTATTCATTTTCGAGGCCCAATCAGGTCTCCAAAAATTCGAAGCTTGTAACTTAACTAAATATTAGGGTTGTGGTCACTGCTAGGGTTGAGGGCTGAGTGGCACAAAGGTTGTAAATAGGAAGACCGAATCGCTTAATTGAAAACAGTCGGCTTGAGAAAGAAACCTGATCGAGGCGACTAACAAAATCAACCGTTCGACTTCCAGGAGAAAAGACAATGACAACCTCAACCGAAAATCGCGGAATCATGTTATCGGATGTTTGCAAGGGAATCATGCTCTCAGACGTATGCAAAGGCATCATGCTGTCGGACGTTTGCAAAGGCATCATGCTCTCAGACGTATGCAAAGGCATCATGGTGTCGGATGTTTGCAAAGGCATCATGTTATCCGACTAGGACAAACCCTCCTCCGATCTTCGCCCTCTGTCTAGTTAGCTAATAAGCGCCTGGAATGGTCGAAGCACTAAGATGTTAGTCGGGGAAAGCGCCGCTCGTTTTCCCCGGCTCACGTTTCGCCAGGCAAAAAACTTTCCCCCGCTCACAATCCTCCGTTCACTTCAAAGTAAGTCTTTCAACTCCTCCTTTTATCCCATTGCCAACGGATTCATGAGACACTCAGCTAGTGTCCTGATTGCATGAAAGTTCTTCGGTAACTTGCAGCACATGGTGCCGCAGGAGATCTAGTTGACAGCCAACCTTACCCCTGTTCAAATTACCGAACTCTCATTCGGCATTTCGTTAACGATAAGTGAATAGTTGAAAAGCATAACCAGCACGCCTGCGAGTCTGTGAGGGGCAAAAACTATGTTCTGGCAAGACATCCGTTACGGCCTCAGGGTCATGCGAAAAAATCCTGGTTTCATCGCCATCGCAGTGTTTGCGTTGGCACTTGGGGTAGGAGCCAACACTGCTATATTCAGCGTCGTTAACGCCATTCTTCTTCATCCGATTAATTACAACAATCCGGATCAGCTGGTAATGGTTTGGGAAAAGAGTGCCCGACGGGGTTTCGGACAAATTCCCACGTCCCTTCCGAACTTCCTCGACCTTCGCACCAGTAACAGTACCCTCGAAGACCTGGGCGCTTTTTCTGACAGCTACTTCAATCTCACGGGCGGCGATCAACCCGAGCGTGTAATCGGTGTGCGCGTAAGCGCATCTCTGTTGTCCTTGATTGGTATCTCGCCCGCTCGTGGAAGGCTATTTGTAGCCGGTGAGGACCAGCCGCAAGCGAGCCGAGTGCTCATACTGAGTAATCATCTTTGGCAACGAAGCTTTGGGGCAAATCCGAATTTGGTGGGCCAGACGGTTGCGCTCAATGGTGACAGCTACACGGTCGTTGGCATCATGCCACCCGATTTCAAATTTCCACCTGCGTTTTCGGCAACTGTCGCTTCCTCCCAATACGCGATGCCGAAGGCTGACCTCTGGGTGCCGCTTACCAGCGATGCAGTTCCCATGCTTCGGGACATTCGTACACTGTTCATGATTGGGCGACTCAAACCTGGTGTTACTGCAGAGGCGTCGCAGGCCGATATGAACGTCGTAGCCAGCCGCCTGCAAAAGGAATATCCGGCGGTCGACGCGGACATGCAGGTCGATGTAATCCCCCTGAGTCAACAGATCACCGGCGACATTCGCTTAGCATTGATTGTGCTTTTTGCAGCAGTAGGTTGTGTCCTGCTGATCGCCTGTGCAAACGTCGCGAACCTGCTGTTGGCCAAAGCCTCAGGCCGCCAGAAGGAGGTAGCGATTCGCACTGCTCTCGGCGCAACGCGAATGCGGATCGTTCGACAATTGTTAACCGAAGGAATGTTGTTGGGTCTTGCTGGGGGTCTGCTGGGATCGCTGCTCGCCATTCTGCTTTTGCGCCAGTTAGTAATTTTCAGTCCTGCGAATGTCTCCATTCCGGATAACATCGGCATCGATTGGCAAGTGCTTGCTTTCACTCTGTTGCTTTCTTTGTTGACGTCGTTCCTCTTTGGATTAGCGCCGGCTCTACAGGCCTCCAAGTTGGACTTGAATGAGACTCTTAAGGAGGGAGGTCGAGGAAATTCCGGTGGCTCAAAGCAGAATCGTCTCCGCAGCCTGCTGGTAATAATCGAAGTTGCACTCGCCCTCGTACTGTTGATTGCGTCAGGATTGATGATTAAGAGTTTCCTTCGTTTGCAGGATGTCAATCCCGGCTTCAATTCGGAAAATCTGATCACGCTGGAGATGCAACTGCCGGAAGGGAAGTATGCGGACAAGGAACGTCAGGCAATTTTCCAACAGCAACTGGTGCAGCGCGTGAGCCAGGTACCGGGAGTTCAATCGGTCGGCACGGTCGACAACCTTCCGTTCAGCGGCAATGAGTTCAACATCGGCGTGACCATTGAAGGACAGCCACCCTTGAGTAATGCTGAACGGCCAAGAGTGTTTTTGCGCAACGTCAGCTCAAAGTATTTTGAGGCGATGGGAGTGCCACTGCGAAAGGGTCGCAACTTCTCCGATAACGACAATCTTAATGCTCCATTAATTGCGGTGATCAACGAGACGGCGGCCCGAAGGTTTTGGCCCAACGAAGAGCCTCTGGGAAAACGTCTCAAGCGAGGAAGGCCTGAAAACCCATGGATCACAGTCGTGGGTGTTGTCGGCTCGGTTAGCCACACATCGTTGCAGGTTGCTTCGCAGCCCGAGTTATATCTGCCGTATCAACAGAACCCGGGATTGAATCTGACACTGGTCGCCAGAACTACGTCGGATCCGAAGGCGTTCGCTGGTGCTGTGAGACGAGAAGTCTCTGCAATCGATGGTGATCTGCCGGTTTCGAATCTGAAGTTTATGGATGAGATCATCGGCAAATCGGTAGCGCAGCCTCGCGTCTATGCTTTGCTGCTTGCCATTTTTGCCGGGCTCGCGCTGGTTCTCGCGTCTATTGGAATCTACGGTGTAATGTCGTATACGGTCACTCAACGCACCCACGAAATCGGGATTCGAATGGCGCTGGGCGCCCGACCAGCTGACGTTTTGAAATTAATCGTAATGCAAGGAATGGTCCTTGGCGTTGCAGGGATTATCATTGGTTTGATTGCATCGTTTGCCATCACGCGTGTTTTGGCCAGCCAGCTGTATGGAGTAACCGCGACAGATCCCGTGACGTTTGCGGCGATTTCGATATTACTAATCCTGGTCGTCCTGATAGCTTGTTGTATCCCGGCGCTTCGGGCAACGAAAGTTGATCCCATGACTGCTGTGAGATACGAATAGAATTCTCAGTTATGGACATTAAGCGCCCCCAAAAATCCAAACTCAAGAAACGTGCACCAAAAGTGGCGCTGATCGTTGTCGGACTGGCTGCGATCGCGGGCATTACATATGGACTGTCAAAACTCAAACCCGCAGCCCCTACGCTCGATCGATCCACTGCGGTGATTGATACGGTGAAGCGTGGTCAGATGGTCCGTGAAGTGAGAGGCATAGGAACGTTAGTGCCGCAGCTGGTTCGTTGGGTGCCGGCCCCCGCGGACGGACGCGTGGAAAGGATTCCAGTTCAGGCAGGAGTTGTCGTCGGATTCGACACAATCATTGCTGAGTTGTCGAACCCGAAAATCGAGCAGGAAGCGACTGATGCAGAGTTTCAGGTGAAGGCTGCTGAAGCCGACGCTGAGAGCTTGCGCACGCGTCTCGAAAGTGACTCGATGACGCAGCAGTCGAACATAGCCACCATCACGGCCGAATACAGCCAGGCCAAGATGCAGCTCGATACTGACGAGGTATTAGGCAAGCAGGGTTTAGTGCCCGAGATCCTGTTGAAGATTTCGCGCATGAATGTTGCCAACCTCGGCAATCGCTTGAAAGTAGAACAACAGCGTCTGACGATTGGTGGCAAGTCGGTCAAGGCACAGCTGGCAGCACAACAATCGCGGATTCAGCAGTTGCGCGTACTCGCTAAACTAAAAAGAGAACAGGCGACCGGACTGAAAGTCAGGGCCGGCACCAGCGGAGTTTTGCAGGAAGTGTCGGTGCAGATAGGACAGCAAGTAACACCGGGTTTCAACATGGCAAGAGTTGCAGATCCTGCTTCGCTGAAAGCTGAACTAAAGATTGCTGAAACGCAGATCAAAGATGTGAAGTTTGGCCAGGCGGTCGCCGTCGACACGCGAAACGGAATTATTCAGGGCACGGTACAGCGCATCGACCCGGCGGCCCGAGAAGGAACGTTCATAGTAGACGTGGCGCTGACTGGACCACTGCCTTCCAGCGCACGGCCCGATCTTAGTGTTGACGGGACCATCGAACTGGAGCGCTTGGAGAATGTCTTGTACGTGGGCCGGCCCGCTTTTGGGCAGGGACAGCAAACTGTAGGACTCTTTAAGTTGAATCCCGACGGTCAGGAAGCGGTGCGAACGCAAGTGACACTAGGTCGCAATTCCGTCAGTACGATCGAAATAGTCAACGGCCTGTCCGAAGGCGACAAAGTAATTCTGTCAGACACGTCGTCACTTGATAGCTACACGCGCATTAGTGTGCGTTGAGTATTTTGAAGGAGACAAAGATGAGCTCATCCGAACCGCTTATTCACCTTACTGATGTGAAGAAGGTTTTTTACACCGACGAGGTTGAAACACACGCCCTGTCGGGTATTCAACTCGACATCAAGAAGGGCGAGTATGTCTCTATTGCCGGTCCTTCGGGTTGCGGCAAGTCAACGTTGCTATCAATTCTTGGCTTGTTGGATACGCCCAGCGATGGTGAGTATGTTTTGAACAACACGCCGGTGGCGAACCTTTCGTTATCGGAACGCGCGCGTATTCGCAATCGAGAGGTCGGATTTATTTTTCAAAGCTTCAATCTGATTGGCGACCTGACCGTTTATGAAAATGTGGAATTGCCGCTTACTTATCGAGGAATGAGCTCAGCGGACAGAAAACAACGTGTCACCGCCGCCCTCGAACGTGTAGGGATGGCCCACCGAGCTAAACATTTGCCCAGCCAGCTTTCAGGCGGTCAACAGCAACGTGTCGCCGTTGCGCGCGCTGTGGGTGGACAACCGAGCATTCTCCTCGCCGACGAGCCGACAGGAAATCTGGATTCCACGAACGGGGAAGCAGTTATGGAGCTTTTGCGGGAATTGCATCGAGGTGGAGCCACCATCTGCATGGTGACTCACGATGCGCGCTATGCGCAGCATGCCGATCGGATTGTGCACTTATTTGACGGCGTGATCGTTGAGGATGAAGAAACCAACGGCAAGATGCACGAAGCTCAAAAGGCCAGCGGGAACTAATTCCTCACCAGGCAATATTGTTTGAGAATTGTAGGAGTAAAGCGCTTAGCCGGTGGCGCTTAGTTGGTAGCGTTCGAGTTTGAGGTACAAACCGCGCCTGGTAAGTCCGAGCTCGCGAGCTGCCCGTGAAATATTGCCGCCGTGCTTGCGAAGTGCATCCGCGATCATGCGGCGCTCGACGTCGGCTAGGGCGTCCGCCAACGTTACATTTTGCAGCGCGCTCGAAGGCATCGAGTTTAGAGTTGAGACTGCAGAGCTTGGGGTAGTTGGTGCCGATGTTCGTTTCAGTTCGGGCGACAAATGATCCGGATTGATGACGGCCGAGTCTTCGGCGCGAGCAACTATTCGTTGGACTTCATTGCAGAGTTGGCGAACATTTCCGGGCCAATCACTCACCATCAACAAGTCGACAGCCTGTGGAGTAATCGTAATGTCCTTACGGCCGAATTTTGCCGAGTAGTGATTGATGTAGTAGTGAACGATGGTGGGTATCTCGGATCGGCGTTCACGCAGGGGCGGCACCCGCAATCGAATCACGTTTAGCCGGTAATAGAGATCCTCTCGAAACCGTCCATCACTTACCATCTCCTCCAAGTCAGTATTGGTTGCGGCAATAATGCGGACATCCACTTTGCTCGGACGCTGTTCCCCAAGCGGCTGAATCTCGCCCTCCTGAAGAAAGCGCAGGAGCTTAGGCTGAAGATCAAGAGGCAGATCCCCAATCTCGTCCAGGAAGAGCGTGCCCCCGGCGGCCGTGCGAATCACGCCGGCGGAATCCGCAACCGCGCCGGTAAAAGCGCCGCGCCGATATCCAAACAAGTAGCCTTCGGAGAGTTCCTTCGGGACTGCAGTACAGTTGAATGGCACAAAGACTTTCGAACGACGAGACGAAATAGCGTGAATGGCCCGCGCGACAAGTTCCTTTCCGGTTCCTGATTCTCCCGTCACCAAAACTGTGACATCGGACGACCGAATCTTGTGGACCTCTTCTACCAGTTTTGTCATGGCCGGGCTCGAGTGAATGAAGCCAGGCATCAAGCTGGCGCCAGCCAACTCGTCGGTCTGTTGCACACGCGAGCCTTTTTGACTGCCAGACCGAAGCGCACAAACGTCCATACCGAGTTCCGCGATCCGCATCAGTGGATCAAGTGATAGTCCTCCAGGCAAGCGGGACTTACCGGCAGGTGAAATATATAAGATCGCGCCGGGAGCATGAGACGGTCGCAGGTGGAGCAGCGTGGCGTCGCTCTTCTTTGCGTAAGCCTGCAACTCTTCGTCAGTCAAATCGTCGAAATTGTTGGCAATCTCAGCGCCTTCAGCCGGCGTGCAGCCGTGGGCTATTACGATGCGATAACGCGAATTCTCACCAAGCTCGGATATCAACACCCGGCGCGCATTAGTTTCCTGTCGCATGATCGCCGCAAGCTCGCGCAAAAGGAGTTCGCGAGATGCGACCGCCTCGGCGAGTCGGAGGGTGAGCAATTGCGTCAGCGCTGACTGCTCTTCATTTCTTTCCGGCGCCGAGCGATCAAGGTTAGCCAGGACCGACTCTGCGCGTGCTTGATCGAGCTTCGCTCCGAGTTCGCGGAAAGCGTTGAGTGCGCGCGTAAGGTGTTCGATGGCGCGGCCAGGTTGACTTGGAGCATACGCGCGTCCGAGTTCGCAGTGGGCTCGAGCCGCTCGATAACGATCTCCAAGCATGTCAAAAATCGAAGCGCTGCTGCCGAAATGCTGGGCTGCCGATGAGAAGTCTGATTGCAATAGTGCCAGCATGCCGAAGATTCGATGAGATTCTCCGGTAAACCCTAAATCGTTTGCTGACTCTGTCGTTTCTTCAGTTAACTTCTCGAGATGCTCGGAACACTTGTCGATCTCGTTGTTCCGTAAATGTGCCTCGGCGAGAATCAAACGCGACTCACAAATTGCTTGACGATCGCCAATGACCTCGGCCAGCGCCATCGCTTCCTGCGCCTGAGTCAGGGCCTTTACATGATCTTCCATCGCGAGGTAACAACGCGCGAGTGTTCTTTGGGCCTGACACGAATACCACTTGTTTCCGCTCTCGTTCGCCAACGTGACGGCGCGTAAGAGATATTCCTTCGCCTCATCAAGCTCGCCGCGCAACATCAAGAGCTCGCCGAGCGAGTCGAGAATCATTGGAACCTTCTGCGAGCGTTCATCGGCTTCTGACGCGAGAGACAGGGCTCGCTGAAGGGCTTCCTGCGCGCGGCTCCACTGGCCGATCAGAATGAGGTTGATGCCGAGGTTGTTATAACCGTCCGCTGCATTGGCCTTATGGTCGGTACGTTCGTAGTAAGAGATTGCCTTTTCGAGGTAACGAATGCCTTCCTGCGGACGTTTTAGAAACCAACAAGCCCCGGCCATGTTGGCGTAGATCTTCCCGAGCATAAAACTCGCGGGATGATCGCCGGTGAGTTTCAGTGCCTGCTCAAAATTTGCGAGAGAGCTGTCGTGATCGCCTTCCTGGATCTGGGCAATGCCCATCCCGAAATAAGCTTCAGCCAAACCGCGCCAGTCTCCTGTTTGGCGGAAGTGCTCGAGAGCTCGCTGCGCGTAATCGAGAGCTATCGGGTATTCACTAATGCTGCGATAAACACGAGCAAGGGCGGTATAAATCGGACCAAGTTCGTGGTTTAACTCACCTTCCGAAAACTCTTTCAAGGCCCCCTTAAGTATCGAGATCGCCTTGGGATGATCGCCGTTGTAGTTGTAAGCAAGCGCAATCTGAACCCTTAGTGATTGAAGAGTTTCCTGATCAAGTTGAGCGCGCGATTCAGGAGATTCGTACATCGCCACAGCAGCGAGTGAATCGCGATACTGCGCCTGCATCTCCAGCGCTCGCGATAACGCACAGCGTGCGCGAGCGAGCATAGCGGGATTTTTTTGTGACCCTGCGATCAGGGAGGTGAGACGGGCTTTCGCTTCGGCCGACAGTCCCTGGTCCAGAAGCGAGTGGACTTCGTCCAGCTCCTGTAGCAAGTTTTCGTTGGAAGCCGGTCTAGTATTCGAACGCAGACGCACCCGTGCGTCAGCGAGATCGACCACACCTTTTCCGCTTGTGGTGTCTTCGGGCTCGGAGCTTCCACCGATGCCTGGATTTTTAGTCATTCAGTCCCTTAACACGTTTAATTCAGGACAGTTTTCATTACCAGACTACAGTTGGGGCGAGCAAAGAGGGTGATGCGGCAATTTCCCACGCGCCGCTCAAGGTTTGTAAGTACCAAAACACTTGAGAATTTAGCACAGGGTCTAAAGACCGTCCACCTTCGTTATTTTTGGCGGCTAAGGATAACGGTTGATTGCGGAGACGTAGCGGCTCTTCGTTTAACTACGTGCTCTAAACTTCGTTCCGAGCCTCTTTTGAGCGCTTTGCAAAGTGCCAGAGACCACCCGTTATTTCGACCGGCAGCCGATAGCCTAGTTGACGGGCCAGCATCACAATCTGCCCGCGATGATGCCCTTCATGCGACACGAAATAAGTTAGGACATGACCGACATCGAGGGGCAGATTGCGCCACGCGTAAGACCGGCAGGTGGGAATGGTGCCCTCTCGGTCACAACCGAGCGAGAGCAATTTGATGATGCCGCGGCTGCTCCGCCCCAGGGCTGGAATCAATTCCTTTGGTCCAACCTTGTGACGATTAACGGGTCGCGGCACCGCAATACTGAATTCTTGTCCTAACGTCTTGATCCACATACAACGACTATTGTGAATGTGACCGGCGATCATGCGAACGGTTCGTCGTGGTGCACCGGGTACCGTGGCGGCCCAGAGCTCAAGGGGTAGGTTTTCGAGAAGGAAGATCGTGACGCGGTTGTTAGTTCTCCACGCATCAAGAAGCATAGCTGTCGGATCGAGCGTCGAAGGCATTGATTATTTTGGATTACGATTCGGGAGAACTAGGATTGCATCGCTTACGGGACGCTCGCCGGCTTGATCAGACGGACGGTTTACAATTTTGTCCTGGAGCACCATCGTAGTTGACCCGCCGCCATCAAGATTTATCGCATCCCTCGCACCATACTCGAGTAGGAGCTCGGCTAGTTCCTGCAGAGACATTCCCACACTAACACCAGGTTGACGTCCGTCCACCGTAATTAGCAGAAGCTTGCCTGAATCGAGCCGGGCAAAAGCTGTTCGAGGGTGGCGGGTGGTGGCAAAACCGGCAATCATTTTTTCACGCTGGTCAGTGATCTCAATCTTTCCAGCTTTGATTAGCTGTGGACCTGCACCCAAAATATTCTGGGCTTTG
Source organism: Pyrinomonadaceae bacterium (assembly GCA_963759665.1). GTDB lineage: Bacteria > Acidobacteriota > Blastocatellia > Pyrinomonadales > Pyrinomonadaceae > PSRF01. The sequence goes on from CAVXAC010000001.1 coordinate 2,244,251, forward strand.
GACCACTTGGCGTCTTCGCCTTGCGAGTGAAGAGACTTCAGCCGCCATTGAACCTTCGCCGCAGAATTTCTTCTTGCGTTCCGCTTAATCCACTCGCGTGATTCACCCACAGCTGATATCACAAAGCCGTCCGTCGGTATCTCGCTACTGCCAGCCAGATCAGAGATGGAAACGATTCTATTCCTGCGCACTACCACTTCAATCCCGTCTGGCTTAGTTAGAGTGGTGCGGTGAAACTCGGGCGTGAAGACTATGATCTCATTTGCCCCGACGGGCCTGTTAACACCGTGGACTTTATGCTTTTGTGAGCCCAGTGAGATTTCGCTTTCGTAGCCGAGGTGGCCAAACAGCACCTCAGTGCGCTTTCCGTCCTCAAGCAAACCGATTTCTGCGCGATCGTTATATGGTTCACTAATCAGTCTGCCACCCAACAGGACCATTCCAATGGACTCGCCCCGGTAAGTGCCGGTAGTGCGAAAGTAGCCACCATTAATGGCCGCCGCCGCGCCATGTCGTGCCGCCAGCGAACTAGTAGTTTCCAGTCCAAGGCCCGCGTCGAGTGCCCGCACAATTCTGATCGTCGCGAGACTGAGGTCTACTCGAAGTGCATTTATGAGCCATGGACCCGTTGACTCGTCCTTTGACGCTTGACCCCGAGTCACCTGCCCGTGTTCCAACCCCGGGGCAATGGTTTGAAAATTTAGAGTTGCGGTGGACGCAGTTGCGATCTGAAGGCGAGCCGACACAACTTGGGTGGGAGTTAGGGGCGCCTGGATGACGCAGGCGAGAAGTAACCCAAGGCATAAGCGTGCGACGCGCTGACGCGGGAGGAAAGAGTGTGGAGTCGCTTCCGTAGCTGTCAACTGGATCTCCTTTTGTACACTTTTGGGTCTTTGAAGTGGTTTGTCCCCGTCTCAGGCCCAACAAAATCAACAAATTAAGGGCAGTGGCTGCCTTGACACTCTTTCCGCCTGCCCGCTATCATCTCCGTTTCCGTCGCCGGCAGAAATTGTCGCCTAGTGCTCTATGTTTGAGTCCTTATCGGATAAGCTAAAAAGGACGCTGAAGAATCTGCGTGGCGAGGGCGTGCTCACGAAGGAGCACGTCGACGCGGCGTTGCGCGAAATCCGTCTGGCTCTGCTTGAAGCCGACGTCAATTTCAAGGTCGCTAAAGACTTTATAGCCTCTGTCAAGGAAAAGGCAGAGGGCCAGCAGGTTTGGCAGGAATTAAAGCCCTCCGAACAAGTCGTTAAGATAGTTTTCGACGAGCTGGTTGATTTGTTGGGTGGACAGTCGTCGCGGCTGGTCTTTACCAAGCAAACACCAAATGTCGTCATGATTGTGGGCCTGCAAGGCTCCGGCAAGACGACCTCAACGGGAAAAATTGCGCGCTGGCTGGCGAAGAACCAGGACCGAAAGCCCTTATTGCTTTCGGTGGACGTTTACCGGCCAGCCGCGCGAGAGCAACTCAAGGTCATCGCGAAAGCGACTGGCCAGCAGATCTTTGAACAAACTGAGACCGACGATCCGATGACCCTCGTGCGCAGTGCTGTGAAGCATGCGCAACAGACAGGCTTCGATACTCTGCTCATTGATACGGCCGGCCGACTTCACATTGACGAGACGTTGATGGAGGAACTGGTCGGCATCAAGAATGAGACACACCCGGTCGAGATACTTTTTGTTGCTGACGCAATGACCGGGCAAGACGCGGTGCGGTCGGCTGAAGAGTTTCACCGGCGAATAGGCATTACCGGAGTCGTGCTGACAAAAATGGACGGAGACGCGCGTGGAGGCGCGGCGCTGTCCATCAAACAGGTTACGGGTCAGCCAGTCAAATTTGTTGGCGTTGGTGAGAAATACGACGCACTCGAGCCTTTCTATCCGGATCGAGTCGCCCAAAGAATACTGGGCATGGGCGATGTGTTATCGCTCATCGAAGAAGTTCAGTCGAAAGTTGATCAGTCTGAAGCTGAGGAGCAGTTAAGAAAGCTTCAGAAGAATGAATTTACACTCGACGACTTTCGCTCGCAGTTGCGTCAGGTCAAGAAGCTCGGTTCTTTCTCAAAGATAATGAAGCTCCTTCCGGACCAGTTGCTCGGCGGCATCGGGATGCCGCAAATGGATGAAGAGCAGACGAAGGAGATGGAGAAGGAGTTAAAGCGCACCGAATCAATAATCGATTCGATGACTCACGAGGAACGGACGGACCACAAGATTCTTAACGCGAACCGGCGGCGAAGAATTGCACGTGGTTCGGGCACTTCGGTTTCGGAAGTTAACAAGCTCATCAAACAATACACGGAGATGCGACAGATGATGAGACAACTGTCGGGCTCAGGAATGTTTGGTGGTAGCGGACTAAAAGGGAAGATGATGCGGCGCCTGACCGGCATGCCTGACATGGCGGCGATGGGCGGCAATGGAGACGATCTTCCGGCAATGCCATCGTTGCCCGCGCTCGGTGGAACGGGCAAGAAAAAGAACAAGAAGAAGCGAAAGAAAAAGCGAAGATAACTACGGAGGTAAGGATTTGTTAGCCATTAAATTGATGCGCACTGGCGCTAAGAAGCAACCTTCATATCGAATTGTGGTGAAGGAAAAACAGTCGAAGCGTGACGGTGCCTATCTGGAGAATCTCGGCACTTACAATCCCACACGCGAACCTGCTGAAGTAAAGTTGAAGATGGACCGAGTGCGTTACTGGATCGGAAAAGGCGCTCAACCAACTGACACGGTAAGCCGGTTGATCAAAGTGGGCGGTAAGCAGGAAGCGGCAGCGCCGGCCGAAGCTTAAGTGTGCGGCGAGGTTAGCAATTGAGAGCAGCCATTGAAATGGTAGTCAAAGCGCTCGTCGACGATGTCGACGCGGTAGATGTGCGCGAAGTCGATCATCAAGGCTCAACCCTCATCGAAGTCCGCGTGGCCCCAGGCGACATGGGAAAGATCATCGGCAGGCAAGGAAGGACGATAAACGCCCTACGCTCGCTCGCCCACGCCGGAGGTCTTAAAACCAGGCAGCGCTATATCCTCGAAATTGTGGAATGACTGCAAGAAGTGATGACCTGATCATCGTCGCGCGGACCGTTAGAACCCGTGGGCTTAAAGGTGAACTGGTTGCGGAAGTTCTAACCGATTTTCCTGATCGGTTTGAGACTGTTTCTGAATTGCATAACGTGGGGCCGGATGGCGAGTTAAGGTCATTTGAACTTGAAAGTTATTGGTTTCAAAACGATCGGATGGTGCTGAAGTTCGCTGGCTTTGACAGTGTTGACGAAGCTAAAGAGCTGGTGGGTTTAGAGTTTGGTGTAGACGAAGCAGAACGCGTTCAACTTCCGGAGAATGAGTTTTACGATTGGGAGTTGGCCGGTTGTCAGGTTGAAATTGTAGGTGGCCCAGCGTTGGGCAAGGTTCGCGAAGTGATGCGAACCGGTGGGGTCGACCTGATCGTTGTTGAAAATTCAGCGAGTGGCCGAGAACATCTGATTCCTCTGGCTGAAGAGATCGTAGTGAAGGTTGATGCAGCCGCGAAGAAGATTTTGATCGATCCGCCCGAAGGTTTGTTGGATTTGTAATTGTCTTTGAAATGTTCCTGTGTTGCGCTGCGATATCATAACGATTTTTCCGGAGTACTTTCGCGAGGCGTTCGACCACGGAATTAATCGTAGGGCACGAGCTGCCGGGCTGGTCCAAATCAAGGCGCATGACCTGCGCCGATGGACCACTGACAAGCACCACATTGTGGATGATCGGCCCTTCGGCGGCGGCGAAGGAATGGTGCTGAAACCTGAACCAATCTTTGCCGCGGTTTCAGAGTTGACAGGTTGCGAGAAGCGGGAAAGTTATCCCCCACAAACGCGCGTGGTTTTGTTGTCGGCCCAGGGGCGAGTGTTTACGCAGGAAACTGCACAGGATCTTTCAAAGAGTTCTCAAGTCGTTTTTATTTGTGGACGATACGAGGGCGTCGACGAGCGAGTTTGCGACGCGCTGGCTACTGACGAGATTTCTATCGGTGATTATGTCCTGTCAGGCGGCGAGCCCGCGGCGTTGGTAATTATCGATGCGATCGTGAGGCTTTTGCCAGGAGCATTGGGTAATGAATGCTCCACCGAGAATGAGTCGTTTACGGCAGGCAATCTTGATCATCCTCAATATACGCGTCCGACTGATTTTGCAGGTATGCAGGTGCCTGAGGTGCTGTTAACAGGGAATCACGCAGAAATAGCACGTTGGCGCCGAGAGGCTGCGATTAAGAAAACCCAACGGAATCGTCCGGATCTTTTGAAGTAAATGGGAAGCAGGTTTGTGAGGCCGGTTGGTCTCTTGTATGCTGAGCTTTCGGATTTTAATGGAGTAACGAGATGAATCGATTAGATAGTATTGAAAACACCCAATTGCGCGCTAACGTTCCCGATTTTCAACCGGGTGATACTGTGCGAGTTCACGTCCGAATTAAGGAATCAGAAACCAAAGAGCGTCTGCAGGCATTTGAAGGTGTCGTCATCGCTCGCAAGCATGGTGGTGCGCGTGAAACGATCACCGTCCGCAAAACCAGCTTTGGCGTCGGTGTTGAGAGAATATTTCCCCTTCACGCGACTATCGTCGATCACATCGATGTAGTGAAACGTGGACGTGTCCGACGCGCCAAGCTCTATTACCTCCGCGGTCTCCGAGGTAAAGCTGCGCGCATACGTGAGCGCGATACCCGTGGTCAGCAAAATGCCGGCTCACAGGCGTCTGCAGCCGGAAAGAAATAGCGCACGACTTTCAGATTGTTCGCACCGCGAGCAAGCCAGCAATTCTCTCCGCATCCCTTAATTACAGGCAGCGGGGAGAATTTTCTGTCTATTCGTCAGTTTGTTAGACTGCCTCTCCCGATCAAATTGCAACTTACTCAGGAGCCGCATACCTTTTGCGTATCGCAATCGATGCCCACTCTGTTGGGACGGGACTTGGTGGCAACGAGAGTTACGCAACCAACCTAATCGAAGCCCTGGCAGAGATCGATACGGCCAACGATTACACGATCTATGTGACGAAGGCTGCTGCCCATGAAAGATTTGAAAACCGCTGGCCAAACTTCACCGTTCGCTCAACTCGTCCACACACACCGCTGATACGTATTCCGTTGTCTCTCAGCCGTGAGCTGCGGCGGAATCCTGTGGACGTACTCCACGTGCAATTTACCGCACCTCCTTTTGCGCCTTGTCCGCTTGTCGTAAGCATTCACGACTTATCCTTTGAACATCTCCCACAAACGTTCAAACACCGTAGTCGCGTTCAGTTGCGGATGACTGTGCGCCAATCAGCACGTGAGGCGGATCAGATCCTGACTCTTTCTGAATTTGTCCGCAGCGACGTGATCAAGACCTACCGAATCAACGGCGACAAGGTAACTGCTGTGCCACTAGCTGCGCCCGGCAAATTTGCCCCTGTCGAAGACCCAAAAGAACTTCAACGAATAAAACAAAAATACGGCATAGACGGAGACTATATTTTAACCGTCGGCGCGATTCAGCCACGCAAGAATCTGCCTAGACTGCTCGCAGCTTATTCAGTCTTGCGCCGCTCTCAGCCGGACGCTAAGCTTCCAAAACTGGTGCTGGTTGGCAAGTTAGCGTGGCTTTATGACGACACGCTTAGAGCCATTACCCAGCTTGGACTGACGGACTCAGTAACTTTAACGGGGTATGTGCCAGAGGAGGACTTGCCGGCGTTGTATTCAGCAGCCCTGTGCTTTGTTTACCCCTCTTACTTCGAAGGATTTGGGCTGCCGCCTTTAGAGGCCATGAAATGTGGGGCGCCTACTATTGTTGGCAATCGCACCAGTTTGCCGGAGGTGGTCGGTGACGCCGCAATTCTCGTCGACCCGTTTGAAGTAACTGAGATTGCATCCGCAATATCGAGAGTAGTTACGGATTCTGGCTTACGAGCGTCTTTGCAAGCTGCCGGCCTTCAGCGCGCAAAACTCTTTGATTGGAGAGATTCCGCGCGGAAGACTCTGGCTGTGTATGAACGAGCGGCCGGGCTCATAACGCATTAGAGCGCCCTCATGCGAATAGCAATATTAGGGACACGCGGGATTCCAGCGAGCTATGGTGGCTTTGAGACCTTTGCAGAGCATCTATCAACGCGGCTGGCAGCGCGCGGTCATGATGTAACAGTCTATGGCCGCGCCCACTACGTGTCTCCGCGCCAGCTGGAATATCTCGGCGTGAGACTGAAAGTACTACCAACAATCCGCCACAAGTATTTCGACACTGTGGTCCATGCATTCTTGTCTTCTGTTCACGCGATGTTTGGCGGCTTTGATGCGGTGCTGATCTGCAACGCCGCGAATGTTCCGTTTGTTCCTATTCTCAGACTTACCGGAACGCCGGTGGTACTCAACGTGGACGGGCTTGAACACAAACGGAAGAAGTGGGGATTGCTGGGGAAGCGCTATTACCTGATGGCGGAACGCTTGTCCACAATACTTCCGAACGTAACAGTGACAGACGCCCGAGTCATTCAGGATTATTACCTCGCTCGATATAAGGCTGTATCAACCATGATCGCTTATGGCGCCGAAGTGGAGCGGCGGCCAGATCGCCTAGCCGTGCGAAAATGGCGCGTCGAGCCAAACCGCTATGTCCTCTATGTCTCCCGCCTTGAACCGGAAAACAATGCTCACCTGGTGATCGAAGCCTTCAAGAAAGTGCGTACCGCCTATCGTTTGTTGATTGTCGGAGACGCTCCCTATGCGCGCGACTACATCGATGACTTGAAGGCACGCGCCCGTGGTGATCGACGAATTAGTTTTACCGGTTTCGTGTTTGGCCAAGACTATCGGGCACTGCAACAGAACGCCTATTGCTACGTTCACGCCACGGAGGTTGGTGGCACTCATCCAGCACTTCTTGAGGCTATGGGTTACGGTAACTGCGTCTTGACTTTGGGAACTCCGGAAAATGTCGAAGTTGTTGGTGACGCAGGCATCGCCTACGACGATGAGATTGATTTGACTGAAAAACTACAGCGAGTTTTGCGTGATGGTTCCCTGGTGCAAAGCTATCGGAATCGAGCACAGACTCGAGTGCAGAAGTTTTATGACTGGGAACACGTGGTCGATCAGTATGAGCAGGTGTTTGCCGAACTTGCCGGAATCTCGTTAACTAGCAAGCCCACCTATGAGGAAGCAGCCCACCGCGAACGGTCCGTCCCAGTATCAAAGTAAATCTTGTTGGCTATAAAGAGATGTGCCCCGCTAATCAACCAAGATTGGCGGGGCCCCTTTTCCGGCAGGTTCGGGTAAATGCTGCGGGCGGTGGCAAAGAACTGAGAATCGTCACATATGGCCGATCCCGTGAACCAGGCGGTGTATGCTAGCGGGTGAGATAAAGCCTTGCGGTGAATAAATAAAAGGACCGCAACCCATCGAATAACACCCGTTCCCTTGGCTCTTTGCGTTAGAACCTTCAAGCTTTCAAAATTAACTGCGTGTCAGTGTGCGAAATTATACGTAATTCTTGTGACGTGTCAAGAACATTCTTAACTATTTCGCAAAACTTCTGTAACACTTGGAAGGTGGCAGATTCTTAGGTGCCGGAGCGCGCTTGACTCAGGCGGAGGGCTTGTCGACGTACCATTTCCGAGACGTTCCGATTTTGATTTAGCCCGATAAGGTCCTTTGTGCGGATGCGCGGAAGGGTGCTCATCACGGTCGGAATCGGAGTGCGTGGGTTACGAACGAGATTATGAATGATGGAATAGGAGCGGGCCCAGGCGCGGTTCGCCGCGATCAGCCGTAAGACCTCTTCCGCTACTGTTCTCATTGCGGCGATGTTTTCGACTTCCTGGTCCGTCACCCGGGGATTGTTAATGACCGCAGTGGCCACGACCCTGTTTGAGTCACGGATCAAAATGCTGCGGGCTTCACGATCACCCTTCATTGCGAGTTTCAGCCGATCCTTAACATTCATGAACATAATCCGCTTGATCAAAGACACACGCTCAGCCGAGAGTTCTCCAGTTTCCAATCGCTCGTTGTCTACGATGCGCTTGAAGTTAGCCGCGAGTTCTTCAGGTGTCTCGGGGCGCAGCTCCTCATAACGTTCAGCTGGTAGCCATGAGTCATCAATCTCAGCATCCGAGACTTCAATGTGAGAAGCAATCAGCCACGCATCTTCAACGCTGAACCCTTCGCCCAGCTCGGCGTTTTCAAAAAACTCGGCGGCCGCGCTCTTTCCGCGTGCTCTTAGCTCCTGAGCTATCTGCTGGGCTCCGCGTTCCTTTTCAAAAAATTCTCGTCGCGTTTCTTTCGCGCGGCGCTCGGCCTCTGCGGGACGGGCTGAGTTTGCCAGGATCGCATCGATGATTTTCGGATATCGAACCAGCCGTTGCTGATTCACCGAAATCAGTTCGAGTAATACGACGTCAGTTGTGGTGGATGCCAGATCGGCTATGGCTTGATCGGAAGTATTGCCGTTGAGGATTACCGCTTCCTTGATCTCCCGATCGCCGTTGTCAGCCGTAGCGAGGTAAGCGAGTACACTGCCGGCCGTATCATCGCTTCGGGCAGCGGCCAGTAAGTCCTCCTTGTCCATTGACTGGAGTGTCTCGACTGCCGCTTCGCCGATACCGCTATCAGCCTCCCGTTGAAGCGCAACTAATACCTCAAGTAAATCAGCTTGTGGCAGCGGCAGTAGACCACTGGCTGCTGCCAGGCGCGCCTGCGTGGGAGCAGAGCCGTCCAGGATCGCGCGAGCGGCGGGGTTTGTAGTTTTTGTGGTAGTCATCAACGACTTCGAACGGGGAGCGTCGCCTTAGTCAAAGTTTAATCAACATCTTCCAGAGTCAGTAAAGCATAAAATTGTACTCGAGCTGGATATACATTGAGACGTTTCGACCATTGATTGTGGCAGGAACAAACTTAATACGACGTGCAGCTGCCACGCTTACTTCGGTCAAGCCGTCAGGTAAGCCTTTGACTACCAGGATGTGCTTGATACTTCCATCAGCGGCAAAGACAGCTCTCAATACTATTCTTCCCGCGGTACCGTTAGCCCGCGCAATTTCTATGTACTCGGGCTCAGGTTTAGATATTACGCGAGCTTTAGTTGTGACTTCCTTGCCATAAAAAACAGCGCGATCGCCTTCAGATTTTTCGCGAACCCGACTGTAAACGCGCAGGTTTTCCAATTGCTCTCCCCAAGCCAATTTAGACTCAGGAACCAACGCGAGATATTTTTCCAGAGCGTTAGCCGCCTGCTCAAAACGCTTTCGGCGTGCGTCTGGCAGTTCAGCATCCTCGGCGACCGGTGCATTGCCAACGAAATCAGTATGTGCCTGGCTTATTAGCAGATACGCGGCGGCAAATTGAGGGTTAACCTTCAAAGCTTTTTCCGCGTTGTTTATCGCCTCAGCTTGATGATTGGTTCGAAGGTGGGCCACACCAATTACGTAGTACGCATCAGCGAGATTGGGATCTAAGCTTAAGGCAGCTTGAGCAGCCCGAATAGACTCCGAAAATTTGTTTCTGAAGAGTAGTGAGTATCCCAAGCCAGACCTGGCTGCCGCGAAATCGGGACGGAGCTTCAATGCTGTCTCAAAGGCTTTCGAAGCATCTTTATGCTTCCGGTGCTGAATGTTCGCGAAGCCCAAATAATACCAAGCCAGGTAGTCCTCTTTATCCTGCTTGACTACACCAAGTAATAATACCCGAGCTTCCTCGTACTTCTGTTCCTTGTAGAGGGATATTGCTCGTTGGCGTTGAAGTCCGGCTGGAGGTGGAGCAGATTGCGCCGCCGCTTTGGCTCCTAACAGGCTCAACGGATGCAGAAGAAGTACGACCAGGATAGAGATTTTGAACATCATCAGGAGTTGGGCAAGCGAACCCGAGTCTTTCGCACCTGCCATTAAAAAACTGTTCGAGGGATGTAGGGGGCAGCGTCGGCTTTTCGAAATTCGTAAACGAAGGTTGCAAACTGAGCAACCACCTCGCCGTTCCTTTCGGCTGGAGTAAATTGGATTTGACGTGCCGCGGCCGTGGCAGATTCGGTTAGCCCGTACGCAAGTGACTTGATTGGGAAGATGTTTATCACTTTCCCATCTGCCGCCATGATGACTCTCAATCTCACCTCGCCACGGATGTTGTTAACACGTGCTTCGTCGCTGTAAACAGCAGCGGGAGCCTTGATCACCTTGAAACGTTTTTGGACTTCGCCGGGGCCGAAGACGCTGCGTTCACGGGGACTGCTAATCGGTTTCCCGTAAGCACGCAAGGTTTCCATGCGTTCGCGCCACATATCGGCATTGCCGGTATCGAGCTGCATCAACGCTTCCGCTGTTACTGCTGCTTCGCTGAACTTACTCGCCAGGCGATCCTGCCAGGCGAGCAACACATGTCGATAATCCGATGGATAATCCACGCGGCTGGGGGGTGCTGCAAACTCGGCTTCAATTGCGGCGTATTGCAACTTGAGTTTTTTCTCGAGTTCGGCTGAAGAATCTTGACTAGCGGCACCAGCGATCGACGGCGAAACGGAGATCGTGAGCAGGAGAACCAGAACCAAGCGAAATATTGACTGATAATGCATTACCAAAACCTTGAGGTTATCTAACTACACTCCGTGACACTTCTTGTATTTTTTTCCTGAACCGCATGGGCAGGGTTCGTTGCGACCAACCTTCGGCTGATCCCGTACCACTGTTCTTGTCTTGCCGTCTTCCTCGCCGGCTGCAGCAGCTCCCTGGTTTGGACCAGTGAAAGTTAGCGAAGTTGAGCGTTTCGGTAAACGGCGCTGCCGCAACGCCTCGGGTGGCTGTTCGGCGACGACCTGCAGATTGAATAACGATCGAATTGTGGTGGTATCGATCCGATCCAGCATCTCCTGGAACATGTCGAAACTCTGCTTCTTGTACTCGACCAGTGGATCCTTCTGCCCGTAACCAACTAGGCCGATGCCCTGTTTCAGGTGATCAAGCGAAAGCAGGTGGTCCTTCCACTGAGCATCGATGATGTTAAGCATGATGATGCGCTCGTAGGTGCGCATCGCTTCAGGTCCAATCTGTTGCTCCTTATGAGCGTATTTAACCTTGAGTTTTTCCCAAACAGTGTCGATAACTTCCTGAGTGGTGAAGTCCTGAAAGTTGATCCTTTCGGCTGTAGTGTCAAAGTCGTAGATGGTCTTCAGTTGAATTCCATAATTCTCTACATCCCAATCGTCCGGCGATGCTTCGGCATTCAGATACTGGTTACTGAGATCAGACAGCAGGTCGTAAGCAACTCCTGCCGAAGGGGGATCGCCCATCAGATAATCGCGCTGGTCGGGCTCTTCCATTAGCTGGCGGCGCAAACCATAGATGGTCTCGCGCTGCTTGTTCATGACGTCGTCGTACTCAAGCAGGTGTTTGCGCGACTCGAAGTTGCGACCTTCAACTGATTTTTGCGCCGACTCAATTCGCTTCGAAACCATCTTCGACTCGATGGCCACGCCCTCTTCCATGCCCAGGCGCTGCATGAGAGCTTTGACTTTGTCGCCGGCGAAGATGCGCATCAAGTCGTCTTCGAGAGACAGGAAAAACCTTGACGATCCGGGGTCACCCTGGCGGCCCGCACGTCCTCTTAACTGGTTGTCAATACGACGAGACTCGTGACGTTCGGTGCCGAGTATGTGAAGCCCACCAATCCCAACGACTTCTTTGTGCTCCTCTTCGACGATTCGCTTGGCTCGCGCAAACGCTTCAGACCACTGCGTCTCGGTAGCCTCGTCAGGATCAATCTCTTCATGCTTGAGAAACTCGCGCGCCATGAAGTCAGGATTGCCACCGAGGAGAATGTCAGTTCCACGACCGGCCATGTTGGTAGCAATAGTGACTGCGCCTTTGCGACCAGCCTGGGCCACGATTTCAGCTTCGCGTTCGTGATACTTCGCATTCAGAACGTTATGCGGGACTGCTTCTCGTTGAAGCCGGCGTGCGATCAGTTCCGAATTTTCTACCGAGACGGTGCCGACGAGTGTGGGCTGACCGCGATCGTGACATTCCTTGATCTCTTCGATGACCGCGTCCCACTTCTCGGGAAGGGTGCGATAAATAATGTCCGAAAAGTCGGTGCGCACCATCGGCATGTGAGTTGGAATGACGATTACTTCGAGCTTGTACGTTGAGTGAAACTCGGAGGCTTCTGTTTCAGCCGTACCAGTCATGCCCGACAGCTTTTCGTATAACCGGAAGTAATTCTGAAGGGTAATGGTAGCTAGCGTTTGATTTTCTTTCTCAATCTTCACGCCCTCTTTTGCTTCTACTGCCTGGTGTAAACCGTCTGACCAGCGGCGGCCCTTCATCAAGCGCCCGGTGAAGTCGTCAACGATAATGACTTCTCCCTCCTGGACCACATACTGATGGTCAAGGCGATACAGCGTGTGGGCTTTCAAAGCCTGTTCGACGCAATGGAGCAACTCCATGTTTGATGGATCGTAGAGATTGCCAACTCCCAACAGGCGTTCAGCCTTGTCGACGCCTTCCTCAGTCAAGACTGCCGTGTGTTGCTTTTCGTCAACTACGTAGTCGCCGGTTTTCTTGCCGTCGACGTCCTCACCCTTACGCAACTGGGGAATTATCGCGTCGGCTTTGTAGTACTTATCCGTGGCTTCATCTGAAGGTCCGGAGATGATCAACGGGGTCCGCGCTTCATCGATAAGGATTGAGTCGACCTCGTCGACGACGGCGAAGTAGTGACCACGCTGAACACACGTCGCCAGGTCAAACTTCATATTGTCGCGCAGGTAATCGAATCCGAACTCGTTATTGGTGCCGTAGGTGATGTCGGCCGCGTAAGCTGTCTGCCGTTCGAAGTCGTCCATATCATTTTGGATACAGCCGACTTCCAGTCCGAGAAAGCGATGAATCTGGCCCATCCATTCCGCATCGCGGGAGGCCAGGTAATCGTTTACGGTAATGACGTGTACGCCGCCTCTTCCAGTTAACGCGTTGAGATAGGACGGCAATGTGGCGACGAGGGTCTTGCCTTCTCCCGTTCGCATCTCCGCGATCTTGCCTTGATGCAGAACGAGGCCGCCAATGAGTTGTACGTCGAAGTGGCGCATGCCAGTGACACGCACGCTGGCTTCACGGACTATGGCAAAAGCTTCCGGGAGGATCTCATCGAGCACTTCGCGTTCGATCCGCTTGCGTTCTTCTTTGTCAGTGATGCCGGCGACTGCCTTTTGTACCCGTTCTTTAAACTCGCCAGTCTTCGCTCGGAGTTGTTCGTCAGTCAGCTTTTTTACTTGTGGCTCGAGGGCATTGATTTGCTGAACAGTAGGCTGGACTGTCTTAAGGAAACGCTGGTTGCTGCTACCGAATACTTTAGTTAGTAATTTATCGAAACTCATACGTTTTATTTAATGTTTTTTAGCTAAATGCTTCCGACTTTTTTGATATTTACAGATTGATTCTAGTTGAGCGAATAGGGGCAGGCAAGTGGGCTGACAGGCGACGCCAATTGAGCTTTTTAACCAGCAGCAAGCTGTCGTTTGATCAAGTCGACTACTGCCTGACGCGGCATCGTGAAGTTGAAGGTGATCTTCTTACCATTTGGCTCGGCGCTGGTATTTCTCAAGAGCACCTCTTCGTCTTTACCGGCTCTCGATTCAGCTCCGATAACGAGGGCGGCATTGAACCCCTTTGCCAATAGACGAGCGCTGCTGTCTGAAGAGACTTCAGATTCAACCGTAGCCAGCACATCCTTCTCGCCCTGTTTGATTGTGAAGATGACCTTGGTCCCTGGATTGTCTTTGTCAATTGGCTTGAGATAAATCAGAAATCCGCTGTCGTTCAACGCGGCAACCATCCGCCCAAACAGGTCTACGAGATTGGGGTCGCCTTCCTTTTTCGTAAACTTCGGGTCCTTCAATTTTCCGTTTCCATCGAGCTCCGCCTCAATCACGATCTCAAAAGGCTTGTCGAGGTCCAGCTTGCCCTGGTTCTTGAGCTCATTTGCGTAAGCTGCAAAATCCTTCAGGGCCTTCTTATTGATCTCGCCTTCCTTGGGTAAGGTGAGATTGTTTTCCTCCGCGGTTTTCTCCAGTTGCTTTTGCGCCTGGTCAACCTTCTGGCTGGTCGGACTTGTCCCCGGACTAGGACTCGCATTCGCCTGGGCCACAGTTGTTAGCGGCGACAAGGTTGGCACGGGAGTGGGCACCGGCGTGGGCGCCACTGATGGTTCAGGAAAAGCTGTTGGAGGAAACTGCGCTGGCGTCGAGGGCTGAGGTGGAATTATGACGTCCGCTGGGGGGAACATTGGCGGCATCGCGCCCGTCTGTCCATCCAATGCCCAGTAGCCATCGGGATAGCGAAACTTCTCACCCGCGAGCTGGACAAACTGAACATCGTCGCCGATCACTGTGCGGTCATAATCCCTGTCTACGAAGGTTGTATCGGATAGCAAGCTGGCGATATTGAAAACATCCCGGACTCCCGGCACATACAAGAGGGAGACAATCAGGACAAAGTGGAACGCCACCGAGGAAGCAAGCAGCTTCACAACCATCGGTTGCCGTTGTTCCCAATTCACCTCAAAGTCTTTAAATAATTCAATCATTGCTTAGTTAAAACGCCGTGCTTCTGGCTAATGTTCCTCTTTTAGACGCACTCCGAACGCGAACCGTTGCGAGCGGGAGGACGACAAATGGGAATGGATATACGTTATCACTTTGACTAGCGCTTGCTCAAAGTATGCGATTTTCATCGCAAACAGATGTCTGCCGGAAAAACGGGTAAAATGGGCTATGCGATCAAACGAAGGTGGAAGGGGCCGCCGGCGCGGGAAGCGTCGCGAGAAGCCTGACGACGCTCGTGCAGGTCGAAATAGAATCAGGCAAGCAGACACCACGACCCAGAAACCGGTTGCGGTTACACGCGAAGCCCTGAAACTTTTGGAGGGCATTGGCACTCCTCGGCCAGCTCCATTCAAGCCCGACCCTTTTCAATTGGAAGCTCTGGCAGCGCTCGAGTTTGAAGACGTGCTCGTCACCGCCCCGACCGGAAGCGGCAAAACCTGGATCGCGCGCGAAGAGATTCGCAGGCTGTTAGCTGCCGGACGTCGTGCCTGGTACACGACGCCACTCAAGGCCCTCACCAATTCGAAGTTTGAAGAGTTCTCAGCCGAGTTTGGACCAGCAAACGTGGGGATTCTTACCGGGGATCGGAAAGTAAACACTGAAGCACCACTGATCATTGGCACTACCGAGATTTACCGCAATCAACTCTTCGATTCACTCCGTGGCGGTAGCGACGTTAACTCCGACCTCGTGGTTCTGGATGAAGCGCACTATCTCGCCGACGAAGATCGCGGCCACGTGTGGGAGGAAGCGATCATTCTGACGCCGGCCCGAATTCGTCTGCTGTTATTGTCGGCAACGATCGGAAATGCGAAGGAGTTTGCGGCCTGGATCGAGGAAGTACGTGGCGTCCGATGCGGAGTCGTCGGGCGACCCGGGGCGCGTCCAGTACCATTACGCGCTGCGATGTTGTTACCCGATAAGCGACTCCTGCCGTTGCTTGAAGACCGCGGACGATTGAATCCGGAGATCACGGCTTTGGGCGAGCGCGCGCGAGAAGAGCGACGTGGACCATCGGGAGGCCAGCGCCGAAGATTTTTTCGTTAGGTCAAGCGAATGAAACTCAACATGCCGGAAATGCCTCCGGCCACATTGCTCGGTGCGTTGGATTCGTACAATCTCCTGCCGGCCATCGTTTTTTTACCTACCAGACGCCGCTGTGATCAGGCCGCTTCTGAGGCTGCCCTGATGCGGAAGGGCGCTAACGATGAAAGGCGAGAAGAGCGTAGACACCTGCTGCGCCAATTCGTCGAAACGCACCCGGAGATTCGTGGTCATCGACATTGGGATACCATCATTCGGGGTGGCGTTGCGTCGCATCATGCGGGTCACATTCCAGCCTGGAAATTGGTCATAGAAAAAATGATGAGCGAAGGATTGCTGGACGCAATCTTTGCTACGGCCACGGTAGCCGCTGGTGTCGATTTTCCGGCACGCTCCGTTGTCCTGACGGTGGCAGACGCGCGAACGGGCCACGGCTGGAGACAGTTGACAGCTTCAGAGTTGCAACAGATGACAGGTCGCGCAGGCCGGCGCGGGCGCGACAATGTGGGCTTTGTCGTGGTTGCCCCTGGACTTCATCAGGATCCGGAACGAATTGCCGCAGTGTTGAATGCGCCTCCAGATCCACTCGTTAGTCAGTTTCGGGCCACCTACACAACGTTACTGAACCTGCTTGATGCTTATGGAAACTTCGCGCAGGTGCGTGAGATTGCGGGAAAGAGTTTTGCCCATCGCGACGTGGCCACGCACATAACGCGACTCGAAAAAGAAGAAGTTGAAATTCAGGAAAGGATCAAGGCGCGATTGCACCAGGCAGGATGCGATTTACCGCTGTCTGCGGTCACAGGTTTTGAGCGTCTCATCAGCTCCCGTACACATCTGTTGGAGGCCCGGCCGCAAACACGAGCTGAAGTTTTGCATCGCTGGTTGGATGAAGTGGTCCAACCGGGGCGCGTTGTCGGCATTGGGCGTAGCGGGCGTCGTCTGGTTTTGATAACTGAGAAGCGAGACGGTAACGTGCGTGGGGTTCGCGAAGACGGTCGGCATGCCGCTTTTGCGCTGGAGCGAATCGGACGTGTCTATGAACCCAGTTACCGGCTCAAAGAGGAATTCGTCGAAGAGGCATTTGCAGAGGTTCGACTGCGTGGTCCTGAGTTGGTGATGGCTGAGCCGCGCTTGCGAGACGCCCGTGGTGAAGAAAGCGACACACTCGAGCTGCTTGAGGATCGCATCAACCGGATCGTGCCTGAGCACCTGGATGAAGCGCAGCGTGCAAAGTGTACGGAGACGCTGTGGACCTCGCTTAAAGACGCAGAGGACTGGGAGCGAGCATCGCGTCGCATGGAAAAATTGCGCGATGAAGTTTGGGAGCCGTTTGAACAGCGAGCACAGGTGTTGTCAGTTTTTGGCTACATCGACTTCGAAAGTGAGAAGGTGACGGACCGCGGGCGTTGGCTTGCAGATTTGCATGTCGATCGGCCACTGCTGGTTGGTGAAGCTCTGGAAAGCGGTCTTTTCAACAAGCTGCCTTTTGATCGCATGGCGGGTGTGGTAGCGGCGCTGACGGCCGATGAGGATCGCGACTACGGCGAACTCGAGCTTGAAGACGCAGTAGTTCAGGCGTTGGCCCAATTCGAGGAGGTAGGTTTTAAGGTAGCGAATGAGGAGTGGAGATTTGGGATTGAGCCTGCGCCGGAGTTGAACTTTTCCGCGGCTGCAGCCACCGCTCACTGGGCCGGAGGTATGGAATGGTCGCAGTTGGTTCATGAGACCCGGGCTGAAGAAGGGGATCTCTTCCGTATGTTATCGAGAACTGGCGAGGCATTGTTGCAGATCGCCGGCCTACGCAAATCGCACGGGGAAGCCGCGACAGTCGCTGCGGTTGCGGCCGATGCAGTGTTACGCGAACCCGTGCGGTGAAGCTCGGTATGTTTAAGGGAAGTATCTGTTTGAAAAAAGGAAGCACATGGCACTAATCACAGCCAATGAATTGAAGCGCAAATTGCTAATTACGGTCGACGGACAGCCTTACGTTGTCCTGGAAGTGTTTTTCGCATCCCCAACGGCGCGGGGCGCAGCCACTATGGTTCGAACGAGGCTGCGCCAATTACTGACCGGCGCGGTCCTGGAAAAAAGTTTTCGGTCCAGTGAGAAGTTTGCAGAGCCCGACATCGAATTATCGCCGGCATCTTTTCTCTACAGTGACACACACGGCTTTCATTTCATGGATGAGAAGAGTTACGAGCAGTTTACTTTTGAAGAGGATGCAATTGATTCGGACCGCTCTTATCTCAAGGAAGGAGTATCGTTACAGGTCCTGAAATACAACGGGGCGCCAGTGTCTTTACAACTTCCGCAATACGTTGAGCTGGTAGTGACTTCGGTAGAACTCGGCACGCGCGGCGACACCGCTGCTGGTGGCGCGACCAAGCAAGCGACTCTTGAAACAGGTCTCAATGTGCGCGTGCCGTTGTTTATCAAGGAAGGTGAAACGATCCGGGTGAACACTCAGACCGGTGAAGTTGCGGGCCGTGCTTGAAGGCACGGTTGCTCAATCGATGGAGTGTTGGAAAGGTCAGCGCCGGTACAGAACCCGAAGCGGGTAGCGACCTCGGTCGATTCACACGATTCTTGAGAGTTGCGGGTTAAAGGAACGCTACGGCTTCAGCACGATAGTTCGTTCGTACAACCTAAGCATCGACGCGGTCGCTACCGCTTCCGGTTCTGTACGATGTTGACTGCGTAAAGACTCCACTAATTGGACAACCGAAATCTCCGCCGTTAGTAACCAACTGTCCCGTCTTTCAATGTTGATTCACCAATAGAATCCACTCATTCAGGTCTCTCAACTTGAACGATCCTCTGTACCCCTCTGCAACAAAACGCGGCTCATTTAGGTACGTCACATCGACCCCATCTGACAATGCAAAAGTAGCAACCATCGCAATTAAATCTCCATCTTATCCACGGTTTCGATTTCAAGTTCTTGCGGTTCTTTGAAAATCGGTTCCACCATGCGTAGCAGAGTCTGAAGTAATTTAATCCCTTGATGGTCCCTGGACCATCGCTCACATGGAGAATCAACAATATGAAGTTTCCCCGGAGGTTTCCCCGTTTGCATGCTGCCAAGTTTGGCCCGTTTGCCATTATTTCACTTTTCTTCCTGACCAATTTCACGGGTTTTTTCTTCAGTCCGGCGCTTGCGCCAGCGGCCTCTGCAAACTTCATTGAGACCATCCCAGCTGATATCCCGGTGTCTGGCGATTGTGACCTCGATTGGATCATCTATCGCGCAGGCGAAAAGTCCGGTGTGGACCCACGCTTCATTCACGCGGTGATCAAGCAGGAATCGCGATACCAGAACAAAGCAATTTCACATGCAGGTGCCCAAGGCTTGATGCAGTTGATGCCCGCCACCGCAAAGAGATTCGGTAATACCGACCCTTACGATGCTCCATCAAATGTCGAAGCCGGAACTAAGTATTTGAAGTGGTTGTTGAAGCGTTTTAATGGCGACGTTACTTTGGCTCTGGCCGGCTACAACGCCGGAGAAGGCGCAGTCGACAAATACAAGGGAGTGCCGCCTTATAACGAGACGCAGAACTACGTGAAGAAAATCGTCACTAACTATGGAAAGACTTACCATCCTGTGGTGACGCCGGCAGAAGCCAAACAGGTTTTTGGACTGGCACAATCAGCAGTCGCTCGTCAGCAGGATTCGATGGGTCTCTAATCGAAAGAGCTTTTGCAAATAGAATGCGCCGCTTGTGCTTAACACAAGCGGCACTTTTCTTTGGACCAACGATCGTCTCTTCTATTTGAGTTCGTCCAGACGGGCTTTTGCTTCGATGATGTGCGCTTTCAAAGTTTCCAAGTCGTCGAGCGTCAGCAGACCGGTAACTTTCTCGCAGATTCCGCTCGTTACCGACGCGGCCGTGCCGCTGGCGCGCCCCTGGCGAAAAACGACCACCTCCAGATCGCCCAGGGTTCGATAACGCGCCTCAAAGCTTGCGAGCTTGGTCACAGACTCGTTTACCCGCCCAACCGATTCTATTCCTCTTATCAGCGGATCGATTTCTTCATAGTCGATATATGATCGATTTTCGCGAAGCGAGTCGTTTCCACTTCTTGATTCACTGCTGACTCCACGTAGGGAAATGACTATGCCGAGCGCACGCGACGGTGAGGAACTGTCTTTCAATTCAACTGCATCGATGCGAATGAACACTCCTCGCACATTGAGATTGGCGACCTGGGTAAAGCCCTTCATCAGGATTCTCTCGTATCGTTGCTCGAGAGCCTCCAGTTTGGTGCGCGGTTCAAATGGCTCACACGCCAACTCGCGACGGAATTGTGGTCCAGGCCTTTGGGCAACAACTGCCGCAGAAGTCAGCAGCACCAAAACCGAAATGAAGAAAAACTGGCGGATTGAAAGCATCACAATACCTTCCTCCTGGTGGATTTCGTTTTGAAATCCTGTTTGCATACACTCACCCGCACCCTTACAGTTGCATTAACTCACGATGCTGCTTTAAGTCATCTAGCGAGCAGGCATTATAGATTAGACTTTTGTTACGGCGTGCAGGTTGATTTACGTTAGGAATGCTCCACAATCGCACCATCATCGTCACCTGCCTTTGCGCGATCGCCTTTCTTCATGCGGCGTGTGACAGAAACTCGCGAACCGCCAAAGAGGTTGGACGGTCAAACCAAACAGCGGACTCAAAATCAATGGCATCACCCTCAACCAATTTTGCGACGCCTATTGTTGGCCCAGTTAGATACCTGGCATTAGGCGACTCGACCGGCGCAGGAGTTGGCGCAAGGTCTGGCGGTTACGTGGCACGGTTGTTTCGTAAGATCATGGTCCACCAGGCGGAATCAAAGTTAACTAACCGTTGCGTAAGCGGGGCGACGACGAGCGATGTGTTAAACGGGCAAATGGACGGGATTACCGAACTTGACCCGAATCTCGTGACCATTGGGATCGGCATTAACGATATCGGCCACGGCGTTTCACTCAGCACGTTTGAAAAGAACTACGATCTGATCTTGAGTCGCCTGCGAGCAAACACCCGCGCCGTTATTGTGGTGACTAATGTTCCCGACATCTCGACAGCGCCGAGAATTCCCCAAATCATTCGCAGCGAGTATGAACAGATCGTCGTCAAATTCAATCAGAAACTCGAAGAGGTCGCTGCGCGTCATGGAGTGACGGTGTTTGACGTTTACACGATTACTCGCGAGGAGCTCCCAAAACATCCAGAGTATTTCTCAGACGATGGTTTCCATCCTTCAGATCAAGGTTATGAGCTTTGGGCGGAAACGATGTGGCCCACCATCGCTCGAGTGGTCGGCGCCGATGCGACATCACTAAATCAAGATTAGGTAGAAGTCAGTTTGCCAGTTTCAAACGAGAGATTCGCGACCGCGATCACCTGCATCGATGGACGAGTGCAGCGCCCGGTTTCTGATTGGGTCAAATTGCATGTCAACGTGGACCATGTCGATCTCGTTACCGAGCCTGGTCCGGACAAGGTGTTGAGCACCGGGTCGAAGACTTTGATTGACGAGGTCTTGCGTAAAGCGGCCTTCTCGGTGCGGCATCATTTCTCGCCAGTTGTGATTATCGCCGGCCACCACAATTGCGCTGCGAATCCGGTAGATCGTGATGAACGCATTGAGCAGATCAAGGATGGTGTTGAGGTCATTCTTTCGTATCGTATGGGTGTGCGAGTGATAGGTCTGTTGGTTGGCGAATGGGGATCGATTGAGGTCGTTTGGGACACGCAATCGCCTGACAAGGTTAAGAGTTTTTTGTAGGACGATCGATAGAAACATTGTTGGGGGCGGCACTCCGTGGCCGCCCCAATCCTTGCCTTTCTACGCCCTCAATCGCCCTTTGGCCGGGAACTTTCGCCATCCTGTCCTCTTCGACAATGAACTAATCAGAAATGGAATGGGAATGGAAGATGATCCGCTAGTAAGCTTTGAGCTCGTAGAACTGCAACAAATGGGGTGGCAGACCCACGATCATCTGTCACTCGTTTAGCGGGCCTCGATTTTGTTGAGTCACTAACCCAAGGCTGCGCTCCGCTGCGTCCTGGGCTCTACTATGCCGCCTGCTTTGCAGGCTTGTTGAATTATTACCAGCCGCGGCCGAAAGTCGTCGGCGCTAACAATCCTGATGGAACGATGCGCGCAGTGCGGACGTAAGTAGTTGGTGTTAGAATGCGTTTGCGCTGAAAAACTCCCCAGCGGGGCCGATATTTTAAGGTTTTAGGCGATTTGGAGGGCGACTCATGTCGGAAGTAAAAGATACATGTCAGAACGTTATTGACGACCTGTCTGATGCGGTGCGTTATTTGGGCGACGCGTCATACGCGATTTTGCCAAAAGACGTAGCACACAATTTGGGTGACTTGAAGAAATCATTTCTGAAGACCATCCGCACCCTTATCGACAAGGACATTGAGTGGGTTGAGGCCCGCGTTGAAGGTGGCGACCGCGTGCGCGAAGAGTGGCGCCAGAAATGGGAAAGCTGCAAAGCTGACGACGCGCCAGAACCCATTAGCTAACCAAAGCGGTTAGGCCTACGAACAATATGGAAGTCCTATTAGCTGAAGAATACGGATTTTGTTTTGGGGTAGAGCGCGCGGTTGAAATGGTGGAGGACGCGCTCGACGAAGGCGTGCGTCCAATTCGCTCGCTCGGTCCTTTGATTCACAATGCCCAGGAGATGGAACGTCTCGGTGCCTTGGGTGTTTCGACGATCGACGAGCCTGCTGAAGCCGACGGCGACACTATCGCAGTGATCCGCGCTCATGGGGTTACACCGCAGGTTCAGCAGAGTTTGGAAGGACGAGCGGCAAAGGTCATTGACGCCACTTGTCCTTTTGTCACCCGCGTGCAGCACCTTGCCGAACGTGCGGCCAAGGATGGCAGAGACGTGGTAGTTGCCGGTAACCCTGATCACCCTGAGATGATCGGCGTGGTCGGTTATGCACCTAATAACACCTACGTGGTGCGCGACGCGAGCGAAGTAGGATCGTTGCCGACACTTCGATCGCCACTCGTGGTATCGCAAACAACAATCAAGCTGAAGACATTTTTGGAAGTTGCCGAGGCCGTTCGTGCCAAGGCTGATGCTGAACCGCAAGTCGTGAATACAATTTGTTCAGCCACGCGAGACCGCCAGGACGCTGCACGAGCCTTGGCTGGCCAGGTTGATGTGTTCTATGTAATTGGTGGGCGGCATTCCTCAAACAGCGTCAAGCTGTTAGCCGTTTGCCAGGAGCAATGTGAGCGAAGTTTTTTAATCGAAACACCCGCTGAGATAAACCCCGCTGACGTTAAGACCGCCAAGCGTGTAGGTGTAACTGCCGGCGCGTCGACGCCTAATTGGTTGATTGATCAAGTAGTCGCTCGGCTACATGAATTGGGTGAAGTCGCTTAAGACTGATCAATGGAAAATCGTTGGTCTAGCCTGGTGGGGAAAACACAACCGCGTCAGATATCATCCTGGCTGAGGTTCATCTGGTCCAGGGCATTCACAATCTGACGAGCTTCTTCCGAACCATAATCGACTGACTGCCTGCGCAGAGCGTCGCGCGCGATTTCAGAGTCCACGGGGTCGCTCAACAACACAATCAATACCGAGGTTGGAAACTGGGCTAACGTTTCGTTAGCGAGTGCCCTGACCACTACATCCTGCGAGCGCGCCAGTTCGCAAATCTCGCTCGGGGCAAATCGCGTCAAGGCATCAGCTAGAGCATCGATGCGGGCGTAATCACGCTGGCTGTTAGCTCGGGAGACGAGCAATGCGAAGACCTCAGCCGAACGAGTCTTTTCCTGAAGCACTGCCGCGCAGGTGTTGGCGATGTGCCGGAGTTGGGAACCTCTTTCCGATTCCAGTGATTTGGCAGTTTCTGAAGCGCGTTCGTCCAGGGCGGTTAAGAGCAGGCTCAGTTCGTGATCAGACCGAGCATCGTAAGGGGCGTTGGAAGAATTCGGATTGCGAGGCTGCGCCGGCGTAGTGCTGGAAGACAACGCGCGTTCAACTATTCCGCGAGTCGCAGGACGAAGCTCAGACCACACCGTCGCCAGCCGGCCTCCGAAATCTTCAATAGCTAATGACACGTTTTAAACTTCTCCTAATACATTTCGGTTTCCCGAAAACTAAAACGGCGTACTATACGCGATGTCAACGGTGAAAGAATAGCAGGAAACCGGCTGAGGTAGAGCACAAATAATCCCTGATTATTGCCCGTTGTGGTCTCTTATTTCGGCTATGCTGGGGAAGGGAATCTTCACTAAGTCACCGTTTGAGCACTCAATCTTGACGCTTGGGGTAGTCAGCGCCTGAGTGGTTTTCATGCTCCGAACGATACCGCGGACGCGGTTTCCGTCAACGGTAACAATCTCAATGTTGTCCTTGCCATACAGTGGCTGCAGGGCTGCAAGTGCTTTTGTGACTTCCATCTTCTTATTTTCTCTGCCTCAGGAAATGAACTTTTCAAGACTTGTCACGCTGCACTGGGGCGCAGGGCGGTCAGTAATGCTCGTCGAAACAAAGGTTCTATGCGCTATCGGCGAGCACTATCTGTGCCACCGCGTTACGCAACCCTAATTATTTTGATACGCATACTCAGGGTCGTTTGTCGATCTACTATAGGGGTAAACTTACCGCATGGGAAAGCAATGCAACCGCAAAGCGCCGTTTGGCGTATAGACGCTTAACCAGGTTTTCGTTTTAATCCTTGATTATCAGACTTGCACGCTATAAGAATGTCGATGAACCCGCAAATGGACCCGATGATCACAAACTGCGCAAACTGCCATTCGCCGATGCCGAAGGAATTGCGATTTTGCCGTAATTGTGGTTTTCGGCTGGGCGAGGGGTCCGCGGAATATACCGAGACAGTCCGCTTTCAGAACGCGCCTCGCGGAGCCGTAACCGGGAATAGTGCATTTCCCGGTGCTTCATATATGCCTCCGGGAGCGCTGTCAGCTCAGACTGGTGGGCCAATCAAGAAGCGCCGCCGCCGGCTTAGCGGTATGACCTGGATGTTCATAGGCCTCTTGATTTTCTTTATTGCTGCCGCTGGATTTACTGCCGTGATCAGGCCCATTCGCCAGAACATCAGGACCGGCATGAGTCAACCTGCGCCGGCCCGCTCCTACGTCGGTGTCAATTCATTCGACACGACTGAGGGTGGCGTGACCTTTGACAATGTTGAGCCGCCGGGATCACCGGCAGACCTCGCTGGCCTCGTCGGTGGCGATATCATTACCAAGGTCGACGGCCACCCGGTCACCACAGACGATGAAATGATGGACCTTTTGGGTCGCACTCCGATCGGAAATACGCTTGAGTTCACCTACCTTCGCGATGGAGAAGAGAAGACGGCTAAGGTGATAACTGTCGGGAAAGCTGAGTTTGACCGGCTGCTTTTGGAGTGGCGCACGCGGGCCGTGGGCAAAGGTCAATTTGGCTACGAGGAGGACGATTCCGAGCGCGTGCCTATTCCCAACACCAAGATGTTTGGTGTGCGTTTAGACAACCTGTCATCGAGCATGCCTGCAGACATGGCAGGGATCAAAGAAGGCGACATCATTGTCGAATTTGATAAGGTGCCTATTCGCACTACCGATGAACTGCTGTCGCGGGTAAGGCGCGCGATTCCTTACAGTACTATCACGGTGGTCGTCTTTCGCGGTTCAGAACGCCTGGAAATTCCGGTTAAGATGGGGAAGTCTTCGTAAGATAGTCGCGCATCTTCGCTTCCATCTCATTTCGGACTTCGTCACGTTCGTCCTCATTCTCATCTTCTTCAAATTTTTCAAAAAGTGCGAATGGTTGCTCGGCAATCAGTCGCAGCTCCCACGCTTCGCCGCTGTGTGAAGGACGTGAGAACCACAGGGCGTCGAAGGATGACTCGATAACCTTGGCGTCTGCGAAAAGCACACTCGGTTCGAGTTGCTCATGGTCATCAGCTTTCAAAAGCACACGACGCAGTTGCCATCCATGTTTCCGGTAGAGGCCAAGAATTTCAGCTGCGATGCCGCTTTTACTCACTTCCGTTCCTCCTTGAGTTCGCTGATCCGCGAGAGTATAGCGAAATTCTTCACCGCTGTTATTGCTCGAATTAAATCGTTGTTTGACCCGTACCAGTGAGCGACACTATCATCGCGGAAGTCACCCAGTTTGCTACCAGCTCGTCCCGAAAGTTGTGGTGAAGGTTTGGTTAGAAAGGTAAGCGGTCCTAAGTTTCTAATCGCCGCATTAATTAGCACCTGGCTTTGCCAGACTCCGACGCTGGCGCATAGCCGAAACATTTTGGGACAGATCTCAGGAAAGAATCCGCAGCAGATGATGAATCGAATCTCGACCGACGGTGAAAAACCGCCTGCTTCGTTCTACCAGGTTTTGCAGAAAGCCTTGAAGAAACGTAAGTCGCTTGTCGATAGTATCTGCCCGCCGTCGGATGTCGTAGCCCGGCGCGTTCTGGAAGACTACGGCGCAATATTTATTGCGGATAAGAAAGTGAAGATACCGCCCGTTTGTGTTTTCACCAGCGAACAGCAAGTGACAAAGTTTCAGGAAGAAGCGGATTACATTACCGAGACCATAGGTGGTGCTGACATTGAATTACAGCCTGCCGCAATGGAGGCGTTATTGAAGGCCCGCGAGGACGCCCAGAAGGAAGGTCTCGACATCACTCCACGCGATGGGCCGGAAGCTGCTCGTCGAAGTTTCAAAGACAGTCTGGAACTTTGGAATACTCGTTTTCTTCCGGCGCTTGATTACTGGCTGGAGCAGGGAAGACTAACGCCAGAGCAAGTTGAGCAGTTGAAAAAACTTCCACTGCACCCACAGATCGCTCACGTGCTCGAACTCGAAAAGAGTGGCATTTATTTCAGCAAGGATCTTTCCAAGTCGATCCTCTACTCTATCGCCGCGCCGGGAACCTCTCAGCACATCGCGATGCTGGCTTTTGACGTCAATGAGTTTCTGGATCCACGGGTGCGCGAAATCCTCGCCAAGCATGGTTGGTTTCAGACCGTTCTCAGCGATTTGCCACACTTCACTTTCCTCGGTTTGAAAGAGAAGGATTTACCAAAGAACGGACTGAAGAGCGTCGAAGTCGATGGCCAGGTCTTTTGGATTCCCAACGTTGTCGAGCCTCCCGGTAGAATATGAGCCACGCCCTCTTCGATGACTCCGCCCGCGCGACACTCACCGCCTGCGTCCGAGACATTGAAAAAAATACTGACGCTGAACTCGTGCTGGTTGTTCGCGCTCGCTCCGGCTCATACCGTCATGCCGATTATCTGTTCGGCGCTTTGCTCGCCTTCGTAGGATTAATCTGCCTTCTATTTTCCCCGGTCGAGTTCCATCCTTATTGGGTGCTGATTGACGTTGCCCTGTTGTTCCTGCTCGGGTTGCTCGTTTCTTCACGCAGCAACGCAATTCGTCGCTTGTTGACTCGAAATAAGGACCGCGCAGCAGCCGTGCGAACGCATGCCGCTGCGATGTTTTATGAAGCCGGTATCGCCAACACCGACGCTGAAACGGGAATTCTCATTTATCTCTCTTTGCTTGAGCGCCGGCTCGAAGTAATCGCAGATCGCGGTGTGCTCAAGGCCGCGCCCGCGCTTGAATGGAATGAAGAACTGTTTGAGCTGCATGAGCAGGGCCGACACCCGGATCCAGATACTTTAGTTGAGAGTCTGAAGAAACTCGGAGCGCTCCTGGATGCTCATCTACCTGCCACCGATAAGAATCCCAACGAGCTGGCTGATCTGCCGCGTTTTGAATTGGAATGAACGTTGTTACAGAACCGAGCGCGGCAGCGCCGGATGCCAAAAAAGGCTACTTTGAATAGAAACGGAAGCCAAAACCCATTAATGGGAATCACCTCTCACATCCGGCGCTACCCCGACGCGTCGGGGTTCTGTATAGGTTTCTTTGGTTTCGGAGTACTGACTGTCACGCTTTTCTTGTTTGGATCAATTGACACACACGCTCGGGTTGGAGGAGGCCAGGGTTATGGCGGCGGTGGCGGCGGTGGCGACGACGATGGCGGATTCGTTATTTGGATTGTCTATGAGCTGGTTCGATTTTTGGTGTACCTCACTATTGAATATCCGATCATTGGAATTCCGCTCGACATCATCGTCATTTGCGCAGTGATCTATTACTTCGTCAGGAAAGGACGACAGAAGACAACTTCATTCAATTCCGCGACAACTACACTGGGTTTAGCGAATCAATCCAATCAAAGAATGGCGGGGGCATCGTTCGAGCAACTGCGTCGCTTCGATCCAAACTTCTCTGAAATTATTTTTACCGATTTTGCCTACACGCTGTACGGAAAGGCGCACCATGCGCGTGGCCGCGGTCCACAATTGCTCGATGAACTCTCTCCGTATCTCAGCGACGGGGCACGGAAGGCCTTGAGTCAGATTAATCCGCAGGGTCTTCAGGAAGTTAAGGGCATCATTGTTGGTGCTATGACGACAGGTTCGATTCGTGGGCTGGATACTCCATCGGTGAATGTGAGCCTGGAGTTTGAGTCCAACTACACAGAGGTTGTAAAGACGAACGATAAAACGTCGGAGATGAGTTATTACGTTCGCGAGCGTTGGGACCTTGAACGAAAACGCGACCTCTTATCGCCGCCGCCGGCACAAGCGACTGCCATTCATTGTCCGCGTTGTGGTGGGGCACTTCAGAAAAACACTTCAGGGGCGTGTGCTTTTTGTGGTGCAAAGATCGAGAGTGGCGAGTTTCAGTGGTTTGTGCGAAATGTAGTCATGCTTCAACGTGAAGCAAAGGGCCCCTTGCTTACCTCGAACGTTCCCGAAGTGGGAACTGATTATCCAAGCATCGTGCAGCCAGGCTTTGAAAATGCGCGCGTGGCGTTTGAGAAGAGCAATCCCAGTTTCTCCTGGGGCAAGTTTCAGGCGCGCGCTCGTCTGATTTTTGACGAGCTGCAGGGTGCATGGTCCACGCTCAATTGGGAGCGCGCCCGTCCGCATGAAACGGACAGCCTCTTTCAAATGCATCAATACTGGATCGATGCTTACAAGCGTCAACAACTGCGCAACGTGGTCGACCAATGCACTATCACCGCGATGCAGCCGGTAAAGATCAAAGAAGACGCCTTTTACAATTCGATTACTTTGCGGATAGGCGCTAATGGTTTTGACTACACTTTGGACAGCGCCGGGAACATCGTCGCCGGATCGAAAACCGCCCGACGCAGTTGGACTGAATACTGGACCTTCATCCGCAACCGTTCGGCGCAGCCAACGGCCGCAAAAGCTGAATTGAACTGTCCAAACTGTGGGGCGCCTTTGAGAGTGAACATGGCCGGCGTTTGTCAATTCTGTGGTGGGAAGATAACCTCAGGAGAGTTTGATTGGGTGCTTTCAAAGATTGAACAGGATGAATCCTACAGAGGCTGACATCCAAAGGCGGGCCGGGCTCATCGAACCTTCTCGTCGCGCGCCCCAAACACCGTTGATGCAGAGAACCGTGCAGAAAATCAATTCAGCTACAAAAATTCGTCAATGGAGCCATTTGTGAAACGTAGTTTCTTACTGCTTCTTATCGTTTGCTCGTTGTTGATAAGTCCGGCGGCAGTTACCGTCGGACAGCGACGAGCTTCCCAGCCAGCCCGCACGTCTGCGCCACAACAAACCGCCGCCGCGCCGGCGCGATTACCGCAGGCACAGCTTGCGAATCGAACGCTGGCGAATGGGCTCGAAATAATCGTTCTTGAAGATCATTCGATTCCGCTAATCACTATTGAATTGGCGGCCCGCAATGGTTCCTACACCGAGCCTCCTGAGTTGAACGGCCTGTCGCACCTTTACGAGCACATGTTTTTCAAGACAAATCGGGCCGTGGCAAATCAGGAAGACTACGTGCGCACGATTGGAAATTTGGGTATTGCTTACAACGCCTCGACTCGTGAAGAGGTGGTGAACTACTTTTTCACTACCACCAGTCCAAACCTGCGGACCTCGTTACAGTTTATGCGCGACTCGATTCGTTACCCGCTATTTGACGAGCGTGAGTTTGAACGAGAGCGTCAGGTTGTCATTGGAGAGATTGATCGGCAGGAGTCGAATCCGTTCTTTTATTTGAACCGCGAGATGACCCGCCGCATGTTCAGTAAATACACAAGCCGGAAGAACCCGCTGGGCAGTCGTGAAACTGTCTCCGCGGCGACCACCGCGATGATGCGGACAATTCAGCAGCGTTACTACGTCCCCAACAATTCAGCGCTGGTGGTGACGGGGGATGTAAATCCGGAAGATGTGTTCAAGCTGGCCCAGGAGTTTTATGCAGATTGGCCACGACGCGAGATGGAACCATTTGTCGAGTTCCCCCTCGTCGAACATCCGCCGCTCGCGAAAAGCGAAGGCGGCGTGATCACGCAGCCTATTCAAAACGTGATCGTCAATATTGGTTGGCATGGACCATCAATCGGAAAAGATGACGCGTCAACGTATGCAGCCGACGTGTTTTCCTTCATCCTGACGCAGCCAAATTCGCGATTCCAGCGAGCGTTAGTCGATAGCGGACTGACTACAGGTGCGACCATCGGTTACTACACGCAACGGAACGTTGGGCCAATCCAAATTCTGATTCAAACCACTCCGGATAAAGCCCATGCGGCAATCAAGGCCGTCTACAACGAAGTGGCGCATTTTAACGACAAGGACTACTACACCGACGAGCAACTCGAAAGTGCAAAGGCGCTGCTTGAAGCCGACGATCTCTACTCACGTGAAAAGTTGAGTGAATACGCGCATACGCTAAGCTTCTGGTGGGCCTCAACAGGACTGGAATATTTTCGCGGCTACCTGGGCCGGCTGCGGGCAACCTCGCGGGCCGATATCAGCCGTTACGTGACGACCTACATTCAGAACAAACCACATATCGGGTTGGCGCTGCTGTCTGAGGAAGCACAGGAAAAAACGAAGCTCACAAACGAAGAACTAATAGGGCAATGATGAAACTACAAGGTAAAAGTCTCGGTCTTGTGAAACAAACACGCGCGACCACTCGAGCATTGCTGCTGGCGCTTTCATTGGTAATTGCGGCGAGTCCTTTTTTGCCCAGTTCGTTGGTAATCAACAGAGCTATTGCTCAAACGAAAGAGCAGGGCAAACCAGGGACGACCGGGGCGACGCTGCAGAACGTGCAGAGTGCGGTGGCCCGTCAAGCAGCCCTGGTCAGTGAGTTTGAAGTAAACGGGCTGAAGGTGCTGGTGAAACGACGCGAGGGCAGCTTAACGGTTGCAGCCGGCCTCTTTATCAAAGGCGGCTCGCGAAACATTACTGCGGAGAACGCGGGAATAGAAGCGTTGATGCTGGATGCGGCGACTGAAGGTAGTCAATCGTTTCCGCGCGCTCGCATGCGAGACGAACAATCGCGTATGGGTACAGTCATCAGCTCCAGCGCCAATTACGACTACTCGGTCATGGCCCTTCGTTGTACTAGGCCAAACTTCGATCGTTCGTGGCAGATGTTTGCCGATGTGGTCCTTCGACCTACGTTCGCCAAAGAAGAAGTGGCATTGGTCCAGGAACGGATGGTTGTTTCGCTTCGCGATGACACCGACGATCCCGACACCTACCTGCAACGACTGCAGGAGAAGGTGGCGTATGTGAGCCATCCTTATCTAAATCGTGTCGAAGGTACTGCCGAGTCGGTGAGTAAGTTGACCGCTGAAGACTTGCGCGCTTATCACCGCAAAACGTTCGAGACATCGCGGCTGCTGTTAGTGATTGTCGGCGACCTGGATGTCGCCAAAGTGCGTGCACTCGTTACCGAAAGTCTTGGCAAATTGCCTCGCGGAACCTACAACGCCTCGCCCGTGCCGCAACTAGCATTTGACCGTTCGTCGGTTGAAGTCACCTCGCGTTCCTTGCCGACAAACTATGTGCAGGGCCTCTTCACTGCACCTGCGCCAAATTCCCCGGATATCTTCCCGATGCGAATTGCGAGTTCGCTGTTGCGCGATCGAGTTTTTCAGGAGGTGCGGGCAAAGAGAAATCTTTCCTACGCGCCTGACGCTTTCCTTCGCAACCAGGGCGCCAACATTGGCGGAATCTACGTGACCGCAGTAGACGCGAACCAATCTGTGCAACTAATGCTTGATGAGATTACGCGTTTGCAAAAAGAGGCCGTCAGTAATGATGACATACAATCGGTCGTCGCTCAGTATCTAACGTCCTACTACATTGGGCAGGAAACTAACGCGGCCCAGGCGGGTGAATTGGCCCAGTATGAATTGATAGGGGGCGGGTGGCGAAATTCCGTTGACGTGATTGAAAAATTAAGTGCGGTGACACCTGCGGATATTCAGCGAGTGTCGCAGAAGTACATGCGAAACATTCGCTTCGTCGTGCTGGGCAACCCGAAGAGTATCGATACGAAGGTTTTTACGGGGCAGGCAGGCGGCTAGTAAATGAGACATGGAAAATCTTTTGTGCTTAAGCCCCGGCTTCACTCCAACTACTGGGCAGTGCGCGTTTCACTCATAAACTTCTCATAAAGCTTCATATCCAGCTGCCGCAGGATCTTCGCGGCATTTGAAGACTGCCGATCGTTTCCACTCTCAAAGTACGTGATGGCGAGATTGTAGTAAGTGTCGGCGTTTGTCGGCTTGAGGAGGGCGGCTCGCATGTAGGCAGCGATAGCTTCAGGCAATCTTCCCGCGTAGTAATACGCGTCGCCCATCTTGTTGTGAATCTCTTCGGACTCGGGCTTTAGCTCTAATGCCTGACGGTAAGCGCGAAGGGCTTCCTCAGTTTTTCCCTGTTTCACTTTACAAAAACCAACCTGCACCCAGGCATCAGCTCGCTTGGGGTTGCGATTAGCAGCCGTCTCGAAATATCCGATGGCGTTGTCGTAGTTGCCAAGCCACATCGACTCGAGGCCGGTTCGGTAAGACGTGTCGGCTAAGTCCCCGTTCCGTTCCTTCGAGGGTAAAGCCGTCAGCGGGCGCACCTGGCCGGCGCTCAGATTCGCGACGCGCGCTGCAGCGATCGCGAGGTTGATGTTTTGACCGTTCGTCACTTTTACTGTGACCACGCCGAGGACCTGACCCTTTAAATTGAAAACCGGGCTGCCGCTGTTCCCGTGTGACGTTGGCGCAGTGATTTGAATGATCCGGCCGACGTTGGGCACTTCGCGAACAGCGGAAACGATGCCGTCGCTGACGGAGCCTTCCAACTTCAGCGGGTTGCCAATTACAAAAATAGTTTCCCCTTCGTCAGGGAGTGAACGCGCCAGCTCGCTTGCTCGCGAACGACTCAGCGGCATGTCCACGTTGAGCAGACAGAGGTCACCTTCTTCGTCGATATCCAGAGTGCCGGTGATTGGAAAGACTCGCCCCTTGCCGTCGAGTGTTTTGATCTCCGCTCGTTTCGCGCCGCGCATGACATGAAGGTTGGTGACGACCTGGCCGGGGCGGACAAAGAATCCGCTGCCAGTCATCAATGCTTCACCGTCATCATCGTAGGTTGCAATGGCAACCACGAGTGGCTTAACGCGCCTGACAAGATCCGGAAGGGTGTCCTGGGAAAATGCCTGATTGGTTGAGAAAAGGCCGATGGCGATCAGCAGCAACTGGGGGAAGATGCGTTTGAACATGTCTTTAGGTTGTGACTAACGAATTGATTAGAGCCGAACATACAGGTTGCGGCGCTTACCTGCGGGAAGACTCGAGGTCGGGGCTCGACGGGCGCTCATGCCGGTACAACCGACGCGCTTGCGCGCATAGTAACCCAGGAACTGGTTTGGATGTAAGGTTTTTCACTCCCTAATGTCCGACATGCTTCCAGCTTGTCGTTATGGAACGGGACACCCAGCGACGGTTTCCCCCCTAAACATCGCACAAAGAGTTTCACAAAGTCAGCGACAAGCTGAAGCATGTCGAACATTTGAGAAAAAAAGGCCGCCCATGAAAGGCGGCCTTATAGAGTTTGCGGACTTGTTGATCGACTGACTACCTGACTATCTCAACGATGCCAATCGCCGGACCGATCGGACTCACGACCGTGGCGGTGGCATCTTCCATCGTTACCAACAATCCGAAGTCAGCAAAAGCCACTTCCGACTGAATCTCTGCTTCGTTCTTGTTGCCCGTGTTCACAATTTGCCCAATCTTCGTGAACTTGTTGTCAGGCGAAATTGCCCAAGCCGTGAATACTTTTCCGGCTGGGGCCTGTTTGAGTTCATGGAAACGCATATTTACTTTCGCGGCGCCGCCTTTCTTTGGCGTGATGAACACGTTGGCGCGCGCGCCCGCTAGCGCTCCGCTAAAGTTAACTTTGATTTTGGTGTCGTCGCCTTTCTCGTACGCTGGAATGTTCAGCATCGGCACCGAGTAGGTGGTCGCCGGAGTGGCAACTGCGGCTCCGGTTGCTGCTACGTTTTCTCCAACTGGAGCTGTTGTGTGCGGAATCACCGCATAGCCTTCCGGCACCGCGCTACGGAAGAAGAGTTTTGTGTTTGGATCGTAGGCCGTTAGGGCTGCGTCCGGCGAAGCGATCAACATGAACTTGTTCAGCGGAGTTGTTGCGGTAAACGTTCCCGCTCCGTTTGCGATCGTTACTGGACCAAGCGAAGTTACTGCGCCGGTCTCATCCACTGCGTAGAGGTTCACGGCCGTAACGTCGGCCGGAACATCCGTCAAGTTAAGAATTACTCTGGTGCCGGCATCGTCGCGCAAGATTGTGGCGACGCCTTTGGCATTGGTCAGTGTTACCGGGTTAAGCATTACCTTGACTTCTTTCTTCAAGGGATACTCGATCACGGTGTAAGTGCCGTCGGGATGCTGCACAGTTTTGGTAACCGTAGTTGGAGTTTGTGGGACTGTAGTAGTCGGTGTTTGCGCGTGTACGAGAGCGGCGCTGGCAAGAACGATAATCACTCCCGCAAAAAAAGCTACTGCTTTGTTACTCATGCGAAATCTCCCTCCTTAGTTCAATCGCGATTGTTTTCACATTGAGGGTTTGTTGTTGTCGGGGGAGATACTACGGGCTAAATCACACGGTAATTTGGCAAATACAATGCCAATTCATGAATGGTTGATTGCGAACTAAAGACAGGGGTTTTGGCGGCAGTTTCCTCAAGGAATGGAATGATTTGTGATGGGCAATAGTACAGGTGTACCCATCCCAGCAGGCACCCTAGAATATAGTTCCTCCCACTGGGAGAGAGGGCAATAATTAGTATCCGTGCAACTCTGCGACCGCCTTTGCAACGTCGGCCACCTGCGGCAGGATCGCATCTTCCAGTTGCGGTGCGTACCCAACGAATGTATCGAGGGCCGCCACGCGGCGAACTGGCGCATCGAGGTGTTCAAACAGTTCGTCTGAAATGCGGGCTGCGATTTCGGCACCGTATCCCCAGGACAGCGAATCCTCATGGGCCACGATCACTTTACTAGTCTTCTTCACAGTTGCCTCGATCGCATTCCAGTCGTAAGGCTGCAGGGTACGCAGGTCAACCACCTCCACACTGATCCCCTGCTGCTCGGCTTGTTTAGCCGCCACGATGGATCGTTGGACTAAGGCACCGTAAGCGATGATCGAAAGATCTGTTCCTTCACGCACCGTCTTCGCTTTGCCAAATGGAATCATGAAATCATCAGGCGGATACTGCGACTTGTTGTACGCCTGGCGATAGAGGTGCTTATGCTCGAGGAACAACACCGGATCATCACAACGAATCGCAGTGCGGAGAAGGCCATTGGCATCGAGCGCATTGGACGGATAGACCACGCGCAAACCGGGAATCTGTGTGAAAGTGGAAACACCTGATTGCGAGTGATAAACAGCACCGCCCTTCAGGTAACCGCCAACGGGAACGCGCAGCACAGCTGGACACTTCCAGTCTCCACCTGAACGCCAGCGCATCACTGCGAGTTCATTGCGAATCTGATGCATGGCGGGCCAGATGTAATCGAAGAACTGAATTTCCACGACTGGCTTGAGTCCACGCGTGGCCAAGCCAATCGCGCGGCCGACGATGTTCGCTTCGGCAAGTGGAGAATTGAAGACGCGCGCACTGCCAAAATTGCGTTGCAGATTCGCAGTGACTTTAAAGACCCCACCTTTACCCTTCACTTTTTCAAGGTTTTCCTCGCGCGAACAGTCAGCGACATCTTCACCGAATATCAGGATTCTGGGATCGCGGGCCATCTCGGTGTGCAAACAACGATTGATGAGATCAACCATCGTGCCCGCGTTGCCTGAAAGCTCCGCGCCCTCTTCGGTATCAAACTCTTTGGAGGTTGGATCAACGTCGGGCGAGTAAACATGAAGCGTCGCCGTTTCGGGGGCAGGTTGCGGGCTCGCCAGCGCCAGATCGGCAGCCTCTGTAACTTGAGCATCAATCTGGTCCTTGATTGCCTGTAACGCCTCCTGGTCAACGATCCCTTCGTCCACCAGCAGCGCGCCGAACCGTTTAATTGGATCGCGTTCGGAGTCGGCTACGCGTTCTTCGTCAGGACGGTACAGCTTCTCATCGTCCGAGAGCGAGTGGGAATAAGGACGAATCACCTTGGCGTGAACGAGGGCCGGTCCACGGCGATCGCGACAATGTTGCACCGCCCGCTGAAGCACAGTTAACGAGTCGATTGGATCGGTGCCGTCACATCGCTGCAGGTAAAGGTTAGGAAAATTCTTTACTAATCTGGAGACATCGCCACCCGCTGTTTGCACTTCAACGGGGACGCTAATCGCGTAACCATTATCTTCAATCAGGAAGAGAACTGGTAGCTTGAGGTTACACGCGGTGTTAAGTGCCTCCCAAAACTCGCCTTCGCTGCTGGTGCCGTCGCCCAGGGAAACGTAAACAACTTCGTCGCGGTGGAATCCCGACGCCAAACTCTTCAGTTCCTTGACCAACGGAAAACGGTAGCCCGCCTCTGCACAACCTACCGCTTGCAGCATTTGAGTTCCCGTTGGAGACGACTGCGAAACGATGTTCAGTTCCTTATGCCCCCAGTGGGAAGGCATCTGGCGACCATGCGAGTTGGGATCGTCCGCCGCGCCGACTGCGGAAAGCAATTGTTCCAAGGGCGTCATGCCAAGCTGTAAACAGAGCGCGCGGTCGCGGTAGTAGGGGTAGAACCAATCGTAAGCAGGCTTCAAGACCTTACCCGCAGCGACGAGCACAGCTTCGTGTCCCGCACCGCTTATCTGGAAGAAAATCTTGTTCTGGTTCTTGAGTTGAATTTCCTTGTCGTCGATACGTCGTGATAAGTACATCGTCCGGTAGATCTGGATCATTTCCTCGCGCGATAGTCGAGGACGCTCGCGTTTTTCCGGGCGACGCGGTTCGTGACGGCGAGCTCGTTTAGACGACTGATTGCTCACGGGTTGAATTACCGGTTTCGGTCCCGGCCTTGGAACTCCCTGGGGATCTGCCGGTGGCGCGGGATTTGGCGCCGGCGTGATGACGGGCTGCGGGGCTGATTGAATCGGAGTGGGTTTTTCCGCAGCGGGCTTTCTCTCGACCAGTTCGGTCTCGCTCTTTTTCACTAACTTGAGAACTTTTGTGTCACTCATGATGGTTTCTCTCGCAGGTCGGAAGCGGCCAGATGAATTTGGCGATGCGGAAAACTTCAATCGACGAATCTGCAGATGCGCTGATCGTGGAGCTTACCCGTTAGAACTCGTCCGCAATTATTGATCGATATTCCTGCGCCATGGAGGGATGGCCATGCGAATCCGCTGCCTCGATGCCGCGTTGATAAGTAGCCTTTGCCTTCTCGCTGAGGCCAGCCTTTTCATAAGCTCGCGCCAGCATTCCGAAAGCATTTCCCTCGTCGTCTGAAATTTCCAGGTAGCGTTCCAACGTCTCGATCATCTCGGTGGTTTGTCCGGCCTTCTCATATTCCTTGGCGAGACCAAACAGGATGCTGGTGTTGACAGGATCGCTCACCAGCATTTGTTTGAAGATGTCGATTCTCGAGGCAGTCATTGTCTTTGTTCGTCGTCGGTTGTCAGTAGTTAGTTGTCAGTGGTTAGTTGTTATTTGCTAGTTGCTTAGTGGTTAGTGCCCATTGGAAGAAGCCGCTTAACGATTCAACTGACAACGGACAACTAACCACTGACAACTGACGGGCCTTCGGCCCTTTCACTTTCCAATCAGCAACTTCGCAATCGTCTGCAACTGCATATTCGACGTGCCCTCATAAATCGCCCCGATCTTTGAGTCGCGCCAGAATTTTTCTACCGGATAGTCTTTGACGTAACCATAGCCTCCATACAGTTCGATAGCGAGCGAGCTGATTCGCTCCGCGGCGCGCGACGAATAGAGCTTGGCCATGGCAGCTTCCTTCACGAAATTCACCCCAGCGTCTTTCATGCGGGCCGCGTTGTAGACCATTAGCGTTGCGGCTTCAAGTTGGGTTGCCATTTCGGCCAATTGAAACTGCACACCCTGAAACTGGTTAATTGGTTTGCCAAATTGTTGCCGTTCGCTCGTGTAGCTAATCGCCGCGTCAAGTGCTCCTCGAGCGATTCCAACCATCTGGGCTCCGATTCCGATGCGTCCCTCGTTCAAGGTCTCAATCGAAATCTTGTAGCCTTTTCCGGCTTCACCCAAAACGTTTTCCTTTGGCACCTTGCAGTCAGTAAGAATTAGTTCAGTCGTCGACGAAGCGCGGATGCCAAGTTTGTTTTCTTTCTTGCCGACCGCGAATCCTTCGAACCCTTTTTCGACGATGAACGCCGTGATGCCGCGGTAACCTGCTTCAGGATTAGCATTTGCGAACAGCACGAAAATCTCAGCTTCAATGCCGTTGGTGATCCAAAGTTTTTGACCATTGATCAGGTAGTGGTCACCTTTATCGACGGCGCGCGTTTGCATCGCAAAAGCGTCAGAACCCGAACCGGCTTCACTCAGCGCATACGCTCCCACCGTGTCAGCCGCCAACCTGGCTAGGTATTTCTTCTTCTGCTCGGTTGTGCCCCAGCGAATGAAGGCGTTGTTAACGAGCGTATTCTGTACATCAACCAGCACGCCAACCGAAGCGTCAATGCGCGAGAGCTCTTCGACAGCCAGGATGGCCGTGAAAAACGACGACCCGGCTCCACCAAACTCTTCGGGCGTTTCGATCCCCATGATGCCGAGGTCGAAACACTCTTTGAGCAATGCTGGATCGAGTTTGGCCTCTTCATCCATCTGCTCCACGCGCGGTCGCAATTCACCCTCAGCAAATTCACGCACACTCGTGCGAAACATTTGCTCATCTTCGGAAAGGCTCGTTAACGGACGACCAGCAAGATCTTCAATAGCTGTCTGCGATTGACTCATGTTTACCTAACTCTTTGCGGGATGTGTAAGATTAACCTAAGCATCATAATCAACGGAAAACTAAAAACGCAAAAGCTTCAGAGCGGGAACAGCGTAACTACAGAACCGAGCGCGGTAGCGCCGGATCGTGGAGACGACTTTGGCGGCGAGGGTTGGGTTAAATCCTCCTTTAGAGGGGCCATGAAATGAGAGTCGGCTAATTGCGATTATGAACTGAAGCTGTAACGATCTTTGGCGTGTGATACCGTATCGTTCTTTCTTTGACCGGCCACGCGATCAGTGAACTGAAACTGTGATTTTGTGACTACCGAATCCACTCAAAAACGCACTTCATCGCATAAATTTGCGCCCCTGGGCATCTTGTTCGCGGTGCTCGGCCTTTTGCTGTTTGCCTATTTCGTCCGCCGTGCGGGTGTTAACAACATTCTGGACGGAATCAAGCGACTCGGTGCTGGTTATCTGCTGATCATCGCTATCTCTTCAATCCGCCATATGGTGCGCGCCTTGGCATGGACCAAGTGTTTTGAGCCACCTTACAAGCTTCGATTCCGTGATGCCTTCGCTGCCCGGCTGATGGGAGATGCGCTGGGAAACATTATTCCTTTCATCAGCATGGCTGTTTCTGAACCTTCAAAGGCAGTTTTTGCCAGACATAAAGTTCCCCTGATGGCCGGCCTTTCCGCGATCGCACTCGAGAATATTTTCTACAGTCTGTCTGTCATCTTGTTTATCTTTTCGGGAACCATGGCTTTGCTTTTGAGTTTTCCCCTGCCAGCGCCTTTGCGTTATGCAAGCATAGCAGCGCTGGTGGTGACTGCCTCAATCTTGCCGCTTGGTTACCTGGTCATAACCAAACAATGGAAATTCGTCAGCGGTGCTTTCGCATTCTTGAAGCGTCGTAGCATCGCTGCTGCGTGGGCTGAGAAAGCGATTCCTAGAGCCCAAACTCTCGAGGATCGCGTCTATGGTTTCTACGCGAGAAACAAGCGGCTGTTTCTGCCGATATTCGGATTGGAAGTTTGTTTTCACTTGGCGGGAGTTTTGGAGATATACACGACGCTTTCGTTCATCAGTGTGGTGGCGCCGACGTTACTGGCGGCATTTATTCTTGAGTCGGTAAACAGGATCATCAACGTCGTGTTCAAGTTTGTGCCGTTTCGCTTGGGAGTTGATGAAGGCGGAAGTGAAATGGTGACGAAGGTTCTGGGTCTTATGAAGGGCGCGGGCACAACGCTGGCAATCATTCGCAAATCGCGCGATCTTTTCTGGACCGGCGTGGGCGTCGCATTGATGGTGCGAAGAGGCTTTTCGCCGATGAAGGTAATGGAAGAAGAGGTAGACGGTTAATCCGCCTGGTAAAGCCAGACTGCAACCAAGTCGATCTCAGGAAGAGCTCACTTACCCGAAGAGAACAAACCTTCTCCGGTTCTGTACCGGACAAGATTGATAACGCGACCGCATGGCCCGTTGCTCAGTCGTACGCCAAGGCGCTGACCGCGTCGAGATTTGAAGCACGCAGTGCTGGATAGAGCGACCCAACCGCCCCACCGACGAGTCCGATTGCCGCCGCTGTCAACGCCCAACCCCAACTGAATTCGAAGAAGAGGCCGTACACTCGATGAATCAAATACCCCGCCGCGAACGACAAGATAAAGCCGACGACCAACCCGACCACACTAATTAGCAACGCCTCGGATTCGATGATGTAAACAATGTAACGACGAGAGGCGCCCAGGGCTTTCAAAATTCCAATCTCCCGCGTGCGTTCAGTAATCGTTGTATACATTGCGAGCATGACCACCAGCGCGCTCACTACCGCAGCTAGTCCGACCAACACTCGCAGAAAAATGCCAAGGTAAGGAATGCTTTTTTCGAGACTCGTGAACAAGTCTCTGGTGAATTGAATCTTGTTGCCGGGAAGGGCAGCGTCGATTCGTTTTGCGACTTCAACCTGCTGCTCGGGATTACGAACCTTTATCAAAATGTAGGTCGCCCGCCCAGGCGACTCGAGAGCCTCTTGCATCGCAGCCAGGCTCATCTTGACGCGAGCCCCTGACTCCGGCGAATAAATTCCCACTATGCGATAAAGTTTGGAGCCGAAAAGCTGAATTGAATCGCCTACTTTTTGCTTGTTGTTGCGGGCCTTTGTGGTGTCGATCACGATCTCGTCGTTTGCCTGTGGGGCGCTGCCTTCCTG
The DNA here is from genome assembly GCA_963759665.1 of Pyrinomonadaceae bacterium. Taxonomy (GTDB): domain Bacteria; phylum Acidobacteriota; class Blastocatellia; order Pyrinomonadales; family Pyrinomonadaceae; genus PSRF01. The sequence goes on from CAVXAC010000001.1 coordinate 2,285,409, forward strand.
GATTTGCAGCTGGTTAACCCGCGCAAAGGGTTCCCACTCAACACCCTCCACCTGTTCGAAACCAAATCCACGATTGCCCTGGAAGACGTATCTGATTACCGGCAACGCTTCTTCAACACCCTCGATTTGTTTCAGGCTTTCGACATACTTGGTGCTAAGGTTTGCGCTGGACGCGGTAAGCTGCATCGAGCCGGGACGAGTAAAGATGATTTCTGCGCGCAGATTTGACGCTCGGCGCTGTAAATCGTTGGACATACCACGCGCAAGTCCCGTAAAAAGCATGACCAAACAAACCCCAAGAGCGACGCCGGCGACGCTGACGAAGGTACGGATTGGACGTTGTCGAATGTTGGAAACAACCAGATTATCCATGAGTGTTGTAACGATAAGACATTTTTCCAAAAGCAGCCAATGACAGTGACCAGCCCTTCTCGGAATAAGATTCGCAGGCAGCGTTCTAAAAAGAAGTCTGTAAGAGTTTCAAGCTAACATCGATCATCTTGCTGAAAGGTTCTTCAACTTGCCGGACGCAGCAGAAACCGATCACATCGAGGATTATTCCGCAGGCGCTGGGGCGCGCCTCGATAAAACGATCGTAATTGCTCTGGCCGTCCTTTTCATGGTCGGACTCTATTTCCGCGCCAGCAACCTCGAGGCCATAGGTTTTGCCGAAGATGAGGTAAACAAAGTCGATGCCATTCGGCAGTATGAAAAGGGAGACATCACCGCCAATGGCGAGCACCCGATGCTGATGAAGGCGTTGATGTTCGTTTCGGTGAAGGCCGGAAGGGCATTAACTGCAGGGCAGCCATTGGCTGATGAAGTGCTCTTTCGACTGCCTAACGCTTTCTTTGGCGCGTTAACAGTCTTACCTCTATTTCTTCTGACAGCTGCATTCTTTGATCGTTGGACTGGTCTCCTGGCAGCAGCGTTCTGGGCCGTTGGCCTCAACGCGATCACCATTAATCGCGTCGGTAAGGAAGACACCCTGCTCGTCTTTTTTATCCTCTTCGCTTTCTACTTTTATTTGCGCGCGAAGCAGACCGACACGCGAAACGTCAGACTCCGAAGTCGAAACTACCTGCTCAGCGGCATTTCATTTGGGCTGATGATCGCATCGAAATATTTCCCACACTACATCGGTCTAAACTCGCTCTATCATCACTATTTTCGCGTCCGCAAGCGTGTCCCTGGCGAGCCTTCAGGAAAAACTTCGCTCATTTTTTACGTGGCGTTGGTCGGCGCGTTCCTGATTGCCAACCCCGCCGTTCTCATGCCGTCGGTTTGGGAATACATGAATTCATACATGAGTGAAAAGCTCCTGACACATACGGGCTATTTGTTTGCCGGCGAGCTTTATAAGAACACGGTATCGAGCACGCCTTTTTGGGGAACCCCGATCTATTTCTACGTCTTGTTTATGGCTATCAAGATTCCGCTTCTGGTGCTACTGGCGTTTCTAACAGGTCTGGTCCTGTCCATCAGAAACTGGCGACATCCGGGACATGCGTTTGTGCTGTTCATGTTCCTGTTCTGGATTGTTCCTTATTCGGTGATGGGAGCGAAGTGGCTCCGCTATACCCTCTCGCTGATGCCGTTCGTTTATATGTTTGCCGCGATCGGGGTGATTGGCCTGCTAAAACTAGCGATTACTGGGTTCAAGTTGACACCACGGATGCGCACTATTTTTGGGGCGGTGGCGGTGATTATCTTCGTCGGGTTTCCCGCGTGGTCGGCCTATTCGGCGCATCCTCATTACGCGCTTTATGTGAATCCGCTGGGTGCGGGAAAGGCTGGATACTTTTATCCTCACGACGAGATATATGACGACGGTTTGCGCGAGGCCATTAAGTTCGTCTGTGACAGAGCTTCTCCCGGCGCCACTCTCGCGCATGAAACTGTCGTTGCTACGCGGTATTATCTCGAGAAGTTTGGGCGCCAGGATCTGACACCGAAGCCGATCTCGGCGAAGGATTTTGATCCGGCAAACATCGATGGGCCGGCTTTTATCATCGTTCAGCCGGGGCGAACTTATTTTGAGAATCGCGACAAGTTGGGATTCATACGCGCAAACTTTCAGAAGGTGCACGAAGTAACCATTCGAGGAATCCCAGCTGCTGAAGTTTTTGTAAATCCCGCCGCCCGATTAGGTGGCTGACACAACGAGACCAACCAATGAAAAATAGAAGCACGAGGAATTGGCTGTTAACCGTCCTGGCAATTGTTCTGATTAGTGTCCCGCTGTCGGCCCAGAAGTCATCGCGGCGCGTGCAGATTACTGTCCTGGGTACAACTGATACGCACGGCAATATATATCCCGTTGATTACTACACCGATAAACCGGACAACCGCGGCCTCGCGAAGATCGCAACGTTAGTCAAACGAGTCAGAACTGAAAATCCAAATGTTGTGTTAGTAGATTCGGGTGACACCATTCAGGGAACTCCGCTCGCCTATTACCACAACAAGAAAAACAACAAGCCACCGGATCCAATGATGCTGTCAATGAACTCGATGAACTACGACTCAATGACGGTGGGAAACCATGAATACAATTTCGGTTTGAAGGTATTAGAGAAGGCACGTAGCGAAGCGAAGTTTCCATGGCTTTCAGCGAACACTTACGACAAAGGAACGACGAAGACCCACTACAAACCATATCTCGTTAAGGTTGTGGACGGCGTACGCGTTGGGATACTCGGCCTGACAACGCCGGGGATCACTACCTGGGAAAATGTGCCGAACTATGTTGGTCTGGAGTTTCACGAACCTCTGGTTGAGGCGAAAAAGTGGGTGCCTATTCTGCGTGGAAAAGAGCGCGCGGACGTAGTTGTTATTGCGATGCATATGGGACTGGAAGAAGACTTACGAACCGGCGAAATTAATCCGGGGCAGGTACCAAACGAGAACCAGGCAGTGGTCATTGCCAAGCAAGTGCCCGGCGTTGATGCAATCTTCATGGGCCATACTCATCGCGATACGCCGGCCGTGATCATTAATGGCGTCCTCATCACTCAGGCAAACCATTGGGGCCGGCACCTGGCGCGGGCCGATTTTTATATGCAGCAAGACGCAGGCAAATGGCGAATCTATGCCAAAGCGGCGCGCACCATTGCCGTGGATGACAAGGTCGAAGCCGATGCCGAGATCTTGAAACTCATTCAACCGTATGATCGCGAAACGCAGGCGTGGTTGTCGCGGCCGATAGGAGAATCGGCTGAGGAATTGACGGCTGCCGAGTCAAGATTCAAGGACACTGCAATCCTCGACCTGATTCACCGCGTACAACTGGAAGTCGGTAAAGCAGATGTTTCGATGGCCGCCAGCTTCAATCCCCAGGCTCGCATAGCCAAGGGCGCAGTGACAGTGCGCGATATCGCCGGCCTCTACACTTACGAAAACACGCTCGTCGTTTTGGAAGTGACGGGTCAACAGCTGAAGGATGCTCTGGAGCATTCGGCCAAATACTTTCTGCCTTATCAGGAAGGGAAGACTCCTCAGGAGCTAATCAATGACAAGATCCCTGCGTACAATTTCGATATCGCCGAAGGGGTAAACTATGAGATCAACCTTCGCAAGTCCCTTGGTCAGCGAATCGAGAAGCTGGAGTTTCAGGGTAAGCCAGTGTCGATGACTCAAAAGTTTCGTTTGGTCACAAACAACTATCGTGTAAACGGTGGCGGCGGATACTCGATGTATAAGAATGCTCCCGTCCTCTATCGCTCAAGCGACGAAACTCGGGAGCTAATAATCGACTGGGTCGAACGTCACAAAACGATCCAAACGCAGCCGAGTAATAACTGGAAGATTGTGTTTTAGTCCAAGCTCCAATGTCCGACTAGCAGCGGGCCAGAGTTAACCTCCGACACATTGGAAGTTGGACATTGGGCGTTGGACAGACCCAAAACCAAAACGGCAACCCGGGGGCATTGGGTTGCCGTTTTGGTTTTTAGAATCGGCTGGGAGCCTGGGCGCTCCTCAGCCGACGCGTGGGGAGGATGAGGATTAACGATGCACCGCGACCACTTCAACAACCTGGTACATGCTTTCTGACAATTCGCTCTTTGAAGCTATGCTTGAGAGCTCGCGTTCGATGGCACGTTCCTGTCGTGACTTCATCAGATGCCGGCCTACATCGCCTGCACCAGTCCAAACCTCAGCCAGGAAATACCGCTGGCCATACTTGTGGAATACCAACCGTGCACCGCGCTTGTTCTTTGGCGAAATTGGAAATGTCAGACGCATTCCAGTGGACTTGCCATCCGCGTCCAGGATGATCAAACCATTTTCCGGAGCAGTCGTTGCTCTCACGGTGTATTCGCCGGAACTCAACGTTTTGTCACCAACGATGAAATCGAAGGGAACATCGGTGACAACTTTCTTCGCAGACTGCGCATTTGAAACTGCCGCGGTCGTCACTGCAATACCGACGACAAGCATCACCATCGCGATTCCTTTTACAATTTGCTTTTTCATGCTGTTCTCCTTGACCTTTCGGCCGGTCGAAGCGGGCTCGACCAAAACTTTGTAGTAAGTCAGTCAACTTTCTGGGAGTTAACCTCTTACCTGTGGCAGCTCAACCATTGTCAATAATCGGATCGTGGGAGCTGACGTGGTCCATTGCCATTCGCATGCCGTAACTGGTTGGGCTAATCGCTGAATAGCTACATAGGTAAAAAGACTAGTGTTTGACGAGATTTTCGTTTGGATTAGGCAATTCAGTCTGGCCCAGCGGCGAGTGACAATTCGCGATTCACTATCCTTCAGGTTTGGCGTTGCTATCTTTCCGGATAGGGTTTTGGTGTCCGACATGCTTTTTATCTTGTCGATGGAGGTTGGTGACACTCAAGCAGCGATATAGCGAGGTGACGACGCCTGTTGAGTTTTCCAACGACCACGACAAGCTGATGAAGCATGTCGGACATTAACTCGCAAGCTCAAGCATGTCGGACATCAGATATCCCTTCCCGAAACTCATTGCCGGTTATCGTGAGGACGCGTAAACTTGGCCGCGTAAATTCTCCAGCTCACTGCGATCCCGATGAATCCGCGACTCACAGCTATTGCCGGACGGCTTAAAGGCAGCGTCTTTACGATTGAGGACTTGCCTGTGATTATTGGCCGCGAAACCGCTGCCACGCTTTGTATTGCCGACGCTTCCGTATCCCGGCGCCACTCCCAAATCGAAAAAGAAAATGAGCATTTTGTGATTCTCGACCTGGAGAGTCTCAACGGCACTTTTATCAACGACGTGCCCGTTAAACGCCGCACACTTCACCACGGCGATCGCCTGCGCATTGGAGATTCTCAATTCCTCTTTCTAATGCATGACCGCGATGAGGAAGCAAAGTCGCACGAGGTCGCGTTGGAAGACGATGAGATGCTTAGCGGGTCGACGCTCCAGGTGCGCTTCAACGACGCGCTCTATTTAATGGCTCGTGATCTGAGCGCGTTGATGAAGGTGAGCACCACGATTAACGCGATCCGCGGAGTGCAACAGTTGCAGGAAACGTTGTTGGAGCTCTTGTTCGAAGTTGTGCCGGCGGAACGAGGGGCAATCCTTCTGATCGACAGCAGCGATCCGGGGCCGGATCTGAATTTCAGCTCCGTCTTCGGTTTAGATCGCCGGCGCGGTCCTGATCAGAAGATCAAAGTCAGTCGCACGATAACGCGAACTGTCCTGCAAAGACGAGAAGCCTTGCTAATCAACAATACCGACTACAAGGGGATCGAAGCCACCGAAAGTCTGTTTGGGGATCCGCCATCGTCAGTTCTATGTGTGCCAATAGTAATGCTGGATAAAACCCTCGGCGTGCTCTACCTGGACACAAGAGAGCGCGAAGCTGTCTTTGACAAGGACCACTTGCAACTGGTCACAGCAATTTCCGCAATCACTGCTGTGGCAATTGAGAATGCGCGCCACATCGAATGGTTGGTTAGTGAAAACCAGCGGTTGATTGCCGACTTTGGAATCGAGCATAACCTCATTGGCGAAAGCGCGCCGATTCGGGAAGTGCTTCAGTTTATTTCTAAAGTGGCTCCCACCGATTCAACCGTCTTATTGTCAGGAGAAAGCGGCACTGGGAAGGAGTTGGCGGCGCGGGCGATACACAACAACAGTAGGCGTTCCCAAAAGCCTTTTTTGGCGGTCAACTGTTCGGCACTTGCCGAGTCACTTCTCGAGAGCGAGCTGTTTGGTCACGAAAAAGGGTCGTTCACCGGTGCACTCGTGCAGAAGAAAGGCAGACTCGAAGTTGCAGAAGGCGGTACTCTATTTCTTGATGAAATCGGTGAGCTTTCTCCGCCTTTACAGGTAAAACTGCTTCGCGTGTTACAAGAGCGGGAGTTTGAGCGCGTCGGCGGAAACCGCACGATCAAGATAGATATCCGGCTCATTACCGCCACTAACAAGGACCTCGAGCAAGCAGTCAGCGAAGGAACATTCCGTCAGGACCTGTATTACAGACTCAATGTTGTCAGCCTGGAGATGCCACCACTGAGAGAGCGTCAGGAAGACATTCCTTTATTGGCTGGTTACTTCGCCGCGAAGTATGGTGAGAAATGTAATCGGCGAATTACTGGAATCTCATCCGACGCATTGGCGCAACTCACGGCGTATGACTGGCCCGGCAATGTTCGTGAATTGGAAAACGCGATCGAGCGGGCAGTGGTTCTGGGTTCAACCGATCGAATTCTTCCTGAAGACTTACCAGAGAACATTCTTGAAGCTGAAAGTGCTCCGGCTGCGACGGCGACGAACTATCATGACGCCGTCGCCCAAACAAAAAAACAGATCATCCTCGACTCGATGCGTCAATCGAAGGGAAGTTACACTGAAGCTGCTAAACTCCTGGGCGTCCATCCAAACTATCTTCATCGACTGATCCGTAATTTGAATCTCAAGGATCGACTAAAGTCTTAATTTATTCTGAACTGCCGGCCACCTTTTCCGCGAATAACAACAAATCTTCACGGGTTAGCAAGAACTCAAGCAAGAAAATGTTGACTTCAAATTCAAGGCGGCGTAGATTGACGCCGCCATCAATTTAGAATCCCGGGTTGACCCCGAAATTTTACGGGTTGACCTTACGAGGCTGAGGACAGACTTAGCCTTTCGCGTTTTCCTCGTACTCCTGGAAGAGTTCTCTCAAATTCTCAATAATTTTGGAGGCCATCATGGCATATCCCCCGCGTCGTAATGACTTTGTCTCGATCGTCCGAACTATTTCTAATCACCGATTGCCGCTCATCGCCGTGGTGGTGATGCTTGCGGTGACGGGAGCATTGGTCTCCAGATCATCTGCCTTCCGTGCGAGTTTCGCTGGAAAAATCGCGCCCAGCTCGAACTCCCACAGCGAATCTCCTTCAGCCGCTTCGCTCAAAAAATATAACGACCTGTTGAAGTTCGCGGGGTTGCGTCGTACGACAAAACCTATGGGGATGACAGCCCTGCTGGCGCCGACCGTGACAGCGAGCAAGTCCGATTCGTTGTTTACCGACGTCGATGGTGATTTTCAGGCCGACCCCGGTGACACACTGCAATACAGCGTCAATATCACCGCGAGTGGGGAAGATGCCACGGGAGTGACTTTCACTGACACGGTGGATCCAAACACGGCGTTTGTGCCGGGAAGTTTGACGGCAACGCCAGTCGCAGTGGATGACAGCTATTCGGCGTTAGGTAACGTTCGAATCTCAGTGCCGGCGCCGGGTGTGCTCGGCAACGACTTTGCCGGTGTGCCGGCGGCGACGATTACCGGTGCTCCAGCTTCCAGTACCCAGGGCGGCGACGTGGCCGTTAATGCCGACGGAAGTTTTACATACAACCCACCGGCTGGTTTTGAAGGTGTTGACACCTTCAACTACACCTTGACGAATGCCTCGGGCAGCAATTCAGCTACTGTGACGATCACGGTCAGCGGAATGATTTGGTTTATTAATAACGCGGCGGGCCCCGGTGATGGGCGTCTCACTACTCCATTTAATTCGCTGGCATCTTTCCAGGCCGTCAACAACGGCGCGGGCAATAATCCAGCAGCCAATGACAATATCTTTGTATACGAAAGTGCTACCAACTACGTTGGTTCAGTGACCCTTCTCAATGGACAGCGCTTCATCGGTCAGGATGCTACCCAAAGTCTTTCGGCTATTACGGGCCTGACTCCGCCGACCTTCAGCGATCCATTACCCGTTACCAATAGTGCTAACGCGACGATCGTCAACATCACCAGCGCCGGAACTGCAATCACGGTTGCTTCGGGCAACGCGCTGATTGGTTTCACCGGCGGCGATGCGGTAACCGACATTTTCGGTGCCGGCTTTGGCACGCTCACCGTCGCGGACGTTACGCTAAATGGACTTGGCCAGGCGCTGGACCTTTCGAATGGAACGGCGGCAGCCAACTTCATCAGCATTTCGTCAACTGACAGTGCCACTACCGGAATCTCACTTACCAGCGTGGGCGGCAGCTTAGTCAGCGGCTCAACCACCGTGACGGGCTCGGATAGTACCGGAGTGTTCCTGCTGACCAATTCAGGCGCCATCACGTTTGGTTCTCTGGCTATCGCGCCTGATGCAACCCAGCGCGGACTACTCGCCACCGACAACAGTGGCGTCATAACGTCCAGCGGCGGTGCGATTACCGCCACTGGCGCGATTGCGGTTGAGATAACTCGCGCTATCGGGACAACCCCGTTAGCGATATCGCAGACGAGCGTGTCAGCCAATGGCGGTACCAGAGGTATTGTCCTAACGAACACCAGCGGCAGCTTCACCGTCGCCGGTGACGGATCGCTTGCGCGCAATGGGTCGGGCGGCACCATCACCGCTGTTTTGGACGATGGCATCGCGTTGACGAACGCCACCAACGTCACGATTCAGTCGATGAACCTGACCAATAATGGAAACACGGCTCCCACGTTAACTGATGCGCAATCGATTACGGGAGACCACTCGGTGCAGATCAGTGGCGGTAGTGGCGTGGTTCTATCGGGCGTGCTCATCCAGAACCCGACAGGTTCGGGAATCGTTGCGTTAAATCTCGCCGGCACCAATCGAGTCAATAGCGACAGCCGCATTACCCAACTCACGGCTGGTCAAAGGCACGGCATATATGTGAACAACGTCAACACCAACATGTCGTTGTTCGAATTCAAAGACAGCCAGATGATCGACTTTGCCAGCTCCCCGTCGGCTTTCTTCTTTGCCAACACCGGCACCTCCAACATGATCCTGGACGTGAAGGGATCAACTTTCGAGGACCTGGCTGTTCAGGCCATCACCGCTGCAGCTGGAGGTGTTGCTGCTACGACGGGTACGTTAACCAGTATCATCGGCGGCCCGAATGCGGCCGACCGCAACTTCTTCCAAAACGCAAAATCAAGCGGGGAGAATAACGCCGCACTGCTCGTCAGTAACGGTGCCATACATGTCGGTACGATAGAAAACAATCTGTTCGACAACGTTGCTGAGAATGGCGCAATCGCCAATACCAGCATCATCCGAACGCAGAACAACGGCGGAGGTATGACCGCAGTTGTTAAGAGCAACACAGTGCAGAACATCGTCTATGCAGTAGCCGGACGTCATGTCATCGGGCACATCTTTGAACCCCTGGTATTCAGCGCCGCTAATTTCTCAGACCTTCGCTTCGAAGGAAATTCGGCCAGCGTGACGTACACAGGCACGAATCGGGAGTTTAGTCACATCGACTACCGGCCCGCTGCCTCGGGCGGCGACATCAAGATTCTGAACAACAACTTCACTTTGACTGGAGCAGACGCGCAGGAAATATTTGAGCTGCGTTTCCGTCCGACAAACGCTTCGACCATTGACCTGCTAGTCGATGGCAACACCGGCACGGGCAACACAACCAGCCGCTTCCTGGATATCGATTCCGAGGCATCAGCCACGGTAAACGCGACCGTAACCAGCAACAACTTCACTAACATCCACGGTTCTGCGGGACAATCGATTGACTTCGCCTCCGAGACTGTCACCGCATCGCTCTGTGCCAATGTCAGTGGAAACACCCTCTCACCAAACACCATCACGCTTAACGAAGCAGCCGGAAATATGACCGTGACGCAGGCGAGTGCAGCCGCAGTCGCTGCAGCGAATGGTGGGGCCACCGTCACAGTCCTGGGAACTCCCACGTTTGGTTCACCTGCTTGCGCCCAGCCAATGAACCTGGTGAGTACAAGTAAGGGTTCGGAAAGCATGACGATGTCATCAGCGCCGGATGCGACGCCTGACATCCTGTTTGCCGAAAGGAACGAAGGACCTGGCGATCACAACGTCAGTCAACTGTCTCCGGCAGCACTTTCGATGATAGTTCAAACGGCAATCTCGAAGTGGCAAGACGCGGGCGTTTCAGCCTCCGGATTGGCACGGCTGCACGCGGCTACATTTGAAGTTGCCGACTTGCCAGAGGGTCAGTTGGCGTCTTCAAATTCGGGTCGCATAGTTATCGACATGACCGGCGCTGGTTATGGCTGGTTCTACGATGTGTCGCCAGGCGACGATCTCGAGTTCGAGTTGCCCGTACTTAACCGACAGCGCGAAGCACTCGAAACGAGTTCCGCTGTCAAGCAGATGGACCTGCTCACGGTCGTCATGCGTCAGCTGGGCAGCTTACTGCGAAGTGAAAAGCGCGGATTCCGCGATGCATGGTTGATGCAGAACACGCTGGCTCCAGGAGTCAGACGAGCTCCAGCATCGACTCGCACAGTCAGTCAGGCAGCGCCCGATGCCGACGCGAAGGCTAAATCTGCGTCCGCAAAAGCGACCGTTGCGCCTAAGGCGGCCGGCCGGTCGTATCAAGAGCTTGCCAAGCTTGATGATCGTCAATTGAGAGCTCGGAAGCATCATGCGACGTTCACTCCACGAGCAACAATGAGCAGCATGCTTGCCGACGTTCTACTTAACATTGGAACGCTGCCGGCGGGTGAAAGCGTGACGATCACTTTCAAAGTCACTGTCGACGATCCGTTTACCGGAGCGCTGCCCCAGGTTTCTAACCAGGGAACAGTTTCTGGAAGCAATTTCGCGGACGTGCTCACAGACGATCCAAGCGTTGTCGGCACTGCCGATCCCACGGTCACCCCGATCGATCTGCCAGACGTTAGCGTGGCAGTGTCACCGACTTCGGTTCTGGAAGACGGTGCCACCAACCTCGTTTACACGTTCACTCGCAATGGATCCACAGCGGCAGCCATGACGGTGAACTTCAGCGTTGGCGGCACGGCCTCCTTCACTGAACCCGACTACACACAAACGGGCGCGGCTACCTTTACCGCAACCAACGGCACGGTTGTCATACCCATCGGCAGTTCGACTGCAACGGTTACGGTTGATCCTTCGGTGGATCTGACTGTCGAACCAGACGAAACTGTTGATCTAACTGTGACGTCGGGCGTCGGCTACACCGTCGGGGTGCCCAGCTCTGCGAGCGGCACCATCACCAACGACGACACCAGTGTCAGCGTTGCGGTATCTCCAGGAGCAGTCGCTGAAGACGGCGCAACCAACCTCGTCTACACGTTCACCCGCACCGGCGTGCTCAGCACATCGTTGGCGGTGAACTTCACGGTGGGTGGAACCGCTACCTTTGGCGTCTCGCCCGACGATTACACTCAGACAGGTGCTACCGCGTTTAGTCCCGCTGCGGGCGTGGTGACCTTCACTGTCGGCAGCCCGACGGCCACGGTCACAGTCGATCCGGAAGCTGACAGTACAGTCGAACCCGATGAGACTGTCATCCTGACGGTAGCTGCAGGAGTCGGCTACACTGTCGGTGCACCTCCCTCAGCTACCGGGACGATCACCAACGATGATACAGACGTGAGCGTCGCGGTATCCCCGGGCTCAGTCGCTGAGGATGGCGCTACCAACCTCGTCTATACATTCACGCGCAACGGTGTCACAACCAGCGCATTGACGGTGAACTTCTCGGTGGGTGGAACTGCCACCTTTGGCGTCTCGCCCAACGACTACACTCAAACTGGAGCGACCAGCTTCACGCCGCCCACGGGCACGGTAACCTTCTCCGCGGGTAGTTCGACGGCATTGGTAACCATTGATCCCGAAGCTGATATCACCGTCGAAGCTGACGAAACGGTAGATATCACGGTGACTGCCGGCGTTGGCTACAACGTTGGATCACCCAGCGCTGCCAGCGGCACGATCACCAACGACGATACAAACGTTAGCGTTGCTGTATCTCCAGCGTCAGTTGCTGAAGATGGAGCCGGCAACCTTGTATACACATTCACGCGCACCGGTGTGACCAGCAACGCCTTAACGGTGAATTTCTCGGTTGGTGGAACAGCCAGCTTTGGCCCATCGCCCGACGACTACACTCAAACTGGAGCGACGACTTTCACGCCGACGACAGGCACAGTAACCTTCACTGCGGGAAGCCCCACGGCAACGGTTACCGTCAATCCGGAAACTGATAGCACGGTCGAAGCAGACGAAACGGTGGATATAACCGTGACTGCCGGCGCCGGCTACAACGTCGGGTCACCCAGCTCTGCCAGCGGCATCATTACTAACGACGATACTGACGTCAGCATCGCAGTGTCACCGTTAGCAGTAGCTGAAGACGGTGCCACCAATCTGGTCTACACCTTCACCCGAAACGGCGTCACTAGCGGCGCGTTGACGGTGAACTTCACGGTGGGTGGAACTGCCAGCTTCGGCGTATCGCCCAACGACTACACGCAGACTGGAGCAACCAGCTTCACTCCGCCGACAGGCACAGTCACCTTTGCGCCAGGCAACTCGACGGCGATGATTACCGTTGATCCGCAAACCGATACCACTATCGAGGCCGACGAGACGGTTATCCTGAGCCTCGCTGCGGGGGCGGGCTATAACGTCAGTTCGCCTTCATCGGCAACAGGCACGATTACCAACGACGACGCCGACGTTAGCGTTGCGGTGACTCCTGCGGCAGTTGCAGAAGACGGCGCCACTAACCTCGTCTATACGTTCACCCGCACGGGATTTACAGCAGGTGCGCTGACGGTGAACTTCTCGGTTGGCGGTACCGCAGTCTTTGGTCCATCGCCAGACGATTACACCCAAACTGGGGCCACCACTTACACCACCACTTCGGGCAGCGTTACTTTTGCACCAGGCAGCCCGACAGCGATCGTAACGGTTGATCCGGAAACGGATCTCACGGCCGAGCCTGACGAGACTGTCATCATCACTTTGACAGCCGGGGCGAGCTATAACCCCGTCAGTCCAGATTCAGCTACCGGGACGATTCTCAACGATGACACACTCGTTTCTGTTGTCGTGTCGCCATCGTCGACTCCTGAGGGTGGAGCAAACCTTGTCTACACCTTCTCACGCACTGGTCCAACCGGCAGTGCATTAACCGTCAACTTCTCGGTGGGCGGCAGTGCCAGCTTCCCAGCGGACTACACGCAGAGTGGTGCGACCACGTTCACGCCGCCTACTGCTACGGTGACCTTCGGAGTTGGTAGTTCCACGGCAACTGTAACTGTAACGCCGCTGACCGACTGCACGGTTGAAGGCAGCGAGACGGTTGATTTCACCGTCCAGCCCGGAACTGGTTACGGTGTAGGCTCGCCCAGTTCGGCGAGTGGGACGATAACAAACGTACCGGATTCGACGCCGCCAACCATCACGCTCATTCCCAACGTCAACATGACGTTGTGGCCACCCAATCACCAGTACGAAAGTATTGCTGTGACGGACTTCGTCGCTAGCGCCAGTGATAACTGCGACCCATCGGTGAACCTAAGCAGTGTCTATATCCTGAAGATCACCAGCGATGAGCCGGAGAACGGAGGCGGCGATGGCAATACTCTGAACGACATTGTCATTGGCGCGACTTGCAAGACCGCTCAGTTAAGAGCGGAGCGCGCCGGCAACGGAAACGGTAGGGTTTACTCCATCACGTTCAAGGTACAAGACTCGTTTGGCAATTTCACGACAGCGACAACTACCGTCACTGTGCGTAAGTCGCCAAATCAACCCGCAGTGGATAGCGGAACGCAATACACGGTCAATAGCGTTTGCCCGTGAGCCACGGCCCGTTAGCAACTGCCATTCGATGGACGCGACTTCCGCGGGGGCGGGATCGCAAACCGGAAGTTGGCGTCCATCGAGACTGATAACCGCCAATCATTCATTTGACTTGTTTTGCTAAAAGAGGACTCTATGAAAACTCTAACTACAATTCTCAACCTACGTAATAGTCTCCGTTTGGCTCTGCTGGCCTTTGTGCTTTGCAGCATGGGCACTGTGCTCTTGCTCCACGCCGCACCAGTTCAAAACGTCACGGTCACCGTCGTAAATAATTCCGGCAAGGACATTCGCTATCTATACTTGTCGCCGGCCGATAATGATAACTGGGGAACTGATCAGCTAAACGACTCAGCGATTAGCGCGGGAGCTACGCGGACCCTCGATATCACCTGGGACCAGTCGTCGGTTAAGCTTGTCGGCGAGGATCCCGATGGATGCTTTATCAGTACGACCCTGACTGTGGCGAGCAGTATCCAATGGACGGTTAGCAGCGACGTGCCACGTAATTGTGGAAACTGACCATCCACGATAGCGACAGCGCGGGTGAGAGTTGGGGCCGGTGGTCGCAAAGTCGCGCAGACCACCGGATCCACTAGAGATTCAGCATCCGGAACCTGCTCGGAAAACGTTGGTACTGCTACTTCTGCTTATCGTTCGACGACCTACCCCAACAAATCACCGACTGCATTATCGTCAGGTCTGCTCAAGTCTCGATACCACATGCCGACATGGCCAAATGGTTCCGGATATTCAAGACACACAAATTCATCGGCCAGGCGATCAATCAACGAACCGCCTTCCTCCGAAGACACAGGTACGGCTGCGACGAGTTTCGCGGGCTCTTTAGTCTTCAGGGCAGCGATAGCTGCCTGCATCGTTAGACCTGTATGAATTCCGCAGTCGACGAGGATGACGGTCTTCCCGGTGACATTAAAGGCAGGACGTTCGCGTCGACATATCTGTTCGCGAGTGTTCATTTGCGCGATTGCATCAGCGACGAAGTATTCCTCCGGAGTTGATGGACCACTCTCGGGAGGGATCAACGTTTTGTCGATTACCAGGGAGCCGGAAATATTAACAGCGCAGATTTGAGAGGCAGGGCCTTGAGGAACGAACAGTCTGCGAATAGTCAAAAAATCCAGGGGCACGCCGAGATGCTTTGCGACTTCGTGGGCCACCGGCGAACCGCCCAGCAGGATCGCCAATACTACGACGTCGTTACGCTCTCGATACGAATCGAGCTTTGCCGCCAACGCGCGACCGCCACTTCGTAGATCTGGGAATCGATTCATTGTTTTTAATCTAAAGCCTAATGTTCAAATTTCAATGTCCGAGGTTCAAACCCAAGGTCCATTTGACCAGAGACGCCTCGTACTATCGGTGACGTCAGCAGGAGAGACGTTGGACTTTGGACGTTCGACTAATCAACAGCAGCATCGTATCACTTGAGCCACGACGCAACTCCAACCCGCGGATCTGCACCACAGATTTCCTTTCGTCCGGCCACGAAGGACGATGAAGCGTTTCTGCGCGACCTCTTCGCCAGCACTCGGCCGGAGTTCAGCTTGCTCAACTTGCCCGAGAGTCAGAGGCAGTCGTTGCTGTCAATGCAATTTAATGCACAGCGCCAACAATACGATCAAGTTTACCCTGAAGCGGAAAACAGGATCATTTTGCAGAATGATCGCCGACTTGGCAGAATGCTGGTCGACAGCGGCGAACACGAGATCACTTTGATCGATATTGCGTTGTTACCGGAACATAGGAATGGAGGTTTCGGTACCAGCCTGCTTCAGAAGTTGCTGACAGAAGCACTCATCGCGAGAAAACCGATCCGTCTGCACGTGTGGCGGTTCAATCCGGCTTTGCACCTGTACCAGCGTCTCGGGTTTTCCGTAGTCAACGATCAATCAGGTTACCTTGAAATGCTTTTCCAACCGCAGGTTTAAGGGCGTCAGAATATTTAGCTTCATCATTCTTTGGGAAAGGGACCACTATGCCAGCAGTCCTGGAGCAAGAAGAATTCAACAAGCATTTGAATACTAAATTCCGCATTCACCTCAACGAAACAGAAACAGTGGAAGCTGAATTAACAGAAGTGTCCGACCTATCCGTAACTGATCGACAAGCGCGATTCGCCATTACTTTTCGCACTCCGAATCAGCCTTTCCTCGGACAGGGTCTGCGTCATTTTGAGCACGACCAGATGGGAGCCTTTGAGCTCTTCATTGTTCCTATCGAGCAGGACCAAAAAGGAACGAATTACGAAGCCATATTCAACCGGGTGATTGAAAAGTAACCGTGGGTCTTTCAGGTATGTCGATTACATTACGCGATGAAACCGATGACGATGCGGCATTTCTGCTTGAAGTTTACGCGAGCGCTCGCGCCGATGAAATGGCGCTTGTGCCCTGGAGCGACGAGCAGAAAGAAGCCTTCCTCAAGTCCCAGCTCGACTTGCAGCTCAGCTCCTACCGCGCGCGATACCCCGACGCGAGCTACCACATTATTCTTGAAGACGAAAAAGCGGTGGGTAGGCTTTATGTTCGCAGAGAAAACGAAGAGATCCGAATCATGGATATCACTGTGCTACCTCACTCTCGCAATCGAGGCGTAGGCGCATCGCTAGTTCGCAACATGCTCGCTGAAGGGTTGGAAATTAGTAAGCCGGTCACCATATGGATCGAGCATTTCAATCCGTCGATGAGTTTGTTCGAGCGCTTGGGGTTTACGAAAACGCAGGAGGATGGTGTCAACTGGTTAATGGAATGGCGACCGAAAAATCAATTGGCGTTGGATCAACAAGAGGCGTGATCAAAAGACCACCGAGATCCGAAATTGAAATGCGCTGAAGGCGTGAACGCTTCTATGGGCGTTCCGCGCCTTCAGCGCCAGAAGTATAGGCCCCCGTTTATAGTCTCAATCTATTTGATTAAAAACTGCCTCATAAACAAATGAGCCATTCTTCGTTTTGGTGCTCGTCAAGAACAAGTCAAAACTACCAAGAGCAGGATGCCTCATACTGTGAATTGAAGTAAATGGGGGTAGTTGTTCGTCACCAGTGAAACTGAGTGAGAATCCTCTGGGAACACGTCCTGCTTTTTTTTGAATCGTCGTAGTCGGCATCCGGAATTCCGTGGCGCGCGATAACTTCAGCGTGATCATTTCGCCTCGAGAGTTGGGAACCTGGAAGATGTCTCCTACATAAGGTTTAAAGGTATCGAGATTGAAATGAAAGGTCGGGTCTTCCTGTGCCCCTAACGGAGTAGTGAAATCCGCTGATGGTGTTCCTCCCAAAATTCTTTTACCAGGTTGCTGACCAAAAATAAGATGCGTGCTGGTAAGGGCCAGGCCGGCGGAAAGCGTGGTTCTTGCGGCTGTTTTTAGAAAGTTGCGTCGGGCAATAGACATTTTTGTTATCTCCTAAACGATTTGTGATTTGGCCTTGAAGTTCTTAAACCAGGTGAGAACAAGCCCTACTCCGAGCCTGCAGAGCGCACAGTGTAAGTTAGTTTACCGATAAGCGCTACTAAAATTCTTGGACCACGGATCTTCTATTTTAGTCGGTGGTGGCCCAGGAATTTTACGGAGGTTCTATTGCGTCCGAGAGCGGATTCCCGGCGCCACATGTCCAGGTCCGTTGATGCAAGAATTGTTGCTTGTATTTTTTTCAAGTCGAGATTAGAATCCCCTCGCTTCAGTACGCGGGCAATTTCCAAGTTCTCTTCACAAGCAGGAATTCAGAATCGATCCTTCATCGCTCGGCGCAATCCAAGCATAAGCGATCAGGTTTTCTAACGAGTTTTTCCCTTCCGTAATCTTGCGTCGATTTGATATGGCGCAAGCCAGTTGACAATAGCTCTCAGCGACTCCAAGGAGTTTAAAACTATGTCTGAACCTTTTCTCAGTGAGATCAAGATAGTCTCTTTCAACTTCCCTCCCAAGGGATGGGCCTTGTGCAATGGACAGTTATTGCCCATCAACCAAAACCAGGCGCTCTTTGCCTTACTTGGCACAACTTACGGCGGCAATGGCCAGACTAATTTCGCCTTGCCTGACCTGCGTGGAAATGTGCCCATCCATGTGGGCTCCGGCCACACGCTCGGTGAAAAAGCCGGCACAACGGCGGTGACCGTGAATATTCAGCAGTTGCCGACGCACACGCATTTTCTACAGGGAACGAACACGCCGGGTACGCTAGACACTCCCGGTGGTAATGTCCTTGCTGCTGCATCGATTAACGGTTATGGCTCGCCGGCGAGTTTTACTCCAATGAACCCCGGCACACTGAGTTCCGTCGGGGGCTCTCAGCCGCATAACAACATGATGCCTTATTTGGTACTGAATTTTATTATCGCACTTCAGGGCATCTTCCCATCGCCCAACTAAGAAGGAGAGAGTCACATGCCAGAACCCTATGTCGGCGAAATCAGGATGTTTGCGGCCAGCTTCGCCCCAAACGGATGGATGCTTTGCCAAGGGCAAACACTGCCAATATCCGAGAACGAAGTATTATTTCAACTGATCGGCACGACCTATGGAGGTGACGGAGAATCGACGTTTAACCTGCCCAACCTTGCGAGCCGCGTTCCCGTTCACATGGGCACCGGACAGGGCGGTCAAAACTTCCAAATCGGCGAAATGGCCGGCACCGAACAGGAGACTCTGACTACGCAGCAGATACCGTCGCACACCCACCCCTGGTTGGGTTCGACTGCTGACGCTGGTTCAAAGGAACCGATCGGAGGTGTGCCGGCTGTCGCGCAAGGTGACTTGTATACGACAAGTTTCACCGCCATGCCGTTCGCCAATAATTCCGTTCTACCGGTCGGAGGCAGCCAGCCGCACGAAAACTGTCAACCGTACCTGGTAATTAATTTCATCATCTCGCTTTTTGGGGTTTTTCCCAGCCAAACGTAAGGAGACGAATATGTCTGATCCATTTGTTGCGGAAATCCGCATTTTCCCCTTCAACTTTGCTCCCAAGGGTTGGGCCTTCTGCGATGGGCAGTTACTGCCGCTCTCGCAAAATACAGCGCTCTTCTCGTTGGTCGGAACCTTTTACGGAGGTGACGGCAAGTCCACCTTTGCTTTGCCGAATCTGCAAGGCAGCGTGCCTATGCAGTCGGGTCAAGGTCCGGGGCTCTCGGAACGTTTCCTCGGCGAGCAGTCCGGGGTCGAATCGATTACACTTCTGACTTCCGAGATCCCCGCCCATACTCACGCCGCAAACGGCTCCGATGAGGACGACGATTCAACCCTTCCGGGAAACCATTCTTATGGAAAGTTGTCAGTCGTCTATGGTCCTTCAAACTCAACTCTCGGAACTCTGGCGCCGCAGTCGCTTTCCCTGGCGGGCGGCGGATTGCCACACAATAATATGCAACCGTACGTGACTCTCAACTTTTGTATCGCCTTGCAGGGTGTTTTCCCGCAGCGACCGTAGAAGCGTTAAATAGAAAGCATAACCAGCACTCCGCCAGCGCGATCAATCGAGATCGCTCTGGCGGTGTCGTTTGTTATCGCCGCCTTTCCCTCGTGAAGAGCCAATGGTTGATAGTGACTCGAGTACTGGATTCGATTTGCATCTGATCAGTGGTTTCTTCGATGACGAGACGTGCCGTGAGATCATTGATGAGATGCGTCGTTCCCTAACCAGTCCGGCAGTGACCTACGGGCAGCGCAAGCAAGGCTCGGTGAATGAGGGTGTTCGAAGAGTCTCGCGGGTCATACCTTCTCAATCGACTATCGAGCAAGTCCGGCAATGGCTCATGGGGTGTTGCGAAAAACTTGGGAAGCGCTTTGATGTCGCACTCAGCAGTTGCGAGGATCCACAGTTTCTACGCTATCAGGTGGGGGACTTCTTCGTGGCCCATCAGGATGGGAATACGGGACTACTGCGGCTCGATACTGAGGCGCGCCGGGTCTCGGTGAGTATATTTCTGAATCCTGAGTCTCGGGAGCCTGAGACCGATGCTTACTGCGGCGGGTCACTGGTCTTTCACGATTGGCGTAATCGGAAGGAGTTTAGGCTGATCGCAGAAGCAGGGACACTGGTGGCCTTCCGTTCGGAGACAACCCATGAGGTGATTCCAGTAACACACGGCCAGCGATACTCGATAGTGACTTGGTATAGGTAGCTTGCTATCTGCAAATCTGAATGCACGGCAGACACCCGGACACCTTCACGAATCTCTACCAGTCCTGTCTCCGGATCATTTCTTGGTTTGTGAGGTTCAGACGAACTATGTTAATTGTCTGTCCTCCCCCGCAGTATTAATCCCATAGCCAGTCGGCGTCACGCAACCTGGCAGGATTTAGCTCCAAAGAGATTTTTTAGGAATAGACTATGAAGCCATTTTTCGCATTCTTGCTTTTGGTGGTTGCTGTGTGTGTCGCCTGCGCGTCTCGGTCAACTGGGTCGCAGGCTCCCCAGAACGATGCTGGTGTGCCAATGCCTTCCCCGACGCCGACTGCCAATGTTGCCGTTTCCAACGATTTACCCTGCAGCATGGTGATGGACCAGGCTCCGTTGATAAATGGTCTGAGGCTTCGAATGACACCGGAGCAGGTGCTGGCTCTCTTTCCCGGAAGCAGTGAGGATGCGGCGCTCCGTTCCGCCATCGCCAAACCAGCGAGCAAGTTTGGAGTTGGTAGTTTTGTTCTTAAGCCTGATCGATATCAGTCAAAGGAGAAATTTTCAGGAGTACTCCACATCAACTTTACGTTGCTGGACGGTTTGGTCTCCAGTTTTTCCGTCGGCTACAACGGGCCAGAATGGCCAGATGTCGACAAGTTTGTGGAGAAGTTTACTACGGGAACGAATCTTCCGGCGGCTGACAGCTGGGAACCGTATCCAGGGCTCGAAACTCAGATGAAGACTCTGTCATGCAGGGAATTCGGGATCCAGATATTTTCAGGCGGCGAAGGGGGTAATCTGAATTACGTGCTTATACGTGATTTAGTCGCAGACAAAACTCTGAAGGAGCGCAGGGCGAGGGCCAAAGAAAAAGTCACCCCGCAGTAGCGTAAGGTACCTTACTCAGCTCAGGTTTTATCATTCATGCGAGGTCAGGATTTTTACGGATGCCCCTTCTAACTCAGTCACCACCCGACTAATCCGAGGATAAATGCCTTGTTATTTTTGGACTATTTATGTTAATTTTCCAGCCCTAAACGCGATCGAGCGTTAGCCGTGCAACGACAAAGGCGGCGGCTCACTGAACATACCTCTTTTCAACATATTGAATACGTGAAACATGCTCTACGCTTCACGTTGTAGTTCGTCAACAGTCTGATCTCGCTGTGTTTTAAATGACTTGTCCGCATTTCACGCTGAATTGTGGTCGTCCCTAAATTGATTTGCCGTGCCATAGTACGGAGTGCATTAACCACTATTCTTCTCACATTCCTATCGCTTTTCCCGCACTAATTCCATTGAACCCCTGAAGGAGAGTCCATGAACCGCTCAATCATTACCATCCCGAGTAACAAGAGAATTTTCGGTGCTTGTCTACTCTCCTTGATGACGCTAATCGCGCCGATCGCTTCAGTCGGCGCCGCGACGCGACGAGCGCTGATTCCACTCTCGGTGAAAACCAGCAAAGTCCCTAAGAGCTCGCAGCCTTCCCCGGCCGAACCAGCGGCAATGCCCCTGCCGGCCCCACTTCCTGCGCCTGCTCCAGTACCTGCTGCGGCCCCTATGCTGGCTGTTGGTCCAATCACCGCCAGCAAAGTCGACTCCTTCCCGGATGCTGACGGTGACGGCAAGGCAGAACTCGGCGAGACGATTTCTTATACGGTTGCCGTCAACAACACGGGAACAGATGCGGCGACAGGCGTCACGTTCAACGACACCATTGATGCGAACACAACCTTCGTCCCGGGCTCGATGCACGCCTCTCCGATTGCGTTTGATGATTCTTATAACTGGGTCGGAAACACGGTGCTCGACACGTCTGCCCGATCACTTCCGTCAGTAACCGCCAACGATGTAGCAATAACTGACAGCATCACCGTGGTAACGCAAACTAATGCACCAACCACACAGGGTGGCGTCGTGACCCTGGCCTCTAACGGTCACTTCGTTTACACGCCACAACTTGGCGACGGTGGGCCGGGTTTCTCGGACACATTTACCTACACCATTCAGAACAGCGTAGACAGCACGCTGGTGGGCACTGGGACTGTTACGATCAACATGCCGGTGCGCGTGTGGTATTTGCAGGCAGGCGCTGCTGGTGATGGCCGCAGCAACACTCCCTCGGGGAATGCCGCCACGATTTCAACCGCTGCCAATCTTGCTAGCGATATCCTTTACGTCTTTTTCAACGCTGCAACGCTCAACGGGGCCTTCACTCTCGATAGCGGTCAAGTTCTGACTGGCGAGGGCGTGGCTCTGGTTGCTAATAGCATCACGCTGCGTCCGGCCGGATCGACGCCTGTCATCACCAACACCGCGGGCACTGCGGTGACCCTCGGCGGTACCAACCTGGTTACCGGACTGAATATTAGCCAGGCAAATAATTTCGCAATCCTGGGTAGTGGCATCGGCGGGACCACCAACATCACAGGTGTTGCTATCACAAACAGCACCACCGGAGGCGGTGTGAGTCTGACGAACCAGACCGGCACTTTCAACATGACGAACTCCCCAATCTCGGGGACGACATCCGGAACGGCTGTTTTCGTCAGCGGTGGCAACGGCGTGATCAATTTTTCCAACAGCCCGGTCAGTCGTACCACCGGCCGACTACTTGATATTCAAACCAAGACCGGCGGTAGCGTCCTCTTTAACGGTGGGTCAACAGTGACCGGTACAGCGATCACGACAGATGCAATCGTCTTACGCAATCACACCGGCGGGACCACGCTCACGTTCTCGAATAACGTTCAAGTCACAACCTCTGCAGGACGAGGAATTCAAGCTGACAACAGCGCCGGAAGCTTCGGCCTGACGATGAATGCCGCAGCCAACACAATCAGCGCGACGGGCGGCGCGGCGGTTGACGTTGAAGACGTCACGGCAAACATGTTGTTTACCAGCACGAGTTCGACTAACAGCGCCATCGTTCCGGCCCATGGCATCCGCGTCAACAACACGACCGGGAGTTTGGGCTTTGGCACTACAGCCGTGACTGGCTCCGCCAATACCGGCGTTCTGCTCACCTCAAACGCTAGTACATTGACCTTTGGCGATCTCGACATTACGCCCGCCGCTACCCAGCGCGGCCTGCATGCCACCGACAACACCGGCACGATCACGACAACGTCGGGTTCGATAACCACGACGACCGGCACAGGCGTCGAGATCACTGGCGCCGCGACGACACCGCTGGCAATGGTACTGACGCTCGTTTCAGTCAACGGCGCTCCCAGCGGTATCGTGATTCAAAACAACTCGGGCTCCTTCAGCGTCATCGGCGACAACACGAATACGCGCAACGGCACGGGCGGTGTCATGACTAACACCACCAGCGACGGCATTCGTCTGACCAATGCCAATAACATCACTTTGAAGGCCATCAATCTGAATAGTCCGGGCGACACTCCCCAGGCGCTGCTGGCGGACAATGAGGGCACGCTGGGAGAACACGGCATCGAGGCCAATGGCGGCAGCAACATCATTGTCTCTGCTGTGCTCATCGACAGTCCCACCGGCAGCGGCATGATCGCTCTAAACCTGACCGGTACGAGCCGCCTGAATCTCAACAGTCTCGTTACCAACGTTGATGGCCCGGCCACGCACGGCCTCTGGATACAGAATAATTCCGGCTTTAGCAATACGCTCTTCGAAGTCAACAATACTGACTTTACCAGCTCGAACAGCGGCGCTTCGACGGTCATGTTCAGAAACGATGGCACCGCGAACATGAACGTCAGCATCCTTAATGGATGTCTCTTCGAGGGCCTTAATAGTCAGGCTATTACCTCCACTGGCGGCGCTAATGCCGGTACCACGGGTACGGTGACGTCCATTATCAATGGCAACACTTTCCAAAACGCGCAAGCCAGTGCGGAGAACAATGTGGCGGCGTTGGTAAGTAACGGTGCGACCCACAACTCCACAATCGAGAACAACCTGTTCGACAACATTGCTGAGGACGGCACCGTTGCGAACACCAGCGTTATCCGTACTCAAAACAGCGGCGGTAAGCTGACAGTACTGGTTAAGGGCAACACCATTCAGAACATCGCCTACCCGGTGGGTGGACGCCACGTGATCGGCCATGTCTTCGAGCCGATTTCCTATAACGCCGCAAATTTTTCCAATGTGCGTTTTGAAAACAACGTCGCCACGAACATTACATACAATGCGACCAACCGTGAATTTATCTTCATTGACTACCGCGAGTTCTCGTCAGGCGGCGACATTAAGATTTTAGGCAACAACTGGAACATGCCAACCGCCGCCGCCACGTCTGAGGCGATAGATTTGAACTTCCGCGGGTCTAACGCATCGCAAGTAGACGTGCAGGTAGACAACAACGGTCAGGGCACCGGAGCAATCTCCAATACCGGCACCAGATTTTTGAGAATCGACACTGAGGAAGCCACTACTTCGAACCTCACGATTACGAATAATAAGTTTACGAACAACAACGGTACCCCGGGCATTGCCATTGACATCACCACAAATGATGATCCAGGTATCGCTGGCGGTCCTCCTACCGCATGCGCCAACATCAGTGGTAATAACGTCACCGCCGCTGGTAACACGATCCGGCTTAACGAGGTCTTAGGACAATTAAATGTGGTTCAGGCAAGTGCAGCGGCAGTTGCTGCCGCTAACAACGCTGCAACGGTGACCGTGGTGGGAACCCCCGCCTTCGGCGTTCCCGCTTGTACATTGCCGTCGAACATAATGTTCAACCCGGAGAAAGTTGTTTCGCGCGTAGGAGCAATCAAGAGTCCCATTGCGCAACCGGTTTCATCGAATCCGACCTCCAACGTGAAGGTCCAGCCAGCTGCTCTTCGCTCACAAACCGATCTGAAGGCTGTAGAGAATCAGCAACCAGCCGCGAAGTCGAGCGCCGGCCGCTTCGGCGCCAAGGTCCTTTCACATCATGCGGTTCGCAGATTACGAGGCGCTTCGCCATCACTGAATAGCAGTCCAGTGTTGACGCCACTTGCGCCAATGCCACCGCTGACTCCGCTCAATATCGGCACGTTGCCTGGCGGCAAGACGGTGACCATCAAGTTCCAGGTAACAGTAAACACCACTGGATTGGGTGCTGCCACCAGTGTGTCCAACCAGGGAACGGTCTCTGGCACCAACTTCGCTGACGTCCAGACGGACGATCCGGCGGTGGGCGGCGCTAACGATCCGACGGTAACGCCAATCTCGCGTCTTGATGTCCAGGTGACCAAGACCGACGGCGTAACCACAGCCACTCCGGGCAGCGATCTGACTTATACGCTGACCTACACAAACAATGACCACGGTGCTAATGGCGTCGTGTTAACTGAAACCGTTCCGGTCGGCACGGTCTTCAAAGCGGCCGGCAGCTCAGTATGGGCCGGTTGCCTTGACGGCGCTCCCGCAGGAACTGTCTGCACAATCAACCTCGGTAACCTGCCGCGCAACGGCGTGGCCGGCTTTACCGGAACCAGAACGTTCGTAGTGACAGTCATAAACCCGGCAGCGGCGGGCTTGGCCAGCATTGTCAACACAGCCACCATCGCACACGATGGCTCATACGAACCGGACATCAATACCGCCAACAACACAACTACCGATACCGACACACTGACGGCGGCGCCTGATTTGAATATTTCGAAGTCAGACGGCGTGGCGTCTACGACTCCGGGTTCGACCTTGACCTACACGATCAACTACTCGAACGTGGGTACGCAGAACGCCAGCGGCGTAGTACTGACGGAAACCGTTCCTGTGGGCACGACATTTACCACCACGGGCAGTTCTGCCTGGTCCGGTTGCTCCAACGGCTCACCGGCCGGAACAGTCTGTACCATCAACGTAGGCAGTCTTACGGCCGGCGCTCCAGCAGCCTCGGCGACGTTTGCGGTAGTAGTCACTAACCCGGCAGCTGCGGGCCTGGCTTCAATTGTCAACACGGCCAGCATTGCGGACGACGGAGCGAATGGCACCGATCCCACACTACCAAACACGGCCACCGACACCGACACGCTTGACGCAGCGCCGGATATGACAATCAGCAAGGTAGCTGATGTCACCAGCGTGGCGCCGAATGACGTCATCACCTACACGATCACATACGCTAATGCGGGCAATCAGAATGCGACGGGTGTTGTGATCACTGAAACAGTTCCGGTTAACACAACCTTCAGCACTGCCGCCAGCGCGCCCACGGTCTGGAGTTGTGCGGACAACTCACCGGGCGGCACAGTCTGCACCACCACCATCGGCGCTGTGGCCGGCGGTGGAGGTGGCGGCACAGTTACCTTTGCGGTGACGGTAATAGACCCGCTACCGCCGGGTGCAACTCAGATAACCAATACCGCCACGATCGCCGATGATGCTGGCAACGGAACGGATCCAACTCCAGCCAACAACACCACGGGCGCAGTCAATACACCGATCGTCGTTTGCCTGGAGCCAGTCCCGGCCAACATGAATGCTTGGTGGACCGGCGACAACACGCCTAGAGATATTGCCGGTGGCAACGACGGTGTGCTTAACGGCAACGCAACCTATGGAGCAGGGAAAGTCCTGCAGGGATTCAGCCTCGACGGCACGGGTGATTACGTTGAAGCTCCTGACTCGAACAGCCTCGACATCACCACGGCGATCACCATCGACGCCTGGATTAACCCGACGAATGCATTGGCCAGCGGACGCATCGTTGACAAGATCACGCCCGGAAATACCGACGGTTATTTGTTCGACCTGATGAACGGCAACCTTCGGTTCATCTCCGGAACCGCTAATGTCCAAACTGCGCAGGTGATTCCTCAAGGTGTATTCACCCACGTGGCTGTGACCTACGATGGGACCAACGTTGTCTTCTACATTGATGGCGTCGCAGTCAACACCACGGGTGCAACCGGGCTTATCCCGGTTAATGCATTGCCGCTCAGAATCGGCGCCGATCAGGCCGGCAATTTTGGGTTCACTGGGGTAATTGACGAGGTTGAAATCTTCAGTCGCGCGCTAACGGCTGGGGAGATCGACTCACTCTTCGACGCGGATACAGGCGGGAAGTGCAAACCTTCCGATCTGAGGATCACGAAGACGCACACCGATCCATTCGTTCAGGGCAGCACCGGCAACACGTACACCATCACGGTGCACAATGATGGCCCGGGAAGCACTGTGGGTACGACCACGGTGACGGAGAACCTACCGGCCGGGTTGACGGCCACCTCGATGAGCGGAACCGGTTGGACCTGCGGTGGAGTTTATCCGGTGACCGGACCGGCGGTGCGCACCTGCACTTCAACGCAGGTAGTGGCTGCCGGCGGCACCTTTGAACCCATTACGCTGACGGTAACGGCGGGCGCCAACACCGCAAGTGTAATTAACAACGTCACCGTTTCTGGCGGCGGGGAAATGGACACCTCAGACAATTCGGCGAACGACACAACCAATCTGACGCCGTCATCTGATCTTTTGTCGGTGAAGATCGATTCACCAGACCCGGTTACAGCCGGCACTAACATCACCTATGGCATCACGCTTACCAACAATGGACCGAGTGATGCGCAGACGGTGACGCTGACAGATGCAGTACCGGCGAACACCACATTCTTCTCTTTCGTCCAGGACACTGGGCCTACCTTCATGTGCACAACTCCAACGATGGGCGGAACGGGCAACGTTAGTTGTTCGCTAGCGACTCTGCCGGCTGGAGCGTCAGCCACGTTTACGATGATCGTAAACGTGAATGCCGCCACTCCGGAAGGCACTACCATCACCAACAACGCAGTGGCAGGGTCCGCTACTAACGATCCTTTCCCACTCAACAACACGGGCACGGCTACAACCTCAGTCATTCAGTCTGACATCGAGATCACCTCCAAGACTGATACTCCTGATCCGGTTGAGGCTGGCAGCGACATCACCTACACGGTGAACTTCAAGAACAACTCGGCGGTTAACACGGCCAGCAATGTGACGGTGACAGACGCCGTGCCCACAGGTACTACGTTCGTCTCGGCATCCGCTCCGGCTGGCTGGACTCCAGTAACACCGGCAGTTGGTGGCACGGGCAATGTGGTCTTCTCGAAGGCCTCAGTCGCGGGAGCGGAAACGGCGGTGTTCACGATCGTGGTCAAGGTCAACGCCAGTGTGCTCAACGGCACGGTTATCAACAACACGGCCACGGCGGCAACTACATCGCTGGATACCGTCAGCGCAAACAACTCGGCGACGGCTATGACGACGGTGCAAGTGAACGCTGATCTGAACATAACGTCTAAGACCGATACGCCAGATCCAGTCATTGCCAGCCAGAACATCACCTATGCGATCAACTTCCAGAACGACGGTCCAAGTGATGCGCAGGGTGTGACTATCACCGATGCGGTGCCGGCAGGCACAACGTTCGTTTCCGCGCAGATTACCTCTGGTTCCGGTTGGACGATTCCAAGTCCGCCGGCCGTGGGTGGCACGGGTAACGTGGTCTTCTCGAAGACTACTGTTGCGGCCGGGGAATCCGCAGTGTTTGAAGTGGTAGTGAAGGTTAACAACAACGCGGTTGAGGGTTCGACCATCAGCAACACTGCCACGGCCGCGGGCACAACCAACGATCCGACGCCGGGCAACAATTCGGATACGGAAACGACCACGGTCAATCAGTCAGACATCGAGATCACCTCGAAGACTGACACGCCAGATCCGGTTGAGGCGGGCAGCAACATCACCTACACGGTGAACTTCAAGAACAACTCGGCGGCAAGCGCAGCCAGCGATGTGACGGTGACTGATGCCGTGCCAACAGGCACTACATTGGTTTCGGCCACCACAGTTTCCCCAGGTTGGGCGCGCACTGACGTAGTCCCATTGGGTGGAACGGGCAACATCGTCTTCTCGAAGGCGCTGGTGGCAGGTGCTGAGACGGCCGTATTCACCATCGTGGTCAAGGTCAACACGAATGTGCTCAACGGCACGGTTATCAACAACACGGCCACGGCGGCAACTACATCGCTGGATACAGTGGGCGCGAACAACTCGCAGACGGCCATGACGACGGTGCAGGTGAACGCTGATCTGAACATAACGTCTAAGACCGATACGCCAGATCCAGTCATTGCCAGCCAGAACATCACCTATGCGATCAACTTCCAGAACGACGGTCCAAGTGATGCGCAGGGTGTGACTATCACCGATGCGGTGCCGGCAGGCACAACGTTCGTTTCCGCGCAGATTACCTCTGGTTCCGGTTGGACGATTCAAAGTCAGCCGGCCGTAGGTGGCACGGGTAACGTGGTCTTCGCGAAGGCCACAGTTGCGGCCGCGGAACCTGCCACGTTCGAAGTGGTAGTGAAAGTGGACAACACCGCAGTCGAGGGTTCGACGATCAACAACACTGCGACCGCCGCCGGTACGACTAACGATCCGACGCCGGCCAACAATTCGGATACGGAGTCCACCACAGTCAATCAGTCTGATGTCGAGATTACGAAGACTGATTCGCCTGATCCGGTAATCGCTGGACAGAACATCACCTATCTCATCACGGTGGAGAATAACTCCGCGGTGACCTCAGCCAGCGATGTGACAGCGACGGATACCATCCCGGTGGGGACCTCGTTTGTGTCAGCCATGGTGTCACAGGGCTCGGTTAGCGAGAGTAGTGGAACTGTAACTGGTACGTTTGGTACGCTGGCGCCGCTGGCTACAGCGACCTTGACGATAGTAGTTAAGGTCAACGCGAATGTGGCTTCGGGCACGCTCATCTCAAATACAGCCAACGTTACGACCTCGTCGGTTGATAGCAACAGCGCTAACAACTCAGCCACGGCGACAACCACAACCAACACCAGCGCGGATCTGGAGATCACATCCAAGACAGATCTGCCTGACCCAGTCATCGCCGGCGACAACATCACTTACACCATCAACTTCGTTAACAATGGTCCAAGTGATGCGCAGACGGTAACGGTGACCGATGCCGTACCGGCAAATACAACCTTCGTCTCGGCGACCCCTCATGCGGGGTGGAGTCGAACGGACGCGGTGCCGGTTGGTGGAACGGGCAATATCGTCTTCTCGAAAGCAACAGTAGCTGCTGGAGAGACAGCCACCTTCACGGTGGTGGTGAAGGTCAACTCAAACGTGGCCGCGGCGTCCATTATTTCCAACACTGCGACGGCTGCCAGTGCTACAAGCGATCCGACCCCGGGCAACGATTCGGATACGGAGACCACCACGGTGGTCACGTCAGCCGACTTGCTGGTTGTGAAGACCGAATCAGATGATCCGGTGGCAGCGGGTGCAAACCTGACTTACACCATCACGGTCACGAATGGCGGCAGCAGCGACGCGCTGAACCTGTCGCTTTCGGATACGCTGCCGGCGTTCACCACCCTCGTTTCCTTTACGGTGCCGGCGGGATGGACGCGTACCGACGTAGTTCCAGTCGGTGGCACAGGAACCGTGACTGCGACTTCGCCGTCACTCGCTTCCGGCGCCAGCTCGGTGTTCACCTTAGTTGTGAACGTAAACCTGGCGACGCCACATAACACCGTGCTGACTAACTCGGCTACGGCGACCAGCACGACCACCGATCCGACGCCGGGCAACAACACCGGCACGGCGACCACGACGGTCATCGCCTTACCGAATGCCTTTGACGATCAGTACTTCGGTCTCAAGGATCAGGTATTGAACATTCCGGCGCCGGGCGTACTCAGCAACGACACTGGTCCAAACCTGGCGGTCACGCCAGTGGTGGGCGGAACAACTGAAGCAGGTGGAACCTACACGATCAATGCAAACGGTAGCTTCACCTACACGCCGCCGGCCGGCTTCTCCGGTACTGACGGCTTCGACTACACGATCACCAACCCGGCTGGCAGCGATACGGCCCACGTCGAACTGGTGGTTACCGACCCGGCCACGATAGCTCTCAGGATTAGTGAATTCCGATTCAATGGTCCAAACGGAGCGACCGACGAGTTCTTCGAGATCTACAATGCGAGCCCCACGGCTCACCAGGTAGGCGGAACTTCGCTCAGTAACAGCGGCGGCTATGGACTGTTTGCTTCGGCAGGCAACGGGGTCACTTCAAATACTGTGACACTCGTTTGTCTGATACCGAACGGCACCATCATCCCGGCGCGTGGTTACATACTGTGCACCGGCACGAACTACAGCCTGGCGGCACTGGGAACGGTTGGCTCAAGCACGGGCTCGGCCACTACTCCAGTGATCAATGGCTCGGCTGCGACAGCGGTTGGTAACTTCCCGATCATCAATGGAACGGTTGCCCACCCGGGCGCTTACACCAGCGCTGATGTTCCCAACGACGCCGGGTTAGTCCTGGCTAACGTCGGCACCAACACGGTGGGCGCTTCGTCGGATGTTGGCAATGGCTCCTTTGGTTTCAGCGCGACCGGTGTCGGAGCGGGCAACTTCACCGTTTGGGATCGAGTTGGGTTTGCCCCATACGGAAGCGGCGCTCCACTGCAGACGTGCCAACTGGTTAATCCAGCTGGTTGCGGAGTCAGCGGTAGTGCACGTCCATCACTGGCCGACAATTACTGCGAAGGTGGAGCCGCTGGATGCTTACGACCAGTGGGTGATGCCAGCACCACTAACCATGGCACGGCGGTGTTTTACGGTGACTCCGGTCAATACTCTCTGCTGCGCAGGCAGACCGTCGATCAGAGTGCGACGATCGGTAATGTTCCGCAGGACACGGCTAACAACGCAGACGACTTCGTGATGGTGTCGCCGACGCCTGGAATTAACATCGCCTTCAGCATTACCAACTTCCCAACGGGAGCGGGTAACGGCCTGGTGTCGGTGTTGGGAGCTGCTGGACCGCAAAACAACGCGGCGCCGGCTGACCTGGCGGAGACGAGATTGCAGTCGTCGTTGTTTGACACCAGTAGAACGTCGTCGCAGTTACCGAATGCCGAGCGGCGTTACGTGCTGGATAACACTCTGACCACGCTCAACAATAACCCGCAGGGCAGCTTTATCTTCAGGTTTGGCTTCCGCAATATGTCAGCCGCGAGTGACATCAACCGGCTGCGGTTCCGGATCGACAACCTGTCAGTGCCTTGTGGACAATCCGCACCGCCGGCGGGCACTGGAACAGTGGGCAGTGGCAATGCTCGCAATCTCCATCAGACAACGCCGAACTGTCAGGGTGCTGACAACAAGACGGCAATCCTGAAGATGCTGAACATGCCCACGGAATTTGTGGCGCCTGAGGTTGGACCAGCGGTAACCGTTCACGGCAGCGTGATTGAAGACACTGACGGAACGAAGCTGGCGCCAAACGGCGGAGGGATCAACAACAGTCTGGTGCGTACCGGAACGGCACCCGGAAGTCTGACGGGAGAGTTCACTACAGTGGTCCCGGCAGGTGGTCCAGGTCCGAGGTTCTACATCGCATTCAGGATGGGTGTGGTTAAGGGAGGCGGCTTCCGATTCCTCTTCCAGCCTGAAGGCTCAAGCACTACGCCAGTACCCGCGCCGACCGTGCCATAACCGATACGGCTGACTGGTGAAGATAGAGAAGGGCGGAAGTCGTCAGACTTCCGCCCTTTTTATTTGAATCGCGAAATCCGTCGTTCAGAGTTCACCTTCAGGTTGCGACCTCACGCCGACTCATAATCTCAGCGACTCGTGTTAGTCCCACCCGCAAGCTAAAAGCTTGAACTCTAAACACCTTCACTGCATCCGCCTTCATCGACTCCCAAAAATCTTGACTTCCAAGAGTGAGCGGGGATAATCTGCCCACCACTATCGAGAGTCCAGACTCGAGTTTCCCGACGAACAGTCCGGCGAGCCGAATTTCCCCCTAATCGGCGCCATTCCGAAAAGCTGAGAAAAACCAGTAACTACTTTCCAATAATCAGGAAATGTTGTGGTAGTGGACCACACCCATTTTTTCAAGACCCAACTTAAGGAGCAAAGTCATGGTGCGTTCAATACGTAGGAGCGAATACTCGTCACGATGATTGTGATCGCGTTGGTGGTCTCGTTTTTACCCGTCAACTCGATTCGGGCTACTGACCACGCAGATTCGCCGACTGCGGCTAAAGATCAGGGCATTGATTTAGGTGACAGGTTGCGGCCTGATTTCTCAAACCCCGCAAGCTAAACAGGTCTTTAGAGTTCTACCCTTAATTTGTATCGTTGGAAGAAACCAAACCGCAAACCTGAAGGTTGAACTCTGAACACCTGTTAGCGTGCGTGTCTACACACGATCCCGCATGCCAATTACAAAATGGTTGACAGCTCACTTCGAGACAAACATAATTTGCCACACTTGAGCAATTCGGTTAGCGACTAATGCTAGCCACGCGACCGTCACCCCCAGAGATACGGTTTGCCAATCCTATTTCAGTAAATTTGTTGCAGCCGGACCTTTTGCAATTCGTCAGAGGCCGCGTTGCTCGTCAAGCCCGGAAATTATCGAACATTGACCATAGGGAGAGAACCATGAAGCGCAAAGCTGGTTGGTTACTATTAGTCTGTCTCATTTCCGTAGGGTCCTCGTTGTTACTGCCGGCGAGTTCCGCCGAACGCTCAAGTGTGATCTCAACTGAGGAGAGTTTCCGGGATCCGCAACCCACCAAGGGTTCAAAGTTTTCAATAGTTCCGAAGCGCTCTGACTTGTCAGGCATGAGCTGGCTCGCCGCACCCGCTCCGATGCCTATGACAGCGCTCGCACCATTTATCGATTTGCAGGAAAATGGCCTAACAACCGTGGTCGACGGCGTTGGACTAATCGGTTGGGACCACACTACACCACAGAACCTGACTGTGAATGTAGGCGGGCCAGTCAGATTTGCACTCCTATATTGGGCAGGTCAGGACGACAACTGTCCTGCAGCTGGAGCCACGTGCGACCCGCCGCCACCCATATACAAGGATTCAGAAATTCTTTTCAACAGCGTCGCTATTGGTGGGACCGTTATTGGTACTGAAACCAGCACCAGTACTACGCCCAGCAAAGTAAATAACATAGGCTATTTTGCAGACGTTACTTCTATTGTTTCTGCCGCTGGTGTAGGTCTTCACAGCTTCCCATTTGATGATGGCAACGAAGGCAGTAATTTGGCGTCCTTAAAGGGTGTTTCATTAGTAGTTGCTTACACAAACGCCGCTGATCCCGCGTTATATCGAGTAATCGTTTGGGACGGACTCGACTATGCCTTTGCAGCCGACCCGACGCCGGGTGATGCCAGAACCACAGCGCCGATCACTTTTAACCATGGCGCCAAACCTTCGGCTCGAACGGCGGCCCTGACCGTGATTGCCGGCGATGGCGAAGCGGCGAAAGCCGACGAGATCACAGTCTCCAACAATCCCACGCTATTCAATGCTCTGAACAGCTCGGACGACAACGACGGTTGGGATACTGACACCTTTACCATCAACATCCCCGCCACAGTCGGTAACACGGTGGTTCAAATAAACTCCCCAGCAGCCACTCCTGACGAGTTCTTATGGGAAGTTTCAATGCTGAGAGTTTCCCTGGCGGATACTGAGGAGCCAACCTGCACACATTCGGAAACCGCCGGACCACCGAAGGTAGTTACTTTCATCGTTGAGGACAACGACAGCGGGATCGCCGAAATATTGGTGACGAAGTCTGAGAATGCGGACACGGTAGTACCACCTTTCACAGTCGGTACTACCGATCCCGTCACTATCACATCTACCAAGATCGATCAGACCCAGAAGATGTCGATCGAGATCAGGATTACGGATGTAGCCGGTAACGTAAGATTTTGCGACTATGACGATGGATGCTTACTCACCTGTCCGGCAAACATCACCCAGTCGAACGATCCGAATCAATGTGGTGCGGTGGTCAACTATCCAGCCCCCACCACGACCGGCACCTGCGGCGCAGTTACCTGCTCGCCGGCGTCAGGATCATTCTTCCCGGTCGGCACGACCACAGTTACCTGCGAAGCAGCCGGTGGTGATCCAGCCTGTACCTTTACAGTAACGGTAAACGATACCCAACCACCGTTGAATACTTGTCCAGCAAATCAGACAGTTACTGGTGCGCCCGACACGACGAGTGCAACTGGCACTTTCCCGCCGCCGACAGCCAGCGACAACTGTCCGGGTGTGACTACGATCTGCACTCCGGCATCAGGGTCAGCCTTCCCCCAGGGCACGACGACTGTGAGTTGCACGGCTACGGATGCTTCAGGGAATAACGCTACCTGCTCGTTTACGTTAACAGTCAACATCCCTCCGGGAGCCAATAACGATCACTATTTCACGTTTTTGAATCAGTCGATCAATATTGCTGCCCCGGGAGTATTGAGTAACGATGGCGGGTTCCCTTCGCCTACG
Organism: Pyrinomonadaceae bacterium; assembly: GCA_963759665.1. Taxonomy (GTDB): domain Bacteria; phylum Acidobacteriota; class Blastocatellia; order Pyrinomonadales; family Pyrinomonadaceae; genus PSRF01. The sequence goes on from CAVXAC010000001.1 coordinate 2,320,951, forward strand.
GCAGTGCCGAATGGGGGCGCAACTACGGCAGGCGGAACCTTCAGCCTGAACGCGGACGGCAGTTTCAGTTACACACCGCCGGCTGGATTCACAGGTAATGATGGTTTCAATTACACGGCCACCAACACTGCAGGTAGCGACATGGCCCATGTAACGCTGACGGTGACTGATCCAGCCACGATTTCTCTGCGCATCAGTGAGTTCAGAGAAAACGGGCCGGGCACCGACGGCCCGTTCCCGGCGATGAAGAGCCCATTTAACTCGGACAAGATACTGGTCGAGACTCTTCAGCCGTCCAAAGATGAATTCATCGAGATCTACAATCACACGCCGACCGATGTTCAGGTAGGCACAACGATACCCACAAACAACGGCGGACTCGGCGTATTTGCCTCGGCAGGAAATGGTGTCACCGATAACGTGGTGACACTCGTTTGCCGGATTCCGGATGGCACCATCATTCGCGCGAAAGGCTACGTGCTGTGTACTAACAGAGGGTTTGGTGGAGGGTATAGTTTGGATTTCTTCGGAACAGTGGCTTCCCGCACCGGAGGGTCGGCACTCCATCCGATTAGCGGTCCAGGATTTACCGCGGTTGGCGATTTCCCGATCATCAATGGCACGGCTGAACATCCAGGCGCCTTTACCAGCGTGGATATTCCCAACGATGCCGGTCTGCTGTTGGCCAACGTCGGTACCAACACCGTGGGCGCATCATCCAACGTTCCCGACAATGGCGACTTTGGCTTTGGCGCTACTGGTATTTCACCGCTTAGCTTTACGGTTTACGACCGCATCGGCTTTGCACCTTATGGCTCCGGCGCTCCACTCCAAACCTGCCAGTTAGCCAACACTGCCGGGTGTGGAACCAGTGGCAGTGCACGTCCATCACTGGCAGACAACTACTGCGAGGGTGGACCGACCGGTTGCTTAAGGCCGGTAGGTGACGCCAGCACTACCAACCATGGAGCGACAGTGTTCTACGGCGACTCAGGTCAGTATTCATTGCTGCGCCGTCAGACGACACTGAATGCTGATGGCACTGCGCCGCAGGACACCAACAACAATGTGCAGGACATTTTGATGGTGGCGCCCAAGCCAGGCATCAACATCGCCTTCAACATCACCAACTTCCCGACCGGAGGTACGAATGGTCTGGTGTCAGTGCTGGGTGCAGCAGGGCCGCAGAATAGGAATGCGCCACCCGATCTTCCAGACCCGGGTGTGTTGCAGTCGAGATTGTTCGACAGTGGTCGCACACTCAACCAGTTGCCGAACGCAGAACGCCGTTATGTGATCGACAATGGCGGCTCACCTGAAAACGCCGGGAACATGAACACGACGATCCAGGCCAACAACCCGCTGGGAAGCTTCATCTTCCGGTTTGGGTTCAGGAACGTATCGTCGGAGACACTGCAGCAATTACGCTTCCGCGTTGATCAGTTAGCGGTACCTTGCGGCCAGGCATCACCATCGCCGGCGACGGCAGTGACCGGAAGTGGCAATGCGAGGAACCTGTCGCAGACTTCGCCGAACTGTCAGGGCAGTGACACTCAGACGGCGGTGTTGAAAGTACTGAACATGCCGACTGAACTGGTGTCGCGTGAAAGCGTACCTTCGGATCCACCGGAGACAGTCAGAGGGAGCGTCATCGAAGACTCCGGTAATTTCCCGGGCGGTATCGAGATGGCCCCGAACGGCGGCGGCATCAACAACAGTCTGGTGCGCACCGGCACTGCGCAGGGAAGCTTCATTGGTGAGTACTCGACAGTGGTGCCAGCAGCTGGACCATACTTCTACATCGGGTTTAGGTTGGGAGTGGTGAAAGGCGGCAGCTTCAAATTCATCATCCAGCCCGAGGGTTTACCATCACCCGTTCCCGTCAGTGACGGCGTCTTAGTTCGTTCCAAAACCAAGGAATAAGACCAACCAAAAAAGAGAAGGGCGGGAGCTTTGAAATCTCCCGCCCTTCTGGTGTTCACCTTTAGTTTGCGCGTTCGCGTCTACAACCCGCAAGCTAAAGCTTGAACTCTGAACGCCTGTTAGGTTGCGCCCCTCCTTAATCAACGCCGTGCGCTAAAGTTTTGAATCAACGCGCCCGTTGGCGAATGTCAACGGCGTTGGTTCGCTCTGCCGAGAAACAGCGTCTGGTTCAACTCGCGTAGTGATCGGTGGCGGCGGAGGATTAGCAACGAGAACCTCCAACGCCGCTTCGATCACTTCACTAATCCGCGACACAAACACGATAGTCAGCTCCTTGCGAACATCGTCCGGAATGTCTTCAATGTCGGCTTCGTTACGTGATGGCATCAGGATGCGGCGAATGCCGGCACGATGTGCTGCCAGGACCTTTTCTTTAATTCCACCGACAGGAAACACCAGACCTGAAAGCGTGATTTCGCCGGTCATCGCAGTGTCCGGTCGCACGCGCCGCCCGGTATAAAGTGAAGCCAGCGCCGCAGTGATGGTGACTCCGGCGCTTGGACCATCTTTGGGTATAGCTCCCGCAGGAACATGAAGGTGAACGCCGTACTCCTTGAACATCTCAGGGCTGATCCCGAACTCGGTGGCATGCGACCATAGATACGACTGGGCCGCCCTGGCCGATTCCTGCATCACCTCACCAAGCTGGCCAGTAATTGTTAGCCCCCTACCTCCCGGCAACAACGTGGCTTCGATGAACAGGACTTCGCCACCCATCTCGGTCCAGGCCATGCCAGTAGAGACACCGGCGGGCAACTCTTTGCGCGCCTGCTCTGGATAGAACCTTGGTGGACCCAAATATTCCGGAAGCTCGATGACGTCAACACTGACCTGCTCAACATCGCCCTGAGCAATCTTTAAAGCTACTTTCCGCGCGACGCTGCCAATGGTTCGTTCCATCTGGCGCACGCCGGCCTCGCGCGTATAACGCGTGGCCATTAGCTCGATGGCTGCGTCACTGATCGTCAGTTGATTCGGTTTCAGTCCGTTCTCTTCAATTTGCCGCGGCAGCAGGTAGCGCTTGGCGATTTCCAGCTTTTCACGATCGCTGTATCCGGCTATCGAAATCACTTCCATGCGATCGCGTAAAGGCGGCGGAATTGGACCAAGTTGATTCGCGGTCGCTATGAAAAAGACTCTGGAAAGATCAAACGGCAGATCGAGATAGTGATCGCGGAAGGTGGAGTTTTGTTGTGGGTCAAGAATCTCGAGCAACGCCGAAGCGGGATCGCCGCGATAATCGTTGCCGAGCTTGTCAATTTCGTCGAGCATCAGCACCGGATTATTCACGCCGGCCCTGCGAATGGACTGAATGATCCGCCCGGGCATCGAGCCGATGTAAGTGCGACGATGACCACGCAGCTCGGCCTCGTCGCGCATACCACCCAAGGACATCCGTTCAAATTGTCGTCCCAGCGCGCGGGCGATCGATCTGCCCAGCGAAGTCTTGCCAACTCCTGGTGGGCCAACAAAGCACAGGATGGGACTCTTCGTGTCAGGCCTGAGTTTGATGACGGCTAAGAACTCGAGAATTCGTTCCTTTACATCTTCGAGGCCAAAGTGATCTTCATCCAGAATCTTGCGGGCTTCGTTGAGATCGAGTTTGTCTTCAGAAGACTTAAGCCATGGCAACTCGAGAATGTAGTCGAGATAAGTGCGGATGACGTGATAATCGGGCGCGGCTGCGGGCAACTTTTCCAATCGCTTCAGTTCACGCTCGGCCTCCGTTTTGACGTCGTCAGGGAGGTCGGCTTTCCCCAGTCGCTCGCGTAACATCTCGGCTTCGGCGATTTCACCGCTTTCGTCTTCGCCGAGCTCTTTCTGGATCGCTTTCATTTGCTGCCGCAGAATGTAGTCGCGCTGCGACTTGTCCATCTCCGACTGCGCGTCGGTGGCGATCTTCGAACGTAGCTGAATGATTTCAAGTTCACGGGCCAGATAGGTGTGCGCTAAGCGAAGCAATTCATCCGCACTGTTCGCCTCCAGCATTTTCTGTTCCTGCTCGACACCCAGATTGAGAATTGAACCCAGGAAGTAAGCCAGACGAACGGGCTCCACCGCTCCCATCATTGCCACGCGCACTTCCGGAGGAATACCAGGCAGGAGCGCGAGCGCCTGTTGGACCATGGCCTGAACATTTCGCTTTGTGGCCTCAACCTCTTCGGCGTCCAGAATTTCAAGCTCAGGCAAAATCTGCACGCGCGCCCTCAGATACGGCGTTTCCTGTTTCCACTCCAGGACCTTAACCCTCTCCTGACCCTGCGCAATTATGTGCATCGTTTCCTCGATGCGTTCCATGCGCTTGATCATCGCGAGGGTGCCTACTTCATAAAGGTCGCTGCCGGTGGCATCGCCACTCGTGTTCTTTGCGTCGGGCCTGACGGTGATGCAGCCCAGAAGTTTTTCTTCAGTGGTCAGGGCACCTTCAACTGCCGCAACGGAGCGCGGCCGGCCAACGGCCAACGGTGTAACTGTGTCAGGAAAGAGGGTCGTATTCTGAAGGGCTAAGATTGCAATCTCGAAAGGTTCGCCTGGAGACGACTGTGAAGGGGCGGTCTCGGGCTGTTGCGGTTCCAGAGTCTCAGGCTGTTGCGGTTCGGGAGTCTCTGGCTCCGTGTTCGAATTTGGTTTGTCGGAAGTTTCTGCCATGGTGCTTTTCCAAATGCATTAGCCGCAGCGCAACTCGATAATCAGGAATCCATCCTGAAAGCTGTGCGCTACCGAACCTTCTTCGATAGGGCACGGAAACTGAATCGTCTTTTCAAATTTGCTGTAGGTGATTTCCATCTGCTGATAGCTCATGCCCTCGCGGTAGAAGGTGTCGCGACGGCAGCCCGAGATTCGCAACAGAGAATCGTCAAGCGCCAGCTCGAGATCGTCAGCGCACATTCCCGCCAGGTCTACCTTCACCAACCATCCTTCGTCACTACGATAAACATCGGCAGCGGGGTTCCATAAACGCCCGGATGGTCTAACCCGATGCGCAACAGTCAGCAGAGCAACCTGGCGATTTCGATTTGGCATACTTGGATGTCTACAGCATAAGGGAAATAAAAAAAGCGTCAAGCGGAACCGGTGCTGGTCAGTTTGGTTTTGAGTGTCTGATAAGTGTTTTCGACGCATAGCGCCGGGACCAATTTAGCCCGGCCTATCAGAATCTGTCGGAAAATCTTCAACTCTCTGCGCGATGCACAGAGAAAACCAAACACTTTATTTCCGACAGAATCAGATAGGCCGGGCTAAATTGAACCGATGCTACGCGTCGAAGATTGCGCTATCCGAAAATTTTTCCCCAGAAGGTTGATTCACGGGAAATATCCTCGAGGGCGCCGGCCAATTCTGTGTCGGCTTGCGTCTCTACTGCGATGTCTCCCATCGAGACCATCCCTAATAGCTTTCCGTTTTCGTTGACGACGGGGATGCGGCGCACCTGCTTGTCGCCCATCTTTCGAATCACTTCGACTACACGCTCATGCGGTCGGGCACTGTGAAGATCGTTGGACATTACTTCTTCAGCGCGGGTGGTGGCGCAATCCTTCCCGTCTGCCACAGCACGCATGACGATGTCCCGGTCAGTGATTAATCCAATCAATTTGCCATGACCATAGCCACCGTTCAAACGCCGCTCGTTGGTGGTACTGCGGCCATTTCCTTCCGAAGGAAAATCGATTACCGGAATAATGCCGGTGTCTTCGTCTCTCATCATGGTGGCGACGTCACGCAGGATCGTGTCGCGGTATGCGACTGCCAGATCGCGCGTCATGATGTCGCGTACCCGCAGCCTTGAACGCATTACCCGATCGTTGTACGAGGAACTCTGACCGTAATCGCGGCCCTCGTAGGGTCTGCGATTCATATCTTCGCGATAGCGACCTGGATAATCGTTGTAGCGTGGCTCGTCATATTGATAGTCAGCACGCTCACCATGCCTTCCCAGACCACTGCGGTTGTAATCGTCGAGCGCTCGGCCTCGCTCCTCGAGCGACTGGCTATAGTTCCATGGCCGTTCACGTTCAAACCTGCTCCGGCGGGATTGCCCATCAAATTCGTCATCAAAGCCGTTGCGATATCTGCTCATTGCCTGCCTCCTTGGAAAAATCAAGCCTCGTTCGGGAACGAGGCCAGTAACAACAATCGTTTGGGGGCGTAAGCGCAGTAGGGAAATTTGCGCAAAAGATCGGAACGGGAGAGGGGGAGTAGCTTCCTAATCCGGAAAACTAACGTCAAGATTTTTCCAGATCTCACCTATCAGTTTTCATTTGTCATTGCTTCGCCGAGGCGAATTACCACTCGCATCGATCGCAGTCTCCCCGTTTACCTATCGGGCCGGGCCTTCAATCTCCGCAATCAATTGCACCCTTGACGTGATATCAAGAGTACCTGCGTCAATCGGAGTAGACGCTGCAACGCCAGCTCTCATCGTTTGCATCTGGTCCATTTCGTAGGTTGGTCGAGGCCTGTGTGTTCCTTCCTCCTGCACCTCTACGATTCGAACGACGCGTCCACCCAGCGCAGTGGCAATCATGCGTGCCTTGCCAACCGCTTCACGTGTTGCTTCTGACAGCGCCTGTTCCCGGGCCGGTTGGTCTTGTTTCAGCGTAAACGAAAGAGCACCCACATCATTGGCGCCGGCTAGCGATGATGCGTCGATTACATTTCCAACCTTCGTTAGATCAGACATCGTCACCGTCACGCTGTTGCGAGCTTCATAACCGGTGATCGTTGGCGGCTGACCTTCTTTATAAACCCGCATTGGCTGCAAACTGTAACCACTGGTTTTCACTTCAGCGCCTGGCCCAGCGGCACTCTTCAACGCTTTGCCGACAGCCTCACTCTTGGTGGCGTTCTCCTGTTGCGCGTCCAGCGCTCGCTTGGCCTGGCTCACGACGGTGATTGTCAGAACGGCTGTGTCGGGCTTGGCCTGGATGATCGAATCACCGCTGACGATCACTCGTGTATTGCCGCTTGTGGTTTGAGCTGTTCCTGAAGATCCTTGTGAGAGAGCACGAATGGTACGAACTTCGAAAGGCGTACCTTCCATGTAAGTGGTCATCACATTCTTTGTTTCACCGACGGCTTCCACCTCGGTTGATTCCGAAAACCATGGTTCGTTTTGGAAACGTTGCGCGTTTAGAATCAAATACTTTTGTTTTGAAGAAGCGATGACCCAGCCCCCGGGTTCGACGGTTTTCTGCAAACGCCCAACAACGGAGATCTCTTTCGCTAAAGTTGTCCCCGCACAAACTACTGCAAGCATGATGGCTGCGAATCCTGTTATTAAATGCCGTTTCATTTCTAACCCCTTTCTCGTCTTCCTATTAGTCTAAAAGTTCCTGCTTTAGACTAGAGATAGAACGAGGATAGTTGTGTTTCTTGCGTGTCGTTGTTTTGGTAGAAGTTGAACGACTGGCTGATATAACCCAGAAAACCGGGAACGTTGGCCGTGTGTAGTTCAAAGACTGTTTTGTTACGATTCATGTGATGCAATCATTCGATACTAATAACGACGGGTGCGAGCACGGCGCCCGCACGGCGACAACCATAACTATTGGCCGGGTGGAAGATTTGCCTGAGGGGAGCTGCAAAACTATCGAACTTCCAGATGGTGACCAGATTGCCGTCTTCAATGTGAGCGGCGAATTCTGTGCCACCAATAACTTCTGCCCTCACAAAGGAGCGCCATTATCGGAAGGAATTCTTTGCGGTAGTGTTATCGAATGCGAATGGCATGGCTGGCAGTTTGATGTGCGAAGCGGAGAATGCCTTACTGTTGCGGAGAAGATTGCGACTTACCGGGTGATTGTAGAGGACGGGGTTATTGAGGTTGTTTGTGCTAAGAATGGAGTGGAAGAAGACCTGCAGGGGAAGTGTGCCGACCCACCGCTACCCTGAGGTGTAACTGACCCCATTGCCACTGTGACCACAGGGCCCGAGGGGTTCGATGCTCACCCCGAATGACAAATCAGAACTGATAAGTGAGATATGGAAAATCTTGCCCTTCGTCTCCTGGATTAGCAGTCTCCTCCTAATCACTGCCGTCGTTTCCGATAGCTTCCACCGGACAGCAGAGCAGTGCTTCTTCACACGCGGATTTCTCTTCTTCATTCTCAGGCTGCTTGTAAACAAACGAATAGCTGTTTGCGTCCGAACGCATGAAGTTTTCGGGGGCGGTATCGCGGCAGACGTCGCAGTCGATGCAAGTGGAGTCTACGTAGTAAGCTCCGGGGACGTTTTCTTTTACCTGGTCGTTACGGTCGGGCAAACTTACCTCTTAAATAACTAGTGCTTTGAGCTTGGTGCTTTGTAGTACCAGCTAACCGACATTACTAATCGGACGAGAACAACGACAAGCGAGCATCGCAAAGAACAAAGCACAAAGGACAAAGTTCGAAACAAAACCACTTAGCTTCCCCAAGTGGCTATGGGTGCGTCATCTCTTCCGGCTTAACGAACTTATCAAAGTCCTCACCGCTCAAAAACCCTAAGTCAACGGCCGCTTCGCGAAGACTGATGCCTTTCTTATGTGCGTGCTTCGCCACCTGGGCCGCCTTGTCGTATCCGATGTGGGGATTTAGCGCCGTCACCAGCATCAGCGAGCCCTTCAAGTGCTCGTCTATCTGTTCGCGATTTAACTCAATCCCCTTGATGCAATACTCAACAAATCCATGCGCAGCGTCACGAAGCAAACGGATCGAGTGAAGCAGGTTGTGGATCATCACGGGCTTAAAAACGTTGAGTTCAAAGTTTCCCTGCGACCCCGCCATAGTGATGGCAACGTCGTTTCCAAATACCTGGACCGCAACCATCGTCATAGCTTCGCTCTGAGTGGGGTTAACCTTGCCAGGCATGATCGATGAGCCGGGTTCATTCTCAGGAAGTATCAATTCGCCCAACCCACATCGTGGGCCAGACGCCAACCAACGGATGTCGTTAGCGATTTTCATCAGTGAAGCAGCCAGCGTCTTTAATGCCCCGCTGGCAAATACGATCTCGTCGTGGGCCGACAACGCCGAAAACTTGTTGGGGTGAGATTTGAAAGCCAAACCGGTAAGCTCTGCGATCTTCTTTGCCGCACGTTCGCCAAACTCCGGATGTGAATTCAAGCCTGTGCCGACTGCAGTGCCGCCGATCGCCAGATCCAGCAAACCCGGTAACGTCATCTTAATGCGTTCAATGTCGCGAGCGAGCAGGTCGGCCCACCCAGACATCTCCTGGCCCACAGTCAACGGCGTCGCGTCCTGAAGATGTGTGCGTCCAATCTTCACAACATCCTTAAACTCTTTAGCTTTTTCATCTATCGCGTCGTGAAGCTCCTGAATGGCGGGAATGAGCTTGGTCATCTCCTCAGCGCCGGCTATATACATCGCCGTGGGAAACGTGTCGTTTGACGATTGCGACATGTTCACGTCGTCATTGGGATGAACAGGCGTTTTGCTGCCCATTACCCCTCCGGCAATCTCTATTGCGCGATTTGAGATTACCTCGTTGGCATTCATATTGGTCTGCGTGCCACTACCTGTCTGCCAAACTCGCAAAGGAAAGTGTTCGTCAAGTCTTCCTTCGATCACTTCGTTCGCGGCTTGTTCGATGAGCTTGCCTTTGGTGGCTGAAAGTTTGCCCAACTCTTCATTCACCTGGGCTGCCGCTTTCTTCAAAATTCCCAGGGCGCGAATCATCTCGCGCGGCATTTTGTCGTTGCCGATGTTGAAATGCAGAAGACTTCGCTCGGTTTGAGCACCCCAATACCTATCGGACTGGACCTTGATTTCTCCCATGGAGTCGGTCTCGGTGCGCATTCCGGTCTCGTTTTGCTTGCTGGCTTCAGATGACATCTGTCGGTTTCCTGACGTGGAGTGTGATTTGTGGTGGTGTATAGCCTGGCGTTGTCATGCGGTGTTCCAATTGATTCTACATCACGTGCCGTAGAGGCCTAAACCGCACGCGGTCGAGAAATCCAATTTCGGGCTCCAAAACAGGCCTTGTCAAAATTCTGATGCTTGCGATACTGTTTCGCCATTAGCCCGTCACAATTTACGTTTAATGTCCTTATAGATTCATATGTCTTCCGCGGACTCTAGTCCCCCTGATGCGAACTCTGGCTGCGGTGCGCTCATACTTGTTGTGGAGCGGAACCCGGTAGTTCAGCGCCTGGAAAAGTATTTCCTTGAGCAAGCTGGATTTAATGTGGAGTTTACAGGTGACGGCCTAGCGGCCCTTGCTCGTGCTCGGGAGCTACACCCGAAGATCATAGTTTCTGAAATTTTAGTTCCTAAGCTGGACGGCCTAAGCCTTTGCAGGGCCATTAAATCGGATCCAGTTACCCAAGACATCCTGGTGATGATTTTCAGTCATCTTCAGGCAAATGATCGCGCAGCTGAGGCCGGGGCTGACGCCTTTCTCAGCAAACCACTCGATGAGGAATTGCTACTTGCCACGGTGGAAGGGCTGCTGGACTCGCGACGACAGGCGGTAGGGGACAATTCCTGATGGCTGAAAAAATACCAACCGGTTGTGCCGGGCTCGATGAAGTGCTTCTTGGCGGAATTCCCGTTAATACAATTAGTGTATTTATGGGCGCCCCGGGCACCGGTAAAACCATCCTGGCGGAACAACTGGCCTTTGCCAACGCCACACCTGAGAAGCCGGCTCTGTACCTCACGACTTTGTCTGAACCGTTGGAAAAGATTCTGACGCATGGCCAAAGTCATAGCTTCTTCGACGTCTCCAAAGTTGGCACTTCGATTATTTACGAAGACCTGGGAATTCTATTGCGCGATGCTGGTGTGGAGAAGTTGCCCGAGATCCTTCTTGAGCTGTTGCTTGCTTATAAACCTAACTTCGTTTTCATAGATTCCTTCAAAGCTCTCAACGAACTTCTGACCACGCCTCAACAGCGTCGCATCGTTACCTACGATTTGGCTAACGTGCTTTCCTCATACGGCTGTACCAGTTTTCTGATTGGCGAGTATTCCCACGTGATGATGACCGACCTGCCGGTGTTTGCTATCGCTGACGTTATCATCCAGTTGATCAAGCACGAGACCAACGTCAGAGAAGAACGCTTTCTAAGAGTGGAGAAGCTGCGTGGCTCGGATTCAATAAAAGGACTGCATGCCTTTACGATCAAGAAAGAAGGCCTGGAAGTCTACCCACGTTTGTTGACGCCTCAAGTAGCACCGACTTACTCCGCCCGCGTCGAACGGGTTAATACGGCTATCCCTGGCCTCGACAAAATGATCCATGATGGTTTTTGGCGCGGCAGTACCACTTTGATTGCAGGCCCCACCGGCTCCGGTAAAACAATCATAGGACTGCATTTTATTTGTGAGGGCGCCTTGAAAGGTGAGCCCGGTCTCTACGTAGGATTTCAGGAGAATCCCAGTCAACTGGCGCGAATCATCGGCAGCTTTGGCTGGGACTCGGAAAAGCTAATGAACGACGGCTTTGAGCTGATGTACCGGTCGCCGGTTGAAATGCACCTTGACAGTGTCACTACTGAATTATTTCAACGCGTGCGCGACGGCAAGGTGAAGCGGGTGGTGATTGATGCGCTGGGCGACCTCGAGCGAAGCAGTATCGATCGGCAAAGGTTTTCAGACTTTATCTATGCGCTGACTCAGTGGTTCGCCAAAGAAAATGTTACCTGCATGATGACATATGAGATGACAAGCCTCTTTGAGGTGCACGGCATCAGCGATCAGGAAGTTTCGAATATGAGCGACAACATTATTCTACTGCGTTTTCGTGAGGGGCCGGAGATGGAACGGACTCTCAGGATAATCAAAACACGTGGCAGCGCTCACGACAATCGTGAACGCAAACTCGAGATTACGCGGAAAGGCATCGTCATCAAGTGATTGAAGAAGGTGGTTATGTTCGAACCCGGGAAGGAAAAAAATAACACCTCACGAACACTTGCGGAGATCAACCGTGCCATCACTACCTCACTCAACTTCGATGAAGTCCTCGATCTCATAGCCGAGAACGCAGCTCGTTTGGTTAATGCCCGGGTTTGTGTCTTGTTGCTGATGGACGAGCACGGAATCCTGAGGACCCGTGCTGCCTGTGGCGCAGGTTCTGAAGCGATCCAGAATTTCTCCGGCCAAATGGAGGAAGACGTGATCAGGCAATTGACGACCGCGCTGGACATCGGGAGCAACGAAACGTTGGTTTCGGTTCCGGTGATTGCCAAGCAGTCGCTGACTGGCCTGTTAGTGGTCGCGCGAGAAAAGCCTTTCAATTCAGATGAAACCTGGCAATTGTCTGCCCTCGCCGATCAGGCGGCGATAGCACTGCGCAATGCCCGGCTTTACGAAATGGAACTTGCGGAGGCTAATCGGGCGCGCGACGAAACCCTCGAAGCGCTGCGCGAATCAAACCAAAAAATCGGCACTATTCTCGAGAGCATTACGGACCTTTTTTATACGCTCGATCGGGAGTGGCGTTTCACCGATATCAACCGGCAGACTGAGCTCCGGTTTGGAATAGGTCGTCAGAGGTTGCTGGGGAGAGTTATCTGGGAAGCTTTTCCGCTCGCGAAGGAATCCGGATTATTTCCGGCGTTCCAGTTGGCGTTGGAGGAGATGAAGCCAGTGCATTTCGAACTGCAATCAAAGATTGTTCCAGGTGCCTGGTTTGAGGCCCATGCCTACCCGTCGGAGTCGGGCCTTTCCGTTTATCTTCGCGACATTACTGAACGCAAACGAGCGGACAAAGAAATTCGATTTCAGGCGCATCTCCTGGACGCGGTCGAGCAATCAGTAATCGCGACCGACTTGCAGGGCACAGTCCTTTACTGGAACTCATTTGCGGAAAAGCTTTACGGGTGGACCGCCGCTGAGGCCCTGGGTGCAAACATTCTTGACGTTACACCCGCTGAGGCATCTCGAGTACAAGCGAGTGAGATACTTGAAAAGCTACGAAAGGGCGAAAGCTGGTCAGGCGAGTTTCCGGTGCAGCGCCGCGATGGCTCTGAGCTTCCAGTTTTTGTTACCAACTCGCCGATAGTTAGCGACAACGGTGAACTGATTGGTGTGGTTGGCGTGTCAGTTGACAACACCGAAAGACGGCGCGCCGAACAGGAACGGGAAACTCTACTCCAGCGTGAACGAGAAGCTCGTGCCGAAGCCGAAGAAGCGAATCGTTTGAAAGACGAGTTTCTCGCGACCCTTTCTCATGAACTACGAAATCCGCTGAATGTCGTCATTGGGTATGCAGAAATCTTGCGGCGCAGTGATGAGCCTCAGAAACACTCGTTTGTGGTCAAAGCAGCGGAAACAATCCGCCGCAATGCGTTGGCCCAATCTCAACTAGTTTCGGATTTGCTCGACCTATCGCGATTGCAGATGGGTAAGCTTTCGTTGGACAAGAAACCGGTCTCGCTGTCGACAGTGATCACCGAGGCTCTTGAAACAGTGCGCACTGAGGCGACCGCGAAAGAGATCACGCTCGATGTGAAATTGAGCCCGGATGTTTTGGTGGTTGAAGGCGATTCTGTTCGTCTGGGCCAAATCGCGTGGAACCTCCTCAACAACGCCGTGAAGTTTGCGCCCGCCAAAGGTGAAGTGCGAATCAAACTACACGCTGTTGACGATGATGCGTATCTTACGATCGAGGACAATGGGCTGGGGATCTCATCGGATTTCTTGCCCCATGTGTTTGAGATTTTCCGTCAGGCCGACGCCAGTATGGCGCGCAAACAAGGTGGACTGGGAATCGGATTAGCGCTCGTGCGACAGTTGGCTGAGTTGCACGGGGGTACGGTGAAGGCTGAGTCGGACGGACCAGGCAAAGGCGCGCGGTTCACCGTCAGAATTCCAATGCATAAGCCGGGTGTTTCAGCATTGTCTTCGGAACGGACCGGCGCCACTGGTGCGCTGCGGAAAAAGTTTATTCTGGTTGTCGACGACTCTCCCGAAACTGCCGAGATGCTGGGAAAGCTGCTTGAAATGGAAGGTGCGTTTGTAGAGTCGGCCAGGAGTGGTGAAGAAGCCCTCGATCTTGCCAGTCGTAAGACCTTCGACCTAATAGTCTCCGACATCTCGATGCCTGAGATGGATGGTTATCAGTTGTTACAGAAACTGCGGAAGATACCTGAGCTGGCCCAGATCCCGGTGGTCGCGCTGACGGGCTACGGGCGTTCAAATGATATCGAGCGGGCACAACGCGAAGGATTTGCAGAACACCTTACGAAGCCGTTGGATTTGGATAATCTGTTGCAGGTCGTAAAGAAGCTGACCGATTGATGTCCGACAGAACCGAGCGCGGTAGCGCCGGATCCTTCGGTCAACGTTGGTACATCCCGGCGAGCTTCCTGAAGTTGAATAAAGCATCCGGCGCTACCGCGCTCGGTTCTGGACTCAGCCGTCGATGGCTCCACCTGAATCTTTCCACGCCTTCCAACCTCCAGCCATCGAAAAAACATTCGTATAACCCATCTGTTGAAGGACGTCAGCGGCAAGCGCTGAACGATAGCCACCACCGCAATAGAGAATCACTTCAGTGGATTTGTCTGGAACCGTGGCCTCGATATCGCGTTCGATGATTCCTTTGCCGAGATGCTCAGCGCCGGCGGCGTGCGCCTCCTGCCATTCGAGATCCTCACGAACGTCGAATAGCTTCGCCTCAGGGTTTTCGGACATCCGCTGTTGTGTTTCGGCCACGCTGACTTCGCGAATGCGCGTCTTGGCGTCGTTGACGAGTTTTAGAAAGCCTTCAGAGTGTTTCATATGCTTAAGATCCTATCCGCCGATTGCGCCGATTAAGCAGATTAGCTTTGAGACGGTGAACGCAGCCTGCCCCACTTCCTTATTAATCGGTGTAATCCGCGTCCTCGGCGGATAGTATTGCTGAAATGCCTCCAATTGGATGAAATACCTTTGAATGATTATAATGCCAGACTCCAAAAAGAAAGCAGCTGCACATCATGAATCTTTAAGCGGAAACTGGACCGCTCTGCGTCCGCTGCGTATTTCGAGAGAGGAACTTCACTACATTGGCTAACGAAAAGTTTGACGTAACGATCATCGGAAGTGGACCAGGCGGCTACGTGGCTGCCATACGCGCCGGGCAATTAGGCCTGAAAGCGGCGATTGTTGAAAAAGACACTCGACTCGGTGGAACCTGCACCTTGCGCGGTTGTATCCCCACCAAGCAAATGCTCATGTCGGCGCACGTTTACGAACAGATGCAACATGCGGCAGATTTTGGCGTACAGGCGTCGGGAATTCAGTTGGCATTCGCTGACGTGCAGAAGCGCAAAGACAAAGTCGTGATGAAGAATTCCAAGGGCATTGAATACCTGATGAAGAAAAATAAGGTCACGGTATTCAAGGGAACAGGGAAGCTTGCATTGCCTGGAAAGGTTGAAGTCACCGGCGCCGACGGCGCTAAGCAAACTATCGAAAGCAAGAACATCATCATCGCCACCGGTTCCGTCGTGCGACCAATTCCTGGTTTTGAAACTGACGGAAATCACGTCGTCAGTAGCGATCATATCCTTGAGTTGAAAGATGTACCCAAGTCGCTAATCGTGATGGGCGCGGGAGCAGTCGGTTGCGAGTTTGCATCGGTTTATTCCCGATTC
Source organism: Pyrinomonadaceae bacterium (assembly GCA_963759665.1). Classification (GTDB taxonomy): domain Bacteria; phylum Acidobacteriota; class Blastocatellia; order Pyrinomonadales; family Pyrinomonadaceae; genus PSRF01. The sequence goes on from CAVXAC010000001.1 coordinate 2,336,519, forward strand.
GGCGCTGAAACCACAATCGTGGAGTTAATGCCAAGATTGGTTCCGCTTGAAGATGAAGAAGTTTCGAAGGAACTGGAAAAGAGTTTTCGTAAACGGGGAATCAAATCACAGCTGGATACGAAGCTCGAGAAATTAGAAAAGACTGAAACAGGCGTTCGTGTCACCGGCAAGACGGCGAAAGGCGAAGCCGTCAGCCTGGAAGCGGAGATGCTGCTGGTTGCGGTCGGACGCATGCCGTTCACTGAAGGGCTGGGACTCGAAGGATCGAAGATCAAAGTTGAACGAGGCTTCATCACCGTTGATGAATTTCAGCAAACAGCTGAGAAGGGCGTCTATGCGATCGGTGACGTTGTGCCCACGCCTTTGTTGGCCCACCTCGCTTCGAAAGAAGGAATTGTCGCGGTAGAACACATGGCCGGGCAGAAAGATGTGCGTCCGATCAATCTTCGTCTGGTGCCAAACTGTACTTACTGTGATCCGGAAGTAGCCTCGGTTGGATTGACCGAGGCCAAAGCCAGGGAACAGGGATACGACGTCAAGGTTGGTAAGTTTCCATTCTCCGCTTCTGGCAAGGCGCGGATTCTTGGTGAAGAAGAAGGCTTCGTGAAGATTGTTAGCGAAGGCAAGTACGACGAAATTCTTGGCGTGCACATTATTGGACCACACGGCACTGAGCTAATTGCCGAAGCGTGTGTGGCGATGCAACTCGAGTCGACTGCGGAGGAACTGGGCCGCACGATGCACGCACATCCGACAGTTTCCGAAGCTGTGATGGAAGCCGCCGAGGGCGTCCACGGTTTAGCTGTACACATATAGTCTTTTCTCTGTGCAGCCTCTGAACTGAATTTGCACAGAGGGATAGAGTTTTTAGCAAAGATGGATCAACCAAAGAAATCCCATTCAAGTGATTCGAAGCGCCGGCCGCGCAGCTCGAATCATCGTCGTGGACCACGACCACCTGCTCCTTTCCAAATGCGCATAAACACCAAATACGCGCCGCCGAAAACTGATGGCAAGCCTCTGTCGTGCGCCACCGAAACCACACTGAAGCCTGGGCAGATGATCGAGCTTTACCGCTATTTGAAGTTGACGCGGTTGGTGGAAGAGCGGCTGGTAAACCTTTACCGGCAGACCAAGGTCGTCGGGGGTGTTTTTCGCTCGCTCGGCCAGGAAGCTACTGCGGTGGGAACTGCCTATGCGCTTGAGCCGACAGACTTTATCACCCCGTTGATCCGCGACCTCGGCGCAGTGCTGGTCAAGCAAATCAAGCCGCGCGAGATTTTTGCGCAGTACATGGCCAAGGCCTGGGGCCCGTCGGGTGGCCGCGATCTCAACATCCACTTCGGCGATATGGAGAAAGGGTTCATTGGTCCTATCTCGCACCTCGGCGACATGATCCCGGTGATGAACGGCGTGCTGCTGGGGGCGCGCATGCAGAAAAAGCCAACGGTAGCGATTGCTTACATTGGTGATGGCGGCATGAGCACCGGCGCTTTTCACGAGGGACTAAACTTCGCTGCAGTGCAGAAGTTACCTCTGATCGTCGTCGCGGAACATAATAAGTACGCCTACTCAACCCCGACGAATTTGCAGACCGCAGTGAAAGATTTGGCAGAGAAAGCGGCTGGCTATGGAATTCCCGGTTACATCGTTGACGGAAATGACGTCATCGCCTGTTACGAAGCAACCAAACATGCAGTTGAGTTTGCACGGCGCGGCGGCGGTGCTGTTTTGATCGAAGCGAAGACATATCGTCGTAAAGGGCATGCTGAACATGACGATCAGCGTTATGTTCCTGGCGGTGAGATCGAATGGTGGGAGAAGCATAACGATCCGGTCGATCGCTATGAACGGCACCTGCTGGAACACAAGATCGCTACTAAAGAAAAACTGGATGAGATCACAGCCGAGGTTAGCAGCTTGATCGAGGAAGATTGCGCGTGGGCCGAGTCGTCGCCGATGCCGGATGCGGAGAAGGCTGCCTACGGAGTGTTTGATAATGCGATCGTGCCACCGGCATTTCGGCCCGAGGTTTTGAAGAACTAGTCTGGAGTGCCCCGCCTTGTTGGCGCTTTGGACTGCGGCGGCTAGGCGCCGCTTGTGGGCAAGATTCAACTAGACATTAGGTAAATTCATTCGCAACCGGTCGCGCCAAGCCGCGACCAACCAAAGCGCCGACAAGGCGGCGCACCCCAGGGGGGCTTAAGCTAGGGGGATTGAAATGGTTGATAATCAAAATTCAGCACATCAAGTTGATGATCAAGGTACCACCGAAGCAGAAGGCAGAGCTCTGCTGAAGAAACTACGCGATGCCGGCTTTGCCGGAAGCGACGAAAAGCTGGCGATTGCCTTAGGTCGGCCGGTGGAGGACGTCGAAGGTTGGACCGGCGGTGCGGTTCCGGTTGATGACGACGTCGTTATCAAAGCACGTGGAATTGCAGACGAGCGAGGGATAGAGATCGAATAGTTTTTGTCGCTTGAGATCCGTAACTAATGTCTACAGCAACCAAGAAAGAGCACAAGTCGGCACGTCCTGAGCGCGGCGGACAGGCCACGCTGGTCGAAGCCATTCGCCAGGGCATTTGGGAAGAGATGGAACGCGACCCAACCGTCTTCGTTATTGGCGAAGATGTGGGCGCATACGGCGGCGCCTTCAAGGTCACCGACGGATTGATCGATGAGTTTGGCAGCGGACGGGTGATCGACACGCCGATCTCTGAGGCAGCGATCGTCGGAGCTGCCTGCGGTGCCGGACTAATGGGTATGAAGGCCGTCGCCGAATTTCAATTCATCGATTTTATTTCCGCCGGCTTCGACATGTTGACGAATTACGCCGCGAAGTGTCGTTATCGATGGGGAGCAAACATCCCCGCCGTATTTCGTGGTCCATGTGGCTCGGGCGTGCGTTCTGGTCCATTTCATTCGCTCAACGCCGAGGCATTTTTTCTTAATACGGCCGGCCTGAAGATTGTCGAGCCTTCCAGCGCCTACGATGCCAAGGGTTTGATTAAGGCAGCCATCCGCGACCCTGACCCGGTTTTATATTTTGAGCACAAGAAGCTCTACCGGTTGCCGCGACTGCGCGAAGAGTTACCTTCCGATGACTACATCGTTGAGATCGGCAAGGCGCGCACCGTGCGCGAAGGCCGCGACCTTTCCATCATCACCTTCGGGGCAATGGTTTTGACCGCAATGGATGCCGCAGAAGAGCTGGAGAAGGAAGGCCTCGATGTTGAAGTGATCGATCTGCGCACGCTCGCGCCAATGGACAAGACGGCCATCCTAGCGAGTGTTAAGAAGACCAGTAAGGTTATGGTGTTGCACGAAGCTTCGCGCACGGGCGGTATTGGCGGCGAGATTGCGGCAACGATAGCCGAAGAAGCGTTTGAGTGGCTGGACGCGCCGGTGCTGCGGGTCGCTTCAATCGATACTCCCGTACCGTATTCACCGCCGCTTGAAGATTACTACTTGCCGCAGACGAAAGACGTGCTGGAAGCGGCAAGGAAACTGGCAGCGTATTGAACTTGGAGTGCGTCGCCACGCCACCCCATCGCGGCTGCCGCGCTGGGGACCCCGGTTGTCGGCGCTTTGGTAGGTGGCGGATTGGCGCGGCCAGCTTAGATTGAAAGTGGGTAGGGTTTACTTGGATATGGCTCACAAGCGGCGTCGAGCCGCCGCAAGCCAAAGCGCCGACAAGGCGGCGCACTCCAACGAGTTGGCTCGAGACGACATAGATTTCTTAGATAAAGGAGTGTAGTCATGCCGAAGTTTGTAATCGAACGCGAAATTCCGGGCGCGGGCAATTTGTCACCGCAAGAGCTACAAGCTATCTCGCAGACATCGTGCGGAGTGCTGCAAAAGATGGGCCCAGAAATTCAGTGGGTGGAAAGCTACGTAACAGGCGACAAGGTGTATTGCATCTACATTTCGCCAAACGAAGAAATGATTCGCGAGCATGCCGCCCAGGGAGGCTTCCCGGCCAATCGCATCTCCGAGGTAAAGACGGTTATTGATCCCACTACAGCCGAGGAGAAGGCAGCAGCAATTAGTCAGCCTTCAGCGGTGGGTTAACAGAGAAGTTAAGGTTCTGGAGAAAATATGAGTACTGAAGTTGTAATGCCACAGATGGGCGAATCGATCGCCGAGGGAACGATCACCAAATGGCTTAAGAAAGTCGGCGACCGGGTAGAACGCGACGAGCCATTGTTTGAGATCTCTACTGACAAGGTTGACGCGGAGATTCCATCGCCGGCAGCCGGCACGCTAACTGAGATCCGTTTCAACGAAGGCGATACGGTGGAGATCAATACGACCGTGGCGGTGCTGGATGGCGCGGGTGCTGGTGAGGGCGCGTCTGCCACACCCGCTGAAGCGACGGCCGCCACCCCTGCTGCCCAGCCTGAAGCTAAAGCTGAGCCCGTGCGCGAACCTGCTGAAGTTAAGCCGGCAGTTGAGCCACCCACTCCGGCACCTGCTTCTGCTCCACAACCAGAGGCGAGCGAACCAACGGCTAAACCCGCGGCGGCGCAAGCTGATGGGGCATCGACCTCGATCCCAGCATCTACATCGACATCTGCATCGGCATCAACACCAGCACCTGCTGCGCCACCTGCTGGAAACGGCAGCGGCGCCGCCGCTACGGCTGAAGACCTGCGGCGCACTAAGTCCAGCCCACTCGTCCGCAAGATTGCCCAGGAGCATGGCGTTGACATCGCTCGGCTCGAAGGCACTGGCATGAGTGGTCGCGTCACCAAGAATGACATTCTGAGTTTTATTGAATCGGGAGCTCCGGCAGCACCTGCTCGATCCGCAGTTACAACTGGCAGCGCTTCAACCACAGAAGCTCCAGCGCCAATTCCGGTGAAGCCATCTGAAGGCGATCGCGTCGAACAGATGAGCCTGATGCGCAAGAAGATTGCGGAGCACATGGTCCAATCGCGACGCACTTCGGCCCATGTGACCACGGTCTACGAAATCGACATGACTCGTATCGCCAAATTGCGCGATCAGCATAAGGAGGATTTCCAGGCGCGCACGGGAACGAAGCTTACTTTTATGCCGTTTATTTTCCAGGCCATCACTAATGCCCTGCGAAAGTTTCCCATCTTTAACGCGCAGGTGAGTGGTGATCAGATCATCTACAAGCGTGACATTAATCTCGGCATGGCCGTCGCTCTCGACTGGGGCCTGATCGTTCCGGTGATCAAGCGTGCTGACGATCTTTCAATCTCTGGTCTGGCCCGCGCCGCTAACGACCTGGCGGATAGGGCTCGGACCAAACAATTGAAGCCGGACGAGGTTGGTGGTGGCACATTTACTATCACTAATCCCGGAGTGTTTGGTGGATTGTTTGGGACACCAATTATCAATCAACCGCAACTGGCGATTCTCGGAGTCGGTAAGATTGAAAAACGCGCGAAGATCATGACCACAAATGATGGTGATGATTTTATTGCAATTCGGTGGATGGCTTTCTTCGCGCTCAGTTTCGATCATCGCGTCATCGACGGGGCAGATGCGGAACGCTTCCTGGCTTATGTTAAGGAACTCCTGGAGGGCGGCGAGTTTTCCCTGTAAAGCAAACTGTTAGTTTGCTTCCGGAAGATTTTTAAGGTCCTGAAGTGAGGAGTTCAACGAGCCAGCGAAGCTGGCGGTATATTAAAAGCCCAGGGTTGAGCGCAGCGGAACCTTGGGTTGCATTAGCTACAGAATCGAGCCCGCAAAGCTGGCGACAGACGTTCGCAGATGATCTGTCGCCCGCTTCGCGGGCTCAATGCAGCTTTGCGTTGCACTCCGGGCTGCGGCTCCGCCCTCCGCCTGGGTCTTTTACTCTGTCCGCATGCTACGCAGGCTCGTTGAATAACTCAGATAAGAATATCGTTCTGAGCTTTGCTCTGCTGGTGACTCAGGAACTCCTCAAACAACTCCGTTCAATAGGTCCAGGGTTCGTTTTGTCTTAATTCAGCTGATTCATTGCGAACGAATAGCAATTCGATGATGAATGTTTCCATCGAGAGTAAACCGCTTGACTTCATTGGTCCATAGGGCTAAACCATGTCGGATCGCTACGATGGGCGGGGCAACAGTTGATCGAGATTGTTCGTCTGAATATCACGCCCGCGGCTCGTAAGAGCTGTTCCACTACAAGTTTTTACAGAGATAAAGGAGATAGTCACGTATGCCAATCCCGAAATTCAGAATGTTTTCCTCCCTCGTTCTTGCATTGACGCTTTCAGTTGTTTCAGCGTCTCTCGCGATAGCTCAAGACACCACAGCTCCGGCTGGTTCGCGGACCGTTACCAACGGCCAAAAAATGAAGCTCAAAGGTGTGGTTATCAGGCGTGATGCCGACACATTTGTGGTGCGCGACATCAATGGAGTTGACACGACTGTTCGTCTCGACGATCGGACCAGTGTAAAGACCAAGGGCGGATTTCTTCGCAGCGGTGCAAACTATGGTCAAACCCAAATTTTGCGCGGATTGAATCTTGAAATTGAAGGCCGTGGCGACGCCTCCGGTAACCTGCTGGCTGAGAAGGTCAGATTTAATGAATCCGATTTGAGAGTTGCGCGTGCCGTTGAATCGCGGGCTGCGCCACTGGAAACCAAGATCAGTGACGTAGAACAAAACGCACAGCGTCTCTCAGGACAATTGGATGAGCTGGCTGCCGTTGCCAACACTGCCAAGGGCGGTGCAAAGGCTGCCCAGGATACTGCTGACTCGGCTGTCCGTGGCGTGAACGTAACCAACGAGCGCATCTCGGCGCTTGACGACTACGCACCACAGGCTGTTTTGGCTGTGAACTTCAAGAGTGGAAGTTCCATTTTGTCGCCGGATTCGAAAACGAAGTTGGACGAGATTGCCACCAAGGCGCTGAATGCTAAGGGCTATGTGCTCGAGGTTTCGGGTTTCGCCGACGCCACCGGCAGTGTCGAAAGAAATCGTGCTTTGAGCCAGCGTCGCGCTGACGCCGTGATTCGTTATCTGGTTGAGAACCACAGCATTCCGCTGCGTCGCATCGTAACCCCGTACGGTTTCGGTGAATCAAACCCAGTGGCGGAGAACACGTCGCGTGATGGCCGCGCACAGAATCGACGCGTCGAAGTGAAACTGTTAGTCAACAAGGGCATCATACAACAGGCCCCGACTATGACGACCAGTTCGGGCGACTAAGAAAGAGAATGACCAACGGGAGGATTGACCGAGTGCTCGTCACTCGGCAGACTGGACCATGATTCATGCCGCCGGAAAATTTGTTAGGATAACAAAGTAAAGGCCAGCAACGTCGCTCTGGCGGCATGAGGATTGGGTCATGAAGAGAAGAACGAAAAAATCATTGGTGCCGGCATTGCTAACAGCAGTGCTGGCTCTTTTTTTAGTCAACGCTGTGAGTGCGCAAACGATTAGAGATTTGCCGCCACCTCCACCGCGGCCTACTCCAACACCGAAGCCACCACCCGTACCCAAAGATGAAGACTTTGAAGTCATCAAGGTCAGTTCCAGCCTGGTGATGGTGCCGGTGTCAGTGCTGGACGCATCGGGCCAGCCGGTCCTCGGTCTGCAGAAGACTGATTTTAAGATTGACGAAGAAGGACAAACCCAGGAAGTGGTTGAGATAGGTAATCCGGATCAGGTGCCTCTTGATATCGCCATACTGTTCGATGTTTCGAGTAGCGTTAGTCAGAAAAACTTCTTCGCGTTTCAGCAGAAGGCGGTTGCCAGTTTCCTGCGGCAAGTGATGAAGCCGGTTGACCGGGCCTCAATTTTTACTATCAAAGGCGAACCTGCGATGGTGGCGCCGCTTGGGTCCGCTGAGACTGCCGCCGCAAGACTACTCAGCATTCCGCCAGCCACCACTCCCGTTCCGACTGCGTTCTACGACACCGTTCTGGCGGCGGCAAAGTATTTGAGCGAGCAATCCGCGGCGGGCCATCGTCGCGTGGTGCTGGTCGTTTCCGATGGAGACGATAATTTCAGCGCGGTGGTTAGAGACCTGACCATAGCCGAAGCGCGTGCAGGGCAGCGTGGTGAGGTGACCCCTGCGGCGGCGAAAGTGAATCTCGATGCGCGGCGGCAGAGGGCAGTGATGGATGTGCAGCGGGCCGTGCAAAAGGCGGATATCGCTTTCTATTCGGTAAATCCTGGCGGGAGCTCTGTTCGCTTGAACATGATCAGCACCCGGGCACAGAACAACATGCAATCAATCGCGTCTGCGACTGGAGGCACGGCATATCTGCCCGATGGTGAGAAAGATTTGGAGAAAGTTTTCAGTGAGGTTGCCGCTGAGTTGAGAGGACAATATTTGCTTCAGTACTATTCCAACTCGCAAGCAACTGGAACTCAATTCCGCCGGATTGCTGTTTCTACCCCAGCAAAACCTCAAGTGCGTGTGCGCGCGCGCCAGGGCTATTACCCGAAGGCTAAGTAGACTTTGTCCGAGAACTTAAGGCCGGAGGATTTTCCATTTCTCATTTTTCATAGGTGAGATGTCGATTAGTCCTGTTTGGGGCGGCACTCTGTGGCCGCCCCTTTCGTTGCGTTTCTCCCGTTCTGAATGTGCAAACGAATGGGGCGGCCACTGAGTGCCGCCCCTACGGAGCCAACCGGAATGGACCGTCCAATCGTGGCAATGACAAATGAGAAATGGAAAATGACGTATAGAAAATGTTCACATTTCCTGTAATGCATCAGTGAGTCGACTCACGACGTCGAGCAATGTGCGGCCGGCTTTATCAAACTGGTTAGCGGCCGCTTGTTCTTCGGCCGTAGCAGCACCCGCGGCCACCCCAGCGAGTTTGATGTAGTAACGCTGGAGTTCGGGCGTGATGCGAACGTGAGACTCAAGTTGATCCAATCCGTCCTTCACATTCTTGATACTATTGCGCACCACGGCTTTGCTTTTTTCTGCCTGCTCGATTGCTCCGGGTGACGCTTGATTGCGTCGAGCTGCTTCGTCGACAGTTTCCAGTCCTTTAGCGACACCGCCCAGCAAGTAAATAAATTTGGTCAACACCTTGATTTGGTCCGCCACGCGAGTGGCTCCGTCGCGCTGGACCTCTGCGGATCTCAGCTGGGCCACACTGGGCTTTGGCGCAGGCTTAGGCACCGTGCGCTTTCTGGTTTGCCCTACGGTTGTTGCTGGAAGAAAGATAATAGTTGCGAGCAATAAGATTGCGAGTCGTTGCACGTTGTTACTCCTATTCGCGTCGTCTTTGAAAACATTATACCTGCAAGTGAAGAAACCGATGGCAAAGTTGTAGGGGTGGCACACCACGTGTGCGGGAAGCAAGAGGAGCGGTTAGGAGTGCAGCCCCTACAGTCATGGCTCGCGCGCTGCTAGAATGAACGCATTCCTATGTCAGCTTCGGTCACAGCAAGCAGAAAACTCGAAATCAATAAGCTCGGCCTGGTTGAGTACGGCGCCGCTTTGGAAGTTCAGCGCGAAACTGAGCTGGCGGTGAAGAATGGATCGCAGCCCGATACTCTGCTCCTGCTCGAACATCCACACACGTTAACGGTGGGCCGTCGCGGGGACGCCGGCGGCATTTTGATGTCCCGGGAGTTATTGACAGCGCGCGGCGTCACAGTGTTTGAAACCAATCGAGGCGGAAAGATCACCTATCACGGGCTGGGCCAGCTGGTCGGTTATCCCATCATAAATCTGAGTCCGGACCGGGAAGATGTGCACAAGTATGTGCGCGATCTCGAAGAGGTGTTGATTAGGGCGTTGGCAGACTTCGACATCGAAGCATTTCGCCTTGAAGGACTTACCGGAGTTCACACTTCACGGGGAAAGGTCGCGGCCATAGGCGTTCATATTGCGCGCTGGGTGACTACACACGGATTTGCTCTGAATGTAAATACCGACCTTAGTTACTTCAACCTGATCATCGCTTGTGACGGCGAGCAGGTTACTTCCATGGAGGATTTGCTTGGAGGCGAAGTTGATATGAGCGAAGTGGAACAGAGTATTATCCGGCGCTTCGCCGAGGTTTTTGATTTCGAGGTCGAAGCTGGGAAGCTATAAAAACCGAGCGCGATAGCGCTGGAAAATCAGAACCGAGCGCGGTAGCGCCGGATCCACTGATCTACCTGGAATAGATTTCCATGATTCTAGTATTGAGTTAACACACGTTGAACTTTGGATTCGGCGCTACCGCGCTCGGTTCTGTAAGAGACGGCGCTACCGCGCTCGGTTCCATAATCATTATGATAAACCTCGACTCAATCAAAGAAGCTGCGGGCAGAATCGAAGGTCGCGTCCATCGTACGCCGGTTGTCACTTCACGATCCTTCAATGAACGTGCGGGTTGTGAAGTCTTTTTCAAGTGTGAAAACCTGCAGCGCGCTGGAGCATTTAAGATTCGTGGCGCCACCAACAAGATTCTTTCGCTAAGTGCGGAGGAACGGCGTCGCGGAGTCGCCGCATTTTCCTCCGGGAATCATGCGCAAGCTGTGGCCCTGGCTTCGCGCGAGGCGGGAGTCAGCGCGGTGATTGCTATGCCGGACGATGCGCCGAAGGCCAAAGTCGCCGCGACGCGCGGCTATGGCGCTGAGATCATTTTCTATGATCGTCAAAACCAGGACCGTGAAGCCATCGCCGTCGAGATTGCGCAACGGGATGGGCGTGCACTCGTTCCGCCTTACGATGACTATCTCATTCTGGCCGGACAAGGCACGTGCGGGTTGGAACTCCTGCAAGACGTTCCTGACCTCGATTGTTTGCTTGCGCCGTGCAGTGGCGGTGGGCTCTTCGCTGGAGTTAGTGTCGCTGCCAAAGGTTTGAATCCTGCGATCAAATGTTTCCCCGTTGAACCAGATACCGCGGACGACACGCGCCAATCGTTTATCAAAGGTGAACGCGTTGCGATTCCACCGCCGCCGACTATTGCCGACGGGCTGCGGGTGCAGTCTCCCGGGACATTGACGTTTCCCATACTGCAAAAAACAGCGGACGATGTTTTGACGGTGAGCGATGATCAAATTGTTGAGACGATCAAGTTCTTCCTGTTTCGCATGAAGCTTCTGGTTGAACCTTCTGGTGCAGCTGCCGCAGCGGCGGTGTTGTTTGGTAAGTTGCCTGCTGGGGTGAAACGAGTCGGCGTTATTGTCTCGGGTGGAAATATCGACCCTGAGCTGTTGTCGGAATTCTTAGCTTCGAAAGGGAATCAGACGTGATCTGCGCCTTCTTGTTACAAGTCAGTCCGCATCCAGCTCCGATGCAGTCAGTAAGCGGATGGACCATCCTAATCCTGCTGGCCGTTGTACTGCTCTTTTCGGTGGCGTTTACGGCTGGTTTGGTGGTTTGGGCCATTCGCTATAAACGACGCAAGCAAGCTAATTCTTGATCCTTGTACTGTACCCACCAGCTTCCCTGGCTCGTTGAAATACTGCGCCTGGCTCGCTTGTGACTAATCTCCGGGCCGACAAGCTGTGAAGCATGTCAGACACTTGCGCGCCTCAAGTGCTGATTCCCGTCGCCAATGTTAGAATCCGAAATACCTAAACAACCGGGAAACATAAAGTGTCACGAGAATTACGCGTCATAAGCAATACGGCGAAACCACGCCAACCGAAGCCTGAGTGGCTGAAGATCCGTCTGGGCGATCCGGCCAACCAAAACCACGTCCTTAAGCTGATTGAAGGCCTGAATCTCCACACCGTTTGTCAGGAAGCCCGCTGCCCGAATATTTTCGAATGCTGGTCTGATCGCACGGCGACCTTCATGTTGGGTGGCGACATCTGCACCCGCCATTGCGGCTTCTGCGCGGTAGGTAAAGGTGCTCCCGGCTTACTGGATCCGGACGAACCGCGAAATGTCGCTGAAGCCGTGCGCCAGCTCAACCTGGCCCACACTGTGATCACGTCGGTGAATCGCGACGATCTGGCGGACGGTGGTGCGGCGCATTGGGCTGAGACAGTTCGCCAGGTCCGACTACTCAATCCCGAGTGCAAGATTGAAGTTTTGATTCCCGATTTCAATGGTGATGAGGCAGCGCTTAACACGGTGCTCGACGCGCAACCCGACGTGCTCAATCACAACACCGAGACCATCGCGCGTCTCTACCGTCGCGTTCGTCCTGACGCTGTTTATCAGCAAACGCTGACTCTGCTTGAGCGCGCGGCCGAGAGACGTGACCGCGAGGGACGCGGTATGAAGACCAAGAGCGGGATCATGGCCGGCCTGGGTGAAACGTTTGATGAAGTCGTTGAGTTGATGAAGGACCTGCGCGCAGTTTCCTGCGACATCATGACGATTGGACAATATCTCCAACCTCATGCGAAACGTTTGCCGGTTGAACGTTACGTGACACCGCAGGAGTTTGAGCGTTGGCGTGAAATTGGAATGGAGATGGGTTTCAAGCATGTCGAATCAAGTCCGCTCACCAGATCTTCCTACCATGCCCGGCAACAAGCCGAGACGCCGCGTCCATTGGATGCAAGAACGCTTTCATTGGCGTAGCGAGGCCATAACGGTAAAGGCGTCGACTTTACCAGCTAGAGGTCTATGCTTGGATTCGGATCGTGATTTCAGCTGCACTTCTTGTGTTGGGTAGCACCATCACTATAGATTGTCGCCTCCCGCTCCAGGAGTGCCGGCAGTCGTTGAGGGAGAACATCACATCCCTCGCGGAAACTCAGCTAGCGAAAGGAAACTCACCTGAAAACCAACCTACTCTCACTATTCCGTCGAGCGCGGTTTTTTATACTGACGCTCGGAATTCTCGGTCTCATGGTTGGAGCCGTAAGCATTTGGAGGTCGTCGGCGCTGAAGGCTGACAAACAGGCTGAAGGAAAACGTCAGTTTTATGCGCGGATTAGAGATGGCGCAGGCCGGGAGATGCAGTTTGCCTCGCCCGGAGACTCGCCCGGAACGGTGCGCGCCTCCGTCAACTCGGTTGACAACTTCATTTTCAAGCGCTCAGGTGTCAAGCTCAGCGGCGCCACAAAAATAAGATTAACTGAAATGGAAGAGCTCACAATCAATGGAAGGATCAGGCGATTGCGTATGAGCGAACTCAATCAGGTGGTGACCGACACGGCATTTGAGCGGCTTGGAAAACTAACGGATGAATAGATTCTGCATGTGGATGATACGCTTCGTGGATTCAACGCTCCCGATCTTCCGCAGAGCTATCGACGTGGCATGATTAACCTGCCGGGTCGGTTAGTGTCGATTTCTAAAGATAAGTTCGTAGATCAGCTCAAGGCGATAAGAGATCAAACCAATACTCCGTTGGGTCAAGTACTAAAAGCCGCCGGGTACCGCGAGGTCCAGAATTTTGCGACCAGACGGATGAGAGCCCTAAGCGAAGCAATCCCGGAGAAGTTTGTTGGCGCCTGGGACACGGCCAACGACGAAGAGGGAGAGACGGGTGTTACTCCACTTCAAGCGGTACTAATTGCTTACTCAGTGGCCAGCTCGGATCTTCTTTGCGACTCGGAAGCAAATCTAGCTCGATTCATGAAAGCCAAGCAGGATGGATTGACACGGCACCTCGGCGAAAAGTTCCCGAGTCCCGATGGTCACCTTGCATATGGAGCAAATGGATACCTAGCGTCTACGCCGCTCGATCTTGTTTTTGACGAACAAATAATTAATCGAATGCTGGATCATATAAAGGAAAGGAGCGCAATATGAGAAAGAAAACTCCAGCTGCGCTGCTTTTCATCCACAGGCCTCGCCTCCTATACCGGGGGAACCGAAACCTGTACAGTTACCGGCCTTACATCAGGCTACCTTTACACTTATTCGATTGGACTGGCATTGGATAGCTTGGGCTGCTCTGCCTGAGTCAAGTAATGAAGGCTGTCATACTCAACCAACATGGCGGACCGGGTGTGCTGCAACACACTGAAGCCCCAAAGCCCACGATCAAGCCTGACGAGGTCCTGGTCGGAGTAAAGGCCTGTGCGCTGAATCATCTTGACGTCTGGGCGCGTGGCGGATTGCCAGGCATCGAGATTCCGTTGCCGCATATTCTGGGCAACGATATTGCCGGAGTGGTGCGTGAAGTCGGCGGTTTGGTCAATTGGGTTGCGGCCGGCGATGAAGTGATGCTGCATCCTGGTGTTTCATGCGGGCATTGTCTCGAATGTCTGGCGGGACGCGATAATCTCTGCCGCGATTACGACATTATTGGTTACCGGCGACATGGCGGTTACGCCGAGCTGGTAGCCGCCCCCGCCGTCAACGTCATTCCAAAACCAAAACAACTTAGTTGGGAAGAAGCTGCTGCGCTGCCCCTGGTCACCGTGACGGCCTGGCATATGCTTGTCACACGGGCGGCGGTTCAGCCAGGTGAAGACGTGCTGATTCATGCAGCTGGAAGTGGAGTTGGCTCTATCGGAATTCAGATTGCGAAACTGCGCGGAGCCCGCGTGATTGCCACCGCGAGTTCAGACGAGAAACTGGCCAAAGCAAGGGAACTGGGCGCCGATGAGGTAGTGAATTACAGCAATGACACCTGGCCCAGAGAAGTGAAACGTCTGACCGGCAAAAGAGGAGTGGATGTTGTTTTTGAACACACTGGCGCCGCTACCTGGCCGGGCTCTATCTCATCGCTAAAACCAAATGGACGACTCGTTACCTGTGGCGCCACAAGTGGATTTGCAGCGCAGACGGATCTCCGGCAGGTCTTCTACCGTCACATCAGCATTCTGGGATCGTTCATGGGATCCAAAGCAGAGCTGCTTGAAGCGATGAAGTTTGTTGAGAGTGGGAAAATTCGCGCGGTAGTGGATCAGGTATTACCGTTGGCAGAAGCGCGCCGCGCACATGAGTTGATGGAAGACCGCGCGCAATTTGGGAAGTTGGTTTTGAAGATCGCTTAAATGTTCGACATGCTTCAGCTTGTCGATGAGATGGTTATCAATCAAATGTTTGGGCCGCACGAAAACTCGCTCTATCAGGTCGGATATTCTCAAGCTTAACGACAAGCTGTGAAGCATGTCGGACACTAAAGCTGAAGCTTTTCGGACATTTATTTCCCCGTGTAGTCTTCAACCACGAAGCGTTTCTTAAGTAGCTCCAGATTCCCCAACGCCAGATCGAAGTTTGTACCGGCAATAACTTTCTTGCCGCCTTCCGAAGTTACCCAGTCTACAACTTGCGGCGCGTTCGTCCTGAGATAAGTTCCGTCGTCCTTGTCGAGCGGATTACCATCCTTCCTTGAGAACACCCAAACGTACGTGTACTGACCCTTACGAACGTAATCGAGATCAGCCTCGAAGCCAGTCTTTGTTGGCGCTGGAGTAGAGGTTTCCGAGTTCGCGGTTCCGCTGTTGATGCTATTGGCGGCTGGCTGGCTCGGACGCGAACATCCGCCAACATAAATTAGGGACAGCACCAGTGTGGTTGTTAGCAGTTTACTCGACATGGTCAGATAGTAATGCAAATGCCCTACGTTAGGAACGGGTCGATGGCCTGAGGTCGTCGATTGCAGACTCTGGGGCGATGAGACGATTTTCGATATCTCATATCTGATTTCTAATTTTCCATTTCCAGACAGTCGATCTTAAGCCAGCAATCCAAAACGCCCTTCGCCTGATTGTGACAATAAAAAACAAGATATGAGATATGAGATATGGAAAATCTCGTCCTCTGGATTCTTCACCTTTCCGGACTCGCCTCCGGTTCAGGTTCCTCATCAGCCGGCTCTTCGTCCGGTTCAGGAGCTTCCTTCTGATCCAAAATGTGCATGATGGTACATTCACCATCCTCGTAAATGATTTCAAACCAGCCGCTATGGCGCGCGTTATCAAAAAAATCCGGATGCGCGTTGTCGGTAAACACATAGCTGGCGCCAAAACGCTCGCGAATCAGTGGTCCAGGGTTTTCCTCTTCCCCCAGCGTAATTCGATCGTAAAGTTTGGATAGTGCCGGGCTCCGATCGTAGAGGTAGGTCGGGTCGAGTCCGGTTATGTAACTATGCGACGGGTCGTAATAGTACAGACGCGGAAAGTCGTCCCAATCCGTATTGAAAACAAGTTCACCGGGAGGCACATTAGCGCGCATCCATTCCGCCCCGTTTTTGTAACGGTTGTGCGGCTCACTGGAGGCAATGTCTTTGATCGTCGCGCGCAAATTGAAAAAGAGCGCCGTTCCCAAAAGTATTGCAACCACTGCCACGCTAACAGTTTCCCAGAGTGCCCTCGTCTCATCACGTTTTGGCGTGTCGACTGCAGCAGTTCGGTCGAGAAAAGGCTGCAACTCATCCAGCATATCGGTGGGAAGTTGGGTCAGCGACGAACGTGCGCCCATCAACCATGGTTGGAGGGAAAAGGCACAGAACATCACGGCAAATGGGGGCCAATACTCAGCTATGCGTTTCCAACGAGCCGTCATGATCATCAACGCGGTCGCAAAGAGTAGGAAAAACAACGAATGGTGAGCGCGCTTGCGGTCCGACGGATCGAAAGCGACATAGCCGACCACCATGGCCGCGCACGCCACGACCGAGTTTCCCAGAAACTCCCAGGAGTCGTAGGGGTACCATTCGTTCCCCACCTTAGTGGAAAAATCTGAGGGCGTGATCTTGATGCGAATGTGCTGGACCAGCAATTGCAAATTCGTCGGAAAGTAAGGATTGATGACCAAGCCGGCAGCCGATCCAGTCACTACCCAGGCCAGCGGCCGCCACTCAAAACGTCGTTCAGTCCATCCAATGACTGCAGTCCAAATGATTGCTGAAAGAATCAGCAACACAAACATGTCGTAAGTGAGTGTGAAGACGAAGGCCAGGGGAATGAGTGGCCAATACTTTCTCTTGAACAGTAAATAGATTCCGACTATCAGGTAGATGATCGCAAAGGGCGGCGCCTTCGACATGTTCATCCGGTAGAGAAATGGTGCTGAACACGCAAGCAGCGCGAGTAGCCAGATCAATGAATAGCGGATCCGGTGGTGGACCAGCAGCCAATAACATGAAAAGACAGCAACGCTGGCGAAGATAGTCGCCGAAATCTTCGCGCCCAACCGGAGATCCCCGAACCAGGTGAATGGGATCTGAAACCCGTGGAACAGCAGGTGATGATCTACAAAATGTTTAGGGTCGAGTGTCGTAAGCGGCAGCCAGTTGAAGGGCGGCGGAAATATTCCCTGTCGCAGCGATTCCCAAAGCATGCGGCTCCATTTGATGTGGTAGTACCCATCAAAATCTCCGCAGCAGATCGCCTCGGTCGAAAATTGAAGTCTCCAGAAAATGAGACCGATCACAAGCGCTGCGGTGCCGAGCAGGATTGTGCGGCCGGCAAACTCTGACTTTACAATTGTGGGAAGATGCGATGAGCTTTTCATTTACCGCTCAACTGTATTCCTCATCAGCGGGTTGCTCACAGTTGTTCGATAAGCTCCAGGAAAGCGCGGGGGTCAATCGGTTTGGTTACGTGCTCATTAAAGCCCGCGGTAAGTGAGCGGTTTCGATCGTCAAACAAAGAATACCCGGTGACAGCGACCATTGGCACAGACTCATAACCTGGTAACTTTCTGAGCGCCTGGGCCAACTCGTAACCGTTCATCTCCGGCATGCCAATGTCTGAGATGACAACGTCAAAGTGGTTCTCGCGCGCGAGAGTGATCGCATCCTGCGCAGATGAAGCCGTTGAAACTTCGTAACCTGCATGATTCATCAACACCGACAGCATCTCGGTAACGTCGGAAACGTCGTCCACAACGAGCGCCCAACGGCCACTTTTGGAATCGCTGATTTCAGCCTGCGTGTCTGCGTGTTCGACACTTGTCACTTGGTCGCGAGATGGTGAAAGCTGACTGGCAGTCAGAAAAAATACGCGGAAATCGGAGGGACACGCGGGCTTATGGCTGGGCTCCATCATCGATACCTTCCAAACCAGATAGACTTTTCGGGGGGAACTTAATTTAGCGCAAAGGATATTCTGTGTCTAGGAATCTCTTCCTAATTTGAGATTTGCCGTGACAAAGTGAAACGCATGGGGAACTGCTTAGGATCAGTTGATCGTTTCTCTCCTGGACAACAATTCTTCAATCTCATTAACCAGGTCGCCTGGATCGATTGGTTTTGGTAAATGTAGGTCAAATCCAGCTGAGACTGCCGCGGTGACATCCTTCGCAGACGCGTAACCAGTAAGTGCAATTGCCGGAAGATTCTGTAGTCCTTCCATCTGACGCACCTGCCTGATTAACTGCAAACCATCCATCGAAGGCATCGCAATGTCGGAAACTATGACGTCAACAGGTTCCTCTTCAAGGACCTTCAAAGCGTGTGTAGCAGAGTCGCAGGCTAGGATTTCAAACCCTCGTTGTTGCAAACTCAAGGTCAGCATCTCGAGCGTGTCAGGTTGATCTTCCACGATCAAAACTCGCGTCGGTGAAGCATAGGCTTGGGTATCCGTGGCATCTTGAAGCTGACTCTCATCGCCACCTTCTTTCATTGCCCGAGGTAGCTTGATGACAAAAGAACTGCCCTTTCCTTCTCCCTCGCTAATCGCTTCAACGGTGCCGTGATGTTGCTCAATAAAGCTCTTAACCAGAGACAATCCCAAGCCCAAACCTCCGTAAGAGCGTTTACGTGAAGCGTCTGCCTGACGGAAACGTTCAAATACAAAAGGTACGAATTCGGCCGGTATGCCTGCGCCTTCATCGTCGATTCGAACGACCACATCTGTATCAGTAGCCTCACAATTAATTCTGACGTTTCCCTCGCGTGGCGAAAACTTGATTGCATTGTGGATGATGTTACAAATCGACTGCTGCAGACGACTGCGATCGCCCAGAACTATGATCGCCTCAGGTGGCCCAACAATGTTCAGTTGAAGTTGAACCTGCGACTCGCTAGCGAAGGGTCGCATTGTTTCAACGGACTCCTCTAGAACGCTTCCGACTGGAAGAGGAACTTCGTCGATGCGCATCTTGCCGCTCAGAATTGCGGACATGTCCAGCAGGTCATTTATTAATCGCTTCAGGCTATAAGCGTTGCGATTGATGATTGAGAGCACTCGGTGAAACTCAGCGTCCTGGAGGATTCCCGTTTCCATCATGTGGACCCAGCCGATGATTGGTGTTAATGGTGTGCGCAGTTCGTGCGAAAGAATGGTAAGGAATTCGTCTTTCGCGCGACTGGCAGCCTCTGCTTCAGTCCGGGCGATTTGCTCAACCTGATAGATCTGGGCATTTTGAATTGCGAGCGCGATGCGATCAGCCGCAAGTTCGAGCAACTCCACGTCGTCTGCTGTGAACCGAGTTAATTCCCTCTTGCCCACGTGCAGTACACCCGTTGCACGGCCTTCGACGAACAAGGGAACTCCTAGTAAAGATTTGATTCCCTTCTGCCGCAGCAATGGATTTAACACATCGGCTTTGTCGATATTCTCGACGATGATTGGTTTACGGTGTGCGATCACGCGTCCGGCAAACCCTTTACCCACCGGGATCCGGAGACCCTGCTCCACTTCTTCTTCGAGTCCCTGCGCTGCCCAGGCCACCAGCTCATTGCCCTCAGCTTCGAGCAATAGAATCGCCACCGTGTCAACGTGGATAACTTCGCGAATGCGCGCCAGTGACTCTGCAATAACCCGGTCGACTGTCAGATGACCGAGCGCGGCATTACTGATTCTTTGCAGAGCCGATAACCGGCTGGTCAGCTGTTCAGCTTCGAGACGCGCCTCGTGTTCGCGGGCCAGAGCCGCAACCAATTCATATTCACTGTTCTTGCGTTCGACAAACTGACCAATTTGATTGCCGATGGCGATCAAGGTGTTCAGCATCGCCATGTCGGCTTCTCTGATCTCGTGTGAAAAAAGCTCAATCACGCCCAAAACTTCGTTTCCGAGCGTGATGGGGAAACCAAATGCGGAATGCAGGTTTCCTCGAGCTGCAACCGGTGATCGGGAGAAATTCTCGCGGCCATAGTCGGTTACCCAAAGAGGTCTCTTCTCGGTCATAACGTGACCTGGAAAGCCAAGGTTTGGGTTGTAGTCGGATTGCAGACTGGCCAATTCAAACTCGGCTGCGCGATCGGCGGATGGCGCTCGCCAGTAAGTTACTAATCTCAGTTCCTTGTCTGGCGACGAGACAGACCACAACGCTGAAAACTGCCAGTCAAGATTGGTGCAAATCGCTTCCAGTAGCTTTGGGCCAGCGGCGACGAGTGTTTCAGTCTCCGACAGGATTTGCGCGAGTGAATGCTGCAGCGCGAGGCGACGTTCATCGCGTTTACGTTTGGTGGTGTCTCTGGCGACGCCTGTAAAAAAGCGCTGGCCGTCGGCAACAAATTCTCCGAATGAGAGTTCGAGGGAAATCTCTCTACCGCTCTTATGGAGACCCGGCAAGTCCACCGCTTCCCAGAGAATATGTTTATTTCCAGTCGCTACATAATTTTTCAACCCTTCGCGATGAAGGTGTCGAAGATACTCCGGCATTAACATCGTGAGGTTGGCTCCGAGCATCTCTTCCATCGAATAACCAAAGATGTTTACCGCAGCCTGGTTTATAAACAGGATGGTGCTGTCTTCGTTGATGGTAATGATCGCGTCCGACGCAGATTCGGCGATGATGCGAGAGTTGTGGCCACCGGCCTCAAAAACTGCAGGAGTTTGAAGGCCGCTATTGGTCGTGGATTTAGAGTTTGCCATTGACGCTATTCGTGTTGTACGAGGTCGTCGAACTGATCGCTACATCGCCGGCTGCATAAGATTTACTGAAGCCGAAAAACTAAGCGTTCAGTGTGGGGAAGTCAATCACCGTTTGATGTCCGACATGCTTCATTCAGCTTTGTCGTATAGCTTATTCAGGCTCGACCGGCGAGTTTTCCTAGCCTGTTAAGTATGTCCCGTCCTCGTCGACAAGCTAAAAGCATGTCGGACACTCGACCAGGGTTTACGCAGAGCAACGGTTTGCGTTACAACAGCCACGATGTATCCAGCAGGAAACTTGTTAATTCCCATTGCCCACGGCCACCTCGAGGCGATTCTCAAAGAGGCACGAGGGCCAGTCCGCGGGGTTGGTCTTCTGCTGCACCCGCACCCACTTGGTGGTGGCACGATGCATAACAAGGTTGTGTTTCGCGCTGCGGCCGCTTTAAACGATGCCGGCGTGACGACATTGCGCATTAATTTTCGCGGGGTTGGTCAAAGCACTGGAGTCCATGACGACGGTCGCGGTGAACTTGAAGACGTGCGCACCGGTCTGGATTATCTCGTTGAAAACTTTCCCAATCTGCCGATCACGCTTTGTGGTTTTTCGTTCGGAGCAAGAGTGGGATTGGAAATGGGAGTGAAAGACGATCGAGTGGTTAACCTGATCAGTATTGGCACACCGGTAGACAAATATGACTTTAGTTTCCTCGAAACTTGCCGCAAGCCGATTCTATTCGTTCATGGCGACGCTGATGAATTTGGATCGCTGGAGCGGTTGCAACTGCTGGTCGATAAATTGAAACCGCACACGAGTGTCGAACTAAAAGTCATCAGCGACTGTGGTCACTTCTTCGAGGGTCACCTTGATGACCTGAAACAAGCAATCACGGATTGGACAGAACGCCAATTAACGGCTTTGCAAAGCGCATGACCAAACATCTTCTAATTTTGATCTTCATGATTTTTGCTTTGGCGCCGGCAAGCGTTGTATGTCAGGACATCACGAAGCATTCTTTGATCTCGGAAGGAAAGAAGAGAACTTATTACCTGATTGCTCCAGCCGCTGTAAAAGCTGAATCTCCTGCTCCATTGGTAATTCTTCTTCACGGATCCGGTAACATCGGATCGTCCCAGGCGGAGAAGTGGAAGGACCTCGCTAACAAAGAGGGCTTCATTGCAGTTGCGCCAAATTCGATCGATCCAGCTTACTGGTCCACGCCAGCGGATGGTCCAGAGTTCCTCCGCGACCTCGTCGATGACATGAAAGGGAAATATCCAATTAACCCGCGTCGGGTCTATATATTCGGTCATTCAGGCGGAGCTGCGTTCGGGCTTTTGATGGCACTCTATGAATCGGAATACTTTGCCGGTGTCGCGATTCATGCCGGCGCTCTCAATTCGCAGGGCATGGAACTGATCAAGATCGCAAAACGGAAAACTCCGATTCATATGCAGGTTGGAACTCAAGATCCGATGTTTCCGCTTTCCGTGGTGCGGAGCACGCGTAATGCGCTGCAGAAAGCCGAGTTTCCAGTCGAGCTCAAGGAAATTCTCAATCACGACCACGATTATTACAGCCGAGCACGCGACATAAACCTGACGGCCTGGAATTTTCTTAAGCTTCAGGAGCTTGCCGCTCCTCCCGTATATGAAGTGCACAACTTCAAGAAGGGCTCGGACAATTCCAAAAGATCTGCGACGGTGATCAAACACTACAATCAGGGCGTTGAGCTTTTGGGGAAGGGTGACACCGCCGCCGCCATCGCAGCATTTACCCGAGTAATCGAGCTCGAAGGAAATGATGCCGAGGCCTACAACAATCGAGGCGTCGCTTATTCAGCTCAGAAAAAGTTGGAGGAGGCCCTTCGAGATTTCAGTCGCAGCATTGAGCTCAAACCGGCTGATTCAACTTACGGCAATCGTGCAGGCGTTCACTTTGCAATGAATCGAATTGATCTTGCTATCGCTGATCTCACTGAAGCACTAAAGCTAAAACCAACTGCCGAGATTTACACTGACCGTGGTTTGGGCTATGCACAAACTGGCAAAGTGGATTTGGCGATTGCAGATTACGCCCAGGCGATTCGACTGAATCCGAAGTTTGCCCGCAGTTATGTGCTGCGGGGATTGCTCCTTTTGCAAACGGGAAAGGCGGAGGCAGCGCAGAAGGATTTTGACATGGGATTTAACCTCAACCCTGGTTTGCACGCCGAGTTCGATGACGTCATCAAGCAAATTCGCGCCGCCCACGGATTGGAGTAGCCGCACGATAAACAAAACTATGACCGAACCCAACGTTAAGAAATCATACCGAGATCCGGCTATTCGCATCACGCTGCTTCCCCGCGATACCAATTCAGCAGGCACGATCTTCGGTGGCGTCATACTCAGCTACATCGACATGGCGGGAGCGATCGAAGCCCATCGACGAACGACATTGAAGCGATTTGTCACTGTGGCGATGCGCGAAGTGATTTTCCACAAACCGGTCTTCGTAGGCGACCTGGTGAGTTTCTACGCGGAGACTGTGAAGATAGGAACCACGTCAATTACTATCCGCGTTATCGTCGAAACTGAACGCATCGGGACAGGGACGGAGGAAGTTAGAGTTACGGAGGCTGAAGTGGTTTACGTAGCGGTTGACGAGAATAGACAGAAGATAAAGATCCCTACTTAGGCTGTTTCGATTTATTCCTCTCCTGCTCGAGTTCATTTTTGAGCGCAGCGTTATCGCGTCGGAGTTCGAGTAGCGTCATCACCTGATGACTCAGCAGTCTCAACGCCGCGATTTGCTCATCATTCAATTCCCTCGGGTAACGGTCAATCACGCAGAGTGTGCCAATCTTAAACCCTTCCGTTGAGGCCAGGGGCGAACCAGCATAAAACCTGATATTCGGGTCACCGACGACTAAAGGATTCTTCTTAAAACGATCGTCGGCCAGTGCATCGCGCACGATGAAAGGACCTTGCTGTTGAATTGCGTGTGTGCAGAAGGAAATATCGCGAGCGGTTTCAGCGACGGAAAGTCCGACACGTGACTTGAACCACTGCCGATCGGTATCAATCAGCGAGATGACGGCAATTGGTGTTTGGCAAATGTAAGCGGCGAGCCGAGTGATGTCGTCAAAGCTTTCTTCGTCCTCAGTGTCGAGGATGTTGAATTGACGGAGTACCTCAAGTCGAGCTGCTTCGTTGATCTTGGATGATTGCATAGTATTTGGCTTAGTTTTTACGCGAGGCAGACGGATGAGTCAACGGCTGCCTCTTCGCCTTGAGTTTCACTATGGCGCCAGCTGCGCCGGCTCTTGAAAGAACCTTTTAGACATTTGAGCCTTCCTGGTTTACGCGATCTGCAATAGAATGCGCCGGCCGTCGCACCTTAATCAAGCAACCCGAGGATTCAACTCAAGTGAAAAGCTTAAAACCCTTTTTGATCGCGATTACCCTGGTCAGTTGTGCTTACGCTTCCGCGAGTGGTCAGAGTTCCAGACCAGGTATGCGTCCTGAACCGCCGGAAGGGAAGGGCGTGGTCGCACTTCGCGCAGCGCGTTTGATCGATGGGACAGGTGCGGCACCGACTCGAAACGCCATCGTCATCGTCACCAACAACAAAATATCAGCCGTCGGCGATGCCTCATCGGTGCGCATACCGTCTGGCGCAAAGGTCATTGATTTGGGCGATGTCACGCTGCTGCCCGGATTCATCGACGCGCACACACACTTGATTGGTCGCGTGCTGGGTGATCCAGAAGGCGACATGTCTTCGGTCAAAGACTACGACGCGTTTGGCGCAATCCTTGGCGTTAACCATGCACGCAGCACACTGATGGCAGGTTTCACCACAGTTCGTAATGTAGGTGCGTCCGGCCCCTTCAACGATATGGCGCTGCGCAAAGCGATCAATGAGGGTTGGACGCCTGGCCCAAGGATGATCACCGCGGGACATTCGCTCGGGATTACCGGCGGCCACTGCGACAACAACGGCTTTCGACCGGGGTTACTTGAGCGATCCATCGCTGACGGCATCGCAAACGGGCCAGACGAGATCCGCGCCGCAGTTCGTTATCAAGTGAAGTATGGCGCCGACGTGATCAAGACCTGCGCCACCGGGGGCGTTCTTTCCGAAGGCGATGCAGTGGGCACGACGCAGTACAGCTATGAAGAAATGAAAGCGTTGGTCGATGAGGCCGCGCAACATGAGCGCAAGGTTGCGGCGCACGCACACGGAACCGAAGGAATCAAGATCGCGACTCGCGCCGGTGTAGCATCTATTGAGCACGGATCGTTTCTCGATGAAGAAGGCGCGCGACTGATGGCTGAGCGCGGCACGTACATGGTACCCACCATGATGGCCGGCGAGGCAGTTGAGCGCGCGGCGAAAAATGGAATTATCCGGGGGCACCGTGCGGAGAAGGCTTTGGCTGCAGCCGCAGCTATGCGGCAGGCAATCAAGATCGCCGTGGCGAACAAAGTCCTGATCGCACTTGGAACCGACGCGGGCGTAATTCCGCACGGTACGAATGCGCGTGAATTTGTCTTAATGACTGAATGGGGCGGCATGAGCAACATGGACGCAATTAAGGCGGGCACGCTTAACGCCGCTACTTTGTTGGGCTGGGAAAAAAATCTCGGCTCGCTCACGACCGGAAAATGGGCAGACATCGTGGCCGTCTCTGGCGACCCGACGAAGGACATTCACGCGCTGGAGAAGGTCGTGTTTGTAATGAAGAACGGCGTTGTATACAAAGGCCGCGACTGAATTATTGAATGTGGTTTTGGCACCTCACTACATCAGAACTACAAGTCAAAAGCCTCCAACGGTTCCTCACAGGTCGGGCAGGTGGACTTGTCCCCGCTCATCTGTGGAGCAAAACTTACATGATTTGAGATTCAGACCACTCGCAGTCTAGTCGGCACAGGGAGAGCGGGGACAAGTCCACCTTCCTGACCTGAGAAGAAACGACAGTAGTTTCGATTAATTCATGAGAAATTTAGTTCGCGTAGTAGCCCGGTCGCGCGCGTGTCGATAGATCCGGCGAGTTAGGAACCTGAATCCTGACGGTGCGCCACGTGCCATCGCGCTTATCGTTCGAAGGTTTATAACCCAAACTATAGATCTTCCCGAGATCTGCAATGACCTGACTGTACACTCCATTCAGATCTTCAATCTTTTTCGCTTTGTAGTAGAGGCCGCCGCTTTCATCCGCGAGTCGCATCAACGTCTTACGCGCATTCTCATACAGTCGGCTAGTGAACGGGCCGAACTCGCCATTCTCCGTATCGAGATAAATGGGAATGATCAAACTGTCGTTGCGGCGAACTGCCTCAACCAGATCGGCGAAGCTGGTTGTTGAGCCTCGTCCCCAACTGCCCAGAGCATTGTCAACCCCGTCAGTCATGAAGACCACGGCCCTTCGTCGGGAGATCGTCTTTGGACCAAGTACCTCATCAAGACTGAATTTCAAAGCATCCCAAACGTGGGAACCACCTGACTGATCACCAATCCCACTAATGCTCGCTATCAGTTTGTCGCGGTCATCGGTTAGCGGCGCCAGCACGTTTACTGTAGAAGAAAATGTGACGATGGCCACGCGATCCGTGGGCCTGGTAGCTTCGACAAATCGTTGTGTCGACTGGCGAATGAGCTTCCGTTTTGACGCTGTCGACCCTGACAAATCGATCAGCAATACCAAATCAAAAGGCGCCTCCATGGTCGCAAAGTAGCTAATGGTTTGATCGGTTCCATCCTCGTTAACCGTGAAGTCATTCTGAGAGAGTGTACCCACGTGTGTGCGGAGTTTCTTGCTATAGACGCTGACGTTCAGACTAACGAGGTTGGTATCTACGCGAACGATTTCATCTTCCTCTACGGTCTGCCCCTCGAGAAGAGTCGCTGAAGTGTTGGCAATCGCTTTTCTGACGCTGTTTGAAAATCGGTTGGTAAGCGCCCCGGTTGACTTCACAAGCGGCAAACGATATTTCACCTGGAGAAACCGAAGATAATCCGCGAGCGGCGGCAACTCATATTGTTTGCGTCTGGAGTCAACATTACTTTCGGATTCGATGGGAAACAGAACCAGGAAGCCGTCAATGATGGTGGCTTGAGTGCCAAACACCTGTTTCAGACCCGCCTCCAATCGCAGCCTGTCTACGTAGCCGGCGAAGTCAGGCCTCGAGATCTCGCCCGCCTCAGCCGCCGCAAGAATCACCGGGTTTAGATCGATTTTCAATTGAACTTCGGAGTTGTTTCGAAGCAGGTAGAAAGCAGCATCTACCCCATCTCGTCCAACCAGAGCAGCGCTGGGCCAACCATGTTGCTTAACAATTGCGCAGAGCTTAACCGTGTTTTTTTCGCGCGAGGTGCGCATCCGCTTTATTACCGCGTCTGGCTTTCGATTCTCCCTGATGTCCTCATTCAATTCCTCCTGGATTTTGCTGCTAAGTTTTAGTAGCTCCTCTCGCAATTTCTTATTCAAGGTGACAGGCAAAGGGGACTTCATCCGCGCCAGCATGTGGTTCACGTCGTCTTGAGTAACGCAATGGTCCTGTGCGGAGATTGGCGTAGAGAAGACAGGCATCCAAACGAGGACGAGCAGTGTTAGGGAAAAATTGGCGAGGGATGGGTGGCGCACGGTTTCCAACTACCTGACTGTCGAGATTTATTTAGTCGTTAGTTCAACAACGCCTGCATACGATGAAGGCCCGAGGCTGCTTCGGTGAAGCCTGGTTGCTGCTCCAAAGCTTTGCCATAGTGTCGGGCGGCTTCAATGTATTTGCGGCGAGTTTCGTAAACACGACCTAGATTGAAATGGGGAAACGCGTACGACTCGTAACGGGGAGCAAAGAGGGCGCGCTTAAACCAGCGCACACTACTGTAGGAGTCACCTTTTGCCAAGAGGTAACTGCCGATATCGTTGTAAGGGTTGCCGAGCGTTTCGTCGACACGAATCGCTTCCAGGCATTCCTCAATAGCTTCATCATAGCGATTCTGAAAACTGTAAACCCAACCCAAAAATGTGTGCGCTTCAGCAGTTGGGAAAGTTGCGATGGAGCGTTTGTAAAGCTTAATCGCCCTGTCGAAGTCCTCTACCAGTTGCGCTTGATACGCCTCCTGAAAAAGCTGCTTCGCTTCATACTTTGCGGACGGTGATGAATCGTCCTGGTAGTGCTCGTCTTTCATTTCACTTATCACAATCGTCTTTCGCGCTTTGCGCCGCGTCCAGCCGCTTGATACGCCCGTCGACCTTGGGGGCTATGACTCTGCGGGCGACGATCGTTGCTCGTAGAATATCTGAATCAAACTTCGCCTGCTCAGCGGGAATTATTACTCGCGCTTCTTTCAACATCGCGTAACCGTCTCCCCCGTTGATTCCAAGATAGTCGCTGGTAGCGAGAGTGTATTTCCTTTTTTCGTCCAGCGGCTTGCCGTTAACAGTAACCTCAACAATTCGAGAGCCAGCCGGACGACTCGCGTCAAATGTGAATCGGATGCCCGAAACCTGCGGGAACCGGCCCGGTTCGGCGTCTTCCGCACTTCTCGCTACCCCGTGTTCGAGTACACGCCGCAAGAGCTCCCCGGTCAGTTCTAATTTTACTACTTTGTTTTTGAATGGAAGAATTGCCAGCACGTCTCGCTTGGTGAGTGGGCCGGGACGGAGGATCTCGTCGGCCCGAATCAAGCCGCCGTTTGAAAAGCCAATTTCCGAAGTAGTGGCCGCTCGGAAGGCGTCTGAGATGAAGTTACCCAGGTTAGTTTCCTGACGGCGATTGACCGCACTTCTCGCGTCCAGTTCCACTGTGGTGCGGCCGATGACCTGAGCCAACTCCTTCAACAGTGCGCCATACTTTCTATTGATCGACGCAAAGCTCGGATCTTCTTTGGTCGCCGATGTCACAGGGATCACTTTCCAATCGATGCTTTCTACAGAACCTTTGTCCTTCGAAATGTTCAGGTCTATCTGACCGAGCTCGCGCCCGTCAGAAGTCATCTTGAGAATTGGAGCGCCGCCCGACGACGACTCAAGAAGGGAATGCTCGTGCCCACCAATAACAACGTCGATGTCCGCGCAGCGCGCGACTTCCTTGTCTTCTGCCATTGAAAGATGTGTAAGCGCAATCACGCTCTTTACTCCTTGTGCGTTGAGTTCCGAAACCATCTTGCGCGCCGTTTCGCATGGATTAAGAAACTCGACGTCGGGGCCGGGCCGCGAGGTCGTCATAGTATCGGGCAGCACGAGACCGAAAATTCCGACCTTTATCCCGTCAAACTCTCGAATGATGTAGGGAAGTGCATCTCCGAATGGCTTTCCGGTCTTCTTATCAATCACGTTTGCTGCAATCCATTTGAAACGAGACTCCTTCATGCGATCGCGTAAGACATCCGGACCAAAATCAAATTCGTGGTTGCCGAAGGTTGCGTAGTCGAGACCTGCGGCATTCCAGGCGTCGATCATTTGCGATCCTTTGTAAGTAATCGATTCAACTGAAGGGGAGATGGTGTCACCTGCCAACAGGAACAGGGTGTGCGGCGACCCTTTTTGAATCTCGTTTTTGAGGGTTAACAGCCGAGCCAAACCTCCGCGAGTTCCTTGATCTACAGGAGCGAATTGATAGACGTCGTTCACCTGAAGCAGTGTTACTTTGACGGTGCAATCTGTTTTTTGTTGTGCGGCAACCGAAATTAGTGTCGCCAGCAGGACAATTGGCAGTGCAATTCGGCGTGGCATCAATCGAGAGATTTTAATCATCCAATGCTCTCCATGAACGATGAGATGTATGTGATCGTCCTCACTGTGGTTGATTCGGAAGACTGGATTATACTCGGGCATCAATGCGGAGCGAAGGTTCGCATTAATGGCCATTTCGCAGGGTTGGATAGGATTAGTTGAACATGTCCTCGACAGAGACAATTTTCATTACCGGTTTCCCTGGCTTCATCGCTGGGAGGCTACTTCGTCGACTGGCTGAGGATGGTGGGCGATTCCTGCTGCTGGTTCAGCCGTCTTTCCTCGATCGGGCTAACGCTGAACTGGAAACACTGATCGCGGAAACAAGTGCAAACAGATCTAACTTTGTGATTCTGGAAGGCGACATCACTGCACCTAACCTGGGTCTGACACCAGAAGATTGGGAGATGGCACGAGCTGAAACCACGATCTTGTTTCATCTCGCCGCCGTCTACGACCTGGCTGTCGAGCAGGATCTCGGCATGAAAGTGAATGTTGGCGGCACGCGTAACGTTAACGACTTCGCACGCTCAATCCATCAGCTTCAACACTACCATTACATTTCTACGTGCTACGTCGCGGGCAAAAGAACTGGGGTGATCCTGGAAACAGAGCTGCGCCACGATGCCGGCTTTCGGAACCATTACGAAGAAACCAAGCATCTCGCGGAACTGGAAGTTGAGGCGCTGAAGTCGGAATTGCCGATAACCATTCACCGTCCTTCCGTAGTTTGTGGCGATTCGCGCACCGGCGAGACGGCGAAGTATGACGGGATTTACTATTTGATTCGATACCTCTTGAAGTGGCCTTCGGTACTCTCGGCTTTCAATATCGGCAATGCGGAAGTAACTCTGAACCTGGTCCCGGTTGATTTTGTGGTCGAAGCAATGGCTGCACTGGCTCGCGACCCGATCGCTATCGGCAAGACCATCCAGATTGCGGATCCCGCTCCGCTGACCACGCGCGAACTCTTCGACACCATCGCCCACTCACTCGATGGAAAAGGATCCCGTTTGACGGTTCCGGCTTCGTTAGTTGAGACCTCATTAATGCTCCCGATGTCCCCCAAGATAACTGACTTGCCGCACTCGGCAGTACCATACTTTTTTCTCAAGCAAACCTACGACACCACGGTGGCCCAGGAGTTACTCGCGCCGTTCAACATCTCCTGCCCGCCTTTTCAGACCTACGTGGAAACCATCACTCGCTACGCCGCCACGCATCCCGTGCCACAATAGGACGTAAGAAACTGGCCATCGCTCCCCCGAGTTGACAATCGCCCAATTTAGAATTAATCTAAATCCAGTTATGGGGAAGCCGGTAAAACAATTTAATCAGCCCGAAGAGAAGTTGACTCGCCAACGTGAGGCAATTCTGCAGGTCGTTCGCGAGCGGGAAGATCACCCAACTGCGAATGAGATTTTTCAGTATGCACTTCAGCGCCTACCCACCATCAGCTATGCAACTGTCTATAACTCGTTGCGTTTTCTGAAGGAAGCCGGCCTCGTACATGAGATCAAGTTTGGCGATAGCGCCAGCCGCTATGACCGGGAGACCGGTCGACACGATCATGCCATCTGCAATGATTGCGGGAAACTGGTTGATTTTGATTTGCCCGAAGCGGCTGAACTTCTAAAAGTGGCCGCACGCAAATCCAAATTCCAGCCAGAATCGGTTCATGTGACGCTCAGAGGATTATGCCCCGAGTGTCGCAAGTAAGCATTGGAAGTACAAACAACTATTTAGTGGAGGATTCATGACAGCAACAGCAACAGCAACTGCAGTACAAAAGGCAATGGTTGGCCAGCCAGCGCCTGATTTCGATATGGCCTCAACCAAGAACATTGACAAGCTTAACGACAATGTGAAGCTCGGGGATTACAAAGGCAGATGGGTCGTGCTCTTGTTCTACCCGTTGGATTTCACCTTCGTTTGTCCAACAGAGCTTACTGCTTTCAGCGATCGATACGAGGATTTCCAGGGGGTCGGCGCCGACATCATTGGTGTCTCGACCGATTCCGTGTTTTCGCATCGCGCGTGGCTGCAAACGCCTCGCGATAAGGGTGGAGTGGAAGGTTTGAAATACCCGCTCGCAGCAGATGCGACCAAGAACGTAGCGCGTGACTTCGGTGTCTTGATTGAAGACCGTGGAATCGCCCTACGTGGTCTTTTTATCATCGATCCCGAAGGAATTCTTCGTTACAAGGTGGTTCACGATCTCAACGTCGGACGTTCGGCTGAAGAAACACTGCGTGTTATTCAGGCGTTGCAGACCGGTGGTCTCTGCCAGGCAGAATGGAAGCCAGGTCAGAAAACGTTGAACGCGTAATTAAGTAGGAAATGATGAATGATGAGTGATGAGGAAATGGGTGGTGTGTGAGATTCGGATAATGGCTTTTACTCATCACTCATAGCTCATCACGCGTTACTCGGAAGGTTTGGGGAATATTATGGGAATGAGAATTGGAACAGAGATGCCCCGACTCGACGGGGCCACTGAGTGGTTCAACGCTTCACAGGCTCACGCAGAGGCGGAAGCGAAGAGCCGGCCAACGCTGGTTCATTTTTGGTCGGTAAGCTGCGGAATGTGCAAAGAGAACATGCCGCGCATCGGGCAGTGGCGTGACGAACTCAAAGCACAGGGCTTAAATGTCATTGGGATACACATGCCTCGCTACGAAGCGGACACTGATGTGGAGCTGGTTCGCGACGCGATCGCGGTAAATAACATCACTGAGCCATGCGCAGTAGATAACGAACACAAGCTCAAAGACGCTTTTCAGAACGATCAGGGATATGTCCCTGCGTACTATCTCTTCGACGGTGAAGGGAAGCTTCGCGGATTTGCAGCTGGGGAACGGGGCGTGGATCTTTTGAAGTCCACTCTCGATCGAGTGTTGAGTCAGGTGCCGGCGACGACTGCTTCGTAAATCGCGTCTCAGAGCAGGGGGTGCGAGGACTTGAACTAGCTCGCGCCTACTGTCCCGCCAACGCACGCGTAAGAATTACGAGCAGGTAAAAACTAACCGCTGCTGCCCCCACCGCGAGGATCGCCAGCACAAGAATAATCAACCCGACAAATAGCCAATCGCTGATCTTTCCTTCTCGGGCTTCTTCAGCAGAAACGGTTGCGCGCTTGCTTAGCAGTTCGACGTTTTTCTGATTGGATTTCCACCACGCATCAAAGACATCTCCCACAAACGGAAGCGACCCCACCAGATAATCGATGCCAAGGTTCATACCCATGCGCAAGAGCGTGACCTTGGGAACGCCGTAACGGACCGCTGACGCCAACACGTAGAACGAAACCAGCGAACTAGCCGCATCGCCGAAACCCGGGATAAGTCCCACCAGTGCATCAAGGCCGAAGCGCCAACCAATCCCAGGCACTCTAATAAAATCATCCATCAACCACGAAAGTCGTTCGAGACTCTCATCGATCTTGACGGCGCGCTTGCTCTCTACCAGTTGTTCTCGTTTATAGGCCTGCATATCTGCGGGGGTTTGTTGTCAATTGTCGGTGGTTGGTTGCAGGCGTTCCGTTGTGCGTACGATGTCATGAAAGTAATTCTTCAAAAGATCGACCACTGACCACGGACAACCTCTCACCTGATCCGCGTCATTTGCTGCCAGAAGAACCTTCCAACCCGTGCAAACGCGCCCAGAGCGTTGCCATCACCGCGTTGCTGGTTTGGCTTTGATGGCAATCCCAAAGAGGACGCTAATTCAGCATCAGGCCTGGCAATATCCTGGTCACCGTGGCGGCTGGCAAGCCATCGATTAAAGGTACGAGCAACTGCACGTCTCTGTTCGATGGGCGCCTTCGCAATTAACTCCCCGCGCAGATCGTCAACGCTGGCAATCTCTAAAAGATTTTTTTGATAGTAGCTTCGAATTGCCTCCATCAATTTTTCCGGGCCAATCAGGCGTTCGAGTTGAACCAACATAAGTGCGCCCTTGGTCGTGACCACGGCTGCATACTGGAAGCTGTTCTTGTAATCCCGGGAAGGTCGATTGGCGTTCATATCCTCGCCGCCAAACGTGCGGTAGAGCCGGTAGACTCCCTGCAACTGATCTTGTTGAACGGCAGCGGCTTTCTGTTCGCCGTGTCGAGCCCGAAAATATAGCAGCGCGGACCAGCTGGACATGGCCTCATCCAAAACTGCTTCCCGCGTGGGATCATTTCCCACCGCAGCGCCCCACCATTGATGAGCGATTAGATGGGCCACGCTCCATTCAAGACTCTCTTCGACGGAGGGTCGTTGCTCGCGAATTATTTCCGGGAGATTACGCATCGCCGGCGAATCGAAATCGACGTAATAAGCGCTGGCGATTACGTCCATCCCGGAAAATTCAGTGCTGCCCAGACCAGCAACGAGTGGAGCTTCCGTGATATTGATTGTCCTAAACGGTAAAGCCCCAAACTTCGCTTGAAAAATCTTGAGCGCGTCTTCAGCCATTACCAGCACGCGCTTACCAACCCGCTCATGCTCAGGCAAGAAAATTGACCGCAAGGTGATGTCGCCCACCTGGGTTTGTTCAGCTCGCAGACTACGACCAGCGACAATCGCAAAATCGCGCAATCCCTTCGCGGAAAAAACCGTTGCCTGGTCAGACTGTTCCTGCGTTGCTCCGGCCGAAGTAAACACGGCAACCCCGGGAGCCACTTCAACCTTCACTTCGTAATCAGCCACTTGACTAAAGACCACGTCGCCGACACTAGGTTCGAGTTTGCGCAACCATTCGCCGCCCTGGTTAACGGCCAGCACTGGATAGGCTGTGCCCAACATCATCACACCCCGGCAACGAAAGTTCAGATCGCGCGGACGCCGAATTTCGCGTTCGCCCCTCAGCGCCGCGCTGACCTGCTTTACGACATGCGTGGTCAGGCCCGTCTCTTCGGGGTCGACTTCCGGAACATTTCCTTTAAATCCGATGACAAGTTCAATTGAAGCCCCCGAGGCAATCGGATCAGGAGGAGTCACTTTTAAGATCGTTCCACGCTCATCGATTGAATACGAAAGCGGCTCACCAGTG
The DNA here is from genome assembly GCA_963759665.1 of Pyrinomonadaceae bacterium. GTDB lineage: Bacteria > Acidobacteriota > Blastocatellia > Pyrinomonadales > Pyrinomonadaceae > PSRF01. The sequence goes on from CAVXAC010000001.1 coordinate 2,370,896, forward strand.
CCCGGTGAACGAACTTCGGTGATCTGCAGACGAGGCTCCTGAGTTTCAATTGACTCAGCATTCGCGTCAGTTAGATTGCCTTGCTGATCTGGACGCAGGTTTGAGTACAAGTGGAAATAGATTGACGAGGTTGGACGATCACTGTCGTTGGTCCAACGAACATTTTCTACGCCACTATATGAAAGCTCATCAAAGTCGATCTTAAGCTGAATGCGATACTGCGCTCGCGACTTAGGTCTCTCGGTCCTGGTTTGTGTTTGCGGGGTAGTGGGGGCGTGTTGTTGTGCCGAGGTGGGCGCCACCAGACTTACGATTGCCAGGCAGATTGATAACGGATAAATCACACCGAACCACGAACGTGGTGCGGTTAATTGGCGCTCAGGTTCGAGAAAAATCTTCATCTACAACCACTATCGCCTGCGTGTGCGTGTCGCGTTCTCCCTGATTTCGATGGAGCGAATCACATCGCCGCGCACAATCGCATCCACTACATTCATTCCTTCTACTACGCTGCCAAAAACTGTGTATCCACCGTCGAGATGAGGTTGCGGCGAATGCGTCACAAACCACTGCGAGCCTCCCGTATCTTTTCCGGAGAGCGCCATTCCCACCGCCCCGCGCTCGTATTGGGACTCGTTAATCTCGCAACGAATTTGATAGCCAGGCCCACCGTTGCCGTCGCCACGAGGATCTCCATCTTGAATCACGAAATTGGGCACTACTCGATGGACAGTAATCCCATTGAAATACTTACGTTGGGCCAGGCGGATAAAGTTGTCGACGGTTAGCGGCGCTTCTTCCGGAAGAAATCGAATCGTAAAGCTTCCCTTGGTGGTGGAGACGACAGCGTCAACCGGCGTATTCATCCTTGAGAGCGCACGCTCGTAGTCGGCAGTGGTGTTGAGAGTTTTCACGGTGCCGATGCGCGCAGCGTAATCTCCGGCGCCGGTTGCCTTCAAGGCGAGGACGGCTTTGCGTCTAATCAGATGGTCCGTTGAGTCCAACGCCGGCATGATCGCCAGGTTCGCGTTTCGGTTCTTCTGTTTAGCCAGTGCATCGATGGATGCGAGTGCGGCATCGTTCATCTCACGATCTTGCAAGGCGACCTTCAACGCTTCGCCAAGCGCGGCAATATTGTTGATATCAAGCGGGAGTTCACCTAGCAGTTCCGCGGCCGTGGCCCGGACGATCGGATCCGACTCTTTCAACTGCCGGTGCAACACTTTGTCGAGGCCCATCGGCTTGAACGCCGCATAGGCGCGTGACACGTCTGGTATCGCATACTCGGAATAAACTCGGACCAACGTGTTGACGATGATGTCAGAATCACGGTAATCGACCATCGCGCGCAAAAGCTCTTCAGCCTGCGCGCGGCGGGCCTTGTTTTCGCGCGTGGTATCCGGCAACGCTGCAATCTCACCCAGCCCCTGGGCCAGACTCGCAGCTCGACGCCAATCCAGCAGAATTGCTTCCTGCGCTGTTCGTCTCGCCGCATACCCTGAGCCGAACTCATTTAGATACCCTGCTGGGTATACCCTGGCTTGAGCGATTTCAACTTCAGACGCTCCCTGACCCACAAATGGGCGCAGCTCACGTAACCACTTCAACGTCCTTTCATCATCCGAGTTTTGCCGCAGTCGGCCCAGGGTGGTGGCAATCTCCAGGAGTTCACGTACCTGCGGAGCGAGTGCGCCGTTTACCGATGCCTTTTGGGCTTCGACCCGCAACGCTAAACCACGATCAATCAGAGCACTCGTGGCGCGAGCGTCCTTCAGACTCGCGAGGGCTCGTATCGCACTGACGCGCACGCGTGAATCGCGATCCCTTAAGGAACTATTTAGTAATTGATCGAAAGCGCTCTTATCTTCCGTTGCACTCAGTACTCGGGCAGCGTTGGCACGCACTATCGGGTCAGGATCGGTGCGGAGTAACTGGCGTAACTGACTGTTGCCGTTATTGAGTTTTAGCCGAGCCAGCGTATTTCCGGCGTCCGCGCGCACGTGAGGATCGGAGTAGCTCAGAAACCCAGCGACCACTGGGCCAGCGTTGGGCGCCTTCGCCCTCAGCACGGCAGTCAGTCCAAGCAAAACGGTCAAACGATTTGGCGCCGTCCGACGTCGAGCTTCATGACTCAATTCGCCAAGAATCACGGCACCAATTTCGTGAGCCCGTGCTTCCTGCTCTTTGGGCAGAGCGGCAGCGATTTTGCCAAGAGCTTCGATTGAGCGCGCTCTGGTTGACGGTGGCGATTCTTTCAGCGCTGAAATCAAGGCATCGGCAGCCGAAGGAGACTCAATCTCGCCCAGCGCGAACGCGGCGGCGGCGCTTACTTCGACCGACCCGTAGTTTTGAAGTAATCGAATAAGGTCAGGAACAGATCTCTCATCACCGATACGCCCTGCGGCAAACGCTGCTCGCTGGCGAACCGCCGGATTGTTGTGAGAAAACAATCGTTTCAGGCTCGAGTCCCAACGTCGTTCATCCTCTGCTCTGACAATGTCCAACAGCAGGCTCTTGTTGATGGGAGTCGCCGCCGGTCTGGTTGAAGGCGCAGGCAACCGCCGCTGTGCCAACGTAGAAACCCCACTAAAGACGACGAAACACGTCGATAGGAAAATTACCCTTCGTTTGCTCAAAACGCTTTGAGTGCGGGGTTTCAACATCTTCAGATCTGGAGACGTAAGTGCATTTTCAGTGGTGGACATGTTTCAAAGGGGAGCTACGTTCGTTATATGTATTAGGGAGGCGTGTAGCGAATGTCAAGGTGGAAGCAGTTTCACAAAAGGAGAGAAGCATAAGGTCTGATTAGCTGTCCTCGATGGTTCCGGGTGAAAAAACAAAAGGCGCTCCACCCCCTTTGCGAGGGCGAAGCGCCATGTCCCTATGTGCATGTTCTAGCTGGCTACGCTCGAGATCTCCGTCGGAGCCTCGCTATCCACGACGTCGTTAACTGGTACTTCGACGTCACGGCCGTTGCTTCTGCCTTTACCCTGCGCCGCGGTCACCATCTTGATCATTTTGCAGGTGCCTTCGAACAGTGCGCCCGGCTCAATGACGAGGGAAGCGGTTTGAATGTTTCCATTCAGCTTTGCCGCGCGACCAAGTTCGAGGCGTTGAGTCGCGATGATGTCACCATTGACGGTGCCATGAATGGTTGCCACGGCTACTTCGATGTTAGCGTCGACTTTGCCATTTGCGCCGACGATCAAGGTTCCGGTGCTGGAGCTGACGCGCCCTGACAGGTGGCCATCAACTCTCATTAGCGCTTTAAAATTGGCCTCACCGGTTACTACTGTTCCACTACCAACAAAGCCACTCAGATTGCCTTCTTTGAAATCGCGGGCGAGATTCTCACTCTCCGTTGTAGCTCTCATCGCTGGGGCCGGTTGCTCAGTTTGCGTTCTAACTTCCGGCATCGGCTGGGGAGAGTAAGTGCGGGGAGCACTATAGGGAGTTGGTTCCGGTCGTTCAGGTCTGGTCTCAGGCTCGGGCGAGTCTTTTGGGTTCTTTCCTATCCGTAACATTAGTAAACCTCCGTAATGTGGGGGGCCGCGGTATTAAGTCACCGATGCCATCGGGACGGTCGAAGCAACAGAACGACGCGGCTTGTGTTGTTCGTGGAATTTCCAGCCTGACGACAAGTGTCGGCCAAGAATCAAAAACTGGAAAGACATAATAGACACACAGTGCTTTTAGTGTCTAGCCTTGCAATGCAATTGTAATGGTGACGGTTTTCGAGTACGTTCTCGAGGAAACTGAACGTCAAAATTACTGGAAGAGCCGCGTTCGCCAAACCTTAGCGAGACCGCCCTTGAGTGCTGTCCAAACAGGCGGCGGTTCGGCCGACCAAACTGGCGGTGTTTCCGGTTCTCGCACGCCTTCAAAAAAGCATTCGCCTTCGATGATCGCGCCCCCTCGAATCGTCAACCGGGGTGTATTGATGTCTCCGATAACTACAGCGTGATTTTCCACCACGACGCTTTCGGAGGCGGTGATATTTCCCCGCAAAATTCCATCAATCACCGCGCTGCTGACTACAATATCAGCCTGCAAACTTCCATGTTCAGCGAGAACAAGCGCCCCTGAATTCTCAATCCTGTCGAGGGCATGACCAAAGCCGACTGCTGTTTCGAAATCGACATCTATTCCGTCAATCGAAATTTCAGCAGTGGGAAGCTGGCGTTGATGTTCCCGAAACTCTTCAACTGATTCCAGCCACTCGTCAAAGTAAGCGCCCGGAGTGAACTGGATCGGCGTAGTTGTTGACTCGTCTATGACTGGGATCTGGCAAACTTCTAGCTCCACGGTATGATTTCCTTACTCGCTAAAAATAAATAGAACAGTCGGGAGCTGTCTTATCGATCTTCGATCATGGTGCATATCCCATCAAAGGTTGCACCAACTTCAACTGATATCGAGCGCGTCCAGATATTGCCTAAAACCTGTGCACCCCTTGCGATCTCAATCCGCCGCTGAGCGACGATGTCGCCGGTTACCGTTCCCCTGATTACTGCAATTGCCACGTCCACCGTTGCATCGACTGCTGCGCCGCTGTCGACAATCAAGGTCCCATTCCTTGAATAGACAGTGCCGGCAATGTGGCCGTTGACTCGAACCACATCTCGAAAAGTTATTTCTCCTGAGAGTTCAGGTCCGGACGGGGCACGCTGGGTCTTCTGACGCACAGCAAGACTTCCGCCGTTGTTTCCTAACTGGCCAAGCAATATTCCATCGACCGGGATCATGCCCTTGTAATGGGCTTCGCCGGTGATTACTGGAACTTTGGTTTGGTGATTGATCAGTACCGGATCAGTGGAGTTTGCGTGCTTTGGAGTTCGCGATGCGTGGCTATCTCTGGCAGCGGCTGATTGTGGCCGAGCAGTTACGGTCGAGGTTCTGGCACTGGGGTTAACGGTGCCATCAGATTTTCTCGCAATTTCGAGCAAGAGTGTGCCCTCCGTAGTCGAGGCAAACAAATCCGCACTATCCAGTTCCTCTTGGGTAAAAATATTTTTGGCCCTGATCAGGGTGGGAGATTAATCCAGGGTCAAGCCGCTTGAATGCGCGCACGTTATCACAACCTGTGTTTGTGCGACAAGTTGTAATACTACGATCTTGATCCAACTTTGTAAGCAGTGACGTCGGAGTAGAAATACCTGAGACGATCTAAGGCGCGCGTGCCTTCGTCGAGTCAGGATACGGACCGGTCGCTAACCCCGAAGTCTCTGGATTCTGTTGTGCAAAGCCTTCTCAGATCACCCACCGTTTTGAATGCTAAGAGCCAACACGTCGTTCATCGCACAAATGGCCGCACGTTTCGGGGCCTGGGGAAGCTTCAGATTCGTAATATCAAAAGTCCTGTTGCCCACGAGGGTGGCTGATCCGAGCTTGATCCATCCTTTACCGAAGTCAACGTAAATCGGCACCAGCATGGCGAAGTTGTCAGAAACTCCACTCTGCGTAATCTTGCCAGTCAGTGTGCCATCAGGGTTGATCTGATAATCAAATCGATAACTTGGCATCTCCGTTCCATACACCCACTGGTCAAAAAACCAATCAAGCTTGCCGTTCTGAGCGAGGTCCATCTCCTTGGTGATGTGCTTCTCGACTGCTTTTTGGAAGTCTTCAGTCGAAATGTCCTTGTTAAAGTTAGTCTGCACAAAATCCTTCATCATCGCTTTGAACGTCGCGTCGCCAGTTTGATTGTTGTACATCATCATCCGAATCATATGGAGGATGTAGGCGCCCTTGGGGTAGATCAGGTTCTGAGCGATGTTTCCTGTCTTAGCGCTATTGAGTCGATAGCCCTGCGTAACCGGTCCTACTGTGTAGGGCTTCTTGTTCCTTGTTGCAGGAGTGGCTTCGATAATGCGCTGCCGCTGGTCTTCCCAGAAATCGATAAACTTGCTGATGTCTCGTCGAACAAACTGAACGTAGAGTGATGCCGAGAGTTGAGCAAATCCCTCGCTCATCCACTGATCGTGATAGCTGGTCCATCCGATCGTGTGACCCCACCATTGATGGGCAAGCTCATGAGGTCCTACATAACGCCAAAAAGTCGAGGTGCCTGTGCGAGTGCCAAGCATTTGCCGGCGTTGGGTCGTGTCAATGAATGCGGTAAACGGCATGAAGACTAACGTGGGCCATGCCTGGCCGAAAAATGCCGCCGGTTGTTGGGTCATGGCGACGCGTGTGTACGGTAATTTCCCAAAGTACGCGTTGAAGATCCGAACGGAATTTTGCGCGTCGGCGAGTGCCGCGTCGGCCATCTTCGTGGTCGAGATCGCTCCGAGCGTCGTGAAGGTTTCCTCTCCCCTGTTCTGGGCTTGTTCGAGCTCGTGTTGGTATGCCTTCAAGTCGTCGGGAAGTTCCTCGTTGGCATAGAACTCAATGTTATAGCCACTGACAGTGTCAGCAATCTCTTTCTTCTTAAAGCGTCCATAGTTAAAACCTGAGACTGCTAATTCCACCGTGCCGCTCGACCATTTCGCGACTGAATAGTCTCCTTCTCGAGTCTCCATTCCCACCTTCGCTCCAGTACCCACGAACACCTGATCTTTTGGAAAGCGAAACGTCATGTCGAATATGGCCCGGTCTCCAAACTGCGTGCCGGCGTTATTCGGGTACCAGCTCGATCGCGGAATGAGAATAAAATTTCCGCCGCCTGAATCACGCAAGGCATCGCTGCCGGCATACTGCACGGTGACAGTGTAGGTTTTGCCGGCTTCAATCGGTCCCGGGAGAATGATCCCGAGATCGGCATCTTCGTTCTTGTCTTCCTGAATGAAGGCCAATTCCGTACCTTGCTCGTCCATCACTTTGCTTACTCGCAAGGTGCGAAAGAGGTTGAGCAGCAGCACTCGAGTTCCCGCAACCAGTCCGCGAAAGGTGACGCGGTCAGTCGCGGAAATTGTTGTTCCTTTGATCGTGCCGTCGATTTCGTGTTTGGTGATGTCGATCAGGCGATGATCTTCCGAGCTACTTGCGGTGCCCTTGCGATATTCATCCGCCCGATGAAAGGCGGTCCAAAAACCACCGTCAGACTCACCATAGCTAAACAGCATCACCTCTTCGGGAGACACTTCAGGAATGCCCAGCGGGTTGAACATGTAGACCAGCTTGCTGAAACGCTTGCCGTTAATGAAGACCGTGAAGAACCCCGGTCGTTCGGGGGCGTAAAGGTCTGCCAGGACTCGTAACTCAGAATTGTCACGGAGCTGCTTGCGCATCAGCGTCTGATTTTCTCGGAACAGACTGCGTGCGCGCGCGGCTTGCGGACCGTTTTCCAGCAACTTAACACTTGCAGAAAGTTTTATCTCGTCAAATGTCTTGTCCGTAAACCGAAGTACGAGACTGGAAAACTGTTCTGACAACGACGGGGCATCGGTGAAAATCTTAAGAGCATTCTTTTCGGTTTCGGTTGGAGGCACCAGGCCCATTTCGCCATCCCCAATGAAGACAGCGCCGGTGAACCTGCCTTCGACGGGTTTGGCGAAGTAAATCTCACCGCTGCGAAGCATGAAGGCGGCACCCTCTCGCCTGATGATGAGGTTGCTGACCGTTGCGTAGGGTCCGGAAAACTCGTCGTCGCTGTTGGCCTGTTTGCGTAGTTGTTGATAAACAGGATCGGTGTTGGCTTTCGCGGCTTCTGATGAAACTGTGACGGCGGCCTCAACAGACGCAACTTCAAGTCGCAGGTCCACAACGGCTGCTTTATCGTCCTCAACCGTTACCGACTCTTTCCGTCCGTCACTGAACCCCTTGGCTGAAATAACTACTGTGTAAGTGCCCGCCGGGAGTCCTTCAACTTTGTAACGACCTTGCTGATCCGTGATTCCGGTATAGGTTCTTTGGATCACTTCATCGGTAACGGTCACAATAGCTGCAACAACTATGGCTCCCTTCGGATCGGTAATCCTGCCCTCGATCCGGCCGCCGGCACCGTAGACGACGAAGAGAGGGAGGACCAGGGGAACGCACAAAATAAGCGCAGCAATAATTCGACGTTTCTTATTCATCAGGCTTCCTTCCAGCAGGCGGGTAGAGCGCTTCAGGGGTTGAACACGTTATGAAAACAGCATTATTTGGCTCTACACTGAAGACAGTCAAGGCGGAAAACATCACATCGCATCTATCATTGCTTTCTTTTGAAAGCTTAAGGATCAACGGAGTGTCAGAAGCAAAAACCAAAACAGCTTTGTTACGCGCGGTCGGACGGGCCATCGAAGACTTCGGAATGATCGAAACCGGAGATCGCATTATGGTCTGCCTCTCCGGCGGCAAAGACAGCTATACGATGCTGGAATTGTTACTTGATCTGCAGCACCGCGCGCCCGTGAACTTTGAGCTTCTGGCCGTTAATCTGGATCAAAAGCAACCAGGATTTCCCGTTGAAGTGCTGCCGAATTATCTGGAAAGTCGAGGCGTTCAGTTTCGCATTGTCGAGCGTGATACCTATTCAATCGTAAAGCGCCTGGTGCCGGAGGGAAAGACCGCCTGCTCGGTTTGCTCACGTTTGCGTCGCGGGATTCTTTACAACATTGCGGTCGAGGAAGGTTGCAACAAGATAGCGCTTGGTCATCATGCTGACGACATCATTACGACCTTCCTCTTGAACCTTTTCTTTGTCGGAACTCTCAAAGCCATGCCGCCGGTGCTTCGTTCAAATGATGGGCGCAACACGGTGATCCGGCCGTTGGCATACTGCCGCGAATCGGACATTGCGACCTTTGCCGAAGCGACCAGGTTTCCCATCATTCCGTGCGACCTTTGTGGCTCTCAACCGAATCTTCAGCGCGCGCGGATCAAGAGGTTGATAACTGATCTCGAGAAGGACATTCCCCATATCCGAAGTTCGATGTTGACCGCGTTGGGTAATGCGATACCGTCGCATCTTCTTGATCATAAACTTTTCGATTTCAAGAAACTGAAGGCAATGACTGGCGATGTAGAAGCGGAACTCGATCTGGCCGTAGGACATACCGATGACGGCTTGCAGTCGGCGCTAGTGTCGATCATGTGAAAGCGACTGAGCGCTAATTACCAGTTGTTATGACTAAGAAAAAGACCACCGTGCTCGATAGCGGTGATTTCCCCGCTGGTTCAGTTACGGAATACTCCACGCTCGTTTGCCTTGCCTGCACCTTTGACATCTTTACCAGGCAACTGGGTTTGGCTCCACGAACTGCTTACTCCGAGATCAAGAAATACTCACCCACGATTGCGGAGTTGACTGCTCCGCTTGCTACACCACCATTCTTCGATAGCGACGAAAAGAATCCGCACTGTCCCTACTGCAACGCCGCTAAACGATGGCACGCGCGTTTCGATACGTTTCGGATAGACGGCGGAAAAGCGAGCGATGCAGCGAGGCGGAAATTAGTTAAGACCCTCCCGCAAAAGGACAATCAGTTTCAAGTAATTGAAACGAAGACCGACAATCGAAGTGTGTTTTTCAATTGGCTTGATACGCTGGATCAGAAGCTGGAACTTGATGAGGCCTGGCTCCTCGGAACTACTCGGGCATACCTCGCGCGATGGCAGCCGAAGACCAACTGGGATGAAGTTTTCAGCAGTCTTCGCACGATTCGCCGTTCAAATCGGATAACGGATGGTTGGGAAAAAGAAGGCTCTCGACTATTTCTGTCGCCTCAGATCTACAACGAGGTTTTGTTCATTCAGTATCTCGTTAGCCGTTCGCACGTGCATGGCGGTCACACCCTTGAAGGCCGCCTCACCTTGCAGGAAGTGATTCGTCGTTTGCGCTACGCTGGATATCTCGAGGCGAATGGAATTGCCGCGGGAGATCAGTTTGAAATTCTGGAACAGTTAATAGAAAAACTTGCGGGCGGCAGCGGGAATACCAAGGTGTATCACATCGTGGATCGTCGCGACTTTTTGGAGAAGGTTAAGTCGGTCTACGCGCGGTATGCGTGAGTAGGACAGACATTCCTGTCTGTCACTTTCTGCCATAGTCCAGCCAATAGATATTCGAGCCCCACATCGCTTGGTTGAGCAACATGAGACCTTCGTAGAACACAGCGGTGGGTTTACCTGCCAAATCTCTTGCTAATGCCAAACTACCAAACCCACCAGCGGACCTTGATTAGACCAGGATACAAAGCCCAAAATCCCAAACCATGTCCTACCGCCGCCACCTACACTGGCAAAAACCCGATAGCGCGCTTTCCATAACCTGGCGGCTTTCGGCTCCTTACCAAGAAAGACCTTGTTGGCTAGTCGTCGTGAATCGAATCCTGGTAAGAGATTCCTGATTCTGGATCGAGAGTTGGATCATGCTCGTTATGGACCAACGTGGTTGAGCGATTGCCGTCTAGCCAAGATCGTCACCGATTCTCTCCGTACAAGCGAACGCAAGTTGCATTTATATACCCTTAGCGCATTCGCAGTTATGTCGAATCACGTCCACGTCCTGATCTGGCCGCATCGGCTCCTCTACCGAATCACCAAGTCTGTAAAAGGCTATACGGCGCATGAATGCAATAAGGTCTTGACCGTACCGGCAACAAATTCTGGCAGGAAGAATCATTTGATCTCCTGGTTCGCAAGGAAGCGGAATTCTATCGAATAAAGAGGTACATCGAGATGAATCCGGTGAAGGCAGGTCTCGTCAGGTGGCCCGAAGACTGGCCGTGGTCGTGCGCAGCGGGCAGTTCAGATGCTGCGTAGAATCGTGTAAGCAGTTAGATTAATCTGAACTGTGTTTTGCCAAAGATAGACAGGCAGGAATGCCTGTCCTACTAACACTTCACACCGGGATCGCGTCGATAGCGATGTGTGACGGGACGGCGCCGACCGATCCCGATCGCGTTGCGCGAGATGATTAAAGTCGGCGGCAACTGCCGGCGCTTGAATTCATTCGCCGGGGATTCCACTCGATTGAGGATGTCATAGACCATGCTCGAATCATTTCCCGCCGCAATGATCTCGTCGGGCGTGGCCTTTTGTTCAAAATACATTTGCAGGACTGGATCGAGACGGTCGTAGGGCGGTAACGACTGATCGTCAAACTGGTCGGGAGCAAGCTCCGCAGAAGGTCTCTTCTCAATGATGTTGACCGGTATGATCTCGCTCGCCGCGTTCAAGTGACGCGCAAGTGCGTATACTTCAGTCTTCAAAACATCGCCGATTACCGCCAACCCGCCATTCGTATCTCCATAGAGCGTGCAATATCCAAGGGCCAGCTCCGATTTATTTCCGGTCGAAAGCAGTAGCCGCCCCTCGTCGTTGGAAATCGTCATGAGAATATTTCCACGCAGACGCGATTGCAGATTTTCGGCCGCATGTGAACTGCTTCCGGCCGTTGGCGGTTGGAGTTGAAGCTCCTTAACCAATACTTCGAACGCTGCTGAGATGGGGCGCTCGATCACATTCATTCCCAAACGTTTGCCCAGCTCAACCGAATCATCGATGCTCGAACGCGACGAATAGGGCGAGGGCATCATCACCGACAAAACGTTTTCCGCACCCAACGCCTCACAGGCGAGCGAGGCCACAACAGCCGAATCGATTCCGCCTGACAAGCCCAGCACAGCCTTTTTGAAACGATTCTTATGCGCATAGTCACGTATGCCGAGCACGAGCGCACTGTGAATAGTCTCGATATCATCGCCGGGCAAGCAGCGCTCATCTGACACGCCGCAATCCAGATCAACTGTCCCGAAAAACTCCTGAAAGGGCGGTGCTTGCAACACTATCTTGCCCAAACAATCTGAGACGATGCTGGCGCCGTCAAAAATAATTCCATCGTTCCCGCCTACCAGATTTACGAAGACGATAGGTATGTTTGCCATCTTCGCGCGATGAGAAACCATTGAGCATCGTTGGCCCATCTTGCCCTTGTTGAAGGGCGACGCATTGATCGAAACCAGCAGCTCTGAGCCGAGTGCGATCAATTCGTCGGCCGGATCGTGCCCGTAAAGACGTTCTTTCCAAAAGGTTTTGTCGTTCCAGAAGTCTTCACAAACCGCCACGCCCATTTGGCAGTCACCGACAGTGAACAGCCGACGCTCTCGAGCTGGTTCGAAATAGCGCGGGTCATCGAAGACATCGTATTCCGGCAACAAGGTCTTGTCGGCAAAACCGATCAGCTTTCGGTCGCAAATGACGGCAGCAGAGTTGTAAAGCTTTCGGCCGGTAGGGCTGGTGTTCGGTCGAACCGTGCCAACGACCGCCGTGATGCCCTCAGTGGCGGCCGTAATTTTTTCCAGTGGAGCGAGCACGCAGCTAACTACATCTCGATCAAGAAACCAATCAAACGAGGTGTAACCCTGAATACAAGTCTCAGGCAGGACAACTACATCTGATCGATCCTGTTTCGCCTGCTCGATAGCACGAATGATTGAAGCGGTGTTTCCTTCGTAGTCGCCGTTGGTGGTGTTTATCTGGCCGATTGTGACGCGCATATGATTTTGAGCTTTGTGCTTTGAGCTTAGTACTTTGAAAGTTGTTACATTGCACGCAATTTGGTTCCGATTTGCTTTGCGCGCCTGGCATTTGCGGCCTCTAATCTTTGTTGAAGATCGTGCACGTTTCTAATGCAAATCGCAAATTAGGACAACAAAGCTCTAAGCACAAAAGTTCTAAGCTCAATGGGATAGAATTCCAGATTTTGACGAAGCCCACCAGTGAGTTATATTAATTTCCTCCGAGCTGGAGGGGTCGCATAATGGTAGTGCAGCGGTCTTGAAAACCGCCGGCCGAAAGGCTATGCAGGTTCGAGTCCTGTCCCCTCCGCCACTTCCTTTCACTCGCTTCAGGTTTAATGTAACTTGAAGCAATACTTTGCAGCTTTCGCGACTAAATGCTTCCAATAGCCTTCGGCAATTAATTGCTTCCGATTCAAAATAAATTCACCATGAGGCTAACCGCCCTTTTCACTCAAGCCAATCATCTCTCGTCTATCAACAGCATGGCGTGGGATACTTGCTACCGGCGCCACGATTGAGGTCTTTGTTCGTGATTTCCAAAGCGTAGTGTGACAAAACAGCAATCCCGACACGAGGGCTTTTTCTTCATAATCATCTTTGATGGCGAAAGACCACTATATTCTCTCAGAAACTTTGAGATACCTATGGGGCGGGTGGGTGTATTCGTATCGCAGAGGATGAAGCCAGTTCCCAAGGCTAGCATTGCAAGTGAGGAAGATATTATGATCTTACGACCGTGGCTGAATCCCTACCGGTTGATAATTTCGATAGGCTCCTCAGACTTACGAGGAATCAACGTCGCCGGTTACCACTGAGTTAATTAAAGCTCCATCTTTCTCGCTAACTGAGAAACAGTTCACAGACCTTTGTTGGTTCGTTTCTTTAATGGCATTTGAACGCCGCTATCCCGCGAATTGCTCGCACTTTTACTAGAGAATGGACTGATAGAGAATTTAAGAAGGCAGAGGACTTGCGTCTAGTGTTTGAAATTCGTGATCATCACTCGACGACGTGGCGCGGTTCCTTTCCTGTTCACTCTAAGCGAATCTATGTCTCAGAAATACGAACCAAAGAGCAAGAGCCAATGGCGACTCGCCGCCAGAAATGGGCTGATTGAGGGGTGGATCATGTGTTCAATGTCAATGACTTCTAAGGCGTGAAGCGCGACGTACCGATGAAGTCCAACCGGTAGCGGTCTCTGCCTAACTCGCGCCTCAGATTTCAAGACTATCACCACCGAGGAGCAGTCGCCCTTTATCTCGGATGACCCACGATCAATGGAAGAAGATAAGGCGTTCTCACATTCAGCTTCGTCGTCCGGTCTTGGATATCTATACCAGGTTCGGTACGCCTTGCTCCGACCTTAAATGGCCAATCACACCTGAGGACCTCTTGATTCATGCTTGAAGGATCCTTGCAGCCTCACGATGAAGATCAAGTCTCAAAGTTCCCTTCTTACTTTGCTCGAGTTGACAAGGTGGAAGGAGTATTACGGTAGCGTAGCTTTTGTTACCGGCCTCGGTATTGCTTTCTCTGAGTTGAAGGATCTCACCTCCGTAGCAACTGTTTATGTTGCCAATTTCCTTGCGGTCGCCTTCAGCTTCATTTTCAATGAGTTAGAAGACTGGAATGATGATAGGTTTGATCCACGGCGGAAGGGTAAGCCTCTTCCAGCGGTCTTGATTGGGTCGAAGACCGGGTATCTTTTCTGTGCGGTCGTTGCGTCAGCCAGTTCGGCACTATTCGCACTTGTCGGATACTGGCCGTTTGTATTTGGGTTTGGATCTATATTGCTGAGCTTTTTCTATTCTTGGAAGAGAGTAAGGTTGAAAGCACAACCGATAGCCGACCTAGTGTCTCACGGGCTTCAGTTAGGCACCCTTCAATTTCTAGCTGCTGCCACGATTGGGATGAAAGTAAGCTTCGCGACGCTCGTCTCGATAGCGTTCCTGATTTTCTTCATGTCCGGAATTGCCGATCTTAACAATGAGATTCGGGACTATGTTCCGGACCGCAAGGCTGGACTTCGAAACACGTTGTCTATCTTTGACCTTAGGACGTCAGCCGCATTCATTCAGTATTTGTGGCTCTTACCCTTAGGTGCAATCCTGGCAATTGGGAGCTTTCGAATGTCAGGCAGAGGTCAGACTCTAATTGCTGCGGTCGCGATAACGGCCATCGTCTTGTATTTGACTACTCCAAAACACAAACGAAGAGAGTTGTTTTTCTATGTTCGAAGTCAGCAACTTGGTGCTGCGTGGGGTCTGTGCTTTATCCTTTTTGGAGAGAGCCATTAAGTTTGTTTGGTTCAAAAATGGGCAAGACAAGAGACAAACTTCGCAAGGGAGATCGAAAGTCAAAAAAAGGACAGCCATCTATTAATGGTTTGTCTTCGGACCGAACCCCCTCAATGACCCAGGAGCCAGATTATAACGTTGCAAAAATCCATGCTCCAGGGATCGGGTTGGAGCAAGCTGTTCTAGATGTCCATTTGGAGGAGTACAAACAACTGTCCAGTGAAATAAAACTTCGGATCGACTTTCAACAGAAGTTGACGAACTATGAACTCCTTGCCGTGGGAATAGTTGTCACACTAGGTGTCAGAATTTCACAATTAGAGCCGAACCAGATAGTTAGCTCAGGGCCTGTGAGGTATTTCCTCCTTCTGTCACCACTGCTATTCTTGGTTTTTTCCTGGATGTTTTCCAACATTGACTTAATGATTCTCGCTGCCGCTAGATATATCCAACAATACCTAACGCCCGAAGTTCGGTTCCTCTTGAAAAATAACAAACTCCTCCGTTTTGAGGAATATATGGAGGTCAACAGGAAGACATTGGTTCAACGCTACGGGTTATTGCCCCTGGTGGGCCAAGAATTCGCGTTCCAATTCTTGTTACCGATCATATTTTGGGCGATATTTATTTATCTATATGTTTCAGATCTTGTAGAGCTTCTTAGAGGTCAAAACAAACTAGTTCGGCTGCCCGAGGTTGCAGTCTTGGTTTGCGGTATTTGGCTCTATATTATTACTTTGCGAATGAGGTTCCGAATCTTCGACGGATATAAGAGCATAACGTCGAGCGACTCATGAAGCCATTCTAACAATTAGGATGAGCCGTACTTTCTTAATTCACTTGAACACGACACGTTAGCCATCTAATGCCTCATGTCTGGACTGTGCCGTTTCAGGTTTCAGCTGTGCTGCTGGCGATCACAGAGGCTGCAGGTGTCGCTGTGGGAGAATCGGCTTGAAATTTGAGAGGTGATCCGGGTGATCCCTGAAGATACGTGCTCCGCTCCGTAGGAGCGAAATGTCATAGCTTCGTAGCAGCTAAACATTCAGCGCCTAAGACACCTCGTTAGCCTCGAGATGGAATCCGCCTATCATCGCTTGCCCGAATTTCCCAGCTTGTTATCATTGGAACATTCCAATATTTGGAGGCGGCACGCTGACATTCAATTTAATAACCCTTGGTCTAAATCTATTCCTGCAGGAGCGCGAAGGCGTGTTTTGGCGTCTCTGGTTTTACCTGAACAAAGCATTCACGTTTGGCAGGATTGAAGTCTCGGCTGCCACCCTCGTCCAGGGTTTAATAGTACTTCTCATAGCCCTCGCCCTATCGAAATGGGTGAGCTCGTTGCTAGAGCGTCGTATTGCCAAGCGAGCGCAAATCGATCCTGGCATTGGTTACACGATCGGGCGTCTTTCGAAATATCTCCTCACCACGCTCGGCATTCTTCTCTTCCTGCAGGTGGCGTTCAGAGTCGATCTAACTTCGCTAGCGGTGGTCTTCACCGCCCTATCCGTCGGCATTGGCTTTGGTCTTCAGTATATTGCCGCGGACATCGCTTCCGGTTTCATACTTCTTTTCGAGCGCCCAGTCCGAGTTGGTGATCGCATAACTATTGGCGACGATGAAGGCGACGTGAGGAGTATTAACCTGAGAACGACGACGGTGATTACCAACGATCGCATCGCCATCATCGTGCCCAATTCAAAGCTCGTCAGCCAGCGCGTGATCAACTGGTCGTATGGCGATCCGCGCGCGCGCATTCCCATTCCTATCGGCGTCGCCGTCGACTCGAACATTGAACTGGTTACCGAAACACTTTTACAGGCGGCAGAAGGAATTGACCGAGTCCTGACTGATCCGCCGCCAAAGGTCCAATTCCTGAGCTTTGGCGGGTATTCGCTCGACTTTCGCCTGCTCGTGTGGACGCGTCACCCGAGTCGGCATCCCCAGATTCGCAGCGACATCAACTACCGAATAGAAAAGCTGTTTCGTGAGCGCGGCATCGAGATCCCGTACCCGACACAGGAGTTTCTGTTGAAGACGCCGGATGCGGCGCGTTTTGGCGACAACTTACTGGCTCAGGATAAGTCTGACGCTCGTGGCTCACGCGAACCTGGCGACGACAGGAACTCACCACGCGAGCGCTAATCATCGTAGTGATGAGTGATGAGTAATCAGTGCTGCGTGATGAGTATTGGGCGATGAGCTAACGTACTGCGTGTCGCTAGGCTCACGCATCACGCATCACCGGCGTTTAGATTGCGCAAACTATCGAACTAACGGTAGGCTTACGGCCACTGAGTGATGGCTCATTCAGTCAATCTGGCATTCGGAAAACAACTTCAATGAGACCGGCGCGTTCTATAAATACAGATCGACCAGTGGTTGCCGATAAGCGTGAAGCGATTTTACGCGCCGCGATCACCGTGTTTGCCCACAACGGCTACTTCAATTCAAAAGTCGCTGACATCGCCAGCGAGGCCGGCGTAGCAGACGGCACCGTCTATCTCTACTTCAAGAGCAAGGAAGAGATTCTGCATTCGATTTTTGATCGCAGCATGGAAGAAGCAATTGCTGCCGGCAAAAAGAAAATGAAACGAATCACCGACCCGCGCGAGAAACTACGCAGCATCGCTCATTTGCATCTCGAGCGTTTAGGCGCTGATCGCGATCTGGCGGTCGTCTTTCAGGTAGAACTGCGTGGCTCGACAAAATTCATGGAGGAGTTTTCCGCCGCCGGTTTTGCGGAGTACCTCAATCTAATCCGGACCACATTTGAAGAAGGGCAGCGCGCGGGTGTTTTCCGAGCGGAACTCAACGCGAAAGTGGTGGCCAAGATACTGTTTGGCGCGCTTGATGAAATGGCGACCAATTGGATTCTTTCGAAACGCCGTTACAAGTTGGCGCCTATGGCGGATCAGGTATTGGACATCTTTCTGAACGGAGTGACTGCGACGTGACGTCGATCACCCAAACCCCGATTGGGACCGGCAAGGTTGAGCGAGTTGTGCTCGGCCCAGACGAGCCGACAACTCTCGTCGAGGTGTTTGAATATGCTGTGCGCAACCACAATCGATCGGACGCAGTAAACTTCAAACGCGATGGCCGTTGGGTCCCGATTTCCTCTGACGAACTTCTGACACGTATTAAGCGAGTCGCCGCCGGCCTCCACTCGCTCGGCGTCCGACGCGGTGATCGCGTGGCAATTCTTTCCGAGAGCCGTGCTGAATGGACCCTCGGCGATGCCGGATGTCTCTTTGTCGGAGCTATTGACGTCCCCATCTACCCAACACTGACCCCATCTCAGGTCCTCTACATTCTCAAAGACTCAGGCGCGCGAGTATTGATCGTGGTCAACGAAGAGAAGCTGGGCCAGATGGGCCACCTCTTGTCACACTGCCCGTCGCTGGAACATCTTGTGCTAATCGAGCCGCCCTCCTCCGACCCGGGCGAGTTGGCAAAAGCCGCGGGTTTACCAAACTTACAAATACTTTCTCTGGCGGAACTTGAAAAACGAGGTCAGCCAGAGTTGGTTGAATCGCTGCGCCGCGAGATTTCACCAGACGATCTGGCGACGATCATTTACACCTCGGGCACGACAGGTGAACCGAAGGGGGTAATGCTCACGCATTCAAACCTCGTTTCAAATCTGATCGACTCCTCTGCAACCTTTTCGTTTAAAAATGATGACAGCGCGCTTTCGGTTTTGCCGCTTTCCCACGTGCTGGAGCGAGTGGCGATGTACATGTATCTCTACCATGGGATGGCGGTTTACTTTGGTGAGTCGCTCGAGATGATTGGTCCCAATCTGCGTGAAGTTAGGCCTACCATTTTCGTCGGCGTCCCACGCATCTTTGAGAAGATACTTGCACGTGTAAAAGAGAAGACGGCCGAAAAAGGAAAGCTGAATGTAGCGATTCTGGATTGGGCGATCGATGTGGCCAAGGAACAGGCGAAGTTGTCAGTCCGCCATCAAAAGATTCCTACCCTGCTTGGTCTCAAGCACAAGATCGCTGACAAACTGATCTTTTCGAAGCTACGTACCGCGCTGGGTGGCCGAATCCGGCTGTTGATTTCTGGCGGCGCCGCTCTGCCTGAAGAACTGGGCTACATCTTTATCGGTGCCGGATTGCCGATCGTTCAGGGGTACGGATTGACAGAAACTTCGCCGGTGATTACCGCGGGAAGGATGGACGACAATCGTGTCGGCACGGTTGGGAAAGCAATCAGAAACGTCAAGGTTAGGATTGCGAGTGATGGTGAAATCGAAACCCGCGGCCCTCATGTCATGCGTGGGTATTACAACAAGCCTGCCGAGACTGCGGCCGTACTCAGTCCTGATGGCTGGTTCAAAACCGGCGACATCGGAACGCTCGACAAAGATGGTTTCCTGCGCATAACCGATCGTAAGAAAGAACTATTCAAAACTTCGGGTGGCAAGTACATCGCTCCGCAACCGATCGAGCAAATGATCAAAGGTTCGCAGTTTGTCAGCCAGGTGGTTTTGATTGGAAACGGACGAAGGTTTGCCGCGGCTCTGATTGTGCCGAATTGGGAACGGGTTGATGCCTACGTGCAACTGAAGGGCATGAAGTCCGAAAGTCGCGCGGAACTCTGCCGCAATCCTCGCATCATCGATCTATTCCAGCGTCAGGTGGCGTCGTTAACGACCGAGCTACCCCAGTATGAGAGCGTCAAGAAAGTGGCGCTTCTGGAAAATGAGATGACGATCGATGGAGGCGAGCTGACGCCTACGATGAAGGTGAAGCGGAGAGTGGTTGATGAGAAATATCGAGATGTGATCGACGCTCTCTACGCCGACACCGAAGTTCACAACACCGCCAACTAATCCCACGCCAATCAGCGGAGTGGTTTTGAAATCCTAACGAACGATTACTGGTCTGGTTGGTAGATTCAAAGCAGCCAATATTTTCTCGCCAGCCTCGCGTCCTGCCTGAACATATGAATAATCACCGTAGATTCCGCCGGTAGGAATGACGGACCGGTTGCGCTGGCCGGGATAGGTGCGCCCCGTGCTTACGACCTTTCCTGTTTCCGGGGCAAAGAGGACAAACTCCAAAAATACGTCTCTGATGTCTGCGTTTGCGGGGGTAGTCGCGCTCATTCGATCCAACTCGATCCGGATCCAAACTACGTGGGAATCGGTTCCATTCTTTGCCTTTTTAACGGCTTCACCGCGAGACGTGTCGCGGTTCACAGCAACCACTCTGATCGAGTTCGATTCATTTAGCCGGTCGACACAACCCTGAAGCGCGGCAGACTGACCACTCAAAGGCACTCGCGAGAATCCATCGGAATCGTCCACCGCAACGGTCAAGTAAACGCGCGGCTTCGGCGGTGTCGGTGATGGCTTCGGAGCTTCGTCAGCGACAGGAGTTGGCTGCGGGGTGATTTGCGTGGATTTGTCTCCGCGTCTGCCTGATTGTGCTGCGGCGGTTATCACGAATGCCAGGAACAAGCCGGCGACAAGAATCGAAGCAATTGCGATTAAGCTGCTTGAATTTTTCTTCATGGTTCGCTTCGAGGAACAAACTAAAGCCGAGGAGTTGCCGGCATTGTAGCACCAGCTCAACCATCGGGGAACCAATAGCGCTAAAAGCTTGGCGTTGATTAATAGATTATGAGTTCATCAGATTCGATTCCCATTTCGGCTTCGCCGTCGGATGTGAGGCGGTGGCTTTGCCCCGCCGTTACTGTTACCACATTTGAATCGGGCTACGCCCTTTCGGTGCGGGCTCGCGCCTTTTTTGATGTAAGGTTTGCCACGTCGCATTCAGGGCATAGCCCCAGAAAACTAGAAAGAGGGGTTACGGCGGGGCAGGCCGCGCCTCACATCCGACGGTTAAGCCGAAACGCACCTCGAATCCCATAGCCAGTTCAGGCTTTATGCTGTCAGTAGTTTTGCAGGTTAGACTTAACTAAATCCTAAGATCCGTTGCGGAGGCTTCGTATTGCCGTCACTCATCATTAGCCGGGTTCGCGATCAGGCACGTGGAGTTCGATCTTTCGATCTAATGCCCGAAGGCGCTGAGTCGTCACATGGGGTGTCGTTCGTTCCCGGGCAAGTTGCAGTGCTGTCAGTACCCGGGGAGGCGCCTGCATATTTTGCCTTTGCCAGCGCTCCTGAAGACACCGAACTTGAGGTGCTGGTAAAACAGAAAGTGGGTGCGAGCTCCCTGATTTACGACATGAACCCGGGAGAAAAAATCGACTTGGTGGACGTGGTGGGCCACGGCTTTGCTCTCGATGAACAAAAAGGGAAGGATCTGGTTTTCGTGGCGATGGGCACCGGAGTGGCGCCGCTGCGTTCAGCCTTACGCCACGTGCTCAAGCGAAAAGACGACTTCGGACAGTCGGTTGTGCTTTATGGAGCGCGAACACCCGATGATTTTTGTTTTCGCGATGAGACTGAGAGTTGGGAAGATGCCGGCGTGGAGTTGCGACAAGTGATTTCGAGGCCCGATGGACATGATTGGTCTGGTCCAACTGGTTATGTGCAATCACTCTTAGACCATGTCTTGCCCGATTTGAAATCCCCGGTAGCGCTTATCTGTGGCTCGCTTGAGATGATGGAACAAACGCGTGACCGCCTGGGCCAAATGGGCTTCGCGCCGAATGAAATATTGACGAACTATTAATATTGGGGTGGTGCTCCCGTGGCCACCCTTCGGTCTGATCCAGGGTGAATGATTTTAGGAAGACCTCTCGGCCACTTCTTTGTTTTGTTTGAATTGAGTAAGTCAAAAGAAGGGTCGGCGACGGAGTGCCGCCCCTACAAATCCTACGGTGCACACTTCACGCACCTACACCCCATTGGTTTAATGATGTCTTCGAAATAATCCTTGCCATAGTCGTAGGTGATTTCTTCGCCAACCTTAATATTCCGTCGCGACCATATCCAAACCCGACGGCCGGAGATCAAGGCCTCGGCATTTGGCCGGCAGGAGTGGTTAATATAACGGGCCATATTGCTGCGAGGGCTGCCGTCAATCGACCACTTCGAGTTCACCTCAAAGAAGTATTTCCCATCCCGCTGGTCTACCACTTCGTTCGGCAGATACGGGCCGGTGTATTCGATGATTCGTTTTCCTTTTGGAATCGGCTTGAGTGCAAAGAACCCAAGGCCGGTGGAGGTGCGTCGCAGTTCGTAGTCTATCCCCTTGATCATTCGTCTCCCTACGATAATGGAAATTAGATATTTCCACTTCAATCTACCGCGAAGTGCGGTTGAGAAAAAGCGACGAGAACACCGTCAGCGATGTTTCCATTATTCGAACTGAGCGAACTCGGGTTGATACTTCACCAGACCGCTCATTCCATTGAGCGCGCCCGGTCTTAGCTCGATCACCATGAACGCTTCATCCGGTACCTGATACTCAGAGCTCAGTCCCTTTTGACTTGCCGGTATAAAACCGAACCTGGGGTAGTAACCGGGATGGCCTAGTACCACCACGATAGCGAATCCCGCACGTTGACACTCGCTTAGCCCATTCTTTACCAGCAGCGACCCGACACCGCGGTTCTGATATTCAGGCAACACTGCCATGGGAGCGAGGCCCATCGCACTGGCTGGTCCCGAGGCGATTGATACTGGACTAAAGAAGATATGGCCCAACACTTGATCTTCTGCAACAGCAACGAGCGAAATATGTGGCCGAGCGCTGACTCTTAGAGCATCGACCAGACTCGCCTCGCTGGCGCGATCAAATGCCAGCTCGTTGACGCGGCGAGTTGCAGGGATGTCAGCGGAAGTTTCGGGTCGGATAGTTATTTGCACTAAGAGAATCGGTGTCCGCGCGGATCCCACCTGGGCCCGATGGCCCAGGCTATTACATTTCGCGCCCATGGCGCTGAAGCACAGCATGACCGACTCAGCTTGTCGCGTGGGGTTCCAGTAAACGCCAATCCCAGACCAGTCCTGCAGCCTCGTCTTCGGCGGTTCCCACCAATTGAAATCCGAGTTTCTTCAAGACCGAAGTGGAGGCATTGACTGCCGGCAGCGTCTGCGCAGTTATCAAAACTGTCGAGTCTGCTGCGGTGGCAATACGAATGAGCTCAGAGGCCATCCGAGTGGCCACACCACGTGACTCATATTTGGGGAACGTGAAGTAGGCGATCTCGACGCGATTCTCCCGAGGTGGCGACTTAAAACCGCAGGTGCCTACACATTCTCCGTCTTCAACACCGAAGTAGCAGATCCAGGGCGGTTGATAACCAACGGAGCTGTACAGCTTCGTGGTTGCTGTTACCACCTTAGCGCCAGCCTTCGGCCGCGGAGGCACAGGCTTCTCACATTCTCCCGACTCAGTTATCGCGATCAGTTCCAATTGACTGCCTCCAGCATCTGCTCAAGATTTCGTTAGTTATTCGGAAGGCCAACCCTGGCCAGCATCTCATCGGGTACGCCGCGATGATACATGCGCGCGAGTTCGTCTGGATCAAAGCTGTAACCGAAAGGTGGTTTCCCGATCTCTGCCATCGCTTCGCTGGTTACGAACGCGGCGCACTCCTGCTTCGAGAAATTGTCTACGCTCAATTCAACCTCGTTACCATCGGGATCTCGATAATAAAGCGAGGTGGTGAAGCGATGATTCAACGGAAGGAAAGGTACTATACCTTTATTCTTCAGTCGCTCGTAGGTGTTCACCAGTTGCCCGAAACTGGCCAACCCATAGCCAACATGGTCCACACCCGCAGCATTCTCCGGCTTCGCTACAGTCGCTTCGTCTTCGAAAATCACCAATCGGTGGTGCTCGTCATCGAAGGTCAAGAAAGCAAGAAAATCGTTTTCATGTTGAACCGTTGCATTGAAAACGGTCTTGTACCATTCAACCATTTCTTTCATCTGCCGGGCCCGGATGCCGTAATGCGAAATGTAGGCCGGTCTAATTTCACCATCCATTAGATCGTCTCCAAATAATGGTTTCTGCAACGAACCACGGCTCAACGCGAGCCGCTACTAATCTTAAGCGTGGTCAAATAATCTCTCGACGGTACATTAAAGACAACCTGAAACTTGTTGCAACCATTCTTATGCGAATTCAGTAATATGCGGCCAGGGTAAAATAACCGACTGAAGAGTTCCATTTTTCTGTTCTTAATTCTGTTTTTCGTATCAGCGGTCCCGGCGCAGACGAAGGAAGCGAGCGTGATTGCTTTCGTCAAGGTCAACGTTATTCTGATGGACCACGAACGCATCCTTCAGAATCAAACGGTAATTGTGCGGAACGGGGTTATCAGCGAAATCGGTGACGCGAAGAAGGGGCGCGTTCGAAAGGACGCCCAGCGGGTCGATGGTTCGGGAAAGTTTCTGATTCCGGGCCTGGCAGATATCCATGTGCACTTGTTTACCGACGAGGATTAGTTTCCAGAAACCCTCGCGCTCGATGAATTCAGGGCGATGTTGGCATAGCGGAGATGAATAAGTGGCTCGATGAGATTGCGCCGCGATTTCAGAAAGGGCTCGGCTAGAGAGGCGCGGCTTGAAGCCTCTGGCCGAGGACAGCCCCAGGGCGGGGCTTGGCGATGCAGACGACGCGCGGATTCCCAGTTGTGCAGACGCAGTGGCATGAGGTCAGGTACCACCTTGCGGTAGCGGGTGCGTACATATGGGTCTTCAAATGAGTAAACTCATCTCAACATTCGCGCTTTGGTTGACGACTACCCTGTGCCTGTCTGTTGCAGTCGCGGCGCAAACACCTGCCAGCTCATCTAAGATCCAATACCCTGTAACGCCCGAAGTATTCATCTCAGAGTTTAGAGGCGCCGAAGGCATTACCTTCAACGGTGAGGGACGTCTCTTCATCGGGGCCAACAACGCGATCTGGATCGCAGAACCCGACGGGTCGGTGAAGAAAATTGCCGACGTCCACCGGCATCTGGGCCAGGCGCGCATCGGCCGCCGCGACATTCTGGCTTGCGACTTCGGTCCAACTAATGTTTTCGCCGATGGCCCAAACGATGACGGTATCGTCTGGCGTATAACGCCAGAAGGAAAGAAAACTGCCGTCGCCCTCGGTATCGCCGATCCAAACGCGGTGGTCGTGCTGCGCGATGGTACTTTCCTGGTTTCAGACGATGGCACCGACAAGATTTACCGGGTGAAGGATGGCAAAGTCTCGATCTGGTCCACTGCGGTTCCTTTTCCTAATGGCCTGACTCTGTCGCTCGACAACCGCACTCTTTACGTAGCTCAGATATTCAGCAACCTCAAGCCTATCGTAGTTGAGGATCGCATTTGGGCTTTCAAGATTAAGAACGGCCTGCCCGACGGACCACCAACGGTTGTTGCGCGCAGCGGAGGCCAGGCAGTGGATGGCTTGGCCACAGATGAACTGGGGCGTGTGTACATTGCCGACAACGGCGCCGGCAAAATCTTTCGTTACGATCCGAAATCCGGCCAGGTGATATTGATCGCCGAAGGCATGCCGAGCATTGCCAGTCTCGTTTTCGGAGAAGGGAAGTTTGACCACGAATCCATCTATGCCACCTCGACCATGCGCGGCGGCGGTAAGATCTGGAAGATCAAAGTCGGTGTTAAAGGCGCAAAATATAATCGGTGATTGCACGCAGCAGGATTCATTCGATAAGCAGCGCGAGGCAACGATCAGAACGCTTTCAGCGTTAGTCATCTCCTGATAAGTCTTCGATCTCTTATGAGAGCTTGCCCGCGGTAGCGAATGGGTCTACACGCCTATATTATTCTCTCCGGTTCGACCCGGAAGAACCCTGACAATTAACAGCGCATGACCAAGGACAGGACTCCTAAACACACCCCGAAAGACACCATTCCCAATCCAATCACTCGGCGCGGTTTTGTGACGACGGGTCTCTTAGCAACGAGCGCTCTTTACCTGGGCCCTATCGAGTCGTTTCTCAACGCAGTGCCATCCATCTCAGCCGCGAGTGAGAGTGCGCTGCTTGGTTTCAAAGGTATCCCACCATCATCCGCCGATTCAGTAGTCGTGCCCGAAGGTTATTCTGCGAAGGTCCTGATCGCCTGGGGTGATCCGGTCTCAAATGGTCCGGCGTTCAAGCAGGACGCAAGTAACACATCAGCCGACCAGGAATTGCAGTGGGGCATGCACAACGACGGTCTGGCGTATTTTCCGATTCGCGGTTCTCAACGAGGCCTGCTGGTCCAGAACCATGAATACATGGACGACCTGATACTTTTCCCCGACGGAACCGCCAACTGGACGCCGGAGAAAACCCGGAAAGCCCTCGCTGCTCATGGCGTAGGAATTATTGAGATTGAATTTTCGCGCGGCGGCGGATGGAGAGTTATACGGCCTTCGAAATATGCGCGCCGCATCACCGGTTACACACCAATGAAGATCGCCGGTCCGGCGGCTGGTGAACGTCGTTTACGAACCAGCGCAGATCCAACCGGCCGTTTGGTTTTGGGAACGCTCTACAATTGCTCGATGGGCGTTACGCCCTGGGGCACCTATCTCACCTGCGAAGAAAACTTCGACGACTACTTCCGGACGCCAACCGAACCGACTGCGGGTTCGATTGAGGCGCGGTATTCATTGACCACCGAAGGCGATGGCTACCTGGTCCACCTCACTGATAAGCGTTTTCGGGTCGCCGACGAGCCGAACGAGCCGAATCGCTTTGGCTGGATCGTTGAGATTGATCCGTTTAATCCGAAGTCGATGCCGGTAAAGCGAACTGCACTTGGCCGGATCAAGCATGAAGGTGCAAAAGTACAGGAGACTCGTGAAGGAAAGATCGTGGTCTATTCTGGTGACGACGAGACTTTTGAGTACATTTATCGCTACGTTTCCAGACTGCCGTGGCGCGAGGCTCGCCGGAAAGGAATGAGTCCTCTGGACGACGGCACACTCTACGTCGCGAAGTTTAGTGCGAACGGATCGGGCGAATGGATTCCACTGACACCAGGTCATCGCGCACTCAAAACATGGTCGCTGAGCGACATTCTCATCAACACTCGAGGCGCCGCTGATGCCGTTGGGGCTACGAAGATGGATCGCCCGGAATGGATCGACACGTTCCCTGCAAGTCTCAGCGCGATCGTGGCGCTGACCAACAACACGCTTCGCGGGGTTGGCAAATATCCCGGGCCCGATGCAGCTAACCCGCGTTCAAAGAATGTCTATGGTCATTTGCTTCGATGGACTTACGCACACGATTGGACCGACTCACATTTTCGTTGGGAGATCTTTGCGTCCGCCGGCGATTCTGAAAACAACAAATCAGCAACTGTGATCGGCGATAAATACGGTTCACCCGATGCGCTTCACGTGACTCGAAGCGGGCGATTGTGGATCGGGACAGACATGAGCCGGGGGACTATTAATCGTGGTGACTATCAGGGTTTTGGAAACAACCAATTGCTCTGTGCCGATCCACGTACGCGGGAGACGCGCCGATTTTTGGTTGGTCCAAACGGGTGTGAAGTTTCAGCCATGTACGCGACCCCCGATGAGAGAACCATGTTTGTGAGCATTCAACATCCCGGTGAGCCGCCAACGGGTGTAAACGATCCGGCGCAACCCAAACGCTTCAGCTCATGGCCGGATGGACCAACCGGCGGCCGCCCAAGGTCGGCATGCGTCGTAGTCACAAAAGACGACGGCGGAGTAATTGGAACTTAACCTCACCAGCGAACCGTCGCCCTCTTTCCTCAACAACACTAATCGCCCTAAAGAAAAACGTTGACACTTTCCAGAGTTTTGGAGTATACCACCACCACATTTAGCCATTCTGGTGGAAAACACCATGTTCTGATATGAAGCGAACCAAGCACATTGCGCCGGCGAAAGCGGGCTGTCTGTTACGAATCAAGAGCGCGATCGAGATGTTTAAACCATCTGAAAGGGCGGTGGCAGACTATGTGCTGAGCCACCCCGAGCAGGTGATGAGCATGTCGGTGTCTGAGGCTGCGCGCGATATTGAGGTGGGTGAATCAACCGTTATTCGCTTCTGTCGCGCTCTTGGTTACAAGGGCTACCAGGAATTCAAGCTCAGGCTCGCTCAGGATCTAGTCGAACCAGTTGAGTTCATTCACGAAAACATCAGCTTTTCCGATTCGACCGCAGACCTTGCGCAAAAGGTATTTCAAACCAACCTCAAAGCAGTTGAAGACACTATGCGAGCGCTCGATCCTGACATGATCGAAGTCGCTGCCAAAGCTCTGGCAGCCGCTCGTCGAATAGACATTTACGGCGTGGGCTATTCCTCGTTCACTGCTTTGGACGCCAAGTTGAAATTCGTCAGATTCGGTTTGAGCGCAGACGCATACGGCGACGCCCATCTGCAGGTGATGGCCGCGGCCTCGCTTTCGCCAAAAGATGTGGCGATTGGTATCTCGAATACAGGAAGCACGCGTGATGTCGTCGATGCGCTAACCATTGCCCGAAAGTCGGGTGCCATCACGGTGGCGATCACAAACTTTAGTCCTTCGCCGATTACCCGCGCAGCCGATGTCGTGCTCCTCACTGCATCACCGGAATCGCCCCTGGGCGGTGAAGTACTAACTTCAAGAATTGCACAGCTCTGTGTACTCGACGTGCTTTCCGTAGCCCTCGCCGTCACCCTCGGCGAGGGTTGCCTTGATTTAATTAATAAGACGTCCGAGGCGGTTAAGAAGAAGCGTTACTAACGACAACCGATCCAGTTTCGGTTTACTGCCAAGCGCGATGACTAAGCGAAAGTCTCTTCCCAAAAGAGACTGCCTAAATCATCCCTTAGCCCAGCAGGCATACACGGTTTGGATCGGTAAATGCACTCCCCAGACTTACGTCCAAAGCCAAAGGCCCAACCGGGCATTCAGGAGATTCTGATATGCGAAGAACTACGCCCCCAACCATTCTCAGCCTTTTCCTGCTCTTGCTCACGCCATTCATAGTTGTCGCTCAGTCCGAGCGAGGCGCGTTGGTGGGCGTGGTCACTGATAGCCTGGGCGCGGTCGTGCCCGGAGCCACCGTCACCATCGTCAACCTGACTAACAATTCCACGGTGACAGCAAAGTCCAATGATGAAGGACTTTATGAGGCGCCGTTTCTGATGCCTGCGACTTACAAGGTCAGTGTTGCTGTAGCCGGCTTTACTACATCAGTAATTAACGAAGTCGTCGTCAACGTCGGCGGAAGAACGCGACTCGATGTCACGCTCACTGCGGGCGACGTTTCTGCGACGCTCGATGTCGTCGACACTCCCTCGTTGCTGCAGACGGAATCCGCCAGCATCGGACAAGTAATCACTGACCGGCAATTAACACAATTGCCGACGCAAACTCGCAATATCTACAGCTTTCTGCTCCTTGATTCGACAGTCAACAATGGTCCCACCGGCAACGCCGAAGCGTTTCGCATAGAGACCGGCGGATCCATGTCGATTTCCGGGTCCAGACCTTCTTCAGTGACCTTTAAGACGGACGGCGCCGCAAACAATGACCCCACTTTTGGTACGCCGACCATCACCCCATCAATCGACTCGGTCAAGGAGTTTCAGCTGCTGAACAACGCTTACTCGGCCGAGTTCGAAGGGATTACCCAGGTTAGCGTGGCCACCAAGAGTGGCTCCGGCAGATTTCATGGTTCGGCGTTTGAGTTTGCGCAGAACGACTATTTTCAACCGCGCAATCCAAATGGAACTTTGGATTCGCAGGGAAGGCGTTCAAAGAACAAACTGAGGTACAACCAATTTGGCGGCACAATCGGCGGTCCGGTCTGGTTGCCGCGCTTTGGTGAGGGTGGGCCAGTCTTCTTCAATAAAGATCGAACCTTCTTTTTCTTCAGCTACGAGGGCCTCAGAAATAATGCGCGGGCGATTGCCTTTACACGAGTGCTAACCCAGGCAGAGCGGCGCGGCGACTTCTCAACTAACCTGGGAGCTTGTCTTACGGTTGGAGCCGTTCAAGTTCCACAACTCAATCCAAATGGCACGCCCTCGGGACAGTGTGTAAGAGCCGGTCAGATCTTCGACCCTTTGACGACAGTGGCTAACCCTGCTTTCAATGCGGCGTTACCATCTTCGGCGCTAAACCCACAATTCATCCGCCAACCCTTTGCCAACAACCAGATTCCGTTCGCTCGTTTGAATCAAAACGCACTCGCAATGATAGATGTCCAGCAACCATTGCCGAATTTCGTGTCTGCCTCAGACCTAAACTATGCCGCTCCATCGGGCAACAATTTTTTGAATAACCAGTATTCGATTCGCCTGGACCATAAGGCTTCCACTAACGACCACATTTTTGGCAGGTATACCTCGCAGAATAACCAACGGGATGGGGAGTTAGTGCTGGCGTTTCAGCAAAAGAATATTGTCGGCAATGGGCGCGTGCTCAACACCACCTGGACCCATAGTTTTTCGCCGAGCATGGTGAACGAACTTCGATTGGGTTACGTGAGGGGCGTTTATGGAGACAGTGTGACGGAAATCGATCCCACTCAGTTCGGGGTTCGAAATACTAGTCTCAATACACTGCCGAGAATTTTTCTCTCATCAGGCGGGGCCTTAAACTTCGGCGGTTTCAGCGCATCGGTTCTGCAAACCATTCAGAATACCTATCAGGTGGCCGACAATTTCTCTTACATCCGTGGCCGTCATTCCATGAAGTTTGGATTCAAAGGCGATCATAATCGCTTCAAGAACGCAGACTTTATCAACGCCAACGGAACGCTCCAGTTTAGTGGCCTGTTTTCCGTTGCGAACAGCAATCTGGAAGCAAACGCCGGACGTCCAAACTCGATCGCGGACTTCCTCCTGGGACAAGCCAACGCGCATTCTCTGAGTGCCACTGTGCCGGCATATCTGAGCAACACTCCCTGGGCGGTCTACTTTCAAGATGATTGGAAGTTATCGCGCCGGCTGACCTTGACGCTCGGATTGCGTTACGAGCTGCACCAGCCATTTAAAGAGGCAAGTCTGGGAGGCAGGACTGTTGATTTTGAAAACGGCGGGCATCTGATAGTTGCAGATCCGGAAGTGGCAAGGCTGGCAAATAGCCCGCTCGTCGTTTGCTGCACTAACCCGCGCGTGGTGAAGACGGACAAGAACGATTTCGCTCCACGTATTGGAATTGCGTATCAGCCCTTCAAGAATGACAACACGGTCATTCGTGCCGGCTACGGGATTTTCTTCGCCGACACGTCGCAGTTCTTCCACTGGCTCTATTACGCGCCGCTACGCGGCACTGCGATCTTCCAACCTCGCGTAGCCACATTTACCACTCCTGCCGCAAACCTTGGGGATCCGTTCCCCGCGTCTCAGTTTCCGACCGGCGGGAAGCGGGCTTACCATCTCCATACCGGCGGGTGTTAATCCCGCCGCAGTAAACAATCAACCCGTGGTAAACGCTTTCGGGATTGGTCCATACGACACGCCTGAATCGCAACAGTGGAGCGCCGGTTTTCAACGCGAAATTTGGGGCAACATGGTGCTCGACGTGAGTTACAAAGGCTCGGTAGCCAAGCACCTTCCGGTTCAGTGGTTCTTTAATCAACCCAGCTTTAGCGCGACGCCGGTTAATTTTGCCAGCGCGACAGCAGCTGCGAATCCCTATCTGCGCCGGCCATTTTCCGCTTTCACAATCGGCTCGAACATTGTGGCAAACGTGCTTACGTCAAATTACAACGCCGGCACAGTGGAAGTTGAAAAGCGTTTCTCTCAAGGCTACAGCTTTACCTCTACTTACACCTGGTCCAAGAGCATTGATCAGGGAGCCGAAGTATTTACCCTCGGTCAGAACCATGCTTTTCTGCCTGACAATCACGACTTCAATGCAAACCGCGGAGTCTCTGCCTTTGACGTTCCGCATCGCTGGGTGACAAACGGCATCGTGGAGTTGCCATTCGGCAAGAACAAGCGGTATCTAAACAGCGGTGGCATGCTCGATAAGTTGGTAGGAGGCTGGCGGTTTTCTGGCATATTCCAATTGCAGTCGGGCCTGCCAATCCAACCTTACGTTCTCAACCGGCTGACAAACACCGGTATCAGTATTCTTGAACGCGGAAATCTTGCGCTGAGTGATCCTTATCTGAGCGGAGATGAGTGGGATGAAGCCGTCAGAAATTGGCATAACGGCGCCAGGCTGGCCTTCATTAGACCAGGCGCAATTGACGTTAACTATGCCCCCGGTACTCGCGGCAACATTGGCCGCAACATTTTCCGGGCTCCTTATGGTCGTCGGCTGGATCTTCAGGTCGCCAAGGTAACTCGACTAGGCGAAAGCGCGAGTTTGGAACTTCGTCTCGATGTCTTCGATGTTACGCGGGAGGTCCTTCACCTGACATTCATTAACGGCTCAGTAACGGGTGCGGCCGTTCTCAACCCAGCTAACGTTGCCAATGGCACGCTTGGGACTATCCCCGGCAGGAACATTTTCTTCCGTCCCCACACGATTCAACTTGGGGCAAGGTTCCAGTTCTAATGTGGTCCGGACACCTGGGTTGCGCAAAACGGCCGGCTCAGGTGTTCCGGATTGTTCCTCTGGTGATGTCGCTGTCTATATTCATCACGATAATCAAAGAGTTTCACCGCTCCGAGGACCACCTTGTTAAAAGCAGGATTTAGCAAAGTCTGCATATCGCCTCCCATTGGAGCGCCGCTCGCCGGATTCGCGGCCCGCGAAGGCGTGTCGGCGGGTATACACGATGACCTCTATGCGCGGTCCCTCGTGCTATCCAACGAAGCGGTATCGTTTGCTTTAGTGAGCGTTGATTTGTTGGCGCTCCCAAGCGAATTCGTGAAGCGGCTCCGGACAATGATTGAAAGTAAGACCGGGATTCATGGCGACGCGGTGATGATCGCTTCCACCCATACCCATGCCGGGCCGGTTACGATCAGAACTTTCTTCAATCCTGAGGAGAGTGTTGATGCTGGTTACATGAACTTTCTCGCGGCGGCGATTGAGGAAAGCGTGAGTACTGCGTGGCGAGATCGTTTTCCTGCGAAGGTTGGCGTCGGAGTGGGGCGCGTTGAAGGAGTCGGAGTTAATCGTCGCAGCCCCGATCAACGTCCGATCGATGAGCAAGTTGGAATTATCAAAGTTGACGACTCAAGCGGGCGCAGTCGTGCGGTTCTCATAAACTATTCCTGCCATCCAACTGTCCTCGGTCCGGACAATCTCCTGGTCACGGGGGACTTTCCTAACTTCGCCGTCGAGGAGATCGAACGGAGCCTTGGTCCCGGCAGCATGGCTATGTTCGTGAACGGCACGCAGGGCAATATCAGCATGGGCCACTCATCTGAACTAAGTGCGATCGGGGTGATTACGCCAGGTCGAACTTTTGAACGAGCTGCCGAGCTGGGCCACTCGCTGGCGGAGACTACACTGGTTGAGTTGCAGTCAATTGTCACGACAGATGACATAGCCCTTTCGGCGCTTAGCATCCCCGTCAATTTACCTCTGAAGGATTATCCTCCACTCGATGAAGCTGCGAAGTCGTTAATTGATGCCGAGGAAGCCCTCGAAAAACTGGGTGCTGAAGGTGCGCCTCTGGAAAAGATAATGCCCGCCAAGACGCACCGGCTCTACGCGTCGATCACAAATTTCTATGCTCGCGAGACACAGAACCTGCCAAACGGAAATCTGCCAATCGAACTTCAAGGATTCCGTGTAGGAGACGCTGCCTTCGTGGCGATTCCGGGTGAGGTGTTTGTTGAGATCGGCCTGGCCCTCAAGCGGCAGTCACCGCACAAGACGTTTGTTTTTGGAATTGCGAATGGTTATATCGGTTACGTTCCGACCAGTGAAGCGTTCGAGGTTGGTGGCTATGAAGTGGTTTCATCCAAATGCCAACCAGGCGCGGCAGCTGTTTTGGTAGAGAAGGTGGCCAGCCTCACGGAGCAACTGTTCAACACCAACGCGGGCAGCACATCACCAGCATCCGTTTCGACCGGCGAAAGAGCAAATGACAGATAAATTACGCATCGGAGTAATCGGCCTCGGGATCATGGGCGAGCAGTATGTTCGCATCTACAACGCGCATCCGCTGACGCAGGTCACTGCCGTCTGCACACGCCGGGAGGAAAAAGTTAATGAGATCGGCGACAAGTATGGGATCAAAACGCGATTAACCGACTACCGTGAATTGCTGGCCCGTGCTGATGTTGACGCGGTCTGCATTGCCACTCCTGACTTCGCGCATTTCGAGCCAGTCAAAGCTGCTCTGCTGGCAAACAAACACGTTCTCTGCGAGAAGCCGTTTACCACCGAATTGAACGAGGCCGACGAACTACTGGCGTTGAGTCAATCGCGAGAGGGCTTAAAGCTGCAGGTCGCCTTCAATCACCGCTGGCTGTCTTCCTACTATCAGGGCTTTTCATCCATTCGCGCCGGGGCAATCGGCCGCCCGGTCGCTGGCTATGCTCGTAAGAACGACACCATCTGGGTTTCGACCGAGATGATCAATTGGGCGGCTAAGTCAACGCCGATTCACTTTCTGGGTGCCCATGACATTGACTTAATGCGTTGGTACTTCGATAGCGAGCCACTTGAGGTTCGTGCCTACGGCGCAAAGGGCGTGTTAACGGAACGCGGAATCGATACCTACGATGTGATTCAGGCCCAGGTCAAATTCGAGAGCGGAGCTTTTGCAACCTTCGAATCATCGTGGATATATCCCAACACGTTTCCCACCATTGTTGATTCCTTTGTAGAAGTCATCGGTAGTCACGGCCACCTGCATTTCGATCGCAAGCGCGAGTCGATCGAGATGAGTACGCCCGCGCAGTTCACCTATCCAAAAACTTTCCTCACTCATGAAATCTTCGGAAAACTGCGCGGCGCTTTTGTCGAATGTCTTTCAGACTTTGTTGATTCGATCGTTAACAACACTAAACCCAAAGTAACGGCATTTGACGGCCGGCAAGTTACGGCGGTGCTGGATGCAGTCACTCGTTCGCTCGAATCCGGTGGGACGGAAACAGTGTCGCAGGTAGCAACGAAGCAAACCAATCCTGGTTGACGAAGTCTCCCACAGCAGTTGCTCGGTTAAATTTCAGAGACACCCGGCACTCCGATTTATTCGGAAGCACAGTTGGTCTAAACATTAATGCCTACAGGTCTCCACACTGCCGATCACATCGTTATCCTGGGCTATTTCGTACTGCTCACGTTAATTGGCTTCTATTTCTGGAAACGGATGCGCCACGTCAAGGACTTCTTCACCGGTGGCAACGCAATTCCGTGGTGGCTTGCTGGTGTCTCGTTTTACCTGACTGGATTTAGCGCGTTCTCGTTCGTGGCCTATTCAGAAATGGCCTATCGCTACGGTTTCGTGGCCGTGACGCTGGCGTGGAGTTCAGCAGTGGCCATGGCCGTCGGAACTATCTTCATGGCGTCTCGATGGCGACGAGCGCGCATCATCAGTCCCGTCGAATTTCTCGAAGCCCGCTACAACAAACAGATCAGACAAATACTTGCATGGGCCGGCATTCCGCTGCGCGTGGTCGACGATGGCTTGAAGATCTACGCAACGGGCGTCTTCGTCTCGGTGGGTATGGGCTACGACCTGAAGATGAGCATTATCGTGAGTGGAGCGGTGATGCTGCTTTACACGTTCATGGGTGGACTGTGGGCAGTTGTGGTAACTGACTACATTCAATTCATCATTCTCACCCTCGGCGTCGTCGTTCTCTTTCCTTTGGTGTTCGCGCAAGTTGGCAGCTTTGAAGCACTTGGAAATGGCGCCCAGGCGGGATTCCTTTCGCCTATTGGTCTGCCGTTCTCGCCGCTTTATGTAGTTGCGTTCTATCTGCTCATTGTCCTTAGCTACAACGGCAACTGGGCTTTCGCCCAGAAGTTTTACAGCGTGAGCGACGAACGCGCGGCACGAAAAGCCGGCATGTTGGCCGTCGGTCTCAAGATTCTTGGTCCACCCCTTTTTATCCTGCCGGCGATGGCCGCGCGCAGTCTGATGCCGGAACTGATGCAGCCGCCCAACTCGCCGCAGTACACATATGCTGCCCTGTCGCTCAAGTATCTTCCGGCCGGACTAATGGGCCTGATGATCGCAGCAATGTTTTCAGCCACCATGTCGACACTCAGTGGTGATTACAACGTCATCGCGAGTGTCATGACGGAAGACATCTATCGCCGGCTGTTTGACAAAGATGCCAGCCAACGTCGTCTGGTAATTGTCGGACGTATCGCCACCCTGCTCATCGGCGCCATCACGATCACGATCGGCGTAACGCTCATTGCCACTGCGCGCAAAGGTCTGTTTGAAGTGATGGTCACAGTCTTTGGAATCTTCATTGGACCAATGCTGATCCCGATGTTGCTTGGCCTGCTTAGTCGACGTGTGACCTGGCGCGGGGCTGCTGCTGGGATTGTGGCTGGCCTCGCCTCTGGGCTTTCGTTTTATTTTTACAAAACACTAGTTCTGGCGAA
This sequence comes from Pyrinomonadaceae bacterium, assembly GCA_963759665.1. Lineage (GTDB taxonomy): Bacteria > Acidobacteriota > Blastocatellia > Pyrinomonadales > Pyrinomonadaceae > PSRF01. The sequence continues at coordinate 2,407,033 of CAVXAC010000001.1, forward strand.
GCAGCCGGGGATCGATGCTAACTGGCTCCGGTACGACTACGAGGCGATCAGTATCCTCGTCAATTTTTCTATAACGCTATTGGCAATTCTTTTGGTGAGCACGTTTGAAAAAGTGCGGGCCAGCGAACGCGCGAAAATCGATGAGTTCTTCGTGCGACTCACAACTCCAATCGACGTGAGTAAAACGCATGCGCGCGTTACAGGCGAAGTCTTCTCTCCCTTCTACATCATCGGCTGGGTCACAGGCGGCACTGGCTTACTCCTGTTAATTGCATGCCTCGTACAGCCCGCGGGCATTGGTAGATACATCAACCTCGGCGCAGGAATCACCATCTGCCTGCTCGGCTACGGCTTCTACGGTTTGCACAAACGAGTAATGAAAAAGGCTTTGGCGGTCGCCGAGGCAGACAAGCTGGTCGCAGCTGCGGCCGAGGAGGCGGGATAAACGGATCCTGCTCGCTTGGAGTCAGATCGGAACGGGGACTCTCGAATCGCATGAAACTGGCGGTCTTCAAGGAAAACGGAAATGCTCGCGTGGCTATTTCGGCCCAGGACTACGAGCCAGTGTTTTTGGATGTTGAGGCCCTGGCAGAACCGCTCAAGCAGTGTGGGTTCGACTTACCAAGCGACGTGACAGCGCTGATCGCTTCGTTTTCCGAGACTAATCCCCCCTACGCGGATCTTGAACCGCTAATCTCCCGGTTCAGCCGCGATCGATCGCAGTCACATTCGCGACTTGATATCTCGAATCTCAAACTGGAAGCACCCCTGAGGCGACCCGGAAAGATTGTCTGCCTCGCCGGTAACTATCGAGAGCACATCGTCGAAAGTGGCTTCGTTGCTCCAGCGGAATCCGCGAACTTTACTCAACAGTTGTTCCTCAAACCCGCCACCGCAATCATCGGTGATGGCGACGACATCATGATCGGCAACCACAACGTCACAGTTGGCTGGGAAACAGAACTCGCAGTTGTCATTGGTAAGGGTGGAAGAAACATTGAAGCCGCGAGCGCCTACGACCATGTCTTTGGTTACACGATCCTTAATGATGTTTCCGAGCGACGTTTGAACTCCGGTATCGAGAACCGGACGAAGCGCGAAATGGACGGCTTCTTCGATTGGCTGGCCGGCAAGTGGTTTGACGGGTTCGCGCCGTCTGGTCCATGGATTGTCACCGCCGATGAGATTGATGATCCACACAATCTGGAGATCAAGCTCACCGTCAATGGGCAAGTGCGCCAGCAGGGCAACACGGGTGACATGATCTTCCGCATTCCCGATCAAATCGCCTACATCTCTTCAATTATGACGCTTGAGCCGGGAGACATTATTTCCACGGGCACACCTGTAGGCGCTGGCGTCGGTGGCGTTGCCGCGCTTCAGGATGGAGATGAAATGATCTGTGAAATCGAGGGCATCGGAAGCTTGCGTAACAAAGTGAGGGCAGGCAATTGAGAACACTGGATTGGACAGTTGTCGGTCTCTACTTTCTCTTCATGCTGGTGGTCGGACTCTATTTCATGCGCCGCGCCAGTCGCAGCCTGGCTGACTATTTCGTCTCAGGGCGAGACCTGCCCTGGTGGGTGATTGCACTTTCGGCGGTGGCGACTTACACCGATGCTGGCCTGGCGCCTGCCGTCACCATGCTTACCTGGCAGGGTGGTCTACTCGGCAACGCAGTCTGGTGGATTCCGTATGTTGTTTGGATGCCACTCGGCGCCGTGCTCTGGTCAAAGTATTGGCGCCGGCTGGGCACCGTCACTTCGGCTGAGCTGCTGAATATCCGTTACAGCGGGAAATTTGCGCATGCGTATCGTGGCATTTACGCGGTCTTCATGAGCTTTGGTTTTATCGTCGTGCTGATGGGGTATGTGTCTGGTTGGCTTGGCGCGGCGCTGGGACCAATCCTTGGCTGGGAACCTCTGAGCCTGATTCTGTTTTCCGCGATTGTGACCGCCGCTTACACAGTCGCTTCCGGACTTTCCGGAGTCGCGTACACCGATGCGTACCAGTTCGGAATTTTTCTAATCGGCAACATCATTCTAGTTCCGATTGTGCTCTTCGCTGCTGGCGGCATGGAACACGTTTATCAAACGATCGAACTAACTCGCGGTGCAGTGGAGTCAGAATCATTCTTTCGAGTGCTACCACCGGTAAAAGGTTTGGATGTGCTCACGGTTTTTGCTTTCACGGTACAGGGACTCTTCTTCGCCGCTTCGCCTACTGGTGGCGAAGGTTTCACGGCCCAGCGTTTCATGGCCGCTCGCAACGAATTTCATGCGCAGGTGGGCCAACTCTTCAACGCGCTACTGACCTTAATCATCCGGGTAGTTCCTTTTCTGTTCCTCGGCATTATCGCCGCCGCTCTTTATGCACCCGGAAGCGTGGCGGAGCCGGGCGAAATATGGGCACGCATGGTTCGCACTTATGCCCCGGTCGGTTTGTTGGGATTACTGGTCGCCGGAATTTTCGCGGCATACATGTCGACTGTTAGCACTCTTATGAATTGGGGCGCGTCATACATCGTTAATGATTTCTACAAACCTTTCGTGCGACCGAAAGAAAGTGAGAACCACTACGTTTGGGTGGGACGCATCGGCTCAGTAGTGATCTTTGCCCTGTCGCTTTTCGTGGCCTACTACTTTGTTGAGGGATTGCGATCGTGGTTTCTGTTCATCAATTCTGTGGTCTTTGCTTTCATCCTGCCGCTTTCGTGGCTCAGGTTCTTTTGGTGGCGACTCAACATCTATGGGGAAGCGGCAGCACTCATTATCGGACTGCCGCTCAGTTATATCGTGTGGTTCCCTCTGGGCTTTTCGAATGAACAGGCCCATCCCTTCTGGGAAGGGTTCCTGCTCTTGTTCGGTCTGGGCTTTGCAACCATCGTCGCCGTGACCTACCTGACGCGCCCGGAAAGAATCGAAACCTTGCGAGCATTTTACGCTCGGTGCCGGCCCCCTGGTTTCTGGGGACCAGTGGTTAATGACTTCGACCCCCAGCTCAGACGCGAGATTCGACAGGAAACTTTGACGGACATCATTGATTGCGTTCTTGGGGTTGTGTTTTGCACGGCGGCCATCCTGGCGGTCATCAGTCCGCTGGGAAGGCATTGGTCGATCTTCGCTGCGGCAATGGCTGTGTGCCTGCTTGGCGGCGGCCTGTTTATCGGGCGCTGGTGGCGGCGTGGAGTGTTTAGATCGCTTTCAGCCAAGCACCAGGAACAGCCGGAACTGCCGGCGGCCCGACCGTGAGAACTAAAGAGAGCCGCTTGCTCAAGAAGTCGGATCCATGGTCGCTCGAAGCGTGCTCATTAACACCGTAGCTTCAGCCCGATGATCGCGCGGCCTTGATAAAGAAGATTGACCGTTTCAACGGTTTCATGACGGGCGACTGTAAAACCGTTGAACCGGTTTGGGACAATCATTACTTGTCGGGCTCACCGGCCTAAAGCCGCCGGTGTTAATGCAATCGCTACGCGTTGCTACGCGTCCGAGCTTTGTGCAAAGCCAAAGAGAACGAAGGGAAGTTGGAATGAGTCTCGAATCTAGAAACAGGACTTGGCCTCTACGCCTTACAGCAGTTTCGCCGCCGACATCTTTCAAGGTGCTGGTGACGATGACGGTACTGCTCATTTTAGGACTTCCAAGCGCTGTGACAGCTCAGACCGCCACGCGCGAAGGTCACGCCATCTGGGCCCATCCTCCAAACATCGGTAAGACCGCTGAATCTGTCCGCGAGTTTGTGGCGCAATGTAAACGCGCCAACATCGACACCATCGTCATGGATATCAAGGGAATGAACGGTGAGATCTACTGGCGAAGTAAAAAATTTCCGCAGGCCATCGCGAAGGGCTACGAATCGTTTGATGTCCTTGAACATCTTGTCCGGGAGGCACATGCACAGGGGATCAAGGTTGACGCGTGGCTGGTTGATTTCGCCGAGGGTGAAAAAGGAGCTGCATTTAAGGAGCACCCCGAGTGGGCCATGCTTAATCCTGACGGAGCCACCACCGCGTCAGAAACGTTAGGAGTGGCCAAACGTCCTTATCCGTATGTCTGGATGTGCCCGGCGCGGCGGCCTGGCTACACGGATCAATGGCTGCTGCCAATGATTGAAGAGATCGCCACCAACTACGCCGTTGACAGTGTCCATCACGACTATGTCCGCTATCCGGGTGACGTTGCGCCTGACGGTTATTGCTTCTGTGACTTTTGCCTGAAAAACATTCCGCGTCACGCTATGCTCAGTTACGAGACGCGCGCGGCGCAGCGTTTCACCGTTAAGCATATCCAGGAGCGCATTGAGGCGAACTGGTGGAGTGACCCGACCATGATTCCGGCAGATTGGTCACAACGGAATCGTCGTGAGATGGCTGACTATCTTTTGAACGGCCGCTCCATTCCGGGTGGTCCACCCGACATGCGCTACTACTTTTACGATTACCGCGTTGTTCAGATAGACAGGTTTGTCCGGGAGACGCACGAGCGTGTTAAGAAGATCAACCCGAAAATCGAAATCTCTGCCGCCGTGTTCAAAAACCCGGTGCAAAGCGCGCGCTTCATCGGGCAACGCTGGCATGAATGGTCCCGCTGGGTCGATGTTTTCATGCCGATGACTTATCGCAGCCATTTCGCCGGCAGCTTCGACGACTACCTGGCCCACCTGACTGAAGTTACGCAGCGCCAGTTGGAATGGACCAGGCGCGAACAACCGCTACTTGCGGGCATCGCTTCCACCTATCTGTATCGCGAGGAGATGCAGCCGCTCGAAGACCTGCGCGAGCGAGTGACCGAGCTGAAGAACCTGCCGGCGACAGAAGTTGAACAGCGCAGTGCCAAAGCGAGTGCGATCAAGGAAACGTTCGGTGTTCTTGGAATGCGGCTTAAGCAATTCGCACCCGAGCGAGAGAAAGAGATCAACGCGCTGGTTGCGACCGTGGTGGCCGACGGTGCGCGCACGGCGACTCCTGAAGCGATCGACAAGCTGACTGCCGCGTTAGTTCAACTGCGACGCGATCTCCCACCCGGATTCTGTCCGCCAGAAAAACTGGTTCGGGCCATCGATGCGGCCAGACAAGCCAAACCTGACGGGATCATTATTTTCTCGGCAGGCAATCTGACAATCGAAAAGCTCTGGCCCACGTTGGAGACTGCGTTTAAGAGGTAATTCGTGTGCACCTTCCCCGGTGATTCAGGGGAGCAGGTAGTTTGGTTTTTCTCTGATGGACAGAGAGAGAGTTTGAAAATATCTAGGAAATGAAACAACCCACGAAATTACACAAAGAGACACGAAGCAGATCGTTTGTTTCCTGCATTTTCGTGTGGGTTCGCGGATCGTCGTTACCCTTGCTACTTTGCTTCCTCGCTGCCTGCATTCTTATCGAGAACGGAAACGCTCAAACCGGGACCCCTCCTAAGCTCACCCAGCCCTACATCATGCGCGAGGATTTTCAGGAAGACAGTTTGGGCCAGTGGGCCAGCTATCCACCGGCGCAGGACGTTGGCTACGAACCCAGCTTAGCTCCCACGTCGAAATATGATGCTCCCGGCGGTCGGTCCTTAATGCGCGTGGTGAAGCCGAATATTCCAGGTCCTTTGCGGTTTGGTTTCATCAAGAAAGTTCAAATAGTAGTCAGCAACGACGCCACGCTCCGCTTCGCTTATCGCCTCAATAGCACCACCGCGAACCTTGAAAGCGGATTGGCTGGAACGAATGGAATTCTCTACACGAGAACAACCACGGCCCAGGGAGACCGCTGGTCACAAACAGAGTCAAAGTTGTCTGATTTTCGTGACTCAAAGGGAAACGCGCCACCAGCCGGTATTCGAGTCGAAGCTGTTTACCTGGTAGCTCGAGTACCAGAAGCGGATCCTGATACGACCTATCGATTCATCATCGACGACCTGTCGATCAAGGCCGAACGCGAGAGCCAATTTCTGGTGGCCACGCCAGCGACCGAGGCCATCGATCCATGGCCTTTGAGAATCAGTGAGCGAGGTTACCGCGCAGGTGAACACGTTGCCATCGAGGCAAAAGCGCCATCACTACTCAGGGACGTCAATTTCAGATTAAAACGATCCGACGGCTCCATTGCTGCTACTCAAAAACTCTACGACGATGGAACTCATGGTGACCGGCGTCGTGCTGACGGCATCTGGTCCAACAGTAACGTTTACTCAATCAGCGCTGCTGATCATCCGGGCCTCTGGAAAGCTGAGTTGGATGGTTCCAATTCCGGTGGTGTGACTGTAAACACAGTGGTCCGTCTCTTAGTTCATCCGCCTTCCGCTAATCATCCTCGACTTTTTTTTAGTGCATCAGATCGTTCAAAACTGATTGCTCGTTCCCGCGACCCGAAACTCGCCAGCCTGTGGGCACACGTGCAAACAACTGCGCAGAACACGCGGGCAACCGGAGAGCTCGCGCACGGTGGTGCGGTTTTTGAACGACTGGATTCTGAGTATTTGCTTCCATCTTTGTTGGCCTATTTCGATGTGCTCAATCGTGCCCGCTCGCGAATCGCGCATAACGCTTTTGAGGCCTACCTAACAGATAGCGACGAGGCCCGCACCGCTGCAAAATCGGCAATGCTCGCGGTGGCAAACTGGAAGCAGTGGCAACCCCCCTGGTTTAACGCCCAGGGACAACACACCTACTATCCGGCCGGACTTCTGGCTGCCGATGTAGCGCTTGGCTACGACCTGCTTTATGACCATCTGACAGAAGCTGAACGCGCAAAGATTCGTACGGCGCTAATTGAGAAGTCGATCATTCCGACCTACAAGGAATATGTTCTTGATAATCGCGTCATGACCAACACGAGTAACTGGATTGCGCACACAGTTGGCGGCGCTCTCATCGCCGCGGCCGCGATTGCCGACGACGTTGAAGCCAAAAAATCCTCAAACGCAAAATTTCAAGTTTATCTCCAAGGACTCCTGCTCAAGCTCGAAGACCATATGGCCGCCAGCTATCTTGCGGATGGAAGTTACGGTGAAGGGATCAGCTATCACGAATTTGATATGGAGACGCTTGGGCCGGCGCTCAACGCGCTTCGTCGTTCTTTCGGCATCGACTACTGGAAGCAAACGAATGTGCTCGAGTCGTTTCGATATCCTCTGTACACCCTGGCCCAACCGACAACCGCTAGCTTGGACATGGGTGACACCCACGCCCCAGCGGGTCATGGCATTCCGGCGCAAATCTATGAATCGAAGGACCCGGTGGCACGTTGGTATTTCTCGCAATTCGATCGTCCCTCATTGAGTAAGTTTATTTTTTACGATGATTCGGTGGCGCCGCTCCGGCCGCGACTGCCTACGTCATACATCTTCGATGAGAAAGGTAACGCTGTCTTCCGTAGCAGTTGGGACAAAGATGCGATCATTTTCCTTTACCGCGCCGGGCCCAACTTTAATCATCACCATTCGGACCAGGGGTCGTTTCTGCTGAACGCGTTTGGCGAGAACCTGGTAACCGAAGCCGGCTGGTCTGACTATTACAAAGACCCTTACTACGTTACGTTTTTCACGCAAGCGGTGGGACACAATACAGTTTTGGTGGATGGCAATCCTGAAAGCCAGTCGATAGGCGACACCCCGCAATTCAAGGCGCTGAACAGCTATCCGCGCATTACCGATTCAATCACCAGCGAATTCTACGACGGTCTTAGCAGCGATTTGGCTTCCGTCTATCAAAACCGCCTCGCTCGATATCTGCGACGCATCGTTTTTGTTAAGCCACATTATTTGGTTGTGTTCGATGACCTGGAAGTGAACGGAAAGCCTGCCCAGTTTGATTTCCTACTGCACTTTGCTGACCGCGAGAAACTGAAGGTCGAAGGCGCAACCGCGATCTTCAATGGTGAGAAGTCGTCGTTAGCTGTCCGTTCGTTTGCACCGGCTGGGGCAAAAGTGACTGTTGAAAATGGACGCATTCCTTATCACGTGCTTTCAGCACGAACGCCGGCAGAGACTCCTGCACAACCTGCATATCTCGATTTCAGGACCGTCAACCCGGTTAGCCAAACTCAATTCCTGACGGCACTAGTTCCCGCGAAAAATGAAACCACCGTGCGGGGTTTAATAAAGCAGATGACTGAAGTTGTGGACGCGAATTTTAAAGGCCTGCGCGTCGACCGCGGGACCGAAATGGATTTGGTGATATTTCGCAGCGGCTCCGGACCGCAAGCGATTCGCCAGGGCGAGTGGTCGACTGACGCGTCCAGCCTTTCAATCACGCAAAGCGGAAACACGCTAAAAGTATTCGCGTTTCAGAGTGGACGGTCACTGCGCCGCGGTGAGCAAGTTCTATTTTCCAGTGTCTCCCCGGCCAGCGTGGCCGTGAAGTTAAATGCTGACGAAATTGATGTCGTCTGCAATTCATCGTCGGCAACGAGAATTACGCTGTCTGTCGGGAAGCAACCAGTTCGACTGTTACTTGATGGCAAGGACGTCAGTGCAAACGGCTTTAGCTTCAATCGCACCGACGGCACGATCTCTTTTGAGATGCCAGGTCGACAACACGAATTGAAGATTATGTTGCGTTGAAAAAAGAGAGGTCATGAAAAAAGCATTGGCACTCATTCTGGTTCTGGCGTTCTTGTTGTTGTTGCAAAGCGCGGCAAACGCGCAAACGGTGCCGCCTACCAGGTTCAAAGGTTTTCTCGGTACATACCACCCGGTTAAGGGAACTGCCTACGGCGGCCCGGGTTGGAAAGAAGGCGAGCTGTTGCAGCACGCGTTCAATTTCGGCCAGAACGCGATCCTGGCCAAGGGATCGCACGCTGGCTACACCTTCGAAGAGAACATCAAGAACAGTTGCCACGAATGGGACGTGAACAGGGTTTACGGAATTGTCCTCCCGCCCTCCGAATTCGGCGTCGTCAATCAACCTAAAGATTCGGATCTTTGGAAGCCGTTTGAGAAACAGCCGGGCATGATCCAGGCAGCCCACCGGTTTTCGGAATTGTCAAAGCGTTGCCCGCAAGTTGCGGGAGTAATTATTGATGACTTCTTCAACGACTTTCCGAAGGAGATGACTCTGGAAGACTTGCGGGACATGAAAGATGCTCTAAGTGGAAAAGCGATTGACGAGAACGGCAACGTTGACAACTCGTCGCCGGCAACCACTCCCGATCTAAAGCTCTATATAGTCGTTTATGAGCATCACCTCAGTCTGAAAGTTGATCCGCAAGCGCTCGAACTGCTCGACGGCGTATGCTTCTGGATGTGGAAGCAAACCGAGAATTACAAGAACTTCGACGATTACATGAAGACTGTAAATCAGATGTTCCCAAACAAAGAGGTAATAGTGGGCACTTACGTGCGTCACTCGAGACAAGTTCCCATAGTCGCAAGTGTTCATCACCTTATGGAGCGAGCGATCGACTTATACGCGCAGGGAAGAGTCAACGGACTGCTGATTTTTTCGGCGGTCTGGCTGACACGCGAAGAGGTAAAGAAGGAGCGTTGGGAGGAGCTTGCTATGCCGCAAATGCTCGGTCGTATCTATTACCCTTTTCTGGGTGAAGGGAGGGGGCGGGTCATTGATGCGAAAACAAAGAAACCGATCAGTAAAGCACTTGTTTCGGTTAGTCGAATAGTTGACGGAAAGCTGCTGCCTACCACCCGAAAACGTACCGATGAACGCGGTGAATATCGATTCGACGGATGGGCCGGAAGCACTTCGAAAGCGCGGGTAGATTACGAAATAAAAGTTGAGGGCGATTCATTCAACCCGCGCACGATGCGCATACGCCTTCGGCCAGGTGAAAGTCTGAAGCTGAACGATACCCGATTGGAATTACAGGCGCGGGCGCGGTAGCTCTGCACAAAAAGCATGGTCATGTGGACTTTTCCCCTCGCAAGCGATGGAGGGGCGTGCTTACATGAGCCCGACCTTTTGGGTAACTCCCAAGGAAATCTGTTTGGAAATCGTCAACCCTCTGTGCGGCCTCGGTGTTCTCTGTGCCTGTGGTGGATTCAACCGGGGACAAGACCCACCACAGAACACCGAGGATGCAAAGAGAAAGCCAGACATCTATCTCCCGACAGTCTCCGAAGCGAGCCAGTGCTGAGGGTTACCTAATGCAAACTTTTCGAAATGGGCATATCCAGCGCAGAGAGTTTTTACAGCTAGCCGGGTCAGGTATGGCCGGTGCGGCTTTGTTCAAAAAAGCTCAGGCAAAAGCTCAACGACCGCTGCCGAAAAGTGAATATGATTATGTTGATTGGAGTTGGCAGAAGTGGCGGGAGATAACACGAAGTTCAAAACCTCAAGTGTCCGCGGAGCAGGCTGGGAAGGCCGAGCTGATTGATTTGCTTGGGAGCGGAAATCAAAAAATCACTACTGCGCCAGCGTGGCAAACGCGGCGCGAAGAAATCAAAAAGCGTTTGCTGGCTTTCGTGGGAGAGTCACCGCGATCGAAACCTCCCTTAGCGGCAAGAATTATCGAGGAGTCATCTGGTGGTGATCACACTTTGCGAAAGCTCGTGTTTCAAACCGAGCCGAACGAGTTTGTGAGCTCGTATTTACTCGTTCCGAAGAACTTGCGCGGGAAGACGCCGGTGATTATCTGCCCGCACCAAACTACCCAGGAGGGCAAACGAGAACCCGCTGGACTTGCAGGGAATCCCCAACTGCAAACTGCTCTACATCTGGTCAAACGTGGCTTCGTCACATTTACGTATGACGCTATTTGTTTCGGCGAACGGCACGACGCAGCCAGGGGACACTACGGCGATGCGATCCCATTTTACCGCCGGCACCCTCGGTGGTCGTTGATCGGCAAGATGGTTTGGGATCTCAGTCGGGCCATTGACTACCTGGAGACACTCGATTTCGTTGACTCGTCGCGCATCGGATCCGTTGGTCATTCGCACGGCGGCATCACCACACTCTTCGCCATGGCATTCGACGAAAGGGTTAAGGTGGGCGCAAGCAATTGCGGCTTTGACACGTTTCGCATCGATGGCAACGTCTGGCGTTGGTCCCACGCTACGGCGCTGATGCCCCGACTGGGTTTCTATGTCGGCAGCCGGCATATCAATATGGATTTCTATCGCGCCGTCCCCGATGCGGAAGTGATCCAAACACCATTTGAGATGCATGAGCTGCTGGCAATGATCGCGCCGCGGCCACTCGTCCTGTCAACTTCGGATGAAGACTTTGTATTTCCTAATGCGGGTTGGAGTGCTCGTCGTTCGCTGGCTCGGCTCGAACCCGTTTATCAAATGCTCAACGCTGGCGGAAATATTGGCAGCCACTTTTTCAGTGGCGGACATAATTTTCCTGCAGACGTTTCAAATCGCGCCTACGAGTGGCTCGATCGATGGCTGAAGCCGTAACGGCGAAAATATGGAAGTCATCCTGGCTATTGATGGCGGTGGCAGCCGCACGCGGTGTCTGGCGGTTAATCGCGCTGGTGAGATCGTGGGTTCCGCCGAGAGTGGGCCTTCAAATCATCTATTAGTGGATCGAGTCGTCGTGCTCACTTCTCTCGCAGAAGCAACCAGCCAGGCGTTGGCCCAAACTTCCCTGACGCCAGGACAGGTAGTTTGCGTGTCCGCCGGCATGGCTGGTGTTGATTACGACAAAACCGGTGCGGATGAAATGGAAGAGGCGTTTCGAGAGATCGGTTTTCCCCGTTCTTTGATTACGGGCGACATGGTAATTGCTCATGCGGGAGCGCTCGGTGGTCGCGCCGGCGTCCTGGCTCTGGCTGGCACCGGCTCTTGCGTTCTTGGGATTGGACCATCGGGCGAAAGCGTCAAGGTAGGTGGCTGGGGACCGGTTTACGGTGATGAGGGCAGCGCTTATCGAATCGGACAGACAGCGCTACGCGTTGCGGCGAGGGCCTACGATGGGCGTGGTCCACGGACCATGCTTGTAAGTGCACTGCTGGACACATTGAACCTTTCCGACTTCAGGGCGACGCTTGAGCGCGTCTACATCGAACGAATGCAGCCACGCGAAATTGCCGCCTTGAGCCGCGTCGCTTATGGCGTTGCGGAGGCAGGAGATGAGGCAGCACGCGAAATTTTTCTTAACGCCGGTGAGGAGTTGGCGGAAGGGGTAACGGCCGCTGCCAGAAGTCTCAATCTGCTGGAAAGCGAACTATTGGTTTCGTATCAAGGTTCGGTCTTTGAAGCATGTGAGCTGGTGCGCGCTCGTTTTACCGAAGTTCTGAAACAGACACTCTCATCGGTGGTGATAACACCACCACAGTTTGAGCCAGTGGTTGGCGCAGGATTGATTGCCTTCGAATCGATGGGTTGGCAGTTAGATCAACGCGCGCTTGAAATTCTTGGCCAAGGGAAGATGGCCCTGCCGCACAGGTAAAAGGGTCACGTTGCCTCGGCTCCGCCTCACATCCGGCGGCGAAACCGAAGCACAGGTCGCAAACACCTTGAGGCATAGCCAGGAATGGTTATCTCACTGAGAGATGAAGGGAAGCACCGACATCAAGGTATAGAGGATGACATTAGAAACTTACATTGATGGCTTGCAAGCTGTGTTGGAAAGAATCCGGATTGAGCAGGCCGGCAAAATAAAAGAGGCGGGGCAACTTGTCGGTGCAGCGCTCTCCGCAGGCGGCGTTATTCATACTTTTGGAACCGGCCACGCACACCTAATCGCGGATGAGGCCTTTTACCGGGCCGGCGGCATCGCAGCCATCAACCCAATCCTCGAGGAGCGCCTAATCTTCCTCAAGGGGGCATTGGAGAGTACGCGGGCTGAGCGTGAACACGGATTAGCTGCGGCGCTGCTCGAGCGCGAGGACGTTAAAGCAGAAGACGCTGCGATCATCATTTCTAACTCTGGCCGCAACGCCGTTCCCGTTGAGATGGCCCTGGAGATGAAAGCGCGGGGGATCAAGGTGATTGCTATCACCAACCTCGAGCAATCGCGTTCATCTTCGGCGCTTCATGTTTCGGGGAAGCGGCTTTACGAACTGGCGGATGTGACGATTGACAATTGCGTGCCCGCGGGCGATGCATTGCTTTCATTGCCAGAAACCAAATCTAAGATTGGGCCAGCTTCTACGGTCGCCGGCGCTGCCATCATCAATTCAATCATCATCGAGGCAGTCGCGGGTTTGCTGCAGCAGGGTGAACATGTGCCCGTGTTGCCAAGCGCCAACGTTGAAGGTGTCGGTGAAAGGGAACTGAGAGACATTCTAGCCCCGTATGCGGGACGCATCAGGTATCTAGATCTGGACCAGGCGGACGAGGCGAATCATGCAAACGGGTGAGACAACGAATGAGCGGGTCCCACTGCTTGAAGTGATCGCTTGCTCGGTTGCAGATGCAATTGAAGCACAACGTGGGGGCGCTGACCGTTTGGAAGTCATTCGGGATTTTCCGAGGGGTGGTCTGACGCCACCTATCGAGCTGGTTGCGGAAATTCTCGAAGCAGTCACAATTCCCGTGCGCGTGATGTTACGCGAGGGCGAGAGTTACGAAGTTGTTAGCGAAGCAGAGAAAGAAAAGCTGTGCGCCGCCGCACGTCGGTTGTCAGTACTGAATGTGGATGGAATGGTTCTCGGATTTCTGGACAAAGGCGAGATTGACGTTTCACTGATCGAAGCGGTTCTGTCCTGCTCGCCGAATCTGCCTGCCACGTTTCACCACGCTTTTGAAGAGGCTGACGATCACCTTGAAGCAATCTCAGTTCTGAAGCGGATCAGTCAAGTGGATCGAATTCTGGCTAGTGGAGGTTCCGGCGAGTGGCCGGCAAAGATTGACCGGCTGGCCAGATACCAGGAGGCAGCCGGTCCTGAAATTAAGATCCTCGCCGGCGGGGGAATGGACCACCGGTCAATTCGGATGCTTTGTGAGGCTACTGATATCCGTGAGTTTCATGTGGGGCGTGCGGTTCGTGAGCCATTCGCCGCTGTAGGAGTCGTTCGGTCTGACCTCGTGCAGGCGTTGGTTGAAACCACCAGGAGTCTTGAATGCTTAGATTTCATGCAGTGATCAGGTTCACGTAAAAGAAACTAATGATTCAAACAAAGTCTTTTGGTCTACAAAATGAAGCCAGTCTGACGATTCGTGCCGAACAATTGCGCGATGCGTTAGTGGCGATTCGAAGGGTCATTCATGCGCACCCTGAGTATGGCTTTCAGGAGTTTGAAACTGCCCGTCTGATCGCGGAAACAATGTCGCGTCTCGGCGCACGCGTGCGCACAGGCGTGGGGAAGACCGGCGTGATCGCCGAACTCGGAACCGGTGCACCCATTGTTGCGATCCGGGCTGACATGGATGCATTGCCAATCGCGGAAGCCACTGGTTTGTCGTTCGCTTCTCAAGTTCCCAACATGATGCATGCGTGCGGTCATGATGCTCATGTCGCTTGCGCGCTTGGAGCCGCGATGCTTTTAGCCGAGGAGGCTGCAATCACTGGTTCAGCGGGCACAGTTCGATTCCTGTTTCAACCTTCCGAAGAACAAAGGGACGAAGACGGACACAGCGGCGCTGTTCGCATGATCGACGAGGGCGCGCTCGACGATGTTGCGGCTGTCATTGCGTTGCACACGAAGGGTCTGCCTGTCGGTAGTATCGGGGTAACGAGTGGGCCAGCGCTCGCAGCCAACGACACGATCAGGATTACCATTCAGGGACGCGCGGCTCATGGCGCGCATCCTGAGGAAGGTGTTGACGCGATCGCGATCGCGGTCCAGGTGATCAGTGCAATTCAATTGATCGTCTCGCGGCGCGTGCCGGCTATTTCACCGGCGGTTGTCAGCATCACGACCATTCATGGAGGTGTGAAAGAAAACGTGATTGCGGAACGAGTCGAACTAAGTGGGACGATTCGCTCAACTGGTGGAATTGCGCGTCTGCACATCATTGATGAACTAGAACGCGCACTAAATGTCGGTCGGGCCCTTGGCGCAAGCTGCAAATTAACCGTCATTGAAGGTTATGCCGCTACGATCAATGACCCGGAAATCACAGAGACAATCCGCGCAGCCGCGTCAAACTTATTGGGACCTGCGCAAGTAGTCGAAATACCGTTTGACCCATGGGCGGAGGATTTTGGGTACATGACCGCGCGAGTGCCTGGCGCGATGTTCTGGTTAGGCGTGACCAGTGAAGCGCAACCGAATCCCACCTGGCATAGTTCCAGTTTTGATCTCGATGAAGGCGCGTTGCCCGTCGGAGCAATGGTCCTCGCGGCGTCGGCGCGAAGTCTTTTGAAGAAATACGCACGATAGTTATGTCGAAACAGATTCCATCGGAAAAACTAACTAAGGGCCGGTTGGCTTTGCTGGGCGGTGCTCCTGCCGTTAGTGGACAACCGCCCGAGTGGCCTTTCTTTGATGATGCAGATCGCCAGGCCCTGAACGATGTGATGGAGAGCAGGATTTGGGGCGGCTACCATGAATCGGTGGCCGCGTTGGAGCGTGAGTTCGCGGCTTACCATGGAGCGGCCCATGGTATAGCGTTGGCCAACGGCACAGTTTCATTAGAGATTGCACTGAGCGCTGCAGGGATTAAACCTGGGGATGAAGTAATAGTTCCGCCTATCACTTTCGTGGCTTCCGCGACCTCGGTTTTGAGAGTCGGAGCGGTGCCCGTATTTGTCGACATCGATCCACAGACTATTAATCTCAGTCCTGAGAAAGTTGCGCAGCATATCAACCCGCGGACCCGCGCAATCGTAGCTGTCCACTTTGCCGGGCACCCCGTTGATCTAGACCGGCTCACCCAGGTTTGTGATCAGCATGGCTTGGTTCTGATTGAAGATTGCGCCCACGCTCACGGCGCCGAATGGCATGAGCGGAGGGTGGGAAGTTTTGGTAGTTTCGGCTCGTTCAGTTTTCAAGCTTCGAAGAACATGACGGCCGGCGAAGGCGGCATACTCGTCACCAACGATGCCGACCTGGCGGAGCGCGCCCGGTCAATCAGCAATCAAGGACGACGTACGGGGGGCGAGTGGTACGAGCATGAGACCCTGGGGACCAACGCTCGCCTTACAGGGTTTCAAGCCACTCTCCTACTAAATCAACTGAAGCGGTTACCACATCAAGTCGCAACCCGAATGGAAGGCGCCAGGCGTCTGCGTGAAGGTTTGTTGAAGATTTCCGGTTTCAAACCCACGCCGCAAATGATCGACGAACGGGTTACAACCCATGCGTTCCACATATTCTCGTTGAAGTTTGACGCGGAGGCCTTCGATGGCGTGTCGCGTTCGACAGTGATCGCAGCTTTGCAAGCCGAGGGCGTGCCGGTGACGGCCGGTTATCCGCGACCTATCTATCGCAATGAACTTTTCAAAAAGTTTCCTCACGTCGTTCACGATTGCCTGGAAGCCGAAGCCTATTGCGAGACGTCGATATGGCTGCCACACAATTCACTGCTCGCTGATGAAGAGTGGATTGATGAAGCGCTCGAAGCGTTTCGTAAAGTGCGGGAGAACGCAGGTGAGCTTCTGGCAGAAGGAAGGTGACTCGCTGTTAGCTCCGTCGTGATCGGACTGGTCGGATTAGCATCGGCCCATAAGTGAGCGGTTGAGGCTGTTTAAAAACTCAAAGGTGACTGTACCGCTTTCAGCGTTATCGTTTGAGTTTTCACACGCTCTAGATAGTGACCTGGTTTATAGGTCTAAGGGTCTTGGTAAAGGCCGATGCTGAATCGGCTCCGTATCTGTTTCTGGAGGTTGTTCGAAGGATGAACCGGCGAAAATTCCTGGGCTCATCTCTTGGAGTTGCGGCGACAACCGCACTGCCGTCGGGCAGTGCTGCGCAAAAAAGTCGCTCTCAACCGAGTTCGCGCGGTCGATCACCCGAAAGATTGGCAAACAAAACCCTGGTCCAACTTCGCGACGAGTACCGAAGCGATCTGTTTGTCGACTTTCTCCCGTTCATGGAGAAGTATGTGATCGACAAGCAGCTTGGTGGCTTCATGTGCAACGCGGATCACTTCGGCAAGCAAGTTAATCAAAACAAGTCGAGTTGGTTTGAGGGTCGCGGCATCTGGGTTTATTCCTTTCTTTATAACAATCTTGCACGAGAGAAAAAGTATCTGAACGTCGCGCGACGCTCGTTGGAATTCATCATGAGCATTCGCCCTGCGGGCGATGAGTTGTGGCCCAAAGAACTGACGCGGGAAGGCAAGCCGGTTACTTCGGCCGACGGTGAGATTTATGGCGATCTGTTTATTGCTGAGGGGCTGGCTGAATATTCAAAGGCCGTCAACGAGCGCTCGCATTGGGATACGGCGCGCGAACTCGTGCTGAAATGCGTCCGACTCTACGACCGCGAGGACTACCGTCCGACAATTGGGCAAACCTACCTCGGGCCCAACGCCCCTCGTTTTCCCGGCGCACGAATTCAAGGTGTGTGGATGGTCCTTATCCGTGTGGTTACTCAAATGCTCGAGATGCGCCCGGACGCAGATCTGGAGCGCGTGGCCCACCGGTCGGTAGACGCCATCACTAACTATCATTACAACCCCGAGTTCCAGCTGATCAACGAGCTGTTGAATCACGACCTGTCACGCCCCAAAAATGAATACGCTCAACTTGTATACACAGGTCACGGGATTGAAAACCTGTGGATGCTGATGGACGAAGCACGTCGACTCCGTGATCAGAAACTCTTCGACAAGCTGGCCGGTTGGTTTCAACGACATGTAGAACTTGCGTGGGACGACGTTTATGGCGGCGTCTTTCGCAATCTGCAAAACGTAGAGAAGAACGTCTGGACTCTCGACAAAGTGTTGTGGGCCCAGGAGGAAGTACTCATCGGCTGCCTGATGATTATCGAGCGAACGGGCGCATCATGGGCCAAAGACATGTTTGATCGGATGTACCGATACGTCCGGGAGCGTTATCCACTAAAGGCCCATGGTTCGCCGCTATGGATGTTCGCCTCTGACCGGCGTGCTTCCTACGAAGCCTTCACCCGAGTGCCTAAACGAGTAGAAAATTTTCACCACCCACGTTACCTGATGCTGAATCTGTTAAGTCTGGAACGAATGATTAAGGCCGGAGGTATGCCTGGGTAGAGTTCAAGCATGACGAAAGTTTGGGAAAATTGCATCAGTGTTCCAATGGTCCAGCGCGGGTTCGAGCTACTCTTATTGCTGACGCTGACTCCTCTGATTGCGCTCGCTGCTTCGGAGCACAGCACTATCAACGTTGCGCTGAATCGAACAAGACCTCAACCAGGTGAAACGATCGAAGTAAGAATAGAGGTAGTCAAAGGCACTGCTCCTTCCAGTGAACCGATTCAAGCAGTTCTCTTACGACCTTCGACCGGGACCAGTGAACTGAGTCTCCAGAAGGTGTTCGGAAGTTCAGGTCAGTATCGAACAGAAATCAAACCTGGACGCCAGCAACATGAGGGAATCTATGTCATCCACGCCTGGGCAGGCGAGGCCGACAATCCTTCGGCGGTGGGAAAGGCAAGCTTTCTGCTGGGCCGGGTAGTGACTGACTTCTTTGTTGCTAATTATCTGGATGAGAAGCAGCCGGCTGAAGACCTCGATAATTACCTGAAAGAGTTCAGCCAAATAGGCGGCAACTTTCTAGTCGCTCATAATCTGCTCACTGCAACGAGGGTTTACTATCCATCAAAAATTGCCGCCACGACTGCTCCGCGCTTCGGGAGCGATGTGGTTGAACTCGTTTTGGACCGTGCGGATAAGAATGGCTACGCGGTGTTGCTCTCGGTCAGTTGGGACATGACCCGGCAGTCGCCTTACAAAGATCGGATGGCGGAAATCAAAGCCATCAGCAATGAGCTGTACGCTCTTTACAAGCATCATCCGTCATTTGCCGGTTTCTATTCGTATCAGGAAGGCAGCGGGACCTACTACGTGCCTTTCATTCGCGAATTCAGCTCGCATGTTAAAGGTATTCATCCAAATCTGTTAACGGCGTGTGCGCCACACATGGATGATCCGCTGCTGGCCGGCTACCTCAGCACGGTCGAAGAGTTAGACATACTCTTCTATCAGACCGGCGTGATGGCCAGCTACCGAACTGACAACCGCAAGAAGTATCCCTTTCGCCGGTTGAAGGACTTTGGTTCTTTGGCTGCAAGCGCCAAACGGCTACAGAACAAGATTTCCATCAATCACGTCGAGCTGTTCGGGTATCTCGAAAAGCGCTTGAACCCGGATACTGCTGCGACCAGTTACGAGAATATCTATCGCCAGATTCTGAGCGCGGCGACGGTGACTGATGCTGATGGAATCTCATTCTTCACCTACCAGGCCCATGTTTACGTTCCTCGGAAAAAATTATCTGAAGTGAAGCGCAGTCAGGCCGCCGTCGTTGACGGAGTGAAGGCTTTCAATCTGATAACTTCGCGCGTTTCAAAACAACGCAACCCTTTGACGGTCTACTTTCCCTATTCAGACTGGATTATTGAAAGGTGGCCCAACTACTTCTTACCGGCGCTGGATGCTTTTCGGGTGCTAGGGAAGCCGGTGGACGTGCTTCCGTATGCACCAGCGTTGGAAGAGTCGGTCTATCCTTACTACCCGTTTCAAATGAACAAGGATGTGCTCAGTCGTCTTCTCAAAGAGCCGACGGTTTTGGTGTTGCCTAATGTGTCGGGCTTTCAGCAGACAGACAGCGATCTAATCAAAGCCTTCGTCGAGCAAGGCGGAGTCGTCATTGCTTTTGGCCCGCAGATTCCGATGGGCCGAAGTTATGAACGCAAAGAATTGTTCGGCATCGATGAGTCCGAAGTCGTGAAGAAGCATTCGGCGATTGTTGTCAAAGAATCGATTGGCGAACGAGTTACCACTGGAAGCCGTTTCGGTCTCAAGGAAACTGAACTAACGGATTGGACGATTGGCAACGCCAAGATTATCGCGACCTTTGAAGATGGCGCTGCTGCTGTTGTTGCCAATCGATTCGGAAAGGGGACCACTATTTCTTTCCTCACCGACGCGTGGACGGCGGCTCGCGATTTTCCCGAACTTATGCGCGATGTCATCGATCATGCATTGAGAGCACAAGGCGTCGATTCCATGGTTGATGTTGTCGGTGCTAACGAGAACATCGACATAGCGGTCAGCAAAACAGCAGCCGGTTTTAGTGTGGCGGTGGTCAATCACAACGCGACCAACCTCGACGTGATGCTTCGGCCCACGAGATCTCAAGCAAAGAGGCAGGGATGGTCCGATCTGGTGAGCGACAAAGTCATAGCAGCAACTGCATCCGATCGTTCGTTGAAGCTGACGATTCCAGGAAACGGATTTCGGGCGCTCGAATTTCGGTAATGGACGTCTGTGCTCCTGTACAGAACCGGAAGCGGTGGTATCTGAGTTTTCCACAGTCCGCACCGTTTCCGGTTGGCACGAAACGCGGATCCGAACCAGGGGGCCATGAGAACATTTCGCCAAGAGAGGTTGAAATATGCCTGAGGACTTATCCACCCACCATCAGCTGATAGGCAAACTTTTCGACAGGCCTGACACTCCTGAAGAGTGGGCCAAGTATCGACTCACCGATGAGCAAGTCGACTTTTACCACGCGCATGGATATCTCGCGGGAATAAGGTTGCTGAGCGACGACCAGGTAGAAGTCTTGCGCAGCGAATTAGCCGAGCTGGTTGATCCGGTCCATCCTGGCAATGAATTGTTTTATGAATTTAACTCCAACGAATCTGCTGACCCTGAAAAGATTCTCTTCCATGCCTTAGGGGCCTGGCGCATTGCCCCGGGTTTTCATGACCTTCTCTGGAATCCAGCCTTTTGTGTCGCGGCCTCGCAATTGTTGGGCGGCCCGGTTCGCTTCTGGCATGACCAATTGTTTTATAAGCCGGCCCATCATGGCGGCGTTGTTATCTGGCATCAGGACTATTCCTATTGGACCAGAACACAGCCAATGGCCCACCTCTCATGCTGGATAGGTCTGGATGATTCGTCTCGCGAGAATGGCTGTGTTCATTATGTTCCCGGCAGCCACCGATGGAACCTGCTTCCCCGCGCGGACTTCGCAAACGATATGAACACGATTCAGGGCGTCTTGAGCGAGGAGCAAAAACGCGAGTTCAAGCCGAAAGCCATCGAGTTAAAGAAGGGCGAGTGTTCCTTTCATCACCCACTGATGGTCCATGGCTCATTTGAAAATCGCACTGACCGGCCGAGGAGGGCCGCCGTGATCAATGTTGTCCGCGATGACGTTCGTTCAGCGTCAGATCAACCGTTGCTTGAGGGCGTGCCGCGAATCCCTCCTGGCCAGAAACTCGGCGGCCAATTCTTTCCCCTTCTTTGGGACCCAAGCGAGGTGGAGTGTACGAAGGTCCCTTGAGAACTGCTCATGATTGCTAAGTTACGCATCTGGCACGTCGGCAATTGGTGTATCCACATCGGGCAAAAGTATGTCGAGTCGCTAGCTGCCTCGGCAACACACTCCCCAATTTGGTTCGGCTAATCTTAGGCATTATTGAATCCAGGATCCGGCGCCATCCCGACGCGTCGGGGTTCTGTAGTTAAAAACGAAATCCAACCCCGGTGCTGAATTGGAATTGATGTCTTGTTTCTGCGGGTATGTGCGTTATCGGTGTGCGCAAAGAATTGAATGGCACTTGAGTATCGCCATAGCGAATCATCGTGTCGCCGCCATCAAACCGCACCACGATCCTCGGCGACGGGTAAAACTCCAGCACGCCACCGAGGTCGAGTGAAAAATGCGTTCGTCTCTCAATGTGAAGACTCGGATTAACCGGAAATGGATCGAAGTCATATCTGATTGTCTTGCTGAAGCTGATTGCTCCTGGCCGAGCTTTTCCAAACAAACCAAACTTCTCAAACCGTCGTCCCACTTTTATGCCGGCTTGGACTTGTAGCATTCGGCCGCCGCCACGACCGTTGGAAAAGATTGGTACGTCCGCGGGAAAAAAGTCTCCTTGAACTTCCAAGCCCACGCTTCGAGATAAGTTGTAGGTCAACCTCCCGCCAAACCCTGACTGAGTATCGGTACCTTCAAACCCTAAGGCGGGAAGTTGACTCTGCGAAAAAACTTTGAGAATCAAGGATGAGAACTGAACGCCTGCTTCAAACTTTCGTGTGCTATCAGTTGTCGGGTAGTCAATGTTCTGACTCACCTTGGGGTTAAGGAAACGCACCGCGATACCGGAGCTGAACTGAAAGTTATGCGCAGTTCGCGCTGACCCCGTTGTTCCAGTAAACAAATCCACCGGAGGTTCACCGAGATGGATCATTGTGTCGCCGGCATCAAACCGCACCACGATTCGGCGTGATGGATAAAATTCCAGGACAGCTCCCAGGTCCATCGAAAAGAAATTTCTTCTGCGGAACTCGATAATCGGAAAAACCATTGGCAGCTCGTTGATGTCGATCGTCTCTGTTCCAATTTGGGTGGGCACTTCACCGAAGCTTACGAAACCAGGTCTGGCTTTCGCGAAAATTCCAAACTTATTGAAACGTTTACCTGCCTTCACCCCAAACTGGCCTTGAATGATGGCGTCGTCGCTGTTGAGATCAGCAAAGGCAGTGACTGGGAAGAAATTGCCTTCGGCTTCGAAGGCGACGTGCTTATTCCAGTTGTAGGTGAGTCTGGCACCAACGCCCGCTTCTGATCTTGCATGATCGATCAAACCGGACAGCGGAAAATCTCGAGTGTTAAGAGATGAGAACTGACCACCTACTTCGATCTTTGCGGGCTCGTTTGACTGTTGCCCACATGCGTGGCGTGCATTTGAATAAAAGATAAGCAAGAGCAAAACACCAAAGATGAGAGGAATTTTTCGCATTGGTCTTTTGAGTGGAAAGGAATAAAGCCCCGATCGCTATTCAATCTAAATTACCATTGTTTACATTGAACTGATTTAGTTTGGTAAACTCAAGCAATCCAGGTCAATAGATATTTAGCCTCAAAACGTTCTCGACATCTTACGGGTTTTTCGGATGATGCTTCCTCTCACTCTTCCTCGCATTGCCGACCTTCGGGATTTCTACGAGAACCCGTTGACCTTTCTGGCCCAGGCAAGGTCCGAGCTGGGAGCGATGTTTGTCCTGCGCGAGGGCGCCCCACTCTTCTCTCGCGCACGGGAATGTGCCGGAGCGATCGCCGTATTTGGTCCATCAAACAATCAGGCGGTGCTCAGTGATGCTGAGTTGTATGGCTTGCCAATTTCTGCTGCGCAACACCTCTCGCTGCCTCCCAATCTGATCAATCTCAATCGCGGCCTTCACAGCATGCGGGGCCAACATCATGCCCAGCACCAGCGTGCACTGCTCCGCGTCCTGAGCGAACAAGGCGTCGGCGAACGACACGATGCGATCACCAGGGGAATCCAGGAATTCATTCGGAAATGGGACCACGGGCTTAAGGTCCCACTGCTGAGCGAAATGCGCCGGCTTACATTAGAGGTTTCCACGCGCTACCTGTTTGGCGAACACTATGAAGAAAGCCGTGATGTCGCACTTCGGGCTGAGAAGTTTTTTCATTTACGTCGCGAGGTGACATCAACATTCGGCTCTCCGAGCGAAAGCGACCTGGGGTCGCTTATAGCTCTGGGAACGTCGCTGGACGCAGCCATGCGAAAACACATCAGCTGGTCGCGGCGGGGCAGTGGCGCAGACGGTTTGCTTTCGAGACTTGCCCGTCTCGAGGCAAAGCCGGCTGAAGGACTTTCCGATGATGAGCTGGTTGCGCACGGCAACGTATTATTCATGTCGAGCAACGAGCCGATTGCGGTGGCGCTCACCTGGACGCTGTTAATTCTTTCCCAATTGCCAGAGTTGCGTCGCGAGTTGCGCGAAGAGCTTGCTGAGGTTGCACCGGACGACCAGTCATCGCTTCACAGTCTTTCCGGTCTCCCGCTGCTTGATTCCGTAATTAGCGAGACGCTGCGGTTGTTAACGCCGAATGCAATGATGTCGCGCGTTACAACTCGCGAGGATTCGTTGGGCGGCGTCATTCTGCCGGCGCGCTGTGAAGTCGTGTTATGCCCATTTCTTGCGCATCGAGATGCAGCAGTGTTTTCAGATCCCGATGAGTTTCGCCCGGCGCGTTGGCAAATTGTGAGGCCATCTCCTTTTGAATACTTTCCGTTCGGCGCTGGTGGGCATTCTTGCGTGGGTCGATCACTTGCGCTACACGTTATTAAAGCGGCACTCGTCGCGATACTCCCCAGATATGAGATCGTCCTGGCGAGCGATCAAGAAATAGATTGGCAGGTGCATATTATTTTCATGCCAGCGAGTGAACCAATAATGAACTTGCAGATTCCCGACGCGGTCGATGACCACGACGGTGGCAAACTCGTCGGTCCGGTGAGCCGGCTGATTCATTGGTAGTGCCTTCAAAAATAATTTCTTGACATGTACACCTGCTCGCAGTCCAATGTGACCCCTCGCGTTTTCCAACAATGGCGATGCTGTGATGCGAAAGAAGTTTCCATCCTGCCTCATTAACCTTTAGGAGGAAATATGGCAGCCAAGAAAACAGTAAAGAAGACCTCATCGAAAAAAACCGCCGCGAAAAAGGCTCCAGCGAAAAAGTCCGCAACCAAAGCCGCTAGACAACAACTGACCTTTACCCTTGACGCGGAGAAAGCTGCCGCAATCCGACGTTGCCTCGCGAAGGGGACGTTGCGGGTAACAGTGAACAAAGCGGATTTGCTTCGTGGACGAATTCGCGATCCATGGCTCTACGACTGAGTTGGTTCTCGCGGGTGGCGAGTAATTAGTTAGGCACTCGAAACCAGCTATTTCCGATCACTCACTTCTGGTTGACACCCTCGCCCGCCGTTTCAGCTTGCGGTGCGAACTCGTTTGGTTTCCAAATGAAGTACCTGACAGGAAATCCCGGCACGACAGCGGTAGGTCTTGCCCTTGGACCAATCGTGCCGGACTTTCTTTCTACTCATCCCGGTTTACTCGACTATGTCGAGATACCATTCGAACAGCTGCGTCACAGTCCTGAGGTCGGCAAGATTCAGGAAACGGTGCCGGTTGTTCTTCACTGCGCCAGCATGTCAGTAGCAGGCTTCGTCGCGCCGGACGAAGCGACACTGAAGGCAATTGAGTGCGAAGCAACGAGGACCCGAACGCCTTGGATCGGCGAGCATTTGGCGTTCATAACAGCCGATCCGCTCGATGCCGCAGCTCCCCATACCAAAGCCACTACCCTGACCTACACTGTGTGTCCGCAGCTCAGTGAAGAAACAGTAGCGAGAGTCGCCGAAAATCTGAGCAACCTGCAATCGCGATTTCAGGTGCCGGTCATACTTGAAAATTCACCGCAGTATTTCGATGTTCCAGGTAGCACCATGCCCATGACTGAATTCATCGCAGCGGTGGCTGACCGTTGCGCAGTCGGCCTGTTGCTGGATCTCACTCACTTTGCGATCTCGATGATGAATACCGGGCGTAACGCGGCGAAGGAGATCGACCGTTTACCGCTTGAGCAAGTGATCGAGGTCCACATATCCGGTCTCAACATTCAATCAGGCGTCGCCTGGGACGATCATGCAGTTCCGGCTACGGACGCTGTATTCGGATTGCTCGAACAAACTCTCAAACGCGCGCGGCCTTGCGGCGTCACCCTTGAATACAACTGGTCACCAAGCTTTCCGCAAACAACCTTGAAGCAGCACATCGATCGTGTGCATGAAATGGTGGGTCACTAAATGAGCGCCGGCCAGGTTCATGCAGTCATCGCCGCAGGACTCCAGGATCCTACCTTGATCGCGCGTTGGCGCCAGGATCCGGAACTCTTGCGCAATTGCGGTGTCGACCCGGCGGTCGTCGATCTAGACGCGTTGTGGAAGTTCGCCGGTCTGACTACGAAGGTCCGCCATAACGGACTGCGTGGAGACCTCCCGCTAACCTTTCGATTGCTGAACGTCGCGGGACTCGAGATTGAAGTCTTTGCTTCGTACGCGGCTCGTCGATCAGCTGAAGGAAAGGGTTACGCGAACACGACTGAAGAAAGAAGCCAGGACTTGATGAGGTTTCTGGAGTGGTGGTTGGATTTTGATAATCACGCGCACGTCCTGCTTTGGGATCTCATGCGTCACGAGATGACCCTCGCGCACCTGCGAAAAGTTGGCCAGCGCGCCGACGGCGAGATGGAGGACCATTTTGCTCCAGTTCATTTGCAGGCGAACGCTCGGTTGCGCGTACGAGGCGAGCTCGCGTTACACGAGATGCGATCGGATCCGAGAGTTGTTGAAAAACTGCTGCACCGGAAGCGTCCCAAGTTGAGCGCGGTAACCCTCGGAAAGGAATACTTCGGTTACTGGCGCAAAGGTAACGAAGTTTTTGTGTTGCAGTTGGATGAACTCGCGTTTCATCTGCTTTCGATCATCGACGGAAAGCGATCGACCGGGGACCTGAGCGATTTAATCAATGGCAAGCGCAGGGCTGACTCCAGACTCTTGCGCGCGCTGAATGAGCTGGCTTCTATCGGAATCATCGCGGCCAACTGAATTAGAAAGAACCTCTATGAGAGTGGTGCTAGTCGATAACCTGGTAATGCCTGACGACGGTTCGTTGGCATTCCTCGACGTGCATCCACATCTTGGCCTGCTCGCGCTAGCTGCTGTTGCCGAGCCTCAGGGCCACGAGGTGCAAATTGTCGATCCGAAGCGTTTGATAAAGTCGGGACAGTTTTCATATGACTCGAGCTTGTACGAGCGCGCTGCCGGCGAGCTTCTCAGCCGCCGGCCCGATGTGGTTGGTTTCACTGCTTTGGGTTGCAGCTTTCTATTTGCAATCAATGTCGCCGCGTTATTGAAAGCGCGCGAACCAGAATTACCGATTCTCCTGGGTGGGCCGCATGCGACGATGTTGCACCGGCAAATCCTGGAGCGCTTTCCTCAGTTTGACATCATTGTCAGATATGAGGCTGACGAAATCTTCCCATCGGTGCTCGACAATCTTGGCTCCCGCGATTTCTTCAAAATTCCGGGACTTAGTTGGCAGGGCGCGCGAGGATCAGATCCCCACTTCAATCTGGGCGCGCCCAAAGTCGAGAACCTCGATAGTTTGCCGCTCACAAACTACGATCACTACCCGGTTGCCGAGCTCGAGTTGGACCTTCTGCGGATTGAAGCGGGACGTGGTTGTCCATTCCTCTGCACTTTCTGTTCGACCGCCAGTTTCTTCCAACGAAGTTTTCGATTGAAGTCGGCCGAACGTCTGGTGAAGGAACTGGATATCTTGCACACGCGGTTCGGGTTTTCTGATTTCAAGTTGGACCACGATCTTTTCACCGTTAACAAACGAAAAATTTCAGAGTTTTGTGAGGTCGTCAAAGATCGTAATTACCGCTGGCGTGCATCAGCAAGAGTGGACTGCGTAGATGACGAGTTGCTCCGGAAAATGGCCGCGGCCGGTTGCGTGGGCCTGTACTTCGGAATTGAAACCGGATCTGCACGACTACAACAAATCGCTAAAAAACGCCTTGATTTGGAGTTGGTAGAACCTACCCTAGCGCTTGCCGGCGAACTCGAGATGGAAACCACCGCCTCGTTCATTACCGGATACCACGAAGAGGAGAAACAGGATCTGGCGGATACTTTGGATTTGCTCGGTCGTTGTTTCAGCCCTTCATGCCTCACGCAACTTCACATGCTCGCGCCCGAGCCAGGCACGCCGATGTTTGAGCAACTCGGTGACGTTCTCCAATACGACGGTTACGCCGGACCTTACAACGCTTTCCTGGTGGGCCAGGGTGATGAAGCGCTCGTGCTCAACCATCCGGACATTTTTTCAACCTATCATTACTATCCCGCCGCCTTGCCGCGCGCCGATTACAAATTCGCAGTCGAGGCCGTTGACGTCGTTCGTCGCCTTGGTCCCATCATCGCCAGGTATTTATTGCGTGCTTACGAAGGCCGCTTAAGCAATTTTGTTTTTGCGTTGCACGAATGGGCCGAGCGCAATAACTACGCGAATCTGCCGGATGCGGAGATGTTGGTTGACTTTGTTAACGAAAGATTTGGTTCGCAACATCACCTGAGTTCACTCTTTCGCTTTGCTCTTTGTGGCCAGGAGTCTGGTGAAGGCCGCGTTGAGACGGAGAATCCAAACGGAGTTTTCGATCCGGATCAACTCTACACGATCGGTTCCCACG
Source organism: Pyrinomonadaceae bacterium (assembly GCA_963759665.1). Classification (GTDB taxonomy): domain Bacteria; phylum Acidobacteriota; class Blastocatellia; order Pyrinomonadales; family Pyrinomonadaceae; genus PSRF01. The sequence goes on from CAVXAC010000001.1 coordinate 2,435,107, forward strand.
TGCGGGTGTTATCAGGCTTGCATGTTTGCGAAAGTTTGATTGAACGAATCAAACAGCAGAGCAATGGTCAGAAGTTATTGGATGAATCGGAAACAGGTGAGCGCGCCACCTACCTCGTCAGTGTTGCTCAGGAAAATGCGGTTCGATACCAGGTCGATCCGGGCGTCGAAGCTCTCTTGAGTTTCTTTAACGAACCTAGAAGTTGTAGCGAGGTTACCAAACTCGTGCGCGAGATTCCTGATGTGTCGGAAATTGACAGTAGTTACTTTGCGCCCCTGGTGACTGCCGGAATTCTCGTGGCCCACGAAAACACTCCTTCCTCCTGAAAATGCCGAAGAATGAAGATCGGTGGCAAGCTTTTGATCTGGTCGAGGGCTTCCATCTCTCGCAAGCCGTGAACGCTTTACACGATCTCGGCGTGTTCTCAGCACTGACAAAGCCATGCGACGCCGCGACGTTAGCCGCCAGGTACAAGGTCGACGTAGATTTGCTTCGTGGAGTTGTGGAGTATGTTGCGGCGCGTACCAGTCTTCTGAAGAAAAACCGCGACGGAAGATTTGCTCTCACTCGCGACTATGATGTGGCGGCTCGGTTCTTCCTCGATCTGTATGTCGGCGCCTACGGTGGTAACGCCGTTGCGCTTCAGAAACTGCTTCACAACCCCCCGGCGGCGGCTTCGAAAGTAGACCGATTACGCCACGCCCGTGCTTTCGCAAATGTCGATCAGTCGACCCTCGGCCCACTACCTGACATCGTTCGACAACTGGGTTTCACGAAGCTCCTGGATCTTGGCTGCGGCAACGGGGAGTTGTTGTTGGATTTAGCTCGCCAGGATCGCGGTTTCACTGGTTTCGGCATCGACGTTAATCCCGCGATGTTGAAACTGGCGCGGTCGAGAGCACGCGCAGGGCGTTTAGGAAGACGACTGCAATTTCTCGAAGGCGATTGTCGCCAACTGAGAAAAGCGGTTCCAGTCGATGTTAGGCCGGAAATTGGATCGGTGACGGCCTGTAACTTCGTGAACGAAATGTTTGGGAAGGGTGGTGCACGCGTGATTCAGTGGTTGAAAGAGTTGCGCCGCATGTTCCCGACGCGGCCGCTTTTAATTCTCGACTACTATGGACGTCTGGGCCAAAAGAAAAAACTGAAGATAGAAAAAGAACGCGAAACGCTATTGCATGATTTTGCGCAGTTGATCTCTGGCCAGGGCATTCCACCAGGCGACGTCAATGAGTGGAATTCTCTTTATCGAGAAGCCGGCTGCCAGCTGGTCCATGTAATCGAAGATAAACGCACCACACGCTTCATTCACCTCTTGCGCCTCTAGGGTCTCGGTATCTTAACCGACCCCTTTAGGTCCGCGGGAAAAGAGATGTTTGATTTCTTTGTGGGCCCACAGAGAGTTGACGGTATTCCCACAGACGTCTTTAAGTGACTGTCGTTTCTATGGACCACGTCCGAGCCACGACTCGCTCTGCACGGAAGTCACTACCGAATGCTACTCACTCACGATCGTAATCGCCTTCTCGAGTTGCTCGTCACGCCCTTGGGAAACGCCCAGGATTGTGCGCGAGACCGGAATGGTCGGTTGGATCCCTACGCCATGATGCTTTGAGCCGTCGTGTTTGAGCACTTTCATTCCGGTCCAGGCCAACGTGTAGTTGCCGGGAAGGACGAACGGAATGACATTACCGTTGGTGCCTGCGGTTGGTTCACCGACGATCTCCGCGAGTTTGTAAGCCTCGATAATTCCCATGTACGACTCTGCATAACTAATCGCGCGTCCGTCACTAATGAATGCAATCTTCGCCTTTAAGCGAGGGGCTATCGGCTGAAGAGTCCAACGGCCGCGCTCATCAAAGGCGGGTGCGCCTGTTCGGTCAGGTGCAGTAATAATTGGCACCTGCCAGCGCGCTGATTCGACCTGCTTATCAATCAGGTGAGAAAGGACCATCGGCGAGACCTTCGGATAGCCGCGCAAGTCAAAAACAATCCCGCGGGCTTGCTCCAGTTTCGGCAAAATCGCCTTGAAGTCTTCATCCTTCATCCTGTCAAGATCGAGGTAGAAAATTCCCGGCTTGATCTCGCTCACTTGGGGCGGGCGCGTTTCTCTCAGAGTCACCGATTCTGAATCACGACGCAGCATGACCGTTCGGGGATTTCCTGTGCGAGGCTGCACATCGAGTTTGAGTTCCGAATCCTTTGCGCCCATCCTGAGCATGCGGAGTGAAATGTAACGTCGCCATTGCGGCGTCGCCCCCGATATGAGGTTCTCGGCTTCTGCCAGCGCAGGAGCGGCGTCTTTGCCGTCTATTTTTAGGACCACATCTCCAGGCTGTAATTCACTTGCGCCCTGAGGTGCAACTTGAGTGATGACGAGGCGACCTTCAACCCAACCAAAGATTACCGGCAAGGCTGAGGTAGCCTTATCACTCGGATGATAGACACCGCCGTGACCGTCATGCAGTTGGGCCACCATGTGTCTGAGCGTGTTGAGAAAAGCTTTCTCGTCGCTGTCAGTTGCGGCAGCTGTGAGTGCGTTTTTGAGTGCTAGAGGCCAGTCGGTTTTTACTGCATCGAAGTAAGGATAGAAATGTTGAAAGACGTTCCAGGCGAGGGCCACGTCAGCCAGCCGCGTGCTTCGATCGCTACCGGAATATCGCACCGGTGCGGCTGCGGTCGACGCGTTGGAAGAGTTTGCGTGCGGCAGCGTCCCTAGTGCATCCATATAAAGGGCGAGCGGCATCGCCATTGAAACCCCTCCGGCTAGATCAGCCGTGAAGAACTTCATCGGATCCGGAAAGTCCGTCGTCGGTTTACCACCGGGCAGATCCTTAATTACTCGTTCCATCTCATAAATGCCGGAAGGCTGCGCGGTTTTTTGCGCGAAGCCCCGGTGACGATATGAAACTGCTTTGATCGACGGCTCAGTCTGCGGCATCAATACCGATACGGGCTTTGGTTGCTTCCCGGTCGGAAACACTCGCAAGGTGGGTGCAACCGGACGAAAGAACGCCTCGAGCTTCGCAGCCAAATCGTCCGCATCTTTCGCGCCCTCTGCAACACGCACGCCTTCAACCGCGAGGACGTCCCAATCGGTCGCCAACGCTTCGTCACTAGGATGGAAATGACGCACGTAGCCGAGCAAACGAGTGAACGCCGTCAGATTTTCCAGGCCCACTTTCGTCAAGGGCCGCGCCGGTTCGGCGAGCGTGATCGGCTTACCCAGATCGGAGAGCGAAACATCGTCAAGCCAGGCTTTGCCCTTTCCGATAAGCATCATGCCGACGTTTACCACAGTCGCATCGTCTTCAACATCGCCGACGATCTCGTAGTACTGCCATACTCCGGATCTGACCGGGCGATCGTCCATGTTGTTGAAGAAACCCATCTGCTTCTCAGGACGATCCACACGCAGCCATAACTGCGCTCGGGCGGCCGGGTCATCACCTTCCATCCGCACGGCAGCACGGAAGCGTACGCGTCGCCCGCGCAACTGTGTGGCATCGATCGCCTGCATGAGATTGCCGAATACACGTTGTTCAGCCTGGGTCGTCGCGGGAACACTTCGTAACAGCGCCGCGCGTTTACCGGTCTTCGGATTTTCTTCAACAACTTCGGCGGGATATCCAATCCTGGCCGTCGGCGAGATCCAACCTTCAGGCAACTGGCCCACGTTTCCCAGTTCAAAATCCGGATTAGCGAGGGTGGCGCTCTGCGGGGCAGGCGCGCGTGCAGGGCTCGTTTGCGCGTGAAGGTCATGCTCGGTAATCGAGGCGAGGCAAATTAGGATAACAGTGAGGCAGTTTGCGAATAGTCGGTGAAGCTTGTTCATAATCACTTCCTTAATGACCTGAGATGTTCTTACCTGGTGCGCGCGAGGTGTTAGTCGCCGACAACGGAAAACCACTCCTCTAAGACGAAGATCATAACAACCGGAACTGCGGATGGGCATCCGCTCGCAACCAGCCTAAAATTCTTGCTTCGTCTTATTTGATACAAAGGTGTACTATTCGGCTCGACCTCCGATTCTCTATTCCTCTTTGCAATGCGCTTGTTTGCATAAGGTTAGCTCAAACGGTTGGAAACAGCGCGCTTCTCCGTTAATTGTCGTCTAAAAAGCAGATTAAAGGTGCACGAGTGTTTGGAGAGAATTATCTCTCATAAGCAGAAGATCAAGGTATTTCCGATAATGATTACTTACGCATTGAAGCGCTTTCTCAAATGGCGGTCATCAGTCGTTGTTTTGGCCCTGCTGCTTAATGGCTTCTGTGAGCAAGGTTTTGGAAACGTGCCGTTAGCTCATACTCCCGGCGCGCCGACGGGCTCTTATGCGCTAAGTGACTTCGAGGTCGTCAACTTGTACAACGGGCACCTCAACTTTGCACTCCCTCTGGTATTAGCAGCAGGTCGCGGTAAGGCCCAGCAACGTCTGATGCTGCGAGTAGATCAGCACTATTGGTTCACCGATTACGTGCCTCCTGACAACGAATTCGGCTTCCCAGGTGGTCCTTATGCGCGCAATGATGAACACCCGGGAAAAAAGGGGACGTTCGGCGTCGGTGGATTGCGTGGGGAAACGGTCTACGATGAACCTTGCCCGCTTAATGCGAACATAGCAGTTTATGTCCTACTTCGATTTTACTTCCAGACCCCTGACGGCACGCAATATGAATTTCGCAGCCAAGTAAGCAACGGTAGGCCGTATCAGATCGCCTGTACCACCAGTGGAGTCAACATCGGCACAACTTTTGTCTCAGCTGACGGAACGGGCACTACATTCGTATCAGATGTTCCCTTTTTCTATCGACGTTACCCGGATCCAGCCAGTCACGAGCCTTCGGGGTTGGTAAAGTTTGCCGACGGCAGACAGTATCGAGTCGACAACGGCACCTTATCCTGGGTTCGGGACTCAAACGGCAACAAGACGAGTTTTACCTATGATAGTAGCGTCCTGCCTGATTACCCACTGAGAAAATTGACGAGTATTACCGATTCACTGAATCGACGAGTCAGCATCTGCTACGCGAATACAGCTGCATGTTCGAATGCTCCTTATGATCAAATTACGTATGAGGGATTTGGCGGAGCGGATCGAACGATCAAAATTAGATATGACCTTCTCAGCAACTTGCTGCGGCCGGGTTTAGCGAACATCCCCTACATCTTTCCAGAATTCGATCTCAGTGAGGGCCCGTACAACCCCGCAAAGGTAGCCTCCATTGAGATTCCCGATGGCCGCAGGTACAAGCTCTATTACAACCCGTATGGTGAATTGGCGAGGGTAGAACTCCCTACCGGAGGCGCGTATGAGTATGACCACACACCGGGGTCTGGTGTAATCCAAACTGATCCGTATTATCAAAAAATTAATCGACGCATGGTGAATCGACGCGTTTATCCAAGCGGTGGCACAGGGGATAGTTATGAACTTGAAACTGTGTACGAAGCCACAGTTGACACTACCACTACTCCTCACACTTCGATAATCACGGAAAGGAATTACAACTCGCTGGAACTGGGCCGGCTTCTCATCTCGGCGACAAAGCACTACTACCACGGCGATCCCAGGGCCTCATTGGTGCAGGGCCCCGTATCCTATTCTTCCTGGATTGAAGGCCGGGAATACAAAACCGAGGAACTCGATCTCGTCACGGGTTTAGCGCGCAGAAGAGTGGAGCAGCGATGGGAGCAGCGAGCGCCGATAAGTTGGTGGGCTCCTCCCTATTGTTTTGGGGCCGCGTGTGGCTCTCATCAAGCTCCCGCTAACGACCCCCGTGTAGTAGAGTCGGTTACTACGCTATGTGATACAAATCACGTTACAAAATCGACCGCTGTTAACCCGCAAACCGGAACCGCGGCTTTTGACCAATTCAACAACCAAACGGATCTCTGGGAATACGATTTTGACATAGGTTCGCCCGGAGGTTTGCTGCGCCACACCCATACCAACTACCTCACAGTGGCCAATGGGATCGACTACACTGATCAAAACGGCGTTCACATTCGCAACCTGCCAACCCAAACTTCGGTTTACGACGCGGGAGGAGTTGAACGAAGTCGCAGCGCGGTTGAGTACGATAACTACGCAACAGATACAGGCCATGCGGCCCTAGTCAACCGATCGGGCATCTCAGGCTTTGATTCCGCTTTCAACACTGGTTACCCCATGCGCGGCAATGCCACGGCGGTAACACAGTACCTTCTGACAAATGGCACAGTAACTGGTTCAGTCTCGAACTACGCGCAATACGACATTGCGGGGAATGTGGTTATGGCGATTGACGGGCGCGGCTTTGCAACCACGCTTGATTTCACTGATTGCTTTGGGGGCCCTGACGGTAACGCGCGTCTCAATTCCCAACCGATTGAACTCTCCTCAGTAGGCCAAGTCGGCTACGCTGTTGTCACCAGCATGACGAATCCACTAGGCCACACTTCCTTCAGCCAGGTTGACTACTACACCGGCCGCCCGGTGGATGAAGAGGACATTAATGGAGTTGTTTCCAGCGGGTATTCCGATTCGGACCAGCTTGACAGGCCGACGAAGATCATCCGGGCGGTAAACACCTCGGCCCGGAACCAGACCGTCTTCGCTTATGACGACACTAATAGGATGGTCACAACTTCAAGCGACCTCAACAGCTTCGTCGATCCATTCCCTCTGAAAAGCCAAGTGCTTTACGATGGCTTGGGCCGCACCATTGAAACGCGTCAGTATGAAGACGCAACAAAGTACATCGCCGCGCAGACGCAGTATGACGCGCTGGGACGGTCTCACCAGACTTCCAATCCATTTCGACCACTTGCACCTGACAATCAGACTCCAGTCTGGACTAAAACCCGCTTCGACGGCCTGGGCCGGGTCACGAGGGTAACCACGCCGGATAATGCCGTGGTCACCACCAGTTACAGCGGCAATACCGTCACCGTACAGGACCAGGCTGGGAAACAGCGCAAGAGTGTTACCGACGCGTTGGGCCGGCTGAAAGCGGTTTACGAAGCACCAGATGACCCAAGTTACAACTACCTCACCAGCTATAGCTACGACACTCTCGACAACCTGACTGCAGTCTCGCAGGGCAACCAGTCACGCACGTTTGCTTACGACTCCCGCAAGCGCCAGACTTCAGCTACCAATCCCGAGAGCGGCACGATCTGTTATGGCACGGTCATCGCCGGTCAGTGTCTGGCAAATGGATACGATGCCAACGGCAACCTCATCCACAAGACCGACGCGCGCGGTGTCCTGTCTACCTATTCCTATGACGCCCTGAATCGCAATACGAGCGTCGTCTACACAAACGATCCCGATGCCACCCCGTCCATAACGCGGATCTATGATTTGGCAGCTACCGGGAAAGGCCGGCTCTATCAATCCCAGACGGCAGCCAGTGGTTTAACTACGATCAGTTCCTACGATGCCTTGGGTCGTCCAACTTACCAACACCAGCAGTTTTATGCAGGCGGCTTCTGGAGCGAATCGTACATAACCCGGAGGAGTTATAACCTGGCGGGAGCAGTCACATCGCAAACTTATCCCTCGAACCGCACGGTTGCTTATGTTTACGACAACGCCGGCCGCACCACCAGTTTCAGCGGCAACCTTGGCGATGATGCCCGTACCTACTCAAGCGGGATGGTCTATTCGCCGACGGGTGGGATGGCCAAGGAGCAGTTTGGCACCAACACTCCCGTTTACAACAAACATTTCTACAACAGCCGGGGCCAATTGGCAGAGATCCGTGCCAGCACCAGCTACACAGGTCCAACGGACACAAATTCGAACCGCGGCGCTCTGCTCAATCAGTATAGTTTGCAATGCACGGGCATCTGTAATGCGACTGACAACAATGGCAACCTGCGTAAGCAGGAGGTATGGATCCCACACAACGACGACGGTATCCCTTCGACTTCCTGGTATCAACAGTTTGACTACGATGCGCTGAACCGATTGAAGCGTGTGCATGAATACACGGGTAACACAGCCTCAGACTGGCAGCAGGAATACGATTACGACCCTTGGGGTAACCGCACGATTGATCAGAACAATACCAGTGGTGCAGGCATCAACGAGAAACAGTTCAGCATCACCGCCGTAAATGGCGTCGTCAATAATCGACTCGGTGTACCGCCCGGAGAGGTCGGCACCATGAGATACGATGACGCTGGAAACCTCATCGAGGATACGTATAGCGCTTCGGCAGTATTGCGCGTCTACGATGCCGAGAACCGGATGACATCCGAGAAGCGGGCAAATGAGTACCTGGCCGGCGTCTACACTTATAACGCTGATGGTCAACGCGTGCGACGGCAAGTAGACGGCACTTCCACCTGGCAAATTTACGGCATGGATGGTGAGTTGCTGGCTGAGTATCCGGCCGGAGGAAGTTCTGGAAACCCGCAGAAAGAATATGGGTATCGCAACGGAGAGTTGCTGGTGACCGCGGAGCCTGGCACCTCCACCGACCTAATAAACGTGGCGGCATCCTCAAACGGAGGCACGGCAACGGCGCTGAACTACACACAGGACGGTGTCTATCCGGGGCTGCATTTTCAACCTGCTTATGCCAATGATGGGGTGCGCTACGTCTCTACTAACGAAGATCATTACTGGCGCGATGAGCATGGATTGGCGTCATGGGTGGAGATCGCCTTTAACGGTTCGAAGACAATAGAGGAAGTTGATGTCTATACGATCGCGAATTACCCGGCATATCTGACCCAGGCAGACCCATCCGCAACTCAAACGTTCACGAGTTACGGGGCCACCAGCTTTGAAGTGCAATACTGGACCGGGAATAGTTGGGCCACGGTTTCCGGGGGAGCGATTACAGGCAACAACCTCGTCTGGAGAAAGATTAACTTTGCGCCGACTACGACCACCAAGATCAGAGTCAGGGTAACGGGAGCAGTGGATGGTGTTGCCCGGATCGTGGAAGTCGAGGCGTGGGGCACCGCAGCAGCGGCCTTGCTCACAAACGTAGCGGCAACCGCAAACGGAGGAACGGCCACGGCGCTGAACTACACCCAGGACGGTGTCTATCCGGGGCTGCATTTCCAACCTGCTTATGCCAATGATGGAGTGCGTTACGTGGCTTCCAGCGAAGATCGCTACTGGCGCGATGAGCATGGGCTGGCGTCGTGGGTAGAGATTGCCTTCAACGGTTCGAAGACCATAGAGGAGGTGGATGTCTATACGATTGCCGATTACCCGGCGTATTTGACGCAGGCGGATCCATCGTCAACACAAACCTTCACGAGTTACGGGGCCACCAGCTTTGAAGTGCAATACTGGACCGGAAGTAGTTGGGTCACCGTCAACGGGGGGGCGATTAGCGGCAATAATCTCGTCTGGACGAAGGTTAACTTCGCAGCCCTTACGACCACCAAGATCAGAGTTAGAGTGACGGGAGCCGTTGATGGTGTGGCGCGGATCGCCGAGGTCGAGGCGTGGACCGAAAACAGCGGCTGGACGAACGATAATCTTCAGTGGCTAATAGCAGACCAGCTCGGCACCCCGCGGATGATCCTTGATAAGACCGGCTCGCTCGCCGGTGTAAAGCGTCACGACTACCTGCCGTTCGGTGAGGAGCTGCTTGTCGGTCAAGGCCTCCGCACCTCTGGCCAAAACGGCCTCGGCTACTCTGGCGACAACATCCGTCAGAAGTTCACCTCCAAAGAACGGGACAACGAAACCGGCCTCGATTACTTCGGGGCAAGATACTACTCTTCAAGCCAAGGCCGTTTCACAAGCATTGACCCTGAGAACTATCAGGCGATGCTTGACCTAACCGATCCGCAGTCCTGGAACGCCTATTCATACACTAACAATAATCCGCTCGGCAGAGTTGATCCAGACGGTAAGGGTTGGTGGGACAGAGTCAAGAATTGGTTCCGCTACGGACATTCGGTCGAAAATGACCAGCTAGCGAAACTAGAGCAGGAGCGGCGTGAGTGGCTAAATCAACACTATTACGAAAGTGACCCTCAAGGCAATTGGCGGCCATTCGACTCGAGCCAACTAAGCACGCAGGATGTCTTCGATAAGTACAAGGAAGTTAAATTCTTCTACGAGGAAGGGCAGTTACACCGGCTCACCGATAATGAGGTTCTAGAGGCGTGGAACAGGGCTCCAATAGTAGGAGCTAGAGATCCCTCAGCACCTGTACGGAAACTAGCGGAACCACGTTTCAAGACCGATGGAGAGGCAGCTAAGAAGGCTAGAGAATTAGGCTTCACGAAGACAAGCGAGCGAGTTCATGGTCAAGCTGTTTTCAAGAAGGGCAAGACGTACATCACGCGCGACGTCGACGGTCATAACGGAGGTGCGTGGAAGGTGGCTAATTCAGTCAAAGACTTGACTGGGAAAGCAACGAGATCAGGAACTTATGATGAGAACCTGAAAAGAATCGCAAATTAAACGCTTTATTGCTTACGCATTGGCATCTACGGAAGATAGCAATCGCGAACTCTCAGCTGGATTTTTATGACGGCCAAAGAATTTGAACGCCATTGGAAGCAGAGCTATCCTGAGAGCCTACCGATTGGTTATCACCTAAGAGAAGTCTACGGAGTTCGATGGTTCAGAATACATACCTTGCCAGACTCAAAGAGGTATCCAGAAACCGAGGTGGAGTATCGGACGATACTAATGCGACATAACACATTGCTCTCTGACTTATTGGGTGAGGGCGGCAGGTATTTTTTGCTAACGACCGGTTACTCGTCCACGCCCATTCCCGTTCGCTCTTATCCCCAACTTCAAACCCTGGACAGCGATAGCAAAGAACTTTTCAGCATTCCCAAACATGAACTTGAAGGGGAAACAGATCCGTATTACTGGCATTTTTTCATGTCCGAAAGGACCTGGAGCGAACGATCAGTCGATGACTTGTTGAAGCTAGTGGCTGATGGTGACATAGCCAATATCCTGTTTGTCGGTATCAATCAAAGGATCATCTACCACCCATATGACGGCGGTGCCGACGTTATCGTTGAATCCGAATCCGTTAGGAACCAGAGAAGAGAGAAGTACTCTGCTTGGTCGCCCAAGAACCCTCAAGGCCTGTAATGAAGATCATCAGCCAGAAACTTGGCGATCCAGCACTAATGACTTTGATGGCAATGCGACAATGGGCAGCTCTTAAATCTCCGCTGCAGAAATCAACAAGGTTGGGACGACGCCTTGGCGCCAAAGGCCAGGAGACTCCAAGTTTGGCGAACAACTTGTAAGGCTACATCGCATGAGGCGTTTGCTCTTGTCAGTTGTAGGAGGGTTCGGCATACCGGTTCTTTATACCGCCATAGCTGGATCGCTTTTTCCCTACATAGCAGATGAGCGCATAAATTACATGCTCTGGATACCTATAGGCTGGCCCAGAATTCTGTACCTGTATGTCTTACTGCCGTTCTCTGACCGTGGGTTGAAGCTTGAAGATAATGCCCTCCTCGTGATTATGATCGCCTGCAATGTCATTCTTTATGGGTCTTTGACCTATTCTCTCCTCCTCTGGCGGTCGTTCAGAAAGGTGAAAAGCCATCCTGAGCCCCCACCGGCGCCCAATTTTTAGGTGCTACGCCTTGGGCAGTACCCAAGCATGCCGCTTGCTGAATGAACGCTCATTCAGTATTATTTCCGTTCTGTCAGCCTCGCCGTAGAAGTAATTTAATCAACTAACGACAGGCAGGAATGCCTGTGCCAATGCTTACCAAAAATGATGCGTATAGAAAAAGCTGCTGTGCTGGGGGCGGGAACGATGGGGGCGCAAATTGCCGCGCACCTCGCGAACGCAGGGGTGCCAACGATCCTGCTTGATATCGCGCCGCGCGAGCTGACCAAAGAGGAACAAGCCAAAGGCCTGACTCTCGAAGCGAAAGAGGTTCGTAATCGAATCGCGCGCGGCGGTTTAGATGCGGCGAAAAAAGCAAAGCCAGCGGCATTCTTCACGCCCGAAAAAGCTTCACTCGTAAGCATCGGTAACTTCGAAGATGACCTCGCGAAGCTGAAAGACTGCGATTTAATTATCGAAGCAGTCGTCGAGAATCTTGAAATCAAACGAAGTCTCTATGAAAAGGTTGAGCAGCATCGCCGCGCAGGTTCAATCGTTGGCTCAAACACCAGCGGCATTCCCATTCGGCAATTAGCCGAAGGGCGATCTGAAGATTTCAAAACGCACTTCGTCGGGGTTCACTTCTTTAATCCTCCGCGGTACCTGCATCTCGTCGAAATTATTCGCACCGAATGGACCAAAGGCGAAGTGGCCTGCTTCCTGTTTGGATTTTTGGACCAGCGGCTGGGCAAAGGTGTGGTTTCGGCGAAGGACCAACCAAACTTTATCGCGAATCGCATCGGCACATACGGCTCGATGGTCACGATTAAGACCATGCTTGATGATGGTTACTCGATTGAAGAGATCGACAAGATCACCGGTCAGGCTGTCGGCCGTCCTAAGAGCGCCACGTTCCGTACGCTCGATCTCGTCGGTCTCGATGTGGGCGCCCACGTAATCAAAAACCTCTACGAAGCCCTGCCGGGAGATGAGGAGCGCGAAGTGTTTATTGCTCCTGAGTTTCTGACCCAAATGGTTGGGCGGGGACTGCTCGGTAACAAGACGAAAGGTGGCTTCTATAAGAGACAGGCAGGCGAAGGCGGGAAAAAAGAGATTTGGGCGATAGATCACGCTACGCTCGAGTATCGTCCGTCGCAGAAGGTGAAATTGCCCGCGCTCGACATGGCGAAGAATATTGACGACCTGTCCGAGCGGATCAAAGCGCTTACCTGGGGCAAGGATCGAGTGGGTACGTTTCTGTGGAAGACAATGTCGCGCACGTTTCGTTACACCGCGAGCCTGATTCCGGAGATTGCCGACACTATCGTTGAAGTCGATCGGGCTATGCGTTGGGGCTACAACTGGGAGATGGGCATCTTTGAAACCTGGGATGCGATCGGAGTTGAGAAGTCGGTCGCGCGCATGAAGGAAGAAGGCCAGCCGGTTCCTGAGAATGTGCAGAAGATGCTGGATGGCGGCGCCAAGACGTTTTACAAGAAGCACGATGGCCAGCAGTTCTACTTTGATTTTACGTCGGAACAATACCTACCGCTGCCGGATCAGCCAGGCGTAATCATTCTGAAATCGGTTAAAGATCGCAGCGGCGTGATTAAAAAGAATTCCGGCGCATCGCTGATCGACATTGGTGATGGGGTTGCCTGTCTCGAATTTCATTCCAAGATGAATTCGATCGGTGGCGACACGCTGCAGATGTTGAAGCAGTCGCTCGCCGAAGTGGAAAAGAATTTTGTCGGACTCGTGGTAGGTAACCAGGGTACAAATTTCTGCGTTGGCGCGAACATCATGTTGATGCTGATGGAGGCGCAGGAAGAGAACTGGGACGAGCTCGACATGATGTCGCAGGCGTTTCAGCAGTCGACCATGAGTTTGCGTTATTCGCCCAAGCCCGTCGTCGTTGCCCCCTTCAATATGGTGTTCGGCGGCGGATGCGAGTTTGTCTTACACGGCGATCGTGTGCGCGCGGCAGCGGAGACTTACATTGGCCTGGTGGAAGTCGGTGTGGGAATTATCCCTGCCGGCGGCGGCACCAAGGAGATGTTGCTGCGTACGCTCGACTCGATTCCAAAGAATGTTGACGATGCCGATCCATTTCCATTTGTGAAGCGCGCGTTTGAAACGATTGCGCTGGCTAAAGTGGCGACTTCTGCAGAAGAAGCACGAACTTTTGGCTTCCTTGCCGAGGACGATACGATTTCGATGAACGGCGATCGGTTGATCGCAGACGCCAAGAAAGAAGTGTTGGCGCTGGCTTCGACAGGTTACGTGCAACCTCAGCAGCGCACCGACATACTCGCGTTGGGCAATCCAGCACTCGCCACCTTGAAACTGGGCATTCATCAAATGAAGCGTGGCGGTTACATTTCCGATCACGATGCAGTCATTGGCGAGAAGCTCGCCCGGATTTTGACTGGCGGGGATTTGAATCACGAGACGCGCGTTTCGGAACAGTATCTGCTCGACCTCGAGCGCGAAGCATTCTTGTCGCTGGCTGGAATGCGCAAGACGCAGGAGCGACTTGGGGCAATGTTGAAGACTGGGAAGCCATTAAGGAACTAAAGGAGAACACAGAATACAAGAATACAGAATACAGAAGAAAAAAGAGGAACGAAGTTGATGACTGAAGCCGCTGAAAGATACAACAAGTGGAACTACCCTACTCCACCTTGCGAATGGAGGATGTATGCAGCGGCTACCAGCAAAGAATTTCCAGGAGGTAATTGTTTGGCAAAAGGCCCATCGGTTTACTCTCGGTGTATACCGTCTTAGCAAGGCGTTTCCGCGCGAAGAGATGTATGGGTTGACTTCTCAGTTTAGACGAGCTGCAATTTCCGTCGCCGCAAATATTGCTGAAGGTTTCAGGAAGAGGGGTCGACCCGACAAGATACGATTTATGAATATCGCTGAAGGATCGTTGGAAGAATGTCGGTACTACTTGATACTGGCTCGAGACCTGGACTATGGAGAGCCAGGAGAGTTGACAGGTCAATTGGAGGAAGTCAGCAAAATCCTCGGACGTTATGTGGCTGCGATTAGAACGTCGATCTGATTAGTAGCTTCTGAATTCTGTATTCTGTCTTCTTTATTCTAACTTGAGGTGTTTATGCACGAAGCAGTAATTGTTTCATCGGTGAGAACAGCAGTTGGCAAAGCGCCGAAGGGCACGTTGCGAAATACGCGGCCTGACGAGATGGGTGGGGCGGTGATCAAGGAAGCACTCGCCCGTGTTCCGGGTGTTGAGCTTTCCGAAATCGAAGACGTGATCATGGGGTGCGCGATGCCCGAGGCCGAGCAGGGAATGAATGTAGCCCGCGCCGCAGCCATTCGCGCCGGACTCCCGGTTGAGACAAGCGCCATGACCATCAATCGCTTTTGCTCATCGGGGTTGCAGTCCATCGCGATGGCAGCGGATAGGATCCGCTCCGGCGGCGCCGACACGATTGTCGCCGGTGGACTTGAGACGATGTCGATGATTCCGATGGGCGGCCACATCATTCGGCCGAATCCTTACCTCGTCGAACACTATCCGGATTTTTATTTGAATATGGGACTGGCGACTGAGAACGTCGCGCGCAAATACAACGTCAGCCGTGAAGAGCAGGACGAGTTTGCGTTGCGTTCGCACCAACGCGCGGCGGCAGCGCTCGATGCTGATAAGTTTAAAGACGAGACTGTGCCGCTAACAGTAACTATCGAAGAGCTGGATGAACGCGGCAAGAAGAAAATGCGCGAGGTGGTTTTCGATCGCGATGAAGGCGTGCGTCGTGACAGCAGTCTCGAAGGTCTGCAAAAGTTGCGGCCTGCATTCAACATCAAAGGCACCATTACCGCCGGTAACGCTTCGCAAATGTCGGATGGCGCAGCCGCTGCGGTCGTGATGTCGGATGAGAAAGCAAAGAGTTTAGGACTGAAGCCGATGGCCCGTTTTGTGGCGTATGCGACGGCCGGCTGTCCGCCAGAGGAAATGGGGATCGGGCCGGTATTTGCGATTCCAAAAGTCTTGAAACTGGCCGGTTTAACGCTCGATCAGATCGACGTGATCGAGTTAAACGAAGCGTTTGCCGCACAATCGTTGGCGGTGATCAAAACGTTGGGATTGGATCCCGAAAAAGTGAACGTAAACGGTGGCGCGATCGCGTCTGGGCCATCCGCTGGGTTGCACGGGAGCAAAATTGACAGCCACGATCTTGCGCGAGCTCGATCGTCGGAATGGTCGCTATGGGATGGTGACGATGTGCGTGGGCGGCGGCATGGGTGCTGCTGGGATTTTTGAGCGACTGAATTAAACGATGCAGGACCAATGAGTGGGTCGTTATCCATTGTCATCTCTTTGTTAGCTTTAGCCGTTTCAATCGGAACAGCGTGGTTGACACTGTTCCGGCGTGGTGAGTTGAGGATGACAAAGCCGACCGTGATTTTTATTGGTCCGGACGGGGGAACGGCAGCTGGAAGCAAACGACGCATTAAGGTTTTCCTTAGAACTTTGCTTTTTAGTACATCCGCTCGTGGTCAGACCATTGAAAGTCTGCACGTATGTGTTCAGCGAGGCGAAAATAAACAGAATTTTTCCATATGCGTCTATGGTGATGATCGTCTGAGCCGAGGCAGCGGTTTGTTTGTACCGCGAGAGGGCCTAACAGTTTGAAGGGTTCGTGACAATGACGGCTTCTGAGGTCTTCGAGGCAGTGACTGGTAGTGGTAGTAGCGATTTCGCTACGCTTGTGTCCCTACTGAATCAGCGCGGAGATTGGTGTCTTATCGGAGGACTCGCCGTCAATTGTTATGTAGAGCCGGTTTACACACTTGATGCCGACATAGTTGTCGGGGCCTCGGAGTTGCCCAACATTAAGCAGGCACTCGCCGCATCAGGCTTCAAAATTGATGAGTTTCCGCACTCGCTAAACGCGCGGATGGCAAATAGTGATCTACGAATACAGTTTAGCCTCGATCCTCGTTACCAGGATTTTCTAACTGACACCACTCGGCGTGAAGTACTTGGGCAACAGGTGCCAGTAGCGTCGCTCCCAAACGTTGTCCGCGGGAAAGTTTGGGCTTGGAGTGACGAGCGAAGAAGGTTTAGCAAACGTAAGAAGGATGAGCTCGACTTGATTAGAATTCTTGAGAAGTATCCTGAGACCGGCGATCTGATGCCTGGTGCAATCAGGGAACAATTAGAGCAGGGATAACCGCTTGCCCATTTAGAAAGGAACAGAACCATGTCAGCCGTAGCCGAACAAAAACAGATAGTCAAAGGTGGTGCTTTTCTAATTGAGGAGCGAACGCCCGACGAAATCTTCACCCCGGAAGACTTCACTGAAGAGCATCGGATGATCGCGGAGACCACGCGTCAGTTCATCGACAACGAAGTGAATCCTCGTGTCGATGAACTTGAAAAGCACGATTGGGCACTCGCTCGCGAGCTCGTCAGCAAAGCCGCCGACCTCGGCTTGATCGGCGCCAACATTCCTGAAGAATACGGCGGACTCGGTTTGGACCAGACGAGTGGCGCGCTCGTCGGCGAAAACATCGGTCGCTGCGCATCGTTTGCCACGACACTAGGCGCGGAAAGCGGCATTGGGCTCCTGCCGATCATTTACTTCGGCACCGAAGCAGCGAAGCAGAAGTATCTGCCGAAGATTGCTTCGGGTGAGCTGATTACTGCGTACGCGTTAACTGAAGCCGGATCCGGTTCCGACGCCATGGCGGCGAAAGCCACCGCGCGACTGAGTGACGACGGCACGCACTACATCCTGAACGGCGAAAAGATGTTCATTACCAACGGTGGTTTTGCGGATCTGTTTATCGTCTTTGCCAAAGTTGACGGCGACAAGTTCACGGCGTTTATCGTTGATAAGCAGCCGGGAGTGACGCCAGGCGCCGAAGAACACAAGATGGGCATCAAGGGTTCGAGCACGACGCCGTTGGTCTTGACTGATGCAATTGCGCCAGTCGAAAACATGCTCGCTGAAGTTGGCAAAGGCGCCAAGATCGCATTCAACACGCTCAATATCGGCCGCTTCAAACTCGGTGCGATGTGCGTCGGCGGGATGAAGCTGATGATTCATGAGTCGGTTCGTTATGCGAATGAGCGGCAGCAGTTTGGTAAACCGATCTCTGCGTTTGGAGCGATCAAGTCGAAGCTTGCCGAGATGGCGATTCGCACCTGGGTTGGCGAGTCGATGATTTATCGCACCCTCGGAATGATCGAAGCGGCGATCACCGACCCGCACGATCCGAATGCGAAGATGAAAGCTATCGAAGAGTACTCGGCTGAGTGCTCGATCATCAAAGGTTGCACTATCGGAATACTGCGACTACGTCGTTGACGAGATGGTCCAAATTTACGGTGGTTACGGTTACTCGGCCCATTATCCGGCGGAACGGGCTTATCGTGACTCGCGCATCAATCGCATCTTCGAAGGCACTAATGAAATCAATCGCATGTTGATTCCGGGCCGCTTGATGAAGAGTGCGATGAGCGGAAACCTGGCGTTGCTTCCGGCGGCGCAGGCACTGATGGATGAAATACTGACTCCGCAGATGCCGAGTTTTGACGATGATGAGGCGGTGCTGGCGACTGAACAGAAGCTGGCGCAGAACGCGAAGAAGGTTGCGCTGATGACGCTGGGCACTGCAGCTCAAAAGTACATGATGAAGTTGGGAGAGCAGCAGGAAATTCTGCTTGGCATTGCGGACATCATCATGGATGCCTATGCGATGGAGTCAGCGATTCTGCGAGCGCAGAAATTGGCGGCGGCGCAAGGCGAAGCTGCTGCGGAGCGGTACATCGATATGACGCGTGTGTTTTGCAACGACGCCGTCCAACGGATCGAAGCTCGTGCGAAGAACACGTTGGCAGGGATGTCGGAAGGCGACGAGCTACGCACGCTGCTGGCGGCGTTGCGACGGTTTACGAAACTGACGCCGATGAACACGATCGTCGCAAGGCAACGCGTGGCGGATGTGTTGATACAGGCGAACAAGTGGGCGTATTAGGATTGCCAATTTTCGGTTTCGGATTTGTGATTAGACGATGCGTAATCTGAGAATCCGACCAGAAACTGCGATCTTCGTCAGCGCACAGGACAAACGCGAAATCCGATGTCGGATGACTGGTTACGAAGCAAGAACCCTTTCAAGAGGCGTATCTGATTAGGGAACCTCTTCGAGTTGTGGATTGAAACTGAGATTGAAATAGTCTCACTCGTTTCACTTACTTCTTCGGAGAGCGTGCCCAATGAAATACAATCGCTTTGAAGAGCCACCAGTTTGGAAGGACGCAATTGAACTCGCTGTTCGCGTTTTTGCCCTCACCTCCGAACCCGTTTTCAGACGCTTTCGAAGCGTGCGAGATCAGTTAGAGCCCTCGTCGATGTCGATATCAAACAACATAGCTGAAGGATTCGAAACAGGTACAACTAAAGAAACCCTCACTTTCTTGTATATCTCCCGTGGATGCTGGTGAGACCAGGTCGGCCTTGTGTCTGTGCGAAAGGTTACCACTCCTTGAGGATCTAAAATCTGAGATCTCAGATCTGAAATCAAGGGCGGAAAGTATTTCGCGCCCACTGAGAGATGGTGCGACGCGCTCCAGAATTCAGACATTACGGGTCAGCGTTACTTGACTGACAAGACACGAACAAGAACCAAAGAAGCTCGTGAACGTGAAGAGTTTCTCAAGGAGCTTGATTCGTAATCGCATCGCGCCAAGCGCGCCAATTGAGTAAGGTGGCTCTTCGCAACAACCATTCGGGAATTGGCAATCGGCACTCGAAAATAACCCATGCGCATCATTCCAATCTCACTCCCAACCCCCTTCTACGTCGGTCCGGTTAACGTCTACCTGATCGCCGAAGATCCGATCACGCTCATCGACACCGGGCCAAAGACGAAGGAAACAATCGACGCTTTGCACGAGGGATTGAGGAAGGCGCGTTTCCGAGTTTCCGATATCCGTCGCATCGTTTTGACGCACGCACATGAAGATCATTGCGGGTTGGCCCGCGCCCTTCGCGATGAAGCGAAGGACGCCGAGGTGCTGGTCCATGACTGGGAAACCGGGCATCGGATAGGACGACTCGAGTATGACGATCATCGTTCGCTTCTAGTGCGGGCCGGCGTTCCCCTTGCGGAAATCGAAGACATGCGCAAAGTTTACGAAGGCGTTCGTCAGTATGCCGATTCGTTTGAGCCTGGGGAATACGGTGCGCTGCGCGATGAAGAAGAATTGGAGTTCAATACTGGGACACTAAAAATTCTGCACACCCCGGGTCACACCCCTGGCTCGTGTTCGTTCGTACGCGAAGCGGACCGCACGATCATCGCCGGCGATTGCGTGCTCAAACGCATCACTCCTAATCCCATTCTTTCACCCGACCCGATTGATCCCTCGAAACGTTTCGCGTCCCTCGCCGAATATCTAGTCAGCCTTGCTCGACTACGGACCTTTGCGCCGACACTGGTGCACGGTGGGCACGGTGCTCCGGTGAACGACTTCGAAGAATTGTTCAACCGCTATGTGCGCGCAATCCGTGAACGGCAATCGGAGGTGCTCCGGCTGGTTACCAAGGCCGGTGCGACGGCGTGGCAAATCGCCCAGCAGATGTTTCCCGACACCGACGACGTTCATCGCTTCCTTTCAGTTTCCGAGGCCGTTGCCCACCTGGATTTGGCTCATTCCGAAGGGAAGAGCGCCCTGGAAATTGCAGATGGCGTTGAGATTTACCGACAACTGTAACCTTTTCCTATCCGCAGATTACGCAGATTTCGCCGATTAGCTGATGGCTGGGGAGAGGTCAGCACTGCGTCTAACCCCACCCCGAGCCCCTCCCCGCTTGCGGAGAGGGGGATGTGGAGCCTGATTTGCGGATACTACGGGTTTTTGGAACCAACTGGCGCTGCCGCGCGTGTAACCCACCAAATCTATCCGGAGGACTCTCTCTGTTATGAATCTGAGAAAAGCAGTTTATTTTACGGGCTCCCTAGTTTTAACTTGCGGTATCGCGCTGGCGCAGCAAGCTCCTCAAGCCCCACCGACGCCGCCGACGCCCGAAGCTTTTGGCTTGCTCGGTGACGGCCCGGGCAGTTTTTCGCTCTTTTTTGCTGGCGGCAGTTTCCTCGGTGTTCATGGCGAAGACATCACCAGGGAGAACATGGCCAAATACAACATGCGCGAAGCTCGCGGTGTTGGTGTTACCCAGGTGGTCAAAGATAGTCCGGCCGAAAAGGCCGGGCTGCGAAAGGATGACGTCATCCTGAGATTTGAGGGTGACAGTGTTACGAGCGTCCGCAAACTGACGCGGCTGGTCTCTGAAGTTGCTCCAGATCAAACCGTACGAATCGTTATCAGTCGTGGCGGCGGCGAGCAGGAAGTCTCGGCCACAATCGCCAAGCGAGACAATCAATTTAACGCTTTGCACCGTCTCGAAGGCCTGGAAGGATTCAAGAAGTTTGAAGGCCTGGACAAACTGAAGGATCTTTACAAGACGAATCCTGACGGATCGAAGAGTTGGAAATGGGAAGGACAGGTCGGCAAAGACAATATGGTGTTTTCGCTTGGTAACCACCGTCGCATCGGCGTGAGCACGATGCAGTTGACCAAACAACTTGGCGATTACTTTGGTATTGCCGACGGCAAAGGTATTTTGGTGACTGGTGTGACCGACGACAGTCCGGCCGCTAAGGCGGGCATTAAGGCTGGTGACATCATCACTGGCATTGACGGCGAAAAGGTGGAGGATTCGGGCGACCTGTCGCGCGCGATTAATAAACAGAAGGAAGGCGACGTTACGTTAACGATCAATCGAAAAGGGGATCAGAAGAAAATCACGGTAACTCCGAAAGCTTCCGAAACAATCCTTCAGCCGGGATCCTATCGCCGCGCTGGTGGACGAACGATCATTACCCCGCGAGTAGCGTTGGGTGAAATTCCGGAAGTGAACTTCACGATTCCAAACATCAGCCTTCCAGCCATTCCCCCGATTAGAGTTCAGGTTCCAGGGAAGGTGGTGACTCCTCGCATCATTCGAGGCGGGGTTAGCCAGCCGATATAAGCGCAAAGGCAAGGCGCAAACTAAAAGGGTCAAGGGTTCACATAACCCTTGGCCCTTTCGTTAGGCAGCGAGGCAGCTAGTAGTCAACCGGGTTCAAGATATGAAAAATCTGCTTTCGTCTCTGAACCTGTCTCCCTGTTTTATGGGACTGCAAGTTTCCTCTTCCCTTCAATCGCGTCTTTGTAGGCGCCACCCAACACATCGCCAATCTGTATTGCTTTGTCGAAGGACGTCGTCGCTTCTGTGGGCTTGTCGAGGAATGCATAGATTCGGCCCATCGCCTCGTGAGCTCGCGAGATTAACGCTCGGTCGGTTTCAGGTGACGACGCTTCCAGCGCAAACCGATAGTTAGCCAGGGCTCGATTGAGACGTTCTCCCTGCACCTCTTCGTCGGTCGCATCGGCGGCGGCCAAACTTGCGGTTTGTGCCAGAGCAAAGAAGATTCGAGGTTCACGCGGGTATTCAGGCATCAGCTCTTTCAGCCGCGCTTCTGCATTGACGTAATCCTTCTGCCTCAACACCTGTTCAATATCCGCCAGTTTTTTGACGAGTGACGCCATGCGAGCTGTTTCCGCGGGTGTATAAACGGGAATGTTTTCAGCCCTTCGAGAACTGAGTCGGGCCTGACGTGCAGCTAAAGCTCGTTGACGCGCGTCGTTGTTTTCCGCCAGGCGGCGTGACTCCTTCGCCGGATCGAAGGAGTTGATCATGTCAACGAAGAAGTTGGCGATATCGAAACCGGAGCTTTCGATGCCTTTTAATTGTTCGGCGAAGAAGAATGCCAGCACGGCGCCGCGCTCATACTGTTCCGACAAACGGGCGA
This sequence comes from Pyrinomonadaceae bacterium, assembly GCA_963759665.1. Taxonomy (GTDB): domain Bacteria; phylum Acidobacteriota; class Blastocatellia; order Pyrinomonadales; family Pyrinomonadaceae; genus PSRF01. The sequence continues at coordinate 2,457,552 of CAVXAC010000001.1, forward strand.
TGCTCTCGTCGTGGATAGCGCCGGTACTAGCCTGAAAGTTCTTTGAGATTGCCTGGCGCGAGGCGTCGTCTTTTGCAGCAGCCAAAAGGGCGCGCGACTCTCTTGAAAGTTGCTCGAGTCTTTTGACCTCCTCAAAACGCGCATCAGCGGCGGTGACGAGGGAACGGGAGACAGCGATATATATGTCAGGTGTAACTGCATCGCCGGCCTTTTCACGTTCGGTTAGGATGAGTTTTATCGGTTCTCGCCGCGCGGCGATTTCGCGATTAAACCGCACTAGCAAAGCATCGATGACATATTGAAGATAACCGCGTCGCAGTTCAGACGATTCGGGATCGGTACCTTCAGGTAAGACTGCGTAATAGTCGTCACCTATCACCCGAAAATTTATCGCGCCAGACGCACCTAGTAGATCTGGTACCACAAAGAAACGACGCTGTTGCTCGCGCGTTGCATAGGTTTGTTGTGCCTTCTTCTTTCCGGTGGTGGGGGCTTTGACCAGTACGCGCTCAAACGAAACCGTGATCGGACGAGTATGAAGATACGAAAGAATATCTCGCACTACATCTTCAGTTGGCTTTCGCAGTCGATCCGCCTCCGCCTGATAGGCTCGCGTGTAGGTGACCATCCGTTCCTGGATGTTTGATTGCCGGTAGAACTCGTGGACGAGAGGAGCGAAGTCCAGAACGTCGAGCAAGCTTCCGGGTAAATCTTCCGAACGCGCAGGAGCATCGAGCGACGGGGGTTGCCCGAGTGCAAAAGCGAGGGAAACGTATCGCGCCGCCTGATCAGCAGGTGTGGCTGGCGCCGGTAATTTGTTGCGCTCGTAGAACGTGCGCAGGCGGGCGCGGAGGTGTGGATCGAGATCCGCCAGATCTTTTCTCACCTGAGATCTGAAAACTGAAGGTCCAATTTCTCCGTCGCCCGAGTCGACGCCCGCAGCTTCAAGCGCGGCCATCATCACGATCAATCGCGGGTCGATTCGGAAAGTGACGCCATATTCGGCCAAATCGAAACTGGCAGGCGGTCGATGTTGAACGGGTTGATTAGGGCTGGGACGCGGTGTTGGAGCTGTTTGAGCGTGCGCCGCGGGCGTCAAGCCAAATGCGAAAAAAATCGTGGCCAAAAAAAGCTTATTCATAAGTCTGCAGTGAATGTTTGTTTACCTGATGGAGTGCCGGGAGATATCTAGAGATGCGCCACGTGCCTTAATCAGATGCCAATAATCCGGGCAGGGGCAGAAATCATTGAGCGGCCCTGCGGCGGTGATGTCTTTTTAGCAGCCAGGATGTTACCGGATATGCAATAACCGAACAAACGACCGAAAGCACTGTAGCCCCGATGGTAAATGGCCAAACTATCTGCCAACCCTCATTGAACAACATTCGGTAATAGTCCGCCGTTAGCAGGTGCGGCTCTTTCAGTAAGGCAATTCCCTGGGAGGGGATTTGAATGGGGCGTCCGAGCACAAAGGCGCCAATCGCATATGAGGCAATGATAATTGGGACGAGCGTCAGAAACGGGTTGTTAATGAATGTTCCGCTATAGATCGCAATTTTGTTGAACCGAAACAGGAAAGCGATGGCGGTGGCCATCAGGGTATGAAGTCCCAGAAGTGGCGAGAAGGCGATGAAAACGCCGATCGAAAATGCAAGCGCCGTCCGCTCAGGTGGATCATCCAGCGCGAGCAGACGGCGAAAGGTAGAGCGCAGCATTTGTGGGACAGGCATTCCTGCCTGTCCCTCGGTGAACCACTATGAACCGGAACAGGCGTGAATGCTTGTTCAACCTATTTGAAGCTGTTAAGGGCCTCGGCTTCGTTGTCGTAAGAATCAAACACGGTCAAGAGCTTGGTGATGACCAGAAGGTTTTGAATCTTCTCCGTCAGGTTCAACAGCTTCAGTTGACCGCCATCGCGGCTGACCGTGGTGTAGTTGGCAATCAATTCGCCGATACCGCTCGAGTCGATATTCTTGACTCCATTCAGGTTCAGAAGAATTTTCTTTTTGCCCTGATCGACCAGTCCGCGGATGGAGTTGCGGAGCGAAATGGCGCCCTCACCCATTCTCACCGATCCATTCATGTCCAGGATCGTGACGTCTCCGGCCTGTCGTTCATTGACTTCGAGTTCTGCCATTTTTTTCTCCCTTGATCTGCGCTGGTGATTGCTTGCCGGCAAGACCAACTAATTGAGAGCTACTTATAACTACCGAGTGCGTCGGCTTCACTTTCGTAGACATCAAACACAGTCAGCAGCTTGGTGATGGTTAACAAGTCCTGGAGCTTCTGCGTGAGATTGAGCAACTTCAACTCGCCCCCGTCTTTGTTAATCGCAGTGTAGCTGGACACTAATTCGCCGATGCCACTTGAATCGATGTAGCCGACCTTTGCCAGGTTGAGAAGAATCTTTTTCTTATTCTCTTCCAGCAGGCGGCGAATAGCGGTACGAAGCGCAACGCTGCCTTCTCCGATAGTTATCTTCCCGTCCATATCCAGGATGGTCACATCTCCAGATTGACGCTCGGATATATTTAACTCAGCCATTTCAGCGATCTCCTTTACGGATTGACGAACTTAATCCTTGTTTAAATTTTCTTCATCATGCGTAGGGTTGTACCGCCTTTTGGATCCGCGGTCCACTCGACCTCGTCCATCAGGTTGCGCATGAAAAAGATGCCACGGCCGGAAGTCTTTAAAAGATTCTGAGCTTCGGTTGGATCGGGGATGTCGCTCGGATCGAAACCGGTTCCCTGGTCGTGAACAGTAATCTCGAATGCTCCGGGAAGACTTTTCAAACTGACATCGACAAACTTTGTCTCGTCGAGTTTGTTACCGTGAACCACTGCGTTGGTAATTGACTCGCGCACCGCCATGTCCACGCCAAACGCAACGTCATCGCCGACACCCAAGCGACTGAGAAACTCAGCAACTGCGCCAGCGGCTTCTTCAACAGCCTCAATCCGGCTGGCGAACCTGAGTTCAGTAGTCTCTAAGGTCACAGTAAAAGGACGCAGGCCGCGTCAGCAACGATGCTTTAGACTCGGCTTTTTATGAACTCCAAAGCTACCCGAAGGTTCGAGGGTGTAACATGCTGGGCTATCGGCTGTCAATTCGCTACCGCTCCGGGTACAGAACCGAGCGCGGTAGCGCCGGATCCTTGCGAGGTTAGCTAAATTATGAAACCCAGTTCCGCTGAAGCGAACCGTGAAACCCAAATGCTTTCCAATGGTGACTCAGGGATCCGGCGCTGCCGCGCTCGGTTCTGTACTAAGCGCACGATAAGATTCAACTGATGAGGATAAAAGCTGCTCTGCGTCTAACCGGAAACGTTCGTGTTCCCGGAGACAAATCCATTTCTCACCGAGCGGCTATCATTGCGTCGCTCGCGACCGGCGCCTCTGAAATCTCAAACTTCTCCACCAGTAAAGACTGCGCTGCCACAGTTTCTTGTGTCGAACAACTTGGTGTCGGGGTTGAGCGAGAGGGAAACAGTCTGCGCATTCAGGGACGCGGTCGCGCCGGTCTCAGCGAGCCAAGCCGCCCATTGGATTGCGGCAATAGCGGCTCATCAATGCGAATGCTCGCCGGAGTTTTGGCGGGACAAAACTTCTCTTCGACTCTCACCGGGGATGATTCTTTGCAGGGCCGACCGATGGGAAGGATTATTCGGCCGCTGGAAATGATGGGCGCCAGCATTGAATCTCATGAAGGGCGAGCTCCGTTGCTTGTTAAGGGCCGGCGTCCGTTAACCGCGATTAGTTACGAGCTGCCCGTTGCGAGCGCTCAAGTGAAAACCTGTGTTCTCCTGGCCGGCCTCAACGGCCTGGGTCGCACTGAAGTGGTGGATCCATGCGGCATTATTACGAGGGATCACTCGGAGCGAATGTTCAAGTGGTTCGGTGTGGAGATCGAAACTGTTCGACAGGAAACCGGCGCCGTTTCATGGGCCCTCAATGGACCAGCAGTTTTTGCCGGGCGGAATGTGCAGATTCCCGGTGACTTCTCGAGCGCAGCATTCCTGATCGCTGCCGCCGCTGTTTTGCCGGGTTCGGAGCTAAGCATAGAGAATCTGGGACTCAACCCCACGCGCACGCAGTTTCTCGATGTATTGAACCGATGGGGCGCAGCAATCAAGGTTTCGGATTTACGAGACGAATCTAACGAGCCAACGGGTACAGTTTTGATTCGCAGTACCGGTCCCACTGACGGTCTGATGGAAATCAGCGGGGGCATGGCCGCCGAATTGATCGACGAGCTGCCGCTTCTCGCAGTGCTTGGTAGTCAGTTTGGCGGAATCACTATTCGAGAAGCCGGCGAGCTTCGAGTTAAAGAAAGCGACAGGATTGCGGCGACGGCGAAAAACTTGCGAGCGATGGGAGCTGAGGTAAACGAACATGACGACGGGCTCACCGTAAGTGGTCCTGTGACGCTGCGCAGAGCAACTGTCGATTCATTCGGTGACCACCGTATTGCGATGGCCTTCGCCGTTGCTGCTCTCTTTGCTGAAGGCGAGTCAGAGATACTTGGCAGCGATTGTGTTGAAGTCTCATTCCCTAACTTTTTTGACGTGCTTGAATCCCTGGTCGAGAGATAAATCACATGTACCCGCCGAAAATTGCCATTACCGGTTTCATGTGTTCGGGCAAAACGACAGTTGCTCGCGCACTCGGGCAATTGCTCGGCTGCGATGTGATCGATCTTGATGAAGCTATCGAGGTGAGCGAAGGTCGTAAGGTGGCAGACATGATTGCGCTTGATGGAGTTGATGCGTTTCGCGAGACGGAAACGCGAGTGTTGGCCACGTTGCTCTCGAATGCTCTTGATTCGGCGATCTCGCTTGGTGGAGGCACGTGGACCGTAGAGGGGAATCGTAGGCTGCTCGCCGAACATGGTTACCGCACTGTCTGGCTGGATGCACCGTTTGAACTGTGTTGGAGGAGGATTGCAGGAGATGCGGAAACTCGGCCTCTTGCCGGTTCCTACGCAGACGCTAAACAACTCTACCAGGAGAGGCTGGACGTTTACGCGATGTCAGATTTTCGATGTGCAATTACCGAAGAAGATACATCTGCACAGATTGCAAAAAGGATCGCTGCATTAGTTTCGCGAGATCGCGAGGACAGTTAAGCGAGATTTACCTGAAATGATTGCGGTCGTCGTTAGCGAATCAGCGAAAACAAAACGAAGATAAAAATGGGACGAACTCTAAAGAATGAGTCGAATTGGAAGTCGTTCGCCCGGCCCAGCGGCGAGGGTTATCACACGCTACAAACCGAGGACATCGGCAACGTTCCTGTTCGACTGTTTCTCACTTCAGAACTACTCGACTCCGCTGAACAAACTCTTTACCGCCAAATCGTAAACGCTTCCAGTTTTCCCGGCGTGAAACTGGTCGTAATTACTCCCGACGTTCACTACGGCTACGGCGTTCCGGTTGGTTGCGTGATTCTGACTGATGCCGAGCAGGGCGCTGTAGCGATGGGACCGGTTGGATACGACATCGGTTGCGGCATGATGAGCGCGAGATCAACCGTGAACTCTGAGCAGGCCACTCCGGAAAAGAAAGCGGCGTTTAATCGTTCAGTGATGAGTCGGGTCCAGATGGGATTCGGAGGCAAGAGCGAACGGTTTGGAAATTTATCTGAGTCGGAATTTAACAATCTGGTTCGAGGAGGCGCCGAGTACTACGTTGAGAAATACGGCGCCACCTTTGATCGGAGCCATGCTGAGCGCCATCGCATCCCCGTCGATGACAACTGGAAAATTCCTGAGGGTGGCAAGGGAAAGCCCGAACGCGGGATGGGCCAACTCGGAAGCCTTGGTGGTGGCAACCACTTCATCGAACTACAGAGATCGGAAATGACCGGTACACTTTTCATCCAAGTGCACACCGGCAGCCGCGGCTTCGGGCACGGACTAGCGACAAATTATTTCGAGATGGCCCGGGAAGAACGGCCTGACACGGTTACCGATATTGATCTTGGTTACTTCACGCCTGAATCGCTGCATTACCGAAGCTATCTAAACGCAGTTGCAGCAGGTGGAAACTTCGCGATCCTGAACCGGCTGATCATTTTTGAGCAGGTTGCTGAAGCGTTTCGCGAAGTATTTGGATCGGAGCTGGAGTTGGTCTACGAGATTAGTCACAACCTCGTGCAGCGCGAATCGCATCCCGAGTTCGGCGACGTGTTGGTTCATCGTAAAGGAGCTACGCGAGCGTTTCCCGCGGGCCATCCATTTCTTAAGAACACGCCCTGGGAAACCACTGGTCATCCGGTCCTCATACCCGGAAGCAACAAAGACTACAGCTACATCCTGCGACCCCTTGCCGGCGCGGTGAAAAGTGGCTTCTCAGTGAATCATGGTGCGGGTCGCAAACTCTCGCGTGGCCAGGCAAACAAGACACTCTCGCAACGTCAAATTGACGATGAGTACGCAGCTGCCGGAATCCTGGTAAACCTGGATGGTCGCGTTCCTCTTGATGAAGCCGCGCCAGCGTATAAATCTTCCGCCGAGGTACTGCGCGCGGTAACTGACGCCGGCTTGGCGGAGGTTGAGCACCAGCTGTGGCCACTCGCTTCGCTGAAGGGTGTTGATGAAACGAAGCGTCGCCGCAAGAAAAATAATCGGCGAATTCAGTCCAGCCAACATTACTGACTATAATCGGTACCGATCAGATCGTGTCGGATCTCCAACGAGATTCAAAAACGAAATTATTGGCAACCTAAATTGCTGATGCTAGAATCCCGCAACTCTTATCTCCGTTAACCGAACCGTGTAAATCGATCCAGGGTGGGTCTGTAACCTTTCTTCCAGGAGGCTCGCCGTGACTTCCCCCCGCATTGTGTTGACAGCTTCTTCCACCGAAGCAAGCGAATGGCATCACAGTATCTGGCAGCAAATGCTTTCCGCCACGGTGCCCTACAAATTCAGCAACACGATCTTCAACAAGGTTTCCTTTGATAACGAATCATGGCCTGACGGGCGGGCCAAGTACGTGCCAAACGGACTACGAATGGTCGAGACCCTGCTGCTGAGGGAATACCCCGAAGAAGATGTAGTCACGTGTTATTTGAGTAACCTCGAGAAATTTGTTGGACCTGAGACGAAAGTCCTCGCCATCCACGCTCACAATCCTCTGGGAATTTCATACGCAACCGACGTCTACGCCAAGATCTTTGGCGAGAACCTGCTACCGCTTAACGCCCACGAATTCATCAAGATCGTCACTCACCCCGTTATTACAAAGTACCGGCCAAAGATCGTTGTCGGTGGACCAGGCGCGTGGCAACTGGAGAAAGCAGATCGCCTCGACGAGTTTCATATCGACTACCTGATCGACGGCGAGATCGAGCGTGTCTTCAGCGACCTCTTCAACCGGATCATTGAAGATGATCCGTCGTTGCCAAGAATCATTAAGGTGGCTAAGGAAATGCAGGCTTCCGTTGATGAAATTCCGGTCGTGCGACATCGCTCAACTTTCGGTGTGGTTGAGATAACCAGAGGCTGCGGACGCGGCTGTCAGTTTTGTGGTCCAGCCACCAAGGTAGGACGTTCGTTTCCTCTTGAGCACATTTTGGAAAGCGTGAGGGTTAACGCTCGCGAAGGCGCGACCGAGATCATGATCTCTTCTGAGGACATGTTTCTCTACGAGCAATTACCAAACTTTGAAACGAACGTGCCTGCGCTCGAAAGATTGTTTGAAGGGATCATGAGCGTGCCCGGAGTTGAGACGATTCAAACGTCACACATCACGATGGCCCCGGTGGTTAAAGACCCTTCGATCATCGAGCGTCTGACGCCATTGTTGGTGCCTTATTCCCACGTTCAACACAAAGACTCTACACATCCTGACAAACGCGCTACCGATCCGATTATTGGTTTGGAGACGGGCAGTGCACGCCTGTTCAATACTTACATGAAAGGGAAGGCCTATCCCTACAAATCACATCAATGGCGCGATGTAGTTGTGAAAGGAATGGAAATACTGAATCGCCATAATTGGTTTCCGTTCTGCACCTTTATCATTGGATTGCCAGGCGAAACCGACGACGACGTCAAACAGTCGCTGGATCTGCTTTACGATCTGCGCGACGCCAAAGGCACGTTTGTGCCAACCTTCTTTGTCCCACTCGAAGACACGCGCATGCAGAAGAAGACGGGCGCAAAGTTGATTGAGATGACGGACCTCCAGTGGGAGTTTTTCTTCACCTGTTGGAAGTACAACCTTGAGTTTTGGAATGGCGGCGATCGCGTTAACGCGAAGTTTTCGCTAGGCGTCCCTATCTACTATCAAAAACTGGGCAAGCGCCTGTTTGGCAATGGAATCAAATACCCACTCGCGCGTTTTGCCGGTGTGCCCGATCGTTTTCTCCGCAAGCATCTCTACCTCGACTTCACCGGACGCAAACGAAGCCGGAAAGGCATGCAGCCATTTGAAGGAGAAATAGTCCCAGGCTTTCACAGCGTCCGTGAGAACGGTCTCAACCTCATCGACGCCAGCCAGCTCCATCAGTTACAACCGTTGCGAGAGGCGGCACCATCAGGCGACTAGTCATTCCCCAGCTGAAGGTATCTCTAGACAATGAAAATTATTATTCCGGGCGGTTCGGGCCAGATAGGAACAGTTCTGGCCACAGCATTCGCTACGACCGGACATGACGTCTGTGTGTTGAGTCGGAGTCAAGCGACCCGTCCATGGCGAACAACTGAGTGGGACGGAGAGACGATTGGCGATTGGGTTGGCGAACTTGAAGACGCTGACGTAGTCATCAATCTGGCAGGCCAGAGCGTGAATTGTCGTTACACGCCTGAGAATCGCCGGATCATCATGGATTCGCGATTGAAGTCCACGAAGGTCCTGGGCGACGCGATTTCCCAACTGAAGAAACCGCCGCGAGTTTGGTTGCAGGCAAGCACTGCCACCATCTATGAGCATCGGTACGACTCATCACACGATGAAGCGACCGGGCGAATCGGAGGTTCAGAGCCCAACGCTCCTGATACGTGGCACTTCAGTACGGACGTAGCCACAAACTGGGAGCGCGTTTTCAATGAAGCAACAGCGCTTCAAACGCGCAAGGTCATGCTGAGATCCGCGATTATCATGAGCGTGTCTCGCGGTGGCCCATTCGACTTGTTGTTAAGACTAGTGCGTTTTGGTTTGGGTGGCACAGTTGGCGACGGCAAGCAATTTGTTTCGTGGATTCACGATCTTGATTTTGTGCGGGCAGTCGAATGGTTGATCGCACACGAAGAGCTGGATGGCCCAGTGAACGTGGCAGCGCCAAACCCATTACCAAATTCTGAGTTCATGCGAGAGTTGCGAGCCGCCTGGGGCATGCCGATCGGTTTGCCGGCAAGCGAGTGGATGCTGGAAATCGGAGCGTTCCTGTTACGCAGCGAGAGTGAACTGGCGTTGAAGAGTCGGCGTGTAGTTCCGGCGAAGTTATTGGAGAGCGGGTTTACATTCGAGTTCCCGACCTGGGCAGAAGCTGCGCGCGACTTGTGTGATCAGTGGCGCAAAGCCAAGTGATAGCCTTTAAGCCGACTTCGCCGCAAGGCCTCCCCAGGGTCTTTACATCTGTCGCCTGATGATCACGCTGGCAAGACGTTCGGCAACTAGTGGATCGATGGTTTTCAGCTTCTGCTGTTGTTCCATCGCTTTGGTGGTGTTGCCAAGCATGAGGCTGCTGATAGCGTAGTTGAAATAGTAAGACGGTTCGCGTGGTGACAGCGCGATTGCTTTTTCGTGAAGAGGAACTGCTTCTTTTGCTCGGCCTGCTTTGGAGAGGGTGACGGCGAGGCCGTCATAAGCGAGCGCATAGCCCGGGTTATTCTTGATCAGAGTGCGAAAGACAAACTCGGAGTAACGAAAATTCTTCATCCGATCGTAGGTAACGGCCTGGTTGTATTTCGCTTTCAGTAGTTTCGGATCGAGCGCCACGGCTCTATTAAACGCTTCAATCGCGCGGGGAAATTGCTTTAACTCTCCCAGCGCCTCGCCTAACCCGTTGTAGGCTTCAGCGAAGTTCGGACTCAATGTCACCGCTCGTTGAAAAGCGATCTCGGCATTCCCAAATTTTCGTTGGGCCATGTTGACGTTGCCAATCAGTAGACTCGCGACCGCCGCAGTTCGTGGCTGGCTTGTCGAAAGGGCAATTACGCGGTTGTATCGCGCGATGGCTTCCTCGTAGCGCCCTGCGTCGAACGCGCTTTGTCCATCTGCAAGAAGCTTGTTGACGTCGTTTGTCCCAGCATTGGGAGGGGAGCTTGCTGTTCTTGGTCTGACTGTCGCGGGAGATGGAGAGGCCGGCGGAACTCGCACCACACTCTTTGCTGGCTGCTGAGCGACAGTGGTCAAAACATGTGCAAACAGAAACACCGAGAGGCCACCCAAGCCGACCACTATTTTCGTAGCTTTTGTTCTTGCCTGTCCCGAAGAGTCCATGTTAAAAGAGTGCCCCTTTACAATTAAACGGGTAATCAACAGGAAAAATTGGAAAGACGTGCGGATTCCTATTTTTCTTATCACCACACAGACTTTGTTAAGTGTTGATGGGAATCATCAAGGAGGACCACCGCCCAATGCGTAAGCTATTACTGCTTCTCGCGATCACCCTTGCCTGCGCTCCTGCAGGATTTGCCCAGAGCGACTACGCTAACTGGGAGTTTTTTATCGGTTACGCTCATGAGCGCGCCATTAATGGCGGCGACCGTTTGGACGCTCAGGGACGTGCCTTAAACGCGAATGGAACCACGTCGCGCGTCGACTTTCAAAACGAGCGCATCCCACACCACGGTGTAACGGGAGAAGTGGTTGCTAACGTTCATAGAAACGTTGGGCTGGTAGGAAACTTCAGCGCAACCTGGGCTAACGCCGACTTCAACGACCGTTTGAGTGGCCGCACATTCGATGCGCGGGTAGCTCGCTACACGATGCTCTTCGGTCCGCGCGTCAACTTCCGAAATTCGTCGCGGCTGATTCCGTTTGCGCACGCACTCTTTGGTGTCCAGCGCTACAACGCGGATTTCAAAAACGACGACTTCACTTGTCCTGATACCAATGAAACCGCCTTCGCCATGGCTTTGGGAGCGGGTCTCGACATCAGGGCCAGTGATCGAATCGACATTCGTCCGATACAGGTCGATTATCTTCCAGTCTATTTTGATAACCGGCGTGAAGACGGCATTCGGTTTTCAGCGGGTGTGAAGATCAAGAATTAGCGCCGGCTAATCTAACTTCAGCTTCTGCTGGTGACCGAAAAAATCGGACCACGGGTTACTCTTCTTTTTGAGCAGGGCGAGAACGTTTCTGACGGTGAAGTCAGAAATCTTCACGCCCTGCTCAATCTGTTTCCAGGTTAGAGGCATCGACACCGTAGCTTTGGGTTTGGCGCGGGCGGTGAACACGGACGCCAGGCTCTTGCCCCGAGCATTCTGCATCCAGTCAACATAAACCTGCTCTTTTTTCCGCTTGACGATCGCCCGTTCGACAGTTGCTATCGCCGGTACTCGCTGGGCAATCTCACTTGCCAGGAGTCGCGAAAATTCGGCCACTTTGTCGTAGTCGTTGATTGGCTTCAAGGGTATATAGATGTGAATACCCGATGAGCCCGACGTCTTCACAAACGATTCCAATCCGACTTCGTCACAAACTTTCTTGCCGGTAAGCGCAACCTCCAACACGTTTTCCCAGGGAGCCTGCTTCGGGTCAAGATCGATAGCAATCCAATCAGGTTTATCCAACTTAGTGGTAGTTGAATGCCATGGATGTTGTTCAATCGAGCCAAGGTTGACGAAGTGAAGTAGTGAAGCCGTAGTTGTGAACACAGCGTAATCAAGTTCGCGGCCTTCCCTGTTTGTCAGCCGCGCAGTCTTGATAAATGCGGGTGCGCTCTCCAGGTCCTGTTGAAAAAACATGGGGGCATTGATCCCGCGCGGCCAGCGTTGCAGTATCGCCGGACGGTTCTTCAGAAAGGGAATGAGGTGTGAGCTGACGTTCAGGTAATAAGAAAGCAGCTCAAACTTGGTTATCTTCTCGTCAGGCCAATAGACGCGTTCAAGACTTGTTAGGGAAACGCGTTCACCCTCGACTTCAACGGTTACCCCGCCTTTAGGGTTTTTCAGCGTCAGAAACTCGTCAGCGGAGATTGATGCCGACGTAGACTTTGGAGTGCGTTTGACCGCGCTCTTCTTAGGTTGTGATGCCTTTTTGGTGGGCATAAGAGTTAAGGTCCAATGTCCAACACACCGAAGTTAGTTTTTGGACTAACGACACTGGACATTGGATTAGTCATCGTAACCGTTCGGATGGTTTTCCATCCAACGCCATGCTGACTCGATGATAGTTCGTAGGTCCTGGAATCTAGGTTTCCAGTTAAGCTCGCGTTTGATCTTGTCGGAGGAAGCAATCAAGGTTGCCGGGTCACCGGCTCGCCTGGGCCCGATGGCGGCGGGAATTTCCTTACCGGTAACTTCTCGTGCAGTTTCCAGTACTTGTTGCACGCTATATCCATCGCCGCCACAGCCCAAATTATAGATTCGACTGCCCTGGTCCAAAATATCCAGCGCCAGAATGTGAGCGCGGGCGAGATCGATCACGTGAATGTAGTCGCGAACACACGTGCCATCCGGAGTTGGATAGTCGTCTCCGTAAACTTCGACTAGGTTTCGGCGTCCGGCGGCGACTTGAAGCGCGATCGGAATCAAGTGAGTTTCAGGATCGTGATCTTCGCCAAAGTTTTCGCTGGCGCCGGCCGCGTTGAAATAGCGCAGTGAGACATAGCGCAAGCCGTACGCTTCGTCGAACCAACGCATAGCGTGTTCGCAAGCGAGTTTGGTCTCGCCGTACGGGTTGGTCGGTATGTTGCTGGCCGTTTCCTCAATCGGCTGCTTGTCCGGTTGCCCGTAGGTCGCCGCAGTCGAGGAGAAAACAAGGCGTTTGACGCCGGTCTCGTTCATTGCTCCGAGCAAGCCTACTCCATTTGTCAGATTATTTTGATAGTACTTTGCGGGATTAGTGCACGACTCCCCGACCAGGGAATCCGCAGCCATATGAATTACGGCGTCGATGCCGTTGAGTAGAGTTTCTTTGAGCTTTGTGGCGTCGGCTAAATCGGCGTGGACAAACGTGGCTGCGGGGCTGAGGGCCGCTCGATGTCCTTTAGCAAGATTGTCGTAAACGACGACTTCGTGGCCGTCGTTAAGGAGTTCTTCGGTGACGACACTGCCGATATAACCCGCGCCACCTGTCACCAATAATCTCATCGTGTCAGCGAGTCTGGGTGTCTTCGACTTAGGTGTGGGCCACCTTCGGTTGGACCGTCTCAGGGCTTGCGGCAGCTGAACCGGTTGGCACGTAATAAAGAATGCGGTTGCAGTTATCGCAAGTCATAACTTCATCACCGCGTCGCACCTGGGCCATTGCCTGCGGGCGCAACGACATGAAGCAGGCCATGCATGCTCCGTTGCGGGCCTCGGCGACTGCAACACCATCACGAATTCGTGCGCTGATTCGATTGTAGAGAGAGCCCATTGGTTTTGGCAGCACACCCAACAAACGCTCGCGCTCTTTCCGGTCGGTAGCAAGTTTCTCAGCCTGTTGCCGCGTCTCATCGTCAAACGATTGCAGACGCGCATCACGATCAGAATTCAAGGAAGCGATCTCGTCGGCGCGTTCGTCCAGCGAGGCCTGTGCTTTCTCAAGAGCTTCCATCTGTTCGAGAATCTGCGTTTCCAGAGTTGAAATCTGCTTGCGCGCCGCATCAGCTTCACGAATCGCTGCGGTGTACTCGTCCGGTTTCTTGGAAGACATTAGATTACGTTCGGCGCGTTCAACTCGACTTCGTTGGTCTGTAACTTCTCCTTCGAGTCGCGTACGGGTCTGTCGTGCTTCATCGCGCGAGTTTTCCAGGGCCCGAATTTCAAAAGCGCGCTGATCGAATTCTTTTTCGATTTCAGCGCGCCTTTCGGGAATTGCTTCCAGCTCTTCTTGTAGTTTTCTTATGCTTGTATCCAGGTTTTGTAGAGCGACTAATTGCTGTATTTCCGCTTTCACTCTCTAGCTCTCCTTAAAAGATCAGGTCGGGTTTCTTGTAGATAAAGACAATCATCGTTCGTGATTATCAGGCATGACCATCGCTCGTGCAAGTCTGCAACCCTCGCAAAGCCAAGAGTTAGTCTGAATTGTGCTGTCGAGGGTGTTGTTCGAAGAAAAAACTAGCGTATATCACCGTAAAGGTGCTGGAGCAGCGTTGTGACTGATATTGCTGCCGTTTCGGCCCGCAAAGTACGACCGCCGAGCGTGACAATTGTCAGACCGGCGTTTCGCGCCAGCTCAAGTTCCTGATCAGTCCAGCCTCCTTCGGAGCCTATGAAGGCAGTGAGAGTTGTGACGGGAATGCTTTCCTTGATCTCCATGAGCGGTCGCCCATCGCGTTCCGAAAACAAGAACGCACTGCTTGGCTCTAAGGATCGGACAATGGAATCAAACGCTGCCGGCTCTTCGACCGCAGGTACAACCGCGCGTCCGGATTGTTTGGAAGCTTCGAGTGCAATTCGCTGCCACCGTGAAACGCGCTTACCCGCGTCAGACTTGTCTCGCAGGCGAATGTCAGCGAGCTTGGTGATCATCGGAATGATCCGATTAGCGCCGAGCTCCGTTGCCTTCTGGACCACCAGGTCAAATTTTTCACCTTTGAGTAAAGCGACTGCGAGCGAGAGATTAAGTGGAGACTCAGGTCGAGCAGCTTCGACCTCGCTGATTATATTGAGACTGGCAGAATCTCTTCGACTCTCCTCGATGCGACACTGAAACTCTCTTCCTTCGCCGTTGAAAACATAAACATCGTCGCCCACTTTTAAACGTAACACCTCGCGCAAATAGCGCGCTTCATCGACAGCAAGGGTTACTGTCTCACGGTGCGAATTAAAGTCGCTCGGCGGTGCATAGAATCGTCTGCGGGTCATCGGTTCTCTAGTACACACCGTCATGCACAGTGCCACTCAAGTCCTCCGGGTAGCTCAACCGAGGCATACTCAAGATGAACAACACGTCTGTGCGAGCCATTCGAGACTGTTGATGAATGAAGCAACAGCGGTCGCATTATTAACGCGCCTCCTTTTCCTACGGTGCAACTTACTGCTGCAGTCTCCCGTTGTAGTTTTCGAATCTTATCAGCGCTTAACCTGCCGTATCGATGGGAGCCTGGAATTACTTTTAGAGCCCCGTTGTGCTCGCTCGTATCGTCGAGATGTAGCCGCAAGGTAATCATCGTTTCCATAACAGACGAAGGCGGCTGCACGTGGTTAAGACCTGCCTTCACAGACCAACACTTGAATCCGTCAACTTCTTTTCGGCTTCGGACCGCTATGGTCAGATCCTGATGCCAAACAACTTTCCAGTTAGCTTCAGGCGTTTTGTCGAAAAAGATTCCTTTAACAACCCGAGCGTGTTGTCCGTCAACTTGCTCCACTATCTCGCGAATGCTTTTCGACAATGCTAATTCCTCAACTACGGTAGACAGGGTAAGCAGATTTCGAATTCCGAAGTAGCTCTGACCCCGACGTTTCGTGGCGTTGCTTAGTGGAAGCTGAGACAACTGATCAATCAGACGATCGACGGTGACTGGATCCAGCACGTTGGGAATCACTGCAAAGCCATTCGACTTTAGTTCTGAAGTCAACATTGCAGCGCAACCGTCCTAGATGATAAAGGCCACCCACTCGCCGTCGTACAGAATTTCAAAGGGTGCGGTGACACCGGCGTCAAAAAGCGCGGAGGTAACCATTTCTTTCTGCGTCTGAAGAATTCCCGAGAGGATCAATCGTCCGCAGGTGGCTGAAAGCAGCGTAGGAACCAAAGGAACGATGACGTCGGCGGTGAGATTGGCACAGACCATGTCGGCCGACGCTGCTTCCTGAACTGAGCCAACTTGAAAGTCGATCTGCTCGGCATCGTTCAAACGCGCATTCTCGCGGGCGATTTCAATAGCCTCGTGATCAGTGTCACACGCTTCGACGCGCGCCTTTGGGAAAAGCTTTGCTGCCGCGATGGCTAGAATGCCGGTTCCAGTTCCCACATCCAGAAAGCTACTGCCTTCGAAATATTTTTCAATCGCCGCTAAGCAGAGGCGAGTTGTTTCGTGTGTGCCGGTACCGAATGCCATACCCGGCTCAATTCGAATAACGATCTGCGCCTCTCCCGCTTGCAGCTCACTCCACGGCGGTGCGATAACGAAGCGACCGACTTCAACCGGTTGCCAATTCTTCTTCCAGTTTCCCAGCCAATCCTCGTTTTCCACTCGCCGCACACTAATCTCGCGTACCGACGAAGTCGGCAGTTCATAGATGCGCAAGGCCTCTGCAAGCTCGAATCGAAAGCGTTCGCGATCGGGCATAGCTTGGAAATAGCCAGTTACGATCGCCTGATTCGTTTCCGTGCCTCCAGCTCCAGCCTCCATCAGGGCATACTCGACTGCCTCAAAAGCGCCGGTCTCAACCTGGACGTCAAGAGCATGCCACGAGGGATCTAATTTTTCTTTCGTTAGGGTCTCCAAGAAATTGAACCTGAGCGGCAGATTGTGCGTTATGTTACCAGGCGAGCATAAACCAGAAGCGATTGACAGGCGACTCCGCGCCTTATCGCATCCGAAATTACAAAAAGTTAAGCTTCCTTGCAGGTTCAGACCCTGACCCACAACCGTTTGAGTCACGGGCAATAGTTCATCCTCCATCTTCAAGGGAAGGAAAAAGAAATGACCTACCGATCCAGAATTCTCCTTGTGATTCTTGTTCTGGCGTTTCCAATTGTAGCAGCCGCCCAGGGCCCAGCCGTTAAAGCCCGCAATTCGAAGCCGAAAGTTGATCCGGCCATCGAAGCGCGTCGCACCATGGCTGTGTCGTTGGTGACCGCGCTTGCGGAGGAGTCGCGAAGTTTCCGCGATCTAATGCTGCGTGCACGTGTGCAAGCTCGTTCGGCTGATTTACTGTGGGAGACGGATTCGGAGGGTGCCAAGGCGCTGTTTCGCCGGGCCTGGGACTCAGCTGAGGCTGCTGAGGAAGATATCTCACGACGCAGTGAGGCCGAAATCAAAGCTTGGCTTGACGCTCGTGGAACGACGGCAAGTCGCCAGCGACCCAGTTTGCGTCGTGAAGTGTTGCGCCTGGCCGCGAAGCGAGATCGGGAGCTTGGCGAAGAGTTTCTGCAGAAGCTTGACGAGGCGCGGAAACGTGACGCCGAAAAGGCGCCTGTCCCTGACAACCCCTCGGGCGGCACCCGCAGGATCAATCCTGACAATCCACCACCTGATATGACCCAGCGGCTGAGTCTTGCACGTCAGCTGTTGGAGGACGGCGACATCGAACGCGCCATTCAGTTTGCGGACCCGGCCCTCTATCCAATTAATACGCTCGGAATCAACATTCTAGATATGCTGCATGAGCGGAACCCGCAGCTCGCGGACCAGCGTTACCTGTCACTTCTGGCGCGGGCCATCAACGATCCAGTGGCAGACGCCAACAGCGTGTCACTCCTCTCGTCTTACGTCTTTACGCCTTACCTGTACATCACGGTCAAACCTGATGGGAACAGCCACACGCGTCGCTGGAACGATAAAAACTCTCCGCCCGAGAACATCCCTGCAAATGTTCGTAACGCATTTTTCCGGACCGCCGCGGCAATACTGCTTGGTCCATTCTCGGAGCCTGACCTGTCGTCGTCCGGAAAACTCGGCTCGTACGTGGTGATCACAAGAATGCTTCCGCTTTACGAAAAGTTTGGCATGGAACACGTGGCCGCCTTGCGTGCGCGCCAATCACTGCTCACACAGGATGTTCCCGAACGGAATCGCCTGTCCGACGACCCGATTTTTACGCGAGGGATTGTTCCGGAAGACACCACGCGGGATCGCGTCCAGGAGACTCTCGATCGTATAGATCGCGCCAAAACGTCTGACGAGCGAGATCGGCTCTACTATCAGGCCGCTACCGGGTTGGCAGGCAGAGACTATGACCGCGCCCGGGGGCTGGCTGAGAAGATTGAAGACGCCGACTTGAGAAAGCAGGTGCTCGCGTACCTGTCCTTTGACGCGATGCGTAACGCCATCAGGGAAAAGAAGCCCGAGGATGCGATCAGGCTATCGAGAAGTTCTGAGCTGACCAACGTACTTAGAGCTTGGGGACTCACCGAAGCCGGAGGCCTGCTCGGACTGACTGAACCTGAACGTGCCGTCGAGGTGCTCGACAACGCGACGGCAGAGGCGAAGCGAATCGATCAGAGTTCACCTGACCGCGTCCGGGCAATGGTTGCCATCGTCACGCAGTTTCAAAAGTTCGATAAGGCGCGGGCTTGGGGCATGATGGACGAAGTGATTAAGGCAGCCAATTCTCATTCTGAGTTTAGCGGGGAAGATGGTGAATTAACGTTGCGGATCGCCTTTAAAGGTGGTGGTGCGATGACTAATAATAACCGAATCGAGAATTACGATTTGAATGGACTGTTCACGTCGCTGGCCCAGGACGACTTTAATCGCGCTGTTGACTTGCCTAAGGGCTTTACAGGCGAGTCGCCTCGAGCGGTATCCGTGTTAGCAATCGCGCGAACAGTTTTGGATAAGAAAGAAAAGCCGGCTGAGGCACAGAACCGAGCGCGGTAGTGCCGGATGAGAAGCTTCGCGTCTCACTAACGAGAAAAAACGCGGAGATGTTAACGCTGAAAGCGTTCGCGAATTGCAGCCCAGGGTTGCGCTTTTGGCAGCCCTGGTTAGCCAACGCTTTCAGCGTTGATCTCAATTACAGCAGTACCCAAGACTACCTACCTTCCCACAAATGCCGATGTAGCCTAAGATACGCCGATTAATGCGGCCCACAACTCCCGACTACAGCATCTGGAAAGTCATCTCAGCATCCGCCGTCGGTACCATGATCGAGTGGTACGACTTCTACATTTTCGGAAGTCTCGCAACCGTTATCTCGCCACTGTTTTATCCCCAGGGAAATAACACCCTCGCGCTGATCGCTTACCTGTCGACCTTCGCTGTTGGCTTTGTTGTCAGACCTTTCGGCGCATTGTTCTTTGGCCGCATCGGTGACCTGGTCGGAAGGAAATACGCTTTTCTCGTGACCCTTCTGATCATGGGCGGAGCCACTGCGCTGATTGGGTTCCTGCCAACCTACGCCACGATAGGCATAGCTGCGCCTATCATTCTGCTGGTAATTCGTATCCTCCAGGGATTAGCGCTGGGAGGCGAATACGGCGGCGCCGCAGTTTACGTCGCCGAGCACGTGCCTGATGAGAAGCGAGGCTTCTACACCAGTTTTATTCAGATCACCGCAACGCTGGGATTGTTTGTTTCGCTGGCAGTCATCCTCGTGGTCCAAAACACGATGAGCAGGGAAGCCTTCAATTCGTGGGGCTGGCGGGTGCCGTTTCTCATTTCCATCTTCCTGGTTGGCATTTCGCTTTACATCAGGCTGCGCATGAACGAGTCGCCAATCTTCCAGCACATCAAGAGTTCCGGGATGACTTCCGCGAAACCCTTGAAAGAAGCGTTTACGCAGTGGGCCAACCTGAAGCGGGTTTTGATTTCACTTTTTGGAGCGACAGCCGGGCAGGGTGTGGTCTGGTACACGGGACAGTTTTACGCCTTGTTCTACTTGCAAACCGTTCTCAACGTAAACGGAACTTCCGCAAACTACATCATCGCGATTGCCCTCTTGTTAGGGATGCCGTTCTTTGTAGTCTTCGGAGCGCTCTCCGACCGCATTGGCCGCAAACGCATCATGATGTTTGGTTGTTTGCTAGCCGCTATCTCTTACATTCCGATCTACATGGCGATGCAAGCCGCCGCGGGTTCAGACGTGGTAACCGCCAGTCCGGTGCGGAATCCGATCACCGGAGCGATCTCGTTGACTCCGCAAACGATGGTGAATGGTGCTCTGCAGCCGGCTGCTCAGGTCTTGCCGTATTCGGATTTCGCCACCCTGATTAGTAATCCGATTGCCTGGAAGCTAATCCTGCTGGTTTTTATACAGGTAATCTTTGTAACGATGGTCTATGGACCAATCGCCGCTTATCTGGTTGAGGCATTCCCGGCAAAGATCAGATACACATCGTTGTCATTGCCTTACCACATAGGCAACGGTGTGTTTGGAGGATTGCTGCCACTGATAGGTCTATATGTGGTCTCGAGCACTGGAAATATTTACGCAGGTTTGTACTATCCGATCATTGTCGCGAGCGTGACGTTCGTCGTGGGGTCGTTGCTGCTGAAGGAAAGCAGAAACGTTCGGATATGGGATGAGATGCACGCTGTTTCAGAACCGCTGAAACGGCCGGGGTAATCCAGAGGCGACCTGCCGGTGACGTGGCCCCTGGCCATTGCCCGCACCGTATTCGAAGAGGTTCGAGAAGAATTATCTCCGATCCAAGATACAATACTAATTCCGCGCGTGGCTCTTGGCCGCGCCACTGTCGCAACCTAATTTCGGGACATGAATTATCAGGATTACATCCCGATTGACCCGAACAAGCGCGGAGGCAAGCCCTGCGTTCGCGGTTTGCGAATTACTGTCTATCGCTCATTTGCTGAAGAGTGAAAACATGAAGGGTGACTGCTTGAAGCGAAAAGCGGAAGACTGGAATCCCTTTGAGGAAGCCCGTGAAAAGTTAGGAATTTAATGAGGTTGCAAGGCGAAGCTCAACCGCTAATCCCCATGTCATCCAGCAGCCCCTGTTTGTTTCGCCATTCTTCTTCCACCTTCACAAACAGTTCCAGATGCACTCGATGGCCCAGCATGTGTTCGATATCTGCGCGAGCAGTGATGCCAATCTCTTTCAAGCGCGAGGCGCCTTTGCCGATGACAATCTTCTTCTGCGAAGATCTCTCGACCAGAATCACGCAGTGAATCCGGGTGAAATCTTCCCGCTCTTCTTCCCACTTCTCGACGATCACCGCCGTTACATACGGAATCTCTTCCTGAGTTTGTAACAGGATTTTCTCGCGAACGATCTCAGAGACCATGGTGCGAACCGACTGATCAGTAAAGTCATCTTCTTCGAAGAGCGGCTCACCCTCGGGCAGATGCTTGATCATCTCGCCGGGTAGCACTTCATTTACGTCACCGCGCAAGGCCGAGATGGGGATAATCTCTCGCCATTCGTATTCGTTTCGGTACCATTCAATCAATGGCAGCAACGCTTGCTTGTCTTTGAGTTTGTCGATCTTGTTGAGCAGCAGCAACGCGGGTTTACTCGAACGCTGGATCAGTTCGAGCACAAACTTGTCTCCGTTTCCGGTAGCAACTGACGCGTCGCGGATCAGGCAAACGAGGTCCACACCCATCAGCGCATCCTGCACCGACGCCATCATGCGGCGGTTCATCTCATAACCTGGTTTATGAACTCCAGGCGTGTCGACTAAGACGATTTGACCTTCAGGTTTGTTAATGACGCCCTGAATCTTGAAGCGGGTAGTTTGCGGCTTGTCCGAAACAGCAGCGATTTTCTGGCCAACGAGAGTGTTCAGCAGCGTCGACTTGCCGGCGTTGGGCCGGCCGACAAGTGCGACGTATCCACTCTGATAGCTTTGGCGGGGAGAAGCGTCAGACAATCTATTTACCCTTCTCGGCGAAGATCTGGACCAGATGAACCAACGTCTCGGTACTTTTCTCCAGACCCTTGCGCGAATTGAACTCAAGCTTGCCGTGAAAATTATTTCCGCCGGTAAACAGGTTCGGCGTCGGCAATCCTCGGAAGGTCAGTCGCGCGCCGTCGGTGCCGCCCCGAATCGGATCCATAAAAGGCTTGAGTCCGGCCCGACGCGCTGCTTCAAATGCATTCTCAGTCAATTGTGGAAACTTCTGCAGCTCAACCTTCATGTTCTTGTAGTTTTCTTCGACGTCGATGGAGATCTTTACCTGAGGAAACTTCGCCTGGGTTTGGGTGACCATGTCTTTCAGCATTTTCTCTTTAGCATCGAGGCCGCTGACGTCGAAGTCCCGCAACAAGACTTTAATGCTTGACTGCTCAATGTCTGCCACGCCGCCGTAAGGATGAACAAAACCCACTCGACCTTCGGTCGTTTCCGGAAGCATATCCTTTGGGAACCGGGTCAGATAATCACCCAACGCGTAAGCCGAGTTGATCAGTATGTTCTTGGCGGTGCCCGGATGTGTACTCAGTCCCTGAAACTTTACCGTCGCCGTGCGTGCGGCCCAGGTTTCCTCGTTGATCGATCCGAGCGATTTGCCATCTACCGTGTAAGCGA
This sequence comes from Pyrinomonadaceae bacterium, assembly GCA_963759665.1. Taxonomy (GTDB): domain Bacteria; phylum Acidobacteriota; class Blastocatellia; order Pyrinomonadales; family Pyrinomonadaceae; genus PSRF01. Next base: position 2,479,820 of record CAVXAC010000001.1, read on the forward strand.
ATTGGGCCCCAAAGCCTTTCACGTCAAATTTGTCGATACCGCCACCTACCTCTTCATCGGGCGTGAAAGCGATAGCGATAGTGCCGTGTTTGAGCTGCGGGTTCTGCATCAGCGTGTCGACCATGGTCATGATCTCGGCGATGCCAGACTTGTCGTCCGAACCGAGGAGCGTAGTGCCGTCGGCTGTGATGATGTCGTCGCCGATCAGTGTTTTCAAAACAGGAGTCTTCTCCACGGTTATTATTTGCGTTGGATCTTTCGGCAGGACGATGTCGCCGCCCTGGTAGTTCTTGTGAATGATGACATTAACGTTTTCGCCGGAGACGGCCGGTGAGGTGTCCATGTGGGCGATGAATCCAATCACCGGCACTTTTGAGTTGTCGGTAAGGTTACCTGCCACGGTTGCATAGACGATCCCAAACTCGCTGACGCTGACGTTTTGAGCGCCCAGCTCTTTCAATTCCTTAACGAGCAAATTGGCCAGGTTTAACTGCTTTGCAGTGCTCGGTACTTTGGTCTGGTCTTCAGCAGACTGAGTGTCGATCTTCACGTACCGCAGAAAACGATCCATCGCGGTTTCTTTCGGCGGTTTAGCCGACTGCGCCTGGACCGTAACACCAATAAACAAACCTAGAACCAATACAAATAGCGATTTCATTCGTGAACTCCTCAAATAGTTGTGCGGGAGATTGATTGCAGAGAGAGTAATCAAGGATGCGGATAAATCAAAGCGGGCTGCCTGAAAGAGGTACTACGAACATTGAGATTACGAGGAATGACTGAGGGGCGGCACTCCGTGGCCCCCCTTCCGGTGGCCATATCACCGGCGGAGCATTTGAACAAGAAGGGGTGGCCACGTAGTGCCACCCTACAATCAGCCTCAAGCTTTAGCTTCCGTTCGCCATTCCTCCGAGCGCTTGTTTAGGTCATCGAGCGCCGCTTGCAGCTCGTCACGCTTCGCCTGCAACAACTCCTCGTCGGCATCAGCGGGGACATAAATAGCCGGAGCGACGTAAACACGCGCGCGCGTGAAAGGCTTGGGAATCTGAAACGAGTCCCAACTTGGGGCTTTCCAATAATTCTTCAGTGCCATCGTGACCGGCATCATCGGATGGCCGGATTTTTTCGCTAGCAGCACCGGACCCATCTTCGCCACATACGGTGGACCTTTTGGTCCATCAAGAGTAAATGCCGTGGTGCATCCCTGACGCATGAGTCGAACCATTTCAACGATCGCACCCACGCCCCCGCGGGTTGACGAGCCTCTGACAGCGCCGTAGCCAAACCTTTGAATGAATCGAGCGATGTACTCCCCGTCGAAGCTCTTTGAGGTTAGGACAACGATGCGTCGCTTGCGCCACCAGTAGGTAGTGAGGAAGATGCGGTCGTGCCAGAAGTTGTAAATTGGCAAACCGCCTTTACGGGTAACGTCTTCGTGGTTTTCCCAGCCAATCACTTCAAACCGTGCGGTGAGGCCGATGAAGTTGATCACTGCATAGAAAGCCAAATCAGCGGCCCGAATCATCAGCCGCTTCTTGAAGGGATAATCGGAAAGATCGGCAAACGAGTAAGCGCGCTCCAGCGACTGTTCAATCCTATTCGAACGAAGTTCTTGTTCAGCTGAAGCTTGCATGTTCTTAGTAAATTGCCTCTTCACCCGGCGGCCTGGTTTTCCAACGCTTATGGATCCATAGCCACTGCTCAGGATATTTGCGCACGTAATTTTCCACGCTCTTAGAAAGTTCGGCGGTCAAGCGCCGCACGTCTTCTTGTTCATCGCCAGAAGGCTCAATCGATACGGGTGGCAGGGTATGGACCAGAAACTTTCCGAGCCGCTCATCCCATGGAGCAAATATCGGAAGCACGACAGCATTTGTTCGTAGGGCTAGTTTCGCCAACATAAACGTGGTCGACGCAGGCACACCGAAGAAATCAACAAAGATAGCTTCGTCGTCCAGCGTATTCAGATCCACCAGCAGCCCGAGTGTACCGCCCGTCTTCAGGATGTTAAGCATCGGACGTGCGGCCCCGCGTTTATCAACCGACTGATTACCGAAGCGTGTCCGAATGCGTTCGACCAGTTGCTCAACTTTTGGGTTGTCGAGCCTGCGGACTAAAAAACTCAGTGGATGACCGCGCAGCGAAAGTCCAAAACTTGAGAGTTCCCAGGCTCCCACATGACCGGTAAACAAGATCACCCCGCGGTGACCACCTCCGGTTCCATCGCTCGCGCTGCCGCCAGTCTTAAACCCTTCAAGGATTTCCAGGCCTTTAAACTCGGTAAGGCTCAGCAACTGCTCACGAGTGTCTGTCGAGAAATGACTGAAGAGTCCGAGTTGTCGCCCCAGATTTTTGAAGCAGGCGGCCAGCAAGTCGCGCCGTTCCTGCTCGCTCTTCTCCGGAAAGGCTAGCAATAGATTTCGTTCTCCGGTTCGTCGCAACTCAGCTGCCAGCGAGTGGGCCAAGCTGCCCATCGCTTTTCCAACTGCCATGGCCCAGGTGACAGGCATTGCATTGAGGACACCCAACGCAGAGCGTGCAACGGCATATTCGAGCCATGTTTGGATTTTTCCTCGCTTAGCCATAGGGGTCAGAACAAAGGCGTAGTTTAGCGTATCAGGCGCTCGCGGGGTGTACGGGGCTTGTCACCGTATAAAACAAACTGCTAGTTTGCGCTCGCGTGAACCTGGAGAAGTGCCTGACGAAACTCAGCGGATCACCTTAAGACCCGCCTTCCTGCGCTGGTTACAGGTCAATTCCAACTGTTTGAGCAGTCTGCCGCGTCTTATCACTTTCGGCTTGCCGGTGATATATTTCGAACGCCGAGGCGCTCAAAAGCGTAATTGGGAGTGCCGCTAGCCGGCGCCCTCTCTCCAGCGGACATTATCATTAGATTGGAGCCGAATGCAGAAACGCAGGATTCTCATCGTCGACAATAACGATGAGCTCCGACAGATCCTCGAGCAGGTGCTGGGCACTCTGGGCCATGAGGTCGTGATGACTGGCGATCGAGAAGCGGCCCTGGAACGTGTCGACCTCGAGGAATTTGATTTGATAATCAGCGACCTCACCGAAGAAGCTGAAAATGGCCGGCCCATTGGCGACCTCCAACGCAGACACCTAATTGTTCCGCTCCAACCAGACAAAGCTGGAGTCATCAAAGCTTTCAAGATGGGAGCCGGAAACTTTCGCCGCTCAACCTACGACAAAGATGAACTGCGGGAGATTGTCGAACAAACACTTTCGTACAAACTGCGCTATGTAGACGATCCGAATCTCCTCGATCACACTCACGAAAAGATCGAGTTTGAAATTCCCAGTGACCTGGCGCTAATGAACGGCGTGCTGCAATACCTGGTGGAGCGAGTTTCAAAGCTTGGTTTGATTGCGGCTGAAGGATCAAATCTCTTTGTCGCGCTTGACGAAGCGTTTGTTAACGCTGTCAAGCATGGCAACAAGAGTGACCCGACAAAACTTGTGCGAGTTAGCGCTGAGTTGTCGCCCACCGAAGCGTCTTTCACGATCGAAGACGAAGGCGAAGGTTTCGACGTTCAAACAATTCCCGACCCATGCGATCCCGCCAATCTGTTCAAAGCCTCTGGACGAGGTGTTCTGCTCATTTACAACATCATGGACGAAGTTGAGTACAATGCGCAGGGAAATCGCGTAAAAATGGTAAAGCGGCCGCAACGCTCGGTCGAGACTCAACTCATTGAACCAGACACATCTAACGACGGCCACGCCCGCAACGTCTGACTATTCGACTAGACATCAGAGTGACCTGGTCGACAGTCCAACAATTTCGTTTTGGAATGCGTGGCCATGGTGGTCCATACCTGCCTTAATTTCCCTGGGCCTGGTCCTAACCTTTGTTGATCCCTTCATTGGCGACTGGGACGGGCTCGATTACACGATGCTGTCAGTTGCCGGCTATCCCTCCTCGATGGCGCTTGGGCGAAACCTCTTCATTTTTGGTAACTACGCGCTTTTCGAAACAGCCCATTTCCTTTTTGGTCTCCAACCAGTTGATGCGTACCTGCTGTTCAAGTATGCCGTAGTGGCCCAGGCGCCGCTCGCGGTGATTGCCTGTTGGATCCTGGCTCGCCATGTTTCAGGCTCGATTTACTCCGCCACGCTAGCTTCGCTTTTCATCGTCTTCTCCCCGGTGTTTGTGCTGTATGGCGGACAAGTGATGACCGACGTGCCGTCAGTTTTGCTGCTGGCAGTGGCTCTTATCATTCATCTCAGAGGCCTAAAAGAAGATCGTGTTTGGATGGTTTTGGTTGGGGCCGCGTTATTAGGCCTGGGGTTGAACTTGAGAGAGACGATGGGAGTTTATCTTCCCTGGTTGATACTCGCTCCATTCGTTTTTGGTTGGAAACTCAACCGGCGCAGCGTCACCTTGATTCTGATTTCCTGTGCGCTGTTTTTCCTTTTTGCCTTTAGCTGGTGGGCCTTTTGGTTTTTGACTGACGCGCACTACAACCGTGTCTGGTATGGGTGGCGTGAGTCGATGCAACAGGAAGCTGCGCGTCACCCGGCGATCACCTGGAAAAACCTTTTACCTTATCTGGGATTCTTCTTTGCGAGTTCGCCTCTTGTTTTTCTTTCGATGCCGTTTGCGTTCGCGAGCGAATGGCGGCGGAACAAGCTCACTCCGATGCTATTTCTGGCTGGAATCGGCTTGTTTGCCAACCTCGCACTTTTTTTAAATTACAGCACGGCCATCAATTGGCGCTACTTCTTGACCGGGTTACCCGCACTCGCGCCACTTTGTGCAACGTTCCTGATTCGCGCCGTTAAGAAACGCGCCAGGAGTAATCGTACTCGCGTTCGCTTCGTGCGCGATTTCGGTCGTAGCCGTCGGGGTGACCTTTGGTCTATTAGTCAAAAAAACAAGCCGGCAATTTGCCGAACGTCGCGCGATCAGCAAGGAGTATCGGCGACAACTCGAACAAGTGCCTCGCGATGCGGTGATGATCGCGGGTGCGCAAACAATCGCCGTGACTTACTGGAAAGCGATGGGCGCCGGAGCGTGGAAAACTGTCGGCACGGGGGGAGGCTGGCCTGGCGATAAGAATCTCGTGCCAACCATCGAGGACCATATGAAGGAGGGAAGGCGAGTTTTTATTGACGCTGACCCACGTTGGTGGATGCCTTGCGGATGGCAGCGTGACGAGCTTCCGGCTATTGCGAATCTACAGCACCATTTTCGGTTCCGTCGTGCTTCGGAAACCATTTATGAATTAAGACCGCTCGACGATCAAAGCGCCAATGATTCTCCTCAACTTGAAACACTTCTGCCGGTGAATCGCCCCGAAGACACCCGGAAATGCGCGCCCTTAACTGGTTGAGTAAGACCGCTATCAATGCCTTACGAAGTTTTTCTCGCCTTTCGGCATCTGCGATCGAGAAGTAAACGCAGGGTGGCAAGCGTGACCACGCTGATTGCTCTCGTGGGAATAGCGATAGGCGTCGGTGGACTAATCGTCGCGCTCGCCCTTGCAAATGGGTTTCGCGATGAGATGCGCGACAAGATATTGCGCGGCACCGCCCACATCACTGTTGTGCGTAGCGACGGTCAACCTATGTCTGACTTTCGCGTCATAGCCCAACGGATTGGGGCACTTCAGGAAGTAACCTCAGCAACCGGCACAACATACGATGGAGCGCTTCTGATTGGTCCAAAAGGGTCGACTTATGCGGTGCTTCGTGGTGTTGATGGAAGTTCCCAACAGGCGAGATTTGATCTTGAAAGCTCTGTGATTGATGGTTCGGCGGCAAAATTGTTTGACCTCAGCGAGGGCAATCCCCCAAACGTTTTGTTGGGCTCAGAACTGGCAGCCCGTGCGGGGTTGAAGGTGGGTGATCGGGCCGAGATCGTCGCGACCAATTCAGGATCCACTGCGACGACGAAGCGAATTGTGAACGTTGCCGGAACTTCGCGCACCGGACTCTTCGAATACGACTCAACCTGGATATACCTGCCGTTGCAGACTGCCTCGACCTTCACCGGTGGAGCCTCCGCAGCGTCAGTGGTAGGCGTGCAGGTGAAGGACATCTACCAGGTCAAACAGTCGTCAGCGAGAATCAAGGAGCTACTTGGCCCACCCTTCTTAGTCGTCGATTGGCAGGAGGCGAATCGTCCTCTGTTTACCGCATTAACGCTGGAACGCCGCATCGGGTTCATCATCATCGCGCTGATCATTCTGATTGCAGCGCTCAACATTACTACTACCTTGATTTTGGTTGTCACCGAACGGCGAGGTGATATCGCAATTCTGAACGCCATGGGCGCAACGCGCGCGAGCATCATGGGTATCTTTGTGATCGAAGGCGCGGTGACGGGTGCGCTCGGAGCTGCATTGGGAGTGTTCCTGGGTGTTGTAACGATCGCAATAACGAACTACTTCAACCTGATTAGTCTGCCAGCCGACGTCTATTCCATCGACAAGGTGCCTCTTAACATGGACATTAGCGATGTTTTCATGGCAGCGAGTGTCGCGGTCGTGCTCAGCATCGTCGCTACACTTTATCCTGCACGATCGGCAGCGAAGATGCGCCCGGCTGAGTTGTTGCGAGACGCGGGGTGAATACAAGTCAAATGTCCAACGTCCAAAGTCCAAAGTCGGAAGAGAGTCCAATGTCCAATGTCCAACGTCCAACGTTGGACGCTGGGGACACCAAAGATCGCGATGCCGTAGAAAGTCGACGTGGGGCAGCGGACCCTGGACCCTGGACATTGGACATAGGACTAAAGGTGTCCGACCTACGTAAAAGCTTCGTCTCACCCGCGGGTGAAAAAATTGAAGTTCTGCGTGGAGTCACCTTTCAGGCTAGGACCGGTGAAGCGATTGCAGTCACGGGCGCTTCAGGTGCAGGTAAGTCAACCCTCTTACATCTAATGGCTGGGCTTGAGTTATCGGACCATGGCTCGATCGAAGCTGGAGAGTTTCCCCTTCACCAGGCTTCGGCTTCGGAATTATCCGGCTTTCGTAATCAGCGCATGGGGTTAGTCTTTCAGTTTCATCACTTGCTCAAGGATCTGACGGCATTAGAGAACGTTAGCTTACCGCTCAGGATCAATCGTCAAGCACTCGCGACGGCCCAGGTGACCGCTCGTGCGGCACTTCAATCAGTAGGCCTCGGCGACCGCTCCACTCACCTAATAGGTAACCTGTCTGGTGGGGAGCAGCAGCGCGTGGCTGTTTGCCGCGCCCTGGTGAATCGTCCATCAATTGTCCTGGCTGACGAACCCACCGGCAATCTTGATGCAGTTGCCAGCGAAGCAATCGCAGGCTTACTGGTGTCTTACGCACAAAACGCTCAGGCAATTGTCATCGTGGCAACGCATAACGAGGATTTGGCGATCCTATGTGATCGACGCTTGACGTTGAGGGACGGAAGGCTTTACGAGGACTAATGTGCACCGATGAAGCCAGCCTGAGCTAAGCGATCGCTTGGAACTTTTATCCGAGCGAAATCCGGCAAACCTTTTGGCGCACTCATTGATGGGTTATAATGCGCGCCAGTTGCCGGGCGAGGAACTTCTATCGCCCGGCACCGTAATCATAAGGTCCTGTTCGGCAATTAAAACCAATGTTCGAACGCTATACAGAAAAAGCACGCCGCGTAATATTCTTCGCACGTTACGAAGCTTCGCAGTTTGGAGCGCCTGCGATTGAACCCGAGCATCTGCTCCTGGGTCTGATGCGGGAAGACAAGACTTTAACGGGTCGCTTTTTCCCGCGCGCCCAGGTTTCGATCGAATCGATACGCAAGGAGATCGAGGGCCGTACTCTGCTTCGAGAGAAGATTTCCACGTCGGTTGAACTACCGCTCGCTCCCGAAACGAAGCGAGTTCTCGCTTACGCTCACGAGGAGAGTGATCGACTCCAGCACCGTCACATCGGTACTGAACATCTGCTCCTGGGACTTCTCAGGGAAGACCGTTCAATGGCTGCCGAGATTCTCTACGAGCGCGGTTTGCGTTTGAATGCGGTACGCGATGAGATTGCTCGCCAGTCGGGTGTTGACTCGCGGAGCGCACAAAAGAAGGACACTCCACACCTGGTGGAGTTTTCGCGCGATCTGACTGACGACGCTTCCAGCGACAAGCTCGATCCGCTTATTGGACGTGAAGCCGAGATCGAACGCCTGGTCCAAATTCTCTGCCGTCGCACCAAGAACAATCCTGTGCTCATTGGTGAGCCTGGCGTAGGTAAGACCGCAATCGTCGAAGGTCTTGCTCAACGAATTGTCAGAGGCGACGTGCCATCGTTTCTTGAAAACAAACGAATCCTGTCGCTCGACCTTTCTTTAATTGTTGCCGGAACAAAATACCGGGGGCAATTTGAGGAACGTTTGAAGCAGATCATGCGCGAGCTGATTGAGAATCCGCAGTACATTGTTTTCATCGATGAGCTGCATACGCTCGTTGGCGCTGGTTCGGCTGAGGGATCGCTCGATGCGGCAAACATTCTGAAGCCCGCGCTTTCGCGTGGAGAGATTCAATGTATCGGCGCCACCACTCCGGCCGAGTTTCGCAAATCAATCGAGAAAGATCGTTCCCTCGAACGCCGTTTCCAGGCCGTTAAAGTTCCACCTCCGACAGAGGCTGAGGCGATCTTGATTCTCGATGGAGTGCGCGAACGTTATGAAACGTTCCATCAGGTTCGCTATACCGACGAAGCCTTGGAAGCCGCAGTTTATCAATCGCATCGCTACATTCCCGATCGTTTTCTGCCTGACAAAGCCATCGACGTAATCGATGAAGCCGGCGCGCGCGTAAAGCTGCGGGTTCGTCGTGAGCAGGGCAATCTTTCGGATTGGGGTCAGATTGCCGAATGGTCACAAGAGCCCGCGAGAAGCACTGCGCTTGATGAAAGCGGCGATGACGAGATGGTTTCGGCGCAGGTCACGCGCGACGACGTGGAAGAAGTGATTGCGCGCTGGACAGGTATCCCGGTTACCTCGCTCAAGGAAGAAGAAACTCAAAAGCTGCTGAGGATCGAAGTCGAGCTACACGAGCGGGTGGTTTCACAGCGTCCGGCGATTTCAGCTTTAGCCCGCGCGATTCGTCGTTCGCGAGCAGGCTTAAAGAATCCGCTGCGACCGGTCGGCTCGTTCCTCTTCCTGGGACCGACTGGAGTTGGCAAGACAGAAGTGGCCCGATCGCTGGCCCAGGTTCTCTTTGGCAGTGAACGATCGATGATTCGATTCGACATGTCGGAGTTCATGGAGAAGCATTCGGTCTCAAAGCTGATTGGCTCACCGCCGGGCTATGTGGGACATGAAGAGGGTGGACAACTAACTGAACGTATCAAGCGTTCGCCTTACTCGGTATTGCTTTTCGATGAAATCGAGAAAGCCCACCCTGATATTTTCAATGTCCTTTTGCAAGTGTTTGAGGACGGCGTCCTGACCGACGCAATTGGTAACTCGGTAGATTTTAAGAATACCATCATCATCATGACGTCGAACATCGGCGCCCGCTTTATTCAGAAGAAGGGCACGATGGGATTTCAGGGAACAACTGACGCCAGCCGGGAAAAGATGGAAGAGATGGTTATGTCGTCGGTCAAACAAACCTTCAATCCGGAGTTCATTAACCGCCTGGATGAGATCATCATCTTTGACGAGCTGATTAACCAGGAACTGCTCGACGTTATTCAGCTTCAAGTTGAGCAGATCAATCGCACGATGATCAGGCACGGATTTGAAGTCAGGCTGACCGAAGAGGCTAAGAGATGGATCGTTGAGAAAACCTGTGCTGACCGGTCTTACGGAGCTCGCCCCCTGCGCCGGGCGTTGCAAAAGTATGTTGAAGACCCGCTTTCTGAGGCGTTGATTCAGGGACAATTGGCCGGTGCTTCGTTGATCGAGGTTTTTCTTGATGGCGATGATCTCAACCACCGCCCACTGGGAATTGAAGAGCCAGACGACGCACTTTTGATTCATTAGTCAGGGCCGGCAACAAATCAGTGAAACGGCAAAGGGAAGAAAGACGGGCGTGCAATGTCCTTATTTCCTTTGCCTTTTTACTTTTGCGATAGTCGTTGGGTATAATGCGCGACTTTGCGGGCCTGCTTTGGCAACGAGACAGGGACAGTTCTGAATCAAAAGGGTTCCACAATCACTGGATGCGCCCGGCTCGCGGCATTTAAGCGCTTTTCGTCCTAATATTGATTCGATAAATTAAGCCCTTTTCAAGCTCCCCGAAAGTATCTGAGATCCGGTAGGAACCTGAGGGAAACGTTACCTATGCATTCATATCGCGGGTTTTTGCTCATTCTTGTGGGCGGAATCATCCTGCTGGCTTCATTGATTACCGGACCGCGACCTGTTAACGCTCAACAGGGCCAACGCCTCGTAGAATCCGTAGACATCACCGGCAATCGTCGTCTGAGAAAGGACGACGTCCTTTATTACGTTCAAACTCGTCCCGGCGATCCATACAACGAAGCGCAAGTCCAGCGCGATTTGCAGGCGATTCTTGCTCTGGGTTTCTTCGACAAGACGGCCACGCGTGTTTTGACGGAAGATGGCGCTCGAGGCGGCATCAACGTAATCTTCGAAGTTAAAGAACTGCCCATCATTCGGGATCTTCAGTTTGACGGATTGAAGAGCGTTCAGGAATCAGACGTGCTCAAAGCATTCCGCGAAAGGCGCGTCGGTATCTCGAAGGAGAGCGTTTACGATCCAGTGAAAGCCCGAAACGCGATCCGCGTCCTAAAAGAATTGCTCGCCGCCAGGGGCCACCCAAACGCAACCATCGAAGAGAAAAGGGACGAAGTTTCAGCAACTTCTACAGCTCTAACCTTCACGATTAACGAAGGTGAGCGTGTCCGTGTTGTCGAAATTCAGTTTGAAGGAAACTCGATTTTCAGCGACGGCGCATTGCGCGGCTCGATGAAGCTGGTTAAGGAAGCTGGCCTCATCACCCGCTTCAAAGGTCAGGACATTCTCGATCGCCAAAAGCTGGATTACGACCTGCGCAATGTAGACAACTACATGCGCTCAAAGGGTTACCTCCAGGCTCGTCACGGTGAGCCCCGAGTTGAAGGGGTTGGACCACGCCGTACAGGCTTTCCAATTCTGCCGCTTCCGTTTCTTTCTTCAGTTGATGAAGGTCTCCGGGTTACTGTTCCCGTCATCGAGGGCAAGCTCTATCGCATTGGCGAGATGAAGATTGAGGGCAACTCAATTTTCTCCGAACAGAACGTTCGCGATGTAATCGGTCTTAATAAAGGAGACGTGGCCAACGGCGAGAGAATTGGCAAGGCCCTATTTGAAAATCTCAAAAAGTATTATGGCGCTCAGGGCTTCATTGAATACACCGCTGAGCCGACCCCCACATTCAAAGATAATCCTCAGAAGCCTGATGAAGGTATCGTCGACTTCTTAATCACGATCGAAGAAGGCAAGCAGTTTATGCTGCGCCGTCTCGAGTTCATTGGCAACACGTTTACTCGCGACAACGTGCTGCGCCGTGAAGTGCTCGTGAATGAAGGCGACATCTATAACCAGACTTACTGGGAATACTCGATCGTCAAAGTTAATCAGCTCGGCTATTTTGACCCAATCGACAAGGACAAGGACGCTGACTTCAAGACGAACGATGAAGAAGCAACCGTAGATATTAATCTGAAAGTGACCGAGCGGGGTCGCCAGCAGATATCATTCAACGGTGGCCTTTCAGGAATCGGCGGATCCTTCTTTGGACTGGAATACTCTACTAACAATTTGCTCGGACGCGGCGAAGTGTTGTCGATCAACATGTCCGCTGGAAACCGGCAGCGATATCTGCAGTTTTCGTTCACCGAGCCCTACATCAACAACCGGCCAATAACCGCCGGATTTTCGCTCTTCGGTTACACGCAGAAGTTTTTCGGTGAGGGAACATTTCTTTCCCAGAACTTTGAGGCCCAGCAGGGCTTGGCGGGTAACCAGCTCGATCAATTGAACGTAGACGATCAGAATCTGTTTACGCGTACGTCGTATGGCGGTTCTCTTTTTGCGAGCGCGCCGCTATCGGAGTTTTATCGCAAACGACGCTTTACCCAGTTGTCGCGGGTTGGATTGTCTTATCAGTTCTCGACTTCGAGCGTGGAGGATCCTTTAGTTAACGAGGATCCCAATAATCCCACGCTGTTTATCCCGGTCATTTACACCCAGGACAGCATCATCACCAGCCGAGTTTCGGCAAGTTTCGCCTACGACACGAGAAACGCCAGCGTCGATCCAACGAATGGTCGCGAACTATCGATGCAGTTTGCATTGGCTGGACTCGGCGGCGACGTTCGCACCTATCAGCCGACTCTTTCTTATTCGCAGTTTATTCCTGTGCGGCGAAAGAAGTCAGAACGTCCGGAAGTATTTGGTTTCCGAATCCTGGCCGGTACCGTTGGCAGTTTTGCCGTGACGGACAAGGTTAGGAACGCTCAGTCACTCGCTTTCGTTGACGGGGTGCCCATCTTTGAGCGCTTCTTTCTGGGGGATGAATTCAGTATTCGCGGTTACAACGTTCGACACATTAGTCCGCTCGCGCCACTCGATACGTTCATCACTTCCAGAAACGTAGTGATTGCCACCAATCCATCCGAGACACCGGTCCCGGTGCCTGGGCTGCCGGCATCACTGGCGAATATTGGTGTGTTCACTGGAACTTCGGGCGCGAACATGGTCCAGTTGCCGCGCTTTTACAACCCGATCGGTGGTGACACCCAGGTGCTGGGCAATTTTGAGTATCGAATCCCAATCATCGGAAACACTGTGGGCCTGGCTGCCTTTGCCGACATTGGCTCGTCATTTAATCTCAGGGGCAAAAGCGATCAGACGTTCTCCAGCAACTTCCTGACCGACCAGCCTTTCCTGAATACCGTTGGTGTTATTCGATGTGAGCGCACCCCGCAACGCCTGGCTCAGGTAAGCTTGTCGACACTGGCTGCCTGTAACGCCAACACCAGCCTGGCGTTGGTATCGGGGGGCAGTGGTATTCCGGGGCTCGTCTTACGCGACAATCGTCTCGTCACCACGCAGGAGCTTGATAACGCGCGGAATCTCGGGTCGTTCGATCCGGTTACCGGGTTACCCTTCGGCTTCCAGCAGGTGTATCTGCGCGGCGAGGCCCAAACCAATACAGTCGTTCGCATTTCGCAGAGTCTCTATAACCAGATCACAGATTACCGGGCTAGTTTGGGTATGGAAGTGCGGGTCCAGGTCCCCATCATCAACGTGCCTTTTAGGCTGATCTTTGCGTATAATCCCAAAGCTAGAGAAGACCAGATAATCGATGGTTTTCCATTCTTCTTTAACGAGAAAAAGACAGTTGTCCGCTTTAGCGTTGGGCGCACCTTTTGATCACTTAAAGCCAACCACAGCGATGGTCTGAACAACTAACAGGACTGACCATCCCCTATTTGAGGAGCATTACAAGAAAGTCATGAAGAAAGATAGATTTGTTTTCGCATTTGTTTTTGTCCTGGCCCTGACTGTTTCACCCGCGTGGGCACAGACAAGACCTGCGGCGCCCGCAACCACACCCGCTATAACTGGAAATGTTCCGGAAAGTAAGATCGCTCTTATCTATTCAGACGCGTTTCTCGATGCAAAAACCGGTATTGGCCGATTCAATACTCTGATCACAACTTTGAATCGGGAATTTCAACCCCGTCAGACCGAATTGCAGGGCATGCAAACCCGGATTACGACGCTGACCAACGAAGTGTCACAAGCGCAGGCCGCTCAATCTGTAGTGGATCCGAAATCAATTCAGGCCAAGATCGATCAATTGGAAACCTTGAAAAAGGATTACCAGCGTAAAGGTGAAGATGCCCAGGCTGCCTACAACAAGCGACGCCAGGAAATGTTTTCACCTCTGCAGGAAGATATCGGCAAGGCCCTTGAAGCTTATGCCAAGTCTCATAACATTCACGTGATAATTGACGGCAGTCAGGTACCGTTGGTTTATGCGGCTGATGCGCTGGATATCACCAGGGCTTTCATCAACGAGTTCAATACAAAGAATCCGGCTACTGCAGCGGCAATTACACCGGCAAAGTAATTCCAGCTAAAGGTTTCGACCGAAACGCGGCGATGCGGTAGTCAGTCCGCAAGCCGCGTTTCTTATTGCAACCATGGAAACTGTTCTCGATTCGCAAGCAATTCAAGAACTCTTGCCCCACCGGTATCCGTTTCTTCTCGTGGATCGAATTATCGAACTGGTCCCCCGGGAACGTATCGTGGGCATCAAGCAAGTCAGCATCAACGAGCCGTTTTTTCAGGGACACTTTCCTGGAGCGCCTGTAATGCCAGGCGTCCTCGTTATCGAGGCACTTGCGCAGGTTGGGGCGGTGCTCGCGCTTCGTGAGATCGAAGATCGCGACCAAAAACTAGTGCTTTTTACCGGGATTCGAGAGGCACGGTTTCGACGCCCTGTAGTTCCTGGCGACACTCTAACGCTTGAGGTGACGGCTATCCGAATTGGCTCCCGCGTGCAGCGGATGAAAGGCGAAGCTAAAGTCGATGGGCAGTTGGTCGCAGACGCAAACATCATGAGCGTGATCGCTGACCGAGGCTCGGCCGTCTAGTCAAGATCTCGATTGGCGGAGACGCACCAATTTTCTTTCTTAAAATTCTTCTCTAAAACTTCATGGCCGTAGCTACCAAGCGTAACAATGTTCACCCGACTGCTGTTGTCAGTCCGCATGCCCGCATCGGCGAGGGCTGTTTCATTGGTCCATATTGCATCGTTAATGACGAAGTAGAGCTCGAAGATGATGTGCGACTCGAGTCGCATTGCGTAGTCGACGGCCGCACCAAAATAGGCCAGGGAACGCGTGTGTTTCCGTTTGTGTCCATCGGGTTAGCACCACAGGATTTGAAATACGGCGGCGAACATTCGGAGACGCGAATTGGCCGTCGCAACATGATTCGGGAATTTGTAACCATTCATCGCGGAACCGTTGGTGGAGGCTTGTTGACGAGCATCGGCGATGATTGTCTGTTAATGGCCCAGGCCCACGTCGCTCACGACTGCATCATCGGCAACCATGTGATTATGGCTAACGCCGCAACTCTTGCCGGGCACGTAATCATTGAAGACCATGCGAATGTCGGGGCCTACTCAGGTGTTCACCAGTTTTGCAGGGTCGGCAGGGAAGCATACGTCGGCGGTTACTCAGTCGTGGTGAAAGACGCACTTCCGTTTGCCCTAACGGTGGGGAACCATGCGAAATGTTACGGCCTGAATACGACTGGCATGAAACGCCGGGGGTACAGCCGAGAAGTAATCAACTCCCTGCACCACGCGTTTCGCCTACTCCTATCGTCCAAACTGAACACTTCTCAAGCGATCGAAAGAATCAGAGCAGAATTTCAAAACTCCCCCGAGATCGACACCCTGGTAAATTTTATCGAGACCTCGCAGAGAGGGGTAGTTAAGTAAGGATGAAGGCGGAAGGCGGAAGGATGAAGGGTGATCCGCGTTCATCCCTCATCCTTCCGCCTTCATCCTTTAATTCCCATGCGCTACGGTTTAATTGCAGGTAACGGCCGGTTTCCTTTCATGGTGGCTGAAGGAGCACGCCGCGCCGGTGTGTCTCTGTCGGTAGCTGCCATTCGAGAAGAAACTGATCCCGAGTTGGAACGCGAAGTCGATCGTTTTCAATGGGTGGGCATCGGCCAGCTTGGGAAGATGATTCGCTTTTTCAAAGGTGAGGGAGTCAGTAAGGCCATCATGGCCGGACAGGTCAGACACGTTCAAATCTTCAGTCGGGCAATACCCGATGCGCGAATGTTGAAGATGTTATTGAAGCTTCAACGTCGGAACACAACCTCACTGATTGGCGGTATCGCCGCGGAACTCGCGGTAGACGGAATCGATCTGATTGATTCAACCTGCTTCCTTCAGGATCACCTGCCACTCGCCGGTACGTTGACTCGGCGTGAGCCGAGCGCAGCTGAGCGGGCTGACATTGATTATGGGCTGGAAATCGCCCATGACATCGCCGGTCTCGACCTGGGCCAAACGATAGTGGTCCGCGGGAAAGCCTGCGTGGCGATCGAAGCCATGGAAGGAACGGATGCCACTATCCAGCGAGCGGGCGATCTGATGCGTGGAAAGGGCACTCTGGGCGTGGTGAAATTGAGCAGCGGCGCTTTGACAGTATTGAAGCTAGCTAAACCCGATCAGGACATGAGATTTGATGTGCCGGTGGTTGGAGTTCCGACCGTGGAACGAATGATCGACGCGGGGGCCACTTGCCTGGTGCTTAGTGCGGGGAAAACACTAATGTTCGATCGCGGCGAAATGTTAGCGCTCGCCGACCAAAAGAAAATAGCTATCTGTGCGGTCTAGGATTCTTCGTCAGTTTCCCCATCCGGTGGATGGTTAGTGTGGCCTTCGGGCGGTAACTCACGTCCAGGCACGCGATATTCATCGTTCACCCATTTTCCAAGATCAACAAGCTTGCAGCGTTCTGAGCAGAATGGACGGTAGGGATTGTCCTGCCAGGGTGCTTCTTTATCGCAGGTAGGACATTTCATGTACGGATTGACTAAGCTTAAGTAACCACCGGAGCATCATTGCTTGTTTGCACGAGACCCTCAGGACGCTTGACCAGAATCCTTCGGTTAACGAATTCGATGGTGCCTTCGCGTCGCATTGCATTCAGACGCACCGTTACGCTTTCACGCGTCGAGCCTACTATCGAAGCGATCTCACGGTGAGGTAGCGAGATGTCGATTAACACTCCATCGGATTCGTGTACCCCGTAGCGATTTGAAAAGTCTGCCAGAAGTCGATCCAGACGGGCCGGTATTGCGTTTAGAGAAAAGTCAGCCAGTCGTTGTTCGGCACGTTCAAGTCGTTGGCCGATCAACCGGAAAGTGTACTCGTGAAGTTGCGGCTCGTGGGCCATTGCATTCTTGAATTCTTCAGCTGGTATCTTCAATAGTGTGCACGACTCGTATGCGACCGCCCAGTTCTCACGGCGGCCCGCGCTTGAATAGAGGGCGGAATCACCGAACAGGGATCCTTGCGGAAGGATGTCAATTACCGCTTCGCGTTCTGTCTTGGGTTCGATCCGGCAAAGCTTGATGCGACCTTTTACAATCACATACAAAGCATCAGCCTGCTCTCCAGCGCGGTAAACGAATCGCCTGCGACGGACCTCGGACACGGTGGAACTTCTGGCGAACTCCAAAACCGTGTCTTCACTTAAGCTCGCGCCGAATTCGAGATTTCGGACGATCCTGGCTCGATCTGCAGGGGTCAAATTATGAGGTCTGGGAGTCTTTTGTTTAAGGTCAGTGTAGTTCATGGGGTTCACTCATAAGAGATTGAGTAAAGGCATTGGGCTTGGCTGCCCGCGAAACTCTAACTGGCGGCATTCCTATCGCTGGTTAGGAGTATTTCCTGAAGTAAGGATTCCCTGGTGCGTGCCCGAGGTTTGACTTGTTCAGCTATAGTAATATCTCTAAGGCGAGTGGTAGAGCAGACAACCACTGAATGGCGGCACTGTAACATGAAGGCGTGGGCCGTGCAAGATTGATGACAATTAAATTCCGGCTCTCTCAATTGACAGATTGAACTGCCGGAGCCGCTAAAACGTACCCATTAAAGCGAATGACGATGATGAAACAGGGGGATCTTCCGAGGGCGCAGAATTCAAGGGTTTTGAGTGTTTTATGGCTGATTACAAAGACACAATAGACGAGTGGCAAAAGACCGTGCGCCGCAAGGCACGCGAACTTGATGAAAAGTTTTCAATCTCCGACCTGGTTGACGAAGGCGCTCGGGTGGCTGGAGAGGCCGCCAAAAGAGGCGCGAAGACCGTAACTTCAGGAGCGGAAAAACTTCGCGTTGAGGCTGAACGCATGGCCGAGGAGGGCCAGGCTGGAGACAAAGCTCGGCGAGCTGCTGGCGAAGCCCAAAAGGCAGCGACCAAAGCGAGTGAAGTCATTCGTAACGCGGCCGAAGATGCAGGTAAGAAAGCGAGTGAGGTTCTTGATGACGCCAAGAGCTACTACGACAACGCATCTCAAATTTATGACAAAGGGGCCAAACTTAGCCGCGCCTCAACCGCAGCTACTTCCACAATTCTGAAGGCTCGTGAATGGGTAAATGAAAACCCCGGAAAGGCCGCCGCAGTTTCGTTCTCGCTCATTTTAGGCGTGCGCATGGGGGCGGCATTTCCGGGCGTGGATGCTGTACTGCTGGGCGCGCACCCGCATTGGTTAACGCATTCTGCGTTGCCGATTTTTGGGGCTCGAAAGATTAGCGAAAGGTTTAACTCCTATCTCAAAAAGAAAGAGGAGCTATTGGCCCAGGGCCAACTTTCAGAAGCGGAACGCGAGCGGGTTGAATTTGAACGTAACATCACAAAGTACGTTGGTGCTCCATTGCTTGGCGCTTTCAGTTGTGCCGCAGGCGCAGCGATGTTCGCTCAGATTGTTTCTTCAGGCGGCGTAGTGGGCGCACCAGTCTCATGGTTGGTTGGCGGCAATCCGTTTCTTGGTGGCGTGTGGTTGTTCGCCAACGGTGTAATCTGTTTTCATGAAGGCTACAAGTTTTTCATGATAGCCCTGGCAGATCAGGATGAGGTTGCGAAAGTAGTACGCGAGATCAAAGGGCTGCTTCCGGCTGCCGTGCAGTAATGGTCCGAGAGCTAAAATAATGGGTGGCCTACCAGCGGCCACCCTATTTTTGCAACTAATATGAAATCAAGTTGGCGGTTCGGCGCCTAAGTGATCGCGATCGGAAATGGCCAGAACGAGAGTGCAAACACCAGCAACGTGATAACTGCGATAACGATGCGTTCTGTTCCCAACGGTTCCATCAACCTCGGAGCCGGATGTCGAACTTTCAGCATGACTGCTAACAGCACCGTATAAAGAAATCCACTCGGACTTCCGTACCAGAGAAATCCCAAAGCTGCCATCAACGCCATCGTGACAAACGCCACCAGGCCGATTCGCTTGTGTGCGGCGTCGCCGAACACTGCAAAGGTTCCGTGGCCGCCATCAAGTTGGCCGACCGGCATCAGATTTAGACTTGTAACCAGCAAACCGATCCACGCGGCCATGTAAAAAGGATTTGGCGCTGCATCGACGAGGTTCACCCCACCCAGCTTCGCAATAATTCTGATCAGCAGTGGATCATTGAAAATAATCGCGCCACCTTCATGAGCTGGAGCCGACTGGAGCGTCATCACCCCAATAATCGCGATCGGCAACAATGCGACAAACCCTGCTAATGGCCCAGCAAGTCCAATGTCGAATAGCGCTCGGCGCGAAGGTATCGCCGACTTCATCTTGATAAACGCCCCAAACGTGCCGGCGAGAAATAACGGAGGCGCAGGAATAAAGAATGGAAGGGTGGCCACTACTCCATACCGGCGGCAAGCCAAATAGTGACCCATTTCGTGAGCAGTTAGTATCGCCAGCAAAGCCAGCGAAAATGTTATTCCTGCCACGATGAATTGCGGATTGGCAAAAGCAAAAAGCAGAACCTCGCCAACGATGGAAATGTAATAGTCGGGAACCTGGAGGAGATAACCAAAAAAGCGTGCAGCTGGCTCTTCCGAGACATTGAGTTCAGGCGAGGCGAGCATGATCCCTGCGAATGTCGTTGTGAGGAAGGTAAGTAAAAACAGGCTACCATGTGTCAACCACTCTCGCGTAGAAGGTTTCGCAGCGCTCGGGAAATCAAAGACGTCCGTCCGCGGCACGTATGAAATGGTTTCCACAGATTCTGACATGTTGCTTTTGAAATTAAAGGCCAGAGTATTGGAGTTACCCAATGACCCTAGCCTATAAAACTGTCTCAATCGATCAATCTATTCGAAGTCTGAATCTTCTGTATCCGGCTCGTTCTGGATTTCTACATCGTCGCTGACCTGCAGATCTTTTCCAGGCTTGAACCGTATGGTTTTGCCGGAGGGAATGGCGACTTCTTCACCGGTCCTCGGGTTGCGACCGACGCCGCGTTTTCTGGGCTTAACTACGAAGACGCCAAAACCGCGAAGCTCGATCCGGTCACCCCTGGTGAGTGCCTCCTTCATCGAGTGAAATAAGGCATCCACAGCCTGCTCGGCTTTCATCTTAGGAACGCCTGTTTTTTCCGCCACTCGATTGATGATGTCTAATTTGATCACGGCTAATGAGCCTCCGTTCGAGCTTTTGCCTTAGATGTGATGAGCCGAACTTTGAGGGAGCGATGATAGAGAGGCGTAGCAGACGCTGTCAACCGTCCTTCGGAGAACTGAAATTTGGCGAGCAGGCCGAACCGAAAAACGGCGTATCAGCGTGGTGTTCAATGCGATAGCGTATGTTTGACAACGAGGTAGGTGAAAGCTAACCTCAATTGTTTCGGATCCGACGATGATTTTGCGGGACCGCGAGAGTAGTTTTAGAGATTAATCAGATGCTGGGATTCAGAACCCGACGGCCACCACCTTTTGGTGGAGTTCACATCAACGACGACAAGGATATCCAGGTCCATCGTCCTGTCGAAGCGTCCCGCAAGGGCCTTTGGTCAGAGGGTCGTCTGCTTTTGCGTGACCTGATTTTTGCTCTCATGGTGGCTGCGCTGGTAGTTGTGTTCATAGTCCAGCCGGTCAAGGTCGAGGGCACGTCGATGCTGCCGCGACTCCATGACGGTGAGCGAATCTTCGTTAACAAGCTTATTTACTACGATGAATATAGCTGGGCACCGAAAGTAGATCGGGGCGACATTGTGGTCTTCTGGTTTCCGGATGACCCGTCCAAGAGTTATATCAAGCGCGTCGTGGGTCTGCCCGGCGACACGATCGAGATGAGGGATGGAACGGTGCGGGTAAACGGTAGCGAGGTAAGCGAGAAATATCTTGACCCCAGACTGAACATTTCGCCGCGGACCCAGCCCCCTGTTTACGTGAAACCAAACTATTATTTCGTGATGGGTGACAATCGGGACAATTCCAGCGATTCACGTAGCTGGGGTTTGGTGCCTAAGAAATATGTTTACGGGAAGGCTTTGTTTCGTTACTGGCCGCTTGGTTCGGCTGCCGTAATCTCTCATGAAGATATTTCGCCCACGATTTCGCACCCGGCAGCCCAACCCACTCTTCCCGAAATTCCTATCGAGGAGCCTTAAATTTCCCGACACGAGATACTAAGTTGAGCGTACTAGATTGGTTACGAGTGTTAGCGATGGTTTTTTACGCGCCCGGGCGCGGCCTTCGCGAAGTGCGTGACCGCGCAACGCTGGCCCCGGCAGCGCTGGTGGCGCTCCTCGTCCACGCCCTCTTTTTCTACGTTCTGACGCTGCTGTATCTTGGGTTCCTCGGCAGTGCGCGCAATCCCTCAACAGTCTTTTCTGTCATCATCCAGGCGGGTGGATCGCTCGTGATCATCGCTCTGGTTTTCTGTCCCCTCGCCCTATTCCTATCCAACTTGTTTGTTCGTCGTGGCAGTTTCCGTCTGCTTCTCCAACAGGAGTACGGATCGCTTGCGTCCACAATGTTCTATGCGCTCGCGGCCTCGAGCTTGATTGCGACCGTGCTTACTTTTGCTGCGAGCTTGAGTGGAGTGCAACAGGCGATCGCGAGTCGAATGCTCGGGGCGTTGATGGCCCAGCGCACTCAATTCCCGCCGGACCTCCTGGCTGCGATGGAGCAGGGATTGTTACGCGCTGAGCTCCTGGCGGCGGCACTTTCGTTAATGATGTTGTTTGGAATATTTGGGATTTGGGCCATTGTCGCGGTGCGCTCGGTGTTTCGTCTTTCGTGGATTCAGTCAGTGATCGTCGTGCTGGTCAGCGGCACCCTCTTGATTCCTGCGTCTCGGCTAATGCCGATTGCCGGGATGATTCTGGCGTCGCCGTTCCTGCTGTTGATGTTGTTTTTATTGCTTCGAGGGTATGTTTCAGAAATCACTCGTTCGCAGAGATCGCGAGAGTCGTTCAAACAAAATCTTGAAGCGGCCACACTCAATCCAGCAGACGCATCGGCCCATTACAATCTGGGGTTGATTCATCAACAACGCGGTGAACTCGATGCCGCGCGCGAACGTTTTGAACGCGCGGTGCAAATCGATCCTGAAGAGATTGACGCCCACTATCAGCTGGGCCGCATAGCTCAAACCCAAAAACGATTTGCCGAAGCAATTAAGAATTTCGAGCAAGTGGTGGCACGCGATCAGACGCACAGCCAGCATGAAATCTGGCGTGAAGTGGGAGCTACCTATCTGAACGCCGGCCAATTCGAAGATGCGCGCGATGTGCTGGATCGGTTTTTGGAGAACCGGCCGTCAGATCCGGAAGGACTTTATTTGATGGGACGGGCTCACGCCGGACTTGGTCACCGCCGTGAAGCAGCCAGTTCGATGCAAGCATGCATTGAAGCAGTCAAGACCGCCCCCGCTTACAAGTACCGCACCGATAAGCGCTGGCTGAATGAAGCGCAACAGTTTATTAAGAGCAGCCAATAAAACAGTCCAAAGTCCAACACCAACGTCCAAAGTCGTGATCGCCAACCGGACCTTGGATATTGGACTTTGAACAGCATCCGACATGTCACTAAATAATCGTAAACCAGCAGTTCTAGCCCTTGAAGACGGACGCACATTTCGCGGCCGATCGTGGGCAGCTGACGGCGAGACCTTTGGCGAAATGGTCTTCAACACGTCGATGACCGGCTATCAGGAAGTCCTCACGGATCCTTCGTATGCAGGTCAAATCGTTTGCATGACGTATCCGCTGATTGGCAACTACGGTGTCACTGCGGAAGACGAAGAATCGTCGCGGCCCTGGGTTGAAGGCTTTGTGGTTCGCGAAGCCAGTCGAGTGGCGTCGAACTGGCGTGCCCAGGAGACACTGGGTGCCTACCTCAAACGCTGGCACATCGTTGCGCTCGAAGGCATTGATACCCGAGCTCTCGTCAGACACATTCGCGACAAAGGTGCGATGCGCGCATGCCTCTCAACGACCGACCTTAATGAAGCCAGCCTCGTAGACAAGGCTCGCATGTCGCCCTCGATGGAAAACCGCGAACTGGCCAGCGTGGTGACCACAAAGCAGAATTACGAGGTCTCACCTGAAGGTGCGCAACGCTTTCACGTTGTCTGTTACGACTTTGGCGTAAAGAGAAATTCGCTGCGTGAACTAGCCAAGCTTGGTTGTCGAATCACTGTAGTCCCGTCGTCAACCTCGGCCGAAGAGGTGCTCTCCCTCAAGCCCGACGGAATTTTCCTCTCAAATGGACCAGGCGATCCTGCTTCAATGAATCGAGAGGTAGATCAAATTAAGAGCCTGCTTGGCGCAAAGGTACCGACGTTTGGAATTTGCTTTGGTCATCAATTGTTGGGCCGCGCGTTTGGTGGAAAGACTTTTAAGCTCGCCTTTGGCCATCGCGGCGGCAATCAACCGGTGAAGGATCTTCAGAAAGGTGGGGTTGAAATCACCTCGCACAATCACGGCTTCGCGGTGGTGGCAAACACACTTCCCGGGGACGTTGAAGTTACTCATGTAAACCTGAACGACCAGTGTGTTGAGGGTATGCGTCATACGACGCTGCCAATAATCTCAGTCCAATACCACCCAGAGGCTGCACCCGGCCCTCACGACGCGGAACACCACTTCAAGCGTTTTATCGAACTGATGGAACGTGATGCAGCGTAGCTGGGAAAGAATTGATCGTGGAGACAAAACTGTAGGGGTGGCACTTCCGTGGCTACCCCTTCTTCGCGATCTAAATTGAATAATTTCAAGGAGGTGCCCACCCCCGGGCTTTGATTTATCTACAGTGAATGAATTCAAGAAGGGCGGCCACGGGAGTGCCGCCTCTACAACTTAATCCTCGACAGGCAGCTTGAGTTCACCGGTAGTGAGATCCGGCCGGGCTCGCGCCATGTCGGCCGGTGTGGTATGTGGATCAAGTTCATTGGGCGATCTGACTTTCTCGTCCGACGCGAGCGTTATTCCTTCCGCGGCCAATTCTTCCACCGTCGCCGAGGGCGCAGCTTCTAACAGATCTGCGAGGCCCTCACTGCCGCGATGTTCGAGCCAGTGACGATACAGTACCGTCAAGATCGCTACGACAGGAATCGCCAGAAAGATCCCCGCCACGCCCGCCAGTTCCGCACCGGAAAGGATCGCGATGATTACTGCGAGTGGGTGCAGATGTATCCCTTGTCCGATTAGCTTTGGATATACGACATAATCCTGAACGATGCGCAGCACGCCAAGGAACAGTAGAACTACTAATGCTGAGAATGGACCAGCGTGTAGCAGCGCCGCCACGGCTGCGATTAGGGCGATCGCTAACGGACCAACGAGAGGAATGAATTCAAATACTCCGGCAATCAAACCGAGCACGAGTGGGCTGGGCAATCCCAGAATCGTGAATCCAATTGCACAGATGACTCCGATGAAAAGACACGCAGTAAGCTGTGCCCGGATGTAGGCAGCCAGGGTGCGATTGACGTCCTGGAAAAATTCATCACCGCGCCATCGCCAGCGTCCTTTCGGGAGCATTTGCAGTGCGGACCGGCGAAAGGCGTCGGCGTCTTTTAGGAAGAAAAAACTCAGAATCGGAATCAGCACTAACCAGGGAATGTAAATCAGCCATCCGGCCATACTTCCCACCACTTCGCTGACCGTCAAACTTACTTTTTCGATCACGCTGGGAATAGCTTTGTTGATGGCATCAAGTAATGGCCCGGGCATGCGGTGAGTGCGAAAATATTCAACCCAGCCCTGCGTTCGTTCCCCGACTGACGCCCAATATCCGCGTGCCTGTTCAGTAAACTCCGGAAACTGGCTGCCCAGCCGAGGCGCCAACAGATAAATGCCCGCTGCAATTACTCCGACGATTATCAAATATGCCAGGGTGATGGCCGCCACCCGTGGCATCACCAACTGACGCTTGCCTATTGTCATAGGCCGTCGGAGAAACTCCACCAGCGGATAAACAAAGTAGGCAAAGAAGACCGAAAGGATCAGCAGCAGGATGACTCCGGTCAGCTTGTGGATAATCCATAAGACCACGGCGACCGTGAGGATGATCAGAATGATCCGCAATACTGCACGGGTGTGCGGCCAGGTTGCACTAGCGGCTGCTTGAGCCGCCGTGTTAGCGACTTCTCTGGTTTCTTGATCTCGCACAGTGGTGGATCTTAGCTGTAAAGCCTGGCGATGATGCCGCCAACGGCATGTTGTTCAGAGGGGGTGATTTTTCGAAATTCAACGCCAAAAGTATCGGGGGTAGCATGATGAACAACTTCCCCATGCAACGACAGGGCTTCCTCATGGTCCATCAACAGCAGTCCGAGTTTATCTCCTACCATAACGTTTGGGCACCGCGGCAGATTGCAAACGCGAATGCCGCCCAGGCTGATGTCTCCAGGTTCGCCGATGCCGATAGACTCTCGAATGCTTTCATCTTCAATTACGAGGGTTAGGCGGGTGCTGACATAGTAACGAGGGAATCTGCGCCTTTCACGATCGGGCAGCGATGAGCCGGGGGTGTTCATTCGGAGCCACTCCTCTCAGTTTGCAAAGTCGTCGTCTTCGTCATCCTCATCATCTACCGGTGGAGCCGGCGCCGGCGTGACGGCGCGTGGCGCGGCTGCCTCCCAGATTACGCCTTTCCACTCGTCTGTCTCACCTACCAGTTGTAGCGCAGCCAGCGGATGGCCGGGGTTACGCTCTATGCGTAGTACTTCAGCAACCACCTGAAGCTTCGTGCCATCTTCGCTTTGCACTTCGAGATTAACCATGCTGCCGACTTGTGGCAGCCCCTTCGGCAAATGAATCAATGTTCCTTCAGGGCCCACATTCTCCGTTGTACCCTGGGCCACAACATGAGAGCCACCGGGTTCATCCCATTCAGCCGACACTTCAAACGTCGCAAGATAACGCGGACCGGAACGAGTATCTGTGTTGACTTCACGTACCATGAATTAAGACTCCTGTAGGGGGAAGCAAGTGGGGTATTGTACCCGACATCAGTAGTCGGATGTTTTTATTCTTCATCCGTCCTCAACTTTTCCAACACTGAAAAATCTTCAAGCGTGGTTACATCGCCGGCCACGGTGCCACTCGTTGCGATCTCACGCAGCAACCGGCGCATGATTTTCCCGGATCGTGTTTTTGGCAGCGCATCGGAAAAACGTATTTCGTCAGGACGCGCCAATGCACCAATTTCCCTTGTGACATGCGCCCGCAACTCAGCATTCAACTCAGGCGAAGGACTGTGCGAACCTTCGAGCGTCACGAATGCCACAATTGCCGAGCCCTTGAGCTCGTCGGGACGCGCAACGACCGCTGCTTCCGCCACGGCACTGTGAGAAACGAGCGCGCTCTCCACTTCCGCTGTACCCAGGCGATGGCCACTGACATTGATGACGTCGTCTATGCGACCCATGATCCAAAAGTAACCATCCTGATCACGTCGGGCGCCATCTCCGGCAAAATAGATATTCTCAATCTGTGACCAGTACTGCTCCCGATATCTTTCATCATCGCCCCAGATGGTCCTGAGCATTGAAGGCCACGGTCGTTTGATGACCAGATAGCCTCCTTCATTCGCGCCCACGGGTTTTCCCTCACGTGTCATGACGTCAACTTCGATGCCCGGCAATGGCCTGGTACATGAGCCAGGCTTTGTCGGGGTGGCGCCGGGAAGTGGCGAAATCATCATCGCGCCGGTCTCGGTCTGCCACCAGGTGTCAACTATTGGACAAGCGCCTTTTCCGATGACGTGGTGATACCACATCCACGCTTCAGGATTGATCGGCTCGCCCACAGTCCCTAACAAACGCAGGCTCGAAAGATCATGCTTGAGCGGCCATTGTTCGCCCCATTTGATAAACGCACGGATTGCAGTGGGCGCGGTGTAGAGAATGTTTACTCGATGTCGTTCAATGATGTCCCAGAACCGATCCGGCTCAGGATGATTGGGCGCGCCTTCATACATCACTGCAGTGGCGCCGTTGGACAGTGGTCCATAGACCACATAGCTGTGACCTGTAACCCAGCCGATATCGGCTGTACACCAATAAACATCTTCATCTTTGATATCAAATATCCACTTGGTGGTGAGATGGGCCTGAAGTAGATAACCGGCGGTTGTGTGCAGAATCCCTTTTGGTTTTCCAGTCGTGCCTGAGGTGTAAAGGATGTAGAGCGGATGCTCGCTATCTAACTCAGCGGCGACGCAATTCGCGTCTTCGTTGGCCATCAAGGAATGCCACCAGTGATCACGCCCCGCCTCCATGTGGATCGGCTTGCCAGTACGCTCCACCACAATGCAGGTTTCAACGGACGGCGTTTGTTTGAGCGCTTCATCAACCGCGGCTTTGAGTTTGACTTCATTGCCGCGTCGCCAGCCGCCATCAGCAGTCACTACGGCTTTGCAACTGGCGTCGTTGATGCGGTCGATGAGAGCCGCACTGGAGAAGCCCCCGAAGATTACTGAATGCGTAGCGCCGATTCGCGCGCACGCCAGCATTGCGATTGCCAACTCCGGAATCAACGGCAGATAAAGCGCGACACGGTCTCCCTTTTCGACACCCTTTCGTTTTAATACGTTCGCGAATTTACATACTTCAGAATGGAGCTGCTGATAGGTGAGAGTCCGTTGTTCGCCTGGTTCGCCTTCCCAAATCAGTGCTGCCTTGTTCCTGCGCCACGTTTCCAAATGCCGGTCGAGGCAGTTGTAGGAAATATTGATTTTGCCGCCTCCAAACCACTCAGCATGTGGCGGCTGCCATTTCAAAACCGTATCCCACTTTTTGAACCAGTGCAGTTCTTCGGCCATGCGTCCCCAGAAACCTTCGGGATCGTCGTGGGCTTCCGCTCGCAAACGTTCCAGCTCGTCCATCGACTTGATCTGGGCGGTGGCGGAAAATTCAGCGGGAGGAGGGAAGACTCGATCTTCCGTCTGCAGGGATTCAATGTTTGTGGTGACTGATGACATAAAGATCTTCTTGTTCTACGCGGTTGAAATGATGATGACCCGCTTTGTGTATCACAGAACGACTTGACGCTACAACGGGTTGCCAGCACTATGACGGCAATCGTTCATGTCGGATCGCAGTTACTTGTTCTTTCCGGAAATTTGTCATCGATGATTGCCTTAAAGTGTCACGCTTGCGGAACTGAGTCGCTTCCCGAAACTAAATTCTGCCGGCGTTGCGGCGCGGAATTCGCGGAAGTGTCAGCCGACGCCTCGGAACGCCCGACGGCGATGCTGACAGCCGTCGATGCTGCAACCACGCAGCGGCTTCAACCAAGAGCCACTGCACCCGCTCCGGTTCTGAAACAGAAACCAGGTAGACGTCGCTTATTGATTGGCGTAGTGGCCGCCGCATTATTATTACTGGGAATTGTCTCTGTACTAGCTATCAGACACCAGAGAAACTCTCCGGCGAACCAGGTGCAGTTGATTTATCCCGGAGCGAACACGGTCCTTGATTTAAGGAACCCGGATGGCACCCGCACCTTACATCTCCAAACTCCGGATCCACTGAACACCGTGGAACGTTGGTACCAGAGCAATCTCAGTCTGACGAAGACAACCCGACTAACGTCCAATAGCTATGTATTGAAAAACGACGCCGCCATGATCACTCTGGTGGTTGAAGACAACACCACAAACATCCTCATAAAACAGACACGATAGATTCATGAATCTCTACGTTGGCACCAGTGGCTACAGCTACAAAGAATGGAAGGGAAGCTTTTATCCCGACAAAATTCCTGCGAAGGACATGCTCAGTTACTACGCGGAGCGTTTAAGTACTGTCGAAATCAACAACACTTTCTACCGCATGCCGCAGAAGAGCATGCTTGAAACCTGGAAAGAGCAGGTCACGAAAAACTTTCGTTTCTCACTCAAGGCGCCGCAACGTGTCACGCATTTCAAGCGACTGAAGGAAGTTGACCAGGAGACCAACTATTTCCTGGAGACTGCGTCAGTGCTCGAGGATCAGTTGGGAGTTGTTTTGTATCAGCTTCCGCCAAACATGAAGAAGGACATTGAGAGGTTAGTGAATTTTGTGAAGCTCTTGCCCCCCGAACCGCGATCGGCTTTCGAGTTTCGACATCCAACCTGGTTTGATGATGACGTTCTGGAAATACTGCGAAGCCGCAATCATGCACTCTGCATCTCAGATACTGACGATCTTCCCATATCGCACATTGATAAGACGGCAGACTGGGGCTATTTGAGATTGAGACGCGTTCTCTACTCGGAGGAAGATCTTAAGAAGTGGCTGGACCAGATAAGCAAACAGCTGTGGAATGAAACCTTCGTGTTCTTCAAACATGAAGACGAAGGAACCGGTCCGAAGCTGGCGTCGCAGTTTCTTCAACTGGCAGGCAAATGAAAAGGGGCGCCCAGAGCGCCCCAGTTCAAACCCAATAATCTCACCTAGAAATTTCCGCTACATTCGGGGTGACCGCAGTCGCAGTCAATTTCAATCGTATCGCCTGTACCTTCGCATGAAGCGCTACAATATTTGCCATCCGATTGGGGTGCACAACCGCACACCGGATTCTTACAAGTGTCCGTGTCGTCTGCCATGGAATCCTCCTGAGACCGTCAATTTAGGCGCATAGATTAGCACAACTCTTTGGAGTGCGCTTTGACGCGCGGCGGTTTAGCGCCGCGATGCGACGCAATATTCAATTGAGTGCGAAGGCTAGTGAGTTCAACCAAAGCGCCGACGAGGCGGCGCAAACTCCAAGGAGTTGACCTTAAATTTCATGGCGTCCTGGGTCTATTCGTCTTTTCCAGCCTGGGCCACCGTTTGAACCGCGCCCTTGGACTTCAAGAACCTGGCGACGGCTGGATGTTCGTTGTCGACAGCATGTGCGAGAGCGCTCATCTTCTCGTTGTCTGTGGCATTGATGTCAGACCCGGCCAGGACCAGGGCCCTTACGTTGTTGACCCATCCTTCGGAAGCGGCCCGCATTAAGGCCGTTTCTCCATGCTCATTGCGAGCGTCAACCTCGGCGCCGGCACCAAGTAAGATTTGAACGGCTTCAAGATTGTTTAAGTCCGCCACCTGAATGAGAGCGGTATTGCCGCCTTTGTCTTTAAGTTTGACGTCCGCCCCGGCATTCAACAGATCCCAGATGAGATCGCTGGTTGCATCTTCGTCCAGCATCATCAATACGGTTTCATCGTAATCATTGAGCGCGTTTACTTTCGCTCCATGTGAGAGGAGAAGTTGCGTCATTTCCCGATTCGCGTTTTTCACAGCGTGCTCGAGAGCTGTGGTGCCGCTGCGCTTATCTCGAAGATTGACGTCGATCCCCGCGATCAGCGCGGTGAGTGCTTCAAGATTGTCTTCCTGTGCTGCTCTGACCAACGGGTGTTCGGGCGCGACAATCGCCACCGCGCCGCCACTAATCGTGACCTCGGTTCCTTCTGAAACAACTTCAACCTCCTCTTCGACCCTGGCGACGCTAAGAGTACGGTCAACGCGTTGTTCGCGATTTTCCTGGAGGTAGAGGCCGTCCGTTTCATCAGCTGCGAACCCAGACGCATCGATCCGAATTTTATAGGTGCCTGACTTCAATCCTTCGATCTTGAAGTGACCGTCAAAAGCGGTGCTCGCGTAAAGAGCCAGCTGTGCTTCAGTGTTTGATAGAAAGATAGTCGCACCCGGAATGACTGCGCCGTGCTGGTCGGTGACAGTTCCCGCGACACTGGCTCCGGCGCTCCAGCGACTACTCGCTTGCGCGATCCGGGCGGGCAGTTCTTCAATCGGACCACTCGCACCCTGCTGGGCCATTGCGTTCGTGATGCTGAGCGTGGCGGTAAACGCCCCGGCCGCAATCTGCGAAACCCGACGATTAATGCGATGTAGTTTTTGGCTTAGCGGCAGCGTCCGCGCAAGACCCGTCGAATCCGAATGATATTGAACGCAAAGCCGGCCATTAGAACGCGCGACCAATCGTTGCGCCTGACGGCGGGTCATTGCCGAAAGGTTGTGAACATCAAGACTACAATGTTCGCAGAAACGAACCTGATCATTCCCGACCATGGAATGCCAGTCGGCGTTACAAGGTTCAGGAATAGTAATGTTATTCAGGAAATTTTTAGCTGCCATGGCGGATCTCCTTATCAAGTTGCAATTGAATCGGAGAGCCTGGGGAGAGAGCTCAGGGGCACTCGCGCAGACTTGGACATCAAGCCCGGAGCGGTGTTCCGGACTTTGGAATTTGTTTCGAATGTCGAAAGTATCGTCTGACCTGGGGAGGAGCCTATTGGGGTGCCGCTGTGATGCTGGATCGTGGGCGAGTGGTTGTCAGGAATTTCGCTGCGACGTACGAAAATTTAGACTGCAGTGTCTCAAGAAATATTTGCGAGGGCCAAAGCTATTTGGCTTGCAACTTTTACGTTGTTCTCCAGCAGAGCAAGATTAGCCTTGAGAGTTGAACCCAGACTGAATTGGGCCATGCGCGACAAGAGGAAAGGTGTGACATCGCGTCCGACTACGCCGGAACGCGTGGCCTCCTGAATTGCACCGTCGAGCGACCGATTTAGTTCCGCCGCCGGCACCTCAAATTCTGTGGGCACTGGAACAGTGACGAGTAACGCTCGCTCTATGTCCAAAGCTTGCTGCGCCAGGAAGAATTTAACGACGTCGCCAGGGGAATCTGCTCGCGCGTCGACAGGGTGTTCGCTGGTGCGTGAATAAAATGCCGGCATCGAGTCGCACCCGTAACCGATTACTGGAACGCCCTGAGTTTCCAGCCATTCTCGGGTGGCCGGAAGATCGAGAACGATCTTGGCGCCTGAGCAAACGACGACAATTGGAGTGGAAGCCAATACCGGCAAATCACCTGAAATGTCGGCGAGCGTTCCACGATGAACTCCGCCGATGCCACCCGTCGCGAACACTTTGATTCCAGCGCGGTGGGCGATCCAACTGGTAGAAGCGACGGTTGTGGCTCCGTTCCATTTGTTGGCTACTGCAACAGGCAGGTCCCGAATGCTGACTTTATGAATGTCGTCGCTGACGGCTATAAAACTAAGCTGCTCACCGTTGAGACCAACGTAGAGCTGTCCGTCGAGGATGGCTATCGTCGCGGGAACAGCTCCCGCGTCACGAACAATTTGTTCCAGACGTAACGCA
This sequence comes from Pyrinomonadaceae bacterium, assembly GCA_963759665.1. GTDB lineage: Bacteria > Acidobacteriota > Blastocatellia > Pyrinomonadales > Pyrinomonadaceae > PSRF01. Next base: position 2,511,953 of record CAVXAC010000001.1, read on the forward strand.
GTTTCGAGATTTTGCGGTCTCGGCAAACCGTGAGCGGTTACCGTTGATTCGAGCGCAACGATGGGTATGTGAGCGGCTAGCGCCGCCTTAACGTCAGGACTGTAGGTTAAGAGACTTCGGTTCATCAGTTGTTCACTTCTGGTTCTGAAGCTTTTAGTTTCTTGTGTGGAAAAGTCCGCTGCTCCGCGCACGGAATGCGGCAAAGCCGCGCAAGCAAAAGTCTCTTCGCAAGGGTGCGCGGGCTCTCGACAGAGCCTTCCTAAACTTTCCTCAGCGTGAACACAGTGCCGCCGCCCTCACGTTGGTCCCAGGAAATCTTCCCATCTATCAAACTTGCACGCGCCAGCATATTCGCCAGTCCCCGTCCACCACTCTTCTGGTTAGGCTCAAACGATCGCCCATCGTCCTCGATCGTGAGAATGAAACCTTCATTCGTGGCGTGCACTTCCATCTTGACCCGGGTGGCCTCGGCGTGTCGCCAGATATTGTTTACGGCCTCCTGAACAATCCGGTAGATCTGCATTTGCACGTTGGGAGGAAACTTCACCTTTTCATCCAGCAGCTCTTCACACACAAACTCGTATTCAAACTTTCTATCCCCAGCCGCATCCTGCACCGTGTGGGCAAGAGCAAACTCAAGCGCAGCTGCGAAGCCGACATTCTGCAATACCGAAGGACTCAAGTCTTCGCAAATCCGGCGCACTTCCTGGGAGATCGATTCAATTTCAGTGCGTAGAGTTGTTGGTCCAACCTGCTTATCACTCGTTCCATCCGGACTAACCTTATCGCTCAGCAGCATTAGGTGTCGTAAGTCAGCCAGAGTTTGATCGTGAAGATCGCGCGCTATGCGACGTCGCTCACGCTCGGCTTCATTCGCCAGATTAAAGCGCGCATCGGCCAACTCTCGATTGGCTGTTACCAGTGCGGCACTTGTACGCGTAATTCGGCGACGTTCAAGGACGGCCCATAAGAGTGCCAACAGGGCTAAAGCCAACAGGATTGCCAGAGCGGTCGACGTCCAGGGAAACGGCGCTTTCGCAATACTCAACCCGAATGTCATCGGCGCCGACGAGACCAGATCACGACTGAAAGCGCGTGCCGTCACGCGATAGTTGCCCGGACTAAGTCCCTCCATCGTGAACTGCGATTCGCGAGAAATTCTTTGCTTGAGAACCCGGCCGTTAGCATCAGCAAGGGTGAAGGAATATTGGAATTTTTCGGGAAACGTTCGACTGCTAACCGCGGCCACGTCGAGCAATAAACTGTTTTGGGGATACTCAAGGCTAAGTCCCGACTGGAGTTCGGCTGGCGAGTGCACCCGTTTGCTGATCACACGCGCGGCATAGAGTGTGGGCGCGATTGTAGCTGGCCGGTACCGAGCGATGCCGCGGCTGGTTCCGATCATGATCGAGTTGACGCCTGGTGAATCAGTTTGCGGCAACGACGCAAAAACGTTTTGCGAAGGCAACCCCTGCTCGGCATCGAGCTGTGACACAATTGGCCCAAACTGTTCATCGATCGAGATCTTGAGCAGGCCGCTTCCGGTAGTTGCACACCAAACTTCATTGCCGGCATTAGCAGGGCCGTGGCCCAGACTGCGCGCTTCGTATCCTGGCGCAGCGGCAATACAGTCGGTATTTGGTTTACAAAGAAACACCCCCTCGTTGGTAGCAAACCATAGGGCGCCGTCTGCCGTGGTGAGAATGGAACGCACAGTAGTTTGGTCCATCAACGCAAATGCTGGATCGCGGGTCAACTGATTGCCATCAAAAATGAGTATGCCATCCTTCGCAGTTCCGATCAGAAGCCTGGTATCGCCGTCGGCAGACAACGCGATAACTTCGCGAGAGAGCGTTGAATCTCCAGAGATATTAGTCACTCGGTTTTCTTCCACGCGCGCAACACCCCGCCCGTAGTCCGCGATATAAGTCGAACCCCGAAACGTGGTTATCCCACGAATGTTTCCCACTCCGTCCGTGTTGCCTGAACCCGATGTCAGTCGCGAAAAACTCTGAAACTCAATGGTTGTTTCGCGAGCCAGCTTTGGCCCAACGTAAAAGCCGTTGGCTGATCCAACCAGTAGTCGTCCGCCCGAATCCTGTGCCAACGAATAGATACTCTGTCGCGCCAGGTCCTGAACAAAGTTCCAGCGCGCCGATTCAGCGTCGTAAACGAAAAGGCCGCGATTCGTCCCGGCCAGAATTCGGCCAGTAGATGTTTGAAAGAGCGTGCGAACAAAGTTGGTGTCAGCACTGTCTCCAACGGGTTCGACCTTAGGTGCATTTAAATCGATACGAGACACGCCGCGATCTGTCCCGAACCAGACCACGTCTTCACGATCAACGAAGATGGCGAACACACTATCTGAACGTAGGCCGCCGGCAGTGCCATCAAAGGTATAACGAAGGGGTTTTCGCGAAGCTGGATAATAGAAGACGCCATTGCCCTCAGTTCCAACCCACATAGCATCATCGACGCCGCGTTCAAAAGCGCTTATGGTGCCGTTAACAGAGTTGGCAGTAACTAAAGTGAATGGATCGTTTCCTGTGTGCAGCGCGGGCTCAGTTTTCTTGCCACGAGTCCCCAACCAGAGTTGGCCATGGGCGTCGGTCGCGAGAGCTCGAATAAAGTAGTGAGGACGGCGCGTCTGTATTTCCGCGGCCATATTATTTTTGATCTCCAGCAAGCCGCGGCTAAGAGAACCTGCAAGCACGCTGTCGTGGACCACAGCCACACTTGTAAGCGGCAACAGACCCGGATTGTCGGCGTCCGCACTGAGGAGCGGTTCGGCCAGCAGTGGTTTGCAGTCGTACCCACCATCTTGTTTTAGCAAGCACTCAAAGAGCATCCCTTGTTCGCTCGGCATAAGCACGCGACCATCCGTTGTTTCAAGGATGGCGTTGATGGTTTGACCTTTGAGCGCTTCGATAGTTTCAACGTGGCCGCTCAAGATGCGTGCGGCGCCATTGTCGGTCCCTATCCATAGCGAGCCGCGCCTGTCGGTGTGCAGCGCGAGCACCCGGCCGGCCGGTAGCGCCGGATCAACCAATGTCTGCGTACGTCGGCCATCAAAACGAGCCAACCCAGCCTCTGTTCCAAACCACATCATCCCGTCAGCACCCTGGGCAATCGCGCGTACGCGGTCTGAAGGCAATCCATGGAAAAGCGAGACGGCGCCCCATTGATGAAGTCCGGTCACCGGTGTTGGAGATGGCGAAGGAGACGGTGATGGAGTGGCGGTCGGCGAAGGACTCGGAGTTGGCGCCGCGTTCTGCGTGGAGCCGGAATCTGGAGGCAGCAGCACGAGAAGGCAGAAGGCACAAAGCAGTAGGCAGACAGCCGCGAGAGGACGAGCCAATGCGGCAGAGCCGCGAACACCTCGTTTGCCCAACCGTCGTGGAAGTGGATTCTTGCGTTTCACTTAATCAGGAGAGATTACAGCGGAGTATCCCGAGTCGGAAAAGCTAGCCATCGTAAATATTACTTCTTCTTCTGATTGACACTCTTCTCTTCGTCCTGAAATCGTTTGCGATCCCGCTCGAGCCAGGCATCCAGATCGCCGGCGGCTTTCTCGAGCTCGTCATTGTTTAGCAAGCCGCGACGAAGCGCTTCAAAGAACGCTCGCGTGCGCACGTTGTAAGCAAGCTTTTCGTAAGCTTCGTGCTCAGTCCCTTCGGCTACGGAAATGAAGAGCTTCTCATAAAGCGTCGCGAGCCGACTCTCCACCCCCCGGAGACTAAGCGAACACTTTCGTGCGATGGCCCAGTTCGAAAGTCCCAGCGCCAGATAGTAAAGCGCCTCGGATTCAAACTCGGTCAGCAAGGGCCGCTTAAATGAGTCCTTGAATGCGGGATCGATCATGTCGGCACCATCTTCAAGCACCGCAGCAACGAAGCGTAGAAAACGAGACTCAGGATTATTTTTATGAATGAAACCGTACGCGGGAGGAGGATCAACCGACTTTACGATCTTGCGTATCTCGTTTATGTAAATCTCGTGAGGAAACTGGGTCCAGAATATTATCCGCGCGGAAGGGAAGTCTCGCCAGATTGCCCGCGCCGCCTTCACCCCCGAAAGCTTCGGCATCTGAATATCGAGTATGCAAACCTCCGGTCGTTGCGCGAGGGCCAGGGCCACCGTCTCCTCGCCATCGCCTGCTTCAACCACTGGCGCATGGGAAGGAAACTCTTTTTCAAGTATTTCGCGTAGGTAATGGCGCTGGGCCACATTGTCTTCGGCAATAAGAATCGACATGAAGTATCAGTGCTTCCTTTTGTAGATCAGATTATACACGGGCTGCGCTCGCAGAATTTCTTCAACGCGATTCCGTATTTCTGTTTTGTCGTTAAGCCGATAATGTTTGTCGAAATAAGCCCATCCTTGTTGTTTCTCACCGGCGTAGATATACGTCAGTAGGTTGTCCAGGACTCCCGAACGATGATTGAACTCGCTTCCTACACTCTGGCCCACTGGTGGGGCTTCGATAATGTGCTTCAATAATTTTTCCTTGAAAATAGAATTCGCGGGCAGGTATCGCCGCTTGCCGGGATGGTACTTGAAGATGATATTAGGCAGGGGAATGTTGGCCATACTCATCTTGTCCTGGAAGGCGTAGAAATCTGTAATTGGTAAGATTAATTCGTAAATTCCGTCCCGATCAAAATCGGCGGCGCTAAAGTCTGATGCTTCGCGCCCGACATTCAACTCTTCCCCGTTGAATATCACCTCAAAGCTGGGTGATAGAGTTGCGATCCACTGACGGCCTCCGCGGGAAACGTCTTGCGAAATGAATAGCTGCTTGGTGCTGCCACCGAGAAAGGGAAAGTATCCAAAGTCCGCTGAATTGCCCGCGCCAAAATATACGTCGGCATCGAAAGTGAAGGCCTCCCCTGGCCGTATTACAGCTATATATTCAACATCTACCCAATGGTTTGACGTACTACCGTCTCCATAATCGAGGAGCGCCGTTCTTTTGCGCTTTTCGATCGTGTAGCCGAGATAGCCGGCTCGATCCTGACTCACGAAAAAATCAGCAGGCCTCTCCAACTTGTCGATTTTTTGGTTTGGAACAATACCCTCCACTTCCTCGGCTTCCACAGTCCCTGCAATTCCTACCAGGACCGTCGGGAACGGTGGCGGCGTCTCTGTCACCGTGAGAAGTGCGCTTACGATCACCAGAAACCAAATACATCCGTAGCCATGTCTGCGTTGATATGACACTAGGCAGAAACTCCGGTATTAACGATCTAAAGAATCTTTCATGAAATCGACCACGTCATGCTTGCGAGCGTGTGGAGGGGACATCCATACCTCAAGTATCAGGATTGCTTAGATAAACCGAGTCAACAATGTGGAGTGCCACAGTTTGGTGAGGGGCTTAAACGCTCCGAGAAACGCGTCAGTGCAGGGTAAAGGCTAAGCAGATCAGGTCGTGAGGTTCTCCTGGTGGAATGTTGCAGGAGTCAGAAATCCGAGAAGTCACACGCAAAGATCCTTCCCTCTGACTTTGTGTGAATTCGTGAACCGTTCCGAGTTGAAGCAGATGGTCCGACTGAGACGACTAGTCGGTTTCGGCTTCGTTCAGTAAAAAGATCTCTTCAACCGGCTTGCCGAAGAGTTGGCCCAGTTTAATTGCGAGGGGGAGACTGGGATCATACTTTTCGGTTTCGATGGCGTTAATTGCCTGTCGCGAGACGCCAACTTTCTGCGCGAGATCTTCCTGAGTTAAGTTGTTTTCGGCGCGAAGCACCTTAAGACGGTTCTTCATCGTTTACCTTGCTTTGTTCCTGCGAGCCAGGCTGGGAGACGAATCACAAACACATGCAATTTCAGCTCAGCGATATTTCACCCAGGCCAACGCATAGCCGATCCCGTAGGCGACGAGCATCACCATGGGCAGGTCGCGAGGATCGCCACCCTGGAACAGCCCCTCGGCTCTGAAGTAACCAATTGCCCAGACAAGAACGAGCGAAAGCGGGAAGCCAATTGCGAGAGCGTAGAGTTGAATCTGCCGTTGATATTCGTCCAGGCTAGCGATAAGACGCGCGTAGAAAAAGATGAACGAGGCTAAGGCCAGCACCATGAGGGTAGTCAAAATCAGGCGAACCATGTGGCCCGGCGGATACGACTCGCGCACCAGCATGTGAGTTATTCCCAAAGCAATAGTGAGCGCACAAAGTATGAACGCGAGTGGTGGGAATCGCCGAGAATTGTCGTTGGTCATTACAGAAGCTCCTTCCATGTTTTGCCGCCTCTCTTTCTGAATTTCGAACGAGATACAGTGTAAGGTATGCCCGACACAATGTCAAGTATACCTTACACAGGGATTCGAGGTGCTTCGGAATGTTCGACATGCTGAAGCATCTCGGACAATCGGTTAACTTGACTAGGCGCGCCACTTCTCTGCACTATGGCCGAGTTCTAACCCGCTATTGATTTCTCCCCCGAAAGGTAAAAAATGAAGCTTCGGAAACTTTTCTTGTCCGTGATCTGTGTCATCGGCCTGCTCCCATCAAGCCTGAGTGCCCAGCAGTCAACGAGCACCAATGCCTCATCGCAGCCTCGTGATGAAAAGCTTTGGCAGAAGGCGCTGGAGATTCAACGCAAGTCGATTGTTGTCGACACGCATAACGACATTCTGTCGTTCATGTTTGATGAAAACTACGACATCGGAACTTCGTCGGCCGGCAAGTATCACACCGACCTGGCACGAATGAAGCAGGGAGGACTGACCGCGGAATTCTTTTCGGTCTACATCGATAAGAAATATGCGGTTGAAGGTGGTTCCGCGCGACGTGCGATGGATATGATCGACTACACGTTCCGCGCGGCTGAAAAGTATCCGGAAGATTTGATGATGGCATATTCCACCGTCGACATTCGTCGTGCGAAGCAACAGAAGAAGATCGCTGCGCTGATGGGAATTGAAGGTGGACACGCAATCGAAGATTCGTTAAGCGCGTTACGCGGTTTCTACAGGTTGGGAATTCGCTACATGACGTTGACGCACAACAACACAAACAGCTGGGCCGATTCCTGTTGCGACACGGCCAAGCATAACGGCCTCTCAGACTTCGGCAGGGAAGTTGTGCGAGAGATGAACCGTCTGGGGATGCTGGTTGATGTTTCGCACGTTTCCGACAAGACGATGAGCGACGTGCTCGATGTAACGAAGTCGCCAGTGATAGCTTCGCATTCTTCAGCCCGCGCGCTTGCTGACCGCCCCCGGAACATTCCCGACGATTTGTTAAAGCGCATCGGCCAAAATGGCGGCGTCGTGATGGTAAATTTTTACCCGGGGTTCATTGATCAGAAAGTGGTTTTAGCCACCAGGGAACGCGATGCCCGTCTCAAGCCACAGACGGATGCGCTGAAAGAGCAATATAAGAACGATCCCAAGAAGCTCGAGGAAGAGATCAACAAGTTGCATGCGGCAAACCCGTTGCCCTCGACTCCACTTTCTGCGTTGTTGGACCACTTCGATCACATCGCGAAAGTTGCCGGCGTGGACCACGTGGGGATTGGTTCTGATTTTGACGGGATTCCGAGTATTCCGGTGGGGATGGAAGACATTTCAAAACTTCCAGTGCTGACTTATGAACTTCTGAAGCGAGGCTACAGCGAGAAGGACGTGCGCAAGATTCTGGGCGAGAATTTTATGCGTGCCTTTGGTGAGGCGGAGCGCGTGGCCCAGAGCTCGAGCCTGACCATTAGCGCCGATGGCAGCGTGCGGCGGATAAAGTAGTAACGCAACCTATTAGATTTGCGAACGGTGCGGTTCTACAAGCTCAGCGTCTGGCATGACCGCAACGTTGTATATATAACGAGCCCAGCAAACTAACAGTTTGCTTTACGAAAGCGCGGTGGCGAACATTTGTTTCGCCACCGCGTTGTTTAGTCTCAGATTGTTCTATTCTAGAAGGCTACTTAGTCTCGCCGCGACTCAAGCGGTCCCCTCCTTTTTCGAAGCCTCCCTCATTCAGTTCGCGATTGCCTTGTTGGCCTTTGCCCAGACCCTGATCTTTGCCGCCTTCGCCGCGCTGAGCCGCTGACTGCTCATCCTGCGGGTTTCGGCCCGGTGACTGTTGGTTCTGACCTCCGCGGTCCTCCAGGTTCTTACCAGCGTTTTCAGTGTCAGGATTATTTCGGTCTGCCATACGTTTTCCTCCCTACTTGTTTCAAAGTGAGCCGATTCAAAAATCAGATCGGCATAATTGAAGCTCATCCGGGCAATTACAACCCGCATGCCGCCCGAATCCCGCCAAACTCTTAATGTCTTTTTCGGCGCTGGTGCTTAATCAGTACAGGTGCTGAAAGGATTAGATACATCGCGTGACAGCGAAGGTGCGACGGCCAGCCCGCTCCAACCTGCGTGTTATAATTTGCTCACATTGAAGCAAGCCGGAATCTACATTCATATTCCTTTCTGCCGCTCGCGCTGTTCCTACTGTGACTTTGCAACGGGCATGTACTCCGCGGAGCTTGCGGAGCGTTACGTTAATGCCCTGAGGCAGGAAATAGCGTCTTTTTCCGCCGCTAGTGCTCGACCGGTCGACACGATTTATTTCGGCGGCGGTACGCCTTCGCTACTAACGGCGCAGCAGGTTGAACAGATTCTCCGTACCGTGCACGAGCGTTTAGAGGTTTCGTCGACTGCCGAGGTCACCATGGAGATGAACCCGGGAACGGTCACTCTAGAGAGCCTGCGCGAGTTCAAATCGCTGGGAGTTAATCGCGCTAGTTTTGGCGCGCAGACTTTCGATGATCATGAGCTCGCGCGACTCGGCCGGTCGCATACGGCCGACGAAACACGAAATACCTTTCGTCAGCTACGCGCCGCCGGCTTTGATAATGTGAGTCTTGATTTGATTGCCGGTTTGCCTGGTCAAACTATGGCCGGTTGGCAGAGAAATCTCGACGAAGCGTTCGCGCTACGTCCCGAGCATTTGTCGTTCTACCTGCTTGAGGTCCATCAGGGCACACCACTCGCCGAACACATTCGCCGGGGTCTGCAGCCGAAACCTGATGATGACCTGGCCGCCGTGATGTATGAAGTGATGCTGGAGCGGGCGGGAGAAATTGGCTATCAGCATTACGAAATCTCAAACCTTTGTTTGCCGAAATACCAATCACGACATAACACAAAATATTGGACGGCGGCGCCTTACTACGGCTTTGGTTGTTCAGCGCACTCGTATGACGGCGAATTTCGGCGTTGGGCCAACGAGCGCGACATCACTGGCTACCTCGATAGAGTTGACCACGGACAATCGGCTGTGGTCACGGACATGCTATTAACACCTGAAGAGCGACAATCGGAGGCGGTTTTTCTGGGCTTGCGAATGATGAATGGCTTCAGCCTCAATGGCTACACCGATCTGTTTGGCGCCGATCTGCGCGAAACACATCATGAGGATCTGGCTCGCTTTAGTGAGGCCGGGCTGATTGAGTACCAGGGAGATCTGGTTAGACTAACGCGCGCAGGGGCCCTGATGTCGAATGAGGTGTTTGCGGCGTTTGTGTGACGGAGAGCAAACAGCAGTCAGCGAACAGCAGGCAGCAAACAGCACAGAGACCTGGGATGTGAGATTTTGGATCTGAGATCTCAGACTAAGATCAAAGCCCAAAACCCAAAGTGCAAAGCACAAAGTTCACGGTTCATCGTTCAACCCATAGACTTTGCCTGATCCAATCATAATCGCTATCGATGGTCCATCTGGCGCTGGTAAATCGACGCTGGGGCGGATGCTCGCCCGAGCCCTCAACTTGCTCTACATCGACACAGGATCCATGTATCGTGCGGTCGCGCTGGCGGTGATGGAGTCGAGTGTAAACGCACAGGACGATATTGCCGTTGGGTCGCTGGCTGCGCGCGTGGATATAGATCTCACCGGCGATCCAGACGCTTTGCGGGTAACTCTCGAAGGCCGGGATGTGACAGATGAAATACGTAGCGAAGATGTGACCGAAATGTCGTCAATTGTCTCAACTATTCCCCAGGTCAGGCGTGCAATGGTTGAGCGGCAGCGCGAACTGGGAAAGCGGGGCGCAGTTTTAAATGGACGCGATATTGGCACCGTGGTTTTCCCGGATGCACATATCAAGTTTTTCCTGACCGCAGTTCCACAGGAACGGGCTGAGAGAAGATATATCGAGGAGCGCGCGCAAGACCCGTCGGCAAATTATGAGGAGACCTTTGCTGACATGACCGAACGAGACACGCGCGACTCAACGCGTTCTGATTCGCCGCTGAAAGTAGCCGACGATGGGGTTGTCGTTGATTCCACCGGACTATCGATCGAGGAGGTCTTCGAAAAGATGATGGCGGTTGTCAAAACGAGAGGCGGATCATGAAGTTTGGCTTTTCATTTAAAACGGAGCCGGTTTGGATGCTGGTCCTTCAACTAGCTCCGGCTGTTCTTACCCTTCTGCTCATTGTGGTCTTGCTCCTGCTGCGATGAAGAATCTGAGCGGCGACCGTGCAGAATCCCGACGCGTCGGGAAAGCGCCGGATCCTAACAAACAGGAAATCGTAGACCAATCATCAAGATTGCCTTAAGGATCCGGCGCTACCGCGCTCGGTTCGGTACCGGCTACCAATTATGTTCACAGGAATCATCGAAGAACTCGGCCGTGTCAGAAGCGTCGAGCCCCAGGGCGAGAATGCGCGCATTGTGATCGAAGCGCACACTGTCACGAGCGACACCAATCATGGTGACTCAGTCTCGGTTAACGGCGTTTGCCTGACGGCGCTGGATGTACAGCACGATTCGTTCGCTGCTGACGTCTCGCGTGAGACGCTGGATCGCTCAACCCTTGGGCGACTCAAAACCGGCACCCGAGTCAATCTCGAACGAGCGGTGACACCCGCAACGCGTCTTGGTGGCCACATTGTTCAGGGGCATGTGGATGCTACTGGACACTTCCTCGGGGCACTGGATCATCAGGGCTCGTGGACCGTTCGCATTGGTTATCCGCCTGAGATTGCGCGTTACCTGGTTTTCAAGGGTTCGGTCGCTGTGGAAGGCATTAGTCTCACCATCGCCAATCTGGCCGACGACTTTTTCGAGATCGCCATCATTCCGAAGACATGGGAAGTTACTAACTTTTCCCTACTCCAACCCAACGATGAAGTTAATCTGGAAGTCGATGTGATTGCGAAATACGTGGAGCGTATTCTGAAGGTCAACGGGTAGCCGTACGATCCGCCTTCCCAAATGGGGCTCCGGTCGAAAATTAGTGGGCTTTCGGGTAACATTGCCTCCTGGAATATCAAATTGGAGATTTGAGATCTGAGATCTCAGATCTGAGATCTCAGATAGGAAAGTTTTCAGATCCCAGAGCCCATGCCATTTGCCGACATTGAAACCGCCGTCGCGGAAATACGCGAAGGGCGGATGATAATCATCGTTGATGATGAGGATCGCGAAAATGAGGGCGACCTCGTCTGCGCTGCCGAGAAGGTGACGCCCGAACTCATCAACTTCATGGCCCGTCATGCCCGCGGCCTGATCTGCCTTCCCCTTACCGAAGAACGATGCGACGAACTGCACCTGACCACCCAGGTCGCTGACAACACCTCTTTTCTCGGCACCGCGTTTACCGTGTCGATTGACGCGCGCAAGGGCATCACTACAGGGATCTCCGCCGCCGACCGAGCCACGACCATTCTCGCCGCCGTTGATTCGAAAACACGTCCACAGGACATTGCTCGTCCCGGTCACATCTTTCCTTTGCGCGCGAAGGATGGAGGGGTCCTGGTGCGTGCCGGACAAACTGAAGCCAGCGTCGACATCACTCGCATTGCCGGTCTTTATCCGGCCGGCGTCATTTGCGAGATCATGAATGAAGACGGAACCATGGCCCGGCTGCCTGAGCTAACCGAGTTTGCCCAAACCCACAACCTGAAAATGATCACGGTGGCAGACCTCGTCAGGTATCGCATCACCAAAGAGACTCTGGTAAAGCGGGCCGTCGAAACCGTGCTGCCAACCGTTTATGGACGCTTTCGGGCCATTGCTTATGAGAATGTAATTAATGGCGATGTTCACTTGGCGATGGTCATGGGAAACGTCGAGACGGAAGATCCGGTGCTGGTTCGCGTACACACGGAGAATGTCACCTGCGACATGTTTGGTTCGTTGATTGACGACACTGGCTTTCAGCTTCATGCGGCCCTGGAAAAAATTGCGGCGGCCGGACAGGGCGTCGTTCTTTACCTCCGACAGCGCGAACATAGCCTGGACCTCGTCAACCAGTTGCGCACTTACTCCGTGATGCAGGAAAAGAACGTAAGCAAACGTGAAGCAAGTCTAGAAACAGGTTATGGTGTGTATCGCGATTACGGCGTGGGTGCGCAGATCCTTCATGATCTTGGTCTGCGGCGTATACAATTGTTGACGAATCATCCCCCCAAAGTTGCTGCTCTGGAAGGTTTTGCGCTGGAGGTTGTGGATAGTGTTCCGCTCGGCGAGCCGGCACATCTGAAAGACACGACGGCGAACGAAAGTTCCCAGAGCGAACATCGAGAGCAACGCACCTAGATAGATTGCCATCTGGAAGTATGCCGGGAGTTATTGTGGTCCCGCCTCTTCCAGCCCAAGAGCTACACTGAGCTTTCGGAGCTTTCCCTCTCCCTTTATGAATTATTTGCCAGCCGCTTTGGTGGCCGCGTGCTATGAGCGTAGACGACCCCAATAATCGTTCGGGTAAAGACTCGACTCCGGCTTCCCAAAAAGAGGAGATCCGCGAGGCTCTGCGGTCGGAGACTGATGATCCGCTGCCGCCTGAGGCTGAACGCATCGCCAACATCGATGCGGAAAGTCCACGCCCGCAAACGCCACAAGGTCGTCGTCGCCGTTTTCTAAACCGTCGCAATTTAGTGATTGCCGCAATCGCCGCTTCGATAGGAATCGTCGCGCTGATTCTGCTGATCTTCCTGAGCTACCGGCTGGGTTATGTAGACAGTTACGTGGCCAGCCAAATCAAACGTACTTTTGCTAACTACGGAATTCGCGCTGAGATTCGCGAGTTTCATACTGCCTTTACTCCGCAAACCGTCGAGATGCTGGGCCTCGAACTCTACGACTCGCAAACTGGAGAAAAGCTCGGCAAAATTGATCGACTGTTGGCCACCGTTCGTATCGAAGACCTCTACGCATTCAATCTCCAACGAAACATCAATCTTCAGGACCTTCAGATCGAGGGTCTCGAAGCCTGGGTCACTTTTGACGATCAGGGTCGTTCAAATTTTCGCAACCTACACATCCCGCCACCCGAACCCAATAGACGAATTCTGTTCGCCTATTCCACGGCCAAGATTTCAATCAAGAATGGCGTCGTGCATTACGGAGACGCGCGTCACGAAATAACCGGCGAGGCCCGCAATCTCAACGTAACCATTCAGCCAGACGATCCTTCAGCGCCTGCCGAAAGCTGGATGAATACGGTCAATCTCGCGCTCTCCAATTCGACATTCACTTACGACGGACGGCCGATCGATAACATCGACATCCAGGCCCGCGGTCGCGTTAACCAAACCCGCGCTGAGATTCAGGAGCTTGTTCTAAAGTCACCGGTTGCCGAAGCTCGTCTCCAGGGGACGATGGACGATTGGCGCGCCCTTCGTTACCAGATGAACATCACGTCGTCAGTTGATCTGACGCAGCTTTCCGACGTACTGCAATCCGGTGCCACTCTGCGAGGTACGGGTAATTTCGCCGGAGTCGTTTCAGGCGAAGGCGATCAATACAAAGTTGACGGGACCATAAAGTCTGACGCTCTGGCCGCGGATGGTCTGCGGCTTCAGGGTTTGAACATCACCGCAAACGGAACCGGCAAAGACAACACCTACAACATCAACGGACGCGCCGTTGCTGCGTTGCTTACCGCCGGCGACTTTCAATTCAACAATGTTCAGCTCGTCGGTGGCGTAATGGGTACTGGATCCGACTTTCGCTGGGTTGGCGAACTACGCGCCACTGCGGAGCGAAGCTACGGAACAACGCTCACGGGATTAATTCTTCAGGATGCACGTGCGGAACTAAATGATGGAGTTTGGACTGCTTCGACAGGAAGGCTTACGTCAGGCGGCTTGAGCACTTCCGGGATGAGGGCAAACGGAGTTACTGCGTCTGATGTTCGTTTTCGTAACGACGACAGCGGTACGACCGCAAGCGCTGCCAGCATCAAAGCCGGAACCATAGTCGCGTCGGGGACAAAGGTAAATGGTGCGACGGCAACCGGTGTGGAGTTAGCCAATCGTGACGGGGTTACGAGTATAGTTGCGAAAAATATACAAGTCGGTCAGACCTCCGCTGCGGGCGCCGAAATTGGCAGCATGAACATCGCCGGGGTGCGTTTGTCGATTCGCGATGGCCGCGTGGAAGGATCAAGTGCGGACATCAACGCGGGCACAGTCAAACTCGCAGACGGCCAGGTTGAATCTGTAACGCTGGCCAAGCCGGTTTTTGTAGTTGAGCCTTCGGGACGCTACCGGGCCAGTGCAGACTTGAGCATCGGGGGTGGCGTGCTGGGCCAAATGGATATGGGCCAGGCCAGCGCGAGGCTGGTTGCAACCAATGCCGAGATCCAACTCAACGACTTCAAGGGCAATATCTTCAAGGGAACTGCCAGTGGCAACGCGAGAATCGCAACCGGCCGAGGCGGCACGTCGCGCGTGTCTGGTACGTTTGACGGCGTAGAAATTTCAGGACCCTTCACCGCCTTTGCAGGCGCGGCGGTTCCCCTGTCTGGCAAGGCTAGTGGGCAAGTGGATCTCGCTTTTCCGGGCACTGATTTCAAGCAAGCTTCCGGAACACTCACCACCAATCTGACTGCTGACGACCTGGGAACCGATTCAGGAAGGGTTCCAATTTCTGGAATAGTCGCGGTGCGGGCCAATCGCGGCCTTTTCGAGATCGATCAGGTCGACCTGCAAACCAGGGCCACGAGACTCAAAGCAACCGGACAGTTTTCCTTCGAAGGCGATTCAAATCTTCTGGTCGATCTCAATTCGTCAGATGCTGCGGAGTTGCAAGCGGTTTTGATTTCATCAGGCTTACTCACGGAAGTTGATGAGCAAATGCGCAGCTATGGCATGGAACTGGATGGAGCGCTGACGTTCAATGGAAGCGTCCGGGGCAAATTGAGTTCGCCTGATCTGGATGGTCAATTTGCTCTTGGTTCATTGTTAGTTAACGGACGAGACCTCGGCGCTGTATCGGCTGGTGTGAAGATGACCTCCGCTGAGTTCCGGATCGACAACGGGCGGCTAACTGAAAGAGACGGGGGCGGAATGCAATTCACGTTGGACGCTCCGCGCTCTGGCCAAAACAACATCACCCTAAACGCCACGCTCGATCGCGTGAATGCCGGCAACCTCCTGGCTGCGTTCATGTTTAGTAAGACCCTAACTCCCGAACAGATCGCAGCAACCCAATCGGATGCGTCTGGCCAAATAAAGATCACCGGCATTCCCAACGCGATGAGCGGTAGCGCTGACCTGCGGTTAGGTCAAGGGCGACTGGCTGGTGAGCCGCTCGAAAGCGCGACCGCCCGTGCCACCTTCAGCGGTTCGCAAGTGACTCTCGAAAGCGTCGACGCACGTCTTGCGGCGGGTCACATCACTGGCAGTGGAAACTACAACACCACCAGCAAGGAATTTGCTTTTGAGGGTCGCGCGGAAGGTGTGCAGTTGAATCGTCTCGTTGCTTTCGCCAACAAGCCGGGGGTGGGAACTGTAACCGGTATCGCAAACTTTAACGCCCGCATTGTCGGCAACTTATCCAAACCGGATTTTTCTGATTACCAGATCACGTTTGATGGCGAGGGCAGAGACGTGGTCATCAATGGCAGACCCGCAGGCACTCTCGCGCTGGTTGGTCGCACGGAGAACAAGCAACTAAACATCACTCTGACGACAGGATTGCTTGGCCCAACCCCGCAAACTATCGCTGCGCAAATTAACCTGGCCAGCGAACGCCTTTCGGCCAATGTTGAAACCACTCTCAACAACGCCGATCTGACGAGCATCCTGGCGATGGTAATGCCACAGGCCGGGGTGAAGCTCTCAGGACGAGCGACTGGCACGCTTAAAGCCAGCGGCCCACTTCTTGACGAAGATGGTTACTTCTCGCCGGAAGGTTTGCAGGGGACTGCGGAGTTTTCCGAGCTCAACTTCCGCGTGGAGGACGTGCAACTGAATGCCACCACTCCCCTGATCGTTCGATTTTCGCCAAGTGAAATTACTTTTGAAAAGACCCAGTTCACCGGACCCGGAACGAATATTTCGCTCGGCGGAACTCTCGCCGTGGGCCCCAGTGGCCGCCAGAATTTAACAGTCGATGGACAACTGAACCTGCGGGTGCTGAACGGCGTGTCACCCGACTTCTTCTCATCCGGCACTGCTGAAGTTGCGGTGCGCATCACCGGCTCCTACGTGCAGCCGCGCGTAAATGGAACAGCATCAGTCAGCGGCGGTTCGATTGCGGTGTTGATGGGCAACGATCGATGGACCATCACCAACCTGAATTCCGTGGTGAGATTCACATCGAACCAGGCGCAGATTGATTCGATGACCGGTTTACTAGGCGGGGGGCGTGTATCTGTTACCGGTGGTGCGTTGCTCGAGGGCTTCACCGTTTCGCGGTTCCTGTTCAACGTGCGCGGCGAGGGCGTGACGATTCCAATTCCGGAGAATTTCCGCACAACTGCTGACGTCGCACTCGAGATCAGGGGCAGTGCGCGTGAGCAACTGATTGGCGGCGTGATCAATGTCCGTCGCACTGAATACACCGAAGACATCGAAATCGCTGACCTGATCAATTTCCGTCGTGAGGAATCAATTGAGGAAGGCAGCGAAATTGAGTTGGCACGTTCGGCACTGTTTAGTGATTTAAGGATTGAAGGTCGGAACGCTCTGGTGGTCAGAAATAACCTTGCCGACCTGGTTGGCTCTGTGTCATTGCAACTCAATGGACCAATCAAAGACCCGGTAATCTCGGGCCGCATCACGGCCACGAGTGGAACACTAAACTTCCGCAATGATCGTTACGACATTACGAGAGGCCTGGTCGATCTGCCTCCGCAGCGCGGTGCCGATCCGATTATCAACATTCAGGGTGAGTCGCAGATTCGCGGGTATCGCGTCACCGTTGGTTTAACCGGACCTTTGTCGCAGCCGCAGGCAATCATTAGTTCCGAACCGGCCTTGCCTCAGGCGGACGTGGTGGCGCTGATCACGACCGGTCAACTTGCGACTGGCGATACCAGTGAATCAATTCTATCTCAGTCGAGCCTGGGAACAGCGACAAGCCTGCTGACCGATGCGCTAATCAACGCGCCCGCTCAACGAGCAACCAGCAGACTGTTTGGATTGAGCAGATTTGAGATTAATCCTGTGCTTGGTGGCCGTGGAGCTTCGCCCTCGGCGCGATTAACGGTCGGCAAGAGAATCAGCAAAGACTTATCAATTACTTACTCGACCAACGTTACCTCCGATCCTAACCAGATCCTGGCGGTCGAGTATCGTGTATCGGACAAGCTCTTTTTTGTCGCGCAGTACGAACAGGCCTCGACCCGGAAACTTACTTCGCGCAGTGATGATTTCAGTTTTGAGATTAGGTTTAGAAGACGTTTTTGATCAGGGTTACCGCGATGGTGTAGCGCGGTTGACAAGCTATGGGCCAGGCAGAACGACGGAACCACAATCAGGTAGAGCCAGAAGAGCTGGCGCACGTTTGTGATTCTCTGTGCAACCTCTGTGTTCTCTGTGCCTCTGTGGTGGACGACCCGCGAATTGTGCCTGCCACAGAGATACCGACGCAAAGAGAAAGAATCCTGGCCACTAATTTTCATCGGACGCTGCTGTCTATCGCTCTTACGGTTGTTGCTTTTCTTGCCTTTAGTTCACCAGCGCATGCAGGTTCGACCTTCGAAGAATACGAAGGCAGGGTCATCAGTTCGATTGAAATTGTTTTTGCAGGTTCGACTGCCGATCCCTCCGCCCACGCCGAATTCTTATCCATCATTCGTCTGGCCCCTAACACCGAATTCTCCGCCGTCAACATTCGCAATGCTTTGCAGCTGTTGTTTGATTCTGAGCGGGTAGCGAACGCGCGAGTTGAAGTAGTCGACTCAGCTCCAGCCACCAGAGGTCCGATTCGCTTGCGCTTCGTCGTTCAACGGCAGGTTCAAATCGGCGATGTAAGGTTTCAACTTGGACCAGTTACAGGTACGCCAATTTCCGAAGACGAGCTGCGCGGCCGGGTGAGCTTGTCCCAGCCTGGTGCGCGTCTGACCAGGCAAGTCATCACGCGAAATGTTGACGATCTGCTGGTTTATCTTCGCGATCAGGGTTACTTCAATGCTGTCGTTGATGCGAATGAGCAACTCGATCCGAGCGGCACTCGCGCCACCATCACCTTCCGCGTCACGCCCGGCGAACAAGCGCGCGTAGATTCTTTCAATATCAACATTGCCGGATTCAATCCTGCTCCAGTTCGTTCCACCTTGAAACTAGCGCCGGGCGCTCCTTTTTCTCGTGATGTGCTCGGACAGGATGTGAACACGCTGCGGCAGGCGATTATCGACTTAGGATTTCTGTCGCCGTTGCTGGAAGACCCGAGGGTGGTTCGCGATCCCGAAGGCAACAAGATCGCAGTGAACATCGCCGGCTCAGTTGGACCAAAGGTTACGGTGGTCATTCCTGACTTTAAGATGAGTGAGAAGACGGCTCGTGAGCTCCTCCCGGTGAAGCGCGAAGGCAACATCGATCCATCGGCCATTATTGAAGGAGCACGCCGGATCAGGAACAAGCTGCAGGAAGATGGGTACTTTTTTACTGAGGTTACCGCGGTTTGCAGTATTACGCCGACAAGTGCCGAGTTTGGTGAGAATGGCACGTCGGCAACTTGCGAAACTTTGAACCCGGAAAAGTTAACCGGGCGCAACGTGGAGATTCGTTACGACATCGAGCGCGGCCGTCGATTTAAGCTTGACGATATTCGTATCACTGGTACCCGGGTACTGAGCTATGACGATGTTGCTGCAGATCTACGAAGTCAAAAAGCCAGCGCCATCGGATTAATTCCTTTTCTCGGATACGGTCGCGGTTACACGAGCCTGACTCTACTCGAACAAGACCGGCGCACCGTTCAGTCTTACATGCGAGACCTTGGCTATCGACGGGCTAACGTTAATGTCCGCCAGGGCGTTTCCATAAACGGCGAGAGCTTGATCATCACCTTTGACGTCGAGGAAGGAGCGCTAACGCGAGTGGCGGGCTCTGAAGTTCGCGGTAACACGATTTATACCGACGACCGGCTCCACGATGAACTGAAGACGGTGGTCGATGCGCCGTACTCTCGCTCACAAGCGCGCGCGGACGGGGAACGCTTGATCGCGCTCTACGCGCGCGACGGTTATGTCAGCGCCAAGATGGATTTTTCGATAGTGGAGCTGCCGAAGAAAGGTGAAGACGAACAGGTAAAACTCATCTACTCGATCACCAACGAAGGCGAGAAGGTTTACATCAATCGCATCATCGTCAACGGAGTGACCGGAAGTTTCAGTACTCAACAAACGAAACGAAATGCCATCCTGCGAGTCATTCCCATCGCCGAAGGCGACGTGCTGCGCTCGGATCGGATCGCCGAAAGCGAACGCGAACTGTACGTCACCGATGCTTACCGGCAGGTCTTAATTCGAACCGAGTCGGCGGGAGAAACGGCTTCAGGATTTAAACAAAGCGACGTCATCATCGACGTTGAAGAGAAGAAGCCGCGAGTAATGGACTACGGCGG
Source organism: Pyrinomonadaceae bacterium (assembly GCA_963759665.1). Taxonomy (GTDB): domain Bacteria; phylum Acidobacteriota; class Blastocatellia; order Pyrinomonadales; family Pyrinomonadaceae; genus PSRF01. Next base: position 2,531,755 of record CAVXAC010000001.1, read on the forward strand.
CGGCTTCTCGACCGACACCGGCGCGCTCGGCCTGTTTGAAATCAGCAACGTCAACTTGATGAATAAGCTGCGGCACGGCGCGATGCGTCTGCGAGCCAGCAAGCAGCAGCAGTTAGTGAGATTGGAATACCTCGATCCACGCTTTGCCCGCTACGGCGAAAGGCAGTTTGCGCCGCTGGGAATTTCACTCGAGTACCAACGCGACTCGACGGTCACCCGGTTTTTCCGTACTGCAATCGATCGCGGTACGATGGGCATAGTTCAACGATTGGACGAGGAGGGCAATGCCCTTGATGTGTTTGGCGTAAGAGTCAAAGAGCCGACTATCAATCGCTTTACCGCCGTAATCGAGACGCGGCGAGTGCTTAACCAAAAGACGCGCTCGATTGTATTCGCTCGATATAGCTATGAAGACGTTCGGTTGTTCAATCTCGAGAGTTTAGTAGTCAAACCAGTCCTGTTCCCAGATCGTTCGGTCCGACTCTCGCGTTTTGGCGCCTCATTCGTGCGCGACACGCGCGAACGTTGCGAGCGTGCTTTGCTTGGCGCCGTTCGCAATCCAGAAGACGAAACCGGCGCACCGGGAGAGATTTGTCGTTACAACCAGCTGGATGCGACGCGCGGTTCGTTTTTCAACATCGACTACGCGGTAGCTCTAAGGCAACTGGGCGGCAATCTTTCTTTCAACAAGTTGCAGGCCAGTTATCGACGTTATTACAAAGTTAACAAGCTGAATGGGACTGTGTTCGCAGCCAATGCGACGCTGGGCCTGTCTAATGTTTTCAATCCACGCGACCGCGATGGCAACGGCCAGATTGACGAGATCGACTTCACCGTGCCGATCAGCGAACGGTTTTTCTCGGGAGGCTCCAACACGCTGCGTGGTTTTGATTTCGAGGAAGCTGGCCCACGTTTCGCCATCATCCCTGAAGGTGTTTTTCTGGACCAGGACAAGAACCCGATCTTCCTCAACCCGTTCACGGTGCCGATAGGTGGCAACGCCCTCGCAATCGTAAATCTTGAAGCCCGCATTCCTGTGTCGCGGACACTGCAAATGGTTCCTTTCTACGACGGCGGCAACGTCTTCCGACGCGTAGGAGATTTGTTTGGCAAAGACGATGAAACACCGATTCCCCCGGGCGACGTTTTGGCGGCCATTAACGCTGCCAACCTGCGCGCGCGTTGGAGCCATACGCTGGGGCTTGGTTTTCGAATTCAGACTCCGCTGGGCGGAGCACTCGCGATTGATTACGGTTACTTATTGAACCCGCCGGAGTTTTTGATCCCTCAACGAGGGCCGAATGGGATCAGCTACGATGGCACGCCGGCGATCTACCGTTTGAAACGAACGCAGTTGCATTTCAGATTTACGCAGGCGTTCTAGACAGTAAGCAGTAAGCGGTAAGCAGTAAGCAGTAAGCAGTAAGAAAAAAGGCGCCAGGCAGAAGTAGAGCGTGGAATTATGTCTAAGCAAAAAGAATCAAGCCCATATAAAGCGCGGCGTTTCTGGATACAACGCTTACGAAGTATCGTTGTTGGTGTTGTCTTCGGCTCACTGCTCACTGCTTACTGCTCACTGCCTGCTCACTCGCAAGAAGTAATCGACAAGATGGTGGCGACGGTTAACGCCGGAATCCTGCCGCAGTGTCGTAATCTTTGCCTCATAACTTATTCGGATCTCTTGTGGCAGCTGGCTCTGCAGCCGGACACGCCTCTAGTTAATCCAACTTCGAATGATTTGAATCGCGCATTGAAACTGGTTGTCGACCAGAGACTGATTCTCCAGGAAGCTGAGAAGCTGCCCTCGATTGAACCAACCAACGACGAGATAAAAATTGCGCGCGATGAACTGGTAAAAATGTTTCCTTCAGTCACGGAGTTTCAACAGCGACTGCAGCGGGTGGGGTTAACTGCGGATAAGCTCAATGAGATTTTGGACCAGCGTTTGAAGATCGAAAAATATCTCGACTTCCGCTTTCGCAATTTTGTGGTGATCACCGAAAAAGAGATTGCGGATTACTACCGCACTGTATATGTACCGCGACTAAGAAACCGCCAAATTATTCCTACGCTGGAACAGGCCAAAGCGGAAATCGAAAAGCTTCTCACCGAAGCGAAGATCGAATCCGACACAGATTCCTTCCTCGACAACGCCCGCGAACGCGCGGAAATCGTCACACTAAACCCGGTGTAACTTGTGGCCAATCTCCATGTGATCCCAACTCTAGTCTCGCTTCAACCAGAGATGTCTAATTGTTATAGGTCCGGGCTGGGCATTTGGGAATGAAAATGACCTTGAATGTTCGCTGATATGCACGACTTCACTCTTGTTGCTAGCCTTCGACCGTTTACAGACGTACTGGCGGCTGACATGCGGATAGTGGTTAGGCTGGTCGGCGCAAATAGGAACGCAGCGGTGGTGGGGTGGCTTTGCGCATCAAGGCAGCTTTTGCTTTCCATTCAGTTGAGCGTGGGAGTTCAACCAGGAACTTCGTTTCTCCTGATTCAAGTACAGCCACGGGTTCACCGTTGTGATAGAGGATGCGGTTTGAGGTGAACGCCGTAACGCGAGCGCCGGGTGTAATTATGCCCACGAGATTAAGCGGATCGGCAGCGCTGACGGAGACCATGCTGTCTACTGCATTGCCCGGAGAGATTTGCGTAGGCATGGCGCCAACGGCGAGCGAGCCAGGCGCATTCTCGTTTGCCGGGGAACGGAAACCGAAATCCATAACGCCGTTTTTGGCCCGGCGAATTGCACGCATCATGCCTACGGCTTCCGGAAGAGCAAACTGTTCACCCGAAATTCCAGCCACAAATCTTCCGCCACGTAATTCGCCGCGTGCCTCAAGCCGGTGATAGATCCTGAGCAACACCCGCCACGGCAAGACAATTCCTTCGCGTTCAAGTAAGCGTTTGAAGACCACGCCATAACGCTTCAGCAGTATGCGCGCGATTTCCTCGGCTGACTCGGCGTCGAAGCTGGAGGTTGTACCTGTGTTCCGGCCGGTTTGATTTCCAGAGGCGATAGGCTGGGAAGCTACACGGTTCAGCAGGGACCAACGACCAGCACTCGCCATGTCATATACCGGTTGTCGATGTTTTCGTTTTGCTGCCGCCTGCGTCTTACGACTCCCCGGAGTCAACAATGCGCGCAGTCCGGCAAAACTATCTGAGATCACCAAACCATTCGCTACCAGTTCGCCAAGCGCTTCTTCAACCTGACTGCGCAAAAGTTTTGTACCATCAACTATGTCGGTAAAAAACGAAGCCCCGCGATTGGCCATGTAGTCGAAGACCGTTTGAGTGGTGGTTGAGAACTCGAGCTCGTTGAACGAAGGGTCAGGGAACACCGAACTCCAAATCGCAAAGTTCTTGCGTTGCACCAGGGCAATCGGCGTATTGCGCACCGGCGCGGCGCCGCGCACTTTCTCAATCCCGTTTTCGGTGGATGCGGCGCGTGCTGGCGGAGTCAACCTGGCCCAGACAACTTCCCCGGATAAGCACAACGCATCAAGCCATGATGGATCGTATTCAGTTAGCCGGCTTGGCAGTAATTCACCTTCCCAGGCAGCGGCCGGAGCTTCGAAACCTTCAAGCTGTTCGATGATTGCGCGGACGCTTTCCGGTCCTTCCATCTGATGTTCGGGCGAAAGCTTTTGCCACGCGAGGAGGTAACGAAGGAAGTCGGTGGTTGCCACCGGCTCAATTTCCTGACGCAGACGGTTGAGTGTGTAACTATGAATTCGGGCCAACAAACGGCGGGCAGACCACTCAGTCGTTTCGTTGCCGGGCGTGAACTTGCCTCGGATGACGAAACCCTCCGCTTCCAACTTTAATAACCCGCCATCAATTTCAGCTGTAGTAAGGCCCATTGAGGTAGCCAGACTCTCAGCGGTCACCGGTCCCAAACCTTCGAGCCGTCCTCGCAGGATTTCAACCAAAGCGTCTTCAAAGGGCCAAACCTTATCACCGAGACTAGACGGCGCGACGATTGGTGGTTTCAGATCTGGAACAGGATAAATTGCTTGAATCTGTGGCAAGCGTTCGGCAGCAACCCAGAGCACAGGACAGACATTCCTGTCTGTCTCCGATGCGGTTCCTGACACCGTCAGCACAGCCGCCCTTCGTTCGTTCTGAAGTTCGCCCAGAAACTGCTGCCACTCGGCACCTTCTTCAGCAGTCACAAACCCCAGCTCAACCAGGGCATCGTGCAACTCGTCGGCATTCTCAACCCGCGGCCACGCTTCATCTCGCACTCGATCGATAGCCGACTGGTCCAATTTGCCCATGTCGGACGCGGTTTGGGGATCAAGCCAGCGACGCCCTTGGACCGCACGCGTGCGACGTTCCTCCAAAGGCGCGTCGTCGAGATAGGCATAAGGGCGAGCGTTGAGTATTTCCTGCGCCAGCGGGGAAGCTTCGATCACATCACAGGCGAAAAGGTTCTTCTCATTCCGTTCGATTGATTCCAGGAGCTTGATCAAGCTTTCGACGTCCATCGCCTCTTCCAGGCAATCCTTCACTGTCTGGTCGACTAAAGGGTGCTCGGGAATTTCTCGTACACCGCCGCCAAGGTTTTCAAAGCACGCAACCTGATCCGGAAACACCGCCGTCAACAAATCTTCGGCATCCATGCGTTGGAGCTGCGCCGGAATTTTCTTACCGCCACGCCGGCGCAGGACCGCCAGTGACCGAGTGACATTCCAACGCCAACGAATGTTCCACATCGGCGCATCCAGCAGCGCCTGACACAAAACCCCTCGCACGCTCTTGGAACTCAGATAATGAAAGACGTCTTCAAGCGGAAAGCTGTGGGTTGGCCCAAGCGAGAGAATGATTGCATCCTCGGTGGCGGCAGCCTGCAATTCAAAGTTGAACTTCTTGCAGAATCGCTTTCGCAGCGCGAGCCCCCAGGCGCGATTTAGACGACTGCCAAACGGCGAGTGCACGATCAGTTGCATGCTGCCGCTGTCATCAAAGAAACGCTCCAACACCAGGTTCTGCTGCGACGGCATGACGCCCAACACGATTTTCGCGCCGGCAAGATAGTCGACGATCTGCTCAGCTGCCGCGTGAGAAATGCCGACTTCGTCCGTCAAATACTTGATTGCCGGCTCCAGGTTCAGCGAGTTCGTAAGTTTTGACTCAGGATCGATTTCGTCTTGCGAAAGGTGTCCGTTGCTTCCATTCTCCGCAGCGCCCTCGCCGACCGTTGGGTTAGTGCCTTCATTAGCGTCCCGACTCTGGACATGGGACGTTGGCCGTTGGACAACCCGATCAGCTACCTCGACCCGAAGACGCGAAACTGCAATCGACAACTCGTGCGTGCGGGCGGGCGCTTCACCGAGCCAGAAAGGGATTGACGGTGGTTGTCCCGCCGCATCTTCGACTCTTACTTTGCCTTGCTCAACCCGCAATACGCGCCACGAAGTGTTTCCCAACTGGAAGATATCGCCCTGCATACTCTCAATCGCGAAGTCTTCATTAACCGAACCGATCACCAGTTCACTTGGCTCTAAAACAACTGCGTAATCTGCGGTGTCAGGAATCGCTCCGCCCGATGTAATCGCCGACAGTCGTGCATTGCGCCTGCCGCGGATTCGTTGATTGACGGCGTCATGATGAAGGTAAGCCGCCCGGCGGCCGCGTTTGGTCGAGAAGCCTTCGGCAAGCATGCGAATGATTTCATTGAACTTTGCGCGCTCCAGATTTCGATAGGGATAGGCGTTCCTGACCATTTCATAAAGATCGGCTTCACTCCATTCTTCAGCCGCGGAAGCCGCTACGATCTGCTGGGCAAGAATATCGAGCGGTTGTTCCGGCAACTCCAATTGGTCGAGTTCTCCTCGACGCACTGCATCAAGTATCGACGCACACTCAACCAGCTCATCTCGCGACAGGGGAAACACGCGGCCTTTGGGATAACCCTCAACCGTGTGATTCGAGCGTCCGACGCGCTGCAGGAAACTGGCAATCGAGCGTGTTGAGCCGAGTTGGCAAACCAGATTTACGTCGCCGATATCTATACCTAACTCGAGTGACGCTGTGGCCACGAGAGCGCTCAGCTCACCTGCCTTTAATCGTTGTTCCGCTGCGAGGCGTTGTTCGCGTGCGAGGCTTCCGTGATGCGCAGCAATGTTTTCGTCACCAATGCGTTCACCCAGGTGACGCGCGACGCGTTCAGCCAAACGGCGGGTGTTAACGAAGACGAGCGTGGTCTTGTGTTGGCGAATAAGCTGCGCCAGGCGATCGTAGACTTCTTCCCAAATGTCGCCGGACATTACTGCTTGAAGAGGGGATTCAGGAAGTTCGATCGCCAAATCGAGCCGCCGCGTATGACCGCTATCTACGATAGTGCAGTCAGGTTTGCCGTCGCTCTTGATGTTGGCCGTCCCCACCAGAAAACGTGCGACTTCCTCAATCGGACGTTGGGTGGCGGAAAGACCGATGCGCACCAGCTTCGGGTGCCGGGTCTCAGGTGCCGGGTGTCGGGCGTCGGTTTCTTGAATAACACTTGGCAGGGCTTTGAACTGTGATGTCAGTTGTTCAAGTCGTTCGATCGAAAGCGCCAGGTGCGAGCCGCGCTTATCACCGACGACGGCGTGGATTTCATCGAGGATCACGGTCCGGGTGGTCTGTAACATGCGCCGGCCGCCGTCGCTGGTCAGCAGAATGTAGAGCGACTCGGGTGTGGTCACCACGATATGCGGCGGACGTTTGGTCATCGCCGTGCGATCGGCAGCGGAGGTGTCTCCCGTGCGCACGAAGGTGCGAATGTTTACCGGCGGAAGTCCCATCGCCTCCAACTCTTGCTCGATTCCCGCGAGTGGAATCTGCAGGTTTCGCTGGATGTCATTGCTGAGAGCCTTGAGTGGTGAAACGTAAACAACGTGAGTGGTGTCGTCGAGTTTTCCTTCGACGCCCAGTCGCACCAGGTCGTCGATGGCGGCAAGGAAAGCGGCCAAGGTTTTACCGGAACCAGTGGGCGCAGCAATCAGCGTATTGCGATGTTCCTTGATTGAGGGCCACGCATCCTGCTGCGGCAAAGTGGCTGAAGGAAAGCTCTTCTTAAACCAGCGCGCGACTGCCGGATGAAATATTTCGAGGTTCATGGGTGAGGAAAATTATAACGCAGGGAAGCCGGAATTGCACACATGAAACACTGGCCCAGCCGCGCAAAGCGCGGCAGTCCAACGTCCCGTGTCCAAGGTCCAATGTCCTCTAGCGAAGTTTAGATGACAATCGCGGGGGAACCGCAAAAGTGGGCACCACCCGCGTATAGCTCCGGGGAGCCTAATGCTATGCGGAAACAAGGACTTTGGACATTGGACTTTGGGCTGAGCTTTACGCTTCGCAGACGGCTTTGAGTTGGTCGAGTGCCTGTGCCCAGGCGGCCCGCAATCCATCCGCTTCTTCACGTGTTTGAATTCTGGTGTGATTGACCAGCAGCCCCGTCTTTCCTTTGCCCTTGTCCTGGAATTGCGCGTCGACCTGGGTAGGTGCCGAGAAGTTCTTGTTTTCGAAGGTCATGCGGATGTCCTTGTTTTCTCGTACCCGCAGAAACTTTCCTTTGTCGCCATCCTTGTTTTCAAAAGTGCCGCCATCTTTTACGTCGGCCTTAGTTTCGTTACCGAACCACTTACTCAGCGCGGAGCCGCCGGCCCATGCCTTGAAAACTTCCGCCGGAGGCGCGGCAATCGTTTTAGTTGCACAGACGAAGTAGCCTTCGAACAGTCCATCCTTTTTGCGAAGGTCGTGATGCTTCTCATACTCCACCGCAATCGTGGCACACCACCACGGATCCACTTTTTGCTCATAAAGGCGGTTGTTTATTTCGCGCCGGCCAAGTTTGAGTCCATCAGCTTTGTCGAGTTCCGCAAACCACTGATCGAGGGTCTTTCCGGTCGCTGCTTTTGCAGCTTCGTTGGTAACAGGGTGTTCCGATTTGAGGGTGCACTTCATCGTTAAGCTCCTTAATGTCCAGAGACCAAGCCGATCCGCAGATTACGCAGACCACCGGCAGATGGAGGGTTGTATTTTTTAGCAAGACTTGTTCGTTACGGTCTTTTCCTCAGAGGCACATCTGTGTAATCTGCGAAATCTGCGGATAAGTGTTCCAACTGCGTTTTCATCTCCACGCGCCAATGATCGCGCCCATGATGACGAACGCCAGTGTCATATAGCCGCCGTTGATTAGAATGTAGGGCCAGGATTTATTTTCAAAGACACCCACAATGGCGATTGCCATTGCTACCCAGCCAAACCCGGCCAAACCGCCTGCGGCCATGCCCCAGGACACATTTGTGTCCGGCCCGGCAAGAAACATCGCGAGATTTAAAGCCATGACCAACGAAAAAACAAACGACCAACCAAACATTCGCGCCTTGCTGAACGTTTGCAGGTCGTTGTCAGAAAAATTGTTTACTCGCATCCACGATTTGCCGAAAAGCATTGGTGAATACCAAAGACCGCCGAGGATAAACGTCGATAAAGCTGCGACGAAGACTGCGAGATAATTGATCGTTGAAAAGTCCACGTTCCTGACTCCTTCATTCGGGGGATGTCTAACTTGAGCGGAGTCTAGGGAAACCGGCGGGGACTGTATTGTAAAAAATTAACCTTGCGGCGATTAGGTAACGCAAACGGCTTGCGTAACGCAAACTCTTTAGTTTGCGGCGATTGGCGCCACTCCGAATTGGGTAGCCCAACGAACAGCAAACTAACAGTTTGTTTTCCGAAGTTAGTTAATCGGAATGTAGTTGACGTAGTCGCCGCGTTGGGCCAGGTAAGCCGTGGGATTCAAGCCGGAGAAGGCCTGAAATTCGTGGATGAAGTGGGCCTGGTCGTAGTAGCCACAATCTGAAGCAACCGCAGCCCATTCGATCTGACTCTCTTGTTCGATCAGGTTGACTACCTTTTGAAACTTGCAAACCCTGGCGAAACTCTTCGGCTTCAGACCGACCACCTTCTCAAACTGCGAGATGAGGTGCTTTTGCGTGATGCCAATCGTGCTGGCCAGGTCTTTGATCGCCAGAAACTGCGGTGAATGTTGCAGTTGATGGACGGCAAAAGCGATTAAACCGTTAGCTTCGAGCGAACGTCTTGCCTGGGTAAGTAACAACGACTCGAGCCGCACTAGCCTTGCTCTGGGATCTTTGATCGCTACCAATTGCTCGCGAATTTCGTCGACCAAACCGCCCCAGATTAGTTCGAGTTCGGTGACCGACTCGCTGAGCTCCGAGATAGGAAAACGAAAGAACGGATAAGCACCACCCGGACGAAAACGTATTCCCACCATTGATTGATTCGAATCGGCGCCGATAACGATGTAACGGGTCCGCTCTCCGGAGATCCATCCTTTCCGGACCGTTCGAAAGCTTTCCGAAGTTTCGTCTGCAAAGATCGTCTTGGGCCGGGTATCAAGGTCGATAATTAGTTCTATAGCGCCGTCCGGCAGGATTTTTTCCCGCGTGTAATCAGCGACGAAACCCTGGACGAGCCAAATGTTCTCAACGAATTGAGAGAGCGGGGGTTTTGGGAAATGTAATTCGTGAATCATTGGGAAGAACTATCCGCAGATTACGCAGATTACGCAGAACAATAAAGCGGTCAACTGCCGAATACGATTGACCTGGAAAGTGGAAATCTGTGAAATCTGCGGATCCACGAATCTGTGCGATCACTCAAATTGTTTCTTGAAGCCTTCAAACTGTTCGCGTAGCTGGGCAGATCTCCGCTTTCATCGTCGCCACCTCGGTTTCAAGTGCTGTAACCCGATCGTTGTCCGGACGGCGGCTGCGAGTTGAAGATGAATCCTCCGGCAGATTTTCGATCGATACTTCTCCCGAAAGCAGATGAGCCACCCGCGCTTCTTTCTGGCCGGGTTGACGTGGCAAGCGCACGACCAGTGACTCAGGTTCACGCGAGACGAGCGCGTTCAGGGTTTCGTCAACTTCTTCCAGACTTGAAAACTCATACAGCCGCGCACCATGCCCGCGCAGTTCGCCAACGGTTTGCGGCCCCGCAGCATGAGTACGCACATTACCGCCATTTCAGGTTTGCTCAAATGCATCACTTCCGGCATGACGTGTTTGTACTTCGGAACGCGACTGGTGCTGCCGTGAAACACGTAGGTCAGATTCTTCTCGCGCAGAGTTTCGAGTGCGCCGGCAACTTCGTTTTCAGAGTATGCAGTGACCGGGTTGCGATTGTTCTTCTGGTTGCAGGCGAGGGTCAATGAATTGAGTGTCAGTGGATAGTATTCGGGTGTCGTTACCTGCTTCTCAACCAGGCACCCGAGCACTCGCACTTCGATGTCAGAAAGGATTGTTGTCACTTGGTTTTATCGTTGATTGCAAGTTGCTTCGGAATTAGCTGCTGGATCCAATCCCAAGACGCGGACAGTAGCCGTGATCTGATCGCCGGGCAAACCCAGGGCTTTGACGCTCAACTTTGTCTTATCTTCACCCGGCACCACTCTTCCATGTGAGTGCCGCCAAAGATATATAAGCTCTACACCAAAGGTATCTCCAGAGACGGTTGCACGGAAATCTGCAATCTCCCCGTGAGCGACCTTATCTGGGCAAGTGACAGTCAAAAAGGGGCGAGGCGGATCACATGCACCACATACCACTACATCGAGAGTTGTCGAGCGAATTACCTTTGCTCCTCGCTGATCACTCACCGCAACCGTTACCGTCTGACGACCTAAACGAGATTCCGTTAAATCCCAAATCACATGACTGCCGATTCCGACGATCGTTCCCGCGGTTGCCGAATATTGGTAGTGGAGTTCGTCCTTATCCGGGTCCGTCGCCTTCACTTCGATAGAGGTTTTAGTGCCCGAGAACGAGCAAGCTCCCGGAAAGAACGGGCAAAGGTCCACTTCAGTCTTTATCGACGTGAATGATTGAATCTTCGGGGGTCGATTTGGCTTCTGTTTTCTTTGTTTCGCCTGACCGCCATGAATCGACGTAGCCAGCACACACAGAGTTATTAGTTTGATTAGACCCGCATTCATCTGGAGCCATTAAGATCACTCGCACATCTGAACCCAGACACCATCCAGCGCTCGTGCGCGTGGAAGAAATTTCGATAAGTCGAACGGATATGCAATTGCGGTGTGGCATACGAGCCGCCCCGCAAGACCTTCTGGTTCACAAACCACTTATCGTTGTATTCATCAAACTCCGATTTGAAACCGGGATAAGGAACATAATCCGACGTAGTCCACTCCCAGACGTCGCCGATTAATTGATGGCACCCGTATTGGTTTGCGCCGTTCGGAAACGAGCCGACAGCCGCCGGCGCCCACAGACCGTTTTCAAAGAGATTAGCGGTTGAAAGATGCGGCGTCGCGTTACCCCACGGAAACTCAAAACGTTGAACGGAATCCGCGCCGGTCATGGCTGCCTTTTCCCATTCGGCTTCGGTCGGCAAGCGCTTTCCGGCCCACTTAGCAAATGCCGACGCTTCATGAAAACTGACGTGCGAGACGGGTTCATTGGCTTTGTCGGAAATTGGGTGCAGGCCGCCAAAGTCTCGAATCATCCATTCGCCATCGTGAAACTCCCAATACATTGGCGCCAGCCAGTGTTCACGATTTACAACTTCCCATCCTTCGGAGAACCACCAGCGAAAGTCCTGATACCCGTTGGAGCGCATAAACTCGAAATAATCACCATTAGTGACCAGCGCGCGATCGAGAGCGTAGTCCGGCATGAAAACCTGATGGGCAGGCTTCTCATTATCAAAGGCAAAAGGCGAAAAAGCTTGGACGCTGGCGTTTGGCTTTTGGATTTCGGCTCCGTACCCTAACCAAAACAACCCACCCTCAATCTCAGCCATCCCCTCAACCTTCGTGGTGGCGATCATTGCAGGTTTTATCGGTGCGTTGAACTGATCGCAGAGGAGGTGCTTGATGTCGTAAACCAGCAACTCCTGATGTTGCATCTCGTGTTCAAGACCGAGTCGCACGAGGGATAGCACGGTTTCGGAGTCTGCAAGGGTTTCGATTGACTCCAATAATGAAATCATTTCGTCATCCACCTGATTGCGGTAGGCGACAGTAGCTTTGACGGTGGGTCGTGATTTAGTTCCGCGTTTTGGACGCTCGATGCGTGCGCCAAAACCTTCGTAATACGAATTGAAGTAGAAGAGAAATTCCGGCGAATAGACTTCGTAACCCGCCTTGTATTTCTGCAGAAGGGTTTCAAAGAACCACGATGTGTGACCGATGTGCCAGCGAGGCGGACTCATGAATTCCGCAGTTTGAATGACGTAATCTTCAATTTCTAGCGGGGCCACGATCTGCATCGTGCGTGCGCGCACCGAGCGGTAAAGCGCGACCATTGACGACGCTGACGTGGCTACTGTTTCCTGGGTGCTTGAAGACATATGGGATACGTCAAGGATACTCGGATTCCGCAATCGTCGCCAAACCTAGGTGTCCGCAGCTTAATTCAACTCACTTGGAGTGCGCCGCCTTGTCGGCGCTTTGGTTCACTGCGACTTGTCGCAGTGCTGTTCGGACTTAGACAGAGGAGATGTTGAGTTTGCCCCGCCGTCGCGGAATAAAACGTGTGAATCCGGTCGCTTGCCTATGGATAGTAGTATTTGAGTCCGTCATAAACCACGAGCGGAAGGCCGCGTTCATTCGCCAATTCGATAGCGAAGTTAAGCGCGTAGTTGTCAGAGGCGCGCTTGAACATCTGCATCCAGTACAACACATAGCGGCCTTTGGTGTTGTCGGCGCAGTCGTTCAGGCGGGTTACGCGATCGGACAAATCCATAAGCTTTAAGACCCAGAAACTGAAGTTGCCTGCAAGCGATCCCCGAAACCCACACTAAAACACACAAACAGGTTACAAATTATTAAGAGTGTGACTTGGTGGATTAGGTAGATCGGCAGTTTGATGAATGCGTGAATCAACCAACAACTAAAGGGTGACCGATCGGTTCCGACACCCGGCCGATTATGCGTGCTCTTGGGTAATGTTCATTGAGCCTCTTAACCAACTCGTCGCCGCGCGTTACCGGAACCGAAATCAACATGCCCCCAGCGGTCTGCGGATCAAACAACAGCTTCGCGAGGTTTTCGTCGACTCCGGCGTCAATCTTTACATCCTCGCCCACATACTCCCGATTAGTCTTGTTTCCACTCGTAAGCATTCCCGCAGCCGCGAGCTCTAAAGCGCCATCCAGAAGCGGTACGGCATTCGAGTCAATCTCAATCGTGACTTTGCTGGCCTTTGCCATCTCCCAGGCATGACCGAGTAGCGCAAATCCGGTTATATCGGTCGCTCCTTTGACATTGAGCTCGCGCATTGCTTCGGCGGCGTAATTGCCGGCCGTCAACATAGTCTCCACCGATCCAGCAACGGTTTCGGGCGATGCCTTGCCCATTTTGATACCTGTTGAGATCACCCCTGTCCCGATCGGTTTTGTCAGGATAATTACGTCGCCGGCATGCGCGCCAGCGTTGCTGGCAATTTTCGTCGGGTCAATCACGCCGGTGACGGCATAACCAAACATGATCTGCTCGCTGTCTACGCTATGCCCGCCAATCAATGTGACACCATACTTGTTCAGGGTTTCCAATCCACCACGCATAATTTCGCCGAGGATCGCGGGGTCCACACCCTTCTTGGGAAAGCAGGTTATCGCGAGGGCTGTCAACGGGGTTCCGGCCATCGCCCACACATCATTGATCGAATTCAGCGCGGCGATGCGGCCGTAGTCGAAAGGATCGTCAACAATTGGCGTGAAAAAATCGACTGTTTGAACAATCGCAAGGTCTTCGCGCAGTAGATACACTCCGGCGTCGTCGGCTGTATCAAAGCCAACCAAAACGTTTTCATTCCTGGGCTGTGTTGGTAGCCCGCTCAAAACCTGAGCGAGTAAGCCAGGGCTTAGCTTAGCCGCTCAACCAGAGCACGAAACCATTTCGGTAAGACGCATCGGTTCTCCTTTCGTGTGACACCAGCCAATTGCTTGTGACATCTTTATAGCAAATAGCGCGGCAATTATCTTGTTCATCTGTGAAATGCATTTAAGTGGGTTCTGAGTTCACTCAGTAGAGTTCGACCTTTGGTCCCTCGCGGACCGCAAGCTAAAGGTTGAACTCTGCAGTGCCTAGCCCTTTTCGTCGCACTGAGGAAACACTGTTATGAAACCAACGTTTCGATTCCTGCAGCCCCTGCTGTTGATCGTCCTCTTGGTCGACGATGTCGGACGAGGTGACGAGAAAGATACCGGAATATCAGGAGTATCGAAAAAAAGTAGGTGAGGCGAAGTTTGATGCGTTTGAGAAAAAGTATTACTGGACGGATCAGGGGAAATACGTGTCACATGCGGCCCCAGCTGTAGTTTTCCTGCAATACGCAACCCAGGAAAGATTCATCACCGCCGCGCGGGCGAAGTTATATGCAGAAGTAGTAAGCGAGCCGAAGCGCCTCAAGGTTTACGAAGCTCCGCACTCATTAAACGCAGAAAACGCAGAGGCGAGAAGGGATCGAATCGCATTTCTGACCGAGCAACTTCAACTGAAGCCAATCAGTGCCGCCGCGATCGCGGCTGTGCCTGAGCTGGAACAACCGCCGGCGCCAAACTGAAGTGTCGAAGAACACGCCTCTTTTGGAGTGCCTCGACAAGGCGGGCGCACTCCAAGGAGAGGCCTTTAGCTCGACGCGCCCTGCGCGATCAGCTGAGCAAATGAAACCGGCAACCCGTCAGGATCGATCGCAACCGCCAACCTTATTCCTTCGCCTTCTCGTTGCGTCGGTGGCATCACGAACCGAATTCCCTTTGCCTTCAACTCTTCAAAGGTCTTATCGACGTCTTCAACATTAAACCCGATTGAGCAGTGTCCCGCCTGCTTCGATGGGTCGCCTGTGGGAGGGCCCGAGGCTGGAACGCCCCCGCCGTGAAGTGCAAGCGTAGTTGTTCCTGTTTGAAACTCAGTCCACTCAGGCGACTCAAACTTTAGCGGGATCCCAAGCTTGTCGCGATAGAACTCGATTGACCGTTGCATATCGGAAACAACGACCATTGTGTAGTCGATTTGCTTAAACATATTCAGTGCTCCGTTTTTAGCGTTACTTCCGGCGGGATTTACCATCGCCGGTGGCTACAATCGTGTCAAACTCATCCTTCGTCAACGGCATGACAGAAAGCTGTGATTGCCGAATCAGTGGAAGGTCGGCCAGCCGTTTGTCATAACGTATCGCCGCCAGCGGCACCGGATTCTTTAAAGGTCTTACAGGTTTGAGGTCGACAGCCACCCATTGTTCGTCGTCGGCAGTTGGATCCGGATAGGCGCTCTTAATCACTTCTGCAATTCCCACCACAGCCTTGTCTTTGCCGGAATGGTAGAAGAGGACGCGTTCACCCGTTTTCATTTCCCGAAGATTGTTGCGCGCTTGATAGTTTCTAACGCCTGACCAATCCGTTTTTCCATCTTTAACGAAATCCTCCCACGAATAGGTTTCAGGTTCCTGTTTGACCATCCAGTGTCCACTCTTTTTTTTCATCGCTAGATTCTCCTGACCATTCTTGCCCGGGGGAAGGTGACAAACTAGAATGCGGCCCTAATCAGTCCAAAACAGATGGAGCAGCTCAATGTTAAAAGAAGGAAGCGTCGCACCAGACTTCAAGACTACTAACACAAACGGCGAAACAGTACGCCTTAAGGACCTCCGCGGACAAAAGGTCGTTCTCTATTTCTACCCCAAAGACGACACACCTGGTTGTACAAAAGAGGCTTGTTCGTTTCGTGACGCTTTCAGTGACTTCAAAAAGAGAGGAATTGAAGTGCTTGGCGTCTCAACTGATAGCGAGGCTTCCCACCAGAAGTTTACTGCTAAGTACAAACTTCCTTTCACACTGCTGGCGGATACTGATCATTCCATCGCAGATGCTTATGGAGTCTACGGCGAGAAGAAGTTTATGGGCCGAACGTACATGGGTGTCAAGCGAATGACCTTCTTAATTGACGAAAAGGGAAAGATTGCGAAGATTTTTGAGAAGGTGAAAGTTGATGAGCACGCGCGAGAAGTCCTGGACGCGTTTTAGACTTCTCGCGCGCGTCTCGGAGCGGCTAGGCTGCCACCCAGCCGCCAATCTTTTGTGTCTCACCTTCGGGATTTTTGCCGGGCATCAGGCCGGCCAGAGCGCTAAACGAGCTTGGCACATCGCGCTTTCTGGGTATGTTGACCGACTCCTCCCGCAGCGCTGCCGGTGACGATTCATTAAGCGAGTAAACGCGGACGTTATCGACGATTTCGGTTTTGATCTCTCTTGTCCACAAGAGCAGATTTGCCAGGGCGTCACCAATCTCATCCTTGCCCATTCTGGTTTCGTGGCCAATCTCCTTCTGGGTCTTGGCGCCTTTCCTAATCGCCTCACGGACGCGTTCAACCGGAGACAACTTACTCTGAATTCTTAGGTAAACGGGATTTAGTTCATTGTCGCCGGGCGCGGTACCGTCGTGAGGCGGGCCGACGTAACGTTTGCGCGACGAACGGTATTCCTTGAGAGCCTTACGGCTATCTGTGACTTTTTTACGAATGCAGCTTTTGCAGTAGAGATTTCGTCCATCTTTGCGTGACCGGCAAACGCCGAACTCCGAGAGCGGCAATTCCTGGGCACAGATTGGGCAATTCTTCGTGGAAATATCGGGGGCTTCTATCATCGTTCAACACTCCAATCAAATCTAAGAAAATATCCTGCCCAAGAAACACTTCACCCCTGCCGGGATTTGAGTATTATCCGGTTCGTCGATTGGCGTTGACTGATTTTGGCGATGACACCGCAGATCAATAAGGTGTCCACCTGGATTGCCCGAGCTCCTTCATTTGCTGGAGGGTGCTCACTAACAACGTGATTTTGGATTCACGTAGCAGGTTCGGCGGGGGGCCAACAAAAATTTATAAGAGCGATTAACCTGCAACAAAACGAAAATCAAAATCAAGTCAGACTCAACGCTTTTTACTTCGGGGCGACCAACGCTTCTGAGCGAGGGGAACGCATTATAGTGATCGAAAACTTTTTTGCAACTGCTTTTTAGAAACAAGATGGTCCATCTTTTTGATGTTGAAAATTCGCTTCGCACGATGGATAAATTTTCAATTTTTGAGATCGCAAACAACTCACTTGTCCGTAGATAGATGATCGCTTGAAGCAGAATCTGAACTGATTAAAGTGTGCTTCAGCTCGCGTTCAGTTTTTTCCACGATGGTGTATTCGCTCGTAAATCTACTGACATGAAAAATTTGGACAAAGCGTTCGCCGTCTGTTGCACGCAATAGCTTCCACTCCTTACGCGATGGTCCCACAATCAGTGGGCTAGTGTTAAGGCAAGGTTCACGACGTTAGAAAAATTCGCGAGCGGGGTGCTTGAGTCTTGAAATCATCTGCGATCAAAACACGGTTCAATATTTTGTTTGCGTTGCGAATCGTTAGCGGTCTTTCAAACGATAGACGAACTTCAACCCCGACCACGTCTCATTCACGGCGCAAATCTTGACGTCGACCAAGCCTGAGGCCAAACCAAACTTTTGTACGTTGTCGAATGACAAGTCAGTATCCAATCCAGAACTCTTCTTCGGCCACGCCACCCACAATGTTCCGTTAGGCGTGATCTTCTTCATCATCTTCGGAAACTCTTTTTTCAACATTCGTTCTGAATCAAGGAATAAGAGGATTAGATCTACTTGTTTAGGTATGTTCTCAGTGGAAAATTTCACACCAGACGGAAGATCAGTTAACTCCTTGCGAAAACCCTTAGGCGAATTCGCTAAGCCAACATTAAAACCTTCCTTGATTCCCAGCTTCTTGACTAATGGTGTGCCGGAGTAACCTGCCATGTTGAGTCCTTAATTATGAAGTGTTTGCAGTGATTCTTACTCAACGCGGGTTTTTCAGTCCGGTTGAGAGTTTATTGTTGACTTCACGGATGACGCGGGGCGCAAGCCTTGACTGATGTTTCTTCACAAAATGAAGTACGGACTTGTGATCGCGTTTCGATAACTCACGCAACGCCCACGAAAGCGCCTTAACCACCATATCGTCGCGATCGTCGAGTACCATTTCACAGATCATTATCGTACGAGCCGGGTCACCGTTGCCTCCGCGGGTCTTATTGTTCAGAGGCACGGTACTAACGACTGCAAGCCGGCGCCACCATCGGTCTTTTGAACGCGCCCAACGCTGTATTGTCGCGTCAGATAGCCGTCCCTCGCGCCATGCAGGCCCGGTCAGAAAACTAGCGAACGAATCGACTGCCTCCCAACTATCGAGGCGGATCGCCATGGCCGCTAAAGATTTTTCATCCAGGCTTTCCCTCGCCGCTCGATGATGTTGAACAATTTCATACGCGAAAAATTGAGGCAAACCCTGCCGAAGTAATCCCATCGCAAGTTTGAGAATCTCATCGGGTGGCGCTGACGCGAATCTCCTGGAGTATGCTCGTCTAACATTGCGAATCTGAGCGACGGTCGGAGTTGTCAATTGATTCAGCTCAGACTGAATTTCTCTTACGAGGGCGTTTAGTTCCGTGCTTTTCATTTTGTCTCGGGTTTGCGATTTTGTACCGAACATCTTGTGCGAGCAGCTCAAGAACTGACCATTACGAACCGTTGTGTGTCGCTGGTACGTAAATATCATGAGGGTAACGCAGTCTGAGCCTACAACCACAGCTGTTGTTATGTAGGATCATTGGCAAGCTATGTTGATCAAAAAAGCACACGATATTAAGTCGAGCGAAATCACCGACAAAAAGGTCTATTTGAACCGCCGGACTTTTCTTCGCGGAGCGGCACTGGCCGGTACCACTGCAGCGACAGCCCTCCTGTATCGAAAGCTCAACCCGGCGTCACAGGAGAAGCCTGCCGGGGAAAAGCTTGTGAACATCCGCAACCTACCAACGGATGACTCCTTGCGACAGGGATTCGTTACGAAGGAAGAGTTAACGCCGATCGAGGACATCACTAACTACAACAATTTCTACGAATTTTCTACCGACAAACAAGGTGTTGCCCGGGCGTCCCGAGGCTTTGTGACGCGACCCTGGAGTGTGCAGGTGGATGGCCTGGTGAATAAACCGGGAACATTTGATTTCGAGGAGTTGTTGCGGTTTCCCATCGAGGAGCGAGTCTACCGTTTGCGTTGCGTTGAAGGTTGGTCAATGGTGATTCCATGGTTGGGATTTCAGTTGTCTAAGTTGTTGGACAAAGTGGAGCCAATGTCGCAGGCGAAATACGTTGCGTTCCAAACGCTCCTCGATCCCAAACGCATGCCCAACCAGCTGACGGGAGTACTCGACTGGCCGTACGTTGAGGGCCTTCGTCTGGATGAAGCTATGCATCCCCTCACCATCCTGGCTACAGGCCTTTACGGCGAAACTCTGCCGCCGCAAGACGGTGCTCCTATTCGTCTCGTGGTGCCATGGAAGTATGGCTTCAAGAGCATCAAGTCGATCGTCAAAATTAGTTTGGTGGACAGCGAGCCCCCCACGACCTGGAACATCCAGGCGCCTAATGAATATGGGTTCTACTCGAACGTAAATCCAGCGGTATCGCATCCACGCTGGAGTCAGGCTATGGAAGACCGCATCGGGGAATTCCGACCGCGGGCAACGCTGCCATTCAATGGATACGCTGACCAGGTGGCGCATCTTTACGAAGGAATGGACTTAAGCCGGTATTTCTAAGATGAAAGACGCCCGCTTCTCAAAGTTTGTGCTCTTGATCAACGGCCTCGTGCCCTTGGCTCTAATGCTGTGGGACGTTTACCACAAGCGAGTAGGCGCGAATCCGCTCGAATTCGTCACCCGTACTACCGGAATGCTGACGCTGGTTTTTCTGCTGCTGACGCTGGCTGTCACTCCTATTCGTCACACATTGCGTTTGAATTGGCTGGTTAAATTTCGCCGCATGCTTGGCCTCTTCGCGTTCTTCTACGGATTTCTCCATCTCGCGACCTATCTGGCCTTCGATCGCTACTTTCAGTTTGGTTCGGTTCCAGGTGACGTGGCGCAACGGCCGTTCATCGCGCTCGGGATGCTTTCGTTCTTTTTGATGGTTCCGCTGGCGCTAACCTCAACCAATAGGATGGTTAAGCGGATAGGTGGAAAACGCTGGAGCCAACTTCATAAGCTTGTTTATGTAGCCGGTGTCGCGGGTGTCATTCACTTTTGGTTACTGGTGAAGTCGGACGTGCGAATGCCACTCACCTTTGGCTTCATCCTGGCGTTACTACTGGCGCATCGTTTCATCGTCAAGTTTTATCCAGCTGAGCAGCCGGTAAACAGCAAGAATCTCCTTTCCCTCGATACCTCACCACCTGAGTGAAACGTCTCCGCGACTTTCGGGTTTTCTATCCGATTGAGTCTTGACCTAAAAGTGGCCAACACCCAGAGGGAGCGGTAGTCTTCGCGAAGCGATCTCAATTAGCACCGTGGCTGCAACCCGGTGATCGTGGGCTTTTGAGTAAAGCCATCTGACCTTATCCTCGAAGCCGTTATCTTGCGGGGACTGGCGAAGCCAACGTTGTATTCAGGGTTAACGGCGCGATACGATCTACTAAATCGACTTCGTTTCCCTGGCAGCGCGATACTGAAGGACTCACCGGATGAGCCAACACCAAAACCGATTTACAACCCGCGTTGAAAACTACATAAAGTTTCGGCCAGGGTACCAGAACGAGCTCATCGATATTCTCAAGGACGACTGCGGTCTCGCTGAACCGTCTGTGATTGCTGACATGGGATCCGGAACCGGAATCCTGGCCGAGCTTTTTCTGCGAAACGGAAACCGCGTGTTCGGCGTCGAGCCTAATGAACCGATGCGCACCGCCGCCGAGCGTTTACTCAGTTCGTTTCCAAAATTTATCAGCATTGACGGCTCAGCGGAGGCGACGGGGCTCGAATCGACAAGCGTCGATTTTATTACTGCCGGGCAGGCGTTCCACTGGTTTGATAGAGCCGCTGCGAAAATCGAGTTCAACCGAATCTTGAAACCAGAAGGCTGGGTCGTGCTGGTTTGGAATGAGCGGCTTACCGATTCAACCGCATTCCTGCGCGAATACGAAAAGCTTTTGCTCCAATATGGAACCGACTATCAGGAGATTCGCCACGAAAATGCCGAAAAGGAGATTGCTGGGTTTTTCGCTCCGCAAGGCTTTCAAGTGAAGAGTTTGCCGAATCTTCAGCGCTTCGATCTAGATGGGTTGAAAGGCCGCGTTTTTTCTTCCTCATACGTTCCGGAACCCGGTCATCCCAATTTCGCCCCGTTGGTGTCGCGGCTCGAGGATGTCTTCGAGGCTCACAACGAAGACGGCGAAGTTGCATTTGAATACATGACTAAGATTTTTTACGGCCAGCTCTCTGCATAACTAACTCGCGCGCTAGCAAAACTTTTGTTGCGACATCGTTTTTCCAGAGCTATCTTGGGTTTGCCCGGTTTAGTGGTAACCGAGAGAAAATCTATGGAACGACGCGCAGACCAAAGAGTGCCCCTCAACCTTACCGCCAGATGGAATGGCTCCTCCGGTGTTCAGGAAGCACGCATTGAAGACATGAGCCTAGGCGGGTGTTTTGTTAATACCACGGGAAGGGTCGACATCGGCGAGGACGTCGTGGTGGAGATAAAGTTGCCGGCCGGCGACTGGCTCCAACTAAACGGGACAGTTGTCGCTTACCAGCAGGGCATTGGATTTGGCGTCGAGTTTTCCTTTCTCACGGACGTCGACGAAGAAGCGATTCGCGAACTCCTGCCATGAGTATCTAGATTACAAGCTTCAGCTGTTTAAGGGATTTACAAAACACTCAAAGCTTTTATCGTGGGATCGACCCGGTCGCTACAGCTGCCGGTTCTTTACCGGAGCTGCTTGCTTTCGGGATTAGATGGCTCTTTAGCGATCAGTGGAAATAAGCCACTGGTTCAAGCCATGGTGCTTGTCCGGTACAGAACCGGAAGCGGCGACCGGGTCGATCTGAGGTAAGAAGCTCGCGGATTTCAGCGCGTACTCTCTCCAAAAAAAGCTGAATCCCTCTTATTGAACGGCGCGTCTTTGGATGGCGGCTACGGCCTGGGCTAAGTCGCCTCGCGTGAGAGTACCCAGTGGTTTGAATGAAGAGTCTGCCTTCAGCAGGCCATTCGAGATTGCTACCGAGACATATCCTCGTAGCTCAGCTGGAATGTTGGCAGCGTCAAGGAACGTGAGTGGGGTACCCGCTTTGGCTTCAGCTTCAGAACGAAGCCCGGCCGCTCTTACCAGCGCAACTGCGGCAACAAGGCGGGTCACATTGTCCTGAGGTCTAAACTGCCCACCCTTAGCCACGTCAATGAAAAGCGATCCGGTTGGCGAAGCTTGCACACTCTCGACAAAGAGCATCGTGTTCGCATCGCGAACGTCCTTGTAACTTGACTGCCCGGGCAGGTATTGCGGTACCCGCGCGGAAAGAACCATTGCTGTTGCCAGATCACTCCGCGAAACGCCAAAGTCTGCGCGGAACTTTGAACCAATCGGCCACATCGTGTAGGAACGCAGACTCTGGTAAATGTCTTCGCGCACTGAAGGACTGAAGGATCCCATATCCTGCAACTTCCCAAACCTCGTTCGGTTGATTTCCAGGAGCCCGTAAAACTGTTGTGTAGTTGAGAGTTCTCCAAAGGTATTTCGCACATTTACGCGCCATGCTCCGGCCGTGGGCGACAAGAGGGAAACTCCTTCGCGCTTTCCGTTCAATCCAATCAGGTTGAGCGTATTTGCTTGCGCCCGCGTTATGCCCATCGGGTCAGAAATGGAAAGACCCAGATCGTTGGTACTCCAAAGAGGTCCCCACGAAATCTGCACCGAAGCTGATACGGCTTCTTCAGGAACGGTCAAGGTTGCTTCGTACGAACCACCGGGCTGAACAGTGCCTGAAAAGGGAGTAGGTTCGTCGCTTAAGAATTCAACCTGGTCCCGATCGACTGTACCGCGCCACATTCCAATGTGGCGGTCAGGAAATGCGGCTTCCAGAACGGCCGCGTGCACATTCAGCATTCCACTGCCGGTCTCGTGCGAATAATAGGGCGGAAGCGGCGTGGCTGTACGCTGAAGAATCTCTTTAACTTGCGCCGGGTTTAGTCCCGGATTCGCTTCCATCATCAGGGCGATCGCACCCGCCACTTGAGGTGCGGAGAAGCTGGTACCGTTGGCAGTTGTGTAGTTAATCAGCTCAGTCGAACTAAGGCGCCGAGTATCGGCACCGATCAGTCCAGTCGCGCCGGTAACGTTCGCTATTCCGGTCCCACGCAAGCTGACCACGTCGACACCGGGAGCGACTAAAGCCGGCCGAAATTGTGGGCTCGCAAAAACGCCACGCGACGAAAAACTTGCAAGGCGGGCCTGCGTGTCTGTTGCGCCCACGCCAATGACCCAGGGCGCCGCAGCGTACGGGTTCAGGGTGTATTGTCCCGGACCCGTATTCCCGGCTGAAAAGACAACGCTGATTCCTGCTTTGGTCAGCATTCTGGTGGCGACGTTTACCGGATCGTTGGCGTCGTACACAGTATTAGCCGAGAAACTGCAGTTGACGACCTTTACTCCGAGATCGCGTCCGTTTGACAGCAGGTAATCGAAACCCGCTAAAACACTCAACAGAGTTAAGTCACCGGCGCCAAGTCCAACCAGGCGAGAGTCGGGCGCCACACCCGAGTATTTTCCATCCGAAAGCGTTCCGTTTCCCGAAGCCACGCCGGCCACAAATGTTCCATGACCGTTGACTGAATCAGTGTTTTCTAAATGCTCCGAATTGAGTGGGAAATTGAACCCGGCACTAATACTCTGCGTGTCGGCGAGCTTCAGGTTCTTAATGACGCGGCCGGCGAGGTCTCGATGAGTTGCGTCGATTCCTGTATCAAGAATCGCAACGGTCACGTTTTTTCCGGTGACCGGCAAACCGTGATTTGCGTTGATTACTTCCGCATCTTTCCAGGCTCGGCTAACGCCGGTTAAGGCGCGAACTTCAGGCTCACTGGTTAACGTGAAGGTTCGATTTCCGTAAATCGACCGGACTGCAGGTAATTGCGAAATCGCGACCAGCTGCTGGCGTGTTCCCGTTATGGTCACCACTGGCAAGACGCGATAGCGAGTTCCACCTACGATTCCGATGCTCTGCAACTGGGCTAGATCAGATTCGGTCGGCAGCCGATGGTAAACAATCGCCGCATTAACATTGCTGTCGTCGGTTAGTGTGTTCAGTTTAACGGCGAGCTCAGGATCGACGCTGGAGAGTCCGGTTGAAGCTACTGGAGTGGACGTGACCAACCC
This sequence comes from Pyrinomonadaceae bacterium, assembly GCA_963759665.1. Lineage (GTDB taxonomy): Bacteria > Acidobacteriota > Blastocatellia > Pyrinomonadales > Pyrinomonadaceae > PSRF01. Next base: position 2,556,073 of record CAVXAC010000001.1, read on the forward strand.
GTCGGCGCCCGTCATAACGATTCCATCTGCACCCGTCATAACGATTCCGTCGGCGCCAGTCATGACAATGCCGTCGACTCCGGTGAATTTCAGTCCATCCGGAGCAACGGCAAAAACTTTTCCATCCGAGGTTATGGCCCTTACCGAATCCGCACCGGTCATAACGATGCCATCAGCGCCGGTCATCACAATACCGTCGGCCCCAGTCATGACGATGCCGTCACCAGCCTGTCGCTGTACGCCGTCGGCGCCGGTCATAACAATGCCGTCGGCGCCAGTCATCACTATTCCGCTTGGAAGAATTACAGTTACTGAATCTACCCGGTGGGAGACGCCGTCGGCGCCCGTCATCACGATGCCGTCGGCGCCAGTCATAACAATTCCATCGGCTCCGGTCATGACGATACCGTCAGAGCTAACCGCTCGAACGCTGTTGGGATAGGCGATGCCGTCAGCCCCGGTCATGACGATGCCGTCAGCGCCAGTCATGACAATCCCATCGGCCCCGGTCATCACAATGCCGTTTGTCGAAGAATTGAAGAAGCTGTCGGCCCCGGTCATGACGATGCCGTCAGCCCCAGTCATCACAATGCCGTCGGCGCCGGTCATCACGATTCCGCTTGACCGGTTGATGCTCAGACCTGCCATAACAGGCGACGCCATGACCAACACAACAAGGGCCATGGCGACACATTTCTTCGCGGTTCTGGATATGGAATTAATACTTGACCTAATGCCTAGCAAACTATCACCTCAGTCGGGTTTATCGGCGCAGTCATGCTAACTAGCTGGCGAGGGTGATGCTTTGAAAGAAAGCTTTGCGGTAATCGGGATCCTAAGCCATTGGCTTCGGACCGTTTGAGCACCGCCTGCCTGATTTCCGCCCGGCCGAGCCGGTGTTCCTTTAAAAGGGAAGAGCATTCTAGTATTAGCGGCTTCATGACTGTGTTGCGTTAACCTTGCGTTTTTCGGATGAAACGGCGGCCGGTAGTCGCCGCGACTAGCCAATCAATTCTCGATACAACTTGCGCGTTTCCGCACTGGGTTCCACCCCTAACTCCGTCTGTAGCAAGCGTTTTAGACCGTCATAGTGTTCCTTGGCGGCGCCGCGATTACCCATGGCGGCGTGGGCTTTAATCAGCACACAATGGATGTCCTCGCGAAATTGATCTTCACGAATTATCAGCTGCGCCAACTGCATAGCCTTCGGCCAATCCTCGGAAGATTGCGCCACGCCAGCCAGCGCCTCGAGCAATCTCAGATATTGCTCGCGATAATACGTCCGCTGCTCCTCAACCCATGGTTCGTAACTGCCTTGCATAAACTCGCCGCGATATAGCTCGAGAGCCTTGTCGTAGGCTGCGATGCACTGATCAACCTGACGCGCCCGTCGTGCGTTCTCGCCTTCGCTCACCAGGCGGTCAAACTCTTCGACGTCGATGCTGTAGGAAAACTCGGAATTGAGCTGATAGTCACCGTCACGGTAGAGCAGGAAGTTTTGTTTTAGTGGTTGATTACTGTTCAGTGCCTTGCGAATGTGCGACACGGTCGGGTGGAAGTTTTTTTCCACCACGTCGAAATGGGTCTCTCCCCAGAAGGTGTCGATAATCGCATCTTTGGAGGCGCGATGATGACGACGCGAAACCAGGAAACACAGGATGTCGCGGGCCCGCCTTGTTGGCCACGCGTCTGCAGCCAGGGGTCGCGTCGGGTCGCGAATGATTTCCACGGGGCCCAGCATGTTCACCGTCAAATCGGTAACCGGCTTAGGGATCAAAGAAATCTCAGTGACCTGGGCAATCGTTTCAACTCTTGCTGGTGCAGCCGCCAGGTGTTCACGAAGATCAAGCGGCAGTAATTCCATGACCTGGTCGTTTGTGAATGGCTCAGGATGTTGATTGAGCTGACGTCGCAGCCAGTACTCATAATCGTAACGTGCGGCCAGATCCACGGCTCGTTTCACCCGAGTAATCATTTCCGGCTCGTTGCCAAGGTGAAAATTGCACAGAGCCATGGCTATGCTCGCCTGGGCCTCGTAGTAGTAGAGACTGTGTTTATGGAAATAAGCTTCTGCGTGTGATAACTCCGGACATGCGTGGGCAAACTCGCCGCGTGCTGTCAGAATCCGCCCTCGCGTCAGCGAAGCAGTAAAGTAACCACGTTCATCTTTTTCCTGAGGCCGCGAAGCAATCAATTTGTCGATTTGAGCTTGAGCGGCGGCGTAATCACCAACCTGCAGGCTCAGAAGAGCGCGCTCCTCAAACAACTCGGTGCGGTCGAGAGTGATACCGGCTTCGTCGTAGGCACGTGCGGCGCGCTCGTAATATTCCACCGCTCGTTCAAACTCTCCTCGCTCCCGATAAAGGTTGCCGTAACTCTCAAATGTTTCTGACCTAACCGCCACCAGGTTGAACAATTGGCAGCGCGAGAGTGCATCATCAAGATGACGCTCACAGGCCGCAAAATCCCCACGAAATAGGAAGCAGCGGGCCATGTTTAAGTGAGCTACAGCTTCCTGCGGCATCGGCGCGCTATGTTGGTCAACGCGGAGCATTCGTCCCAACCAACGCAGGGCCTCGCCAAAGTCGCCGCGAATTCCGGCCGGTGTGCCCAGATTGTGAGCAATTAGGCGAATGTAGTGTTCGTCATTGCGTTCTTCGGCAGCTTGTAACGCCGTTCTAAATTCACGCTCGGCAGCCGTCCATTCCCCCATAGCGACCAGGCAGAGGCCGCGGGTGTTGCCGCATTTGATCCTGACGGCTGAATTCGGATCGCTGAGATCGATGGCTCGATCAAGGTAGGTAAACGCCAGCTCGTAATTGCCCTGGCGTCGCGCGAGTGTCGCTAGCGAATGAAGCGCATCGGCTTCGGCTTCCGTGTCGCCGCGTTCGTGTAAGAGTGAACCAGCGCGACGCAATAGGGCGTGCGCAAAGTCATACTCGCCGAGAAGTCGCGCAACCTCGGCGCGATGAGCGAGGGCACGCGGATGCGCTTCGGCGGCTGCTTGGGGCAACGCGTCCGCAAGGGATGCCAGGGAACTGAACGCGCCCGACGAAATCCATTCTGAACCGCGTTCTGCGATGAGTTTCGCGGCATTGTCGAAATCGTCCGCAGCCAACAAGTGCCTGACGGCTTGTTCCCACGATTGTCGTTCTATGAAGTACGCAGCGCATCGTTGATGTTCGGCAGCAACTCCAGCTTTGCCAATTTCGCTTCGCAGCCTGCGACGGAGGAAATTCTGAAACAGCGGATGGAGACGGTATTCTTCGCCGCGACGATCACTGGCCACCGAGATGAAGACATTCCGGCGAACGAGATTTGGCAACAATCGGGAGCAATTCAATCCGGGGTAGAGAGACGCACAGGTGTCGAGCTCGATACGATCCAGGAGGGAAACATCCAAAAGCAGTTTTCGAATGTCTTCCGGTTCGTCTGCAAACACTTCCTCAGCGAAATAATCAAAGATGTCTCGTTCAGACTGTCTTAAGACGTCAACCAGATCCGGAACCGCAGCCTGACCTTCGCGACTGCTAAGTACATTTCGATGGGCGACCTGCCTGACTAGCTGAAGCGCTGTTATCCAACCGTGTGTCCGTTGCCGATACTCGGCCAATTGCTCGGGCGTCAGCTCCAAATCAAATACTTTGCGAAACAGTTCCTGCGTCTCTTCATCGGTGAAAAGCAGGTCTGAACGATCGATGTTTGAGAGTGGGGAATGCGTGCGCAAACGGCCGAGTGCGAGCGGCGGCATCTCGCGCGAAACGATGATGATATGCAGCACATCGGGCAAATACGCGAGGAGCCGGTCCATCACCGCATGCACGCCGGTTTCCTGCCCGAGATGGTGATAATCATCGAGCACCAGGATTAGTTGCTGCTCAACCCGGTCCAATACTTCGTTTAGAAAAACATCGACGGCACGTTCCGGATGCTGGGCGAGTTCGCCCGCAGCCTCGTGGAAATACGAGAACATCGCTTCGCCGAAGCCAGGCACGAGCTGCTGAATACCAAAACCCAGATAGCCGAGAAAAACTGAAGGATCCGCGTCGGTGTGATCGAGTTGGTACCAGACAAACTGGCGCTGGTGCGTACGCAGGAAATCGGCCACCAGGGTCGTCTTCCCGGAGCCGGCGTTGGCCGTTACAAGCGTGAGCGGATAACTAAGATTTAGGAGTAACCGGTCGGTAAGTCGTGGACGCTGCAACAGCTCGGGTGCCGGACGGGGCGGTAACAACTTTGTCCGCAGGAAGAAACTGGGACGCGACCCTGCGGGCATGCTCGCCTTCGCACTAGTCGGCGTAGGGAACTGCTCCTGGGGACGGTCTGTCGGCGCCATTAGTTCCTGCCTCTCGAAACTGTTTTGCGTGGCCCGCAGATTAGCATGGCCAAAAGGTATCAATCCACCAGCAGGCAGGTCAGGCAAAATCTCTGTAAAAACGACTTCGGGGGTCATGGAGTCTGGGCGTTACAACTTCGTTCTCAAGTCCGCAATGCGGCGTCTCGTATTTGTGGCTTGGTCTGCGACGAACGGCCTTTGCGGCTGAGAAAGAATGCAAACTCGTCCAACGCGGACGCGCGACCGTGTGTGTGGTCCAAAGCGATGTTTGCTTGGTCGCTGGAAAGACCGTAAGCGTTAAATAGGGCGACAGATTCGGTTCTAGTAAAAGCCAGCGTCTCTTCATCGATTACCACGAGAGACTGCTTCGAACGCATTCTCCATAGTGGAGCCGGTGGTAGGTTTCTACTGGTTATCAGTACATGGACGTCAGAGGGCAAGAGCGGCAGAAAGCGGTTGAAGAAGGGAACCAGCCAATCAGCGTCAGAAACCTGATGTAAATCCTCAATCACGACCAGCAACGGGCCAGCATCGGCGCCGTCAGCAAGCTCGAACACAAATGCCTCGGCCAGCCATGCGATGTGATCTAAATCGATTCTTTCGACGAGCGGCATTAATGATCCGGCGCCAAAGTTTGGGCGTTGTTCGCGAATGCTGGCAATCAGATATTGAAAAAACAGCTTCGGATCCGCTTCAGGCGCATCAACTTTGTACCAGGCGACCGGCCGGTCGCACTTTTCCGCGAAGTCGACGGCTAAAGCTGTTTTGCCTGCCCCGGCGCGACCGCTAACGATAGAAGAAGTGCCCGCTTCAAGGCTCTTGTTCAGCAAGTCCAAAAGCCGAACCCGGGAGACCCTGGGGCCACCCGCGGGCTTCGCGATTTTTTCACCGATCAGCTCCCACCTGCCGCTTGGTTCTTCATGAGAGGTGTCCATTAGAAACATTTGAGGAAATCCTTCCTTGTTTATTCGTTACCACCCCAGTAACCCTTGAAACGGGCTTTTCTCTAAGAAAAAAGCCCGGATGGCATGCCGGGAGTACTTTTATTGCAATCACCTTGAGTAATTCTTGAGTTTTTTAACACCGATGGTCATCTGCGGGTCTTCTGGCAATTGCCTATTGACAGCCCAATGATTGCCAACTATTTTCAGAGCCCCGGCAGCAAGGGTTGTTGCAAGTCCCGAATTCTTCAACCTCACGAATAATCGCAACTAAGCAGCCCTTATAAAACGACAGGTGGAGTTTGTCCTTTTCTACGGCTCTGCACATGTGCGCCCTCAACTTTAACGGCTTACAAGGAGAACACGATGTCAAAGCGAAGAGGAATGTTCATCTGGGTCCTTGTTTCAGCTGTGACCGTAACCTCAGGCGCAATCGCCTTCTGCGACTTCCAGGTTTATGACTCCGATTCTTTGTCCTTTGGGAATCCCCTTGGAGGGCTTATTTCCTTTGGAATACAAATGGGATTACACAGGTACGGCGAATCCAGAGACCCGACCAACGCGGAAATGTTAGTGATGGGAACTGAAATACGTTACTGGTTCAAATACGCGCTTGGTGATGGGTACTATCGCAAAGTTGTGCCTCCAGTTCATCAGGCCCTGGACCGGATGCGGTTCGCCGAAGGGTGGATTCCGGAGAGAGGCTGCATCAGATGAAGAGAGATATGCACCATTGAAGCTAAGGCTAAAAATCATCACTGTAGGTTTTCTTTGCTTTGCAATCATCGGGGCGTTTTATCCCTTCGAAACCACCGACGTTCCCGCGTGGAGGATCCAAGTTCGGGATCAAACCGGGCAACCTGTTTCGGGCGTGACTATCCGACAGTATTGGAAAAACTATACGCTGCAGTCTGAACCAGGCCTGAACACCGAAGAAAAGCAAAGCGATGCAAACGGAGTCCTTCAGTTTGACCGCCGCTCCAGTAGAGCCAGCATTGCTCGAAGGATCATAAGGACTGCCTTTCGCACTGTCATGCTGCTCGCACATGGAAGTATGGGAGTGTCAGCGAGAGTAACCGTGCCCGAGTCCGTTACTACTTTGGAGTACGAACCAGGCAGACCCCTTCCATACGAGGTAATAGTTTTCCGTACCAAGTGACGCCGGGTACTTCAGTAATTCTGTCAATAGGAAAGAAAGGTTGAATACCATTGAAGGATTTTGGTCGCTCACAAAGCGCGGCATAGGCGGTGTCTATCATTCGGTTTCCAAAAGCACTTGCAGGACTACCTCGGCGAATACGCGTGGCGTTACAACCGCCGCAACGACTCAGAATCACTATTTGAGTCCCTTCTTCTTCGTGCTTCGCTTCGTACCTAATTCCTTCTATCGTTTAGAGATCGATCAGTTAGTTTCTAAAAAAGATTTCACTCGCATAAACGCGCAATTGTTGGCCATTTTACCAAAATCATTAGCCACAAGTTGTCGACAGTCGACGTCCGTATCCTAAATTCTTAGCCAAATAGCGACCACTGTAGGCCGCGCACCCTAAATCTTTAAGCAAGGGTTGGCACTGTCGGTCTACTGTCGGGCCCTGCTTGGCACATCTTCCAAAATCATTAAGCAGTTATTGTTTATGCCGTCGCGCTCAGCAGGGTCTACTGATAACAGCTATTATGAAAGCTCACTGGTTCCGCAGGAAACCGGACCGCAAGTGTTTAGACCACGGTCCTGGGCGGAGCGATGACGGACAGGTATCATGTGCTGCCAAGGCCGCGAATCTGTAGCAGAAGTAAATGGGGATTTGGTTATGAAGAAGTTGGTGATCTTTGGGCTGTTCACATTTCTATTCACCGCAAATATTTTTGCTAGCGGAGCCTTGCCACCGAAAGAACCGGCCCGCGAGATCCTTGGGCTCAGAATCGGGATGACGAAGGCGGATGCCCAGGTTCAATTGCAAAAGATCGGTCGACTGCAAAGAGAGGAACGAAAACGGCAGGAAGTGTGGGAGATTCGCGATCCACGCTTTTCACACCTCATCATTCAGTTTGAAAAGGGCACCCAGCTGGTGCACTTCGTCACGGCCGTTGCACGAGCGGATGCACAAGCAGAAAAGATGCGCTACAGCGACGTCGGCGAGCTGAAGAAAGCCCGCCAAAAGGGTGATGCCGCCAAAAAGAATTACCGTTACGAATGGGGTCTAGAGGCGGCCGGCAAGGATCCAAAAGTCCAAATCGTAGCTTGGGGCCGCGACCCGCAGTATCTTCAGTATTACTCCATCGAACGCGCAAACTGACGTACCTCCCATCCAAGAATTAGATTGACCAACTCCAGCCCGCATCGCGGGCTGGAATTGTTTTGGGTCGCCGAGAAGACACAGAACCGAGCACTGCCCAGCGGGCTTGGCACCTCAATTCCTCAAGTTTCTTGTTAAGAAACCGGGCCGAGGCAGTTTTGTGACGAATAGCCTTCAGGACCTCAAGTTCCCTCAAGTTTTTCTCAACCACGGAATGCGATATTAGCCACGATGCAAAAGCCTCAACAAATGGCCATTTTCGGGAGAGTTCAACCAAGGAGAACCGACGTGTTTAAGAAAAATCACAGAGACATTCGCCGGCCGTCACCATTCGGCTTGCGGACCAGAATTCTATTGTCGTCAACGGTGTGTCTGGCAGCCGCCCTGGTGCTGACTTTGGCGAGCTTCGCCGCTAACCCGGCGAGTGGGACGCTTTCGGTCAGCAATCCGACGCTCACCTACACTGGTGGCCCGAATTTGATCTCGAACCCGTCGGCCCAGGTGTCACTCAACTGCACCCAGTTGCCGTGCGACAACTACGCGCTCACGATGGACCTGCCCGCCTCGTATGAAGAAACCCATCAGGTCAGAATCCATATTTCCTGGACGAGTCCAGTCGAGGACTACGACTTAAACGTGCCGGGTGTAGACAGCTCCGGGAACAACCCTGGTGTACCTGAAACGGTGATCGCTCCGGCGAAATCAGGATCGTATACAGTCCAGGTAGTTCCATTTCTGGTTCAGGGTGGCACCTACACCGGAACCATCACGCTTGAACCTAAACCTGCGGCGCCGCCGGGAGGTGGCACTGCAGGTACAGGCAACGGCCCACGCTTTGAAACTTACAACCCGCCGGTTGGAAGCGGTCTCGGCCAGAGTGCGGGCGAACCTTCTGTTGGGTTTGGCAAACCGAGCGCGCAGTATCCGGGCGGTCGTTACATGTTTGTTGCTGCTCTCGAAACACTGCGCATAAGTTTTGATGACTGCGCGTCGCCGGCCAAGGCGACGTGGGAAGATGTAACTTCACCACTTACCCCGATAACCACGCTCGATCCCATCCTTGAATCGGACAAGAACGGCTACGGGCGCACCTTCGTGTCGCAGCTTGGTCCCAAGATGAGTTTTCTGTTCTTTACCGACAACGACGGCGGTACGAACGGACAAGCCTTAGGAGATTGGACACCCAGTCAAGGTGCCCCAATAAACCCGGGGGTTGATCACCAGACAATTGGAGTTGGACCATTCACCGCCGGTGGGCTGGGAAGCATCAACGGCTACCCTAATGCGGTTTATTACGCATCGCAGGACGTCGGCATCGCACAACTCGGCATCAGCCGTGATGGCGGTCTTACTTTTGGTCCGGCCATTCCGATGTACAACCTGACTCAGTGTGCTGGTCTTCACGGTCACGTCACTGTGGGACCGGATGGCACCGTCTATGTGCCGAATGCTGCTTGTACTCCGGGCGCCGTAGGCGTGGAAGGCGGTGGCGCACAAGGCCTCGCTGTTTCAGAGGATGAAGGTACAACTTTCACAATCCGCACTGTACCCGGAAGTCTTAGCAGCACCAGCGACCCGTCGCTGGGTGCGGGACGTGGTGACAAGATCCCTGGAGGTCGCATCTACCTGGGGTACGAAGATTCTGGTCGCGCAAAAATTGCGGTTTCAGAAGACAAAGGCAGAACCTGGAAAACGCCGGTGGATGTCGGCACCCCTTTCGGTATCAAGAACATGGTTTTCCCGCAGGTTGTGGCGGGCGACGACGATCGCGCAGCTTTCATGTTCATCGGGACGCCGACTTCCGGCGACTTTCAGGATACGGCGAACTTCAACGGCGTGTGGCACATGTATATCGCTACGACCTATGACGGCGGCCAAACATGGACCACCGTCGATACCACTCCAAACGATCCAGTCCAAATCGGTTCGATCTGTGCGAGTGGACCCACCTGTGGCGCTGATCGCAATCTGCTCGACTTTAACGATCTTAAGATGGACTACGAAGGCCGCATCGTGGGCGCCTACGCTGATGGTTGTGTAGGATGTACCTCGGCCAGTACTTCGCGATCCGATCTAGCCGCCATCGTCCGCCAGTCTGGCGGCAAGCGCCTGCTAGCGCAGTTTGATCCTCCGGACCAAAGTTCTCCTCTGGCTCCTAGCGTCAACAGCGTTGCGCGAATTGGTAACGCTGTGAGTCTGAGTTGGTCAGAGCCAGATAATGGTGGTTCACCCATTACCAGCTACAAGATTTATCGCAAGGAAGGGGCAGCAGGTGTTGAGGGACTGATCGGCTCGTCGACCAAGACAATGTTTGACGACACTACTGCAAGCCCAACCAAGCAGTACTTCTATCGGGTGACTGCGGTAAACGCGAATGGCGAAAGTGGTTCGTGTGGGTCGTTCCCGATCGGCGAAGCTCCGGTCGAAGTTAGCCCTTGCACAACTCCAGGTGTGACGGTAGTAACTGATGCGGCCGGCGACAACACCACTGCCGCGGAACAGCGCGACATTCGCTCGGTTAGCTTTGCCGAGTTATATGATCCCGCATCGGCTCGCAACAAACTCTACATAACGATGAAAGGCGGCAGTTTCGCCCCGCTCAATACGCCACCGCCTTCGTCGCGCTGGACGGTCTATTTCACACGCGGGAGCACTGAATGGTTCGTGACGATGGTAACTGACGACACGGCAAGTCCCGGAACGCCAGTCTATCGATATGGCCACACTGAACCGGGCACCGGTGGAGTTCGCAGCCTGGTCACTGACGGGCGTGCTGACCGCGGAACCTTTACCGCAGACGGTACGATCATTATCGAAATCTCTAACCCGACTAAGACCAGCACGGCCGCCAACAGCAAGGTCTTTCCGGAACTTCAGTCTGGTGAAGTGATCGGCAATATCAACGCCGCGACCCAGCAGAGCGTGGGTGTTCTGCTCATCAACGACGATTCAACCGGGACTGGAACCTACGCGTTGAAGGGTAATGCCTTCTGTCGCCCGAACAACGCTCCAGTTGCAGCCTTATCGGCTTCGCCAAGTAGCGGCAACGCGCCATTGGCCGTGACGCTCGACGCTTCGGGTTCGTCTGACATAGACACCGCCGCGCCGGCCGACACGATCGCTTCTTACACCTTTAACTTTGGGGACGGTTCGGCACCAGTAACCCAATCGAACCCAACAATCACACACACCTACGCTGCGGGTAATTATCGAGCGACGGTGCAAGTAACTGACTCGCGCGGCAAGCAGAGCACAAACTCCGCAGGCGTTAATCTCGAGGTTGCTGATCCGCAGCCTCCCGAAGGCGCCGAGCAATCTCGCAGTTACAGCCGCGAACGCCAATTCCATCAGCCTGTCGTGGACGGACAACGCCAGCACCGAAACAGGATTCAAGTTGGAAAGGTGCCAGAACACGAACTGCACCAGTTTCCAGCAGCTCCCGGCTTTCGGCGCCAACGTCACGTCCTACACGGATTCAGGACTTAAGGCGAACGCGACCTATCGCTATCGCCTACGCGCATTCAACGCAGCAGGTAACTCGGCGTATTCAAACATCGTGAGTGCGAGGGCGAGGAAGTAGTGGACGAGCATTAACCAGGAAAGAGCGCAACTATACAGAACCGAGCGAGGTAGCGCCGGATCCTTGAGTCAACTCAATATGAGCTTGACTAAAGGATCCGGCGCTACCGCGCTCGGTTCTGTAATGTAAGTTGTAGCCGATCTTATTTGGTGGGAGGTTTCTTTCTAGCCTTCACATCGGTCGAAATGATGCTTATGACTAATCCCACTCCGGCAACTGCAGCGACCAGAAAGAAGATCATCGGAAAACCGGGATAACCGAGAATACGAAACGACGTTTCCACCCTCATGAGCATCGCCGCGCCGACGATCAGTGCCGCAAGGATCAGCCCCAGCGTTATGCGATTTGCGACCTTCTGAAATCCTTCAACAATCATCTTCTCGTCAATCGCATCGATGTTCACTTTCAGTTCGTTGTTTCCCACTGTATCCAGAATCCGATTGATTCTCGAAGGCAACTTCTCCGCGAATTCCTTGAGTTCAACTACGCCGTTAATCAGATTTGCCGGCGTCACACTCTTCATCAGATTGCGCTGCAAAATTTCCGTCGCTCGTTGTCGAATGACTGCACTCGGTTCGAAATTCGGATCGAGCGTGAAGACAACCCGATCGAGGTTTAGAAGCGCCTTCGCCACCATGGTGAATTCCGAAGGCAAGCGGAACCAGCAGTCAGCTGCGATCTTTGTGATTTCCAGCGCTACCTGGCCCGAATTCAGGCGACTCAAACTCGCGTCACCGTGCTCGGCTACCAACTCAGCGACTCGATGGGTGTACTCATTCTTATTAAAGCCGGATTTTGGTTCGCCCATGCGAATCGAGATTTCGGCAGCCTCTTCGCCCCGACCGTCGCTGACTGCAACCAGTAGTCGCAGCAGGTTGTCCTGGAAATTAGGCAGCAGTCGAGTGACCATTCCCAGGTCAAGCAAAGCAATATTTTCATCGTCGGTTAGGAAAACATTCCCTGGATGCGGATCAGCATGAATGAAACCATCGATCAGCATCTGTTTGAGGTAGGCGCGGAAGAGCTCGCGAGCCAGACTTGGACCATCGATCTCCATCAGACGCAGCGGAGAAAGATCCGTGATCTTCTTCCCCGGAATGTAGTCCATCGTGAGGACCCGCGAGGTGGTAAAGTTATCCACTGGCTGCGGAATAATGATTCGTTCAAACTCCCTCAGATTCTGGGCGAAGGTAACCAGATTGTTGGCTTCTTGTTTGAAGTCCAATTCTCGCAGCAAGCTGCGACGCAAGCTCAGTAGCATGCCGTGGAATTCGTAACGCTTGCCCACCTCTGTGTGTTCGTCGAGGAAGACCGAAATTTCTTCGAGAGTTTCGAGGTCCGTCACGATTTGCTCGCGAATATTCGGCCGCTGCACCTTTACGACAACCGCGCGCCCATCGCGCATGTAAGCAAGGTGAACCTGCGCCAGCGACGCCGCGGCCAGGGGCTCGGGAAGAAACTCCGAAAACGCCTTCGAGATCCTTACGCCCAGCTCACTCGATACAATTCGGTCTACTTCTTCATAGGGAAATGGCTCAATCCGATCCTGCAGTCGTGAAAGCGCTTCAAGGTAGGGTGCGGGCAATAGGTCAGCGCGGGTGGAGAGTAGTTGGCCCAGCTTAATAAATGTTGGGCCAAGCTTTTCGAGGTCGGCCGCGAGCTCAATCGCTTCTGGCGCAGTCTCTGCCAGTGCGGTTTCATCAAGCTCGAGGTGTTCTTCGAGCCCGGCCTGTTTGACCAGATCCGAACGCCCATACTTCACCATCAGCATGGTGATGTCTTTGTATCGTTTAAGACGTTCCGGCTTGAGCGAAACCATTTAGCTACCGTCCCTCAGTCTCATGTGCATTGTACTAAAACTTGTCCTGACAATCGTGGAGGTCTATGCTTCTGGCGTCCACGGAATTCCGAAGCGATTTGAGACTGGTTGTATGGCAATAGTTTGTCAGAACGACGAAAGCTTGGTTGATCCAACTGTTCCGCACCCAACACTGTTCATCGATTGAAGGAGGAAATATATGCTCAGAATGATTTGCGCGACCCTCTTTATCTTTGCGTCCGTTTCGACCGGCGCATTTGCTCGAGCAACGCCGCCGGCTCAGCAACCGCAACCGCCGGCGCCCCCGAAGACACATCTGAAAGTGGGCCAGCCTGCCCCTGACTTCACCCTGCCAGCGACCGACGGAAAGACTTATAAACTCAGCGACTTCCGCGGCAAGAAGAACGTCGTCCTGGCGGCATATGTGCTCGCCTTTACCGGTGGTTGAACGAAAGAAATGAAGGCGTATCAGGCTGATATCGCCAAATTCGAAGCAAGTGACACGCATATTTTCGGGCTCAGTGTTGACAGCGTTCCTGCTAATCGAGAGTTTGCAAAGCAGATTGGAGTAACTTTTCCGCTACTCAGCGATTTCAAAAGAACCGTTGTGAAGGACTACGGAATATTTAACGAAAAGCAGCAGTTTGGCAATCGAGCGACTTTCGTGATCGACAAAGAGGGGATCATTCGCCATATCGACGAAGGTAACGCGGCCATCGATCCAACCAGCGTAATCGAGGCGTGCAACATCCTGACTCACAAAAAGGCGACGCAGTAATGCCGGTACTGAATCGGAAGCGCTCGGTGCGAGGCTAACCAGAAAGATGGTAGGAATTAATGGGCCGTAGCGATGAGTTGACCCGATCGCTACGGCCTCGGTTCTGTGTGGTCTATGGTGTAGCGCGAGCGGCGTTTGGCCCAGCAAGGGCTTTTTCGATTGCTCGCTTTAGACCCTCGCTACTAAATACACGAAGTCCCACGCCGTTAACAAAGATTGCCGGGGTGCTGTCGACACCGTAGATATCGCCCTCATCGATATCGTGCTTCACTTCAGCCGCATACTTTCCACTATCCAATTCGGCGTCGAAGCGTGCTCGGTTCAAACCCAGCTCGGTCGCGTACTTCTTTAGCGACGGTACATCCAGTGCGTTTTGGCGCTTGAAGAGTAAACTCGCGTACTCAAAAAATTTGCCCTGAGTATGCGCAGCGTTGGCTGCTTCGGCGGCTTTGCGGGCATTCGGATGCATGCCGAGCGGATAGTCGCGTATCACCAATCTGACTTTGTTCCCGTAGGTCTTCATTACTTCCTCGATCACCGGATGCATCGCGGCGCAAGCAGGGCACTGAAAGTCGGTAAACTCCACGATCGTAACTGCCGCAGTTGCTTCTCCGCGCGAAGGATCGTCATCAACATTGATTATTTGCACGGGAGGTTCCGGCTCAGAAATGAGCAGACGAATACTCGCGCCGCTACGCAATCTGTCGTTCAGCTCTTTTTCCAGGCGGGCTCGATCCTGCTCCTGAAGGTACGAAGCGATTTGCGCCCGGATCGGGTTCAGGTCGTTCTTAATTTGAGCTTTGTTGTCGTTATAAAATTTTTCGATCTCCGCGTCAGTGGGATTCTTGATCTTTTCACTGACTTCCTTTCGCACGATTTCTTCTGGTCCAACATTCCGTTTGCTTGCTTCAGCCAGAAGCAGCAGGTCGTTGATCGTTGTGTCCAGAGCTGGCTTCTGGACCAAATAAGTGTTGAGACGCAAACGATAAATGATCGGTTTCAACCGCTCGTTGATTCGACCAGCAGTGATCGTGCGGCCAGCGATGGTTGCGAGAACGACGTTGGCGCCAATGTTGTCGCTGTTGTATTCGGCGCCCCTGACGACTGGATTTGAAACGCGAATTCGTTTGACCAATTCCGCCGACGCTTTCGCTTCGCGTTCGCCGAGCAGGAACGCGGTTACATCCTCACGGGCCGCTACCGGGTTGCTCTGATCGATTCGATCGGCGTTCTCACGCATAAACTTGTCGACCTCTGCGGCAGTTGGCGGCGCGAGTTTTCTGGTAACTTCTAAGTCGTACAGCTGCTGCGGCGTCATTCGACGCTTCTTCGCTTCGATGTCTAACAAGAGGGTATTGATTTCGAGTTCGAGAACCTGTCTACGTGCTTCCGCGATCTTGGACGGCAAGCTATCAATGTCCTGACGCACCTTTGCGTCAATCTCTGCGGTCGTCACGTTCTGTCCATTTACCACAGCGAGAAGTATTGGCGCCGAAGGCACGACAGGAGGAGCTACCCTTTCAGCCGGCTTCTCCGATTCGGCCACGGGAGGAGTTGCCGCTGGTTTAGCAGCCGGACGCCTCGTTCCTCGCCGTTGGGCGTGGACATCGACTAGCGGGAACAGGATAAAAGCGAGGAAAAAGACAGCAGAAGTGACAGTTTTCATAATTATCTTCAGGATTTTAGACGAGATGATATTGAACAGAATCTTAGTGCATAAATGTGCACCAACTGTTGCATCGGAGCAGGGATAAAGCAGTGGATTTAAGCGCAGACGATGTCGGCAAAAAACGCTTAATGAAATCGGATAATGCTGCGCCGGCGCTTTTTGACTGGTTTACGAGCAGGTAACAAATCTTTGTGGCGCCCGTTCAGAATAAACGCGAGTCCCTGGTGAGTGATACCAAGCATACGCGCTGCCCGGGTGACGCTACCCTGGGATGTTTCCAAGGCACTCTTGATTATCTTTCCTTCGTACTCACGTACCATCTCCTCCAGCGAAGCCTCCGAGGTTGGATTAAATTCTACCGGGACCTCTTTTTTACCGGATTCGCCTTGCGCCCTCGGAGTCTCAGCGGTACTCGCCGACAATATCAGGCGGGCACACTTGTTCAGCCGCTCCTGGATTTCTTCGCGCTGCGAGTTGGCTAAGTCAGATTCGGCGATACGGTAATACGTAACCAGATCTGCGAAGGGGAGGTAGGTCGTGAGTTCCTCAGCCATTGCCAAGGCAGCGACACCACCACTCTCGGGATCTCCGGCGGTTTGGGCCGTTCGGATGGCCTTCTCAAAAATGCCGCGAGCTCTCGCAAAATTCCCTAGACGCGCAAGAGCGATAGCGTGAGTAGTTGACGCAATAGCCACGAGTGAAAGCTCGTCGCCTTCTTCAAGTGCGCGAACCGACGAGCGCGCCAGAGCCTCCGCCTTACTAACCATCCCGGCCGCAAGCAGGGCGCGAGCGCGAGTGTCGTCCACCTGCGCAACCATTCCCTTGTCTTTCAGTTTTACGAAGAGCGCTCGAGCTTTATCCAGATGATTCTGAGCATCGGAAATACGACCAACTCGAATCTGCAGTAGACCGATGTTGTTTTCAACCATCGCCAGAAATCGTTGATTGCCGGCCTGCTCGAGGTGAATCGTCGCGGCCGTGTATTCCATCAGGGCCTGATCTAGGTAATCGCTTCTTCCCTGCACCAAACCAAGATTCTTCAATACCGCCGCGTACTCATTGTAAAACTTTCCTTTCAGCGCATCGTTTGAGCTTTTCTGGAATAAGGGAGCGGCCTCGCGATGCGTTTTCAATGCATCGTCAAAGCGGTGCAGCATCTTTTCTGCGATCGCTCGATTAAGAAATGCTCTCAGGCGTTGTTCGCTCTCTGCTTCACCTAGTTGATTCAGCGCATCGTCGAGTGTCACTCGCGCTTCGTCAAACGAGCCCTGCCGCAAATAACAAATCGCGAGATCCACCCGCGCCTCTGCCAACCTTTCCTGCATTCCAATTCGCTCAAAAATGCGGGCCGCTTCTGAAATCAGATCCTTCGCGAACTCTTGCGCTCCGGGTAGTTGTCGCGCACTACCAATCCATCCTGAAAGAGACCCAGCGCGCAGGATGACTTCGGCCTCGGCCAGGGGACTAAGACCCTCGACCTGTGGACGCTCGCCGACGCGTTGCCAGAACTCGCCCAGCGTAGCTTGAGCCGCTTCGTATTCGCCTGTCTCTTCAAGCTGCTTCGCCTGTGCACAGACCAGCTGAGCACGCTCATTAAGACTTGCCGTGCCACTGTTTAGAGCGGTTAGTTTTGAATCTAATTTCAAGTGAGGCTACCCCCTTCCAAGTATGCAAGAAACCTTGCATGAGGGTGACGCGGGCGGATATGATGCGCCACGTTAAAGACGTCAAACGTTGGCTCCCATCTTTGCCAAACTGTCTTTATCAAACCCTCAAACAGAAAAATTGAACCTAGGAGAAAACCATGAAATCTTTGAAAATGATCTGCACTACGACCCTTCTCGTTTTGGTATTCACGATTCCGGGTCGCGGCGGCGAAATTAACACCCCTGGATTTACAGCAGAAACACCGGTAGTCGTGCAGCCGCCTCCCAATACTGAAGAAAACTCCGGCAATGTGCTGCATTTCAGCCTGGATAGCGAGCTGGAGACGTCCGCGATGACGGCCATTCTGCTAACGCTGAGTGCACTGTTCTAGGCGAAATCAGCGGTTCGGTAGATAAGCCTTTCAAATTCCCACTGACGAGTCACTGGCCATTTGGTTCGTGGCAACTAGGGGGCTGTGCCTCCATATGCCTACGACTGCCAGGTCACGCGGCATGCTACCCTCTTACGCCACCCTAAGGCAAGAGTGAATAATGGAAGGTCTTTTAACGGTGGAGTTTCTGGGCGTTGCACTGAATCATGCATGCACGGGCGCTCCTGGGTCAGTTTATGTTCGCTGCGACTAGTTTGCGCACCGTTTCCAAAGTGTCAGCCTCGCCCGGTGTCTTATCGAGTCGCAGCCTCAAGATTCGGGGGAACCGGAGCGCGTAACCACTCTTGTGTCTCTTAGACTCCTGAACCCGGTCAAACGTTACCTCGATTACGATCTTTGGTTCGACGAGGTGAACCCGGCCATGGCCAAACTCCTGGATCGTGTGATTATTGAACCACTCCGTCATCTCGGCTAGTTCAACATCAGTTAAGCCGGAGTAAGCCTTCCCTATGTTCAGAAGCTCATTGTCATCTTCTGAACGGCGAACTGCGAACGTGTAGTCTGACAAGAGGTTTCTTCGCTTACCGTGTCCTACTTCGACCGCGGTCACGACCACGTCAAGCGTTGCTATGGCTCGCTTTACTTTCAACCATTCACGACCCCGTCGACCGGGTTTGTAGAACGAACCCGGGTTCTTCACCATCAGACCTTCGTTTCCACGTGCGCGGGCGTCGTCAAACTCCTGATCGATTGCGGCAACATCGCTCATCCTTTTCGCTGCGGACGCGCGGATTACGCCGTCGTCGGGGATAATTTCTTCCAGGATTCGGCGCCGATCCTCAAGGGAATCTTCCGTTAAAACGGCTCCACGCGCGTAAAACAGATCGTAGGCCACCAGGATTACTGGAACTTCTGCCAGGAGATCTTCGCCGATGGTCTTCCTACCCAGGCGCTTCTGTAATTGACTGAATGGCATGATTTGTTTGCCTTGCGCAGGAACTATTTCGCCATCGATGACCGCATCAACGCCGAGATTTCTAAGGGGCTCGATCAACTCAGGAAAGCGGTGGGTGATCTCGTCCATCGTTCGAGAATAGATGGCTACGCGGCCATCCTTCGTATGAACCTGGGCACGAATTCCGTCGAACTTATCTTCGACGAAAAAGTCAGCGGGCATTGTGCGTGCAATGTCTGCCAGGTCGGCAGCGGGCGTGGCGAGCATAAACTTGATGGGGTGAAACAATCGCATGCTTACGTCGTCAAGATCGTTCATCCGGGCGCGCAGGGCGGTTTCCCCAATGTCTCCCAGGAGCATGTTTACGCGTGACACCTTCATCAGCGGCTGGTCAAACGCTCGCGCGATCGCGTCTTCAACCAGACTTTCCCTCAGCCCGATTCTTAAGTCGCCTGCCAACAGTTTGATCAAGTATTTGGCCTCGAGCTCAGTTGAAAACCTCAAGACCGAAACTAACAACGCGAGCTTGTTTTTGGTTCCTCGAGTTTCGCTGAGATTAGCGAGGAGCGACTCAGTATTCGCGAGCGTTATTCGGGGTGAATGATTCTGGTTTGCTAAACGAACTGCTTCCGCCGCGGCTTCACCGGCGTCTCCCAGTCGCACATAGATCGGAGCCAGTGCATCAAGAGTAACCCCGGTTGCTTCGCTAATTGCTGTTCCGATAATCCTGCCGCCAACGTTTGTGGTTCTGGCATCGTGAGACGGGAATTGATGGCCGGCGAAATAGCGAGCTGCGCGGCTTAAGTCGGCATCCTCAAGTTCACGAAGATAAGCCCCCAGGATTGCGGCCTTCTCAAGTTTCTTCTTCGTCGCGCCCACCTGCTCAGCCACTTCAGCCATCCGTTGCAGTGAGTCGGTCGTAGCTTTATCTGTAGGTATGGAATTACTCATCAACCGTGTTTTTCTGCAGGTTTCGAATTTAAAACAAGGTTGCGTGAACGAATGGGAGGTGTCAAGAACGGACTTAATGAGAAGTTTCTGTTTGTTGAGTGACAGGGTACAATTCACGACGTTTGGAAATGATGGGGTGAGCGACCCGCTAAAGAGGTATTGAGTTCGTGATTTTTCTGATTCTCGAATCGTTAGGGAGCACCGAGTTTGTCTTCATTCTCGTGATGGCCCTCATGTTTTTCGGACCCCGCAAACTCCCGCAGCTCAGTCGGACTATAGGAAAGAATTTGGCAAGTTTTCGTCGTGCTTCGGAGGAATTCAAGAGCACCTGGGATCGAGAAGTCAATCTTGAAGAATTGAATATCTCGCGCATGGATTTTGAACCGAGCCCGTCGAGGAATGCGAATTCAATCCTGGATTCGGACCCGCGTCCGGTCCAGCCTTCGCTACCTACAATTGAACCGGTCGATGCGGATCGAGTTGTGCCGAGACAGGCCTCGGCCTCAGATGCATCTGCTGTGTCGCCGTCGCCCGATGTTGTTGAGCAAGTAGAACCAACCTCAAAACGCGACTGGCTGTGAGTCTCCTCTGAGTTAATTTGATGTCAACACTATTGAGCCCACTCGCCAACCGTCGAGGGAAAGAAAAGGAACTGGGCGGCCAGATGTCATTCCTCGAACATCTGGACGAACTTCGCAGTCGCCTCATTCGCTCAGTGCTGTTCGTAGTTATTTCCGCACTTGGTTGCTGGTTTGTTTCTGGTCAGATCTATGCGTTCCTCGCAATTCCCGTTGAACGCGCCCTGGGGGAGGCGCAGCGCGAACAGCTGCCCATTGAAGGGCTCACCGGCACCGAGAAGATCTTGTCTATCACCTCTCTCCAGGAAAACGAAGTAGGACGTTATATCTTTCCGCAAGAGACCAAGATGGGAAACATCGTGATTCCTTCAGGAGTTTCGGTGCTCGCGCGCTTTGTGAAAGGAGCACAGGGAAATGTCGGCCTCTTCACTGAAGAGCCTATTTACGCGGGAAACATGGTTATTCCCAAAGGCGTGCGTTTGCCCGTAAATTTCGCGGCCACAGCCGACGCTTTTTCTGGAACCAGCGACAAACTAATTGTCACCAGCGCGATGGAACCGTTTTCACTCTATGTGAAGGTGTCGTTATACGCTGCGATATGTCTGTCAGTGCCTTTTCTCCTTTGGCAAATATGGGCCTTCGTGTCGCCGGGTTTATATCCGCACGAACGCGGTTATGTAACGCCTTTCATTGCCCTTTCGTCCATCTCATTCGTGCTTGGGGCGATGTTTGCCTACAAGATCATTTTCCCACCCGCAGCCAAGTACCTCCTGGGACTTGGCTCTGATTTTCGACTGCTGTTGAAGGCGGACGATTATTTTGACTTCATTATTATCGTGATGTTGGGCATGGGCATCGTGTTTCAGATGCCGGCAGTAACTTACGTTTTGGCGCGTATCGGACTCATAACTGCGCGCTTTTTGGTGAGGGTCTGGAAGACGGCACTTATCGTCATTCTGATTGCGGCGGCAGTGCTTTCGCCGACAAGCGACATCCCAAACATGCTGTTGTTTGCTGCGCCAATGGTGGTTCTCTATGTGGTTTCGATATTTGTCGCCTGGATATTCAGCCGGCCCCGCACAGCTTCAAGTTGATAAGCAAAGCGCTCGAATTTGATGACAATTTTTGGCCGCTCGATTAGGGTGCAAAGGCAACTAAGCGTTAAGTTTCCGGCATCTTGACTGTGTTCCTGGTGAAACCTTAGAATCCGGTGCTTCCGCATCGGGCCCAGTCCCAGCTACCGTATCGTATTGAGTCTCATACACATTTGTTAGGAGTTTAGTTATGCCGTTCCAGAAAGCCGCTCTTCGTAAGGCGATTCTTCCCCTTCTCCTGCTCGGCACGAGTCTGCCGGTTTACCCGCAAGACCCGCGACAAAGCCAGGATCCTATGGACAAGCCGAGGAATGTGAAGCCGGAGCTGAAAAAGGCTTACAAAGACTGGCTGGAGAAAGACGTTACTTACGTCATTACCGATGAAGAGCGTCGGGCGTTCAAGCGCTTGCAGACAGACGACGAGCGCGAAAAGTTCATTGAAGAGTTTTGGCGACGTCGCGATCCGGATCCGGATACGGATGAAAACGAATTCAAAGAGGAATACTACGAGCGCATCGCTTACGCCAATGAACACTTCGCTTCCGGTATCCCCGGCTGGAAAACCGATCGTGGCCGAATCTGGATCATGTATGGAAAACCGGACGAGCGAGAGACACACCCGATGGGAGGATCATACGAACGACCCTCATATCACGGCGGTGGCTCGACTACGACTTATCCTTTTGAGATCTGGTTCTATCGTTATCTTGCGGGCGTAGGCTCGGGTGTTGAGATCGAGTTCGTTGATCCAACCGGCAGCGGTGAATATCGCATCGCCAGGAGTCCTGATGAAAAGGACGCCATGCTAATGGTGCCGGGAGCAGGTCTAACGCTTTCTGAGCAGCTTGGTCTTTCGAGCAAAGCAGACCGAATCACCGGCATGGGTGGTGGAAACACTCATTATCAGCGCGAACAGGACAGCCCGTTTTCTCGGTTGCAGTTGCTGGCCGATCTCAACCGAGCGCCCCAGATCAAGTTCAATGATTTAGCTTCGCGCGTTAACACACCGGTAATCGAAGAGAACCCGCTCAACTTCGATATTCGCATCGATTTCTTCCGGCAGTCAGACGAACGCGTTATCACTGCGTTGACAATTCAAACGGACAATAAAGATCTCGTGTTCCAGGATAGCGGCGGTCTTCAGCAAGCGCGCATTAACATCTTCGGAAGGATCACTTCCGTTGCGGGCAGGCGAGCAGGCACGTTTGAAGATCCGGTTATTACGACAGCTACATCGCAGGAACTAACCGATGCCAAGGATCGGAAATCTGCTTATCAGAAAGCGATCGCGCTGGCGCCGGGCACTTATAAAGTGGACGTGATCATGAGAGACGTGGCTTCCGGAGCGACGGGTGTGCGACACGTCGGGTTTACAGTTCCGAAGTATGATCCACAAAAACTTTCAACCTCTACACTCGTGTTGGCGTCGAAGCTGGAAGGTCTCGGTGATCAGCCGGCTGTCGGGCAATTCATCATCGGCCAGCAGAAGGTGATTCCAAACGTTTCCGGAATTTATCAGCGCGGGGTGCCCGTTGGTGTTTACCTTCAGGTTTATAACGCGGGAATCGATCAAACCACGTTACGTCCATCTGTGGACGTTGAATACGCGCTTGTGAAAGATGGCAAGGAGCTTGGAAAACAGGTGGAAGATTGGAAGGGAATGAGCGATGCCGGCCAGAGGTTGACGCTCGCAAAACTCATCGACACTCGCTCGTTGGCCCCGGGCGAGTACGAATTGGCCATTCGAATTCGCGATCGAGTTTCGGGTCAAGCGTTAACGCCGACCGCGAAGTTCACCGTCCAATAACAACCGAAGCAACTGATGGCAAAGTGGTGAACGGCGCCGGCTGTTCACCATTTCGTTTTTGTGCGCCCGGCAGGGCGCACTCACCAGGCAGTGAAAGTCTCCTACGAGCCCGACAGTTGGAATCGTTAGCCGAACGGCAAGGGTGTCCATCGCGAGGTAGTCTGAAGGAAGCTGCAGGCAAAGCCTGGCTCGACGAACAGAAATCGCATGTGAGGCGTGCAAGTTGGATGAGAAGGCAAATCTCTTCAAAGTCCGATGTACGGAAAACTTGTACGTATATGCGACGGGCATAAGCGTGAAGGTGAGAGCGCAATACCCGGGGAGATCGGTGTGGTCTTTTGTCACTGCTGGAACAAAGCCGCCGCTTCCAGCTTGCTTTATGAACCGCCGTATACGGAACCGTACGTACCCTAGTGTGGGAGGACGGCTGAGGTGACTCCGCCTCCTACCCGAAACGAACGCTGGCGCGCACCAGGTACGCCCGAGCGGGTGTTAGAATCGCTACGCAGAAATGATCGCTAATTTAACGGGACTAACACAGGCGGAACTAGTTTCTTTCATGAAGGAAACTGGCGAGCCCTCGTATCGTGCCCGTCAGATTTTTAACGGTTTGCAGCACCGTCGCCTTAGAAGTTTTGAGGAGATGACGGACCTTCCCAAGGGCTTGCGCGAGAATCTAACCAAGACTGCCACTGCGTCGACACTCGTGGTTGAGTCGCGTTATCTATCTGAGGACGGGACGCGTCGTTATTTGCTGAAAACGCATGACGGCTTTCCGGTCGAAACCGTTTTCATTCCCGAGGAGCGTCGCGACACGATTTGCTTCTCATCGCAATCCGGTTGTCCACTTCAATGCACGTTTTGTCTGACGGCCCAATTGGGTCTGCTCAGGTCGCTGACGTCGGGTGAGATCGTCGAACAGATTATCCTAGTGCTGAATGATGTTTACGGGGTTGGCGAACAGCCGCCGCACGGAACCAACTTAGTGGGAATGGGTGCAGGCGAACCTTTTCTGAATTTTGACGAGCTGATGAAAGCATTGGAGATCATGGCCGATCCCCATGGTCTGTTCATCGTGCCGCATCGGGTGACGATTTCGACCGCCGGAGTTGTGCCACGAATTCGTCAACTCGCAACGATTCCTGCGCGTCCGCATCTGGCGATATCACTCGCTGCCCCAACCGATCAGTTGCGCAACGAGTTGATGCCGATTAATAAGAAATGGCCGCTCGAAGAATTGCTTGGTGCGTGCAAGGAGTTTGAGCAAACACTGAAGTCCGGCGAGTTATTTACCTTTGAGTATGTGATGCTGGATGGTGTCAACGATTCCGATGAGCACGCGCGCCAACTTGCAAACCTGCTGAATCGCCATTCGTTGCGCGCGAAAGTGAATTTGATTCCGCATAATCCAGCTGATCCGTTACCGTATCAACCATCTCCGCCTTATCGAGTAGATCAATTCAAATCAATTCTCGAGGGCAAAGGTGTGCACGTGTTTGTGCGACGACCTCGTGGTAGAGACATTTTTGCAGCGTGCGGCCAGCTCGCCGCCCGACGCGAACCCGTAAACATCCAATCAGTTCAACAATCAATAAGGGCATAGGAATATGAAACTATTTCGTCTTACTCAACTCGCAATCATCGTAAGTTTTCTTGTTCTCCCTGCAAGTCTCCATTCAGCGCCGTCGCCATCGCCTCAATCAGCTCCGAACATTGGAGTGAATGGCTCGGTTTCGCCAAATAAAGTAAAACGAGGGCGTACGGCCAAAGCGACCATCGTGATGGATATCCCTGGCGGGTATCACGTGAATTCAAACCGCCCTCTGGAAAAATTCCTGATCGCCACCCAACTCAAAATTGATGCGCCTGGCGGAGTGCGAGTCGGTCCAATTTCATACCCGCGCGCGCTGGTGAGGTCCCTCAAATTTTCGAAGAACAAGGTCGCGGTATTCGAAGGACGGACGACCATCCGATTTAATGTCACCGTGCCGGCGGGGTACTCGGGAAACAATGTCGAGTTGAAGGCGCGCCTGCGTTATCAGAGTTGCAGTGATGAAGTCTGCTTTCCGCCGCAGAATCGCGATGAGAGTATTTGGCTGAACGTCGAGTAGGCTAACGGTCGCCCCCTGATCTGCCGATCACGGACATCAGTCGCCCAACTTTTCCATGCACGCTCTTCTCTCGACGATACGAGAAGAAGAGATCAGTTCGACACATCGTGCAGAGCGGCGCTGTGAAGATTTTGTCTTCACTGACTCCAGCTGACAGCAACTGAGTCCGGTTAGCCTGTAAAAGATTTATGCAGGCATGGTTCTCGCGCGTGGTTTTGAAAAGCCGCTGCTCGGGAAACGAGTTGCTGAAAGAGTCAATTACTTCAGTGCCAACCTCGTAGCAACAAGCCGCAGCCGCCGGACCAATGGCTACCACAACATCTTCAGGTTTTGTTTCAAAATGCATGCGCATCCGCATGAGAGCTTTGCCGACAACCTGCGCCAACGTGCCTCGCCATCCCGCATGTATCGCGGCGAACGCGCCGGTAACCGGATCGCCAAGCAGGACCGGTACGCAGTCCGCGGTCTTAACACCAGCGAGAACCTGAACCGCATCACTCACAATCGCGTCGCAGTAGATCGTGTCGCCATGCGAATCCTCGGCTGGCTTCGCCGCTGCAAGATTTTCCACTACTCTCACATCGGCGCCGTGAACCTGCCAGCATCCAGCCAGGGCCCATTCGCCCGGAAACAGCTTGAGAAACCGTCGCCGATTCTCCAGAATGTTTTCCGCGCTATCTTCGTTAAAGCCGGCGAGGTTGAGCGAATTCTCCGGCATCGAGCTGGTGCCGCCACCGCGAGTTGAAAATCCGTTTGCAAAGCCGGCCTTCTCAAGCGGCTCGCAAATCAAGGCGCTGACACCATCTTTCTGGCGCCAGTAGAAGCCGGCGCTCGTTAATTCGGAATCACTTATGATTGTTTCCATCGGTATAGACATTATCGAAGTCGCGCGTATTAGCGAAGTGCTGCAACGCACGCCGCGTTTTTGTGAACGTGTCTTCACCGGGGCAGAGCGCGCATATTGCGAAAGTCGCGGTGCGGTATCAGCGCAACATTATGCCGCGCGATTTGCGGCAAAAGAAGCAGCGCTGAAAGCGTTGAAAACGGGGTGGCGTGGCGGAATCAGCTGGCACGACGTGGAGATTCAGTCGGAAGAGAGTGGTGCGCCGTATATTGTCTTTCGTGGTGAAGCGTTAAGAATTTTTGAGAAGTCGGGAGCAAAGAATACTCATCTCTCGATAGCCCACACCTCGGAACACGCAATTGCTGAAGTCATTTTGGAGAAGTAAAGAGCTATCCGCAGATTCAGCAGATTCAACTTAGTGTTTGGTAAAGCAAGCTGTCGGTTTGCTCTGAGCATTATTTGTACAACGTTGCGATCATCCGAGCCGGTTAAGCTTCTGGAAATGCACCGTTCGCAAACTAACAGTTTGCGTTACCTCGTACGCAATGGGTAAAGATAAAAGCCCCGGATGTTGGTTGAGCATCTGCATAATCTACGGATGTTCCTTAACGCAGATCATTCACAAGGGTTCGCTTACCCGCTCGATCAGTTTGAACTTGGGTTGATCTATATTTCGAGGGCACTGAGAGGATCAGCTTCTTCGGTGGCACAACTTCGCGGTGATGAGCGATCGCCATCACGCCGCTCGACGCTTCAACTCCTTCTGAAGACTCAAACATACGAGGCAGGTTCCCATGCTGAAAGCATTCGACGTTTGGCGCCAATCGTTCGGTGACAGCAATCAGCTCTCGATGCGGGCACGATAAGGTTGAAAGCGAACCGGCGTCAGCATCTATCTCGACAAACTTTATTCCTTCAGGGCATTCAAAGTTTCGTCCACCCAATTCAGGTTTTAGTTCTACCGCGGCCTTAACAAAATCCATCCATGCCGGGAGCGCTGCATCGGCCCCCGTCCGTCCAAGCTGCTGGTTATCGTCAAAGCCTATCCAAACAACGCAGACCAGATTCGGCGTATACCCCACAAACCATCCGTCGTGCGAAGTTCCTGTCTTACCTGCAATCGCCACAGTCTTAGAAAGGTCACGTGCAGCTCGAGCTGTCCCGTGGTCCACCACAGCGGAAAGCATGTTTGTGATCATGTAAGCCGTGGTTGGACTGATCACCTGGGCGTTCGACTCGGTGTTAACGGCGCGATGCGCAGCCGGGATCTCGTTAAGGCTGGCAATGCCTTTCGGCTCCACACGACGCCCGCCATTCACAAACGCGGCGTAGGCGGCAGCCAATTCAAGCGGCGTGACCTCTTTAGTTCCGAGAGCGAGGGATGGATATTTTTCCGGACGCGGCAAACCAAACCCCTGCGCCAGGTTGGCTATCCTGGCTAATCCTGTTTGCAATGCAATATCAACGGTTACGACGTTGAGTGATTTCACCAACCCGGTGCGCATGGTGACGTCACGCATTGAGTAAGCTTCGCCAAAATTTGCCGGACGATATGTCTTGTTCCGATCGTAGCTAAACTCCCGTGGTCCATCAGCGAAGGTTCTCACCGGTGACATACCATCTTCCAACGCTGCGGCATAGACAAAAGGTTTGAAAGTCGATCCGGGCTGGCGTCGCGCGTCAGTTGCTCGATTGAGCTGGGACTCAGCGTAGTCGCGGCCTCCGACCATCGCCAGGACACTACCGGTGTGCGGATCGAGCGCGACCAGTGCAGCCTGGGGTTTTGCTGTCTGAGATTTTGACGAAGTTTCGAGTTTTGTTAGCTGGCGTGCGAGCGCGGCTTCAGCGAGTTGTTGGAGATCTAAATCAATCGTGGTGTAGACCCGCTGGCCGGATGAAGGCTGGTCGGACTCCCATCCCGAATTCCTGTTTACGAAGTCGACGAAGTATGGCGCGAGCGAATTGTTAGCCGTCGTATGAGAAACGACCAACGGCTGCCTGGTGGCGTCAGCGACTACCGCATCGCTCAGCAGGCCGTTACGTGACATCGCTTCCAGGACAACATTTCGTCGAGCCAGAGCAGCTTCATGGTGATGGAGTGGTGAGTATCGGGCAGGACTTTGAATCATGCCGGCAAGTGTGGCCGACTCGGAAAGCGACAGAGCTGCCAGCGACTTGCCGAAGTAGAGTTGGGCCGCATCTCTAAAACCGCGAGCGGCGACAGCCCCGCGTTGGCCCAGATAAACTTCACTACAATAGAGCGCAAAAATGTCCTGCTTTGATAAGCGACGCTCCAGCGCGATGGCGAGCATTGCCTCGGCATACTTGCGTTGAAAGGTTTTCTCCGATGAAAGATAGGTGTTCTTGACCAGTTGTTGAGTGATTGATGAACCACCCTGGCCCAGGCGTTCGTCGTCCACGTTATTCACCAGGGCACGGGCCACACCAAAAGGATCCACTCCGGAATGCTGAAAGAATCTTTGGTCTTCAATAGCCAGGATGGCGTTGATCAATGTCGGCGGGATTTGAGAGAAGGCGAGTGACTCACGTTTGCCGGTCTTGTAAGAGAGATCGTTTGACACGACTTCCGGCTCGAGTGCAAACGAATCGAGAGTTTGACTGTCGCCCAGTATCTCGGCAATGCGATTGTCCTTGGTGAACGTGAGCTGTACTAGCGAAGGACGACTGCCGTTTGCACGTTCTGGCCGGATCTCGATACCCGAATTGTTTTCAGTGAAGGTTCCGCTCCAAATGTTGCTACTGTTCGCCTCCACGTAGCCGGCTCGGCGCAGGATCCTAATCAGATCCGGGCGTGACAATTTCTGGCCTCGTTGGATTACTCTCGGTGCGGCATAGATTCCCGGGCGGCTGGTTAAGTAACCGGAAGCAAGTCGCGCATCAATTATCCGGGCGTAGTATTTGTAGGATTGAACGAAGAAATCCCCGCCGAAGATCAAAGCGATAGCTATCAATCCAACGGTGGTTTGCACGAATACGCGGCGTTTACTGAGCGACGTATCGTAGGTGAAGCAGTGAAGAGCTCGCGTTACCCAACGCAAAGATAGAGCGCGCCCCCTGTCGGGCAGGGATGTGATTTCTATCGGCATGAAGACAGATCCGAGCAGTATGGACGGAAAGCTTTCCGCCGTTAACCTTCAGTGCTCCCGCAGTTTTTCCGAATGTTTTTATAAAGTGTTAATGAAACGCAAATTCTTGCGGACTGTGCAGCTGCGACAGGCCGATTTCATTCGACTCTCGCGGCTTTGCCGCCGCACCGTGGGGAAAGGCTCTGCCTTTCCGGCTGCTCTCTAGCCTTTGTTAGTCGAGGCTTTGCCTCGAGAAGACCGCGGAGGCAGCCTTCCAATCAGGGGGCAGTGCCGGAAAGGCATAGCCTTTCAGCACGGTGCGGCAGCAAAGCTGCGACTGATGGTGTTAATGAAATCACTCCTCGTGTCGGTCGACGTGGGCGGAGTTATTTTCAATGGTGGTTGCCGTTTAGCCCGGCTGTCATATCGCGTAGCTCTGCGGATATAATCTGCGCAATCCCCGTTATCAATTTCGTTCACAGGAGCGCCCATGCCTACAGCTACACATGTGAAAGTTAATGCCGGTGACGTCCTGATTCTGGCCGGCACGATGAAGGGTGCGTTTGTATTGCGTTCCGATAAATCTCGCCAAACCTGGGACGTGGGTGGTCCATATTTTCCCGGTCGAGCTATCTACGCCTTGACCTATGACGATCGCAAAGGACGCAAACGACTTTGGGCCGCGGTGAACAGTTCCTACTGGGGGTCTTACCTCAGTTCATCAGACGACTTCGGACAAACCTGGACCGAGCCCGAAGCCTACGGCGTGAAGTTTCCTGAGGGGGCCGACAACGCAGTGAAGCAAATTTGGCAGATTGCATTGGGCCATCCGGGCGAGGATGACACGCTCTACTGTGGGGTTGAACCGGCCGCGCTCTTTAAGTCGACCGATGCCGGCGAGACATGGTCGCTGGTGAAGGGTCTGTATGAGCACCCGCATCGTTCTCAATGGATGCCGGGTGGCGGCGGCTTGTGTCTGCACACGATTTTGCCCGATCCGGCAGACGCGAAGCGTTTGTTTGTGGCCATCTCAACCGGCGGCGTGTATCGCACGGATGATGGCGGAGAAAACTGGCAGCCGCGGAATCAGGGAGTGCGAGCGCAGTTCTTGCCCGAAGATCAACGTTATCCAGAATGGGGACAGTGCGTTCACAAGATCGCGTTCCATCCTTCGAATTCGCAGCGGATGTTTTTGCAAAACCATTGGGGACTTTACAGAAGCGACAACGGAGGCGATTCATGGACTGATATCGCCAACGGAGTCCCGTCGGATTTTGGCTTCGCCATGGACGTCGATCCTAACAATCCGGGTAGCTTCTTTATCGTGCCGCTTGAGTCGGACGAATTTCGTTGTACACCGGAAGGCAAGCTGCGCGTTTATCGCACAAATGCGGATGGGAATTCCTGGCAAGCGCTTTCCAGGGGACTGCCACAGGAAAACGCTCTCGAGACTGTACTGCGTGACGGGCTGGCTACTGATACCCTGAATCCGACCGGAGTTTATTTCGGTACGCGCAATGGAAAGCTCTATGGTTCTCGCGATGCAGGAGAATCATGGAACGCGATCCAGGAGAGTCTGCCGCCTGTCGTTTCGATTAAGACAGCCGTCGTTCGGTAATGAGGTCATTGCTCCAGTTTAGAAATAATGGGCCGTGGATGAACGCGGCAAAACGCGGATTCAGAAAAAGTTGCTCGTTTGAAAACTCAGTTGCATTCTTAGCGTCGTTTTTCAGAGATCCGTTTCATCCGCGTTAATCCGCGGCTAATCTCGGCTGTTGTTGGTCAGGATAGATCACGCTCGCTCCACTGAAGAATCATGAAAAAAACTCAAGTCGTTCTAACCGCACTCGTTTCCCTGATCGCCTTACCCTTGCTCGTGCAAGCCCAGGAGAAAAAAGAACCGCAACCAAAAATGACCGAGTTTCATATGGCTCTTTTGAAACGAGGTCCGAAGTGGACGGGAAAGGGAATGGGCCCAGAGGCGCAGAAGGGACACATGACGCACGTCATGTCGTTGCTCGGTAGCGGCAAGGCGGTAATTGCTGGTCCGATGGGCGACGAAGGTGATCTGGTTGGCATTTACATCCTGCGCGCGAAGTCAGCCGAGGAAGCGAAGTCCTGGGCCGACAGCGATCCTGCGGTGCAGTCGGGCGACTTAACGCCTGAGATGCATCCCTGGTGGTCTGAGGAAGTGATGAAGACTGCCAACTCACCAATGACGCTGACCACTGCGTATATCGGGTTCCTGTCGCGCGGTGCAAAATGGACGCCGGAGAAAACGCCGGCGACTGCGGCATTGCAGGAAGCCCACCTGGCCAATATTAATCGGCTCGCGGAAACGAAGAAGCTGGTTATGGCGGGACCATTTGGGGACAACGGTACACTGCGCGGCATCTTTGTTTTTAAAGTTGCGTCTTTAGCCGAAGCGAAGCAGTTGGCCGAGACGGATCCTGCAGTCCAGGCAGGTCGGCTCGCGATCGACGTGCATCCCTGGATGGTTCCTGAAGGGATTCTGCCGTAAGACTCTTTCCCGGCGCGGCGTCAGGTGTTCAGAGTTCAGCCTTCAGTTTGCGCGTTCGCATTCAGTTAAACTATTCAACATGCTTCGATTCAACGTTACAGGTTTTCTGACCGACTTCACCGAAGGTCGTCACCAAATCACGATCGACACAGCGTCGATGCACGTCGGTGAGGCACTGGGCGAATTGTGGAAAGCCTGTCCCGGATTGCGCGATCGAGTTGTGAACGAACAGGGCGCCTTGCGACCGCATGTAAATATCTTTGTTAACGAGGAAAACGTGAGGCGCGGACAGTTGCTGGAAACAGCACTGCCTGAGAACTGTGAAATCACGATCCTGCCATCGGTAAGTGGTGGATAAAACTAGAGCGGTCCGCGCGATGAAGATTTTCCCTATCTGATTTATGAGTTCTCATTTTTCATGCTCGTACGTTCCAGGAGCTGCGTCACCAAAGATTCAGCGGGTACCATTTACTAATCACTATTAACCGTTCACTATTGGCTATGAAAGCAACCTGGAAAAATACCACCATCGCTGAGAGTGACGATACAGTCGTCGTCGAAGGCAACCATTACTTTGCTCCTGAGTCAGTCAAGCAGGAACATCTTCAACCGAGCAGCACGCACACGCGTTGTCCATGGAAGGGCGAGGCGAGTTACTACGATGTCGTTGTAAACGGCGAAACGAACAGCGATGCTGCCTGGTATTATCCCGATCCCAAACCAGCGGCCGCTGAGATCAAAGACCGCATTGCTTTTTGGCGCGGCGTTACGATTGAGTAAAGCAAACTGTTAGTTTGCTTATAGTTGGGTTCCAATCTCGCAAGATTTGCGTAAGGAACTCAGGTATCAAGCGGACTGAGAACCGCAAGCGAAGCTAACTAACAGTTTGCTTTAAGCAGAACTGCAGAATCGCCCTCGCCGTATAAATAGCACCATGTATTGTTTCACCTGCGGATCTGAGGAACGCCAGTTAGGTCAGTACTGCCGTGCCTGTGGGACGGTCTTCGCAGCATCCGGTTGGGCCTCGAGCGAGTAGACACCGTCACAGCATCGGCGTGTCTGCACGCGACCATATTAGCCGCGCAGTGGCTGACAAGATCCGTGAGACGCAATCGCTTGACGATCTAAAAAAGGTCGCGGAAGAGGTATTACCGGAGATTGAAAAGTTTTTGGAATCGCCGGCAGAGAAGCGACTTCGTCGAATCCGCATGGGCGTTGTCTTCGCCGCATGGGCTTGGGAGGAACGCTGATATCGACCCTGCTCTCTATGGAAGATATCGATTTCTTGCCGTTCATGGCTCCAGGCGTGGTGGTGTTTTTTCCTGGCCTGACGATTAGCTCAATGCTCGCGAGCATGCGGTGCTGCGACCTTCCGTCACCGAACACACTACTCACCACCTCAAGACCGATGTGACTTAGCGGGACCTAATGTCCGACATCGGAAATGTTGGACAGCGGACGAGCTAAGTAAAGTCTCGGATATCTTTAAATGGGGTCTCGGAATTATCGAAGTCGGGGCGGTAGTAATATGAGGCGCCGTCAAACTCCTGCAACCAACCTTCCTGCATTCCGAGTTCATCGAGAGCATTAACCGCACGCATCCATTCCGTTTCAGAAATTCGACGCGACAGCAGCACAAACCGCCGGTTGGTAGCAGCCTGATGAGTCGGGTAGTACTGGGCCATCAACGAGACCGCTACGCGAGGACTTAGTTCGTCGCGAATCCATTCAAGCGATTCGCGAACTCCGCCGATGTCGTTTGGCAAAACCAGCAGACGAATTATCAACCCGCGCTTCAGCAGCCCCTCGTCTCCGTAAACTAATTCATCGCCAACTTGCCGGTACATTTCGGCAATCGCGAGACGCGAATACTCTTTGTATCCCTTCACTTTCGAATAAGCGTAACCCGCTTCGTCTTCGGCGTACTTAAGATCCGGCAGGTAGACGTCTACGATTCCATCCAGCAATCGCAGCACCTCAACCGAGTCGTAAGCGTTAGTGTTGTAGACAATCGGAAGCTGCAATCCACGTTCGGCAGCAATCAGGATGCTGCGGGCCATCTGTGGTGCGAAGTGGGTTGGCGAAACGAAATTAATGTTGTGACAACCCTTCGCCTGAAGCTCAAGCATTATCTCGGCCAGTCGCTCGTGAGTAATTTCGTTCTTCAGTTGTTGCTTGTGGGTTTGCGAAATCTGGTAATTTTGGCAATACACGCAACGAAGATTGCAGTTGCCAAAGAAGATGTTGCCGGCACCGTGAGTCCCAACCAGCGCCGGTTCTTCACCGAAGTGTGGTGTGTAAGACGAAACGATGGGCAGCTTGCCTGAGTAGCAAGCGGCAATTTCATCGAGCTGACGATTGTTGAAACAGTCGCGTGGACAAACGGTGCAGCGCGCCAGTAGAGCTTCGAGAGCTTCGACGCGGCGTAGCAACGCGCCGTTTTCGCCGAGCCAGACATACGAAGGACGGTTTGTTTGAACACTCATTGACATTACTGGTGTCGACGAAAATGGATGAAATGCGGTTTGTGTTGTTCCACCACGTCCGCCGGCGCCACTCTTGTCGTTTGCCGCCAAATGAAATCCATTTCCAGATGTATTGTGCTCAAGGCCAGTCGAGCTTCAAAAATCAGCAGCATGCTTCCATAGAAAAGGAAACAGGCGCCGATCAATCCCAGGATGACGGGTAAAACGTTATAACGTGAATTCCCGATCACAGCTACCACGCCAATTGCCACGCTGGTGGAGACAAACATTCCCAGCGCCAGATAAAAAGTAACCATCGAGCGTTGCAGTATGCGCGCACGACTGGTCAGCTTATCCATCTGGGCAAAAATAATTGCCTGGCGATCTCTTACGTCTCGGTTCTCAGTTTGTTGCCGGCTGGCGAGCTCTTCCAGTTTGTCAGACAAGGCCCGTACGCGATCTACTACCCGGCCCAGTCTCGTCGAGGTTGAAAGGATCATACTCCCGCAGGCTGAAATCAAAACCGCAGGTGTAATCATCGCCGTAAGTACGGCGACTGCTGACGACATCGGATCCATTGCTGTTCTGCGAAGAGCCTACCTATTGTCGATGCGGCTTGCCGCCGCACCGTGCGGCGGCACAGCCGCTGCAGCTCAAGACTTCCGTCTGGTGCGTCGACGTGGTCTCGGTTTAGCTGGTGCTTTCGTCGCTTCAGTAGTGGTCGCTTCCTCTTTCTTAGGCGCCATCTGCTTCTTGATCATGTCGATCACCATTTGCTGGTTCAGATCAGCTTTGACCGTCACGTCGTCACCTTCCGCAGCAATCGCGATGTTCTTCAACATAGATTGCATCCCCGGATCCGGGATTGAACTCGCCGCATACCCGAGCAGTCCGGAAAACAGGTTGGTGATAATCTTTGCGGTGTCAGGGTTGTCCTCGTTGACCGCGCCGCGAATGATAAAGTTATTCGCGTCCATGGTCACCGCTGCGTAAAAGTCTCCCATCTTGGTTTCAAAGCGATTTGCACGCTCGGTCGTTTCAGTTCCAAGGAGCCCGAAGCTCTTGGCGAAAGATCGCAGCGGCCTTCCAGCGATACTAATTAAAACATTCGAATCCCTTACCAACGAATTCAGTGTGTCCATACTAATTCGGCCCTTGCCGTCTGCCGCATCGATTGCGGCACGCAGATATGCCGGCGTCCCGGCGGCAAGTGAATTACCGGTTAGAGCGACCACGCCAACTTCAGCGAAGCCGCGCAGGAAAGGGTTCTTTTCGGCTTCTTTCGCGATTGGATCAATCTTGATCAAGCCCAGAGTCTTCGCGCCGTAGGTTTCGTCACGCATTTGTCCCTGGGTTGCCATACGGGCCAACCCGATTACGGTTTCGGCACTAAAATCTCCGCC
Organism: Pyrinomonadaceae bacterium; assembly: GCA_963759665.1. Lineage (GTDB taxonomy): Bacteria > Acidobacteriota > Blastocatellia > Pyrinomonadales > Pyrinomonadaceae > PSRF01. The sequence continues at coordinate 2,591,343 of CAVXAC010000001.1, forward strand.
GGTTAGGACCAGGGCCTCAGGAGGTTGAAACTTGAGATCGCCGCTGGGTTTCTTAAAGCGAATAGCCAGGACGATGTACTCAACTTTGGTTGGATCGACGTTGACGTCGTTTTTTACTTGCTCGATGCCCTTCCTCATCTCCTCGACGTCTTTCACCGGCATCACCTTCGGCACAACTTCATTCAGGATTCGTTGCGGATTGATGTAGATGAGCATGTCTGCGTCAGGCAGGTTTGCCAATGAGCTGATGACAGCCTGGTTTGCATTCGTCGTCGGGAGTGGAACAGAAGCGGGCGTCAGCTGGGCGCCGTTCTGGTTCGCTTGACGCGGTGATTGCGCCACGGCGATTCCCATTGAGAGCGACACGACGAAGGCGAGCCGAAGAAGTTTTTTCACGGAGGACCTCCAGAAAGAGTTTTGCTTATATTCACACAGTTGGCGTGGATAAGTCAGCAGTTTAGATTTTGCTAAGGGTTTGCCTCGTAAATTCGTTTTCGACGTTGCCAGTATTCAAGGTTGTCGCCGGCTCAAATAGTAGTACATGAGCTTCTTCATCGGCGACAGGGCGGTGCTCGACGCCGCGGGGCACAACCAGAAACTCGCCTTGTTCCAACCAAACCTCGCGATCGATGTTTGGAGCATCAGGTTCGCGAAATTCCATGCGGAACCTTCCCTTGACTACCATGAACATCTCGTCTTCATCGTCATGATGATGCCAGGTGAATGGACCTTGAAACTTGACCAGCTTCACATACTGCCCGTTTAGCTCGGCGGCGATGCGTGGATTCCAGTGGTCGTCAATTAGTGAGAGCTTTTGGTTGAGATTGATTTTCTGCATGATGTTGCCTCGGGATGGTGGTGAAGCAAACTATTAGTTTGCTGAATGGTTAGCATCTGCGATGCGAACTGAATCGTTGGTCCTCGGGATTTTTAGCCAACGATCAGCAATGGCGCCAATGGAATGGTAGCCCTCGCGATGCGTGGTAGCCAACCACCGCAAACTAACACTTTGCCCTACACAAAAAGGACGGCTCGGCTGCTAGCCGCCCGTCCTCTTTTCCCATGCGGTTGAACCCCGCCTATTGCCGGCCCTGACTTAGTACCTTTGAACTAACTACTTTCCCGGCTGAATCGAGAGTTAGTTCGATCACGCCACCAGCTGTGTCTTGCACCCGTCTCAGCGTTTGACCAGCAGCGTTTGTCGTTTCGCCGAGGACCTTAAGACTGGTTACATTCCCGACTGTATTTGAGCTTACGACTTTACCTGTCGTATCGAGAGTCTTCTCGACAATATTGCCGGTTGCGTCAACAGTCCGCTGCACGGTTTGGCCCAGGGTGTTGATCGTCTGACTCAATACTCCACCAGGTTGTAACGCTGTGTTAGCCACGCTACCAACGGTCCCCACTGTCTTATCAACACTTTCAAGCAGCTTGGTGAGAATTTCTGGGTTGCGATCAATTGTGGTGAGTGTCCGATCAATAATCTGCGCCACATTGTCCAATCTGACTTTCAATAACACTTCAGCCTTCACACCCTTGATTTGAAGTTTGACCTTATCGATAGTGACGTCAGCGCCCGCAGTCAGGGCAAGAAGGTTTGCCAGACGCGCGTCCAGCGAAACTTTTGCTTTCAGGTTCTCTACTTCCAGTGTGATCTCATCAACGGAGAGGTTTGGCACGTCGAGCAGCACGTCCGGATCACCGCTCGCCGCTTCCTGGCGGCGTCGAGCACTCGAGGCTTCCTGTCGCTGGCGGTCCTCTTCAGAAAGTGGTCTTACTGGCGTTACCGGAGTGGGACTTGGTCGAGGTCTGGTTTGTGTTTGGCTCGTTGTTATCGAGGCATCGCGCGATCCGGTTGTGCTGGTCGTGGGTTGCTGGCCAAAGGCGTCGATGGATAGGGCAAGAATGAAGATTATCAAGCCCCCGGACTTCGGAAATTTCGTCATTGTTTCCTCCTGGATCAATATTCAATGCTACTTAAAGCAAAATGGGGGTCGGGAAGTTATCTTGGCGACGTGACTGGAGCCCGCCTGCCATCGATGATCTCAAATATGCGTTCAAGTGAGCCGCGAAAACGGACGCGACCCTGGACGTTTTTCAAAAGAAACTCGATGCGCCCGGTGGCAACTCCAACCCCTACCTGCACATTGAGATTCGAATCCCCGCTGGTGGAAATTGCGGTAGACGCTTCAAAATTTTCACGAGTAACCTGACGCAGGTCGATATTCAGATCGAATACTTCATCAATGTTTGAAGGTGCGGTTGGTGAAGGCGCAGGCTTGGCCGGGACCGGCTTTGATTCAACGCCTTGGCCCATGGCCCAACAGAACGAAAAGTTGATGATGGCGAGACAGAAGAAAATATGGCCGCGTATCTTCATCTAACGCTCACTTCTTTGGAGAACGTCGGCGAACAGGGGCGGAGGGTGTGGATTGCTGCGTCGCGGGTTTTCTTGGAGACTCGATAAGTGCAGGGACAGCGTCATTTGAAATGGGGATCTCTCCGAGAGCTTCCGCAACGATGCGATCTATGTCTCGAAAGACACTGGTGATCTTCAAACGGATTCCGATATCGCGGTAAGTCACGCCGGGCTCAACCGGGGTCGGGAGATTATCCCGGTGAGCTTCCCACACGGTGTCACTAGGCTGATTGTTGGGAAACGTCACCGTCGGATTGGGCACGACCTCGAATTTCAAAGACGAAGCTCGAACATTAGCAGTGATCGCAATGTCTGCAGACTCGACTGACGGATCGGAAGGCAGTCTCTCCAGTGTTACCTCGGCTTCCGGGGTACGAGCGACTGGCGGCTTCGGCTTCGTCCTCGTCGTAGCCGGCTTCCTGGCTCCCGCCCTCCTTTGGGCGGACAGCATATTTACTCCGCTTGAGGCGATCATGAAAGCGCAGCAGAGCAGGAAAGCTTTCGTTTTTAGGAAGACAATGGACGACATGTGACGCACAATATCAGATATCCACTCAAGGTTAGGTTTCTTTTCTGTGGCAAAACTGTGCGACAAAAGGATATTGCATCATCGTCTCGCAGTGTAGCTATATCGTGACTCCTGGCTGGAAGCTCTCGGATTTCCACGACCACTTCAGAGGGTGGTCCAGCCGCCATTGAGTGAGACTGCACCTCAAGAGGTAACACGTTGCTTAACTTTGCCATGCAGACAGCTCGCGACGCGGGCCGAATCCTTTCGGACCGGTTGGGCCGAGCGCTTCAGGTGTCGAACAAGGGTGATATCGATCTAGTCACTGAAGCGGATCTAGCTTCGGAAAAATTAATCATCGACAGAATTCGGTCTTACTATCCACGCCACGCAATTCTGGCGGAGGAGTCGGGAGCTACTGCTGCCAGTGAAGTCGCCGAAGGAAAGAGCGAATGGAAGTGGATCATCGATCCACTTGATGGGACCACAAACTACGCCCACGGCTACCCGTGCTTTTGCGTTTCCATCGCCCTTGAACATGACGGCCAGATCGAAATCGGGGTCATTTACGATCCATCACGAGACGAAATCTTTGCTGCCGAACGCGGACAGGGAGCGCTGCTCAACCAACGGCGGATACGGGTCTCGGAGATTGAGGATCTCAACAACGCTATGCTCTGCACCGGGTTTCCTTACAACGTCCGCGAGCGACCAAACTTCACGCGTGACTTTGCGAAGTTCACGATGGAGTCACAGGCAGTCCGGCGCGACGGATCGGCAGCCCTGGATCTGGCTTATCTGTCGTGTGGCCGCTTCGACGGCTTTTTTGAGGAAGGACTGAAAGCCTGGGATGTGGCTGCAGGTGTGTTGCTGATTCAAGAAGCAGGCGGAACGGTAACTGATTTTGAAGGTGAGCCGCTAAAGATCGACACGCCGAAAGTTTATACACCGAAGGTGCTGGCGAGCAATGGCCTGATCCATGAGGCGATGATTCGGGTCCTGCACGAGTAACGATTACTTAAGCGTTTATGACATTAGTTGAGTGCTGAGCCGATAATCTCAGCGAGACGGTCCGTCTCACGACGCGCGCACGCACGAGTTTCTTCGTTGGGCAGGAGCTGAGGTTGAAATACGGGATGATAGATGATTTCAACTTTTCCGGTTCGCGGCAAGCGTTGATTCGCCGGCCATACTTTATTAGCTCCGCGAATTGTCACCGGCAGAATCGGCACGCCCGCTTCTAAAGCCATTCTTACCGCGCCGCCCTTCATCCGAACCATTGAGCCATCGGGTAATCCACGTCCACCTTCGGGAAATATCACTACAGCGCCGCCATCGCGTAACCAGGTTAGGGAACGGCGGATCGCCTTGGGATCGCTGCCTTCAACCTGTAATGGCCAGGCGCCCAGTAGTTGAATCGCTTTGCCAACGACTGGCCACGAAAACGCCTCACTCCACGCGAGAAAGCGGATCGGTCTTTCAATAGCCAGGGCTAACCACGCCGGATCGCCATAGCTCTGATGGTTTGCAGCGACTATCAAACCGCCATGCCGTGGAATGTTTTCGACGCCCTTGAATTCCAGACTCCAGCAAACACGACTCACGGCACTCACAACCGAGCGCACCACATTGATAGACCATTCGGGCAGAGCTCCAGCGGCTGCCTTTTGTCTTGCGGGAGCGGCAGCCGGCGAAAGAGTTGCGGGTTCGCTAAATTGTTTTGGTACTCTCAAGATGATCGTAATACCTGACGCGTCTGCCGGCGATCCAATTCGATTCACAGTGGCCACTCGCGGTCAATAAACTCGACATGAATCCTGTCCACGCCCGTTGGTCCTTTGCTACGGCCGCGAATCGCGGCATGGACCGTCAGTTTGTATTGTTCGCTACTAAGCTTAACCAAACGGCCGGGTTGCAAGTTGAGCGTTGTATAAATCGCTGCTCCACGGTTGCTGATGTTTTCAGTTACCGTTTGTTCCCGCTCCACCACAGTTCCTTTGTCATCCAGAATTTCAACCACCATGTCTACCGGGATATTGTGACGGGTTTGGTGCCGTTTGTCTTCTGAGGCCATTTCGGGCGGCACCCAGTCCTCAACCATGGTGAAACTTTGAGGCTGATCGGCGCTTTCGTAGCGACGTGAGGGATCCTCTTCATAACTGCGCGGCGGCCGTTTCCCAATGAAAGCGACTCCGATTTCAAACTGCGAATCGCCGGTCGCAGTTGGTTTCATGGGGGCAATCCGGCGCACAAGGGCCCATACCCGATATTGGTCTTCAACGTGATCGAAGACACGCAGTTGTCTAGGCATCGGGATCGTCATATGCAGAAGCCGGCCTTTTTCAACCGGGCGTTTGAGAGTAAACCCGGCGCCAAAAGGCGTGACATCGATCAGCCGCGTGATCTCGGTCCACTCAAAATCTGCGGTTTCCCGGCAGCGGACACGAACCGGCAATTTTAGCTCCAGCCGCTCGCGAACCCGCTTGAATTTTCCCTCTTCGTTCATGTGAAGATTAGAACGTGTCCGGGACCTCTGTAGGACCAAAAAGGAACCCCTGCGGAGCTTCCGGGTTCAAAGATTGGTGCAGACCGACGATCGCCTCCGAAGCCATTGATTTTATTAGGGTTTTGCGTGCTGTCGCGATTGCAAAAACTGCCCCAAAAGGCTACAATAACACTTCCTTTTTCCTGGAAGTTTTTGCCTGGTGTATCGACCGTTCAAACACAACTTCAACACGAAAGATTTAGCGCAAAAGCAGGACGACGCAACAACCTGACCTGCTCGAATTTTGTCCTGCGCTAAGTAGGCAATGTTAAAGAAAGCCCGCGGCGGGCGGATTGTACTGGAAAGGCCAACGGATGGAAACCACATCGGAACGCGATCATATAAACATCGAAGACGAGATGCGGCGCTCATATCTTGATTACGCGATGTCCGTAATCATCGGGCGCGCTTTGCCTGACGTGCGCGATGGACTCAAGCCTGTGCACCGGCGCGTGCTGTGGGCAATGCACGAACTGGGAAATACTTACAACAAGCCGTACAAAAAGAGTGCGCGCATTGTTGGCGACGTCATCGGTAAATACCATCCACACGGCGACACTGCGGTTTACGACACCATAGTCCGATTGGCGCAGGATTTTTCCATGCGCTATCCGCTGATCGACGGCCAAGGCAACTTCGGTTCGGTTGACGGTGACGCTGCGGCTGCCATGCGTTACACGGAGATTCGCATGGCTCGAGTGGCCAATGCGATTTTGGCCGACCTTGAGAAGGAGACCGTCGACTTTCAACCAAACTACGACGAGTCGCTCAGCGAGCCAAAGGTTATGCCGGCTCGCATTCCAAACCTGCTCATTAATGGCTCCGACGGAATTGCGGTCGGCATGGCCACGAAAATTCCACCCCACAATCTGACGGAAATCGTAGACGCAACCTTAGCTCTGCTGCGAAATCCGGCCGTCAAGATTGAAGATTTGATGAAGATTGTTACCGGGCCAGATTTCCCGACCGGCGGCTTTATTTATGGTGGGGAAGAACTCAAGAAATCATATCTGACCGGTCGCGGAATCATTCAAATGCGCGCGCGCGCTGGAATTGATCGAGTTGGCAGAGGCACCCAAGAGCGCGATGCAATTGTCATCACTGAGATTCCGTTCCAGGTAAACAAAGCGCGCTTGATTGAACGCATTGCGGAGTTGATCAACGAGAAGAAGCTCGACGGCGTGTCCGACCTGCGCGATGAATCGGATCGCACCGGCATGCGTATCGTAGTTGAGCTGAAGCGCGATGCGGTGCCACAGATCGTTCTGAATAAGCTCTACAAGTTGACGCCAATGCAGTCGTCGTTTGGGGTGATCAATCTGGCGATTGTTAACGGCCAGCCGCGCGTGCTGAACCTCAAGCAGATGCTTGAGTGCTTCATCGACTTCCGGCGCGAAGTGGTCCGCAGACGTACCGAGTATGACCTGCGGAAAGCGCGGGCACGGGCCCATATTCTGGAAGGCCTGACCAAGGCGATCGATATTCTCGACTACGTAGTGCTTTTGATCAGGAACTCACGATCAATTGACGAAGCCCGGCAATGGTTGACGGGACAGATGAAAACGATTGGAGAGGTGAAGGCCTGGAAAGGCGCGCCGTCCGATGTTGCCCTCAAGACCTATCTGGGAAAAGTTCAGAAGACCATGGAGCGCCTGGCGTTTTCAGATTTGCAGGCGCAGGCGATTCTTGATCTTCAGCTCCGACGTTTGTCGGCCCTCGAGCGACAGAAGATCACTGACGAATACGAAGGCATTATCAAGCTGATCGCAGAGTTGGAAGAGATCCTCGCAAATGAGAGTTCGCTCCGACGGGTTATCGGCAACGAGTTAGAGGAAGTCAAAAAAGACTTTGGCGACAAGCGCCGAACTGAAATTGTCGATGAAGGCGTCGAGTTTTCAATTGAGGACTTGATAGCTGATGAAGATGTAGCCATCACGGTGACCAATAGCGGCTACATCAAACGAACGCCAGTAACCACCTACCAGCGGCAGGGCCGTGGCGGTAAGGGCCGATTTGGCGCTTCTGCCAAGGGCAGCGACTACGTCGAGCATTTATTTATTGCCTCGACTCATGCCTACATCATGATCTTCACTGACGATGGCATGGTTTATAAGCTCAAGGTGCATGAAGTGCCTGATGCTGCGGCCTCTGCTCGAGGTAAGGCAGTCGTTAATCTGATTAATATTCCTTCAGATCGAAAGCTGGCTGGTGTGGTGCCTGTTCGTGATTTTGCTGAAGGCCGCTATGTTTTGATGGTCTCTCGCAAAGGTGTAATCAAGAAAACGTCGCTCGCTGATTTTCAGAACATCCGCACTAACGGCATCATCGCGATCAATGTGGATGATGGCGACCAACTGCTCGATGTCGTTTTGACTGACGGCACCAAGCGCATCTTCATTGCTACACATAACGGACTCGCGATTCGGTTCGACGAGAAAAACGTCAGACCGATGGGGCGAGCCACTCGTGGGGTCCGCGGTATCGACCTTCGCCAGGACGACTACGTGGTTTCAGTTTGTCCAGTCTCGGCTGACGACAATGAGAAGATGCTTTCGGTATCCGAGAAAGGCTATGGGAAGCAAACTCCCATCACCACATATCGCTTGCAGTCGCGCGGCGGCAAGGGAGTGATCAATATGAAGACGACAGACAAGACCGGAAAGGTAGTAGCTGTATTCCCAGTTGATGCCGAGTCGGAGATTATGATCATTACTCAGCAGGCCAAGCTGATTAGGCTTGAAGCCGGCGAGATCCGTAAGACTGGACGGAGTGCGCAGGGCGTCAGATTGATCAAGATTGACGAAGGCGATCGAGTGACGAGCGCGTCGCTGGTTGAAGCTTCGGCTGACGAGACCGAAGAGATCGAACAGGCATAGCTGTAGGGTGACCCTGTGTTTCGCCCGGTCGGGGCGAGATGCTTATAGCAACGCCGACCCTGGCATTCTCGCCGTTGTCGCGCAGTTCTATAAACATTTCGCCCTGACGGAGCAACGCGGCGGTTTTGCTATTGAATTCAAGCGGGCATCCTCACAAACCTGCACCCCGTCCATCGTTCACCTAAATGTTTTCCCCGCTTCGATTGAGCTGCAATCCAGACTTCTCCCGATCGAGCACTCCTCACCGCGTTTCAATGGCTTTGGGCCTTCGCCAGACGAGACCAAAGACGGTTGTTAGTTTATTGCGCTGCCGGATGCAACTCATCGAGATCGAAGCGATGCAGTAAAGCATCTTCTCCGGGCGGCCAGAGCGTGCTCACCGAGCCAGGTCGATAGAAGGTGGCGGTCAGGCTTCGTCGAGACTGCAGACATTCGGGGACAACCGGAGATACCGCGTGCCATGAGGCGTCAGAACGGACCAGTACTGCGGAAGTTCCGACGACCGGAGGAATCTCGGTCGCGACATCAGCGGGATCGGACGACCGCAAAATCAACAGGCAACCACCGTCTTGGGTGTTCCATGAGGTGTTGAAATACATTACCTGCGTTACCAGCTTGTCAGGAAGATCGGGATGGGGACCGAGGAGAGAACGGGGTCCATAATGGAAAACATTCACCTCCAGGGCCGCCGAACTCAAGTCGCAGCCAGTAAGCAAAGACATGGCGTCACGGTAATCCGGGGAGAGAAAATCCTGCGCCAGAGCTAACCATGAGTCGCTTAGCTCATGAGCATGGGCCATATGATTCGCCCCCATCGGAATGAGCGCGCGGGCTTCATACTCATAGTCTTTTTCGCCTCCATAACCCATCACCGTTTTGAAATGATCACAAGGGAAGGTGTTTGCCAGCGCGCTGCATTCGTCTGGAGCAAAGAGCTTATCAATCCGCGCCCAGGCATAGGGGTGAGACTCCATGCGGCGCGTTAGGATTCTCGCAAGATCCATAACTTTGGTCTTCCGGGCGGGGGCCAGTCGTCCTAAATTCCGCATGAAGAAGCGCGCTGGCGCGGTTACTCGCCATGAAGGAGAGCCCAGTATCCGCACCATGTCACCGTCACGCTGGACGAGCTGCTGTTTAAGATCGGCTATCTCAGCGTCGCGCTCTTCTATGCTCGCACGAGCCACGGTCAGTGCCCCCGCGGAGCGCTCAAGCAATTCTGGCAACCATTGCCAAAAGCGGTTGAAGGAGGGAAGCACGTCGGTGGGTCCGTTGCGTACCGCCTCCGCAACGCAATCCCAATGATCAGATAGTCGATCCAAAGCCTCGACTGCTTCAGGCGACGGCGCGGCTTTCCCCAATCGGGACATAAACCACTCCAGGTCGGTCTCCCCATTCGCGGGCAAGGAGTACAGGGTCTTGAACTTCGACAGGGCGGAGTACTTTCCGACAGTCAGGTCGGCAACGCTGAAACTTGGAACACCACAGGCCAGCGCAGTAATAGTCAAATGATAGCTAAGACCGATCGTCGCCGAAGCCTGACTGATTAATTCCGCGAGTAGCAATGGGTGTGGCCAGTCAGACAGTCGGACCGTGTTGGGTAGAACGCCATTCAAAATGGCAGCGTCATCACCCAGCACTGGGCCAATAGGCATCACGAGAAAGCGATAATCTCGCAACAGGTCGCGGTTAAGACTTAAAAATTTCAGATAAGGCTCAATCCCGGGGAGTGGCTGGACCACAATGTAGGGCGAGTTCAAACCCAGCTTCTCTTGTAACTGTGTGAACTCTCGTGTCGGGTTTGAATTATCGATCAGCCGGGAAATCCCAAATGCTGTATCAGGCGAAACCGCGATCTTTGCTCCGCCCGCTAAAGGTGCCAGGGTGGATCCCGAAGCTTCATCTCGCACCGAAACATAGGAACTGAGCGAAAGCGTAAGATTCATTAGCGGTTCGGCCCACTTGGGAATCTCATTGCGATGCATGCCGGGGGCGTTCCAAATCAGTGGAATCCGCTGTTGCAGAGCGATCAGGCCCGGGGAAAGCCAGTAGCCTGTGGGGTGGTGAATCGCGGGTGTTGGCGGGCCATAGTCCAAAGCGACGAACTTGTCGAAGCGAATAATAAATCCCCCGCCGATTAACACGGCATCCAAAAGGCCGGCCCGCTGCGGCAGTTCTGCTACGGACGTTACGACATATGGCCATTGGGGCGGCTGTTTAGAGTTGTAAGAGAACGCATGTACCTTTACAGCACCCAGTCGCTTGCTCAATTCCACCTGTGCAATCAACGGGAAAAGGAGATCACCGTAATTCTCGACGTCGAAAGTGCCAAAAATACCTATGTTCAAAATGTGTTCCTTCATTCCAACAGCGTGGCGAATCGGCGGCTTTGAAAACCAAACCCTCGTACCTCCAGCTGAGGTATCGGCTCGCAGTCAGCAATTATCAAGGCGAGTCATTAAAGATAAACCGGCACGTTGGGTAAGACAAAGCGGCTGACCGTGATCATGAAAATTCGCCTTCGACCCACATTTCGCCATCCTGGAAAATTTCCTTCTTCCAGATTGGTACAGTTCGTTTCAGTTCCTTGATGGCCCACTCGCAGGCTTCAAACGCGGCGCGTCGGTGAGGTGCGCCGACAGAGATAACTACGCTGGTTTCCCCAATCTCTAGCTTCCCGGTTCGGTGCACGATGCCGATGTAGGCGATTTCGAACTTTTCACGGGCCGTCGCACCGAGTCGTTGTAGTTCCAGCAAGGCCATCGGCGCATACGCTTCATAAACGAGGTAGAGCGTTTGCCGGCCGCGCGTCCATTCGCGCGCGTACCCGTCGAGCGTGACGGTAGCGCCGCACTCAGGAAGCACAACTCTGCGAGCAACTGTGCCAACGTCGATTGGTTCGGTGGTTAGTTCGAAAAAGTCATGCTGGGGAGTTGCGTCATCACCGCCGCCGCTGACTGGGGGAAAAAGAGCGAGCTCGTCCCCGTCTTTTATTGCGACGTCTTCACGAGCATATTCCTGGTTGACAGCCAGTAGCAGGGAATTGCCGAACCGGCTAAGTCCGGGAAACTCTTCCAGCAGTTTGACACGAGCTTCCGAGGCAGTAGTCACGCCGACCAAAACCATTTCGCGTTGAGCCTCTCCCGCCGCATCGCGCGCCGCTCCAAAGAAGAGGACTGATACTCTGATCTGGTTTGGTTGATTGGAACTCACGGAAAGGTTTGGTGTGACTTAGTGTTATTTCGTGGATCGTGTTTATCGAGGCGTATTAAGCGATCCACGAAATCACACGAACGGTCACGAATAGTCCACTTCTGACTTATTAGCTTCGACCTAAGATATGCAAATCGTCTTCAACATGCCAACTCCGATCTAGATCTACTCCAACTCAATCTTCTTTCCACTGTGCCCATTGCCTCTGGCCAGCTCATGCACGCGGGCTCGTTCCTCGTAATTTGATAGGGCATTGGCCAACATCTCACGCAAACGATTTAGTCTTTCTGAGGTTGAGCGCAGTTCCAGTAACTCCATCTTTGCGTCTGTGTCGACTTCCATCGCGGCGGCGACCAGAAACGAAAGCCTTTGCGGCTCAGTGCCGCTGATGTCCGGCAGGTTGGCGCGTTCGTCGTTGATGATTCTGACTGCCCGCGCGATGCGCGTAAAACTCTCTGCGACTTCTCGCGAGTTCTCTCGCAAACGCTCGTCGTCCTCTTCCTCGTCCTCAAAGAAACTGACACGGGCCCTGAGATACAGGTCGCCGCGCTCAACATACTCGTCGATGCGATATCGGATGACACCAATCGTCAGGATGTTTGAACGCCCATCGGGAAGCGCCTGGCTTTCTGTAACTTCGGCGACGCAGCCGATGTGACCTGCAGGCGGGTTCTCTAGATCGGAAGTTGACGAGTCGAAGTATGAGACTCCGAAGAGATTATTTCCCGCTCGAATATCGCTCAGCATTTGCCGGTAACGCGGCTCGAAAATATGAAGTGGGAGCGGCACCCCTGGAAACAGGACGACCGACAATGGGAAGATGGGAAGTTCGCTTACTCCGCTGACTCTGTCTCTGGCTTCACTCATTGATTCACAAGTTCACAGCTCTCGCTGCTGAACCAGGGGCTGCTTTCACAAAATGTATTTGAGATTACGAGGTGGGTATTATCGCAGGTTGTAACTAAAACTGTTAGCAGCACCTTGTCTGCGCCACGATCCGGTTCTGTACCGTTACGCGAGATCGATCCGGATGGGCGCCATGCGACGCATAGTTGCAAGCAGTAGTTCAGTCTCAAACGGCTTGGCAATGAACGCGTCGGCGCCAACCGAGTAGCATGCTTCCTTCTCCTGCATGCCGCTGAGATCCGTCATCACCAGCACTTTTGACTTCGGCAGGTGTGCCTTGATGTAGTCCATCACCCTGAGGCCGATTTCCGGGGAGTTCACCGCTGGCGGCAGGTGCAAATCGACGATAGAAACGGCAGGTTCATAAATCGTCGCATGACGGACTGCGGTCTGCAGGTCGTTTGCAGTAACCACATCGTAGTCGTCGGCGAGGACCCAGAGCAGCTGCCTGGTAATCGCCTCATCATCATCCACGATTAGTATTCTCGGCTTCATCGTCACTCCTAAAACACGTTCAAGCTAACACGCGAAATGGAGCAAGGTTCATACCCTCGAAGCCACAGTCCTCAAGTGATGACTATCGCGGAGATGGCCGATCAGCATGGAGTCTTCCAATCTGTTTAGACAAACCGATCGGAGAGAAGGTGTCTACAAATGAGTACGGTTGTAGGGGTGGCACTCCGTGGCCACCCCCTTGGTGGGTCAACCTAATTCTGGGTCTCTAGAGGCTACGAACAGGGCGGCCACGGAGTGCTGTCCCCTTCAATATTATTCCGTTCTCAAGAATTCGATTCCGGCAGCGCCTGCAGCGACATCGATGCTGGCGACGTTTTTCAACGTGGCGAGATCGATAATCTCCACCGTGCCCGGCTCTGATCCAATTCCTTCCACCGAGACGAACGCATAGCGATCGTCGGGTGAAATAACCACTCCATGCATTACGCGCCGCTTCGTAGACACTCGGGCGATCTCACGGCCCTGCTTCACGTCGAAGACCGAGACGAATGCGACTCGTTTGTTCGTAGCGATCAATCGCGCACCGTCTTTAGTGATTGCAAGGTTGTACACACCCTGGCTGCTTGGAATGCGCCGTTTTACCTTCCAGCCAGCAACATCAATCTCCACAATCTCATCCGACTTGTTGCACGCGATAAAGACTGAATTGCCGGTGGGGGACGGCTGCGCCCAGGTTGGTGAACAGGAAACATCGCCAGCTTTCGGCGGTTCAGTGCCGTGCCCGCCCATATCATGCTTCATGCCGCCCGCGCTGGCTGGCGTCGCGTTAGGCGCACCGTTCATGCCCATCTCGCGACCTTTGGTCAACAGAAAGTGACGCGAAACTTTCAACGTGTTGGTGTCGATCTCGACCAACATGTCATCCATCATGCAAGCTGAGTAATGTTTCGTTCCTTGTGAGTTCAACCGAGAGCCGTGCGGCATTGCACAGGTTTTTATTCGAGCAACTTCCAGCATTCGTTCAGTCGCCACAATCGAAACTGACGAAGGCACCATGTCGCCGTGGAGGTTGAAATTGACTACGTACAGCAAACTACCGTCGGAGTTGATGTCCATCGTGGCGGGAAAGTAACCGACCACGACACGGCCCAGCACTCGATCGTCCTTAGTTGAGTACTTCCACACCGTGCCGAACGGTCGGCCATGAGCGAGCGAAACGTAATAGGTTTGTTTGTCAGGGGCGATTGCGATGCCGTGGGGACCGTCAATATCGGTGGGCATGTCACCGGTGCCGAAAGTGTGGTCCACTTTTGCGCCACCTGGTCCAAATCGGATCAGGGATATCTTGTCGGCCGCCTCCGAGAGCACGTAGACCAGATAATCCCTTTCTGGGGTTTGCGACCGGACGGTCTGGAAACTTGCGAAGATAATCAGGCAAGCGATCGCTAGAAGGATAGAGCTATGGCTTCTCGGGTGGAAAATCGCTTTCATCGATCTCATCAATCACCTTTAACTCAGCACCAAACTTCTGGTAACCACGGAACTTAATTTCGTTGCGACTCTGAAGTGTCAGACGGGTGTTTACGCTCGTCAGCCTAATATCAGAATTTGTCGGCAACAGATATTTGTTTTCGCCAATGGTAACCCAGTCGTAATCGATCAGAGTGCTGGCGGCGGTTATCTGAAAATCGCCGGGAATCTCCGTAGCGATCTGCTCGAAACGCAGCACTCGATTCAGTTCGCGATCGATCCAGATGCGTCCACGCGAACCGGCAGTTACCGTGGCGTCACCCGCCGTTAGACTCAGCTGGGAAAAAGGTCTCGGTACTTCGTATTCAAAAACCAGAGTGCGCCGGCCTCGTATTTGGTCTGTGTCGGCTAGTCTGAATTCCGCCTTTGACTCTGGTTTGAGAATATCTGCGAGCGCAGAAATGTATTCAACACCGCTTGAACTCGCACCGCCGACATACTTGCTGTAGTCGCGGCCTTCCGTTACTTCCTGACCCACCGGCATACCATTCTTGGCGAGTAGTTTGTATTGCTCTCCGGCATTCGCGCGATATCCAACGGCGACGGTCAGGTTGTCCTGGGCCATCCAGTTGTTCGTGGTTCCGTAGGCGACGGATCGTTTGATCAGCTGCTTGACGATAAAGTCAGGCATTGCCTGCGCCGCTGCAGTTGTCGCCGTGCGTGTGCGTTGCAATAGGTCGTTGGCTTCAGGTTCGGGTGGACGAGCCGACGCGGCCGGATTCACCCTTCTGCGCTCAGCCTCTTCGAGCGTTCGTCGCAGGAGCGTGTCGTTTCCACTCTTACTCGCAACGAGCGAGCGCATGCCGTCAGTGAGTTGGAAAGCGATACCACGCTTGCGAATCTCCTCAACGATTTCGTCTCGCCGGTCAGGATGTTGCGGCAGCTGATAGACGAGCGCGACAAGTTCGCGGTTGGTGAGAGGGGACTGTGGAGACTGAGCGAAAGCGAAGGCTGGCGCAGACTACGAGTGCGAAAAACAGTGAAAAAGCTCTAAAAAGGGATTGCATGTAATAAGACCGGACTTTCAACGTAATGGCGAAGTATTCCGATGGAAACGAGCCTCCTGCGGTTGCCCGAGGGGGGTCATCCGCAGATTACGTCGATTACGCAGAAACGACAAAGTCTGGATCACGATCCGCTGAAGTATGCGAAGGCACACTAACCCTTTTCCATATACATTGTGGGTTAGTGGATCGCCTTGTCCTGCACCACTACTTCACCGTCGCCATGCATTCAATCTCGACTCTGGCCCCCAAAGCCAGACCCGTCGTTCCAAACGTACTGCGCGCAGGCATTCGATCTTTCGGAAAGAAAGTGACATAAACTTCGCTCATCGCAGGTCGCTCGGCTATGTCCAGAATCATCACCGTGCACTTTACGACGCGATCCATCCCCGAATTGTTTCTCTCGAGGATGGCGCGAATATTCTCCATCACCTGCTTTGTTTCCCCTTTAATTCCGCCCGCAGCCAGCTTGCCTGAAGCGTCTGTACCAAGCACACCCGAAAGATAAAGCATCTCTCCAACCCGCACGGTTTCTGAAAACGGCGAGCCTGGTCTGCCCTTGTATTCCGGCGAGACGGTTTGCGCCGCCACGGGTTTTTCCTGGGTTGACGTTGTCGAGGAACTCGAATTTGTTTGCGCATAGGCTTGGGAAGTTAGACCTGCACAAAGCAACGCGACGGCAAAGCAAAGTGATTTCATACTATCTCCTCTCTTATCATGCCTAAGTACAAAGCGTTTCTATCGCATGTTTCAAAATCTGAACGCACCTTTCAAGCTGGTCCACCGGAACGTACTCTCCGGTGCGATGGGCGACGCGGATATCTCCCGGACCAATTACAACTGACTCGGCGCCGAGTAGTGTTAGTTGCGCAGCCTCGGTCCCAAATGCGACGGTGCCCGCTTTTTCTGCTGACAGTTTTTCAAGCAGTGAAACTAAAGCGGAATCTGTAGCAGTTTCATAACCTCCATCGGCGCGCGCAGCATCTACTTCAAACGATAGTCCCGGATCCACCTGCATCTCTTGTGCGATTGCTGAGTCAAGCAGGCCCAACAATTTTTCTGGTTCTTGGCCGGGAATAGGGCGCCATTCGAGTGTGAGCTTGCACTCTCCAGCGATCACGTTTTTCGCTGTGCCCCCGCGGATTAGTCCAACATTCAAGGTTGTGAACGGAGGATCGAATGCAGGGTGTTCAAACGAGCGAAGTTCATTTGCGATCGTTTCAATTCGGGTAACCAGACGAGCCGCGCCCGATATCGCCGAGGAACCTAACGCCGGGTAAGCACTGTGTGCTTCACGGCCCCTCACTGTAATCTCCGCCAGACAATATCCCTTGCCTGCGCGCATAGGCCGCAGGGAGGTGGGTTCGCCGACGATCGCATAACGCGCCTTCATGGCCAGCGACTCCGCTAGTCGTTTGGCGCCGATCAATCCAATTTCTTCGTCGGCCGTGAATACAAGGGCGATTGGCTTCGAAAGTTTCTCTAAACTTGATTCCTCAACGGCTATTAGTGTTGCCGCGATAAAGGCCTTCGTATCACATGCTCCACGCCCGTAGAGTTTCGCCTCGTGCTCAGTCAGCGTCAGTGCTTCTTTCCAATTTGGATCGTAAGGCACCGTATCCGTGTGGCCTACAAGGGCCAGTTCGACTTCCGGCTTCTTCGGAAACGACGGAACGCCAGCCAGCGCTATCAAGTTTGATTTTTCAATACCGTTGCCGTCGGTGTAAGGAAGCCTTCGGACTTGCATTCCCAGCATCTCGCAGCGGGTTGCGAGGTAGTCACATATCTCCGCGTTGGACCGTGCCGAGACGGAATCCATCGCAACTAGTTCGGCGAGTGTTTCTTTAACAGTCATCTTGAAAGTGAGACCCCTTATGGAATGCGCCGCTTTGTCGGCGCTTTGGTATGCGGCGGCTTGGGCACCGCAATCGTCGCTTATCTAAATGTTAATCGGAGCTAGCTAAAGACCCGTCGAGTCGCGCCGAAGCGCGACTAACCAAAGCGCCGACAAGGCCGCGCAATCCAGGAGTCGCGTTAGTCCCAAAGCCTTTTCTGAAGTTTGGTGAACCGCTCAACAATCTCTTCTTGTTGCGCGTGCCGGCCGTCTTCAACGATCTGTCGCCCGCCCACAACCACATCTTTCACCGCACCGCGCGAAAGCGAAAACACAATGTTCGAAAGCAAATCTTCTTCTGACGCTCCGGCGATCGAGGGATCATTTAGGTCGACGGTAAAGAAGTCGGCGGGGTAACCCTCATCGAGTTTTCCCGCCGGCGCTCCGATACTTCGCGCACCGTTTACGGTTGCGCACTCAAACAAGCTGGCCGCGATCGCCGAGCGTCCCTCGCCGGTTGGTTGTGCAAGCACGGCGCGTTCAATCTTTTCAAGTCTTAGGTGATACTCCAGTTCGCGCGCATCTTCCAGCAAGTCAATCTCAACGTGGCTATCGCTGCCGAGCGCCAGAGGTACACCTCGCTTGAAGTATTCATCGGCAGGAATAATTCCGTCGCCAAGGTTTCGTTCCGTGGTAGGACATGCGCAAACAGTTGCGCCTGATGAAGCCAGCATGTTGATAGCCTTCGGCGTGACGTGAATTACATGAACGCCGGTAAAGAGTTCGCTTAGCAACCCTTCTGTCGCGAGTAATGCGACCGGCGATCTGCCATATTCAGCGATGCAGGCTGAAACTTCTGCGGGTTGTTCAGCAACGTGCATGTGAACCTTCAGGTTCTTGCCAAACGCAAATTGAATCACCTCGCGCAGGTACTCAAGTGGCACCGCGCGGACACTGTGAGGAGCGATTCCCACCCAGGCCATCGAGTTTGATTCAGCCCCCTTAAGATCATCAGTCAGTCTTTCAAGATTTCTCAGGTAGTTCTGTGGATCGCTTTCGATGAAACGCGCCTGCTGTGGATTGGGTTCGGTGTCAAAACCCGAACGCGCATAGGCAACTCGCAGCAGAGCGATACGCAAACCAACGTCGTTCGCCGCACGTACAACTTCCTGCGCCAGTAAGTTCGGATCATCGTATGCAGTTCCGTTGGGGGCGTTGTGGAGATAGTGGAATTCGCCGACGGCGGTAATGCCGCTGAGTGCCATTTCAACAAAGGCCATGCGCGACGCGTCGTAGATATCTTCGGGCGTCAGCCGCGCCGCAGCCCTGTACATCATTTCGCGCCAGGTCCAAAAGCTGTCGGTTGTGTTGGCAGTGCGGTATTCGGTGCGACCGCGGATCACCCGCTGAAAGGCGTGGGAGTGGGCGTTTACGAGACCAGGTAGGATGGCGCGATTAGCAAGTTTTGTGGAACTTTGGAGGGCCAATTGCGCACTGACAATGACTCCATCTTTGCATGCGAGCGCGTGGTTCCTTCGAAACGAGCCATCGACGTAAATCAACTCTGAGGACCAGGATTTCGATTTGGATTCGTTCAACTGTTATCTCTGTTGAGAACTGACCTTTACTACTTCTTCTTCTCGGCTATCCACTGCATAACGTTTCGCTCCAGCACATCAAGCGGAACTGCACCCGAGCCTAGCACTACTTCATGAAACTCGCGGATATCGAACTTTGCGCCCAGCTCTTGACTCGAACGTGCACGCAGTTCCTTGATCTTCAATTCACCTGTCTTGTATGCCAGAGCCTGTCCCGGCCAGGCGATGTAGCGATCGACTTCATTTACTATGTCCAGTTCCTGCTTCGCTGCGTTTTCCATGAAGTAGTCGATGGCCTGTTTTCGGGTCCAATGCATCTGGTGCATTCCCGTATCAACCACCAACCTGACGGCGCGCCACATTTCATAAGTTAACTGGCCAAACTTCGCATAGGGATCGTCATAAAGGCCCATTTCCTCACCGAGCGATTCAGCATACAAACCCCAGCCTTCGACAAAGGCGGTGTAACCACCGTAGCGTCGGAAATTTGGGATGTCGCCCTGCTCCTGGGCCAAGGCGATTTGAAGATGATGACCGGGCACAGCTTCGTGCAGCGAAAGGGCCATCATTTCCCACTTCGGCCTCGACTCCGGTTGATACAGATTTACGAAGTAAGAGCCGGCGCGCGATCCATCAGCCGAAGGCTGGCGATAATAAGCGGTCGTTGTATCCGGAGCTACTGCTGCCGGAATTACTTCAACGCCATACGGCATACGCGGGAGTTTTCTAAACACCTTAACGAGGTTGGGATCGATTCGCTTCGACATTGCCTGGTACGCCACCAGCAGCTCTTCCGGTGTAGCGTAGTAAAAGCGCTTATCGGTTCGGAGAAACCTGAAAAACTCGGCGAGGCTTCCCTTAAAACCTACCTGGTTCATCACCTCCTGCATGGCGGCGCGAATTCGCTTGACCTCGCTTAGCCCTTTTTCGTGAACCTCACGTGGTGTGACGCTTGTCGTGGTGAACTTGCGAACGAAGTGTGCATACATCGCTTCACCCTGTGGCAGTTGCCATGCTCCCACTTCGTCGAAAGACGCCGGCAAATATTCATCAACGAAAAACTTCTTGAAGCGTTTGTATGCGGGAATGATGTTCGCATCGACGGCAGCCAGCGCTTCACGAGACAGACGATCACGATCGGCAGCAGAAATGCTCGCAGGAAAACGTTTGAACGGTTTGTAGAAAAGACTGTCTTCAGGCTTCGCGACAATTTGCCTGTCGATCTGCGCAGGCACGCGTTGCATTATTACCTTGGGCAGCAGGACGCGAGCTTTAATCCCTTCGCTCATCAGGGCAATCGTCTGGTCCATGTAAACCGGGAAAGCTTTGAGCCGTGCAATCCAGTCTTCGTAGTCCTTAACTGTTTCGAAGCGGAGCGAATCGGCAAGCTCATTCTGGGTTTGAATCCCGCCCCGCTGATTCAACGGCGCCAGGTACCAACGATACTTGTGCTCTTCAATGTCAGTTTCGTAGCCCTTTTTGAACAGATCGTAATTCAATTGATCGGCGCTGGAGAGTTTGCTGCGGTCGATCTTCGCTAGTCGCTTCAGCACGTCAAGATCGTGTTCATGTCGCGACTTGATCGCGGCGAGACTGAGGTCAGTCCAACGATCATTCCAGCGTCGATCGCCAAGTGAAGAGGCGCGAGTCGGGCTCTGTTGAAGATCGTATTCCCACTCAACATTGAACAGATCGTGAAGCGCTTTGGTTGAAGCAGCGTCCTGGGCGAAGCCTGTTGCTGCGAAAAGGCAAATGAAGACAAAGAATCCAATGACTTTTGAAAACACTCATACCTCCACTTATCACTCAAGTATTTAAGGGGTAGACCTATCCCAGGTTTCGTACCGCTAAAACCTCTTTTGCTGACGTCCGATCGCCGGTGCAACTTATTCGTCGCGGGCCGGCAAGATAGCTAACATCAAACCCGTGTTTCTTGTAGAGCTTGACGATTCGCTTTGTCGCCTGGTTTGAAACCACAACCGGACCCCGATGCGTTGCCAACCACTCGGCTGTGCGTACCTGATCGTCCCAGCTAAAACCGCCCGCACTGTAAGTCGTGAATTCCACATCGTACGGCGGATCTGCATAAATGAAGTCTTCTGCCCTGGTTTCAACCGACTCAAAATCCACGTTCGTGAATTTCCATTTTCGAAAGAGGGATCGAAAGGGAGTGAAGTCGGTCGCGTAAGTAATCGACTTATGCGTGCCGAAAGGTACATTGAATTCGCCACTTTGATTAAACCGACAGAGACCATTGAAGCCAGTTCGATTCAGATAATAAAAGAGTTGGGCTGCTTCCGCCGAGTTCGCCCCAGCGCTTCCGATCAATTCGTTAAACCGACTGCGTTGCCGGTAAAAACATTCCTGCTCGTTCCTCATTTCGATGCTTACCACCAGACCCCGCCGCAGATGCTTGTAGAAGTTGATCAGATGTGGATTAACGTCGTTGAGCAGCGCTGATTCCGGTTCAAATCCGAGTGCGGCAGCGAGTCCACCACAGAACGGTTCGACAAAACGTCGGCCGCGATGGCGTTCCCAAATCGAAGCCAGGTGCGGAATCAGCCATCGCTTTCCGCCAGCCCATTTGAGTGGCGGACGAATCTGCGTTTCAATTGCGGCGGCTTCCCGGAAAATTACAGGCTTCACTTCGGAAGCTGCTTTATCCAGAGGTAGACGCCGTTTCAATGTCGGCACTGGTATCTCATTAAGGGTTATAACTTTCACTTTTTGCGAAGAAAAATAGCAGTACGCAGCGCGCGGGTCAAAACATTACTTTCAAGAAAAATCGCCTGTTTAAGCGTTTTTAGAGAGTGGTTTTTCACGAACAAAATCAGGGCCTGGGCCAGACTTGTTTACATGTAAAGAGACGTAGCCAACACTGTTTAGCAATATATCTTGAACCTGTGGAAATTTCATTGACAGTTGCGGGGATGATGCGTATCGTTCCAAAAACCTAAACCAACCAGGAACCTGCTGTCAGCGAAATTTCTGACTTCGCAGGATTTTTTACTCTAAGAATTCCGGAGGCCCCCGATGATCGACGCATTACCCCTCGCAAGGAAAGACTCTCTAATCGTCAAGGAAGTTGATAACGAAACGCTTGTCTACGATTTAGAAACCGATCAAGCCCACTGTCTAAATGATACCGCGGCACGAGTTTGGAAAAGCTGCGATGGTCAGACAAGTGTAAACGAGATCAGCAGCCGTCTGAGCGACGGTCTCAATTCGTCAGTTGATGAAAACGTTGTTTGGCTTGCCCTTGACCAGTTAGAAAAATTTAAGCTGCTCAGTCATACCCCGGCGAAACCAGCACACTTGTCAGGCATTTCCCGCCGACAAGCTGTGCGCGCCTTTGGATTGGCGGCGATCATGCTCCCTGTAGTCACATCGCTGGTTGTACCGACGGCCATGGCCCAAGGTTCTCCGGTGATTATTCCGATAGGCGGTTGCTGCAAAGACCCGAAAGATTGTGGCCCGGGCCATACTTGTGATCAGCCCGTTGTTGGCGATCCTCCTTGTGTCATATATCCACCGAATCCCCAAAACAGCACCAAGCAGTGCTATTAGGAAATAGACCAGAAGAGAGATTTGGGGACTGGCTGGTGCAGTTCCCGAATTCTAATTTTTTGACGCAAGTTTCCCGACCGCAAGACAGTTCTCACATAAGCCCTCGCGCTCAGTTCCCCTCTTAGAGTCCTCGCAAATAATACGTGGCGTCGTACTCGAAATTTATTTACTTCTTGCCAGGGCCAACTCGGCGTCTCCCGTTTGCGTAACCCAGGATTTGGCGTATCGACCGTTTTGGCGAATCAGCTGTTCATGAGTTCCGGATTCGACAATTCTTCCTGCTTCCATTACATGGATTTCATCCGCGTACATGGCCGTAGTAAAACGGTGTGTGATCACAATCGAGGTGCGGCCCGCTGCCAGGTTTCGAAATCGTCGGAGCCAATCGGCTTCGGCCCAGGGATCAAGTGCGCTGGTTGGCTCGTCAAGGATGATGATTGGGGCCCGCCGCAAAAACGCTCGCGCCAGCGCAATCCGCTGCCACTCGCCGACGCTAAGTTCCGTTCCTCCTGAGTACAATTTACCGAGAATGCTTTCGTAGCTTTCCGGCAAGCGCGCAACAACTCCTTCTGCACCGGCCGCCTTTACCGCCTCTTCGATTTCACTTTGACTTGCTGCAACCAGCACGTCGCCGTACTCAATATTTTCGCGAACGGTCGCGTTGTAATGGACTGGCTGCTGAAACAGCACTGTAATCAAGCGCCGCAATGAGGGTGTCGCAATCTGGCGAATGTCTGTTTGATCGATTTCGATTCGACCGCTTTCGGGATCATAAAAACGGCAAAGCAATTTAACGAGGGTGCTCTTGCCGGCGCCATTGGGGCCAACCAAAGCCACTACCCGACCGGCCGGAATCGTCAGACTAAAATCTTCCAGGGCAAGACGTTCACTCTGAGGATAGTGAAACGACACATTTTGAAACCGGATCTCTTCAAGTACCGATTGCGGTTTCTTAGCGGAAGCGGCCGGCGCTTCCGCGATGATCGGTTGGAGTGCCAGAAACTCAAACAGATTGCCGAGGAACAGGCTGTTTGCGTAAAGCTGCCCCACGCTCTCAAGCAGCGTTCGCATTAATCGCTGTCCCTGATTGAAGGCCGCGTAGATCATGGCCAGATCGCCCAAAGTGACCAATCCGTAAATCGCTTTCCAGACCATCCACGCGAGTGCAGCTCCCGTAATCAACAACGCCAGAATAGCGGCGACCAATTCTGCCAGGCTTTGCCGTCTTGCCAGTCGCAATCGTTCAGTGCGTAGACGTTGACGCAGCGTCTGGAAAGCAGCCTGGAAATGTTTGCCGAGCCCGAAGAGACGAAGTTCGGCCGCTGTTTCAACCGCGGTGAGGACCCAGTCGTAATACCACGTCCGACGTTCATCGGCAGTCGTGCGCTGTCGCCACTGATACTCCATCAGCGCATAGCGGACTACGACAAACAATGCAGGTAGGGTGCTCACCACGAGTGCGAGCGACAACCATGGACCAAGCGGTAACAGGATGGCGCCCATGGCGATGAGGGTGATGCCGTTTTGAAACAAACTGCCCAGATTTTCGATCAGGGCAACCGGACGATAATTTGCTTCAGAACGAGCGCGGTGAAGATGGTCGTAGTAATCGGGAAATTCGTAGAAAGCCAGATCGGCGGTGGCTGACTTCTCGTGGATCAATCCATTGATGTGATCCTGAAGCAGATCGGCTTGGACCACGCGAATCCAACCGAGCGCGCTGCGTGCGACTTCCATCAGCAGCATCACGCAACCTAATGCGCCAACAAGAATCATGACCGCCCGTGCCTCTGGCCATGAGCCGCCGGTTCTGAGCGCGGCAACGAGACCGTCGACCACCAGTTTGGTGAGATAAACTGCCGCTGCCGGCAAAAGACCCTGAAGCGCCAGCAACATAATCCAGGCGATGGTCCACGGGCGCGCCACCTTCCACACCAGCCCCAACGCCCGCGGCAGATGTGGCAACTGCGCCAAGGCCTTGCGCAGCTTGGACGATAGGATACGTGGCGCTTCAGTCATGTGCGTACTCGATGATCTCCTCTAACGAAGAGTCGCGGCGATCGACTGTGGCTTCGCATGTTTCTAAGTGTCGCGACGTGCACCGTATTTTTTCAACAACCAGAATGGCCGCATTCCATAATAAAGCGGATATAACCCATCGGGTACCTGGACTCTTTGCCAGTCGGAGATTGTCGGAACGAAGATGGACCCGAGAAGGCCTTTAACTGCATCGCGTTTACGGTCCATGAACCGCAGATTCCAGCGAAACATTCCCATCTGTGTGTTATGCACCTCGGCACTGTGAAATAGCTTCTGCTCCAGCTCAGCTACGTACCGCTGCATATGGTCAGATTCCTGAACGGACTCGAGAACTTGTTCGGGCACCTTCAGCGCAAACAAGCGCCGGGCTAGTAATAATCCCAAACTCAGAATCTTCTTGCTGCGGGTTTCATTGGCTCGTTGCAAGACAAGGGCCCAATCAATAGCTGCAATTGAGTTCACCAGTTCTGCTACACCGGCTAGCCACTCCAAGCGACTCCAGTAATGCTTCGCCCCATGCACGCAGAGATACAGCAACAAATCCTCATTCGAAAATGCTTCGATCGACTGACCCGCGAGACGAACAGTTTGTCGACGCGACCATAGTTCTTCGAAGGGAAGCGAAAACGGAAATGCCTTTGGTGACAGACCCCAGTGAAGATCTATCACACTAAACTGGTCTTCATGAGTAAACTGGATTTCACAATGAAATCCCAGGTGTGAACTTTGCTGAACGTTGGTCAATTGCGGATACATCATATAGCTGTTGGATTGCAACAGCCCTTTAGCGCGCGCGAAATCCTCTTTGGCGATCAGCAAGTCGATATCTCCTGCCTGTCGAAGCCCAAAATCGCCGTAAAGCATTTGACCGAGAATCTGACCTTTAAAGGCAAGCGTTCGGATACCGTGTTTGCTGAGGAGCTGAGTTATTCGCAGTAACTCCCGCAGGAGATAAAGATTCCTGCGACTGCTCTCAAGGGATTCGTTTTTTACTCGCTGCAGGATTTCTTCCGGAAGAAGTTCACGGGCGCTAATTTGTAGATGATGAGCTAGCAGCGGCAGCAGACCATTGGCGGAAGCGCTGGCAAATAAAAAATCCCAGTCAAGCGGCTGTCGGATAATTTGAGGTAATCGAGCGACCAGGCTTTGGTCCAATGACCTGCGCGCAATACAGACCAGCAGTTCATGTTCTGGGCGCAGGTTATTCATACTCCTTGCGACAACGCAACTTATGCGACGTTCGTTTTTGCAGTTCAGGGAGCCTCGGTATCCCACTCAGGCTCTCGCCTGCCAAGTGAAGTAAACTAGTTGCTTCCGATCGATATAAGCTTCTCGGCGAGGGACGCAAATCTTCCTGAAAGAAGCTCGAAGCGCTTGTATTCAATTAACGATTTTCCAACCAAATGAAGACGTTGAGAAAATGATGGCAAACGTTTTGGATCAATGAGAGGTAGCTCGTCTTCGCGAGCGGAAGCGTTCGCAGCAATAAATTCGACAGCTAAACTAATTCTGGTGGGTGCGGTGTCGGCAAGTTTGGAACCCCAGTGAATGACGAATTGGTCCCATCCTAAAACCGAGCGGGCAGGTGATGGCATGGCCTTTACCCCTTGCATGAGGCTGCGAAACTCCTCACATCGTAGAGTTTCCCAGGTCATATAGTTGGAAGGCAGGCTTTTGGGAACCTTATTCCGAGCGATGACATAGATGCACCCTCCTTCTACCCTTACCTCTGTGAGAGGAATCCAAATTGTTAGCCGTTTGCCATTTGGATCGGCAGAGTCCAGATGCGGCGGCCGGCCGCTCCCTCCCGGCAAAACATAGTAAACCCAAATGTTGGCATCCTGGCTAAAACCGTCGCCAAGCGCGGTTGCCAGAAGGCTCAGCACCGTTGGAGTCCTGCTCATAGCCCAGAATGTCATACTGAAAGCGAAAACCGGTGGCCAGCCTCTTTTTCTCAAGATCTCTACACAATTACGCATCGAGGAAATAACCTTGATGTCAAGATAGGTTCAAGTTGGAAGCACCCAAGGCTGGCAAGTTGGCTAAGGGCATCTTTCGCACCCGCAGGAGCCAAACCGTTGGTCTCCAACGAATCGAAGGAAACCGTTTGATCCAATGAAAGAGCTGGCACAGTTGAGTCCAGTAGGCTTGGTCTGTCGCCTCGACAAAACGCACCGACACTTCATGTTCAGAACGGGGAGCGCTTTGCATCAGTTGGACCACTGCTGCCTCGTGATCGCTTTTCGTTATACTCATCGCGTCTGGGTTCCTAGTGGCTGTACTTCACCGATATCTCCCCAACTAGATTCAAAGCGTCGGTCCAATCTGCAAAACGACCCGGAAAACGTTCCTTGAGACTGCGAGCAATGTCCTCAATCCGAGTCTCGCCATCCATGCGCATCAAAATGAACTGCTTAATAACCCCTTCATCATTCAACAAGGGCGCGTAGTGAGCGGATTGTTTATGTAACCTGTCAGCTGTGAGAGGTGCGCCAAGGAAAGTCGACTGTTTGAAGCTTGTCGGGGATCCGGCGTTCTCTTCACTAACCAACCGAGTGTTCCAGCGCCAGATGTAATCTTCTCCGACCAGATTGGCGCTCAGCTTTACAGCTATTTCGTCCCCTGCCTTGAGTTCAACTGGGTACGAAAGGGGAAAGAAGGCATTGCCATAAACCAGTTCGGTGTTACCGGGGTTGTTGGAAAAGCCGATACCCTCAAACAGTTCAGAATCAAACCAAACTAACAGTCCATGGGCGGTCCCAGTTTGCTTCGTGGTCCATGAGAGATCAGCAGTTATATTAGGCTCTACCTCTTGCGTGTAGTCCACAACGCACCATTGACTCGGCTCCACCAGCAACTGCTCAGGCGTAACGCGCACCTTCCGCCACGTATTAGTCACGAAGCGTAGCGCTGGAGTCAGATCTAAGCCATATTCGTTATCTTCCCATGGACCGACGATCTCTTGATATTGTTCAGGAGCTTCTACCAAAGCCGCCCACAAAGTGTCTCGCTGAGGAATTAGAATACCCTCCGCCTTGAGTAGCCGCTTACGGGCATCCGCAATAGAAGGGAGGTGTGTCTGGAACCATGGGAGTATTCCGCGCAAGTCAGAGATGATGATGTCTGCCTGTTCAGGCAAAGTCACGTTGGCGGCATAATCCTGAATGCAAATGAGGCGTTCGGTATAACCATTCGCCGCGGCCGCTTGTCGCGCAACTTCGATAACGTTATCAGGCTCTATCGCATATACCCGCCGGGCGCCAAGTTGACAGGCAAGCAAGGCGAAAAATCCCGGCCCACTACCTAGATCGACAACTACTGACCCCTGCTTTACTACCTGACGCAACGCTCTGACGTAGGCGTCCATCCGCTGAACGTCAGCTATCATTTTGCCGTAACCCGAGAGACTGTACATTGGGAATCGTTTTTTATTGAGCTAACTCTTGCTTCTCAGAGATTAGGCTGTCGAAGTCTTCACGAATGACACTGCAGAGTTGGGGGATTTGAGAAGTACTCACGTGCGGAATGATCTGTCTCACCGGGACCGTTTTCAAAAGGCGACCCAGAAGTTCGAATTCCTTGGCGCGCATCATCTTATCCATCAAGCGGGTGGAATATGTATTTACGACGAGTGACATTAGCGCCTCGGACTCCGATACGTGATTTACAAACGGAGCCTGATCGTCCTTTGAACGTTGTTCCAGTAGATAGATGGCTGCAAGAGAAAGCGGTTTTTCATGGAACTGATAAGGTGGTTTAGTTAGATCCAAGTAGCGCTTTTCCCAGGTTGGGGTCAACTTGGGCAAGTCGCTGTGTCCATACAGGGCTGTCACTGATGATGGCCAAAGCCTAATGCACGGGTAAGCTGGCTCAACCAAGAAGTTATTTCCCTGGTCGTTTAAAGTGACAACATCTTCGGCGAGTATGCTGTAACCGAGATCCGCGAAGGCTGCAGCCGTAGTGGATTTGCCCGCACCAGCCGGCCCTACTAGCGCGACTGCTTTGTTGTCAATCGCAATTGCACTCGCATGCAATGAGACCGACCCCCGCAACCGCAACACAAACCCCATTATTGGTCCGAGCAGGTAAGTGGCGGTGTCTTCTGCAGTTAGTGTGTGTGGCCAATTTGCCCAAATGTTGGTTCCATCTTGAGTGATCAGGAACTCTGTTCCATCCGCATAGAGGAACAGGTAGTGGGTTCCTGCAAGTCTAACGACCTGAAGACTCGCGTTACCTGATTCATCTTTGTAGTCACTTGTATGCCAGGGTTCAACCTCCGAGGGGTCTACGTGGCTGATCCAGTAAGGAAGCTTTCCGAAAAAGAGATTAACGTCGACTGAGGATATCGGAACGCGAGAGACCCCGGGGATCGGAATGTTTGCCAAAACGCCAAGACCGTAGATCGAAAAGGAATAAGACATGAAAGCTGGAACCTGGCTCTTTCAAAGGCATTTGCTTTCCGTTGGACACTTGAGTGGAAGGAGTAGGGATAGGCTGGTCGCAATGATAGAAAGAATGCCTAGTATTGGTAATTCTTCGGTTTCAAACTCCGCATCCGACCCCTTCCATTCAGCCGGTCTTAGGTCCCGCTGCTGCGCCGCCGCCGCCGTCTTTCGCCCCATTAGGGCCTACATTCCTGGTGATTTCGCGAACACTACCGTAAGTAAGGAGCTTAGGGGATTGGTATGGCAGTTTTCTTGGATGCCCTTTAACCGTTCCATTTCCCTGGTTCTTAATTTCCATCTTATTCTCCCGTCTTGTTTCCTGGAACGATGATAGTGCGAGGTCTCATTCCGACATGATCACACGCCGTCAATGTTAATTACCCAGTCTTATCCATTGATGATCCAACCCCGCTATCAGCCTTTCCAGCCTTACCGACATTTTGGGCGATCTCGCGAACATTTCCGTATGAAAATAGTCGGGGCGGTTCGTATGCCCCCTTCTTTGGATGTTGGTTGAGATCGTCAGTGTTTAGATTGTTAGCCAAGTTTCGCCTCCTCATAGATCGAGCCCTTTGGCAAAGAATATTTTAGCCAGTGATTTAATCCGAAGGGTCTCAGATTCGCCCATAGACTGTCTGAATTATCCTCGCCCGCTAACCGAGGGCGTGTTGTTAGATCAATAAACTCCCGCAGTCTTGGAACCGGTTCGAAATTATCTATGAATCTTACACTACTCTCTTCCACCAAGCGAAGAGTAGGGTCGCCCGCAAGCGGAGTTTTGGGACGATTGACTACAGCCGTTGGGAGTTTGCGCGCCATCACAATGCGTAATATCTCTTTGTTCAAACACCACGGTAGCGCAGGAATGCCCAGCAAGTACTCCACTAGCCTCACGTCAATCATCGGGTGGCGCAGCTCAAGTGATAGACGACTTGCCCCCGCATCGTAACCTTCAAAAAGCGGCGCCCAACTGGTTGAGTTTAAGACACGAAACGCATAGGGACGCCTGGGATGCGCCTTAGGAGTTTCAGCCGTACACTCCTGCCAACGTTCTAGTAAATTGAGCCTTCTCGAAAATGATTCATCAATCCATTTTGGGTAAAATGCCTTTCGCGGATAGGTGCCTATCAAACGCTTCAGTTGTGTCCTGAACCCGATCGGAGGAAGCTGTCGACGCGACCAAACAAGCCAACCCGTATCAGTGACTAGCTTTTTTATTTTTAGTTCTTTCGCCAACGCTGCGAAATGCGCATTCGCTGGCTCGTTCATAAAAGCATCGCCATCCCAACCGGTCAAAGCAACCCGACTATGTTCTGCCATCCCGCGCAGTACTTCATTGAACTGCGCCGAAGTCGGATTCATCAAAAACGGCTCAGGCTGCTCTAATTCCCGAGGCGTACGTTCCTCGTATAAAGAAAAGTTATCAGCGGCAATGTGCGTAACTGGAATTCCTAGAGCCGATGCGGCCAAAGTCGAGAAATAGCGTTCGCGATCTGGAATGAGCCTGTCATATACGACGACGAAGCTTCGCAGGCTTGGTTTGAGCGAATGCTGAAGAAGTAGATCCCATGCGACCGCGGCTACGCTGGTCGAATCTTAACCCCCCACTCATTGAAACTGAAGCCTTGTCAGTACGTAACCGGTCTCTCACTGCACCCGAAAAAATTTCCTTGAATGTTTCAACGTAATCATCGGCTCTGGGAAAGGTTGTTTGACCGTTTTCTGGCGCTGCCCAAAATCGGTGGGTAACCGGGCCGTTCTTTGAAGCTGTGAGACGGCTGGCTTGCTCCAGCCGTTGAATACATCTAAAGGTAGTCGACCTCAAATCCTGATTTAGTCCGAACAAAAGATAATCGCCGATCGCTACTTCATTAAGGTCGTCCGAAACGGCTGGATGCAGTCTGACGCAGTTCAGCGTGTTGCTAAAGATAAAGGTATTGCCGACGTGGCTGTAATAAAAGGGCTTAACTCCAAAGTGATCACGTGCGCAAAAGAGTTGTCGCTTGTCACTGTCCCAGATGGCAAACGCAAAGTCCCCGATCAGATGCTTAACGCAGTCTTCGCCCCATGCGTGATATGCGTAGAGGACTAGCTCGGCATCGTTTGGCAGTCTTGAATCGAAGCTAAGGCCGTTTGAACGATCTTCAAGTCGAAGTTTTGTTTCCAACTTCGCTTCAAGCTCGGCAATCAATTCTGAACGGCCATCGATTCGCGCATCGGCGGTGAGCCACACCTTCCCGTCCAAAGTGAGGGGTTGCTTTTCTGATTCTGCTTCGAAGGTCGTGCGCAACATTGTGTGGCCAAATCCAACGTGGCCATCAATCCATATCTCCAGCGCATCTGGACCGCGATAAGACATGAACTCAGTCATGCGCGTGAGCAAGTCGCGATCGACTGGGGCACCGTCCAAATTAACAATTCCTACAATTCCGCTCATTTTGCTTGTGGTCTAATAACGTGTTGGTATGCTCGGTCCGGCATTCTCGAATGGGGCAAGCGAGTGTTGACATCCCTGGAGTCGTTCTGCACTAGCCCATCAACTTCAACCCAGCATGCGCAGCGAATTCGTGGTTCTCAGTACGAGCACCAAAGCGGATCTCACTGGCAATATTTCTCAACTTGAGTAACCACCATAGGACCAGCGATTGTTAGGTTAATAAACCCCGTGACGCTAGGCTATGCCAACAACTCGTGCGACCCGCTGAACTGCGACTGTTTGGTTCCGAGGGAATTCAATCTTTGAAGACTCTGACTGGCAAGTTCGTCATCAAACCTTGCAGCCTTTTTAGTCTGATCAGTCGTAGGGCACATGCGGCTAAAGGCAAAGTTAGCGGCGTTAATAGAGGTACCATCGCTCCCAACCTTCGAGGGCTCGAACTTGCCGGAATCTATTCAACTGAGATAGACACCAATCCTTGTTTAATCATTTCGTCCAGCAACTCGGTCACGTCACGACGCAGGACGTCGGCTTCGACATCGTATTCTTCAAGCAGCGCTTCGTACGCCACTTGAATAGAATCTGAAGTGCTGAGCAGGGTAAGGAAGCGAGTGCCGATTTCGTCCAATCCGAAATAGCGCTCACTATTCAGGTTCAGTAACACTGACTCGCCTTGCAGGCCGGAGATGAGAACTTCATCCGGCACCTTCACTCGATCGGTAAAAGAAATCGCCATATCCAACTCCGAATATTCGACTCAGAAATTGCGCTAACACATGACCGATCCATGATCCGCTGACAATGGTCCAATCAGGAGGTGTGTAGCCCTTGCTGTTCGAGATGGTATTCCTATTCGCGTCTAATGCTGATTTCACGAAAAGCGGTCCGGGATTCGTTCAATCAGCTCCCTGAGTGAGCGGCTAGGAGGATGCTGCATATTAGTTAGAGGCATGTAATGAAGTCAAGAAGGCGAATTGCCTCATCAAAAACCCACTCCAAATGGGTATCGTTGCCTCATTTAAAAACCCACTCCAAATAAGAGGCAGTTTACCTTCGATGTTTGCGGGAAACATTGGAGGTGGAGATGAGGCTAAAGATGAAGGCGAGGCAGGAAGTTACCGCAGTAACGGCGGGCCAGTACCGCGGGGCGAGCAAGAAGGAGAAGCGCGTGCTGCTGGATCAGTTCGTGAGGACCACGGGCTACAGTCGGTGGTACGCGCGCTTCGTGTTGCGGCATGAAGGGCGGCGAGTGCAAGTCGATAAGCAGACTATAGTGCTGGCGGTCAGAAGTGGGAGCGGACGCAGAGTCAGAAAGCGAGCGCGGCTGTACGATGAGAAAGTGCTAACGGCGTTGCTCAAGCTGTGGCGGATAATGGATTACATTTGTGGCAAGCGATTGCAGCCCATCCTGCCCGAGTTGGTGACCGTACTCGAGCGGCACAATGAGTTCCGTTGCGATCGCGAGACCAGGGCGAAGCTACTACGCATCAGCGCCGCGACCATCGACCGTATGTTGAAACCAGAACGGCGCAAACACGCGTTGCGCGGTCGTTCGGGTACCAAGCCCGGCACCTTGCTGAAAAAGCAAATACCGATTCGTACTTTCGCCGAATGGGACGACCAGCGACCAGGCTTTGCCGAAATTGATCTGGTGGGCCATGATGGCGGGGTAGCCGCCGGAGATTACTGCCAGACCCTGGATCTGACAGACATAGCCACCACCTGGACCGAAACCGAAGCGGTGCCTAACAAAGCGCAGACCTGGGTCTTCGAAGCCTTGAAAAACCTGAGGAAAAACCTGCCTTTTCCGCTGCTGGGGATTGATAGTGACAATGGCTCAGAGTTCATTAACAAGCATCTCGCGGCCTATTGTAGGTTAGAGAAGCTGAGCTTCACTCGCTCTCGCCCTTATCGCAAGAATGATAACTGCTTTGTGGAACAGAAGAACTACTCGGTGGTGCGGCGGGCGGTCGGCTACCAGCGTTATGACACCCCAGTACAGTTGCAACTGCTCAATGAACTCTACGGCACGCTCAGGCTCTACACTAACTTCTTCCAGCCGACTATGAAGTTGCGCTCCAAGGAGAGAATGGGAAGCAAAGTTACAAAGCGTTATGACCGGGCCCAAACTCCTTACCAGCGAGCGCTTACTTCGCCGCATATTGTCAAAGCAAAGAAGGAGCTGCTGCGAGTAAAATATGAAACGTTGAACCCGGCCGCCTTGAAACGGAAGATCACTCGTTTGCAAGAACGGTTATTGAAAACAACCGGCAGTGCGAAACGGGTGCGCGTGCGCGCACCGCAGTCCAATAACCATCGTTACTTTGACAACCCCAACAGGTCTGTAGCTAAGCCATGAGTTTATCGCTTTATAGAGTACCGGATGGGCCACAAGAAAAAGGGCAGAGCGCATGGCCCTGCCCATCCGTATACTCACCTGCGCCGGCGCTCGGGTCGCTCTCCAGCGTTGCCCTATCCTCCGTGCAGGCGGCCCGTAATCTAGCACAAACCCGCTGCCCAAGAGCAAACTACCGTCAATTTCGCGTCACAATTTCGAGTGGGTTTTTAGATGAGGCAACGAATAGCATTTGGAGTGGGTTTTTACGTGAGGCAATAGGGAAGGTGGGTTTTAGAACGAAGAGTTAAATAGAGCAGAGAGTTCAAGGACTGGCCCAACTTTGATAAGGGCGGTTTAGGACGTCCGCTGACTCAGGAGTCCTCTAGACGTCAGCTAACTCAGGAGTCCTTTAAAAGGAATCGAATTTCGCAAGCCTGCTGCGATCGAGCGCAACTTCTGCTGTCCTTCTGCGTCCGCGGTTGACTCTGTTCCTTCCACCGGATTTCCTCTCAGGATGTTTTCCAGGACCACCACGTGGTCGTCGCTGAATCCTTCGATACCGAGCGCGTTCGGTTCTTTTGATCCCAGCACTCTCGTCGTCGACAATTCTTCCACCCAATCCAAAATCTTTTCTACCGGATCGTTCTCAGGGAAGCGCTGCTTCACTAATTCCAGAATCTTTTCGCGGCTCGGCACATTCAACAGCAACGCCATAAAAAATCGATGCTCTTCTCCGGTAATCGAGCCGCGGCGTTGCGCGATGTCGTTCTGGCGAACCTGTTCCTCCAACACGCGCGGCACCATGTCCACTAACTCGCCGTGAACACTGCGGGCCTTCTCCAACAACGCCGTAAACCGATCGTCTCCAGTCGATAATCCAAACAGCGAGTTCATTGGATTGCCACGCAGGAAGTGGAACGCTCGCTCCAGGACCATATAAGCTGTCTGGAAGTCTGACGTAGTGATCAGGTCGCCGAGTATTTCATCGGTATCTTTGTGTTTCATACCCAGCAGCAGTCCCACCGTTTGCAGCTTTTTGCTCATCACCTGATTCCGGAAGAATGGGTTCATGGCGAAGTAAGGCTTGCGGTAGTCGTACTGCAATGCCGACGAGGGAGTGTGGTCCGTCCGTACGGTAATTGTTGCCGAAGGGCGATCGAGATGAAATAGGGAGTGAATAAAGTTTCGGCCCGCTTTGATCAGACGTATGTCGTTCTTCTGCAGCAGCTGGACTTCTTCAAGCTGCAATTCGCCGACGGAAAAATGTTCGCTGACTATTTGCTTCTCATTAAAACTGTACCGACTGTGAATGCTGGAGCCCATCATCACCTGAAACGCGCCGGTGAAAGCGTGTTGGTGAATGCTGGTGGTCCCGTCGAGCCAGAAGTAGAGGTCGACATAGAAGCGTGGGCCGACAAAGAGCGTGATTGGTGGATTGCCGAAGTTGCCTTCAGCGTCTTTTTGGTCCGGCAGCGCAGTGGCGTTTAGAACCCAGCGCACAACCTCCCATGGATCCACTCGGTCAGGCAGATTGGATTCCGTGAGTGCTTGGGCAGCGAGATCGGGAAATAGTTGTTCGCTGTAATTCTGTTGGCGCCAACGTTTCTCGATCAACTCGCCGAGTATTTTAAACTCTTCCATTGGGGGACCTCGTTCTCATTTCAGCTTGGGTGAGAAGAATAAGAAGCAATTCCCAATTAGGCAAGAGACTGATTGTTAGCCTGCGGCTCCCTGAATTACAGAAAGCCTTAAGCGATCATGGTGTCGACTCACCGTTAAGTTCCGATACCAGAGGTCTGGCAAGAACAGGTTTCTTACCGCCGATCGAACAGCATTGATCTTCTCCACCGCGCGGTGCTAGTTTCGCGCGCGTTCACACCCTAATACCGCTACTCGGCGCAACGCCTCGGCAAATATCTTCCTCGTTCGAGAGTTTGCGCTCACACGTCCGACAGTCGGATTGGTCTTCTCTCGATAAAGCCAAACATCCACGACTAGAACGAGCAGGGAAGCCTCATGAAAAACAAAGCTTCAGTGGTCATACCCAGAGCACGCCACGAAGGGCTCGTCACCAAAGAAGTAGATAACGAACTGCTCATCTACGATCGAGAAAGTGATAGGGCGCACTGTCTCAATGTCACCACGACTGCTATCTGGAAGCGTTGCGATGGTCGAACCAGCGTCGCTGAAATAGCCCGCATCGTGAGCAAATCTTTGTCAGTAAGAGTTGATGAGAGTCTGGTCCACTTTGCTTTGAAACAACTCAACCTTAACGAGCTGCTGGTCGGATACGAGACGTCAAACCTCCCTGCGGATCTAACAAGACGAAACATCGTTCGCAGGTTGGGAGTTGGGATCGCCCTCGTTCCTCTGATCACTTCCATCACTGCTCCCACGGCGTTAGCTGCCATCAGTTGTGGTGGATCGTGTAGTGGCGGTCCCGGTCGGGGAACATGCTCACCGGGATGTCTGTGTTCGGTGATTACGAATAGGTGTGTTGTGGCCTAGCAGCGCGGCGCAAGTTTTGACACGTCATCGAGAGTTTGGAGAAATCATGAAGAGACAACCAGCCAAAACGGCGCGCCGAACGCCAGGGAGTCGACTGTTATTGAAAGTCGTGTCTTGCTCATTGTTCATAAGCGCCAGCGTGCTCGGGCAAACGACAACTCAAGTGCCCGATCCACCAACCCCGAATAGCGTCACTACTGGAACATCGTATACGCAAAACTTCGATACGCTTATTAACTCTGGCGCAGCGACAACTAATACCCTGCCACCGCCTGCTGGATTTGCTATTGCCGAAACCGTTCCCACAGGTCAAACAAGTACTGTTGCAAATGGGGACTATCGGGTCGGAACCGGCAGTAGTGCGACCGGCGACACCTACAGTTTCGGAGCGCCGGCGGGTAATACGGAGCGCGCTCTCGGGAGTTTAACTGTGGGCGCAATTACTCCCATTCGTTATGGAGCAAGATTTCAAAACGACACGGGTACCACGATCACAGCTTTAACTATTCAATACACCGGTGAGCAGTGGCGAGGCGGTTCCGCTACTACAGATAAGCTCGACTTCGCCTATAGCCTGGACGCAACCAGTCTTTCGTCCGGAATTTGGATAGATGTCGATCTCCTTGATTTTCCGACGCCTAACACCGGAACTGACGGAGCACTCGATGGTAATGCGGTCGGGAATCGCACGACGCTCATCACTACGATCACAGGATTGAGTATCCCGAGCGGAGCTGCTTTTTGGATTCGCTGGACCGACACTGATGTCACTGGCACCGATGACGGCTTGTCGGTCGACGACTTCGCATTGGAAGTTGCAACCACGACCGCAGTCCAGCTTGCTTCGTTCAGTTCGTCACTCCTGGCGCGGCGTGGAGTTTTGGTTGAGTGGCGCACTGGTTTCGAAGTCGACAATCTCGGTTTCAATATTTACCGCGAGCGCCAAGGCAAACGCGTTCAAATCAATCCATCAATCATCGCCGGGTCGGCTCTGATGGCGGGGAGATCTATGACCGCCGGTAACTCGTATGCATGGGTCGATTCGACGGGCACTTCTGACTCCTCCTATTACCTGGAAGACATAGACCTCAACGGAACTCGTACGATGCATGGACCAGTTGTTCCGTCCGCGCGCGCGGATTCCTTGTCTTCGAAATCATCGCGGCGGGCAATTCTGCTTGATGAACTGCATGCCCGTGCCTCCAACCAGACTGACAGGCGCAGTTCACAAAAAGGATGGGCCTCTCCAGACCGTTCGACGTCAGCGCTACACACGGGCAGCCCTTCTGATTTCGCAACCGAAACAATTCGAACCGACGGCCTTCAACAGTCCTTGAAAGGAGTCGCTGCAAGCTCCCAAGCACAAGACAAGCAGAAACAATTAGCGTCGATGCCGGGGGTGAAACTTTCGGTACGCGAAGACGGCTGGCATCGAACCACCCACACCGCTTTAGTCGCTGCAGGCTTTGATCCAAACGTCGACACTCGCTTTCTGCAGCTTTATGCCGACGGCGTAGAAGTCCCTATTAGGATCAACAGTAGTAAGAATAACGGCGCTCTTAAAGCAGGCGATTCAATCGAATTTTACGGAACCGCACTCGATACGCCCTCAGACGACAGTCGCGAGTACTGGCTTGTCTCGGGCGCCACCCCAGGGAAGAGACTCAAGGCCCAGTCGTTAAAGAACCCGAGTTCGAACAAAGCAGTGGAGAGCTTTGAATATTCCATCGAACTAAAAGAACGTCTGGTTTACTTTTCCGGTTTATTGAACGGCGAGATAGAAAACTTTTTTGGCCAGGTGATCAATACAGCCCCTATCACGCAAACGCTTTTGGTTTCACACCTTAGCAAAGGCAACGAAGTAGCGCGGTTGGAAGTTGCGCTGCAAGGCGTAACGCTTCAGGACCATCTCGTGAGTGTGAAGGTTAATGGAATAGAAGTGGGTGGGCTGCGCTTCGCCGGGCTGGACCACGAAGTGGCCGAGTTCTCGATTACGGAAGGGCTGCTACGCGAAGGTGAAAACACCGTGACCCTGCAGCGGATGAACGGCGACATGGACATTAGCCTGGTCGACTATCTCCGACTGAATTACTCACGTACCTACCATGCAGATAACGACCGTCTGCAGTTCACGCTTAAAGGTCATGCCCAGGTCACGGGCTTCAAAGTCCCGAATGTTGTGCTATTGGATATTACCGATCCGAATTCAGTGAGTCTCTACAACCCGAAAACGGAAAAAGCCGAAGACGGGTATCGGTTCAGTCTCCAGTCATCCGACCCACGCACGTTTCTGGCGTTAACAGAACCGGGCGCAGTCTCGCCTTCGTCGATTACGCGCAATCGCCCGTCAAACTGGAAGTCCCATATTGAAGGCGCGGACTTTGTGATCATGACCCACCGGGACTTCGGCAAGAGCGTGGAACCGTTAGCCGAGTTGCGCAGCTCTCAAGGGCTTTCGGTTGCCGTAGTTGACGTTGAAGATGTTTACGATGAGTTTAGCTATGGTGCCCATAGTGCCTTTGCTATCCGTGACTTTCTCAAATGGACCACTGGGCACTGGTCACGAGTGCCCCGATTCGTTCTTCTTATCGGAGATGGCAGTCTTGACCCGCGCAATTACCTGGGGATTGGCGCAGCCGATCTCATGCCCGCACGTTTAATTGACTCTGGCTTGTTAGAAACGGCTTCGGACGACTGGTTCGTGGATTTCGACGATGACGGCGCAGGCGACATGGCCATCGGACGTTTGCCGGTGTGCACAGCAGAAGAGGCTGAAGCGATGATTTCAAAAATCGTCACCTACTCGCCGGCTAGTTGCGTTCAAAAAGCGGTGATGGTTTCGGACAAATTGGACGGTCAGTCGACCTTCAATTTCGAAGCGGCGAGTGATCAACTTTCTCTTCTGCTGGCGTCGGGCATTGGAGTCGAAAAAATCCTGCGCGGTGATAATCCGACCTCGGTCGTTCACGATCAAATCATGGCGGAGATCAATCAGGGCCCACTGCTGATTAACTTCATGGGCCATGGATCTGTTGAGGTGTGGACCGGAGGTCCAATCTTAAGCACGTCGGACGCGGAGGAGATGAACAACGCAGCATTGCCACTGTTTGTGATGATGACCTGCTTGAATGGCTACTATCAGGATCAGACGCGGGAGAGTTTGGCCGAATCGCTGATGCGAGCCGACGCAGGCGGTGCTATAGCGGTTTGGGCTTCGTCGGGAATGACTGACCCGGGTTCGCAGCTTGAGATGAGCATTGAGCTTTATGAACAGCTCTTCGCGCAACAGTCCCTGACCCTGGGCGAAGCTATCATGAAGGCCAAGCGCCAGAGCTCAGATCTGGACGTTCGCCGAACATGGATACTTTTCGGCGATCCGAGCCTGCGGATCCGCTAGTTGTGTTCGACATGATTCGAGTTGTCGCTTCCTGCAGAGGCAAAACAAAGGTTGAGGGCCAATTTTTGTGGCCT
This sequence comes from Pyrinomonadaceae bacterium, assembly GCA_963759665.1. Lineage (GTDB taxonomy): Bacteria > Acidobacteriota > Blastocatellia > Pyrinomonadales > Pyrinomonadaceae > PSRF01. Next base: position 2,631,035 of record CAVXAC010000001.1, read on the forward strand.
CTCGCCTCCACGACAAGCTGATCCGTGTTTGAACATGATGACCTGTCGGAGTCCGTTGCGCTTTGCTTTTGAGCGTGGTAACTTCACCCGCACATTGACAACTGCTACCCGGTGTTCTCCTTCCACTCCGGAAAAGAAGTTTGCCAGGCCGCAAGTGCAGTAGCCGGAAGCCTTGTTTTACATATTCCGGTCCGCAAGATTAAAGCCTAGAATTTGCCTATGAAAGAACCTTCTGATTTAGCCAAGGCTCTCGACGTTATTCTCAAGAATTCGTCACTAGAGCAGACCAATAGATCCTACGGCGGTCCATACGCAACTCCCCCGATTGTCGCCTATGGCGAGGAAGCGTCGCCTGAGGGCGAGATGCATTTGCGGGACTACTGGCGCACGATTCGTAAGCGTCTTTGGCTAATCATTGGGCTCGCAGTGATCGTCTCAACAATAGCTGCCTTGCGTCAGGCTCGCCAGCCCGATGTCTATCAGGCGCAAGCGCGGGTGCAGGTAGATATCGAAACGTACAGTCCTGCACTGGGAGCCTCGAAGGGTAGTTCGTTCATCATCGATAACTCTTACATGGATCCCGAGTACTTCAATACTCAGGTGCAGATAATTTCGAGTCCCTCCCTGTTGCGACGGGTGGCGAAAAATCTTGATCTCGAACACAACAGCAACTTCCTGAATGTTCGAGTAGAGAATGCTTCAACCACGCAAAGTTTGCTGCGAATGTTCGGCTTCAGTAAACCGGCTGAGCCGGCAAAGAACCAGGCCCTCGCAATTAACGACCGACCCCTCGAATCAGCTGTTGGTCAAGCTTCGGACGACCCCGCCGAGATCGAAAGGCTCGCCCCATTTGTTGAGGCGCTGCAGGGCATGATTCAGGTTGAGCAGGTCAAGAAAACTCGCCTCATAGATATTCGTGCGACACACACCGATCCGGCAGTGGCTACAAAGGTGGTTAACGCCACGGCCGATGCTTTTGGACTTTGGAATCTCGAAGTCAAGACAAAAACAAATACGGTCGCTGGCACCTACATGCAGAAGCGCATCGCCGAGCTGCAGTCGCAAATTCGCAACGGCGAAGAGCAGTTAATTAACTACGCGGCGAGCCACGAAATCCTGTCGCTCGACGCCAGCCAAAATACTGTTGTGGAAAGGCTCACCGGGCTGAACAGGGAGCTTCTGGTGGCGGAAAACGAGCGAGGTTTGGCGGAGGCTGCTTATCGCTCGAGTCTGGCCCCCGGCGCGGCTGAAGCTAATGCTGAAGTTAGCGACAAACAGATCGCCGACTTCAAGGGCCGTCTCGCCGAGCTCAAACAAAAACGCGCCCAGTTGTTGTTGACTGACACGGAGGAATCGCCGGAAGTCAAAGATTTGACGCAGCAGATATTGAGCCTCGAAAAGCAGTTAGATGAAACCAGAGGTAGCGCCAAGAGTACTCTGACAAAAAATTTGGAGACGAACTATCGTAAGGCCCTTAATCGCGAGCAAACTCTGCGAGCTTCTTTCAACAAGCAGCGGGGCGAAACGGTGGCGCAAAATCAGGCGGCCATTAACTACAACATCCTCAAACAGGAAATCGAAACCAATAAAGAACTCCTCGCAGGGCTGATGCAAAGGTCCAAGGAAAACGACGTCAGCATGGCCGGCACGCCAAACAATATCCACGTGGTGGATTACGCCTCCCTTCCCAAGAGTCCGATTGGCCCACGACGCATGCAAGGCATCATGATGGCGTTAATGCTGGCCCTTGGCTTTGGCGTGGGCTTGGCCCTGTTTCTCGAGTATCTCGATGATTCCGTTAAGACACCCAGCGACATCGAAAGTGGACTTCGGCTGCCGTCGCTCGCAATCATTCCCATTGCCGGCAAAACGGTCCAACGTTTCCTGCCTTTTTCCCGTGCGCTACAACTCACTAACGGCAACGGAAATACGAACGGCTATGGCGGCGCGCCGGAACTGCTGATCAATGCTCAGGGCCCAACGCTCCAGGGTGAAGCTTATAAGCACTTGCGCACCTCGATCTTGCTATCGACCCCAGGCCGAGCTCCCAAGACTTTACTGGTGACGTCGAGTGTTCCTGCCGAAGGCAAGACTACAACTGCAGTGAACACAGCCACGGTGTTGGCCCAAACGGGCGCCAGCGTTCTCTTGATCGATGCGGACATGCGACGTCCCCGCTTGCACCACGTTTTTGGTATGAGCAATTCGGAGGGATTGAGCGCGATCCTGTCCAGCGATGTTGATGAGGCAGATATCCTGTCGATGATTGAACGCTATCAGGATACGAACGTCTATCTGCTCAGCTCGGGTGCAATTCCGCCGAATCCTGCAGAGTTGCTGGGCTCGGTCGCAGATGCGACGTTTGCTGGAAATTGCTGGCCGCAGCTTTACGTACATCGTTATCGATTCGCCTCCGATTGCCTCGTTCACGGATGGCGTATTGATTTCAGCTTTGGTTGACGGGGTGCTGCTGGTGGTCCATGGCGGAAAAACTTCGCGGCAGGTAGTGCGGCGGACGCGGCAGGTGCTGCAGGAGATTGGAGCCAAAATCATTGGCGTGGTGCTCAACAAGGCTGATGTGCGTTCGAATAGCTATTATTACCACTACAACTACAAGGACTATTACTCCACAGGCGATCCCGCTACTGAACCGGCCTCTGCCGATCGCTCCATCACCTTTCTTCACAAGTAACTGTTAGGGAAACATAAGTAACTGTTAGGAAACCCGCCGGGGTTCTGTATTGCACGGCGCCACCGTGCTCGGTTCGGTATGCGGTTGCGATTCGGCTGCTACTCGACTTATCATCTTTTCCCGCATTGCCGGAGTGGCGAAATTGGTATACGCACCAGACTCAAAATCTGGCGAGGTCACACTCATGTCGGTTCGAGTCCGACCTCCGGCACCATAATTCTTCAAATCCTTCAGAAAAATCAGATTTTTCCGCAACCGTGCCAAATCGAGTCCAGCGCTTCATTACCAGCAAAGTTTTCCTGAGCGTCCATCGCTCGATCCCTGCTCTCCGCGCTGGCGGGGCCATAATGCAGAATCAGGGGTTTGAAATCGCTTGAATTCTTGATCTACCTCGAACGCGAAAAGCGATCGTCGAAACATACCGTCGTGAACTACGGATATGACCTGGCCAAACTCACCGCCTGGGCGATAGTGAAAACAAACCCATTCGAGAGCTAGCACGCCAATGTTATAGCCTTGTTTTCAGTTTTCCGATTCGTCGATTGATTTGCCTTCCCCTTTTCTAGGCTGTCTGAATTCGTCGAGCAGGCTCTCGATTTCCGCCGCAGACATGCCTTGCGCAACTGCTCGTTCTCTAATTTTCTCTTCCGCTTGAGGCCACCAACCCAAATCAGTTAAGGTTGGTTTTTTGTAAGGTATCTTCGCTTTTTCTTGAGACACAACACATCTCCACTTTGTTTTCAAGGGCTAAGAGTGAAATAAGGGAGGTAGGGGGTTAAATTATCTTACTAGGTTGTTTCGGTTGAATGCAAGAAGTGAAGCATTTTCTGGAAACTGGTATTAACAGGTATGAACGTGAGGATCTATAACTGGCCAATCGCCTTTCGGTTTTCCGAGGGTACGTATCTCTAACCGCTTTCGTCCCTTAAAACGGGTAGTTCAAGTTTGAGGCGCTTTTTGCTTTCTCTTTCATCTAGAGTTCAAACCAATAAATAAGATTTGCTCGAATCTCTTCAACATGTTCGCGCGGGACTTTGGTTTACATCACACCCGCAACCGCTCATTCCAGTTTGGATCCATTTCCGACGACAGATTAACCATCGAGGGAAGAAACACTCGAGGGAAGCCCATCAGCTCGCACGCGTCGGCTAAATTTCTTTGAGTGTCTTCTGGGACTGGACCGTCCTTGTCGTCAAACCCGACTTACACCGGGTAATCCCGATAAACGGTGGGCTACAAGTTCACTGAATTTTGAAAGACGAAATGTGGGGTGGTCTGAGTTGGCCGGGTTATGCATTACAATGTAAGCATCCTGTTGTGAGGTGACCATGTTCGAAGCGCTGAATATCGTGATTGTATTTTTGCTTGTTCTTGCTAATGGGTTTTTCGTCGCTTCAGAATTTTCCCTGGTTGGTGTGCGTCGTTCGCGAATTGTTACCCTCGCCGAATCGGGTAATGCACGAGCGAAGTTATTGCTGCAGCTCGTAGACAATCTTAACGCTTACATTTCCGCGACCCAGCTTGGAATCACTCTAGCTTCCCTGGCCTTGGGATGGATCGGCGAACCAGCGGTCGCTCACCTGCTTGAGATTCCGCTCAAGGGCCGCATCTCAGACACGCTGTTACACACGCTTGCCTTCACGATAGCCTTCAGCATTATCACATTTCTTCACATTGTGTTGGGCGAGTTGGCTCCAAAAACGCTGGCGCTTGAACGCGCTGAAAAAACCGCCCTAGCCATCGCGTGGCCGATGCAAATCTTTTACAAGATTTTTCGCTGGCCAATCCGACTGTTGGACTGGGCCGGAACTCGAACCGTGAGATTGTTCGGTCTGCATCCAACGGGGGAGCACGCATCAATCTACACTGAGGGCGAACTGCGCCAGCTCGTAGACATTTCACGTCGCAGCGGCCATTTGGAAAAGGAAGAGCAGGAACTGATCAATAGTGTGTTCGATTTCTCGGGCGCGGAAGTTCGCGAGGCAATGATTCCCCGTACTGTTGTCGACGCCATTCCGATAACCGCCACCCTTGAGGATACGAAGCACGCATTTCGTACTCTGGGTTATTCACGGTTACCTGTTTATCGCGAACGAGTGGATGACATTGTGGGCATCCTGTTTCGTCGAGATTTGGAGCCGTATCTGGAAGACGGTAAACGGGACAGCTTCGAACTCGAGCGCCTATTGCATAAGCCCCAGTTTATTCCGGCGACAGCGAAGCTCGGCGCTGCCCTCAAACATATGCAGTTGTCACGAACCCATCTGGCCGTTGTGATCGATGAGCACGGGGGCTTGGAAGGTATCGTAACGCTGGAGGATTTGCTGGAAGAAATTGTTGGTGAAATCAACGATGAGTTTGACGAAGAGGTCCGCTCGCAAATCGTAAGAGAGGCCGACGGCGAATATCTGTTGAGCGGAATGCTTACGGTGCGTGACGCGAACCGACGAATAAGTCTCAAGTTACCGGAAGATAACGGCTACACGACGTTGGCTGGTTTCCTACTGGCCCAGGCTGGTCGATTGCTACAGGAAGGTGAAATCGTCGACTACGAAGGTTTGAGGTTTAAGATTGAAGTCGTTGAAAAGCGACGTATCCGTCGGGTACACCTAAGTGTTGTTCCCGAGGACAACAAGATGTCAGCCGTGACGCTGCTCTCTGTTGCGAGTACGACAATGATCGAGCCGTTGCAATTCGTACCTATGTTGCTCTAGCCATTTCCGCAGTGCGGCGAAGCGAGGCACTGCCTCCTCGACAAAGTTCCGGCATTCGTCAGCGTCGTGGATCCGCTCGTTATTAGGGCTAACATTCGTTCGGCGATGGGCGTGCTTTCAGTGGCAATGACCCCCGGCGCGAGATTTCCCCAGAATTTCCCACCCCATTTCAGTAGACAAAGTCCTTCATATCAATAACTTACCGTTGCGTAAAAACATGTTTGCCACGGTAAAGGTAAAGCTGTAGAATTGCCAAGTCCCTAAATACTGGGACTCTTCCCCGATAGCTTTTCCGAAGAACTCTACAAGCCCGAGCTTTCCCGCGGTTTCTTGCCGCTTCAACTTCCCCAAGGAGCCAGCCTACATGCCCGAAAGAGGTAGAGCGCGAATTCTCTTTGTCGACGACGAGTCGGAAATTACTGGGATCTTAACGGATCTCTTCGAAGGCCAGTACGATTGCGCCACCGCAGGATCCGCCGAGGACGCCTTGGACAGGTTGCGTCAAAGCGATTTCGAGCTGGTTGTGAGTGACATCACCATGCCGGGATTGAGTGGCCTCGACATGATCCCGCAGATCAAGAGCCTCGCGCCTAACACAGTCGTCGTAATGATCAGCGGTATGCAAACTGTCGAGAGCGCGATCGGTGCCTTGAGACTGGGGGCATTTGATTATGTGATGAAGCCCTTCGACCTTCGCCAGGTTGAAGCTGTCGTGCAACGCGCGCTTGAGCATCAGGACTTGATCGTAGCTAAGGAGCGTTACGAGGGTCACCTTGAGGAGTTAGTTGTGCAACGCACAACTGAGTTAGATAAAACCTTAAACTCTCTGGAGAACGCTTACAGGTCGACGCTCAAAGCTCTGACTGCGGCTTTGGAGACGAGGGACCAGGAAACACATGGTCACTCAGAGCGGGTTGTTTCTTATAGCCTTCGACTAGGCAAGGAGATTGGGTTGGACCAGGTCCATATGAAGGCGCTTGAGTTTGGTTCGCTTCTGCATGACATCGGTAAAATCGGCGTCCCGGACATGATCCTGCGCAAACCCGCAAAGTTAACTGACGAAGAGTGGGTGTTAATGCGGGAACATCCAGCACACGGCCAACAGATCTTGCGCGGCATCCACTTCCTGGAAGGCGCTGCTCGCGTGGTTGCTCAACACCACGAGAAATGGGACGGCTCAGGCTATCCTTCTGGTTTGAGCGGTGAAGAGATTGATGTCTGTGCGCGAATATTTTCAGTTGCTGACGCTTTTGACGCCATGACCAGCGATCGTGTCTACCGCAAAGGCAAACCATATGAGGCCGCTGCAAAGGAGTTGGACGATTGGGCCGGCAAGCAATTTGACCCCAGGGTTGTCTCAGCCTTCCATCGCGTTCCCAAAGAAGACTGGGAAGAACTACATGCCAGATCGCTGATGAAGAAGGAAGAGGGCGACGACATGCGCCGCGTGATCGACATGATCGAGGCCCAGTTTAATGCCGTGGTCCACTAAGCGGTTCGTTAGTCAACCTACTTTTCCCTGGTCTGAGCAGGCACCACATAACCTCGCCGCGAACGTAAGCTCAATCCCACCCTTCTCGAAGCAACTTCAATTTTTCGGTATTCGCCTGGAGTCGAACCAGCCAGAGGTCGCTTGGGCCGGTAAGTGACAACGTATTCGGAGCCAATCTCGCGCGCCGCTTCCTTTGCTTGAGTAATCATTTGGTCGTTCGAAATTGGCAGAAAAATTTGGCCGCCGGTTTCATCCGCCAGCGAGGTTAGTACCTGCTGGCTTTTTTTCACTTCCGCCTCGTAATTCTTTCGTTGCCGGCGCATGGCCGGATCAAACCTGACACTCACTCCAAAGGTAGGGCTGCGTGTCGCGCCCGGAGGAAGTGTTGGATCGTTACTGGTGATTGGATCCCGCGAGGTAGGCATCTGGCCCGTCCCGAGTTTTTCGGTATCTGCCCTTTTTTGTCTGACGAGTTCGGTGTAGCTGATGATGTGGACCGTGGACCTTGTTGCGGCAAGATTCTTGAAGGCTTGGGCCCGGTCAATCTTTCCGCCAGGGGTATCGACTCCATCCGTAATAAAAACCGCGTGCCTGGTTCCTTCTGGTCGATCCTTCAACAATTCAGCCGCAGCCGCTACAGCCTCAGAAAACCTCGCGCGTTTGCCTGAAGAGAGTTTGCTGCGGAGTGCGTTCACCAAACTAGCTTTATCGGTGGTCCAGGGCTGAATTACCGTGACGGAGTTATTGAACTGCATCGCCGCTATGGAAGTGTTTTGAGTTAACTGCTTAACGAGTTCCGTGGCTACATCTCGTGTCAGGCTCGTGCGCTTCGACGACCCACCAAGTCCACTCAATTCGCCTCCGGTATCGAGCACTATAACGACGTTTGCAGGAATGTGGCGCACACTTCTGATCTGTTGGGCCACGCCGTCCTCGAGAATCAGAATGTCGTCAGGTACGACTGAAGGATCGTAATGCCCATATTGGTCTACCGCGACCACGGGCAGCCGCACTTCTTCGGTATACACTTTTACGGGAACGTCATCTTCAGCCGGTGGCGTGGGCTTCGGCGCAGGCTTTTGCTGTGCAGTGATAGAAACGCTGAGTGCGAGAAGCAGTAGAAACGACAAAAGTCCTGAGAGTCGTAGGGACAAAATTGCGGCCTTTCCAGTGGTTGAACGTGCCGAGGTTGGATGCCCACGGGGCCGGTTTTGAGTTGCCTGCCCAGAACCACAGTTGTATCCCGGCACTCTCTAGCCACCGCTCCTTGGGTAAATGAAAGGGGGGTTCCAAGAGATCACGGTGCCGACTTTGGGTCACTCGCAAACTCCACGAAAGAGGTTACTGTTGACGAGACTGTGACTGCACGGCAGTAATGGCTACAGCATCGACTATATCTTCAGCCTTACATCCCCTGGATAAATCATTTGCAGGTTTATCAAGGCCTTGGAGAATCGGGCCAATAGCGGTGGCACCGGCAAGACGTTCCGTGATCTTATAAGCGATATTGCCCGACTGTAGATCAGGGAATATCAGCACATTAGCTCGACCTGCAACCGCGGAGCCTGGAGCTTTGGATTGCGCCACGCTTGGTAGCAACGCCGCATCAGCCTGCAACTCACCGTCGATTTCCAATTGCGGTGCCCGGGCTTTTGCGGTACGTGTGGCCTCAACCACTTTATCGATCAATTTATGTTTCGCACTGCCTTTGGTTGAGAACGAAAGCATTGCAACGCGAGGTGTGGCGCCGATCAACGCCTGACAAGAGTCTGCCGAGGCGATTGCAATTTCTGCCAACTCGGCAGCGGATGGTTCGATAACGACGCCGCAATCTGCATAGATCATGGCGCCATCGTGCCCAAAGTTGGTGTCCCGCAACGCCATCAAAAAAAAACTGGATACGAGTTTGAAGCCTGGTCGAACTCCAATGCAGTGTAAGGCGGCCCGAACTGTGTGCGACGTTGTATTAGTTGCTCCGGCGACCGAACCGTCCGCTTTTCCCATTCGCACCATGAGATTTCCGTAGTAGAGCGGATCCATGAGGAGTGTTCGAGCTTCGTCAGCCATCAAGCCCTTGGCGCGCCGCATTTCGTGAAACATGGCCACCATCTTTTCGAAATCGGAGGCGCGCCGATGGTCCAACACTTCGACACTTCCGAGATCGACGTTTTCACGCCGGGCTGTTTCTCGGATGGTCGACTCATCGCCAAGTATCGTTATCTTTGCCAGTCGTTGGCGCACGCAGGAGGCTGCGGCTATCACGGTGCGTGGATCATTGCCCTCGGGCAGGACAATGTGCTGTGGGTTGGAAGCAGCACGTTGGCGAATTCGGTCAAGTATGGTCATCCGTCGATTAGTCCGTTTGGTTACCTGGCTGAGCCACTGCTCACTTGATCATTGGCCTCAATGTGCTCCGGCTCGGGACGCGCGACCAATAAAGGTTTGCGCAAATTCTTGAGACTTGAGCCATCTGCGCCGGCCGCTTCGACGCGAGCTGTCAAAATTCTTCGAATTGGCTTCGGCAAGAATTTGGACGCCAGCGTTGCTGCGCCTCCAATCAATTCGACAACGTCCCCACCACCTTTCCAGTGCTCGCGGACAATCTTCGGATCGGTGCGCTCCATCAAGCGGAGAAGGGAAAGGGCGATCAAGTACGCATCATCAATCTGTCCCACGAAAGGCAACATATCCGGTATCAAATCGAGAGGGACAAGAGCATAGATAATCGCTCCAGCGACTAACGCGCGCTCAGTCATTGGCACTCGCGAATCGGCAAGCAGCCGGGCACAAAGCACCACCATGTTGGGAATGAAGAGGAGCAGGTTTTTCAGTCGCCGCTTCGCCAGTAATGCAGACATTCTGCCTCCGAGATTCGTGATCCTAAGACTTGTATTTGTCGGTGTAAGTTACCATGAGTTCATTGGCCACGTAATGCTCCATCAAGTAGGGAATGCTTCAATTCCCACCATCCTTCAGCAGGTGCAAGAGTTTTTCGTGAATTCCGCCAAAACCACCATTTGACATGATGGCAACGACGTCGCCCTCTCGAAGCCGTGGCAGTAGGTGACCGATGATCTCATCCACTTCGCCAAAAGCCACTGCAGGTTTGTTCGCGCCGGCAATGTCTTCGATGAGCTTACTGGTGTTCAGTGTTTCGCCTTTTTCCGCAGCTTTCCGGCTATCAAAAACTTCCGAGATCACTACGTAGTCCGCATCGTTGAACGCGTTTGCATAGTCGTTTTGAAAAACTGCCAATCGTGACGACCACGAACGCGGTTCAAAAACAGCGATGAGGCGACGACCGCGATATCGGTTACGGAGTCCGCGCAGGGTTTCTCTGACTGCGGTGGGGTGATGAGCAAAATCGTCGATCACTGTGACGCCTCTTTCCTCACCACGGACTTCCGCCCGCCGCCGAACATTCTTGAAAGTCCGTAACGCTTCTTTGATGACATCGCGTTCTATTCCCCACGCGTCCGCGGCGATGATCACGGCCAGGCAATTGAGAAGATTAAATTCGCCGATGAGCGGCGTCGCGAACCGTTCCCAGCGTTTGTCCTCGCAAGTTACGATGAACTCACTCTGTTCGCCCGAGAAATCCTGTTCGGTAATGCGCCATTTCGCGTCGCTGCTGGTGCCGAAGGTTTCCAGTTGAGTAAACAGCTTCGTGCCCATTGAACTGACAACCTCGCGTACGTTCGGGCTATCCCAACCGGCGATTATCCTTCCATTTCCCGGCACAAGATTCATGAATCTGCGAAATGCCAGCTTGACCGCGTCGAGGTCTTTGTAAATATCAGCGTGATCAAACTCGATGTTGTTCACGATCGCGATCTCCGGCAGGTAGTGCATGAACTTCGGGCCTTTATCAAAATAGGCGGTGTCGTATTCGTCACCCTCGATTAGAAAATATTCGCTATTAGTAACGCGAAAACTAACGCCAAAATTTTGAGCGACGCCGCCGATCAGAAACGTTGGATCTAATCCGCCCTGGTCCAACACCCACGCGGCAATACTGGTCGTCGTGGTTTTGCCATGGGTTCCGGCAACGACTAACGAGCGCCGGTTGCGTATAAACTCCTCCTTCACAATCTCGGCTTGGGAACGATAGAGAAGTTTTCGGTCGAGTGTTGCTTCCAGTTCAGGATTGCCACGCGGAATTGCATTGCCAACGACGACGCAATCGGGACGTTCATCAAGGTGAGCAGAACTAAAACCTACATTGACGGGAATGCCCAGCGAATCGAGCATAGTAGACATCGGTGGGTACACATTTTCGTCGGAGCCGGTTACGCGATGGCCGCGAGCTTGAAGCATTCCACCAAGGGCAGCCATGGCAGTGCCGCAGATCCCGATCAAGTGATAGTGCATGTATTATTGATACCTTTTTGAAAGGGTGACATTCTACACAAAGCTTTGCTTTATCAGCCAAATTTGTAGGCCGCGTTCTGCTAATCGCGAGTTTGCACGGCGATGCCGACACGGTTATTCTCGTCTGCGACAGCTCAAAAACTAATTCAAGAAACAAATATTCAAAGTGACAACACGTAAATTCTTTATTACCGGTGGCGCCGGATTCATAGGTTCAGCATTCGTGCGTCTCATACTGGCGGAAGTGTCGAATTGTGAGGTCGTCAATTTTGACGCTCTTACATATGCAGGAAACCTGGACAATCTTCAGGATCTGGATGATCCGCGTTATCGGTTTGTTCGAGGAGACATTGCCAAACCCGAGGAAGTTTTGGCGGCCATGGAGACCGGCACTGATGCCGTTCTAAATTTTGCCGCCGAATCACACGTTGATCGCAGCATCGCGTCGGCGGCGGAGTTTTTGCGGACAAATATCATTGGCACTCAGGTGTTGCTGGATGCAGCCCGCGAACGTCGCGTACGGCGCTTTTTACAAGTCTCCACCGACGAAGTGATGGGAAGTTTGCCGGAAGACGAAAACGCTTTCTTCACCGAAGATTCACCGTTCGCACCAAACAGTCCCTATGCTGCTTCAAAGGCCGCTGCCGAACACATGGTCCGTGCGGCCCATCACACTTTCGGACTTGATACGGTGATCACGCGGTGCGGGAACAACTATGGACCACGCCAGTTTCCGGAGAAGTTTTTGCCACTGGCGCTGGCTAACGCCCTTAACGATCAGCCGATTCCTGTCTATGGCGATGGCTTGAATGTTAGGGATTGGATTTACGTGGAAGATCATTGCCAAGGAATCCTGGCGGCCCTGGAGCGCGGCCAATCGGGCGGTGTTTATAACTTTGGGGCCCGCAATGAACGACGAAACATCGATGTGGTGAAGTCGCTTCTGGATGCGGTTCAGAAACCACACTCACTTTTGCGCTACGTCAAAGACAGACCTGGTCACGACCGTCGCTATGCTTTAGATCCTGTTCTTGCTGAAACCGAGCTGGGGTGGAAACCTAAAGAGACGTGGGAAGAGGGCTTGCTCAAAACGATTCGCTGGTATCAGGAAAACACCAAATGGGTGAACCGGACGCGCAGTGGGGCATATAGAGATTATTACGAGCAGCAGTATGGAAAAGAGGTTTCCGCGAGTTGAGAGTGCTGGTCACAGGATCTGGCGGAATGGTCGGGCAAGCTCTGACAAATCATTGTCGAGCCATCGGCGACGAGGTCCTCGCCTTTGATCACCAATCGCTCGATATCTCGGATCTCAACTCCGTAAAAACAACATTACTTTCAGCAAAACCTGATGCCGTCATCAACTGTGCCGCATGGACCGACGTTGACGGGTGCGAAAGTGATCCGGCGCGAGCGACAGCGGCAAACGCGGCTGGTCCGGAGAATCTGGCAACGGCCAGCCGATTCGCTAACGCCGCCTTCATTACCATCTCCACAGACTACGTTTTCGATGGTGACAAGGACGGCTTTTACACTCAGCGAGACAATCCCAATCCGCAGAGTGTTTACGGAAAGTCGAAGCTGGAAGGGGAGCGTCGCGGGCAACTCGCCTACGCGCGTACCATCGTAGTGCGGAGTGGATTTATCTTCGGCCCAGGTGGAAAGAATTTTCTCAGCAACGTAGTCAACCTGGCCCGCGCTGGCACCAGGTTCAACGCGATCAGCGATTGTTACGGCACACCCACTTTTTCACTTCATCTGGCGTCACGTTTACGCGAGCTGGCTCAGCTGGATCTGCCGGGTATTTTCCACGTGGTCAATTCGGGGGCGGGTGCAAGTTTCGCAGAATTTGCCCGTCTGGCACTCGATTTAAGTGGCTTCGAAGGGCTGAAACTGCAGACAATCTCCATGAATTCACTCACTAGACCTGCGCCCCGACCTGTCAATTCCCGCCTTAAATGTTTGCTTTCAGAAGCAGTCGGCTTGTCTCCACTTCCTGACTGGGAAGAGGCTGTTGCCGACTTCGTGGGCGCCCCATCAAGCTGATTACGTTTTTCAGCGTCAAAACGGCGCATCGTCTACTTGCCACAGGGCTAGTCTCTGCTATTATTCTAACCTTCTGCAGGATTTAGTCTTAAAAATTGAAGGTTTAAAGCTATATGGTGACACAAGATAATCGTTTGATACCGGCTCCCCTCGACCGCGGCCTCGATCGTCCTTTGACCGATTTGAGTCAAGGCAAACCTTACGGCGCGGCAGCGACTTCCTCGCACAATATTCGCGACTATCTGTTCGTGGTCCTCAAGCGCAAGTGGCTGATTCTCAGCTTGACGTTGGTTGTCACTTCGCTGGTTACGATTCAGATGTTTCGGACTCCTTCAATTTACCAGGGCGAAGCAACGATCCGGATCGAACCGAAACCCCGGAGCGTCCTGCAGACCAAAGAAATCACCATCAACAGTGCGACTGATCCCACTTTTTGGGGTACACAATTCAAACTGCTGCAGAATCCTGCGTTGGCGCGCCAGGTAGTCTTAACGCTCGACCTGCAGAACAATCCTAACTTTTTGGGCAACCAGTCTCAGGGTGGATTCTTTGCGTCACTTAAGAAAATTGTCAGCCGTGACAACAAGCCTCGGACAGTGTCGCCGGCCGTAGCTACTGGAGCCAACATAGTTGGAGAGAACGCGCTTCTTGATCGGCCGTTGTCGCCCGAAGAATTAGCGCGATTGGAACCTTACGAAGACGCGATCATCGGGAATGAAACGGTCGAACCTATAGAAAAGACCAACCTGATCACGATCAAGTTTACTCACACGGATCCAACCCTGGCGCAGAAGATTCCGAACACGATCGCCGAAGTATTCATTTACAACAATCTCGAACGCTCGACGCAGGGATCACAGAAGCAAGAAGTTGTTTTGGCTAAAGAAATTGGCCGCCTGCAGATGACGATCAAGCAGGACCAGGAAAGACAATTCAACTACGCCAAAGCCAAGAGTCTGCCGATGACTCCCGATGCGGGTACAAACGTCGAATTGCGACGACTCAATGAGTTGAGCTCGCAGATGCTGATCGCCGAGAACGAACGCAAAGAGGCACAGGCGCAATACGAAAGCGCCAACGAGAGCGCAAAGCGAAAGGACATGTTTGCGATTCCTGATGTTCAGAAATCGGAATACATCGCAAATCTGCGCGAGAAGATTTCTGAGCTCAAGCAAAAACGCGACGCACTGCGGGTGGCTTATACCGACGAGTGGCCTGAAGTAAAGAAGATTGAGAGTCAGCTAGCGCCCAGGGAAAAAGAACTGGAACGCGCAACGACCGAAGTTCTTAACGGTATGAAAGGCCGTTATGAAGCCGCTCAGAGCAAAGAAAATTATCTGCGCCGGACCTATAACGAGCAGCGTGGAAAGACGACGCAGCAAACGCATGATCAGATCGAGATGATGGCCATCTCTTCAGTGCTGGAAACAAACAAACAGTATCTGAATTCATTACTGCAGAAGCAGCGTGAACTGGAAGCGACGAAGTCTTCCGAAAAGCCTAATGAAGTGAGCGTTGCTACCTACAGCAGACTCCCCAAAACGCCAATTGGCCCGCCCCGAATGCGCAATATCATGATGGCGTTCATTCTTTCATTAATCGCGGGTATCGGTTTGGCGTTCCTGCTCGACTTCCTTGATGACACAGTTAACTCAATGGAAGACGTTGATCGCTACATTCATCTGCCGGCGCTTGCGCTCATTCCGGCAAGCAGGAGTGAGAAGAAAGGTTTGCTTCCCGGCGCTCCCACGCCAACACCGACGGCAGTTAATGCTTTGGCCCTGGTGGATGATTCCAGGTCGGCGGTAGCCGAGTCTTATCGGCACTTGCGAACGTCGTTGCTGCTGTCATCGGCTGGACAACCTCCGAAGACCATCCTGGTTACGTCGAGCCAGCCGTCTGAAGGTAAGACCACGACCGCTATCAATACCGCGGTGATGCTGGCTCAAACTGGCGCCGAGGTGTTGATTATCGATTGCGACTTGAGACGGCCACGTCTGCACGCGCATTTTGAAATTTCAAATGCCGCTGGTCTGACAAATTGGCTTTCAGGTGAGCGAGACGTCGATCGGTTAGTCCAAAACTATGAAAAGCTTCCAAATCTAAAGCTTTTGACTTCTGGTCCCGTGCCTCCAAATCCGGCGGAGCTCCTGGGGTCAGATGAGATGAGAAAATTGCTGGGCGTGTTGAGCGAAAGGTTCGCACACATTATCATCGATTCACCGCCGGCGATTTCCTTCACAGACGCCTCAATCCTTTCAACCATGGTCGATGGCGTAATGCTGGTCGTGCATGGTGGCAAGAGCTCACGTGCAGTCGTTCGTCGCGCCAAGCAGCAGTTGCTTGATGTCGGCGCGCACATTTTCGGCGTCGTACTCAATAACGTGAAACTCGAAAGCCAGCAGGATTACTACTATGCTGGTTACTACGGGTATGGTTATTACTCGAGCTACTACAGCGATCCAGACGACGAAAAGTCCGATAGCACCGCGCCCGCTACACCACGAACTTAGTCTGGCTTAGTTGACGCTATCCGCCGAGGTTTTCTACCTCGGCGGATGCACAACGATCAGGGCTTCCCTCAGCCAAATCCTTTACATAGCATCGCGTCGGTTGTTCGACCCACGATCCTCAGAGTCTTGGACGCGACTCTTCCTAACCTTATTTCTAATTCAGTGGAGCTTCCCCTCGTTTTTAGCCCAATGTCGGTTAGTATTGAGTCGTAGTTTCAAAGGATAATTGTTCGTCTGCGCTCAAATCATAAACGCCTGTCAGTCATGAATAAGCCCCAGTCACCACCGGACCACATCAGCGGGAACGCGCCAATAAGCATAACTGTCGAGGGACCTGCTCCTGAGGTTGAGATGGACCCGATGATGGCTGGCCTTGATCGGCGGGATGCCAGCTGGGACCTTCGCCAGGGGCCCAAGAACTACATAACGCTCGTTACGACTCAAGCAGCTAGCGCTCTTTTTTCTTTTGCGGCTGTTTGGATCGCAACGCGTTATCTCGGCGCGGCAGGCTACGGTGGCGTGGTGGCCGTTATTGCGGCGTCCCAAATTGTGATGCTGTTGGCGATTAACTGGACGGGCGCCACAGTATCTCGCTTTGGATGTGAGGAATTCGTCGAAACTGGCCGGATTACCTCGGCCTTCTGGTCTCGTTTGGCAATCCTTCTGCCGAACCTTGGGTTGGTCGCAGTGGCAATGCCGCTGTGGTTACCCAAACTTTCCGAATTGCTGCATTTGCCGGCTAAGGGCGGTTACCTCGTCTTCAGTTTGCTCATAGCCAACTCCTTATGGATCCACGTTCAGCAAGCGCTTCAGGGTGTGAAACTGTTGCGACTACAAGGATCACTCTTGACGCTGGAAAGGGTCCTCATCTTTCTTGCGGTTTGCTTACTGGCGCTAAGTGGGAAGATCTCAGTTTGGAGTGTGGGCTGCGTATATGTCCTGGGCCCGCTCCTGGCCAGCGTTGTAGGTTTGCTCAAACTGTCAAAATTCATTTGGCCAATTGCAGGGATTGATATTTCTTTACTCAAGCGCATGTTGCGCTTTTCTTTCCCTATCATTCCAGCGGCATTTATCGGCTACCTGGCAAGTTATTACCTCGACGCACTTTTCATCTCGCACTTTCTTTCCCAGGTAGAACTCGGTATTTACGCCGTCGTCTACCAACTCAGCGGTCTGACACAGCAGTTGCCCGTGCTTATCGGCACCGTTTTGGCTCCGCTTTTTGTCACGTTCCAAAGTGGCAAACAAGAAAACAGGACCGCACGGTTTATCCACGAAGTGTTACCAATGCTCACCCTTCTCTGGACGATGGGATGTGCGCTCGTCGCAACCGTGGGCTGGTACCTGCTCCCCTTAGTTTTTGGGTCGGGTTTCGCCCAAACGTCGGCGTTGCTATGGCCTTTGATGGCGGCCGGGGCATTCGCCGGCCCCTGGTTGATGGGTTACGGCCCGATCACAACGACCGCCGCTAAGACCCATCTCATTACTATTGCCGTCGTATCAGGATCAGCTGCCAATGTAATTCTTAACTGGGTGCTCATCCCCAGGTTCGGCTTGTTAGGTTGCGCCTGGGCGTCAGCTGTAGCGTCCGCCATTAACCTCGTTACGATCTTTTTCCTCGTTCATCGAAGCATCTTGCCGAAGCGAACCTGGACGCTCGAGGCGAATCTTCCAATCGCAGTAGGCGCCCTCGTTGCATCCTTGACCGGCCGGAACCTCCTGGCTTTTGGGTGCACGGTGCTAACTTGCGCGATTATTGGCTTTGCACACCGAAAGTCCCTTATGAAAGCCGTCGGAACAATGAGCGACTATCGGCGTTTTGTGACAGCAGACCGGACGCCAATCGCAGTCGCAGAGCAAACTTCGTAGCTTGCCCCAAGAAATCAGAGCGCAAGGTCCGTACAGAACCGTAAGCGGGTAGCGACTGGGTCGATCTGGCGACAGAGGCTCGCGAATTCAATGACCCTAATCAGCAGAGCTGATCTGCTGTCGTTGGCTTCGGAGTAATCCTATTCAAGCCTTTCTAACGCGAGATCGACCCGGTCGCGACCGCTTCCGGTTCTTAACGGGGCAAGGTTGATTTCGGGATTTGGGTGCCCTTGAGAAAGTGAGGCCGTTCCTGAGTGCTGACTTGCAAATCTTTTGCTTCATCAAGTAATGTTTCGTCGGTCCAAAAGTAATCACTGCGCAGGAGTTCAAAACATATATATGTCTGAAAAAGCTAAGGTATTGGTGACTGGAGCTGGCGGATTTATTGGCCATCATTTGACTAAATATTTGGTCGACCGCGGTTACTGGGTTCGCGGCGTGGATATCAAAGAACCTGAATACGAGCCAACTGCAGCACACGAATTCGAGCTACTCGATCTAACCAAAATGGACAACTGCCTGGCGGCAACGCAGGGAGTCGATGAAGTTTATGGGTTAGCCGCAAATATGGGTGGTATCGGTTTTATAGAAAGTCATAAGGCTGAGATCGTTCGCGACAACACGCTGATGAATTTGCACTCGATCGAGGCGGCCCGAATCAACAACGTCAAGCGGTACCTTTACACCTCGAGCGCCTGCATCTATCCGGGTTATTTGCAGGAAAAGACAGATGTAACTCCCTTACGCGAGGAAGACGCTTACCCTGCAGACGCTGAAGACGGCTATGGCTGGGAGAAACTCTATATGGAGAGGGTTTGCCGCCACTACACCGAAGATTTTGGTTTGGATACACGGGTTGTGCGCTTTCACAATATTTTTGGTCCGCTGGGAACATACGACGGTGGACGCGAGAAATCCCCGGCAGCGATCTGTCGAAAAGTAGCCCTGGCGAAAACGGAAGATGAAATAGAAGTTTGGGGAGATGGCGAACAGACCCGGTCATATTGTTACATCGACGACTGTGTTGAAGGGATTTACCGTTTGATGCGAAGTGACCATCGGGAACCGATCAACCTCGGGCAGGATCGAATGATTTCCATCAATGAGTTGGTCGACATCGTTTCGGGCATTGCTAGCAAGCAAATTTCCAAACGTTACGATCTGACCAAGCCCCAAGGTGTGAGAGGCCGCAACAGCGACAACACGGTCCTGCGCGAAATTCTGAAATGGGAGCCGCAGGTATCTCTTGAGGACGGTCTTGAGCGCACCTACAATTGGATCGCCGTTGAACTACAGAAGAATGTGGCTGTGACAGCTAACGTTTAATTCGTAACTTCGCTGTCTGCTTCCCGGTGGCCAATGCCACCGGCAGGCATGGCCTCTTGCCTGCACGCTGTTGAAAGGGTTTCTTGTTGAAAGGGTTTCTAAAAGAGCGTCTTCTTGACCTCGGTCTTTACTATCAGATCAACGGTTACCGATTTCGCGACGATCAGCGCAATGCTTCCCAAAAAGAGTTTTACGCGCAACTAATCGGCAAAGACGACCTCGTTTTTGACATCGGAGCCAACGTTGGCCAACGCTCGGAGATTTTTTCTCAACTTGCCAGGAAAGTGGTTGCCTTCGAGCCGCAATCCGATTGCGTCAGGCATCTAAAGTCTCGTTTTCGGCGAACGCCGAATGTCACAATCAATCAACTCGCGGTGAGCGATAGTGAGGGTGAGGCGACTTTTTATAAGAGCGACTCGCATAACTTGTCTTCGATGTCGCCCGTCTTTATTTCAAAGGTCAGCGCCCAAAGGTTTAAAGATAACCACTGGGATGAACAGCTGGTGGTGAAAACTACAACCCTTGATCACATGATCGAGCTCCATGGCGCACCCAGGTTTGTAAAGATTGATGTGGAGGGCTTTGAGGCCAGTGTGCTCAAAGGACTGACGCGACCGGTTCCGTTTATTTCCTTTGAATATACGCCTGAGTTGATTCAAGAAGCCGCGGAGTGTGTGCGTCTGCTTCACAACATTTCCTCTGACTACCTTTTCAACTATTGTGAGGGGGAAGACCTAAATTTTGTACTCGCAAAGCACGTTGATTATGATGAGTTCACAACCAGCATTTTGCCGGCGCTGGGTGAGCAGGGCCAATTTGGCGATATCTATGGCGTCATGAGTCAGCGCTGAATCAGATGTCGAACCCGCCTTATCCTCTAAAACACAACAACAAACACCTTAGCCTGTAGACCTGGCAGCCGATGTTGAGAACTCTTGCAAACAAGCTCATCGCCCTTTACCTGTTTCCCTTTAAGGTGAACCAGAGAGCTTTTTATTACGTTAAGGGCACTTTCTTTGCGAGTGGAACTGAACACCTTTACTGGGCCACGAGGTATATCAAGGAACACACGAACATTTCGTCTGATTCGATCATTATTGATATTGGTGGATTCAACGGAGAGACATCCCTCTATTTCGGTAATGAGTTTCCAGGTCAAAAAATTTACTGCTTCGAGCCGAATGCGAAGATGTGGCCCAGGCTCGACAAAGTCGCAGAAGCGAACAGTAACATCACGGTGAAGAAAATTGCGTTGGGCCGGGCCAAAGGAGAGGCGGTGCTACACGTCACTAAGAATGACGTTTCCTCTTCGCTCAAAGAGATCAGCCTTCAGGATGTTGAACGGACGCCGGCAGGATTTCAGGCGATGTTCAAAGAGGAAACGCAGGCGCACGTCCAGGTTTCAACGCTCGACGATGAGTTTCGCAACTCTCCCGACCCTCTTCTGATCAAATTAGATACTCAGGGAACTGAGCTGGAGATTCTCAAGGGTGGACTGGACACGCTGAAAAGAACGACGTTCGTATTGAGCGAGATGGATAATCATCAACTCTATAAGGATGCTTGCCAGTATCACGAGGTAGACGAGTTCTTGCGTCAACACTCTTTTCAGTTGGTCGACATTGTCGTTTCTTACCGAGGTGACGATGGCATGGCAGAGTATGATGCCCTGTACAAAAATGTCAGCTCATGATTGTTGTTGCCAACAAGCCCGGCCAACTGGGGAACATGCTGATCGTCTACTCTCATTTGATCGCTCGGTCGATCGAGAGCAACGTGAAAGTGGGAACTGCCGCCTTTGACGATTATGCGCATCTGTTTCCCGCGACTGCCGGCGATTTGTTGTGCCGGTTTCCCCCGCAGCTATCAAAAATTCGTCCCACACGTTTTCGACGCCGGCTGACATTTCACCTTTTCCATTTCATAAGCCGCTTACTTCCGAAGCTGGGATTAAACCTGCCGTTTTTGCGGGTCCTAACGATTAAGGATTGGACCACCGAGTTCAACCTGGGTGACCCTGAGTTTCTGAAAACACTTAAGCCAAAAGAGCTAATACTTTTGCGTGGCTGGCTTTTCCGCGACTCAGACGCGCTTCGGAGGCAATCAGACGCGGTACGCAAGTTCTTTCGTCCCCATGATCGGCAACAGAAAAACATCGATGAGCTGATCGAACGGTCTCGCCAGGATGTAGATGTGCTTGTGGGCGTTCACATCCGCCATGGCATTCTTTATTTTGCCAACGCGCGTCATTACTTCTACACCACCAAAGAGTTTGCTGCGGTGATGGATGAGATCGTGGATCTTTTTCCCGGCAAGAGAGTGGGGTTCTTGATCTGCTCTGATTGGCCGCAAGATCCGGAGATGTTTTCGCGATTCCGCGTGACCTTCGGGACGCGTGACATCATTGAGGATCTGTATGCATTCGCCAGGTGCGATTATCTTATTGGGGCGCAGAGTACGTTTACTGTTTGGGCCTCGTTTTATGGAAACGTTCCCTTAAGCGTCCTCCGCGGAGCGGATCGGCGACCGCAAACCCTGGATGATTTTAAAGTGCGCTTTCCTTACGAGTGAATCGAAGAACTTGTAGCGACTTATGGACCAGCAACGCAACGGTGATAGTGCGAACATGAAGGTGTCCCTCGTGGTGCCGGTCCGCGATGAAGCGGCGACCATTAATCCATTGTTAGAAAGCATCGCTGCTCAGACACGGCAGCCGGACGAAATCGTATTGGTTGATGGTGGCAGTCGCGATAGCACAGTTGAGATCCTAAAGGCCGCTCGTTTAAGGAATCCGAAAATCCGTGTCATCGAAGCGTCAAAAGCGTCGCCTGGGCTAGGACGCAATATCGGCATCGCCAACGCTCGCTACGACTGGATTGCGTTGACTGACGCGGGCAACCGGCTCGATCCCCAGTGGCTTGAGCGACTACTGGAAGTTGCGCAATCGCACCCCGGGATTGATATTGTTTGCGGAAATTATGAGCCTGTGATGGATTCCTTTTTTGTGGAGTGTGCAGCAATCGCGTATTTGCCAAGCAGGCGATTCGGTCCCGCAGGTGATATGCGTGGGCAATTCATAGCATCGTCACTCGTGACCAGCAATGCATGGCGCTCGGTCGGTGGCTTTCCCGACTTGCGTGCTGCCGAGGATCTAATCTTTTTCGAAGAACTGGATAAGAAGGGTGCTGTAGTCGAGTGGGCGCCGAAGGCGATGGTCCATTGGGAGCTGCGCAAAACTCTGGGCAGCACGTTTCGTAGATTTGTTCTGTATTCGAAGTGGAACGTTTGGGTGAAGCGGCAGCGCCACTGGCATTATGGCGTCGCTATTCCCTATGCGCTCGCGGTTCCGTTTCTAGTTCTGGCCGTCGTTCATCGGTGGTGGTGGATTGTCATCCCATTGAGCGCTCTATTTGCTCGTGTATTCAGGCGCATCAGGCAGAACCGTGAGAGTCGTGGGCTGGCCTGGTTGCTTAACCCTCTTCGATTCGCCGGAGTTTTGATGATAACCCTGGCCATCGATCTCGCCACATTTGTGGGCTGGATAGCGGCACTCCTCAAACCCAGTGAATCGCGTCGCATCACGGGAATGCTAAACAATATTCGCGGCACGGATTCGCCCTTTTCCAAGGCCCCAGTTCAAACCAATTAGTCGAGCAGAATGCTGGGATTCAGACCGACATTGCTCAGGAGTAATTAGACCAGCAAGACATCGAGGAAGATGACCTATACTTGATGAGATCTAGCGAACCGGTGGATAGCGTGCCACTCGTAGCATCGTTCAGATGTGCTCTATCATTGGTCGGTCTGAGTAACCATCCTTTACTATTTGGAACTCCTTTGATCGTCTGTTATTGCTGATGCCGACTTATGCGTGTATCGGAACAAGAAAATGTGCCAGTCCGAAAGCTCGCTATATGGGGTGCGTCAGGTCACGCCTTGGTAGTTGCTGACATAGTACGCTTGCAAGGAGACTATGAGCTGATCGGGTTTGTCGAAGATCTTGACTCGACACGTCATGGAGCCGAGTTCAATGGTCTGACAGTTTTTGGCGGCATAGAAAAGCTGGATGAATTAAGGGATATGGGTGTTGGCCATCTGATTGTTGGATTCGGTAACTGTGCCGCTAGGTTGAAGACGAGTGAATTAATACGCGAGAAAGGTTTTGAGCTTGCTACTGCAATTCATCCGAAAGCCGTCGTCGCAACCGACGTGGTGGTTTCTCGCGGCTCAGTAATCGCGGCGGGAGTAGTGATAAATCCAGGGGCCAGAATTGGTGAAAGTGTCATTATTAATACAGGAGCCACGGTGGATCATGAATGTTTCCTTGAGGCGGGCGTCCATGTTTCTCCCGGCGCCCATTTGGCCGGAAACGTTAGTGTCGGCCAAACATCCTGGATAGGGATAGGAGCGATAGTCAGCGACCATATCAGGATTGGCTCCAACACGGTAATAGGTGCGGGCGCGGTTGTGATGCAGGACATACCCGATGGGGTCGTGGCATATGGAGTCCCGGCGAGGGTGGTGAAGAGAGTCGATGGCAATAGTCAATAAAAACGGAATTACTGACCTTGCTCAGTTCGGTGGCACGCCTGCTTTCTCTGAAAAACTGCATGTGGGTCGGCCCAATATCGGCAACCGGGAACAACTCATGTCGCGGATCAACGACCTGTTAGACCGTCGTTGGCTAACGAACAGTGGTCCATACGTACAGAAATTGGAAGCCGAGCTTGCCGACTTCCTCGGAGTCAAACACTGCATCGCGATGTGCAACGGAACTGTGGCCCTGGAAATCGCGATCAGGGCGTTGGGGTTAAGCGGTGAAGTACTTGTTCCGGCGTTTACCTTTATCGCTACTGCTCATGCTTTGCAATGGCAACAGATAACACCCGTCTTCTGTGACATTGATCCTCTTACGCACAACATCGATCCCGCAAAACTCGACAAGATGATCACGCCACTCACCAGTGGGATTATTGGTGTGCACCTATGGGGACGGCCTTGTGATATCGATGCGCTCACGGAAATTGCAAAACGCCGAAACTTGAAACTGATGTTCGACGCGGCGCATGCCCTCGGGTGTGAGTACAACGGGAAAAAGATAGGCAGCTTTGGTGAGGCGGAGGTGTTTAGTTTTCACGCAACTAAATTCTTTAACACCTTCGAGGGTGGTGCGGTTACGACCAACGATGATGAGTTGGCTGCACGAATGCGCCTGATGACGAACTTCGGTTTTTCGGGCTTCGACAACGTCATTTATCTTGGAACGAACGGTAAGATGAACGAGATGTCGGCGGCGATGGGACTAACGAGTTTGGAAAGCCTGACGGATTTCGTTGACGTCAACCGTTTGAACCATCAGCAGTATCAAAAGGAATTCGCTGGCCTGCCTGGGATCAAGATGTTGAGTTACGAAGAGCCGAGTAATTATCAGTATGTTGTGCTGGAGGTAGATGAAAGCATAACGAAGGTGAGCCGCGATCAGCTGATCTCCATCCTTCTGGCAGAGAATGTTATCGCCCGGCGCTATTTCTATCCCGGTTGTCACAGGATGGAACCCTATCGCTCCCACTTTCCGCATGCGCGATTCCTGCTCCCGGAAACTGAAGCGCTGGTTAAGCGGATATTGGTGCTGCCTACCGGGACAAGTGTGGGCCTGGAGGAGATCGGCGCGATCGGTGAGGTTATTCGCCTGACCGTTGCAAATGGCGCCGAAGTTAGACAGAGACTCTCGGCGACATGAAGCTCAGCGTTTGCCTAATCTCGTATAATCAAGAAGAGTTTATCGCTAAAGCATTAGATAGCGTACTCGCACAGCAAACCTCATTCGGCTACGAGATTGTAGTCAGTGATGATTGTTCAACGGACCGCACACCCCAGATCGTAGCTGACTATCAAAAGTTACATCCCCATAGAATTCGTCTCGTTTCACCCGAAGTTAATCTGGGAATAAACCGGAATTTCGCTCACGCCATCAAATCGTGTCGGGGCGAGTACGTGGCTTTGTTGGAGGGTGATGACTTCTGGACTTCGCCGACAAAGTTGCAGGAGCAAATTAATTTTCTCGATTCTCATCCGGAATGCGTAATTTGTTTCCACTCCGTCAAAATGTTTTCTCAAGACGGCGGCACTCCTGATCGCATCAACCCACGGCTGGGCCACAAGAAGATTTCGACTATCGAAGACTTGCTGGGGGTGGGTAACTTCATTCCCACTTGTTCAGTGGTTTTTCGAAGCGGTCTTTTTGAAGAGTTCCCTGAATGGTTCTACACGCTGCGAATCGCAGATTTTCCGTTACATGTTCTAAATGCGCGTTACGGCAAGATTGGCTATGTCAACAAGGTGATGGGAGCTTACCGGGTTCATGGAGGCGGAACCTTCTCGGCTGCGAGCGCCTCGCGTAATAGTCAGGAAGTGGTGCGGGTCTATAACTATTTGAACGCAGAACTCAATTACAAGTACGACAACACGATTGTAGGTATTCGCAGCTACTGGGAGGCGGTCGAACATTATCGTAACGGCGAAATTGCGAAGGCCCAGGCCTGCGCCGCCAAACGGGCTGCCGTTGGTCCATTCAACACTCAGGCTGTAATGGCGTGGTTGCTAACCCACTCGTTACCTCTATATCGGTTGGTAAAAACCGTGCGACGGTCATCCTGATAGCAAGTTGTCGACTCTAATTCGATCATCATGAACCTGAGCACTCTCTACCTTTGTTATTTCGGCTTGCGTGAACCGCTGGTGCAGACTCAGGTGCTTCCTTACCTTCGACAACTAGCAGCTTCCGGGATCAAGGTTCATCTCCTGACCTTCGAGCCGCGTCTTCGTGAGAGCTGGAACGAAACTGACATCAGGAAGGAGACAGAGCAATTAGAGGCTGAGGGTATCAAGTGGTTCAGACTGCCCTATCACAAGAGCCCATCGGTCCCTGGAACGGCGTACGACATCCTGGCCGGCGCTCGCTTCGCAATCAAATTAGCGAAGCGTCTCGGAGTGGATGTGCTGCACGCACGCGCACATGTGCCGCTCGCGATGGCACTGTTGGCCGCCAAGCGACTGCCAGGCGTACGAATCATTTTCGACATCCGCGGACTCATGGCTGAAGAATACGAGGACGCAGGTGTGTGGCGGAGAGATTCAAATGTCTTCCGGGCGGTAAAGAAACTGGAGCGAAGGGGTATCGAACGCGCCGACGGAATAGTCGTGCTCACGCAGCGAATGCGGCAGTGGCTAGTTGACGAGAAACTCGCTTCTGCTGACAAGATTCAAGTAATTCCTTGTTGTGTTGACATCGCGCTCTACCGGGGCACGGCAGAGCAACCAGCTCCTGCCCGCGAAACGGTAGCCGGTCGCTTTGAAGTGGTGTATGCAGGTTCAGTCACAGGACTTTACATGCTGGAGGAGATGGGTCGTTTCTTCAAAGCATTGCGAGCGAAACAGTCCAGCGCTTTCTTCCGAGTCTTGACTATGTCATCCGCGGTCCAGGCGACGGAGGTCCTAAGGAGGGTAGGTTTGAGTGACGAGGATTTTCAGGTTGTCGGCGTTTCGGCCGCCGAGGTGCCGGAGCTTCTGCGCCGAGCGAAACTCGGCATTTCGTTTCGCAAACCGACGTTTGCGCAAATTGCGGCTTCGCCTACCAAGATTCCTGAATACCTCGCCGCGGGGCTGCCAGTTGTCTGCAATGGCGGCATCGGCGATATGGACGAACTCGTTGAAAACGAACGGGTCGGTATCGTGATGTGCAACTTCGATGAGGCTGCGTACCAAACAGCGGCTGAGCAGGCATTAGGGCTGGTGAACGAGGTCGGCGTAAATGAACGTTGCCGGCGAGTCGCGCGCGCACACTTTGATTTACACACTATCGGTGGTAACCAGTATGTTGAACTCTATCGTCGGTTGGGGAAGTGACCATTAGCTGAACATTCCGATATGGCAAAAGAGAAAGTAAACAAAATCTTTTCCGCCCGCCCGTGCCCCGCATGTGGTTCTGCTTCCTATCATAAACGCGGTTTCAAAGGTCCTTTCGAAATGGTTAGCTGTCGTGGCTGCAACACCCTTTACACTGCTTCCTTACCCGATGCCGAAAGCGCCGAAGACTACAATCATTACTACCATGAAGAGAATCTAAATCTGCCTGATTTCATTCTGCGGCGACTCGATGAAATTATCGCCGACTTCAGCAGTTACCGGCAGAACGGTCGATTGCTCGACCTCGGCTTCGGTGCCGGCACTTTGATCGAGGCAGCCGGGCGCGCAGGTTGGCAGGCCGCCGGCGTTGAGGTTTCGCAACCTGCGGTAGAACATGTGCGTTCGCTGGGCTTCGATGTGTTTTGCGGCACACTTGCTGAGGCGAATTATCCGACAGACCATTTCGATGTGGTCACAGCCAGTGAAGTTCTAGAGCATGTTTCCGATCCTCAGCTAGTCGTGATGGAAATAGCCCGCGTACTGCGTCCGGGCGGTTTGTTGTGGCTAACGACGCCTCACGGTCGCAGTATTTCAGCCCACCTACTCGGGTTAAAGTGGAGCACGGTAAGTCCACCTGAGCACCTGCAACTGTTCTCGAGGAGGGGAGCTAAACAAATGCTCGACGCCGCAGGTCTGCGCCCGGTGCGTGTGATGACCGAAGGCGTCAATCCATACGAGTTACTGAATGGAGTGCGAGGAAAAGGTGAAGGAGCGCCGGCCAGTGGTGAAGGCAAACGAGATGATTTCGACCGCGTAGAATCAGGTTATCAGTTGAATGAAGCATTGATGGCAAGTCCAAGCCGCCGGCTACTAAAAGATGCTCTCAACGGTCTGCTCAACGCAGGGCGGCTGGGCGACACACTCAAGATTTGGGCGGAGAAATAATTGAGAGCGACAAAGTAATGAGGGAGTTTGTCCAGCCGCCCAGCCATCAACTATGAGAGTCTTAGCCCTCGCCTCCTACCCAATTGAAGCAGCCTCGACGCGTTATCGCGTGGCCCAGTTTATCGCGCCACTCGCTGAACAAGGCATCACGCTGACCGTCCATCCATTTCTTGATTCGCGACTACTTTCGTCCCTTTACAAACGGGCAGAATGGCCGCGCACAACGCTAGGTTTGATGCGTGCTGCTATGCGTCGCGTAGGGACAGTTTGGCAATCTCATCAAGCGGATGTGTTGTTTGTTCAGCGCGAAGCAATGATGATTGGTCCACCCGTAGTAGAGTGGCTGGGAATGAAAATTGGCCGCTGTCCGATCGTCTTGGATCTCGATGATGCGACCTACGTCTCGTATCTCAGCCCGACTTATGGACGCTGGGGCAGCGCCCTGAAATGGTTTAGTAAGACGAACGATTTAATTGATTGGGCGAAGGTCGTGACTTGCGGTAATCGTGCTATTGCCGACTACGTCACAGAGCGTGGTAAACAGGCCGTCATAATTCCAACGGTGGTAGACACCGATCAATTTGTACCCCGCCCAGAGTCGACCAAGTCCGACGTGCCGGTCATAGGTTGGATTGGCACCCATTCCACCTACCAATACCTGGCGTCGATATTTCCCGCCTTGCAACAGTTGGCGCAAACTCACCGGTTTCGTTTGAAGGTGATCGGCGCAGGTCGAAATGAAATTACGATACCGGGCGTCGAAGTTGAAAACCTTGAGTGGAATCTAGGCCGCGAGATAGCAGACTTTCAATCGTTCGATATCGGTATTTATCCGATTGTGAAAGACGAGTGGTCTGAGGGTAAGTCGGGATTCAAGGCTATTCAGTACATGGCTGTCGGAATTCCCTTTGTTACCACGCCCGTCGGTGCCTGCGCTGAAATCGGGCAGCCGGACGTAACTCATTTCGCCGCCGAAACAGAAGAGGAGTGGGTGTCTGGCTTATCGAAATTGCTGAGTGATCGCCAGCAAGCCGCACACATGGGAGCTGCAGGTCGTCGTTATGCACTCGAACATTACACCTTGGATGTGCAAGCGGCGAAATTGGCCCAGGTCTTCCATTCTGTTCGCGCGTAGTAGGCCATATGGGGTCGCTGGGAGAACTGGGCAGTCTTCGGCCGGATTCTTTGCTGTGATACTTTAGATCCATCCCGGGCGCCTTCCTGTGCATATCTGGATTAGGGCCCGCGGCAATGGACCGGGAAGTGAACTAATCTGTTCGAGTCGAACGTTGTTTTTTGCCGGAAACTAATGCATCGAGTGAGCAAGCCGCGGATGTTAGTACTCGGACTGGTAGCCCTATTGCCATCGTTCGTGATGCGTCCGTTTTATAGGCTCTTCTTCGGTTATAAGATTGGCAAGCGAGTCAAGATTGGCTTGAGCATCATTGATGCGCTCAATTGTCAGATTAATGACGATGTTAGGATTGGCCACTTCAACGTAATTATGCAGGTGGAGAAGTTGACAATAGGCGACCACGTCAAGATTGGGCATCTGAATGTCATTCGCGGCGGTGACGAGGTTTCCCTGGGACGTTATGCCGAGTTAATCAGGTTGAATGAGATTAACTCGATTCCCGACCCCATTGTGGTGAATGAGACGGATCCGCGTTTCCTTCTGGGCGATGGCAGCATCATCACCGCATCGCATAAAATAGATTTCACGGATCGGGTAGAGATAGGGCGACGCACCATCCTGGGAGGGCGTAACTCTTCTCTGTGGACGCATAATCGGCAGCGTACAAAACCCATTATCATTGGGTCACACAGTTATATTGGTTCTGAAATTAGAATGGCGCCGGGAGCGACAGTTCCTTCGCGTTGCATTGTTGGAATCGGCGCGGTGATAACAGGTGAATTGTCGAATGAAGGTTATTTAATTGGTGGTGTACCGGCTAAAGCCATCAAGGCGCTAACGAGCGACGACCAATTTCTGATTGAGCAGAAGACCCGACCTGATTTGCCGGATGATATTTAGTTAGTAGAGATAGTAATAAGTATGAATAGTGTATTAGCGGCACTGGCCCTGGTCATCTGTGTGGGCGTGATCGTCGTCGTTCCCGACCATTCAGGCGCCGTCGCCGCTTTGGTCCTTTGCGCGTTCGTTGGTGCTGTCGCTGCTTACGTCATTTCTACTCTCAAAATCGAAAGACAGTTCCTGTTACAGACTTTCGTTGGTGCTCTGCTCATCAGGATGGTGGTTGGAACATTAATTAACGTGTTTCAGTTGCAGGATTTCTTTGGAGGTGACGCCTACACCTACGATTTCTTTGGCTCAGCGGTTCTTAAGGCGGCAGCTGGTGATAGGTATTACGCGGGGTTGGTCCAACGCTTCCAGGGGCAGCTGGGAGGCGGCGCCGTTGGAATGATTTACATGGTCGCGGCAATCTACAAGGTCATTGGGAAAAACCCGCTTGCGGTTCAATTTTTTAATTCCGTCCTCGGGGCCGCTACGGCACCAGCTATTTTTCTTATCGCCCACACTATTTTTGGGAACCTTCGCGTCGCGAAAATTGCAGCACTCTTCGTTGCTTTCTTTCCTTCGTTGGTGTTGTGGTCATCGCAGGGTCTAAAGGACGGTCCGATTGTATTCATGCTGGTGTTGGCAGTCGTATTAACGCTGCGTCTCGGCGAAAAATTCAGTTTCAAGAATGCCGCGTTTCTCGTCAGTGTGCTTGCGGCCTTAACTACTTTTCGCTTTTACCTTTTTTACATGGTCGTGGCAGCCATCGTTGGAGCTTTCACGATCGGCATGCGTGAGTTCACCGCCACCAGCTTTTTCCGACAGTTGTTACTGATAGTCGGGGTTGGTTTGGCTCTGACATATTTTGGGATTATCCGTACAGCCAACTTGCAACTGGACTACTACGGCGACCTGGCCAACGTTCAACGCAGCCGACTCGACCTGGCTACCAGTGCGAAGTCTGGCTTTGGTGAGGATAT
The DNA here is from genome assembly GCA_963759665.1 of Pyrinomonadaceae bacterium. Classification (GTDB taxonomy): domain Bacteria; phylum Acidobacteriota; class Blastocatellia; order Pyrinomonadales; family Pyrinomonadaceae; genus PSRF01. Next base: position 2,661,908 of record CAVXAC010000001.1, read on the forward strand.
TGACGTGTCCACAGCTTCCGGCGCACTTCAAGCTGTTCCCACAGGGATTCTCTATCTATTATTCGCTCCCTTCCCGTGGCAGCTGCAGTCGCTGCGTCAGAGTATCACGCTGCCCGAAATGTTGATTTGGTGGGCATGTTTTCCATTTCTGGTCATGGGCCTCTGGTTTACTTTCCGGTACCGCTTGCGACAGTCGTTTGTGATCTTCATTTTCACCACGATGCTGACGATTGCGTATTCTGTATTCCAGGGCAACGTCGGTACAGCATATCGGCAGCGGGCACAGATTCTTGTTTTCTATTTCATCTTCGTGGCGGTGGGAATTATTTTGACGAAAGAGAAGTGGGAAGAGCGGCGGTTAAATGCCGCGGCAGAACGTGCCCGGCTCGCTGCCGGTCGGAGTGTTATCGGCCAACGTCGTCCGGTGGGAAATCAATCGTCTGCGCCAGCCCAATCAGGCTCCTAGGCTACAACTTGCCTCTTAGTTTTCCCCACGCCAGACCAAGATACTCATGGATCGCCAGCTCTATCTTTCGCAGTTCGCCGGCATTTGGATAAAACAGCGACGGACGCAGCGTCTCACTACCTAATGAGCTGAAATCTGTCGGAGCGGCAATCGGGACCATGCCTCGCTTCGTAAACAGGGCCATGGATCTGGGCATGTGTGAAGCGGAGGTGACCAGAATAAAGCGATCGCTCCCCACCAGCGGTTGAATGAGTACTGCCTGGCCCTCAGTATCATGGGACTCTCGCTCGACCACCATTGACTCGGCCGCTACTCCTAAATCCTGCGCCACCTTAGCCATGACATCCCCAATTGCTACTGAATGATAATAACTGCCTTCAGAAAGGATAAGTTTGGAGGTTGGTATCTGCCTCTGAATGCGGATGCCTTCGTTTAGTCGCGCCAGTGTTGCGGCTGAAAGCTGACTACTACTCGGTTGTTGAGGATTGTAAACACCGCCGCCACCTAAGACTACCACCCACTTGATTGGCGCCTCAGGAGTGGAGAGGGTCGAAGGTGTAAGCAAGGGTGGATACTTGCGCTCTAGCGGTCGAAGAGTCAGAGGAGTTAACAAGCCATAACTGAGCGCCAGCAGCAGGAACGTCCCGCTCGTGACGAATATCTTTCCCGCCTTCTGTTTTCGTGTGAACCACAACAAGGCAAGCCCGACGAGCAGCAACAACGATCCCACAGGAAGAGGGAATAGCAATGGACCAATTATCTTTTTGAAAAGAAACATTCGAGACCTGCCTTGGAGTTGGGACTTACGGAGATTGGGATGGCTTTAGCGCGTTTCGGTTCCTAATGGTCGATGTCAATGACGCTCTCGGCATGGCCTCAGATTACATACTGTTAGCGCTTTCCAATAATCGATTGCACTGGCTTACGACCTTCGCATAGCACTCGCACGCTTTGGCTTCAAGTCCCTGCCGATCGAGGATCGTCAAATTTCCGCGACTGTATTTTATTAAGCCGGCCTTTTGAAGAGCACCCGCTGTCAGCGTCACCACCGGGCGCGCCGCACCGAGCATACGCGACAGGAATTCCTGCGTTTGTGGGAAGTAATCTGTTTGTCCGCGATCATTCATCATTAGTAGCCAACGGCATAGTCGCTCCTCTGCAGTATGAATTCGATTGCAGGCAACAGATTGTGAGATTTGGATAATGGTCGCAAGCGTGAACCTACTTAGCAGCTCCTGCAACTTTTCCCCACGCTGAAATTCATTGGCCATGATCGTTCCGGCCAGCTTTAATGCCGTGCCGGGAACCTGCACGATGTGTTGGTTTGGTGTTGCACCAGCCCCGAGAAATGTTGATAGTCCGACCACGCCTTCTTTACCCACTACCCCACACTCGACCGTCATCCCATTCTCCATCACTGTGATCAGAGAGATTACGCTATCAATTGGGAAGTAGGCGTCGTCAGCGGTTTCATCTGCTTCCTTCAATATCTCGCCGACACTAAGCGAAACCGATCGTAGGTGGGGAGCGATGCGCGTAAATTCTGATTCGGGCAAGGACCTCAGCAAGAGGTTTTCCTTCTGAACCACGCTAGCGGTTGAATTAACCATTAAATTCTCCAGCACTATTGCCCGAACAAAATCGAACCCGGCAAGCCATTATCGGCGCGCCTGGAGTCTTGGAATGCCTGCATCAAGGAAGCAAAGCGATCCTGACACTGGTTTTCTACACCTCCAGTCTAGCAAAGTGTTTGTGGTCGCCGCAGCTTGGAAAGCTGCCTGAAGACCTTCATTTGTATGGCTTCGCATCAAACTTGATCCAGTTGCTTCGGGCCGATACACTGCGACTTAGACTTGTCTGGACAAACGAAGTGCTTAAAAAGGTATTAACAAAGATGCGCGCCACGGCCAGATTGGCCAAACTCGCCGCCGGCTTCGTTGTGAAGAGCCCGGGGGAGGCTTGGTTACTCTTCAGGATGGGCACGTGGGTAGTCGTTATTACTGGCCTTCTCCGGATCCAACCCTTGCCTCGAGTACTTTCTCTTGCCACTCCTCGCAAGAGTCTCGGCCCAACGTCGATCTCCAACCAGCGAATGGCTGAGCTGTTGGATCTACTGCTCGGAACCGACGTCTTCGTTTTTACTCCGACCTGCTGGAAACGAGCGGCTGTGCTCTACCGTTACGTCTCGATGAATGGAACCTCTGCCCAAATTGTGTTCGGTGTGCGCAAAGAGGGCGACGGCATTTTGAACGGACATGCCTGGCTTGAGTCTGCCCGTAAACCAATCCTTGAAAAAGATCCACCGCTGTATCGTCCTACTTACTCTTTTCCTTCCTGAAACGTCAGCCGCAGTTTAGAGCTTTCGATAAACTTTGTAGTGGTTGTTATCGAAGAGTATCTGGCAATTCATACACTTCTCTTCAGAGCTGATGACAAGGGCTCCCGCAGGAGGTTGAGTGCGATAAGGGAGATGAACAAACTCCGACTTGCTGCGTCCTTCGAGCGTCGCGTACCACAATGCATGAACGTAACCCGGCCCCCACTTACCGTCTTCCAGGTATATCGGCCGGGATGGCAATTCTGTGGCCCAGTCGTAAGCGTCTTTGTAAGTAGCGTCCCAGGGGTATTGCCGATCGTATCCGTCCCGCCAAAACACTTTCTGAAAGTGGGTTGCTTGGGCGACAGTGGCCACCACGAGAAGCACCAGGACTGATCGCTTCAGCGTATGAGCTGCTCCGCGGCTCAGAAAACGATGTCTAGCGCCTTTTTCTTTTGCTGAGAGATAGCTCCTGTCGTTCTTTTCGGTTAACCATTGAAACGCAGGGATCGTGAGAACCATGAGAAAGACGGGATAGGCAATCATTCTCCCGGTATGAAATGAATCCACGGTCAACGCGCCCGGAATCACCGACGCAAAGGTCGCAAATATGATGAAGCGCCACCAGGGATCTTCACGGTGACGCATCAGAACGACCACAAACCCGATGAGTGCTAATACAAAGGTCGCCACCAGCAGACTGCCAGTAGCTCCTGGTACGTGATGCCTCGGATTAAGATCTCCGGTTGTCAGTAATCCCAGTAAACTCAAATCCTGAAAGTAGCGACTTAGGAATCGAACCAGTAACTTTGAAAGCGTCGGCTCAGTGCGGATGTAGGAAACGGAAATAAATCTGGAATTCACCGCGGCAGGTTGGCGCAAATAGAAAACAAATAGCGGAGTCAGAGTTAACACATAGACGAACCACGTTTTGAAAAGGCCTATCAGACGCTCTCGGTTGAACGCGAAACATACAAGCCCGCCAGCAAGGAGGGGACCGAGCAGCCGGCCAATCGTGTAGGTGTACGTCACGAAACCCAACGCCACGCCAATGGCTATTACATCCTCCCAGGACCAACGCGGTTTCAGGTTAGCGCGATAGAGCGCCAGCAAGAAAAGCGTTAGCGCCAGAGGGTAGTACGAAGCGTCGGAAAACCAGCGGCTAAACTCAAAGAACCAGGGTGTAATCAAGGCGGTTAGCCCAACCAGCGCTCCGATTGATTTCTTACCCGAGATCCGGAAACCCAGAAAGCCTATTAGAGTGCCCGCCGCAAAGCCAACCAGTGCGCTGAGCATGCGCGCTAACCCAATGCTGGGTGGAAAAACTACGAAGAGTGCAGCCAGCAGGTAAGTGTGAACGGGATTGCCGTAGATAGTGAACGGACGATCGAAGTGTTGAAAAAACAGAGGGAAGCGCACGCCAAATTCTCCCGCTCCGGTCGTTGCCAAAGAGTACGCGTTGTAAGCAAACGTAGATTCGTCCACATAAAATCCGGGTGGGTTCCTTGTCAGGTTGTGGGTGTACAGGAAAAAGAGGAACCCGGCGATGATCAGGCTGAAATAAAGGCCAAGTCGCTTGGGCAATTTTGCGGTTGGTGGGCCAGGCTTTGCTTTCATGTCAAGCTATTTGGAAACATCTCCTCCGGATGCCAAAACGTTTTGCTCGTTAGCCATTCAACGCACCGTCAAGTCATAATTGGCACTACCTTATGAATAAAGATGATGCGCCTGGAGTTTAGTTCAATCGATTCGGGCTGATCCCATCAAGCGTAACGGATAACCACGTACCTTGCATATAACTTCTACGATGCGAAGCTCGCAAATCATAACCCGCAAAGCCTCCAAACTTTTCCCTTAATCATGAAACAACGGCTTCTGCAATTCTTAGCGTGTCCCTCCTGCCAGGGAACCATTCAGTTGCGTTCAGTTACGAAAGTCGAAGACCCTGAGATCATGGAGGGCGAGCTTGCATGCGTGGAGTGCAGCAAGACTTTTCCAATCATTCGGGGTATTCCCCGCTTTGCCAGTATGGGCGAAGTGGAATCCGACAAGGCGGCCACTGCCGAGAAATTCGGTTGGTCCTGGCAACACTTCGATCACTCAGATTCACTCTATGCTAAACAGTTCCTGGGATGGCTTGCCCCGGTGACTCCGGATTTCTTCCGCGACAAACTGGTGCTCGAGGGAGGCTGCGGAAAAGGACGCCACACACAACTGGTTGCTCGGTGGGGCGCACGCGAAATAGTCTCGGTTGATCTTAGTGACGCTGTAGAACCGGCATTCTCGGCCACGCGCGCGCTCGAGAATGCGCACATCATTCAAGCGGACATGTATCACTTGCCGGTGCGGCGGGTGTTTGACTACGCGTTCTCAGTAGGGGTGCTCCATCACCTCCCGGATCCGAAGGAAGGGTTTTTATCGCTGGCAGCGAAAGTAAAACCCGGCGGCCATATATCGGCCTGGGTATATGGAGCGGAAAACAACGATTGGATTATTAAGTTAGTGAACCCGGTTCGAAAGTCGATCACATCTCGAATCGATCCAAGGGCGCTACTTCAACTCTCGAAAGTACCCGCTGCTTTGTTTTTCGCTGCGACCAAGGGGATCTATGGTCCACTGAACCGAAGCAGGAAGGGAAGAGAAGTCGCAAGTCACCTCTTCTACAACGATTACTTAAGCGCGATTTCGGTTTTCGATTGGCGGGAGCATCACGCGATTGTCTTTGACCACCTAATAGCGCCGACGGCCTTCTATTTGACGAAGGACGAGTTTGCCCAGTGGTGGCGAACGCTTGGCGCCACCGATGTAAGAATTGGATGGCACAATAAGAATAGCTGGCGCGGGTTTGGAAAAATTAAAGGCTAAGGCGGGTGCTATTACTCAGTGAGTTTGAGCGACTGAAACTTTTTGAGGATACGTTCGACACTGCTAATAGCATGGCCCTGGTCGACATCGAACTTAGATGTGAATTCGTGAGCAATTTGATCGACCGTACTACCATTTTCCACGCCATCCCAGACGATCATTGCCGTCTCATTAAGCTGGTAATAACGTTTGGTCTCCAGATCCACCAACACTCCATCGCCATCATCAAATATCGTCGCAACAATTTGTTTATTTAGCATTCAGTTGTCTCCTTGCCTAACCCAATAGAATCAGGCGGAGCCTTTCGAACAAGCGGACAATTTCTTCAATTGGTTAAATTCTAACTTGCCTACAAAAGCGATTCAACTTGTGGCCCAATTTGATGATCACTTCCCGGCATAGAAAAAGGGCTGACGAACCCGTCAGCCCCAGGCTTATTTTGCCTTTATGAGACTGGCTCAAAGCGCCTTCGCACCTTGCCGCAAGGTACCAGCTGGTCACCCTGCTGCGACGGCATACTCAGAGTCATCTCTCCGCGCACATATTAAAACCACAACCTGGTATCTGTCCGTCACGTACATTACCTACCGCGTGCTAAGGCTGGGACTACCAATGGCACGCTGAAGGCTAAGAACGCGAAGGATTCATCCGTCGCTGAAGGTCGGCAGCGTACTGCGGATTCAACGACTTGAGCTGATGATATTGTGCCGTTGCGCCTTCTCGATCGCCATTTCCGAGCTGCAGAAGAGCCAGGAGAAATCTAGCCTCAGCGTTGCTTGGATTCAACTCCACCGACTTGAGGGCCGAGGTCATAGATTCTTTCTTTTTGTCTAACTCGATGTAAACGGCAGCCAGAGCGTAATGGACCATTGAGTTCTTGGGATCGATCTGTATCGACTTGGTGTAAGCGTCCGCCGCTTCCTTAAACTTTTTCTGGGCACTGTAGGCGTTACCCAGATTGTAGTAGCCGGTGTGGTTTTGCGGCTCAAGCTTTACAACTTGCTGAAATTCCTTAGCCGCCTCGTCGTAACGCTTCAGTTTGTGAAAGGCGTTGCCGAGGATGTAATGCGCGTCGATGTCGGAGGGGTTGAAGCCAACAGCTTTTTGGAGTGGCGCTACTGCATCGTGATGGCGACCCCCCTGATAGTACAGGTTACCCAGGTTGTAATAAGCATTGGCGTCTTCAGGGTGGAGGGTCAAGTGCTCGTTCAAAACCTGCGCGAGTTGCTCTACCGAATCCGGATCAAGAGCTCGTTGAGGCTCGGAGTTTGACGCGGGGATAACGTCCTGGACCTTGACCTGATCCTTCGTCAAAACTTCCGGCTTAGTCATGCCGACGTCGTTATTCAGAGTGGCCCATGGCTTGGAGCCTTCTACCTTTTCGCGTCTGAAGCGACTAACACTCCAGAAGAGGACAAACAGACCTGCAACCACGACTAATATCAGCCATTTTCGTTTCATTTGCTTAGGACTCCCGGACAAATCTTTAGAACGGACAATAGAATACCATTCAATGCGCTTACTCCAAATTAGCGGGCTGTAACTGGTTTGGATACTCTGCGGCTTCTCTGGTTAGGAGCAGCCGAGGCTCTCAATTGGACTCGATCAGCGGCATCAGCAGCCGGCTGGCGGAGGTTGGGTCGGTAAGGATGTCGCGGCCGGCCTCGAGGGTATAAGACTGGCACTGATTGGCCAACTTGTTAAGAACTCTCAAATGCTCAGGTCCAGTCACGTTGTCATAACTCGCCCACGGATTGAATTTGATTAGCCGAACCATCGCCTCGCTTGATTTCAGGCGCTTGACGCTGCTCATTGGATTTTGGGTAATTGAAGCAAACAACAAAGCCTGCGGAATACACGAGCTCGCCCACATTCCTGGAAAAGCGAATTTTGGCTCAACTCGACGCTTCGACCTGTCGGAAGAAACCGTGTCTCTCAGACCATTGCTAACCTGGGGGGCACGGCAAGCAGCCAGAGTTGTTTCGGATAGAGCGAACGATTTTCGTAGTCCGCTTGCTTCGATCGTTCCGCCACAATCGTTTAATAGCAAGGTGTCGTCAGTCAGGTATTGCCAACCATCTAGCGCGAGCCAGGCTGCCAACGTCGATTTACCGCTACCCGAGGCACCAAGGACCAAGGCACCCCAGTTGTGATTTGGTTCGACCACCCCAGCCCCGTGAATCTCGTAGAGACCGCATCGTCGAAGCGCTATCTCCAAGACATAGGCCATAAGATTCATCAGGGAGGCTGACTGTCGTGCGTGATGGGAGGCGCCAATCCAAACGTCCATCACCCTTCCTGGTGGCAGAACGATCAAAGAATCTTCGATAGCGAGATAGAAAGTTGAACCGTCCGTATGACACCGGCCGTGTTCAATTTCAAACGACTTGATGGATTCGGGAATGGCTGGGGGCGCTTCCGTTGATCTGATATGAATAGAATAAGCTTGTATGTTGGGCGTCTCAGAGAATTCCGAAACGCGAGTGAGGTGGAAACCGCTGAGGAAATTCTCCGCTAGCCGCGCAGATACGTGGTCGAGCGGGACGATATATAAGAAACGACCGGCGTTGGCATAAACACTGGCCAACGCCGGTCGCGAGATAGATTCGAATTCCAACTAACCTGATTACCTTTCGACCAATTGATGGAGCCTCGGAAGACCTCTAGTCAATTGTCGGATTGTCGACGTCAGTTGTGGCGGAGCCGCCGACAAAAAAGGCCGTTGCTTCAAGAACGTCAATCGGATCGGATATCTCCGGTTCGAGAAAAGCTTTCCTCGTCGCTGGCCGCTCATCGATTGCCTCTGGCGAATTAATAGTGTGCTTAGTCAACTTCATTCCCTCCTGTCAAGGTTTTGCTATTCTGCTTGGGCCCGCACTTCTGACGGCCGCTCGAGTGTGATACGAAGAGGCCTGGTACTGTTGGTCTCTAAGTCTGTGCGCAAGTATAGACGAATCGCATTTGGAAACCAAGTCAAAGCTAAATCTTCTAAAGTGGAATCTTTGATATCCCAATCTACCACCTGTTCAAACTCAGCTTGACTAGTATCTTGCGTCAAAATTGCAAACGGAATTCTTACCTTGGCGGCGATTTCGCCGACCACGTCTGTCAGAGGCTGCTTCTTCGCCAGCACCCTGAAAGAACCATCTTTGACGGAAACCTGTAGTTCCTGCGCCTTCTTTTCCAGGTAGGCCTTTTCTTCCTCAGGAGTTTCCGCTACGAAGCCGGAAACTATGAGGCCGGCAGATTCATTTGCCGAGTAAGGGCCCACGGGTGGAGGCGCTTCGTTGTAAACCGTCATATAGATTGCTATGGGCTCTTTACGCGCCTGTGTTACGCCACCGCCGCCGATGATCTTGTAGTCCACGGTAGGCAACGGACCCCGAACGTCTTGAGCAATACTCTTCAAAGCCATTTCCAAGTTAAGGTCAGTAAAGTCCACCTCAGTCAAGGACTGCTTTTTCATGAGTTTGCCGAGCAGGATCGGGACCTTAATCTGGCGCTCCAATTCCGCCATTACATCAGCCAAAGGAGCACCCTTCGCCTTGATCGAAATGAATGGAATTCCAGTTTGATTGTTAACTTTGACGCGCCATTTTTCTGCTTTTGGCTTCGTCTTGTCGGGCGGTGCAGTTGCGGGAGCCTTCGTGGTTTGGCTTGGTTCAACCGCCTTTGGTTGCTGGGCCAAGCCTATAGTGGACGCACCCAGAATGAGCGAGGCCACCGAAAAAAACATTAAAGCTCGCCGAACACCCCAGCGGCTTTTGGCCGCTGGGGTGTTCGGGTTTAAGCCCTGCCGCATTTCCAACGCGAACACTTTCATTGTGGTACTTCCCTCCAGTTATGGAACCGGAGTGACTGTTGGGGCTGCTGGGGTAAAGTTACCCTTTGTGCCTTCTGGTTGGAAGATAAACCTAAAGGTGCCGCCTCTTACCACACCCATTCGGAAGGCCATGTAGAAGTTGTTAGACTCCGCTGTACCTACGCTGTTGGGAATGGCAGTAGCGTATTCACCGACTAGGCTGCCTTGGGCCGCGCCAGTTCGCACGACACTGTTGTTGATGCCGCCGCCGTTGTAAGCCATTTGGTTGCCACCTGCGGCATCCTCAATCACGCTGCCTCGAACGATACCGGTAGCGGGATTGTCGGCGTTGTTGGTTTCGCGAGCGACGAGCTCGGTTGGCATGTTGAGCATCTTAAGGACGGCCGTACGAGTTTCAGCACCCTGGCAATTCGGTGCGGTCTGGTGCAGGTTTCTCGCCTCGCCGCTGCCGGTAAGTGCGGTAGCTGCAGTTGGTGAAGCCTGGCCACAAGGCACCGCCAACTGATCGATGCGAACACGGAATTTGTCGATCGCGGTTCCGGAGGTCGCAGTGCTTCTGAACCCGAATCTGAAGATGTAGCTACCGATCGGGTTGTTTGCCTGAACGGTGGTTGCCATGTTACCGGCGTTTACTGGTGTCGTCTGGTTGTCAATGACATAACGGCGTTCCGCGTTCGGCAACTGGGTGAAAGTCTTGCCACTGTCGAAAGTGCGAGAAACAAGAACGCTCTCTGGGAAGTCCGCGCCGCCCTGCTGATTCAGCGGGCCGGCCGCGCCGAGAACTGAGGTCAAGCCATTGGTGACGCCAGTCGGGAAGTTGGTGATATTGAACGCGATGTTAATGCCCGGATCCGGAGCGACCATCAGGTAATCATCGGCATTGTTTCCCGTGTCGCGAGGAACCGTGCCTGAACCCGAAAGTGCTGATTCACGTCGAAGCAAAGCATACTGACCGGAATCACCATAGAAGACCGCGGCGCCATGGTTTTCGGTGCTGGCGTCGCCGACGGGTCTCAAGCATCCCGCTGCTCCGCCTTCGCAGTACTGGTCGGCGAGCGATGGACGAGCGTTTCCAGCGATTCCGCATGCAGCCGTGTTAACCAGCTGACATGACTGGAGAGGTGCGCCTGAGCCATACGGTGCAAATCCAACTCGGTCAAAAATAATGATGTTCAAAGGAGAGACGCCAGTGGCGCCGAATCCAAAGCTTCCGTTATCTGGAACGTTCGCTGACGCGCCGACGGTGTTGTCACCGACGTTCATCAGAACCAAGCCGGCGTCATTTGGAATGTCAACGCTGGTTCCAACGCCGCTCGGGTCACCGTTGCCGGTCGGGGTGCAGCCTGGCTGCTGACAAGTGAACGCGCCGGGCTGTCCGACGGTACCATTGATAATTGGGAAGTTGCCGCGTGATGACAATCCGCCACCAGTGATGGGCTGGGCGCCAGGATTTGTTCCGCCGCCGGTCGTTGAGTTGGTTGATCCCAAAGTGTCAAGGCTATAGCCATTGACGTTCACGCAGAGGATATGACCCCTGGCTGGAATCTGGGTGCCGTCTGGAATTCGGCAAACTAGGGTGACTACGTTGTCGGTGACGCCGTTGCCGGCCGATGCGAAAACACCAATGCCGCCCTGATTGGTCAAGTCAGTGGTGCCGACTATGTAAGTCGCATCTGTGTTGTTGTAGATCTCAATAAACTCATCCTGGCTACCTTTGATGCCAGTGGTGTTGGGGCCATTTTCTCTAAATTGACTAATCTTCAAATTGGTAGAAGTAGCGGCACTAGCCTTCTCCTCCCAACGTGTACTTGATGACATGAGAACCATGATCACCAGCGTTGCTGCCGCAACGACTAAGAGACTGATTCGAAACTGTGATCGCATTGGAATCCTCCTGGATTGTTTTCAGATTTCAAGATTGGGTCGGATGTTCTCGATGCTCGAAAGGCGGCAAGGCGCTTCAAAATCTAGTGATTTCCGACCATTTTAAATCGAGTGGTGTGGGAAATTAGCATGCCTTCAAGGGAGTGTCAATAGTTTAAGGCCAATTATTTCAAAGATTGAGGCCACTTCGGGGGTGGTGTTTCGGCACCCGAAATTGCGCTCCGCTCAGGGGCTCGCGAGGCGATTTGGCGGACACAAAATCAATCAAAATGAAATCATCTAGGCGGACGTTCGACCGCACCGCAGTGACCGGAAAAACCGGATGAAAACCTCGCTGAGCCGGCGGCTCCTTCATATTAGTGGGTTGTTGAAGCCGTTCGTGACGTCTAAACTCAAGATCTTCTTTTTCAGGCCTAAAAGCTCATTGTATCGACAGGCGCAAAGTCGTCGGTCAGCAAAGGGACATCACTTGTTTGGATGGGAAACGTGTAAAACGAGCGGGCGTCTCGGACCAAAGTCGGCGATGGCGCTAGCCCCTGCGCCACTATTTCCTCGGCTCTTTTGACGATGTCCTCCAATTTCCAGGTTGAAGCGCCATCATACGCGACTAAGATGATATTTCTCCTGTTACTTGGGAAAAACTGGCCTGGTGTCCTCAATTCAGCGTTAAGAGGCAGCGGAAATAGATGTGTTGTCTGAAAAACCGTCTGGACGGTTTTGTACTCGGACCTGAATATGCGGCTTCGATTCCCCTCTAGAGCACTGAATATGTTTGCCAGAAAGATACCACCCGGTGCCAGAGCATCATGAAGTTGGTGAAGAAACTCACGCGTTGTCAGGTGAAATGGTACCTGCGCACCCGATGTGAATGCATCCAGGATGATCAGGTCATACTTCTCCTTTGATTCACGCACAAACTTCCGCCCATCCTCAACATGGACTCTGAGCCTCGGTCCATCCTGAACGTAAAAGAATCTTCTGCTGACATCTACGACTAGCGGATCGATTTCCACCAGATCAACAACCACATCCGGATCGAGGGAGGTAAAAATGCGCGGTCCCACTCCTCCTCCGCCCCCGATCACCAGGATCCGTTTCAACTGGGGATTAAAAATGCGAGCCAGATGAAAGGCGTTGGTGTAGCTCCGACTATCATGCGGCGGCGTGAGATTGATTATGCTCTGCGGAGAATTGTTGAATCTGAGCATTCGCATATTCAACGAATGATCGTCGACTACCGCGACATAGTGATAGGCGGAGTCGCTTTCATAAACCAACTGCTGACTCGCTCCCAGAGGAAGGGGAGAACTTGGCTTAAGCCAGAAGGTCGCGAAGGCGATGAGCGCGCAGACGACCGACAACGTTAGAGCACGTCGCGACCTCGGAATCACTACAATCGGAAGCAGAATCAAACAAGTGCCAAGAACGAGCAGGATCTTACTCACACGGATCGCGGGTATGAGCCAAAAAGCCGTCATCAACGTTCCGCAAATACTGCCAACCGTCGAAATTGCGTACAGTCGTCCTGACACGTTGCCCATGCGCTCGATTGATCGGGCCGACAGACGAACTGAGAACGGGGACACGACACCAAGCAAGACACTAGGACCACCAAACAGTACTGCCGTCGCAAGCAAAGGCCCCGCTCTGTCGCCTATGTTTAAAGAGAGGATGCCGCGGCATACATAGTTGTCGTAAAAAGGAAGCGCCAGCAGCCACAATCCGGCCGTCAACAGCAGCAAATTGAGAAACAAGAACGACGGACGCCAATCGGAGAGTAAACCGCCGCCGTAATATCCAAGCGACAGGGCCGCGAGAAAGATTCCGATAATTGAACCCCAGACATAGATTGAGGAGCCAAAATGGATTGCCAGCACACGACTGCCGGCCATCTCCAGGGCCATGAGAACGGCTCCGCAAACAAAAACCAGAAGTTTAAGCCGCCATCCAGCGACCATAGCCGCAGAGTTAGAATTCAGAGCGGTCTCAGGTGGACCAGGTAAGCCTTCACTATTCATACTTTATGCGGAACAGGGCGCAGGCGAGATACTGGATGCTCGAACCGGGGATAAACTAGTTTCTCCAGCAGTATATATAACGACGGTTGGACCTCAAAACCGGGCGCAATCATTGAGGATTCCTGGCCACTCGCAAAAACCCATCTTCAATCAAGCGCTGCGCCAGATTGATTTTGCTTCGTGTGCTCAATCCCCCCGGAATCGCGCCGACAACGAAGCTTTGATTTTCTGATACGAAGCGAAGAGGACCTTCGAAGAACCGTGGCATCGAAAGGTCTCCATGGGATGCCGCCAATCTAACAAACTCTCCATCTACCACGAACCGGCAAACAAATCCCGGGCGACGCTCAAGTATTGTGTCCGCGGTGATCGATTCTGAATTGTTAGAAGCGATCAAACCCTCCGCGATTGTCTGCTGGTTCCAGATTAAGCTCGCATTCAATTCTTCTACCGCTTGAGAAACATCCGCTTCTTCAGCCAGCAAATGCAATAGCGTCTTGAACTCCTCAGCAACTGAGCCTTTACTGGATCGCTGACTAAAGCCAACTGGCAATGCTTTGCGGAACTTCACCTCCTTGTGACCGGCTTGGCCTAGAGCGACGCTGATCAAATCAACCCAGGTGGTCGGGTAGATGCCAACCGTGACGTGCGCAGACAACTCATTTGTGGTCCATGCCTGGTGTACAAAGCCTCTGGGCATATACAGGAAATCTCCAGGTTCGAGCACAAACTCCGTCGAAGGTTCAGTCTGGGTGTATTTTTCTACGACGTCCTGGACCAACTGTCCGCCCCGATATCGCAAATCCTGGCCCGATCTTTCAAACTGCATCAGAGGGGTGTGTTCAAGCGGAAGCGAAACGGCGCTGCCGGACAATTTCCAGTTCTTGGTACCAGCAATTTGCAGGACGATTGTGTCGTGCAGGTCGTAGTGTCGATCAAGTCCGTGAGAGTTTGCCGGAGAGATATACAGATTTGCCGACACTCGAAAGCCAAACAGCTCCTGGATTCGGATGCAGAGTTCCCAGATTGGTTTCCAAAGACGATTAACTCCGCGAATTCTCAATGATGCGCCTTCGCGATAAGCGCGATAGAAAGCGGACGCCATCTTTCGTTCTGACTTACTAAGGGGTTTAGTTTCGCCCAGGAGTTCCACGTGTTCGCCATCAAGTGAACTTGCGACCGAGAGAATGTAGTCAATGTCTGATGCGTTTAAGAGTGAGGAGTAGTAATCATGTTGGCCACGGGAAACAAGTAAAGGCTTAGTTTCCCAGTGTTTGGCAAAAAACTGATCCGGCGTGGTTGGTGAAATCAACGAATTGAAATCAAGGTGACTCATCTTGGCGGCTCAACACTAAAAGCTGTGCAACGAAACGTAAGTCCAGGTTAAGGAATCACGGAGAAAGAAAAGTTTAGGTTGATGCTCAAACAGAACAGCTGAACCTCTTCCAACTCAAAAGCCGATCATTCATCTTCAACGGGAATCAAGTTTCAGCACATAATAACTGGTTTCACCAAGTCTGTCCCAACCAGCCAATGTCACGTTGTCAGGAACATGCGTAGCGACAATAGCCTTCGCGCCTATCCTGGAAAATGCCTCAATAACTTCCCGTCGCTTTGCTTCATCCGCGGGAGCAAAGTACGTCGATTCGGTGTTTGGTAGTTCGGCGACGATGCGTAAACGATTTAGCCTTGCCCAATGGACCATGGGCAGCCAGTGTGAATTGAAATTCAAAATGCCCACCTGGTCGCCCTGCTTCAATCCACGACGCGTCAACTCTTCCGCTACCTGCAATTGCGTTTGGCCGCGGTTGCTTGTGTCCGTTGCGGCGCGCCGGAACGTCAACACTGACCGTGACGTTTGCGCAAGGCCAATCACCAGAGCCATCACGACAACGATCAGCATGATGCGTTTGCGGATTCTGTTTTCACCCGTTGAGTGCAAACTTGCAAACAACACAAGCCAGAAAGGCGGAATGAAACCGGCGACATAACGTGGTTCGGTATGAACAGGCAAATACAAGGCGAAGCTTGCGATCGCAATGAATAACAACGGCCACGCAGTCAAAAGTCTACCGGGCTGGTTTTTGCGGCATATATAAAGGAGGAGCAGAAATCCCGCGATTAAGGTCAGGTGAGAACGGAACGTAATGAGTTCACGGTATACCCGCAGTCCCGCGCGTACCGCGACGTTCTGTTGTTGAAGATTGAAGCGAGGTGACACACCTTCATACCAGTAAGACGGGTCGTACCACGGCGGATAAGTGGCATTTAGCGGAGTGGCGAATTCGTAAACAGCCGGATTTTCAAGAATCTTTTGGGTTGGATGAACCGGAGTTCCGTACGCAGGATCCCCCTGCCAATGAAAGAACGGCACCCGGTTAACATGCCACGCATAATTTAATGTGCTGCTGTCACCAAACGTTAGACGATGTCGGGAAACGGAGAGCGCAATTATAAACGGTCCGGCAATCAACAGAAGACCTAACGCTGCGGCGCCCAGTCGGACACCAGCTCCACGCCAATCACGCGCCAGAAGAAGTCCCGCCAATATGAACAACACTCCAAGCGGAAGCATTGGCGCCTTTGCCAAGTAACCTAACCCCAGGACCAAGCCAAGCAGAAAAAACGACTGCCAGCTTCGCATTCCCCGGTTGATGCGAAGCAACATTGCAAACGCCAAATAGACGAAGATGGAAAACAGCATGTCAGGTGCCGTTGTCGCCATCGTAATCAATCCCAGCGAACACCAGATGAAGATCGCATACGCCAAAGCGACGAGGGCCCAATCCGGTACCGCTACGGTGGAATTCTCCCCGCGGTCTAGTCGGGTTTGTCTCCATTTCAGTAGTTCGCGCACGAAGAAATCGAAAGCGAACAGAGCGCCGATGAAGATCAAGAAATTGACGAGGTGGATCAGGGGAAATTCCCACGATGGAGACGGTTTGATCACGCTCGTCAAGAAACCTAGCGGCAGGGAGTAGAGAGGACTCCATAATCCATTAAGCGCTGTCTGCCAATCGCCACGAAAGAAAGCGTCTCCCATGTCGAGATAGGAGATGCCCATTGGGTTCACGCTGTAACGTGAAGTCCATGCGTCCATCGCCGCGAGAACGATGGAAAAGGTCCACAGGCCATAACGGAGAGTGCTGAGAGACCTCAGGCGCATATCGAGTTTGACGAGTCGTTTACACGAATGCGATTAGCTAAGTAACCGCTGGCATCGCCTCTATAGTCATTGGCTTCTTTCTGATCAGCACGACTAACAGCGTGAGCGCGATCGCATAAGCCACGAGCCCAACGAGCGAGCTGATGACAAAGCCATAGGTCATCGAAATAACCATCGAAAGAGTTGAACCGAAAACCGAGGCTCCACCGTTTACCGCCCAAGCCCAAGAGACCAGCGACTTCGTCTCAGCGGCCGCGATGCGAAGTCCGGTGGGAAAAGGTGTGCCCATCAGGAATCCGAGCGGCGCAAGCAATCCGCCGGCGATTAGTATTCGCCATGTCGCTGAAGAGCCAAGAAACGAATTCAAAACGGGTTCGAGCAAAAACGAATACGCAACGAGCATGCAGCAAAGGATACCGATCGCAAGCGGCAACACAGTTTTCTTCCAGCGGCTTGCTGCGAGACTTCCAAGACTCCCAAAAATGAGTAACGTAAAGAGGACAACGGACAACGAGTAAACCGGATAGCCCAGGAACAAGTTGAGTCTCTGAATCATCACGATCTCAACTGTGATGAAGCCTAACCCAAGTCCTGCAAAATATATGGCCCAGGTTAGTCGACGTCCCCATGAAGCTTTTTCGATACTCTCATTTTTGGCTCGCAGGCGTCCGACTACGAAGGGAAGGAACAGCAAAACAAAAGTAAAAACCGCCGAAATGATCAGCGAAAGCAACAACGTCTGAACACCGAGCGTCAGGTTGCCGGCTCCGACTCGCGAATTGCCGACGCCCAGTCGATACGAAAGCCATCGAACTAGTGGGACACGATCAAAGAAGAACGGACGATCATCATAGACCGCCGAAATGTCATACGGATAGTCGTTAACAAACTGGCGATATCCTGGACTCAGTAACTGATGGAAGTCGTTTTGCGATACTCCTCGCCCGACGTCATCGGGAGAATAGCTAACAATAAAATCCATGTTGTCAGCCCACGTGCGCAACCGAGAAAGTTCATCAGCAGTGAAAGGGGATTGCCTGATAAGAATAGTTGCCAGCTTGCGACGGTTCGTTGGATTGGTGGTAACAACGAAAATATGACTGGCCGGATCACTGATTTGTCGCTGCCGCAATGCTTCGATCGCCAGCGTAACGACTCTCAAAGGCTCAACCGGTGGTTCAGGATACCAACGTGAAAAGGAAATGATGCCGTCGGGTGTTAAGCGTTTCAAGTATTCATCAAAAGCTTCAACCGTGTAGAGATTGTTTTCCGTGAGCGCGTAAGCTCCGGCGGAAGAGGCGGCCCACGTATCAACCAGGGTTGCTTGAATCAAGTCGTACTGCGCGGTGGGGTTCCGCAGAAAGCTACGTCCCTCGTCATGGATTACACGCACCCCGGGGTAGTTGTCATAGAGACCATTAGTGAAGGAGTGAAATTTTCCATTCATCAACTGAATGGTGAGCGGGTTGATCTCAATGCCTGTAACCGGACCGCTACCTAATGATAATGCGGTGAGCACGTCGCGCCCACCTCCTGGCCCAAGAATCAGTACGTTCTGAAACCGCCGCATTTGATAAGGCGCAGCGGTGACGTCCCACCCCAAAAACCAGAGCTTGCTGAAGTCGCCGTCGAAGCGAATGATCGACGTTGCCGCATCGGCGTCGTACCGTAAATACAATTCAGGATTCTTGTAGGTAGGATCGAGTTTGGTGCTGAAGCCTGCATGACGAGGCGGACGCGGAGCCCACATGTCAGGTGGCTGTCCCAGCACGTTTACTTCAACGCGCGAGAAGGAATTCCATTCTTTGGCGATAGTGGGTAGTTGCTGCCGGCCCTTTGCTGCTCTCACCTCGAGCAAATCCCACTTTGTATTGGCAATCGCTCCAGCAGCCAAAATCAGACAGGTGAAGATCGCAACTCGTGAAAGCATCGGCGACTGACGCCAACTAAAAAACACGGCCGCGACAGCTCCCAAAAGTGAACCAACCAGTACAGCGGTCGGCGCGCCCAGGTAGTTTGTGAGCGGGATGAAAGCCAGACACCCGAGCGCGGCGCCGAGTAGATCGAAGAAGTAAAGCCGATTGATTTGTTCGACCCTATGCGCCATTAACAGCGCCACGATTAGACCGCCGAGAAAGAAAGGAACCGCGCAAAGCGAGTAAATGACCGCCAGTCGCAGGAGGTTTCCCTTCGATGGATTCAGCGAGACTGACAGGCTGAGCGCGACGGCAACCGCCGCGACAGTAGTCAGCGCGAAGGAGAGTGCCAGAACTGTTAATTGCGGGAGGAGCTTGTTAGCTGGAAATCGTTGAGGCCAAAGATTGGTCACCAGACCGGCGCCGCCGAACCCAAGCATAGCGAGGGAGACGACCATGAATGAGAGGTGATAGTAGAGAGTGACGGAAAAGATACGGGTCAGTAATAACTCAGTAACCAGAACTGCAAAACTTATGAGAAAGATGCCAAAGTCGAGACGTGTTGGATGACTAAATCGCATTCTGTTCAATCGGGCAGTTCCCCTGATCTACCGCGTCTTCTGATTAACTTTACTTTCTATCAACCGGCTCATTGCCTCGATCTGAGTGTTCCAATCGTATAAAGAGGCCACTTCACGCCGTTGCCTGACGACCTCAGCACTCGTTGATTGTTGGAGTGCTTTCTCGATCCCCGCCAGAAATGGCTCGCAACGATTCACTGTGGTAATCAAAATCTGGTGCTGCTCGTTGAATTCTTTGACCGTTGGTAATTCAGTTGAAACCACTGGTTTCCCCGCCGCCAGATATTCATTGATCTTTACCGGCACTACCGTCTCTGTGTAAGCGCTCTGCAGATAAGGGACGATGCATACGTCAAAGTTGCGAACGTAGGCGGCTAACTCATCATGAGGCGTTGAGCCTACGAGATGAATGTTTGGCTGTCCTTGAAGTTTCTCAACTGATGTCTGCGATGGACCAACGAAAACCCAGGACCAGTTGGGGCGGGCCTTCGCCGCCGCAGCCACCAGATCAAGATCGATATGTCTATGGAGTCCGCCGATGTACCCAATGATCGGCCTTGGCAACGCGTCCAAAGCAGAGATCTGCAACGCCTCCTGCTCGAGTTGTTCAGGAGGAAAGGCGTCAAGGTTAACTCCAGGCGGAAAGATACTGATCGGGTCCGCCCACTCCGACAATCGTTTGGCAATCTTCGCGCAGTTGGCGAACACCACGTCGCTGCGTTGGACCAGCAAACGTTCGCTTTCGAGGATGTGCTGTGCGTCAGGAGTTAACTGAGGAAAGTCAGCCATACAGTAGTAAATCGTCGCGCTCCGTTTTGTTTGCATTAGTGCCAGAAGATCCAGGACCGTGTCAGTCGGGAGATAACTCCAGACTAAAACGTCGCGCATTTTCAACCTGCGAGCGGCCCGGCGAATTAAAGGCAGCAGGAGATGGCGATTGATTAGTTTCCTGGATTTGGAGCCAAACGGCGGAAGAACCAGCGGGGAAACCACATAAAGTCGCGGCGCAACCTCGCGTACACCCTGCGACTTCAACGAACCTATCCAGCTCTTTAGTCGCGATAGTACGCGGCTGGCATCGGCCAACCCGGGAGAACGCACCCCCGTGTTCTCTATATAAAGGACGCGATTACCCGCGTGTGCCAAGCGCCGAGCGATTTCTTGATGGGGTTGCCAAAGGAAAGACCACTCAATACTTGAGATATAGATGATGTCATGGCCGGTCAGCATTGATGAATCGACGAGAGTAGCGAAGAGTAGCAGTTTCCTATCTCATGAACAAAACAGGCTCTTAGACTGTGTAGTGTCTTAATGTGAAAAGCAAAAGGGCGTCACCGCCTCGTGAATGGTAACGCCCTCGCCTGGCTGTGCTAACCTCTAAAGCATGGAGGATCGGTTTGTCGCGGTCGTGCGCGGCCTTGTGGTGCTCGCGATATTCTTTGGGATACCTTTGACTATTGCGGCGCTAATAGATGCGTACCGAAAGAAAAGATCGCCGGGGCCGCGAACTCCAAAAAAGCTAACAAGGCGCGAGATTTACTGGGCAATAATAATCACGCTCATCCTCACATTACTGGGCTTCGTTGGCCTTCCCGCACGGCGCACTGACAATCGACCCGTTACCATCTCCGACAAGTGAGCCCGTATCTTTTGTGTGCGACCGTTGTTGTACGACGCATCCTTAAACACTACCCTTCGACTGACCTACCGCGTATTTCTTTACCAGGCGGAATGGTCTAAGCAACGGATAGAGAAAGCTCAGGCTCGTTGGCAGAGTCAGGAGCTGCCAGTCCACAGGAGTGGATGTAAACAGCAGGCGGGTACAGTAGCGGATTTGGTCGACGCCCCGATCTTTCGTTCTGACGTGAAATAAGATTCTCTGGCGCAGGGTTGGCGACGCGCCGTCGATTAGGGTCTTGCGAACCTGGGCAGCCAGACCGGGCAGAACCGGATCGTTGTCTATTTGGCCGACGATCCGATCCGGCAACCTCGTATCAAAAAATTCCCTCGCCAGGTAACAACCCAGATATACGGTTCTTTCCGCGCCGCTGGCTTTCGCTTCCTGAACGACAGCTTCCCAATTCAGATCATCATGCTGGCGAATTAGCTCAGCAATACCACAAATCCATTCGAGCCGTTCCCAGAGGTCCTTGGCTCCATGGACGCAAAGGATCAGCATTAAATCTTCCGGCGTGGGCGCCAACACTTCCTTTCCCATCAGATTCATGGGCACCAACCGGGACCAGAATCGATCGGCGTCAAGGGCGAACATGAAAAACCTGGACACGATGGCCCAATGCAATTCGACAATGCTGCGACCCTGATCTCGCGAAAAGCTCTGTACGTAACCTAGTTTGAGAAACGCCGGTAATTGGCGTTTTGTTATTTTGAAGTGCGGTTGATAACCCAGCGAAATTAGTAATTCCTGGGACCGCCAAACGTCGTGCTCGCGGACCAGGATGTCCAGATCGCTAAACTGGCGGAGACTAAGTTTCCCATAGATCGACAGAGCAATGGAGGGCCCTTTATAAGGCATGCCCGTCACACCTTCCGACTCGAATAGATTCAATATCCGATGAAGTTCAGCGGTGAGGAATATGCTGCGGGCGGTGTTCTTCTCATAAAGAGCCTTGAGATTAATCAGGACGTTCCCCGGAAGCAGATCAACAGCATGGGCTCGTAAGTTGTCATAAAGCAGCGGCATCAGGCCATGAGACATTGACGTTGGAATAAGCAAGTTCCAGTCAAGTTGCTGCTTGACCAGCTCTCTTATCCGGTCGACGTCGTCCGGCTTCACACGGGTCCTCCCGCAAGCGAGCAGCAACGAGAGTTCGGGAGTGAATTCGGGCAGAAATTGCTTGTGGTTACTACTCATCAATCGAAGGAAATCTTGTCTCGTCTATCGAGCTATCAATTAATAGGCCCATTAAAGTGGATTCTTTCGCAGTATAGGAGGGAATGAAGAGATGTCAAAAGGGGCTCACCACGTCGTCAAACAGTCGGCTGCGGCGAAACCGGGGCACTTTTCAAGTCTTTACCGTGTGGCTATTTTTATTTGTCTCGCCACTTGATTTGTGACCCCGTATCAACTACGTTTCAGGGCTAATACTACGTTAAGGTATCAGCAGTTCTGCCAGACTTCTCTAGCTGCATTCATGAAATAACCGAGTTATGTGTGGAATAGTAGGCATAGTTCGCAACGATCGCGATGTGGACCAGGCGCTGGTCGGTCGCATGTGCGAGGCGATTCGGCATCGCGGGCCCGACGAGGATGGTTTTTATTTCAACCAGAAGGTCGGGTTGGGGATGCGTCGGCTTTCGATCATCGATCTCGCCAGTGGCCAGCAGCCCATTCACAACGGGGATAAGTCCGCGTGGATTGTGTTTAATGGCGAGATTTATAACTACCAGGAGCTGCGCGAAAAGCTTGAGAAACTCGGCCACACGTTCTACACCAACAGTGATACCGAGGCGATTGTTCACGCTTACGATCAATACGGTGCCGACTGCCCAAATCATCTGCGAGGCATGTTTGTCTTCGCTATTTGGAACGAACGGACTCAGGAACTTTTTCTCGCGCGGGACCGAGTCGGAAAGAAGCCCCTCCTTTACGCCCAGCTAAATGGACAATTAGTTTTCGGATCAGAGTTTAGCGCCCTGCTGCTACACCCTGACATCAGCCGCGACATCGATACCGAAGCCATTCACCATTACATGTCGTTCATGTGTGTCCCGGCTCCGATGACTGCGTACAAAGCAATCAGAAAATTGGAGCCCGGCCACAGTCTGCGTTGGAAAAAAGGTGAGATAAGGATTGAACAGTACTGGAAACCTGACTTTTCAAAGAAGCTCGATATCGACGAACACGAAGCAGGCGAGCAGGCAATAAAGATCCTGAGGGATGCAGTCAAAGTTCGTTTGATGTCAGAAGTTCCCCTGGGTGCGTTTTTGTCAGGAGGAATTGATTCGAGTGCGGTGGTCGCACTGATGAGCGAAGAATCAAGCGAACCAGTTAAGACCTTTTCGATCGGATTTGAAGAACAGGACTTCAGCGAGCTCCATCACGCGCGACGCGTGGCCGACCATATCGGAGCTGACCATCACGAATTTATTGTGCGACCGGACGCGCTGGAGGTTTTACCCCTTCTGGTTGAGCATTATGGGGAGCCATATGCTGATTCATCGGCAATCCCAACCTATTACGTTGCGCGCGAGACGCGTAAACATGTAACCGTCGCTTTGAACGGCGACGGCGGCGACGAATCTTTTGCCGGATACGAGCGTTACGCAGCAATGCGACTGGCCGAAAGATACCACCGCATTCCGGGCTTGCTTCGAGAGGGCATCGTCCGCCAGGCAATCCAATTGATCCCATCTTCAGAGACAAAACGCGGACGCGCTCGCGATGTGAAGCGGTTCATCGAGTCGGCATCACTGCCAAAGGTTGAACGGTACCTGCGCTGGGTTAGCGTGTTCAATTCAAAAGCGAAGAATGATTTGTACTCTGAAAGTTTTGCCCGCGAAACAAACAGTATCGCCGTCTCCAAACTCCTGGATCCCTATTTTGCCCATGTGAACGGATCAGGAATCGTAGACGCGGCACTGCTGGCGGATATCATGACCTATCTGCCCAACGACCTCCTCGTGAAGGTTGATATCGCAACCATGGCAGTTTCACTTGAGGCGCGATCGCCCTTCCTTGATCATCATGTGATTGAGTTTGCCGCGAGCCTGCCGGAAAAATTTAAGTTACGTGGGCTCACCACCAAATATTTGTTGAAGCGCGTGCTGAAGCAATTGCTCCCGGCTGAAAATCTTGACCGAAAGAAGATGGGCTTTGGTGTCCCCATTGGCCACTGGTTCCGCGGTGAGTTGAAGCCATTCCTGCACGAAACAGTTCTTTCGGAACGTGCTTTGAAGCGTCAGCTGTTCAAGCCAGAGGCCGTCAAGCAGATGGTTGAACAACACACGCGCGGCGAAAGAGACTTTGCGCATCAGCTATGGACCTTGATGATGCTGGAGCTTTGGTTCCAACGATTTATTGATTGATTGCCTTACCGGGAATGCGGACTAGCCGCGACTCGAAAACTAACTGGAGGATGGATTAAGTGAAAGGTGTTGTGCTCGCTGGTGGTTTGGGTACGCGGCTGCGTCCGCTTACTTCGGTAACAAATAAGCATTTGCTTCCGGTATACGATCAGCCAATGATCTATTACCCGATTCAAACTTTGGTGAACGCAGGCATCACCGACATCATGATCGTCACAGGGGGCAACTCAGCTGGCGATTTTTTGAAGTTGCTGGGGAATGGAAAGGCCTTCGGACTGAAGCATCTGAATTACACCTACCAGGAAGGTGAAGGTGGAATCGCCGAGGCACTCGCGCTGGTGGAACACTTCGCGGCAGGTGAACCGGTGTGCGTGGTGCTTGGTGACAACATTATTGAAGGCAACATCGCTGAGGCCGCTCGAGCGTATAAAGAGCAGGGGCGGGGCGCTAAGATCATTCTCAAACGCGTTCCTGATCCAGAACGTTTTGGCGTGCCGGAGCTCGATGGTCAAAACGTGATCAGCATCGAAGAGAAACCCTCAAAGCCAAAATCGGAATACGCTGTAATCGGGATTTATATGTACGACGAAAACGTTTATGACATCATTCGTACGCTTAAACCGTCAGGTCGAGGCGAACTGGAAATCACTGACGTGAACAACGCCTACATCAGGCGAGATGAGATGACCTGGCAGGAACTTGAAGGCTGGTGGACCGATGCCGGAACGTTCGAGAGCCTGCTACGCGCTTCCAGCCTCGTTGCGGAAACTGGAGCAAACAAAGTGGAGCCGAAACGTGCAACCGAAATCAGTGCCAATGTCTGAAACTTTCAAGCAGGGTGAGATTAAGGACGTCGTCGTTCGAGATTTGCGCAAGTTCAACGACAACCGCGGCTGGCTGGCCGAACTGTTTCGTCATGATGAACTCGAGACGGAGTTTTATCCGGCGATGGCCTATACGTCGTCGACCAACCCGGGCGTAACCCGTGGTCCCCATGAACACGTCGATCAGGCAGATTTGTTTTGCTTTATTGGTCCATCAAATTTCAAGCTGCGATTGTGGGACAACCGTCCGCACTCCGATACTTTTAACAACGTGATGACGTTGATTGTAGGAGAAGACAATCCGAAGTCGGTGTTGATTCCTGCCGGGGTGGTCCATGCATATCAGAATGTGGGCCAGGTGGATGGCATTGTCTTCAATTGTCCAAATCGTCTTTACATGGGTGTTGATAAAAAAGAACCGATCGACGAAATTCGCCACGAAGACGATCCGAACACTTTCTACCGGATTGCGGATTGAAGACTACCTCCCAGCTAGCTCGCCGGCCGATGCTCTAGCCGACTGCTCTATGCTCAAGTTATTCACAGCTCCGCCGTCGCGCCCCGGCGTTACTTCACCTTCGTCGGTTGGAAATTGAAGACACCCGTGAAGATCGTTCGCATCATCGCCCGCTTGAATGTTGGCGGCCCGGCGAAGCATGTCGTTTGGCTCACTCAGGGACTTCGAAAGACCGGCTGGGAAACGTTGCTAATAGCCGGAACAGTTCCTCAGGGCGAGGACGACATGAGTTACTTCGCCGCAGCGCAGGGTGTGACTCCTCTCTTCCTCCAGGAGATGAGTCGTGAAATCTCGCCGAAGGATGCGGTTACGATTTGGAAGCTCTTCCAGCTATTTCGCCGCGAACGTCCTGACATTGTTCACACTCACACTGCCAAAGCCGGGACCGTCGGACGATTAGCTGGATTGTTGTATCGCTGGCTGACGCCTGGTGTCCTCATGGGCCAACCACGCAAGTGTCATTTCATCCACACCTACCACGGACACATTTTTCATAGTTATTACGGTCCACTAAAGACGCGAGTCTTTATTCTGATCGAAAAGCTGTTGGCCGCGTTAGGAACTGACCGCATCGTGGTCATCAGTGAGCAACAGCGGCGGGAAATCAATACCGACTTTGGAGTGGGCCGCGCAAATCAGTTTGTAGTCATTCCCCTCGGGCTCGATCTTGAACCGTTTTCCGGGCTGGAGAAATCACGGACAATCGTTTCGTGATGAACTAGGCATAAAACCGGATGAGATTCTGGTGGGCATCGTGGGGCGACTAACTGAGATCAAGAACCATGAACTGTTCTTGAAGGTGGCGGCGGAATTCAAGAGTAGCGCGCGCCTGACGGTGCGATTTGTGGTTGTCGGCGACGGAGCGCTGCGAGGCCGGTTGGAGCAGCAGGCCAGAGACTTGGGAGTGGCGGACGACGTAATGTTTGTTGGCAGCCGGCGTGACCTTGAAGAGGTTTACCCAGCCCTCGACGTAGTTGCTCTGACCTCTCGAAATGAAGGAACCCCACTGACGTTGATTGAAGCAATGGCTAACGCGCGGCCGGTTATATCGACTGCCGTCGGTGGGGTAGTTGATCTCCTCGGCGACGCCATTGCTAACCAGCCAGGGGCTTCGTTCCTGGTTTGTGAACGAGGTATTAGCGTTCCTTCCAACGAGCCAGACGATTTTGTTAGCGGGCTCGATCATCTGGTGGCTAATGATGGGCTGCGTCGCGAAATCGGCGAGCGTGGTTTACAATTCGTCGAACGCCAATATTCCAAAGACCGCCTGCTGGACGACATCGAGGCTTTGTACGCCAATCTCGTAACAGGAAAAACGGTTTCCGCGGCTCGAGAGCTGCCAAAGAGCGCGTAATACCGAAATAGCTAAATGTTTTGCGTCTGAGCCAAGCGCCAGACTTTCAAGAAGAGGAGCCTAACTTTTTGCGTGTATTAATCACCGGCGGCGCCGGATTCATAGGATCACACCTGGCCGACGCCTATTTGCAACGCGGCGACGAAGTGTTCGTAATCGATGACTTGTCGACTGGCACCATTGAAAACATCAGGCACCTCAAGGAACACCCCAAGTTTCACTACACCATTGATTCGGTCCACAACCAGCCGGTAACAGCGGAACTGGTAGATCAGTGCGATGTGGTCGTTCATCTGGCGGCGGCAGTTGGCGTAAAGCTGATTGTCGAAAGCCCGGTGCGAACTATTGAAACGAACGTGCGAGGGACTGAGGTAGTGCTGGCCCTTGCCAACAAGAAGAAGAAGAAAGTTCTGATTGCTTCCACGTCAGAGGTCTACGGTCTCAGCGCCGATGTTCCGTTTCGCGAGGACGGCAATCTGGTGATGGGTGCGACAACTAAGGGACGTTGGAGTTATGCCTGTTCCAAGGCCATCGACGAGTTTCTCGCGCTTGCCTACTGGCGTGAGAAGAAGCTGCCCACAACGATTGTGAGACTCTTCAATACGGTTGGACCACGACAAACCGGTCGTTATGGAATGGTGATTCCGACGTTTGTGAAGCAAGCTTTGGCTGGTCGTCCGATAACTGTCTACGGCAACGGTAAGCAAACACGTTGTTTCGGTTATGTTGGCGACGTGGTCGGAGCTCTCGTCGATCTAGTGGACCATCCGGAGGCTGTGGGCCAGGTTTTCAATATCGGGTCGAGCGAGGAAATTTCGATTCTGCAGTTGGCGGAAAAGGTGAAGGAGTTGACTGACTCGGCTTCGGAGATTGTATTCGTGCCGTATGACGAAGCCTATGAAGAAGGATTTGAGGATATGCCGCGACGTGTCCCGGATACCTCGAAGATTAGGGAGCTAGTTGGATTCAGTCCAAGTATGTCGCTTACCGGCATACTCCAGAGTGTTATTAATTATCACAGCGGCCGGCCATCTTCGCTCGATGATTGAGACTCCAGCTCGCTAGACCACGAGCATAGCCGATCTGCAGTTCAAGTTAGTTTTCGGTAATGCAATTTACCATCAACCACTTATTGGCCTTAGCTGGGTCAGTTGCCTTCGCCTTAGTTCTGACGCCATTGGTGCGAGCGCTCGCCCGGCGCGTGGGCATGGTGGCGAAACCCAAAACAGATCGGTGGCATAAGAAACCGACTGCGATGCTGGGTGGCGTCGCAATCTGGCTATCGGTCGTAGTCGGCTACTTCTTGTTTGTTCCGGCCACGGTTTACAGCGGTCGAATACTTCTCGCCAGCACGTTTCTTTTTGTAGTGGGACTTGTCGACGACATACTCCACACCAAGCCGTACCAAAAACTGATCGGCCAGGTGATGGGCGCTGCCTACATCATCTATTACGGATTGAGTTTGCCATGGACCAGCTATTCATCACTCAACGTGGCCCTCACGATTTTTTGGTTGATTGGCATCACCAACGCAATAAACCTGCTCGACAACATGGATGGCCTGGCACCCGGAATCGCGTTGATTGCCACCTCCTTTCTCGCCATCAGCTTTATCACCACCAACCAACCGGCAGAAGTGATGTTGCTGATTGTGTTCATCGGCGCGCTGCTCGGTTTTCTGGTTTACAACTTCAACCCGGCATCTATCTTCATGGGCGACTCAGGCTCTTTGTTTGTCGGGTTTTTCCTGAGTAGTGCTGCGCTTGTAAACCTTTCTGGTGGACGATCGCGAAGTTTCCTTCCCATCCTCGCCGTGCCGATTCTGGTCTTGTTTATTCCAATCTTCGATACGACCTTTGTAACGATCCTGCGCAAGATTTCCGGTCGCGCTGCCTCGCAAGGCGGACGTGATCACACGTCCCACCGACTGGTTGCGCTGGGGATGTCGGAACGTCGCGCGGTCCTGATGCTTTATGGATTTGCCGCTCTTTCGGGATTTTTGGCGATACTGGTCCAACGCGTAAACCTTGATGTGAGTCTCGCGGCGATTGCCGGCTTCACGATTCTGCTGACACTGCTCGGCGTGTATCTGGCAGGCGTGAAGGTTTACGACGAGACGGAGGAAGCGCTCGCGCTTCGAGAAAAGCCTCTTTATGGATTCCTGATCGACCTCTCGTACAAGCGTCGCATTTTTGAAGTTTTGCTCGATGTGATTCTGATCCTGCTGGCCTACTGGTGTGCTTACGCGCTTAAGTTTGGCGCGCTTTCGGGAAGCACAGCATGGATGCTGTTTCTGCGCACCTTGCCGGTGCTCGTGTTTGTGAAGATGGCTTCGTTTCTCTTGGTGGGTGTCTACAGAGGTCTTTGGCGCTACACCGGCCTCGATGACTTGATCGTCTTTGCCAAGGCCTCGTTGCTCGCTTCGATCTTAAGCGTGTTGGCCGTTCTGTTTACGTTTCGATTTGAAGGCTACTCGCGAGCGATCTTCATCATCGACGGCGTGCTCATGTTCTTGTTCCTTACCGGGAGTCGCATGGCCTTTCGACTGTTCCGGCAAATGCTACCTGCCTCGAAGAGTCGTGATGGACGGCGCGTATTGATCTACGGTGCGGGTGATGGTGGCGAATTGTTGCTGCGTGAGCTCCTGAACAACAGTGCCTGGAAATATTCTCCGGTGGGATTTCTGGATGACGATCCCGCTAAAAATGGAAAGTTGATACATGGCCTAAAAGTTTATTGGGGAAACGGCGACGTCAGCGTTGTTTGCCGTCAGCAGTCGGTGGATGAAGTCTTGATTGCGAGTGCCACCATGCCGGCGGAAAGATTGCAGGAGATCGTCGCCTACTGCAGAGCGCAGGACATCGCGGTAAGGCGGATGAGAATCACGATTGAAGACTTGTCGGAGAGCTTGATTTAGCGGCCGGCCCACGCTTGCACCAATGTCTCGAGAAATAGTTCAAATCAAGGTCACAACTCCTCTCAAGGTTTCAATGCTTGGGATGATTCTGGTGTTCTTGATTCTCTCGTGGTTCGTGGGCCGATGGTTTTTGGGAAATACCATCGCCGAGAATCTTCCGTTGGATGCGCAACAAATTGCGACAGCTGAAATGGCCGTGCGCATGGCGCCAATGGACCCTATGACTCACTGGCGTCTGGGCAACCTGATCCAGAAAGAGTTGCACTCGGATCAGATACCCAGGGCAGTTGCCGAATTTGAGCAGGCAGTCCGTCTCGCGCCAAACGACTATCGTCTGTGGATGGACCTAGGTGCTGCGTTAGAGCAGGCGGGCGAAAAGGAAAAGGGAGAAAAGGCGTTGCGCACAGCTGTGAAGCTTGCGCCCGCATATGCCTACCCGCATTGGCTTCTGGGTAACTTGTTGTTACGAGACGGTCGATACGCAGAAGCCTTCGCAGAACTGCGGAAGGCCAGCGAAGCCAATGATAAATTTCAGCCACAGCTGTTCAATCTAGCCTGGCATGTAAACAAAGACGATTTCGAATCTTTGAAAACTGCGATTGGAGAAACTCCATCAGCCAAGGCGCAGTTTTCGCAATACCTCGTCGCGCGTGGACGCTTTGACGAGGGCCTGAGGCTCTGGAGCACGCTCGGTGATGCTGACAAAAAGCTTAATCGTAAGGCCGCTGAGGCAATCATCGTCAGCTTGGTAACAGGGAAGCGATTTCATCAGGCAGTGGGAATCTGGAACGACGTTGCACCCACCGCAAGCTATCGGGCGCAAATTGGACAGTTCGTAGACGGCGGATTTGAGAATGGAGTGATCAACGCACCGGGGGTTCTGTTTGGATGGCAGTTGCCGTCGCTCCCTCAAGTTCAGATCACCGATGATAAGAGTCAGGGACATTCTGGAAACGTAAGTCTGAAAATTAACTTCGAAGTTCGCAACCAACTCGATGCAATTGGGGTATCGCAGCTCGTTCCGGTGGAGCCGAACACCCAGTACGATTTTGAGTGCTACTTCAAGACGGAAAAACTGGTGAGTGCGGCTACTCCTATTATTGTTTTTTCAGACCTCGCCGACGACGCGATTCTGGTCACATCCCCACCACTCCCGAACGACGACACCGATTGGCAGCGTCTTACTCTCTCTTTCAAGACGGGGCCCAAGACAGAAGCAGTGAGGTTCCAGATAAATCGCGCCAAGTGCGACGCCGACAGCCCCGTTTGTCCGATTTACGGTACCGTTTGGTATGACGACTTCAATCTCAAAGCCAGAAAATAACGCGGTGATCTCAGCCGACGGGACCACTTTGCAAGGCAATCTTGCGGAGCGAACGTCGACCGTACTTCGTCATACGCTACCGAGCAGGTTCGCTTTCCTGATTGTTTGCCTCGGAATCATTTTATCGACCCTCGCGTACGGCACGGTGCACTACTGGTCATTGACGGTCTTCTTCGTTGGAGGAATAACTCTTCTCATCCTGTGGGTACTCGACAGCTGGGGATTGGGCATCATTCGCATCAGCAGAAATGCTCTGCAGTTATCTCTGTTGGGTATGATTTTGCTGGGGCTAATCCAGCTTCTTCCTTTCCGCGCTCCTGACAGTGTGGCCGTCGGCTCAGTGCCTTTGATGCGAAGCCTTTCTTTCGATCCCTATACCACTCGACTCGTGATCGTTCAAATTGTGGCTTTGCTTTTTTATTTTTCAGCCACTCTGATCTTCGTCGATACCCCTCGACGGCTAAGACTCTTAGTCAGAACCATCACTATTTTTGGCTTCTTTCTCGCCATTTTTGGACTTACCCAACAGTTCACAAGTCCCAGCAAGATCTACTGGATTAGGGAGCCTGCTCAAGCGCAACCTTTTGGTCCATTCATTAACCGGCATCATTTCGCCGGTTACATGGAGCTGGCAATTGCGTTACCCCTGGGGCTGCTCTTTTCCGGTTCACTCGAAAAAGAGAAACGGTTTATTTACCTGTTTGCTGTTGTGCTGATGGGAATCGCGCTTCTTATGACCAACTCGCGTGGTGGTCTTATCGCCCTGGTTGCCGAGGTGCTTTTTCTAGTTGCGATAACTGCTTTTCGAGTACGCGGCAAACGTCATGATTCGGAGAATCGCTCAGCCGTCAGAGTCGCAGCAACCAAGGCGGGCCTGGCGCTGGCATTGATCGTGACTCTCTTTGGCGGAGTGGTTTTCTTTGGCGGAGAAGACGTGTTGCGCCGACTTGCAGGCACAGTAAACACTGAGGATCCGACCTCGGGACGTGCGCACTTCTGGGGAGTGGCTGTCGACATCATCAAGAACCATCCTCTACTCGGCATCGGCTTGGGTGGTTTTGCAGTGGTGTATACGGGTTACGACACCAGCAACGGCCTCCTTCGACTCGAGCAGGTACACAATGATTATTTGCAGGTTCTGACCGATGGTGGAATTGTTGCTGCCGTCCTGGGACTGTTCTTTGTGGTGACCTTATTTCGCGGAGGGTTTAACGGGCGCGCCAGCGACGATCCGTTCCGCCGCGGCGTAGCCAATGGAGCAATGGCAGGCTGTTTCGCGGTTCTGATCCACAGTTTCTTTGATTTCACCCTGCACACCACCGCAAACGCTCTTTTGTTTTTGGTTCTTGCGGCTCTGGCTACGATGAATGGGCGAATCGAGGAGGGAACTTCTCATCGTCGTAAACATCGACGCCGAAGATCTGTGCATCCTGATAGTGAAGCCGCGCTCGCGCCAATTAAAGGTTGATACCGAGCTGTAGTATCATCTCCCGCCTTTCCCCAACAATGATTTTGTCCGGTCCGAACCCGTCTGGGAGGCGCAAAGCCCTTGGCATCAGCCGCGACTGCTAAAAACAAGAAGAAGCAATATCACTTGGAAACCGCCGCCCGGTCGGTACCCGAACTGTGCCTCAAGGCTGCTCTCAAGCACAGTAAGGAAGACGCCCTGAATCATAAGATTGGCGATGAATGGGTGAGTATCTCGGCGGACAGGTTTGTGGATCGGGTATGCGATGTCGCCCTCGGGCTCGCCGAGCTCGGTATAAAACCGGGCGATCGAGTAGCCCTTTTGTCTGAAAATCGCCCTGAGTGGTCCATAGCGGATTTGGCCATTCTGAGCCTCGGGGCGATCAACGTCCCTATCTACACTACGCAGGCTGTCGACCAAATCAGATTCATCCTTAGCGACTCGGGAACACGAGTAATTTTTATTTCAAACAATAAGCTCTTCAAGCATGCCGAAAAAGCTTTGGAGGGACTGGATTTCGTCGAACAGATCGTTTTCTTCGACGAGGCTACGGCCACACACGAAACTGGTTCGACTTCGTTGGCGAACCTCGAAAAGCGTGGCAGGGATCGGGCGCGAGCTCATCCAGACGCGTTCGATGCATATCTGAAAGCCATCAGATCCGATGATTTAGCGACAATCATCTACACCTCAGGAACGACTGGTGAACCGAAAGGTGTGATGCTGACGCACGCGAACTTCATGTCGAACGTGCTGGCGATCACCTCGGGTTTACCTATTTCGGCGACCGACATTGCGTTGTCGGTCCTACCCTTGTCGCATATCTTCGAGAGAAGTGGCTTCTACATTTTTTGTTACAGCGGCGTTTCGGTCTACTACGCGGCTTCTTTCGATCAGGTTGGAGAAAACCTGAAGGAAGTTCGACCCACAGTTATGACCGCCGTCCCCAGATTGTTTGAGAAGGTCTACCATCGAATTATCAAGAAGGGTCTCGCGGAAAAAGGTATGAAGCGCAAGGTGTTCTTGCGTTCACTCGAAGTCGGTCAGCGGTACGCGGAGCTGAAAGACAAAGGCGGCTGGGTGGGGCCAAAACTAGCCCTGGAGCAGAGGTTGGCCGATAAGCTGGTGTTCTCCAAATGGCGGGAAGGTGTGGGTGGCCGGCTGAGATACTTTGTTTCCGGAGGTGCTCCACTTTCACCTGCGTTGTCTTACTCTTTTATGGCTGCAGGCATCCCTATTTTGCAGGGTTACGGTGCAACAGAGACCTGCATCGTGAGTGCAAATCGGCCGGATGATAATCAAGTTGGTTCCGTTGGGAAACCCTTTGAGGGGATCGAAGTAAAGATTGCGGAGGACGGTGAAATTCTATTGCGCGGGCCGAATGTGATGCGTGGCTACTACGGTCATCCCGAAGAGACCGCCGCAGTTTTAAAAGACGAATGGTTTGCTACTGGAGATGTGGGCCATCTCGACAAGAAAGGGCGACTATTCATCACCGACCGAAAGAAAGATCTGTTTAAGTTATCCAACGGAAAATACGTAGCGCCGCAGCAAATCGAAAGCCTGCTCAAACAAAGTGAATACGTCAGTCAGGTAGTGGTTGTAGGCACAGGCAGAAAACAGCCGGCAGCGTTAATAGTTCCTGAATGGGAAGCGGTGAGGCAGGGATTAGCCGATGCTGGCGGGGAATTCCCGCTCGATCGTGCCAGTCTTGCAAAGTTTCCAGCGGCTATTAAGTTGGTCCAAAGCGACGTAGCTTCGCTTACAAAGGAGCTTGCAGACTACGAACGAATCAGAAAAGTAGCGCTCCTTCCCGAGGAGTTCACGATTGATAAAGGAGAAATGACTCCCACGCTGAAGGTGAAGCGGCGCGTAATTGACGAAAAGTTTAGAGACTTGATCGAGGATCTTTACTCGTAATCGAAGAACAGCACACGTCTTAACCTACGCTTGGTGTTTCTTGAGTCTCACTCACCGGCGCTATCCGATCTCGGAAGATCTCCTCAGCCAAAAGCCGCAAATTGATAGGTAGTTCCGGGGTGCGAATTTCACCCTTTTGTGGTGGTGTGTAATACGCGAGCAAAGGAAGCTCGCAATAGCAGAAGTCACAGCTTTCCAAGTGGTTGCGAATCAGAAAGTTGATTTCACGCGCCAAGGCCTGACGTCGGAAAGAAAGAAGGAGGTTTGATGAGGGGCAGGCCAGTTTTTTGCTGAACGACTTTACACTTGCAGCTTTCATCCATTTGCCCCCGGGCGTCGCACAGGCCGAAATCAGGTTTTTCGAACAGGATTCCGAAAGAACTGAGTGTGAAAGGTTTGAGGAAGACAAGGGGGCAAATTACTTGCTTCTTCAAAAACGGAACCGCGCAATCCATCTACTTGTTCAACAGCTTAATAGACCTAATTAGAAAATAGTTCCACAACTTTCTTTGCCCGCCGGGGTACTTTTGTGGTCTGGAATCAATAACTTGCCGAGAATGTAAAAACATGTTGCTCAATCTTGGCAATGTTGTTAAGATGCTCCCGTTGTCAGAGAGCCCCGCTCTTCGACATGTTCTTGCAAGGCCACCTGCCCAGTAATTCACCGGGCAAATTCAACAAATGACGATCCAGAAGTAGCCCCCTCAAGCTAAGCCAGGAATCCTGGAGAGTTCGGCCATCGCCTTACAAAAGCTCAGAGTACCTTCGAATTTTAGTTCCCCCTTGTATACAGCTAGAGCAGGATTGTCCCACTGCTATCAGTGCCCACCTACCAAAGTCACATCAACTCCGTCACCCAAAGAATAATCCTTGTGAAATCTCTAAGTCACGAAGTCGAAAAAACAGTCGCGCTGAGTCCCATCGGCGAAGCACCGCAGACTGCTCGAGCCAAACGCTCCGCGGAGCGAATGGCGAAGAGTGGTAAGTGGATTGAGAGCCTTACAAGCTCTGATGTCAATCGCCTATGGTCGGAACTGCACCGTATCGTCTCTCATCATCCGTTGGTGAGAGCTTCCAGAAGCGCAGGCTTGCTGGTGGAAGAAGGCGCTCACGGTGCGCACACCGATCTAACCCAGGAACTCTTCGTACAACTTCTAAGCAAGAATCGATTTGAACATTACATCGACACCTCGATGACGGATTACGAGATCGAATGTGAAATTGGTCAGATCGAGCTTACAAACCTTTTAACCGCGGAACTCCGGAAACGCCATCCGGAAAGCTATCGTCTGGCCCGTCGCATTTCTACCCTCATTCAGTCCAGCTCCAATTTCCGACGCTTTGATACCAGCGGCACCGGCGACGAACCTCATCGTCGGTTGGCAGACCGAATTTATGGTCTCAGCGAGTGGGCGGACGGAAAACGCCGGCGCGACTCCCATGATATCGAACAGCGCGTACACATTATTCCGGTTCGAGCTCGCGACACGCGCATGGTTGGATGTACCGGCGACTCCCAGGTTGTGATCAGCAATTCCGATCTCGAAGACTTGATTATTTCTGTGCTTGACGCGGTGGATTCGCCCGTTGATGTCAGAGCTCTGCGCAGCCTGGTTATGTCGCGGTTGCCGGTGATGGACATATACCTGGTACCGCTCGATGGTGACGATAACGATGGAGACGGGAACCATTTCCAGCCCGTGGATAAAGGCGAAGATCCGGAGCAAGGACTATTGCGACGCGAATCTGAGGATCAGGCAGCAGGCTTCGTCGATCACTTTCTTTCCAATCTTAGCGAGACGGTTCGCGGCAAGGTCAAGCAGTACAACCGTATTTTGGGCGTGTTGTGGCACTGCTACTTGAGCCCGAAACACGCTACTCAACTCGAGGTTGCGGCCGTGCTGGGAGTTTCAGACTCGCTCGTTTCGGACTATCGCCGTCGAATTGAGCAGGAATTGCGTGCTCTTTCATTCTGTGAAGTAGAAGAGGCACGCAGATTTGAAGGTGCCTTACGTGAGCGCGTGGGCAGCCTCGTGCTCATGGAGGTCGAAGAAAAGGTCGCGGTCGAAGTTGAATAGATTTTGACAGACATGCGATGCGCAGGTTTGCACAGCAAGCTGCGGGGTAACGGACTTTTCGGAGCTGCCGCGCCTAAGAGCGCAGTAGCTTCTTTTTTGTTTCAAAGCAGGTCAAAAAGATCTCACTTGTCAGTGAGCGGATAACCGAGCAGAGGTTTCGAATAATGTGTGGAATTGCTGGCATGGCCGGAGTCATTCAACCGACGCAAGCTACTGCTTCCGTTAGGCGAATGATGACGACCCTTGCCCGGCGAGGTCCCGACTCTGATGGACTTGAGGCCTGGCCGCACGCCGTTTTGGGCCACCAGAGACTTTCGATTTTCGACCTTAGCGACGCCGGTCGGCAGCCGATGCTTTCCTCGGATGGCTCAGTCGGGATCGCTTTCAATGGAGCTATCTATAACTTCAAAGCCCTCCGAAATGCTCTCGAAAGCTTGGGTTACCACTTTCACAGCGAAACCGATACTGAGGTGTTATTGCACGGTTACCGCGAATGGGGCGTCGACAAGCTGACGTCGAAGATTAGGGGAATGTTTGCCTTTGCCGTTTGGGACAACAACACGAGAAAGCTGTACCTGGTCCGTGACAGGCTTGGAGTGAAGCCGTTGGTTTTTGCGAGCCGCGGCAATCAGTTCGCTTTTGCTTCTACGACTCGCGCGCTTCGTGCCGCCGGTTTTGGAGAGAGCATTGACGCGCAGGGAATTGCTGATTTTCTGGAGTTTGGGTTTGTTACCGAGCGGCGCACCATCCATCAGGGCATCATGCGATTGCCTGCTGCCTCAATTCTGGAATGGTCTGAGAATCAGACAACTATTCGAGAGTACTGGCGCCCGCCAATGCCTGGCACTGCTTCGGTGACCTTTAGCGAGGCTGTCGAAGAAACAGAACGATTGTTTTTAAGAGCGGTTGAGAATCGATTGGCCGCTGATGTGCCGGTTGGATCCCTCTTGAGTGGCGGGGTTGATTCGAGCTTGGTTTGCTGGGCGCTCTCGAAGTTGGGCGCCGAAATCAGTGCTTACACGGTTGGGACACCCTTCGATTCCTCAGATGAATCATCCGACGCTCGCGCAACTGCAAACCAACTGGGCATTCGACACAAGGTCTTCGACCTATCGCCCGAAGATGAGCCCGACATCGATGAATTGATATCAGCCTACTCAGAGCCGTTTGCTTGTTCCTCGGCGTTGGGTATGTTGCGTGTTTCGCGGGCAGTCAAAGATGAAGCGAAAGTCTTGATAACTGGCGACGGTGGTGACGACGTCTTTCTTGGTTACGCCGAGCACAGACATCTTTGGCTTGCGGAACGCCTTGCGAAAATGTCGCCGCGAGCGATGGGAAATTTATGGTTGAGCAAGCGCCAGAGTATTCCACGAGTTGGACACCTTCGCCGATTTGCATCGCTGCTGGATTACGCGTCAGGTGGGCTCGGTGCCGTGACCAATGCTCACGATGGCTTGCCTGCGTACAGACCAGGTGTGCTTGGCGAGCGGCTGCAGTCGTTCACCGTGGATGAGCGCACGATTGAATGGTCACATGACTCAGCGCGCAACGTTCTTCTCAACTATCTTGACTACGATCGCCACACCCGATTCGTCTCCGAGTTTCTAACCAAAGTCGATGGAGCCACCATGCACTACGGCCTGGAGGCGCGTTCTCCGTTCCTGGATCAGGAGTTGTGGGAATTTGCGTCGTCACTGCCTTTTAACGTGCGTCTGCATCATGGGAAGTCGAAAGCGGTCCTGAGGGAGCTGGCCCGACGTCGAATTGGTGAGCGGGTTGCACGCGGAAGTAAGCGCGGATTCACGATACCGGTAGAGCGGTGGATGACAGGGAAATGGAAAGCCGAAGTCGTGGCGACCTTTAACGATTCGCAGCTTGAAAAAGAAGGTTGGATCCAGTCTGGTCCCACGTTGAGGTGGTTTGATGAAGCAATAGAATCCGGATCGGAGCCAAAACAACTTTGGTATCTCTTCGTGCTCGAGCGGTGGCTTCGCACCGAACGGAGCACCGCCGGTAACGACAGTTACATGTCAGACGATATGCACGTCCCAGCACTCGCGAGCGGAAGCGTGGCCGCGAATAACCGTCCCTTGGAAGTCCAAAACTGAAGATGCGACAAGGAAGAAAAGAGGAGGAGGTTGATCCACTGCGACGAGGAGCTTTTGCTCTGAGGGTCGCGGCGCCTTCTGGTTATGATGAAGTCAAAGCTTCATCAAAGGCCCGGCAAGTCGCCGCAGGCAGACATGCTTCTGTGCCCGGTTCAGTTAGCAAGCAATCAAAACTGTCGAGCGTAAGCCCAGCTAACCAGCAACCGGACTCGAGCCCCACTCAACTCGCAGATAAATCGAGATTCAAACTGAAACGCGGGCACGCGATCACTTTTGTGGGGCTCTGGCTGTTCACACTCGTTCTATATGCTCGCCCCGCCGAGTTCTATCCATCGCCGTTAACTGCTTCGATTGCCCTAATCATTGCTCTGACGACCCTCGCCTTTTTCCTGCCGTCGCAACTCTCAATGGACGGCACGCTGACCACCCGCACACCCGAAGTAAACCTGGTTCTACTGTTTATGGTAACCGGCTTGCTCTCGATTCCTCTCGCGATCAATCCAGCAACCGCGTGGGGCGAGTTCAGTGGTGCATTCATTCGCTGCATCGTGATGTTCATTGTGATTGTGAACGTGTTACGGACCAGGTTCCGACTAATGGGTCTACTATTTCTCGCGATGGGTTCGGCGGTCTGGCTGAGCGTTGATGCTATCAACGATGTCCGCCTTGGGCAGGCAACCGTGGAGGGTTATCGCATCGATGGCACCGGGAGCGGCATCTTCGGCAACACCAATGACATGGCGCTTCATGTGGTCACCCTGCTTCCAGTAGCTATCGCCTTGCTGTTCGGCTCAAAAGGAGTGGTTCGAAAAATTCTCTTTGGGGCATGCTCAGTCGTGATGCTCGTGGCAATAGTTTTGTCTTACTCGCGCGGTGCCTTTCTCGGGGTAATTGTGGTGCTGCTTTTCCTGGCCATGAAACTTGGCTCACGCCACCGTTTCGGAGTTGTTTTGGGCGTGGTTGTACTTGGCGGTGCCGCGTTGTTGTTAACGCCCGATAATTATGGAGGCCGGCTCCTTTCAATCTTCACCAGTCTGGATGGAGGCTCAGCAAGTGCCAGGCGCGGGGAGCTCATCCGGTCGCTTTACGTTTCACTCCGTCACCCGCTCCTTGGGATCGGGATGGGAAATTACCAAAACGAAATGTCCTACCGCGGACAGGTCACACACAATGCTTACACTCAGGTTTCGGTAGAGATGGGGGTGGCAGCACTGGTCTGCTACACGTTGTTCATTGTCACGCCACTGCGGAAACTGGGACAAATAGTCCGCGAAACGTTCACTGCTCGACACAGCTCGAAGTACTACCACCTGGCAGTTGGTCTGCAGGCTTCGCTGATAGGTTATATGGTCTCGAGTTTTTTTCTATCGGTCGCCTACCTTTGGTATGTGTATTACCTGGTAGGTTTTGCGGTTTGCCTGCGTCGGCTTTATGAAGCGGAAACCGGCCAGGAAGTGAAAGTTGTTAAGCGCAAGGAAGCGAAGAGAAACAAAGTCCCGAAGACGTTGCAGATGAGCGACGGGGAAGTCGTAGCCACCTAATGCTCTTACTATTGGTTCAAATTATTTTCTGGTTGAGCGTCGCCGCGCTGTTCTATACCTATGCGGGTTACCCGATTCTGGTTGCGATCGTCAGCGCCTGTCGACCTCGGCGGGTAGTCCGTGCCCCGATTGAACCGAGCGTCAGCATTATCATCACAGCTTACAACGAAGAGCTTAGCCTCGAGGCGAAACTCGAAAACACCCTCGCGCTCGACTATCCACGCGAGCTTTTGGAAATCATCGTCGCGTCTGATTGTTCAACTGACGGGACAGAGGAGATCGCCCGGCGGTTTGCATCGCGAGGCGTTCGTCTTCACCGGCAACCGGAACGACTGGGCAAGACCGCAGCCCAAAACGCGGCTGTCACGATTGCGCGCGGCGAAATCCTGATCTTTTCCGACGCGACTAGTCATTACCAGCCAAACGTCGTCAAGGCAATGATGCCCAACTTCGCCGACGACAGTGTGGGGTGCGTGGCCGGGCGACTTATCTATGTTGACAAGTCAAACTCCCAAGTCGGCCGCGGAGCACGTTCTTACTGGAACTACGAACTATTTCTGAAGACTCACGAAAGTCGTGCCTGCTCTTTAATCGGCGCATCCGGTTGTCTTTACGCCGTCCGCAAGGCCGCGTATGTCCCGCTTTATAACGAAGCCTGCAGCGATTTCATCATCGCCACCAAGATGGTAGAACAGAGACTGCGCGCTGTTTATGAGCCGAATGCTATTTGCGAGGAGGAGACCAACCGTCGCGCTGACAAGGAACTGAAGATGCGCGTCCGTGTCATCGCTCAAACGATCACCGATTTGTGGCGTCACCGCGGTATGCTCAACCCGCTCGGCAAAGGCTTCTACGCAGTGCAGCTCTTGTCCCACAAGGTCATGCGTTACCTTGTGCCCTTTTTCCTGATCACACTTTTTGCAGCGTCAGCCGTGCTGGCTTATGGCTCTGCGGCGTTTCGAGTCGCATTTGTCGTCCAGTTGCTTGGCTATACCGTAGGTGTGGTTGCCTGGCTGCTGGAGATCGGCGGCTTGCGACATCGGCTCCTTGCTCTTCCGCACTATTTCATGTTGACCAATGCTGCTTCGCTGATAGCTCTCTATCAGTTCTTGCGTGGCGAACGCTACGCACATTGGGAACCCTTCCGCGAGGTTGGACCACTGAACGGCACAGCACTTCAGCAACTTTCTGCAAACCCGCCCGTTCGAGAGGTGAGTGTGGGCGAGAGCGTTCGGGACGAGAATCTCAGCATGCAGCATTATGAATTCGTACAGGCATTTGCTGTCTTAAGAAATTTGAAACACGACTATCAGTCGGCCAACGACCGGCCCGATCAGAAATGAAGCCAAACGTCTTATTCATCATCGATAGTTTCGAACAGGGCGGAAGCGAGCGTCAGGCCCTCCAACTGCTGACACAGTTACATACAAGTGGAAGATGTAACGTTCGGCTAGCTTGCTTGCAGAACAAAGGATCGCTGCGTCTCGAAGCAGATAAGCTTGGCATCGGTGAAATCCACGAGTATGCGCTCACCAGTTTTTACGATTTCAATTTTCTGAAGCAGATTCGACGTTTTACGCGATTCATAAAAGAGAATGACATTAACGTGGTCCATACGCATTGCTTTTACACCAATGTGTTCGGAATGTTCGGGGCGTTTTTAGCCGGCGTGCCGGCGCGAGTAACTTCCAAAGGTGAAACTGACGGCTTCCGAACGCCCATGCAAAAGCGCGTGGAGCGAATATCATTTCGGCTGGCGCACCGAGTCATAGCGAACTGCCTGGTGGTCCAGAAACAGCTCATCAAAGAAGGTGTAGACCCAGCCAGAATCATTCAACATTACAATGGTCTCGACCTGGAAAGATTACGACTCAACCCGGATTTGACGCGCGAATCAGCCTTGTCATCGTTCGGTCTGCCGTCCGACGGTTCGCGCCGCTTCGTTTGCATTGTGGCTAACCTCCATAACCCCGTGAAAGATCATCCGATGTTTTTGAGGGCCGCTGCGAAAGTGCGCGCGAAGGTGCCGGACGCTGCGTTCGTGATCGCAGGCGAAGGTGATCTGATGCCTGGTTTGCGCGAACAGGCGAAACAGCTGGGAATCGAGAACGACGTGTTCTTCATTGGGCGCTGCGACAGTGTACCGAAAATATTGTTTGCTTCTGATGTTGGCGTGCTCAGCTCAAAAGCTGAGGGCTTTGCCAATGCCATTCTTGAGTACATGGCTGCGGGGCTGCCAGTCGTCGCGACCGACGTCGGCGGAGTAAGAGAAGCAGTTGTTGAAGGTGAGTCTGGCTTTGTCGTCCCCTCAGGTGATGAACAAATGATGGCTCAGCGAATAATCGAAGTGATGCAGGATCCAGAGCGGGCACGCCGTATGGGCCAACTTGGGAAATCGATCGTCGAAAAATTTTCTTGTCAGCATCATCTCAACAACACCCTCGAACTATACGATGAACTGCTTGCTACTCCCGGCGAGTCCCACCGCAACGTGGGCCGGCAGTTGGAACTAAGCCAGTAAGGCCGAACGGTTTCCGCGAAATAATGGTCAAAGGCAAGAGCAAGATTAAGTCACGCCGAAGACTGGTGTTGCTAATCCTGTTGGTGTGTGTGTTGTCCTGGCCATTGGTGGGCTGGTTCCTGGCACAGATGCTGATCGTTAAGTCGACACCCGAACCCGCTGACGCAATCGTCGTTTTAAGCGGCTCCTCAACTTACAGGGAGCGTGCTGGTTGGGCAGCAAAACTTTATCGCGAAGGCCGGGCGCCTTTGATACTTCTCACAGACGATAAGTTGATAAGCGGCTGGAACGGCTCCGAGGAACGAAATCCTTACTTTTTCGAGCTCGCATTGAAAGAGTTGCGCTCCCACGGTGTGCCTCAGGACAGAATTCGAGTGATTCCAGAACAGGCGTTGGGCACCTATCTGGAAAGTTTGAACGTGCGCGAGTATGCGACTACTCACAAGTTATCCAGGCTCTTGATTGTGACCTCAGCCTATCATTCGCGCCGTGCTCTCTGGTCCATGCTGCGGGCATGTGAAGGAACTGGAATAGCAGTCGGAATTGATAGTCCGCCGCCAGGTTTGCAAACGCCTTCTCAGTGGACATGGTGGATGCGGCGTTGGGGTTGGAGAGTCGTTGCCGGTGAGTATGCAAAGATGACTTACTACTGGTGGCGTTATTAAGAGTGAGCCGACCGCCATTCGCTAATAGCTTCCTGATAAACCCGAATTAAAGATTCAACATAGTGAGCCGGAGTATGACGCGTCGCCACCGCAGCACTTGCATTCGCCGCCAGTCGTTGTGCCAGGGCATCATCACCTAGTATCGCTGAAACCGCGCTTGCCATCTCTCCGGTTGCATTCGGCCTGACCAGAAGCGCAGTCTCCTGGTGCTGAACCAGCTCGGGTACACCACCCACAGACGTCGCCACGATCGGTACTCGTGCTGCCATCGCTTCCAACAGAACGTTAGGCGAGCCTTCACTGTGCGAAGGCAACACCAACACGTCGGCAATTGCATAGTAAGCGTGAACGTCGCTTTGCTGGCCCATGAATTTGACGTCCGACGCGATGTCGAGTGACGCGGCTTGCTTTTCGAGCCGGGTGCGTTCTGGCCCATCACCGACGATTACAAGTTTCAAATCCGGCCTTGCGCTATCCGTGCGCAGACGTGCAAATGCCTCTAATAGATCGTGATGGGCTTTCTCGTGGGACAGCCGCCCCACTGCCAGTATCAACCGAACGTCATCAGCGAATCCCAGTTTTAACCGTAAGGCTGCGGCCTCTTCTTTAGAGATTATCGGGCGTGGACGTATCGAATTATGTTGCACTGCAATTTTTCCAACGGGCACTCCGGTCTTGGCTGCCAGTTCCTCCGCAAATGCTTTGCAAACTGTCACCAGTCGATCTGCATGAGGCAACGACCATTTATCAAGCTGGTTGTAGGCGCGCATTTTTAGGTCAGTCGTGGTGTAGCCATGGTGAAACGCGACCCAGGGGATCTGCCGCGCTACACCTGATCGCCAA
This sequence comes from Pyrinomonadaceae bacterium, assembly GCA_963759665.1. Taxonomy (GTDB): domain Bacteria; phylum Acidobacteriota; class Blastocatellia; order Pyrinomonadales; family Pyrinomonadaceae; genus PSRF01. The sequence continues at coordinate 2,706,073 of CAVXAC010000001.1, forward strand.
AGCAGAAAATGAGACTTGACCGAATGCGTAACTACGATATCCGGGGCCTGGGCCGTGACGGCGCCGCGAATAGCGGCAAGAACTTTTGGATCAAATCTCCGGCGTTCCGAAAGTATAACCATCTCCAGGTCGAGCTTTTCCGCGGCGACCACGAATTCATTCTTTGGTTTGGTTCCCTCTGCATCTCTCGAAAAAGTCAGAATCGCCGCGCTTACTTGCGGGATGTTTGACGCGGCTGAGCGCAGTTGCTCATCAGCAGATCGATAAAACTCCAACACGTTTTTCGCAACGGCATTGATATTGGTCGCCTCCACCAGCGAAAGGATCTTGATTACTGCGCTTTGGGTGGGAATTGACGACATGGAATTCATCAAGCCGTTCTGCGGTCGGAAAGTAGCTGTTCGTAATTTTTCAGCAGTAACGTTCCCAGAGTAGACCATTCATACTCGTTGAAGACTAATGCCCGCCCGCCATTGACTAGTCGGCTTCGTATTCCGTTGTCCTCAATCGTTCTGACAACCTCCCCTATCATCCCATCGACAGAATCAGCGATCAGAATATTTTCGTTGTGTGTGACATTCAGACCCTCCGCGCCGAGCGTGGTGGAAACAACCGGCACGCCCGCGGCCATCGCTTCAAGAATCTTAAGTCGGCTGCCTCCGCCGACTTTCAGCGGCACGATCGATGCCACTGCTTCGTGATAGTAGGGTCTTACGTCGTCTACTGTTCCAGTTACCTCAACGCCTGGCATATTTGCGAGCTCCCGCACTGCGAGGGCGGGATCTCGCCCGACAATCGTGAGAATCAAATCCGGCTTGCGTTTTCGAAGCTGGGGCCAAACTTCACGGCAAAAACTCACCACGCCATCAATATTTGCGTGGTAGTCCATCGACCCAACAAAAACGATTCGCTCTTTGCCGGCTGAACCTGGAGTTGTTTCGTCGGCCCAACGTTGATGCGCCTTCGCGATTTGTTCGTCAGAATAGAAACCCGCGTCTACACCGTTCTCAACTACGAAGACCTGAGCATCGGGATGTAAGACGAGCAGTTGGTTTGCGTCGCGTTCACTCACCGTGACGTGCGCGTCGAGTTCCACCAGGGCGCGTTTTTCTGCACCGGCCATTAGCTTTGTCGTTCGCCGCGCGTAACTTCTGCGCAGAATGTTTTCTTCACGTTCGCCATAGCGTCTCATCAGTTCGGACTCGATGTTGTGCCAGTCGCAGGTGATGAGTGGCTTGCTGCGAGAGGCCCGGATAATCGGCATGTAGCCCATGAGATGAATGCTCTCGAGCTGAACTAGATCAAAATCATTTTCGGCCAATACGCGACCGAGCGCCTGCTTCATCGGTTCGGTGGTGTAATTGAGCAACGGTAGAGGGGTGGTCCCGAGAGCACCACGCACCGCGTTGTTGACGGTGTAGCCCGACCCACGTCTGACTGTAATCACCTTTTCGTATTTCGTGGCTGGAATCGAAGCCGGCTCGCCGTCATGCTGAAAACTGAGGAACGTGACCTGGGCACTCTCCGCAAGGATACGTCCCAGATGAAAGTTTCTAAGCTTTGCTCCAGTATCAAGCGGCCAGCAAACTCGCGGTGCAATTTGCAGGACGCGCATATTCGTTCCTTCTGTTTTCAGATAATTCTCCTCATGAAAGAGGCCTGTTGCCGCGCCTCTGTTTAGAGTCGCGATTCTAACGGCAAAATTGAACTAACCAGAAAGAATTTCCCAGTACGAGGCGGCCGACGAGATATTGGGTACCGATGCAGTCTCGTTTTAGCAGGCTCTGTGATAGCTCCAGGTTTTCAGCGCCAACGGCGCGAAATGTAACAGCCTGGCCCATCGGCCCAGGTGGAAGCCGTGTGAAGGTCCTTGCGCTGAAGGCGCGACATGAGAGGGTCGTTGAAAAATCCCCAATGTTTCTAAGGCCGAAACTTTATATCTCGCGCCTTTGGCGCTGGGAGTCCGGAGTTGGAGGCTGCTCAGTGTTTATCGTCCGAGAAAGTGCTAGATCGAGGGTGCCCTTCTTCCTATAATAGTGACCCGGCCCTTTCGCCGCACTCACGGGCAAACCCATAGCCCAATCTTCAAATCCAGAACCTCTGATGTTGTTGACTGTAACTAAAGCAGATGTAGTGTGCTTGCGTTGCGGACACGACGACCAACCCCACCGTAAGCAATTGCCCAGTTTTCACGGAGTCACCAAATAGCCAGTTATGCTAAAGATCATTAACGTCGTAGGAGCCAGGCCTAACTTTATGAAGGTCGCGCCGATCGTGGCTCAGATGCAGCAGCGCGCACGCGACTTCATGCCGCTGGTTCTGCACACCGGACAGCATTACGACCAATCAATGTCGGATGTTTTCTTTGAGGATCTCAACCTCCCGAAGCCTGACATTTACCTGGGCGTTGGCTCGGGCTCACACGCGGCGCAGACTGCCGCCGTAATGGAAAAATTCGAGCCGGTGGTCCTGAAGGAAAAGCCTGACTGGGTATTAGTGGTGGGAGACGTCAACTCGACGCTCGCCTGTGCGTTGGTCTGCGTAAAGCTCGGCGTCAAGGTGGCGCACGTAGAAGCCGGTCTACGCAGCGGCGACCGCACTATGCCTGAGGAGATAAATCGTCTGTTGACCGACCAGATCGCCGATCTCCTATTTACCCCGTCTCGCGAAGCGGACGACAACTTGATCCGCGAAGGTATTCCTCCAGCGCGAATTCGCTTTGTCGGCAATGTCATGATCGACTCGCTCTACCAGCAACTCGAGGCCACCAAATCCTCGACGCTTCAGCATGACCTTGCACTGTCGAATCAGGAATACGCAGTGCTGACACTTCATCGGCCATCGAATGTTGATGAGCCCGAGACATTTTCAGGGATCCTGTACGCGCTTGATCAAATCAGCTCGCGAATTCCTATCGTGTTTCCAGTCCATCCACGAACGCGCAAAAAGATCGAGAGCTTCGGTCTGGGCAGGCGCATCGAGGAGATGGACGGCTTACGGCTGATCGACCCGCTGGGATATCTGGACTTTCTCAGTCTATTCAGCCGCGCACGTTTGGTGCTGACGGATTCAGGAGGTCTGCAAGAGGAAACGACTGTGCTGTCTATTCCTTGTCTGACGCTGCGAGAAAATACTGAGCGCCCGATCACAGTTGAATCCGGGACAAATACCGTAGTGGGAACGGATCCCGACAAAATTATCTCTGCTGCTTTTGCGGCGTTGGCGACTCACCGCAATGGTAGCGTCCCTCGAATTCCTGAACTGTGGGACGGCAATACTGCCGGGCGAATTGTCGAGGAGCTTCTGAGGTTTGATGCTGCATGAGTTCACGCGTCACTTTGACAGTAGTTCACGCACCATCATCTCAAACGACTTCGAAACCGCGGGTGCTTCGTAACGACTACGCACTTCCGGGTTACCCCATGCGTCTGATTGGGGAGCGTTGCGTAAATAAGAAAGGAATTCAACTAACGTCGTCTTCATGTCGTCCACGGACGACGGATGAGCTACCCAGCCTCCGAGTTCACTGATCAGGTTAGCCGCTGCGCCAGGCGGTGTGATGCCGAGAATTGGTCGAGCGACTCCAACATACTCGATAAGTTTCGAAGGCAGGAAGACGCTCTTTGCCGCCGGGGCATCAATCATCAACAAACCGTCGGCGGCCGCCGACAGCGAGCAACTCTCCTGATAGCTAACAGGGGGTTTGAAGACCACGAGGCCAGGAGGAAGCTCTTCGATCCGTAAATTCGCGAGCGTTGTCGGATCGATGTCACCAATTAGCTCAAAACAAACCCCCTCGAGTAAGCGCCGATCATCAGACATGATCGAACGCAGTGTATCTATCAAAGGTTTAGGAGTGCGTCGACCATAGAATTCACCAGTGTGACGGATAGTAATTGCACCAGACTCTGCTCTAGAGGCAGCAGGATTCACCGATGGCTCGAAGCTGTGGGGAAGTACCCGAACTTTGGTTCTCCACTCAGCCGGGTACTTGGCCATCACCAAATCCACGGTTTCCTGCGAAGTGAAGATCACTCGGTCGGCATTCTCGATGACCTTGCGTTCGAGCGAACGATTAATCCTTCTCGTCAGCGCATCGTATTGGTTGAACGGATTGTCCACCCAGGGATCGCTGAAGTGGGCCAACCACGGCAGGCCGTAGAGTTCTTTCAGCCGTAGTCCAATCAAGTGGTCGCTCATCGGTTGCCCGAACGTAACGATCACGTTGGGTCGATCATCGCCTTTCTGGATTTGCTCCGCGATTGCTTTAAGGGCTCGCCTTTTCCACCAGGAATACCGATCAGGAACCTTATCCCAAACGGGAAGGCGAACCCGTGATGCAGCTCGGTTGACTTGTCTTCTCCAACCGCTCACCTCGAAGGGAACCCGTACACAATTTCTTAGAGCCGCTTCTGCGTCAGGCTCAACAGTCGCGTCACTTGTGGCCGCCTGATCCTCGGCGCAAACCAGAGTGGTGCTGAGGCGAAGATGTTTAAGCAAGCGCCCAACCTGCAAAGCCCGAGGGGTCGCCGTCGGAGTGAAAATAAATGAGACCGCAAGGAGTTCGGGCGATGATGAAGGTGTCTGCATCCAGTGATTGTAGCCAGTGAACTGAAGGGCCAACATTTCAAAGTCTAACAGAGTTAGTTGAGGCCCAGCCCGAATATCTGTACGTCATCCCACCAGGCTGACGACACAGATGCAACCCCGAGAATTTACTGGATTAAAGCCCTGTTTCGTCCTGTATAATACTGGCGGCTCTTTCGCCGCACGCCTTAGCGCAATCCCTGCGCCCTATCCAATCTGAGAAACCCCTGGATGTTGCCGACTGTAACCAAAAATCAGCCGCAGTTCGCCTGCACTGACGAAAATCGTCACTTCAGCACCGATCATTTAAAGGATGATCTTGCAGGACGTTCCGCGCGTGGCGGCGCAGTGACTGCAGGAGCTCAAGCCTTCAAGTTTGTGCTTAGCACGGTGGCGGCAATTGTCCTCGCTCGCCTACTGACGCCGAATGACTACGGGCTTATAGGGATGGTGGCGATCCTGATCAATTTCGTGGGTTTGTTTCAATACCTGGGCCTATCAACCGCGACCGTCAAATGGGCTGAGCTGAATCATCGGCAGGTTAGCACTCTCTTCTGGATCAACATGGCCCTCAGCGCTGGGATCATGCTTGTCACTATCGGAAGCGGTCCGCTGCTGGCCTGGTTTTACAAAGAGCCTCGTCTGATTGGCATCACGGCCGGGTACGGCGTAACGATTTTGTTCGCGGGCCTTGCGATTCAACATGAGGCCCTCCTCTCGAGGCAGATGCGCTTTACCGCGCTCGTTATAGTTGAAACTACCGGGCTATTGATTGGATTTATTGCGGCTGTCGTTGCTGCGTGGTACGGAGCAGGTTATTGGGCGCTGGTTATCAATCAATTGGTAATGACATTGGTAACCGTCACTGGTGTCTGGAGTGTTTGCAAGTGGCGGCCAGGATTTCCAGCGCGCGGATTAGGTATTCGATCCATGCTGTCATATGGCGGAAATCTGACTGGTTTTAACGTCATGACTTTCTTGTCCCGAAACCTGGATAACTTATTAATCGGAAAACTCTGGGGCGCCCATCAGTTAGGAGTTTACTCACGCGCTTACCAAATGTTGCTGTTGCCGATGCAGCAAATCAACGCACCACTGGCGGCGGTGGCAGTACCCGCGCTTAGCCGATTGGCCGACTCGCCCGATCGCTACCGGGCAGCCTACCTGAGAATTCTCGAGAAGATTGTGATGGTCACGATGCCGTTGGGCGCGTTGATGATTGGAACTTCTGATTGGATGGTGATGCTCCTGCTGGGTCCGAAGTGGATCGAGACCGGGAAGATATTCATGCTGCTGGGAATCGCCGCCATTCTGCAACCTGTCACCAGAACTGCCCCATGGCTTTTTTCTACGCAGGGTCGCACGCGCGAGCTATTTCACTGGGGATTAATGGCCGGCGCTATCGCGGTCGTTTCTATTCTTGCCGGATTGCCGTGGGGAGCGGCGGGGGTGGCGGCATCCTACGCTGTTGCTGATGTTTGCATCGCGACACCACTGTTCTTTTGGTACGTCGGACGACGAGGACCGATCCGGGCTAGCGATTTCTATCGCACCATCGCTCCCTCAGCAGTCGCATCTATCTGCTCGCTTAGCCTCTTATTCCTTTGTCGCCCCTGGTTAGCCAACTTGCCAGGTCTTATCCCAAAACTGTCCGTTGCTTTGGGACTGACGGTCGGGTCCTCGCTAGTAGTTTTCTTTGCTCTTCCAACCGGAAGGTCAGCGTTGCATGGTTTCAAGCAGACCCTCCTGCTCGTGCTAAAGCGAAGGGATGCTTTCGCGGTCCATCCCGTTGGCGAGTAAGAGAAGACTCACGGATCACAATCCATGGAACAACCTGATTCTTATCTTCAAATCACCAGGCAAAACCTGATCAAATCGATCAGTCAGCCAGCGAATTTCCAGCCGTTTCTTGAAACGGTGGCCGATATCCGCGTCGACCGAGTGCTCGACGTAGGCTGCGGAATTGGGCAGATGCTTTATCCGTTCGTCGCATTTAAGGGAGCTTTCGGTGTGGGCATTGATCCGAACCCCGAAGCTTGTCGGATTGGTCATGACTTTTACGCTGAACAGTCGCTTTCTGACCGGGTCAGATTTATTACCGGCAAGGCGGAGGAACTCCCGTTTGATTCTGCTAGCTTCGATGTAGTGAACTGCGGCCTGGCGCTCCCTTACATGGACAATGCTCGCGCTCTCGATGAAATGGGCCGAGTGCTTCGGCCCGGTGGGATTCTACTCTTGAGAATCCACCATACTCGTTATTACCTGCGCGACCTCTGGCGAGGACTGCTGTCGCGCCAACTCCTCTCAATGGTCCACGCCGGACGTGTCCTGGCCGTCGGAGCAATCTATCACCTGACCGACAGGCAAACATCAACTCGTTTACTTGGTAATGAGACTTTCCAAACCCGCATGTTGTTACGACGCGAACTGACATCTCGTGGACTCTCCATCGAAAGAGAACGCCACGATACGACTTCGTGGGCGCCGGCATTTGTAATCACGAAAAAATCACAGCTGCATAACTAGCCGTTGAAACTTAAATGCTAAAGAAGGTCAAACAAGTAGCACTTCATTCTCTGAGGACGACGGGCGTCTCGACGCTGGTCCATAACAGCCGTTGGCGCCGGCAGCGGCTCTTGATCCTCGCTTATCACGGGGTCTCTCTCTCTGACGAGCACATCTGGAACGGTTCGCAATTTGTGTCCCCGGACACTCTCCGATCGCGATTGCGTTTGCTGAAGAAATTAAGTTGCTCGGTGTTACCCCTGGGCCAGGCGCTGGATCGTCTCTACGCCAACGATTTGCCTGACCGGGCCGTGGCCATAACTTTTGATGACGGCACTTCGGATTTCGCCCGGAAGGCCTTTCCCCTGTTGAAGGAATTCGACGTTCCGGCAACCCTCTATCTGACGACCTTTTATACGCATTATCAGCGGCCCGTTTTTGATCTGATGTGTTCGTACCTGCTTTGGAAGGGACGTGAAACCACCCTCGATCTCAATAAGCTGACGGGCCAGGATCTACGAACAAAGTTAGCGGAAAACGATGCTCGCGAGGCCGCGCTTGCGCAGATACATGTCTTCGCGAGTGCGCAGAAACTGTCGGCGGAAGAGAAAGACAACCTGGCCGCGGAATTGGCAGCGCAACTCGGAGTTGATTACGGAGCTCTCCTGGAGCAACGAGCGATGCACAACCTGTCCGCTGATGAAGTAAGGCAGCTTTCCCGGGACGGAATCGAAATTGAGTTGCATACACATCGCCACCGGACCCCGAAGGACCGGCAACTCTTTGTTCGTGAAATCGAAGACAACCGCAAAGCCATCCAGGAAATTACCGGTCGTCGTGCCTCGCACTTTTGCTATCCAACCGGACGATACGATTTCGCGTTCCTTCCCTGGTTGAAAGAACTGGAAGTGACTTCTGCAACGACCTGCGAGTCGGGGTTTGCCTCTCCCAGTTCTCATCCTCTCCTGCTGCCGCGATTCCTCGATAGCGAAAGCTTGTCATCCATTGAATTTGAAAGTTGGTTAACGGGAGTGTCACTGGCCCTGCCGCGTCGTCGAGTAGGGTTACGCACTGTGGGGGGAATCGCGTGACGCTTCTGGCCGGAATCCTCTCGCGCCGCGATGCGCCATTACCCGAGTCGGCGTGCACGGGCCTGGCGCGATCGATTTCGCGAGAGCTCACTGATGAAGTTATCAGCTTCAGAAGTCGCTCGAGTTATTTCGCCAAAGTTGACCTAGGCGCGTTTGGTGAACCCGGCGTTCATGTGGATTCGACCGGAACCTTTTCATTACTCGCAGGCGAACCGCTCCTGTCCGGCAGTGGCAACTCTACCCGTCTGCAGGATCTCATCACTATCCACGAGCAAGGTTTGAAAGATCGCTGGAACGTTCTGCGCAAAGCCGACGGTACGTTCAGCATGGTCCACTACCAACCGCAATCCGGCACGCTTGTGTTGGTTGCCGACAAGCTGGGCGTGAGGCCGCTCTACTATTGGATGAACGACGACCTGATTGTCTTTGCCAGTACCCTACGCATCCTGGAAGAGTCCCCGCTGGTGCCAAAGAAGATGGACCTCCGCGCTGTCACCGAGCTGGTTGGTCTGGAAGTTCCGCTTAGCGATCGTACTCCTTACGCCGGAGTTTCTTTGCTCAAGGCAGGCGAAGTCTTGCAGGTAACAAAGGAAAAAGCATCGCGTTATTGCTACTGGCGTTGGGATGAAATTGAGGTTTCTTCTGAACCCGAGCCGGCACGTCTGGCGGCGGTATACGATCGATTTCAGTCGGCTATAAATCGTCGGATCCAGAGTGATAAAGCTACGACTGCGTACCTCAGCGGAGGCCTGGACTCGCGTTGTGTAGTCGCGGCTCTGGACCAGAGCGGCGTTCGACTCCAGACCGCCAACTTTGCCAAACCGGGTACCCAGGATTACTACTGCGGAAATCAGTTTGCAGAGAAGCTTGAATCAAATCACTTAAGCTTGCCGTGGGGAGACATTGATCGCAGTCCAGATTTTTCCGGCCTGATGGCAAAAGCCATCGAGGAATTCAATCAGCGGAACAGTCACTTCGCAGCGGAGCGCCCGCAACTGGTGTGGTCAGGCGAAGGCGGCAGCGTCATGCTTGGTCACGTCCACCTGAGCGAATCCATCATCGAGCTGATGCGCGCGGGACAGGTGGATGCCGCCATCGAAGCCTATCTCGACAGAGAGCAGATTCACATTCCATCCAAACTTTTCCGCACCAGCACGCTCGAGAATACCCGTGACCTGCTCAAGCAAGGCATCCGGGAAGAATTGGATCAATTCCACGCCGAGGATCCGGGCCGGAACTTCTATCTCTATCTGGCGCTTAATGATCAGCGCCGTAAGCTGATGGTCCATTTTGAGAATATCGATCAACACCGGATCGAACTGCAGATGCCATTTTTTGACGGGCAGTTTGTTGAATCGATCATGAGTACCAACCTTGACTGGTGCCTGAGACACAAGTTTTACCTCAAGTGGTTATCGCAATTTCCCTCCGTGGTGATGAGTGTCCCGTGGCAGGCTTACCCCGGTCATGAGCCATGTCCGCTGCCGCCTCCGCCTGACCTCGGTTATCAGTGGGACGCTAGTTCCCAGGCTAAGCAGATGGCGACGCACAAGCATCGCATCATGAACCAGGCCGCGGAGCTTCTGCAGGCGGCCGACTTTCCGAACAAGATTTTGAACCGCAGAAACCTACGTCTCGCTAAGTGGATTCATTCGCTTGGGTGGCGGGATTACAGATACACATTCGTCGCAGCCCAGACCTACTACGATTACGCGAAGAAGTGTCGGGGCGAATTCATCTTGTCAACCAGCTAAACAGAAGCACCAAACGGAGCAAATGTTCGCGCGGGTGAAACGACTCGACACTCGGTTTGCCCCCAAAGGACAAAAAAGGAATGAACTTCGCCCTCCCGCAAACAAAAGCTTCGTCTGCAATGATGTCGTTGTGGCTGAAGGAGCGGGTCTACAATTCGCGGGCCCTGCAGTATCCCTATCTTTCGTGGATGGATATGCAGTCACGCCTGGCCCTGCTTCGCAGTCAGCCTTACGAAGCTTCTCGCCGAATGCTTCACATGTGGAGACACCTTGGAGCAGATGGCCTCGGTGAAAAGCGAGTTGCGCGACTCTTACAGATCATTCAAGAGAATTGCTATCAAGACGGTCGACTGTTACCTGCCGCTCAGAACCGTTTGCGCCTGGAGTTTATTCAATCGCCATCCGCACAAGAACTGCGAAGCCTCTATGCGTCGTTTCCTCTGGAACATCGGCTGCGTTTGCGCTTTCCCAATGATGAAGACCCGGAACGTCAGGGCAATCTGGTTGTGCTCAAGAAACACAATGAAGCGACCGGCGAGCGTGGGGTGCTCATGTTGATGTACAGCGAAGCGGTACTCGCGATGGCTGCGATTTATGACCTGAGCGCGTTGGCTTCGAAATATATGTTCGTTCTCGAACCCAGTAGCTGGGGCTATCAGGATGTGCGGTTCTTGTTTTACCTGGGATCGGATCTCGATGTGTTAATTCAATCGCCTCGTCGAGCCGATTTTGAATTTATCGAGAGTCTCAAGACTAACCTCGCGCCCGTCTCAGTGGGGGCCGGGGAGTGGGTTGATCCGGCGGTGTTCCGACCTCGAGAAGAAGGCAAGGCAGCGACTTACGATGTCGTAATGGTGTCAGCCTGGGATCCACTCAAGCGTCATGAAGTGTTCTTCAAGGTTGCTGCTGAACGAAAAGAAAGAGGTGAACGCCCGCTGCGCTTCGCGCTCGTCGGCTACAACATGGGCTGGACAAGAGAACCAATTGAGAAGCTTTTGCGACGTTACGGGCTGGAAAATGACTGCGACATGTTCGAAATGGTCCCGCATGCAGAAGTCGCGCGCATCGTCGCCGATTCGAGAATGTCACTTCTCCTCTCGCGGCGCGAAGGCGCCAATCGTGGAATTTACGAAAGCATGTTTTGTGACACGCCAATAATCGTCTATCGAAATCAGTGTGGAGTGAATTTGGACCACGTGAACCCCAGAACCGGTTTACTGGCTGACGACCATGAACTCGGCGAAGCGATCGAATACGTGTTGAACCACTCGGATGAGTTTGATCCTCGTGGCTGGGCCCTGGCGAATGCTGGTTACACCAACGCCACTGAATCCATAAATTCTGAGCTCCGCCGAATGTCTCAGCGGCGCGGCTTGCCCTGGACAACAGACATTGTTGCGAAGAAGAGCGCGCCTGAACTGCGTTATGCAAAGCCAGGCGACTACAAGCTTTTCACTGATGAGTATCGACGGCTCGAGCGCTATTTGTTGCCGGTGAATTGAAAGCCTTATGCGAAGACTCAAAGAAATTCCAGTTTATCAATTTCCTGTTGACGATGATGGTGGGTTGCGTAAGTCAGCCGAGGCCTTCACGCACGAGCTCGAGACTGAAGGCATCGTGGTCCTGGAGAATCTACTAAGCGCCGAGCAGCTCAAAGGGATGCAACAAGCGTTTGCAGCCAGACTCTCCGGAATTCGTTGGAATAACGTGGACGGTTATCAGAAGATCGAAAAGTATCGGCACATGGTTGAGGACGTACTGCTGCTCGATCAGGGATTTGTTGACCTTGCTGTCCATCCTTTAGTGAAGGACATTCTGGACCGTTACCTCGGAACAACATACGAACTGACAGAAGCGAAGGGTTGGAAGTCGTTGCCAACCAAGCGAGACTTCCACGGTTGGCACGGCGACGCCTGGTACGATCAATCAACCGCCACGGAAATCCATCGTGAAGTAAAACTTGCGATGTACCTGACAGACGTGCGCAGTGGGGCATTCAACTTCATAAAAGGAAGTCATCGTCAACAGCATCCGCGTCACGTGAAAAATCACGAAGTGGAAAGCATGGCCGGTGCGCGGATTGTTGAGGTAGCCGGGACGGCTGGTACTGCTTTCCTGTTTGATACTTCAGGAATTCACCGCCAGGGCGTTCCAATGCTCGATCCTCGCCAGGCCATCTTCTACAACTATCACGATCCCACTGTTCGATTGCAGCAGGAAGATGTTGATTACTATCGCTATCATCCGCTCTTGCTCAATGCTGCATTTCTCGGCGATTTGTCTCGCGATGATCAGCGCATCCTTGGGTTTGGCAACCAGACAAACTTTCAACCTGCCTTTCGTCGCCAGGTCGATGTTCCCATCGGCTTGAAGCTATTTAACGCCGGCTTCAATACACACCTGCAAGTTCGTGACTTCGGAAAGCGAGTGAGCGCTCGCCTAAAAAGGCAATTCTTCGACTGAGGAGACGCTTTTATGCCTACGTTGGTATCCATTTTTGGAGTTGAACCGCGCCGCATCGGTGGCACCGAGACGTTTGCGCGCGAGTTGTCGCTTCAGCTTGGTGAGCGCGGCTGGAAAAGCGTTTTGTGTTTCTTGTCAGAGCCGACGGAAGAGGTTCGACAATTTCTGGATCTGCCAAATATTTCATTGGACGTCTATGCAAAGGCGACTGATGGCAGCGTGAGAACAGGGAAGAATCTAGCGACGATAGCGCGTGGTTATCGTCCGGAGATTATGCACCTGCATTACGTTGGATTTCTCAATCTCTATTCCTGGATTGCGAAGTTCCAGTCGGTAAAGCGGATCTTCTTCACCGATCACCATTCGCGACCCGCCGGCTATGCTGCTCCCCGGGCGGCATTCTGGAAACGAGGGCTGGCTCGCTTCGTGAATGGACCACTTACGAAGGTAATTTGTGTCAGCAACTACGGGCACAAGTGCATGTCGTCGTTTGGTCTATTACCTGCGGATCGCTTTGAAATGATCTACAACGGTGTGGATCTTTCTCGCGTTGATTCCGATCCTCAGAGAGGCCTCGACTTTCGACGCCGCTATTCGATTCCTGCCGATCGTTCGATCGTGACACAGGTGAGCTGGATCATTCCGGAGAAGGGAATTATTGACTTCCTTGAGACCGCTCGACTAGTCACTCAACAAAACCGGAATGTGCAGTTTGTCGTGGTAGGTGAAGGTTCGTTTCGCGAACAATACATGAAGGATGCTGAGGCGATGGGAATTGCCGACCGCGTTACCTGGACCGGGATGATTAAGGATCCGTTTGGCGAGGGTGTCTTTGAAGCTGCGGATGTGGTTTGCCAATTCTCACGTTGGGAAGAAGTCTTCGGATGGATGATTGCTGAAGCGATGGCCCATGGGAAGCCTGTCGTGGCGACCAGAGTTGGCGGAATTCCTGAGCTGATTAGTGAGGGAGAGTCGGGCTACCTCGTGGATCGTGGCGATACAACCGCGATGAGTAATCGGATTCTGCAACTGTTGGCTAATCGGGAATCACGAGTGCGAATGGGGGAGGCGGGACGTGAAACCGTTTCCACGAAATTCGATCTGCGGAAGAATGTTGCGCAGCTGATCGGTTCGTACGGAATTTCCTAAGTACTACAGAACCGAGCGCGATAGCGCCGGATGGAGTTACTGCGAACCTGGAAGCGCCGGCCGTAATCTTCTAACTGAAGAAGCCTCTGGCCTCCGGCGCTACCGCGCTCAGTTCTGTAAGACTCGCCTATTGATGCTTTCTTGTCTCTGACGGGCTCTCGTGAGCAGAGCCTACAATCGATCGGAATAGCACGTTTAGCAGTATGAAATATCAACGAAAAATGCATTCAACTCTCACGCGAAGATTTGCCAATCAATGGTTGTCCTATCTTCCGGCGTTGCTGCTGGCGTTGTCGTTCGTCGTACCAACATTTGGGCAAGGGCCTAAATCGCCTGGAACTCGCGTTTCATCTGGTTCAAACCACATCGAAAACGAACGCGGTGTTCGCAGTCTTGTTGGCCACAGCTGGGGTCTAACGCCAAATTTCGCGGCAGAGTTGGTGCAGTATCCTACCGCCGAGACAGCGTTTATATGTGGGCCACAATTGAAATCAGGTAGTCGCTTGAACCCATTCCCATGGTTCGATGCCACGGCACTCAAGCAGGGAATCCATCACGGAGAGCAAGCTCCGCGCATTGCCCCAATTGGACCAATGGTTCTGGACAAGCCGGAGAATGTTTGGAGGAATGTTATTGCAGGTCGAGTCTCGGTAGCTGCACGAGGCACGGTTGTTACTGGCAAAGGCACGCGCTTTACACGCGACCTGGACCTCGCTGGTCCGGCGCCGGGTTTTAATGGTCACTTCAGAATTCGTGACGTTTCAGGCACTGAGCGTTCTGTAAGAGTTCGATCCATCGAGTCTGACACGAGCCTTACGCTCGCGAGTCCCTGGCCGTATCCTTCCGTTATCGAGACGGTCGCGGACACTTTCTACCACGAACTGCAATTTGGAACGAACACCGACCACTACTACCTTGCCAACTACTACGATACCGCGCTGGTCCAATACATCAACTTTTATCGCACCGGCGACAATCGATTTTTGAATTACGCCCGCAAGATAGCGGACGCGTTGTGGCATTCGCAGTTCATGGGAGACGGCACCGTCGTTCAGGGTGGCAGTCATTTGCCGCCGCGCTCGATGGCTTTTGCGGGTCTGATGCTGCGCGCGCTCGATGGTAGACCGGAGATGTGGGATTACCTAGAGCGGGAGGTGCGAGCGACTTTCAACCATTGGGTCTACCAGCATAAGAGTGATCCGAAGCTGTATTACGACATACGTGAAGATGGCTACGCCCAACTCTATGCAGTGATGCTGGCGAAAGTGCTGCCCGACTCGTATCCGCTCTACGCAAATGGCACGCTTAAACCAAGGACGGGCATGGCGATCGACGGAGCCGCGAAACGAAGGACTTACCTTTCGCAAACAGAGGACACTGCGCTCAACTTTTTTGGAAGGCTTCAGAAGGCTGACGGGTCGTGGAGATGGGACGAGGGCGAGGGTCCGAACCCCGACGAGAATTATCGCGGTATCGAACAGGCATTCATGGTGGGACTGTATCTGGAATCGCTGGTCCTGCTACATCAACAAACTCAAAATCCGGCTACTAAGGCGAAACTCCTGAACCAGTTGACCCGCGCCGTACGTCATCTTTACGTCGACTCCTTTGAACGTAACGCCGTGCTTCCAAATCTTCCGCAGTACCGCTGGCGCGGTATGTTCTATCGTTGGGGCGGCGGCACCGTCGCCAACCCGAGGAAGCTAAATCCACCTGCGCCAAGGACCACCGTAAGCGATGAAGCAGACCAGGTGCGTGGTGCACGCCATCTAAACTCGACGCTTCATCACGCGTTTGGTTACGCGTTTTACGTAACGCGTGATCCGGCATTCAAGCAGATGGGCGACGACGTCTTCGACGCTTCATACGGTGATATTGTCGATGGTTTACATTCGCTGGCCGATTCACCCAAGGCCAAGGACTACGACATGAACTACCGCGCCTCTGGTCGTTATCTTGTCTGGCGACTTGTAGACGGCCAGTCCGCCGCGATGATCTCCGCACAGCCCGGTTTAGTTCAGAAGGCGGTTCAGAAAGCGGCGGCAAAACCAAACTCGCCGCCACGCATTATCAACATTTCTGTGGCAGCTACTCCCGCGCTACACGTGGCTGGATCTCTTATGGTTGCCAGGCGATTGTCGACCGAGTTGTCTCAACCGGAGCAGATCGATAGTTTGATGAATCAGATCGAAACCGCTATTCGAGTATTCAAGACAGAGCGAAACAAGTTTGTTGGGGCCGATGCGGTGATCAGCGAGTTGGAAGCGGCCTTGGACCATGTGCGGACGGCGCGTTCAATGACCGAGAGTGCATCAGGTGGAATTGATTCGGCGAAACTACGAATAGGTTGGGCTGCCGCGCGGTTGAAGCGGGCGAGTGAACGCGTCAAGCCGAAGTAGCTAGGCATTCAGTGCGCTAGGAATTTGTTTGAGTCTTCACAGGCTCTCTACTGCGCAGCGATTCGCATCATCGCTTCCAAACTGCGTTCCACATCGGCATCCGTAGTGGCCCAACACGATACGCTGACTCGCATTGCGGTTTTTCCCTGCCACACAGTGCCGCCACACCAGCAAGTCCCGTCTTCCTGAATTTGCGCGATGATGCGATTGGTCACTTCAGGTTCGCCAAACGATACGAGAACCTGGTTTAAAACGACGTCGTTTAGTACTTCATAACCCGCAGCCTGAAATCCTTCAGCAAACCGGCGCGCCTGCCGGCAGTTTCGCTCAATCATTTCAGCCACGCCGCTCCGGCCGAGCGACTTCAATGCTGCCCAGACTTCAATACCGCGTCCCCGCCGCGAAAGCTCCGGAGTAAAGTCTGACGGATTGCGATGCTCGGTTTCAGTGGGGAGATACTCAGCCGTAATAGCCAGCGAGGCCTGCAGGGCATCAGCATCCCTGACAAACGCAACACCGCTGTCGTAAGGAACATTCAACCATTTATGAGCATCGGTGGCCCATGAGTCCGCCGATTCCAGACCATCGGCAAGGTGAGCGTACGCTGGCGCGGCACGGGCCCAGAGCCCAAATGCCCCATCGACGTGGACCCATGCGCCCGCGTCATGCGCTCGCTCGCAGACTTTTTTGATTGGATCAAACGCACCGGTGTTAACGTTTCCAGCCTGCACGCAGACGATCGTCGGTCCAACAATTGTCGGCAGCGCATCGACGCGCAATCTACCCTGATCATCAACTGGCACCTTCACCACACGACTACGACCAAGGCCCAACATGCCGAGCGATTTGTAAACTGTCGGGTGTTCCTCTGCACCAGTAACGACGGTTATTGGTGGGGCGCCGAAGAGTCCATCCGCTTCGACGTTCCATCCGGCTTTAGCTAAGACACTATGGCGGGCGGCTGCCAGGGCTGTGAAATTCGCGACTGTAGCGCCGGTGACGAAGCCGCCTCCACAGGTTGCAGGTAGGCCGAGAATATCCAACAGCCAACCCAACGCAACACGTTCAAGTTCAGCGGTAACTGGAGTAGTAGCATATAGCCCGCTATTTTGATCCCAGGCTGTGGCCAACCAGTTTGCTGCGACCGTCGCCGGCAATGCTCCGCCGATAACAAACCCAAAGAAGCGAGGTCCAGGCATGGCCATCGTGGCCGGCGAACCAAGCTCGTCTAATTCTTTAATTACCTCGCTCGGATTGGTTGGTCCGTCAGGGAGTGGAATTCTGAGAGCAGCCAGACCCTCAACTGCTTCCGGGTTCGGCGATACGCGGCGCTCAGGTAAAGAATCGAGGTAACGAATAGCGCGTTCTGCCGTTTCAGCTAATAAGTCTTTCAACTAGTTGCCTCCATGAATAATGACGGTTTGCACAAAACGATCGGTACGGAACCGGAAGCAAGTAGCGACCGGGTCGATCTAAGCTTAAAGCAGGTTTGTATGAGAACGAGCTACCATTAACGCTAAGAGCGTCTCTGAAATTCGCAAGCCTCTGCCTTGGAGCTCGACCCGGTCGCTACCCGCTTCCGGTTCTGTACCGATCTCTTCATGCCAAGCCACTTTCATCACAGTCGTCTACCAGTACTTCTTGAACTTCTTTGTCTGTTTGATCTTCGCCAGGTTTCCAGGAGGCACAAAAACTGGTAATGGCCGCAATTCCCACGTAGACCTCCATCTTGCCGCCGCCCCACCAGGGATGAGCATCGGGCAACAGGTCAGGCGCATATCCTTCACCTGAGCTGATCACAGTCTGGTAGATTTCGCTTCCGCCGCATTCGGAGCACTTCTTTGTGGTCTTCGTTGGAGCTCCATTGGTGTGGCCGTTCTGAAATTCTCGGTGCCCCGTCGGTGTCCTCTTTGTCTCTGTCGTGGATGTTTGGTTGGAGGGGTTATTCAACCACGGAGATACACCGGATACTAGGCTGTACAGAGAAAGCACGATCAGGTCACATCTGGGTCAGGACTTACTGACGTTTACGAAGTAGAGATCAGTAGCCACCGCAAATTCGTTCTTCTTCAAATTCGTTTTCATCGTTTGCCAGGTCGTCGTCGGCTGAATGATTTGCCAGCGTGTTTTCTCGCCGACGCGCACCGGCATCGCAAACTTTGCTTCATCAGCTTTCCAGCGATACGAAACTGTGCCCGCAGCCTCGTCAAACTTCAGCTCCAGAGTGGGTAAAGCTGCGTGACGCAGATACTGGTCGAAGATAGGTGTCAGGTTTTTGCCGGTGCTGCGATTGAAAAATGCGACCACATCTTCGGTCATAATGCTTTGATATTTGAAGCGTTGATAGAAATTGCGAATCAGTGCGAACCAGCGTTTGTCGTCATCAACAACGCTGCGCAATGTGTTCAGGAAAAGAGTTCCCTTCATGTACTGATCGAGTGGCGGGTCGGCGTTCACACCACGCGGTGGAATAATCGGCCTCTGGTTTTGGACCATCGATTGATAGCCGTTCGTGTATTTCAGCGCATCGGCCTTACCCCACAGGTATTCGACATAGAGACTCTCGAGATAGGTGGTCCACCCTTCATGAATCCACATGTCGGACCGATCTTTTGCGCTGATGCTATTGCCAAACCATTCGTGGCCGCTCTCGTGGATGATGATGAAGTCAAACTTCAAGCTGATACCAACGCCGGTCCAGTCGCGTTCGAGGTAACCATTGGCAAAGCGATTTCCATAGGTGACTGCACTTTGGTGTTCCATCCCGGAATAGGGAACTTCGATCAACTTAAAACCGTCTTTCTTGAATGGATACTCACCAAAGTAATGCTGGAAAGCTTTCATCATCCCTATCGTTTGGGAGAATTGCTTTCTGGCTCGCTCCAGGTTCTCCGGTAAAACGTAATAGTCGAGCGTCAGGTCACCCAGCCGTTCAGCGTAATGCGTGTAGTTACCGATGTTGACCGAAACGTTGTAGTTGTTGATTGGATAATGAACTAACCAATCCCATCGCGTGTAGCCGTCGCCCAAATCGGTCTTGCCTTGAAACCTTCCGTTCGAGACATCGGTAAGTGCATTTGGAATGGCGACGCTGATGCGCATCGACTCAACTTCGTCACGCCACTGGTCCTTGTTGGGCCACCAGATGCTCGCACCCACACCCTGACAAGCCGTATTGATCCAATCTCGTCCCTTGGCGTCTTTCTTGAAGGCGAAGCCGTCAAAACGGCCGATGTTCTTTGGATAGCCTGAATAATAAAAATCGATCGTGTACACACGCCCCGCACGCAATGTTTGCGGGAAGTCGATGAAGTAGGCGCCTTCCTCCTCAGTAAACTTCAACTCCGTTTCTGACTTTGGACCACCCCAGAGAATCTTCTCGACTTTCATCGGACGCTGCAGATCAATTTGTATTCGTGTGTCATCGCTGAGCATTCGAAAACGAATACTGTTTTTGCCGCCGATAAACTTCTTCTCTGGATCGACGCGAATATCGAGGTGGTAGAAAAGCAGATCGTTGTTTGCGCGGTAGCGTCCATATTCGCCACGCAGTAGGTCAGCACGCGAAGGTTTCTGAGCCTGAACAAAGGTATGACCTGCAGCCAGGCCTGCGATGAATAACGTCAGTATGAAGATTGGTTTTCTGAACAGCATAATTCTTAGTATTCCTTAAACGCTGAGTTTTAGAAGCAAGCCCTTGGACGGGGCCTTTCCTCAAGAGCGTTTAGGCCAGTGCCAGGACAGCTCGGCTTTGCCGCTCGATGTGAGGCGGTGGCTTTGCCCCGCCGTCGGCCGAACCTGTTGAATTGGGCTACGCCCTTGATGGGATTTTCACCTCTTTCACAAGCTAGGTACGAAGTTAACTCAGGGGCGTAGCCCGACAATGTTGCACTCGCTTTCAGCGGGGCATAGCCACCGGCTCACATCAGACGGCGAAGCCGAGTCGAAGGCATCTTTTCCCCTATTGAGGCAATAGGGCTTCAGCGCGCTTAAATCATTCGGCTTTCTTTGCCTTGGCGAGTTGTTCTCGGAAATGTTTCCGCCAGCTTTCAGGCAGCGCTTCAAGAGCGATGGCTCGCTTCAGCGTTTCAACGTCGTCTTTATCTTTTGCATATAATCGAACCACGTCTGACACAGTAAGGTTCGCCGGATGCCGTTCAATTAATTCAATTACATCTCCCGCTCCAACCTCGCCTTCGCGTTGAACTGAGAAGTAAAACCCGCTGCGGCCACTTGCAAGAAATCGTCGGAGAATATCTGTGCGGTTAAACTTAATTCCGAGTTTATAACAGGGCATCCGAGGTTCCGTGACCGTCACTTCGGCGTCGCCCAAACGAAAACGATCGCCGATGTTAACGTTGGCTTCGGTGAGACCTTCGATGGTTAGGTTCTCTCCAAACATTCCTGGAGGTAATTCCATCTCGGGTAGTTCGGAGCTCCAGTATTCGTAATGCTCAGACGGGTAGGCGTAGACGGCTTTGGTGACACCGCCATGGACCGTTAAGTCGGCTTGTCGGTCGCCATCGAGATTCAGAGTCCGGAGCATGATGCGGCCATCCACCGGCGTTTTGAAGATGGCCGTGGAAACAGGCTGCTCGTTCCACATCACGATGCGTGGGCGACCGATGTTTACGGAGATGATTTTCAAGGCGTGTGTGTCGGGGGCGGGTGCCGGGTGTCAGGTGCTTGGGTTGTTGTTAGTCTGAGAGGGCCTTGCCTCAAAACTAGAATCAAATGGCTCGGCTTCGCCGCCAGATGTGAGGCGGTGGCTCTGCCCCGCCGTAAAGTGTGCCTTCCCTTCTTGGGGCTGCGCCTTCGATGCGACCAGGCCCGGGACCCAGCCCCAAAGATTTACTAAGACCTTTACGGCGGGGCAGAGCCACCGCCTCACATCGGGCGGCGAAGCCGAACCGCAAAATACTTCTGCGGCAAAGCCGTCTGAGAGCAGACAGATTTCATTACCCCGACACCTACTCATACCCAATCGCCTCCACAACCCGCAGGCGCATTGCTCGCTGCGATGTCCACCAGGCAGCGAGGAGGGCTACCAGCAGCACAATCGGCAGGGTCACTAAAACTATCGTCAATGGAAACTGAAAACGAAGACTGAAACCGGCGATGATCCTGGCGGCGGTTCGAACCAGAAAATAAGAATTGAACAGCCCGGCGATTATCCCGGTCGCAAAACCAACCAGGGAAATAGTTGCCGCCTCAAGGATGACGATCTTTCGCACCTGGCTACGCAAACCACCTAACGCGCGCAGAATTCCCAGTTCACGTTGGCGTTCAGAGACTGAAACGACCAGCATGTTCACCAACCCCATCGTCGCCACGAAAATCGCGATCAGCATTTCCATGTAGGCGAGTGTGAAAAATTCATCGGTTAGTCGCGAGCCCCACTGCTTATATTCTTCGCTCGTGTAGATGAACGCGCGCTGTTCTCCTGCCATGGCGCGATTGATGTCTGTTTTAAAGACTTCGCGATTTACCGTTGGCTGCAGATACAGAAGAATCATGTCAACAGCATTGTCTTTCCAATACTGTTTGTAGAGACCCCGGTCCATAAAGACCGTGCCCTTTTCGACGATGTAAAACTCGACTACTCCAACCACTGGACGCGTCAATGGGCCTGATGGCGTTTCCAGGCGCAACTGATCTCCAACCCCGATTCCTGATCGCAGCGATTGATTCTGCGAAAGAATAAATCCTTCGCCACGCATTGCTTGCTGATGCGCTTTCTGCGTGTCGCCTTCTTCAAGCAGGTCTGGCGAATTTCGAAACCACGAATTCATGTCGCGCCCGATTACCATCAGCTCTTCATTGTCATGAGCGAGTGCCGTGACACGCATGCCGTCAAACTCTCGCACTCCAGGCAACGCCCCGACGCGTTTTTCCTGATCTTCGCTGAAGTGATACGTGCGCGAACGTACCTGGTTTGAGGTAGCGATCATCAAGTCGGCATTGAAGCATCGATCCACCATTCGATTCAGAGCCGACTTGTGGCTGTGGATGAACGCGCCGACTGAAAACACAAAGGACAACCCGAGCATCAGGGCGCCGACAGTCGCCGACGTACGGCGAGGCATTCTCACTGCGGCATCAACCGCCATCCAACCTTCAGCACCGAAGAGCCTGCCCATCAAAGGTCGCAACACACGCGAACCCCAAACGACAAATTTCGGCAGCAGTAGAATCATGCCAAACTGGACCATGAGCGAGAAACCAAAGTGGACCAGCAAACCCGCGCGCAGTGGTGAAAAAATTGAAAGGGCCAGGCCAACGACGATGAAGGAAATCCCCAAGGCGAATCGAGTCCAACCGAGAACGCCTTCACTCCGCTGGACCTCGATGTTATGCAGTGCTTGAATCGGATTCAGGCGAGAAGCGGCGCGAGCCGGAAGGTAGGCGGCCAAAAGCGAGCAGGCAACTCCGATCGCGAAAGCCAGTATGGCAAAGTCCCAACGAAAAGCAGGCGCTTGTGGCGTGGAAACAAGCCCATAAACAGACGCCGAAACGTTGCTCATGATCCGGGTTGCACCGCCGGCTAATACGAATCCCAGACCCACCCCGACCGCTGATCCAACCAGGCCAAGCAAAACGGCTTCAACCAGAAACATCCTCTGTACTTGATGCGCTTCGACTCCAATCGAACGCAGAACTCCTATTTCCTTCCAGCGCTGGTTCACGCTCACGCTCAGCGAGTTGAAGATGATAAAAACACCAACGGTCACCGCCAGCAGGCTCATGATCAAAAGACTCAAGTGCATCGCCGAGACGGCGCGCTCGAGACTCTCACCCCGCCGATCCGGTTTGACGATTTCATAGCCTCCCGGGATTCGTTCTTTCAAGCTTTGCTGGACGGCGGCGACGTTGGCGTTTGGCGCGGTCATGATGTCTATCCGATCAAATTTGCCAACCCGATCGAAAGCAGCCTGCGCCGCGTGAATATCCATCAGCGCGATATTGCCACCGAATACTACGCTCGCGCCGGTCGTCTTGAAGAAACCGCGTACGGTGAAATCCTGACGGCCTTTCGGGGTGTAGACCGGAATTTTGTCGCCATCCTTCAGTCCATAACGATCGGCGAAGGGGCGGGAAACAGCGATGGAATCCGGACGCTCGGTGAAGGCTAGTGGGTTGCTGATGTCCACGCTCGACTGGTCAAACTCACCTTCATACAGCTTCAAGTCGCTGCCGGTGTCCATTCCCATGATCAGGAGGTTTGGTGAATCAGGTAGTGCAGTTTCAACTACCTTTTCGATCACCGGCTCCGCGAGATGAACTCCCGCAGTTTGTCGAACAGTGGGAAGAAGGTCCTGGGGAATAGCAGCTTCACCCGCTGAAACCTGAAGTGTGGCGTGGCCAGCTAACTTCTCAACTGTAGCAGCTAGAGAACTGACGAGAGTGGTGTTGGCAGTACGAACAGCAAAGAACACGGCGACACCCAGAGCGATGCCGGCGAGGGTAAGAAAAAGACGAAGCCTGTGCTCGCCCCACTGTCGAAAGGTGACGAAAGCCAGTGGGCCTGTCATTACAACGCCTCCGTTAACAGTGCTTCATCAGTCGGTTCCCGCGCGCTGTCTTCAGCGATTCGCCCGTCGCGCAGAATCAACATTCGTTCGCAACTCTGTGCCGTTCTCTGGTCGTGCGTGACTAGCAGAATCGTATTGTTTAATTCGGCATGCAGTTCGTTGAGTAGTTGTAACACTCCGGCGCCGCTCGCTGAGTCGAGGTTCCCAGTTGGCTCATCGGCCAGAAGCAGCGGAGGATCGAAGATGAGAGCGCGCGCAATGGCGACTCGCTGACATTCGCCTCCCGACATTTCATCCGGACGATGCGTGGCCTGCCGGTGGAGACCCACTCGCTCCAGCATTTCTTCAGCCCGCTTTTCTGCTTCGCGACGCGATCTATCTCGAAGGCGCAAAGGCAAAGACACATTTTCAATAGCTGAAAGCGTGGGAAGCAGGTTGAACGACTGAAATATCATGCCGACCTTTTCCCGGCGCAGTCGCGTACGTTGATCGTCACTTAGTTTTGACAGGTCAGTGCCTTCAATGCAGACGCGGCCGGAGGTTGGCACATCCAGGCCGCAGATCAGATTCAGCATCGTTGATTTCCCAGACCCGGACGGTCCCATGATCGCCACGCGCTCGCCGCGCCCGATCTCCAAATCGATATGATTGAGCGCATAGAACGTCTGACCGTCTGTATAAGCTCGGGCGAGCTTCTCCAGCCGGACAACGCTATTCGATTCGATCATATCCTTCTTATCCAAGGTCGTGATTCACCTGTCAACATCAGCGTTGCGCAATTTGCTTTAAGTGTTCTCGCGTGAACATTGAGTCGTTGGCCTTCTCAGGGAACTCCACTGCGAGGGTCTCAATCGTAATTTTTGTCTTACGAGCATGGTTCTCAATTTCCGTCAGCCACATGACATCATGAGCTGAGACATTCCGAAAAGTTTTTACTTTGAATGTTCGCAACTCAGTACCATCCGCGCTGTACAAGTGAACTTCTGCGGGCATATAAGTGTCACCCCGAAAGAGAATCCTGGACCGCGCCAGGGTCGAGTCGCTTCCGGGTTTCAACTTACCTTCTATTTCGAAAGCCTTAGCGCCGTCCACGTCCTTCTCACCCAGAAACTCGTAACTATATTTGTCCCACTCCCCGAGCAACTCCTGAGCGGTCAGTCCGCCGAAGAACATCTTATTGGTTCCGGTTTCGCGAAAATCACCAGTTGAAGAAACGTAGGTTACGTTAACCGCAGCTTGCCCTTTTCGTTCGATGCTCAAAGCCGCGAGATCGCTTTCATCCGCAGGTTGCATAACGTGAGTGAGCGTCAGCGTTTCGTCGGGAGTCTGCTTGCGCCAAATCTCCAACTCGTAGACTTTGGTTGGATCGGATGGACCAGCAATCGTCATACGGATACGATTCTTGCGATACGGTGCGCCGTCCCGCTTCAGAAATTCGGCGACTATTTCCTCGCCGCGTCGCTGGCGCTCGGCCGGGTCAAAGCCTGAAGTGTTCGAGTTTTCACTTTTGCAAGCACTCGACAGACATAGCAGTAGCCCGATGGAACCAACCACGACGACCGAAAAGGGAAACGAAAGAGAGCGCGAATATTTTTGTTTTGGACCCATACGTCGCACAGCACGAGCAAGTGAGTAAGGCTCAGAGTGATCGGTTAAAGTCTCAGGACCAGGGAATCTGGCCACAAGCAAAATCGCCCGGCTAGCTGAAATTAAAGCTTGGAAACTGCGGTAGTCGAACCTCGCTACTGAAACGTGGCGCTAGGCTTGTATTACGAACTTGGTTCGCGAGTCAACAGGGGACGCATTCTAGCACCAGGGCTGGAGGATCCCTTAGTCGTGACGCATTTTGTGTCCGATGAGCTTCAGCTTGTCGTGGCGCCCGGTTGGTGCCTTTTGTTGGGTGTTGGACTGCCGATCTGGGCCGGTTTCACCATTTACCATTCACCATTTACTATTTACCTCATGTGCGGCCGATTCACACTGCGTTCGATTGACCGGTTGAAGGCGAGATTCACTTCGCCTGTCTGGGCTGAATTTTCGAGTTTGCCGGCACTCGCGCCTCGCTACAACATCGCTCCAACTCAGGAAGTACTGACCATAACCGGGTCTAAAGCTGACGCGGAATTGGGCTTGATGACCTGGGGGTTGATTCCCTCCTGGAGCAGTGAACCCACTGGATTCATCAATGCACGTGCAGAAACGCTGGAGACGAAGCGAAGCTTTCGTGAGTCGTTTGAGAAACGCAGGTGCCTGGTTCCTGCGGATGGATTCTATGAATGGCGACGAAATGGGAAGTCAAAGCAGCCGTTCTACTTTCAACTAAATAGTGAAATGCCTTTCGCCTTCGCTGCAATTTGGGACGAGTGGCGAGATTTCAAGGCTGACGCCGGAAGTGCTTCGATCTCGTCGTGCTCCATCATCACTACGCGTCCCAATGAACTCCTGGCAAAGATTCATGACCGCATGCCAGTGATCTTGCCCGTCGAAGCTTATGACATTTGGTTGAGTGAGGATTCGAGGCCCGAAGAGTTGAAGGAATGGCTCCTACCGTTTCCCGCAAAAGAGATGAAGAGCTTTCCAGTTAGTCAGCGCGTTAACCACGCAAAGGCTGAGGATCCGGAACTGGTTGAGCCTGTCGAAGTAAAAGAGGCAGCGCAGGGAATGCTGTTTTGATTGGCTCAGCCCGCCTTGTATCCCACATGCTTCAGCTTGTCGTTTACAGTGTGATGATTCGACTCAGGATGTTAACCGATTGTTGAGTGTGCCGTAGATCAACGACAAGCTGATGAAGCAGGTCGGAGATTGCATATCGGACATTAAAAGAGCGAACGTTGTCTAGTACCGCCGGCAACGGTGCGACCATTTAGGGATGGTGAGATTGCTTTCTCGTGTGCGACGATCGCGGCAAAGTTAGCTTCAGGTTTGAGATTGCTTTCGACATTCCTCACAAACTTCTCGAGACGACAAAAACCGTCAATCTTTTCACGATCACCAACCCTGGCAGCCTCCAGCGAAGTTCGCAGGACATTCAGAGATTCGTCGTAGGTCTTAAGCGGGACCGGGAAGGGGTGACCATCTTTGCCGCCGTGCGCAAAGGAAAATCTGGCTGGATCAGTAAACCGGCTCGGCGCACCATGGACCACTTCAGCAACCAGGGCGAGTGATTGCAGCGTGCGTGGCCCGAGTTTTTCTAACAGAAGCAGTTCAGCAAAATCATGAAGGTCGCGCTCATAAGCCACTGCAAGCACTGCGCCCAGGCGTTTCAGGTCGACATTATTTGACTTCACGTCGTGATGACGTGGCAATTTGAGGTGCCTGGCGGTTGCCAATGATCTTTCGGGGTGCTCATGAACGACATTCAACATGGCGACCTGCGCAGATTTCGCGTCGGGATCAACCAGATTCATTATCGTTCCCTGATTCTGGCCGACGATTCCAGTGTGTGGCTCGCGAACGAAATCGCTGACGGCAGCGGAATGCCAATGATAACGCCGGGCCATTCCAGTTTGATCGTTGAGTCCTTGCTGGACCACGGCCCACTCGCCACTCGAAGTCACCACGAAACTATGAAGATAGATCTGAAATCCATCGGCGATGGCGTTATTGTCGATCCGTGCCGTGAGACGACTGTTTCGAATCAACTCGTCACTGTTAAGCCCGCGCCGGTCGCCAAGCGCGCGGAGTTCATGCGGTGTCATCCGCGCGTGTCGCCCTCGTCCGCCACAAACGAATAACCCCAACTCATTCGCCCTCGGAGCCAACCCGCGTTTTAAAGCCCCCATCACCGAAGTTGTGATCCCCGAAGAATGCCAATCCATGCCCATCACCGAACCGAGTGCCTGAAACCAGAACGGATCACTCAGACGCGACAGGAAAGATGAAGTGCCGTAGTTGAGAATGACGGCTTCAGTGATTGCTGTGCCCATCGCAGTCATGCGTTGCGCAAGCCAGGACGGCACCCGCCCACCGTGTAGAGGAAGATCTGCAACGCCAGAACGCTTCATGAGTTGAATTGTAACCCTTGAGCTTTAGCCCGTCTTGTGTCTGACGTGCTTCAGCCTGTCGCTTAGACTGGGAAGAATCTACGTGCGATGTTGAAGAGGGGACCCAGTTGAGTGACCCATACTTCAACGACCAGTTGAAGCATGTCGGACAAAACCATGACAACTTTCGTCACTTTGCTTTTCTGGAAAATTCAGCCCTTTGTGACTTTTGTTTTGTCGGGTCACAAGGATTACTTCAAGTCGATCAGACCCACTTCAACAAGATTGGTTTTCGCGAGGGAATTGCCCTTTTCTCGTGAGGACGTCCAAGCAGAACCCCATGAGTGTCAACCTGAGTGCCTTCGGCACAAAATCCCTCTGGCGTATTCTCGCCATCTTTTCAGCTATAGCTCTTACGTACGCAACCGTGCTCAGCCGGCTCGGTGAAGCGTGGTGGGCGGATGAGAATTATTCCCACGGCCTGCTGATCCCCCTGATCATCGGTTACATCATTTGGAGCCAGCGTGAACGTCTTGCATTGGCTGCCCAAAGTCCTGCTACATTTCTGGGACTCGCGGCTGTAGTGCTGGCAATGCTTTCCCTCTGGGCCGGCACGGCCGGAGCGGAGCTCTTCATACAGCGCATGTCACTGGTGCTCATGCTGGTTGGCGTCGTGTTGTACTTCTGGGGTTTCCGTCTTTTGAAGCTGCTGGTTGTACCACTCTTTCTCCTGGTCCTCGCGATACCGATTCCCGCAATACTTTTCAATAAAGTCGCTTTCCCGCTGCAGTTGTTTGCCTCGCGTTGCGCAGTAGGCGCGATGAGTTTCTTTGATATCCCGGTGCTCCGTCAGGGCAACGTGATTGAACTCATGCCACTTGGGGCTTTGGAAACAAAGAAGCTTGAAGTGGTCGAAGCATGCAGCGGCATTCGATCCCTCATGACCTTAGTGACACTTGCGGTTGTGTTTGCTTATTTCACGCATCCGCGCGGCGGCAGTTCGGCGAATGGAGAACCTCCGACAGGTGGCTCATCGCAAATTGCTTCCCGCCTGAGGAAGTACGGAATCCTGCGATCTTCAGTGATTGTTCTGTCCGCGGTTCCGATTGCAATCCTGACCAATGCGTTGCGAGTGAGCGGAACCGGCGTTCTGGCCCATTACTACGGAACCCAAATCGCTGACGGCTTCTTTCACAGCTTCTCCGGATGGGTGATCTACGTCGTCGCATTCGTGATGCTGTTTGCAGTTGGCTGGCTGATGGATCGAATCAAGCCCAGAGCTCAAAAGGCTACAGACGCTCAACCGCGACGATCGGTCCCCGGACAAATTCAGTTAGCCGGTGCGGAGGGAATCGAATAAATGAAAACCAGGCGATTTGCGGTTCTATTCATCCTTATTCTCGCCGGCGGCACGGTTGTGAACGCGTGGAACTTTCTCGGGGAAAAGCCCGTCGAGCGCAAGGAATTGAAAGGGTTTCCAAAACAAGTTGGTGCCTGGGAACAAACTGGCGGCGACGAGAAGTTCAATAATGAAACGATGGCGGTCCTGCGAGCGAGTGACTATCTCCTGCGCAACTATCGATCGCCTGATGGCCGCACGATGAACTTCTACGTTGGCTACTACGCTAGCCAGCGAGATGGAGCTACTTATCACAGCCCTTTGAATTGCCTGCCGGGTTCAGGTTGGACCATGAAAGAACCCGGCAAGGTCACCATTTCTCCGGAAGGGCGTGAGCCGTTTGTGGCCAATCGCTATCTAATTCAGAACGGCGATCACAAGGAGCTCCTGGTTTACTGGTACCAGGGTCGAGGGCGGTCCACCGCCAGCGAATATTGGGGCAAGGTTTACACGGTTATTGACAGTGTTCGTTTGCGCCGCTCTGATGCGGCGATGGTCCGGATTATGACGCCGGTGCAGGGTTCGGACGCCGATGCTTTGAAGGCCGCCGGTCAATTAGCAGCACAGGTCTCAACCATTCTGCCCGAATTTATTCCAGACTGATTCATCCTAACTTCACCCGCAAAATTTAAGGAATTGCCTGCGAATTAGGCCTTTGTTACAGACGTCTCCCTCTTCGGAGGCATCATGTTGGCCTTGCCCGTCACTGATGCTAACGAGAGAAATCAAGACAACAACAACAGGAAGCGCAACCTGCCCGGTTCAAAAGAAGGGGTTAGGAATACAACGCTCCTCGAGAGGAAAGAAAATGAAAACTGAGTGCCGAGTTACCCTTTACCGCGCCACCCTTCTGTCAGTCCTTCTAGCAGCTCTCTTCGCAATCGCAGGCTGCACCAATCCCGAAAAAGCAAAAATCGCCCACGTTGAAAAGGGCGAAGTTTACCTGAAGGATGAAAAGTTTCAGGAAGCTTCACTCGAGTTTCGTAGTGCAGTCCAAATCGACGAGAAGCTGGCGTCCGCGCATTGGGGTCTGGCCCGCGCTTACGAAGGTCTACAGCGTTTTCAGGAGGCATTCGAGGAGCTGCGCAAAACAACGCAACTCGATCCGGAAAATCTCGACGCTCGCGTCAAGCTTGGCAACTACTACATTGCCGCGGCAAAAGGTAATCCCCAGCTAATCGCTGAAGCCGACAGGCTGGCTAAAGAAATCCTGCAGAAGGATCCAAACCACGTGGAAGGCCACATTCTGATGGGCAGTGTGCTCTATGCTCAGAACGAACGCGAAAAAGCCTTCGCTGAAATCAACCACGCAATCCAGTTGGATCCAAAACGCGTGGAGTCGTACCTCAGCCTCGCTCGCTTCTACATTGTCACCAACGACAAAGCGAAAGCCGAAGAAACATTCCAGCGCGCGATCTCGGTCAACTACAACTCAGGTCTGGCCCATACCGAATATGGCAAGTATTTGGCGCAACTGGTCCGTCTCGCGGATGCCGAAGCTGAAATGCGAAAGGCCGTCGAAGTTGAACCTGCAAATCGCACTTCACGTTTTGTGTTAGCCAGCTTCTATCTGGTCAATAAACAGTTCGACAAGGCAGAAGTTGCTTACAAAGCACTCGCGGAACTCGACAAAGATAAACCGGAGAGCAAGGCCGTGCTGGCCGACTTCTATTCTTCAGTCAATCGCCTCGATGAGGCCATTAGCATTTACCAGTCAATCCTGTCCAATTCACCAGACTTTACTCAGGGCCGATACAGGCTCGCCGAAATCATGCTCATGCGGGGGGACACGCAGGGTGCGATGGGCCAGATTGATGAAGTGCTAGCCAAGGACTCGCTTGATCGCCAGGCACTGATGCTGCGGGCACGCGTTAGAGCCCAAACGGGTCGTTCGGAAGACCTTTTGGCTGCCGTTGAAGACTTGAAAGAGGTCCTCGTTCAGGAACCGAACTCGAGACCAGGCCTTTATTTCATGGCGCAGGCTAATTTCAATCTGGGGAACATGGACCAGGCGCGCGGTTTTGCAGGCGACCTGGAGCGTAACTATCCCGACTACCTGCCGGCCAAATTGATGCAAGCGCAGATCAGTCTGGCTTCCGGCGACTCGAAGAACGCTTACCGGCAAGCGACAGAGCTGATCGAGCGTTTGGGCCAAACTGCTCCTGATCGTCAGAACTCGCCCCAGATGTTAGCGGAGATACGCGCGAAGGCATTTCTCGCACGCGGTTCCGCAGCCCTGGATCAAAGAAACACCAAAGGTGCGCGTCAGGACTTCTCGATGGCCCGCGATGCGTCGCCCCATGACACCTACCCGCACATCAGTCTGGCGGGTGTTGCGCTGGCTGAAGGAAACGTCGACGAAGCTACCTCCTTCTACGAAAACGCGCTTTCAGTTGAGAGCACAAACTTCAACGCACTGAGCGGCCTGATCCGCCTTTACGCCGGGAAGAATGATCTTGGTAAGGCCCACGCGCGAATCGATCAAGCGCTTGCCAGTAATCCAAACAATGCGTCGCTCCATTATTTGAAGGCGCAGATTTACGGTTTCGAACGAAATTCAACGCAAGCCGAAGCATCACTTCGCAAGAGTCTCGAACTCGACCCCAATTACATCGCTGCGTACTCAGCGCTGGGCGCGTTGTTTATCAACACGAACCAGCAGGAGCGCGCGATTGCCGAGTATCAGAAGATTCTCGAGCGCCGGCCAGACAATGCCACCGCCCACACTTTGATAGGGATGCTCGACGATTCGCGTAAGAACTACGACGCCGCCGCCGAAAGCTACCGCAAGGCCCTAGGAAAAGATCAGAACGCAGTCATCGCTGCCAACAATCTGGCCTGGCTCTACGCAGTGAATGGAAAAGGAAACCTTGATG
This sequence comes from Pyrinomonadaceae bacterium, assembly GCA_963759665.1. Classification (GTDB taxonomy): domain Bacteria; phylum Acidobacteriota; class Blastocatellia; order Pyrinomonadales; family Pyrinomonadaceae; genus PSRF01. The sequence continues at coordinate 2,737,811 of CAVXAC010000001.1, forward strand.
AAGCTGTGCGGTTGGCCCAGGGAGTCGTGCAGAAGAATCCAAACGTTCCCGGCTTCGTCGATACGCTCGGCTGGATCTACTACAAAAAAGGGCTTTATGGCGCAGCCGTGGAGCAGTTACAAAAAGCGGTAGCTCTCGATGAGCGCGCGGCCAAGAGTGCCAATGGTGCCCCGGCTGCAAATTATCAGTACCACCTCGGAATGGCTTTGAAGGCACGCGGCGACAAAGAAGCAGCTCGGCGCGCGCTTGAGCAGGCAATGCGGCTGAGCGAAAAGACGCCGTTTGCCGAATCAGACGAAGCGCGAAACGTCCTGGCCACGCTCTAAGCGAGCCATTATTTCCGAGGAGGTTTTATGAGCATTGAATTCCGGCAACGACGCCCGGGCGAATACGCGAAGATCGCTCGCAAACGAAAGTGGCTGATCATTCTTCCGGCAATCGCGATCGCGACTGCTGTGTCCTGGGTGGTCCTTCGTCTTCCTGATCTTTATGAATCGTCAACGTTGATCGTAGTAAAGCCTTCAACGTTGCCAACGACAGTGGTCCCGACAATCACTGAAGACAGCCTGACGCGACAGATCAACAGCATCGCGCAGGTTGTCACCAGTCGCAGCTCACTCGAACCGCTCATTCAGAAGTACGACCTCTACAAGACCGAACGGATGCGCGGCGAGCCAACGGAATTGCTCGTCGACTACATGCGCCGCAGCATCAAGGTCGAGGTAAACACAAGCCGTAACGACATCACCAACGGCTTCAATATCACCTACCGCGGACGCGACCCAAAGACGACCCAGGCCGTCACGGCCGAGTTGGCAAGCAAGTACATCGACGAGCAAACCAAGAACACCATCAACTCGACCACATCGGCAAAGCAGTTCATCGATCAGCAGGTTCGACAGACGAAAGAAGAACTTGATGCGGTTGATCGTCAGCGGTTGGACTTCATGCAGAAGAACGTCGGCAATCTTCCTTCAGAGGCTGCGTCTCTGGTTGGTCAGTTGACAGGTTTACGTGAACAGCAGAAGGCTTACATTTCGGAGGTAGGACGTTTACAGGATCGCCGTTCGGCGTTAACGAGCCAACTAGCACTCGTAAAAAAGACGTCGGACCAGATAAAGGATGACGTCGCCGAAAATACGACCGACCCGAAGACGACGCTCGCCTGGTCCCAACTCGTTTCCCGGAAAGCTGACCTTGAATCTCAGTTGACGCGCATGTTGACGGAGTTGCGTCCCAAGCATCCGGATGTCCTCGCCAAGCAAGCCGAAGTCGATTCAGTGAACCTGGCGATGGGCCAGATGATCGATGAATGGAAAGAACGCATCAAGGAGAAACAAGACAAGCTTCGCAATCGTCCTGACCTGACAGTCGGGAGCCTCGAGGTTGAGCTTCAACTGGTTGATGGTGAAATCAAACGTCAACAGGGCGTTTTGGTCCAGATCGATCAGCAGGTCTCGACGGTGATGGCTCGGATCAATAACGTGCCCGGAGCCGAAGTGGCATTAGGGGCTCTCGATCGAGAATACCAAACGAGAAAGTCTACTTACGACCAATTGTTGCTCCAGGCTCAACAGATCGGCCTCGGGGCTGATGCCGCAAGTCAACAACAGGGCGAGGGGATTCAAGTGGTTGACCCTGCAAACTTGCCGGCACGACCTGTCGCACCTAAACGACCAATCCTGATGGCTGGCGGCCTAGCACTCGGCATCGCCGTGGGATTGTTCCTCGTTGCACTCTTCGAAGCACGCAAACTTCTAACGATTCAAACCACCGAAGACGCAACGCATTACACGTCGTTGCCAGTATTGCTGACGCTGCCCGAATTGCTGACGCCGCAGGAGGCGCGTTCGCGTCCGCGACGTAGGAAGATGCTGCTTGGCGCTGGCGTGACTGCGACAGTGTTCGCGATTCCAGCACTCATTCTCATTTTTCAATTGACCCAGGTATTTGAGCGTTTCGCGGTTTAAGCGCTCAAGGAAGTTATACGGCACCGCGCCGTTTTGGAGGCCCAATGTACACAGAATTCTACGAACTCAAGGAACTGCCATTCGCGCTCACTCCCGATCCGCGATTCATCTATTTCACACCTTCGCACACTGAAGTGATGGCCAACTTGCACTACGGCATCGAGAGTGGAAAAGGGTTGGTAGTCGTGACGGGTGAAGTGGGAACCGGCAAGACAACCATCCTGCGATGGATCATGCAACGACTCGAACGTTCTGTTCTGGTCGCTTACCTGTTCAATCCGCGTCTCTCGGTAACCGAGTTTTATCAACAGGTGGCCAGTTTGCTTGACGTTCAGAAGTGGGAAACAAAACCGGAGTTACTGAGTGAGCTGGGACGGGCTTTGGAGTCGCGACATGCGCGCGGTCTGCGGACGGTATTGATTATTGACGAGGCGCAAGGGCTCTCAACCAGCGTGCTTGAAGAGATCCGTCTGCTCTCGAACTTTGAATCTGATACTGCGAAGCAGCTCCAAATAGTTCTCACGGGCCAACCTGAACTGCGTGACGTTTTAAATGATCCTGACCTGCGACAGCTTAAACAGCGCGTGGCACTTCGATGCGTGATCAAAGCGTTGCCGAATGTCGAGGAGACCGACAGGTACATCACCTCGCGGCTACTTGCTGCGGGAGCTGAGCGCACCGACATTTTTTCAGCTGACGCTATTGACTATATCTACCGTTGCACTGAGGGCATTCCGCGCAACATAAACAACCTTTGCGATAACGCCTTGTTGTCTGGATACGCCGCCGGTGATCTCACAGTCGGTCGGGCGATTATTGAAGAAGTTGCCGGGAATCTCGACATGTTGCCACGGCAAGAGCGTGGATTTCAGGCCGGGGAAGAAAAGGAGTTACCTGCAAGAATCTTCTCTGACGCCGGACGAGCCGAGCTCTGGACCGCAGGAAACGGCAACGGCGATTCACATAACTAACCAACCTTCGATTTGCCCCTCCAAGGAGACCCATCATGGGCACAGTTTATGACGCGTTAAGACGAGCCGGCACTGCAGCTCCCGGGCAGGTGCCGCCTCAATCCAAAAATTCTGGTCCTCGCGGGGAAGCCCGCAACCAACGCATCGTGCCGTCGTCGGCACAGGTTGAAGAAGAGCTCTTAAACATCTCTTCGATCCTCGGCCGCCGCGACGATGTGAAAAGTTCAGCGTTCACTGCGCACACTGCGAATGCATCCGACGGGACGGCACTCCCCAACGGAAAAGCACCGCGTGCTGCTGGGGCAACTTTGGACGCTGCCAGGCCGGCGCGCGGAAGAGGTCTCGTCTCTTATGACGTAGCCTCTTCCCGCGTCGAGCCTCATCTTGTGGCCATCACCCAACCGCGGTCGGCCTACTGCGAACAGTTTCGCTCTTTGCGGACGAGAATCCTGCAATCTGGCGAACGTGAACAGACGCGCACGTTCGTAGTCACGAGCGCAGGCATGGGCGAAGGAAAGACTCTGACCGCTCTCAACCTTGGATGGCTGCTGGCCCAAACTGAAGGCGTGCGCGCTCTGGTTATCGACAGTGATTTGCGTCAGCCGTGTGCAACAGACTATTTGGCCATCGACGCGCCGCGCGGACTCTCCGAAATCCTTGGAGGTGAACTTAGCCTGCGCGATGCGATTGTTCGTCTGGATCCAGCCGGGCTCTATCTTTTGCCGGGCGGCGAAGCACGCGACGATGTGGCTGAGCTGCTTTCTGGTCCCACATATGCGCGCGTGATTGCTGAAGCTCGACGAATGTTTGACTTCATCATCATCGACGCGCCGCCACTGGGAATCTTTACCGATGCCAACGTGCTGATAAACCGTGCTGACAGCGCGATTCTTGTGGTCCGTGCCGGCAAGACTCGCTATTCGATGGTCGACAAACTGCTTGCAGAGTTGCCGCGCGAAAAGATGCTTGGTGTGGTTTTGAATCGCGCGGATGAAGAACTGGAATCGAACGGCTACTACTACCGTCAACGATACAATCGTCCCGATCGCACGCCACCATCGGAAGAAAAACTGCGGTTGGTAATAGACGAAGAAGAAGAGGTTGCGATAGCCAGTTGAAATCTTCTCGCGCAAATACTCGAACGTCCCTTTTGCTTCTCGCTGAAGCCACCGTGGTTTTCGGCGGAATCGTGGGGGCTGTTTATTTGCGTGTGGGGTCTGACTCCTACTTCGAACTGGTGGAGCGCCAGGGGTTCCTTAAAGCCGGGATGGCTACGCTGTTCTGCCTGGCGGCTTTCTACCTGTTCGACCTTTATGACTTCGTCGTCATGCACGACCGGCGCGAGCTGTTGCTGCGATTGGTCCAGGCACTTGGATTGGCGTGGACCGCAATGGCGTTGGCCTTCTATGCCTTCCCTCAGCTGATGCTCGGACGCGGCATTTCGCTAATCGCCCTCCCGTTGGCCCTCGCATTAATGGTTGGCTGGCGGATGTCGATTCACTGGTTTCTGGGTCACCCCGATTTCGGCGAGAAAATATTGATCGTAGGTTCAGGCCAACTGGCTGTCGAAGTGGCTAGAGAAATGTTGAACCGTCCGGATGCTGGTTATCGCATCGCCGGCTTCGTTGGAAATGATCCGGAGTTGCTGGGCAAAAGCCTGATCAATCCCAGAGTAATTGGTTTGACTTCCGAGTTGGACCAGGTGGTTCGACGCGAAAACATCGACCGGATAATAGTTGCCATGGGCGAGCGCCGCGGCCAATTGCCGACACACGAACTTCTGCAAATGAGCCTCGCCGGCACCGTGAACATTGAAGAAGGCGCGTCGTTTTACGAACGTCTCACCGGGCGGGTCTCGCTGAGTATGGTGCGTCCTTCGTGGTTGATCTTCTCCGGAAGAGGGAGGCAGGCACGAATTTCTGGCTTAGTACGAACGGTGGTCCACCGGCTCGTCGCCATCATGGGTGGCCTCCTCTCGCTGCCGATTGCCATCGTGACTGCGCTGCTTATCAAGCTCGAATCGTCCGGGCCGGTTTTATATAAGCAGGAACGGGTCGGGAAAAATGGTCGCAACTTCACGGTCATGAAATTTCGCTCGATGCGAACGGATGCTGAAAAGGCAGGACCGGTGTGGGCGGCGCAAGATGACGATCGAGTCACGCGAGTTGGGCGAGTTATTCGAAAGATTCGCATTGACGAGATTCCGCAGTTTTGGAACATCATCCGCGGTGACATGGATTTCGTTGGACCTCGACCAGAGCGTCCTCACTTTGTATCGCAACTCGCGGAAGAGATTCCTTACTACGAGCAGCGCCATCTTATTCCCCCCGGCCTGACCGGATGGGCGCAGATCAAATATCCATACGGGGCGTCGATTGAAGATGCGAGGCAGAAGCTTCAATACGATCTCTTCTATATCAAGAACCAAAGTTTGGTGCTTGACGCCATTATCTTGTTCGAAACGATAAAGATCATTGTTTTCGGTCGCGGCAGGTAATCCCGAGAACTCTGGAGGTTGATGATGATGAAATCAAAACAATTCGTCGTAGGTTTGGTAATGGCTACGCTAGTCGGCGTATCCGGTGCCGCTGTCTTTGCGCAAACACCTGAGGCGGCCATCAAGCCCGAGGTTCCGATGAAGCTCGACCCCAGCACGAAGACACGCCAGAGACTCGTTAACAAAACTTCGGAGCCAGTGCCGGCCGAGTCAAACGACGTCCTGGTCGGCCCGGATGATTCGACGAAGAGCATCGCGACAAAAGATGGCAAGACCGCGGCGCCGGAAGCCACGCCGGAGCCTGTGGTTGTCCGAGACGATGTAGTTGTCAGCCCCCCGACGACAAAGTCATCAACTGAAACGGCGCCAGCCGATTCAAACCGACACGAGCAGCCAACGGAAGAAGCCGACATCGTCAATTCCTACAACAATTTCTTTAACACCTACCGCCTTGGCCCGGAAGATGTGATTTCAGTAAGCGTCTTTGGGCAGGATCGTTATTCGCGCGCCGGCATCGTAATTCCACCCAGCGGACGCATCTCGCTCGCGTTGATTCCGGGCGGAGTCTTTGTCAATGGAAAGACCGTTGAAGAAGTTGCGGAGCTAATCAAGAAGCGCTACGACGAATACATCATCGACCCGCAGGTGGATGTTGCTCTCGATAAGGCGTCGTCATACAGGTACAGCGTGATTGGAGACGTGGCCCAACCCGGAATTCGCTTGATGAATCGTCGTCTGACCGTAGCAGAGGCCTTGGGCGAAGCCGGCGGAGTTTTACCCACTGGCGACAGAAGCAAGGTCATGGTGTTGCGCAAACAGGCGAACGGTATTCTTTCGCCGATTGCTGTCAACGTCAGCGCCATCTACAAAGGCAAGGCGCCTGATACGACGTATCTTGTTCCCGGCGATCAAGTCATCGTTCCGGGCAACAAGCTCAAGAGTTTCCAGAAGATCATGAACTTCATTCCGATCCTGAGCTTTGCTCGGATCTTCACCGGCGGAGTGTTTCCATGAGACAGCGCCCGCGCCGCAGTATCAGCCCGATCCTTTCCGCGTTGTTGCTGCTGGGGGTACTTTTGGGTACGCACGAGGCAGCGCATGGCTCCACGGGCGCATGGAGTCGTCAACGACCGTCCTCACTCGCCTGGTTACACTCAATTTTCTTCCTGGACCAACATCGAGGTTGGGCGGCCGGGAGCCGCGGTACTTTGTTAATGACGACCGACGGCGGTCGCACGTGGCAATCAAAGGCGCAGCCGACTGTCGACGTTATCAGAGATGTCTACTTCCTTGATGACCTCAATGGTTTCCTGGTTTGTGAACGCAACATCTACGACCTGAAAACAAACGACGAGCCGCGCGCCTATCTGATGAAAACTGTGGACGGAGGCGCGGAATGGAAACGCTTAAACCTGCGCGGCGCTGACGTCGATGCACGGTTGATGCGCGCGGTTTTCAGTAACTCAGGTCACGGCTGGGCGTTCGGTGAAGGCGGCGTCGTGTTTACGACCCGCGATGCCGGAGAAAATTGGATTCGACTACGCGCACCGACGCGCTATCTCCTGTTAGGCGGCGACTTTGTAAATCAGAATAACGGATGGCTGGTTGGCGCCGGTTCCACGCTTCTGCAAACATCGGACGGCGGACTAACCTGGAACCATTCGCGAGTTCCGGCGAAAACAAGAGTGCGTTTCAATTCCACGTCTTTCGCCAACGAACGCTTGGGTTGGACAGTCGGAAGTAATGGCACGATTCTTCGAACTAACAACGGTGGGCACTCATGGATTGCACAAGATTCAGGAGTAACAACCGACTTGCTCGACGTGAAGTTTGTTGATGCGTCTGAAGGCTGGGTGGTCGGCGCTGAAGGAACCTTGTTGCATACAACGAACGGCGGGATTCGTTGGACCGAGGAACGAAGCGGTACGCCGCACAATCTCGAGCGGCTCTTCTTCACCGATCGCAATCACGGCTGGGCTGTGGGGTTTGGTGGCACAATCATCGCGTATGGCCCAGCGAACGCACCCAAGCTACAAGGTAAGCCGAGGCTACGCGGTCGTTGAAAAGATTCAAGCCCCGCGGTAGCGGGCTGGGACCTACGGCCTCTGCGACTATTCCTACGGACCGTTATTGACGATGTCAGCTTCCGTCTCATCAGCCTGGACCACTTCCCCCGGCTTTCGCTCTGGCCTCATGTGTGGGAACAAAATCACATCTCGTATCGACGTGCGGTTCGTCAGCAACATTACGAAACGATCGATGCCGATGCCGATTCCGGCAGCAGGCGGCATGCCATACGAAAGCGCGCGAATGTAGTCTTCATCCATTACCATCGCTTCGTCGTCACCACGTTCGCGTTGGACCATCTGATCATTAAACCGGTCAAACTGCTCCTTCGGATCGTTTAACTCCGAAAAGCCGTTAGCGCATTCCATGTTCGCAATGAACAGTTCAAAACGCTCGGCTACACTCGGATCGCTCGGAGACGCCTTCGACAAAGGCGAAATCGGTTTTGGGAAATCCGTAATAAACGTTGGTTGGACCAGTTTATCTTCAACATGGGTCTCGAATAACTCGATTAAGTTTTCATCGGTTACCTCTGCATCGCTCGCAAACTTCTGCACTGCTTCTCTCATCGTCATTCGCTCAAACGGTCTCGAGAAATCTATGTCGAGTTCGCCAAAGCGCACGTGGGTGTGACCGAGAGCTCTGAACACAGTGGCCCGCATCATCTGCTCGCAAAAGTCCATCATCTGATTTACGTCCGCATAGGCCCAGTAAAACTCGAGCATCGTAAATTCCGGATTGTGCGTTCGATCGATGCCTTCGTTGCGGAAGTTGCGATTGAGTTCGTAGACCTTCTCGAATCCACCAACCAACAATCGCTTCAGGTATAACTCCGGCGCAATTCGCGCGTAGAGATCGATGTCGAGAGCGTTGTGATGCGTCTTGAAAGGCCTCGCGGCCGCGCCAGTGGCTTTTGACGTCAGCATCGGCGTTTCAACTTCAACGTAGCCGTGATCGTCCAGGATTCTGCGCATCTCACGAATAATTGCGGAGCGCCGCTCAAACACCTGGCGCTGTGAAAGCTCATCTTCTTCACGGTCTATTTTTAAGCTACCTGCGATCAAATCGGCATAACGTTGACGCTGACGAATCTCCGGATCATGGATTCCGTGCATCTTGTCTGGCATCGGGAGTAATGCCTTAGACAGGAACTGCAACTTCTGCACGTGGATCGAAAGCTCACCTGTACGAGTGATGAACAGGTACCCTTCTACGCCGATGAAGTCTCCGTGGTCCAACAGGGCAAACATTTCCCAACCATTCACATCTGCTGCGCCAGTGTCGTTGCTCACGCCAGTCACGTCTGCCCGTTTCACATAGACTTGCAGCCGCGTGAGTCCATCAGAAAGGTGTACAAAGGCAGCCTTACCCATGACGCGTGGGGGTGAAGCAATCCGACCTGCGATGCGTACGATGGTCTGGTTGAGTTGTTGATTAGCGAGTTCTGTCTCTTCCGGCGCCGGACGACCACCTTCAGGAGCCTTGGGTTCAAACGCGCGAAACTTATCCGCCACTGCCGAGATCGTATCTTCACGGCCCGGCTCAACGACCTGACTGCGCTCAAACTTGTTAGGGTAAGCGTTGCCGACCAGCGCCTTGAGTGCGGCTAAATGCTCGAATCGTGCCTGCGTTTGATCGTTATCTTCAATGAAGGGAATGGACATGGGAAGCATCGTAAATCGTAAATGGTGAATCGTAAATCGGGGAGGCCTCTGAAGCTCCTAACGAGACTGTGAAAATGCCGGGTCTCAGCGCCAAGGGCGGGAAATGTAATAGCCTGGGCCATCGGCCCGGGCACGGGCCTATGATTAACCCGAGCGCTGAAGGCGCGAAATGCTTAAGGTCGTTCAAAAATTGGTTTTTCATCATGAGGGTTGAGCTGGATTTCGCGCTTTCAGCGCTACGAAACCCTCTTCAGCTGAGTTCCTCTGGGGCGCTGCATCAGGCTTTCACATCTCGCGCCTTTGGCGCAGAGAGACTACGTCTTCCTACTCGCGCCCTGGGGCGCTGAGGTCACGGCGTTGTCACCTGCGCTTTAGGCTTCCGTTTCTGTGCCGCTCTTTTCGCCAACAAACCCTGCCGTGTTAGATTGTGATTTAATCGATGAAAGACAAGATTCTGAGTCTGGAAAAACTGCTCGGAGTGCGCCAATCTCTGCGCGCCGAAGGCAAACGGCTGGTTTTTACCAACGGCGTTTTCGATCTGCTTCACGTCGGCCATGTGCGTTATCTGGAGGCAGCAAGAAGGTTGGGAGATGCTCTTGTGGTGGCGCTCAACAGCGATAGTGCAGTGCGCCAGCTTAAGGGTGATAGGCGGCCGTTGGTGAATGAAAGCGAACGGGCAGAAATTCTCGCGGCATTGCGGGCTGTGACATTCGTCACTGTGTTCGACGATATTTCGCCTGAGATCTCTTATCGCAAATTTGCTCCCGGACATTCTGGTGAAAGGTGGAGATTACTCGCTTGATGAAATTCATGGACGCGAAGAAGTTGAAGCGGGCGGTGGTCGCGTAGTCTCGCTGCCTTTTGTTGAGGGTGTATCGACGAGCGCAATCGTTGAGCGAATGAAGAAGGTATCAAGGAACGATAATCGTTAATCATGGCTTTTGAGTTAGAACAGAGCACGGTCCTGCAAAGCACGCTTGGTCGAATCACCGAGACGCCCGAGTTCAAACGGGTTGTCGATGAAATCAACCGTGGCGCGCGGGTGATTTCGATTAGCGGGCTGGTGGTGGCGTCGGCGCGGGCCCTCGTGTTGGCGGCGTTGCAACGTGAAACCAGAAGGCTATTCGCAATCGTGGCCCAGGCAAACCGTGATTTGGAACCCTGGGAGAGTGATCTCAGATTCTGGTATTGCGCGCTCTCAGGCAGGAAGCAGTGTGATCAGGACGTGCTGATGCTCCCGGCGTCGGAGAGCGATCCTTACGCGGGCTCATCGCCGCATCCTGAAACCCTGGAACAACGTGCGCTCGCTCTTTGGCGACTCGCTAATCACTCGCCTGATTTTGTTTTGCTTACCGCACGTGCGCTCGCCCGCCGCACCGTGGCGCCGGAAGAGATAAAACGCGCCGGCGCTTTCCTTTCTCGAGGAGACACTCAATCGCCCGAAGAGTTGGTTGAGCGCCTCGTGGCCGCTGGATACGTTCGCGAAGATCCAGTCGGAGCCGTCGGTGAGTTTTCCATGCGTGGGGGAATTCTCGACTTGTGGTCCCCAGGCCAGGATGGACCAATACGCATCGAGTTTTTTGGAGACGAGATCGATTCCATCCGCGGCTTTGATTCAGAGACGCAACTCTCAACCAATCAACTATCGAAAGATCGAGATCGTGCCAATGCGTGAGCTGGTGGTGCGCAGCCAGGACTTCGCGGATTGGTCCATTCTGGCGCGGGAGCGCTGGGGCGACGAAAGGTTTGCTCGTGCCTTGCTTGATCGCACCGAGTTTGCAGATGAAGGCGAGAGCTTTGCCGGCTGGGAATGGTTGATGACTATTCTGCACGATCGCAATAGCACTGTCTTCGATTACTTGAAGGATGCGGTCCTGGTCATAGACGATCCCATTTCAATTGAGACCTACCTTGGTGACGTCTATCAAACTCTCGCCGACCGTTTCAGCGAAACTGACGCAGCTGATGACATCGCCCTCGAGCCACAAGAACTTTACCTCTCGGTAGAAGACCTGCGAGCCAGGCTTGACGGGCGCCAGCGTCTCGAGCTGCGCACATTAGGCCGCGCCGCCGCCGAGCTCGATCAACAGATAGCCCTGGATGCGGAGGCGCCCAAACTTCAACTCGGCCGCGGACGCTCTCCACGAAAGCCTTTATTCCTGTTTCCAACTGAGCACCAGGCTGCTGAAGTCGAATGGCCCACACACTCAGTCCTTAAGTATCACGGCCGTATGGCAAGTCTAGCCAAAGATCTTGTCCAGGCTCGCGATGTGGGCACGACGACGATGTTCGTGATGCCAAGCAGTGGCGTGGCGGAAAGGGTTGCAGAGATTCTCGCGGAGTATGGAATTCAGGCAACACTTGCCCTGGTGGAGGAAGGGTCTCAAACAACCGCAGCGGCTCAAACTATCGTCACCGTTGGCAGACAGAGCTCTGGCTTTGAAATGCCCGCTGCCAGGCTTATCACCCATGTGGAGTCGGACCTCTTTGATGAAGCCGGCGCGCAGGCGATGGAGCGCCGCGCCGGCCCTGACAGCAGAAAGCAAAAGTCAGAAGGCCGAAAAAAGCGTTCAAAAACGGCGGCGTTCCTTTCTGATTTCCGAGACCTTCGTGCTGGAGACTTCGTTGTTCATATCGATCATGGCATCGGACGTTTTGGAGGACTTCAGACACTCAACCTCGGCACCCGCAGCAGCGAATTCATGCTGCTCTTCTATGCTGAGGACGCGAAGCTGTATGTTCCCGTCGAACGGTTGGATCTGGTCCAACGTTACTCCAGCGCCGAAGGCCATCAGCCCACGCTCGATCGCTTAGGCGGTCTCGGCTGGCAGAAGACGAAGGCCAAGGCCAAACGCGTCATGCGCGATATGGCCGATGAGCTGCTGCGCCTTTATGCGGAGCGGAAGCTGGTTGGAGGTTTCGCCTTTGCTGCTGATACGCCGTGGCAGCGCGAGTTTGAAGACGGATTCGAGTACGTGTTAACGCCTGATCAGGAGACCGCGATTGAAGACGTAAAGCACGATATGGAAGAGCCGACGCCGATGGACCGCCTTCTTTGCGGTGATGTTGGTTACGGCAAAACCGAAGTCGCCATGCGCGCAGCCTTCAAAGCTGTCATGGAAGGTAAACAGGCGGCAGTGTTGACTCCAACCACAGTGCTCGCCTATCAACACTATGACACCTTCCGCAGTCGCTTCGCACCGTTTCCGGTGAAGGTTGAACTAATGTCGCGGTTTCGCAACGCAAAAGAACAAAAGGACATAGCCAAGCGTGTGGAAGCTGGAGAAGTGGACGTGGTGATTGGAACGCATCGTCTCCTCTCGAAAGATGTGCGATTCAAGGAGCTGGGACTGGTGGTGGTCGACGAGGAGCAACGCTTCGGGGTGGCCCACAAAGAGCGTTTGAAGCACCTCAAGAAAAAGGTCGATGTGTTGACGTTGTCAGCGACCCCGATCCCTCGCACCCTCAACATGTCACTCAGCGGACTCCGCGACATGTCCCTGATTGAAACTCCGCCGCGCGATCGACTGGCGATTCAAACACAGGTTGTTCAGTTTTCAGAGAACGTGATTAAGTCGGCGATTGAGCTGGAACTCGGGCGGGGTGGCCAGGTGTTTTTGATTCATAACCGTGTCGAGACTATCGAAACAATTGCTGCGCTAGTGCAGCGACTGGTTCCCCAGGCACGGCTTGTGGTCGGTCATGGTCAGATGAATGAGAAGGAAATGGAAAGAGTAATGCTCGATTTTATTGAGCATAAGTACGATGTTCTGGTGGCCACCACCATCATCGAGAATGGTATAGACATCCCGCGCGCGAACACAATCATCATAAATCGCGCCGATCAATATGGTCTTTCTCAGCTTTATCAATTGCGCGGACGTGTGGGACGTTCAAACCGGCGTGCATATGCTTATCTGCTCATTCCTGGTGAACAGGAGCTGACGCCCATCGCTAAGCGACGACTCGCGGCTATCAGAGAGTTTTCAGACCTCGGGGCCGGATTTCGCATCGCCGCCCTAGATTTGGAATTGCGTGGAGCAGGCAATCTGCTCGGTGGGCAGCAATCTGGCCATATGGATGCGCTCGGTTTTGATCTGTACACGCAGATGCTCGAACGCACCGTCGCTGAATTGCGTGGCGAGGCCGTCGAGGATGAAACCAGCGTCACGATCAATCTGGGCGTGAATGTAGCCATTCCCGACGAATACATCAACGACATGGGGCAGCGTTTGAGGACATATAAACGAGTTTCCTCAGCGCGTGATGAAGAGGTACTTGCGGCCATCAAGCAAGAGGTTCGAGATCGTTACGGACGCTTGCCTGAGTCGGTCGAACAGTTGTTTGGCTACGCGCTGTTGCGACGTCTGGCGGAGGAAGTTGGGGTGTTGTCAATAGACAAGACCGCCGACGGTGTGGCGCTGAAGTTTACTGAGAAGGCGCGTATTTCACCTGAGAAGCTGATGGAATTCATAGCCGGTGGCGAAGGAAGAGTGTTCTCGCCCACAGGCGTTCTGCGGATGAGTCTCAGCGAAGACGAACAGGACAATGTCCTGGATGTGGTGCGAGGCGTGTTGACCGGCCTTCGCTTGTAGCCGCGACTGTACGTGGTTCGAGGTTCCTTACCTGGTTTGGGTTTGTTAGAACCATGGCTTTATGGTCAAATCTACGGCGCTAAACGACAGCCTCCCGCGCCTTTGGCACGGCCGCTTGAAGTAATTTGACGATTAACTGCATTCCGTATTTTTTAGGAGCATTTTTGTGAAATCAAAATTTTTTACACTTGCAATGACGGGCACGCTGCTGCTGGTCTTTTTAGCCGTGCTGCCGTCTTCGGCTTCGGCCCAGGAAGGCGAGCTGCAGGTAGTGGATGAAGTCATCGCGCAAATAAACGACGAAGTGATTACGCTTTCGATGCTAAAGCGCGAAATGAAGGAACGGATCGAAACCCTGAAGCAAAACGGCATGTCCGATCAGCAAGCTGCTGATGAAGTTAACAAGAGACAGCCAGAGTTAATCGCCACTCTGATTAATGAGCGGCTGCTTTTGCAAAAGGGCAAAGAGATGGAAATGACCGCCGAAGTTGAGGCGGAAGTGAATCGTCGAATGCTGGAAGTGGCCAAAGAGCAAGGCATAACGACGATCGAGAAGCTCGACGCCGCCATGCGTGAGAGCGGGGTAGACCCAGCGGCCACTCGTCAAACTTTGAGAACGGAAATCATGAAGCAGATGGTGATCCAGCAGGAAGTGGACCGCCGGATTTTCTTCGGATTCACCGCTGATGAGTTGAAGAAATACTTCGCTGCTAATCAGGACAAGTTTAAGAAACCGGAAAGCGTGACTCTTTCGGAGATCTTCCTGAGCTCGGCGGGAAAGAATGAAGCTGAAGTTAAGGCACGCGCACTTGAGTTGGTGAAGCAGTTACGAGCGGGCGCGGATTTCGGTGCGTTGGCAACTGCAAATTCGGAACGGGAGCAGAATGGAGTACGTCTGGCTCCGCAGAACAAGGGAAAAGTTGGCACGTTTGAAGTGCCAAGTCTGCGTGACGATATTGCCGGTGCAGTTAAAACCGTGAGCGTAGGTGGAGTGAGCGAGCCGCTGCGCAGCAACGATGGCTACCAGATTCTTCGTGTCGACGAACGGACCGCGGGAAGTGCGACCCCAGTGTACAACGAGAACAGGGTGCGAGAGGCGATGACAATCGAACGCACGCCCAAGGAGCGCGAAGCGTACCTGCAAACGTTGCGCGATGATTCGTACATCAAGATTGCGGACAACTATTGGGCAACCGTCGCCCCGATCCTGAAGTTAAAACCTGAAAAGACGGCGGACAACAGCAGCACGCAGACGGCGAAGCCGGAAGAGAAGAAGAAGGGAAAGCTGCTGGGGATTTTCCCGAAACCGTAAGAGCAGGAATACAGAAATCAGAATACAGAATTCAGAAGTTGGAAGTTAGTCAGCTAAACACAAGGGCGCGTAGGCGCCCTTTGACTTGTCAGCACCAAGTAGAGAAGAACAAGTACAAAGCCCAAAGTACAAAGCCCAGAGTACAAAGTACAAAGTACACAGCACCGGCTTACTGCGGTCAGTAATCAGCAATCCGAAATCACCAATCAGCAATCGATGTGATGCGTCTGGATCTATTTCTCAAAGCGAGTCGTTTAAGTCCGCGGCGAACAGTTGCACAGAAGATTTGCGAGGCCGGGCGTGTCGAAGTGAATGGAAACGTAGCCAAGTCGTCACATACAGTTAAGGCGGGTGACGAAATTCTGATTAGCACGCACTCGCGGTTGAAGAAGGTTCGCGTGCTGGAAGTACCGTCTACGCGGCAGACATCTCGCAAAGACGCTGCAGATTTGGTCGAAGTTCTAAGTGATGAACCTTTGGATGCAGACTGATCACGCGGGGATGATTCAGGAGTTGAGTTAGTCGTGAAGCGTCTTTTGCTAATTTGCATTCTGCTAACAGCGCTGGTATCCGGGGTGCCGGCTACGAGCGTTAGCAGCGGAGTGCATCGAGGACAGCGAAACGCCGCACTAAAGTTACCCTTAAGTAATCCACGAATCGTTGTTTGGAAAAGTAAGCGACTGATGGAACTTTTCGCAGACGGTTCCGCTGTTCGTGTTTACCAGATCGGCTTGGGACTCAATCCTGTTCCCGACAAGCAGCGTCAGGGCGATCGCGCGACCCCCGAAGGCGAGTTTTATGTCTTCACCAGGAATAACAAGAGCGCCTTCTACCTGTCGCTCGGGGTCAGCTATCCCAATATCGAAGACGCCGAACGGGGTCTCCGTGATGGATTAATTACGCGTTCGCAACATGACGCGATAGTGAAAGCCATCAAGCGCAAAGCGACTCCCCCGCAAAACACGAGACTGGGCGGAGATATCTACATTCACGGAAACGGCGCCGGCAGCGATTGGACATGGGGATGCGTCGCATTGGAAAATGAGGACATGCGTGAACTGTTCGATGCGATACCAGTAGGGACGCGAGTTACCATTAAGCCATGACGGAAATTAAGCCATTCAAGATTCGCGACATTGAGATCAACCCACCGTTGATTCTGTCGCCGATGGCTGGCGTTACCGACGTGTCGTTTCGACGGCTTCTGAAACGCCGGGGCGGCGTTGGCTTGAGTGTCTCTGAGTTTATTTCTGTTGAAGGACTCACGAGGAGTAACCCGAAATCGAAAAGGCAGATGAGGTTCTATGAAGATGAACGCCCGTTTGCCGTCCAGATATTTGGGGGGCAGCATGAACGGATGCGAATTGCTGCAGAAATGGCCCAGGAGATCGGCGCAGATATCCTGGACGTAAACTGCGGCTGCCCGGCCCCGAAGGTAGTCAAGCACGGCGGTGGATCCGGCCTGTTGAAGGACCATTCCCGGCTCGAAACCATTCTCAAAGAGATCAAGAAGGCGATCACGATTCCCCTCACGATCAAGATTCGTGCAGGCTTCTACGATCACACTATCAACGCGGTTGAGACAGCGAAACTTGCTGAAGACTGCGGCGTTGAGCACATTGCGTTGCACGGCCGTACCAAGGAACAGGGTTACCGCGGACTCGCGAACTGGGATCTGGTGAAGCAGATTAAGGAAAGTGTTGGAGTGCCGGTTTCTGGGAGCGGCGATGTCACGACTATTGAGCAAGCGTTCGGACGCTTTCGAGAAACGGGTTGTGATGGGGTGTTAATTGGCCGGGGAGCGATGGCGAATCCGTGGATCTTTCGTCAGATCGAGGATGCGATTCACGGTCGGGAAATCTTTCAACCAACACTTGCTGACAAGCGCGCCATCCTTCATGAGTATTTTGATATGTTGCGCGAGGACATGCCGGAGACTCCGGCCATCAACCGAATGAAGCAGCTGGCCGGGCAATTCACTCGCGGATTACAAGGTGGCGCACTGTTTCGCACCTCCCTTTATCACTCACATTCGGTGGACGAGATTCTCAATCGCATTGAAGAGTATTTCGAAGCCATCGAAACTGGAAAACCCTACTTCGGTGAGGCCGGTGCGCCTGTGGAAGATGCCCCGGATCTGGATTCCTGCGAAGCCGCCACCGCCGCTTGATTTAGCCGCGGATTTACGCGGATCGGCGCGGATCAACCCAAAAGCAGTCGTAAACGTTTTTCAGATCCGCGTTTTTCCGCGCTCGCCCGCAACTCCAATTCGGCAAGTTGGCCTAAGCGCGACAAGGCGACCCACTTCAGGAGTATAACCATGCGCAAGATTATTTTTGGTGGTGCTAATAGTCTCGACAATTACTTCGCCCGTAAGGACGACGCGGTGGACTGGTTGATGTGGAGCAACGAAGTCACCGAAATCATGAAGGACTACTGGAAGACGTTCGACACTATCGTGATGGGTCGGAGGACATATGAAGCAGCGATCAGGATGGGCCACGGCGACGGATCTTCACCGGGAATGAAAACGTATGTTTTCTCCAGGACACTCAAGCCGGTGACCAGGAAAAACCTGGAGATTACTTCTGAGGATGTGGCTGATGTTGTCGGCCGCCTCAAGCAGGAAGACGGAAAAGACATTTGCATCATGGGTGGGGGTCTGCTGGCTAAATCGCTTTTCGAAGCCAATCTCATTGATGAGATTGGCTTCAATATTCACCCCGTACTGCTGGGATCCGGCATTCCGCTCTTCTACGAAATGGATCATCAGATCGACTTAGAACTGATTGAGTGCCGACCATTGAAGAATGGCTGCGTAATGGTTACCTACCGCGTAAAGCCGCCCTCCGCGAGGAAGGCGACTAAGTCAAAGAAGAAGGCAAAAACGAAGCAGGTCTAGATCCCAAAGAACGACGATCCACTAATCCACACGAACGAACACTAATTGTGTTGTCAGTGAGTGTTAGTGGATCGTTGTTGAGACCTAACGACTTCAGCGAGCCCTATGGCTTCTTCACGGCTGGGGTAGAAGTTGGACGTGCCATCGCAACCGTAGCCGCAGGCTTCCCACTTCCCGTATCCAGGTTAACGGCAACCGGGTAACCCATGCCCTTTAACGCCGCTATTTCGATCACAACTTCCTTTTGATTTTTGCCAATCGGTTTGGTCTTCGCTACGGCCGACTTCTGGTCAGCCTTTTTGGCCTCAGGTGAAGCCGCAGGCGAGGCAGTTGCCGACGCTCGTTTCGCTGGGTGCGCCGACATGGCGTTGAGCGTCTCCAATACTTGCGAGCGTTCTTGTTCGCTCAGATCTTCAAGCTTGACTCCATAAGTCTCCAGCACAGCACGCAGGTTTGTTTCCGTGTTGGTGTCCTGATCGTAAACGTCACGAAAGATCTTCAATTTACCATCTTCGACCACGATGGTTTCGTAGCGTAGCTCAACCGGAATCGCATGGTTCAGCTTTACCACTTCTGTTTTCGTTTTGTCTTTGGCGTAACCCTGAAGCGCTCTGTCGGTCAGCTCGCCACCGGCAACCTGGGCCAACAATTTTGAGAAGTCCTGAACCTGCGGTGTGGTCAGACCCACGCAACCATGCGATGCGAACGTTCCCAGCTTGGCGGGCGACTTCCCACCGTGAATGAGAGAGGGCAGGCCAATAGGAATCTTGATTGGGCCAAGAGGATTCAACTTGCTGCCTGCTGCCACTTTTTCCCCAACCTCAACACCCTTCATCTTTTCGACCCATGGTTCATCCGGCGGTGTCCAGGTGGGGTTGAAAATGATCGTCGAAGCCTTGCGCATCCCAGTTGGCAGTGGAAACTCTGGATAGCCAATACCTACTTTGTAAGACTTAACCAGCGTTCCCTCGCGGAAAACATCCATGCGATAAGCGGGAATGTTGACGACCACGCGCGTGTCCTTGGGAACAGAATTGAGTCCGGCGCCATTTGTCGCCGCAGTCTTGCTGGCGTCGGTGGGTTCACCACCCTGGGTCCAGTATTCACTCACAAACGCAAAAAACTTATCGGCCTTTTGATCGCCGATCACGTCTCGGATCGCGCGACTGGCGCTTTCCCGGGCCACTTCTGCCTGACGCTCAGGTTCCGCATCTTTTTCTTCAATGTTTGCCTGGCGGAGCCGCATCACCTCATCGGCCGCGATTTTCTGTAGCTGAGTAATGTGCGCGTCGGTTAGCTCAACTTCTGATTTCAATTTTGTTTTGAAGGCATCATCCGAGAACATCGCGTCGAGTACCGGTAACGTCACCGGCACGTTCGTGCCCACGGCCTTTGGACTACCTGATGGCGATGCGGATGGCGATGGACTTGGTGATGATGAATTGTTCGGGGCGGCGCCAGGTTCACAACCGGCGGCAAAAAGCATTGAGAGCGCGATCAGCATGAGAGCGGAAAACTTTATGATGTTTCTACGTATTGCGATCATTGTCTTAGCCTCGTTCCTGTGGATTGATAGAGCAAGCGGATAATCGCTCGCCACAGGAAGTTCCAGCAATGGGCGTTCCCACATGGGTTAGTTGGGTGGGCCACCCAAAGATGCATTGAAACCCTCGCTTTCGAGGCTGAGGCTTGCACGATTAGCGGACGGCGAGAGACTGATTATTTCCTGAGTAGCGGATACGGATTGATATTTGTGCCTTCCCAATAACGTTTTGGATCAGCAACGACCGCGATGGAGAAGTGAAGATGAAAGTTACCGGCTCCGGCATTCCCGGTGTCGCCAACATACCCTATCACTTCGCCTTGTCGAACAAACTTGTCTCCCGCGAGTCCATCGGCGTAACGCTGCAGGTGAGCGTAATAGAAAATCAATTTCCGATCAGGGCTGAGTTGGTAGATTGTGGTGCCGCCGCGTTCGCTCTGGAAAAGCTTGACGATTTGTCCGTCTGAAACCGCCACGACCGAAGTCCCCGCCGGTGCAGGAATATCGATGGCATCGTGGGAACGGCCTTCTGATCGAGCACCAGTGAAAGTGTCCAACAACTGATCAGACCTGACACCCGCGACGGGGATCATGAGGTTTAGTTTGCCAACGTAACTGGCTGCGGGCTGGCCGTCATTGGGTGTGCTACTCGGTGTCAAACCCGGCTCGGTTGCCGGAGTAGCTGCGACTTCGGGTGATTGGGAAGGTGTGGGCGAGGGACTTAACGTGGCTGCTGGACTCGCCACTGATTCTGGCGCGTTGATAATTTCGATAGTGGCTTGTGGCTGGCGCCTGACTCTGGTCCATAGAAAAATTCCCAGACCACTGCAGACCAGGATAACGACTAACAAGACTCGCAGCCGGTCCCGCGCTGATGATCGAAGCGCCACGGAACTACCTCTGGATACCTAGCGGTAACAAAGGCTGCGGCGCCGTTCCGCCGAAGAACCAACTGGCCCCCACGCGCAGCCGGTGATGCCAGGTGGGGAGCCGCGAGGTGTACAGTGCAAAACGAGCTTGCCGAGCTAATGGACCACCAAACGCTTTCCCGCCCGCAAGCACAGCAGCTCGTTCTGTCCCAAGGCTGACTGCTTCTCCCAGTTCTTCAAAGTGTTTCGTCTTCAAGTCGCCACCCGAGAGAAATGACCTCACATTGCCGGCAGCAAGCCCGGCAGCTTGAAAAGCAAGTTGCGCTGTGCCTGCTAAGGTTGGAGTTGCATCTGGATAGAAAGCAATGTCACCGAGGGCAAACACCTCTTTGTGAGAACGCACCTGCAGGGTTGGGTCAACGAGGATTAGCCCTCGTTCATTCTTATCCAGGCTCAAGCTCTCAATGAGCGGGCTCACCCGAACTCCGCCTGTCCAAACCACGGCCGCAGTTTCGATCTCTGTCTGCCTGCCGTTGTGATCGAGGGTTAGACTGTGTGGTCCGACTTGAACTACCCGGGTCAGCGTGTGGACCTCCACATGCGATTCGCGTAAGGCGCCCTCGACAAGTTCCCGCATCTCGTCTCCCATTCCAGGCACAACCCGATCTCCCATCTCGATCACGAGCACGCGAGGTTCGCCATGCAAATCGCGGCGCTTGAAGGCGTCGAGCAGCAGATCAGCCATCTTAGTTGACAGTTCGACGCCGCTGGCGCCGGCTCCCACCACCGCAAACGTCAACGCGCGTTTCGTGTCCTGCGGAGGCAGATCGGGAGGAACGATGTCGAGTGAGTCGATCATCCTTTGCCGCAATAAATCGGCGTGGGCAAGCTTACGGAAAGGAATCGAATGTTCGGCCGCTCCCGGCACTCCGGCGTAGTTCGTAACGCCACCCGTTGCCAGGACCAGAACGTCGTAACTCAGATCCGGGCGCTTTTCAAACTTGATTGAACGGTCCTCCAGGTCGATCTTTGTGACGCTGTCCTGAATCAAGGTTATGTTTTCGTCCAGCAGTTCCTGGTATCTCGGGGCAATATGCCAGGCTTCGACTTCGCCGCTCAGATACTCGTAGAGCATTGGGGTAAACAGGAAGTGATCGGCATCGCTAATCAGCGTCACTTTGCCAGTGCCAGCCAGCTCCAGAGCAGTGAAAAGGCCGCCGAAACCTCCGCCGACTATGACGATGTGTGTGTTGGTGTTTGCCATTTTGTTGATTTCGATGGTATCAGACCGCCCTTACGGAACCGAGCGCGGTAGCGCCGGATCCTACATTCACCTTCGTGTTTCCGGCGTTGAGTCAAGCATCCGGCGCTACCACGCACGGTTCTGTACCATCCAGAGCCTCCAGCACCTCCGCTGGACACCCAATTACCTGCGTGTTAACTTTGCTGGACACTTAATCTTAGCGGATCCCGTCATCTGGCGGGTCTTCTGCTGTCCAGGAGGATCATCTAAAGCAGTGCCCTTAGCAAAAGAGACGAAAGCACAGATTGTTACCGATTTCCGCAACCATGATTCGGATACTGGTTCACCTCAAGTTCAGGTGGCTTTACTGAGTAAGCGAATCAACGAACTGACCGAGCACTTCAAAATACACAAGAAAGATAACCACTCGCGACGCGGACTGTTGAAGATGGTCTCGCAGCGCAGAAGTCTGCTGGATTACTTGAAGCGCACAGACATCGAGCGCTATCACGAGATAGTGACCCGTTTGGGGCTGCGCAGGTAGATATCCAATCGAACGTAGCGAAGAGAGAACTTCGAATCTCCCAGTTAGGAAAGCCCGCGTCTATCGAAGAGTTTGCTGAGGATGCCGAACGTGACGGCGATATTCCCAGGCAGGCAGGCGCGTTCGGCCTTAGCGTAACGCAAAAAAGGCGGCATGAGCTCACGGTTGAGGAGCTTCGTGCCGCCTTTCTTATTTACAGTTCAGCCTCAGACGCTTCACGTAGCGTCGTTTCAATATCGAAAATAACAAGAAGCGAGGCGTACGAGACGCTCGCTAAGCCTGACCAGTTCAGGCAATTGTCCGAAGGAGACAAATAAGATGACAGTTAAGAAATACCTCAAAGAATCAATCAAATTAGGCGACAAAGACTTGACCGTTGAGACCGGACGAGTAGCTAAGCAAGCAGACGGATCGGTTGTGATCCAATATGGCGACACGATGTTGCTGGTTGCTGCAGTTGGCGCGCAAAACACGCGCGAAGGCATCGACTTCTTTCCGTTAACGGTTGAGTATCGCGAAGCAAATTATGCCGCCGGCCGAATACCTGGCAACTACTTTCGGCGCGAAGGTCGCCCCACAGAAAAAGAGACGTTGACCAGCCGTCTGATTGATCGTCCCTGCCGGCCCCTGTTCGCCGAGGGTTATCGAAACGAGACCCAGGTGATCGCCAGCGTGATTTCGGCCGACCCTGACAATAATCCGGATGTGATCGCCATCACTGGCGCATCATGCGCGCTCTACCTTTCAGACATCCCGTTCATGAATCCGATTGCCGGCGTTCGCATTGGCCTAATCGAAGGTCGTTACATTGTGAACCCGACCTACGATGAAGTTCGCGAGTCACGTTTGAATCTCATCGTCGCGGGCACTGAAGAAGCGATCGTGATGGTCGAGGCCGGCGCCTCTGAAGTTTCTGAAGAAATCATGCTCGAGGCGCTTATGCTGGCGCACAAGGAAATCAATCGCCTTTGCCGCTGGCAGAAAGAGCTCTACAAGGCCCTCGACATTCAGAAGCGTGAAGTGGAAGCCCCAGCAATCAATGAAGAGATGCTGGGCGAAATACAGCGCAATTACTCTGACCGCCTCCGGTCAGCTCTGGACACCACCAGTCAGGAAAAGCGAGACAGTTACGCAGGTGTTGACGCGCTCAAGAAGGAAGTTGTTGAAGGTTATTCTGAGGATGAACCTGAAAAACGCCTGATGGCGAAGAAAGCCTTCGACCACCTTAAGGAAACAGTTTTCCGCGACGACATTCTCAACAACCGCCGGCGTCCCGATGGCCGGCGTTTCTCGGAGATTCGTCCGATCAGCTGCGAAGTTGGTTGGCTACCCCGCGTTCACGGTTCCGCACTATTCACTCGTGGCGAAACGCAGGCTCTGGTAACCACCACTTTGGGCACCAAAGAAGACGAGCAATTCATGGACGATTTGGAGAAGGGCGAAGTAAAACGACGCTTCCTGCTCCACTACAACTTCCCGCACTACTCGGTGGGCGAGGTCGGCCGCTTTGGTTCATCCAGCCGGCGTGAGATTGGCCACGGTGCGCTCGCGCGCCGCGCAATCGAGCCGGTGCTTCCGGACGAATCTGTGTTTCCCTATACCCTTCGCATCGTTTCCGACATCACAGAATCAAACGGGTCGTCATCGATGGCCAGTGTTTGCGGTGGCATCCTTTCATTGATGGATGCCGGCGTGCCGTTAAAAGCTCCAGTTGCCGGTGTGGCCATGGGGTTGGTGATGGAAGGAAACAAGTACGCAATTCTGACAGACATCGCTGGAGCCGAAGACCACTACGGGGACATGGACTTCAAAGTCACTGGAACCAAAGAGGGCATTACGGCGTTGCAGATGGACATCAAGATTGCCGGCATCAATGCTCAGATCATGGCCGAAGCACTTGAGCAGGCGCGCAAGGGCCGCATGCATATTCTTAGTGTGATGGAGCAGGCGATTGCTGAACCACGCGGAGATATCTCGGCACACGCACCCAGGATCATCCAAATCAAGATCAATCCGGACAAGATCCGCGACGTCATTGGACCAGGCGGCAAAATGATTCGGGCACTCGTGGAAGAGACGGGCGCGAAAATCGACGTCTCCGACGATGGTACGATCTCAATTGCAACTGCCAGCGGCGAAGCTGCCGAGGCAGCAGTCAATCGTATCCGCGGTATCACTGCGGAAGCAGAAATCGGTCAGAGCTATCTGGGCACGGTCTCAAGAATCGTCGACTTCGGTGCCTTCGTCGAGATTTTCCCGGGAACTGATGGCCTGCTGCACATCTCAGAAATCGCGGATCGACGTGTAAAAGACGTCCGCGACGAGTTGAAGGAAGGTCAGCAGATCATGGTCAAGTGCATTGGCAAGGAAGGCAATAAGATCAAGCTTTCCCGCAAGGCGGTGCTGCGCGACGAAGAAAAAGCTGAGGCCGCGAGCGCTGGCGAATCCGACTAGACAAAGAAGCTCACTGGATTACCCAAGGGAGGTTTGCACGTGCAAACCTCCTTTTTACACAAGTTAAACACTTCCTCATCCCTCCCAAAATTGGAATCCCTTCCCGATTAGCCCTGTTTTCCAATCACCAGCGATGCCACGCTTGGCTCCTTCGGGTCAAAGCTGAGCAAAAACATACCTGTTCTGCTGGGTTCAACGAGTAAAACGACCAACACTTTCCCCGCGAATCAAACTTTGGGAAAGAACGAGGAGGAACTTCAAACCGATGATGAGTCGAGCTTTCCGCCCCACTGCCGCGATCCTCAGCATCTTGCTTTTGTCAGGCGTGCCCACTTATGCAGGGCCCGTGGCGATTAGCGAGGTGATACAGGTCCTGGGCAGCTACCAAAATCCTCCAGAGCTTCGGCTCCGCAGTGTTTCCCAAAATCCGAGCGCGGCAGTAGATGAAGATGGATCATCGCCGATCGCTACGGCCGCTCAGGAAGCAGCCGCGGGAGATGTGATTCAACTAGCAGATGGCACAACGCCGGACGTGGTAACTGGTGATACGCTGCTTTCCGGAGTCGCTGTAAGCATGGAGCCGCAGGCAGGCGTTGACGTCGTTGACCAGGGAGAAGTTGAGGGTACAATCTGCGACTGTGGTGAGATTACTGTACCCGGTGGCGGTTTTCCGAAATGGCCACTACTATTTCTGGCAGCGATACCGTTCTTCTTCTTACACGGATGCGACGACTGCGATACACCTCCTCCGACGACGCCTACGCCTCCGGATGAAGTGATTCCTGAGCCTGCATCGCTGCTCCTCTTTGGTACTGGCTTGGCTGCTTTCGGAGCTCGTTTGCGCAAGCGTCGCAATAAAGCGGTTCCGCAGATTGAAACTACGGAGGAGGGCTAATCAAAATGTTGACAGCAATCCTTAAGAACCGTGTTTACGGTAGATTTGCCCTCGCTGCGCTCGTGGCGCTCACATTCTGCATGGTCCATCCTTCCTCGACGGCTTACGCCAAGAAGAAGAAGCTGGCCAAGTATGGAACAATCAAAATCTTGACCACGCCAGGTGGCCTGCCGATCGAAGTTGACGGCAAGCCGGAAGGCGTAACCAGCACTGATTACCGCTCATTCGATCGCGACCCAGGCTTGCACACCATTGTTGTCAGTCTTCCAAACGGTCAACGCTGGACGCGCGAAATTGAACTCGAAGCGGGTCGTATCAAATGCGTTGCACTCAACTACAGACCGGCACCACCACCTCTCAAGTCTCCTTGTCCCTATCCGGTCAATATCTCTGCGCCTACTCAGGTAAATGAAGGCGAGGTCATAACCTATACCGCAGACGTGGCTTACACAGGCAGTGCTGCGCTTACATACTCCTGGACCGTAAGTCCCGAAAGCGCTCGTTTACTTAGCGGCGCCGGGACACCGACCATAACCGTGGATTCAACCGGACTAGCCGGCCAACGAATCACTGCTACCCTCGTAGTAGACGATGGTTCCGGTGATGCGGCCTGCCGTCAGGAAACACAGGCGATCACGTTTGTTCCACCAACTCCTCCTCGTGAGAATCCTTCGCGACAGTTTGACGTCTGCTGCAGTTGTTCGTTCGACGATCAGAAAGCGCGTTTGGATAACCTCGCGGTTGAGTTGCAAAACGATCCGGCTACCACTACTTACGTGATTGCGTATGGTGGACGTCACAGTCGCATCGGCCAAGCTGACTTGTTGGGAACTCGCGCACGCGATTACCTCGTTAGCCAACGTGGCATCGATGCATCGCGAATCGTGGTTCTCAATGGCGGGTTCCGCGAGGAAGACTGTGTTGAGCTGTGGATAGTGCCGAGTGGCGCCACACCTCCTCAAGCTTCACCAACAGTCCAACCCGGTGATGTTAGGCCTGCTCCTGCGAGCACGCCGAGACGACGTCGACGCGGTCGGGGTTAACAGTCCGCAAAGCCGTACTCATTAAGGGAGACAGGGACCACACCTGTCTCCCTTAATTTTTGAAGCCGGTCGATTGACCCCATTCAGTGCTTGTGGAACAATCAGCCATCCCCCTTTACGCAAACTAAAGTGGCCCTTCACAGGAGGTTCGGGTTATGGGAGATAATGGTGACGGTGGCGGCAGCGCCGGAGTCGTAGCAGTTTTGGTGATTTTTGTGATCATCGTGCTAGTGGCTTTGTTCATGTTCAGAGGTCGACTATTTGGTGGCGGTGGCACGCAGAAAATTGACGTGAACGTTCAAACGCCGGCCCGATAGAGATAACGCGACAAGTTTCTTAAGAACGGAGGAGCGCGGAAAGTGCTCCTCTTTTTTTGTGAATGGTGAATGGTAAATCGGGCTCCTGACAATATGGGACCCATCTGTGGCCCACCTGATCGTGACTCCGTTTTACGATTTGCTGTCTACCATTTACTATTCACCATTCACGATTTACCAATATGACAGCTCCAAATATTGAAACAATAGTATCTCTGGCGAAGCGCCGGGGGTTCGTTTACCCATCGTCCGAAATCTATGGTGGACTTGGTAGCGCCTGGGATTACGGCCCGTTGGGAGTCGAACTCTGCAACAACGTTAAGCAGGCCTGGTGGCGTTGGATGGTCTACGAACGCGACGATATTGAAGGACTCGACTCATCCATCATTCTTAACCGGTTGGTCTGGAAGTATTCGGGACATGAAGACACGTTTAGCGATCCTCTTGTGGACTGCCGTGAATGCAAGACCCGTCTGCGTGCTGACAAACTTGAGAATGGCAAATGCCCAAGCTGCGGCTCGACTAATCTGACGGAACCGCGTCCATTCAACCTCATGTTCCAAACGCACGTGGGTGCGACGGCCGAAGAGGATCAGTCATCGTTGGTCTACCTGCGACCCGAAACAGCGCAAGGGATCTTCATCAACTTTTTGAATGTGTTGACCACAAGCCGGCGAAAACTCCCTTTTGGCGTTGCCCAGATTGGTAAGTCATTTCGTAACGAAGTAACCCCAGGCAATTTCATTTTCCGCACGCGCGAGTTTGAGCAGATGGAAATGGAATACTTTGTGCGGCCCGGGGAAGACGAAGCGGTCCATCAACAATGGATTGATGACTGTTTCAAGTGGTTCACCTCGATTGGTCTGATAGCTGACAACCTGCGTTTTTACGAGCAGCCCAAAGCGGAGTTGGCCCACTACGCCAAGCGAACCGTTGATATTCAGTATCGATTCTTTCCCGAACGTGACGAAGATGAGCGGCAGTGGGACGAGTTGATGGGAATTGCGAATCGCACTGATTTCGATTTGCGCACCCATTCAAAGAAACCGGAAGACGCCGAAGGGAAGCGACTTAATTCTGACTCGACTGACGATTTGTCATATTTCGACGAGGCAGCGAAAGAGCGTTTTTATCCCTACGTAATTGAGCCGGCTGCTGGAGTTAATCGAACCGTGCTGGCCGTTTTGATGGACGCCTACACCGAGAAGACAAACGATAAGGGTGAGAAACGGGTGATTCTCAAACTTCATCCTTCGTTGTCGCCAATCAAGGTTGCAGTCTTGCCGCTCGCAAAGAACAAACCTGAAATCGTGGCGCTGGCGAAGTCGGTCAAAAGTACGTTGCAACCTACGATGCGCGCTGTCTACGATGACACCGGCGGAATTGGAAAGCTCTACGCACGACAGGATGAAATCGGAACCCCGTTTTGCGTAACTGTCGACCACCAGTCACTAGAGGACGAGTCGGTTACGGTGCGCGATCGGGATACCTGGGAACAGGAACGCGTGAAGGTGGTGGAACTGAAGGAGTATCTGTCGGCGAGGCTTAACGCGTAGTCCAACCTCCCATGCCCAATGTCCAAAGTCTTTGTGGACTGTGGTCATAAATACACCTGGGATTGGAAGTTGGGCTTAGACCTTGGACTTGGACATTGGACTAGTTCCTCATGGCGATAGTTAAGAAAAGAAACGAGCAGACGGAGTCGCGGTTGTTGCTTGAGGGCGATGAACCCATCGAGTTGCCACCAGCGGTAATTCGCGATGAAGACGTGCTGGTCCAGTTTCCTCAGTTCAAACCATTCATACCTGAACTTCTCGAGGAACTGCGCGACGGTACCATCGCTGAACCTGTAGCCGTGATGAACGATGGTTCGACGTTCGCTATTCACTGCGACACACGAACGTTTTGGGTGAAACTCTGGCACGCTGCCGGGTCTGACCAAACTCAAATCGAACGGGCGCAGGTTATTAGCTGCATTCCATCAACCAGAGGCATTCAGATTTTAGTGGAAGATTACGATGACGCTGCGGAAGAGAACTAGCTGCATATGTTGGATAACCTGGGAAGTTTAGAACGCACGCACTCGTGCGGAGGATTGCGACCGACAGATGTCGGTGAGGTGGTAACCCTGATGGGCTGGGTTGCGCGTAGGCGCGACTTTGGTGATCTGACGTTCATCGACTTGCGTGATCGCGAAGGAATCACCCAGGTTGTTTGTAATTCCGAAAACGCTCCGGAGGCGCACGCGAAAGGGAAGGAGACGCGAGGGGAGTTTGTCATCGCCGTGGTCGGGGAAGTTGTGCTCCGCGATGAAGCTTCGCGTAATCCAAAATTGCCAACCGGCGAGATCGAAGTGCAAGCGCGGGAGTTGTTGATTCTCAACGATGCGCGCACTCTTCCGTTCCAATTGGACGCTGCGACTGATTCGCTCGCGAGTGAAGATCTGCGTCTGAAATATCGTTACCTCGACCTGCGACGTCCGCAGCTGCAGGCGAACATCCGTCTGCGCCATCGGGTTGTGACGGAGATTCGCCGTTACATGGACGAGCAAACGTTCACCGAAATCGAAACTCCGATCCTGATCAAATCAACGCCGGAAGGCGCACGCGACTACATTGTTCCTTCTCGGATTCAGCCGGGGAAATTCTTTGCCCTCCCGCAATCCCCACAGCTGTTCAAGCAGATCTGCATGATTGCGGGCTTGGATAAATATTTTCAAATCGCACGCTGCTTTCGCGATGAGGACCTGCGCGCCGATCGTCAGCCAGAGTTTACTCAGCTGGACGTTGAGCTGAGTTTCGCTACGACGGAACAGGTTTACCATCTACTTGAAGGGCTCTTTCAACGCGTCTTTCGATTGATCGGAGTCGAGATACAAACTCCGTTTCCGAGGCTTACTTACGCTGAAGTGATGGCGCGTTACGGCTCCGACAAACCGGATTTACGCATACCTGGCATGGAGCTAGTCGACCTTTCTGAGGTTCTGAAGGACACGGACTTTGCTCCTTATGCCGCCGCGCTTTCGGCCAAGGGAACCGTGAAGGGAATGACGGTCCCTCGTGGTGCAAGCCTCTCGCGGAAGCAACTGGACGAACTGCAGGAGTTTGCTAAGCGCTATGGCGCCACAGCTCTGGCGTGGATCAAGTTAGGCGACGAATTATCTTCGTCACTGCTGAAGCCTCTGGGCCTGAGCGTCGTTGAGCAGTTAGCCCAACAAGCAAAGGCTGACAAGGGCGATGCAGTTCTGATCGTTGGCGGCAAAGCGAAAACAGTTACCGCAGCGTTGGGTGCATTGAGAAATGAAATTGCGAAACGCGAGCAGATGATCCCCGAGAAAACATTTGCGCCTCTGTGGGTCACGGAGTTTCCCATGTTCGAGTACCACGAAGACGACGGACGTTACTATTCAATGCATCATCCTTTTACTTCACCAGTAGATGACGACTTGCCGTTGCTGGAAAGGGCAGTGCAGAAGAATGAGACGGATCTCTTTGGAAACATCAGGGCAAAGGCTTACGACGCGGTAATCAACGGCGTTGAGGTTGCCGGCGGTTCAATTCGAATTCATCGCAGCGACGTGCAAGACCTTGCGTTCAAAGCATTGGGGATGACACCCGATGTTGCGCGCGCGCGTTTTGGGTTCTTTCTGGATGCGCTTGCCTACGGCACTCCGCCTCATGGAGGCATTGCTTCAGGTATTGAAAGACTCATGATGGTGTTGGTGCCGACCGAGAATATTCGCGACGTTATGGCCTTTCCTAAAACCGCGTCGGCAACTGATCTGATGATTGATGCGCCCGGTGAGGTGGATGGCAGTCAACTGGAAGAATTACACCTTCACGTTGTTGAAGACTCTTGAGTCCTTGCGGAAATCAACGGTCCACGAACCACCGAAGGAGTGAGTTACTCACCTGCCTCGCGCGTGGATGATGATCAAACTAAATCACTCACAATTTGGAACGATTCTGGACCACGCTCGGGAAGCGTCACCTTCCGAATGCTGCGGACTAATTGGGGGCAGCGACGAAACGGCCCACACGATCTACCAGCTACATAACGTGGCGCCCAATTCGAAAGTGTCGTACGAAGCGGCGCCCGAGGATTTGTTTGCCGCGCAGCGCCAAATGCGAGAACGAGGTGAACAACTTCTCGGTATCTATCACTCACATCCTCGTGCTGCCGAGCCTACTCCCTCCGAAACCGACGTCCGATTGGCCTATTACCCCCGAGCCGTCTATTTCATTGTGGGCCTGGGCGCAGACCTCCCGGTGATGCGGGCCTTTCGCATTGCCGAACGCGATGAGCGATGGGAACAGGTTGAGTATGCGATTACAGACGAGTAAGATTAATACTCACAGCGATTAATTATGGAGCCGAAGAAAAGCAAATACGATACGAATCCTCTGGATCCTGACGTCGTTAAGAGTACCGAAGACATTTGGGGTCAGGGCGGGGAAGGGCCGCCAACCCAGGATATTAAAGGTGCGACGCGTGAAATAGGTTCGTCGCAACCAGACTCCGCTCGCCAGAGCGTATATTCGGAAGCCCCGACGCGAACATTCGACAACGTGCCGTTGGAGGCGCCTTATCCCTCGGTGTTTGTGCCCCCGACCTATTCGCAGCCTGCACCGTATCAACCAGCCGCTGCACCATTCCGTAGCGCCACCAGTAAGCCGACGTCACGCACCGTTTCGGGCATTGGTTTACCCGAAAAGTGGGCCATTATGCTGCCCTATGCACCGTTTTATATCGGCGTAGTGGTGTCTCTGCTGGAGCTGTTTTTGGTGCCCAAGAGTGAGACCCGAGTCCGTTTCCATGCGTCACAGGGACTGGCTCTGAACGTTGCCCTGCTTGTGGTCCAAACGATCTTCAGTGTTATTGGTGCTATAACCGATACATCCATTGGCGGTTCACTATTTAAAGTAGCCGCCCTCGTCTTCATGATCGTTTCAATGATTCGTGTCTGGAAAGGCGAACCTCACCACATTGCGCCCCTCGAAGAACCAGCTAAATGGTTTAACGACCACATCAAGCGCGGCTCGAGCTGAACACCTCCCTCACTGGCATTCACCTTGCAGTTAACACGGGCCGGAGGGTCTGTCTTAACTGCATTGAAAAATCTTCGACTTGAAATCGTGCTTAAGGACGCTAGCGATGTTGCGTTTTGGTTCAGCTTCAGCTTTCGCTTTGCAACATTGGGACAAGACCAAAGGGGCAAACGCCCTCTCGCGGTCACTCATCAAATACAGGCCAGACCAAAGGCTCTCTTCCCGAAAAGGCGTGGGTGTGGTGAGAACGACAGTTTCAAGGAAGGGTAACCGATGGTGAAATTTGGGCGGAGGCTCTCGGTAGCCAACCGTTCTTTATTTTTCGAAACCGATCTGAGGCAATAAAGTTTCGACTGGAGTTGATGGAGGAAAGAAGAAATGATGAGAAAAAACTATAAGACCACGCAGCGACTGATGGCGACCCTGGCGGCGGTTGCACTTTTTGCAATGCCTTTGTCAGTCATTGGGCAGACGCAAATTAAGCTGCACAGCAATAAATATAAAGTCAGCGACGATGTAAAGCTGGGCCGTCAAGCCGCTCAGGAGGCTGAACAGCAGTTTCCAATTCTCAACGATCCGGAAGCGACCAGCTATGTTTCGCGAGTGGGCCAGCGGCTGGTTAGTTCGATACCCTCGCAGTTTCAACATCCGGGCTTTAACTATTATTTCAAGATCGTAAACGCGCGAGACATTAATGCATTTGCTTTGCCTGGTGGGCCAATGTACATCAACCGCGGCATGATTGAGTCGGCTCGCAACGAAGGTGAGATGGCCGGTGTGATGGCCCACGAGTTGGCCCACGTGGCCTTGAGACACGGCACCGCTCAGGCGTCGAAGGCGCAGAAGTACGGTTTGCTGGCAGGGATCCTGGGAATTGGTGGAGCAATACTTGGTGGACCCGCTGGAGCGGCTGCACAGATCGCAGGCCAGGGAGTTGGAGTTTATTTTCTGAAGTTCAGTCGCGAATATGAAACTGAAGCCGACATCCTCGGGGCGCAGATGATGGCGCGTGCCGGTTATGATCCTACTGACCTGGCAAACATGTTTCGCACTATCGAACAGCAGAGTGGCGGCAGCAGCGGCGGTTTCTTGAGCAGCCACCCGAGCCCGGCCAATCGTTACAACCGAATCATGCAGGAGGCCCAATACCTGCGCGTCGAGAACCCGCTCCGGGACTCACGAGATTTTTCCAGAATTCAGGCAAGGATGCGTGGCATGGGTCGCGCCGCTTCGATGGAAGAGATTGCCCGCGGTGGTCAGCGATATCCGACCGGAGAAAACACGGGCAACTATCCCAGCAATGTTCCGCTCGGACGAGTTTCATATCCTTCAACTCGATACCAGACCTATGACGTGTTTGGTGGCGGTCTGAGAGTAAGGGTGCCGAACAACTGGCGCGAACTGCAGAATGGCGATTCCGTTTGGTTTGCTCCTGAGGGCGGCTATGGTCAGGTCCAGGGCACGGCAGTATTTACGCACGGAGTGAACTTTGGGGTAGCCCAGACGCAGAGCCGCAATCTCCAGCAGGCCACCAACGAGTTTCTCCAGGGCCTGGCCCAGGGAAATGGCAACATGAGACAGCGGACAGGATTGCAGCGAACAACGTTTGCTGGGCGCAATGCATTCACCTCTTCGTTTACGAATATCAACGAAGCGAATGGCCAGCCGGAGTCAGTAACCGTGATTACCACACAACTTCGCGACGGAAGGCTGCTGTATATGATTGCCGTGGCGCCGGAAAACGAAGCGGGTAATTTTCAGACTGCGTTCCGAAACGTGATGCAATCGGTTCAGATCAACGGTTAATTGCGATCGTAAACCAAAGGCGAAAGGCCCACTCTTTGGAGTGGGCCTTCTTATTGGGCACAGTCGTCACCGTTCATTTATCCAAAGTTTTCGCCTGTTGCCATAGCTCTTCCATTTCATCAATCGATGTGGCGTTGAAAGGCTGATTGCGTGTTTCTAACGCTTGTTCGATGAAGGCAAAACGTTTACGAAACTTTCGGCTGGTCAACTTCAATGCCGACTCCGGTTCTACCTGGAGATGTCGAGCGATGTTTGTGACGGCGAACAATAGATCGCCAACTTCGTGACGCACGAGTTCATGATCAGCTTCGCTGTTGGACGCGGTGTGGTTTCTAATTGCTGTGCGTAACTCTCCGATCTCTTCTTCAATCTTATCGAAAATGTCCTCAACCTGTTTCCAGTCAAAACCAACACGCGCTGCTTTGGTAGAAAGTTGATGGGCTTCCATCAGTGCCGGCGCCTTGGATGATACTCCGTCAAGTAACGAACCTGAGCGGTTTTCTTTTCCAGCCGCACGCCTCTCCTCAGCTTTCATTGTCTCCCAATTACGAAGGACCGTGGCCGAGTCGTCTGCATTGGTATCACCAAAAACGTGCGGATGACGCCGGACCATCTTTGTGTGTATCGCCTCTGTCACCTCGTTAATGGAAAAGTCGCCTTTCTCATTTGCGAGCTGAGCATAGAAGACAATCTGAAATAACAGATCGCCGAGTTCATCACGCAGCTCTGCCGGGTTCCCGTCGCGAGCTTCTTCCACCGCTTCGAATGCCTCGTATGCTTCCTCAAGGAGCATCGGTGCAAGGGTGGTGTAGGTTTGCTCGCGATCCCATGGGCAACCCTCAGGAGAACGCAGCTTTTCCATCAGTTTTATCAGGTCGTCAAAAGTGGCTGGCATGGGCTTAGTCTAAGGTTCCGGCCCGCGAAGTCAAAAGCTTGATGAGCTCGCGCAGGGTTTCAGGAATAATGCTTGCCTAAACTATAGGTAGCCGAACAATTGTTCGGAATTAGAGCAAAGGGCGCTTTCATATATGGTTAGTCATGAGGGGGCAACACTACGGAAACTGGCTGTCGAAGCGTTAGAAAAATCGACCAAAATGCTTGAAGTTGCGATGCGTTTGCTAAAACACGGCAATCGCGCAGAGGCCGACAGAGTTCGTCGAAAGGCGCGAGCGCAGCGTACTATTTCCACTCTATTGATGGCGAAGGCGAATCAACTAGAGACGAATAGCAATCACTTTCACAATCGCAATTAGCCGCGAGACAATTCCACAATTTCATGACACTGAGCGCCCCGCAGATGAGAGCTCTGTCTTGCGGGCGTTAGATGTGGATGCTACCATCGATTCCCATACAAAACATTGAGCATTTTCGGGCCCTCAGTCTTCACGTCAAATAGGGTCAAAGGGAAGAAATGAACGAAGAACAGCCAACTTACAAAGTAACGGATCGACGACTCTTCAACCCGGACGGCACTCCTCGCGAAGTTCCTGAGGACGAGAAACCAGCGCCGGCGCCCACTCCGGTACTCGAGTCGACGCCGGCTACAGAGCCGGTCGAAGAATCAGTCCCACTGGTCGAGGAATTACGCGCTGCAGCTCCGGCAGCGGAGCAAGAGCAGTCACCGGAAATAGAAGGTGAACTTGGGGACGCTAACGATCCCGCTAGCTTTGCCAGCTTCATGATGTCGATAGCATCGAATGCGGCTTCGTCTTTGGGAATGATGGAACATCCGGTCACCGGCAAGCGCGAAGTCGATCTGGAGTTGGGGAAACATTGGATCGACATCCTGGGAATGCTCCAGAAGAAAACCAAAGGAAATCTGTTGGCTCAGGAGCAACAAATTCTCGAAGGTCTGCTTGCTGACTTGCGCATGCAATACGTTTCTCTCACCAATGCCACACCACCTAAGACCCGCGCGTTTTCCGGTAAGGACATCACTGGCGGATAAATCCTAAGGGTAAATGATGAATGGTAAATGGTGAATGGTCCCTCGTTCGACCATTTACCATTTACCATTTACTATTTACGAGATGAAACTGACCTTTCTCGGTACCGGCACTTCCACTGGCGTGCCTTCCATCGGATGCGAATGCGAGACCTGCACTTCCGAAGACCCGCATGACAAGCGTCTCCGGGTTTCAGTAATGATTGAACACGGTGGGCAGTCAGTTCTCGTCGACACCTCCTCAGACTTTCGTCAACAGGCTTTGCGATATGGATTAAAACGGCTTGATGCTGTTTTGATAACGCATTGCCACGCCGATCATATTTTTGGTCTTGACGATCTCAGGCCGCTCAATTTTCGCTTTGGGGCATTGGGCGTCTACGCAAACGAGCGTGCCTGGGTGGATATTCGTCGCATCTTCAAATATGTGTTTGAGCCATCGCATTTCGGCGGTGGTCTGCCGCAGGTAATCCCACATATCGTGTTGCCGGGTGCTCCTTTTTGTCTTGGTGGGGACCTCGAAGTTACGCCAGTCGAAGTCATTCATGGCCGCCTGCCTGTGATGGCTTATCGTTTCAACGATTTCGCGTATGCGACCGACCTGAGCGAAATCCCTCAGCCATCAATTGATGCCTTGCGGGGTCTTGATGTGCTCGCGCTAGATTGTCTGCGATTTACCAAACACCCAACTCACCTTTGGGTCGAAAAAGCCCTCGAGTACGTCGAGCTATTACAGCCCAAGCGAACTTTCTTGACGCACATCGCGCACGACGTAATGCATGCGCGCGACTCGGCCAAACTTCCTGACGGTGTTCAATGGGCTTACGACGGATTAGAGATAAGTGATGAGTAAAGAGTGATGCGTGATGAGAAGAAAGTGCATCACGCATTACTCATTACTCATCATTTTTGATTGGTATGAGACTTTTTCACGGAACTGACAATGCCGACATCCAGCGCCCGACGGTATTAACTCTCGGTGTGTTTGATGGTCTTCACCTGGGCCACCAATTGATCATGCGTACGGTCGTGGAGAAGGCCCGCGCTAAAGGCGCAGTCCCGACCGTGATCACCTTTGATCCACACCCGCGCGCCGTGCTGCATCCCGAATCGTCTCCACCGTTACTACAAACCCTCGATCAGAAAGTTGAAGGCTTTGGTGTCCTGGGTATTGAGCAAACTATCGTTGTTCGGTTCACTCCGGAGTTTGCTCAAATCCGTGCTGAAGAGTTTTTGCGTGAGGTCGTAAGAGAGCGGCTACAGGCAAAGGAGGTCTACCTTGGGCGTGGGTTCGCTTTTGGACACAATCGCGAGGGAAATATTGACCTCCTGCGCCGAGTTAGTCAGGAGCTGGGCTTTTTCGCTGATGAAGTTCCCGAGGTTCGCCTCCGCAATCAGCGGGTTAGTTCAAGCAGAATCCGCGAGTTGTTGGCTTCGGGAAATGTGAATCTGGCGCGAAGGCTACTGGGACGCCCTTATGGCGTCGAGGGGCGGGTCGACCGGGGCGCCGAGCGAGGCCACGTTCTGGGCTTTCCAACAGCCAACTTGCACCCGCAAAATCGCGTCATACCCCGTCACGGCGTTTACGTCACCGGGGCGCTCATAGAGGGCGAATGGCGGCGAAGCGTGACAAATATTGGGGTTCGCCCGACCTTTGAGTCGACCGCGGAACCTTCAGTGGAGACATTCGTAATGAATTGGGCGGGGGATTTGTATGGCGATGTAATTCGGGTACGATTTCTCCACCGGCTTCGGGATGAACGTAAGTTTGGTTCCCTTGACGAGTTAAAGAAACAGATTGAGCGCGACGTGAAACGCTCCCAAATTTACTTTGAACGAAGTGGCGCGCGCCACACACTTGCT
The DNA here is from genome assembly GCA_963759665.1 of Pyrinomonadaceae bacterium. Taxonomy (GTDB): domain Bacteria; phylum Acidobacteriota; class Blastocatellia; order Pyrinomonadales; family Pyrinomonadaceae; genus PSRF01. The sequence goes on from CAVXAC010000001.1 coordinate 2,775,359, forward strand.
GTTGTCTAAAACCAAGAGCGCATAAATGAACAATAGTCAGGCACTAATCCCACCGGGAACTGAGTCCGATTTAACGATTCCTGCTCCCGTAACTGCCGTCGAAAAGACGACAGCGGTTCCGCGGACTTCTATGCCCAAGCCACTGGCTGAACCTGAGCCACTTAGCGATGAAATGGTGGCTGAGATTCTGGACGGTCATGGCTTGTCGGGGTGGTTCCGCGTGGCCAGGGTTGCGCGCGTACTTGGTCTCTTCACCCTCTATCTATTTCTTGACACCTACGATATTCGCGCCGCTTTCAACCAAAGAATGGCCGCTCGCCGTAGGGCTGAGGAACTGAACGACACCTGGAGTGCGTGGCTATCTAATCGTTGGCAGGACTTTCGGGCAGCAAGTTTGGACAAGACCATTCTTCTCGTCAGGTTTGTAGTTTTTCGTGGCAGCGATGGCTCAACCAACAAAGAAGACCGACTCGCAAAGCAATCAGTTTGGTTGCGAAAGAGTCTCGTGGATCTGGGTCCAACCTTCATCAAGATCGGTCAGACACTAGCGACCCGGGCGGACCTTCTGCCGCTCGCCTACGTCAAGGAATTATCGACACTGCAGGATCAGGTTCCAGCCTTCGAGACCAGCGAGGCGTTTGCGCGCATTGAGGCTGAGCTCGGCAAGAGCGTTCAAGAATGCTTTGCTGAGATCGACAGTGCGCCGATTGCTTCTGCATCGCTGGGCCAGGTTTATCGCGCACGCCTGCATTCTGGACAAGAAGTTGCAGTTAAGGTCCAACGTCCCAATCTGCACGAGACCATCCGTTTCGATGTCGCTGTCTTGCACAAGATTGTGAAACTCACAAACCGCTTCTTTCCCAAGGCCAATGAAAACGCCGACTGGGAAGGAATGCTGCGGGAGTTTTACGCCACGATTTTTGAAGAGATGGATTACGTCAAAGAGGGACGTCACGCCGATCGCTTCCGGTATAACTTTCAGAACTGGCGCGCGATTCGTGTTCCCAAAATTTACTGGTCCCATACGAACCATCGAGTGTTGACACTGGAATTCATCCGCGGCACCAAGGTTACCGACGTTGAAGGATTGCGCGCGCGACGAATTTCACCGGTCAAGGTTAACCGGTTGCTGGTTAGAACCTATCTCAAACAGTTGCTCGAGGATGGTTTCTTCCACGCAGATCCACACCCGGGCAATCTACTGGTGATGGATTCAGGTCATCTCGCCTTCTTTGATTTTGGCATGGTGGGACGCATCACGCCGAAGTTGCAGTCGCAGATGATCGACGCCTTCTTTCATGTGGTCGCCCGCGACGTACATGGCTTGGGCCAGGACATAATCAACCTGAAGTTTCTTAAGCCAGGTGTTGATCCGGAAACGGTGCGACCGGTGGTTGAGAACCTTTTCAAGCTCTACTTGAACCTGAAACTGGGTGAGGTCAGATTCAAGGAATTGACTTACGACCTCGCGGAGGTCATGTATGAGTATCCCTTCCGCCTGCCGGCGAACTTCACTTATGTAATGCGCGCATTGATGACGTTGGAAGGTATCGGCATTGCGACCGATCCGGGCTTTAGCTTCTTCGAAACCGCGAAGCCTTATGCGAAAGAATTTATGCTCAAGCGAGAGGGACGCGCATTTCGCAGGTTGATGCTCGACAAGATAACGGGTCGCGAAGACGGGAACGGACGCATTGAGTGGTCGCGAGTTTGGAAGCTAACCAAGATGGCCGCGAAGATGTATCTGGACGTATAAGTGTTTCCCTGTCGGTGACAGAATAATAATTGAGCCCGCGAAGCGGGCGGCAGACGTTTCTGATCAGCTGCCGTCCGCTTTGCGGGCTCGGTTAATTTTGCGCTCGCATCCCCAGGCTCCGCTGCGCTTTGCCTGGGGCTTTTACTCTGCCCGCCCGATTCGCGGGCTCATTGACTGATGAACTCCACGGACCGCGTCCCGTCGCTACGGCACCCTCCTATTTCGAAAGCTGCCCTCGAACCGCACCGTCTGGAAATTCAGCGTTGTGAACGTTGATGTAATAGCTGCCGGGGTTGCTCATAATGTTTTTGATCTTGTCCTTGTCCACATTTACGCAGCCTTTAGACTTTCCGCTGGCCGGCGCATCAAGACCCGCCAGGACAGGCCCTGCAACGGTGGGCCCACCACTGTGAATATGTGCAGCCGTTGCTGCGCCGATGTTCGCAACAGACAACTCGTAACAAACCTGCCCCTGTCCATGGTTCAGCGTAACAGTGGCCGTTCCGGTGCCATCCGTGTCGCCTGGCCCCGGTACCTCAGCAGCCCCAGTTAGAACTACACTCAATGGCCGACCGCCATGTTCTTTGTCCTGGGCTGCGAATGCGAATGAGACCGCCGCGAAAAGGATGAGTAAGGTAACGCCTCTTTTGAACTTCATAGTCTTGTCCCCCCTAAAATTTCTACGAGGCTAGGTTAGCCGCGGCCGTGTCGCATTAGGTGAAGGTCTCCTTAAGATTCTTTGTCATTTGTGTGGTTTAACTGAGGCGCGAATGTGGAGCGCATTCCGTGGCCCACCCTTCTTCGCCTCCTGGTGTTTGATGTCACCGAAGGGTCATCCTGCTGGATTGTTATTTGCTACTAATGGCATTGAAGAAGAGCGGATAAGTTGCCATAGACTGAGCGCGATATTGGGGTCGAAAACCGAAGAGGATTATTCGACCTTTCCCCAGACCAACTTCAACCAGAGCACCCTTGCCCTTCAGTTGATCCGCACCCAGGAGCCAGCCGGACAGTAAAGGATTTTTGTTGGTGGGGTAGCGGGCCACTACTTTTACGGTCGTCGCTGCATGGGCCAGCTCGCTGACATTTCCGCTTGGCATCAGGTCAAACACTGGCGAGTCTTCCACCCAGGCAATGCTGTCGCGCGCCATTCCTGCGGAGAGTGGGTGCGTCATATCGAGTTCGATACGGAGAATTGAGCCAGGCACAAAGAATTCTTTTTCGGGAACTCCATCGACAGTGTTTCTTAATGGGAGTTTGAATTGTTCAATGGCAAAGTCCGAAGCACGGTTCAAGCAGACCAGCGTGCCACCGCGTTCTACAAACTCACGCAAAGCAGTAACTCCCGCTGGTCCAACACCTCCCGTGTATTCCGGCGGCATTGCTCCAGCTTTGTAGCCGTTCAGGATCGGGCGCGGCTCTCGTACTGAAGCGGCCACATCAGGAATCACGATCGAATCAAACTTCGCATTGAGTTTACCGGCTCGCAATTCGACGTCGCGCAGCGTTGAGTAGGTCACGCACCGGCGATCACGTTCGTTATCAAGCAGCCAACGAGTCCAGCCCTCGTCCATCGAAGGTACGCTGGGCTGGTAAAGCCCCACGCGGCGCCTGGCCTCGGTGCATTTTTCGTAGTCGGCAGTGGCATTTCGCGCTCTGACTGTCCGCGGTCTAACAGACGAATGTACCGGTGTGGCCTTTACACCAAAAAGCATCGAGAGGGTGTGAGCAGTGACGTCGTAGGGTGGGATCGGATGGCCCTGATCGTCTAGAAGATTCGGGTACCGTTGCGTTTCCAGCAGTGCCTTGGCAAACACACCGTAAGGCTGGGCCAGGTTTATGAAATAGCCTTTAGCAGTTTGTGTGTACTCCACATCAGCCCGGTCGAAAATATCCATCAACCTCCTGGTGCCTTCACCGTTATCTTCAACAACGAAGCCTGACAGCTCGCCACGTCTGCGTGTGCGGACGGCATTCTTACCAATCTCGTAAAACCGGCTCAACCATTGCTTACGGTTTTGAGACGCGTGCTTTAGCAGGTTGAAGGCCCCGGTTGTCATGTAACTGGTAATGTCGCGAAGGCTCCATTCGCCGCCGCTCCAGATTGGTCCAAACTTCTCCGACTCTTTTCGCGGATCATAACCCTCGCCGCGACGCAGCTCGTCAAACTTGCGATTGGTAGGCGTGGCAATCTTTACCGAAGCAGTTTCTGAAAGAATGCGCACGCCGCCGTGATAGTGAGAATAGGCGCGAGCGGGAGTCCAGGCGTCGTAGGTCGAATTGGTGGTGATGCCCTTGAAACCTGACTTGCGCATTTCACTGGCCATGAAATTCCCAAGCTCGGTATAGCCCGCGACGATTTGACTGGGCACGTTTGGCTCAACCGGAGCCATGTATGGCGGAAGGAAGAGGCGCGCACCAAATTCACCCTGCTGGTGAATGTCGTGGACGATTTGCGGTCGCCAGACGTTGTGGATCTTATCGACAGTGATCTTCGTCTCAACCTGGGTGAACGCATACCAGTCGCGGTTGTTATCGTGGCCTACATACTTGTGATAGAGCTCCGGTGGACTTGTGCCTTCATAAGGAGTGCCGAGAGTTTTGTCATACCAATTCTTAACTATGTCCACACCATCAGGGTTTAGAGAGGGCACCAGCAGAACGATCGTGTTGCTTAGCACGTCCAACACTTCAGGCTCGTTTGACGAGGCCAGACGATGAGCGATGAGCATGCTGGAAAGATATGAACCGACCTCCGTTGAATGGATGCCGCAAGTGATCAGCACGATCGTCTTGCCGCGTTTGATAAGTTCCGCAGCTTTGCGATCACGTCCACCGATCGGGCCGAGCTTTCGTGGATCCGCCAACAGCGCCTGAATGTGTTTGTACTCATCCAGCCGGGCCAGATTCTCCGGAGCACTGATCGTGGCCATCACAAATGGAACGTCCATCGTGGTTTTGCCGAGCGCCTGAAACGTCACCCGATCACTGGCTTGGTCTAGTTTCTCGAAATAGTTGAGCACCTGATTCCAACTTGCGAGTTTGCGATCATCGCCAGGTTTGAAGCCGAGGACGTCTTCAGGTGCGGGAACCACCCCCCTGGGCGCTGCGGCGGGACGCCGGGGTTGTCGCGACCTTTGAGCCTCGACCAGTTCAAACGAAATAAAGGGAAACAGGATGGCGAATGCCAGGATGAGAGCGAAGAGTTTTGTTCGCATCGATCTAGTTTAAGTTTGTATCAGCTTAGAAATGTTAGGACGCGACAGAGTGTAATCGAAAAGTTGGTAACTGGCACAGGCTTGACCTTTCGTAGGAAGGTCCTCCCCGATCCACCAGCAAAGACAAAGCATCACTCGTAGTAAGTCTGTCTGCTAAACAGCCGGCGACACGGCGCGAATCCGACTCCAGCCCCTGGACAGAACCTGACTGGGCCATGTTTTTGAATCAATCCTCTTGCTCTTACTCACTTGCGGCGTGTAAAGTGGCGGCGTTTCAAACCCCCTAAGATCTCCCAGAACAATTTGGAGGTGACTTTAATGTCCACTGAAAGTGTTGACTCTGCCGAGGCTGCGCGAGCGCAGGGGTTTCCCGATCGAACCGGCTGGACGCCCGATAATCCTTACCTCAAGACTTTTCGTCCATTCATTCCTCCAGGCGTGATCATTCCGGAACTTACGACTCGCGCAATAATCGTCGGGACGCTTCTTGGCATCGTCTTTGGCGCGTCTTCACTTTACCTGGTGTTGAAAGTTGGTTTGACGGTAAGCGCGTCAATTCCAGTGGCCGTAATCTCAATCACCCTCTTCCGAGTGCTTTCCAAGCTTGGAGTCCGAAACGCCACCATTCTCGAAAACAACATTGTTCAGACTGCCGGCTCCGCGGGTGAATCAATCGCCTTCGGTCTTGGTGTCACAATGCCGGCGATCTTAATCCTGGGATTCGATCTTGATATTACTCGTGTCATGCTCGTGGCGACTCTGGGCGGGCTCCTGGGCATCCTGATGATGATTCCGCTGCGGCGAGCCTTGATTGTGCAGCAGCATGGCGTCTTGAAATATCCAGAGGGAACGGCTTGCGCCGAAGTATTGAAAGCCGGCGCCTCCGCAGAATCCCTCGAGGCTGCCCACAAGGATCCGTTGTCTGCGAAAGTGGCAGATCAGGCCACTATCGGTGGCAAGACAATCGTTGCGGGATTCGGTATCGGCTTTGTGTTCTATGCCCTTCAGCAGATTTTCAAAACCTGGAAAGAGATTCCGCAGAAGGTCTTCGGTGCGCCGTTTCAGGCCGGTTCAATTTCGATCGAGAACAATCCGGCTTTGCTTGGCGTGGGTTACATCATTGGACCACGGATCGCCTCCATCATGTTTGGCGGCGGCGTGCTCTCATATTTAGTTTTGATTCCGATGATCAAGTACTTCGGGGAAGGCCTGGTTGGTCCGCTTCCACCAGGTACCAAAGCAATTTCCCAGATGTCCATTGATGGCAAAGACAGCATTCAGAGTACCTACATTCTTTACATCGGGGCGGGTGCCGTTGCGGCCGGGGGCATCATCAGCCTGGTCCGCAGCATGCCGATCATCTGGAGTGGTCTAAAAGGAGGCCTTGCGGACTTGCGAGGCAGCCAGGCAGAAAGGTCGAGTGCGTTACGCACTGACCAGGATCTGTCGATGAGGTTTGTCATCGGCGGCATCATCGCGATGCTCGGCGCGATCATGCTGGCGCCACAGCTTAATCTGCGATTCAACCTGCTGGGCGCGCTCCTCATCGTCGCCTTTGGTTTCCTGTTCGTGACCGTGTCGTCGCGCCTTACAGGCGAGGTCGGATCCTCATCGAATCCGATTTCCGGAATGACTGTAGCCACGTTGCTGCTGACGTGTCTGGTGTTTCTAATCATCGGTTGGACCACTCCACCGTACTTTGTCACTGCGCTTTCGATCGGCGGCATCGTTTGCATTGCCGCTTCAAACGGCGGAACCACATCACAGGATTTGAAGACCGGGTTCCTCGTGGGCGCTACACCCAAGAATCAACAGATTGCGATCTTAATCGGCGCACTGGCATCGGCGCTGGTCCTGGGCTACGTCCTGCTCTGGCTTAACCAGGCATCGACAGTTTATGTCCCCGCGGCTGATGCCAAGAACGTCACTCTTCCAGCGGGTTACCGTTTTGATCTTGCCAACTGTGAACAGAGCGGCGGTCAACCAAAACGTGAAGCGCATGCTGGCGCCAATTACGTCGTCTGCCATCAAACAGACACGAACGTTGGCACGACAGGACGATTCCTTGTCAACGATCAGGGACTGCCGGCGTTTCTGGTCGACCCGGGAATCAACGGAGTGATCACTCAAACGCCCGAGGGTCATAGCGTCGTTAAGTACAACGCACCTAAGGCGACGCTCATGTCGTACATCATTAAGGGCATTCTCAGTCGAGAACTTCCATGGGGCCTGGTGTTGCTAGGCGTGTTCATCGCTATCGTCCTTGAGTTGGCTGGCATACCTTCGCTCGCATTTGCGGTAGGTGTGTACCTGCCGGTTTATGTGTCTGCGCCAATATTTGTTGGCGGTATGGTCCGTCTCGGGGTAGACAAATATCTGAGGCGCAAATTTGCCAGTGAGAAAATGTCTGAGGAGCAGTTTGTAGCTGAAACCGACAAGAGCCCGGGAGTGCTGCTGGCTTCCGGTTACATTGCCGGAGGAGCGCTCGCCGGAGTTGCGTATGCGTTTCTAAATCTTAGCGAGAGTATTACCGCCAGGCTGAACGGATTCGAGGATTGGGCGAAAGCGAATAATCCCTTATACCTTGGGCCAAACGCCGGAATGTGGTCGCTTGTCCCGTTTGCCATTCTGGCGGTGGTGTTATATCTGGTGGGTCGAGAAGTGCTCTTGAAGGCCAGACCCTTCACGACCCACAATCGTTAGGCGCGGACGGCCCGGCTGGGCTTTAGTTTCCGGGCCAAATCGTGTAACTTTTGGTGTCTTCCCGAGGCGCGCTGCTAAGCTGAGAGCGCGCCTCGAACTTCGCAGAAGGCAGGTCTTTTTCCTGTCAAAACTTGCACGTTATCCAACCCGTCAGAAGGTAAGTTCAATGATGTCTCATTGCTCGCTATTGCTGTTGTGTGTGATGTTTGTGCTTCAGAGCAGTCTTGCCTTTACGGCCGTCGCGCAGAGTCCGCAGCGCACGCCATCTGACACCGTGCGGGCGTTTTACCAGGGAATGCGTGAGAAGAAGTTTCGTGAGGCCCTCAACCTCTCCATCTATCGACCGGCGATCGACCCGCTCAAACCGGAAGAATTTGAGGATTTGAGGCCCGATTTTGAGAAGATGGCGATTGCCGTGAATGAGCGGGTGCCGGAAAAATTTGAGATCACCTCGGAACAGATCAACGGGAATGATGCGACGGTGATGATCAAAGTTCTGGACCAAGAAGGTAAAGACAAGGTTGAGGCGGCCGGGTTAATCAAGCTCGACGGTGTCTGGGTGCTCGGCGATCGCGAGAGTTTGGACTTGGTGAAGAAAGCCGGAAAGCAGTTTTTCTTCAACGCTCGCATCGATGCTCACCATAGCGACGTTCAGGACATGCTTACTCGAATTTCGCTGGCCCAAGTGGTCTACAGTCAACAACACAACGGGCTCTTCGCCGATCTCGCAACTCTGATTACAGCAGGACTGGTTCCGAAGGACATTGAAACCACAGATTCGACTGGATACCGTTTTAGGGTGAATGCAGTTTCAGGCGGCAAGTCGTGGAACGCCGCTGCGGAACCGGCCCAGTATGGTCGTACTGGCAAGCTTTCGTTTTATTTAGATCCATCGGGTGTTCGAAGCAGTGACACCGGCGGCAAACCCCTTACTCCCAAGGCCCCATAGTTTTTCAGCATTACAAAGAAAGTATTTCTTCATTCAACATGCCAACCTCGCAACTTCGCTTTTGGCAGAAATTTCTGTTTTTGTTTCTGCTCGTAGCCGATTCTTCAGCGAGCATTAAATGCCCAACCCGGCGTTAGTCGTTCACCGTATCGCTGCTCCGCCAGCGACTGGCAAATCAGTCGTAAACGGGAGAGTGGTCTACAAAGACAATCTTCAACCCATTAAAGGGCACTCGAGTGAGGACCTTCACTTCAAGTGATTCTGGATTTGTTGCGTTCACCAATGACCGTGGAGAGTTTCAGATTTAGTAATAGCCGCGGGTAAATACTACGTGACGCTCGAGGGGAAGGGCGTTGCCATGCAGAGCGGCTTTTGGAATGCGGCTACCGATTCCGATGACTGCTATACCGCGAGCCGAAGACTATGAGGAGATCGTTCCGAAACACGATGCACAGTTTACGGTTGATGGCACCAATCCCGTTGAGATTGAAAGTCAAGGTCGGCGGTCCGGGCGCGGTTATTGGTCGCGTGGAGACAGATACCAACACTTCGTTGCCAGCGGGCCTGGTTTTGTTCGTCGAAATGATCAGTCCCTCAAGCAGGCCTGGACCACCACTGCCAATCAGGGTAAGACCTGACGGCACGGTCAGTTTTGGGGATGTTCAAGGCGGCGATGTTTATCTTGGATTCGTTCTGGCCCCTGACTCGAGATAATTCATCAAGTCAGTGAGTGCTAATGGCGGTGACCCGAAGCGCACTCCGTTGAACGTAACCGAAGGCACCGGGTGGTCCGCCAGGGGAATACTTTATTTTTGCCAGGCAGCAAGAAAATCTTCCGGCAATCGTGAGTGAAGAATTTGTGCGTAACGCCGCTCAGTCAGCCACGCGAATTGTCCTGACGGCTGGGGAAACCGAGCGCATCGATTTACGAAGTCAGTAAATGGACCGTTCATCTGAGATTCACTCGACTCCGCAGATTACGCGGATTATTCACCCAACCTGTTCTTAATCTGCGTAATCTGCGGATAGCCGCCTTCACTAGTAGTCGTCCATTCCGACCACTGTCTGATATTTCTATTGCGCGCGACTAATTGCGTCACTAGAATGGCCCAAGACTTTTCCCCGACCGTTTTCCGGGTGTTGCCCTCCTCCACAATTTGGAAACTCGCTGAAGCAGACCAAGATCTGTTTGGTGTGCTGCTTGCGGAACAGTTAACAGTCCAGGAGAGACATGGAACTAACTCGTTCAATCGTGTCACGGCTGCGGCGGTATGTGGGTGATCGCCGTCATTCGAATCGGCAGCAGGTCCGGCTGGCCTTCAGCATTCTCTTTGGTGGGCCTGGCAAAAGCGTAAGAGGTAATCAGAAATTCCTCAGTCTTGAGGGACATACCCTTGACGTCAGCGCTGGAGGACTCGCGCTCATCGTTCCGGCCATTAGGGTCGGCGAACACCACCTGGGAGGCGAGAGTCGGGGCTTCAAGATCCGCCTGGAGTTGCCGGACGGCTCGGTTGAAATGAGAGTGGCCACAGTTCGTTACGAGAGTTTAGACGAGCATCCCACCGAAGTCGGTTTCTTGATTGGGTGCAAGATTGTAGAAATGGAAGAAGCGGATCGTCGAAGGTTTTCGGAGTATCTCTCGTCGTTGATTCCTCAAACGGTTAAGTGAATCGGAGAATTCCGAAAGCAGAAGGCACGTGAAAGTTAGGCTCTGCAGTAAGTGTTGGTTGCCACGCCAGATAACGCTCGTTTCCAAATCCTACACATCGGAATAAATTGGCCCGCCATTGGTCTCCGCGTTGAGGTGTGCGGATTGCGGTCCAGGGAACGCGCATCAGGATCTCCACCTGGTTGTCAGTCACCCTCGAGGTGACAGTCATTCCTGAAACGAAATCAAAATCATTTTCACGCTTCTGGTTCTTGAAACAGACTGCGAGATCTACCCACTCGCCAGTCGGAGCCGCTTCAAATTCGAAGTAGCGATCGGGTTGCTCAGAAAAAGGCGCGATGAAAATTTCGCATACGTCGCGATCCCATAGTCCGATAGTCTTCTGGTCCAACTTAGGATTTGAACTCACCACGAGGGGCTGACGTTGGTTGCAAACGAACCGAACATTCAACGACTCATCTGTCCAGAGTATCCGAGCCTCGGCATGTCTGGATTCAGGCGCTTCTTGGCCAGACCAATAACGAGTGATGCGGACCGGTTGCGCTATTTCCCAAATGGGATTGGCAAGTTCCCAGGCGTTGAATTCGGTCTCAACGTGTGAGGCAATGATGGTTTGAGTATGGTCCATGTTTTTCAGGCTTGGTTCAGAGCTTCCAGACAGGCGTCCAGGAGCTTCTCTGGATCGTCGTTTTCGAAGACACGAGCCCCGGTTTCCTTGGAAAACTTTTGCAGTAAGTATGAAACCTCGTCCGCGACTCCGCCGGTACCAGTCAAACAGCCAATCACTTTTCCTTCGTCGTGAGCAATCGTGAACTCATTCAAGGATCCCATGGATCCGGCAATAAACAGCACAATATCGCAGGATCTCACCAGCACGACGTTGCGCCCTTTTAGACCAAAACCGGTGTAGACAATGGCGTCGCAGGCATCCAAAGGCAAATCGAACGTCTCAACGTGCTCGATTGAGTTGGTAGCCGGAGAGATACCGAGATGAAATGCACCGGCTTCGCGTGCAGCCTTCCCGGTGAGATAAACCAAACCGGTGGTTGCACCGGTAAGTATCAACAGATGCCGCCGGGCGATGGCTTGGGCCAACTCAATACCTGCTCGCGACGAATCGTGGTTTGTCGCCCAGTCCTCGCCAGCCGACCCCATTACTCCAACCTTTATTCTGACGTCTCGCCCAGTCATTTGATCACGCGGTCTTGTCTGCTGCCTGTTCGATCAACCGTTCTTCTTGCCTGGGAGTCTTCTCGTCGCGGTCCCAGAATTTCTGAGTAACAAACCAGACGATACCGGGTATCAGAAACAACGTTCCCATACCAATGGTGACGACTCGAGGAGACAATGCAAACCGTTCGAGTAGCTCACCCGTTACATAATTAGAGGCTGCCAACGTTAGGGTAAGCAAAGCCAATTCAGCTGCGAACACACGCCCGCGAAAATTGTCTTCAACGCCACGCTGCAACAGCACGGTTGAGAACACCCACAGAATACTTCCTCCCATGTGCGCAATGCCCATAACGATTAGGGCGACGATGAAACTGGTTGCCAGTCCAAATGCTATGTAAAACACGCCGCCGATCAGGAAGGCCAATCCTATCCACGTCTGCATTTTTTGTTTGCCCTCGCCAGAGAGACGGCGAGCGACGATTGGCCCAATAGCTGTTCCGATACCGCGGGCCGTGAACAGAACACCGATGCCTGCAGCAGGTGAGCTTCCGATCGGAAACACCTTTTCTCCGAAGACGGCCAGCAGAGTTAAGATTCCGCCCCCCAGACCCCAGCCGGGCTTTACTAACATCAATGCCAGCACGCGCGGTCGACCAAGCACATATTTTACCCCTTCGATCGTTTCACTGATGCCGAGTGCTCGATTGACTGTTAGCTTGTGTTTCTCGCGAGGTGTACGTTTCGGGACGCGAACCCCGGCGATTAGTGCAGCTGACAGGAGATAAGTGAGCGCATCGAGAACGAAGGCTACGTCAGTTCCAAACAAATCAGTTACGAGTCCGCCGATAGCGGCGCCCAGAGTCAACATAACGGACCAGGTCACTGAGGAGATTGCATTCGCAGACACCAGTTCACGGTCGGAAACGATGGATGGTATGGCGGCAGTCTTCGCTGGTTCGAAAAACGTGGACAGCGCCAACTGAAGAACTGTTAACACATAAACCAACCACAACTGGTCAGCCCGCCGGATGAACAGGAACCCGAGCACCACAACAGCCCGCAAAAGATCCGAGACGATCATGATCGAGCGACGGCTAAATCGATCGGCAAGAACTCCTGAGAAAGAACCAAAGACGAAGCTTGGGAGAAATCGGGCCACCAACAACAGTCCGATGTAACGTCCCGACCCTGTCAGGTTGAGAATGATGGTGTAGATGGCGATGGTGTTGAACCAGTCGCCCATTTGACTGACAACCTGGCCAAGCCAAAGTAGTCGAAAGCCACGATTGCCGCGGAGTAGCTCGATGTACCCGACGGGGCTGACGGCCTCCAGTGGTTTGTTTTGGGTGTCTGCCAAGATTAGTGCCCGATCGAGTTTTCTTCGATAGAATTAGCGGAAAATCAAGGTTGCCCCGCGCCGATGAGCTTGTCAAATGACCAGTGAAAGTAAGAGTCGTCTCATTCGTTTGGGGCAAACTGACAGAATCAATCATCCTGACGTGTCAGCGTGAATTCGATCGAAAATCCAGAATTTTCTTCTCTTCAAACTCGCCAAAAATTCTCAGTAGTCAGCACCATCCGCTTGGTCCATCCGACCACTATTGTTCCGGCACGGCAATTGAGAAAGAGATTGCGCGGCTGAGAAGCTCAAGCTTCACGGGCTCTCCGCACGGAGTCCGAGGCCGCTACCTTTTTGATCGTGGTGAGGCAATAAGCCAAGTGCCATTTTGACAAGCTCTCACCCAGCAAAGCGAGCGCCTGGCTCGCTTTCTTGCCCCTTAACCCAGGCCGGAAGCACGGCTGATTTGCTCCCAGCTTTGCTTCTGGCCGCCATATGGGGGATGTGTTTTGAGAATTAATCGAAAAGCGATCTCATGTTCTAAACAGATCTGGACCTCGGGTTGAGGAACTCAAAAATGAGCTTGGACATCTCTCAGTTTAAGTCGGTAAGACGAAACGAACGTAGCCGGTGGGCCGAGTGCTTACCGGCGAAACCGTATAGACTACTGATGCTTGCCGGCGGCGCTTTTATTGGAGCGTGGGCTATTTATCAAGCGTTCTCCCTTTTGCTTCTGAGCCTGACTATAATCGGCGGCGTCCAGATGATCTATTTAGCCTGGTGCCGTCTTACTACAAAAACGCGCGAATCTGAAGAACTTAGCCGCATACACCTGGCGACCGCTGAAGCATTAGCCACGGCGATCGATGCCAAAGATCAAACCACGCATTGCCACGTTCGCCGCGTGCAGATATATGCCGCGGGCCTGGGCGAGGTACTTGGATTATCAACAAACGAAATCGCAGCACTAAAAGCCGGGGCACTGCTACACGATATTGGTAAACTCGCGGTTCCTGCCCACATCATCAACAAACCCGGACGTCTGACACCTGCCGAGTTTGAGAAGATGAAGATCCATACAACCGTCGGCGCCCAGATTCTGGGTCGCGTCGATTTCCCTTATCCTGTCACACCGATCGTGCGTCACCATCATGAACAATGGGACGGACTTGGCTATCCGGATGGTCTAAAGGAAGAACAGATTCCCATCACCGCGCGCATCATCTCGGTGGTTGATTGCTTCGATTCAGTTCGAGAAGATCGTCCTTTCCGTCGTGGTATGACCCGCGATGAAGCGATCGCATTTCTCTTGCGAGGCTCCGGAACGCATTTCGATCCAAACATTGTCGACCTGTTTATCGAACATTTACCGCGGTTCGAGGCTGAGATAGATGCGAAGGGACTGCCTCAACAACTACAGACAAATGATCTGAGCGAACCGATCTCCTTGAAAGAAGTGGATATTGCGCAGACGCGAGAGCGTGGGTCGTTTATGGCTTACGATCAGATCAAGAGCGCGCACCAGGAAGTCTATGCGTTGTATGAAATTGCTCGTACGTTTGGCTCATCTCTCGACATCAGGAACACAGTTGAAGCTCTGGTGGACAAAGTGGGCCAAGTGGTGCCGTTCGACACCTGTGCAGTTTATCTATACGACGAGCTCAAAGGAAACGCAGTGTCTGCCCATATTGTCGGTCGGAACGCAACTCTTTTGTCTGGCCGGACCATATCATTAGGCGACGGGGTAACAGGATTTGCATTGGCAAATCGCAGCCCAGTTAACCAACTCCATCCGAGCCTCGATTTTGTTGGTCTAGAAATCGAACGAGAGTATTGCTCAATGGCTTCGTTGCCACTTTTTAAAGACGAGATCTTGCTGGGCGCGCTCTCGGTCTATTCCACCGAGCTGGATCAATATACCGACGACCACATGCGTTTGCTGGAAACTGTCACCCGCCTGGCATCAGATGCCTTGTCAAATGCGATGCATCACGCAGAAGCGGAGTCAAACGCACTGACCGATCCGTTGACGGGATTGCCTAACGCCCGGTATATGGCCCTGCGATTTGATGAAGAAGTCTCACGAGCTAAACGTAGTGGCCGTTCTTTCCAGGTCGTAATGCTTGACCTAGACGACTTCAAGTTGGTTAACGATACTTTTGGGCACAAGGTTGGCGACAAAATGTTGCGCGAGATGGCCCGGATCATACAGGGCCAACTTCGTGAATATGACTTTCTGGCCCGGTACGCAGGGGATGAATTTGTGGCGATTGTTCAGGAATTGGTCGGCAACCAGGTTGAAGACTTACGTCAACGCATTGAAAGGGCGGTTTCGGAGTTTTCTCTGCATGTCCGCGGACACGGGCAGGCCCGAGTTGGAATTAGCGTAGGCACTGCGACGTACGGTGTAGATGGCGAAACCGTGGATCAATTACTAGTGGCCGCGGACCAGGCGATGTACCGCGCCAAATCAGCGCATAAGCTCGCCAAGATTTCGAGTCAGAGGGACGCGTCGGCTGCACCCATAGTGGACCCGGAGGACGGCGAACTCGCGTCGGTATCAGTAAACTAGAGTTTAGTGAAGAAGTTAACTTGTAGGGGCGGCACTCCGTGGCCGCCCCTTCCTTCTTTTGTTAAGCACAGAACCGAGCGCGGTAGCGCCGAATCCATAAAACCACCGGCGGCATCAGCGTCGAAGAAGAATCCGGCGCTACCGCGCTCGGTTCTATCCGCAAACTCAAATCTTGACATTAGCTTGCCTGTTAGCTTCAATCGGTTACGGTCGTGCATGATTCTTTGAGTGCTCGATCCAGCGCTGTTGGACTAAACGCCTCAGTGGCGTCCACAGGAATCAAGCATGCCCGCTCTCAATACCCACAAACAAAGCGCAACCGTTCTGGTTGTCGATAACGATCGAGATGCCAGTGAAAAACTGCGACTCAGTTTCGAAAGCAACGGTTATAAGACTTTAGCTGCTGAAGATGCCCGATCTGCAGTTCTGCTACTTCAAGCTGAACGATGCGATCTGGTGTTGCTCAATCTCGAGTTGCCGCGTGTGGATGGCTTCAAGCTTTGCCGGGTTCTACGCGCCCAACCCTCCACCAACAAGCTGCCTATCATCGCGATGTCGGACTATGACGAGGCCACTCAGAAGAGTCAGGCTTTTGCCGCAGGTGCGGACGACTTCATTATCAGGGGTGCGGCTGAGGGAGAAATTCTTTCCAGAATCGCCGCCCAGCTGCGCGCCGCGCAACGCGAACGAGCGCTAATCGGAAGTAATCGTGAGCTGAGGTTTCTGGCAGACCTCGGCCGTGGATTATTGCGCGCGCTTGAGCCGGAGCAACTTGTTCGTCGAGTTGCCGGGGCGACGTATGAAGGAACCAGCTCTGCACTCTGCGCCGCGTTTGTGAAGTTGAAAGACAACAGCGCGGCGGCCTGTGTGTTTGATCGGGAAGGAAGTGCAGAAGACTCTTCACTGCTCCGCGTAGACCAGTTGCAGAGTTGGCTCGGCTCGGCTGACGCGGTTTCTGCCATCGTGACCGACAAAAGCAAGTTTCTGCTACGCGATGAAATTCACAGTGTGGAATATGTGGCGCCACTCAAATTTGGTGGACGTGCCAACGGCGCTTTGGTTGTTGGTTTTGACAGGCCGGAAGATTGCGATGAAACAGTTTGCCGGCTCGTCGACGCCGCAGCTCAACAGACGGCCTTAGCAGCTCACATCTCCACGCTTTACCAAGCTGCGCGTCAGGTGTCTGCTGGATTGACCGTTGAGGTCGAACGCCGTACCGCAGAGGTTGAGGCGCAACGTCGATTCATCGAAGCGATCATCGATGGACTGCCGCTTTCGCTTTATGTAATTGATCGCGATTACAACGTCGTCGCCTGGAACCGCAATCGTGAATTGGGTGAACTGGGAATTCCACGTGGCTCAGTTTTAGGCAAGAACATCTTCAGCGTGCTGACGCGGCAAAAAAAGGAACTCTTGGAACCAGAATTCGCAGAGGTTTTCGAGACCGGAGAAATTCAACGGATCGAACACGAGAGTCCGGCAGCGAATGGCAGCGTCGTCTATTGGCTCATCAGCAAAATTCCCATGTGGATTGATCGGAGTGGGGAAGTGTCCCACGTAATCACAGTCGGCGAGGACATTAGTGATCGGGTCGAGGCAAATCGGGCAGTGGCGAGAGCGGAAAAGCTGGCGGCCGTGGGACGTCTTGCCGCCGGCGTGGTCCACGAAATCAATAATCCCCTGGCGACCATCTCAGCTTGCGCAGAATCCCTGGAGTCACGCTTGAAGGATGGGGCGTTTGCGGAGTCTAAGGACGTCGAGGACTTCCGTGAGTACCTTGCTTTGATTCGCAGTGAGGCGTTCCGCTGCAAGTCGATCACAACGGGTCTCCTCGACTTCAGCAGGACTCGGGCGGCCGAACATTCGTCCGTGAATCTCGCCGACGTCATATTCTCTGCCACGCGTCTGCTCGCGCACCAAAAGCGCGGCACGGGGATAGATTTTCAAATAGATTTGCCAGAAGATTTACCAACTGTTTCGGGTGATCCTGGTCAATTACAACAAGTGATCATCGCGTTAGCCACCAACGCCGTAGATGCCATGCCCGATGGTGGCGTGCTGACTATTTCTGCGGTTGCGAACGATCACCAGGTGTCGGTTCGAATCATTGATACCGGCATTGGCATCCCGGCAGAGCATTTAACAAAAATCTTCGAACCATTTTTTACGACTAAGGAAATCGGTAAGGGCACCGGTCTTGGCCTGGCAGTTTGTTATGGTATCTTAACCGAGCACGGTGGCGGTCTGGACGTACAGTCTGCGGTTGGCAAAGGCACCACTTTTACAATCTCACTCCCCGTTGTTAGAGATGTCTAAGAGACGCAACCAGGCGCAGTAGTTTAAGTTTGATTCGATAATCACCGGAACTTGTTTGACGGAGAATCGCAGGATTGAGTGAGCAACGAGTACCACGAATTCTGATCGCCGAAGACGAAGCCAATCTTCGCACGGTTTTGCAGAAAGAATTGGAACGACTGGGATATCGTGTTCAGGTTGCCCCGGATGGAGAAGCGGCGCTCCGTAAGCTTGAAGAAAGCAACGTTGATGTGCTGCTCTGCGATATCAACATGCCACGCATTGATGGCATGGAAGTCCTGCGTCGCGTCCACGAACGTCCGAACCCGCCCGAAGTAATAATGCTGACCGGTCAGGCTACCGTTGAAACTGCGATCGAAGCGATGAAGCTCGGCGCCTACGACTACCTAACCAAGCCTTACATAATCGCCGAACTGGATGTCAGAGTGCGGCAAGCTGCAGAGAAGCGGCGGTTGCGCGTTGATAATCTACGTTTACGCGAACAGCTGGCACGACAATCAGGCCTGCCAAATATCGTCTCAGTTTCACATGCGATGCGAGAGGTGCTGCGGCTGGTTGAACGGGTTGCGCCATCCGATGCCTCGGTACTCATTACGGGTGAGTCAGGAACCGGAAAAGAACTGATCGCGCACGCGATTCATCGTCTCTCGAGCCGCGCCGAAGGATCGTTCATCGATATCAACTGCGCAGCGTTTCAGGAGTCGTTGCTCGAGTCAGAACTTTTCGGTTACGAGGCGGGGGCATTTTCAGGCGCGAAGGGTCGAAAGCTTGGATTGATCGAGCTCGCGGATGGCGGCACTCTTTTCCTCGACGAAGTCACGGAACTGCCGGCCCAGCTGCAGGCAAAACTTTTGCGAGCGATTGAGACGCGCACATTTTTCAGAGTGGGCGGTGTTCGTAAAGTTGAAGTCAACGTTCGTATTGTGGCTGCTACTAATCGCAACCTTGATTCTGTAGTTTCCGACGGATCATTTCGTTCCGATCTCCTTTATCGAATCAATGGCTTTCAAATCGGGTTGACTCCCCTGCGGGAACGTCCTGAAGATATCGAGCCGCTAGCTCGCTTTCTTCTGAATGACGTTGGCGGAACAACTCCACCAGCTCTTGAATCGGCGGCGCTGAATGCATTACGCGCATATTCCTGGCCAGGCAATGTCAGACAACTAAAGAACTGTCTGGAGCGCGCAGTAATCCTGGCAAACAATGGACTAATCACGCAGGATGAGCTTCCGCCGGAAGTGGTGCGACCAATCGCTCCAAGTGTTCCCGTACCAACCTCGGCGCCAGCAAGTGCCTCAACCGACTTCACTGCAAATCTTGGTTCGGCAACCTCATTGAGAGATGTCGAGCGTCAACAAATCCTCGCAGCGCTCGAGCAAACCAGTTGGCATCGCGGCAAAACCGCTGAGATGTTGGGTATCTCCCCGTCAACCCTTTATCGTCGCTTAAGGGATTACAATCTGGAGCGCCGCCCCCGATAGAAAGTTCACTCCGAACGAACCAATTTGGTGACGCCTTCCCGTCACTCCATCAATTCCATTCATCCCATTAATGGGCCGATTCACGTCAAAACTTTCGCTGAGAACGGACTGATGCTGTAGAACTAAGCACGACACTCTGCCTGGTTCTAGTTGAGATCGCGCCTGCCTGGTGCCTTCTTGATTTGCCGCCTATTTCTCAGACTAAGGAGCATGACAAATGACCACCTTCCATTCTTTGACTCGCGTGTTCGAAGGCGAGAAGTTTTCTGATAACCACGTGCCTTACAGGAGAAATCCAGGCAGCCGAAGAATTCTGGCGCTGCTTACCTTTCTTTTGATTTTTTCGGCTTCGGCGTTTGCTCAAAGACCGCAGATTCCCGGAGTCACAACTCTGACTCTTAAGTCGGAAGTGCTGGGCGAGGATCGAGTGATTCTGGTTCGCACGCCGGCAGCTTATGAAACAAACAAGCGGAGCTATCCGGTTCTTTATATGACTGACGGTGATGCCCATATTGCGCACACCTCCAGTTCAGCAGAGTTTCTCGCCAGAAACGGACGCATGTCGGAGCTGATCGTCGTCGGAATCACGAATACTGACCGCACGCGCGACCTGACCCCGACCAAGCCGAGCCAGGCCGGTGCCACCGGTGCACCGCAATTTCCGACAGCCGGCGGTGGAGACAAGTTTCTGAAGTTCATCGCTACGGAATTAATACCTGACATTGAGAAGCGATATCGCACCTTGCCATATCGGATTTTGGCCGGTCATTCGCTGGGTGGGCTCTTCACTTTCCACGCGCTCCTGTCCAATCCAGATTTGTTCCATTCATATGTAGCCGTCAGCCCGTCGCTACAGTGGGACAATCAAATAATGGTCAAGCGAGCGGAAGAGTTTTTCAAAACGCACAAGGAACTGAACGCCACCCTGTTCATGACGCTTGGCAACGAGACTGGAGGAATCGAAGACGGTTTCCACCAGATGAAACAAACGTTGACGCGGAATCAAACCAAGGGATTTGACTGGGAAGCTCAGCAATGGACCGATGAGGATCACGGTTCAGTCGTTCTTCGCAGTCACTACTATGGACTGCGGAAAACGTATGCCGGCTGGCAAATGCCGCGTGACCCGGATTCGGGCCAAATCGCGGGTGGCCTGAAGGGCGCTGAGGAACACTACAAGAAGCTGTCAGACAAGTTTCACTATACGATTCCGGTCCCTGAACCCCTCGTGAATCAGATTGGTTACCAGCACCTTTTCTCGGATCAGTATGACCAGGCAATTGCTGCGTTTAAGTGGAACGTCGAGCGCTATCCGGAATCGGCTAATGTTTACGATAGTCTGGCGGAAGCCTATGAACGACAGGGCAAGATGGATCTGGCCGCTCCTCTTTACGAGAAGGCTCAGGCAATTGGAGCCCAGAACAAGGATCCGAACGCGGGACTATTTAAGGCAAACTACGAACGCGCCATTGAAAAGTTGAAACAGGAAACCGCAAAGAAGGCCGAAGCTGCCGCGCCCAAGAAGACAGAGTAACTAAACGTGGAGCAGCCGGTCTGGAACAGAGGTTCCAGCCGGCTGCCCTGAACACAGAAATATACGCTTCCTGCCTAGTCAGTATTTATTCCCAAACGATCAGCGCATTTGTATAGCGACAGTCCCAACACACACGCGACTACCAGGTTGAAGTAGAACGTCAGCGTGCCGTCAATAAATTTCGCCGGAAGATTACCCATGAAGGGCAGGGCGAGCGGGGCGGTCACAGTTCCCACTATCACGCTGATTACTAACGCCACAACTTGCACTCCTAAAACCATACCAAAAGCTTTAAAGTACGTAGCCCCCATCCGACGGATAGTATCCAAACCCACCAGCGGATTTATGACTGCGCCAAAACTCTGAGTATAGCCCGCAACCGCCAGGGCCATCGGGTAGTAAAAGATTGCCCAGGCTATTGCTATCAGGAACAGCGCCGCCAGACCAATACCGGCTGCTAAGTATGGCATGAGCATGTTGACACTTGCGGCAGGGTCGTCCTGATTCTTAGTGCGCTCAGCTTCTTCACTTAGTTGCGCGCCAGGTCGAATCTTTTGCAGTTTCTTATTCGCTTCTTCAAGTTTCTTGGGATCGGCATTCGGGTCGGTGAGAACAGAAAGGTCTTCATGGCTTGGGCCAGACTCCTCGGCCGCGCTCTCAGAAACACCCAATGGTGAAACCTGGGAAGCGCTGCTGATAACGCCAAAGAGCAAAGCCAGCATCAGCACGATCACTGGACCCCAACTGACAATCGTAATTCCCACACCGAGTAAAATTGGCTGAACCAAATCATCCCACATCGAGAACTCGGAGAAGTCAGGCATGAAGCTGCGGTTCAACCGTCCCCAAGCCACATGGCTGATTACATGCGACATGCAGCCAAACATGATCACATAAGCAATGATTCCGGTGCGGAAGCCACCAAGCAGCAACAAGCCGTAAGCCAGCGCACCAAACAATAGAGCAACCTTGTGCTGAAATGGATACTTTATCGCGCGGGAGAAATCGCTGACTCCAAAACCCGAGCTTTGAAATACTCTGCTGGTCGCCTTTGCCTTCACCTGCTCATAGGGCACGCATAGATCACCGCACAACGGGCAAAGCGTGATGCCGCGAACCATCTTGATGCATTCCTTACAAAAGAGTTCCCCATCTATTCGACAAACGAATGCGGGCGCCACATCAGGATGATTGTGACAGGAAGTGGCTGAGTTGAAGTGAGTTGGTGCCGGCGTTGGTAGTGGTGAAAAGTTGTCGGCTCCTGGCTCAATGACCGCCGGATCCTTGCCGATACTTTGGGTGGGGGTGGGCGATTCAGGGCTGGGCGGATGGGGAGGAACTGCTGTTAAGGTAAGGCGTTCGCCGGCAAACCCGGCCTTTAGCATCGGAGCTCTACCAGCTTCGATCCAATTGAGACTGCCCTTGGATACTTTGTCTGTCGGCAAGACGGAGCCTTCGGCTATCCACTGTTTCAGAGTCTCTAAATCGGTCTCAAATAGACCTTCAGCGGTCTGGACACGCCATAGTTCAACTTGTGCGCTCATGAGTTATTCCTGTCATTGGAAGGATTTTGTTTGGGCAACCACCATTCAGAGTGGATGGTGCTTAGGCTGGGGCGCATCGGGGAATGGGTTGAGGCCCCTGACGCTCCCTAAATACTAATGATCGTCACCCCACGACGTCAATTATTTTTCGTGTCCGACCGCGCTGGATCAACGTCAAATCCTCAAATCTGCCTGAAAAGTAACCCAGTTAGGTGCGGCTTTGCCGCCTGATGTTAGACGCGGGCTCCTGCCCCGCCGATGCGGTGGTTATTCAGTGGGCGAGTAGCACGATAATTTTGTTGACAAGGCGAGCGGTACAGACTTAGATCATTAACGGCGTTTGACCACACCCGCCGCTGAGATCCTTCCGACGATTACTCACTTTCAACCAGCTTCAACTTAGCTGCCAAGACCTAAAACGGCCCGTATTCGAAGTTTCCCCGCACTCAACACCATGAATTCATCTAAAATCTTGATCCTATCGTTGCTGCTGTTTTTCGCTGTTACCCCCGCCAACGCAGTTGTTTTACGCGGAGTTGTCGTCGCAGTACCGGACGGGCAAAGCGTCGTCGTGCTGAGTGGTGGGCGAAAATTCACCGTAGTTCTTAAGGGTGTAGACGCGCCGGAGTTGGGCCAGGAGTTCGGCGAGGCTTCGCGGCAACATCTGGCCTATCTGGTCCAGGACAAGAACGTTGATATCGATTTCAGCCAGCTGGAAGGTGGCCATGTCGTCGGCAAAGTGGTTTGCAACCAACTGGACATGGGGCTTCAGGTCATTCGTGATGGCGCCGCCTGGTATGAGAAAACGAGTGGTCAAAGCCTCACTGAAGCTGAGCGGAACGTCTATGTTGCCGCGCAACAGTTAGCGCGAGAAGAATCGCGGGGACTGTGGCAGGATGGAACACCGATGCCGCCGTGGGAATGGCGACGTGCGCAGGCAACTAAGAGCTCGTTACAAGTCACATACAAAAGTGGTAACGGTCGCGGCCTGAGCACTGAAGATTTAGCGTTTGCCCGACGCTCTCCATCACCAAATTCAGGTTCCGTTGGAGCGAACTCGCCCGCAATCCCCAAGCCCACGGCAAGGCCTTTCAATAGTCCGGGACAGGACGCCGACTTTCGCAATTACCTGAATCAAGGACGCGTCAGCATCGTCTACTTTTACGCCGACTGGTGTCCGGCGTGTCGCAAAACCAATCCGCTTATGGAAGAGGTGAACCGAAGAATCCCCGATATGCAGGTCTTGTTTATGGATATTGGTGATTGGGGAACTCCGGTAGCGCAGCAACATGGCGTTAGTTTCGTTCCTTATCTCAAGATTTACGACAAGAACGGCAGTCTCGTAGCGGATGGTAAGAGCGCGAGGGCCTGGCTGGCAGAAGCGATGGCCCAGCGCAAGTAGGTTTAAGGAACCAGAACCAGCTTTCCGGTGGTCTTGCGTCCCTCGAGTTCGCGATGTGCGGCAACGGCTTCAGCGAGCGGGTACGTCTTGTGTATTCGCAGCTTCAATTCACCACGATCAACCATTCCCAGGACTTCGCTTGATCGTTGCTCCAGCTCTTCCCGGCTGTGAATGTGATGATGAAGACTGGGTCGGGTTAGGTAGAGCGAGCCATGCTTGTTCAGTTCCATTAGATCAAACGGCGGGACCGCACCGCTCGATCCACCGTAAACGACCAGGTATCCACGAGCACGCAAGACTTTAAGATCTTTATCGAATGTCGTCTTGCCCACTCCGTCGTAGACCACGTCGACACCTTTGCCGCCAGTTAAGCGCTTCGTTTCGACTTCGAAATCCTCAGTCGTGTAATTGATCACGTCATCAGCGCCAGCCTCGGTAGCAAGTTGGGCCTTCGCAGTTGACCCCGCAGTTCCAATTACGCGAGCACCCAGGCGCTTGGCCATCTGGACCAACAGCAACCCAACGCCGCCTGCGGCCGCGTGAATCAGTACCTTATCTCCGCGTTTAATCTGGTAGGTGGTGTGACTTAAATAATGTGCCGTCATGCCTTGCAGCATCACTGCGGCGGCTTGCGGAAAATCCAGGTTGTCCGGAATTTTAACGAGGCGATCAGCGGGGACGGCAGCATACTCAGTGTAACTACCGAGCACGCCGGTGTAGGCCACTCGATCACCCGCTCTCAGGTTGCTGACTTCCGATCCGATGGCATGGACGACGCCCGCTCCTTCCTGGCCGACGATGAAAGGAAGTGAAGCGGGATAACGACCCTCCCTATAATAGACATCGATGAAGTTCACGCCTGCAGCTTTGATTTCGACGACTGCTTCGTTCGGTTTAGGTTCCGGGAGGGGCAACTCGACCAGCTCCATAACCTCTGGCCCACCAGCGTGTGACACTTGAATAGCTTTCATGGTTTTGATGTTAATTCGGAACGACAGAAAATGAAAAGCGCGGCCAAAGCCGAGCCAAAAGACGCAATCCTCACAAACAACTTCCGGCACGCAGAGCGATTTCATTAGCACCGCGGCTTTAGCCCGGTGGTCAGGGACCTCGGCTGAAATGCAGAACCGTTTGAAACGGTTCAGAGAATTTGCGGCTATCTCACTCACCGGGCTAAAGCCGCGGTGCTAATGAAATCGCTCCGCGAAGTGCCCGACGCTGTAGGACCCTGCAACTGGAAAATCAAGTGTCCTGCTATAATGAACCACCCCCAGGATTAATCAGACAGTTAGCAGGGAGCAGGCACTTATGAGTTGGAACAATCAATCCTTGAATAGGAATACATCCACGGAAGCACCGTTTTTACCGGTAGATATTCGCGATGAACGCGTAGGCGCCTTTCTCAGCAGGGTCTACGGCTGGATGTTCGTCGGTCTGCTTGTTACAGCGGTTACAGCTTTTGCTATCGCATCGTCACCGGCGCTGATCGAAGCAGTGGTCCTTAATCGGATGCTCTTCTGGGTACTGATTTTCGCGCAACTCGGCCTGGTCTTCTTTCTGGCCGCACGCGTAGAACACTTGGCGCCAATTACCGCCGCGGGGCTTTTCATCCTGTATTCCGGTCTGACGGGCGTCACGTCTTCCGTAATCCTGCTGATGTACACCGGTACTTCAATCGCCTCGACTTTCATCATCGCAGCCGGCATGTTCGGTGCTATGGCATTCTTCGGCACCGTCACCAAACGAAGTCTGGCTGGAGTGGGCCAGTTTCTCTTTATGGGGTTAATCGGATTGGTGATCGCTTCGATCGTGGGCTTGTTTTGGCAGAACGGTGCGTTGCAGTTCGTGATATCCGTAGTTGGCGTACTCGTGTTCACCGGGCTCACTGCCTGGGATGCTCAACGTCTCAAGCAGATGGCTGTCGCCCTTCCTGACGGTCGCGTCGGCGCTTACGCCGTGGTGGGAGCGCTTTCGCTATATCTCGATTTTATCAACCTGTTCTTTTTTCTGTTGAGGTTTACGGGAAGTCGTCGCGATTAGGATTGAACGTTACGCAAACTGTCGGTTTGCGTGGGATGTAAAATAATGAAGCTGTTGTCGCGGGGCTGGGTAGTTGGGAATCGTGATCCGCAAACTTAACAGTTACGCTTGCTTCAACCTCTTGCGATCGATCTTGCCGCGATCGTTTTTCGGAAGTGAAGCCACAAACTCGATCCACCTGGGATACTTATAGACGGCGAGATGAGACTTCACGAACTCTTTGAGTTCTTCCGCCAGCGTCTCGCTTGATACAAACTCCTGCCGCAGAACCACAAAGGCCTTGGGTTTGATTAACCCGTCTCCACCGTCAGTACCAATCACCGCGCACTCTGCGACTGAATCATGCTGCAGCAAGCAGTTTTCGATCTCCGCCGGCGCTACAAAAATTCCCGAGACTTTCAACATGTCATCGGTCCGCCCGTGATACCAGTAATACCCATCGCCGTCCACGTGAAATTGATCCCCTGTGGTGCACCAATCTCCGGCAAACGTTTCTTTTGATTTTTCCTGCGCGTTCCAGTAACAAAGCGCGGCAGAGTCGCCTTTGATTCTCAGCGTACCCATCTCACCCGTAGGCACTTCTTGTCCATCAGCATCCACAATCATGGCCTCGTATCCCTTAACCACCTTGCCGAGGCTGCCGGGTTTTACGTCTCCAGGCTTGTTTGAGATGTAGATGTGAAACATTTCTGCGGAACCGATGCCGTCGCAGATTTCCACCCTGACAGTGTTCTTCCAGCGCTCATAAAGCTCGATCGGCAATGCCTCTCCAGCGGAATAACAAAATCGCAAACTCGATAGATCGTGCGAGTCGAGATCGCCGGCATTCAACATCGAATTGATCATCGTGGGCACGGTGGTCAGAATCGTTGGACGGTAGCGCTGAATTAATTCGAAGAGTTTTTCGGGAGTGGAGCGTTCGGCAAAGAGTGCTGTAGCGCCACCAACTGCAAACGGGAAAAGAAGGTTGGTGCCTGTCGCGTAGCCAAAAAATAGCTTCGGCACCGAAATAGTTAGATCGTTTTCATTTACGCCAATCGTTGCTTTGGCAAAGACCTCGGTGTTGTATGGCAAATCATGTTGTAGATGGACAGCTCCTTTGGGGTGGCCAGTCGAGCCGGATGTGAACAGCCAGATAGCAATATCGTCTCGATGTGTATCGGCAGCGGCACACTCGTCCGATTGTGCGTTCACTATCTCATCAAACGAAACCCATTTAGCTTCGCGTCCGCTCGACTGGCGAGCTCCGTCAGCTGTGTTGGCCTGATAATTAGGAAGAGCACTGGTCTCACTGTTTGCCACGAGTACAGCTCTGAGATAGGGCGAGTCCTTGGCTATCTTATGAAAACTTTCAGCGAGGAATTGAGGTATGACGGCGACGCGTGCACGCGTGTAGTCGAGATAGTATTTGTAGTCTTCAGGCGGCAGCAGCGGATTCACCATTGTGATCACCGCGCCGATGCGCGCCGCGCCAAACCAACTCCACACAAACTCCGGACAATCCGGCAAGACGAGCAGCACCCGGTCCTCCATCTCGAGTCCGAGTTCGCGAAGGGCATTTCCGACGCGATTCGACATGCGGGCGGCGTCGCCGTAGGTAAACTTTTGATCCTCGAAATAGAGACAGACTTTGTTTTCACGGCCTTCCTCCAGGTTGTGGTAGAGGAAGTAGTCGGCCATGTTGAAGCGATCAGGAAACATCGAGTGAAATCCTGGGAGCATTAATCGTAAAACTCGCGACCATGACCAATGGTGATGATAGTGACGTTATCACCATCAATTTCGTAACCGATGCGCCAATCGCCGACCCGAATTCGCCATAATCCTTCTGCTGTTTTTACTTTGAGACAACCTGGAGGTCGTGAGTCCTCCGTGAGGGCAAGCATCGCTTTGACTAAGCGGTTTTTGGTTTCTGTCGAGCCGTTTCAACTAGCGCTCTGCGCGCGAACTGATCTCGACAATATTAGCCATCTATTTCGCCCGCTTCGCGAAGTTCGTTCACAAGGTCAACAAAAGGACGGCGAGATTCATCCTTCGTTTCTTCGCTATCCGAGTTACGTGTAAGTCTTCTAATAGTTCCTCGCACTCTTCAATGGGCACTATCACTGCAGTTCGCTCGCCATTTTCATTCGTAACGTACTGAACATTCCGTGACATTGGTTAATTTCTCCACCCAAATCCTGCCGCATTCTACCATTTCAACTGCTCGCCACGGCTTGCTTCACAAACGCGCGCAATCGCTCCAACTCATCGTCGTCCATCGAATTGAAGCGCACTGCAAAACCGATCTCATTCGCTTGTTCAATCACCTCAGCCCACGGGTAGATCTCTGTTTCGTCGGGAAAAGTTATTTCCAAACGAATCAGTTCACGAGTTTCGACTGTTCCGCCACTAAGGACAAAACACCCGTTCTCACTGAGACTTGTTATCCGCGCTTCCTGGATCGACGAAGCGCCTTCCCAGCGCGCTGCCAGATTTACGTTAGCTCGAGGAGCTCTTCTTCTTTCGCTGCCCATAAAGAATTATTCTGAAATTGATTATTCCTTCGCGAAGGGACAACCACCCTCGCCGTGCTTGCTGTCGAGGTACGTGCGTGCCTCCCAAAGCTCAGGAAAAAATTTCTTATCCAGGGTCGTCCGCAAGTAGCCCACACCTTCTGAACCGCCGGTGCCTCTCTTGGTGCCAACCATTCGTTCGACCATCTTGACGTGATGAAAGCGCCAGAGTGAAAAGTACTCGTCATGTTCCAGGAGAGCCTCAGCCAGGTGAAACTCCTCAAAACGATCCTCGAAGTGAGTCAGTATTTCCAGCGCAGTTTGAGTGCGCTTGCCGTAACGGCGCTTGCGTTCAGAGTCGTCGAGGGCCGCATCGATTGGCGGCGCTTCAAACCCACGCTTGGTCATCGCGGCAAAGAAAGCATCGGACAGACTTGGCTGTTCAAACCGGGTCCGTAGACGCGTCGAAGCAAACTCATCCTCTTTGAACTCGCGCATTAACTGTTCATTCTTCAACCCTGATGCAAACTCAATCTCGCGAAACTGCATTGACTGAAATCCACTTGCCGGATTTAGCTCGTCACGAAAGCCTAAGAAACTAATCGGCGTCATAGTCTCCAGAATATGAATCTGAGTAACCAGTAGTTTCTCAATCTCAACGATCCGGCGCAGGGCATGCGCCGCCGCGCCAATTCGATCGTCGCTCATCAAGCT
Organism: Pyrinomonadaceae bacterium; assembly: GCA_963759665.1. GTDB lineage: Bacteria > Acidobacteriota > Blastocatellia > Pyrinomonadales > Pyrinomonadaceae > PSRF01. The sequence continues at coordinate 2,804,264 of CAVXAC010000001.1, forward strand.
CACGGCTGCATCAATTTCATGAAGAATTTGTTTGAACCAGAGTTCGTAAGCCTGATGGACCGTGATGAACAACAGCTCATCATGATGCTTCGGATCGGAAAGACACTGCTGCAATCCGATCAAATCCTGAACCTTTAAATATGAGTTATATGAGAGAAGAGAATTCTTACCGTAGTCGTTGGACATATCTTAGTTTAACCAGGGAACCCTGCTGTTTCGCGCACTCTCCTGGCTTGTGCCAGATGTCTCCATCCATGAACCACTGTAACGACGAAAGCGTCGGCAAGACTGTAGCGCATGAATCGAGTGACGGGAGACCTTAGCCTTACTTTATTAAAGTCGATTCCCCTGGCAGCATCAACCCAGCCAAGAAATCGCTCTTGTTGACTCAAAAACTTTTCCAGCGCATTTTCAATTCGTGGTGATTCAGATGGCCTGAAAACTTTCGGCGCCGAAACCTTACGAACGGTTTCCGGAACGACCTGCCTGATCAACCAACCGCCGACCCTGGTTGGTTGATAACACACCGGAGACGAAACTGGCCAACGCTCCCTACCTTCCTTCAGCGCTGGATCGATATAGGTGGAAAACTCTCGACTGGTAACCGCCAGGTGATCAAGACACTGTGCAATGCTCCACTTGTCGGGTGACGGCGTCCAAAACAATTGATCATCATTGAGGCTTGATACTAAACGCTTCGCTTCGTCGCTATTCTTGTTTGTTTCGTCAACCACAGTCTGGAGGAAGTTCTCCGATTCGAGGAATTGCTTCACGGCTGTTCTCCTCAAACGCTAGAAGGCGGCGCCCACTTTCTCGCTGGACTGATAAGCCTTTGTATCGCGAATCGATTTCATCTCGCTGATTACAGTCTCCATCTCTTCATCGGTGTTGTAGAAATGGGGCGAGATCCTGACGCCGGCACCCGGCCGGTAATCGACGATGATGTTGCGTCTTATCAGTTCATTGGTGATTGCTGCAGCATCCGGATGTCCCACTGTAATCGTCCCCCCGCGGTCTGCAGAATTCTGTGGACTGGTTACCTCAAAACCTGCTTCCTCGGCTAACTGAATCAGACGCGTCGTTTGCCTGACGCTCTTGCGGCGGATGTTTTCAACTCCGATTTGTTGAATGATTCGGTAGCCCGATTGAGCCGCGTAAAGAGCGGGAATTGCCGGTGACCCGTGCAAGAAGCGACGGATATCAGTTGCGTATGTCAGTTCAGTATCAAACGCGAAGGGATGTTCATGGGCCATCCATCCAGTCGTTCTCGGCTGAAGTTTGGCGTGCAGATCCGGACGCACGTAAAGGTACCCTGCCCCTGGACCACCGCATAGCCACTTAACCGAGCCGCCGGTAGCGAAATCAACATTGAGGTCCTTAACGTTAAATGGCACCGTTCCAGCCGACTGATAAGCGTCAAGCACCACCAACGCTCCGACTTCATGAGCTCGTTCTGTAATCGCCTTCGCGTTTTGGAGGAAGCCACTCTTGAATAACACGTGAGAGAAGGGAACGAGTAGGGTTTCCTCATCGATCGCAGCCAGCATGCGTTCGAGCGGCACTGTAATCCCGTCGTCTGACTTCACCGTCACGATGCGCAGTTTGTTGTCGCGCGCATGCGCTTCATAGACATACATAACCGACGGGAAATTCAGTTCGGAGTAGACAATCTTGTTTCTCTTCGGAGTGGGTTCGAAGCACGACAGGATCAGTGATTGGCAAATCGAAACATTCTGATGCATCACCACGGTGTCAGGATCCGCTCCGATGATGCGACCTATCTCGTTGCCGGTCGTCACCGGCATGTCCCACCATCCCTCGGCCCACGCTCTCACACCGCGCGTGGCCCAGGTTTCGGCGTAGTTATTCAACTCGGCAAAAGTATCTCGTGGCATGGCGCCGAGACTATGCGAGATTAGATAGACGGCTTTCTCCAGGATCGGAAATTCACTACGCCATTTAAGAAGCTCATCGCTCAAAATTAGGAGACTCCAGTCGGTATTTTGGTCGAGATTCAATTTAACACAGAGCGCAGCCTGAAAGCAGGTTCGGCAAGTGCGTTGCTAACCCCGCTTGCTCAAGTGGCATTTTTCGAGTAGTGGTAGAACGTTAAGACATGTGGAAATTCAAGAATCCGATCCGGCATCAAATCCCTAACGCAACCTGGCCCACAGCCGAAGTTGCCGCCTCATCGCGCCTTTTTAGCCCGGTAAAAATAGGACCAATCGTATCGGAGAGTCGCACCTGGGTGCCGGCGATGGTCCCATGGCGAGCCACTGACGACGGGTTTGTCACGCAGGAGAATCTTGAGTGGTATCGGCGATTTGCTGAAGGGCGACCTGGCGTCCTGGTGGTAGAGGCCACTGGAGTTAGAGATATCCCGAGCGGACCCCTATTGCGTATCGGCCACGACCGGTTTCTACCTGGATTGAAACAATTGGTCGAGACTGTTCGAGAGGCGAGCGGTGGTCACACAAAACTTTTCATTCAGATTATCGATTTTCTGTCGGTGCGCCGGCGTCCTGAGCCTCAAAAATTCTTCGAACGATTTCTACAAATAACGGAAGAGCATCGGCGAGCGTTGGCAGATTTGGCCAGCGGTGGAGATTGGTCCACTGTCGAGGATTCAAAGATTCGGCAATTTCTGGCAAACGCACCCGACGAAGTTCTTGAGCAGGTTTTGAACCAGCGGGAATTAGAATCGTTACGCTTTGGATATCGCGAGTCAGTCACTGATCTGGATCTACCTCATGTGCGAGAGCTTCCACAGGTGCTGCCTGGAATTTTTGCTGCCGCTGCGCAGCGTGCTCGCGAGGCCGGCTTTGACGGCGTTGAGCTTCATTATGCGCATGCGTACACGATGGCTGGTTTCCTGAGCGCGCTGAACAATAGAACTGACGGCTACGGTGGTTCGCGTGAGACCCGGATACGCCTGCCTTTGGAGGTCTATCAGGCTGTCAGACAAAAGGTTGGCCATGAGTATGTTGTAGGCGCGAGATTCCTGGGGGATGAAGTGATTGAAGGCGGCAATCGAATCGACGATGCGACCTACTTTGGAGTTGAGTTCGCGCGCGCTGGGATGGATTTCCTCTCAATCTCGAAGGGCGGAAAATTTGAGGATGCTCAGCAGCCAAAGGTCGGGCAGGCGGTTTATCCTTACACGGGACGAAGCGGTTATGAGTGCATGCCCACCGTTCTGTCTGATGAGACTGGACCATTTCTGCGGAGCGTTCCACTCGTCAGTGCAATCAAACGGGAGGTGAACGCTGCCGGGTTTCAGACGCCAATCGTGGGAGCGGGAGGTATCAGCACTTTCGAGCAAGCTGAATCGGTGTTGCGCAACGGGCACGCCGACATCGTGGGACTTGCGCGCCAGGCACTCGCTGATCCTGATTGGTTTCTTAAAGTGAAACTAGGGCGGGGAGGTGAAGTGAGGCAATGCACATACACAAATTACTGTGAGGCGTTGGACCAGGCGCACCGGCCGGTGACGTGTAAGCTCTGGGATCGGGTGGATCTTGATGAACCGGGGATTGCTACTGTTGATGATGGCCGGCGGCGGCTCCTTGCACCTCAGTGGAAGTAGGGCGGTGGCGAGGAAGCTGGATTTTCCATAATGGAAAATCTGTCCCCGTCCGAAAATCTGCCCTCCGCTTTAGAGCGATCTTCCTGCGGCTGCCTCATATGCCCCAATAAATAACGGATCTCTCCTCTTAAGATCGTCATAATCCACCCGCCCGCTTCTGGTCATCAATGCATACGCCAGCTTAATCGGACTCAGGTTCATGAAATCTCTGGCGTTCTCAAACCAGCGCATACTTTCAAATGCAGCTGCCTGATAGGCCTCGATCACCGGTCGCCGAACTTTTTCGAAATCAGCTAGCGCACGCTCAACCTCCGGTGTTGTTTGAAACGCTTCATGCAACGCAATGGCGTCTTCGATCGCCAGCTTCGTCCCCGAACCGATCGAGAAGTGCGCGGTGTGCAGAGCGTCTCCCAGTAAAGCCACATTTCGAAACGACCAGCCACCGTTCTTCACCAGCAGGAAGTTGATCCATTTAGAGTTGTTTGAAAGCAGTGGTTTCTCTGCCAGATCCTGAGCGAAAACCTGCTCAATGTAAGCACGCGTCTGACTATCATCGCGTTCGGCGAACTCTGCGGCCGTCCACGTCTGTTCATCGCATTCAACGATAAATGTACTGGTGGTCTTACTAAACTTGTACGAGTGTGCTGCGAAAACGCCAGCCTCATTTTCGCGAAACGTTAGCGTGAGTCCATGGAAAAGCTTGTTTGTGCCATACCAGATATAACGGTTCGGGCGGACATCCAGCGACGGCAGGAACTGCTCCGCGTATTGCTTCCTAACAGTGCTGTTCACTCCGTCTGCGGCAAGCAATAGGTCGCATTGCTCGCGTAGGGTTTCGACATCGGAAACTTCAGTATGAAAGAGCAGTGTTACCCCTAACTGCTCGCAGCGTCGCTGGAGAATCTTCAAAAGATCAAGACGGGCGATTCCCGAGAAGCTGTTTCCATGAATTGTTATTTTCTCATCGCCGTGAACGACATCAACGTTGTCCCAGGCCTCAAACCGTTTCGTAATTTCCGTGTGGGTTTCTTCATCGGCCGCACGCAGGTTGGCCAGCGTCTTCCCGGAGAAGACGACCCCCCATCCGAAGGTGTCATCTGGTCCATTGCGTTCGTAAACCGTGATTTGGTGCGCTGGGTCAGACTTCTTCATCAGGATTGCGAAGTACATTCCGGCCGGCCCACCGCCAATGATGTTAATTTTCATTCAGAATGGTTATTAGCGCTGATTGTATAGTTCGAGAATTGCTGCCCATCCACTTGGCAGGACAGATGGAGCCGAATTCAATTCATTTCCATATTTCAGCATCATGTCGAGAAAGTATTTTGCATGAAGGAAAGCTTCGACGATGGGCCGCGTGTGAACTAGCCAATTCTTATTATGATCAGGTTGCCAATCTAAGCCAGTGCCGGCCTCAATAACCTCTTCGAACCATGTCTACCTCCTCACTATTCCTTCAACAACTGGCTGGCAATAATCAGTTTCTGAATCTCAGACGTGCCTTCGTAAATACGCAGGGCCCGCACATCTCGATACAGACGTTCGACAACGCTGCCTCGCACGAGTCCTGCTCCTCCATGTATTTGCACAGCCTGGTCGATAATTCTACCGGCAGCCTCGGTAGCGAAGAGCTTTGCTTCACTGGATTCACGGGTAACGCGAGTCGAGAGGGTGTCTTTCAGATAGGCGGCACGGTAAACGAGGAGTCGCGCCGCATCCAATTCCGTGATCATGTCGGCGAGCTTTTCCTGAACTAACTGATGTTCGGCCAGCACCCGGCCAAACTGTTTTCGATGTGACGAATAAGCAATCGATTCATCAAGCGCACGACGCGCGAGACCACATGCTGCGGCACCGACGCTGGGCCGGAAGCGATCTAGTGTGCGCATTGCCAGTACGAAGCCATCGCCTTCCTCACCGACCATGTCTTCAGCCGGGACGCGACAGTCTGTGAACTCAATTTCACCGATCGGATGGGCCGCGATCATGGGAATCTGGTTGACCACTTTAAAGCCCGGCAATTTCGCTCCAACCACAAACGCCGACAATGAAGCTCGACCACTGGCCTCAGTTCCCGTCCTGGCGAACACAGTGTAAAAATCGGCGACCCCCGCGTTCGAGATAAATCGCTTTGTGCCGTTGATTACGTAGGCATCTCCGTCACGTTGCGCGGTGGTTTTGATGGCCGAGACGTCGGAGCCGGCATCGGGTTCGGTTAGTGCAAAGGCGGCGACTGCCTTTCCCTCAACCGCTCGTGACAGCCAAAAATCACGCACATGCTCAGGCGCCGAGCGACTAATGGCGTAAGTCCCCAACCCCTGCATTACAAAAGCCAAATCGGCCAGTGCAGAGGAGTAGGACAGTATTTCTCTGATCAAACAAAGCGCGCGCACATCAAGTTTCTTGCCTGCTGAAGCAACCGCGTATTCGAGTACTCCAGCATCGCCAAGACAACCGACATGCTTACGCAGTTTTGCGTTTACATCTTCCTCATCGCTATCGGTTGATTCAATTTCCTGCTGCACAAAAGTCACCATACCGGCAGCCAGGTTTCGATGTTCAGCGGTAAGGAAGGGAAGTTGTTCGATGAATTTATCCATAGTCAACCAATCCAAACTGTTCAAAGCTTACTGAACTTGGCACTTCGTTTTCCAACGAACGCTTCATAGGCTTCGCGATAATCCGGGTGTTGCATACAAATCGCCTGTGCCTGAGCTTCGCACTCCAGGGCGGTAACCAAGTTCATATCAAGCTCGCGATTGAGCATCTCTTTTGTTTTAGCCAGGGCAAAGCCAGGTCCACTCGCCAGACGTTGGGCCAACTCTGCGGTAGTTGCAACCAATTGCTCCGACGGTACGACGCGGTTGTAGAGTCCAATACGTTCCGCTTCAGCAGCGGAAATAAAGTCACCCGTGTAAAGCAGTTCGGTTGCTTTCGCCAACCCAATCACGCGCGGAAGCAAATAGGCGGCACCCATGTCCGCACCTGAAAGTCCTACTTTCACAAAAAGAAACGCGATCTTTGCTTCTTCAGAAGCTATTCTGATATCTGCGGCGAGAGCGATGCACGCGCCCGCGCCTGCCGTGGTCCCGTTAAGACTGGCGATAACGGGCTTCGGAAGTTCGCGAATGTTCTTGATCAGTTCGCAGGTCATTCGGGTAAATTCGAGCAAGCCTTCCATATTTCTGCTGAAGAGTTCGCCAATAATGTCGTGAACATCACCGCCCGAGCAGAAGGCTCGACCCGCGCCGGTGATTACAACCGTCCACACATCTTTTTCTTCTTTCAGAGCGGCGAATGCATCGGTGAGTTCGCGATAAACTTCAAATGTGAGGGCGTTGAGTCGTTGGGGACGATTTAGCGTGATGGTGGCGACGCCAGTTGGACTTGTTTCGAGAAGAAAACTCTTCGGTGTAAACATTTATTTGACGGTAGGACTACGAAGTCAAAACTGCGACTGCTTCGATCTCAACTTTAGCTGCTGGATCCAGCAAGCTCCTTACTTCTATTAACGCCATTGCTGGGAAGTGCTTTCCCATACGTGCGCGATAGCGCTCACCAACGGTGCGTGTGTGCTCGACGTATTCAAGCTTGTCAGTTACAAAGACGAGCATCCGCGCGATATGTTCGGCTTTTCCGCCAGCTTCGGTGACCACAGTCAACACATTTGCGAGCGCCTGATCGAATTGTTCGGTGAAGTCATCGCTGACAACGAATTGCTTATCGTTTGAGCCGATTTGCCCCGCGACGAATAAGAGCTGGCCACCGGGTTCGCACAAGACGCCATTTGAAAAGCCACGCGGCGCGCCAAGAGATTCAGGGTTGATAAGTTTGGAAGCCATACCGTCGTCCTGGGAATGAAAGCAGGTTATTAGATTACTAACGGTCGGAGCAAGTATGGCCGCGATGTAAAGCAAAACTGTTAGTTTGCTTGAACGAGTTTACCTAATCGCGTGGCTTCATCTCAGGGCCTGCAGTTTCGTCGCAGGTTGGGAAGGAGCACTTGTGCCCGCTCGGTTCTGATGATCACTGACACCGTAGGTGCCCGGCTCTCAGCAAACTAACAGTTTGCTTTACAAGAAAAAGGCCGCCTCGTTAAGAGACGGCCCGATGTTTCAGATGCCGGTACGCTTAATCGAGAACCTTACCCAACTTCGACGCTAGTTGATCAGCGAGGTTACCGTTCGGATCGATTCCGCCGATCGGTTCATCAACCGGGTTGCCGTTCTTATCCAGGATTACGATGGATGGTAATTGGTCGACGCCAAACTTTCTGGACATCGCGCCATCAGGATCGCGTAGCACCGTAACCTTCAATCCGTATTTCTCGGCGAACGCGCGAAGCTGCGCATCGCTCGCGTAGTTTTTGGATTTCGGTTGATCAGACTCAGTACTAACCCAATAGACCACGACCCCGCGGTTCGCATATTGGTCAGCAAGTTTCCTGATGCCTTGCAGCTGCGTCTTGGACAGCGGTAGCCAGGACGCGCCGAATGCCAGAACTACCACCTCGCCCCGCAGGCTGTCGGAAGTTATGGTCTGGCCGTCGATAGTACGAAGCGAAAAACTTGTCGGGCTTTGATCCTGAGCCATCCCCAGAAACGAAGAACCCAACAAGATCGTCACGATCAGGGCCAAGACTGGGAATCGATATTTTGGAAGCATTTCTCTCCTTTGCCCGCGCTCAAGGCACCGGGCAGTGCGTTGGATGAGCTACTTAACGTTTTAGTTGGTTTTCCGGGACTGTCCAGTGCTCACCCACGCTTGGCAGCTCCGGTGGTAGGGTGCCAAAAACCTCCAGGTGCAAAGCGGCGTAATCATCCCACGTGTCTATGTCGCGTGCAATGTAACTGGAGTCCACGGACATCCGCCGCACCACGTGTCGCTCAAAGAACGCCTTCAAACCCAGGTCGGGATCCAGCCGAGTTAGTTCATCTCTGTAGCCGATATCTATCATAACCGGATGTCCCCCACGTCCTTGCCAGGTTGGCTTCACTAATCGGTGCCCGTTGCGCCATTCGGTTATGAGTTGCTCGATGACATTGGATGGAACCGCCGGGAGATCGGCGGGTGTAATTAACACTGCCTGGGTGTCCTTCGGAAGCTCGTTTACCGCACACGCGATTGAAGAAGTCATCTGGCCGCTCAGGTCAGGATTCGCCACGGAGGAAACGTTAGAGTCGTGGAGCGCGTCTCTGACTTCGTCAGCTCGATGGCCAACCACCACGATGATCGTTTCAACACCGGCGTTTCTTAGATTGTTTATGCATGATCCGATGACCGTCGTGGAGCCGAAAGGAAGTAATGGTTTGAATACGCCCATCCGCTGAGAACGGCCGGCCGCGAGAATGATCGCTGCGACATCCTGAATTTTAGATCTTGGGTCAATTGTCGGCACAGGTCGTGACGTGTGAACGTAACGCAAACTGTTAGTTTGCGGATCTGGCGTTAGAAGGAGCGAGGGGATTTTACTTTTGGGGCGGCACTCCGTGGCCGCCCCATCGGTCACAAGAAACAATGTAAGTGGAATCATCAACGAGTGGAGTGGCCACGGAGTGCCCCTCTACAAGTTCGGCACCAATTCCTTAAGCGCACGAATCGTGTATTGACGGGCCATTTGTTTTCGCCAGTTCATAACGAAGTCGGTGTTGTCGAGTGGCCGGGCTCGAACATAAGCCGCTTCGGCAGCTGCTTCAATCGTTTGCTGCCCCAGAGGTTGGCCGATCAGTGCGCGGCTCGCATCATCGATCTGCAGTGGCGAAGGCGCGATGCCACCGAGTACCAGCTTAGCGTCGTCGACTGTACCCGAGTGGTCCATGTGCACGTACGCAGCGACTCCCAGGACGGGAAAGTCGAACGCTCCGCGACGACGAAGTTTGTGATAGGAAGCTCGCCAACCGTTAAGTGGCGGCAGTTGGATGTCAACTAACAGCTCATCGGGACGTTTCTTCAAATAGTCGATGCCGTCGTCGTTATAGAACCCGGCTGCGTCGATTATTCGTTCCCCGAGAGTCGATGCTAAACGGAATTTAGCGCCAATCGCGACCATTACCGGCACCAGATCTGAAGACTGTACCGCCCAGCATTTCGAACTTCCGGGCGCCACCCAACAAACGTCGCCATCCTTCTTCAAACAGAAGTTAATTCCTTTGCGCCACTCATAATTCTGGTCGTAATAGTTGCAACGCGTGTCCAGCAGCAGGTTACCGCCAATGGTTCCCATGTTGCGCAGCAGCGGCGTCGAAATGGTCCGCGCTGCATGGGCAACGACCGGATAATCGCGGTTGATGAGCGGATGCTCAACGATGTCAGTGAGTGTGACCGACGCGCCGATGCGAACGCCTGATTTGCCATCACCGGTGATTTGATTTAGTTCCGGGACTCGCATTACAGAGATGACGGTCTTTGGCATCTGCTGGCGACGCTTCATGTTCGGATACAGATCCGTACCTCCAGCGACGAACTGTCCTTCTGGACCAGTGCCTGCCATGATCTTCACCGCCTCCGCGATCTCTCGCGGCGTGCGGTATTCGAATTTAGGAAGACGCATCATTACGGACAATACCTCTAGCAAGCGGTGACGCTGGGGCCAGCAACGTCGCTGACGAAACAAGCCTTAATCCTAATTATAGGTTGGTCAGGATGAGCGGGATTCCCCACCACGGTTCGGGTCATGCAATCAATCCAGAGGTCAAGACTCTCAAGTACAGTCTGTCCAACCAGCACTTCTGAACCGAGCACGAGGGCTTCTTCGGTGGTGCGGCGGTCATTGATTTCAATACCTACAAATTCAGTAACGTCGACATCCTCACCCGAATCGTTGGCGTAAACCGCACGTGCCTTGCCCAGGGTGGCTAAACCCAAACTTTCGACAATGTGGGCCGGCAGCACTGACCGGATTGCGCTCGTGTCAACCAGCGCAATCGTCTCGTAGCTCCGAACCTTATCAGCGCTAAGAAGCCCTCTACGCACGAGGATTTCATCGCCAGCATTCGTCAGCCTAACTTTTACTCGTACTTCCCCGATGTTAGCTTTTCCCCCACGGAGTTACATTGACTGTTAGAGCAGCCCGCGCGGCTTCACGCGCAGAGTCTGGCAGCTTGCGATAGATACGCCCGGAAAACAATCTCGCTTCACTTGGTTCTGATTTCTTGCTCATGCAAATTCTCCGTCATCCTTACGAATGCACGGCCACCCGCGGCATCTCTTTTCCGTCACCGCCTTCAGCCGGCGTCAACACACGCAACGGCTCGGGCCATTCAACGGACGGAACTGACGCCGGACCGTATCGGCCATCGCGACCTTTCGCCTTTTGGCGCAGTGCCTTCAACACCTTCTCCGGCGTAATGGGAACCTCATCAATGCGCACGCCCACGGCATCGTAAACCGCATTGGCGACCGCCGGCGGCACCGGCAACAACGGGCCCTGGCCGACTTCTTTCGCGCCGTATGGTCCATTCGGATCCGGATCTTCGATCAGATAGGTTTTAACGTCGCACATCTCCATCGTCGTCGGGCTCTTATACTCCAGCATTGAAGGAAACTTGTGCACGACGTTGCGGTTCTCGCGATAGACCATCTCCTCCATCAGGGCCTCACCCAACCCCATATAAACGCTGCCTTCAACCTGGCCCATTACCAGCATGGGATTGATCGACTTGCCGATGTCATGCGCAATCCAAACACGCTCAACTACGACGATGCCGGTATCAGGGTCGACATCAACCTCCGCCACTGCTGCCGAATAGCTGTAGGCCGGCGAGGGCCCCACGCCCGCACCCTTGTATCGACCCGGCGAACGCGGTGGCGAATAAGAACCAACGGTTCCAATCGTGCCAAATTTAGACTCAGCCAGAACTACCGCTTCCGCAAAGGTCACCCCAACTTCAGGGTTCTCCACGTCAAACACGCGTCGTTCAGCCAGCGATAGGTTCTCGATGGGAAGTGACAACTTTTCCGCCACCGCCATCACGAGGAGTTCGCGGGCTCTCTCCGCAGCCTGGATTGCCGCGTTGCCGGTCATCAGTGTTACGCGGCTGGAGTAGCTGCCGAGATCAACCGGCGTCAAATCTGTGTCAGCAGTGATGACGCGAATGTCGAATGGATCGATACCCAACACTTCGGCAACTATGTAGGCAAGAATCGAGTCAGAGCCCTGGCCGATGTCGGTTGAACCGCACATCACACAAACCCCGCCCTGCCGATCCAAGCGAAGTTGCACTCCCGACTGCGGCATGTTGTTCCAGTAGATCGGTAGACCAGCGCCGCAAATATACGAACTACACGCGATACCGATGCCCTTGCCGTATGGCAGCTTGCGATTGTTCTGGTCCCAACCAGAAAATCGATTCTTCCAATCCGAACCCTCAACGATTTTGTCGATACACTGGCCCAAGCCCATGCTGCCGATGCGCAAATAGTTCGCAGTCACCGTGTTGGGTTTTACCAGGTTCGCGCGTCGCATCGCTGCCGGATCAAGTTTCAGTTGCTCGGCCAACTTATCGATTTGAACTTCAAGTCCGAAACGAGGTTGCGGCGTTCCATGTCCGCGTTTTGGACCACACGGCGGTTTGTTGGTGAAGGCACGCAATCCTTGAAACTTATATCGCGGAACTTCATAGGTGACAGTCTGCAGGGCGCCTGTATAAAACGTGCTGGCAACTCCGTAACTCCCGTAAGCGCCGCCATCCAGGAACGTTTGGAAGTGCATACCGGTAATGGCACCGTCTTTTTTGACTCCGGTCTTCACCTTCATCAGCACGGGATGTCGTCCACGGTGACAATAGAAAACTTCTTCGCGCGTGAGCGTGATCTTCACCGGTCGTCCGGTCATCATCGACAACTTGCAAACAACGACTTCGTGGTTGAAAGGATCGCTTTTCCCGCCGAACCCACCACCATTCGGAGTCGCAATCACACGAATATGACTCGCCGGCATTTCCAAAACTTTCGCCAGGGCGCGATGAACGTAATGCGGCGTTTGCGTGGAACTCCACAACGTTATCTTGTTGTCCGCATCAAAATTTCCGACCGCTGCGTGCTGCTCCATCGGCAAGTGTGTGTTGCCTTCGTAGAAGAAAACGTCTTCGCGCACCAGGTCCGCCAGGGCAAAGCCATCTTCGACGTTGCCAAATTCGAGCGACACTTTCTTGTGGACGTTTCCTTCGTCGCCATACTCGTGAATGCGTGGTTCATCGATGAGAATAGCTTCGTCGATTGACGAAATACTGGGCAGCGGTTCGTACTCAACTTCGATCAGATTTATTGCATCGAAGGCCGTGTCTTCATCAACGGCGGCAACGGCAGCGACTGGATCACCGATGAATCTGACTTTATCGATGCAGAGTGCGTGCTCGTCCTGGCTGACGGGAAGGATTCCATAAGAGATCGGTAAATCTTTCCCGGTAATGATTGCAATGACGCCAGGCAATGCCGCCGCTTTCGACACATCGATGTTTTTGATCAACCCGTGCGGCAGATGGCTGCGGAGCATTTTGCAGAAGAGCATTCGCGGCAGAACAATGTCGTCGGCAAACTTCGTTTGTCCCACGCACTTTGCTCGCGCGTCGACTTTGCGAAATGGTTTACCGACTACGTTTAGAGGTTTGCCGTTCTTGTTGTGCCCGTTGTTAGCCATATGAAAACTAAGTAGCCGCGGATTAACGCGGAAAGACGCAGATCAGGAAACTCGACAACGTAGCCGCCAGCCTTCATCGCCGGGGCCACTATTCCAAACCATAAACACTCTCGCGCGGAAGTTCCGCTTCTTCGCCGCGCATGCGTGCAGCTGCTAATTCGACAGCTTCATAAATCTTGATGTAGCCGGTGCAGCGGCAAAGATTTCCCGAGAGAGCTTCCTTGATGACGTCCCGTGACGGGTTAGGATCCTTCTTCAACAATTCTTCCGCGACGAGCAGGAAACCTGGTGAACAATATCCACACTGCGCCGCCCCCGTATCCGCAAACGTCTCCTGCAACGGATGTAGGTTTGCCCCGTCGGCCATTCCTTCAATGGTCTTGATTTCCTGGCCTTCGGCGTCCAGGCCCAGCATCAGACAGGAAAGAATCGAGCGTCCATTCACCAGAATCGCGCAAGTGCCGCACTCGCCGAGCTCGCAGCCGTGCTTTGTTCCAGTCAGATTGAGGTCTTCGCGCAACACTTCGAGCAGCGTCTTGTGCGGCGCAAACGCAACTTCACAATCCTCGCCGTTGAGATTGAAGCGAACGTGGGCCTTCTGTCTTATCGGATCAAACATTAATTGGGATTCTAACAAAGCGGGTGAGAGTTCGCAGGTGCGCGGGGTTAAATCTTGCTCGAACTACTGTCCTTCTTAACTTTATTCAGCATTGTGTTGTCGATCAGCCGGGTCTTGCCGACGTAAGCAGCAACCGCAATCAATATTGGTCGATCGTCTAGTTTGTCTAATTTTTCAAGCGTGTCTGCGTCAACCACATTAACGTAGTCGACCCGCACGCGGGGTTCAGTTTCGATGGTAGTTCGAACAATCTCCTCGAGTTTGCTGGCGTGACGTTCTCCCTTTTTGTACGTCTCCTTCGCTTTGCTTAGGCCACGGTGAATCACCGACGCAGATTGCTGCTCTTCAGCATTGAGATAGAGATTGCGCGAAGAAATCGCCAAACCGGAATCTTCTCGAACCGTCGGCAAGACAACTATTTCAGTTTCGAAAGCGAGGTCGCGCACCATTCGCTTGATGATCACCGCCTGTTGCGCATCCTTTTGACCAAAGAACGCGAAGTCTGGACGCACTGTGTTGAGGAGAATAGCAACTACCGTCGCAACACCTCGAAAATGGCCGGGCCGCGTTTCACCCTCGAGCGGTTTAGAGAGTCCGCCTACATTTACGTAGGTGGAAAAATCTCTCGGATATATTTCATCGGGGGAAGGGGCGAAGATGTAGTCGACGTTATAGTCGGTCAGCAGCGCAGTATCTTTGGTTAAGTCGCGAGGATAGTGTTCATAATCTTCAGTCGGACCAAACTGCGCGGGATTCACGAAGACAGAAACAACCACCACATCGCACATTCGGCGGGCCTCGCGCACCAGACTTAAATGCCCTTCATGCAAAGCACCCATTGTAGGTACCAGGCCAATGGTTCGGTCCTGGTCACGACGGATTTTGCGCGCGACTGAGCTCATGCGCTGACGGCGATTAATGATTTCCATAGATTATTGAGGGAGACTCAGGGCTTTCCGGCTTTCGGTTCCTTGGCTGGCGCGGTGATCTTTAGTTCCTCGGCAGCTTCCGCTGGCAGTGCATAAGATTCATCATCGGATGGATAGGTGCCCGCTCTCACATCGTCGGCATAGCGGGTAACGGCGTCCGTCATCACGTCGTGAATGTTCGCATATGGTCTAACGAAGCGAGCGAGTTTACCCACCGATAGACCAAGCATATCGTGCAACACCAGCACCTGGATATCGCAGTGAACACCGGCCCCGATGCCGATGGTAGGAATACTAATGCTTTCGGTAATTAGTTTGGCGATCTCACGGGGAACGACTTCGAGCACGATGGCAAACGCACCCGCGTCTTCAAGCGCTCGCGCATCATCAAGTAATTGACGAGCTGCATCCGCCGTCTTGCCTTGCACGCGGTAAGCGCCGAGTTTGTTAATGGACTGCGGCGTTAACCCGATATGGCCCATCACGGCAATCTCTTCATCGACCAGCCGCTTAACCAGCTGTACTCGTTTGTGGCCACCTTCTAACTTAACCGCCTCTGCTCCACCTTCTTTAACGAGGCGTAAGGCATTCCTCACTGCGTCGTCTGCGCCGGTGTGAAACGAACCATACGGCATATCGGCAACCAACAACGCACGATGAACCGCCCGCCGCACCGCTTTCAAGTGGATCAGAATTTCTTCCAGGGTCACCGGCACTGTGTTGCCATAACCGAGAACTACATTTCCCAGACTATCCCCGACAAGGATGATGTCAATGCCGGCTTCATCAACGATCCGCGCGGTGGGAAAATCGTAGGCGGTCAAACAAACCAATCGTTCACCGCGTTGCTTACTGGTTTTCAGCGACGGGGCATTAACTTTCTCGGGACGTTCTGGCTTGAGATATGGCATTTTTCAGCTCTCGGGCGACGCTCAGGGGCGGTCATTGGGATAGGCAGTTGTCGATCTAAACGCAACCACCAGGTTGCATTGGGAAAGGTTGAACTGGAAATTTGGAAGGCGCTTTCGCAAGTGCCGGCATTATAACGGCAAATCGAAAACAAGTGTAAAGCAAACTGCTAAGTTACAGAGTAGCCAAATGCAAATTTCCGGGCAGGCCCAGTAAGGTCGACGGGAGCAAAATAATGGTTTGTTCTACAGGTTTATGGAGTCCAAAGTTTTACCGTGGATGTGTCATCGAGGGTCTCAAGTAGCGCACTTATCGTCTGGTTGAGGATGGGGTGAATAACCTCGGGCGCGAGTTCCGCAAGGGGAGCCAGAACAAATCGTCGGCGATGCATTTGTGGATGTGGAAGTGTAAGCAACTCGGACTCCCAAAGCTGATTGCCGCATAACAATAGATCCAAATCAATCATTCGCGGTCCTCTGCTTACGTCGCGTCGACGACCCGAAGACTGCTCAACGTCCAGCAGTTGCTGCATCAATTCTTCAGGTGTGGTTGACGAGGGGCAAACGATTGCTGCCGCCATGTTGAGGAACGCCGGCTGCTGGAACGTCTCAAACGGTTCAGTTTCGTAGATGCGAGACAGACGAATCACCTCGATGCCGGAATCGAGTATCGACCGGACTGCCAATAATAAGTTTCCGGCCCGGTCACCGAGATTTGAACCGAGGCCGATGTAGGATGTGTTAGGCATGAACAGCGATCAGCAGTCAGCAGTCAGCGAGCAGCAAACAGCCAGACTCGGTGGCGTGAGTATAGAATGAAAGGGCTCGCACGACGTACTCAGCGTACTGACTGGTAGAGCGAACGTTAATTCTTAGAAACAACCACCGACTGCAAAACGCAGGCCTGCTGTTTGCTGTTGCTTTTACACCGTCTTGTCCCAACTAAGCACACTAATCTGGCTCAAGTGGAGAATCTTCCGGAATTCACTTCGCTCCTCGAAAGCGGTGGTGAATCGAATCGCTTCTGTCTTAGGGATACTAGTGGCGCTTACATTGTCGCTGCTAATGGCGTTTGGCCTTGGTTTCATTGCATATGCGTTGACAGCACCGGATTTTCCTTTTCAGGCGGTGCAGGCTGCAGGGTCCTCGCAAAGTCGCGAGCTGCCTTCGGCCGAGTTCTTTTTCTTTGCAATCTTCTCGATGACCTTCCTGGTTTGGGTCACTGTTCCATTAACCATGGGTAGCAGTCGACAGTTTGATCCTGGCAACCTGCTCTTGTATCCGATCAGTCTGCACAAGCTCTTTGCCGTTGATGTCGCCAGCGAGATCGCCAGCATTCCTGCCATCTTCGCAATTCCTTCCATACTAGCCATGGGTGTGGGCGCCGGCTTGGCTCAACGAAAACTCGCAGCGGGATTCATCATTGGGGTTTTGGCGGCTATCTGCGGGCTCGTCATGTCCAAGTGGATTTCATCTTCGACCGCTTCGCTGTTCAAGAAGAAACGAAGTCGCGCCGAAAGTTTGTTGGCACTGATTGGAGCGGTGGCGGGACTTGGTGGTGTCTTATTTGCACAAGTAGTTCCCATGCTTTCTCAGCGATTGGAAACAATTTCAGCACTGCGTTGGACCCCACCCGGCGCAGTGGCAATCGCCCTAACGAAAGGATTAGGACCGGGAGGTGCGACGGATCTAATCCTGTCGCTGGCAACTCTTGCTTTGTTCACGATTGGGTTTCTAGCGGTGACATTCTGGCTGGTGCGCAGAGGAGTGGTCGGCGGAGGAAGAGTACGTCGAAGCGCTAAGTCGCAAGCGCCAGCTGTCGCACCCGACGTCTACACCGGTTGGGATTTTCCTTTTGCTTCGTCGCAGGTCTCCGCATTGCTCGAGAAAGAACTTAGGTATCTAAGTCGGAACGCTCAACTCCGAATGATGGCGGCGATGCCCTTGATACTTATCGTCATCAGGTTGATGAATCAGCGCACTTTCAAATCATCGGACATGGAATCGGGTCAAAGCGGTTTTGTTCGGGAGTTGATGGTCTATGGGGAAGGGTTTATCGCCGGCGGCGGTGTGCTTTACGTGTTCCTAATTCTCACTGGAGTTTCATGCAACCTGTTCGCGTTTGAACATGCAGGAATGCGCACCCTGATTCTTTCGCCTGTCAGTCGCACCAAAATTCTACTAGGCAAGAACATCGCCACTACCTTCCTTACAGCACTCCTTTGCGCAGCGTTATTGATCGTTAATGAGATTGTTTTTCGTGACCTAACCTGGGGAGCGCTACTCTTCGCTGTCCTTTGCTTTTTAATCTACGCGCCGCTCATCTCAGTCACGGGAAACTGGTTGTCAATTCGCTTTCCGAAACGCATGAAATTTGGCACCCGGATGAATGTCTCCGGTGCGGTTGGCCTCTTGCTTATCCCCATAATTCTGCTGCTCACTGTGCCGCCAATAGCTGCTATTGCTGCAGGTTTTGTCGCGCAGAGTTTGCCGGTTGTATATGCTACACTCGCTATTCTCGCAGCTCTGGCAACTTGTCTTTATTTACTAATGCTTAGAGCGCAAGGCGACTTCCTTGAACAAAAGGAACGCGAGATACTCGAAGTAGTAACCGACGCCGGAAACGATTGAAATTTGTGACCGCGTTCTAATTTTTTATTCCAGCGATGTCTGCGTTAGGACATCCGGGCGGGACAAGCGAAGCGACCCCGCCAACACAAAATGGCTCGCAGAAAATTTCGCAGTAACCAGCGGCATGAGCCCGCCTCCGAACGTTCCTTTCAGGAGTATTACCTCTCAACTCCTGCTCCCCAGACTTCGAGGACAGAACTACTACGCCTGATTCGCGGCGGCGAAGATACTTTTCTCGAACTGAAGGTCAAGCTTTCGAATCCTGAAAAAATTGCCCAGGAAATCGTCGCTTTGGCGAACACCGGTGGAGGTGTCATCGTGTTTGGCGTCAGCGATCAACTGCGCATCGAAGGCGTTGATGACCCCGAGAGTGTTCAGGATGAGTTAGTCCGGATTTGTCGAGAAGACGTGGAGCCACCAATTTTTCCGTTTGTGGATCGCATTGCGTTCGATAGCGGCCGGCGAGTGGTTACCCTCGACATCGACGCGAAGCGACGCCCCTATCGCACGCGCGACGGAAGATTCTATTTGCGTTTCGGTTCCGAAAAACGCGAAGCGACTTCAGAGGAGATCGCAACGCTCTTCGATGAAGCGCGGCCAGTTCTGATCGAAGGTTTACCCGCGCTCGGAGCAACCATTGCCGATATCGATGAAGCTCACCTGTGGAGTTTTCTGCGAGAGTTTGAGGGCGATGCCTTCGATGACGCGAGCGCAACCGGATACCCTACGAGTGTGGCGCTGCAGCGAGATCTCCTGCTGGCTACTGAGTACAAGAGCGAAATAGTTCCGACCATAGCGGGGCTGCTTCTATTCGGACGGGACGACAGAGTTGGATCGGTTTTCCCACGTTCTTCAATTTCGGCTACCAGATTTGCGGGCGACTCCGTGCAATCTCCCGTCGTCGAGCGGGTAAAGATCGAAGGAAATCTTTTAACTCTGTACGACTCGATCCAGCGCTTCATTGGCCGTTACTGCGACCTCTGGGACTCACGACCCCGAAAGTTTCCCGCTGCGGATCAAGAGAGTCCAATAGCCGCGCGCGCAAACTACCATCGCGGCGCCGTCAGCGAAGCTGTTTGCAACATGCTGGTCCATCGTGACCTGGCTCTTCAGCAAACCACCAGGCTTCATATTTTTGATCATTCGCTAGAGTTGATTAATCCTCGGCGAACCTCAAATTTTGCGCCGGTCGCGCAGAAAGCGATTCGCTACGGAGTGCCACAGCGACTGAATCCGCAGCTGGCCGCGATAATGGTTAATCGAGGCTATGGAGTGAAAGCTGCGGCGGGCGGGTTGCCGATGCTACTACGCGAGTCGCGACTTTTTTCAGATCGTCGCCCGGAGATAGTAGCCTTCAATGATGAATTTCGGGTCCGAATACATGGAACGTAATCTACCTCTGGTTACACATGCTGACCGGCGGCGTAACCCGACGCCCAGGCCCATTGAAAATTGTAGCCTCCAAGCTGACCAGTAACGTCAACCACTTCACCTACAAAATAGAGCCCGGGAACTTTCTTAGCCTCCATGGTTTGCGAGGAAAGTTCGCTGGTTGAAACTCCTCCCGCAGTCACTTCCGCTTTCTTGTAGCCTTCAGTTCCCGATGGAGTGATTTCCCAGCGATTGAGCCTGGCGGCAATTTGCTGAAGTTGAGTAGGCGTGTATCGCTTGATTGGTTCAACTTTACCAATGATGTCGCACCAGGCATGAGCAAACCTGCGAGGGAGAAACCTACTGAGAGAGTTTGGCAGTGTCTGCTCTATGTTCGTCTCATTTCTGAGCAACTCGACAGCATCATGGTCTGGCAAAAGATTTATCGTAATCGGCAAACCGGGTCGCCAATAAGATGAGATTTGCAGAATTGCCGGGCCACTCAAGCCACGGTGCGTAACGAGAATATTTTCCCGAAACTGCTGACCATCGCAACTGACACTCGCATCGATTGAGATTCCGCTGAGCGCAGCGAGTTCCTGCTGCAAACTCGCCGAAAGGGTAAACGGAACCAGAGCCGGCCAGGGTTCGCGGATTGAAAGTTCGAAGTGTCGAGCTAGTTGGTAGCCAAAGTCTGTTGCTCCCAGAGGAGGAATCGAAAGACCGCCGGTTGCAATAACCAAAGATCTTGAACTGAATTTACCGTTACTGGTTTCCACTTCGAATCGCTCATTCCTGAAGACCTTTCGGACTTGCGACGAGCACTGGATCTCGACGCCCGCCTCACGGCATTCCGTCATGAGCATATCGATAATTTGCTTCGAGCCGTTGTTGCAGAAGAGTTGGCCCAGCTTCTTTTCGTGGTATGCGATGTTGTGCTTTTCAACCAACGAAATGAAATCGGAGGGCGAGTAGCGGGCTAGTGCAGACTTACAGAAATGTGGGTTCGCAGAAATGAAGTTTTCCGCTGTGGTGAAGATATTTGTGAAGTTGCAACGGCCCCCTCCCGAGATCGCGATTTTCTTGCCGATGCGATCTGAATGATCGAGGACCACAACCCTGCGGCCGCGTTTTCCGGCTTCGATGGCACAGAAGAGTCCTGCCGCGCCGCCTCCGATTACCAGCACATCAATCTCCAGCACAATCGCAGCCTAACACCAGAATGCTGCCGGGAGACAACTCGCGGGTCTGTCGAAACGAAAAAAAGCGGCGAGTTTGAATTCTCGCCGCTTCACCTAAAAATATCCGCAACGCGCTGGTGGTTACTTTGCCATCGTACCGTCGGCCTTGGGTGCATTGTAAAATTGCCGGGCTTGAATCACATACTCTTTGTCGTCGTATGTGCCATCACCGTTTATATCCACGCTCAGCTTTAACTTGTGTTGCTTACCGTCGCGCACATCTCCTGGATTGAAAGCCAGGCTGTACTGACTGCGGAGCAGCGCATTGATCGATCCCAGGACCTTGGGCAGTTCACCTTCAAAAGTTACCGGATAGTAAGCTCCGCCAGTTTCGCTCGCAAAAGTCTTGAGGGCATTTTGGGCCTGAAGGAACGTCATTCGCCCAGGCATGCCGCTGAGACTGTCGGTGGCTTCCAACTGACTTTCGTATTTCTTGAAGAAGAGATTGCCGATACCAATTATGTAAATTGGGATTCCCGCGTTCTGGGCAATTTTTCGGGCATTGCCGTAATTGATTTTGCTGAAGGTATCAATTCCCGAAGCTATCAAGACCAGTGCTCGGCGACGGCCTTGCACGCTGACCATACCGGCGTATTCAGACTTCGGACTTTCTGTGTTGTCCAGAACTACTGAATCTCCGGTGCCACCAATAAGCGTAAACTTGAGAGCGTCAAAAAGGTTCGTCTCCCGGAAGGCAGGTGAGTTCCGAAGTAGCAGATTAATCACCTGACTTATCCGCGTAGGATCATTCGTAAAATCAGTAAGCGGGGTCGGCCGAATGTCGAACGCCACCACTGAAACGTAGTCGTCAGGTGGTTTGATGAACTGCTGAAGAAACATCGCAGTCGGTCGAATCACCTCATACGTACCCGGGTCGTAGCCGCCACTTCCGTAGTAACCAAACATCTCGGTCCATTTACTGTATTCGACCACCATGGCTACCGTTATTGGAGCCTCGGGAGTTGAGAAGTTTGTGATTACCTGCTGAGCATTATCCGCGAAGATCGCAAAATTTTCCTTCTTTAACCCGGTAACAATCTGCCCGCTCTTCTTGTGATAGACCACCGCGTCGACGTTTACGATTTGGGTGGATACTGTGACTTTATCCGCATCCTGCGGCTTGCCAATCAGATCGGGAGGCGGGGGTTCTTCTTCGGGCGTTGCGGTTGCGGTTGGATTTGGCCTCTGGTTTTTCTTCTGGTTACTCGATGGCGGTGTTCGGCGCGATTGCCCCGATGCAAAGCTCAAAGTCATACCGGCGAGAAGGCTTAGCGCCAGGACTAGGACAAAAAGGGACCGAGCTGAGCTGGAGAGTTTCATGCAATCACCTGCTAAATATTGGCGAGAAGGAAGGACTAAATTGTCCGGCCGACGCACTTACGGTAAAAACGGAACGATAAATGAGATGCCCGCAACGAGGATCAAGTTTGCCAATTATCTGGGAGCGGTGCTGCCAGCTTCGGCTTCAATTACTACGTCGTAAGTCCCGGTATTATCGTTGAGATTCCCTTCATTTACGCCCAAAAACAGCACTCCATCGCGTTGTGCGACGAAGTCTCGACGGGTTCCGATGAGCAGAAAGTCGTCGTTATCATCACCGATCACGGCAATAAGTGCCCCAGTCGCTTCAGTGCGCATCAGCTTTTCATTATCTGTACCCGCCAAACCGTTCGGGGTTGAAAACCTTCCGCCTCCAAGCGAAACTCGACCAGTCGAGCTGATTCTAAGACGCTGGCCTTTGCGAACGACCAACCCGCTATTCGACCAACCATTGTTGGTGTTGTCAGCTCGGACAGCCACCTTAATGGTAAAAAACGTCGGTGAACTTACAGGCATCGGTTGGCTGGTAGGACGTGAAGGCTGAGTGGTGGGCCTTGTTGGTTGATTGTCCGGAACGCTGGTGTTATCGGCAACAGGGCGATCTTCATTAGCTAATCCCGATGCAGCAGCGGTGGTGGCGGAGTCAAACTCGATTGACTCGACGTCCTCAACGTAAATCAGCGTGCGGCTCCGTCGGCCTTGCGATCCTGAGCCAATTAGTACCGTGAACTGTTGATCTTTGAAACCGACTACCTGACCTCGGATAACGCTGCCGTCCTTCAAGCGGATAGTGTCGGCGGCGACGGGAACAACCAGGGCGAAAACGAGCGCCAGGGAATAGAAAGAATATCTAATTGTTTTCATTTATAATCTCCAGTAAAGGCATTTCAGCACGAGGTTTAGCAATAGTCTATTACTTTTGCAAGCGAGAGAGGAAAGGTATTTCTCCGATGCCTATCCCTATCGAAAGGTTGTGGAACTTGCGGGTTCGGGGTGCTTGTTGCGGAAGCAGACAGAATAATGAACGCCTGTTTTTTGCTCGATTGCCAATCCCGTGATTGCGCGGTATAGTATGCCCAACTAGATGGTTGGTGAATCCTTCCATCCACGTGGTTGCTGGGGTGAGGACAGTGACCACATAAGATTAGGCGCGACAGTCCAAAAACTGTTGCGCCTTTTCGCTTTTTACCTAATTTGTCCTGAGCTTGCTGGTCGCTAGCGGGTTACTTGTATCGTCCCCTTCCCTTGCTTGGCGGTGATAAACGAATGAGCGGAAATAGGGACAGTGGTGCAAGTTATCTGATCGGTTTTTTTGGCCAGTCTACCGACTTCGCCTGGGCGATCATTGTCGGTGGCCACCCAGTTATCAGGTGTTTCTTCATCAGCGGGTCGCTCAACGTCACTTTGTACCCAGCCTTTAGCGGTCGATCGATAGAAACCAAAAGTCAGTTTGTCGCGCAGAGGTGGCGTTAGACTGTCGCCGTCCTGGACCACGAGTACGACCCTTCGACCGATAAAACTCTTACGGCTCGATTCCGTAACGGTCCCACTTAAGGCGGCTTCGACGCCATCTACAACCAGACAGTCGCATGACGCCTTAGCGTAGAACGGAGGCAAGGTGGCGTTCTCTTCATCGTCATCAACCGGCTTGAGGAGATCCTTCTCGTCGGCCGTCTCCGCACGAAACGTGATCGCTCCAGTTGTGTTGCCATCCTTCGCAACACGTGCTTGGAACGTCACTTCGCCAGACTGGCCGTTATCCATTGGCACCTGAAAGACGCCGTTGGCTGATGGTCCATCCGAGTCGTCAGCGCTGAATGTCGTCCACGAAAGGCTAAGCGCGAATAATGATACGAAGGCGAGTAGAACTAGTTTTTTCATAACGAAGATCCCGGGGAAAATAATACCGGAGGGAGACAGGGCTGATTATTCTATCTGTATTACTTCTTTCGACTCAACAAGCAAACCTAATCGCGTTCTATTGTTTCGCTGATCTTAACTCCGAATTTATCTCAGCTCGTAGCTTGTCGATATTCACAGAGTCAGGAGAAATCTCACGGCCGTTAATGAAGATGGTGGGAGTCGAATTTACACCAATCCATCGTCCGCGCTCTTGATCCAATGTAATTCTGCGGTCGACGAGCGTACTCGTCAGGTCGCGCCTAAAATCGTCGAGATTCAAACCAATCGACTTTGCATATTCTTCAAAAAGTGGTTGAGCCTCCGAAACTTCAGACCACAGCTTTTGATTCTTGTACAGCAGATCGTGCATCTCCCAGAATTTGCCTCGTAGCCCGGCAGCCTCGGCTGCTCGAGCGGCTGGCAGTGCGTTTGGGTGTGCACCTACCAAAGGGAACTCGCGAAACACAACAACGACCCGCGATCCAAATTCGGTCTTCACACTTTTCATCACCGTGTGAACCGTGGCACACGAAGGACATTGAAAGTCTCCAAACTCCTCCAGCATCACCGGTGCGTTCGTGTCACCCTGTGCGTGCGGGGGCTCGGCACCAAGTCTCACGGGACCACTCTTGCTGGCTGGAATAGCAGAAACGGGTGCGGCTCGACGAGTTTCGGAGCTTGATCGTTTTAAATACCAGGCCAAGGAGACAGCTGCGGCTAACACAACCACAATTATTACTATTGGAAGCTTACTTTTCGTCTCAGTTCGCATTTTATTTACAGTCATCTGTCGGGGTTCACATTTACTCGAGCAACTCACCAAGAAACTAAATTAGCATAGCTCGGATTATTGGTATCGTTTGATCGCTGCGGTTTCAGTCTGCGAACTATCGCGGCGGGTAAGCGCCGTCGCCGAGTTTTTCATTGACACGAGGCGGTCAACTGGAGTAAAACCCGTCCGCTAAACTGGAACTTAAGACGTCCGCAATCTGTTGTCTTCCAGTGCTTTGTTTACTATGAACTCGCCGCTTGTGGTAGCTTCCCGACGGAATAACAATAATTCCTTACTGCCCCGGAATTCTGAGTAAACCCTTACCTCATCAATTGAACCTAAAGGAGAGAAAAATGACTAAGCTATACCCCGTAATTAGACTGTTCGCAGTCGTGTGTTTCACATTGGCGTTTGTTTCAATTGCCCAGGCCCAGGCGACCCGAACATGGGTTTCAGGAGTAGGCGATGACGTGAATCCCTGTAGCCGTACGGCTCCCTGTAAGACGTTTGCCGGCGCCATTTCAAAGACCGCTACCAACGGTGAAATTAACTGTCTCGATCCCGGTGGCTTTGGTGCGGTTACTATTACAAAATCAATCAGTATCGATTGCCACGAAATTTACGCCGGGATCACCCATACCCTTACTACCGGAACCAGCATCGCTTTTGATTCGTTCGCGGTCGGGGACACCAGGAAAAGTGTCAAGCTTCGCAACCTCAATTACCTGGGCGGCGCTACCGGCCTTCGCGGTATTAGAATTACCGGCGGGGCCACGATCTCAGGTGGGAATGTGGTGATCGAAGACTGCTTGATTGATGGCAACTTCGGCTCTCCAGGACGTGGGATTGAAGATGTGCGGACGAACGGTGGGAAGTTGTGGGTGAACAATACTACTGTTCGAAATAACGGTGGCACGGGAATCGTTGTCATTCCTGCCAGCGGTTCCGTCAGAATCGATGCATACCTGGACAACGTCCGAGTACTGCAAAACGGTTTTGGTATCGTCGCCAGCAGTGGCTCAAGGATGACCGTCACAAATTCGGTGGTTTCGGGAAACACGAGTCACGGGTTTGGCGTGGAGAGTCCAGTAGGCACAGCCGAGCTGAACATCAACAATTGCCAGATTTCCAGTAACGGAATTGGCATTCTGCAGGCGGCGGGCGGAACAGTACGTGTTGGCAATTCCACCATCACCAACAACACGACTAACGGAACGTCAGGCACCGTAAATTCATGGGGCAATAACAGAAACGCTGGCAACGCTGGCGTGACAACCCTAACCCCAATCGGGCTTGACTCGCACGATAAGGGTCAGCAATAGGATCACTAACCCGAAGTGAACTTTACTCCTCGCGCACTATTCAGGTGCGCGAGGATTTTTTTGTCCCGTAGAGCTCACGGACACTTTCGTGTGCGAAAAAAAATTTTTTCGCAAAAAAATGCTTGACTTCTTTCTAGGCATGGATTAAAACCTCCGCCTCTTGGAGTGAGATCGCTTCTAAAAATGTGACAGGGTTGATTGGCAGTCGCCCTCGATCGCTCCCGACACCAAGCGAGGTTTGAGCTCCAACGAGAAAATTTCTTTGGATTTGCACTTAGCCCTTTTGGATCCCAGAAAAAGCCAGTTTTAGCGCACCCGCTATTAACCATCAGGCGCAGTTGGCCCAGAAGACTCAGCGACCTCGGTAATAACCTAAAGCGAAGTACAGCTACAAATCTTACCTAACAATTGTTCGCTCATGAACGTAGGCTAGAACAAAGCTAATCTTTCATATTTTGCCACCTTGAATGGTAGGCACTCTCAGAGAGTTTCTCGACACTGAGAGCGATTAAGGAGAAAAACATGAGAACAGGCAACGCCTTACGTCAGAAACGTTTCATCTCTTGGGTTTCATTAATTCGGATTTCTGTTCTCATCGCTCTCGCTACGATCGTGGTCGTTCCCCTATTCCATGGAACTTCGGCCTCGTTATCCTTGCGTCCGGCTGTAGCGAACCCCCAGCCGGGAGCAGGGCGTGGTGTTATTGGTAAGTTACCGGTGCCCGGACTTCAAGGATTGCTTCCCTTGGCCTTCCTGCCTCAGCCAATGGTTCCATTGATGGAAACCTACGAAGCCACCTGTACCACCCTGCAATCCTCTTTCACCCTTGGAGACACCGTTTGTTTAAAAGTCACCGGTGCGCCGCTGGGCGATCCGGGCCGACCGGCTAGAAAAGTTGCGTGGGTAGCGCGTCGTGGTTCAGCAGTTCAGTTTGATGATGTGACCACCGATCCGCAACAGTTCACTTTCACTTTACCCACAGCAAACACAACAACTATTACTGATTCAGGTGGCGGCCAGGTAGTCGTCGACAATCGTGGCCTCTGGAAAGTGTTGCTGCTTTCAACAGGCGACGGATCAGTGGCAGACAGCATTTCTTTCAACGTGAATGCGGCCGTGGACTCTGTCGATCTCGCCGTAAGTCAATCCAGTGGACTTCAGGCATCGGAAGTGGAGACAGGTAACAGTAGTGTCTTTGACATCTACATCACCAATAACGGCCCAAGCGATGCAGTTGATGTCGAGCTCACCGAGAATGTTCCAACCAACACAACCTTCGGAACCTTAGTTGAAAGTACGTCTTTCGGGGCAGTATGTGTCACTCCTGTCGGCAGCGTCGCAACATGTACGATTGCTAGTTTGCCAAAGGGCGCTACCGCCATATTCAATTTTTCGTACACCGTTGACTCTGGAGTTCCGGCGGGCACTCTGATTACCAACCTGGTCAGTGCCACAAGCACTACGGCTGAGATAGATCCTTCCGACAATAGTTCGAGCGCAGAGGCAATCGTGCCAGCAGCAAGCGGTGCTGAAACTTGTACCTTAACCTGTCGCGACAATTTCACTGTCACTGCGAATACGACTCACGAGGGCAACCCAGGAAGATTTGTAACGTTTACCGCTACGAACGTAATTGCCGGGAATTGCGGTGCGGTCACTGCAACTCCAGCTTCGGGCTCGTTCTTCCCCGTGGGAACTACTCTAATCAATGTAACTTCCGAAACCGGGGGCGGTAGTTGTAGTTTCACCGTCACGGTTACCAACGCCCCAGCCCCGACAATTAGTTGTCCAGCTAACCAGAACGTTACAGCAGCGACTGGTCAAGATTCGGCGTCCGTCGCGGTAGGCGCTCCAACCACGGTTCCGTCTTCCGGCGTGACCGTGACTGGAATTAGAAGCGATGACGATGACGATTTCGATACGCCGGCCAAGCCCTTAACCGATCCCTATCCTGTGGGCATTACGTTTATCGACTGGAAAGTCACAGATGCCACCGGTCAATCGGCGTCATGCCAGCAAAGAATCACGGTGAACGCAGCCGATAGAGAAAACCTGACTATTAGCTGCCCGGCAAATCAAACCGTGGTTGCTCCATCTGGAACTTGCGATGCACCGTCCATTAACCCTGGTACGCCGACTACAAACCCGTCGGATTCCAACGTCACTGTACAGGGCACCCGCAACGATGGTCAGGCGCTCACTGATCCGTATCCATCTGGTGTCACGACCATTACCTGGACGGCGGTTGACGCAATCAACGGCAGCTTCGCAAGCTGCCAGCAGACCATCACGGTCTCTGGAACAGATACTGTGGACCCGACGATTAGTGTCCCCGCGAACGTCAACGTCACGACTTCGTCGTGTACAGCCACTCTTGATGACGAGCTGGGAGTTGCTACGGCTGACGATAACTGCAGCGCGTCGGTTAACATCGCTCGAACAGGTGTTCCAGCAAACTTTGTCTTCCCAACCGGAACCACGACGGTTACTTATGTTGCGACAGACGCTTCCGGGAATACCGCAACTGGAACTCAGTTGGTTACAGTAACTGAAGGTCCAGCGGTGCCACCGACCGTAGCAGCGCCGGCGGACGTCACGTTGTTTACTGGTCCAGGTGCCACTTCCTGCGGCGTAACGGTCGCGAACCTCGACGCAACTCTTGGTACGGCGGCAGCAAACGACAACTGCCCTGGCGTGACTGTGGTCCGCAGCGGTGTGCCGGCGGGGAACACCTTCCCGCTCGGCAATACCACGGTGACGTACATCGCGACTGACAGGAGTGGAAACACGTCTTCCGACACTCAAGTCGTAACCGTCGTCGACAATACGGCACCGACAATTACTGCTCCGGCGGATGTAACGCTTTACACCGGCGCGGGCGCCACCTCCTGCAGTGTAACGGCCAGCGATTTGAATGCTGCGCTAGGCGTTGCCACAGCTGACGATAACTGTCCCGGAGAGACTGTTGCTCGCAGTGGCGTTCCGGCCGGGAACACCTTCCCGTTGGGTAATACCACAGTCACCTATACGGTAACGGATGGTTCAGGCAACACAGCTTCGGATACACAAACCGTGACGGTCGTTGACAACACGCCTCCGGTAGTTACACCGCCAGCAAACGTGACGGTACAGCTGCCGCTTAACTCGCCGGCGACAAGTATGCCTGTCAATTATCCGAATCCGGCGACGGCTACCGATAATTGCCCAGGTTCTATTAACATTGTGTATAGCCCGGCTTCAGGGTCGACGTTCCCGGTTGGCACAACAACCGTGACGGTGACCGCGACCGACGCCCACAGTAACAGTGCAACGGCTACGTTTACTGTCACGGTGCTCTACAACTTCACCGGCTTCTTCTCACCGATCGACAATCTGCCGACGGTGAATTCGATGAAGGCTGGCCAGGCTGCTCCAGTTAAATTTAGCTTGAGCGGAAACAAGGGACTAAATATTTTAGCTGCTGGTTCACCCTCTTCAGTGCAAGTAAATTGCGCCAGCGATGATCCCGTTGCACCAGTTGAGGAAACCGAGACGGCAGGCTCAAGCAGTCTCAATTACGACGCGTCCAGCGATCAATACAAGTACGTTTGGAAGACGGAGAACTCGTGGAAGAACACCTGCCGTATTCTGAGCGTCTCTTTGAACGACGGAAGCGTTCACACAGCCAAGTTTACGTTCAAGTAGGATTTAGTTTTGGTTTGACTGCGCTGCAGAGGTGGCGCAGTCAAGCCGATGGTCGCACGTGAGCTTTCACGCGATCAATTCGAAGCTTCGCTTCATATCGTTAATCAGGGACTTGCTATTAAATGGCAATTAAGATCACCCCAAAAGGAGAATGCATCATGAGTAAGGTTCGCACCACTTTAAATATTTTGGCCGTCGCGATTTTCACATTAACGGTCGCTTCCATGGCCCAGGCGCAAGCCACCCGCACGTGGGTGTCCGGCGTCGGCGACGATGTCAACCCCTGTAGCCGCACAGCGCCGTGCAAGACCTTTGCAGGGGCGATTTCGAAAACTGCTGCCGGTGGCGAGATTTCCGTCCTCGATCCCGGTGGTTTTGGCACATTAACCATCACCAAAAGCATTACCGTTGATGGCGGAACTGGCTCGGGATGGGCTTCGGTTTTGGCATCAGCGACGAGCGGCTTCATCATCAACGCTACGGGCGCCGACGACCGGGTAGTTCTGCGCAACATCTCTATGAATGGAGCGTTACCGCAAAACAATTCGCTCCGAGGCGTGAGAATAGTTGCCGCCAAGAGCGTTCATATCGAGAATTGTCAGATCTTTGGTTTCCGCGGTAGCCCGGGTCGCGGCATTGAAGACGTTCGATCTGTAGATGGTGACCTTTATGTCTCCGATACAGTGATTCGTAACAACTCCGGCAGTGGAATTGTGGTGTTGCCAGCAAGTGGCTCGCCGACCCTGAGGTCGTTCATCAACAACTGCCAAATTATCCAAAACGGTACCGCTGGCGTCGGAACGGGATACGTGCTGGTAGGCCTCAACCTCAAGGGCAGCATCAGCAATTCCAACATCTCCAAAAACATTGTTGGGATAGGCGGCGAAGCTGGCGCCAAAATCGCCGTCACGAACTGCCTTGTCCACCAGAATGGTACGGGAATAGATTCGAATGGTGCCTCAACTGCGGTGACCGTCGCTAGAACTAATGTCCACGGCAACACGACGAACGGCTTGGGATTCTCGGGAGGGACAATTCTCTCGTACGGGAATAACGAGGTTTCCGGCAATACTGGAAACAACGGGCCGTTCTCGGGCGGTTCACCAACCCTGCAGTAAATCGTCGTTTGCGCGAACCTACTTATTTGCGCCCCACCGCTCTTCGCGAGAGTGGTGGGGCGCACGTATTGCCAGAGTGCGATTAGTTTAACGTCCTGTTCCGCACACCTTACCAACTCCCGTCAGCCTATTCCTTCAAGCTTCTAATTCAGTTCTGCGTCTCGATTGGTCATTGGCGATAAGCCTTTTGCCTGGCCCTTTGTGTCTACCAAACTCTTCCCTTTGCCAGACTGCGTTACGATATTCGAAACGTAATGAGCTAGAATTCGGCGCGCGAAATTCTCCTGATGGACACCGACAAGAATAAACAGTTTGCGAACCTGAACTTTGATGATTTCCGTCGTCTGGCCGAGGCGGACTCACTCAGTCCTTACGAGAGAATTGGATTTCCGAATTCCTACCGGCAGGGCAAGGAAGGTTTCATCTTTGAAGATATTTGCAGCAAGTTGCGTGGGCTGCAGGCGACTGGCAAAAACGTGCTTGATATTGGTCCAGGGTGTAGCGAACTGCCTACGATGTTGATTGAACTGTGCCGGAGGAACGGTCACTCGTTAACACTCATCGATTCCAGCGAAATGCTTTCGCGCTTGCCGGATCACCCGTCCCTTCGCAAAATCGCCGCCTACTATCCGCGATGTGATCAGTTATTTGAGGAATATGCAGAACGGATGGATGTTATTCTGACATACAGCGTCCTGCACTACGTTTTCGCCGAATCAAACATCTGGGAGTTTCTAGACCGTTCGCTTTCCCTGTTATCGCACGGTGGTGAGATGTTGATAGGCGATGTGCCAAACATCTCGAAGCGGAGAAGGTTTTTCAGCAGTCCGGCGGGAGTGAAATTTCATCAGGAATTTATGGAGACTGACGCGGAACCGGTAGTTGAATTCAACAAGATCGAGCCAAATCAAATTGATGACTCGGTAATCCTTTCTATCGTAACGCGGGCCCGCAGTCAGGGATTCGACGCTTTCATAGTGCCGCAAAACGAAAACCTACCTATGGCAAATCGTCGCGAAGACATTTTAATTACCAGGCCGTAAAGTTATCGTGCAGAAAAACAAGCAGCTGATCATCGTTGGTGATAGTGCGTTCGCCGAGATCGCGTATGAATACTTCACTCATGACTCGGATTACGAAGTCATTGCTTTCAGCGTCGAAAAGGAATATTTGACGAAGACGAGTTTGTTTGGTCTACCAGTCGTTCCATTTGAGAGTTTGCAGGAAACATACGCCCCATCGGAGCACAGCGTTTACGCGGCTCTGGTCTACACCCAATTGAACAGGTTGCGGACGAGACTAAGCCTCGCCGCAAAGGCTAAGGGCTATGAACTCGCCAGCTATATCTCAAGCAAAGCGTTTGTCTGGAAAAATGTTGAGCTGGGTGAACATTGCTTCATCTTTGAGGACAACACTGTCCAACCGTTCGTTAAAGTAGGTAACAACGTGGTGATGTGGAGCGGCAACCACATCGGACATCACTCGACTATCAAGGACAACTGCTTCATCTCGTCTCACGTGGTGATCTCCGGCTTTGTAGAAGTGGGGGAGAATTGTTTCCTGGGCGTCAACTCGACGGTGGTTAACAACGTGAATATCGGTCGCGACTGCTGGCTTGGACCAAATACGGTAATTCTCAAGGACACCGAGGACGCTGTTTTCTTCAAACCGGCGAAACCAGAGACCTCTAGTGTTTCAACGCTTGAACGATTCAAGGTGAGGGACTAGCTATTGTCGTGGCAGAAGCTTGGATTGGTTTACGCAGCCAATGGCGCTCATGATTGGGCGGTTTCGCACGCATACGTACCCACTCCCATTGTCCTGGACGAAGACCGAATCAGGATCTACGCCTCATTCCGCGACTCTAATCAGATTGGTAGGGTTGGATTCGTGGATGTTGACTCTGCTGATCCACGCCGAACCCTGAGAATCTCCGATCGTCCCGCGTTGGATATAGGTGAGCCAGGCACATTCGATGACAATGGTGTTACGCCGTGTTCCATCGTGGAGGTGAGCGGGAAAATCTACCTCTACTATTTTGGATGGCAGCTTGGGGTCAAGGTTCGCTACTACCTTTTTTCCGGTCTCGCCGTCAGCGAGGATCGCGGTGAGACTTTCCGACGTAGATGGCAAACGCCGGTGCTCGACCGCAGCGATAGTGAACTGTTTGTGCGCAGCGCTCCCTGTGTAATTCGCGATGAACAGATCTGGCGAATGTGGTACATCGCAGGAAGTTCCTGGATCAATGTCAGCGGGAAGGACGTTCCCACCTATCAGATCTATTACCTCGAGTCGGCGGACGGATTGCACTGGGGCTCGGCCGGCCAATTGGCCGTTCCCTTAACGGGCGACGGAGACGAATTTGGGTTTGGCCGGCCCTATGTCATAAAAGATGCCGATCTTTACAAGATGTACTACTCAGTACGCACTCGCTCGAAAGGTTACCGTTTGGGTTATGCCGAGTCCTCCGACGGTCTGCATTGGACCAGGAACGATGATCAGGTTGGTATTGACGTTTCGAGTAGTGGTTGGGATTCCGAGATGATCTGTTGCGCAGCGGTTCAACCGACGAAGCACGGCACCTATATGTTCTACAACGGCAACAACTACGGCGAGACGGGATTCGGAGTAGCGTTGCGCAGCTAGGCTGTGGGCCATTCAGATTCTATGCAGGTTGTTCCTTATTCCGGAGATGCCGATCGGTGGGATGGGTTCATTCCACAGTGCCTGACGGCGACTTTTCTCCATACCCGCCGCTTTCTTTCTTATCATCAGGATCGTTTTTGCGACGTCTCGTTAATCCTGCAAGACGACAGACAACTACTTGGTCTTTTTCCGGCAGCGGTAGATCCGGCGGACGGCAAACGTGTAGTCAGTCACCCGGGAATTACGTTTGGCGGTTTAATTCACGCCGGGCAATTGAGTGGCGACAGGATGATCGAGGCGTTAACGCTGCTGCGGGGTCATTACGCTACGGAAGGTTTTGAACGCTTGCGTTACAAAGCTGTCCCGCATATCTATCACCGCGTACCCTCGCAGGATGATCTCTATGCGTTGTTCAGGGCCGGCGCAAAGACTTATCGCAAAGACCTATCTTCCGCGATCAAACTCAATCAGCGTCTGCAGGTGAGTGAACGTCGCAGACGAGCTTCGAAGAAGGCAGGCAAACTTGGCGTCGAGGTATCTGAGGGTAGCTCGCATATTCCCGAGTTTTGGCCTGTGCTGGAGAGTAACCTTGAGCGAAAGTATCAGCTTCGTCCGGTCCACTCTCTTGAGGAAATAACTAAACTGTGTTCACTCTTTCCGGAAAACATAGAATTAGTCGTTGCCAGGCTGGAGAAGGAAGTAGTGGCGGGAAGCGTTTTGTTTGTGACGCGCGAAGTGGTCCACGCGCAATACACGGCTGCAAGCGAGTTGGGCCAGCAAGCCAGCGCTCTCGATGCGGTGTTTGAGTATGCGATTGAAAAAGCCCGCGCGCGCGGAACTCTCTACTTCGATTTTGGAGTTAGCACCGAAAGGGATGGCCAGCATCTCAACGCCGGTTTGTATCAATACAAATCTGAATTCGGCGGTGGTGGAGTGGTCCATGACTTTCTGGAACTGGATCTGCTGAGCTGACTGAACTGATATGAGCCTACGCGATTGCAAGATTGTCGAGCTGCCGAAGATTAGTGACCCTCGGGGAAATCTGACTTTCATCGAAGGCGGGAATCATGTTCCTTTCGAAATCAAGCGTGTCTATTACCTTTATGACGTGCCCGGCGGCGCGACTCGTGCGGGCCACGGTCACAAGACTCTTCAGCAATTAATGATTGCGATGTCAGGTAGTTTCGATATCGAACTTGACGATGGCACTGCTACGAAGAAGTATCACTTGAATCGGTCCTACAATGGACTCTACATTCCCTCGATGATCTGGAGAAACATTGACAACTTCTCCTCCGGCTCAGTTTGCATGGTGCTCGCCTCGCACTTCTTCGATGAAGAAGATTATTACCGCGATTACGATCAGTTCGTAGCCGCGGTGAAAAGCGCCTTGCGTTAGCTGGCCTCGGGTTTCGCGCCGACTATTCTCCTACTTAAGGTGAAGGTCACTGGAATGGTAAGTAGGACTACGATTGCAGGAGCCACCAGCTTGTTGACGTGAAGTAGCTGGACCAGCACGTACATCAGCACGGTACCGAGAAGATATTGCGCAACATAGACCACCGGATACTTGGCCGCTTTCCTCAATTGCAGCTCTTGCTTGAAGACAAACCTTGAGTTGAGGAAATAGGAAACAAAAACACTGAGGACGAAAGCGACACTATAGGCAACCAGGTAAGGTAGGAACTGCAGGAGCAGTGCATAAAGCACATAGCCCGCCAGCGTATTCATTCCACCCCAGAATACAAACCGGTAGAACTCACGGTTAATAAATTTCATCGATTACAGATTCCGGGCGTTTATTGAGCTCGTCAAATATGCGCCAGATATACTCGCCGATCACACCCAGCATGACAATGATTAGTCCCAACAAAAACGAGAGAATGGTAACAATCGTAGCGAAGCCGAGCGCAATGGTTTTGCCGCGAAGTGCGTTGATAAAAACCACGCTGCCATAAGCGAAGCTCGCAAATGAAACAAGCACTCCCACCAAAGAGATCAGACGAATAGGTAGGACGGAAAAGCCAAGTAGGGAATCCAGGAAGAGTTTGACTCGCTTCGAAAAAGTCCATCGCGACTTACCGTGCGCTCTTTTTTTCCTTTCGTAAGGGATAACGTCTGGCGTAAACCCCAGCCAGTAGGCAAACAAGGGAGGGTTGATGTTCTTGCTGCTGTTTTTTATGTGTGGCAAGAAGCTTCGATCCATCAACGCCAGGTCGTAGCCACGGGCCGGATAATCCGGAACAACCAGGAACCGTACGAGTAGATAGAACACGTAGGCAAGAAATTTGGACGTTGCCGGATCCTGCCGGTTGGTTCTCTGGCAAAGAACAAATTTGGACCCTTGCAACCATTTGTCGACCATCAACGGTATCAACTCCGGAGGATCTTGCAGGTCTGCGGCCAGAATCAGGAAGCAGTCGCCGGTGACGAATTGAAGACCCGTTTTTGAAGCATGCACGGCGCCAAAATTTCGAGTCAGTTTAATGACCTTGGTCTGTTCTCTGAGATTCTTTACTTCCAGAAGCGCTCTCAAAGAACCATCTTTCGAACCATCATCGACCATGATGAGTTCCAACTCGACATTCTTCTCCTGGAGCGTGGTTTCAATTGTTCTCAGTGCTTCAAAAAGTTCCGGTATCGACAACTCGTTGAAGTACACCGGTACCACTATCGATAACTTTTTTGACATTTCCAGGGGGTTGCTGTGCTTGCTTTCCATGCGGATGTCGCAATCCGAACTACAGTAGTTGTCCTGTTTAACTTGGGAAATCGTTCGCCACGCTTCTGACAGAACCAGGAGGTCCAGCTCTATTCAGGTCACTTGCCTGGGCAGCGTTTTGGAAAAGTGTGACATGATAGTTTCTTGCAATAGAGATAGCAAACAATAGTGAAATTGCGTTAGACTGTCGCTCCAACACCAAACCTGTGTGACGCTAATTCGTCAAACACAACCTTACATGCAGAGCCTAATTTCGTTAGGGCCAGCTTACTTGTTTCTGTATGTGTGCCTGACGAACTGAAAGTTGACCTCGATTGAAGAACAATAGCAGTCTCAATATCAGGGTGCCCGCCAGACTTCAAACGATTCTTGATCGACTTGCGGACCTTTCTCGTAAGAAATCAGCTGCTACCGCGCTTGTGGTTCTGATGCTTTTTCTTTGTACCGCAAATGCGTTCATGTATACGTTGCGAACCGCCAACCCGGTAATTCAGTCAGATCACTGGTATTTAATGGAGGCCTTCATCAGCAAGAAGTTTGATGGAAGGCTTCATTGGACGGACTACTTTGTGAAGCGGGTTCCTTCTGAAGTAGCCGGACCAGTCAACAAGGCGCTTTTTACATTTAATGTAAACGTGTTCGCGGCTGATTTTCATTTTGAGGCGATGGTCAGTTTCGCCGCCATGGTGATTTGTGGATTGTATTTTGTGGCTGTGGCATGGAGTATAGGTCGCCCGCTTCAACTGGCGGAAGCTGCTTTGATCAGTCTTATCCCACTACTCCATTTTTCCCTCAATTCAATAGAGATATACACGTGGCCCATGGTGATGTTGTTTTATGTCGGTTTGCCCTTCGGCCTGTTATTAATCTCTCTGAGCCGGCTTGCGCGGGGCGCGTTAGGAATGGGCGCAATATTTGTTGCGTGTATCGTGTGTTTAGTAACGATGGATGTCGGTGGATCGCTGATCTGTGTTGCAATTATTCTGGCGCTGATCTTTGAAGCGATTCGTTGCGGCGGCTGGCGCAAGAACCTGCTCAGAACTTTGCCTATATTAGCGGGAGTGGTTGTTTACAATCTGGCGTATGCGGCGTCGATGCCACCATATGACCCTCGCTCTGTTCCGACTCCTTCACTAATAAGCTTTGTGAGTGCTCACTCAGCTGAAGCCTGGAAGTTGATAATTCTTCCGGCTGCCTCGTCGGTGGCTCACCCGGATCTGTTTTTCGCGCGGTTTGGACGACTGGGCATGTTCGCGGTAGCCCTCCTCGTGATAACGCTGCACATGATGTTTTGGGTCTCCGTTTGGCGGCTCTCGTCTTGGCGGCATGCCACGTTTGTCGCAGTTTGCTTAATGCTGTTCGCCTACGGTTGCACCGCTGGTGTTTTCGCTGCAAGAGTGCCGACTCTGGGCTGGGACTATCTCAAGCAACTTCGATATGTGGAGTATTACCAACTGGCCAATGTTGCTTTAGTTTTGCAATGGCTGAGTGTGCGGCAGGCGACTGGCAGCGCGCAGCCTCGATGGACGACCGTCTCCCAATACGCGCCTTATGTGCGACGTCTTCTTCCGGGCGCGGCACTGTTGGCGGTTATGTTCCTGCAATTAGGCATGATTTGGTATGCGTGGAAGGGGAGCCCGTATGCGCGCGCATATTTTCAGGGAATGGCACAGACACTCTTCTGTTTGGCGAATCACCCGGAAGTCGAAAAACCAATTTGCACGCCCTTGATTCCTATCTGCAGCAGGGTGACTGAAGATCGGAATCGAGTATTGAGTTTAATAAAGGACCACCAACTCAACGTATTCTCACCCGACTTTCAGCGTCGCCACAGCATGCACCCAAACCCAGCGGCAAATGACAGTTGCCTGCCGCCAATTGTCCGGGCCCGCAATAGAGGGCCCCTGGTCATCGACAAGATTGCCGATCTGCACATAGGGGTGGACCCTCAAACTGGAGGCAAGGCCGTCATAGGTTCAATTATCGGTGCTGGTTTTCAGAGGGGTGATATGGTCGTGATAGACGGTAATCGTTCTTTCGAAACTGTCTTTGGAGATCAGGGCTGGATGACCTTTGCGATACCCATTTCCGAAGTTAATCCCGCTTCTTTCACTTTACAGGTTAGTAGGACGGGTCTTGAGGACCGATCTGAAAGCGTTAATTTAAGCGTTAATGAGTAGCCGCAGTTTCTTTAAAAGATATGCTGTAGTCGCCAGCCGGGGGATATGATAAATTCCGCCTGCCCCAAGGTATTGCCGATCCCGGCCGGCACCTTCCTCCGCTTTGATCAGCTCGTAACAGACATGAGTGAGAACATCGACATTTGGGCTTTGGTGAACCGTAACTGGCATGCAACAGTTGGCGAACTTCGTAGCCAGTTTCACGGTGCCGAGCCTTTTCCGCACGTCGTTATCGACAATTTCTTTCAGCCTGAATTTCTAGCCCGGCTGCACCAGGATTTTCCGATCAAGAATGAAGAGTACGACCGCTTCTGTATCGAGGATGGAGGAAAGGTAGGAACAAATTATGCCAATGGCTCAGTCGACACTTTTCCCGAGGCATTTAAACAACTGGACACACTCGTCAAGAGTAAAGAGTTCCTGGGCTTAGTGACAGAGGTCACTGGAATTCCCAAGCTTGAATATGACCCGGATTATTTTGGAGGCGGAATTCGAGAATCGCAGTCAGGAATTTTTCTACCGCCTCACCTGGATTTCAATCACCATCCCAAGTCGTTTTCACATCGGCGCTTAAATCTCCTCTTCTACTTCAACCCGGGATGGCAGGAGGCTTGGGGCGGCAACCTACAGGTTCACAAAGACCCGATTGCCTTTAGCGGGAGAAGCCTCGTGAACTCCTATATGCCCATCAATAATCGCTGCCTCATTTTTGAAACATCGGAAATATCGTGGCACGGGTTTGATCGACTTAATCTTGCCGAGGGAAAGTCGCGGCGCACTTTTACGATCTACTACTACACAAAGCACCGTCCTAATGAAAACTCAGTCAAGTTTCACAATACTGAATATGTCGAGCCGCCGTTGCCGCCGCACTTCACAGTTGGGCACGCTCTGACAGACGCTGATGTCCACCTGTTGCATGAATACATCACCCGTCGCGATCAGCGGATCCAAATGCTCTATGACTTACGTAGGGAGCTTGAAGGGAAACTGCAGCATGTTTGGGAACAGTATGAGTACTATCTGAATCTCAGCAGGAGTACATCCACTACGAATTCGATTTTGCTCGCCGGCTCTCGAGCGGTGGGGAAATTGAAACGTTCGCTCCGAGGCAAAAACAATAGCTGAGAGGAAGGGGATCTGGAAGAATTCGGCTCCGGGGTATCTTTGAAGCTTTTCTCCACTGATCAGGGGCGGCCTCGATACTCAAACCAAAAGCTTCCTCCTCCGGGTAGATATTTGCCACCCATAAAATTCGTCAGTGCCTCATTGTTGAGTTTGTGGTGATAAGTGCTTCCGAAACAAACCCTCGCTTTAGGGTTATCGAGCAAAAAGGCCATCAGTAGATATTGTTCCGTCCAGAAAATCTGCCTGGCTTTCAACCATTCTAAGGGCAAGCCAAAGGGCAGGAACACATCGTGCACATGAACAGTGATATTGTGTTTGATTTGAGGTAGCCGGCGTAGATAAATATCGTTACAGTCACTACCGGTTTTAACGGTGTGCGTTGAATCGATGAAGAGAATGTCTCCATCCTGAAGGGTCTCATTAAGGAAGTCAGCGGTTAAGTCCTGGGCCTTGCGCTCAATTAGGTTTATGGACTTATTACCTTTAAGAAAGGGTCTGGGAAAGGGCTCAACACAAACAATAGTTCCGGCTTGATTCTTTCTTACGGCTTCAATCGCGATCAAGGTTGAAAATCCACTGCCGATTTCCAGGATAGTCTTTGGTTTGAGTTTTCTGATAAAGCAGTAGTACGCCATGGCGTCGCTATAACCGAACTGCCCGTTTTTCCAGAAGTAGTTGCGGGGATGGTTTACATCGCCTTCTGTCTCCGCATTAAACTCTGAAGAATATTCGCTAAGCTGTCTCAACGTTTCATTCAGGAAGTCTGGATCAAACAGTTGTTCAGACAAATAGGGTGGTTCTTCCTCGTTATATTCAAAAGAACTTTTGATCTCTTCAAAAGAGGGTGTGCTGCTGTAGAAATTGACCGGAAGAATATTCACTCCGTATTTTTGAAGCCGCTCCCTTGTTTCAGGATCTGCCCAGCTAATTCGTTGCAGAACAGGGCCGATGGTTTTGATCTCCTCGTCAGTGAGCTTTAATGCCGTGAGAGCTATCTCCTTGATTCTTTCGACAGGTCGCCGCCACATCCGGTAAAGCGCAAGTAGAACGGTATATCGACTCAACTGGCCGGGATTGAATTGATCAGTTTTTCTTAACACGTTTATTAATTGACTCTCAGACCTGCGCACTACACATTGCGAGGTGAACGTAGTTTGACTTTACTACCATTGATTAAGGTCCGGTACGAAACCGACGCAGAGATTTATCTCACGATTGTTTGCCGTTCTCCAACCGGCCGTGGCCGGT
The DNA here is from genome assembly GCA_963759665.1 of Pyrinomonadaceae bacterium. Classification (GTDB taxonomy): domain Bacteria; phylum Acidobacteriota; class Blastocatellia; order Pyrinomonadales; family Pyrinomonadaceae; genus PSRF01. The sequence goes on from CAVXAC010000001.1 coordinate 2,845,228, forward strand.
GGATTCCTCACAATGTATTTACTATTATTCCTGACTCCTATCGGCTGGAGAATGCTCAATGAGAGAAACCCCCGCAGGCAAAGCCGTGGAGCGAACCTCACGAGAACCTGCTGATCAATCGTCACTTGTCCAGGACCAATCAACGGACCCCAAACAAGTTGTTGAACTCGAGAAAGTCTCGACGGAACTGACAGTGGATAAGCGCAGATCAAGTTCGGCAGACATGGACCAGGCCGACGAAGAATTGCAGCGGGCTCAAGCCGAAAAGATTGCCAGCCTCGAGGCCGAAGTAGCGTCGATGCGTAACCAGTTGACGCTCGCCGAACAGCGATACTGGCTTTTGTCGGCCCAGTTATCGTCAACCACTCAACAGCTCGACAAGATTAATGAATCGCTCGGCGGTCGCATGCTTCGACGATTCGGAGGATTGAAGTACCAGTACCTATTGCCGGTCTACCGAATGTTGGGCATGCCCCCATATGGTCAAAAGGTTGGCGCCGCTACGTCAGTTGATCCCAGGACCGCAGCGGAACCAGGTCAAGTCCAGCAAGTCGAGCTGCCTTCGATCAAGGAATCGAATCTTTACGACGTAATCTGTTTCCCTATCATTGATTGGGACTTCCGCTTCCAACGTCCTCAACAATTGATGTCGCGCTTTGCTGCCGCCGGCCACCGCGTGTTCTACATTTCGTCGAGCTTTCACTCTTCCGAACAACCCTACATCCTCAAAGAAAAGCGACCGAATGTTTTCGAGGTGTCGCTCCGTGGGATCAAGCAAGTTGTCTATACAGACGTCATGGACGACCAGGCGCGCAACGTGTTGTTTGCGTCACTGGATGAACTTCGACGCGACTTGATGCTGAATGCAGCAGCTGCCGTCGTTCAATTACCATTCTGGTGGCCGCTGGCCAACCAAAGTCGTGACGAGTTCGCCTGGCCCATCATCTACGATTGCATGGATTTCCACGCCGGGTTTTCGACTAACGAGCAGCAGATGCTGACTCAGGAGCACGACTTACTCTCAGCGTCTGACCTGGTAGTGGTTACTTCAGACTTTCTGGAAGAGAAGGCCAGGCAATACAACGCAAACGTGTTGCTGGTTTGTAACGCGTGCGAGTACGAACATTTCGCTGCTGCAGGTGAGCCTACAGGTCAGCGCAAAGTAATTGGTTACTACGGTGCGATCGCCGATTGGTTTGACTCAGAGTTGGTGGTAGAGCTCGCGAAAAGTCGGCCCGACTGGGATTTCGTGCTTGTCGGTTCTACTTTCAGTGCCGACATAAAACAACTGTCCAAACTCCAGAACGTTTATTTGGTTGGTGAAAAGCACTACGCAGAGATTCCCGAGTGGCTAGGGAAGTTTGATGTTGCGATTATTCCCTTCCGGCGCACCGAGCTGACGGAGGCTACTAACCCGGTCAAGGCCTTTGAGATTCTAGCCTCGGGAAAACCTTTGGTTTCAGTGCCGATTCCTGAGGTCGCTAACCTGGCCCCGCTCGTTCGGTTGGCCTCAACTGCAGAAGAGTTTGAAAAGGAAATAAGTGAGGCCCTGGCGGAAGTTGACCCTGAACTCAGAGAACGCCGACGAACCTTCGCGAGGCAAAATACCTGGGAGGCCCGCTTTGAGGCCCTTACGCAGGCCGTAACCCAGGTGTTCCCAAGAGCTTCAATAATCGTCGTCACCTACAACAACCTGCGTTTGAATCGGCTTTGTCTAGAGAGTCTTTTCGCGCGAACTGAGTGGCCCGATTTCGAGGTTATCGTAGTCGACAACAAATCGACGGATGGCACGCCCGAATATCTGCTGGAAGCAAAAGAGACTTTCCCCAATCTCAAGGTCATTCTCAATGAAAGCAACCTTGGATTCGCCGCAGCTAACAACATTGGATTACGACAAGCCACCGGCGATTATCTCGTGCTGCTGAACAACGACACTGTTGTCACCCAAGGCTGGTTGTCAGTCCTGATCCGGCACCTCAATCGCGATCGCGAAATCGGTTTGATTGGGCCAGTCACAAACAACATAGGCAACGAAGCCAAAGTAGATGTCGGCTACACGGAAGTCGACCATATGCCAGCCTGGGCTGCGCGCTTCGTGCGAGAACACGATCGGGAATTGTTTGATATTCCTATGCTGGCAATGTTCTGTGTGGCCTTCACCAAAGAAACTTTCCAGCAAGTCGGATTCCTCGACGAACAATTTGGAATCGGCATGTTTGAAGACGACGACTACTCACATCGCGTCAGACAGGAGGGATTGCGTATCGTATGCGCGCCGGATGCGTTCATTCATCACTTCGGTCAGGCTTCATTTAAGAAACTTGTTGAAGATGGCCGTTACCAAAAACTCTTCGACGAGAACCGCGAACGCTACGAGCTAAAGTGGAATTCCAAATGGGTTCCCCACCAATATGCGTCACCGCTTGCACCGCGGGCCAAAGTTGCCGCGGCTGAGAAAACAAACTCGAGTAAAAAATCACCCGTCCCGGTTCAGGTGCCTTTCAAGAAGAAATATAAACTCTTTGAAGGAATGGCATCACACATTGGAACGTGTAACGTCTGCGGAAAGGATTCAAGGTTTTTTTATTCCGACAAGATGCTTTATCGAGAGTCGCTCTTATGTGGAGAGTGTCTGACCAGCAGTCGATATCGTTCCATTGCCCGAGGCATTTTAAGGGCGATAAGGGAAATGACAGGGATTGAAGCGGCTAGCATTGCCGAACTGAGTTCAGCAAAAAACGCGACTCCGCTCTCCATCTACGACGCCCAGGTTCCTTACTTCCGTACCACTCGCGCCTATCCGATTCCTGACCTTCTGGCGAAGTGCAAATGGATTCGCCTCGAGACGTCGATCTTTCAGCCAGGGAAGCGACTCGGGTCGCGAGTCAGGCCACGAGTGACAAATCAGAACCTTGAAGAATTGACGTTCGCTGACAGGACCTTCGATCTCGTAATCACCAGCGACGTCATGGAACACGTCAGATCCGATTTGAAGGCCCACCATGAAATCCGCAGAGTCCTAAAGCCCGGCGGCGCCTACGTATTTACCGTTCCACACTTCCGCAACAGCAAGCAGACTTTTTATCGGGTCCAGGTTACGGATCCGGCGGATCCGTCAAAAGACGTCTTTTTAACGGAGCGGGAGTATCACGGTGACCCTAATGCGAAAGGCGGGAGAGCGCTCAGTTATCGCGCCTATGGAACTGATCTCGACGACACTCTCGAGGAGTTAGGATTTTCCGTCGAGTATGAAATGGAAGACTTTCCGGAGAGCGGAATTCTCAATACAGAGTTGTTCTACTGCCGCCTCACTAAATCGCATTCTTAATGAGCAATGGCGTGAAGGAGCCTGAGAATCAGTGAGAGATTTATACCTCGATCTACTCATCAAGGTTTTAGCAAACACGATCTATCAAGACGCCTCAATTCACCCCTCGAACACTGGGCCATTTCAGGCAGACCTGAGAGAAGTGGGACGTGACTGGCCTGCGATAGCACATTCAATGATCGGCGTACGCCGTCTTGAAAATGTCCGCGATTTGGTTCAGCGAGCACTCGACGACGGAATTCCAGGAGATCTAATCGAAACAGGAGTGTGGCGAGGAGGCTGTTGCATCCTGATGCGCGGCGTGCTGAAAGCCAACGGCGTCACCGATCGAAAGGTTTTCGTAGCCGACTCCTTCGAAGGACTTCCCTCGCCAAACGCCGAAGTCTATCCGGCAGATGTAGATATGGATCTCCATCTTTATCCGGAGCTGGCAGTGTCACTCGAACAGGTGAAGGCCAACTTCTCCCAATATGACTTGCTGGATGATCAGGTTGTTTTTCTGAAAGGATTTTTCAAGGACACGCTGCCCTCTTTACAAAGTGGTCCATTCTCGGTGATACGACTAGACGGCGACCTCTATGAATCAATCTATCTTTCTCTCGAGGCGCTCTATCCGAAACTCTCACCGGGAGGCTTTGTGATCGTTGATGACGCGAACTTTCTTCCTCCTTGTCAGGAGGCTGTGAGAGACTACCGCGCTCAAAACAACATTACCGCCGATATGCATGAGGTGGATTGGAGTGCGAGCTGGTGGCAAAAGCCGCTAAGCTGATCCTGCCCGGTCACTTTTTACATTGATCGACCACTGCTTTGGTTTGCTCGGAAGCACCAGTTCACGTCCCTTGCGAATCGCCGAACGAGCTCAAGATTGATCTTATCGCTTAAAATTGACCGTGACGGCTTGCGCTTGCTCCTTGGTTGCAGGGTCAACGACCTCCAGAGTGAACGAATCTTGAGCGCCCAGGTTTGCGAGCGGAACGGAGAAGGTAATCCAGGTTGGATTGCCAAAGACTGTTTCCAAAGAAGAGCCCTTGTTAATTACAACCATGTTTCCTTGTCGGAAGCCAGTTCCCACAATCGATCCTTGAACCACTCTTTCACCACTCTGCCGATCCGTGACCACCTTCACATCAACAACCTCTTTTACCGTCAACGATTGTGCGGCTCCAGTGGTCGCCTTGGGTGAGGCGGCAGGGCTGGCTGTAGAAACGGTGTTCGGGCTGTCAGTGGTGTTTCCACAGCCAGCGATCAGTATGCTTGCAGCCATCAAACCTAATAGGAAATACGCGCTCCTTCTATTCATAACTATAGAAGTCTCCTTTTCTAACGGATGACTCGAATCGACGTCATATAAGTTTCTCAACGAACGGGTCGAAGTTTTTACTCTTTGGGCGAACTATGACGTGATGCGGATGGATTGGGATGATACGCAATAAACAGATTGCGGGCAACAATTGTGGTTAGCGGATGGCGACCGCGAGGTCACTTCCTGCATTGATCGACCAATACTTTCGTTTGCTCGAAGAGCACCAACTCACGTGATTTGTGAATCGCCGCCTTCGCTAGTGAAAGTCGTTCCGCAGCCTTACCGCATGCCTTCTCAGCCACATGTAACTGCGTTGCCCAAAGGTTTCCGAAGAAATCGTTTGGTGACCTGCTGAGCACGTCCGCTACGAAGTATTGAGCTTCTGCATACTTTTTCTGTTGAATGAGGATTACCGCAAGTCGATCATGCAACGAGTTTTTAATATCGGGCGGCGGGTTCAATCCCAGTGCCCGCTTAAATAAAACCTCGGCCTTTTCCGGTTCGGAGTTCTGGTACGTATCACCCAGGTTGAGAGCGGCGCGCGGGGAGTTTGGCACTGCTTTGTAGTTGGCTGTCCAGAGGCTACGCTCGTCTTTCCAGGTGCGATTCTGAATCATGGTCATCACGGTGAAGACCGCAATGGCCGCAGCCACTACTAAGTAAGCAACCTTTCCTGCGGACTGATTGGATGAGCTGATTCGCCGGACCAGCAACGCTACCATTAGTCCAAAACCAATCATCGGCAGATACAGGTAATGGTCCGCCAGCAGTTCATGGTGGGGGATAATCTGGCTCACAGGAAGGAGTAAGACGAAGTACGAAAGAATCGCAAAGGCCATTAAGCGACTTCGATTGAGCAGGAACAGACCTGCACCAACAACAGCTCCGACTACCAACAGCGCAACACCAAAGCCCCAGTCAAAGATTGTGCGAGAGATTTCAAAGGCGCCCAGGTATTGAGCGATCGGGGTCGGAAATATCAATTGCTTCAGATACCACGCGTGCACGCGAATTACCGTTAACGCGTTCAGGTAGAAGCTGTCGCCCCAATACTTAAAACCGCTTATATCTGCCCGCTCCGACCCACCCTTTTGCAAAGCCCAGTACAAGGTAAAGGTAAGCACACCCACAAACAGCATCAGCCACAACCACTTCGCTCGCAGCAATGTGGCCCGGGTTGCGACCAACGCCTGGCGCCACCAGCTTTCACCCGGTTCCCATGCCTCACAGAAGTGCCACAGAAAGACCAGAGCCGGCAAACTGACGGCCATCTCTTTCGACATGAGACTCAGCAACCACGAAACTAGAAACAACGCGAAATAGACCACGGCGCGAGCTGACCACTTCAATCTGTAGTAATTGAGGTAGAAATGAAAGGCCAGCAGGTAGAAAAAACTGAACAGTAAGTCGCGCCGGCCCGAAATGTAGGCGACCGCGTCTGTTTGAATTGGGTGAACCGCGAAAATCAGCGCCGCGATCGTGGCCACGATCAGGTCACTGCTCAATCTTCTTACGAGTGCAAAAACCAAAAGGACATTGGCCGCGTGAATCAGCGTGTTGGTTAAGTGAAACCCAAAGGCATTCTTGCCCCACAAGGCGACGTCCAACGCGTAGCTAATGTTCCGTATCGGACGATAAGACTGAAAGAGGAGGGCATAGCTGAAACTGTTGATTTGCTCGTTGTTAACGATCAATTCGAGGTCATCGAAAACAAACCCATTTCTAAGCGAGTTGAGGTAACAAACAAAAACAACCATGACGAGGCTGACCATGACAATCAGGTGCGCCTCGGATGACAGGAGCGAAGTGAATTGGTGATAGCTGTTTGATGGTTTGGAGGGACTTCGTTTTAAAGTCTTACCACGCGCCGCGCGAGAAGATTTCATGATCTACTGTGATACCTGGCCCATACTGTTCCTTAAAGTTCTTGTAAACCGAAGCGGCGCGTTACACCGTTACCGGAGTTGCCACCGAACTGGAAACGTTCAGATAGTAATCGACCACCTCGGCCGCGGGTCCGATCTTTTGAAGCCTGCCACCTTGAATCAGCATTGCGTTCCGACATAGTTGGGCAATGACGGGCATGGAATGAGTCACCAGCAAAATGGTCCGGCCACTGTTAATAACCTCGCCCATCTTCTTGTTACATTTCTTCTGAAACTCAAGGTCACCTACCGCCAGGACTTCATCGATGATCAAAATCTCCGGATTCAAGTGGGCCGCGACCGAAAAGGCCAATCGCACATACATACCACTTGAGTAGCGCTTAACCGGAGTCTCGAGAAATTTCTCAATTCCGGAGAAGGCGACGATCTCGTCGAATCGTGACTTGATCTCGGTGCGTTTCATTCCCAGCACGGCGCCGTTCAAATAAATGTTTTCGCGCCCACTCAGATCAGGATGAAATCCGGTGCCGATTTCCAGCAGGCTACCAACATGCCCATAAAGTTTGGCAGTGCCAGTTGTCGGCTCGATGATTCTCGACAGGATTTGGAGAAGAGTAGACTTACCTGCGCCGTTTGGGCCGATAATCCCCATTACTTCGCCGGGGCTAACCTCGAAGTTTAAATCTTTCAGCGCCCATAAACGCTCGGTTGTGTTTCCATTTCCACGCAGCCGTTTGAACGACATACGAACAGCCGAGGCCATCGATTCACGTAACGTGTCGTATCGCAGGGCAGCATCCCTGGTATCAATCCGATATTGCTTACTTAAGTTTTGAACCTCGATGATTGGTCGCATTTTGTTAGATCGTTCGCCAGAGACCTAGATCACTTCAGCAAAGCTCTTCTCCATTCTTCTGAAGGCATAGGCGGAAATAAACAACAGGATAACTGAGAATGTGAATGCATAGGCTATGGCCCAGAGTTTTAGTGGCCGGCCAAAAAGCGACGAGCGAAAGCCTTCGATGATTCCTGTCATTGGGTTCAAAGTAATTATCCACTGCCACTCCTGAGGTAACAGGCTGGTGGGATAGATCACCGGCGAAGTAAACATCCAGACCTGCAGTATGAAAGGAAGAGCGTAACGTACGTCCCGATATTTTGTGTTGAGCGCCGAGAAGAGGATACCAACTGCCAAAGCGAGTGCGGTTAGGATCAGGCAGAGCGGTAACAACATCAGCATGCCCGATGTCACGCCGTAGCCGTAATAGGCGAGAAGTCCTATCAGCAACAAGGATGCGATCGCCAGGTCTACGAGACTGGCGCCGACGGCCGCACTCGGAATAATTAGCCGGGGGAAGTAGACCTTCGTAATCAGGTTGGTGTTTCCCAACAGACTGTTAGCACCACTCAGAGCGGCGTTTGAAAAAAAGATCCATGCCGTTAGCCCCGTGTAGTAAAAGAGTGAAGACGGAATGTCTTCAGTGGGGATTCGCGCCACCTTGCTGAAAAAGAAAGTAAATACGACCATCATTATGAGCGGCTGAATGACCGCCCAGGTGGCCCCCAGGATCGTCTGCTTGTAGCGTACTTTGATGTCGCGCCAGATCAGGAAAAAGAGTAGCTCGCGATAAGACCAGAGCGAACGCAGTTCAAGCGCAGACCAGGCTGTGCCAGGTCGAATCGAAATTACCGGAGTGTCCGGGAGGCTATAGGATGTAACCTTCTGCGGGTCCGATGACTCTGGCTGGGAATTGTGGGTTTCTACACCCGATTCAACCTCAGCCGAAGTCTCGTAGCTTGTCGAAGTCATCAAAGTCCTTATATAGTAACCTTATTCTTATTGAGTCTTGAAACAGCCTGACTCTGGGACTAAAACCTACAGAAACGCCGAGTTTATCACAGCGGACTACGCCGGCTTCATCGACCAACATTCAACCCGTCAGCTGTTTGTAATGAGGTCCTTTCAATCTTTCAGTCAAAGCAAACGGATATAGTCAGTACCAGATTGCGATGTACAGCGTAGAGGGCGACCAACCAGATTCCAGCTTGTCACTGTCGATCATTGTGCCTCTTTACAATGAGCGCCAGGGTTTGCAGGAGTTTCATCATCGGCTCACCACGGTTCTCCTGGAGCTGGGTGTGGAATACGAGATAATTTTCGTCGACGATGGCAGCAACGACGGAACGCTGGTGACCTTGCGGGAATTGCGAGAAATAGACCGATCGGTCAAGTACCTTCGTTTCCGGAGAAACTTCGGTAAGTCAGCAGCTCTTTCCGCGGGGTTCCGCGCGGCGCGAAACAGTGTCCTGGTCACGATGGACGGCGATTTGCAGGACTTGCCTGAAGAATTACCGCAACTTCTTGAAAAGCTCGCGGAAGGGAATGACCTCGTTAGCGGGTGGCGCCACAGCCGTCACGATAAGCTGACCAAGCGCATCGCCTCGAAAATTTATAACGGGGTTACCGGTTTTGTTACCGGCGTTCGCCTTCACGATCTGAATTGCGGTTTTAAAGTGATTAGGCGCGAGGTTCTGGACGAAGTGATGGTCTACGGTGAAAGGCATCGGTTCCTGCCGGTGCTGGCTAGTTATCGCGGTTTTCGCCTGGCTGAAGCAAAGATTGCGCACGCGCCTCGACGCTATGGCTCATCGCGCTATGGTCTCGAACGAGTGTTAGGCGGCATGTTCAGTCTTTTGACTGTCATCCTGATGACTCGTTACAACAACAAACCTCTCCACTTCTTCGGTTTTCTGGGAACACTTCTCGCCGGCATTGGCTTTGTGATCGACTTCTACCTAATCCTGCTCAGGATCATCTCCAACCAATGGCTGAGTAATCGTCCCCTCTTAATTATCGGCACGCTGCTAATCATCGTAGGTGTACAGTTGATTTTGTTTGGCCTGCTCGCGGAGATGATTGCCTACTCTTATCGCCGGGAAAGCGATTACTCAATCGTCGAAACTGAAGAGCGGGAGCGGGTCGCATTGCGCGACCACCGGGATGCCTCGTTTGAGGTTGAGACCGAACGCATCGCTCGATGAAGTTCACCATCATTGGCCCGGCATATCCACTCAGAGGCGGGATCGCACATCACGTTTATTACCTGACGAGGCAATTGACTAACCGCGGCCATTCAGTTCAGGTCGTCTCCTTTCGCAAGCTATACCCCAAATTCCTCTTTCCTGGCTCGACTGTATTCGACGCCAGTGCTTCAAAGCTCGACGCCGGTGCAATCCCTATTCTTAGCTCGCTGAACCCGTTGACCTGGGCTCGAGCGGTGAAAGCAGCCAAAGCCTTTTCCCCTGATGTCGTAGTCTTTCAATGGTGGCATTCTTTCTTCGCTCCCGTGATTGGAACCCTGGCCCGCTTTCTTCATCGGGCCGGCTTTAGCTGCGTGCTGGAGTGCCATAACGTATTTCCTCATGAACGAAGTCCTTTCGATGTTGCGCTCCTGAAATTTGCGTGCCGCCCAATCGACACGTTTATAGCCCACTCAAAAAAGGACCGCGAGGATTTGCTGCCATTCGTGGGTGGAAAACGAATCAACGTTTGTCCGTTGCCAACACCCGCCGACTTTGCTGCTGAATCACACAACGATCGTGCAGGACGAACTATTCTTTTCTTTGGTACTGTGCGCAAGTATAAGGGCCTTGGGATATTACTCGAGGCCTTACCAACGGTTCTGTCGCAAGCAGAGTGTCAACTGATCGTCGCGGGGGAGTTTTACGAATCGATAGATAAGTACACCGAACTGGTTCGTAAGAATGGTTTGGAGCAACACGTCACCATTCACAATCGCTACATTCCTAACGAAGAGGTTGTTGAATTTTTCGAACAAGCGGATGTTCTGGTTCTGCCTTACCTGACCGCGACGCAGAGTGCTGTCGCCAGGATTGGTCTTTCCCGTGGCCTGCCGATTATTGCATCGAACACCGGTGGACTTTCTGAAACGGTCGTGGAGAACGAAAACGGATTATTATTTCCAGCAGGTAATTCAGCGGCATTAGCAGAGCAGATTATCAAGTACTTCAACAATAGTCTGGGACCACAGTTCGCACGAAACATTCGAGCGCCACAAACGGTTGGCTTAGACCTGGGAATCGTTGATGTCCTCGAACAGGGATAAAAGTGATGGCGTTGGAAAAAGGCCAAGAGCCGCTCGTATCGGTAATCATTCCCTGCCGAAATTCCGAACGCACCATCCGGCGCTGTCTCGCGCACGTGATAAATCAGCAAACCTCAGTCGCTTACGACATCACAGTTGTTGATAGTTCAACTGATCAAACGCCGGCAATTGTTTCTGAAGAATTCCCGCAAGTTAATCTGATCCACCTCGAAAAACGAACTTTCGCTGGCGCCGCGCGAAACATTGGAGTGAAGGAAACGCAATCCACTTATTGCCTGATGTTGGATTCCGATTGTCTTGCTGAACCAGACCTTGTTGAGAAAGCGATCGCTCGACACAGGGAGGCAGACTATGCGGCAGTTGGAGGCTCGCTTGCGAATGGTACACCGCGGAGTTTTAGTGGTTGGATTGGGTACCTGATTGAATTCAAGGAATTCATGCCAACCACCCCGATGCGTCTGGAGAAGGGAATTCCCACGGCGAACATCATGTACCGGCGCGAAGTTCTGGAACGGTTTGGCGGATATGACGATGATATGTGGTTGGCGGAGGACATTCTGCTTCACTGGAAGATGTATCTGGCCGGCGAACAGATTCTATTTGATCCGGCAATACAAGTGACGCACCTGAACAAGACCGGCTGGAGCCAGGTGCTTGGCTATCAGGTGGATCTCGGCAGACTATCCGCAGTTGCGCGCCGTCGCGGCGGATTGCCCGGGGGCTTTCTGTTGAAGTATCCGCTGTTGGTTTTGGTTATGCCGCTGGTACGGTTGTGGAGGGCCTTCGTCTGGTTTGCTAAACACGATCAGAGCGTACTGCTGCTCTTCCTCCTGATGTGGCCCATGTATCTGGTTGCGGCCACGTTTTGGTCTTTCGGGTTCCTAAGCGAGAGTTGGAAAAAGAACGAAAGTTGATTGTTAGTGGGCGATCGTATGATCTCGTGGGTCGTGGTTCGGAGCCAGGCTTCAGTTATGCAGTCTAAATCGCTCCGCCAAAATGTCTACAATGCGAATGGCCGCCTGTCCGTCGCCAAATGGATTAACTGCGGTTGCCATCTGCTGATAACGTTGATGGTTAGTCATCAGGTCTGACACTTCATCCACAATATTCTTGCTGACTACTCCTACAAGCTTACCCGCGCCAACCTCAACTACCTCGGGACGCTCAGTAACTTCACGGAGTATCAACACCGGTTTGTGAAACGAGACCGCTTCCTCCTGAATGCCCCCCGAATCAGTCAGTATCAAATAACAGCGACTCATTAGCCCCAGTAGATCGCGATAGGAAACAGGCTCCGTAAGATGAATACCTGGAGTTTGACCCAACTCTTCGCGAACCACGGTTTGTACGTTTGGGTTCAAGTGGACCGGATAGATGATCTGAACGTCTGGAAACTGACTTGCGGTTGTTTTAAGCGCAGCGCAGATCGATTTGAGATTAGGACCATGATTCTCGCGACGGTGGGCGGTCACGAGGATGGTGCGTTTGTTTTCGAAATCAATGGTCGAAAGTAACGGTGTATCGAATTTTTCAATCGCTGGCATCGCTTGTAGGGCATCGACGATCGTATTACCGGTAACAAAGATGTCTTTCGGGGAAACGCCTTCACGCAACAGATTTTCCCGCGCACCGGCAGTCGGCGCGAAGTGAACATCTGCCACCGAGCCAGCAATGCGCCGGTTGATTTCTTCTGGAAATGGGTTGTGTTTCTGAAAAGATCTCAATCCCGCTTCAACGTGGCCTACACCTATCCCCAGATAGAAAGCCGCCAAACCAGCAGTCATTACGGTCGTGGTGTCTCCTTGAATCAGGATGAAGTGAGGCTTCAACTCTTCCAGCAGATTCGACAGTGACATGAGGGATCGGGAGGCAAACGACCCGAGTGTTTGGTTGTCCTGCATCAGGTTGAGATCGAAGTCGGGTTGCAGGCCAAACATCCGCAGGGCGCCGAACAGCATTTCCCGGTGTTGTGAAGTCGTAATCAGAAGATGGTCGAATTCCGACTTACGACGCTCCAATTCCAGCACTACCGGCGCCATCTTGATGACCTCGGGTCGGGTGCCAACGATACTGACAATCTTAGGTTTCATCGTTAGACGTTGCGTGCTGATGCTTTAGCCATTTTAAAGGGCGAAATCTCAGGCGCTTAATTGCCTTAGCCGGCGTTTCGCAGGAGAACTGTGCGGCGAGCGGATGTGTCACCAGGTACTCAATGTTTTGCTGGAGATTTGTACGTTGCCCCGGATCAACAGCGACGTCAGTTCTCGCCACGATTACGAGAATTGGATTGTCGAGCCGAACCAGTAATCGTTCCACGATGCTGGAAAAGGTGGAAAGATCAAAGGCGAGGTTGAGCGTGACATAACGAGTATCCTCGTGCTCACTGTTAGGGGCGGGACGTTCTGCACTCACGGGAATCAGCCAGAGATTCCTTTTACGAATCAGCGCGGGTTTGGTGAAGTCGCTTACGTGAGGCTGATAAGGAACTTGAGGCATGACTCGGCAGTCTGGAAAGGATCCGGTGAAACGCTCTCCCGGCAGAAGAGTAGGTTCCGCCTGCCCCGGCTCGAGGGTCAAATCAAATCGCACTCCCAACTTCTCGAGTTGGTTTAGACCTCGCTCGCTCATCCAATGGTCTCCAAACCTGAATGAGGTGCACCTCCGATTAAATGCGTTGTGAAAAGCGTCGAACGCCGAGCGTATGCAGTGGTCCACCCAGTCCGGATCGCCAACGTCAACGAACCAATCGCGGTTCTCGTCATCCCACCGCCATGCGTGGCTGTGTAAACCAATTTCGTCGCCGGCTTCTTCCATCTGCTTGAAAAGGTGCCGATAGCGAGAAACCACCCAGTCAGGAGACCCGTAAGTTCGAGCTATTTGAGGATCCATACGGGCGAACCACGAAAAATTGACAGGCGGTGACGTAACTTGTGCGAGGCGTGGTCGGAGTTTCGTGAAGAATTCAAAACTTTTTTCAAAGCCGAGCCAATCGGAGGGCGCGTCCTGGGTTAGTTTGCGCTCTTCCGGTTCGATGTCGATGCAAAAGAGCAACTGAATTCTTGGCTTGGTTAGCATTAAGTCGTGGACCCCATTTAGGAAAAACGTCGGGCGACCGAGTTGTTATCTAAAAGTTTGCTCGAGGTCGCGTCTGGCTCGGTCCGACCACAATATCACTTCAAGGTGAGGATGCAGTTTCCTCGTAGTCAAGTTTGGTCTTTCGCTACTGAGCGTACGGAATACAATTGGATAATAAACGGTTTGAGGGTCAATCAAGATCAGATCCGCCTCAAACAGTCCGACCGGGAATTTACCTTCGAGAATCTGAGGGGAGACGTGCACATCCATCTCTTCGAGTGAAACGCGGCTCGGATCTGGTCGCATGAGAACAAAGCTATGCTCCAGACTCCAACGTTCTGCCAGTAGTCCGGGAACTAATGAGACCAACTTGATAGGTTGTACTGGATTTGAGTTATTTGCTTGAGCGACGTATTCGTCAACAATCTTTTGCGGCGCGGTAATCACCTGGAGCGGCAGCCAACCTCCAGGCAAGCGATTGTTTCTCCCCACCCACCAGGCCACACTTTGGATCACGATCATCAGTCCGACTAATACCGGGAGTGCGTATCGCAGTTGGTAACGGCGAATTATCTTTATCCACGCCAGAGCTGCATAGGGTAAGAGATTAACAAACTGAAGCATGAGGTAGCGCATCTGTGGCCGCCACGCGAGAACGAGAGTCAGCGAAAAATAGAAACCTACCTGGGCCACAAACATCCATGCAAATAAATCGGTTATTGCCTGACGCCGGTTTTCCCAAAGTCCGTATAGTCCAGGGAGAACTACAATCAGCGTGGGTGCAGCCCCAAGCATGAGGGCCCACTGAAAAAGGGCGTCACGCCGCGAGATGTTGCCGACGACGTTTTCAAAGCCCTTGGATTTGACGACGTAAAGGAAATAATCGAAATAGGATCCGCCACGCAGCGCGGGCTCAATAAAATACCAGGCAGAAAGTAATACCGGCAGTAAGATGAACGCCAAAACGATTCCTGGTCTCTTCGTGATGAGCAAAAACCATAATGAGAAAACCGTAATCAATAGCAGAGCTTCATTACGGAGAAGCAGCGCCATCGCCAGCAATATGCCCGCGCCCAGGGCAAACTTCCATTCAATCGCGACTTTCGCTTTCTCGGCGTAGTGGGTCGCGAGCAAAACGAACAAAAGGTAAGGGACTTCTGCCCAGTAAGAAGATGTCAGCCAGATGTGGGTCCAGTAAACCGCAAGCAGGATGACGCTTATGCTCGCAGCAGTGGGCCCAAATCTATGTCTGACGGCACTTCTGAAGACGAACAGAGTCGCTATTCCACAGATCAAGCTGATGAATTTGGCGACGATGACTGGTGCGTCCCATATCCGAATCAACAAACCCAGCAGATACAGGTGCGCGGGTGGCCAGACGCCGGACAGTCCCAACCAAACTGGCTGCTTGGCCCACCTAATCGCCATCGCTATTCGCGACGCGCCATCGACGTAAACACCGATGTCGCCGAGGATGCTGGCTGCTATTCGAAGAGCGATGCCGGGAATGAGGCCGAATAGGAAGAGTTTTTTCGCAAGGGACGACTCATCAAGATCTGAGGTTAGGGGGGATTCGCTTTTATCAGTCACCATGCCCCCCAGAGAAAAGAGTGACAACTTCTGCTACATTGAAATTCCACGCGTTTGGTGAGGCCGGAGTTTAGCATATTCGACCTTCTTCTGAATCGGTGGGACAGTATGTGCTAGACGGACTAAGATGGGTCCCAAATCATTTGTAAAGAATCCTAATCACCAACATGCCTGCCGTGACTCAAGAAGAAATGAATAGACAGATGAATGAGCAGAGCTTTCTGGGCCGGGTGTTTGATTCCTACCAAAACATGCGGCAAATTGCCAGGTGTTTGAACGAAGCATCGAGACAGATGGGCATCGAGCGCCCTCGTCTGGTGGAGATTTCGCGCAGACCAACCGGAATCGAGGACTACCTGCCTGAGGCTGACTGGGTGCGTTATCCGACGCATCTGGAATATGAACCAAACCTTGGTCGAATTGTGAAGCTGCCCTTTGCTGACAAGTCTGTCGACGGTTGTCTCATCAGTGATGTTTATGAGCACATTCCTGCTGAGTACAGGCCAGGTCTGCTTAAGGAAATGCTTCGCATAACAGATGGACTGGTGCTGGTCGCGTGTCCTAACGGCAACGAACTAGTCTCAAAACTGGACAAGATGGTTTTTGATTTTATCTGGGGTAAATACGGGGAAAGGTTTACACCGCTAGCGCAGCATGTGGAGTTTGGAGTTGAGCCAGTTGAACAGGTCGTGGCATCTCTCAAGGCGCAGGGCGCCCAGCAAGTAGCCGTCTTGCCGGCGAACTATGTCTATCGCTGGATCCAAATGATCCTGATCTACTTCGATTTGCAACATAACAATCCCTCCGGCGACCTCTTCGAACCTCTGAATCGCATTTATAACGAACGACTATCGCCCTTCGACTATCGTGAACCTTGCTACAGATATCTCATCGCAATTCCGACAAATCCAGAGATTCACATAGAGCAGTTAAATGAGGTGGTTTCAAAACCGTCAAACGAAACACCTTCCGTTTCCGAAACTGATCAGATGTTGGCGCAAACTTTTCGAGAGATTGACTCGACTGCCGCTGACGAAATTCGACAACTACATCTGTCGATTGAACGAATGCATCAGCAATTTGAGGCGGACAAGAGCTATCTGGTCAATGACAAAGAGGCTTTGTTATTAAAGTATCAGGAAATTAACCAAGATGCGCTGCAGCAGCTTTCGAATGCGCAAGCACTGGCCGACCTGCGAGAGAAAGAACTAAGTGCGACGCAAGCTGAAGTCGATCGGATGTCAGCCACGCTGCAGCAGCTTTCGAAGGTGCAAGCACTGGTAGACCTGAGAGAGAAAGAACTAAGCGCGGTCCAAGCTGAAGTCGATCGGATGTCAGCCACACTTGGATGGAAGGTTTTGTCCCGGTATGGAAAAATCAAATATCGTTACCTGCTTAGCCTCTATCGCGCCCTCGGATTGTCGCAGTATGTTCAAAGAAAATAGCCTAATGACTCTTCGTCGCTTATGGAGAGAGAGGTCTGCGAATTCGAGGGTTTACAATTCTCACTTACCTGCAATAGAGTTTGAATCCCCAATTCAGAGTTAGCCTCTCCCGGAACCAGTTTCCCCTCGTGGTCAATGTAATTGCAGACTGGAGGATGGACCATGCAAACCACCCGCGATGAATTGAATCCGACAGATCGAAAGGGTTTACTGATTGTAGTGCTCCTGGTTTTCGCGGCCTGTCTGATGACGAGCCCGCCTTCAGGAGGCAACCCCGAATCGCGTTATCGAATAGACGCCCCCAACAGCAAGTTCATGGTGCGCGCGTTTTCCGGAGGGCTTCTCTGGTTCAAGGGCCACGACCATTTTATTGCTGTTCGCGAATTCAGCGGGGAGGTCCGAGTAACTCCGCAGACCATTACTCCTGCTTCACTTGACCTGGTCGTCCAGACAAAATCGCTAGTCGAAACGCGCGATGTTTTTACCGAACAACAGAAGCAAATCATAAATCGGGAGTTGCGAGAGATTGTGCTCCTGACGGAAACCTACCCGACGATCACTTTTAAGAGCACCAGCGTCACCGGCAAGTTGCGTCCGGATGGAGCATTTGACGCAAAGATTCGAGGCAACCTGACTATGAACGGCGTAACTCGTGAGATCGTGATTCCTGCCCGGGTTACGCTCTCCGGCAACGACCTTCGGGCAAGCGGCGAATTCAACGTTGATCGCGGCGATTTCAAGGTCAAGGCCACTTCAGCCTTCCACGGCATGGTACGGGTTCGAGACAAATTGGAGTTCACTTTCGACATCGTCGCTCACCAACAGTAACCGCACATTGACCGAACTACACGATTTGGTTTCACCAGACCCTCAATGGTGGAAACACTCACAATAATGGGAAAAAAGTGTGCGATAAAAGGCGCATTTTGTGAAGGTCAGGTGGCCTCTTATTTGCTCTATAACAGGTCATGATAAACACCGAATACTTTCCCATATTGTCAGGTAATAAGGTTGCGGTGAAACCTGAAGTCGATGCCGCGCCTCTTTCGGACCATGCGCTCGCGGTTGCCGCGGCCGGCGGCGATATGCACGCCTTTGAGCAGTTGTATCAGAGGCATAATCGTCGAGTTTACTCATTGTGTTTGCGCATGACTCAAAACGTCGCGGAAGCTGAGGATTTAGCCCAGGAGGCATTCATTCAGCTGTTTAGGAAGATTGGAAGTTTTCGCGGCGAGTCTGCCTTTACCACATGGTTGCACCGTTTGACGGTAAATCAGGTCCTGATGCACTTCCGGAAACGGAGTGTGAAGCTAGAGAGAACGACCGAAGAAGGTGAGACCCCGGTGCAGATCGTGCGCGGAACCGAAAATCCAAACAAGATGACAGTGCTGGATCGAATCAGCCTGGATAGCGCGCTGAAGCAACTACCGCCGGGTTACCGTTCGGTCTTCGTACTGCACGATATTGAAGGCCATGAGCATGAGGAGATCGCAAAGATTCTTGGCGTTGCGGTTGGCACGTCAAAGTCCCAACTTCATAAGGCACGGATGAAACTCCGTGGGCTGCTAAAGAAACAATCACCCGAAGTTTCTTCCGCTCGCTCCGAGCTGTCAGTTGCAGAGACGACAAATTGATCTGCTAATTTAACCAGTGTTGTGAACGGTACCGTACAGACAAATCCCTCGCCCACCAACTATCTTACTCAAAACAAACTTTGCCTGAGGCTACCAGTCGAGCCCGACGTAGAAGGGTAGCCTCAAGCCATTCCTTATCCTGGACCCGACTTAACGTTCGCAGACTTCAGACGGCATGTAACTCCCGGCCTATTTCTCCGAGTGAGGGCACTTCCTTATGAAGCCCACCGCCAAAATTCTCTTCGTTGACGATCACCAGGATACCCTCGATCTTTTTACGATTATCCTTTCACAGCAAAATTATGAAGTAGTGACAGCATCGACTGTAGCTCATGCCTTAGATGAAGCCAGAAATAGACAGTTTGATCTGCTGGTATTCGACTCCAATCTTGCCGACGGCTCGGGAGTTGATCTTTGTAGGCAAATCCGCGAGACCGATCAAACTACTCCCATTCTTTTTTGCTCGGGTTTGGGCTATGAGAAAAACAAACAGGAAGCAATCAGCGCGGGGGCCCAGGCTTATCTGGTCAAGCCGGTAAGCATCGACGGGATATCCGATGCGGTAAGAGAGTTGATTTCGAAGCGGCCCAGGACTGCAACCAGAGGCGATGGCAGGGTTAGTGGGGATCTGCCCGTTTTGGCTTCCGGTGTGTGAAGTAGCGGCTCATCCTCGCTGAGATGATCGCTACGTAATTAATTTCCGTTTCTGCTTCTGAGTATCTCGTAACACTCACACGAAAACGCCTCGAGGCCCGGCCGATCAACAATCGTAATGTGTCCCCGGTTATATTTAATCAGGCTGGCTGACTGAAGAGTTATCGCGGCTACGTTTACGGTACCTCTGCGCGTACCAAGCATTTCCGCCAGAAACTCCTGGGTAAGGTCCAGGGTTGCAGACGACACTCGGTCCTGACACATCAGCAGCCAGCGCGACAAACGTTCTTCGGTTGTGTGAGATGCATTGCAGGCCGCCGTCTGCGAAACCTGCCTCATGAGGTTGCTGGCATAGCGCAGCAGAATTTTTTGCAGTTCCCCACCGCGGTCGAACTCCCTACGGACAATTTCAACGCTGGCCCGCACTCCTCCATTTGGAATTTGAACCAGGGCGCGTTCAAAAGACTTTCCGCTACCCATCAAACTCGCGATGCCCGACATCCCGTCATTACCTACAAGCCCCACCTCGACAATCTTTCCATCAGCCATTTCCGTGACCAGGGAGATCAAGGAGCCAGCCGGGAAATAGAGAAACGAAATAGGGCCATCGATCTCATAGATGATTTTTCCACTCGGAAGATCGACTTCTTCCAGATGCGGTAATAGACGTTGATAGGCATCCGGTGGCAATGCGGCAAGGATCTGGTTTTTCGGCGTGGACATTGGGCTCCTCCGGTTAGTCGCGTGTGTGAACACAGCAGACGTCACGAGGAGGTGTTGCGATGCAACTCCCAATGGCGGCGTGAATTCAATAAGAACGGAGTTAAGTGAATTAACTCACTTGACGGTGTCGAGTCTACGCTCTTGTCTGGGCATCACCTAATAGACGGGATCCAGTCGTCCTGCTGAAGACCGGCTAATCTCTCATAAATCAGCCACTTCTTCTGTGCGTTACCGATCACGGATTTCACGTTTCTCAAGCTCTTCATAGGCTGAATTGAAGTAGCCGGAAGTGGAATAGATTTTGCCAGATCACTAAACGTTGTCACATTTTGTATGAGAATAAAACGGCGGGGGTTGAGAGATGTTCGCCGCAAGTACTCTAAGCAGAGTGTTTCACTCGATTGAAAATGACAAATCGCACACAGTCTGCGGATTAAAGGTGAGTCCGTTTGCCAGCTCCAAGCCTCAGGGCGAGCGGCTTCATTTAATTTATCTGAAGCCTGCCAACTACACCGGATGCAAACACTGTGTGAGACTGCGAGGGCTGGACGCGTCAGACTCATTACATAATCGACATCAGAATGCGAAGAACGGGAACCACTAGGTGTCAAAACAGATTTGAGTTGTGACAAAAGTGTCTAATGTCGTCAACCGATCATAAAGCCACATACGTCACTGATATAACACGTGGCTCAACGGAAATGTAGTTTGTCTCGTACACGATCATAACGAACAAGGGAGGGTGAGTTTATGGCAGACAAAAACAAGGAACGCGGCGGCCAATCCGGCGGAGGCAAGGGCGGTAGTAGATCGGGGAGTACCCAATCCGGTAAGTCAGGCGGCAGTCAGTCCGGCAATGACCGTCAGGACGGTGGCAAGGAATCAGGCGGCCGCGGAGGTTCACAAGGGGGAAGCAGTCGTTCAGGCGGAGCTAATCGCTAAAGCCTGACGACTGTCACGATACAGGGGCGAGTTCTATGAGCTCGCCCTTGTCATCAGCGACAAAATTCAACTTTGAATAGGTGCTTAACGATAGGAGAGAGCTAACAATGAATGCGTTTACTTTACTAAAGGCCGATCATGAAAAGGTTGCCGGAATTCTTGAACAGATCGATGAGACAACTGAGCGTGCGGTGAAGGGAAGAGACGAACTCTTTACGCAGCTCAAAGCAGAACTGGATCTGCATGCGAAAATTGAAGAAGAGATTCTCTACCCTGCTTTGGAAGAACCGAAAGAAACTCATGAGATCACGCTCGAGGCTTATGAAGAACATCGGCTGGTAGAGCAACTGCTTGCCGAGCTGGAAGCTGAGCCCAAGGACACTGAAGAGTGGACTGCGAAGTTTACTGTGCTGAAAGAGAACGTCGAGCATCACGTTGAAGAAGAAGAAGGTGAGATGTTCAAGAAGGCGCGGCAGGCACTGAGCGAGGAAGAAATTGAAGAGCTTGGAAAGCGGCTTCAGGAAGCCAAGCAGCAGAATCGCGTATCCGCGGCATCGGCGGGAGACTAGCGGAATTTGGCAGCTGCGAGTGATGAAGCAGAATCAATCACGACTGGCAAAAAACACGTGGGAGTCGGTAGTATTGAATTAAGACGAGTGGCCCCGACATTCTTTAGATCTCTTACAGGGCTTAATACACAATAATTCTCTACGCAATTCGGATTGACCGATCTCTCACGGTTCAGTCACCGACTAATCCAATTCGTTCGATCAATTAACTCTCTTCCACCTACTCGTGTGTAACCGGAAGAGAAGGACATGGACCATATTATTGCGAGGTAAATTTGATGTTGGAAAGAGATCATATCGCGGCGATTCAGCCTGATTTAGTGTGCTTCTCCCACCTACGTTGGGATTTTGTGTTCCAGAGACCGCAACACCTTTTGACTCGTTGTGCTCGCGATCGCAGGGTGTTTTTCGTTGAAGAACCAGTTTTTGGAAACGGTTCAATGCGACTTGACGTTCGTGAGGACAACTCCGGCGTTCAGGTGGTCGTGCCGCATCTTCCGGAAGGGCTGCGAAGCGAAATCGCCACCACCGCCGTCATGAAAGAAATGGTTCGGCGGTTATTCTCTGAGCAGGCCATTAATGAGTACGTGTTTTGGTACTACACGCCGATGGCCCTTACGTTCACCAACCATTTTAATCCCATTGCTTCGGTCTACGACTGCATGGATGAGCTCTCCGCTTTTAAAGGCGCACACTCACGCTTGCCCGAACTCGAGCAGCAACTCTTCAAACGCGTGGATCTGGTTTTCACTGGGGGCCAGAGTTTGTACGAAGCAAAGCGTAATGCTCATCCTGCGGTGCATGCTTTTCCCAGCAGTATCGACGTTTCACACTTTGGCAGAGCCAGAACAATAAGCGGCGATCCGGATGACCAGGCAAGCATTCCGCATCCGCGGCTGGGATTTTTCGGCGTGATTGATGAACGGTTCGATATCAAGTTACTGAAAGAAGTAGCAACAAAGCGTTCCGATTGGCATTTCGTGATAATTGGGCCAATCGTAAAAATTCATTCGAAGGCGCTGCCGAAACAGCAAAACATTCATTACCTGGGCGGCAAGAAGTATGACGAGTTGCCGGAATATTTGGCGAACTGGGACATTGCTTTATTGTTGTTTGCGCGCAACGAGTCCACGCGATTCATTAGTCCAACAAAGACGCCAGAGTATCTAGCCGCAGGTAAGCCGGTTATCTCGACATCGATCCGGGATGTGGTGCGGCCATATGGCGAGATGGATCTGGTTCAAATTGCAGATCATCCGGATGACTTTATTCAAGCTGTCGAGAACATTCTGGGCAAGTCACCCGGCGAGACTCAGTGGTTAAAACGAGTCGATGATTTTCTGGCTGGCATTTCATGGGACAAGACCTGGAGACAAATGTCTGAGTTGATTGAAGCAGCGGTCGCCTCGAATCGAAAAGCCAAGTCAACGGCCCTAGCGACCGCTAATGTAGGCTCAATGAACACGCAGACCGCCGCTATGCGTCTGTGATCTCGAAGAACAAGGAGGGTTGAGATGTTTGATTACTTAATTGTAGGTGCTGGTTTCGCAGGCAGTGTGCTGGCCGAACGACTAGCAGCCGGATCTGATAAGAAGGTTCTCATTTGCGATAAACGTCCACACATCGGCGGTAACGCTTACGACCACTACAACGATGCAGGCATCCTGGTACACAAGTATGGCCCCCATATTTTCCACACTAATTCGCGCGAGGTGTTCGAATATCTCTCACGATTTACGGAGTGGCGTCCTTATCAACACCGTGTGCGGGCGAGCGTCGATGGCCAGATAGTCCCGATTCCAATTAACCTGGACACCATCAACAGCCTGTACGGATTGAATCTAACGTCATTTGAAGTGCAGGAGTTTTTCGACAAAGTTGCTGAACCGGTCGAACAAGTGCGCACCTCAGAAGACGTAGTCGTCAGCACAGTCGGGCGCGAATTGTATGAGAAGTTTTTCCGCAACTACACCCGCAAGCAATGGGGCCTGGATCCATCAGAGCTTGACGCCAGTGTAACGTCGCGAGTGCCCACTCGCACGAACCGCGATGATCGGTACTTTACCGATACCTATCAGGCGATGCCGCTTCATGGCTACACGCGCATGTTTGAGAAGATGTTGGACCACCCCAATATCAAGATCATGCTCAATTGTGATTACCGTGAGATCGAAAAGGATATTCCGTTTAGAGAGATGATCTATACCGGGCCGGTAGATACCTATTTCGATTATTGCTACGGAAAGTTGCCGTACCGGTCGCTCGAATTCAAACATGAAACCCACGACACGTCCGTTTATCAATCTGCGCCCGTCGTCAACTATCCGAATGAGCAGCTGTACACGCGTGTTACTGAATTCAAATACCTGACCGGACAGGAGCACGCGAAGACCAGCATCGTCTATGAGTTTCCCAGGGCGCAGGGAGATCCCTACTACCCGGTACCGCAAAAGGCGAACGCAGATCTTTATGCGAAGTATAGAGCGCTCGCGGAGGAAACCGCTGGAGTTCACTTCGTTGGTCGATTAGCTACCTACAAGTATTACAACATGGACCAGATTGTGGCGCAGGCTCTAACAACCTATGGAAAGATTTCCGGATTGAAACGATTGGAGGCTACCAAGTCGTTTGCTCATGCCAACGGAAACGGCCATGGAAACGGGCCAGGCAATGGCAACGGCCATAAACCAGAGATAAATCCTGTAGCTTTTCCGGACCGTGTTATGAAAGCGGTGAATCGTTGAGGATGAAGTATGCCAGCAGTAACGAACACTGAATTGCCGGAAGTTTGGGCGGGAGTCGAATGCACGATTAACAGAGTTGGCGATAACTATTGTGATCAGCTGGAACGCAGTGGGCATGCGCTTAGAATTACAGACCTCGATCGACTAGCGCAGCTGGGGCTTACAACAATCCGAACGCCATTGCTCTGGGAACAAATTGCGCCGGTTTCGCTGGACGATATTGATTGGTCCTGGCCAGACGAACGGATGGCAACCTGTCGGCGACTGGGTCTGACGCCGATCGCGGGGCTGGTCCACCACGGAAGTGGTCCGCGTTATACGGAGCTCATCGATCCAAGTTTTCCCGAAAAGCTTTCGATGTATGCGGCCGCAATCGCTAAGCGTTATCCGTGGATCACAGATTACACGCCAATAAACGAGCCTTTAACTACTGCGCGGTTTAGTTGTTTATATGGTCATTGGTATCCACATCGGCGCGATCCTTTATCATTTGCCAAGGCCTTTCTCGCTCAATGTCGCGGAATAATTCTGGCAATGCGGGCCATCAGCAGGGTCAATTCGGAAGCGCGGTTGATTCAAACAGAGGACCTTGGAAAAACGTTCAGTACTCCAACGCTTGCTTATCAGGCCGATTTTGAAAACGAAAGACGCTGGCTAACCTTCGATGTCTTGTCTGGTCGATTGTCTCCTGATAAACCGATGTGGAACTACCTCTGCTGGATCGGAATTGAAGCCGACGACCTGGAGTGGTTTTTGGATAACAATTGGGAACCAGCCATAGTCGGTATCAACCACTACATCACGAGTGAGCGGTTTCTTGACGAGCGCGTGAGTCGCTATCCGATCGATTCTCACGGAGGTAATGGTCGACATATATATGCAGACGTGGAAGCTGTGCGGGTTTGCTCGGAAGGTGTGGCAGGTCCGAAGGCGATCATGAGGGAAGCATGGGAGCGGTATCGGCTGCCGATGGCGGTCACCGAGGTACATCTTGGCTGCACTCGAGAAGAACAACTACGGTGGCTGAATGAAGTTTGGAATGCTGCCGCGGAATTGCGGGGCGAAGGTGTAGATGTCAAAGCCGTGACGGCGTGGGCCGTATTCGGCGCATACGATTGGAACAGTCTCTTAACCCGTAACGCCGGGTCTTATGAACCGGGGGTTTTCGATTTAAGGTCACCGGAGCCCAGACCGACAGCCCTCGCGCGGATGATAGAGGCAATTGCTGCGGGCAAGAAATATCAGCATCCAGTGCTGGAGGCTACGGGTTGGTGGCATCGTCTTGACCGGCTCTGCTATCCGCCGGTGAAACATCGTAATCCTGGCCTTTCATCCAGCCGCAATACCCGCCGAGAAACATTGGGCGGCAATAACCATCCACTTATCATCACCGGGGCGACCGGAACATTGGGGCAGGCGTTTGCGCGTATATGTGAGAAACGCGGTCTTGATTTTCACCTGCTTTCTCGTAGCCAACTGGATATCGCTGATCACAATTCGATCGTAGATGCGCTAGATCAATTTGATCCATGGGCAGTAATTAACGCAGCTGGCTATGTTCGAGTCGATGACGCGGAATCCGACGAGAAAACCTGTTTTCGCGAAAATGTTGACGGGCCTGCACTGCTTGCTCGGGAGTGTGCATCTCGGAAATTGCCCCTGGTTACGTTCTCGTCAGACCTGGTGTTCGACGGGCTTAAGGGTACACCTTATGTCGAAAGCGATGCCACCGCTCCGCTTAACGTTTATGGGCGGAGCAAATCAGAGGCTGAAAGCAGGGTATTGTCCTTGTTACCGGAGGCCTTGATTATTCGAACCAGCGCGTTCTTTGGTCCGTGGGACAAATTTAATTTTGTGCACATGGTGTTAAAGACATTAGCAAAGGGCAGTCGATTCTTTGCCGCGGGCGATGTTGCAATGTCTCCGACGTATGTTCCTGAACTGGTTAATGCAACCCTGGATCTTTTGATCGACGGCGAATTCGGAGTCTGGCATCTAACGAATTCGGGAAGTCTTAGTTGGGCGGACTTTGCCCGGCTGGTCGCCGCGAAAGGCGGATACGATCCTTCAAGGGTAACGTCACGCGCTGGTCATTCTCTCGGCCTCGTGGCTCCCAGGCCGACCTTTACGGCCATGGCTAGCGAGCGTGGCCACTTGATGTCGAGCGTCGAGGAGGGCGTAGACAAGTTTTTTCGAGACCAGAACTGGAGCTTACATAGCCGGGCAATCTCGGCGTGGGCTAACTTCTGAAAGGAGTTTAACGAGTCATTTGGAACAAGGGGGAAACATGGATTTCAAAGAGGGCGCTATTTATCAATTGCCAAATGGGCGCGAGTTAGTTGCGCATTCAACGCGCGGGAATAAAGCTATCTTATGCCATTTAAGCGCGTCAGAGGCTGGTACGTATGAATTAAATGGGGATGGTCGACTATTGTTTAATGGTCAATTGACCGCATGGGAAGTGGGCGACCTCCTGGAAACAGGACGCAATGCATCGTTAGATTCTGAGGCGCTTTTGGTTAAGCCTTCATCAATTGAAGGCGAAATTGCGAATGAACAGAGTTTTAGAACAAATTCAGGAGCGTAAGGTCATCCTGGCGGATGGGCGGTACCTAATCTTTTATAGTTTCGGGACGTCAGATCCGCCAGTTTCTTCTAAGCCTACTGCAGAGGAAACACCCCCAGCGACAAGCAGTACTGAGGAATACTGAGTGTCTGAACTGCGATGGAACCCTCTGCTGGGCGAGTGGCTGGCCACGGCAACGCATCGGCAGGACCGAACGTTTCTGCCGCCTGCGGATCACTGTCCTCTGTGTCCTACCACTCCGAGAGGATTTCCGACGGAAGTTCCCGAGAGTGATTACGATATAGTCGTATTTGAAAATCGTTTCCCAAGTTTACGTAGCTCGCCTGCAGAACCCAGCGTTTCAA
Source organism: Pyrinomonadaceae bacterium (assembly GCA_963759665.1). GTDB lineage: Bacteria > Acidobacteriota > Blastocatellia > Pyrinomonadales > Pyrinomonadaceae > PSRF01. The sequence goes on from CAVXAC010000001.1 coordinate 2,872,182, forward strand.
GTTCCGATCTTTACCCGGTTCGCCCTTCTCAAGGTGTTTGCGAAGTAGTCCTGTATAGCCCCAACCATAACTCGTCGCTGTCCGAAGAGCCGGTCGAAAAGATCCATAAGCTTGTCCGCGTGTGGACCGCGCGCTTTGCAGAATTGGCTGCTCTGGACTTCGTAAAATTCGTGTTCATTTTCGAGAACAAGGGTGAAGCGATTGGCGTCACTCTACATCACCCGCACGGGCAGATTTATGCATACCCATTCGTCCCCCCGCGCTTAATTACCGAATTGACGCAGTGTGCCGCGCACCAAGAGCGAACCGGAAAATGTCTGCTTTGCGACATTCTTGCTGAAGAAATGCGAGAGTGTCGGCGTGTCGTCGCAGATAATGATTCGTTTATGGCCTTTCTTCCGTTCTTTGCTCGCTGGCCCTACGAAACTCATCTGTATTCAAAGCGACATTTTCAGGCGTTAACTGACATGACTGCGGAAGAGCAGCGAGACCTGGCAGAAATGCTGAAGATGGTACTGGTTGTTTTCGACAAGCTTTTCGATATCCCACTTCCTTACATGATGGTCATTCATCAACGACCCGTTGATGGCGACTCGTACGATTATTATCACTTCCATATCGAGTTTTACCCTCCGTTGCGCACGGCCAATAAGCTTAAGTATCTAGCCGGGAGCGAAATGGGCGCGGGCATGTTCATCAATGACACCCTCCCTGAACAAAAGGCCGCTGAGCTGCGGGCGCTTATCGAACCGGTTTCGTGGCGCGAATAGGAACAGGTGCATGGTCCAACCTAACGAATTGCGCCGCTCTTTTCAGCAACTCTATGCCCAGGATGCCCGCATATTTTCGGCACCGGGTCGGGTGAATTTGATTGGCGAACATACTGACTACAACGAAGGTTTCGTCCTGCCTTTCGCGGCTAATCAACGAACATATGTGGCGGCGGCCAGGCGCGAAGATAGTTTGGTGCGAGTGCATTCTTTCAATCTGGATGCCGAGGCCGAATTCGATCTTGAGTGCGTCTCGCCAGGAAATGGTTGGCAATCATATGTGGAGGGAGTCGCGCGTGTACTTGCGGAAAAGGACTGCAAGATTAGGGGCGCGAACCTCGCGATCTTCTCTGAAGTGCCAATGGGGGCGGGACTATCATCTTCTGCTGCACTTGAAATTTCCGTTGGATTTGCTCTGCTGCGGCTGGCCGAATGCGACATGGATCTAGTTGAGCTGGCGCTCGCAGCGCAGTCAGCTGAACATCGATTTGCGGGAACGGAGTCGGGAGTTATGGACCAGCTTACTTCCGTATTCGGTGTTCAGAACCATGCCATGTTGATCGATTGCCGTTCGCTGGAACGAAAACTGATTCCTTTGAACATTCCGTCGATGGCAATTGTTGTATGCGACACTAATGTGAAACATGAATTGGCAACCTCCGCCTACAACCAACGGCGCCGGGAGTGCAGGGAAGCAGTCGCCGAAATTCGAAAACATGATTCGACAATCGGGTCTTTGCGGGATTTAGACCTGGATCAGTTTAAGTTGCATGAAGGCAAGTTGAACGAAACTTTGCGCCGCCGGGCACGGCATGTGATCTCTGAGAATCAACGGACCGTGGATGCAGCCGAGGCATTGCAAAACGGAGACGTGGCTCATCTTGGGAACCTAATGAACTCCTCTCATGAATCCCTGCGCGACGATTATGAAGTTAGCTGTCGAGAGCTCGACATCATGGTTGACCTTGCCAGGCAACATGTAGGAGTTGTCGGGGCACGCGTGATGGGTGGTGGGTTCGGCGGCAGCACCGTAAATCTCGTATTGCGTGAAAACGTCGAGCAGTTTCGCTCCATCGTTTCCGAGGCGTATCAGTCAGCGACAGGTTTCGTTCCCGCTATCATTGTGGTCGATGCGGATGAAGGTGTGCGGGAGTCGTTAAACTAGTGCGAATTGCAATCCAAGAGATGACTCAAGACCGCAAAGACATTCCCCGACCTGAGTACCCACGACCGCAGTTCGCCCGCAGTCTCTGGTTTAATCTCAATGGTGAATGGGAGTTTGCTTTTGATGATGCAGATGCGGGATTGGATCAGGGTTGGCACGACGGACGCCATTTGCCTTTACGGATTAATGTTCCCTTTGCATATCAGACGCCTTTGTCTCGAATCAATGATAAATCTGTTCATGAGGTAGTCTGGTATGCACGGTCATTTGAACTGCCCCAACTATTTCACAGCCGGGATCTACTATTGAATTTTGGTGCGGTGGATTACGCGGCCACAGTTTGGGTGAATGGACAGGAAGTGGGCCACAACAGCGGCGGCCACGTGCCTTTCCAATTCGATATCTCGCCTTACCTGCGGTCAGGTACGAATCGTTTGACCGTCCGCGTGGAAGATAGGCAGGACCCCCAACAGCCACGAGGCAAACAATCTCATACCGGACTTCCCGAGAGCATTGACTACTACTGCACCACTGGAATTTGGCAAACGGTGTGGCTGGAACCGGTGCCTTCAATTCGGATCGAAGAGTTGCGGGTTATTACCCATGCGAAACAAAATCTTCTTGAGTTGACGGTATTTCTTCACGCCCCTTCGTCTACCTGGCGAGTCGAAGTTGAGGTGCTCGAGCAAGGTAAACGAGTTGCCATTGGCGAAGATCAAACAGCGGTTGCCACCGGGCGATTAGGAATCACTATCCCGTATGCGAAGTTGTGGTCCCCTGAATCGCCGCATCTTTATGACTTGCAGGTTCGGTTGTATGACGGTAACAAGCTGCTCGATGAAGTGGGTTCTTACGTTGGCATTCGCGGAATAGAGTTACGCCAGGGCAAGTTCCTTCTCAATGGAAATCCAACTTACCTGAAAATGGTTCTGGATCAGGGCTATTGGCCCGAAGGCAATTTGACCGCCCCATCGGACGAGGCGCTGCAAACGGATATTGGTTGGGTAAAAATGTTTGGCTTTAATGGTGTTCGCAAACACCAAAAGATCGAAGATCCAAGGTGGCTGTACTGGTGCGATCGTTTGGGCCTGCTTGTTTGGGAGGAAATGCCAAACGCTCGAGAGTGGTCACCCAAGGCTGAAGAACTTTTGTCGGCTGAATGGCAGGATGCAGTTAGGCGTGACTACAACCATCCATGCATCGTGGCCTGGGTTCCAGTTAATGAAAGTATGGGTTTCCCGGGACTAAATCAGGAACACGCCGGACAATATGCTTTCATTGAACGGATGGTGCGGGTTACCAGGCGTCTCGATTCCACTCGTCCGGTCATCGATAACGATGGTTGGGAACACACAGACATCACAGACATCTGCGCAATTCACGACTACACGCCGACGGCGGAAAAACTTTCTACGCGCTATCAGGACATGCTCGGCGGAGGTCAACTCCCGTTGAACGTGTGGCTAACCGACAAGCCGCTGTTTATCCGTGGCTCAAAATACCGTGGCCAGCCAATTGTCTTGTCAGAAGTGGGAGGATTCCTAGCGATACCGGAACTCATACCTCCTGATCAGCGTGACATGCTGTATCAGTTTTATGCGTCGTTTCAGTCCTCAGAAGAGTTGGTTGAAAAGTATCGCGACTTGATGCAGGGAATAGCATCACTGAAATTCCTCGCTGGTTTTTGCTACACACAACTAACCGATATTGAGCAGGAGATCAACGGACTACTAACCTATGATCGCCGGCCGAAGATATCGTCTGAAATTGTTGCAGCTATTCACCGGGAAATTTTTTGAGTCTGTCGGAAAGAATCATTTACCATGATAACTGACACTGTAGGGCCTCGTGTCCGCCCATTGTTCGCAAGAGTCAATCAACATCTTCACGACAAATTATCACCGGGGGTGATGGCAACAGAGTGCCACCGCTGCTGATATGACTACCCACAACGTAACCGCCCTGTGGTACTGCGTGACCTGCCGTTTGGTCATAGCCTTGTTTATTCTGCGTTGAGGCGCGGGAAGTGATAGCGCGCCAGCACAACCGTTACGTTGTCTTTGCCGCCGGCTGCCACAGCCAGGTTAACTAGTTCCTGACACCCTGACTCCGACGAGTCCGTGTTTGGCAGCACGCTGGCAATAGTGTCGTCGGAAACCATTTCGGTAAGACCATCTGTACAGAGTAAGAGTTGATCTCCATCACTCAAGTGAAGGCGTTGGACTTGCGGATCGGTTGGCTCACCTGTTGAACCCAATGTTGCTGTTAGCACCTGCCGCATGGCCAGCGTGGCCGTGTCATCCGGCTTAGCGATACCTGCATCGATAAGCGCCTGCCCTAGTGTGTGATCTTGGTTAGTTGATAAAGTTTGTTTCCGCGCAACAAATAAGCTCGTGAATCGCCAAGGTGGGTGAGAATCAGAGCCGTACCGAGGGTTATGGCTACAGTTAAGGTTGTGCCCATCCCATACAGGGAAGCATTGGATTCTCCCAGCGCTCTTAATTCATCGTCATATTTTAGTGAGAACAACTATCAGACGACCTTTGCTTTTGCGAAGGGTAACGTCAACATCGACTTCTTTGGTATCGGGCGTATCCCCGGGGAACCAATCTCAGTTCACTCAGAGTCGATGGAAAGATTTTCTTTGGTGAGTTCATGCGTAATGTCTACAAGAACGTTTTCGTGGGACCTCGTTTTCAGTACCGCAACCTTGGTGTGAGACTTGAAGGCGCGCCCACACTGGGAGGCTTTGAGATTCCGGCCATCGACATCAACTCCAAATCCGGGGCGGGCTTCCGATTCAAACTCGACAAAAAAAAACATCAACTACCGCATAGATTTCGCGGTCGGCAGAGAAGGCCACACATTGTCGATCGGTATCGGCGAAGCTTTCTGATGCTCCGCAACAGTCGTCCATGACAGGTTGGATGATCATCGCTTCGGCCTCACATCCGGCGGCGAAGCCGACGCGAAGGGAGCAGGTAACTCTTTGGGCAAAGGTCATCCGCTTGAGGCACCTTTGTATTGCTGTGCGTCGTCTTCTTGAGTAAGATTTTCTCAACCCGGAATTCCTGGTCATCCATCCGCATCGATAAGTCATCCGTCAGGGTCAACTGAGAGAAATCGCATGAGCGCTGTGGCAACGACCCGAGCAATTGAATCGCGAGCAGCAACCAGCGGCGTTAATCCCACTTTGCGTCGCAAGCTGACGGTGGCTCTACTGGTCGCCATCGGCTACTACGTCACCGCGAAAATCGGCTTCGCTTTTGCTCTCCAGCCCGGTTCTGTTTCCACACTCTGGATGCCCAATTCGATTCTGTTGGCCGGCTTGCTGCTGATGCCCAGGCGTTCCTGGTGGATGATTCTCGTCGCCGCCCTTCCAGCGCACCTGGCTTCTGAAGCTCAAAGCGGTGTGCCACTGACCATGATCTTGTCATGGTTTCTTAGCAACTCCTTCCAGGCATTATTCGGCGCGTTCTTCATTTGTAAATTCGTTGAGGACGGCCTGCGTTTTGACAGGTTCAGGGATCTAACAATCTTTCTTTTCTTTGGTGCGTTCCTGGCGCCGTTTCTCGCTTCCTTCCTCGATGTCGCGCTGGTGAAACTCAACGGCTGGGGCGTCAGCTCGTTTTGGCAAATCTGGCGCGTCCGTTGTCTCTCAAACATCCTGTCAACGTTGACTCTGGTACCCGTGATTATTACCTGGGTTAATGGAGGCTTCACTGCCGCACTGAATGCTCCCAAGCGGCGCTATGTTGAAGCCGTACTGTTGACCGCCGGTTTGTTGGCCGTTGGACTTACCGTTTTTGACAGCCAGTTTTGGGATCCGGACAGGAGTCCATCGCTGCTCTACTGGCCATTGCCATTCTTGCTATGGGCGACCGTGCGATTTGGTCCATCAGGAGTAAGTTCGGCCCTTCTGCTCGTCATGTTTCTGGCAATCACTGGAGCTACTCATGGTCAAGGGCCTTTCGTAGGCAACTCGGCGACTGAGAATGCTCTTGCGATTCAATGGTTCCTGATCGTCGTGTCCATTCCGCTCATGTCTCTTGCCGCAGTTATTGAGGAGCGCCGGCGTGCCGAGAAGGCAGCACACAAAAATGAGGAACACCTGGCCCTGGCGATGAATGCTGCTCAAATGGGGACGTGGGAATGGAACATTACCGACAACACGGCCATATGGTCCGACGAAACCAAGCGTATGTTCGGACGCTCCCCAAGTGATCCTGAAGGAACTACGGAAGAATTTTTTGCCTCGGTGCATCCCGAGGATCGCTCATTGGTCGCGCAGGGCATAGATCGCGCGGTCACTCAGGGTGAACCCTATGAAACTGAATTTCGGGTACTGCAACCGGACGGGAGCAGTCGCTGGGTGCGCGGCAAAGGCCAGGTCATCAGGGACGAAGACGGCAAGCGGGTGCGGATAATTGGCCTGAATGCGGATATTACGGAACAGAAGCACGCGGAGCAGGCCTTAAGAGAGAGCGAAGATCGGTATCGCAGTGTGGTTGAATCGCAGACGGAGTTAATCTGCCGTTTCCTTCCCGACACGACGCTGACTTACGTTAATGATGCTTATTGCCGTTACTTTGGAAAGAGTCGTGAGGAATTGATTGGCATACGATATACCGAACTCTTGCCTCCTTCAATTCGCCCCTGGGCCGAACAAGAGATTGCGTTACTGATCGAGCATCGCGGAACAATTACTACTGAACACGAAGTGCTGATGCCTGATGGTAGTATCGGTTGGCAGCAATGGGTTGACCACGCGATTCCGGGCCCCGACGGCAAGATTCTGGAGTTACAGGCAATTGGGCGTGATGTAACAGAACGTAAACGCGCTGAGCACGCGCTGCTGGAGAGTAGCGAACGCAATCAGGCGATTCTGCGAGTGCTTCCGGACATAATGTTTCTGCAAAACACAGAGGGCGTTTACCTCGACTACTATGCCCGGGATCCACAGGAGCTCCTCGTACCACCCGAAACATTTCTGGGAAAGAACACCCATGAAGTTCTTCCCGCCGAGCTGGCAGACAAGATCATGGGAGCTTTCAGGCAACTCGAGGGCACAGTTGAGACGCAGGTATTGGAGTACTCGCTGGAGATCCTGGGTCAACTACGACACTTCGAAGCGCGAATCGTGAGCGCTGAAGGGGATAAGGTCCTGACCATCGTCAGAAACGTCACCGAGTCGCGACTGGCTGCAGATGCCTTGCGTCGCAGTGAAGAGAAGTTGTTGGTGAGTAATCGCAAAACTCGCGAGCTGGCCGCGCGTTTAATAACGGCCCAGGAGTCCGAACGCCGCCGCATTGCACTCTTACTGCATGACGATCTAAGTCAGAACATCGCTGCGATGGGAGTAGCGATAAGTCGCCTCAAACGTAAACCACCGGCAACCAACGAGATGCTAACTGATGAGCTCGATCGACTTAGCCTACAAACTCACGAACTGACGACGCAGATCCGCAAGCTGTCACACCAATTACATCCGGACGTTCTTGAACACGTGGGATTGGTAGCCGCCTTGAAATCAGAGGTTTCTGAAATTGGTCATAACGAACAGATCAAGTTGAAATTTGAGGCCAACGTTCAGAGCGAAAGAATTCCTCTGGATGTCAGTATTTGTCTCTATCGAGTAGCGATAGAAGCGCTGCGGAATGTCTCGAAACATTCGGGAGCCAGCTCAGCGAGCGTTGTCCTGGGCGAGGACGACAACTTCATCACTCTTGAGGTTGCGGATTCCGGACGCGGGTTTGATGTTGAAAAAGCGAGGCGCGGCAGCGGATTGGGTTTGATTAGCGCTGAAGAGCGGGTCAAGCTATTGCAGGGAACTTTTCTCGTCAGTTCTAAATTACAGGCAGGAACCGTACTCCACGCGCGAGTTCCATTGGGGACATAATTATGGGTCTTCTTCCTAAGTTACTTCTGGCCGACGATCACACAATGTTTTCTCAGGGACTACAGAGTCTCCTGGCGGATGAATTTGAATTGGTCGGCGCCGTTGCAAATGGGCAGGAATTGGTTGAAGCCGCGGTTCGACTAGATCCTGATGTCATAGTCGTGGACATATCGATGCCGGTGATGAATGGCTTTGACGCCGTCCGCCAATTGAAGAAGCAAGGGAATAACGCCAAGATTATTTTCCTGACAATGCATGCCGATGATCGGTTGTTAGCCGAGGCTTTCAGATGCGGCGGTGAAGGTTATGTTCTGAAGCAATCAGCTGGAGATGAACTTATCGTCGGTATCAGGCGAGTACTCGAGGGCCACAAATATGTCACCCCCTTGATCGCTACCGAGTGGGCTGAGGACATAGGTAAGCGAGGCAAGTCTAATGACAAGGTAACCTTGACGCCGCGTCAGCGTGAAGTCCTGCAACTGGTCATAGACGGCTGCACCATGAAAGAGATAGCTATCCGCCTGGGAATCTCAACCCGCACTGCCGAATCCCATAAGTACGAGATGATGGAAGGTCTCGGAGTCGGAACCACCGCAGAGCTCATTCAATACGCAATAAAACTGGGCCTCACTTCAAACTAGCCCCGTATTTCTACGGATTGTTCGGTGCCGTACATAGAGTGTAGATTTTCGAGAGTTTCCAAATATCTGCTTCCCGCTAGCAATTCAGCGTCAGGTTAGGTGCGATCGGCAAGTTGTTGAAGTCGGCGGTTCATAAGACCAATAGGCTTCGAAGTGATAAACAATCCGAACCATCCCGCCTTTCGTGCCAGCGCTTCGCCGATTCAGGAAAATTCAGTTCAGCCATTAGGGTCTTCGAACAGATAGGGTCGGACTCTCCGTTCGAGTCCCAGCAACTTGTAGATAGACAGTAACGCGATTATGGTCCGGAATTTCCGTTCCGACGATTATGTAACTTACTGATAGCTACCAAATTTATGAGACGGATCTCTGCTCTCCCATCGTCTCTTTTGATTGGCCTGATGACATTAGCATTCGTCTCTCAGGCCGCTGCCTCAACGCGCTCGCGGTTTCAATCCACTAACGTCCTGCAGGGACGCGTTGTGGATCAAAACGGGGAAGTAGACCACGCGCGCGAATCTCAGCACAGAATAAATCCACCGGGGTAGGACGAACGGGTGAAACGGATATTGAAGGGAGTTATCAGATCGCGGCGTTGCCGGTTGGCGTTTACGGATTTGAAGTAAAGGCGCCAGGATTGAGGATCGACATCGTTGAGAATTTAAGTATTGAAGTCGCGCGCATCGTGGTCCAGGATTTTAGTCCGGAAGTCGGTGACGTCAGTCAGAGAATAACGTGACGTCTGAAGGTCCGCTCGTCGAGACTGCCACAGTATCCGTGGGCCAGGTAATTGTTCAACGAACCGTCAAAGAACTCCCGCTAAATGGCAGACACTTTATCGATCTGGGATTGCTGGTCCCTGGGCTGCGTTACGCCCCCCCAGAATGGCACTCTCTCCCCACCGGCGCGGCCAGGGATCGTTTGCGTTGAACACCGCAGGCAATCGCGAAGATACGATCAACCTTCAGGGAAATGGGATAAATCTGAATGATCAGATCAGCGACATCATCACGTTCCTGCCGCCCCTGAGTTGCATCCAGCAATTCAAGTCGATAACTCAACCTTCAGTGCAGAGCACGGACATCGCCTAATATCGCCACGCACCAGAACAGAAACTATAAACACTCTGCCCGGAGTGCTGAGGCTGTCTCCCCGGCGAGGCACACAGGGAGAAAACCGTGGCCCGTGCCCGCATTTTATTGGCAGATGATCATTAAGAGATACGCGATCGTGCGCTTGCTTGAGCCGTAATTTGAGGTGGTTGGGACCGTGGTCGATGGCGGGTGCACTGCTAGGGGTTTCCGCGCGGATGAAGCCGGATGTTTGCGTGATCGATATTTCGATGCCCGAGGTAAACGGGATCGAAGCAGCCATCAGACTAAGAGAGAGTGGATCAAATGCCAGAATATTTTTCCTGACAGTGGATGAAGATTCCGATTTCGTTCGCGCGGCCCTAAGAACCGGTGCGCTAGGTTACGTAGTGAAGTCACGAATGGCAACTGACCTATGTGCAGCCGTCAATGGCGCAATGAGCGGTAACTTATTTGTCTCCGCCTCGTGCAGTTTCAGCATCGACGGCGACGCCTGAGCGGCTACAGTCTTTGCGGTCCTCCTCCGGTAGGTTGTAGAATGATCACAATCAAAAGGGGAGTAGGTCGCCTGTTTCTATCGGTCCGGTGAAGCCGTCAACACGATGCCCTTCGAGGACGTCCGGCACATCGGGTAGAGCAAACCAGCTCGACGACCAAGACCTTTTGCGGCTCAAGCGGCGCGCAAAGGGTCTTTTTCTTTTTGCGTGACTCAGCAAGGTCACTTGTTGAATACGCGAAAGGACTTGGTGATGCGACTTCTACTGCTGGTAAAGGCCCTCAGATCCCTGACTTGGCCCGGCTTCCTAACAAGCTCACGTAACCATCAACAAATTAGTATGGAGATAAACGATGAGACAGTTTGCGAAATTATTGATCGCCTACGACGGGTCTGCCTGCGCCGATGCCGCGATTGACGATCTAGGTCGCGCTGGATTGCCCACGAGTCTCGACGCAATTGTTATCACGGTTGCCGACATCATCCTTCCTCCGCCGGACGACATACTGAAGCACGACACGCCCGCTATCCGCATTCCGGAGGTTGAGCGTCACGCTCGAGAACGCGCGGAGATAGCTCTCAGAGAAGCTCAGGCTTCCGCAGACCGCGGGGCTGCCAGAGTTAGAGCGGCGTTTCCAGCGTGGGATGTTAAGACGGAGGTGTGTTGCGATTCGCCCGCCTGGGCCATTTTGAATGTGGCCGCTCGTGAGAATCCCGACCTTATCATCGTCGGTGCTCATGGGCACTCTGTGGTCGGCGGTCGACTGATCCTGGGCAGTGTTTCCCAAAGAGTCCTTTACGAGGCTCATACCTCGGTGCGCGTGGCTCGCTGTTGGAAAGAAGGGGGTGATGAGCCCATTCGAATTGTGATTGGGTTCAATGGATCGCGCGACTCTGAAGTTGCCCTCGATGCAGTTGCGTCGCGTTCATGGCCCGATGGCAGCGAAGCCCACTTAGTCACAGCCAACCAAGTGTTGAATCCCGAGGCGCGAACGGTCGCGATTGACAAATTTCTCGCCACAGGCTTAGCGGTATCTGAAATCAGCAGAGCTGGTGATCCGGCTCATGGGCTCATCCTCGAGGCGAACGAATGGGGTGCGGATGCCATCTTTGTGGGCACGCGGGACCTACACGGATTTCAACATCTACTTCACGGAAGCGTTTCCTCCGCCGTAGCTGCACGTGCGCTGTGCTCTGTCGAAGTGTCGCGTGCGAGTAACGAAAACGCTTAACGAGGATCTAATCTAATGCCAGTTGATGTATTGCCCAAAAAACTTGACCAACAGTCGTCCAAGCCTTGGCACACGCTTCCCGTCGCAGAAGTTCTTGAGCATCTGGCGTCAGGCGCCCCCGGCTTAACCGTTGATGAAGCTGCTCGGCGCCTGGAAGAGTATGGCCCAAACGAGCTTCAAGCGGCTGGCCATATCTCAGCATTGACCATCCTGCTGGAACAGTTCAAAAACGTACTGATCATCATCCTGTTGTTCGCCACCGCGCTCTCAGCCTTCTTAGGTCATGGCGTCGAAGCTATTGCCATCACCGTCATCGTGTTGTTCGCGGTGGTGCTTGGATTCGTGCAGGAGTATCGAGCTGAGCGGGCGATCGAAGCCTTGCGCGAAATGGCGGCGCCCAGCGCAACCGTTATTCGCGACGGCCGTGAGCGACGCGTGAATGCCCACGAACTTGTGCCGGGAGATCTCATCCTGTTGGCAACCGGGGATAAAGTGCCGGCTGATGTTCGCTTGATAGAAGCAATCAACTTGCAAACGGTGGAAGCTCCACTCACAGGCGAATCAGCACCGATCCAAAAACACAATCGGCCGCTCGCAGACGAACGATTACCAACCGGAGATAGAAAAAACCTGGCGTACGCAGGCACTGTCGTGACTTACGGCCGCGGACGCGCAGTGGTAGTTGCGACTGGCATGTCGACTGAGTTTGGCAAGATTGCTCGAATGCTGGAGAGCGTCGATACGGCCAAGACACCGTTGCAGCTCAACCTCGATCGGGTTGGGAAAACACTGGCGCGCGTTTCGTTTGGTTTGGTCTTCATAATCGTTGCTTTGGGTTTGTTCCGTGGTCAGCCATTCGTAGAGATGTTGATCTTCGGAGTGGCATTGGCGGTCGCAGTGGTACCGGAAGCTCTTCCTGCAGTCGTCACCATCTCGCTCGCTCTCGGCGTCAAGAGAATGGTCAAGCGAAATGCGCTGGTGCGGCGACTTCCCGCAGTTGAAACACTCGGAAGCACTTCGGTGATTTGCTCAGACAAGACAGGCACCTTGACGAGAGATGAGATGACGGCCCGTCGAATATTCGTGGGTGGGCAAACGTTGCAGGTTTCAGGCAGAGGTTACGAGCCGCAAGGAAAGTTTTCAGTAAACGGAAATGAAGTAGAACCAGGCGAACCAATCTCGATGCTCTTGCAGGCCGGCGTTCTTTCGTCGGACGCACGTGTCGAGCGTAACGACGCAGGCGACAAGTGGGAAGTAAAAGGTGATCCAACTGAGGGCGCACTGGTTGTGATGGCAGCGAAGGCCGGGCTCGACAAGACTGCACTCGATGCGCAGTTTCCTCGCGTCTTTGAAATTCCCTTTAGCGCCGAGACCAAACGCATGACGACTCTGCACGAGACTCCCGAGGGGACAACGGCGTATGCCAAGGGCGCTCCCGAAGTGATCGTGCAATCGTGCGAGTTTGAATTCACGGAACATGGAAAGCAGACCATGGACGACGCCCGCCGGGCCGAGATTCTGGACGTGGCACGCGGAATGGCGGGAGAAGCTCTGAGAGTCCTGGCGATAGCCCGAAAGCGAAACGCGTCGCCCGATGCAGCCGACAAAGCCATGACGCTCCTCGGCCTTGTGGGGATGATTGATCCGCCCAGGCGGGAAGCGAAAGCGGCGGTCCATGAATGCGAGGAGGCGGGAATCAAGGTGATCATGATCACCGGTGATCATCCCCTGACCGCGAAAGCCGTCGCACAGGAATTGGGTGTTAGTAAGAGTGGCGTCGTAGTTACCGGGCCCGAGCTCGAGTTGATGGACGACGCGGAACTGGAGCGCTCAATCGAGTCGATAGAAGTTTGTGCCCGGGTTTCGCCTGCGCACAAGTTGCGCATAGTCACCGCCTTGCAGAAAAGAGGACAGGTCGTCGCCATGACGGGCGATGGAGTGAATGATGCTCCCGCACTCAAGAAGGCCGATATCGGTATTGCGATGGGCATCACCGGCACTGACGTTTCGAAGGAAGCGTCGGCGATGACTCTGACGGATGACAACTTCGCCTCGATCGTCGCCGCCGTCGAGGAGGGACGTGGCATCTTCAGCAACATCAAAAAGTATTTGATGTATCTGCTGTCTTCGAACGTGGGCGAGATCGGTTTGATGGCCGGGGCGACGCTGGCGGGATTGCCGCTACCGCTATCGGCGGTGCAGATCCTCTACGTCAATTTGGCCACCGATGGCCTTCCCGCGCTGGCCCTGGCGGTTGATCCGCCAGAGGAAGATTTAATGAAGAGGCCCCCACGTGATCCTCGAACAGGAATTTTCACCCGTCCGGTGGTGATGCTCATGCTGGTCGGAGGACTATGGTCAACGATCATCAACCTGAGCCTTTTTGTGTGGGCCTTGAACTCAGGGCGTAGTATTCAGGAAGCGATGACGATGACGTTCGTCTCGCTCGTGCTGATACAGTTTTTCAAAGCTTATAACTTCAGATCCGACCGGCATTCAGTCCTGCGACATCCCTTCGCCAACAAATGGCTGAACATCGCAATTGTTTGGGAATTATTGATGCTCGGTTTGATCGTTTACGTGCCTGTTCTGGAAAGAACCTTCGGCACCTTTGGACTTACACTCCAGGACTGGCTGATCATCATCGCCGCGGCCTTTACCGTTTCGCCCGTACTGGAATTCGCAAAATGGATGGAGCGACGAGGATGGTTTGGCGAACTTCAGTAAGTTTGGGCAGGGAACTAACTGTGGAGGGGGCACTCCGTGGCCGCCCCCAATCGTCGCGTCACTTCGGACTGAATGATTTTCTAGGCCAACAAAATGGGGCGGCCGCGGAGTGCCGCTCTTACATTAAGGGCTGTTCAAGCTCTTCTCTGTGCACCCTCGTGTTCTCCTGGGCCTCCGTGGTGGATTAGCCAAACAGCAAACAGAGATCACCAAGATTGCACCGAGGATTAATCAGGACACCAGTTGCACTTCGGGCTCCGCTCCTTCGGCCAACAGAACACAAACCAACGCAACCAACGCCGGAAGCGCCTGCGTGAACAAGATCGACGTCTTTGCAGTAAGCCCGCCGAAGACGCCGGCGATCACCACGCAGACCAGGAAGAATACCTTGACGTCACGCCGCTCCTTCCAGATTCCCCAGATTAGCCCGGCAGCAAGGAAGCCGTTGTAGAGTCCCTGATTTTTCGCCAGCACCGCTGATGAAGCCGACACCTCCGGAGTCATGGCAAAGATTTTTCTGCCCACCGGATGGTCCCAAAAAAACATTTCGAGCGTCAGGATTCCGAGGTGTGCGACTGCTACCAAAGCGGTCAGCGTGTTTGCAAGAACCTTCATCAGTCTCTCCTTCCGAGCAGAACCGAGCGCGGTTAGCGCCGGATGCCTGAGTCATCCTGTTCAAGGAATTGAAAGCAGACCTCCGAGATGAATGAAGGATCCGGCGCGACCGCGCTCGGTTCTTTACGGACACCAGGTTGCGGGTCATCAACCGTTTTGAGCCTTGGCCCATCGCTCCAACAGTCGCCGCCGGTTCTCCAACTTCCGGTCGATGTTTGGGATCTTCATTACGAGCTTCTCGAGGTTGGCCAGGTAGTCTGGTTCACCGATAGTTTCGCGAATTTCCTCAATGAACGGCTGAAGCCTGGCGAAGACTACCACGTGTTCCGAGTTGGCATCGAGAAATAACTTTTCATCGATGCCACCATTGTTGACGAGGGATGCAGCGACCTCCCAGTGAGACGCGACCATGCGATAGAACGCGCTCTGCTTCTGGCTGCTGAGCAGGAGCGCAACAATATCCTTGCCGCTTTGCGGAGCAAACTCTGTGAAAAACCACGCGCGGGCTTCGCGCATCAGTGCTTCGCTTCTGATTTCGTACAGCTTGATGATTGCTAGTGCGTCCTGCGGTTTTGTATCCATTGTCTTTTGGTCCTCCGGTTATTTACTTGACCGGGTGCCGTATACTTTCAACGACTCTAAGCTCGGCTACGGTTTTAGTTGGTACGGTCAGTAGGGAATTACAGAGCTCAAGATTTTGACTTGCCTCAATAAACTCACCGCCGGCTTGAGACAAGGCAATCTCAAATTCTCGCTTTGCTTCAGGCAAACGATTTAGGCGCGCCAGCGCAACGCCAAGATTATTGTGGGCAGCAGGGAAGCGATCTTTTGAGCGATGGATGGCGTTTCTGAGTGACAAGACCGCACCGTGGTGATCAGCCTGGTCCATCGCCATCTGACCTAACAAGTAGTGTGCGGGCGCGTAGTTGCCGTTCGAGGTAGCGAGCGATTGCTCGAAGGCTTTCGTCGCTTCGGGCCGCCGTCCTAAGTCGAGGAGCGCGACGCCGAGCGCGTGTAGTGCTGCGGGGTATCGTCCATTGCGCGCGTCAATCGCTTGCCGGTAGTAAGCAACGGCGTCTTCCGTCTTCCAGAGTTCGTAATAACAAACGCCGATGTTGTAAAGCGCCTTCGCATAAGTTTCGCCCGCGTTAGGCGGAACACGGCGATATTCCTCAATTGCGAGTTCGTAATGTTCCTTCGCATATTGTTGGTTACCACGCAGCACGAAATCGCGCGCATGCTTTCCGCGATCCTGGGCCAGGGCCGCGCCGCTTAACGATCCCACTAGTATTAGCACCAGTAAAGCTAACTGCGATCTCTTACGTAACATCCTTCTCACCTCCATCGATCTGTCGAAATTTTTTGCGATGGAGTGAGCTTAGAGGCGCAGACGAGTTGCGGTCTTTCTTGTTATTGCTGGTAATTAACTAATCTTGCTATTGCTGGATGTCCGACATGCTTTCAGCTTGTCGTCTGATTGGAAAAACTCAATTTGCGGATGTTAGGAGAGATCCCATGGTTGAATGTCCGGTGCCTCAACGACAAGCTGTGAAGCATGTCGGACATTAGGCCTGAAACATGAGTCGATAGGATTGCGGCGTGGTGCCGGTCAGTCTGCGGAAGAGTCGAGTGAAATGGCTCTGATGACTAAATCCCGATCGTGAGCTCACCTCGACCAGCGACATTTCACTTTCAGTTAACATTGCCTTTGCGCGATCGACTCGAAACTTGATCAGGTATTGGTGTGGAGTGGTGCCGGTAGTTCTCTTAAACTCACGCGCGAAATGGAAGGTGCTCATACCAGCAACTTCGGCGAAGTCAGCCAGGCTCAGGTCGCTTTCATAACTGTTCGCGATCAGATCCATCACCTGCCGCAGCTTCTTTCCCGACAAGCCCCCGGTGAACTTCTGCGCGCCGTCACTTGAAGTTGTGTAATGCCGCAACAGGTGGACGGCTAAAACGTTTGCCAGCGACTCAGCATAAAGCCGGCCACTCAAGCCTTCCGACTCAAGCTCAGCAAACAGAGCCAAGCCGACATTGCTAATGACCGGATCGCTTGGTGCGCATTGTTCGATCACCTCGACGCCGGTTGATTTTTGAAATCGAGACTCGGATGCGGCTGCCCGCAAAACCAGGGATGGATCGAGATAGATAGCCAGGTGATCGGAAGGCCTCTCAAGTGTTGCGGAGAAAGACTGTCCCGATGGAATCACCGTCACGCTGCCCCTGGTCTGTCCCCGAACGCGCAACCCGCTCCCGGTGCGAATCTCACCGCCGCAACCCTCGCCCAAAGGAATCGTGATTAGATGATCCTGATGGTGATGTTCGGGCAAATCTCCGGCGTCGAAACGAAAGTGGGTGAGCTTGATTCCATCCCAGGCAGCATCGCGCTTGAGTAAAAACGGCGGCGCGTAGGTTATTTCCGATGCACTCATATCTTGAGTCCTATCGTTTTGCGCGAACGCGACTGCGCTTTTCGCCTGTGGTAGGCAATAGTGCGGAACCGCTATTAGTTGAGTGACGATGCAGTCGTTCAAGCATAGCTTCGCGTGCGCGCGCAAATGCCTGCTGGTCGCCATATAGCTGAAAGGCCCAGTTGGCGCCCAACTCGAACGAGTTGAATTCGAAAGCGAGTTGAAGCGGGTCCACATCCTTGCTCAGTTGTCCCGCCTCTTGAGACTCGATGATGGCTTTCCGCAGAGTTCCCAGCCACTCCTTCATGATTTCGGCGATGCGATCGCGCACCTGCCCCGGACGACTATCAAACTCAGACGCAGCCGCGGCAAAAAAACAGCCACCGCTACACGCCCCACCCTGCACATGACCAAGCCATGCGTCACAGAGTCTCCAGAGTCGCAGAATTCCGATTTCAGTTTCGAAGGCGGGTCGAATAACTTCGGTAATGAAGCGCGCGCGGGCAATGTCTATAGTCGCCAACTGCAAATCTTCCTTGGAGCCGAAGTGCGCGAATAGACCACTCTTGCTCATCGAGAGCTGCGTTGCGAGACGGCCGATGGTCAGACCTTCAAGTCCCTCGGCGGAAGCAAGGTCCACTGCCACCGCGAGAATATTCTGGCGCGTCCGCCCGCCTTTGGCTTTGTCGGGTTTGGCGTTAAAGCTTTTAGAAGTCACCTGCAAACAATCACCTCCGCGTCTGTTCATAGGAATAGCACGAACGTTCGTTTTAATGCAATCCCAGATGTGCGACATAACGATGGGCGACATGCTTGATTAGCTTGTCGCTCAAGCGTGGGGATCTTCAACGTCCGTTCACAACTCATCAGTCCTTACATGTTTGGAGTTTTGACGCTCATTTGAAGCTTTTATGTTAGAGGCTATACCTCGGACGTCGGAGGCGTAGCTCCCAAATCTTTTCTTGGTTGGCCGGAAAGGCAGAGTCTCCGCACGCCAGGCGGCAGAGCCGCGAGGCGCATTGCCTATCGCTTTCCGGCTTCCTGACCTAACATATGTGCGTCGGGGCAAACCTCGAGCCCATTTATGGCGGTGCTTCGGGAGAGCAGATGGCTGAAGACCTTCCTGCGAAACAAATCCTCAAACAGCTTATCGAACGACTTGAGTTACTCGAGCGCGTGCTTGCTACTAACACCGCGCGTTTGCACGGCATCGAGGAGCACCTGGGAATCCGGGAGCAGCAACAACCGCTCACCGAGATTTTCACGGTCGAGACGATCGAGGTTGAGAAGGTTGAAACTGAGACCCGTGCACCTGCAGATCACGCGAGACCACCGGCGGAGGAATCAGATCCGCCGATCAAACCGCCGGACGCCACTTCTGCGGAACCCCCACCACAACCCATAACTGCGATCCCGCCAGCGGAGGTGACTTCACAGGAAACGTGGTCGCCGACGCAACGCCGTGAGGAAACGTGGCCACCTTTAGATGATGAAGCGATGGCACACCGCGGCGATCGAAAGCGCCGACCAGGCGGCGCAGTCAGGGGAGATGACTGGCCGCAGACAACCGTAAACAGCAGACAACAGACAGCAGACAGTCAAACGCATAGAAAAGACACGAGTCAGCATGGGCAAGCATCGAGCCTCCCTGAAGAGAAGCATCGCGATCTCGAGAAGACTATCGGCGGGAGCTGGTTCAACTGGATCGGCATCATCGCCGTTACCTTCGGCGTCGCCTTCTTTCTGAAGTACGCGTTCGACAAACAATGGATTGGACCAGTCGGACGCGTCACCATCGCCGCGCTCATTGGTGTCGGATTGCTTTATCTGGGTGAACGTCTGCGCCGAAAGGGAATGAAGTCTTACGCTTACATTCTCTCAGGTGGCGGCATCCTCATCTTGTATCTTTCCGACTTCGCCGCCTACAACTTCTACCACCTAATCAGCCAACCCAAAGCGTTTGTATTGATGGCCCTGGTGACGACGACGGCGGTGTTGTTGTCGGTGCGCCTGAACGCGCTGCCGGTGGCTCTCCTCGGACTCGTCGGTGGATTCCTGACGCCGCTGCTCCTTTCGACGGGTGTTGACAACGAGGTTGGATTGTTCACCTACATTGCCCTCCTCGACGCCGGCGTACTAGCCGTGGCCTATTTCAAGCGCTGGCGCAGCCTCGACTTCGCGTCGTTCGTGGGAACGGTTTTGATTACCGTCGGTTGGGCAATTAAGTTTTACGAACCTGGCAAAGTTTGGCTCACGCTCTTCTTTCTCAGCGTCTTCTTCCTGCTTTACGCGCTGCTGCCGATCTTCCACAACGTCTTGCCGCGCCGGCCCACGCGCTGGTTCGACGTGGCGCTCGCCATGGCAAACGCCTCATTTTATTTTTGCCTTAGCTACGTGATGCTGGATGACGCCGGATTCGATCACACGACGCCCGCCACCCAGGCGCTGCTCATCTCGATTTTCTTTGCCGGGTTGTTCTACTGGACCTGGCGATGGAGTCCTGACGATATCCTGCTCAGGTACAGTTACGTGGCCCTCGCGGCAACGTTTCTTACAGTCGCGGTTGGAATTCAGCTGGAACTCCATTGGGTAACAATTGTCTGGGCAGTCGAGGCGTTGATGTTGAGCTGGGTGGGACTGCGCTCCGGCGAAAGGGCCGCGCGTCATGCCGGCGTCCTGGTTTTCTGCGTGGCGGTCTACCACTGGTTTGGCCGTGACCTGCTTGCTGTCGACTACGTCTCGGATGGTTCTTTCCTACCACTCCTGAATCAACGCGCGTTGTCATGCGCGGTGCTGGTGGGTGCGATCGCGGTTGCCGCGCGGCTTTACCGGCACACCGATAAGGTCGACGAGGAAGAGCGCTCAACGGTGCTAACCTTCATGGCGCTCACTGGCAATGCTCTAGCGCTGACACTCTTATCTTTTGATATCAACGATTACTTCGTCAGCCGCGCATCTCAGAGCGGTGCTGACTTGCGCGCGCGGATCGAAAACTCGAGACAGTTTTCGATCTCCGCTTTGTGGACCATCTATGCGGCAACGATCCTGGCGGTGGGAGTGCTGCGCCGCTCGGTAATTTTGCGCTGGGGCGGACTGCTGTTGCTTGCGGTGGCCACCATCAAAGTTTTGATTGTAGACGCCGCTTACTACGCTGCGTCATGGCACATGCCCGTCCTCAATCAGACCTTCATGGCCTATGCGTTGTTAGTGGCGGCATGCGCCTTTGCCGCCTGGCTCTACGCGCGCAAGTCAGATGTTGACGAAAACGAGCGGCGTGTAGCTGTTTCTATTCTGGTTGGGGCAGCTAACTTGCTTGCGCTGACAGCACTCAGCTCGGAAGTTGTTGGCTACTACGATCGCTCGTTGGCCGGTCTTGCGGTGGAAACGTCGGGGACTGAAATATTCCGACAGCTTGCGGAAGGCAAGGTCTTTGCGCTCGCGCTCGTATGGACCATCTATGCGCTGTATGTCTTCATGGTCGGTGTGGGAGTTAGGAACCGGGCCTGGAGGTTAGGTGGTCTGGTGCTCCTGACGTTAACAGCGCCCCTGGTCCTTTTGAACTTGATGTACTACGACGCGACCTGGCATACGTTTATCTTTAACCGGACGATGGGTGCATTCGCTGTTTTCGTGGCGGCGCTTTGGCTGGTAGTGCGGACGTACGCGCGTTCGAAAGAAGTGTTTGATGAAGCGGCGGCAGTGCATCACGCAGCGATTGTCGCCGGCAACTTGTTGGCGATCATCGCGCTGAGTGCACAGGCCGCGGGCTACTATGAAGCGCAGATAGGGTTAAGCGGTGTGGGGCCGTCGGAGATTTTGTCGCGACTTACGGTGCGTGGGGATCTTGAGCTAGCGAAGCAGCTGTCGCTCTCAGTGGTGTGGGCGTTATACGCCAGTGGGCTATTGGTTGTCGGACAATTCCGTCGCCTGCGTCTGTTGCGGGTGATGGGGCTGGCGTTGCTTTCGTTGACGGTGCTGAAGGCGTTCCTGTGGGATCTGTCGTCGCTCGATCGCATCTACCGGATCATTTCGTTCATCATGCTGGGAGCGATTCTCCTGGTGGTTTCATATTTCTATCAACGAAGCCAGGAGCCGGAGGTAGCGAGAGACGAAGGATGAAGGATGAGGGATGAAGGATGAATGAGCGGATGCACGATTATGAAAGACCGGCGACGATGAAAGACCGGCGATGGCGATCGAATGATCGGCGATGTACTTAACGCTTTCAGCGCTTGGTTACTCGGATTGAATTGGAAATATCTCTTCAGGGTTAGGCCTGGCCGCGTTATCGGAACAGCCACGCAGGAGGGGCGGCCACGGAGTGCCGCCCCTACAGTCACTCTTCATTTCATGGGCAGCCAGAAATCGCGCGGGTAGAGGCGATAGAGTTGTGTGTCCGCACCCTCCACTGATTTTAGATACGCTTCATACGCCGTCATCTGTTTCTCTGGTCCGATGACAAAGAAATTTGCGCCCACAATGTCCTTACCCTTCATGCCGTAGCCAGGGAAGACGCGTTCGTACACTTTGTCTTTCCTCTTGAAAAGCTCGGCGGAAAGATTCGGTATTTTCCGCGCGTCGAGAATGGCCCGCCGGAAAGTCGAAACGACCTGAGGCGTGATTCCATCTGCCATGTTTGAGGCCATCGCCTCGCCCCGATCTTCGTAAGGCGCAGACGCCCGCGAGCTGAAGGCCAATGCCACCACATATTCCGCGAGCGGTTGATCGAAGGGACGCTTCACTTCACCAACGGCGAACCGCAAGGTCTGCGGTAGCTCCGGTGTTCGCTCGGCGTAGTAACCCATCAAGCCCGTTCCAGCGCTGCTCGAGATGCCATTGCTGTAAGCGAGCCCGGCTCCGATTGTTTTGCTAAACACGGCATGGGCGCCGCCCCCCGAGTAAAGTTTCGCGGCCAGAAAATTCAGGATGGCGTCCTTATCCGTCTGCTCGTAAGACGTAAGCTTTGCGCTATTCATCATCACGCCGCCTGACATGTTGGGCGCCAACAAACCAACGTAGACCGGTTTCGTGTTGCTCCCTCCTCGCGCTATCAACCTTGCATCGATCCTCCGTTCAGCGCCGTAGTTCACCTTCGCCGCATTGCTACTTCCGAAACCGTTAAGCATCGATTCATAAGAGGGCTCCAGCTTTTGTCTGATTGCTGTCGAGCCGATATAGAACATGCGAGCATTCCGTGAATTGACGATCTGACGACGAACGTTTTCCAGATTGGCAAGAGTTTGTTCTGGTGGTTGGGCCAGATCCTGGCGAATCTCATTTACCACGTAAGCCCAGTCTGTCGCGAGCGACGAGTCTGGAATATCACTCAGAGTTTGTCCCAGATCCGTCGCGGCATCCACGGCCAAAGCCTGGGCCGTCGTCGGCAGTTTGCTCATCTCTTCTACGTGTGGCTTCAACTGCGCCGCGACTGTCTGATTCTTGTCTCCGCCCATTGCCGTCAACATAGCCTTCAGCTCATCACGAGTTCCTTTGGCACCGGCGAGCCTGGACAGGAATGCATCGATTGCTTTGCTGTCTTCCGCATTACCCGCATCTTTCAGCATCCAACGAAGCCGTTGCACGTTATGCGCCTGCGTTAGGAAAGAAAACGCCGACAAGTAAAGCGGATTGTCCTGGTAGCGGTAAGATTCTGAAGGATTTTGCACCCACGACTCTTCGGGACCCTGCATCATCCGTCGTAGGGCGCTTAGCTGCTGATCGACGACGTCACGAATACGCGGCAGGTTTTCCTTTCGCCAATTCGGACTTTGCATGAGTAGTTTCATCCACGACACCGCGCGTTCTGATTCTTCCCCATCGTTACCCGATCCGCGAACTGTCATTTCATACCGGCGCGTGATTGGTGAACCGGTAAACTCGACTTCCAGATCCAGAATTTCCTTGCGGATCATTTCGGACATCTCGTCGTAGGAGATCGCCTTGCCGTCTTTTATTACGCCCACGAGACGAAGTAACTCGGGCAGGGAAGATAGATAGACGAGGTCCTTCTCGGGAACGGTATAGAGTCCCAGCGCAATCCCGCTGGTCGAGCCCGTCATGTTGTCGAAGGTAGCGGCGCCTAGCTTTACGTTACCAACGTTCATCTCCTTGTAGTCGATCTGGTCGTCGAGGGTGAGCGGCGGATTTTCGATAAACTTCGCGTCGCTGTTCGTGGCGAGCTTCTCGAGCTCTACAGTCGTAGCGTCATACTCACTCTTGTAACGCTTAATGGCCGCCTGATCGTCACTGACGCCGTATTGTTTTTTCAGCTCATTGGTTTGGGCGTCGGCCCTCGCCTTTCGTTCCGTCTGCTCCTGTTGGATTAACTTTGGATTCGCACGACCGACCGCCGCGTATGGTTTAGTTTCGATGAGCTTCCACTTCGCCAGGTAATCACGCCAGAAGTTTTTGCCGCTCGCAAGCAGACCTTCCGCATTTTTGATCTGCGGTTTGAGCGTTACTGACTTGTAGAAATCCTTTTCCTGATTCAGATAACGGGTTTGCAGGAGCCAACCGTAACCTCTGCTGCCGTTGCGGAACCCGAAGCCCGGCGGAGTATTCACAAACTTGGAAAGGTTGCGACGAGCGGCAGTAAGTGAACTGCGGAAACGATCGTTGAATTCCTTTAGCTCAGCCGACCCGTCTTTGAACGCTGCCACCCGAGCAAACTCTTCCATTATGTTTTGACGAATCAGCGCTGCCTTTTCAGCATTGAGGTTGGTCGCAGGTACGTCCGAAAGCCCCACCCAGATCGGCGCGCCAGGCAATTCCTCAGCGTAGCTGTACACGCCCTTCGCCCCGGTATCCAGCGCGCGTGTGGTGGTATCGATAAACTTCTTGTAGAGATTCGTGTTGGCGTCTCCGGCGAAAACAGACAGGAAGTTATCGAGCAAAAGTTTTTCATTGAGATCCAGCTTGAGCATGGCCGGGTAGCTGAACATGATGGTTGACGGCTGCTCCGCATTCTCGTGCGGATATTCGATTATCCGGATCCTTCCAACTTCGGCTGACTTGAATGCAGGCAACTTTTCGACGCTCATGTAGTCGCGCTTTTCGCTCGTCGGCTCGGCTTTGGCGAATATCGCATCGAGACGTTTGAGAACAGAATCAGGAGTCATGTCCTTAGGCACCGAAACCAGCGCGCCCATGTTGCCCAGGTGATAATTGGCTTCGTGATATCGCTTAATGTCGTCAGGGGTCATTTTGCGAATGGCATCAGGGGCGCCGCCGGCGTTGAATGAAAGCGGGTGGGCCTCGCCATAGATCATCCGCAGGGAATTATCGTAGAGCCGCCAATCCGGGTTGTTCATCGAGCTGGTCATCTCGTTATAGACCGAGCCCTTTTCTTCCAGCCGAAGCGTCTTGTCAGGGTTCTCAGTAATTCCCCAGTTACGCACCTCGCGTCGAACTTCCTCTTCCGTGTAGTCGGGATGCAGCAGCACATCCATGTACTCGTTGAAGACTGCGTAAAACGATTCAGCGCCACCGGCAGTATTGAACTGGTAGTTGGTGAACGTCTGATAGGTAGACGCGTTCGACCCAGTGAGCGACATGTTTTCGAGCACGTTGATGTTTCGGCCTTTGTTGCCTTTGCCGATTAGCAAATGCTCCTGGGTGTGTGGCTCACCCATGTCGGAAACCGTGAAAGTGTTGGCGTAAATAAACGCTTGCGGCACCGACTGTATCTGTAGCAGGTCGAGAGTGAAGCCGGTTCGCGTGTGCATAAAGCGCGCGCCGATGGGTTTGTCGTTAGCGTCGAGGTAGATGGCGTCGGCGCGAAAGCCGTGCAGCACCTGGCCTTTGGTCAAAGCGTCATATGGGTTGGTCACCGTCTGAGCAAGAGCGACGGGAAGTTGTGCGAAGAGAAGTGAGACCAGCGTGAGCAGTGTAGTAAGGCGGATTAAGTATTCCCAGTTCATTTATCGTCTCCGAGATTGAAGTGATTTGTAACGCAAACTGTTAATTTGCGGAGCGTGGCGCAGGATTCCCCGTTGATTTGTAATGCATCAACAGCAAACTAACAGTTTGCTTTACGATGGCGCACGCCGCTAGCGGCGAAAGCCTATCTGAAAATCCGCCGAGGTTCAAAAATAGAAGGCCGCCGAAGTCATACCACCCAATCAACTCGCAGTCGGGAAAATATTTGTAACTTTTTGAGAATTCAAGACCACTAACCCCAAAGCTCTTTCTATTTCAATCGCGGGGTCTCGATGAAAAATATCAAACGGTTCGTTCTTCCTGCATTACTGGGCCTGTGCGTACAACTTCCAATCCTGGGCCAGGGCGCGCTAGAAAATAATCAAAAGCAGAAAACTACTTCCCCAACAGAACAGCTCGACGCCCTGGTCCAAAAGATCGGCAAAGCGTCAGACCCGGGTGTGGCTGTCATGGTGATCAAAGACGGAAAAGTAAAATTCAAGAAGGTCCACGGTGTTGCCGATCTTTCGACCGGTGCGCCGCTTACTGCAGACACTCCGATCTACATCGCGTCATTGGGTAAGCAGTTTACGGCCACCGCAATCATGATGCTGGCTGAGCGTGGGCGCTTGAGTTATGACGACAAGCTGACAAAGTATTTTCCGGAGTTCGAATCGTTCGCTCCAACCATCACGCTTCGCCAGGTCCTCACCCACACGTCCGGCCTCCTGGATCACCTGGATATGGTGAAAGATAACGTGACTGGATGGACCAACGCTGATGTGGTAAAGCTGCTCCTGCGCGAGAACCGCGTGCTGTTTCAGCCGGGTGAGAAATTTAGCTACAGCAACTCCGGATATCTGCTGCTATCAATGATCGTGGAAAAGGTGTCGGGTGAGACTTTTTCCAGGTTTTGTGAGAAGAACATATTCAAACGACTGAGTATGGACCACACGTTTGTCGCGGTTTCCAACCCGACCAGCAATCTCAAGCGAGCACGCGGTTATTTCCTAACAGACAGTCGCTGGGAATTGTCTGAGTATGACGCTTTCACGACTGGCGGAGGCGGCGTTTACTCGTCGTTGGAAGACTTATTCAAATGGGACCAGAGTTTCTACACCGAACGACTGATAAAGAATGAGACGCTGAAACTAGCTTCGACACCGCCAAAGTTAAACAACGGAGGCCCTACTCCGTACGGCTTTGGCTGGATGGCTGAATTCGCCGCCAAGGGGAAGCTTGCGAACGTTTGGTATGTCGCATCGTTCGGAAATTTCAAAGGGTACAAAGGATTTATGAAGAGAATTCCTGAGAGACGATTCACGGTTATTGTGCTCACCAATAACGGGAAGTTTCCGTGGGAGATAGTTGAGCTGGCCCAGGAGCTGTATGCGGGATAGGGGGAAGAGGCAGGAGGCCGTGCCTTTCAGCGGCCGACCGCTTTGCGGATCCGTGCGAGGTGGTGCCAACTGTGACGTAGCGCGTGATCCTCAAGGACAAACTGCGCCGTAACTGGCGCCCCGAAACTCAAAGAAAACGGTGCTGCCTGGTCCAACTGCTCATCGGTAAACTCGCGCACTGAGGCGGCCGCTTTACGACTGTTGCAACGCAATAGCTCGATCGTCGCTTCCTTCGATGCTGCGGATGCCTCCCCAGCGGCATGTTTCGCATTCATCTCGACAATGCGGTCCCAGGTGACATGAGTAATTGCCTGGCCGCTAGCTATAGTGTTCGCAACTGCAATCTCAGCCGGGTAGACGCTGGCCACGTGATGCACTATCACGCCGACTGAACGTTTGTCCGTTTCCGAAACCGGAGTCGACCATTCCGCTTCTGAAAGACTTTCTGCGAAAGCTGCCAAACCCTCGGCCCCTTGCTCGATGCGATCAGCAATGGCGGCAGCGCGCTGGCTCCTCATGTCGCTAATGTATTCTGTTCCGATCTTCGTTTGAGTAGGAATGGCACTCATTTTGTTCTCCTTCACACCTCGATTCATCTCGTGTGATCTTAGGTTGCGCCGATAGTGTTATTTGCCACTCTGGGTTTTGCCATGTTTGCCGTGACACGCGTCTTGACCGGTGCGGTTATAGTCGAGCGAAATTCTTTCCAATGAATTGAAACATCGGCAAATAAGACTGACAACGCGAGGCAGGACCAGATGATTGCCTGAACAATTTCAACTCCCAGCGTTTCCCATCCCGTCACTCCCATTACAAATCGCCCCGCAATGAAGACAAAGGCGATGGCATAACTGCGCGTGGCCCATTGGCGATGGAGTCCAATTTTGCGTTTGTATGCGAAGTAACCAGCCAGGGCCGTGGCCGCAATCAGCATGAAAGCATTGACAATTCCCAGAACTGTGAAAGATCGCGGTGCTCCTGAGCGCTCCTGGTAATACTGAATATATGCGCCGAGGGGCGCGAGCACGATTACGCCAAGCACATAGAGTCGTCCCATAACCCGATGCGCTTTGGTGAACCGCTTTCGTATCCGATCTGAAAACTGAAACGGCGCAACCAGAAGCACAATGGCGCCGAAAATTCCGTGTGGCAGCAACCACCATTTGAAGGGCTCGTAGTGTTGCCAGACAGGATGGTTAGGGTCGATCAGAAACCGTTCATTGTGATAGAGCACGTAAAGGCTCATCACCGCCAGGACTGAAAAGGTCACATATTTCGCATTGAGTCTCATGGGGAACTCCTTTGTCTGTTAACGCGAAATTCTGAGACGTTTTGGGTCAGGGGGGACAGGAGGCGGGAGGCAGGAGGCGGGAAGGAGGAGGTTTTCCATATCTCATTTGTCAGTTTTCATTTTCCATTGCGGGTGACTCGGATCGCCGCTTCATAGATGACCTCACGACCCAAGCGTTGCATTGGCCGGTTTCGCTAATGAGAACTGACAAATGAGATGTGGAAAATCTTTTTCTTCCGCCTACCGAATACTATCCGCAGATTTCGCAGATTATTCAGCGCGTAAAGTTACGATCGGATCGACCTGCGTGGCGCGACGCGAGGGCACATAGCCGGCGACGAGAGCAACTGCGAGCATTGCGAGTGCTGCCAAGAGTATTGAAACCGGGTCGGTTGGTGTTAGTCCAAATAGCAGAGAAGATGTTAGACGTGTTACCGCAAAGATAATCGGCAACCCTAGCAGCACGCCCACTGTCACCAATAAGAACGCCTCACGCAGAATCAACCAAAATACGTCGCGGCGATCCGCCCCAAGTGCCATGCGGATTCCAATCTCATTTCTGCGCGTCGCAACGCCATAAGAAAGCAAGCCATACAAGCCAATGCACGCCAGCAGGAATGCGAGGGCGCCAAAGAAACCTGACAGCGTAGCCATCAGTCGTTCGCGCAAAATGGTGGCGTCGACCATCGGTTTGAACCATTCGAATCGGACAGTGATCGCGGGATTGACGTCATTGAGTGCGCGCTTGACGGCCGCGACTGTCTCGGACGGAGAGAGTCGTGATCGAATCAAGAATTGTCCTCCTGGTCCAGTGCCGCGAACTTGAGCGGCCGAGTGGTATACGATCGGCCTAAATTCTTCACGCAAGTCTCCATACTTGGTGTCGCGGGCCAGTCCTACAATTTCATAAGACGTCTCCGGCGAAAAGACCGTCTGCTCGATCCAGAGTCGATGGCCCACCGGATTTGTCCCATTAAAATACTCTCGCACGAAGGCTTCGTTCACTATCGCAACCTTCGGCGCCGCGGCCCGGTCGCGCGCATCGAAGTCTCTGCCGGCAAGCAGTTGGATTTGCAAAGTCTTGAAGTAATTCGGACTGACCCGGCTCAGATTCGTGGCCTTTCCGTGTGACGAGTTTTGCCCGTCTACCCAAACGTTGGAGCCTCCTCGACTCTTCAGGGGGATTTCATGCGCGAGGGCAGCTGAGTCCACACCTGGAATCGCTCGAATGTAATTCAACAACTCGTCTGGAAAAGCCGGTATGCGATCGGGAGCCAGATTCAGACGTTGGAACATGACCGCCGCAGTCAAAACTCCTTCTCGTTGGAAGCCAGTGTCCACAGTCATCAATTTTCCCAGGCTCCGCGAAAACAACAGTCCGCTCGCTACCAATACGAGGGAGATCGCAACCTGGGCCACAACGAGTGCTCGCCGCAAGTTGAAACGTTTGCGTCCGGCCGTTAACCCTCGCCCAGCGGCGTTCATCGCTAGGCCGAGCTCAATACGAGTTGCACGAATTGCTGGCGTCACTCCAAACAGCAGGCAGGTCATAAGAGCCAGGCCCGCAGCAAAACCAAGCACACGCCAATCCGGATTTAGCGACAAAAAAACCGGGTTATCAGTCGTGCTAAGGAATGCTACCAGGAACCGTGTCAGCGCCTGGGCTACCGCTAATCCCATCGCCGCACCTACAGCCGCCAGCAAAAGACTTTCAACCAACAACTGCCGAACGAGCCTGCCACGCGAAGCTCCCACAGCTTGACGAACTGCAATCTCGGGCCCACGGGCACTGGCCCGCGCCAGTAATAGGTTTGCTAGATTGGCACAGGCAACGATTAGCACGAGTCCTGCAATCGCCAACAACAGCCAGAGCGGCTGTTGGTAGTCTTCACGCAACTGCGAAACGCCGGATCCTGATGGGACGGCAATCAGCTTTGATTCGAGAAAAAGTTTTATATGACTTGGTGGGTAATTTGCGGGCACCGCAGCTTCGAAGACGCCGGGAGATATCGTTCCTGTGTGGGCAGTCGCCTGTTCAATTGCCATGCCCGGTTTTAGACGTCCGGTAATAGTCAACCACCAAACGGGACCAGTGAGCATCCTGTCATTGCCGCGAACCAGAGGGACGGCACAGAGCGGCAGCGACAGGTCGAAAGACTTTCCGACCTCCATGCCGAAGAATCCCGCAGATGAAACTCCGATAACTTCGAATGAGTGATCGCCGAGGGTGAGTTTGCGCCCAACTACGTTAAGGTCACCGCCGTACTCGCGTTGCCAAAATTCATGACTGATAACCAGGCCAGCGGCGCCGCAGCCGGCGCGATCATCGGTGGGTGTAAGAAAGCGGCCGAGCGCGGGCTGAATTCCAAGCGTGTTGAAAAATTCGCCGCTCACCCAAAGCAAGCGGGCGGGCTGAACTTCGCCGCCCGCAGCGAGGTTTGCGCTATCAGTGCCCCACGCGAAGATGCCGGAAAATGCCTGCTGACGGTCCCTGATTTGTTCCCAGATTTTATTGGTGACGGTTGGATAAGGTGCGCGAAAGAATCCACCCATCGCCCCCTTCATGTCAGCCATTCGAACTTCGGACAGTTCGTGCGGGTCTTTGACCGGCAGGTTGCGCAATCGGACCGCGTCGATTAGTTGAAAGATGGCTGTGTTGGCGCCGATGCCGAGCGCGAGTGAGAGGATAGCGACAGCAGTGAAGCTCTTATGCTTGAGCAACATTCGCACGCCGAAGCGGAGATCCTGGACCAATTCATCCTCCCATCGCCGAGGTTGCAACCAGAGTGCATCTACAAATGCGCCGAGGCTGTGACCGAACAAATCAAACTTCGTGCGCCAGCTAAGGCGATCCCAATCGGCAAGCAATGCTTCACGATAGAAGAGTTCGGCTTCCCACTCCTGTCGCCACTCGGAGCGCAGACGTCGCGGCACGATCACGCCGATGAACGTGATCAGCCACAGCCATGGACGTGTTATAGGATTAGCCACTTCAAACTCTGCTAGATACCTATATGTATAATTATCTACATAGGGTCGTCAAGGAGAAATCCGAGTGATGAGCGACGCGTGATGAGTGGGGCAAGGGGCAAGGTTAAGGGTTCAAGGTTAGGGGAAAAAGCAGAGAAAACGTCCTTCGTCTCTTTTCTTCCCATTCAAGACCGGGTTGATAATTATTGCCAGCCGCGGAACGCGGCAACCCTGGGCCAAATTCCTTAACCGCTTCGCGGTATCAACCCGAATACAAAACTCAGAGTGAAGTTGAGGCTTCACCACGGCTGCTGTAGTATTTCAAGCGATCCCAACCCGACATTAATCCCCCATTAACAGGCCGTTTGCCCATTACCATTCCAATCGCCAGGGGTAATTCTCATGAGTATTTCAAAATGGAGGCTGATACTCACCGCAGCGCTGATCCTAGGTCTGATTGCCTTAACTCCAGCTCCCTCGTTTGGCCAGAAGGGTAAACAGCGCAAAGGGCGGGCACCAAGTCGTCAGGTGACACGGGCCGAAGTGAAAGAAGCTGAAGCCCGGCTGGCAGACTTGGGTTATGGACCAGGACGAGTCGACGGTGTGATCGACGGCGAGTCGCGGAACGCATTTACCGCTTTTCAGAAATGGGAAGGCCTGAAAGTTACCGGCCGTCTAAGTCGGGAAGATCTCGATGCGATCATGAACGCGAGGGCGCCGCAGGCAAGGGAAGCAGGTTACCGGCACGTCGAAGTGGATCTGGATCGGCAGGTGCTCCTGTTGACTGATGACGACGGCGTGGTCCAACGCGTCTTGCCTGTCTCATCGGGCAGCAACAAACAATACAAAGAAAAAGGCGGAAGCGGTCTGGCCTATACACCGAGAGGCCGTTTCAGGGTAAATGCGAAGATCGCCGGGTGGCGAAAATCACCGCTTGGATTGCTTTACTACCCCAGCTACTTCAGCGGTGGAGTGGCAATCCATGGAAATCCTTCGGTGCCTAACGAACCCGAGAGTCATGGCTGCATTCGCATTCCGATGTCAGCGGCCGTCGAGGTAAGCAAGCAACTACCGATCGGAACGATCGTGCTCATTTATGACAAGCTGTCGTTTGTGTCCGCGAAAGATTGGGCAAAGGCAGATCGGGAAATGAGCGTTAGGTAGCGTGCGGCAAACAGCAAACAGCATTCAGTCCTCAGCGGAATCGGTGCCTCTCAGCTCCGAGCCCACCCTGAACGATGCCGGTAAAGACCATCTTAAATCCCTGACCCGGACGTGGTTTGCGTTGGATAGACAAGTCAGCCTTTTTGTCGTGCAGGTTTGCCGGTCGCGAGTGGTTCAAGCTGGGCCAGCAGTCGAAAACGTTGACGTGCCTCGACGAGGGCAGTGCGTCCCGGCTTGGTTACTTCGTAATACTTGCGCGGTGGACGTTGGGCCGCTTGAGCTGTCGCAGGCTTCTCCCATTTCGAGGCGACGTAAGTTGCGTCTTCGAGGCGGCGCAATGCTGGATAGACCGTACCGCTGGCGAGGCCGGTAATGGTCATAATGTCGAAGCCGTAGCCGTAACCGTTTTCGACAGCGTGCAGGATCAGCGCCATCGTGTAAGAGAGATAATTCTTTCCCATTAGCTACCTCAGTTTCTAGATACCTATATGTATAAATATCTACATAGGGTTGTCAAGAGAAAACTTGATAGGTGTTTCTAAGCGCGTAACTGCCGTGGTCTCTTGAGCCCGAGTTCCTTATGTTGAGAAAGCATCTCGGGCTGCGGCTTGGCCGCCTGATGTGAGGCGGAGGCTCTGCCCCGCCGTAAAGACCTTCTTTTCTCCTGGGCTATGCCCTATAGTGCCGCCTTCCGACAGGAGATCTGGGTGCAAAATCCGATTCGGGGCATAGCCCCTTCAAATATAACCATAAGCTGTCGGCGGGCAGAGCCAGCAGCCTTACATCAGGCGGCGAAGCCGAACGGATGGTTAGCGAATACTGTTTAAGAAGTAGTCTTCAGAAGACAAGTCTGGTGGTGAGGGTGACGAGATGAAAATCTGTCCTACATGTAATCGTACCTATGCCGATGAAACGCTGAACTTCTGTCTGGACGACGGCTCGACGCTTTTATACAGTTCAGGTCAAGGTAGAGAACAAAGCCTGCCGCTGACTCGTAACGCTACTCCCGCCCCGACAGAAGTATTTAATCAGAGGCCATCATCATTCGACTCTCGACCTGAACCGCTCAAGACCATTCAAGCGCTTCAACCCCCAAAACTTTATTCACCGCCTTCGCGGGCTCAGCCGACCGAGCAAAAGAACAGTAAGCGATGGGTCGCAATCACGATTGGGACGTGTCTGATTCTGGTAGTTGGTGGAGTAATAGTCTTGAGTCTGATCTGGCTCTCGCAAAGTGATTCATCGGACTCGAGAACGAAGACCGAAGTCACAAACATTAATGTAAGACCTAGTCCCAGACCGACCGCGACGCCTGAAGATGAAGTATGGAATGAAACGAACGATGCGGCGTCGCTGACCGGCGAAAACCTGACTTATTATCGCGGGACGACTCCTGAACAGTGTAAGGCGGATTGTGAAAAGGATCAGAGGTGTAAAGGATTCACCTTTATCAGAGCTGGTGCATACAACCCCAAAGACCCGGAGATGTGCTACCTGGCATCCGCTGTTACGGGGTTCTCCGCTCACAGTTGTTGCATCTCGGGCGTCAAACGGGAGGGGAAGTGATGAGTAATGAGTGATGATTGATGAGTGATGACATAACGAGAAACGCTCGGAGCAAATCTTTTGACCGCCCCGAACACGCATCACTGATTACTGATCACACATAATCACACATCACCCATTTCTCATCACGGTGCCTCTTGAAGAAAGGACACTGTTATGCCGTTCAGAATGGGCAGAGCGCTAATCTATGCGGTTCTTATTTGGGTCATTGGCTTCGTCTGGGGAAGCATCGTGTTTATGACACCAGCTCTGAAGAACGTTGCCGCAATTCCTTATCTCTCAAACAATCCCGCCATCAGTTTCCCCATACTGTTGATCATGCTGATGGTCATCCCACTTCTGTCGAAGAGTTATCTGAAGACCGCAGTGGACAAAGCTGAGGCCGGGCTGAATCTCGGCGTGGTGTTTTTTCTAGTGAACATTGTGCTGGACGCCGTGGTTTTGGTGTTCTTATTGAAAGCTGGCTTCCGCTTCTTCATGTCTTTAACACTTTGGCTCGCCTACCTAATGCTTTTGCTGATCCCATTGATAGTTGGACGTTCGTTGCAGCGAACCCCGGCATAGAGGCCACATCCTCTAAACGCACGCACGAAACCTTGAAACAAATGGCGCACTAACGAGCGTATTGGTGTGGTATGAGCACTGAAAATCCGCCGATCGAAACTGCGCGCATCGACCCAACTCCAAACAGACCTACAATTCAGCCGCCTAAACCCCTTCGTCTTTGGCCCGGCGTCGTCGCCGCAGCGCTGCTAATTCTTTTCCGATATGTAATTCCTTTCATAGTTCCAGACGCTGAACCCTTCGGCGTGCCGATTACCTTAATTGGCATGCTCGTCGCCGCGATCTCCATATTGGCAATCGTTGTCTGGTGGATATTCTTCAGTCGCGCGGCTTGGTCGGAGCGACTTGGTGCGGTCGCACTCATTGCTGTGGCGATCTTCATTACTACGCGCATTATTCACCCATCAATTGCGGGTGGGGCCATGGGTTATCTCTTCTACGTCCTCGCCCTTCCAGTATTGTGCGTCGCTCTAGTCGCCTGGGCCGTAGTGAGCGGTCGCCTATCGGTTGGACCTAAGCGCGCTGCTCTGGTGGGCTTCATTCTGGTCGTTTGTGGAGCGTTCGCAGTCATTCGCACCGGGGGTATTACTTCCAACTTCGATAACGACTTCCACTGGCGGTGGTCCAAGACTCCCGAGGAACGTTTGCTGGCACAACAAGCCATCGACCAGCTTGCCTCAGCCCCGTCTGTTCCGTCTGTGGCGACGGGAACAAACTGGCCAGGCTTCCGTGGATCACAGCGCGACGGAATCGTCCGCGGATTGTCGATCAAGACTGACTGGGCGGCATCCCCGCCGGTGGAGATGTGGCGCCGTCCGATTGGACCAGCCTGGTCCTCTTTCGCGGTACAGGGCGATCGTCTTTACACGCAGGAGCAACGCGGTAATGACGAAGTCGTCGCCTGCTATCAGGTAAGCACTGGCAAGCCGGTATGGATTCACCGCGATGCGGCCCGCTTCTACGAATCGAATGCCGGCCCTGGCCCACGTGGAACACCAACTCTGCACCACGGTCGGGTCTACACGCTTGGTGCAACTGGAATTCTGAACGCACTTAACGCTGACGACGGCGCCGTCGTGTGGTCGCGAAACGCGGCCTCCGACACCAAAGCGAAACTTCCGGGCTGGGGTTTCGCGAGTTCGCCCTTGGTGATTGGAGACGTAGTTGTGGTGGCGACGTCGGGCACACTAGCCGGCTATGAAGTCGCTACTGGCAAACCGCTTGGATCGGCGCCGCCGGTGGAGGTGGTTACAGCTCACCGCATCAAGTGATGATTGGTGGAGTTACTCAGGTAGTGTTCCTTAGCGGAAACGCTGCGATTGGTTTGTCGCCCGCGGATGGCAAAGTGCTTTGGCAGCATCCTTTGCCGGATGGTACCCGTATCGTGCAGCCTGGCTCGACGGCGGAAGGCGATGTCTTAAGTCACGACGGCGAGGGTGGCGACATTCGTCGAATATCTTTAACCCAGGGATCCTCAGGTTGGACCGCAACCGAGCGATGGACCTCGGACGGTCTCAAGCCGTTTTTCAGCGACTTCGTGGTCCATAACGGCCACGCGTACGGCTTTGATGGCAACAACCTTTCGGCCATCGATCTAAGTAACGGCCAGCACAAGTGGAAGGGCGGTCGATACGGTCAAGGCCAGTTGGTTCTATTGGCCGATCAAAACTTGCTGCTGGTGCTGTCAGAGCAGGGTGAAGTTGCATTGGTAAGTGCAAACCCTGATCAGTTCAGGGAGATAGCCAAGGTCGCTGCGATTAAGGGTAAGACGTGGAACCATCCGGTGGTGGCGGGCGACGTGTTGTTGGTTCGCAACGGCGAGGAGATGGCAGCGTTTCGGTTACCCCTGGCCGGCGGATAACTGGGAGGCTGAAAACGGTGAAAGGATGAAGGCGGAAGGATGAAGGATGAATCGCTTCATGCTCACGAATCTCATGGGTCCTCTACTGGGTGCTTCAGCGCCTTAATTTTAGGCGCCTTCGCTTCATCCTTCATCGTTCCGCCTTCATCCTTTCCCGTCCTTCATCCTTCCTCCTTCATCCTTCATCCTTTCTTTCTCTCCTCAGCTGCATCTTATTCATTTCGTTTTGCTGCGGCGCGGTCGGCGCCAAGCCGGTGCATCACTTCGTTTTCTTCAGCCAGCAACGAGAGCGAATTAAAGAGGACAAATTATTCCTTGAAACACAAGCAGTGGAAGGTGCGCAGATAACGTACCCATGGCGGCAACTGGAACCCGAGAAGGATAAATACGACTTCAGCAAGATTCGCGAAGACCTTGCGTTTCTGAAATCGAAAGGCAAGAAGTTGTTCATCCAACTTCAGGACGTTACCTTCAGCGAGAAATGGATAAATGTGCCGCGCTACCTGCTTAACGATCCCATTTACAACGGCGGGGCCGATAAACAATACAAGGTTACTAACGGCGACGAAGAAAATGCAGTGGTCGCTGGTTGGGCCAGCAGACGTTGGGATCCTGCGGTCCAGGATAGATTTCACAAACTGTTGTTTGCATTGGGCCAGGAGTTTGATGGCCACATCGAGGGTATCAATTTCGCCGAGTCGTCGGTTGGCTTTGGCAGTAGCGGACGTCTGTTTCCCAAAGGTTTCTCTTTTGAGATTTACCGCGATGCGATAGTCACTAACATGAAGGCATTGAAGCAGGCTTTCCCAAAGTCAGTGGCACTACAGTATGCCAACTTCATGCCGGGCGAGTGGCGTCCAACTGAAGATAAGGGATATCTGCTCACGGTTTATGAGGCGGCGAAGAAGTTAGGCGTTGGTGTCGGCGGACCTGACCTCCGGCCGCATCGACCGGGCCAACTGAAGAGTTCGTATCCTTTGATCCGAGATGCTGCAGGAAAAGTTCCTGTCGGGATTGCGGTGCAGGATGGCAACTACGCCGACGTTGATCCGAAAACCGGAAAGCGCATCACCATTGCCGAACTCAACCAATTCGCGACCGAGTATCTGAAGGTGGACTATATTTTCTGGTGCA
The DNA here is from genome assembly GCA_963759665.1 of Pyrinomonadaceae bacterium. GTDB lineage: Bacteria > Acidobacteriota > Blastocatellia > Pyrinomonadales > Pyrinomonadaceae > PSRF01. Next base: position 2,909,099 of record CAVXAC010000001.1, read on the forward strand.
CTGAGGAGCCTTATTACTCAAATGACGTGATACCGTTTCTGAAAAGGATGAAGGATGAGAGATGAAGGATGAAGGATGAAGGATGAATACTGCTCCTCTCGCGCCAGTAGGTTCTCATCCTTCATCATCCTTCCGCCTTCATCATCCTTCGGCCTTCATCTTTAGCTCATGCCCATGGATTGGAAGCAACAAGCCAAACAGCTTTTCAGTGTGGAAACGCCTGAGCACTTCGTTGACTATAGTCATTGTTGCGAGTGTGCGGAGCATGATCAAACGTTGAGGGCCTTCGACGTCGATTCCATCGGATTAGAGCAACTTGGGAATCCAGGTTGGGATCCGCTTTGTTTTGTCTCAGTCGAAGGGCTGATGTATTACCTGCCCGCCATGATCAGGCTGACGGTTGATACGATGTACCATCCCGGCCAGACGTACCTCGAGCAGCTGCTTTTTCATTTGAAGCAGGATGGGGAAGACAACAGGTTGGTTAGGGCGTGTACGCTTGAGCAGCGAAACTTCGTGGCGGACTTTCTTGAGCACCTGGTGGAGAAGCATAGTGCTGCGATTAATGTGGGAGCTTTCACCTCGGATGATATTCTCAGAACGCACGAGATATGGTCCACCCGCTGATTCTGGGGACAACGGAAGGTTCTGATAGTTCCGCATGTTAGCCCGGGGCAAACTGAAGCAAGAAGCCGTCACTTATGAAACGCATCCCACTATCACTAGCCACCGGCTTGATGTTGGTGACTGATTATATGATTGCTGCTGCCTTTGTTTTCTCACTAAGTGGAGAAAACAAAGAGCTGCTGCCATACCTGGGTTTACCGACGAGCCTGCCAAAAACTCTGTTCTCTTATTTCTGGCCCGTTACTCAGGTAGGGAACCAGAAGATGGCGTTGCAGGTTGCTTTCTTCATTGCTAATGCGCTGCTTTACGCAATTCCCGCTTATATGCTTTTGACACTTCTCTCAGGCATGAAAGAGGAGAAGAGGTGATTCAAATCAGTTTCGAGCGCTGCCTCGATCGCTTGTCAACGGAAACATCTGGCTGGCCTCAGGGTTACACCCGGGAGCGAATATTGCAGTGTCTTCAATCGGCGGGTGTGGCACGCCGGTGCCGTCGTTGCTGTTGTTGGTCAGCCTATGATTCCGTACTGGGTGACGGGGTTGATACTGCTCGCAGTGTTTAGCGGAATATTGGTTTTGAGGATGAATAGACCGAGGATGAGCGGGCCCATAAGTTCATGAACGAGTGGTCCAGGATATGTTTTGATGAGATTGTGACTAATCACCAGATGACCTGGGTGAGGTTGCTCATCAGGGGCGACGGTTGACTACGAGAAGTACCGGCAGCATCTCACAAAAATGAAGGGAGAGATGCGGTCTCACGTGTACGGAGCTTAAAACCGCCGGTCGTTGCCCGCATTGTTCCTGAAGAGCTATCTCCTCGGATCGAGATGATTTCAACGAAGTCCTCCTCACCGTATCGATTTGTGAGGCCCGGTGGACGATCAGGTGGTAATGCCGCTCATCTTCTTCATGTGGCTTGGGTCAGTGTCCAGGAACTGGGCATTCCTTACTCTGATTCCATTTACGTTCTTCGTTTTCGCCTACGAAATATACTTCCACGGGCGTTGGGGTCACACAGTTGGAAAGAGAAGTCAGAACATCAAAGTTGTCTCCCTCGACGGAACTCCCATTACCTGGAAGCAGGCTTTCTTACGTACTTTGGTCGGGAATCGGCCTCGGGGTGCTATCTGCAATATCAACTCTGGTGGCACTTTTGAGTATGACCGACGACGACTTCTCCTCTCTTGGTTGGTTTGAAATCTCAGCGAGACGGGGCGCTTTCGCCTTATGTCAACGAGAGCGATCGCTAGTGTTGTCTGGACGGGGAGCGAAATGATCGTTCTGCTGCTCAACCGCAAGAGACGCTCGTTGCATGACTTCATCGTTGGGACCGTGGTTTTGGAAGTCCATCAGCTTGTGCAGGCACTGCCTGCTGCTGACGCTTGCGTAATCTAAAGACTGGAACACGGACCAAAGGTTCTCCAAGGATAGCTCGTCATCCCAAAGCATGATTCTGTCCAGAGACGGTAATATCACCCGAAAGTATGACGACAAACCATCGGCGGAAACCCATTCTCGTGGGTGATGTAATGAACAATTCGTAGGAGGAAAATATGGAACTGGGAAATTTCTCTGTCAGCTTGGCGGTAAAGGATATCGAGGCGTCGAAGCAATTTTACCAGAAGCTGGGCTTCACGGTTTTTGGAGGAGATCAATCGCAGGGCTGGTTAATCATGAAGAATGGCGAGCAGAATATCGGACTGTTTCAAGGCATGTTCGAGAATAACATTCTCACTTTCAACCCGGGCTGGACTAGCGACGCTCAGCCACTCAGCGAATTCACTGACGTTCGTGAGTTGCAGCGCCAGCTGAAGGCCAGTGGCGTAAGCATGCTTGCGGAAGCAGATGAAACCTCAACGGGCCCGGCCAGCTTCATGATTGCCGATCCGGATGGCAACACGATCCTGGTAGACCAGCACGTATAGTGGTCTGAGCTTCGCTCGCACTGGTCGCGAAAATTGATGTGAGGGCGGCACTCTTGGCCGCCCTTCTTCATTAACGAACACCATGGAAACCAGGATGGGGTGGCCACGGAGTGCCACCCCTACATCCAGTTCCGCGTTTGTTAGTTAGCTTGCACGTCATCCAAGTGCCATACTCGGCCTGCCGAAACCTGTTGTGATTGAATAACCGAGGGCGGAGGTTTGGACGATGTTGCAATGACGTGGCTATTAACTTTGGTGCTGTTGCTTGCACCTCAAAATCAGCAGCTGCCAGACGCCTACCATAGACTTCCGGAGGAGGTCAGGGAAAGGCGACGCTCATCGTCACTGGAACTTATGTTCGGGAAGAGGCCCTTGCATTTTCATGCCTGACGTCAGCAGAAGATGGGCCCTGGAATCGTGGTTCAATGTTACTAAAGTCTATCGAGGTAAACTCGAAGGCAAATCCATTCATACCAGAAGTAGGTTGATGGAGACTGAAGATGTTAGCGTGAAGTTAGAGGTCGGGAAAAACTATTTGGTAGTCCTGCGACCCCGCGAGGAGTCGATCAAGTCAGTCAGATATGTTCGTTCCCTGGATTTCTTAGGGATGAGGAGATCATTGCCATCGTGGAACTAAAGATGATTGGAAGCGGTCTCAGCAAACTACGCAATAACCCAGCTCATTGGGTTATGCATTCAGCAAGTCTTTTATCTCTGCCTGCGATTTTCGTCAGTATAGGTGCATCAGCCGCTGGTTTAAAAGAAGATACTTATTCGGACCGCGCTCTAAGCACGCATAAGAGGGGTGTATGAGGAAGTTTACACACATTGCAAGGCTTTGCTTCGTGCTGCTACTCATCAGCAACACCCAGGCGCAAGAAGCCGGCAAACGTTCTATTAAGGAACCGGCTCTCCGCCTGGAGTTACTCAAACGGGTCGAGCAAGATCAGTCGATCAGGAACGAACTGATCAGCAAAGGCGTCAAACATCCCGACAATGTCATCCTCGCGCGGATGCAGGCGATTGATCATGAGAACACTGAGCGCGTGAGAGCCATCGTCCGCCAATACGGATGGCCCAGTCCCGAACTTGTTGGGCGTGACGGCGCCGAGGCCGCGTTCCTCATCGTGCAGCACTCAGACCTCGCCTTCCAGAAGGAGATGTTGCCACTTGTGGAGAAGGCTTACCGAAGCGGCGGATTGTCGGGCCAGAGCTATGCGTTATTGCTTGATCGAGTGCTCGTCCGCGAGGGTAAGCCGCAGATCTACGGGACGCAGACGAAACGCTTCGAGGAGTGGAAGGGGCAGGAGCCTGCCCTGGCACCGATAGAAGACGAGGCGAACGTTGATAAACGCCGCAGGGAAGTCGGCTTGTTTCCTCTTTCGGAGTACCGGGAAATGTTGAAACGCATGTACTTCCCAAGTAAGAGTAAACCGTAAATTGCCGGCTGCCGGGTGCAACGCCAACTTGAGTAGCCACCTGGTGGTGCGCCGACACATCATCAAATTGGGGAAGGGAAAATGAAAATTACAACTATTTCAAAGTTAGGCATCGCTTCGTTTGCCGTTGTCTTTGCGGCTTGCGCTAATGCGGGTAACTCAGCGAACACCACCAACAACTCAAACACAGCCGTGCTGGTTAATTCGAACCAGGCGACAGCTAGTCCGACGGTCGCTCCGAGTCCAGCGGGCCACACCGAAGAAGGTAAGCTCCAGGGCGAGCTGCAAGTTGGTAGAACACAATCGGTGATCTTATATCTGGGCCAGGAGAGTGGCGATTATGCGGGATACTGTTTCGGCAACGATTCAGACGCAGGTCGCACCATATTGGCCGCCTGTAAAGACAGATCGCAGTGTGCAATCGTCGCCACAATTGATTATGAGAGTAGATGTATCGTTCCGGAATTCCAGGGTGACCTCTCCGCCACCGGAGCAATACTAAGAGTAGCGTCGGCTAAAGATATGGGCCCCAAAAAGTAATGTCCGACATGCTTCAGCTTGTCGTTGACGCTGGATAGGACTCAACTCCGCTGCACTAGCTCTCACCACATCATTGAGTGTTACGGAGTAGAACCCGACAAGCCAAATGTCCGCCCTTCCCGCGGGCTCAGAACAATTCCAACTTTGATTCATACCGCGAAGCGGTTATGAATTTAGCCCAGGGTTGCCGCATTGCGCGGCTACCCTGGGTAAAAGAGTCTAACGTCACCCTACCCCAACGGGGTTGCGTCGATCTGAAGAATAGCAGGTGGTCCAAAGGTTTTTTTGCCGATACGTTCTGACTGGCCAGGAGAAAGAGCAATGCGCATCACGCCTGACGGTCGCGTTGGCATCGGCACTAGCAAACCGGAAGCAACGCTTGACGTCGCCTCATTTCTGCTTTGGACCAGTGTTCGGCGCCGGACTCGGGTTGTGGATCGGCCGTGGCATTTCTGACCGTCAGTGTACAATCATCGCCTCCACGGCTGCTATTGCTTTGGTTACTGCTTACGCGTGCGGTCGCTGGGGTGATCCGATATGGAACCGAATTCTGTGGTGCTTGCGCTTGCTTCGCTGAAACTTCGCGACACTCCTTCGCGTACGAAAATCAGGGAGGTGGAAATCATGTTTTGCTCAAAATGTGGAAATCAAAACGGCGAGGCCGAGAGATTTTGCCGGAAATGTGGAACTGATTTGAAATCATCGCTCGCGCCCGTGCAGCGAAATCTTCTCTCAACGAAGGATCCGGACGAATTAATCGGCAACGGTATTGGAAGCGTGTTTGTAGGCGATGGCTTTTTTATGGTGGCAGTGATTCTGAGTGCGACGCAGAGTTCTGTCAGTAGTTTGTTATGGCTGTTTGTGTTGATCCCGGCATTTGTCTTTTTTGGAAAAGGCTTTGCAGATGTATTTCAAGCCTGGCAAATCCGCCGGCGGCAGAAACAACATGAGTTAAATGAGGCGGCGAAGGCCGGGGAACTCCCACCGCCGCGCGTTTCATTTGTCGAAACCATCAAGCGGCACGCATCAGGAGACCTCGCGCCAATAGTAAGTGTGACTGAACGAACAACGCGCGATCTCTAGTAGAGCTGCGCAACATTTCACTTCAAGCATCATGGAGAAGTTGATGAAAGACCTACCACTCGTAGCTGTCATCGTCCTGGTACTTACTTGCGCTGTCCAACTATTCGGCCAATCGCAAAACGATCAGTCGGAAGTTTTGCAGAAGGAAAGTAAGGTTAAGGTTAAAGATATCAAGGTCCACGTGCGTGACAAATCCAAGCCGGTGCGCAAGGCCCTCGAGGACTGGTACGCGCGTAACGCTGCGGCGTTTAGAGCGAAGGATGTGGCGGCGATCATGGCTTTGCGCGCCGACGACTTTCATACGGTTATCCCTGAGGGGAAGGTGAACACGCGGGCGGAGATGAAGGCCTACACGGAGGGCCTTCTCAAAAGGATCGACCATTTCATGTTGCTCGACTTCCAGATTGGCACCATTGAAGTGCACGACAATTTAGCCACTGCAGATGTAACGCAAAAGACCATTCGCATGCAGCGCTTTCCAGATGGAACATTGCATAAAGTGGAAGCGGGCGTGGTCCAACGCGAGACCTTGAAGAAGACTACTGAAGGCTGGAAGTTGTACAGGGTAGACAACATCCAAACGGGTTATCTGCTGGTCGACGATAAGCCATACAATCCGACGCCCTGACGGAACTATTAATGTTCGACATGCTTCAGCTTGTCGGTGAGATTCGAAAGATTCAGCTTAGATGTTGGGAGATACTGCTTTGATATCGCTTGAGTGTTCCCAATCTCAACAATAGCTAAAGCATGTGGGACATCGATTCGATCATCCCTGGTCGCGTGTTGGATAAATAGATGAAGCACATCCTACCCTGTGCAGCCCTTATGCTTTGCTTGCTGACTGCGGGAACAATCCTCTCAGCAGAGGTCCTGGCACAGACAGGGCCTAAGGCTCACCGTCATCCCAAGCTTAGTGAAGTAACGGAGCAAGTCTTACCCGAAGTGACGATCACCCAAGTGGCTTTAGATAAGCCCTCGTCGAAAGAGAACGTAGCCAGAAGTCCGGGTGGGAGATATGAAGCCTTCACTTCATCTCATGATGAATCTCCCAGCTTCCGTGTCTACTTCATCGAAAAGCGCACCGGCAAGGTTTACGAAGTGCGCGGCTTGCCGCTACCGCATCGTCCGTTTTCTGATCTTGCATGGACCAATAAGTGGACCCTGATCTTCGATCGCTGGTCGCAGCCGCATTACGGAATCCACTACGTCGTAAACGTGAGGGAAAAGGAGCTGGTGAGCGCTTCAACATTTCCGGACAAGGTCGACTGACGCCTATCACTCCAGTGGAGATGGTGCTGAAGGCGACGCGGAAGTCTAAGGCGTCATTTGCGCGAAGCACGACTTATGAACTCGAAACGTTTTCTGTCATCTGCGTAGTTAAGTTAGCTCGCATCGTTCGTGTTCACAGTAATCGACGATTTTTATCACCAGCTTCAGGTCAGACGATCTTAGTTATCCATCCAGCGGAGAATGATCAGATCGAGGTAGACGAAGTTCACTGACGAAAGCGGGCGATCGAATACTGTGCGGGTTTACAAATTCCGCCGTGCAGAAACAATCGGGCTAAAGCAGTGAAGCGTTCAGGGCTTTCCACACGGTACAGAACCGGAAATGGTTGCTTTCCTGATTCGTGGGGTTTCTCCCACCGCACGCGCCACACAGAGCCGAGCGCGGTAGGCCGGATCCAAAATTTCACCTTGAGATCTCCCGCCGATCACGCATAGTCTTAGCCCTGACCTTAGCATCCGGCGCTACCGCCCGCTCGGTTCTGTAAGACCTTGCGCTCCACTGCTCGAAGAGGAAGACCATGACTGACACCACCGCCAAAAATATTATGACGAGAACACAAGTATTACTATTCTTGATCGTTCTACTTACTCCGTCTTTGACGTTAGCCCAAAAAGCGAGTTCAAACTGGACCGCGGCGAATGCGAGCTGGCAAAACTTTTACTCCGCCTTTCGCGCGGCAGTAAATAAGCGAGACCGCCAAAGCATGCTTAAGATGATGCCAAATGATTTCTTCAGCGGTGGTGGCGGTGAAACCGCTAGCGAATGGCTACAATTCATCGATGAGAACGCAAAGAATGGCTCATGGAGAGATTTGCAAAAATCTTTCGCCCAAGGAACGGTGGTCCATCGTGCCTGGAGTAGTAAAGGGTTCCCAACGCGAGTCACCAAAGACAATGGGTACTACTTTGAGTTTCGTAAGAACAAGAAGTGGTACTTTGCCGGCGTGGTTGGCGACTAGCGGTTGAAGTAGCCGTAAAGCAACCTGTTAGATTGCGTCAGGATGGGACAGAGAGCGGTCGGGATCAGAGAAACCAACATAGAGGGAAGCACTTCGGATGAGAAAAGTTCTGACAGCAGCGGTTCTCCTCGTTTGCCTCACGGCTGCTTCCCAGGCAGAGCAGATTGCGGTCCAACACGTCAGTGAACTAGTCAAACCAGCCGAAATTATTGCGAGGGTAAAAATCCTGGCCATTCAATATACCGGCGCCAAAGAAGGCTACACCAGGATAGCGTACGCACGGGTTGACGATGCCATATTGGGCCCATCAGCGGGTAGCATTTTCTTCCTGGAGAATGATACGGCCAATCTCATGTGCCCAAACGTGCGTTACGACGTAGGAGAAGATGTCCTGGTTTTTGCGAAGAGTAGCCCCAGTGGCAATTATCAAACTGTATATGTTGATGCCGGCAAGTTCTTGATTAGCAATGAGACAGTGAACAAGTCGCCATTCGGGAAGGATCAATCGTATCACTCAGTGATAGCTGAAATAAGACGGGCGATGACGAAAATTGAGAAGCCTCAGAATTCCTTGTGACAACTTCCATGCAGACAAGCAGCTTGGCGATTTCTGCTGACGGCTGAGGCTCAGCGTTTAAGGCGGGATCGATGACTCCTTACGATCAGATAATCTCCTGGGTCCAGAATCGGTGGTACATAGGTGTAATCATTGCGATTGGGGGTCTGATCACCTGGCTACTCACATCTCTAAAACAGAGTCAGGAGTTGTATGGGAAGTTGTCCTCACGCGAGAAGCTATTCAAAAAATTCGGTCTCGAGTTCGTACGCATCGACGCATACCAGGCTAACACCTATTGGCGCGGTAGTGACGCAAAGAGACTGCTGGATCTGAAACTAAGAGCCGAAGCGGCGGGCGAAGGGGACGGTTTTCGCTATCAGGCGGCCGAGTTTCTCGAACGCGCAACTCTATTAGTCGAGCTTCGTGGCAGATTCGATCATGATCCAAATCCGACGTTGGATATCCTCATAAATAACAACTCGGCATCACCAAAGATTCTACTGTCTTACGGTGCTGAAGTGATTGACGCCAGATTTCGAGTCATTTCCGGTGGCTCGGTCGAGAAACTTACGTTGGACGAGAGCGATCATTACAAGATTGAGTTTCCCCTGCCGAAATTTATCAGGCGATGTGCAAATGACGACGAAATTCCGAGGACGGTAGAAGTTCCGCCTGAGAGTTACCGCGGACAGGGTGCCATATACATCGACCCTGATTCGCCTAACCCGGTGGTTTTTCAGGAATGGGAATGGGACCAGACGCCAGTGGTCTCGATGAGTGCTTTCGCGGATCCGCCTCACCTAAAGCCAGGCCAGGCGTATCGCTTTTCGTTAGAGATTGAGAAATCAGAAAGGATGCCAACGGATACCTTGTTGCGAGTTGCGGTTAAGACGAACGATGGCGAGTTCAAAAGCGACGGCATTTACTTTCTCAAAGCGTAAGTGAATTGCAGACAGAGTGGCGGGTCGACGCGCATCAACTCATCGTGCGGGTCATGAAGCCGGTACCACCACGCGGTGGGTCGAATCGTACTCTCAGGAATCCTGAACGGTGAAAACAGTAAAAGTCGTAGACCTTAAAGGAGGCTTGAAGCACACCGCCTCCTCCGCTCAAATAAAAAGCGACGGCAGTCTCGTCATAGAGGTGCACGATTTCAGCAGTGAAGCTGAAAAATGGTTGGGAAACGAAGTTGCTTTCCTCCTGAAGGTCTCAGCGGATGACAAGAACAAAATGTTGTCATGTCTGCTGAGGGAGCAAAATCAAATGCCAGATGAGTCCCAGGAAGATGATCTATTGCTCAAGTTAATAGGCGAGCGATTTACAGACTATTACGAGGTGAAGCAATGGATCGAGGAGAACAAGATTCCATATGAGAAAGAGTTTGACCCATGGGCGTGAGGAGGAGTAACCGGAAATGTCCGTATTAGGTGGAGGAGGTTTAATTATGAAAATACGATTCGTTGTTCTTTCACCAGTTTTGATATTGCTAATCTCCCTTTCTTCGTTCGGACAGGATGCGGAGTGGTCGCGCTTTACAAGATACGTTGACGGAAACCGATATGTATTCAAAGTTACGGCACAAGAACTAGAGGGCCTACCGTCGTGGAATCCTGACACTGAAGATGTGCCCTTATCAGCGCGAAAAGCGATTGCAGTTGCTCGGACAAACTTGGCAAAGTTTTTACCGACTTCACACAAATGGACTCTGGATCACATTGATTTAACTCGGATGGCAAAAGACAAGTGGATTTACGAAGTCTACTTCAAGTGTCCTTCGGAAGACTGCGGTCGTCCAGATTCAGATTGGTCATTTATGATTTTCGTCAAAATGGATGGCTCAATTGTTGAACCAGTCGTAGAGGCTTACGACGGAAAAGGAAAAGTGTATTGAGCGACGTCTCTGCGGCAGGAACACTAAGTGCGACTGAGGGTAGTATTAGGTGGAGTCTCGAATGACAACGATTCTTCTTCTCCAATTTGTTTTAGGTTCTGCAGTCTTCTTCGGTGGAGTTTTTCACCCAGGCACTCGCGGACAAGATCCAAGCCCAACTCCCGCTCCTGAAAAGCGTGAAAAAGAAGAACCTGCTGAAGACAAAATCCACTCGTCAAAAGAGGTAGATGTTAAAGCGAAGGTAAACCGTGTTCTCGACGATCCACCCAGGACCGATGCCGACTGCGCGGGACGGATGAGGCTTCTGGTCCGAATTAAGAGCCGTGCTTCGTAAATCCGGCAAGGTCACCGATACCGAGGTACTCACGGAATCTGGCTGTAAAAGCTATGATCAGGATGCGATCAGAGCGGTCGGTAACCTGAAGTTTGATCCGGCGCGGAAAGACAATCGACTTGTCTCTCAATACATGGTGTTCGAATATCAATACTCTCGCTTTTGAGTACCTCAACTCGTCAGTCAAAAGAGGGGTCACAATGAACATACAAAGGAAGGCCGAGATACTGAGTGAGAAGACTTTTCTCGGCTTCCCGGCCGCAGATTTTGAGAAGGCCGGCCGGGAGCAATTATCTTACCTGTTACTATCAGGATTAAATACAGACTCCAAATTGGTTGATATTGGGTGCGGAGTTCTCCGCGCTGGCTACTGGCTGATTCACTTTCTGGATCAGGGTTGTTACTTCGGGATCGAGTCTCACAAGGGAAGGCTTGAGATGGGTGTTAACACTATTCTGGAGCCGGAAGTGTTGGAGGCGAAGCGACCGCGGTTTAATACCAACGCGAATTTCGATACCTCGGTCTTCGGCCAGAAGTTCGACTTTTTCCTCGCTTACTCAATTTGGACACACGCTTCAAAGCGCCAGATACAAACAATGCTGGAGGCGTTTCTCCGCGACGCGACCGAGGAAGGCAAATTTCTCACGACCTACTTGCCGGCCGACGAGACGAACCCTGACTACCTGGGCGATAAGTGGAATGGGACCAGCCATGAGTCTAACGAGCCCGGTTGCATCTATCATGATCGTAGCTGGATAGTAAGCGAGTGCGAAAGTAGAGGGCTGCCGATGCTTGAGCTTGGTGAAGACCGGTACTGTGGGCAGTCATGGCTTGAGATCAAGCGCGGGTAGCGGCGTTCGTAGGTACGACATGCTTCAGCTTGTCGTTAAAGCAGGGACATTCAACGGTGGGTAAGTCTTTGTAACTCGCACATGGAGCTTTAAACTCAAGACAAGCTGAAGCGTGTCGAACATTAAGAAGCATGTCGAACAGTAAAATGGCAAACATCTTTCACATTACCAGGCGTCAGGACTGGGATAGCGCTAAACGAGGCGGGATCTACAAGACAGCATCGTTAGCGTCCGAGGGTTTTATCCATTGCTCGCAAAGTGACCAGGTAATTCGCACAGCTAATCGGCTGTTTTCTGGCCAGGAGGGATTAGTGCTCCTCGAGATCGATACTGATCAAGTCAGTCCCGAAATCCGTTATGAGAATTGTGAAGATGGGCAGGAGGTCTTCCCTCACATCTATGGCGCTTTGGACATAGCCTCAGTAGTCCAAGTGATGTCCTTTGAACCAGGGGAAGATGGAAAGTTTGTTATGCCTTCAAATAACTAAAATGCGGTCGCCAATCTTATGAAGGAAACGCCTGACTGATATGGGGCCTATATACTGGTTCTGGGTGGAATAGGAGTTGGCACCATGCGCTTCACCAGTGAACCCGTTGTCAGGTGGTCTCCCTGGACCCTGGATCCGTTTTCCTTTTTAGTGCTCGTCCTGCCGGTGGTTTTATACTTTGCACTAACTAAGGCTGAAGCAAGCGCGACGACTGGGGCGATTTAGAAAAAATGAGGATCACGATCTCGCAAACGCGGGCCGGGTTCATTTCCTGGAGATAAGGAGAAAAAGATGCGCAAGCCGATATTCGATACTATCCGCGCTCAGCGCGGCAAAGGTTTCACCGGCGACGAAGTAAAGGCTATTGACGCGTTGCTCGACCGGCTTGGCGTCGAGAAAGAGGAGGCGACGGTGACGCCCACCGTTCCCGATCTTCCGCCTACCGCTGTTGGCCCAGCCGGGCTCGACGACCGGCAAGCTTTCCTCGATGCTGTGTGCGAGTGCGGCATCCTCGGCAGCAAGCTAAAGCCCGATCAGGAGCGTGGCCTGGAAGCAGTGCTGCGCGCGGCCAAAGCGGCGGACTGGCCTCTCGCCTTCACTGCCTACGCGCTGGCGACCGCCTGTCATGAGACTGCATACACCATGCAGCCGGTGCGCGAAGCCTTCTGGCTTAGCGAAAACTGGCGACGCACGCACCTGCGCTATTTTCCTTTCTACGGCCGCGGCTACGTCCAGCTTACCTGGAAAGCAAATTACGAGAGGGCGGATCGCGAGCTGGAGCTTAGCGGGCGCTTGAAAGACAATCTTGATCTCGCCATGGACCCCGATATCGCCGCGAAGATCATGGTGAAGGGAATGGAGGAAGGCTGGTTTGCCGGCGATAAGACGGGCGGGCGCCACACGCTGGCGCGCCATCTGGCGGCGGACGGCGCGGCCACCCTCGCCCAGTTCACCTCAGCGCGTCGGATCATCAACGGCACCGACAAAGCTGGAAAGATTGCAGGTGAAGCGATCAAATTTCAGACGGCGCTGCAGGCTGGCGGTTGGTAAGTGTAATCGTCCATTAAGCTGATTAAAACGCAGAAGCAGGTTTGGGTCCTGTGGATTGGCGCACCTCTCTCGATAAACTTTCACTGCACGAAGCGCGACAATTCGGGCGCGTTATTGTGAAAATCTCATTAAGGACAAGGAGCGACATAGCAGATAAAGTCTCGTCACTCCTGCCAGCTGTCAACTCATGGATCGAGTCGAGTCCGGCTAAGCGCGCAAGGAGAACTTCTGTAATGTCGAGAAGGCAGCCTAAACAGTTCTTGTATTTACTCCTCCTCAGCGCACTCGCTCCTTGCGTCCACACCTCAACTACAAATGCGCAGACAAACCAGAACAAGATCGTCTCCATGAAAGCCCAACTCTTCTACGAGGACAAAGGAACGTTTTCCCAGGAGGACGCCGGTGAAGATGATCATGGTCCCCCGTATTCCCCACCAAAGTTTTGGAACACGCCAATGCAGTATGAAAACCGATCCAGCTCCGTACTCGTAGTGGTTGAAGTGTCCGGGGAGGGAAACAGCCAGCGGCGCCTGGAATTCACCGCGAAATATATTCCGTTCACAGGAGCCTCGAAGGAGATTGTGGTCAGGCGAATCGTGCCGGTTAATATCTCGATCAAGGCGGGAGCCAAACCGGACCACCACTTTGTAGGTTTTTGGTTATATGAGACCGGTTGCAACCCGGTGAAGCTGTCGGCGCGAATTCTGGGACAACGGCGAACAGCGACCGTCAGAAAAGTGATCAAGTTCGACTGCGGCGAGTGAACTGAAGGTGTCAGTTGTTAGTGGTCCGTGGTCCATTGTACTTGCCGCGAACTAACAACAGCATGCAGCGGACGCGCAAGTAGCTTACCTCTCATGCAAGGCGTGTGAAGGCCGGCGTTCGGCGGCTGACAAGCTGAGATGAACGTAGGAGACGTTGATGAACGATACAACCACCTTAATTGCCGCCTTACAAAATGCTCCTGGCGTTATCATTCCCCTTATTCGTGAGGTGCCGCCCCAGTTCCTGAAGCGTCGGCCCAGCCCGACGAAATGGTCCGCTTATGAACACGCCTGTCATCTTTCCGGCACTGTCGAGCCATTCCTTGCACGCCTCGACTTGATGCTCTCTGCTCCCGCGCCTTTCATCAAGTCCATCGAGAATTCTCCAGAGGTGGAATCGGGAGCGCTACTTAGCGTTGATTTAGACGAAGCACTCGACCGGTATGTGACAGAGCGGGCCAGTCTGGTTAAGAGGCTGAAGGAACTATCGGTGGAAGATTGGCAGCGAACGGCAGAGCATGAGGCATTCAGTCATTATTCGGTTTGGATCATGTTCCGACATCTGCTGAACCACGAGATGTTTCATGCCTACCGGATTGAGGAATTGCTGCTGAAGAAGGACTGGGAATAGGTAAAAACTAGAGCGGGTCGCAGCCTAACCAGTCGTCGGGTTTGCGCTCAACGCGCCGCCGAAAAAAGCCTTGCAGCTGACGGCGCGATAGCATGTCTCTCCAGTAACCTTATTCCTTCAGCGTCAATAGTGATAGCGCGCCGCAGCTGAAGGCAGAGGTTATACGCCACGTGCACCAAGTACGTCATCAGCAGTGAAGCCGAGGGAACGAAGGATATGACGCTTAAACGGATGGACAACGTCCTCATCGTCGTCGACGATCTCGAAGCTGTTAAGGCGTTCTTTATCGAACTGGGCCTCAAGCTTGAGGGCGAGCAGACCGTCGAAGGGCCCTTGGTCGGGAAGCTGATCGGGCTCCAGGATGTCCGGGCCACCCTCGCGATGATGCGGACTCCCGACGGGCAGGGCATTGAGCTGGACAAGTTCCACACGCCCAACGCGATCAGGTTTGGGCCCGTGGACGCGCCAGTGAACACGCTGGGCTTCCGTCGCGTCATGTTCGCCGTCGATGACATCGACGCTGTCGTTGCGCGCATGCGCGCCCACGGGGCGGAGCTCATTGGCGAAATGCAGTATGAGGACACCTACCGACTAGCCTACATCCGCGGGCCTGAGGGCATCATTGTCGCGCTTGCCGAGCAGCTCGGCTAAAGCGTTCCCGCAGGCGCAGAAGAGCGTGAGCTGCAAGATGAAGGATGAAGGCGGTAGGATGAATCTTCGCACCGCCGCGTCAACTCCACCGTTAGGCGTCGAAAAGAAACTGTTTGGAGGCGCACATGTCAAAGCTCAAGACCAAACCTACTAAAGTCAGTGCCGAGAGTCACATTGCTGCCATCACGAATGAGGAGCAACGCAGTGACGCTCAGACGCTGGTTGATCTCATGCGAAGAGTTACTGGGCAAGAGCCAGTGATGTGGGGGCCAAGCATCGTCGGATTCGGGAGCTACCATTACAAGTACGCCAGTGGTCACGAAGGCGAGTCGGCTCCCGCTGCCTTTGCCGTGCGGGGACGGGAGTTGGTTGTTTACATCGCTGAGAGTTTCGAAGGTCGAGACGTCTTGTTGGCCAAGCTGGGAAAGCACAAGACTGGGAAGGTATGTGTCTACATGAGGCGCCTGGCTGACGTCGATCTGAATGTCCTGGAGACGCTGGTAACCCGATCGGTAGCAGAGGCGAAGCGTCTCTATCCACAACCAAAAGACGCCTAACCCTGTCTCGACCGGACTCACCTTCGGCGCCGGCCCAGGGATTTTATTCGGGTCAATTAATACGATCCACGTTGGAGGCCGGTCAAGGAGGCCTGCTTCGGCTGATGATACGAATTGGCGATCTTCGGAGCGATCTCATCCAGCCAGCCATTGAGTTCGGTTTGCGTTAACCATTTGCCTTTCAACATCACGCCCGCACGATCCTTGGTCGCTTCAATATTCACGAGCGGGTTCGCGTTCAACAAGATCAGATCCGCTACTTTTCCTTTCTCGATCGTGCCGACCCTGTCGAGCGTTCCCAAAAATTCCTGGGAGTTGCGCGTACCGGCCGCTAGGACGGCGTAGCTCGAGATACCGGAATCTTTGAGAGCCTTCAGCTCGTGATGCAGCCCAAAGCCGTATAGCCATAAGAACTCAGGCGTATCCGAACCAGTCATCAGTTTGCCGCCTGCGTCGTGAATTGCCTTGATAAGTTTTTCGCGGAGCTCGACCCAACGCGCGCGTTTTTCAACGGGGACTGTTTGCAGCATTCGATTGCGCTTATAAAAATCGAACCACTGTTGCTGTACCTTAGCGGGGTAGAATCTAAAGTCCGGCTGTGCCCGGATCTCTTCTTCCGTTCGGAGACGGCCAAACGAGTTTTTCATAAAGTGATGTGTCGGATTTACAAACGGGTTGGACGCGACGGTCTTCCGGGCGATCTCCGGGATCTTGCCTTCATCCATGTGGTCAAAACTCTTCCAGTTTTCGGGATTGTAGATGTACAGGTCCGAAACCGAACCCTTCATGGACGCGTCGGATTTGATCAGCAGTTCCATATAGCCGTCGAGGTGTTCGATCTGCTGGCGCGCTTTCCACGCCCGCTCGACGCCAACGAACCTACTGTCCGCGTGGCCCACTACGCGGATGTTTTGCTTTGCCGCTTCATCCACTGCCGCCTCGTAAACCTCGGGCTTGATGAATGTAGTTATTTTGATGAAGTCGTAACCAGCGGCTTTTGATTTACGGACAGCCTCGCGGGCTTCATCGGGGGTGTTGACCACAAAATTGTTTCCCTGTTCGCGTCCCGTAAGATGCGGCGATGCAACAAAAATCGTCGGTGCCGCGATCTCGCCTTTGGCAGAACGGGTTCGCAACGCGAGTAGCTCCGGTGTGCCGATCATGAACCGTACGGTGGTAACGCCGTTTGCAACCATCACTCGCAATTCATCGGGTGCGATCGAATCCGGATAGTCGTTGCCGTCTGACAGCAAATGCGTATGCATATCTACCAGGCCGGGAATCAAATACTTTCCCGGGGCATCTACACGAAGTGCCTCCTTTGGTATCTTCACCTTCTTTGCGTCGCCGATCTCGGCGATTACCCCTTTTCGCACGATGACCGTTTGATTCGCTAAGACGCGCTCGCGATCCATCGGGATCACGTTAACGCCGACAAACGCTGTGGTTTGCGCAGTGGTCACAACAACGGAATGCTAGAGTTAGGACGGTGAATAGAAATGTTTTCATTTACTCTCTTTTCGTAATGGATTCTGTACGTCGATCACCAATCGACCCCGCGGGATCTCAGCTCGCTCTTTGATTGTTTTCGATTTCCTCAGCTTTGATTTTATATTCTTCTGGCTTTAATTTGTTACCCATTAAACAATAGACTTCACCAAATTTTCGTATTCTCGGGCCAAGTCCCTATGACCTTGTCCAAGTTGAATTCTATTTCTCAATATTCTTTCAAAGAAGTCCAATGTCTTTTTGTACTGGGAATGTTTGTGTCTCCATGAGACGCCTGGGCGCCTTCGGCGAGCCGGTGAAGTCCACGTTTATGCCTACAGAGTGTTGAATTTTTATGGCATATGAGATCGGCAAACACCCTCTGAATGTTCAGGAAGATATTACGTCCTTTGCTCATGGTGACTCGACCATGAATGTTGTGTCGAGGCGGCTCCTGATAATTTTCGCATGGGCGAAGACTTATCGGCCTATGTCTTCAAACAACCTACTACACCTGAAGAAGAGGGGCAGTGTCGGCGCGCGTCAGAAGAGTGTCCTGTTGAAGCCATCAGGGCTGATGGGGAAGCACATAAGTAGTACGTTGTCGCTGACTGGTACGCCAAACGATGCACCCGACGCTCCGCCAGAAGTATTTGATGATGGTCGAATGTGGACGCGTTGATGCCGAGCGTTAGATGCTCGCAGTGTTGAAATCTTTGAGGATGCGATGAAGACGGAACAAGCTCCTGTGAAGAAAAACCGTTGGGTCTGGATTATTCCAACCGCCCTGGCAGTCATGATCACCAACGTGGCAATACACGTTCTGTATATGGTGGCATACAGCTACGCCATAAATCCGGGACATGACGCGGCGTATTATCAAGCCCACGCACAGATCAGCGCACCATATTCGAGCATTGTCGCCGGCATGCCGTTGATGTTTCTCGCGTGCCGATGGTTAGGTAGAAAGTTCGCGGCGCGGTTTGTCATCACTGCCGCATTACTTGTCTGGCTGGTGTATTTTCTTATCGATATGACAGCCCTTCTGTTTGCGGGAGAGCTTTCTCCCAGGCTGGCATTGCTCGTTATTATTTCAGTTGTGACGAAGTTCGCGGCAGCATATCTTGGCGGACTCGCGGCTCGAAAGCAGGTTGCCGAAGTAGAATCATAAAGTCTGAGATGCTCGATCGTTGTGGGAGGTGAAAGCATGAAGTGTGTAGCGTGCGGGAGCGCCGCACTCGTCGAAGGTGCACTGATGGATAATTCGGGCGGCGGGACGAGTATCTTCAAGCCGAAGGAGGTATCTATTTGGAAAAGTATGTTCGGCGTCGGCACGCGCGAGGTCCGTGCTTATGGCTGCATTCGCTGTCAGCACCTTCAACTGGCCGTCAGTTTTAGCGAGGAGGATTTGCAGCGTTACCAGCAGTTTGAAGGCGAGCAACCCGGTGTGCTGGAGCGAATAAACTCAGAGCCGAGAGAAGTGGAGAAGTAGAAGACTGGCGCAATGCCGCCGCCCGCCGCCCAACAAGGGCATGCGCCCGACGCCTAGATCAGAAATAATGTATTGGGTGATACGCGGTAATGGATATTTAAAATCCGGTTACGAAAACTCCGTGTATTTTGAGTTGCTGCGGTCTGGCAGTGGCTGGGAAGTTAAACCCTTCAGCGCTATTTATTGAACCGCGCAATGTAACAAAGCCTTGCAGTGACGGCGCGGTAGTATGAAGGCCAGCCTTGGGTGCTTGTTCTTGGGTGCGGTCAGATAATCCTGGTTCGACAGTGGGAAAACGTGATGCGTCAAAGACTTGAGCGGAACGCTAGACAGCTCTGCAGGCGCCCAATGTGGTTACTTTACACGGGTGCCTTTTGTCTTTTGTTTTGCTTGACTGTGGTGACATCGCCCGCCCAGTCCCTGAAAAGCGAGCGCGATGGCGCAGACCAGGAGCACGCGCAGTTTATGCAAAAGCTGCTTGCGCCCGCGTTTAAAATGTTGAAGGCCGAACGCGTGCCTTTCGATCCGAAACTGTTGCTCGGCGAGGACTGGCGTTCGCAACTGGAGCCTGAGCTCGCTCGAATGCCGGCGATGAGCGAAACGGTACGTATCACCGTACCGATGAAAGGCGTATACCTGGCCGGCACTCTCGTCTTGCCGGAGCACATTAGCCTCAAGGGCGATACCTTTATCCTGACCCGCGAGTTAGCCCCCGACGATGAGAACTCGGAAATCAGCATCACTGGCGACTACCGATTATTCATCTTCAACATCGGCGACAGTAAAAAGTTCGCGGCGATGTTGAGAAACAAGTCGCATGGCCAGTTTCTCAACATCCACGTCGAGGCGCCATGTGCGGTGGTCGGGATCGCGCCCATCTTTCATGGGCGGACACGCTGCTGGGGGATGGCGCATCGGGCTGGAGGAATGAGGCGCGACTAAACAAGGGCATGCACCCGCCGGCCTTCACGGAGTCTCTCCTGATGGGTGAGCAGTGGCAGAATCTTGATCATTGGTCAAGAACAAAATCCAAAAGCAATCGCTCAGAGTAATCGGGAACCCTACAGGTGTTGTTAATGAAAGTCTCAGTCTTTCTGGAGGAGTTCGTTCGGTGGGCTCCAACTCAGCCGGATATTGTGGCAGCCGCTCTCGTCGGGTCCTATGCCCGTGATGCCGCCACCGAAAGCTCAGATGTCGACCTCGTGGTTCTCGTCGATGGACATGCTTGCCGCAGGAGTCAGGACTGAATCCGTCGGAAGAAATTGCAAAGCTGCAAAGTTGAATGGTTCCTTAGAATGGCAGTGTAAAAGAAGGTTCGATGGCGAATGCACGGCGACGAACGATCTGTTGGACGCCCCTCTGGAACACGGACCGGGAGGGTATCGGTCTGGAGCATCTGCTCCTGTCAGATCGTGTTGCCGACAGCATCGTCCTCGCGTTTGATGAGGAACACGGCCCGTTCCGGCTCACCTATCGCCTAACCTGGGACGAATCGTGGCGGCTCCGCGATGCAGATATGGTCGTCGCGACGGACCACTCCCACAAGTCACTAAGCCTGCGCACTAACGGTCGGGGTCAATGGCGGGACGGCAATGGCCGGGCCTTTGACGAACTCGATGGCTGCATGGATATCGATATCTGGCCGACGCCTTTTACCAACAGCTTCCCGATTCACCGCGAGCCGGTGGCGGTCGGGGAGCGGCGGCTGTTCCGCATGGCCTGGGTTTCCGCGCCAGATCTGACGGTCCACCCGCAACCCCAGGCTTATACGCGGCTGTCCGATAGTAGCTATCTATTTGAGAACCTCGATGGAAGTGGTTTCACGGCGCAGCTACCTGTGGATGAAGACGGCATTGTACTGGACTACCCGAACTTGTTCCGGCGGGTATAGACATGAGGCGAAGGAAAACAAATATCAGTGCTGAAGACCAACTTTATTCGGCCTTGAGTTTGACCGCACCACCAGAGAGGACTAATGCTCCTGGAGAATTACAACCATGACTCTCAATGAAACTCTGAAGCAGCTCAAAGCGCTCGGCAACGAGAAGGTGCGGGCGCAGAATGCCAAGGAAAGTGTTTTTGGAAGCGGGGCGGGTGACGATCAGTTTGGCGTCGCTGTCGGCGACATCCGAAAGCTGGCGAAGAAGATCAAGACCAACCATGAGTTGGCGCTGTCACTTTGGGAGACCGGGTGAAGCACAAGCTCTGACTCATGATAGAGAACTACACCAGATTTCCTTTTCGCGCTGAGTACCATGACGGCGTCGTCGAAGGCATCGATTTGGGCCCGAGGCGCGAGGTAGTTCTAACAGTCAGACTCGACCCCGTGTGGAACAACGGTGACAGCACGTCAAGGAGACTACACTTCTCTGCTATTGAGAACTTCAGTGAGGTATCGAGTTTCTTCGGGAGAGCCACCCCGGAGTACGTGGATGAGATTCTTGGAATCGCGCTCGTGGCAAGGGGTGTCATTGGAATCGAACTTGACCGCTTGGGCTACATCGAGCTTCGCGGCGCAAAAGTGCGCGAGATTTGAGCCGAATAGATTGGTAGGCGTACCGAAAGTGAGCCGCTGCCGTCGCTCCTGGCTAACTAAGCCTTTTGACGGCGCAATAGCAGCTTTCTCAGGTAACTTCTTCCCTTCAGCTTCAATACTGATCCGCGTTGCAATTCAAGGCCACCGTTTGGTTGCTTCGGTTGAATGTAGCCGAGAAAGAAAATTACATGGGGACTTTTCAATATCGTCGCGGCTTACTCCTGGGCCTCATTCTCCCCGAGTATTTTGTGCGGCTTGGGTGTGGGGCTACAGGGAACTGCAGGTTGGGCATTTTCACAGATAGTACCGCTCGGCTACGCGGCACTTTTACGGCCTGGTTCTTTTACATTCACAGACGCTCAGACTCGTAGAGTGAGTTATCTACCTATACTCGCGAAGGGGGTGATCGAAGTGTGATAGCCACGCTTGCCAATCGCAATGGCAGGTATGTTGAAATTTCGGAGCGTACTGAGTTGGGAGATTACCGTGATCCACAACCGTTCTTGACGCGTATGGGTGTCCCGAAGTGCGAGGGTTCCCATGCAGCGCAGTTCACCAGAGCCTTGCATCTGACTGCGCGATAGCGCGCTTCTCAATAGTCAATTTTTTCTCTCTAAGAATAAGTATGAGATACCGAAAATTTTCAATGCACTTCGCGGTTTGTCTAGTGTGCTTGTTTTGTTTGGCCCCTGATAATAAAGGCCAAACGCGTCGCTTTCGCGGTGACAAAGAATCTAAGCCTTTCACCTCTGGCCTGCCACAAATCGATAGACTCGAGCTGTTAAAGGTCAAAACGTATGGCATAAGCGGTCGCATAGATATCGTGAGTAGCAAGACCATTGAAGGTGATGAAGCGCGAAGCATCGCCTCATTATGGCGGGCGCAGAGCTATAGACCATATTCATCGATTTGCCACTTCCCAGGTTACGGCTTGAAGTTTTATTCGCAAGGTAAACTCCTGGTCCATACTAATGTGTGTTGGGAATGCAATAATTTCAGCTTCGTCACACCCAACCTGAAAGGCACCAGGGGATTTGACGGGAAGAGTAAGAATGGACAAGCGTTGCTACAAGTTTTTCGCGCAGCGTTCCCCGAATCGCAGACGGGGCTGCCTTGAATACCATCGAGCGTCTTCGATTAGAGGACCGAGCGTACCTTGTCGACCGTTACAACTAACGCTGCAAATGTTTGATGGATCAATTACAACCTAAAATGATTCATGACACGCCGCCGACCAGCCGTGAGTCGCTTTCGCTAACCGTCCGCCAGTAAGGAGGGCCAGACATTGAAACTCATTCAGAAGCTTTTCGCCGTCGGGTACTCAGGGATTATCTTTCTGTTTATCTGCTGCGCCATCTCTTTAATCGTTTTTGCCGTACTGGAACTGTGGCACGGGATCAACCCGAGCGCGGCTTTGCCCTTACGAGAACGATTCAATGCGGTCCTGGAATGCATCGGGCTGCTGACCATCGCCGTGGTCGCCCTCGAACTCAGCCAAACGATCCTTGAAGAGGAAGTTCAGCGAGAGGTTCAGGTGAGTTCGCCAACGCGCGTCCGTCGATTCTTGTCGCGGTTCATGGTCGTCGTCATTGTGGCGCTCTCAATCGAGACGTTGGTGTCCGTCTTTGTGTTTGCTCATGAGGATGCGTCGCGATTGCCCCAGGCTGCTTCGATCGGCGTCGCGGCGGGCGTGCTGCTGGCCGCCTGGGGCATATTTATCAAGCTGAACAAGAGTGCAGAAGAGTTAGAGCCGGAAGCGATGGAGCAAACAAAAAAGGAAGATAAGAAGGTTCAGTAGGTAGAGAGATGGAAATCATCGAACGCCTTGAAGCTACAAAAGCTGCAACGCTCAAATATTACGACCTGGGTCATATGGACCTTCTTAAGAGCTACGGCCCAGGTAAGTGGTCCATTAGACACATCTTGCATCACCTGGCCGACGCCGAAACCGTCCTTTACGACCGCGTCAGGCGTGTTATTAGCGAGCCGAAGCAAGTGCTCTGGTCGTTTGACGAGAACGCGTGGGCGAAGGGGTTGGATTATGCCAACGTGCCGTTAGAGCTATCGAAGCATATTTATTCATCCGTGAGAGATGGAATCATCTACCACGCGCGCCTGCACTACGAAGGCAGCGGCCAGCTTGAGTTTGTGCATAACGAAACTGGAGTGCGAACCCTGAAGCAGGAGTTTGACAAGGTTGCTTCGCACAATCAGCACCATCTTGAACAGATCAAGATGGCGTTGGATGCTTCGGGGTAGCTCCTGTCAAACGGGATGCGAGTAAATAAAATGAATTCTTATGCCACGAAACATTCAGAGAGGCTTGATCCTTCGGAGGTCGTTGAACTCTTAAGTCACATCGAAGGGTTGAAGGTGACCGCTCGTTTATCGAGCAGATCCTAGCTGACGATTGGAGTGTTACCGATCTTACCGGACGCGTTCTGACAAAGGCTGAGCTGATGGCAGAAGCGTTTGCTCGAAGGACCGGCAAATCGTTTCAATGCGAATTGACGAAATCAACGTTCGCCCGTTTGAAGCTTGGGCAATTGTTACGGGAAGAACTCACGCGGCCGGCGAGTATCAGGGCGAAGTTGCGGAAGTTACGCTGCGTTTCACAGATGTGTTTGCGAGTCGAAACGGAAATTGGCAGGTGGTCGTTTCGCAAGCCACTTTGATCAACGAATAAAGTCTGTTACTCAACTGGTCCTGTTATTAATGAGACTAGCCATATCGGCATCGATCCTCTGCCAGTCCCGGTGCCAGCCGATAAGACAGTCTTTATTGAGCGCGCATTCATAAGTGTTGATGACATCAAATCTCTCGGGGCAGATAAATACACTGCCGTTGTTTTCGTCTCGGAGATTCATTACCTTGACGGCACCAGATGGTCCACCGGAAGTAATTAAGCAAATGAGCGTCCCAATCCCGATGGCTCGGCGTAAGGCTTTGTGGGAATCAAATATAGTTGACTGAATTGTATTGTTGCCCTTTTCGGGGCGATTAAAATGATCGCTCGTCGCAACTGAAGGACGGTGATAGATTGCACCCGCTGCTGGAGACATGAGGAATGCGATCGAACAAATTAAGGGGCGGTTGACTAAATATCCCCACGTCCGATACGAAGCTGACGGCTCCTCCATTAGCGTGCTGCCAACGTCGAGTAATGGTTTCACCGTTGACCTTGAAGTTAACCAGGCACAATACACAGTCTCTTCAATCCCTGGGAAAGTGAGTTCAATCCGAATTGGCTATGGGCACAACCTTTGTTGTTCATAACGAGGCAGATCAGGCTCGTACCGTTGAGTTATTGAACTCCGTTGCTTCGCATGGAGAACGAAAGTTGAGAAATCTATTGGTGGCGGGCGAACAAAAGTTGCAGCGGAATTCTTTCTAAACAGTCTGTAGAACAAACCATTCGTTTAGGTTAAGGCCGAACAGCGAGGGGATTCAATGAACAACAAACGGAATGCGCTGACGATCGCATTGGCAATGATGATAGGCACGGTGGGTGGACTGACCTCAGGCAGGTTCATTGCTGTAACGCCAACTCAAGCACAGCTGGCAGAAGGGCCAAGCCCGATACCGAAGTGGGAATATTGCGCTTTAACTAAAGCGGCCTACGTAGGTTCAAACAGAGGAGGTCTCTACTGGATTAGCTACTTTCGCGATTCTGGCGTCCAAATAATAGAGGTTGAGGATCCTGCTTTAGAAAAGAATGGACCAGCGAAAGCTATCGCCAGGCTTGGAGCTGAAGGTTGGGAGATGGTTGGACCAGGGCCGCTTGAAATTAGGCAAGGCGGCCTTAATGCTCTGTACTTCAAGCGGCCTAAACCATAGCGTTAAGGCCGGTCACGTCTTACAAAGATCAAATTCGCGGGACGACGCTGAGCGTGCGGTTCGTTTTGCCCGGTGAGAGTGGTTAATGGTCGAAGTGAAAATATTCTTCGCTCATCGGGGCGATCACTCTCTCAGACCTGGAGTAGATATCAGAAGCTTGTTTCGCTTTAGTCTTTGCTGCTAGTAGCACAATTAGAAATATTGATCGGAAATGCAGGAGCCGTTCCGCACGGAAGGCGGGAAAGCGGCACGGCTCTTTAACGAAAGCAAACTGACAACTGGTTGGACCGTGTAGTGGTAGGAGAGCAACCTGGTGAATGCTGATCTGTTAATCCCTTTGCTGACCTTTGGCGGGACTCTTCTGTTGGTCGTAACCGGCCTTCTTAATTTCTCCGTCTTCGTAAGGCAACTACGCGCCGCGAGGGAGCAGCTTGACACTGCCAGGCACCAACTCGAGAGTGCCCGTCAACAACCACAGATCCAGTTAGTCCAACGGGCGATGTCGGAAACGTCCGATCATCTCAGGATCCTGATCGACAAGCCGTACCTGCGCCCTTACTTTTACGAGAACAAAGCCTGGACCGCGGGTGACGTGGCGAGCGGCGATGAGGTGAAGGCGATGGCGGAACTACTGCTTAACAATTTTGCCTCGGCGATGATTCACTCAGCGGCCTTTCCGGAGTACCCGGTCCGCGGCGTCGAACAGACGATCAGGTTTCACCTGCGGAGCAGCCCCGCGTTGCGCGATCTTCTTCTCGAAGGCTTCTACCGCTTCCCACTTGCCGGCCTGGCCCTACTTTGCCTGAAGAATGAAACCAAAGCTGAAGCTGAGAAGGATTTACGCGATCTAATCTCGGCGTCAGGTGGTGATGCTTTGGAGCGGGGGCGCCGTGAAAGACTCCTGGACCATCTACAGTCTACAGATGAAGCAGAGCCGCTGGAGTTGGCGAAGTATAGCCTCGAACGAGCGGGTGTTAAGTCGCCAGAATTGAATTCGTCATGAAGCGACCTGGCTATTGCGGACTGTCTGAAAATTCCGTGCTGTGTCCGAAGTCAACAGTTAGCTTATTTCTCAGGTCGGTCAAAATGTTGTCAAGGATTCGTTGATCGAACTAAAGTTCCGCACTCTTGCGAGAATACACACCCTTGGAGGCCCTATGTCACAGGAGAGAGTTGATATCGTTCGCGCGATGTATGCAGCGTTCGGCAGGGGCGACATTGCCGCTGTCATTGCTGCACTAGATCCGCAAGTCGAATGGTGGGAGGCCGAGAACTTCATTTATGCCGATGACAATCCGTATGTCGGCCCTGATACGGTGCTCGAAGGCGTCTTCATGCGGATCGGTAATGAATGGGAAGGGTTTGCCGTCTCACCCGAGGGAGTTCTGGACGCCGGCGATACCATCATCGGTCATGGTTATTACAGCGGCACCTATAAGAAGACCGCTGCGAATGTCAGAGCGCAGTTCGCCCACTTCTTTACCTTCCGCGGAGATAAGGTAGTAAAGTTTCAGCAATACACTGACACTGCCCAATTCCTTCAGGCCGTCAGTCAATAAAGTGTCTCGTCGGCGTCTGCGCACCAGGCGCGATAGCATGTTTCTGGAAATAAACGTCCTACCCTTCAATCGGAAACGACGCGCGCCGCAGCTGAAGGCCAAGCCTTGAGGTCGAATTATGAATGGTAAACCGCGCTTGTTAACAATCACCTTGATTCTGCTGTCGGCATTAGTTTCCGCCGGGCGGCCTGCTGCGATATCCAGGACAATACCTGCCAAGTGCCCAGTCATCCTCGTATCGTGCCCAACAGGGGAGCGCCCTTTAACCTTCACAGTTGCACTACATGATGCTGATAGCCGAGAAAAGATCTCAAAGCCAAATGTTGAATACTTCTGGACGCTGTCAAAAGGGAAGATTCTCCTGGGTCAGGGAACCGATTCCATAACGGTCGATGGCTCATCTACGGATTTGAGATCGCTTACCGCGACGATTGAAGTGCGAGGGTTGGACAGTGATTGTCATACCAACGCATCGTGTACGACTTCTCCGCATTGAAGTTCATTTTCCGACGCGCATAACAAATCCTTGCAGCAGTGTGTTAGTAAAAGTGCCTGCGGGCTTTTCCAGCGACGCGAACAGGTCCACAATGAACACCCCCTTAATAGCCGCGCCCGTTCGAATTGAATCTAAATGAAGAAGTGTCCCCAGTGTCAGATTGTTTATCCCGAAGCCCAAAATTATTGCCGCACCGATGGCGCGGCTTTGTTTAGTGATTCCGCCCCGACTGAGACACTAGCTAGTAGCCAGAAGAGCGGTGCGGACCAGACGGATACCGCAAAACTTCCAGTTCAAGCCGTAAAGATCCCCAAGCGTCAGTCAAAGTCAAAAGCGATTGCTTCCATTGCGGTCCTCCCATTCATAAATGAAACCGCCGAAGCAAACGCGGAATACCTGGCCGATGGGTTTTCCGACAGCATCATCAACAGTCTTTCGCAGTTACCTAAGTTGCGCGTGATGGCTCGCGGCACAGTTTTCAAATACAAGGGCCAGGCTAATGATTTCCAGAGTGTGGGCCGCGATCTAAAAGTGCAGGCTGTCTTGACGGGACGAATCGCACAACAGGGCGAAAGGTTAATTATCAATACCGAATTGTTGGACGTGGTTGACGGAGCGCAAATATGGGGGCAGCGATACAACCGGAAGTTGACAGACATTTTTGAGGTGCAAGAAGAGATCGCAGCAGAAATTTCCGAGAAGCTGCGCGTGAAGCTGACCAGCGCAGATCGAAAGCGCATAAATAAACGCTACACCGAAAACCTCGAGGCTTATCAACTGTACCTGAAGGGCCGCTACTACTGGCTCAACACGAGAACGGAAGAGGGAATCAAGCGAAGCATCGATTATTTTAACCGGGCGATCGAAGTAGATCCCAGCTACGCCCTCGCGTATGCCGGGTTAGCAGACAGCTACGTCGTACTTGGTATCTCATACATAGTTCCGGCAATCGATATTCTGCCCCAGGCTAAGGCTGCAGCCGTTGAAGCGCTTGGTCTTGACGACACTCTCGCCGAAGCCCACGCCTCGCTCTCAATTATCAAACTCTTTATTGAGTGGGATTGGACCAGCTACCAGAGAGAAAGCAAGCGCGCCATCGCACTCAACCCGAATTACGCCACTGCCTATTACGAATACGCGCAGTATTTAATGGCGATGGGACGATTCGATGAAGCTATCCAGGAGGCGAAACGGGCTCGAGAACTAGACCCTCTCGCGTTGGACATTAATACCATCGTGGGGTGGTCCTACTACTTCGCACGTAATTATGATGAAGCCATAAATCAGTTTCGAAAGGTGATCGAGATTGACCCGGAATATTTCCAGGCACACCGGCGACTCGGTCTGGCGCTGCTGCAAAAGAAACAATACGAGGAGGCCGTCGCAGCAATCCAGAGGGCTCGAGACCTTGCGGTCAACAATGTAGAAGAGTTGGCCTATCTGGGATTTGCGCACGCCGTCGCCGGACATAGCCAGGAGGCCCTTGGGATAATTAGTGAATTGGAGCGGGAGTCGCAGAGTAGATACATTTCGCCTTACCTGATGGCATTGATATACGTCGGGTTAGGTGAGAATGATTTAGCATTCGGATGGCTACAGAAAGCTTATGAGGCGCGGGCAGTTAATCTAATTTGGCTGAATGTGGAACCGATATTTGACAGCCTCAGAGCAGACCCGCGCTATCCAGGCCTCGGCGCCACGACGAAGCAATATCAGAACTGAAAACGCGGGGTCGAAATGGATCCGGGCTTCATTTCGGCTTACGCAGCCACTCTACCTTAACGCAGTAATTAGGTCGCTTATCTTGAAAGGAAATTAACCATGAGACAATTTTACAAGTATCTGTTAACGAGGCCAGGGCTTGAGCGGGCGAGATTCTTACTGCCATCGCTATTTTTGATAACTTCTATTTTTTTCCTCGCCACGACTTCTACTGTGTTTGCCCAAACCAAAAGCACGCTGGAAATATGTGATGAAACGCAGCGAGTCATGGACCAATATGAGCGCGAGCATATAGAACTACTACGAAAGAGAGTATTTAAACAGGGCGAAGAAAGTGTTCGCACCCACTTATCAGCTCTGGACCAGGCGATAAAGAGCGGAACGCTGATAAAAGTTGATCGATTGGTACAGCTCGCAAAATTAGTAAAGATAGAATTACCAAAAGACTCGGACGACTCGGAAAAACTGCCGGTTCAGTTGACGGTTCAAGAAAGAAGCGCTTTACAAAGGGTCATCAGCTCTGTGCTTGGAAGAGAACTCGAAGAGGCTGTGAACACCACTTTGGACAGAATAGATGATCGATTAGCCAAAAACCGTTATCAAGTAAAAATCCGCCAGCAAAGGCTCAAAGACCTCAACTGTGCGCAAGTTTTAAAGGACGCTAGCGTTGAGGGCGAAGGCGATGCAACTTCCACAGGCGATGCCGCCTGCTGGAACGGAACATTCGGCGGCACCGATACGGGTAGGCATACCATGACCATCAATCTCACCCAGGGGGCGGACGGCACAGTTACTGGCGGCTGGAGGTTCAATCAATCCGGGACACTAGTCAAAGCGACTATTACAGAGGCAACGGTGAAAGGTAATAGCTTAGAGGGAAAGTGGACCCAGACCGGCGTTGAAATGTCAGGCAGCTTTGTCTGGACATGGTTGCCGGACCAAAACTGTAAGGCATTCGAGGGTTCTTTTAATGGGACAAAATACTGGATTAAAATGGTCAAGCAATAACGAAAGGTTCACCAGAAACTCTGCGCCAGGTAAACCTCACCCAAGGGACCAGGTTAAGCTAGACAAGAGTTGACACTGATGGCGCTGCGTCGTCCAAGAGACGACGGATAAGTTTTAGGGATGGATGAACAATAGCAAGGCGAAAGCTGCTGTACGGTTTTTGCTTCAATAGTATTAGAGACCTGTGATAGTTCGGCTTCGCCGCCTGATGTGAGGCGGTGGCTCTGCCCCGCCGCAATTTGCACCTTTTTGATCGGGCTCTTCTGGAAAGTCGTTGTTGACGATGACTAGGAAGCAGCGGGTCATCATCTCGGAGGTCTTATGCTGAGAACAAAAATCTTGCCGCGGTTGCAAGGGCTAAATCCTGGTCGGTCTCTTAACGTCGTCGTTTGCCGCTAGTGGCGGATCAGCGAGGATGCGCTCACCTAGTCAGTCACCAGCGAAGTTGATCGAGACTGGGAGTATCGCGTCTCCCTCTGACCCCCTCAAAAATCATATCAATTACAGCGGACAAAAAACCTGGGAAGTTCAACGAGAAGTTTGCTGCTGGCGAAGATTGGTTGAGAGGTCTAACTTTGGAGCTTAAGAATATTTCTGAAAAAGAGATCACCTATATTCATTTTGACCTTGATTTTCCGGAAACGGCGTCAACAGGCCAAATGATGGCGTACCAGTTAACAATGGGACTTTGGCCTGGAATCGATAACAAGTCTCGAGCTCCGTTTTCGTTAACGCCTGGCAGTGAAGTCGAGATCACATTTGACGACAAACGATATGCGGATCTTGCGCGCTTCATAAACACGCGGCAACCAATCACTAGCATCAACCGGGTAACGCTCCGCATGTCGTTCATCATCTTCGCGAATGGTACGGGCTATGGTGGCGGCGGTACTTTTCTTCGTCAGGATTCGAATAACCCCCGGCGCTTCACTCTCGTCCCCTGATAGCGAACGTCGCACCTTATGTCCGTTCGCGTCGAGCGCTGAAGCAAGCGTTAACTGCTTCCGAATCTCGAGGAAACATGAGTAAAGGGTTGATTGAACTGGTCCACCAATATCAAGCTAGAGTTCTCGAAGCTGCCTCGTTGTTCGAGAAGCACAAAGGCATTGAACCCGGTAAGTTGATGTATTGGAAGCAAGCCGCATTGCCGAGAGAGGGCTTCATTGATCCAGAGCGTCGCATTAAATATTCCTTCCACGGAATCGGCTGTTGGGTGGATTTGCCGCAGGGCGAGGTCGATTGGGATTTTGGGCATGACGGGCGGCTGGATGGATTCGATATCTGGCGGCTGTGATGTTTCGCCGAGGACGGTACCGAGCAGTTTCCTTTGTTTAGGCAGAAGGAAACTTTAGAGGAAGCTTTCAGTCAAGCTTTAGCGGCAGGCCTCATTATTGCGCCCTTCAAACATCTTGGGGATGATCTTTTCTATTTGCGTGACGTTGTTCAATGAAGGCTGAATCCTAAGCAAGCCTTGCAGCTGAACAGAAGTTAGTTGGTGACGCTAACGGAGCTTTCCGGTGATCTGCGAGCGCTACATCTCGCAAAGCTTTCCTTCTAGACTTTTTGAGACCTGTGAGGGTTCGGGTTCGCCGCCCCGATGTGAGGCGGAGGCTCTGCCCCGCCGTACCTCGGCTCTCACACTCACGGGCTACGCCCTTCGTCTGGGCTAGAACGATTTCTACGAAGTAATGGCGCTTTTGGAGGGCTTAGCCCTGAGTCTCACAAAGGCCGGCACGGCGGGGCAGAGCCCGCGCCTCACATCCGGCGGCAAAGCCGATTCGACCGTTGACTCTGCTTTTTAGGCAAAGGCATCTTGCAGCCCTCCAGGCTGAACTAGCCTTCGGAATTTAGTCCTACTCCTATCGCTCCCAGAAAAACTTCCTGCGTGTCTTCGCCTCGGGGTAGACCTCGTTCATGTTATCCGTTTCGTAGAGCACGCCGTTGATCATCACATTGCGAATTGACTCAGTGTTGCGGATGTTTTCCAGCGGATTCTGGTCCAGCACAATCAGGTCAGCAAGTTTCCCAGGTTCGAGCGAACCAATGTCGCCGTCGAGGCCGAGGTATTGCGCGCCGTAGAGCGTGGCGCAACGCAGTGCCTCCATCGGCGTCATCCCGCCCTGTTGAAACATCCAGAGCTCCCACTGCGCGCCGAGACCTTGCAGTTGGCCGTGTGCGCCGAGCTGGGCCTTGCCGCCTGCGCGGACTAGATCACGAACTGTGCGCGCCAGTTCAAAGTGATAGAAGTCGTCTTCGGGGACCATCAGCCGGCGGCGCGCGCGCGCATCCACTGTTTCTTGCGGCACGAAGCGCAGTAGCTTTTTGTTTTCCCAAACGTTCGTGTGCTGATACCAGTAGTTCTCGCCCCAGATGCCGCCATAGCCAACGATGAGCGTGGGCGTGTACTGCGTGCGACTGCGAGCAAAAAGCGTGATCACATCTTTGTAGAGAGGTGCGACGGGCACGGCGTGCTCGATGCCCGTGTGTCCGTCAAGGATCATGCTCAAATTGTAGAAGAGTGTAGACCCGCCTTCGGGCACGACCATCATCTTATGGTCGCGCGCCGCTTTGATGATCATCTGTCGCACATCACGCCGCAGCTGGTTGTAGCTCTTGACGGAAAACGCGCCGTCGGCCTGCAAGCGCGCGAGGTGGCGTTGGGCGTCTTCCAGGGTTTTGACTGGCGCCTTCTCGGCATTTTCCGCTCCGTAAAGTATGAAGCCCGTCGAGAAAATACGCGGACCCACCATGACGCCGGCCTTGACCATTTCTGACTGGGCGAAGACTGACTGCGTGGAGGCTGATGGGTCGTGTGTTGTCGTCACGCCGTAGGCGAGGTTGGCGTAGTAAGGCGCCTGTTTCTCGGGGATGATGTCGAGCGTGGTGTAGCCCATGTGCGCGTGCACGTCCACTATGCCGGGCATGATGGTCTTACCCGTCATATCAATACGGCGCGCGTTAGCGGGAATATTTATCCTCGCTCCGATGGCCCTAATCCGGTTACGTTCGATGAGGATTGTGCCGCGCCTGATTACTTCATCGCCTTTCATCGTGATGATGCGCGCGTTGGTGAGCGCGACCAGACCTTGCGGGCGCGACGTTTCAAACTCAAAGCCGATCTTCGTCGCGATCGGTGCCGGCGGTTTTGCGTCCTTTGCTATCTCCTTTAAGACGTTGGTGAGCGGCTGTTCGTAGAAGTTTTCTCCAAGTGTCCACTGGACCATCTTGCTGTCGCGCGACCACGCGAGCCAATCGCCTGAGTCCGCCGACACGGTTTTGACGGGCAGAATGGATTCGCCGGAGTTAAGTTTTAGAAGTTTTCCTGTTTGCGGAAACGGAGCGAGATACAGCTTGTGCAGTTCTTTGAAGAAAACCCACTGCATGTCGGGTGAAGGCACAATCTCCGAAGCGAACTTTGCTTCGATGTGTCGCTTATAGTCGTCGCCCGAGAGCTTCACGCTGCTCAAGAATGTCAGGATGTTGGAAGGCGAACCCGGCGGCGCGGGCACAGGCGGCGACTCCATGAAATAGATGCGCTCGCCCTTTGAATCAAAATTGAGCACTGGCATCCTCGCGTTCGAGCCGCGGCTCAGCACGTCCATCACGTAATGACTCTTCCCGCCGTCCCAGTAATGAATCTCAAAGGTCGACTCGCTCGCCAGTGCTTCCTGGTGATTAATGCTGCCGCGCCCTTTCAGATAAGCGATCTTGGTGCCGTCAGGCGAGAAAACGGGATTCACATATTGATCGCCGACGGTCGTGATCTTGCGCGCGTTGTTACCATCACTATCTGCGATCCAAACCGCGCCCTTCTCTGCGTCTGACCAGGTCACAAACGTGATTCGTCGACCGTCGGCGCTGAACTTCGCCGCGTACTCAAGATCATTATCATTAGTCTTTAAAAGTGGACGCGGCGCGTTCGCATCTTCCTTGACGTAAAGCTTGCCGAGCGCGTTGTAGATAATGCGGTGGTCGTACTTGCGCGCCCAGCGCAAGAGCCGGACGTTGTCGCGCTCCGGCGCAACCTTCTGCGGAAAGCGCACTGCCTCGGTTACTTTCTGGCTGATCTTAGCCTTGAACGGAAGCGGTGCCGCCTGCTTTGTGGCGACGTTTACACGCACGAACTTGCCACCCGCCGTGATAACGATCGACTGATTGTCCGGCGTCCAGGCGTATCCGGGATAGGTGCCGAAGACTGACCACGTCTCCTGCTGATCGCGGGTAAGCTTGTCGTAGATGGGCCACTCGCGGCCGGACTCGATCTCGCGCAAGTAGAGCACGGTGTTCAGACCGTCGCGGCGGATGAAGGCGATATATTTGCCGTCGGGCGAAGGTTGTGGACGAATCGCGCCACCGGTGCCCCGGATGAAGATGCCGCGGCGTCCCAACTGCGTATCGTAGCGTTCTATCCAGTAGATACCTGCGTAGACGTTTTTGTTGTAGTCGAAATCGCCGCTGTTGACGAAATAAACGAAGCGGCCTTTTGGATCAAACACAGGTTCGCCCACGTTTGCGGTCCAACTCGTCTTCTCAGTCAGTTGCACACCTGATCCGCCATTGATGCTGTAGAGCCAGATTTCACCCGCACCGAGCGAACGCTGATCAACGAAGTGTTTACGCACGACTACATATTGGCCATCGGGGGACCATGAGGGCGTGTTGGTGAGTTTCTGAGCTTCTTTCGTGATCTGCCGGCGATTCTTACCCGACGTATCCATCATCCAGACGTTGTCAGCCCCGTCACGATCAGAGGTGAAAGCGATCCACTTGCCGTCAGGGCTGTAGCGCGGTTGCACTTCCCATGCGCGCCCGCGGGCGAGCAGTTGCGCAGCGCCACCGCTGATCGGCATTTCGTAAATATCACCGAGCAGATCGAAGACGACGCGTTGACCGTCAGGCGACACATCGCAACTCATCCAGGTACCCTCGTCTGTGTCGAACTCAACGGTTGTGCTGGGCCCGTGATCGACGTCGATGTCCCACTTGTCTTCTTTCTTCTCTTTCTGCTCAGCTTCCTTGCGCTCCTCCTGGGTCTTCGACTCAGGTGAGGGTGTGGGCGACGGCGTGGGTTGCTGTGCAATCACACTGGGCATAAGAAAGGACAGGCATAAGCACAACGCGAACAATTTGCGTGACATTCTTCTCACCTCGTTTTTACGGATAGCATTGGCGCAGCGAACCAATCGTCGGCGCGCTCAGCGGCGTGGTTGTTTAGCCCGCGCATGTTCGACGCCGCGCAGGTGGTCTGTCAAGCGCGCTGTGACTGAGGCAGGCCAGCATTAGCTTGATACAAGTTCGAATCGGTAACATGAACACGGTAAAATTCTCTTGGGAAGATTCGAAGCAGCTTCCGGAAACTTTGATTGGGTTAGATTATTGGAAATGGTGTCGAAACCTAACCACGAGTTTCACGGTTCTAGTCGGAATCATGATCGTTTCGGCTATCAGCGTAACTGCGCAACTCGGTCCGGCGAAGTGTGAAGTACAACCGCTGTGGGTTGGCGGCGGGGTGCGTTCATCCAATCCTGGACTAATGGGGACGATTCGAAAAAGATGGAGGCGGCGGTGCATCCATCCATTCGTTCAAACTTGAAAAGACAGATCTGATTGCGACCCTAAGAATCAACTACGAACTCGACACCTCCATGGATAAGGCTCACAAGGTCCGACTCGCCATAGCCGTCTCCAATAGAGAACAGAATGAGATATTCGAGTCCGTCGATAGCGCTGAGGCCACAACTCTGTACCGCAAAGGCTGGAATCTTGCTGTGACCAGGAACGTGAGGTTCGATAACCTGGCTTATATGTTTACCCTTCGTTGCTGGGACACCGATGGCTTCGCAGGTAAGAGACCTTTACTGTGATGGCGCAACGCCTGACAAAGCCTCGCAGTTGATGGCGCGGTATCGTGTTTGCCAGACTCATTCTTCCAGAATTCGAATGAATCAACATAGTCACACAACGGCAAACGACCGCTTCCGCATTCGCTCCCAGAGACTCATGCGGGAAAAGTTACTCATCATCGCGGAGCTAATCATTGTCCTTCTTATAATGGTTGTCTATCTTGCGGACTTCATCCCGCTAAGTGCGACTCCATATCTCTTGCTCCTGGGCTGGCTTTCACTGTGGCTGCGCGGCATTGGGTGGGGGGCAGTCGGCTTGAGACGCCCGGCGCATTGGCGAGACACGTTGCTGCTTGGTATTGCGGTGGGAGTTGGATTTCAGTTTTTTAGTCTTTACATGTTGGAACCGCTGATCGTTCGGCTTACAGGCGAGCCCATAGACTTGAGCCAGTTTGCTTCCGTCAAAGGGAATGTTTTCTTGCTCGTCTTGTTTCTGGTGCTGGTGTGGACGCTTGCTGCCTTCGGGGAAGAACTCGTTTACCGCGGCTACCTCATGAATCGTGTGGCGGAGTTGGGGGGTGGAAGCAGCCGGGCATGGGCGTTGAGCCTGGTACTTGTGAGTGTCCTGTTTGGTGTTGCCCATTCGTATCAGGGCATCTCGGGCGTGATAACGGTGATAGCGGCCAGCCTGATGTATGGTGGATTGTATTTACGGAGCGGGCGAAATCTGTGGGTGCCGATCATCGCTCATGGCGTATATGACACGGTGGCAATCTTGCTCGCCTTTTGGGGCAAATATCCTGGGCTGTGATGATGCTGTGACTAACTCACGCGCAGCCTCAGAACGAAGTCGACCCGACCAATCACGCCCGTGATAAGGAGTTACCCGCACCATCTTTGTTGCTTAGCCTGGCTTCGGAACTAAGTACTGCAAATTGCGTTACAAATCTGATGACTCCCACGCATTCGATCACTGGAACAGCCTGCCGCCTGACATAAACTTTTGGGGCATTGCCATCTATAAGAAATAAGCGGCCAACTGCATATGCCTGCTATCGCCGATAACTTGTGTCGTTGCAGCTCGGCAGGGATCAATTATCGAGCGGACTCTTCACGCCTCGTCCACCGCGATTCAAGACATGGATATAGACCATTGTCGTCCTGACATCCTTATGTCCGAGTAGTTCCTGAACAGTGCGGATGTCATAACCGTCTTCGAGCAAGTGCGTGGCGAAGCTATGCCGGAAGGTGTGACAACTCCCATTCTTATGGACCTCGGCCAGGCCAATTGCCCGCTTTACCGCCCTTTGTATTTGGTCCGGGAGCACATGATGACGTCGTTTATCATTTGAGCGCGGGTCGCGCGAGAGTTTCGGCGAAGGAAACACAAACTGCCAACCCCAGGAGCGCGAAGCGTTCGGGTACTTGTTTTTGAGAGCGTATGGAAGGAGCGCGGCGCCAAGTCCACCCCGCAGATCTGCGTTGTGGAGCACTTTGGCCTTATCAAGTTGGACCCGCAGACTTCCGATCAGTGAATGAGGCAGCATCGTTACGCGATCCTTCGCGCCTTTTCCCTCGCGCACGATAATTTCAGCACGTTCGAAGTCAATGTCTTTTACGCGCAGCCGAATCGCCTCCATCAATCTTAAGCCGGCGCCGTAAAGCAAACTTGCTATTAGATGGGTAGTGCCATCGAGGTGGGAAAGGACGATCTGCACTTCTCTCCGCGTAAACACCACTGGTAAGGTCTGAGTGGGTTTTGCGCGTTCGATGTGGTCTATGAATGGCAGAGTCTGTTTGAGCACGTCACGATACAAGAAGAGTAATGCACTGAGTGCGACAGTTTGCGTGGATGCCGAGATTTTTGCATCAACAGCTAAATGGGAAATGAACTGGCGGATTTCCGTTTCGGCCATTTCTTTGGGATGCTTCTTGTGATGGAAAAGAATGAAGCGCCGAATCCATCCAACATAAGAGCGTTCGGTGCTGAGACTGAAGTGTTTGGTCTGTGCGACAATTCTGACTTGGTCAAGAAGTTTTGGAGCAGGCATCGCTGTAAGAGTATCCTTCGCTTAAAGGATTTAGCGGTGCAAATCGATAATGAAGGGTGAGTAGCGGAAGTCGGATAATACCACCAAATCCGTACTTGTGTTGCAGATCCGCCGTATAATACATAGTTAGGCTGCGGTTGAGAGATTGCATAATTTTAGGAAAGGAATAAAGTAGATGAAACTCCTCATTGGGTTATTTCTTGTAACGGTAGCCCTAGGGCTTCAAGACTTCGGATATGGCAAACCCGAGGAAATGAAAGGGCTAAAAAAAGTCTTTGTGAATACTGGAGCGGATGTTACGAACCGCGAACGTATTATCAAAGAAATTCAAAATGCGAAGCTTGATATAGAAATTTTGCGATTCAGAAGAGGGAGTCGAGATTATACTTGTGTTTACAGGTGGTAAAGAACAGATTACGGTCGGCTCTGTCTCAAACGGAACCGGCACGCTTACAACACGCAAGGTGAATGTTGGCGAGGGGAAAGTCTTTGTTATCCGTGATAACAAAATGAGAATTGTAATGTCCTATGAAGGTGAGGAAAGAAAAATTTGGGAGAAGATAGCCCGCGTACGAATTTTAGCCGAGCGTTCATAAAGGCATACAAAAAGGTGAACGCTTTGAAGTAGCACTTGCGGCGCAGCCCAACAACGGCATGCACCCGACCGCGAATAGCGCGGCCTTCATCCGCAAGTACGCCCGCTTGCCGGCGTTGAATGCGCGGCGGGTGAATGCCGGGCGTTATCTCGCAGCGTTGCAGACCCCCGAAACAGAGACGGCGAACTCAAAGTTGAATCTGATATCCCAAGGTAGGAAGCTCAAGTTGGATGGTTAAGTCAGTTAGCGAGATAACAAGGGCATGCAGCGGACGCGCAATCAGCATGTCTCTCATGCGAGGCTTGTTTCTAGCTGTGGTTCTAGCGCGCCGCTGATGCCCGGCGTTAGGCGTCTTCCAATGAATACCAAACTACGTGATGCTGAAGCTCGGCATCAAAACTTCATTGACGAGGTCAACCGAACATCCACCCTGTGGGCTCTCGCAAAA
This sequence comes from Pyrinomonadaceae bacterium, assembly GCA_963759665.1. Taxonomy (GTDB): domain Bacteria; phylum Acidobacteriota; class Blastocatellia; order Pyrinomonadales; family Pyrinomonadaceae; genus PSRF01. The sequence goes on from CAVXAC010000001.1 coordinate 2,947,818, forward strand.
GGCGACGGATTGGCCATCTGGTCGGACGAGGAGGGCTTTATTTTGCCAGTCTGGTCTGATGAGCAAGAGCGCGAGCAGCGCTATAGCGGTTTTCCTGATCATGAAGTGAGATCTTATTCGCTCAGTGGTTTCGAAGAAGTTCTTGACCAGCTGGAGAACAAGGATGTCATGATCGGGACAAATCTCGATGCCTCAATGGGGGGTATCGACATCTCATGCGCAGAGTTTCAAAGGCTCTTATGCAGCGGCGACGCCTAACAAAGCCTTGCAGCTGACGGCGCGATAGCATGTTTCTCAAGTGGCCTTGTTTCTTCAGGTTGGATGCTGAGCGCGCGCCGCAGCTGAAGGCCATCGTTATGTTGCTTTCTCTTGAACAGATCTGTGGCTCGCGTTTGAACTACAAGTTGTTTCATGGTTTCGTGCGTCTTACATGCTCATTGAGCATTGCGCTAGTTTTCATCCTCGTTTGGTCGCCGCATTTTGCGGATGTGTGGCTGCGTAACACGCGGCTTGAAGGTCTCGCAATCCAATGGTTCCTTTTCTATTCGCCGATTACTACCGTTTCTTTGTGCATTTTCGAATCCTTCTGGCTGCGACGAACGGAAATTGAAATGCGGGCTCTCGCTCTCGATTGGTTGTTTGTCGTCGTGTATCTAATTGTTTGGGGCTTCGGAATATTGAAGGGGTTTCTATCAATGCCGATCTTTTAGGGAATTTCTTGTCCTCTAATCGGCGCAACATAACAAAGCCTTGCAGCGGACGCGCAATTAGCTTGTCTCTCATGCAAGGCTTGAATCTGGCGGCGGTTCGTGCGCGCCGCTGAAGGCAGTCGTTATCTTGCTTCGCGGTAGATGAAGCAGACCAAGGCGAACTCGAGTGTTGAGTCTGATCCTCTTAAAGTGGGAAGCGCGGGTTGAATGATTAAATCAATCGGCAAGATAACAATGGCATGCAGCGGACGCGCAATTAGCTTGCCTTCCATGCGAGGCTTGAATTTACCAGCGCTTCGTGCGCGCCGCTGATGCCCGTCGTTCGGTGCCTTCACGGAGATGTGAAATGTTTGTTCGAGTAGCAGGTGCATGGTTGATTTTGCTGTGCTTGTTTAGCGTAATCGCCTCTGGCCAAGAAGAGAAGAGTTCTCAAGACCTCAAGATGTTTGGAGTTTCACCTACGCTCCAAGCCCGCCTAAAAAAACGGCTGTCGCAATTCATCGAGTGCCAGCGAAGCCCCGATTGCCAGGCTTTGGACAGCTTCATCGCTGGGTATTATTTTTCGGACCCAGAGCGAAAGAAGGTGCCTAACCCGGATCGAAAAGCAGAATCTGGTTGATGGTATGAAGCAAAGCCGTATTCTCGGCTTCACAATGCGACGGGCTGTCGGAAGCACAATAAATTTCAGTGAGCCGCTTCGTAAGCGCGTCTGGTGGATTGAAGGATGCGCTGAAATTAGACATCAAGATCAGATTGAGAGAGTGAAGGCTCAGGTCAATGTTTACTACCAAAGAACTTGGCTTTTTAGCGCAATCACAGTGTCTCGGTATCCGAACGGCAGTTTTGTTCCTTGTGAGAATGAGACGGTTGCCCGCTGATCGCAGCGCGCCGCCGAACAAAGCCTTGCAGCTGACGGCGCGATAGCATTCTTCTCAAGTAACCTTTGTCCTTCAGCTTGAATGCTGATCGCGCGCCGCAGCTGAAGGCCAGCGTTATATCGCTTCGCTAACATTCGGAGGTTGGAGACGAGAAACAAACTAATGCTGTTGGGCGTCCTGCTGCTGCTCAACTGTAAAGCTTCAGTTGGGCAAACGGCTTAAGATAGTGTAGAAGAGATATGGCAAGCCGACGCATGCTTACTCCGCGAGTGAGAATGTTCTGGATGACGCCTGAGTATTCAGCCGATGGGCAAGTCTGCCGGATGCGGCGCGTCTACCCGAAGCGCATCTCGGAGGACGGCAACACTAAGTTGAATTGATTTCAAGGTGGACTGCTCACTTTTGACGATTAAGTCCGTAAAGTCGTTGACCAAATAGTTCCGCTTAATGAGCGAGGGTCGAAAGGAGAACCCTTTGATAGCGGCTGGACGACTGGCGGCGGAGCAATGTCGGGCTATTTTCGCGGTAGATGAAGCAGACCAAGGCGAATCAGGTTGAGCTGATCACATAAGTGGCAAGCTTCGGGTTGAATCCTTAAACGCTTGGCAAGATACAAAGGAATTCGGACTTCTCAAAGAGTTGCCAACCATTCCGGCTGGAAACCGGAGGCCAAGGTGCGAGAAGATGATTTTCTTCCTTACTCGAACGTTAAAGACCCGAGATTGAGACGGCGAATTCAAAGTTGAATCTGATATCCCAAGGAAGTGAGCTGAAGTGGATGTGAACGGTAGCGATATAACAACGGCATGCACCCGACGCCCCATCACGCTGCCTCTCATGAAGGTTGAATAGGGTAGCGCGCGGTGATGCCGGGCGTTATCTCGCAGCGTTGCAGACCCCGAAACAGAGACGGCGAACTCAAAGTTGAATCTGATATCCCAAGGTAGGAAGCTCAAGTTGGATGGTTAAGTCAGGTAGCGAGATAACAAGGGCATGCAGCGGACGCGCAATCAGCATGTCTCTCATGCGAGGCTTGTTTCTAGCTGTAGTTCTAGCGCGCCGCTGATGCCCGGCGTTATGTGCTTCGAGTTCTGAGTAATGGAAATTCTAACGAACCAAAATGATGATCCAGAGTTTATCGAGACGGTAAGGCGTCTGATCTCGGGTTGCACGAATGACGGATTTCCTAAGAAGATCTTTATTATCAAGATTGATAACTGGTTTGATCACAAGTGGCTCGGGTTTTCAGGTAAGGGTAGGGTAGGTTTCGGTGTCTTCGGAGACTATCCAGTTGATATGGACACCGCCCTTGATGAGTTTCGTCAGGATCAAATGACCTTACCACCGTTTTCTCCGAAGCGTGTGATTGAAGAATATTATTTTCTTCGCGATGAGAAAGGACATTATTCCGCATCCCCTCGCGCGCCACGCGTCCATCAGAGAAACCTGGCTCCGAGTTCTCGGAATCTTCATAAGCGAATTGTGGATCGCGTTGATTCAGCCATCCTTGTATGGTTCAGCTCCAATACAAAGCTAAACCGTCGCGGCAGCATCATGGTTTATGAAGTCAATGGCTCCAGCGTGCACGCTTGGTATGCCGAGCTTGCTAAGGAAGAGCGTTGGAGAGTGCTGCAAACCAAAGGGATTACGCCGGAGCAAGTTGAATCGCTGATCGAAAATGAGTCCGAAGTGCGCACATAACAAAGCCTTGCAGCTGACGGCGCGATAGCGTGGTTCTCAAGTAACTTCTTTCCTTCAGCTTGAATGCTGATCGCGCGCCGCAGCTGAAGGCAGTCGTTATCCGCCTAATGGGCACTCACGACAAATGAATCGCGAACCTCATCCGCATCGCTGGCATCGCTACCTTGTTGATCCCAAGGCAATAATCTTCGGCATTTGTCTCGTGAATTTCGTAGCGATGCTAGTCCACGTTTATCGAGTTGATCGCGAAATAAAGGCCTCGGGTTACATTGTCGGACATTGGTATCCAGGCGCCGTTATGGTGGACCCGTTCCTGCTAATCATCGCCGGGATTTGCTTAATGGTGAATCGGTGGTGGAGTCTCCTCGTCGCGCTACTTTTATCCGGACGAGTCGTTTACAGCCTGGGCTATTTGTCTTGGATCGCAGTGCACCACGCCCACGATGTGCCTATGCTGAGCTGGCAGGCCGCGGACCTTTTATGGAAGGTTATCTATCAACCACGTCCTCAGTATCTCTTTCAGGTGCTGCTCGCGATGGTGGTTTTCATTTATGCTATCGGGCTGTTGACCCGCGTGGGATTTTATAGACGTGCTGTTCCTGGCGCCGGCGGATAACAAAGCCTTGCAGCTGACGGCGCGACAGCATGCTTCTCAAATAAACTTCTGTCCTTCAGCTCGAATGCTGATCGCGCGCCGCAGCTGAAGCGCGGCGTTAGATTGCTTCATTTCCCGTTCGGTCGGCAATGACCCAGTACTATCTTCATCCAGCGTGGATTTATTGGCCCATGTCGGCGGAGCGATTAACCATCTCGCCGATTCATTCTGATTCTCGCCCCTACATTCTCCTCGAGCATGCCAAAGCAATCATCACGTCTGGCGCAGGATCGCGTGAACTCAGGGCCGATGTACTTGTGAACCTCAGGAGAGCTGTCGATTTCCGGGTAAAGAACTTGGTCGACCGATATAACTTCAAGAGGGTGCCTTTAGAGGACAAGCCAAAAGGGAGTCTTGAGCTTTTAGAGTTCTTTGGGGTCGTTCAGCCACTCATGGCTGGTCAGTTAATCGAACTTAGAAACGCTGTCGAGCATGAAGATCAGGAGCCACCGGACGTCCCCAAATTACGGGAGCTATCTGAATTCACATGGTACTTTCTTCGTTCGACAGACTTGCGGATAAGACCTACGGGCTCTCTGTCGTTCGACTCCCCCTACCTTGAGGGCGAGCCACGAGACAAGGTGACTGCTCCCCCGTACAGAATTCTCGTTGATATCGACCCACACGGTGATCCTCCTTGGGAAGCGATCATTCAGGGGTTCGTGCCGGCTTTCTCGTTGACCACTCAGGCTACTGAAGGACACATGGTAGTGGATTTGAGAAGTCGCCAATCAAGATCAGAGCGTCAACAGAATGTTGAGAAGCTTTGGTGGGAAAGGAATGCTCAGGTCGCTGCCGATGACGACTGTTTCATAAAAGCGAAGCTTAGAGGATCGTCGTCACACATTCGTACTCTCGTTCAGCGTTATGTGTTCGTCTCCTAGTCTCCCAAGGCGTTCACGCTGCGCCCGACCCGACTAGCGCGCAATCTAACAAGCGCTTGCAGCGGACTCGCCATGAGCGTGCTTCTTTGCTAAGTTGCGTGGCGAGCCGCTGAAGCGCGGCGTTAGCCTGCTCCGCTTAGAATGAGAACAATGCCCTCTACTATTACAATCCGTGACCTCTTGTATCTGGACTTCGACAAGGCTGCTTCGATCTGGAGTCAGTTCGAAGAGGGTTTATTAGAACGGGTTTCGATTACCGAAGATACGGGCAAGGACCGAGCGGCGGGTACAAAATTCGGAATCCCAGGGATCGCGGAAGCAAACCTAGGCGTCGATTATTTGCAAAAGCGCTCAACGCTTCAGTCGAAGACTCTTCATCACGACGTTTTGAATCGCGTGGAACACCAACTAGGTGCAGCTAAGCTCGTAACGGACCTTGCAGCGCTGGAACGGCGTAATCAATCATCTCCCGAAGCAATACGAGCGGCTCTGGGTGATCGCCCTTATCTTCGAGCGGAAGGTTGGAGCGTGATTGAGGATTATCGGCGAATTCTTGCGATTGCGTTGAGGTTTAACGAGGTAGTGGGATTCGTTGTGAGGGCGGGTCAGGAGAGTGCTAAAAAATCGCCGGAGTACCAACAGTTACAGGAGTTAGTCGCGGAGGCCAAAGCGGCCGCAGATCGGACTTCGGATCGCAACCAAAAGGCAGCTAAGAGAGCTGAATTGAAAGAGATTCAGGTGCAGCTCGAGGGCATGAGCAAGGCTCAGTTGGAAACAGTCGACCAGTGGCTGATAGACGGTATGCGCGTGTGGATCGAGGGTGTAAAAAGTTTTGTGTAAATGGTCATCGGCTGCCAACTGAGATAGGGTTGGCCGGGAGAAAAGATGACCAAAGACAAGAGCATCGACAACGAGCTGATTGACAACCTACTGAAGGATTACAAAAAGCCGGAGGATCTGATCGGCGAGAACGGGCTGCTGAAGCAACTGACCAAGCAGCTTTTGGAGCGAGCGATGGCCGCGGAGATGACCGAGCACGTTGGCTACGATAAGCACGACACGGCCGGGAACAACAGTGGCAACTCGCGTAACGGGAAGTCAGCCAAGACGATCAAAGGCACCTTTGGGGAGCTAGCGCTGGAGACGCCGCGGGATCGAAATGGCACCTTCGAGCCGCAGATCATCGAGAAGCATCAGACCCGCTTCACCGGGTTCGACAAGAACATCCTTTCACTGTATTCGCGGGGGCTGTCGACGCGCGAGATCCAGCAGCACCTCGAAGAGATCTATGGGGTAGAAGTAACGGCGGGTTTGATCTCGAGCGTGACGGATGAAGTGCTGGATGAGGTAAAGACCTGGCAGAACCGGCAGCTCGACGAGGTCTACCCGATCATGTATTTGGACGCGATTCAGTTCAAAGTGCGAGATAACGGACACGTCAAGAACAAAGCGATTTACCTGGCAATCGGGGTGACGATCGAGGGTTACAAAGAAGTGCTGGGGTTGTGGATCGCGCAGACGGAAGGGGCCAAGTTCTGGCTGCAAGTGGTGACGGAGCTGAAGAATCGGGGCGTAACCGACATCTTCATCGCCTGTGTTGACGGGTTAAAAGGCTTTCCCGAAGCGATTGAGAGTGTGTTTCCGCAAACCGAGGTGCAGTTGTGTATCGTGCATTTGGTGCGGCACTCGCTGAACTATGTGGGCTGGAAACAGCGCAAGGAAGTGGCCCGCGACCTGAAGCTGATTTACACGGCGGCGACGGACGGTGAAGCTGAACAACGACTGGCCGACTTCAGTTTGAAGTGGGATGAGAAGTTTCCCATGATCGCGAAGTCGTGGCGCAGCAACTGGACCCGCGTGATTCCGTTCTTCGCGCATCCGCCGGAGATTCGGAAGGTCATTTACACGACCAACGCGATCGAGTCGCTGAACATGTCGCTGCGCAAAGTGACAAAAGCGCGCGGCTCATTTCCCAACGATGAGGCCGTCAGCAAATTACTCTACCTGGCACTGCGCAACATCGCGAAAAAGTGGACCATGCCAGTACACGCCTGGAAAGATGCGCTCAACCGCTTCGCCATCATCTATGAAAACCGGCTGCCGGCAATCTAAGCGCGGAGCTGAATTACCGATGAACCATCCGGCAAAAAACCGGGCTATGGAAACTGTGGTAAAACAAACTGCGTTTTCCCACCGTTCCCACAGCCCCTACTGCTGCTGACAAATCAAGATGAAAAGCAGCTGAACAGAAACAAGAGATGATCGTTTACACAAAATCCTTGACGCTACCTGTGGATCGAAACATTCATGCCATCCCGAATCAATTTCAGAATCTATCCCTTTCCGGACTGTCCATCCTTCCAAGTCCTCTGCAATCTAAAACGGGAGTGCTTTGTGGATTCTGATCTCGAACACCTTCTCTACGGATACGGAAATCGCCCAAATGTTCCATTAGCGGTATTTGGTTTGATCACCTCGTTACCACCTCAAGGCGATCTGCCCTTTGATCCGATGAGCGAGTTCACACAGCGCGATGAGTTGTCTCCTCAAGAAGTCTTCGAAAGCGCTTTCCGCGGTGTTTTCATAGGCATGGAGGGCGTAGAGTCGTTTGTCCGGTACTCGCAATACCCGAACGTCACAATTCATCCGATCGCGGTCTACAGATCTTTTGCTGCCCACGCAGGCTAACAAAGCCTTGCAGCTGACGGCGCGATAGCATGGTTCTCAAGTAGCCTTTTACGCTCAGCTCGGATGCTGATCGCGCGCCGCAGCTGAAGGCCAGCGTTATGCAGCTACTGTCCTTTCAATGAAATGAAATCCACGTCGAGTCTGATCCTGCTTCTATCTTTTTGCGGAGCACTCGCTCAGGGTCAATCGTTGCCCAGGTTCGAGTCCTATCGTGTCTGTGAACTATTCCGTGGCAAGGCGGCGCCAGCGATCATATCGGATCGTAGGGCGCGACTGTTTCGCACTATGATCAAGGAACAGGCTAAGGGTCAACCAAATTTTGCCGGCCACTACAATCTTGCTACATCGGGATGCGGTTCGGACTGCAGAGGTTTCGCCTTGATTGATGCTCGAACAGGCAGAGTCTATTTTAACCCCCGGGCACTATACGTGGCGGGAGTCCCTTTTCAAGATGAAGATCGATTACAGTTTCGTCCCGATAGCAGACTGTTAATCATCTCGGGGTCGGTTGATGGAGTCGGCGGATATCAAGACGAGGCTACGTTCTATTATGTTTGGGAACGTAATCGCTTCAGGCTGTTACGCAAAACCAAAATCAAAAAGAGCAATGGCTAGCCAGTCCCGCCGCATAACAAAGCCTTGCAGCTGACGGCGCGATAGCATGTTTCTCAAGTAACTCCTTTCCTTCAGCTTGAATGCTGATCGCGCGCCGCAGCTGAAGGCCGTCGTTATCTCGCAGCGTTGCAGACCCCGAAACAGAGACGGCGAACTCAAAGTTGAATCTGATATCCCAAGGTAGGAAGCTCAAGTTGGATGGTTAAGTCAGGTAGCGAGATAACAAGGGCATGCAGCGGACGCGCAATCAGCGTGTCTCTCATGCGAGGCTTGTTTCTAGCTGTGGTTCTAGCGCGCCGCTGATGCCCGGCGTTATGCGCCACCTGGTTATCCGAAAACCAAGATAATGATTCTTAATAAGTTCTCATTCGCAGTTGCTCTCTCGCTTTCACTGCTGTCGTGCAGCCAGGACCAGGCTAACCTGCAATCTGTCTCTCCAAAGACAGTGCCGCAATCCAGTGAGAGCAAGATACGAACATCGCCGACTACATCACCGGTCACAACTCCCACACCCGTCCAGGAGGTCACCTTCGGCAAAGGGCTCAAGATTGTCCCTCAAACCGTCGAGCTAAAAAATGAAAGCCGCCGCTATGAAATCAATGTGGTGTACCCACAGATCGAAGGCAGCAAACGTCCGGGCATCTTGAAGCTTAATCGTCGGATTAAAGATCTCGTTACAAAGCAGTATCAGTGGCCGTTAATTCCACCGACAAAAGAAGACCTTCGCCACTATGAGAAATGGCCAGGCGTCTTCAATTCGGTTGATCTTGATTATGACGTTGTTCTGGCGACCGATGAGCTGCTTAGCATTTATTTCGAGGTATACAGCTATGGTATTGGTGCTGCCCATTCAGTTCAGCGCAGCTTCACCGTGAATTTCGATTTGGGCTCTGAAAAGCCAATAGCCCTGGCAGGGCTATTCAGACCGCACGCTAAACATTTGCAGTTCATTTCCGACTATTGCCTCCGTGAATTGTCTAAAGATCATCAGTATGCGCTATCGGACTTGGGATTCAAGGATGAGCTTTCTCCCAAGGTGAAGAACTACGAGAGTTGGAACATAACGCAGGAAGGCCTACGCTTTAACTTCGACGCTTGTAAAATTGACGGATGTGCTGCTGGCAAAGTGGAAGTGAAGATTGCGTTTGATGCTTTGAAGGAGAAGCTCAAGCCCAAGAGTCCAATGAATTCTATTGGACGAAGCGCATAACAAAGCCTTGCAGCTGACGGCGCGATAGCATGTTTCTCAAGTAGTCTTTTTTCCTTCAGCTTGAATGCTGCTCGCGCGCCGCAGCTGAAGGCCGTCGTTATGCTTCTACTTTTTGCGTTTGCAGAAAACCCGATGAAGAAACTGATGTTAATGCTTTGGCTCATCGCCCTCTTCACTCTCGCTGGCCAGGCGGTGTATGCCTGTACGTGTGGGAAGATTACGGGGACGATTGTTCTGAATGACAATGCTCCGAAGCCTGACTCTGAAGAAGCTAAGAAATGGAGGATCGAGCAAACCGAGTTCGCCTTTTTCATTGGGTCTGTTGTCAAAATAGAAAAAGTAAAGGTGAAGTGGTCTGAGGGGTCTGATGAACGTTTTCCAATGAAGAGAGTTACAGTCAGAGTTGAGAAGTATTGGCTGGGTGTCAAGACTCCACAGATGATTATTTATACCGGTGTTGGAGGTGGCGATTGTGGCGTGCCTTATGTAAAAGGCAAGCAATATTTCTTCGGGGCATCTCGTCGTCAGCGAGTGGTTTGTTGGAGACAGGTATTTGTTCGCCGACAACGGTCAATGACAAACTGGTGAATGATTTCAATGAAGTGTTTGGCAGCGCAAAGGAATTTCTCTGATGGAGGGCGAAGCATAACAAAGCCTTGCAGCTGACGGCGCGATAGCATGCTTCTCAAGTAATCTTTTTCCTTCAGCGAGAATAATGATCGCGCGCCGCAGCTGAAGGCCGCCGTTATCTCGCAGCGTTGCAGACCCCCGAAACAGAGACGGCGAACTCAAGGTTGAATCTGATATCCCAAGGTAGGAAGCTCAAGTTGGATGGTTAAGTCAGGTAGCGAGATAACAAGGGCATTCAGCGGACGCGCAATCAGCATGTCTCTCATGCGAGGCTTGTTTCTAGCTGTGGTTCTAGCGCGCCGCTGATGCCCGGCGTTGGGCGTGCCAGGTGCTGGAATCGATTGACCACAGCGGAAATCAACGTCTATATTTCAACCTATGAGCGCAAGAAACATTAAAGAAGAGGCCAAGCGATTGTTGGAGAAGTTGCCGGAGGACCTCACTTGGGATCAATTGATGCATGAGATTTATGTTCGGCAGTCGATTGATGCAGGCCTGGCTGACAGCAAGGCGGGAAAGTCCGTGGAGGTTGAAAAGATACGGGAGCGATTCGGGCTACGGTCGTGAAGGTTCTGTGGACGGAGTCGGCAGTTGGTCAGCTCCAGGGGATCTACGATTATCTCGCTCAAACCTCACCACAATATGCCCTGAGAATTGTTGATCAACTTACAGCGCGATCCATTCAGATCGCGACGTTTCCCTTATCAGGTCGAATGGTGCCGGAGTATGAGTTAACCGACGTGCGAGAAGTGATTGAAGGACCGTATCGAATTATTTACTTGATCGGGTCCGAGCAGCAAAAGATTGAAGTGTTAGCTGTAATTCACAGTTCGCGTGAGCAACTTCGGCCTTTAGGGTAAGTAAGTGGTATCGGGCACGCCCAACAAAGCCTTGCAGCTGACGGCGCGGTAGCATGCTTCTCAAGTAACTTTATTCCTTCAGCTTGGATGCTGATCGCGCGCCGCAGCTGAAGGCCGTCGTTATGCGGCTCGTTTGATACTCCAGTAATATCCTCACAATGGATTTTGAGCTCATCGGCGAAATTACCGAGGTCAAAACAATCGCCACGGGAACGGGGGTTCGCGATCGCGCACGTCTTCGTAGGTCTTATGGGAGAGCTAGATGGAGGAAAGTTAAGGGCGTTGCTAAGGTGCGGCTGCCCAATGGTAGGATAAGGTTAGCTGAGATTCATTGGTATGAAGCGCACGGTATTGGTAAGAGAGAATTCAAATTGAAGTTGCCGTTTTTGGATTAGACATGAAAAAGAAAGATCCCGCTCATTTTGTCGTCTGCCTCGATAACGAGGGATACCCGGCATCGTTAGAAGTCGGGAAGCTTTACCGGTTCATTCCGGATGAGGAAGCAGAAGCGGAAGGGCTAATTCGCGTGTTTGATGAGAGCGGCGAAGATTATGCCTTCGATGCTGATCGGTTTCATCCCATCAGTCTCCCGACTGTGGTTGAGAAAGTATTGTTGGCAGCGTCTCACTCCTAACGCCGCCGCATAACAAAGCCTTGCAGCTGACGGCGCGACAGCGTGCTTTTTAAGTAACTTTTTCCTTCAGCTTGAGTGCTGATCGCGCGCCGCAGCTGAAGGCCAGCGTTATGCCGCTTCCTCTAGCAGAGAAGGACAATGAGTGCCCAAAGGTCATCTAGCCGCTTATCCTCAGTTTGCGGCATCGCATTGCTTCTGCTAGCCACCCTTTGTTGTGGAGATGCTTGCGAAAGGGATACGAAGATCTCCATTGAAGGAGGTAATCCTCCTACATTTAGACTGTCCGGAAATGGCAACCTAGCATTCCTCGCTGTTAGCGATGATTCCCCCAACAAAGTTGAAAAACGATCCGGTGAAATCCTTTGGAAGATCATTCCTCAGAGTGGGAAGTCGGAAATTGGTCAGTTACCGCCAATCACATACGGGCAAGTTCCACCGGGTTTCGATCAAGCGATACCTGAGGTTGGCCCGCCACCGGCCCTTGTTGCAGAAAGGCCATACGAAGTGGCCGCACCAACATCTAATGCTCATGGTGATTGGATCTTCTTTATTATTCATGACGGCGCAGCCGCCAGAGTTGGAGAAGCAGATTAGTGTTATGACACCGGCGGTATAACAAAGCCTTGCAGCTGACGGCGCGATAGCATCCTTCTCAAATACCCTTGTTCCTTCAGCTTGAATGCTGATCGCGCGCCGCAGCTGAAGGCCGTCGTTATCTCTTTAGTACCTTCACAAGAATATGAAGAAGAGAGACCTCAAAAAGCGAAAGTACCTTCCTGATTCGCTAAAGAAGCAGTTGCACCAAAGTATAAAAGTCAAGATCGAGAGTGGTCTGCCTTTGAACCAAGACGAATCTTATTACCTTTTTAATTACGGTAAGGGCAGGGTATTTTCAGAAAGGCTCAGAGAATTTCCGCTATTCAGCGTTGAAGAACTCAGCAACGCTACGACCAACATTAATGAACTGTATTTTGAGGAATCGGAGCGGGCGGCTAGTTACTCTTCCATCTGGACTCCTGATCTTGAGTTGGAAATGATTCAACATTTTCAGAATCATCCTGAGGAAATGTATTCGATGGCGCCGCGCAAGTTTGAGGAGCTTATTGCTGCGATCTTTAAGAATCACGGGTTTCGAGTTGAGCTTACGCCTGCCACGAGAGACGGCGGTCTTGACATCATCGCCATCGAGGACTCCATTATCACAGGTGAGAGCGTGCATCTTGTCGAATGTAAGCGCTACGCGCCAGAGCAGCGCGTTGGGATAGGCATCGTTCAAAGGCTATTAGGAGTAGTAACACAGATGCAGGCGACAAAAGGCATTATCGTCACCACATCGTTTTTTACTCTGGATGCAGTTGAAGCCGCCTTGAATACAAAACATATCATGACGTTGAGAGATTACGACGTGTTAGTCGAATGGCTGCGAAGTATTCAACCAAGAGCAATGAACACTTAGCACTCCGCTGTAAGAACACCGCCGAACAAAGCCTTGCAGCTGCCGGCGCGATAGCATGTTTCGCAAGTAACCTTGTTCTTCAGCTTGAATGCTGATCGCGCGCCGCAGCTGAAGGCCGGCGTTAGCCTGCGTCTCTTATCGAGAGTGAGTTGGCGACTGAGCCGGTAGATCAGGAGTCATTTGTAAACATGCGCGACTTTTCACGGCGGCAATTCATCTCCGGTGCGGGCTCTCTGCTGGCGCTCGCGGTCACACAGCCTTGGCGGGCGACGGCGCAGTCTCCGCCCCGTGCCAAGACACGACTCATCCTGCTCGGCACGGGCGGCGGCCCTCGACCTCGTAAGAACAGTTTTGCATCGTCGCAGGTGATCATAGTCAACAACGTGGCCTACGTCGTCGACTGCGGCAACGGCGTCGCCATCCAGCTCGCCCGCGCCGGGGTGCCTCTGCCCACACTCCGCCACGTCTTCGTTACTCACCAGCATTCCGACCACAACGCCGATTACGGCAACCTTCTCCTCCTGGCGTGGACGAGCGGGCTGAAAACGCGCGTGGACACGTGGGGGCCGCCTCCCCTCGCCCGGATGACGCGCGTGTTCTTCGAGATGAATGCCTACGACATCAACACGCGGATCGCGGATGAGGGGAAGGTGCCGCTCGCCCCCCTCGTTCACGCGCACGAGCTGTCCCGGGGCGGAACTGTTATGCAGGACGAGAACGTCACGGTGAGGTGCGTACTGGTGGATCATCCCCCGGTGAAACCCGCCTTCGCTTATCGCTTCGACTCGCGCGACCGCTCGATTGTCATCTCCGGCGACACCAGGCGCTCGGATGCGCTGGTTCGGCTCGCTCAGGGGGCGGACGTTCTCGTGCACGAGGCACTTTACGTCCCCGCCGTAGACCGCTTGGCGGCGCGAGTGCCGAATGCGGCGACGCTGAAGAAATCCATCCTCAGTCACCACACGTCCGTAGAAGACGTCGGGCGTGTGGCGGAGGCGGCAGGAGTGAAGACCTTAGTGCTTTCACATTTCGTGCCCCCCGACGACCCCGACGTCACCGATCAGATGTGGGCGGACGGAGCCCGCAGCACCTATAAGGGCCGTATTATTGTCGGCAAGGACTTGATGGAAATCTAACTGATGCAATGTTGCCAGGTAGAGTGTCCCTATGAAGGCGCAGGCTAACTGATATATGAAAGGGCGCCCCTCGAGTGGTAGCTTTAGGTTGTTCTACGACCCGAAGTTTTCCACCAAAAGGAGAGCCCTATGCGAAAGTACTACGCTGGCTTGGATGTCCACAAGTTAAGCATTGCCATTGCCGTTCTCGATGCGTACGGCAAACTGGTAAGTCGCACGGTAATCGAGACGTCGACGGAGGCGGTGCGAGATTTCTTCCGGAACCTGCGCGGGGAAATACATCTCACATTCGAAGAAGGTAACCACGCGGCCTGGCTCTACGACATTGTCGAACCACTGGTCAAACGAGTGGTGGCCTGTAACCCCAAGCACAACCGGATAGAGGGCAGCCGCAACGATGGAGTCGACGCGATGAAGTTGGCCGAACGGCTGCGACTCAATGCGCTCAAGTCGGTCTACCATGGTGAGCATGGGACGCGCACCCTCAAACACCTGATGCGCAGTTATGAATGTCTGGTTAAAGACATCACCCGGGTGAAGAACCGGCTCAAAGCGATCTACAACAGCGAGGCGATCAAGCAACGGGGGCGGGAGTTGTATCATGCGAGCAAGCGGCAGGGCTGGCTGGAGAAGCTTCCCAACCCTGGGCAACGGACTCGAGCCGAACTGTTCTTCCAGCAGCTGGATGAGCTGAAGGTCATCAAACGAGCAGCGCAGAAGGCCATGGTGGCAGAGAGCAAGAGGCATCCAGCGTATCGGGTGTTGAGCCAGGTAGCGGAACTGGGGCCAGTGAGGATTGCCCAGATCATCCCGACAGTAGAGACGCCCTGGCGCTTCAGAACCAAGCGTCCCTTCTGGAACTACTCAGGCTTGGCGGTGGTGACCAGAAGCACAGCGGATCATGAGTTTGAGAACGGTCGAGTCCGGAAGCGACAGAAGCAGGTGCTCCAGACCAGAGGGCTGAACGAGGATTACAATCGACGGCTGAAGTCGATCTTCAAGAGTGCGGCGACGCATGCGAGTCATTGCGGAGCGTACCGAGAGTATTACGAGGGTCTACTGAAGACAGGAATGCGAGAAGAGATGGCCAGGCTTGCGGTAGCCCGCAAATTGTCCGCCACAGTGCTGGCGGTCTGGAAGAGCGGTGAGGACTTCGACGCCGGGAGGATCTTGCGAAAGGCAGTTTAGACGAGCTCAACCACCAGCCGGCGGATCAAAGATAGCCACCTCCCTGCAGGAAAGAGATTCAAACAGGTTCGGGGGAAGTATCAAATGCCGTTGTGTCATATGAGTAGCGAGCCGAACCAGGCCGCACCTAAGGACCAAGCCTAACTGTATGCCCCCCGGCACGACCTGAGATAGCAGTAGGCGAAGACTCGAGTTGAGTCGAAGTCTCAGATAAAACAATGGTCGGCACTCCCAGCAAGAAGTCAGACCCAAGTCGCTACGAAAATCTCTAAGAGTTGCTGAGGTGAGGATGAAAAGAAAAAACCCTCTGGCGCGAGTTGAGATCTTCCTCGTAAGTTGTGGGGCTGGCGACCAAGAAAAGGCGGCCAGCAAGTAGGAGTGTTTTTTCACTTGACGCCCTTTCATAAAACAACGGCATGCAGCGGACGCGCAATCAGCAGGTCTCTCATCATCAAAGTTCTGTGCGCGCCGCTGATGCGCAGCGTTATGCCGCTAGGCTTGAATCGATGCTTAAACGCAACGCATTTCCAATCGCTTTTTTCGTTAGCTTGTTAGCGTTCGGCGCGGTTAATTTGCTGATCTACCTTGCCGTTAACGAACCTAGCAGTACGCCAGACTTCTGTGCCCTTAGCTATTCGATAGGGGGCTTCCCGTTTCCGATGTTTTCGAGAGGCGTCGTAGGTCATCCTAGTGTTGATTGGTTCGCTGTGAAGGTAAATATTGCGGTTGCGACTGGGGCGAGTTATGCGATTGGTAGAATTATCAAATGGGTCTTCTTAAAGCCCGAACCAATTGATCCGACGTTGAAACCATTTGGATGAAAAGAGGTTTCGTATTGCCGCGGCATAACAAAGCCTTGCAGCGGACGCGCATTAGCATGTCTTTCGTGCAAGACTTGAATCTGGCGGCGGTTCGTGCGCGCCGCTGAAGGCAGTCGTTATGCGCCAGGAGCACGCAATGACACAAATCGTGGAGGCGATGCTATGCGAAGAAATCGACGTGTTCTCCTCCTTCTTCTCTTTATAGGTTTAGCGGTCTTACCCCAGAGCAGAGTCGCCGGCCAGGCTTACGAACATACGTACGCAACAGCATTTGCCGACCTTGCTCCACTAAATAGGGATACTTCAGCGGCCGCTGCGGAAGTGCGTGTGCTGAGCGCTGTCGGGATGCGGCAGGTTATGGTAGACCTCGGGCCAAAGTTTGAGCGCGCCACCGCACACAAACTAACGGTCTCGTTTGAAAGCGGTGGCGTGATCCTGAAACGGCTCGAGGCCGGCGAAACCGTAGACGTGGTAATGATCCCCCGGTCGGGTATCGAACGCTTGGCCGGGGCGGGCAAACTGGTGGCGGGCTCCGTAACTGACCTTGCCACGTCCCACGTCGGCGTGGCTGTTCTCAGAGGCGCACCCAAGCCCGATATTTCCTCACCCGCGGCGTTCAAGCGGGCGTTGCTGGAGGCGAAGGCGATTGCATGTCCCGACCCGGCACTCGGTGGCTCGAGCGGAGTCCATATCGTCAAGGTGTTCGACCGACTCGGTATCGCCGAGGCGCTGAAATCCAAGCTGGTGTTCTCAAGTGCGCCAGGTCAGGCCGCGACCATGCCCGGCTACATGGTCGCCACCGGTAAGGCAGACATTGCTCTGCACCAGGTGCAGGAACTCATGGCGGTCCCCGGCATTGAGATCGTCGGCCCGTTACCGGGCGATCTCCAGGGGACGTTCGTCTTTTCGGCGGCCATCATGGCCGGCGCCAAGGAGGTGAAGGCGGCGAAGGCACTCGTCGAGTTCCTTCGCACGCCAGAGGCGAGGGCCGTCATCAAGGCGAAAGGAATGGACCCCGCAATTCCGTGATCGGTCGTGCCGAAACGGGCGGCGCATAACAAGCGCTTGCAGCTGACGCCTTGATGGCATGCTTCTCAAACACTTTTCCTTCGGCGAAGAGTGAAAAATTGCGCTCGGCGCAGCTGAAGCGCGGCGTTGGGCGCTTCGGTCTTCCTTGCGAAACAGACGAGTAGCTGACGATAATTTCGCCGTGGGTCTCTACTGCAGAATCTGTAATCGTCGGCGAGCGAACGAGAGCTTTTCCGGCACAAGTCACAAAGATCATGTGTGCAAAGAATGTCGGAGTCTTCCGCGCGCGACGAGAAAACATATTGAAGAGGTGGATGAGATCCTTGGCTTCCTGTCGCAGTCTCACATATCCGGCAAAAACATCGAGCGCTTGAAGATCCTTGTCGAGTCGTCCGATCAAGAGGTTGCAAGTTTGGCAGGCGTGGTTCTAGAGATCGGAGAGATTCGCCCGTACAAAAGGAGGCGGTTGAAGGTGCTGGCGAAAGAGCACAAGCATTTATTTAGGCGCCTGGCAGAGTTAGAGTTGTTGGAAGTAATGCAGCCGTATTAAACGAATCGCGCGCCCAACAAAGCCTTGCAGCTGACGGCGCGATAGCATGCTTCTCAAGTAACTTCTTTCCTTCAGCTTGAATGCTGATCGCGCGCCGCAGCTGAAGGCAGGCGTTATGCCTCTTCGCTAGAGCAATCATGAAGATCCGTCTTGAAACAGATGATTGGAAACCTGATGGTAGAAAGATTCTATCCCCCGACAATCTAGACATTATCCGCAAGACTCTTGAAGATGAAGGGCCAATCATTCTTGAGCATTGGCACTATTATGGTTCGCGAGCGCCAAACAGATTTGTCTTTGAAGACATTGAGGATTTCGTCGCTTACGTTCAAGGGAACTCTCAAATCGGAGATGCCTTTCATGTTTGGAGCTATGCGGCTGTCTGCAAAGATGAAAACGAAATCGCGAGCGGCAAGTTTCCCGAAGAAGATGGATGTGTGCCTCTGAAAGGCGCTTATTAATCCCACGCGAGGCATAACAAGCGCTTGCAGCTGACGCGCTGCCACGATGTCTCTTAAGTACGTTGAATGAGCGCGCAGCTGAAGCGCAGCGTTAGCTGGCTTCCCTGATCCGCAGGGGGACTTAAGCGACGAAAAGCTAAAATGAAGAATGCCGTTATTGTCGGTGATCGCGTATTCCTACGCCCTCCAGCGAGGCGCGACCTTGAAGAGTTCATCTCACTAAACCGAGCAAGCGCTCGTTCTCACCGGGGCCTCGTATCACCGCCCACTCAGCCAGACCAATTTAATGCCTTCCTCAAGAGGTGCCGTCGAACCGATTGCCTGTGCCTCCTCGTCTGCCGTGTTGATGACGGTGTAATTATCGGTTCGATTAACTTGAGCCAGATTTTTCGTGGCGGATTTCAGAATGCCTATCTGGGCTATTACGTTGGGGCGAAGTATTTTGGTCAGGGACATATGACGGAAGGCATTCAGTTAATGCTTCGGTATTCGTTCGAACATCTCAAACTGCATCGGCTGGAGGCAAACATTCAGCCGGGGAATGTGGCTTCGATTGCGTTGGTTAAGCGAGCGGGCTTTGTCCGAGAGGGTTTCTCCAAACGTTATCTGAAGATATCTGGAGCGTGGCGCGACCATGAACGATGGGCAATTATTGCTGAGGATTGGCGGGCAAGGCATAAGCGCTCACGGCGCTCCCGTCAACGTGCCATCTAACAAAGCCTTGCAGCTGACGGCGCGATAGTATATTTCTCAAATAACCTTTTACCTTTAGTTTGAATGCTGATCGCGCGCCGCAGCTGAAGGCCGCCGTTGGGCCGCGAAGGAGGGTCCTTATGAAGAATGCGATCAAAGTGTCACTAGTTTTTGTTTGCGGATTGGTCGCGGGTGCGCTATTGACGTTCGTCATCTTGGGCCAAATCAGCTATCTACAGTACCGCGACTATGTCATGAAGGCTGCTATGGAACAGGTTTTTGTTGCTTCGGAATTGCGCGCTCATCGCGCGGAGGAATTACAAAAACGAACCGAAGCCAATCTGCCGCAGATCGTGGTGATGATTCATAACGATAAAAAACTTCAAAAGGCTGTTGATGCTCCGTCGGTCATGCGGTCGATTCGTGATTTCTACGAACTAAATCGGGTTCCCGTTCCTGCAGAAATATCTGACATCTTAATTGCGGTGCCGCGTGATCATTGATCGTCCTGCTTTCCCAATCGCGGCCCAACAAATCGTTGGACGCGAGCGGCAACTCAGACGTTATGCGCTAGCCTGGTTGGAAGAATCAGATGAGTTTAGGAAACGCACTTTTTGATTTTCTCGGGGACTTCATTCGTGATTCCGTCATCTCGCATTTCACATCAGAGAAACGTTCAAAGTCTTTGGAGTTTCCAGCGTCCGATGTTTGCTTGGATTGCTCTGGTCGTGGCGTTGAAAGCCGTGGGAAGCGAGACTGGCGGTTCTATCGTTGTTCCGACTGCGGGAGTCAATGGCGGGTACATAGAAGGAAACCAGCGTTCAGACGAGAGAAAGACAAAGGCGCAATAATGCGATTTGTTCGAAAGCGCGCATAACAAAGCCTTGCAGCTGACGGCGCGACAGCATCTTTCTCAAGTAACTTTGTTCCTTCAGCGTGAATGCTGATCGCGCGCCGCAGCTGAAGGCCGCCGTTAGGTTTCTTCTTGTGGTTGGCGAAGGTCAGGACTTATGCGAACTATAACCCTTACTTTGTTTCTTTCTATGCTGTTCATATCTGCTTGTTTTGTTATGACTCCTACCGTGTCGCAGGCCCAGGAGCCACTTCCGCCTCCGGCCCCGCCCCCTGCAACAGACTATTTTCCTGACAAGTGGGACGAATACACTTCCGAACAAGGCCGATTTCGGATTCGCTTCCCCGGTAAACCAAAAGAGGAGTTCTCGCCTGTCAACGTCTATTTCCTCTCCTATAGCGGCCTTCTGGACTTTCGGGTCTCCTATGTTGATGAGCCTGAATTAACCAGCGATCCTGACAGCGCTAAGCATTACTTGCGAGAGTCCAAAGCTGCTTCGCTATTAATCACTAAAATCTCTGGTGAGCGGATCATTAAGGAGAAAGCAGTAACAGTACTTGGACATCCAGGATATTTTCTTCACGTTGAAAGCGCCAAGGCCCGGGTGCGAACGTTGGAGATTGTGGCAGGCCAAAGGGTCTATACAATAATTGTAGAGGGTCGTAAAGGGCGGGCGAATAAGCTCGGGGGAAAAGCCGATTTTGAAAAGGTGGCGATGGCCTTTTTCAATTCCTTCAAACTTATCCCTTCACTGGCGAAACCTAACAAAGCCTTGCAACGGACGCGCAAATAGCATGTCTCTCATGCAAGCCTTGCAGCTGCCGGCGCGATAGCGTGCTTCTCAAGTAACTTCCTTCCTTCAGCTTGAATGCTGATCGCGCGCCGCAGGGGAAGGCAGGCTTTGGGCCGCTGAGATGATTCCTACGATCAGCCATGGGAAAATGCGGTGAATGTATTTCGAGCTCATCAGTGAGATTAGCGACATCGAGCGAATTGCTCGGGGTCCTTCTGTGCGTGAGCGAGCACGGTTACGCAAACAATTCGGCGCCGGGCGTTGGCGAAAGCTAAAAGGCATTGCTACCGTCAGGCTGGCTAGTGGTAGGATACGAAGGGTGGAGTTACATTGGTATGAAGCCCATGGAATTGGGAAGAAGAAGCTAAAGATTAAGCACTCCCTGGATTGAGAGCAATGAAACGATCAAAGTTGAATGGCCCATTTGTAATCTGCATTCGGAATGAAGATTGTGAGGATATTGAGCCTCGCAAGCTTTATAGAGTCCTGCCGGATGAGGCCGCTGCTGCGGATGGCTACATTCGAGTGATTGATGAATCGGGCGAAGACTACCTCTATCCTCAACATTATTTTCTTCCAATCGAGTTGCCTAAAGCTGCAGAGAAGGCCCTCTTATCCGCAGCCTAAGTATTCGCCCGCGGCCCAACAAAGCCTTGCAGCTGACGGCGCGATAGCATTTTTCTCAAGTAACTCCCTTCCTTCAGCTCGAATGCTGATCGCGCGCCGCAGCTGAAGGCAGTCGTTATGCTCTAGTTTCTGATGCACAGTATGAAGCGATTCACAATCAAGGTACTTGCCGCCGTTCTCTGGAGTGCAGCTCTTTCATGGCTTGCGGCGCCTTCCGCTTACGCGCAACCTGGAAGTTTCGGAGATCTAGGGAAGATACCGAGATTGGGCGAGATCAGGGGGTTAACCACTTTCAGCGAGTCACATCTAGCCGTTTGGTATTCGAATGTCAGAAAAGACCAATTGCCAAGTTATGAGGCGTTCCTTGTCATCTACGAGATGCGGAATCGGGAACCCGCGGAAGTGTTTCGGATTAACAGTAGTCCCGAGGATGCGTGGCAACGATTGATCCCTCTTAGTGCATTCAACCTCATTGGACTGACTATCCAGTCATCACAGAGTCTTACCGACTATGATGCCGCCTTGGTAATTGCTTTGGTCGATGGGAAGTTTAAAGTCGTCTTTAGCGGCGGCACGAGCGAAATATTCGACTTGAATGCCGATGGCGTACCCGAAATTTTCGATTCAATGTGGCCTGATGGTGATGGATATCCGAAAACCACTTCCATTCATGTATGGAACGGCAAGACCTATATACATCTGATGAAGACTTCGTGGCGCAACCGCTTTGGTGCGGGCGTACGATCCTCTGTCGAGAGAGCTTCACGGCGGATTTCCAGGGCACGCCGAGCATAACAAAGCCTTGCAGCTGACGGCGCGGTAGCATCTTTCTCAAGTAGCCTTTTCCTTCAGCTTGAATGCTGATCGCGCGCCGCAGCTGAAGGCAGTCGTTAGGCCGCCAGGAGGGAGAGATGTTCAAACGAGTCCTAACTTCCATCGCAGTCGCCGTGATGTTGATGGCTTGGTGTGCCAGCCCTCAGCAGCCTCCGACGTCCGAGGAGGCAAAGCGTATCGAAGTGATGGTCAACAAGGCCGCCGCGCTGGTCGAGCGTCAAGGCAAGGCGGCCTTCTCGGAGTTCAGAGAGCGCAATAGCGAATGGTGGTTCGGCAATACCTATCTATTCGCCTACGATCAAAACCTGAATGTATTGCTGAACCCGGCCTTCCCGCAACGGGAGGGAACCAATCCTCGTGGGGAGAAGGATGCCAACGGCAAGGCGTTCCACGACGAGTTTCTGAGGGTGGTCCAGGCAAAGGGGGCGGGTTGGGTCGATTACATGTTCCCTAAACCTGGGGGAACTCAGCCGTCGCAGAAGTGGAGCTATGTGAAGGCAGTCAACATCGACGGGACACCAGGAATCATAGGCGCGGGTTTTTACCCCGAATAGTAGTGCAGCCGCTCCGGGGCGGCCTAACGGCATGCACCCGACGCCCCGTCACGTTGCCTCTCATGCAGCTGGCGGGGCGCGGGTGATGCCGGGAGTTGGGCGGCTTCACTGCTTCAGTCGCTTCAGGAGGTCGAACATGTTTAGACCACTACTTCTCACAACCGTTCTCCTTTTCGCGTTGACCACAGCAGTTGCCCAGGATAGTAAGAAACCATTGATCAATGCCGACGTTGTCACAATGGTCAAAGGTGGCCTGCCTGAAGACACGATTGTACTCGCAATTGGCAGTTCTCCTGGGAAGTACGACACGTCACCAGAAGCTTTAATTGCGTTGAAGCAGCACGAATTCGGGATCGATGCACCTAAGGAAAAACCCAAACGATTAACTGGCACCCTCTAGCCACGCCACCCAACAAAGCCTTGCAGCTGACGGCGCGATAGCGTGCTTCTCAAGTAACTTCTTTCCTTCAGGTTGAATGTTGATCGCGCGCCGCAGCTGAAGCGCAGCGTTATGCCGCTTCGCTGATTTCGGTGTAAGTCTTAGGTGAGATTTTAATTCTTATGAAACAATTGTTTATGAACATCATTCAGTCTAGCTTATTCATAAAACTGCTTATTTGCACACTGTTCTTGGCATCTATCGCACCTACGACCGCGCAAAACACACTACCGAAGCCGCGTGTTGAGAATGTCTCAGACGAGTATTTCGGCGTGAAAATTACAGACCCGTATCGCTGGTTGGAAAATCTGGAATCGGACGAAGTACAAAAATGGATGAAGGCTCAGGCCACTTACACGGATGCTTATCTGCAAAAACTTCCGATGCGCGGCGAGATTTTGAAACGGCTTGGCGAAGTTGATAGCGCAAGTGTGGAAGTGAGCGGCATCCGGAGGCGCGGCAATCTGTTTTTTTACACGCGCCGCGCTCCAGATGAACAAGATTTCAAACTTTATGTGCGAGAGGGTTTGACGAGCGCGGAGCGGTTGTTGATTGACCCGAATAAAATCGTCAATGACGGAAAGCGTTACTCGCTTGGTGTTTGGAACATTTCGTTCGATGGCAAATACGTCTCTTTTAGTATTGCGGCGGGCGGGGCGGAAAACGGCGAAATTCGTGTTGTCGAGGTGGCAACCGGACGCGACACGGGGGACCGCATCGACCGTATCAGAAACAGTTCCGGCACTTGGCTACCCGACAACAAATCTTTTCTTTACACGCGCCTGCAAAAATTACCTGCCGGTGCGCCCGCCAGTGAAAAATATCAAAAGCGGCGAGTCTATCTACATGTTTTGGGAACAAATTCCGAAACGGACAAGATCGTCTTCGGAAACGACGTCAACCCGAACATCAGCATCGAACCGAGATTTTCCACCTCTGCACGCACAGACCCGAATTGGAAATATGTTTTTGCGCGTGTTTCGGATGTTTCGCCGAACTCCGAATATTACGTCGCACCGGTTGAAACGCTCAATCAAACGCCGGTGCCTTGGCGCAAAGTCATTTCCTTTGACGATGAAGTTACCGCTTTGGACATTCGTGGCGACGATTTGTATTTGCTAACTTTTAAGAACACGCCACGCTATAAAATCATTCGCACGAGTCTATCGAAACCCGATTTATCCAAAGCCGAAACAGTTTTTACGGCGGGTGAAGCCGTCGCGGTAAAGATGACGGCGCAGCCTGACGCGCTCTATGTTGAAACGCTGGACGGCGGCAATTACCGCATTCATCGGGTAGATTACAAAACCAAAAAATCCGAACCGCTTAAACTTCCCTACGAAGGCGCGGCCGGCATCGAGGCGACCGAATCGAACACCGACGGGATTTATTTCAGTCTTCTTTCGTGGACAAAATCCAATGCCCATTTCAAGTACGATCCGAAGACCGGAAAAGCTACGCCGACGAATTTGATACCGCCGAATCCGCTGAACATGTCGGGCATCGAGTTCAGGGGCGCGAAAGCCAGGTCTTACGACGGCCAGATGGTTCCGCTCGTTATCATTTACAAGAAAGGCTTGAAGCGCGACGGCTTGAATCCGACATTGATGAGCGGTTATGGCGCATACGGCGTAGAAATCACTTCGCCGTATTACGCCTCTAACCTGCTGCCGTGGCTGGAACGTGGCGGCGTGTATGTTTTCACGGGCGTTCGCGGCGGAGGCGAATACGGCGAAGAATGGCATCTGGCGGGCAAACAAAAAACCAAGCCGAACACTTGGAAAGATTTTATCGCCTGCGCCGAATATTTAATTGCGGAAAAATATAGTTCGCCCGCGCACTTAGGGATTGAAGGCACGAGCGCGGGCGGGATTTTAATCAGCAACGCGATTGCCGAACGCCCCGAACTTTTCGGCGCGGCGATTATTAATGTCGGGATTACCAACGCTTTACGCTTGGAAACAACTACCAATGGGGCGCCGAATATCTCGGAATTTGGTTCCTTCAAAACCGAAGAAGGCTTTCGCGCTTTACTGGCAATGGACGGCTACCTGAAAATCAAAGACGGCGTGAACTATCCGGCAGTGCTTTTGACGACCGGCATCAACGACCCTCGAGTTGCCCCTTGGAACACGGCAAAAATGGCAGCTCGTTTGCAAGCCGCTTCTAAAAGCGGTAAGTCGGTTTTACTTCGCGTTGATTACGATGCAGGACACTTCAGCGGATCGACCAAAGCCCAGGATCAAGCGTTGACAGCCGACACCTATGCTTTTCTGTTCGAGCAACTTCGCAGGAGAGAACAGGTAACTTTTCGAAACAGCAAATGACTTCTCAAGGGCGACAACAACGGCATGCACCCGACGCTCCCATCATGCTGCCTCTCATGTAAATTGTGTGGGGGCGCGGGTGATGCCAGGCGTTAGGCATCTGCCGTTGTCTCAAGGCTGAGCGCCGGATGTTATACCGCGCTTGTGGGTCTTGAGTGGGATGAAGCCAAGGCTGCGGTTAATTTTGAGAAGCACGGGGTTTCGTTCGCAGATGCTGCCACTGTTTTCGGTGACCCGCTCTATGTCGATTTCTATGACCCAGATCACTCCTCTGAGGAGAATCGCTATCTGATAATTGGAGCATCGAAGGAGGGTCGCATATTAATCGTGTCGTACACTGAAAGAAACGGTGTTGTTCGCTTGATTAATGCGAGAGAAGTGACGTAAAGCATATGAAGAAGCTTGAATCAGAATTGGAAGGCGGCCTTCGGCCTGAGTATGATCTGCGGAGTTTGCGTGTTCGGAATCGGTCCGGGCCGCAAGGCTTTTGGCGATGTTATCAAGCTCGAGCCTGACGTCGCAGATGTCTTCCCAGACGCCGATGCAGTGAATCAGGCGTTGCGCTTCCTCATCAGAGTTACGAAGGACAATCAAGAGCTCCGACCCACCAAGGGCGATGCCTAACAAAGCCTTGCTGCTGACGGCGCGATAGCATGTTTCTCAAGTAATCTTCGTTACCTTCAGCTTGAATGCTGATCGCGCGCCGCAGCTGAAGCGCGGCGTTAGGCCGATTGATTAACAAGCCAGGTGATCTGGAAGGGAGACACAATTGGACTTAGCCGCGGAAAAAGAGCGCCTCCTCCGACGTGATGCTGAGTGGGCGCAGGTGGCTTCCGAGGGGCGCGACGTTGACCGCATCCTCTCGTATTGGACAGAGGATGCGGTGGTCCTGCCTCCCGGCCTGCCATCGGTCGTGGGCAAGGCCGCGCTGCGTCAGTATGTCGAGGGCAGCATGCAAATTCCCGGTTTCAACATTACTTGGGAGTCGAATGATGTGACGCTCTCACCCGACGGACGGCTCGCTTATATGTTCAGCCGGAATGCGGTTACGGTGAATGCTGCGGACGGCGCGCCGGTGACGATCGCGGGGCGCGCGGTCACGATCTGGCGTCGGGAATCGGATGGGGAGTGGCGCTGTGCCGTTGACATCTGGAATGCCGAGGCCGCGGCCTAACAACGTCATGCAGCGGACGCGCAATCAGCGAGCCTCTTATCAATCATGTTCTGTGCGCGCCGCTGATGCCGGGCGTTAGCTGCCTGACGTAAACTAACCTATGAGCGCTTGGATAGGCATCGCCGGAACTATTGTGGGAGCCTTATTGGCGGGCTGGGTTACGTGGTTGAATTCACGCTTTCAGCTTCATCGTCAAGAAGAGCGCGATCGGAAAAAGCTTTTTCTGACGAAGCTCGAAGAATTGTATGAGATCGTCGCCCAAGTAAAACATTCATACACGGTCTCGACCGCTTCGCAGGTTACGACTCTAGCTGCCCGTCAACCAGTGGACATGTCGGATACTCCTCCGTTGCCAGTTGAAAAACTCCAAATGCTAGTTGGCTTCTACGCGCCGGACCTCGAATTTAAGCTTGAACAACTCTCGACACGTCGTGAAGAATTCGGGCTTGTCTTAGTTAGGCGCATTGGCTTGGAACGTAAGGACCAAGGCGCATCTTTCATTCATCAAATCCTGAGTTGGTGGAACGGGAACTATTGAAATTTTATAGAGCTTAACGGAGGAATGGGTTGACTCAGAACATCCTAGTTCGGAACAACGTGAGGGTATCTGGCAGAGGCACGCAGCCCATGCTGTTTGCACATGGCTTCGGTTGCGATCAAAACATGTGGCGGTTTGTGACGCCTGCTTTTGAGGAGAACTACCAGATTATTCTGTTCGATTATGTCGGCTCGGGAAAGTCTGACCTCCAAACTTACAGCGCCGAGCGATACGGTGACCTCGACGGCTACGCGCAGGACGTGCTCGACATCTGCGCCGCACTCGAACTGACTGATATCATCTTCGTCGGGCATTCCGTGAGTGGCGTGATCGGGATGCTCGCGTCCATCCGGGAGCCGGAGAGGTTTAGAAGTCTCATCCTCATCGGGCCCTCACCCTGCTACATCAACGACCCGCCCGCTTACGTCGGCGGCTTCGAGCGCGCGGACATCACGGGGCTGCTCGACGTGATGGAGAAAAACTACATCGGCTGGGCGAATTTTCTCGCGCCCGTGGTCATGAAGAATCAGGAGCGGCCCGAATTGACGCGCGAGCTTGAAGAGAGTTTCTGCTCTACCGATCCGAAGATCGCGCGCCGCTTTGCCGAGGCTACCTTCTTCTCCGACAACCGGAGCGATCTACCGAAGGTGACGGTCCCGTCGCTCATCATGCAATGCTCAGAGGATGCCATCGCGCCGCTCGACGTGGGCGACTATCTCCATCGCAATTTGTCCCGGAGCACTCTGCGCGTCATGGAAGCGACCGGGCACTGCCCCCACATGAGTCATCCGGACGAGACCATTCGGATCATCAAGGAGTATCTGAGCGCCGACAGCAGCGACTGAGATATCAGGAGAGGAGTCCGTGAGCCGTATGGATGACCTGCTAAACAGAGTGCCATGTGGCTTCCTGTCATTCGCCGACGACAGCAAAATCGTGGCGGTCAATGCCACATTGCTGGACTCGCTCGGCTACGAACTCGACGAGCTGCGGGGTCGGCACGTCGAAACCTTTCTGCCCGTCGCCAGCCGCATCTTCTACCAGACGCACTTCTTTCCCCTCCTCAAGCTGCACGGCAGAGTGGACGAGGTTTACCTCTCGCTGCGTGCGAAGAACGGGGCGGAGGTGCCGGTGCTCGCCAACGCGGCGCAACGCGAGCACGAGGGGGTGGTCGTCTACGACTGCATCCTGATGCAGGTGCGACAGCGCGATCAGTACGAGGACGAGATTCTTCAGGCGAAGAAGGTGGCCGAAGAAGCGACACTCGCCAAAGATGAATTCTTAGCCGTCGTCTCGCACGAGCTTCGCACTCCCCTGACGGCGATCCTCGGGTGGGCGCGCATGATGAAGACGGGCACGCTGGATGACGCCACGGCGAAACGCGCGCTGGACACCATCGAACGGAATGCGGAATCACAGAACCAGCTGATAGAAGACTTGTTGGATTTCTCCCGCATCATCTCCGGCAAAATCCGCCTCGACGTGGGGCGGGTCGAACCGGACTCGCTCGTGGAAGCAGCACTCAATGTCGTCCGTCCCGCCGCCGACGCCAAAGGCATCAGACTTCAAACTGTCCTCGACCCGAAGGCGGGGCCTGTGTCCGGCGACCCCGGGCGTTTGCAGCAGGTCATGTGGAACTTGCTGTCGAACGCGATCAAATTTACGCCGAAGGGCGGGCGCGTGCAGGTCCGGCTGGCGCGCGTCGACTCCAGCGTCGAAATCACTGTGAGCGACACGGGTCAGGGCATCAGCGCGGAGTTTTTGCCATACGTATTTGAGCGTTTCCGACAGGCTGACAACACGACGACGAGGCAGCATAGCGGGCTGGGCTTAGGGCTGGCGATCACAAAGCACATCATCGAGTTGCATGGTGGAACTATTCGCGCGGTCAGCCCGGGAGAAGGGCAAGGCGCGTCCTTCATCCTGAGACTGCCCGTCACGATCGTTCATACCTCGGAACAATTTTCAAACGGCACTACGGAGCAACTACTCATCGCGGGAAAAGCGCAGCCGGCGGAGATGGTAAGGCTCGACGGAGTGCGGGTGCTCGTCGTGGATGATGAGCAAGACGCGCGCGACTTGTTGGGGACTATATTGACGCAGTGTGGCGCTCTGGTGAAGACTGTGGCCACGGTCGCTAGCGCGCTTGAAATAATTCGCCACGGGAAACTGGACTTGCTTATTAGCGATATAGAAATGCCTGACGAGGATGGGTATTCTTTGATCCGCAAGGTGCGCGTTTTAGAAGAGGGGCAGAACCGAAATATTCCGGCTATTGCGTTGACGGCACACGCTCGGGCTTCAGACCGCCTCCGCTCACTCTCCGCGGGCTACCAGTTGCATATACCTAAGCCAGTCGAACCCGCCGAATTGGTGATATCAATTGCCAACCTTTCGAACCGGGAGCAAAGCCCATCATCTGAGACGGTGCCGAACAAGTCATTGGAGCCGACCGCGAGTTAGCGTGCCTCTCGTCGAGAACTTGCTCGGTTTCGGCGTTGTGTGCGCGGCCGCTCAATTCCAGCGTTAGGCCGCTAAAGTGGAGGATAAAGCATGGCATGCGACTATAGTCGCCGCTGGTTCATCAGCCGCCTCGGGCTACTCGGTTGCGCTCTCCCACTGACAGCCTACGCTCAGCGCGTCAAGACGCGCCGCGTCCAGCGTATCGGCTTTCTAATTGGCCCGTTCCCGACATTGATCACGGCATTCGATGAGGAGCTGCTTCGGTTGGGGCATGTGGATGGGACGAACCTCATCATCGAAAGACGCGTCTCCGGGTTGACGTCAGACATTGCCGAACTCGCGCAGATGGACCTTGACCTGATTGTGGCCGCGGCACTGCCGGTAGCGCTCGAAGTGCGCAAGGTTAACCCGGCCATGCCGATGGTCATCGCTACCTGCCCGGGCATGGTCAGCAACGGCTTCGCGAAAACTCTTAAGCGCCCCGGCGGTATTTACACAGGGATGGACGAACTCCCTCCTGGCGTGACAGTAAAACGGCTTCGGCTTTTGAAAACCGCCGCCCCCAAGGTGTCGCGTGTCGCGCTGCTCTCGACGACGCCGGGGCGGGGCGGGCATGAGGCTCAACTAGCCGAGGCAGAGAAAGCCGCAAAATCGCTCCGCCTGACGGTGAAAGCCTATCGGGCGACGTCGCGGAGAGAGTTGGAAACTGCACTCACCGACATCGTTAATGACGGTATGAATGGCCTTTTGAATTTCCAGGGCGGGCTGTCACTTGTTCATCGTGAGCTCGTCGTGGGGTTTGCGGCGAAGAACCGCTTACCGGCGATTTACCAGTCAGCGTTCTTCGTCGAAGCCGGAGGGCTGATGTCGTGGGCGCCAAACCAGGAGGAGCAGTTTCGCGAGGCCGCACGCTATGTCGATAAAATCGTAAGGGGGGCAAAGCCAGGGGATTTGCCGATCCACTTTCCGAGTCGGTACTACCTAACCCTTAACAAGGGTGCTTGCTGAGGGCTTGGGTCTTGTCCTGCCGCGAGCCCTCGCGGCAAAGGCGGATCGTGTGTTGCTGTGATGGACCGATGGCGGCGCTCCAAAGCTGCGAAATCGTGCAGAGGCGGCGCAGCCTAACGGCATGCACCCGACCGCGAATAGCCCAGCCTTCATCCGCAAGACTTGCCGCTTCTCAGGTTGAATCCGCGGAGAGTGATGCCGGGCGTTGTGCGGCTTTGCCATAAGCGGGAAGGAAATACGTATGTTGAGAAAAGTTTTGGTGGCTTTATTCTTATTCATAATTTGCGCTTCTATCGGTGATGCTCAGACGCCGTCTTCAACTCCTCAGCGCGAGACTGGCTTCCTCAGGCGCAGCGTGACGCTCCGTTTAACCACTATTGATTATCGAGTTTATATTCCGGCAGGTTACGACCCGGCCAAAAAATATCCAGTCATCCTTTATCTTCATGGGAGAGGCGCACGGGGTAATGACAATGAGAAGCAAATCGGCGGTGCTCATTTGGGCAGCGTTATTCAGCTTTTTGAGATGAAACACCAGGAACGTTACCGTTCTTTCATCGCCGTCTTTCCGCAAACTCAAAGTCCTTGGTTCGGCGAGCCAGCAGAGCAAGCTATTAAAGCACTTGATCAAACCGTCGCGGAATTTAACGGCGACGCGCAAAGAATTTATCTGATGGGGGCGTCGATAGGCGGTTATGGCAGTTGGTATCTGGCGGCGAAATATCCGAAAAAATTTGCCGCGGTGGTCCCGGTGAGCGGCGGCGTCGTAACGTCCAGCGTTTTGCCGCTTGCCGCACTGAAATCATTAGTGCCCGCCGAAATGTTAGCGCTTTACTCGGCACAAGACCCCTACGTTGCCTTTGCCAAAGCAGTCGGCAAAACGCCCATCTGGATTTTCCACGGCGGACAGGACGATACCGTTGATGTGAATGAATCGCGCAAGATGGAAGCGGCGTTAAACGCGGCGGGCGGCACGGTTAAATACACCGAATACGCTGAAGAGAAGCATTTCATAGCGGACAGAGTTTTTACTGACGCGGAATTTTGGAAGTGGCTGATGGCGCAAAAACTCGCCCAGTAAACACCGCTCGTTTCAGCCAGTGGCGCAGCACAACCAAGCCTTGCAGCTGACGGCGCGATAGCATGTTTCTCAAGTACCTTGTTTCCTTCAGCCTGAATGCTGATCGCGCGCCGCAGCTGAAGGCCGTTGGATTGCCTTTGAATCCTATGGAGAGTAAGAAAACGGCCGACCCTGCAATCGATCGCTTCGCAGAAGTCGCCCGGTGTTATTGCGCCTGGGCCGAGGGTGAGCTTGGCGACCCTAACGATGAGATGCGACGTGTCCGGTTACTCCTCGCAGAACTGCACCTTGCTGCCTTAGAACTGCCTGATTTAGGGATTGGAAAGAATATCGATGCTGTGTCGCTCTCTCATGATGAGTGGTCGCGATTCTACGAGAAGTTTGGTTGTTTACCCGTTACTAGTTATTTCGATGTGTTCAATCCGCTCCAAGACGAAGAGCCGGTAACAAATAGTCTCGCTGATGATCTCGCGGACATTTATCGAGACCTCAAAGGTGGCTTGTCGCTTTTTGAAGCCAATCATCCTATTGATGCCGCCTGGACGTGGAGATTTAGTTTTCAAACCCATTGGGGGCAGCATCTTGTCGGAGGCCAGCGCGCTATCCATGAGTATCTTGCGGACGAAGTCCTCTGACATCTCCGCAATCCAACAAAGCCTTGCAGCTGACGGCGCGATAGCATGCTTCTCAAGTAACTTCTTTCCTGCAGCTTGAGTGCTGATCGCGCGCCGCAGCTGGAGACCACCGTTCGACGCTCTGACGGTAGAGGAGGAGATATGACAAAAATTCTGACGGGCATGTTTCTTGTCTTGTTGGTGTCTCCGTCTGTGTTGGGCCAGACAGGCGGCGAACCAAATAGTTCTAGAATAAAAGAGGAGCTCCGCAAGTTGTTTTCTGACTTGAATGAAGCTATTTCGCAGCGGGATCGAGCCGCGCTTGAGCGTCTCTACGCCGATGAATTCCAGTTCATCCATACGACCGGAGGCGTCGTCGATAAGACTGCACAAATTAACAACATCCTTGCGAACGACAGACCTCGGGCTGCGCCTGTGGTTACTCCCACGTTCGAAGGGCTACTTGTATACGGTGATATGGCGATATTTCGGACGCTCGAAAGGGGAGTAGCAGGAACCAATATCTACTCGAAAAAGGGTGGGCGGTGGCAAATTGTTCAGGTTCAAGGAACTCGTTTACCTCCCGAGCGAAAGCCAATCATGCTCGATCCCAAAGCTCTTGACCCTTATTTGGGGAAATACGAATTTGCTCCTGGCGCTTACACCACCGTAACGAAGGAAGGCGATGCCCTGACATGGAAACCTGCAGGCAGGGCGAAATCGACGTTGTTACCATTGTCTGATTCCAGGTTCTACAGCAAAGAGAACGATGCGGAAATGACGTTCTCAAAAGATGAGAAAGGACAAGTCACAGGTGTGGTTCTACGCCTTGGCGTTTGTCAGGAATCAAAAGCCAAAAAGGTTGAGTAGCATTATACGAACCCGCGTCGAACAATGGCTTGCAGCGGACGCGGCGATAGCATCCTTTTCATGGTATCTCCTGCGACGTAGCTTGGGTTGTGTTCGCGCCGCGCCGCTGAAGCTAAACGTTAGACATCTTTGTGTGGCTGAAGGTCGAAAGAGTGAAAAAGCGCTACCTCATTGTTTTAGCCGTAACGTTGATAGGAGGGATTTTGACTTTTTGGTGGTTGTCTCTGATGCTGAGACAAGCGAACAACGGCATGCACCCGACCGCGAATAGCACGGCCTTCATCCGCAAGACTCGGATGCCTGATATGTTGGCTGCGCGGCAGGTGAATGGCAGGCATTGGGCGCTTCTCATCAATTCAGATTTAAGATATTTAGCGTTTTCGCTTTAACCTCTGGGAGGGAAGGGCAGATATGATGAGGAGAAGGACTTTCTTGCTTTGCCTCGCGGCGTTGGCGACTTCGGCTAATGCTCAGCGAAAAGGAAAAAAAACCGGATTGCCCTTTGAAGCCGCGGTTGACTCGATCGCGGAAGCCGCCCTCAAGGGACGCTCCATCCCGGGTCTTTCTGTAGCCGTCATGCGCGGGGCGCAGATGGTGCTGGCTAAGGGTTACGGCTTCGTCGACGTGGAGAAAAAAATTCCCGCCGCACCGGAGACCATTTATCAACTCGGTTCTATCTCTAAACAATTTACCGCGGCAGCCATCATGCGGCTCGTCGAGCGCGGTAAGGTTCGTCTCGGTGATCCCCTCACGAAATACCTCCCCGATTACCCGACTCAAGGTCACACAGTACTCGTCCGCCATCTGCTTCATCAGACCTCTGGCATCAAGGAGTTTTTCACTGTGCCGGGCTTCGATGAGTTGGAAAGTGGGTCGCCGGAAAAGTACGCGCGCTCCGATCTCATCAACCTTTTTAAGAAAGAGCCATTCCAGTTCGCGCCCGACGAGCGCTGGGCTTACAGTAACTCGAACTACGCGCTGCTCAGCATCATCATCGAGTCACTAAGGCTTCCGAAGCTTCCGACCGGATACAAATCACGGCCATCCTTCGGAGCTGGGAAGAGGCATGGAACAGCTACGACATGCGTGCCTTCGCAAATTTGTTTAATGAAGATGGGGTCTGGATTCTGTGTTTAGGAGCGGTTTGGAAGGGGAAGGCATGGAAGAGGAAGATACGGTGTCGAGGATGAGAGGGATGCGGCGAAGAACACGATCGTTGGTGTTGGCGCTTTTGGTTGTAATGGTGAGCGCTGTTATGTTTCAGGGCGTGGGCATGACGCGACAATCTCAACAGGCGAGGCCGGGTGAACCATTGCTTCGACGCGCAGCTATAACGATTCTGCACACCAACGACATTCATGGTCATCTGGCTTCGTGGCGTGGCTGGGAGGGCGAGCTTGCGGGTCAGACCGTGGGCGGGCTTTCCCGTCTGGCGGCGAGCGTCAGGAAGATTCGTGAAGAGGTGGGTTCGGAACAGACGCTGCTGCTGGACGCGGGCGACACCATCGGCGATACGCAGGTTGCCGCCGAGACCGAAGGGCGCGCCGTCATCGAGACGATGAACGTCATCGGTTACGACGCGATGGTCGTCGGCAACCACGAGCCGGACTTCACCGCCGAGAAGCTGCGCGAGCGCATCAAGGAGGCGCGCTTCCCCATCCTCGCCGCGAACATCACCAACCGCTCGAACGGCGAGTTGTTCACCAAGCCTTACGTCATCCGCGAAGTGAGCGGAGTGCGAGTCGGCATTCTCGGCATTGCTTACCCGAACACTCCGCTCACTTCGGCCGGCAAGAACGTCCGGAGCATGCGCTTTCACGAGGCGGTCGAGACGGCGCGCGCGTACGTGCCCCGCTTGCGGAGCGAAGGGGCGGAGGTCGTCGTCGCGCTGACGCATCTGGGCCTGGGCGCGGACAAACAATTGGCGGAGAAGGTGGACGGCATTGACCTGATCGTCGGCGGCCACAGCCACAACCGGATGAAAGAGGCGCTGCAAGTTCGTCAGACCCTGATCGTGCAGGCGGGCGCGCACGGCTCCGATCTGGGTCGCCTCGATCTGACGATTGAGCAGGGTCGCATCGTCTCGCATCGCCGGACGTTGATCCCTATGACCGGCGCTGAATCAGACCGCGCCGTCGCCGAAGTGATCGCGAGCCGGAGCGCGCCCTACGAACGGAAGATGAGCGCGCCAATCGGTCGCGCGGAGACTTTGATCGCGCGGGCGCAGACCATCGCCGGGCAGGAGCCGGAGAAGCGGGACGCGGAGTCGCCCGCCGATGACTTGTTCACCGACGCGATCCGCGAGACGACGAAAGCCGACATCGCTTTCCTGCCCGGCCTCGGTTACGGCGTAGCGCTTCAGCCCGGCGTCGTCACCGCCGCGGAGTTGCGTAACCTGATCCCGCACGACTCCGCCGTGTGGACGATGCGGCTGACGGGGGCGCAGATTCTACAGGTGCTGGAGCAATCAATCGAGAACTTCACGACCAAAGACATGACCCGGAAAGTCGGCGGGATGATTCAGGTGTCGGGGCTGCGTTTCAGCTACGACCCTGAGGCGCGGCGTGGCCGCCGCGTGCGCGAAGTCACGGTCGCCGGAAGGCCGCTCGCTCCGCGCCGCCGCTACACGGTCGCGGTCAATGCGTTGCTCGCCGAAGGCGGACACAACTACCGCGCTTTCACGCGCGGCGCAGACCGGCGCGAGGCGGGCAAACAGTACGAGATGGTCAAATCGTGGATCGAACGTCGCGGGGAAGTTTCAGCGCCTCCGACCGACCGCATCATCAAGGTGGGGAATTAGTGAGACAAGAGCAACAGAGCAAAGGGCGGGGTGTAGGCGTGAACGAATCGAACGGGCAAAAGCGGGAAATCTTGATGAACGTCCTCGGCGGGCTGGTCGTGTTGGGCGTGCTGTTTCTGGGGTTCGCGCCCGACTCGGTGTGGCAGGGCGGCGGCGTCTCGCCTGTGGCCGAGCGCAAGGCCGGGGGAGACTTGGCCGCGACTGACCTCGATGGGAAGCCGTGGAGGCTGGGTGAGCACCGCGGCAAGGTTGTGCTCGTCAACTATTGGGCGACGTGGTGTCCGCCCTGCCGTGCGGAGACGCCGGGACTCGTGAGCTTGGCGAACGAGCACAAGTCGAACGGGCTTGAAGTCGTCGGCATCTCGCTCGACGAAGACATCGGGGCGATCCGGCCATTCGTTGATGAGTACGAAGTGCCGTACCCGATTCTGTTGCCGGCCGACAGGACGACTCTGTCGCTCGTAGCGGAAGTGTTACCCACGACAGTGCTGTACGACCGGCAGGGCAGGATGGCGAAGCTCTACACCGGCGCGGTCTCCGAGTCTGTCTTCAAAGCCGATGTGGAAATTCTGCTCCGGGAGCAGTAACGAACCACAGGGTTATTCCGTGAACGGCTCGAACCGAAGGGCGAGTGTGAAATGGGGACGGACACCAAAAAATTAACGCTGGTTCAGCAGAACGACACGCACTCGTACATGGAGCTGCATTGGGAGCATTTCTGGCGTAACGGCAGGCCCGAATATCGCCGCGCTGGTGGCTACGCGCGCGCCGCCGCGCTCGTCCGGCAGATCAGGGCGGAGGCCCGAGGGGCGTGCATCTTCGCCGACTGCGGCGACACGATTCACGGGACGGGCCCGGCGGTCTGGACCCAGGGCGCGGCGGTCGTGCCCGCACTGAACGCGCTGGGGCTCGACGTGATGACGCCCGGCAACTGGGAGTTCGCCTACGGCCCCGAAGTGTTGCGCGAGCGCGTCAGGGAGATGGACTTTCCTGTCATCGCCTGCAACGTGGAGCGCGCGGAGACCGGGGAGAGGGAGTTCACGCCCTCGGTCGTCCGCGAGGCGGGCGGCGTGCGCCTGGGCTTCGTCGGCGTCACCTCGCCCATCGTCACGCAGACGATGCCGAAAAACTTCGGCGCGGGCTTGCGCTTTTCCGACGGCGCGGACACCTTGCCACGCTGCATCGCAAAGCTGCGGCGCGAGGAAAAAGTTGACCTCATCGTCGTCGTCTCGCACCTCGGCTTTCCGCAGGAGGTCAGGCTCGTCAAAGAGGCGGAGGACATCGACGTGCTGCTGAGCGGGCACACGCACAACCGCCTCGCCGCGCCCGCCGTCGTCGGCAAGACAGTCTTCATCCAGTCGGGTTTCGACGGCTCGTTCCTCGGCCGCATCGACCTTGAAGTCGAGAATGGGCGCGTCTGCGATTTCCGGCACCGGTTGATAGAGGTCGCCGAAGCCGTCGAGCCGGATGCGGAGGTTGAGAGGGTCATTAACGAACAGCTCGCGCCGCTGCGCGAGCGGATGGCAGAGGTCGTCGGACAAACCGCGACCGCGCTCCACCGCATGACCGTGCTCGAAACGACGATGGACAATCTCGTCACGGACGCCTACCTCGAACATACGGGGGCCGACGTAGCCTTTTCGCACGGTTGGCGCTACGGCGCGCCCGTCCCGCCCGGCGACGTAACCGTGGGCGACCTCTGGCAGATCGTCCCGACCAACCCGGAGGTCTTCACCGTCGAGCTGACGGGCCGGCAGATAAGAGAGAAGCTGGAGCAGTCGCTCGAAAGCGTCTACGCGCCCGACGCCTTCAACCAGAAGGGCGGCTACGTGATTCGCGTCTCCGGCCTGAACGCCATCGTCCGTCTCAACAATCCGAAGGGCACGCGCGTCGAGCACCTCGACATCGCGGGCGCGCCCTTCGACCCCGACAGGCGCTACAGCGTCGCGGCGGCCGGAGAGCAGGACGTGCGGCAGGGAGAAAATAAACAGGGCACGGGCAAGCACGCTGTCGAAGTGCTGCGCGAATACTTCAAGCGCCGCTCGCCCGTTAGCGCCGAACTGACGCACGCAAAGTTCGTCGCCGTGTAGGGGGCGGCGGGGCAGGATGATATCAACTTAACCGTATTCGCGCGGAGTTGATTCATGATGCTGGATATATCGAGACTTGCATCAATTCTGCGGCTCGGCGCGGCAGGTGAATGGCAGGCGTTGGGCGCTTCTCATCAATTCAGATTTAAGATATTTAGCGTTTTCGCTTTAACCTCTGGGAGGGAAGGGCAGATATGATGAGGAGAAGGACTTTCTTGCTTTGCCTCGCGGCGTTGGCGACTTCGGCTAATGCTCAGCGAAAAGGAAAAAAAACCGGATTGCCCTTTGAAGCCGCGGTTGACTCGATCGCGGAAGCCGCCCTCAAGGGACGCTCCATCCCGGGTCTTTCTGTAGCCGTCATGCGCGGGGCGCAGATGGTGCTGGCTAAGGGTTACGGCTTCGTCGACGTGGAGAAAAAAATTCCCGCCGCACCGGAGACCATTTATCAACTCGGTTCTATCTCTAAACAATTTACCGCGGCAGCCATCATGCGGCTCGTCGAGCGCGGTAAGGTTCGTCTCGGTGATCCCCTCACGAAATACCTCCCCGATTACCCGACTCAAGGTCACACAGTACTCGTCCGCCATCTGCTTCATCAGACTTCCGGCATCAAGGAATTTTTCACTGTGCAGGGCTTCGATGAAATGGAGAATGGCTCGCCGGATAAGTACGCGCGGGCCGATCTCATCAACCTCTTCAAGAAAGAGCCTTTCCAGTTCGCGCCTGACGAGCGCTGGGCTTACAGTAACTCGAACTACACGCTGCTCGGCGTGATCATCGAGAAAGCTTCGGGGATGACCTACGAGGAGTATCTACAGGAGGCCCTCATTCGGCCGCTTGGCCTGACGGCGACGCACTCCTGCGGCACGCGCCCGGCGAGCGGGCATTTCGCAAAGGGTTACGTGCTGAAGGATAGGAACATCGGACCTGCTCCTCCGGTAAACATGAATACGGCCATCGGCGATGGCGGGTTGTGTTCCAGCGTCTTAGACCTTGTCAGATGGAACAGTGCCCTCGTGAAGGGTCGCGCCGTGAGTAAGTCCTCTTATAAACGGATGATCGCTTCAGAGATGGTGCGCCGTGGCTATCGGCCTGATTACGGCTTCGCACTCTCGCTGATCTCGCTCGACGGGCGGCGCAGGTTGGGACACAACGGAGAGATTACCGGCTTTACGGGTGCTCTAGCCTATTATCCGGACGATGACCTGACAGTCGCTGTCCTCGCAAACCGCAGCCAAGTCTGGCCCGAAGCAATCGAGAAGGCGATTGCCCGCGCGGCGCTGGGAATGGCGCCCCCGGTCGTGAAAGATTTGCCGGTGAGCCCCGAAGGGCGGCGACGCTACATAGGCACTTACGACTTTGGGGTCTATCCCTTGCGCATTTTTGAAGAGGGCGGAAGGCTTATGTTCGACATGAAGTTGGGCAGACCTCCGTACGAGCTTCTGTATCAAGGCGGTCACACTTTTGTCGCCCGGATCGACCCGGACGCGATACGCCTGACCTTTTCCATGCTCAGCGGTCGCGCCGACAAACTCATATTCGAAATGGCAGCAATGCGCTGGTACGCCGACCGCGTGGCCTAACACTGTATCCAGTAAGTGCAATCTCTACGCGTCTGCCACCCCCAAACAGCGGCCTGCACCCGACCGCGAAATAGCGTACGTGTGATCGTTAGCTTGGCCGTGGCTGTGTTGTGCTCGCGGCGGGTGATGCCGGCGTTCGGTGCTTACTCTGCTGAATCAGCTCTATGGTAAATTGCTATTCATCATGAGCACTGCAAAGCAGGAAGTGGAATCATTGCTAAGCAAGTTGCCCGATGACTGCTCGCTTGAAGACATTCAGTATCATCTCTATGTCATTGAGAAGGTGCGAAATGGTTTGGAAGCTGCAGATTCTCAGGGCACAGTCTCTCAAGACCGAGGTTGAGGGGCGATTTGGGAAATGGCTTACCGAGTAGCGTTGTCCCCACGAGCTGTCGAAGATCTGGAAGCGATAGCGCAGTACATTTCCGCTGACTCTGCCGCGTATGCTGCCGCAGTAGTAAAGACCATTCTCAACACCGCACGCAGCCTCTCACACTTTCCCCAATCGGATCGCGTAGTTCATGAAATAGCCGATGAGAGTATTCCAGAATGGTTCGCTTACAGCTATCGAGTCATCTATCGTATTCAAGACGAGGTCGTTACAATCGCGGCGTAGTCCACGGTAAGCGGTTCTTAGATTTGTGATGAAATGCCAGAGCTAGCGTCGCGCCCAACAAAGCCTTGCAGCTGACGGCGCGATAACATGTTTCTCAACTAACTTCTTTGCTTCAGCATGAATGCTGATTGCGGTTGCAGACTGAAGCTCATCGTTAGATTGCTTTCGATTATTATTTTTGTGAGATTAATGATTTAGGATGTAGCGTTATGAAAGAGTTGAACGTAAGGAACCTCACCTTGATGGCGCTCGTCGCCTGTTGCCTTATGCAATTCGGCGCGCAGCTGTATGCGCTGTCTGTAGTAGCCAGCACCGTCTCAGCAGCTCCACCCCGTTCGTTTGCTATGCTTCAGGGTGAATACGGTTACAACAGCGGCGCCTTTTGGAATACGGTCCCCACGATCACCGCCATTCTGTTCGTCATCGCCCTGGTTGCTAACTGGAAAACCCCGCGGCGAAAACTTCTGCTTTTGGCATTGACGTTGTTCGTTATCGGCGGTCTCGTGGCTGGCCTTTATCTGGAGCCGGTTTTCGATGAGATGAAGGCGATCGGCTTTAGAGACGAAGTAGATCCGGTGTTACAGAGCCGAGCGGCGCGGTGGTACGCCCTCGACTGGGCAGTGTGGGGGCTGGGGGCGGTCGGCGGATTAGCACTCTTGTTCGCGCTTATACGCCCGGTCACGACACTGAAGGCCGCGACCGCCACCAGCTCTCAGGAGGCTGAGTAAGCTTGATGCTGCAGCCGAACACGCGGTCA
Source organism: Pyrinomonadaceae bacterium (assembly GCA_963759665.1). Lineage (GTDB taxonomy): Bacteria > Acidobacteriota > Blastocatellia > Pyrinomonadales > Pyrinomonadaceae > PSRF01. The sequence goes on from CAVXAC010000001.1 coordinate 2,988,638, forward strand.
ACACGCCCCGCCGCATCTGCACCGAAGGCCCACTTTGTTTTTCGTTCGCGAGACTTGAATGCCTGGTTAGTTGACCGCCGCTGCGTCAACTCCGCCGTTATGCTGCTTTCTCGTCTGCACACCCATCAGGAGGAGGACTAAATGCGTATAGCCAAGAATGACATCCCTGTGAGAATCGATGCGCCGGGCGCGGTGGCGCGGGTGCAAACGGATTTCGGCGACGCCTCCGGGTACGGCAAGATCGGCGGCGAGTATTTCTCCCTGGGCGCCGGAGCCGACATCGCGCCGCTGCTCAAGGGGTTGGAGGGCGACTTATGCCAGGCTCCGCACTGGGGCTACCTGCTGCAGGGCGAGCTTACCGTCACCTACGCGGATGGCGCGGAGGAAGTAGTCCGCGGCGGCGACCTGTTCTACTGGCCGCCCGGGCACACGGTGAGAGTCGGTGAAGACGCCGAGGTCATCCTGTTCAGCCCGCAGGAGGAGCACAACAAGGTTATCGAACACATGCGGGAGAAGATGGGCGGTTAACCTGCATAGATGCGGGCGCAGCATAACGGCATGCACCCGACGCCCCGCCACAGTGCCTCCCATGAAAGTTGAATAGGGGCGCGGGTGATGCGGGGCGTTAGCCGCTTCACGGTAGCACCCAACGAGCAATTTCAATGTAGGGGAAAATGAAACAATCAATCTTGATACTAATCGCTGCGGCAGTAATCATCGGACTTGCAGCCACTTCCTCCACGGCGCAGCGCAAACCGACTTCTTCGGGCGTAGTCCTGACAAATGCCTATGACGCGTTCGGAAAACACATCAAAGGGCTCAAGCAGGATTTCGGTTTCTCTACCATCGTCGAGTACCGAGGGAAAACGATTTTGTTTGACGCCGGAACTGATGCGAGAGTTTTTGAAAGCAATCTCAAATCGTTGAAGATTGATTTGAGAAAAATTGATGTTGCTATTGTCTCGCACGGACATTACGACCATATCGGCGGCTTTGATTATCTGTTGAGTGTTAATCCAAAAGTTAAAATTTATCTTCCGAACGATTTCTTTTCGCTCGGTGCGCCAATCAGATTCCTTTCCGTGAAACTGAGCCCGGCGCGGCGAAAACGTTGCCTAAAGAGATGCAATACTTCGGCGGGGAGCGCGTGGTCGAGGGGATGTTGACCGTGCCGACGGGCAGATTTTGGAAGTACGATGTTGAATACCTGACCCAGGCCAAAGAAGTGTTGCCCGGTGTAACCATCATTCCCACGACCTCTAAGTTGATGGGGACATTTATCAAATACCCGCCGTTTGAGGAAAATCCGCAGTTTATTAGCATGCCTGAGCTGTCCGTTTCGTTTACCACCGAGAAGGGCGAAATAATAATTTCGGGATGCTCGCACAGCACGATTGAAACTATAGTTCAGGAAACAAAAAAGGTTCGCAAAGGAAAAATCCAACTTGTCGTCGGCGGATTTCATTTGATTCCGTATAAGCGGGAATACATCGAAGGTTTAGCAAAGCGAATGAAGGAAGAATACGAAGTTGAATCCGTCGCTCCGGCACATTGCAGCGGACATCTGGGATTTTCCATCTTTCAGAAAGCCTACGGTGACAAGTACAAATTTTTTGGACTCGGAGAAAGAATTAGTTTATAGACGCGGCTAACAAGTCGCTGGAGGGGACGACGGCGAATCAGCGTGCCTAAACATCGGGAGCGGCGGCGTGATTTCAGATACCACGAACGACATCCCGTACAAAGGATCAATCATTCGTGACCAAGATAGGGAGCGCATTTTTGCTGAAGGTATTGCCAAAGACGTAAATAGTTTATCCAACCGATATCACAAGTAAGCGTGAAGAATGGATGCGTGGCTTTTCCTGCCTGCATGTCCCTTCGCTAGCATAAGCAATCTCGAAGTAGTTTCAGATATTATCTCGGATAACAACCAGATGAACCGGACTCGCTCCCGACGCCGCAGCCGAAGGCCATATCGGATTGCAAGCTCGGAACAATTCTCTAATCTCAGCAAATGATGAAGAAAGCAGCCGTGATTGTGTTAGCCGCATTCGGAGTCGTCGGCACCATCGCGTTGTGGTTCCGTAACGAAGAAGCCGTGACCACCTCGGCCGCTCGGCCCTGGCCTGGAGAGATGGGGTCATTAAACGCGGGCGCCGATCGGTGGCCGCCACAGAAGGCCAACGAGGCCTCTGTTAAGCTGACGGCTCTAGCCAACTCGTTGCCGAAGAACGAAGCCGCCGACAATTTTGTGGTGCGCGAAATAACGCGAGGCGAACTAACCATCGGCTACGCGCCCGCATTGCCCGATGTCTCAGCCCTCCGCGAACTGCTGTTGCGCGAGCCGATCGTCTGGGAGCGCTACGACGAGATAGGCGACCAGAACGCAATATCGGCACGCGCCATGCACATGATGTTGGCGAGGATGCTCGTTGCTAGTGCGCTGACTAAGGCTCGTGCAAACGATCCATCAGCGTGGGACGAACTGTACTCAGTCTGGAAGCTCGCGCGCACGTTGGACGGTCATCCGCAGATGATGACGCAGACTGCCGCATTGTCGATGGACCGCATGATCAACGCGGTCGCCTGGAAAATGCCGCTGCCCGCCCCGGCGTGGCTTGGCGAGCTGCAGGCCCGCGATAACGTGCCGCGGCTGCTTGAATCGTTTCAGTTTCAAACGGCGTCTTACTGGAAGGACGGGGCGCGGATTTTTCCGACGAGGTGGCTTGCAGACCAGGTAGACCACGATCGCTCGATCGCTGACGAGCTGTTTAATCTCGAGCAGTGCGATGTGAATATCCGCGTCAATGAGTTGGGAGCGGACCTCAGCTCCCTTTGGCGGCGCGCGTTCCGCTACCGCGCCGAGCGCGAGGCAACCGCGAACGCGCTTCGCGTGCGAGAAGGTAAATCGATCGAGACGGCTTCGCGCTGCCGCGACGGCAGGTGGACGTTCGACGGGACCACCCTGCGTTTCAGTCGTGAAATCGCGACCGCAGCACCGGATAGACCGATGCCGCTGGTGCTACGGCTCAAGCCCTAGCGGCCGAATTCGTGTAAGGCCACTTATATGCGGGGTTGTCTGGCGAAGCCGGCGCTTTGTGGTTAGTAGCCAGACTTGCAGCTGACGGTGCGATCGCTTGCATCTCAAGTAACTTGACTCCTTCAGCTTGAACTGAGGACCAACGTTCGAAGGGCTTTCACTCCAACGAATTCAAACATGTGGCTACCCACGTTTCAACTCATATTCGCGAGCATTACTTTGCCCGCCAATGAACATACTCGTATTCGCCGGATTCATTGTGCTGGGAATTCTGGCTCTACGAGGGCTGCGGTGGGCCTACGTTACATTTGTCATCCTGGGCTTGCTCTATTTTCCCGTGAGTGTGGGCTTCAAACTGAACCAAAGCCCTGCGAACTTATCCACAACATTCCGCTTGCGATCCACTCTCTGACCAACTACCGGCATATTGTCCTGTTTGTTTTGTTCTTCCTCATGAGCAGCGCTCAATTTCGGATGTCTCAGTGGTCAGGGTACGCGTGGGCGGCGTTGGCTTGTATTGATGGGGCTACTCGTGGAATCAGCGCAGGGCGTCTGCGGGATCGGGCATTGCCGCTTGCGAGATCTAATTCCCGACGCGGCGGGAGTATTGATTGGCGCCGGGATTGTCTTCCTCTGGAATAAACTGCGGAAAAGGCCGCGAGCTGCCTGGGCCGCAGCCAAAACTTCGTTGGACCGGAGCGCAGTCTGACGTAAGCTGACTAGGATGAAAACTATGCGTCTCACATTCATTTCACTCCTAATACTGTTTGTCGCTCTAACGATCCATCCCGGCAACGTTGCTGCCCAGGCAAAGCCGTTAACTCTTGATCAAGTGAGCAAGCAGGTTGAGGACTATATGCAGAAGAGTCGTGGGTGGAAACATGAGACGGCGCTCCCTCCCACTCCTCCGGGCGTTCCACCCAGCTCTGATGTGTCTATCCACTTCTGGTCATCTGAAAAGTGCCTCACCGCCGCACTCGTTATCCGCCGGAAGAGTTACGGCGAGCTACCAGTCCCGTGTCGCTTCAAGCTAGCGATCGATCAATCTTCGTCAGCAGTGGCGGCCCGCGACAGACTAAGTAAGTTCGTCAAGGACGCCCGAGAGCATAAGCCTACCGTGTTTCCAGTTGGCGATAAGGGTTACGTCTGGGGAGGGTCGATAGTATTCATTAAAGGGAGATTTACGTTTTGGCTTAGTGGGAATGTGGATCTGAATATAGGAGACTTCTCAATCCAAAGGGAGGTGCTTGAGAAATTGGCTCATGATATGGCGGCGGCTCTGACCGCCAGCTAGCAATGCACCGGCCAGTTTTTGGAGAGGTCTACCATGCCTTCCGCGAATAATTTTAGCTATAACAAAGGAACGTCTGACGTGGCAAAGCGTGACAATGAGAGTTTGGAATCTCTCAACCCAGGAAGGATTCAGCAGTGAAAATGAAAATGTTTCTGGTGGTCATTTGCGTCATCGCTCCAGGCCTTCACTCACTCGCCCAGACCCCCGAACGTCGTTCAACAAATTCCACGACTCCGGCTCAGGAGCAACCGGCGACCCTCCAGCCGAACGCCAGTGCGACTGATCCAGTGGCTAACGAACTCGAGCTGCTAAGGAAATCACTGCAGACTTTAAACGCCCGGTTGCGCGATATCAGTGACAAACTTCTCGCACCCGGCGCCAGCCCGGGCAGTTCGCCAAAGGAGACGCAGAATAAGATTTCCACCAGCCTGGATTTGTTGAGCCGGGCCGAACAGCGCGCCGAAGTCTTGCGAAGACAGCTTCTCGAATTAATCGAAAAGGAAACTTCGTTAAAAAGCCGCCTGGTGCAGATCGAAGAAGAGATTCGTCCCGAGAGTATCGAGCGTGCTTTAAGTCCAGTCGGCTCAACCCGCTCCCTCGAGCTGCGAGATGTTCGACGTCGCGTCTTGGAAAATGAGCGGCGTGGCTACGAAAGTCTGCTGAACCAAACTTCTCAAAGCCGGCTCCGACTCGACGAGGACGTGAAACAAGCTGATGCGCTGGTCGGCAAACTCCGCCAGCGAGTACTGCCATTGATTGAAAAAGAGATCGAGAAGCTCAATCCCAATTAGAAGCCTGGATTGCAGTTGCTTACAGCAAGTGGCTCGGTACTCAGCTTCGGTAGACTTCTAGCGGTGGTGATGAGTGCTGATTATTCTTTTAATGATGATCTCGACATTCTGTTGACTATTCTTCGTACCGGTTTTTGGTTAGCTGGTTCCAGCTCTGTGCTTATGCTGGTTCGCCACGCCAAAAGTCGCGCTTAGCCTGGCGTCAGCTACCGGCGTTATCTTTTTCCTGTGGATCGCTGCAGCCTTGGGATCTGAGACCTTCGACAACAAAACGGATCGACCGGTATAGATAAAGCCATAACGTTGGATCGCTTTCGTGGTGCAGAGTTTTGTAAGGAGATTTTTAATCAAAGAAAGAATTAATCTAGGAGGATTCGCCGCATGGGAATTGAAACGGATGTCGAGAAAACTTATTCGAACAAGGAGGTAGTCGCTAAGTTACGACGCCTGGCCGACGCTCTGGAGCAAGAGAAGACTTTTGAAATTCAGATCGCCGGGGAACGCATTTATGTCCCTCCTTATGCGACGGTCGAGTTTGAGTATCAACGCCAGGGGAATGAAGAAGAGGTGGAGATTGAATTGAAGTGGCAACGGCAGTGAGCGTATGAGCCGGGAGAGGTTGAGAAGGGCAGTATTTGTTCACTGCTTTAAATATCTTTCAGGTGACGCATTGATGTGTTCGACGCCAGCCTGATCTGCAGTCTCACCCAGCATATTTTTAACGCGTGATAAGGGCCCGTCGATTGCACCGTTCTGAGACCGTGCTCAATTTTGAGGTTTGTGATGTTCAAAAAGCTACTCTCCTTTTTTCTCGTTGCCTTACTGATCAATTTGGCTGGTGCTGTCCCAGCGTCTGCTGCTTCGAAAGAAGAGCAGCAGGCTCGCTTTGCCGAGAAGGTGAAGGCAAGCGTACTGAAGCTTGGAACGGGCGAACCCGCGCGCGTTAAGGTCAAGTTGCGGGATAAGACCAAGCTGGAAGGCTACATTAGCGTTGCTGACGGCGATGGTTTTACCGTCGTTGACTCCAAGACTGGAATGGCCACTACGGTCGCCTATCCACAGGTCAAAAGCGTCAAGGGGAACAATCTTTCTACGGGAGCAAAGATTGCCATTGGTGCCGGCATTGCCGCAGCGGTTCTTTTTATCATTCTTTGGTACACAACCGGACCAGGCAGTGATTAAAAAGTCTCGACCGAATGTCCGACATGCTTGAGCTTGTCGCTTACTTCGGCGAATACTCAAGCGACGTTTAGTAAGGATACCCATGGTTGAGTATCCCGTGCATCAACGACAAGCTGCAGAAGCATGTCGGACATTCACTCCAGGTATGAGTCTGAATCGTCTTCTTGCCTATCTCATCGCGTGCGCAGCTTTCGCATCATGCTTCCTCATCTATCTCACTTACATTCATGGACTGGGATTCCCAGATGGTTACATATCTGAGTTGGGATACGCTGAGCGAAGGCTAGCCTACATATTCATCGGGACCAGCGTAGTATTCGGTTCATACTTCACCTATTTAGGCCTTGTCGCTTCACGGAAATCGATCGGTCGTCATCTGTCCTTGGCCATCTCACTCTACGTGATAGCCATCATCAGCTTCTCGCTTATTGATTATTATTACGGGTCAAATCTTATGGGAAGCACTGGCGGGTAAGGCGCATTGGAGTCTGGTCTATTCTCGATAACCGAAATGAAGCTGGCAATCTTCGACATTGACGGTACGCTGACGAATACCAACGGCGTCGATGATGAATGCTTCATCAAAGCTCTGTCTGAAGTCCATGCCATTACCGAAATAAATACGGATTGGGCCACATACCCTCACACTACCGACTCTGGAATTACACTAAAAGTTTTTCAAGAGAAATTTGGCCGTGGTCCCGAAGAGCCTGAGTTACACGAATTCAAGTCCTGCTTCGTTAACATGCTTAATGAGCAGTACGAGTCAAACGCGGCAAGCTTTGATGAAATTGCAGGTGCTTCTGTCGCGCTCAGCAGGTTGAAGCGAGAATCTGATTGGGCGGTGGCTATTGCCACGGGTAGTTGGCGCAAGTCTGCTTTCTTGAAGTTGAGAGCAGCGAAGATCGATATTGATGGAGTACCAGCCGCCTTTGCTGAAGATGGATTATCGAGAGAGGAAATCCTACAGTCGGCCGTCACGCGTGCTTTGGACCAGCACCGGTTAAGCGGCTTTGCAAAGATAGTTAGCATCGGCGATGGTGTTTGGGATGTCCGTACTGCACGGCGTCTTAATTTTGCTTTTCTCGGTGTCGGCAGTGGACAACGTCGGACGACTCTGGAGCGAGCGGGAGCCAAACATGTAATTGAGGACTTTGCTGATTTCGATCTCTTAATACGCTTCCTGAATGAAGCCGAGATTACCGGAGTGGAGAATCTCTGATAAAGCACGCCGTCAAGGAAAGCGTAGTCAGCACCAAAGCGTACAATTCTGTGATGTGGGGCAGTTCACCACGCGACTACGTCGTCTTTGCTCGCCAGCTGTAGCCACGCGCCTTGTGGGAAGGTTGCTGGATGCTGCTTGCGGTTCAATGCTTTTTACCTACTCATTGAAGATGGGCAGATGTTCCTAACAAGTCTCGTGTCGAACAATCGTTTTATCGGAGACCGTTATCTCGACTCTTTGCATGCAACGGGAGAGTTTGTCCGGCCAAGAACCAGTCTTGAGTTAAGAGAAATGCCGGGCAGGTTTTTGAGTCCAGACATGACCTACCGGGTAAAAGGGAGCATGGCGTTTGCATCGACTGTAATATCAGCCACAACAGATAAGGCGCGTCGAAAATAAATCTGGGCGGTGGACCCATCGCCGCTGTCACTCTGAAGTTGGGAACTTTCTGCGCAATACAGAATATCTATGGAGTCATATGGAACCAGGCCGAATTAGTGCAATTTTTCGTTACCCGGTTAAGTCTATGGCCGGTGAATTATTGGAGGTTGCCAGGTTAGGTTGGCATGGCATTGACGGTGATCGTAGGTTCGCTTTTCGCCGACTGAGTGACACCTCAGGGTTCCCATGGCTGAGCGCCAGCAAGTTACCCGAGTTGCTCCTATATAAACCATTCGGGCTTGCCAGCAACGCCAACATTAGGAATGGCGAGCAACTTCCTACGCACGTTCGTACGCCGGACGGGAAAGAATATGAACTCCGCAGCGAGGAGCTCCGAGAGGAACTTTCGAGACGATATGGCAGTAATCTCGAATTGATGAATCTGAGGTCTGGGATCTTTGATGAAGCCTCGGTGTCGGCAATCAACCCCGTTACAGTTCAAGCCATCGAGCGCGAATCGGGACGAGTCGTTGACCTTCGCAGATTCCGACCAAACGTTGTGATCGAAACTAAGAGCGGTGAGCCGTTTGAGGAAGACAAATGGGTAGGCCGGACCGTGATATTTGGAGAAGGGGACGGCGCGGCATCTGTAAGATTCACCATGAGAGATGAGCGATGTGTCATGGTTAATCTTGATCCAGACACGGTCGAGCGAGATTCTGCGGTGATGAAGACGATTGTTCGTATGAACGAGAATTACGCAGGGGTATATGGCACGGTGGTCCAGGCGGGCGAGCTACGTGTCGGTCAAGTCGTCACTTTCGGAGAATAGAACATCCTGAAGTACCTCATCGTCATGGCACATACACTAATCTGCCCTCGATTGGTAATGAGGAGCCGGACCTCCGCAGAGCCGGCGCCTTACAAAACCCTGCTGCTCAAGATGAGCGCACGTAGGCTGCAAAATACACTTTCTGTGCAAAGGGTGGTGTCCACCTGTTACCGTGAGCTTTGATACGCAGCTTCCATGTCCCGCTGGTAATTGGTCCCGCTACGCGCACACGCTCGAAGACGCTCGGGATTGAAGTGCTGGAAGCGCGGACGACGCCGTTCGGCGCGTGCACGTGACTTCAAGAGTCTTGTAGATCAACTTCATCTGACAGGCGTTGTGCTTATCGCCTGCGCCTCAGGAGTTACGGAGGTTGCATCCCAAATCGACCGCCAAAAGCCGACCGTTTTTTGCGCGGCCTGTATAAGAAACCGAAGAGTGAGGAGTACATCCAACAAATGATTCGGGCGAACCTGCGGATGCCGACGAATTCGGTCGCGGCGCTGATTGTTGGGGCATCACCTCCGGCAACCGCTCTGCCCTGGCGAAGATAGATAAACCGCCGCTCATTGTCGTCGCGATGGTCAGTCCATGGATGGTCTTTTATGAGGACTTGCAAAAGCGCATCCGTGGCTCGCGAATGGTGATTTTTGAGGACGCCGGCCACGCGCTGTTCGTGGATGAGCCGGCCCGCTTCAACGGCCTTCTTGATGGATTCCTGGATAAGCTACCCCTGCAGTAGCTTCTATTACTGAAAGCGAGGCGCTGACTTGCCAGAAGACGCCAAACGTCAAGTGTTGCGACACATGGTAGCCACGGTGGCCTTCCGCGGCAGCGTCGCCATATCAGATGCACCTGAAGATTTCGCCGACTTCCGTATTAATGAAGGGACGCGCACGCCGGGTGAGATCCTGGCCCATATAGGTGATTTGATTGAGGGGAGTCTGTATCTGCTAAAGGGCGAGATGGTTTACCTAACATCTCCGCCATTACCCTGGAGTGAGGGGGTTTCGCGATTCTTCTCCGCAGTGAAGCAATTAGACTCATTCCTGGCGTCGGAGGCGCCACTCGAATGCCCGGTGGAGAAACTCGTTCAAGGCCCAATCGGTGACGCACTCACACACGTCGGTCAGATCGTAATGTTGCGACGTATGGCTGGAAGCCCGGTACGCGCTGCGAGCTACTTCACCTCCGAGATAGTTCCGGGCGTGGCCTATGAATAGCTCTGATAGTTTGCCGGCGTCGAACAAAGCCAGGCAGCGGCGTGCGCCCGCTTGTTCCTCCAGTTGTTTCTCCTGAGCTTTAAATCTAATTGCGGCCGCAGCCAGCGTTCGAGGAATTGTCTGAGGCAACCACAACACAAACATGTGGGAAGCCCGCTTGAGCATTCCTCGTACACTGATTATGTTCGTGAATGGTGAGGTTTATGCAGAACTTGATCATTGGCGTGGGTGTGACACTACTATCATTAATAGCTGCTTCTCCAATCTCAAATTGTCCTAAGCCGGCTGAATCTAACCACTTTGCAGTGCAGTTCGCACAGATGTTAGTGACAGCTGAACCAAAGCCGTCGCCCCCTTCATTGCAGGATCCCAAGGCCAGGGGCTGGGCTGATTTGTCGATCGTGGTAGCGATCAGTCAACCCAATCCAAGTCCTCCCGCGCTTGAAGTCAGGCCTATTAGGCTCGCCAAACATCGTCAGACTGTTATTCAGCTTGGTCTGGGAGAGGATATAGACAACCAGCAAGTAGAACTTTCCGATAGTTCTGGCGAATATCGAATCTTTCAGCGGTATCGGACGAGCTTGAGTATAGCGGGGGAGGGCCCGCATCTTGATTTAGTTGACTGGCGTCATTTTGATTCTCCGTGGTTACCGTTGCGCGCCCTAGCGCCAGGGCGTTTTCAAACTCTCAGAAGCGAGCAAATAAAATCGTCCGAGTTTCCCCCGACTTCAAAGGCGGAGATTGTGAAAGAAGTCCGCCAGCGTGTACGAAAGGACAACCTGGAATTTCTGGAGCTGGCAAAAAGTTGCCGTGGTCCAAACGACGGCTCTTGCCTGGTAATGATTAGTTCAACCTATCTGCGCATCCAAAAGCAGGTTCGGGGGCGATGGGTCGATACGGGGCTAGTGGAGTTGCGACATCCAATGGGATGTTGAACTCAACCGGTTGACTCGTGGACCACTTGAGACAAAAGCCAAATAACCCGAACCCGAAGTACTAAAAAGATGACCATGAGAAGGATCCGCTACGCAGTCGCAATGAGTCTGGATGGATACATCGTCGGTCCCAAGGGCGAGGCGGACTGGATCATCATGGACCCGAAATCGACTTCGCTGCGCTCTTCGAGCAGTTCGATACTTTTTTGATGGGACGCGGAACGTTCGAGCCGATGGCCCGCGTCAAGAGGGCCGAGACGGCTGGACTTAATGGCTGGTTTTGAAGACCTTGCACCTCTAACATGCAGGGTCTACCGCACTACGAAGAAGCCATGCGGACAGCTATCGTTTCAGATATTCACGGAAACCAAACGGCGTTCGAAGCCGTGCTGGCAGACATTCGCAAGATGTCTCCTGACGTTGTTCTGCACGGTGGCGATCTTGCTGACTGCGGATCGAGTCCGGTTGCAGTCGTCGACAGTATTCGCGAACTGGGATGGCAGGGCGTTCGCGGCAACACGGACGAAATGCTATTCGCCCCGCAATCACTTCAAACCTTTGCGTCGCATTACCCAAACCTTAAAAACCTCTTCGAGCTGGTCGAGGAGATGGCAGCGGTCACTAGAGCAGTCCTCGGCGAAGAACGGCTGGATTGGCTGCGCTCACTGCCACTCTTGCATGTCGATGCTGATATCGCCCTCATGCATGCGAGTCCTGAGACGCCATGGCGTGCCCCAACACCTGAGGCCAGCGATGCTGAGTTGGAGTCAGTCTATGGATTCATGAGCAGACCGATCGCGGTCTATGGACATATTCACCGGCCGTTTGTCCGTAGGCTCTCGTCGTTCACAGTTGCTAACGCAGGCAGCGTCGGCCTCTCTTACGACGGCGACCGTCGTGCGTCGTACCTTTTGATTGATGACACGTCAGTGGAGATTCGTCGCGTAGAATACGACGTGGCGGCGGAGGTGCGGAGCCTGAGCTGCTGCGGCCTTCCAAACGCGGACTGGGTCGCGAGCCTGCTCGAGAAGGGCAAGTATCAAATGCCCTAAGGCAGTTGTGATGACATCTCCATCGATCACAAATCGGTCTCGGCAAGCCTTTATGAGAAAGGCTGGCTTTATCAAGCATTCCAGGTGGTAACACCTGAAGGCACTTCGTAATTAATGGCCGAACGAAGGAGAGCAAAAACTTCGCTTTTAGATGACGCGGCTCTTCTGGAGAGGCGGCATTCCGTAGCCGCGCCTTCGGTTGCTGAAAGACCGTGAGAATTCCAACGGAAGAAGGGATGGCCACGGAGTGCCACCCCTACTGTCAGGTCATGAGGCGATTATTATTCATTTCATTCTTTATCTCTCGCTATCGGCGTGGGCATTTACGCGTTGGATCTACGTCGTCCAACTAACGAAACGCGTCCTTCAAAACCTCTCCCTGAAGCAGCGCCATCTCAGAAATAACGCTGGAACGCGAACGCTGTTATCAAGCCTGTCGGACGCCAGTCTGCATGGCCGCGGACCAGAATCAGCCCGCATCTCATCTATAACCCGTAGCTATCATCGCCGTGAAATGCGCAACCCTGAGCTGGAATTAGCTAACGCTTTCAGCGTTGGGTGAGCGACTTGTTAGATTGGGCCCAGATGAGTCAGTAGCGTCAGAGAAATGAATCAAGACGCAAACTAACAGTTTGCGCTACTGCGAAGTTCAATCTGAAAGAACGAAGGAAGGTCGCGCGAGATGAGTATTTGGTAGTCGCCTTCGGGAGCGCTTTCCTCATCAATAGGCAGGTCCTTGGCAAGGTTATATAAGATAGTGTGCGGTTCAATGGGCCAATCGACCGTGTAGGATTCTGGATCCCCCTGCTTCACCTTCCAAAGCGAAAGCTCAAACTTTGCTACAGCCGCTATCAGGGGATCTTCATGCGAAGTAAGCGCCTCTAAAAAGTCCGGCGGCTGAGTTTCTCTGAAGGGGGAAATATTGTGTTGCCTGATAAACGCGTCTAGCTCCTGGTCGAGAAGATTGCGTTGCTTCAGTAAAGCAAACGTAAGAACACAGGCACGCTCGAGCACATAAACTCGCCATAAAAAGATATTTCCCCGGGCTTCCTCAAGATCCCTTGATTGAGAAACCTTGTGGAAGTACGCGTCATCATCGGGACGCGGCTGTTGGTTGGACCTGATTAGCCCCAGGAGTATCCGTTGGTGGTTAGCAAGATCCATATCTCAATTCTGAAAGCTGGCGCGGAGATGACGCAACTCTTCGGCGATGGCGTCGTGGCCCAGACCGGGTACCGCTTCCGGCATGAACTCGTATACCACTACCTCTGCATTCGTGGTCACTTCTTTAAGCGCGTGTTGCGCCAATTCGACAGTGGAATTTCGAGTCAGTTGTGAATGAACGTCTAACAGGAAGCCATTGTGTTCTACCCCGCAGGCAACGTGCAGTTCGCGAACATTTGTGGGATTGAGTTCGTCCAGGAATTCAGGAATATTCAAACCGTGATTGTGAGCATCACATTCGAGATTGTAGACATCCAGGATCAATCCACAATTGGTCCTCTCAGTTATCGCGTTGAGAAATCCGGCCTCAGAATAGTCACCCGGGAAATCAGGAATTACATGAACAATGTTCTCAAGTAAAAACGGAAACGGATAACGCTGCTGCATGGTGAGTACTCTTTCGCACACCAGGTCCAGCGCCTGTTCAGTTTTCGGCATCGCGAGCATGATGCCTAAGTGCTCGCCGTCCACCTTGGTATAACCGAGATGTTCGCTATGCCAGGCGATATCTATCTGTTCAAGGAAAGCATCGAGAAGGTAAAGATAGTTAGGGTTCCATCCCTCATGAGACCCAATGGATAAAGTGACGCCGTGCGCTATGAATTTTACTGCTTTGCCGACGTTCTTGAGTTCCGACATCACCTCGGCACTGAGGCCGATCTTTCCTCCCTTGACCTCGGCGATAGTCTCAGGGGTCACCTCGAGGTAGTCGACGTGCGGCAGCATCTTTTCAAGAAGGGCGGGGTCACGCCCCTCGTACGTGACCCCCAACGCCACGGGTCGTGGCGCATCCTTGTCTGGAACGTTGGTGCACATGGTGCTTTGCGGCACCATGTTTTGATGGACGCTATTCAGCGGCAAGCGGTCACCTACCTTTCAAACATCATGCCGCCCCTGATGTTAGCAACATCTTTCAGTGACTTATTGAGCGCTGGATTCGAGCGCACAAAGCTGATGTCAAATCCCGTTAGTCCACAATTGCACCCGCCCTTTGTTATCTCGCGAACGGCCAGTTCGAGGGCCTTGTGAAGATCGTCCATTGTGACGCGCCCTTCGTCGACCACAATTCTTACCTGAGCGTTTTTGACCGTAGTTTTGGTAGTTGTTGCCATGAGATCTCTCCTTCGTGGGTTTACGAGTAAGTGTCTGACATCGATAGGGGGGTTCAATATCAGACGGGAAAGTTTTGCGGCAGGAAATTCTTCTTGACCTGAGCGATGAAGAACTCGGTGCCGACGCGTGAGTTACAGGAACTCATCCGTTATAGACCTCTATGGCTACGATGTAAACAATTTATTTTTGCCATTCCGAAAGTGAGTTAATTCGGGGAGAAATTTGCTTAGTGGTGAACAACTAGCCAATCGTGAAGGGTGTTTGGGAATCTAAAATCGCAGTTGTTGTTACCGCATTTCAGCTTATAACGGCTGCTACTGTGCCTCCGTGGTTGATTTTTCTGGGACGGGGCAAGCCACCACAGAAACACAGAGAACACGGAGGGTGCACAGAGAAAACCAAACAGGTGTATAAGGGTTGAGGACTTGGAAATGAAAACCGCATTCCTGTTAACTTTGCTTTTGGTTACCACCTCAGTTGCCGCGAGCAACCAGACAAATCAAGTAGTCGATCCCTTAATTGTTACTCCCGGCAAATTCAAACTGTTGGCGACGAACGTTTCCTATCAAGGCGAAGAGTGCTCGGCGCGTAGTGAAGACGATTTCGACTCCGGTGAAGTGCTTAGAGTTGAAGCAGGATAGATGGTTGGGATTAAAAGCGATATCAACTGAGCTGGTGCGCGAATATGGTTACACAACGGGAATGGTCCAGGTTGGAATTGACCATAGACAATTTGCTAAACAAAAGTATCTACAAGCTGATTGGACTTTGATGTATCCAGACGTAAATCTTATCGACAACGGCAAGGCATACCTGTTTGAGAAAAAGTTTTCTGAGAACAAAACTGCGTTTGTGATTAGCAAATCCCAGCTTGAACAACTCTCTTTAAGAAAAACTGAGCGCTTAAGGTCTGAAGGACCGTCATTGAATAACGACATGCGTCTGAAGTGCTTACTCTCAATCTGTCTGGTGCTGTGCTCCGGTTGGGCATGTTCACCCGGAGCTCCTCAACCGAGTGTGCCTCAAGCAACTAAGCCGGCAATAGTTAGCGCTTACCCAATCGCAGTCGACGTTAGTTTGGCTGAGCATCAGAAACCCAGGTCCGTACCGAATTGACTTGTTTGCCTTGTCACCGCCGCTCAAGGTCCTAATCATGCTTTCCAAGATCCTGGTCACCATAGGTTTGGTCCTTCTTTGGACTTTGATTGTAATCGCCCTGGTACTAGCCGAGGCAATTTGGTTCGCGCACCCATCGGTGGTCCGTGGCGATTTGGCATCGATCGAAAATCATCTGGTGCGGGAACTGAGCGATGCTACTAATGATCAAAGGTTGGGGAGTTCGGCTTTAGTCCTGGTCCACAACGGCAAGATTGCTGCAAAACACGGGTTCGGCGTCGGGAACATTGAAACGCGATCTCCGGTCAGGCCTGATCGAACGCTTTATCAAATGGCTTCGGTGAGTAAAGCCGTGACCGCATGGGGTGTAATGAAGCTAGTCGAAGAAGGAAAGATCGGTTTAGATGAACCGGTCATGCGTTACCTCAAGAGATGGCAGTTTCCCGGAAGTGATGCGCGTCGCGACAAAGTGACAGTCAGGCACTTGCTGAGTCATACCGCTGGATTAAACGAAGGTTCGGGGCTCGCAGGTTTCTTGCCGGGCGAACGAGTGCAGACCCTGGAGGAGGCACTTAACTCAATCAAGGATTCGACGTCAGGTGCACCTCGGCCCGTGATTGTGGCCGGTGAGCCTGGCAGGGGAATGTTTTATGGGAACGCCAACTACGCCGTCTTACAACTCTTAATCGAAGAGGTTACCCAGCAGTCGTTCGCAACCTATATGGAGTCCGCTGTTTTGCAACCGCTGGGGATGGTGAACGCGAGTTTTGATATTGACGCCCTCGCCTCCAGGGGTGGCGAGCAGGATGTAGCTCCCAATTTTGATGCGGGGTTTAATCCTCACCCGCGTCGTCGCTACGCCGCGACGGCTGCGGTTGCGCTCTACGCAAGTGCCGAAGACATGGGCCAGTTTGCCAGGGCATTCACCGGAGAGAATCCAGTTCTCAAGCAAGAGACGCTAAAACAGATGATGACACCACAGCAGGGAACCGGTGGAACCTGGGGTTTGGGCCTTACTCTTTTCACTGCGAATGACGCCGGCGGTTATGTGGTGGGCCATGATGGTGGAGCGTATCCCTCTTGGGGTGCGATGCTGCGGACGAATCCCGCGACCGGTAATGGTTTGGTGCTGCTGGTATCGGGATCAAATGGGGCAGTCAACCAGCTCGGACATGACTGGGTTTATTGGGAAACCGGCAAGCTAACGTACGAGGCACGGCAGCAAAAAGTGTACGGTCGCATAGTGCCGGCATCGGTCGCGATTATTCTGGGAGCAATAATTATAGTGTTGTGGAAATGGTTAGGTAGGTTTAAGAGCCGTAAGCCTGTCGAGCAAGTAATGCTTTAAGGTGGTTGATTGAGGCCGAAGTTATTCTGTTCGTGTGAGCTTACATCAGAGTCTAGACCTCGTCATTCCTTCTCGTCGTCATTTTCAAGATGATTCATGCACTTACCCGACGAGGTCGTCTCCTTATCGCACCTTACGCTGCGCTGGTTGCTGATGCCACATTAACGTTGCTCATGCAATCACCCGAGTACTGGTCTGGTAGCTATGAATTTGCTTCCGAGGCTGAAGCAATCGGAGCAATGACGCTTCGACTTCATCCGCTAGTCTTCATGGCGTGGATTCTTTTGTGGGGTGCCATACTTGGCACTGTAATCGCGCTCGTGCCGCGGATCATCGCCCGGACAATATCTGTGGCGGCCGCGTTTCTCCATACCTTTGCGCTGCTGAGCTGGCTGATGATGTCGACTGCAAACCCGTACGTTACCTACTCGTTCGGGTTGATAATCGCGGCGCTCATTGTCTATTCGCTTGAGGAGAAAACGAAGTCGAATTGACGCAAGGTCGACTAGGACCATCCGCAATCGTGGACCTGATTGTAGGGGCCGCCCGTACTGTTTTGATCGCACCCTGGTGCAGCGCGATGTTAGGTTCGTTAAGACTGACTGGAGGAGCATATGCGATTCGCATCCCTGGTAATTCTTCTATCGATTGCTTTACCCACCTTAGGTGCTGGCAGGGCTTCTGCATCCAAGGCAGGCAACCCTTCACTTAGTTTCTTACAGACGGAAACGCTCGTCTTTCTTCCGCAAGACCAGGAAATAGAACTTGCTTTGAGCGCAGGGCCAGAGCACTTGCGTGCGGATGCAACAGTTTATGTTTTCGGGAAGAAAGGCTACGAAAGGATTCGCACAGGCAAGAACGGGTTTACCTGCATGGTCAATCGTGACGGTAATCAAAACGGAGACGATGACATGAAGCCTACTTGTTGGGATGCTGAGGGAAGCGCAACCATCGTCCCGATCATGTTGCGTGTCGGTGAGATGTTGGCCCAGGGAAAGACGGCAGATGAAATCAAGTTGGATATTGACAAGGGATTCAGCGAGGGCCGTTTTTCCAGTCCACGGAAGACGGGAATTGCGTATATGCTCCGGGGCGACGTGCGATACGATGCAAAAACAAAAGCCATCAGCAAAATCCTATTCCCGCCTCACTACATGATTTATGCTCCTGGCGTTAGCAACGCAGACATTGGGATGAATATGGATGCGTACAAAAGAAACCCATCGTTGCCGCTTGTTTATTCGGGATACTCGGGTGGTTCGCGAACGGCGTATATCATTGTCCTTGCAAGTGAAAACAAAGCGCACACGCATTGATGCTAATTCATCAGACGAGCGCGGTAGCGTCTGGTGATCTCACGGCAGAGACCCTTTCTAAGGATTTGATAGCCATAGCCTCGACTGATGGTATCGGTTCTCTGCCCAGAGCGACCCGGCGCAACCGCGCTCGGTTCTGTACTTTTTTTTGTCCTCCTAATGAAGAGTTTTAACCCCCGCTGTTAATTCCTTCGCCGTCCCGCACGTTTCCTAGGTTTGGAGCTGGAGGTGGCTCATTGCTCATCTGAGCGCATCGTCCATGGCCAAGCCGAAGTAGTGCACCGAACGATGTTCGCGTGAAGAAACGCCGGGCCGACCCACTGAAGAAGTCAGAAGTCAGAGGGCAGAATTCAGAGGTCAGATTTCAGACAATAAGACGTCTGCTCTCTGACCTTTTCGTTTGTGGAAGGGAGTTACGGCGATTTATCAAATGACTCGAGCTGGCACTAACCATTGTTCGCGTGATTTTCGTGTTACTTCGTGAATCGCCCATCCGGACATCACTTTAAACCCGTCAATCGACTGCAGCTGAACTAAAAGTGATTTAAATCAGCAGCTTAATCTCAGAAAGTGTACGATGCAGAGTCTGCAATCAATCATCGAACTCGGGGGGAACAATAATGATTCAACAGAAGTCGGTTCTAATAGTCGCTGCCTGCCTTCTAACCGTCGCTGGCGCAGTAACCAGTCTGCAAAGCGCTGGGGCGCAAAAGAAAGACAACATCGAATACAACGCGGTTTATGACTGCGGACCTGGACGATCGAGATTCAGAGTCTTAAATTGCAAAGGGCCTGGCAAACTAGACCGGTGCGAAGTTTTTTACATCAACGAACACTCGCCCAATGGTGGTTTCAAGGATACGAATTCTCGCGGGCTGATTGATGATTCCATTAATCAGGGGTGCAAAACCAAAAACCAATCTGCTGTCAAAGTCGAATTAGACCAAAACGAAGACGCTGACAAAGGCGCCACGAACGCAACGGGAGGCTCTACGCCAGCGAAAGCTGCGCCGGTTGGCGCGGTGGCCTGCACAGCTTCAAGCAGCGACTCAGAAGGGAAGACAGCGAACGAGAAAACCTTCAGAGGTGTAATTCGCCGTCTCTGGGAAAAGGAAGCGAAAGAAGGCGCGGACGGTGCGGTGACAGTCAATTTCCAAAAGGTTGTCGTCGGAGCCCCACGTGCCTGGCGGCCAACCGCCACAGATGCTTATTCGCAAGCCGACCCGAAAAAGCCGATTTATCCGGTCAAGGCCACGTTTGCAACCTGCACCGATTACAAGGCTGCTATTAGCAAACGAAAAATGGAACGAATCTACGATTGCTTTGTTCATAAGACGGGAGGGTGGCAATGTACCCAAACCGGCGCGAGTGGTCCATTGGCATTGAAAGACGAAAAGGAATACATTCAAAAACCGCGGTGAATTTTACGGTTTAGAGTTTACCGATGTGGTCCATTCTCTGTCAGAACTTCGCGTTATTAAGTAGAAGACAGTTTTGCCTGGAGGCGGAATATGGCAATAGAAGAAGTCGCACCTGATCTCTACCGCATTTCAACCTACGTCCCGGAGATAAATTTACAGTTCAATCAGTTTCTCATTCGGGATGATGAGCCACTGCTTTTTCATACGGGCATGAGAGGCATGTTCCCTTTAGTGCGCGACGAGGTTGCGCGAGTAGTCGAGCCTTCGCAGATACGTTGGATCGGGTTCAGCCATTTCGAGGCTGACGAGTGTGGCGCACTTAACGAATGGCTACAGGTAGCCCCTGAAGCGCAGCCGGTATGTAGTTTGGTGGGAGCAATGGTGAGTGTTAACGACTTCGCGAATTGTCCAGCGCGAGCGATGGCAGATGGGGAGATCTTGCCAACAGGGAAGTACCGCTTTCGCTTTCTGCATACGCCGCACGTGCCACATTGTTGGGAGGCTGGTCTGATGTTTGAGGAGACACAGAAGACGCTTCTTTGCTCCGACCTCTTCACTCATACAGGCAATGTCGAATCGCGGACTACCTCCGATGTGGTGGGGCGATTCCGGCAGGGCTTGATTGACGATCTAGGAGGGCTGTTTGCCAACGCTTATCCATATACCTCACAAACCGACGATACTTTGAGGCGGCTCGCATCGCTGAGCCCGAAGACACTTGCAGTCATGCATGGCTCTACCTTCGTTGGCGACGGAAAGCGGGCGATTGACGATTTGGCAACGGCAATGCGCGAGGTTCTTGCGAACTGAGAGAGCATCAATGGCCCACACCACAGCCTTGCTACTGCTTCATCACCACCACATATTTGGATCAGGCGGTGATACTGAGTTATTAACCGCACGAGCCCTCTTAGGCTAATGAACTATGTTTCTCGTTTTCTTCTATAATGAGTGGTATGAGGTAGCAAATGGTTTATCACTCCAAAAAAGACTGGTGGCTGATGGCTCTGGTGTGGTTCGGCGTGCTGCTTCCTTCCCTTATCGGCATCTACCTTCTGATCGTTGAAAACGGCAGTGGCAATGCTGGTTGGACCATGCTCTTCACCTCGGTTTTTATCGCTGGTGTAGTCTTGGCGCTCACCTACCCTCTATTACGAAATCAGAGAAGCGAATTTGATCGTACGCTGCGGTGTGTTGGTGAGAAAAGAAATACCTCTCTCGTCGATCGTGGAAGCGCGCCCGACGACAGACCCGCTGAGTGCTCCGGCGTGGTCGCTCGATCGAGTCCGAATCGACTACCGCAAAAATGGGGGCAGAGGCTTCGTGCTGATCTCACCGGACGATAAGTTGGAATTCATCCGCGAGCTTGCGGATAGGACTGGTTTAGAGGTGCGTGGTGAGCGCGTGATTAGTACCCCGTGACGGCCTCGGTTGTCATTTGAGCAATTCTTTTGCTTTAACTAATTCCTATGGATGAGAAAATAATCGAATTGAGCAAGACGAAAATCGCCCTGGGGGTTTTGGGTTCAGTGGCTTTCGTAGCCATAGGTGGCTGGCTGCTCTCCCTCGACGCGGAAAATATTAGGACTAGTAGTAGTTTTAGGCTGCTCTTCAACAACCCAACCTTTGCTTACGGTCTTGGCGCTCTGGCAATCCTGTTCTTTGGCGGCCTCGGAATATTCCTTTTCAAGAAGCTGTTCGACAAAAAGCCCGGACTGATATTTAACGAGTCAGGGATTGTTGATAACGCCAGCGCAGTTTCTGCCGGGTTTATACCCTGGTCTGAGGTCACCGGCTCTGACATCTTCGAAATGGCCCAGCAGAAGATGCTGATCATCATGGTCACTGATCCCCAGAAATACGTCGATCGCGGAAACCCACTGAAGCGAAAGCTCAATCAAGCGAATTACAAAATGTGCGGAAGTCCGATCGCCATTTCCTCAAACGCACTGAAGATGGACTTTTCAGAGCTGAGCTCAATTTTTCACCAATACCAACAAAAATACGGCAACGCGTAGAGGGGCTGGGGCAGATTCCGTTAACGTCGTAGTCTGCCAAGTGCGAGCTGGCCCCGCACATATGACTTGCGGAAGAGAGGTCCGAGTCAAACATGAGAACGAACAGCAGATCAGAACTTTCGTGGTGGTGAAGCGTAGTGGACGGTGGTCAATAATGCAGGACCAGAACACCGTCAGACGGTAGGCAGTCCGCCAATGCCGACTTAACCGGCAAAGACTCCATGCTTAGATTCCGACCATTGACCCCTGATGATCTTCCGTTGTTGCTCGAGTGGTTGACCAAAGACCACATTAAGGAATGGTGGGATGATGGCGAGGACACGCTCCAGAAGGTGGTGCGAAATTACGGCGAACCTGAGGAAGGAGTCGAGAGGTTTATCCTTATCAGGTCGGATGGCGGCGTCGAAAAGCCTATCGGATATTTTCAGTATTATCTGATTCCCGACGGAACAATCGGCATCGATCAGTTTATTGGAGAAGAAGATTGCATCAATCGCGGTGTCGGCAGTGAAGCAATCAAAATGTTTGTCGAGATGATCATGCGTGAGCGTAGACCAACCAGCGTCATCCTGGACCCATCGCCGGAAAATAAGCGAGCTATCAGATGTTATGAAAAGGTCGGCTTCAAGCACTACGAAACGAAGCCAGGATCAGGCGGGTTAGCTTATCTGATGCGCTTTGAGGTTATCTCCGAGTCGAACTAAATCCGCTTGCCTGTCCGTCGGTGTCCAAACAGCGTGGAATCCAAGGTATGATTCGAGTTCTATGAAAAAGGTCCTGGTGGTTGGCCCTGGCGGCGCAGGAAAGTCAACTTTCGCCTCTCAATTAGGCAACCTCCTAAATATTCAAGTTCTACATCTTGATCGGTTCTATTGGAAGTCTGGATGGGTCGA
Source organism: Pyrinomonadaceae bacterium (assembly GCA_963759665.1). Taxonomy (GTDB): domain Bacteria; phylum Acidobacteriota; class Blastocatellia; order Pyrinomonadales; family Pyrinomonadaceae; genus PSRF01. Next base: position 3,011,042 of record CAVXAC010000001.1, read on the forward strand.
AACCCCAAAAGCCGAGTGGCAGGTCGCGGTTGCCGAACTACTTAGTCGTGACGCCTGGATCATGGACGGAAATTACTCCGGCACGCTCGCCATGCGGGTTCAAGCATGCGACACGGTAGTATTCCTCGATATGCCTCGCGCCATTTGCCTCTGGCGTGTTTTGAAGAGGGCAGTGAAGTACCGAAACAAGAACCGGCCTGACATGTCTGAGGGCTGTCCAGAAAGGCTTACCCTGGAATTCATTCTTTGGATATGGAATTATCGGCGGCGGACTCGACCAAAAGTAGTAAGGATGATCGAAGCTGTAGCTGCGGACAAAAAGATCGTTTGGCTCAAATCTCAAGCCGACGTCGAGGAGTTCCTTAGGCTGCAACGCGAGCGTGAGGCGGTTTGACCTACAACAAGCTGCGATGAGGTCGACACGGTCTCTGATTGCGGTGGCATGAGGTGCACACGGTTTCTGATTGCAGTGGCATGAGGTCGGTACCACCACGCGCGTAGCCAAATGCCGCAAAAGATCTCCAGCAACTCTGAAGAAGTTGCGACCGCTTCAACGGTGAGCGATCGGCGACGGAACGCCGTCAGAGTTGCGTCTTCGAGTGAAATGGGCGATTTAACCAGGGTTGCCAAAAACGCAACCGTGGGCTGGAATTAGCGAACGCTTTCAGCGTTGTTCGAGTTTGACTACCGCGTGGTGCTATTGACTTCATTCTGGAGGAATTGCGATGAACACAGAACACCCAATCTCACTGCGGCGCTTGCAAACAGATCTGACACGATTGTCGCTCGTTTTGTTACTGGTCGGAGCCACTGCGATCGTGGCGTCTGCGCAGACTCGGCCGCGTGGGCGCGAATTAGGAATCCCGTTCCCTGGTCGCACTGGTCCATTGAATGCGATCACTGACGTTGCCGGCGTTGCAGTCGGGCATGTAACGCTCATCGAGGGCGACGGCAAACTCATTCCCGGCAAGGGACCAATCCGAACAGGTGTGACGGCTATACTCCCGCGCCCGCGCGGCAATTGGGATCCAGTGTTCGCAGCCACGTACAACCAGAACGGCAACGGCGACATGACTGGAATTAACTGGATCAAGGAATCCGGTTTTATGGAGGGGCCAATTTTATTGACCGGAACCCACAGCGTGGGAACAGTCCGCGACGCCGCAATCCAATGGCAATTGAAAAATGGTCGTCAGTTTATTTTCACCTACCCTATTGTGGCCGAGACGTTTGATTTTCTAAATGATTCAAACGGACAACATGTAAAAGCGTCGCACACCTTTGATGCGCTCGATCGAGCCAGGCCCGGGCGCGTCGAAGAAGGTGCCGTGGGCGGTGGTACGGGGATGGGCTGCAACGGATTCAAAGGCGGCATCGGCACATCGTCGCGAGTGGTGACGGCGTCAGAAGGTGGATACACCGTGGGCGTGTTGGTCCAGTGCAACTATGGTGGTGATTTGCGAATCCTCGGAGCTCCGATTCGTTCGGAGATCACAGACTTGCGAATCTGCAGTGCACTCGACGGGCCGCCGACCAGGCCGTGGATGGCACACATTCCAAGGTGCCCCTCAACAGGACGAGGTGCCCTCGGGGATAAGAGTAGCGACGGGGATCACGAAGGTCGTGGATCGATCATCGTCGTCGTTGCCACCGACGCGCCTGTACTGCCGCATCAACTTGATCGCATCGCGCGTCGTGTCAGCCTTGGCATGGGAGCGTTAGGTAGTTTCGCAGACAATTCATCAGGTGATCTGTTTCTCGCGTTTTCAACTGCGAACGCCGGCGCTGCCAGGTCTGACGGGACACCCGCGCTGGTAATGCTGCCCAATGATCGCATCGATCCGCTGTTTCGAGCGACGATTGAAGCAACTGAAGAAGCCGTCGTCAACGCGATGCTGGCCTCACAGACGATGACCGGCGCAGACGGCATACGCGTCTTTGGCTTACCCGGCGATCGTGTGGTCCAGGCGTTGAAAAAGTACAACCGGATGAAGTAGGCCTCACTACTCTGGAAATGTTTTAGGCTTTCCATTCATAAGGATTAGGTTGAGCTGTGACTGTGCCTACATCCAACGGAGACTAAAACATTTAACGGAGGGCGAAATGAAACTCAATTATTTCTTCTCAACAATTCTTGCATTATTCGTCGGCGCGATAGTCGTTAATGCGCAAAGCTATCAGGTTTCAAGAACTGGCATCTTCACGCCACAAAACAAAAAAGTCCTGCTTCTCAAAGAACCCACCGGTGAGAACAACATCATCTTGTTTCAGACGAAGTTGCGCGTGAACACGGATGGTTCGCCCAGGTCTTATCATCCCCAGGATCCGCGCGGAAACACCCAGGCCCTAAACAACATCTGCAACGCGATTGTCGTTAGAAAAGGGAGTTCCCCCAAGAACCTATGTTTTAGCAGTTTTGGTGAAGCGATCGGCGTATTCGAGAGATTCCGTGACTCCAATTATCAAACGGTTCCGCAAGGTTTTCGAATCACCTGGGACAACGTTCTTCCAACTGTTATTGAGAACGGCAAGAAGATCCCGTGTGTTTTTAAGACTGGTGAAAACCAGGGCTATTTTGGCTCATTAACGGCGCTAAAGAATGGTCTAACCGGAGATAAGGGCGAATGCGAATTCAAGAATCAAGTCAATCCGATGGCCGTCCCGGCGTTGGTACTGGTCGGCGGTGAGAATGTAGTGAAAGATTTCGGCGCAAGAGTTGGCGACTTACTTGTAGCCTTCAATCCAAAAACACAACTAGTCACTACTGCAATCATCGGTGACACCGGACCGAAGGACAATTTAGGCGAAGGCTCAGTGTTAATGAATATGAAACTTCTGGGAACGACGACGCCGCCAACCAGGAAATCCGAAACATTCCAGCTCTCTATTGAAAACGCGCAGGTGTTAGTGGCAATTATTCCTGGTTCACGTGTATTTCAGGTTGAAGGGAACAGGCCATACACTGCAGAAAACATCAACACCCGCATCAGCGAATGGCAAACAAAGGCTGGATTTGCTACTCCTGAAAAATTCCTTGAGCTCATTAAATCGTTTAAACCAAAGTTAGATTGAATTAGTTGGAAAATGCCGGACTTCGGGCCGTTCTTCGCCTTCACGGCTTCAGTTCGGACCACGGCAAAGCTGATCGTTGCAACGTTGAACTTGTGAACGTTGGCAGCACGAACGACGACGGGTGTAGACGGTATCCGGGTCTTTGCCTGACCCGGTGATCGGGTCATCGCGCCATTAAGGAAGGACTACGGTAAGAAGTGCAGTCTTGAACCAGTGTTCGGCGGTTTCGTGAAGTCGTTTGTTCCAGCAAGTTATGTCACTTAAATGTCAGAGTCAGTCTCCACGATAGACTCGTGATTCATTGCGAGGGATTTGGTATGGAAGACCATGAACAACAAAGAGCCGATGCTGAACTGACGAAACTAAAGCTGGAGATTCGTGCGCTGACTCGCCGGAAGCCATGGGTCGAAAACTTCGTGAAAATCGTCCCGGTAGTGACCACGATAATCGCGGTGATGGGACTCGGTTTCACTATCTGGCAGGCTCTGCAAGCCCAGCGCCAGGAACATACAAGCAAACTTCAAAGTCAGGTCCGGGAGGACAAAGAACAAATACTCGATTTCATTACGAACGATAAAATTACTCCGGTTCGCGTAGCTTTTCTCATAGATGATCTGAATAGCCTTATTCGGCAACTGGATGATAGTGACGCAGAGAGAAGGGTGGTCACAGAACAACTCATGCGTGTCGTCTGGGAACTGCCTTTCGATGCACGCAGAGATTTCGATTTCGACACCTCAGCAATGAGGCAATGGAATGACTTCAGACAATTTTGGAAATCCTATCCCGACTCTCACCGTTTGTTTCTCGCCAGAAAATACTATCCAAGTTTAGCCCGTCTCCACCTGGCGCAGCCACCTTGCCTCGAAAAGCTGGATTATGCAGAAGGCGTTAGAGTGGTTAGTTACGCAAATGCGGGGATGGCTTGCGCTGAGGGGGTAATCAACGCATCGATCGACGCTTTCGAAGAGCACCTAAAGCTACTTAAGGAAGCAAATCTGACAGACCGGATACGCTTCGAGCTCGACGAGTTTAAGAAAGCAACAAATAATCCAGGCTTCACGAACAGGCTCGCACGTATCTACCTCTGATGTCGCTAAAGACGCATGGCTCACGCTGAATCTGATCAGCGCAATCCAACACTCATTTTTACGCATCGCGTGAGCTGTTTCCCGAGAAATTCGCACTAAGGCATTTACGGGACTTCAATATGGCTGGTATTAGGCATCACATACTTCCAAGATTCTTGCTTAAGGGTTTCGCGAGCAAGGTTGAAGGTCAAGAGGTGTTTGCTTGGGTGTACCGACGTGAGGGGAAAGTTTTCGAGACGAACCTTGTAAACGTCGCTGTCGAGAAACACTTTTATGGCAAGGATGGGGAACTCAATGTTGATGACGAAATTACTGATATTGAGGGAGAATTTGCAATACTTCTTGATTACCTAAGGCGAAGAGCCAGTGGCCACCGAATTTCAGAAACTAAAATCGCCGACTTTATAGGACATCTGAGTAGCCGCACCAAGCATCTCCGCGATTCTTTCATCGAGAGCTCAGGTGAGTTGATCAGCCTATTAATCGGCTATCTTGCCGACGAAACCAATTTTAGGACCTGGATACTTGAATACTATAAGCGGCACCCTGAGGTGATGAGGAAAGCGCTTGATGACGCGCTTCGCCAGATGCAATTGACACGATCGCAAAGATTGCAGTTAAAGCAACGCATGTTGAGGATGCTAAGTCCTGAACTAGTTGTGGCTCAGATGGATAGAGATATTTCTCAATATGCGTTCATGTTTAGCACCCTGGGGCCGATGCTCCTGGAGAGAATTCCGACTGCCGTTAGGGAGGGCCACATCAAAGCCTTGGCAAAAAGTCTGATTCCAGAACCGCGTGTGGAAGATTACCGGAAGCTAAACTGGTTTGTGGTGAAGACCGATAGACCAATGGTCTTAGGCGACGTTGGTTGTCTATTTGAGGTTGCAGGCAAAAAGAAGTTTATCTCCTCGAGCGGCAAAGAAGATGATCTTCAAAATATCTACTTGCCAATATCGAAAGACACGTTGGTGGTTGGTGCAGCCTCCGACTTGGTCCCTCAAATTGACCTCCAGGGTCTCAATGAGAATTTCGTTAAATCGAGCAGGGAGTTTTTTGTCGCCCATGAGTCCTCTCCAGAGATGCAGGAGCTTTTCCTCGTCCTCGGTACGGAAGCTGAAATACTGAGCAAGGATGACATCGCCGAGCTTCTTCGAGAAGTCATTCATGAAGGATGAGCTGGATTTGATGCAGGAGTTGTGTGCATGACCTTTGATTAAGAAGAACCAAGTGAAGGAGACCAGCTGAATGTAACCATGAGATACAACCGATTCAAACTCTGGATTCTTTTACTGGTCGCGTTTACAGCAACCATCGGCTGCACCAGCAGATCGTACGCGCAGGCAAACGATTGGACTGAGCCGTTTCCTCCATTCAAAATCGCGGACAATCTCTATTACGTTGGCAGCAAAGGGCTGGCGAGTTATCTGGTCACCACGCCGCAGGGCCACATCCTAATTAACAGCAATCTCGAGGAGAGTGTCCCGATGATTCGGACGAGTGTGGAGAAGCTCGGCTTCAAGTTCACCGACGTAAAGATCCTCGTGATTAGCCATGCACACTATGATCACAACGCCGGCAGTGCGGCCATCAAAAAGCTGACCGGCGCCAGGTATCTGGTCATGGATGCGGACGTGCCGGTAATTGAATCTGGAGGTAAGAGCGATTTCCAATATGGCAACGACCCGTCGATGCTGTATCCAGCGACGAAGGTGGACCATGTCCTGCGTGATGGTGAAGAGGTGAAGTTGGGAGGCACAGTGCTGGTCGCGCATCTTACTCCCGGACATACGAGAGGTTGCACGACGTACTCCATGAAGCTTAAGGAGAACAGCAGGACTTACAACGTAGTGATCATAGGCAGCCCAAACGTGAACCCCGGCTACAAGCTGGTCAACAACCCCACGTATCCTGGAATGGCTGCTGATTTTGAACGTACGTTCCGAGTGCTAAAAGGGCTGCCAATCGACATCTTCCTCGGCGCGCACGGCAGTTACTTTGGCCTCGAAACGAAGTATCCACAACTGAGGGAAAAAGGTTTCGCAGCTTTCATCGATCCGGAAGGTTACGCGAAGTATGTCGCAAACCGGGAGCAAGCTTTCCGCAGGGAGCTGGCGAAACAAACTGCTGCCCCGCGATAGCTCGCCTACGATGGCTCTGCAGAGTGAGTCGCCTACGTTGGTAAGCAGATGCCCCGTCCATATTTGGTGAAACAGTCGTCACGCGGTGCTAATGAGATCGCTCCGCGTGAATCCTAGCTTGTGTTAAAAGCTCGAGCGCACAACTCACCTCAGTTCCGCGCCGCAATACTTACAGTATCGCGCGTCAAAGTCATGACCCTCAGCTCCGCATGCAGAACATACCTGTGTGGCGCCTGTCTGGTGTCGGACTGCGTGCGCGAGTTCCACTGAGACGATGCCAGTCGGTACGGCGATGATGCCATAGCCAATTATCATCACCAGGGATGCTAGTATCTGACCGAATGGCGTTTGCGGCGATATATCTCCGTAGCCGACGGTCGTGAGCGTCACAATCGCCCAGTAGACGCTGACCGGAATGCTGGTAAAACCGTTTGCCTCGCCTTCAATGACGTACATGAGCGCGCCGATGATGATTACCAGCAGCATCACCGCCGAGAGAAAGACGCTGATCTTACGTTGGCTGGCACGCAGCGCGCGACGCAGTGTGTCGGCTTCCGTGATGTACTCGGAAAGTTTCAGTAGACGGAAGACGCGCAGCAGACGCAATATGCGAATCACCAGCAGGTACTGGCTGCCTGGCACGAAGATGCTGAGATACGTAGGAATGATCGCGAGCAGATCGACGACGCCGAAGAAACTCCTCGCGTAGCGTACCGGACGGCGCACACTCATCAAGCGCAGCACGTATTCCAAAGTAAAGAGCCCGGTGAATAACCACTCAAGCGCGTAGAGTAGATCGCCGTATTGCAGCCTGACACTGCGAACGCTTTCCAGAATAACCGTAGCGACACTCAGTAGAATCAGCCAGATGAGCACGAGATCGAAGAGGCGACCAGCGGCTGTATGAGACTCGAAAATAATTTCGTGCAGCCGGGCTCGTCGCCGGGAAGCCGGAGCCTCCGTGGCAGTGGCTTGTTCCACCTTCTTCTGATCCATTGACCAATTCATAACTGATCTTTCGCCAGAGTGTCGAGCATCTCGTGTCCGACACGCTTTCAGCTTGTCGTTGAGGCTGTTAAGACTCAATTAGAAAGATCCACCTTACGGCTGCATGTTGAGCAGTACGAGCGATAGGGGATGTTGACGATCCCTCTTTACCTGTTGTCGAGCTGCTCCGCGAGGCTACGTGGACACCTTTATTGGGACAATCGATTTGTGCAGGAAGCCTACGCACAAGAGGGGAAGCGGGCGCAGGACTGGAGTGATACTAACCGCGGCTAACCCCGATTTCTCGTCACCAATGAAACTTCTGAACATAATGATTACGTTTTTCGTCATGTGTTAGTTGGGTTGGAGAACGACGGGTATTTATTGAGGTCGATTCATGTATTGTCCTAATTGTGGTGTGGAACAGATTTCCGATGAAATGCGCTTCTGCCAGCGCTGTGGGCTTGCACTTACCGATGTAAAGAACTTGATCAGCCGCATTCCACTTGTGGCCCCTGTTGCGGAAGTGCAAACGGTGCCGCGTTCCCGAGGTCAGAGAAGTGCGCGGAAAGGCGCGTGGATGATGCTGGTAAGCCTGGTGCTAGCATTTATTGCTGGTTTCTTAACCGCCATCGACGACGACTTTGGTTTTCTTTTTCTACTGCCAGTCCTCTTATTTCTCGTTGGCTTTGCGGTCACCCTTTATGGCGTTTTCCTGGCCGACAGGAAAGCACAGGCAAAAAGCATCACTCACTACGTTCCCCCGATGCCCGCACAACTCCCTTCCGCCGCGCGGAATCCCGAACTGTTTGCGGCGCGCTCCCAGCCTATTGAAAATTTCCGACCACAGCGGGCGCAAACTGCGGAAATGGTTCAACCGGCAAGCGTGACTGAGAACACGACCAGGTTGCTCGACGAGGAATCGGAGCCTCGCCGTAAGTGAGCACTACATTAATTGACAGTCCCAAATCGCTGAACCGACTGTGAAGCTGCCTTTATGAAACTCCTGGCCCTGCTACTCTCTTCACTTGTAGGCATGGGCGCGGTATCAGTGGCAAGTTCTTGTTCGTCCAATAAATCACAGCGAACCGCCCTGCCCGTTTCGCAACCAAGCCCACTTCCAAGCCCCAGCAGCACCAGTAACGAAGGCAAGCCGAGTCTCCTCAAAGGCGAGCCATATTTTTCCGGCGACATCAAAATCATTCCTGTCGAGATCAAGGAGAAGAACTCTGCCTTGAAGTATGAATTGGAGATTAGCTATCCGCAGATCGAAAACCCACACACGTCGCAGGAGCGGAAGTTCAACTTCTACGTGCGGCGAATGATCGAGAATGATGTTAAGGAATTTGAGCGCTTCTGCTCGAGGAACACGAAGTACCCTAACGGGAAAGTACGGGACATGGAATATCACATGGGAACCAACTACGAAGTTCTCTACGCTACGCCGGCACTTTTGAGCATCAATCTCACGATGGAAACTTTTAGCGGATATCTGAACTCCGACTGGTATCCCATACCGCTGAACTACGATCTAAAAGGAGGGAGGCCACTTAAAAACCTTGCCACGTTATTCAAACCTGGATCAAAATTTCTTAAAACTATCGCCGACTATTGCATCGATGAGGTAATGAGAGTGGGTCTAAATTGTGGCGGTGGGGGCGGTGCAGATGAGCAATCGTTGAAAAGGGGGGCGGAGCCGACAGCGGAGAACTATAGCGGTTGGAATCTGACTCGTAACGGAGTGCAAATAAATTTTGGTGAGTATCAGATCGGTGCGGGGTGCCTGGGGCTCGTGAGTGTGGTGGTTCCGTACGAACACTTGAAGGGAATGCTTCGAGAAGACCTTGAAGCCGTGCCACCTCCGTCGAGCTGATGGTGACCCCACGGCTGTTTAAACGCACAATTATTATTCAGCAATGAACTTGATGGGATGCGGTATCGTAGTAGCCAACAGGAGGCAAGACCCATGTATTGTTCAACCTGCGGTGTAGCCGTGGCGAAGGGCTTAAGCTACTGCAATTATTGCGGCGCACAATTAAGTGGCACACAAGAGCATTCCAGCTACTCCAGAGAAGTAAAACCTGAACTGCTTGTGAGTGCAATGGCTGGAGTCTTCATCCTGGGCCTGGTCGGCATTGCGGTATTGATTGGTGTGGGTAAAGAGGGGGCTGGTTTCGATGTTCCTATCTTGATCGCTATGACCATGCTCAGCTTCGTGATCATGCTCATCATCGAAGCTGTGCTGATCGGGTTATTGTTTCGTCGACCAAAGGCACCAAGGGAAGCGAAGAACGCTAATAAACTGAAGCACCATACGACGAAAGAACTTCATGAGGCCCAGGCGCGCATGCTTCAAGAGCCGGTGCCAAGCGTTACCGAACATACGACCCGCGCATTCGACCCGATCTACTCCGAGCCAAAATCAAAATAGAGTATGACGCGTTCGAAAGCCGTGTCGCCTCAGGTGTACAGTACAAGCTTTAGCTTGCGTCCCTGCGCGGGACCACAACCTGAGGGTTGAACTCTGAACACCTGACCGGTGGAAGCCAGTAGTTTCAATCTACGTTTCAAAGAAGCGGTATGCACCTGAAATTCCTAATCCTGCTGGTCCTAATCTTTCCCATCGGCTCGCACGGGCAATCGATCAATTCCGATCTTTATTCAATCAAGATCAAGAAGATCAAAAAGCTATCCCCGAAACCGGTGCGTTACTTAATCAATACGCACATTCACAAGGATCATCGGTTTGGCAATCAGGAATACGTAAAGACATACCCTGGCGTGGAGATCGTCGCGCATCCGGGAGTTCGCGACATCATCGCGGCGACCACACGTCAGTACATGACCAACCTGATGAAACGGATCGAGTCGCCGCAGGTGCAGATCGAAGCGGAAATTCAGCGCTTACGAAAGGAAGGTAAACCTGGAAACGACAAGGTCATAGCTCAATTCGAGCGGCTCATCAAACAGGACATCCACGCTATCCGACGAGAGTACCGCACGGTTATCAACACGCCGCCGCCGATGACCTTTGATCAAAATGACCCTGCACCCCGGGACACGAACTGTCGAGTTGTTGTTTCTAGGTCATGGAGAAACCGCTCAGGACATCGTGGTCTACCTGCCTAATGATAAAATTGTGTGCACTGGAGATATGGTGGTCCATCCGTTTCCCTGGGGATTTTCGGAGCAGCCGCTGGAGTGGCTTAAGGCCCTGGGGAAACTTTCAGAACTCGATTTTGAACACCTGATTCCCGGACACGGAGACGTCCAGCGCGGCAAGGATTAGCAGCGCTCGGTGCTGAGTTGCTGCACAGCGTGCAGGATCAGGTTAACGCGGGAGTCATAGCCGGTTTGGATTTGGAAGGCGTTCGCAAGCCGGTTGACCTGGCAAAATTCGAGAATCAGCTTGCCGGAGATGATCCCGTGTACAGGTACTTTTTCCGTGAATATTTTTCGGACCCCAACATTGAGAGAACCTTCAAGCAGATGAAAGCGAATCATCTGGGCCGCCGGTGACGCGATGTCCGCCATGAAGCATGTCGGAACATTGGATCCTTCAAACCATGCCAAAGTACATTGCCTTTCTTCGTGCGATAAACGTCGGCGGTCACGTAGTTAGGATGGACCACCTGCAAAAGTTATTTGTCGGACTTGGTTTTTTAAATGTTGAGACGTTCATCGCAAGTGGCAATGTGATCTTCGACTCAACTTCGAAGAGCACGCGCGCGCTTGAAAAGAAAATCCAAACTTGTCTGCTTGAATCCCTTGGCTATGAAGTCACGACGTTTTTGAGGACGGTGCCTGAGGTTGTGAGTATCGCTGGCTACAAAGCTTTTCCGGATTCGGAGGTGGCGGTCCATACGCTTTACATCGGCTTCATGGCTGATGAACCCGAACAGAGAGCCAATGAAAAACTGCTCCAATTAACCAACGAAGCTGACGAGTTTCGTCTGCACCGGCGCGAAGTTTATTGGCTGCGGCGGGGAAACTTGAGTGAGTCGAAAGTCTCGGGCGCACTGCTGACCAAGGCGCTGGGCTTGCCGGTTACGGTAAGAAATGTGACCACGGTCAAGCGACTCGCAGCGAAATACTCATCGTAAGTGGGCACTACGTCGCTACCGCTTCCGGTTCTACACCGAGAAAGGATACCCAATGGACCACCAACAACTCCTACAGACCTGGGAAATTCATAATCGAATCAACCTCTACCTCGTGGATGCAATTGACCCTGCTCATCTCGGGGATGTTTCAACGTCGAAGGGAAGAACTGTTGCAGAGCAATTCGCCCACCTTCACAACGTGCGGTTAATGTGGTTGAAGCAGGCTGCCCCGGAGTTGATTGGCAAGTTGCAGAAGATCGAGAAAGCGGATGCCGCTAATAAGCAATTGCTCCAGCAGTCCATCGTCGAGTCAGGTCAGGCAATGAACCAACTGTTTGCGAAGGGGATTGAGTCGGGCGGCAAGATAAAAGGCTTCAAACCGCACGTCACCGCTTTTCTTGGCTACCTCATCTCACATGAATCACATCATCGTGGACAAATAGCTTTGTCGCTGAAGCAGTCAAATCATCCGTTGAGCAAGAAGGTCCAGTTTGGTATCTGGGAATGGGGTGTCAGGTAGCCGTTTCGCGAAACAATAAGATCTACTAATCGACGTCGCGGCTGCGCTGCCTCACATCTGGCGGCGGAGCCGTTGCGGAATTGAAGCCAGAGAACTCAGTTGGATGGAAACCTGCCTTCTATCACGTGGCGAAGCCATGACAGATTCGTTGAAATTAAAGCGATTAATTCGAACGCTTGGGCAGCTAAGGCTGGTGGCCCACACGTCTTAACAGATCAGTGAAGCGTGGGTCAGTGCGCAGACTGTCGAGCATCGGATCGACTTTGAGGTGGATCATATAAAAAGACCCTTCATCGTAGGCCTTCAAGATATTCTGCATTGCCTCATCCTTCATCCCAAGTCCGACGTAAACTGTGGCGATGCTGTATGAAGGAACAAACTCTCGTTTCGATCGCTTCTGCAGCTCACGGATTATCTTGAATGCCTCGTCTTTCCTTCCTGCCAGCGCATATCCATGTCCTAGCGCAGCTAATACTTCAGGAATTGAATTCTCGATTTGGCGGGCCTTCTCAAACTGGGCGACCGCTTCATTCAACCTACCCTTTTGTTCATAACACCGTCCGAGTAAGACATGTGATATCCAGTAGTTTGGCTCAAGATCTATTGCCTTCCGAAGTTGTTCGATCCCTTCGTCGTAACGGCGGGCAAGATAATAATCCCACCCCAGGTCAGCGTTCACCGCTGGGGAGAGTGGATCAATTTCGAGTGCGCGCCTGTCTTCGGCAATGCTCTCATCAAACCGACCCATCGCAGCCAGATGCCAGGCGAGGAAAGTACGGCCCAGCGCATAGTTCGGGTCGATTTCAATCGCTCTCCTGAATTCTCGCTCAGCCCCCAACCAGTTCCAGTCATACTGAAGCAGAATCATTGCGAGCATCGTATGAGCCTCGGCAAGCGTTTCATCGATCCTCAGCGCGTTCTCAATCGCCTTTCTGGCTTTTGGGACCGAATCTCTGGGGGCGAAAACCCAATCAGTCTGGTTCAGGTAGCAGAAAGCCAGACCGGTGTAAGCCAGGGCAAAATTTGGATCCCTGGCAATTGCCTGGTCGAAATATTCGATGCCTTTGTTGAAGCCCTCTTTGGTGTATTTCGAAGCGTGATAGTGGCCCTTCAGGTATAGCTGATGGGCTTCCGAATTCTTGGAGTAATGTCGGGTCGCGTGTGTTTCGTCGGCGCCTGACAATTCCAGTTTCAGATTTTGCGTGATTTGCATGGCGATCTCTCGTTGAGTGGTGAGCAGGTCAACCAGTTTGCGATCATACTGTTTGCCCCAAAGCAGTTTGTTGTTTCGCACGTCAACGAGTTCGACGCTGATGGTGAGGTCGTCGCCGTGTTGGGCAAGACGTCCGGTCATTACCGCATTCACGCCTAACTCACTGCCAATTCTTATTGGATCGATTTCTTTACCTTTGTAACGGAAGACTGAACTGGTGGGACTCACTTTGAGACCCGGCAATCGCGAAAGGCCGTAAATTAAAGATTCCGCCAAACCATCGGAAAGGTATTCAGTTTCCGTGTCTGTGCTCCTGTTCTGGAATGGCAACACGGCAATTGAATCGATCGGGCGATTGTCGGCTACCTCGGAGGAACGGCGCATCACAACCGCATAGAAAACTCCAGCTGACACCAGCATCAGGATAGCGAGCGCGATCACGAAGCCGAGTTTTCGTTTCTTAATTTCACCAACAATGTACTCCGCACTCGAAGTTGCAGGTGCGCTGGATACAGACGTGACGTTCAAGATCTCAGTTTTCGTGTGTTCTTGTTCGGACGCCGAGGTGTGTTTCAACTTGTCCTGGAATTCCAGCTCTCTCCTCACGTCTTTCAGATCAACCAGCAAGTCTTTGACGGTTTGATAACGCTCGTCGGGATCCTTCCTGAGTAGTTTGTTGACTATTCTTTCGATCTCCGAGGGAACGCCCGGCATGAATTGGCGAACTGGTCGTGGTTCCTGGTGCAGGATTGCACCGATGATGTCCATCGCACTTTCGCCATCAAACGGCTTGCTGCCGGTCAGCATTTCATAGAACACGATTCCGAAACTGAAGATATCTGTCCGTGCATCAACGCCTTTGGTCCTCGCTTGTTCGGGTGACATGTAGGCTGCCGTGCCAACTATTACCCCGGGACTGGTCCCGCCTTTGAGGGTGGCGGCCTCCGCGTCAGATCCAAAGAGCGCCACCGGTTCTGACACTTTGGCGATGCCGAAATCCAGGACCTTAACCAGACCGTCCCGACGGATCATCACATTCTCTGGTTTGATATCCCGGTGAACGATGTTTGCCTCGTGGGCTGCCTGCAAAGCGGACGCGATTTGAATGCCTACTTCAAGGATCGACCTAAGCGACATGGGATCGGTTGCCAGCCGGTTGTGCAGAGTCTCGCCTTCGATGTATTCGATCGCGATGAAATGTTGATTGCCGTTCTCGCCGATTTCGTAGATGGTGATGATGTTTGGATGGTTGAGGGCCGAAGCCGCTTTTGCCTCCTGTACAAAGCGACGCATGCGTTCAGCTTCGATAGCCAGATCTTCTGAAAGAATCTTCAGAGCGACTTTACGATCGAGCATCGTATCGTGGGCCAAATAAACTTCGCCCATTCCGCCTGCTCCGAGTTTGGAGATGATGCGGTAATGCCGGAGGTGGACGTTGGGGGATAGCCCTTCCATTTAACTGGTCTTAAAGGCGAGATATCTAAACTGACCGACCGCTGCTCGATGCGCTGATCTTAGCCGCATCACGTTTAGGATGCTAGAGCGAGGCGCGTCGTGGACCGAGGGAGCCTGAATTAGTTGCAAAATCCCACTGCGATTTTGGATGCAACTGCCGGCTGTCTTAACAGTCCAACTAGCTTTGCGTTATTCTCCAGGCATGTATTGCCAAAGGTGTCCGACTCAGAATGATTGGTACAGAACCGAGCGCGCGGTAGCGCCGGATCCTGGAGTCGAGCTACGGCACAGCTGCTCTGAATCAGTGACGTTGAATGTCCGATCCGGCGCTACCGCGCTCGGTTCTGTACTATCTCTTGCATATGCCACGATTTCTCTATTCTCGTAGTGTGTTGGCCGTTCAGAATCTGGACGTCTCGACCCGGTTCTACATTGAAGTTCTCGGATTTCAACGCGACCCGATCGATGCCCCGGGTTGGAGTTTCATTTCAAAGGACTCGTTCAAGCTCATGCTGGGTGAATGCGCAGACGAAGTCGCCGCCGGCGAGACTGGAAACCATTCCTGGTTTGTCCATCTGATTATGGAAGGACTCGATGACTATCATGACGAGATTGCGTCTCGCGGCGCCGACGTGATTGACCCACCGAGCGATAAAAAATGGGGGCTACGTGAATTCGTGATCCGTACGCCTGATGGCCACCGGATTATGTTCGGTGAACCGCTACCGGAAGATTGGGGTAGAGGATGATCGTCTGGATAAAATCTCGATGCGACACCGCGTCATAATCTGAAGTTGGGGACAACCAACCTCAACGGAGTCTGTCGTCAAAATAGACGTCTGTTTTCTCTGTGCATCCTCAGCGTTCTCTATGTTTCTGTGGTGGACTTACTTGGGAAAAGGACCACCACAGAAGCACAGGGAACACTGAGAACGCACAGAGAGTTGACAATATTCCGACAGACTCCAAGGGGGTTGCAGACTGCATTTGCAAATTCAAGGTCTCAGTCGGCCACAATCCTGGGCTGAGTTATATCACCGCTTTACGGTACCGGACGCGCTCAACCTAGAAGTGACAAGCCATCTTCTTAAGGCTTCATTTCAACTCAAGCATGAGTCTTTCAGCGAAACAGTTAGCTCAATCCAATAGTCGGCGTGAGCGATTGCTCAAGTTGTGCGAATCGCTTCCTGAAATCACCCACGAGACTGTAGGCGACGGGCATATAGCCTTGCGCGTGCGTAAGAAGATATTCGCCTACTACCTCGTCGATCATCATGACGACGGCATCATCGCGTTTTGCTGCAAGTCGACGCTTAGTGAACAGCGCAGATTCGTTCGAGACGATGCGGAAAGCTTTTTCGTGCCTGCGTATCTTGGAGCGAAAGGCTGGGTTGCAATAAGGCTTGATCTAGACGTTGTTGATTGGGAAACTGTGGCCGATCTCGCCCGACAAGCATATCGGTCAATCGCGCCGCGAAAGTTAGCAGTGCTTGTTTAGAACTCTGGAGGAATATGAAACCAAAAGAACTCACCATTCGTGGCCTGATCTTAGGCGCGCTAATCACCACAGTCTTTACCGCGGCTAACGTTTACCTTGGTCTCAAAGTAGGACTGACTTTCGCGTCGTCCATTCCTGCGGCCGTGATCTCGATGGCCATCCTCAGTCTGGTGAAAGATTCGTCGATTCTGGAAAACAATATCGTTCAGACCGTCGCCTCACTGGTATGAGAACGCAATTCGTTAGCGGTAGATACATAGAATCTGAGTTCGAATCGGCTTCGCCGCCTGATGTGAGGCGGTGGCTCTGCCCTGCCGTAAGCAACTCTCTCCCATCATAGGGGCTATGCCCGGCCGACTTCGGGCTTATCTCTTCCCAGGACCCGGATTAGAAATCAGACCAAGGGCGCAGCCCGATTTTAACAGGACTTCAACTACGGCGGGACAAAGCGACCACCGCATATCAGGCGGCGAAGCCGGAGCGCGCATAGTCCGATAGCTGAGAGTAAAGACAGACGTAGATGTTCTGTCCTCAGTTGAGGTTTATATGAAGATTCTGATCATTGGCGGAACTCGATTCGTAGGTCGTCACCTGGTCGCGGCAGCGCTCGCGCGTTCCCATGAGGTGACGCTATTTAATCGCGGCACGTCTTCGTCGACAGCTCCAACAAATGTCGAAACAATTTACGGTGATCGCCGCGCCGATTTGGCAAGGCTTAAAGGCCATTGTTGGGATGTAGTGATTGACACTTGCGGCTACCTGCCATCTATCGTCAGAGCTTCAGCGGAAGCACTGAGTGAGTCGATGGAGCGCTACGTTTTCATTTCCAGCGTTTCCGCGTATGCCAATCTCGGTGTTGTTGGCGTTGACGAAACTGCACCACTAACGACCTTATCAGGCGATCAGTTAGACCAAGCGAATGCGATTGATTCGTCAGGTAACACCTCGGCCGTAACTTACGGAGCGCTCTATGGTGGGCTGAAGGCGATGTGTGAGCGAGCAGTAGCAGAGACTCTGCCGACTCGGTTCATGATTATTCGACCCGGATTAATCGTTGGACCAGAAGACTACACCGACAGGTTTTCTTATTGGGTGATGCGTGTTGCGAGGGGCGGAGAAGTGCTCGCGCCTGGGCCGCCCGAACGGACGGTTCAGTTTATCGATGCCCGTGACCTGGCCGAATGGACCATCAGAATGATCGAGGAACAGGAAAACGGCACCTACAATGCCATCGGTTTACCAAACACTCTGTCGATGAACGACCTACTGGCGGAATGTAAGAAGGTAAGCCATAGTGATGCGTCGGTCACATGGGCCGGCGAAGACTTCTTAACCCGGGAGAAAGTAATCGGGTGGAGCGAACTGCCACTATGGCTACCGGAAGGCGCTGCGCATTTGAAGGGGTTGATGTCGATTAATTGTGACAAGGCCGTCGCGGCCGGACTGAGCTTTCGGCCACTTGAAGAGACGATCCGGGACACCTTAACGTGGCGCAGGGGCGTTAAAGAAGAGTTGAAAGCCGGTCTTGATGTCGACAAAGAACAACGGCTGCTGAGCGAACTGCACATGACTCAGGAGTCGTGATGAACGGGTTGGCCAGGTTGAGTCTTCGGTGAGAATTATTACCTG
The DNA here is from genome assembly GCA_963759665.1 of Pyrinomonadaceae bacterium. Lineage (GTDB taxonomy): Bacteria > Acidobacteriota > Blastocatellia > Pyrinomonadales > Pyrinomonadaceae > PSRF01. The sequence goes on from CAVXAC010000001.1 coordinate 3,028,751, forward strand.
GAGTAGTAATCATGGTGTCTGACATGCTTTCAGGAGACTCTGATCAAGTCGTAAAGATTTCTTTGTTTTAGCCCGCTCCGCGGGCTAAGGCAAAATCCAACTCACGATGAACGATCAGAGCTTCCTTCAGCTTGTCGTCGGCTCCCCGCAGGAAGCCTCTGGGTTGAGCATCACCCCAGGAGTTACGATAAGCTGAAGCATGTCGAACATTTGATTACTCGTTAACCGCGCGATGAAAGCCAAGATCACACACGTCCTTCTCTTCCTGCTGTTCCTGTCAATCGTTAGTCTTTTTGCATTCAAATCGCTGAAGGATCGTGCGGAGGCTTTCACCTCCGCCCCTCTCGATCAAACCCAATCTCAATCAACTGGCTGGCGGGTATACGATCCAAATCCAGAACACATTTGGAATCGTCTGTATCGAAGTCTCTACTCGCGTGTGGACCGTGATGGCCGGGAGTACGGCAATGATGAACTCGATCCATTGTTATGGAGTTCGTCGAACCATCTGCTTAGCGGAACATCTCACGACCAGGCAATCAAAACGTTGGATGAATTTCTAAACACAAACGCTGAGCGTTTGATCTCCGATCAACTCAAACGGGTCTTGTTGCAGCGTGACCTTTGGTCGGTGTTTGATTGGTCGACGCAGAGATCGAGTCCCTCCCCAAAAGCGCGAGAGCTCCAGGGCAAGCTGGGTACAGTAATTCGCCGGTTGGCCTTGAGCGAAGGCCAACTACGAGCTTTACCCAAAACGTACGACGCAGCCGTGGCGTCGAAGAAGTTCGCTGCGAGTACCGACCAAAATAATCCTGCCAGAGCATTCCTGCCTTCAGACCTGTTTCAGCCTGAATCGTCGTGGGTGGCGGTGCGTGTCGATGATGGTATGCCAGTCGCTCTCTCGCATGTGTTTGGCTTCAACGGTCGTTCAGTTTTCGAGGTCTTCATTCGCCTGCCCGAAGGAAGGCAAGCAACTTTTGCTTATCTCAAGGCCGTGTCTGAGTTTTCGAAGCCATGGATACGAGATCGCCGCAACGCCGCTGAAGTGTCGCCCAATCCCCAGCTGCCACAGTTTCCGAAGGGGACGATGCTCGCGTTGGTGAGGCGCATGACGGCTATTGACGAACGCGGTAACCTGGTTCCGACGAACATTATTGAGGACCTTCAAATTCGGATTCATCGCGAAATGCCATCGGAGATCCCAACTGCGTTTGATTCGACTCACAATGACGCGAACACGGCGCTGAATGTCTACGAATTCAAGTTAAGCAGGATCAAACTCTTTGCCGGCGAAGCAGGGGGTCTGCGCGCAGTTGAGCTTGAGGAAAAAGAGTTTCCGATATTTCAATCTCACGGTATCGATTTGTTCGACTTTCAAAAAGAGCGAGGTGAGCCGATCGATCGTCACCTTCGGACTACTCTGACTTCATGTTCCAGCTGTCATTTCAGGCCGGGAATACATTCGGTGGCCAGCCGGATGCCCGATATCGTCCAACTAAGAGTTCGCGATGTGCGCCGTGAGCTGGTGCCTTCGCCAGATTCAGCGGAGGTCGCACACAGAGTGGTGAAGTGGAAAGAAGGACAGGAGAACTGGAAACGGTTGCGGGCATTGTGGAACGCCCCCTGAGTAATCTTAAGTAAATTATGATCACACATCTGAAGCTTGTTCTTTGCCTGTGCGTTCTTGTCTTGACGAGCCAAGTGTCCGAGGCGCAAAGGAAACGTTTGCCGATCCTCGATATGCACCTACACGCGCGTACTGCCAACCACTATGGACCAACTCCTGGATCGTTATGCGCTCCCGTCGAGAAGATGCCGGTTTGGGATCCGGCCATATCGTTTGGAGCTGCGCTGGCGAATTCTAAGCCACCGTGTAAACACCCTGTGGAGCCCGCAACGACAGACGGTGAAGTGATGAACCAAACAATCGCAATCATGAAGCGCCGGAATATCATTGGTATGCTCGGTGGCAAGCCCGACCTCGTAGCCAAATGGATGGCTGCGGCGCCTGGGCGCTTCATCCCGGGATTGGACTTTCGGCTCGATCGCGAAGGCGGCACAGCCTCGGCGAGCGGTAGCTCGAAAGTTTACAAACCAATCTCGCCGCGAGAAATGCGTGAGCTTTACCGGGAAGGATCTTTTTCAGTGTTGGGCGAAGTGCTCAACCAGTATGGCGGCATCACTCCTGATGATCCGCGGATGGAACCATACTGGGCACTGGCCGAAGAATTGGATATTCCGGTAGGCATACACCTCGGCCCAGGTGGGCCTGGCGAGTTTTATCTAGGCAATACCAACTATCGCGCGCGGCTTCAGAGTGCGCTGACCATTGAGGAAGTTCTGGTTCGCCATCCTAAACTGAGGGTTTACTTAATGCACGCGGGTTATCCTATGCTCGACGATCTGCTCGCATTGTTGTTCTCGCACCCACAGGTCTATGTCGAGGTAAGTATGCTCGTCAACGTCGAACCGCGATCTGGGTTTTATAGATATCTGAAAGCGATTGTTGACGCGGGTTATGGTGAGCGGGTGATGTTCGGCTCGGATCAGATGGTTTGGCCGGGGATTATTGAGCCGGGGATTGAAGCCATTGAGAGGGCGCCGTTCCTTAGCCGCAGGCAAAAGCGCGACATTTTTTACAATAACGCAGCTCGGTTCTTGAGACTTAGCAAAGAAGAGATCGCTCGTCACCACCGGATGTAATGCCTGGGGCGCCCCGAGCGGTTCTGTTTACGAAGCACACTGTAGATGAAAATCCTTAGCTGTCCGAAATGCAGTTTCGAAACGACCGAGACACTTCCCAAATGTCCGAATTGCGGAAGTCGCCTTCAATCAGCCGCGAAGGTGCGGATCCTCGGTTGGGTTCTGCTTGTCATTGGAACCGGACTCGTCGTTTTCATGGGAGCATTGGGAATTTATCTAGCACAACTCATTGCTCGCAGTGGAGAGCCGGGGCAAACGACGAGGTTCAGTGGCGGGCCGGAGGATGTGGCGTTGATTATAGCCATCTTCGGTTTGGTTATTTCGTTTGGCCTGGCGAGCATGGCCGGAGGAATCTGGCAGATCAAGTATGGCAAACCAAATCGAAAGTTGATGGTGGGAATGTTGATCGTGGCCTTAATATTGTTCGTGATCGCGAGGGTGATCAAATATCTGGGATGAATTGGACGTTGAGCTCACGCAAGAAAAAGTGATCCGTTATTGAGTGCGGCGCCCCCGATTGAATCATGTCATGCCTCTCGAAATCAGAGCGATAACTCCGGACGATTATGAAGCCGTAGGCCAGTTCGTTTCAGAGTTGGCTGGCAAGATCGAGCAGGCAATCCGGAAGGATTCCGGACGCTGAGCGAGAATACTGCTCGAACCGCGATTGCCTGAATATCACCTGGGTATTGCGTGCGCGGGAGGAAGTGAAGAATTTTGGGCAAAGATGGGATTCAAGATTGCGGAAGTTGCGATGGAATCTGGTGTGGCACGTCATCTACGGAGGGTGGTTGCGGCGTGAAGATTCGAACTCAGCGTATTAGCCAGTTGCTTGCCTCGACCTAACCCAAACCGACGAAAGCTTGAGGGAAACTCTCATCCGATAAACTGCGCGCATCGATTCATTGCGCAACGAATCTGTTTCCAAATACTTCCTCTTGCAACTCTTGACATTATTTCCTTTTCCGGGCATTAATCAGCACCTCAATTCTTGCAAGACATTTTGCAAGCTCGATGACCCCCACTTTATTGGAGGATTGTACCTATGACCATGCCCAACATGCTCGCCTACACCGTTCAAAGCACCCTCTACTCAGGTAGTCCGTCGCTTATCGTTGGTTACGGTGCCAACGGAACCGGTATGAGGCCAGATAAACCCGTGGACGACAGTTATTGGATTGTCATCCTAAACGCTAAGAATCCAAGAGAGAAGGTTAAAGAATGGGTAGTGCCTGGATCGAATAATTCAGCGATTCCTCCCGGCATTGATACTTACATGAATGACCCCGACTACCTCTTCGCAGTTTGTACTCAGTACCTCAGTACATTGCATGTGCCGCAGGGAGATTATTACGACTTCCTGGTGAAGTATGGTGCAGGACGAGCGCTGCAACGACTCGAGCAGATCAATACGGTGCTCAGTTGCGGTTCTTACAGTCGTGTGGCCTACATTCTCACCGGATCGTGTGGCCCGCGAGATCCTAAAAAACCGGCGCCAATCAGCTACGAGCTGAGTTCTGCCCTCCAGAGTGATCCGGCGCTTTTAATGATGTCGCTGATGCCGATGGCAAATGGGGCACCGCCCTACTCGCTTTGCGACAGCTACACGTTTAGAACTCGTTAACTACTTCCAGTAGGGAAGCCGCTGGTACGGTTCACACCGTACCCGCGGCATCTTAAATTCCCCGAAATTTCGCGCGTTATTAACAAAACTACGCGCACCCTTCAAAATACGGCTTTCCATCTCGATCCCCCGGTCAGAATAGTGACTAAGATTCTCAGCGAAGGCTTCGCAATGAATGAAGCGTGGCAGTTTCGACCGGACACGCTGGATCAGGCGATCTTCAACGGAGTTGTTGTATTCAACGAGTACCGTTTACCAGCTCGCTTTGATGCCGGCGACGTTATCATTGACGTTGGATCGCACATCGGATCTTTCGCCCAAGCCGTGTTATCGCGAGGCTGCGAGAACGTTTTCTGTTTTGAAGCAGACTGCTCAAACGTAGCGATCGCAGAAGTCAATCTGAAGGCTTACATCGCTGCCGCCCATGTGCGGTTGATGCTTGGCGCGGTATGGCGATCGGATCCAAATAACGATGCACTCTACTTTGATGGCTACCATAATTTTCCGGATTCGTTTCCGGGAATGAAGGGAGTCATAAATACTGGAAACGGCTCGGTACTGTGGGCCCGCGGTGAACCGGTCAAGAAGATTCCATTCGATGAGATTGTTGCCCTGGTTACTCACAATGGAGAGAAACGAGTCCGACTACTAAAGCTCGACTGTGAGGGCTCCGAATGGCCGATATTACTTACCTCGCGGAAACTAGATTTGATCGACGAAATCTGTGGTGAGTTTCATGAGATTGGTGGTCCATACCTGGAGATTACTGAAGATCGTTCGACAAAAGAACCAGCTTTCCTGTATCAGGGCTCAGCGACTTTCACCGTAGATTTGTTATTTGATTACCTTAGCCAAGCTGGTTTTGCAGTGACTTATAAGCGGCACAGCCGGCCAACGGGTGAATCTGAAGGCCTGGGATTGTTTTTCGCAACGCGCAACGCTACTTACGATCAGATGGAGAACGACTCGATCTGAACGAACATCCCGCCAAACAAGCCACATGCCTGCCACCCACGAACAACGCTTAAAAATCATCGCCATTGGATTCAATACTCACGGCACCGGTCTGACGCGGGTAATGCATAGCATCATGCGGCGGCTCGCCGATCGTCATGAGATTCACTATCTGGGAATTGGTTACTCGGGTGAAACCATTCAGGATCGCGGGTTAACCATGCATCCGACGAATCCCAAGGGCGGCGATGTCTTTGCGGCATTTCAGGCGAAGCGAATGGTTGAGGAGATTAACGCTGACATTATTTTTATTTTGCATGATATCTGGATCTTCGATCACTATCTGCGCATTCTTGGGCCTTATCGCGACCGGTTGAAGATTGTCGGTTACATTCCTCTCGACGGTAAGATCATTAACGAAGAAGATGCGGCGGCGCTTGAACACGCCGATCGTGTGGTGGTCTACACAAACTTTGCCCGGAAAGAATTCGAAGACGCGTTCATCAGACTGCGGGACAAAAAAGGCGGGGGAGACTTTCCTGCGGTTGACGTGATTCCACACGGAATCGATGCAGCACTTTTTTATCCATTCCCCGCATTGGTAGAAGCATCCCTTGATGCGCGCGGACGCGCCGATGCGAAACGAAAAGTCTTTGGCGATTTCTCTGGCGTAGAAGATTCTTTCATCTTGCTTAACGCGAGTCGGCCAGATAAACGAAAGCGAGTCGACCTAACCGTCGAGGGATTTGCAAAATTTGCCGCGGACAAACCCGACAATGTCAGACTCTGCTTACACCACGCGATCATGGGAGATCCGGAACAAGAGCTAATCGATTCGATGGTGCTCAAGTTTGGACTCGAGAAGCGATTACATCTAAATCCACTTGGGGCCGGAGTTGCTGACGATGAAAGGCTGAATTTGCTTTACAACGCCTGTGACGTTGGGATCAACACGTCAATGGGTGAAGGCTGGGGACTGGTTTGCTTTGAACATGGCGGGACTGGCGCCGCTCAAATCGTTCCCGCGCACAGCGCCTGCGCTGATCTTTGGCACGAGCGGGCCGAGATGATTGAACCAGCTAAACGTTACATTCCGGAATTCTCCGTACTCGAGATGGGTGAGGTTTCACCAGCAGGCGTGGCCCAGGCTCTCAATAATCTTTACCTTGACCCCGAGCGTTGCCGGCACCTCGCCCACCTGGCGCTTGAAAATGCTGAAAAACGCGAATACTCGTGGGATGCGATTCCAGACCGGTTTAACGATCTCTTCATCGAACTCGCACAGAGGTAATCTGTTCAACGCTGGAGTCAGTAACACCGCGCGGTAGCGAGTGGGCCGTTGGTATGGACTCAACGCATGGGTATTGAGGTACCACCTCGCGGTAGCGGGTGGGCCCGAAGGCATCATTAACGTGGGGGTCGGTACCACCACTTGGATAGCTATCAAAATTGGCTTCTATGAAGACTCTAATTCTCGTGCTGTTACTTTTTGCAGCCGGTCTTCCAATCAGTGCTCAACAACCGACCTCAGAGCAATTCAGTTCTGACTTTGATTATTTGGTCGGGTACCTGCGAGAGAACTACGCCTACACCCAAAAGAAGCGAATCGATTGGATCCGCATACGTAGAGTTTATCGACCTCAGCTCTCTCGGGTGACCACGAAAGCGGAGTTCGTCAGCTTTCTCGAACGAGTTCTGGATGAGCTCTACGATAACCATACCAGTCTGAATACAAACTTGCAGAGCTCTCCGCGTTTGGTTCCAACCGGCCTCGACGTTTGGGCTGAATGGATCGCGGGCCGCGCTGTAATTACCCAACTGCGCAGTGGGTTTAGCGCGGAACAGTCAGGCCTCAAAGTTGGAATGGAAGTCGTTTCGATTAACGGCTTGCCGGTCAAACAAGCAGCCTCGCTGCGTATGCCACGGGCGCTCACGACGGTAAACGCCGATACTAGAAACTGGGCGTTACGGGCCGCACTTGCTGGAACACATGACCGCCCTCGAACTATAGAGGCGAGGAACCTGCGCAGAGTGGTAACAGTTTACCAACTAGACCAGCCCAACCATACGACCGTCGACCATTATGAATATGTCCCGAAGGTCGACTGGAAGATGCTGTCGCATCAGATTGGCTACATCAAGATCAACGACCTGATCTCAACGGACATCGTGGCCCAGTTTGATGCCGCTCTTGAACACATGAAAGAAAGCCGCGGCCTGATTCTGGATCTACGTGATATACCAAGAGGGGGCAACACGGATGTCGCGGAACCTATCCTTGGTCGTTTTGTAGACCGGCAGATGGGTTATCAGTTAGTAGTTCCCCTGCGCGAAGCATCTTATGTAAAGCCGGTGATGCCGACGGGATCCTGGACCTATGAGAAGCCCATCGTCGTGCTCGTGAATCGCTGGACCGGAAGCATGGGGGAAGGGATGGCGATTGGCCTGGATGCAATGAAAAGGGCGACCGTTGTGGGAACGCGGATGGCCCGTCTCAACGGTGGTATCTTAAACATGCAACTGCCAAATACCAAAATCGGAGTTACCTTCGCGGGTGAAAGATTGAACCATGTGAACGGAACGCCGCGCGAGGAGTTCGTTCCGCCGGTACTTGTAAACCTTCTCGATAGAAGAATGGAAGGATCTAAGGATCCGATTTTCGAAGTAGGATACCGAAGATTGCTCAGCATGATTGGAGGCGTTGCAATTGTCAGTTCGCAGGAGTTCGTACGATTTGAGGACCATCGACTTCGTGGGCGGGGCCTCGGGCTAAGGCCGCGGTGCTAATGAAATCGCTTCGCGTCGACACGGATCGGACTTTGTGCCAAGCCCGAACGTTACTGCAATAACGACCTTCCGCTGATCCGGGCAACCGCTCGACTTGGATCCGGTTCAAAGCCTGGGAACCTATACTTTTATTTGGCCGCAGTTCCAAGGTATCTTTTGTAAGATCGATTTTCTGAGAGGCAGTAATTATGTGTCGAAATATCAAGACCCTACACAATTTCAAACCGCCCGCAACCGAAGAGGAAATTCGTGCCTCGTCTATTCAATTCGTGAGGAAGTTGAGCGGGTTTACTAAACCGTCGAAGACAAATGAAGTCGCCTTTAATCGCGCCGTCGAACAGGTGTCGCAGGCAGCTCACGAACTGCTGGCGTCACTTGTGACAAACGCGCCGCCGCGAGATCGCGAAGTGGAAGCTGCGAAGGCGCGTGCTCGATCGGCGGAACGTTTTGGCGCCCCTGCGCAATAAGCTGTCCGCTCCTTTCTCGTTTCAACAGTTCGTGATCGGAATACTCATCCACATTTTCTGCGTCGGTCTGCCGATAGCCTTACTCGCGCGGAAGTCATTGCGTTCCGAGTAGCTCTGCAGGAATTAGGTCCGAAGGACCGTCAGTAAATAGCCACGGCCGTACAGCGCCGCAGCTACTGACTGTCGCGCCTTCGGCGCTGTTGAAGCTCTAACCCAGTGAACGGTTAGGTGCAAGCTGGGGACGCGCATGGTTATTTAGCCGATGACTAGCAACCTTCTCGACACACTGCCCTCCAGGCGCGGCCATTTTCTGCTCGAATCCGGTTACCACTCCGATGTCTGGTTCAATCTCGACGCGTTGTTTCTTGAGCCCGATGCTCTCGCCCCTCTACTAGACAAGCTTGCGGATTTATTGCGGCCTCACAATGTTTCAGCGATTTGTGGCCCTTTGCTCGGCGGAGCGTTTCTGGCCCAGGCGCTGGCGATGCGAATGGGACTACACTTCTATTACACTCAACCAGACATCGCGCATCATGATGAAGACAGTTCCTCCAACGATGAATTGTTCAAGGCGAAATATCTGCTGCCGGCTGATCTGCGACGGAGGATTAGTAAGGAACGCGTAGCCATCGTTGACGATGTGATCAGCGCGGGTTCGTCGGTTCGAGCAACAGCATTGGAACTAACGGACGCAGGGGCGACGATAGTTGTTGTGGGCACTATCATGCTGCTTGGCAATGAGGCCAGCCGTTATTTTGAAGAAAGAGACGTGCCACTTGTATCGATTACGCAGCAGGAGTTTAACCTTTGGCCGCCGCATGAGTGTCCATTGTGCGGCGGTGAATCGCCGTTAGAAGATCCTGCAGGATAACTTTAGAATTTCTATTAACGAGTATGTTTTGTTCCAACTGCGGAAAAGCGGACCAGGTAGCGGAATCCTATTGCCGAAGCTGCGGAGAGTTTCTGGCAGATCTTTCCGGCAAGACTTACTTGATGAATAAGCTGTTGGGTGGTCAGAAGCCTGAAACTCAGGTCACCGTGAATTTGGTCATCAATGTCGTCACCGCTTTGATCAGTTCACTGTTGCTCGGGTTTTTGAACGGATACTACGACGCGCTCAATTCACGCACCGGCGAATCACCACCGTCAGTTATCTATCCCGTATACATTTTTCTGGGTGCGGTCACGCTGTGGCAGCTATTGAGCTTTCTAATTGGCTTGCGACTCCGCGCTAAATTAAAGCGCAGAACACAAACGGGCGCGTCTAACAATTCAACACCGGAGTTGGTTAAAACGGCGCCACCACGTTCTCTGCGTGAATCCAAGCTCGATCCGATCCCGACGAGCATAACTGAAGACAAGACGCGGATACTCGATCCGGTAACTCGCAAATGATGGCTGCGATCACGAGCGGCACTTCCGTCGTGTTAACTTATCCGGTATGTCCGACATGCTTCAGCTTGTCGCTGAGATGGGGAGACATTCAACCGAAAGTCATTGCGGCGACATGGTGCTTGAGCACCGCGGCCGCCACGACAAGCTGAAGCATGTCGGACATTTGTCAGGAAAATCTATTTCGAACCAGGAGTGACGATGAAATATTCAAGGCTGATCATATTGGGGCTGGCCATTCTTCTTGCACCACAAATCGTTGACGCTCAAACATCCAGGCGCGCGAACCAGGCATGGAAACCATTTTTCGCCTCAGTTCGCGCCGCAGTTCAAAAGCGCGACAAGAACGCACTCATGAAAATGATGTCGCGCGACTTCTACTACTTGAGCAGCGGCGGCGACGAGAACAATAATCAGGACACGCGCGATGAAGCGTTTGATTATTGGTCGACTTCACCGGCAGGTTCGTGGGAAGTTCTCGATAAAACGCTGGCCGCAGGAGCTGTCAACAATACCCAAATGCGCGAACCGGACAACACGAATCCCAGTCGAGTCGCGCCGCCGTTGGCTAATGACAAGACCGCCATCACTAATCGCAGCTTCGAATGGTATGCCGTGTTTGAGTTTAGAAATAATCGCTGGTATTTCACCGCGTTCACCGAATGCTGCGAGTAGCTTGGGTCCCGAATAATCTAAGTGAATCCACACTGGGCAAAGTCAGTCCTGAGGGAACTATCAGTTGTTTGTTACAGAGCATGCCCCTCCATAGCGTTGACCATCTTCTGCCAAACGCATTATCTTCCGCCCCATGGACATTCAAAGAATAACTACTTCCGAGGCTCCGACGCCTGCCGGCCACTACTCGCAAGCTGTGGTTTACAATGGTCTCGTCTTTGTCTCAGGCCAGCTATCGATTGATCCGAGTACGGGCGAAAAGCTGCTCGGGTCAATCGAGGAACAGACCGAGCAGACTTTAAAAAACGTCGCGGCGATTGTGAAAGCCGCCAATAGTGACTTAAGTCGAATTCTTAAAATGACTGTCTACGTCGCCGACATTAATTTATGGAGCGCGGTCAACACCGTCTACGCCAGGTTCATGGGTGAGCATCGACCGGCTCGCGCCGTCATTCCTACCGGCGAATTGCACTACGGGTTTCTCATAGAGATCGATGCCGTCGCTGCCGTCAAAGACTGATCAAGGTTTTCTTAATGAAAAAGTTAATTATGCTCGTCGCGCTACTTTCCGCCTTACCGGTCGAGGCGCAGGAATTACAACCTATTCGAAACTTTGTGCGCGTCAACAAAGACTTCTGTACGGGAGGACAGCCCAGACTCGAGCACTTGCAGAGCCTCAAAGACGAAGGCGTGAAGACCATTATTAACCTGCGCACCCCGGGCGAGCATCGCGCGCCTGAGGAGGAAGCCAGGGCGAAAGAACTAGGTCTTCGCTATTTCAATATTCCATTTGTTTTCCGGGATCCTAAAGATGAACAAGCGACTGAGTTTCTTAAACTCACCGACGATCCTGATAACCGACCGGCGTTCATTCACTGCACCGCAGCGATTCGCGTGGGTGCATTTTGGATGATCAGGCGGGTTCTGCGCGACGGCTGGTCCATCGAAGATGCTGAGAAGGAAGCCGAGAAGATCGGACTGCGCGAGAGTCCGCACCTAAATGAGTTTGCCCGTCGTTACATTGAAAAGCATGCCAAGAAAGCAAGCTGACTGTTGATCCACCTGCAAAGGAGTTTCCCACGTGCAACGCGTATATCGAATGGTTTCCAGGTTATCTCTCGTTTTGATCGCTTGCCTGGCCGGAACAGTTAGCGTTAGTAACGCGCAGCAACCGGCCCCTCAGCTACCTAACTATCCTTTAAAGTTTGGCGCATTCGTAATGCGCTTCGATCCCGGCGGCACTTTTAGCCTCCAGGGACAAGGCTGGCCTGCTTTAAACGGTAACTGGAAACTTGAAGGGTCGGAGGTTGAGATGTTGGTGTCTGGCGGCCCAGGAGGTTGCGATGGACCAGGCAAATACGGCGTACGTAAGGAGGGCAGCAAGCTCATCTTCAATCTGGTCACCGACGAATGCAGAGTCCGAAAGATAATTCTCGATCGCAGCATCTGGTTACCCGATTCAGAAAAAATCAGCCTGCCCGAAAGACAAATTCTCAGAACGGCCGGCAATCGTCTGACGCTGAAAGCAGATCCCAAAGCTGCGATTGGAAGCTGGCCTTCATTTCGTGGACCACAAGCATCAGGTATTGCAGAACAACAAAACCTTCCGGACACCTGGAACGCCAAGACTGGTGAAAACATTCTCTGGCGCACGGCCATTCCAGGGTTGGCCCACTCGAGTCCGGCGATTTGGGGACGCCGGGTCTTTGTCACCAGCGCAGTCAGCTCCGATCCAAAAGCTACTTTCCGTCCCGGTCTCTACGGCGATGGCGACGCTTCAAAAGACCGTTCGGTTCATCGCTGGATGATCTATGCCCTCGACAAAACCACTGGAAAGATAATCTGGGAGCGAGTGGCCCATGAAGGCGTGCCGGCCGATTTGCGTCACATCAAGTCGACTTATGCAAATTCAACCCCGGCCACAGACGGGCGCATCGTGGTTGCCTGGTTTGGTTCAGAAGGCGTACACGCCTATGACGTTAACGGGCGTTTTCTCTGGAAGGTCAACGTGGGCCGGCTCGATCTGGGCGCGTATGACATCCCGACTTATGAATGGGGCCCGGCCAGCTCGCCGATCATCTGGAACGGTTTGGTGATTCTTCAATGTGACACACAGACTGATTCGTTTCTTCTGGCTCTCGACGCCGCTACCGGTAAGACGGTCTGGAAAACTGCTCGCGAAGAATTGCCTTCATGGGGAACCCCGACAGTTGTCACTACTCCGACCGGACCCGAACTCGTCACCAATGCTTCAAACTTTATTCGCGGTTACGATCCGCGCACCGGTAAAGAGTTATGGCGGCTGGGACGCAGCTCAAAGATCACTGCGCCGACTCCTGTCTTTTCCGACGGCGTGTTTGTGGTCGCGAGTGGTCGCGGTCCCGAACGTCCGATTTTTGTAGTTAAGGCAAACTCTCGCGGAGACCTCACTCTAGCCGAAGGCAAGTCCAACAGCGACGCAATAGTCTGGAGCCGAACAGGCCGTGGCTCATATATGCCGACACCTCTGGTCTACAACGGCATCGTGTATGTCCTGGCCAATAACGGGCTCTTCGATGCATACAAACTGAAGACTGGCGACGAGATTTATCGACAACGACTTTCGCTCGTCGGGAGTGGATTCAGTGCTTCACCGGTTGCGGCAGATGGCAAGATTTATCTCTCCAACGAGGACGGTGAAATCCTGGTCATCAGTGCAGGGGAAAAGTTTAGTCACGTTGCCACAAACTCGATGGGTGAGATGTTGATGGCGACACCGGCACTGTCAGACGGCGTGATGTATGTACGTTCGTCAGCAAGTCTCTTCGCGATCGGACGAAAACGTTAGCAACCACGAGGGCACGCGACATGCCGACTGACAAGCTGGCCCACGCGAAGTTTCTTTGGTGGGATCGCGTTTGCTGCGCAGGCGTTCGTGACCATTCTGGAAACGATCGAGGGCGATTATGTAAAGGCGGTCAGTGCGGTCTGCCTTGCCGTGCCATTTCTAATGCTGGCAACTGGCTTCACCGGCGACGGTCCTGAAAAACCGTTCTGGCGCAAAGTTGTTGTGTTCGTTCTCGTGGCAACTTCAATTGCCTTGCTGATCTATCGGACTGCAATAGGTCGGCTACTCACCTAAGCGCTTATGCCGAACCCTGAAATCACCACGATTCTGGAGATGATCGATCAGGCGTTTGACCGGCGTTCGTGGCATGGCACAAATCTCAAAGGCTCGATTAAAGGATTGACGCCTGAACAGGCCGCGTGGCGCCCAGGTCCCGGCCGGCATAACGTCTGGGAACTCGTGGTCCATGCTGCTTACTGGAAATACATCGTGCGACGACGACTGCTTGGGGAAGGAAAGGGCTCGTTTCCACTCAAGGGCTCAAACTGGATTGAGCGGCCAGCCGGAAACGATCTCTCGGAAAGTACTTGGAGGGCTGACGTTAAGCTTTTGATTGAAACTCATAAGACGTTGAGAGCGTCGATTGCCGGCTTGACCTCAGCGACAACTTCACCAAACTCCTGAGGGTAGCAAGGTCAGTAACTTCTCGATGGTTGTCGGGATTGCGGCGCATGATCTCTATCACGCAGGACAAATACAAATTATCAAACGCCTTCGGTCATAGGATGAGACGTATGAGTTACGAAAAGCTCCAGGCCTGGTTACTGCGGATCACAGGCGCCACGGAAATTCTTGCATTCATCTCAGTCGTGATGCCGAGGGCGTGGATGGAATCGTCACACATGTGGCTCGGCATGGGCGCGATGCCTGATGGGCCGCTCATCGATTTTATGATCCGGCAGGCGTCATATGTTTATGGAATGCATGGCGTGTCTTTGTGGATTATCGCCTCCAACGTGAAACGATTCCGAAGCCTGGTTACCTTTAATGGCGTTGCGTTTTTATTGGCTGGTCCAGTGTTCTTCCTGATCGACTACACATCGGGTATGCCGATGTGGTGGACCGTGTCAGACTCTAGCTTCTGTTTCCTCTTCGGCGTTGCTCTGTTGTGGTTGAACCGGTGCATCGATCGAAACGGGGATGAATCCAGGATTTGAAGAAGGCGTCATCGTCGAAACGTGTAACGCAATGGATGCTGGAACCCGTAATCACCTGATTCTTTCTTTCCTCCTATCCCTGTTGCTTACATTTACACTCGGAGTGCTTTACCTCATCTACCCTCATTTGATGGCAATGGTTATCGCGCAAGTGGGCCAGGGCCCAGGAGGAAGTGGCATTAGTTCGGGAGGCGGCGCCCATTTTAGTCACGCGTTCGTGCTTAGCCGAGTTTCACTGATCGCGTTCTTGCTGCTGATAAGTCCCGGGTTATTCGTTTTTGGATTTCTGGTATTCCAACGCCTGCGTACTCAGCTCCGGCGCAAATGAATTTTTTCGACTATTTGCAGATCGCCAGCGTTGTTCTATTTCTTCTCATCATCCTGATGAAGACAATGTTCCTTCGCTTGCGTCGGAACATCAATCCAATCGTTATTGGTGGAGGAAAAAGAGGGCTGGTGCTAATTGTTGAAGTGGTGGCTTTTACGGCATTGGTACTGTGGATGATTGAAGTGATCCTGTACGCAGTTCACAGCGAGTTTCATATTTCCCCCTGGCCGTTCGACGTAGTAGTGATCAATTCATACCTCCTGAAAGTCGCGGGCGCTATTCTCATCATCACAGGTTTGGTTCTTTTCTCCCTCGCTTACGTATCGTTTGGCGATTCCTGGCGCGTCGGCTTTGACGTGAAGACGCCGGGAGCGCTAGTTACGAGTGGCATTTTCTCGGTGACGCGAAATCCCATATATCTCTCCCTCGACTTGTGGTTTATCGGAATCTTCCTCATAAATGGTACGCTGAACTTCCTCATTCTTGCTGGTCTTGCTCTCGCGGTGCAGCATTGGCAGATACTCCAGGAGGAAGCGTTTCTAACAAACCTCTACGGTCAACCATATCGTGACTACTGTGGACGAACCGGAAGATACGTTTAGGCAATAATTTGTGCACCCGCATCTCACGTCCTCTTTAAAAAGGCATTTCATGATCAAGCGCGCATTATTACTATTCCTGGCACTCTGCGTGTCGCTATCGTCAGTGATGTTGTCGGGCGTCTCGACTGCCGCTCAGGAACCCGTTGATGCCAAACATGTGGAACAGATTAAGCGCGAAGCCGCCGCGATAGGCGACGGTGGGCGAGTTTCTCTCAAGCTTCGTGACAACCGAAAAGTCACCGGCCACTTAAATTATGTTGGCGAAGACTTCCTGCAGATTACTGATGACAAGTCGAAAGCGAGCGAGAAAGTTCCCTACGCCGATTTGGTCCAGATAGAACGCAGAAAAGAAAAGAGTCGCTTGTCGACCAAAACAAAGGTAGCACTTGGAGTCATAGGTGGCTTGTTTGTTATGGGTATGATAGCGAATGGCGGCGGGTGAAGAGTTCTACGGGCGCGTTGGCGTGAGGTCAGTACTACTCCCGACGCGTCGGGATAGCGGGTGGGTCGCCCAAGCGTCAGACTGCGTTAGTCATACCGCGCTATGATCCTGACCTCATGACCCGCATGTTCAGAGCTATGGCTGTCTGTTAGCCGGGCAATGAGAACCGATCAATTTGCCAACTCACACACAAGCATTTCCAACTGAAGCTTTGCGCCTTTCGGCCCTCCGCCTCCCTGTGAGGTTTTAATCGCTAGATCAGCATCCGCGATCAGCTTGATACCCCGCGCAATCCTCTTGGCGTCGCTGCGCTGCAGCGTATTCATAAACGCGTCCCGCTTTGCCGGTGGACCATAGATGAGACGATACACTTCATCTTTTCGACCGCGATTCAGCAGCTCCTTGGCTATCGCCAGGCGGTGATAGTTTCCAGCAATCAAACCAACCAACATCACCGGTGCCACATCGTCCTCCAGCAAACGATGCAGTGTTTCCAGTGCACGCCGGCGATCCCCTGCGACCAGTTGATCGCCAAGATCGAAATTCGAAAGCTCGCGCGAATGACCGATGAGATGATCAACCATCTCGAGGGTGATCTGCCGGGTTTCAAGCGCCGCAGCGGTCAACTTGTCTAACTCCGATGAGAGTGTTTGCAGGTTGCACCCTACCAGCCGGATGATCTCGCTAAGCACTCGTTCGTCGGCCGTGACCTTTAGTTCCTTGAGACGCGTTCGGGCCCATGTTTTCGCTTCGGCATCTCTGACGGCGGGAAATTCTACGACGGTGCATTTCTCACGCAGGGACTTCGTCAGCTTCTTGCGCTTATCAAGATCGTCCGCCGTGAAAATCATCACCGTGGATTCAGCTGGACGAGCCAGGTAATTCGCAATTACGTCTTCATCCGTTTCACGAAGCTTTGCGAAATCCTTGATCTTGACGACCCGCAGGTCCGACATCATCGGCATTTGTTCCGCAGCAGCAATCGCGGACATGGCTGAGTCGGTTAAGAGACTAAAAGTGGATTCGTTGAATTCCCGGATGAGCGTACCGGTCAGGGCGTAGTCTGCGATGCTCTTCGCGGCGACGTCACGCAGGTAACCTTCACAGCCAATCAAGAGATAAGTTGGATCGACACGGCCGGCTTTTAGTGAGCGCTCGAGTTCGTTGCGGGTCAGGCTGCTCATTTGCGGGTCTGAATGGCGTTGGTCAAAGTGGACACAATGCTTTCCGCAAAGGCACGGGCCATGCGCTGAACGGCAGGATCTTCTTCGTTGAAGAAATTCCGTGGGTCATTGGCAAATTCGTATTCGCCGCGGAAAACAAAATTCTGATTGTCGTAGAGGACACGGTTTTCAGTTTGATCACGAACGGTGACGGCCGCCTGAATAGTTACTTCAAAGACACGAGCGCGTCCTTGATCGTCAAGCAGCACACCGGAATAAGTGAAACTCTTGATGACTCCTTCAATAACTGCGTCGGCGCCTTCGCGATCGCCCTGCACCCGCAGGCCTCGGCCGCGACGAATGAGTTCGTTAATCACTGCGTCGGCAAAGCGCGAACCGATCTTGTAGCGAAGGGCCTGGTTTTCAAACGCCGGTACGGCAACTGTTTTGATTTGCGCGGGCAGCTGATTCCTGGTGACAGGCTTGTAGCACTCAGCAAAGCCGGAGACGAACAAGAGCATTAGGCCAAAGGCCGACAAACGCAGAAGTCGTGACATTGAGAAGATTTTCATCGTGCTTGTGGCGACGCGAGCTGAAGACAGATTCTCTCGCAGACTTGCTGCTCGTGCAAACGCTAGTGTGATCTCGAAGAATCAGGAATCAACATTAAGTCGAAGCATTGGCGGCGAGAATCGCATCCGATACCAACACGCATTCAACGGTCGCTTTAACGTCATGCACGCGAACGATGTGTGCGCCTTTCAAGACCGCGGCGGCTACCGAAGCCATAGTCCCATGAAGACGTTGATCAGCAGGGGCGGGATTGCCGTCGGCGTCGGCGAGGATGCGGCCGATGAAAGATTTTCTCGAAGTGCCGATCAGCATCGGATACTCAGGCAAAGGCTTCGATCAGTTGGTCGAGTTTGGCGATTAATTCGATGTTCTGTTCCTGACTCTTGCCGAAACCGATGCCAGGGTCCACAACAATTGATTCCGGCTTCACACCTCTTCGCTCAGCCATGTGAATCGAGCTGCGTAAGCTTCGCGTTACCTCATGCATGATGTCTGGCACCGGGGTCAGTTTGTGCATCGTTGCCGGCGTCCCCCGCGAATGCATCAACACCAAACCTGCACCAACGCGAGCTGCTTCGTCAGCAACATGAAAATCGAATCTCAATGCTGAAATGTCGTTAACGATACTTGCACCCGCACCGAGCGCAGCGCGCGCGACTTCGGATTTGGTGGTGTCGATGGATACCGGGGTAGGGAAGCGTTTGGCGAGTTCGGCAATTACCGGCACAACTCTTTGAATCTCGTCGTCGGCTGTGACTGGCTCACCGCCCGGACGCGTTGATTCGCCGCCCACGTCGATGATGTCGGCGCCTTCTTCAATTATTTGTTCGGCGTGTGCGACAGCTTTTTCGAAGGAGAGGAATTGGTTGCCGTCACTGAAGCTGTCAGGAGTTACATTCAGCACGCCCATGACAAGCGTGCCAGTGCCGATAGGAAGCGTGCGGCCGCCCGCGATATGCCAGTCTCGAACCATTTCCAGATGATACGAGACAGAGAATGCTTTCGTCGCGTGGCGATGACAGACTTTAGCGCGGCGACGAGGATGCCGTTTCGCGGCGAAGCAAAAGCCGCAGACCGCAACCATCGGTTGCATCTGCGGCTCTTCAAGAAATGGTTCTTAGAGTTAAACGCCTGATCTTCTTCGACGAACTACAAACACGAAGGCTAGTCCCATTAGCGCTGCGAAACCTCCGGCCATAGTGAGTCTGCCAGGGGTTGCGAGCGACTGCATTCTGAATGCCTGCGCAGCCGGATGTCCTTCGGCGCTTTGTTGATAGGCCTGTGCCTCAGCGTTTCGGATAGATTGTTCTAAACGCTCCCGACTTGTGGCGAGTAGCTTTAGTTGGCTGCGTACCCCGCCTAACTCAATACTTATTTGGCGCCGGCGGAATTCACGTAACTCTTCCGGTTTGGTCGAGCCCACGCCTGCCAGCGACCGCTCGATATTTTCCGGCTTCATGTCTTCTTCAAGCTTACGCGCTTTGGCCTGAAGGTCCGCTTCCTTGGCCTGCACATCCAGCAACTGTAAACGCAGGTTGTCGGCGGTTTGAGCAGCGTCGGGTTTCTCAACATTATCTTCTGCGTTAGCGGTGGACGCTGCGAACACCGGAACTAACACCAACAATAGGATTAGACTCAGTTTACGTTTCATGGTCGGCCTCACTTCTTTCGCGACGCCCTGTTGTTCAAAAGTCGGAAGTAGATCTTACTCTTAAGCACGACAGCCGGCCAGGAGTTATCGTCCTACTTGCGCGTTGGTTCGCATTTCCACGCGCGAGCTGACCAGGGAACCACGAACAAACTCAGCCAAAAGTACTCGACCCTCGCTGCGCTGAAATTCATAGGTTACCGAATTGTCGCCTTCGCTTCCGCTTACGGCTATCGGCTCACCCAGGAGGCGCACCACTTCTTCGGTCGTCAATCCCTGCTTCAGATATATCGATGAAGGGCCAACTCGAACAACTCCGGCCTTTCTCACAACTCGACGCTGAACACCGCTGGTGTTTGCCGAAACATTCACCACCGCAATTATTACGCAGACACAGATAACTATTGCTTTTAACATCATTTTCTCCTCAATTGTTAACGCGCAATCGAGGAGCAGAAAGGGTCATTTGGTAACGCAAACTGTTAGTTTGCGGACGGCGGGGCTGTATCAACGGGGTGTTTACCCCAACCGGAGGTGGCGGATTTCCAGCCCGCGGAGCGCGGCGGCAGCGCTTTGGAACTGCGGGGCTGTCGCCTGCTACCGCGGGCTGGCTTAGAGTTCTTCCTGCGTCTGCGTCCGCTCGCGTTCCTTCTGAAGCAGCTTTCTCTTCCGCTCCAGTCCCCATCGGTATCCACCGAGGCTTTTGTTTTCTCGAATCACCCGGTGACAGGGAATAACGACAGCGACCGGATTGGTGGCGCAGGCGCGTGCGACCGCCCGCACAGCCTTCTCTTGTCCGATTGCTCGTGCCACCTCGCTGTACGATACCGTCTGACCCACCGGAATCTTTCTTAGCTCGGCCCAAACTTGTTGTTGAAAGGCAGTTGCGCGAATGTCGAGCGGAAGGTCGATGAAGCGGCTCTGTTCATTCAAATGAGACACGATGGAGGTGACAAACGGCGATAGCGTATCGTCATCAATCGTGATTTCAGCAGCAGGAAACTCGTTGATCATAGTGTTCCGCAGCTCAGCATCCGAATCGCCAAGCGTGACCGAACACACGCCCTTACTTGTCGCGGCCACTAACAACTTTCCAAGTGGACAATCGACGATTGTGTAGTTGATCACTGCTCCGCGACCGCCTTTGCCATATGTCGCGGGCGTCATCCCGAGTTGGGATGCCGCTCCTTCATAGAGGCGACTGCTGGATCCGAACCCTGCCTCGTAAGTAGCGTTTGCAATCGATTCTCCACTTCGAACTGTTTCTTTGAATCGATTGATCCGCTGCGTCTCGGCGTAGCGGCCCGGTGAAATTCCCATAAGGCTCTTGAAAGTTCTTTGGAGGTGGAAGGCGCTTACGCCCACTTGCGAGCTTAGTTCGGCGAGCGTCGTCGGCTCGCCCTGTTTATCTTCGATTAGACGGCAAACTCGCCGCGTCATTTCGATCTGCGGTTCGACTGCCTTTGCTTGGCGAGGACGACAACGCAGGCAGGCACGAAAGCCCGCCTGTTCAGCGGCCTCTGGGAGAGGGAAAAACGAAACGTTCTTTCGCAGAGGACGACGCGAGGGACAAGATGGGCGGCAGTAGATGCCGGTCGAGCTAACGGCAAACACAAATTCACCGTCCGATCGCGCGTCTTTCGCGCTCACGGCTTGCCATTTCGCTTCATCAGCATCCGCCAGAAAACTAATCTGTTCCTTCATAACTGCACTCATGTTAGCACCCTCCGGCTTTCAACTCATGCTTCACCACGACCAGGATGCTAGACGACTCTTTAAACTCAATCTATCCGGTTCTTGCTGTCAAATTTCATCCGCAGATTACGCCGATTACGCAAATACAAGCCGGCATTGTTCAGCGATCTTATCTGCGTAATCAGCGTAATCTGCGGAAGTTTTTTCACGCATTTTGCGCTCATCCCTTCGTATGCTTAAATGCAATAGCAACTACCAATGACTGATTTTCTCGATGGTTTAAATCCCGAACAGCGCGAGGCCGTTCAACACACAGAAGGCTCACTTCTCATTCTCGCCGGAGCAGGTTCTGGTAAAACGCGAGTGATTGCGCACCGAATTGCGTACCTGATCGCAGAGAAGGGTGTGGCCCCCTGGAACATCCTGGCGGTGACCTTTACCAACAAAGCTGCGCAGGAGATGCGGCAACGTGTGCAACGTCTCCTCCGAGATCAGGATCTTCCCGCTCCGCCACTCGTTTCAACTTTTCACAGCCTTTGTGTGCGCATCCTTCGCCAGGACATCGAGAAACTCAACGACAAATACACACGCACATTTACGATCTACGACCAGGACGACTCGTCGAGGCTGATCAAAAACTGTATTAAGGATCTTGGTTACGACGAAAAGTACCTGGGTTTGCGCGCTACCCAAAGCACGATTAGCTCGGCCAAGAATCGTGGTGAGGACGTTGATGCGTTTGCCGCGCGTGCGGATTACGTTGATGAGCGCCGCGCCGCTATCGCGCGAGTTTACGCGACTTATGAAGAACGGCTGCACGCGAATAACGCGCTCGATTTTGATGACTTGCTAATCAAGACCGTCCGTCTCTTGCGCGACGTTCCCGAAGTCCGCCAGAAATACAACAACAAGTTTCGCTACATACTGGTCGATGAGTATCAGGACACAAACTCGCTGCAGTTTAATCTGATCAGCCTGCTCACCGAAAAGCAGCAGAACATTGCGGTAGTGGGAGACGAAGATCAGTCGATCTACAAGTGGCGTGGCGCCGACATTACAAACATTCTGAATTTCGAAAAGAGTTTTCCCAATACAACTACGATTCGACTCGAACAAAACTACCGCTCAACTCAAACAATC
The DNA here is from genome assembly GCA_963759665.1 of Pyrinomonadaceae bacterium. GTDB lineage: Bacteria > Acidobacteriota > Blastocatellia > Pyrinomonadales > Pyrinomonadaceae > PSRF01. Next base: position 3,050,988 of record CAVXAC010000001.1, read on the forward strand.
CTCGACGTTGCCGGCGCAGTAGTTAGGAACAATATCGAGCGGAAAGGGAAGAAGCTTTGGACCGCGAATCCGCAAGGTGATCGGGTTCGCTACTACCAGGCTTACGACGCGGATGCTGAGGCGCGTTGGGTTGCTTCGAAGATTGTTGAGCATCGCCGCGATGATTACGACCTGCGCGCAGCGGTGTTGTATCGAACGAATTCTCAATCGCGGGTTTTTGAGGAAGCGATGCGTCGCGCCGGCCTGCCTTATAACATCGTCGGCGGCTTCTCATTCTATGAGCGAATGGAAGTGCGCGACATCATTGCCTATCTGAAGTTGGCGTTGAATCCAAACGACTCCATTGCGCTGCAGCGAGTCATTAACAGTCCACCGCGCGGCATCGGCAAGCAGACGCTGGAAGAGCTCACTCGACGCGCGAATGATTATGGGCTCTCGATTTGGGAAACGATCTCCCTCGTGATCGATAAACCAGGTAATCTCAGCATGCGAGCGGTCTCAGCGTTGCGGAGTTTTCGCCGGATAGTCCAACGTCTCGGCGGGATGGCGGGGATTGTCCAGAGTCCAATGTCCAATGTTCAGGGTCAGGAAGAGCGCCAGAAAGAAATGGAGGTTGTCGGTCCATTAGATTCAGATACTCCAGTTTCTGACATCGTCAAAGCTGCGATTATTGATACCGGTTATGAAAACGCGCTAAAAGGTGAAAAGACTGACGAGGCTGAAGCTCGTTTGGAAAACCTTCAGGAGCTGGTCAACGCGGCGATCGACTACGACGAGCAGGGAATCGAGGGCTTGCGCGAATTCATCGATCATTCCGCCCTCGTGTCTGACGCCGACCAGTACAAACAGGACGCGCCCGTCACTTTGATGACGGCCCACTCGGCAAAAGGTCTGGAGTTTCCCCTGGTCTTTATCGTTGGTCTGGAAGATGGATTGTTTCCGCATTCCAGATCGGCTACGGATCCGGCGGAGCTTGAGGAAGAGCGTCGGCTTGCATACGTGGCCATGACGCGAGCGGAGAAATTCTTGTATGTGACTCACGCTATGAAGCGTCGCGTCTACGGGGAGGAGCTCGCTTCTGAGCCATCGCAGTTTCTGAATGAAATGCCGTTGGATCTGATGGAAGATCTCTCGATGGGGAAATCCTGGTTGTCGTTTGCTCGAGGCCCATCTGCAACTCACTACGAGCCGGATGACATTGGGCCGCACGGCATTGGATATCGCAAAGAAAAGAAAAAATACACCGGAAAGACTTACGACAGCGCGGATTCGATTGCAGAATTTTTCAAGCAGCGGGCCACGCAACTCGGCAACACGCGCGGATCGGTACCGTTGCCGGCCAGCCAGCCAGCCTCAAGGACGTCAATGCGTGCCGGTTCGAGTTCGTCTTCGGCTGCAGCTAAGCCGGCGATCGAGGAGAAGTCGGCTGGTGACTTCACTCCCGGATCTTACGTAAAGCATGCCAAGTATGGACGCGGCCTGGTGCTTCGTCGTGAAGGCGTGGGTGACTCTCTGAAACTGACGGTAACGTTTCCCGGCTTCGGCCAAAAGAAGCTGGTGCAAAAATACGCTGGCCTGGAGAAAGCCTGATCAAAATCTTGGAGTGCGCCGCTCTGTCGGCGCTTTGCTTTAGTCGTAACGCAAACTGTTAGTTTGCGTAAGTGCGCTGTTCTCAGACCGCAAAGCAGTCGCAACTCCCCCAGAGTTGCGAAGAATTCACTTACCGTCTTGAACCCAGGGTTTCAGAGCAAACCCTAGGCGCGAATTCGCGAACGCTTTCAGCGTTATTCGTCACTTCTTGTGCCAGCCTGGACAGTTTGTGTTACTCCGCCATTTACCATTCACCGTTTACCATTTACGATTCCAACATGCGAAACAGACAATTCGGCCGCATGGGCTGGCAAGTCAGCGAAGTTGGATACGGGATGTGGGGAATGGCCAGCTGGTCCAACTCCGACGATCACGAGTCGCTCGAATCCTTACAAGCTGCCGTCGACTCAGGTTGTAGCTTTTTTGATACTGCTCACGCTTACGGCGAAGGACACAGCGAAAAGCTTCTTGGCCAAATCGTGCGAGCCAATCGTGACAAGCGTCTTTACGCCGCCACCAAGGTTCCGCCACAAAACAAGGAGTGGCCGGCGCGTCCCGAATTCAAGCTTCAGGAATCGTACCCGCCGGATCACGTTGAGGAGTTTGTACACCGCAGTCTGGAAAGCGCCGGCGTTGAAACCTGGGATCTGGTCCAACTGCACACCTGGGACGATGGTTGGCTGCGGGATGATCGATGGTTCTACAAGCTCGACGACCTACGCAGCCAGCGCCTAATTCAGGCGATCGGAATCAGCCTAAACCGCTGGGAGCCATGGAACGGCGTGCGGGCAGTTCGAACGGGGCAGGTTGATTCCGTGCAAGTGGTCTACAACATCTTCGACCAGAACCCCGAAGACGAACTATTCACAGCGTGCGAGGAGATGAATGTGGCGGTGATCGCGCGCGTGCCGTTTGACGAAGGAACTCTGACGGGAACGTTGACGAAAGATAGCAGGTGGCCCGAGGGTGATTGGCGCAATATCTATTTCACTCAGGAGAATCTCAATCTAAGCCTCGAACGCGTCGAGGCCCTAAAGACACTGCTGCACAATTGGAATCAAGAACACCGTGGCGATGGTGAAATAACTCTGCCTGAGCTGGCGCTACGTTTCATTCTGCAAAATCCAACTGTAAGCACCGTCATTCCGGGGATGCGAAAATTGTCTCACGTTGAAGCAAACATCAATGCCAGCGATGTTGGCCCACTTCCTGATGAGTTATACGAACAATTGAAAGAGCATCGGTGGGTGCGCAAACCAGCACCTGGGTCAAGCTGAGTAACAGGCACAGATTACAACCTTCAGGAGCTAGATTAGATGCCGCCGGTCAGCTGCGCTTCGAGATGTTCGCGGCGGGTGCGACTCAGCTTCAACTGCGCTCCGTCGTTGAGCACGACAATGTAATCACCGTTCAGGTGAGGATGCATTTCTTTGATGCGATCGAGGTTAACAATAATCGATCGATGAATACGTACGAATTTACGAGGATCGAGCTGAGCTTCCAGGTCATGCATTTTTTCGCGCAGTAGATGCGCTTTGCGACCGACATGAAGCTTGGCGTAGTTTCCATCCGCTTCAATCCAATCGATTTCACTCACGTTAAGCAATACCACCCGACTCGCCAGTTTGATCATGAACCTCGTCAAATAGGATTTCTGCCCTGCCGCCTTCGGTTCACGTTCCTCCAGCAGGGCCAACAGCTTGTTCGTAATCTGGTTCATCTGCCGCTGCTCAATTTGCGATTTGGCTTTGGCGAGGGCCTTCAGAAATCTGCCATCATCAAATGGTTTGAGCAGGTAATCGAGCGCGTGGACCTCAAAAGCCTTCAAAGCATATTGATCAAAAGCCGTAACAAAAATTATTGCCTGAATCTTTTCCGGTCCGACTTCCTTAAGAACTTCGAAACCATCGATTTCGGGCATTTGGATGTCGAGGAAAACGAGTTGTGGCGAGCAGGAGTTAAGGGCGGCGATCGCTTCGCGGCCGTTGCGGCATTCAGCGATGATCTCAATCAGCGGATCTTTTTCAAGCAGGAGACGCAGGTTACGCCGGGCGAGCGGCTCGTCGTCGACAATTACGGTTCGGATCTTTTCAGTCATAGAGCTGGTTGGCGACGCCGCAGCTTAAAGGCTGAACTCTGAACACCTTTTTACCCTGGCGGCGGAGGACAAGTTTAGCTAGCGGAAGTCGTTCTCGTCTTGAATGGAATCACAACGGCGACTTCCACACCACCTTCATCGCCATTTCTGATATTGAAACGATGGTGGTTGCTATAGAGTTGCTGCAGACGAGCAGCCGTATTCGTCAAGCCAATCCCCGCCCCACTCTTCAACTGCCAGTCTGGTGGCAACCCGGCTCCGTTGTCGATTACTGACAACCTGAGAGACCCATTCTCGATATGCGAACTGATTTCAATTAAACCCGAATCCACGCTGCGACCAATGCCGTGACGCAGCGCGTTCTCGGCCAGCGGTTGCAGGATCAGACTGGGCACCAAAGCATTGCCGGTGCCGGGTTCGATGTCGATGTTGACTTTGAGCCGGTCAGAAAATCTCATCTGCTGAATGTTCAAATAGAGTTCAAGAAAATTGATTTCTTCCTTAAGCTCCACCTCCTGCTGAGTTGAATGTTCCAGGGCGCGGCGCAACAGATCGCTAAGACCTACCAGCATGGTTACGGCTGCTTCGTTCTTGTTATCACGCACCAGGCCAACGATGCCATTGAGCGTATTGAACAAGAAATGCGGATGCAGCTGCGTTCGCAACGAATCCAGCTGGGCCTGGGCCAGTTGGGCCTCCAGTTGACTCGCCAACGACTCGCGCTCGCGATACTTGCGATAGTAGTCAAACGCATAGCAGGCGCCGATCACCGCGCCATAGACCAGCAGGTCAGAGGCAAACGCACCCTGCATACGCGAGAGGAACCGCGGCCAGAACTCCAAAGAGCTGGCGCCCATGTTATCGAACGGTTTGACTTGCAGGGTAATCACTGTGGCTGCGGCACTATGCGCAGCCGAAAGCAGCAAAAACGCGGGCAGGTGGACCAGGATACTTCGCTTCCAGGTTGCGCCGATGAGTGAGTAACGTCGCGCCAGCCAAATCATGATTGGCGTTAGCGGCGCCCAGGCGCACCACGTCAGAATACCCCACGTAAACACGCGACTGGCCGCGTGATTCATTCCCTCAGATTCGACTTCAATGAAAATTGGACCAGCGTAGATCAGTCCCAGCAAAGCCCAGATTCCGAGGATGAGGAGCCACCGTTGCCAGGCGCCACGGACCGGGGCGGGCGCTAGTTGGTAGGTGTAGGGTTCGTCAGACGGGTGCATGTTGGGTTAAGGATGAAATGCAGAGATCCCAAAGCGAAGATCTTCCATATCTCATTCATCATTTTCCATTTGTCATGCCGGAAAGCGATCCGCAGATTACGCTGATTACGCAGATTCACAGTCCGGGGGCAAAGTCAGAGAGCCCTTTTTCTTAGTCAGTATAATGTGCGTAATCTGCGGATGGCCGTCAATGGAAAATGAAAAATGATAAATGAGATATGAGAATCTCTTCAACGGATTGGTCGGACCACAGGTCTTCCCAGTCTCCGCATTTCGTCAAACAATCCACCCCCGGCTCTGATACTCCATGTAGGTCGCTGTCGTTTGCGCAACATCGCGACCGAAGTAGCGTTCGACTACTCGCAGTGCCAGATCGATTCCGGAGGACAATCCGCCGGCTGTCGAGATTTTCTCACCTTCCACAAAGCGCAGGCCTCGTTTCACTGTGACATCGGGGAACGTCTTCTCAAAGCGATCGAGGAAATCATGATGCGTGGTGGCAGTTTTTCCCGACAACAATCCAGCCTTGCCGAGCTGAAACGCCCCGGTGCAAACAGACATCGTGACGTCAGCGGTTTTAGCAACATCACGCAACCATTTAAGCAGCGCTTCAGATCCTCGTTGCGCTGGTACCACCACCACCTTGGGTTGCGGAGCGTTGGTGAAGGTGTAATCAGGCACTAACTTCAGTCCACCAGATCCAGTCAGCACGTCTGTCTTCTCCGACACGGTAAACAATTCAAACGGCATTTGCTGCTCCATGTCAGCGCTGCGTGCACGAACGTGTACGTCCTGGAAAACTTCCCACGGACCTGCGAAATCGATGACCGTGACGCCTTCTGAAATTGCAAAGGCGACGGGAATTTTTCCTTTGGCGGGCGGCGTCAGGCGCGCATCGAAGGTTGCGCTTTTTTCAGCGCCAGCGCCGGTCAGCAAGTTTGCGCCGAATGAAAGGGAATCGGGAATCGTGGCGGCGGCAACGAGTAATCCAAACCCGGCAGTCTGGGACATGAAGTTTCTTCTTTGCATGGGTGTCTCCTTCAGAAGTCAGAAGTCGGAAGTCGGAAGGTCAGTCTAGACTGGATGCGGTTAAGGCCACACAACTTTGCCATCGGACGCGTCCCTGGTGACGCCAACTGCGGAATAGTTGTGATGAACTGCGACTGTCGTTTCAGCTCTTTTTGGAGTGCGCCGACCAGGCGGCGCACTCAGGGAGTCCTCTTATCGGACCTCTATCCCATTACGTTTGCGCCCAGACCCATTTCGTTTTCCTTTTTCATTCAGATCGCAAATTCCACCGCATTTCGGTGCTGGAACAGGACTTGCCAAATCCATTTAGCAAACTCTCCCGCGACAGCTGCAATTATCGAAGGGGTACATCAATGAAAGTAAACTATAAGGGCCTCGCAACCTCGGGCCTGTTGGCTCTGGCCGTGATCGTCAGTGCATCTGACATCTCGAGCGCACAGGGACGTCGCGGTAGGGGGCAGGAAAATCGTCAGGAGAATCAGGCTCAACGCGATCAGCGTCAGGCCGAACGGCAGCCGCAACAGGATGCCCGGCGCGCCGAGCAGCAACAACAACAGGAGCAGCGACGCCAGGCTCAACAAGCGCAAGAAAGTCAGCGCCAGGCCGAGCAGCAGCAGGCCGCGCAACAGCGCGCCGAGCAGCAGCGTCAACGCGAAGCGCAGCGTGCCGCACAACAGACGGAGTCGAACCAACGAGCGGAACAGAATCGCCAGCGCGTACAGCAGAATCAGGAACAGCAACGGCAACGTTGGGAACAGAACCGGCAGCGAGTTCAACAGCATCAGCAGGAACAACGTACCGAACAACAACAGCGCTGGGAACAGAATCGCCAGCGTGTCCAGCAACAGCAGGAGCAGCAGCGGCAGGAAGAACTTCGTCGACTGCAGAACCAACCGAGACAGGATTGGCAACGTCAACAGGAAGAGCAACGGCGCCGCCAATCAAGCGGTACATATTCCAACCGTTCGAACAATAACTGGCGCGAATATCAGGAGCGACGAGCGACCCAGTATCGTGCCGAGATGTATCGGCAGCAGGCGTATGCATTGCAACAGCGCCGGTTGCTCGAACAGCAACGTCGTCGCGCGCAGTTACGGTACCAGCAGCGTTATCTCGAGCGCTTGAGACAGGATCAACTGCGTCTGCAAAGCTGGCGGTATAGTGACTATGGTCCATACAACTATCGCTATTCACGTGCTGGTAGTTACTACGAGACCAATCGCTACGGTGCGCAGATGCTGCAGCAGGCCGTCAACCGTGGTTATGAAGAAGGCTTCCGCGCGGGTCAGGCCGATAGGGAAGACGGTTGGGGCTTTAGTCCACAGGGTGCCATCGGCTATGAGGACGGCAGCTACGGTTACGACGCTTACTACGTCGATCTAAACGAGTATCGTCATTACTTCCGTGAAGGTTTTCGGCGTGGGTATGAGGACGGTTATTACAGCCGCTCGCAGTACGGACGTTACTCCAACGGAACCGGTAGCATCCTCGGCGCGATTCTGGAAACGATCCTGAATTTGCAGCTGATCAACTAACCCCGCGTCTTGCAAGGAACAAACGTCCGGTCCCGACTGAAGTCAGGGCTGGACGTTTCTTTTTGGAGTTCTCCGCTTCGCGGTATCAGAGTGGTTCGATCCACGAACTCACACGAAACAGCATGAGCACGTGCTTAACGACTTGTTCGTTCTTTCATTGCGCGTCTTCAACACGCGCGTTTATATTGACCGCCAAAATCCCTTCTCGTTTTCGGAGTAAACATGAAAATCACAGCGATTCTCCTCTTGCTGTTAGCTGCGTCCCTTAACTGCCTTGCGCAGTCACCCGATCGTCAATTCATCCGTGTCGATGCACCTGTGATCGCGCTGACGCACGTGCGGGTGATCGACGGTAGCGGCGCCTCGGCGATTGAAGATCAAACCATCGTGATCAGCGGCGGAAAGATTCAATCAATTGGCGGCAACATTCCGTCCGGCGCCCAGGTGCTCGATTTGAAAGGCTACACGGTTTTGCCAGGCCTCGTCGGCATGCACAACCACATGTTCTTTCCGATGGGCGGTTCGCCTCCGATGTACTCGAACATGGGCACGAGTTTTCCTCGCCTTTATCTCGCGCTCGGCGTCACTACGATTCGCACGACCGGCAGCGTCGCTCCATACACAGATCTGGAAATCAAAAGGCTCATCGATGGCGGCCGCATGATTGGCCCGAAGATGCACGTTACGGCGCCCTACCTCGAAGGCGCTGGCGCATTCACTCCCGTGATGCGGCAACTCACCGGCCCAGACGACGCTCGGCGTCTCGTCAACTTCTGGGCCGATCAAGGCGCGACATCGTTTAAGGCGTACATGAACATCAGCCGAGCCGAGCTGCGAGCGACTGTGGAAGAAGCGCATAAACGAGGACTGAAGGTGACCGGGCATCTTTGCTCGGTTGGTTATCGCGAAGCCGCGGAGATTGGCATTGATAACCTCGAACACGGGTTACTCGCTGATTCAGAATTCGTCGCCACTAAGCAGCCCGACAAGTGTCCGGGCGGTGCTGTCGGTGCCAGTCTGCGGCAGTTGGATCTCAACAGTCCTGATGTTCAGAACACAATCCGCACACTCGTCGCGAAGAACGTGGCCATTACCTCCACCCTTCCGGTATTTGAAGCGAGTGCTCCTTTAACCCAGACCGGAATCGGAGCAGCAGCAGCGGTATTGAATCCGCGCGTGCTCAATGTGATGAACACCGACGCGCGCGTGCGTTACCTGACCGCGCGCTCGCGCATCGCTTCCGATTCGCCGACTGCCACACTCGTGCGCAAGTCGATGGATTTTGAACGGGCCTTCGTGGCCGCCGGTGGTCTATTGATCGCCGGTCTCGATCCAACCGGCAACGGCGGCATCGTTGCTGGCTTCGGCGATCTACGCGGTGTCGAGCTGTTGGTCGAAGCTGGTTTTACTCCGGTCGAGGCAATCAAGATTGCCAGCTTCAACGGTGCGAAGTTTCTCGGCGAGGATAACCGCATCGGTTCAATCCGAGTTGGCAAACAAGCTGACCTGATGATCGTGAAGGGCAATCCCGCCTTGAAGATTTCTGATATCGAAAACGTCGAAATCGTTTTCAAAGATGGCGTTGGCTATGATACGGAGAAATTGATTCAGTCAGTGCAGGGTTTAGTGGGGATCCGTTGAAGCGTACTCCATTCGTGTACTTCGTGAAATTTCGTGGATCATTCCTGGTTCGGGGTTTAAAGCTTTGTCTCAAAAGTAGAAAACTCTAGTCGAACCGGCTTCGCCGTCTGATGTGAGGCGGTGGCTCTGTCCCGCCGTAATCGAGTTCCCAACCTTCTGGGGGCTGTGCCCCTGCGCTCGAGTTGCCGCGTATTTCGCCTGTGAAAGAGATGAAAACCGCATCAAGGGCGCAGCCCCATTCTACGGAGTCGGCACGACGGCGGGGCGAAGCCTCCGCCTCACATCAGGCGGCGAAGCCGGTACTTCCGAGTTGTCAAACACTTTTGAGGCAAACTGGGAATTATACGATCCACTAACTCACACGAAATACACTAACGGGGTCGAGGTTTCGAGATTGAATCGCGGGCTTGGCGTGCGTCGTTAGCAATAGCTTTCAGTGGTTGCCGGAAAAGCGAGATGTCAGGTTCGTCGTCGTTGAGTATCGCAAGGCACTTGTCAGCGTTACTCAAGATTGTATCGAGTTGTTGAGTCAGCCGCTGGGCGATCGAGGCAACTGATTCATTCTTGCTTGCGGCATAAGTCGCCTGGGCCAACTGGGCCTGGGTCGTCGCCAGGATTTCACGACCGGCATGGTGCTCAATTGCAAGTCCCGCAATCCGCGTGGCGACTTCAGTTAAACCAGCCTCAGCATCAGTCGGGGTACGCGGCTCGCGGTAGTACATAGCAAACGAACCAAGCACTTTGCGGCGGCCTGACATGATGGGCGTGGACCAGCAGGCTCGCAGTCCACTTGGCAAGGCCAGCTCGCGATAATCTTCCCACAATGGATTCGCCGCAATATCTGTGACGACCACGGGCTCGCCACGATACATCGCCGTCCCACACGAGCCATTCTTCGGTCCAATCGGAGCGCCATCAATCGCCTTAACGTAATCTTCGGGAAGGCTGGGCGCTGCGCCGTGTCGCACGTGTTCGCCATCATCGCTGAGCAGCAATACCGAACAGAGCATTCCCGGAGACTGCGCTTCGATGAGCAGTACAAGGCTCTTGAGAATTTCGCTGAGCGGCTTGTTGGCGGCAATCATTTCAAGGACCCGACTCTGCCCCACGCGAAAGTCTACCGGTGATGTAAACCGTGGAAGCTGAGCTGTCTTTGCGGTAGTTACGTCAAGCTGCAGGGTGAGTTCTCGTGTTTTATCGAGGTCGTCCATGGGTGGCGGTCATTCTACGCCTTGATTAGAGCTACGATCCACTACCTTTCAGGAATGGGTTGCTTGTGGATCCGTGTGACTTCGTAGATCGAATGCCAAGTGCGGGTAGCAATAGGTTACTTCGGGAGTTCAATGTCCAACACCTGCCCGACACGCTTGGCAGCGCACGTTTGACACAGGCAACTACCTTCCATAGACTGCGTCCGTTCTGACAGATTGTCGCGCGCGGTACTGCATTTAGCCTTCGCCAGGCTGAATCGCGCTGTGGTTCGAACGAATTAGGCTCGGGACTTGCCCCCCCTCAGCTTCTCACGATCCACTTCAACAATCTTCTAAAAGTTTCTGTTGTCGTTGTCTTTCGCGGCAGCATTGCGGTCGCCCCCAAACGACCTCCCATTAATACGAACAAGGAGCCTCAATGAATACAAGAAAATCTTCGCAAACGTCCAGATTCGGATTTCTTACGATAACCATCGCGTTGTCGATAATGATTTTGGGCACAGTGGCGCTGGCAGCCGGCGTGTCTTACTTCCAGGGTTTTGAAACGGATACTAGCGGTTGGAGTATTAGTACAACGCGCGTCCCATCGGGGACCAACGGCGTGATTTCTGCCGATGGGAATTGGCACGGCCGGACCTCAGGTGGAACATTTAATTCGAGTGGCTCTTTCACCAACTGGGGTGGTTACGGCGGCAATGCCGGATGCTTCACCGATGCATGCGGCGCGGCACCGTTTCCCCAGAATGGCTATGTCACCTCGCTTGATATCTACCTTGACATCGATAACCTTACGACCAACGATACGCGCTTTGATTGGAGCTCAGCGATCAATACTCCGGCCGGAGTTCATCGCCGTGATTTCGTCTTCAATGCCGGGTTCTACAATGACTCGGATGTTACCGGCGCTGGTCCGCGTTTTGTAATCAGCGCGAGCAACGGTGCGGGACGTGCTAATGCCTTTCCCAAGAATCCCGCCAGAGACCCTCTCACGATCACCGCGGACGGCTGGTACACCTTCCAGCACACGTTTACCGACAATGGTTCGGGTGTGCTGACAGTGGAACTAGCGATCATGGACGCGGATGGCATGGTTCTGAATACTTGGACGCTCAGCGATCCTAGCGACATCATCAACACCACGGTTGGATCTAATCGCTACGGTTGGTTTGCGCTACAGGAAGTTCCGAATCTGTCAATGGACAACACCATTCGCTTTGATCTCCTGACTCAACCCACCGACAAGGGACAGTGCAAAAAAGGCGGCTGGCAAGATGTGGTTGACGGCAACGGTCAACCATTCAAGAACCAGGGCCAGTGCGTGAAATATGTAAACACTGGGAAGTAGTTGATTCGTGATCACTACAACGTTACCGGTTAGTAAACAATGGTTGGTAGTAAACGAAAAGGGCTTGTCGCATTGACGAGCCTTTTTCGATCTTCTAGACGGTTAATATCGGTGCAATAAGCATTTTCGCTCCTTGGAAGCCAGAACATGATTTAGCCATCGCTTCTCGATCCCAGCACGTCGGCCAGTGTTCCTACTGCTTTCGATCCATCATTATCTGCGTTAACCTGCGGCTCAAATGCAATCCGATTCGACAACGCGTCGAACGCTCGCAAGCTACCTCGATGATTACTTTCAACGTGGCGATGCGATTGTGTTCGTGCGGCGGCGTGGTTTGCGTTATGTGCGGTGGTCCTACCGGCATCTTGTGCTGTCGGCCCGCAGGACAGCTCGTGAATTGGAGTCGCGCGGTGTTGCGAAAGGTGATCGCATACTTCTATGCGGCGAAAGTAGTCCTGAGTGGGTGGCGACGTTTTGGGGTTGCGTGCTGCGGGGCGCGGTTATTGTCCCACTCGACAAGGACAGCACGGCGGAGTTTGTCTCGGCTGTAAAGCAACAAACTAATGCGAAGCTGATCATCGCCGGCAGCGAAGTTTCCTTCGCCGGCCGTCTCAATATTCCTCTCCTGGTTCTGGATGAACTAAGCGTAGCGACCGCATCTCACTCTTCCGAGCCATATCCGGTTGAAGGCGTAGACGAAAGCACCCTCATCGAAATCATTTTCACCTCCGGCACGACTTCCACGCCGAAAGGTGTGCTGCTCACACATCGGAATCTGCTTGCCAACCTACAGCCGCTTGAAACTGAGATCGCAAAGTACATCAAGTGGGAACGCTTCGTTCATCCGATCCGCTTCCTGAACCTCGTGCCTTTGAGCCATGTTTTTGGGCAGTTTATGGGCGTCTTCGTCCCTCAACTCATAGGCGGTGAAGTTCACTTTCACGACACGCTGAATCCGGCGGAGATTGTTCGCCGAACACGCGAAAGCCGCATCTCTGTGATCGTGCTCGTCCCGCGCATGCTCGACACCCTGCGGGAATGGCTCGTACGCAACTACGCGGACGGACCTGAAAAGTTAGAGGACCGCATTGCCCATGATAAGGATGTGCGCTTTCTGCGACGCTGGTTCATATTTCGCGACGTGCATCGACAACTTGGTTGGAAGTTTTGGGCGTTTGTGTGTGGTGGGGCCACGCTCGACCAAGGGACTGAAACATTTTGGCGCCGTCTCGGCTTCGCTGTTTTGCAAGGTTACGGCATGACTGAAACTGCGTCGCTTATAACTGTCAGACATCCGTTCAAGGGAGGCCATGGTTCGATCGGCAAACTAATGCCCGGCTATCAAGTCAAACTCGACGAGTCGGGCGAAATCATTGTGCGAGGAGCAAGTGTGTCTCCCGGCTACCTCACCTCCGAAGGTGTCATCAATCGAGCTGAAAATGAATGGCTTCATACCGGCGACATCGGAGAGACGGACGCCGCCGGTAATGTTTATTTCAAGGGTCGCAAAGGCGATGTGATCGTCACCGCCGCCGGCTTGAACATCTATCCGGAAGATCTTGAAGAAGCCCTAAACCGACAACCCGAAGTGCGTGCGAGCTGCGTTATCAGTTGGAGTGGTGCCAAAGGGAACGAGCCGGCTGCGCCTCTGGCCGTCCTCATTCTGCGCGATTCAAACGCCAACGCTGCAGCCGCGATCGAGCGCGCCAACCAAAGCCTCGCTGAATATCAATCGATTCGTCACTGGCGGGTATGGACCGAACCCGACTTCCCACGCACCGCCACGCATAAAGTTTTGAAACGCGAAGTGGCGGAGCGAATAAGGGATGAAGGCGGAAGGATGAAGGATGAAGGCGGAAGGAGGAAAGACGAAGTTGCATCGACAACGGATGAAAACCGTTTCCTTTCATCCTTCATCCCTCATCCTTCATCCCTTGATTCACTAGGTAGAATCGAATTGCTAAGCGCGCTGGAAGAGCGATACCAGATTGAGATTGATGAAGCTGCGTTTACCGCGGCTACTACAGTTGATGAAATTGAACGAATCGTTCGCGGCGAACTGTCGAGTTCCCATGCAGGCAGCCCCAGTGGCGCGCAACTGTCGTCCATTTCACCGGAAGTTACCTTTAGCGATCCTAAATCCGAAATACGAATTTCGAAATTCCCCTACCCCAAGTGGTCACGCCGGTTTCCGATCACATGGCTCCGCTTCCTACTCTTCTACACGATCATCCTTCCGATTACCCTAGTGATGAGCCGAATGCGCGTCGAAGGTATTGAGCATCTCGACAAAGTTACTGGTCCAGTTTTGTTTGTCGCAAATCACGTTACACTTGCCGACCACGCGCTTATTCTTGTGGCGCTGCCGCCACGCCTTCGTCATCGCCTTGTTATTGCGATGGAGGGCGAACGCTTGCGCGACTGGCTTCATCCGCCCGCGGGTGTAAGTTGGCCCATGCGCCTTCGCTTGCTAGCCCAGTACGTTTTGGTCGCCACATTTTTTCACGTCTTTCCGTTACCTAAGAAAAGCGGTTTTCGCCGCGCTTTCGCCTACGCTGGTGAGTGTGTGGATCGAGGCGACAGCGTCCTGGTTTTTCCTGAAGGAGAGCGTGCCCGGCGCGGTCAAATGCACATGAGCCCCTTCCGTCCAGGGATCGGGTTATTAGCGAGGGAACTAAACGCGCCGGTGATGCTGGTAAAGCTACACGGCCTTTACGAACTCAAACGCCGCCAACAATACTTCGCCCCACCCGGTATGGTCTCAGTCGTTTTCGGCGAGCCCATCACAATCGATCCCCGCCTCAATCCCACCGCCATCGCTGAACAACTACAGCGCCGCCTCGAAGCCATGTGACGAAGGTTTCAACCGAGCCGCACTTAAGTCGGTGGGGTCCCCTTCCACGTGAAGATGGCAGGTCGTAAAAGCGCCGAAGAACGGCGCATTTCAGGAGTTGGATCTGGCGAAACTATTTCGTGGCGCGGACCTTGAGGGTTAGGACCACTTCATCGCGGATCAGGTTGTCAGAGGCGCCGGCGTAGTTGATGCCGAAGTCTTTACGGTTGATTGAGAAGGTGGCGTCGACTGTAATTGCATCGGGCGAGCGGCCGACGTGTAATGTTCGCCGGGAAGGTGATGGATTTGGTGACGCCGTGCATGGTTAGGTTGCCGGTGATGGTGTGGCTGGCGCCTTTGTCGCCGCCCGCCTTAATCGCGGTGGATTCGAATTTCGCTTCAGGGAATTTAGCGACGTCGAAGAAGTCCGGGGTCTGTAGATGTTTCGTGAGACCGGGATCGTCAGCCGCGATCGACGCGGTTTCGATCGTAATCGTCACACTGCTCTTTTCAGGTGAGCCGCTGTAGTTGATGTTGCCGGAGAACTTGCCAAAGGAACCGTTGTGGCTGCCGGTGACCTTCGAACCCACAAATTCGATCTTTGAATTCGCAGGCGTGATCGAATATTTCTCGCCTTGCGCTGGAGCAGAAGCTACTGGCGCGGCGTCGCTGGTGACGGCTTTCGACTTGTCAGATGCCGGGTTTGAGCAGGAAACGAGACAGAGCGTGCATAGGATTACGGCTAAACGAATCATCATGATGCTTCTCCTGAATTTGGAATGAACCTAGTAGACAATATGCGAGTCGATATGACAAACCATGGAGCGACCTATCCGCCGATGACGCCGATTACGCAGTGGAAAGGGCTACAGGGTTACTAGGGCCTATTGGTACGTGCCGGTGGGCGAGGTAGGACAGTGGATTCCCAGGATTTAAACGCAGCTCGTAATTCGTTGAAGAGCGCGGGATTTTGGTCTTTGAAGTTGGCTTGCTCGCGTTGATCGATTGATAGGTTGAATAAAAATTCGCGTGTGCCGTCGTTGAGATACTTCCATGGACCACGCACGGCGGCATCCTGGTTGGCGTTGCGCCAGAAGAAAGTGCGGAGCAGGGTGTCGGGTGCCGGGTGTCGGGTGCCGGTCTTTCGCAGAAGCGGTAACAAGTCGATCCCGTCTAGAGGGTAGTTGGGATCGGGTTGAGCTAGCGTGGCTGCGAGGATAGTGGCGGTCCAGTCCATGGTGATGCAGGGCGTGGGGACTAGGGTGCCGGGCGCCGGGTGTCGCGTGCCGGATAAGCACATTGGACCTTGGACGTTGGACATTGGACACGCCTCCGGGCCAGCGCACGATAGCGGGGACGCGGATGCCGCCCTCCCACAACGAATTCTTTTGCCCCACGAAGGGCCAGTGATAAGAGAAACGCTCGCCGCCGTTGTCGCTGGTGAAGATCACGAGCGTGTCGCGCTCGAGTCCAGCCTGGGCCAGAGCCTTTAGAACCTCACCGATTCCATCATCAAGACTCTTCATCATCGACGCATAGGTTTTCAATGAGCCGCCGCCGCGGAATGCAACTGGGCCACGCAATTCTGGCGATGGCGCACGATCCGACGGTGCTTCCCAGGGCCAGTGGGGTGCGGTGTAGTGAAGACTTAGATAGAACGGTTTGACTGAAGGTGCCGGCTTTGCCTGGCCGGTGCGTCCAACCGCATGCTGTTTTATGTATTCCACCGCGCGCGCTGTGAGCATTTCTGTGAGATAGCCGATGCGTTCAACCGGAACTTTCCCTTCAAAAAGATCCGGAGCACCTTCCATGTCTTTATGCGTAAAGAAATCGACTGCTCCGCTCATGATGCCGAAGAATTCGTCAAAACCACTTTGAATGGGGCCGAAGTTTGGCAGGTAACCGAGATGCCACTTGCCGATCAATGCAGTGTCATACCCACTCTTCTTAAGCAGCGAAGCGATCGTCGGATGCTCCGCTGGCAAGCCGAGTGTTAAGGCCTTGTCGGCCAGGGCGCTCCTTTCGAAAAGCGGTTCTTCGAGTCCGATTCGTGTGCGTGACGGGTAGCGTCCGGTGATGAAAGCGCAACGAGTCGGTGTACACAACGGAGATGCTGAATACGCATGGCTAAAGCGAACCCCCTCTGCGGCGAGGCGATCGAGATTTGGAGTTTGGTAATCGGGCCGGCCGTAGCAGCTTAGATCGCCGTAGCCAAGATCGTCGGCAAGGATGAAGAGAATGTTGGGCTTTTGTGCTGCTGCGTGTGAGAACCTTGGTGTAGTTGCGGTGATGGCTGCTGCTGCGAGTGCAGAGGTAACGAACTCACGGCGATTTAGCGGAGGTAGCATGCGGCGAAGATAACATGAACCAAGCGGTGAGCAGTAAGCTGTATTTCTCAACAGCTGCGTGTTGTATTTGATGCGGACCGAAGAGCGGGGACAAGTCCGCCTTCCCGACCTGTGAGGAAGTGCGAGTTGTAGATTACCTAATAGGTTGAAGATGCTTCAGGAAGAGCGGGGGCATCCGCCTTCCCGATCTGTGCGGAAGCTGAGGAGGGATTTTGAGTCCATCGACGAAAGAACATGATCCAGAAAGAAAGGGTGGCCCGCGATTGGACCACCCCTTAAGTTTAGATTAACTTGCGACGCCAGAATTACCAGCGTCGATTGTTCACTGGATATCGCCGATAGCTTTCGTCGTAACCTCGGACGAAGCCTTCACGATAAGCCTGCGACGATGCGTTCTGGTAAAAGCGTGAGCGCTGAGGACTGTAGCTCTGACCACGTTGTACGTCCATTGCGCCGGTCGCTAAACCTTGACTGTAGCCCAGCTGAAGTTGCTCGTTGTTGGAGTTGTTTCCGTAGTAGCCACCACGATTGCCGTAGTAGCCGTTGTTTCCATAACCACGATTGCCGTACCGGGCCGCGTACTGACGGTAGCCCTGGTCATACCCACGGACAAAGCCTTCCCGAAATGCCTGCGTCGAAGCGTTTCGATAATAACGGGAACGTTCCGGACTGAAGCTCTGCCGTCGTTGGGCATCGCTGGCACCGGTATTCAAACCCTGCTGGTAACCCGCCTGCAGCTGTTGGTTGCTATAACCATAGTTGCGGTTGCGCCACTGGGCGTCGGCCGTCGTGCTCGTGGTTGCGATAATGCCGAAGATAAACGCGAGCGCCATCACGGCGCCGCCAAGTGTTTTTCTCATATTTCAACCCTCCCTTTCGAAGAAGAAAGTGCAAGCATTGTGCCGCTAAATTCTTTTGAAAATTGGGGATTTTAGAAGAAAAGGGACAGATGGAGAGTACCCATATCGTGCAGGAAATGTTCGATAACGGAAGCATTCAGAGTCAGGAAGGAGGATTGTCTCGCCCTCCCTCGACATCAAGTTCTCGCTTCGTCAATCTTCGTCTCGGCTTCGCCGCCTGATGTGCGGCGGCGGCTCTGCCCCGCCGAACAATTCTATTAGGAACTCTCTTGGGCCACGCCCTAACTGTGATCGGGGCATAGCCCCAGGAATTTAAAAAGTGGGCTAACGGCGGGGCAGAGCCACCGCCGCACATCAGGCGGCGAAGCCGAGGCGAAGATGTCTCTGATCAGTTGAGGGCTAAGATGTCGAGGGAGGAGCGGGGATAAATCCTCCTTCCTGACTGTGGATGTCGAAGTAGCCTTCGTGGTCCTTGACATCCAACTGCTGTGTCGGACCTTACTGCCACGGCTTAAGCCCACTGCCTTCTGACTACTGCCTACTCGTGCGCGTCGTCGGTGGGCGTGGCGGCGGCGCGAGGTCGCGGCGCGGGAATGGCGCGTTCCGTGTTCAGTGAGTCGAAATGCAAGGCCGCATTGAAAATCAAGAAGAAGCTTCCCTGCGTCTGATGTCTCCACATCGGGTTGTTCGCGAACATGATCACGTGACCATTTCCGACTGGAACGTCGATCACAGCAGGCGCATTTGCCAACTCTGAACCGCCTGCCAGCATGCCACTAATCAACAGGTTCTTTTCATCAGCCGCAAACCGCAGGACCACCCGCGGACGCTGGGCCAACGGTGTGTAGAAAGCACCGAGTTGAGCGCGTTGCTCATCCGTGAGTCGCTCTTCGCCGGGCGCCAACGGTGAAGGCGAAGGACGCGGGGCCATCTGCGGCATTCCCTGAACGATGTCTGGATCGGTGAGTGTGCCGCGTCCGGTTGCTCGCCCGCCACCACCGCCGCCTGGTCCATCACCGCCGCCCGGCACTCCGGAGGCGACTTGAAAGAGCGGCGCCTGACTGAAATAGATCGGCAGTGTTTCGTCGTAGCCATACGCAATCGGACTCTTACGATCACTGAAGGTCGCGTTAAATATCGAACCTCGTGTCTGAAGAGTTCGCGGCTGCTGAATCGAAACGCCCGAAGTGATACCAAACTCAATTGGAATACTTGCGTTGGTGGTGATGACGATGAACGTCCCGCCATCCTGGACAAACTTTTGCAGGTTCAAGACACCGCCGAGGCCCATACCGCCGCGCATGTCGTCAGTTTGATCTGGTGAACCACCCATATTCGGGGTTAGCGCTGAAGCCTTCCATGGAATCGCGTCGCCACGCATAGGAATGCCGTTAACGATTGACTGCGCCGTGCCGCCCAGCGGGGGAAAAATGATCACGTCGTACTTCTCGCGCAGGCTGGGTGTGTTGCGCACCACCTGATCGGAGATATACGCATACGGAATTTGCAGGCGATCAAATTCGATGCGATACCAGCCCTCGTTTTGCGTGTTGGTCCAGGTGTGGAGAATAGCGATGCGCGGCACAGCCAGGTCATGCGACTTTACTGTCGGAACCTTATCGACTGCCACTATGTTTAACCCCAGTTCTTCACCAGCCTTGCGCAGACGATCGCGCAGGTCGGCAACCGCATCACTCTTGATGATGAAAGTCCCCGCATTGAATTGGTGATCACCGACCTTAAATGGCTCTTCCGCCGCAGCCATCTTCACGTCTTTCAAACGGAAGCGCAGAGTGGCGAGCGTGTTGTCGGTGTTGTGATTGATTAGATACGCCGCGGGGGATGAATCTCCGGTCAACTTTCCAGTGACCCGTGCGTCACTCGTGAGCAGTGTCATCGGCGTTGCCAGCGCCGTCTTGTCGGTGATGCGGACAGTCTTCACGTTGCGCATGGCGCCCATGGTCCACCCGGTGTCGTCATAGGGACGAGGATCGTTGACGTTGTAATACTGCGTGTCGAGCAGCATGTCTGCCATACGCGAGTAAGGCTGGTCCATGCGAATAACGTAGGAACCCGCCGGGTATTTCTGATCCTTCACCACAATCTCTTTCGTCGCTGTGTGCACCTCGACGCCCATCAACCGCAGTAGGTTGATCATGTCGGCTGCTTCAACCAATCGAGACTGATTCACCGGAACGACGTATGCGGCTGGACCTTCGTTTGAAGCCTTCGCCACCGAACGTTTGCCCTTGATCCAAAAATTCTGCAGGAAGCGCTCTTTGTTGTTGGCCACGAAATTCATCGCCAGCAGGACGCCGGACTGCTGCAGGTTGACGTTGTTGCGCAGCGACCAGCGCACGCGCGAATGCGGGGGGTTTGGTCGATACCAATCGCGCTGCGACTGTTGGTTTACGGTACGGTCCATCGTGTCAGCGCCGTTGTTGCCAAACGTTTCGTAGAAGCGTCCGATCGCGTTGTGGCCGTTGGCAACGTAGAACATGTAGTTGGGCGCCCAACCATCGTAGAAACCGTGCGTCCAAACGCCGGGCACACCGCGCTTCGTCATCTCCTCGACTTCGTGATACGCGAGCAATTGCCATTCGTCGATGGTGATGGGATCGAGCCAGGCGTTGTATGGACCAGTGCCGGTGGATGTGTATAGGAAAGGAACTGACTCGTGCAGATCGTGGAGAACCGCCGGGTGATACTCCAGAAACGTGGCCATCATGTTGCGCGTCAGCGCGAGGGCCATGCCCAGGCCGT
The DNA here is from genome assembly GCA_963759665.1 of Pyrinomonadaceae bacterium. Lineage (GTDB taxonomy): Bacteria > Acidobacteriota > Blastocatellia > Pyrinomonadales > Pyrinomonadaceae > PSRF01. The sequence goes on from CAVXAC010000001.1 coordinate 3,071,470, forward strand.
CACGGTTGTTATCGTGCGCGACATACTTGCCCCAATAGATTAGACCGGGCGCATTTTTGCCAGGATTGGCCTTGCGATAGTTGTAGACGTCGACCATGCGATCGCGTCCATCAACTTCGAGCACCGGAGTGATTAGCACGATCACGTTCTTACGAATGGCCTGGATAAAAGGACTGTCTTCCACGGCGAGACGATAAGCCATCTCCATCAGCATTTCCGGCGAGCCGGTTTCAGGCGAGTGAATCGAGCCGCTGGCCCAATAGAAGACCTTGCCTTCGCCGATCAGGCGCTGGGCTTCAGGTTCGCTAACACGTCGCGGATCGGCCAGCTTGGCAGTGATCGATTTGTAGTGATCGAGTTTGGCGAGTGCGGCTTCGTCGCCGACTGCGACGAGGATTTGTTCTTTGCCTTCTTCCGAGCGTTCGGGCGCGGTGAACACGCGCACGCGCGGAGAGGTTTTAGCCAGCTCGCGATAGTAGCGATAGATGTCCTTCGTGTAGGTGAGTTTGTTCGGCGTGCCTACGATGTAGCCCAACACCTTGTCGGGTGAAGGGACGCGGTCAGACATCGGCAGATGGTCCACCAGTTCGGTTCGAAAGTAGGGCTCGGTGGTGTACTCCTTGATCTTTTTTGTGTAGTCGTTATCCGGTTGTTGGGCAACCGCATTGACTGCGACGAACAAAAGAAGACAGAAGACGGTGCAGACTCGTTTCATGGTTGGGCTCCATCTGGGATTTCTGATTTGAACTGGTATTGGCGTGCGGAGGAATCTTACGAGGGTTGCGTGTGTGAGTAAAGCGGAAGGCTGCAGCCATCAAACATCAGGCAGCTCCGATTCCTTTGCGGCTTGGCCGCCGCACGTCTTTCCTTCCCGAGGCTTAGCCTCGGAAGAACTTCTGGTAGCGTCGGCAAGGCGGAGCCTTTCCGCACGGTGGGCGGCCAAGCCGCGTTACCATCAAAACCTAAAACTTTCTTCATACTGTTGAAGGAAGCCGGGCAATTTAATTCATCGACAGACTCCACATAAGCGTGAGGATAAGTCACAGAAATTCTTCTGGCTTTTCCGACAGAGCAGGAATAAACTACCGACTACATTCTTCCGCGTCGACAAGCTAACTAACCGCCATGGCCGACAATACGCATTGGCCCGTAAGGCTTCCATACCAACCTGAAACATGGCGAGAGCGCGATGCGCCGAACCGCGCCACCTACATCCATCCTGAAGTTCGGGAACAGACCAGAATTTTGGAATTGCTGGCTCGCGTCAATTACAAAATTATCGAAGGCAAGAAAGTCTACGTGGAAGTAGACGGAGTGGTTTACAAGACTCTCTACGGCGGATATTGGCGTAGCGTCTTCACCGGGATCGAGCACCATCTGTTGAGATGCGTCCGCGTTTCAGGAGCAATCTGGGCAGAAGAAAATAGTGCAGGGGCTTCGGTTGACCTTCCCATCGCTTTTTCAAGTAATGGTTGGACAGCGATGGGGCATTCGCTAACGTTCATTTTGTCGCGCGAGATGGTGTCGCTGTCTCCGAGCCACAATCGGTTAGTTTCAGCAGCGCTCTTCTATCGGCAAAGCGTAACTAAGAAGCTAAAGCGAATTGCGAGACGTACGCGCAAGCTCACGCTTGAACTCTGAACGTGTAGCGGTGAGAGGTAAGCAGTAAGCATGCCCTCGTTCCCACCACCTGAAATTTTCCTTCTTACGGAACAAGGTTCGTGAGCCAGGCTGCAAAAGCAAGCCATGGTCTTGTCCCGGCGATCATCAGTCGCAGCGGCTGAAGCGCGATCATGAATAACCCTCCTAACGCCGTGGCGCGATGAACGCGCTTCAAGGTGACAATGTCGTAGGCGACGCAAGCCAACACAAATAGATCCGTGAATCCAAAAAATGCTGGCGGCCCGGCTTGCATGATGGCGAACGGCAATCGTGCGACTGCTGCCGGCAGAATCGAAATGGTTGCGAGCATCATCAAGCGCTTGTGAATGTCCGGCCTTCGACGGAAATAGAAACCAGCCCCAACCAACACAGTGAAAACGAAGATGTCGCCAAGGGGTATCACCAGGAATGAAAGCGGTGATATATCCGGCAGCGGCGTCGCCCCCTGCTTCGCTCGAATAATTCCTGTTACCGCCCCAATCACGATCATCAGTGCAGCATTGACGGCGCCAAACAATCCCAGCCGTCGATGAATGTCAGTGCGGTGAGCGGCTACCAACGTAGTTTGAATCGCAAACAGCACCAACCAGGAGGTAAAGATCAAACCGTGCAGATGTAGCAGCGCTGGAAGAGGAGTTGAAGTGTAGGCCGGTCTCAAATAGTAGGTTGGGGCGAACCCGGCGAAGACTGTTGTTACAAAGGCGACAGTCATGCCTAAGTAAAACCAACGTTCGCGTCGCCTACGAGCGATTGCGGCAGATGCTTGCATGTGGCGCTCCGGGACTAAGTCCTGGGAATTTGGAGCGGTTTTTACCACGTTTGGGAGTGGCCTGTCGATCACTGAATCTTCCTTCAAGACAGAATGAATTCTTGCGTTTGTGATGTGTTTTCTAAACTGTTCTCTAGCCTTAACTTGAGACTTCAACAAAACAACCAACGTTTAGCTCACTCAACACCCTACTCAAGTCTTCAACTCCTAAACCTCAAGTTTTTCTCAAGTGACCAGCCTTAGAGTGGGCGGCATGAGCTGTTATCCGCAAAAAAAGAACGCAGCTACCAAATCGTCCCGAAGATTTCACTTAGGAGGCTGATCATGTCCGCAACCACCCGAAGGCGTTTCTGGCAAACCCATTCAAGATTTCTCGTTGCTCTAATTTTCTGTTTAGCAGCGCTCGGTTTTGGCGCGTTTCGCGTTGCTGAGAACGCAGGCGCCGCGGGATCCAATCAAGCGCCGGCTCAGCAAAAGTCGAAGCCGGTTTCGCTAGTGCAAGCAAAGGCGTCTTCGAGAGCCGTTGCTGCGCTCGAGAAATTGAAAGGTCGTGCCTCCTCTACTTTGACTTCGCATGTTGCGCGCGAGACTGGACACTATGATTTCGTTCGAGCGAATGACGGTGGTGTTTTGACTACGGACAATTCCTCAGCGTCGCCCGAGCAAAGGGCATTCGGATTTCTGCGCGAACACGGCGCACTTGTCGGGATGACCGATGCGGAACGCACTTCAGCCGGAAACAACGGCACCAATTCACGCGGTGCGAGTGCGCTGAAAGTAGCTAAAGTGGTTAAAGACAAGATCGGCGCTTCCCATGTCCGCCTCAACCAGTCGTATGAAGGACTGCCCGTGTTTGGCGCGCAACTGATTGTTCACATGAACGATCGCGGCATCACTGCAGTCAGCGGTCAGTTTGTTCCGGACCTCAAGATGGGCATCAACCCGGCGATCAGCGAGGGTACAGCAAACGCGAAAGCGCTGCGGGAGCCGTTGAGCGGTGGTCCATTGAGTGTCGTCAAGACCGAACTTAGTATTTATAACAAGGGTTTACTTGCGGGATATCCAAGTCAGAGCTTGCTGGCTTACAACGTCGAAGTGCGCGCCGGTGACATGCGAACCCAGATCTGGATCGATGCAAACAAAGGCACGGTGCTCGATCGTATTTCGTTGACGCATCCGGCGATGGACCGTGTCATTTACACCCCGGACTACAATCCACTGTTCGTTGTGCGTCGCGAAGGTGATCCCTTACAAGGCCCATTGCCAGCGGGCACGACCGGTGCGAATCCAATCGACAATCTCTACCTGTTTGCCGGACATCAATACAACGTTTTCGCCTCCGCCTTTGGACATGACTCTTACGACGGCCTGGGCCACACCATGGACAGTGTGCTGCTCGTGAACGAGAAATGTCCCAACGCTTATTGGAATGGCATCTCGACCAATTATTGTCCCGACTTTGATGCTGATGACGTCGTCGCTCACGAATGGACGCACGCTTACACCCAATTTACTCACGGCTTGATCTATTCATATCAATCGGGGGGATTGAACGAAGCCTATTCAGATATCTTCGGCGAGACAATCGACTTGCTGAATGGAGTTGATGCCGAAGGTGGCTCAAACAATAACGAACCGATGCCGAACGGACAGCGCTGGCAGGTCGGCGACGATGTCCCGACCATCAACGCCGAAGCGTTGGGTATTCTTCGCGACATGTGGGAACCAACGCGTTATGGAAATCCCGACAAAGTGTCGTCACCAAATTACGATTGCGCTGCCGGCGCGGTTCATAACACTTCCGGAGTTCCGGGCCACGCGTTTGCGTTGCTGGTAGATGGCACCTCAAGCAAGCCCGAAGGAAAAGTGAATGGCCAGGTCGTCGAGGCTATCGGTTTCACCCGCGCTGCTCACATTTATTATCGGGCGATGACCATGTATCAAACACCTGGCAGCAACTTTGCGGCGCATGAACAAGCGCTGATGGCCTCCTGCAATGATTTAATCGGTCAACCGCTGAATGGAATTTCGACCGAGTCGACCAATCAGGTGGTTTCGGGCGACGTAATCACCGCGGGCACTTGTCAGCAAGTTTCCAAAGCGATGCTCGCCGTCGAAATGAGTGCAGACATCAACGCTCGTTGTAACTACCGTCCGATTTTTGACAAGAATACGCCGGCCGATTGTCCGGGGGCCACGAGTGTATTTGCTGAGGACTGGGAAACTGGCAGCGATGGTTGGACCAAGACGAGTGTTGGAACTTCGCCGGATTGGGAAGACAGCACCCGCAACCTTAGGGATTGGAACCTCGACGCAACTTTACCGGGTGGCCAGGCGGGAACGGCAATGAAAGCTACCAACGTTCCGCTGGGTGAACCAGGTGGCGGCACCTGTGCGCCGGGCGGCGACTACTCGGGTCAATTTACTGTAGACACTCCATCCATAACCGTGCCAGCTCAGGCTGACACGCTCAAGTTACGTTTCGATCACTACATGGCCAGCGAAGCAACAGCAGATGGTGGCCAGGTCGAGATCAGCGTGAACGGTGGCGCTTTCCAACTGTTGCCGCAGGAGAGCTACGAATTCAACGCGCCGAACAGCACCTTGCTGGCAGCGGCTGATGGCAACACAAATCCTAACGCTGGCGAGTTTGCCTGGAATGGCACAGACCAGGGGACGTTTGAAGGATCGTGGGGAACTACGATCGTGAATCTTTCTGCGGTGACGAACCCGGGCGATACGATCAAACTGCGGTTCAACATGAGCCAGGACGGATGTAATGGCATCGACGGTTGGTATGTCGACAATGTCCGAGTCTATTACTGTCCGGTGCTTGACGCGCCAGTGCTTTCGATGGGATCCGATTACGAAAATCCCGACACCAACGGTTCGTTTACTCTTGCATGGACGCGGCCCACGGCCGCAACTGGGCCGGACGTGTTGCAAACCGCGACTGTGTCTTGTGCGCCGCTTCTTTCAGATGATGCTGAAAGTGGAACGGGTCAATGGAGCATTACAACTGAAGGCACTGTAACCCCGGGTCTTGCGTGGGAAGCGGTGGCTAATGAAAAACCGCAGCACACCAGCACCGCATTTCGCGCTCGTGGAACAAATGCGATAGCCAATGCCGCATCGTTCCTGACGTTGAATGCGCCACTCAACATTCCGGCGACGGGCGCGACATTCCTGACGTTCTCGGAATGGAATCTCAATGAGGGCGATGACACGGTGCTTGTTGAAGTATCAACCAATGGCACTGATTGGACGGCGATCTACCAGGACAATCGTTCCGAGTTGGCGCCTGATGGAGCAGTAGCGTTTGCTACAGAAACCCTGAGGAATCGATCCGTAGACCTGAGTTCGTTTGCTGCTCAAACGATTCGGCTACGCTTCCGCTATCAGATGGGAGCCGAGGATCGACCGGGTTCAGTACCGCTCGGTTGGTATCTCGATGACATCGCGGTTAACAACGATAGTTGGAGCAATGTGGCGACCGTTAACGGCACCTCCTACACAGCAATCAATGTAGCGAATGGCACGCGCTGCTATCGAGTGCGCACTAGTTACAACCTGGGCGGACAAACTGTGGCCGGGCCGTTCAGTAACATCGTTTCGGCAACCGTGTCACGCACAGTTGTCGAGCCGAGTTGTTATGAAGATGACGATAGCCACATCGCCTATGACAATGGCTGGCACCTGGTCAATTACGCGAGTGCAAGCGCCGGACACTTCCGCCTGGCGACGGGAAATGACGGGCAACACGGGGCGACGCTGACGTTTGACGTAGCAGATGGCCAAACAGGTAAGGTGACGTATCACTTCCTTAAGAGTACGAAAGGTGGCACGGCCGACGTTTACCTGGACGGCACTTTCCGCCAGACGATCGACTACCAGGGAAGCGTAGGCAAACTGCGCGAGCCCGAGAAGAAGAGTGAGTATCAAGTCTCATTCGGCAATCTGACGCCTGGTAGCCACGTGCTGGAGTTACGCAATCTTCGTGGTCCGGTTTACGTCGATGGATTCTGCATGGAGAGTTCCAGTTCAAGCGCTGAACCGGCTTTTGGTCCGGGACAAACCAGCAGCAACAATAGCACGTTGAGTCTGGGAAAATCGGTGTTGCAGAGTTTGACGTTGCCGGCGGGAACGCAGGCAATCTCGGTTATCGCAGAGGCGAGTCCGGAGCTACCGATTCAGCTATTGCTGGTCGATCCATCTGGTTTGGTGCTGACGATGGCAAACAACTCTACGGGGGTGGCAACGATCAATAGAAACGTTAGTGGTTCAGGGATCTACACGATCAAGGTCGTTAACGAGAGTGCGGGACCAGTTAAGGTATGGACTGCGGCGACGCCTCTGGTTCGGCGGTAGAGACAACTCGAACTTTGCAAGGAAGGTTCGTTGGAAGTGGCACAATGCACCGCATTGTGCCACTCATGTTTTGTGCGAATGAAAAGCGCTGAAAGTGGGTTTTGCCTCAGTGTTTCATAACACGGAAGTATCGGCTTCGCCGACTGATGTGAGGCGGAGGCTTCGCCTCGCCCCTGCGCCCGTAACAGGATCTTCACCTCTTTCACTGGGATTCTACGAAGGAAACGCGCGGCCCGGGGCGTAGCCCCCAGAACGTTTAGGAGTCGCTTACGGCGGGGCACAGCCCCCCGCCTTACATCAGACGGCGAAGCCGCCGCGACGTGGGTTTTCTACTTTGTGGCAGAGTCAAAAGCCCAAAGCCTAAATTCACTCTGGATGGACTATGAAATGCTTGCTAAGCCATCGCCGCCTGTGGCATCGATGATGGTGGCGGTAAGAGCAGCGTCGGATTCTTGTCGGTAACGCCGAAGCATTCTTCAATACCATCAGCTTCAACCGTGTCGTGTGCCAGTAGCATTTCCACCAGACGTGCTATTGAGTCCTGACTATTTGTCACTACTTCGCAAGCGCGAGCGAGCTGGGTGTTGATGATGACGTTAACGGCTTCCTCGACGCGATCGAGTAGGTTTTGGCTCAGTGGATCTGTTCGCGGATCACCAAGATAAATCGGACCCAACGGACTCATGCCGAACTCGCTAACCATGGCGCGCGCGATTTCAACTGCGCGCTGAATATCGTTTGAAGCGCCGGCCGTCATTGTGGACAGCAGAATCTGTTCGGCGGCCCGCCCACCTAACAAGACTGCAATCTGGTCTTCGAGATACTCCCGCTTCTTCATCAGGCGATCTCTTTCAGGCAACGACTGAGTAACGCCCAGGGCGCGACCGCGCGGCAGAATAGAAACTTTGTGGATAGGATCGCCATGCTTCACAGCCATGCCAACGGCGACGTGGCCAGCTTCGTGAACCGCCGTTGCGTAGCGTTCGTCCTCGTCGATCATGAAGCCGTGACGTTCAGCACCCATTAGAATTCGATCACGAGCGAATTCTATATGCGCTCTTCCCACTGCTTCCGAGTTGTCACGCGTCGCGGCGATGGCTGCTTCGTTCAAGAGATTTGCCAAATCGGCGCCTGAGAAACCAGGAGTTCCGCGTGCCACCCAATTGAGATCGAGTTCAGGAGCAAGCTGCAACTTGCTCGCGTGTACGGCAAGTATTGCTTCACGACCGCGGACGTCGGCCAGATTAACCGCGACTTCACGATCAAACCGACCGGGTCGTGTAAGCGCGCGGTCCAAAACGTCGGGCCGGTTAGTGGAGCCGATCACAACGATGGCGGCGCTTTGATCGAAGCCATCCATCTCGATCAATAGTTGGTTAAGCGTTTGGTCCTGATCGGCAGTCGCCGAGTCATTACCTCGTCCACGCTGTCTGCCAAGCGCATCAATTTCGTCGATAAAGATGATGCACGGCGCTAATTTCTTTCCTTCAGCAAAGAGGCGACGCACTCGTGAGGCTCCAACACCCGCAAACTTTTCCTGGAAGCTCGAACCTGAGGCGAGCAAAAAGGGAACTCCCGCTTCACCGGCAACTGCACGCGCCAGCAGCGTCTTGCCAGTTCCCGGTGGTCCATAGAGAAGGATGCCCCGCGGTGCACGGCCACCTAATCGGCCAAATTTCGCCGGGTCACGCAGAAAATCAATCGTCTCTGCTAGTTCAGCTCTGGCTTCGTCAACCCCGGCCACATCTGCGAACGTCACGTTTTGCTTACCGTTCTGGTTCGGCATCGTGAAGCTGCCGGTTCCGCCGTTCATGCTCGCGTAAACCCGCCAACCGATGAAACCCAGGAGCAGCACCATCAGAACGGGCATCGCCCAGGTCAGGATGGTGGTCGACCAACTGGCTTCAACCGGCCGAAACTCGATCGGCACATTGTTCTTACGAAATTGCTCGACGAGCCCCTGTCGAATCACGTCGCTGGTAACCACAGCTTGAAGCGCCACACCCTGCTTGCTCTGAACGGTCAGCGTGTCGCTCTCAATGAGCAGTGAGGAAGCTGATCCGGTTTCGGCAATTTGATAGAGCTCCGAGTAATTGATGGTCGAAATCTCTGGCGCGCGTGTTTGGTAGATGACGACTGCAGTGGCGGCCAGTAAAGCAACAACTGCGGCGGCGACCAGGGTTAGGGTGACTTGTGGTGAACGGGTAACGAATTTTTCAAGGGGGGATGGCATTGAATAGCTCCGGTACTCTCTCTTCAACCTCATCTGAAAGAGAGAGTTGTTAAGCGACGGCAGTGCGTCAGTCAGTGAATTTCAACTGGATTCAGGAATTGGAGGCTACGGCGGTCGGGGCACAGCGGCGGCAATACAAAACCCGAGATTTTAATGGAAGCGCTCGCCGCATGAGCAGCGGCGAGCACGTTGCCACTTTAGCAGCGACAGAAGAGAGATGTCCAGATACTTCAGTGGGATGTCCGTGAGGAGGGACTCGGGTGAACTTTGCAGAAAGGTCGGAAGAGAAGCGGAAGCAGGAGCGACCCGATCGCACTGATCAAGCTTGTCCCCTGATCACCACCCAACTTAGCTGAATCAAAAAATGTCGGCGCGTTTAAGAGTGGCGCGTTTTCGTACGCAGGAAACTAATGAGAACGGTTGCGATAGGACGAGTGCAATTAGTTGCAAGTCGATAGCAGCTAACAGTTTGCGCTCCCTGCCACGCTAGTTGGCACAACCGTTGCCAAGCCACAACAATCAGGAAGTGCTAGTCGCAATGGTCAGGCTCAATAGGAGGAACCTAAAATGATTTGGACAATCTTCGTGATTCTTTTGGTGTTGTGGTTGGTGGGTATGGTTTCGAGCGTAACCTTCGGCGGATTTATTCACCTGCTGTTGGTGATAGCACTGGTGATGTTGGTGATCAACCTGATAAGCGGGCGCCGGCCTGTTGTATAAGCCAGCGACATCGAGCTGAATCAGCGTGATTCGGGCATAAAGAAAGAAAGCGGCCAGGATAACCCGGCCGCTTTTCTGTTGTCTGCCGAGCATGTTCGACAGCTTGGAGGTGAAAGTCCTCTACCCAACTCTGATGGAGGTGAAGAGTTAGCGAAGCGCAAAGGGCGTCGTCGCGAGGCGAGGTCTGAAGGAAGCGTGGAGCAAAGGCGCGAACCGTGATCGTGAGCAGTAGCACACGAATCTCATGGAAGGCCATGCGCCAGCCAAGCAGCTACGGCTGAGCTCGGCTTAAGTCACGGAACCGCCGTGTACGGACCCGTACGCACGGTGGTGTGACAGGGAAAGCTAATGACAGCCTGCCTATGTCGATTTTAGGAGAATCCTGATTATCCCTTCATGAGTTCATCGGCGACTTCGTTGGCGCCGAATATCTTCCGCAGGATTTCCAGCATGCCGCGCACATCGACTGAAATTGATCGATTAACCGATTCGTCGTAGTCGAAGTTACCGACCAGCGACTGAATGTTGCCGTCAAAAATCAGTCCCACCAATTCGCGGTTCTTATTAATCGTCGGCGAGCCGCTGTTACCACCAATGATGTCGTTTGTGGAAACGAAATTGAAGGGCGTTTTGAGATTCACAGATTTTCGTTTTGCGTTCCAACGCGGCGCCAGGTTGTATGGGAACTCGTGCTTAAACTTATTCGAGCGCTCATATAAACCACCAAGCGTGGTAAACGGCGGCACCCATTTGCCATTCTCCGTATAGCCCTTGACTGCTCCGTAGGAGAGTCGAAGGGTGAAGGTCGCATCAGGATAAAGGCCCGTTCCCTGTTGTTCGAACAAAGCCCTCGCGATCTTCGCATAGCTTGCCCGCTCCACGGCGACCACTTCTTCGTCATACCGTTTGCGAACGGCGCGCGCTTCCTTGTCGATACTCTTCGCCAACTCGATCATCGGATCCGTTGAGTCATCGATCGCCTTGCGCCCCCCGGCGGCAAGTTGTTTGCGCACTTCGACGTCTCGAAGCTTGGTCCCACTAAGCAGTTCAGCAGCGCGCGCTTCCGGAGTCTTTCCCTTCAAGATCTTCTTGGCCATCTCGCTGTTGGCGCCATACTCGCTTTGCAGAAACGTTAAGGAATTGGCGAGTTTCAGCTGTTCGAAGTCGTCATAGATCGGTGCAGTTGAATAAAGGCCTGCTTCGAGCTGGGCACGGCGCACGGTTGCATATTCGCTCATACGTTTCTCATCGGGCTTCTCATTCTCTTCAGCGAGCCGGACAAGGGTGCGGGCGTAACCAAACAAATAAGTGTTGAAGCCCGCAGCCAGATCAAGGAAACGACGATCACGCTCGTACGCCACTAAATCCCTTCGCCCCTTGGCAATAGCATCCCATGCGGTGCCGTATTCTTCTTTGCGTCGCGCGTCAGCCTCGACCGAATTTCGCAAAGCTTGCTCAGCTTTACGTTTCTTAGTCATTAGCTTTGCGTCTTGAAGACCGGCGAGTTGACCCTTGTAAACCTTGAGTGAGTTTTCAATGCTGTTCAGTTCATTTTGCGCGCGCCGGGTCGGTTCTTCGCCCAGAGCCATGTAGCTCTTGAGCATTCCGCGACGGGATTCAAGCATTCTGATCACGAGGGGAATGCTGCTTTCACGCAAACTCTCCAGATGGGCCACCGTGTTGAGCCGCGAAGTTGAGCCGGGATGCCCGGTAACGAAAACAAGTTCGTTTTCTTTAGCGCCGGTCTTGGACCACTTGAAATAGTTCTCAACTACGACTGGCTGGTCATTTTCGTAAACCCGGACCAGGGCCATGTCGATGTTGAAGCGGGGGAAGTTGAAGTTGTCAGGATCGCCGCCGAAGAAGGCAGCTTGAAACTCTGGAACGAATACTAAACGAACGTCTGTATATTTCTTATAGCGATATAAATTGTATAGACCGCCCTGGTAGAGGGTAACGACGTCGCTGCGCAAACCCGTCGCCGTCGTTGACTCTTTTTCGATCGCCCCGATCTCAGTGCGTCGAGCAGCATTTGCTTCTGCTGTTGACATTCCACTCTTGACGGCGGCATTGACGCGCTCCGTCATATCTTCGATGCTCATCAGCACGTTCAACTCGAGGTTAGGTGCTTTGATCTCCTCGGCTCGGGAGTGGGCTACGAAGCCTTCTTTGGCGTAATCCTTTTCGGCAGTACTGACCTCACCAACGATATCTTCGACGATATGGTAGTTCGTCAACACCAGACCATTAGGTGAGACAAATGAGCCGGAGCCGCCGTTGTTGAAGCGGACTGAAGCCAATTGCACTTTTTCCAGCCATTCATCCGTGACGTCGAAACCGTATTTTTGTTTGATATCGGCGCGTGGGACATTATTGAACGTCCACATACCTTCATCAAGCGCAGCGACGGGAATGGTTTGGAAAGTAAAAAGTGCGGCGATCAGCGCACACAGAAGCATTCGTAATCTCATTATCTACCTCACAGTAAGTTGTAGTTCGGGAGAACCAATTAGAGCGAATTGCCGTTCGCAGGGATGCCTGCATTAGAAACGTCAGTCACGGCGCCTGTCAAACGTACAGAACCGCAACGCGGTAGCGCCGAATCCTTCTAGAACTTTGAATGGGCACTCGGCATCCGGCGCTACCGCGCTCGGTTCTGTACTTTGTCACCTTGCATGGCTCGAATCAATTGGTCTATTTAAGACTCGTGCCTAACTCAAACCATCAATTCAGACCCAAACCGTCGCGCTTCTCACAAAACCTTCTTGAGGAGTGGCGCCATCTGAATCTTCCCACTAGCGAAGCCACAATCGTGACCGCAGTCTCTGGAGGCGCTGATTCCACCGCACTTCTTTTGGCCCTCGATGAATTGATCAAAGCAAGCAGGCTGTCACTCAAACTAATGGTCGCGCACGCTGACCATGGCCTTCGCGTTGAAAGCAGCGAAGACGCCAAGTGGGTAAAGTCGTTGACGAAAAGCCTCGGACACTCCTTCGCTACGTCTCAACTGAAGTTAACCAGGAAAAGCCCCAACCTTGAGCAGGTTGCGCGAGATGCCCGTTACGAGTTTCTTCTAAGAGTCGCCAAAGGCAAAAAATCCCACTTCGTCTTAACGGCTCATACCCTGGACGACCAGGCTGAAACAATTTTGCTGAGGCTTATTCGAGGTAGCTCCGCGGAAGGACTTGCTGGAACGCGTTCTATCAGGCAGCTAAAGGCTGGATCGGACGTGATGTTGGTCAGGCCGTTGATTGGCTGGGCGCGGCGCGAGGAAACGGAAGACTACTGCCGATCAATGGGAATTCAATTCAGATCGGACGAAATGAACGAGGATGAAGCCTTCACCCGCGTGAAGGTGCGCACCCAGCTCCTGCCGCTTATGAAGTCGTTCAATAGCCGAATTGTTGAAGGATTAGGTCGTACCGCGGCCTTGCTGGGTGAAGATGCGTCGGCATTGGCCAATCAGGCTGAATCGATCCTGCGAGCGGCCAGCAGAGCGTCCTCGGGGACTAAACCCAACACGCCCCTCTTAGACGTAAATACTTTACTGGCAACGCCGCCGGCAGTGCGTCGGCGAGTGTTGAGAGAGTGGATCTCAAGAGGACGCGGTGATCTTCGCAGGGTCGAACGAGTGCATTTGCTCGCAGTTGAGAAGTTGCTGGAGGGTGTTACCGGGGGTCGGATCGCGGAGTTGCCGGGCGGAATGATTGTGACGCGGAAGCGCGGAATCCTTGAATTATCCGGGAAAAAGAGGTTGAAAAAGAAGACTGCGACCCCTAAAATCCGAAAGCTTTAATACCGCCGGAACTTAAACGGCGGTTTTCGCGTCTTTATGCGACGGGATATCAGGAACTCAAACGTTTCGCGGAGCGTCTAACAAAAGAGGTCGCGCATAGCTGAGCACAACGGCAAGTTAGGTGTCTGCATCAAAGAAACCCTTTACAGCCAAGCGACAAAGGAAGTCTGTATAGGGTATGATCACGGTCGGAGGCGTTAATGACTTTAAGCTCTACAGCTAGACAAATTATTTTTTGGTTATTGATTATTGCCGGGGCCTTGCTGCTTTATAAGCTGGTAAACCCCGCAGGCAAAAATTCCACCGATATCGACTTGACTACCCTTATGGGGCAGATCGAAAAGGGTGATATCAAGCAAATAACCGTCAAACAAAACGAGACCATCGCTATCGACGTGCGCGGGCAGGAACTTCACGCTCAACTCACCAACGAGCAGATGAAGAATGAACTGTTCAAGAAATCTACCGAGGTAGTGAATGGCAGCCCACGGGTACCAAGTTTCAAAGACGACTCCGGTAGTAGCAGTTATATCTGGCCCATGCTTATCACCTGGGCGCCACTGTTATTCATAATCGGTATCTGGGTATTCATGTTGCGGCAGATGCAATCGGGAGGAAACAAAGCCCTCTCGTTTGGGAAGTCGCGCGCAAAATTGCTGAACAACCAGCAGAAGCGTGTCACGTTTAAGGACGTGGCGGGTGTTGAAGAAGCTAAGGAAGAGCTGCAGGAGATCATCGAGTTTCTTAAGGAACCGCAGAAGTTTCAAAAGCTGGGCGGGCGTATTCCCAAGGGCGTGTTGATGATGGGCCCGCCGGGAACTGGCAAGACCTTGTTAGCGAGAGCGATTGCCGGCGAAGCCAACGTGCCTTTCTTCTCGATTTCAGGTTCTGACTTCGTGGAGATGTTTGTTGGTGTCGGAGCTTCGCGTGTTCGTGATCTTTTCGAGCAGGGCAAGAAGAATGCGCCGTGCATTATCTTCATTGACGAGATCGATGCGGTTGGTCGTCATCGTGGCGCTGGACTCGGGGGCGGACATGATGAACGCGAGCAGACGTTGAATCAACTACTGGTCGAAATGGATGGTTTTGAATCCAACGACGGCGTAATCCTGATTGCGTCTACGAACAGACCGGATGTGCTCGATCCTGCATTGCTAAGACCGGGTCGATTTGATCGACGAGTTGTCGTGTCCAGACCTGACGTCCGTGGACGCGAAGGTATCCTGAAGGTCCACACTCGCAAGATTCCGCTTGGTGAGGACGTCGACATCAGTGTGATCGCACGTGGTACACCTGGATTCACTGGAGCCGATCTGGCGAACCTTGTAAACGAAGCCGCGCTTAACGCGGCACGTTACAACAAGAAGCTGGTGGCCATGGCCGATTTTGAACTGGCCAAGGACAAGGTTCTGATGGGTGCGGAACGCAAGAGCATGGTCATCTCCAACGAGGAGAAGCGCGTCACCGCCTACCATGAGGCTGGTCACACGTTAGTGGGTCTGAAGGTCCCGAATGCTGATCCGGTTCACAAGGTAACGATCATTCCACGCGGTATGGCGTTAGGTGTGACGCAGCAGCTTCCTGAAGGCGATCGTCACAATTACAGCGAAGAGTATCTGCTGGGACAGATTGCGATCCTGATGGGTGGACGTATTGCCGAGGATACATTCCTGGGCAGTATCACCACGGGTGCTTCAAACGACATTGAACGCGCAACCGAGCTGGCACGAGCAATGGTTTGCGAGTATGGAATGTCGGAAATGGGTCCGTTGACCTTCGGTAAGAAGGAAGAGCAAATATTCCTCGGACGCGAGATTGCTCAACATCGCGACTTCTCTGAAGAGACCGCGATCAGGATCGATCAGCAGGTGAAGAAGATCGTCACCGAGCAATATGATCGAGCCAAGGCAATCATTGAAGACAACCGCGACACCATGGTACGACTGTCAGAATGCCTGCTTGAGCGCGAAACGCTCGATGGCGTTGAGATACGTCGGATTGTTGCCGGCTTGCCGCTTGATGATGTCGAACCCGGTGCAGATCCTGGTGGTGACGAAGGTCGGCCGCAACTCAAAGAACCGACAGTAAATCCACTGAAGCCGATATTGCCGCCGATTACTGGTGGTAATCCGGCACCGGCATAAAACTTCGCACTTGCCATAGAAGCGAAAAGGGAACGGAGATATCTCCGTTCCCTTTTTTTGTTCATGGTTCCGATTTGAACTGCGGCGTTACTCTCGCGCGGATCGCAAACTTCGATTACTCCACCGTGACTGACTTAGCCAGGTTTCGTGGTTGATCCACATCGCAGCCGCGCCTCACCGCGATGTGATATGCCAGCAATTGCAACGGGATTATCGAGAGTATTGGCGATAACAGATCGCTCGACGGCGGAATGTTGATGACGTAGTTGGAAGCATCAGCAGACATCGTGTCGCCTTCAGTCAAGACCGAGATCACAATTCCTTCGCGCGCTTTCACTTCAACGATATTCGAGTGGGTCTTTTCATAACGCAGTTCAGAGGCGCGATTGCCTTCCTCGCGAGTGTTGATGAAGAGGACCGGCAGTCGCTCATCGATCAAGGCGTTCGGCCCATGCTTCATTTCCCCCGCCGGATAACCCTCAGCGTGAATGTAAGAAATCTCCTTGAGCTTTAACGCGCCCTCGAGCGCAACTGGAAAATTAATTCCGCGGCCCAGGTAAAGGAAATCTGTTGAGCGGAAAAATTCCTTGGAGAGTTCCTCAATGTCGTCCGACTCGTTAAGGAGATGTTCGAGTTTGACGGGAAGCTCAGCCAGTTGCTGTGCGTGGTGCATTGCTTCAGCCTGCGAGAGGCTTCCACGCAGTTCACCCAGGTAGAGCCCGAGCAAATAGAGCGCAATCATCTGCGAAGTGAACGCCTTTGTTGAGGCCACACCAATCTCCGGACCTGCATGAGTCAGGATAGTGCCGTCAGCTTCGCGCACAATCATTGAGCCTTGAACGTTACAAATCGCCAGGGCTTTTGCACCGCGTTCACGGGCCTCGCGCATTGCGGCAATCGTGTCAGCCGTTTCACCGGACTGCGAGATAACAAGTAGCAGAGTGTTGTCATCCATTACCGGGTCGCGGTAACGAAACTCTGAAGCGTAATCAACATCAACCTGGACGCGCGCAAGTTGTTCAATCATGTACTTGCCCGCCAGCCCGGCATGCCATGAAGTCCCACACGCCGCGATCTTGATGGAGGTGAACCGCTTAAAATCGTCCTCTGTGATGTTCTTCATGTCGTCGAGGAAAACCTTGCCGGTGTCCAGCGAGATTCGGCCTTGCACCGTGTCGCGTACCGAACGGGGCTGCTCATAAATTTCTTTGAGCATGAAATGCTTGAAGCCGCCCTTCTCCGCCATGATCGGATCCCAGGTGATTCGTTGGATCGCAGGCTGCACCGAGTTGGCTTCAAAGTCTGTGACGCTGACAGCGTCTCGATTGATCACCGCCATCTCACCGTCGCCAAGGAAAAAGACGTCCCGTGTGTGCTGAAGAATCGGCGGAATATCCGAGGCAACAAAGAATTCACGATCGCCGAGTCCAATGACTACCGGCGGTCCTTGTCTAACGGCAACGATCATGTCGGGTTGGTCGGCGTTGATGATCGCGAGCGCGAAGATGCCTCGCAGATCCAGCATCGCGCGTCGCACAGCCTTTTCGAAGTCAGATTCTGTTTTCAAATACTCTTCGATGAGGTGGGCGATGATCTCGGTATCTGTTTCGGTTACAAATTCGTGATCTGACTTGCGCAGCCGTTCTTTGAGATCAAGGTAATTTTCAATGATCCCGTTGTGCACTACCACGACGCGGCCGGTGCAATCACGATGGGGATGTGCATTCTCTTCAGTCGGTCGGCCGTGGGTGGCCCAACGCGTGTGGCCAATACCATACGTTCCATCAAGTGGCGTTAATCGGATGACTTCTTCGAGATTACGCAGTTTGCCTTCGGCACGGCGGATCTCGAGGTCGTGTCCTTCGTTAACAACGGCAATGCCGGCTGAGTCGTAGCCGCGATATTCGAGTTTGCGCAAGCCGTCGATGATCAGCGGCACAACTTGCTTGTTACCCACGTAGCCAACAATTCCGCACATAGAATCAAATGATGAAAATCAGCCGGAGGATCAAGTAGTCTTCCGTTCTGCCTTTTCATCGTTCCTTTCGCCTAAACGTTTCTTAACGACGGCGGGGACACCAGCAACCAGCGAGTTTGGCGGCACATCTTCCGTTACCACAGAACCCGCCGCTGTTACTGATCCCTTGCCGACTTTCACTGGCGCCACCAGCATCGTATCTGAGCCTATCTTCACGTTATCTTCGATAATCGTCTCATGCTTATTCTTGCCATCGTAGTTACAAGTGATGGTGCCTGCGCCAATATTTGTTTTCTGGCCAATCGTCGCGTCGCCGAGATAGGTCAGATGCATCGACTTCGAACCCCGACCTAATCGCGACTTCTTAACTTCGACGAAGTTCCCGACAGTTGAAGTATCTTCCATTACGGCCTTCATTCTTAGATGTGCGAAGGGACCAACCGAGCAATCTGAACCAACTGATGAATCGACGATCACACAATGGTCCTTCACCTGAACCCGATCTCCGATGGTTGAATTGGTTATTCGCGATCCTGCGCGGATCACACAGCCTTCGCCTATTTTCGACTTTCCCTCGATGGAAACACCCGGGTAGATGACCGAATCGCGACCGATTTCAGCTTCGCCACTGATGTATGCATGCGACGGATCGAGGAAAGTCACCCCTCCTTCGATCATCCACTTGCGAACCGTGTTACGCCGCAAGAGATTTTCAAACTCGGCGAGCTCAGCTCGTGTGTTAACTCCATAGACCTCACGAGCATCCTGATGCAGAAAAATATTTACCTTGTCCCCATCTTCCAGGAGGATTGCAGGAACGTCAGTTAGGTAGAACTCACCCTGTTGGTTTGTGGGTTTGACGCGGACCAGCGCGTTGAACAGCTTTCTGGCAGCAAAACAGTAGATGCCCGAGTTTATTTCTTTGATTTGACGCTCATCGTCGGACGCATCCTTATGCTCGACGATTCGAGCGAATTCCTCCTTATCATCGCGCACTACTCGTCCGTAGCCGGTTGGATTCTCAAGTCGAACGGTAAGAACAGAACAAGCGGCATCGCTTTTTTGGTGCGCGTTAATGAACGACTGCAGAGTCGTCGGTTTAAGCAGTGGTACATCGCCCGACAGCACCACCACAACAGAATCGGAATCCTTCAGGTGCTCGCTTGCGGCCATGACTGCATCGCCGGTTCCACGCTGTTCAGTCTGCGTAACAAACTCTGCTAACTCACCTACTTCTTCTTCAACCACCGCGCGAACTTCAGCCGCTTGATGTCCGACCACTACGTATATTTTTCGCGGTCGTAGTGATAGCGCCGCTCGGCCAACATAGGTAATCAAGGGCAATCCGCCGATCTCGTGAAGCACCTTCGCGCGCGCGGACTTCATCCTTGTTCCTAATCCGGCTGCAAGAATGAGTACGTCAAGCGGTTGATCCGTTGGGCTGGACGGCGAAATCTGGTCTTTATCCATGGGTTACGCGAGGACTGCAGGGGAGCAAGCTTGCTGACGGCAGGCGAGCACGATACTGGCTAAGCGTTCGGAGTTGTGGCGGACCTTTTCACCTTCTTCAAGAAGGTTCGTGCGGATGATTTGAGTGGTGTCGTCAATGACCGTGTCGAGCGAATCGTCATCGATGCCAATCTGAAGTGCGCCTTCAAGCGCGTATCGATCACTCTGTTCTTTTGTGATTCGCTTGTCGTTCACAATAACAAAATCAAAATGAATTTCGGGCGCGTATCTCTTGATCGTTTCGAGATGTTGACGGGCTGAGTAGTTGTCGGTTTCGCCGGGCTGCGTCATTAGGTTTGAAATGAAAATTCGCGTTGCTTTCGCTTCACCGATCGCTTGCGAAACCTTGGAAACCAGCAGATTCGGCAGCAGGCTCGTATAGAGTGAACCGGGTCCAAGCGTGATTACATCAGCGGCGCGGATAGCTTTCAGCGCAGCTGGCAGCGGTAAACATTGCTCCGGTTCCAGGCTGAGGCGCTTGATAGGTACCCGAGACGAAGAAATCACCGTTTCGCCTCGCACTACCGTTCCATCTTCGAGTTCCGCGGCGAGCCGAACATCGCTAATCGTGGCTGGATAGATATGACCCTTGCTAGCCAGAACCTCGGAAGACAAGCGGACCGCTTCAGTGAAATCGCCAGTTACTTCTGTCAATGCGGCCAAAAAGAGATTGCCAAAACTGTGCCCGCCAAGTTCTCCCTGACCTCGGAACCTGTACCGGAAGAGACGCGAAAGCAAATTCGAGTCTTCAGATAAGGCGATCATGCAATTGCGTATGTCGCCAGGTGGCAACATCTGCAGTTCGTCGCGCAACCGTCCAGAACTGCCACCATCGTCAGAGACAGTAACGATAGCTGCAAGATTCGCAATCGAATCGCCATCCGACGAACCTGGGCCCACCAGTCGTTTTAAGCCGGCCAGCAGGGTTGAAAGACCCGTGCCTCCGCCTAATGCAACGAGATTTAGACCTCGATTATCTGGGACTGAGAAATCCAATTTGGTTTACTCCGGGGCAAGCACGCCGAACTACGTGCCAATCCGAATCATACCTAAAAGGGCAGGGGATTGTAACCACCTAGTCATTCTGAGTGAGTGGAGGAAGGAAAAACAAAGCTAGACGCGAGGCTGAAACACCAGTTTGTCGAAGACGGGATCGTTTCGTAACGCCGTCAAATCGTGATCGTGTTGGGCACGTACGCGGAGGGTCGGTTGTAGATCCAGAGCTCGCTGAAGAGACTGCAGGGCCAGGTCAACGGAGCCCAGGCGTGCGCGTGTGGCAGCCAGACCGTAGTGAATATGAGCCGCCTCTGGTTCGCGCTTCAGGGCACGCTCAAACATCTCCTGAGCAGCAACGTATTCACCGCGATTAAGCTCAATCACACCACGATCGTAAAGCGAATCAGCATCGCGTGGCAGAATGCTCTCTGTTCGCAAACGAGCGTCGGCAACGGAGATGTAGGTTCGCGCACGCGCCGCTACTTCAGACACCTGCGAATACTTTTCCAGAAGAACGCGAAACTGGTTTCTGGCTTCGACAAAGCGACCACTTGTAAATTCTTTGTGAGCGCGTTCGAACGCCTTCATCGCAGCCGATTCATCCACGGTTGGCTGACGTGGAGGTGGAGGCGCAATTGGACTTGGTCTTTGGGCGCGAACAGCGGCTACTTTCTGGGGCTTTTTGACCCGTACCGCAACCGCCTTCCTCGCAGGAGTGGCTTTTTTCGCAACCGCTTTCCGAGGAAGTGGCTTTTTGACCACGGATCTCTTTGCAACTGGGGCTACCCTCTTTTTGGCAGGCTTGGTCGCAATCTTCTTCTTCGAAACTACCTTGGTCCTGACAGCTTTTCGTGGGACGGGTTTATGCGCAGCGGCTCGCTTTGCTTTTGGACGACTGGTCGCCGACGCCCCGCTCTTACGCTTCGCAGTCGCCTTGCTCGATGCCCGAGAAGGCGATGTGCGCGACGTTGAACGTCTCAAACCTTTGGTAACTGCGCTCATGGAAGCTTCAAAGTGAAAGGGTTATTGCGGAGACGGTTACTACGAGTTTCAGCGCGCAGAATAGCACAGCGTCGCCGCTAAATCAACGGGGAAAAGGGAGTTAAGGCTACTCTTAACCTTTTGAATATGGGCCATAAACCTCACGTGGCCAACATGGGAAAACACTTGATGCACATTGTTGGCTATGCTAAAGTGCCTTGCGGCTTTGGGGAATCTCCAGGATTGCCGATAACACACAGGAAAAGTAAGTAGCGAAAACGCTTCCCAGCCATTGGCGACTCAGAAGTTTGCTATCTCGCCCGCCCGTCGGTCCCGACCTCACTAACTTCTTAAACAGAAAGCTGTATTAATGGCAGACACACCAATTCTGCTCCGAGAGCGGCAGTATCACCAAATCAAGGCTGTCCTCGCTCGTCTCCGAATGGACGCGTCTGCCCGAGTTTGTTTTCTGGTGGACAAAGATGGCCAGGAGATCGCCGTCCAGGGAGAGATCGGCAATATCGACACAACAAGTCTTGCTTCGCTGGCTGCAGGAAACGTCGCTGCCACCGGAGGCATGGCGCAATTGATCGGCGAAAAAGAGTTTCCAACACTCTCTCACGAGGGCGAACGGGAAAGTATCCACATCTCCGTAATCGGCCGTCTGCTCTTAGTAGTTGTCTTCGATGAACGATCAACCCTGGGTTTAGTCAAACTTCGTAGCAAACAGGTCTCACAACAACTGTTTGCCATGATTGATGAGATCACCAAAGTTGAATTCGAAGACACCGACTCCCCCTTCGCTGAAATCACCGACGAAGACATCGACAGTCTCTTCAAATAAACACAAAGAAGTAAGTGCCATATGACCTTCATCAACTACGCATCTCGCGAAATAAACTGCAAAATCGTCTACTATGGCCCCGGTTTATGTGGTAAGACGACCAACCTTCAACACATATTTGAAGCCACGGCGCCGCAGTCGCGTGGAAAACTCATCAGTCTCGCTACCGAGACCGACCGCACCCTATTCTTTGATTTCATGCCTCTCGAATTGGGAACCGTGCGAGGTTTCAAGACGCGATTTCACCTTTACACCGTGCCGGGTCAGGTTTTCTACGACGCATCACGTAAATTGATTTTGAAGGGTGTTGACGGCGTGGTGTTCGTCGCTGACTCGCAAGAGGAGCGAATGGATGCGAATGTGGAGTCGTTGTACAACCTCGAGGAAAACCTGAAATCTCAAGGTTACGATTTGATGAAGCTTCCTTACGTGCTTCAGTTGAATAAGCGCGATTTGCCGAGCGCTGTTCCTGTCCAGGATTTGGCAGCCGAGTTGTTGCGCAAACAGGAGCCCGTGGTGGAAGCGGTAGCTTCGACGGGTGCGGGAGTTTTTGATACTTTGAAGGCCGTTGCCAAGCAGGTATTGACAGAGCTGCGAAAGAGTTAAGCGTTCATCCTCGCCAGTTAGTCCAGCGATTTCAGCATTAACAATCCATCCCCGCCATTTGAGTAGTATTTAGGCAGTCGTTGTGTGATTGAGTACCCCAGCCGCTGATAAAGGCGTTGCGCGGGAATATTTAATGACCTCACTTCCAGTCGCACCACTCTAACGTTTCGATCCTTAAAACCTTTTTCCACGTGAGCCATTAGCCGCTTACCCAGGTGTCGTCGCCGATGTTCGGGTGAGACGCCGACCGTGGTGATGTGTCCAGTGTGATCCGGCTCGATTAGGCCGATTACAAAGCCGACCATTGCGCCGCCGGTCGTCGCTGCACGGTAGGAAACTGATTCTGGAGCAGTCAAAAGATACTCAAAGGTTTCGCGACTGTAGGCTTCACCGTCAACAAAGCACTGCTGATCAAGTCGCCAGCAATCATCGAGGTGTGAAATGGTAAGTGGTCGAATGTCGTAGCGCCCACCCGCCGCTGCCGGGACCGGCAACTCGGCTTCCCTCGGATATCCTTCAGTGGATGGTGCCCACCAGCGTGAACGAATTTTTTTTAGTACTGCCATGAATCAATCCACGAATATCTATAGATCACCATTAGTTTAGCATCATCGTTTTATTGATCACTAGATCACAAGCATACAATCGCCGTAACTATAAAATCTGTATCGCTGCTCCACCGCATGCTGGTACGCGCTCAGCGTTAGTTCGCGCCCCGCGAAGGCCGAAACCAACAGCAACAGAGACGATTGCGGCAAATGGAAGTTCGTCACCATGGCATCGGTTGCGCGAAATCTGTAGCCGGGCAGAATGGTCAATTCCGTTTCCATCGATGTGGCACTAATTTTTCCATCCTCTCCCGCTGCCGATTCCAAAGCCCGCGTGGTGGTGGTGCCAATGGCGATCACACGTCCTCCCGCAGCGCGCCTTTCGTTAATTGCCCTCGCCGCGTCCTCGCGAATTTGAATGAACTCCCCGGCAACCTGATGGTCATCAATGTTCTCGACGCGGACCGGCTCAAAGGTTCCGTAACCTACGTGCAGTGTGATCTCGACCAAATGCGCCCCACGCTCGATTAGAGCCTCATTAATTTTTTCGGTGAAGTGTAGACCTGCTGTTGGCGCAGCAATCGCCCCGCGTTCCCTCGCAAAAACAGTCTGATATCGCTCGCGGTCAACTTGCGACGTTCCCTCTGGTCTTCGTATGTATGGCGGAAGCGGCGTTTGGCCAAGACTTTCAAGACGAGGCTCCAACGGGCCGTCGAATTTCATTTGGCGAAGACCGCTGGTTGACCAATCAAGTACTTCTGCATACAAGTTGGAGCCGAAGAGCAAACGGGAACCGATCTTCAGGCGCTGGGCAGGTCGAACCAGACCTTCCCAAATCGTGGGTTCAATCTCTCGCGTTAGCAAAACCTCAACACGGCCGCCACTCGGATCGCGTTTGCCAATCAATCGTGCAGGGAAGACGCGCGTATTGTTAACGACAACAACATCATTCGGCCGAACATATTCCGGAAAACTTTTGAAGTTGTTGTCTTTCCAACTGCCGGCCTTACGGTCGACCACTAGCATTCTTGAAGAGTCGCGCTGCTCCAACGGTTCTTGTGCGATTAACTCGTCAGGAAGGTCGTAATCAAAGTCGGAAAGTTGCATCGTTGCGAAGTCGAACTACTTTGGCTCAGGGGAAGTGCGGATGTTCGCGATGAAATACGGCGGTGAGCTGGGCTCCAAACAAGAGGATCAGACTGGAAAAGTAACTCCACGTCAGTACGGCAACCACGGCCCCGACCGATCCGTAAATTTGATCGTAGTGAAAATAGTTCAGACTCGAAGCGAAGATATACTTTGAAAGTTCCCACAAGAGCCCGCCCAGAATGGCACCCGGCAGAGTATCCCGAATGCTAACCTCCGCCTTCGGCATAAAACGATAAATCACTACGAACAACACAGCGGTCACCAGAAAACTTAAGACCGCGAAAATGCCTTGCCAGAAAGCGCTTCCGATCCAAAGCATCAGTGGATAACGGGCAAGCTGTCGGGGCGAAAGTTTCTCCGCCATCTCGCGCAGAGCAACCACAATCGAAGTGAGCAGGACCGACGAAGCCAGGAGCACTCCGATGATTCCGATCATTCCGATAGTGATGGCCCGTCCATGCCAAAAGGTTCTCGAGACCGTCCCCCAAATCCGATTCAGAGCGCGCTCGATCACAGAGAAGACCCACGACCCGGCCCAAAGCACCACTACGATACAGGTGACGATAACGCCGGGCCCGACGGATGAAAGCGACCGAATCGTGTCTCGTAAGAACTTGGCCGAGCCCGGATAGACGTCGACTGCTCGAGTCAATAATTCACTGGCAGCGGTAAATTGATTACTCAGCGTAAGGAGAAGCAGCAGCGCCGGAAAGAGCGCCATCAGCCCGAAATAACTCATGGCTGCTGCAGAAGTAAACAGATCGTTTTCGTGAAACTGATGCAGAGTATGGCTGATGATTGAACGCCAGGGTCCGCGATTTCGAACTCCGAAGGAATGACGAGTAAGAGACGAAAAGAATCCCATTGTGGTTGAACCCGCGTGATCCGCGTCGCTTAGTGAGACCCTACCAAATTCTTCACTGAGAATCGAACAGGCTGGGCTTGAGCGAACCGGGGTAAGGAATGTCGAAGTGGTCGTAGGCGAGGCGAGTAGCCATGCGTCCCCGCGGCGTGCGATCGAGGAAGCCTATTTGAATCAGATAGGGCTCAATTATCTCTTCAATCGAATCTTTCTCCTCGTGGATGGATGCCGAGATTGTGCCGAGTCCAACTGGGCCACCGTTAAACTTTTCAATGATCGTGAACAGAAGTTTGCGGTCCATCTCATCGAGCCCAAACGTGTCCACTTCCATGCGATTTAACGCGTCGTTGGCGACTACCTGAGTGATACGTCCGTCGTAGTCGACCTGGGCATAGTCGCGGACGCGCCGCAGCAGTCGATTGACTATTCGCGGCGTGCCTCGCGAACGCCTGGATATTTCGCGTGCACCATCATCGTCGATTTCAACTCCCAGGATCTCCGCTGAACGTTTACAAATTATTTCCAGGTCTTCATGCGGATAAAAATCGAGATGGAAAATTATTCCGAAACGGCCGCGCAGAGGGGCTGTGATCAGACCGGCGCGCGTAGTGGCGCCGACTAAAGTAAATTTGGGCAGGTCGAGTTTGATTGAACGCGCGCCCGCGCCCTGTCCAATCAGCAGATCAAGTTGATAATCCTCCATCGCGGGATACAACTTTTCTTCCAACGCCGGGAGAAGGCGATGGATCTCGTCGATGAAAAGGACGTCGCCTTCCTGAAGATTGGTTAGCAGTGCAGCGATGTCACCCGCCTTCTCGATGGCAGGACCCGCGGTGGAGCGCAACTCTGCACCCATCTCGTTTGCAATGATGTTGGCGAGAGTTGTCTTACCAAGCCCCGGAGGGCCGGTTAGTAGTACGTGGTCGAGAGCTTCTTTACGCTGCAACGCAGCTTTCATGTAGACGCGCAGGTTCTCCTTGACCTGACGCTGGCCGATGTACTCGGTAAGACGACTTGGCCGCACCGTCAATTCGAAGAGACGTTCCGCGTCGGTTAGGGGCGCTCTGGCTGGTCCTGATTCAGTGGTCATGATCGTAAAGCAAACTATTAGTTTGCTTAAGTGTGGGAAAGTCAGCGTATTGATTCAAAAAGTTGCCGCCTGCTTTTAGCAACAAAGAAGCAAACTAACAGTTTGCATTACATCTTTGCGAGTTTACGCAGGCTGCGCCGCAAGATTACTTCAACGGAGATATCGCCGCCTTCATCTGTTGCAGCCGTAACTGCCTTCTCTGCGGAATTTCGTTGGTAACCTAAGTTAATCAACGCTGACAACACATCGGCCCGCATTGAATCTTCGGTAACGATGGGTGCGCCGGTATCGGTTTTCGCGCCCAATTCCTCTTCCAATTCCGTCGAGGAAAGCGAAGCCACTTTATCACGCAACTCCATTACCAGGCGCTCGGCCGTCTTCTTTCCAACACCAGGAATCAACGTCAACTTGGCGAGATTGTTAGTGCGAATAGATGCAATCATCTCGTCAGCGCTCATTCCGGAAAGAAGCTTGATTCCGAGTTGCGGCCCGATGCCGCTGACCGAGATTACGCGCAGGAAAAATTCGCGTTCGCGGGCGGTCTTGAAACCGAAGAGCTGAAGTGCGTCCTCACGAACGTGTGTGTAGATTCGGAGCTGAACGCTTGAGCCCGGTTCTTCCAGATCATAAAACGTTGATACCGGAATGATGACCTCGTATCCGACACCGCCTACGTCGAGAATAACTGAATTTGGTTGCTTCGAAAGAAGAGTGCCGGACAGATGTGCAATCATTGGCGAAACGAGATGCGGGTCAAGGTGGCGGGATTGTAGTTCATGGGTTATGCAGCCGCAACACTTCCCCTAAGCTGCTACAGAACCGAGCGCGACAGCGCCGGATGCGTCTCTCAACGCTCGCCCATCATTCAATGAGCATTTGATTAGTTCCGAGAACTACGATGTGTTCTTGCTTCGGCACAGTCGCTTCAAGCATCCGGCGCTACCGCGCTCGGTTCTGTAATGAATCGGGTCTATACTAAATGCACTGAAACAAAAAACTGATCGGAACCTGTCGGAGATAACCGAAACTGTAATAGAGCCTGACCGGATTCCTTGTTGACCAATGGATGAACTGACCGCGAGACGGGAAATCGTAAACATCGGACGCTTGTTGTATGAGCGGAGCTACGTCGTATCGTCGGACGGCAATGTCAGCGTTCGGCTTGACGATGGGCGCATCGTCGCGACCCCAACGATGATGTGCAAAGGTCGCATGACCGAAGACTCGCTGGCCGTCACTGATGCGGCGGGAAAGCCACTCGGCAATCGCAGGCCATCAAGCGAGCTGGCGATGCATCTACTAATTTATCAGGAGCGTCCCGACGTAATGGCAGTTTGTCACGCTCATCCGCCGCACGGAACTGCGTTCGCTGTGGCGGGACTTGCGATCGATCAGCCAATCCTGTCGGAAGTGATTTTGACTCTCGGTTGCGTCCCACTCGCTGCCTATGGAACTCCATCGACTGATGAATTGACTGAAGCAATGCGCCCTTTAGTCAAACATCACAACGCGCTTTTGATGGCTAATCACGGGGCGGTCGCTTATGGCTCTGACCTCTGGCAGGCATTCGATCGGTTGGAAACACTTGAACATACTGCCCGCATTGCGATCCTTTCCCGCATTCTCGGCGGGTCCAGGAATCTGCCAACCGATGCGATAGAAAAGCTTATAAATGTGCGCGAAGCTGCGGGTTACTTGGGTGAGAGCGCACGTTGCCAGGCGTGTGGCTACTTACATGAAACCCAGATGTCGTGTAGCACTGGTGATCGTCCTCCGGCAAAAGCTTTTCAAGCTGCCTCATCGACTAATGGCGAAGGAAAGATTTCATTGACGAGAGAAGAGCTAGTTGAGTTGTTGAGTCAGGCGCTGCGCACGCAAGGTGCTGGAAACAGTTGGTAGATGGTGAATGGTAAATGCTGGACAAGTCGTCTACTATTTACCATCCACGATTTACCATTCACTGTGAAGAGGAGCAACTGATGCAAGAAGCACTCGGTATGGTTGAAACCAAGGGTCTGGTCGCGATGATTGAAGCGGCAGATGCGATGGTCAAGGCCGCAAACGTTACCTTAATCGGGTACGAAAAAATTGGCGCTGGGTTTGTTACCGCAATCGTGCGCGGAGATGTTGCAGCCGTGAAGGCAGCAACGGATGCAGGCGCTGCGGCCGCACGGCGGGTCGGCGAATTAGTGAGCGTGCACGTTATTCCGCGTCCGCATGGCAGCGTCGACGATGCACTTCCGATCGGTAATCGCTAAAGCATGATTATCGCTCGCATCCTCGGCACAGTTGTCTCGTCACAAAAAGACGAACGACTACTGGGAAAGAAATTGCTTATCGTGCGCCCGATCAATGTTGATGGGAGCGATACGACTGGCTATGTGGTCGCTGTCGACACTGTGGGCGCAGGTTTTCATGAGCGCGTGCTGGTAGTAGCGGGGTCGAGCGCTCGGCTGGCGCAGGGTATGAAGGACACTCCTGTCGACGCCGCGATCGTGGGTGTGATTGATACGGTGGATATTACGGCCGCGGAATAGCCGGATTAGTCGAAACCCAATGTCCAAGGTCCAACGTCTTCCCTGCGCAACTTGACCTGGACCGGTAAAGCTCCTGAGCAGCTTTGGGACGACGACATTGGACATTGGACTTTAGACATTGGACTAACTCATGCAGCTTGCTCGCGTAATCGGCACCGTAGTTTGCACTGTCAAGAATGAGGCGCTTGAGGGCCGCAAACTGATGGTGGTCCAAACGCTCAATAAGGATTTGATTCCGTCGGGAAAGCCAATGGTTGCGATTGATGCGGTTGGCGCAGGGGTTGGGGAATTGGTTTTCTGGTGTCGTGGCAAGGAGGCCAGCTTTCCGTTCAAGCGCGAGGATACTCCAACGGATTGTACGATCATCGCCATCGTCGATTCCGACGCGCATGTGACAAACGGATCCAGCCGAACCGCCAGACAGGTAAGGGATGATTCTCGCTAAAGTTGTTGGCAACGTCGTCGCCACCCAAAAGAATAAGCGTTACGAAAACGCGCGGGTAATGCTTTGCCAGCAGATAACTCCTGAGGGTGAAGAAACTGCGTACTCACTATTGGCGTTGGATTCAGTCGACGCAGGAGTCGGCGACACTGTCCTGATTGTTCAGGAGGGATGGGGAGCCTCTACTGCGGCGACGGGAAAACCGCAGGCGGCGATTGATTCGGCGATTGTTGGCGTTGTTGACTACATTGATCTACTGCCCGATGAAGAGTAGAGACTTGGTGGTGGTTGAGTAGGAAAATGATTAGATTGTTTAATCACCCAAAGGTTAAAGCTTCCGATAAGATGCGGTATTAATGAAAACGGAATTGGATCAAGCACGACAGATCGCCGAACGAATTGCCCGAAGGGTTGCAGGCGGCTATGCATCTGCGCCGGCTCGCAGCCAGCCCGAGGTGGGTGCAGAACTCGCCGCTGTTCGCGCCGGACTCAGTGAACTGCAAAAAAAGCTTGCGCAACTTGAAGCCAAGGTCAGCCCCGATTCAAGTGAGTCTCGCTTCGACAACGCCGCGGCCTCATCGTTTACGCAACCCGCCTCGGCACCGGTAACTCATTCGCCATGGCTGGCCGGCATCAACGCTCCGTATGCACATCCGAGCCAGGAAAAGTTTGGTGTCGAAGAAGCAACGGTCACTGAACTGGTGGACTTCCTCGAGAAGGAAAAGGTTTGCAACGTCGAACCCGGCGGCAAGCCCTGCGATCATTGCTCTATGTGCAGTTCGCGCGGCTTTTAACGTAAAGCAAACTGTTAGTTTGCTGGTCATTCCCTACTCAACAGTACAGCCGACGCTTCGAGCGATCACCAAACCACACAACCTGCACCAAAGAAAAAGGGCCGCCAATCTGGCGGCCTCTTGTGCTTTCTGTTGAGCGCTAGCGTGCTACCTCGCCGGCGTTGGTGCCCGCAAACTTCCTGAGTCGATCTTCGGAGCTTGCGACGCGCCTTCTTCAGCCTTGAAGTAGGGCTCTTCCTTGAAGCCATAAAGCTTCGCGCCAATAACTGTCGGAAACTGTGCGCGGGTTGTGTTGTAGTCCTGCACCCCATCGTTGTAGTCCTTGCGAGAAACCGCAATCCGATTCTCGGTGCCCACTACTTCATCCTGAAGTTTCATGAAGTTTTCGTTCGACTTCAACACAGGATAATTCTCCTGCAATACAAGTAGCCGCCCAATCGTGCCGCCAAAGGTGTTAGCAGCGTCGATCACCGCCTGTTTTTGTTCCGGACTCTTATCGCCGCCCTCGCCTTGCGGCGACTGTTGCTGAGCATTGAGTAGTCTTGACCTGGCCTCCGCAATCTTGCCAAACACTTCCTGCTCCTGAACCCCCGCGAGCTTCGCCGCTTCAACCAAATTGTTGATTAAATCAGCGCGACGCTGTAGCTGCGTTTCCACGTTGGCCCATTTCCCCTTCACGTTCTGTTGCTTGACCGTCAACGTGTTGTAGCCGCAGCCACCGGCCGCCACAGCCACGAACGCAAGCAATGCAATTAAAGTTAGTCGTCGTTGAATCATTTCATTTCTCCTGACTGTGTTGCCTGATCAAACTCATCTACCACTTCAACCGCTTGCTGAATTTGGTCCAGGTAAGCGGCAAAGATTTCGTTAGCCTCTGTTTCGGAAGGGGGCAGCGTCTCGTTGACGCGAAACTCAAAAATCTTTTCGAATGGAGCGCCGTTGAGACCGAAGCGTTTCACCATCGCGCGAACGCAATCGGCTTTGCCCACCGGAGCCGGTTCACTATACAAAACCAACACCGCGCGAAAAATCGCTGCGAAACTCGATAGACTGTCGCTCATCAAGTCGCAAAGCTTTTCAATCGAAGTCGACGCCGGGATGTACATCCGGCGAAGCTGAATCAGCTTACTTCGTAGTTCATATTCAGTTTGGTGCCTTAGGTTGGCGTCGGAGAATGTCAACGACGCAAATGGATCCGGGCCGTATAACACCACTCGAGCATCTGCCATCTGATGAAACTCTATCGGAAAAACATCAGCCGCATCCGAGAGTTCTTCGACTGTGAAATATACCGGCAACGGATGGCCCAAACGTTCCCACTCACGCAGTGGTGCCTGCGACTCACGAAGGTCTGCAGGAGTAATTCGATGGAGGGTAATCAGCAGGTTGTACTCGGAACGCAGTTCGATATCTTCGCCGGCTGCAGCCGAACCATAAAGCACCACTGAGGAGAGGTTCTCTCCGTGCGTAGCATGCAGGTCTTTTAGAAGACCTTTCAGTGCTTCCTGAACAATCGTTTTTACCATCGCGTTTTGTATAAGCCGAATACTAACAGAAATCGAATGCTGACAAATAAGCGGGCCGTTTGTTTACCAGCTTCCGCCGGCACCGCCTCCTCCCGCACTTCCTCCACCAAAGCCTCCGCCGAATCCACCGCCGCCTCCGCCGAAGCCTCCACCACCAAATCCGCCACCGCCCCAGCCGCTGCTGGATCCACCCCAACCACTGCTGCGACTGCCGCTGCTAAGTAGCTGACTAAGCAGGAGGGCGCTTAACCATCCACCGCCTCCGCCACTCCCGCGGCCACCTCCGCCCCTTCGGGAGGAGGCCAGAAAGAACAAAACGACGCCGACGATCAGTAGCAGCATGCAGCACTGGCTTGACAGACCACGTGACCGGCGCGGCGTTATCGTCGGAGTTTCACGATAAGCTTTACTCTGATCAATTCCCTCAATACTAAAGCCGCGCTTTGTCCCCAACGTAGCCACGTAGGCTTGCACGGTGTCTAAAACGCCCTGACTGTAGTTTCCTCTCTTAAGCTGAGGCACCAGCCTTTCACGCTGAATTTGTCCAACTAACCCATCGGTAAGATCGCCTTCAAGGTGATAACCGATCTCTGTAAAGTATTTCCGGTCCGTTACCGCCAACAGCAAGAGAAAGCCATCGTTTTCCTTCGTCCCGATCCCCCAGCCCCGATAAAGCTCGACCGCATAATCATCGATCACCTTTTCTCCGGTGGTGTCGATGGTGACAACCGCGAATTGAATCTTCGCGCGCTCCTCAAGGTTCTTATAGATCGTTCCCAGTTTTGCTTCAGTTTCAGGATCGAGAACGTTGGCGTTATCGACGATCGGCGTGAACGGATTCGGAAGTGGAATCGGAGGAGTTGCTGTTTGACCGAGCGTAGTTTGGGCGAAGACCGTGCCAAGCAATACCAGAGTAAAGAGCAGCCCAGGTAGAGCGTAGCGCAATCGTGATTCAGAGCTGATGAACGTGTTTCTCAATTAATACTCGGCAAACAAAGATGACTGACTATCCCTCGATTAATTTATGCAAGAGATAGAACAATGCAACTCCACCAAAAACGACAAGGGATACCGTGGGGTTTCGTTCTTCTTTGTGATTCACCTCGGGGATTAAATCACTGGCCGCGACATACAGCGTGACACCGGCCGAAAAGGGAAGTGCGTACCCCACGGCGCTTGAAACGCGGGTGTTGAGCAGCGCGACGACAACTACGCCGGCAAGTGTGGCCGCGCCAATCGCGATCGTTGCAAACAGCGCGGTTCTGTTAGACCTTCCCGAAGCAAGCATGATGGAGGCGACAGTGAATCCTTCCGGCATTTTGTGCAGTAGGATCGCGATGAAAACTAAAACTCCAACGCGAAAATTAACCAGGAAGGCCGCGGCGATCGAAACTCCGTCGAAGAAAGTGTGAATCCAAAGTCCACCAACTGCTGCGTATGCAGCTGAAGGGCGCATGAATGACTCGGGGTGTGTCTCGGCGCCGAAGTGAAAGTGGGGGGCGATTGTATGCTCGAAGAGCTGAATTAATAGATAACCCGCAAGTAGCAAGGTCATGGCGGTAATCACCGCTTCTGCCGCTGCTTTGCCTTCGAGCCCAGCGGTCCAGATCAAAAAACTCTCAGGGATGATCTCTATGAAGATGGCAGCGAGCATGAAGCCCGCACCGAGCGCGACGAGATATTTCAACGCTCGTTCCCCGAAGCGGTGCGCGCCGGCACTAATCAGGACGAATCCGCCGAGGAGATTGGCTCCAGCCGCGAGCAGGCCAACCAAAAGGAGCCCGAGAAATCCGATATCGAGATCCATCTAGTTGCGATGTATATAGGACAATATTGGCAGAACCATGTGTGCGCCCAATATACATGAAGGGCTGATACCTGCCTATTCGCGAGGTATTCCGATTTCGTAGTGTTCAATTAGCCTGTGAAAAGCCGATTAACCTTGAAACCTCTGTAAAACCTCACAATCTGGGCGAAATCCTTATAGAACAAACATCAATGGCAGCGGTTAACCAGCTGGCCGCTCGCGCCCCAGCCAATGAGCTAAGTATTAGCCAGAAGGCTGCGGGAGTTGACCTCTTCCTCCCCTTCCTCTCCCTCTGATCATCGGCCGCTCTGGCTAGGAGTTTTCACGTTGCCGTTACGTTTATCCCGGGTTACGTCACTCAAGGAGGCAGGTGCAAATCTAGGAGCGAGTCATGGCGCAAATCTCGCTCAAATCAGAGATGCTTGCCTGCCCGTTGAACCAATCAAGGATTAGCTTTCTGGCTCACTTCTCAGACCATAAAGTCCGAAGTTCCCAGTCCAAGTACTCATAACGTCAAGGCAGCTTGGCTTCTGCCCAACTAGAAAGAGAGGAATACCCACCATGAAGAAACTACTAACTTTGACCCTGAGTCTCATGACCCTAACATTCCCGGTAACCAAACCGATGAACCAAACACAGACCTTCAACCACAGCGTAAATCCCGGGAGCCAACCACGAATTCTTGCGCATCTTCAGAATAAGTGCACCCCACCTCCATCTGGAATGGTCGGCTGGTGGCCGCTGGATGAGACAGGAGGAACCGCCGTCTCTGATCTAAGCGGTCTCGGAAATCATGGCATTGCGAGTAATACAATTGGTTCCAGCAGTAGTCCGAATTCTGCAGCAGGATTTGTCGGCAAGGGAATGAACTTTTATTTTGGCAATCGAGTGACCGTTAAATCGAATTCCAGCCTCGACTTCGGGACCAACAAGAGTTTCACCCTCGACGCCTGGATCAAAGGTCACCCTAGTCCGATCGTGATAAGTAACGTGAAATCAACCAAGGCCGGCTATGGCATGTTCTTCGGTAACAACAAACTAAGGTTCGACATGGGCACCGGGGGCAACCAGATGATGACCTGGGAGGGACCAGCTATTACTCGGGGAGAGTGGACCTTTGTCGCTGTTGTCGTTGATCGAACAAATAAAACGGTAACGTTATATACCGCGACGCCCGGCGGCCCCTTGGTCGCTTCTTCAGGTCTACCTCTGATTCCGGCTAGTGGCGATGCCGGTGTCAGTCTTCCACTAGATATCGGCGGCTGCGCAGGTAATCCCGGAGGATGTGACACCGTTGTAGACGAGCTCGAGATATTTAACCGTGCGCTACCTCAGTCAGAACTTCAGAGCATTGTCGACGCCGGCAGCGCGGGAAAATGCAGAACCTCGCAAAAGAAAGGCATGACGTGGCTTCATATGCTTTCCAATGCTCAGACCGGCACAATCACAGTCGGTTGCGGACCAGCCGGGAACGCTTGTGAAACCCGCACTGGCGATACGTTATGCTCCAAGCCGATGCCGGTTCTTTGTATATACAAACCTGCGCCCGCATTTAAGTTCCCAGTCGGCATGCCGGTTCCCGATCGGTATAATCGGTGGTCAGGCGGTGTTGTGGCGACGACTCAACCCATCGCTGGGGACAACTTCCAGGACGTCGCAGCGGTCAACGCGCATTGCCAATCCCAATTCGGCAACGGTTGGCGGGTTGCGGAATTTCACGATGGATGGGGCTGGAACTTCCAGGCTTACGGCGGGACTGTGAGCGCGCCGACCATCCCATCGACACGTTTCTGGGTTCACATCAACACTACCGACGGGAACTGCTGGAAGCGGTAACCTGAAGAACATCCACTATAGGCGCGGCGGGGCACAAGTCTCGCCGCCTCTATTCGATGCCCGACTGGCCCTCTCTTTTTAGCCTTGATCGTAACAACTTGCGCTGCTCTCCAAACTCATGCCTCAGACCCCTTGAAGGAGAACGTGATTAGCGGGGGACCAACCAGCTACGGAGTGGCCGACAATAGGCGAACAGTAAGATCGACCTCGCCGCCAGAGATCGCGAAAAACCTCAGATTTTTGAGGGATTTTCTATTGACACCTAAAATGATGCGGCGTAGTATCCCGCGTGGGTGGTCAAAAGTGGTCGGAAGTGGGTCCAACCTCGTAGCGAACCCGATCATTTAGCAACTTTTCCAGGATGACCACCCGCCAACTTCAATTGATCGGCAAAACTGATGCTGCGGGGAAACTACACGGCCCGGATCGACGTCAAGGGTCGGCTAAAAGTGCCGACGCCGTTCCGTCGCCTTATAGATGAAAAGCACGGCGGCGAATTCTACATAACAAGTCTCTCGGGTGACAACGTTCGGATTTATCCGCTGCCTGAATGGGAATCGATAGAGCAGCGATTATCGCTTCTGCCGACAATGGATCCAGCGCGGCGCAAGTTCCTTGACAGAACGAACTACTACGGACAACAAGCGACGATTGATGGACAGGGGCGTCTCTTAATCCATCCCTTATTGCGAAAAGCGGCGGGGGTAATGGGCGACGTAGCTGTCCTGGGATACCTGACATATCTCGAGGTTTGGGAGCTGGACGTATTCAAGGCCCGTCTCCTCGCGGATCCATATACGGAAGAGGACGAAGCCGCGATTGCGAAGCTAGGCATTTGATAGTGATGAGTAGTGAGTGATGAGTGATGAGCGCTTTCAAACCAAGTACTTGACTCATTACGCATCACGCATAACTCATTACTGGAGTTTTAGGTCTTTGAACGAGATCACGGGGCGGTGGTGATGGCTGCGCCTTTGGGGGGCATGGGCGCGCCCCATCGCCCCGTGCTGCTTCGAGAAACGATTGAGCTTCTCGCACCAGAGCGAGGCGGATTGTTTGTCGACTGCACGGTGGGGCTTGGTGGACATTCCGAGGCAATACTCGAATCAACGATCGAAACGCGGGTCATTGGAATAGATCGCGACCAAAGCGCGCTCGATTTAGCCAGCCAGCGATTGGCGCCATTTGGAGACAGGTTTCGCGCCGTTCACGCTGACTATCGCGAAATATCTGCAGTACTGGAGAGTGTCGGCGAGGAAGCAGCGGCAGGCATCCTGGCAGACCTCGGAGTTTCGTCTCTACAGTTTGACTCACCAACAAGGGGGTTTAGTTTTCGCTTTGACGCTCCACTTGACATGCGGATGGATCCAGACAGCGAAGAGGAAACCGCTGCTGATCTCCTGTTGCGACTGCCCGAAGGCGAGTTAGCTGACATCATTTACAAATTTGGCGAAGAGCGTAACTCACGTCGCATCGCTAAATGGATTGTCGAGAGCCGCGAACAGGGGAACCCGATCACGACAACAAAGGCCCTCGCGGATCTGGTGGCCCGTGCATCAGCTTCTGGTAAGCGATGGCAAATCCATCCGGCTACCCGGACTTTTCAGGCACTGCGGATCGTAGTTAACCAGGAGCTTGAGGGTCTTGGCCGATTCGTCGAAACAGCAGTCGATCTTTTACAGCCCGAAGGACGCCTGGCAGTAATCAGTTTTCACTCTCTTGAAGATCGGATTGTGAAAACGGAGTTTCGTCGCTTGTCCGGCTATTGCGACTGCGCATCTCGTAGCCGTGGGCCAATCGTCGTCTGCCACTGTGGGGCACGCAAGGCGGTTGAGATATTGACGAAGCGTCCCGTTGTTCCGGACGCCGAGGAAGTTGAGCAGAATCCCCGATCGCGCAGCGCAAAGTTGCGCGCTTGTCGCAAGCGATGAGATCTCAGATTTCAGATTTGAACAAAAATTACGACCCAGAACCTGACCCGGAGTTCCCGCAATGAGAAGAGTTCCCTCGAACCAACGCAATTCGAAGATTCATCATGACCGCGACGCGAGAGCCCTCTCCCGTCTCGCTTTACTGCTTGTCTGCGGGTTGTTTCTCGCTGGCGGTTTCGTCTTTGCGGCCCGCCAGCACTTCGCTGCGGTCCAGTTTGGATATCAAAGCGAAGGCCTGCGTCGTGAACGAGAAAAACTGCTCCACGAACAGCAGCAGCTGATGTTGATGCGTGAGCAGGCATTTGCTCCGGCACGTCTTGAATCTGTAGCGCGGCACTTTGGACTCAAGCCGTTAGCAGCTGGCCAGCTGGAAACTCAGAAATCCGTTCGACAGAGCCAACTCCCAGTTTCTCCGGCTCTGATTAATCCCTCCGCGGCCTTTCGACGTTGACAGTTGACAGAGGTCACGCGCCTCGCGCCCTGGCGGCAGTCGAGCTAGTGACAAATGAAGGGATGAAAACAGGGTATGTTGGCGCGTCGTTCCGCTCAATTACAATCACACCCCGATGTTTCCGTTCGCCGCACGCTGTTTGTTGCGGCTTTCGTCGTTTTCTGGATGGCCGGAATCGGCGTTCGCCTCGTCTACTTGCAAGTCTCAAGTCACGATGAGCTGGTAGAGCTCGCGCAAAAGCAGCACACGGAATCCGTCGAAAGCAGTCCGCAGCGTGGGCCAGTGCTTGATCGGCAAGGACGTGAACTGGCTCTGAGCATCGATACGGTTTCCGTCTACATTGCTCCTGACGAGTTCGGCAAAACTGATGAAGAAGCGTTTGGCGCGATTGACTGCACAGCAAACCAGCTTGGACCAGTGTTGGGCCAGGAGCGAAAGGGACTCTTCAATCGGATTGTCGAGTCGCGTAGGAGTGGTCGACGTTTTATGTGGGCCGCCAGAAGGCTGGCGCCAGATCAGGCTTTGCAAGTTGAAGCACTTCAACTGCCGGGTGTCCACACTCGTAAGGAACCCAAGCGTTTCTACCCTCACGGGTCGTTAGCCTCAAACGTACTTGGCTACGTGGGTTTAGATGGGAACGGATTGGCGGGTATCGAACAGGTCTATAACGAAAAGATTGTCGGCGAGCCGGGCAAGATTTTTATCGAGAGAGATTCAAAGGGACGAGGATACGAAAGCACTGAAGTGCCAGGCCGTGCGGGCCAAACGATAATCCTGACCGTCGACCAGAGTATTCAATATCACGCTGAAGCTGCGTTAACGACGGCAATCTCGCAATCGAGGGCGAAGTCAGGAACTGCGATAGTTCTCGATCCACGCTCCGGCGAAATCCTCGCTCTCGCGAATGCGCCGACGTTTGATCCAAATGATGTAGGCGCAGCGACCCCGGAAAAACGTGCCAACTGGGCGTTACAAAACATCTACGAGCCAGGATCTACTTTCAAGGTTGTCGCTTTCGCAGCGGCCCTGGAAAAAGGCCTGGCAAAGCCCGAGGACGTAATCGACTGCCAGATGGGTTCGATCACTATCGCGAAGCGAGTGATCCGCGACCATACCCCCTTCGGTGCACTAACACTTACCGAGGCCCTGGCCAAGTCGAGCAACGTGGCGGCGATCAAATTAGGTCTGCGCGTTGGCGACCCTACGATGCATGACTTCATCACGCGGTTTGGTTTTGGTTCACGGACCGGCGTCGAACTTCCTGGCGAAACTGCCGGCATAGTCCATGCGCTCAAACGCTGGCAACCCTCGTCAATTGGTTCTGTCGCCATTGGTCAGGAAGTCGGCGTAACGCCTTTACAGATGGCCGCAGCATTTGGCGCTCTCGCCAACGATGGAGTTCGGATCGCACCGCACCTCGTGCGTGAAATTCGCAACGAAGCCGGCGTGACGGTTTATCGTCCAAATCCGGAAAAGCGTCGAGTGATTAGTGAGCGAACCGCAACGGCGTTACGAGGCATGCTTGAAAGCGTAACGCTAAATGGGACCGCTAAGTTGGCACAATTAGATGGCTACTCGGCCGCCGGGAAAACCGGCACAGCTCAGAAGATCGATCCAAAGACAAGAGCCTACTCACTCACGAAACACGTCGCTTCGTTTGTTGGTTTTGCTCCGGTAAGCAATCCCGCTGTCGTAATAATCGTGGTTATTGATGAACCGTCAGGTGCCTACCACGGCGGAGACGTCGCTGCCCCGGTGTTTCAGCAAATTGCGGAGAAGATTCTTCCCGAGATGGGCATCATGCCGGACACCGACTTCAAACAGTCGGACGAGTTGATCGCTCTAAACTCGGAGCCATCGCCAAAGGACACGAAGCTGCGCGATGAAGAAGTGCTTCAGGAGCAGAACCGCGCAGCCACCTTACCTAAAGTCGGTGCGCGCGACAGTCGAGGAGGAGAAATTGTTTACGCGGTCGCCACTGCGAGAGCGATCGTAATGCCTGATTTGCGTGGTCAAAGCGTGAGAGATGTTGCTCGAGCATGCGCGCAACTCGGCATGCACGTGGAAGCGCGAGGCGAAGGCCGCGTAGCTCATCAGATGCCGAAGGCCGGCGCGGAACTCAAACCTGGGCAAACGATTTACGTGGATTTCGTCAGGCGAAACTAGATCTTAAACACAAACACTCACGGAGCCAGTAAATGATGCCCCAGTCACGCTTGAGCGACGAGATTTTTGGATTAAGAGAGCGAGTGACCGCGTGCCGGAAAAGGGTGCGAAACAGTAGAGCGAGGCACAAAGCGATCTCAGCTCGCAGCCAGGCAGAAGAAGGAATTTCCGAGCCAGATTCTGCAGCGTTTCAATCGGGTCGGTATACTGATGATTATTCGATTGGACGGAGATTGGTTGTCGAGCAAGAGGCCGGAATAACGTGAATGTGCGCGAAGCTTTGATTTTGATGGGCGCCACCGCCAAAGGCGCTGGCCCTGAGTTGTTTGACAAAGAAATTAATGACTTTTCGATCGACTCCAGGTCGGTAGGCGCGGGCGAACTCTTCTTTGCGTTATCACAAGAAGACTACGCTCGCGCCGGTTTCAATGGTGAATTTGCTGATGGGCACGAGTTTATTGGTGATGCCTTTCAGCAGGGGGCTGTTGCCGCCGTCGGACGCACTGATCGAATAAAAGGAGATCCACTGCTGGCTCCTTTTATCAATCGCTTGCTGATGGTTGATGACGCTATCGCCGCGTTACAGACACTGGCGCATCGTGTTTACCAGACATGGGCCAAACCAGTAGTCGGTATCACCGGTAGCGCAGGCAAGACCACGGCGAAAGAGCTGACAGCACATTTATTGGCAAGCAGCGGACGTCGTGTCCTGAAGAGTGAGCGCAATTACAACAACGGCTTGGGACTACCACTCTCGGTTCTGCGGATGGTTAGCGAGGGAAGAACGCCGGATCAATTCGATCTGGCTGTACTCGAAATGGGAATGTCGTCGCCGACTCACGAGATTGAAAGACTCTGCAAGATCACACCGCCCGATGTGGCTGTGGAACTGATGGTTGCGCCGGTTCATCTGGAGCACCTGGGGAGCATTGAAAACATTGCTGCCGCCAAAGCGGAGTTGATCGAAGGCCTGAAGTCTGACGGCGTTGCCATACTGAATGCTGATGACGAGTGGGTCATGAAAATGCGCGGCAAACATTCGGGTCGCACGATCACTTTTGGGATCGACAACCCGGCCGACGTGAGCGCAACGGATATTGACACTGAACATCTGGGTCGCATCAAGTTTCGCTTGCTCACTCCATTGGGATCATCTCCCGCGATGTTGCCCATGAGCGGGCGACACAATCTGATGAATTCACTTGCTGCAGCGGCTGTGGCAACTTCCTTCGGCGTCGAACCCGATCAAATCGCAAAAGCATTGGCCACATCTACTCCTCCCAAAATGCGAGGTGAGGTACTGGACTTTGCTGCAGGCTTTAGGGTCATCGACGATTCCTACAACTCCAATCCTCGATCGCTGCTGAACATGGTGAACACCATTGCGGAGGGTGGTTCCACTTCGCGAAGGCGAATTGTGATTGCCGGTGAGATGTTGGAACTTGGCCCAGAGGCGGCATCACTGCACGCGGAAGCGGGTCGCGAAATCGCGCAAAGTGGCGTCGATGTTCTTTGGGGAGTACGCGGCTTGGCTTCGCAGATCGTCGCCGGCGCGAACGGGGCTGGATTGGGTCGAACCCGGTTCTTCGAAAGCTCCGACAAAGCAGCGGACGCCCTGGTAAAGGAAATCACTGAAGGAGATCTTGTCTTAATCAAAGGATCGCGGGGCGTCGCGACGGACAAAATAGTCACCAGACTACGCCATGACTTTCCGTTGGCAGGAGCAGACGTAGAATAGAAACACGAAAAGTTACGCTTCTGAGCGATTGAGCACCGAATGATCTATTACCTCCTATACGAGCTGATCTACCACCACTTCAAAGATAAAGAGTGGTATCTCGTAAAGGCGCTAAATGTTTTTCAGTACGTCACCTTCCGAACTGCCTACGCGACAGTCACGGCGTTGCTGCTGTCGTTGGTTTTTGGCGGCAAGCTGATTGAGGCGCTGAAAAAATGGAACATCGGTCAGCAGATTCGCGAAGAAGGCCCGCAGGGTCACATGGCAAAAAAAGGCACTCCGACTATGGGCGGCGTGTTGATAGTGGGTTCCGTGACGCTCTCGACCTTGCTTTGGGCCAAACTTTCAAGTGTTTACGTTTGGACCGTGGTCCTGGCGACATTGCTGTTCGGGGCGATCGGTTTTGCCGACGACTATTTGAAGATGGCGAAACGGGACAGTCTTGGGCTCAAGGGCAGGCAGAAGCTGTTGGGCCAACTTGTGATTGCGATCGGCGTTTGGGCCGTGCTGTTCGTGTTAACCAAATATTTTGACAGCGACTATTCGTGGAACGTGATGTTCCCCTTTGTGAAGGCAACGGCGGAGCCTACGGGGATCAGTTTTGTCGGCCCGATTCTGTACCTGATATTCATCATTATCGTCCTGCTGGGATTTTCAAATGCGGTAAACCTTACCGACGGATTGGATGGACTTGCGATCAGCATCACGTTCATTGCGATGACCGCACTGACGGCGTTGACTTATCTGAGCAGCGACGCCCGCTGGGCGCAGTATTTGGATTTGACACACCGGCCGGAGGCGGCAGAGTTGACGGTCTTTTGCGGAGCGATGGCGGGAGCCAGTCTGGGATTCCTTTGGTACAACGCGCCGCCCGCGGAAGTTTTCATGGGGGATGTTGGCAGTCTGGCAATCGGTGGCGCCATGGGGACCGTCGCCGTGCTGACCAAACAGGAATTCATGTTGCTGATGGTTGGTGGTGTGTTTGTAATCGAAGCGCTGTCGGTGATGTTGCAGGTTAGCGTTTTCAAGATGACGAAGCGCACAACCGGAACCGGCCGGCGCATGTTCAAGATGACACCGCTGCATCATCACTTTGAAATGCAGGACTGGAAAGAGTCGAAGATCGTATTTCGATTCTTGATTCTGGCGATTCTATTTGCGCTCCTGAGTCTTTCCACACTCAAGCTGCGCTAATCAGCATTTGGAGTGCGCCGCTTTATCGGCGCTGGTTTAGACCGGCTCCCCAGGACGCCAGGACAAAATTTGGACCACGGGTCGCGGGCGCGACCGACCAAAGCGCCGACAACCGGGGTCCCCAACGCGGCAGCCGCGCTGGGGGTGGCGTGGCGGCGCACTCCAACGGTGCAACGGAGGCGAGGGTTGATTGGAATTAAGCGGCAAGAAAGTTTTAGTGATGGGAGCGGCGCGCAGCGGTATCGCTGGCGCGCAATTTTTGGCAAAGCGTGGAGCGATTGTCGCCCTTAACGACAGGAAGCCCGAAGAGGAGTGGCCGGCCGAGACTCGTGAGCTAAAAGCGCAGGGCGTCGGATGCTTGTCAGGCGAAGTGCCTGGATGGTTGTTGGACCAGCTTGATCTGCTGGTGATTAGTCCGGGCGTTCCGGTCAAGGCGATTCCGATTCGATATGCGGAGCGAGCCGGCGCCGAAGTTATTGGCGAGGTTGAGCTGGCGTCGCGATTCTTGAAAGGCCGCATAGTCGCGATCACCGGTTCAAATGGAAAGACGACCACGACGTCGTTAATCGGATCGCTGCTTGCAGATGCAGGTTTGAAAACACAGGTCGGCGGCAACATCGGCACTGCGCTGATTTCACTGGTTGAAACTTCTCGCGACGATGGATGGACGGTCGTGGAGATGTCGAGTTTTCAGTTAGAGACGATCAAAGAATTCCACCCGGAAGTTGCTCTGGTACTCAACGTGACACCGAATCACATGGACCGTTACGAATCGTTGAATGATTACGCAGCTGCGAAGCACCGGATTTTCATGAATCAAGGGCCGAGTGATGTGGCAATCCTTAATGCCGACGACGAGATTGTTTCAAGCTGGGCAGCTGGCCTGTGCGCACACGTAGTGCAGTTCAGCTCTACTCAGCAGCTGGGTGAGGGATTGTTTCTGCGCGGAAGTGAAATCGTTTGCCGCTCAGCCGCAGCTGAAAAAGTATTGATGACGCGAGATGAAATGAAGTTACGTGGTGTGCACAACGTCGAGAATGTCATGGCTGCAATGGCCGCAGGTCTGGCGTGTGGGGCTGCTCCGGAATCAATGCGCGAGACGGTGATGAAGTTTGAGCCGGTAGAGCATCGCTTGGAGTTTGTATCCGAAATCAAGGGCGTCAAATTTTATAACGATTCGAAAGCCACCAGCGTCGACGCCACTGTAAAGGCCCTGGAAGCGTTTGCTGGTGACGAAGGAAAAGTCGTGTTGATTCTTGGCGGACGCGGAAAACAGGCGCCCTATGAACCACTGAGTTCACTGGTCCAGGAAAACGTCAGGAAGCTTATTCTGATCGGTGAAGACGCCGAGACTATAGCGGCCGAGCTCGGGACCTTCGCTGAGCACGAGCGGGCAACCGACATGAAGGACGCGGTGCAGCGATCCCTGGAAGCCGCCGAAGCAGGCGATACCGTTTTACTTGCGCCGGCATGCGCCAGCTTCGACATGTTCGACAGTTACGAGCATCGTGGACGAGTCTTTAAGAGTGAAGTCGTGGAATTGAG
Organism: Pyrinomonadaceae bacterium; assembly: GCA_963759665.1. Taxonomy (GTDB): domain Bacteria; phylum Acidobacteriota; class Blastocatellia; order Pyrinomonadales; family Pyrinomonadaceae; genus PSRF01. Next base: position 3,115,692 of record CAVXAC010000001.1, read on the forward strand.
GTCCAAAGTCCAAGGTCCGATGTCCAAAGTTTGACTCATCAAGAGGACATTGGACGTTGGACATTGGACTAATTTGAGATGGCCAGAAAGTTATATCCAGATAAGTGGCTATTCGCGGCAACGGTTGGGTTGGCGCTTTTTGGTGTGGTCATGGTCTACAGCGCGTCGGCTGTTATGGCGCTGCGCGAAAACGGTAGCCAGTTTCACTACGTTACCAAGCAGGCAGTTTGGACGGGCATCGGATTCGTCGCCATGCTGGCCGCGATGCAGTTTGATTACACGCGACTGAAGGATCGACGAATCGTTTATGGCTTGCTGATCATTACCTTTCTGTTGTTGGTCGCTGTGTTTGGTTTCTCTCCAATCAACGGTGCACGTCGTTGGATAAAGTTTAGCAGCTTTCGACTTCAGCCTTCCGAATTGTCAAAGCTCTCGCTTGCGATTTTCCTGGCTTACTTTCTGGAGAGACGTGCCGGCGAAGAAGAATCATTCTGGCGCACGTTCTTTCCATGCGCAGCTGTGACAGGTTTACTGGCCGTGCTCATTGTGGCTGAACCTGACCTCGGAACGGCACTGATGCTGGTAGTCGTATTTGGTGTCCTGATCTACACGGCAGGAGCCAGGTTATTACATCTTGGGCTCTTTGCTGTGCCGGCGCTCTTAGGTGTGATTGGGCTTTTGATCTTCGTTCCGTTTCGCATGCGCCGCATGATCATGTTTCTGGATCCGTGGGCTGACGCCCAGGGAAGTGGGTTTCAAGTGGTCCAGTCGCTTATCGCCATCGGTTCGGGCGGACCAAATGGACTCGGCTTCGCGCAGGGCAAGCAGAAAATGTTGTTTCTCCCGTTCGCGCATTCGGATTTTATTTTCGCAGTCGTGGGCGAAGAGTTGGGTCTTGTAGGTACGCTCACAATACTGTTGGTTTTTGGACTGTTTCTGTGGCGCGGTATTCGCACTTCGTTGTTGGCACCTGACCGTTTCGGAATGCTTTTGTCGATGGGGCTGGTAACCGGAATCGTGGTCCAGGCGCTCTTCAACATCAGCGTTGTGCTTTCGATGGTGCCGACTAAGGGAATTCCTTTGCCGTTCATTTCTTACGGTGGGTCTTCGCTGGTGCCAACGCTGGCAGGTGTGGGAGTTCTCTTGAATATTTCGCAACACGCTACTGGACCGCTCGACTTCGCGAAATTTAAGTCAGCGGCTCAGGGCATTGCGAAAGGTTCGACCAAGATACGGATTTCGCCCGCGCGACGGGTGTCGTCTCGACTTGGATAGCAGCTAAACCTTTGATAGGCGATGCGAGTTTTGATTGCGGCCGGTGGAACCGGTGGACACATTTATCCCGGGATAGCGGTGGCAACAGAAATCTTGCGACGGTATCCGGATTCGGAAATTCGATTTGTAGGTACGAAACGTGGACTCGAAAACAAGCTCGTACCGAAGGCTGGATTTTATCTTTCGTTCATTGAAAGTGCGGGTTTAAAGAATGTCGGATTCGGCGCTCGCCTTCGCGGTCTGGCAATTTTGCCAAAGAGCCTACTCGAGGCTCGTGCGCTGCTGAGGGAATTTAGACCCGACGTAGTGATTGGAGCTGGCGGTTACGTTTCCGGACCGGTGTTGATGACAGCATCGCTAACCGGCTTTCGCACAATGGTGATGGATTCAAATGCATTGCCAGGATGGACCAATAGGCGGCTGGCACGTTTCGTGGACAAGGCGGCAGTTTCGTTTGATGAGGCGTTGAAATATTTTCCTGGCAAAGGGGTAGTCACGGGTAATCCGGTTCGCCGCGAGTTTTTTGACATTCCTGATCGACAGCGAGATCCCAAACAGTTTTCGGTGTTGATATTTGGTGGCTCGCAGGGAGCTCGGGCCATCAACGAAGGAATGGTCGCAGCGCTTCCTCACCTGGACCAGTTTCGAAACGTCATTAGGGTGAGGCATCAAACTGGTGAAGCCGATTTTGAAAAAGTGCGGGAAGGTTATTTGAGTGCGGGATGGAGCGAGCAGGCAAACGTTACGAAATATATTGACGATATGGTTTCTGCTTTCTCGAATGTAGACCTAGTCATTTGTCGTGCGGGGGCGACTACCACGGCCGAGTTGATTGCAGCCGGCAAAGCTTCACTGATGATTCCGTTTCCCCTCGCGGCCGACGATCATCAGCGTAAGAACGCTGAGGCTCTACAAGCTGGTGGCGCCGCCAGGATGATTTTGCAGCAGGATTTAACTGGTGAGCGGCTGGCGAGGGAAATAGCCGAGATTGTCGGCAACCCGGAGAGAATTACAGCGATGGAAAAAGCAGCGCGCAAGATGGCGCGCGGTGATGCGGCGGCAGCGGTTGTAGACCTTATTGAAGAGTTAGTCAGTTAGAAGGGCAATATGTTTAGAAGGATCCAACACGTCCACTTCGTCGGTATTGGTGGAATCGGTATGTCGGGAATTGCCGAAGTGCTGATCAACCTCGGCTTCCGTGTTTCCGGATCGGATGCGAAGAAATCAAATGTGACTGATCGTCTGCAGGAAATGGGAGTTGATTTCACCGAAGGACACGATGGCGAAAACGTCGGTGATGCGCACGTCGTAGTGCGTTCTACCGCTGTGCGTGACGATAACCCTGAAGTGGTTGAGGCTCATCGTCGCTCTATTCCGGTTATTCCTCGTGCAGAAATGCTGGCCGAGTTGATGCGTTTGAAACCGCACACTGTCGCTGTAGCCGGGTCGCATGGAAAAACCACCACCACGTCGATGGTTGCAACGGTCCTCGGCCATGCCGGCATGGATCCAACCATCGTAGTTGGCGGCGTGGTCGGTGCTTTCGGATCAAATGCACACCTGGGTACGAGCGATTTGATGGTGGTTGAAGCGGACGAAAGTGATCGTTCATTTTTGATGTTGACGCCGACAATTGCAGTGGTCACCAACATTGACCGCGAACACATGGACTATTACCACGACATGGACGACGTGCGGACCTGCTTCACAAACTTTGTAAATAAGGTCCCGTTTTATGGCGCATCCGTTCTCTGTCTCGACGATCCAAACGTGCAGGCAATCATTCCTCACGTAGAACGCCGGCGCATTACCTACGGACTGAGTGCGCAGGCAGACATCTCAGCACACGCAATTCGATACGACGAAGCATTCGGTTCGGTGTTTACCGTTTGGCACGGCGCGGATGTGGTCGGCGACATCACTTTGCGCGTTCCGGGTTTGCATAACGTTTACAACGCGCTGGCGGCGACGGCAGTTGGTTTCGAATTGGATGTCCCGTTTGTTCAGATTGCGGAGGCGCTAAACAGCTTTACCGGTGCGGGCAGACGGTTCCAGTTTAAGGGCGAAGCGGGGGGCGTGATGGTCGTCGATGATTACGGACATCATCCTACGGAAGTAAAAGCAACGCTGGCCGCCGCCAAGATTGGTTCAGGTGGTCGGCGCATTGTAGTCCTGTTTCAACCACATCGATACACCAGAACGCACGATCTGATGGAAGAGTTTGCGCGGTCCTTTAATAACGCAGATACGCTTTTTGTAACTGACATCTACGCGGCCAGCGAGGATCCGATCGAAGGTACAACTGCCGAAACATTGACTGCAGCCATCAAGCGATTCGGACACAAGGATGTACGGTATGTGGGCGCGCTTGAAAACGCACCCGAAGCATTAAGAGATCACGTGCAACCAGGCGATCTCGTGTTGACTCTGGGTGCAGGCACAGTCAGCCGCGTCAGCGATCAACTTGTGGCGTTGTTACAAGAACGAAGTGATGCAAAGACAGTTTGAGATTGATTAGAACGATGGGTGACGAGAACCAGTTTCATCAACGCGACACCGTCCTTGAGCAACTCACGGCACGCCTGGGAGTGCGCGCTGAACGAGGAAAACGGTTCGCAGATTTAACTAGTCTGCGAGTGGGGGGCGCCATCGATTGGGTGTTGTCCCCCGAAACTGAAGAACAGGCTGCGGCTCTCGTGTATGAAATGGACGAGGCTGAAATTGCATGGCGAGCGTTGGGTTCTGGCAGCAACATCCTCGCCGACGACGGTGATCACCATTACGTTGTCTTGAGTCTGAAAGATTTGAAGGGTGAACTCGAATTTGACGGCGAGCGCGTTTCGGTTCCAGCGGGTTACTCGCTTCCTCGTCTTTGCATTGATGTGGCCCGGCAAGGGCTGTCGGGCATTGAAGGACTCGGCGGGATTCCGGGCACAGTCGGCGGCGCATTTTGGATGAACGCTGGTGCGTACGGTCATGAAATTGGAACGGTGACTGAAAGTCTGCGAGTAGCTCGGGAAGGCAAGGTCGTGGAGATTCCAGGCTCGGATATTCAGTGGGGCTATCGCCACACCTCGTTTCGCGAAGGTGAAGTGCTGTTGGGTGGGACGTTGCGTTTGTCGCCGGATGACCCGGAAAAGATTCGCACACGCATGGAAGACGCGAAGTCTCGTCGCATGGCGACGCAGCCACATGGATCTCGTTCAGCCGGATGTTTCTTCAAGAACCCGCCAACTGGAACCGTGGGCACCGGAAAGATCATCGACGAGATCGGTATGAAGGGTACGCGCAAAGGAAGCGCGGTCATATCACCGGTCCATGCAAATTTCATTGTGACTGAGGGAGAGGGTGCACGGGCGGAGGACGCGTTGGCATTGGCTGAAGAAGTGCGCGACCGCGTTAAGCGTGAACATGGCATTGAGTTGGAATATGAAGTTGAACTGTGGCGTGCGAATAGGTCAAGTGATGATTCCGCTGACGACTCAGATGCCCGCAGTTCTGAAACGACGGTAGGCAGAAAGGACCAGGCGTGAAAGAGCAAACTGTTGTGCACAAGGTCGGAAATCGCTCGGGCATCGCCGGTCAGCGTCGCTCCGGTGTAAACAATCAAAAGCCGCAGAGGCGTGAAAGCAGTGCCGAAGGAATCGGTGCCAGACTGCGTTCTTTGTTCAACTACTTTCCGTCGATGCTGAAGATCGTCGTTGCCGTAGTGATCGGAGTTGTGATTTTCGCGAGCTACCGTGCGGCGGCTTCGGCGACATTCTTCAATGTCCGCTCGGTTGAGGTCCAGGGTAATGCGCGGGTCGCAAAGGACGACGTGCAATCGGTTGTGCGGCAACACGCTGAGAAGACGGGTGTCTGGAATGCTGATTTGTCGGCAATCACCGCGCGATTGGAACGCTTGCCTTGGGTTCGCACAGCCGTCGTTTCCCGCGTTTTGCCAGATGGACTTCGCGTTCGCATTTCAGAACGAATTCCGCGAGCTGTAGTTCGCACTGCTGGTGGTCGTTTTCGTTGGGTCGACGAGGAAGCGGTGATGCTTGGTGAAATGCTGCCTTCCGACCAAATACCTTCATTTTTTCTGCGTGGCTTGAGTGAAGAAGATTCCGACACAGCCCGTTATGAAAACCGGGTCCGAGTACAAAAGTTTCTCGAGCTTCAGCAAGCCTGGGATGCGACAGGATTATCGGAGCGCGTGAGCGAAGTAAACCTGATGGACATCCGCGACGTGCGGGCGCAACTTGCCGGCGATAGTTCACAAATTGAAGTTAGGTTGGGTTCTCAGGATCAGGGCACGCGCTTGAAGGATGCGCTGAATGTACTCGACGGTCAGCGACAAACACCGCGCGGCGCCCTCATCAGCTATATCGACATGAGCGCGGGGAAACGAGCGATTGTGGGTTTGTCTACCGGGGCTTCCACCGCGAGTGACGATGCGGACGTCGCATCGTCGACGAGCGAAGCTACTGAAGTAAAGAACGCAACGACGTCATCAACGGGCAACTCGCCAACAACTCGGGTGGCCAACGATGCGCGTCCGCTCGATCCAACTAAGAAAAAAGACGATCGCGATAAGTCGGCAAATCAGAAGAAGGCCGACAAATTGAAAGAGCTCGCTCGTCGTCGTACTTAACGTTCATTCGAAGGAGCATTCGTAAATGGCCAAACGCGTCCAGCACACAATCGGTCTCGACATTGGGACGAGCAGGGTGACCTGTATCGCGTGTGAGCCGGGCGAAGGTGGCTTGTTGGACGTGATTGGTATCGGTGAGTCCGAAGCGCGGGGACTGCGAAAAGGAGTAATCGTTAATCCCGACGCAGCCGTGGATTCGATCAAACGAGCGGTCGAAGAAGCAGAGCGGATGAGCGGAGTGCAAGCAGAAGAAGTTTCGATCAACCTGGCCGGCTCCCACATTCTGGGTTTCAACGGTCAGGCAATCGTCGCCGTGTCAGGTCGAGATCGAGAGATCACCACTGAGGATGTTCGGCGCGCCATCGATTCGGCTTGTGCGATTCAGCTACCCGCAGGAAGAGAAATAGTCGATCGCCTGCCTCAGGAATTTATCGTTGACGATCAGGATGGCATTAACGATCCCGTCGGGATGATCGGCGCGAGGCTGGCGGTCAAAGTTCACATTGTTACTAGCCCGGTGACCGCGCGACAGAACGCGATCAATGCGGTGAACCGCGCAGGCCTAATCGTGGCTGACATGGTGCTGGAGCAACTTGCTGCCGCAGAAGCGTCGCTAACTGAAGACGACAAAGAGTTTGGTGCCGCGCTTGTGGACATCGGGGCCGAAACCACCGGCCTGGTTATCTATCAACGTGGGGCCGTGCAACATACCGCGGTGTTTCCGCTTGGCGGCTCGCACTTTACCAATGACATTGCTTTTGGACTGCGCACACCGATTCCAGATGCAGAAAAAATTAAGCGCACGGTGGGAAGTGCGTGCAGTGGTTCGCTTTCGGAAATGGAGCGCGGCGAGCTGGTCGACGTTCCTTCAGTCGGAGGGCGGGCGCCGCGTCAACTATCAAGACAGATCTTATGCGACATACTCCAGCCTCGTGCCGAAGAAGTGCTCATGCATGTCGCAGATGAGATCAAGGATGCTGGCTGGGAACGACAGCTTTCCAGCGGTGTGGTGCTGACTGGTGGAGGAGCGCTTCTGAACGGCATGACTGAGATTGCCGAGCAGGTCTTTGATGCACCAGTTCGCACCGGTTACCCAGAACGAGATCGTTTCGGCGGGTTGATAGAGGACATTCAAAGTCCGGCGTGGGCAGCCGCCGCCGGGTTGGCCCTTGTCGCCAGTCGAACTCAAGCCACTGAGATGCGCGCAGGCACGAGCCGTCGCGGTTCCACCGGCAAGCTAACTCATTTTGTTTCACGCTTTCGCAATCGTTTCAGTAGTATTTTTTGACAAGTTGTTGTATGCTTTCGCCCCGGTCGCACAAGATATAGTCCGCAACATATCGAGGCCGATGGCGCCAGCAACCCAACATAGAAGGAAGAAGCCTTGGAAGCCTTCACGCTTCGGAAGAGAGGAAATCACTATGCCAGAGGATGCTCGTCACCTCGATAAAGGGATTAATATTTTCATTGACGACGACCCACCGATCAGTGGGGCTCGCATTAAAGTAATTGGCATCGGTGGCGGCGGTGGAAACGCTGTCAATCGCATGATCGATGCCGGCATTGAAGGAATTGAGTTCCTCGTTGCCAACACAGATCTCCAGGCACTCAAGAGATCGAAAGCTCCAATCAAGATTCAACTCGGCAGTAGGCTCACCAAAGGTCTTGGGGCCGGCGCAAATCCCAACGTTGGTCGCGAAGCCGCGTTGGAAGACACTGACAAGATCATTGAAGTGCTCGAAGGCGCCGACATGGTCTTCGTGACTACTGGTTTAGGCGGCGGAACAGGTACCGGCGGCGCTCCGATCATTGCTTCGCTCGCAACTGAACTGGACGCGCTTACAGTCGCAGTTGTAACCAAGCCGTTTCACTTTGAAGGCCGTCGTCGCATGCAGCAGGCAGAGGCCGGTATTCGAGAGCTCAAAGAATGCGTCGACACTGTTATCACTATTCCCAACGAACGCCTGCTGCATACTGTGCAGAAGGATTCCTCGTTAGCGGAATCATTTGGAGTGGCGGATGATGTTCTGCGGCAAGCGGTACAAGGCATAAGTGACTTGATTACCGTTCCAGGGTTGATCAATCTGGACTTCGCTGATGTGAAGTCGATCATGGCGGGAATGGGAATGGCGCTGATGGGAGCTGGTCGGGCACGTGGTGAAAACCGTGCTATCGAAGCCACTCAGCAAGCGATCTCCTCGCCCTTGCTTGAAGAAGCAACGATTCAAGGCGCTAAGGGTGTCCTAATCAATATCACTGGCGGACCCGATTTGACACTCTACGAAGTCAATGTTGCTTCCACCATCATCCGCGAGTCGGCTGATGAAGACGCGAACATCATTTTTGGCGCGGTTATTGACGAGAACATGCGTGACGAGATGAAGATCACCGTCATAGCCACAGGCTTTGGTGAAGAAATCGTTTCAGTTGCATCTGCAGCCGCAATGTCGACACTGACCGCAGCCCCTCGATTTGTTCAACGTCAAACCGATGAACTGCAAAGACCGATGATGCAGCCACGCGCCGACGATTTGGATGTGCCTACGTTTATCCGCAAGAAGGCAGACTAAATAAAAGTTCATTTGTTAATAACGGAAGGGAAGGCGAAGTCAGCCTTCCTTTTCGTTGTGTGCCGAGCATGTTCGACAGCTTGGAGGTGAAAGTCCTCTACCCAACCTGATGGAGGTGAAGAGTTAGCGAAGCGCAAGGGCGTCGTCGTGAGGCGGGGTCTGAAGGAAGCGTGGAGCAAAGGCGCGAGCCGATGAACAAGAACCGGATAGAGGCATAGGGCGTCGGGCGAGTTGGCACTGACAACGAGGCCCATATCCATCAAGGACGCTGGTTGTAAATCCGGCGGCGGTGCGCTGAAGGCGGTCGAGCTTACCTCGGGAGATCTGTTGCGTGTCGTGGACTCACGACTGAAACTGCTGTGAGGCAGTTGATCGCGCAACCGAAGTCAGCAAGAGGGCATAGTAGTCCGACAACGAATGAAGGCCCGAACCGTGATCGTGAGCAATAGCACACGAATCTCATGGAAGGCCATGCGCCAGCCAATCAGCTACGGCTGAGCTTGCCGGGGGCGGATAGGGTAAAGCCCGAAAGGAACCTGGGAGCGGCAAAGCCTCCCTCGGCGAAACGTGACGCGAACCTCCGGCCCCTCGGCTTAACTCACGGAACCGCCGTGTACTGACCTGTATGCACGGTGGTGTGACAGGGAAAGCTGGTGACAGCCTACTTATGTCGATTGGCGTCTTGTTTGTCTTGAGTCAAATTTCTTTGACTGCGTCGCAGAATGAATTCGTGACTCGGCTAATGAATACAACGAATAACCGTAGTTAGATATGATGAAATCAACAAAACAGGAATTCGCAAAATTTTCAGTAACTCCCGCGACAAAGTTTTCGTTTGTTGCCTTTGCTTTTTAAGTCTTGGTTGTGTAGCATGAGCCCATTCCTTGCAGGATTTTCCATTACGGGTAATTGTCGTCCCTCTCCTCGAATGGCCGCAGCCTGCGAGAGTAGTGTGGGTCCCCGTCAGTGCATTCCTTCCAATGTGCTTGGTGCGACCGATTTTGAACCCGTCTTAATTTTTTGGAGGTAGGAAAAAGTGAATCGTAAATTAATCAGAACCACGCTCGCCGAGGTTAAAGGAAAAGCACGCGAAGTGCCTCAACCGAGGGAACGCGCAAACGGCGGCGGTTCTCATCGCGGATCGAGCGAAGGCCCCAGAGAGTCGGCGCCACGCCCAGCTCAACCGGCATCAGTGCAAGTGCGTAAGCGCATGCCACCGCCGATGGAAACGAATGCCGAGCTCTTCTACTATAAGAAACAGATCGACTCGCATACCCCGATGGTGATCGTACTACTCGACGGTGAGGAAATTGAAGGCACTATCGAATGGTATGATCGAGGTGCTCTGAAGGTGAACCGAAAGTCAGCCCCAAATCTTTTGCTGCTCAAGCGAAATGTGAAATACATGTTCAAGGCAGACGAACGCGAGCCAGCCGCAGAGTAATCAAGGTCCAAACACATCAAATGCTGCTAATCGCAGCCATTCCTGTTAGTTCGGCGCCCCGTCTCGACCAATGAGGCAGTTTGCCAACAACGAATCCGAGTTACCTTCTCAAAACCGCCGGTCCTTGCCTCGGATCGCCATTACGATGGGCGACCCCGCGGGCATAGGGCCGGAAGTTGTTTTGAAAGCGGTAGCTGAGGAAGAAATCCAGCGCGTTTGTGTCCCGGTGATTATCGGTGATGCTCAACTGCTGGCCCACACCGCGCGCAAGTTAGACCTGCAATGCGGGTATGATATTGTGCGCCGGGACGAAGCGCTGCCTGAAGAGCTTTCCGAGCCGGTCATTTTTCATCTGGACAATATCAACGGACTGATTGATCCGGGGGTTGAGTCAGGTCCTGCGGGAAAAGCAGCGGGCGCCTACATAGAAGCGGCCGTTGAATTGTGCGCCGCGGGGAGTGTGGACGCGATTGCAACCGCGCCAATCAACAAGCGCTCACTCTTCCTGGGTGGGTACAGTTTCCCCGGACACACAGAGTTTCTTGCTCACCTCACCGGCAGCGAAGAGTACGCGATGGCTTTCGTGGCCGCCAACCTGCGCATCGTTTTGATTTCCACGCACGTGCCTCTGGCGGAAGCCATACGCATGGTCAAGCGAGATTTGATCACTAAAACCATTAATCTTACTGATCGCGAGTTGCGACGTTGGGGAATTGAGCGACCCCGTTTGGCGATGGCTGCCCTAAATCCCCATGGCGCTGAGGGCGGATTGTTTGGAATGGAGGAAACCGCCGAAATTGCTCCTGCGATTGCGGCTTGTCAGACGTCAGATGACATTGATGTTCAGGGACCTTTTTCAGCGGATACCGTATTTTTAAGGGCCTCGCGAGGGGAATTCGACGCTGTAATAGCCTGTTATCACGACCAGGCGATGATCCCGGTAAAATGCCTCTCGTTTGGCGAGGCCGTGAATGTTACTCTTGGTTTGCCGTTTATCCGGACCTCAGTCGATCACGGAACGGCCTTCGATATCGCCGGGAAAGGAATTGCAGAGCATTCCAGTATGATTGCCGCAATCAAGCTAGCCGCAGAATTATCGACGCGGGCTGGTGAGAGCAGTCGTGCAGTGGAAGTATGAACCCAATGTCTAACAACGAAAGCAAATCTCACACAAGCACCGAAACAAAATCTCAAAGCGGTGTCCACGACAATCGACGCATATTAGTAGCTGACGATGATCCAGCTATCCTCCGCTTAGTGACGGCCATTCTTGAAAAGGAAAACTATGCTGTCGTATCAGCTCGCGATGGACGCGAAGCCTACAAGATTTTACAGTCGGATCAACAATTCACTGCCGCAATTTTCGATGTGGTTATGCCGCATATCTCAGGTCCGGAGTTGGTGCGCTTCATGAAGACTGAGAAACGGCTGATGCGTATCCCGGTAATGATGATGACCGCCGAACAGGATCCAAAACTTTCTTCCGACAGTTTTTCCGCCGGCGCCGTGGTCTTTCTGCCTAAGCCGTTTACCACCGCGCAACTGCATATCATGTTGCAAATGCTTATTGGCAAAGCCAACGGTTAGCAAAACATGACCTCAGTAGCTTCTTCCAAATTCCGGTGGGCCATGCCGATTCTGATCGGCTGCTGCGTCATTGCGTTTTCTACAATCGAGACCCAGGCGAAATTAAGTTCTTCGCAGGCCCGCAACCTAATCACCAAGATAGCCGGTATGGATTTGCCCTCAAGCTCGGTACGGATTAAACAAGTTTCCGAGTCGAGCGAAAACACGGCCGAAGTGACAGCGGAAATCAAAACGGTTTTCCGGTTTGAAAAAGACAGCACCGGCCAATGGCGCGTGAGAGAAGTTAGAACCGGACAAGATAGATGGGTGTCGCTGAGTTTGATCGCCAACGCGCTTAACACAAAGATTCCCGTCGACGAATGTTCAGCGCCGGATCCGCCGAGGCGAGGCTCGGCGGCCACCGACCCCAGCGTGAAACGCTCGCGTTGTTTACTGGCAAGCCTGCTTGGCGTCACGCTTCCATCCGACCTCGTTCGGATTCAGTCAGTGTCAGAGTTTGTCATCCCGGTGGCGTCTCAACCCTCTGCCGTGGTTTTGGCTTTGCTCACTATCGACGCGCGAATGGTTAATGCCGGTAAAGGTGGATGGCAGGTAGCCGAGATTCGGGCGGGCTCCAGCTGGATCAAGACAGAAGGCTTAGCGGCTTCGATTGACCGCGAACGAGGCGAACTGGCGCGCGGGGAATTAGCCTGGATGGCTGAGGGTCTCGAGAAATTCCGCAGAGACCGTGGCTTTTACGTGGTTTCTGATTCGCAGGCTGCAGTTATGGACCATCTAACTCCCAGATACCTGCCGCGCGTGATCCGCGTCGATCCCTGGCAGCGCGCTTACAAGTATCAGGGAGAGCGCGATCGGTTTGTGCTGCGGTCAGCCGGCGCAGACGGAAAAGACGGCACCGGCGACGATATCGAACTGGCCAGTCCCTCTCGCTGAGCCGGCACATCCCAAACCTGCCTCCAGACTACCAATTTGCTAAATTTCTTGACTCATTATCTCCACGGGTGTTAGTTTCAAAATGCGCCTTCGATTTGAAGATGCGTAACCCTAGCATTAACACCCATGTCCCACATCCTGTCGATAGAACCCTAATCCCGCCAGTGGCTTGACCGTAACAACGCGGAGGCGCGCGGAGTTCGCGCGGACAAGAATTTGAGCAAATCAAACGGACCAATTAGACGCTGGCTGGGCAAGTTAGGACTGGTTTCTAATTACTCGTCTGAGGAACAGATCCGAACGGCCGAGCTTCCCGAGATGCACTCCGTGACTGAACCGGAGCCGGATACTCAGGCCGAACCCGAGCTGCTCAGTGAACAGGAATTGGAAGTCAGTACCGCAGATACCAGGCCTCTTCCTCCCGAGCTGGCCGAAACTGAGGCCGCAGTCGAGTCAAAAACGGACGAACAAAAAATGGAAAGCGAAGTTACCCCGGTGGGAAACCAAACTGGAGATCTGAGCCAACGTGGCAGTGGACCACTTCTGGATCTCGGCGACTTTGAACCTGCTCGAGCAGCTGCAGAAGAAGATTTTGTGCTGGATATCGATTTCGATGACAGCTCCGGGCGGCGACCGCCTGCAGCGAGTCCCAGTATCGGCAGTACCACGTTCGGCGGACAAGAAGCGGTTCAGATGGGCGGCTTGGATTCAGTGGCCGTTGAGGATTATTACGAAGAGAAGGTTTCCAGCCAACCAGGTGAATCGACGACCGACGCGGGATCGCTGGAGCTGACTGCTGACCCGATGGCCGAGACTCAAGAGGTGTTGCGCCCCACGATGGCTGGTGCCTCGAGCACGAGCGAACGAGCTTTTGCTGAGCCGGAGATTCTCGAAGGTGAAGCGGTGCGCATGGTGTCTGAACCTGCGTCGACCGGTCAGGTCACGCTTGAACAACTTTCGCCGGAAGCTGTTGATGCAATAGCGCGTCGGGCAGTGGAAATGTTGTCTGAAAAAGTTGTTCAGGAAATTGCGTGGGAAGTTGTGCCGCAGCTTGCAGAACTCCTGATCAAACGTCAGCTGGAAGAAAAGAATTCCTAATCGATAAGAATAGTTCGAATTAAAACAGGCGATCTCGAATGAGGTCGCCTTTTTCTTGTGTCCGACATGCTTTAGCTTGTCGTTAAGATTGGTGAACACTCAATGAGGGATCTGTAAGGACTATTTTTGAATGTCTGATTGCATCAATGACAAGCCAAAGCATGTCGGACACTGACCCAGTATGAGATCGCTCAACTCTTACTTTACAATGCCCTGCACTTAAATCTTGCCAGGCAAAGATTGCGAACACTATTCAAGCATGGAGATTCCTAAACAATACGACCCTAAAGAAGCAGAGCAGAACCATTACGAACGCTGGGAAGCGCAGGGCTTTTTTGCACCGGAGATTAATAAAGACCGCAAGGCACCTGTCTTTACGATCGTAATCCCTCCACCAAATGTTACGGGTTCGCTTCACATGGGCCACGCCCTGCAGCACACGATGATGGATGTGCTGACCAGATATAAGCGCATGTCCGGTTATCGCACCTTGTGGCTGCCGGGAATGGACCATGCCGGAATTTCAACCCAGCTCATGGTCACTCGCGAGCTCAAAAAGGAACGACTCACTCGACATGATCTGGGACGCGAAGCGTTTGTTGAGCGGGTTTGGAAATGGAAGAAGGAATCGGGTGGGCAGATTACGCGGCAGATGCGCCGCGAAGGAGTATCGGTCGATTGGTCGCGAGAAAAATTTACGATGGACGAGGACTTGTCGCGCGCTGTTCGCGAAGTGTTCGTTCGTCTGTACGAACAAGGAATGATCTATCGCGGTAACCGCATCGTGAATTGGTGTCCTAATGATCAAACAGTGCTTTCTGATCTTGAGGTGCAAAAGGAACCTCAGGCTGGAAAACTGTACTACCTTCAGTATCCGGTGAAGGGAAGCGATAAAAGAGTAACTGTAGCGACGACACGCCCTGAAACTATGTTGGGTGATACCGCTGTTGCCGTTAATCCGGCAGACGAGCGTTACCGAGATCTGTTGGGCGCGGCCCTTACTTTACCGCTTACGGATCGCGAAATTTCAGTGGTCGCCGACGAGTTCGTCGATCCGGAATTCGGCACCGGCGCGGTCAAAGTCACGCCGGCTCACGATCCAAACGATTACGACATGGGCGTGCGTCACAACCTCGAGCAGATAGCAGTAATTGATCTCCAGGCGAAGATGACTGAAGCCGCAGGAGCGGAGTTCGTTGGGCTGGATCGGTACGAAGCGAGGACAAGAGTAGTCGAGAAGTTCGAAGAACTGGGCCTGCTGGAGAAAGTCGTTGACTACGAATTTTCGATTTCCAAGTGCGAGCGTTGCAAAACAGTGATTGAACCACTGATATCGACGCAGTGGTTCCTGCGCATGGACAACCTGCGCGATCTGGCGCTCGGGTTGATGAATGAACAAGAGAAGCCGCGCTTTGTTCCCCAGGTCCCTCACGAAAAGGTTTACACGAATTGGCTCGAGAACCTGCGCGATTGGACGATCTCGCGACAGCTTTGGTGGGGACATCAAATTCCTGCGTGGTACACCCCTGATGGCGAACTGGTTGTTGCTCGATCAGAAGCGGAGGCTCGTGAAAAAGCCGGCACGGATCAGCTCACCCAGGATCCGGATGTCCTCGACACCTGGTTTTCGTCAGCCCTTTGGCCTTTTTCCACGCTCGGATGGCCGGATGAAACCGAGGACCTAAGAACGTTCTATCCAACCTCCGTGTTGGTCACCGCGCGTGACATCATCTTCCTTTGGGTCTCGCGGATGGTCATGATGGGGATGAAGTTCATGAACGACCGTCCGTTCGACAACGTGTTTGTCACCGGAACGATTCTCGATCCACACGGGCAGCGAATGTCGAAGACGAAAGGTAACGGAGTCGATCCGCTTGAGGTCTTTGACAAGTATGGTGTCGATGCAACTCGTCTCAAGTTAGCTTCGGTCGGCAGCACCGATGTGCGTTGGAATGATAAGCAAGTCGAATCATATCGAAACTTTGCCAACAAGATTTGGAACGCGGCGCGGTTTTGCTTGCTCAACTCTGAAGGTGCCAGCATTGATGCCGGGACCTTGGCCGGGGTCGATGGAGACCGGGCGCTCCACGATCGCTGGATACTCTCACGTCTCAACAAAACTGCTCGTGACGTGCGAGCGGCACTTGCAGACTACGAATTTCATGGCGCAGTGCAGACGCTCTATCACTTCTTCTGGGATGATTTTTGCGACTGGTACATCGAGCTGACGAAAGCAGATGTGACCTCAGAGGAGCCCAGTTTAAAGCGGGACGAGGCACGCACACGATTGATCTCGGTGCTGGACCAGGCGCTGCGTTTGCTCCATCCTTTCATGCCCTACATCACCGAGGACTTGTGGCTGCGACTGCCTGGTAACCACGCTGAACTTTTGCACAAGGCATACGCAGGAGCGGAGCCGACGATAATGCTGGCCGCGTATCCCGAGGCAGTTGCGGATCTAATCGACGATCAGGTTGAGTGGGAGATGCAGTCAGTGATCGATCTGATTTCGCGAGTTCGAAACATTCGATCTGAAATGAATATCAAGCCGGGCGAGCGAGTCCGCATACTGGTTGGCGCGCCGGATGGAAAACTGCGCGCCGTGCTGTTGGCGAATGCGAGTCAAATAAGTCGCATAGCCCGAGCGTCCGAAGTAAGTATCAGTGAAGTTCTCGATGCACCTCGAGCTGCGGCAAGGGCGGTGTTGTCGGGAGGGGCCGAGGTCGCGTTACCGCTCGAAGGTCTGATTGACTTTGAACAGGAAAGACAGCGACTTGGTAAAGAGAAGGAGAAACTCCAGACCGAGGCCTCGAAGCTGGAGGCCCAACTAGCCAACCCGCAATTCGCTGAGCGCGCGCCTGCCGAGAAGGTGGCGGAATTGAAAGCTCGTATTACCGATATTGCTCAGCGTACCGTCCAACTCGATCAGACGATTGCGAACCTGGGGTAACGAATCTCGTTGGAGTGCATTTAAGGAACACGACCCATTTTCGCGAGTGTAACCTTTTGAAAGCAGCTTCAGGCAGCTTGTACGCATCTGGTATCAGAGCGTATCTTTTAGGCACGAGAAATGGCCTTAACCTCTGGGAGTTTGTAATGAATAATCGAATCTGGCGGCAATGCGCGCTTCTGGTAATGGTGGTGACCTTCGTCGGGCTCTGTTTTATTGAGGCCGACGCCCAAACGCGGCGAAGACGAACCCGTCGCACAACTCCCCGGCCAGTTGTCACAAATCCTCCAATCGCACCGGTTGGCGAGGAGCAAACCCCTGGGGCTGACACTGAGCGAATAATTAGCACGGCCGATGAAGCTTCAGGTGACACGGAGGTTACAGCGGGAGCTTCCGGAGCGAAACCAACCAAGACCGCCAAGACCACTGACGAACGCGAAATGCAGAAGACGATCAACGCGCTCTCGAATCAGGTAAAAGGACTCAGCGATAAGATGGATCAAAAGCATGAGACCGATAAAGCCCTGCTCGACATGGAACGATTGACCCGCGCTGAACAACGCTCCGAAAGCCTGCGGACGCAGCAACTAGACGTCGAGACGAAACTGGCCGAGGCGCAATCAAAGTTGGAGCAAACGGAATTCTCTCTGAAGCCGGAAAACATCGAACGTTCGGCAGCAGGTTATGGGACCACGCGCCCGGAAGAGGCACGTGACGCTCGCCGTCGAGCACTCGAGAATGAGCGCGCCAGACTTCAAGCGCAGATTAGGATCCTCGAAACTAGTCGCACCCGACTCGAACAGGCCTTAATAAACGCGGACCTGGAAGTTGATGCCCTCAGGCGAAAGATGGAAGACAAGCGCGCGCAAGAAGCCATAACTCCCCCGGAGGCGCGACCAGCAACCAACCCCCCTCGGCCTGAGTAAAGGGCTGGCGATCGATCAATGGCCACAATCGCTCAGAAAGATCTTTACGAAATAATCGCCACAGCCGAACAGCGAGGAGAACGGCTGGCAGTGGCGACCGTCACTCAAACTCGTGGTTCCACGCCGCAACAACGCGGCGCCAAGATGGTTTTCTTTGAAAATGGCGAGGCGCAGGGCACCGTCGGTGGAGGCTGCATAGAAGCCGAAGTCTGGGCCGAAGCCCGGGAAGCGTTGCGTTCGAATCAATCCGCTCTTCATCACTTCTCTCTGACCGCTGAGGAAGCGAGTGAGGAAGGCATGGTTTGCGGTGGTACGATGGACATCTTCATTGATTGCATCGGACCCAATCGCTAATTATTACGTCGGAGGCTGACATGGCAGATTCCTTCGTTGAAAACTACAAAGCTAAGCATACCCATCCGCTCAACAAGCTAACGCACAGCATTGGCATACCGATGATTGTCGTTTCCTTGCCGTTGTTCTTCTTCAACTGGCGTTGGGCTCTTGGGCTTTTTATTGTCGGCTGGATTCTTCAGTTTGTAGGACACGCCATTGAAGGCAATCAGCCGGCATTTTTCAGGAATCCGGTCTACCTGTTAATTGGTCCATTGTGGCTGTTGCGTCGCGCCGCGGCTGCGCTTGGTATCGCCAAGCCATCCCCTTCCAAATAGCGTCGTCAGCGAGATGTCTTCTCCAGACGAGCATTATTCTTCGAACTCAATTGCAATAGCTGTTGGCCAGATCCTTGAGTCTGGCGGCACGGCTGTGCTCGCCACAATCATCGATGGACCGGCAGATATTGGATCAAAGCTGCTGATCTCGGCCTCTGGGAAAACGACCGGAAGCTTGAACAATGAGTTGCTCGATGATGCGGTCGTTCACCAATCCTCAGTATTTTTAAATTCAAAACACGGCACTCAGTCTCTCCGCGTTTCCGAGTTTGCGCCAACGCTCGCCGACTTCAGTGAGGTACAGGTTTTATTCGAGCGCATCCAACCGGAAGCCAGGCTGGTGATCTGCGGAGCCGGACATGTTGGAGCCGCGTTGGCGAGGGTAGCGACCGTGCTGGGTTATGGAGCCATATTGATCGACGACCGCGCGGAGTTTGTAAGTCGCGAATTGTTCCCCGATCCGCGCATAGAACTTGTTGCCGCCGAAAGTTGGCCCGACGCAGTAACTGCAGCAATCGGGAATGGTCATGGCGTTTCAGTTGCCGTCGTCACGCGCGGGCACAGTGAAGACGAGTGTTGTATGAACGCGATCCTCAAGACGCATCCAGACTATGTCGGAATGATTGGAAGTAAACGGCGCACGAAGATCGTACTGGAACGATTGCGCACTTCGGGAATAGAACCTGAGAAACTGGAGATGGTCCACGCGCCGATCGGGCTTGATATTGGAGCAGTTACGCCGGAGGAAGTGGCGCTGGCAATAATGGCTGAGATCGTTGCGGCACGAAGGGGAGGGCCAGGCGGATTCTTATCGGGTCGTTAGTTCCGAGTTGGTAGGAAAGAACCATTTTCCATATCTCCTTTATCAGTTTTCGTTGCACTGCTGTCGAGTAGTTTGAGAGCTTTGGGTTGCGTCTCCGAGGCGATGGGTT
This sequence comes from Pyrinomonadaceae bacterium, assembly GCA_963759665.1. GTDB lineage: Bacteria > Acidobacteriota > Blastocatellia > Pyrinomonadales > Pyrinomonadaceae > PSRF01. Next base: position 3,134,711 of record CAVXAC010000001.1, read on the forward strand.
ACTCGGATCGTAATGGCATGAGGTCAGTACCACCTGGCAGTAGCGGCGGGGTCGACCGGCGAAGCCGAAACCCATCTAGACAAGAGATCTCCTGGATAGCACAGTGGAAAGTCCTATTGCCAACCTCTATTCTGGAAACAGTTGTTGTTCTGGAAATAGTTGTTGTTAGCAAATTAAAATGTCCGGTGTTATTAGCAAGTGAAGTGTCCGGTTTTAACCATTTTCAAATGTGCAGCAGTAGTAGCTGTGGAAATGTGGGAAAGTCAGGCGGCTTTTTGGCCTGACTTTTCCAAGCCGCGGTGGGAATCCCGATTTACTCGGGATTTCCTCGGTGGCGTCATTTCCATAGCTGGTTGGCCGTCAGCTGCATAGCGACCAACCAGATGTGGACCAAAGGTAATTGAGAGCGTCTGGTCCAGATGTTCGTGCACAGTCACTCTGCAACCCGCCAAGGTCCCCCGCAGTTTGGAGCGTTCGAGCTGCCAAACGCGATTGCCAAAGCTCACCGTGTTATCCCGGGCAACGACCCGTTCATGTTGCAAGGCGAAAACCAGATCCAGCTCTTGGCGCCGCAAGGGCACGAATGCAGTGCCGCGCTCGCTGGCAGCGACGCTGAAACGGCGGTTGAACTCCCGCACATATTCTTCTCGGAGAAACCGATTAGCTGCGGTCGCCGTGGTGATCTTTCGCAGTCGTAGTTCTTGCGGCAGCCGTCCCTGCCAGGTGCCAAAGCCTCGCTCACTGCGACCACGAGCCTGTGGTGAATAGGCTGGAATCATCTGAATCCCCAACTGTCTTAAAGCTCGGCCCACTTGGCTCAAGCGGTTGTGGTCCACCGGTTCATCAGCCTTGGGCGTGAGAAAGAAATGACTGGCTCTATCGCTATAAAGGGCGCAAAACACCCCTTGCTGCTCAATCACCTCACGCAGCCCCGCCATCACTGTGCGCGTCGATTCCGCCTCTACCAACTGCGCGTAATAGATCTCGCTGGTGGCGTCGTCCATGATCACCAGCAAGTCATACCAGCGATGATCACAAAACCACTGGTGCTGGCTGCCATCAATGTGCAGCAGCATCCCTGGCAATGGCCGCCGGGGCCGACGTTTGCGATGCACTCCGCGCTTCCGCGTCGGCTTAACCAATCCAGCTCCCTGCAAGGCTTGCTTCACCCAGGTGTAGCTCAGCTTGATCCCGTGCTCCTCGCACAGCTTCTCGTGGAAGTGCCGCACGTTGAAATCAAAGTACTGCTCCTGATACAACCGCAGCACTTCCTCCACCGTGGCCAACGGCACCCGTTTCGGCGAAGGCACTCCTCGCCGCCGATCGAACAGACCTTCATAGCCTTCGTGCTCAAACCGCGTGTGCCAACGCTGCATCTGCCGGCAACTGATCCCCAAAATCTCTGCCGCCTGAAACCAGGTGATCCGCTTCGCCATCGCTCGCAACATTACGTCCTGTAGTTTCATCGCCCGCTCCACTGCGGCCGGTGTCATTTGCTTCATAACAGCATCCTGTCATGTTGCTCTGACCTCCTCCGCTCAGATCGGACACTTCATGTGTTAATTCGATCGGACATATCATGTGCTAACGACATTGTTCTGGAAATAGTTTGACACGCCAACAGCCGGTCAGGTATAAGGACAACCCAGAAAGGTGAACACTTTGACTATGAGCGTTCTTCAAACTTCCGCAAATCTCGCGTACCGCAATTGGTATTGGCGCAGCACCACTTATTTGGTGGTGGCGGTATCCCGCGAAAGGAATCACATGCGCGAATAGAAGAACACGCATAATTCGTTTCGAGATCCCGTTGCCAGCATCGATTGATTGGCAGCGGGTTTTTGTTTTTGGGCAGTTGTTCTCGCTGATGAAGGTAGCGAATGAAAGTAGAACCCAGTTCTTTTGTCGAATTTGAGCGCGAGGCGCGTAACGGTAATGTCGTGCCGGTTGTTCGAACCGTTTCGGCTGAATCGCATAAACCGACGAGCGTTTTGTTGCGCGTGGCGGCGGGGGCGACTCATTCGTTTCTGCTCGAGTCGGTTGAAGGCTCGCAAAACTTTGCGCAGTACTCTTTTCTCGGTGCACACCCGGAGATGATTGTGCGAGGTCGCGGCGACAAAACCAGGGTAGAACGAGGTGATGAAAGGGAAGCACTTGATGTTCAGTTGCCAGGTTTTCTGCGCGACTATTTCCTCACACGAAAGCTAGCCAGCCGCCCGGGTCTTCCGCCATTTACAGGTGGGATGGTGGGGTACTTCGGTTATGGGGCGACTCACTGGTTTGAGCCGGCGTCAAAGCCCCAGGAAGACTCCTCAATCGATGAAGCCGTGTTGATGTTTTTCAGGTCTGTACTTGCCTTTGATCGCATTAATCACCAGATCCTGATAACACGCATCGTCTTTACCGATGAAGCCGAGGGTTCGGCGAGCAGGATGCGAAAACTCTATGAAGACGCGGTTGATGAAACATCCCGCATCGAGCGACTTCTGAGCGACGATATTGTCCAAACTACGCGTGGGTGCGATTGCAATAGCACGAGTTCTGCTCAGCCGGTCGCTCCTGAAAATTCATTTAGCTCAAACTGGACGCGCGAAGGTTTTCAAGAGGCTGTTCGTTGCGTTAAGGACCATATCGCCGCCGGTGATTGCTACCAGGCTGTGCTGTCACAGTGTTTCAGCAAATCAGTGACCGCCAAGCCCAACGCAATCTACGAGGCGCTGCGAATGATCAATCCATCGCCTTACATGTACTTCCTCCACCTGGACTCCAAACAAATTATCGGCTCATCGCCTGAGATGTTGGTTCGTTGTCGTGGCAACCGCCTGGATTACCGGCCGATTGCCGGCACGAGGCCGAGGGGAGCAACCACGTCGGAAGACGCCAGGCTGGCTGATGAAATGCGCAGCGACGAGAAGGAAGTCGCCGAACACATGATGCTCGTCGATCTCGGCCGAAACGATCTGGGAAGAGTAGCCGAGTATGGATCGGTTCAAGTGGATGCCTTGATGAATGTGGAGACTTACTCGCACGTGCTTCACCTGGTCAGCAGCCTGAGCGCGCGTCTTCGTGATGGTCTGGATCGCTTCGATGCCCTCGCGTCGTGTTTTCCAGCGGGGACGGTAACCGGCGCACCGAAACTTCGAGCGATGGAAATCATTGGCGAGCTTGAGCCTGAACCGAGGGGAATTTACGCGGGCGCGATCGTGCACGCTGACTATGGCGGGAATCTGGATTCATGCATTTCGATTCGCACAATAGTCCTCGAAGACGGTCTCGCGTCAGTGCAGGCTGGAGCGGGCATAGTCGCCGAGTCAGTTCCCGAGCGCGAATACGAAGAAACCGTCAACAAAGCGAAAGGCATGATGAGAGCGATTGAAAGGGCGGAGACCAGGTAAGCAGAGCTGACCACTGACTACTGACTACGGACCACGCACAATGATTCTCATTCTCGATAACTACGATTCCTTTACTTACAACCTCGTGCAGTATGTTGGCGAGCTTGGTGAGGAGATCGTAGTTTGTCGCAATGATTGCTTAGACATGACAGCAGTCGACGAATACAAGCCAGACCGCATTTTAATATCCCCCGGACCAGGAAGGCCGGAAGATGCAGGCGTGACACTCGAGTTGATCAAACATTTCGCTGGGCGAGTGCCGATACTAGGTGTGTGTTTGGGACATCAGGCAATCGGGCAGGCCTTCGGTGCTTGCGTTGTGCGTTCCCCCCAGCTGGTCCATGGTAAGGCATCTGAGATCTGTCATGACGGCAAGACGATTTTCGCTAGCCTTGATAACCATTTCAAAGCTGGCCGATATCACTCGCTGATCGTGGAACTTGAGTCTTTGCCTGACTGTTTAGAAGTTTCCGCCGCGACTTCGGACGGGACCATCATGGGAATTCGCCACCGAAGATTAAAAGTCGAAGGTGTGCAATTTCATCCCGAGTCGATCTTGACCGAGGGCGGCAAGAAGCTTTTGGCAAACTTTCTGAAGCTATGAGTAACCCTTTACCAACCACATCGCCACATAACGTCGCATCGACAACTTTGCGGAATGAGACTTTCTGCGTGGACTCGCTCCCGGAACTCTTACGACTCCTGGTCCGCGGCGAAAACCTAAGCCATGCTCAGGCGGCGAAACTTTTAATTTCGATTCTTGAGGAATCAGCTACCGATGCGCAGATCGCTGCCGTCCTCGTCTCCCTGGCCGTCAAAGGTGAAACGGCAGACGAACTCGCGGCAATGGCAGAGGTGATGCGTTCGCTGGCGGTGCGACTCAATCCCGGTCACGCGAAATTTATTGACACTGCCGGCACCGGAGCAAGTCGAGCTAAGGTTTTCAACGTTTCGACGGCTGCCGCCTTTGTGATCGCCGGCGCCGGACTGCCCGTGGCAAAGCATGGTGGTCGCGCAGCAACAAGCCAATCTGGTAGCGCCGACGCTTTCACTGCCTTGGGCGTCAACGTCACCACTCAACCTGAGGTTGCCCAACGCTGCCTAAACGACATTGGAATCTGCTTCATGTTTGCACCGCTATATCACGGCGCCACAGCCCGCGTGGCTGCAATCAGGCGCGAGATTGCTGTGCCGACAACTTTCAACTTGCTTGGTCCATTAACCAATCCAGCGGGCGCTGCTTACCAGATCATCGGAGTGTGGAAACAGTCGCTAATGAGACCGGTCGCAGAAGCGCTACTTGCTTTGGGGACGACGAGGGCGTGGGTCGTTCATGGCAGCGACGGACTGGATGAGGTAACACTGGCGGGAACAACCCTGGTGACTGAAGCATTCGAGGGGACGATCAGGGAGTTTGAAGTTAGACCTGAAGATTTTGGGCTGCATGCGTCATCGATCACAGCGCTACGTCAGCGAGATGCGGCGAGCAGCGCGAGCTTGATTCTCGAGATACTACAAGGCGCTCGTCACGATGAGGCTCGCGACATAGTTGTTCTCAATGCTGCGGCGGCACTTTTTGTTGGCGGTGTCGCTCCGGGTTTGAAGGAAGCTGCTCACATGGCCCAGAAGAGTATTGACAACGGAGCAGCGCTGGAGAGGTTGACTCAATTAGTACGGGTTACAAACGAATGACTTCCGAAAACTTCCTTGAAGAAATCATCAGCCGCAAGCAGGCGAGACTCGAAGATGCAAAAACGAAGCTCTCCTTGGATGAGCTTCGTCATCGAGCTCTGAAGATCCGTGCAGATCGCAAACCCGGTGCTTTCGACCGTGCCCTGCGCGCTGGTGGACCAACGAAGATTATTGCGGAGATCAAACGTGCTTCGCCGTCCAAAGGTGAAATCAGCACAGATCTGGACGCCGGCGGGCTCGCGTCTGCTTACACTCGCGGAGGAGCCGCTGCGATCTCGGTTGTTACCGAGGAGGACTCTTTTCTGGGTTCGCTTGATGACCTGCGGGCGGCACGCGCTTCTTCCACACTGCCAATTCTGAGGAAGGATTTTGTTTTCGACGCTTATCAAATTTACGAGGCTGCTGAAGCCGGAGCTGACGCCGCACTCCTGATTGTGGCTGCGCTCACTGACGATCAACTCCGCGAACTACTGGAACTTGCGCAGAGTGAGTTGCAGATGGACGTCCTCGTCGAGGTTCATACCGCCGACGAATTAAGGCGGGCAAAAGATTGTGGCGCAAGGCTCATCGGCATCAACAATCGAAACCTGCACACTTTCGAGGTGTCACTTGAAGTCTCGGTAGAGTTGGCGCGCATCGCTGCTGGGAACGATGACGAGTTACTTCTGGTTAGTGAAAGCGGGCTGAGCTCAGCTGCTGACCTGCGCCGGTTGAAGGCGTTGGGCTTTCAGGGATTTCTGATCGGTGAAACCCTGGTGCGTGCTGATCACCCGGTTGCGACGCTGCGAACTCTCATCTCACAAGCAGACTCAGTGCGGGTAAAGGTATGCGGGATCACACGAATAGAGGATGCGCTGCTTTGCGCCGGCGAAGGCGTCGACATGCTTGGGTTCAATTTTTATCCAGGCAGTCCCCGTTACATCACTCCGCAAGATGCGCGTCGGATTATTGATAGTTTGCCTCCGGAAATGATGACGGTGGGCGTGTTTGTTAATCCGGATAGTCCTGAGGAAGTAATGCAACTTGCCAGCATTGCGGGTGTGGACGCCGTGCAGTTACATGGCGACGAGTCTCCGGAGTTTTGTGAGGCGATGCATGATCTTGCCGTCATCAAAGCCTTGCGAGTTGGTAGTGATTTCACTCCAAAGGCAAGCAGTCGCTACAGGAGTGCGGACATATTACTCGATGCGTTTAGTTCGGAGTTACGCGGAGGTACAGGTCTTCAGTTTGATTGGACCAGGGCGCAGGAGACATCAAGCAATCTTAGTCACGGTGCCCGGTTATTTCTTGCGGGCGGACTGCGCGCTGAAAACGTTGCCGAAGCGATCGCTAGAGTTCAGCCTTATGCGGTCGATGTTTGCAGTGCGCTCGAGGCTGCGCCAGGGATCAAGAATCCGCAACTTGTCCGTGAGTTTATGAAAGCGGTTCGAGAATCTGCGGAAGGGAGGTCTGAGGTGGCGCAAAGCTTTGGTTCAGCTGAGCCTGATGACAACGGACACTGGGGTAGTTATGGAGGGCGTTATGTGCCGGAGACGTTGATTGCTCCTTTGGATGAACTGACAAAGGCGTATCAGGAAGCTCGGGACGACGAAGAGTTTAAGAGTGAGCTCGCCGCACTCTTGCGCGACTATTCAGGCCGTCCCACACCGCTTAGCCACGCGAAACGCCTGAGCCGAGAAGCAGGTGGCGCGCGCATCTATCTCAAGCGCGAAGACCTTTCACATACCGGTTCACACAAGATCAATAACGCGTTGGGCCAGGTATTGCTGGCGATGAGAATGGGTAAACGCCGAATCATAGCCGAGACTGGCGCCGGCCAGCATGGGGTCGCAACCGCCACAGTCTGCGCGCTCTTTGGTTTGGAGTGTGTGATTTACATGGGCTCAGAAGACATGCGGCGGCAGTCTCTAAACGTTTTTCGCATGCGACTGCTTGGCGCGGAAGTGCGTGAGGTTGATTCCGGATCGTGCACGCTGAAAGACGCCATTAGCGAAGCGATGCGCGATTGGGTTACGAACGTAACGGATACCTACTACCTGCTGGGAAGTGCGCTTGGGCCACATCCATATCCAACGATGGTGCGAGATTTTCAAAGCGTCATAGGCTACGAAACGCGTAGCCAGATTCTCGAAAAGGAAGGCCGGCTTCCGGATGTGCTCGTCGCATGTGTAGGAGGCGGCTCAAACTCGATTGGGCTTTTCCATCCATTTCTAAACGACAAGGGTGTGCGAATGATTGCTGTCGAAGCGGGTGGAAGTGGTCCGGCGCTGGGCCAGCACGCCGCGCGTTTCCACGCTCAATCAGGTGGTCGTCAGGGCGTGCTTCAGGGGACGATGAGTTATGTGCTGCAAGACCAGCGCGGTCAAATCTCCACCACGCATTCCATTGCTGCCGGGTTGGATTACCCGTCGATTGGTCCAGAGCACGCCTTTCTGCATGATGAAGGGCGCGTGGATTACGTCTCGGTCACTGACGCGGAGGCTCTCAACGCGTTTCAAGTTCTGTCTCGGCTCGAAGGGATTGTTCCCGCGTTGGAGTCGGCCCATGCAGTGGCCCACGCAATGAAGGTTGCCGCAACGATGGACCGTGATCAGATTTGCATCATCAATCTTTCAGGCCGCGGCGATAAGGATGTGGAAACGGTTGCTAAGGAATTAGACGCAACCAGCACTTAAGTCAACTCCTTGGAGGGCGCCGCCTCGTCGGCGCTTTGGTTGGTCGCGACTTGCCGCGACCCCGATTCGCTGTTTCGAACTGCGCTCACCTTGTATGCAGGTAACCATGCGGCACCGAGCCGCCGCAACCAAAGCGCCGACAAGGCGGCGCACTCCAAGATGTTGAAGCGAACCCCAAGGCTGAAATTCGTCATGAGTAGAATTTCTCAAACGTTCGCAGGGTTACGCCGGGAAGGGAAGCACGCCTTGATTCCTTTCATCACGGCTGGTGATCCCAATCTGTCGACAACGCGCGCACTGGTGGTTGAACTGGCGCGAGCCGGCGCAGACCTCATCGAGCTAGGCGTGCCTTTTAGCGATCCAGTTGCCGACGGGCCGGTGATTCAAAGGTCATCGATGCGAGCGGTTGAGAACAACGTTGGAGTCGCCGAGATCTTGCAGGTAGTTAAAGATGTTCGCCAGGAAACCGCGGTGCCGATAGTGCTGTTCAGTTATCTCAATCCACTACTGCAATTTGGCCTGAATCGTCTAGCTGAAGAAGCCAGCAACGTTGGAGTCGATGGGGTGTTGGTCACCGATCTGCCACTCGAAGAGGCGCGCGATTTTCAGAATTCGCTGGCTCGAAATAAGCTGGACCTGGTGTGGCTCGTGGCTCCCACTACCAACGATGAAAGGCTGCGCGTGATCGCAGAAAACGCTACCGGCTTCATCTACGCCATCGCGCGCACGGGCGTGACCGGTGCGCACACAGAGACAGGTGATGTAGCCCGCAAGCTCGTTGCCCGCGTGCGGGCGGTCAGCAGTTTACCGGTCGCCGTGGGATTCGGAATTTCAAGCCGCGAACAGGTGGCGGAAGTTTGGACCTATGCCGACGCAGCAGTCGTCGGCTCAGCGATTGTCGCCGAAGTTGAAAGGTTGAATAAAAGCACGAACCTGGCAGCGCGAATAGCAGACTTCATGCAGTCGCTTATCCCTAATGGTTCGGTAGGGAGAAAGCAAAGCAGCGTGTGATCGATTCGCACCAGGCACCATCGACAGTTGCCGGTAGTTACCAGGTCTTTATAAGTCGCTCGAGGGTTTCAAGACCCGAGCGCCGGGAGGAATAAAACCCATGTTGATAGTAATGAAGCCAGATGCCACCGCGTCAGATATCGAACGGGTAACCGAAATCATCAACGAAGCTGGATGGCGCTCACATGTGTTACCGGGCGCGCATCGCACGGCCATTGGCGTCACTGAGAATGAAACTGCCATTGAAGCTTCGTTGTTTGAGCATCTTCCCGGCGTCGCAGAAGCGATTCGGGTTACCAAGCCTTACAAACTTATCACTCGTGACATCAGACCAGAGCAAACCATTGTGCGGGTAGGCGACGCGACAATCGGTGGCGATGAGTTTGCAGTTATAGCCGGACCGTGCGCAGTAGAGAATTACGACCAGGCCTTTGCAGTGGCGGCGGCAGTCAAGAGCAGCGGGGTGCGTTTCTTTCGGGGTGGGGCCTTCAAGCCACGCACTTCGCCTTACGCTTTCCAGGGATCTGGTGAACCAGCGTTAAAAATTCTGGCCGAGATTCGCGATGAGTTTGGTCTCAAGATCGTGACAGAAGCTGTAGACGAGGAAGGGGTGGATCTGGTCGAGCGCTACGGTGACGTCATTCAAATTGGAGCGCGCAACATGCAAAACTTTTCACTGTTGCGTCGAGTGGGGCGTTCCAGTTTACCTGTGCTGCTCAAACGCGGACTCGCGGCCACGCTTGAAGAGTGGCTTCTGGCCGCCGAATACGTCATGGCGGAAGGTAACTATCAAGTGGTCCTGTGCGAGCGAGGGGTGCGCACCTTTGCCCAACACACTCGCAACACTCTGGATCTCGCCGCAGTGCCGGCGGTGCGACGCATTTCCCATCTCCCGGTCATAGTCGATCCATCGCATGGCACAGGGAAAAACTATATGGTTGGACCACTAGCACGTGCGGCGGTAGCGGTGGGAGCGGACGGGTTAATCATAGAAACTCATAACCAGCCTGAGCGTGCCAAGTGCGATGGACCACAGGCACTGAACCTCGATGAATACCACGAGTTGATGAGGCAGATTCAAATATTCCATCGTGCCTTGGTGGAAGCGACTGCACCGGCAAATCATTTGGAAGTGGCGATAACGAAATGAATAAGCAAAAGGAATTACTTTCTGACCACGTCGACCTGCGCCTGGGTGTCGATTTCCCAGCGTCGGGACGGAATGCGATCGTTCAACTCGACCCCGATCACCCCGGTTTTCGCGATCAGCAATACCGTGCCCGTCGCAATGCCATTGCACAAATCGCCTTGGACTACTGTGAAGGAAGCCCGCTTCCAGACGCGCTTTACACCGAAGAGGAACATAAACTGTGGGCCACCATTCGCGAAGCGCTTGAGCCGGCGCATCTGGCCCATGCCTGCGCGGAGTATCTGGAGTGCATCAGGTGTATGGACCTGCCGCGCGACCGTATTCCACAGCTGCGTGAGGTGTCCCAGAAGATCGAAGTCAACAGTGGCTTTCGCCTCGAACCGGTCGCCGGCTTAGTGGAGCCGCGCGTCTTTCTTGAGTCGTTGGCGAACGGGGTCTTCCTTTGCACCCAGTACATTCGACATCACTCGACTCCCCTTTACACGCCAGAGCCGGATGTGGTCCATGAGATCTTTGGACACGCGGTGACACTTGCGAGTGAGCGATTGGCAGAACTCAACCGAATGTTTGGAGCAGCGGTCAAACGTAGTACGACAACCGAAGAGATAAACCACCTGGCGCAACTCTATTGGTTCACGATCGAGTTCGGGTTGGTACAAGAGGCCGGTCGAGTAAAAGCATATGGCACGGGAATACTCTCCTCTGCAGGAGAACTTGAGGCGATCGACAAGGCGGATTTGCGACCTCTGAATCTGGGTCAGATCACCCGCCAGGAATATGATCCGACCAAATACCAGCCCACGCTTTTCTACTCGGAATCGTTTGAAGGGATGTATCAGACGTTGAGCGGATACCTCGCTGACTTTAATTGAAATGCCAGCGAGACACCTGAAGCCTAATTTGATTAGGTGTCAATTTATGCAAATCATCGTGCGCTTCGGCTTCGCCGCCGGATGTGAGGCGGTGGCTCCGCCCCGCCGCCACCGACTTTGTAGATTTTGGGGCTGCGCCCTGGGTTCGCGTTCGTATCGACTTTTACTCCGTCGAAAGGGCGAGCCTGGACCCTGGGCGCAGCACTATCCGAAAAGTCCAGAGAAGCGGCGGGCCAGAGCCACCGCCTCAGTGCGCCACGATAAACCGGCAGGTTGTAGTGAATGAAAGAGTCATACGTTAAAGGTCTAGCCAACCATGACGGCCCCGAGTCATGCGTCGCGTGTGGTGACGTACGAGACGAAGCGTTGACAGCGGTACGTGCAGGCTGGGTTTTGAGCCGCGAAAAAGGATCTGTGGAGGGGGTGGCCAGTAATGTCCATTCCTACTCCGACCATCCGGCGTGGTAGCCGAACCACCATCGATCCTCGACACCGATAGCTCACATCATCTGACGGTTCGTTTGGAGTTCCTTCGGCAGAGTGATAGAACTCAAATATGTCCTTGACGCCATCTCGCATTACGGTCCCGGTAGAGACTCGAGCGAGACGCAGCTCAGGAATGTTTCGTGCGCTCTCGCATCGAAACTATCGCGTCTTCTGGATCGGCGCGTTCCTTTCAAATGTCGGCACCTGGATGCAGGCGGTCGCTCAGGGCTGGCTGGTACTCCAACTCACGAACTCTTCGCTCTGGTTAGGAGTTGATGCATTCATGGCGACAGCGCCGGGATTCTTTCTCACTCTTCTGGGGGGCGTATTCGCGGATCTAGTCGATCGTCGACGGTTGTTGCTTTATACGCAGGTGGTTGCCGGAATTGGGGCTTTTGCACTCGCCATGCTGGTTTGGACCAATCAAGTAACCGTCTGGATGATCCTGGGTTTTTCCCTCCTGACCGGTTGTTGTATGGCCCTGGCAGGCCCTTCCTATCAAGCGATGACATTTGACCTGGTTGGCCGGGAAGACCTGGCTAATGCAATCGCCCTCAACTCTTCACAATTTCAACTTTCAAGAGTAGCCGGGCCGGCACTTGCAGGTCTCGGGTTCAAGTTCTTTGGCCTGGCCGGCTGTTTCTTTCTCAATGGCCTTTCGTTTGTCGCGGTCGTCATTGCTTTGCGGATGGTCCGTTTTGATAACGGAAGTCTGAATCCTCCAGCACATTCAGTGAAAGACCGGCGGGCACTGTGGCAGGATCTGCTCGCAGGTCTGCGCTATGTTCGTAAGCGGCCGAGAGTGTTTTCGCTTCTCTTGATGTCCGCAGCCACCAGTTTTTTTGGTGCGCCCTATCTCACGCTCATACCAATCTTTGCCCGCGATATTTTCAATCTTGGTCCAGGTGGGCTGGCATGGATGATGGGTATTGCCGGCGCCGGCGCATTTCTGGGCGCGTTGTTTCTCACTTACCTCGGGGACATGAAACGTAAAGGTGTGATGGTGTTGAGTGGCGCCTTCGCTTTTGGTCTGTTCTTGATTGCCTTCGCGTTGTCCACTCGTCTTTCGTTGTCTCTCCTCTTTTTGTTCGCCGTCGGCTTTGCGATTGTTACGTCCGTGGCGATGACCAACACGCTCTTGCAACAACTGGTGACTGACCAGATGCGGGGCCGCGTGATGAGCATGTTCATCCTTTCGTTCATTGGAACGATGCCATTTGGGAATCTGCTTGCCGGTGTTGTCTCAAACAGCTATGGCGCACCGATCACCCTGGCAGGCGGCGGGTTATGCATCGTGGTTTACGTCAGCATCGTCACTCTCAAGAATCGCGCGTTGCGGCAACTTCACTGATCTCACAGAACCGAGCGCCGTAGCGCCGGATCCTTGCATCAACAATCAGAACTGAGCGGTAGCGCCGGGTCCTTTACTCAACGTCCAGAACACCGACTTCTTGAGTTACCTTGGCAAATTGAAGATTTGGAGCCGTCTTGAATGAAGGATCCCGCGCTACCGCGCTCGGTTCTGTAATCGAACGCAAGAATGACAATCCGACCCGTTCTTAATTCGGGCCAAGGCGTTTGAAATTCAATTTTGTCTGTGTACGAGGAGATTATGAGAGTTTTGAAGCTTCGCATGTTGCCCGTTTGCCTTTCGGTTTTCCTTTTCAGCGCTCTAAATGTTGCCGCACAAGGTGTAATTGTTCCCGGCCCCTGTAGGCGTTGTCCTGATGGCCCTCGTCCAACTCCCTTGCCGCGGTCGCTTCCGATCAAATCAATCAAAATCGATACAAAAATCTCGTCACAGGTAGCCACCACCCACCTAGAGCAGGTCTTTCGGAATGATACCGACGCCGTTTTGGAAGGAACTTATTTCTTTCCGATTCCCGAACAGGCCTCAATAACGGAGTTCGCGATTTGGGACGGGGATCGTCGACTCGTCGGCGAGGTACGTTCGCGAGAAGAAGCCAGGCGAATCTACGACGAAATTGTCAGACGCCAACGCGATCCCGGATTGCTGGAATACGCCGGCAAGAACCTTTTTCAGGCAAGTATTTTCCCCATTCCCGCTCGCTCCGATAAGAAGCTTGAGCTGACCTACACGCAGGTTCTTCAAGCCGAGTCGGGAACGGTGGCCTACCGGTATCCCCTCGGCAGCGGCCGGCAGATGGCGGAGATCGGTTCAGTCGCCGGTCAGATAGAACTCGACACGAAGGAACCTTTGCGAAATGTCTATTCACCTACGCACGCCGTCGACATCAAGCGAAATGGCGACCGGCGTTCAATAATTTCGTTTCAAAGTGGCCCCGGCAAAGAACAACAGGACTTTCAACTTTTCTACACACGTTCCAATGAAGATTTCGGAGTGACTCTGCTGACCCATCGCGACGCCGGCAAAGATGGCTACTTTCTGTTAATGGTGTCGCCCAAAGAAGACTGGAACGAACAGGAATACGCGGCTAAAGACATCGTCTTTGTTCTCGACACCTCTGGCTCAATGGCTGAAGCCGGGAAGATGGAGAAGGCTCGATCAGCGTTGCTCTACGGAATCAGGATTCTTCGTCCTCAGGATCGGTTTAATGTGATTTCGTTTTCAGGAGAAGAGCGCCTGATGGAGACGCGCATGATCGCCGCCGACGATCAGGGACGTCGGCGCGGCGAATCGTTTGTGCAGTCTTTACGTCCCGCTGGGGGTACAGCCATAAATCAAGCGGTGTTGGTGGCGATGCGACAATTTGAGACGAGTAATCGCCCGAAGATTCTCATCTTCATGACTGACGGATTGCCGACAGTCGGCGAAACGAATCCGGCGAAGATTATCGACAATGCACGCGCTGCCAGAACACCTGGTGTTCGGTTATTTACTTTCGGCGTTGGGTACGATGTAAACACAACCCTACTAGACAAGCTGGCAAGCGAGAACGGTGGAGTAGCGGATTACGTCGAACCAAAAGAAGACATCGAAGTGAAGGTTTCCAACTTCTTCGCCAAGATAAATCATCCGGTCCTAACCGATCTGCAACTTGATCTTGCCGGAGTTGAAACAGACCTGATGTATCCGCGCGCATTGCCGGACCTATTCAAGGGCTCGCAACTCACGATCATCGGTCGTTACCGCAACCAGATCGACATGGACCATGTGCGCCTTAAGCTAACCGGAAACAGCCGCGGTTCTAGCCGAACTGTGGTGTACGACAACCTGCGATTTCCACTTCGAGAAGATAACGATTTCCTTCCTCGCTTATGGGCTACCCGCCGGGTGGGCTGGTTGATGGAGCAGATCCGTTCAAACGGCGAACAGCAAGAGCTCAAAGATGAAGTAGTGGACCTCGGTACTCGCTACGGAATAGTTACACCATACACCTCGTATCTCGCACTCGAACCCGGAGCAGGTCCGCAAAATGTGACTCGCCAGAACAACTTTGGTTTCATGGGTGGAAGGCGCGGTGCAAACGCGCCGCCACCGCCACCCGCTCCGGCCGATGCCAAGGCAGTCACGGGTCTAGCTGCCGTGACTGAAAGCAGACGCGCTCGCACGCAACAGGAAGCTTCGAAGCTGGATTCCGACGCGCCGTCATCTCAAGTAAGAATGGCAGGCGGCAAGACGTTCTATTTCCGAGATGGTGTTTGGACCGATTCGGAGTTCAAACCGGGATCGACGTTACCGGAAACGATCGTCAAATTTGGATCGGATGACTACTTTAATCTGCTCAAGCAGAAACCTCGTCTCGGAGACTTTTTCTCCCTGGGTGAGAAGGTGGTCGTCGTATTTGAGGGACGAATCTACCGGGTAAACGGGGACACGCTTTAAACGTATTCGCGAGAGAACAAGGGCCATGCGACGGCGCATGGCCCTTAGTCTTGTCTAAAGGTCTTCAGTAAGGTACAACGTGTCAACAAAATCAAACTTCCTAGAAGGTGTGTTGCAAGTTAAGCAAACTTCGTTTGCTCGTTGACCAGGCGAGGAGTTAAGAGTCATTTATGAGATTCAGCGATCGCATCATTCCAACTAAATTCATATTTGCAGCGTTGTTCTTAGTCGCTTCCCTTTCGCCCTTGTTTGCTCAGCAGGGTTGGGTCCCCACCCGGGTAGCGCCCTCAGGCCAGGACCTCAACACAGTGTTCTTTCTTGACGACAAAAGAGGTTGGGTGGGAGGGGACAATGGGTTTCTGAGCCGGACCGATGATGGCGGTCACAGTTGGGTGCAACAGGTTTTGGAAACCAAGGATCCTATTAACGACATCTACTTCCGCGACAAGGAGGCGGGTTTCCTAATCGCTGGGAATGCAATATTTTCAACGCGCGATAATGGCACCAGGTGGACGGAAGTGCGCCGTCTCACGCCCAACGAATTCGACGGCGCGGAGGTTGAGCTTTACAGCGTGCGTTTCTCAAGCAAGAAACGAGGCTGGGTTGTTGGCTCAGTCAGCAAACGCGATCGCGTGGTGGATAGCATTTTGCTGAACACGGAGAATGGCGGGGAAAGCTGGCAGAGGCAGCGCGCACCGAGTCGGTTGGAACTAATCCATATTGATTTTGCCAGCGACAAACGCGGCTGGATAGTAGGTTCCGAAGGGACCATCCTGGCGACAGTTGACTCCGGAAAGACATGGACCAAACAGGAATCCGGCACCAAGGCGACTATCTACCACATTGATTTTCGGAATGATAAGAAGGGCCTGGCCGTTGGTGAGCGCGGCACGTTGCTTCGCACCTCCGATGGAGGCGCTTCGTGGGTAACAATTCCGGTACCGGCAAAATCGACGTTGCTAAGCGTGGTCCTGGTTAATGACGATGAAGGATGGGCGATAGGACGGGGTGGAACAATTCTCCGTACTGACAGTGCTGGAGCCGTCTGGGTTGAACAGGATTCAGGCACCAAGCAGAATCTTTACGGGCTCTATTTCGCCAAAAAGCAGGGCTGGTGTGTGGGCGGCGATGGAACGCTATTGCGTTACAGACAATAGACTCGTCACCTTTGAAGGATGGGCATTGTTGTGAGTTAGCGCTAACGTTGCAAGTTCGCGACAAGACAACCGGTAAGGAAACAGAGGCATCACATGGACGAGGTTATTGGATGGACGTAGCATTATAACGACCACCATAACACTCGGTTCCTCCTGTGATTTACGCCCGGCATTTCGAAACTGCCGGGCGTCTTTTTGTGTTCGCTTTATGTCGATCGGTTTCCGGTGAAACTCAGTGCTGTAGAGTCGCCTAGCGTGATGTTGCCTTCCATCTTTTCGCCGTCAACCTCGCCGGCGATCTGAGCTTCAACAGCCTGCCCACCAAGTGCAAATGAAACAACGGCTGAGAAGGCCTCCCCATTGAACGTGGCCGAGGACACTTCACCGTTTCCCATTTCAGATTCCACTCTTCCCGAAAGACCGCTCTCGCTATGTTCCAGGATTAACACTGCGGGAATACTCTGTCCAAGCGGCGTGTCGATCTCGAGCGACCAATTGCCGGCAAAAGATGCCTCCACTTCAGGTGATGCCGTCGTCGGTGACGGTTGGTTTTTCTTCTTGCCGGCAGCGTTGTAAAACTCGACCTGCTCGGAGTAAGGCTTCACGTGGTCAAGGAGCTGGGCGCCGTCGCCAACCATCACAATCGTCCCTTCATCAGGTTTCACATACTTCTGAGCGACGCGCTGGATATCTTCAATCGTTACCGCCTGGACCTTGTTCCGGTAAAGCTCAAGGTAGTCATCGGTCAAGCCGAACATCTTTATCTGGACGATCTGGTCGATTAGTCCTTCCTGGGTTTCAAGTCTGATTGGAAAGACACCAGTCAGGTAAGACTTTGCGTCGGCAATCTCTTTTTCGGAAACAGGTTCAGTCCTAATGCGGTCTAGCTCATAGAAGAACTCTTTGAGCGAATCTCCGGTAACCGGAGTACGAACTTCCGCAGCCACGCGAAACGTACCGGCAGTGCGACGAGCGTCCAGACTCGAGTACGCACCATAGGTGTAGCCCTTCTCCTCGCGCAGATTCATGAAGAGCCGTGACGAAGCATTTGCTCCAATGATGGTATGCATCAGAAGCATCGGGAAATAATCGGGACTTGTGCGCGTGATTCCGGCGTTGGCAATAATGATATTGGCTTGGGCGGAACCTGGTCTATCGACCACATAAGCAGAGCGCGAATTTCGAACCGGCGGTTGAGGGAATTCGTCCCCGACTATCTCGCCCGGCTCCCATCCGGAAAACAACTCCTCAATTCTCTTTTGGATTGCTTCACGTTCGACGTCGCCTGCCACAACCATCACGGCGTTGTTCGGCAGAAAGGTCGACTTATGGAATGCGACAACCCGGTCGCGCGTCACTGCGTCCACCGATGCGGGTGTAGGTGCTGTAACTGCGTAGGGGTGATCGCCAAACATCATTTTGGCGACCATCTCGTTAGCCAAAAATGATGGCTGCGCGCGCTGTTGCTTAAGACTTTCTTTTGTATTCTGCTTGGCCAGGTCGACTTCGTTTTCCGGGAAGATGGGATGCAGGACCACATCGGCCATCAAGTCCAGAATCTCTTCGTGAAACAAGGTCAACGACGACGCGGCGATAGTGGTGAAGTCAGAATTCGCGCCAGCCTGAAGTGTCGCACCTAGACGCGCCACCTCGTCAGCAATCTCGCGGCTGGTCCGTTTCTCCGTGCCTTCCGTAAGCAGACCCGTAAGCATATCCATTAGCCCGGGGAGCTCTTTCGGATCGTGAGCATCGCCGGTACGAAGGGCCAGGCGGAAGCTAACCAGGGGCAGGCGCGTGTCTTCGATCACCACTACGGTAAGGCCGTTTGCCAGCCTGGTCTCAATTGGCTTTGGAAGTTTAAGTGCGCTAAGCGGGAGCGGGGGTGGCGGTTGTTTAAAAGACTGTTGCTCTGGATTCATTAGTTAGGTATGGAGCGGTCCCGATCCGGTTTCAGTTTGCTTTGGTAAATCAGAGGGCTGTTGTGGTGGTTCTAATTCATCGGAATCGCCAACAATCACATCTGCAGTTACAGGTGTTTCAACCGGCTCGCTGGGTGGAACCTGTGGTGCTGGAGCGGCTGGCTGCTGGGCATCACCGGCTGCCAGTGCGGACGCGGCCACCGCTTCAGTCTCTTCATCGGCTCCTGCAGGAATGATGTCGAGTAGGACGCGGTTTTCGACATCCAGATACTGTGCGGCAGCGTTCTTGATTTCGTCAGCTGTGATCGCCAGATATTGATCGAGTTCCGTATCCACCAACGATGGATCGCCATCGTAAAGTGCATACTCCGCCAACCGTTGCGCCCGGTACATGGTTGACTGGCGACCGCGCACCACATCATTGCGGAGCGAGTTGCGCAGCTTTTCCATCTCTTCGGCTGAAGGCCCGGTCGTCTTCAGGGCGCGAATCTCAGCAAAGATTTGATCGCGAATAGTGGCAACTTCCAGGCCCGGCTTTGGCAGAGCGAAAATGTAGACCGCGGATGGACCGCGTCTCTCATCAATTCCTCCCTGAATCGAAACCACCGATTCGTCGCCCTTGACCAGTTTTTGGTAGAGCCTCGAACTGTCTCCCTCAAACAGTAGATCAGCCGCCAGGGAGATAGCGTAAAAATCCGGAGTTCGACGCGGCGGAATTTTCCAACCTAAGACGAAAGCAGGTGCCGGCGCGAGAGGGTCGTGGTAAATCTCCTGCGTCGAGGCGACGTGTTCCGGCTCGCTCATATCGACCGGAGGAGGTGGAGGTTGACTCGGGATATCGTCGAAATACCTCTTCACCAATTCCTTCGCCACTTCACTCTCGAAGTCGCCCACGATCGTCAGCACCGCGTTATTCGGAGCGTAGTAGATTCGGAAGAATTCCTGCACTTCCTCAATCGTCGCAGCGTCCAGGTCTTCCATCGATCCGATCGTCGAGTGAGCGTTTGCAGGATTCTTAAAGATCAACTCGTTCACACGAAGAAACGCATTCACATATGGCTGGTTGTCATATCGAAGTCGCTTTTCTTCCTGTACCGCACTGCGCTGATTGTCGAGGTTCTCCTGAGTTACCTTCAACGAACGCATGCGATCGCTTTCGAGCCAGAGAGCCAGAGGCAGATGACTGGCGGGCAACGTTTCGAAATAGTTTGTCCGCTCGGTGGAAGTGGTGCCGTTCATGGTCCCGCCCGAATTGAAAATGTATTGGAAGTGGGCAGCCTTCGGGACGTTTTCCGAGCCCTGAAACATCATGTGTTCGAAAAGATGAGCAAAACCCGTGCGACCTTCTTTTTCGTTACGCGAACCGACGTCGTAGTAAATCGCCACTGAGACGACAGGCACAGCATGGTCCTCGCAAAGAATTACGCGAAGACCATTGGCAAGAGTGAATTGTTCGATGGGGGTCGGTGTCAGCTTGAAACTTTCGGCCACTTTAATCTCGATTCATCCGAATTTATTTGAGCGTGGAACCTCCAAGGTTAGAGATTCCACTTTAGAGTTGGGCCGTGACTGAGTGAGTCTTATGAGGGTCTCTCTTCAACCATGCCGCGCAACTCGGCGCGCAATCTTTCAATTTCCGCCAGTTTCTGTTGAACGCGTTCGAATAATGCCGTTTGCGTCTTGATGCCTTCCTCAATCAGAAACCCGGCTGCCTCGGCGCGGTTCCGAAAAATTCCTGCAGCCACCAATTGGTCAACCTTTTCCTGAGCCGATTGGGATATTTTGACCGCAACCACGTAATCATCCTTTGCTGCCATAGCGCGTTCGATTGTCCGACTAATGTCACGTCCGATAGCACTCAACGATTCAGGAATCCGTGAAGCAATGTCACGAACTGACGATGCGGTGCGGTTTCGGTCTTCGGAATCGCCGTCCGTTTCGTCATCTCTTAACATGAGATCGTCGACAGTATCAGTTGGTTTTTGTTCTTCCTTCTGAAAAGGGCCACTTTGATAGGGACTGCTCATGGGTCAAACTCCTTAGGGTTACACAGATTTTCGTCAATCGTGTGTATATACGTTTGCGCTTAGGATTGGGTTCATTCTACGGACGCTAAAGAAGAAGCGTCAAGTGGGCCAACCGTGGCACATCGGTTCGGTGAATAGTCGACACTGTTCGGTAAAACTGTTCGGCAACAAACCAGTCGAGAGTTCCGGCTAGACTAAACACTCCAGGTTTTCGTAGCGCTGGGTTGCTCCGCCAATGCGCCTCCGATAATATGGCTGCCCAACTGGTTCGACGCCTGATTACTCCGAGGTTTTGTACGTGAAACAGAAATTCTCGCTTGCTCTGATCGCGCTCTTCGTAATCTCACTCAACGTTCAAACTTTCGTTTCGGCTCAACAACGACAGCAGTCACCGGTCGGCTCGGCGACCAGGACTGGTCCTGGTTCAACCGGCTCGTCGCGTCGCGGTGGTCGGATGACTTCACCTGCGATTCCGTTGATTGAACGCGATGTCGAAGAGGCCTTGCGAATAATTCATGAAAACTACGCTGAAGGCCGGACCCTGGATTACAGCGCCGTCTTCAAGTCGTCGATCATCGGCATGTTGCGCTCGCTCGATCCTCATTCGAATTACTATGACCGGGCAGAGTATGAAGAGCTGAGGACAGACCAGCGTTCTGAATACTTCGGTATTGGTGCGTCTATCCAAAATTTTGCTGTCGGCGATCGGACTGACACTTTCATTACTTCCACTTTCCAGAACGCTCCTGCTTATCGCGCGGGTCTACGCTACGGGGACCGGGTGCTGGCTGTAGATGGAATGCCTATGGCAGGCAAGGCGTCGATTGACGTGCGAGACAGGATCCGTGGTCCACGCGGATCAGTTGTTAGGGTTACGGTTGAGCGCGCAGCGGATCGGCGAATTCAAACCATCGAGATCACTCGCGATGCGGTGCCTCAACCATCCGTACCTGATGCCTACCTCTTGAGACCGGGCGTCGGGTACATAGACATGACGCGTGGCTTCAATTACACAACCAGCGATGAGCTTCAGGATGCGTTACAGCGGCTACGGGCGAAGGGCGCAGCGTCGTTGGTTCTGGATCTGCGCAATAACCCCGGGGGCTTTCTCGATCAAGCGATTCAAGTAGCAGAAGTCTTTCTGCCTTATGGCCAGGCAATTTTGACGCAGAAGGGCCGCAATGGTTTGCGAGATAACCACTTCAAATCTCAAAACAAGTCGGCTAACTCAGTGCCGTTGGTGATCCTGATCAACGAAAGCACAGCGTCAGCTTCGGAGATCGTTGCCGGTGCTATGCAGGACCACGACCGAGCACTGATCGTTGGGCAAACCAGTTTCGGTAAGGGACTGGTCCAAAGCATCATTCCACTCGATTTTGGTGGAGGACTTACACTCACGTCTGCGAAATACTACACACCCTCTGGTCGCTTGATTCAGCGAGACTACTCAGATAATGGTTTCTACGATTACTACACTCAGGGCGGCTCCAGGCGTTTGGACCAGAAACCGGATGAGCAGAAGCCGTCTGGCCCAGAGAAGCAAACCGATACCGGCAGGAAAGTTTACGGAGGCGGCGGCATCTCCCCGGATGAAGCTGTGACCCCCAGAACGATCACTGCAGCGCAAAGACGTCTGCTCAGCCCGATGTTCGTTTTTACTCGAGAGCTCGTGAACGGGCGGCTGCCAGGTCTCCAGGAATATCGCGTGGCTCGGGGAATCAATTTTCAGGCCGAGTGGCAGTCCACTGAGTTTCCGATAACCGACGAAGTTTTCAGTGCGTTTCAGACCTTTGTCTCCAATGATCCCGCCTTCGCTAAACTTAACTCTGTCATTCTGCGAAACCGTGAATTCATCGAAGTGCAACTCCGATACAACCTGGTAACCGCTGCGTATGGCAGACAGATGGCCGATCGAGTCATCATCCTGAAAGACGATCCGCAGGTTGAACGTTCCGTCGCTGCGTTACCGAAGGCAAGAGACCTTGCGATGAATGCCAGCAAACGTCATATACAACCGTAGCAGCGGGCTCCGCACCTTTCTAGGGTTGTAGGGTGGCACTCCGTGGCCAGGGCGGCCAGGTGGGCCGCCTCTACAATCGACCGGTGGGCTGGTCTAACGCGTACCCCCGCAAACCACAGTTGCGTTACCTGACTCCCCTGTTTCAGCCATAAAACAAAGTCTTGCCTCTAAAACCATGCTGTGGTATCGTCACGGCAATAGGATCTGTTTATGGCACGCACTCCAAAGTCACTTATTAATACCCAGGAATTGGGCCGGGCTATTCGCCGTCGCCGCGATGAGTTGAGTCTCAGCCTGCGCGATGTCGCTGACCAGACGAATGTGTCAGCGTCAACTTTATCGCGAATCGAAAACGGCACCGGGAAGCCTGACGCCGACAACATCGCCCGTCTCACTAACTGGTTGGATGTTCCTTTGCAACGCATCCTCGGCTCGGGGCGGGAAGACAGGGGTGACGATAAGGCGGTGGTTTATTACCCACACGAATCCACTCCTGAGATCGTTGAGGCCCATCTGCGGGCGGATCGCAATCTAAGCCCGGAAACTGCCGACGCCCTATCAGAGTTATTCAGGGTTGCTTACTCGCAGTTCAGCCGCTCCGATCAAGGAAGCGGCAATCGAAAACGCCGCTAGGCTCGTCTCCTCTCGCTGATCAATCGTCAACTGCTGAGCTATAATTAAGCGTGAATAGTTTTGACTTACCGCCAGGAGAGAAATGGCGGCAGTTTGAAATTCTTGCCATGGGCTTTCGCGAGTTCGCCCGCACTTCACCCAACGCCCCACTCGATCCATTCAAATTAGCGAAGTTTGCAAACCTGCTTGTGCTTGATTTCCAACAAATCAAAGGCTTGAGCGAGAAAACGCGCGAGCATCTACTCGGGTCCGCCTCCGACAAGTGGTCGGGAGGTGCGGCCTCGCATCCTCTGCCGGATGGACGACGAATCGTGATTCTCAATCCGAATCATAATCCCGTGCGGACCCACGCAACTCTAATGGAGGAGATCTCGCACGTCTTCCTGGGTCATCAGCCCAGCCGGCTGAAGATTGCCGCAAAAGACAGTCGCGGACGTTCCATTTCTAGAGACTATCGAAACGCCGACGAGGAAGCTGCTTATGGAACGGGAGCCGCAGCGCTGGTACCTTTTGCCGCACTTCGTAAGCGTGTGCACGATGGCCAGACATCGTCGCTGATCGCAAGGCATTTTGGCGTCAGTCGGGAGTTGGTTGAATACCGACTAAAGGTAACGCGACTCTGGCGGTTGTACCGGTCGGGTACTGATAAATAATTGTATTTCATGGTTTTACTGCTCAACGCTTATACTTGATAGGTTGCATGACCCCGTGGATTTTGTCGCATGGGGACGAGACTTCACTAATGAGCGAACAAATTAAAGAGCTGCCGTTGCCCGGTCTGAGCACCACAGACAAGCTGCGCATGCTGCTCGACATCACAAAAAAGATCAGCCGCTCGCTCGATCTTCAGGAAGTTCTCAACCTCGTGATGGACACACTCGATTCGTTGATTCCCTATGATGCGGCCGGGATCTTCGTAGTGGAATGCGTTGAAGGGGGAACCACAGAAAGTGATGAGCCGTGCGTTTTTAAGGCGGAGGCGGTGCGCGGTTATGACATTGAAGAGTTGTCGAACTTGCATTTAAAGCTTGGCGAAGGATTCATCGGGCATGTAGCGGAAACGGCAGAGCCGATGATTTCGCCAGACGTTCGCAACGATCCCATCTACATCAATGCGCGTAGAGAGACCCGATCGGAAATGGTGGCTCCAATCATTTCCAACACTGAAGTCATTGGCGTTTTTGATCTGGAAAGCGATCAACTTAACGCGTATTCCGACGATGATCTCCAGGTTCTGATGCTGCTCGCGTCGCAAGTCGCGATCATCATTGAGAAGGTCATGCTCCACGAGCAGTTGATTGAAAAGAAGCGTCTCCAGGGTCAACTCGAAGTAGCGCGTCAGGTTCAATTGGAGTTGTTGCCGGCAAGAGATCCTGAGTTGGCCGGTTACGATATCAGTGCTTACAACTACCCTACCGAAGAAGTCTCAGGAGACTACTACGACTGGGTTCAGATCTTCGACGATCAGATCGGGCTGGTGATTGCTGACGTCTCCGGCAAAGGTGTTCCCGCCGCGCTGTTGATGGCTTTTCTCCGGGCAAGTTTGCGAGCCGCAACGCACATTGGTTACTCACCCCACATCTCTATGGCCAAGGTTAATTACCTACTGTGGGAGTCGATTGAGCGCAACCAGTTTGTCACAGCGTTCTACGGAATTCTCGACGCAACGAACAAGACGTTGTCGTACACAAATGCCGGTCACAACCCTCCGATGTTGCTCGATAAGAGTGGCAACGCCAAATTTATCGACAAAGGTAGTTTGCCGCTGGGCATGTTCAGAGACACTCGTTATCACGAATACTATCTAACCACAGAGCCGGGCGATGTTTTGATGCTTTACACGGATGGTGTAACAGAAGCGCAAAATTCGAAGGGGGAAGAGTTTGGCCGGCAGCGACTCGCGGACGCCGTGCGCGCAAACCAGGCGTTAGGAGCGCGCGAGCTGATTGCGGCGGTGAAGAATGTGGTGATGGAATGGACTGACGGACTCGGCGCGACTGACGACGTAACGTTTTTCGTTATCAAGGCTGTGTGAAATTCACGTCAGCCGCGCGCGTTTAATGTGCCGTCAGCGAGTTATGGGCGTGATCGCCTCCCGGCGCCAACGGCGCCCGATAGTCGCCAAAGTGGAACTCGCTTTCAGACTCAGTAAATGCGTAGATGTCGAAGCCAAAAGCGTCGAAGTAGTCTGCAAGATCATCGGGCGACAGGAGAAAAACGGCGGGGGTAAAACCCGCTTCAGCGCGAATTTCCAGCAGGCGCTCGAGCACCTCTAAAGGGGCAAAACATCGAACTGGGTCTCTGTAGGTTGCCATCGTTTTCAGCGCCTCCTCCTTCACCAGAATCAAGCTTTGCTTGACCAATGCTTTGATGTCTTTAAATTAAGTTGGGGTTTGTCGCCTGAGAAAGAAATCTGTGTAACTCGTTAGGCGTACTGGTTAGTTGGAAGGGGCTAGCAGGAATACGATGAGTGAGCCAATAGTTTCAAACACGCCGGCGAGTACTCCACCGGCCCTCAATTTCGTTGCGGTGCTCCGTCAAATGCTCCGCGCGTCGGATCGCGTAAGTGATCTGATCTTCTCACCCGGCAGGCCACCACAGATTGAGTTGACTGGCAAGCTTAAACCAGTCGCGATCCCTGGGTTAGATAAGCTTACGCCTGCTCATACTGCCGGCATCGCGAAAGTGATTATCGGCAATAATCAGCATGCTGCAGAGAGTCTTGAGAAGAACGGATCTGCCGACCTTTCGTTCAGTGCTCCCGGCGAAGCTCGCTTTCGCGTCAATATCTTCAAGCAGCGGGGCACACATGCCATTGTCATGCGCGTTATTCCGACTTGCTCGCCAAGCTTTGAGGATTTCGATCTGCCTCAGCAACTGAGAGAGATCGCGGAGATCAAGAACGGGATTGTTCTGGTAACCGGACCAACCGGAAGCGGTAAAAGCTCGACCCTGGCGGCCATTATCGATCTGATTAATGAAACCAAGCACTATCATGTCGTGACGATCGAAGATCCAATCGAGTTTTTGCACACCCATAAAAATTGCACCATTCACCAGCGCGAACTTCACTCCGACACGCCTAGTTTCGCTATTGCCCTACGTGCGGCTCTGCGACAAGCGCCAAAAGTGATTCTCGTCGGAGAAATGCGCGACCGTGAAACGATCGAAGTCGCTCTCGAAGCTGCCGAGACCGGCCACCTAGTGTTATCGACGTTGCATACGATCGACGCCTCCAAAACAGTCGACCGCATCATCGGCGTTTTTCCCAAGAACGAAGAGAAGGCGATTCGCACACGTATCGCACAATCGTTTCGGTACATTATTTCCCAGCGCCTGATTCCTCGCGCGGATGCGACCGGCCGCGTGGCTGCGATTGAGATTCTCAAATCAACCATGCGGACACGCGAATACATCGAAAAGGGAGAGTCGGAAGGGAAGTCGCTGATCGACGCTATGGAGCAGGGTGATCAGGACGGAATGCAGACTTTCGATGGCGTTCTCGAAAACATGGTTCGAGAAGGAATACTCACGCGGGAGGGCGCATTGCCTTACGCGTCAAACGCCAATAACCTTCAATTGCGTATGGCTGATTTGGCCGACGCCGCCAGGCAGCCGAAGAAGGAAACGCCAGAAGGTGAAGGCTCGATGTTGGATATGATTGAAAGATAACTGTGGGTTATACTCAGCTAAACCATCTCCCCCTCTCTCCGAAACCAGGTTCCGTCTACAACTGAATGATGTATCTACGCCCTAAAATCCGATTGATTCTTGTCGCCGTTCTATTCTCGTTGCTCATTGTCTCCTCTTCGGTTCTTACCGCTCAGCAAGATCAGGCAGGGGGCCTTCGCATCGAATTTCCCGCGGGTGGACATTTGCGAATTGAGAATCAATTTGGGCAGGTTTCGGCTGAGGTCTGGCGGGAGAATCATGTAGCTATTTCCGCGACGACTGAAGATAACGCTGCGCTACCGAGATCACCCGTTGTAATCGACAACAGAAAACAACTCGTGACAGTCAGTATCGTTCGCCGGCCAACCGATCCAGTCACACCGATCAAGCTCTCAATAAAATTCCCTGCGAGTGCGCATGTGGAGATTGTTTCTGGAAAGTTCGCAGTCACGATGCGAGGCACGCCCAAGTCGGGTTCTATACGTTCTGGAGCGGGTGATATTACGGTTGAGGTTTCGGGCGAACCGAACGCAGCAATTACAGCCAGATCATTGAAGGGGTCAGTCAGATCTGAATTGCCGCAACTTAAGAGCGAAGGCCAGGTATTACAAGCAAGGGTTGGAGCAGGTGAGCAAACGCTGCGGATCACTTCAAACGGTGGAAACATTTTGCTGCTGCCCGGTCGCGAAGCCAGCGAAACTGGAGTAGCCCGAAGACAGGCTAGCGACTCAATTCCGACTGAACGCCAGGGTCAAGCTGCAGGTGTGCCCGCGCCTGCCAACGACGTTCAAGAGATTAACGAAGGTGACATCATTCGGGTTGACTCGCAACTAGTCACCCTCAACATGAGTGTGATTGATAGAAACACCAATCGTGGTGTGGTTGGACTCGCTAAGTCAGACTTCAGATTATTTGAAAATGGAGCGGAGCAACAGATTGTTCAGTTCGAGTCTTCGTCGGCGCCTTTCGATCTGCTGTTGCTGATCGACTTGTCAGGTTCGACGAAGGACAAGTTGTCGTTGATTCGCGCGGCCGCCCAGCGATTTGTTGATGCGGCGCGTCCCAACGATCGCATCGGCGTCGTAGCGTTTGCAGGTCAACCAAACTTGGTTTCACCACTAACTTTGGATCGGGGGCTGTTGCGACGACGAATTGGCGCGATGGAGACAAGCGCTGGGGATACAAAACTCTATGACGCCACCGATTTCACCGTTAACCACGTTTTGGCTGACCCGAAAAATCGGCGGCGCACCGCGATTATTGTCATGAGCGATGGCCTTGACGGCAGCATCGACGGCGTTCAGGGCAACGGATCCCAAATGCCTTACAGGGAAATGATAGGCAAGGTTCAGGAGTTTGATGGCGTCCTCTATGCTCTCTGGCTCAACACCGAGTACCAGGCATTAAATGCACTGGATACTCAACCCGAGGCATTTGATGCCGGCTTCGATCGTATGAAAGAAATGGCCGATGCAGGCGGCGGGATCTTCTATGAGGTGGATAGCTTGTCAGACCTGGCCGGCGCCTATGAGCGCGTGGTGGCGGATCTGGGGACTGTTTACAGTCTTGCTTATCGTCCGTTGGATAAAACCCGTGATGGGAAATGGCGGGGAATCCGAGTGAGCGTGGAGCGCCCAGCAGCAGTTGCCCGTGGCAAACGTGGCTATTACGCGAACTAAAGACGGCAGGAATAGTTGTCGCACAGCATTTCGTCCGGCTGCGAAAGACTTGTAATTAACCATATTCGGTCTATAATCAAGACTCCCCAGACGTTTAGAACCCTTTCCGAACCAAAGGAATACTCCAATGAGAAGAGCACGCCTAGCGTTAATTCCAGCGCTGATAGTCGTAGGCCTATTTTCATACTCTCCATTAACCACTCACGCCCAGTCTCGAGATAGGTTTGTAATTTCCGCTCGGGCGGGCGGCGTCAATGCGGTCACCGGCCGAGCGTCGATGCGCGTTCGTGGAGGTTCGGATTGGCAGCAATTGAGCATCAAAGAAGATCTGGACGCAGGCGATGTTGTGAAGACAGGCGGTGACGGGCGAGTCGAAATTCTTTTGAATCCGGGCTCCTACCTGCGAGTTGGCGAGAATTCCGAGTTTGAGTTGGCGAACAACTCGCTCGACAATCTCGAAGTTAAGCTAACCCGCGGCACGGCAATCGTTGAAGCTACCGGCGCAGACGACACGGCCATGCTCATTAATATTACTACGCCCCACACACGCATCGCGATTGTGAGACGTGGGCTTTACCGGCTCAACGTTGTTCCCGGCAATAACACGGAGATCATCGTCAGGAAGGGACGTGCGATGCATGAACCGTCGCACACCAAGATCAAAGGTGGAAACAAAGTGGTGTTTAGTGCCGAGACTTTCTCGGTTGCCAAGCTCACTGATGTTGACAAGAAGAAGTTTGACACCCTGGATGAGTGGAGTAAGGATCGCGCCGACACGGTGGCCCAGGCTAATCGCCGCATCAGACCTCGCGATGTTGGTTACGTGATGGCGAGCATGTGGGACCGTTGGGGTGGAGCGTTTGGAGCTTCCAATTCCGGCGGGCTTTGGTTTTATAACGCTCGCTACAGTTGTTACACCTTTATGCCGTTCTATCAGGGTTGGGGATCGCCGTACGGCGGTTTTTACTACAACGCGTTTTATTCATGGGGATCACCATGTTGCGGCGGCAGATATAACAGTACGCCAGGGTCAACTGCCAATTACCCGGGATCGGGTGGAACGGCAGCTAGTAATCCACCACCATCAGTTCCAGGGGGTGGTTATATTCCACCTCCCGGATCGAATACTCCTTCTCGTCCAATCTCAGTTTTTCCCTCCACTGAAGGACAGTCAATTCCCGCGGCCGCGGCCGGACGCGTTGAACGTCATGCGGAGCGACTACCTAACGCCCCGTAACCTTGGGTTCATCCGATCTCGCGCCTGCTAATCTCCTGAGCGAAGTGCTGACCATGGCCAGCACTTCGCTCTTTGTCATTCCAGCCAGCACCATGTCTGTCAACACAGGCAGGAGCTTGCTCTCAAGGCGTTCCTCATCGCTCTTGGCGATCACGCGAGTGATTACCACCGCCCCCGACCCGTGTTTCACCTTGATGAGCCCGGCGCTTTGAAGCCTGCGGTACGCGAACGCGACGGTATTCAGGTTCACCCCGAGATCTGCAGCAACCTGGCGAACAGGCGGGAGGGCAGAACCTTCGGGAAGCTCACCCGAGGCAATAATCGCTTTAATTTCATCAACGATTTGCTGGTAAATTGGCCTGCGGTCGGTTTCGTCAATTGTGATGTACATATTGTCTGATGACTCTATACACCAGACAATAGTGCGATGTCTATGCTTTTGTCAGCTTGTTGGCAAGGGCAAAGGCGCTGTAGGTTAAGCCCGCGATCCCGCCGGGCGAGACTGTATCGCTGATAATGAATAGATTTGATATGCCTGTCTGGTAACGCGGTTCGGGTGTGCAGACATCAACGGGCAATCCGCCCACCATTCCGAGCTTTCTTCGCGTCTGTTCGTAAAAAGAGCGCGGCGTAGCGGTGTCGATTACCTCGATGCTGCTCCCCAGGTGGGGCATTGCCTGGTGAAGTTGAGTCCAGCACTGCTCGAGCCTTTGTTGATCTTTTGCTTCGAGTTCAGACTCGTCGGTATGGAAGGTGAACCAGTCATCAACGTCGGTGAAGGTTTGAACGGTAACGGCCCGTTTTCCCGCCGGTGCTCGTTTATCCCATTCAGGTGCAGCGGAGAAAAAGAACTGGCTATTCTCGGGATTGAAGTCAGAACCTTCCTGCCAGTTGGTTAACGTCAGAACTCTTTCCGATTGCGCCTGCGCAGATTCCTCATCCCAACCAAGGTAGAGCAAATACGATCCCCAGCCGCGCTTGGTCTTCAACTGTTGGCGAACCTCAGCCGGTGCGCGATTCAAGCCGATTAATTTCCCATAGGTGTCCCAGACAGTGAGGTTGCTGACTATCGCCTTTGAGGCGGTAATTCTTTCTCCGCTTAGTAGGTCAATTCCGGCAACTTCGCCAGCCGCGCCATACGCCAGGCGCAACGCGGGTGTGTTAAGCCGGATGCGACCGCCGCTCTGCTTGATTGACTCAGCGAGCCTGTTGGCAAGCGAAGACGCACCTCCGCGAATTCCATACATCCCACCGCGCGCAGCGTTGAGTGCGACCGCTGCAAAAAGGTAGGGAACTGTTTCCGCAGTTGCCTGTGCGAGTGATTGAAGTTGAACGTCGATGAAACGCTGAAAGCGAAGCGACGTGGCACGAAGGTGTTCGTGAACCGTTTCTTTACCGACCTGCAAGAGTTGCGTGGTCTCTCGCGACGAGCGCAGGAAACTCAAAGATCGTCGGGGAGGCTCTTCGTCAAAGAAACCTGGTGACTTTCTGGTGAGCCGGTCGAAAATCTCAGCTACCAATCCGAGCTCGCGATAAAAGGTTACCGCTTCATCGCGACACTCCGGGAAAACGGCTGCCAGGTTTGCTTCGAATACGGAAGCATCGGTGGTCATCGACACTTCGGCGCCATCCGGAAGCCTGACCATGTAGGAGGATTTATGCACTCTGACTTCGGGCGGTTCCACTGGCAGCTCCGCAAAAACGCGCTGGTGAATCTCGCCCTCGGCCCACATCGGGTAGAGTCCGTAACCCTGCTCAAAGCTATAGCCAAACTTATCGAAGCTCGCCGCACACCCGCCGACGTTTGCTTCTCGTTCCAACAGACACACGTCTACGCCCCGGGCAGCCAACAAGGCCGCGACCGTTAACCCGCCGATGCCACCGCCAACTACGACAACTTCAGCGTTCATTGCGTTACATTAGTTGACTGATCAGTGGAACTATCAGCCCGGGCGGAATAGGTGGATCTACTGGAGTTATGAAACGGTGAAGATGCGGTTCGGCCACCAGCAGGGCTGCCTGAACTCCGTTAAATACCAGATGAACGACTATGCAAGGAAGCAGGCGACCAGAGAATGCCCGCAACAGAGTCAAGACGATACTGAGCAAGCCGACCGCCACGATTACGCCAAAGTTTGGCCAATATTGCGGTACGTGAATACCGGTAAAGAGTACTAAAACGATCACGACTGCCGCCGGCACCCCTACCAATCGTTGGAGCGGAGCGTAAAGAACCCCTCGATAAATCAATTCCTCGACCAGAGGCGCCGTAAAGACCGCGAGAAACGAGATTGCATAACGCGCCGCGAGCGAGCTGTTTATAATTTGCTCTAGTTGAGTTGGTTTGTCGCCACCAAGCAGCTTCGCAATCGCGCTCCCCATTAAGAACAGGAGCACGCCAAGTCCAATACACGACCAGAGTCTCACGCCGCGCACCCAACCCCAACCGATCGCTTCCTTGAACGAGTAACGTCCAAAGCGAGTAACGACCGCCCAAACGATCGCGAAGGTGAACAGGTGTGTAGGAAACAATGCCAGCACCTGAAGAAGAATCGACGTGCGATCGAGTGGATCGAAATTGTTGAGGCCTTTCATGGCTGCGTAAGGCAGTACAAAAATCAGCGGCATCATGAACATCAGGACCAGGCTCGCAGCCAAGACCAACAGCGCGGCACCGAAACCCCAGGGGGGATTGTCAGGACCGAACGGAGGGAGCTGAGGAGGAATCCCTACTTCGGCTGGCGCGGCTAAGTTTGAAGACTCTGATGTTTGAGATGAGGGCGGTTGATTGGCGTTTTGCACGGTACAGGAGTTTATGGGGTTGCCTTGATACGGTCAAACGCCAACTTTATCATTCGCGGTAAAGAACCTGGCCGGTAGCGTCGGATCCTTGCTTCAACATCAATCCAAGGAATTCCATTGGTTACCGATTAACCCTTCAGGCGTCGGAGCCACGTTGACTTAGGGATCCGGCGCTACCGCGCTCGGTTCTGTAAGGCGCCTCCACTCAACCTAAACAGCGGGATAGTCGGCCTCCAACATCGATGGCCCAACACGAGGCGCAGCCAGCATGATGCCGATGATTGTTTTGGCATCTTCGATCTCGCCGGTAGTGATCATCGAAAGGGCTTGAGAAAACGGGAGTCTCACAACTTTCAAAATTTCATCTTCTTCCAGTCGTGCTTCTGTTTGAGTTAAGTCTGTCGCCAGGTAAAGCCACATCTTTTCTTCCAAAAAGCCTGGAGAAATAAAAAACTCCGATAGCTTTTCCAGTCGGTCAGCAACGAAGCCGAGTTCTTCTTCGAGCTCTCGCGCGGCGCCCGTTTCTGGATCTTCGCCCGGATTAAGGGTGCCGGCCGGCGCTTCCAGGAGATAACGAACTGCCGGGTGGCGATATTGTCGGACCAGGCCAACTGTGCCGTCGGGAAAAACGGGAATGATCACAGCGCTTCCAGGATGATGCACGACCTCACGCTGATAGGTCGTGTCGCCTTCACGGATCGTGTCGACAGTTACCTGAAATACACGGCCGTGAAAGATTTCCTTGCTATCAAGTATTTGCGGACTGTCCGTTGGCGCCATTGTGTTCCTTTCAAATCTTCTGCGCGAACAGGTATTGAGAGTTCAACCTTCAGGTTGCGTCTGCGCCTCTCCGAGCGGAGTGACTCACCCGCAAGATAAAGCTCCTACTCTGTGCAGCTGTTCGCGCGGCTGCTTCAAGATAGTCGACTAAATTCAATAAGCTGTTTCATCTCGCCGACGAGATAGAGCGAACCGGTTACGCATATAGTCCCACCGATTGCGGTGACCTCAGTCGCCTTCGCGAATGCATCCTCAGTCGAGCCTGCGACTAACGTGTTTTTGGGCTCAACTAATCCTGGCGCCAGGCTCAGCAGCATATCAGTTTGAGCTGCACGCGGATTGTCAGGACGAGTCAGAATTAACTTATCGGCCAGGGGGAACAGAACCTTTGCCATCTCCTCAAGCTTCTTGTCTCTCATGGCCCCGAAAATCAAGGTGAGTGGCCCATTCACAAACTCCTGGAGATATGCTCGCAACGCCAGGGCGCCCAAAGGATTGTGGGCCCCATCCAGCAGGATTGACGGCGAACCTTCGTACAACTCAAGCCTGCCCGCATGATTGGCAGCTCCGATTCCTTCTACGATGGCTGACTTCGAAATAGGGAATCCGCGCTTGCGCAAGACGTGGGCAAGTTGGATCCCTACTGCGGTGTTCACGATTTGATGACTTCCACGGAGACCCAGCAGGATATCTTCATAGTCTTCTTCATCAGTCTTGATCGATACGGTGAAGCGACCATCGCTGCTTGCGCGTTGGGCCTTGATATTACTGCCGTGAACCAGGTGAGGCTTCACCTTGCACTCATCGCAGCGACGAAGAACCATCTCGAGAGCCGGTCGAGGCTGCGGAGCAATGACGGCTTCGACGCCTGGCCGAATAATCGCCGCCTTCTCCGCAGCGATTTCTTCAATCGTCTCGCCCAGGTATTCCTGATGGTCCATAGCCAGCGGAGTGATGGCAATAGTTTCGGCAGCGGCCACCGTGGTGGCGTCCAGTCGCCCACCTAGTCCAGTTTCCAGAATCGCAAGAGATACGCCCGCTTCCTTGAACGCTAGCAGAGCGATGGCGGTCACTTGCTCGAAGAACGTTGGCAGAGCGGGCAACTCTTGGTTACGCACCAGGGCTTCAGCGTGGCTGCGGACTATTGAAGCGAAGCGCGCAAACTCCGCGGTTGAAGTTGCTGAACCGTCTATGGCAATTCTCTCGGTTATAGAGATTAAGTGGGGGGAAGTGAAGAGTCCGGTTCTAATGCCGGCGGTGCGACAGATGGAATCGAGCACGACTGCAGTCGAACCTTTCCCATTCGTTCCGGCAATTTGTACTGAAGGGTAAGATTCTTGAGGTTGGCCCAGTCCCTTGAGCAGCAGTTCCGTATTTCGCAGACCCAGCTTGATGGTGAGGGTCTCGTGTCCGAGACTCAGCAGGTAGTCGAGCGATTCCTCGAAATTCATCGTTTTACAGAACCGAGCGCGGTAGCGCCGGATGCCTTATTCAAGTGAAGAACGATGCGTATCGTTTCATTCGGTAATGTATTTGAATAAAGGAGCCGGCGCTACCGCGCTCGGTTCTGTCCTACTGCTCTGACGATGTACGAGTGCGCAGTCTGTCAATTTCCGAGGCGCCGGTGATTTCCGGGTTCAACATGAAGTTGAGCAGCTTGATGATGTAGTCGCGGCTTTCTCGGCGGTCGACGATGGCATCGACCATGCCGTGTTCGAGCAGGAACTCTGAGCGTTGAAAATCCTTTGGCAGTTTCTGACGGATTGTTTGCTCGATTACTCTTGGACCAGCAAATCCAATCAGCGCTTTCGGCTCGGCAATAATCACGTCGCCGAGGGTTGCAAAGCTCGCAGTTACGCCGCCGGTAGTGGGATCTGTTAACACGGAAATAAACGGCAGCTGAGCTTCATCGAGCGCTGCCAGGGCCGACGCGATTTTGGCCATCTGCATCAATGAGAGCGAACCCTCCTGCATGCGCGCGCCACCCGAAGCAGCAAAAACAACGACTGCGCCGTGTTCCTTCAATGCCCGTTCGATTAGCCTGGTAACTTTTTCGCCGACAGCCGAACCCATCGAGCCGCCGATAAATGCCATATCCATCGCGCCGGCAAAGACAAGGTGATCTCCCACCTTGCCGCGTGCGTTAATTATCGCTTCGGGTACGCCTGAGCTCGACTTAGCCTGCCGCAGCCGCTCGTGATAGGGCTTGGTGTCGACAAATTCGAGCGGGTCGATGGAGATAACTTCATCGTCCAGCTCCTCAAATCTGCCATCGTCAAACAGCATCGCCAGTCGCTCGCGGGCGCCGATGCGGAAGTGATAACCGCAATGAGTACAAACCTGTAGCCCTTCCTCAAGATCCTTCTTGTAAAGGTGGGCTTCGCACTCGTCGCACTTAACGAAGACGTTCTCGGTCTTGACGACCCGCTCCTCAGGTGGAACGGCTTCGATTTGTTTGTTCTTTTTACTAAACCAGGCCATTTGTTGATGGTCCGCAGCAACGCGAGACTAACGTTAGGTTGTGCGGTGTGGTTATGAGGTTATCACAAGAAACAGGCTTGAAATAGGTTCTTCTGAACGAAACGCCAAAACAACACTAAATGGTCTGTTTGTGTTTGCTTGAGGAGCTTTGAACTTAGAGTCCAGAGCCCAGGCTACGCTCCGCGTAATCGCTGTTGAGCCGTTCTCTGTCGAATCTACAATCAAACCAACCAACGCGATTCCTTGAACAAAGCCGTCTGGAGCCGATTGGTGTTGCTGTGGGTGGGCGTTAGAACTCAATGCCTTGCTGGGCGCGTATGCCGGCGTTGAAGGGATGCTTTATTTCGGTCATTTCGGTGACCAGGTCGGCGGCTTCGATTAACGCAACGGGTGCGTCGCGGCCAGTGACAACAATGTGAAGCGCGGGTTGTGAGGCGCGGATGGCGCGAATTTCCTCGATGACTTCATCTACTGGCAAGAACCCATAACTGAGAACGTAAACCAGTTCGTCGAAGACGAGCATGTCGTATTCGGTGCTGCGCATTTTCTCCACGCACAGGTTCCACGTTTCACGAGCGGTGGCCCGGTCCTGCTCTGGGTTCTTCGTGTCCCAGGTAAATCCGTCACCCATTGTATGAATTTCGATGCCGAGTTTCTCAGCTGACTCGTGTTCGCCGTAACGATCGTTGCGCGATTTCATAAACTGGATCATGCAACAGTTTAGACCGCGGCCGGCGGCGCGCATCATCAAACCAAGAGCGCAGGTCGTTTTGCCTTTACCGTTGCCGGTATGGACCATTAACAGACCGCGGGTGCTTTCCTGATAGTCGGCACGACGCCATTTGTATTTCTTTTCCATGGAGCTTCAAACGAGAAAACCATTTTCCACATATCATTTGTCATCAGTTCTCATTTGTCATTGCCGGACTATCTGCAGATTGCATGGATTACGCAATTTACGCGGACCAATTTACGAAGGTGAAGATGATCGAGGTCGGAACCCGCCGTCTTTAATCCGTGTAATCTGCGGAGCGTTCTCGCAATGACAAATGAGAACTGATAAATGAGACATGGAAAATGGTTCTCGCCACTCAACGTTGCTTAAGGCAACCTAGCTAAGCCAACGCATCTTCTGTAATGTCTTTCAACCCATTCGCACGCGCAACAGCTTCCTGTAGCAACCCGATCAGTTTTTCTTCCGCCTCTTCCCACGTTCCTCGGAGGGTGCAACCGGCTGCGTTACGGTGACCGCCGCCACCGAATTTCTCCGCCACCTTCGCTACGTTTACATCGCCCTTCGATCGCAGGCTAGTGCGGTAAACGCCAGGTTCCGACTCCTTCAGCATTGCCACTGCTTCCACTTCTTCAACGGTAAGCGGGTAGTTAACAAAACCGTCGGCATCTTCGTCAGAAGCTTCCGCCGTGTGTTGCATTTCCAAACTATGACGCAGGAACGCAACCCGACCGGTGGAATCCCGGCGCGCTGTGGACAGGACCGCTCCCATTAACTGGATTCGACTCCACGGATAACTGGCGAAAACCGCCTCGGCTGTTTTTGCCGGTTTCAGCCCTGTTTTCATTAGTTCCGAAGCAACTTTGAACGTCCGTTCGGTAGTATTCGAATAATGAAACGAGCCGGTATCGGTTATCAGAGCTGTGTAAACACACTCAGCAATTTCTTTTGTTACCCTGACGCCGGTGGCTTTGCACAGGTTGTAAACCATTTCGCCGACTGCCGAAGCGGTTGAATCGATCCAATTGATCTTGCCGAAGAGGGCA
Organism: Pyrinomonadaceae bacterium; assembly: GCA_963759665.1. Lineage (GTDB taxonomy): Bacteria > Acidobacteriota > Blastocatellia > Pyrinomonadales > Pyrinomonadaceae > PSRF01. The sequence continues at coordinate 3,171,986 of CAVXAC010000001.1, forward strand.
GTAGTGGAATGGTGATCGATGTTGACGACAAATTGCTTTTCCAGGTCGATCAAACCTGGACGATCGATGTCGGAACACTCGATCACAAAGACTGCGTGATAATCGTCATCCACTTTGGGAGTGACCCGAACTTCGTTTGCTCCGGGTAGTTGCTGGTAGGCGTGAGGCACCGGATCTCGCATGATCACCTCGACATCTTTGTCGAGTGCTCGCAATAACCAACAGAGTCCGAGGGACGAACCTAAACTATCACCGTCTGGGCGTACATGGGAGGTGATCGCAAACTTTCGCTTCGCTTCGATCAACTCAACAACTTGACTGAGCATGGTTGGCAAAAATGACGAATGCAGAATGATGAGTGATGAATAAACACATTCATCGTTCACTGTTCACCATTCATCGTTTCTTCTTCTTCCTTTCCTTCCGGGGGTATCTCGAGCTTACGCAGTAGTTCGTCAACGCGTTCGCCTTTTTCTTCGACTCGATCTCGCACGAAATGTATTTCCGGGACTCTTGGCAGGTTGAGCGAGAGCCCTAATTGTTTTCTAACGTAGGGTGCGGCATGCCGGAGCGCGCTCATTGCTTCAACATGCTCTGCTTCATCGCCGGCTACCAGGATGTACACCTTCGCATCGCGCATATTCGGCGAAAGACGCACGTCAGTCACGGTAACCATTGTGAGCCGGGGATCTTCCAGTTCGTATCCAACGATCTGAGAAATCTCCTCGCGCAGCGTATCAGCAACTCTTTCTGGGCGACGCATCTGACCGAGGGATGAAGGATGAAGGATGAAAGATGAAAGCTTCAATAGCCTCACCCCTCATCCCTCATCCTTCCGCCTTCATCCTTCCTAAAGTTCTGTGGCTGCGACCTTCTCCACCAGGTATGCCTCAATCTGATCGCCAACCTTGACGTCGTTGAAGTTTTCGAGCCCGATACCACATTCAAAACCTTCGCGGACCTCGCCGACGTCATCTTTAAAACGACGAAGCGAAGCGATATTGCCTTCCCAGCTCACAATACCGTCGCGAATCAATCTCGCCCGGGCGTTTCGCTTGATGGTGCCATCGACGACCATAGTGCCGGCCACCACGCCTGCTCGCGGAACACGGAACACTTCGCGTACATCGGCTTTTCCGATGATCCGTTCCTTCTCGATTGCTTCGAGCATTCCGATCATAGCCGCGCGAATCTCTTCCTCCACCTTGTAGATAATTGAGTGCAGGCGAATGTCCACGGCTTCCTGTTTCGCCAAATCCGCAGCGCGCGAACCTGGACGCACATTGAATCCAATCACCACAACTGCGGAGACTGCCGACCCAGCCTGGGTTGCGGAAGCCAGCAACACGTCAGATTCAGTGATAGCGCCAACGCCGGAGCGTATGACCTTCACCTTCACGCGATCGGTGGAAAGCTTCTGCAGGGTTGATCTGAGCACTTCAACCGAGCCCTGCACGTCAGCTTTTATAACAACGAGCAGTTCCTTAACTTCGCTTTCACCCAACGCCTCGATACCGCGTTTGGTGGACTGCAGCAGTGCTGCCTGCCGGCTCAGCATTTGGCGATGGCCAGAGATCTGTTGGGCCCGGGCAATGTCTGCAACGACCTGGAAACTGTCGCCCGCTTGTGGGACGCCTTGCAGTCCAAGGACTTCAACTGGCGTTGCCGGAGCTGCTTCAGTGATTGCTTGCCCTTTGTCGTTGAACATCGCGCGCACGCGGCCAAAAATCTGGCCAACGATAAACGGCTCGTGAACATGCAGTGTGCCTTGTTGGACCAGGACTGTTGCGACCGAGCCCCGACCACGATCAAGCTTGGCTTCCAGCACCACACCTGAAGCCAGTCGGGTTGGACTGGCGCGCAGGTTGAGAATGTCAGACGTGAGCAAAATCGTTTCCAGCAAGGTCTCGAGGTTCTCTCTCTTCTTGGCAGAAACCTGGACCATTTCAGTCTCGCCACCCCACTCGACCGGGTTCAACCCATGCTTCGCCAGCTCCTGCCTGACGCGATCAGGATTTGCGTCCGGCTTATCGATCTTGTTGATGGCGACCACAATCGGAACTCCCGCTGCTCGCGAGTGTTCGATGGCTTCAATTGTTTGCGGCATCACGCCGTCGTCGGCAGCCACGACGAGAACAACTACGTCGGTGGCTTTGGCGCCGCGGGCGCGCATGAGTGTGAATGCTTCGTGACCCGGGGTATCGAGGAATACAACCCGACGCGTTTCCTCTGGATTGTCGGGACTCTTCACTTGCACGCTGTAAGCGCCGATGTGCTGGGTGATACCCCCAGCTTCGCCGGCAGCTACTTCGGTGGTGCGAATGGCGTCGAGAAGGGAAGTCTTACCATGGTCGACGTGACCCATGACGGTGACTACCGGCGCACGAGTTACTTCCACGTCGTCAGAATCCGTGGCGATCAGTTCTTCAAACTCTTCTTCCGCCACCATCTCTTCAAACGGAACGAAAGTGACCTCGTAGCCAAAGCGTTGACCAAGCTCAACTGCAACATCGTCGTTGAGCGGTTGGTTGATAGTAGCGAAGACTCCGCGCTGAAGCAGAAGCGTCACTACATCCTTCGGTTTGATACCAAGCTTCTCAGCAAACTCTTTTACTGTTGATCCTTCAACGAGTCGAGCCGGCTTGATTTCTCCCGGCACTCCCGGAGTATCCATTCGACCGGCAATACGATCTTCAAGGGATAGGGCCTTTGGAGGCGGAATGAAATCGCCCCTGTCGAAGCGTCCGCCTTTGCCTTCAACCTTTCGACCGCCTCGGGTGGGCGCGCGACGCGATCGCCGGCGACCTGCATCAGGCGGTGGAATATAAGTGGTTTGCGGAGTTGCTGTTTCTCCAGGTGTACCCAACCGTTCGGTGCGGGCAAGTGGAGTTCGTTCACGCACACGCGTTCCGGTGGTGCGATCAACACGCTCACGAGGAGTTGGCGGCGGAGGTGCAACTGGTGACGGAGCGCGCTCGCCAGGACGGATGCCTGCGTTTAGAGCAGCTACCGTTGGACGCAAAACTCTTACTTGTCGAGACGGAGGCGGCACGGGTTTGACTGACTCAGCAGGACTGCCGTTGGCTCCGATAATGTCTTCGGCAACGACTTCCGCGGGCACGTCTACGGCTGCTTCCGCTTCAATCGGAATTTCGGCCTCCGGCGCCTCAGTCGCGGTCTCTGTTGGCAGTTCGGCGCGCGCGGCTGGACTCAGCTTCCTGATTAGTCGTGCGGGTGCTGCTGGTTTCGCGGGTTCCGCCGGCGCCGGAGTAGCTACCGGTTCGACGGCTGGAGCTTCGGCGACCACGTGCACCTCGGGCTCAGGTGACGGCTCTGCAACTTCAGGCGCAGGCAGCTCTTCGATGGCGCGCTCGGCTCGTTTAACAACGCGCACACCTCGCTTTACCGCAGTTTCCTTTTTCGGGAAATACTTGTTGCGGATCTTCTCAGCGAGCTCTTTAGAAACGGAGTTAGACGGAACGCTGACGTCTACGCCTTCCCGGCGCACCTCTTCGATCAGACGTTTGGTGTCGAGCTTGAGCTCTTTGGCGAGATCGTAAATACGAATCTTGGAGGAAACTGTCATGCACTCCTTCTCAGACGCGTAAAGCCTGCGTCTTCCTACATCAAGTGGTTAAAAGAACTCACCTCTAACCACTTTTGAAGCGTGCATTCAGAAGCGCAACGCGCAAGAGTAGAGGGTGAGCGAACAACACAAACGCTCGGGAGAGCCGGCCACTGTGTTGAAGCTAATTTGCCGCATCTGGGGAAGCATCCTGCTTCTCTTCGTCTGTGCTCTCGCCTGATGCGGCCTCGTCCAAAGCGGCGGGAGCAGATATTTCGGCCTCGCGTTGCTGCGCGACCAAATCTTCGTTCATAGCAAACTCGTCAGCCAGGGTCTCGTCGTCGATCATTTCGCCGAGGGTTTCCATAACTGCAGCATCGGTCGACGTGATGTCCGGTGACGGCACGACAGTGTCGGGTCTTAAATCTCTACCAGCACCCTGCAGAATAAGTTCGTCTTCAGTAAATGGTTCGGCCTCAGTTAAAGCGACGGGATCAGCTGAGAAGTGTGCGTTGATCTCCGGTTCAGCACCATACGGTTCCCCAGCTTCCACAGCCTCGTCATAGCCGCCGGCAGTTAAATCCTGATCGGATTCATTCTCGTCGATGGCAGCCTCGTCTGGAGCCGTTTCGACCGGCGCTTCGTCTGTTGATTCAGTTTCTACCGTTTCGCTATCGGTCTCGCCTTGTAGCGAGCGGTCGCGCATGGCTACAACAGAAACTGCGGCATTGAGGATAACTTCGGCCTCATCCAAACTGAGGTCGAGAAACTCGACCAAATCATCCACCGAGGTCTGGGCCAGGGCATCAATGTCGTTAATGCCGTGTTCCGCAAGGGCTTCAGCCTGGGCTCCAGTAACCCCTTCAATTGCCGAAAGCGGTACCGAGGCACCGGAAGCGATGAGCGCTCCCATCTGTTCGCTGACCTCGCGTTTGATCTCTTCTTCACTGCGAATGTCGATGTTCCAGCCGACCAACTTCGTCGCCAGCCGCACGTTCTGCCCGCGCTTGCCGATCGCCAGGGAGAGTTGATCCTCATTAACGATGACTTCCATCTGCCGGTTTTCAATGTCGGTGATGCGAACCTGGTTAACCTTGGCCGGTGAAAGTGCGTTCGCGGCGAATACGGAAGGCTCATCGGACCACTCAATGATGTCGATCTTTTCTCCGCGAAGCTCGCGAATAATCGCCTGCACGCGCGATCCCTTCATGCCTACGCACGCGCCTACTGGATCTACGTCGCGCTCATTAGAGGTGACAGCTATCTTGGCGCGCTCGCCGGGTTCACGGACCGCCGACTTGATAACTACAGTGCCGTCGTAAATCTCAGGTACTTCCATCTCAAACAGTCGCAACAACAACTCGGGAGAAGTGCGGGAGACTTCAACCTGCGGTCCCTTGGATTCCTTTGAAACGTTGTTGATGACCACGCGGATTCGTTCGCCCTGGTTCCACTGTTCGCCGCGTGATTGTTGAGAGCGAGGAAGGATGGCTTCGAGATTACCGAGGTCGACGATGATATTGCCGCGCTCGAATCGCTTGACGTAACCATTGACTAGATCGCCGATCTTGTCGATGTATTGTTCGTAGACGTTGCTGCGAACCGCGTCACGAACTTTCTGAAAGAGGATCTGTTTCGCGGTTTGAGCGGCAATACGTCCTAGTTCTTCCATCGGCAACGGCAGCAGCAAGGCGTCGCCTAATTCAACCTCTTCTCCGGCCAGTTCACGAGCTTCATCGATAGAAAGTTCAGTTGCGGTGTTGGCCACCTCGTCAACCACGACCTTGGTGGCCGAAAGCTCAATACCCGTTTCCGGGTTCCAGTCGACCTGAATGTCTTCGCCGGAACGAAACTGCTTCTTCGCGGCAGCTCGAACGGCTTCCTTCATGGCGTCGATGACGAGATCGCGCTCAATGCCTTGTTCCTGGCAAAGCGCTTCAATGTTTTGTGCGATGGATGAACTCATGAACCTTGTCTCCGGTGGCTCGGCGCCCTTAGCGTCGTTGAGCCTATTCAATTGTTATTCAGTTGTAGTGCACAACCTGCTGTCGTGCGAAAGCTATTTTCCCAATGCCCGCTTGAATTCCTGTTCGATGTCGATCTCCAGATTCGCCTTGACGATTGAATCCAGGGCAATTCTGACTGAACCGCTGGTCTTATCGTCCAGCAACACCTCGTCGCCATCGACGCCGAGCAATCTGCCTCGGAAGTTGCGCTGGCCATTAACGGGTCGTTTGGCCCGCAATTTCACCTGGCTTCCCGCGAAACGCTCGTAATCAGCCCGTTTGTAAAGGCCTCGTTCGAGCCCTGGCGACGAAACCTCCAGCGTGTAGGAGGCGTGAATGAAGTCTTCGACGTCCAGGATAGTGCCTAGGTGGAAACTCACTTCCGAACAATCCGAGTGGGTTACACCATTTGGCTTGTCAATGAAGATGCGAACGATCGGCTTGTTCTCCGGACCCGCAACTTCTGCGTGAACCAGCTCCAAACCGTGGTCGATTGCTACTCTTTCGGCTATCGCTTCGACCCGCTCCGCAATCGAACCAGCGCCCATTCCCCCTCCGAAAAACACCCGCGCAAAAGAAAAAGTGGGCGCGAACCCACCGGACGATACCGCCGCGCTTCGAGCAAGCCGTGGATTATACGTAAAGGTAACTGGGTAAGCAAGTTGCTGGTTTACTTTCCAAAGTCACAAAAGTTTGAGAATTTCGCGTGTATTCCTCGACTTTCACGCCTGCCAAGTATTGAAAAGGATCTTGCACTGGCGTAGTATGCGCGCGTACTGCCTGACGCTTCATACAGAGTATTCTTTTTCGATGGTTCCCACCGTGGTGAAGGGCGATAGCGCGCTATTTGGGGGTGCTTAACCCGCGCAATGATCGGTAAAACAGTCTCCCATTATCGGATCCTGGAAGCCCTGGGCGAGGGTGGTATGGGTACCGTCTACCTCGCGGAAGATACCCATCTTGGCCGGCGGGTCGCAGTCAAATTCCCCTCACTTACCTCCGATTCTCACGACCATCGGGCACGCTTTCTTCGTGAGGCGCGGGCTGTTTCCGAATTGAACCATCCCGGCATTGCCACGCTCTTCGACTACGGTGAAACCAGTGACGGCCGTCCATTTCTGGTGATGGAATTTGCGAAAGGGCGTCAGCTTACCGATCTCATGCAGAATGGCGAGCTGAGCTTGATGCGCGCAGTTGAGATCGTGTCAGACATCGCCTCGGCGTTAGCGGCGGCCCACGCTCGTGGAGTCGTTCATAGGGACATCAAACCGTCGAACATCATGATCGACGACGAAGGCGCGGTTAAGGTCCTCGACTTCGGTCTGGCGAAGCAGCTCACCACCGAAAACAAGCCAAGCTCTGCGCCCGAGGCTCAGACACTTCTCTCGACAGAGACTCGCAGCGGAGTAGTGCTCGGTACACCAGCCTACCTGTCACCGGAACAGGCGGTTGGTGGCGCAGTGGATGGTCGCAGCGACCTGTTTGCCTTAGGCACTCTGCTTTATGAGGCTATTACTGGACGAACCCCGTTCGCCGGTAGCAGTTTTATCGAGATTGCCGCGAATGTCCTCCACGTCGAACCGACGCCGCCAACCAAATTAAATTCGCAGATACCTCGCGAGCTGGAATTCGCAACCCTAAAGTGCCTCGCAAAGAAGCCGCATAAACGTTACCAGTCAGCAAAGGAACTGATCGCGGATCTCGCCGAGATCAAGAAGCGTTTGGAAGATGTAGCCGGCCACACTCTGATCCGGAGAACTTCTTCCGCGATCACCAAGGCCCCCAGCAAAACTCTCAGCAATCTTTCGCAGATTCTCCAGCGCCCCAGGATTCCAATCTCCTATATCCTGATCGGGGCCCTGGTCTTGATCGCTGGTGGTGGACTCGCATTGAGGTACGCTCGTCCCGCGGTGCATGAGCCTACGACTGAGTCTAAAAATTGGTATCAGACTGGGACTACAGCGTTGCGCGACGGCGCTTATCACCAGGCCAGCCAGGCGTTTGAGCGCGCAGTGGCGGCGGACGATCAGTATATGCTGGCCCACGCTCGGCTTGCCGAATCACTCGTAGAACTCGATTACGTTGATCGTGCGAAAGACGAACTCTTAAAGGTTACTGCTGCCGACCGCGCGAAGATGTTGGCTATTGATTCTCTCTACCTGGACGCGATCACCGCCACCGCAACTCAAGAGTTTCCGAAAGCTATTGGGATCTATCGTCAGATTGCGGGCCAGCTTCCCGAGAGTGAGACCGCATACATGTTGGTTGACCTGGGCAGAACCCAAAGTAAGGCTGACGATCTCGAAGGCGCGATTCAAAGCTTTACGCAGGCGGCGGCCCAAAACCCGCAATATGCGACGGCGTATCTACATCTGGGTATCGCTTACGGGAAGAAGGGCGACCTAGCGAAGGCGATGTCTGCCTTTGAACAAGCTGAGTCGATATATCAGGCCCTCGGAAATTTGGAAGGGCGCGTCGAAGTTGTGTTCCAGCGAGGAGCCTTGCTCAACAAACGAAACAAGCTGGTTGAGGCAAAGCCGCAATTGGAGCAAGCACTGGTCCTGGCCCGGGCTAACGACAACAAATCGCAAATCATCAAGACCCTTCTTCAGCTTTCGAGCGTGGCGTTCGATGCCGGCGAAACATCGCGTTCAAGCGAATACGCCCAGGAGGCAGTCGACCTCGCCCAGAAGAATGGGATGGAGAATCTCAGTTCCCAGGCCCTCGTTGATCTGGGAAATTCTTTTGTAATTAGTGGCGAGACCGTACTCGCAGAGAAATATCTTTCCCAGGCGCTTGCTTCGGCCGAGCGAGCAAAGGCGCGGCGAACCGAGGCGAGAGCCAGGGTGGCGCTTGGGAACATGCGCTACCAACAGCACAAGTCTGATGAAGCGATACGCTACCTGGAGCCTGCGCTCGCGTTTTACAAACAGGGCGGTTATCGCTCAGAGACTTTCCAGACTTTGGTTTTGATTGCCCGCGTTAATCTACGAAAGGGTGACCTTGCGGCAGCCCAGGCCAGTCATGAACAACTGCTGCAGCTCGCGCAGGAGTGGAACGATCAATCGTTGCTGGCACTGGCCCACTCAGAACGCGGAGCAGCCCTGGCGCGGGAGGAACGATTCACTGAAGCACTCACCCACATGGACCAGGCGCTCACTTACTATCGCTCCCAGGGAATCCAACGGAGTGTTGGCTACAATGCCGTTGATCGAAGTGACGTGTTGTGGCGTCTCGGGCGTTACGACGAGGCTGCTCCACTCCTGGATGAGGCCGCGGCCATCGCCGATAAACCAGGCGGAGAAATAAAACGCCTCTCGGTTTCGGTCCAGCTTTCGCGATCTCAAATCGCTCTCAGCCAGGGCAACTTTGCACAGGCAAAGGAGCTTGCCGCGAAAGTTATTGAGCGTGCTGGAACTGAGTTTGTGAACCTTTCCTCTTCCGCAAAGATGGTCATGGCGCTGTCCCAGTCCTATGGCGGCGCCGCGGGCGCGGGAAAAGAAACGGCGCAGAGCCTGGTTGATTCGGTGAAGGAGCTTAACGACCCAGCGTTAGTCGCCAACGCCCAGGTAACTCTCGCCGAAACGATGTTGGCTGCGCGCGATTCTCAGGGGGCGCTGAAAAATGCGAATCAAGCGCAGGAAGCATTCGCACGTATGGGTCAACCAGCCTCGGAGTGGCGGGCCCTCCTGATTGCAGCGCTGGCGCTTCAAAATAGTAGCGACAAAGTTCGCGCTCGCGAGTATGCTATGCGCGCTAAGGAATCGCTATCCAAACTCGAAACGCGCTGGACGACCGAAAGCTACAACCGTTATCTCAGCAGACCAGACATCGATCGACTCCGTAAACAGCTGGTCCAACTAACGGGCTCCGCCGGCTGAGTTCTCCAGCGTTCCTTGCCACCGCTGTCAATGGTTCTGTTTCACTTGAGTAGATAGCTTGACACCCGACAGCGAGGCTGGCTCTTGCCTCGCCGATCTCAACCCAGAAGGAGATTAACAATGCGTATTCTACGATTACTGATAATCGCACTTGCGACCATCTGCGTACTTGCTCTTGGTGCCTTCGCCCTCGTCAACAATCAAGCGCCCCCGGCTGACCCGGTTGATGACATCGTTATCAAAGGCGGTTCACTCGATATTCAGTGTGGAACGAATCACAAGGTTGATAACGCTGGATGTATTGCCCTCGACGATGGAGCGAAAGGTAAGTTCAAGCACAAACAAGGTGGCAAGCACATCACGAGGATCATCGTAAAAAATTCGAGCAACGCTAACCTGTTCGACAGTGGTGCGAACGCCAACATTCTTGGTAACAAGCCGGAAGTACACATTACCTACAAGTAAAGGATGATAGACCGCCGCGTGCTCAGCTGAAGGCCCCTCTCCTTCAAGAGGGGCCCCTTCGGAAAAGTCTAATGTTAGGACTACTGGGCAGGGGGAGGTCGACAGGCGTTACCAGCACCGGACAACGACTCGCTATCCAGCGAGCTTTGTTTTGACGATCTCACTGATGGTGCGGCCATCGGCATTTTTGCCGGCCAGCGCTGCTTGCGCTGCTTTCATTACCTTGCCCATTTCCTTCATTGAGTTTGCTCCGGTTTCAGAAATTGCTGCGACAACCGCAGCTTCGATCGTTTCGAGTGAAGCGGCCTGGGGCAGGTAAGCCTCGATGACTGTGATCTCGGCCCTCTCTTTGTCAGCCAACTCTTCGCGACCCGCGTTCACATACTGCTCGACCGAGTCGTGCCGTTGCTTCACCAAAGAACGCAACAACTTCGACAGTTCCTCCTCGTCGAGCTCTCCGCCCTTTTCGATTTCCCGGTTCTGCAAGGCCGCCTTCACCATTCGCAAGGTGGATGTGCGGGCCGCATCCTTCGCCTTCATCGAAGCAGTCAGATCAGAAAGAATTGTTTGTTTCAAACTCATCGGTTGTTCCTTCGGGCCAGCCTGAACTGCAGGCTAATGGCCATTTGATTTTGCCAGGTGCTGCTTTAAATACCGGCCGGTGTAAGACGCCGAATTTGCCATGATCTGCTCAGGAGTTCCGACCGCCACTATCTTTCCGCCTTCATCGCCACCCTCCGGGCCCAGATCGATGACGTAGTCGGCAGTTTTGATCACATCCAGATTGTGCTCAATGACCAACAAGGATCCGCCGGCAGCAATTAACGCGCGAAATGCCGCAAGCAATTTATTGATGTCGTCAAAATGCAGCCCGGTCGTAGGTTCGTCGAAGATGTACAGAGTCCTGGCTCCGGTGCGCTTTGAGAGTTGCGCTGCCAGTTTGATGCGCTGGGCTTCGCCGCCCGAAAGGGTGGTGGCTGATTGGCCCAATCGCAGGTAACCCAGACCAACCTCGTCCAGCACTTTCAACCGGTTAGTAATCTTCGGAACTTCGCGAAAGAAACCTATCGCCTCGCGCACAGTCATGTTGAGGACTTCGTGCACGTTCTTACCTCGATACCTGACGTCCAGAATCTGCTGCTTAAAACGCGTGCCTTTGCATTCTTCGCAAACCAGTTCCACATCCGCCAGGAATTGCATCTCCACGGTCACGGTGCCGTCGCCCTGACACACATCACAGCGGCCGCCCGGCAAGTTGAAAGAGAAGTGTGACGGATCAAAACCACGAGCTTGGGCCTCGCGCGTCGACGAAAACACTTCGCGAATTCCGTCGTAGACCTTGATATAGGTTACCGGATTCGATCGAGGCGTTCGTCCAATGGGCGACTGATCAACGAGGATGACGTCATCGATTAGCTGGCCGCCTTCCAGCTTGGAAAACGCTCCTACGTGACCTTGCCAATCTCCTCGCTGCTTTTTCAGCCCGGCGTAGATGCAATCATGGATCAGAGTTGATTTACCGGAACCACTGACTCCGGTGACGCACACCAGCATATCCAATGGCATTTCGACATCGATCGACTTCAGATTGTGTTCCGAGGCACTACGTAGAGATAGACGACGTTGTTGCAGCAGGCGCCGCTGCTTTGGCTCCTTGATTTCTGATTCGCCGCGTAGATAGCGCGCCGTCAATGATGCGTTGTCTTTCATCAGCCCTTCAAAGTCGCCTTCGTAAATCACCCGGCCGCCGAGTTCGCCTGCCGATGGTCCAATGTCGAGGATGTGGTCTGCTGCGCGCATCATGTCTTCATCGTGTTCCACCACGAGGACAGTGTTCCCGATATCTCGCAGATTCAGGAGCAAGCGAATCAATCGATCGTTATCGCGCGGATGCAAGCCGATTGATGGTTCATCGAGAACGTAGAGGGCGCCGACTAACGATGAGCCGAGATTGGTTGCCAGTTGAATTCTTTGGGCCTCGCCGCCGGATAGTGTTGAAGCCAGCCGATCCAGTGTCAAATAGTCCAGTCCCACTTCCACCAGGAATCGCAATCTACGCCGTGTTTCAAACAGGATGCGTTCAGCGATGGCGCCTTGTTCGGTCGAAAGCTCAAGTGAATCGAAGAACTTCGCCGCGTCTTTAATGGCCAGAGCGCAAACTTCCGGAAGCGTGCGACCGCCGACCTTAACGTCTCGTGCCTCCTGCCTTAAGCGGCCTCCGCCACAATCGGGGCAACGGGTGTAGCCGCGATACTTCGACAGGAAAACACGCACGTGAAGTTTGTATTTCTTGGTTTCCAGCCAATCAAAGAACCCACGAACTCCAGTCCAATCTTTCCGACCCTCAATGATGGCGCGCTGCTCGGCACGCGAGAGTTGAGCAAACGGAACAGTCATCGATATCTTTTCAGACTTACAAAACTGCCGGAGTTCGTCCATGGCCCACTCATGTTGCGGCTTGGTCCATGGTTCGATTGCACCGTCCTTCAAGCTCAACCCGGGATTTGGAATCACCAGATCGAGATCGAGTCCAATAGTGTTGCCGAAACCCTGACAGGTAGGGCAGGCACCGAAGGGATTGTTGAAGCTGAACAGCCGGGGTTCAGGCAGCGCGTAGATCGTGCCGTCATACTTGCATTCGAAGCGATCAGAAAATCGAAGGCGGGTTGGCTCTTCGTCAGCGGTTTCGATATGCGCAGTGCCGTGTCCCTCCTGAAAGCAGATTTCCAGGGAGTCAACCAGCCTTTGCCGGATGTCGGGCCGAGCAACCAGACGGTCGACCATGACGAACACCTCATCGAATGAACTGAGGTTGAAGTCATCGGGCGATTGAAGTTCGATCAAGCGGCCACGATGGAAAAGCCGGGAGAAGCCCCTTTGCATCAGGCTCATGACGTGAGCCGTAATCGTGCGATGCGATGTGGAAGCGTCAGTCTTGTCAGAGGACTTCGACTTACCCTTGCGACTCTTCGTCGCCCGTTTGCCCTTGTCGGCATTGCCGTTGGCCGGGGTTTCAACCAAGCCTTCTTTGGCGGGAAACAGAACATAGAAGCGAACGCCGTCAGGTAGGGTGGCCAGAATTTCGTCCGCGACAGACTCGGGCGAATCCTTGTAGACCTGACGTCCGCAGATTCGGCAATAGGTAATCCCGACCCGCGCATAAAGCAGGCGCAGGTAATCGAAGACTTCGGTTTGAGTGCCAACGGTTGACCGAGGATTTCTGGTCGAATTCTTTTGCCGAATCGCAATCGCCGGTGCAATGCCCTTCACTTCATCGACATCGGGCTTATCCATGCGCTCGAGAAACTGGCGCGCGTAAGCCGACAAGGATTCCACATATCGGCGTTGACCCTCGGCGTAGATAGTGTCGAAAGCGAGGGAAGACTTGCCCGATCCGCTCACTCCGGTTACCACAGTCAACTGGTTGATGGGGATCGAGAAGGAGATGTTCTTGAGGTTATTGACCCTGGCGCCGCGGACTGAAATTGCTTTTTCTGACATATGTAAAACGGTTCCTGGCCGCCATAGGCTCGAATATCGGCCAGCTATGAAACTTCAAATAATACCTGAATGCTTGACTGACACGAAATGGGCGCTAGTGAGTGGTAGGGGCGGCACTCCGTGGCCGCCCCACTTGTTGCGTTATATCTTGCTCGGAGTCAATTACAACTCCAGAAGGGGCGGCCACGGAGTGCCGCCCCTACAATCAATCAAACATTGACACTTGTGGCCGGCTGCTCAACAATTCGTTCAAATGAAGACTCCAAAATTTTTACTTCGTGGATTTAGAACACCAAGAGACGTCGCCACTCAAGCCCTGGGTCCACTCGAACAACGGGTGCTGCAGGAAGCCTGGGGGCGTGGCGAAGTTAGCGTGCGCGATATTTTCGTCTCGTTTGAAAAACGGGTTGCTTACACCACACTAATGACAACTCTTGACCGGCTTTTTAAGAAACGATTGCTTGATCGTCGTAAGCAAGGCCGCGCATTTTTGTATACCGCGACGGTCTCTCCCGAAGAACTCGAGTCCGGTATTCAAGAAGATTTGATTGATGGCCTGCTGGGTGGAACTCGTGGCGTCGAGCCGATTCTGGCTTGCATTGTTGACGCAGTTAGCGAACGAGACAAAAGTCTGCTCGACGAGCTGGACCGCTTGATTAAAGAGAAGCGGGCGCAGTTGGGAATGAAAGACTGAAATCAATGTTTGTCCTTCTCGGACTTTGCATACTCCTGGCAGCAATACTTTTGATTAATAGCATTGCTTCGTTTCTCGGCGCTGTCTTATGGCGCGGGCTCAGGAAACCTGCACGACGGTGGTCCGCGGCCTCGAGGGCAGGCTTCATCGGTACGCTTCGAATTGTTCCCGTTGCTATTGCGTTCGCCGCAGTGGTCCTCCTGTTTGCTCCCGCTTACCTGATCCATGAACCGCGCACTGACCATGAAGACGTCAGCCTCAGGCTGGCAATAGTTGCCGTTTTTTCTGCAGTCGGAATTGCCATAGCTCTATTGCGAGGGTTGCTAACGTGGCGGGTTACTTCGAGATTAAGCAATGATTGGTTGCAACATGCGAAGCCTGTACGTCTCGCCGGAATCGCTATTCCGGCCTACGAGGTCGAACACCAATTTCCCGTCATAGCCATCGTCGGGACGTTTCGTCCCCGGCTTTTTATTGCCAGTCGAGTGTTGACATCGCTCAGTAGTGATGAGCTGGCGGCCGCGATCAATCATGAAGCAGGCCACCTGGTCCATGGCGACAATCTTATGCGCGGTTTAATGCGCGCGTGTCGCGATTCGCTTTTGATTATCCCGTGCGGAAGGTCGCTGGACACGGCCTGGAAAGACGCGTCGGAGGAAGCAGCGGATGAGCATGCGGCACGGATGGGGGCAGGAGCCGCGCTCGATCTCGCCTCGTCGCTCGTCAAAATCTCTCGCATGATTCCTGCCGGTCAGTCTCCCGTTTTCGCGTCAGGCGCGTTCTTCGTTACACAGCATGACAAAGGCGCAGTGACCACTCGCGTTCGTCGTCTACTAAACCTTGCCAATGACGATCGGCGTTCCACTGGCCCACGCCATATCGCAAGGCGTACCACTTGGTTGCCGATTACAATAATGGTGATTGTAGTTGCTCTCGCCTCGAGCCAGCCTCACGTGCTCCTGGCGACACATTCCCTAATCGAAGAAGTCGTCTCCGCACTGAATTAGATCCCCGTTTCAACGTTTGGATACACCGACCCGGCGCGTTCGGCAGGTAATACGACTTCTAGTAGTAATTTCGGGCGAAGCGTAGTCTTCAGGCCACCCGACAAGTTTATGTTGTTGTTGGACTGTGAGTTGGAGTCCTCAAGTATTCCTCAACCACCTGACACCAAAATGATGTTGGATCGAGACGAAAGCTGTTAAGAAGGCGGGATTTTATGGAGCGGGCGAACCTGGAAGGACCAACAGGGCAGGGTTTACTAATCCTCTGCTTGGCAGCAATGCTCATGCTGCTTCCGGTTGCGACATTCGCATTGCAGAACGCGCGAGGTACTGTCACCGGTGTCGTGAAAGATTCGTCAGATTCGGTTGTGACTGATGCAGAGATCTCTCTGACGAACGCACAGCAAGTAGTATTGAGTCGGACCAGGACAGACGCGCAGGGACGCTTTCAATTCGCCGAAATTCCCCCGGGTTCCTACGCAGTTCTAGTGTCGCGTTCTGGCTTCAACGTGCGGCGGGAAGTGATTCAAGTGATAGGAAACGGCACGGCGACGTTGAACGTGACGTTGGACGTCAATCAACTTACCGAAACCGTGACGGTGACTTCCGAAGCGGGACTAGTGGCCGATGCGCACAATGTTTCACAGCCAGTCAACGTCATCAATGAACGAAAGGTCTTGGAGCGGGCTACGGAGGTTGTGGCCCAAGTCGTCGATGAAGAACCAGGGGTTAACCTGCAACGCACTAGTCCTTCGCTCAGCGCAGTGTTCGTTCGTGGTTTAACTGGTCGGAACGTGGCCGTCTATGTCGATGGTGTTCGTTATACCACCAGCGCCCAGCGTGGCGGTGTGGGCACGTTCTTCAGTTTGATCGAGCCTTCCAGTCTTGAGACTGTCGAGATTCTGCGCGGCCCAAACAGTTCACAATACGGCTCGGATGTGCTTGGCGGCGTCGTGAATTTCATTTCGCGCGCGCCGGTTTATGGTGGCAGCGACGGCGAGTGGCATGGCAACACAAATGTTTTCTACTCCACCGTCTCCAATAGTTTCGGCGGCAACACACTCGCAAGCTACGGCACCCATAGGTATGGAGTCTTGTTCAACTTCAACGCCCGGCGAATCAACCGGCTGCGACCCGGACACGGAATTGATTCTCACTCTGCGTTGACGCGTTATCTCGGCATTTCCTCCGACTTCTTTGGACATCGATTACCTGACACAGCGTTTACGCAGTATGGCGGGTTGGTTCGCGCCAACTTCAACCTCAACGACAGCACTCAGTTTTTGGTGAGTTACGCGCGCAACCAACAGGACGGCGGGCGACGTTACGATCAATTGCTTGGCGGCGATGGAAACCTGATTGCGGACTTGCGCAACCTGATGACTGATCTTTTTTACGTGCGACTCTCTAAACAGAATCTGGGTTACTTCCACAATGCTTCGGCTACTTTTTCCTACAACGGGCAACGCGAGGAGCGTATCAATCAGGGCGGGCAAGGGAACCCGGTTGCCGCAATAACGAATCAACGTGAGCGAACAAACGTCTTAGGCTTTAATTTTCATGTCGATAAACAACTCGGCGACCGCAATACGCTTTTGTTCGGGGGCGACATCTACGACGACAAGATCAAGGCCCCAGCTTTTACCACCGACCCCGTAACCAGAGCGGTAACTGCATCGCGGCCGCGCGTGCCAAACGGAGTGCGATATCTTTCGTACGGTGTTTTTGTGCAGGACGTTTTTACTGTTGTGCCGGATCGTCTGCGTTTAAGTGGAGCACTGCGTTACAGCGTAGCGTCTTACAGATCACGAGCAGCAGACGCTCCAGTCATCAATGGGAAACCATTGTTTCCCGATGACAGCGCGCGATTCGGAGCGTTCTCCGGACGGATTGGAGGGGTTGTTACTCTCGGTGCGGGGTTCGACGTTGCCGGGAAATACACGCGCGGTTTTCGCGCTCCAAACACCACCGACCTATCCCTCCTCGGGCTCGTTGGCACCGGCTTTGAGGTGGACGCGTCCACGGCCGCATCGCTAGGAGGCTTCATTGGCACAACCGCTGGGCCTGACGCCGTCTCCAGCGGAATTCCGGTGACGCGACTTAACCCGGAAAGAACAGATAGTTTCGATCTGAGCCTGAGATACAAGAGCAAACGCCTGATGGCGGAGTTGACTGGCTTCACAAATAAGTTAACCGGCGTCTATTTCGATCAAGCTCTCGTCTTGCCTCCTGGTGCGGTGGGCCAATTCCTCGGTAGCGAACGAATCGTGTCACAGAATGCGAATGGACTCGTATTTGTCGCGGCTGCCACCAGTCCTGTTCTAGTTCGTGTGAACTACGACGATGCGCGCTTCAACGGAGTGGAGTTTAATTCCGAGGCTCAAATCAACCGGAGTTTCAGTGCCAATGCCAACTTCACCTACATCCGTGCGCACAGTCTGCTTAATGGATCGCCGCCGAATGTGGAAGGTGGTGTGCCACCGGCCACGGGCTTCGTCAGCCTTCGTTATCAATCAACCGGTTCGCATCGCTTCTTCATAGAGCCGTACGCCATACTGGCTGGCAGCCAGCGACGGCTCTCATCACTCGATCTTGCCGATCGCCGTACAGGCGCGGCGCGTTCGCGTACAGATATTCAAAACTTCTTTCGTCGCGGTGCCTGCGTGCGCGGTGTGACAACGCCGGGAGCGACTGGCTGTGGATCAGCTGGCGGCCTGCTTATCCCAACGGGAGAGACGTTGGCCCAGGTGCAAAATCGTCTGCTGCCAATCGGAGCAACAATCAATGGAGTGACCGTCATTAACAATGACTCTGCGGTCCCGCTGTTCAACGCTGTGGCAGGTTATGGGTTAATTGGCGTGCGTGGCGGAATGCGATTCGGCGAACACTCTGAAGTCTTTGTCGACTTAGAAAACATTGCCGACAAGTTTTATCGCGGAATTAGCTGGGGAATTGATGGCGGAGGGCGCGGAGTTACGCTGCGATATAGGTACAAGTTTTAAGTAGCTTCGTTGAAATGAAAAGAAGATTTTCCATATCTTATTTATGACGTTTTATTTGGCATTGCTAGAGAACGTCGGGTTCATGGTCCATAGTGGATTAGGTCAGTGCCACCACAGTGGCGTGGAGTGGTATAGAGCATGAACTCTCAATGCTGCCGCACCCTATTGGAAAGATAAATCACTCGTTTTCTTCGCTTCGGGCAAAACCGGCCTTCCAAATTCACCCATTCCTAACTCGCCAAACGTCATGTCTGGCTGGAGCGCGCGATTTCTTGAAGTGACGTAGAGTCGCATTGCCAGGACCAGGATTCCCACCGCAATCGCTACCCAGGTTACAGCCCAAAACATCGCCGGAATTCCGGTGGCGTTTGCCATGTTAAGCGCGTCGGTCGGGACCGAGGGAGCGAAAGGCGATGACAGGAAGAAAACTGTTTTCAGGTCTAACAGTGCATTGAGAATACATTGGACCGCGAGGAAGCTGACGAAGAACGTTGCCACCTTCGAGCTGGCGAGTCGGGCCACGAGTATGAGACCGATCGACAAGACGGTTCCGGAGACCAAGGTGAAGGGAATTCCCGACAAGGCGATTCCCGAGACGATCGGTTTGAAGAGGCCGTAGATCAAAGTTAAGGCGAGCACCACAACTGCCGAGCTGATTAACACCGCGCGCGCGGCAAAGCTGCGACGAATCAACACCAGCAAGAGAGCGCCATAGGCCATCGAGCTGAGATAGCCGGCGCTGGCTACGAAAACTTGTGAGATTGTTCCACCCTGCGAAGTGTAGGTCTCACCGCTGGCGTTGGTAGCGATACTAAGACTTTCGACAGAGTTTCCCGTCAACAAAGCTGCAATCGCGTGTCCACCTTCGTGAATGAAAGTCACAAAAAGACGGAATGGATATGTCAGGATCTCCGCGAACGGAATAAACCACATAACCACCGAAATAACGGCAGCCGTCAGTAACAATGTGGCCTGGGGCCGAGCGTCTTCAGCTAATCGGAATTTCATATAAAGCCTCCAGATTAAGAGCCGTTCACCTGCAGACTAGTAAACGCGGGAGAAATTGTGGATGTTCCGGCTATTTGGCCAGACTATCCGGAGATTACGCCGATTAGGCTCGGTGTAGTCGGTGTAATCCGGGGATGAGTACCCTTACGCTTTTCTAAAATAATCTCCGGACTTCCCGCCGATTTTACTTTCCAACCGAACCTCGGAAATCACCATTCCTTTATCGACAGCCTTGCACATGTCATAAATGGTCAGCGCCGCGACTGACACCGCAGTCAGCGCCTCCATTTCGACGCCCGTTTGGGCGTTAGTAGCAACAGTTGATTCCAGACGAATGCCGTCTTCTTCGATCGTCGCAGTAATCTCAACATGCGTGAGCGGCAAAGGATGACAAAGCGGAATCAATTCGGCGGTTCGCTTGGCTGCCATAATACCCGCGAGCCTCGCAGTCTCGAGCGGATCGCCTTTTGGAGTTGTATGTTCGCGAACCGCTTTGACAGTTTCGGCAGACATCAGGACGCGGCCGGATGCGGTTGCTTTACGAGTAGTGGTTCCCTTGGCGCTCGTGTCCACCATTCGTATCCGGCCCTCATCGTCGACGTGTGATAGTTGATTCATTCAGACCACGCTTTAATGTGCTGGGTTTGCCTAACTGGTAGCAACCAAACAGTTGCCGTGTTCTCAAGATTAACCATCATCATGGCTATTGCCTTTTTTCCAGCATACCAGAATAATCCTATTGCCTTACTGCGATAAAATCCGATCCCGGGATGTGCCTCGTACGTAATACAATAGATAGTTCAATCTTTCGAGTCTGAAAGCGCGATTCAGTTTCATGTCAGCTACCGTTAGGGAAAAAGCTCTGGTTATCGGGGAACCGGGAGCCATGGTTCCGCGAACTGTGAACGAGGTTGAGTCTGCCCGCACTCTCGCGCTAATAAATCCCGAACTGCGGGGTAGGGAAGCGAGTATCGCCGAGCCCTCCACCCCCCTGCATTCTTTCCTTGAGCACAGCACACTCTTCTTATTTCCACTTTTGTTCTGTCTCAACCTTTATCTCGGACTCGCGCGACTTTATGAACTTGAATTGCTTTGGCTGGTAGCGCTGGGTATTCCCTTGGGCCTGATCTTTGGCGATCTAGTTACCGGAATAGTTCACTGGATTGGCGATACTTATTTTCAGGAAGACACGCCAATTATTGGGCCTGGTTTTGTGAAGCCGTTTCGCCTTCATCATATTTATCCACGAGACATCTGCACGCACAACCTGGTTACCACGTTGGGAAACTCGTGCATCATGGCGGTCCCGCTTTTGGCGTTTTGTCTTTACTTGCTGTTGACTGGGCCGGTGTCAGCGTGGCTTGCGTTCGGAGTGTTGTTTACGACGATCCTGGCCATAGCGACGGTAGCCACCAACCAGTTTCACAAGTGGGCCCACGACCCCAAGCCCAAGATCTTTGCGAGGGTGCTGCAACGTTGCCGTCTTGTGCTGGAGCCGTCACATCACGAGAAACACCACACGACACCGCACGACAGCCACTACTGCATAACCAATGGATGGTTAAATCCGCTGCTGAATCAGATCAGATTCTTCCGCCGGCTGGAAATGTTCCTTGGGTTCTGGGGAATCAAACCGTCCCATCCACGCGAACACACTTAAACCTCAACGGGTGGGTTTTAGTTTGATTTCGTGTAGGTTCGTGGATCGCATTAGCCTCGCCAGACATACGATCCACGAAGTTACGCGAAAACACACGAACACCCTCAAAAATAAATTGAGCTAAGGCAGCAACAGAACGCGCACCTTCGTTCCGGCCGAAACCACGCCAGCATCTGCCGGCACAATCACTAGCGAATCCGCACGTGCAAAGCCGATGAAGTCCGAAGATCCTCCCCACTTCAATGGCTCCGCGATCAATCGGCCTTCAGCGTCTGTACGCAACCGGGCCGGAAGATAACTCTCTCGGCCTTTTGCACCTTTCAACTCTTTACCAGGCAGTGCCGTTCTCTCCTCCAACTCAGTCTGGTTCGCGCCCTGCGTCGCGAGAATCGCTATGCGCGCAAACAGGTTGAAGGTAACCGAAACGGAAACGGGGTTGCCGGGAAGACCGAAGACAAGTGTGCCATTCGGCAACCTCGCGAAGACGGTTGGTTTGCCCGGTCGTAGAGCAATCTTCTCGAAAAAGAATTCGGCATTGAGCTCCCTCAACGCCAGCTTGGTGAAGTCGTAAACTCCGACCGAAACGCCGCCAGACGTAATGACGACGTCGCTTCTCGCAGAGGCTTCGCTAATTTGATCGCGCAGTAGCTTATGATCGTCTCCGGCAAGCGGAAGTCGTTCGATGTTTGCACCGGCGAGTTGAGCATAGGCGCTGATTGAGAAATTGTTTGAGTCGCGTATCTGGTCCACGCCAGGCTTCTGGTCTACTGCAACCAGTTCAGTGCCGGTTGCGAGTACGGCCACTTTCGGCCGGCGCCCAACGCTCACCTGTGCATAACCAAATGATGCAAGCACTGCGATCATGCCCGCATTGATTCGTTCACCTGAATTGATTACTTGCGTGCCGGATTTGATTTCAGCCCCTTGCCGGACGATGGATCGGCCCAGCGTTACGGGCTCCAGTATCTCGACTTCTTTCCCATCGATCTCACGGGTTAGCTCTACTTGCTGCACACTGTCGGCGCCAGTAGGAACTGGGGCGCCGGTCATGATCCGGACAGCTTGACCCGCATTCATCTCATGGTGCCAGCCGCGTCCGGCGGCAGATTCACCTACGATGTGCAAACGCGCCGGCGCATCCTCGCTTGCGTTTGTAACTTCGGCAGCGCGAATCGCGTAACCATCCATCTGCGATCGGTTGAACGGGGGAAGATCGCAATCAGCAAAAATATCCTCGGCCAGATAACGTCCAAGGCTGTGCTCCAGGGCTACCTTCCGTGACGGTAACGCCTTGCACTGTTCCTTTACAATTTGAATCGCTTCGCTGACTGGGATCATGGTGACGTAACCCAAGACGCAAGTTAGAAGTTGGACCCGAACCACTTCAAGTTCAAAGTTCAAGAGTTGCGTATTTTTAAAAAACGGATTCTCAAACGAAAAAGCGGTTGCGCTTCAGTTTACCTGAATAGCAACCGCTTCGAGAGTGGCGGAGCCGACGGGACTCGAACCCGCGACCTCCGACGTGACAGGCCGGCGTTCTAACCAACTGAACTACGACTCCGCAAACTAACTCTTAGAAATCGAATCTGAACCTGATTCAGCCTCTCAAATAATCTCTGATATGAGATCCGAGCTCTGAGATCTGAAATCTAACTGGTGGGCGCGGAGGGACTCGAACCCCCAACCTCTTCCTTGTAAGGGAAGCCGTCTACCATTGACATACGTGCCCGAACTTCCGCTTCCAAAGATCAACGCCACTCAATGTGCTTGATGACGGAACGTCATGCTAAAGAAGCGAGGCAAGACTGTCAAGGAAGGGCCAGAGAATGAGCGGGTTAGTTAGTCTAACCACGCTTGTAAACCCAGATTTTCCATATCTCATTTCCATAATTTTACATTTGACGAATTAGAATTGGAAATCAGCGGACGTTGGAG
This sequence comes from Pyrinomonadaceae bacterium, assembly GCA_963759665.1. Lineage (GTDB taxonomy): Bacteria > Acidobacteriota > Blastocatellia > Pyrinomonadales > Pyrinomonadaceae > PSRF01. The sequence goes on from CAVXAC010000001.1 coordinate 3,194,707, forward strand.
TCCATCTTTCCTCTGACGAATTTTCGCGCTATAGTTTTACGCAATCGTCCGTCTGTTTGCTCCCCATGCCAACCTTTTCGATTGTGAGAAAAACGCTATGTCTAACTTTCTCAAATCAGTGATTCCGCTGTTGGTATTTCTCGTTTCCAGCTGGCTGCCGGCTAATGGCCAGGACGCGAATCAACAACGGCCGCGTCGTGTGGGAACTGTTACAGAGCAACCAACCTCCACGCCTGACAAGTCCGCCCAGCAGGAAGTTGATGAAGGTGACGTCGTTCGCGTCGAAACTCAACTAGTTTCAGTTCCAGCAGTTGTCACCACTTCTAATGGAAGACCACTGGCAGGCTTGCGCACTGAAAATTTCATGCTGTTCGAGAATGGTCAGAAACAGGCTATCGCCGACTTCACTACCACCGAAGCGCCGTTTGAGATCGCGCTGCTGCTGGATACATCCGGTTCAACGCGTGCCGATGTGGCGCTGATACGCGAGGCGGCGGCCGCATTTATCGATGCACTCAGAACCGGGGACCGCGTAGCCATCGTTGGTTTCAAAATGTCGGCGCAGGGAAGGGCGCTCAGTCCGCAAGTCGATGTCTTGGCCAGGCTGACTGATAACCGCCAAGCTCTCCGCACTGCGATTGACCGTCTCGGTTCGAGTAGTGGAACACCTTTCTACGACGCGCTCGAACGGGTAGCTGATGAAATCTTTCGTGAGCCTCCGCGAGAAGAACTTCGTGGGCGACGGGCCATCGTGGCGTTAACTGACGGTGTGGATTCGTCAAGTAATACCGAGTTTCAAAATGCTCGCGCAAAGTTACTGCGCGCGGGCGTCGCTTCGTATTTCATTCAGGTGAATACGGAAGAGTTTGTCGAAAATCGCTTGTTGAAAGATTGCGGTGACGATGGGCGATTGACCTTATCAGCCAAGCAGCTTCAACGCTATCGTCGGCTTTTTCAGCCCAAGGCTCGAGCAGAAGACTTTGAAAATTTTTGCGAGATGGGCCAGTTTGAACGAATGCAGATTAGTCGCGACCTGTACAATCTCGCGCGACGGGAGATGAACGAGTTAGCCAAAGCGAGTGGTGGGACAAATTTTCTCGCCGCGACTCTGCAAGACGCTCGGGCGGCATTTGCCAGGGTTGCAGTCGAACTCGGAACGCAATACAGCCTCGGTTACTATCCGACAAACAAAGCACGCGACGGAAAATTCCGTGCGATCCGCGTTGAAGTGCAAGGGATAAAAGACAAGCCGGTTGTTCGGGCTAGAGAAGGATACTATGCGCCGAAGAGTTAATTCGGAGCTGCGCGTGCCAGGCACTTGCCGAATTGTGGTCGACGTAAAAGGGGCAATCTCTTGGTCGTCGTATCGGGGTTTCATTGACAGAGTTCATCAAGTGAATGATGATTGTCGGGAAACAACAATACGCATTTTCGCAGGGAGTACGTAATGGACCAGTTAAGAAAACAGTTTTCGTTGGACTGGCTTGTAGGAGGCTCAGAAAAAAGTTCTCGAAGAAGCTCTTCGGCCAGTCAACCGGAACTCGACGAAGCGGTATTTTATTACGGTCAGCCGATCTTCCGGCATCTAAGCGAGCAAAAGAACCAGGAAATGCGGTTGCATGACCTTGCACGGGCGCTGAAAGATGACGTTGACGATTTCAAGTTCGACGAGTTATGGGAAGTCATAAGACTGCTTGCGAGTCGTGAAGTTATCCAGGTCACTGATACCACTGAGGCTTCTGGAAATTACAAAATTCGACTACTCAGGAGAAAATAAATGGAGGCCCAGCCTCAACGGTCCGCGGTTGAGTGGCTTAAACAGTTTGGTCCACTCCTCCTCCTCGCCATTTTCCTCATAGTTGTGTCTGTCACTTTGCTTCCCAAAGACATTTGGTCCCTTGACGATAACAGGCAACGAGCGATAGTCGCTGCCTTTCTATTTGGAAGCCTAGTAGGAATGTCCGAAATTGCGTCACGTTACAGGGACGAACCCCTGAAAGCCGTAGTCAGTCCTTATGGGTTAATCTACTGCTTACTGAATGGTTACATTTCAATCCTGGCCCTGTTTCTCATTTTCAATTTTGCCAGCTTATTTGGCTCAATTTCGACGAGTAATTTCCTCGCAGCTGTGACCGCCGGGTTCGGCTCCACGATTGTGATGCGGTCTCGCATTGCGATCATTAAGACCGCCGATGGCAAAGAAGAGTCAGTCGGCCCGGATTATGTAATCAAAATTCTCCTCCAAATTATCGATACAAACATTGATCGTTGGCGCGCAGTTAGGCGCCAGGAAATACTTAAGGACAATCTTGAGAAGATCAAGAATTTGGGAGATTTCCCTACCGCCTGGCGATACTTGCTGGCTTCGTTACTGGCATTTCAAAACCTGGACGAGGCGCGACGGAAAACGCTGAGCGATACATATAACGACTATCAAGCTCAGACTGGCGTTCCGGAAGATATTAAGCGTTTAGGGTTGGGATTCATCTTCCTCACGTTGGTTGGTGAATCGAATTTCAGCGCGGTGATCCATAACGCCGCCGTGCTTAGTGCGGGCGCGGCAACGTCTCCCATCGATGATCTGCCAACCCCTCAACCTCCTCCTGATTTGGCTACGCCGCCCCCTAGTCCACCGCAACCGGACGCATTGATATCTCCAACTTCCACAGCGCCCAATTCGGAACCTTCTTGAAGACGACCAATTGTAAGTGCTGGCCCCAACAGTCAGCGTCTACTTGAGAATCGCCTTAAAAGGCGGATGATGTGTACTGGATTCCAGACACATGCCTTAACCGACTAATTCAACGAATTTCCAACTTTATCAATGACACACACGAATCTCTTCAACCGAATTCTCATAATCGTCCTGGATGGCGCCGGCATTGGTGAGATGCCAGACGCGCCGGAGTGGGGCGACGCTGGGTCAGATACGTTTGGCCATATTCTCGAGTCGCGAACTGTAAAGCTGCCAAACTTGCAGCAGCTTGGGCTCGGAAATGTCAGGCCACTCGCAAACGTTCCTCCGTTGGACCAGCCGGTTGGTTCCTATGGACGTTGTGCGCTGGCCTCAAACGGCAAAGACACGACTACCGGCCACTGGGAGATGGCTGGAATAATTCTTGATAAAGCGTTTCCGACTTATCCGAATGGATTTCCGCAGTCGATCCTCGATCGTTTTGTTAGCGAGACTGGGGTGCCAGGAATCCTGGGAAATGTGCCGGCCTCTGGTACCGAAATAATCAAGGAACTCGGAGAAGCACACGTCAACACCGGCAAGCCGATTGTCTACACATCTGGCGATTCTGTATTTCAGATCGCCGCCCACGAAGATGTGATCAAACTCGATCGGCTATATGAGATCTGCGAAACAGCGCGAGTGATCCTTGACGGCGAACATCGAGTGGGCCGCGTAATTGCGCGACCGTTCCTGGGCGAGCCCGGCAAGTTTTATCGCACCGAGAATCGCCACGATTATGCAGTTCCTCCGCCGCGTGAAAATCTACTGCCGGCCTTAAAGGACGAAGATCTTGATGTGGTTTGCATCGGAAAGATTGCGTCGATCTACGACTCGATGGGTGTAACTGAGGATTTGAAGGCGAAGAACAATCAGCAATCGATCGATCAAACGATTCATGCGCTCGGACAAGACACCCGAGGTCTGATCTTTTCCAATCTCGTCGATTTCGACATGCTCTATGGACACCGCCGCGATGTAGAGGGTTTTGCAAAGGCGCTCGAACACTTCGACGAGTACCTACCAGCGATTGAAGCGGCCATGCATCAAGACGACCTGATGATCATTACCGCCGATCATGGCAACGACCCTTCTTATCCCGGCAGCGATCATACGCGCGAATATGCGCCGTTACTGGTTTACGGGAAAAGCGCACGGCCTGGCGTCAACCTGGGCACACGCGACTCGCTTGCCGACATTGGCCAGACGATCGCAGTGAATTTTGGTTTGAAACTTACTGCGGGGAAGAGTTTTCTAGGCGAGCTGGTTGACCGACAAAATTAGGAGTTACTTCGCTGACAGGCTGCGGTGGATTGTTTCGATCCAAACGTCGGTCTTGATGAACCCGGTACCCCACGATTTCCATTCCTCAGGTAGACCCTCGGTCTTAATCTCCGTAAGCGTTTTGCCCGCCGCCATTTTCTTGCGCACGATGTCAGTTGTCTCCAGTAGCATTCGGTGAAATAACTTCAGATCGTCAGGCGTGGAGAGTGGTCCGTGCCCAGGAATGATCTTAACGCCCGCGGGGAGCTTGCCGATTACATCGCCAACATTCTTCGTGAAGCCAATAACCGTTCCGCCGCTCTCAAGATCGATAAACGGAAAACGGCCGGCGAAGAAATGGTCGCCCATGTGAACGACGTTTGAGTTGGTAAAGAAAATAATACTGTCGCCGTCAGTGTGTCCCCGTGGGAAGTGAATTACGCTAACCTCTTCGCCGTTGAAATGGACCGTCAAGGAATGATCAAACGTAATCACCGGTAAAGCTTCTTTTGGTGACGCTGGCGTGGTTCGTTTCCAGAACTCCGATTTCTGGTCAGTTGTCATCCGCTTGCGCGAGTTGTCATGAGCAATGATTGGGGCTTCCGGACTGAACGCAGCATTACCTCCGGTGTGGTCGCCGTGCCAGTGCGTGTTCAGCACAAACTTCAGCTTGCCCTCGGCCAGAGTTTTCAGTGCTGCCTTGATTTTGTCTGCGAGCGGCGCATATTGATCGTCAACAATCAAAATGCCATCAGGACCGACCGACACCCCAATGTTCCCGGCATTGGGGGTCTGGAGCATGTAGACGTTGCCAGCAACCTTTGTCGATTTGATCTCGACTTTGGACCAGTCAGTTTGGGCAGGTGTTGGCGTTGCTGATGTCCACATTCCGATAATGACTACTGCGAAGATCGCGAAATACCTCATAAGTCTCCTTTTCCTAATGAACTTTGTGCTTTGTACTTGGTACTTTGCGATTTGCTTTTCGTACGGTAGCTGCGCTCTTTGAACGGTCGGATGGATAATTAAGAAAGGTGAAAGAACAAAGCACGAAGTTCAAAGCACAAAGCTCAAAGGGAATTAGAGGTTCTCCGAGAAGCAGCTCTATCCCAGTTCCGGATTTTTCAACACGGCGATAAATGGCAGGTTGCGATAGCGCTCTGCGAAATCGAGTCCATAGCCGACGACAAACGCGTCCGGAATTGGAAATCCGAGGTAGTCGATTTTTACTTCCTTTTCTCGACGCTCGTGTTTATCCAGCAGTGCTGCCAACTTCACGCTCGCAGCGCCACGCGATTCCAGATTGGCGAGTAAATAGGAAAGCGTAAGCCCGGTATCGACGATATCTTCGACCACCAGAATGTGACGACCCTCAATTGGCACGTCAAGATCTTTCATGATACGAACTTCACCCGACGTACGCGTTGATGAGCCGTAACTCGAGATTGCCATGAACTCTATACCGAGGCGGGCGTCGATCGAGCGCAGCAAGTCACTGAGAAAGAAACAGGCACCTTTCAAGACGCCTATCAACAACGGATTGAGCCCGGCATAGTCTGCGGTGATTTGCGCGCCGAGTTCTTTGATACGCTCATTAATTTGTTCCTGCGAAATGAGCGTTTCAAGATTGGGGTTTGTAAATTCGGAAGTCATTTGAGCGGAGGGTGTAGCCAAGTTAGTTATCTCCTCTGGAAACACGATTGCGTATTAGAAATTGAAAGAAACTCGCGGTTGCCTATCAGCTTGTGGTGCGACATACTATTGAAGCTTTCCCCTACAGGTCAATCGACACCAGCATTCGAACTGTTATTTTTTTGCTGCAAACAAAATGAAGCTATCAGTGTCACGTTTCAAAGCTGTGCTCGCCACACTTGGGGCCGGACTAATTCTGACCGCCTCCGCAGCCCGTCCGGTTCCCGCGCAAACGCCGGCGCCTGGACCAGCCCCATCACCTCAATCTTCTCAGCGGATGAAGGCGCGGGTCACCGAAGTTCTGGTCGACTCTTCTATCCCTGACGACTCCGAAGTCGAAAAGATGCTTGAGCCATACGCGCCGAAAGTGCGGGCGCTAAGTGAAGTAATCGGTAAATTGATTGGTGAGCTTAAGAAGAGCGGCATCGGCGCCGGATCGATGGGAAACTTCGTGGTCGATGCTTTGCGCAATCGCGCCGAGGCAAAAACCGGCAAGCCAATCCTTCTGGCGATCACCAATAGCGGTGGACTGCGCAAGAATGCCATCGCGGAAGGCGACTTAACCGTCGGCGACATCTTCGAGTTGCTTCCTTTTGAGAACGCGCTGGTCACTGTAGATCTTACCGGCGAACAATTACGTCAGTTCCTCGCTGTCGTGGTGAAGGAGCGGGATGCTCAATCTGGTGCCCGGATCACTTTCCGGACTACTGATGGAAACAACGAAATTGTTTCAGTGAAGCTGGATCACGCCGGTAGCGAAGTTGATATCGATCCCAACGCAACCTACACGATTGCAACCATCGATTACCTGGTGAAGCGCGGGGGCGACTACAAGATCCTGCAGTCTGGAAAAAACGTTCAGCCTCTTAATCTTACGATGCGTGACGCAGTCCTCGATTACGTGCGATCCGAAACGGCAGCTGGGCGGCCAATCAAATCAATGCTCGATGGGCGTTTCCGTTCTACCAACCCACCGGAAGCGGAGAAGCCACGATGATCAATAGAAGAAAATTTCTGGGAGCATCGATTGTAGGCGGGGCGGGGCTCGCCTTGTCGCCGTTCATATCAGACTTCATTACGGATGCAGATGCGTCGACATTTGCCGCACCGTTACTTTCACCGAAAAAGAACGAGACACTGATCACGATTCTTCATACCAACGACACGCATTCGCAGATCGATCCGTTGCCGGCAAACGACAAGCAAAACGGCGGGCGGGGAGGTGTCGCGAGACGGGCAACCCTGGTTAAGCGTGTTCGCAAAGAGAATCCAAATACGCTTTTGATCGATGCGGGTGATTCGTTTCAGGGAACTCCTTATTTCAACTTCTACAAAGGCGAAGTTGAGTACAAGTCGATGTCGATGATCGGGTACGACGTCGGCACGCTCGGGAATCATGAGTTTGATAATGGTGTGGCCGCATTGGCAGCGGCGATGAAGTTTGCCACTTTCGACTTTGTGTCAGCTAACTACGATGTAAAAGGGACCGTACTCGAAGGACGAGTTAAGCCTTACGTTGTGCGCACCCTGGGTGGAGTTCGGATCGGCTTGTTTGGTTTAGGAGTGAGTCCGACTGGACTAATCACGCCGGACAATTTCAAGGGCGTAAACTATATCGATCCGGTGAAGGCAGCGACTGAAGTGGTGAAGACTTTGCGCGAGCGCGAGAAGTGTTCGTTAGTGGTGGCGATGACGCATCTCGGCTATTTCCCAAATCCGAAGGGAAGTGAAATCGGTGATACGCAAATCGCCGCGCAGGTTAGCGGTATCGACTTCATCGCCGGCGGTCACACGCACACATTCATGGAAAAGCCGGTACAGATCAAAACGCCGTCAGGCGGTAGCACCATTATCTTTCAGGTAGGAAAGAGCGGCATTTATGTGGGCCGCGTTGACTTGAAAGTGCGCAATGGAAAGTTGGTAGCGGCGGCGGGACGCCTGCTGGATTTGCGGCATGAGTCGCTAGCGTGAAGAGCAAACAGCAAACAGTTCTCTGGTCTTAGCTATCCAATTACGGACTACTGACTACGGACTACCGACTGCTGATTGCGTACTGCTTACAGCCTACTTATGGAAGACAACTCGCAACGTGATCGTATTAGAGCGCTGGTTAGAGACGTGCTCGACAAAGCCTTGCCTGAGGAACCGAATTCCGCTGCGACCTCGAGCCGTTTTGTCGACATCAGTCCAAAACCGCAGCCCGCGGAGTCAGCACCGGTGCGGGATGAATCTTCGAAAAGCATCATCACGGAAGATGATGTGCGTGGTCTCGAGAATGGTGCCGCACTGCGCATCGCTGAAGGCGCACGCTTAACCTCGCTAGCCGCTGATCTGGTCAAGGAAAAGAATATCGAAATTGTACGGCGCCGGTCTCGCCGCGGCTCAAGAGCTTCAAAGCTGGTCGCCGTTGGCGCCGATCATGGCGGCTTCAAAATGAAGGAAGAGTTGAAGGAGTTGCTTCAGGAGTTGGGCCATCAGATTCATGACTTCGGAACAAACTCAGAAGACGCGGTGGACTATCCCGACTTCGCGTATGCCGTTGCGCAGAGTGTTTCAGATGGCGGCGCAGAAGTGGGAATAGTGATTGATGGCGCCGGCGTTGGCAGCGCGATGACCGCCAACAAAGTTCCCGGTGTGCGCGCTGCTGCTTGTTACTCGGCTGCCGTCGCACGCAACTCACGCGAACACAATGATGCAAATGTTTTGACGCTGGGCAGCAAGACTATTACCAGTCCGGAGATGCGTGAGATTGTGCGAGCCTGGCTGGAAACCGAGTTAAGCGAAGATCGCCACCGCAAGCGGGTGAATAAGATTGAAGCGATCGAGCGACAGTATCTGCGCAAGTAGGAGTGAACCCCTGTCCCCGCTCTTCCGACATCATCTCCGGCCCATTACAGTAACTGCTCAACTCTCAGTCCGGCTTCGCCGCCGCATGTGAGGCGGAGGCTCTGCCCCGCCCTGGAATCTTTTTCGATCTGCTAGAGATGCCCAGCAAGAGCGGGGAGAAGTCCGCCTTCACAACTGGGAGAAAAGAGGGCAGTGTAGTCCTTTCATCGCATAGAGCAATGAGCAGAGGGGGGATTGCCACCGCTGCTGTTTTGGTTACCCTCACAAGCACCATGCTAGAATGCTCGCATCAGGTTAGTCTCCATGCCCACAAACTCCAATAACGGCGATCACGCACTTCTAATCGAACAGATCACTGACGCAATTGTGGCGCGCCTCAATGGTGATGGCCACGAGCAAGCATCGATGTGCGGCTGCACTTCCGAATGTTTCAACCGTTGCCCGGAACGCATGCATCGAATTATCGATGCCGGCGCTGCGCGCATCGGCCTGGTGTTGGGCCAAACTTCTTCCGCGCGTGACTGGGCCAGCTTGATAGACCACACCCTCCTGAAACCGGAAGCGACTGACGACGACATCAAAAAGCTTTGCGAGGAAGCTGCCCGTTATCGCTTTGCTTCCGTGTGCGTAAACCCTGCCTGGGTACGCGTTGCCGCCTGCAGTCTTGCCGGCTCCGGCGTGCCCGTTTGCACCGTCATTGGTTTTCCGCTTGGCGCCACCCTTCCGGATGTGAAAGCTTATGAAGCCCGCCGTTCAATATTTGATGGAGCGCGCGAGGTCGACATGGTGATCAACATCGGTGCGCTTCGCAGTGGTGATGACTGTTTGGTTGAGCATGATATTCGGTCGGTCGTCGAAGTGGCCCATGAGTACAACGTTACTTGTAAAGTAATTATCGAGACCGCTTTGTTGACCGATGATGAAAAGGTTAGGGCATGTGTTGCGGCAAAGAAGGCGGGCGCAGACTTCGTAAAAACGTCGACCGGCTTTTCAAAAGGCGGCGCAACTGTAGCGGACATTGCGTTGATGCGGCGCACGGTTGGCAGTGATTTGGGAGTGAAAGCTTCAGGCGGTGTAAAGGGACTCGACGATGCGCGCGCATTGGTTGAAGCAGGTGCGACTCGCATCGGCGCCAGCGTTGGAGTGAAGATTGCTCAGGAAGCCGCGGGTAATCGATCGACCGTCGGTGCTCCGGCCGCATACTAACGTAACGCAAACTGTTAGTTTGCGTCCTCACACTAATCCACCTTATAGAAACCAAACAATTAGCAAACTAAACCGTTTGCTTTACGTCTTCAACTCGAGAGAACCGGACCCAGAAAACTAACAGTTTGCTTTAGGTCCGCCCTTCCGACTATCCTCGTTCCACGTTCTTCAATTCAATTTATTCGGCGGACACAAATGCCTAACAGACACAATCTGCTTGCAGTAGTCCTGGGCGGTGGCGCGGGCAGCCGACTATTTCCACTTACCAAAGAACGTTCAAAACCGGCGGTTCCGCTCGGCGGAAAATACCGTCTCGTCGATGTGCCAATTTCCAACTGCATCAATTCCGATGTGATTCGCATCTTCGTGCTGACCCAGTACAACTCGGCGTCACTCAACCGGCACATCGCGCAAACGTACCGCTTCTCTAACTTTGCCGACGCGTTTGTCGAGATCCTGGCGGCCGAACAGACGCCGGAAAGTCCGCAGTGGTTTCAGGGCACTGCTGACGCTGTGCGCCAGGTGTTGCCGCACATACGTGACTGGCGAATCGATACGTTGCTGATCTTGTCCGGCGATCATCTTTACCGCATGGACTACCGGAAGTTTCTGCAGCGCCATTACGAATCGGACGCGGACGTCACCGTCTCGGTAATCCCGATCGTTCCTGATTCGGCCAGTGAGTTCGGATTACTGAAAACTGACAGCCAAGGACGCATCATTGAATTCAGTGAGAAGCCAACCGGTGAAGCGCTCGAGAAAATGCGGGTTGATACAACGACGCTGGGCCTGGCGCCTGAAGATGCTGCGGCGCGACCGTATCTTGCGTCGATGGGAATTTACGTTTTCAAATACAGTCGGCTGGAAGAGTTGCTAAGCCAGGATCCGTCGCATATGGATTTCGGTAAACAGGTAATTCCCGGCGCAATCGGGAACTACAACGTGCAGGGTTTTCTGTTCGATGGTTACTGGGAAGACATCGGAACGATCGCGGCTTTCTACAAAGCGAATCTCGACATGACCACGAAGATTCCCCCGTTCAATCTTTTCGACGCTGAGGCGCCATTGCTTTCGCGCGCGCGTTATCTGCCGCCGTCAAAAATTGATAACTGCGCGATTCGTGATTCAATCGTTAGCGACGGCTGCATTGTAAACGGGGCGACTATCAGCGGCTCGGTCATCGGATTGCGCAGTCGGATCGGGGAAGGGACGCAAATCGACGCGTCATACATCATGGGTGCCGACTACTATCAAACGTGGGAAGACATGGTCGCAGATGGCGTTGCGAAACGCCCGCGCATTGGCATCGGAGCTGGTAGCATCGTGAGGCACGCGATCATCGACAAAAACGCTCGCATTGGAAGCAATGTGCGACTGATAAATGAAGCGAAGGTGATGGAGTTGGATGCGCCGGACGGATCGTATTACATTCGCGACGGAATTATCATCGTTCCAAAGAACTCGTTGATTGCAGATGGCACTATTGTGTAGCGTACAGGCGTTTAAAGTTCCGCCTTCAGGCTGCGGGTTGGTTAGTGCGAACGCCACAACGGAGATGCGGGCGGCCGCAAGCTAAACTCTTGACGCTGAGACGGGTTGCTTGATGAACTGAACGCTCCAAAGGGAAGGGCACTAATGGCAATCGGTTGGGGCAAATCTTTTGAGGAGCAGGTTGAAGAGGCGAATCAGCGGGCTTCTGAGAAACGCGCTCCGCGAATACCGATGGAAGAGCGCGCTCGCGAACAGCGGTTGCACTCGATCAGGCTTTCCCGATCCCGAATTGAGCAGCAACTGGAGAAGGCTACGCGGCCAGCCCATCGAGCGATGTTAATGAAAGCCTTGCAATCACTTGAGAAAGAGGTTGAAGAAATTAACGATCAGTCGACCGGGGTCGATGACTGAAACCGCCAACAAGCTGTTTTTACAAGCCTACGCAAACTAACAGTTTGCGTTATATGTCTAACGTAGAACCTTAACTTCAGGATGCCGCGAAAAACAGCGACTCGCGACTACCACCCGGCTAAAGTTGAACGCTACGGTAAGGCGTCACCCACCGGCCGTAAGCCGGTACCTCAAATCAAGATTCCAAAGGACAAGCAGAACCTTGAGCTTCCAGTCCAGGGGAAACTCGTCAAACTCACTAATCTCGACAAGCCTTTCTGGCCTGAGCTGGGTCTGAACAAGCGGCACCTGCTCCAGTATTACGCGGACGTCGCACCTTACCTGTTACCTCACTTAACCGATCGTGCGATGGTCATGAAGCGATATCCAAACGGGGCTACGGGTGAGTTCTTTTTCATGAAACGCGCTCCGTCGCCACGGCCCGAGTGGATCGAGCTCTGTCACATCCACCACTCTTCGGGTAACGTGATCGACTTTCCCATGATTCAGGATCTGGCCGCGCTCATGTGGGTAATCAATCTCGGCTGCATCGACCTCAATCAATGGTATGCGCGCTGCGATGACGTAGATCGACCCGATTATCTGCACTTTGATCTGGATCCGGTTCCAGACGCATCGTTTGAAAAAGTGATTGAGACGGCCTTGTTGCTGCGCGAGGCGCTCGAGGGATTGAAGATGCCTTGTTACGCAAAGACGACTGGATCGAAGGGCATTCACCTTTACGTTCCGATTGAACGGGGACCGACGCAAAAGCAGGTATGGGGTTTTGCCAAACAGCTGTCGCATGCGCTGGCGGCCCAGGCGCCGAAGTTGATCACTGCGATTTACACGGTGGCGAAGCGTCCCAAGGGAAGGGTACTGGTGGACTACAACCAGAATGCCTGGGGACGCACGCTCGCTTCGATCTATTCGATCCGTCCACGACCGAACGCGACCGTCTCCACTCCGGTGACGTGGGCTGAACTGGAGCGGGGTGTGAGCATCGATGACTTCACAGTTAAGAACGTGCCGGCGCGCCTGCATAAGGTGGGTGATCTGTGGAAGCCGCTGCTGCAGAAAAAGGGAAGGTTCAAACTTGAAGTATATCTTTAGGGGTGGGTGTCGGGTGCCGGGAGTCAGTTGCGGTCTTGGCTTCTGAAATTGAAGTAACACTTCACAGGTCGGCGAGCAGACACTTCATCGACCACCTTAACCAATGACTTCTCGCAAGGCGAAGCAGCAGGCAGCCGAAACCACTCAATCGGGAGGGCAGGTGGGTCGCATTTGGACCATCGGGCATTCAACCAGATCAGTTGAGGAGTTCCTTCAACTCTTACGTGAGCATCAGATCGAAGTTCTGGTTGACGTTCGGACTTTTCCTGGCTCACGTCGCTATCCACACTTCAACCGCGAGCAGCTTTCCCTGACGCTCCAATCAGCGGGAATCGAGTATCGACACATGCCTGAGCTTGGTGGACGTCGTAAGTCGCGGCCGGATTCGAAGAACACGGCATGGCGCAATGAAGGCTTCCGCGGATATGCCGATTACATGGAAACAGACGCGTTTAAGCAGGGAATTGCGAGCCTGATGGAAATCTCGAATCGCAAGAGAACGACGGTGATGTGCGCCGAAGCGGTCTGGTGGCGATGTCATCGCAGCTTGATCGCAGACTATCTGAAAGCAAACGGCGTTGAAATCCTTCACATCCTCTCAAACGCAAAAACAGAAGTGCACCCATACACCCCGGTCGCCAGGATCATTGATGGCGAGTTGTCATATGAAGGGCTATTGGCAGGATAGTAATCTCTCCAAGAAGGAAGAGGCCGATTTTCTTTATCTCCATTATCCTTTCTCATTTGCCATTGCCGCCACAACCGCTGTTCGAAACCAGGCTCCTTAATCCGCGGATGACAAATGGAAAATGACAAATTAGATATGGAAATTTTTCCTAACACCTCAGGTGCTTCTTGAAGTCCACATCTCAGCCGTGGCTTCCCTTGCTGTGCCAGACCTTTTTCCTGGCGCCCTTCTTGCGACGCTTCACACCAGTACGACGAGGAATTTTCCTGGGATCACCTGTGGCGGCTTTCTTGACGTCGCCTCCCTCATCTTCAGCAATCTCTGCAAGGGTGCGACGCGTGAGGATAGACGCAGGGGCAATCTCGGTCACTTCTTCTTCGGTGGTGTAGTAGTCCTTGTGCTTGATTAACAGCCACTGCCGGTCGCGAGTTCTGACCAGTACCCACGATCCCTGCAGCTTCTTGCCGTTAAGGGAAAACTTTAACTCGCCTTTGCGAAGGGCGGCGCTGACATCATCAGTCTCGAGCGGTTTGTAGGTTCCGATGTCCCAGACCATCACAGTGCCGCCGCCATACTCACCTTCGGGAATCACCCCTTCAAAGTCAGCATAGTCGACCGGGTGATCTTCAACGTGCATGGCCAGGCGCTTCACCTTCGGATCGAGTGAAGGGCCTTTCGGGACAGCCCACGACTTCAGGACACCGTCCTCTTCAAGTCGAAAGTCATAGTGCAGCGCAGTCGCCCGGTGCTTCTGAATAACGAACAGCCGGCCCGTCCTGGTGCTCTTCTTCTTGGGTCCGGGTTCAGGAGTCTTGTCGAAGCTTCGCTTCTTTTTATATTCGGTGAGTCCCATGGTCTGAAGTAACTGGATAGGAATTATTCGCTAATATGGAAAATCGGCCTTTCTTTTAAACCTTGCGCACTGCTTCAGCACTGCGCAAGCTCTTCACGTGCCGGCCCAGCTACCTGCTCCGCGCCGTCGAAGAGCTCCGTCTGCACCGGGTCCAACCCAAGCACTTCCCTGACTCTGCCGAAGCTCCGACGATGTATCGGTAACGCTCCAAGCTCCTTCAGCGCGCGGCAATGTTCAGGTGTTGGATAACCTTTGTGCGAGGCAAAGCCGTAACCGGCGTACTGCCTGTCCATCTCCATCATGTGGGCGTCGCGAGTGGTCTTGGCGATGATTGAGGCGGCTGCGATCGAAGCAGATAAAGCATCGCCGCGAATGATCCCACGTTGGGGTGTCGGACAATGCGGAATCTTCCTCGCATCCACCAGGACGAAATCTGGCACACAAGTCAGACCCTCAAACGCTCGTCGCATCGCCAACAAGCCTGCGTGATAAATGTTGATGCGATCTATCTCTTCAACTTCGGCAAAACCGAAAGCCCAGCAAACGGCGTCACGCTTGATCTGAACAGCCAACTCCTCACGCATGTCCGCATCGAGAATTTTTTTGGAATCGTTGAGACCTCGCAGCTTGTAGTTCCGCGGAAGGATTACCGCTCCGGCTACAACCGGACCAGCAAGTGGCGCCATTCCGGCTTCATCTACTCCAGCCACGTGGAAATAACCTTGAGTCCACAGGTCGATCTCAAAGCGCAGCATGGTGTGGAGACGCTGGCCTTCCGATCGATTGCTGCGATAACGTTCGCGAATTCGTTTGGCGAGCTGTTGTGCCCCTTGGCGAGTGTCAGTGTCGAGGGCTTCAAGTAAACCCTTAGGTACCGGGCGTTCGCGCTCGACGAATCTTTTGCGGAGTTCGGGGATGGATCGGCCTAGAAGTTGTTCCAGTGATGGCATGGTTTGTAACGCAAACTGTTAGTTTGCGGAGCGATTGGCAATAAGCAACTTCATCGACCAACTTTTCGCCTTTGATGATCGATCACCCCGAGGTTCGAGTAGCGCCAATTAAGCAAACTAACAGTTTGCTTTACGTCGAGCATCAGCGACGGTCAACATCGGAAGTGGTATTCTAAACGAAAATTCTCGCTCGCACAGAATTGAAAACAAAAAACACTGTACCGCTCTCAAGCGCAGGGTGAATCGTTACCAATTCAACGTGGCTCGACAAAAAATTACCAAATCCAAACTGCGGCTGCTTGCAATCCTGCCCTTCACTTTCTTTCTCTTGCAAGCAATCCACTATTGGGAAATCAATGAACTAGGGCACATGCTCTGGATGTGTAACATCGGTAACGTGGTATTAGCCATCGGTCTCTTCTTTGAGAAACCTCTGCTAGTCAGGGTTGCCGCCATGTGGAGTTTGCCGGGCTTAATAGTCTGGTGCATCTACGTCGTCCCAACCTGGGGAACCGTGCTGACAGGTCAATTCACCTTCAGCCAGTTGTTCGCCGTCATTGCATCCAGTAGCGCTCACCTTGGAGGAATAACGATCGGGCTGGTCGCACTCCAAAAGATAGGAATGGACTCCCGCGCCTGGCTCTATGCGTTTGGATGGTATTTCATTGTCCAGTTCCTCGCGCGCCTACTCACACCAGCAA
Organism: Pyrinomonadaceae bacterium; assembly: GCA_963759665.1. Lineage (GTDB taxonomy): Bacteria > Acidobacteriota > Blastocatellia > Pyrinomonadales > Pyrinomonadaceae > PSRF01. The sequence goes on from CAVXAC010000001.1 coordinate 3,210,635, forward strand.
ACATGAATGTAAACCTTGCCCACCGGGTTCAGGATGGATTTGAGCAGACCTTTCCCGTGTACTGGAGATTCTGGGTGCTCTTAACTGTAATGGTTGGACTTGTTTCGTGGTTAGTTGGGTTTGGCCTCAGAAAAATGTGGCCAGCCAACGAATCCGGTTGGAGAAGTAAGGTAAAAGCTGAGGCCCACAGTTAAAGTTAAGGTTGAGCCTTAGCACCGCAGCGGGTTGAGATCTTATGCACAAAAAACGCTTTCAGCGTTTTCCTTCGGATCCAGAGTTCTTAAAACGGCCTCGATTGGCGGTCAAACATTCGTAATCCAAGCGCGGCTCGCAAAAATCGCCACGAGGGATCGTCTAACCCGTGCAACCCGGCGGCTACCGTCGAGTGATACTGACCTCATGTCAGACAATCCCTCCCGCAAAATAAGAGCGGCAACGTCCTCACCTCGTTGCCGCTCCCTAAGCATGGTATCAGGAGTAGTAAAACTCGACTAGCACCATACCGAGGCTAGGCATTCAGCCATCGCCCTGTTGTCAGCGCTTATATCGAGAGCCCCAAACTTTTTCAAGGTTTGAAACAACTACCCCTGTTTCAGGTCAATGCCAGCATTTTTGTAACCGCCGTCGTCCCCAACTAATTACTCACTTCGGTGTCGGCTGGTTTCTCTCTTGCAGGTGCGGATTGTCTGCACCTCTTTCAGTTTGCCCGGTGATCTGATTGTCCTGCGGACCACCACGTTGTTCTTTCAAATCATTTCGTGGTGGTTGTGTCTCGCCAGGTTCGATCTTTGCGGGCTGTGCGCCCTGCGCCTGATTCCCCTTAATCGGATCTGCCATCTCTCACCTCCACTGTTTGAGGTTGAAGAGTCAGGACAGGCGATTGCCGGTCCTGACTCTCTTGGTTAGTTGCCGGCGGCTTTCGCTTTCTGATTCGCTGAATCACGATCAATTAACTTGGAGAATCTGCTCTCTTCGCCGTCCTTGGTTTGTTCCTGATAAAGAAATGCCAGATTACTTTCCTCAAACGTCTCAAAGAACTCTTCCCATGTGATTTGTTCTAGGGTGCCCTCACCCGTGAAGCCCGGATAATCTATTCGCAGAACGCCGGCGCTATCGTCGTCGCCAGTCCCTTTTACCCGAGCCGGGTGGCCTCCACGCTCTTCAACCCAATTCTTAATCTCATCATGATTAGTGGTTGTTTTTGACTCCGCTGCTGCCATGATTAATCCTCCTTTGTTGGATGAACTTCCCCTGGAAAAATTGTTGGACCCGCTACTCTGCGTTGTCCTCATTGCCGGCGACTTTTCGTGAAGCGACATCTTCGTCTTTAGACGTGTTGCGATCGCGCTCCCCAAACGCTCCGGCTACTGGATTGGCTGGCGGGATGGGCTGATAGCCGTCCCGCGCCCGCTCCAATTTTTGATCCTCCGATTTCAAACCTCGTTTCTGTGACTGCTGTGCGCTCATAGTTTTCCTTTCTGTTTAGTGCGCCCGCCCATTGCCGTTGCTATTCGCACTTGCAACAGCCTGTCCGGGTTTCAGCACTACCTTTATGCAGTTGTCGGTTTGGGCCTTGAACGTCTTGTAGGCGTTAGGGACTTCGTCAAGGCTGACGGAATGAGTGATAACAAACGACGGATCTATTTGACCAAGCTCGATCATCTCAAGCAGAGGTTGCAAATATTTGTGCACATGCGTTTGGCCCATCTTGAAGGTGAGCCCTTTGGCAAACGCCGTCCCGAATGGAAACTTGTCCAGGAAGGCGCCGTAGACTCCCGGCACTGAAACCGTCCCACCTTTGCGGCAGGCATGAATCGCCTGGCGCAACGCGTGTGGCCGATCGGTGGCCAGCATGAGAGCGAACTTCGCGCGATCGTAGAGTGCATCGATCGATGTGCCGTGGGCCTCCAAACCAACTGCATCAATACAAGCGTCTGGTCCCATGCCGCCGGTCATGGTCTTTAACTTTTCGAAGATGTCTTCGTCGCTAAAGTTTAGCGTTTCGGCTTGGCCGTCCTGGGCAGCCATTTTCAGCCGATCCGGGTTGTCGTCGATCGCGATCACGCGCTCGGCGCCAAGCAGGTAGGCACTTTTGATGGCAAACTGGCCCACTGGTCCACAACCCCAAACTGCAACGGTGTCGCCACGTTGGATATTGCAGTTTTCCGCCGCCATATAACCCGTCGGGAAAATATCCGAAAGGAAGAGCACCTTTTCATCAGGAATGCCCTCGGGAATTTTGATGGTCCCGACATCGGCAAAAGGAACTCGGACGTATTCGGCCTGCCCACCCGCGTAGCCACCAAGCATGTGTGAGTAACCAAACAAACCTGAAGGCGAGAAGCCATAAACAGCCTCAGCAATGTGCGAATTAGGATTCGAGTTGTCACACGAGGACCAGAGACCCTTCTGACAGAAGAAACAGTTCCCGCAAGCGATTGTAAATGGCACCACCACGCGGTCACCGATCTTGAGGTTTGTGACGGAACTCCCGAGTTCGACAACTTCCCCCATGAATTCATGGCCCAGGATGTCGCCTCTGGCCATCGTTGGAATATAGCCGTCGTAGAGGTGAAGGTCTGATCCGCAGATTGCGCTGGTGGTGATCTTGATCACGGCATCGCGCGGATTCAGAATCTTCGGGTCGGGGACGGTTTCCACACGGACGTCGTATTTGCCATGCCAACATACTGCTTTCATCCCACCTCCTTCGTGGTGGCAGAGGCCGCTTTGCTCTGCACTGGTGGTTTGCTCGCCAGCTCGTCCTGTTTACGCGTGGCACTGCTTGCTGTCCTGGCAACGCGTCCCGATGACTGACCTTCCGTGGTTGGTATTTCGCCTGTTTCAATCAGATGTTTGAGTCGCTTGAGGTTGTGCTCCACCAACTGCCCCGGCTCCTGTCCGAACAGTTTCGCAAACAGCGCTGCTGCCTTACCTCCCGGCGGGTTGTAATTTAAGACGACCTTGAGATAAGTCCCGCGGCCATCGGGCGCCCCAGTGAAATGAACGCTGCCAGCGTTGGTGACGTCTGAGCCAGCTAGTGATCGCCAGGCGATCAACTCGCCTTCCTTCTCGTTATATAGTTCCGCATCCCATTCAACTGTCTTTCCGGCCGGCCCGGTGGCTACCCAATGAGATCGCGTCTCGTCGGTCTTGGTCACTGAGTCGAGACCTTCCATAAACTTCGGTAGGTTTTCGAAGTCTCGCCAAAACTTGTACAGCTCTTGCGGTGTGCGATTGATTGTTATGGACTTTTCGATATGAACATCGCGGGCTACGTCTTCGGTCCCTTCGGTATCGGCGGTGTTAATTCCAAACGCGCGATACGCTTCGCATTGACCGGAAGCTCCGCGATAGAGCAATCCCGCACCCAAAAGTCCGAGGGCGATTCCACCCTTCGAACGGCTCTTCAAGGCGTATCCAATCAGCGCGCTTCCACCGATGGCGCTGGCAATTCGTTCAATCTTTCCTACGTTGGCTGAGTTGTCATTTTTGTTTGTTCCTTCTTCAGCTTCTCGACCCTCGTCGAAAGTTACTTCCCATGTATCCATGATTTCTCCTTGTTTGACCTGCTTGTTTCAAATTATGACTGTCCCTGAGTGTGTGCTCACTCCTGCTCTGTAGCCTTCCAGTACAAACGTCCGGCTACCCTGTTCGCCTTCGAGCGCACTCGAAGCGCTTGAACAGGAAAATTACGCGCAAACATCAGATGAAGGAGACTTCTGCAAAGCGAATGCCGATGCGGCGATTGTCGCGAAGAGCGGCTGGGTAGATGTATGGGTGGTTCCTAACTTGCTCGGACAGAACCGAAACCGAACTCTTTCTACAAGCATCCAGGGGGACACATGCGCAAATTCTTACGAAACAACGGACTCTCGTTAGTCCTTTTCGGTTTATTCTTTTTCACTTTCCTGATTGGGCAGTCAGTGGTGGGTTCATGGGAATACAATGACGACAACCTTCAGCACGGTCAGCCAACGCTCACTTATCTTCAATACCTCGCTACGCCACACTTTCTTGAGGCGACCATGGAAAATTGGGAGAGTGAGTTTCTGCAAATGTTTTTCTTTATCATCCTGACTGTGTTTCTCTACCAAAAGGGTTCGGCTGAATCGAAAGACCCGGACGAGAAGGAAGCGGTTGATACAGATCCGAGGAAGTCGCGGAATAAGAACGTTCCCTGGCCGGTGAGGAAAGGTGGCTGGGCATTGAGAGTCTACGAGCATTCGTTGTCGATCGCGTTCCTCATACTGTTCGCAATCTCATTCTTTTTCCATGCCGTTGGCGGAGCTGGTGAATACAACGCCGAAATGAAAGAGCACGGAAAGTCGGAACGTGTGTCGGCTATAGGCTATATGGCAACGTCGCGATTCTGGTTTGAATCGTTACAGAATTGGCAGAGCGAATTCCTGGCGGTCGGTTCCATGGTGGTGTTGACCATCTTCCTTCGCGAGAAAGGCTCGCATGAATCAAAGCCGGTGGACAGCCCGCATTCACAAACCGGCGACTGACACTGGCTCAACATGACGGGTCATGAGGTCGGTACCACAGCGCGGTACAGCGCGTGGGTCGCAACGCATCCACGAATAGGAGCCCATAATAAGGTCGGTAGGATCCGAGGGTGGCGGGTTAGACTCTTAACGAAGCCTACCCCACGCGGTACAGCGCTGTGGTACTGATGACTTCATGACCCATAGGTTGGGTTAAGCGGGCGCATCAGTTGAAGCCAGAGATCGTTCGTGCAGTTTTGTGTCGGTTAGTGGACTGAATGAGTAAGCACTTGATTTTTATCTATGGCTCGTTACGACAAGCGTGCGAACGCTCGATGTCGGTTAGATTCCCAAATTCAAAATTCATGGGTAATGCTACGGTAAACGGAAGTCTCTTTGATCTGGGACCGTATCCCGGTTTGCGCAGTAACGAGTCAGACCCACCTGTGATCGGCGAGATCTATGAGATTGACGACGAACTTCTCAGTGAGTTGGATCGGTTTGAAGCGTCCAGCAACTATTTGCGGAAGGAAACCGTAGTTTCTCTTGGTGAGCAAACAAAAGTCTGTTGGGTGTACGAGCCGGATCCTGAATATTATTCGCTTAGTAAATTGATCCGGGGCGGCGATTGGGTTGAATATGCGAAGACTAAGACGGACTGACAGTAGGGGCCGCACTCCCTGGCCGCCCCATTCGTGGGTTCTAATTCAGTTAAGAGTGCCTTAGTCCCAACAATTGGGGCGGCCACGGAGTGCCGCCCATACAGGGGAAACCATCATGCTCCGAATACTCCTTCCATTCATCGACAAATACAAAGAGTACGGCGTTATCTTCATCCGCCTCATCATTGGTTTCCATCTCGTCTATGGAACTCAGGACAATGTTTTCAGCTACGCGCGGATGGAAGAGTTTGCTGCATTCCTCTCGACCCGAGGTGTCCCGTTCCCGTTGTTCTCTGCTTTTCTTTCAGCGTACGCGCAGTTTATCTGCGGCATAATGATTGTCGTTGGTGCGGCAACACGTTTCGCTGCGGCGATCATGATTGTAAATTTCATCGCAGCGCTGATCATTGCGCATATCGGTGACGCTTACCCAAACAGTTTTCCCGCTTTGATGATGCTAGCGGCCGCATGCTTTCTCTTTGTCCATGGTGCGGGAAAACTGTCGGTCGATAGCAGGTGGGAATCATCTCAACGCGACGTAGGTACATTGTGAAGCACGTCAAACTTATTGCGCTATTTTTCACTATTGCGCTCCAAAGTGAGCAAGTAGAGGCGCACGTTTATTTGCGGTTTAGCGTTGCGCCGAATTTTTCTCAGCGCGCATTAGACTCAGCAGCGAATCCCACCTCTCAGCCTTCGGAGGTTGATAAGCGAGCGCGCTATTTGATTTACATCAGCGGCTACATTGTTCATAGCGGTAATCCTCGCCCCACCAGCCCAAGATTCGGGATCTACGAATATGAAAAGATATTGGAGACGTTCAGGCAGAACGGCTTCATTGTGATTAGCGAGGCTCGCAAACAGAGTTCTGAGTTGGAACCGTATGCAACGACTGTCGCGGGACATATCGATCGGCTACTCAAGGGTGGAGTGCCACCGCAACAGATCACGATTGTGGGCGCGTCGCAGGGAGCATGGATCGCAATGCTGGCGTCGACGTCTCTGAAGAATCAAAAACTCAATTTTGTTTTGCTGGGCTCGTGCGCCGCGGACGATGGACTCCTGAAGATTGTGGATCTGCATGGGAATGTTCTTTTCATTTCCGAACGTACAGATCTTCCTGGTTCTTGTGAGAGGTTCCGAGCAGATGCTACCGGATTGTCAGGATACAAATTTCTCGAAATTAACACCGGGCAAAAACATGGCTTCCTTTTTCGCCCGATGGAAGAATGGATCAGGCCAACGATTGATTGGGCGCAGCGTAAATCGATCGCTAAACAAGATTCATGAACAATAATGAGTTCAACCTTGTCGACGTCGTTGCTATTCTTGAACGAACACCCGGCAGTCTCGCGGCATTGCTCGAGGGATTGCCTGACACGTGGACGACTGCCACTGAAGGTGACAACACCTGGTCGCCGTACGACGTGATCGGTCATTTAATCCACGGCGAGCGCACTGATTGGGTTCCACGTGCACGCCATATCCTCGGTGGTGAGACGCGAGCTTTTGATCGCTTTGATCGCACTGCGCAGTTCAAGGACAGCGAAGGTAAAAGCCTGTCGGAACTACTTGATACATTTGCGAGTCTTCGTCAAGACAACGTCGCAGCGTTAGTGGAGATGAAACTAACCGAAGAAGACATGGACCGAAGAGGCCTTCATCCTGAACTCGGCGAAGTCACGCTAAGACAATTGCTGGCTACCTGGGTTGTGCACGACCTCGATCACGTAGGACAAATCGCGCGGACAATGGCTAAAGTTTATGCTGAGGCGGTTGGGCCCTGGACCGCTTACCTTTCAATCTTGCATGACCGGAAGAAACCATCATGATTGATCAAATCAAAGACGGACGCACCGATCTGGTATTCGACTATTTAGCCGCGGGCCATCCGGCAAACTCGACTGACGAAAACGGCGTCGCCTTGATTCGATGGTGCGCATATTACGGCGACGTTAGTGCCATCAGATTCCTGCTCGCGAATGGTGAGTCACTCGAATCGCTTGGCGACAACCTGGACCTGAACGGCGCTGCGTTTCATGGCCATTGGCAACTGTGCCAGTTCCTAATTGAGAACGGCGCGGACGTAAATCATCCGTTGCCGGATACCGGTGAGACGCCGTTACATGCAGCCCTGTGTACCGGTGATCGACTGAAGCATGATCAGGTCGTGAAAGTTTTGTTGGCTGCCGATGCGGATCCTAATGTGATTACCATGGAATCGGTTGAAACGGGTGGCTTCATGCGCGATTGCCGAACCAAGGCCGAGACGCCTCTTCATCGCGCTGCTGCCTTTGGGACCGAAGAAACTATTCAACTGCTGCTTGATGCTGGCGCAAGCATCGATGCTACCGACATGAATGGCGATTCTCCCCTTGCGTGGGCGAGCTGGTACACGCGGCCCGACGCGATTCTAAGGAAGTTGTGCTACGGCAAATTCTATATTCATCCCGAGCGGCGCGGGATGAAAGCAGATCTGATCGGCACCCCGCATGCTGAAGATAAAGCAGTGACGAAATGATTCTCGGGAGGACTGTATGAGCGTCGACGACGGAGAGAGAAAACGACAATTGTCCTGGCCGACGGAGAAGGACGTTCATACCCGATGGGCAGAATTAGCGCGATCTTTAAAGCTGATGGTGATGAGACAAAGAGCAGCTATTCCATTTTCGAATGGTGGTTTGAACCGCACACCAAGGGTCCTGGCGCGCACGCCCATGATGAAGAGTTGATGTCCCACTGGTGGAGCGAAGAACCATTAGCGAATCAATACAAACTTTAGAATCTATTCGGTCCGACTTCGATCGGATCGCGTTGCTCCCGCGCGAGAAGTGGAATCACAATTCCCACTATCACCGCTTCCTGTTGTCCAGGATTCCGTCGCCGTGCAATCAAGCTCTGGAAATCGGTTGTGGAACCGGAAGTTTCTCTCGCCTGTTGGCCCAATGTGCAGCGAGCGTACTGGCCATCGACTTGTCACCGGAGATGGTCCACCTCGCGCGGGAACAGTCGCAGCTTCATCCCAACCTTCAGTTTGTTGTAGGGGATGCGCTCAATTGTCGCTTCGACGAAGAGCAGTTTGACTGCATAGTTTCATTAACCACGATTCATCATCTGCCGGTCGTCGTCATCTTCGATAAGATCAAAAAGGCTTTGAAGCCGGGCGGCGTATTTATTTGCCTGGACCTCTATCGACGCTCCACCATGATGGATCTGGCCGTCGATGCTGTCGCGTTTGTTTCAAGCCCGTTTCTCAGGTTGATCAAGACCGGAAAGCTCAGACCACCAAAGGAAGTGAGAATTGCGTATGACGAGCACGGCAAAACCGACACGTACCTCACGCTGACAGGAATCAAGCGGCTTTGCGAGAATGAACTGCCCGGAGCGGTGATTAGAAGGCACCTCTTCTGGCGTTACTCAATCATCTGGAAAAAGAAGCATCGGTCGATTAATCTCGCGCGCGGAGGAGAAACATGAGCGTCGTCGTTCAAAGTGCGACTCCACTGCTCCAGGTTTTCGATATGCCGACGTCAATCGCGACATGAATTTTGAAGTTGATAAAAGCAGCGAACCCACTACAGCAATATTGGAAAGGAGACTCCAATGGCCCAGACTGGGAAGTTTGAAATGGTTGTCAGCATTTTCCTATTGCTTTGCAGTCTCTTTCTGACGGGTGCAAGCTTCGGTCGTCATTCGAACGTTTACTCAAAATACGCGCCAGCTTAGAACTATAAGCTGAGCTCGTGCAGGTCCTGGGTCGCAGCTCGGCTAAACCAGAGGTCAATTGAAATCGGAGTTGTTTATGAGTGCAACTAATTCTGAAATGGATGCATTGAAAGCGCGACTCAAAGGCATGTGGATGGCCGGAGATTTTGGTGAAATCGCGAAACACATTGAAGCTGGCGCCGAAGCTTTTATCGCGCGGCTGGAGCTGAAGCCTGGCGACCGCGTACTCGACGTAGCCTGCGGCAGCGGTAATTTGTCGATGCCGGCGGCGCGTGCTGGTGCCATCGTTACGGGTGTTGATATCGCTACGAACCTGCTTGAACAGGCCCGAGCTCGAGCCGCTGCGGAAGGGTTGAAAATCCAGTTTGACGAAGGCGACGCGGAAGCCCTGCCCTACGCAGATGCCTCTTTCGATGTTGTGGTCAGCATGTTTGGAGCTATGTTCGCGCCACGTCCGGAACTGGTGGCCGCGGAGCTTGTGCGCGTGTGTCGTCCTGGCGGGCGGCTTGCGATGGCAAACTGGACGCCCGAAGGATTCATTGGCCAGATGTTTAAAATCACAGGCAAACACGTGCCGCCTCCGCCAGCTATGCCATCTCCAGTGAAGTGGGGCGATGAGGAAACTGTCCGCGAACGACTCCGCGATGGCGTCTCGGATTTACAGTTAACAAAGCGGATGTGTCCGTTCGATTACCCAGTTCCTCCGGCCGAAGTGGTTGAGTTGTTTCGCATGTATTACGGTCCTACGCAGCGCGCGTTTGCGGCACTCGATGAAAACGGACAGGCTGCACTACGAAAAGATCTTGAGCAGCTTTGGACGGAGCACAATCAAGCCACCGATAACACGACTTATGGTGAAGGTGAGTATCTCGAGGTTATCGCAACCAAAGCCTAACCATAGTTTCTCGTTCACTGCCTGATAATCGGCGCTCTTAACGGGCACTCACTTTCTGTGCTACTTCCGTGCTGGTGTTGTCAAAGCAAACCCTGGCTGACACTAGCCAGCGCCCTCAACGTTACTCCTGCCGGACGCTTCCATAGGTTTTCGACTTTTTGGGCGAAGCCAATTCGGTTATACGTATCCAGTGAACTCCAGCTAATCAGTGGTTGCCGCAAACTGGAGATTCTATGAACCAGACTCCATTAACGAACATTGCGCCCGAGGTCTTTCGAAAGCGTTTGCTAGTCGAAGGATACTTTGGCGTCGAGGTAACGGAAGACGTTCTGAGGGGATATTTTTCGCGGATCACCTCTGATCTGGGATTGCGCACTTACGGGGATCCGATAATTCATCACACCAGCGGTGCGGGCAAGGAAATTAACGAAGGCTTTGACGGCTTTGTGCCGCTCGTTGATTCCGGGATTTACATCGGTGTTTGGGTTAACCCCAAATTCCTCTCGACCATCATTTACACGTGTGGCGAGTTTGACGAGAAGAGAGCCGTAAACCTTGTCAAAGATATCTTTGGACTTTCAGAGTTTCAGGCGGCGATTTTCTGACCTCGCTTCCACCCCGGATTTTGATGTCGCCTACTAGCGCGGGCTCAATCCAATTCCAACACGCAAGATTGAAGGGAATATCATGAAGGCTAAGACGGCGTCACCCAAGACTATCGACGACTACATTGAAGGCTTTCCTGAGGATGTCCAGAAGATTTTGGAAAAGATCAGGATAACGATTAGGAAAGCTGCGCCCGAGGCTGAAGAGGCCATCAAGTATCAGATACCGACCTTCACGTTGAATGGCAACCTGGTCCATTTCGCGGCGTTCAAGAATCATATTGGCTTTTATCCCGCGCCCAGAGGTATTGAAAAATTCCAGAAAGAGCTGGCTGAATATCAAACGGGTAAGGGAACGCTGCAGTTCTCGCTGGAGAAGCCCATGCCCTTGGCGTTAATCAGCAAAGTTGCGAAGTTTCGAGCCAGGGAGAACCTGGCGAAGGCAAAGAGGAAGAAGAGATAAGTAGTGCACGTTCTGGCCCAACCCAAGTTTTCCTGGTCAACCGTTCCCGCCAGTCGTCCAACACAGTGGGAGCACAGAGTTCGCACAGCGAGTCTCCGATAAAAGCACTACAACCGGCGCATCATCGAGCAGAAGTCGAAGAGTTCAGGTAAGATTACCCGCCACGGCCCACGCGGCAAGCAAACAGGTCAACAAAATAGAGCGCCTTAACATCGACAATGAAGCGTTGCGCGAAATGTAGCCGAGAGTACGTTGACGACACGTTGAGGTTCTGTCTTGATGACGGCACACCATTGTCTGAGGCAAGTTATCGAGGTGAGGCCCCGCAGACTCAGGTTCTGCACCAGCGTACCATCGCGAGCCAGAGTCCCTCAATTCCTACGATCCCGTCGTACTCAGTTCGAAACTCCGGGCCTCCCGTTCCTCCGGATCCGCATCAATCTCGTCGCTCGAATCCGATCTTGATCGCAGGGGTGATTGCGATCGTGCTACTGCTGGGCGCGTTGGTCGCCCTCGCCGGCTATTTTGTTTACACGCGAACAGGTGAGGACGACGAAGCTAAAACTAACAGTAACCAGGTAGAGCCGCCTCGAAAAAAAGGAACCTCTGAGAACGCTAATCAAGGGCCATCGCCTGAACCCACTGATTCTCAAACCAATACGCCTTTGAAGATCACTGCCAGTGCGTCATCAGTACGTTTGGCAGTTCAGAGCAATACTTACTATGCGTCAAATGCGATCGATGGAAAGCGGACTACGGCGTGGATCGAGGGAGGAGACGGGCCCGGCTTAGGCGAGTGGATTCGTTTCGACTTCGACAGGGAAATCAATCTCCATCGCATTCTTTTTCAACCCGGGTACTTCAAGAGCTCACACGCCTTTGCACAGAATAATCGTCTGGCTACCGTAACGGCGCAATTTTCCGATGGCAGTTCCCGCGAGTTGAGGTTCGATGATCGGATGGAGAGTCAGAAGGTTGATGTTGGGACTGTCCGCACCAGGTGGGTACGATTCGTTATCAATTCAGTTTATTACGGGACCGATCCGGATACCGCGATCTCGGAAGTCGCTTTTGAATGGGACCAGTAGAGTGTCGATTGCGACGCGGTGGCGTCGGCATGAATTGACGTTAGCTAATGCTTAAGATTCTGGTGACGATTAGTTGATCGAGCAAAAATGGGAAGTAGTTCTGTCTTACCTGAAATACCCCGTCAACTGTCAGAGCAATTTGCCGAGGTGGGTTATGTGGGACCCGTACGCATCCTTTCCGCTTTAGAGTGCACGAATTTCCTCAACACCATCCAAGATCCAAATCATCCACCACCTCTGGATTGGAACAAGGGTCAAGCCGCCACTTCGCGAGCCTTCTACGAAATTGGAAGCCATCCTGCCATTGTCGATCGAGTCTCGGCCCTGCTCGGCAATGATGTCATGCTTTGGGGCGCCAGCATGCAGGACCGTGCGCCGGGGGCCGTTCATCCCTGGCACTCGGATATTGAGTCGTCGCTTCTTCCGAACAAGACCGTTTCGGTTTGGCTCGGCATTAAAAATACCAATCGTGATTCTTCTTTGCGGATAGTTCCTCATTCCCATCGCTTCGGGGTAACGGTGCAGCAGTTGAGAAGTGAGCTGGGCAAGGCGCGCGACGAGACCACTGACGACGACGTTGCCGATTGGGCAAGGGCGCGAGACAAGCGAAGCCATCTACTTAAATTGGATATGGCCGATGGCGATGCTGTATTCCTCGATGGACAGATCTGGCATGGCTCTCGTAATCTTTTTACTGAAACGCGTCGGGCTCTGCTAATCCAATACGCAACTCCGGACGCCCCTATACGAATTCCGGATCTGAATTACCTGGACTGGCCCTTTCGCCAATTCAGTTTCCCGAAGCCGGCGTGTCTTATGATTAAAGGTAGTGCTACGACGGACGTCAACCGGATGGTGCTCCCACCGGTTTCAACTAATAACGGTGACGGTGTCACACCCCTGACAAATCAAGTTTGTCAGCTCGATCTTCCTCTTGAGCCACACGAAACCGAAGGCTGGAAACCGTATTTTCTTTTTCACGGCTCAACGCCGGAACTCAACAAGCTTAGCTGCCATGTCTCGGTCTTGAAGCAGGGACATTGCCCGCACCCTCCGCACACACATGACGAGGAAGAACTGTTAATGCTTTTGAGCGGTGAAGTGTTGCTTACTCTTCCGGATGCCGAGGGTGGCGGTGAAAGCCGTCAACGGCGGCTTACTCCCGGCCAGTTTGTCTATTACCCCTTAGACTTTCGGCACACGCTCACCTGCCAAAGCGAAGAGCCGGCAAACTATCTGATGTTCAAGTGGCAGAACCTCTCGCGAAGTTCCGGTCCAGACCTCGCTTTCGGACATTTCGATATGTTCCAGAGTTCAATAGGTTCAGAGTTCGAACCTGGGTTTCACGCACAGATGGTGTTTGAAGGATCTACTCCCTACCTGAGGAAACTTCATTGCCACACGTCAACGCTCATGCCGGCGGCCGGTTACGAGCCTCATGTTGACGAGCATGACGTAGGTATTGTCGTGCTTGAGGGTGAAGTTGAATTACTGGGGAAGCGCGTGGGACCTTACAGCGTGGTTTTTTGTCCTTCGGGCGAACCTCATGGAATTTACAACCCAGGTGATGTAGTTGCGAAGTATGTTGTCTTCGAGTTTCACGGCAACCGGATGAGCTTGGATGGTGAACCCACGTCTTCAATAGACGCTACTGAAGTGGCTCGGCCCAAACGAACACTGAAAGAGCGCTTGAGGAACCTGATACAGAAAGTGTGACAAGCCCTTGCGCAAAGAGCCTGATCACGGTCAAGGTGAAGCGGTTTGTAACTATTCGAACCGTTGGTTCAAAATGACGACTAGTCTAAGTAGTATTTGATCGAGGGTTTTAGAATGCATCCGCTAGTAAGTGTTGTGCTACCGACCTATAACAGAGCGCAAACTCTTGATCGATCCATTCAGAGCGTTCTCAATCAAACCTTCAGCGATTTCGAACTCATCGTTGTTGATGACGGTTCGACTGACCAGTCAAATTCTATTCTTGGCAGATTTGCCCACCTGAAAAATGTATCCCTGGTTTCGCGTCCCCATCGTGGTTGCTCGGCGGCGCGGAATTACGGAATCCGGATGGCGCGTGGCCGCTTCATCGCTTTCCAGGACAGCGATGATGAATGGATTCCGGATAAACTTGCGAAGGCGGTGGCCGCACTTGAACGGTCAGATGGCAAAACTGGTGTGTTCTACAGCGACATGCAAGTGGTCTGGGGCGATGGCACGGTCAGCGACTTCAGGGCGCCGCAGATTGAGCCGGGCCTTTTGATTAATGAAAAATCGAGGGACTATCAGGTCCATTCAATCGGAATCCAGTCAGCTGTGATCAAACGGGAATGCTTCGAGAGGGTCGGCTACTTCGATGAGGCGCTTCCGAGGTTCATTGATTTGGACTTGTTCATCAGACTCTCGGACCATTTTGGATTCGTTCATGCAAGCGAGAACCTGGTGAATTTTTACATTGGGCAGGGTATATCGACAGACGCTGAGGCGCTGGTGACGGCGCGGAAACGCCTGCTCAATAAATATCGGAAACGCCTGAAACGCCAAAGTCATCACCTCGCGTGGCAATACATACATTTGGCATTAGCATTGGACGAGACCAATCGAAAATATTCGAGCCTGCTCTGTTTTCTAAGAGCGTTTCAGGCCTCTCCGCGCCATCCGGAGATTCGCCGTGAAGTGTCCGAAGCTTGGCGGCGTCATCGAGCCGGACCTCGACCAGAGGCGTCTACGCAGTCATTGACATAAACGTGCCTTTAGCATAAAAAACGGCATATGTTTGGAAAACACCCGACTAGCTTCTCATTGTTTTTCTCCAGAAAGGAGCAGTCTATGAATCGCACTGTCTCAATCTTAGCCCTAACCTGCCTGGCTGCTATGCTTCTCACTTCGCGTACGGCCGTTGGACAAGACCACCAATCTCACCAGATGCCACATCGCCACGACGCTTCGGAAAAACTCGGAGAGGTCAACTTCAAAGTGTCGTGCAGCCCTCCGGCTCAGAAGCAGTTCAATCACGCAGTCGCCTGGCTACACTCGTTTGAGTATGAGGAAGCTGAGAAAGCGTTCGAGAAGGTGACTGTTATTGATCCGAAATGTGCCATGGGCCACTGGGGCATCGCGATTAGCAATTACCATCCGCTTTGGGCGCCGCCGAGCGGGGCAGAGCTGCAAAAGGGACTAAGCGCGGTGCAGAAGGCGAAAGCTGTTGGCGCTACCAGTCAGCGCGAGCAGGATTACATCGCAGCCCTTGAGGTGTTTTTCAAAGACACTGACAAGCTCGACCATCGGACGCGCACCTTTGCTTACAGTGACGCGATGAAGAGGGTCCATCAACGGAATCCATCAGACAGGGAAGCGGGGGTTTTCTATGCGCTTACTCTCGTCGCCACTGGGATGATGTCGCAGGACAAGAGTTATGCGAGGGAGAAGGAAGCGGCCCAAATCCTGAATGGAATCCTCGCAAAGCAACCTCAGCATCCGGGTGTCACACATTACATCATTCATAGTTACGACTATCCGGCGTTAGCGAATCTTGCGCTGCATGCAGCCCGCAGTTACGCCAAAATTGCTCCGGCCTCAGCCCATGCGCAACATATGCCGTCGCACATTTTCACGCGTCTGGGATTGTGGTCCGAAGCGGTCAAGTCAAATCTCGACGCCAAAGCGTCAGCGATAGCGTTTGCTAAACGGAATAACATGACCGGTGCCTGGGATGAACAGCTTCACGCCATGGACTATCTGGCTTATGCGTATTTGCAGGGTGTGCAAGACAAACAGGCGTGGGGCGTGGTCGATGAAGTAAACAAGATGGAGAAAGTTGAGCCGCAGAGTTTCAAGGTTGCGTATTCATTCGCTGCGATACCGGCGCGATATGCGCTGGAACGTCGTCGTTGGGACGAAGCTGCTAATTTGACGTTACCTCCCGGCACTTCAAAGACATTTCCGTGGAAGAGTTTTCGTTGGGCCGAGGCGCACATTTACTTTGCGCGAGCGATTGGCGCTGCGCGCAAGGGTGATACGGCTGCCGCCCGTAATGAAGTTGAGATGCTGACCGCCATCCACCGTGAACTTGGTGAAGTAAAAGCTGGTTACGACTGGGCCAAACAGGTGGACATTGAGCGTCAGGTGGCGTCGGCCTGGTTGGCCCACGCCGAAGGCAAGCCCGATGAAGCGCTGGCACTAATGCGTGCTGCGGCTGATCTCGACGATGCTACTGAAAAACACCCGGTGACACCTGGCGCGATCCTTCCGGCGCGGGAACAGTTGGGCGAGTTGCTGATCGAACTCAAGCAACCAGCGGCAGCCTTTAAGGAATTCGAAACGTCGTTGAGTACTTCCCCTAACCGGTTCAATGGGGTTTTCGGCGCAGCCCGCGCCGCGCGGCTGGCGGGACACGAGAAGAACGCGAAGGTCTACTACGGACAACTTATCGCATTATCTCGAGGGGCCGACAGCGTGAGGCCAGAGCTTCAGGAGGCCAAGGCTTTTCTAAATGGCGGCGTCAAAGATTCGACGAGCAGAAAATAGACCTGCGACTTTTTGTGCACAGTCGCATTTGTGGTATTTCCGAAATGTTCAACGGCTTTCGTTGTTTACGTTGACGCCTCCGATTGCCCACTCCTGGAGTTTTCCTGAAGTGAAAACCATTGTCCTCCTCCTTTCCATTACCTTGATCGGTGTGACCTCCCACGCTCAACAGAGCCGGCAGCTAGTCCAGGGCGAATCCACCCCTTCCGCGAAACGTCTGGCTTTGGTTATTGGCAACGGAGCGTACGAGAACGCCCCTCACCTTAAGAATCCGACGAACGATGCTATTGACGTCGCTGAACATTTGGGGAAGGTCGGGTTTTCAGTAGAACACGGCGTGAATCTTACGCAGCGACAGATGAAAGCGATGATTCGCGCATTTGGACAGAGGCTGAAAGGCGGAGGCCAGGGTTTGTTCTACTTCGCAGGGCACGGCGTACAGTTGCGCGGTCGGAACTACCTGATTCCGGTCGACGCGAGTATTCAAAATGAGGCCGATGTGGAAGACCAGGGGGTTGATGCCAATCTCATGCTCGGAATTATGGATGAGGCCGGCAATGGGCTAAATGTCGTAATCCTGGATGCTTGCCGAAATAATCCGTTTGGCCGGAGCTTTCGGTCCGCTTCAAACGGCCTCGCGCAAATGGACGCGCCCAGCGGAACTTTGATCGCTTATGCCACCGCCCCTGGTTCGGTTGCGAGTGATGGCAAGGAGCGGAACGGACTCTACACCCAGGAGTTACTGAAGAACATGCTGATACCTGGATTGAGTATTGAAGAAGTCTTCAAGCGCGTGCGTATCGCAGTTCGCAACTCGACGGCTGGACAGCAAACGCCGTGGGAGTCCTCATCTTTAACGGGGGATTTTTATTTCAGCGGCCCGACATCCAAAACCACTCAGCCGGTCGCTTCTAATCCTGTCGCAGCATCTAACAACCCCTCAGAGACGCAAACAGAAAAACCAGCAACTACCAAAGTGGAATCAGCTGGCATCCTCAACGACAAGGCGACTAGCCTCCCTCAGCCGGCTTACCCTGCTATGGCTAAAGCGGTTCGCGCTTCAGGTACCGTGAGTGTGGAAGTAACGATCGATGAACAAGGTCGGGTGATTTCTGCGCGCGCGATTTCTGGTCACGCTCTCTTGCAAGGAGCGGCCGTGCAGGCGGCAAACGAAGCCAGATTCCCGCCGACCCTCTCACGCGGGCGGCCGGGAAAAATCACCGGCATCATCAACTACACGTTCACGCTGCCCTAGCAAAAATTCTAGCGAAATCGTCGAAACGCCCTCACTCCGACACAAAAGTAGTTAGGTATCCTCCATAGACTACCGGCCCAATGAACACCTGCCCACGATGCTCATCTGCCGTTGAGGATAGTTCTCTCAACTGCTCCTCCTGCGGCGCAGCGTTGCCAGGCATCACACTGAACGAACTACTGCGGCAGCAACAGCCTCCACGCCGACCACGCCATCGGAAATTGTGAGACCCAAGCTAGAGGACAAACCTGACAGGCTGCTTACGAAGGAAACCAAAAACGACTTAAATCAGCTCGTAAGAACTTGTTCAAGCAACGAAGCTGTCTTCAAAAAGAATTAATGTGCTTACAGGGAACAAATGTAACCGACGTAAAGAAGCGTAATGCAAAAAACAGACTTAGGGCGAATCAAGGTTGCGATTCTGTCCGCCAATAAGTGTCGTGCCCCGTTTGCCCAGCCTGCCGTTCTGGAAAACGAACTTATCATCACGACCCAAAAGGAGATTACTGACAACGATGACCAAAATATTTGTGAGGGCATTGGCCTCTGGAGGTAAGTTCTTATGTTCGCCGCATGGCCGTCGTAACTTCGTCATTCCCCTATCCCCTCTCAGGAGGGGGGAACAACATTCCAGACCCGGCCAAAAATAGTTATGTAAGTTTCAGGTAAGTCTATAAACTACCGGCCCGATGAACACTTGCCCCGTTTGCTCAGCCGAGTTAACCCGAAGCAGAATTCGCTGCCCTTCCTGTGGCGCGTCGCTTACGTTGCGCAGCCTACACTCAAGCAACCTCCGGCCACGTCTGGCGGCCAGCGCAAATCATCGGATTCGGCTATCACCATTTCGTCCGGTCAGGGAAGCTTTATCTCAGGCACAGTCCTGGAAGGACGCTATCGGATCGTGGCGATGCTTGGCCGCGGCGGCAATGGGCGAAGGATCAAGCTTGGATAATGGATAAATCACTTCATGGCAAAGTAGCTCTAGTTGCTGGTGCGACTCGCGGTGCAGGACGCGGGACCGCAATCGAATTGGGAGCGGCTGGCGCGACTGTCTACTGCACGGGTCGTAGCACGCATGAGCAACGCTCCGAGATCAATCGGCCAGAAACCATTGAAGAGACAGCGGAGATGGTGACGCATGCCGGCGATGAATCGGGTGGCAAAGGCATCGCTCTTCAAGTCGACCATCTGGAACACGAGCAAGTAAAAGCGCTGGTTGATCGAATAGAGAGTGAGCAGGGTCGACTCGACATCCTCGTCAACGATATCTGGGGCGGAGAGTTCTTGACCGAGTGGTACAAACCTGTGTGGGAACACTCACTGGAAAAGGGGTTGCACCTGCTCCGGCTCGCGATCGACACTCACATCATCACCAGCCATTACGTGCTACCGCTGCTAATCAAGAAGCCCGGAGGGCTGGTGGTGGAGATGACGGATGGCACCGCCGAGTACAACAACAAAAACTATCGGCTGTCTCTCTTTTATGATCTCGCCAAGACTTCAGTCATACGAATCGGGTGGGCCCTCGGGCAGGAACTTCAAGAGCATCAGTGCACGGCCGTCGCGCTCACTCCCGGTTGGCTGCGTTCTGAACAGATGTTGGATAACTATGGGGTGAAGGAAGAAAACTGGCGTGACGCGATCGCGAAACAGCCGCACTTCATAATCACGGAAACACCGCGTTACGTAGGTCGTGCGGTCGCCGCACTGGCGGCGGATCCGGAGTTGGCGCGCTGGAACAGGCAATCACTTTCAAGTGGGCAACTCGCGAAGGTCTATGGTTTTACCGACCTGGATGGTTCCCAGCCTGATGCCTGGCGTTACGTCGTTGAGGTGCAGGATGCCGGCAAACCTGCCGATGCGACTGGGTATAGGTGAAGTCGGCAACAGAGCCCGATGGGTTGGGATAGGCCGGATCCTCGTCAACATTGCGAGTAGTTCGCTTAGGACGCTGTTGATGAGGGACCCGGCGCTACTGCGCTCGGTTCTGCAATCGCTGACCCGAATTGCGCTTGGTTTGCGCGTTATCCAATAGGCGGCGAAGTCGCTCTCGAACCCTGGCTGGCAATCAACTGGAGACTAAGTTCAATGGAAGCTATTTTACGCAGCGGTAAACCGGAAGATGCCGAGACGTGCGGCGCAATCTGCTATCAAGCCTTCAGAACAATTTCCGACCAGCACAACTTTCCGCGTGATTTTCCTGTTCCGGAAGCCGCCGTCGGATTATTGTCGGACTTGCTTGGGCGTAACGATATTTATTCAGTTATTGCCGAAGTTGACGGGCGAGTCGTAGGCAGTAATTTTCTTTGGGAGAACGGCGTCATCGCCGGCGTTGGTCCCATAACGATTGATCCGAGTGTTCAGAATTCAGCCCTGGGCCGGCGACTTATGGAGGACGTGATCAGAAGAGCCCAGCAGCGCAACTTTGCGGGGGTCAGGTTGGTGCAGGCTGCTTATCACAATCGCTCGCTGTCGCTGTACAACAAGCTCGGTTTCGACGCTCGCGAACCGCTTTCGACGTTGCAGGGTTCGGCGTTAGCGTTGGAGATCCCAGGGCGTGTCGTCCGTCAGGCAAACGAAGGCGATCTTGAGGCCTGCAATGGATTGTGTTTCAGAGTGCATGGACATCACCGAGGGCCGGAGCTAGCCAACGCAATCAAGCAAGGAATCGGAAGCGTGGTCGAGCACGCCGGCCGCATCACCGGTTATACGAGCGGCATTGGCTTTTTCGGTCACGCCGTCGGCGAGAGTAATGAAGACGTGAAGGCGCTTATCGGCGCAGCCAAAGAGTTTCCTGGGCCAGGGTTTATGCTGCCTACGCGAAATGGCGAGCTGCTTCGTTGGTGTCTAGCGAATGGACTTCGCGTGGTGCAGCCGATGACCTTGATGAGCAGGGGACTCTACAACGAACCTCAGGGCGCTTTCCTGGCGTCAGTGGTTTATTGAGGTCGGTACAGGGAAGCGACGTGTCGGGGCAGTGCCGGCATTGTTTTCAGGCGAATTCGTCGATCCTTCAATGTTCGTTTACTATGGGATTAGCAGCTCTGAAAATTTTGTCGAGCAAGGAGAATAGGTTTGAAGGTCATAGTATTGTTGCTGATTGCTTTCCTACTGACCCCTGCGATGGTGGCGCAGGGACAGACAAAGAAAAGAACAACGTCTACGCGCGGAAGGAGAACTAAAGTAGTGAAACCAACGACCGCTGCTCGAGTGAAGGAATCGCCGGTGACCATAACGCCATCGGGATTAATCTATGTAATCACCAGGCGCACTGAAGGTCGTCTGCCGAAGAGTGGCGAGACCGTAATAGTGAATTACACGGGACTGTTAACCGATGGAGTGAAGTTTGACAGCTCACTCGACCGCAGCGAGCCCTTGAAGTTCAAACTTGGTGAAGGCCGAGTGATCAAAGGTTGGGATGAAGGAGTGGCAAAGCTTCGTGTTGGTGAACAGGCGACGCTGATAATTCCGCCAGCGCTTGGTTATGGATCCATAGGGGCCGGGGGAGGAGTGATTCCACCAGAAGCGACACTAATCTTCGTGGTCCAGCTTATGGGTATTGAAGAACCAGCCGCGACAAAGTGAGCTCACATCTTGCAGTCTGGGCCAGACAGTGACTTGAGTTCGGGAGCTGGCAGTCGTCGGATATAAGTGTTCGCCCCTTTCCTCCTGTGGGCGTAATGAGCGCGACGGATGCAACGGCATCCGTCGCGCTATTTTAGTTTCGACGCCAGGAGTTATTGGACGAACCAAAGTTCCTGCGCAAAACGGGCGGCGTTTTTTGGGCGGTATCTTCCGGCCGATTCTTGTTTGGATTGAAAACGTAACTATCGCGCGTTTTCACAGCCAAGTTGGGCTGATTTACACGGATTCGTACCTGTCGTCGTTGTCCCGCCTGCGCCGGATGCTTGGGGTAATATCCGAGGCTGTACTGGCGGCGCAACTCCTCAGCAATTTTCGAAAAAGCCAGCGTCATGTTTTGAACTGAATCCGCCTGGTAATGGCGCGCTCCGGTTCTTTCCGACATTTCCTGAAGGTAGCGATTCGCAATCTCATACTCGCCCCTTGACCGGCCACTACCGCGACCTCCACCACCGCCACCGCCTCTGCGGCGGCCGCCTCCAAATATTTGTCCGAGCACGTCGCCGATGGTTACTGGCGGCATGCCGGCGCCCGGCCATTGGCCACCACCGCCTCCACCACCTGCCATATCCGAGTAAGTGTCATACTGAATTGGGTAGACTAAGGCATCCAGTTCTTCAGCATCAGTAATGTTGCTATCGTATGAAGCCTGTCGGCTCGTTGTGTCTACACCATCCGTAAACAGAACGATTGCTTTGCGTCCGGAGATCTGGTTCAACCTCCGACTAATCACCAGATCAACCGCATCATAAAGCTTAGTTCCATTACCGGTTTCAGTTTGCCGAATTGCGTCTCTCAGTCGATTACGGTCGTTGGTGAATTCGCTCAGGACCAGAATGTCATCGTCGAATGAAACGATCATGACCTTATCGTCAGGACGTAGTTGATTAACGAATGTAATCGCCGCGTCTTGAATGTCCTCAAGACGAAAGCGGGTCGAACCACTCGTGTCAATCATCAGGACCACCGAGAACGGTTTATCAACTGCTGAAAAGAAAGCTACATTCTGCTCGACGTCTTCTTCCCAGAGCCTGAAGTCTTCTTTCTTCAGGTTTGGAATGTACCGGCCGTCCCGATCCATAACACTAACCGGCAATGTCACCAGGGTTGTATTGACCTTGATGATGTCGCCCGCTTCGACTTCCTCGGGACCAGACGGCGTTTCACCTGCCTGTCCGTCTGTTTGCATGTTTGGGGTGCGATTGGCTCCTCCCAAAACAGGAGGCCGCGAGGGAGTTTGATTTACCCGCGGAGTCGTCGAAGGGGTTGTCTGCCGATTGGTCTGACTATCGCCAACGCGGCGTGGACGCGTCTGGGCCGCCAGGAACAACTGGGAGCTGGTGAATACAAAAAGGAACAGCAGTAAATACAGTGATCTTTTCATTGTTGTAGCTCCTGACCAGACAGTTCCCACGGGGGAGCGAACTACTTGGATGCACTTCGATCGGATTAGATGCTTCGCCTGCAGCAGGCTTAGGAGAGAGAAATTGCAGTTGAAAGATAACGCTGGAGGACCAATTGAGCAAGGTGGAATCGGCAATTTTTCAGGACAAATCGCCGGAAGGCTACACAATATGCGATTATCTGTCGCGCAATCCAACCGTTCATATGCGACTAGTTCGACGCCTACATTATTGGTGGTCGCTTTTTGTAGCTGCCACCCTGTTGCTGTTTCTCGGTCCACCGATTTTGTCTGTGGCCTGGCTGACCGGGAAACATGACCTGGTTTACCCCTGGGCCCTTTTTGGCGCGCGCAACTGGCTGCGTCTCAGCGGAGTTGACGTCGCGGTAAAAGGCATGGAGAACATCGCCCAAAACGAGACCTACGTCTTTGTTTCCAATCACCGCTCCTACCTCGACACAGCCACGCTCTTTGCTTTCCTCGGGCGACGGATTGGAATGCTGGCCAAAAAGGAGTTGCTCAAGGTTCCTATATTGGGATTCGGGATGGGCTTCGTGAATATCATGGCCATCGATCGGTCGAATCGTGAACGAGCCCTGCAAACGACGGAAGCAGCCACTGCGCGAATCAAATCGGGAATTTCTTTCGGGGTATTCGCCGAGGGCACCAGGGCCAAACCGGGTATCCTGATGCCATTCAAAAAAGGGGCGTTTTATATGGCAGCGCAAGCTGGTGTTCCCATCGTACCGGTTGCGATCAAACATACCGACTGGTTAATGGGTAAAGGGACCGGCGAAGCGAGGAGCGGCACCATCGAGATGGTCCTTTTGCCGCCCGTTCAAACTGAGGGTTGTAAAAAAGACGAGGAAATTAATGGCTTGGTTGACCGCGTGCGATCGATGGTCAAGAGGGAATTGGCTGATTCGCACGCGGTCACTTAAACGTTAGTACTAAGGCTTAGCAGGAGGCTTAGTCGGAGTCGGCGCAGGTTCGGTTTTCTTCTCAGCTTCAGGGTCAACCTCGGTTATCTTCAAGGTCGCGCGAGCCTCAGCAAAGTCCGTGTATCGCACCTTCATTCTCACGTGGAGCATGTCGCCGTTGTCGAACACCAACTGTTCGTCAGCGTAGGTATACGTCGGGAACCAAAACTTTCCAATCTGCTCGCGATACGTTTCCACAACCGGGAACTTGTTGATCTTGGTTTCAGGGACTCCCTTGCCTTTGGTCTTAACAATCTGAAAATCCTGATCATCGACCCAGATTCGTCCCAGGAATAGGCGCTCCTTGGTCTTCTTCGGATCCGGGATGACTTTGGGGGTAACGTCGAATACGTGCAGGTTCAACTCATCGATCTTTTCTTTGCCAACATACTTAAAGTTGTAACTTCCAATCTTGCTTGGCTCCAGAGCGAATGGGGACACACCCCCGAGATCATCCAGGTCCTCCTGAGTTACCCCCGCAAACGAAGGCATCGGGAAATAGCTGATTTTTTCAAACCTGGTTCCGGAGTCGTCGAAGGTAAAAGTCGAAACCCGATGGTACTCGCCCATAACCTGCCCGCCCATCCCCAGGCTTTGCAGCAACGCGTCGCGTTTGAAGGAGAATTGATTCAGAGCCTGACGAAATTCGTTTTCCTTCTTGGTAAATGCCTGGATGATTCTTTCCACCTCGTGCTGCGGTAGATCGGCACCGGTTCCCAAACTTTGCGCCAATACAGACGGAGCCCCGACCAATATGAGGAAAAATGCCGCAACCAGGGATTTTCGAGCTCGTTCAGGAGTATTACGATTCATATCCAATCCTCAATGTGAGATTTCTCCGGTCGATGAAACTGCAATATTAGACCGCCCGTCAGATGCTAAATGAGAAACGGATGTTGCCCTTCCGTTACTGCTCGGTGCCTCCTTAGATGGAATCCGGTTGACAGTGAAACAAACGACTAGTTCGGTATTGGGAGGTTAACAAACAACGCCCGGGATCTGGAAGCTTTAGGGAGCAAGCTTGACCTCCGACTCCACCGTCAAAATGGCCGATTTTACAGTTGCAATAAGCCCTGCATCTGATGTAAGGTTCACCGCGCAGAAACATTTAGCCTCATTCGTCGGTGAATGCAGCATCAGCAATTCACCTCGTCAAAAGTTCATTGAACGCGACACAGGACCAGAGTTTCAGCTAATCAGATTCGGAGAGTCCTCACGTCGGAAACAGGCAACGTCCACAAATCCCTGGGCCTCAATGCGCGATGGCGCGATGCAACGCAGAGCGGCCGCGTTGCGGCATGGGAAAGGCGTTATGGTCAAGCTTTGGGAGGAGCCTGATCTTTTAGTCTGGATCCGATGATGCGTGCGGCGGTCGCCGCTCCTTCTGGGCGGAACGGCTTCAAGCCGTCGCACGCACCCCAGCTTAGAGGGGTGAGCGACGTACCACGGACTCAAACAGCAAATTCGACGTTGGGACGACTGGGAATGATACCCTTCTCAAATCCATCGTTGAGTAGCCGCCGGACCGCCTCGCGCCCGCGCTCGGTATAATCCAGCGTTAATTCATTTACCCACATTCCGACAAACCTGTCGGCCAGCTCCGTGTCCATATCACGTGCAAACTGCATCGCATAGTCGAGCGCATCTTCGCGGTTATCCAGCGAGTAGCGGATACTCTTTCTGAGACACTCTGAAACTACTCTGATTACTTCCGGACCAAGGTCGCGACGAATTACGTTGCCGCCCATTGGCAAAGGAAGCCCCGTTTCTTTGTGCCACCATTCGCCCAGGTCAAGGATTTTGAAGAAACCGGCGGACTCGTAGAAAAGTTGTCCCTCATGAATGAGCAGGCCGGCATCACAGCGTCCGCTTTTAACCACATCCATGATCTTGTCAAACGGAACAACTTCATATTTGAAGTCAGGGTTGAAAATGCGAAGGGCAAGAAAGGCGCTGGTCAGAGTTCCCGGTACAGCAATCTTGAGATTGCTAATGTCTTCTGGCCGGGCCGGCTGACGACCAACCAGGATTGGACCA
The DNA here is from genome assembly GCA_963759665.1 of Pyrinomonadaceae bacterium. Classification (GTDB taxonomy): domain Bacteria; phylum Acidobacteriota; class Blastocatellia; order Pyrinomonadales; family Pyrinomonadaceae; genus PSRF01. The sequence goes on from CAVXAC010000001.1 coordinate 3,236,401, forward strand.
TAGTTGTCGCCGATCGAAGCGCCGTGGGGTAGCAACACATACTTGTCCGTCAGGTAAGCGTAAGCATGGAAGCTAACGGCGGTCACATCGTAGGTCTCGCGAAAGGCTTCTTCGTTGAGCCTCTGGATGTCTTTGAGCACATGAGTAAAGGTGAGGTTGCCAGTGTCGAGCTTATTCGTAGCCAGGCCATAAAACATGAACGCATCATCCGAATCGGGTGAATGCGCGACAGAGATAGTGCGATTTTCAGTAAGCGTTGTCATAAATGTTTTCAAAAATCAAATCAGGCGAGACTTACATTTTCTCTTTCAATCGGATTGTAGACTGTGTCCCGTTCAACGGCTTCGAACCCTGCTTCCTCAATTAGAGCTACCAACTCGTTACGCGACATTTTCACCTCGTTGTTTGTCTCGATCGAGTAGCTTTCTGAGAGTTCTCCACCTTCCGTGATCGTTCCGTCGATGTCGTTCGCGCCGTAATGTAAGGCCACCTGGGCGAGCCGTTTCCCCAACATCACCCAATAGGCTTTGATGTGATCGAAGTTGTCGAGCAACAGTCTGGATACGGCCATCGTTTTCAGCGAATCTACGCCGGATGGACCAGGCAAGTGTGATAGCTGCGTTTTTTCTGGATAGAACGCGAGCGGAATCAAGCACTGAAAACCACCGGAAAGATCCTGTTGCTCACGCAGTCGTAGCAGGTGGTCAACACGGTCCTCAAGTGATTCGATGTGGCCGTAGAGCATGGTCGCGTTGGTCTTGAGTCCGGCGGCGTGTAGCTTTCCAGACAATTCAAGCCACCGGTTTGCGTCACACTTATGGGCGCAGATCATTGAGCGGGTTGGTTCTCGAAAAATTTCTGCGCCGCCACCGGGACAGGAATCGAGACCCGCATCAATGAGCGCCTGGATTACTTCTTCATCTGGCATCTTGTAGAAATGCGCGAAGTGGTCAAACTCAACCATCGTAAACGCCTTCAGATGAAGCTGCGGGTAAGTTCGCTTAAGCGTGGATAGCAGATCGGTGAAGTATTTGAACGGAAGTTTCGTGTTTAGACCGCCGGTGATGTGTAGTTCGGTAGCGCCCTCTTTCACTGCCTCGCCGGCAACTCGGAGACTATCGTCGATGCTGTGTGTGTAAGCGTCTGGCTGACGTGGTGTTCGATAGAACCCACAAAACTTGCAATCGGCGTAACAGACATTAGTTGGGTTGAGATGGCGGTTCACGTTGAAAAATGTGGTTCGCCCGTGCTTCTTTCGCCTGACAGTGTCTGCGAGCTTTCCGAGCGCCGGTAGATCGTCGGTCGCGAACAGAGCAATCCCATCTGCAAACGTTAAGCGTTCGCCTGATTCAACCTTAGCCGCAATCGCATTCAGTGCATGATCGTGCGAGAAACTCATGAAAACTTCCTTATGAGGGCCGCCCCTCCAAACGTTACAAACAAAATGACACTGACAAAAGCATTTGTCGTAAAGAACGCTGCGTTTAATCTACTCAAATCGTCTGCCCGTACCAAACGGTGTTGGTAAACCAACAGTATTCCAGTCGCAATCACACCAACCAGAGCAACAATGCCGAGACCGGTAAACCAGTATAAAGCAATCAGCGCGGCAAACGCGCCCGCGTGCAATAGCCGGGCAATCCACAGCGCCCGCTCGATTCCAAAGTGTCTGGGGATGGAATGCAGATTCGCCTTCACGTCAAAGTCGTAATCCTGGCAGGCGTAGAGCACATCAAACCCGGCGGTCCATAACAACACCACGAGCGAGAGCAAGAGCGGCACAGGACTGTCTAACGCGCCGCGTACAGCGATCCACGCCCCTGTCGGCGCGATGCATAAACACCAACCCAGCACCAGGTGAGAGAGGAGAGTCCAACGCTTGGTAAACGAGTAGAGCAAAACACTGGCAAGGGCGACCGGGGCGAGGATCAAAGTCAAACGATTCAGCATGGCTGCCGCCACGAAAAACAGAGTGGCGGAGACGAGGGTGAAGGCCCAGACAAAACTTACTGATAGCAAACCAGCAGGAATTGCCCGGGTAGCAGTGCGAGCATTTAGTGCGTCGTAGTCGCGATCGGCAATGCGGTTGAAAGCCATTGCTGTTGAGCGTGCCCCAACCATTGCCAGAGTTATCCAGAGCAACTGTCTGAGAGTAGGCAGTCCATTTGCCGCCAACACCGCACCCAGGAACGCGAAAGGCAACGCGAAGAGCGTGTGCTCAATCTTGATCATCTCCAGGGTGACGCGGATATTTCGCAACAAAACAGGCATTTTTAGGGGACTAGTCTTCGCTCGCGCTGACTAGTTCTGCGGCGGGATTCGACAAGCCTTGCCACTGCGTAGCTTGAGAGTGTGGAACGCCCAGATGATCGAGAACTCGAAACACGAAGTGATCGACGAGTTCGCGAACACTTTGCGGCCGGTGATAAAAACCTGGACTTGCTGGAATTATGTGCGCCCCGGCGCGGGAGAGTCGAAGCATGTTTTCCAGATGAATGGCGTTATACGGTGTCTCACGAGGAACGATCACTAACTTCCTGCTCTCTTTCAAAGTGACATCTGCGGCGCGATGAATAAGATTGGTCCCGGCGCCCGACGCAATTGCGCCCAGTGTGCCCATCGAACAGGGAACAATCACCATCCCCTCCTGCGGGTGCGAGCCGGAAGACGGCTTGGCAGCTATGTTGTTCAAAGCATGCCGGTGGATAAGTTGGGACTGCTTTGGCAGGCCTAACCACTGATTGACCGATTCGCGATCGCCGGCGCGAAGATCGACTCCTAATTCAACTCGCGCCACAGTCTCGGCCGCCTCAGACATGATGAGGTTGATGCGCTCGACCACACCACTGGCAGCCATGTGAACAAGCGTCCGCTCAGCATAAATCGAACCCGAGGCACCTGTGATTGCTACTGTAAATTCCATGGGATTTGGTTGTTCCGATGTTACTTTGCACCAAGGGCCAGTGCAAGCGACCTCCTCTTTTCTCAGTTGTGCAGGGATTCAAATACCTCTCGGTTCCTCACAGGTTGAGAAGGCGGACTTGCCCACGCTTCTACTCCAGCATCTCCGGTCCCTGATTATGATTTATCAACTCTCAGTCCGACTTCGCTGCCTGATGTGAGACGGAGGCTCTACCCCGCCGCAAACCCTCACACTTATACCTCTGGGGCTCTGCCCCTTTTCTTCATTAAGGAGTTCGACCCACGGGCGCGCAGCCCTCTTAATTATCCAGTCATCTCTACGGAGGGGCCGAGCCGCCGCCGCACATGAGGCGGCGAAGCCGAAGCTGAGTTGACTTACTTGTCCTGGAGGTATGACATTCGGGAGAAGGGAAATGGGTGGTCACAACTGGCGAGCAACCTAATCAGCTTCTTCGCTGAAGTCAGGGATGAGGCCACGTCCAGATAGGGTTTGGATGTCTGGGTGATAGAATCCTTTCATACTGCACAGGAACAGAACAAGCATGGATCTCAAAGCATTAGAGCGTCTGCTAGACGCCTACAAGAGCGGCGATCTGGACCAAGCCCAAGCGGCCAAACGCATTAAGGATCTTCATTTCGAAGACATCGGCTACGCCCGGCTGGACCATGCGCGCGCCAGCCGCCAGGGATTTCCAGAAGTGGTTTTCGGCGAAGGGAAAACTCGTGCGCAGGTTGTTGGCATTGTGGAACAACTCGCGAAGCGTTCTCCCAATGTGCTGGTTACGCATACGGACGAGGGTACGTTTGGGGAAGTAAGAAACGTTGTTACCGAAGCCGAGTGGCATGAGACTGCACGGCTGATCAGGATTCGTCGTGACGAAACAGATCTTGGTGTTGGTGAAATCGCTGTGGTCACCGCCGGAACCAGCGATATTCCGGTAGCCGAAGAAGCGGCGCTAACCGCTGAAGCTATGGGCAATCGAGTAAAACGCGTTTGGGACGTGGGTGTGGCTGGAATTCATCGCGTACTCGCGGAGCGTTCGCTGTTACAAAGTGCGCGCGTCGCGATCGTCGCTGCCGGAATGGAAGGAGCGCTTCCTTCAGTGGTGGGTGGTCTGGTAAGCGTGCCGGTGATAGCGGTGCCGACGAGTATTGGTTACGGCGCGTCGTTTGGAGGCGTCGCCGCGCTGTTGGGAATGCTCAACTCGTGCGCATCAAATGTGACGGTAGTGAATATTGACAACGGATTTGGAGCTGGGTTTGTGGCGAGTTTGATAAATCGGAAATGGGAAGCTGGTACTGGTCAGTAGTCCGCGGTCAGTGGTCAGTTGTCAGTGGTTAGTGGTTAGTTGTCCCCCTTCAGACTGCGGCATGTCCAAGTCACCAGTTTGATCCGGTGGTTTCCGAAGATTGGCTTTGTGACTTGGAGATGCTGCCGCAGTCTGGAGGACAACTGACCACTAACCGCTGACCACGGTCTAAGGATTGATCAGCGCATTCAACCGCTCAGCCCAATCCTGATCCAAACTCTGCAGAATGTTGTATTGCTCGACAGCTCCATCGCGATTTCCCTGGGCCAGGAAAGTCTTGCCCAAATTAAAGAACGCTCTGCCGTAGTCCGGCTTCAACCGAATTGCCTGTCTAAACGATTCAACAGCGTCCGGCATCTTGCCCACTTCGACGTAAGCCTCACCCATGTTGTTCAGGACGATCGCATCACTCGGCTTCAAAGCTGCAAGTTGCTTAAAGACCTCGATTGCCTCGTTAAACTTTTTCTGCTTCAGATAACGCGAGCCAAGTCGTTCGTAAGCGCTGGTGTAATCCGGTTTCAGACGAATGGCCTGTTTATAAGCCTGAATCTCTTCGTCAAACTTTTGCCAGTCTCGGTAGACCAGCCCCAGCGCGTAGTAAGCATCTGCTGCGTTATAAGGCTCCAGTCGGATCGCTTGACGATAAGCTTCGCTGGCTTCGCGATACAGCTTCAAGTAGTAGCTCGCGAGGCCAATGTTGAAATACGACTCGGAGGACGGCCGCAGAGCTACCGCTCTCTTGGACGCTTCAATCGCCTCAGCGTGACGGCCAAGTTTCTCGCGGCAGAAGCCGGTCTGGGCCCATGCCTCCGCATAGTTGTTGTCTGACTCGACCGCCTTTTCAAAATAGGGCAACGCTTTGTCGCAGTCGTCCTGAGAAAGAAAACTCAGCCCATCGCGAAAATACTGCACAGCCCTGGCGCGCTTATTTCTGCCGGTCGCCGTTACCAGTTCCGATAACGAGAGCAAAGTACCGGCTTGAAGCTGCGAGATCCGTTCTGAAGGAATCGCAAAATTGACGCTCTGTCCGCCAGTCACTTGCAAGGTGGCGACGCCGATCACCTGCCCCTGCATATTGACTACCGGACTTCCGCTGGAGCCAGGTGAAATTGCGGCGGTGATTTGAATGATTCGTCCGAAGGTGGGGATATCTCGAACCGCGGAGACGATGCCGTTGGTAACACTACCCTCCAGGCCAAACGGGTTACCGATAACGACGACGCTTTCGCCTTCCTGCGGAGACGTTCGATCAAGTGGCAGCGGGCGGACCTGGCTTGCCGGCGCATCCACACGAAGTAACGCAATATCTGCTTCAGCATCGACGGCCAGGACACCTCTTACAGGATAAACAGCGCCAGTATGCGAGTGGACTTCAGCGCGGATCGCGTTGTCGATAACGTGACGGTTCGTCACCACGCGGTCAACCGCAATAAAGAAACCGCTACCGCGAGACAGCTTTTCGCCTCGCGCATCAAAAGTTTCGATCGCGACAGCTGAAGGCTTGATCCGGCGGACCAGCTCCGGCAGCAGATCCTGCGCCGTTGCCGTGTGGAAACTACCGCCGAGGACAAATACTAGAAGCCAAAAGAATTTCATTGGTTTGTAGAGGTGGCGCTCCGTGGCCACCCCATCTTGATTCCGTTTCTCCGCGGTTCAATTCCCCGAAGGGGCGGCCACGGAGTCCCGCACCTACAATCCAGCGAGGGCAAGCTTCTGCACGCGTGAAACCACATCGGCTAGCTTCACGTCTTCGCTTGTCTTTGCTCGGCGGTCAAATAGTTCAACCAGCCCTTCGGTTATTTTCTTGCCGAGGGTGATGCGGTATGGAATACCGATCAAATCGGCATCTTTGAACTTAACTCCAGCGCGTTCATCACGGTCATCCAGCAAAGGATCCAACCCGGCGCGATGAAGATCCTTGTAGAGCTTCTCACCGGTCTCCCGCAGTTGGTCGTCCTTCATGTTGGTAACTGACAGGACCACATCAAAAGGCGCTATGCTCTTGGGCCAGATGATGCCGTCCTTGTCGTTGTTCTGTTCGATGGCGGCAGTAATGATGCGCTCGACGCCGATTCCATAGCTGCCCATGACAATCGGAACAGGCTTGCCGTCTTCCTTGAGTATCGTTGCACCCATCGATTCGGAGTACTTGGTGCCTAGCTTGAAGATGTGACCGATTTCCATTGCTTTGAAGACATCGAGGGTGCCTTGCTCGCAACGGGGACAGCCTTCGCCCGATTCCACTCCGCGCAAGTCGGCCCACTGATCGGGTTTTATGTCGCGTTCAATATCGACACCGCGCAAGTGATGGTCATCCTTATTTGCGCCGGTCGTCATATTGCTTCTGCCTTTCAAACCGACATCAGCAATGATCACTAGATCGAAATTCGCTTCCTTGGCCCGCGCCTTCGCGCCCACGCCGCCGAGGCTTCCAGCGCCAGCACCAAGCAGTTCACGAATCTCTTCAGCATGCGAAGTTCGCACAGCTGTGGCCCGCAAGTTATCCGCCAGCTTCGTTTCATGAAGTTGATGGTCGCCGCGAAGGAGGGCAAGCACCGGCCGAGGCTCGTTATCGATGGTGGCCACATAAACCAACGACTTGATTTGATTGATCGCTTTTGCGCCGCCGGGGAAAGAGATCAAGTCGTCAATGGTTCGCACGCCGGGCGTCGGAAATTCTTCTGGCGCATCTGGTCCAACAAGGTCTTTTATCGCAGCCAGTCTTGAAGTGGCTTTCTCGAGGTTTGCTGCGTATCCGCAGTTGGCACAACTAGCGATTAAGTCTTCGCCGGCGTCTGTGCGGGCGACGAATTCATTCGACTCCGAACCACCCATAGAACCGGACGATGCCTCGACAATCGAAAACTGAATGCCGCAGCGAGAGAATACGCGTTTGTATGCTTCGCGTTGATCGGTGAATGATTTATCCAATCCAGCCTGATCGACGTCAAACGAATAGGCGTCTTTCATGATGAAAGTTCGCAAGCGCATCAACCCGGACTTGGGCCGTGGCTCATCTCGAAACTTGATTTGAATCTGATACCAAACCTGCGGGAGTTGTTTGTAAGAGCGCAGTTCGTTTCGCGCAATCGTGGTGAACACTTCCTCATGCGTCATACCCAAACACATGTCTCCGCCTTTACGATCCTTGAGGCGAAACATGTCGTCCCCGATTGCGTCCCAACGGCCCGACTCTTTCCAAATCTCGGCGGGGTGCAAAGCTGGCAGATAAAATTCCTGGCCCCCGATCATATTCATCTCCTCACGGAGAATCTGCATGATCTTCAAAGCAATCCGTTGGGCCATCGGTAGATAGGAATAAACGCCTGAGCCTAATTGTCGAATTAAACCTGCTCGCAGCAAAAGTTTATGGGAAACGACTTCGGCATCGGCAGGATCTTCACGAAGTGTGGGAAGGAAATATTGTGACCAGCGCATGTAGTTTTCGGTTGACTTTCGTAAGTTGAATTCGAACAAGCATTCTCGCTTAGCAAAAACGTTAACGCAAACCTATACAGAACCGAGCGGTCGGTATAGTCGCGGGCTCCTCCATCACCTTTCCAGGGGACCTCGAGGGATCTTATAGGCTTGGTTTCCTCGCAGGTTGGGAAGGGGCACAAGTGGTCCTTCCCCACCTGTGAGGAAATGAAGCGCCTGGTACTGCTCCTACTTGCGCGCTGGGTCGGGAAGAAATGAGTCAGGGTCATGTAGGAGTTCTTCCACGCGGCTGATGAATCGCCCTACATGCAGCCCGTCCATCAATGCGTGGTGAACTTCTACAGAAATCGGCAGGAACGTTTGGTTATTTGTAGTGGTGAATTTTCCGAAAGCAATTTTCGGCACTGAATCTTCGCGTCCCCAGTTGCGAGCGTGCGCAAAGCTGGTGAACGTTATCCAGGGCAGCACAGTGAAGTGGATGCGATCATCGTTTGGGTCGGGATTGAACGGCACTGCGCCGCTCTGCGACCTATCGACTGACTCTTGTGCTTCGGAAATGAACCGTCCGAAATCCTCGTGGTAATTGAAGTACGCAAAGTTGAAGCTTTCATTCGGCATCAACACGATGGTGCCGCCATGAATCGCTTCATGAACAAGGACCTTTCCATTTCTCAGCCTGTAGCGAAAGGACTCGATCTCATTAGCCGCACGAAGTGCGAGATAGTGGAAGGCTAAAGAAACACTGATCGCTGGTCTTTGACGGAGTTGTTGAAGCAACTGAGTGATATCGATTTGCGTGCAGATGTTGAAATAAGGATTGTCGAAGTTGACGAAAAAATTGAACAGATCGCGTCTGGCCCAGGTGTCCACGTCAAGGTAGCTCGGCATGCCTCAATTGTACTGATAACGCAATGCAAACTGTTAGTTTGCGGGCCGTTGGTTACTGAGTTCCCAGGGCAGCTCAACAGAAGCCAACTAACAGCTTGCCTTAAGAAATGGCGCAGTGTCCTTCGTTTTGCTAGCACTCTGGTGCTGATGTACCATCGAGCCCAATTCCAAACGAATTTGTATCGGAGATTCGCGCATGAAAATAGCACTCGCCAGCGATCACGCCGGCTTCGCTGAGAAGGAAAGAATTAAGCCTTTGTTGAAGGATCTTGGCCTCGACGTTGACGACATGGGAACCATTTCAGAAGAGGCGGTTGACTATCCAGACTATGCACGCAAGGTTGCGGAAGCTGTAGCAGGTGGTCAGGCAGATCAAGGTTTGCTGGTCTGCGGTTCAGGAACGGGAATGGCAATTACAGCGAACAAAGTGTCTGGCGTGCGCGCTGCGGTTGCGTGGTCTGAAGAGACCGCTCGCCTGGCAAGACAACATAACGACGCGAACGTTTTGGCAATCGGCGCTCGTACAACTCCGCCTGATCAGATTCCTGGTATTGTGCGCGCCTGGTTCGATGCAAACTTCGACGGCCGTCACGCGGAGCGAGTCAGAAAGATCGAGGGGTAGAGGGACCAGTGGCAAAAGCGCGTCATAAAAAAGCACGAGTGAGTCTACGCGCAGTAAGTGTGTGCTCGTTTGTGGTTCTAGTGACACTCGTTGCTGCTCTGACCTATTCACCGGGCTCTCGCACAGCCGCGCAGTCGCCGCCGAAGGAAAGACCTAAGCTCAAAGACTTTGGTTCAAGCCTTAAGCCACCGAAGGAAGCCGTCCTCAAGACAGCGACTGCAAAGAAGACCGGCGATGCGAACGAAGACGAAGTAATCAGAGTTGAAACAAACCTGGTCATCACCAGTGTTCAGGTACGCGACAGAAGCGGACGCACAATAAACGGCCTCACCAAACAGGATTTCATCATCACTGAAGACGGCGGGCCTCAGGAGATTCATCATTTTTCTCTCGGCAATGATCAGAATGTAGGCCGCACGATTGTCCTCCTGATTGACTACAGTGGGAGTCAGTCGCCTTACATTCAACAGAGCGTCAATGCTGCGAAGAAGCTGGTCGACCAATTGGGCCCCAGGGACGTGATGGCAGTGGTGACCGACGATGTAAAGCTGCTCGTTGACTTCACCCAGGACAAGTCAAGAATCAAAAAAAACCTGGAGTCTTTGCGGGCCAGGTCCGAGGATCAAAGGTTTGGGCGGAGTAAACAATTCAGCGCACTAATGGCGGCTGTAAGAGAGATGTTTTCTGTCGAAGATATACGGCCCATTGTTATTTTCCAGACCGATGGAGACGAGGTGTTTTCGCTGCTACCATCGACACCTCCGATCTTGAATATTCCTTCATCTCCGCCTGGCCTAGGCGACGATGTTGCTGCCAACGTTAACAGCGCTCGCGAAACGGAGTTCCCCAAGTCACCAACCCGGCAGCCGGTGCCTGGAGCTCTCTCGCGTGGAGAGCCTGTGGACAGGGGAATTACGCGGATACCGCCCCCCCGTGCGTACGGGACTTCGAAGTATGATACGCCGACTTTCAGTCTGCGAGACCTTTACAATGCGATCGAAAGATCCAGGGTCTCGGTCTACACCATCATCCCCGGTCCCCAGTTAATCAGAGGAGGAACCGAGAAGAACCTGGAAGTGCCACCAGAACTGCAAGACGCCAATCTTCACCTGTTCTGGGGAAACGTCGCCGCGGCAGGGGCAGCAATTGGCGGCTGGACCGCATACCTCGACAAGCCTGAAAAAGCCGGGGACATTTATGCCAAGATTCTTGCAGATATCGAGAGTCGTTACGTTATCGGCTACTATCCAATCAACCGCGTACACGACGGTAAACGGCGCAGGGTTGTGGTTGAAGTTCGAAATCATCCAGAGTTTTCAGTGTCAGGTCGCAAGTCGTACATGGCACCCGAACCTATCGATTGAGAAGCTTTTCATGCTTTGTGTGAAACCTTAACGAGGAGTCAAATGATTGAATCAATGAATGCCGCGCTTGCAGCTGCTGACCCAATTATTGCGGATGCGATCAACCGCGAAGTTGCGCGCCAATCGGATGGACTCGAGTTAATCGCCAGCGAAAACTTCGTTAGTGAGGCTGTTCTCGAAGCGGCGGGCTCCGTGTTCACAAACAAGTACGCCGAGGGTTATCCAAAGAAGCGTTATTACGGCGGATGCGAATGGACTGATGTAGTTGAGCAGACGGCCATTGATCGTGCGAAACAAATCTTTGGCGCAGATCATGCCAATGTGCAACCGCACAGTGGCGCTCAGGCAAACATGTCGGTTTATCTGGCAGCGATTCAATATGGCGATCAGATCCTGGGCATGAACCTTTCGCACGGTGGCCACTTGACGCACGGCCATCCGATGAATTTTTCAGGGATTAGTTACAAGGTTGCCGACTATGGTGTGTCTCGCGAGACCGAGCAAATCGACTACGACGAGCTGCAACGTATTGCCGAGGAGCACAAACCGAAGCTGTTAGTCTGCGGCGCTTCGGCTTACCCGCGCATCATCGACTTTCAGCGGATCGGTGAAATCGCGAAGGGCGTCGGCGCGCGCATGTTTGCAGACATTGCTCACATTGCCGGCCCGGTTGCTGCCGGTCTGCATCCGTCTCCTGTTCCACACGCAGACTACGTAACCACCACGACACATAAAACCCTGCGTGGTCCACGCGGCGGTTTGATCCTTTGCAAGGAAGAGCACGCCAAGGAGATCGATCGGAAGTTGTTTCCCGGAGTTCAGGGTGGTCCGCTCGTGCACATTATTGCCGCCAAGGCGGTCGCGTTTGGCGAGGCGCTTCGTGAAGACTTTAAGGAGTATCAACGTCAGATCCTGGCCAATGCAAAAGCGCTGGCAACGGAGCTTCAGTCACAGGGACTGCGCCTGGTTTCCGGTGGTACCGATAACCATCTTATGCTGGTCGACGTTTGGATGGACGGGAAGGGAATTACCGGCAAGGTAGCCGAGAAGGCACTCGAAGCCGCGACCATCACGGTCAACAAGAACACCATTCCCTTCGATCAAAATAAGCCGTTCGTTGCTTCGGGTTTGCGTATCGGGACGCCGGCGGTAACGACGCGCGGGATGAAAGAACTGGAGATGAGAGAGATAGGGCGACTAATCGCCGAAATTATTAATGCTCCGGAATCGGAAGAAGTGCGGGCCAAAGTTCAACGCGGTGTGGCCGAGCTCACTGCGCGCTTTCCGCTTTATCCAAAACGTTTGAATCGCGCGACGCAGCCCGGGGCGATGGCTGCAGACTAATCTATCGTTAAATGCAATTAAGACTTAGACTTTGTTGGAAGCTGAGCGTTCTGTTTAGTCTGTGCCTCTTACAGACCTACGAAGTTCCTGCTCAGACGACGCCAAAAGACTCCTCCGTTCCGGCACTGAAAACGAGGCCATCTACTGATAAGCCTCAAATCAAAGGGTGGTCGCGAGTGACTGTCGGTGAGCCCGCGATATTTACTGCAGAGTTTCCGAAATCTCCTCAGCAAGTCACAAATCGCACATCCGGAAATGATGGTGAAGGCACCTGGCACGTTTTCATGGCGGCCAATGAGACGGCCCTCTACGAGGTGGTTCTGGGCGTTAACGAAAGTGGTTCGAAGAATAAATCTGAAAAGGAAAATTTCAGAGACTTCAACAATTTCGCGTCCGGTTTTATCAATGGTCTTTCCAAGGCCGGACAAGTCAAGGGCTCCGCTGAACTCAACACCGAGCGGCGAATACGGCACTCTCGCTCCGAAGGATTCGAGCGAGAGTATTCTTTTGCCGAGCATCAGGTTCGCTTACAAATGTTTCAGATAGGCGCGGACACGCTGACCGTGATTTCAGTTTGGAATTCCGACAACCCGGCCGCTGAACGTAACGCGTTCTTCAATTCTGTTAAGTGGGAGAAGGAGACGCCGCCATCGGACAGAGGCACCGAGGCCATCCTGGCGGATTGGAAGCGATATCGAATTGGAAACCAGGCGAGTGTGATGTTGCCGGCTGAACCCACCGAAACGAAATCAACGCACGGGTCTGGAGATTCAAAGACTCAAGGTACTTATTATCGTCTTGACGAGCCTGACTACTATTCGATCGGGGTACTGCCGAATACCGATTTTGGCAAACTCACAGCCGCTGAAGTTGACGCGCTTTATGAGGAGTTGTGGCCCAGCATCACAGAAAAAATGAGCGCTGAGGCGACTAAATTAAAGATACCTGCTAAGTTTCAGCTATCGCCATTTCGAACTGTCATGATGGGTAAAGTGAAGGCGCAGGAGCGTGAGTTCGCGCTGGGTGGTGTTCAGGTACGCGCACGTCTGGCCCTGGCGTCAGAGACCTTGTACATAGTGATTGCAGTTTGGGCAATGGAGACTCCGCTCGCAGTCAGAGATGCCTTCTTCGAATCGTTTGTGCTTGATTCACCGACTCCTTAAGCCTCGGCACACCGACTTATGCAGGAAATTTTCGGGCCTGACGGACTAATCTCTCTGGCCCACCCTGATTACGAACATCGTTCTGGCCAGATTCAAATGGCCAACGCGGTGATGCGTGCGTTTGAGGACCGGCGACACTTGATTGTCGAGGCAGGCACTGGCACAGGGAAGACGCTTGCTTATCTAGTCCCTGCGGTGGCCGCGGCCCTTGGCGGTCGTGGTCGCGTCATCATTTCCACCGGCACAAAGAATCTGCAGGAACAATTAATGGAGAAAGACATTCCGTTTCTCCAAAGCGTCCTACCCAAAACATTCAAGGCCGCTTACATGAAGGGCCGCAATAATTATCTTTGTCTTCATCGGCTGGGACGCGCCGAAAGCTCACCTGTTTTAGAAGGACTCGAGGAAGTTGATTATTTCGATGAGGTCACGCACTGGGCTAAGTCGTCTGAGGTCGGCGATCGAGCGGAACTGGCAAACCTTCCCGAGTCCCTTTCGTTTTGGCGTCACATCGACGCTCGTGCCGAAACCTGCCTGGGCCAGAAGTGTGCAGACTTCGAACCATGCTTTATCACCCGCATGCGTAATCGCGCTCAGGATGCCGACATTGTGGTGGTGAACCATCATCTTTTCTTTGCGGACCTGGCCCTGCGCAACAGCATGTATGGCAGTGTCCTCCCCGATTATTCTGCAGTCATCCTTGACGAAGCTCACCTTATCGAGGACGTCGCTTCTGAGTACTTCGGCTCTCAGGTTTCTAATTACCAAATTGATGATCTGATTCGCGATCTCGGCATGGTTCCAATAGAAGACGCTGAATCGGATCGCGAGATCACGAAAACATCCGCACGCGTGATGAGATTGGCGGATGATTTTTGGATGGGATTTCGCGAGGGCCGCGGCGACGAAGGTCGCTTTCCTATTATTCCCGGCAGCTTCGCGCGACGAAACGAAGACGGTGGATTGCAATCAACCCCGCTCGGCGATCGCTACGTTTCGTTTGACGGTGCACTATCCAGACTCGAAACCACCCTGGATGCACTCAAGGATAAACCAGCCGAGATCGAGAATCTGGTGCGCCGTATTCGTCAACTCAAGTTTGATCTGCAATTCATCGTTACTGGCCAGGACAAGAAGTTTGTCTACTGGACGGAACGCCGCGGACGAGGATTTTTCCTGCGAGCTTCACCAATTGATGTCTCAGCCATTTTGGAAGATAAGCTCTTTGAGAAGATCGATACTGTAGTTTTAACGTCGGCGACACTTTCCAGTGCCGGCAACTTTTCATTCATCCGCGAGCGACTCGGTCTTGATACGGCCGATGGATTGATCGCGGAATCGACGTTCGATTATCCGAGCCAGGCTCTTCTCTATTTGCCGGCAAAGATGCCGGATCCTCGTTCACGTGAATGGGCGGCGGCGGCGGCGGATGAAGTGATCAAGATTGTGAACGCTACCGAAGGCCGTGCATTCGTGTTGTCGACCAGCCTCGCTGGGATGCAGTCGTTGTACGACCTCGCGATGCCAGAGATCGAGTATCCATGCTTATTGCAGGGAACCGCATCGAAGGGCCGTTTGCTTGAACGCTTCCGGCAAACTCCGAACGCAGTGTTATTTGCGACCTCCAGTTTTTGGCAAGGTGTGGATGTGCGGGGCGAACAATTGTCGTGCGTGATTATCGACAAGATACCATTTGCGGTGCCCACTGATCCGATTGTTGCCGCCCGGCAGCGCTACATTGAAGACGAGGGCGGGTCGAGTTTTTTTGAATACAGCGTGCCGCAGGCGATCATCACGCTGAAGCAGGGATTGGGTAGACTGATACGAAGCACAACGGATCGTGGAGTGTTGGCGGTGCTGGATCCTCGACTGACAACCAAGAGCTATGGGCGGCTGTTTTTGAAGAGCTTGCCGCCATGCAGGGTTACGTCTCGAATTGACGACATCGCCAGCGTGTTTGAGCTTCGCGACGGATTTGCGACGGGAGCTGCCTCTGCAGCCAACCTGGTCTAAATTGTTAATTGGTGTCTCAGTTGGCCCTAAGCATTTTGAGTCAATGGTGGTTCGGCGAAGCCGAACCTCAGTTGAATCTGGTATTGAAGAAGACAAGTAGTTTCAGTATTTGGACTTTAAGACATTGGACTTTGGACTAACCTATGCCCGGACAATTTGAAGTAATGATTGAACGAAACTTCTCCAGCGCGCACCAGTTACGTGGTTACAAAGGGAAGTGTGAAAACCTTCACGGCCACAATTACAAGATTGAGATCTACGCGCGTGGCCGTGAACTGGACCACATCGGACTACTGGTGGACTTCGTTGAGTTGAAAGAGGCGGCTGACGAAGTGGTTCTGTACTTAGACCACCGGAACATCAACGAGCTCGATCCCTTCGTCCAACTCCAGCCGTCTGCCGAAAACCTGGCCAAATATATTCTCGAGCGAGTTGCTGGCAAGGTTGGCGACGACCGGGTACAGATCTACAAGGTGCGTTGCTGGGAAACACCGAGTAGCGTGGCGACTTATCAGGTGGACTAGGCAGGCGCAGGCAGCAGCAGCGGGAGCGGGAAATCAGAAGAAAGATTTTTCCATCTCATTTTCCCTTTCTCATTTGCCATTGCGGAACTATCCGCAGATTACGCAGATTACACCGAGTGAGACACCTTGGCCCGCCGGACGCTGCTCACCTTCGCACTGTTAGGTTGATCTGAACAGTCTGCGTAATCCGTGTAATCCGTGGACATACTGCGATGGCAAATGAGAAATGGAAAATCTTCTGAGCTAAGCCTCATCCGCGAGTGGCGCAGCTGGTTGTCCAAATAGCGTAGTACCTTCCTCCACCTTTGCTTCTACCGCTCGTGCTTCCTCCGGTGCAGGCTTCTTCATGTACGGCTTCTCGCAGAATCGGTAAAACAACCATGCAAAAGCTATCGTCGCCGGAGTGGTGATCAGAAGTGTGTTTACGATGGGAGGCAGCCAATGAATCGTAAACCTCCACGACTGCATGATCACTAATTCGTGCGTCAGGTAGAGTGAGTACGAGAAGACACCTATCGACGCCGCTATGGTTACGAGGCGCGGTTGTTGTAGTTTTGTCAGCCACGACCGCTCGGATTGCACCGCCCTGTTCACCAGCATAAAGAATCCCAGACCCCACATCGGGTGCATCAGCATCCACGCCCCGTCATGCAGTAGTGTGTCCTTGGGCGTAAATGGAAGCAGCACCGAAATAGCTGACGCGGCGACGATTGCTAATCCGCTGAGCCAGAGATTCCTGCACCACTTCGGTAGTGAAACCAGACCAAGCGCCGCTTCAACAGCTAGTGCTCCCAGTGCCCAGGTAAACCAATGTGAAGCCGCAGCCTCCGGCACCGGCGTTCCTACTCCGGTGGTCACCCAAAACGCATGACCGAGGAAGAACCACCCAACTCGAGCCAAGCCGCAAATAATTAGGGTCGGTCCCCATCCCCAACGCGTTCGCAAAAACAGCAAAAGGAAATACGCCAGGTAGAGCTGTTCTTCTACCGCAAGCGTCCAGAACACACCGTTGATGCTGTAACAGGTGTTGGGATCGAGATTGTGAAGCATCAACAAGTGCATCACTACGTCGTAGACAAAGAAGTGCGTGACGTTAATGCCAGACGTTAGCGCCGCCAGGGCCATGAACAGCACTAAAGTGATGATGTAGGGTGGATAGAGACGCCTGATGCGGCGCTTCCAAAATGGACCAAACTGAATTGGTGACGGTTTTCCGGCTACCCGAGACTTAGCCCATTGCAGGTGAATACAGAACCCGGAAATTACGAAGAACAGGAAAACACCGATATAGCCTAACGAGCTGAGAAACATTCCACCGCGCACGGGCCACTGGAGGAAGTTGTTCGGCACCGCATTCTGGGTTTGTAAAACCGCGTGATAGAGAACCACACCGAGGGCGGCAACTCCACGTAAGGCATCGATGCTTTGCAGGCGACCCTGCACGAGAGGGGGATTGATCGTCTTCATCAAAAAAAATCTGGTCGAGTCTATTTAATCAAATTTATGCGAGGTCTTGGGCCAAGTGATTAACTCGTCACCAGCGAACCGACATCGATGTTGTATTTTCTGATCTTGCTATACAAGCGCGGGCGATAAATTCCAAGCAGGTTGGCCGCAGCTTGCTTGTTGCCTCCTGTGCGCTGAAGTGTTTTTTCGATCACCAGCCGCTCGATGTCTTCGAGCGTCATGTTTGGCGGCACCTCCCAGGCGACTCCCACTGGCGAGCCTTCCGGCAACGAGCCGTTATCGAAAGGCAAATCAACGGGTTCGATGCGATTTGCTTTTGCCAACAACACGGCTCGCTCAATCACGTTCTGAAGTTCGCGAACATTTCCTGGCCAGGCGTGCCCGAAAAGCCTTTGATATGCCGCCTGCGACACTCCATTGATGCCGCGATCATACTTCTGCGCATACATCTGCAGAAAGTGTTCGGTCAGCAGTTGAATGTCTTCGCTCCGATCACGCAGCGGTGGCACGTGAATAGTGATTGTAGAGATTCGATAGAACAAATCGTCGCGTAAGAGTCCGTCGCGTATTGCATCAGCCGGCGGCCGATTAGTCGACGAAATCAAACGAAAATCGACTGCATAAGTTTTCTCTGAACCGATTTTGCGATAGCTACGTTCCTGCAATACACGCAAAAGCTTAGGCTGAAGCTCAACCGGCATCTCGGCGATTTCATCGAGCATGAGGGAACCGCCGGCCGCGTGTTGGACGAGCCCTTCCTTGTCCGCGTGCGCTCCGGTGAACGCACCCTTGGTGTGACCAAAAAGTTCCGACTCGATTAACTCTTTGGGTAACGCGGCGCAGTTAACTTTGATGAAGGGTTTCTTCGAACGTAGCGATTGATAATGGATCGCGTTTGCGATGAGCTCTTTTCCGGTACCGGATTCGCCTACGATAAGCACGTTCGCATCTGATTTCGCGACCGATTCAATGGTCTCGTAAATCGTTTGCATGGATTTAGCTGAGCCGATGATGTTGAAATACTCTGAGCGGGTTGAGAGTTGCCGCCGCAAGTTGGCGTTTTCTGCGACCAGCTCTCGATGCTTCAGAGCGTTTTGCACGCGAAGTTCCAGCTCCTCGAAATTCAGCGGCTTGTCTACAAAATCAAATGCGCCGGCCTTGGTTGCTTCAACCGCTTTTGTTGTGGATCCATGCGCCGTCACCACGATTACTTCAGCGTTGGGACGTGCTTCTTTGATATGGCGCATTACTTCGAGTCCATCCATATCCGGAAGTTGCAGATCACATATCGCGAGGTGATGACCGCCCTGATCGAAAAGCTCAATTGCCTTGCCACCGTTATTTGCGGTGTCGACCGTGTAGCCTTCTTCGGCGAGGTTTAGCCGTAACGAGTCGGCTGTTGCTTCATCGTCGTCCACTATCAAAATTCGCACTTCACTTCTATCCACTTAACGTCCTCCTTGGAACGATCCTTTGGTCTGAATTTGTATATCCGATCAATCGCCTCAGGCCTGAGGCGATAACGGCAAGCTCACGCGCAATGTACCGTTTCTGCTTTCAGCCGAGCCACCATGCGCCTCGACCACCCGCGCAGCCAGTGCCATTCTTAACCCATCGCTACCTATGAATGAATTAAACGGATCATAGGTGCTTCCCTCGAGTCCCTGCCATTCGATAATACCGGCGCGACCTTGAGGAATACTTTCCCCTTCCACGCGAATAACCAACGTCTGCTCCTGGTTTCGGCCAGGCATCTTAATAGCTCCGACCGAGATTGATTTGAGCGCCTCCGAGATAGCCGCAGCGTCAAACTCGCCCATCAGCGGTCCACCATCAGCGTCGATCACAACGATTCCTTTTAGAGCGCCGGTTGTCGGTGGATTCGCATTTAGGCTGGCTGCAATTGAATGCATCAGCGATTGGAGGTCTATGCCCGGGTTTTTTCTAAGCTCCACTGGTTGGCCAAACTGCATAATCAACGAAAGGTCGGTGGCGGTTCTATCCAGTCCGGCCACAAGCTTATTTATTGTTTCCAACTCATCGGTTGGGCGTTCGCTCTTCTCCATTCGTTTGCGCAGGAACGTGGCATAGAGTTTGAGACCATTTATTTGGTTCTTGAGATCGTGAACTACTTGAACTGAGGCTCTTCCCAGCGCTTGCAGTCCCTCGTTCTCCTGAGATTCGTATAATAACGGCTTCATTAGAAGTGGAGATGAATCCTAAAGCTAGCTCGGGGGGAAGAAACATCAGCCAGCGCAGTGTACCGAATAAGCCCGGACACCAGGCCTCGATATGTCATGTTTCGGTGCGCGATCTTAGCAAAAAAGTCCTGCGTATTCTAGTGATACAGCCTTTCGGCGCCGGCTAGGGATCGAAAACTTGAGCTCAGTAATGAAGTTGCCAGAGGAAAACGGTCGAGAAGTATCTTCAAGTCCACATGAACAGCGCACCGTTCTATTGGTTGAAGATACGGAAGATAACCGTCAGATGATGAAAAAGCTGTTGGAATTGAGTGGCTTCCGCGTCGTCGAAGCGATAAACGGCGAAGAAGCAGTAAAAGCCGTCTCAACTGAGCGGCCTTGCATCATTCTGATGGATCTCAGCCTGCCACTCATAGACGGGTTAGCGGCGACGCGTAGTATCCGCAAGCTTCCGGGGATGGAGGACCTGCCGATTGTGGCCGTGTCAGCTCACGACACTGCAGATTTCCATGCTGATGCCCTATCCGCAGGATGTGATGCGTACATCACAAAGCCAATCGATTACCCTGAGCTCGAAGGCATTGTGAACGATCTCTTGTCCAGGACCGCCGAGGTGCCTTGTGATCCATCTAAGAGTTGAAACATTTCCCCTTCTGCGTTGTCTAAAGGTAAGGTGCTGATTGCATATTTGGTTTCAACAGCACTAGAATTCGGTCCACCAATCATGTCAACGGCCCAGAAGCAGCTTTCGGAACCTCAGGACTCCAGTCGGAAGATTGTCATCATCGTTGCGCTCATCGCCGCGGTCGTCCTGGCCGGTCTCTTTTATTTCCTGATGCGAGCGAGCAGTGGTCCATCCCGAGCAAATCCAACTCTACAAGGCGCCATCCGAGCAGGCTCACCAGAATGGAATGAGTTTAGTGCGAAGATTGTGTTGGATGAGCCAGAAGCTACCGAAGCAAAACGAGCTCTCGGAGACATCGTCATGAATCTCCAGACGACCGCTCGGAATTTCACCGGGCGAACTCTGGTTGGATTGGAAGTGAAAGGTTCAGTAGTAAACCGGGCAGGAAAGGCAATCAGAGAGCAGATTGTTATCGCGGTGCCCACGGCACAGCATCCGGAACTGGAACCCAACCGAACTATGTTGGTTCAGGTAAGACTTGACGGTATGACTGATGCTGACGAGCGCTCAAACATCAAGATGGAAGTTACCGGATTCAAGTTCAAGTAGCTCGCCTCCAAGTTTTATTCGTTAGACATAAACAAATCTTCGAGCGACTGCCTTAGCGGTTGTACTGAGACAAGTTTCCCACCAGATTTTCTTACGGCGGCTAACACGACATCAACGTCGCTTTCCTGATCAACTTCAACTCTTAGTCCAGCCGGTGTGACCGCAATGCGGAAAGGATGGTTGGAAGGCAGGTGTCCTTGCAGATCCTCCTGGTCCGTACTCGTTAAGCTTATCTCCAGCACATCCGCTCCGGCCGTTTGCTTCCGCAATTCTTCAAGGTAACCGACATTGGCGAGGCGACCCTTTTTAAGGATAGCTACGCGATCACAAAGAACCTCGATGTCTGACAGGATGTGCGAGCACATGAATACCGTCTTGCCTTCCTGTTTCAAGGCGGCAATTAGATCGCGCACTTCACGCCTTCCGATCGGATCGAGCCCACTCATTGGCTCGTCCAGAAAAACTATTTCAGGGTTGTTCACGAGGGCCTGGGCCAACCCGACGCGTTGCAGCATTCCCTTCGAGAATTTTCTAAGCTGAGTGTTCCATTTGCTCTCGTCGAGGTGCACCCGCTTGAGTAATTCGCGTGAACGTGCGTTTCGATCTGATTTCGACATTCCAAAGAGCTGTCCACAGAAATTCAGGAACTCGAGGGCGGTCAGGTAGTCGTAGAAATAAGGATTCTCAGGCAGATACCCGATACGATGGTGCATGGAAACGTCGGAGATATCATGACCCAGGATTCGTGCACTTCCGTCAGTCGGAAAGATTAAAGTCATGAGCAATTTCAAGGTGGTGGTCTTCCCGGCGCCGTTTGCCCCGAGGAAGCCGAATATTTCTCCCTGGTGAACGCTCAACGAAAGGTGGTCCAACGATCGCACTTTTCGCTTGCGCCAGAACCCGACCTCGTAATCCTTGGTTAGATTATCTATTTCAACGACGCTTGGCATAAGGTCAGTAGAAGTCCTTTAGTCTGATTCTACACGTCCGGAATTTGTGATTCCGGATCGAGACCGACGTCACACTTCGAAGTCAATAAGACGTACGGTTTGTCGGTCGGGTCGAGAGGCGCGCCCGCCGCATCCAGCCGCATTCGCAAAGTTCGCAGAACACTGCTTACTTCTTTCCACGAAGTCAGGCAGCGACCTGTTTTGATCTGATATTCCTTCAGCACTCTCCTCAAAACGTCGCGTTGGTCCATCGACTCCAGTTGTAACAGTCGCAGACGTGCCATTTCCTTTACCTGAGGGTCGCCACTCTGTTCGAACATGCGAGTGTAGATTTCACGTCCGGTGGTGCGACTGCCTCCCTCAGTAGCCATGCGGGCCTTCATCGCCTCCATCCATGCGGGTGCACCAGGTACCGTCGCTCCCTTACCGTAGGCTTCGGCAGCGGACTGAAAGTCTTTTTGCTGCCAGTAGATATAACCCAGCTGATGATAGAGGGACCACGCGTTGGGGTTCGCTTCAATACCCTTTTTTATTATGCGGACGGCCTGATTGACATCAACTTCAGGTAAGACGACAGCCGCGTACTGGTAAGGCTCCATAAATTGCGGATCAAGAGTGACGGTTGTATCGAGCAGGGGAGCGAGAAGCTTCAAATCGAGTTGGCTGAGGTTGTCTAAGGCCAGGTGGCCAGGGAAATTGACGATCTTGTATCCGACATATTGTAGCGATCGCATCCAGTACCAATCGGCCATCAAGCCATTAAAGCCCAGGCTGAGCCGCCGAGCGGCGGTGGCCGAGAGGTATAGCCTTTCGTCCTCAAATGCCGCACTCTGTTTAGAGCGATGAGCGTCAAGCCACATTGAGATTGAGATCGCTCCCGCCATCGCCAGGATAATGAGACTACCCAGCGTGATCATTTGCCTTGATTGCCTTGTTGGAAGCTGGTCTCTTTTCTCTTCGGGACTCATTTGAAGTTGCGACGACTGAAGATAAGAGTTGAGGCGCCAAGTATCACCACATTGTAGGTGACGGCATATAACGCAGACATCGCCACGTTTCCGAGGCCGGGCATTTCACCGTGCGCGGCGGGAGTAATGAAACTGAAGTTACTGAGATTGGGAAGCAAATAATAAATTGCATTGAAGAACCAACGCCCACCCTGGCTGCCAAGGGATCCAGCCAGGCCTTTCAGATCAGAACTAAAGTGCCCAATGATGAAGACGAAGAAAGTGAGTAGTGCGGAAAGCGCTGGGGAAGAGAAGGACGAGAACAACAGCGCCACCCCAGTCAGCAGCATGAGCTCGAGATAGATAAGCAGGATCGCGGGCCAAATGGTCAGCGCCAATGGATCCCATCCGCGGCTGACAAACAGTAGCGCGAGGGTTACGCCGATTCCCATCAAGAAAACGTTAACGAGCAACGTCAGGCAGAGCCCCAGATACTTCCCTAGCAGGAACTCGCCGCGTCCCACTGGCTTGGCGAAGATCGCATAGACGGTGCGACGCTCGATTTCTTTGTAAACTAAGCCGATGCCAACGAAGATTGCTATGAACGCGCCGAAGACCAGCATGGCGCTGAGTCCAAGGTCGACAATAATTTTTCGTTCTTGCCCGCCTGAGAGTTGACCTATGAAGATAGCCGCTCCCGTAAGCAGGAGGACAAAGACCACCAGGTTATATAAAACTCGATCGCGGACAGCCTCACGAAAGGCGTTTCCTGCAATAGCTCCTATGCGGCCCGTCATGAAGTCGAATATACACGCGGTCTGGTGTGATGTCAGTAGGAAGATCTAACTACGAGTCGCTGGAAACGGTCAGCTGAAACTACGTCGATCTTCTTAGTTCCCAATCGCTGAGGCAGCTTTGACTGCATTCCCGTCGGGGTAGGCCACCAGTGAGATGTTGTCGCCGTGCATCACGCCGTCTTCGGCAAGGCCGAAACGCCGTGTCCCGGTTTTCCCAACACCCGATGTGATAGTCGGTACAGCAGTCGCGTAAAAAAGTGCCGGCCTCACGCCGCTGGCAGTGGGAGTGGCGACAAAAGCGTAGCCGCTTTTGAAACCGCTTCCCAAAACCTGATCAGTCAGAAACTTTTCCCTAAGCGCTTCCAGGTCACCAAAACTACCTAACCCGGTCGACGCCTGGTAGGTAAGTTCGCAACTATGGATGGTGCGCATTGAGGACTGGGCTGAACCCTCATTGGCTGCGCGGCGTGAAGCCAGCAAATTGGGAATTGCGATAGCTGCCAGGATTCCGATGATGGTAACGACGATAAGCAACTCCATCAGTGAGAAGCCGTTTTGAAGTCTGGTTTTCATGTTAATTCTCACTAGCTAACTTCTGGGAGGACTTGGTAGATCAAAATCGTCTCGAGGATAAGCAGTCGGTTGGCGCTTGGCGTGTTCTGAGATTGCGGGAGATGTCCAAGCGGTGGGGTAAAGCTCTTTAGGTGGGGCAATCGCATTATTGACATAGGCTGCGGCTTGCGCCGCCTCAGGGCCGAAAACCATCAGCTGGCGCCAACCACGCGCTGCCCGTGCGTCAAGGCTCAGAGCGGTTGCGTACTCCCTGGCGCCTGCTTCCGTTTTCCCAATCTCTGCCAGCGCGATTGCGTGTCGAACTCTCAGGAAGACTGACCGAGGATAGACTTGAACAGCCCGGGCGAGCGTTTGCTCAGCCGCCTGTGTCTCGCCGGCCTTTGCTTCAGCAGCCGCCAGGAGGGCATAGCATGGGGAGCTATTGAATCCGTGTGTAACTGCAAAGCGAAGATGTTTCAACGCTTCGGCACTTCGTTTTTCGCCGTCCAGCCACAAGCCAAAACGGAAGTGTGTCGCTCCGTCGTACGGGCTCCACTGCAATGCTTTGCGAAACAGCTGTTCGGCTGGCTCGGTCTGGTGGTTACCCTGCTCAGGTGAAGTCTTGCGCGCCTGATCCAGAGCAGCACCACGCAACGTCGCGTTGATTCCTAATATGCCGGCACCACAGAGCAATACCAGGGCGACGGCCAGTCCCCCCGCCGTTGTTAAGCGCATAAAAGCAGGCGACAGGTTCAGCGAACGAATCTGTTTCGTTCTGCTCTTACTAAACCGCCACACAATCGCCGCAGCAAAAAAGAAGAGTAGGCCGCTCCCAAGCCATCGAAATGACACCGAACTGGCGCCAGAGCTAATGGCAAACGTTGCCAGGCTGCCAACAGCCCCAACCGCGAGCGGCGAGCGTGCAAATCGTAAGGCGCGTATTGCCAGCCAGATCAGGACCATGCAAAACGACAAGAAGAGTGCAAAGCCAACGACGCCTAACTCCGCAAGTATCTGGATGTACTCATTGTGAGCGCGTTGGACCATCAACTCTTCATACATGCCGGGATAAGGGGAGTTGACGGCGCGGGCTGAGAATTGAGCGCGGGCTTCAGGGTAAGCAATCTCAAAGTTGTTTGCTCCAACGCCGGTTAAAGGGTGCGCTCGAAGCATTTCTAAACCGATGGCCCAAACCATGAAACGCACCTGCGTGCTTTCGTCGTTGTTGGTACCTGCCTGTAGCCGTGTTAAGGATGAGGAGTTACCGCCGGACAAGGGAAGGTTTTGTATCGCGGTCACCGCCAGGAAAGCGGCAATAAACATGAAGGCTCGAGCGCGCGTGCGGGGTCGCCAGGCGCGTTTGACTAGCATTCCGACAAGCACCAGGACAAGTCCTGCAATAGCGCCAACTGTGGGAGCACGTTCCAGAGTTTGTAAAGTGGCTAACCACGCAAGCACCGCTGCCGCTCCGTAAAGCAGGGCTAATCTGGAGCTTCGCACGTGAAGTGCTAGCACGGTGAGAATCGGGATAACGACCGCGAGCGGTTCGCCTAAGCCAAGTAATCGACGGAAGATCAAGGCGTGTTGAAACGATTCCTGAGTAGCACTCCAAAATTCAAGCGCATTCACAATGCTCAGAATCAGGACCACGACTGCCACGCTTTTTAGACTGGCGTTGAGCAATCGCGGGTTTTGTACGATTGAGAGCATCACGGTGATAAAAAGCAGGTAAAGGCTCCAACTAAACCCGTAGTGCAAAACCGAAAACGGCGCTTGCGCCCATACAAGCGAGACAAAACTCCAAAGCACAAAAAGGCCAAGTGGAAGTAAAAGAAGAAACTGAGTTTTAGAAACAGGACGCGAGCTGTTGCCAAGCCCACTCAATCTCAATCGAACCGTGATGAAAGTGGCCACAAGCAAGGCTGCAATGACGATTTCCTGACGCCAACCGAAACCGCCGAGGGTCGGCTTTGCTAACAGGGGGACGACTGGAGCCAGGAGTACCGAGGGCCATAACAGGCTCAGGATTCCTAGAGGGTTCCCGGTTATGTAGCGTTTGAAGTTCATCGAAGAGTGGGTTTCAGTCAGCAGCGCTCAGGAGGCTTACGAGTGGTTTCGAAAAAGAAAGGGGCTCGGACCTGCCGAACCCCTTCCGTAACACCGTGAGAGTGAGAGTTGATTTAGTTGCCGAGAGCCGACATTCCGTCGATTTCGCCAACGTCAGCAGGGGCGGTATCGATGGTCGTGTCACCACGAAGGACGCCGGTTTGAGTGATACCGAAACGGCGAGTACCTGTTTGGCCGGGACCTGAAGTCGTTTGCGGAAGAGCGTGCGCACCGAATTCAGCGGTGGCGCCGACACCAGTTACGCCCAAAACGGTAAAGTCATATCCGCTCTTGGCGCCTGCGCCGAGAACTGGATCAACCAAACCCTGGTCTAACAAGTCATCCATGTCACCAAAGGAACCGTTGCCGGCAGTTGACTGATAGGTTGCTTCAGCACTGTGGATGGTGCGGATTGAGGACTGAGCCGAGCCTTCATTAGCGGCGCGACGTGAGGCTAGAAGATTGGGGATAGCGATGGCGGCGATAATGCCGATAATCGCGACAACGATGAGAAGTTCGATCAGCGAGAAGCCCTGTTGGCGATTCGTTTTCATTTGTATTCGTGCTCCTTAGAGAAAGTTGGTTTTTTGTTTCTCGCGCCAACGGCCCCCGTCTGATGAGGAATGCCGGGAAGAGCGCGAATTGTCGGGTTGGCTAATTACAAGGCTCGTGCCACGAACAGAAATTGAAGAAAGTCTCGGAAAATGGCGGGTTTCTTGGCTGGAACCCGGTGAGTCAAGTTCCATAATTTAGGTAGTGACAAAATCCGTCAGACCACTTCTGACGGTTTTCGTCAAAGCCGCGGATGAGCGCAACTTTTGGTTAGCTTTCGCCGACGCTGGCGGCAAATTCGGATTCGTCGTCGTCTCGTCGACGCACCGGCGGGTCAGTCGCGCGTCGCCTGGGCGAGGAGTCTGAAGTGCGTCGATCATCGCGCATTTGGGCTGTTAGTCCGCGGACGCCATGCTTATCAAGCAAGTGGCGAAGGGAACGGACCGACAGCGCAAGCAGCTCGGCCGCGTTGGTTTGATTTCCGTTTGTACGTCGCAACGCTTCGAGGATATAGGTCTTCTCGAGTTGGTCCATGTGAGCTGTGAGGTTCACACCCGCCTCTGGAAACTCAAAGCTTTCAGCGATCCTGTACGGGTTGTAGTTAGTTATTTTCTCCGGCAAGCGCTCCGGCTGGATCGAGCCTGTAGTCTCCAATGCGACTGCACGTTCGATCGTGTGTTCAAGCTCCCTCACATTGCCAGGCCAAATATAGTTTTCAAGCAGGCGCAATGCAGCTTCGCTAATTGTTAGTTGGCGATTGCTGGTGGCGCAGAACTTTTGGTTGAAATGATGGGCCAATTCTGGAATGTCGTCGGCTCGTTCGCGCAGGGCGGGCAACTCGATTGGAATCACAGATATCCGATAGTAGAGGTCTTCACGAAAGGAACCTTCCTTGACCATGCTCGCGAGATCGCGATTGGTCGCGGCGATAACGCGGGTGTCCACCGTCGTCTCCTCCGTTGCTCCTACCGGTCGAAGTTTTCGCTCTTGTAAGACGCGCAGAAGCTTCACCTGCATCGCGGGAGACATTTCTCCAATTTCATCCAGGAATATTGTTCCCGTATTGGCCGCCTCGAAGAGCCCTTTGCGATTTGTGTTGGCGCCGGTGAATGACCCTTTTACGTAACCGAATAGCTCAGACTCGAGCAGGGTCTCAGTGAAGGCGCCACAATTTATCGAGACAAAAGGCTTTTCTGCGCGCGGTCCCAAATCATGAATAGCACGCGCTACTAACTCTTTTCCTGTTCCCGATTCTCCGGTTACCAACACGGTCGACTGCACCTGAGCCACCGTCTCAATCATCTGATAAAGCGCCTGCATTTTCCCCGACTTACCGATGATGTTGTTGAGTTGACCTCGCGTCCTTTGCCCCTGGATAAGGACTTTATTCTCTTCAAGAAGCGCATCCTTCTCCTTGATGAGAGAAACTTTTTGGAGGGCCCGAGCTACGGTTTCCTTTAGCAGGTCGTTGTCGAACGGCTTTTGGACGAAATCATAGGCGCCAAGAAGGAACGCCTCGCGCGCCGTATCCACGTTGGCAAAAGCTGTCATCAAAACCACCTCAACGGTGGGAAACAGGTCTCGCGCTGCTTTCAGTAGCTCGATGCCGTTCATGTCCGGCATTCGCACGTCGGAAACGATTAGGTCAGCCGGCGCAGACTGCAACAACCGCAAAGCTTCGCGTCCATTTTCCGCCGAGCGCAAACTGTGCCCTTCGCGTTGGAACAGATGCGTCAGAAATTGGCGCATGCCGAGTTCATCATCAACGATAAGAATGTTAGCCATGCTGAAAACTTACTTCTGGAGGTTGCTATTTCTGGTCGCAGTCAAGAGTCGCACTATCGATCATGCTTGGTGGAGTCCCGCTCGTCGGTTCCAAGTTCGCTGGGAAGTTCAATGGTAATTTTTGTTCCTTGCCCCCTCCGGCTGCGGACATTAATTGTACCACCATGATCACGAATGATTTGATAGACAATTGAAAGACCGAGTCCAGTGCCGCCAGTGGTGGAAGAAAACGGCTCAAAGAGGTGCTCAACCTGCTCGGGCGACATTCCTCGTCCACTATCGGAGAACGTAATCCTCAGCCGGTTTTTCGAATTCGCATGAACTTCGGCGCAGAGAGTCCCACCATCGGGCATCGCCTGGAGCGCGTTTCGCGCAAGATTCCAGAAAACCTGTTGCAGTTGCTCAGAATCGGCGTTGATCAATACTGGCTGACCGGGAAGTTCTTCCTCAATGACGTGTTCATCGTGAATTTCTGCACTGTGTCGAAGGAGCGTAAAAGTCTGTTTCAATAGCTCGCCAACGTCGATCTTCGTTTGCACAATGGATCGGGGACGTGCATAGCTCAAGAAATCACTGATGATTCGATTGAGGCGATCTGACTCACGAAGAATGATCTCCATCAATTCCACGTGAGATGAATCACCGGCCATATCCGCGCGAAGCATTTGAATTGAGCCACGCATCGCGGCCAGCGGGTTCCTGATTTCGTGCGCAATCGAAGCTGCCATGCGACCTATGGCCGCTAGCCGATCCTGACGTCGTGACGTTTCCTCAAGAGCCCGAATGTGTGTCAGGTCCTGAAAGGTGATGACGGTTCCGGTCGTATCCCCCTTCTCAGAGGAGAGCGGTGAAATACTAAAACCCAGTCGTAGTCGCAGGCCGTCGGCAGTGAGGCAATCGGATTCGAATCTCGGACTCGACTCAGTATGCAGAGTTGTATTGAGCGACTCGCCAATGATGGATTGAATCTCCCCGAAGAAAATCGATGCATCCTGTCCACGTACATCTTCTTCCTTATATCCGGTGATTTCCTCAGCGGCTTTATTAAAAGTGAAGATGACTCCGTCGAGATCCGTCGTAACCAGGCCTGACCTGATTGACTCTACGATTCGCTCATGGAGGGCGCGTAGATTAGCTAGCGATTGGGTTGCGGCGATTAAGCGAACATCTGAACGAGATTGTCGTTCGGCAAGTCGCGCCGATAGCAAACCAACAATTAGAAAGGCGACATCAAACAGTCCGATTGATTGGAGCGTTTGGCCCAAACTTCCATCAAGCAGCCTGTTGGTGTCGTGCCCGAAGTTGGTGGCAACTGTAAGCGCGCTGGCCGTAAAGGCAACAGCACACGCGACGGATGTAAAGATCGCATCCCGAGGGCCGAGAAAGAGACTTGAGGCAGCGATGATTACGATATAAAGCGCGACATAAGGCGAATGAATAACGTCGCTGTTCCAAACAAGCCAGGTGACCAGGATTATGTCGACCACAAACTGAAATCGGGTTTGGAATAGCAGCGTGCGAGAGAAGCGATGAGCAAGGGCGTATAGAAACGTAAGGCCGGCGACGAAGAGAAGAGCAGGGAGGAGTTTTAGCCAGGCCTGCCGGGTATTCCCAACCCATGCTCGCGCAACAAGCAAGAAAAGCGACGTAGCAAAGCGGCCAAGAATGAGCCACCAGAGTTTTTGACTTAAGGACTGGATTCTGACAGTAGTGTCTTCGTGGGCCATTCTGTGTAAAGCCTAACACAGAGCGCAAAGCGAAAGTCAGACGATTTGCCGGTGAGGTGAGACAACGTCAAGGTGGAGTCATTCTGAAGCAGCGAGTTGGTCGATACGTTCCGGGGAGACGCGGAAGATGGTCCAACCCTCGACCGGATCAGCACCGAGACTTTTGTAAAAGCGAATAGCGCTTTCATTCCAATTCAGCACCGCCCATTCCATCCTGGCGCAACCACGTTCAAACGCCTTTCGAGCGAGATATCGAATGAGTTGCAGGCCCACGCCGTGGCCACGCGATGGTGGTCGAACGAAAAGGTCCTCAAGGTAAAGACCGGGAAGGCCAGTGAAGCTGGAGTAGTTGAAGTAATAGATTGCAAAGGCCACGGGTTCATCATCACGGTAAGCGATGACACTCGAGGCATACGGGGTTGGTCCAAACATCGCGGCCATGAGTCGCTCTTCATTCACTGAGACGGTGGACGAAAGCCGCTCGTACTCGGCCAGCTCGCGGACGAACGCCAGGATTAGCGGTATATGTTCCGGAGTCGTTTGCTCGATGCGCAGGGCAGCGGGGTCCATTGGTCACCTCCTGACGGTGGCTTAGGATAGAGGCGAGAGGTGGCCGAGGCAATAAGTTTTACAGCTGAGATTGAATCATGAGTGTCGCAACTGACGATGATGGAACACAAAAAAGCCCGCTTGCGCGGGCTTGTTTTTAGTAGGTCTGAAGGCTCTGATCAATGGCCTTCAGAGAGTTTTCCAATCAGGGTGAAGAGCGGCAGATACATCGCAATAACAATCGATCCGATGGTCACACCCAGAAAACCAATCAAGAGTGGCTCAATCATGGTTAATAAGTTGGCAATCGCGGAATCCACTTCCTGTTCGTAGAAGTCGGCAATCTTGCCTAACATCGCATCCAGCGAGCCTGTCTGTTCACCGATGCCGATCATCTGGGCCACCATATGCGGAAAGACGTCAGTGGCCTTCAATGGGTCCACAAAGTTTTCGCCGCGTTCAACTCCCGTGCGCACGCTCGTGATCGCTTCTTCGATAATCACATTGCCGGCCGTGCGAGCAGTAATATCGAGAGACTGCAGAATGGGAACGCCTGAGGAAAGAAGCGTTGAGAGGGTGCGCGCAAATCTTGCCACGGCCACCTTGCGGAGAATTCCACCAATGACGGGAATCTTCAAAGTCAGCTTGTCTATAACCCGTCGACCGCCAGGTGTCTTGTAGTAGAACCGCGTCCCTACCGCCGTTCCAATGATCGCAACCAGGATGACTAATCCACCCCAACCAGCGAGGAAGGAGCTTATTCCAACCACAATACGCGTCGGCAACGGAAGCTGTTCACCGGGGCCAAGGAGTCCAAGGAATATCTGTTGAAACTGTGGGATCACCACAATCATGATGACGGCCACGGCGATGGTAGCCATCACGATAACTGCCGCCGGGTAGATCATTGCTGAGATAACATCTCGCTTCAGCTTAACGATCTTCTCGATGAAGGTTGAAAGCCGCTGGAGAATGATGTCAAGAATACCGCCCGTCTCGCCGGCTTCCACCATGTTTGAGTAAAGCTGATCAAATACTTTCGGGTGACGAGCCAACGCTCCCGCCAAAGTTGAACCCTCTTCGACGTCCTGGCGCACCTGCATCAAAACCTGTTGAAAAAACTTGTTCTCTTGCTGTTGAGCAAGGATTTCGAGGCACTGGACCAACGGCAGACCCGCATCAATCATCACCGAAAATTGCCGCGTGAAGATCGAAAGATCTTTGGACTTAACTTTTTTCCGCCCACCGATCTTGGGAATTCCGATCTCGCGTCCCTTTTCTTTGACGGAGGTAAGAGTCACTTGCTCGCGTCGGAGAATCTGACGCAAGGCGTCGCGGTTATCAGCCACGCGTTCGCCAACGACAATTTCGTTGAGTTTGTTGCGGCCTTTGAAAACGTATGTTGGCATAGTGATGCTCCGAGTCTAATTTACACTGATGGGCGAGTTCCGATTGGACGAGCCTGCGCGTAAGGGCTTGGGTGCTTGGCGCCGCTATTACCTGTGTTGAGACCAGCGCCGCGTTCGATCAGTTCCTTCAACTCGTCTACGTTCGATGATCGCTGCAGGGCCGTATCCATCGTGATCTGACGCTTGTGATACAAGGTGGCCAGTGCTTGATTGAAAGTCTGCATACCAAATTTGTCTTGGCCCGTCTGCATCATCGAATAGATTTGGTGGACCTTATCTTCGCGGATCAGGTTTCTGATTGCGGTATTCGGCACAAGTATTTCCAGAGCCATTGCGCGGCCACTCTTTTCCGCCCTGGGTAACAATGCCTGACAAAGAATTCCTTCCAGGACGAGCGAAAGCTGCGCCCGAATCTGCGACTGCTGGTCAGAAGGGAACACGTCGATAATGCGGTTGATGGTGGAGGCTGCGGAATTTGTGTGCAGCGTAGCGAGGGTAAGGTGACCGGTCTCAGCGATACGTAAGGCTGACTCGATAGTCTCCAGGTCGCGCATTTCGCCGACCAGAACTACATCCGGATCCTGGCGCAAAGCGGTGCGTAAGGCTTGCGAAAACCCGTGAGTGTCAGCGTTGACTTCGCGCTGGTTAACCAAACAACTCTTGTGATTGTGAAGAAACTCGATCGGGTCTTCGATCGTCAGAATATGCTCATGGCGATCGCGATTGATCTTATCGACCATAGCGGCGAGAGTGGTCGATTTTCCCGAGCCAGTTGGACCGGTAACGAGTATTAATCCTCGAGGCTTGTCACACAGTGTTTGAATCACAGTGGGAAGACCCAGTTCCTCAAAAGGCTTGATTTCGTAAGGGATGGCGCGGAAAACTGCGCCAACTGCGCCACGTTGATTGAACAAGTTCGCGCGAAAACGTGAGAGGCCTTTCACACCGAAAGAAAAATCCAGTTCGAGATTTTCCTCAAATCGATGCTTTTGAGCATCGGTAAGGACCGAGTAAGCAAGTTGTTTGGTGTCGGCGGCAGTCATCTGCCGATAGTTTTCGAGCGGTCTTAAATGACCGTCGACCCGAACCTGCGGCGCACTTCCGGTGGTGATATGCAAATCCGAACCTCCCAGTTCGGAGAGCCGTCGCAAGAGTTCAGAAAGAGATACTTGGGGCGTCGCTTCGTTTAATGGCATCGAGTGCTTGCTCCTCAGCAGGATGGGGTCGTGAATCGCCGGGTAACTAAGGTTGTACGGATTGCGCAGCTGAGCTCTTGGTTCGTAACGAGTTCAGGAATTTTTCGCCTTCGCCGCTGAGGCGGTCTGAAAACTGCACCGGAGTGTTGAGAGTTAGGCTGTAGATTTTTCCGTCAACTTCGGCGAAATAAAACTGCCACGCTTTGTCTTCGGATCTGCCATCGCTCGGCGTCTGGGCTATCACTACAAAAACTCGCGAGCCATTCAACTGACGTTCGTAATCGTTGATCACCCAACCACCGGCATTGATCATTTTGTCGATCACGATCCGGCGCAAATCAGAAAAGTTAACGCCGGCAAGCAATTTCGCTTGCTCGCGCTGTGTAAGGTATGCAGGCGTTGGCCGACTTCGAGCGACAACAGCCAGGGTCGCCTGACTTGGTACGCTTGCCGTGGTACCAGTGCGGAATCTGAGTTCACCATTATTGGCTACAGTTGGCGTGTTCCATCCGGAAGGGAGTTTAGGAAGAATGCCTTTGGAGACCTCCTCAGTCATTGCGCTCGTAAGAACGGGGCCGAGGTCCGATTTTCGATGGGCCAGTGCTGCGATCGAGGCTGCCCTGCGCATCCTTAGTCGTGCTCGATAACGCCGCCACCATGCGCGCGAATGACGACGATAACGCCGTTGCTGCTGTTGTGACGCTGAATTTTGTCGAAGACCATGAGCCGCTGAACTAGCAAAGGGTAGGATCACCACTACGGATGCTAGAAGTAGCAATGACAATATAATTTTTCGCAACATAGTTTTCCTTCTTTCCGTTAGGCCACCGTTTCGCGAACAACTTCTTCGAGAGTGGTTAGTCCTGCGCGAATCTTGTGTAGTCCGGATTCCCGCAATGTAATCATTCCGTCTTCGATCGCTTTCTTTCGCAGTTCCAGGGCTGAAGCTCCAATCAGGATGAGCTCTCGAATTTCGTCGTTAACTTCCATGACTTCGTAGAGCCCGATTCGTCCCTTGTAACCGGTGTTATTGCACGTCGAACAGCCTTTGCCCTTGAAGGTCTTGAGTGTTTTGACTTCGTCCGCGGAAAAGCCCACTTCCATCAAAGCTTCCGGTGGCGTCTGGTGTTCACGTTTGCAGTCTTTACACACCCTGCGGATAAGGCGCTGGGCCTGAATGAGATTGACGCTGGTAGCAACCAGGAAGGGTTCAATACCCATATTCATGAGTCTTGAAATGGTCGAGGGAGCGTCGTTGGTGTGGAGGGTCGAGAGTACGAGGTGTCCGGTGAGCGCAGCTTTGATAGCTATTTCAGCCGTTTCAAAGTCGCGGATTTCACCGACCAGGATGATGTTTGGATCCTGGCGGAGGAATGAACGCAGGGCAGCAGCGAAATTCAGGCCGATTTGTTCCTTCATCTGGACCTGATTGATTCCCATCAAGTTGAACTCAACGGGGTCTTCGGCCGTCATGATGTTGGTCTGGACGGTGTTCAGTGATTGAAGGGCGGAATAAAGGGTGTTCGTTTTTCCGCTTCCGGTAGGACCAGTCACCAGCACCATGCCGTAAGGTTTCGCGATGTTGCGCTGGAACTTGACCAGGGAATCGGGTTCAAACCCGAGTTTGGTCATGTCGAGCATCAGGTTTTCTTTATCGAGTAAACGTAACACGACCTTCTCGCCAAACAGAGTCGGCAAGGTTGAGACGCGGAAATCAAGCTCGCGAGAACGAGCATCGATCTTCACTTTGATCTTGATGCGACCGTCCTGCGGCAGACGCTTTTCGGATATATCCAGCTTGGACATGATCTTTACGCGCGAAATTAGCGCATCGCGCATCTTTAATGGCGGACGCATGACGTCGTAAAGAACACCGTCAATTCGGAATCGAATGCGTAACTCTTTCTCGTAGGGTTCAATGTGGATGTCTGAGGCGCCGCGGCGAAGAGCGTCAACAAGTAGAACGTTAACCAGTCTTACTACCGGGGCGTCTTCACTTATCCGTGAGAGGGTGGCGAGGTCGATTTCCTCGTTGTCGTCCAATACCTCGATATCTTCGGTACGGTCGGTATCAAAGTCGAGAGTGTCGAGTGACACAAGATCGGCATGAGTGATTCCGCCGTTCGCACTCTTGGCAGCAAGATTTTCAACGGCTGCTTCGTCAAAGGCTAATGAGGCGAGTTCGATCTCTCGTGAAGTTCCGTAATACTTGGCAATCGCTTGCTGGATGCTAGCCTCAGCGACCACAACAGGCTCTACGTTCAAGCCTGTCATGAACTTAATATCATCCATGGCAAACACATTTGTGGGATCAACCATTGCCAGGGTCAGGCTTGCGCCTACGCGAGAGAGCGGAAGGACTGAGTATTTCTGTGCGACTTCTTGAGGTATGAGTTGGAGAACGTGTTCGTCGATCTGAAAGAGATCGAGATTGACGGAGGGAATCCCGTACTGTCTAGAAAGGACGGCCGTTATCATGTCGTCCGAAACCAGTCCTAGTTTGACGAGGTTATAACCAAGACGTCCTCCGTGCTCGCGCTGGTAATCAAGCGCCTCACGAAGGTGCTGGGGACTGATGAGATTCTCCCGAACGAGAATTTCGCCTAGTTTTGCAGACATTGATACCCCGATTAGAGATTCATGAGCAGATTCAAGTGATAGGCCAGCGCGATGCGAGAAGTATCCTGGTGTTGCGCTGGAAGGTTTGACTTAGAACGGTGTGAACAACACCGTTGGGCAAGCATAGTACAAGTTCAACCTCGAGGCTGTCAAGGTAAAATTCCGACGTTTCCCCCAGCCTCTAATGCGCGGAATTAAACGACTTAAACAGAAAAAGGCCGCCTCCGTGGGTTAGTCGGAGGCGGCCTATTGTAGGAATTTGGAACTGATTTACGGTCGTCGACGACGTGGTGGCGCGGCTGTAGGTTTTACGTTTTCCTGTTCCTTGAGAGTATCGAGGATAGCCTTCGCGTCAGCCTTAAAGGCGTTTGTGTCGGGAGCCTTCTCAACGAAGCGAGCCAGGAAATTGGCGGCCTCCTGATACTTCACTTTGTCGCTATTCAGGGCGCCGATGTTGAACAAGGCTTGTCCAGATCTAAGCAGGGCGTCCAAATCGTCCGGGTTGGCTTCAAGAATCTTCTGATACTGCGCTAAGGCCTTGTCGAATGCATTTGCGTCAAAAAGCATTTGTGCAAGGTCGCGTTCGGCCTTCGACTTTTTAATGGGGTCAGCTTCGGCAGCAATGTATTCTTGATACGCGGTTACGCCGGTTTCAACCTTATCGGTTTCAACCTTGGTTACGAAAAACTTTGCCGCATCCGCACGCACCATTAATGCAAAGTACAAGTTGGTCTTAGCGTTAGTTGCCGCACTCGGATCCCCGGGGGTGGCAGTGGTGGCCTTCAGCATTTCTACTGCTTTATTGCTCGCCTCAAATGCCTGCTTCCAATCCTTTTTCGCTGATTCCCTGGCTGCAGATTTCGCGGCATCGTCCCCTGATTGTATAGACGAGTTATACGAAGCCACTGCCCGAGAGTTATATGCTGTTGCTTGATTCGTAAGCAGCGATGGGGCACCGGGGTGCTCGGGGTCGGCAGCAAGTCCTTCACCAAACTGTTTTATTGCTTCATCGTAGTTCTTCGCTTTGATGGCTTCGTTTCCGGCTTTAAATGTGCGCTGAACTACAGCGTTAGATTCCTCAGCCTTCTTGTTGCTCGCCAGGATTGCAGCATTCTGCTTTTCGATCTCTTCGCGCTTAGCTTTGTCTTCCGCGCTTTCCTTGGCTTCACCGCCGCCCCCGGGGCCTTTGGCCTGTGCGGCCGCGGTCTTTAATTCTTCAGGTGTCAGTCGTCTCCCGTCACCCGGCGTTAACTCAAGTTCGTAGTCAACTTCACGACCTACTTTTACGCCGGGCACCCAGGTTGGCGTAGCGCCATCTTTGCTGGCCGCGATGATGTAAGTTCCGATGAAAGGCAGACCGGCAAAGACAAACCTTCCTTGCTTGTCGGTCTTCGTTGCATATTTCGCTGAGACATCGGTTCGGTAGACGTCAATGTTGACATCGGCTGCTGGCACAACTGTTCCATCGGCTTGTTTCATCTTCACATGACCTCGCAATGCGCCGGTCTGAGCTGAAACGAAAGCTGCTGTCGAAAAGATGAAAACGACAGAAGCTACGACGGAGAAAAAGTATCGGCGAAACATCCTTGAAAGTCCTCCAGATATGGGTACCATTCGGTGTTGAGCGCGGGAGAGGGCCGTATGATGCGACGAACCTTCTGCCGGTTGTAATTTTGCTAGCTTTGAACCACTAACTTAATAAGCAAACCTCTGGCTGTCAAGCAGATAAGGAATGGGATCGGGAACACCAACGAGACGAAAAGCGCGTAAACGAAGTGCGCACGAATCGCACTCTCCGCAAGCTTTGTCGGTTGCCCGATAGCACGACCATGTGAGTTCGAGGGGAGCGCCGAGCCGCTGTCCCTGGGAGATGATTTCGGCCTTGCTGATTGCAATCACCGGAGTCCTGATCTCTATTTGCGTTTCGGGCTTTGTCCCCACCTCGATGGCGCGCTGGAAGGCTTCATAGAATTCCGGCCGACAGTCAGGATATCCCGACGAATCCTCAGCTACGGCTCCAATATAGATGCTACTTGCTCGAATCACTTCGGCCCAGCTGGTGGCCACCGCAAGTAGATGAGCATTCCGGAAAGGAACATAACTTGTGGGAATATGTTTTGAGTCAAGGTTGGCGGGCTCGACGGGTCTACTGACCTCAGTCAACGATGAGCCACCGATTTTTGCCAGCGATTCGAGCGAGACAACGAGACGTTTGGTGACTTGGTAGTAATTGGCCAGATCCTCAAAAGCTCGCAGTTCACGTGCTTCAGTGCGTTGTCCATACGAGACATGAAGAAAGGCAAGCTCATCAACTTCCCGCTTAGCGATGGCCGCAGATACGCAGGAATCCATTCCTCCGGAAACCAAACATACCGCTAGATCATGCGTCTCTTTCCCGACCAGTTCCGCGTTATCCAACTCATTAGCGCCACCCATCAGACTCCGTGCACCTCCGGTCCCCAAATGTACTTATGCAGTTGCAGCTGCATCCGCAGATCCAGTCCACTTGCGGAGATCAAGTCGGCGAGCTGCTGGAGATCCATCGTGTTCCACGCCGGCGAAATCAGAATTTTTGCGCGCTTGTCCAGTTCATAGCGTTTGATGACCTCGAGTGCGTAGTGCCAGTCGTTAAGACTTGCGATCACGAACTTCACTTCGTCCTTGTCAGTTCGCAAGCGTT
This sequence comes from Pyrinomonadaceae bacterium, assembly GCA_963759665.1. Lineage (GTDB taxonomy): Bacteria > Acidobacteriota > Blastocatellia > Pyrinomonadales > Pyrinomonadaceae > PSRF01. The sequence goes on from CAVXAC010000001.1 coordinate 3,274,760, forward strand.
CAAGGTTGGGCCAATGGTTACGCGACTCCTCACCCGAGTCGGGGCATTTCACGTCGAGGATAATCTTTGCGCGTGGGTCAACATCATTCGTAGGAAAATATCCCCCAGTCTCCACCAGCACTTCGTAACCTTCTGAGCATAGCCGCTCGATTAAAGTAGATGCTTCTTTCTGGGCCAACGGCTCACCACCGGTGACCTCAACGAGGTTACAACCGAAATCGCGCACCTTAGCCATGACTTCATCCAACGAAAAGCTCTCGCCACCGGTGAATGTGTACTCGCTGTCACACCAGACACAACGCATCGGACATCCGGTCAACCGCACAAAGGTACACGGACGCCCCGCGTGAGTGGATTCTCCCTGAATAGATCGGAATATTTCTGTGATTCTAAGCATTAAACTGGTCTAAATCGGTATCTCCGTCGGGTGTTACTGTGTTATTCGAATCTAGCCGAGGCGGCAAAGGGTGTCAAAGGAACTTTCAACCAAACGAGCGGCAACTGAAAGCCCCATAGAACATCAAACCAAGGCATATAGCCCAACGGCAATTGTGGGCGTGATAGCATACAGAACCTGACTTTGGCTGAGTTGAACCCCCGTGACCCTGACTAGATCGCAAATAGAAAAGTTGAGTTCGGAAGGCGCTGAGCAGCTCCTGGCGCGGGCCAGTGATCATTACGGTTTAGCGAGCAACATTCTGGCGCAACGCATTGCCAGCGCGGTCGAGAAGTACATACTCAAGTACGATGAAGCTGCGCCGGTCAAAACGGTTACCGACTTTATTGAAAGCCTCCAGGCTGACGATTTATGTCTCATTGTCGCCTGCGAACAGGGCAATGAGGCTGCGTGGGCAGATCTCGTGTCGCGGTTTTCAGTGACCGTACGCTCAGCAGCTCGGTCCGCTAGTTCTAATGAGGAAAGCGCTGAAGACCTGGCCCAATCGATATGGGCTGAGTTGCATGGATTGCGAACTCGGGAAGATGGGCGACCGTCTGGCAAGCTTGCTTACTACTCGGGTCGCGGCTCATTGGCCGGTTGGCTTCGGGCTGTAGTTGCACAACTCGCAATTGATCAGCACCGCAAACAATCGCGGTTGGTGCAAACCGAGGAAGACTCCGAATTTGATCGCATCATCGGTCAGGGCCGCGAAGAGAACGATTGGACATCGCAAACCGTTGTAAGTCCTGAAGTTGAGCTTTCGCGGAGAGTGGCTGGCACAGAAATGCAGCATGCACTCGCCCGTTCGATCGAGAAGCTGACTGCTGATGATCGACTGCTCGTCAAGCTGTATTACTTCGACGGCCTTCGATTAAAAGAAGCGGGAGCGGTATTAGGTGTACATGAAGCCACAGCCAGTCGAAGGTTAACTAAAGTCCACTCCGAGTTGCGCCAGGCGGTGGAGAAAATCCTGATGGATGAGAAAGGGTGGACCAAAGACGAAACCGCGCGGGCGTTTTCCGATATTGGTCTTCACCTTGAAGCTGATATTGAGCCAATGGTTACCACCGAATCGGTGTTGGTTAACAAGGAGAGTCGAGCACCGTTAAAGAGCTAGCCCAAAGCCACACTGCGGCGCAAGTAAGAGGCACCTAAATCGTTCTTGATACGGCTGAGCAAAGTAGTCGCATGAAAAAGGCAAATTACAACGAAATCGATCAAGCTTTACATTCACTCGCTAAGCGGGGTGAATCTTCGTTGCTTGCTAATTCGTTTGCCGGGAATCATGAAGTCGCTCACACCGAGCATCTTGATGCAGACGAGCTTAATTCCTATGCCGAGGGCCTGGTGCCCGAGATGGCAAGGGCGAAGTTTACAGAGCATTTGGCTGATTGCGTCGCTTGTCGAAATGTTGTGGTGAGCCTCACTCGGGCATTGGGCCCTACACCGCCACCCATTAAATCTGAGGTAGAACGTGGCCACAGCTTTTGGGATAAGTTGTCAGCCTTGTTGTCGTTGCCGGTATTGCGCTTTGGGGTGCCAGCATTGGCGCTCACCGCAATAATTTCTATTGGATTTTTTGCTTGGCGCAAGGACCCTCAAACCGACCTTGTGGCACAGCATCAACCTCGCGCGGTGATTGAGCCAGCTCGTAATACTGACGACTCAGCTGGCAAGGTAACTGAGCAACCGCAGACTAATACCAGTGCCGGACTGACTCCGGTTCCGACGCCAAAGGCTCCAGCACCCATCGTGTCCGCCACAGACACCGACGGCCCGCTGGCTCAACCGAAAACTGAACAATCTCCCTCGGACTCGGTCTCAAGCGTGAAGCCGTTCTCGAAAGATGCGACCGCTCCTCCACCGCCGCCCGCCCCTGCAGAGGTGTCTTCGAAGGCTGCTGGTGTGGATTCTTTTTCCGAACGGAAGATCGGCGCGCTCTCATCGAAGCCGGCTTCAGCGGGGGAGGTCCAGAAGAGCGCTGATAAGAAGCAGGAGCAGGTTAATGAAAACGTGGCCCAAGCGCGGGCACGCGACGAGAACAATTTCGAGAGACAGGCCGAGAGAGAAGACGACAACAGGGCATATACCGCAAACGCTCCTGCTGGTCCTCGCCGTGCTGAAGGCATGGCTAACACGCGTGGTGGTTATGGTCGAAAGAATAAGCGCGATACCACCGATGACGATGAAACGCGGAGTGTCGCCGGCAGAAGTTTTCGACGACAGGGCAGCTTATGGGTAGACACGGCTTACGCATCGCAAGCGACCATTAATGTCAGACGCGGTAGTGAACAGTTTCGCGCATTGGTTGCTGACGAACCCGCGATTCGGGATGTCGCCAACAGTCTTTCCGGCGAGATCATTCTGGTTTGGAAAGGCAAGACTTATCGAATCCGTTAACTGATTTCGACCTCATCAACTCCTCTCCATTCTTCTCGAGATATTCTCATTCAGCCGACTGCAGTGGTAGATTGAAAACCCACTGCAGACCAAAGGAGATTGTGTTCATGCGAGTCGCCTTTCTGAAAACGGCGAAGCTTGTGCTTCAGTTCGTGCTTCTTCTCGGGGTGTTGATCCCGTCTTCGCGAACCATTTTCCCCCAGACGAGGAGTTCGAAGGCGTCAACTGCTTCAACGATGCGAGCTCGCAACCCGCAGATAACGCGGATTGTGCGAGAAATCGATCCTCGCCGAATTGAGCAATCAATCAACAAGCTCGTCTCGTTTGGTACGCGCAATACAAACTCTGAACAGGACAATCCGAACCGTGGCATTGGCGCAGCGCGCGACTGGCTCTTTGCTGAATTCTCAAAAGCTGCCGAACAGTCAGGCGGGCGGATGACGGTTGAAAAGCAGTCTTTCAATCAGCCAAAAACCGAGCGAGTCCCGGTTCCGATTGTCATAACCAACGTCGTGGCAACACTGAAAGGAACGCAACCTCAGTCTAGTGCCAGAGTTTACGTTGTAAGTGGACATTACGATTCCATGTGCGGCCGTGCCGCTGACGGTAAGTGCGAGGCGCCAGGCGCCAATGACGACGCTTCGGGAACGGCCGCAGTTTTGGAGATGGCTCGAGTTATGGCGAAGTACGAATTCGACGCCACTATTGTATTCATGGCAGTGGCGGGAGAAGAGCAAGCCCTGCTTGGATCAACGTACTTTGCCGAGCAGGCAAAGAAAGATTCGATGGACATTGAAGGAATGTTCACGAACGACATTATCGGCAATTCGCTCGGAGGGAACGGTGTGCGTGATACGCGCACGGTTCGTGTGTTTTCAGAAGGAGTCCCTTCGAGCGAGACTCCGGCCGAAGCAGACATCAGGCGCGGAATTGGCGGGGAGAATGATTCGGCTTCCCGGCAATTGGCTCGGTTTATCAAAGAGACTGCGGCAGGCTACGTCCCGGGTATGCAGGTGATGATGGTCTATCGCCGCGATCGTTATTTACGAGGCGGCGACCATCGACCTTTTCTTGAGCGAGGCTTCGCTGCCGTACGTTTCACTGAAGTGAATGAAAACTACAACCATCAACATCAGAATGTTCGGATAGAAAATGGTGTCGAGTATGGAGACCTGGTGAAGTTTGTTGATTTCAACTACGTCGCAAACGTGAGTCGCGTAAACGCAGCGTCATTGGCGATGCTAGCGCTGGCGCCGGCGCGGCCTAAGAATGTCGGGATAGTTACCGCCCGGTTCACCAACGACACGGACTTGAAGTGGGACGCGAACAAAGAACCGGATCTGGCCGGCTACGAAATCGTCTGGCGCGAGACGACTTCACCAGCATTGGACGAGCGCGCGACCTGGTAGGCAACGTAACCAGCTACTCGGTAAAGGGACTGTCGAAGGACAACTTCTTTTTCGGAGTGCGGGCGGTGGATAAACAGGGGAACAAGTCGCCGGTCAGCTTCCCGCGTCCGGTGCGATGAGAAAGGGTGAGTTTTTTGCCCGCGGTATTACTCCGTTCTTGACAAAAGTAAGGGTCACAACTACCACTCGATTTCCAAGCAATCCGATCACAGTCCAACGATCTTCGCCATGATCCGTCTCAGTTCAAGTTCGGGTGACAATGGGGCAACTATTTCCCAATCGTCGTTAAAGTCCATTCCGTGCTTACGAATATTCGTCCGGTTCTTGTTCTCGTCCCATTCAAAGCGCATCGGAAGTCTAGTAGCAAGCGATAGCTCCCGCCAACGAGTCTGAGGAATCGCGTAGAAGCTTCTACTTGAAAGCGCTCTTGCAACATTGCGCAAGCGAAAGACAAGGCTTTTTCCAAACCTTATTCGGCCAGGCTGCGTCTAAGTGATGCCTCAAGAGATCAGCGCGCGCTACTACTGAGACCAACTAAATGGGAATTATTGATATGAGATCTTCTAAACCTAATGAAATGAGAAATTCACTTACCGGCAGCGTCGTGGCTTTCCTGGCGATGTTTGCTCTTCTGGGCAGCACCTTTTCGCTCGGTGTAAGCGCGCAGCGGAAGTCGGTTAGTCAACCGACGAGCCTCAACGAAGGTCAGCGCATTCTGCACGTGCTCAATCGCCTCGGTTATGGCGCGCGACCTGGAGACGTTGAACGGGTGAAGGCGATGGGGCTCGATAATTACATTAACCAGCAACTCAATCCGGAAAAGATTAGCGATACGGTTGCGCAGGACAAGGTTAAGAACCTTGAAACACTTTCGATGACCACGGCCCAGCTGTACGAAAAATTTCCGCAGCCTGGCCAGCTCCTGCGACAGTTGGAGCGCAAAGGTGAATTACCTGCAGGACTCGCCTCGGCACGCGAGAACCGGGTCAAGCCAGGACAGGGCGAGAAGCCTGTCGCTGGTGGGGAAATGCCAAACGAGATGAGTAAGCCGGGCGACAAAGGACCAGCGCCAAACCCTCGTGATAACGACGACTACCGGCGGGCGCTGCGTGAGTATTACCGGCAAAACGGTTTGCAGCAGCCCCAACGCATTATGGCGGAACTGCATGCGTCTCGAATTCTGCGGGCGGTCTACAGCGAAAGACAGTTGCAGGAAGTGATGGTTGATTTCTGGAGCAACCACTTTAACGTGTTTGCCGGCAAGGGTGTCGATCGCTGGCTGTTGACCTCCTATGATCGCGACACAATTCGGCCCAACGCGATGGGAAATTTTTCCGAGCTGCTGAAGGCGACAGCCCAGAGTCCGGCCATGCTTTTTTACCTCGATAATTTTCAAAGTGTCAGTCCAAACGCGCGACAGGGTGCGGGCCAACGTCGCTTGCGCAACCGGATGCGCGAGATGGGTGGCAATCAGCAGAATCGTGAAATGCGAGAGAATGCCCCGCCTCCACAGCGACAGCGACGCGGAATCAATGAGAACTACGCGCGAGAGTTGATGGAGCTTCATACACTCGGCGTTGATGGCGGGTATTCACAGAAGGACGTGCAGGAAGTTGCGCGCTGCTTTACCGGTTGGACCATCTTCGCGCCTAGAGGGGGAGGAGCGGCAGCGGCGGCGTTGTTGGGTGAGGATGCCAGACGAGAGCCAGGCAAATTCTTTTTCAATCCGCGTGCTCATGACGACGGCGAGAAAACAGTCTTAGGTCACAAGATTCCTGCGGGGGGCGGGATCAAGGATGGCCAAATGGTGCTCGACATTCTGGCGAAACACCCATCGACGGCGAAACATATCGCGACAAAGCTGGCTCGCTACTTTGTGACCGACAGTCCTTCGCCTGCGCTGGTTGAACGCATTGCGGCATCGTTCACAAAGAACCAAGGCGACATTCGAGAAACGATTCGGGCGATTATCACATCTACCGAATTCAACTCGCCTGAGGCCTACCGCGCCAAGATTAAGCGGCCTTTCGAACTCACCATCAGTGCGATTAGGACGCTGGGCGCCGATACCAACGGGGGCCCACAGCTCCATCAGTGGATTGCACGTATGGGCGAGCCACTCTACGGATACCAAACACCAAACGGTTACTCGGACACGGCTGAGAGTTGGGTCAACACTGGCGGTTTGCTCGAGCGGTTTAATTTTGGTCTGGCATTGGCCAGCAATCGAATTCCCGGCACCCGCGTTAATCTCGATCGTTTCCTGGCTAAGGGTGGAAACGGGGAGCAACAAAGCAAGGCCGAGATCATGGATCGTTTCCTGGGTCTCATTGTTGCCGGTGAAATTTCTCCGAAGACGAAAACGGCGTTGCTGAAACAGATGGAGCAGGAGATTGTGCTGGCCCCAACTTCAGCACCCGAGACGGCAATGTCGGACCAGGACAGAATGATGAACGGCGGACCGCGGCGACAGCAACAGCTTGCGCGTGCTGAAGCTAACATTAAAGATCCTGTGACAAAGATAGTGGGTCTGATATTGGGATCGCCGGAGTTTCAACGACAGTAAGATCAATTTCAGAGAATTACTATGGATAGAAGATTCTTCATCAGATCAGGCAGTGTGGCGCTGGCAAGTTTCGGCTTGTTGAATTCAACGCCGTCGTTCTTACAGCGCGCCGTGTTGGCAAACGCCAAGGAGCCGCTTACGGGTGGCCGGCGCAAAACGCTGATTGCAATTTTTCAGCGAGGCGCTGTTGACGGGCTCAACATGGTCGTCCCGTTTGGCGACGGCGCTTACTACAGTTCGCGTCCTTCGATCGCCATCGCGAAACCGGAAGTCGGTAATACCGGGACTGCGCTCAACCTCGATGGGTTCTTCGGCTTGCACCCGAACATGTCATCTCTCAAGTCGCTATGGGACTCGAAACGGCTGGCCATAGTCCAGGCGGCAGGCTCACCTGACAATACCCGGTCTCACTTTGACGCTCAGGACTACATGGAGTCGGCAACTCCGGGGAGGAAGGGAACACCGGACGGCTGGCTCAATCGATATCTTCAGAGTAAGGCAGATCCCGAACGACGAGTCTTCAGAGCGGTTTCTATGACACAAGGATTGCCGCGAGCGATGCAAGGCAAAGCACCAACTTTGGCTATTTCGAATTTGTCAGACTTCACTATTCGTGCCGGCCGCACATCAGCAAACGTTCAAGGTGGGTTTGAAGCGATTTACGATCAGACGGTGAACGATGCGCTCGGCGGAACGGGGAAGGAAACATTTGAGGCAGTCAATTATTTGAAGAAAGTAAATCCGGGGCAGTACAAACCTGAAAATGGTGCACAGTACCCGAATACGCGGTTTGGTAACTCATTGCTCCAGATCGCCCAACTCATCAAAGCCGGCGTAGGGCTTGAAATCGCCTTTACTGATACACCTGGTTTGAACTGGGATACCCACGTCAACCAGGGAAATGCGCGCGGGCAGCTTGGCAATCTTCTTCAGCAGTTCAGCAATGCGATTGCCGCCCTTTACACGGACTTGGGCCAACGCATGGACGACGTAGTAATTCTGACGATGTCAGAGTTTGGACGCACCGTGCGCGAGAACGGCAATCGTGGAACAGACCATGGCCACGCAAACTCAATGCTGGTTCTGGGTAACTCGGTACGCGGCGGAAAAATCTACGGGCAGTGGCCGGGACTCAAGACTGATCAATTAAACGAAGGTCGCGACCTGGCATTAACAACAGACTTCCGCGATGTGTTCGGTGAGGTCGCGAAGCGGCACCTAAGAACCACAAACGTACAGGCGGTGTTTCCTGGTTACGCGCTCGATGAAGCGAAGTTCAAAGGATTTCTGGTTAGCTAGCCAGGGTTACAAACCTCGGGCGCCACTCGTGTTGGGTGGCGCCTTTTTTAGTGCTTACCGCCGCGACTTTCTTCAAAGTACAGTAAAGTAAACCAAGCCGTGGGGGCTGAATCAAGATCTCTGGATCCGACGAATAACGCTGAAGGCGTTCGCTAATTTCAGTCCAGGGTTTGCTTTGAAACCCTGGGTTTTCAGATGCTCTGGAGGTTTCTGGCAACTCTGAAGGAGTTGGTTTACGGGTGGCGAACAGCGCCGCAACTCCTTCAGAGTTGCGTCTTCCCTACATCGGCAATTTGACCCAGAGTTGCCAAGCCCAACCCTGGGCTGGAATTAGCGAACGCTCAGCGTTGTTGAGGTTTCAGACAGTCGGTAGTGCTTGCGATTCTTTACCAACTTTTGACGAGAACCTTACGACGGCTCCCGATTAAAGCGATTGATGAAATAAAGCATCACCACCGCGATGAGCGAGACAACCACCGCTAACACGAATGCCTCGTTATCGCGTCCTGCCTGAATCGCATCATAAATGGCAACTGAAGCAGTTTGAGTGCGTCCGGGAATATTGCCGGCAATCATTATCGTCACCCCGAAATCACCTAGCGCCCGGGCAAATGCGAGTGCAGTTGCTGCAAGGACACCACGCGACGCTAGTGGCAGAGTGACTCGAAAGAAGATGGGCCAGGTGCCGAGTCCGAGTGTTCTGGCGGCCGCTTCGAGTTCAAGGTCAACTCCTTCAAATGCTGCTCTTAGGCTTTTGGTCACGAGCGGGAGGGCATGAATGGTTGCGGCAATGATCGCGGCGCCGACTGTAAACGTAAGCCTGATTCCAAACCGGTGGTAGAGGAAGCCGCCGAAAGAAGAGCGCGTACCCAGTAGGGTTAGCAGGTAGTAACCAAGAACTGTCGGAGGTAGGACGAGGGGCAGGGTCACGAGCGCGTCGATCAAGTTTCGTCCGGGAAACTTTTTTCGCGCCAGCAGCCAGGCTAATGCTGAACCTGCGATCAGAGCGATTACTGTGGCTGCGGTCGCCACTGCAAACGAGAGCTTGATTGGAAACCAGTCGATGTTGCCGAAGTCCATTTCGTTATCTTGAGCGTGGAACGATGGCGATAATCCGCAGTGGACCACCACTTCCACCTTTGATCTTCATCGGCAGAGCGACGACCGAAAACCCACTTAACGGAAGCCGGTGTAGGTTTGCGACATTTTCGAAAGCGGGGATGTTTTTTTCAAATAGCACGCGGTGACTCTCGAACAGAGTTGATTGGCCGTGGTCGATACTCGCCGTGTCGAGGCCGATCGCTTTGATTGAACGGTTCTTTACCAGCCAACGTGCAGCATTCGGATGAAGGCCAGGGAAATGAAGATTGGCGACTGCCGCTGCGCCGCGTTCGTCAGTACCCAGATATTTCTTTCGGTCTGGATAGAATCCGCCAAATCCGGTTCGCAGGAAAACGATGGTGCCGGGGGCGATGCGACCATGCTGCTTCTCCCAGTTTGTGAAGTCGGCTTCGGTAACGAGGTAGTCGCGGTCCTTCGCACATTGCCTGGTTACATCGATCACAATCGCCGAACCCATCAGCTGACGGAGTGGGATCTCATCAACCGAACTCCGTCCTCGCGCGAAATGAACAGGCGCGTCAATGTGCGTCCCACCATGCTCAGCCGACGAATAACGATAAGCCGAGTAGTAATACCCCTTCTCAGTGTCGCCTTCGAAGTCCTTTTCCAAACGGAAAGGCTCAGCGGTGGGCCAATACACGGTGCTGCCGTCGAAAGGGTGTGACAGGTCGATGATTACTCCCGCGGGAAGACTCGCTGCGCGATTCTGGGCATGGATAGCGTTTCCGGTTATCAACAACAGCGACAAGACAAAACCACGTGCAATCATCGATGATCCTCCTTCGGTGAGCCAATCGAACGCGCATCTTAGCTCAGACTTGCGCTTCCCTCACAGGTCGGGCAGGAGCACTTGTGCCCGCTCTTATGTCTGTATCTTAAACGGACGAAAGAACCCAGTACGACTAAGCTGGGGACCTAGACGGCAAACGGAAGAGCGGCACAAGTGCTGCTTCCCGACCTGCGGGGACCCTAAGGCTCGCGGCTACTCCAATGGTGTAGCAAAGCGTCTGGTGAACGAATCGTCTAAAAGCTACAATCGTCGAGTCAATCATTTCACTTCTTCTATCACACGAAAGAATCGTCAAAGGGAACCAGCATGATCGATTTCACGCCTCCACCTGAGCTTGAAACTGCGCGTCAAGCAGTTGCCGATTTCATGGATGAGTATGTCTACCCGAACGAGAAGTTGATCGTTGAGGATGAAGGTATTCCGGAAGAGATCGAGCGTGAGCTTCAGAACAAGGTGAAGGCTCTGGGCCTTTGGGCTCCTCATTTGCCAAAGAGCTGGGGAGGAATGGGCATTGGGTTTATCGGACAGGCACTGGTTAATGAAATCATTGGACGGTCAGTTATTGGTCCGCGCATTTTTGGTAACGCTGCGCCAGATGCCGGCAATGCTGAGTTATTGCACATTGCGGCTACGCCAGAACAGAAGGAGCAATATCTCCGCCCGCTGGCGCTAGGCGAAGTGCGTTCGTGTTTCGCGATGACTGAACCGGAAGTTGCTGGTTCAGATCCAACTGGACTCATGACCACGGCGGTTCGCGATGGCGATGCTTGGGTTATCAATGGTCATAAATGGTTTATCAGTGGGGCAATTGGGTCTGCCTTCGCGATCGTGATGGCTGTCACTGACTCTGCGGCCTCCTCTCATGGGCGGGCCAGTATGATTCTGGTGCCTACCAAAACTCCGGGCTTTGTTATTGTGCGCGCGATTGGTGTTATGGGGTCAGGCGGAGTTGGTGGTCATTGCGAAATACGCTTTGAGAATTGCCGTGTTCCATCAGGAAACCTGCTGGGCACCGGAGGAGAGGGGTTCAAGTTAGCCCAGGCGCGTCTTGGCCCGGGCAGGATTCAACACTGCATGCGCTGGATCGGTGCCGCCCAACGAAGCTTCGAGATGATGTGTTCTTACGCACTGAAGCGAGAATCCTTTGGTGAGCCATTAGCTAAGAAACAGACGATACAAAACTGGATTGCTGACTCAGCCGCAGAAATCAACGCAGCTCGTTTGATGACGCTCGAAGCTGCCTGGAAGATGGACCAGGGTGACTCGGCCCGCGTCGAGATCTCGCTGATCAAATTTTTCGCGGCGCGTGTGCTAAACGATGTCATTGATAGAGCGATTCAAACACACGGTGCCCTTGGTTATTCGAAAGACACTCCGCTCGAGATGTTTTATCGAGACGCCCGAGCGGCGCGCATTTACGATGGACCGGATGAGGTCCATCGTCAGGTTGTAGCTCAACGAATTCTGCAACAATTTAAAGAGCGAGATTGAACCTACGGTGCTCAATCCCAGCGACGACACTAATGACACCAGGCCAACCAGATCAGGCGAGGAGCTGGATACTGCAGCTCTCGAGCAATACCTGCGACCCAATCTTTACCTGTCAGGCTACGAGATAAGCGAAAACGCATCACTCCAGGTTCGGCAGTTTCCAGGAGGACATTCGAATCTCACCTACTTGATTCGTTTCGGACGCCAGGAGTTTGTGCTGCGTCGTCCACCGGTTGGACCAGTGGCGCCCACAGCCCACGACATGCCGCGAGAGTATCGTCTTCTTTCTGCTATCCATCCCAAGTTTTCTTTAGCTCCAAGACCCGTACTCCTCTGCGAAGACTTAACGGTCATCGGCGTTCCGTTTTACCTAATGGAACGCCGCCTTGGCTTCATCGTGCGTTCGGAGTTGCCCGATGAATTGGAACGCGTTCCTGCTTTACGCCGACGTTTGAGCGAGAACGTCGTCGATACTCTGGTCGCACTGCACAACGTTGACATTCATTCTTCCGGCATGATTTCGATGGGCAAGCCGGTTGGCTTTGTCGGCCGCCAGGTACGCGGATGGGCAGAACGCTGGCAACGTGCGAAGACGAGCGAGCTGCCTGACATGGACCAGGTGATCGAATGGCTCGTGAACAGAATTCCGGGCGACGAGGCTGGCGATGCCACGATTGTGCACAATGATTTCAAGCTCGACAATTTGATGTTCGATAACGAAGACGTAACGCGCGTAGTGGGCGTGCTTGACTGGGAGATGTGCGCCATTGGAGATCCATTAATCGATCTCGGCTTATTTCTTAGTTACTGGACCATGAAAGGTGGCGATCACAGCAGTTCGTTGCGTGCAATAACAAACGGCCCCGGTTGGTTTACTCGCGACGAGATCGTCGACCACTACGAAAAAGCTACCGGCAGAGACCTAAGTCGCATCGCGTTTTACGAGACCTTTGCCAGGTTCAAAGTTGCGGTAGTTATTCAGCAAATCTACTTCCGGTTTGTGAAAGGGCAGACGAGCGACGCACGCTTCAAGCACTTTGATATGCTGGTTAGCCAACTAACAAAGGATGCGCTGGAATTGGCGCATGAGTCTCGTATCTAAAAGTGTTTACGCCACACATCGTGCGGTTTGAGTCGTTGCCCTCAACAAATCTCGAAGCCGCCAGGCAGGCTGCCGAAGGTGCGCCTGAAGGGTTATGCATAATCTCGGCCGAACAAACCGCTGGACGCGGCCGCCTCGAGCGTCAGTGGGTATCACCCAAAAACGCCGGACTCTATTTTACCGTGGTGTTGCGGCCTCAGTTTGACCAAAGCAGATGGTCCATTCTGACGTTGTTGGCTGCAATTGCGGTTCACGAGGCATTGACCGAAGTATTCAAAGTTGCGGCTGACATCAAGTGGCCTAATGATGTGTTAATCAACGATAAGAAGGTCTGTGGCATTCTTGCGGAAACGGTTGAGACTCTAACGGGAAGAGCGATTGTGCTCGGAATCGGAATCAATCTCAGAACAAATGCGCTCCCGCCCGAACTCAAAGACGTCGCGACATCTGTTGAGGCGGAGACTGGCCGCGAAGCGAAGCCTGACGACATGATTGAACCACTGGTTGGATCGCTTGCCCGGTACTACGCGTTGGTCCACCAGCCTGGCGGGATGGAAACGATCGTGCGAGAGTGGACGCGACGATCCTCGTACGCAATGGACAAGCGAGTCCGGATTGCAAACGGCGACACGATTATCGAAGGTGTTTCCCGTGGAATGGAAAACGATGGGGCACTAATCGTTGAGACAGATGCCGGCGAGTTAAAGACTGTTCGAACTGGAGATGTAACACGTTTGCGCACTTCTGCCACACGCGGAAGTAACACCCACGTGCAACGCGAACAACAATGACTGCCGGAAAACGGATCGTACTCTCCACATTTGGTTCCTTCGGCGACATTCATCCTTACGTTGCCATCGCGATTGAATTGAAGGATCGCGGTCATTTACCCGTAATAGCTACCTCTGAAGTCTACCGGGAGAAAATGGAAGCGGTGGGAATCGGATTTGTTCCGATTCGCCCGGACATGCCTTCGTATGAGCAGCCTGATGAGGTGACGCGGCTCGCCGAAGAATTGATCGATTCGAAAACCGGCACCGAAAAAGTCCTCGAACTTTTTACCGGGAACCTGCGCGAGCAATACGAGGACCTTGATGCCGCAGTCGATGGCGCCGATTTATTACTGACTCATCCGCTTACTTTGGTGGGACCGATCGTCGCGCAAAAAAGAAAAATGCCATGGGTCTCGAGCGTACTCGCCCCGATTTCGTTCTTCTCTAATTACGATCCACCGGTTCTACCGCAGATGCAGACCCTATCGCAGCTCCTAAAGTTGAGTCCCTCGATCAGTCGATTCGCCTTTCGCCTGGCTTCGTTCAAGTTAAATAACCTAATGGCGCCGGTTTATAGTTTGCGCGCTGACCTGGGAATGCCGCGTGGAGAACAACCGCTGATGGGTGGCCAACACTCGCCACGAATGGTCCTCGCACTTTTCTCGCCGGCAATCGGTAAACCCCAACCTGATTGGCCCAGAAATACAACGCAGACGGGTTTCCCATTTTATGATCGGCGAGATTATTCCGGGTTCACCGAGATCGATCCTCTGCTGCTGAAGTTTCTCGCTGATGGACCACCGCCGATTATCTTCACCCTTGGCTCGTCAGCGTTCTGGGTGGCCAGGGATTTTTATCGCGATTCAATCAAGGCGGCGTTGGCCGTAGGTCAGCGAGCCTTACTATTGATTGGTCACAAACGAAATCTTCCTGATGGTTCTTTGCCGGAAGGAGTTGCTGCCTTCGAGTATGCACCGTTTGGTGACGTCCTGCCGCGTGCCCTCGCCATCGTTCATCAGGGTGGCGTCGGAACGATAGGACAGGCATTGCGCGCGGGCCGGCCGGAACTAATTCTTCCGCACGCTCACGATCAGTTTGACAACGCCTCGCGGGTGCTACGAATTGGTTGCGGGCGTTCCATACCCCGGCCGCGATACAATGCCGAAACCGCAACCGACGAGTTGAAAAAGCTGCTGGGAAACTCTGATTACTTTGCAAACGCAAAGAATATCGGCGAGCAAATACGAAACGAAAACGGGGCGGCACACGCGGCTGATGCAATAGAAGAAGCGCTGAACGCTTAACGAATCGAACTCAATTATGCTTCTGGTTATCGACGCAGGAAACACGAACACCTCGCTTGGCGTTTTCAATCAGGCGGAACTGGTTGCGCACTGGCGTCTCACCACGGCGCGTTCGCGCACGGTAGATGAGTATGGTGTTCACGCTCGCAACTTGTTTGAGTTGGCTGGGATTGATTTCAAAGGTATCGACGCTATCGCAATTGCTTCGGTGGTTCCTCCTTTGAACTTCACCTTGAAGACGATGGCGGAAACCTATTTTCACATCACTCCGCTCTTTGTCGACAACACGATCGATACGGGACTTAAGATCCTCTACGAGCCCGCATCGGACGTCGGAGCTGACCGAATCGTTGATGCGGTAGCGGCGATTGAGAAGTATGGTGCGCCTTGCATCGTGGTTGATTTTGGAACTGCAACTACCTTCAATGCGATCAATCAGGACGGTGCCTACGTCGGCGGAATAATAACTCCGGGGATAATGATTTCATCGGAAGCATTGTTTGAACGCACTGCAAAACTTCCACGCGTGGATATTCGAAGACCGCAAAAAGTTATCGGTTCATCAACCATAACCGCGATGCAGTCTGGTCTGTACCATGGCTTTGTCGGGTTGGTTGATGGAGTATTGCGAAAGATGATTGACGAACTCGGCGGAACTCCGAGAGTAGTAGCCACTGGCGGCCTGGCATCGCTAATCGCGACCGGCTCCGAGTTCATCGAATTGGTTGATGACACGCTGACACTGGAAGGCCTGCGGTTGATCTATGAGCGCACGACACGTCTACAGAATCCCGATGCGTCGGGATAGCGCCGGGTGCTTAGGTGAATGTCCGACATGTTCAGCCAATGTCCGACATGCTTCAGCTTGTCGTTAGCCTTATGAAGATTCAATGTGCGATGTTCTAGAAGGATACTAAGATTGAGGGCACAACTTGAGTGTCCCGCACCTCGACGACAAGCTGAAGCATGTCGGACATCCCATGAACTACTTTAACTACTTCACTGAGATCGAAGACGCTTTCGTTCGTCGGCGCGGCAAGCATCTGCTGGTTAGCCCCATGGACTGGGCCTTGATCGAAAGTTGGAAGGAGATGGACGTCCCGCTGCACGTCGCATTACGTGGGATCGAAAAAGCGTTCGACTCGTGGGAATCAAAACCGCGCAAGCGGTCAGTAAACAGTTTGTTGTACTGCCAGGAAGAGGTAGAAGCACAGTATGTCGAGTGGCGTGAGTCGAGGGTCGGCGCAAGTGAGGAGTCAGAGGACAGCGCGAAACAGAACGGCGAGGGGCTGCCGTTCTCGCGCGCCGCGATCCTCGACCATTTGAAACGTGGACGTTTGCAGTTGGCTCAGGCTCGCTCGGGCCGAACAGACTTTACCGGTGACGAGTTTGACGATGCGTTAAAGCGGGCCGATACGCTGCTGCAAGATCTGGAGAGAGAACTGGAAACAGCAACATCTCCCAACGCGCAGAAGCTTGAACAATCGCTGACAGGGATTGAAAGAATGCTCGCTGACGTACTGCGAGCGGTGGTTGGTCCAGCAGAGTTCGTCGAGTATGAACGTGAGGTCAAAGACCAATTGAAACCCTACCGCAAGCATATGGAGAAATCTGTCTACGATCAGACTTTTGATAATCTCTTGTTGAAGCGGCTGCGAGAAAAATACGGCGTACCACGTCTTAGCTTGTTTTATCTGTAGATCGCGGTTATCAGTATGCGTTCCAGTGAACCGGCGTCCGAACTCGACCCGGCGCTTTCTTAACTGCCATCAGGGTTCCGCTACACTCCACCCTGATATTTCGCTGGTCAGGATTTTTAAATTACAACCAGGGACAAGCTCGTCTCGATTCTTCAATTGTGATCACGATCACTGCTTTCTGACATTTGGAAAACCCGATGAATCCGAAATCACAGAAAGTGCCAACTGAAACTCTTGAAGTCGAGATCGAACGTCTGCTTCCCGGCGGCGTTGGCCTCGCGCATGCAGAGGGGTTAACACTTTTTGTCTCGCTGGCCGCCCCCGGCGACCGACTACGGATCAAAGTCGATCGGGTGCAAGGTAAGGTTGGGTTTGCCTCGATTGTAGAAATTCTCGAACCATCACCGGTTCGCGTCGAACCACCTTGTCCATATTTTGGCTTATGCGGCGGCTGTGATTTTCAGCAGCTCAGCTACGAAGCACAGCTCGCCGCTAAGGTTGAAATAATCAAAGACTGTCTCCATCGCATCGCAAAGATTGAAGGACCAATCGATGTGCCGATACTTCCGTCACCCAGGGAATGGCAATACCGTACCCGGGCGATGTGGCAGGTCGATGCCAATCAGAAGAAAGTGGGGTACTTCGTGCGCGGGTCGCGTGAAGTGTGCGATGTGGAATATTGCGCAGTGCTGGTTCCACCCTTGCAGAACGCTTTGGAAAAAGTGAGAAGCGAAATCCTTTCCAGCGATCCGGCTTCAAACGGTCCGGTTCTCCGGGACATCGCAGTCGTTCTCGGCGATGACGGAGTTTCGATATCACCGCCGATTGCGGGATTCGAGACGATGGAAGTGCATCGCGTAGTCGAAGATGAGATCTATGAGTACAGCGCGGAAGCTTTTTTTCAGGTTAACCACGGGATGCTCGAAGCACTGATAGCTGAGGCAATAGGGGATGTGACTGGGAAGGTCGCCATAGATCTGTACAGCGGCGTCGGCTTATTTACGCTCCCTCTAACCCGCCGATTTGAGGTGGTGGTGGCAGTTGAAGCAAATCCAGAAGCCATGAGATTTGCGCGTCGCAGTCTGGAATCAGCTGGTCTGGATCGAATCGAACTTGCCAATCTCGATGTTGGGGAGTGGTTGCAACACTATCGTTCGTTTGAACCGATCGACATTCTTCTGCTCGACCCTCCTCGCACAGGCGTGGAGAACAAAGTGATCTCCGGAATTCTAGGTTTGCGCCCGCAACGTATCGTCTACGTTTCATGCGACCCGGCTACTCTTGCTCGTGATCTCAAGAAGCTTATCGCCGAAGGTTATGCCTTTGAGAAAATCACCGCGTTCGACATGTTTCCTCAAACTCATCATGTGGAAACGGTGGTCCATCTCAGTGACACCATCGCTCCGATTGACGATAGCGATCTGGCCGACATTTCCAATTTCTAACGGATTTTTCGACCCGCATATCTAATCGCCGAAATCCTTTTGTTCTGGCGTTGAATTTGATATGTTCCCGCCGACTCAACCAACGTGGCAGAGTTCTTATCCCGCTTGCTCAGCCACGTGAAGCTTTGGTCCAAGCTTCCAGACCGTAACCACCAGGTTATCGGTTTCGAGCTAAGGATTGGAGCCATCGCCCTCAACCGCTATCCCTCGCACGAAAGGAGAAAAAATGAAACGGTTCTTCACCCTAATCCTCACGTCGGCCCTTGGTTTGTCTATCGGTTGGACTCCCGCCGGCCTGGGCCAACCCCAGACTTTCGCCCGTATCGCGGCCTGGAATCAGGAAGGAGTTAAATTTACCTCGGATGATCAGATCGTGCTGGTCCATAAACCCGTTCAGCTTCGCGCTGCAATCGCCGGCATCAACCCCGACATAATTGCTCTTTCCGAAGTGAACTCCCGCGCGTCGATGGACGAGATTGTGGCGACACCTTTTGCGAATGGCCAGACGTATAAAGTTGATATGGACGATAGCCAACCCACGCCGCAAAAGATAGCCGTCTTGTTCAGAGCGAGCCCCGATATCACGATTACCAACCGAAGGGCGATTCCTGGCTCAGACGACAATAACGTCGCTCTGCGAAAGGCGTACGCCTTTGACGGCAGAATAAGAAACTTTGATTTCCTGCTAATAGCAGTTCACTTGAAGTCAGGTCGGGGAAACCCAGAACGTCAAACACGAAATCGTCAAACTAAAGCTATCGCGACATTCATCACCGAGCAGACCGCAGGATCGGAAAAGGATGTGTTAGTAGTTGGTGACTACAACATGGTACCAGGTGAGGATGGGCAGAATTTTTCAAACCTCAGTCCGGGTCCCGGGAATAACGAGTTTCTTAGATTCGTGTCTTCAACTCTGGGCGGACCATCACACATTCGCACTTGCGTGAATGCGAGCAGCTTTACGGGAAATCTCCTGGATGGTTTTTCGATTTCCCGTGCGCACACAGGTGAATGGACTGGCTTCATTCGTATTCACCAACTGCAGGCGCTGATGCCAAACATGTGGTGCGAAAAATACCGGACTACCGTGTCAGATCATTTGCCGCTGGTGGCGCGCTTTCGAGTGTCATCGGCAGACGACGATTAGAGCAGGTGTACGAATGAGATGAAGAGCAGGTCTCGCGAGCAAGCTTTCATGTTTCCACTTGCGCAGCTGGCCGCGTCACTTGCTTTCGGTGTGTTTGCAGGATCATTTGTTAGGTTGAATCTCGCGGTCCTTGCTTTGGCAGGGGTTGTCTGCGGCTTACTCACAGCAATTTTCTTACTGAAGCAGAAAAGGCAAGGCGCAACTGTGCTCTGCACGTTGGGCTTTCTTCTGCTCGGTGCGACGTTGGCGATCGTTGAAAAGCGCACCGTTCGTCGCGGAGGTATCAAAGAACTATTTCACGCGAAAACAATTCAGTCTGACGAACCGATGGAGTTAACGGGAGTGCTGACGAGGGAACCGGAAGCGGCCCGTGATCGCAAGCATCTCACTTTGCGAGTCGACAAGATCGCTCTGGGCACCCGTGACATAGAAACATCGGGTTTGGTCACTTTGATGGTGCCGCTGTCTCCGGCATCAAGCGAAGCACTTGATGGACTGCAGCTCGCGTACGGAACCCGAGTCCGCGTCATGACCTCGTTGGAACGCGAGGACGAATTTAGAAACCCGGGTGTCTCTTCTTTTACTGAATACCTGGATCGAGAGGGTTACGACGCAACTGCATTAGTCAAAAGTCCTCTACTGATCGAACGTCTCGGTGACGACAAGGTTTTCCTGCCCCTAGCGTTGCTCTTCAAGTTGAGAAGTCGGGTGCAGGCTTTAATCGACGCGCGTTTCTCGCCAGTAACTGCCGGCGTACTTGACGCCGCGCTGCTGGGAAACCGGTACAACCTTTCTCACGAATCGGGCGAAAGCTTTCGTGAAGGTGGGACATTCCACGTCCTGGTAATCAGTGGATTGCACATTACGTTTCTCGGCGCTATTGTCTTTTTCCTCGCCAGACGATTTACGAAAAACCGACTAATTCAATTCCTGATATCAGCTGCGGTTGTTTGGGGATACTCGCTCGCAGTAGGCGCGGAGCCATCGGTGGTGCGCGCCGCTTTGATGTTCACAGTCGTGCTGTTGGCGCCACTAGCTGCGCGCAAGGCCTCATCATTAAACGCGCTTGGCGGAGTGGCGATTGTGTTGCTCGGATGGCGGCCATCGGATCTGTTCGATCCTTCGTTCCAACTCACATTTGTTTCCGTCTTAGCGATTGTGGTGCTTGCGTGGCCAATGGTCGAAAAGATGAGAGCAATCGGTTCCTGGCGGCCAACCAGAGACACTCCTTATCCACCGGCATGCGCTACCTGGCTAAGGAGTCTTTCGGAAACGCTCTTCTGGAGCGAGCGCCAGGCAAAATCCGAGAGCGAAATATCCAACCATACTTATCGACTTTTTAAGTACCCTCTGGCGGCAGTGCTCGAGACAATGCACATTCAATGGTTGCTGCGTTACGTGTTCGTCGTCACCATGGTGTCGGCCAGCGTTCAACTAATGTTGCTGCCGTTTCTCGTCGTTTATTTTCACAGGTTCTCCTTCGCCTCGTTCTTCCTGAATATCGTGGTCAGTTTGCTGATGGCCAGCCTTGCAATCACCGCTGCTGCGGGGCTGCTACTGATCAACTTCAGCAACGCAGTTGCCCAACCGGTGTTGATGAGCGCTGAAGTTTTGAATTGGCTCATGATCCACAGCGTCGATCCGTTTGAACATGCCGGCCTGGCATCGCTGCGATTGCCTGAATACTCAGGTTGGGCCTCGACGTTGTACTACCTTTACTACGTGCCACTGATGGTTCTTGTGGTCAACGTGTTCCGGTGGCAACCGTTGTCGCGTCCGTCACCGTTCAAAACCCACCGTCGCAGATGGAAGTTCGCACTGACGGCCGCTGTTGTTGGCCAGGCATCGCTCATTTTGTTGGTGACGCTACATCCCTGGAGCGCTCAGCTTGAGAAAGGCAAACTGCGAGTGGACTTTCTTGATGTTGGCCAGGGTGACGCAGCTCTGATTACTTCGCCCAATGGAACCACGATCCTGATCGATGGCGGTGGCCGACCCGGGCCCTTCAAAAGGGACGATGACGAAGGGATCGCGGTAGATGATCGGCGAAGCGTTGGTGAAACTGTTACGTCAGAATATTTGTGGTGGCGGGGGCTCGGGGAGGTCGACTATCTCGTGGCGACTCATGCAGATGCTGATCACATTGACGGCCTGAACGCGGTGGCTAAGAATTTTGGAGTTAGGGCAGTGTTGATTGCCAGGACTCCCGCCAAGGACCCTGAGTTTGCAAAGCTCGCGAACAGTTTGTCATCGCAAGGAATTCCTTTGCGCGTGATAGGTCGAGGCGACGAGATTAATGTCGATGAAGTCGTCATCGAAGCTCTGCATCCCTTACCGTCAGTAACTCCAAATCTTGCTTCGACGAACAACGACTCCGTGGTGCTAAAGTTGAAATACGGGCAGCGCACATTTCTGATGACCGCTGACATCGAGGCTCGAACTGAAAAATCCTTACTCAGGCATCCTGCGGATCTGGCTGCAGACGTGGTTAAGGTTGCGCACCATGGCAGCAAAACTTCGTCAATAGCCGAGTTCGTTTCGGCTACGAACGCGCGCTTCGCCGTAATTTCCGTGGGCAAGAAGTCAATGTTTGGACATCCGCATACGGATGTGGTGGAGAGATGGAAGGCCACCGGCGCGACGGTGTTGACGACAGGGAAGCGTGGAACAATTACTTTCCTAAGTGACGGAGCATCTTTAGAAGTTTCCAGCTTTATTTCTGAAGGCGAGTAGGGAACTAAGGGTTCGTGGTTGCGGATTCGTCTGGCTCGTAAAGTTCGATTTTTACGCTGCCAGGTTTGTAGGTATGAAGTACGCCGAGCGGTGGTGCGTAGATGTGAATGGTGACGAGGTCCTGTTCGCTTAACTCTGGGTTTCCGAGTTGATGGATGTCCGGAATCTCCGAGCCTGTAACCGAGCCGGCAGTTAGTTCGCGACCCGATTCAAATTCCAGCCCCTTCGTTTCGTTATAAAGAAAAATCGTCTCTGATAGGAGACCCTCCTGCACTTTCACCCCACCATGCGATCCATTGTGATCATGAATCGGCGTGCGATGACCGGGTCGCCAACAGAGGACTAACATTTCAATGAACTCATTTCGAAAGACGCGATGCCGCCAATAGTTGGCTTCCTTGAAGCCAATGTAAGGGGCGAGCTCTGCTTCCGAAATCTCAACATTTCTTAGCCATTCGAAAATTTCTGACAGTTCGGGAACAGCTTTTTGCGACTCAAGAGTTCGAATCAATGCTGGAAGCGTAAACGATTCAGTACCAACATGACTCGATTGTGATTCTTCGGTTGATGATTGAGTAGACAATTGCAATTCCTCGAATGACTATCCGGCGGCCCGTAGGTTTATATTCCCTGGTTTGTTGTGAGTCAAGACGCCTAAGTGTTATCGAACATTCACAAGTTGTTTGCAATGAGTTAAGCACAGCCTAACGTTTAACGAGCGAGCGATTGACTGAAATCGTTCGAGGTTCATCCCCATCTCCCGTGATCAAGACGTGAACAGCATTAGGCGGAAGCGGATATTTCCCAAGACGTTCACCCCACTCAATGACAATGATTGCTCGCTCATCACCCAGGAGTTCCTGGAGATCTACAGCGTGTGCGGCGCCTGCGCCTTCGTCTAGCCGGTACAAGTCGATATGAAAAAGAGGGAGCCGACCAGCGTGCGGATTAACGAGGGTAAACGAAGGGCTGGTTACTTCTTCAGGGTCGATTCCAAGGCCGGTCGCCAGGCCTTTGGTGAAAACAGTCTTACCAGCGCCGAGTGGACCATCGAGCAAGATAATCTCGCCACCAATCAGCTTTGCACCAATACCCTCGCCGAGCGCGAAGGTCTCGGCGGCGTTGTTGGTGGACCACTCTCCTGTCTGAATATCGTCAGTCATCGTAGTGGCAGTTAGGGGCGCTCACCTTCGGGATCGAGAGCGCAAATCGCCGCGCTCAAATGTTCGCGAATATCCGACGCAACCATGGCGCGCATACCCAGTTCGCGCGCCGCAAGATCGCCAGCAAGACCACCGATGTACACAGCCGCAAGGGTCGCATCCAGCGTGTCTGCCGGATTACCTGAAGTTGCGATAGTTTGAGCGATGAAACCTGCAATGAGCCCGGTCAAAGTATCTCCGGAGCCCGCAGTGCCCAGCCCTGGGTTCCCGGTGGGATTGACGAAAACGCGTTCCTTCGCCGCAACTAATGTGCGTGAGCCCTTAAGAACAAGAATTACATTGTTGGCGGATGAGAAGTCGCGAGCCATGGAGACGCGATCCTCGAGGGGTGATTTGTCTTTAGCTCCGAGAAGGCGAAGCATCTCGCCCTCGTGCGGAGTTAGTATCAAAGGTGCTTCTGCAGAGCCGCGAAGGTCTTCGGGCCAGGGCGAAAGGCAATTGAGTCCATCAGCATCGATCACTATGGGCGTTTTGCGATCCCGCACAATCGAATGTACAAAACTGCGAGTGCTTTCATCCGCCGAGAGGCCGGGACCGATCGCGATAACTGTAGCTTTGGAGGCCAACTGTCCCGCCTCGTTGACTGCACCGTCGCTAATGCTGCCGCGCTCGGTTTCCGGTAACGGCCTTGTCATCACCTCCGACATCACAGCCGCTGCTACCGGGGTCTGAGCTGAGGCTGCCGTGGCTATAGTCACCAACCCAGCCCCTGAGCGTATGGCTGCGTCTCCACACAAAACAGCAGCTCCTGTGTATCCTCTCGAACCCGCGATTACGAGCACGTGTCCATGTCGATTTTTGAATGACTCGGGCGTGTACCTTGTTTTTACCAGCCAGCGCCTGGCGTCGTCTGCTTCGAGCAGAGCCAGTTTTGAATTTGCGGAATCAAGAAGTTGAACAGGCGAGCCGATGTCAGCAACCACCAGCTGACCATTCAGGTGTGAAGCCGGTGGTAACACATTTGCTGTTTTTGGAGCGGTGAAACTGACGGTTAGATCTGCGTGAACTGCAGGACCAATCGGAATTGCGAGATCTGCGTTGAGACCTGAAGGGATGTCCACAGATACAATCAATGGCTTGTTAGAACTTGGTCGCGTCGATTTGATTTGAACAAGGTAGTTAATAACCGCGGCGAATACTCCCAAAAGTGGTCGCGTTAGGCCAGTGCCAAAAAGAGCGTCGACGATCAGATCCCGTTGACCTACTGACTCAGCAAACTGCTCCCATTGCTGAACGCTCGTACATTCCACAAAACTGAGCGAGCTGGATTCACTATAGCCTAGCGGTTCAAAGTTGATACGAGCGTCACCCTTTGTATCCTGAACCCGGCCAAATAAAACAACCTGGGTTTCCATTCCGGCGCTCACAAGCTTCGGTGCCAGAGCTGCCCCATCGCCGCCGTTGTTACCGGGTCCGCACAATATCAATGCAGTTTTTCCTTCGAGCTTTTGGGAAAAGGAGTTTTTGATTTCCTGGAAACAGGCTGCGGCAGCGTTCTGCATTAGCTGTAGGGACGTGATGGAGGTTTGCTGGACGGTGAGGCGGTCGATATCCCTCATTCGTTCTGCTGAGATGATCGGCTGCACCGCTGGATAATAAGGAGGAGTATTGAACCGGTCAATGCTGGGTAATCAAAGGGTCTGAACATAAAAAGGCGGCCGAGGCCGCCTGCCATCTGCCGCTGCACCAACCCGTCCGTTTTTCCAGGATATCTAGGTATAGAACCAATGCAAAGTTGATTTCAGAAAAACGCAAAAAAGTTCTAAAAGAAAAACCCGGACGAGTTTGGCTCGTCCGGGTTCGATTCGTTGAGTCGAAACTATTGAGAATCCTCAAGTTTCGCGGCGTTTCGTCGTTTGCGAATGGCCCCGGCGATGCCGGCTAGTCCGGTTCCCAGGAGCACCATGGTTGCCGGTTCAGGAACTTCTTTTTGTCCAGCGCAATTCGTGCATCTTGCTACGTCGCTGCCCCCGCCGGTATTTACATCTTGAAAACGCAGGAACATCCCCAGGGCAATCTGCTGTTGACTGAACCCTGTGAAATCTCCTGAGATTGAAAAAGTGGCACTGGCGCCTTCCACGATCCCACGGTTGGGATTTCCGCCACCGTTGAAATTTGGGCCGGTTAGGAGTGAGATCTCAAAAGTGCGACCGATTCCGGCAGCGTTGCCGGCGATCTGTGTTTCCAACCTGTAATTTGGATTTGAGGCACCTGCGAGGGTATAGCTTCCCGAACCGGTTCCAGGAAGGTCGAAGCCTATACTGGTCATCTTACCGGTCACGGCACCCGTAGATGTATTTGTGATAGTTACGCTTAGCATATTATTGCTGAGCTTTGTGATATTCACAGTCCCACTGACGTTAGTGTTGATTCCCGTGAATGTAAAAGTGTCGGCCTTAGCACTCCCACCCGCCAAAGTTAGAGTGACAAGAACTCCCAAAGCCAGAATCCCTTTAGATAACAACGTCTTCATTTCGCTTAGTTCCTCCCCAAAGTAGGACAGTTAGGTTCACATTCATTTTTTGGAAACCAATCGTCGCACTGGACTCATTTCCATTACCCTTTGAAAAGGAGGAATGGTATCGGGTTTCCAGCGGAATCTGAGCTTTCCAGGAATCGTCGGAGGAAGGGGGATGCTCACCGGGCGAGTTTCAGGATACGGAGTATGCGGCCAATGACCAGGCGTGACTCTGCAATTCCCATGATGTAGGTGATGCCGAAATAGGTGACTCCGTAGACGCCGAGCACTATGGCAGCGACTGGAACGGGATGTCGCGACGCCGTGGCTCCCTTGAGAGCCCAGCCAATGCCTGCGGCAACGAGTCCAGCAGTCCAAAGCTTGATTATGTAGGCAGCCGGTAAGCCGGTGGTTCCAATTCGGCGGTTGAGTTTTCTTCTCAAAAGGAAAAACTCCACCCAGGCTCCGAGACTTGCGGAAGCGGTGAGCCCGACCACGCCCCACTTGAGTTCGATTCCGAGCAGACCCGGGAGTGGGATGGACCACAGGTATCCGAAGCAAGTCGCGAGTGCTACGTGAACGATGGCGTACACCAATGGGGTTCTGGTGTCGTGAAGGGCGTAATAAGTAGAGGAATATAGACGTCCGAGCGTGGCGGCGAGCAGACCTATTCCAGAGCCGGCCAGAATCCCCCAGAGGTAAACTGCGGCATCGTGTTTGAATTCGCCGGTCTGATACAAAACTGCGGCGATTACGTCACCGAGAAACAGAAATGCGACCGCTGAAGGCACAATGAAAAACGCGATGCGCTGAAGTCCAGCATTCAATCGATTTCGCAAGATAGCGGCAACTTCGTCGCTGGTCCCGACCGCACTCGACATCGTCGGCAACTCCGCCGCTGAAACGGACATGCCAAACAGACTTACTGGAAGCGTGTAGATACTTTGGGTATAGCCGAGTGCCGCAACTGCTCCAGTGCCCAGCCAGCTCGCCAGCCACGCGTCCACGAATGCACTGATTTGGACAACGCTACGACTAAAAAAAACTGGAAAGAAGTTGCGAATGACGAGTCGGACATTCTGCGCGCTGGTATCAAGTACAGGCTTCAACCCCCTTACCAACCGGAACACTGTAGGCAGCTGTACCCCAAATTGGAGAGCACTACCAATGACTGAGCCCCACGCTACCATTTCTGCGAGGGGGAATTGACCCAAACGTCCCCCGAAGAAAACGAGCGAGCCAATGATCGCCAGATTCCAAACTACTGGCGCGGTGTATGAAAGAAAGAACCGGCGATGACTGTTCAGAATTCCCAGGCACCAGGCTGAGAAGACCAGCAAGCCTGCGCCCGGAAAGAAGATTCGCACCAGTCGGATGGTGAGGTCACGTTTCTCGCCTTCAAACCCCGGCGAGATCAGCCAAATTAGATACGGAGTGGTCAGGATCCCGACCAGCACTATGACCGAGCTGGTGAGAACCAGAATCGTCAGGACTGCGTTTGCCAATCGAGTCGCTTCTTCATTTTCTCCTCTCGACAGTAGCTTTGCGTAAACCGGAATAAATGAGGCCGAAAGCGCGCCTTCACCAAACACGTTCTGGAGAAAGTTTGGAATACGGAAAGCGGCGTTGAATGCGTCGCCCGCGTCAGAAAGGCCGAAATAATGGGCGAAGACTCGTTGTCTGACGAGTCCAATTATCCGGCTAATCAGAATCCCGGCGCCAACAAGGAAAGCCGAGCGTCCTGTGCTCGGCTCTCGTGTTGTGGATTTGGCAACAGGGAATTCCCCGGCGACAGCGCCGACCTGTTCAACGGATTCGCCGGCAATAGCGCCAGCGTCATCGCGCGACTGTGGTGGTGAGACCTTTGACTCGCCGTTGGAAGGGTCTTTCATCAGCGCTCAGAGATCGTAATCCTTGATTTTGATCAGAAGCGTTTTATAACTGATCGCGAGATCCTCTGCAGTTTTTACTTTGTTGCCGTTGTTTGTCTCCAGCGATTCCTTGATCTTCTGACGCTCTACCATTCGGACCGCTCGCTGCGCTGCCTCTGAAAGCGTGCCCGTCAGGTCAAAGGAGTTGAGGAGATCAGTATCAGCTGCTTTAGTAACCAAACCGAGATCTTTTACTCCCAGCAGCATCGTGTCGGAGAGAATGCAAGCGCGCTCGATAATATTCTCCAGCTCGCGAACGTTTCCTGACCAATCATGAGATCGCAAAGCTGCAAGGGCATCGTCTGAGAAGGTAGCTTCACGACCCCTCAACTCTTTGCCCAATTGGGCAGCGAAATGGTTGGCGAGCATGACTATGTCACCCTCGCGATCTCGCAGCGGCGGAATCTCGAGGGGGAAGACTGCCAGACGAAAAAACAGATCCCGTCGAAACTCACCGCTTTCAACCGCAGCCTTTAGATCTCGATTGGTGGCTGCGACGACGCGCACGTCAACCGGAACAGGCGCGCGACCACCAATGCGATCGATCATCTTTTCTTCAATAGCGCGAAGTAATTTACCTTGGACTGCCAGTGGCAATTCTCCAATTTCGTCAAGAAACACCGTGCCACCGGAGGCCAGTTCAAATTTACCCAGCCGCCGATCGCCGGCGCCGGTGAACGCACCGCGCTCGTGGCCGAAAAGTTCATTCTCGATCAGTGTTTCAGGAATCGCGGCGCAGTTTACCGCGACGAAGGCTTTATTGCGGCGATCGGAAAGATGGTGCACTGCCCTGGCGAATAACTCTTTTCCAGTGCCTGACTCTCCGAGCAACAGGACAGTCGCCTCGGTTTGCGCGACCCGCTGAGTCTCGGACACCGTGCGTTTGATTGCTTCAGATTCACCGATGATGCGAGGAAACCCGTAACGCTTCGACCATTCTTCACGAAGCAGAATGTTTTCGGTTCTGAGTCGTTCCTGCTCCAGGGCTCTTTCCACCAACAGGAGCAAGTGATTTGAGTCCACTGGCTTCTGAAGAAAGTCGTGAGCGCCGTCCTTCATCGCTTGAACAGCTTCGTCGACAGAGCCAAAAGCTGTCATGACGATAACCGGTATGCTCCCGTCAGCGGCCCGAGCTGCACGCAGCACATCTAAACCCGAACCGTGTGGCATGCGGAGGTCTGTTAGAACCAGCTTGTGTGGTCCAGCGGCGATTTCACTAAGGGCGGCGCGAGCATCGGCAGCCTCGGTAACGGTGTAACCGGCGTTTTCAAGGGTCAATCGCAAAACGCGCCGCAGGCTGTCTTTGTCTTCAACCAGGAGGATGTCAGGCATGCTGGAACGGGAACCTAGTTTGGCTAGAGCAGGACGTTAGTTAACTTAATGACGCACAGGTCAAAGTCATCATTCATTCTAGAGTAAAGAGTGTCAAGAGCTTAGTTTTGGTACCTCCCGGCGGCATGTCATGGTGGCGATTTACGATTTTTCTGTTTGGGGAATTGACACGACCGAAAGATTGAGTAAAATCACGCGCAATCGGGTAAGCGGTTGACGGGGTGAGGACGTTGACCATCTTGGAGGCTGAATGTCTCCGCCCAACCTTGAGAGGCCGGCTCCAAAGCCGGCCTTTCGGTTATTCAGAAGTCCCTAATTCCAGCTTAAGACGTGGCCGGGCGAGTTTCCAGTCGAATTACGCCTGGCCGTAATTTAGTTTCGAGCAGGAAGAGATCTCAGAGTCAAAAGCTGCCTGGCTAGTTCGGCACCGTCCAGGGGTCGTCCACTTGGAAGGCCAATCTTGTCCATGAGGTACACGGGTGCCGGAGGCTTGTCGTTCCATTCCGCATTTCGATCAAAGAGCATATAGACATCCCACGCATCTCCGTCAGCTTGCAAGATAGGAGCATAAGACTTGGCTAGCTGTGCCTCAGCATCCCAATACTGAAGAACTCTGGGGTCGGAGAAGCGACTTGTCGCGAGGGGTAGACTTGCCTTGCTGTCGATTCCAAGAATGGGCAGCCACACAGCATATACTGCAACGTCCTGGTCCTTAAGCTTATCCAAAACCTCTTGCTGGACTTCGGAGGCCCCCCGAAGACAAGCCGGTCATGTAGGCGACAGCAGCATCACTAACCGCACCTTGCCCTTGTCCGCATTAAACTGCTTCTGTAAATCCTGAAGGTCAGTTGAGTAGGGCTGGCCACCGGTGAAGAGGCTTAGGGCCAGGATCACAAGAATAGTCAGAGCTATCGGAACCAGGATTTTCGGGTTATTTGCTCTCATAGTGATGGCATAGAATTTACTCCTTATGGATCTCGAGTCAACGATAACCTGTCCGAATTGTAGCTTCCGGCAAGAAGAAGAGATGCCTACCAATGCGTGCCTGTTCTTTTACGAATGTCTGGGATGTCACTCTACCCTAAAGCCGCGTGAGGGAGATTGCTGCGTTTTCTGTTCGTATGGGAGTAGGAAGTGCCCGCCCAAACAGATCGAAAGCGAAATTTGTGGGGCTGGAGAGAGCGATTGCTGCCACCGCACCTTGCCGTAGAGTTCCACCCCTGTTTCTCTACTGCGATGACGCACCCGAGCCCCCACACCGCGATTGTAGGTCGGATATCGGCGGTGTCGGTAAGGTTCCTTACAGACGACCTGGAATTTCAATCACGAAATGTTCGCTTTTCTTTTGATCTGAAGTCTTCCGATTGCCATTCGTTTTATTATTGAGCCTTGCCGAACCCGACCCGCACACGTCCAACCAGACGCTGCAAGCACTGTGGCCAGAGGTTTTCCACGGCCCGACTTCGCTGTCCGCGTTGCGCGAAGGTTCAGCCTTCATGGAAACTGGCTGCGCTAGTTGCGCTGGTCTCATCGGTTTTGATGGGACTCTTTCTGCTTGTTGGTTATTTTGGATAGGAGTGAAGAGCGGTTAACTGATCAAAGATCCAAGCTGAGTTGCGATCAAAAAAGCGCAAGCCCTTTGGACTTGCGCCTTTGTTTTAGTGGAAATGATGCCCCCGACTATGGTTTCTCGGCTACTCCCAATACTTTGATCCCAGCTAGAACAACCGAATCAAGCACTGCTCTCGAATCAAATTGCAGGTTTGAACTACCAGCGCCTCCGTCGTAATTAAATGTCGGCTCCAGAAAACCTCCCGTAGCTCCAAAGCGAGCGATCATTATCGAACCAAAAATGTCGCGGTTACCGCCTCCGGTCTTGAATAACCGCCCGGTGCCTAAGACTAGAATCACGCCGTTGAAGTTTGGACCAGGTCCATCAAAGGTGAGTGTCCCAGTAACAATCAACAACCCGGCGCCGCCATCGAGGTTGCAATCACCCTTAACGATCGTGAACTGCGGTGAGGCGGTCGATCCGGCATTGCCACTCAGCGAACTAACGACAACCCCTCGCTTGGGACACGGACTCCCTGGACCGATGCAGGAGTTTGCCATCGCTTCAGCTTCTACGAGAAAGGCACGTGCAGCATCAGCAGTTTCTAAAAACCATGGAGGTTTTACTCCACCGGGATAAGGGTCTAAGGCCAAATCAAGAACATTAAATTTTGGGTTGGCAAATGACCCCGGTTTGTCCGCATACGCTGTCTGTGCCGTAGCGACGTCATGTTCGTTGACCGCTAAAGAGGGTTTAGTTGCGTCGAGTCCAGCGTTATCAACGCCCGAGTAAGTCTTGGCGGCGCTATTTCCAAAATTGACGATCATGTTGGTGGCCCCGTTGTCGTGACCGCGCAATACCAGCGCTGCTGGAACCTCTATCTGCAACATGTTGGCAGTGACCAACATTGAAAGAGTCTTTCGGGAACCTCGTGGACCATAACCGGTTGAGGTGACGATCATGCGTAAAGGCTTCTTGAGGAGTAGATTCGTACCGTCGGGGTCGCTCAAGGTGACTTTGTAGGCAATTCCGTTGAAAGGGTTATACGGATTGCTGATGCCCACCCGATCAGAGTAGGCAAGCGCCGGCGGCTGATAGTTGTAGTTAAGCCAGCGCGACAGCCTGGGAGAAAGTGAAACCGGATCACCGGCGAGATTTGATGTTGCAGTCTGAAGGGCCTTCTTAAAATCAATTCGATTGGCGTCGGCGACGGTGCCTGGGGGATTGGCTGCGAACAAAGGGTTCGGCAATACATTTCCACGCAACACGTTTAGGGTCGCTTGAATCCCGGCCTCAGCGCCGTAATAGGCTTGCATCTCGGCCGCAGCATCAATGGTGCTGGTGCCGGCCATTGAGGTTGTGAGAATCAGCATCCCACCCGCAGTCAAGAGCATGGCCGAAATCAATAATGTGCTGACCAGGGCAGCGCCTCGTTGATTTCTCTTCCTGGCACTTGGCTTCAAAGTTTTTGTTTTAGTAAGACGCATCGTGATTTCGTGTGACTAGAACTGCTGAAGAGTGTTGGGCGCGTTTCGCAAGGCTACTTCAGAGAGTAGACGAACGACTGAAGCCGGCTGTTGAGGACTAGCCGGCAGATCAACCCGTACATCGATTCGTACACGTTCGGCGGTGGCGGCAGTGGCGGCTCCACCAGAAACTGTTAAGTAAGTGAATGTGAGTCCGGTGATTCCGGTGGCGAGTACCACCGCATTCCCGGCGTTGTCGGCTCGAACGATGGCCGCATTCGCGCTCTGGAAAACAAACCGGAGATCTTCGTCGGTGTCGGTGATCGAAGTGTTATTGTTCAAATTAGAACGAACCCTCAAGGATTGAGCTCCCGAATCGGCCACGACGACCCCGTTGTCTGATAAGCCGTACCCGGAATTCCCGATTTCCCGCGACATTATGTTTAGTGCTCGTTGAGCTGAGGCCAGCGCATTCGAACGACTGTTTTCTCTGGTGCGTACTCGCAACGAAGTAGCCAACAACGTACTTGCGGCCACCATGACGACCAGCGTGATCGTCATGGCAACCAGCAACTCAAGCAGCGAAAATCCGCGCGCTTCAGTCAATCTCGACTGTGATGGTCTGTTCGACATTAAGGTTATCGATCGGTCTTTGAACGCTGCGTAATTAGTGTGACCGTTCCACCGACTCCGGAAGCCCAGCCTCGGCCAATACTCTGTGGTACGACAGTAACGGTAATTCCCTTGAGGGTAGTGGCTGCATTGATATCGACAGCGGCAGTCGAGGGAACGTCATCCACTATTCGAGTGACGCTAAACGTTCGCCCGTCTCTAACTACTGCAGGTTGAACTGTAGTGCCACCAGTCAAACTTGCGTCGGTAGTCGTCGCGTTGAATTGTGCGCTTCGCAGAACTTCGAGAGCCTCCTGGGCAATCGCCAGGCTCGTTGCCCGGTCGCTGCCGCCGGAGTTGTTGTAAATCGAAAACGAAAACAAGCTAGCGGATCCGAGGGCAACGATCATCATCAGCAACAATGCAATAACAGCTTCGATCAAGCTGAACCCAGCCTCCCGGCTATTGCGGGAGACGGGTGGTCCTGTTTTTAAAATTGGGCGAGAGGCCGAGCAGCCTCTTCGATGATGATGAAACATACTGGTTAAGGAATCTGAGTGTCTTTTCGGTAAGTCGGAGCCGGAGCTGTCGAGTTTACGACCGGACTACTGACAGGTGGGCCGTCGAGAGATGGCTGGCCCGATGGCGTAAGATCGATTCGACTTTCGCCGTAGTTTGCTGATGAGATGGTTACGAAGGCTGGAGTGGCGGGAGCGCCGGCTGCGTCTACAGTTCGTCCGCGCCAGTTGAAATAGATAGTACGAGGGAAGGGTCCATTAAACTCGAAATCAGAGTTGGCAGGCAGGCTTATCACCTGGGGAGCATCAAGCGCACCGTCGCCCGAGTAATCGATGGTGCAGGAATAGAAACCGCTATTGAGAATGGCAACCTGGGCCATTTGCGCGGTCGTTGTGGGATGACGTCGCAGCGAGTCTAGTCTGGCCTTTTCCAGGTAGGAGGCGAACTGCTGGGCAGCGTTGGCCCGTTTCATCTGTTGGTTTGCTCGCACGATTTGCATAAGCGCAAACCCGACCAGAATTCCGACCATCGCAACCACGATTAGCAATTCAAGCACCGAAAAGCCGCGGCTGCTGCTGACTGTTTGTGTGAGTTGGGGCTTCAAGAATTAATTCCTTAGGGTATAACTATTCTGTGCCAAGGTATCCGTCGTCGTGATACTCGCGAACACCTAACACTCTGAATCCTGAAACATCAAGTGCTTTGCGGACCCACAGTGAGTCGAAACGGATCTTGCTGTCGCCACCGCCGTCTATGTCGAAGTCGGGTGGTCCGATCACTTCGTCATCCGGATCATCAGGATCGAAATTGGCAACCAGGATGGCGCCCTTGAGCACACCATTTCCACCGCCATCACGATTCAACCTCCCGCGACCTAACACCAGGATGATTCCTTCGAAGTCAGTATTTCCGTGTGTGAGAAGCTCGCCGGTAACAATAAGTAGACCGCTCCCCTGATGATTAGCACCCAGGTCGACGGCCGTACCTCCGTAGTTGTCAATAAAAGTGAGTTTGGGGGCGGCCGTTGTTCCCAGGCCACCAGCGGCATTGGCTGCGGCTTGCGTGGCGAATAGTCTTCCAGACGAATCGGCTAGCTCGCGCATTTCGTCGAGAAACAACCGGGCTTCATCTGCCGAACGAACAAAACTTGGGGTGGTGTCATCGGTGAGCGCTGTCGCATTGTTTGGTTGGACCTGGTCGTCGTTGTGCAATCCGTCGATCACCGTTTGCGACGCGACAACATTGCCGGGGGCAACTGCGATTGCCGGCAGGGTCGGTTTAGGAGGAACGCTCAGGTCGATTCCGGAATAGGTTACGTTTGATGAATCACCGAGATTTATGTTAATGCCGGGGCCGCCAGGTAGCGTAATTGCCGCCGGTGGATCAAAGTCAAAGGCCGAAAACTTCACGATCATCTCCAACCGCTTGATGGCCCCCTTTGGACCATAACCAACCGATTGAATGATCAGTTGGGTCGGGCGATAGTTTACGTCGGTAGTTATTTTCCTGGTTGCGATCGGGCCAGGGTCGTCTGGATCAGTGATCAAAATTTTGAAGGCTATGCCGGTACTCGGCGCGTAAGCGGGATCACAGGCAGTTGCTGCGGTCGCGATCGGAGCGAGGCAGAGCGGCACCCGCCAATCGTTCGCCGTGGTGGCGCTCTGATAGCTGTAGTTGAGCCAGCCGGATAATCGTGCACCACCGGTCCAGGTATCGGTGGTCTTGTTTGAAGTTGCCGGGTTAGCGGCGTTCCGAAAATTCATCTTGATCGTCCCTAACGACGCGTCTGGTGCAACGTTTCCCCGCAACACATTCAGCGTTGCTTGAAGCCCAGCTTCGGCTCCCGAGTACGCCTGCATCTCGGCCGTGGCGTCTATGGTGTTGGTGGTCGAGAGCGAAGTCGAAGTGACCAGGGCTAGCCCGGCGGAAAGGAGCAGGATAGCTACCATCAACATCGTCAACAAAGCAGCGCCTCGTTCGCGATTGCGTTTCAAGAGAAGTGGATCTGGGTTAATTTTGCAGGTCATTGTTTTCATTTCGAGGGTGCTGGACTAATAGGTTGAACGGTTCTCGCTCTTGTTTCGCAGAGTGACGTCAGAGGTCAATTGGATGGTTGTTGCAGGCTGGTAGCCAGGCGTCCCTAGTTGGCCCACCTCGAGGAGGTTAACCGAAACCGTAAGTCGCACGGCAACTGCGGTGCTTACGAGTGAAGGGTTGGCTGCCACATCAAGCGCGGTGTTGCCTGGTCCAAAGTAGTCAACGGTGAGCGAGTCAATTCGATTCGCCAAAACGGTGCTTTGGCTTCCGAACGCGGGAGGAAACCGATCGTGGCGGACCAGGTAATTCTGTTCATCAGTTTCGTCAACCAAGTATTTAACATCTTCAGACGAACTCTCAATGGTTGTGGAAGAGCTGCTGTACTTGTTGAGGTTCGATATCACTCGAATTGACGACGCATCGCAGTCTCCCACCACCAAACCGTTAGTCGCCGGATCAAACCCGTAGCCGCCGTTAGAGATTTCCCGTGTCATGATGTTCAGTGCTCTTTGGACGTCGGCGATGGAATCCGTACGCGAATGCTCACGGTTACGAACGTTGAATGAAGTAGCAAGAAGTTTACTTGCGACCCCAAGAATGACGAGGCTAATCGTCATTGCTATGAGCACCTCTAAGAGTGAGAAGCCGCGATTGTCGCTTTTCATTTTCGGTTTTTGATCCATTCCAATGAAGGCTGCAGGCCGTAGTAGTAGGAGGAGTTGGGAACGTCACGGACCCAGATTTGGTCCTATTGCGTCAGTCGATCGATTGGTAACCAGGGTCACTCCGCCGAATACTCGAGTAACTCCAGCTAGAGCGGCTGATCCCTGAGGAGTTACCTGGACAATCACAGTCCGACGGGTG
The DNA here is from genome assembly GCA_963759665.1 of Pyrinomonadaceae bacterium. Lineage (GTDB taxonomy): Bacteria > Acidobacteriota > Blastocatellia > Pyrinomonadales > Pyrinomonadaceae > PSRF01. The sequence goes on from CAVXAC010000001.1 coordinate 3,310,474, forward strand.
GCGTCGCCGGTTACCGTGTTCGCAATCGTTGTGACGACCGAGTACCCCCTCCCCCCACTCGTGATGGTCTTGTCAGCTCCGCCGGTTGAGGCCACAGTTGTGTCAAGGTTTGCAAACCCTGCATTTCGTAACCGTTCCATCTGCTGCTGGGCTACAGCCATCGATAACTCGCGATCGCGTGCCGTGCTGTTGGCGCCAACTGCGTAGAAAAAGAGCGAAGCTGCGCCAAGGCCAACGACCATCATCACCACCAGCGCAATCGTGGTTTCCAAAAGAGTGAAGCCCGCGTCTTTGGACTCAGTTTCAAATCTCTTCAGCTGTGTAAGTGACTTTTGCATTTTGATATCGCGTCTGAGCTTCAGGGAAAGGTGATGGTGATTACTTTGGTTCCGCACGATGAACTAATCGTTACAGAGCCGGACTTGTTGGTGCCATTTGCATACTTGACGGTGTAGGTAATGCTTCCATTGCCAGACAGCGTGGTACTTGTTGGACTGATCTCGGAAATATCACCGCTCACCGTAGCTGTCACGACCGTCTGGTTGGCATTCGTGATCGAAACTCCAGAAAATGACTTTGGACTTGCGTTCTTTGGTAGCGTCAAGCTCGATGGGGCAGTCAAAGTGCAAACGCCCTGGGACGGGGACGATGTCGGACTAGCTGAGGGAGATGCTGACGGAGACGCCGCAGGTGACGCGGAAGGCGACGCGGAAGGTGAGGCTGCCGGTGAAGCCACCGGGCTTGCTGTTGGACTGGGATCGTCAACCGGACTGGGAGAGGGATATGGATCCCCATCCGGCGGAGTCGTTACTGGGGATGGAGAAGGAGTTGTGCCGTCGTCATCGGGATCTGGCGATCCACCTGGTACATCTGAGTTCAGCGTAACGCCGCCAATTTCGTGATCCTCAAAGGCTTCATTGCCAATCGTTACGTCGCCCGATCCTGATAATTGGAGATCGGATTCGAGACCTCTATCGTTCTTCAACACGAAACGAATTGCTCCGCCCAGTCGTCCACGCCAGTCGAACGTGGCTGTTACTCCCACGCCTCCATCGAAGGTGACACCCTCCTGAAGACTAATGGTGCGGGTTTCAGTGACGCCGTCGCCATCAAAATCCATCGTCACGCTGTAGCTGTTTTCAGTAACGATCGTAACTATGGAAGTTCCGTTTCTACGAATCGCGTTCGATCGGGCTTTCTCGAGGTAACCGGCAAATTCCCGTGTCGAACCGGTGAGACGCATTGACGCTCTGGCAGATCCGACTGCCATCACTGCAAAAGCTGAAATCAGCGCTACCAGCGCCACCGTGATCAGCGATTGCACCATCGTAAAGCCACGCTCAGATGCGAAGCGTTGGGAACTCTCCGAGGCCAATCGTTCAACCTTTATTTTCATTGCGTCTCCGCGAATTCACAGAATGGGCGGCCGAGGACCGCGCGTCATGCTTGGCAATAAACATGCCGCGTAGAAAATCCAACGGAATGTGATGAATCGTTGAATTGTGAGCCTTGAAAGAAGGGCGAGCCGTCACCTTTAGTGACGCCGTTGGAAGCGTGCTTCCTATTTTCCAAGGATTACTCGTTCAACATTTGGGAAGTGTTATGCGGAATTGAGGCGGGGTTTGAAGTTTACTAACGGAGTGTTGCTAGTCAACCAGGAATCGTCCGCTGCGCGCGAGGTGCCGCACGCCGAGTGTGCGGTTGGACGGAAAAGCGCTCCGTTGCCATTACGGCGGCGGGGCGCTTTAAGTTTGTGTGGGCTATGGTGCGTTGACGGGTTGTTTCAGGTCCGGTTCAAATTCGTTTCCTGACGAGCCGGAGATGCTTTTGGTGTCGGAGAGTCTCATCGTCAGCGCGACCGGTTTGTAACTGAATGGCCGTGGACCACCGCGACTGTTCTGAACCTGCATCACCAGGTAGTCCTGATTTCGTCGGAACCTCGACACATTTCCCTGCTGATTAAGAATAACGAAGAGGAGTGTTTCCCCTCTGGCAGTTCTCATTTGACCGACCAGGGCACTCGCGCCGGCGTCCGTTCGAACGAGGGTCCCAGTTTTCGCTATCACACTGCCTTGCCATGCTGGACCAGTAAACCGATCTTCGAGCGTTCCAGGATCTATTCCGGCTACTGGCATTATGTCTGCTGGAACGAGTCGATGCTTTTGTAGTTCAGTCCGAAGTCCTCTAAATATCTTCATCATCGCGCGTGGCGTAACTCGATTGACACCTAACCCGCTCAACGATGCCAGGCGCACTTCTTCAGGAGCGATTCCTAATTCTTTGACCAGGCGGCGCTCCACTGATTCAGTTCCGCCGAGACTCTCCCCAATTCTCTCCGCCATAAAGTTGTTCGAGTAGCAAAGGAGCACCTTGAGCACGCTCGTAAGCGCACTCGATTTGTGCGTAAGAAGAAGTCTGGCGGCGGGCGGTACAGATCCAAGTTGAACATCCCCCATCACCGCTACACTCGGAACAGTCTGCAGGCTAACTTGGTCACCTAGCGTCGTTCGCTCGAACAGCCATGCCCGGGTGGCCTCAGCGGAGCGAAGCGTGGCGTCCAGAGTGTCGTAAAGCATCTCACCTGATCGCAACGCCGATCCGTGAAAATTCATCGTAAAACCAGGCGAAATCACCAGATTCCCGGTTACTGAGCGAATTCCCATCCCGTTCAACTGACGTGCGATCATCACGGCGTGCTCGAAGTGGAATGAAGGATCTCGCCCAGTCAAATAAAGGTCTCCCTGAATCTGCCCGGTTGCTTTGTCAAAAGTACCGTTGGTCCAGAAACCGGTGCTGAAGCGGTGGTGAGGGCCAAGATTTTTCAGCGCAATGAGCGCAGTTCCGAGCTTGATCGCGGAGGCCGGGTTAAGCGGCAAATCGGCGGCTTGGGAGGAGACTATTCTCCCATCGACTGTTTCAATCAGTACGCCTTGAAGTCCGTAGACCGCAGGAACTTCATCCGTTGTGGTTGCAGCCGGAGGTTGCCGAGTTGTGCCCGTAACTTGTGGTCCAACAGGAATACCAGCAGGCGTGGGATCTGGCTTTACAGTGGTCTGCCCTACGAGAAGTCCGGGCGCCATCGCCAGGAGAAGTGCAACCCGAAATATGTTAGTGACCCGCATTGTACTGTTCATAATTGTTCTAACTAGCCGTCCCATGAACGGGAAGGATAAAGCTGATGATACCATGATCGATGTGTTCGAGGAGGAGAGTCTCTTTGATGCTTTTTTCTCTGGACGAGATGGTCGATGACGACTCTCGAGTCAGGGCAATTTCGTTGACAATGCGAGAAGCACAAACCTAGAATCGAGACATTGAAATTGCGTGCAACGTAATCACGAACCAATAGTTCTGGACGACGTTTATTCGGCCCATCGAGCGCGTAAGCAGGAGATTCGGAAGCGGCTATCCGAGTTTCGCGCCGTAGGTCGTAAAGGCTCAGATGCACGACTTTGGGAAGAGCTGGTGTTCTGTATCTTTACTGCCGGCGCTTCCGCCCGCATGGGCTTCCGTTCTGTCGAGGCTGTTCGCTCCCTTCTCCTTGATGGCAGGCAGGAAGATATGACTTCGGCATTGCGTGAAGCCGGTGCGCACCGGTTTCCCGTCGAGCGCCCTGGTTATATCGTCGTCACCAGAGAGTATTTGAGAGCCGATTGCGGCATGAAATTGAGAACCAGGTTGCAGAGCTTCCTCGATCCGATTGAACGTCGCGATTGGCTGGCCAGGGAAAAACGGATCAAAGGATTGGGTTACAAGGAATCAAGCCACTTCCTTCGAAACATCGGATTTACAGGTCATGCGATCCTTGATAAGCATGTTATGAGTTGTCTTTGCGATCTCGAAGTGGTGAATACTCGCAAGCCACCGGCAACCCGCGCACGATATTTGGAAACAGAAGAGAAACTGAAATCGTTTGCGGCAAGGATCGGGATAGACTTTGATGAGCTTGATTTAGTTCTCTGGTCGATGAAGACTGGTGAGGTCTTGAAGTAAGAGTTGTTCTCTCCGTTGACGTTGGTGTTGGTGCAATTGGAATCCAGCCATGAATTCTCCTGAAATACGCAGTGTCATTCGCCGAGCTACTCTCACAAGTTTTGCAATACTGCTAGTTGTTCTGGCTGCATCTCAAGCGACCCTGGCGTTTGATCAGGGATCGAGCAAACAACGTCGTCGCGCCGACAAGGCTCTACGGGAAGGTGAGTATGACGCCGCCGCCAAAATGTTCAGAGACATGCTGGCCAAGGATACTCACGATCATGAGGCGCGTTTGGGTCTCAGCTTCGCGCTACTGAAGCAAAGGCTGCTTCGAGATGCCTACGATCATGCGGCGAGAGTTTTGCTTGTCGATCCTTTGTCGCCCAGGGCGCACGCGCTCCTCGGTGCTTCAATACTGGCATCAGGCGACTTTCGCCTGTCGGTGGAAGAATTCAAAACCGCACTCAGCATTAAAGATAATGAAGCAATGGCCATCGCGGGTCTCGCGATGGTTGATTTTTATGAGAACCGTCTCGACTCAGCGATTCGCGGATTGCGGCGTGCAGTAGAAATTGATTCTTCAGAGCCTGATTACGTTTTCAATTTGGGCCAGGCCACAGCCCGGGGTGAACGTTATAAAGAGGCCGCTGATTCCTATGAGCGATTCCTTTCAATCGCACCAAAAACTGATGCTGATCGGCGCGCTCGTATCCGCGGGTTGATCGACTTTCTTCGTTATCTCGGTAAGCAGAGTTCGCTTTACGTTCTCTCAGGCAAGAATAAAACTGAAATCCCGTTTGACGCGGTCGATGGACGGCCCGTTCTAAAAGTCCGCATCAACGGCAACAAGGAGCCGTTACGGTTTGTGCTTGATACCGGTTCAGGAATGTCTGTCATCTCTGACCAGACCGCCAAAAAGTTAGGTCTGAATTCAGTAGCGCGAGGTGGCATGGCCCGCGCCGTCGGAGGAGGCGGAAAGTTTGAAATCGTATATGGTTTTCTTTCGTCGCTTGAGGTTGGCGAAGTTAAGGTAGAAAGCGTTCCGGTTTACATCCGGCATTTCTACGATGGAGCCTCTCCGGTTGATGGTTATCTCGGTCTCTCAGTGATTTCAAGATTTATAGCCGCACTCGACTATGGCAATAATACTTTTAGTTTGCGTCGAAACTCTGACCCGGTAGTTGCACAAGTCTACGCCCCGAATGCGGAGGCGTCGCCGATGTCTGGCATAATTGAAATTCCGGTGCGCACTACTTCGAGCGGCTTTATCAGCGGCGAGGTGCGAGTCGAAGGAATTGACAAGCCGCTGAATTTCATTATCGATACAGGGGCCACAATTTCCGTCGTTTCAGAACGATTGCAAGAGCAGGAGGACTTGGCCAGTTATCTTCAGCCGACCAAAATGAGAGTGTTCGGTGCGGCGGGTGTGACTGAAGGAGTCAAGATGCTGACGTTGCCGAGAGTAATGTTGGGAAGGTTTGTGCGTGAAAACATAAACGCTGCTGTGCTCGATCTCGAGCCGCTCAATGAGACGGCAGGTTTTAGCCAAACCGGAATCCTTGGGGCAAACTTCCTGCGCCATTTTCGAGTGTCGTTTGATTTTCAGAAGGGCTTGATTAGGTTGGAACCTATCGGGCGTAGCGTTGGGAAGGAAAGTAGTTCGCCGGAAATTCTGGTTAGTCCTGAACAATGAAACAGAGTCTATATCTTGAAACATCAGTGATCGGCGCTTATCTGGACAACGGAGAGCCCTTCCGTCGTGACCTCACCATCCGTTGGTGGGAACATGAAATGCCGGATTATCGCGCCGTAGTTTCTCCATTGGTTACGCGCGAACTGGAGCGAGTTGCGGAGCCGCACCGGTCGTCGTATCTAAACTTGATCGCGCCGCTGGAGCAGGTTGAGCTCACGGAAGAAGCTACGATTCTGGCTGATGGTTATATCTCCAGAGGAATATTCCATCGCAAGTTTATTGCCGACGCTTTACACGTAGCTATCGCTTCTTATCATAAGGTCGATTATCTTGTTACCTGGAACTTCGGCCACTTGGCGAACGTTAGGCGGCAGGCTCGCATTCGGCTTTTCAATACCGCGGCCGGCTTTTTTGTTCCCATGATCGTGACTCCCGAATTCCTGGTGTCCGAAGCGACCGAGAAAACTGTGAATCAACCATCTGATCTAGATAACTAAATATGTATCGCCGCCCAAAATTTCTGGAAGTGCTTCACTCAATTCGTGAGGAGATGTCTCGCGAGGTGGACTACGACGTGGATCTGTTCGCCGAATTCGTTCGTTCCGGCGTCCGACCCACTTATGGACCAGAGCGAGTGATTCGCGGCATTCGCACGCGCGCACCGCGTGAAGAAGAAGCCGACTCAGAAATCCAATCGACCCCTCGGAAACAAGCAGGGAAGCGTTAATCCACCATCTCAATCCCCATCATGAACGCAACTTTTGAAACAATTGGATTGGAAGTGCCTAGCGAGAAGGCTTTCAACTACCTTGCTGAGCAGGCCGGCGATCAGGGTGAAGCGACCCAACTCAACCGCCGGGGAGCAGTGCTTCACGGACGTTGCTGGAAACTGGGTGAAGGCCTGGAAGTTTGGACAGTGCTCTATGAGTCAGATGGAGGAGACGTTTTTTACGCTGATTGCCGACCAGGCTTTCGAGCTCGACACATTCAGAAGATCAGCCCTTGGGCACTAACGGAATATGACGAAGAAGGCGAAGCGGTGATCCATGGCTATCGAGAAGGAACGGCCTGCGAAGTGCTCTTCGAATTGCAGAACCTGACTGAAGTTGGACCATTAGGTTTCCGTGCGCCTGAGCTGCATGTGGGTCTCTGCGGCCTGGCTTATCGCGCTCGCGTGCGCAATGCGCCGGCGAAGCCTCGCTGGATGCCGCTCGATAAGACGGCCCCCTCTCGTGCCGCCCATGAAAATGATTGGAGTCTGACCGGACGGGTCATCTCTTTCAAACCATTGAAAAACCCGCTTTCTGGCAGTGACCTTTATTGGATTAACGTTGACCTCGGCAAGATGAATCTCGAAATCCTGGTGAATCAGCGCGCTCTGCGCGGCGACGCCTTGGCCCCCGGGGCGACTCTTGAAGCTGAGGTTTGGTTGCAGGGGCATGTTCTCGATGAGTCCGCGTTGTTGTCGAGATACGAAGGCGTCGACTTCTCCTTGCCTACTGCGAAATTCTGGTCACAGTTACGCCGCCGAAACTAACGTTCCTCGATGCCTGGCAACGGACAGCCCCGCCTTTGCGATAAGCGCCAAGTTGCATAAGAATACATTTCAATGAAACGTCTGCTCGTCGTGGTCTTCGTCGCCCTTACGCTCGGAGCCGCAGCTTACTCCTTCAACTACTACTGGGTTCACCGCTACGACAATCTTATTGCGAGGCAGGCCGCGGTGTACCGACTCGACCCGGATTTGGTTTGGAGCATCATCAACGAAGAAACGTATTTTCGACCCTGGAAGATCGGCCAGGATGGCGAGATCGGCCTAATGCAAATTACGCCAACTGTGGGCCGTGAATGGGCCGCCGAGACTGGAATGCGGGAGTTGGAAAGGCAGATGGCCCAGGATCCGGCTGCACTTCTGCGCGACCCGGAGCGAAATATTCAGATTGGATCATGGTACCTGGAAAAAATTCGTGGTCCATTTCGCGACTCGCCAGGCTCGGAGGCCAGGATGATTGCTGCTTATAACGCAGGGCCCAGTAGAGCTGCGGAGTGGAACAAGCCAGCGGAAGGGCAGAGCTCGTTAACTGAAGACGAGTTCATCAAGAAAATAGATATTTCATCGACTCACGCCTACGTGGTTTCGATATTGGGCCGCTATCGCAAACTGAAAGGGCGTTCGGAAACTCCAACACCACAAACAGCTCCGTCGGCCGAAAAGCCCAAGTGAAATCGAGTCTCAATTATAATTGACTTCATTGCTCCTGCCGTTTCACACATGACCACACTCTATTGCTCGCAATGGGTCTTGCCGATCACTTCGGCGGCGATTGCAAACGGCGCAATCGCCGTTGACGGAGACCAAATCATCGCTGTCGGGACCCGTGAAAAAGTGGCCGCGCGGTTTCCCGACGCGACCGTTCGCGAGCTAGGCAATGCGGTTATCCTTCCCGGCCTGGTCAATGCCCACACGCATCTCGAACTCACAGTCATGCGCGGGTTTCTTGAAGACCAGGAAATGGATTTCTTCTCCTGGTTGAAAAAGTTAACTAAAGCTCGACTCGAACGAATGACTGCGGATGATCTGCGAGTATCGGCGACCTGGGGTGCGTGCGAGGCTTTGCGAGCAGGCGTCACCTGTGTAGCTGATGCCAGTGATTCCGCGGTGGAAAGCATGAGTGCCTTGCGCGAGGCGGGCTTGCGTGGAATCGTCTATCAGGAGTCGTTTGGCCCAGACCCACGACTGGCAAAAGAGAACGTTCAGCTTCTTCAGGACAAGATCGCTCGCTTGCGCGCACTGGAAACTGGCTTGGTTAGGTGTGGTGTGTCGCCACACGCTCCTTACACAGTTTCGGCGCCGCAACTCGAAATGATCGCCGAGTTTGCTGTTGACGAAAGTCTGCCGCTCATGATGCATGCGGCGGAAACGGCGATGGAAGTTTCGCTCATCCGCGACGGAGTTGGACCATTCGCTGATGGACTTCGCAAACGTGGGATTGCCTGGGAGGGGACTGGCGTTTCACCGATTCAGTATCTGAACGATCATGGTGTGCTCGCTACCAACCCGCTGCTGGCCCATTGTATTCATGTTGATGATGCTGACCTTGAGACTATTGGAGACCACTCTAACCAAGGTGGCGCATTGTCCTAAATCGAACGCCAAACTCGGGCATGGCGCAGCACCTTTCAGCAGAATGGTGAGGCAGGGACTCGCGGTCGGTTTAGGAAGCGACTCCGTCGCCAGCAATAACACTTGTGATCTCTTCGAGGAAGCGCGATTTGCGCTCCTCCTAGCTCGATCCGGTGGGGCAAATGTCGACAATCCTCTGTTAGACGAAGATATCCTACGAATAGCAACGATCGGCGGAGCGCGTTGCGTGGGGATGCCTGGATCTATCGGTGAATTGAGAAAAGGCGCGCAGGCAGATTTTGCTGTCGTCTCTCTCGAAGGAACTCATCAGATCCCAACCTATAGTCCGGGCACGGCTCTCGTCTTTTCATCTTCGGGACGTGACGTGATTTTGACAGTAGTTGCCGGGAAAGAAGTGTATCGCAACGGGAAGGTCACGAATGTTGACGAGGAACGCCTACGCGCGCGCATGGATGAGATTGCAAGCAAGCTAAATCCGTAATCGATTGACGGATGACTGTGGGAGTGGCCGCCCCTTCTTCGTAATCAGAACATTGGAGTGCAGAACGGGGGCGACGGCCATCCCTTCTTTCGTTGGTATTCCGGATCGAGAATCGAAAGAAGGGGTGGCCACGGAGTGCCACCCCTACAGTCAGCTGTTTGGGACCCAAATTACAACGACGCCGAAATTGCCTCGTCGAAGATCTCAAGGGCGACGTCGACATTCTCCCTGGTGAGGATTAACGGTGGCGACCATCGAATGGTGTTAGCTCCGGCGCCGAGAATGATCAGCCCGCGCTCGAAGCAGGCAATTTCGATTCGATCGCGTAGTTCAGGAGCGGCTTTGTTGGTCTTTCGATCTTCAACAAACTCCACCCCCAACATCATCCCCATTCCGCGGACGTCTCCGATGCATTCGTGCTTCTGTTGCAGCCGTTCGAGCCCCGCTTTCAGGTAAGCTCCCACCTCAGCACTGTTCTGGACCAGCCCGCCTTCAAGTAGTTCAATTGTTTTCAAAGCTGAGGCGATACAAACAGGATTTCCTCCGAAGGTTGACGCGTGAGCACCCGGCTTCCAGTTCATCAAATCAGCCTTGGCAACGCAGGCCCCGATCGGCAAACCTGAACCAATACCTTTGGCGATGCAAACGATATCCGGCTTAACGTCGTAATGGTCGCTCGCGAACATCTTGCCGGTTCGGCCCATACCCGATTGCACTTCGTCGATGATTAGGAGAATCCCATGCTCATCGCATATGCGTCTCAATCCCTGGAGAAAACCCTTAGGCGCCGGGAACATATCCACCTTCGCCCTGCACCGCTTCAACTACGATCGCGGCGACTTCTTCGGCTGGCGTCGTGGTTTTGAAAAGTCGCTCCTCAATCCAATTCAGCGCTCCCTGACCGGCGCCGCCATCGCCACAATCCGCCGGACTAAAAGGATTACGAAACTCGTTGGGATAGGGAACATGGACCACGTCCAGCATCTGGCGCTTAAAGCCTTTGCGCTGTGCGGACTTCGACGATGTGAGTGAGAGTGAGCCAAGCGTTCGTCCATGGAAACTGTTGAAAAACGCGATGAACTTTTCTCGCCCGGTCGCGTGCATCGCCAGCTTCAATGCAGTTTCGACTGCCTCCGTACCGCTATTAGCGAAGTGGGTTTTGGTTGGGGAGGGAACTGGAACTATTTCATCAAGCTTCTTCGCGAGCGCCGGCATATGTCGGTAGTAATAGTCAGTGCCGCACATGTGAATCAATTGGGCTGCCTGATCTTGGATGGCCTTGACGACCTCAGGATGACAATGCCCGGTCGAACACACGGCGACGCCGGCGTTGCAATCCAGAAACATATTGCCGTCTACATCTTCCACCCAAACACCTTGCGCGCGTTCGGCAACTAACTTGAAGGAAGGTCTCGGGTAAGAAGGGGTAACAAATTGAGCATCAGCAGCAATGATTTCTGCGCCCTTAGGTCCTGGCAGGGCTGTCTTAATTTTCGGCCGCCTCGGTGGTGCCATGGTTGAAGTCGACATCTCCATCTCCTTTTTATGAAACCGATGGTTAGGAATTCTTGCGATCGAAAGGTCTGAGCTTTCGTCGTTAATAACAAGGTTTGAAACGCAGAAAGGCTAGTCAGCGAAGAGATTTGACCGAGTATCGAGGGGACGATAATGGAGCTGATTGTTCATGATGAAACCGGTAGATAACTAAGGCGCATAATATCATGGACGCTGAAATAGTGGCGAGCTGATTGACTCTCAGTAACGGTTCTACGAACGACACGAATGACGAGACGTTGGGTACAGCATCCATGTTTGCTGACGCCAGGCTTAACAGCTAACCCAAACTCCTTGTACCCGAATTCGCTACGCATCGACAAGCTCTAGCTGCGTTGCTGAAGCTGAGGCAAACGCCTCTCGTATCGTTTCTTTCCCCGGGGGCTCGGGCCAGATCGGAAGTCGCCGTCCCAGAAAATGAAGCAGCACGCGAGAACGAAAATACTTTTCATGTTCCCATTCGACTTCCGCCATCGTCAGCAGGCAGTCAACTAAATCTTCCCTGCCACATTCAATTGCATAGCGGGCTGCAGTTTCATATTCGCCAATGTTGCGTCTTTCCAAACGCCCCGCTCCATACATCGGCGCGAGCCAGCCACTCAGGTGACAAAGGAAGCCAAGTGTGCGACCGATAATCAGCGCCCGTCGTTCTCGCGACGCGTTGGGTTTTTGGCCCAACTTCTCCAGCATCTCACCCACCAATTTGCGGTGATGCCATTCCTCATTTTCGATCTGTTCAATTCGGGCCCGCTCTTCTTTGTCGGAAACAGACTTCCAGTGCCCACGATAGGCATAGGCGGCGGCCAGCTCTCCCGAATACGCGAGCCGCAATATCGCCACCAACTTTTTGGAGCAGTCTTGTTTCAAGAGTTTCATTCTGGAGTGAAGCTAAGGTGGAATCAATCTCTCGGACCCTCCCGCTACCGCGAGGTGGTGCTGACTCCCTGACCCGCGCATTGAGACAGTGTCAGAGACGTTGGGCTACGCGCCGAAATACTGACGTCATGCCACATAGCCCAGTGGCGTCAACAGACTAGCACCCGAATCCGAAATGCATTTGATAACTGAAAATGGCGTTTCTTGACACTCTCTTGGAGCGACATATAAACTCGCGGTCTTTCAAATCCTAGCATTCTTAACTCTAAAAACGCATGGAATGACGGCTCTGATCGTCCGCTTCCTGGCTCGAAAGGACCAAACAAAATGGGTGTGCGAAACAAGATTACAGTGGTGGGCGCTGGTAACGTAGGTGCGACTGCTGCTCACTGGCTGGCAGCCAAGGAACTTGGCGACGTGATGCTGGTTGATATCGTCGAAGGTGTGCCGCAAGGTAAGGCGTTGGATCTGGCCCAGGCGGCGCCAATCGAAGGTTTTGACGTAAGGCTCACGGGCCTGAACGGATACGACGGCACCGAAGATTCTGACGTCGTCATCATCACTGCAGGCCTGCCGCGCAAACCAGGCATGAGCCGCGACGATCTGCTCAAGACGAATGCCGGCATCGTTTCCAATGTGGTGGATGAAGTAGTCAAGCGATCACCCAACTCGATTTTGATCATCGTCTCAAATCCGCTCGATGCGATGTGCCAGGTGGCTTATAAGCGCTCGGGTTTTCCAAAGCATCGCGTGATTGGCATGGCCGGAGTACTTGATTCGGCACGCATGCGTTGTTTCCTGGCCGAAGCGCTGGACGTCTCCGTTGAAAATATCACCGCCTTCGTTTTAGGTGGCCACGGCGACACGATGGTGCCATTGCCGCGGTTCTCGACTTGTGCAGGTATTCCAATTCCTGAGCTGCTATCAAAGGACAAGATCGACGCGATTGTGAAACGGACTGCAAACGGTGGCGCAGAAATCGTAAGTCTCTTGAAGACTGGTTCAGCCTACTACGCTCCATCTGCTGCTTCCGTGGAGATGACAGAATCAATTCTGAAGGACAAGAAAAAGATTCTTCCCTGCGCGGCCTATTTGGAGGGCGAGTATGGCATCAACGGACTCTACGTTGGTGTGCCTTGCAAACTTGGCGCGAACGGACTTGAGCAGATCATCGAGATTAATCTGCTGGCAGAAGAGCGGATTGCCTTGCAGAAGAGTGCAGCCGCTGTTCAGGAGTTGATCGACGTCCTGGGCATCTAACCCTTAATCAGTTTCGAAAAGCGAAAAGGCAAAGGGAATGTTCCCTTTGCCTTTTCCATCAAGGCTAACGCTGATTGGATGAGCGGAATCAGTGTTTCAGCCAGCCAAACAGACCGTGAACAATTGTTTCGCGGTTTTCTTCATAAATCGCTCGGGTTAAGGGTATTCCCATCGGGCAGGCCTTCACACAGTTTTGCGCGTTACCGCAATTAGTAATGCCATCCTCGCCCATAATTCCTTCAATTCGCTTTTCGCGATCCATCTTGCCGCTCGGATGCATGTTGAAGAGACGAACCTGCGCGATTGCCTGCGGTCCAATGTAGTTGTCCCCGTCATATTGCGGGCAGGCCTCAAGGCAACAACCGCAGGTCATGCAGCGAGAGTATGCGTACCGCTCCTGCACGTCGTCCTGGTCCATCCGCGGTCCTGGTCCAAGATCGTGAGAGCCATCCAGCTCGATCCACGCGTTTACCCGCTTGAGATGGTCAAACATCTGCGACCGATCTACCACCAGATCGCGGATGTTCGGAAACTTCGCCATTGGTTCAAGCTTGATGGGCTGGTCCAGGTTATCGATAAGTGCCGAGCATGACTGGCGCGCTCTGCCGTTGATGACCATGGTGCAGATGCCGCAAACCTGTTCCAGGCAGTTCATCTGCCAAACCGGCGGAGTTGTAGCTTTTCCTTCCTTGGTCACCGGATTCTTCTGAATTTCCATGAGACAGGAAATGATATTCAGATTTGGCCGGTAGGGAATTTCAAACTGTTCCCAGTATGAGTCTGAATCGGGATTAGCACGCCGCTTGATATGAATCTCGACGGATTTCGGAGGCACGCGGTTGGTCTTGGTGGTATGTACGTGTGCTGACATGACTGCTTGACCCCTTACGCTTTCGCCGTTTCCTTTTTGGCCTTGCTGTAGTCGCGTTTCCTGGGTTCGATCAGTGAAACATCGACAGGCTCATAAGAGATAACCGGCCCTTCACCTGAGTATTCAGCGATCGTCGTCTTTAGGAAATTATCATCGTCACGATCAGGGAAGTCAGGTTTGTAGTGTGCGCCTCGCGATTCGTTTCTGTTGAGCGCACCCAAAGTAATCACGCGGGCGAGTTCCAACATGTTGTCGAGGTGACGCGCGTGTGGCAACGCCATCGTCGCCCATAGATTTGAATCGTTGATCGAAATGCGTTTGTAACGGTCCATCAACTCGAGCAGCTTTTCATCGGTGGCTTTCAACTTGTCGTTGTAACGGACCACCGTGACGTTGTCCGTCATCCACTTGCCCATTTCCTGATGCAGGATGTACTGGTTTTCGGTGCCGCTCTGTTTGATCAGGGCGTCATTTATATCCTGCTGCTTCGTTAACTCCTGATCGTAAATCGTCGATCCATCAGCGCCGTTGCGCTCAACATTGGTCGCGTATTCAATCGCCGCCGGCGCCGCTATAAAACCACCATACACACAACTCACGAGCGAGTTTGCACCCAAACGGTTTGCGCCGTGAATTGAGTAATCACATTCGCCCGCGGCCAGCAGTCCGGGAATGTTTGTGCGCTGCTGGTAGTCGACCCACAGCCCGCCCATTGAATAGTGAACGCCCGGGAAAATGCGCATCGGCACATGTCGCGGATCGTCGCCAACAAACATTTCGTAGATCTCCAGAATCGCTCCGAGCTTGCGATCTAAAACGTCAGCTGGAATGTGGGTCAGATCCAAATAGACTTGATTCTGCGCGCCAACGCCCTTGCCTTCGATACAGACCTGGAATATTTCGCGAGTAGCAATGTCACGCGGGACGAGGTTTCCATAAGCCGGATATTTCTCTTCGAGGAAATACCAACGCTCGCTCTCCGGAATCGCAGACGGCGATCGGGTATCGTTGGGATTGCGCGGCACCCAAACTCGTCCACCTTCACCTCGCGCGGATTCCGACATCAGTCGCAATTTGTCTTCGCCGGGAATCGAAGTCGGATGTACCTGGATGAATTCGCCGTTCGCATACTTCGCGCCCTGCTGATAACAAGCCGCAACCGCACTACCCGTACAAACCATCGAATTAGTCGACTTGCCATATATCAGGCCTGGTCCACCAGTCGCCATGATCACGGCGTCAGCCGGAAACGCTTTCAACTCCAGCGTCTGCAGATTCATCGCGATCAGTCCGCGACAAACCTGGGCGTCATCAAGCACGAGGGAAACCATTTCCCAGTGCTCAAACTTGCGAATCTTTCCTGCCGATTCGAAGCGGCGCACCTGCTCGTCCAGTGCGTAAAGCAGTTGTTGTCCAGTTGAAGCACCGGCGAAAGCTGTGCGGTGATGCTTAGTACCGCCAAAGCGACGGAAGTCGAGCAATCCTTCATTAGTTCGCGAAAAAGGAACGCCCATGCGATCGAAAAGAAAAATGATCGCGGGAGCCATTTCACACATGGCTTTAGCAGGAGGTTGATTCGCGAGAAAGTCGCCGCCGTAGACGGTGTCGTCGAAATGTTCCCAGGTCGAGTCACCTTCACCCTTGGTGTTAACCGCGCCGTTGATTCCGCCCTGGGCGCAGACCGAGTGCGAGCGCTTCACCGGAACTACCGAAAACAGATCAACAGCATGTCCCGCTTCGGCGATTTTCATGGCTGCGGCCAGGCCGGCGAGTCCGCCGCCTACAATCCCGATCTTCGTTCCATTGCTCGCCATCTAGAGAAGCCCTCCCAGTAGTCCGCCTGGGCGTATGAAGGCAACCGCAGCATTGATTCCCACCAGCAACAAGACGACTCCGAAGCCGATGCACGCATAGCCGGCATATCGCTGGGCACGTTCGCCAACTGTGATTCCCCAATCAACCAGGAATAGCCAGATGCCATTTGCGAGATGCCAGACGGTCGCGGTGATTCCGATCATATAGATAATGAAGATCGGGACCATCCGAAATTCACGCGACACGATGTCGAACGCAAGATCCGGCCGATGAGCTACCGAAATGTCGTTGAGCCCCGGAATCATGCCAAAGCGGAAGTTGAGTACATGAAAAAGGATAAAGACGAAGAGGACCATGCCCGTGATGCGCTGGATCAAATAGAACCAGTTGCGCGGATACGGGTAGGCGAGATTGTTGGGCCGCGCCTCCATCGTGATCACCAGGCCGTAGACGGCGTGATAGATGAGCGGTATAAAGATGCCACCGATTTCCACGAACAGGATGTACGGTATCGACTGCAGATCTTTTACGGCCTCGTTAAAGTGCGCTGCGCCATCCAGAGCCTTGGAATTGGTGTAGAAATGTTCTAACAGGAAAATGCCCAGGGGCACGATTCCGGAAAGTTGATGGAGTTTGCGCAGAACAAAAGTTCTGCTCAAAGCTATCGCCACGAGCGTACTCCTCCGCCGTTGAGCTTAGGGGTTGAAGCCAGCGCCCTGAAAGTTGCTGGGCCAGGGACAGGCGGGTTGTGATCGAGTTTTTTCAGAGCGATTAAATTATATGGACAACTTGAAGAAAATCAAAACGAGGTAAAGATGCAGAACCGAGCGCGGTAGCGCCGGATCCGATAGTCGACCTTGATATGTTGATCGAGGGTAATGAGACGGGATTTCGATCCAAGGTTGAATTGGGGGATCCGGCGCTATCGCGCTCGGTTCTGTACCGGCACTAGGCGCGCTCGGTTCTTCTATGACTGACCTGACTACTCAATCCCTGACAACAATCGCTGAACTAATCCGCACGCGGGCAGTTTCTCCAGTGGAAGTTGTGGCAGCGTACCTGCAACGCATTGACGCACTTAATCCAAACCTGAACGCGATCGTCACCATCGCTTCCGACGTCTTAGACAAAGCGCAAGAAGCGGAGGTGGCCCTGACACACGGCGATGTCATTGGCCCACTTCACGGCGTGCCTTTAACCATAAAAGACACAATCGAAACGAAGGATATTCGAAGCACCAGTGGATGTGCCTTCCGTGCTGACTTTGTCCCTGATGAAGATGCACCCGCAGTAGCGCGGTTGAAAGCCGCGGGTGCCATCATTCTCGGTAAGACGAATCCAGCAGAAATGGCCATGGACTACACTGCCGATAATCCTGTTTTTGGCCGCACTGACAACCCTCACGATCATTCGTTGACTCCCGGTGGTTCCAGCGGAGGCGAGGCGGCCGCGATCGCCGCCTGCTTATCGCCCGGCGGGTTGGGCACAGATCTGGCGGGCTCAATCAGAATTCCTTCTCACTTCTGTGGAATTGCGGGCTTGAAACCGACAGTTGGACGCGTGCCTGGTGAAGGGCAGTTTCCGTCATCGTATGGACCATACTCTCTAGGCGCTGTCATGGGGCCAATGGCCAGACACGTTGCCGATCTTGACCTCTTATTCAAGACTTTGGCGGGAAGCTCGAGCGAGGACCAAAAGCTCGATCAAGGGTGTCGTGTGGCCTGGTACGCCGATGATGGTGTTGCGCCTGTGACGAGGGAAACTGCTGAGGCAGTCAAGCGCGCTGCAAGCGCATTGTCTGACGCTGGGTTTAGCACGGAGAACGTTTTGCCACCGGGTATCGATCGCGGCCATGAAATGTGGTTAAAGATTTTTTCGCGAGCGTCCGTAGTGCAACTGCGGAACGTCTACGGAAGAGATTTCGAGAAGGGCGGCAGCTTTGTTCGCTGGCGACTGGCCAACGCCGATAACACTCCTGCGCCCACGCTCGACGAGTACATAAGCGATTGGCTCGAACGAGATCGCCTGCGAGAGCAACTGCTTGAATGGATGAAGACGACGCCATTGCTCCTCGCGCCAGTTGGTTCCACCGCCGCTTACAAGCACGACACGTTGAAGGTGACGGTGGGCGCCGAAAGCTTTGGGACGTTTCGCGCGTTCAGTTATTGCCAGGCTTTCAATGTTTTCGATCTTCCAGTTGCCGTAGTACCGGCAGGACGTTCCAGCGAAGGCTTGCCAATCGGCATTCAGGTCGTGGGACGGCCGTTCGCCGAACATTCTGTGCTCGCTGCGGCGTCGATCATAGAAGAAACCTTAACGGCAAATTTGTAGGGGTGGCACTTCGTGGCCACCCCATTTGTTCATCTAGAGACCACCTGGCGGTATTTAGGATTAAAAGAAGGCGGCGGCCAGGGGGTGTCGCCCCTACAGTCAGGCTGAAATTTGTCGCCTAATCAACGATCATATATAGTTCACGCCGAGTTAGCTCCACATCAAAACGAACCTGTTCAGGAGTTCAATCATGGATGCACTATCCGGCATTCTCGCGTTTCTCTTCTTTGGTTTCATCGGAATTGTGTTGCTGGTGATTGCGGTGAAAACAATCCGCATCGTGCCGCAAGCCACCGTAATGCTGGTTGAACGGCTGGGACGCTTCGACAAAATCGCGAGTGGCGGACTTAACATCCTGATCCCGTTTCTCGATCGTCCACGCGCTGTCTATTGGACCAACACGCGGCCCGGCCTGACTTCGATTGACCTTCGTGAGCAATATATCGATCTCCCTCCCCAACCCGTGATCACGCGTGACAACGTGACCATTCACGTCGATTCAGTGGTGTATTGGCAGATAACTGATCCAGTCAAAGCTGTTTATGAAATGAATGACTTGGTGGGTGGAATTGTGCAACTGACCATCACCGGCATGCGTTCGGTGATGGGCGAAATGGATCTGGACCACACGCTTTCAAATCGCGATGCAATCAATTCGAAGCTGCGAATTATTCTCGACGAAGCGACCGATAAGTGGGGGGTGAAAGTGACGCGCGTTGACGTTAAGAATATTAATCCGCCGGAAGACGTCCGCATCACGATGGAAAAACAGATGACTGCGGAAAGAAACCGGCGCGCGCTGGTGCTCCAGGCAGAAGGCGATCGCCAGGCAGCCATTACCCGAGCGGAAGGCGAGAAGCAGGCGGCGGTTACGAGAGCGGAAGGTGAGAAGCAGTCGGCAATTCTGCAGGCTGAAGGCGCTGCTCAGGCGCGGCTTCGAAACGCCGAAGCGGAATCGGAAGCGATTAATCGAATTGCACAGGCACTTCCTGAAGGTGATCCGGCCCAATATTTAATTACGTCGCGCTACATTGAAAGTCTACGCGACATGACGCGGACCAATAATTCAAAAGTGATCTTCATGCCGATCGAAACTTCGGCAATGTTGTCGAGCATCGGTGCGATCAAGGAAGTGCTGTCGCAGAGCGGCGACAAGAGCGGCGAAACCCCACCTCCGCCGCGTCCGCGAGAGCTGCCGCGTTAGGCACCTCCCTGGAGTGCGCCGCCTTCGCGGCGCTTTGGTTGGTCGCGGCTCGTCGCGACCTTGATACGTCAAGGGCTCTTTCGATTGATCACAGCTTTCGGCAAACGTGGCGGCGACAGGTCGCCGCAAACCAAAGCGCCGAGAGGCGGCGCACTCCCAGGATTAACCGCCAAGTTGATGCTTCGAGATCGTCGTGTATCTCGATCCCGCGCTTGAAAGTTCGCTGCGAATTACCAAGACTTCCGACACCTCAAATTCAATTGGATCGAATTGAACTTCACTGTGCGCCGCCGCTAGCTGGCGTGCGTCGCTGGGCTTGCGCAACCGGGCTACCGTGAGGTGTGGATGAAATCCACGCTTTTCTTTCTTGAACCCGAGCGATTTGCATTCTTCTTCCAGCCGAGTGTGAAGCCTGGCTAGACTTCCTTCTAGATCGCTTATTCCTAGCCATAACACCTTCGGTACTGAACGTGGCGGAAATGCTCCTGTTCCTGCGACGCCAATGTTGAACGGCTGAAATTCGTCGACGCTTCTTGAAGTTGCCTCTGACAGCTTTTCGATTTTGGTTTGCGGCGCCTCGCCCAGAAATTTCAGGGTGAGGTGGATGTTCTCGGAACGAGTCCAGCTTGCTTGAGCCTCGGGCGCGAGTTCTCGCAAGCACTTAACGTGGGCCGTGATTCTGTCGCGAACTTCAGTGGGAAGTTCGATGGCGATGAAAATCCTCCAGGTGTTATTTGGCATTCTGGAGCAAACAGGCGTTCAGAGTTCAGCCTTCAGGCTGCGGGCCTCATCAACTGCTGGCGCTTAACGTCCGGACCAACCATGCTACAGAGTAGAAGTACAGATCTGACCAGACTGTAGTGGATTGCCTGCGGACCCACCCGCTATCCGCGACGTGGTGCTGACCTCCGTCGCTACGGTTTGGGTTCCAAGACCAGCGACTGTTTCGTTGCTTTCCCAACGGCAGCCTTGCTAAACGGAAACTCTCTTGGCGTCACCGCCTTCCAGTCGTGAAGCTGGTCCTTCCAGTGCGGGCTGTTTGGCCGGCCCGAACTTCCGAGTGTGATCCCGTGCTGGGTCTTGTCCCAATCGCTTGGATCCGCAATTAATCTCATTGATACCGGAGCACCCACATTAACCGTCGCTGCCAGACCGCTGCTGCCTTCCTGAGGAAACGGCGGAATCGTAAACTGAGTGCCGATCAGCGGGGCCGCGGCTAGCGGATGCTGGAAGCGCACCTTCACCATTTCGCCCCATTTCCACTGAGTTTCGTCTTCCCCGAGCGTCCGAGTTAGCGTGGTCCGCGCGTCGTCATAGGCCGCTTTTAACAGATCAGAGTAGTTGGTGAATTCCTTCGGCAACCACTCTTTTGGCTGCTCGGCGATCAGTCGATCGATGGTGGTATCGAAGTTGGACCATCCGTAGCTGCGGAAGAGTTCTTGACCAAGGGCTGCATTCAGAATGCGCGAACGAAAAGCAATGCGCATCTGGGCCAACATTGGCGCCACCGTCGATGAACTATTGACCTGCCCATCCCACTTTTCAAAGGCATCCAGAGTTTGGGCTAGCTTGGTGTCGGCTGGAGTTACTTTTGGCCGCAAAAGCTTGACGCTTTGACGAGCGAAGGAAACATGTCCGATCGAATAGACGTCGCCGAGGATGCGGCGGAAGTCATCCGCAGACACCTTCGGCTTAGCACTCAGCAGATCATGAATCCGCCGTGCGCGGTAAGGCTGGGCCCAATGGTGGGTCAGGAAGTATGGATAGTCCGTACCGACGATTCGTTGATTCGCAGTGACTATGATTCCAGACGGGGGATCGTAGAGTTGTGGCAGCTTTTCAGTTGGTACATAACTGGTCCATTCGCCAGCATCTGTGGCTCCGTCATAGGGAAGGCTGCCATCGCCTTCTTTCCTGATGGGGACGACACCGGCAACGTGATATCCAATGTGGCCGTCCACATCAGCGTAGACAATGTTTTGAGCAGGAGCGGTAAACGACTTGAGCGCAGTGGAAAACTCTTTCCAGTTGCGGGCGCGATTTATCAAGTAGCTTGAATCCGGACTATTTGCTTTTGGATTCAAGGCAGTCCAGCGAAGAGCATAGCGCCTGCCGGCCTTCTCGAAGACGATTGGACCATGTCGGGTCACCGTCACTTCATGCCTTACAGTTTCAGTGGCGAGGTCTGCAAACCCCTTGCGCACTTTTATCTCTTCAGTACGCACCTCGGCATCCTGCCAGCCAGAAGGCGTTTGATAACGACGCGGGTTTTCCGCGTCAAACTTCTCGATATAGAGGTCCTGCACATCAGGGCCAACGTTTGTAAAGCCCCAGGCTATTTTGTCGTTGTGTCCAATCACCACGCCAGGCAAGCCCGGCGCAGTCACGCCTGCGACGCGGACACCTGGAGCCGCGAGATGGACCATGTGCCAGATTGGAGGTGCACTTGCAGTCAAGTGTGGATCGTTTGCCAGCAGCGGCTTTCCAGTTACGGTGCGCTTGCCGCTCACGACCCAGTTGTTGCTGGCAGCCAGTCCCTCCGCATAAAGACCAACACGTTCAAGCGCATGAGCAGCAATTTCCTGATCACTCGCGAGCGCGCTAAGAACTTCGTTCGTAAAGTAATTAGAATCCGAGGCCTGTGCAGCAGTCGTTGTGTCTTTGCTTTCTTTGTGTCTTTGCCGACAACGACGAGATCGATGGGCGAGAATTCAGGCATTAGTCCTGCCCGCTTGTCCGCAGGCAGGCTGGCCAACGCCTCGCGCATCACATCGAGTCGCCAGGTTGATGACAAGGCTTCATAAAACAGCTTGACGACTAGCAGGGAATCAGCAGGCGTCCATGGCTTGGGTTTGTACTGGAGAATTAAGAACTCGGGCGGCGTTGTCTTCGCATCGAGTGTTTCGATGTAGGCATTCACGCCGCGCGCATATGCCTCAAGCAACGCGCGAGACTGCGGTGACGCTTGGGCAACTTCAGCTTCGGCAACCTGAGCGAATCCGAGCGTTCGATGTTGCTTGTCCTGCTCGAGCGCAATGTTGTTTGGACCAGCGGTCAGTACCTCGGCAAGTTCACCGCGTTCGGTTCGACGAAAGAGATCCATCTGCCAGAGCCGGTCACTGGCGGTGACGTACCCCTGCGCAAACGCCAGGTCTTCGTCATTGCCGGCCTCGATGTATGGAATACCGCGCTCATCACGGGCGACCGTAACGCGTTGACGAATGCCGGAAATTTGTTTTGCGGTGAGCGTCGGCTCGCCCTGCGCCGAAACAATATTCCGCGCCGGGAAGGTGATGGCAGTCGAAGCCAGCAGGGAGAAAATCAGCAGAACAATCGTGAAACGAATTCTCATCGGGGAACCTCAGGAATTTGATTTGGGAGATATTAGCATGAGGGATCTGTACAGAACCGAGCGCGATAGCGCCGGAGCCCTATTCCAACTGCCATCAAGTTACCAACGAAGTCGGGACGCAACCCATTTCAAGTTAACTCTTGGATTCGGCGCTACCACGCTCGGTTCTGTATCGACCAAGGAACCTCGTTGACCACGCGTGATCCAGTCGTTACAATCCGGCCAATGAATTCAAAGCGTCTGAAGTTAAGTCAGAAGTTGCTGCTGCTGTCGGCCATCGTGCTGACTTCGCTCTCGATTAATCACGCGCAACAGCGACCGCTACTTACCGAAGACGTCGATATTATTCCTCCCGGTACGATACGAATTGAAACTGGTTTGGATTTTTTGCAGGGCGCTAAGTTTCCCGTTTCGGGTCTCACGGGAGATCTAACTCGCGTCGGCGTGATTGGGATCAATATCGGATTCGCTCCGAACATCGAATTTCAGATTGAAGGCGTGGCGCAGAATTTTCTGAGCATCAACACGCGGGGACTGTCCGCAGTTCCGCTCGAACTCGCGCCGGGCGCAAATTCGGCAAACGACACCGGAGACTTCACTCTCGCTACCAAAATAAAACTGCGCGCCGAGACCAGGAAGGGTCCATCCCTGGGTTTTCGTTTCGGTGTGCAGCTGCCCAACTCAAACCAGGGACGCGGTATCGGACTCAATCAAACTAACGCGTTCGGACAGATACTCGTCGGAAAGAAGTTTGGCCGCGATGGACGGTTCAACACTTTCGGCAATCTTGGCATTGCCATCCTGAGCGCGCCGACACAGTTGTTCACCCAGAACGATGTAGTCACTTATGGGGCGGCAGGAATTTTCAGGATTAATAAACAGTTCAGTATTGCCGGCGAAGTGAATGGTCGCGCAAACACCCGGCCAGGCGATGGGCCATTGGGTACCGAATCGCAAGCTGAGGCGCGTTTGGGAATGCAGGTTCGGGCTTCCGGACTTCGCTTCGACTTTGCAGGGATCAAAGGTCTAACACGCTTCACTCACGATACCGGCGTCACCGTCGGCGTTACCTACGACAGTCCTTCCATTTTTGCTCCTGCAAAGTAGGACAGGCATTCCTGCCTGTCACAGTCAGCCACTTTAGGATGTCAACTCATCAGACCTCTGAGTACCCTGTTCATCTGCAGCACACCTCAACGAGTTGCGAGAACATCCCAAGAGACTTCTGACCAACCAATGACAGGCAGGAATTCCTGTCCTACTCGCGAATTGCATGAGTGACTGAAACATGTTTGACTGTTGCACCGCACAGAGTGAAATAGAAACGTTACGTGTAACTCGTCACAAGGCATATGTATGACTGGTTAAGAGCAATTGGGCTATGGCTGGAGCAAAATGTAATTAGTTTGCCGCTCTACTATGCCGCGCCGGCGATGGTGATCATTGGTGCGCTTGACTCGTCTCTGCTGTCCCTGCCCGAGATCAACGACTACCTGGTTGTCGGTCGCTGCTACAAATACCCGAACGCCGTTTTCTACTTCCCGCTTTTCGCCGCTTTTGGATCAGTCCTTGGGTGTTTGTTGCTTTACACCATCATGCGACGGGGTGGACAAGCAGTCTTAAGGAAGCGCTTCAAACCAGAAAGCATCGAACGCGTAGAGCGGGCTTACGCACGTTTCGGAGTCTTCGCGATCGCCATTCCCGCGATTCTGCCACCGCCGTTGCCCTTCAAGATCTTCGTCGCGACCGCCGGTACGCTTGAATATCCGCGTTGGAAATTCCTATTGACGGTGATGATCGCGCGTTCGTTTCGTTACTACGTTGAGGGCATATTGGCTGTGTTTTATGGACAGCGAGTCTTGCTGTTCATGAAAGACAACG
Organism: Pyrinomonadaceae bacterium; assembly: GCA_963759665.1. Taxonomy (GTDB): domain Bacteria; phylum Acidobacteriota; class Blastocatellia; order Pyrinomonadales; family Pyrinomonadaceae; genus PSRF01. The sequence continues at coordinate 3,334,912 of CAVXAC010000001.1, forward strand.
GATTGGTAATCTTGAGTGTCGTTGCCTCGGCAGCCCTGATTGGGTTTGTTATCTATACCGTGGTCAACCGCCGTCGCGCCAAAGCTGTGACACGCACAGCGCAAACAACAAAGGACGCTTAGCCTTTAATGCTTCTTCGAAACAAGATTACCAGCGGCCTCGCACGCCTTTCGGAATACTTTATCGCCCTTGGTCCATTCGGCCTGTTTGCCGTCGCCTTACTCGATTCAACTTTCGTCCCCCTGCCGAGCAGTGTGGATGCCCTCATGATTTTGCTGACTACTGCGAATCCGAAGTGGATGGTGGCTTATGCCCTCATCGCCACCGCCGGTTCGACGATTGGCTGCGTCATTCTCTATTCGATCTCCAAACGCGCCGGCAGCCGCGCGCTGCGAAAGTTTTCACCGGCAAAACAGAAGCGAGTAAAAGACTGGATCGACCGCTACGATGTGATGTCAGTGTTGGTGGCCTCGCTGATGCCGCCACCCTTTCCGTTCAAGTTGTTTGTAGTCTCCGCAGGTGTCTTTCGATTCAGCTTGATTCGCTTCACGATTGCGATTATAGCCGGCCGCATGTTTCGCTTCCTGCTCGAAGGGTATCTGGCTATTCGTTTTGGCGCGCAGGCTAAGGAAGTGCTCGCCAAATACTACCCGTGGATTGGTCTGGGATTAGCGATCGTGATCGTGATTGGGTTCTTGATTAGAAAGTCAGCGAAGCGGCGACGAAAAGCCAACGTGGAACCGAGCTTAGACGCCGGCGACTAATGGCAGGAGCGGAGTTTTCGGCGTCGATTCTGAGGCAGGGCTAGCTATCGGAAACTCAAACTTTCGTGCCGATGCAAGGTCTTTGATGCCGTGCATATCCAGACGATCCAGCAAGTGCAGAAAAACTTCTGCTGTCGCGAGAGCGTCACTCCCGGCACGATGCCTTTGAAATACCGGAATTTCAAAGTGAGCGGCCACAGTTTCGAGACGGTAGTTGGCGAGACCCGGCACCACGCGACGTGAAAGAGTGACGGTGCAGAGATGCGTGTTTATCATGCGGTGACCCGGGTATACGCGAGCGATTTCGTAGTTCAGGAAGTTGGTGTCAAACGGCGCGTTGTGAGCTATCAAGACCGCGTCCTCAACAAACTCAAGCCAGCGCGGAGCGACTTCAGAAAAAACTGGAGCGGACTTTACCATCTCGTTGTTGATGCCTGTCAAACTCATGACGAAGCGAGGAATAGCGATCTCGGGATTTACCAGGACGACGAACTCATCGACGATGCGGTGTCCGCGAATGCGATACGCGCCCAGTTCGATAATACGGTTTGGCGGCAACTTTGCCCCAGTGGCTTCAACATCAACGACCACGAAATCAACTTCGTTGAGCAGCTGGGTTTCGAAGTCGTGACAGAGCAGTTCGACGGTGTGACCGTCGACGATCTTGAAGCGCCGATCATCCTTTACCAGATCACCAACCAGCTGACCCGCCAGGTCGTCATCAATGTGAGATACTTTGAAAACAGCGTCGACAATTTGTGATGCGTTTGCACGACCACCGCTGAGGCGAAGCAAGTCGATGGTTTCCTGGACCAGGGTTGAATCGGAAACGAGGTTGGAATACGCAGGCACGACCGGGATTGTAGCATGACAAACTGGATAAGGATTGAGACGAGAAGTGACAGCTGACGACGTAATCCAAAAATTTAAAGACACCGGGGCCTTGCTCGAAGGCCATTTTCTCTTGACCAGCGGATTGCACAGTCCGGTCTATCTGCAGTGTGCGTTAGTGCTGCAACATCCGCGTGAAGCTGAAGAGCTTGGGCGGAGTATTGCCGCTCACTTTGAAAAAGAGAAGGTTGAAGTGGTCGCTGCTCCCGCGATCGGAGGGTTGGTGATTGGGCACGAAGTAGCCAAAGCTTTGGGAGCACGTTTTATTTGGACCGAGCGTGACGCAGGATCGATGACTTTACGTCGAGGGTTCTCAATATCACCGGGCGAGCGAGTGCTGGTGGTGGAGGATGTGGTTACCACCGGCGGATCAACGCGCGAAACGATTGAGGCATTGAAGCAAGCAGGCGCTGAAATCGTAGGCGCGGCTTCGATCATCGATCGTTCATCAGGAAAAGCTGATGTGGGTGCGCTTCGCATTGCACTGGCGACGTTGGATGTACCGTCGGTTGAAGCTGCGGCCTGTGAAGCATGCGCCCGTGGGGAAACGCCGATCAAGCCTGGGAGTCGGAACAAGTAAACATTTTCCATTTTCCAGATTTCTGCGGATCGAGTGGTGGTACTGACCTCCGCCACTCGATCCGCAGAAATCCGGAAATGAGAACTGATAAATGAGATATGGAAAATGGTTTTCGGGTCACTGATGCATTTCCCCTACCAACATGAATTTTAGACTTCTCCTTCAATACGACGGCACCGATTTCCATGGTTGGCAGGTCCAGCCGGGACTTCGCACGGTTCAGGGTGAGTTAACCTCGGCGCTTTCGCAGATTGAGGGAACCGAAGTAGTTGTTCACGGTTCTGGCCGAACGGATGCCGGCGTTCACGCAGAAGGTCAAGTCGCTAATGTAAATTTGGAAAAGGAGTTTACTCCTCTCAAGCTTCGGCAAGCGATCAATGGAAACGTGGGAAAGGATCTTCGCGCGACTCACGTTGAAATTGTTGCGGACGACTTCCATGCACGTTACTCCGCGATCGAGAAAACCTATTGCTATCGAGTGGTGAATGGACCAGTGGTCTCACCATTCTGGCTTCGTTACGCGAGTCACGATGCTCGCCAGCTTGACCGGAACCTCATGAAGCAGTGCGCAAAGCGCTTCCTGGGCACACACGATTGGACTGCATTTTCATCGGCACAGTCTGATACGGAAAACAAAGTCAGAACCATAAGGGAACTCAAAATAGAGGATTTTTACGACAAGCGCGGCCACTGCCGAATGCTTGAAATAACGATCACCGCAGACGGCTTCTTGCGTTACATGGTGAGATCAATCGCAGGTACCTTGCTTGCGGTCGGGAGAAATGAAATGGATGCGACGCTAGTGCGAAAAGCGATCGTCCAGGGTGATCGTTCTCTTGCTGGAGCCACGGCGCCTGCCCATGGGCTAACCCTCGTCTCGGTGCGTTACGACTCGTCGAGTACTACAACACTTTCAAACGCAGTGATTGACACGCCTACCACTTGAAGGAAGAATACGCCCCATGCTTTCTGATTTTACGGGTTTGGTGCAGCCGGGAACGCCCGAAGAGCGCCTACTCGGCTCGATCAAGTGGGATCGTTTGCCGGCCCACGTCGCCATCATTATGGACGGCAACGGTCGCTGGGCGGCCCAACGAAGTCAGCCCAGAATCGCTGGCCACCGAGCAGGCGTAGAAGCTGTTCGCGCGGCGGTAGATACAGGGGCGCGGCTTGGTTTGGGGGCGTTAACGCTGTACGCATTTTCCACCGAGAATTGGAAACGCCCCCGCTACGAGATCGATGCACTAATGCGTATGCTGCGTCGCTATCTGCGTCTGGAACTCGACGAGATCGATAAGCAAAACATTCGCTTTCAAACAATCGGACGTACTGGAGCTTTGGCGAAAAATGTGCGACTCGAAATCGACAAGGCGACGGAGCGCACCGCGAAAAACACTGGAATGATTCTGGCAGTCGCCCTGAACTATGGTGGTCGCGCCGAAATCGTTGATGCTACCCGAGCAGCAGTGCGGCGCCTGATCGATGAAGGACATGCCCCTGACGAGTTGACGGAAGAGCGCATTGCCGCTGAGCTCTACACGCGCACAATGCCGGATCTGGATCTACTCGTTCGCACCAGTGGTGAGATGCGTATCTCGAACTTTCTTTTATGGCAAGCTGCGTATAGTGAGATTTACGTAACCGAAACTTTGTGGCCAGACTTTCGCCGGCAGCAACTGTTGGAAGCCATCGTGGACTACCAGAGGCGCGATCGGCGATTCGGCGGTCTCAAGCTCGTGGCGAACGAGTAATCATTCCAATGAATGGAGCCTCTTGTTTCTCTGTGCATCCTCGGTGTTCTCTGCGTCTCTGTGGGGTCCTTTTCCCAAGTTAATCCACACCACAGAAGCAGAGAGGACCGAGTATGCACAGAGAGTGGACGATATTCCGACAGATTCTTTCAGGGTTCGAACGTTGAGATTTATAGAGCCTCTCGAGTAGTTTTCTTTTTTGAACAATTACCTGCAACCTGAATGACACGCATCCTAACCGCCGTCGTCGTCTTACCCTTCTTAATCGCATCCATTCTGATTCCGTGGCTCGCCCCGTTGTTCGTTGCGTTGGCAGCGGCGGTCATGGTGCTGGGGCTTTACGAGTTTTACGTGCTCGCCAAAAAAAAAGGGATGCAGCCGGACGTAGTCGCCGGATATTTGGCCGGTGCTGCGCTATTTACGATTTTTTATTTCGCGAGCCGCGACGGTGTCCGGGAGCGTCTGGATCTGCAGTCGATAGTGTTGGTGCTCATTATCTTGACGATCGGCACTCTGGTCGCTGCGATGTTGCGAGGTGCGCCATTCGACAAGATGTTGTCGTCTGCAGGAGCAACGATTCTGGGTGTGCTCTACGTCGTTCTGCTTGGCGGTCACGTGGTCGCACTCCGCACAGGCTTTCCCAGCGAGCTTTCATCCGACCTACTTTCGTTTTTCTTTTTAGTGCTGATGGGTTCTGACATTGGCGCGTATTACGTGGGACGCGCTCTCGGAAAACATAAACTTGCGCCGAAGATTAGTCCGGGAAAAACCTGGGAAGGTGTGGCTGGAGGGGTGGTTGCCGCACTCGGGTTGGCTACAGTAGCTCACTTCTGGTTTTTCCAGCAGTTACCTCTGAAGTGGGCCATTCCTTTAGCTGCGCTCATGGTCGTGCTGGGAATACTGGGCGACCTTACCGAGAGCGCGCTCAAGCGCGGGGCCGGTGCGAAAGATGCGGCTAAGATTCTGCCCGGCCATGGAGGCGCACTGGATCGTCTAGATAGCTTGCTCTTCAATGCGCCGCTCCTCTACTATTTTGCGCATCTTTACTTTAGTGTGTAGTTCGAGTTAACGGACCAATTTGCGCTGGCGTGCGTAACCATAGGATCCGACTAGCTTATGACCACAAAGAAAATAGTAATCATCATAGTTAGCATCGTCGTTGGGTTGATTCTACTGGGCGTTCTCTTCATCGGCGGCCTGATCGGCATGGTGTTCTATTCCATCGGTCAAAGCGAAGCCGCTAACACCGCCAGAACCTTTCTGCGTGAAAATGAGACCCTCAAGCAGGACATTGGCGAAGTTAAAGATTTTGGCAGCTTCGTAACGGGCAGCGTCAATGTCGAGAATACTAGTGGAACCGCAACGATCAACATCAAAGTGATTGGTGAGAAAAAAGAAGTAAATGCGACCGTGGATCTCAGTTATCGTAATAACCAGCCCTGGCGTGTCGTGTCAGCCTCGTATGTAAACGACGCCGGCGAGACTGTCGAGTTAGTAGCCCCTCCTCAAACCAGCATACAAATTCCAAGGCTAGCGGCTTAGTATGAATTCCAAAAGCAGTGCCATGGGGATTTCAATACTCGGCTCCACCGGCTCGATCGGGTGTAATACTCTGCGCGTTGTCGAATCGTTGGGGGCGCAGCAGTTTCGCATCGTGGCGCTGGGGGCGGGTCATAACGTCAAAGCGCTTGCCGACCAAATCGCCAACCACTTGCCCGAGCTAGTCTCGGTTGAAACGGACGAAGTCGCGCATGCGCTGCGTGCTCTGCTCTTCGAAAGGGACGTCGATCTTCCCAGAATAATCACTGGCGAAGCAGGCCTCATCGAGGTTGCCACTCACCCGCAGGCGGAAGTCGTGGTTTCAGCAACGGTAGGTGCGGTGGGTTTTGTGCCGACATTGCGAGCACTTGAAGCAGGGAAGCGAGTGGCGCTTGCGAATAAAGAAACGCTCGTCATGGCGGGGGAATTGATGACGCGCGCCGCGAGAGCTTCCGGGGCAGAGTTGCTGCCGGTTGATTCAGAGCATAACGCCCTGCACCAGTGTCTTCGCGGTGAGCAACATTCAGAAGTTCGCCGAATTATTCTGACCGCTTCGGGTGGTCCCTTCCGCAGCAAGACCCGATCGCAGATGCAGAAATCCACTGTTGCCGAGGCACTTCGTCATCCCACCTGGAATATGGGTGACAAGATAACCATCGACTCGGCAACCTTGATGAACAAGGGGCTGGAGGTGATTGAAGCACACTGGCTCTTTGGTTTCTCGGCCGATCAGATTGGCATCGTTGTTCATCCAGAGTCGGTGGTCCACTCAATGATCGAATTAGTCGATGGATCGGTAATCGCGCAAATGGGTATTACTGATATGCGTCACGCAATCCAATACGCTCTGACCTATCCCGAACGTCATTCCTGCGAATTGCCACCGCTCGACCTGACTGCGCTGTCGGCTCTTCATTTTGAGCCGCCTGATCTGGAACGGTTTCCATGCATCGCACTCGCATATCGCGCACTCCGAGAAGGGGGAACTCTTCCAGCCGCCATGAACGCCGCCAATGAGGAAGCGGTGCAGGCCTTTATCGATGAACGAATTTCGTTGACCGACATTCCCATGGTCATCGAAAGCGTCATGAATGGGCATGAAAACCTACCCGCCGATGAACTTACCACCATCCTTACTGCGGACCAGGGGGCGCGCCTCGCAGCTGCTAATGAGATCGCAAAGTTGACCAAGGGGTTCCATGCCACGGCCGAAAGGCATGCGGTCTGAGTTCCCCAGTTCGCCCGCCACAAGACACAACTCCGCCGATTCAGTCATTCGACTACCCAAAATCAGTGGGAAACACCCTGTTGAAGAGAAGTTTGACGTGTGCTAACGCACCCGCGTAAACTCGATTACGGCAACGCGGCTCTGCATTTCCGAGTCTAAATCTGCCGGCTAAGTTCGAGTCCTGTTAAGAAAGAGACCGTAGCGCATGAATTATTTGATATATCCGTTGGCCTTTATTTTCATTCTGGGATCCGCAGTTGTTATTCACGAGTTTGGCCATTTCCTCGTCGCGAAGCTCTTTAAAATCAGGGTAGAAACGTTTTCAGTCGGTTTCGGTCCTCGAATTTTTGGCAAAAAGTTCGGTCATACCGACTATCGCTTATCGGCCATTCCGCTTGGCGGCTATGTGAAGCTTGGTGGCGATGAATCAAATTCACCTATCGAAGGGGCCGGTGCCGCCGACATTCCACCTGAAGAACAGTTCAACCTGCGGCCCCGCTGGCAGCGCATCCTGGTGGCGCTCGCCGGGCCGGTGATGAATGTCTTAACGGCCCTCGCAATTCCATTTGCAGGCGCCATGATGTATGGCGTGCCGGCAAATCCTGCTCCGATTGTGAGTTACGCACCCGCCAACGGAGCCGCCCAAAAAGCAGGTCTACTACCTGGGGATCGGATCGTCTCATTCAACGGAACTGAACATCCGGATTGGGACACCATTCGCGGCGATGCGCTCTTGTCGCCTGGGATGACGTTGCCCATGGTAGTTGAGCGAAACGGACAACGTGTCCCGTTAACAATTACTCCGACGCCGCACACCGAAGAAGGGGAGACCGCAGGATTCCTGGAGTTGGTTCCAGATAATGGCGGCTACCCGGTCATTATCCGAGACATGACGAAGGACGCGCCTGCAGCGGAAGCGGGCCTTCAAATCGGTGACCGGGTTGTTGCGATTAACGGGCAGCCGGTGCGAAGTGCTGAACACATTTCGTCGTATATCAGGGAAAATCGATCTAAACCCATTACCCTGACCATTGAGCGAAACGGCCAGAAGCAGGACATCACCGCAACAGCTCGTAAATTGCCTGATGGCACGGAGCGACTGGGAATCTTACCGGCAGACGACTTTCCTTTAGAGCGACCAGGCCTCGGTGTGGCTGCGGCTTACGCTGTCAGGTCTAACCTTCAGATTCTGCGGCTAACCGGCAAAGCGTTAGGGCAGTTCTTTACTGGACAACGATCTGCACGTAACACCTTGTCCGGACCAGTGGGTATTTACAAGGCTGCCGGTTCTGCAGTTGAGAAGTTTGGCTGGAGTGGCTTCTTTACCACCCTGGCGTTCCTGAGTTTGAACTTGGGAATTTTCAACCTGTTGCCGATACCGGTATTGGATGGTGGCGCCATATTCCTGCTGCTGCTTGAAGGTGCGCTGGCAGTGGTCGGTATGAAGTTATCGATGCGAGTCAGGGAAAGGATTCAGCAGGTCGGCTTTGTGATGGTGATACTGCTGATGGTCTTCGTGATCACGAATGATTTCCTGAAGCAGGCAGCGATCTGGCGAGGCGGGGAGAGTCCGCCGGCTGCGACAACGCCGGCGAAGTAAGGAAGTCCAAAGTCCAAAGTCCAAAGTCCTTCGATTCGATCTAAGCAGGGGACTTGAAGTTGACGGACGACGGACAGGCAACAACTGACTCCGGACCGGGGACACACGACATTAGACATTGGACATTGATTAAGAATGCGACAGTCAAAAGCAGTTCAGGTTAAGCATATTCAGATTGGCGGTGGCGCCCCGGTCGTGGTCCAGTCTATGACCAAGACCGATACGGCTGACGTTGACGGCACAGTCGCGCAGATCGAAGAGATGATGCGCGCAGGCTGCGAAATCGTTCGACTTGCAGTACCAGACAACGATGCGGCAATCGCTTTGAAGGCTATTCGCAAGCGCGTTCCTGACGTGCCTCTCGTTGCCGACATTCATTTCCATTACAAGCTGGCGCTGCTGGCACTCGAAGCTGGCATCGACAAGCTGCGTCTTAACCCCGGGAACATTGGCAAGCACGAACGGATCGTGGAAGTGGTCCGCGCGGCCCAAGCTCAGAAAGTGCCGATCAGAATCGGTGTGAATGGTGGATCTCTGGAGAAGGATCTGCTGAAAAAATATGGCACTGCAACGCCTGAGGCGATGGTCGAATCGGCATTGCGGCACATTGGAATCCTCGAGGATCTTGGGTTCACCGACACAATAATTTCTCTGAAAGCTTCCGATGTTCATCGCACAGTCGCTGCGTACAGATTGCTGGCGGAGAAAGTTGATTATCCTTTTCACCTCGGAGTGACCGAGGCAGGAACGGCCTTCGGCGGAACTATCAAGTCATCAATCGGATTGGGAATACTGCTGCATGAAGGCATCGGCGACACGATTCGTGTTTCGCTAGCTGCTGAGCCGCAGGAAGAGGTGCGAGTCGCCTGGGAGATCGTGAAGTCGTTGGGGCTGCGTTCGCGGGGTGTAACCGTGGTTGCCTGTCCCACTTGTGGACGCCTCGACGTCGATAACTTCGTTGAGATTGTGACTGAGATTGAACGACGTCTGGCTCACGTGGAAGAACCTCTACATCTCTCAATCATGGGATGCGCTGTGAACGGCCCGGGTGAAGCTCACGATTCTCAACTAGGTGTCACGTTTGGACGTGGTGTTGGCATGATCTTTAAGGACGGTGTACCGATGCGCAAAGTCGCCGGAGAAAACATCGTGGACGCTTTCGTGATGGAAACCGAAAAACTGCTCGAAGAAATTGAGGCGAAAAGAGCCGTTCCCGAACCCGCCTTGGTAAGCATCACCTAACAGGCTCTCGCTTTCTCCTGCTCCAACCTGAAGAACACACTGATCCACTAAAACACTCGAATCGACACTAACTCTCTTCGTGAAATTTCGTGTTAGTCGGTGGATCGTTAGATGGGCCAATTCACAGCTACTTAATGAGAAACCGTCTTTTCGGTGGGAGCTCATCAGCGGACGCGGCAGCCATCGTGAGAAACAATGCATCGGTCGACGCCTTGCGGTTGATGTTAACCACTAACTGTTCGCGCATTTCCTCGATTTGAGAAATCCATCGTCCAGGCCTGGTGCCATCCAGGCTCTTCGCGATCTTCTTTAGATCGGTTAGCAAGTCCTGGTTGACCACGCCTTCATCCGGCGCATTCAGCGCCAGCATCCACGCATCGCGTATCAGCGTTTCGAGAATGTCGAGTCTTATTTCAAACTCGTCTTTGACAGCCGCGCTGTTCAAGTCTTCGGCAGACTTCAGTAGTTCGGTCCGATCGTTTCCTGCAGCAAGCGCCTTGAGAACCCGTAGCATAGCCTCACGCTGAGTCAGGTATTCATCGAAATCCTGTTCCACGGCCCGTCCGAGACTGCCTCTCGCCACTCGCGCTGTGATTCGTGCCTCGGCGGCGGTCGCAAGCTTGTTTGCGATCAGGTGCTTTTCAATTTCGTCAGCCTCCAGTGGTGAGAACCTGATCATCTGACAGCGTGAACGTATCGTCGGGAGCAACATTGCCGGGCGTGAAGTCAGCAGAATGATATGCGACGTTTCAGGTGGTTCTTCGAGGACCTTCAACAAAGCGTTCGCTGACGAATCGTTTAGTTTATCGGCCTCGTCAATTATGAAGACGCGGGCTTTGCCTTCGTAAGGGCGATAATTCGCTTCACGTTCGATCAGTCTCATCTGTTCGACCAGCAGCAACCGTTTCGGCGCGACCACCATGCCAACATCGGGATGATCGGTCCAGATGATTCCTTTCCAATCGTCAGACTCGACCGATTGCGGATAATTGATCCTGGCGACTCGAATACAGGGCGGGCACTGTCCGCAGCCCTCGTTTTCCTTTGGTGCTCGACAATTGAGTGACCGCGCAATTTCGAGTGCAAAAAGCTTTTTCCCAACGCCCTCTTCACCGACGAAGAGCATCGCGCCAGGCAGCCGGCCTGTTTGCAGAATCCGCCGCATTAGGATTTTTACGCGCTCGTTTCCGACTAGTTGTTCCAGCATCTGATTCGTTTTAACTTTGGGACATCATAACGGCCGGTGCGCCGGCGGCATCCGTGAGATGGCCTCGGGCCACCAGGAACGGAACCACGATCTGCCTGAGGTGTTCCTGGGTCTCCTCGACCTGGCGATTGGTCTCGACAATTTTAATGCGGTCCGGTTCAGCGGCCGCCAGCCGCAAATAGGCATCACGCACGCGAACGTGGAAATCCGAAGTTTCAGAATCAAGGCGATCGCCTCGATCACTGGCCCGCCGCCGCGTCCGCACACTCGATTCGGCCACGGACAAATCAAAAAGCACGGTCAAATCCGGCTTAAGTCCTTCGGTAGCTAGCTGAATTATTTCGCTGATCAACTCGGGAGAAAATCCGCGACCAGCACCCTGATAAGCCGCAGTTGCGTCAGCATAACGATCTGAAAAGACCACCCGGCCGGCTTCAAGCGCGGGCCGCAAAACGCGCCGCACGTGTTGAGCGCGATCGGCTGCAAACACCAGCAATTCAGCAAGTGGATCTACCTCTTCATGAGCGTCGAGCAACGCAGCGCGTAGCTTGTTACCGACCGGAGTTCCACCCGGTTCGCGCGTTAAAAGAAGATCGCAGCCTCGTGCCGTAAGAAAGGTGCTTAGCAGACGTAACTGAGTAGACTTACCGCTGCCATCGATTCCTTCGAAGGTAATAAAAGTTCCTGCCACCGGGTCCTCTTGAGTGGAATTTAGTGTCGCAGGAGAGTTTAAAGCAATGTTACTGCTGAGGCGAGTCGGTCGACTGAACCGGAGGAGTAGTGTTCGGTTCGTCGTGACCAAAGTCGGCTGGGGCGTGGGGTCGAAGGTCGCCACTGGCCCGTCGATTCTGAGAAATCGTCGAAATTGCGTGTTTGAAAATCAGTTGTTCGTGGGTTCCAGACTCAAGCAAGACCGAAAACTTGTCGAAACTGCGAATCCGGCCAGTCAGTTTAGCGCCATTCAATAGATAGACCAGTACCGTCGTTTTTTCACGGCGGACTGTGTTCAGAAAAGCATCCTGGATATTCTGTGGCGCAGGCTTTCCGTCGGACATGGGCTTGACACCTGAAACTGGAATTGGAAGGGGAAACACAGAGTACCGCAGCAAAAGAGTCCTGACAAGATTTTATTGACGAATGGGTATTACCAGCATAACGCGTTCTTCAGCGGACCGTTGAATCGTCCGGTCCGTCGGGCCGTCTTAATGCCTCAAGAACTGCGTTATTGATTAACAGTTCGTCCCCAAACCCCTGGAACCATTCAACCCCGGGTTCCTTGCGGAACCAGGTCAACTGGCGTTTCGCGTAATGACGCACGTCGAGTTTGGTCTGTTCGATTGCAGTCTGAAGATCGCGTTTTCCCTCAAGAAACTCGACTACGCGCCGGTAACCATGGGCCCCCAGCGCATTTGAGTATGGCGGCACTCCGCGGTCCAAAAGCGCTTTAACTTCATCAACCAGGCCCGCTTCAAAGTGGGCGTCCGTGCGCTCGTTGATGCGAGCATAGAGGGCCGCTCTGGGCGGATTCAGGACCATAACCCGAAGCCTGCGAGTGCTTTCATGCGGCCGGGCCCTACGAGCCTTTTGTTCAGACATCGGCCTGCCGGTTTGCAGCCGAACTTCAATCGCACGCTGCACCCGTGGCCAGTCGCGTGGATAAAGCTCCAGTGCGCTTTGCGAGTCGAGCCGTCGCAAAATCCGGTGAAGGTACTCAGGCCCGTGAAGTTCGCGAAGGTTGTTGAGACGACGACGAATCTCATCGTCTGTCTGGGGGCTCGGAAAAAATGGATTTCGCAACGCTCGTAAGTAGAGTCCAGTCCCGCCGACCAGGATCGGAACTTTGCTACGGCCTTCTATCTCATCAATTCTGGCTGCCGCTTCACGCGCCCACTCGCCGGCAGTGTAATTGATCGACGGCGACACAAAATCGATCAAGTGATGAGGAACTCCCTGGCGTCCTGCTAAAGGAACTTTCGCGGTTGCTATTTCAATCTCCTGATAAACCTGGACCGAGTCGCAGTTAATGATCTCGCCATCAAGTTGCAGTGCCACACTGATGCCCAACGTGCTCTTGCCCGAAGCTGTTGGACCAACAATGGCTATGACTGGAGTTTGAAGATCGCCGGAGGTCACGTAGCAGAGAATATCATGCGGTAGAAAACCACCAGCCAGATCAGAACCAGAACGATGAGGCCCCCGATGAGCTGGTTTTTTGAGAAACGCATGATTTCATTTCTTGCGTCTGTTGGGGTAGGAATTTGGGGTTGCAACTGGCAAGGGCTCGCCCGCGGGCACAATCCAGAATTCGACCCATCGTTGCTTACGATGGCCACCATCGATCAATTTGATTTTTGACGCAGCAACTCCGTGATAATTGATCAGGTAGTCTCGCAGTCGATTTAGCTCCTGTCGCGCAGTTCCCGGAAGATCCAGACGTATGTCCCCGCGTGGATCGTAATCGCCAACCCAATCCACCTGACCAGGTTTACGGTTGAATTGAGCGTAAATAATGACGACAGCCAAGCGACCAGGCTCTTTCTTGACCTCATTGGCGTAGGTCTCAAGGTCCTCGGCTTCCATTTCACGGTCGAGCTTCATCTCGAATTGCTTGTATTGGTTCAGGGGCAAAAAGCCGTGTTCGTAAAACTTCCATGCCGAATCAGGATTCTGAACGTACCCGATTTTGGCGTCGCTGCGAGGGATAGGTGCGGTGCCGGGTTCAACTACCCATAACTCCTGGACCAATTGTCCAGCAGGGCCGCCGTCAACCGTCACTATTCTATCTTTTGGAAGGCCGCGAGTCTGGACCAGATAGCGTTTCATTCGCATTGCCAGCGCGTGATTGAGTCCTGCGAGGTCGCGTGGCGATCGATAAACAACCAGAAAACCCCTGGCACTGCTCTGGTTCATCAACTGGATGGCAAAGTTATCCAGCCGAGCGATTAGATCTGAATAAAGAATGTCGCCAAAGTCGTCAAACCTTTGCGCAGTCTTCTTCTCAGATTGCGCTGAAGCAGAGACGAAGAGCCCAGTCATTAGCGCCAGGACGAGGATCGTTCGAATGAAGAAATTGATTTGAGACATCCGTTGACAAGGGTTAAAGCTTGAAGATCGTGTCGATGATCATATGAAAGCCAGGGAAGATGGACGATTCAACGTCATCGTTTTGTGTAAGCGTACGCTTCTCCTGAAGCGTTCCAACCGATTGCCGGAAGATCGTCATCGATCGGTTTTCGAGGTCGATAATCCAGTATTCCTCGATCTTGTATTTTCCATAGAGGTTGCGTTTAGAGACCAGGTCGCGTCGCCGGTTAGCACTGCCCGGGGAAAGTATTTCGATAACCAGATCCAATGCACCCGTGAATCTCTCGCCGGTAACAACCTGCTCCCAATTTTCATTACGCACGAAGACTAAGTCGGGGATGACTGCGTCGAAGTCACTGAAGATCGCGCCTGCGCCAGGAACCAGGATGCCAATCGGATGTGCTCGCAGGTATTCGCTCAGAGCAACTTGCAGGTTTTGCAGTACGCGTTGGTGTGGGATCCCCGGAGCTCGAGACACGAATAGTTCTCCATCGATCAGCTCATAGCGGTTCCCATCGTTCTCGGGGAATGCATCAAGATCCGCCACCGTTAAGGGCGGTTTAAATCTTGATGCGGGGCTAAATTCCTTCATTTCCATAGCGGCTTGTCTGAATTTATCACAGTAGATTGTCGCGAACCTTATCGGTCGGAACACGGTTAAGAACGTGAAGATGCCGAAGATCTTTCATTGATCCTGAACGCAAGAGTGATTAGAACGAACAACGAATCGGACTTCTCGAACGCTCGGATTGGAGTGGCATGAAGTCAGTACCCGCGCGGTAGCGGGTGGGTCGTGGATCCGATGGCTAGACCGTAGAGAAGGATTCCGAAAACAGATAAGCGCGCGCGCTACCCACCCGCTACCGCGCGGTGGTACTGGCTGCCACTCCAGTCAGAGACCTTCGTGACTAATACATCTTTGTCAGATCAATACCCGTATAGTAAGCCTTCAGAATCTGTTCGTGAGTAAACCCCTGGCGGGCGAGACCATACGCTCCAACCTGACACATGCCTACGCCGTGTCCCCAACCGCGACCTATAAAAGCGAAGCCAGTTACCCGGCCGCTTTCGTCGACCTTGCGCTCGATAACGAAGAGCTGTTCGCGCAGGCCAAGCGCTGATCGAATTCGGCCGCCACGTACATGCCCGACACCATCCGATCCCACTATCTCCAGATTGGTAGCACGTCGCGAGGTCCCGCGAGCGATGACGCGTAGATCGACGAGTGATCCAATTCCCCTGGTGTAGCGGCTTAGTCGAGCCTGCACCTGGCCGGTGGATAAATCGGTGGTCCAGTTTGAATAAGGCGAAAAGCGATCGGCCGCGGCGCCATTGGGCGCAGGCTTCACTTCCAGGTAGTCGACTTCGCCGGCGGCGTTCACATGAAAAACAACCGCTTCGCCGCCCACCACGGAGACTGATCGAACGGGATAAAGACTTTCGCCAATTTGTCTGAATAGATAAGCGTCAGCGCTCATACCTACCGGCTGGTCCTTGCCTTTGGTGCTGCGTAATACCAGATTGTCTTCTGAAGTTGGACGGGCCGTTCCTTTTTGAAGTTGAAACAAACCCTTCGACTCGAGTATGCGCGCAATTGCATGCAACGCCCTTCCGCGAGATAGCGGCTCACGCGGTTGTAACGAAGCATCGGGAAGAACGGATAGGTAACCCTCGCGGATCAAATAGGCCACATCGGCGCGGTTGGACTGCGGCACGTCGCCGGCGTCACGAACAGCGATTAGATAGTCGGCGTCAGCATTGTTCAGCAAGGTGGTGCCGCGGCTCTCACCAAAAGCCGCGATGCTAAGGGCAGTAGCAAAACCGGGCGGCCGATGAACGTCTTCAGTCACCGCCGGCGCAGTCTGGCGAGTAAGTCTGGCTACAGAAGCGAGCCAGCTGCGAACTTCGTCCACCTCGGAATCGTCTTCCAGCCAATGGTCGGTCACCTTTTTCAGGTAGGTGAAGTTGTGCAGACTCAGGATTGCGACTTCGCGCGCGAGTGGAAGATTTTGGCCTGACTTTAGTTCGGCTGGATCACGTGAAGTCTTGATCGTAAATGGAGCCAAAGCTGCGCGTCCCTCAGCAGCACACTCCCGGCCCTTTAGATAACCCACCGCGTCGTTAAAAATATTTTGAGAGTCTTCGGTTCGTCCGCCGCAGGTCGATGTGTAAAGCGCATTGATTGGCTGGCCGTCGAACGTTGCGATTAGACCCCGCGTTTCATCAACGGCGCGCGACGACAGCGTGTTTTCTGAGGCGAGACCTTTGTAAACCTGGCTACGCGTTGTGGGGAGAAGGTCATAGCCCTGGGACATAAACTGTCCGCGATTTTTCAGAGCGTAGGTGCGAGCTGCAATGGCTTGCGCCTTGTGCGCCTCTATGAGGGGAAAACCTCCCGCGGAAAGTTCGTTGGGAACAACACCTCGCACGTAGTCTTCGAGACCCAGGACATTGACCACAGTCAACGCACCGCGCGCATTGACGAACACTTCAATGCGTCCACGATACGGTTTGTCATTGAAGCGTACGGGAACCTTGTCGTCGGCGCTGGCAAAGGTGACCGGTGCGCTGGAGCTGAATAGACGACTGCTGCCGGCCGAGAAGGCCACGACTTCGCGCGAAGGTGAACTTGAGCGCGAGACCGGACGAACCATTGGACCAGTTCGATAGGTGGAAGGACGCGGTTGGACCACTCCCGGCTTGCGTTGTAGGTTGCGGTTCGTTGTTGGCCCCAGAAGTCGAAATGATCGAAGCCGCGAAGCCAGCATCCTCAAGACGTGATCTCAATTCCTCTGCTTCCTCGCGACTGTGACGATCTCCAACCAGCAGTCCCCAGGTTTTGGTTTCGGTGTCCTGAGAAGCGAGTGTCTTTTCACTAGTCGCTTCGCGCACTTCCTTTGCACGTTGCTCTGCCTC
Source organism: Pyrinomonadaceae bacterium (assembly GCA_963759665.1). GTDB lineage: Bacteria > Acidobacteriota > Blastocatellia > Pyrinomonadales > Pyrinomonadaceae > PSRF01. The sequence continues at coordinate 3,351,714 of CAVXAC010000001.1, forward strand.
CTCCCTTGATGCCAGACCTGAAACCTGAACCCGGTAGGTTGGTTCTAAGGACTCGGCGGCCATTGGAGACAAGAGACGGGCTTCCAGCCGGACGCGAGGCACAGTTAAGGCGACAAAAGTGTTGGCAAGGTCAGTCGCATTCATTAATGGACCACTGCTGGAAATAGTCGCGGCGCGTGTGTCTGTAGCCAGGGCGACGCGGATCGTGGGCTCCGGATTAGAGCTTTGGGGCTGGACGGTTGAAACGATGCGATTGTTGTCAGGTGCTTTCCATTCTGCATTCGAAGACGCAGTCGTCTTGTCCGGAGTTTCGCGCTCCGTCTGGGATCGACGGGGACGGACCCCTTCCTGGCCGACAGTGGAGATCTGGAGGAGAGACTGAGAAAGCAGTAACGCGATGGTGAATCGCGCGAGAAAATTGCGCATGCAAAACCCTTTGCGGCTTAGTCTTGGGGGGGCTCTTCCGCGGGCTCATCTTACTACAGAACGGCGGTGATAAGATCCGCGAAACCAAAGTCAGTTCAACAGCTCATCAAGGATTGTCCCCGGTTCAACTTCCAGAGGTTCCTCTCCCTGTCGAAAAATCCGCGCACCCGTCGAACCCTTCAGGGTTGTGACGCCCGCTTCAACGTGAATCATTGCGCCTTCACGCAAGCCAATGACGGGCGTTTCATTTTCTTCGAGGTACTGAAGCAGCCGCTCTTCGCGAGTTTCTCCCATGTGTTTTGAGTTTGGATCGGGATCGAGATAGTGCGGATTGATCTGAAAGGTTACGAGGCCTAACGCGTCGAATGAGGGCGGCTGGACGATCGGCATGTCATTCGTCGTTCTGATAGTAGGCGCGGCCACATTTGAACCAGCGCTGGAGCCCATGTAAGGCATACCGTCCTCAACGCGTTCACGAATCAACGATACGACGTCGGATTCGTAAAGACTCTTCAGTAAGCGAAAGGTATTCCCGCCCCCGATGAAAATGGCCTGCGCCGCGTGCACCGCCTGGTGTTTCTCTCGAGCTGCGTGAAGTGAGACGAGCGAATACCCCATCCTCTCAAAACGCTCGCGGGCTTTCTCGGCATATCCATCACGATCTTGCATGGCAAACGGGACGAATAGCAGACGCTCAATCGGTCCGAGAAAGTTTCGAATTTCGCTTTCAGCATGATCGAGAAACCCACTGCCGTATAGTGTTGAGTTGCTGATCAAGAGCAAACGTTTAGTAGTCATCATCGTGTTAACTTGCAAACCCTTCCTCAACAGTCGCCGCAAAAACAACTGTGCCGACCAACCCAATTACTGTAGCCGCGACAAAAGGTGCGTCCGGATTGATTTTCCACAGGAGACCACCAATCGCTGCCGCCGGCGTGATAGATAGACTGCGGACGAGATAGTAAAGTCCCACCGACCGCGCACGCAGCTTCTCGTTGGCGCGGTCAACAATCATAGCTTTACGCGCAGGTTCGCCGATTTCACGGAGTCCACCAATGATAAAAGCCAGCACCAGCATGGCAAAGTTTGCAGCCCCAATCACCGCCAGGGGAAATAGTGCGAAGCATAGAAACGTGACGATCACAAAGGGCTTGCGCCCGACGCGATCAGCAATTGCCCCCGCCGGAAGGTAAACCAGGATCGAGGTGATCATTTGAATTGCGATCAAAACTCCGTAACGTGCAGCGCTTAAGCGGTGCACATTCGTGACATACAGAACAGTAAACACTCCGGTCAAGCCTTCGCACATACGGATGATGACGTCCGACACCAGCAAACGCTTCAATGATGAGTGAAAAGAATTCCAGACCCCGCGAATGTTTGTTGTATCACTGACTCTTATCTCTACCTTAATTCTATGGACCAGCAGAATTGTGATTGCGGTCATAAACAAGGTGATGATTAGGCCAAAGTGAATTCCCTTGAGGATGCCGAAGGCGCCAATTAACGCACCACCGATCATCGGAGCGATGATGATGGGCACTCTTTTCAAGATCGATTGAACAGTGAACCCCATCGCTCGCCGCTCTGGGGGAAGAGAATCACCAATCACAGCAAATATTGCAGGCGAGGCCATGCTCTGCCAGGTCATCGCAAAGGCCAGACCTATAAAGACCACTGGCCACGAGGCACTGAATAAGTAAATCAGATACCCCGCCGAAGCCATCGCTATGAAAACCAGGAAGGCGCGACGCCGGCCAACGCGATCTGCCAGCCACCCACCCGGATATTGATAGATCGCATCGAGGAAGTTCTCCGCGGTGCCAAAGAGTCCGATGATTGGTGCGGTGGCACCGAGCGCTTCGAGATATTTTGGAAGATACTTCTTCCATAACTCCTCGCCGAGTCCGATAAGGAACACAGCAGCCGAAGCAATTGAGACATTGCGCTCAAGACTAAGGTAATCGGCCAGAATGGCTAGACGATTCCCAGTCTTAGTCATGGCTATTGGGATTTGAAACTACGGCAAGAACGGACGCAGTGAGAATGACGAGCGAGAAAGCAAACTTTCGGTTTGCGCGAATGCATGAAGGTTTAGAGTTAAGATCGAGCTGGCCTGGATCGCCGGGGCTAAGCAGCCTTCTGCTCATTCATCACTGTGGCCGGCTCCTCGCCCTGGTTTTTCTTGTTCTTCCTGGAAGCACGAATAGCCTTTACAGTGTCTCTTGAAATGCTGAGAATCGAGCGCCGGTTTTCAAAGATGACTTTAAGCCAGGCACGCTTGCTCATTTGGGGGAAATAAATCCCCCGGAAGAACAACCTCATAATAAGGTGGATCACCTTGTAGTTGACCGGATGATCGTTGAGCGCGTCGATGGCCTGCTTATTTCGCTCGGGACTGTAGGACCTGGTCCACGCCTCGGTTAACTCAATCTGGGTCTGAGGAATCGTCATCTTCAACGGCTCATGGGCCATCTGATATGGTGCAAATTCCATCCAGTGCTTTGGTCGAGTCAGTCGTCCAGCCTTAACCAACCTCTCAAAAAGCGGTGTAGCAGGGAAGGGAGTGAGTTGTCCAAAAACTGGCAAGCCCGGAGGCCAACTCTCGACCTGTTCGAGGGTGCGGGCTGCGACACCAGGAGTGTCGTTGTCTAACCCAATGATGAAGGATGTGATGGCGTAGATGTTTCTCTTGGCAAGGCGATCCAGAACGGCGGCGTATTCGTTCGGCTTGTTGAAGCTCTTGTTAACGTCCTTCAGGTTGGCAGTGTCAATCGACTCCATGCCGATGAATATCCACTTGCCGTGCGACGCTTCGATCAAGTCGACCAATTCTTCGTCGCGCAGCAGGTTTGCACTAATCTGGGCCAGCCATGGCACTTGTGCGTTGGCCGCGATGATGTCGCGCAATAGCGATTTCGTACGTTTGATGTTGATCGCGAAGTTGTCGTCGATGAAGAACACGATCACCTGCGTGCGGTTTTCGCGCGCGTGATTCTTCAGACGAAGCAGTTCGTTGACAACACTTTCATTCGAACGAAACCTGATGGAGTCTCCGAAGAAACCGGTAACCGTGCAAAACTCGCAGCCGTAGGGACAACCACGACCTGATTCAATCGGCACTACATGAACAGATCCCCATCCTGAGCCCAACTTGCTCAGAAGCGGCCGGGCAAACTTTGGGACCATGTCAAACTGATCAAGATCCATCGAGTCCCATGGAATCTCGGGATATGGTTGTAGGCTGGGTTTGCGTTCTTTGCCAGCTTCGTCGACCGGAGCGTACGTTTCCTTGAGACAGCCATTGGCTGCGTCTTCAACGATCTGGGCCCAGGTTTCGTCGGCCTCACCGAGGGCTACGGCATCCGCATGACGCGGCCCACCATCGCGTCCCAAAGCTTCATCGGGCACCTCTGTAACGTGAGGACCTCCCATAACCACCGGCACACCGGAAGCGCGAATTGCATCAGCCATGCGATAAGCCCTTGCCACCATACGCGTCATGGCGCCGATACCTACTAGACCCACTCCCTGATCTTTGACGAATTTGACTAGCTCGGCCTCGTCCATCGGCTTCGCATTACCGTCCACCAGAATAACTTCATGGCCTGGAGGCGTAAGCGACTGGAGCAAAAACATCCAGAGATGCGGCATGAAATTTCGCGTGACACCGTTGTCAGGGTTATAGAGCAGGATTTTCATAGCATTTCCTTACTAAATTGTTTGCGAACTCAAACCCTGTTGCGGTTTCTCGTGCTTGATCTAAAGCGCGGAAAAGAGATCTAGGGGAAGAATCATCGATACGAGGCCTAAAGTTCGAGGTCAGCATACCAGTTATGATCGGATCCGTACACTATCGGAAAGCCTTTAAGGGGATTTAATTGAGAAATAACCCTTATTCAAGAAAATCTGCTGACCCTCGGTACTGAGAAGAAAATCGACGAATTTTCTGGACGCTTCCTGATTCGGCGATGCCTTCACGATGCCCAGGGCCTGATCGATCGGCGAATGCAACTTTTCGTCAACCGGCAGGAAACTGCCTTCACCCTGCTTCACCAGCGCCAAAGGAACGAATGCGACTTCGGCATTTCCGGTCGCGGCGAACTGTTTAGTCTGCGCGATGCTTTGGCCATAAACGACTCTGGCTTCGATTCGATCCCAGAGTCCTAAGGACCGCAAACTTTCAACGGTGGCGCGACCGTAGGGTGCGATGTCTGGCTTCGCGATGGCAATGCGTTCAAACCGGCGGTCGGTGATGTCCTCGATACGTTCAGCTTTGAATTCATTGTTTGGCACCCACATTACCAGTCGTCCGCGAGCGTAGAGCGCCCGAGAGCCGGGTGTAAGCAATCCCTTTGCTTCTAACTTATCTACATGCGTGGTATCGGCCGAAGCGAACACGTCGAAAGGTGCACCGTGTTCAATCTGTTTCGCTAGATCTGCCGTGGCACCAAAGCTGGGCACCACCCGTATGCCGGTTTCTTGGGTGAACCGTTGGCTTAGTTCAGGCATTGCATCCGTCAAATTCGCGGCGGCGGCAACCAGGATGCTTGACGACGATCCCGCTGATAAGTCTTTTCCTGAATCGGACTGGCAGCCAGCACACAAAATGATGGCGATGAAGATGAATAACTTATTCATAGTGCCAGGTGTCTCGTATAAAAAACCAGCTTCGCAGCCAGCCAGTTGTTCGTTCTTATTTGTTTCCAGAACAGGCGAAGTGTGGTATAGACCAATTTACCCCTGAATCAAAAGCTCTACGAACGCACAGATTTTTAGGTGCCTTAACCGCTATTGGAATAACGGTATGACAGAGCAACCTTCAAAAGTCTGGGTTTTTGCAATCGTAATCGCGATTGCGTTGATAGCAGGCAACTGTTTGCCGAAACCGCCGTCTGAATCGGGTGACATTAATATCACGGTTTATGCATTTTCGATCATGAAGGAGTCGCTTGAGAAAAGCATCTTTCCCGGGTTCGCAGCGAAATGGAAACAGGAGCATGGTCAGGATGTGCGATTCACTTCCTCGTTTGCCGGTTCCGAAACAATTACCAATCAAATCCTCCAGGGGGTTAACGCTGACATTGCGATCCTCTCTATCGAGCGAGATATTTATAGGCTACGCGACGGCGGCTTTGTTACTGCTGACTGGCGAACTGGTCCACATAAGGGGATCGTCAACAAAACTCCATTCGTGATTCTCGTTCGCGGGGGAAACCCAAAAGGCATCCGCGATTTTTCCGATCTCGCCAAACCCGGCGTAGAAATAATTCATCCGGATCCGGTCAGCTCAGGGGGCGCGCAATGGTCGATCCTGGCTATCTACGGATCTGAATTAATAAAGTCTGAAAAGCAGTCGGGCGATGCAGACACGGCGAGCGCGCTTCATCTCTTGCGGGCCATATGGGCCAACGTGAAGTCTACGCCGGGTTCAGCGCGGGAAGCGCGCACGCAATTCGAAACCGGCTTTGGCGATGTGCTGGTGACTTACGAACTCGAAGGGTTGCTGATGAAGCAATCAAAGAAAACGCCGATCGAAATTGTGTTCCCGCAGTCGACGATCTTCAGTGAACATCCGGCGGTAGTAATCGACAAGAATGTGCCGGCCGCCAAGCGCGCCATCGTTAACGCGTTTATGGAGTACCTGTGGACTGAGGAAGCTCAGCAAGCATTCGTCAAGAATTACTTTCACTCAGTCACCAACGAAGCGTTTAACGCCGCGAGCACAGATCTTGGAAAGATCGAGTCGCCCTTCACTATCGAGAAGTTTGGAGGTTGGGAGAGGGCTTATCCAGACGTTATCGAGAAAATTTTTCGCGACCGGGTGCAGCGTGCGAAGTAGGCCTGGGTTTGAATCTCAAATCTGAGATCTGAGATCTGAGATCTGAAATCTGAGATCTGAGGTCTGAAATTTCCTGATGAGTTCTGTAATCCCAACAATGCGACACGTCCGCGGCTTCGATGTCGTTCGGCCGCTAAGCATCGGCACACTTGTGTTCATGATGATGCCGCTGGTGTTCTTGCCGTTGGCGTCAATCTTCTTGTTCGGCACCAGCACCGGACTGGGAAATTTCTGGGCGGCCTTGAATGCACCCGAAGCAATCTTTGCACTCAAGCTGTCGATGGTCACCAGCTTTTGGGCCACCATCTTCAACGTCGTTTTCGGTCTCTTCGCCTCGTATGTGCTTTCGCGTTACAACTTCTGGGGACGCAATGCACTGATCGTGACGATCTCATTACCGACTGCGATACCGACAGCTGTCGCAGGTTTTTCGCTACTGCTGTTGTGGGGACCACTCGGTTTGCTGGGACGTTATCTTCAACCGCACGGCATCCAGCTGATGTTCACCGCGGGAGCGATCATCCTGGCAAATATATTCGTTACATTCCCACTCGCTTTCGGCGTCATCAAACCGGTCTTCGATACGATGAGCCGCTCGCTCGAAGAAGCCTCGGCAACGATTGGCGCTACCCGTTGGCAAACATTTTGGCACGTAACTCTTCCATCATTGCGTGGAGCAATCGTCTCCGGAGCGCTGCTGACGTTTGCGCGCGCAGTCGGTGAGTTTGGCTCAACGATTCTGGTGTCAGGAAACCTGGCGGGTCGAACTCAAACGGCGCCCTTGTACATCTTCGCAAAATTTAACGAAGGTCAAATCGAGGCAGCTAATGCGATTGCAATCGTGCTGGCCCTTTTTTCGTTCCTAATCTTTAGTGTGCTGTTTTTTGCCAGAGACTGGCTTGATGTTGATTAGACTCTGACATTGCGCTGGGAGCGATAAACCTTGTCCCAAATGCGCTAAAATTAGATTCATTAAATGAAGGCTCAAGCAGCTTTAATTATGGAGAATGCGGCGCATCCGACACCGAAGGAACGCAACCCTCGACCTGCGGCTAGTATTGTTGGAATCAGCAAACGGTTCGGGGCCACCAGCGTACTGGAGAATATTTCGTTTGACGTTGCCGAAGGTGAAGCCCTCGTTTTGCTCGGCGCATCCGGAAGTGGCAAGACGACGATTCTGCGAATCATCGCTGGCCTGGAACAACCCTACACCGGCAAGGTGATTCTTGACGGCAAAGACGTTACTGAGCTGCCGGCTCGCGAACGTGGCGTCGGCGTAATTTTTCAGGCATACGCGCTGTTCCCGAAAATGACGGTGGAAAAGAACATCGGCTATGGACTCAGGATTCGAAAACGGCCGCGCAAAGAAATTAAGAAGAAAGTGAACGAGTTACTTTCTTTGGTCCAACTCGAAGAGCATCGCAAAAAGTATCCTTCGCAACTATCAGGTGGACAGCAACAGCGCGTGGCTATCGCTCGTACCCTCGCCTATGACCCGGAGGTTCTGTTGTTCGACGAACCGTTCGGAGCGCTCGACGCTCAAACACGCGTTCACTTGCGCCGCGAGATACGCGCCCTGCTTAAGAAGGTCAATGTCCCGGCGATATTTATTACTCACGATCAGGAGGAGGCGCTCGAACTAGGTGATCGTATCGCCGTCATCAACGTGGGCCACATCGAACAGATCGGCACTCCCGCCGAGGTCTACAACAACCCGGCGACCGAATATGTGGCGACGTTCCTCGGTGCAGCTAACATTCTGGACGGAACGATACGCACCGGTCATATCGAGGTGGGAGCATCAAGAATTCCTCTGCCGAATGACGGGCCGCAGTGGCATGAAGGCGCAGCAATCAAATTGATCTTCAGGCCGGAAGACGTTCGTTTGAACAAGACTCAGGAGTTTCCGACAGGGTTAGGTTGTTTATCCGCCGGCTTGGTTGAGGAGACAAGTTTCGTCGGTGCCTACGAACGAGTGCGAATCAGACTCGATCCGGGAGGGACGAGCTGCGAGACCGAAGACACGCCATTTTACTTAACTACGGAGACGCCGGAGTCGCAGTCGGCAAAACCAATTATCGCCACCCGGCCCAAGCCTGAAACGTTGGCCAGCAAGTTAAGAATCGGCGACCGAGTTTTCCTTGGGCTCACGTCGTTCACCATTCTTCCCAAAGGCGCCAAGCCTTGACCGCTCCAAAGTAAAAGCCCCGCCAAACGGCGGGGCGTTTAGTCTCAAAACTAAAACTTAGTGGCTTTACTTAAACTCCAATACGAGATTCTTCTCACAAAAATCGAATTCGACTGGCTCTGATTCCTCGCCGTCGGCGAACACAGCCTTGAATACCTGCTCGCAGTTTTCTGTGTCAGTGGATTCATTCCAAACCAATTCAACGGTCGCACCGGCTGCGATTCCGCTGCCAATGTCAAAGTAGCCCCACTTCTTTCCGTCCTGCGACACAAGGACTTTCTTGATCGCCTGTTCGGTATTGTTATGGACTTTGAATTTGTACTCAACTGCGTTTCGCGCAATGGCCAGCGATGAGCCGATAACGACAATTGCGAGGATCAGCATCAATTTCTTTCCGACATTATTGTAAACGTGCATTCCTTGTTTCTTCACTTTCTCGATTGTTTGGATGGTTGCCGTAGGTGGGCTGTCGATAAGAGCGCTCGACAGGGACAGAATAGCTTTGAGCGCTGCTCTGCGCAAGTGGTTTATTTTCTGGGTTGGGATACAGCGTGGGCAGCTTACCTGACTCAATGTGGGGGGTTATGAAGTCGGTACCACAGCGCGGAGCGCGTGGGCTGCTGGCACTCACTCAATGCAGGGGTCATGAAGTCGGTACCACCTTGCGGGTAGCGGGTGGGTGCGCACGCCGTTTCAGGACATTAAGACTTCAACGCGGCATTTGCCAAGCTATGAAGCCGCCGCCGAACGCTGTTGATGTTAGCAAAGGGCAGCGCACGTTCATGCGTACGATTCGTAAACAAAAGAAATACACGTTCTTGAAGCGGGTCATTCCAGCAACTAGTACCTGTGAAACCCGTGTGCCCAAAACTGTCAGCAGGTAAATCCGGGCCGGCGGTCGAATCTTTTGTAGCCGCCAGCTGCCACCCAAGTGAACGCGCTTCGTTCAGACCCTCCGTGAGATTGGTGCGAAACAATCTGCACGTCTCCGGTTTCAGCAACGAAGTCAGCCCTGCGTGAAATTGGTTCGCCAGTTTGAGCGTCTCGTCTGCAGTTGAAAATAGACCTGCGTGACCGGCAGCGCCTCCAAGGAAATACGCATTACCGTCGTGCACTTCACCCCAAAGTAGGTTTTCGCGCCAGTAATTCTTATCGTCGCTATGACTATCACGACACATCTCTCGTTCATAAGCGTTTCCAGTCTCACATGCGGCAATTCCAGTTTGTCTCGCCTGGTCAGGATTGAAAAAGGTATTCTCGAGTTTTAGTGGCTCAAAAATCTCTTCCTCCGCGAGCTTCACCAGCGACTTGCCCGAAACGCGTTCGAGCAACAGTCCGAGCGTAATAAACCCAAGGTCACTGTAAACAACTCGCGAGCCGGGTTCATACTCGAGTTCAAGATTGGAAATGACAGACAGAACGCGATCAACTTCGCCATTGGCCAGAATGTAAAGCGCACGCCACGCTGGTAAGCCGGACGAATGAGCGAGCAAGTGACGTACGGAAATTCCTTGCTTGTCGGTGCGGTCGAATTCGGGGAGATAGTGAAGGACAGAACTGTCGAGAGTGAGCTCACCGCTTTCAATTCTACGTGCGCATAGCAAGCCCGTAACCAGCGGCTTGGTCAATGACGCCAGGTCGTAAATGGTGTCGAGGCTGGCGGCTATTGTCTGCGGCTTTACCACCGCTTTTCCCAGCGCGTCTGCGAACCGAATTTGCCCCCTTTCAGCGATTAAGTAGAGGGCGGAAGGGAAGTCGCCGGCAGTGATTCGTTCAGTAAGCAGGCTTGAAATGGCGGGAATTCGTGTGCTCATCAATCAAAACTCTGCAGAACGCGAACGATCGACGAAAGCCTCGCTAAACACTCTTTGCGTGTTGGCTAAGGCTGACAGTGGCAGCGTGTTCTTCGATTCTTTCCAAAGCCCGAAGCGCGAGCGCAAGTGCGTTTCTTCCTTCGAGACCCGATACAGGCGAGGCCAGGCCATCGCGAGCGGCTTCGATGAACGCGAGAATCTCGGCTCGCAAAGGCTCAACGTCAACCACATCCAGATTCTTTACATGAACTCCCGGCCAGCCGCCATCGCGCCCTGGAGGTGCGAGACTGCTGATCGAGGCGCGCTTCGTCGTGTAATCGACGGCGATGTAATCATGGGGTTGGAAGAACCGCATCTTGCGAATCTTCTCGGTGCCCACTCGCGACGCAGTGATGTTGGCTACCGCACCTGACGAAAACTGGAGCCGCGCATTTGCCGCGTCCACTTTGTCCGTCAGGATAGGAATGCCTACGGCGTGAAGCTCAGTTACTTCAACGTCTTCTCCGACTAACCACTGCACAATATCGAGATCATGAATCATCAGATCCAGCACCACATCAATGTCGAGTGAGCGCGCTGTAAACTCGCCGACGCGATGAATTTCGAAGTAGACGGGATTGCGAACGTGCGGTCGTAGGGCGACGAGCGCTGGATTGAACCGCTCTGCATGGCCCACCTGCAGCAAAGCTTTCCCTTTTGTGGCGGCCGCGATCATTTCGTCGGCTTCATCCAGGGTGCGTGAGATCGGTTTTTCCACCAGGACATGAACCCCGGCTTCAAGCAGAGTACATGCGATTTCGGAATGTGAGATGGTGGGAACCGCGAGACTCACCGCGTCTACTTTACCTAGCAGCTCGCGCCAATCGGTGGTCCATGATGCGCTTCTCTCGGAGGCAATATTAGTCGCCGTTTGAGAATCCAGATCGCAAATCGACACGAACTCAGTCAAACCCTCGGCCGCTAAATCTGCGTGAATACGAGCATGCTGGCGGCCCAAATGGCCGGCGCCAATCACCGCGGTGCGTAGCGTCACAGTTTACGAACACCCCATTTTCGTTTAGCTTAACTCCAACAAATAAGCAGTAAGCAGAAACAGAAGGCACTAAACAATGCTTTCTGCCTTCGGCTTACTGCTTTGTGGCATATCGGAATTTACGGGGTCGACTATACTTGCAACCTTCGACGCTTGCCAAGCGCGGCAGTCTTTTACTCTTCCTAACAATTGTAGCGTTCTATTGGTTTGGCCTGGGCCACTTTCCGTTGATTGGTCCAGATGAGCCTCGCTATGCCCAGGTAGCCCGCGAAATGCTGCTTCGGGGGGATCTCATCACGCCTACCCTCGGGGGACGCCTGTGGTTTGAGAAGCCGGCGTTGCTCTATTGGATGATGATTGCCAGCTATAAACTGTTTGGTGTTTCCGAGTGGTCAGCACGGCTGCCATCGGCAATCGCCGGAGTCCTCACAATAGCGGCAATGTTTCTGATTGGAAGGAAAGTTGAGCAGAAAACTTCGGATGAACAACTAGTCGGACTCGGTTTCTGGTCGGCGGTAGCGGCGAGCACGACGCTCGGGATGATTGTTTTCTCCCGGGCCGCAAGTTTCGACATCATCCTGACGATGACTATTGCCTGGTCGCTGGCCTTTTTCATTTTCTATGAACTCGAAACTGAGTCCAGGGTCCGGGCTTTCTTATTGGCGGGGTTCTACACCTTCATCGGTCTCTCACTTCTGGCCAAGGGATTCATTGGGGCGGTCATCCCGGCAGGAACGGTCGTCGGCTACTACCTACTCCGGCGCAAGATGCCGGCGAAAGAAACGATTCTCAGCGTCCTGTGGGGCGTACCGCTGGTCCTGCTCGTGGCCGCGTCGTGGTATGGGCCGGTTATCGCCCGGCATGGAAACGTTTTTATCGACGAGTTTATTTGGCAGCACCAGTTTGCCCGGTACGTCTCCAACAATTACCGGCATCCCGGTCCGTTCTATTACTACCTCGCGATTCTCATCCCGCTGACATTGCCATGGACCATATTCCTGATTGGAGGGCTGGCTAGGGCTGTCAGCCGGTCCTGGCCGAATGCAAGCGAATCCGAGGATGCGTCCGGAAGATATGTCGCATTCGCCTTGGTTTGGTTTCTGTTGCCGCTCATCTTTTTTAGTTTTTCGAGTTCCAAGTTGCCCGGGTACATCCTTCCTTCGCTGCCGGCTGCGGCGCTCCTCATCGGCGAACGTCTTACTCGACTCACCAATGTTGACCAAACCAACGCCTGGAAGTTGAAAGCGACTGGGGCATGTTGTTTGGCCGTCGCCGTTGGTTTGCCGATCTTTGCCTGGCGGTGGGAACGAGCACTGCTCGGTTGCGCACTCGTGGTCTCAGGCATGCTTCTGGTGGCGGGCTTAGTCGCGATTCTGAACACTCGTCAAAGGTCGTTCGCGGTTGGCCTGCTAAGCGTGACTACATTAGGCGTTGTATTGACGATGCTCTGGTGTTCTGACCTTCATGCAGATCGCGAGTCTTCAAAACGGCTGCTGCAACTAGCCGATGCCCGCGGATATTCGCAGACCCCGATTTATGGGTTGAAATTGGACGACCGCTCGCCGGAGTTTTATGCCGCCGGCCGCGTCGTCTATCTGTCCGATGGTGAGCCGTATATTTATGAAGGACCACCACAACTGGTTAATGAGTGCCGGCGACGTGGCGGCCCACTCCTGTCGTTTGTGCCATTGGAGGGTGTCAGTGAATTGAGCAGCGCCCACGCAGCTCAAACTGAAGTGATTGGAGACAACGGACGGGTGGCGCTTGTGGTGGTTAAACCGCGCTGAGCAAAGCCGGGCTCATCGAGACTCGAAGGTGTCTGGTGGCTTCCGTCGCCGAAGGGTGAACTCAACCTCATTCTTTCGAACACCACGGATACATCGTTGTCAGTGTCAACGAGTGTTCAAGGCGAACAGCCCAAGAGAGCGGGACGTAAAACAGTTGAGGTGGGCCCGCACGAAACGAAGGTCCTGCACCTTGAACGTGACTTGCTCGGAAAACAAGTGGGAGCTATTTCCAGTTTCGGAGCGATCTCGATAGAGCATAATGGCGGGCCAGGAGCTCTTCTCGCGCGAGCGATGGCGATGGAAGCTGGACTCGGTTATTCGCTGCCGACCCAGTTTTCGGATCTTACGGGTGGAATTTGCAGACGGAAGGGTCTTTGACGATACGAAGACCCTTAACGCACTTCAGGCACATTTCAAGAACATCGCTAAGCAAGTTGACACGGGCAAGCACCGTCGGGCTCTACCTGATAACGGGGCCAGTACTAATCCTTGATTTCTGATTATTTTCGGTCTCGGCTATTCGACAAGATGGTCTCACCTTTGTCATGTATCTCCTCGTGCAACACCATTTCAGTTCGTTTCAAAGGTGGAACATTACATCAGGCGCTTAACGCCATCGCTGTCCCACATGGAAGGGACGTTTGGATTACCAGGAGATCCATTGTGCGGAACGAAACGAAGTGATCGTGAGATTCTAACGCGCTGGATCACTCCTTACTCTTGTGAATGAAACGTCACGGAAGACTCTTGGTGAAAAACTCGATCACAGGACGATCATAGCGTTCGCCCTGCTCGCCGGTCGCTGACGGCAAGGCATAACCAGTGAGGGGCAAATCAGTTTTGACTTCGATGTTCGCCGGATTTGGAAAGCAGGATTGTAGTTCCAAAGTTGACTGTCTAAGTCGCTCGGCATCGTACCCAGCCAACAAGAGGACACGTTGAGTTCGGAGGTTCCTCGCCAACTGACACGAAGAAGTGTTTTCAAACCTGCCCATGTAATAAGTGTGGGTTGCTGTGCGCGCCAGGGTGAGAAGGAGATCGCTATTTATGCCGACGTCTTCGCGGACCGCCGCATCTATCAGGTTGTCGGCATCGCGCGGGACTGAATCAAGGACGACAGCCTTGATTGCAGCATCCTGGGTCGCTGCTTTCAAGACCGCGTATGCGCCCAGTTCGACACCATAAACGCCCACTGTTTCCCCCACGAGCTGATTCTGGCTCTCGCCTTTCTGAGAACGTAGGAAATCAAAGGCAGCCAGAAGATCGTCTGATTCGTGGATTCCAAATGAAGTAGTCGAGATCGGAGGATCCATGCCGTGGCCCCGCATGTCTGGCCAGAGGATAGTGAAGTTTGTGGCCTCATTGAGCTTGATGCCGAGATTAAACAGACCCGATCTGTCGCCCGAGTACTTGTGAAGAAAAATTACGGCCGGCGATCCTTCGCTGCCTTTGAGTAACCACCCGCGCGCAGCCGTGCCGTCACGGTTTTGCCAGCTTGCATCCGTTACCTTCAGCACTCTGCCGCTAATGCCGGTAAATGATTGAGGTGTGACGAGGTAGGCGCGTCGGGTAGGGCGTGTAATTCCGTAAACCACAAACGCCATCGCGATGATCAGTGCCACTGCCACAACCCCGAGTATCGGTAGCAATGACTTTAAAAGCTTCTTACCCAAAGGTCGGCGTCGGGCCATAAGAACGATGGTGGACAAGCGATCAGCTTCGAAAACGTCGAACCATCTTCACCATGGTTCGAGTCTGTCGGCTATCACTTCATCCGTTATCAACCCCTTTCTCGGCGATGCGTGAATAGTCTTCCGGCGAATTAATGTTGTCGAAAAACTGATGAGCGCCTTCAAGATCGGCTATCTCATCAAACAATACCCATCGCGTTCTAACGGATTGTAGCAGAGCGACGGGTTTTCGTTCCCCAGAATTAATAAGCTCTTCGGCCCGAATCAAACAAGGGACGACCCGATACAGGCTACAAAGTGGTTGTGGAATTGAATCACTCTGAATCGGAGCGACCGCGTCGAAGTCTTCGCGTTTACCAAGCAAGCGCTTGATTAGACTTTGACTGACAAAAGGGAAATCACACGCGATCACGATGGCCCACTCCGATTTACATGCCGCGAGTGCGGTGTGCACGCCCCCAAGCGCACCCCAATCTGGATAGAGATCGGTGACAGTCTGGTGAGGCCAGGTTTCCGGCGTACTTCCGACCGCAGTCACGGAAAGTCCGCTGGAGAGGATTTCTTCTGCGACTCGTTCCAGAAACGTCACGCCGTTGAGGGTCAACTGGGATTTGTCAGTCCCCATCCGGCGCGACTGTCCTCCGGTGAGGATGAAGCCTTCCACTGAATCCATCAAATTTTGCCTTGGGTGCTAAGTGTTTCGGGGGATGATCAGCTCGAGATGGTACAGGTCGTCGAATGCCAGAATCGTCGCAACTTAACACGCGAAATCTTGATGAGCAAGAGAAACGTTTTGCTCATTTTATGCGTCTAAGACCTCGCTTCCTGTAGCCGTTCAAAGGCTTGAATGCGTGCGGCATAACTACCTTGACCCGCACTGGAGCGGCAGCTATAGTCCACTTGGATGGTCGCCTATCCCATCGTCAGCACGGCAGTTGAAGAGGTATCTCGATGAAGTTACTAGTCAAATTTACCCATGCAGCCCTGGTTATCTCGCTTCTGAGCAGCATGGCAGTTTCGCAAAAGCCAGTCGTTCAGAAAACTGCAGGTGCGACGAAGTCGACCGAGGATTCGCGGCTATTTCCGCTTGAGGATTTGCGCCCGGGCATGAAAGGTACGTCGCGCACAGTTTTCTCGGGCACTGAGCCCGAGGAATTTGGCGTGGAGATTCTGGGAGTCTTGCCGGGCTTTCCCGCCCCGCGTCAGTCAGCAATTATTGCCAAACTAACCGGAGCGAATGTGGAGAAGACCGGAGTTTTTGGCGGCATGTCAGGTTCTCCGGTTTATATCGACAATAAACTGGTCGGAGCGATTGCCTTCAGCTTCCCGTTTTCCAAGGACCCAATCGCTGGGATCACGCCCATTCAACAGATGATCGACATCTTTGAGAATGGCTCAAATCAAACTCAACGTCCAAAGGAACCAAAGGCAGTATCGTTTGCCCAACTGGCCTCAACCGACTGGAAGCCAAACTTTCCCAAGTCGACCGTTGGCTCAACCACACTGCTGGCCCCAGTGTCGGGCGGATCGGCGCTGATGCCGTTCATCGGCCAGCAGATGACACCAATTGCAACCCCCGTGGTTTTCGGTGGTATTAGCCAGGAATCGCTGGCGATGTTTTCTCCTCAACTAATTGCCAATGGGCTGTTGCCCGTTTCAGGAGCGGGAGGAGCTGCGGCGATGACGCCTATGGGCACGGCTACCGAAAAGACGCTGACGCCGGGCACGTCAGTTAGCGTCCAGCTGGTTCGCGGTGACTATTCAATCGCCGCGTCTGGCACGGTTACCTTTCGTGATACCAATCAAATCTATGCGTTTGGCCATCCCTTCCTGAGTCTCGGCACGTCGGATATGCCGATGAGCGAATCATCAGTCGTCACCGTCATTTCCAACATGAACAACTCGTTTAAGTTGTCTGTTCCCGGAACCATGATGGGATCGATTTCCCAGGACCGTGCTACCGGTATTTTTGGCCGACTTGGCAGCGAGCCGAAAATGATTCCGGTCAAGATTAATCTGCACACGAGCCGCGATCGCAGCGAAACCTACTCATACGAAATTGCCAACGACTCTTTTTTGACGCCGCTGCTTCTCAACATGACGGTGTTCAATACCATAACCTCGACTGAGCGTTCGCTAGGCGAGTCCACTATCACGATCAAGGGCGCTATCAGTGTTAAGGGTCAGGAACCGATTGAACTTGATAACCGTTTCTCCGCCCATAATTCTCCAATTCTTGCCGCTGGTTCCGTCGCCCGGCCGATCGCGTTTCTTCTTGGCAGCGGCTTCGACGACGTCCAGATTGAAGGCGTGACGCTGGATATCTCATCGACCGACACCAAATACGCAGGCACTCTCGAACGGATTGCACTCAACAAGACTGAAGCGAGACGTGGCGAGGAAATCGAGCTACAAGCTTATGTGCGAACCGAATCAGGCAAGCAGTTTGTGCAGCGCATTCCGGTCCGAATACCTGACGATGCGACGCCCGGTCAGCTGCTGGCGTTTGTTGGAGACGGAGGAGCGTTGCAGGAAGGATCGGGTGCGAAGTCATTCGTGCCGCAGGATCTGGGCCAACTAGTGCGTGCAATTAACCGAGTAAAAAAGAGCGATCGGCTGTACGTAAAACTCTTCCGGATCACACCGGGGGCTGTGATCGGCACCAGCGAGATGCCAAATCTACCGCCCTCTATGGTCGCTACGCTAAACAGCGACAGAAATTCGGGAGGCTACACGCCGACAGTGCTTTCCGCTGTATACGAGATGGAGTTGGCGCCGGCCGAATTCGTTATTTCGGGTCAACAGCTCATAGCATTCGATGTTGTGCCGTAGTTGATTCAGTCCCACGGCTCACAAAAATAGGCCCCGCGAGTTGGCTTGGGGCATAAGCCAACCGCGGGGCTGTTTATTGTTCGCGACATCCCTTTGGATGTCGACGGCACTAGAGTTTTCTTTCCTTAAGTATGACACGCCCAAGGCGCAGGCATTTCCAGGAAATTAAGCTCAAAGTAGTTGATATCGTAGGAGCGGCTCCGTGGCAGCCCTTCTTCCCACGCTCGTCTCGTCCGAGAACCCAACGAGGGGGGAGTGCCGCCCCTACAATGTCATTCGATTCACTCTAAACAGGAACCGTCTCTCCGATCGCGGAACTAAATTCGGCTCAAAATCCAGACTTAGATCTTCGAGTGCACTTCTGATTCTTTCACCTCCAAAAAGCAGCAAGGTTGCCGTGGGCGGGGCCCAATTCATCAACTCAGGCAGGATCTGTTCAAACCGCTCCACAGCGCGACAAGTGACAAAGTCAACGTCCGGCGCAACCAACGATTCAAAGCGCTCAGGTATAACGTGGGCGCCTGCACTTCCAATTAAGTTCAATGCTTCGCGAAGGAACACAGCTTTCTTCTGCGACGACTCGATAAGCGTTGCTCGAATATCTCGACGCGCGATAATGCAAGGAATGATTGGCAAACCTCCGCCCGATCCGATGTCGACCACCCGTGCTTCGTTAGGTAGGTATTTCACTAGCAGCAGGGATTCAAGTACGTGGCGGGTGGCGAACTCGCTCGCAGACGTTGGGGCAACAAGATGTAGACGTGAGTTCCAGGAACTAAGCAGCTGATAGTATCTCGTTAATCCGTCGAGCGTTTCTGAGGGGAGATCGAGTCCATAGACTGGAGCTTGCGATTCGAGCGTAATTCGAAACTCTGCCGACTGGTTCACGTTTCAAGCTTTCTCGATCTCGGTTAATGGGCAGGCCAAACAGTACCATACCGACCATCTCAACAACTCAAGCCAATGAGTGTCCACGAATGTTTGCTTTGCGCCTTCTCCGCGCATCATGAGATTCTTTGCATGATGACGTCTTTGGAGTGAATGTCGCATGATTGAAGATTTCGTAGAACAGCATGAACGGATGGGCCGCACTGTCGCCGGCATTATCGCCGAATATGCTGCAACTATTGACTCGAGAAAAGTCACGTCGGAAGCCACCCCGGCTCAACTCCAGGCGCTTTTCGAAGAGTCCCTTCCCGAGGAAGGTATCGGTGACGATGAAATCTTCGCGCGCTACACCCGCGACATTCTTACTCACGCAATGCAAGTGTCCAGTCCACGTTATTTTGGTCAATTTAACCCCACACCCTTGCCGATAGGAGTTTGGGCAGACGCTCTTTCTTCATCGCTAAACCAAAACGCAGGTGCGTGGCGCAATGGACCGACCTCGGCCATGATCGAAGCACGCGTGTTGCGATGGCTTTGCGACTTAGTTGGCTATCGACCTGAAAGTGTTGGAGTGCTCGCGAGCGGCGGCACCGAAGCCAATCTGATTTCACTGAAGTGCGCTCGTGACCGCACTCATAAAGATGCCGTAAAAAATGGCTTGCGATCGGCGACCGGCGACCTGGTCGTGTACGCGTCAGAGCAAGTCCATTTTTCAGTCGAGCGCAGCCTGGACATTCTTGGTTTAGGGCGGAACGCGTTGAGAAAAATCGAAACTGACGAAAGCTTTCACATTCGTCCGGAGAAGCTCAGACAACAGATCGAGGCTGACCGCGCCGCTGGCCGTCTACCGTGTTGCGTCATTGGGGTGGCTGGCACCACGTCTACTGGCGTGATCGACCCACTTGAAGAGCTGGGCGAAATAGCAACTGCAAACAATTGTTGGTATCACGTTGACGCTGCATACGGTGGCCCGCTCGCTTTTTCAGAAAAGCACCGGGACAAACTGAAAGGAATTGAAAAGGCAGACTCGATAACCTTCGACCCGCACAAGTGGATGTTCGTTCCCTTTGCTTGCGGCGCTGTGCTGGTGAGGGACGGCGGTCGAGTGTTGCGCGACGGGTTTGATATTACGCCCGAGTATTTGAACGAAGATCGAGGCGGAACGGATGTCGAGTTTGATTTTTTTCGTTATGGGCAGATGGGAACGCGACGGTTCAATTCTCTGAAACTCTGGATGGCGTTGAAGTTTATGGGTCGCCGCGGCTATGCCGAAGTGATCGAGCATCAAATAGATCTGACCCTGTACCTGGCCGGTCGCATCGACGAGTTGGAAAATTTTGACCGGGTTGGACAAGTCGAAACAGCTGTCGTTTGTTTCAGGTTTCAGCCGGCGAAGGTTGCGGTTGAAGATGGCGAGGCACTCGATCGCTTGCAGCAGGGTTTGCAACAGATGATTGAACGAAGCGGCGAAGCCTGGATCACGACCACAATTCTGAATGGCCGTCGCGTGTTGCGCGTGAACATTAATAGTTTGCTAACGCGTCAACGCCACGTCGATGATTTGCTAAACTTACTTGAGCGTATGAGTAAGTCGCTCGTAAACACGTAAAGCAAACTGTCAGTTTTGCTCATGGTCCGACAAACCCGAGCTTGAATATCTATGAGGGTTAATCGTCAGGGAATCGTTGTCCTACTTCTGCTAGCCAGCGCCTTTGCTGTTTTCGCGCAAGCGCCGGCCACGATCGAGTCGCCTCGTTCTCTCAGTGCCGTCCGTTCTCGCGCTCAATTCGACTCCATCGCGTCAACGCACGATCCAGACACTCCATACGCGCTGCCGCACGTCCTATTCGTTATCGATCGCAAAGACCGAAACAAAATCTACTACGTCAACACCAAGCGTTACGCGTTCCACAAAGACTTCGTGAACGGAACTTATCTGTCACTGGAGCGGGGTCGTGAGTTTTTCGAGAACAACTATCTCAATCCGAACCGTCGTTTTATTCTTGGCACCATCGCCTATCAAACCCCAATTAAACGTTGGACTTTTGAGTCCTGGGAAGGCGATCTGATTTCCGCCGATCAGATCAAGACGGCGTCGGAAATAATTAACGCCAGCTTCTTTACCCCCGTCGCTTACAAACCAAATTCAATCCGCCAGGACCAGGAGTCCACGAAAATCGCCGGCCTCCAGCGAGTCATGCAAAGCGACATTGCGAAGGGTCAGGAATACCAGGCGCTCAACCTGGCCAGCGGAATCGGACGCATTCATGTCATACCGAAACTGGATGAGCATGTAGAGATTGGATTTAACGAAATTCTGGTGCTGGATGAAGTGCCGATTACTTTGCCGCCGGTTGCCGGTGTTATTACCTCGAAACCCTCGACCCCTTTGTCTCACATCAATCTGCTGGCGAAGGGTTGGGGGATTCCCAACGCTTACATCAAGAACGCGCATGAAATTTTGAAGCAATATGACGGGTGGTGGGTGACCTTCGAGGCCAAGCGCGACGGGTACACGATTAAACGCGCGGACGTTAATCAACTGCGTGAGTATGAACAACGACTCAAACAGCGGCTTGATGTGATGCGGCCAAAATTTGATCTCGCTGAAGTCCGCCTGCTGAATTTGGGACAGCAGCGGGCTCGCTCAGCCGTGGCCTTTGGCAGCAAATCGGCAAACCTTGGCGAAGTCATGAATGCGCGGTTACCCGGCATCGTGGTGCCAAACGGCTTCACCATCCCACTTTATTATTACGACCAGTTTCTCAAGGCGAACAACTTGGACGATGCGATCTACACGATGCTTAACGATCAGAAGTTCGTCCACGATCCGGTTTATCGACGTGGTTATTTGACGAAACTTCGCGAGCAGATTCAGCAGGGTAAGTTTGACGAGAAGCTGCGCGGGATGATTTTGCAGAAGACGCGGCGCGAGTATGCGGGCAAAGGCTTATTCGTGCGCAGTTCGTCAAACACAGAGGACCTGCCAAAGTTTAGCGGCGCCGGACTCTACAACACTGTTCCCAACGTGCGCGATGAGCGCCAACTTATCGAAGCAGTCAAAGCAGTCTGGGCGTCGCTTTGGAACTTTGAGGCTTACGAAGCTCGCGAACGTGCGGTGATTGATCACTCCAAGGTCTTCATGGCCGTGCTAATTCAGGAAGGCATCAACTCTGAAAGTTCGGGCGTGATGATCACTGCCGATCCGTTTGATAAGGAAAACACCGGCGCAGTTTACATTAGCGCCAAACGAGGGTTGGGGATCAAGGTCGTCGAGGGCAAGCGAGTCGCGGAGCAGATTATTTTTCGGCAGCGTGCGAATGCGATTAAGGTGCTGACACGCTCTGATGAAGATAGTTTGCTGACGTTTGATCAAAATGGCGGCGTTAAGGAAGTGGCAATAACCGGCGAACGTGTAGTATTGACCGACGATGTAATCAAGAGACTGGTCACTGCCGGCACCGCCATCAGGCGCGTCTTCGGTGCTCGCGATCAGGACATCGAATGGGCCTACATGAACGGCCAGATCTATATTGTGCAGTCGCGACCGTACATCGCCGGCGGCTAACCAAAGTTGAATCGCTGTTACGATCCGCAAACTAACAGTTTGCGTTACCACCTATGTCAAAAAATATCTTTGTTGATGGACTACTTACTGGTCATGTTGCGTTCGTCACTGGCGGCGGAACCGGGATCACTGGCGGTGTGGCCAGGGCGTTAGCGGAATCGGGCGCAAATGTTGTCCTCGTTAGTCGAAAGCTGGACCACCTGCAACCAGCGGCGCAGGCAATAAACGATGCGCGCTCCGCGAATTCGAAGATGGGTGAAGCCTTTGCCGTTCAGGGTGACGTTCGTGACTTTGAACAAATGGAACGCGCAGTGGCCGAGGCGATCGGGCGGTTTGGAAAAATTACGATTGTGGTCAACGGCGCAGCCGGAAATTTTCTTTGTAAAGCGGAGGACCTTTCACCGAATGGCTTCGGCACCGTCGTCGACATTGACCTCAAAGGCACCTTCAATGTTTCCCGCGCCGCGTTTGCGCAACTCAAAGAGCATCAGGGTCAGATTCTAAATATCAGTGCGACGCTCCATTATCTCGGCACTCCCATGCAGCTCCACGTTTCAGCCGCCAAGGCAGGTGTCGATGCTTTGACTCGGAATCTGGCGGTCGAGTGGGGCCGATACGGCATCCGCGTAAACGGAATTGCGCCTGGTCCAATTGAAGATACTGAAGGTATGAAGCGTCTTCTACCGGAGCCGTTGAAAGACAAACTGCGAAAGAACATTCCACTCTCACGTTTCGGTCGCATCAGCGACATCGAAACCGCGGCAGTGTTCCTCTGTAGCGATGCTGCGAGTTTTATCAACGGAGAAGTATTGGTGGTTGACGGCGGTCAGTGGTTGGCCGCGCGAATGATGTGAGGTTGGCGTCGCTATGGCTCGACTGTACGCGACAAGCCCCGGATAAGACGATTTCTGTCATTTAGACATGCCGAAACACTTCACCCTTTCGCTACTTGCCATTCTTGCCTGCGCAACTCTTGTCTGCGCACAAGAGCCGCCCAAAGCTGAAGCAAGTCCCAACCCGGTCAAGAAAGCTAACTCGCGGCCCGCGCAACTTGTCGCAAACACTCCTGAGCCTTTCGATGGCGCTTCAGTGGAAAAAATGTCAGCGCAGTGCGTCACGTTTGAAACAGACGCAGGAATAATAGAAATGGAGATGATTCCGGAAGTGGCTCCGGAGAGTGTCCGCAACTTTCTCAATCTCACCGCCATTGGAGCCTTCGATACCACGACGTTCAATCGAGTCGTCAAAGGCTTTGTCATTCAGGGTGGCAATCTGGCGACGAGTCAAAAGTGGGGATTCGAACTAGCCAAACGCATGTCGAGAAAGCTACCGGATGAACCGGGTTTAGTGAAGCACGAGCGCGGGATTGTTTCGATGGCGAGACCTGAAGAAGCAAACAGCGCCACGACCAGTTTCTTCATCCTGGTGGGTGATGGGCACCATTTGGATGGAAAATTTTCTGCCTTTGGGAGAGTTAAAAAGGGCATGGAAGTCGCCGACGTGATTAATCAAGCCGCCGCTCAGGACGAAAAACCAGAAAAGCCAGTGCGTATTAACCGAGCCCTGATTAAATCGTGCGGAGGCAACTAGAGGACATGAAAAAATCCTACACCTTAATGCTGCTTGTTTGCCTCGCACTGTTTCTGAGCGCCTGCGAGAAGCCAAATCAGGCACCCACACCGGGCGCGGCGAAACAACTTCTGAAACTGCGCGGATACGAATTCGATGAGAAGTCTTTTCGCAGAGCTGCTGCCGCCAGCGACCTCATTGCAGTAAATACCTTCTTTTCTGCCGGCATAAATCCAAACGGGAAAGACGAAGAGAGTGGCGCCACCGCGCTGATCGCAGCGTCCACGCGAGGTGACCTCACGATCGTGCAGGCACTTCTGAAAGGCGGGGCTGGAATTAATGAAAAGGATAAAGCCGGCTTCAATGCGTTGTTGCGTGCACTGCAAAGCAAGCATGACGATGTTGGCGAAGTCCTGGTGGTGAGGCCTGAGCTCGACGTCAATGTCCAGGGTTCCAATGGCATCACTGCCCTGATGCAGTACGTTATCCGAAACGACAAAAATCGCATCCAGAACCTGCTTGATCGAGGGGCCAATCCTAACCTTGACGACGACGAACAAGACACGGCTTTGCATCTGGCCGCTCAGCGTGGTGATATCGACATCGTAAAGATGCTCCTGGCAAAAGGCGCTGACGTTAACGCCAAGAACAAGCTTGGTGGAACTCCGTTGATGTGGGCCGGTGTCTATGGCCACGAGGAAGTTGCGCACGCGCTGCTGGAAAAAGGAGCTGATCCCAAGCTGAAGGATGCAGATGGCCTGACAGCGGCCGCCTGGGCAGCAAAAAACAATCGTGAAGCAATGGCGCAGTTACTCCTGCACGCGGAAAAGAAGCAGTAGGTTCTTCGTTGACCGTACGCCGCTATGCCAATTTTCTCAGTTACAAAAAGGCTGGCATTTATCGGATTTAGGCCTGAGTCCACCCGCTATTGATTGAGCAGCATCGATGACAGAAACTAATCAAGCGAAATCCGGTATTGGGCGGGGTAGCGCGATCATTGTGGTTCTCCATAGTCCGCGCGAAAAATCCTGGGGCATTCTCGATGAAATAAGCTCCGCCGGAGTGTTTATGCGGGGCCTCGACCTCAACTCTTTCGACGACTGGCTATATGCCGTTGTCCACGATGAACCATTCATTGGATTCGGTGATCTGTTTTTCCCGATGTGGCGGGTGGAGCGCATTTCTCTTGATGAAAGCACGCGGGAGATTCCTTCGCTTCGTGAGCAGGTTGAACGCCGCACCGGTCGTCCTATCGAACAACTATTGGGCGCATTGATAGACCACCCGAGTTAGCTTCATAGACTTGGGACGCAGAGAGGGCTGCTTTTGTGTGGTCGATCTTTACCCTCAAAAAAGTTTGTTGCAAGCATGAAACACTGTTCCATTCTCGCTTTGGTTGTGTTATGCTCCCCGCGTTCTGGGATTCAATAAGCCCTTGCCGCGAAGTCGCGAGAATAAGGAGCGAAAGAAAGAGATGTATGTCATGGCTGAAGACCGAATAAGTGTAGATCGCGGGAAAGCGGTTGAGGCGGCTCTATCAAACATCGAAAAGAAGTTTGGCAAAGGTTCGATCATGCGCCTCGGTGAACGGGAAGTGTCCGATATTCCTGCAATTTCAACGACTTCTTTGAGCCTCGACGCGGCAGTCGGAATTGGCGGCGTGCCGCGTGGACGCATTATCGAAATCTATGGCCCGGAAAGCTCAGGCAAAACTACCCTGGCTCTTCACATCGTGGCTGAAGCGCAAAAAGCAGGCGGAGTCGCAGCCTATATCGACGCTGAACATGCTATGGATGCCGACTACGCCGGTAAACTCGGCGTTGATATCGACCAACTCTTAATTTCGCAGCCGGACTCCGGTGAACAGGCGCTTGAAATCGCTGAAGCACTGGTGCGTTCGAATGGTGTCGACGTAATCGTGATTGACTCTGTCGCCGCCCTCGTTCCTCGAGCGGAACTCGATGGCGAAATGGGCGACTCGCTGCCAGGCTTGCAGGCCCGCTTGATGTCGCAGGCACTGCGAAAACTCACGGCAATTGTTTCGCAGTCAAACACCTGCTTTATCTTCATCAATCAGATTCGCGAGAAAATTGGCGTCATGTTTGGTAGCCCGGAAACCACTACCGGCGGTCGTGCGCTAAAGTTTTATGCTTCGATGCGTCTGGATATCCGACGTATCGGCGCTATTAAGGATGCCGAACGGGTGGTGGGAAATCGCACGCGCGTGAAGGTGGCCAAGAATAAGGTAGCGCCGCCATTCCGCGAATGTGAGTTTGACATTATGTATGGCGAAGGCATTTCACGCGAAGGTGATGTGCTTGATTTAGCTGTCGCCCAGCGCGTTGTTGATAAGAGCGGCGCGTGGTTCTCCTACAAGGGAGATCGCCTTGGGCAGGGACGCGAGAATTCCAAGCAGTCGCTGAAGGAGAATCCCGATCTGCTTAAGAAGATTGAAAGGGAAGTGAAGGTTAAGTTGGGTATGCCGGTTCCCCTGGAGGCGCCAGCGGCAACTCCAAACACCAAGGCAGCCGCTGCTACTGAGAAGAAATAGTTCTAAGTCCTTAGGAGACAAATAGCGTTCGGCAAGGGATCAGATCCTTTCCGGGCGCTATTTGCCGCTTTACAGGTGGTGGGTCTAAACGGATAATTCACCTACCGGAACAATCTGCCGTTCCTTTTCAAACCTTCCTTACTGTTTTTCGTAAAGCTGCTATTAGACAGGCAGGAATGTCAGACCGAATTATGCAATCTATCCTGATCAAAAACGGCACGCTTCTCACAGTGGATGAGAAGGATTCAGTCGTGACGGGCGATCTGTTAATCCGCGACGGTCGCATTGCCGAAGTCGGTGGGAATCGCGCCTCGGCAGATCAAGTGATTGATGCTTCCGGTTGCGCAGTGTTGCCAGGCTTTGTGCAAACGCACATACACCTGTGCCAGACACTGTTTCGTGGTTCGGCTGACGATTTGTCACTTCTGGACTGGCTCAAGAAACGTGTCTGGCCCATGGAAGCGGCGCACACCGCTGGATCCATACGGGCTTCGGCTAACCTCGGCGTGGCCGAGATGATCAAAGGCGGAACCACTTGCGCGCTGACGATGGAGACAGTCAACCACACAGAAGAAGTCTTCAAGGTGATTGATGAGACGGGATTCCGGGCCATTGTCGGCAAATGCATGATGGACAAGGGCGACGAAGTGCCGGCAGGCCTTCAGGAGGAAACGGAGGCGTCGATCGCGGAGTCTTTGCGTTTGTTGGAGGAGTGGGATGGTAAATCTGACGGACGAATTCGCTTTTGTTTCGCCCCACGCTTTGCTTTGAGTTGTACGAAAGAATTGTTGGCCCGGGTGGCAGATTTGGCGCGCGAACGGAAAGTGATGATTCACACCCACGCTTCCGAAAACAAGAATGAATGCGCGATTGTCGAAAACGAAACCGGCATGCGCAACGTCACTTACCTGGATTCGGTAGGAATATCCGGACAACACGTAATGCTGGCGCACTGCGTGCATCTTGACGCTTCCGAATTCAATACGCTTCACACAACGAAAACCAACGTAGCGCACTGCCCTTCATCCAACCTGAAACTTGGCTCCGGGATCGCCGAAGTATCAAAGATGCTGGACTTGGGAATCTCGGTCACGCTCGGCGCCGATGGAGCAGCTTGCAACAACCGGCTCGACATGTTCACCGAGCTACGTTCGATGGCGCTCTTGCAAAAGGTTTTGCACGGACCCGAGGTCCTGCCGGCCGGAAAAGCATTACAGATCGCCACCATCGACGGAGCTAGGGCTCTAGGTTTGCAAAACGAAATTGGAAGTCTGGAAGCCGGAAAACGAGCTGATGTATCCGTCGTCAACCTAACTGGACTCCATTCAACCCCCAGCACCAGAGACCTTGTCTCGGCGCTCGTCTATTCAGGACAAACCGGTGATGTCCAAACGGTGATGATTGACGGCCGGGTGGTAATGAAAGATCGCAAGTTGCTCACGATGGACGAAGCTTTGGTGGTTTCGGAGGCTGAAAGGGAAGCGGTTGAGTTGCGTAACCGGGCGGGTCTAAATAGTTGAGTTCGGGCCTCAAAAAGCACCCCGTAAAAGAGCTGTGCCAGCTCGAAGGTAGCGACTGCGGGGGGCGCGATCGGCGGCCGAGCTGGCACTGGCGGGCACTTTCAATTTTGAATCGGATGTCGTCTTTCAACCGGACTAGCGTTTGGGCGCCAACCCCATCCTCAACGCTTGGGATTATACACCTCGCCGCTACTGAGTCAACGAATTTTTGTGACTAATCTGACAAACTCCAATTTACGGAACTCTTTTGGCCTTTTTCCTGAACCGAGTTTGACAGTAGTTTTCTGAAGTCCCTATACTACGCGGTCTTTCCCGCTGGCCAGGTAGCTCAGTTGGTAGAGCGCGGCCCTGAAAAGGCCGGCGTCGGCGGTTCGAGTCCGTCCCTGGCCACCACCATTCCGACTGGGAAAGAGGAATTTGAGGGAATACGCAAAGTTGCCTTTGCGCATTCCCTTTTCTCTTCCAGGCCAGCGTTATCTCGCCCAATACCGTTTGATTTTCTCTGCCAGGAAGGGGAAGGGGACGTAATCAGCATTCCGCCCGGAACGCCGGAGCTCTTCGACCATCCGCATAGCGCCGTCAGCGTTTCGAGTATGAACCAGGATGGTTGAAGCTCGCTGAAACTGCGGATTTGTTGCCAGCCAGGCGGCGATCGCGTAACCGGTGCGTTCGTCGTCATGCGAGGTGGCGTTGTAGTGCTCCGGCAGCAGGTCATGGTCCAGGAAGATGGCGTCGAACGAGTCTTCGCTCAATAGTTGCCGCGCTTGTGCGACGTTGTCGGTGATCGCCAGAAAGTCACCCTTGAATCGTTCATTGAACCATTCGTGCCGTCGTTTATCGTCGTCAAGAAGAAATACCCGAATTGGGTGACGGTCCGCGTTGTCGCGATTGAGTCCCAGCTTGTTGATAATGGAGCGTATTAATGGCATTCGAAATGTGTCCGCCTCCAAGCGATAACGATAATCTACCTACGACACGATTGAAAACCGCCGCGAGGTGTTGACGCTGGAACTTCACGACAATTGAAAACAATTAACACCCGCGATCAGCTGGGACGCACGTCCCGATGTTATAATCACTCCTCGATTCGACAATAGTAGTTAACAAGATGCCAAACGTTCTAAACGGCCCTACTGGCGCGCAGACCGAAGATAGCAAAGATCTTTGCCCGATCTGTTTCAACACGGGCACGCGAGTCGACCCGGAAAAAGGCGCCGCCATTTGCGAATGCCGGCGTACCAACACAGGCGCTCGTTCTCTCGACGTTGCCAGAATTCCTCCTCGTTTTCGAGAATGCACCTTTCACAACTACTATCCAAAAAACGACTCCCAATTTTTTGCCCATAGCTTTGCCAGCAGACTCGCAAACGAATACCCGGCAGTAGAGAGCGGATTGTTGTTTATGGGTCCGGTCGGTGTGGGCAAGACTCACCTGGCGATTGCAGTGCTGAAGCATTTAATCGATAGCAAGGGTGTGTCCTGTCTCTTCTACGAATCCGGATCGCTGTTGAAGGCTATTCAGGACTCATATAACCCTGTGTCACAGACATCGGAGATGCGAGTACTGGCTCCGGTTTATCAGGCTGAAGTGCTGGTGTTGGATGAGCTCGGTGCTTCCGTGCCGACAAACTGGGTGCGCGACACGCTCTACCAAATCATCAACTCTCGATACAACAACAAGAAGCTCACGATTTTTACCACCAATTACAACGACGAGTTAAAACCTGCCTCTGACGATCGCGACAACGACGAGCCGCGACGCCGCAGCAGAACGTTCGCCACCGAGCGAATTCAGGAGATGACTACGCTCGAGGAACGCATTGGCACGCCTTTGCGCAGCAGGCTCTACGAAATGTGCAGGAAGGTGTTAATCGAAGGCGATGATTACCGCAAACGCGTCGATGACCGTCGATTTGATTCCGCCAAGAGCTAGATCAATCTTCAGACTGAAGCCACCCAAACGACGAACCGGTTTCCCAAGAGAGCTTCCCTTATGCGGTGCTAATGAAATCACTTTGCGACGCGCATACAAGATCTTGCCAAAAAAAACGATAGGAGAAACCTTTGCTGATCAGAGATAGCAGAAACTACGCCCCTCCTTGTTATCCTCAATTTTGTCGATCAACCACCCTATGTATAATGCTTTGACTCCATTTAGGTTGCTGTCTGCGGTTCAAAGTCTGCTCCAACATGCCCAAGCGCACTGACATTCAAAAAATCTTAATCATTGGATCCGGGCCCATAGTTATCGGGCAGGGCTGTGAGTTTGACTACTCCGGAACGCAGGCGTGTAAAGCGTTGCGCCAGGAGGGCTACCAGGTCGTCCTGGTTAACTCTAATCCCGCAACGATCATGACTGATCCGGAAACCGCTGACGTCACCTACATCGAACCGCTAACAGTCGAATCAGTCGGCGCCATCATTCGCAAGGAGCGTCCTCAAGCGCTCCTCCCGACGGTCGGTGGACAAACCGCGCTGAACCTTGCCATCGCACTCGACGAAGCAGGGGTGCTCGAAGAATGTAATGTGGAAATGATCGGCGCGAAGCGGCAGGCGATCAACGTCGCGGAAGATCGGATGCTTTTTAAGCAGGCCATGGACGAAGTGGGCCTGCAAATGCCTCGCGGCGGCTTCGCAAAATCCTGGGCCGAAGCTGAAGCGATTGTGTCTGACACCGGATATCCAGCCATCATTCGACCATCGTTCACGCTCGGCGGCACCGGCGGGGGCACCGCTTATAACCCTGAAGAATTTGAGGAGATTGTCGCTGCCGGTCTGGCCGCTTCTCCGATGCATGAAGTGCTCGTTGAAGAATCGATCCTGGGCTGGAAGGAATATGAACTGGAAGTGATGCGCGACATTGCCGACAACGTCGTGATCATTTGTTCAATTGAAAACTTTGATCCGATGGGCGTTCACACAGGTGACTCAATCACCGTAGCGCCTGCTCAAACGCTGACCGATCGCGAATACCAGTTGATGCGCGACATTGCGATCACGGTGATCCGCAAGGTTGGCGTCGAAACTGGCGGATCAAACATCCAGTTTGCGGTAAACCCTGAAAACGGTGAGATTCGCGTCATCGAAATGAATCCGCGCGTGTCCCGATCTTCTGCTCTCGCTTCCAAGGCGACCGGCTTTCCAATCGCCAAGATCGCCGCCAAACTCGCGGTTGGTTACACGCTCGACGAAATTCCCAATGACATAACCAAGAAGACGCCGGCTTCATTCGAACCGACGATCGATTATGTAGTGGCGAAGATTCCCAAATGGGACTTTGAGAAATTTCGCGAGGCTGAAGACGTCCTTGGAACGCAGATGAAGTCAGTCGGCGAAGTCATGGCGATTGGCCGCACTTTCAAGGAAGCTCTGTTCAAGGGTTTGCGATCTCTGGAAGCGGTTAAGCCGTTACGACTCGAAGACGTTTCAGACGACGAACTACAACGGAAGCTCGCCCGCCCAAATTCGCAACGCTTTTCATATATCACTTACGCATTGCAGCACGGATGGTCCATCGCGGAAATCTATCGCTTGTCGCGAGTTGATCCATGGTTTCTGGAGCAGCTCCAGGACGTGATGATGATCCAACAGGAAATTGAAGGAAAGCAGCTCGAAGATATTTCCTCGGAACAGTTGCGGGAATTCAAAGAGGTCGGCCTCTCCGATCGACGTCTTGCCTACATGACGGAGCAGACTGAAGACGAAGTGCGCGACTATCGAAAAGAATCCGGCGTCAGTCCGGTCTACAAGCGCGTGGATACTTGCGGCGCTGAGTTTGAATCGTTCACACCATACCTTTATTCAACTTACGAGAGTGAAAGCGAAGCTGACCCGACCGATCGTCGCAAGATCATGATTCTTGGTTCGGGACCAAACCGAATCGGGCAGGGAATTGAGTTTGACTACTGCTGTTGCCACGCTTCTTTTGCACTTCGCGACGCCGGCTTCGAGACGATCATGGTCAACTGCAATCCGGAAACGGTCTCTACGGATTACGACACCTCTGATCGACTCTATTTCGAACCGCTGACCTACGAAGACGTGATGAACATCGTCGACGTCGAAAAGCCTGAAGGTGTGATTGTTCAGTTTGGCGGTCAAACGCCACTGAATCTGGCGATGCGCTTACACAAAGCGGGCGTGCCTATCATCGGCACCTCCGCGGATGCAATCGACCTCGCCGAAGATCGAAAGCGCTTTGGCGCTCTGCTCCGGGATCTGGGCATTCCGCAACCTGAGAACGGAATGGCGGCGACGGGTGACGAAGCGAAGCGGGTTGCCGCTGAGATTGGTTATCCGGTTCTGGTACGGCCTAGCTATGTGCTCGGTGGTCGGGCCATGGCGATCGTTTACGACGAAGAGAGCCTCGACGACTACGTTCGCAACGCAGTTGGCTTCACGCCGGATCGTCCTGTGTTGATCGATAAGTTTTTAGAACGTGCCGCAGAGTTTGATGTTGACGCTCTAGCCGACGAAAAGACCTGCGTAATTGCTGCGATTCAGGAACACATTGAGGAAGCGGGCATTCACTCGGGCGACTCGTCATGCGTGTTGCCACCACTTCGGATTGATCCGGAACACATCGAGACCATGCGTCATTACACGCGCTTGCTCGCAACTGCGCTGTCGGTGCGTGGACTGATGAACATTCAGTTCGCGATCAAGGAGCATCGAGTTTATGTGCTCGAGGTTAATCCACGCGCGTCGCGAACTGTTCCATTTGTTTCCAAAGCGACTGGGGTTCCTTT
Source organism: Pyrinomonadaceae bacterium (assembly GCA_963759665.1). Lineage (GTDB taxonomy): Bacteria > Acidobacteriota > Blastocatellia > Pyrinomonadales > Pyrinomonadaceae > PSRF01. Next base: position 3,384,171 of record CAVXAC010000001.1, read on the forward strand.
AGCCCGAATCGCAGCTCTCGTAATGGCCGGCAAGCCACTCGCCGATTTCGATTTGCCGCAGGATTTGACGGTAAACCGCTTCTTCATTAAGTCGCCGGTTTTTCCGTTTGCGAAGTTTCCGGGTGTGGATCCGATCCTGAGTCCGGAAATGCATTCGACCGGTGAAGTGATGGGCGTGGGAGAAACCTTTGGTGAAGCCTACGGCAAGGCGATGACGAGCGCGGGGCTTACCTTGCCGCGCACTGGCCGCGCCTTTATCAGTGTCAACGAAGGTGACAAAGGCCAGGCGGCAATACTGGCGCGCAAGCTTACGAGACTGGGATTTGAACTTATCGCGACGCTCGGGACGGCCGAACGTTTACGCGAAGTGGGCCTGAAAGTAGACAACGTTTTCAAGGTTAACGAGGGACGCCCGAATATCGTGGACCACATTAAGCGCGGGGAGATAGCGCTGATAATCAATACGCCCCTGGGTCGCGCATCGCATTTTGATGAACAGGCAATCCGCCGCGCTGCTCTGCAGTACAACGTTCCCTGCGTCACCACGATGACCGGTGCACAGGCGATTGTTGAAGCTATCACGTCGCGAGAGACTGATGGAGCAATCAAGGTTAGATCGTTGCAGGAGCTGCATTCCGTCGTAAGCCCCGCAGTGTCGTGAGTAGAGTTTTCATCTCAATTGAATTTCGTCGCTTTGCCGCCTTTTGCGGTAAGGCTCTGCCTTACCGTCACGTTAATGAGAATAGTGAAACTACGCCCCCGAGTAGCCTCGAGGTGTTAAGTCTAATCCCGGTAAGGCATAGCCTTACCGCACGGGTGGCGGCAAAGCCGCTGTCCTTCGTGCAATGAAGCAGGAACACCCGCAGGTAGAGATGACTAATGACGCGTAGTAGGCCCTTATCATGGGCGGGAAAATTTTTCCGCGAGTTGCGCTCTGTTGGCCTTGTGTCAGCAATGCGCAAGAGTATTAAGGGCGTCGCCAGTCGAAGTGGATTGGTTCCGTTGGAACAGTTCGCAACGCTTGCCAATGAGGTTCAATCCCTCCGTAATGAAGTAGCTGAGGGCCGGGAGCGCGAAGCGATTCTGCACCAGCAAATTACGGCGACTCAGGAAGATCTCGGTATCGTCCGCAATGCTTTAACCGCGCTCGAGAGTCAATTTTCTAGTCAACCTGCTTTTGCTGAAGCGTCTCAGCTAAAGGCGTTGGCCTCAGAGTTTGAAACCGCTGCGGCCAGTACTCAATCTCACCTGAACACTCAGTCGGAGGCCATTCGTTGGTTGGCCGAGAATCATTGGACCACCGGTCCATCTAACCCTCCCGTCGCGCGTCCCACTCCGGCACCGCTTATTTCTGTAATCATGCCTGTATGGAACCGCGAAGACCTGGTGAGTGAGGCGATCGAAAGTGTCTGTAGACAAATCTATCGGAACTGGGAACTGATCGTGGTCGACGATGGCAGCACTGACAAGTCCGCCGAAAGTATCGCTGCGTTTCTCGATGACAAGCGAATTCAGTATTTGCATATCGCTCATAAGGGTCAGGCTGCCGCCCGGAATGTCGGGCTGAAGAACAGTCGCGGGCAACTGATCGCCTACCTTGATTCCGACGACATCTGGTACCCGGCTTTTCTCGCCCGCATGGTTGAGGCCTTTAATGGCGCGCCTGATCGGGATTGGGCCTATGCGGCAAAGCTGTTTTCAGACCCTTCGGAAGGCACTCATCGCATTTTTGACATTTCAGCGGAGCCTACTTCACTGTTAACCAGCAATGCCGTTCCTATGACAGCACTGGTGCATCGCCGCTCGCTGCTTGAACAGGTTGGTACGTTCGACGAGGAGCTGGAGCGTCTGGTCGACTGGGATTTGGTTGTGCGGTTTATGGCGCAGTCAGAACCTCTCCAGGTGCCGATCCTCGGTGGGCAGTGTCGGCTGGGAAGTTGGCCGCGGGTCAGCAATCAGTTTAGTCACGCACTTGCCTATTTTCAGGTGCAACGCAAGCATCGGCTCAAGAAACCAGTCGCAGCGCGAATTCTCTATGCGCTCGAATTCTTCCCGCAACTTTCCGAGACCTACGTAACGACGGAAATTGCGGCGATGCGGGAGCAGGGAGTTGATGTCGTGGTGTGGACGGAGCACGAGGCGCCGGTTCCTTACGACACCGATGTCCCAATCATGCGCGGTGACCTGGGCGAAGCAATTAAGAAAGTTAGCCCACGGATGGTGCACGTTCATCATCTTCACCGTGCACTCAAGTATGCACCGGTAGCGCAGGCGGCCGGCGTTCCGATGACGGTTCGCGGGCATGGATTCGAGTTTAGCGATGAACGAATTCGGGAGCTGAGCCAGTCCGACGTGATTCGTGCAGTGTTCGTGTTTCCACATCTCATCCCCGACAATCGGTTCACTAGCAACAAACTTCGGGGAACGACTGGCTGCTTCGACCCTAATCTGTATTATCCCCGTGGCCAGAAGGATACGCGGCTCGTGTTTCGTACGGGCGTAGCGAGTCCTTCGAAAAACCTGGACGTGTTTATTCGGGTAGCAGCAATGTGTCCGCGGCACAAGTTTGTGCTGGTGCCATGTTGGAGCGTGGGATATCCGAATCACCTCGAGGAGCTTCAAGCGCTCAACCGTTCTCTGGGAGAGCCGGTCGAGATATTAGTTAATCGACCGCCTGGTGAAGTAGCCGAGTTAGTCCAGCGCGCCGGCATACATTTGCACACACACGCCCTGCTCGAACCGTATGGGATGCCGGTTTCAATTGCAGAATCGATGGCCACTGGTTGTTATGTGATAGCGCGTCGTTGTGCGGCTTCGATTGCCTATGTTGGAGAAGCTGGAACGACCTATGAAACCGAGGCTGAAGCGGCGGCGCTGGTGCGGGAGACTGAGCACTGGACTCAGGAACAATGGGATGCGGCCCGGCTTGCTTCAATCGACCGCGCTTACACTCATTATACTTCGCAACAAGTACTGCAGCCTTTGCTTGATGAGTGGACCAAGGGATCAGGTGGCTCGTTGGCGGCGACGGCGTGACAGGATCGTTTTTGCCGAAGGAGTCGCTACAGAACCGAGCGCGGTAGCGCCGGATCCTAAATGCACTATCGCTGAATTGGTTTGTATATAGCGTCCTAATACGTGAGTTGACCCAAGCATCCGGTGCTACCGCACTCGGTTCTGTAATACGATGCCAACGCAGATTCGTGCAGCAGTGATCACAGTAAGCGACGCCTGTTCTCGCGGCGAGCGGCAAGACGCTTCAGGCGAAGCCCTCGTCCAGTTGCTGACTGAGAATGGTGCGGAGATTGTCGAGACCAGAATCGTTTCCGACGACCTGGATCCACTCGCGCAGTTGTTGGAAGAACTCTCCGCACGCCCTGATCTGAATCTCATCATCACGACCGGTGGCACCGGCTTCTCTCCCCGCGACAACACTCCTGAAGCTACACGCGCTGTAATTCAACGCGAAGCGCCTGGCCTTGCTGAAGCCATGCGCATCCGCACTCTCGAAAACACGCCCATGGCCATGCTCTCCCGCGGCGTCTGCGGCATCCGCGGAAACACTCTGATTATCAATCTCCCCGGATCACCGCGAGGTGTGCGCGAGAGTTTCGACGTGATCAAACCAGTACTTAACCACGCAATCTCTCTTATCGTGGGTACTTCTGGCGGCGATCTGCACTAGGAGTAGTAAGACGAAGCGGCAAAGCCGCGTGGGGCGAGGACTGATGCATTTAAACTTCGCACTCTTGAACGACTGCGCAAGGATGGCATCGTGACTATCCTTGACCAGTATGTTAGCGGCTCGCCACGAGAGGGATGGCCGCGCTGGATGCTTGATCAACTCGACGCTGCAGATTTGGTTCTTGTCATCTGCACAGAAACCTACTACCGCCGCTTCCGCGGGCATGAAGAGCCCGGCAAGGGTAAAGGTGTGGATTGGGAGGGGGCGCTCATCACTCAGGAGATTTATAACAGTCGCAGTCAGAGCCTGAAGTTTGTGCCGGTCTTCTTGTCTGCTGCCGCTGAGAGTTGGATCCCAGAGCCATTACGTGCGCTCACCCACTACGCATTGACATCAGAGACTTTCTACCAGGGCCTTTACGACTTTCTGTTGGATCAGGCTGGCGTGGAGCCTCAACCGGTTGGTGCGCTTATGAAGAAGCCTCGTCGAAAAGGCGTTGTGCTCACCTTTGATGAACCACGCGCTGGCGAGGCTACGAAGGCTGACATTTCTCGCATCATCAAATACGCCCCGTTAGAACTCATCGGGCGAGAAGAAGAAACTAAACTCCTCAATGACGCCTGGGTCTAAAGTTCAAAGGCAAGAACCAAAGCGTGCTAACATACTCACCTTTGTTGCTCTCGGCGGCGAGGGCAAGACTTCGCTCGTAGCGAAGTGGGCCGCTGATTTGGCGCATCAGGACTGGCCGGGGTGTGACGCGGTCCTCGCTTGGTCCTTTTACAGCCAGGGCACGCGCGAGCAACTTTCCGCTTCCTCCGACCTGTTCCTCAAGGAAGCGCTCATCTTCTTTGGCAACGACGCTGACAAAGAATTCGCCGCCAGCGCCGCCGGTGCGTTCGAGAAGGGACAACGCCTCGCCCGCATCGTGGGCCAGCGCCGCAGCCTCCTCATCCTTGACGGCCTCGAGCCGCTGCAAAACCCCACCGAAGCAAAAGCATTCAAACCCGGCGAACTCAAAGACCAGGGCATATCAAAGTTGCTCAAAGATTTGGTCTTCGACCAATCTTGGTTTGTGCATTGTCACGACGCGAATTGAAATGCCTGAGCTGAACGCGTTCAAAGGCGGAGCAGTGATTGAGACCCACCTCAAGCGTTTACCCCGGGCCGCGGGCGTGAATCTGCTTAAGTCGCTTGGTGTGAAAGGTAGCGACAGACGCGAGCTGCCGGTGAAAGACAGCGACCCGAATGGGGAAAAGGTCAATGAGTTTGAAAAACTGGTCGAAGATGTGAAAGGCCACGCGCTCACGCTGACCCTGTTCGGCGGATTCTTGAAACGCGCCTTCCACGGCGACATCCGCCAGCGCGACCGCGTGAAGTTTGAGAAGGCCGACGAGAAGATGGACGGCGGACACGCGTTTCGGACCATGGCCGCCTACGAGCAATGGCTCTTGCGCGACGGCGGCGGCGAGGGCCGACGCGAAGTGGCTGTGCTGCGGCTAATGGGCCTATTCGACCGGCCCGCCGACGCCGGCTGCCTCGCGGCTTTGCGAAGCGAAACCATCCCAGACCTTACCGAACCGCTTGCCGATCTGGCAGACGACGATTGGGAGTACTGTCTCAGCGGCCTCGAAGTCGCGAAACTGCTCACGGCGAACCGCGATGCCTCCGGCGCGTTCGTCTCGCTCGATGCGCATCCGCACCTGCGCGAATACTTCGCCCGGCAACTTCGCACGCAACAACCCGACGCTTGGCGTGCGGCCCACCGGCGGCTCTACGAACACCTCTGCGCGACCAAGACAGACCAGAAGCCCAATCCCACACTCGAGGACCTCCAGCCGCTCTACCAAGCCGTAGCCCACGGCTGCCAGGCGGGGATGCTGCAGGAGGCGTGTGACGAGATTTACGTAGCGCGCATCCTTCGTGGCAAATACCACTACTCGTGGAAAAAACTCGGCGTGTTCGGTGCTGACCTGGGAGCCGTAACGTGCTTCTTTGAAACCCCGTGGAGCCACCCCTTGCCCACGCTCAGAGAAACTGACCAAGCTTGGCTGTTTGCCCAAGCCGCTCTCTACCTGCGCGGCTTGGGCCGGCTGACTGAAGCCCTCGAGCCGATGCGGTCTGGCTTGGAAATGCGAATCAAGCAAGAAGTCTGGCAAAGCGCTGCCATCATCGCTGGGAACCTGAGCGAGCTGGAACTGACCCTAGGCGAAGTGGCTGCTGCGGTGGAGGACGCCGAGCATTCTGTGACCTACGCCGACCGCATCGGCGGTCTTGAGAAGATACAATTGCGCACTACACTTGCTGAGGCACTTCACAGCGCGGGTCGCCGTGCTGACTCTAAAACGGAGTTTCAAAAGGCAGAGGAAATGCAGAACGAGATGCAGCCTTACTATCCACTCCTCTATTCAATTTTTGGTGCCCGTTACTGCGATCTGCTTCTCGGTGACTCAGAGCGTGCTGCATGGGAATTCACCCTGCAGTCGGACGACTCGGCACGACTCGCTAGAAGCTGTACCATGCCTCAGCTTTTCGAGACTTGCGATTCAGTTTTCCAGCGGGCAGCGCAGACGCTCACTTGGGGCGAAAGCTTTGCTGGCGTTTCGCTTCTCTCGTTGGCTCTTGATCACCTCACGCTTGGCCGGGCCGCACTCTACGCGTCGATTCTGGGATCTCCCAATTCCAAGACCTCAAGCGCCGTCTCCCATATAAGGTCTGCCGTGGACAGCCTTCGTCGCTCCGGAAACATGGATGAACTCCCTCGGGGCCTTCTAACCCGAGCTTGGTTACTCTCTTGGACCGACGTGATCACCGGTTACGAGAGCGCGCAAGCTGACTTGGACGAGGCTTGGGACATTGCTGAACGTGGTCCGATGAGATTGTTCATGGCGGACATTCATCTTTATCGCGCACGGCTGTTTCATGCGGTCGAGCCGTATCCGTGGGCCAGCGATGCTAACGGCAACGCCCGCGGACCGAAAGAGGATCTTGCGGCGGCGCGGAAGCTGATCGAGCAGTGCGGCTACTGGCGGCGCCAGGAAGAACTTGAAGACGCTGAGGCGGCGGCGAAGAATTGGTGAGCAAACGTCGCAGCTTGCCGCCGCACCGTGCGGAAAGGCTCTGCCTTTCCGATGCTGACTACTTCATCCTCTGAGGCTAAGCCTCAGGAAGTCTTCAAACATCTTCTTCGATAAGGCAGAGCCTTACCGCACTGTGCTGCGGCAAAGCAGCACTGAGGCTACCCAAGCGCTGCAAGCATTATCCATATGTAATCGACGTCCAATCGAAACTCTTCGTTGACAAGGTTCGTGCGCGCGCTTAAGATTTTCGCCGATCTCCTAGAATTCGCAACGCATTCTTCTTTAACAATCAGTTTCAGACCCACGATGCTGCTTCAGGCCACGGCTACGACTGCAAACATCGGCTCGCCAATCACCGCGTATTGGCCGGTGATGATCTTCTTTGCTGTGGCTGTCGTCTTTCCTGTCCTACCGATCATCCTTGGCCGGTTCATCAGACCCGCTGTCTACGGCAAAGGAAAGATGCGTCCGTATGAGTGTGGTATCGATCCGACCACCGACGCTCACTCGCGTTTCACCGTCAGGTACTACATCGTGGCGATGCTGTTTCTTATCTTCGACGTTGAGACAATTTTCCTACTTCCTTGGGCTATCATTTTCATGGGCGAGGATTTTTCGTTTACGAAGTTTGCGCTTGATCGAGATGTTTGTGTTTATCGGAATACTTGTTGTCGGCTACTACTACGCCTGGCGCAAGGGCGCGCTGGAATGGGCGTGATGATAAGGGATGAGGGATGAGGTCGGAGGGATGAGCTCTAATGCCCGACAAGATCTTCGAAAACGTACGAAGGACTTCGCTCTACGCATAATCAAATTGTATGGAGCCCTCCCTCGAAGTGTTGAAGCCCAAGTTCTCGGTAAGCAATTGCTCAGATCTGGCACCTCTGTTGGAGCGCACTATCGAGAGGCGTGTCGCGCTAAATCCAATGCGGATTTCATAAGTAAGATAGAGGGTGGTTTGCAAGAGCTTGACGAAACCAGTTACTGGTTGGAGCTGTTATCCGAGTCGAAAATAATTGCGGCGAATCGCTTAGCACCGCTCGAAGAAGAAGCTAATGAATTGATTGCAATGTTCGTTACCATAGCAAAAGGTACCAAACGACAGAGGGCGGAGCATGAGAGCCAGAAGGTCATCCCTCATCCCTCCGCCCTCATCCCTTAACCCAATGGCTGAACACGACGAAGGCTTCGTCCTAACCAGATTCGACACCTTGATGAACGCCGTGCGGCGTAAGGTGGCGGCGCCTTTGATGGACACCAAGCTGGCGCGCTATGGCGTCAACTGGGCCAGGAGCTCCGCTCTGTGGCCGATGACTTTCGGTTTAGCGTGCTGTGCGATTGAGATGATCGCGACTGGCGCCGGGCGGTTTGATATTGATCGATTCGGCGCCGGCGTGTTTCGACCAAGCCCCAGGCAAAGCGACTTAATCATTATCGCCGGCACAGTGACTCTGAAGATGGGACCGGTCGTGCGAAGAGTCTACGAGCAGATGCCCGAACCAAAGTGGGCGATTGCAATGGGCGCCTGCGCCTCGACCGGTGGACCATTCGACTCCTATTCGACAATGCAGGGTGTGGATCGTTGCATCCCGGTCGACGTTTACATTCCGGGTTGTCCACCTCGCCCGGAAGCTTTGCTTTATGGCCTCATGCGCTTGCAGGACATCATCATGCGCGAGGCCCCCTCGGCCTATATCTTCGAGTCTGACGGCACGGTTCATCGTGCACAAGATCTTGAAGACGGCGACGAAATCCCAGCTACGTCGAGCTTCCGATCACGTTCCCGCTACGACCTAAAACTCGCATCCAAAATGGTCCGTATCACGGACTCCTGAAAAATCCCAACTATTCGAGTGCTGGCGACCAGCATTAGCACAAAACTTTCAATACTTCTGGTCATAGTTGATTTCCCGGTGCAGCGTCCACGCGGAGTGATCTCATTGGCACCGCGGCTTTAGCCCGGTGATCAGAGTTGGTAGACCACGCTCGAACCGTTTTAACGGTTTTTGGTCACGCTCAACTAGAAACCGTTGAAACGGTTCAAAGCATGCTGAGCCGTGCTTAATCACCGGGCTGAAGCCACGGTGCTAATGAGATCGCTCCGCGTCATCGCTCAACATGATCATCCCATCTTTCCCGGACTGAAGTGGTGCTACTCTAAATCGTCCGTTTGCGGACTAATCTCCAAATTTAATGGAAGAATTTTGCCTACTCCGTCGTCTTATAGTTGTTAGCGAAGACGGAGGGGCCGGATGGAGCAGCGCGCGGTGGCCGAACCCATAAGCGAAGAGCTCGTGATCTCAGCCTGTCAGGAAGGCGACCGGGATGCTTTTCGGCAGCTCTTTGAGGCTTACAAGGACAAGGTCTTCTCGATCGCGGTTTATTCGTTCGGCGGCGATGAAGCGGCTGCAAATGACGTCGCCCAACAGGTGTTTCTCAAGTTGATGACCTCGATTGGGCAGTTTCGAGGTGACTCCGCTTTTACCACGTGGCTTTATCGCTTGGTGGTGAATGCTTGCGCCGATGAACAGCGGAAACGCCGACGTTTTCTTTCGTTCGAAGAATGGTCGCCGGTGAGTAAACCTGAAGACAAGCGATCGCAGGAGCAGCTCTACGCGAAGGCGGAATTGGCGGGTTGTGTGCAACAAGCGATTCAGGATTTGTCGCCGAAGATGCGAATGCCGATGCTCCTTAAATACGTCGAAGGACTCACTTATGACGAGATTGCGAGCGTACTGGAATGTTCGAAAGGCACCGTCGCTTCGCGCTTGAATCGAGGTCATCAGAGTTTGGCGAAGAAATTAGGGCATCTGCGGAACCAGCTTGACGATTAGCCTCAGGTCTCCACCACAGAGACATAGAGAACACTGAGGGTGAACAGAGAGTTGAATTAACCTGCGGAGTTTTGGATATGTTTTCGAATCACGTAACAGAGAAGTTGTCAGCATATCGACACGCGGAATTGTCGAGTGACGAGACGCGTCACGTTGCTGAACACCTGATCGGATGCAACCGCTGCCGTTTGCAGTTCGAAGAAATAAAGCTGGGGATTAAGCTCGCGGAAGCCTTACCGCAACTGACCGCACCCGACTCATTGTGGTCCAAACTAGAGGAACGTCTCGAAAACCCACCTGAGGTGATCGAGCGCTTAACAACCCGGACAACCAAATCTCATCTTTCATCTTTCAAAGTGTGGCAACCAGGATTTGCGGGAGTTGCTGTCGGATTACTTCTAACAGTGTGTATGTCGGCCTTTTGGATCTACACGCGGGAGTCTCGACCTTTTTGGGATGTTGTACGAATTAATGGAGCCCCAACAATTGGGTCGTCACGAATCAGCGACCGAGGGCAGCTTGCGGTGGGCCAATGGTTGGAAACAGACGAAAGCTCCAGCGCCAAGATTGATGTGGCCACCATCGGGCACGTCGAGATTGATCCCAACACACGCGTACGACTCGTGGAAACTCGACCAACCGAACATCGACTGGAACTCGCGCGCGGAAAGATGACGGCGAAAATTTGGGCGCCTCCCAGGCTGTTCTTTGTCGATACGCCGTCGGCAGTCGCCGCTGACCTCGGTTGCGCCTACACACTCGAAGTCGACGACGCTGGCGGCAGTCTGCTGCGCGTAACTGCCGGATGGGTGGCGCTGCAACTAAAGGGTCGGGAATCGGTTGTCCCCGCAGGTGCGGCTTGTGCGACGCGACCGGGAATCGGCCCAGGCACACCTTACTTCGAAGACGCCACTCCACTTTTAAAAACAGCGCTGGCGAAACTTGATTTCGAACCTTCAGACACTGAGTGGTCCAAGATTCCCGCGCTCGATTTAATTTTGCAGGAGTCGCGGCCGCGGGACACGTTAACGCTTTGGAATCTTCTTTATCGGGTAGAGGGCGAGGATCGAGTTCGCGTTTATGAACGAATGGCGTCGTTATCCCCGCCTCCGAAAGACGTTAGCCGCGAAGGCGTGCTGCGACTTGATGAACCTACGATGAGACTTTGGAAGGGTTATCTGGAAAACGGCTGGAGCAGTGACTCCGGCTTGAAAAAACTTTGGGTAGATACCTGGACCAGGGGCCTGGAGAAATTCAAAGGCCTCGACCGCAAGAAGTAAATCCTTGGCGTGCGTCCCAGATGAGACGCATTGGCCCACATCACTTTGCAACGAACGGGAGCAAATTATGAATTCGAAACAAGATCGCAGATCGTTTTTGAAACGTGCTTCAGCTTTCGCGCTTGCGGTTCCTGTTCTGGAACTTGGCAGCTTCGGACTGCTTGGTTGCAATCAGGCAAGTTCGTCATCATTTTCCGGTTCGAGCAAACAGCCCGGCAATGTTCCGTGGAAGACAACGATAGTTGCGGAAGGTGAACCGGGCGAGCCGCTAATAATTTCCGGCACGATCTACACGCCTGACGGACGTAAACCGCTGGAGGGAATTACCCTCTCCGTCTATCAAACGGATGCAACCGGCAGGTATACGACGACCGGAGGTGACAATCGTAACACCAGAATTCATGGCGCGGTGCAGACCAAGGCGGACGGTCGCTACGAGTTTCGGACCATCAGGCCAGGCTCTTATCCGTCGAGTCGCAACCCGCAGCACATCCACGCATACATTTCAGGGCCCGGCTATCCCGAGTATTGGATAGACGAATATCACTTCAACGACGACCCGTTCATCGACGATGAAACGCGGCGCAAGTATGGCTCGCAGGGAAGCTTCTCGTCAGTTTTGACACTTAAGAAAGAAAGCGACGGGATATGGCGAGGCGTCCGCGACATCAGGGTTGAGAAGTGCTCGAGGAATTGCACGGGAAATTAACGCCCGCGCCAGAGCGTGTGATTAATGCTTTTGAAGCAACATGGGCCGGATCAGGTTATGAAGAATAGCTCTTCAGAGACATCAAACGGTCTACGCAAATACACGAAAGGACTCGAAACTCTGTTCGTGTCACACAGTGTAATTTCGTGGATTGTATCCTGCCCTCGAAAGTTCAAATCTCTAGCAATCCTCTTTTCAATCGTTGGCTGTGGATTATTGTTTTCGTCGAGGGTCCTGGCCCATCCAGCCACCGGTATCGTTGTTGACCGAGGCGGCAATGTCTACTTCAGCGATCTTGAAACGGTTTGGAAGCTTGATGCGAAGGGTGGGCTGTTCGTCTTTCGAGCCGGAGAACGTGGTCGCCATGTGCATGAGCTCTCCATTGACGAGCGCGACAATGTGTACGGCGCAGATGTTAGTTACAAACCTTCGACCGCGGAATGGATCAGTGATGTTTGGAAGATGACTCGCGACGGTCGGATTACTTACCTGTTGGAACCAACAACTAAGCCGCCGCTCGGTATGAGCATCTGGCTCGATCGTGCGGGCAACATGTATTGGGTTGATCAGAACAATCATACAAAAAAGCAGACGCTACTCTTGAAACGCTCACCCGAGGGTATTGTGACCACCCTCGCCGGAAGCTCTTATGGCCAAGCCGATGGCAAGGGAACTCAGGCGCGTTTTAGCAGCATCGGTGGAATGTTTGTGGCCGCTGACGACAGCATTTACCTAACCGACGGTTCGTCAGTGCGTCGAGTTTTGAGTGATGGCACTGTGACTACTATCGCCCGGAATCTCGATTTCAGGACACGCGAGGATGACCCTCGACTCTTTGCGTCATATGGAGGTTTGGCAGGGCTCACCGTTGCGCCGGACGGAACCGTTTATGTTGCCGATGCCGGTAAGCGCCGGCTTTTGAGAATCGATCGGCAGGGTGTGGTTTCAGTTGTGATGAGAAGTGAGCCGCCTTTCTTTCCCAATGGTGTGGCGGTCTCGGCAGGAAACGTTTATGTGCTCGAGATTGGATTAACTCTTCCAAACGCCTGGAGTGGACCAAGGATCCGAAAGATCGCAATTGACGGAAGCAGCACGATTCTCGGAGTGGTTGGCTCTGACGTTACGGACAATGGCACAACTGCCTTGGGAACCAGAGCGGGCGTGGCTGCTGAAAGAGCGTTGGTGGCAATAACGGACGCTGGGCGATTCAAGTATTTGCTGGCTTTCTCGAGTCTAGTGCTCGCTTCAACGCTTACCTTGGTGTGGCTGCGGCGAAGGAACGCAAGATCATGAAGAAGGCCAAAAGAATTTTGAAGTGGGCCGCGGTGGCGATCGCTTGTTTGCTACTCGTAATCCAGTTCACTGGACCAGCGAGGAGTAACCCGGTGCCGGTTGAAGCTCAAACTGTCGAAGCTCAACTTCAGGTTACGCCGCAAGTCGCAGGAATTCTCGACCGCTCCTGTAATGATTGTCATTCGAATAAGACGCGCTGGCCCTGGTATAGCAGGGTGGCGCCGGTTTCGTGGCTTGTAATTGATCACGTCAACCATGGACGCAGTCACCTTAATTTCTCAGAATGGGGTCGCCTTGATCGTCGAGAGGCTGCTGAGATGCTTGGAGTGATATGCAAAGAAGTGAAGTCAGGCACAATGCCACTTAGCTCGTATACGCCGTTGCACCCCGGTTCAGAATTGTCAGGGGAAGATGTGAAGTCGCTTTGTGATTGGACCAACGCTGAGCGGGGACGATTTGATGGCAAGTGACCAAGCTGGGCTAATTAATTCCTGCCAAATGCCGCGTATCGTTAATCGAGAGTACGCGCACAAATCCATCATCACGCAGGTCGAAACGAGCTAGACCGCAATTCGTCGTGGCGATCCAGACGGGCTTCAGTTCTGGTGCATCAAGGGCTCCCATTAAGTGAAGTATCAGAATGCAAATTGCTCCGGTGTGAGTGAACACAGCAATTCGACCGCCCTTATGTTTTTCGATCGCTTCGTCGAGTGCACGTGAAGCACGATCCAGAGTCTGCCGGTAACTCTCACCACCTTCCAACACGTGCTCGAAATCACGGTGCAGCAGTGCCTGATACTGTTCCGGGTGCTGCTCAGCTGCCTCCTCGAACGTCAGACCTTCCATCACGCCGACACTGCGTTCGCGAAACGCGTCAGTAGTAATCAACGGCGCGCCAGTGAGTTTTACGAGTGGAGTGGCGGTTTCAATCGCGCGCGGAAGATCACTGGAATAGATCGCGCTGAACTTCTGAGATGCCAACGCGTTCGCTGTGGCCTCGGCTTGTTTACGACCCTTCGGGGATAGCGGAGTGTCGGTGTGTCCACCAAATCGACCCTCGGCGTTGCCCTGCGATTGACCGTGCCGAATGAGAATTACCTGGGTTGTCTGGGACATTGTTGGGACGATGTAACGCAAACTGCTAGTTTGCGTTGGGTGCGGATATATGAGGCCGGGAGCGCGGTATGACCTCAAACTTGTTCGATAACGCTCACTAGCAAACTAACAGTTTGCTTTACGAAATCTTTAGGCAGCAACTGCGGCTTCGTTCTTGAGTTTCTCTTGCTGATCGTGGGTAATTAGGGCTTGAATGAATTCGTCGAGGGCGCCTTCCATTACCAGATCCAGCTGGTGAATGGTTAACCCGATGCGATGGTCTGTAACGCGATTCTCTTTGAAGTTGTAGGTGCGAATCTTCTCCGATCGATCGCCGGAGCCAACCATTGAGCGGCGTTCGCTGGCCACGGCGTCGTGTTGCTTTTGTTCTTCGAGCTCCTGCAATCGTGCGCGGAGAACACGCATCGCCTTCTCGCGGTTTTTGATTTGCGACTTCTCATCCTGCATCGAAACCACAACGTTCGTCGGGAGGTGCGTTATGCGAACAGCCGAATAAGTTGTGTTCACCGACTGCCCACCGGGACCGGACGAACAGAAGGTATCGATGCGCAAATCCTTAGGATCGATCTTAACGTCAACCTCCTCCGCTTCCGGCAAAACAGCTACCGTGATCGCCGAAGTGTGAATCCGTCCGCTGGCTTCGGTTTGGGGAACTCGCTGAACGCGATGGACACCAGATTCGTGCTTCATCTTGGAATAGACTTTATCGCCTTCGATCAAAACGATGCCTTCTTTGATGCCGCCTATTCCTGACTCAGAGGCGTCGAGAACTTCAAAGCGCCAGCCTTGCCTTTCGGCGTAACGGTTGTACATCCTCAACATCTCGGCGGCAAAGAGGGTAGCTTCGTCGCCACCGGTGCCCGCACGAATTTCGACAATGACGTTCTTTTCGTCGTTTGGATCAGAAGGAACCAGCAGTAGCTTTAATTCGGTTTCAGTCGTTTCCAGTTTCTGCTGCAGCGTGGCAACTTCCTGTTGGGCCATCTCCAACATTTCGTCATCGTCTACGCCACTGGCGAGTTCCTGAGCGCCCACCAATTCTTCCTTGAGCGTTTTCCAGGCGCGATACTTTTCGACGATTTCTCCGAGAGTGCGGTGCTGTCGCGTGGCTTTGGTGTACGCGGCCCGGTCGGCCAACAACTCAGACGAGGAGAGTTCGTTGGTTAACTCTTCGTAGCGGGCTTCAATTTGATCGAGTCTGTCTAACATGGCGATTCTTCTAATATTCTGCGGGTCGTTAAGTCTGAAGGCTAAACTCTAAACACCTGGAACCCGCGAGCCTATGACATTGGAGCGAGAGCTGCCTCGGTTGGCTTTGGTTCGAGCTTCAAAGATTCCTTCAAGGCCTCAATCGCGACTTCGAGCTGCTGATCGTCTGGTTCCTGGGTAGTAATGTTTTGCAGCCACACACCCGGTCGCGTCATCATTTTGAAAAACCATCCGCTCTCTTTTTTCGCTGACAGCCGAATGATTTCGTAAGAGATTCCAGCAACGAGTGGCATGAGCGCGAGCCGTACCAGGAAGTTAAATAAGAGCGAATCAAACTTGATGACCGAGAACAACACAATCGAGACGAGCATGACCACCATGAGAAAGCTGGTGCCACATCGAGGGTGTTGACGCGGCTGTGGCCGCGCGTTTTCAACCGTCAATGGCAATCCGGCTTCCCAGGTAAATACCGTTTTGTGTTCTGCCCCGTGATACTCGAAAACGCGTCTGATGTCCTTGATCAGTGAAAAGCTAAAAATCATGATCAGGAAAAACGTCATGCGTATCATGCCGTCGACCAGATTAAATGCGATTGATGGCCTGACGGGATGCAGGTACGTTTTTACGGTCTGCCATCCGCGACTATACCAGGGGGCCACTTCACTCGGAGTAACGGCCGACGTTCCATCAGCCGTTGTCGCTGGTGGCGTTTGTTGACTCACAGCTGCTGCCGGCGCGGGAGCCCAACCTGCTCCAATGAAAAGCGCATTCGTGAGCAGCAGTGGCGCAGCTACAAATAGCAGCACGTTGAAGATCATCGCGAAGATGATCGATCCAGCCGCTGCAGCCGTCCCACCCTTTTTCATTTCGTCCTTGGAACGCTTGGTGGTCGGCACCGGAATGAGGCCAGGAACGGCTCCGGTCAACCCAGCAAAGTCTCCTTCACCTTCTATCACCGCCGGTGTCAGTGCCACACGGACCTGTTTCACTTCTGACTCTTCTGTGTCCGCGAAGGCTTCGTTGGCGGAATAGTTCAACGCTTTGATGCCCAACCCCATCGACTGCACTAACACGGCGCTGCCGCGGAGCACCGGCAACTTCAGGAGTGGATACTTGTCGCTCCATTTAGGCAGTCGAGCGGAGATGTTAACGATTGTGCCATCCGCCTTGCGCACTGCTACTGCATAAGCGTTCGGCGTGCGCATCATCACACCCTCAATAACAGCCTGCCCGCCAACAATTAGGTCTCGTTCGTTTGTACTCAAGTGTTTATCCTCACCAGCCGGTTTGATCGTTTGACCATAGCCTAAAAGACTAACGCCGGCGATTGACGACGGTCGCAGTGCGTTTTGATGCACCTAATGCGACCGACGGGTTTCCGCCGGCGTTTCATTCTAAACGATTGCTAATGTTGCGTTGAGATCAATCCTCTAGTCCTAGTCACTGGTGACCCGAAAGGCTTACTGTGTCGCGGTGGCTTCAGGCGTTTTCTTGCCGTAACGCTTGTTAAATCGATCCACACGACCGGCGGTATCCACCAGCTTCTGCTTTCCCGTGAAAAACGGATGACAGGCCGAACAGATTTCCACATGCAAATCGCCTTTTTTGGTTGAACGCGTCTTAAAAGTGTCGCCGCAAGCGCATGTCACGGTGATCTCGTTATAGTCTGGGTGAATACCTGGTTTCATTATCCTCTTGCCTCGCTTATAGACAGCAAAATGCTGCATTTTCCAAACAAGCAATGATAGGCGGCGATGCCTCTATCGTCAAGCGAGCCAACGAATTCGAGCGAACTCACAACCACTGGATTGCGCTCAAACAAGTTTATTGACACCATAATAATGCCATGTTTAAATCCATTTCTGCCGACCTTTTGTACTTAGCATTAACACTTCCTTCGAACTGTTGAACGCGATCTGATTGTCTTTATGACGGATCGCACTGTGGTCAGAGTGTAGCTACTCGAATCTCAGACTAATGGCAGACGAAAAAGAGACGAACGAGAAGGGCGACCTACCGGGTGTTGTCACGCCGGCGGATTCTGCAGGCACGCCGCCGGCATCGTCTATTCCTGAAGCAGGGGAACTCGCGGGCGCCGATGCAGAGAAGGCCGCGATGGTCGAACAGGCCAAATCTCGCGTCGCCGCCGTCAAGGACTCACTAGCTGAAAAGGCACCTGCTGCCGCCGGAGCTCCCAAAGCCCCGGTAAAAAAGAAGGAAGAGGCTCCCAAGCCTACCGACGCTTCAGATCACAAACTAGTCAAGCAACTGAAAACAAAATTTGGCGACGCCGTTTCCGACGCTAGTGAATTCATCGGCCAACTCTCAATTCAGATTTCGCCCGATCGAGTGGTGGAGATTTGCGAATTTCTCCGAACAGATCCCGAATGTCGATTCAACTATCTCTCGGATCTCACTTGTGTTCATTTTCCGCTGCAGAGCGGAGCGCCTTTCCAGGTCGTCTACCAACTGTATTCGATAGTCCGAAATGAACGGGTGCGATTGAAAGCATCCATAAGCGACGGCACGATTGACAGTGTGACTTCGGTATGGCCCACGGCGAACTGGATGGAGCGCGAGGTCTATGATCTCTTCGGCGTTACCTTCCGAAATCATCCAGATTTACGCCGGATTCTCTTGCCGATGGATTGGGAAGGACACCCATTACGCAAAGACTATCCACTCGAGTTTATCGAAAATGCCTGGACCAGCCGTCATCTTCCGGAAATGACCGATGTGCAGCGTGAACAACTTGAACAGCGACGAGCATACGGCTTGGAGATATTGTCAGTGCCACAAGAGCGACTGATGCGAGATATTTTCCAGGGTGGAAAAGAAGTGATGCCGAAAGATAAGTGATAGGTGTCGGGTGCCAGGTGCCGGTGTCAGATGATCCTTCACACCGGCACCTGACACCCGAAACCCGACACCTCGTATGACGCCAAAAGAAATCGCGACTCAATATGAAGCGAAAGTATTCGATACGCCGGAGGCGGCGAAAGTGGCTGGGTTTGTTTTGACCGAAACTATGTCGCCCCGAAATGTTTGGAACAAGGCGAGTGCGGCGCAAGCGATTGTCAGTCAGCTCAGCGATAAACGGGCGCGTGGCGAAGCGAAAGAGATTGGATTGATTATCGAAGCGTGGAGCATCACCGGCTGTTATTTGCCGGAGGAACCAGCTCCGGCAGCAGCTTGAGCGTTAGTTTGAATTCAATATGCATCAAGTAGAAATCGCGACAACTCGAGAGACGCTGCTCGATAGCCCGGAGATGGTGCTGAACATGGGCCCGCAGCATCCGTCGACGCACGGCGTGTTGCGCGTGATCCTGAAACTCGACGGTGAAACGGTCATCGATCTCGATTGCGATATTGGCTATCTCCATCGTGGGATGGAAAAGATTGCTGAGAATCGTATGTACACGATGATCGCGCCCTACTGGGACCGCCTTGATTACATTGCCGCAGTTTCGAATGGGCTGGTCTGGGTGGAAACTGTTGAGCAGATGATGGGACTAGTGGTGCCACCGCGAGCTCACTATCTGCGCACCATACTTACTGAGCTTAATCGCATCGCTTCACATTTGCTTTGGCTTGCCACGCACGCTCTCGATATTGGCGCGGTTACAGTCCTCCTTTGGGCACTGCGTGAACGCGAAGAAATATTAAAGATTTTTGAGCGGCAGTTTGGTGCCAGGCTAACGTGTCACGCGTGGCGCGTAGGCGGGATGCCGAATGATGCTTATGACGATTTTGAAGCTGACGTTCGCCAGTTCGTAAATAACTTCCCCACCCGCATCGACGAATACGAGACGGTCCTCTCTGAAAACCGAATCTGGCTGAGTCGCACCGTTGGTATCGGCGTAATTTCCGGCGAGGACGCGGTTGCGATTGGATTATCAGGACCGGCGCTGCGTGGTTCAGGAGTGGCCTGGGACATTCGCAAAGCTCGGCCGTATGCAGCGTATGCTGAGATGGATTTCGATGTGCCACTTGGTGAGAACGGTGACACTTACGATCGTTACCTCGTTCGACTGGAAGAGATGCGTCAGTCCCGACGAATCATCGATCAGGCGATGGATAAATTGCCTGATGGTCCAGTCAACGCGAAGCTGCCAAAGATTGTTAAGCCACCGATTGGCGATTATTACCACTCCATCGAAGGTCCGAAGGGAGAAATCGGGTGTTACCTGGTTTCCGACGGCACCGCGCAACCATGGCGTGTGCGCGTTCGTCCACCTTCGTTGATAAATCTACAAGCGCTTCGGAACCTTTGCATCGGACATCTAGTGGCAGATGTAGTTGCGATCATTGGAACGTTGGATATTGTGTTGGGTGAGATTGATAGGTAATTCTCTGTGAGGCATCTCAGAGAGGAAGCGGAAGCAGGAAGCGATTGTTTCTCTTAGCACCAATTAATTTTGTAAGCGACCTGCTGCAGGGCGTGTTCAGCGCAAACACGCTCAAGCATGTGGTGTGGCCATTTATCCAGATTGGTTTGGTAGTGACCGTGGTCGCTGGCTGGGTCGCTTATGCCAGCTATTTGGAGCGAAAGATATCTGCCTTCATGCAGGCGCGGCTTGGCCCAATGCGCGTCGGTCCGTGGGGTCTGTTACAGCCGATAGCCGATGGCATTAAGCTGATCACCAAAGAAGACTTCATCCCTGACAAAGCCGATCGCTGGATCTTTTTCTTTGCCCCGTATATCGCGGTAGCGGCCGCATTCATTGTCTTTTCGGTGATTCCCTTTGGGCCTGACTGGGCAGTGATTACTGACGTCAACATTGGCTTATTGTTCGTGTTGGCTGTTTCCAGCGTAGGCGTTCTCGCCCTGATCCTTGCGGGCTGGTCATCGAATTCTAAGTATTCCTTGCTCGGCGCGTTGCGCTCGAGCGCCCAGATGATTTCATACGAAGTGGCGATGGGGTTGTCGCTCATCGGCGCGCTAATGTTTGCCCGAACACTTTCGCTTTCGGGAATCATCAGCGCGCAAGCGGGTGACTCCGTTTGGTTTCTTTTCTATCAACCACTCGGCTTCCTAATCTTCCTCGTTAGTGGAATCGCTGAGAACAATCGCGCACCGTTTGACCTGCCGGAAGCGGAATCAGAATTAGTCGCAGGCTTCCACACCGAGTATTCCGGTTTCCGTTGGTCTCTTTTCTTTTTTGCAGAATACGCGGCGATGGTGATCGTCTCGGCAATCGCTGTGACGGTTTATCTTGGCGGCTGGTATTTCCCGTTTGTGTATGGGCTGACCGAAGCGAAAGGCCATCACAACCTCTATGTTATAGTCAGCCTTCTCGTTTTTCTCATCAAACTGGCAGCAATTCTTTATTTGTATTTCTGGTTGCGATGGACGTTACCGCGCTTTCGCTATGATCAACTCATGGACATCGGCTGGAAGTGGTTGATTCCAGCGGCCCTGATCAATATTGGAACGTCGGCAATCGCAATCTTTGTGGTCCAGGCATTAAACGGATGGCGCGGCATTCGAACCATCGACTCGCTCGCGAACGGGCTGAACTTAACCGCGACGGGGAAAGCAGTGATGATCGTGATGGGGTTGCTGGGTCTTGGTGTTACAGGTCTGCTGCTGGCGCGAATCAACTGGCGGTCGCGCGACTTTAATCTGAAGAGCCAACGCCGGAACATTCGACTAGTGAGCGTGCCGCAAGGTAAACCGGCAGTACCGCAAGTGGCAGCAGAAGGATGAGATCGCAGGCGCCGTAGCGCCCTGACAGAACCGAGCGCGGTAGCGCCGGATCCGAGAGTTAACGATGGACTATCAGAATACAACAGGTGGCCTAGTTTAGAATTGAGTTAAGCATCCGGCGCTACCGCGCTCGGTTCTGTTTCGGAAATAAATTTATGCCTTTAGTTAAAGTTCCAAAACCAAAGTTTGTCGACAAGTTGAAGCGCTTTTTCATGGCAGACCTTCTGCAGGGATTGCGGCTTACGCTGAAATACAATGTCGGGGCTCTAACCGATAAGGATTCTGTTGCAGGCAAGGGGATTTACACCGAGCAGTATCCGAAGGTCCGTCCCGATGTTGCGCCGCGCTTTCACGGTGCACCGCGCCTAAACATGGATCCGGAAACGCACGACACGCTTTGCATCGCGTGTAATCTCTGCGCGATTGCCTGTCCGGAAGATTGCATCGACGTTATTCCGATGGACGTTGAAATAATCGTGGCCGGTAAGCCGCGAAAGAAGAAGGTGCTCGACGAGTTTATCTTCGATACGTCGCGATGCATGTTCTGCGCGCTTTGCCAGGAGGCCTGTCCCACGTCGTGCCTTGAACTGACGCAGGACTTTGAGTTGGCAACCTATTCGCGCGCCGGTTTTGTCTGGAATCGTGAAATGCTGGAGCAGGGACGTGAGACGGTCAAGTACACGCGGTAACGGCAATTGCCAATTGTCGATTGCCGATTGCCGATTTGAAAAAGAACATGCGGTCTTCTCACCGGGACACCCATGAATGCAGAAGAGCTGAAAGCGCGCACGAAGAAATTCGCTTTGCGAGTCTTGAAACTTGTTGCGGCCTTACCAAAGAACATTCAGGGTAGGACCATTGGAGGTCAACTGGTTCGTTCCGGCACTTCGGTAGCTGCTAACTATCGCGCAGCGTGTCGGGGGCGCTCAAGAGCAGAATTCATCGCAAAGATAGGTGTTGTCGAAGAAGAGGCCGATGAAAGTGCTTTCTGGCTTGAGTTGATATCGACAGTGGCCTTCTTCAAGCAGAAAAGGTGCAGCCGCTTCTTCAGGAAGCTAATGAGCTAACAAAAATAATGGCGAGATCTCGAATTTCGGCAAAGACAACAAGCAATCGGCAATCGGCAATCGGCAATCGGCAATGATTTTATCTGGCTGGGAATCAGTTTTCTTCTGGGTGTTTTCTATAGCCGCCATCTTCGCGGGTCTCTTGACCGTGATGGCCCGCAACACTATTCACAGCGCGCTGTTCCTGATTTCTTCCCTTGTTTCCGTCGCCGCACTGTTCATCCTTTTGCATGCTGAGTTCATCGCCGGTGTGCAAATTCTGGTTTACGTTGGCGGGGTGATGGTCCTGTTTCTGTTTGTGATCATGCTGGTGAACGTTGGGGAAGAAGAGCGTGGCAGGGAAGAAATATTCAACCGATCCCGGCAAGTTGTCACGAGCGTAATTTTCTGCGGCCTACTCGCTGCCGGCCTGCTCTACGCAATTAATCTCGGTTATGAAGGTCTGCAAAAGCGAGATGCGCCACTAATCGAGGCCGGAGCACAACGTCGCGCCAGTCAGGAGCAAAACCTCGCAGCGTCGGCAACCGGCTCATCCAGAATCAGCACGCAATCGGAAACGGTTGGCGCAAGCCTTTATCGATTTGGATCATTGCCGTTTGAAATTGCCAGCGTCCTGCTGCTGGTCGCGATTGTCGGATCCGTGATGTTGGCCCGAACGCTAAAACAGGAAGCCGCAGTTGATGATGCGGCGCCCACGGAAACGACGGATGAATCAGAGCTTGCGAGCGTGCAGACCGATCCGGTTGTTCAATAGTCAATGTCAATCCTAATGTTCAAAATCTTCGAGCCGGCGTTCGCCATGCTATTTCAGGAGGCTGCCAGCGGACGCGTGGCGACTGCGTGGGAAAAAGCGCAGCACCCGGACTTGTCAAAGTTTCTCGTGATCGGTGCGTTGCTTTTCATCATCGGCGTAGCGGGAGTCCTCACGCGACGCAACATCATCGTCATCTTCATGTCGATTGAGTTGATTCTTAACGCCGCGAATTTGAACTTTATTGCGTTCTCCCGGTACCTGCAGGAAACGGGCAGCGTTAACGCAGTCGCCGGGCAGATATTCGCAGTCTTCGTCATCGTGGTCGCGGCAGCCGAAGCCGCAATTGGACTGGGAATCGTGATTGCGCTTTACCGGAACAAGGAAACAATCTGGGTGGATGAGATTGATATTCTTAAGTGGTAAGAGGTGCTTTGTAACTTTGTAACTTTGAACTTTGTCCTTTGTTCTTATGAGATTGCGCTTGGTAGACGTTAGCAACGGCAATAACTTTGACAAAGCACCAAGCACAAAGCACTAAGTGCAAAGCACAATTCTAAGGCGCAACGGCTAAAGAACGCTCTTCATGCATCGATACATCTGGCTAATCCCTTTGCTCCCTCTGGCCGGCGCCGCGATTAACGGCTTGCTGGGAAGGAAGCTCCGTTTCAGCGAGAGGTTGATCGGCGGAATTGCTGTCGGATCGATAGCACTCGCGTTTCTGCTCACTGTTTCTGCGGTCTTTTCTTACGCCTTTAGTTCAAAACCTCTTTATCCGCTGGTATACGTCACCAGTCAGGATGGCGCATTCAAATTTTCATGGATACCCGGCGGGCCGGTGCGTCTCACGCAGGGAAACAGCGAGCGCACGTCTGGAAGACTTCACGATGAAGTTGAAGCGAAACGCGCTGCTTTGCCACACGCGGAACAAGACCAACCAATCGCAGTTGCCGGCGTAGTTCAGGAAGGCAGTTCGGTGCTCGACGTCGAGTGGAGTTATCAGCTCGATGCGTTGTCGTCGATCTTTATGCTGGTAGTTACCGGAGTCGGGCTATGCATTTTCGTGTTCGCCACGGGTTACATGCATGGCGATCCAGGTTTCTACCGTTTCTTCGCCTACATGGGCATGTTCATGTTTTCCATGCTCATCCTGGTCATGGGTTCAAACTTCCTGATGATGTTTGTTGGTTGGGAAGGAGTCGGTCTCTGTTCCTACCTCTTGATCGGCTACTACTTTGAACGACAGGAAGCCGCAAACGCTTCGCGCAAAGCTTTCATCACCAATCGCATCGGCGACTTCGGATTCGCGCTGGCGATTTTTGGTGTCATCGCCACTTTCGGAACCACGCAATACGTCGATGTCTTTGGTCAGGCTGCGAAATTTCCACTCGAGCCATTGGGCCAGTGGGGACTGCTTTCCTGGATCGCCCTTGGATTGTTCATCGGAGCGTGTGGCAAGTCGGCGCAGCTGCCATTGCACGTTTGGCTGCCTGACGCGATGGCTGGTCCAACTCCGGTTTCCGCTTTGATCCATGCGGCCACGATGGTTACCGCCGGACTTTACATGGTCACCCGGACGAACGTCATCTTTCAGCATTCGCAAACGATGATGACTGTGGTGGCGGTAGTTGGAGCCGCGACTGCAATCTTCGCAGCCGTGATCGGGATCACGCAGAACGACATCAAGAAGGTCCTTGCTTACTCGACAGTTTCTCAGCTCGGATTCATGTTCATGGCTTGTGGCGTGGGGGCATTTGCGATCGGCATTTTCCACGTCATGACGCACGCGTTCTTTAAGGCTCTAATGTTCCTCGGCGCCGGCAGCGTGATTCACGGCATGCATCACGAACAGGACATGCGGCGCATGGGCGGACTCAAGAAGTACATGCCCTATACCTACCTGACGTTCCTCGCCGGGTGGTTAGCCATCTGCGGGATTATTCCGTTCAGCGGTTTCTGGTCTAAGGATGAAATTCTTTGGAGCGCAGCATCGACGAGATACGTCCCAGTCGGCTGGTTGGTCTGGATCATTGGAACGATCGCGGCGACGTGCACAGCGTTTTACATGACACGTTTAGTTGCGATGACTTTCTGGGGCAAGCCAAGGTTTCTAGATCATCAGCACTCACCCGAACACGAAGCCGAAGGGCACGATCACGCAACAGATCGTCACCATGCTCACATTCCACATGAGTCGCCGCCTTCAATGTGGGTGCCGCTCGCTGTGCTTGCAGTCTTAGCGACGATTGGCGGTTTTGTCGGAATTAGCCCGGCCTTTACCGGCGGACATCACGTGGGTGGACGGCTGAATATAGTCAACTTCCTCGATCCGATTATCTGGAATCCAACAACGCGACATTTTGGCCACGATAGGTTTGTGGACAGCTCCGGGAAATTTCCAGAAGGAGTTACGACGCACCTAGTCCTAGGCGCGCTGCCTCCTGGGGAGACTCACACAGTACAGGAGCCGCCACCTCCATACGGCAAGGAAGGTTTCAACCTGGCCCATGCGGTTGATTCGGCAATCCACAATCACACGTTGACGGAGTGGGTCTTCATTATTATTTCGCTACTGGTCGCCGGCCTGGGGATTGGACTCGGAGTTCTGTTCTACCTGAGGAATCCGCGACTGCCAGACATTTGGGCCAGCCGGCTCAAGCCTCTTTACCAGGCGAGCTACAACAAGTTTTGGGTTGATGAGATCTACGGTTGGGCCATCACGCGACGAGTGATGGACCTTTCGCGCGCAATTTATGCTGTCGATTCTAAGGTGGTCGATGGTGCGGTAAATGGTTCTGCCTGGTTAACGCGACTAACCAGTCGCGTAACCGGAGTGACCGATCAGTATTTTGTCGACGGAATCGTAAACGCAGTCGCGGCCTTTATTGTGCGGCTCATGTCGCCGGTGTTTCGAGCCGCGCAAACTGGCTTTACGCAAAACTACGCACTGGTGATGGTGCTTGGTCTGGTTGCTGCAGTGGCAATGTTTTTTGGCGCCGATATTCTCAGGGCTGTTAAGGCGATCTTTGCTCTCGGATTTTAGTCTAGTCAGTGGTCAGTTGTTAGTTGTCAGTGCGGGCTTGAAGGGAATTCAAGTTCTAGTTTTCAACTGACAACTGACGACTGACAACGGACACTCATTCATTATGAAAAACCTGCCCATTCTTTCCATCGTCACATGGCTGCCGACCCTGGGAGCAATCCTGATCTTATTGCTCTTCAAGAAGGACCAGCCGAGCTCCATCAAGAAATTTGCCACCGTGTGGTTTGGCCTGGCTTTCGTCGCCTCGTTGGCTTTGTTGGGGTACGACCGGGCAATAGGCGGCATGCAGTTCCTTGAAGACCGTCAATGGATCCCAGTGATTGGCGCACGCTATCAGATGGGCGTTGACGGCATCGCGGTCTTGTTGATTGTGTTGACGACCTTGCTGGGTGTGATTGCGTCGCTGTCGTCGTGGGAGTACATCGAAAAACGCGAGAAAGAATATTACGTGCTGCTGCTCCTGTTGCAGACGGCGGTGGTTGGTGTTTTTACCTCGATGGATCTGTTCCTCTTCTACCTGTTCTTTGAAGTTTCACTCGTGCCGATGTATTTCCTGATTGGCATCTGGGGTGGTGAGAATCGTTTGTATGCGGCCATCAAGTTCTTCCTCTATACGCTGGTTGGTTCGGTCATCATGTTGCTCGGTGTCTTGAAGATGTATTTCCTGACTCAGGATACAGCGCTGACCGGTCAGATTACCCAGGCAACCATGGACTTATTGGCTGGTAATAAAGAAACAGCGACTTTGGTATCCAATTCGCTGCAGGTGGCGGCTCAAAATGGTACCGGCACCTTCAACATTATCTACATGCAAGCTTTGGGATCGGTGATGCCAATGGGAGCGATGCAGGTATTGCTCTTCTTTGCCTTTGCTATCGGCTTCGCCATCAAGGTTCCTATGTTTCCGTTTCATACCTGGTTGCCAGACGCGCACGTGGAAGCACCGACAGCCGGTTCGGTGATTCTCGCCGGCATCCTGCTCAAGCTGGGCACCTACGGTTTCTATCGCTTCAACCTGCCAATGTTTCCGGCAGCTTCGGCTGATGAGTCTTACTTCGGATCTTTCGGCGTGCGCAGCGTGATGATTCTGTTGGCAATTATCGGAATCATCTACGGTGCGCTGGCGGCGATGTATTTTGTTGTCAAGAAAGACGGCGACGTAAAAAAACTGGTCGCCTATTCGTCAGTGTCATCGATGGGGATTGTGATGCTGGGCCTGTTTTCACTCAATCCCAATGGCATCAACGGCGCAGTGCTGCACATGATTAATCATGGCATCTATTCGGCAGCGCTCTTCTTGCTGGTAGGCATAATTTATGAGCGGCGACACACGCGCAACGTCGCCGAGTTTGGCGGGCTATCTCACGTAATGCCAGGTTATGCGGCGATTTTCCTGGCGATGGTGATGACAGCGATCGGTTTGCCGCTGCTGTGTGTGTTCATTTCAGAGTTTCTCGCTTTGCGCGGCGCCTTCGAGGCGAATCCTATGTGGGCCGCATGGGGTGCGCTGGGAATTATTCTTAACGCAGGGTACATGCTGTGGCTCTATCAACGAATGTTCTTCGGCACCATCGATAATCCGAAAAACGAAAAACTGCTTGACCTGAAGGGTCGCGAATGGGCCTACATGGCGCCGCTCGTGATTCTT
The DNA here is from genome assembly GCA_963759665.1 of Pyrinomonadaceae bacterium. Taxonomy (GTDB): domain Bacteria; phylum Acidobacteriota; class Blastocatellia; order Pyrinomonadales; family Pyrinomonadaceae; genus PSRF01. Next base: position 3,411,593 of record CAVXAC010000001.1, read on the forward strand.
TCATTGTGGATTGGCGTTTATCCGAAGCCTTTTCTTGATTACGTGGCGAAGCCCGTGAACGCGGTGGTGCGACACGTGCGGCCCAACTATCCGATTCCTGGATTGCCGATCACGCCGGCGCCGGCGCAACGGGCGGCGGCGGAACAGAAGTGATGCGTAAAGAAGTGATGATGAGTAAGGAGTGATGAGCAACAGGTGTTCAAAGTTCAAGCTTTAGCTTGGGGTCCGCGCAAAACACAAACCTAAAAGTTGAACTCAAACGTACCAACTGACAACTGACAACTGACAACCGCCCAGATGTTCCTATTCCAAGCCAACACGACCAGCCTCTTCAGCATCGCTGATCTGCAGCTGATCGCACCCGAGTTGATCCTGACTGCGTGCGCGTTGCTCGCCCTCGTGATGGAAGTCGTGCTGCCGTATCGCAAGAGCAAAACCATCGCCTATTTCTCGCTCGTTGGAATAGCTCTGGCCGGATTCTCACTTGCCACTCAATTCTGGTATGCGCGGGAGACTCTGCCGCTGAGCGGATTCTACGGGATGGTGCGAATTGACGGGTTCGCTTTGGTGTTCAAGGCTATTTTCCTAATCGCGGCCGCACTCGCGATCGCCATCTCCACCCGCTATCTCGATATCGAAGGCGAACAACACGGCGAATATTATTCACTCGTTTTGTTTGCGACCGTGGGCATGATGTTTCTGGCCTGCGGCTTCGATTTGATCACGCTTTACATCAGCCTCGAGTTGATGGCCCTGACCTTCTACGTTCTCGTCGCCTTCACCAAACGTGAGAAGCGTTCCAACGAAGCGGCGATGAAATATTTCCTGCTTGGGGCGTTTTCATCCGGTGTTTTGCTTTACGGAATGTCGCTCTTGTTTGGCATTGCGGGTTCAACCAATCTGGCGGAGATCGGCAGGGCGGTAAGTGAGATAGTCGCTGCGACTGGAGCGCCGGGAGAACCTGCAACTGCGTCGTTACGTCCGATGTTGCTACTCGGAATGATTGCGCTCGCCGCAGGTTTGTTCTTCAAGATTGCCGCAGTCCCGTTTCATATGTGGGCGCCTGACGCGTATGAAGGAGCGCCGACTTCAGTGACTGCGTTCCTTTCCACCGGCTCCAAAGCGGCAAGCTTTGCGCTTTACGCCCGGATCTTTGTTGAAGCGCTGCCGGCCATGCGCGCGGACTGGGCGCCGCTGCTCGGCCTCGTGGCTGCAATCACGATCATGGTGGGTAACTGGGCCGCGGTGACGCAGGATAACTCGAAACGCCTGCTCGCTTATTCTTCAATCTCCAATGCAGGTTATCTGTTGCTGGGATTGGTAGCCGGGAACAGTTACGGCTACATCGGCCTGGCGATTTACCTTCTGGTCTACACGCTCATGAACATGGGCGCCTTCGGCATCGTGATCAGTCTGCGCCGCCGCGGAATCATTGGTGACAATGTTGACGACATGACCGGGCTCGCGCAAAAAGCCCCAGGCATGGCCGCGATGATGGCCGTTTACATGTTGTCGCTTGGTGGTCTACCCATGACCGGCGGTTTTATTGGGAAGTATTTTTTGTTTGGCGGCCTCTTGCAGCGTGGTAAGGCTGACGGCAAGACCTGGTATTACTGGCTGGCAGGGTGGGCCATACTTAACACAGTAGTGTCGTTTTACTACTACGTGCGCTTCATCAAGGTGATGTATCTCGGCGACCGGATTGCCGATAACCAACCGCTGGAGCTGTCGCGCTCACTGCAGGCCGCCCTCGTTGTTTCTCTCGCCGGCATTATCTTCATCGGCGTTTACCCGCAGCCCTTGATCGAAATCGTGCAAAGATTGATGGGGCGCTAACCGTCTCTGCAGGAAGCTGGCACTATGGATGGAATCCTACCAGGTGACGATCTAATTGAAGCTGGACTACGTGACTTGAGTGCCGGGCGTGAAACGATTGAAGCGTTACTGGTCGCCATCGGTGCTCCGCGTTTAAAGAGAATAGGTTTAGACCTACCAAACTCATTGCCAGACAATCCCGAACATCGTCTGTATGATCTACTGGCCGAAGACGATCAGGATTCAGCTCACTCCCGATACAATTCTCTCATCCGCAAATTAGTTAGTTATGAACGAGCAGCGGAATGCGTAACAAGGTAACCGCGGCCCAGTTGCAGGAGTTTATGAGAGCGCTGGGGCGGGCAGCTACGAAGCCGGCCCGCATATTCCTGGTCGGCGGTGCCACGGCCGTCCTTTGCGGGTGGCGGGCATCCACCATTGATATTGATCTTAAGATACTTGCCGACAACGATGACCTGTTGAAAGCGATTCCGGATTTAAAAGAACGTCTTCAGGTAAACGTCGAGTTAGCGTCCCCTGATGATTTCATTCCTGCGCTGCCTTCGTGGGAAGATCGAAGCCGCTTCGTTTGTCAGGAGGGCAAGCTCACCTTTCTCCACTACGACTTTTATGCTCAAGCGCTTGCGAAAATTGAGCGCGGGCATCGCATGGACTTGCTCGATGTCCAAGCCATGATTGCTCAACAGCTGATCGATGTGAAACGACTCCTGGAACTTTTTACCGAAATTGAACCACAGATTTACCGGTACCCGGCCATCGATTCCGCCCAGTTCCGATCGTCCGTTGAGCGGGTTGTCCAAGCCAGCAACGACGAGGATTAGGAACAATGTCCGTGATGTTTCATCTCGTGGTTGACCTGGCGGAAAAATGCGCGATGTTGGCAGGTATACCATCGTTGATTGTCCGTGCCTTCAACGACAAGCTGAAGCATGTCGGACATTAGCATGATGCCGGTCTTTTATTTTCTTGCCGCGGTCGCCATTGTCCTGGGGGTGCTCTCGCTTCGCGGCGGATTCTCCTTCGTCAGACACCTCCGCGAACAATCATTCACAAAACTACCAGACTACACACCGTTCGTTTCAATTATTGCTCCATCACGTGGTCTGGATGATGGATTGAACGCCAACTTTCAAGCGCTGCTTAACCAGGACTATCCTACCTACGAAATTGTTTTTGTCACAGACCGACCCGACGACTCATCTCTGCAAATTATCGAGGAGATAGTGCGCGCTGGAGGACGGAAGGGCGTAAATGCTCGCGTGGTGATCGCTGGCGAAGCCACAGATTGCGGTCAGAAAGTTCATAACTTGAAGGTTGCCATCAGCGAAGCGCATTCGCGTAGCGAGGTTTTCGTGTTTGTTGATTCAGATGCGCGGCCCCATCCGCAGTGGTTGAGGTCTCTTGTGGCGCCATTGGCCAACGATCAGGTTAGCGCCGCAACTGGCTATCGTTGGTTCGTCCCTCAGAAAGGAAACCTCGCGTCTCATCTTCGTTCTGTTTGGAACGCCTCGATTGCCTCCGCGCTGGGCGCAGCCGTGGACAAGAACTTTTGTTGGGGGGGCTCCACAGCAATTCGCCGTGCAACCTTTGACAACCTACGCATTGCCGACGCCTGGCAGGGGACCGTATCGGATGACTTTGCAATGACGCGTGTGTTGCAAAAAGCGAAGCTCCCAATTCTTTTCGTCCCGGATTGTCTCGTTGCATCAATAGGAGATTGCACCTTTGCCGAACTCCTTGAATTTACAAATCGCCAACTGAAAATTACGCGGGTATATGCTGCTCACTTATGGATCCCATTGTTGATAGGAAGCCTTCTGTTTACCGCCGTATTTTTTGGGGGCATCTTTCTGGTTTCTGTTCGTGCGGCTAGTGGCCAGACGTTTTTGTCGGCCTCGATAATGTTGGCAGTAATCTTTGCTCTTGGGTCGGCAAAATCGCTGATTCGGTTGAGGGCCGTTGCGCGGCTCCTTGAAAAGCAGGGAGTCGGTTCCGCCGGGAACGTCTTGGCTCACGTACTCCTTTGGCCGTTTGCCTCGGCACTTTATTCATGGAACGCTTTGGTAGCAGGCTTTTCACGACGAATTGAATGGCGTGGAATTACCTACGAATTGAAATCAGCGAACGAAGCTGTCATCATCCGGCGCGAGTAACGACGAGGGTTAGAACTAAAGAAGAAAGAGGAATGACAGATTTTCGATCTCATTTTCCATTTCTCATTTGTCATCGATGGATGAGTCAGAAAGTATGCGTCCGGATCGGCGAGCTTGACGGATACGTGGAGATGTTGTGAAGCACTTAATGACAACTGATAAATGATATATGAAAAATTCTTTCGGTTTGGTCGTTAGCCAACGTCTATTGTATCGATGAATAAAGCTCTCCAACTAGTTCAGTTGCTCCGCTCGACCAAACGCGACGCGTGTTTGGGAACCGTCATACTCTTCGTCACCTCACGTTGTAATGCCTTTTGCAAGACCTGTTTTTATCACGAAGAGTTGAATCAACCGGGCGATTTGAGTTTCGAGCAAATCCAAAAAATCTCACGCACCATGCCGCCCATCACAGATCTTTGGCTGTCCGGTGGCGAGCCAACTCTGCGACGTGATTGCTCAGAGATCATCAAGACGTTTGTGGCGAACAACGGCGTCAATCGCGTTATTATTCCCACGAACGGTTTGATCAAGTCGCGGGTTTTTGAAATTGTTGATAATGCTCTCAGCTGTCATCCATCGCTGGACCTCTATTTGAATGTTGCGCTAGATGGGTATGGCAAAACTCATGATGAGATTCGGGGCGTGCCTGGAAATTGGGAGAAGGCACTTGACTGCGTCACTGCCCTGTACCCGCTGAAGGAGAAGTTTGCTGACCGCTTTCGATTGAACGTGAATACGGTGGTGTGTGCCGACAACTACACCGAGATGGAGAAGCTCGGTGAGTTTCTTTGGTCTCACTTCCAGCTCGATGGGCAGTACTTCAACATCATCCGGGGTGAGACACTTGTAGGTGATGAAATTAAGCAGGTTCCATCCGCAGTGTTACCCGAGATGTATGCCTACGTTTCGAAGTTGACCAAGCGTTACGGCGATCGCATGTTCGCAGAAGACGACGCGAGTAAACGTTTCGTCAAGAATGTAGCCTACGTCGGCGCGATCACGACCCACTACCGAACCCAGCATGCAAACTTTGAGGCTTCCACGCCGTGGCCGTTTCCCTGTACGGCTGGGGAGACGACTGCGGTAATTGATTACAACGGCGACGTCCGCGCGTGCGAATTGCGTGAAAAATTTGCGACGCTGGCCGATTACGATTACGACTTCGGAGAGCTTTGGAAAGCGAATGAACGGGCAAGGGAACTCGAAGCGATTGACGGTGGCAAGGCCTGCTGGTGTACGCATGTCTGCTTCATACACGACTCAATGCGTCATTCACGCCGGGCAATGCTCTACGAGTTGCCCAAGAACTTCTTGACGCGAGAGAATTGGCAGGGGTGATGCCGGAAACAGAAAAGGAAGAAACCGCTCGCAAAGGTGGCATCGCTTACGCTGCCGCGTTCACCTTGTTTGCGTCGGTCGCCGGTATGACCGGATTCGGCTGGGCTCTTGATCGCTGGTTTGGAACCACCCCTTGGCTATTGGTAACGGGAATTGTGTTAGGCGCAATCGCAGGGTTTTATCAGTTTATTCGGCTGACTTCGAAGTTATAGCAAATCCACCACGAGAACCGAGCGCGGTAGCCCCGGACTCTGAAGACAACCAGAGACCCGGATATCGCTTTATTAAGGCCGTTGGATGTAGGTCGAAGTAGGATCCGGCGCTGCCGCGCTCGGTTCTGTATCGCGGGCGCTAACGCGAGGTGTACTGACTTCATTGTGACCCCACTGTTGGTTAGACCTCCCGCTCCAGCGGCATCTCGACAGTAAGCGTTTTCCTGTGTAAAATCACCAACTTTGCTAATGCTTAAAACACGTAACAATGTGCGTAAGGGTCTGTTTGCTGAGCTTCGCGAGGCTGGCCTTAACGGCCGCATTCTCCGCTCAATGGCAATCGCGACCTGCCTGGCTACATCGGCGGCCTTGTTCTTCGCGCCCTGGCGAGTGACGACTGGCTTGATACTGGGTGGAATTTTGGCGCTCTTCAATCATCACTGGCTGAGCGGTTCAGCGATCTCCGCGCTCAGCGTTGCCGCGCACGGTGTAAAACCAAAAATCGGTTTGACCCAATATGCTTTGAGATATGTCGTTATCGCAATTGTTGTTACTGCCGCCTATCAGTTCAATGTGGTGTCATTAGCCGCCACTATTTTCGGGTTGTGTAGTTTTGTGGTCGCACTGTTTGTCGAAGCCGGACGTGAGTTTTATTACGCACTTATTCATCGAGAGGAACCTAGTTAATGTTTTTGTTAGCTGAGGCAGGGCAAGAGGCGCATCCAACGCCGATCATCGTTCAGTTTGTAAACCATTACTTCGGAGAGTCTGCCCATGCATTCCAGATGAAGCACACTTATCCGAAGTGGCAAACCTTCCTGGCCAAATTTGGCACCACGCCCGAAGCCGTCTTTGGTCCGTACACTGTGGAAAACGCGATACCCTGGTACACCGTGATGTTCGTCATCGCGTGCATCCTCAGCGTCGCCATCATTTGGATTTTGAAGGGGCAGCTTTCGGAAGAAGAACCGGGCCCGGGCCAGCAAACTCTCGAGGTTGGCGTTATTGCAGTTCGGAACATGCTCGAAGACATTATCGGACCTCAAGGTATCAAGTATTTTCCGGTGGTGTTGACCTTCGCGGTTTTGATTTTAGTTTCAAATCTAATGGGGTTGTTTCCGCTGTTCATGTCGCCCACTGCCGCGACCAGCGTGACCTTTGCGCTCGGCATCGCTTCGTTTGTTTATTACAACTACATCGGCATTAAAGAGAACGGTATCGGCGCGCATCTCAAACACCTGGCTGGTCCTATCTGGTGGATTGCACCGATGATCTTTCTGATCGAGTTGATCAGTAATTTCATCCGTCCGTTTGCGCTGGGAATACGTTTATTTGGAAACATGTTTGCCGACGAGCAAGTTGCCGCCACCGTGGCCGGACTTTATCCGTCAATCACCCACTGGTTACTGCCAGTCGTGCTGATGCCACTCGGTGTCTTCGTCGCGTTTATTCAAACTTTCGTTTTCATACTTCTTTCACAGCTTTATCTAAGTGAAGTTTCACACGGCTCGCACGACGATCATGATGACCACGGCGCAGCACATGCTGCCGACTCTCATTCTGAGCCGGTGCCGGCGACGTAATCTAAACGCGAGTTGAGCGATGCAGGCAGCGCGTCTGCGCACGTTGATTCGCAAACGGAAAACACGCTGATAACCAGTAGCAAACGACAACCGGCAAATTATTGACCGTTGATTAAATTAGCAGGTCTGTTTCGCAGGAGCGCCGTTGTAAGAGGGGCGGTGGATACCGGATGCAGGCGAAATCATAAAGTCAGGTTGTAGTTAATGTGCGGCAGGTTTCAGCGTTGATTTTTGCGAGGATGATCCTCTGCAGGAGAAACCGAAAATGAGAAAACTCAACTTACTATTCTTTGCCATTGTCGGAGTGCTGATGAGCGCGATGCCGGCTATGGCCCAGGCACAAGCAGCTGCCGATCACGCCGCTGACAACAGTGCCGGACTTAAGGCAATTGCGGCGGGTATTGGTTTTGCAATCGCTGTGTTTGGTGGCGCACTTGGTCAATCGCGGATTGGCGCAGCCGCATGCGAAGGCGCTGCTCGTAACCCGGGCGCCGCACCAAAAATTCAGACCATGATGATTCTCGGCCTGGCGCTTATCGAATCACTGGTCTTGTTTGCCCTGGTTATTGTGTTCGTCAAGACCTAAACGACGGCAGCTGGGTTTATCTACTTGAAGATGCGAGCGGAGCATAAAGCTTCGCTCGCATTTTTTCTTTTTCTATCTCAACTTTGCCGCTAAGAAACTCGATGTGTTACGCTGACTTCATTCTCCCGGAAAGAAACTCCCTCGATAAGTTTGGCAGGAATCGCTAGATGAAAGCTTGTCCAAAGTGTGGCAACGAATACCCTGACTCGACCACTTTGTGTCCGTCAGATGGTATCGCTCTGGAAAAGACCGACGATTCGCTGTTAGGCCAGACGCTAGCGGGCAAGTATCGAATTGACGAACGCCTGAGTGAAGGCGGAATGGGTACTGTTTATCGTGGCACGCATGTCCTGATGGACAAGACGGTAGCGGTAAAGGTCTTACGTCCGTCGTTAGCAGCTGATGAAAAAATTGTAGCGCGCTTTTCAAGGGAAGCCCGCGCAGCCTCTCGCATCAACCATCCGCACGCACTTAGCGTTACCGACTTCGGTGAAGACGAAAACGGAGTGGTGTTCCTGGTAATGGAATTCCTCAGCGGGCGAACGCTGAAGGAAGTGATTCGTAGCGAGGGCCCGATGCCGCTCGATCGAGTGGTGGAAATCATTACGCAGGTCGGTAGCGCGCTCGATGATGCCCACGGCCAGGGAGTGGTTCACCGCGATCTGAAAAGCGACAACATAATGCTGCTTACGGCCACCAGCGCAGACTACGCGAAGGTACTGGACTTCGGCATTGCCAAGATCAAGGAAGCGGAGGGTGATTATGATCCCGGTTTGACCTCACCAGGTTTGGTCATCGGTACTCCACAATACATGTCGCCGGAGCAATGCTCCCAAGCCCCTGACATCGATGCCCGCACTGATATTTATTCACTGGGTATCATTATTTTTGAAATGTTGGTAGGGCACGTCCCCTTCACTGGCGAGTCGCCGACTGTGATCATGCTGAAGCAAATGCAGCAGACCGCACCGGCTCTTTCAAATGAGAGAAATGATATTCCAGCGGCTGTTGAGACTGTGGTGAATCGGGCGCTCGAGAAGCGTCCGGAAAACAGATACGAAACTGTTGGTCAATTGGTCGAAGACTTGGCCATCGCCGCAGGCTTAGAGACTAGAGCCGTTTCAGAGGAAACCAGGGTAACCACAGCGAGCCAACCTTTTCCTCCAATTGAAGATGATGACGACGAAGAGACGATAGTCAGGCGTCGCTATACACGGCCTATGCAGCAGGTCCCCGTAGAGGTGGTGGAGTCGTCAGCACCCATGCCCGCGCCCGCGGCAAGTTTCAACCCGTTAAAGATTCTGGTCCCCTCACTTGTTGGCTTGCTTCTCGTGTTCGGAGTGATTTACGCCTTCACTCGAAACAGTGCGCCGACTGAAGCTACTCCGGGTTCAGGTTTGGTTGCCGATCCAAGTAGTCAGCCGGTAGAAGCCGCCACAGCGCCGACCGGCCAATCTGAAGCCGGCATCCCATCTGGAGGAAACAGCAATCAGAATGCGAACAACGATGCCGAACCGTCGCCGTCAGCGGCCGCCTCGCCGGAAGAGGTTGGTGGGATTAGCGACAACGCTAATCAAAATAGTAACTCTTCGAAGTCTCCCGTAATTCCAACAGCGACCCAACCTATCATCGTCGAAGATCCACCTCCGATGCCGACGGCGACAAAACCGCCGGCACCGGCGCAACCTAAGCCGACCCTACCGGTTCCACGCACCTCGCCGCCGACGGGCACTGAACCCTAACGTTTCCGATTGAGTTCGTGAGTCGATGTTCGAGCGGTGGCATTACTGATCAGCGATGCCAGCCGCGTTTCGTCGTCTATTTTGATCTTGATTTCAAGCACGAAAGACGGCAGCGCGAGTTGGTCGGCACTAAGCTTGGTAGCGTCTTTAGCAGTTGTCATGAAGCAGGTAGCACCGACCGCCCCAGCTTCGTTTACCAGTGCATTGAGGTCAGCGGCGGTGTAGCGGTGGTGATCAGGATAGGCCCTGGAAAGAACTATTTCAGCACCAGTAGCTCGAACTTGCGTAACGAACGAGTCAGGATTTCCAACTCCGCAAAAGACACCCAATCGATGCTTCGAGATCTCTTCCGCATCTACGACTGCCCCATTCAGATCTCGAAAACCGGCGGTTTGCATTCTCGATATGAAAAGCGGCCGGTCTGGTACGAGTTCGCGAATCTCATTCTTTACCGAAACCAAATCGCTCGTCTGATCGCACCGCGTGAGAATTACGGCATCTGCACGTGCCAGGTTATATGCCGCCTCGCGCAAGCGCCCGTGAGGGAGCAACTCACCCCCGCCGAAGGGGTTGGTGGCATCGATGGTGACCAGGTCAAGATCTCGAGCGAGACGTAAGTGTTGAAATCCATCGTCTAAAACAAATACTTCCGCGCCAAGCGCTCGAATAGCCCACTCACCTGCAGCGGCTCGATCGGGGTTCGATATCACAGCCGCAATCCCCAAGAGATTCCTGGCAAGCAAGAGCGGCTCGTCGCCCGCAACGCGCTCGGTCGCCAACAACTGTTCGCCATTCGAAACCAATACCTGCGCTTTCGGGTCGGTCTTGCCATACCCGCGTGTAAGCACACAGACCGCGCTTGGCGAGGTACCCTTCGAACCCTCCAGCCTTTGGTTTGATATCGTTCGGCACACCCACTCGACGAGCGGCGTTTTCCCGGTGCCGCCGGTGGTGATATTCCCAACACTGATTACTGGTTTTCCGATGGCCGAAGTTCGAAACAAACCGCTCCGGTAAGCGGCGTGACGCACTTCAGTAACGGCACGATAGACCGTACTCAGCGGCATCATCAGCACTGAGGCGCGTGTGTTCATCTCATTGCTGCCAGGTCACGTTCACGGCCAGGCTCAATTGGGAGGCTGCTTAGAATCGGAGCCAGCAGCTCGATCGTTCGATCAGCCGCGCCCAGGTTTTGTGTAACAAGCTCCTTTGCGCGAGTTCCCATCTCCTGGCGACGGGTTGGATTCGATAAACACTCAGTTAGCACGTTAGTTAGTTGTTCTGTGATAGCTGGTTCGGCATCGTTCCTCAGCTGAAGTACCGCACCGGCCGCCACGAAAGTGTTCATTATCAGACGAAAATTATGTGTGTGAGGACCGGTGACTATGCAGGCCCCTACGGCCGCTGGCTCAAGGATGTTATGACCGCCCGTTTTCGCAATGCTCCCGCCTACAAAAACTATAGTCGCCAGGGAATAGAGGGCCTCAAGCTCGCCGATACTGTCGATCAGGATTACGTCGCAGGTAGTATCGGTGCGATTCTCGGGTGCACTCCGTCGTGTCCAACTAAACTCGGACGCTTGCAACAGGGAAGCAACTTCATTGAAGCGTTCAGGATGACGCGGAGCAATCACGAGCCTGGGTCGATCTGTCGCCTTCAATGTTAGTGTCTTGAGAGCCGCCAGAATGATTCGCTCCTCGTTAGCGTGGGTGCTGGCAGCGAGAATGATCAGCGAGTTACCTAACTCGAAACGCTCGTTGAAGATCTGCGTCAATGTCGTTGCACCCGGATGTGCCCCAGCATCGAACTTCAGGTTCCCGGCAACGAAGGTTTTGCTTTGATTCATTCCCAGGGCCGCAATTCGCTCAGCATCTGCTTCGGTTTGCATAATCGCAAGATCGATCGAGCTCAAAACCCGCTTCATAAAGCCCTTAACCATTCGATATCTGCGAAAAGACTTATCAGACAACCGCCCGTTAACGATAGCTACCGGAATCTGCCTCAACTCGCATTCGCGCAGGAACGCCGGCCACAGCTCAGTTTCCATCAGTAACACGGTTTTTGGATTCACTTGATCTAACGTCCGGCGTATCACCCACTTCCAGTCGAAGGGAAAGTAGAAAACGCGTTCGACGTCTTCTTTGAATATCTGTCGAGCAAGGGCCTGGCCCGTTGATGTGGTGGTTGATACAACGATTGTGTGCCCCGGAAACCGTTGCTTTAGAGATCGCAACAGGGGACGGGCAGCCTGCGCTTCGCCTACCGAAACGCAATGCAGCCAAACAACTGGCCGGCTTTGTTGAATGGGAGGAGAAATTAACCCGATTCGTTCGCGGAACCCGACGACATACTTTCCGTGGCGAAAAACGTCGATGACAAACCGGGGTAGGAGGATTAAGAAGCCGAGGCCGAGCAGGAGGCTGTAAACGAAGTACATGAGCGATCGTTGGGCAACCGGCTTTCCTGCCGTTATCGTCGGCAACTTTAGGCCGTTGAGGGGAACGCCTTACTTGGCGCGTTCGATGTAGCGGCTTTCGCTTGGATCAACGCGAATGCGATCGCCCTCGTTTATGAAGGGCGGCACTGCGACGGTAACCCCATTTTCGAGGAGCGCCGGCTTATTTACATTCGACACGGTCGCACCCTTCATGGTCGGCTCAGTGCGTGTCACCGTCAGTTCCATCGAAGGAGGTAAGTCGATACCTATCGGCGCTCCGTCGAAGAATTCAGCTTGAAGTCTGAGCCCAGGTGTCAGCCACGGAGTTGCGTCGCCAAGGTCCTCTTCACTTAGCGCGATCTGCTCGTAGTTTTCCGTGTTCATGAAGTGATGGTGAGAGCCATCGGAATACATATATTCCATCTCATGCTGTTCCATCGAAGCTCGTTCAATCGTATCGGCAGAGCGGAAGCGGTGTTCAAAGGACGATCCGGTCTTAACATTACGCAGTTTCGTTTGAATCATCGCGCGAAGGTTGCCGGGTGTGTGGTGCCGGAATTCCATAACCTTGCAGGGCTCTCCCTCAAATAGGATTACCATTCCGCGTCTGATCTGAGTTGCCGATATCGCCATAAACTGTGACTCTCCAATAAATGAGTAATTAAGTACTAGCTATACACAAGCGTAGGGCCTGTTTTGGAAACGCGTAGTCTAGCCATGCGGCGGGGAAGTTGTCCAGCGGGTGCCCTTCGTGGGTATACATTAGAAGGCGGCGGTCCGAAATGCTGGTTCCGGATTCGCCGCCTTTTTTGAGGAGCCCACCTACCTCGATTGTGTAAACGCCTTAACCCTTAAACGGTTCCAAATTCAAAACTAGGCGGCTCTGACTCCCGGCACGCGACGCCGGCGAGCGATTTGCTCGAGCCAGCGCTGGGCATCTTCGTAGCGTGCGAAACGTCGTTCGTCCAGTCGAAAAGCTGCAGTGTGGTAGTAGCGACGGCCATTGATCATCCTCGCCGCGTGTTTCATGTGAAGCATCTCGTGATAGAGAATGTATTCAACGAACCAGTCAGGAACCTGGGCGGAATCGAGCGATTTGCTGATCGTGATTGTGTCGTAAACTCGGTCGTGATGACCCAGAATGCTTCTGGTCTTCCGCTGCGACCAGGTAAGCGTCGGTTTCTCGAGAACTGAATCGAAGTATTTACGATTTAACTTCGAAAAGAGCTTTTCAAGGTCATAAGTACTTCCGCGTGAAGTCGAAATCATTTTCCGGCCGCGATTACGTCGTGCGATGTCAGACGATCGCATTACTTCCGGTTGTAGGGAGTAATCGCGGTAGGTCGCCTCGTAAATCGCAGGTACTTTTTTCCCGAGCAATCTGGCTACCAGGACAAAAGCTAAGGCACGGAGTACCTCAGGTGGCGAATCCTTGCAAAGATCCGACACACGAACATAGACCTGTCCCGAACGCATACGAATCGTGTGGCGCAGACCCGCGTACGGGTAAAAACGCACATCGACCGTTGGTAAGCCGCGGTTGCTCCCCAATTGTTGAAAGGCTTCAATGAAAAACTTTTTTACTTCGTTCATTGCCAACCGCTCCAGACAACTCGGCTAACGAATTAGCTTCAAATGTTTTCTGCGAAGGAAGAGACGAGCGCTCCGGTAGATGGCCCGGGGGCGTTGGGACTGTAGATGCCGGAGCTGGAGACATCTTACGGAGAACGCCCGCCAAGCGTCAATTGATCCGGGGAGGGTTGAAAAACCCTTTAAAAAGCGCCGGAAAACCTGGAAGTTTGAACCGTCGATACCCAGAATACGCTTTCCAGTTGCTGGAAAAGCGGCACTCCCCTGTTCGAGCCTTTTTCGCAAGAAAACGAGCGACCGCGCACACAAAGCGCCGCCCTATGTGACTCTTCGCAGAGCTTCGAGGCAACGGTAAATCTTTGATTGTGCGGGAATTAACAGAATCTCAGTCCCGTCCTAAGTTTCTCCAATTGTTTGCAGCGCCGATAACGATTCCTCTATACTGCGGTCGGAGAGATTCTGCACCTTTGGGTAATTCGCTGAAAGCAAAAGGTCATCTGGCTACATCAATGCCCCGTCGCAACTCAAGCCTCCAAAACTCTGAAAACGTTCTCGATGCTCGTGCTCAAACGGTCCTGGCTTCGTTAATCAAGGAGCACCTGGTTACTGGAGAGGCGGTGGGTTCCCTGGTGCTCGCAGATCGCTTTTTGAACAAGGCTGGTTGGAGCTCCGCGACAATCAGAAACGTAATGGGTGAACTCGAAGCCGCCGGTTTTGTGGAACAACCGCACACCTCTGCGGGACGAGTTCCAACAGACAAAGGTTATCGCTTCTACGTTGACAACCTTCTGGAAGAAGCACGCCTGTCGCGGGCAGACTTGCGAGCGATTGATAAGGTTTTTACTGCCAGCGGGGTTGATTCAGCGACTTCGTCGGATCGCATCATGGAGCGCATGTCTCACGCGCTGTCAGAGTTGTCGGACAACGTCGGCATAGTTGTTTCTCCGTCACTCGCGGAGAATAGATTGAGTCATATCGAATTCGTTCAACTCTCAGACAAGCGCATTCTCGTGGTGCTGGTTACAACTTCAAACATCATTCACAACAAGATCATTAGGCTGGAAGACAATATCGCGCAGGAAGAGTTGGAGCAGACCGCCCGTTATCTAAACACAGAGTTTAGCGGGAAAAGCCTGGTCGCAATCCGTGCCGAGATTCTAGAGCTGATGAGCGAGGAGAAGGCGCTCTACGACCGCTTGTTGCGAAATGCGATTCTTCTTTGCGACATGAGCTTGGAGGGCGAGGAGTCGGGAGCCGGCGTGTATGTTGACGGCGCGTCGAATATTCTCAGCAAACCAGACTTCGTTGATGTAGACAGAATGCGCGAGTTGTTCAGAACATTTGAGGAAAAGTCGCGATTGATCAAAATCCTCAACGAGTGTGTGGCCCGCGATCACGCTTCACTGTCTGACGTTCATGTGCTGATTGGCCGTGAACATCCAATCTCGTCTATGACTAGCTGCACGCTGATCACAGCTCCTTACCGGATAGGATCAAACGACCGTTCCGGGACTTTGGGGGTAGTAGGCCCAATGAGGATTGAGTATTCCCGTATCATGGCTATGGTAAACTACATGGCGCGCCTCATTGAGCGCAGACTCGATGAAGAAGCACGCGTTTGAATAGCTCGAGACCCGACTAGTTGAAAGATACTGATGGCCCCAGACGACAAAGGAAATTCATCCAACCGCATTCCCATCAATTTCCAGGACGCAGACCCGGAAACTGAACTAGAAAGCCTTCCCCAAGAAGAGTCTTCCTCGAACGGCCTCGATTTCATTGAAGAGGTTTCGGACATGGGTCCCGAGAAGTTTGATCCCAGCGACCCTCCTGTTACTCCATCGCCGCAAGCCGATGGAACGCCGGGCGAAGCGCCCAAAGGCGGTGGTCCAGAGGTTGCCGAACTTGTGGCAACACGGGCGGAGCTAAAGCGTCTTGAAGGCGAGGTCAAGGAGCTCAAGGACGGTTTGGCGCGCCGGCAGGCCGACTTTGAAAATTACCGGAAACGGATGGAGCGCGAACGCACGGATACATATAACCGCGTGGTGGCTGACATTGCCGGAAAGCTATTGCCGGTTCTCGACAACCTCAAGCGAGCCTTAGAAACCGAAGCGTCGGTGGAGGCCAGCGAATCAGATGAGTTTCGTCACTTCCTAAGCGGCGTTGACCTGATCTACAAGCAACTCAACGGGGTTCTTGACGCGTTAGGGGTTAAGCCGGTATTGGCTGAGGGTGAGCAATTCAACCCACATCTACATGAGGCGGTGGTGACAGAGCCCACTGACGATTACGAGCCGGACACTGTCATGCAGGAAATAGTGCGCGGTTTCAGGCTCGGCGAAAAACTAATCCGGCCCGCTCTAGTGAAAGTTGCGGTTAAAAAATAAGCGATGGGAAAAGCTATAGGCATCGATTTGGGAACGACTAACTGCTGCGTATCCGTGCTTGAAGGCGGAGCGGTTCAGATAGTGCCCAACAAAGAAGGCGGCCGCACTACACCGAGCGTCATAGGTTTTACGGATAAAGGTGAGCGGTTGGTCGGACAGATTGCCAAGCGCCAGGCTGTAACCAATGCGGCAAACACCGTATATGCAGTAAAGCGGTTGATCGGACGAAAGTATAATTCGACTGAAGTTGGGCGAATGCGCGAGACGTCGGCGTTTGAAATTGTCGACTCCCCGAACGGCGATGCGCGCGTCCGCGTGCAGGGTCGCAGTTACAGTCCACCGGAATTGTCGGGCATTGTTCTCCAGCGTCTGAAAGCTGCGGCAGAGGATTTTCTTGGTGAGCCGGTAACTGAAGCCATCATCACAGTTCCCGCTTATTTCGATGACTCACAACGTCAGGCCACCAAGGACGCCGGAAAGATTGCCGGTCTCACGGTTGAGAGAATCATCAACGAACCTACGGCAGCTGCACTTGCATACGGCCTGGGCAAAAAATCGGTTGAGCGTATCGCCGTCTACGATTTAGGCGGAGGCACTTTCGATATTTCAATTTTGGAAATGAGCAATGGTGTCTTCGAAGTCCTCTCGACCTCAGGTAACACTTTCCTCGGCGGCGAAGATATCGACGAACGGATAATGAACTGGATGGCCGACCAGTTCCTGACCGATACCGGCATCGATCTTCGGAAGGATCGGCTAGCCCTCCAGCGTCTGAAGGAAGTGGCTGAGCGCGCTAAGTGCGAATTGTCGTCCACAACCGAAACGAACATTAATCTCCCGTTTATTGCAGCGGACGCCACGGGTCCTAAACACTTCAACAAAACTCTGAGTCGAGACGACTTTGAAGGCCTAATCTCGGATTTGATCGATCAGACGATTGAACCATGCCAAAAGGCACTCGAAGACGCGAAGCTGAAGCCCAAGGATGTTGATAAGGTCATTTTAGTTGGAGGACAAACGCGTTCGCCGATCGTAGAGCGGACCGTGGAGAAGATCTTTGGCAAGAAACCGTCGGCCGAGATTAACCCTGATGAAGTGGTCGCGATGGGGGCGGCGATTCAGGGTGGCGTCTTAAGTGGCGAAGTCAAAGACATCGTCCTGCTCGATGTCCTCCCGCTTAGTCTGGGTTTGGAAACCCGCGGCGGGCTGTTTACCAAGATCATCGATCGCAATTCGACCATTCCTTTGCGCAACAGCCTGACGTTTACCACCGTAGTGGACAATCAGACCTCGGTTGAAATTCACATCCTTCAAGGTGAGCGTGAAGTTGCCCAAGGGAACCGTTCGCTGGGCAAGTTTGAATTGGTTGGCATTCCGCAAAGCCCGCGCGGTGTTCCGCAGATCGACGTTTCATTCGAAGTTGATGCCAACGGAATCGTATCCGTTTCTGCCCAGGACAAAGCGACGGGGCGGGAACAGCAAATGCGAATCACTCCGACCTCTGGATTGGCGCCTGATGAAATTCAAAGCTTGATTCAGGAAGCCGAAGGTTTTGCCGATGCGGATCGCGTCGCGAAGGAACTGGTAGTTCTGCGAAATAAGCTCGAGTCCCTTTTGCGCAATACTCAAAAGTCGTTCACGAAATTTGGCGGGATGCTTTCGGCAAACGACCAGGAGATCGCCGATCGCGTTTTTAAGGAAGCCGACGAAGCCAGCAAGAGCGATGCGCGTGAACCTATCAACAAAGCATTAACGGCACTTGAACGAGTTGCCGCTCAGCTAACCTCAGCCGTGATGAATCCCGCCGGGGAACCCACGTCAAGCGGCACCGAGGAACCAGTTAACAAATAACGTAGTATTGGCTTTTAGGAATAAGAGAGAATAAGTCTGCAATGAGTAAACGTGATTATTATGAAGTCCTGGGAGTGGCTCGTACGGCCACTGATCAGGAAATAAAGAGTGCTTATCGACGCCTGGCTGTTCGTTATCACCCCGACAAGAATCCAAACGACGCCAGCGCAGAAGAGAAGTTTAAAGAGGCTGCGGAAGCTTACAGTGTGCTTGCTGATTCTGATCAGCGTCAGCGTTATGACCGTTTTGGCCATGCTGGTGTTTCAGGCAGTGGGGGTCAGAGTTGGGGAGCTCCGGGCTTTGGTGGTATCGAAGACATCCTCGGCGATCTTTTTGGATTCGGCGACGTTTTTGGTGGAGGACGCGGAGGCGGTCGACGCACTGCAGCCCAACGTGGCGCTGATCTGCGCTACGATCTTGAGATCTCGCTCGAAGATGCTTTCAATGGGATGACTGCGAACCTGCGTATCCCTCGTCTCGAAACCTGTGAAACCTGCAACGGCAATGGAGCCGCACCCGGCACGCAGCCGGAAAACTGCACCCAGTGCGCCGGGAGCGGGCAAGTCCGTTATCAACAGGGATTCTTCTCCGTTGCTCGCACGTGCCAGCAGTGTCGCGGCGCTGGCAGGGTTGTGAGAACGCCTTGCGAAGATTGCCGTGGGGCAGGTCGTATTGAGCGTGAAAAGCAACTGGAAGTGAAGATCCCTGCGGGAGTCGAAACCGGTTCTAGGTTGCGCGTTCAGGGCGAAGGCGAAGCCGGTACGCAAACCGGCCCCTCTGGCGATCTCTACGTCGTTATTCATCTGGCTGAGCATGAGCGGTTTGAACGACAGGGAAGCAATCTCTACGCCTCATTGCCAATAACCTTCGCGCAGGCTGCGCTAGGCGCGGATGTATTCGTCGACACGATCGACGCGGCAGAGAAAATCAAGATTCCCAGCGGTACACAGACCGGAACTGTGTTTCGCATCAAAGGCAAGGGTATGCCTGTCCTCGGCGGGCGCGGCCACGGGGATATGTTCGTATCAGTTAGTGTGGTGACTCCCACTTCGTTGACCCGCGAACAGCGCAAGCTACTTGAACAACTGGCGGTCGTTGAAAACAAGGATTTGGAAGACAAGGGTCTCGTCGACAAAGTCCGCGACATCTTTGGATAATCCTTCTGAATTTCAGTGTTGAGTTTCAAAGGTATGCGATCCCACGAAACGACACGAAATCACGCAAAATATGCTGTGTGACTTCGTCTTGTTAGTGGGTCGTTTTAGTTTGTAGCCAAAATCAACTCGGAGCATCATGAGATATTCCCCAATCCCCTTATCCCGAATTCCTCTCCTGCTGATACTTTTAATCGCTGCGTCGTGTCCGGTTTTTGCCCAGGACACCATGGACCGCTGGAAGACGTTTGATTTTGGCAAGACTGCTCTGAAGCCGGCTGAGATTGCCCGCGTTCCCTTGGAAGACCTGAAGCTGATGCGTGGCATTATCTTTGGCCGACACGGACGAGTCTTCAAAGACGCCGAGATCAAGATCTACCTCGAAGCGCAGGATTGGTTTAAGCCGAACCATAATTTCAGCAATGCGATGCTCAACGACACCGAGCGTCGAAACCTTGACCTCATTCGGATCGCCGAGGCCAGTAAACACGCGACCGTTCAACCGGGAGATATGCGCTACTGGCAAACACGACCGCTGACGGCTCGCAAACTGGGAACCCATAGCGGAGCCGAGTGGCTCGTACTCCGATCTGAAGTCGAGGCGATTCATGGCAAGCGCTTCAGCGAGCCGTGGTTGCAGCAATATTTTGAGGAGCGCTATTGGTACAAAGCTGCAGACAAGTACGACCCAAAGCATCTGTCCGCGAATGAGCAGAAGAACCTGGAGGTAATTGCCCTGGCGCAGAAGAAATCGCGAAAGATAGCTTTAGCGCCGGGCGACATGGAGCTTTTTGAGGACAAGCTGATTGCTCCTCAAATGCTTCAAGGATTGAGTCTGCATGAACTGCGGTTGCTGCGTAATGAGGTTTACGCCCGTCACGGACGCCAGTTTCAGGCGCCTTGGTTGTCGCAATACTTTTACAGCCAGCCGTGGTATCAACCGAACGAGAACTTCAAAGATGAAGATTTGTCAGGCAAAGACAAGCAGAACGTGGAAACGATCGTCGCCTATGAAAATAAGATTCACGACGATCTGAGTCGCAAGCCGCTGACGAGAGCACTGCTTGAGGGTTTGTTTGTGGAAGATGCCGGCAAGATGCGTCAGGAGATTTATGCGCGTCGCGGGAAGGTCTTCACCAGGGAGCCGTGGTTTCAGACTTACTTCGAAAGCTTTGCGTGGTACAAAGCCGATCCGGAGTTTACGGATGCGAAATTAACTGAGCTGGAAAAACGTAATATCGCGACGATTGTCGCTTACGAGAAAAGGGCGGTGAGTGCGCAAAGCGTTATCGAGGGTTGATAAGGCTAATTCGGGTCTCGCGTGACGAGGCCAAGACAAAAACGAAGAACGGATTGAAGGAGGCGGCGATTGTCCGCCTCTTTCTTGTTGACTATAACCGGTAGCGCACACCCGCTTCTCTCAACGCCTGCTCCTGGTTATCGAGATTCTGTAGTCGCAGCGTCACATCGGCGTTTAAGTCAAAGCCTGCACGTTCGCCGGCTTCGAGTTTCACCGTTCCGGCAGCAGCGATCATAGCGGCGTTGTCAGTTGATAAATGACGGGAAGGGAAGAGAGCCAGAATGTTCAGACGCGCTGCGGTTTCGCTCGCTGCGTCTCGTAACGCGCCATTGCAGGCGACACCACCCGAGACGATCAAACTTCGGGGCCCATATTCTTCAGCCACGCGTTCGGTAGTTCCCACAAGTGAACGAATCACCACGCTCTGAAAACTGGCTGCCAGATCCTTTATTCCCTGCGACGGTTCTCCGCCGTCTTGTCATCGGTTGCAAACCACTCTCGCGCACATGCTTGGTCACAGCAGTCTTCAATCCGCTAAAACTGAAATCCGGCGAACCGTCGCCCATGCGTGGGAGCGAGAATTTCACTGCCTTTGGATTTCCCTCGCGAGCGAGCTTTTCGATGATTGGCCCGCCGGGATAACCGAGCCCCAGCATCTTCGCCACCTTATCAAAAGCTTCTCCGGCCGCATCGTCGCGTGTGCGCGCAATCACTTTGTATTGTCCTGGCTCCGGAATGTGGAAAAGGTTTGTATGGCCGCCTGATACAACCAGTGCGAGAGCTGGATATTCAACCGGCGGATTATCGAACGCTACCGAATAGATGTGGCCTTCGATGTGGTTGACGCCAACCAGCGGTTTGTTCAAAGCAAAAGCCATCGCCTTCGCGTAAGACACGCCGACGAGCAGCGAGCCCACGAGCCCCGGGCCGACCGTAACCGCGATACCGTCTATTTCAGCGGGTCTGATGTCGGCTTGTGTGAACGCCTCGTCGACAATCGGAACAATTTTGTCCAGATGCTCGCGCGACGCCAGCTCCGGAACCACACCGCCAAAGCGTTCATGAAGTTTCACTTGCGAGGCAATGACGGACGAGACTATTTCACGACCGTCGCGCACAAGTGCGGCTGCGGTTTCGTCGCAGGAGGTTTCGATACCGAGAACAAGCATGTAGGAATTCTAGCAATGATACCGTACAGAACCGAGCGCGGTAGCGCCGGAGCGGCCTTGCGGTCGCACAGTGCGGAAAGGCTCAGCCTTTCCGAAGAGGTACCCACATGCACCACTTCCTGAGGCTAAGCCTCAGGAAAAATTGAGTCGTCGGACGGAAAGCCAGGCTTTCCGCACTGTGCGGCGGCTAGCCGCAGATGAATTTGTGAGGGCGCTCGCACGTCAAGCGCCCAACTCATAAAAGCTAAGCGCTGAGTCGCCTTGTTTTAGTGTCCGAGTGCGAGTGAGGATTCCAATAGTGTCTTTCAAGAGGTTCTTGTGATGATGCTCCACGATGAGCAAACCATCTTCAGCCACCAGATTTGAAGACTCCTTGCCGAGGCTTTCAAGCACCGGCAGATAATCGATGGCGTACGGCGGGTCGAAATAAACGATGTCCCAAGGCTCAAGATCTTGACGGTTTACCGCTCGTTTTAGAAAAGCAGCGGCTTCTGATTGCACTACTTCTGTTTCGTCCTCAGGAACCAGACACAAGTCGAGGTTCGCTTCCACCAAGCCGCACATCTTGCGCGATCGGTCGACGAAGGTGACATGACTCGCGCCGCGTGAAAGCGCTTCTATTCCTACGGCTCCAGAACCCGCACACAAGTCCAGAAACCTCGCATCCGCGACCCTGTTCGCGATCACATTGAACAGGGTTTCACGAAGACGATCAGAAGTGGGCCTCACCTCCAATGAAGGTGGACTCTTTAGATTACGCCCCCGGTATTTGCCAGCGATGATTCTCATGAAGAGGTATCCGCCGATTACGCGGATTAAGAAAGAGGTTAAGACTTTTGCAGATACCTTGCCGTTATTCTTTTTTTGTTCTGCGTAATCTGCCGATAGTTTTTTAGCCAACCGCCGCGAGCCCAAAGCGCGCGTCGGCTTTTATGCGCTTTATCATCACTGCCGTTTCGGGATTCTTCTCAGTCTTACTCAGATAAAAATCAGCTTCCTTGCGCGCGACCTCCAACATCTGCTGATCACGAAGGATGTTTCCCACGCGAAACTCCGGCAAGCCTGACTGCTTCGTGCCCAATAATTCGCCCGGGCCGCGCAGCTCCAGGTCCTTCTCCGCGATCAGAAACCCGTCGTTAGATTGAGCCATTATCCCCAAACGCTCTTTAGCGACGCTGGTTTTCTTGTCTGTTGTCAGTAAGACGCAATAGCTCTTCTCGGCACCGCGGCCGACGCGCCCGCGCAGTTGATGAAGTTGCGATAAACCAAATCTTTCCGCGTGCTCCACGATCATCACTGATGCATTAGGCACATCTACGCCCACCTCAATCACAGTCGTCGAGACCAGAATCTTCGTCTCGCCCGCCACGAACTTACGCATCGCCTCTTCTTTGTCGACCGGCTTCATCTTTCCGTGCACTAACCCAACGGGAATCCTGGGAAACACTTTGTCGCGCAGGAATTCAAATCTCTGGGTTGCGTTCTTTCAGATCCATCTTCTCCGACTCTTCAACGAGGGGATAAACCACATAGACCTGACGACCTGCACGCACTTCCTGGGTAATCAGGGTTTTGACTTCTGCTCGTTGCTCTTCGCCATATATTTTCGTTTGGATAGGAGTGCGGCCTGGAGGCAGCTCATCAATTACGGAAACGTCCAGGTCACCATAAATCGTCATGGTCAACGACCGTGGTATCGGTGTGGCCGTCATTACCAGCACGTCGGGGTTCAATCCACGCGCTCTTAATTCCGCGCGCTGCATTACTCCGAAGCGGTGTTGTTCATCAACTACCGCCAACGCCAGGTTCTTGAACGAAACCTCTTCCTGTATCAGTGCGTGAGTACCGACGATGGCGTGAATCTCACCCGCGGCGAGCTCGACCTGTAACTTGCGCTTCTCGGCACCGCGAAGAGAACCGGTCAGTAGTTCCACACGATAAGGCGCCTTCGCGAGCAGTCGTTTGATATTTCGTGCGTGCTGCTCGGCGAGAATCTCGGTCGGAGCCATCAACGCCGTTTGATAACCATTTTCCATCGCCGCAAGCATCGCAATCAGTGCCACGATGGTCTTGCCACTGCCGACATCTCCCTGCAGCAGACGATTCATAGGGGCATCCGACTGCAGATCCTTGAAGATATCTTTCACCACCCGGCGTTGCGCGTTAGTCAGCTTGAAGGGAAGCACGGTGGCAATTCGTTCCTTCATTCCCCGATCAATCTTGATGGGCAACGATTTAGATTCCTTGATTCGTTTGCCGCGTTTAAGACCAATTCCGAGGGCGACCCAGAAGAAGTCTTCAAAGATTAGGCGTAAGTGGGCCGGGCTTCGCGCCTGATCGTAAAGCATTAGCTTGGTGGTTTCCGGAGGAAAGTGTATCGCTCGCATCGCTTCAGGGCGCGAGATCAGTTTTCGACGCAAGCGCAGATCGGGAGGCAATGTTTCCGGGATAGCTGAGTCTGGTAGTTTTGATAGGACGGCATGAACGATTTCCCTGATCCGCTTTGAAGTGAATTGTCCTAATTTGCGATAGACAGGAACACGCCGTCCGGTGTGTATCATCGCGAGCGCCGGGTCGCCGCCATCGTCGTCTATTTCACGTTCGTCTTTCTCAGTTTCTTCAACAGTAGGTTGTGGTGCTGCATCAGCATCTGCTTTGGCTTGCGGGACCGGAAGCATTTCAAGTTCGTCTGCGGGTTTGTGAAGATGCAGGGCAAACGTCGCTCGGCGGCCGTCCCACTCCCACTTTCCGAACGTCATAAACCTGGAACCCTGCGATAGGCGCTTCTTGTAGTAGTCGACGATTTGGTGAGCGTTTGGGCCGGAAACAAACCACCAAACCATTACCGGTGGTCCGGTCCGTTCAGGATCAGTGGCACTCACTTCAAAAATGAAAAGTTTCGAACCACCGTAAGATCGTTTGCTTCGCACCTGGTAACCGCCCGAGATCTTCACCTGCAACTCGAGAGACGCCTCCATTCCCTCCGTCAGGTCCCTGATTCGAGCAGGATGCGAACGATCTTCGTAGCGCATCGGCAAATAGCTGAGTGCGTCTTCAACTGTGGCGTTTGATGAGTCTTTCTTTCCGAAGTGGCTGGCGAGAGAGCGAGCCAGTTTCTGCGAAAGCGTAGGCCCGAGCCCGGCGATACCGTGTTTGTACAGTTCTTCAATCGGAGTGCTGAGGCTAAGTTGGGCCGGCATTGCTAGCGATCATAGCACAGCGGTTTTCACGCGTTGAGGGCAGTTCTTTCTTCGTTGTTGCTCGTCATACAATAGTTCTTACTATGCGAAAAGAGGATTTCACGATGGATGATGCGACACTTTCCGAGGCGACGAGCAAGCGACTAAAAGAGGTGCGTACGGCCATGCTTCACCTACATAAGACGCTACTCGATCATGAGCGGATGAGTTATGAACGCGAGCACGGAAAGATCGGCAACAGTTATGAGTACCTAAACCTGGTAATGCACAATCCCTGGTTCGCTTGGCTGCGACAGCTGTCAGAGTTGATTGTGCAGATCGATGAATTGCTGGATGTTCGCAAGCCTTCAAGTGAAAGCACCGCAGTCGCGACGATCGAGCAGGCCCGAATGCTTTTGACCCCGAATGAAGCCGGGCAGGAATTTCAGCAAAAGTATTTCTTGTCAGTGCAGGAATCGCCGGAAGTAGTCTTAGCCCATGCAGCGTTTGCGAAAGTGCTAGGTCCTGGGCGGTCGAAGGAAGTGCATTGAGAATCGGGCAGCGGGAAGCAGGCGGCAGGCAGCAAGCAGAGATAACCGCCACCAGATGAACACGGAAGATAGCGTACGTGGAAATCGGTGGCGGTTGTTTCTGACGAATCTAATTTGTCGTGGCTTCACTCTTGACGCAGTGTTGGTCAAAAGCACGCGTGAGGTTTTCGGCAACCTGCGAAGCGTCTTTTCCTTCGATTTCACGCCGTTCCATCATCCACACGAGTTTCCCATCCTTCAATAAAGCAATCGAGGGAGACGAAGGAGCGTAACCGGTGAAATAGGTCCTGGCTTTCTCGGTCGCTTCGATATCAGCTCCCGCAAATACCGTGGCCACCTTGTCAGGCTTAACGCTGTGCTGCAGCGCGCGGGCGATGCCTGGACGGGCTTTGCCTGCTGCACAGCCGCAAATTGAGTTAACGACCACCATTACGGTGCCCGAACTATTGGCAAGTGTCTCATCTACTTGTTCGGGTGTTCGAAGCTCTTCAACACCAATACGAACTAACTCTTCGCGCATTGGTCGGATCATCAGTTCTGAATACGGCATTCTTAATTCTCCTCAACCTCTAAAATATGGGCTTGATTATAACACCAAAGTGAAAAGCCGCTGATCGGTCCGCCTACTGGACCGCGATTCTGTGGCGGATCGCGCGAAACTTTTGTTCGCTGATTCCTCGCACCATCATCAAGTGTTCTGGACGCCGAAAGTCGCCGTATTGCTGGCGATGCGACACTATTCGCTCGGCGACGGTCTTACCGATACCTGGAAGCTTCTCCAGCTCTGCGGCTGATGCCGAGTTCAAGTTTATTCGCTCACCAGCCTGGTCTTGAACAGTCGCGGGCGAGGCTGGTGGTGAAGAATTGCGTGGCATTGTCACGCATGCTGAACACGCGAGCGTGACAACGAGCAACATCGCGAGCGTCACTAAAGTTCTTTCGATAGGGAGATCCTGTTTCACGTATGCAAGTCGTTAACTAAATAGGAATTATAGGATTGCCGCTGGCGTGTGCACTTTGCTGGAAGTCCAATATTTTCAAAAACTTCGTATGTTTTATGCAGCGATCTCCACAGAGTTTTCCACAGTTACCGTGGAAAATGTTGCGAAAGAGTTTCGTCGGATCGAGAGACTGACAGCGCCTCAACGAGAACGAAAATTGTTAGCGGGTTCCGAGGGGTGATCTAGTGAAAGTTAAACTGAAAGTGAGAACTACGCTTCGGCGCTGCCTGCTTCATCCCACTGCGCGATCATTTCGTAGGCTCGACCGAGCACAGGTCGCGGTCTCGAACCATCGGCTTGGCCAATCAATCCTTCGCGCTCCATCAGATCCAGGATGGCAGCGGCGCGTCCGTAACCAATTCGCAGACGCCGTTGCAAAACCGAGGTTGAGGCGCGTTTCATTTCAACGCAAATGCGCAATGCCTCTTCAAACAATTCGTCGTGATCCCCGTCGCTCGTCTCAAGGCCGAGAGCTTCTTCTTCTGACTGCGTGATCGTCTCATCGTAAAGCGGTTGTCCCTGCGCCTTCGCATGCGCCACGATTTTTCCAATTTCCGACTCGTCAACGTACGCGCCGTGAACGCGAATTAGCCGAGACGTGCCCGGCGGGAGAAACAGCATATCACCGCGGCCAAGGAGGTGTTCGGCACCGTTGGTGTCGATGATTGTTCGCGAATCGACTTTCGACGAAACGCGGAACGAAATGCGGGAAGGGAAGTTTGCCTTGATCAATCCGGTGATGACGTCGACCGACGGACGCTGTGTCGCTAGCACCAGGTGGATGCCTACTGCGCGTGCCATCTGAGCCAAACGCGTAATCGATTCCTCTACCTCTCGTCCCGAAGTCATCATCAGATCCGCGAGCTCATCAATGATGATAACGATATAGGGCAGCGGCTTATGCGGTTCGCCCTTGTCGTCATATTCCTTCACCAGATTGCGGCGCATAATCTCGTTGTTGTAGCCGTCAATGTTTCGCACGCCCCAACCAGCCAGATCCCGGTAACGTCGTTCCATCTCCGACACAGCCCATTTCAACGCCCGCGAAGCAAGCTTCGGGTCTGTAATGATGGGCGTTGTGAGATGTGGAATATCTGCGTAGAGCCCCAATTCCAGCCGCTTCGGATCGATCAGAATGAACTTCACTTCGTCGGGACGAGCCCGGTACAGGATGGAAACGATCAGCGAATTCACGCCCACTGATTTTCCGGCGCCGGTTGTGCCGGCGATTAGCAGATGGGGCATCTTGGCCAGGTCAGCAACGTAGTTCAGCCCGTCGATCGTTTTACCCAGCGCGATTGTTAACTTGGAGTTGGATTCCCGGAAGGCGCGCGATTCGATTACTTCCCGCAGAAAGATGGTTTCGCGACGTGGGTTCGGAACTTCAATACCGACGTGCGGCTTGCCCGGCATTCGGTCGATGCGAATCGATTCCGCCTTCAGTGCCAGGCAAAGATCGTCAACCAGCGAGACGACGCGCGAGTATTTCACGCCCGGGTCGGGTTTGAACTCGTAAGTGGTAACGACCGGACCGGGACAAATGTGTTTGATTTGGCCGGTAACATTAAATTCTTTGCACTTCTCGGCCAGACGCGTCGCCAAACCTAGTAGTTCGTTATCTGCCTGTTCGCTGGGTGGGGGCGCTTGGTTGAGGAAATCCATCGGAGGCATTGAATAGTCGGTGTAGGAGACACGACGAGCGCGATCTGCGTCGAAAGGCAGTTTGCCGGTGGCCGGAGCCTCAGCCTTGGTGCGCAGGACTGAGACGCCCTTTACCATCTCCTCAACTTCCTCTTCTTCGTCCTCTACAGCCGCTTTGCTGCGTGAGCCGGGAGTGATCGAGCGCCGTGCGCGACCTTCCGCAACTGCGGCACCGCCATTCGATCCCACCCCGGCAGCGGCGGCTCGCAACGGCTCGGCGGATCCAGCAATTGTTTCAGTGGCAACAGACATGCGGGCCTCGCCGCGATTGATGGCGGTTGACTCAATCGTGGTTCCTCCGTCTTGCATGAACTGCGCGATTCGCTGTTCCGGAGATAGGTCGTCGGCGTTAAGCGTCGCATCCCGCAGTGCTGCACGAGCCGCGAGTTGCTCGGCCTTCAAAAGCTCACGCTGTTCCTTGCGTAGTCGCGACTGCTCTGCTCGAGTTTCACGCCACGTTCTGAATCGCGCTGGTATCTCCCAAATGAACGCGAAGCGAGTCCCAAGGGCGTGAGCAATCATTTTGCAGAACTCAACAAAGGAGAAATCGGTAGCGAGAATCAACCCGGTTGCGGCCATCGCGACCAAAAGCACCGTAGCGCCGGCCGTGTTAAGTCCGCTCGCCAGCCCACGCGATATTAAAGTACCGAGCAATCCTCCGGGTTGAACACTTGAATCAAAGACGGGGCTTATACCGGAAATGGAAAGTAATGCCGCGGCTGCGACAGTCATGATTACCAGACCAAGGACTTTGTAGAGAGGAGCGCGAAAGTTACGAGTCCGGAAACGACTCCAGGCTCCAGCGAATAAAAGCACCGGGAGCAGGTAGGCAGCCAGACCGATCGACTGCAACAATCCTGCGGCTACGTTCGCGCCGATCGCTCCTGCCCAGTTACGCGTTTCGCCTTGACCTGCCGAGTTCCACGAAGGGTCGCTGGGATAGAAAGCAGCGGACACCAGGCAAAGCGATAGCAGCAAACCAACCGCAAGCAGCAAAATGGCCAGAATCTCATTACGTCGACTATTTCGTGGAGTCAGTATTCTGGGTCTCTCCTCAAACTCGGTAGTTGCCATTTCTACTCCGGAAGTCAGGATGTGAACTAATCCCGATGCGCCCGCTAAGCCGCTTTCTTCGCAAGTAAGAACGCTTTGATGAAATCGTCAAGATCTCCCGCCAGGACCGCTTCAACGTTACCTTTTTCCAGCTTGGTGCGCGTGTCCTTCACCAACTGATACGGCGCCAGCACGTAACTCCTGATTTGCGAACCGAAGGAAATATCGGACTTGTTCGCTTCCAACTCGGCAGTCTCGGCTCTTCGCTTTTCGAGTTCCAGTTCATAGAGACGTGAGCGTAAAACCTGCATCGCGACTGCTCGATTCTGATGTTGCGATCGTTGATTCTGACACTGCACTACGATGCCGGTAGGGGTGTGGGTGATGCGGACGGCTGAATCTGTAGTGTTGATGTGTTGGCCGCCAGCGCCCGTAGCTCGATAGGTATCAACGCGTAAGTCTTTATCGTTAACTTCGACTTCGATGTTTTCATCTATCTCTGGATAAACGAAGAGGGAAGCGAATGAAGTGTGACGACGGGCGGCCTGATCGAAGGGAGAGATGCGGACCAGCCGGTGAACACCAGCTTCGGCTGCTAACAAGCCGTAGGCATATTCGCCTTCCACTCTAAATGTCACTCCTTTGAGTCCTGCTTCCTCTCCCGGTTGATAGTCAATGATCTCTGTCTTGAAGCCTCTTTGCTCGGCCCACTTCAAATACATTCGCAACAGCATCTCCGCCCAATCCTGCGACTCGGTGCCCCCAGCGCCTGGATGGATTGTGCAGATGGCGTTGAGCTGGTCGTTATCGCCACCGAGCAGCATCTCGGTTTCAGCTACACTCAGATCGTGTTGCAGGCTCTCGACCAGCAGGCGAAGCTCTTTTAAGGATTCTTCGTCCTCTTCAGCAAATTCAAACAGCACGCCGGCATCGCCGATTCTGGTTTCAAACTGTTCCTGCCGCTCGATCTTCTTCTCCAGCAAGCTCCGTTTTTGCAAGAGCTTTTGCGCCGCCGCCTGGTCGTTCCAAAAGTCAGGCTCCGAAGCCTGCTTCTCAATGACCTTTAGTTCTTCTCTGCCGGAAGCGACATCAAAGAAACCTCCCGAGCTGCTCCACGCGTGTTCGCAGGTCTTCGTAGGGTGCTCTTAAATCCTGAATTGATAATGTCTCTAACATTGATTCTCCAGACTTTACTCAGCTGACAGCGCAGATCGCTTAGCCGTTTTCTTAAAAGTAAGCAGCAATATCACCAGACTTAGCGTCGCACATATCGCAGCGAACACATCGCCATGCCTGGTGTAAAACGTCGGGGGATCGGTCAGACTCGACACCGTCCAAACCCTTACGTCTTGCTGAAATGGCTGCGTGGCGTCGTCGATTTGGCCGTACGGTCTAATTAACGCGGTTATGCCGGTATTCGTAACTCTCACAACCGGTCGATCATTTTCCACAGCTCGAAAAACTGCATTCGCCAGGTGTTGTTGCATCACGGCTGTTGGCCCGAGATATCCATCGTTCGAGATATTAATCAGCACATCGGCTCCCTCATGCGCAAACTGGCGCGCGATGTGCGGATATGCCGACTCGATACAAATGAACACGCCCACGCGAGCATTCCCTACCAACATCTGTCGGTAGCTCGTTCCTGGCGTGAAGTCGCCAACAATCCCTCTTATCAAACCCGAGCCCGGTAACCACTGAGGCAACGGAACATATTCGCCAAATGGCAGCAGGCGAATCTTATCATATTGAGACACGAGGCTACCGTGTTGATTTACTAAGACTGCAGAGTTGTAAAGGCCTTCATTGGGCGCGACTTCCTGTGAGTTTAAAAGGATTGACGTCTGATGGCGCACCGCAAACTCCTTGAGCTTCTCGCGAAACAACGTATCGCTTCCATAAGTGAAGTTCATCGGCGATTCAGGCCAAACCAGTAACCTCGCGTTCCCATCGTTAGGCAGACTGCGCAAAGCGGCTTCACTCATTTCAAAGTGCCGTGCATTAAGTTTGGTCATTTCCTCATTCGACTTGATGAGGTCCATGGGCACGTTTGGTTGGATTGCGACAACGACCATCACAGCGTCAAACGTAGAGGTGTGCTGAGTTGCCAACATCGACATCACGTTGGAGAGCAGAATCGCAGAACCCACAAAAATCAAAAGCGCTGTCGAGATGAGGATGGGGCGAAGCTTGTTCCTCGTCAGGGCAAAAGCTATTGCGGTATTGACCGTGAGCATCAGGAATCCCACAGCGTAAACGCCTCCATAACGAGCGGGCTGAAGGAGCCATGGATGGAATCCTTGTGAGTATCCGATAGCGTTCCAAAGCTGTCCGGTCACGCCGAGACGTGCCCACTCCATAGCAGCCCAGATAATGGGTGAGAGTAGCAGAGCGTTATGGCCCCAACAGCGAACCGCACGGGCGAGTATCGCTAGAAAGAAGCCGGGGAAGAGGCCAAGAACAATCGCCCCAGGCGCGAGCATCGGATACGCAATCCACGCCGGAATTCCACCGAAGTGAATCATCGAATAAGTTAGCCAGTAACAGGTGCCGTAAAAGAAGACTGATCCGAAGAGCCAGCCTATGAAGAAGGCAGGCCATGGCTTAATACCTTTTCCAATCAGGACAAGGAGCGGTACCAGTCCCAGCCAAGCCAGAAACCAGAGATTGAAATTCGGAAACGAGAGGATAAGTATTGCCGACGACAGTAAAGCGATTCCGCACGCAAAGCCGGAAGGCAGCCGTTGAGTAATCCAGCTCTTGAATCGGGTCAGCTTATTTTGCGAGCCGACTGAGCTAGGCTCGGACTGGGTGCGTGGCATTCTCGCGCGAGTTTACCAAAACCAGGATCGCCGACCTAAGGCTTCCAATCTTGAGATTAGCAGCCCAACTTTGGAGGGGCGAAAATTTTTTTCCAGGATTCGTCTTTTGGGTGCTGAGCCGCCGACCAATTTTGCCGAAAACTAGTCAAAAAGACAGAAAACGTCACCTTGCAAGTGACAAAATTCGTCGCAGAATGAACGATGCAGGAAGCAAGCCATATCGACCGATTGCTACAGGCGTGGAGGCGCGTGCAGCAAAAGGGAGAGCCACGAATAGCTGGAATTTATTGGGGCTTAAAGTAGGAGAACCCAGTCATTGCTGACTGGGTTCCAGTTTCGGGGGGAAGCACTGAAGGGTTGCTCGGCGGGTGGCTGGCGCAGCGGCAGGCGGCGCTCAGAGAAGTGATGGCGGCGGGGGCACTTTCAACCTTTACATTGGGTCTTCCGTGCGTGCCGGTTCTCTCTAGAGCACCTCCTGTGCCAAAAAAGATTTTTCTGGAATGCGCGAGTGATTAGTTGAGAGATCGCGGTCATTCTGAAATGCAAGCTAAGTCAAAATTGAAGTGGATTAAGATGGCGCGAATTATCAGTCACTAAAAGTAGGAGAACCCAGTCATTGCTGACTGGGTTCCAGTTTCGGAAGGAAGCACTGAAGGGTTGCTCGGCGGGTGGCTGGCGCAGCGGCAGGCGGCGCTCAGAGAAGTGATGGCGGCGGGGGCACTTTCAACCTTTACATTGGGTCTTCCGTGCGTGCCGATTCTCTCTAGAGCACCTCCTGTGCCATAGAGGAGATTTTTTTGGAAAGTGCGATGGATTGAGCTTAAGAGAAGCGTGCTGGGCCTATTCGTCGACGCTGACGATCAGTAAGTGATCACGAGCTTCAACCACGCGTACCTGGGCCGGCGCACCGATTGAGTTTCCATTAGCAGACTGCGCGCGCCAGAGCTCGCCATGGACCACGACTGAGCCTTCGGGATTAAGGTCGTTGGTAACGTGGCCTATTTCGCCAATGAGTTTGACCCTGCTGACAGCTGAATTCTTGTGACTATAGAGAGCTATGACGATGAGGAGTGCCGCCAGAGCGACGGCTGCGAGGATGGTTATCAACAGAAGAGTCTTCACGATGAGTAAACTAAATGAGGCAACTCTCCGTGGAGACTTGCCTCATATCAGTGCTTGCGTCTGAACTGACTGCGACTAGTTCTTGCCCATAGTCACCTGACGCTGTAAGCCAATTGCCTCCTGGTTATTCGGATCAATTGACATTGCGCTTAAGGCATACTTCGTCGCTTCGCCGCGATCGCCACGCTCCAGGAATATGCGGCCGAGCAGAATATGAGCATCAATTAATTTCGGATCCCAGAAGATTGCAGTCTTGAGTGCCGCGATCGCTGCCTCCTGATCGCCTCGGCGTTGGTTAATCCGCCCGCTGAGCAGGTAGGCCTCGGCGTTCGTTGGCTCCATCATTACGACGCGATGCAACTCCGGTAGGGCCTCGTCGTCCCTGCCTTCCTGATAAAGGTCACGAGCTTTTGCGAGCAAGTCTTCAGTCCCGGTGCCCGGATTTGTACTGGCGGCTGTCTTTCTAGCGAGATCTGAAACGTCATCGCGGTTCAGAATGTCGCGCATACGAATAGACACGTTTCCTACCGTCTGCGATTTCTGCCACTCCGTTTGCCACTTTGCGTAGGTCGACAGAAACCGGCGCGCCTGGTCGTCGGCCGCACTCGCAGTTTCCGTCTTACCGACCTTTTCCAGCGATTTCGCATAAAGGAAATACGCCTGCCCATCGCGCTGATCCGCTGCGATGACCGGTTTGAGTTGATCGGCGGCCTCGTTGTATTTACCAGCCAAGAACAACGCTAATGCGTAGTTGAAGTGGACCATCGAATCGTCTGGAGCTGACTCCGAAGCGCGGGCCAGGAAAGATAGCGCCTGATTCAGAAGTCGGAGTTTCTCTTCGTCTTTCTTTTCTTCGCGCGCAGCCTGGATGGCCACTGCGCCAGCGTTGTTATAAACCCCAATCAAGGGAACGTCAGAGGCAAGCGGGACGAGGGACGCGAGAGCGCGGCCCAGGTCGCCGGTTCTTGAATACCCAAGCCCGGCATAGAACGCGGCCTCAACGTAGTGCGGATCTTTCTTCTGCAACTTGATGAAATACTCAGTGGCATCTTTCCACTTGCCATCGAGCATGTGGAAACGGCCTAACTCAAAAGCTGCCTGGGGATATATCGCTCCTCCATTGGCCTGAGAGTAATAGTCGAGAGCATTCTTAAGATAATTGTATCGCTTCGAATCGCGCTCCCCCAGTTGCACTCCTTTGACGAATGCCTCGAAGGCTTTCTGTGGAACTTTGGTGGCTTCCTGGACCAACTGGTTCTGAGAGAACGGCAGTGCCTTGTCGCGCTGATAAAGGATGTAGTAAGCGAGTTGGCCTTGAATCTTCTGCAGGTCAGTCAGCGGTCCGCCAAAATCAAATTGTCGCGTAGCCCAGCTTCCATCAAGCATCTCGCCGAGTGTGCGGCCTTCATTGACCTTGATGACGCGCGCAGTTAGTTGCACATACGCTTCAACGCTCGACTTATCCTTCTTCGCCGCTTCATCTTTGCTTTCCTCAGGCGCCGGGGTCACTGAATAAGTGCCGATGACAATCATCGTAGCCTTAGCGTCGCGAGCAAGTTTGATAGCCGTAGCCCTTGATGGAATAACGGTCTCAGGTAAGCGCAGGCGTTGGTAAGCGAGTTGGCGCTCATCACTGGAGACGACGAGCAGACCAGGCTTGTTGAGCAAATCGGCGAGCGAATCCGCAAAGCTTTCGCCAACCCAGTTGTATTCCGAGCGACTCGAAGTGTTCTCAAACGGCAGCACCATCACTACATCGGCATTGCCTTGAGCAAAACCGATCTTACTGGGTAACAAACAAAGGGCGGCTACAACAAGAATTAAGAAAGCCACACGCAAACTGATTAATCCGTCTCTAAAAGTTTTCATTTACTGAAATATCCCAACGATTTCTAACAATTTCGGACATCAACCCCGACTGTGATGCCTTCAATATACCAGCGGTTGGTCATAGGTGCACCCGCCACACGATCCTGCCGACTGGTTCGTGGCCCACCAAGTTAACTTGTAGGGGCGGCACTCCGTGGCCGCCCCATTCGTTACTACCTACTCAACTCGAGCATTGAGGATGGCCGAAGAAATGGGGCGGCCACTGGGTGCCGCAGGGATAAGTGGTCTTATGACCCGTGCACCCACGTTCCGCAATTTGCTATTCAATCGGCTACACTAATTTCTTAACTCAATTACTTAAAGCATCGGCTGGAGGATTCCGAATACGTGCGCTCGCTAAAATTTTTCTCAATCATACTTGTCCTGGTTTATGCACCCAACTGGTTCCCGCAAACCGCCGCGCCATCTGCTGGCCGGACCATGCCACAAGCTAGTCCATCGCCAAGCCCGTCACCAACTCCACTGCCGCCGCCCACAGTCAAGATCGATGACTACCGTGACGAAGCCGGTCGCATTATCGGTGCCGCGCTTACAAGTGACCGAGCATATAGACGGCTTGCGCACCTGACTGATCACATAGGCCATCGGCTTAGCGGATCCAAGGGTTTAGAACGTGCGATTGAATGGGCCCTGGTGGAGATGAAAAAAGATCGGTTGGACCACGTGCGAGCTGAGAAAGTGATGGTGCCACACTGGGTTCGAGGCGACGAAAGCGTCGAACTAATCGCGCCTGTGGCTCGACAGTTATCGATGCTGGGGTTAGGAAATAGTATCGGCACTCCGGCCGAGGGCATAACCGCCGAAGCAGTGGTCGTGCGAACCTTTGAAGAGCTCGATACGATGGCCGAACGTGTGCGCGGCAAGATCGTGGTCTTCAACGCACCTTTTACCAGCTACGGTCAAACGGTTGCCTATCGCCACGATGGCGCATCGCGGGCATCACGCTATGGAGCAGTTGCAGTGCTTGTTCGTTCGATTACTCCGGTGAGTTTGCAGAGTGCGCACACTGGCGGAATGGCATACGACGAGAAGTACCCAAAGATTCCGGCCGCAGCGATTACGATTGAAGGCGCCGAGTTACTGCAGCGAATGCACGATCGCGGCGAGCGTCCGACTGTTAGATTGAAGATGGAAGCCAGATTTTTGCCTGACGCAGAATCGGCAAATGTAATTGCCGAGATCAAGGGTTCAGAAAAACCCGAAGAAGTTGTTTTAGTCAGTGGCCACTACGATTCGTGGGATGTGGGCCAGGGTGCGCACGACGACGCGGGCGGCTGCATCATCGCCTGGGAAGCTGTTCGACTAATCAAGCAGCTCGGGCTCAAGCCACGCCGCACAATCCGAGTCGTGCTTTACACCAATGAAGAAAACGGTCTTCGCGGTGGCATTGCTTATCGGGATGCCTATCGTCCAGAACTTTCGAAGCACATACTCGCGATCGAATCTGATTCCGGCACTTACCGGCCTATGGGTTTTGGCTTGGCGGCAACGGCCGCACCTCAAGCCCGGGCAAATATGATTGAAATTGCGAAACTCCTTACCGGAATACGCGCCGACCGAATTGCCCCAGATGGCGGCGGCGCCGACATTGGTCCAATCATGCGCGAAGGTGTACTGGGCGCGAGTCTTAACGTTGATAGCTCCAAATATTTCGAAATACACCACACAGCATCGGACACGCTGGATAAAATTGATCCGCGTGATCTAGCACATTGCGTAGCGACCATGGCAGTGGTTGCTTACACAGTTGCCGACATGCCAATGCCGCTTAGTGGACCGCGACGATAAACTATTAATGATAAGCACCAAGCCTGCGAATCCATTTAGAGGAGCTAGCCTGGTAGATGCTAATTTCGTGACATAGAGCGTCGTGCATAACTCCCTTTGTTGTATTTTGAAGATGATTCACTAATCGTAGTCACCATTCTTTGATCTCAATCTCGATTTCGGGTTACGCTGCGTCTTCCCCCAATCAGCAATCTCTCCCGACGAAAAATACGCTGGGATGGCCTGACGCATTCCGCTCTGCATTACCTATAAGGAGATAAGCATGCGCACTAATCGAGTGAAGAACTACCGGGCTTTTGCCCTCATTGTCGGCCTGGCCTGCCTTTCACTGGTCAGCCAAGTCGCCCTTGCACAGGTCCCGAACACACAGACGACGACACCACGACCCGTTAACGTTCAATCGATTCCGAATGGAGCAAAATTAAAATTCAAAGGCGTGGTGATCAATCGCGACGCCGATACGTTCACGATACGCGATCGCAACCGCACAGATTATCGAGTGCTGATTACCGATCGAACGAGTATCAAAACTCATGGCGGCTTCCTTCGAAGCGGTAAGAAATATCCCGTTACTGACATTCTCCGCGGTCTGATCGTTGAAGTAGAAGGACGCGGCGACTCGCTCGGTCAACTCCAGGCAGAGAAGATCAGATTCGACGAATCAGACATGCGTGCGGCCATCACTTCCGACACGCGAGTTTCTCCGGTGGAGGAGAATCAACAGCGTATGGCGGGACAGATGGACGAGCTTTACGCAGTTGCGGCAGAAGCAAGGCAGGCGGTGACGGAGGTAAAGGAAAGCGTTGCCGCTTTGGACGATTATGATTTGGGCCAAACAGTCGCAGTGAATTTTAGAGTGAACAGCGCCGTGCTTTCACCAGAGGCTAAGCGACAGCTCGATGAATTTGCGGCGACAGCTTCGACTTCGCGGGCTTATATGGTTGAGGTCGCGGGTCACACGGATTCCACTGGCGGTGAAACGAAAAACTTTCGACTCAGCCGCGCACGCGCCGAGGCGGTGGTCCAATATTTGGCAGTGAATCACAAAATTCCGCTGCGTCGCTTCATCACGCCGATGGGCTTTGGTAAGACTGAAGCTGTGGCTGAGAACACGACGGCAAGCGGTCGCGCACAGAATCGTCGCGTGGAAGTGAAGATGCTTCTGAATCGCGGCATGACCCGTAATGCACCGGTGGCCATGCCATAAACTAGTAGCTCGACCGTATCGTAGCAGGGGCGGCACGTCGTGGCCGCCCCTTTTATTTGTGTGCCGGCAGGGGCGCTCTTACTAGGGAGTGAAAGTCTCTGAGTCGGGTTGTGAGCGAGCTTAGGCCACTCCGCGAAGGAAATCCGGCCGCGGTCCTATTTGGAACGATCGGAATAGCATCTCAAGGCGTGGGCCATCAGGACCTCGTCGAGTCGAAACCGTTGGCGGGCATCAGAGTGCGGGCCGTTTGGAGTACACCAAAAGACTACTCCACAGATACCGACCAACAGGGAAGCTACTCATTTGGGTCGCTGCCGCCGGACACTTATCGCCTGGAAGTCGATCTACCAACTGGCCTGAGCACATGGCAGCCCAACATGGGCAAGCCCTTTATGATCGAGGTTGGCGAAGGTGCAAAGGGATGTCGTGCCGATTTGTTTGCGCTTCCAGACGGTCGAGTAAGTGGCGTGGTAATTGATGCTGCGGATCGTCGCATCGCCGGTTTTGTCACCATCAGGCCCGCCGATCCAAAGGAAGCGGAGGCTGCCAGCCGGCGCGGCGGACTTCCTGGTTACACGACAGAGGACGGCAAGTTTTTCGAAGACTTTAATTTCAAAATACCCATGTCGACCAACCCGCCAAAGACTGGCCCTTCCGCAAGGCTTTTTCAGTAATCAGCGGAAGTTGCGAAGCAGTACCACGTCGGATGTTCGCGTACCGCGCGCGAGAACAAGCTGTTTGCCGTCGGGTGTCCATTTGAAAAGATAGATTTGGTCGCTCTTGAAGTCGGTCAACTGTCTGGGTGGGCCGCCATCTAATGGAAAACTCCAGACATTCGTCACTCCGTCGATCGCATGGAGGTAGGCGATCGCACGTCCATCAGGTGTCCAGCGAACGTCCTCTTCCGTACCGGTCGGCAAATTCAAAAGCTGCAGCGGCGCACCTCCCTCGTAGGGAATGATTGCGTATTGCCAGGGCGAGTTCGCTTCACCACGGTATAGACAAACTATGAGCTTTCCATCGGGTGATATCTCAGGATTCTCCGAAGCGTAGTCGGTGAACGCCACAGCATTCCCACCATCAATCGAAACTCGCCATAAAGTAGGTCGACCGCCACCATCGGAGTTGAAAACAACCCATTTTGAATCAGGCGTCACAGTCGCACTAAAGTCGTTATTCCCGTGGCTCAACTGCTTTGCATTGCCACCATCCAAATCCATGCGCCAGATATTGGGTCTCCCGGTGCGTTCCGAGGTGAAAACAACGTAGCGGCCATCGGGAGTAACCTTGAAGTCGTAATTGGTCCCGGCATCAACGGTTAGCTGCTTCTGCCCGGTACCGTCAGCGTTCATTATCCAAATGTCATCCGCGCCGGCTGCACGGGAGTAATAAAGAATTCTGCCGTCCGGTGTCCACGCCAGACCGTCCGTTCCCTCCTGGTTGTGGCCGCCGGCTTTGATTTGCCTCGCACCCGCTGCACTATCAACAGTCGGCGCAATCCAGATGTTGGAAATTCGGTTCGATTGAACTGCGATCAGAGCGGTCGAGTCGGCAGATAAACTCATTCCGAGATAGTCGTTGAAGTCGGTCGTGATTCTATGCGCTTCGCCGCTTGGGTAACTGATGTGCCAAATCTGTTGAGCGTAGAAGGCAGATGCTTTATCGGCTGCCAGAATGACCAGTCCACTCTTGTCGGTTAACCACGCGACGCGTTTAATTTCATACCAGCCTTGGGAAGTAATAGGCTTTACGCTTCCATCCGAAACCTGCACCTCCACGACATTCATGAGGCCGCTGCCAGTGCCGGGACCACCGAGGACACAGGCGATACTTTTTCCGTCGCTGGACCATGCAGGCGTCTGCTGTCTCCACCACGTAATTGTCTCCGGTCGCGTCCGCGATAAGATCGCTCGTTCGCCTGTGCCGTCGGCGTTGGCAATCATCAAGGTACTATCGCCCAACTTCGGATAGTTACCCCGAACGAAAACGAACTGTTTGCCATCCGGAGAGTAACTGACCGCCACGTCCGCATCGGAGATGAGGCGTTTCTGAGCGCCGCCGAGAATTGGCATTTGAAAGAGTACCGCCAGGATGGTTTCCTCTTTTTTGACAAAGTTGACGTAATTGCTGTCAGGGGTAAAAGAAAGCGCCCAGTATTCGACTGGCCCGGGTGGGATGACTTGCACGTTGCTGCTTGTGGCCACCTGTCTGGTCCAGAGACTTTGTTGTCCACCTTGATCCAAAACATAGACCACATATTTACCGTCGGGCGAGATGGCCGCGTCTGAGACCTTGCCGTTAGTGGTCAACCTTTCAACCTTAATCGATTGCCACGGTCTGTCGGACTTGGGCCAAAACTTAAGTAGTGCAAAACCGATTCCGACTATGGATATCAACAGCACCAGCGCCCCAATCGCCACACTTCGTTTATGCCGCTTCATCTCTCCCGCAATGTATTCGGCGCTGGATGTTTGACGGACAGCTTCGGAGGTTGACGTCGGACCCGCGTGGCTGAGGCTAACCGTTCTATCTGAAGTCTGAGATGAGTGGGCTTCAACAGGTCTGTCCGGCGAGGTCGAGCGATCGACTTCCGCCGAGGTTTCCATCTCGCGTCTTAATTCCTTGAGCTCAGTTGCAACGTCCCTGATGGTCTGGAATCGGTCTTCGGGATCTTTCGCCAGACATCGGCGCACAATGCGTTGCAAATCAGACGGAACGGCGGCGTTATGATCCTTAATTGGCGAGGGCTGCTCGTGAATAATGTTGTGCAAAGAGTCGACGACCGTCTGGCCGGCGAATGGCTTATGCTTCGTGACGGCTTCGTAGAGAATGCAACCAAAGGAAAAAATGTCGGAGCGTCCGTCGATGTTGGTTTGCCCCCGCGCTTGCTCAGGCGACATATAGCCAACAGTGCCCATGATCATTCCGGGAATTGAAAGTGGCTGGGCCAATATCGCTGTGGGGATCTCGCTGGCAGCACTTGCTTCCGAGCCCGGGGCTTTCTGTGGCTCGATGAGTTTTGCCAAACCAAAATCTAAAATCTTGGCGTAGCCGTCGCGCGAAATCATGATGTTGTCAGGCTTGAGGTCACGGTGCACAATC
The DNA here is from genome assembly GCA_963759665.1 of Pyrinomonadaceae bacterium. GTDB lineage: Bacteria > Acidobacteriota > Blastocatellia > Pyrinomonadales > Pyrinomonadaceae > PSRF01. The sequence goes on from CAVXAC010000001.1 coordinate 3,452,350, forward strand.
CCTGCTGCGTGGGCCTTGGCCAATCCATCGGCGACCTGGGTGAGCCACTCAAGAAGTCGATGCAGGCTCGCCTGATGATGTATTTTCTGACGCAGCGTTTCACCATCAATCAATTCCATCGCCATAAAGCTCGTGCCTTCGGCTTCGCCTATTTCGTAGATGTGGGCGATATGCGGATGATTGAGGGCAGCGGCGGCTTTTGCCTCTTGCTTGAAGCGACGCATGCGACTTTCATCGGCGGCGACCTCTGCATGCAAGACCTTCAACGCCACGGTGCGCTCAAGCTGAGTGTCCTGGGCTGAGTAAACTTCACCCATCCCACCCGCGCCGAGACGGGAGAGCACCAGGTAACGACCAAAGCTTGTATTGGACGAAAGCGGCATACTCAAGATGATTTGCTGGACGAGCCAAAGCAGGATACGGCGTTCTGTCGTGGCCCTCAAGAATTGCTTGCTCGTATTATAACGCGATGGAGCCAGAAATTCGGTCAGCTGAAGTAGTCCTTCGCTATCAGCACCGTCGGCGTGATCCGCGGAGTTATGAGTATCATACGAAGGGCTGAGCTAACGAGGTTTGAAGATGATGAAGATAATCGGTCTCATTTTATCCCTGACAGTGGCCTGCATTGTTGGCTTGCAGCTAGTGGATAGTCAGGTCACATCACAGAAAGCGGTCGAGCCCGTTCGCATCGGAGTCTTCCTGTCTCTGACTGGCGCTACTGCAGACTACGGCGTGTCGGCCTTGAACGCATTCAAGCTTGCCACCGAAGAAGTTAACCTCAACGGAGGAATTGGGGGGCGGCCGGTGCAGCTGATCATCGTCGATGACCACTCAAACACAAACGAAGTAGCGCCGATAGTAGAAATGTTGATCCAACAGAATCGAGTTCACGCATTACTGGCTGAGCCAATTAGCACGCGGGCCATGGCTGCGGCTCCTATCGCGCAACAAAGCAAAGTGGTGATGATTTCTCCGGCCGCAGTGAAGCCGGAATTGACGCTTCAGGGGGATTACATTTTTCGTGCTTGTTTCACCAGCCCTGATGAGGCGGAAGCGATCGCGAGGTTTGCAACTACGAAGCTCAAGGCAAAACGAGCCGCCACAATCCTCGATTCGACCAACGATTACGCATCGGTGTTGGGAGAATTCTTCATCGAGTCTTTTACAAAACTCGGCGGCACGGTCGTAAACCAACAGCAATACGTCGCTGGGGACAAGGACATTGCCGCACAAATGAGCTCAATCAAAGCGTCGAAACCCGACATCATTTTTGCGCCCGGCTTCTATACGACAGCCGGAATGGTGGCGCGTGAGGTTAGACGCCAGGGAATTGAGGCAACGTTGATCGGCAGCGACGGCTGGGACTCGCCCAGTCTGCTTAAAGGGGCCGGAGAAGCTTTCGCCGGCGTCTATTTCGCGAATCATTTTTGGATTGGGAGTGACGACCCTCTCGTGAGGAAGTTCGTGAGGACATATCAAGCCAAATATAAGATCGCACCTGACGCAGGGGCGGCGACAGCCTATGACGCGGCGCACATGTTATATGCTGCGATCAAGCGGGCCGGCTCCACTGAGTCGGTAGCAATACGCAACGCTTTAGCAAAAACCGCAAACTTCCCTGGTGTGACGGGGCGAATTACTCTGGATTCAAATCGCAACGCTGACGTCCCGGTTTATATGTTGCGAATCGGCAGGGGCGGCAAGTTTTCTCTGCAAAGCGAGTGAAGAACAAAGAAAATGTTTACTAAAGCCATTGTCCGTCCACCCGCAGCAAATTTTTCTGAAGGACTCACCAGATCAGGACTTGGAGCACCTATATTCGAGCGGGCTTTGGAACAACACGCGGCTTACTGTGAGGCGCTGGAGCGTTGCGGATTGCAGCTGATCAGACTTGAGTCTGATCCTCAATATCCTGATTCAACCTTTGTTGAAGATACGGCGATTCTGATCAAGGGCTTAAAAGATGATGTTCCAGGATCTGCAGTCATCACACGACCCGGAGCCGAATGTCGGCGCGGAGAATTGACGACGATACGCAGCGCCGTCTCGGAGTTGTGCTCAGAAGTCTTTTCGATTGAATCACCGGGAACGCTTGATGGAGGCGACGTTTGTCAGGTCGGAAGACACTTCTATATTGGCATCTCGGACCGGACAAACCAGGCGGGCGCGGTGCAGCTGCTCCGTATCCTGATGCACCTCGGTTTTAACTGCAGCCTTACAGACATCCGCGCGATGAATGGGCTGCTTCATCTGAAAAGTGGGATGGCGTCACTGGAAGACAATCGTGTGGTGATCACAGAAGCACTTGCTGAGAAGATGCCGAACAGTCTTGAGCTAGTTCGGGTACCCTCTGACGAAGAGTACTCAGCCAACTGCATCAAGGTGAACGAACATGTGTTGGTTCCATCGGGTTACAGATGGTTGCCGGCTACTCTAGGTGATCTCGGTTACCAGGTCATCGAACTCGAGATGAGCGAGTTTCAGAAAATGGATGGGGGGCTGAGCTGTCTATCGATACGGCTTTGAGAAGCGCAGGGCAGGGTAATAGGAACGTCCGTAGACCGAATCATTTGCCATATCTCATTTTTCATTTCTCATTTGTCATTATCGTCCTGGCAGGGCCCACCAGCGTTTGTCAGTAGTTATGGAGCGCGCAGGACTGCGAGCGGCTTGCGCGATAACGACTGTAAACTGGCCAGCACACCCACCACCACAACCAGCGTTACGGTTCCGAGGATTCCGACCACAACCACCGATGCATCGAGGCTCCAGGGGATTTCAAAAAGAAACCGGGCCATTGAATACGACAACGCAAGCGCCGCCGCCGAACCAATTACCCCGGCAATTAATCCAAGCAAACCATATTCGGCTACTACGATCGTGAGCACAGTCTTGCGCGTAGCGCCCAGGGTCTTCAATAGCGCGGCTTCGTATGCTCGTTGATACTTCGTCATCGCAATTGATCCGATCAGGATCAATGTCCCGCTGAAAAAGACAAAACCTCCGACAAAGGTAACTGCCAGGGTCACGTTACCCAGTATCCGTTTCACCAGTTGAATAACTTCAGCAACATCAATGATCGACACGTTCGGGTATTTCTCGACTACCAGGCGTTGAAGACGAGCTCGTGAGCTGTCGTCTCCTGGTCCATCAATGCCACCTACATACATCGTCGGCGCATTCTCAAGAACATTCGGCCGAACCAGAATCAAAAAGCCGGTTCGTGATTTCCGCCAATCGACGCGGCGCACGCTGGTAACACGCGCCGTTAACTTGCGTCCCACGATGTCCAGTGTCATTGTGCCGCCGAGGTCCAAACCTTGTAGACCCTGCATCTCTTCGGAAATCGACACTTCAGGTTCATTCGACGGTGTTGGTTCCCACATCCTGCCCGCGACGATCGTTTCATTCGGCTCCAGATGAGGCCGATAGGTGAGCACATACTCGCGCCCCAACCGGCCACGATCGCCACGCATCTCGCCTGAACCCAAATCGATCTCGCGACCGTTGATTGCGGCAATCCGAGCGCGAACCGTTGGGACGAGTTGAGCACTTTCTCCAGTCTCGTCTTTGATCAGTTTTTCAAGTCCCGCCTTCTGATCCTTTTGAATGTCGATCAGATACATGTTTGGCAGGTTGCCGCGGTTTGCCGGATCCAATTCAAGCAACAAATTCCGCTGGAGCGATTGAACGGCGATAACCAGGAATGCCCCCAGCCCGACGGCCATGATGATCACGCGAGTTTGGTTGCCGGGCCGATGTAAACTGTTAATCGCATGGCGGATCGGAAACGATTGGATCTGACGAGTGCGTTTGACGATCCACAGGAGTCCGAGCGTGGCGAGTTGTAACAAGGCGGCCGCGACAGACAAGCCGCCCAGAAAAAACGCTCCGACTTTGAGCGAACCGGCCTGCCAGGAGAAAACTGCAACTAATCCAGCAACCACGGTCAGAGCAGTTAACCAGCGCATCCAGTCAAGACTTCGCGTGGTTGAACGTCTCAGTGCAACCTCGGTGATCTCTGTGCCTCTGTGGTGGACCAGCCTCGCAAGAAAAGATCGCACCGAGGCGAGGACGTTAGCGGCGTTCGGTGAATCGTCCTCATTTCGCAGCAACATGTTTGGCCTGATGTGCCGGATTCGAAGTAAAGGCAGCGCCGAAAAAAGGATAGAGATCAGCAGACCAAGCAGGAGCCCCTGAATCACCGTTCCAGGTCTTAGGGTGTTGCTCATGTCTGCCGGCAGACTCTCGGCAAAGTATTTGCCGGCTCCGATCAGCCCCAGCTTCGCCAGAGCAATGCCGAACAAACTGCCCGCTACTCCCAACGCGAGTACCTGCGCGACGTAGATAATAGTGATCAGGCGACTCGTTGCTCCGACGCACTTCAATACCGCAATAGCCTTTTTCTTCTGCTCAATAAAAACGCGGGTCACGTTTGCGATGCCGATCCCGCCAAGAACGAGGATCACCAGACCAATCAGAGAAAGGTAATTTTCTGACCGCGTGTATTGTTCGTTAATATTTTGCTCCGACTCCTTGTAGGTTCTCACGTTAATGAGATTGCTCTTCAGAGAAGCTCGCAACTGTCTCACGACCTCATCGAGCGACCCTTCATTGGTAGTCAAGAGAATCCGGTGGCGAGCACGGCTACCAAAACCTGTGAGACCCGTCTCATCGATTGCTGACCTGGCAATGAAAACGCGCGGTCCCAGACGGAAGCCGGCGCCTCCTCCTGGATCAGCGGCAATTACACCGCGAATCTGAAAAGGTGCGGTCCCAATCTTCAATTCATCGCCCACGCGCAAACTAAGCCGATCCAACAGACCTTGCCCGACAATCGCGCCGTGGTCCTGCAACAGACCCGCATCAAAGCGGCGGCCATCGGTCAGGTAAGAATCGCCGTACAAAGGAAAACCTGGTCCCACACCTTTCAGTTCAACCAGCTGTGCTCCCAGCTTAGACGCGTCGGCAGGGCGCGACATGGTGGGCAACTCAACCGTTTCGGTTTTTCCTGTCACCAAAGAACTCTGTGCTACCTGGTTGATGGCCGCCAGCGTCGGCTCGTCCAGCGCGCGCGTTGAATCGATCTGAACGTCAGCGCCCAGCAGCAAGCGCGCCTGGCTAACCAGGGCGGCATTTGCGTTTTGAAGAGTGGACCTCAGCGCGACGATGGAGCCCACGCCAACGCCGATACAGATGAAGAAGAACAGTAGACGCTTCCACGAAGATCGAATTTCGCGCAACGCCATGTTCATTACAAAATTCATAATGAGATGACTCCTGCGGGGACGCGATCATCCGTCGACCGGATGCGATCCGACACCACCTGACCGTCGCTCAACGCAATGCTGCGGTCCGCACGGTCAGCGAGATTGTGATCGTGTGTAACCAGAATCAGCGTCGCAGATCTCCTCTGATGAATTTCCACCATCAAATCGAAGATGTGACGGCCATTGTGCGAATCGAGATTTCCGGTAGGTTCATCTGCCAGCAGGATCGATGGGTTATTTGAAAATGCGCGCGCGATGGCCACGCGCTGTTGTTCACCGCCGGACAGTTGAGAAGGGTAATGCGACGCACGAGCGGTCAAGTCAACATCAACGAGGAGCTGTCGCGCGCGAGCTTGTGCGTCCGGAACACCGGCAATTTCCATTGGCACCAGAACATTTTCAAACGCCGTTAGCGCTGGTATCAGATGAAACGACTGAAACACAAAACCGATCTTCTTGCCGCGCAACAAGGCGAGATCATCTTCATTCATGGACACAATTGATTCGCCATCGATGCGTATATCGCCCGAAGTAGGTGCGTCGAGACCGGCAACGAGTCCGAGTAGGGTCGACTTCCCGCTGCCCGATGGTCCGACGATAGAAATGAACTGGCCATCCGGAATGGTAAGATTCAGCGAATGCAGAATCGTGAGTGTTTCGGAACCTGAGGGAACCTGCTTAGAGACGTTGGTTAATTCGATCATGGTTTTGATTTCTCTGTGTAACTTCTGCGTCCTGCGTGTCTCGGCGGATTTGCCGACCGAAACCTCCACCATCGAGTCACAGAGGACGCACAGAGAAGATTGTCAGATTGCTTCCCTGGAATCGCACTAAATAATCATGCCCAAACTTTTGTCCATTTTTGCCCTTGCAATGCTTTGTCTTGTTGGATGCACAAAACAAAGCGCCCCTGCTACGAATTCGGTTCCCGTAGGATCATCGACGCCGGCAGGGACGCAAACTGCGAAGAGTTTACCGAAGATCGTGGCATTCGGCGACAGCCTCACCGCCGGGCTGGGGCTTTCGGCGAACGAAGCTTACCCGGCGCTCCTGCAGGAACTGTTGAAACGTAACGGTTACGACTACGAGGTGGTCAATGCAGGAGTTTCAGGCGACACGAGCGCTGGAGGCGTACGCCGGATCGACTGGGCGCTTGATGGAGACGTTCGTTTCTTGATTCTCGAGCTGGGTGCGAATGATTTTCTGCGCGGACAGCCGGTATCCGAAACGAAGAAGAACCTCGGCGACATCATTGATCGAGCCAAAACAAGGAACGTTAAGGTCTTGTTGGCCGGAATGCTGGCGCCAACCAACGCCGGCCGCGAGTATCAAGACCAGATCCGAAACATGTTTCTCGAAGTGGCGCGCGAAAAGAATGTCACGATGATTCCATTCTTCCTCGAAAGCGTCGCGGGTGTCGAAGGTTTAAATCAGCCGGATGGGATCCATCCTAATGTGGAAGGGACGAAGATGGTCGCGGAGACGGTATTTAAACACCTCCAACCGATGCTCGACGAACGGTAGCGAGGCGGGAGGCGGCAGATTTTCCATATCTGATTTATCAATTTTCATTAGTCATCGCGTTCAATTATCCCGGTCAGCAGTTGCAAGGAAGTACCACCACGCAGTGCGCTATCAATGCCAAATCAGGATTGATAAATCAGATATGGAAAATCTGCCTCTTGTCTAACCTGCCTCACAACCAACCCAAGGACTACTTAGGGAGCAGGCTGCATTGGCTCGGCATGTTGCCGTTGAACTGGAAGTTCGCTCCGACAACGATCGGCTGGTCCGAGGTCACCCTCACCGTAATTGCCACATCGGTCACTCCGTCAATTGGAGGATTAGGACCTCCACCTGTCTGGGGCATAACCCAGTCAAGGTTGCGCGTGTGAGCGGGAAGAACGGGAACGGTCGCCGCCCCGGCTTCACCTGGATATGTCCTCACCGGATTTGAACCTGGAATGTTCACGCCGGTCAGATTGTTTCCCGAGCGGTCGAGAATATTGACAGCGACATTAGCAGTGCTGGTGCTTCCGTTATAAACGTACACATCTGATCTTGGATTGCCAGCAGCGTTTGGAAGATGCGCTGAAGTACAGATCCATACATAGGGCGCGCCGCCGGACGACGGTCCTGGGGGGCCGGTTGGGCCAGTAGGGCCGGTAGGTCCGGTTGGACCAGTCGGACCCGTCGGTCCTGTTGGGCCCGTTGGACCCGTCGGTCCAGTAGGTCCGGTTGGACCAGTTGGGCCAGTGGGTCCGGTCGGACCTGTCGGCCCTGTCGGTCCTTCAATGTTCCATTGCACACGATTTTCGTTGTTGTGGCAGGCCGTGGCAGCGTCGACTAACCGCATGTTCCCATTGCCGGGATTAACGCAAGCTTCAAGCACATTTGAGGTGCTGGCAGCCTGCATAACAAGTGGGACAGTTATCAGCAGTGCTCCAAGAGCGATCAAAGCGATAGTGATGGTACGACGTACTGGGGTGATCTTCATGTCCATTCTCCTTTTGAGGCGCGAGGCCCGTGTTCCGAATTGGTAGCGGGCGGAATCTATTGACTTGAAGATCACGTTGTCAAGGAATTTGGGCCTTCAAAGTAATCAACGGAGGAAAATCGACTCCTGGTCTCGCACCACACTCACGAGTGGCGGATGATAGCAACGGACATATCATCGACCAGCGGGCAGGCAGCAGCGAAATCCTGGACTGCCCCTAAGACAGAGAAGAGAACTGAGTCAGCGGGTCCTCCTTGAGCTCGTCGCAACTGCGTCTCCAGTCGCGCATCACCAAATGCTTCGCCTCCGCAATCTTCCGAGTCGGTAATGCCGTCTGAATAGATCATCAACACATCACCGTGGTGAAGCTTGACCCATCCGCTCGCATAAGGAGCACCAGCCATCACCCCAAGCAAGAGTCCGCCTTCCGAGAGCAATTCCAACTCTCCGTTGGCCCGCAGCAGCAAAGCAGGAGGATGACCGGCGCTGCAGTAGTTCAGCAATCCGGTTTGGGTATCCAACTTAGCCAGGAACAAACTTGCGAGCGGCACAGTCGATTCTCTTAAGCAAACGTCGCGATTCACTCCAGCTACAATCGCATCCGGTTTCGAAGTGGTGGCCACGCGCGCACCAACTAATCCGACCAGGTGCGTGGTCCACATGCCGGCTGCCAGGCCTTTGCCACAGATATCGCCGAGGGCCATCACGACGCTGCCGTCTTTTTCATCGACAGTGAAGAAGTCGCCGGGCAGGTGCCGAACCGCAAAAATCTCGCTGGCTATTTCAAACTTCCCGTGATGGACCAGGCGAGGTGCGCAAAGCCGGCGGTGAACCTGGGCCGCTTCAAAAATCTCGGTGTGCAACTCCGCGTAGTCTTTTTGTAGGGTCGCGAGCTTCATTTCGAGTGCCTCGTACTGTTGCTTTTTCGAAGGCTCACGACGGGCCGGCTGCACCCAAACATCGACTGCTTTTTTGGTCGAAAGTGTTCGATTTAGTAATGCTTGACTCATGAGACCATTACCTTACCCAGAGGAGATTTATAAGAAGACATGGCCGATCCACTAACTCATACTAAGCAGAACCAAAGTCTTGTTCGGGAAATTTCGCGCACTTTCATGGATCGCTTTGTAGGTTGACGATTTAAACGACAGCGTCGTTAACAACTCAACGCTTTTTTAGTGCTGAACGACAGACAGGAGTGTCTGTCCTACCCAACGAACTTATAACCACTGCCATGAACGGTAAGTATGAAACGCGGCTCTTCTGGATTTGGCTCCAGTTTCTGCCGGAGATGAACAATGTGCGTGTCGACAGTTCGCGTATTCGGATAGTTCTCGTAACCCCAAACAGCGTCCAGGAGTCGATCGCGGCTGTGAGTTTCCACCGGATGCGAAACGAAATACGCGAGCAAGGCAAATTCCTTTGCCGAGAGTTCAACTGGTCGCCCAGATCGAAGCACCTGGTTGCTGCGGATATTAACTTCGACATCGCTGAACTTGTAGACGTCGGCCACAGGTGCGGACGGTGAAGCGCGTCGGAGCACAGCCTTCACCCGGGCCATCAGTTCGCGAATGGAAAAGGGCTTCGTGACGTAGTCATCCGCACCAAGCTCAAGGCCCACAACCTTATCAATCTCCTGACCTCGCGCGGTGAGCATGATTATCGGCAGCGCGGGCCTGGAGGTTTTGAGTTGCTTGCAAACGTCGAGACCGCTCATTCGCGGCATCATGACATCGAGCACCACCAGATCCGGATTATCAGCCAGCGCACGATCGAGGCCTTCGACTCCATCGGCCGCGCTGATCACTTCATAGCCTTCATACTCAAAATTGTCGCGCAAGCCAGCGACCATGGCGGGCTCATCTTCGACGATTAGAATACGTGTCTTCTTGGTCGTCTGCGTGGCTGTGCCGTTGCCGTTTGAGTGTTCCAGATCAGATTTTCTTTTCATTTGAGTACTCGCTTTCCGATGCCTAACCTGTGCGACCCAGAGCTGTGAAGCTTCTCGGGTTGCATCTTGACGTTCGCCTTAAGCCGGCTGTTGAAGTCCGGAACTCAGCGGCAGCGACATGATGAATTTGCTGCCTCTGCCCGGTGTGCTTTCAACCGCGATGTCGCCGCCGTGAGCTTGTGTAATGTGACGGACCAGGGACAAACCGAGTCCGCTTCCCTTAGTGTTATGAACCAGAGGATCGCCTGCGCGGTAAAACTTCTCGAAGATTTTCGACTGGTCGCGGCGCTCGATGCCGATTCCATGATCTGCTACCTCGAGCTTCACTACGGCGTTGTCGCGATAGAGTTTTACTCCCAAAAACTTTTCTTCGCACGAGTATTTCAAAGCGTTGTTCACCAGATTAACCAGCGCCCGTGCAATCGCTTCGCGGTCAACCGGCACCGCCGGCAGGTCCGAATCGATACTCTCTTCAAATGCGAATCCCTGTTGCTCTATCTGGTATCGATAAGAGTCGAGCGTGTTGCGAACGAGCTCGGCAATGTCGGTTTCTCGAAATTCATATTCTTTGTGGCCGGCTTCGATCCGCGAGAAGTCGAGAATATTGTTTATTAACGCGCTGAGCCGTTCGCTCTCCTTGCGAATGATGCGGTAATACTGTTGCTTCTTGTCCGGAGTGGTTATTCGTCCAAGTTCAAGCGTCTCGGCATAGAGTCGAATCAAAGCCAGCGGCGTGCGCAATTCATGTGAAACGTTGGAAACGAAGTCTGACTTCAAACGCGCAAGTGCCATCTCTTTGCTGACGATATGTCTGGTGAGAACCAAACCGCCGATGATCATGACTGAAAGGAAGCCGAGTATGAGAAAACTACGCTTCACCCACGTCTGGCCCAGTTCCTTCACGCTCGTTCCCTGATACTTGATTCCCAAAGCCAGACCGCGAAACACGTCGTCAAACTTGCGCGAGACCTCAGGCTTGCCCTCGCCCCAGGCTGAAGAGGACGCTAGCGGCTTAATCCCGTGGGTCATATCCATGTCGATGGGATAGACCATCATCGCCAAAGGATTTCGACCCTGATCAGTCATCTTCTGGGAGAGGGATTCCTGCAACATCCCCGGAAAGAGTGTGTTTTCCAGATAGCAAGCGTCATAAGACGCGCCGCCAATTACAACTCGATCTTTGCCCAGCTGGGGGAGTACGAAAGTGGCCGTCATGATGTAAGCCTCGCCATCGGACCGCTTGGTTGGCCCAGTGTAAAAATTGACGGGTCGCTGCTTCTTGTGCAACGACTGGACCATTTGCTTGCCTTCCATACCAAACCATCCCCGGTATTGCCCGGCCATGACCTCGTGCTCTTTGCGAATATATTTGTCTCCCATCTTGTTGGGCTGCGAGCGGAATAAAAAATTCTTTTCGTCATAAAGAAAAACGTGCGTCAGCCATGGACTCCTGGCAAGAATCTGATCTAATTGTTTTTCCTTCTCTTCCGGGCTGGCGTCGGGGGAAGGGAAGAGATTGCGGGTCTCTTCCGTCATCGTGTAGACCTTCTTGTTGATCGTCTTTTCGGTGATTGCCAGCAGCTCCTGGAAATCACGATGAATCGCCGCCTCCAGCACTTTGTCGCGCTCGAAAGCCCTCAGTTGGCTGAAATTCACGTAGATGAGTGCTGCCGCCGGTAGGACGACTGCGAGCCCAAGGGTCAACATCAACCGAAATCGGTTGAAGCCCCCAAGAAAACCTCGTTTCTTCAATTTCATTTGGAACCTCTAAAGAACTACTGGCGGCGGAAGAATACGCTCTGTCGGAATGAGCTGTGTTAAGTGGAAGTAAAAATATGTCAAGAATTGTGAACTTTCAATTTGTGGTTCCCGCCATCTCTGAAAGCCGAGAGCGAGCAACTGCCTATTAGTTGAATAAGAGCGCTGGAAATGGTGCAGGGCTTTAGGTCCGAAGGACCGTCATTAAATAGCCAAGGCCGTGAGGCCGTGGTTAGGCGGAAGAAAATAGTAGAGCGCCGAAGGTGCGGCACTTATACGCATTTACAGCGCAAACCAATGCCGGCCCTCCGGGCCTCGGTCTCATTTCGAGTTCGGGCCCACGGCCTCGGCTACCGACTCGAGCGCCTTCGGCGCTGAGCACAAACCGAATACAGTTTTGGTGAAGCAAATATATTTGCCGAGAGAGGGATGGCCCCCGCAAAACTCTTCCCCGTTTTCGGGTATGGGAATTCACCTGAGAATTCAATCCAGCTCGCTTAAAACAATCGTCTTGAAGCGCGACGCGTCCTTCGTCATGCTGACGTTGTTGAAGAACACGTAGCCATTGTTGCTCGTGAGGTCCCCGCCCAACATCGCTGACAGCTCCTGCAGCTCGTCGTCCTGATATTCGTATCGCCATCCACCCTTTCCATGTAACCGAAAGTACCGTTTGTTCGGTGTCACACTTTCTGACGTGAAAGGATCGACTACATGCCATAGGGTCAACTCGTTGCATAACTTCTTCACCACGTTGCGGTCCCAATCACCTCGCGGCTCCCAACAGAAGTTAAACTTCTCGGTTTTCGTTTCTTTAGTGATTGTCTTAAAGAATCTTCGAAGGTTCGCGATGTTTTCGTTGGTGTGGTTGAAACTTGCCGGACACTGAAACAGAATTGTTGTCGCCTGCAACGCTCGCGCTGATTCGAGTGTTGTGTTCCACGCTTCCTGCACGATCTTTGTCGGTCGGAAGTAACCCGTCTCTGCCGTCTCGACTCCAGATAACTGCCGCTTGAGACGCCGATAAGTTGGACTCTTAGCATCGTGAGTAATCAGCTGCCACGCTTTCAAAACGAATTCAAACTTCGGCGGAGCTGTTTCACGCCAGCGCTTGAGCGTGGAAATTTGAGGTGGTTGATAGAAGGTGTGCTGGACCTCCACGCAGGAGAATGTCTCGACATATTTCGCGCGTGCGATTCCAAAGCCTGACGTTCCGACACATAGTTTCATACGACTCCAGACGGATCTTGTCTCAGCCGAAAATCTATTTCCACGCTCGCGCCCAGACTCCTTCGGATATGACACTGCCAATCGTTACCAGGAAATTGCATTCTAACGCGGACGACGAGCATAATCAGCCGAATCAATCTGGAAGGAGGTTCGGTGCGCCTACCACTTGTAATACTCATAGTGTTCGCCGGCGTTTTCAGCGACCTTACGCCCGCTGCAAAGGCCTCCCCGCAACAGGCCTTCGTAAATTCGATCAGTGGCAACATTACTGATGAGTCTCGCTCGCCCCTTCCCGACTTACAGGTCGAACTCCTCAACGACATGGATTCGGTGATTTCAAGAACAAAGACCAATAGCTTTGGTCTTTTCGTTTTCCGAAGACTATCAACTGGAATATTCCAGATAAGAGTCCAGACATACGGCACCAGTTTCCGCGGCCAAACCAAGCGGGTTCAGCTCGAACGCACACGTGCTTTCGAGCAGGTGGACTTCGTTCTCTCGAAACAATCGACAACGACAAGTGCTTCAACGGGCGCAGTCTTTGTTCAGGAAGTTCCAGAGCAGGCGAGGAAGGACTATGAAAGGGGAGCCGCGCTCCTGGCGAAAAACGAGCTGCCCGAGGAAGCCGTCGCCTCAATCAAGAAAGCGATCGAGCTGTTTCCCACTTACTACGATGCCCTCGAATTATTGGGCGGTGAATACGTCAAACAGCAGCAATATGAGGCTGCGGTTCCTGTTCTCACCAAGGCCATCGAAGTGAACAGAAGAGCATATACAAGTTGGTACGCGCTCTCGCTGGCCCAACACAGTCTCAAGAATGTACCGGAAGCAGTTGAGTCGATGAAGCGCGCGATTACGCTGAACCCAAGATCAGCGAACGCGAATTTGTGGATGGGAATGCTGCTGCGTCAAACAGGGAAGTTGAACGAGGCTGAGACCTATTTGAAGCAGGCGGATCAAATAGCCGAGTCGAAGTCAGCTGACACCAAATGGCAATTGGCTCTGCTGTTCAATCAACTCAAGAGACCTAAGGAGGCAGCAGACGAACTGGAGCTCTTCCTGAAGCTTCAACCAGACTCGAGAGACACTGAACTGATTAAGAGACTTATTCAGCGGCTGCGGGAGCAAAGCGCCGCGGGCGCGAAGCCGTGACCCCTTCCCAACAAGGGTCGATACAGAATCGAGCGGTAGCGCCCCTAATCTATTTCGATAAGACACTTCGGCCTTCTTTTGGCGGGCTTTGTTAAGGATTTGACAGAATCCGGCTGACCTAACTATGTCAGGTCGGCTAAATTGCAGCGCACTGCAAAGTGACCTGACCTGGTTGATGCTAATAACCAAAGTTTCGATGTGGCGGCTGAAGTTGTTTAGCCCCTTCCTGGACTCAGCATTACTCAGGTGTCCTTCAGATTGCCCGACAATCTGGCGGTCGGCACATGTACGATCAAAGTGAAACCGCAGAATAGGAAGAGCAATACGGGAACGATGAGAATTAGAAGTTAGTAGTTATAAGCGGCGATGGTGTCTTATGAAGGGCTTCACACGTTTGACGATAATCCCAATAACTTGCGAACTCGCCAATAAGCAGGCAGCACCAGCCTGTATTTAATAGGCCCATAGAGGCTAAGGAAACGCCAACCTACAGAATTCGTGATTTTTTCTAGCTGCGCTTTGTGTTCGTTGAGTTCCTGCCTGCTAATTTGAAGACTTCGTTTGAGCTCACGAACCGATTGACGCAGACTCGCTTCAATAAGAGCGTGGGTTCGAATGACGCCAACGCCCGAGAGACGTTCCACAAGATACTTTCGATTGAAATCCATTTCATCAAAGACCGTCAGAGTAGAAGGTGAGTAAACAAACGAATGATCTTGCCCCACGCGATCATAGTGATTGTGCCAACCTTGAGCTTTCTCTTCAGGATTGAATCGGGCCTTTCGCTCCCGAAAGACCTTCCTTTCGCCATGCGTCTGCGACCGTATCGGGTAGTGCTTCAACAGAAATTTGAAGGGATAGACCCGCCGTCCGCTGAACTGGAGATCATGACCGCCAGACGTCACCATAGAGACTGACTGCCCGTAATTCTTCCAGGTTTTGATCTGTTCAAAGTCGGCTGCCGACTGACTAAACTCAAAATGTTGGAAGTAGGCTTCGTGATCGGCGCCTGCGGGAAACGCATCATCAACGGGACAAAAATTGATCACGGTGTGGTCGACGCAATTAAAGCCGGCTTGCTCCACGAGGTAGAGACCATCGCGGTAATTCAGCTCCAGGCCAGGGACACGTCAACACTTCATCAGCGCCGCGACGGACAAACCAGTCGGCCTTGATTTCGAGCGAGAGTTCTTCAATCCGCTTGAGAGTGGCTCCCCAATCGAAGTGCTTGGATGGACCAGTAGAGGGAAATCTCTCAACAGTAACCGGCAGGTGCTCGGTCAGCGTGTTAATTAGTTCGAAGGTGTTATCTGTAGACCAATTCTCAAGCACATGGACTGCAACCCCCTGGTCGGTCCATTTCTTGATTGATTGAACAATGATGTCTTCTTCATTGTAGGCGGCCATGAAGGCGACTACGCGGAACTCGGCCGGGGTAGAGAGTTCCTTGCGCTTGGCGGCCACGCTGTTCTGGTCATTGGTCACCACCGCGAGCATAGTTTGTTCTAGGTGGGTCTCGGGATCGCTTACCAAGCATCCAGTGAACTCGACGTTGAACCCTTCAGCCTCGAGCAGAAGTTTGAACTCCTCTGGATTCCGGATCCTCTGATTTGCTTCGTCCCCGCCATTGGGTACAGCGTCGGGATCGCTGACGTCTGAGGTAATGAGGCAGACAGGTGCGTAATCGAGCCACTTTCTCAAATCTTTCGATAGGTCAGGATCAGTGCAGACAATTAACGAGCGATTTAGCTCCTGCGTGTCTGTCGGAATGTCACTCCCAGAATCCCAGCCCAGCCATGCTCCAAACGGATATTGCGAGCGATAAGTCTCCACCTGAGTGGGAGCTACCACTCCAGTAATCTTGAACTCCGGGTGGAAATTGAAGAGATAGTCGGCCGCATAGTCGCCAATACCTATTATGTGTTCACAGCCAAGGCGCTGACCCAGATAGCTTGCGAAAGAATGGAGCTCGGGAAGAAATTTTGCCAAGTTAGATTACACAATATAGTAGTGATCAGAAATCGATTAATTCTCAAGCGACCAGCGTTGGAGCGATTCTGCCAGTGGAAGAATATGATCCCGGTAACGGATTACTTGTTCGTAGTGACCAGCGGCGACTTGTTTCTCACCGTGGATCTCATAATGCGCAGTCTTCGGGTAACGCTCGGTTGCTGAACAATCGTTACACACAGAACGCAGGCGCTCAGTCTGAATTCCTTCCAAACCGTTGCGGTTTATGATCCACTCAACATCCGCGAGGACACCCTCATACGCTCTCGCTGCATCCAGCTTTCTAGCCAAGCCATCTTCGTCAAGGTTCAGAAATATGTCGTTCGCGGTTTTGGCCGGCTGCATATTCACATCGTCGGTGAGAAAAACTTCAAAGTTTAATAGTTGAAGTTCGTTGAGCCTGTTAACTTTTGCCACTGCAGCATTAATTATGAACCGGCAGAGATCGTGGGCCGGGTTGTAGGCTTCGATGGCGTCGCCGACCACATACTCGATCTTGTTCCTGAATCAATTCCTCCGTGAGTTTCTCGGCTAGATTTCTGAAGAGATTGAATTCGCCTTTGAGAACCGCTGCATAAAGCGCTCGGTCCGTCAGGTGACCGTAGATAGCACTGGTTTGGGCGCCGCTCTCCGCCAGGAGTTTTGTGGTTGACTCCAATCTCGATTTCCCCGAGGTTCCAGAGCCGTCGGTGAGCACGAAACAAATCGGTCGAGCCAGGTGAAGCCAACGGTAAAGGTGCAGTTCGTGCCCAGGATGCGCCATCACCAGAGCACCCCTGCTGGTTGAGAAATCAATTGCCATGTCTTCTTACTCGAATTCGATCGAGCCAACCCTCCTTAGGTTAGACGCGAAATTCCAAAAAACTTGCAACGCCGGTACAGAACCGGAAGCGGGTAGCGACCGGGTCGATTGTTGACCACTAACAGCCGAGGCAATACCAAAGGATCGACCCGGTCGTTCTCGACACGTCGCGGTACCGTTCGCGCTTTGCGTATTAAACGAATGCTTTTTGGTGCAAAGCGATGCCCATGAATGTAACACACGCGGTTTAGCCGCGAGGATTCCTCTCAAATCGTTATTGGGAATCGCTAATGCGATTCAGATGAGGATATTGTCGGTGAGGGGCGTGGGGTGATCACCGAGCGCGTTCGCGCCGGCAGTCGTATTGACCTCAGCTGCGCTACTGCGCCGGTTTCATTCCTGGATTGTTAGAAGCATCAAACACCATCAAGCGCTTGGCCAGTCCGTTGGGGATTGGGCCAACCAGGACATTGTGGTCCAGGCGCAGAACCTGAAGCGACGACGCGTCGGAAAAACTGGTGGGAATTGCTCCGGAAAGCTGGTTTCGATTTAGCCGAAGATCTCTAAGCTTCTTGAGCCGCCCCATCTCTTCGGGAACTGGTCCGGAAAGTTTGTTATTGGCGAGTATGAGGTGACTAATACTGGCACTGAGCGAACTCGGGAGTGGACCGCTGAGTTCGTTGTTGTGCAGGAACAACTGTTCCAGGAGCGGTTGGCGCAATAACTGCGCGGGTAACGGACCCGAAATATGATTATCTTCTCCTCGGAAGATCTTCATCTTCGGAGTGTTCCAAGTCGCAGGTAACGACCCCGTCATCTCGTTCGCGTGTATGTCCAGGTACTCGAGTTCGGGCAGCAACGCAACACCGTCAGGAAGCCGTCCAGTGATTTTGTTTCCCTTCAGCCATAGGTTTTTGATTGCGCGGCATTCGCCAAGTTGTTCGGGCAGCGCAC
The DNA here is from genome assembly GCA_963759665.1 of Pyrinomonadaceae bacterium. Lineage (GTDB taxonomy): Bacteria > Acidobacteriota > Blastocatellia > Pyrinomonadales > Pyrinomonadaceae > PSRF01. Next base: position 3,469,971 of record CAVXAC010000001.1, read on the forward strand.
CAGAGATTTTGTTGAAGGAGAGATGCAGCGTATGAAGCCGCGATAACTGGCATATGGCAGCTGACATAGGTCCGGTTAAATTGTTGTCGTATATCGTTAGCTGGACCACATGGCCATCCGCGTCCGTGGTCACTCCATGCCACTCACCCACCGGCCGTTCGCTTGCCCAAAAATCACGTTCCAACCAATCAGGTCCACCAAGCGCTTCGTAAAAAGTGATCAGGGCCTTTCGCTCACGCTCGCGCACCGCTGCATCCTTTGGCTCCGGAAGGGACTTAGGCGTTTCGGCTTTCTGGGCAACTGAATCGTCGGGAACCGAAACTAGCGCGATCACATGGTCAGAATTTAGAGCAATTGAGGTGTCAGCCACCGGTCGTGCAGTGAGCGTTGATGTAGTCGCGGCGAGAACCAACAGGAAACTGGCGATATAGACAACTCGCTTGTGTGATTCGAAGTTTGTACTTGAGCTCATAAGTTCCTCATAAGGACAACCGAAGAAGGCACATGATCACTGCGAACTAAAAGACGCGATTTGGAAACTTTAAGTGGTTAGCTTTAGCTAATGGGTTGAGAATCTAGACGATTGGCTTGAGCGTGGTCAATATCAAATCAAGTCTACCGGGAGAAACGACCAGGAAGGTGGTTAACGACGTTTCGCTCATACGGAGCAGGCCTTACCACTCGTCAACCACTGTCCAGTTTCCGTCTGCCAGTCGTCATTTGCGACTGCGTCTTCAGCAGGAAAGGTCTGGTTTTTAGGTCGGGACTTTTTCAGTGGGAAGTGCCTCGCGCACAACTTTACAGATTATGGGTTAAACGTGGTGATGCACTTGATCTTTTATTGACAACCTCGCGGAATCTAATATATCGTCCCGTCGCTTCGTACAACGAGTTGAAAAAGCGGCACGATGCAGGCTCGGATGAGCCCAACGTAGATCCTCTTTCCGGCCTGGCCCAGCTCCTATCAATAATCTTTGCGTCGCTTCTTCGCTCACCTCTGCTCGCCGTCAACGAGAGTGTGTTGAAGTCTTAGACCAAACCCATTGCGAGAAGGTTAGACCGGATCTGCCGGCTCGTCCTCACTCGCAATATTCAGGATCCCAAACAGCACTTTGCGCCGTTATCCATTGAAGAGCCCAAAGTTGGGTGAAAGTGCGCTAAGCCTAAGCTCGTGATGTACATCTCATTTGAGGACAATCCATTTAGAAATTGATGTATTTCTGGGTTTAGGCAGTACTCCTCACCTAACACGTAGATCTCGAGAGATCGTAACTTCTCTCCAGAGGAGCTTGTGTTAGTCATCCCCCATCGCGTAACTCAATGCCTTTTGTCCCTGGCCGTAGTCCTGGCAGTCCTGGCGATGTCCATTTCAATTAGCGCCCAGGATACCGTCACCGGCGCTTTCGAAGGAACAGTCAGTAACAGTCAGACGGGTGCGCCTCTTAAGGGTGCGCTGGTCGAGATTACCAATCAGCAGACTGGCCTGAGCGTGAGTCTGCGCACGGACTTCCGCGGCCGCTTTTATCATGGCCTCCTCCTTCCCGGTATTTATCGCATTCGCGTTTCCACAGCAGGTTATGAGCCACGCGAAGTCGAGCAGGAATTGAAAATTACTTACCCGGGTGAAGTAGTGCCAGTGCCGGTAGCACTGGATCCCGCCCAGCCCACCACACCTACCGTACCGCCGGTCCCTGCACCGGTGCCTGCTGCCGAGGACACAGGGATTCGCGCAAGCATCACGAGAACGGGTGGTCATCGGGGTGGGTCGTTCGGCCAGGACCAGGTTTCGACATTGCCATTGGGCGGCATAACCTTAACGCGCACATTCGATGAACTGGCGTTGCTGCTGCCGGGAGTAGCGCCGCCGCCACAGACTCTAGGCGACGTCGCTGGTCCAGGTGTGGGTGCGGGGGTGGGATCTGCGGGACAGTTTTCGGCAAATGGGCTGCGCTCCCGCGGTAACAATTTTACCGTGGATGGCTCCGATAACAACGATGAGGACATCGGAGTCAGGAGACAGGGCTTCGTCGCACTGATCCCGCAATCAATCGAATCAATACAGGAATACCAGGTAACCACCATGCTGGCGCCGGCGCAGTTTGGGCGCAACATCGGCGCGCAGGTCAATGCGGTTTCAAAATCAGGCGGTAGTAAAACGCATGGGACAGTTTATGGCATGTTCAACTCAAGTCAGTTGAACGCGCGGAATTTCTTTGACACGACGTTCGGGAATGGAACAACCGAACTTAGGACCGCGAATGGTCAACCGGTGTTGTTAAATGGCGCACCCATTGTTGTCAGAAATCACAGTGGTGGAGAGGACTCCTTCACTCTTGCCCAGGGTGGATTTGTTGTGGGTGGCGCTCTGAGACCCGCTCGCATGTTTTATTTCGTCTCTGCGGAAGGCGAGGTGATGAATGCGAGTGCGGAGAAGAGTTTCGCTGTCCCCACTCTGGAGCAGCGCGGCGCATTCGGTTCTGGCGCAACCGGCTTGTTTACCGATCCATTTAACGGCACGGCGGTCGCTACCGTAGCAAACAGCCGTAACGGTGCCGCGCTGTTTAATCTCTTTCCATTTCCCAACAACGTCAACGGCGTTTACGGCTTGAACACTTTTACTCAAACCCTCCCCGCAAGTGGGCGCGGCGCCATCGGCTCGGTTAGAGTTGATCGTAACTTTGACTTTCAAGGCCGTCCGCAGTCTCTGACAGCTCGTTATAATTTCACACAGGACCGCAGGATTCTTCCGGTTACCGGTGGAGCGCTATTTTCCTCGCTGGAACCTCAGGTGCGGACCCAGAACCTCTCGATCTACGCCAACAACAAGATCAGTGGACCAGACGTTACGCCGATCATCTTTAATCAGCTGCGTTTATCTTACGGGCGCACAAGGCTGGTTTTCGACGAGGTGCGGGATACCGAGACAATGATTCCCAGCATACGTTTTCCCGATGAACCCTTCTTGCTCAACGCACGTGCGCGGCTCAACATTACGCAACCTGCCGCGCCGGGCGTGCCGAATGCCGGGCCTGTGCGTTTTATCTCGCCCTTGCCCACTGGCAGCGCGACGCGCTTCGTAACCAGCGTTGAAGAGGAGTTAGGTTTGCTGGGCCAAGTCTCTATTGGCGGCTTTAGTCCATTGGGTGTTGACGTTCTCAGCTTCCCGCAACGCCGCGTCAACAATACTTATCAGCTTGCCGATGACCTCTCGATCAAAACAGCCGCGCATAGTTTTGTTTTTGGTTTGGATGTGCGTCGCTCTGAACTTAACAGTGACCTGCCGCGAAATGCCCGACCGTTAGTTACGTTCAATAGCGCGCCGCGTTTGATTCTGGACACTGGCGTCTTACGTTTGCCGACGGCGAACGACCAAAACCCAATCGTACGCGGAGAAGATCTGGCGGCCCTGGGGGCGGCCAGCAATTTTTTCTTCACCCTCAATCGCACCGGTAGCAACGATGCTCACATCAACCTTCGCTACTATCAGCTGAATTTTTTCGGCCATGATACCTGGCGTATCAACCAACGGTTTTCCCTCAGCTACGGCTTACGCTATGAATACAATTCACCGGTGCGCGAAACGCAGGGGCTTATTGAAAGCACCTTCAACGACCCAACGCTGGTTCTGGCCCCTGGCCTGACCGAATTCATTGCGGGCCGGTCTCGCCTTTTTGAACCTGACCGAAACAATTTCGCGCCGCGGTTGAGTTTTGCATTTTCCCCGAGGCCCTTCGTCAAAGACAGATTACTGGTGGTGCGTGGCGGGTACGGTCTCTTCTACGATCAGATCCTGGGAGCAGTTGCCAGTCAGTCGCGCAATGTCTTTCCTTCGTTTATTAACTTGAACTTCGGAGGTGTCGCAGCTTCCACAACCGATAACCTGTTGGTGTTTTTCAATCCCGGAAATACGGCATTCAGTGGCGTGCCACTGCAGACGCCGGGCACTCTCAACAGCTTCAATCCCGCATTGCCATTGGCGGCCTTCTTCAATTCCATTAGCACGCTTTTTCCGCGCGCGTTGGGCGCGACGCTCCCGGCGCGCACTTTGGAAACTCCGTTAGCACATCACTATTCGTTTGGTGTTGAGCAGCAGATCAACAAAAGCCTTGTAGTATCCGCTGCATACGTGGGCACAGCGGGCCGAAGCCTGTTGCGCTTTACGACCCCTAATTTGGGTCCAGGTATTACGATCGCTCCTACCCGCCTTACCAGTTTTATCGTGACTGACGGAGGACTAAATCTACCCACGCCGATTTTCTTCGGGCGAAGCGTCAACCCACCACGACCCTTCAACGGTATCGGAGCCATCAACCGTTTTGAGACAACTGCGAGTTCCCGTTATGACGCACTCCAGGTCCAACTCCGCGGGCGCTTGCGCCGCGCGGGGCAGTTTCAAGTGGCCTACACCCTGTCCAAAGCTAGTGATGACGTCTCCGATGTTTTCGATCTAGCGGGGGCCTTTGTCCTGCCTCAGAACAGTCTTACTTTGGCCGGCGAATATGGCCCAGCAAACTTTGATGTGCGCCATCGTCTAACTTACAGCCTGATTTTCGATTTAACCGGTGCACCTTGGCGTTGGCTGACAAAAGGTATGCAAATCAGCAGCACGGGGCGCTACTACAGTGGACAGCCGTTTACGGTCAACAGCTCAATCGATGTCAATCTCGACGGAAACTTAACAGACCGGCTCAACACTTTGGACGGCTTGATTGTCACCGGCGACAGTCGGGAGCCGTTGCGCGTGGTGACGAATAACCCATTGAGTGTGCTGGCTCCTTTTGGGCAGGACGGATCCGTTGGACGAAATACTTTTCGCGCTGGCGACATATTTGAAGTAGATGTCGCTTTTACCAGGACCTTTACCATAACTACCAGCCAGCGTTTCGCCTTGCGTTTGGAGGCTCTGAATCTTCTAAACCGCGCAAATTTTGGAGTGCCGGTGCGAATCCTGGAGGCGCCGGCGTTTGGGCAGGCGGTTAGCACGGTAACTCCGGCGCGCCATTTCCAGGTTGCCGTGAAGTATTCCTTTTGATTTGGAGGGATTTTCGCACCCATGTAGGTTCACGCTTCGGAGGAAATGCCATGAAATTCTCGGGAAACAATTCTCCCACCCCGATGAGAATTTGCCGTAGGGTCGCCTTCGCGCTCGTTGTGTTATCGGTAGTTGGTGGTGGTTGGTGGCGTGGGGAGGCGATGTGGAACGGCAGCGAGATAGAGAGTGCGTCGCACACCGTGAAACCTGGCAGAGATGCCTCAGCTAACAGTGCTTATCCTGGCACGGTGCAGGGTTGCACGTACTCGTTGTCGTCGACGAGCCGCACTTTTTCCCGACTAGGTACGTTTCCTTTCTCCCCTGACAGCGATCCCAACAACACGCCTGCTAGAGTCCTGGTCATTACCAATCCGGGTTGCCCGTGGACGGCCAGCAGCAACGCATCGTGGCTCACCATTGCACCCGGTAGCGGCACCAGCGGACGCGCCGAGGCCTTGTTTACTGTCCAACGTAACGGCGGATTACCCGTCATTCCTCGCCAGGGCACACTCACCATCGCGGGCCAAACTTTCACCGTCACTCAAACCAACAATACGCTCCCTCCAAACGACAATTTCGCCAACGCCGAGAACATCAGTGGTGCCTACGGCTCCACCTACGCCATCTTGCAAGACGCCTCCCTTGAACCAAACGACTCGGGCGTTGACAACTCAAACGCCACCATCTGGTATCGCTGGATAGCTCCGACCACAGGCCCCGCGTTGTTCTCGGTTGACTCAATCGATACTGGGCTCTGCGCGCGTTTCTCGGGGGACGGCAGATACTTGAATGTTTACACCGGCACGACCCTCAGCAATCTGAACGGAGTCGCACAAAACTGGACAGCCAGCTCCTTTAACCCTCCGAGCACCTACCAGCGCAACCTGGTGGGCTTTGATGCCATTGCCGGCGTGCCCTATTACCTAAAAGTAAGCGGGCACAATAATTCCCCGTTCTCGTTGCGGTGGGCAGCAGCTTTCAAAGTAAGCGGTGAATTGATCAATTCGCAATTTTCGGTGATTTCGACATCGCGCATAAGTTCGGGTGACCGCGGCGTCGGTATTTTCAGTAGCCGTTGCTTCGACTTGAATTACGACAGCGGCTTTTTCTTGCCTCACCATAACGGGCTATTCGCGCCCATAGGAACGTTTTTGAGCTTATCGCCGCCTCAGGTATCAAGTCCCCTCGGAACAGTGGGTTGGACACCAAACGCTTACAACAACCTGACGACCAACAACGACAGCGCAGATTTTCGCGCCATCTCGCCGCAGCCCACAGTAAAAGGGACGCTGATTAACTTGCCAACAAACGCTCCAAACAAAAGCATCAATTCGAACGGTTTTTGCTTTGTAGGAGAAACTAATGGCCAGGTCAGTTATACCTGTGCCTTTAGTATGTACAGCGACGCCAACGTGGCGCCGGTGGCGACTGGCTACCTTTTTTCGCCGCCAGACACGGGTTACAACGAGATTCAGCGCAACGAGGTGCAGGACTTCACCGCTGAGCGCAAGGTCAAGATAACGGTGCAAACAAACCCAGCAGGCCTTGGCGTCTCGATCGACGGAGAACCAGCCCAGGCCGCACCGGTTGACGTTTTCTGGACACCCGGAACTTCCCACAATATCGCCACCACCTCGCCGCAACCTGGAGCGGTCGGAACTCGATACATGTGGACTGGCTGGAGCGACAACGGAACGATTGCTCACAACGTCATCGCGCCCAATAGCGATCACACTTTCACTGCAACCTTCAAAACGCAGCACCTGCTGACGATGAACGCTGGCACTGGAGGTTCCGTGAGTCCGGCGAGTGGTTTCTTCGATAGTGGGCAGATTGTGCAGATATCGGCAACGCCGAGCAATGGTTTCAACTTCGCAGGTTGGACCGGAACCGGCAGCGGCTCAGTCACAAATAGCACAAACCCGGTCAACGTTACGATGAATGGGCCAATCACTCAAACGGCGAGTTTCACGCAAAATTCGGTAAAGGTGACGGTGCAAACCAACCCGGCCGGGCTTATGGTCTCGCTCGACGGCGGCACAGCACGGACCGCTCCGGTGGAAGTGCAATGGGCGCCTTTGAGTACGCATACAATCACTACCACCTCGCCGCAGGCTGGAGCCGCCGGTACTCAATACGTGTGGACCCATTGGGATGACGCCGGAACAATCTCACACAGCGTCAATGTGCCGAATAGCGATACTGTTTACACGGCACACTTCAAAACACAGTACCGGCTGACGATGAGCGCCGGGGCCGGAGGTACGGTGAGTCCGGCGACTGGTTTCTTCGATAGTGGGCAGAGTGTGCAGATATCGGCTACCCCGAGCAATGGTTTCAGCTTCGCGGGTTGGACCGGGACAGGCAGTGGTTCTGCCACTAATAACACCAACCCGGTCAACGTCACGATGAATGGGCCAATCACTCAGACGGCGAGTTTTACGCAAAATTCGGTAAAGGTGACGGTGCAAACCAACCCGGCCGGGCTCACCGTGTCGATCGACAATGGAACACCAGTGACCGCGCCGAAGGACTTCCAATGGACACCTGGGAGTTCCCATACGATCGCCACAACCTCGCCGCAGGCTGGCGCCGCCGGAACTCAATACGTGTGGACGAGTTGGAGTGACAACGGAACGATCTCTCACAGCATCACCGCGCCCAATAGCGATCAGACATATACGGCAAACTTCAAGACGCAGTACCTGCTCACGATGAGCGGCGGCGTTGGAGGTACGGTAAGTCCGGCGAGTGGTTACTTCGATAGCGGGCAAAGTGTGCAGATATCGGCGACGCCCGGGAGTGGGTTCATCTTTTCAGGTTGGACGGGGACGGGCAGTGGTTCAGTCACCAATAGCACAAACCCGGTCAACGTCACGATGAATGGACCAATTACTCAGTCAGCAAGCTTCTTGAACCTGAGTACAGCGCTTCTTTTACTATTCGATCAAACCGGACCGTCATCCAATCAGATTGCAGCGCTAGAATCTTTGTCATTTCTTCGGGATCCCTTCCCGGTTGTGGTCCCTGAGTCCTCTCTAAACAAGGGTTCTGATCGAAACACGAGGGTCATTGTTTTTGTGATGAATCTTCAACTGGCGCAGGGCGAAACTCCGGCTGCGGTGGTGGTAAATCTAGTCGGTAGTAACAACCAGAGTTACGAAATACCCGCAGAAGAAGTGCGATTTTTATCTAACTTCGGCTTCACGCAAGTGATCTTCAGGTTGCCCAATGGCCTCGCGCCGGGTACTTGCAGAGTCAAAATAAGAGCGCATGGTGACGTCAGCAATGAGGGCACGATGAGAATTAGCAACTAGGCAACTACCGATCAGTCACCCTGACAATGAAAGAGTCCAATGGACCAGGACCTACTCCGAAGACACTCGCGCCGCTACTTTGGCGTTTGGTTTTTGTCGTCGTAGTTGCGATGGTCTTCTATGGGCCAAGACAATCACCTTCACAAACCTCCGCTCCAACTAACGCGCCACCAGAGTTAGTAGTTCAAACTGGGCACAGCTCAAGGGTCAACTGTGCTGTGTTTGGTCCAAATCGCCGCTGGCTTGCTTCAGGCAGTGCTGACAACAGCATCAGATTGTGGGACGTCGATTCCAGCCGCGAGCTGCGAGCCTTTCGAGGCCACAAGAACTGGATAAAGTCTATTGCCGTCAATCGAACCGGCGAACTCCTGGCCTCAGGTAGCAACGATCGGACTGTCAAGCTTTGGAATGTCTCTTCGGGACGCGAAGTCAGTACGTTTGAAGGACATGGTGGCCCGGTTGAAGTGGTCCTATTTAGTCCGGACGACCGCTGGATCATTTCAGGAAGCACTGACGGGATCATCAAGATTTGGGACGTCGCTGCGGGTCGGGAAGTGAAAACAATAAAAGGCCACACCGCGGGATTGACCGTTCTGGCGATGAGCACGGATGGCAAGACCCTGGCGTCGGGCGGCGGCGATAATAGTATTAAGCTGTGGGACACCGCGACGTGGGGCCCGTTGAAGACTCTCGACAAGCACCTCAAGAAAATCACCACGCTGATGTTTGGACGCGAAGCGAAGAGCTTGTGGTCGGGAAGCGCTGATGGCCAGCTCGTGCTCTGGGATACGGCTGACGGCCGCGCTCGCGTCACAATGAAATACTCTCAGCCGATTCTGGCTACTTCTCAAACAAGGGAAGAGGAAATCCTGACGATCAGCGCTGATGGGATGATCGTTTCCTGGGATACCACGACTGGAAAGCAAATACGCGCAGTCGCGGGCGCCTCCGAAGTCGGAGCCTTCCTGTTTGCATCCGTAAGCAGCGATGGCGGTCTCATCGCTTCAAGCACGGGTAACAGGTTGGTGGAATTACGTAACCCAACCAACGGTCAGGTCCTGAGAACACTACAGAGTCGCGCCGCAGGTTTTCTCTCGGTCGCAATGAGCCGTGATGGCCGATGGCTGGCTGCCGGAACTAATGAGCGTTCGATCAGGCTGTGGCAAATCGCAACCGGTAGGGAGATGCCGAAACTTGCTGGCAATCAAGGTTCGATAACAGCTGTGGCCTTTAGTCCCGATAACCAATGGCTCGCCTCCGGCAGCAACAGTGGCGAAGTGAAACTATGGAATATGAACGGTGGACGGGAAATCCATACGGTTCCACAGACCGAAGGGATGATCCATTCAATAGCTTTCAGTTCCGATGGAAAATGGCTCGCCGCTGCGGGGATGGGAGAACGCATCTATTTGCTTGATCTGGCCACGAAGCAAAGGCGAACACTCGCTGGACACACGGGAGAAATCACGGGCGTCGCCTTCGTTCCAAATTCGTCGTTAATCGTTTCCAGCAGCACAGATAAAACCATCAGACTCTGGGATCTAAATACAGGCGATACCGCAAAAACCTCTGTGCCGCTGAGTGCTGAGGTGAATGCCATCGCGGTCAATCCTGAAGGCACGATGTTGGCAGCGGGGACTTCTGACAACAAGGTTGCCTTGTTCAGCATCGCCAATTTGAAGGGAGGGGAAACGCGCGTATTGCCAGGGCACACGAGCGAAATCTTCGCTCTGGCCTTTAGTCGCGACGGACGTTGGCTCGCCTCCGGTGGTATGGACCAGACCGTGAAGCTTTGGGACCCTAAAGCGGGAGCTGAAGTTCGCACGTTGACCGGAGCGTCGGGAGAAACTAATGGGATTGATTTCAGTGCTGACTCTCGGTGGTTAATATCAGCACACGGCAATGGCAGTCTGATCGTTTGGAACTGCGAGACCAGTACATTGGCCGCTCAGCTGGTTTCAATCCCCCAAAGCGACGATTGGCTGGTAGTCAGCCCCGATGGTTTATTCGACGGCTCGAGACGCGCGTGGAAGTTTCTGATTTGGCGTTTTGCCCAGAGCACTTTCAAGGTCGCCTCAGTCGAATCATTCTTCAGCGAGTTCTATCATCCTGGTTTGATCGCCGATATTTTCGCGAACAAGAACCCTCGAGCTGCGCAAAACATTTTGACCAAAGACAGGCGGCAACCTCAGATAAGTCTGCAGGGTGAACAATCTCAGCCGACCGAAAGTGTCCCCCCGCGCACAGTTCGTCTGAAGTTGGAAATCAAAGAAGCCCCTCCCGATACCGAACACAGAGGAGGGAGCGGGGCGCGTGATCTTCGTCTCTTTAGAAACGGTCTGTTGGTGCAGACCTGGACTGGTGAATTATTGGACCGCTCTCCAAGTGTGACGATTGAGACTAACGTGCCAATCGTCGCCGGAGATAACGAGTTCACTGCCTATGCTTTCAACCGAGAGAACGTAAAGTCTGCCGATGCCCATCTCTCGATCCGTGGCCCGGAGACGTTGCGACGCGAAGGCACAGCTTATTTGTTTGTTGTAGGAGTCGGTAAATACGCGAACTCACAATACAATCTTAATTATAGCGTCGCCGACGCGACCGAGATTGCTGCGCAACTAAAGAGCCAGCAGGAGCTGATTGGTCAATATCGCCCTATCGAAGTCGTGTCCCTGCTGGATGAGAATGCAACCAAGGCAAACATTCTATTGGCTTTGAAATTGTTAGCCGGCACTGCGAAGGCTCCACTGCCGAAGAACGTTCCCGGCGATCTTCTGAAAATCAAAGCGGCCCAGCCCGAAGATGCAGTTATCTTTTACTTCTCAGGTCATGGAACCGCGAACGGCGATCGCTTCTACCTGATCCCCCACGATCTCGGTTACACCGGTTCAAGATCCACCCTGGACGAAGGGGCCTTAACGACAATCCTGGGCCACAGTATTTCCGACCGTGAGCTTGAAGAGGTTTTGAAGCCAATGGACGTCGGTCAGCTGTTGCTGGTAATAGATGCCTGCAACTCCGGTCAGATACTCAAGGCCGATGACGAGCGGCGTGGTCCAATGAATACCAGGGGAGTTGCGCAACTGGCCTACGAAAAGGGAATGTACGTGCTGACTGCCTCGCAGAGTGATGAGGTGGCGTTTGAGTCGGCCGGCTTGAAGCATAGTTACCTGGCTTACGCTCTGGTAGAGGAAGGAATAAAGTCCGGCGCTGCCGATGCCGATCGCAATGGAAAAATATTCCTGACCGAGTGGTTCGACTACGCCACTGAGCGAGTACCGCGGATCGCACAGAAGCGTTCGGGTGGTAAGGCCCTGGAAGAGGTCGACCCTGACGAGAAGCGAGTGCAACGTCCAAGAGTCTTCAATATGAGAGAAGGCGGAGCTGAACGATTCATCATTGCGCGCACCTCAAGTGAGAATCGTCGTTGAACAATCCTGGTTCTACATGTAACGGGCCTCTAAATGAAAGAATGTCCAGCCTGTAGGCGCTGTTTCCCTGATGAAATAAATCATTGTCCGCATGACGGCGATGCGACCGCGCCGTCGTTGCTTGGCGAAACCATACTTGATGAGCGCTATCAGTTGGAGAAACGACTTGGACAGGGCGGCATGGGTGTGGTTTTCCAGGCTCGCCATATCTTTCTCAAGACCTCCCACGCAATCAAAGTGATTCTTCCTGACCTGGTCGGCAACGATCCGATGCTGGTCACGCGTTTCCGTCAGGAAGCCTTAGCGACTGCGGCGATTCGTCACCAGAACATTATCGCGGTTACCGACTTCGGCGTAGTTCGCGGGACGATGCCGTTTCTGGTGATGGAGTTTGTCAACGGCAAATCACTGCAAGACATCATTGCGAAAGAGAAGAAGATGTCTCCGGCTCGGGCGCTTGAGTTTATTTGCGCTATAGGGGCGGGAGTAAGCGCGGCCCATTGTCAAAACATCGTGCACCGCGATCTAAAGCCGCTAAACATCATGGTTCAGGAGGGTATGACGATCGCCGCAGGGGTGAAGATCCTCGACTTCGGTTTAGCCAAGATCAAATCCCGCGAGTTGTTGGGATCTTTTGTTCAGGCAAAGACGAGCGGTTTGATAGGTTCGCCGTTCTACATGGCGCCGGAGCAGTGGTCGGATGAAGAACCCGATCCACGCGCAGACGTTTATGGTCTCGGAATCATTCTTTACCAAATGTTGTCGGGTGATGTGCCGTTTAAGGGCAATTCAATTCCGTCGATAATGAAGCAGCACCTTACCCGGCCACCGCCAAGTTTCAAGTCGGTTGGGGTGGAGATTTCCCCGCGAGTTGAGGCCGCAGTTTTCCACGCGCTGGAGAAGGAGGTCGACGCCCGCACACCCACGGTAGAGGCATTCTTGAAGGAGCTGCGTGCCGCTGTCGAGGCAGGCGGCACGACGATCGATACCATCACTGGAGACTTGGCCGACCCTATTCTCCATCCGTCAGCCGAGGCGGCCACTCTGAAGCGTCTTTCATTTGACCCCGAGTACCGTTATGCAGGTGTGCGTGATTTCAAAGATGTCCCTTCGAGCAGTGAAATTGGTGCTCATGACGAGGAGTGCGAATCAAAAGAGACGCTCGCACTTGAGACGGCCCATGTCTTATTTATGGATATAGTTGGCTACTCAAAGTTAGACATAGATCGGCAACGAACTCGCCTGGCCCAGCTTCAGCAGATCGTTCTCGCCACAAACGAATGCCGGCAAACGCGATCAGACAATCTCATTCGTCTCCCGACCGGAGACGGGTTCGCTCTCGTATTTTTTGGAGACCCCGAGGCACCGTTGAGATGTGCTGTCGAAATAAGCAAGGCTCTAACAGATCAGCCCGAGATAATTGACCTGCGAATGGGCGTGCATAGCGGGTTCGTTTACCGCATCGCCGACATCAATACCAATATGAATGTGGCAGGCGGCGGCATTAACATCGCCCAGCGTGTTATGGACTGTGGTGAAGGCGGCCACATATTGGTTTCGAATCGCGTGGCCGACGATCTGCTGCAACTGGCCCGCTGGTCCAATTACCTCCACGACCTCGGAACCACCGAAGTAAAACATGACTTGCGTCTTCATGTGTTCAGCCTTTACGGAGATGATTTCGGGAATCCCGAGAGGCCGGCAAAATTCGCCATCGCTCGCAGATCCCCGATCTATAGGAGGACTGCATCAGTAGCGGCGATCACCATTGCTGTTCTTGGATTAGGTATTGCAGCAGCCTGGTTCGGTTTCAGGCCGGCACCGACGCCGGTAACTCAACCAGCCCAAACAGAAACTGTAGCACCCGTTGGTCCCGAACAATCGTTGACCTATTGGGTAACCGTGCAGAAGATGCTCAACGCCAGGCCCCTGGGCGCTCCGTTCGAATCGGCGGGAGACATTTCATACGGAACGGGTTGGAAGTTCCGCTTCAATTTTCGACCGATGCAATCAGGCGCGTTCTACTTGCTAAATGTTGGGCCCGGCGAGAAGGGCGCAGACGAACACAACGTCTTGTTTCCGGTGCCTCTTCACACAAAACCTTTGGCGGCTAATGAGAAACTGGATGCCAGTCTGGCTGCCAACACGACCGTGCAATTGCCGCTTACGGGGTGGTTCCACGTCGCAGATCAAGTCGGTGTGGAGAAGCTGTGGATGATCTGGTCGACTCAACCAATTCCGGAATTGGACACCATCTTCAGTGACGCCGCTCGAAATCAGAAAGACCCGGGCGTGATATCCAGCCCTGATGAGATTGCCCGTCTACAGTCCTATTTCAAGAAGTATGAATCTTCGCCTCCGGAAGCTATTGCGGATAAGTCAAGAAAGGTTACGTCGGTGAAAGGCCGTGGCGAGGTTCTGGTTAACCGGGTTGAGTTGTCTCACGAGGCTTATTAAGGAGAGAGAATATGCTGACTAAGATTACGCTGGAAAAGTTAACGTTGGTGGTTCTCTTTCTTTGCCTGACCATACCTTACACAGTGAAGGCGCAGGACGAAGACGCGACGAAATCTATTAAGGCGGAAGTGTTTATTAAGAATAGGCCCGCCACATCTTCTCCAAAGAAATCTACGGTCCGATATAAGCCGAAGCCGGCAACTAGCGCCGAAGCTGTCGTCCCGCCGGGCGGGACAAACTTCGCCCAGGTAGGCGTTACCTTCTGGCGCTTTCGGGGCTCGACCGCTGGTGATAAGACCAAGGAACTCGTTGAAGTGCTCGGGTCAACGGAAAAGAAGGAGGGTACGCTCGAGCGAATCGAGGAAGGGACTCCCTTGTTGCCGGGCCAGCAGGTTCGACTCAGCATCGAGTCACTATCGCGCGACGGGTATCTATACGTAATCGATCGCGAACAGTACGCGGACGGTACCCTGGGTGATCCGGTGCTGGTTTACCCGACCCGGAAGAGCGTCGACTCCAACTACATAAAGGCAGGTCGATTGATCTACATACCTTCGGCTCCGTATGTATTCGAAATCACGCCAACCAAGGGATCCAATGTTCATGTGGGCGAAGTACTCACCATCTTAGTGTCCCCAAAACCATTAATTGACCCGGCCTCGCTGAGCCCCAAGGCTATCAGGTTGCCGCGCGAGCAGGTCGAATTGTGGGAGAAGCAATGGAGTACAACAGAGTCAAGATTTGAATTGGACGGTGGTGCCGGACAGACGATTACGGAGAAGGAACAACTCGCTGGTGCGGCTGGCTCGCAAGCACTTACCCAGGATGATCCGGCGCCTCAGACGGTGTATCGGGTGGCGATTAAGCCAGATTATCCGATTGTTGTACGAGCGCTGCTTAGATTCACGAAGTGATTCGGTAAGTTTCACATCGTGACCGAAAAGCGATATTAAGAACTAGCTCGGCGCAGGCTTGCCCGAGAAAAGGTTTCCGAGTACATCCATCGTCGGTATCGAACCGGAAACGGTAGCTCTCAGACCAGAAGTTGCCAGTATTAAGATTTTCATCCGCAATAACAGCCGCTCCATATTGAACCCGGCTGTATCAAACAATGATCCCGTGTGTGAGAGACCCGGTCGCTACCCCGCTTCTGGTTCTGTACCGGGCTAGGTTGATTTCTGGAGCAGGCCCATAAAGTAAACAATCCGCTGCTTCTCCCACCGCTAGATCTTCTTGGCGGGCGCAGTGTTCGCAGCTCTTTTCTCTTCAAGCACCTCGCGCGCAATGGCAATCACCGCTGCGGCGCGAGGTGCCTCGCCCTGGAAACCACGGGCCATCTCTACGGCTTGATCGAAATTTTCCTTCGCCAGCAAACCGAAAATTCCCCTGATGTCGAAATTCGGGGCCGGGATGTCACTTGCCGACGAGAAGCCTTTGGATTGGAAAAGAATGTTGAGGTTGGCGTCTTCACCGGTGAAACCATTCGCGGAGTTGGCGGCTTTTACAGCCTCGAAAACCGAGTCCCATGTGCGCAACGGCTCAATCAAAATCAAGGCGTTGGCAATCCCCAATAGCGCGCGTGGTCGATCGGGATCCAATGGTTCAATGCGTCGTGCTTCAGTCACTGCATCTTCCAGCAACGACAGCGATTTGTCGCGGTCGGTCTTCATCAGCAGTGTAGCCAATTCTGTCTGCAGCCAGACTCGCTGAATATGAGTGAGCTCCCCCTTTTGGACCATGTCCTGGGCAAGATCGATCTTCTTCAAGTTGATTGCGTTAGTGGCCAAAGTAGCATCTACGTATCCCAATGCTTGTTTCCGAAACTCGCTGTCCTCAATCTTGCTGACAATCTCACGCGCGCGCACGTCATTTTTTTCCATGGCCATCACGGCCAGCTGCAAATAGAGCCGATCGCGCTCGGCCGAAGTTTTGGCCCGGTCGATCCTATCCAAAATGGCTTGCTCGCGCTCCGCGGTCTGCTGCGGTGAACTTTCTTGTTGCGGCTCGGTCCTTTGCCTTCGAACAGCTTCGCGCACCATTGCGCCGAGTGCTTCAAACCGAGCACGAACTGCGTCGGTCATTGCCTTCGGCGCATGCTGTTCGAAGAATGGCAGCAGAGGTTTCATGACCAGATACTTGTCTTCAATCCCTGCCGTTGGTTGACCCGGTTGTGATTGAGGCTCTGGTCGCAGGAAGATGTTTGCCGCAGTCTGAAAAAAACTTAATTGCAACTGGGGTGAGACGTTCGGCGGCAGCGTCTCGCGCCCCGACCTTGAATACGACCCACCACCGCCATTGAACGTGACGTATGAGAAGGGCGTGAACAGGTAAGACGATAGCAAAGAGACGGTGTTGGCATCAGCCAGTTCGTTGCGGGCAGCAATATCCAGCAAGCTCGCGTAACGTTCGTCGGCAGCACCGGCATTTTTCTCGCGCAGCCTTGAAAGAAAGTCCACACTTGAGACACTGATAGTGGCTAGTTCGCTACTGGCAAATTGCAAAGCTCGTTCTGAGTCACCTGAGGCCAGGAGTTCGCTCGCGAGGCCCATCCTTTGGTCATCTCCGTTTACCCCCACCTGTCGATCTGCTTTGAGACTCTGAAGAAACTCCTCACCCAGTTTGTGATCGCGACGTGCGGCAAGCCGCAATACTTCTCCGCGCAGGTTAGGATACGACGGGATGGAATAACCGCCGCCAGTCTTGGACTTGAGTCTGGCTATGTCTTCGTCACGTTTGCGTATTGTTTCCTGGTCCGCGATTACCGCCGCCTCAAATGATTTGCGAAAGAGTTCGCGGCCGCGTTCATTGTCTGTGTTCCACAGCGCATCGGCGATCCGCGCGAGGGTCCGCGCGCGCAGCATTTGGTCGCGAAAACTGCGAGCGTCACTGGCTAAGGAAAGAAGCAGAGAACGTGCCTCCGCCCGACGTTGCCTGGATACGCGATCAGCTTCGGCTTTCGCTGCCTCGCTTACGGGGGATGGCTGTTTCTCCGCAGGTGTTGGTCGTTTGGATGATTGGGCCGCTGCGAGAAACGCAGACAGGACGAGGCAAAGGAGAATCATTTGAGAACGACAAAAACAAGACATATATCTGAACCCCCTTAAAGAAATCCGGTGGCCATCATGAAACGGCATCACGCTCGGTATCACTGGTGTTCCCGTTCATAGCGTGACCCTATTCTATAGTGTTGGCCTTCCTTCAGCTCATGCTGAAGGGTGAGGCAACACAAGGTGGGTATCAATATCACGCGTAACCCATTTCCCGGTTTCAAATCCGCAGTTAATTCGAACAAAGTAAAACAAAGTCCAGTGTGCTTCGTACCACCTGAGCGGACCTCGCCGCAACACGATTCAGAACGGTGTGGATAAGGCAGTTGCCGGAGATACGGTACGCATTGTTCGCGACGATATTGAAGGCACCGGCGGAACTATTGACGACGGATTCGCTACCGGCAACTCGCGTGCGCGCATCAACTCCATTCCGGGCACCGAGTAGGGTAAGCGACTTATCGAGACGGTTGTTTTGGGTGTTTATTGCCGAAACCGACGACGAGGAATTCGCCCCCTGGACGAGTATCAGGCGAGTTCTGCGACCCTTCCCGAGTCTGTTGGAATATCTTCAACTCTCTGCGCGGTCTCAGGGTTCTCTGTGCCTCCGTGGTTAATTTGTTTCGGAAAAGCACCCACGACAGAGGCACAGAGAACCCTGAGGTTGGACCGAGAAAACCACTAGGCGCTTCGCTTCACTAAGCTATCAGTGACTGCAACCAGCTCGGCCAATTCCACCGGCTTCGGCACATGCATTTGATAACCCGAACGCAGTGCCCGCAAACGGTCTTCGACTCGAGCGTACGCTGTGAGCGCAATCGCCGGTATCTTGCCGCCTTTTTCGTCCGGCAGTGATCGCAATTTACGAATCAACTCATAACCATCCTCATCCGGCATTCCGATGTCACTAATCAGCACGTCTGGAATCTCAACCTCGATCGCGCGGAGCGCTTCGGAGGCCGATGCCGCAACCACAACTTTAGCTCCGCACCGTTCCAACCCTACTTTCAGTAAATCTCGCGCATCGGGCTCGTCATCTACAACCAGAATTGCTGTTCCATCGAGGCGATCATCATTCTCGGGTTGAGACAACAAATCACGCGCGGTCGGGTGAACGCGGCCACCGTCTGAATCGACCTGGTAGACGGGTACCACTGGCAGGCGCACAGTAAAGGTTGAACCCTGGCCAATACCTGGACTGGCCGCGCGCACTGATCCACCATGGAGTTCAACCAGGTTCTTCACGATAGCCAGGCCTAATCCCATCCCACCATGCTGTCGAGTCGTGCGTTGGTCCGCCTGCCGAAAACGGTCGAAGACGTGCGGCAAAAATTCAGCAGCGATACCCTGTCCAGTATCGCTAACGACTATTTCCACATGTGAGTTGACTCGTTCCAGCAGCACCCGCACGCGGCCTCCTCTCGAGGTAAACTTAATGGCGTTGGATAGAAGGTTCCATACCACTTGTTGGAGCCTAATCGGATCACCCGGGATTGTGACGGCCGATGTATCCATTATCTTTTGCAGCCGCACTCCCTTCGCCTCCGCCGCAGGTTTGACTGCGTCGATTGCAGCTTCGATGAACAGGTTTGGATCGGCGGGGCGGACCTCCATGCGCAATTTGCCCGTTATGATCCTGGACACATCAAGCAGGTCATCAATTAGTTGTGCCTGTGCCTGTGCGTTACGCTCGATGGTTTCCAGCGCCTTGGATACGCCACCTTCGGCCACCTGCCCTGAGCGCAGCATGCGGGACCAACCCAGGATAGCGTTAAGAGGATTTCTCAATTCGTGAGAAACAGTAGCCAGGAATTCTTCTTTAAGTTGACTGGCCTCCTGCGCCTGGCGATAAAGCCGTTCATTTTCGGTTGCTGCCTGTTCAGCCGCGGCGCGCGCCAACTGGGCCGCTTCGTACAGACGAGCGTTATCGGCAGTTTGCTGGCGCAGCGCCTCCTCAGCCTCTTTTCGAGCGCGAATGTCACGGGCAATCTTGGAAGCGCCAATGATGATGCCTTGCTCGTTCTTGATAGGGGAGACGGTCAGGGAAATGTCGATCAGGCTGCCATCCTTGGCGACGCGTACCGTTTCATAATGATCGATGCGCTCCCCGGCTTTAATGCGCGCGAGAATTTTAGGTTCTTCGTCGCTATGATCTAAGGGAATTAGAGTCGTAATTGGCTTTCCGATTATTTCATCGGCCGTATAGCCAAAAATGCGCTGCGCTCCACTGTTCCAGCTGGTAATGATTCCATCGAGCGTTTTACTGATAATTGCATCGTCGGCTGATTCGATAATTGCTGAGAGCCAAAACGCTGCCAACTCCGGAGTTTTAGGATCAATCGTTTTGTCCCTAGCCATATTCTTCACTCTGTTTCGTTGCGCAGCTTTGATCGATGCAGACTTAGGTGGTCCGAAATGGGCCACGTCAATTGTAAAGGGGAAACACAAGGGGCGATCTGTAGACCGGATAGTGCTTGTGTAGGGGGTTCGACTGAATTATTAAGACTTGCGCATGGTCTGTCAACTTGGTCTAGAAATACTCTGTTCCCCGCCGGGATAGCGTGTACGGGTCTGTTGCTTGGATGGAAGAAAGATAGCGGGGGCGTCATTCTGGCAAAGACATACCAGGGCTCGTCCGCCAACCTGAAAGATTGGCTGCCCATCCACGTGCTCCACCAGAAGGCGCTTACCGTAATGCGCGAGTCCGTCTCCCCCGACCTTTCGCCGGAGTTGGACAGGATCGACGTCAGGCCCGACAAAGGTGTGGTCAAGTTCGTCTTCGTCGAGCATTACTGGGGCGTCTAACTCGACGGCGCGACGGGTGAGGTGTTGCACATTGAAAGGCGTCGAGCCGATTTCATCGACAACGTCCACGACGGCTCCGTCCTCGACTACCTGGCCGGCACAGGTGGTCAGATAAAACTCGCCTACACTTCGGTAATGGGTGTGGCATTGTTAACCTTCACTACCACAGGCTTCTGGTTGTGGTACAGGCCAGGCGCTTTCGCGCGATGAGTAAATACCACCGGCAGAACGTTTGAAGTCCGAACGAGCAGAAGATAATTTCATCAGGAATCGGAAATAAATGAAGTACCCAAAATCGAATTCAGTTGAAAAAAAATCAACGTCGAAGCCGAAGGCCAGGAGTAAGTCGAGCGCAAGCAACTCACGCAAGTCGGCCACTACTTCAAAGTCTTCGAAGATAGCCACTGCAAAACCCGCCTCTCGGCCCAATAAGCAGGAACGCTCGCTCGGAGATTGGCGCGAGGACACACTGGCCCGTATGCGGACGCTGATCATGGAGGCCGACCCCGAGATGATCGAGGAGCGGAAATGGAAGAAGCCGTCGAACGCGATGGCGGGTGTCCCTGTCTGGTCGCACAACGGGATCGTCTGCACCGGGGAGACGTACACGAAAGTCGTGAAGCTCACGTTCGCCCAGGGTGCCAGTCTCCCGGACCCATCGCGCCTCTTCAATTCCAGCCTGGAAGGGAACACGCGAAGAGCGATCGACATCCGCGAAGGCGAGAAGATCGACGCGCGCGCGTTCAAGACCCTCGTGAAGGCGGCAGTCGTTTGGAATGAGCTGGGGAAAAAACCGTAGACACGGGTCATGAAGTCGGTACCACCTGGCGGCAGCGGGTGGGTCGTGCCCACAATAATTTCTGATGCTTCAGGAACATCGCCGCATCAGGAGCCTGGCCCGAGGTACGAGGTGATCATGACAGAGAAGACAAAACCGAAGTCCAAGCGGAAGGCGCCGTCAACCAAGCCGCACAAATCGCCCCCCAAGTACAAGTCCCCGGCGAAGAGGGCGAAACCGGTGAAACTCCTTTCGGGAGGCAATCCGCAAATCGCGAAGGCAGAGGGCAACGCTCCGGTGCAGGCGTACATTGCCGCAATACCAGGCTGGAAGAGGGAAGTCGGACGCTGGCTAGATACACTCATCGTGCGAAACGTTCCCAACGTGAACAAGGCGGTAAAGTGGAACTCGCCATTCTATGGTGTCGAGGGCCAGAGCTGGTTCCTGTCGTTCCATGTCTTCACCCGTTATGTCAAGGTGACTTTCTTCAGCGGCACCTCACTCCGACCAGTCCCGCCCGGTGCGAGCAAGCACAAAGAGGTGCGCTACTTCGACATACATGAAGACGACGAGCTCGACGAGGCCCTGATGGCGAGCTGGGTAAAACAGGCCGCAGCATTACCAGGTTGGATGGCTTCGCCTCAAACGTAGTTCCGACACCGAATCGGCTTCGCCGCCGGATGTGAGGCGGTGGCTCTGCCCCGACGTAAGCGAGCCTCTCAGTCTCTGGGCTAGGCCCTTAGTCGCAAAGTCGAGTCTTCTTCGCTGTCACAAAGTGGATAAGTCCACTCCAGGCGCAGCCCGACCCAATGAGTCAGAACTGCGGCGGGCGCAGCGACCGCCTCACATCCGGCGGCGAAGCCGAACCATAAGAGGACCTCAACCTTTGAGGCGAGCCAAGGCTGCTTGGTGTTACGCGAAACCATGAAAACACTGCGTGTGAAGAGGGTGGACCAATGGCGCGATTGGCTCGATGAACACCACGCATCGGAGTCGGAAATCTGGCTCGTCTTCTACAAGCAGCACACCGGCGAAGCTTCAATCGATTACAAGGATGCACTCGATGAGGCGCTGTGCTTTGGCTGGGTTGATAGTCTCATTAAGCGCCTGGATGACCAGCGATTCGCACGCAAGTTTACGCCACGCAGAGCGGACAGCCGGTGGTCAGATGTAAACCGGAAGCGCTACGCAGAACTCAAAGCCGCCGGCCGATTAAGACCAACTGGAATCAAGCGCTCGCCGACCAATCGCAGCTCCGCTCCTCGTCCACCACGCTTCGCAATGCCCTCGACTCTTCCTCCGTACATAGATGCGGCCTTAAAGGACAATCCGCCAGCGCTGCGTTACTTCGAAACGCTGGCACCTGCAGAGCGCCGGCGGTATCTCGCGTGGATTGGGTCCGCGAAGCGCGAGGAGACGAAACAGAGGCGTTTGAAAGAAGCGCTTAGCCTCCTGGCCGATGGCAAAGTGCTCGGCTTGAAGTAGTAGTCCTAATTAGTCGGGGTGGGACTTTGTCGTTCTGGTGACGGGAGCTTTGGCTGGCTCACGAAGCTGCCGCTGACGGTGAGCGGTGCTGGCGGCCAATTGCTAGTCTTGCCTGATTCGGCATTCCTGCAGGCGGAAACTTCGACGACGAAGCGGCCCACAAGCAGGTTGGAGCCTGCCCTCGTGGTTGTATCGAGGTAGCCGGCGTCACGACGGTCGGGTCGGCAGTTCAGTCTCAGATGCCTGCCTCCGAGAGCGAGGGGAAACACGAGGCGCGTCCCTGAACCGACTCGTCCTTGGCTGTCAGACTCAATCACGAGTTCCCATCCGTCAGCGCGGAGTTCGACACGATGGTTTTCGATGCTGCCGATCTGGGCGCCAGCGGTCGTATGATCGAAACGCAATTCGCCTGGGGTAGCGTCCATCTTCTTCACCACCCAATCAGGAAGAATCCCAGCCAGGGGGCGGCCCATCCGAGGCACGGCGACGCGGACATCGAACGACGGTCCTCGAGACGCGTTCAAGATGTTATCAGCGGCCGGCTTGACTGGCCGGTTGATGATCGCAATTGCAGCCGCCACTACAAGAACGGCGGCAACTCCCAAAAACATTTTCAGCTTAACGCTCATGTGTGCTGCCGGTGGTCTAACGCGTTTTTCTGCCACTTATACGATCACTCAGCCTGCGCGTAGCCCGAGTGCGCAAAAGTACTTTACTGCGTAAAGTTATTTAAAGCAAGCAGGAAGACTTAAGCGCAAAAAGAATATTTTGTCGGTGGAATTGTTATGGGGCGGTGGGAGCTGGCGAAGATTAGAGGCTCACTCCGATTCCGCGAAATGCCGTAACCCGGAAACCTGTTGTTTGTGCGCAATATAATTGTCGCAATCGCTCTGGTTATTCTGTGTCGTCATCTCCTAAATACAGCACGGAGATTATGTTTGAAAAAATCAATGGGCGCTGGTGGTGGACAGGAGTCCTCGGTGACTGATTTGCGCGCCGCGAAGACGCCGAACCTCTTTGGCAGGACAGCAGAACAGACCAGGGCTGTGGCGGAACCGATTGCAGGGAGGCTTTTCACAATGTGTCTTTCTTCGATGGAAGCTTTGAGCAGTTCAGATCAGCCTTGCGGCCTTAGGCCCCGGCCACTTTCTTGCGACCCTTCGGGTGCCTCTTTGGTGAGTCCCGTCTTGTCGATTCACAGTCGGCGCCGAGAAACCGTTGAAACTACGGCCCTGCAATTCCGAAGTTAAAGAACGCGTCAGCACTGCCCGCCGCGTTTGTGTTCTTCAAAAAAAACGCGCCGGTGGGCAGGTCGTAGAGACCGATGGAGTCGCCGCCGATGCCATCCCAGTTGCCTGCGATTGGCATCATCGCGTGCCCACTCGCGCCAAAGGTAAACTCGAGATCGGATGAACCGCTCGAGTTCGAGTTCCTCAGGAAAAAAGTCGAAGTCGCAAGATTATATATCCCGATCGTCGTCGTGAGGTTGCCGTCCCAGTCGCCGACTATGGGAATCAGATTTCCGCCACCGGCTCCAAAACTAAAGGTGACGTCTGCCGCTCCTGATGAGTTCGTATTCCTGAGGAAGAACGTGCCATTCGTCGGGTTGTAAACACCTACCGTATCTACCCCATCCCCGTTCCAATCGCCCGTCACTGGGGTTAACCCAATCCCCCCTGCGCCGAATCCAAACGTGATGTTGGCGGCTCCTGGGCTATTCGAGTTGCGCAGAAAAAAGTTTCCAGTCGCAGGATCGTAGAGGCCCGGCGTCACCGTGCCGTTACCATCCCAGTCTCCTACGAGAGGAACCGAAGTTAAACTGCCTGCCCCGAAAGTAAAGAAGAAGTCGGCAGCGCCGGCACCGTTCGTGTTCCTCATCGCGAACGCTCCCGTTGAACGCGTGTAGATTCCTGGGGTGGAGATGAGGTCGCCATTCCAATCTCCACTGAGCGGCGCCCGGGATGTAAATGTGATCCGTCTAAGATGTCCAGACGCAATCGCCGTGTACCACATCGCATTCTCATGGTATCGGATCTCGACTGGAGCATTGGCGCCGGTGGCAAATGCGTTGTCTGAGATTAAGGAATTGCTACCGTCAAAGATGAGATACCGAATGAAGCTATCGACCGAATCGCCGTAGAAGTATGCGTTGGCGTATGGGGCAGGGAAGGTCCCACCGCTGTAGAAGTCACCTCCAGTGATCGCTGCCCCCGAACTGTTGTGGTTATATTCGAATACAGCGGCAAGCCCGGTACAAGCACCGACGCCAGTGCAGTGATTACCCTCCATTCCGGGCCATCCGAAGTTGCCACCGGCAACGCCAATGTCGACCTCTTCCCATGTGCCCTCCCCAACGTCGCCGATGAACATCGCTCCAGTACCCGGCTGAAAAGTAAATCGCCACGGGTTACGGAACCCGTAGGCCCAG
This sequence comes from Pyrinomonadaceae bacterium, assembly GCA_963759665.1. Taxonomy (GTDB): domain Bacteria; phylum Acidobacteriota; class Blastocatellia; order Pyrinomonadales; family Pyrinomonadaceae; genus PSRF01. The sequence continues at coordinate 3,494,751 of CAVXAC010000001.1, forward strand.
ATCTCCTTTCGGATTCCGGGAGTTGGGTCGGTAAAGAATGGGTTGTCTGATGGGATGCTGCCGTCCGAGTTAATGCGGATGATCTTTCCCAGCAGGTTGGTTAGATTTTGGGCGTTGGCCCCGACCGCGTTCTCGCCCGTTGCCAGGTAAAGCTTACCGTCTGGGCCAAAGTGCAAAGCGCCGCCGTTGTGATTCGTCGCGCCCAGGTTATCGAGATCGAGAAGAACAACCTCACTACCCGGAACGGCCACGTTCCCGTTAGCCGTGAACCGGCTGATCCGGTTGTGTATTGCGGGCGTCGTTGCCGTGTAATACACATAGACAAAATTGTTGGTAGCGAAGTTTGGATCCAGGGCGAGCCCGAGAAGTCCTCGTTCGTCGGTCGAGTTTACGGTGAGCGTGACAAACGGTGTCGGTAACAAATTTCCGTTCTGATCGATCACACGCACCTGCCCCCCTTGCTGACATACAAAAATCCTGCCGTCCGGCGTGAACTCGAATGAGTTTGGCGCGGAGAGACCTGTCACAAAATTCGTCTCTACAAATCCAGGTGGTAGCGTCGCTGCCATGGTCGTGGTCGACGCCATCTGGAATGAAAAGGCAATTGCAAACGCCGTAAGAGTGAGCCTGATCTCCCGACGCACCTTCGAGGTTTTTACGGTCCCGTTGTACACGTGCACCTCCCCTTCAATTACGAAGCCTGGTTTTGTGCGGGGGAATAAAACTAACGAGCGCGGGGGGAATGCCAGAAATAGACTGCAGTGGTTCCTTAGTATCCGCAATCCCGGTATCTTCTGACAACGGTCGTGTAGCTCTGTTTCCTTTGTAAAGTTCAACTCCGGCACTCCACTCAAAGGGCAACAAGAGCCGCGTTTTGCCGGACGAGTCTCCCCGAAAAGTCAAACTGACGCGCAACCGGTATTTATCTTCCTGGGTAAATGGTTCAACAGTGTAGGTGAGTTCACGGATCGGGAGTCGTTCCCTCACTGGTTGCGCCACAACGCCGGTCCCGGGAAGCAGAACCACGTAAAGCAACAAAGCGACACCAAGCGCTCCCATGCTTGATTGGAACCGAGGAGTAAGCAATTGACCGATCTCGGAACTCAATTTTTGCAACTCGACTTTGCAGCTAGTCAATTCACGCCTCAGCCCACGAGTTCAAACAATCTGTGCTTTAGTCTCTCATCCAAATTCGCGGCGGTATCCCTCCCAGCGCATCTTCATCTCGGCCATGAATTGAATGAAGGCCGGGACTTTTCTAATCGGATCGAGGAATGAGTCACGCGCAAACAGCGGGTAGGAGGGGAACCCCTCATTCACGGTTTTGCGCAACCACTTCAAGGCTTCATCGCTTTTGCCATCCAGAGCGTAAATACGCGCGAGGTCATAGGTAGTGTGATGGGAGGTTTTGTTTCTGGGAATTTTTTCAATTATTTGGGGAACTTCCGCCTGAGCTTCTCTGTGTTTACCCTGTAAGGCCAGTAACAAACTTCGGTTACGGCGCGGCGAAACTGCCTCCGGACGCTTGGCATATTCCTGCTCGATTAGCGGCTCGGCCTCCTTCAGCATCCGCTTTTCCAGATAGTAGCTAATGTCCGGCCCGCGATTGAATAATCTCTGGTTTAATGCCAGCCAGTCATCGGGCCTGGCCATGCCGTTATACAGGTTGAGATAGGTTCGTTTGACGAAATCGTTGGCGGGGTCACGTTCCAGCACCCGCTCATACTCTTCGGCCGATTGCTGTTCAAGACCGACGTGGTAATAGAGATTAGCCAGGATGGCATGCCCGTCAAGGCTGGGATCGAGTTGTTTGGCCAGGAGCGCTTCGCGTATAGCATCCTCAATCCGCCAATCTCCATACTGGCTCCAGGCCATCCAGGAGCGCGCGAGATGGACCACGGCCAGATTTGGATCGAGGCGCTCGGCGACGCGCAGCTCTTCTTTGGCTCTCGCGATCAATGCCGGATTTCCTTCTTTGTAGTCTGTATCCACCAGCCAGGCGTAGGCATAGGCGAGCTGCGCCCGAGCCAGAGCATAATTTGAGTCGAGCTCAATCGCTTTCTTAAACAGATCAATCGCTATCTCGGTTTCTTCTTGTTGCGGAGTGAAGCCACGTTTGCTGAGGTGATACATGGCCTTCGTGTAATAACCGTAGGCTTCAGGGTTTGTCGTGTGGCGCTTGGCCAGTCGGGCTTGTTCCGTGGGATTCAGCTTGAGGCGCAGCCGCGCCGCCACCTCCTTCGACACTTCATCCTGAATCGCGAAGATGTCGGTGAAGCGCACGTCGAAGCTCTCAGCCCATAGCGATGCGCCATCGCGCACTCGTAGAAGGTTGACGCTCACCCGCAGCCGATCACCCGCGCGCAGGAAGGTGCCGTCGAGCACCGCATCGGTCTGTAACTCCCGGGCGGCTTCCAATGAATCAATCTCCTGGTCAGCGTACTTACGGACGGCGCTCGTCGGGCGCACGGTGAGTCCACCGGCCTGGCTGACGTTCGTGATAATCGTGTCAGCAATTCCCAATCCGAGATAATCGTCGCCCGCCCCTCGGTTAAGCGATTTCAGCGGCAGCACGACGAGCGACTTAATCTCTGTCTGCGGCACCGGCGTCGAACTCTGGCGAGAGAATAGGTAAGAAAGTCCGGCAACTGCGACGGTAATGACAAGCAGGAGCACCGTGAGCGCAATAATCCTGCGCTGGCGGGAGAAAAGTAGACCGCGAGCCGGCGCGGACATGGCGAAGCGGAAGCGCGACTCGGAACCGAGCGCTGCCCGTAGCTTGCGTAAATCATCAGCCAGCTCGGCCACACTTGCGTAGCGTCCGTCACGATCCTTGGCCAGCGCGCGACTGACAACTCGTTCGAGTTCGGCGGGCACGCCGCGCCGCAGGTTGCCGAGCAACGCCGGCTCGCGCTCGAGGATGGCCGCGAGGCGGTCGGTCGGTGTCTTGCCGGGGAAAGGCAGACGCCGCGCAACTATCTCGTAGAGGATCACGCCTAATGACCAGACGTCGGTGCGCGCGTCTACGGCCTGCCCCCGCGCTTGCTCCGGTGACATGTAGGCTGTGGTCCCGACCACAACGCCCGTCGCTGTCCTAACCCACGACTCGTTCGTGTCTCGACCGGAAACAGGTCCGGCGTATTTGGCAATGCCGAAGTCGAGGACCTTTACCAACCCGTCGGGGCGCACCATGACGTTCTCGGGCTTGATGTCGCGGTGCACGATCCCGGCGCCGTGTGCCGCCGTTAGTGCGCTAGCGATTTGCAGCGCGATGTCTACAGCGGCGGCGAGCGAGAGCCCTTTGCCCCTCATACGCGTGCGCAGCGTTACTCCCTCGACGTACTCCATCACAATGCAGTGGCGGCCTTCTCGGGTCTGGACCACTTCATGGATTGTGCATACGTTCGGGTGCGAGAGGGCCGCGACGGCGCGGGCCTCCTGCTCAAAGCGGCGCAGGTGTCCCTTGTCTTGAGTGAGATGCGCCGGCAGAAACTTGAGCGCTACTCTACGACCCAAGCGCGTGTCCTCGGCGAGGTAAACCTCGCCCATCCCGCCGGCGCCGAGCCGGGCGGTGACACGGTAGTGACTAATCACCTGTCCCGCCACGACCGGCGCGCCTTGGCCCTCGATTATGATCTGGGCCGCAACCTCCAGGGCCGGCGACTCGATGAACCCTTCGGCCTGGTCTTCGTAAGCGAGCAGCGAGTCCACTTCACAACGCAGCGCCTCGTCGTCGCCGCAGGCCTCGACAAGAAAGGCGGCGCGTCCCTCCGCGCCGCGCTCCAGCGCGTCGTGGTAGAGGCGCTCGACCTGTTGCCACCGCTCATTACTCATCACTGATCACCGTGTTGTCGAGTTCGCGCAAGAGCCACACCTTCGACAGCCGCCAATCACGCATCACCGTCTCCTTAGAGACCTTCAGCACCTCCGCTACTTCCTCGACCGATAGCCCCCCGAAGAAACGCATCTCCACTACCTGTGCCTTTCGCTGATCCACCTCGCCCAGTGCGTTCAGCGCTTCGTCCAGCGCGACCAGGTCCGCGCCCCGCTCAACGGCGAAGCCTGCTGCCTCGCTCAATGTGACTCGCAGATCGCCGCCTCCGCGCTTGAGGTACAGGCGGTCGCGCGCGAAGTCGACCAGGATGCGACGCATCAGTTGGGCCGAGACGCCGAAGAAGTGTGCGCGGTTCTGCCATCGCACGTCCTTCCAATTGATCAGACGGATGTACGCCTCGTTAACGAGGGCGGAGGTTTGCAGCGTGTGACCGGGGCGCTCGCGGCCCATGTAGTGATGTGCGAGCCGGTGCAGCTCCGCTTGGACGAGCGGGGCCAATTCGTCGAGGGCCGACTGGTCGCCGTCACCCCAGGCGACTAAAAGCCGCGTAATCTCCTGGGGGGAGTGCATCTGCATAGAAGCCTCTTTGTCGGGTGAGCCCAAAAATACCACAACCGCCCTGCGGCCTCTAGGCATTTCCAGCCGGGGCTAAAAAAATCCCGCCGCCATTACAGCTTGCGCCACCGGTTCCCGCCTTAACAGGTAGAGACGGCAATACACACACTAAAAGGAGAACAGGATCATGGACGCAGTAACAGGTTTCGTAGCGATAGTTTCGCTTTTATTGGCACTGGCTGGCGGCGAAAGCACGGCTCAACGCAAGGCGGGGAACGGGCAAAAAGAGTTGGCCGCGGCGAGTACCCAACCGGCGACCCAGACCACCAGTTCGAAGTTAGCCACCAACCACAACGAGACGCTCGTGCGCGACGCGGCGCCGACAGAGTGATAGGCGTTGGTCGGAAGGTGACGGCCTCGCGCCCGCAGTGGGGCCGCACCTGTTAATGCTGTGCTTGGGCCCCCACTCAAAGCCGAAAACTAAAGAGGAGATTTTGGAAATGAGAAGGGCTTCTATTAATCGAGCGCGCAGTTTGTTTTTAGGATTTTTGCTGGCGACCCTTGTCGCCTCCGGCTTGGGAGTTGGGTTGAAGGGCGAGGCTGCGGGAACTACCTCGCCCAAGGCGCCGGCCACATTCGACGTGCCGATGACCGCCACCGGCCAGCCCGAAATCTATTTCGTCCCCGACGTGGTCGATCAATTCGACAAGCTCGCGCTGCGACCCGATGGATTGGCGTTCGGGATTGGCAGTTCGCCCAATGCAACCACTTCGAAGCACTACCAGGGGATGGCGCGGACACACGGTCCCGGCCCGCAATATCTTTTTGTTTCGCGCAGCGGCAACGACTCGATCTGCACATGGTGTGCGGATGATTCTGGAAACCTTTTGATCGTGCGGATGGGGTCGAGAGACGAAAGCGGCGAGCGATTCCGCACCAATCGCCTGATTCGTGACTGGGTTCCCTACGTTAGAGACGCTAACGGGGAACCTGTACGCGACAACCACGGCGACCTGATTCCGTGGACCAAGCCGCCGGACCCACGCGATACGACCGTCGCTAACATAGCCTTTAATGGCAGGAACGGCTGGCCCAGTTACGGACATCCGGGCGGTATGCAATTAGTCGGCGACGTGTTGGCCCTGGCGCTCGAGCACCCCTACAACGAAGGTGATTCGGCCAACCTGATTTTGTTTCTCGACGTTTCCAACCCCGAGGCGCCGGTCCTCATTAGCGGTTTCCAGCCGCTGCCGAGTTCCAATTACAAGGCTGGCCTCGTGGGACTCACGCCGGTGCGCAACCCGCTCGGCCCGGGCGTACGCTACCTGATGATCACGACCGGCGATGATAGCCATGAGGTTAGGTTCTACCGGTCACTCCCGACAGACCCGGACGGCTCCACCAACCTTAAGTCGACAAACTTGTACTGGGAGTCCGTGCGATCTATCAGCAGCGATCACATCGAGAGTTGTTCGGGCGGCCTGGAGTGGCCCGACGGCAGCGGTGCGCATCAGTCGCTCAACTTCGTCAGGCAGGAGAGTCTAGACGGCCCACTCTTTTTGGTCGCGGCTCGCAACACGTTCATCGGCGGCCCCGGCACAGACTTTTTGGATCTGTACGAGGTCAAGGTTGACCCATACGGAAACCCCGAAGACTGCCCGCTCAAACGGAGGCGCAGCACTCACGTGACGTCCTACCCATACAACGGTCACGGCGACTCAGCAAACCTTGCGGCCGCAACGGGCACGTATGTTAGCCCTTCGGGAGAGTTAATTTTCTACGGCACCGAGTACGAAAACGACGGGCCTTACGAGCTTAAGGAAGACGGTTCGGCAGGCCGCCGCACCGTCAGGTTTGGCGAGTGGCGGCACCGCGATATGGTGCGCCTCGAGAGCCCAACCCTCAGACCGACCGTCGAAGTGCAGGGGCCTTTCGAGGTGGATGAAGGGAGCGTCGCGCTCCTCGCGGGCCAGGGGAAAGGCCCGTTCACCAAGGCGTGGATTCAACTGTTTGAAGATGACGGTGCCGGCGGATCGCTTCCGCCTTCTGTTGTGGATCGAGACCACTGGATGGCGGTGGAGTATGACGATTGGGGCAAGGACAACTTTGATGATCTCTCCCAATACGACGCCCGCACCGACACCCATTTCAACAACAACGCCGGCTCATGGCGATGGTTCGCCCCACCCGGCTGTACCTTGAGAGCGAACGAAGATCAGTTCTTCGCTACCACCGGCACGTTTCCGGGTAGCCATACCACGACCTTTTACGGGAACGGTGAGGTTCATGAAGATTTGGATCTGGATGACAACACGCCGTTCATGAACGACGTAATTTCCTCCGTCCAGTTCTTCCCGATTCCCGTTGTGGATCCCGAGTTTCCCGGTTGCCGTGATTATTACAACAAGCCGATCAGCGTCGACTGGGATTTCAATTTGGACAACGTGTTCGAGACGAGGGGACAAAACCCCACCTTCTCGGCAACCGAACTGGATGGTCCCGCGGTACAGACAGTGATGGCTCGTGGTCAGCACCCGACTGACACAAGTCCGCTGGGCCAAGGTTCGCCGATCAGGGTCCAGATAAACGTCCGAAATGTTGCTCCGACTATTACAAATCTAAGCCTGGTTGATTCGCTCGGGCGCGTGGTCGGCAGAGATGTTCCCTTTGCTCTGACTAATCTTGCGTACTCAGTTCAGGGATCCTTTACGGATCCGGGAAAGCCGGATCACCAGACCGCAGTGTTGAAAATGGGTGATGGTACGACTGTCCCAGGCAACGCCTTCGAGCAGTTCAGCGATGCCTTCGGCGGCGTTATTGGTCAACTGCGCAAGGGTCACACCTACGCCACGTCCGGCACCTTCACAGTTAGTCTCGACGTGATTGATGACGATGGTGGCCAAACAACTGCGGAACTCCCAATTAGGGTTTTGTCGCCGACAGAGGCACTTCAATTTGTAATCGACGAGATCGATGCGCGTTTGGCGACTACGACGGATCCCAACCTCAGACGGGCGCTGCTCGATGCCAGAAATGACCTGGCCGGAAATCACACTGGCGCCGCTGAGAACGGCGCCCAGGATCATCTGGCAGTCGATAACTTTGTTCCTGCGCTGGTCAAGATCAAGAGTGCGATCGAAGCGTTCGAACGCGCTGAAGCGGCCGCCAGCGGGAGTCTGATCAGTTGGAAATACGCTCTTGGTTTAACGAGTGAAGCCATCGCCGAGGCGGCCTACATTCGTGCCGCCGCTTCGAAGCCCAACCCTGCAGAGACCACACAACTCGAAAGAATTCGCGCCTCAATCATTGCCGGTCATGCGCGTCTGGCCGCGGGCGAATACGCATCTGCGTTGGAAGAGTTCAAAGACGCGGCAGCACGATCCGGGTGATTGGTGGCGGCGTTGTGCGGGTCCCTAAAAGATTCCGCCAACGCTTGCAGCTTTCGTCATCCGTTCCCGCCTTAACAGGTAGCTCTATAACCATTTCGTCCCCAATGGGAATTTCGGAAAAAGATTTAACGGACCAAAGAAAGGAACAATCATGAAACTACAACTAAAGACTCTGCGATTCTTCGCCGTCTTCGCTATCGTGCTGGCAATCTCCGCCAGCGTCAGCGCCGATGCCGTGGCCGATTGGAACCAGATCGCCGTGCAAGCGTCCGTGACGGCTGCACGTCCAGCCGCGACCGGCGTCCTCGACGTGGCGATGATGCAGGTCGCCGTTTACGACGCAGTGCAGGCTATCGAAAAACGGTACGAGCCGTATTACGTGGAGATCAAGGGAGCCACCGGCTCGCCCGTGGCCGCCGCCGCTAAGGCCGCGCATGATGTACTAGTCAACCGCTTTCCGGCGCAGGCCGCCGCGCTCGACGCAACCTATCAACAGTATCTGTTGAGCCATGGCCTGTCAGAGACTGACCCTGGCGTTGCGGTGGGGGCCAAAGCGGCTGCCGGAATCATCGCTCTGCGTGCTTGTGACGGGAGTTTCCCCAACCCCGCTCCGCCGCCCTTCGTCGGCGGCACCGACATTGGCGTCTGGCGCCCGACGCCCACGGCCTTTGCGCCGATGGCCGCGCCGTGGTTGGGCAACGTCACTCCCTTCACCCTCACAAGACCTTCACAGTTCCGCGCCGCGCCGCCGCCCGCTCTGACCAGCCGCGAGTACGCCAGAGACTACAACGAGGTCAAAGTGCTGGGGGCGCTTAACAACAGCTCACGCACCGCCGAGCAAACCGACATGGCCCACTTCTGGGCCGGTAGCTACACCGTGATCTGGAACCAGGTGCTGAGGGACATCGCAGGCGCGCGCGTCGATAACATTGCTGACAGCTCCCGGCTCTTTGCATTGGCTGAGATGGCGATAGCCGATGCGCTCATCACCTCGTGGGACAGTAAGAGCTACTACGTTTACTGGCGACCGATCACGGCCATTCAAGAGGGAGATAACGACAGCAACCCGCGGACGGCCGGCGATACGGGCTGGCAGTCTCTGATCGCCGCCCCGGCCTACCCTGACTACACCTCGGGCGCAAACGCTTTTGCCGGCGCCGCGACCCACGCGCTCGAACACTTCTTCGGGACCGACCACATGAGCTTTTCGGTGACGACTACCAACACCGGCCCGACCCTTCAGGACACGCGCACGTTCGCGCGATTCTCGGAAGCCGCCGAGGAAGTGGTAGACGCCCGCGTCTATCTGGGCATCCACTTCCGCTTCGCCGACACGGCAGCACGGAAGCAGGGAAAACAAGTGGCCGGCTGGGTCTTCAAGAACTTCCTGCGGCCTCTCAACAGACACAACGATGATGGGGAGGATGACGGTGACGTTGATGGTCATCGCTGATCATTGGTGAGTGCGCCCATGTAGCCGTAGTTGAGGCAGGTTTCAAGTCCAGGCGCGGTCGGCTGTGAGCTTCGGCGGAGCAAGGACAGGACACGACGGTCAATTGCAAATCAGATGAGGAGGAAAAGGATATGAACGCAAGGACGAATCTGTGGAAGGCGTGCGCGTTGGCACTGGTCGCCGCGCTGGCGCTCGTGCTGGTGGCGACGCGCGAGTCGAGCTGGGTGCGGGCGCATGACGGCGACGAGGATGATGGACACGGGCAGCAGATTAACCTCTGGCTGCCGAGCACTGGCATCGTTCACGGCGAGACGCTGCGAACTACGCTGACCAACTTCGGACCGCACCGTGTCACTGTGCGGCCCGAGGTCGTGGACGCCGACGGAGTGGTCGTGAAGCAGGCCGCGGAGCCTTTGATCCTGGAGCCGGGACAGATGCGCTCCTTCACCGTGAGCCGGAGCGAGATGGGCGGCGGCCCCGCGTTGACGAACAACGGACAGAGCATGACGGTGCGTCCGGCGATGACCATGCGGAAGCAGGAGGCGCGGAAGATGCTGGTGTCGGTCGAGGTGGTGGACGAGGCGACCGGCAGCGCGAGGTTTCAGGCGGGGGGTACCTGCCCGCCTTTCGCGTGCGGCACCGACAGCAACCACAACGAGACGCTGGTGCGCGACACGTCGCCGTTGAAGTGACAGGCATCGGGCGAAGAACCCACCGACATGAAAGGGAACCCGACATCGCCGAAGCTGTTCATACCCGCCTCGCTCGCGCTCGCCGCCGCCCTCTGCCTTGCGGCGGCGGGCGTCCGCGCGCTGCGCAACCGCGCTCCAATCCGCATCGACGCCTCCGCACAGTCCGACCGGTTCGCCACAGGCGGCGAATCAGCCGAACTCCGCATCCAGTCGCTCGTCCTGCGCGGCAGCCAACTCCGCTATCAAGGCCATTACGCAGAGGCCGAGCCGTCCCTCAAAGAAGCGCTCGCGCTAGCCGAAGAATCTTTCGGCCATGATTCGCTCGAAGTCGCCGCCGTCCTCAACCAGCTCGGCATGCTCGGCAAGTATGACGGCCACTTCGACGAAGCCGAGGCCGCCTACCGCCGCGCCCTCCGCATCACGGAACAGACCTCCGGCCTCGAAAGCGAGCTGGCCGCCGCCCTCTTCCACAACCTCGGGGGCCTTGAGCACGCGCGGGGGCGCTTCGCAGAGGGCGAGCCACACGCACGCCGCTCGGTCGAAATCCGCGAGCGGCTGAGCGGGGCCGACCACCCGGACACCGCTGCGGACGTGGCGGCGCTCGCCGCGCTCATCGACGGTCAGGGCAGATACGACGAAGCTGAAATTCTCTACCGGCGTGCCCTCTCAGTCTTCGAGCGCGCCTACGGGCCGGAGCACTACGAGGTGGCGGTGAACCTCAACAACCTCGCCGCCCTTTACCACGCCACCGGGAGGGCGGAAGAAGCCGAAGCGTTATACCTGCGCGCCCTCGCCGTCAAGGAGAAGCTGCTCGGGGCCGAACATCCAGACGTAGCGATGACGCTCAACAACCTGGCGGTCTTCTACAAGTCACAGCAGAAGCTGGATGAGGCGGCGCGGCTCTACCGCCGCGCGCTCGCCATCTTCGAGGCGGCGCTCCCGCCGACACATCCGAAGGTAACGGCGTGCCGGGAAAACTACGAACGGCTGTTACGGGAGATGAATTAGGTGAATGACAGTCAATGAAGAAGGAAAGGACGATGAAAAGACTTATTTGTACAGCATTAGTGACTCTGAGCTTGTTGCGCCTGGCGAAGTAAAGAGTCCAAACTTCGCCCGCGTTGATGATTGGCGAGAGCGGGTCTATCTCTTTGGCCCGTCTGGTTTCGGCGAGAGCTTCATCAAATCGTGCCCATTGCCGTTAGATATTCCGAATACCATTGATGAGCGCTGGCGTAATTAGGATTAAGTGAGATTGCCCGCCGGTACTCGTTTTCTGCGCTTTGCCAATCCGGATGAGAAGCTGCAACGCGCAGAGTAAGGTTGTCGAGAGCTTCTGCCTGGTATCCGCAGGGCAGCGATTTAGTTATTGGACTTTTCTGGACCCCCGCGAAAGGCAAGCTCTCGTAAGTGATTGAAGTAGGTGGCGTCCCGTACGGGAGTAGAACCCGTGTCGCCGCCGTGAAAGAGAAGGGAACTATTGTAATTCAAAGGAATTTAGCGGCATGGATAGCACTTTACCGCATCCGAAAGACTCACGGGAACGCTTATTGGACTCTTGAGGGACTCGCGCTTGCCCTGCCAGGAGAGCTGCTGCTTTCGGTTACCGAAAAACGGATTTTAAGTTCGTTCGAAGACGTGTCGCGTAGGGAACGAGGACAGATCGGCTTTCAGGCTTTTCACAAAACTTTCAAGCACATTTCAGAGATTTCTAAATACTCTGCTTCATCTTTCTTTTATCGTCGGCAAGCGATTTAAGCCCGACAAATAACGAAAAGAAGGAGAAGAAGCAGTGAGTTCATCAGGAATAAATCGGGCAAATAACCACGACGGGAAATCAGTAACAGGGCACGCCGTAGTGTTGGGGGGAAGTCTGGCGGGACTTATGACCGCGCGGATGCTGACGGATTACTTTCAGAAGGTGACGGTTGTTGAGCGCGATGTCTACCCAACGACCATTAACGCGCGTCGAGGTCTTCCACAGGCTAATCATGTGCACGCCTTGTTATTAAAGGGTCGTCAAATTCTCGAAGACCTGTTTCCGGGTTTGCAAGCTGAAATGATCGCGGCCGGCGCACCGATACTGGATGTCGCCAACGATCTCGCATGGTTTACGCCGAAAGGCTGGGGCAAAAGGTTCACTTCGCAGATGAGAATGTTGGCGTTTACACGGCCAATGTTGGATTTCTATGTGCGGCAACGAGTCGCTCTCAATCCCCGAATTGCAATTCTGGATAATACCGAGGTGCTCGGTCTGGTCAAAGACGAAAGGGCGAATCGGGTTGCCGAAGTAGTTCTTAGCGGCGGTCGGACAAACGATTTGGAGTCGGTTAGAGTCACAAAGCTACAACCAGACATGATCGTCGACACCACTGGTCGTGCTTCGCGTGCTCCACTTTGGCTTCGGGAATTGGGATACGCGACGCCTGAAGACACTATTATCAACGCGCACATCGGCTATGCGAGCCGGTTTTATAAAATCCCTGAAGGCTTTGACGCTGGCTGGAAAGGTAACTTTGTGCAGGCTGCACCTCCGGAGCAAAGGCGTGGCGGTTTCGTACTAACCGTTGAGGGTGGGCGCTGGCTGGTGACTCTCATCGGGGGTGGACGCGACTATCCGCCGCACGACGATGCAGCCTTCCTTGAATTCGCTCGCAGCCTGCCCGTGTCAACCATCTATGATGCGATTCGCAATGCCGAACCGCTTTCTCCGATCAAAACACATCGTGGGACGGAAAATCGTCTCCGCCGCTTTGACCTCATCAAGAAAATTCCTGATAACTTCGTGGCTTTGGGTGACTCCGTCTGCGCCTTCAATCCCGTCTATGGTCAAGGCATGACGATCGCGGCGATGGCCGTGATGACCCTGAAAGAAACATTGTCAGAATGGAGATATCGGGGGGATCACGGCTGGCATGGTTTCTCACGTCGATTCCAAAGGAAACTGGCCAAAGTCAACAAAGCGCCCTGGCTCATGGCAACGGGTGAAGACTTTCGTTATCACGAGGCTGAGGGCGGATCTCCGACGCTGATGACCAACTTCATGCACAAATACATGGACCAGGTGGTGCAGCTTGCAACTCACGACATTGTGGTGCGCTCAGTTTTGCTAGAGGTGATGAGCATGCTGCAGCCACCCTCGGCGCTATTTCGTCCGGCGATCTCTGTGCGTGTGCTGGCCCAGGCACTCAGTGCTTTGAGAGACGCCAGCCGGGTGACGGCAGCAAGTGGGGCCGGAGGCCAGTTTTCCTGTCAGGCGCGGGAATGAAATCGACCATAGAACCGCCTGCTAGCTGTGCCGTTTCTCTTCCGATAAGCGGCCCACACCCTGGCGCCCAAGCTACTGGACGCGCGACAAAACTAAAGGGTGCGCAAAGTTACTCAGCGGCTGCGGCACACAAAACGTCACGATCCAAGTCCCGTCTATCATCTGTGAAGTAGACGAGAGCTCCCATGAGCGTAGTCAACCCATGTTCAGAAGTGGGCTACACTATTGTTCCTTTATATTGACTGCCTGAAATGCAGGGACGGCAGCTTCACGAGGCAGCCCGCCGTCGCCCAGAGCAGTTAAATTTTTCTTCGCACCTTGCGCAAGCCCGTTTGTTAACAGTTTCAGCGGGTTGAAACCCTCGTCCGAGCCGGCGTCTGAGAAACCGTCACCTCCGCTCTTTTCCGACAACGACCGGAGTTCCTTCCCGGTTGCTCCACTCAATGAACGATCCGTCATACATCACCACGTCATAGCCGAGGTACTTGGCGGTGAAGTAGGCGTGCGACGCCTGCCCGCCGGTGCGGCAGTAGGTCACCACGGTATCTCCCCGCCCCGCGCCCGCATCTTCGTACAACCGCCGCAACTCTGCTGCCGGGCGCATCACCGGATTTTCACCGCTGACGACGTTCTGCATCCAGAAGACGTTAGTCGCGCCGGGGATGTGACCGCCGCGCGCGACGCCTTCGCCCGGCTTCTCGCCCGAGTATTCCGCAACCGGTCGCGCGTCAATGAGGGCCACGCGCCCTGCGGCAACGTTGGCCGCAGTCCACGAGAAGTCGCGCATCACATTGAGATCGGTGACGACGCGGGAATGGACGCGCGGGGTGAACTGCGCCTCGCGCGCGGCGACCTGGTCGGTTGAGACGGCGCGCCGCTCCGCTCGCCACTTCTCGAGGCCGCCGTCGAGCAGTGCTGCGCGATCACCCTGCCCGAGATAGTCGAGCGTAAAATAGACGCGCGCGGCGGAGAGTCCGGCGCTGTCGCCGTAGATGATGACCCGCGCGGTGTCGCCGATGCCCAGACGCTCGAAGAGCCTCTGCAGGTCGGCGACGGGCGGCAGTTCATTCGGTACGCCGTCGCGCGTCGCCGTCAGGTCTCTCCACGCAACGAACCGCGCGCCGGGGATGTGTCCCTGATCGTAGTGTGCGCGCTCGCGCGCGACGTGCAGGACGACGACCCGCGGGTCGTTGAGATGCCGCGCGAGCCAAGCGGTCGAAACCAGCATCTCCGACCGTACGGAAGGCAGTCGCTCCTTCTGCCGCGCCCCTGCCTGACCTGCGGATGGCGCAGAGAACAAAAAGAAGACAGAGGCGACGGTCACAAGACCGCTCACAAGCATTCGGGTTAAAGATCGGCGTTGATGTCTCATGGTTTTTCCTTCGCGTTATTTCTCAGTGATCGGCAGTCCGGCGCGCTTCCACGCACTCATCCCGCCGAGCAAGTCTTACTGTTCGGCGAGCAGTTGATCGACATCTCGCTTGAAAGCCGACTCGGACACTGCGCCGACGTAGCGTTTTGCCAGCCGTCCCTGACGATCATACAAGAAGCTCACAGGAATGGACTCGATCGTCGTCGTGAAATTCGCAGCGTTCGACGGCAAGAGAATCGGGTACGAAATATTGTACTCAGCCACAAACTCTCTGAGCGCCGCTAAATCCTCGTCGAGCGAGATGCCGACGACTTCCACGCCTTTCCCCCGATACTCATTCGCCAGCCGCACGAGTCCCGGTGTCTCCTGGCGGCACGGTGGACACCACGTCGCCCAGTAGTTGACAAGCACGACGCGCCCCCGCTGCTCGGCGAGACCCCAACGCTTGCTGTCAATGTCTTGCAGCGTGAAATCGGCCGTTGCTTTGCGTTCGCTTGGTGGCGCTACGCTGCCGCCGTGCCAGATAGATTCCGGCGCGAACCCGAGGAACACCACGCCGATCACGACTAGCACCCCGAGCGGTTTCGTCAGCGCGTCAAGTTTTCGTTGATCGATGGACATCTTTCAAGAGCTTGCTGGGTTTAGTTCGGGCATCGTCTTCTCGATGGTCTCAGCGCTGTACGTCACAGGCGAGACAATTTCTTTGAATGCCGGGAATCGTATCCGTTATTCATGGTTTTTCCTGTTTGGGACTCAATCTCCTATTTGAGTTGCGTAACGGCTTTCGTTCTGCTGGCGCCAACAGTTCTTCGATGTCGGTGCGCAGGATTGATTCTCCAATAGCGCCGACGTATTTCTTTGCCAAGCGCCCGGTCTGATCTATCAGCAGCGTCGTCGGTACGGGCTGAATTCGGGAAAGCAAAGAACCGGGAACGGGAAGCAACACGGGATAAGGAACTTTGTACTCTGCCACGAAATGCCTCACCACATCCGAGTCTCCCTGGTCGAGCGCGATGCCTGCGACGGACAGCCCATCGAAATCTTTAGCGAGGCTAACCAACATAGGAGTCTCCTCACGGCACGGAAGACACCATGTCGCCCAGAAGTTAATGAGAACTACCTTGCCGCGCTGATTGCTTAGCCGCCATTCGGCGCCTTTCAGATCCGGTAGCGTCAATTCGGGCAGAGGCTTGGACTCCCTCGCCGCGTTTGCTCGGGCACCTTGCCCGAATGCTTCAGGGAGAGGGAAGTAAACGCCACTGAAGGCAATCACCAGCACGACGCCCCACACAAACCGACGTAAGCCAGCACCTTGATTACGATTCATCATCTTTGGCTGCTCCCCGAGCCGACGACCGGATGGCCGCCGCTGATCCACGCGCCGGTGCCCCCGACGACGTTTAGGATGTCGCGAAAGCCGCGCCGTTCGAGAATGCTCGCCGCGGCGCTCGAGCGGTAGCCGCCGGCGCAAGCGACCACGGTCGGGCGCGACGGATCAAGTTTGGCAGCCTTCTCCTCAAGGTGCGCGAGTTCGGCATTGACCGCTCCGGGAATGTGCCCGGTCACATACTCCGAGGGGCGGCGCACGTCCACGATCTGTAAATCACTTCGCTCGTCAATGCGGCTTCGTAGTTCGTCGATGGGAATCTGCGGCAACGTCGCCAACTCAAGGCCGGCCTGCTCCCAGGACACGATGCCGCCATCAAGGTAGCCAACAACATTCTCTAATCCGACGCGCGCCATGCGCATCACCGCTTCGCTGACGCCCTCTTCACCCTCAGCGACGATAATTACCTTGATATCGGGCGAAATGAGACTGCCTGCCCAAGAAGCGAACTGTCCCTTCAAACTGAGGTTGATTGAGCCCGGCACATGACCCGCGCCAAAGGCGGCGCCCTCGCGCACGTCGAGCACCAGCGTTCCCTGCTGGGCCTGCCGGTGGACTTCTTCTGCCGCGAGGGCGGGCGCCGCCGGCAGATCATTAAGCGCAGGCGCACCCTCGCGATTGAGTTCTGCGTCCATTGAGAAATACTGCGGCGCTTCCGGCATGTCGGCCGTCATCAACTTGATGAAGTCACTTTTCGTCATCTCTTTCAGCGCGTAGTTAAACTTCTTCTGCTCCCCAATAGTCGAGGAAGTTTCTTTCGACATGTTGCGTCCGCACAAAGAACCCGCGCCATGCGCCGGGTAAACTTCGACGGAGTCGGCGAGCTTCAACAACTTTTCATGCAGGCTGTCGTAGAGCATCCCGGCCATCTGCTCCGCCGAGTAACCCTTTAAGCCAACCAGATCGGGACGCCCTACGTCGCCGATGAAGAGCGTATCGCCCGTGAGCACTTTCTGAGGCCTGGATGAAGTCTGCGAATCAATCACCAGAATCGAGATGCCTTCGGGCGTGTGGCCGGGTGTTTCTAGAACGCGGAGGATGACCTGCCCGACCTTAATCTCGACGCCTTCTTTCACCGCCAAGTGTGGAAAAGTTGCGCCTGCTTTTTCGCCAAAGACGATCTCGGCTCCAGTGCGCGCGGCAAGTTCGCGATGCCCGCTTACGAAGTCGGCATGAAGGTGCGTCTCGATGACGTACTTGATCTTCAGACCTTGAGCCTTAGCTTCGGCGATGTACTGCTCGACATCGCGTTGCGGGTCAATAACCGCGGCCTCGCCTTCAGAGCCTAATAGATATGACGCGTGAGCTAGACATCCCAGGTAGAACTGTTTGAAATACATTTCCTCTCCTTCATTCCCAACGGCGAGCCTTAAATCAGCGCGACAAAATTTTCGGCGACCAGAAAGATCCCCACCAATATTACGAAGTAAGCAAACATCCGCCGTAGATGCTGCGCCGGAACGCGCCGTGCGAAACGTTCGCCGAGGAAAGTTCCCGCCACCGCCACCACAGTGCGCGGCACGGCGAGAATCGAACCACCGCCACCCAACAGGCCGAGGCTGACACCAATCGCCCCGCTCAAAATCAGAGCAACAACCGTATGCAGTTCCATGGATTATTACTAACCTGCGCAAACCGCATCTGACCTGCTCTTCGCCTTCTGATTCCAGGGCATCCGCGCGAGCATCATCCCCATGCCGCACGTGTCCGTGATTGCGGAGAACGTCAGCCCTGCTCCGATAAATGCGGAGAGCAGGACGAACCACGGCGAGATGAGACTCAGCAGAATACCCACCAGCACGAAAAGACCGGCGACAAATCGCACCTGGCGTTCGAGTGACCAGACACGCCCCGTGCCGCGCTCAATTGGCAGTCCCGCCGCTACCCATCCTTGCAACCCGCCGTCAATCACCCGCAGGTTTTTGAACCCATGGCCCGTCAGACGCTCTGCGGCCTGCGCGGCGCGTTTGCCCGACCGGCACATCAAGTAAACCGTGCGGTCGCGGTCGACTAGTTGGAGGCTGTGATCGAGGCCCGAGAGTGGGACGAGTGTAGCCCCCTGGACCCGCTCCACCTCGTACTCCGAAAACTCCCGGACATCGACGAGCTGGCAATCGCCTGCACGCCCCAAAGCGACTCTGGCTGCAGCGGCTGTACATTTTTGGATTGTGTTTGTCATCCTCTTCCTCCGAGATCAACTGCGGTATTTGCAACTTGCGTGCGTTCATAAGCGCATGTATACTTCGCTCGCAGGTGACTATATAACGATGTGATGATATAGTCAATCGAGTCTAAGGAGTAAAGAAGATGAAAGCTAAGCACAGGCAAATGACCCCGGAGGCGCTGGCGCAGGTCGCGGCGCGCTTCAAGTTGCTGGGCGAGCCGCTGAGGCTGCGGATTCTCCACGGGCTGCAGGGCGGGGAGATGTCCGTTTCCGAGATCACCGAGGCGGTCGAGTCTACCCAACCTAATGTCAGCAAACATCTCAAGATGTTGCAGGATGCGGGCCTGTTGGCTCGGCGGCAGGAAGGCAATACGGTCTATTGCTCGATTGCGGATGAGACTGTTTTTAAGCTGTGCGAAGTAGTCTGTGCGTCGTTACACGAACGTCTCTCGCTGCAAGCTGGCGCTTTTGGTTTCGCACAAAGGACGCGGCGCCCAGCTATTGGAAAAGTTAGTTGAAGCCGAGCGGGAGAAATATGAAGGAATTGAACGAACGTTAAGAGACGATGGTAAAGAGGATCAAACAAATGAACGGATGGATAGTGCCGGTACTGGTGATCGTGGCTTATGTCGTATTGATGCGTTGGGTGCTGCCGCGCTTCGGCGTGCAGACTTGAATGGCTAACTCCTGTCGCGTCGAGTCTCGGCGCGAATCGAAGAACGTTACCAGTCCAGTGGCGCCCGAGCCTGCGGGTCAACGGTCGCTCGAAAGCGAAAAATCAAAATGACAGTTAGCGCACAAAGCTACGGGTTTGTGCGCCATTAATCTTTTTCGGGAAAGAATAGAAATGAGTGCGCAACCACAGCAGGCCAGGTATGGATTCAGCAGGACGGTCGATCTTACTTTCGATCGGGCCATCGAAAAAACACATGCCGCCCTCAAAGAGGAAGGTTTCGGCGTGCTTTCTGAGATAGACATCAGGGAGAAGCTAAAAGAGAAGCTCGATGTTGATTTTCGTCGCTACACAATTCTGGGCGCTTGTAATCCACCGCTGGCTTATAAGACTTTGCAGGAAGAGATCAACATCGGATTGCTCCTGCCTTGCAACGTCGTCGTCTATGAGGCTGACGAAGCGGGTAAATCAGTCGTCGCCGCCGTCGATGCGAAAGCGATGCTCTCTGTCGTCGGAAACAACGCGACACTTAATCAGGTCGCTAGCGAAGTCAACGAGCGTCTTCAGCGTGTGATCAGCAGTCTTTGAATTCAACTCGGACATCCGACATGACGCAACCTCCAAGATGTCTTGAGTAAACCTCAGTTTGAAGTGAGGGTTCGCTGTGTGACACTTTCGCGCCTCATCCAGAAGAGTCCATGAAAAAAGTCCAATAAGGAACGCACCCGCGGCGGGATGCTCACTCAAATCTAAAAAATACTGAGGAAATTTGGCGTCCCGTACGGGAGTCGAACCCGTGTCGCCGCCGTGAAAGGGCGGTGTCCTAGGCCACTAGACGAACGGGACGCATAGGTGAGTCGTTGGTGAGCCCAGCAAGTCGAGTAACTTACCGTACAGGTTTCAGCGTGTCAAACACTCTGTGCGTTCAGGTAGTGTGAGTTCAGTTGAAGGCGAGAATTGGATTGATCAGGCGATGGCAGAGCGATTTCTGCGGTACAACCGGAAGGAAGCTGCGGATGAGAATCCTTAGAACCTCTTTAGCACTTCTGCTTCCTGCTCCGGTTTCAACTTTCCGATCCAGACATCCCTAGCGAGGCCCATGTTGTCCACGATGATCAAAGTCGGTGTACCTTGGATGGTGAGTGGCGCAAGCTGTTCTTCCCTTACATCCTCAATGGCGACCCCGAGATCGTTTAAGTATTTTCGGCCCACCTCAGTCGGTTGTGGCAGGACCGCAACCAGGTGAACATCACTTCGTTGCGCTGCGCTTAGCACAAGCTTTTTATAAAAAGGAGCGCTTTCGGAACAGAAGCGACAGTCCTTGTGCAATGCCAGCAGAACAGTCGTGCCATTTTTGGCCCAGTCTATATTTTTAAGCCCTACTCGCTCGCCTTTGCGAATGGAGTTTCGCGCCTGCTGTCTATTTTCATCAGCGGGACGGGTGAGTATGAAATGCTTAACCAGTACGACGCTGAGCAGGATGGCAACGACAATAATAGCAATGTTCGCTACGGTCTCAAGTCTTTGTACTAGCATTTTCAAGTCAGTCCGTAAGGTTGAAAATCAGGTCTGACGCGCCCATGTCTGAGGAAACAGCGAGCAAACTCTATTCAGCTGATCGATCGATGTCAATAGCTCGAATTGCCTCACAAAAATAATTTAATCGAAAGTGATTCGTTGCCTCAAATGAGAAATCTACTCGAAATGAGAGAGATTAACCCCGCAGAAAAGAAGCGAAACAGCGGGGTGGAAAATGAGCCTAATGATGAAGTAGCGAAGGCGATTTGCGGAGGCTACGGCGGGTTGCTATTGGAAGGCGAGCAAGAAGGAAAAGAAGACGATACTGAATTAGTTTGTGGAGGCGACGGAATTTCGCGCGCAGTTATGCAGCCCTGGTGTTACGGAACCTAGGGACGGGTGGTGAAAGTAAAACAGCAGTTGCGCGTACGTGCTGATGTGGGGCCGGGGCTGAGCGACCGGGCCAAGGGATTCTGATAATAGCTCAGAATTCAATCCTTTACAGTCGTTTATCGGTGTGTTACAAGGTTCACTCTTTGATCGCTCCTTCTGCCGGTAACTGTCCTGATTCCTCGTCCAGGACGCTCACAACGCAACCTAGAAAGGAGAAACCATGCTCACTGTCTTCGCTCACAAACTGACGCGGAAGATTCTAATACTAGGTACTCTGGTGGGATGTTTGATTTTCCTGGCTCTGCCCGAATCCAGTCAGGCAGATAACTGTATGAATTGCGATTCAGCCTACAGTGGCGCAATATCAGCCTGTAGGGGTACGTATCAGCAATGCCAAATCAATGGAGGCTCCAACTGCCTTTACAACTATGTTTCTTGCTGGGGTAATGCTGCCCAAACCTACACTAGTTGCCTTCAGGGCTGTGGCAGTGAATACGAACCGGGTGGAGGCCGCGGCGAGGATCCGGCAGCCAGAAATTCCTGTGTGCGGAGCTGCGACGAAGTATATTGGGAATGCCACGATAATGGTGGATCATCTACCGGCTCCTACCAATCTTGTATGGCAGGCGGAGGGGAAATGGAGGACTGCTGTTTCGCTGAGAGGGCCAACTGCCTTGGTGGCTGTTGACCATTTTGCACAAATCTCAACATCAGTGTCGTATTGTAATTCGACAGACACGATGCCGGGCTTGTGCCGGTTCAGGCTATTCCTCGACGACCGGTAGCGTCAAGGATTTTGTGTAAACGATCATCTCTTGTTTCTGTTCAGCTGCTTTTCATCTTGATTTGTCAGCAGCAGTAGGGGCTGTGGGAACGGTGGGAAAACGCAGTTTGTTTTACCACAGTTTCCATAGCCCGGTTTTTTGCCGGATGGTTCATCGGTAATTCAGCTCCGCGCTTAGATTGCCGGCAGCCGGTTTTCATAGATGATGGCGAAGCGGTTGAGCGCATCTTTCCAGGCGTGTACTGGCATGGTCCACTTTTTCGCGATGTTGCGCAGTGCCAGGTAGAGTAATTTGCTGACGGCCTCATCGTTGGGAAATGAGCCGCGCGCTTTTGTCACTTTGCGCAGCGACATGTTCAGCGACTCGATCGCGTTGGTCGTGTAAATGACCTTCCGAATCTCCGGCGGATGCGCGAAGAACGGAATCACGCGGGTCCAGTTGCTGCGCCACGACTTCGCGATCATGGGAAACTTCTCATCCCACTTCAAACTGAAGTCGGCCAGTCGTTGTTCAGCTTCACCGTCCGTCGCCGCCGTGTAAATCAGCTTCAGGTCGCGGGCCACTTCCTTGCGCTGTTTCCAGCCCACATAGTTCAGCGAGTGCCGCACCAAATGCACGATACACAACTGCACCTCGGTTTGCGGAAACACACTCTCAATCGCTTCGGGAAAGCCTTTTAACCCGTCAACACAGGCGATGAAGATGTCGGTTACGCCCCGATTCTTCAGCTCCGTCACCACTTGCAGCCAGAACTTGGCCCCTTCCGTCTGCGCGATCCACAACCCCAGCACTTCTTTGTAACCCTCGATCGTCACCCCGATTGCCAGGTAAATCGCTTTGTTCTTGACGTGTCCGTTATCTCGCACTTTGAACTGAATCGCGTCCAAATACATGATCGGGTAGACCTCGTCGAGCTGCCGGTTCTGCCAGGTCTTTACCTCATCCAGCACTTCATCCGTCACGCTCGAGATCAAACCCGCCGTTACTTCTACCCCATAGATCTCTTCGAGGTGCTGCTGGATCTCGCGCGTCGACAGCCCCCGCGAATACAGTGAAAGGATGTTCTTGTCGAACCCGGTGAAGCGGGTCTGATGCTTCTCGATGATCTGCGGCTCGAAGGTGCCATTTCGATCCCGCGGCGTCTCCAGCGCTAGCTCCCCAAAGGTGCCTTTGATCGTCTTGGCTGACTTCCCGTTACGCGAGTTGCCACTGTTGTTCCCGGCCGTGTCGTGCTTATCGTAGCCGACGTGCTCGGTCATCTCCGCGGCCATCGCTCGCTCCAAAAGCTGCTTGGTCAGTTGCTTCAGCAGCCCGTTCTCGCCGATCAGATCCTCCGGCTTTTTGTAATCCTTCAGTAGGTTGTCAATCAGCTCGTTGTCGATGCTCTTGTCTTTGGTCATCTTTTCTCCCGGCCAACCCTATCTCAGTTGGCAGCCGATGACCATTTACACAAAACTTTTTACACCCTCCGACGACCGTGACTTATTAAGCCAACCCGACTCAAACTGACGAGAGGATAGAGAGCTGGCTGGAGAGTAATTTTCCAGCCAGCTCTCATAGCTTAATCAAATTGACTTCCCTTACCATGTCTCCAAATTTTCGTAGCATTGCTCAATTTTTCGGATACACCTTCTCTAGAATAAGGCTCGGTGGATAGGGAACCTCTCTAAATTCGAGGCATTTGTGCCTGAGTCATTCGATTTTAATTTCGGAACGACAAGTGCAAGCCGCTAGCTCACAGGTAGATCGTCTTCGGTGAAAGCCACCGGGCTTTTTCTTCAACCATAAACTATCGTTACCAACTCCAGAGTCCTCCAGACTTTGGAGTGCGTTTCCAGCCTATGACCTGTGCTTTCCCAGCCATTTCTTCTTGCGCGTCTCAACAACCGGCTTCGAACATCTCTGATCGGAGGACTCGATGAATAGACAACGCTCACTTCAAAGTAAATCTCTTCTAATCCTGACTGCGATTCTTGTGCTGTTAGGTTCCTTTGTAATCTCCGCGGCTCAAGGTGGTACTTCCGCCGTAAGCGGAACCGTGAGAGATCAACAGGGAAATCTCGTTACCGGCGCTAATGTAACGCTGGTCAACGCGGAGAAAAACTTCAGCAGGACTCAGGTTACTAACGACAGTGGTCGATTCAACTTCAATCTTATTCCGCCAGGGCAATACCGGCTTGAAGTAGAAGCCAAGGGATTCAAAAAGGCAGCCATCACCGATCTTAATGCACTAATCGACAAGCCTACGGACGTAGAAGCGTCGCTTGAGTTGGGGAATGTTAACGAGACTGTGACGGTTGCGGCCAACCCCGGCGAAGTGCTGATGAATACGCAGGATGCCACCCTCGGGAACAACTTTGTAAGCAGGCAAATTACGCAACTGCCCCTCGAAGCTCGCAATCCTCTTTCGCTGCTCACCTTGCAGCCCGGCGTTACTCGAGCCGGAAATGTAACCGGCGCGCGTAGCGACCAATCGAATATTACGCTCGACGGTATCGACGTAAACGAAGCCCAAACGAACTCGGTCAATGATCCTGTGCTTCGCCTGAACTCCGAGGCCATTGAGGAGTTTCGTGTTGTTACTGCTAATGCTAATGCCACGCAGGGACGGTCCTCGGGCGCGCAAATTTCTCTGGTTACCAAGAGCGGTACAAACGAGTTTCATGCGGCTGCCTTTTGGGCCCATCGAAATACGATCTTCACCGCAAACGACTTCTTCTTCAATCGCGCCGGCTTGAATCGGCCAGTGCTGTTGCGCAACACGTTTGGTGCTGCCGGGGGCGGGCCCATTAAAAAGGACCGAGCGTTCTTCTTCTACAGCTTCGAAGGTAGGCGCGACGCAAGCAGCACGGCGATCGGGCCCCGAACAGTACCTCTCCCGCATCTGGGACGCGGTGAAGTGAGGTTCCAGGGTTGCCCGCCGGGTGTCACCCCGTGCACAGCTGCCAATTCGCAAACGCTCACGCTCACGGCCGCGCAACTTAACGGCTTCTTTCCGGCAGTGGGGTTGAATCCGATCGGCCTGGCTGCGTTGGCGGGCGCCGCGCAGCGGTACCCCGCTAACGACTTCAACAGCGGAGACAGATTCAATACCGCCGGATTTCGGTTCAGTGCCCCCACTGCGGTGAGTCAAGAGGCTCATCAACTACGTCTTGACTACAATGTGACTAAGAGCGGTAGTCATCAACTCTTCTTCCGCGGTAGCTATCAGAGCGACAAACAACCCGTTAGCTTTACTAACCCTCGTCAATTCCCGGATACGCCTCAGCGAACACGCTGGTACCATCCTTATGGAATTGCCGCCGGTCATACCTGGGTTGTGGATAGTTCCA
The DNA here is from genome assembly GCA_963759665.1 of Pyrinomonadaceae bacterium. Taxonomy (GTDB): domain Bacteria; phylum Acidobacteriota; class Blastocatellia; order Pyrinomonadales; family Pyrinomonadaceae; genus PSRF01. The sequence goes on from CAVXAC010000001.1 coordinate 3,519,567, forward strand.
AGACTAATAACTTCCGCTACGGCCTGACGCGGCTCTCAGTCAGCGACCTGGGGGATACGGGTGAGAACTTCGTTAACTTCCGTTTCATCTTTGATCCCACTCTCGCTACCTATAGCTTTAACCGAGTGAATCCAGTCCACAACATCACGGACGACTTCAGTTGGGTCAAGAACAACCACTCGATGCAGTTTGGAACTAATATCCGCATCGTTCGAAACCGTCGCGCCGAATTCGGCACTGCCTTCGACAGCGGCATAACCAATCCTTTCTTCTACCAGTCGTCCGGCAACGTGCTGATCACGCCGATCACCGCCGCTGGTTACACCGTCACCAGCAATGTCGACGATCTGAAAGCAGCGCTGACCGCCGTCATCGGACGTCTCTCGCAGTACACTGCACGCTTCAACTTCGGAATCGACGGCCAGCCCCTTCAGGCCGGAGCTCCGAACTACCGCGAGTTTGCTACTGAGGAGTATGACCTTTACGGGCAGGACGTTTGGAAAGTGAGGCAGAACCTGACGCTAACCTATGGCCTGCGCTACGGCCTCAGCAAACCCGTCTATGAAACGCAGGGCTTCATGGCAGCGCCTAATATTCCGCTCGGCGAATATCTCCGCCGTCGAATTGAAGCTGCGGACCGAGGCGAGAATTACACTGAACTAATCACTGTGAACAAGGTAGACCGACTGTACAACTGGGATAAGAACAACTTCCAGCCACGCATAGCCGCGGCGTGGTCACCAAACTTTGGAGAGGGCATCTTTGGAAAGGTGTTCGGGAACAAAGGAAATAGTGTTTTCCGCGGCGGCTTCGCAATCACTAACGACTACTTCGGCCAACAGCTCGCCGTCACGTTCAACTCCCAAAACAGCCTCGGCTTTGCATCATCCCAAACAACTCCCGCAAATACTTTCAACGTGACCAATAGGCCTGCCCCACTGTTTACGGGGTTTGGAATGCCTATTCGCCCGTTGCCCACCATCGCCGTGCCGGGAGCACTTACATTTCCGCAGCAGCGTTCGGCAAATAATGCAAGGCGAATTGAAAGCTCTCTCGATGGGTACCAGGTTTCACCCATCAATTATAGTTGGAACTTCTCCTTTCAAAGGGACCTGCCTGCCGGCATAGTCTTCGAGGCAGCATACGTCGGTCGCTCGGCTCGTAACCTGCTGGCTGGCCGTGACGCTGTCCAGCCCAACCTCAACTTCCGAGATACTCGCTCGGGTCAAACCTGGCTGGAGGCGGCGACGATATTAGAACAGCTGCGCGCCTCAAACGCTCCAATCTTTAGTGTGGGGGCTCTGCCATTCTTCGAAAACCTGTACGCCCCAGGCTCTTTAGGTCCAATCCTGTTTGGGCTTGGAAATTTGACTAACACGCAGGCCGTCTACGCCATGATGCCGCTGGGTTCCCGTAACGCGAGTTGCGCTGCCGTTGGCGGTTGTTATGAGCTGCAGAACGACTGGACGACAGCTCAGGACATTCTTGATGCGGCTTCAGGGCGACGATATTTCTACCAGCCGCAATATGGTGCGCTCGCGGTCTACAGTACAATCGCGTCGTCGGATTATCATGGCGGGAGCTTTAGCCTTCGCCAGCGTTACGGCAATGGTCTCGCCTATGACCTGAATTACACGTTCTCGAAGTCTCTCGACGATGTCTCGGGTCTTCAGACTGACGCGCCGTTTACTCCATTCATCCTGAACGCCCTGAATCTGGAACAGCAGAGGGCCTATTCTGACTTCGACGTTCGCCACGTGGTCAATGCTAATGCAATCTGGCAGATCCCCGTGGGCCGTGGTCGCCGTTTCATGAGCGGCGCGAATGGTATTGTGAACAGCATTTTGGGTGGTTGGCAGTTGACTGGAATATTCCGCTGGAACTCCGGATTGCCTGTCGAAGCGCCACTTGACTTCGGCGGCTGGCCCACCAACTGGAACCGGCGCAATTACACCACTCGCATTGCTCCAATCGAAGCGTCACCGACTCGAGGCAGCGGGAACTCGCCGGCTAACTTGTTTGCCGACCCGGCTGCCGCTTACCACAGCTTCCGTAGTGGACTTCCAGGGGAACGAGGTGATCGAAATATCTTCCGTTACCCTGGCTACGTAGCGCTCGACATGGGGTTGGGCAAATCGTGGGGAATGCCCTGGAGTGAAGGTCACGAACTGCAATTACGTTGGGAGGCCTTTAACGTTACCAACACCCAGCGCCTGACTTCGGTTGATGGATTTGTCCAGGCAGTTGATCCATTTCTTTCCGCTGCAACCCCGACCGGAAGTTTTGGGAACTTTACTGCCATTCAGGGTAATCCGCGGGTGATGCAGTTCAGCTTGCGATATTCATTCTAGGACCCGTAAGCTGTTCGCGCTTTACTCAATTCGGTTTTTGGCAATTCGAATGGCAATCAGATGACGAAGTGAGCGCCGCAGCTTTTGCTGCGGCGCTTTTTTCAGAGTAGGGATATCTGATAGGCGCATCGCTTATGGAGGAGGTGGGGTTATGAATGCAAAACCTGATCTTGACACAACAGGCAATCGACCAGTCGCCGGTCGCTCAACGCAAAAGGTCGCTCCGTACACTCAACAGTTGTTCCTTGCTCTTGCTTTGCTTTTTTATCTGCCCGGTCTGCCAGCAATGGCCCAAGGCGGGTTCACGCTGTATGGCGATGTTAAGGTCGATGAAACTATGGCAGACGCCAAGGCCCCTTTAAGCCTGACGATCATCTTATATACGCTTGGCGGAAATGTTGTGGGGCGACAGAGTGTGCCTAGTGGGGGCCGCTATCGCTTTAATAATCTGCGCAGCAGCGAATACGATTTAGCTGTTGAGGTCGAGACCAGTGAAATTGCCCGCGTTCGAGTTTCAGTTGCAGGCACGCCCGGTGCTGATCTGCGACAAGATCTTGAGTTCGAGTGGAAGTCAGGCACGACGGGCCTAGGGAAGAAGGCCACGACAATTTCAGTGGCTGACGTCTATAAGCGCAGTTCGAGCAACGAATCAACCTTTCGAAAAGCACAAGAAGCCGTAGATAAAAAGAAGTACGGTGATGCGGTGACCTTGTTTCGCCAGTTGCTTGATAGTGATGCAGTAGATTTCCAAGCCTGGACGGAATTGGGCACCGCGTATCTGCTTCAGGAGAAGACTGCTGATGCTGAAAAGGCTTACCTGCGCGCCATTGAAATTAGACCGTCATTTACTCTGGCGCAACTGAACCTCGGTCGGTTACTTGTTTTACAGAAAAAGTTTGAGGCTGCTACGGAACCGCTGCTGCGCGCACTTGAGTTACAACCAACGTCGGCTGAAATTAATTTCCTCCTTGGCGATGCCTACTTGCAGGGTAAGAAGGGTTCCAAGGCGGTTGGCTATCTAAACGAAGCCGCGAAACTCGGGAAGTATGAGGCCCACCTTCGGTTGGCGATGCTCTACAACGCGGCCGGCTTGAAGGACAGGGCCGCCACTGAATACGAAGAGTTCTTGAAGAAGATGCCAAATTATCCTGACCGAAAAAAGCTAGAGCAGTACATTGCGGCAAACAAGAAGTAAGTTCAAACGGGCTGCAACTGGAGCAAGGCGAACCCCGCAGACGTTAACGGCGAATCAAGGAGCGGGCTGGAGTTGATCTCCAGTCCGCTTTTTGTGCGCGGCGTACTCGCAAACGGAGGATTGGTGGCCATCGGCCGGCAGTCGCCGAACATCAGTGGTCTCGAAGAACCTTGAGTTTTCAGAGGCCCCGTTTCACTCCGTGAGTAGAACTCAATTTGAATCCAGTTTGCCTAATCCGTTCAAAAATCTGTACAAGTTACCCGACCCGGATCAGCGGTTCTTGTTGCATAAACCTGAAACTGTTAACAGCTTTTCGGAGCCGCATTTTGGAGCTAAACACTATGAGCTTCCTCGAGTGGTCCATGTAGTGGTTCAAATATCTGAACGCATGTAGAAGTTTGGATTAACTTGCTGAGATCCGACCGACGTTCGCAGTGGTCCAACTACAATTCCTCCGCATATCGCTCGACCCAAAACACATCTCCTGTTGGAACGCTACATGCCTATCTGAAAGACGAGTTCAAAGACCAGAAAGAGAGTTTTCTGAATTCATTCTGAATTTCGTAGCCCACTCTAAAAAGTCGTCTCCCTGTTTCTAAACGATCAACTGCGGGAGGTCATATGGGAAAAAGTGTACTTCCAAAAAATTGGATTATTCTGGTTCTTCTTCTCTGCTCGGGCGGAGTTTCCTATGCGCAATCCGGTCGCTCAACGGTTAGCGGCATAGTAAAGGATCCGCAAGGTAACGTCGTGTCTGGTGCAACTCTGACTCTGACTGACGTGCAAAAGAATTTCACGCGCACGCAGACAACGGCCGAGAATGGAACCTATATTTTTGCCGCTATACCACCAGGAAGTTACCGACTGGAGGTTGAAGCGGGTGGATTTAAGAAATCAGTGGCCGAAGTCAACGCACAAGTCGACTCTACCTCTGAAGTAAACGTCGCTCTAGAAGTGGGCAACGTGTCTGAAACCGTCAACGTGGTATCGGGTTCCGAGGCGCCACTCAACACCACGGACGCTTCGATCGGCAACACCTTCGAGCGAAGGCGTATTGTTGACCTGCCACTTAATGCAAACAATCCAGTTGGCTTGCTGTCGCTTCAGCCCGGGGTCACTCGCGCCGGCTACGTCAACGGCGGTCGCGCCGACCAGGCTAACGTCACGCTCGATGGCGTCGACGTTAATGAACAGCAACGCGGTCTTGATATCGTCACCGACGAAGCGTTTGCCAGTGTCTTGCGCGTTACTCGCGATTCACTTCAGGAGTTTCGCGTCACTACGACGAATCCAAACGCAGACCAGGGCCGCTCGTCGGGCGCGCAGGTCTCGCTCGTCACCAGATCAGGTTCAAACGAATGGCATGGCTCGCTGTTTGAAACTCATCGCAATACAGTTACCTCCGCAAACGACTTCTTCAACAATGCTGCCGGCGTCGACCGTCCGCAGTTGTTGCGCAACATTTTCGGCGGATCCGTGGGTGGACCAATCAAACGTGATAAGGCGTTTTTCTTTTTCAATTATGAAGGTTTTCGTGAGGCGACTGGCACCTCGGTCGTTCGCGAAGTGCCACTGCCATCCCTGGGCCAGGGCATCGTTCGTTACCGTTCCGACAGCGGCGCCAGCGATCCTGGTTGTCCGGCAGGAACCCCTGCGGGTGTCATCTGTCTGACGCCCACGGAGATCAACAACGCTTACATCGCAGTCAACGGTACACCTCCCGGAGTCAATCCTACCGGCCTGGCAGTGCTGGCCGCGGCGGCAGCGCGTTACCCGGCAAATGATTCGACTGTCGGCGATGGACTAAACACCAGCGGCTTCAGGTTCAACGCCCGCACACCGACTCAGCTGAATACCTACATCGGCAGGTTTGATTACAATCCGACCGATCGCCAGTCGCTGTTCGTGCGCGGAAATTACCAGCAGGACGTTATCACCCGGGCGGTTTATTTCGATTCGGACTGCAGCAGCGTCGGCGACGCGGTCCAGTGTTTCCCTGACACACCGCCGCTGACGATCTGGAACCATCCCAAAGGCCTCGCCGTGGGTCATACATGGACCATCAACAACAACCTGGTTAACCGGTTTGCGTACGGGTTTACTCGAGCCTCCTTTACTCAGGGCGGCGACTCTAACGAGAACCGTTACAACTTCCGGTTCATCTTTTCACCAAACGCCTTTGCCAGATCCTTGAGCCGGACTACTCCGGTCCATAACTTTGTGAACGACGTTTCCTGGATTCGTGGTAACCACACCTACGGCTTCGGTGGCAACGTTCGCTTGATTCGCAACAACCGCACCGCCTTTGGCGCCTCGTTTGACAACGCCGTGGCCAACCCGTCGTATTACGATTTCTCCGGTGATTCCGTAATCTTCGACGTCTACAACACCGGTAACCCGATCTTCGCCGACGTTATCAGCGGCGGCGAAACCGATTTGCGCGACGCGCTGACTGCAGTCATTGGCCGCTTCTCGGAATTCTCGGCAAACCTTGTCTATGGACCAGACGGTACGCTGCAGTCGGCAGGTACGCCGACTGTGCGTTCGTTCGCAACCGAGGAATATGAGTTCTACTGGCAGGATTCGTGGAGAATGAAACCAAACCTGACACTCACCTATGGCTTGCGCTGGGGCACTTCAACCCCGGTGTACGAACGAAACGGTGTGCAGGTCAAACCCACTGTCAGTCTCAGCGACTACTTCGACCAGCGCCGCGAGAGTGCGGCGGCCGGCATTCCGTTCAACGATCCGGTCACCTTTGATTTGGCTGGTAAGGCGAACAATCGGCCCGGCTATTACTCGCAGGACTGGAACAACTTCGCCCCTGCCATTGCTGTTGCCTGGTCACCAGACTTCGGTGACAACTTCTTCGGAAACCTGATCGGTCGCAATGGCAAAAGCACGCTTCGTGGTGGTTTCCGCATGACTTACGACCGCATTGGCAGCCAAATCGCGGTCAATTTCGATCTTAATTCGGTCCTCGGCTTCACGTCAGGCTTGGGCAACGCGGCAAACACCTTCAACGTTAGTGATCGCTTAGGCCCGCTGTTCACCGGATCGAACCCCGCGATTCGTGGTAATCCGCAAGTTGGCACAATCGCGCCGAGTCTGACTTTCCCGTTGACGGTCTCCGCCAACGAAGATCAGCGAATCGAACAGTCGCTGGATGACGGCATCACGACACCTTACAACTACAGCGTAAATTTCTCTTACGGTCGTGAGATCGGAAAGGGATTGTCATTCGAGACTAGTTATGTGGGCCGCTTCGCGCGCAACCTGTTAGCCTCGCGTGACATCATGCAGCTGAACAATATTAGGGATCCGCAATCCGGTCTTACTTATTACGAGGCAATGAACCGGCTTGTGGATCATCGGTATGCGAATACTCCGATCAATGCGGTGCCGGACATAGCGTTCTTCAACAACCTGTTTCCGTTCATGCCGCAGTGGTATGGCAATCCCGCCTTGACGCCCACGCAAGCAGCTTATGCGTTCATCGCGCAACCAGCTGTCGGCGGCGATGGCATCACTGACTATACGTTTGTGCAGTTGCTCTGGGACGACGCTCCAGGTTGCACCAGCTGTCCCTTCGGCGGTGGACCGGCGCGGGTGAACAACATGTTCTACCAGCCGCAATTTGCCGCGCTCTCCGCCTTTTCAACAATCGCTTACTCCAACTACAACGCGGCTCAGTTCAGTTTGCGGCAACGGTTGGGTAACGATTTCACGTTTGACTTGAACTACACGCTGAGCCACTCGCTCGACAACGCTTCGGGGTTGCAAGCCTCGAGCGCCTTCGGTACGGCGTTCATAGTCAACTCATTGTTGCCGGATTCCAACTACGCGAATTCTGATTTCGACTCGCGTCATATCATTAACGCAAACTGGGTGTTGGGTCTGCCGTTCGGCAAAGGGAAGAGATTCCTGAGCGACTCAAATACCATCACCAATGGCATCCTCGGAGGCTGGACTTTGTCTGGCATCTTCCGTTGGAACAGCGCCTTGCCGATCCAAACTCCGTTTGACGGCAGTCGTTGGGCCACTAACTGGAACGTGCAATCAAACGGAGTTCGCGTGCGACCGGTGGAGGGAAGTCCGACCCGGGCCGGTAGTCCAAACGTGTTCGGAGATTCGCGGGCTGCATTGGCGAGTTTCCGGAACGCCAGGCCTGGTGAGGTTGGTGACCGCAACGTAATCCGTGGCGATCATTATTTTTCACTTGACGCTGGCTTGTACAAAACCTTCAACATGCCGTGGGAAGGTCATAGACTTCAGTTTCGTTGGGAAGTCTTCAACGTGACTAACTCACAATTCTTTGAAGGATTGACCATTGCCGATCTCAGCTTGCCGCGAGATCCATATCTGCGCGATCTCGCGCCTACACCTGACTTCGGCAGGTTTACTTCCACGCAGGCTCCGCTAAATGAAACTAAATCTGGAAGGGTGATGCAGTTTGCATTGCGCTACGAGTTTTAGTTGAGCGGGTTGCACCTGATTTCGACGCGGGCTGGCGAGCAATCGTCAGCCCGCTTTTTTGATGTCCGACATGCTTCAGCATGTCGTCAACTCAGTTAACACTCAACGAATCCATCACTGATGTCGCGGACTATATTTCGATCTCGACGACAAGCTGAAGCATGTCGGACATAAGTTTGCTTTACGAGGCTCAGTCACCCCACACGGCGTAGCTCTTGTCGTGAGAGGATTCGAGAAGTTTGGCTCGCACGCGGTCGTGGGCTTCCATCATGCGCATGAAATGTATGTGTAGTTCGGATTTCGTATCGGTGGCTTCATCAACTGGTGGGCGTGGTTGAATCGTGGGTTCGCTGGTGGAGAAACTGCCAAGGGTACTGCTCGCCAAAAAGGGGCTTCCAATATTCATAACTTCCTCCCCGGTCCGAAGGTTTTGCAGACGCCGCACTTCGACAATGGTTGTCACTCGAACAGTAACTGCCTAAGACTTGGCAAGAGATGTACCGTAAGGCTGGATAAACCAGCTACGTTACTTCGCAGTCATTCTGGGGATTATTTGAAGCTAGAGTGTTGCAGTTGCGTATTGTTTTAGCGACTCCGCCCTTACCGACTCGTGCGATATCAATTCACCAATCGGTAGGGACGGCTTGCCTCAAGCTTTTTGACGACTAGGAGGATCGGCTTCGCCGACTGATGTGAGGCGGCGGCTGCGCCGTTGTCGTACCCGAACTCGTTGAATCGGGCTGCGCCCTTGATGAGATCTTCACGTCTTTCACCGGGGCAATACTCCGGAACTCGATGTCAGGGCGTAGCCCCGAAAGTCAGGAAGTCGGTTACGGCGGGGCAGAGCCACCGGCTCACATCACACGGCTAAGCCGATTCGACGTAAGTTTTTTACTTTTGAGGCAAAGTTGTGCAGAACCAAACCATTACCATTCACGATTTACCATTTACCGTTTTGTGTCGCCAAAGCGAATACACCAAAGTGAACGACAGCGATAACCACGCCAATCCTTCGGCCATCGCGGCCAGCACATCACTCAGGAAGTGTGCGCCCAAATAGATGCGACTAAACCCAACCAGCGCAATGAAGATTCCAGCCGCGCCGGTTATCGCAATCCTAAGCGACTGGTTTCGCGTATGGGCCACAATCAGCGCCGCCAAACATCCGTACAAAACGGTGGCTGTTATTGTGTGGCCGCTGGGAAAGCTATAGCCCGTGAACGTCATTATCGGATCGTCAAACTGCGGACGCGTTCGTTGGAAGACACTTTTCAGGAATCTGTTCAGAACCACGCCTCCAACAACGGAAAGAACGAAGGTCGTGAACCAGTATCGCTGGCCACGAATCAGTAGATAAATTCCAACGAGACAAGAGAGAAGGGTAGCGACGAAGGTCGACCCCAGTAAGGTGACGAGCTTGAAAAAGGTTACCAGGGACGAAGTCCTGTTAGCCTCCAGCCATGAGGAAAGCTTGGCATCGATGAGTGTTAGAGGCTCGCCTTTTAGCACCTCGTCGGCGATTGCCGCCAGCAAGAGCGTCATGGCGGCAAAAACGACCACGCCAATAACCAGGTGCCGACCCCAGATGCCGCCCGAAGGCAAACGAATCTTCATGCTCAGGACTCCGCGAGCCGCGTCCAACCATCGTCGGTATGCCGGAACTTTTCAGTCTCGGCCGACTCAAACTCCCCTCGCTCCGGTCGCCACTCAAATCGTTCCACGGTGATGAGGGGATGTTCGAGCCGGATCAGGTTGAATGAGTTCGCTTCACCGCGTCCGCGACTGGAGGTTGCGGTTCCGGCCTGGACCACGAGCGCTGAATATCCTTCGATCTTATATCTAACCGAAGTATGGGCCGTGTGACTCACGTGCAGGTGGCCGGCCAGAAACAAGTCTGCCCCGCAAGTCGCCAACAATTCCACCGCCATGCGCGCGCGCCCAACCAGATCACGTTCATCGTGACCTTCAGGCAGATCGAACGGATGATGCGTGACGACCACTTTCACAATCTTGTCGTCCCAGGCGCAAAGCTTTTCGCGCATCCACGCCACTTGGTCCTCGTTAATTCGTCCTCCCTTAATGGTGAGGGAACGCGCCGTGTTTACACCAAGGACCGCGACCTCGTCGTCATGATGAAACGGGCGCATGTCGCTGGTGATATAGCGCTGATACTTGCGCAACGGGTTAATAAAACGCGCAAAGGGATTGTAGAGCGGTACGTCGTGATTTCCAGGGACGACAATTTGAGGCTTGGGCAAACGATCGAGGAATGCTCTAGCTTCAATGAACTGATGCGAGCGCGCCCGCTGCGTTAAGTCGCCCGATACGGCCACTAGGTCAGGATTGATTCGGTTGACCGCGGCGATCAAGGGCTCTACCACCGGCAGGTGAATGCGGCCAAAGTGAATATCGGAGAGATGAACTATTGAACGCATGTTGATTGTCTACTCTTGTTTGGGAACGATTACGCGGAGCACGCCGGGTCGCACCTGATAATGCAGCGGAGGATGCATCAGCGTCACCTCCCCATCGAGAGCAACGCGAACTCGTTTGTGCTTCGTTTCGATCCAGAGTTCACCGGTGGTCAGGGCGATAAAGTCTTTTTCTTGTCTTAGTCCACCGAAGAGCGCACGAAACGCGAGTCGAATTAATCCGAGGCGCCCGATGCGATTAGTTACGTACAGACTCAGCTTTCCGTCATCGAGTCGCGCGCGACTGCCAATGTTGAGAGTTTCCATCACATATTCGTTGTTGCCCACAAAAACAAACGGAGTGCGAGTGACGAATTCTTTGCCTTCCACGTTTAGGCGCACATTGAGAAAAGGATAACGACGCATTACCGAGAGCGCGGCCCATGCAAAAGCGGGCCACTTACCCCAACCTAGTCGTTGCTGCTTTTCTCTTTCATGAACAATGCTCGGATAAAGACCAAGACTCGAGTTGTTTACGAAAATACGCCCGTTTACTTCGCCGGCGTCAATCTGGACCATATGGCCTTCGACAATTGTGAGGACGGCACCTTCCAAATCAAGAGGAATCCCTAGATCTTTGGCCAAATGATTAAGGGTTCCGAAGGGAAGTATGCCAAGGGTCTTTTGGGCGCTCAGAACAGCAGCCGCGACAGAGTTGATTGTTCCGTCTCCACCACCCGCCACGATGACTTCGGCATCACCTCGCGCCGCGCGCTTTGCGAGTTCTGCTACTTCGGCTCCAGAGCGTGCCAGTGAGACTTTGACGTCCGCATGGTTAGCCGCAAACAGATCGATCAGGCGTTGCTGGAGACTATCCTGACTATCGCTGTGTTCAAGCTGCGCAGCGCCACCAGCATTCACGGTCCCTGAACCTGCATTAATGATCGCTTCAATCTTCACGGGTCAGAATCTTAGCGGCAGCTTGTTACAAACCCGTAGCGAGAAGTTGGCTGATTCGATTGACTCAACCTGACGCGCAGGTTGACTTGCGACCCACGAAATCGAGGCGCTACCCGCTGGGGTGCTGACTTCACACCCGCGTGTTTATCTCTATTCAATCCTAGATCTTTTGCCCAAATTCTGCAGCACGCTATACTCCCCACCTCCATGGCGAAATCAAAATACATAGACCTCTCGGCTATCGCCGACCGCGCGATGCTGGAAAACGGTTTCGATCCAACTTTCCCAGCCTTTGAAATCCCGGATGGACCCCGAACAGATTCGTCCGTGCGCGATCTGCGCGACCTGCTCTGGTCATCAATCGACGATGGCAAGACGCGTGATCTTGATCAAGTGGAGTTTGCAGAGTCGCTTCCCAACGGCGATGTGCGCCTGATGATCGGCATTGCCGATGTCGACGCCTTTATTCCCAAAGGCGCACCGCTCGACGAATACGCTGCAACCAACTGCAGCTCCGTCTATACCGGGGTAAAGACTTATCCGATGTTGCCGGAAGAATTCTCGACCGATCTCACATCACTCGTTCAGGGAAAAGATCGTTTGGTCGTGGTAACCGAAATTATTATCACCCCTGACGGTACGGCCAAGTCGGCGAATTTCTACCGCGCCCTGGTTCGAAACAAGGCAAAGCTGTCGTATGAGGAGATCGGTGCGTGGCTGGAAGGGAAGTCGGGACCGCCGAAGGCCCTGCAGTCGGTGCCAGGGCTCGAGGAGCAGATCCGCTTGCAGTCAGAAGTGGCGGAACGGCTGAGTGAATTCCGAATCAAACTGGGCGCGATTGAACTGGGGACAATTCAGGCAGTTCCGGTCACGGATGAAAATGGGAAAGTGACTGGGCTGAAGGTAATCGAATCAAACGCCGCCAGAGAATTGATTTCAAACTTCATGATCACTGCGAATGTCGAGATGGCGGAGTTTCTCGAAAGCAACGGTGGTCCATCGCTACGCAGGATCGTGCGAGAGCCTAAATACTGGGATCGCATTGTGGAGATGGCGGAAGAGGTTGGTGACAAGCTGCCGCCGAACCCAGACTCGCGTGCGCTCGCCGATTTTCTGGCACGCCGGAAAAAAGCTGATCCGTTGCATTTTCCTGATTTGTCCCTGGCTGTGGTGAAGTCGCTGGGACCAGGTGAGTATACGGTACAGGCGCCGGGACAGGAGAGTGATGGCCACTTCGGTCTTGCAGTGCAGGACTACACGCATTCGACCGCGCCCAACCGACGGTTCGCTGATCTCGTAACACAACGTTTGGTTAAGGCTGCTTTAAGTAGGACGGGCATTCCTGCCCGTCAACCTGACGCTCGTGTTCGTGACAGTCCAAAAGACTTTTCGGGTTCCTCAACCGCACCCTACACGCTCGACGAACTCAAGAAAATCGCCGCACGCTGCACCAACCGCGACAGCGCCGCGCGCAAAGTCGAACGCAAGATGCGCAAAGTCGCCTCTGCGCTAATGCTGCGCGACAACATTGGCGACGTCTTCGACGCCATCGTCACCGGCGTTTCAGAGAAGGGAACCTTCGCGCGCGTCCTGCGCCCACCCGTCGACGGCCGCATTATGAGGGGCGAACGCGGCCTGCGCGTCGGGGACAAGATCCGCGTGTGTCTACTCTCAACCGATCCACTCAAAGGCTTCATCGACTTCGCCCGCGTCGAAGCTAAAAGCGCGAAGCGCTGAGCTTTGTACTTAGTGCTTTGGTACTTAGTGCTTTGGTACTTAGTGCTTGGTAAGTGCTTGGTACTTAGTGCTTGGTACTTAGTGCTTGGTACTTAGTGCTTGGTACTTTGAACTTGTGCTTCGTACATCAACTAGGGTGTGCTTCAATTCCAAAGCACCAGGTACACGAGCACAAAATTCAAAGTACCAAGCACAAGGCACAAAAACTGCAACTGACAAGTGATCACGGACAACTGACAGAGGCGCTATTTGCTGATTCCTAACACGCCGTTGCTATAATGCCTTTCCTTCGTGGCGGGGTAGCTCAGATGGTTAGAGCGTGGGATTCATAACCCCAAGGTCGGCGGTTCGATCCCGCCCCCCGCTACCACTTCCTTTGACCTATTCCTGCACTGAATCTTCTACTACTACTCGCCGGTGCGGCACCACGCTTGCCAAAGCCAACAGCGCAAAGACTCTCTAACGCTCTTAATATCGTAAAGGGTCCTACGAGTGAGAAGTTTGATTTAGGTATTCAAGCCAGAACTACCATATGAGAAAAGCAGAATGGATGAGCCTGGCCGCGTTTTCCTTTTTCATCATCGCCTCATGGTTACGGCCACTTACGCTTCGAAGCCGCATGGTAATCGCAGCAGTTGGAGTAATTGGAACACTCTTGATAACGGCGATACAGTTTTTCCCGCAGTCGTCGAACTCCAGGGCGCGCGACTGGTTGCCCGCACTCTTGATGCCGATGGTTTACTGGCAGGCGGGTTGGTTCTCCACCAAACTTAACGAGGGCTTTCAGGCAAAGCTGCAAAGGTTTGATCGTAAGTTGCTGGGCAGTTGGGTTTCGAACTTAAAAAGGCCCAGGTTTCGATGGATAGTTGCATCGCTCGAACTGGCCTACCTCTCTTGCTACGTGCTGGTTCCTCTGGGTCTTGCGTTCCTTTATCTTGCAGGACTGCAACGACACGCCACGGATTACTGGTCAGTGGTTTTGCTTGCGACGTATCCTTGCTACGCCTTTACCGCTTTCGTTCCCACTGAGCCGCCACGCACGTCAGAGATCAAACCGACTACCACGCCGGGCAAAATTCGCAGGTTCAACATGTGGATTGTGCGATGGTTCAGCATACAGTTGAACACCTTCCCAAGCGCACACGTCACTGCCACGCTCGGTAGTTCACTGGTCTTACTGCATTTCTTACCGAAAACAGGCCTGGTGTTCGTCGCGATCTCAATCGGAATTGCCTTAGGTGCGGTGTTGGGGCGGTATCACTACGCAGCCGACGTTCTGGTGGCCGCAGCACTGACCGTGGTGGTCTACACGCTGGTGTTAGCGATTTAGTGAACGCGAGGAGTGGATCACTTGACCCGTAGCAGCCGCAGCGCGACGCGTCTGACAACCCGTCGCTTGCCCGTTGGTGTGGGCAGGAATAGCCAGGTGAGTATTCTGACCACCAGGGGCTTTTCTGAAGTAGAAGCCGGGAAAAATCGATCAATCGCCTCGATCGGGTTCTCACGCAACTCATCAATCATCGATCCGCGCTGAACACAGGAAATTGTGCAAAAGGCTGCGCACTCTTTCACGGTTTGGTATTCGCGGTCGAGGTCTTCCGATCCATACTTCTCAAGCGGAATTCCCGGATAGCCACGCTGCTGCGAGCAATAGTGGACCAAACCGTCCTCGCAAATATATAGATACCGACTTCCGGCCCTGCAGTGCCAGTCGTTCGGCAACCCTTGAGCAAGGTTCTTGTGGAAGCGGTTATAGAGTCCCGACGTGTGAAACGGCGTTTTCAAACTCTTGATCTGTTGAAACGTATTCTGTTGCTCATCACTAAGTGGCTGAACCCGACCTGAGTCGTTGTGAATCAGACCGACGGTGCTTGCAAAACCGAGCTCTAACGCGCGACGGGTGATAACGACGGCGTCTTGGGGCGTTCGAACTAAACTTCCCACAACAGAATTAACATTCACGTCGAATTGAGCCTGCTCGGCAAGCAACTGAAGTTTATTGTCTAATACGCGCAAACTTTTCCTCGACACGTCATCAGGAATTACGTTGTCGATGCTGATCTGAAGGTGATCGAGGCCTGCGCCATTCAACCGCTCAATCATCTCTGGTTTCAGCAGGTAGCCGTTAGTGATCAGGCCGGCAAGCATTCCATGACTGCGAATGCGTTTAATTATCTCGTCGACTTCAGGATGTAAGAGTGGCTCACCTCCGCTAATTGTGATGGTGGCGGTGCCGAGCGCTGCCAGTAGATCGACTCGGTGAACCATCTCCTCAGTAGGGACCGGCCTGGATGAGCTATCGAATTCATTGCAATAGGTGCAGGAGAGATTGCAGCGACGGATGGGAATGATTTGAGCTTCAATTGGATGTCGGCGCGATTTCAGAGCGCCGGCAATCATTTGCGCCTGGCGGATTCGGCGATTGACGCTGTTAACCTTCTGTCTCAATCGGGTGGCTTTCACAGCAAACATACCAATTCAAAATCTCTAGATCAGAAACTTCCTAGCAATCGTAAGGCTACTATGCAAAACTCGAAAATTGATAGCTTTGTAGTGCGAACTATATGAATTCCTTATTTGTCAGCTGATGTTTCTATTTCTTAAGTCAGGTTTATTCTGCGTCGTGATATCAGCAATCAGCAAATAGCAGCAGCAGCAACTCGTGCGCCTCGCAGTGGCAACCGTACCCACCGGTCTCTGAGCGGTCCTGGTGCAACGTTTAATTCAGCAAAAATCAAAGTTCGTAAACGTCTCTACGAGACGCGTGATTTTGCTTGCTGCCTAACGCCCGCAACGTGTATTAGGAAGGTATGGTTTTTTTGATGCCAGGGGTCTTAGGTCTCCGTTCTAGCAAAGTCTCCCGCTGAAACTTGATGGCCATTCAGGTGCATCATCAAAGGCTTATCGCCGCCTAGCGTCACGCCGCTAAATGCATCACTAAAGAGTAACGGACCTTGTAATGGCCAGGCACGGACCTCGCGCCAAATAGTGGCCCATACAAAGCCGCTCTTCGTCGCCGTGCAGAATCAGCCCCGCTTTTCAACGGGCAGGAACAACTTCTAAAAACAATTTAGCTTGGAGCAAAACAATGAAAAGACACGTCGCCTGGTCGCTACTCCCACTCGTCGTTTTGGTCGGCGCAGTTCTTACGTACACCCCGAGCGCCTCTTCGAATTCAACCAAACATCTGACCGCAACACCGCAGGTGGTGCGCACGATGTCTCCCCTGTTCATGCCGTTGCCGGTAAACTTGGACGTCGATCGTACGGATGATACGGCAGCAGCCACGGCCTGTACTCCAGCACCTAACGACTGCAGCTTGCGCGGCGCGATCATTGCCGCAAATACCAACGCCGGCGTAGACCCTGTAATCATCAACCTGCAACCCGCGACGACTTACAACCTTACGCTCTTCAACGTGACGCAAGAGAATGCCGCGGCAACGGGCGATCTGGACATCACCACGATCCTTCACCCGGTAACAATTATTGGCGGCGACTCGTCTGGTCCGAATGCGTCCATAATCGACGCCGCCGGTTTAACTTCAGGCAACGCCCGCGACCGCGTGTTTCAGGTTATCGGACCGGCAGTCAATGCAACATTTCAGGATTTGGCAATTCGAAATGGCCAAGCCGCTGACGACGGCGCCAGCGGTGCCAGCACTAACCCTGCCTCGCAGAATTCCACGCGCGCCGGTGGCTGTATCCTTAACGGCGCGGGCATTGACGTTAACCAGGTCGCCGTAATCACCGGCAGCAGCGTAACTCTGACTAACGTCGTCATCGAGAACTGCACGACCCTTGGAAAAGGCGACAGCGTCATTAACCAAAACACCGCACTCGATGCGCTGGGCGGCGGTCTCGCGAGTCTTGGCACGACCGGGAACGTGATCATTACTGACACTACGTTCACGGCGAACACCGCTGCAGGCGGCCACGGCGGAAACTTCAACAACGGCAAAGGCTCCCATGCGAAAGGCGGCTCAATCTATTTCGAAGGCGGGACGCTTAACATTGACGGAACGCGTATCGAGGCCAGCCAGGCGAATGGCGGCATTGGTGGAAACCAGGATCAAAACGGTCAGACTAACGGTGGTTCCGGCGGATTTGCCCAGGGCGGCGGAGTATGGGTGAACGGCACCGTAACGATCAACAACACTACGTTTGAAGATACTGAAGCCAACGGCGGTAATTCAGGTACGGGTGGCAACGCTTCAAGTCCCGCCGGCACCGCTGATGGTGGCGCACTCTTCAGTATTGGAAACGTCACCGTGACGAACTCAACCTTTCATCTTGCTGAAGCGAATGGTGGCGATGGCAACGATGCGTTTGGCGCCACCTGTCTCGGCGCCCACATCGGGGGCGACGGCGGTGCCGCCCGCGGCGGCGCAATCTTCGCTGATGCTGGGACCATGATCATCAACACCGCTACCTTTGCCAACAACTCTGCCACCGGCGGCAGCGGAGGCGACGGTGGCGAAACCAGCGGCGCTGTGTGTGCACAGAGTGTTCACGGCGCGGGCGGTCTCGCGTACGGTGGCGCAATTACAAATGCGAACACAGCCACGCTGAACATCAAACATGGAACGATCAGTCTTAATAACGCACAGGCAGGCAACACTGGTGTTAACCAGAGCGGCGCTAACCTGCCTCCGCGACTCGCGGCTGAAGGTACAGGTGGAGGCATCCGCGTTGGACCAGGCAGCGTAACTTTGGAAAACACAATCATTGCCGGTAACAACACAGCCAACGGCCTGGGTGACACGACTGGCGCTCCAGTTCCCGGACCGAACGTAGATGGCACCGTCAGCAGCAACGGTCACAATCTTGTTGGCGTCGCCACCGAAGCAGTGGGCTTCACCGGTCCCGGTGACCTGACCGGCGCAAACCCGATGCTGGGTCCGCTAGGAGATAACGGTGGTCCAACTGAGACGATGGAACTTTTACCGGGCAGTGACGCTATCGACGCAGGCGTCGCGGCTGGCGCCACACTTGACCAGCGCGGAATGCCGCGTACCGTCAACGACCCAGGTGTTGCCAATGAAGCTACCAGCGACGGCACCGACATAGGGGCCTTTGAAGGCGAAGTGCCTTGCGTTCTCACTTGTCCGGAAAACATTACCGCGCCGAACGACCCAGGCGAGTGCGGCGCGGTCGTCACCTATACTGCTCCGCCATCGGGCGAGGCTTGCGGCACAGTAACTTGCGCACCTGCTTCGGGATCGTTCTTCCCAGTGGGTGTTACTACGGTCACTTGCACCAGCACAGTTGGTCCAGCGTGCAGCTTCTCTGTAACCGTAAATGATATGGAGGGGCCGGTGATTACCACCGAGGATGCAACGATGTGGCCGCCCAATCACAAGTACGTTACCTTCAACGTAGCCGACCTGGTTACGAGCGTGAGTGACAATTGTGATGAAGACCTGGGCTTTGGCAGCGTTGTAATCACCGGCGTGAGTAGTGATGAGCCTGACAACGGCGGTGGCGACGGCAATACGATTAATGACATCGTCATTGCCAACGACTGCAAATCAGTGCAACTGCGCTCCGAACGACAGAGCGCTGGCAACGGACGGGTTTACACCATCACGTTCAAGGTCACTGATGAGTCAGGAAATGTCAGCACAGTCACGGCAAAAGTGACAGTGCCACATTCACAGAACGGACCTCCGGCCGTGGATGATGGGCCGAATCATACGGTGTTGAGTAGTTGTAACTAGGCGGAACCGTCGGAGTTTCCGACGGTTAGCGAACGACCCACGAGTCCACACGAGAAGTCATGAACAGGCTTTCGTGTGGATTCGTGTTGTTTAGCCGATCTCCTGCGTCACTTGAGTTTGACCTTATCAATGCCCAAGTCCTTCTGCAATTTCCATCCCGGCTTCGCCGCCCGATGTGAAGCGGCGGCTTCGCCCCGCCGGCCGGGACGATTAAGAGGCTACGCCCCTTGGTTTTAACTCCCTCAAGAATGCAGGAGGCATCGCCCAAATGGATAAACGGGCTGCGACAGCGGGGCGGAGCCACCGAATCCATCAGGCGGCGAAGCTCGTCGCCCAGGCCATAATTACTCAGGTACCGGGCATCGAATCTTGGGCTCGCCACTTACTCTCAAGGCCTATTCCCGAATGATGGTCGGTTTGGTTCACACCAACTTACCGATTGCCCGATTCTACTTTTATCTTTACTCACCTCTGCGCGTGTTCTACTATTCATTCCTCGCCCCGATTTGCCTCACGAACCAATTTTCAGAACACCAGTAATAGGTGATGAGGGTCTGTTATGAAGAAGAACCTACTCGTGTCTCTCACACTATTTTTATGCCTGGCTCCTGTTAACGAAGCAGGCAACGCTCACGGTCAGCAAACGACTGAACCGCGCATCTGCCCAGATGTTCCAGGAGACACATCAGCCACGCATAGGTTTCGTCAACAAGGGGAGACCATCGAGATTCCAATTCGAGGCGAGCATGTGCCGGCGAGCGTGGCCGATTGTGAGCCAGTTTCGCTCGATTTGCAGTGGTCCAACGGCCGAAACAATGGCAGCAATTTCTCCGTAATTTTTCTGGACAACAACGACAGACCAATCTCACGGAAATCAATCGTCGGGTTTCAGGATGGCCTTGCCCAGCTTCCCCTTTCGTCGTTCGGCACTCACGCAGTTCGCGGCGCTTCTATGAGCATGATTTCAGTTCCGACAACGGTGACAATCCAGGCGGTCGCGCCTTTTGCAGCACCGGCCAGTCTTTCATACAGAGTTGTGCGTGTACCTCGCGCTCCCAGAATGAGCAGAGAAGAAACCAGGGTGGGCAACGAGAGGGAAGCAAGCGGAAACGAGGTCGTCAGTATTCAGCGCGCTACGCGATTGATTGGAAATAGTCGAGTCCCGCTGGTCCAGATTGAGCTGAGGACCAACCGGCCGTTTCCAGTCAGAGAAATCCCACTACAATTGCAGATCGGCAATAAGATCTTTCTCGACGAACTAAGCGGGGACTACTCGGGCAGAAAACTAACGGTGAGCCTCACGCCCGAGATGTATGCAGACCTCAAGGATGGCGAGGAGATAAGGGCCTTCTTTGGTGATGCGAAAAATGTAGCTCAGCAGGACGTTTGGCGTTTTGGAACACTGAAGAAACCGGTCATGGTTCAAGTAAGTATTGACTAGCTTTCAGGATTGAGAACTTCGAAATCTTTCAATGTTGCGCCGCCACCATTGAGTAAGAGTGACTTGCGACCTGATATCCACCGGCTTGGCTTCACCTTCCAACTGCCATCGAGGTGAGTCGGCGGTGACTGAGATTGTTTGCGGAGTCTGCGCATGGATGTTTGGCCCAAGTGGCAGATTAATTCCACTCTCCGCGACGGCAAACACAATCAAGACCGGAACGGTATCTTGGAGTACGATTTGATCTTGTTCGCATTCTCATTTCAGAATCCTTCCGTGAACGAGTACTCAGCAACTGCGCTGGATTTCACACCTCAGCACGATAACTGGGAGGTTTGGTCCGTCATCTTACTGATCAATTGAGAGTTAGAATCGCCTTGTAGGGTATAGATGGGCTTTGGACGGGGACGAAGGCAAACTAGCTAAGGTGGGACCAGTTTTGAATGAACGCTAGCGAGCCCTGACAGGCACGCCAGCGGTGCGACTCCGTGACGGGTTTCCATGATCGACCACTACCACCCCGTTCACTAGCACAAAATCGATACCTATTGGATGAGCGAATGGTTGATTGTAGTCGGCCTTATCTTTGATTAATGCTGCGTCGAATATGACGATGTCTGCCCAATTGCCAGCCGCGAGAATGCCTCGCTTTTCCAGACCGAACACTTCCGCCGCCTGGCCGCTGGCTTTACGAACGGCCTCAGCAATCGGCAACAACCCCTCTTCCCGAACATATTGACCGAAGATGCGTGGGAATGTTCCATAGCCCCTTGGGTGTGGCAGATAGTCAGCGGTGGGATTTCGCACGGCACTATCGGAACCGAACAATGAATGTGAATAGGTTGCGACTTGCGCCACGTCTTTTTCATCCATGTCTGCGTAAACTGCCTGGGCTCCTCCGCGGAGAGAGACGTCAATCAAATTCTCTACCTGTTGATTGAGGTCGAGCGCCACCGTTGGAACCTGAGCCAGGGTCTTTCCTATCCACTCTGGTCGACCGGCGGCCAGGCGCACATATAAAAGATCCTTCCATCCCTCGTCGTTCAAACGCGAGACAATATCAGCGTGTAGTTTCTCCCTGACCCTGGACGATCCAGGAACCTGTCGCAAACCTGCGCGGCGGTCCTTGACTGCCCAATCCGGTAGCAGGATATCTGTAGTTGTACTGGAGCGGGTGTAGGGATAAACGTCGATGCTGATCTTTTGGCCGCGCCTGCGCGCTTCATCGAGCAACGCGAGTCTCTGCTTCATTGAACTCCATTGTCGCGGCCCCGAGCTTTTGAAATGAGATATTTCCAGCGCAGCACCTGATTGCCGTCCAATCTCAATTGCTTCGCGAATGGCTTCGATGCCTCGAGGTCCCTCATTACGCATATGCGTCGCATATAGCGCACCACTATTCCCAGCCACTTTGGCGAGTGCTATCAGCTCGGAAATCTGAGCGAATCGACCCGGGACATACTCAAGGCCTGTCGAGAATCCCACCGCTCCATCTCTCATTGCCCGATCCACAATTTCCTTCATCCGCTCCAACTCTGTTGTGGTCGGCGCGCGAGCGTCAAGACCCATAACTTCCTGTCTCACGCTGTTGTGACCGACAAGCGTGGCCACATTAATATAGGTGCCATTCTTTTCGAGATCTCGGAATAGCCCCCCAATATCTGTGCGCGAACGTCCGCAGTTGCCCGTAATAAGCGTGGTCACACCCTGCCGGAGAAAATTATCGGCCTGGAATGGTCCAGATTGCGGAATGTTTCCCTCCACGTGAGTGTGGGCATCAATGAAACCCGGTGAAACGATGCGCCCCCTGGCGTCGATATGAAGCTTGGCTCTAGAGAAATAGAAACGCCAGTTGCTAAGTTCAAGAATCTTGCCGTCACGAATGCCGACACTTGTCAGACGAGGAGGGGCACCTGTTCCATCAATGACGGTGCCATTTGATATGAGGATGTCAAGGTCCCGGTAAGGCAGAAAGACAAGCAAGAAGACAGCTCCGCCGACTGCCCCAATCAGCACTCCTACTGCGGCATACAGCAAGTATCGCTTAAAGCTCATCCGCCATTAATCTCCACAAAAAAGCTGAGAGCTGAGAGCAGCCACTTTTCTGCGTACCGAGTCGGTGTTGACCGTGTTCGTAGGATTGTTAGTCGCCAGGTTGAGTGCAATTGAGTATTCCTCGAGTGCTTCGCAGAGCCTGCTTTGTCTTTCGAGGGCCTGGCCCAAAAGATTGTGAGCTGAGGCTTTTTGACTATCGATTTGTATTGCCTGGCGCAACGCGGGTTCGGCGGCATAGGGATCGTTCAGGTCAAGACAAACGGCTCCAAGGTTGACCCATGGCGATATCCAACCAGGCTCGGCCACTGTTGCCTGGCGGTAGTACTCCCGGGCACTCCCTTTGTCTTTCAAGTTCAGGTAGCAACGTCCAAGCCGGTTCAGGACTAAGGACCAATTCGGTTGCAGGCGACTTGCACGTTGATAGTCATTTATTGCACCGCCGTAATCTTTCCTGGCGAACGCAGTTGAGGCCTGAGAAAAGTAGATTCTGGATTCGAAGGTAGGACTCGGCTTCATTTCATTCAGCCAAGCGTAAATACGGTTGGCTTCGGCCCACTCGGCTTCGGACTCTGTTTGGTCCAACTTCAGGTTACTGAAAATTTGATCTCCCCGCTGCTCGAGCTTGGGTTGGGCGTTACTCGCTACCTCTTGTTTTTCCGCATCGCTAAGATCCTTCCCTTTATGTTTAAGGTAGAGGTCGTATCCGCTGGTCCCCTGGGGCTTGACCAGATTGCCTTTGCTGACTTCATCTAATATTGCTCCCTTGGCCGAGAACGAGAAGAAGATGAAGTAAACGGCTATTGAACCTGCGACAAGAACCAACGCAGCCGCACCTGCGACGATGGCAAGTGGTTTAGCTCCCCGGGCGGTGGAGCCTTGTGGAGACACGACTGCAGGCGCCACTCCCTGAGCAGGCGATAGATAAACGGGCGCTCCACCAGACACGGGCGTTCTCATTACCATTGTTGGCATCAGATTTGATGAGGGAGGCGGAACCAACCGAGGTTGAGCTTCGAAGTGCGGCGGTGAAAATGCGGGCTGCGGCGGTGCCGGACTTACTGCACCACTAAACTCCCAAGCCAGAGCATCGGCGGATTGTGGCCGGTCCTCGCGCCGCTTCGCCAGCGCATGCAGCACCACCGATTCAACGGCCGGTGAAATACTCAGATTCATAGAGCGGAGGGATGGCGGCTCCTTGTTTACATGTTGCACTACCACAGCTGTCGACGTAGGAGAGTTGAAGGGGACGACGCCAGCAAGCATTTCATACATTACAATTCCCAGACTGTAGAGATCCGAACGACTGTCGAGTTCTTCCCCCAAACATTGCTCAGGCGACATGTAGTGTGGCGTTCCCATCACGCTGCCGGTCTGGGTCAAATTGCTGGCCGCCATGTCGCGCAACTTGGCGATGCCGAAATCAAGCACCTTGACTCGCAAACCGGTTATGGTGGCATTCACGATGATGTTATCGGGTTTAAGATCGCGGTGGACAATGTGTTGTTGATGGGCCACCTGCAAGGCGGCGCACACTTGACTGATAACATCAGCGGCCGCAGATGGGGTCAATGGTCCCTGCTGTCGGATGATCTGTCGCAGGCTCTGTCCTTCCACCAGTTCCATAACCAGGTAGACAAGCCCTTCACCAGTTACTCCGAAGTCATAAACGGAGACCGCGTTGGGATGCTTCAGTCTGGCAGCCGCCTGGGCCTCCCGGCGGAATCGCTCGGCGGCTTGGGGTTCGGCAACGTGTTCGGCGTGCAGAACCTTTATCGCCACATGATCGCCGATGAGCAATCGTTGCGCGCGGTAAACTGATCCCATTCCACCAGCACCGATTTTGGCATCGAGACGATATTTCCCTTCGATAATGCTGCCGATCAGTTCGGACTTGTCTTCTCCCGCCGCCGCACCGACTGCCGGGTGTACTTTCGTGACTTCGTCCCCATCCGCGTCACGTGGTGAACCGCTACCATGCGAAGCGACTCCTAAGGGTGTGGGGGAGTTGATGTCAGTGCCAGGAGTCTTTGGCGGTGCGACGGATTGAGGTTTCACGCCGCCAGCTGTGCTTGAAGCATTGGATGCAGGCGACGCAGCAGCCGACAGTTCCTGTCCGCAACCCGAGCAGAACCGCGCCCCATCTGCGTTGGGTGAGTTACAGTTTTGACAGGTCATGCTAATCCTCCGATGGTGAGAGTGTTTGGCTACCTGTAGTGAACAGGTAGTGGAACCTGGGCGATCAATCAGTGGTTAATGTAGTGAACTTTCAAGTCCCGTTCGCCGGTGATAAGCCATTGAGATCCAAATTTGGTAAGCACCAACATCGTCCTGACCGAGCCAGAGAAATTCTTGTCACCCTCGAATGCGAAGGCCTTGTCGAAGGTGGCGGTAGCTATTGAGCCGGATTGATCAAAAACGATATCCATATTGCTGAGTTGGACATCGAGCTTGTAATAGCGGTGATAAGCGACAGCCCGGTCGGCACGAATTGTTGCCTTGCTCACGTTACGGCGCTTGAAGTAAGTATCAACCGTGTCTGCGTAGGAGGTCATTTGTGTGTCCAGATCATGAGCGCGGGCGGCGTTAGCCCAACCTGCGATTACACCGCTCACTTCACTGGTCAGGGCCAGCGTGTTCACAACCGGCGGCGCAGGCGTCGGAGCAGACACGGGCGATGCAGGTGCAGAGGAGCGTAATGATTGACTCGTCGAGAGCGAAGGTTTTGGAGTTGAGTTGGAAGAAGAATTTGTTTCCGCGTCCGCCTTCGAGCCAAACAACGTTCGAAAACCAACCCCGCCGAGCCCTACCAGGATCAGCGTGACCACCACCGTCACGCCAACGATTTTTGTCATGCTATTCCGCGATGCGGTTTCCGTTTGTCTGCCAAACTGGCTTGAAGAATTATGGATAGCCGCGGTGGATTCACTGTTAAGCACCAGTGTAGGAAGTGATGCGTGTTGGCCCAGTCGATCGGGAGACTCAATGGGGAGGCGCAGTCCAGGCGTCGCTACCGCGCTCGTAAGTTCCAGTGCCAGCGCGCCGGCGGTCTGAGGACGCGCATCACGATTCTTTTGCAATGCCCGCAGAACAACGACTTCCACAGCGCTCGTGATGCTGGCATTGAGTATGCGCAATGATGGCGGCGATTGATTTACGTGCTGAACAACAACAGCCGTCGAGATTGGCGAATTGAAGGGGACTACGCCCGCCAGCATTTCATATAGGACGACCCCGAGGCTGTATATATCCGATCGACTATCAAGTTCTTCGCCGAGACATTGCTCTGGCGACATGTAATGGGGTGTTCCCACAACGTTGCCGGTCTGCGTCAAATTGCCAGCGGTGTCGTCACGGAGCTTGGCAATTCCAAAATCCAGGACCTTCACGCGGATTACATTTGGAGTGACATTGATAATAATGTTGTCGGGCTTGATGTCGCGATGAACGATATGGTTCCGGTGAGCTTCGTCGAGTGCCGCGCAAACTTGCTTGATGATGTCGGCCGTGGATGACGGAGTCAGCGGACCGTCGCGTTTGATGATTTGCCGCAGACTTTCGCCCTCAACCAATTCCATTACCAGGTATTGCAGACCCTCTTCCGTAATCCCAAAGTCGTAAATGGTGACGGCATTGGGGTGCTTGAGTCTGGCAGCGGCCTGGGCTTCGCGGCGAAAGCGCTCCGAGGCGATTGGATCGTTCTGGTCGGAATGGAGAATCTTGATCGCGACTTCATCGCCCATCACCAGTCGAGTCGCCCGAAAGACGGTTCCCATACCGCCCACGCCAAGTTTTGCATCAAGTCGATACTTTCCGTTTATCGTCGAACGCAGAAGGGAACCGCTGTCAGCAACCGTAGCCTGACGAGTAGGCGTGGAAGATTGCAGCGTCGTTTCACTTTCAAGCTCCGTTCCACATGCTGAACAGAAGCGGGCGCTCGCCGTGTTTGAACTATTGCACTGGGGACAAGTCAATTCGGAACCTCGATGACAAACCACTTTCCTTCAATTCTATGGCATGGGTTTCAGCGTTCGCGACACAGGGACCAACCCCGCGCCGCGCCAACCGTATACTGAAGTCTCTACTGATGACGGGCAACAATGAGCATCGTTTTCCCTCCAGAGATACGCACTGATCACAACTGATTTGCCGCGCACCTGAACTCCGGAAGGTTTGTAGCGATATTCGTGGAACACGGGAAAAGCGTTGCCATCCCGGTATTTGAAGACAAAATAGTCTGCCTCCCAATATGCTCCCGCGGCTTCCCGGGTGGTGACCACCACTACAAAGGCTTCTTCCTTTCCGTCGCCATCAAAATCCACGTACCTCACCAAATCGAGTGTGCTTCCGTACAAGCCCGCAGAGATCTCGCCCTTAACCACGTTTTTCCCCCTGCGCAATCGAATGGTTTTTGGTTCGACCTTCATGCCCCAAAGATTCGAGGAAGCCTTGGGTGGGCAATGGAATAAGAAATTGCGAAAATCAACCGAGCGTGCTCCCTGTTTTCGTTGAGCCGTTGTCGTTGAGGTCATCAATGTCGATACTGATAGCACCAGAAACAACACGTTAACGACAAGTGCTATAGGCTGAGTCATCGGATTACCTCGAAGAGTGAGTCGCACCGGCCAAGAGAGTCTTGACCTTACTAGATAAATTCAGCGGCACGGTTTGCACTCGGCATCGCCGTATTCTGTTTGCCTGACAGGTTATGACCAGCAGGGCACTCTCTGAATCTACTAGGTCCGTAGATCCCGATTGAGTCCTGTCGGGCGGTCAAGACCAATCACGAGAGCCAACGGCTCCGCAGCGCAGCGAAGGCTCGCTTACTTTTCATGAACGTTAACTTTCCCGGTCGTCGCCAGGTCAAGCAATCCACCTCCGGCCACGGCTATGCTCCCGAGCAGCGAGGCGTGGGCGCCAAACGAATAGCTGAACATCCTCTGGGTAATCATCCCAAAGACGTTCTGGTTAAGTTCATGGTTCAGATTGAAGTACTGGTAGAGAATGATCAGCGCACAGAGTGCGCCTGCGCCAGTCAATATCAATGACACCGCACTCTTGAGTTGAGAGGCGGAGTTAAGATAACAGGCTGCAACAACAGCTAGTGCGCCTAACATGCATAGGGGAACCAGCAGCAGACTTGGGACACCTGGAAAGTTAGATCCTACTGGTCCACTTCCGGTGGCAAGCTGAAAACCAGATAGGTTGGTGCTGATCAGAAAAAGATTGAATTCAATCCAGGGAAAAAAGAAGCTAAGAAGTACGAGCAGCGCCGCTGCAAATCCAACTATTTGGCCGCGGGTGAGTTTGGAACTAGCGTTCATGGGGGAACCTCCTTCAGTGAGTTAGTGGGAACGCAATAGACGTTGAATCATTTCCAAATAGGGTCTTCCTATTTGAGACAATTCCCGATCGAAACTGTAGAAATTGAAGTCGCGCTTCTTGCCGTTAACGAGCACCTTAGTACTCAAATAGGCCGCCACGGAGCTCTTTATCTGAATACCGCTAACCTGTATTTGAGCGTAGTTGACTTTGAAATTGTCAGCCGGACTCCTGGTGCTTTTAAACTCGACTTCGTTCTTGCCGATAATCAGTTGCGCGTTACACGCGTCGTGTCCTTTGCTAAGTTCGAATTTTTCTCCGGCGTGGCGTCGTACCGGCAGGGCAAAACTCTCGCCGGCTGCCAGCGCTTTATCCAATTCGGAAACGGCATTGGAAAAATCTCCACGGTCCAGGTAGATCAGTCCCATCAGTCTGTGTGCAACAGCATTCCCGCGGTCCGCTTCACGGATATAACTGCAGAGCTTGATCACATCGTCGTAGGCTCTGGTGGCGAACAAAGACAACGCCTGCGATTGCAGTCCTGACAGCGGCAACCTCTCCAACGTCACCTCTCTCTTTACCGACTCGTCGGGACCTACGGTCAATTCCAGTTTTATTGGAACGTAACCCAAGGCCTCGATCGTCAATGTGTGGGCGCCGGGTGGAAGCATAATTCGGTCACCCAAAGACCTGGATCCCCGAATGTTGTCGATTGAAACGCGTGCGCTTTCAATGTTTGCCGACAGTTTGAGCGAAGCACTGATAGGATCCAGGTCCAGCAGTATTTCCTGGGCCGCTAATTCGGGTTTGAGGAGGATGTTCTTCGTCGCGCTCAAGAATCCTTTCTTGCGCGCTTCGATGAGCATTGTCGGCTTGCTCATCTGATAGGAGAAGTGACCCTGACTGTCGCTGCGTAAGGGTTGCTTCTGACCGTCAATATAGATGTCGCAATCCGCTGGATTCGTGCGGAGGCGCAGGTTGACTGGCAAGGCCCTCAAACGAGCATTCACTTCGCGCTGGTCATCACAATCCAGCTTTCTTACCGTCTCTTCGAATGGCTCGTAACCGGGCTTGGTAACCTTCACTTTGTATGGACGGTTTCCTGCCACCTGAAAGGTGATACCACCCAGGTCGTCAGTCACATTTCGGTCCTTGCCGTTGAGAATGATTTCACAACCCGGCATACCGCAAACGACTACTAGTTCCGAGTCTTCACAAGTGGGGACTGCTGTCTCCACACGTGGCGGGCGAGTGGGGGGTTGAGAAGGATCCCGCTTTGGTGGGCGAGGTCTGGGCGTCCGCGCAGCGTTTGTGGGATTGATCCTGATCACAGGACATGGTTTTCCTCCACAGGGTCCCTGAGAGTAGAGGGTCGTACTGAGGGGGACCAGCAGTATGCATAAAGGCAGGAGCCGCCTTGAGATTTGGGCTATGCTTATTTCGTTCATCTACCTTCTCATCGCATTACGCCATCGGTTGCCAATTCCGGATCAAAGGCCACCAGGGATGCACGCGCCTGCTGCGCCTCGGAACCAGACTTATTACCTGTCAGGAAAACAAACCGTAGATAATCTTCAACAGACTGCTGTTTGTTGGCAGTGCTCTGTGCGCGTTTGTAATAACTAAGTGGGAGCTCCTGCAGCTGGCCGAGCGCGATCAGATAGGCATCTCTCTTGAGCTTCCCGACGATGGCTCCAAAGAAAGCACCCGTGTCAGGATCGGGGCAAAAATTATCGCGAGCGCGATAGTCCTGTTGATGCACGCCGCTTCGTTCCACGCATTCCCATTGATTCGCGGCCTGCAGGTTATCGCCTCCGCGGATGCCACGCACGATGCTATCGCTGGAGCGGAGTGACATTCTGGCGCCACCAACGAGACGCTTAGGGTTTTCGCGAAATGAATACTCGCGGGTTACGTTCCTGGGAAACTGGTCCCGGTAGGCGCGGAGTTGAGATACCTGTGAAGCCAGGCCCGCGCAGGCTGCTTCGCCGGATTGCTTTTTGCAGTTCTTGTACTGCTCGTTAACGGCATCATGCCTCCGGTCGGCATCCTTCCATGAGGGGTTTTCGAAACTGTATGACGACTGCACACTACGAGGATTCTGGGTAAAGTCGAGGCCGGCTGAAAGTACACTCCCGGCGAAAATTACTGTAGGCGTGGTTAGGGGGCGTCCGCTCTGAATAGCTTGCCAGGCAGTGGCGGCCTCTCGCTGCCCCAGAATGTTTGGTTGGGCCAGGCCGGCGGCCGAGGCTGCGGAATGAATTGCATCCGTAATCTCAGTGGCGACGATCGAGGCTTCGTTGCTGCGAGTCTCGTTTTGAAAGACACTCCCCACGCTCACTCTAGTACGCTGCTGAAAACGCTCACGCGCTTCCGACAGCAAAGTCGGCACTTCCCCATCCTCGGGGGTGTATGCCTGTGCGCTCAATAGGTAGACGTAAGCCGTACCGTCATCGCTACGTTGCAACGCCTTGCGCGCTTCGTCTTTACAGAAGTCGGCCAACCGGCGGTTGGCGGCCTGCAGTAGCGTGCGAATAGGTTCTTCAATACACAACTCAGACGCGAGCTGTAGTTTCTCTCGTGCCTCGCGGAAATCTTTTTTGTTGGGCATCGAGATGGGCTTTACGCTTACTGCCATGGCTGAATTCGCCGCAGCAGAAGGTGCCCGCCGGCGCGCACGAGGCGACGCCGCAGCAGGGCCACCCACGCCTAACAATTGGCGGGCTTGATTGTAGAGTTGTTGGGCATATTCACATTTGGCCCCCTTCAACTCGACTGCCAGCCGGGGATCCTGCTTGCAATCTGAGTCAGCAATCTGTTTTTCCAGCAACTCCTTGGCGTCTTTCGGACGGTTTATTCCCCGGTTTTTCTTCGAGTCACGCACTGCAATTTCATTGCGAGCACGGCAGACACACTCCCGCGCCTTTTCCGAATTTGGCAATCGCTTCCACGCTATCGAGCAGTCAGCCAGCGACGCCTCGAGCTGGGTGGCGAGGAATGCCTTGTCGCCCTGGTTGAGATGGATTTCGTGGCTTTGTTCGAGAGTATGTTTGTACATCTGATTCAACTCGGGCCACGTGTCGAGATACTTCTTGATCGGCTCGGTCGCATCGATCGCCTCATCCCACTTCTCGGCCTTGATCAGTTGTTCGGCCTTGGTCCGCGCGTCTTCCACTTGTTGTTGCTCGCGCCGGACCTCGGCTGCAACCTGGCGAGTCACTTCGTCGTCCTTGATAGACTGAGTTCTCGCAATCCGCTCTCGCGCCTTTGCCATGGATGCATAATCGCCCTGAACAAATCTCCTCAAATCTCCGCGGACACATTCGATGAGAGCTTCGTGCATCTTTAGATTGGCTTCGCTGCTGCGGTAATTATTTGTCTTCTTAAGGTATGCCTCCCAGATAGCGACGCTTCCTTCATCGGCGGCATGATTAAACAGTGAGTCGTTCAAAGCCGCTCCTTCCGGAACGAAGAAAACCTTCCATACTGATCGCAAGGGAATATCCACCTTACGCTTCTGCTTGCCGTCGCGTGCTTCCCCGGTCAGCATTACTCCGTAAAAGGTTGACAGCTGTTGGTCCGCATTTTTTTGCGGCTTCATGTCATCGGGGATAGTGCCGAGAGATGCCTGGCCGGCGACTGACACAGCACTGAGCACGCCGTTTTTGTCCCACCTCAATGAGTGGAGTTCGCGCAGTTTTCGTTTGCCGGAGTCTTCATAATTCTTCCGCGACACAATTGCCGACGAACTAGATAGCGGGAAATTGAGGAGGCGCACTTCATCTTTGTTGTTTAATTTCGTATCAAAGACTATTTGATAATCGAGATTGACCGCGCCTTCGCATCCGTTGGTTGTTTCTCCTGAGCGCAAAATCACGATCGCTTGCTTGCCTTGCGCATTGATTGATCCAGCGGCGATCAGGGCAAGGCAAAATGCGAGAATGAACTGTGAGAAGTGGGCTCTGATGTGGAGCATGTGGGATCTCCTTTCGACTTAAAACTAAGACATTGAAATCATGAGCAAGAATTCTTTAGGGAATATCTTTGGCGCAACGAAAGCCAGTCATTTCGCCCACTCCCGTATAGCCGGAGCGATAAGTGGTGCTGGCATAGTTAGAGTCACTCTCCCATGAGCCGCCACGAATCACTTTCTTGCCGACAGTGGACCGGTCAGCAAGGCGCCCGCCGGGGTAGGGAACCCAGTCGCTCGCTGTCCATTCCCAGGCGTTGCCGATCAGGTCTTTAATCCCGAACGGTGAACCACAGTTGTAGCCGCCGACCGATACGAGGCCGCGCCAATGCTTACCCTCGGCGTCAGCGTTAGCGCACCCAGCCTTCCACTGGTCCCCCCACGGGTAACGCAGCCCCGACCCGCCACGAGCGGCAAACTCCCACTCCTCTTCAGTGGGCAGACGTTTGCCGGCCCATTGAGCGTAAGCGACAGCGTCGTCCCAGGTAACAGCAGTAACGGGATGGCGGGAAGTCCCGGCTGGGTAGTCGGCTCCCCCCCAATTCGCTGGCACACGATGACCGGTGGCTTCTACGAACTTTTTGTATTCGTCGCGCGTGACTTCGTTCACATCAAGGTAAAACGACCTCACACTCACCATGTGTGCTGGCCGTGAATCTGGATCTCCGTCGTTACTGCCCATTAGAAATTGTCCGCCCGTCACAGCAGCCATACCTGCAGGTGGAGCGGGATTCTCAGTTCTCTGCGGCTTACCTGAGGACGGTTGCGAGCTATTCGTGACAGAATTTCCTCCGGCAGGGTTGCTATTGACGGCGACAGCGTCGTCGTCACTCCTATCCCCGCGCGGCCACAGGAAAAAAGCGATCAGCGCGCCCGCAAACAAGATCAGCAAAGCGCCGCCAACATATTGAATGGGGATAGCTCTCTTGAGGCTGGCGGTCATCGCCGCATTACTCTCAGCCGTCTGGCGGCCTGATCCAACTATCGACGCGTCCGGGCGAAGACCCGCCAGATGAATCGTCTTTGGTAAACCCGGTTGCGGTCGTGAGGCTGGCTTACCACGTTCGACTGTCTCTTCATTAATCGGAGTATCGGGGGGAAACGCTACCGGAGATTGAAGCCCAAATCCTGAGTAACTGGTTGCCGGCGCGCCGGCGTGCTGGAGTGCCATTCTTAACTCAAGTGCCCATGCTCCAGCTGTAACCGGTCTTGCGTCGCGACTCTTCTGGATTGCATGCAGGACGACTGCTTCTATGGAAGCGGGTACCGCCGGATTGATGCTACGTAATGACGGGGGAGGCTGACTGACGTGTTGCACAACCACCGCAGTCGAGATGGGTGAGTTAAACGGAACTCTTCCGCACAGCATTTCATAAAGCACGATGCCGGCACTGTAGATATCTGCGCGTGGGTCCAACTCTTCGCCGAGACACTGCTCCGGCGACATGTAGTGAGGTGTTCCCATGACGCTGCCAGTTTGAGTGATATGGCTGGCCGTGTCGTCGCGAAGCTTTGCGATGCCAAAATCCAGGACCTTTACGCGAATCCCTGTAGGAGTGGATTCGAGGATGATGTTATCAGGCTTAATGTCGCGATGGATGATGTGACGTCGATGTGCCTCGTCAAGCGCAGCACAGACCTGGGACGTGATCTCGGTCGCCGTGCTCAAATCAATTGACCCGAGTCTCGTTTTCTGTCTCAGGCTTTCACCCTCAAGAAACTCCATCACCAGATACTGGAGTCCATCAGTGGAGACACCGAAATCGTAAATACTGACCGCATTCGGATGTTTCAGCCGCGCGGCGGCCTGTGCTTCGCGACGGAACCGTTCTGAAGAATTTGCATCAGCCCGGTCAACGTGGAGAATTTTTATGGCTACTTCATCTCCAATCAAAAGCCGCGTCGCCCGGTAGACCGCGCCCATGCCCCCCACTCCAATCAAACCGTCGATTCGATACCGCCCATCTATCGAGCGGCCGATGAGTGGGTCTTTTTCCTTGAATTGCAGCGTGAGAGTTCCATCCGCCGGAAGTGTTGGTGCGTCGACATCAGCATGCTGGCCAGTGAGAGTCGCCCCGCAACCGTTACAGAAGCGAGCCGCTTTATCGTTCTGATTTCCGCATCTGTTACAAATCACCGCTAACAGACGTTCCTTTAGTCATAACTTTATTCCGTCCCCGCCGCCCGCACCTCGGAGGTTTTACCTCTTGCTTCTGCTTGACGCTCATCTGCGAGTTCGTGGAAGGTCGCTTTCTCTTAGGACCAGGCTGATCGACAACAACGAGCCAGTTCGCTTCACCGAGATGTTCTTCAACATGTCTCTGTCGCTTTGGGGAATTCGGTTTGAAAACATATCCAGATTGATCGATTGAGCCAGAGTGAGCGTTCCCGAGATAAGTGCTGCCGCCGACTCGTCTTTCATTTTTGCGATCAAGGTTGTGGGAAAGGTGTTGCCGGTATGAGAGACCGCAAACCCGATTGCGTTTGGCAATCCGATTTTGTCAATTACGAAGCCCAAAGGTCCTAACCCGGAGAAGCTGAACAAAGCTGAAATGACTTTTACTCCTACTTCAGCAACCATCTGATATTCGAGAGGCAAGGCCATCGCAAACGAAATGGGTTGTTTACCTGCGACAAAACGTCTCAGCAGCGAGTTGAAGGGCGGCTTTAAACTGAGTCCACTCCGAGGGCTGGAAATAACATCGAT
Organism: Pyrinomonadaceae bacterium; assembly: GCA_963759665.1. Taxonomy (GTDB): domain Bacteria; phylum Acidobacteriota; class Blastocatellia; order Pyrinomonadales; family Pyrinomonadaceae; genus PSRF01. The sequence goes on from CAVXAC010000001.1 coordinate 3,553,908, forward strand.
CACTCCCTCTACAGCCTTACGCGTGCCGACCACTAACATACCTGACCGCATGATGCTGGCGTACGATTGGTCCAATTGCGCGTAGATTATGTGTCCGCCGTACCGATGCTCGGTGGATCCTTGAGACCTTAGCGCGGTAGTAACGGCGGCTGAATCAAATGATCCGCTGAAGATTCCACCCAAAACTCCGGTGGGCGTGCCATTAATGCCGCTGAAGATCGCTATCTCAGATACTTCGTCGCGTCCGATTTTCAGTTGCCCAAGTGCCCGGTCAAGCTGATCAGCGTTTAGCATCGCGCGGAAACGTTCGTCCTGGCGCACGATCCTCCAGTTGATTTTGGCTACCGCAACCGCCGTCGAGGGCACCAGGGCAACTGGGTTTAGTCCTCGTTGGGCTGCCACGTTGGACAAACCAAAACTCATTCCGACTGCCACAATGCAAACGGAGAAAATGCGCCTGAGCGCAATAACCTTGGATGTGCTGTTCTTGCAGTGCATCGCTATCAATGATTGCCCCGCCTGGGGCCATCGTCTGACGCACATGTAATTCTCGCAGTCACTTGTTAGCTGTGTCTTAAGAAACCAAAACTGGGCTGGCTGCCGGCAGACTAAGCGGTCTTTTGCGCGGTCCTATCCTTGAAAGCTATGAATCCCAGCACCAACCCGCCGAGTGCGCCAAGCAGTGCCCCAACCATTAAGTAATTGAATGAGGTTTCAGCCGTAGAGACCAAAATTCTGTCCAGGCCGCTCAGATTCGATCCGCGGGCGATTACGGTTTCGAACGGCAACTGACCCACCAAAAACGCCGAAGGCCGCATGATAAACCCTATAAACCCTCCGATAAGGAATCCGGGGATCGCCAGAATTAGCTTTTTCATAACAGTTATTGCTCCTTGGTTATCAACAGTGAACCAACCCTGGGCACTAAGCTCACCCTTAAAAGTAATGACAGGGTTTCGCAATCATTACAGCTACAGAACATCCTTCCGCTTCAGTGCCCACATCGTTAGTCCGATAAAGACGACGCTGAACATCGCCAGGATGATGCTATCCAGGGCGACACGGGTGCGAAATGACGAGGCTATTGTGTCTTCCGTGTCGCCCTCAAACACTCGCTCGTATTCCGTCAGCGTGATGGTTGCTGCAAGCTTGTCACGCGCTTCTTTGTCGTCGATGCTGACGTCGTGGGCCAGTGCGTCCATTGTCCATCGAGCTACCATTAATGCCGCCGCGTAACTCGCAGAACCCAGGCCTGGAGACTTGGATACTGGTTCGACTTGTGCGGGCTGGGCTTGTCTGGCTGTAGCGGTAGGTCGTGGCTGCCTCTGGTCCTGCAGATCCTGGAAGTGTTGAAACTGTGCTGCGGTTGCTGGCTTTTGAGACTGAGCCAAAACGTACACATCATCGATGGGTTTGAGATAGCCACTCAACAGCAACTGTGGAATCAGAATCAAGGGCAGGATACTCATCGCCTTCTCGGTTGAGTTAACGAGCGCCGAGAAGAAGAGTCCCATTGCGATACCAGCCAGAGAGGTTAAGTACAGAATTAGACTGAGTGAGAAAAAGTCAGAGCCTTTGAGTTTTCCCATCATCACCAGGATCCCCACGAAGAGTAGGCACTGGAATACGGCAATGCCGCTAAGCACAGCGAATTTCGAGAGGACATAAGACGGTATTTTGAGATTGACCAAACGCTCGCGGGCATAAATTGGAGTTTCGGAAACGATTTCCCGCACAGCATTGTTTGCTCCGAACCAGATGGAAACAATTGCTGCTATGAAAAGGGTCTGTGAACCACTTACAGATTCACCGACAATGATCGCGAGCAGGATCGCAACGATCGGGGCCTGGGCCAGCAGCAATAAGGTGTTGCGCCGGTCCTTGAGTTTCACTTCGAGGTAGCGGTGGGTCAGGGTCAGCCATTGATTCAGACCGAATCGTCGTTCGGGCCCATCCTGTTTACCGGTAGAGCCGAGTTGCAGGGCCCCTGCAGTTCGTGCGAGCTGATCAGTTTCAGTAATTCGGGCGCGGACATACTTATCGTGTTGAGGAGATTTTTGAAACTTTGCGCTAAGCTCCGCTGGTTCATGCGCGCCAATAAATCTGTAGATATCGCCCGGCTCCTGGCAGTTAAAATAGGCCAGCGCGTCACTGGGTGGGCCAAAGTAAGCGAGATGGCCACCCCGGGTTAACATGGCGATCTGGTGCATCTCGCGAAATTTCTCAAACTTATGAGTGACCATCACCACGATGCGGCCCTCGTCTGCCAGGCGCCGGAAAAGCATCATCATGTTTTCGGTCGTCTCCGGATCCAACGGAGAAGTCGGCTCATCCAGAAATAGAAAACTCGGCTTGGTGATTAGTTCCAGCGCCAGGCTTAGGCGCTTCTGCTGACCACCGCTCAGTTGTTTGAAGGTGGTTTGGCGCTGCTCGGTGAGACCAACCGTTTGAATAGCTTCCTCAACGATACTCTTCATGCTTTCCGAAGAGGTTCCTTCAGGCAACCGCAGCTTTGCAGCGTAGTAAAGCGTTCGCTCAACCGTGAGTCCGTCGTGAAGAATGTCGCGCTGTGGGACGTAGCCTATTGACCGGCGGAGCGCGTTGAAGTTTTGGTACAGATCGAGGTCGTTGACGAAGACATTCCCGGCAGTCGCAGGTCGGAGCCCATTGAGAGCATCCATCAACGTCGACTTCCCGCAGCCGGACGGTCCCATCAGGCCAATAAACTCGCGTGGATGGATCGCTAGCGAAATATCCTCGAGAATTGTCTTCCCATTAATTGCTTTAGTTATGTTTCGGGCAGTGATCGAACTTGCACTTAAGTCGTGTTGTTTGATGGTTCTTCCATCAACGTGTAGCAAAAACCCACCGAGAAAAATAAGGTCTTCTGGCGAGAGTTGATGAGGTTGGGTCAACGCTTCGCCATTTACGAAGGTGCCATTAGTACTGCCGACGTCGGTGAGTATCGGTTGGTCACCATTCTCATAACTCAAAATAGCGTGGTAGCGGGAGACGCTCGGAGCTTCTAACACAAAATTGTTGTCTGGCGCGCGCCCGAGTCGAATCACCGGAACTTGTGCCGCCCGATGCACCATCGTTGCGCTGGCATGTTTGGGATTTCCCGGGAGAGGTTTGGAGGTGTTGGGAGTCTTGCCCGGAGTCACCGGGGACGGCATTTCCACAGCCGGCGGCGGGACAGCATCAATAACTAGTCTGGAGACGGTGCGGTCTCCAGCAGGCGAGCGGATGTCTCGATGCGCCAGGCCTGGAAGCGCCGCGTGATAAGCAAAGGCAACCACTCCGCCTAATCCCAGTCCGACTCGATCCCCATCCTTTAATTCACGCCGGGTAACCGGCTGGCCATTAACGAAAGTAGTTTGTTTCCCACTCAAGTCGGTCAGAATTACGCGTCGCAGCTCGTCTACTTCAAGAGCGGCCTGGACCTTCGAGATCACGCTTTGGGCCAGAACGATCTGACACTGAGCGGCGTCGCGTCCGATTACAACGCGTTTGCGGTCAATGAAAAACTGGCTGCCGGTTAATCGGCCAACGAGGCCCTCAAGATAAGGGTGAGGGCCAACGTCCCTTTCGTTTGGCATCTTGTGTCATTGAGCGAGGTTTTCTCTTGAGAACGCCAAAAGTCGTATGGCGTTCAGACGATCGCGGTGCGTTTCCGCTTGATGAGATTCAAGCGAGAACAACTGAGTAAAAGAAACGGATTAAATATTAGCGTGCAAGGTAACGCTTAAAAGAACCATCTGAGAGTCTTTAACAAACCTCGTATCTGAGAATCCACACAGAGCTGTTATGGCTTCCGAGGTACAGCAAATCAATGAGCGTGAGCGGTGCACTCTAGTCTCCACCCAAAGTGCCTGTCAAGCTTTTCATGAGCCGGCGCTCATGAATGGGTGAAATAAAATGGACTCTTGCCGCTAATTCGTCTGCAGTAGCAAGAATTGAACATTTATGTGTTGCTCAACGATCGCTGGTGGTTAAAAACCGAGGGCCTGCTTCCAGCGACTGGATCGACCTGCCACCGGCAAAGGTGGGAAGGTTACCGACCAATCGACAGCCTCGCCACCGAATTCTACTCACCTCCTTATAATTAGTCCGAAGCCTGCCGATTCGTCACTAACGCGAGCCGACTCGTCACAAAGCAAAAGCAATTTGATGTGGATAGTGTAATTTTTCGGCTTTGCCGGGTTCTTAATCGAAAGCGCGTCGCACTCCCTTTCACTCCTAACTCAAGAGGTTTTATCAGCAGTGCTCTTCGTTCTTAGTATCTTCCTTGGACTGGTGTATGGCTCTGCCAACCAACCACCGCCTTCGCCCGCGACCGTAGTGGTCCAACAAAACGCGAATATGATCAGTGGTCACGTCTCAGACGATCGCCGGACTCCCCTGAAAGATCTTCGAGTTGAACTACTTAACGAAGTTGATTCTGTTATTCAAACAGCTAAGACAGATGGCTCCGGCCTCTTCATTTTTCGCAAACTCTCTGATGGCACGTTTCAGATCAGGGTGCGAGGTGAAGGCACTGGCTATGAAGGCCAGGTGAAGCGTGTTGAGCTGACGCGGCCGCATGGTTTCGGCGCGGCCTCAGAAGAGGTGGACATAGTCCTGCGCCCAAAGCGGACGATGTCCAACCCGGCCAAATCGGGGGTTGTGTTTGTACAGGAAGTGCCTGAGGCCGCTCGTAAAGAATTTCAACGAGGGTCCGACCTGCTGCAGAAACCGGAGAAGTCGCAAGAAGCTCGATCGGCGCTAAAGAAGGCGATTGAGCTCTACCCTCAATACTTCGATGCGCTCGAGATGCTGGGAAGCGAACAGGTGAAACAGCAGGAGTATGAGCTGGCAGTTCCTATACTCACAAAGGCGACAGAGATCAACGCCAGGGCTTTTCCAAGTTGGTATGCACTCGGCGTTGCTCAGTACAACCTCAAGCAGATGCCCGCTGCTGTAGAGTCTTTTAGACGCGCGGTCTTACTCAATGAAAAATCTATCAACGCCAATCTGTTTCTCGGAATGACATTGCGTCAGACGGCGCGATTGGATGAGGCAGAGACTCATTTTAAGCAGGCCAACCTCCTGGCAGAGAACAAGCTGCCTGATGTCCATTGGCAACTAGCGCTTCTCTATAATCAACTCAAGCGTTACGGTGAAGCGGCTGATGAGTTGGAAATGTTTCTTAAGGTCCAACCCGATGCCAGAGACGCGCAACAGATCAAGAAGCTGATTCAGAAGTTTCGACAGCAAAGCGCAAGCGGAACAAGATAAGCGCTCAACGTGCGGATCATGAGGTCAGTATTCCGACACGTCGGGCTAGCGGGTGGGTCTCAATGATCGGGTGATGAGGTCAGTACCACTTCGCGGTAGCGGGTGGGTCTCAATGCTCGGGTCTTGTGGTCATCTCGCGGGTACCGCGAGATGGTACTGACCTCATCTCACCCGGCAACAAGTGGTCCAGAAAACGGCAACAAGCGGTTCAAAAAAAGGAGCCCATCCGATCTGATCGGATGGGCTCAAGCGTTGCCAGTTAAGGCTCCCAGTTAGAACACAAGTCGGAAACCGAACCGCACCTGACGCGGGATCTGACGAGTTAGCGGCTGATTAAAGCGCGCGTCTCTCGCGATGGATCCGTTGGCCAGGCCGGCGACGATTTGGTTGGTCAATCCACCGGCAAAAACTGCCCGGAAGGTATTGAGTTCGCCAAGTCCGCCGGCGTTGCTGATTCCAAAATTACCCGCCGTCAAAGAGTCTGGTGATGCTTGCGTCCAGACACTTAAGACGTTGTTTTCATTCAAAGCGTTCAGCAGATTGAGATCAAACTTCAAAGCGACGCGACCGTCATGCGCCAGCTTGAGCGTGTGGGTCATCTGAAGATCCGTTTGAGTGAACATCGGAGTGCGTCCCAAATCTCCGCGAGTAGTCAGGAACGTGTACGCGCCATAGAGCTGAACGCGAGTCGACAGCGGAGTACCACTCATACCAATGAACGACGCGCCAAACTCGGTGCTGTTAGAGCCGGTGTTGTCAATCCGGTGACCGAAGACGTTACTCCAGTCGAGACTGTAAGAACCGAACACCTTCAGGGCGTGTGGACGATCTGTGGCCAGAAGTCCATTGTCGGGCTCACCGTTGGTGTTGAAGCCCAGGAACGGCAGATCGAAGAACCGATTGACGTTTGGACTCGAACGACCAACACCGAGTGCATCCGGCTCATCCGAGCTCGACAGACCGGAGTAGTTGCCAGTTAACCGGCTGAAGGTGTAGCTGGCGTTGAGGAAATAGTTGTTGGAGAAGCGCTTGTCGACGCGCAGTTCCATCGCGTTGTAAAGGCGCTTCGCCAATGGCGATGCCGGAAGTCCGGGAGCGAATGGCTGCGAAACCAGACCCATTCCCGGATTGGCAATATAGAAATTCTCGTTGCCGGTAGCATCGATGAATCCAACGTCTTCGATAGTGCGGTCGAGGTTCTTGCGTGTGTAACGACCACTGAATACCAGATCGTTAGTCAAACCAATCTCGGTACCGACTGTGAATTCGGTTTGGCGAGCAGGTAACAAGTCAGGATCGACGCGATTGTCAGCAGGATTGTTTGACGGAACTCGGAAATCGAGTGGTCCAACGAGGGTGCGAGACAAGGCGTAGGCCCTGGTGTAAGTCGTGTAGTTAGGATCGGCCAGCGGGAAGAAATAGCGGAGCAACTTGTCTCCACCGAATGAACCGCGTGGCAGTTGATATTTGAAGCGGTCATAGAACTGACCGTAGCTGGCAAACACTTTCATTTTGCCATTGCCGAGCAGGTCATAAGCGAAACCTAATCGTGGCGCAATCTTGGAGCCCCACCCAAACTTGATTGCCTGCGCATTTTCAGAGAACGAAGGAACGTCCTCATTTTCCATGCGCAAACCAAGGTTCAAGGTCAGGCGCGAAGTTGGCTGCCAACTATCCTGAATGTAGATGGCTGTGTTTGTGCTTTTCGCCAGGCCCACAGTTCCGAAATCCTGCAGGTAGCCGTAACCGTATGACAGACATGGTCCAGTCGGACAAACGCCTGGGCCAATGCCTCGATCAGACTGTCCCCAGAACAAGCGAACTTCACCGATTCCGAAGTAGCCCTGGTCCACGTCGTTGGACAGTTTGTTAAGCTGATAACCACCCTTGAAGCTATGGCGACCTGCGAAAGAATCAACCAGGTAACTAGCGTCAGCGTCGAAGGTCTTACGAATTGAAATGTCTTTGACGGTCTTGGTGATGTCCGAGGTGCTGTTGAATCCTGAAGCACACGGATTCGTCGCCGGCACACCAGCGGGACTACCACCGTTAAGACAGCGAATGCGTGGGCCAACCGGAACGCCGTAGGAGCTGTCCTTTTCGTTCAGGTAGTTGCGGCCGAAGCGCCCGCTGATCACGAGTTTCGAAGTAGGAGTCCAGACACCGCTCCCCGTCACGTTGTTTGCGGCTACGCGTCCACCCAGCTGGCCATAGTCATTCGATGGCGGCGCTGAGGTCGTGTAGGACGGAATCTGACCATGTTCACGCTGCGGGCTATAAGTGAACGTGCCAGATAGGCGAAGCTTATCGGTGATAGACGAGTCAAGCCGCGCGAATTCATAGTCATTCCGCAACCGGCGGTCGTAATGGACCGTTTGCCCGTTGGGGAATAAGAAGTCGCGTTGCGTGCGATAAAACTGCGGCGCCGCGCTCACCAAAAACCAGAGCCTGTTTTTCACAATTGGACCACTAAACGTAGCGCTGGGGTACGTGTTGAGGAAAGAGTCGCCGGGCGGGTTGATATAGCTAAGCACCGCTGCGCTCGTTCCTTGAATTAGCGGATTGGCCTGGTATTGCGGGTCGCTGTTGGCGATTTTCCCCGTCAGGTTCTGGCGGGCACTCAGGTTGCTCGTTTCAAACTGCATCCCGAATTCGCCATGAAAATCGTTGCCGCCGCTCTTGGTCACAACGTTGATCACGCCGCCGGTTGCGCCGCCAAACTCAGCATCGAAACCGCTCGATTTGATCTGAACTTCCTGTACAAACTGGAAGGGGATGTTGTTGTTGTCGCGAAGCTGGCCGGTGCGGAAGTTGGTAACTTCAGAGCCGTCGATAACAAAGGTGTTCTCGGCGCCGCTTGACCCGTCAACCTGATAGCCGCGACTCAACGGTTCGCTTCGAGTTGCACCCGAAAGCTGCAGCACACTATCAATCCTCGTCCCTTTGGGAGTGGCGTTGATGATGTCCGTCGTAATGTTTGTTTGAATTCTATTTGATGACGTGTCGATCGGCGCGACGTCAGCAGTTGTGATATTGACATCTGCCGACACTCCACCAGCGGTTAGTCTAACGTCTTTTGTCGTTGCCCTGCCGAGTGAGACGTTAATGTCTTCGCTTCGTTCGGTGGCAAAGTTTGAGGCGCTGGTAGTGATCGTATAAGTCCCTGCCGGAACTTGCACGATGCGATAAAAGCCGTCGCTATCAGTGGTAACTGTGCGACTGAAAGCATTGCCCTCAACCACCACGGTGGCGCCGGCAATTCTTCCTCCCTGTGCGTCAACTACAGTTCCTTCGATGACGCCAGTGGTCTCCTGACCGTAAGCAATGCCGGCGAGGCATAAGCAAATGGCCAGCAGATTCGAGATGCGTATTAACTTCATTAGTTTTCTCCTTCCAATCTAATCAGGAAATGAGCAGCCTTCCTGATTGCGCGCGTGGGGTCCGTTAATTTGTTTCCAAAAAGTTGGAGAGACGAATACAAAGGTTCATGCTGCTGAGTTCTGAAAAGTGCAATGACTGTGCCCGCCGGTACTTGATCGGGTTACGCCATCTCGTCACTGGCTGAGGCCCGCTCGTCCTCACAACCAAAGATCTGGAGTTGTGGAATTTGGATTCGATTGGAGAAAAGTTGGACTTTATGGATTGCGGAGATGTTGAAGTTGATGTGTGAGGCTAATTGATTCCAAAATTTTGGAGAGCAAGGGCGGCGATGACGATCCACGAACTCGCGCGAAACCACCCTAACGATTCCTTCGTGAGTGTTCGTGTGAATTAGTGGATCAGCCTTTTCTTCTTGTCACCGGATTGCAAGCGTCGCAAGCGTGAAGCACCCGCCGGTGTTCCTAACAGGTCAGGAAGGAGCACTTGTGCCCGCTCTGAGTGGCCAGGGTGTTCAAGCAAAGTGGAAATGGGTCATCACCGATTCGGCTTCGCCGCCTGATGTGAGGCGGTGGCTCTGCCCCGCCGTAGAGGGCCCTAATAAATTGAGTGGGGGCTACGCCCCAGCGTCATTAGGGCGTAGCCCAGGAAAGAATCTCAAGTGGTTCCGGCGGCCGAGCCACGGCCGCACATCAGGGGGCGAAGCCGAATCGGTGATGACCTATTTAATCAACGAGCGGAGAAGCGAGTGGAAGAGCGGGGATAAATCCTCCTTTCCGACCTGCGAGGAAACCAACGATTTGAGTTTCCCGAGCGAGCGAACATGAGCTGTTCGATCCTCAATACTGAAATCTTCTATACTGATTGGCATCACGCTCTTCAGTTTGCAGCTTCTTAAACGAGACACTATGAAAACACGCGCAGCTGTTCTTTATGAGATGGGATTGCCCAGGCCTTACACGGAGAGTTCACCCTTCGTCATAGATGAGATCACACTTGAGCAGCCGGGACCGGGAGAAGTGTTAGTTGAGATCGCCGCAGCGGGATTGTGTCACTCTGATCTTTCTGTCGTGGACGGTTCGCGGCCGCGGGTTATGCCGATGGTCCTGGGCCACGAGGCGAGCGGAATCGTGCGCGAGGTTGGACCAGGGGTACACAACGGACCACAGTTGTCTCCCGGGGATCACGTGGTGTTCAGTTGGGTGGCTGTTTGCGGACGCTGTCACTTTTGCCTCACCGGTCGTGACGCGCTCTGTGTGCCCGGAGGCGATGCGAACGTAGCCGGCACTCTGCTCAACGGTGCACGCCGTTTTACTGATGCTCGCTCCCAACCACCAGTCGCATGCCATCATCACCTTGGCGTATCCGGTTTTTCTCAGTTCACAGTGGCAGCCGCAGAATCTCTTGTGAAAATTGATAAGGAATTGCCGTTGGACGTCGCCGCTCTTTTTGGATGCGCCGTGATGACTGGCGTGGGAGCAGTGCTTAACACCGCACGCGTTCCGGCAGGATCTTCTGTGGCAGTGTTTGGCATGGGCGGAGTCGGGCTGAGCGCCGTGATGGGTGCGCGGGCAGCAGGTGCGGGTTCTATCGTCGCAGTCGATCGCGTCCCAGATAAATTGGACCTCGCCCGCGAGCTTGGCGCGACCCATGTGATCGATGCTTCCAGCGATGATCCGGTGGCAGCGATTAAGAAGTTGGGCCACGGCGGTGCTGATTACGTTTTCGAAAGCGTCGGCAATGCTGGTGTGTTGATGCAAGCCTATGAATCGACGGGGCGCGGTGGAACCACGGTCACTGTTGGTCTACCGGCGCCGGATCAGATGTTTACTGTTCAGGCGTTGGGCATTGTCGCTGAAGAGCGCACCATCAAAGGTTCGTACATGGGTTCGTGTGTGCCGCGCAGGGATGTGCCGCGTTTCATTGAGATGTATCAAGCCGGGCTGCTGCCGGTTGATAAGTTACACACGCACACGCTGAGGCTGGATGATATCAACGAAGGATTCGACCGGTTGGCCCAGGCGCAAGCTGTGCGGCAGATTATTTCGTTTGATAACTGAGCTACGATAGACAATTCCGATCGCGCGCGTTGTCAATCACCAATGAACCTGGTGACTCTCACGGCCTGAACCTCGCGGTGCGATCTCATTAACACCGCGGCTTCAGCCCGGTGATATGGGAGCCGTGGTGACTAGAAGAACCGTTTCAACGGTTTTTTGAGTCACAAGTGAGATAAACCGTTAGAAACGGTTTCCAAATTAGGCCGGCAATTCCAACCACCGGGCTTAAGCCACGGTGTTAATGAGATCGCTCCGCGACATGCAAAGCCCGAATTGAATGGATCGTCTCTTGTGGGACACCACAACCTTTATGCCAGCTAAGCCCCAAATTATCCGCACCGAATACAAGCACATCTCAACGCAAAATACGCGTTGGATGGACAACGACGTCTATGGACATATCAACAACGCTCTCTACTACGGCTTCTTCGACACCGCCATAAACGAATACCTGATTGCTGAAGGCGGTCTTGATATCAATTCCGGCGAAGTGATCGCCTTCGCCGTAGAGTCGCAATGTCAGTACCTCGCACCGCTCGCTTTTCCTGAAGTACTTGAAGTTGGACTACGCGTCGGTAAACTCGGAAACTCGAGCGTCCGCTACGAACTTGCCATCTTCAAACAAGGCGACGAATTCGCCGCTGCTGCTGGATATTTCGTCCACGTCTTCGTCGCGCGTGATACCCAACGTCCAGTTCCGATGCCAGAGGCCATCCGCGCAGCATTAAGTCGACTGGCCGTGAAATAGCGGCAGACTTTCAGTGTGGTTTTAAGTGACGCAGCCCCCGAGGGGAAACGCTGGTGCTGCTAATCGCTCCGACCTTCCCGCGACTAGATTCAAGTACATCTGAAAAACTATGAGAAGCCGTTGACAGGTTTCTTGCGCCGCGACTATAGTCCCACTGCTTTTCATCACAGAATCGATTCCTCGGAGCGCGCACCATCGCTTCCTCTCGATCGGTTCTTCACGAGACCAGACAATCTCTAGTCATACGAAGTTTGAGTCTGTCATAACTCAGCGTTAGCCGATTGTTCGCTGTCTCTAAGTTGTGTGAGGTATTCCGCCAATGAGGAAACTTGTTCTGATCGTCGCCCTCTACCTCGTCCCTGCATTGCCCTTCAATGCCCAGTCGTTTTCCAGTGGATCTACTGGTGCTGATGGCGCGCTCGATCTCTCCGTGATGTCTTGTCCTGGTGGCATTTGCGAGGTCCAACTACCGGAATCTGGAATTTTGAACTACACAACCGTCTTCGTGCCGGGTGGAAGAACGCTGATTTTCAAGAAGAACTATCGAAACACTTCTGTAGTCATCTTGGCCCAAGGGACTGTTGGTATTAATGGCGTCGTTCACCTGTCAGCCTTAAATAGGGAACCCGGTCCAGGGGGTTACTTTGGAGGCAATGGCGCGACATCCTCTCCAGGATTCGGTCCCGGCGGCGGACAACCTCCAGCAATTGGAATTTCGTGCGTTGGTGCTGACTACCCCGCGTCCGCGGTGGGCAAATGGATCGGATCCCTCTCTTTGGTGCCAATACAGGGAGGGTCCGGCGGGGCGGCAACCTCAGGTGATCATGGCGGAGGTGGCGGTGGCGGAATTGTCATTGCTTCTTCAACTTCGATCAACGTTACCGGTCAGATTAATGCCAATGCAGCCTCGGGTAATAATGCTAACGGCTGTGGACCAGCGGGATCAGGCGGCGCCATTCGCTTGGTAGCCAACTCCGTATTCGTAAGCGGCACACTGTCAGCGTCGGGCAAAGTTGGACATAGTTCAACGAACGGTGTGAACGGAATCATACGACTCGAGGCCCCGGCCGGATCGCTCGTGTTCAATGGAACCGCCACCCCATTACCCGTCCTTTCAACCACACCCAATCCGCAGATAGTCTCTGACTCCAATACGCCAACATTGGCTATTACAGCGATTGGAGGTTTTCCTGTTTCGTACACGAGTGGACGACCCGATGCCGTTGATTTAGTCCTACCAAATCAGGTTAACGATCCCATTAATATTCTTGTGCAGGCCCACAACATTCCTGTTGGAACTCAGGTGAATCTGAATATCAGCGGCTCGCCAAGCGTAAGCCTTACTCCCGGAACATTGTCTGGAACGTTCACGTCTTCAACCACGACAATCGGTGTTACCGGTCTTAGTCGTACAGGGGCAACTTACATAATCGCGTACGCCGATTTTACTCTTCCGGCGAATGCTCTTAGGTTCAATCCAAAAGGTCCGGATGAGATCGCGAAGGTACGTGTAGTCGCTAAGTTTGGACACAATTCAAACCTCGTATTCTTACGAAAGAACGGAACCGAAATTGATCGGAAAAAAGTCCCGGAAGCGGTTTTAAGGATTATGGGTGCAAGTTCGCCTAGATAGAAAACACTTCATAGATTCAAGGGTGAGGGAATGTTAAGAATGATTCACTTCAATAAGGTATCGATGGCAGTTGCTATGTTCATGTTGATGACGCTGGTCGGGCAGGCGCAGACTTTTTCAAGCGGCTCAACAGGATCGGATGGCGCTTTGGATTTATCGACTTGCCCAAACGTTTGCGCCGTGCAGGTCCCGGAGTCGGGACTTTTGAACTACACAACTATCACCATCCCAGCTGGGAAATTCTTACAATTCAAGGCGAACACACGCAACACGCCGGTGACGTTGCTTGCCCAAGGAGCAGTTTCTATTACAGGCCAGATAAATGTTTCTTCGCCATGTGCGTTCGGCGCCGGCAGCGTCATTCCTTGCACCAGCGCCCGCGAAGCTGGTCCTGGTGGGTTTTTCGGTGGAGCCTATCCTCACGATGGATTCGGACCGGGAAAGGGAATCTGGTCAGCTGATAACCAAAACTCGCGCGCCTTCTGGATCGGCCCACTCTCCTTATTTCCCGCTGTCGGAGGTTCCGGCGGAGCGGGTTATACATGCGGTTTTGCCTGTACGCTGCCAGGCGGAGGTGGCGGAGGGGCGGTCACCATAGCATCCTCAACCTCGATCACGATTTCAGGAACCGTTAATGCTAACGGATCCAGGAATGGTGCCGGGGGCGCTATTCGGCTGGTGGGAAATTCCATATCGGTTTCGGACACTGGTTTTCTCTCAGCGTGCGATGGCCTCTTTATCGAAAATCCAAACTCTACCCCCCCTCGTTGTGGCGTGATTAGAGTCGAAGCTCCCGAGGGACAGCGCGTTTTCGGGGGATCATCCCGGCCTGCGGCTGTACTCTCAACGCTAAATTCAAGTGTTGTCTTGTCCGCATTACCAGCCCTAACAATTACTTCTGTTGGGGGGCATGCTGTTCCGTCTTATGCCGGTGGTCGTTTCGATACAGTTGACTTGCTTTTGCCCAATCAGATTCCTGATCCCGTCGCCGTCGTGGTCAGTGGGACAAATATTCCGACCGGTACTCAGGTTGAAGTTGGTTTAGTCAATGGGTCAGCGAGCGGGACTTCAGGGCCGTGCAATTTGGTGGGTACTTTTGGTAGTTCTCAGTGTACGGCCACGATCGCAAACCTTAACCGAAGTGGCGTTACTTATATCTTGGCGACAGCCACGTTTGAACCTCCTATGAGCGCAATGCAATTCAATCCAAAGGGTCGTGACTCAGTCGCAAGAGTGAGAATCAAAGCGGGAATTGGAACGAAACCCGCTTTTGTTTTTCTCCGGAACGATGGAACAGAAATAGACGACAGGAATATTCCCGCGAAATTTCTTGAACATTTCAAGCTGTGAATGAAGCATAAGAATCACTCGCTGAACAGGCCCCCGTCGCAATTTCAGAGAACCTCAGATTCGATTCAATTTGAATCAGATCTGGACGTTGCGTCTGAGTGCTTTAATCCTCTCTCGGCTCCAGCCGCCTTTGTAACCATCCTCGTGATGATCCTGCTTCTCAGTTGTAAGGCCTCTGCGCAACAACAGGGTCCCGTTGCCGTTTCCAGCAATGGCGTCACCATCTCTTTCCAAAATTCCGGTGGTAGCTCAGTCTCCAGCAATGGTGCAACCGTTTCGTTTCAAAACTCAGGTGGTAATGCTGTCGGTAGCAACGGCGCCACCATCTCGTTTCAAAATGCCGGCGGTACAAGTTCAGACAGCAGCGGTGTAACAATCGGTTTTGGTAATCCGCTCCCACCCGAAGCCTGCTATGGCCGATGCCCTCACGTCAATTTCGTTGCTGACCCCGTGAACAGCGCCACCGGCAATTACATCTTCGAGCACACTGACCTTACGATTTCAGGACGTGGTTTGGGATTTGAATTCAAGCGGATGTACAACTCATCGGATGCGACGGCTGGTCCAATGGGTGTCGGCTGGACGCATTCCTACAACGTTGCCCTCACTGATGCTGGTGCGACTGCTTCATTGCGTTGGGACGATGGACACGTTGATGTCTTTAATAATAACGGTGGCAATTACGTTCCACAGCAGAGCGGAGTCTTTGACAGGCTGGTGAAGAACGGTGACGGCACTTTCACCGTCACCGAGAAAACCCAACGCAAACATAAATTCTCAGCCGCGGGCAAGCTCACCTCGATTGTTGACCGAAACGACAACACCATTACTCTGAATTACGACGGAGGAGGGAAACTCGCTTCGGTCCAGGATACGGTGGGACGTATCGTGAACTTCACCTACGATCCCCAGGGACGTCTTGTTCAAATTACCGATCCGCTGCCGCGAACGATTAGCTTCACCTACGACGCGAATAACGACCTCACATCTTCCACAGATGCCAACGGTAAGACGACCACCTACACCTATGATGCTAACCACCGCATGCTGACGGCTACAGATCCGCGTGGAAATACATTCATTACCAATACCTACGATGGTAACGGGCGAGTGATCAACCAGACTGATGCGAAAGGCAATCCAACCCAGTTTGCGTATGACATCCCAATAGGAAAGACCACAATCACCGATGCTCTGACCCGCACCAGCGTAGATTTCCACGATGTGCGCTCGCGCTTGATCAAGCGACAGGATCGGCTCGGCAATAGTTACACCTACACATACGACGACAACAACAATCGCAAAAGCGTCACCGATAAGAATGGCAAGACAACGCTCTACACTTACGACGCCAACGGTAACGTCACAAGTCAGATTGATGCGGCCAGCAAGACGGCGACGATCACTTATGACGCCCTCAACAATCCGCTTACACGCGTGGATGAGTTGGGAAATTCCACTAGCTTGATCTACGACGTGAAGGGAAACTTGCTGACCACGACTGGCCCACTCACCAACACAACCACTTTCACATATGACAGTTTCGGGCAACTGCTTACGGTGAAGGATGCGAACAATCACACCACCACGAATACCTTTGACGCGCTGGGCAACCTACAAACCTCCAAGAATCCGCTTAACCACACGACTACCTACGCCTATGACGCT
>CAVXAC010000002.1:0-607062 GCA_963759665.1 Pyrinomonadaceae bacterium
TTGGCTGTTTGCTGTTCACTTTGATTGACTGCCGACTGTCTACTGTCTACTGCTCACCGCTCACCGTCTTCTGATGTTCCAACTCGACGCCCGCGTGGCCCACCTTCGTCCACGCACGCCCGGCCATTCTGTATGAGGACACCTACGTTCGTTCCTCATTACCCCCTGCACCCGACCGCCCCCGCGCCGAACGCCTCTGCGTCGAAATGATTCCGAATACCACGAA
The DNA here is from genome assembly GCA_963759665.1 of Pyrinomonadaceae bacterium. GTDB lineage: Bacteria > Acidobacteriota > Blastocatellia > Pyrinomonadales > Pyrinomonadaceae > PSRF01. The sequence goes on from CAVXAC010000002.1 coordinate 227, forward strand.
CTCGGCGTTGCGACTCAAATTATAAGACCAGGCTCGACTTTGGTATGGGCGAATTGCACTCTCATCGGAATAGATTTGGCTTGGGTGGGTGCCTTATGTTCTTCCCTTACGAGTGCCTTTGGCTAGAGACTTCGACGAGGTGTTTCTCACAGCCTTTGAAGGTGCGAGCGTTTTAGTCTGAACGGCTTTGGATAACAACTCAAGTTCAACTTCGCAGGAGAGAGCACGACCGATTCTGACCAGGGATTCAAGCGTAAAGTTAGTCGTGCCCCGAAGCAGTTTCGTTACATAAGCGCGGCTCTTGCCAAGCCGCCGCGCCAGTTCTGCGTTCGACACACCTTGCTCCTTCATCACGTTGTAAATCCGCTCAGAGATCCCAACTTTCAGACGATCGACTTGATACGCATCCGTCGACTCAGCACGTTGAAGTAGACCTGCAAATCTTTCGGTAACCGTTTTTCTTTTCACTTGCGCGAGGCATTGGTCTTCTCCTCTAAATATTTTTGCTAAATCTATGGCTCGGCCAATCTCTTGTCGGGCCGTTTTTGCCCCTACCTCTCTTTCCTGAAAAGCCATGTGTGCAAATGATTATCCGATTAGCATCATAGAACCAAAGCAGCCGAGCTGTGTGTGGAGCCTTGAACTCGAAAATGCCATCACCCAATGAGCGCAACTGCTGCTCGTTGTTTAGAGGACCGTGATCCGCAGTACGAATTATCAAGTAAAGCAGACGGTTAGCATCCGCGGTAGTATTCTCCGCCAGCTGCTCCAGGAATTCCAGAGTGTCGCAATGTTGCTCATCGCCCCAGGCATAAATGTCAAACTTTGCTCCAGCGCGGAGTAGTTGAATCGGCATGAGGTTAACCTATAGGTTTACAGCGAGTGAACCCGAGGAACGAGGGATTTCCTTAAAAAAAGTTGAGTCAAATTTTTCGTGATTCAAGGCCGCCAGCGCTGTTCATGTTAATTCAAACGTCTTTCGTTGGCACCACGCTACGTATTTATCATGCGGAACTGCGCATGCTGGAAATCTTGCATACGAGTAAGTTTGCTCGCCGACGCCGCCGAACTGCTCGACATCAAACGCGGAACCTGGCCCCTCGACAAAGTGAAATCCGAACCGAACGCCTCTTCCAACTCGCCCCGGAAGCCTACGTCCGCTCCTCCCTACCACCGAACCCGACCGCCCCCGCGCCGAGCGCCTTTGCGTCAAAATGATTTCCGAGTACCACAAACTCCGCCTCGCGTAACGTCACCCCCAACCCATCAATACTGGCGAACCTAACCCCTTGCGGCTCTGCCGCCTTCCGTGCGGAAAGGCTTCGCCTTTCCGTCGACCTCCCATAAGATCGGAGGCTACGCCTCTATTCGCTAGTCACCGCGCTAAAGCCACCTTCAGCTAAACGCGCACATACCAGAATTCTTGCATACGCAGAACGCGAAAGTGTATAAGCACGTCGTTCCTTGCGCTTGCCGCTCTCTACTCAAGGAGTTCTCACGCCATGAAGCCGTTGTTTCTTGTTATTGCCCTACTCACTTTTTGTCTTCCCCTATCCGCTCAATCCCAACGATATGCACGCGTCATTTCCCAGGAAGCCAACCTTCGCGATGCGCCTTCAGTCATCGGTGAGAGTTCCGAGGTGATTGCAGAAGACACTTTGGTGAAGGTGCTGGACGAGAAACTTCCCTGGTATGTCGTGCGAGTAGGCAATCGGGTGGGATGGATGCACGGCAACACAATCGAGTTCATCGGAGTTAAAGCCCCGATCCCTCCTCGACTAATCAATCCGTTGCCCCCGCCTACACGCCGACCACTCCGCCGGTTCAACACCGAAGCAGGGTACCGGCAAGGACCTGCCCGAAGCACTTCTGTTGAGCAAGGCTATATCAGAGGCCCGCGCGGCGGCTGTTACTACATCAGTGGTTCTGGCAGAAAAGTTTATGTAGATCGCAGCTTGTGCAATCAGAAAATCTAAACCGTTACGCGATAACGACTCAAAATGGAGAATTGAATGACTAACAAAACGCGGCGCCTTTCCATCTGCTTCATCATAGTGTTGTTCACTTCGCCTCTGTCACAAGCACAAACCGGCCCACCTCAACGGGTAACAGTAACTCGGGAAAGCGGTGGAAGCATCCAAACTAAGCTTGGGCACGGAATTACCGTCAATCAGGAATCCACTCTCACTAGGGAATGGATTACGTTACATGATCCGTCGTTACCGGTAAGCATTGTCGGAACTATTGGCGTCAATACGGTATATGAATCCGGGCGTGTAAGCGGCGATTACAAGTACGGTACAAAGTTTACTGTCGAGCCACAAGAGCCGATCTCAGCAATTCAAATTCGCTTCCTTCTCTTCGATATCTGGGGGGAACATATTAAGACCCTATCCTTTTCGGAAGTGGCAGACATCAAGGCTCCGAAAGAGTTTTCTGGCAGTTGGAGAGCATATTCAGAGAATGAAGTTTCTGAATACTATGCCTCGATAGCATATATAGCTCGCGTTCGCACGCAGAGCGGTCGAGTAATTCTGGGTAATACTGCCCCAGTGCTGGAGGAAGCAAGAAAGTTCTCGAGGAAGTTCACAGTTGAAGCATTAGAACCAAAAACAGAGAAACCTTAGCTACCCCTAGGAAAATCTTGGAACAAGGCTGAGTGAACGCGGATTACGACAGGCTCCAAAGACGATTTGCACTCACATCTAAGATATCTTGCCAGTCTTCTTCTTGATGAACAGATCAGTCTCGCGGCGGAAGATGTCATTCGCTTCTGCTTCGAGGGGCTCGCCCGCGTGATGTTTGTTGAGAACCCGAGCAAGAGTTCTCGGCCAACCTAACGGCGCATCGATTGCGATGAGCACCGGCGAATCCGTCCTGCTCAGACGTTGTGTGATCGACCCTGCTGCAGATTGTTCTCGAGTGCAAGCAAAAGCATCTTGCACAATAAATACGGTAGTCGCTGCACTCCCCAAAAGCGACACCAATCTTGGCGTCTTGAGTTGCGCAATCAACTCCAATGACTTTTATAGTCATAATCTATGTCTTACATCTTTCATTTCTTAAGTTCCGCGAGCCACACGGGTGAGCCTGACTTGAGTTCTTCTTCAAAGTCTCACATCGGACTCTGCATGCTAGAAATCTTGCATGAAGTAGTGCAGAATGTGCCTTCCGCAAATGACCGCCGCTCTAGCCTTTCAAACTAGCGCGCTTCAATCACGGTCTTCGCAAATCCGGCTCGCCCTCCTGATGTCTCGGACGGCATGTCACGTACTCGGTTTACGTTAACTTAAATTGCCTGCTTCGATAAGGTCCGACTCAAGATCTCCCAAACTAGACCGATTACTCATGGATCAGGCAACCCATAACAAGATCGTCTCCTTCATCTGGGGCATCGCCGACGATGTCCTCCGCGACCTCTTCAAGCGCGGCAAGTACCCCGATGTGATCCTGCCGATGTGCGTCATCCGCCGCATGGACGCCGTGCTTGAACCGACCAAGCAGGCTGTGCTCGAAACCAAGAAGATGCTCGATGAGGCCGGCATCACCGAGCAGCGCGCCGCGCTCTGCGATGCGGCGGGCCAGGCCTTCTACAACACGTCGAAGTTCACCCTGCGCGATCAAGTCCCGCGGCAGCCAGCAGCAACTCCTCGCCGACTTCGAGGACTACCTCAACGGCTTCTCGCCCAACGTCCAGGACATCCTCGAGAACTTCAAGTTCCGCAACCAGCTCTCGACGCTCTCCAAGGCCGACGCCATCGGCACGCTGATCAACAAGTTCCTCGACCCCGAGATCGACCTCTCGCCGGCGGGCATCGACAACCACTCGATGGGCACGGTCTTCGAGGAGCTGGTCCGCAAGTTCAACGAGGAGAACAACGAGGAGGCCGGCGAGCACTGGACGCCGCGCGACGCCGTGCGGCTGATGGCGAACCTCGTCTTCCTGCCCATCGAGGCCGAGATCAAGTCCGGCACCTACCTGCTCTACGACTGCGCCTGCGGCACCGGCGGCATGCTCACCGTGGCCGAGGAGACGCTGCACGGCCATCGGCGCGAAGCGCAGGCAAGCAGGTCAGGTGCCTGCTCTACGGCCAGGAGATCAACCCCGAGACCTACGCCATCTGCAAGGCCGACATGCTGCTCAAGGGCGAGGGCGAGAACGCCGACCACATCGTCGGCGGCGCCGAATGGTCCACGCTGTCGCACGACGCCTTCCCGGCCCAGGAGTTCGACTTCATGCTCGCCAATCCGCCCTACGGCAAGAGCTGGAAGAAGGACCTCGAAGCGATGGGCGGCAAGGACGGCATGCGCGACCCGCGCTTCAAGGTGATGCACGAGGGCGAGGAGCTGTCGCTCGTCACCCGCTCCAGCGACGGCCAGATGCTCTTCCTCGCCAACATGGCGTCGAAGATGAACGACAAGTCGGCGCTCGGCAGCCGCATCGCCGAAGTCCACAACGGCTCGTCGCTCTTCACCGGCGACGCCGGCCAGGGCGAAAGCAACATCCGCCGCTGGCTCATCGAGAACGACTGGCTCGAAGCCATCGTCGCCCTGCCGCTCAACCTCTTCTACAACACCGGCATCGCCACCTACATCTGGGTGCTGTCCAACCGCAAGCCCGCGCACCGCAAGGGCCAGGTGCAGCTCATCGACGCGACCCAGTGGTTCAAGCCGCTGCGCAAGAACCTCGGCAAGAAGAACTGCGAGCTCTCGCCCGAGGACATCGAGCGCATCAGCCGCACCTTCCTCGACTTCAAGGAGACGCCGCGAGTCGAAGATCTTCCCCAACGCCGCCTTCGGCTACTGGAAGGTCACCGTCGAGCGCCCGCTGCGCCTGCACAGCCAGCTCACGCTCAAGGCGATCGAGACGCTGCGCTTCGCGTCGGGCGACGAGGACCTGCGCGCGGCGCTCTACGAGGAGTTCGGCGACGCGCTGTTCACCAACTTCGCCGAGTGTCGCAGGCGCGCTGGAGAAGCGCCTGGCCGACTGGGGCGCAGCCGACGAAGACGAGGACGACGACGAGGACGGCGGCGACGCAAGAAGGGCCTGCCCGAGAAGAAGAAAAAGAAGCTGCTCGACCCCAAGACCTGGGAGCGCGACGGCCGGCTGGTCGAAGACGCCGCGAGCTGCGCGAAGCGCTGGGCGACGCGCTCTTCGAGGACCACAACGTCTTCCGCGACCGGGTGGATGCCGCGCTCGAGGAAGCTGAAGATCAAGCTCGCCGCCGCCGACCTGAAGCAGATCCTCAAGGCCGTGAGCTGGCGCGTCGAGACCGCGCCGCCGGTCATCGCCAGGGTGCACAAGCCCGGCAAGGCCAAGGCCGACCCGCTGCGCGGCCTGTTCGAGGCGACCGTGGCGGCAAGACAGTCCGTCGTCGAGTACGAGCCCGACCCCGACCTGCGCGACACCGAGCAGGTGCCGCTGCTCGAAGCAAGGCGGCATCGAGGCTTCATCCGCCGCGAGGTGCTGCCCTACACGCCCGACGCCTGGATCAAGGAGGACGCCACCAAGATCGGCTACGAGATCAGCTTCACCCGGCACTTCTACAAGCCGCAGCCGCTGCGCACGCTGGAGGAGATCAGCGCCGACATCCTCGCGATCGAGAAGGAGACGGAAGGATTGTCGGGAGATCGTGAAGGGAGTAGGGAAATGACCGAGAGCCGCAGCCTGATTGCGATCCGTGGCGCATGCGAGGGTCTCAAGCGCGATGGATTCATTTCCTCAACGCCAACGGCGTTGCGACCTGCAGCCCAGGGTTGCGAGCAGCGAGCTACCCTGGGTAAGGGTGTGGATGATTTGTTTCAACCCCAAAGGGGTTGCGCATCGATTTGCGGGGGGCGAAAGGCCGCAACCCCCTTGGGGTTGACGTAGAGATGCCGGCTGTACCGAGGGGAGCTCTTTCTCGCAAAGCTGGGCTTTGAGGCGGAATCCCGTCGGGATTCTCCGGCGGGCGCCTGTGAACGGAGACGCGAAATAATCGACGGCCTCAAGCCGTATGCAGAGTATAAGGAGTTGGGGCTTCCTTGGCTTGATACGATACCGAATCACTCGTTGACATGGTTTATCCGAACCGTGCTCTCATGCGTGACCAGCGGCAGGTCGTTGGAGGAAAGGCATCCGACTACACACTCCTTTCGTTAACTCTGCGCGGTGTCATTGCGCGGGATATGGTAAACCCGAAAGGGAAATTCGCCTGCAAAGTTCGGCACATACAAGGTCGTCAAACAGCAACGATGTCGTGATCTGCGTGGGCGATATTGATGAGCACGCCTCGTGGGGTTGGGCTCTCAAATCAGAAAGGTAAGATCACTGGAGCCAAAGAAGTGTTCAGCCGGCAAGAGCGCATTAATCCTCGCTTCCTGTATCACTACTATCTTTTCGTAGACGAAGGGAAGCTGATGAAGCCGCTTTACACCGACGCCTGAAAACGAATCATAAACGCGGTGCCTTTGCGAGTCTCAAGGCTCCGTGTCCGCCGCCCCGAAGAACAAGCCGCCATCGTGCTTTGTCTGCGATTACGCAAACGGGCGGATTGTGCGGGCGATTCAAGCGAAGAGGAGACTGCTTGCGCTGCTGAACGAGCAGAAAGAGGCGATTATCCATCGCCCAATCACTCGGGTCTCGATCCGTTACATACAAACCCTCCGGCATCGCTTGGCTCGGCGAGATTGTTAAGCATTGGGATGTGATAAGTCTGCGGATGCGGTATTCAGTTGAACTAGGCAAGATGCTGGACTCAAAAAGAATTACCGGACGGGATTCTGTGCCTTACCTTCGAAATCGCGATGTTCAGTGGGATCGAATCAACGTCGAAGGTCTTCCCCTCATGGATATAACACCGCGCGAGTACGAGAGATATACAGTGAGCTTCGGTGACCTTCTTGTGTGTGAAGGCGGCCAGGTAGGTAGGTCGGCCTTTTGGGAAAACCAACTTCCGGTTTGCGGCTACCAGAAAGCACTTCATCGGGTGCGTGCTACAAATTTCAAAAAAGACTTTCCGCGATTCCTGTATTACCTTCTGAACCTTACCAGCTCATCAGGCGTTTTTACCGCTGACGGTAATGAAAACACGTTTGCACACCTCACTTGTGAAAAACTGCGTCGTCATCGCTTTGTATTTCCTCCACTGTCAGAGCAGAAACGAATCGCGGAAACCTTAGATGCGGAGTTGAGGCAGTTCGGTACTGTAATCACCCGTATTGAACGGGAGATCGGATTGCTGCGCGAATATCGAACGCGACTTCTCGCCGACGTGGTGACGGGCAAACTGGATGTGCGCGGGGCCGCGCGCGATCTTCCCGCCACGTTGGAGGCAGCACCGGTCGCGGTGGACGTTGACGAGCTCGAAGAGGAAGAGGAAGACGCCGCATGACAACCGACACCAGCGAACGAGGACTGGAGGATCTGATCGTCACCGCCATGACGGGCAGCGCCACGCTTGCGCCAGCGGCTGAAGCGGAAGCACAGATAACAGCTGAGTCATCGCGCGGGACTGGTTGGCTACTTGGTGATGCGCGCGATAACGATCGGGAATACTGCGTTGACCTTGTGCATCTCCGAACATTTCTTGAACAGACGCAACCTGCAGTGGCGGCGGCGCTCTCTCGGCAGTACACACCGATACTCGTAAGTTTCTGGCGCGACTACAATCAGAAATTTCTCGCAAGGGCGTAATCCATGTACTGCGCCACGGTCTCAAGCACGAGAAGCACTCGCTTGAATTATTTTACGGCACCCCTACGCCGGGTAATGAAAAGGCAGCTGCACTCTTCGCCGCGAACCGTTTCAGCGTCACCCGGCAACTCCGCTACAGCCGCGACGAGACTCAAGCGCGCGCTGGACCTTGGCCTTTTCATCAACGGCCTGCCGTTCGCCACCTTCGAGCTGAAGAACAGCCTCACCAAGCAGACGGTGGCGGACGCGGTGGAGCAGTACAAGCGCGACCGCGATCCGCGCGAGACGGCTCTTCGAGTTCGGGCGCTGCGTCGTGCACTTCGCCGTGGACGAGCACGAGGTGCGGTTCTGCACTCAAGTGAAGGGCAAGGCATTCGTGGTTTCTTCCGTTCAACCAGGGCTGGAACGACGGCGCGGGCAACCCGCCGAATCCCTTGGCTTGAAGACCGACTACCTCTGGCGGCGCATCCTCACCCGCGAGAGCCTCACTGACATTCTGGAGAACTACGCCCAGATCGTCGAGGATGAAGAACGAGAAGACGGGCAGGAAGAGGCAGGTGCAGATCTTCCCCCGCTATCACCAGCTCGACGTGGTGCGCAGGCTGCTAGCCGACGTCAGCGCGACGGCGCGGGGCAGCGTTATCTGATCCAGCACTCGGCAGGCAGCGGCAAGTCGAACTCGATCGCCTGGCTGGCGCATCAGCTCATCGACCTGCGAAAGGACGGCAAGGCGGTATTCGATTCCATCATCGTGGTCACCGACCGCCGCATCCTCGACCAGCAGATCCGCGACACGATCAAGCAGTTCGCCCAGGTGGGGGCGACCGTTGGGCGCGCGTGAACGAAGGCTCCAGAGAGCTGCGCGAGTTCATCGAAGGCGGCAAGAAGATCATCATCTCGACGGTGCAGAAGTTCCCGTTCATCCTCGACGAGATCGGCGACGAGCACCGCGGCGCGGAGGTTCGCGATCATCATCGACGAGGCGCATTCCAGCCAGGGCGGCAGGACGTCGGCGGCGATGAGCATCGCGCTCTCCGAAGCGGGCCGAGGAAGACGAAGAGGAGACCACCGAGGACAAGATCAACCGCATCATGGAGTCGCGCAAGCTCCTGACCAACGCCAGCTACTTCGCCTTCACCGCGACGCCGAAGAACAAGACGCTGGAGATTTCGGTGAGCCGTATCCGATGCGGACGGCAAGATGAAGCACCGCCCTTTCCACAGCTACACGATGAAGCAGGCAATCCAGGAGGGATTCATCCTCGACGTGCTGAAGAGCTACACGCCGGTGGACAGCTATTACCGGCTGGTCAAGACGGTCGAGAGCGACCCGGAGTTCGACACGAAGAAGGCCAGGAAGAAGCTGCGGCGCTACGTCGAAAGCCACGACCACGCGATCCGGCTCAAAGGCCGAGATCATGGTCGATCATTTCCACGAGCAGGTGCTCGGACCTGAACAAGATCGGTGGACAGGCGCGGGCGATGGTGGTGACGGACGGCATCGAGCGGGCGATCCAATACTTCCTCGCGATTCGAGACTACCTCGCGAGAACGCAAGAGCCCCTACGAGCGATCGTCGCGTTTTCCGGCGAGCAGGAATACGGCGGCGAGAAGGTGACGCGAGGCGAAGCTGAACGGATTTCCGAGCAACGACATCGCCGAGCGGATTCAGGAAGACCCGTATCGTTTCCTGATCTGCGCCGACAAGTTTCAGACCGGCTACGACGAGCCGCTGCTGCACACGATGTACGTGGACAAGGCTCTCTCCGGCATCAAGGCGGTGCAGACACTCTCACGCTTAACCGGGCGCACCCGAAGAAGCACGATGTGTTCGTGCTCGATTTCATGAACGACACGGAAACGATCAAAGCGTCGTTCGCGCCTACTACCGGACGACGATCCTCAGCGAGGAGACCGACCCGAACAAACTGCACGATCTCAAGGCGACGCTCGACGGCGTACAGGTCTATCACAGGAGCAGAATCGATGCGCTGGTGGCGCTCTATCTGGACGGCGCCGGCCGGGAGAAGCTGGACCCGATCCTGGATGCGTGCGTGGCGATCTACATCACGACAGCTCGACGAAGACGGGCAGGTCGAGTTCAAGGGCAAGGCCAAGGCATTCACCCGCACCTACGACTTTCTCGCCTCGATCCTGCCGTATACGAATGCAGGATGGGAGAAGCTGTCGATCTTTCTGAACTTCCTCATACCCAAGCTGCCTGCGCCGAAGGAGGAGGATCGCGAAGGGCATCCTCGAAGCCATCGACATGGACAGCTACCGGGCGGAGAAGCAGGCGGCGATGACGATTCAGCTGCCGGACGCGACGCCGAGATCGATCCGGTGCCGATGGTGCGGGCGGGCACAAGCCGGAGCCCGAGCTGGATTATCTCAGCAACATCATCAAGATGTTCAACGAGCAATTTGGAACTTTGTTCTCGGATGCAGACCGCGTGGCGAAGCGAATCAAGGATGACATCGCCCCGAAGGTTGCAGCCGACCAGGCATACCTCAACGCTAAGCAGAACACGCCCAACACCGCTCGGATCGAACTGGACGCCGCGTTGATGCGAGTTATCGGTCCGCTGCTGAAAGATGACACTGAATTCTATAAGCAGTCGTACAGAACGATTCGTTCCGGCGCTTCGTTACAGATGTGGTCCAAAACCTAACGACGTAGCTCACCTAGTCCCTGGGTGACTATGCTCGGGGAAACTCGCAGCCATGCTGTCGTATCGTGGGAAGTATTGCCTCCACAACCGGAGAATCGATGAAAAACACTACCACTACTCACAAAGCCACGACGAAAAGTATCTTGGATCTTCAGAATCTTTTTAAGCTCCGTCACCTAAATCTGGAGCCGGGCTTTCAACGGCGATCGGTTTGGACTGAACGAGACCGCGCTAAGCTCATCGATAGCATCTTGCGAAATTATCCACTTCCGGCATTGTTTCTCTACAAACGCGAGGTGAAGGGACATTTGGTCTTCGACGTCATCGATGGAAAGCAAAGATTGGAGTCCGTTTTTATGTTCATGGGGGCAATGCGCGGACGTTTTTGGACACGAACCCAATTATCCGGTTCGGATGATTTGGAATGGGTCGACTGGACGTATTTGAAGAGAAAGGGAATGCAGCATCGCATCACAGGGTATGAGATCCCAGTAATCGAAGTCGATGGAGAAATGGGCGAGATTATTGACGTATTCGTTCGTATTAACTCTACTGGTAAAGCGCTAACACAACAGGAAAAGCGACATGCTAGATATTACAACAGCCCCTTTCTTAAGGAGGCCGCCAGGTTGGGCCGGCGATTTGAAGAGTATTTCTTAGCAACAAACATTTTCAGCTCGGGTCAGATGAGTAGAATGAAGCATGTTGAACTGATCTGCGAGCTTATGCTGTCCCTTGTACAAGGCGATGTGCTGAATAAGAAAACTGCGCTCGATAGAGTTATGGCAACTTCATCTTTTGATGGGCGCCAGTTGGGCAAAGCCTCGCGCATGGTAACTGCGACGATCAATCGCGTAAGAAGAATGTTCCCACAGCTGAAGGCTACGCGTTTTCGGCAAGTAACGGACTTCTATACGCTTGCATGGCTAATTGGAAGTTTCGAGCAGGAGGGATTGGTGTTGACGGATCGTCGACGAAATCAACTTGCATGGGATCTTCTTCAAGCATTCGGCACCCAAGTAGATCACGTGCGTGAGTTGCAGCGTAGAGCCAAGGGCGCTCGACCAGATCAGGAACTGTATCGCGATTACCTCGTCACGGTTTCTCAAATGACGGACGATGTGAGTCAAAGGAGAAAGCGTGCCCAGATACTGAACAATATCCTCCGAAGTCTTTTTGCTGTGAAAGACAGCCAGCGGGGTTTCACAGCAGAACAGCGTCGAATCCTCTGGAACACTGCGGCAAATCGCGTCTGCTCATTTGTTGCTTGTAATACGAAACTTACATGGCAGGATTTCACGATTGACCATATCAATCCTCATAGTAAGGGAGGGCGAAGTCGCCTTGATAACGCCGCGCTAATGTGTCGAACTCACAATTCCAGGAAAGGAAACCGCCGCAAGTAAGTCGGGGCAGTCATCCAGCGGAATTCGATTTATCCGGCAGTTCTAAGGCTAGAATTTAAGTTCATGAAGGAAGACATAAAGGTAAAGACCTGGGCAGAGCTGGCTACTGCTCTTTACGACATAAAAATGGGTAAGCACCAGCGTTACCGTTCAGACTATGTCTATCGCGGCGTCGCCAATAAAGACTGGGGATTGGAAACAAGCCTCATAAGGCTCGGCCCATCCTGCGTCGACGTGGAAGGCCCTTTGCTCCGCAACTTTGCAAAATATGCTAAGCCGGGTGAGATTCCTTCGAACACTCTCTGGTTTCAGCTTGCTGTGGCCCAACACCACGGTTTACCAACGCGACTAATGGACTGGAGCGTGTCGCCCAAAGTTGCAGCGCATTTCGCGACTTATGAAGAGGAACATTTTGACAAAGATGGCGCCATCTGGTGTGTGGATGTTGTCAGGGCCAGAGAGCTTCTGCCACCAACCTTAAGAAGTATTTTATCAGACGAACGGGCGTTTTTATTCTCAGTCGAAATGCTTGAATCGATTAGTTCGCTGCGCGAATTCGATTCTTTGGTGGCACAGGGAGAGTTTGTGCTCTTTTTCGAGCCACCGTCGCTGGACGACAGGATCATAAATCAAGGTGCGATCATGTCAGTAATGCCAGGCGTCAAACTAGATCTCAAGACTCTTCTAAGACGACGGAAGAACCATGGCATCTTTTATCGCATCATTATTCCAAAAAAATTAAAAGTGGGAGCTTCGCGACAAGTTGGATCAAGATAATGTAACTGAACGGATGCTCTTCCCAGGACTCGACGGCTTGAGTCGGTGGTTGAAGCGATACTATGGCCCCGGTCCCACAGTTAAGGCAGCAGCTAAAAAGCTGCTGCCCTCGATTAGAGCGAGCTAATTCTATCTCCTGCGACAGGGTGAAGAAATCTTAGTGAGAAGACCTTTCTAGTCTGCGAGCGCTCGATATTGATGGTGTGTTTTAGGTGCGCAGCCAATAAATCGGTGACGGTCAAATAGCTTAAAGCCTGTGTTATGAAACTGATTCTCTTTCTTGGTGCGGGGGTGTCGGCGCCTTCTGGTTTACCCAAGGTTGATGAATTAACAGATTCGATCTTCAACGCACCTTATCACCAGGTGGGCTTCAGCCAATTCAGTCCCGGCCCTCAACCCGATCCGCCACTGCGAGCCGAAGATCTAACCGTTCGACTCCGGCAGCTCCTCCAGCTCTTGCGCGAACACGACGAACGCGACATCCAACGCGTTGGTTATTCACCCCGAGAAAAGCGCAGCTCTGGAGCTATCTTTCGCGGTACCAAGACGACCTACGAGGATCTCTTTTATCTCTGCGAAGAAATTAGATTTTGGGGTAACGGGCTGGCTGACAACTCTCTGGTCACGCCATTGATGGAGATCATTGAGCGCCAAGCAGGTGAATTACTTGTGGGCGACGACGTCATGGCAAGACTCAGCAGCTTGGCCTCTCTCGCCGAAAGGGCCTGTTTCTTTATTGAGTCGGTTGTGGCCGGAGAGCTTCAACCGAAATTGATAACCGGATTCAACCTTATCCACGAACTAGCGACGGCAAGCTGGATCGAACAACTAAACATTGTCACGCTCAACCACGACACCCTCGTTGAGCAGTTCCTGATTGAAAACAAGATAGATTTCATGGACGGATTCGGCGAACGCGACGGTGAGGTGCGCTGGTATGCGGATAGCTTCTATGGCGGGGCTGACCCTAAAGTGCGGATATTCAAGCTCCACGGTTCAGTGAATTGGTATTCCTTCCCAGTGAATGGAAGATCACAACCCGCTATCTTTCTAGGATCCGATACGGAAAACATCAGGGACGGTCAGGGAAAACAACTCAAGCCCCTGTTTCACAGACCGTCGTTCTTATCTGGCATTAATAAGGCTATAGCCTACCAGCGGGGCATTTACGCCGACATGCATTTCCGCTTTCATCAGCTGCTGCGTCAGTGTGAGCTAATGATAATGTCCGGCTATGGATGGGGTGATTTAGCTATCAATTTCAGATTGGACACATGGCTCGATCAGAGCCGAAGCAACACTATTGTTCTCCTCCACCAGAAGCCTGAGGAACTCGTTGAGAGATCGCTTGTCATGGCCAGCGCGTACGACGCGTGGGTTAGATGTGGCCAGTTGGTCCCAATAAGAGAGTGGTTGAGCGAAGTATCGCTGGCTGACGTTCAGAGCCACTTGGTTCCCGCAAGAGTACTGCCTCGGGTGCAAGACGCCGAGACAGATTGAGTTGGCGAACGCGTTTTGTAGATATTTGGAAATGGCCATCATTGTCTGACTGAACTTAACAAACGTTTGAACCTTTCAGTTTGTGGCTCGGGAATTTTTCTCATTCGATGACTAAGATTGCGCGCACCATTCGCACCCTGCTTCCTACCTATCAAAAGGATCGCCAGCTGTGGCGTAGAGAGATTCTGGAGAATGTTCGTAAGGCGGCGGCTGTGCGTGGGATTCAATACGAGGATGATGATCTTTTAGAGGTGGAAGTAGTCCTGTATTTGAAGAGGGGCAAGCGACATGACATCCATGATGTTGATAATCGACTAAAGGATATTCTCGACGCTCTTCAAGGAAGGTTCCGCGGGTACTCTGCTCAAAAACATCGTCGGCTGATCGCAAATGATAATAAGGTTTGCCGGGCTGTAATCGAGAAGCGTCCAACTCCCAAAGTTCTCAAGAACAAGCGGAAGGATACAGGAGGCAGGTTAACAATTCGGGCATATAAGCGAAAGCGATAGAAAAGCTCTAGCTCTCGGATAGCAAAAAGAGATTAAAGAATGCAGCAAGGCCTTATTCAATCCTTGGGCTGTTAGGAGCGGGATCTCTTGTCTACTTGAGCACAGGTTTACGCCGCCGTGTTCAGCAACAAACGGAACGAGACTTGGGTGCGCTCGTTAGCTATAAACATTTCGCTCCTCCGGTGCGATTGCATCGCCTCAAGCCCGTGAAGAGCTGAGCGTTTAGTATTAGAAGCGCACAGACTCTGCCGAACCCCGCATTCGTAAAGGACCGACTTTTCTGCAGTGTAACGAAGTTGCTAACCAGTTCTTGGTGCTGCCTCAGGCATCTGGAGGAAATATGGCTGAGTTGATTCCTACTGTACTCAAGTTTCTCGCTATCGCGATTAGTGGGGTTGCCGGCGTCGTGGCCATAGTCGGTGAAACCCGGGACAAAGAGGGCCGGCTGACTCGTTGGGGGAAGCTGATGCTGGCGGCCATTCTCCTGTCCGGAATGGTTGCCGCTGCCCTCCAGGTTAATGAACTTATCAGGCAACGGAAAGAAGCGAAGGAGGCTGAACGCAGAGCAAGAGAAACGGTCGCGGAACTTCAGTCGCCGCTAATGCCCGCTGAGAGAATGACAGTTTCGTTTAATATCGAGATGAATCTCGATCATCCGAAACTCATCGCCTACCGAAACCGGATTGCCAAACTGTTGACCCCTGCACTGAATTCGAATAGACCACCTAAACCGCCTCCAGATACGTATTGGTGGTTCAGTGATGATAAAGTCACCGGGATCCAGTTTGGCCCGGCTTCGCCTTTCTTTCCACAAACCATTGATGGGCCAGATCTGCCACGCATATTCGATCACTTTGGTATTGAAGGTAGGATAGGGCCAGCGTCATCTCGCGATGGTATTAACTTCCGCGCATTTCCCAAGGATGGTAAGCGGACATTCCGCGTTTTGTCCCTGGACGAGAATAAGATTGAATTCGATATTCAAGACGTAGAGTTAAGACCAGGCGAGAGCTGGAAAACGGACAACTCAATAGTTTCGCTTCCTCAGTTGACCGGCAAGCAATTGACGCTCGACTTCATCGGTTTTGACTGGGGAAGAGATTCTGAAATCGATCTGTCGCTTGAGTTCCAAAAGGTGTCTTCGATTCAGAGCTTTAAATTCTTTGTCGCAAACAGACCGTTCTTTCTTTCATGCGGGCCGCACGAGCTTGGTAAGCCGCTCACTTATACGTTTCCTGCTGATTTCCTGAAAGCCAATATCAATCTGCCCTGTCCGGGCGAACAATAGTTTTTAGTTCGCAGTGAGGAGAAGCGATGGCACAGAAGAAAGCGATCAAGAAGCATTCGGTAAAAGCCAATTTGCACGTAGTGGAGTTGACGAGGGCGGGGTCGTCGCTCGACTTAGAGATCTATGCGGATCAGGAAAAGATTGGAACGATGATTATTGGGAGAGGGTCGCTGTTGTGGAAGGGTGGGAAGCGACAGATTTCAAAGCGTATTCCGTGGAGTCGGTTTGCCGCGATGATGGATGAGTTGGCGTATGGATAAAAGTGATGAGTGATGAGTGATGAGCGATCCGAAGATTTAGTTGAATGGATGATTATTTGGGGCAATCAACGGAGGCGTAGCCTCAAAATTGTTAGGGAGTGGACGGAAAGGCGGAGCCTTCCGCACGGGAGGCGGCAAAGCCGCGAAAGGAAGCAGCCAGTATCGGCAGAGGGCGTGATTATTTCTTCAGCGCCTTTGAACGGAAGCCGATTGGCCTTGGCGGCGTCGGCGGAGGCGTCATCAATTGACGAATAGCGTCGAACACGATCTTGAACTGTGCGTCGTATTTCTTTTCAAGCTCATCCAGCTTGAAAGCAAGTTCGGTGTTGGAAGCGAGGATCTGGCGCAATTGAATAAAGGCTCGCACAATCTGAACTGATGCTTGAATTGCATGCTGACTACTGAGGACGTTGGCTGCCATAACGGTGCCGTGCTCGGTAAACGCGTGGGGGAGTTTTCTTCTCCACCGCGTCCCTTCTTTGATGTTGCATTCTGCAACATCAAATCCTTGAATTCTCCTTCTGTTAGGCGAAACATAAAATCTTCGGGGAAGCGGTTAAGGTTCCGATTGACCTGCTGATTAAGCCGGGCGGTTGATACGCCGTACAGCCGAGCCAAGTCAGAATCAAGAATTACCTTTTCGCCTCTGATGAAAATAATTGCGCGTTCAATTCGTTCGATCGGAAGCGTCACTGCTGATTTGCTCATGTGGGAGTTGTCCTGACATATTCAGATACGCAGAAGATAAACTGACTGCTCACAGTTTAGATAGCTGAAGCTGATGGTATTGGCTCCCATTGCCTCAACTTGAAGTCACAATCTGTGACTTCAAGTCCGCAAACTCATCGCGTGACAGTTGAAACATGAAGTCGTCTGGAAATCTAACGAGATTTCGCTTGACGGCTTGGTTGAGTGCTTTCACTGACACGCCGTAGAGGTGAGCCAGATCTACACTCAACATCACCTTAACCCCCCGTAGGTTGAAAATGCGTCGTGCGATCTCCCTTGAGGGAACGACCAGACTTGAATCTTCCATAGACGATTAGCTTTCGTTAATAGGTGCGCCAATCGAGATCGAAAAAAGTCTCCGCTCTTAGCTCTCTTAGAGTTGGTTCATTCCGGAATCGTCTGGGATTGCCGCACATCCAGCAAGAGCACAGTTTCCTCGTCGTGGCAATTTGGCCAATTCGGCGCGGATCGTGGCGATGAAATCCAAGGTAGTAGTTTGCTACGCGGCGCTTGAAGCGTCTTTCGTGGGATCTCCTGAGCGCACGTGCAGTCAATGACTCTTCCTCCAAATGATAAGTAAGTGGCAGGGTCATTTTGAAGGAATATGGCAGTCAATGCGAGATGTTGCTGAAACTTGTCTGTTACCGGAGATACAAGAGTCTTAGCATAAGGAAATATGCGTTAGTTAGCAGACAAAACGAAGCAGCGAAGAAACTGAGGCGTAGCCTCATGAATTATTGACATGGACGGAAGGGCGGAGCCTTTCCGCACTGTGCGGCGGCAAGTCGCGAGAGTAAGTGATGAGTGATGAGTCTGAGGAAACGTGACAGTGAAGATTCAATGTTGGACCCGAGAGGTGAGAGAAAGAGCGGGGATAAATCCTCCTTCCTGACTTGTGAGAAGCGATAGGTTGAAGTGTGCTCGATACGTCTGAGATGAGGGATAACAAGCGGCTCCAGGGTGTGCCCTGCTCGCAGCTTTCTATCATTCCGGTTAGTGAAATCGAACCGTTGTATTAGCGCACTGGTTCCAAAGGCGCGAGAGATGCGGCGAAGGTAGGCCCGGTCGCTGTCGTTGATATTAGCGGCGACGAAAGCGCACCGCGTTAGTTACACCGATGGAAGAAATCTGGCTTCCGCTGGGATGCTCGGAGTTCGTGGTGAGCTTGCGGCGCGACACTCGCACTATGGTACGATCTGCTTAATATGAAGGTTGAAGAGCTAATCGAACGAGATCCAGAAAAGATGAGTGGCATCCCTGTGTTCCAGGGTACTCGTGTTCCCATCAAACATCTGTTTGACTATCTGGAACTAGGTGACAGTTTGGATCAGTTTCTAGAGGACTTTCCCAGCGTCCGCCGAGAACAGGCCGTTGCCTTGATAGCTGTGTCGAGAGACTCAGTCCTGGGTCTCCCTACCAACACACAAGCTCGCATAGCGCTGATGAACGAGGCAGCTCATGATGAACGCTTTCTGGCGGACCTCAACGCGACTATGGATGATTTCAAAGACGCTGACACTTTAGAGCGGCTTTCATGAATGTCTCACGCTGGAGTGTTTGGCGCGCGAATCTCGATCCAGTAGTGGGGTCAGAGCAAGGCCGCAGCAGACCGGTTAGTGTGATAAGTGTTAGTGCCCTCAATAACATCCTTCCAGTGGTTAACGTAATACCCGTTACTTCGTTAAAACCAAATCGTCGAATCTATCCCAACGAGGCTGTACTGCCGGCAAGCACTGGCGGCCTAACACGGGACTCAATCGCGCTCTGTTACCAGATCAAGACTCTGGACAAGCGGAGATTGACAGAAAGGTTTGGGGTAGTAGGCGACGAACTCGCCCGACTATCGATTATTGATGCTTTGCGATTTCAACTGGGGATTTAGAAACCAGCGTGTATGCGGAGGTGGAGCCTCGGGAATGATTAGGCGTGGTCGGAAAGGCAGTCCCGATGGCATCGGGATTCCGCACGGAAGGCGAAAAAAGCCGCGTCTCCGGCCGCCTTCGTGCTATTTCGTGATTTCGTGCGTTTCGTGAATAACTTTTTATGCCGGTGAAAAACCGTCCCTAACTACACGAATAAACAAATTCCCCTTTTCACGCTTCACTGCTAACATCCGGCCCATGTCAACCCCCATCCGGCTTGTCGCGTGTACTTGTCTACTGATCGCCCTAATCCCTGTCGCCCAGCGCGCACAGGATCGCCAGCTCATTCAGCCACCCGCAGCGAGTGCAAACCGCGTTGCCTTGGTGATCGGAAACTCTGCCTATCCCACCGCGCCTCTGAAGAACCCGGTTAACGATGCCGAAGACATTACCATCGCGTTGCGGAACTCCGGGTTTGAGGTAATCGAACGGAAGGATCTGGATCAGAATGGTATGAAACGCGCCATTCGCGAGTTTGGAATGAAGATCAGGAATGCTGGTGTGGCCCTGTTCTATTACGCCGGCCACGGACTGCAGGTGAAAGGGAATAATTACCTCGTGCCGGTCAATGCCGAGGTGCACACCGAAGAAGAGGTCGAGTATGAAACTGTAGATGCCGGGTTTGTCTTGGCCCAAATGGATACCGGGTCAAAGACCAGACTCAACATCGTGATTCTGGATGCCTGTCGCAACAATCCGTTCGCGCGAAGTTTTCGATCCGGGTCGAATGGCCTTGCCAAGATGGACGCACCGGAGGGCACGCTGATCGCGTATGCGACGGCGCCAGGTTCGATTGCCAGCGATGGCGGAGCCGGACGCAACGGGATCTACACGCGCGAATTGTTGAAGGTCATCTCCATTCCGGATTTGAGTATCGAAGATGTATTCAAGCGCGTCAGAATTTCCGTATACGGAGTCACCAAGGGAAAGCAAACGCCCTGGGAGTCATCGTCGCTGATGGGAAATTTCTCGTTTCGGCAGTCCGCGGCGGCGGATAAGAAGGAAGCGACCCCGACTACTGGCGACTCTTCGGTAACGGAAGATCCGTTTCTGGTCCCCAGTGATCCGCGTGTGTCGCCGGTAGATTCCGGGCCGGTGTTCGCCCAAAGCGAAGTTGATCAGAAAGCTGTCATCACCTCCAAACCTAAGCCTTCATACACCGACTCCGCCCGGCAAAACCAGATTCAGGGCACCATCCGGGTACAGTGCATTCTCGACCGTTCGGGCACTGTGCGAGATATCAAAGTCGTGTTTGGATCCGAGCTCGGCTATGGTCTCCCCGAGAAAGCCATCGCCGCCGCTCGCTTGATAAAGTTCACTCCGGCAGTTAAAGACGGTCACCCTGTTTCCGTCCAGGTTACGCTGGAGTACTACTTCAGCGTTTATTGAGGTAGTCGTCGGTAGGGTTCGCTTTTCTGGAAGGGTGGGATCGAAAGGCAGCCTGCGTTCGGAGAGGCGCAGACGCAACCTAAAGGTTGAACTCTGAACACCCGTTAGCCCGCTTGACTACAGGTGTTCAGAGTTCAGGTCTTTCCGCCCGGACGGTGGGAAAGCCGCCCGTGGCGCCCTGGCGCTTAGTTTGTCCGTAGAACTATCGCCGGTTATCGCGGACGGTTGCCGGGTCGAGTGGTATTCGCTGTGGGTTTGCCTGCCGTATCCTGGGCTGAGCGCGTGCTGGGGTTGGAAACGCTATTAGGACCCACGTTGAGTTGCTCCCGAATGAGCATCCGTCTTTCCAGCTCGGGCTTTTGCACCGAGAATGGCCGCGAACCCGAGCAACAAGACTCCTGCGTTTGTCATCCGCTTCGTGTGAAACAGGCGACGCGGTGGGGGGAGCGTTTGCAGGAGCTTGTCCCTGAGTGGAGCCGGCGGGCACTGAACTGCCGGCATTCGTTTGTGGGTCAGAGTTTAATGACATCAAGCTCCTTCACAGATGAAGAGTGAAAAAAGATGTCTCTGGGCTGAGAGGCTTAAAAGTCGTCAGCGAGCAGCGAGAATGTGAAGAAGGTATTCTCCGCTGTTTTTGTTGTTTTAGGCGTTGGTTAGTGGTCGGAAAGTAACGGGTGATGAGCACAAAAGAAAGAAGGGGCGGCCAACGAGTGCCGCCCCTACAGTCAGGTTGGAGTTGTCATTTAGATCGCGACTATAGAATCGCGACTTTGAAACCTCACGACCCTACGGTTGGGGGAACGCTGGGGGGACGAAGGTTGGGGCGAAGCCGAGGGCGGCGGGGAAAGTTGCTGCCGTTGGTTTGGTGCCGTTTCGTACCCAGTTGTCGATCGCGCCGACCGCGGTCAGGATTTGTGGTGCGTTGAAGGCGCAGTGGCCGTTGCCGGTGGTGTAGGTCTGGAACAACTGATTGCTGCGACCGGCGGCGGCGACTGTTTCGCCGTAGGCTGATTCGTTGGCGACGACTACCAGTGGATCAATGACCGTATGCATCGTTAACACCGGCGATTTTATCTTGCCGTTGAAGGTGGCGTAGTGCTCGACGTAGTTGCGCGCCGCCGGGGCCGCATCAATGTTTCGGCGACTATTCATCTGGACCAGCCAGGCGTCAATCACGGGTGTGGGTACGCCAAGGGAATTGAGGTACGTTTTCTCCGCAGCCGTCAGATTGTAGTTATGGTTAAGGTTCTGCACGTATGGACCACCAGCGCGCCGCTGTAGCTCTGAGCGAAACTCGGTGAGAAAAGCCATATCAGTGAAAACCCAGCCAGGATAAAAAGCCGGAGGTGGAGGCGGGTTTATGCCGCGTCCCGGATTGCCACCTACCAACCGCACAAACTCAAACTTCGGAAAGTTCGCAATGTTGCTGACTTCTGGTATGAGTTTTGGTAACACTTCGGTTTCGAAGTCTATGTCGTTGCGGACTTCGCCCACTGTTCCCCACGAAGGTAACGTTCCAAAGACAACGTCATAAGCGAGATAGAGTCCGAGGCCGGCGTCCCACACGCGAGTGGAGCCCGCGCCGGGCGCGCACATGCACAACGCGCCGTCATAGATGCCGCCGAAACGTTCCATGCTCTCGAGTCCGATCACCGAACCCATCGAAACACTCCAGAGGATGGTCCGATCGGGTTGGCCCACGAGCGACCTGAACAGCACCGTCACATCCTTCGTATCCTGGATGCCTCCCTCGACTTCCCAACCATTGTCGCGATACGCGGACCCGGCGAGTGCATAACCCTGTGCCAGAAGCACTGGTTCAAGCGCGGCATTCGGAGCGATGTCAGCGTTGCGATTGTCTACCTCACCTGGATGGTCGGCTTTATCACGATAGCCGTGGGCGAAGACGAGGAGGGTTCCGTTCCAGACTGCGGGAACGCGTATGCGGTAAGGTGCGCCATGCAACTCGCCCGAGAGATCCAATGGCCCAACTTGCGCGACGGGTTTGGAGTAACCTTCAGCGACGGGAAACGGAAGCGCGAGTGAAACGATTAGGACGAGAGCAATGCAAGCAAAGGTGAGTAGACGTTTCATATGAACTCCTTTGAGATGTTGCGGGTGGATGGGAGTAAGCGGGCGGAGATTATCACGAGGAAATAGCAATCGGCAATCAGCAACCAGCAGTCAGCAGAAGGGCAGAGCCTTTCCGGAGTCGCTGAGTTATGACGCTCGTGAACGTCTGCAGATGCGCGACTACGAGCGGGGACAAGTCCGTCGTCCCAACTTGTGAGAATCGCACAATTGCAGTGCTTTCCCAGGCTGCAGATGAGAAGCGCGCTGACCTGATTGCTGACTGCTGATTGCTGACCGCTCACTGCTCACCGCTCACTGTTTCGCGACTATCAAGGGCCGGCCTTCTGATTCGCGGCGGTAGAAGACGCGTGGAGTTTGAGTGACTAGGCGCTCTAGCACTGGAACGCCTTCGTTGTTTGCGGTGAATGATAGTGTCAGGCCCAAACTACGAGCCTGGTTCATCTTCTCGATTTGCATGTTGGGCACGCGTGCGCTGGCGTAGTCGAACCATTCGCGCACACCGACTTCACCATCTTTCGGTTCACTATCGGCAGAGTTCTGTTTCAGCCCTTCCTCGACGAGAGCGTAAGTCAACAGTCCATGGCCCAGTTGGGATGTTTCCTGCGCGGCTTGATAACTTTGAGCGGCGGTCAGGATGTACATTCCTTTCTCATACGCCAGTTGGGCCAGGCCCTTCGAGTTCATCGGACCACGGCGCTGCTCGGCGGCCTCGAGTGCCTGGCCGGAATTGCAGGCGTCGATAACCATAAGCAGTTTGTCCGCATCGATTCCTTCGACCGCCCGTTCCAACTCCTCATCCGAGATGCTGTGGTCCAGGATCATTTTCAAACCATCTGAGTTAAGCGCCGTTCGCTCACCCCGATAACCGAGGTCGTGCGGCAAGAGGTAGAAACGCTCACCGTGAGCGGTGCCGTGGCCCGCAAAGTAAATGAAGACGGCATCCTCCGGCTGGGTGGCTTTCAACTTTTGGAGTGATGCGGGTGCAGCGGCAGGCAAAGTTTCACTCGAACCAGACAGTCGTTTCAATGCCAGCAAGATGTTTTCTTTCGTGGCCTGACCGTCGAGCAGTGCGGCGACCTCAACATTAGCGTAATTGGCGATCTGCTGCTGTTCGCGTTGGACCTCCTCGCTAAAGGCTGCTGCGTCTGCGACGGCGAATTTCAGATTGTATTGCTGGTTTGAATAGGCGTTAACTCCGATCGCGAGAACGTAGGCGGTGCCGGGCCGCTTGAGGGTGTCAGCGCCCTTCAGATTCAACGTTGCGTCTTTGCTTTTGACGTTGTCGTGGTTGAAGGCGTATGCCTCCAATCGATTCTCTCCGGCGACGATGGCCAAAGTGGTTTCCAGGGTGGCCGTCGTTTTTCCCTTCAGTACATCGCCGCGCCAAACTTTGACGAGCGACCCGTTGCGGAACAGGCGCACATCGCGCGCACCGCTGGCAAGAGCGTGATCTTTGTCTGCTGGTTTTTCGGTGACGTCGATCGTAACGGTGACAGTGCGCGACGCCACGGGTGACTGAGGCGTTGCGTGATGGGCGTGGGTTGTGATTTCGGATTGCGGATTACGGATTGCGGATAAGGTCCCGAGGGTTGACCCTTCTCCCTGGCCCTTTTCCCCTGACCCTTGCACCTTTCCCCCCGGGCCTGAACCAAGCGTCAATTTTATTTCCGGTTGGCGGCGGTCAAGTTGCGAGATGTTTTTCGGGGCGCGTGGTTTTTTCCCGGCCATCACTTCGGCCAACAACCCCGGATAGTAGAATTCGTTAAAGAAAGTTTCCGCCGGCGTGACATCAAATGTGTTGCCGCCAAACTGCCAAAGTATTTGCTTCCATGCCGCCGGCGAGCCGTCAAATAGCCCGTCGGGAGTGACAACCAGCCAATCGCTGCTGCGACTGTTCAGGGCGCCACCAAGATTCACAAGCGTGGCGAGTTTCTCGCCAGACGATGCGTCCCAAATGTACTTGTCGTTGTTCTCTCCAAGCGCGACCAGGAAACGCCCATCAGGGCTGAAAGTAAGCGAGGCCACGCGTTCCGGGTGCACGATGGTGCGCAACGTCCTGCCCGTGGCGGCTTCGAATAGATCGATTTTAGTTGCGTAGCCCGCAGCCAATAGGCGTGCGTCTGCGCTCAGACAAAGGGTGGTGACGGCTCCGGTCTGCACATCGTCGTTGATGGGAAAGCTTTTGACCTTGCGACCGCTCTCGCTCTCATAAATGATCACGGAACGTTCTTTCTTCTCGAAACCGGTCATCGCGATCAGCTTACCGTCGAAGCTAAACCCGGCCGCCGGAACGATGCCCATCTCAGGTGCCTTACCACCGTCCAGCTCGCGCAGGCGTTTGTCGGATGTTCCATCGTAAAGATCGATTCGCTGTTTATAGACGTCCTTGTAAACGCTGCCAAAGATATTGAGCATTTCGCCGGCAGTGATCTCGTAGAAGTCCTTCATCGGATAGAAGGCCGCTGCTCTGAATCGACCGTCGGGACTGAAAAACGGTTTACCGCGATCGCGGAGTGTTCCTTCGCCCTTGCCCCGCACGAGAGTTCCAGCGGCTGAGTCCCAAACCTCGGTTACCAGATTTTTTAGAAGCACACGATTCGAAATCAGGAAACGGCCATCTTGACTAAAACTAACCGCACTGCCTGACTGAAGTTTCTGACTCGAAATGGCTCCCATCGCTTCAACAGCCTCGATGATTTGCTCGGGCGTAGTGATATCGCGCTTTTGAAGTGTGGCCATCGTCCTGGCATCGATGGTTTTGATGAAGGCGGCCTGGTCGGCGCGATAGCCGGCGTCCGTGGCACCGGTCTGGAGTGTGCGGACTTCGTGGCCCGTCGCCGCGTCAATAATTTTTATTGCTTTCGCTCCAGCTCCGACGGTCGCAATCAAGCTGCTATCGCGACTGAAGCTGATCACGCGCGCGTTCCCAGAAGATTCTCCCGCGGGAACCAACACCCGTATCGATTGGCCGCTGGTCGCGTCCCACAACTTCATCCCTGCATCGCCGGTTTTATCGATTGCGGTAATGAGGAAGCGTCCGTCCGCGCTGAATTGCACGCGTTGAGGGGACTTACTAAGGCCCGTATTGACACTGTAAATCTCGCGGCCGCTCGCCGACTCCTGGACGGTGACGGTGTCACTCGTTTTAGCGAAGGCAAGGAGACGCGCATCCGGGCTGAAGGCGAGGCTGGAATTTTCCGCTTCGGGAATCGTCTTGACTGGTAAGTCGCGCACTTCGCGTCCACCCGTTGCGTCATAGATTTTGATTGCTTTATCTGGTTGGCCCACCGCGGCGAATTGTCCGTTGGGACTGACGGCAATTTTCGACGCAGACATTTTGAAGTTCTTCAGGCGCTGCGCTTCCTGTTTCTTTTGCTTGTTCTCACACCCGATAAAACAGCCGATGTCTAAGGAGTCGAGCTTCTCCATACCGCTTTTTCCATATTGGGTCTTTTGCGTCCGGAGCTCGGTGCCGGCTGCGATGTTCCAAACCTTGATGCTGTCACCACCGACGCTGGTTAACGATTGACCATCGTTGCTGAACGCGACGGCGCCGACGGGCAGTGCATGGCCACGCAGGACCTGCAACTGTTGGCCGGTTTGAATATTCCAGATCCTTACCGATGTATCATCAGCTCCGCCGACAACCCCGCCCTGGGTGAAGGTCCATAAATCTCGTTTGTCGTTGACATTCCCGCTTCCAGAAGCCAACAACTTTCCATCAGGGCTGACGGCGAGGGCGTTAACGTTGCTCGAATGGCCGTACAGCGTTCGTAAAATGTTTCCCGTCGTCAGGTCCCAAATCTTTATGACGTTGTCCTTGCCGCCTGACGCTAGCCAACGATTGTCAGGGCCGAAGGCCACTGCGTTAGCGGATCTGGTGTGACCGGTCTGAAGAATCAACGCCGGTTTATCGTTTTGACTGTTGGGGGTCGCGGCTGCGGTTTTTTCCTGCGGAGCTGTGGTAATTCCGATTCCACGTTCTTGATCCCTGGACTGGGCCAGGACGGAGACGGGCGCTGACAGCAGGGCCACACAGATTGTTAGGGAGGTGAACTTGTTGAAGGTTGTCCGCGAGCTGCGGGGAGAATGGGAAAACATAGCGATCTCCTGGGTGACGGAGCGTGGTGCCAACCTGATTTGATGAAGGTGCGTGGGAGGTTCAGGTTAACTAAGTAAGCAGGAGGCGCTACTTGCGTATCAAGCCTATTGTTGAGTGAGGTGAGCGTACGGTAAGGGTAGTGGTAAGTCAACGAAAGTGAGGACGATAAGGACCAGTGAAGCAGCGCTCAGCAATTTTCAGGCATGGAGGCGGCCTCATTCATTTGTTCGCCGCTTTTGAACTGAAGCCGATTGGTTTAGCTGGGGGAGGTGGAGGTGCCATCAATTGGCGAATCGCAGCGCTCGCAGTCCCATTTTGGTTGATGCTGATCTTTTCTGATGGCCTCGGATTTCTTTTACTAGCGAACTTTGTCCTGCTTGGGTTGTCACTCATGTGGCTTGGACCAGCGGCTGCCGACGTGCACGACATTGCTGGACCACACCTGCGTGGTCTCGGTATCGGAATTTATTTCTTCAGTGTGAATATTGCGGCGTACATGGTGGGCTCAAATCTTATTGGCAAGCTAAATGACTGGCTCGGCGTGTCCACGAACCCTCAGCAGATGCGTTACGCGCTGCTGATTTGTCCCGCTGCTTGTTTGCTCGCGGCGTTGATGTTGTTGCGGGGGAGCCGCAGTTTGAACCGAGAGACCGGTCCCTCCGTTTCGAAAGCGTAATAGCCAACACGATGGGCGCGCAACCCGGCGAGCGTCTGTGTGGGGCGGCACTCTGTGGCCGCCCCTTTTGTTGTGATGTCCGACCCCGCCGCGTTGTGTGATGCGCAACGAAGTGGGCGGCCACGGAGTACCGCCTACAATCGCACGGTGGCGTTTCGTTGTAACCAAAGGGCTTAGAAGCGTGTCTATCTAAAAAAAGGCAGGATTATTGGGGATAAAGATGTGAAGAGACAAAACGCAACGAAATCTCGCGTTAAATAGAAACAACTTAATTAAAGACGAAACATCAAAATAGAACGAACATCTTGAGCAATGAAGTGAACGGAAGGAAGGTAGGAAAGATGAGCAGGATAAGAAATACCCTCGGAATCGGCTTGGCGGCCTTGCTGATTGGCATTGCGCCGCAGGTGTTTCCGACAGCAAACAGTGTGGCCGCACAGACCCGAAATTACGCGAACACGTCAGGCAGCACGCAGTCCGGATCTCAGCTAGCAAAGCAGGTGAGGCGGAAATTAGTGACGCTGCCTTACTACGGTGTGTTTGATAATTTGGCCTACAGCATCAATGGTGGAAAGGTCACCCTTTTTGGCCAGGTAGTGCGCCCGTCTACTCGTTCCGACGCGGAACGAAGCGTGTCGCGCATTTCGGGTGTCACGCAAGTGGTGAACAACATCGAGGTGTTGCCGCCGTCGGGTTTTGACGATTCACTTCGCATCAACACGCTGCGCGCACTGCAGCGCGCCGGTGGGTTATATCGTTATTTCATGGGCGGCAACCCATCGCTGCACATCGTCGTGAATCGTGGACATGTCACGCTTACCGGTGTGGTTGGTAGCAAGTTTGACCGACAGCTTGCGTACATGACTGCGCGCGGTGTTTCGGGTTCGTTCTCGGTGACGAATGAGTTGAGGGTTGAAGGCGAGAGCGACGCGTACTGAGAAAGCGCGAAGCGAGCAGATAGCGGTGAGCAGTAGGCAGTGATGAGCACTGGCTGCGGTTGCAGGGTAGTGGCGAATCGAAGCCGGGTTGACTCGTTCAACTCGGCTCTTTTTTGTGTCAAGGGTGACTGCGATAAGCAGTCAGCGATCTGCCCATGGGTTGTTTAGAGTTTGAGCGCCCTACCACTGCCGGTTACGCGGAGCGATCTCATTAGCACCGCGGCTTCAGCCCGGTGACAAGATTCGAGAGGTGATCTCGCAACCGTTTCTAACGGTTTCCTGTTTGCTCGCCCTCAACGGTTCGTCTGTTTTGCCAATTCACCCTGATCACCGGGCTGAAGCCGCGGTGTTAATGGAATCGCTCCGCGAAGCGGCGGTGCAGTTTCGCGGCTCGCTCGAGTCTGTTGTTGATCTGCAGTGAAGGCTAAACTCTGAACGCCTGTGCGCCGCGTAATTTCCATTTACAAAATTGAGTCTCCCCAGGCTCACGACAAGCTGAAAGGCACGGACATTTTGGGGGTTTTATTCGAATTCTCGTATCGCCTCCGTCGATCCGTATCGCAAAAGCGGGATCATGTCGTCCCGAAAATGAAACTGGACGGGACGTTCACGCGCGCGCTCACAACCCTCACTAAGTTTTCCACAGCATCAAGCGGCTGGGCCAATAGTGGCTAGTGGCTTGAATTTCAGTAGTTTCCGCAGGTTTTCCGTCGTTCACACTCACAATTCCTTCGTTCTCCTGTCCATTCTCTTGTTGGGCACGCGGTTTGACATTGGTTGCCCGAACAGTCGCGGAGTGAGCAGTAAGCAGTAGGCAGTAAGCACAAGCACTAAGCAGACACTAAGCACCTAGCCGTAGCACCAAGTACAAAGCTCAAAGAACTAAAGTTTTATGGATATCAAGCGCCCCCAAAAGTCTCGTTTTAAGAAACGCATTCGCACCGGACTCCTTGTTGTCGTCGGCCTCCTGGCTGTTGGCGCGGTCACCTTTGGACTCGCCAAGCTAAAACCCGCCGCACCTACCCTGGTAAAATCGACTGCCGTCATCGACACCGTGAAGCGCGGGCAAATGCTGCGCGAGGTACGTGGTATCGGAACGCTCGTCCCCCAACTCACGCGTTGGGTACCAGCACCGGCCGATGGACGCGTGGAGCGCATCCTGGTCCAGCCCGGTGTCGAAGTATCTGCCGGCACCGTCATCTTCGAACTCTCGAACCCGCAAATGGAGCAGCAGGCTACTGACGCTGACTTCCAACTACGCGCTGCACAGGCCGATCTTGAGAACCTGCGCGTGCGTTTGCAGAGTGACGGGTTAACACAAGAGTCAGCTATTGCGTCGATCAAGGCAGAGTATAGCCAGGCGAAGATGCAGCTTGACACCGACGAAGTGCTCGGCAAGCAGGGACTGGTTCCCGGAATTCTGCTCAAAGTGGCTCGCGTGCGAGTTCAGGATCTTGCGGATCGTTTGAGGGTTGAACAGGAACGGCTGGCGATGGGCGGCAAGGCCACCAAGGCCCAGATTAACGCACAAAATGCTCGCATCCAGCAGTTGCAGGCGCTTTCTCGATTGAAGCGTGAGCAGGCCAATGCATTGAAAGTTATGGCCGGCACCAATGGCGTGCTGCAGCAGGTTTCCGTGCAAGTAGGTCAGCAGGTAACTCCAGGTTTCAACATGGCGCGCGTCGCCGATCCCGCATCGCTGAAAGCCGAATTACGAATTCCTGAGACGCAGATCAAGGACGTGCGAGTGGGACAACCGGTCGCAGTGGATACGCGCAACGGCATTATCGAGGGAAGAGTTTCGCGTATCGATCCTGCAGCCCGCGAAGGCACGTTCGTGGTCGACGCCGAACTGACTGGCCCAATTCCAGCGAGTGCGCGTCCTGACTTAAGTGTCGACGGAACGATTGAACTTGAGCGTCTGACCAACGTGCTTTACGTGGGCCGGCCCGCTTTCGGGCAGGGCCAACAAACAGTAGGTCTCTTCCGTTTGAGTGCTGATGGCCAGGAAGCAGTCAGAACCCAGGTGACGCTGGGCCGCAGCTCGGTAAGCACAATCGAAATCGTTGGCGGCCTAAACGAAGGCGACCGGGTGATTCTGTCAGACACCTCGTCGATGGACAGTTACACCCGCATTCTGGTGCGCTAACCGCGAGCATCAATCGCACGCGGTTGCGTTAGGTGGGTTTGAAGGATCCATGCCAGGCGTAACCGCGTTGCGATTGAGATGAGAAACCAACACCTGGCATTTCCAAAGTTCCAAAAGTCCTGACCCAAAAGTTCTACGCGACGTTCCACTAATTTAAGGAGACCATGATGAGTGCTACCGATCCCCTGATTCGTCTTTCCGACGTAAAGAAAGTCTTCTACACCGATGAGGTAGAGACACACGCCCTATCCGGCATTCACCTGGATATTAAAAAAGGTGAGTACCTCTCAATCGCCGGACCTTCCGGTTGTGGTAAGTCAACGCTGTTGTCGATTCTCGGTTTGTTGGATACCCCGAGCGACGGCGCTTACGTTCTTAACGAGCATCCGGTTGAGAACCTTTCCCTGTCGGAACGCGCGCGGATACGGAATCGCGAAGTCGGTTTTATCTTCCAGAGCTTTAATCTGATCGGCGATCTCACGGTCTATGAAAACGTCGAACTCCCGTTGACCTATCGCGGCATGAATTCAGCCGAACGTAAGAAGCGCGCCACCGAAGCACTCGAGCGCGTCGGCATGGCCCATCGTGCGAAACACCTGCCCAGCCAGCTATCCGGCGGTCAACAACAGCGTGTTGCGGTTGCGCGCGCAGTCGGTGGTCAGCCGAGCATCCTGCTGGCAGACGAGCCGACAGGAAACCTGGATTCAACCAACGGCGAAGCTGTGATGGAACTGATGCGTGAGCTACATCGTGGCGGCGCAACCATCTGCATGGTGACGCACGACCCGCGTTACGCGCAGCATGCTGATCGCATCGTGCACCTTTTCGACGGTTTGATTGTCGAAGAAGAAGCCGGCGCGAATCGCCGTGAAATCGAAGATGCCAAGCGCGAACTCAAGGAAAGCGGTTTCGGTGACATTCAATGATCAAGCTCCGAAACGTTGAAAAGTCTTTTCCGCAGGGTCCAACCAGGACCTACGTCCTGCGACGCGTCGATCTGGACATAAACGCAGGCGAGTTTGTTTCCATCATGGGTCCGTCTGGCGCCGGTAAATCAACGCTGCTGCACATTCTGGGGATGCACGATCAGTCGTGGACCGGCGAGTACTACTTCGACGATGTCGCAGTCCACAAGTTGGACCACAAGAAACGCGCCGCCCTTCGTAACAGCAACATCGGTTTTGTTTTTCAGAGTTACCACCTGCTTGACGATCAGACCGTTTTTGAAAACCTCGAGCTGCCGCTTTCGTATCGCGACGTCAGCAAGAAAGAACGCCAGTCGATTGTTTGCGACACGCTCGACCGCTTTCAAATCGTTGGTAAGAAGGATCTTTTTCCGAGTCAACTTTCCGGCGGACAACAACAACTCGTTGGTATCGCCCGCGCGGTTGTGGCTAATCCACGAATCATCCTGGCGGACGAGCCGACCGGAAATCTTCACTCCAGCCAGGGCAAAGAGATCATGGAGATGTTCAAGATCCTGAACAACGAAGGCACCACCATCGTTCAGGTAACCCACTCCGAAGTTAACGCCGCATACGGCAACCGAATTGTGCGGCTCGAAGACGGTTGGATAGCGAAGGACTAAGTATTCGAATTCGGTCGAGGTCTCCCCGGGCCTAACTTTGGCGGAGGCTTCCGCCACCTACCAAACGCCGGATTGAGAAATGAATACGACCAACTCTTACACTCTGGCAGCGCCCATTCCGCGCACTTTGATAGCAGACGATCAACCTGATGTGGCGACGGCGCTGCGTTTGCTGTTGCGTGAAGCCGGTTATCAAACGGAAGCGGTCACTTCACCTGCCGCAGTCCTCGAAGCGCTCCAGCGATCAAACTTCGATTTGGTCCTGATGGATCTCAACTACGCTCGCGACACTACCTCGGGGCAGGAAGGTCTCGAGCTAATCGACAACATCCGCAAGCTGGATAGCGCCGTTCCCGTCGTAGTGTTGACCGGATGGGCCACAGTCGAATTGGCCGTCGAGGCCATGCATCGCGGGGTGCACGACTTTGTGCAAAAGCCCTGGGACAATCCGAGCCTGCTCAAAACGCTTAAAACCCAAATCGAACTAGGCCGGCAGCGCCGGTTGCAAACTCGGCTTGATGCCGACCACCAGAAGGCGAGCGAAACCTTTGAGCAGGAGCTCGCCGACGCAGGTGAAATTCAACAGGCTTTATTGCCGAAAGAATTGCCCTGCATTCAAGGACTTGAAGTGGCCACAGCCTGGCAGCCGGTCCGCACCGTCGGTGGCGACTATTTCGACGTCTTCAAGTTTGACGATGCGCGAACCGGACTTTGTATCGCCGACGTAGCGGGGAAGGGGATGTCAGCGGCTTTGTTGATGTCCAACCTGCAAGCCGTTCTCAAGTCAATTGCTTCGGCGACGCTTGGACCAGGCGAGCTGTTCGCCCGGGTCAACGGAGTCGTCTGCGAAAACATCGTTCCCAATCGTTTCATCACCTGCTTCTACGGGCTGCTTGATGTTCCCGCACGCAGGCTTACATTTGCCAACGCCGGTCACTATCCGCCGATGCTGGTCCGCGATGGAAAGTGCACGCGACTGCTTGGAGGCGGTCCAGTGCTTGGTGTTTTTCCCGATCAGGATTTCCAACAGCATGAGATCGAATTACGCAGTGGTGACGTCATGGTGTTGTTCACCGACGGTGTTACCGAAGCTGCGAATGCTGACGGTGAAGAGTTTGGTGAAGAGCGTTTGCAGGAGCTGTTAACTACCGGCCAGCAGCTGACGGCTGACGAGTTGCGCGAGAAGGTTATGACGGCGGTCAGCGAATTTAGTAACGGAAGCTTTGACGACGACGTGACGCTGATGGTGATCAGAGTGAAGTAGGTCTGTGCATCCTCTGTGGCTCTACTTTTTCCAGATAAATCCACCGCAGAGACACAGAGAACACCGAGGATGCACAGAGAGTTGAAGATATCCCCGGCCGATGTGAGCCAAGCGAAGGAGAGGTTCAATGGATTCATTCCTACGTGATCTACAATTCTCCATACGTTCACTTCTTAAGCGCCCGGCGCTGAGCCTCATTGCGATCCTCACACTCGCAGTCGGCATTGGCGCCAACAGTGCCATCTTCAGCGTAGTCAACGCTCTCCTAATTAACCCTCTGCCATTTCCTGAGCTCGAGCGAGTAGTCGCTGTGTGGGAGAGCCAACCTGCTCGCGGTGTCGTCCGCAACGAAGCTGCGATGGCCAACTTTCTCGACTGGAAGACTCAGAATCAAACGTTCGAAAAAATGGGAACATACCGCGGTTGGAGCGCTAACCTCACCGGCGGAGACACGCCGGAGCGAATCCAGGGCTTTCTGGTAACCGCAAATCTTCTGGATGTGATTGGTGTACCTCCCGCGCTCGGTCGAGCCTTCGCTCCTGATGAAGACCAGCCCGGCAAATCGCCCGTTGCCATTATTAGTTACGATTTATGGCAGCGAAGATTTGGTGGCGACCCGGCAATCCTGGGGAAAAGCATTACACTCAACTCTCTAAATCGCACCATAGTCGGCGTGTTTCCGCAAGGTTTCACCTATCCAACTGGCGCCGATGTGATTGCTCCGCTCACGATCACTGCGGAGATGGCGAGCAATCGCCAGTTTCACACCTACCTCGTGGTTGGCCGGCTCAAGCCAAGTGTTTCGGTGCCACAGGCGCAATCCGATCTCGCGAATATTTCTGCACGACTTCAGCAGGATCACCCGGAAACAAATGCTGGCTGGTCCGTCGCTGCCTATCCAATCATTGAAGACACAGTCAGGATCTACAAATCCGCAATTTTTATCCTGATGGCAGCGGTTGGATTTGTCTTGCTCATCGTTTGCGCGAATGTTGCCAACTTGATGCTGGCGCGAGCGGCAGGAAGACAGAAGGAAATGGCGTCTGCGCGCGGCGCTCGGCGCGAGTCGATGGCGACTCATGCGCCAGTTGCTAACTGAAAGCGTACTGCTTGCGTTCGTGGGCGGCTTGTTTGGAATTTTGGTTGCCTACTGGGGTGTGGATGTTCTACGCAGTGTAAATCCGGGAGATGCGGCCAAATTCGCACCCGGCTGGAACCTGTTGGTAGTCAATACTTCAGTACTCGGGTTCAACCTGGCGCTTTCAGTCTTCAGCGGCGTGTT
The DNA here is from genome assembly GCA_963759665.1 of Pyrinomonadaceae bacterium. Lineage (GTDB taxonomy): Bacteria > Acidobacteriota > Blastocatellia > Pyrinomonadales > Pyrinomonadaceae > PSRF01. Next base: position 34,446 of record CAVXAC010000002.1, read on the forward strand.
GTTTGGATTAGCGCCCGCCTGGCAGATGTCGCGTACTGATCTAAACGCCGGTCTTAAGGAAGGTGGACGGCAAACTTCGTCAGGCACACATCGACTGCGCGGACTGCTCGTGGTTTCAGAAGTGGCACTCTCTTTGATGTTGCTGGTGAGTGCTGGTCTGTTGTTACGAACCTTCATGGTCCTTTTGAAAACCGACGCCGGCTTCAATCCGCAGAACGTAATGACGATGAGTTTGGTCCTGCCGGGAGCGAAGTATAGGGACGAACCGCAAAGAGCGACCTTTTATCAGGAATTGGTCCAACGCGTGAAAACGTTGCCCGGTGTCCAGTCGGCAGCCGCTGTGAGCCACTTGCCGCTCGGTGGCAAGAATGCGTCGGATTCATTTTTGATTGAAGACCTTCCAAAGCCCGCGCCGGGACAGGAATACCTCGGCCGAACTCGAACCTGCACTCCTGATTACTTCAAGACGATGGAAATTCCTGTGGTTAAAGGACGAGCCTTTACGGATCAGGATCGGGAGGGCAGCACCCCGGTAGTCATCGTCAACGAAACGTTGGCCCACCGGTTCTGGCCCAACACCGATCCGATCGGTAAGCGCATGCGCGTTGACGGTCCACTCGCGGAGTTTCCGTGGATGCAGGTTGTCGGTGTCGTTAAAGACGTCAAGCACGAGCTGACGCTGGCAACGACTACAGATTATTACCGGCCGCATGCCCAGGAGTCCTGGAGCTCAATGGTCCTGGTGGCGCGTACCAGCATCGAGCCGCAAGCCCTTGCCGGGGAAATGCGACAGCAAGTGTGGTCCATCGACAAAGACCAGCCGGTGTTCGCAGTGAGGACGATGGAAGAGGTGCGAGCGTCCTCAGTTTCTCTTTACAGCTTTTCATCAGTGTCGTTGGCAATCTTTGCGGCGATTGCGTTGTTGCTGGCGGCGATGGGGATCTACGGCGTGATGTCGTATGCGGTAACGCAGCGCACGCAGGAGATTGGGATTCGGATGGCCCTCGGCGCGCGCGCCGCAAACGTAATGAGTTTGGTAGTTCGGAACGGGATGACGCTCGCACTCATCGGTGTCGCCGCCGGGTTAGCTGGTGCGTTTGGGATGACACGTTTACTGGCGAGTTTGCTGGTTGGAATTAGTCCAACCGACTTGCTGACATTTTCAAGTGTGACGCTGGGATTGCTGGCGGTCGCTTTGTTGGCCTGTTACATCCCGGCGCGGCGCGCGACGAAAGTCGATCCACTCGTGGCGCTTCGGTACGAATGAAATGTAGGGGCGGCACTCCGCGGCAGCCCCTCCTTGCCCCCAGGTTGATGAGTGGCAAACGAATCGGCGGCCACGGAGTGCCGCCCCTACAGTCCAGCTTAGGTTTCTTAAATTCAGGGAGGTTTGTATGAAAAGTTCGAAGACGAGAGGTTTAGTTAGCTCAGCTGTTCTTCTGATCGCGATGAGTGGTGCGGTGATTCCGCCGAACTATGACTATCAGGCACGGGCACAGACCGCCGCTCAGGAAAAGCGTAGTAAGACTACCTGGGAATGGAGTGACAACGGCTGGAGACGGCGCGTCGAGATCCAGGGCAAGGCCGAGTTCAATGAAGACTACACGGACGTCGCTAATGTCTCCGATGACGGTTCCGTGCGGATCGAAGAAGGCCGTAGCGGCGACGATCGCAGGTACGATGTCAGCAAAGACGCCGGCGGCCAATTGGTTCGCAAGTATTTCGTGAACGGTGAGTTGAGACCCCTTGACGCAAAGGGAAGGGAATGGCTGGCGGGACTGCTCCTCATTGCAGTTCGCCAGGGCACGATCGACGCTAATCGGCGAGTGGAAAAAATTCTCAAGCAGCGAGGCATTGCCGGCATGCTCGAAGAAATTTCGAGCATTGAGGGTGAGTACGGAAAGCGTGTTTACTTCCAGACGCTCCTCAAGAATGAAAGTCTGAACCGCGCCGACCGCTCAAAGGTCATGCTGGCCGCCAGCAGACAGATTTCTTCCGATCATGAGAAGGCAAACATCCTCAAGAACACCGCAGATCTTTTCCTTGCGGATTCGACGCTGAGCAACGCTTTATTCGAGGCGATCGCCACAATCATATCCGACTACGAGCACCGCCTCACTCTCTCGTCTTTACTAAAACGGAAGAACCTTGGCGAGCACGTGCTGTCACAGATGCTCGCTTCCACGGCGGGAATATCCTCCGATTACGAGAAAGCGACTTTTCTACTCGAGGCATCGAGCGCCTACACGAGCGATGCGAAGCTGCGCAGCGAGTTTTTGAAAACCGTGGACACGATCAAGTCGGATTACGAGCGCGGACGCGTGCTGAGCGCTCTGCTGAGGAACAAACAGATCGGCTAGCCATCCCAGCGGCGGGATCGGAGGACGAGATGGGAACACTGATTAAAGATCTTCGCTACGGCATCCGCATGTTAGCCAAGACTCCGGCGTTTACGATCGTCGCCGTCCTATCTCTCGCACTGGGTGTTGGCGCTAACACCGCAGTGTTCAGTTTGCTCGACGCCGTAATGCTTCGCTCTCTTCCGGTCAATAATCCCGAGCAGATCGTGGAGATCGCGACCGGTGAAGTAGGTGGTCCACCGCACACAGATTTCTCGTATCCGCTCTATACAAAATTGCGCGACAACACCGAAGGATTTTCCGGTTTGATTGCCTACTCCAGCGTCAACCTGGGACTGGCGGCTGGTGACAGCACCGAGCGCATCCGTGGCGAGTTTGTTAGCTCTAACTACTTCCCAACGCTGGGCGTGCAGCCGGCTCTCGGATCCGCATTCGCCCCTGACGACGAGCGAACGGGAGCACAACGCGCCGTGGTAATCAGCCATGATCTCTGGAATAGAAGCCTTGGTGCACAACCGTCGGCACTGCAGAAAACGATTAGTTTGAACGGCCGCACCTTTTCTGTTGTAGGCGTCGCTCCGAAAAACTTTCATGGCCTCATTCGTGGTTTACCCACTGACGTTTGGGTTGCGTTACCACACATGGCCGACTTTGAGAGCAGCCCAAAACTTCTCAGTACGCCGGGAATGAGTTGGTTGAGCCTCGCAGGCCGACTTAAAGAGGGCGTATCGATGGAGCAGGCGCAGTCTCAACTGACAGCTATCTTGCGACAGGATTCAGAGGAGGCGACCAATCCAAAGTGGGGTGCGCTAGTGACTGCCGCGGCCGGCGGCAACAGCGCATACGTCACCGAACTATCTCGTCCGCTAACGCTGCTGTTTCTTGCCGTCGCGCTGATATTGGCGATTGCCTGTGCCAACGTGGCCGGTCTGTTGCTCGCCCGTGCGCAGGCTCGTGGAAAGGAAATCGGAATTAGACTCGCGCTCGGCGCCACTCGCGCGCGAATCGTGCGCCAGCTTCTCACTGAAAACTTTTTGCTCGCGATCGCAGGCGGCGGGTTAGGTTTGTTGTTGGCTGTGTGGACTGCGGCGCTCGCCTCCGGTTTGCAAACACGCGAGGCCGGACCTGTGGCCCTCGATGTATCCCCAAATCTTAGAGTGCTCCTGTTTACGTTTGGTGTTTCACTGGCGACGGTGTTGTTCTTCGGAGTGCTTCCCGCTATTCGAGCGTCACGCGTCGACCTCGTCCCTATTCTTAAAGATTCAACCCTGAACAGATCGTTTGGTCGTGGTCCTTCGCTTCGCAGCGTGCTGGTTGTCACCCAGGTCACGTTGTCCCTCGTGTTGCTGGCAGGTGCGGGACTCTTTCTCCGAAGTCTCTGGAACCTCCAGGCGATTGATAAAGGCTTTTCAGGTGACAACGTCTTGTCGATGTCACTGAACATGGAGTTGCAGGGCTACAAAAAGGATCGAGGCGCCAATTTCTACAGCGCCGCTTTGGAGAATCTTTCTGCAGCGCCGGGCGTGCAGTCGGTGAGTTTGGCCAGCGCGTTACCGGTCACAGCCGGTGGCAGTCGCTTTCAAGTGGGACCGAATGCCACTCAACCGGCCGTTAATGAACCAATTTCTGTCGATGTCGTTTCGATAGCTCCCCGGTTCTTCGAGACCACGGGCTTGCCCCTCGTTTTAGGACGCGACTTCCGCATCAACGACACCGACAAATCTGGAAAAGTGATCATCGTCAACGAGACGATGGCCAAAAAATTCTGGCCGCAATCCGATCCCGTGGGCCATAGCTTTAACGACGGCCGCGACACGTTTGAAGTTGTCGGTGTGGCGCGAGACACGAAGTACCGGAACCTGCGCGAGGCCTCGCGGATGACGATGTACCAGCCACTGGGCCAGGCTTATCGACCGGGCATGAATTTGGTGGTCCGTAGCGCAGGTGATTCGAAACAGATTGCTTCATTGGTCCAATCGCGTCTTCACTCAGCTGAGCCGGCGCTCACCATTTTCGACGTCAAGACACTGTTCGAGCACGTGGGCGGCTCGCTGTATGTCGAGCGAATCCAGAGCACTCTGTTGGCGCTCCTCGGTTTGCTTGCTCTCGTGCTAACAGCGATTGGGATCTATGGCGTGGTCGCCTACTCGGTGGCCCAGCGAACACGCGAAGTTGGAATCCGGATGGCGTTGGGTGCGCAGAAACGAGACGTCATGCGGCTGGTGTTGATGAAGGGCTTTGCGTTGGTGTTCTGGGGCACGGCGATCGGGTTGTTGGGTTTCTATTGGCTGTCGCGGCTCGTTTCAAACCAGCTCTACGGAGTGAAGTCGTATGACCCGATGACCATGAGTGTTGTGGTGCTGGTGCTGGCGGTAGTTGCGCTGCTGGCGACGTACATACCGGCGCGGCGGGCGACGAAGGTCCATCCGATGGTGGCGCTCAGGTACGAATGATCTTAGATCTGAGACTTGAGATCTGAGTCGGTGCAGGACCGGAAGCGGTAGCGACAGGGTGACGATGCGGAACTTCGAGGTCCGGGAAGCGATGGATCGTTGCAGATTGAATAGGCTTCTAGCGGGACATGATCCGTTCGCTACCGCTTCCCGTTCTGCACCGGCACTTAGGACCAAGAACTAAGTTCAATGAACAGCTGACAACGGACCACTAACAACTGACAGCGCAAAGAACAAAGCACCAGTTGAGACAGGAGGCATGATGGATACCCTATTACAAGACATACGCTACGCCGTTCGCGGTTTCTTAAAGCGTCCGGGATTCACTCTGGTCGCTTTGCTTGCGCTCGCTTTGGGCATTGGTGCGAACACCGCAATTTTTAGTTTGGTTAATGCGGTATTGCTGCGGCCGTTGCCTTTTGCTGAGCCTGATCGACTGGTGTGGGTGTTTGGCAATATTCGCAATGGCGGTAACCGTGCCAGCGTGGCGCCGCTCGACTATCTCGACTTCCGCGCACAGAACACCACCTTCGAACAGTTTGCCGCGTCGTTTTCGGTCCCACTTTCGTTGAACATCACCGGCAACGGCGATCCGGAACGACTAACCGCTGCAGGCGTCACCGGAAATTATTTTCAGGTGCTCGGAGTTGCGCCGATGTTGGGTCGCACCTTCCAAATGGAAAATGAAACACCTGCCCTAAGCCAGGTCTCGGTGCTCAGCTACGCGTTGTGGCAGCGACGCTTCGGCGGTGATTCCACAATCGTCGGAAAGAAGATCACGCTCGACAGCAAGACATACGAAGTAATCGGTGTGATGCCTCCGGACTTCAGCTTCCCCCAAAGGTCCGAAGCCTGGGTGCCGATGAACTTTGAGGCGGGCCCGGAGATGAAGCAGCGTCGCGCGCACTTTCTGCGGCCAATTGGAAAACTCAAACCCGGAGCGACGATTGAGCAGGCGCAGGCTGACACCGATGCAATTGCGAGACGACTCGAAGCAGAGTTTCCAGCGACAAACACCGGTTGGAACTTGCGTCTTATACCGCTGCAGGAACAACTGGTCGGGAACATCAGGCCAACTCTGTTCATTCTCTTTGGCGCGGTTGGCTTTGTGCTGTTGATCGCGTGCGCCAACGTCGCAAATCTTTTGTTGGTCCGTGCGGCCGCGCGTGAAAGAGAGATTGCCCTGCGCACTGCATTGGGCGCAGGACGAGCTCGCATCGTTCGTCAGATGATCACTGAGAGTGTTTTGCTCGCGGTGGTCGGTGGCGGATTCGGAGCGTTGCTCGCAGTTTGGGGTGTTGAACTGCTGGTGAAGATGAGTGCCGGCACCATTCCCTCGACAGCGAAGGTCAACATCGATCTCACGGTACTTGGTTTCACGCTCCTGGTTTCAGTCCTCACCGGATTGTTGTTTGGTATGGTCCCGGCGCTGCGAACGCTGAAGCTCAACCTGGTCTCTTCGTTAAAAGAGGGAGGACGCGGTGGCAGCCAGAGCGCGCCACGTAATCGAACGCGCAGTGCCTTAGTGGTAATTGAAAGTGCGGTAGCGGTCGTGTTGCTGATCGGAGCAGGGTTACTCGTCAGAAGCTTCATCCAATTGCAAAACGTGAAACCTGGGTTCGACGCGACAAACGTCTTGACGATGCAGGTTAATTTACCGCGGCAGAAATATTCCACCAATGAGAAAACAAGCAATTTCTTTTCTCAGCTCGAGACGCGGGTAGGAGGTTTGCCTGGTGTCGAAGCTGTAGGCCTGGTTACCGAACTTCCGCTTAGCGGTCAACCCAACGACTTTGCGTTCACCGTAGAAGGCCGGCCGCCGGTATCGCCAAACCAACGTCTGGGCGCTGATTTCCGCAGGGTTAACGAACATTATTTTAAGTCGTTGCAAATTCCCCTCCTGCGGGGACGAAACTTCACCGCTCAGGAAATCCGTCAAGCCGCAAAGATCACAATCATCAGTGAGTTATTAGCCTCGGCAGCGTTTCCAAATGAAGATCCAATCGGCAAACGACTTGTAATACCCGCTGCCGAACCTGTCATGTACGAGATTGTCGGAATTGTCGGAGATATCCGGCATCGTGCGATGGAGTTTCCGCCTTACGCAACCATGTATTTCCCGACGATCCAACCTAATTTCATGAATCTTGTTATTCGTACGCCTGGCGATCCCGCGAGTCTGACCGCTGCCGTGCGCAGGGAAGTGCAGGCGATTGATCCGGACCAACCAATTGCCGCAGTCAGAACGATGGAAGAATGGGTTGACACATCGGTGGCTACTTCGCGCTATCGCACCGCGCTGCTTGGAGTGTTGGCCCTCGTTGCTCTTGTGCTGGCCTCGACCGGAATTTACGGCGTGATGTCTTACTCGGTCACGCAGCGAACGCACGAGATTGGCGTTCGCATGGCACTTGGGGCGCGGCGATTTGATGTGGTGAAGCTGGTCATTCGGCAGGGCATGGGGTTGGTAATAATCGGGGTTGCCCTCGGAATTGGCGGTGCGTTTGCGCTTACGCGCGTGATGGCGAGTCTGCTGTTCGGCGTAACCGCGAAGGATCCGGCGACCTTTGTGGTCGTGGGCGTGGTGTTGGCGTTAGTGGCGTTCGTCGCTTGTTACATCCCGGCGCGACGAGCAACGAAAGTCGATCCACTCGTAGCCTTGAGATACGAGTAATCATGATGCAAACCTTTATTCAAGACATTCGTTATGGAATTCGCATGCTGTCGAAGTCGCGGGGCCTCACGGCAGTCGCGGTCGTTGCACTGGCTTTGGGTATCGGCGCTAACACGGCGATTTTTAGTGGAGTTAACGCCTTTATCTTTCGACCGCTGCCTGTTCCTGAACCAGAGCAATTAGTGAGGCCTGCAGAAACGGTTGATAGCGGAGGAGTCACCGACAGCTTCTCCTACCCGGATTACGCCGACTATCGCGATCAGAACACAGTGTTTGAAGGGCTGGTCGGCGAAGACATGGCCCAGGCGGCCATCAACTCCGAGAACCAGAGCGATGTCATTTGGGGACAGGTTGTCACCGGTAACTTCTTCGATGTCTTAAGAGTGAAGCCGGTGCTGGGTCGCACCTTCGCTCCGAATGAAGACAAAACAGCGGGCGAACAAGCCGTAGTCGTCATTGGTTACAGCCTTTGGCAACGTCGCTTTGGCTCTGACCCAAATATCGTCGGCCGCACCATCAACCTCAACAATCGTCCTTACAACGTTATTGGCGTTGCTCCGGAAGAGTTCAAGGGATCGAAGTTTGGCTTGTCCCTCGACTTCTGGGCGCCAATGATGATGGTTGAAGAAATCCAGCGGTCACCGGGAATCCTGCGTTCGCGAGACGACCAATGGATGACCATGTTTGCTCGGCTCAAACCAGGAGTCTCACGCGAACAGGCCGCAGCAGACATGTCTGCGATCGCACAACGTCTCAACCAGGCCTATCCAAACGAACGCGCGAGCAGCACGAAGGTAATAGTGCGAACGGAGATCGACGGTCGTTGGGACGAATCCGCCGCGGTGATGAAGAGCGGAGCGGCTATCGCGATGGCTATTGTCGGGTTCATTCTTTTGATCGCCTGCGCCAATGTGGCCAACCTTCTGCTGGCACGGGCGGCTGTGCGCCGAAAAGAGATCGGAATCAGAGTGGCCCTGGGAGCGAGTCGCGCACGTCTAATTCGACAACTCCTGACCGAGAGTCTGTTGCTGGCGGTGCTGGGCGGAGGATTTGGGTTGCTGTTGGCGCACTGGCTTACGGGTTTGATGCAGGGTTTTGTTCCCATCCTGCCCTACAACCTGGTCCCTGACTTCTTTGCGATCGATCGCAGAGCTCTCGTCTTCAGTCTCGTTGTTTCACTCGCGACGGGAATCATTTTTGGGTTGGCGCCGGCATTGACGGCTTCGAAGCCTGAAATTGTCCCGGTGTTGAAGGGTGACGTTAACGCCAGTTCCTCTGGAAGAGTTCGTCGCTTAACTTTGCGGAACACGCTGGTGGTCATGCAGGTTGCGTTGTCGCTCGTGGTGCTGGTGTGCGGTGGACTCTTCATCAAGAGTTTTCGCAACGCGCAAAACATCGACCCAGGATTCAACGGCACCGGCGTGTTGATGCTTTCAATCAACCCACAACTCATCGGGTACGACAAAGACCAAACCAGGAACGCTTATCGACAAATCGTAGAGCGGGTCTCCGGGTTACCAGGCGTGCAGGCCGCGAGCTTTGCCCGGTTAACGCAGCTGGGAGACAGCTCGAATTCAAATGGCCCGGTCCTAAAGGAAGGTGAGACCCTCGCTCCCGGTAGTGCCGGTCGCGTTATCAAAACGAACTGGGTAAGTCCCGGCCACTTCAAAACCCTACAGATTCCGATCTTAGCCGGTCGCGATTTTGACGAGCGTGAGCGCACGGGTGGGCCGCGCGCGATCATCGTCAACGAGCGGATGGCGCAAGTGCTCTGGCCCGGGGAGAGCGCTATCGGCAAACGCATCACCCTTGGTACAGAGAATCGTGAACCTATTGAAGTGATTGGTGTCGTCAAGACGGGCAAGTATCGAAATCTGGGTGAAGAGCCGCAGCCTTTTTTCTTTTTCCCGATGACTCAGCGGGCGCCCACCGGCATGACGTTGATGGTTCGTACCGACGGTGACCCAGGAAGTCTGGTTGGTCCGATTCGTAAAGAGGTCGAGGCGATTGATCGGCGCCTGCCACTCTCTGCGATCAAAACCATGAAAGAACACATGACCTATGCGCTGTGGGGTCCAAACATGGCAGCCATGCTGTCTCTAGCCTTCGGCGCGGTGGCGTTGTTGTTGGCGGCGGTGGGTCTCTACAGCGTGATGGCTTACATGGTGACGCAGCGTACCCGCGAAGTTGGTATTCGCATGGCGCTGGGTGCGAAACGCACCGACGTTCTGAAGATGATCACGCTTCAGGGGATGAAGTTGGCGGCGGTGGGGATGGTGGTCGGCTTTGCGATGTCGATCGCGCTGTCACGCGTGTTGTCGTCGGTGTTGATTGGAGTAGACGGTTATGACACAGCGACGTTCATCGCTGTTCCATTCTTGTTAGCGGGAGTGGCGCTCATCGCGTGTTTCATCCCGGCCCGGCGCGCGACGAAAGTCGATCCGTTGGTAGCGCTGCGATACGAATGATTGTAGGGGCGGCACTCCGTGGCCCCTACAGACTAGCGAAAGATCAGGATATGCAGACTTTTAGACAAGACTTGCGCTACAGCGTTCGGATGCTCACCAAGAAACCGGTGTTCTCGATCATTGCTATCGTCACCCTCGCGCTGGGTATTGGCGCCAACACGGCGATCTTCAGTGTAGTCAACGCCGTTTTGCTCCGAGCGTTGCCTTATCACAACGCCAACCAACTGGTGATCCTTTGGTCCACCGGCACTTCGGGTGATCTTGACGGCTTCTCAACGCTCGAGGCTGATGAGCTGAAGCCGCAGCTGCAGTCGCTGGAAGACATGACGGCGTTTCAAACGCAGAGTGTCAACGTGACGGGCGGCGACCGCCCCGATCGCGTTCGCGGCGCGTTCGTAGCTGCAAACTTCTTCAAAGTTTTCAACCTGCAACCAGTGATAGGTCGCACCTTTGTTGACGGCGAAGATCGCACTGGCTCCGCCAGGCTGGCAGTCGTGAACGAGAAGATGTGGCGCGAGCGGCTAAACGGCGACCCGAATCTTGAAACGAAAAAACTAATTCTTAACGGCGAGTCTTACTCTGTTATCGGCGTTGTCTCAGAAAAATTCCGCCAGCCATTGGATCCGGACGTCGAGCTGTGGATGCCATTGAATAACTTCCCCGGCAACACCGGCCGGCGCGAAGATCGGTTTCTCGCGGTGATGGGCCACATGAAGCCGGGTGTAGTGGTCGGGCAGGTGCAGGGCGAGGCGAGCACGGCTGCTAATCAGTTGGCCCAGGCTTACCCAAAGGAAAACGCCGGGCGGGGCGCCCGCGTTGAAGGCTTTCGCGAGTTGATGGTCAGGGACGTGCGGCCGATGCTTTGGCTGTTGTTCGCCGCCGTCGGTGTCATCCTGCTTATTGCCTGCGCCAACCTGGCAAACCTACTGCTTGCCAGCGGCCTCAGTCGAAGTCGTGAGATCGCTGTGCGTGCCGCACTCGGCGCCAGTCGTTGGCGATTAATCCGGCAACTACTAACTGAAACAACTTTGATTGGACTGCTAGGAGGCGTTGGCGGAGTGTTACTCGCGCATTGGGGCCTCCAGGCGTTGCTCCATCTTCCTCAGAACTTCATCAGCACCGACGCCGTCAAGATCGACATGCGGGTACTCATGTTCGGCCTCGCCGTTTCAGTTTTGACCGGCTGGCTTTTTGGGTTATTGCCGGCGCTAAAACTTGCGCGACCCGACCTGCAGTCCTTCTTAAAAGAAGGCGGACGTGGAAGTGGCGAAGGCGCTCGCTGGAATCGTGTTCGGGGCGGCTTCGTGGTGGCCCAAGTGGCCTTGTCGCTGCTGTTGCTCGTCAGTGCCGGTTTGCTGATCAGGAGTTTTGACAAGCTTCTCCGCGTCGATGTCGGATTCAAACCTGAACAGCTGCTGACTCTCGAATATCGACTGCCACGAACGAAATACAAAGAGACACCGGCGCAGTGGAATTTTCATCGCCAGGTGATGGAGCGAGTTCAGGAAGTTCCGGGGGTCCAGTCTGTGGCGCTTGTGCGCGGATTGCCATTCAGCGGCAACGGCGGGAGCGCTCAAATTACTCTTCCAGACAGGGAAGCGCCGCCTCGAGGGCAAGAGCCTGAGGTGATGTTCAATACGGCGACGCCCAACTACTTCGAAACGATCGGCATTCCTTTTATTCAAGGCCGGCTCTTTGGCAATGAAGACCGACCCGACACGCCTGCGGTCCTGATCATCAATCAAACAATGGCACGACGATACTGGCCCAACCAGGATCCGATCGGGAAACAGGTCAAGTTTGTAGAAGACGGAACCGTGGGAACGATCGTCGGAATTGTCGGCGATGCAAAGCACTACTGGCTGGAGGAACAACAGCGACCACAAATGTACGGCGCGTACACCCAACAACCCGGGCTTTTTGCGACCGTGGTTATTCGCACCACGGTGGAACCACTGAGCTTGAGCGAACAGGTGCGTCAGGCACTTTGGAAAGTCGATGCAGATCAACCGATGTGGAAAATTCGCACGCAGGAATTCCTGGTGGAACGCAGCGTAGCGGACCGCAGATTCCTACTGGCGTTGATGGGGGTATTCGCCGCGTTGGCCCTGGTGCTCACGATCATCGGGCTCTACGGAGTGATCAGCTATCTCGTCAATCAGCGCACACAAGAGATTGGAATTCGCATGGCTCTTGGCGCGCAGATGAATCAAATCCTGCGAATGGTGCTGAAGCAGGGGATGGTTCTCGCCTTAACTGGAGTCGCCCTTGGGTTGACAGCGGCCTGGCTGCTGACCCGGTTGATGAAGACTTTGCTTTATCAGGTGAGTGCGACCGATCCGGTTACGTTCGGCGGGATTGCGTTGCTGTTGATTGGTGTCGCGCTATTCGCGTGTTACATCCCCGCACGCCGCGCGACGAAAGTCGATCCGTTGGTGGCGCTGAGATACGAATAACTGTAGGGGCGGCACTCCGTGGCCGCCCCACTGGATTCGCCTCAAGTTGATTGGGGGCAAAGGTAATGGGGCGGCCACGGAGTGCCGCTCCTACAGCCTGAGACGAGATGAACAACCTACTCAAAGATCTTAGATACGCGTTTCGCATGATGCTTAAGCATCGCAGCTTCACGATTGTGGCTGTGGTAGCGATTGCGTTGGGCATCGGCGCCAACACCGCAATCTTTTCCGTAGTCAACGGTGTGCTGCTCCGTCCCTTGCCTTACAACGCGCCAGACGAACTCGTCACCATCCTTCACGACGGTACGTCGCCCGTCGCACCCGCGAACTATTTCGACCTGAAACAGCAGAGCCAAAGTTTTGAATCGATGGCTGCGGCCCAGATGTGGGGACCAAACCTGACCGGCCGCGATCAGCCGGAGAATCTACGCGGATTGCAGTTGAGCGCCGACATGTTTCACCTGCTGGGCGTTAATCCAATTGCCGGCCGCACCTTTTCCGCCGATGAGGACCAACCCGGAAAAGAACGCGTGGTCGTGCTGAGCAATCGCTTATGGCAGCGTCGCTTTGGATCGGACAGGAACATCGTCGGCCAACAACTCACACTCGACGGGGCTCGCTACACAGTCATCGGCGTGATGCCGCCGCAGTTTCAATTCGCCCCTTTCTGGGCCACCCAAACGGAGCTCTGGGTGCCTCTGAATCTTGCCGCCCGGGCCAATGATCGCAACGGGCAATCGCTTCGGGTGTTTGGCCGGCTCAAACCCGGGGTGACCAGAGAACAAGCGCAAGCAGAGGTGGCGACGGTTTTTAGCAGACTCGAGCAACAGTATCCGGATTCCAACAAGGGCCTGGCGTTAGGCGTCATGTCACTGCATGAAAAAGTCGTGGGCAAAACGCGTACAGCGCTTTTGATTCTGCTCGGTGCGGTCGGCTTCGTTCTTCTGATCGCCTGCGCCAACGTTGCGAATCTGATGATGACGCGCGCTGCAGCTCGACAAAAAGAGATCGCGCTCAGGACTGCCCTCGGCGCCAGTCGCGGACGAATTGCGCAGCAGTTGCTGACGGAGAGCGTGATGCTGGCCATAGTCGGTGGAGCATGCGGCCTGGGCTTGGGAATGCTGGGAGTTGAGATGTTGGCGCGTATGGGACCAGAAAACCTGCCGCGTATGCAGTCGATAGGGATCGACGTTTATGTTCTCGGCTTCACCGCTGGATTATCGCTTTTGACCGGAATCCTGTTTGGTCTCGCCCCAGTTCTGCAAACCAGAAAAGCAGGCTTGAACGCCGCCCTGAAAGAGGGCGGTCGCGGAAACACCGACGGTGGACGACGCGGTCTCGGTCGCCGGCTGCTGGTGGTGTCGGAGGTTGCGCTGGCCTTGATGCTACTGATTGGCGGCGGATTGTTGGTGCGAAGTTTTCTGCGTTTGGTTTCTGTCGATCCTGGATTCGATTCAAGCAACTTATTAACGGCGACAGTTTCTTTAGCCGGCTCGGAACACAAGACTGGACCACAGCGCGCGGCGTTTTTCACCGAACTACTCGGACGCGTGCAATCTCTACCCGGCGTTCAGTCGGTAAGCGCTATCAATCATCTTCCTTTGGCCGGCGATCTCTGGACCTTAGGGTTCAGCATCGAAGGACGCCCCCCTTTGTTGCCTGGTGAATCGCAGGGAGCGGTTTACCGGATCGTCCGCCCTGATTATTTCAGGACGATGGGCACGACTTTGCTGAGTGGCCGCGACTTCACTGAGCGTGACAACGATAAGTCTCCTGGAGTTGTGATCGTCAATCAGGCATTAGCCCGTCGTTACTTTCCGAATGAAAGCGCAATCGGAAAACGAATCACTGTCGGCGATGACGGCTTACGCGAGATCGTCGGCGTTTCCAAAGACGTGATGCAGGGCGAATGGTCCGCGGATTCCAAACCGGAAGCGTTTCTGCCACATCTTCAGGCGCCGTCCCCACGCGGACTAACGCTCGTGGTTCGCAGCACTTCCGATCCGTTGGCGATGGTTGGGCCAGTGCAAAACGCAGTTTGGTCGATTGATAAGAACCTGCCGGTTTCAGAAATTCGCACGATGGACGAGGTGGTGTCGGATGCGGTTGGCCCACAGCGCTTCAACACGGTGCTGCTGGGCATCTTTTCAGCGGTGGCGCTCGTGCTGGCGATGGTAGGAATTTATGGCGTGTTAAGCGACTCGGTCTCAGCGCGCACGCATGAAATCGGAGTACGGATGGCGCTCGGGGCGCAAGCCTCGAATGTGCTGGGAATGATTTTGCGTCAGGGGATGGCCCTGGTTGGGTTCGGAATTGCGATCGGGTTGGTGGGCGCTTATCTGCTTACGCAATTGTTGTCGACGTTGTTGTTCGAAGTGAGCACGACTGACCGCATCACATTTATCGCTATTCCGGTCGCGTTAGCGGTCGTTGCGTTAGGAGCCTGTCTCGTACCTGCGCGACGCGCCACGAAAGTCGACCCGCTGGTGGCGCTCAGATACGAATGAGGGATTGTGCTTTGTGCTTTGTCAGTTGTCAGTTGATAACGAAATCAAAGCCGCAGGCTACCGACAGAACTGACAACTGACACTGACAAGCACAACGCACCAAGGACAAAACTGAGATGCAAGTTATGGAAACCCTACTAAAAGACATCCGTTATGGCGTGCGCTCGTTATGGAAACGGCCAGGCTTTACCGCCGTCGCCGTTATCACCCTCGCACTCGGGATCGGGGCAAACACTACCCTCTTTAGCTTTGTGAATGGAATTCTGCTGCGGCCCTTGCCTTATAGCGATCCGGGCCGGCTGGTGGTGCTCGACGAAACGGCGCCAAAGCAGGGGATTAAGTCGTTTGCGGTTTCCTACCCAAACTTCACGGATTGGCGTGCGCAAAACACTGTCTTTGAAGACATCGGGATTTTCCAGGAGAGCAACTATTCACTCGTGGGAGGCGGCGACCCGGAGCAGATTCCGGGCGCGCGGATTTCGCAAGGGATGTTTGAGATCCTCGGGGTCGCGCCGCAGCTTGGCCGGACCATCACGGCAGAGGAAGACCGCCCGGATACAAATAACGTTGTCATCCTGGGCCATGGTCTATGGCAGCGCCGGTTTGGATCCGCCGGAAATGTAGTCGGCCAATCAATGAACGTGCAGGGTCGTCCGCACACGATCATCGGAGTCATGCCGGCAGGCTTCAAGTTTCCGGAAGTAGCGGAGTTGTGGGTGCCGATGGGCCTTACGGAAAAGACCTATACTCGCAACGATCACGGACTAAATTCGATCGCCCGGCTAAAACCAAACATCACGCTCGAGCAGGCGCAGTCTGAGATGAACAACATCGCGCGCCGCATCGAGCAACAGCATCCTGTTACTAACGAAGGGATGGGCGTGAACGTCTTTAGCCTGCGCGACAATCTCGCCGGCGATTACCGGCAGGCACTGTTGATTCTTCTTGGCGTAGTTGCGTTTGTGTTGCTGATTGCCTGTGCCAATGTCGCTAACCTGCTACTCGCGAGATCCTCTTCGCGTCACAGAGAATTCGCCCTGCGCGCTGCGTTGGGCGCCAGCCGCGGTCGCATCGTTCGTCAGCTACTCACGGAAAGCGCACTGCTAAGTGTGATGGGTGCCGTCCTCGGAATCTTCCTCGCCGTCTGGGGCAAGAACCTTTTGCTCGCCGCAATCCCCGGCGACATGCCTTTCTGGATGAAGTTTGACCTGGACCTGCGCGTTCTGGGTTTCACCTTCCTAATCTCAGTCATCACCGGACTGGTCTTCGGAGTTGTGCCGGCATTGCAAAGTTCGCGGACCAGTCTCAACGAAACGCTGAAAGAGGGCGGACGTACCGGAGGCACATCGCACAATCGCATGCGCAACTTGCTTGTGGTTGCTGAAGTTGCGCTCTCGCTTGTACTGCTGGTGGGCGCCGGTTTAATGGTCCGCAGCTTCAACCAGTTACAGCGCGTCGATGCCGGCATCAACCCCGAGCGTTTGCTCACGGTCGAGGTACCCCTCCCGCGGGCGAAGTATCCGGAAAAAGCCCAATGGGCAGCGTTCTTTCAGCAACTGGTGGCGCGTGTAAGGACGATGCCGGGCGTCTCGTCCGCAGCTGCCGCCTCCGACGTACCGCTAAGGGGCGGGTGGGGACGCAGCCTGACGGTGGAAGGTTATCCGGTGTTGTCGGTGGGCCAGGCGCCGATGATCAACCACTCGGTAGTCACGCCAGATTACTTCCGCACCATGGGTATCCCTCTGCGTGAAGGTCGAGACTTCACAGAGGCTGACACTGACACTGCGACGCAAGTCACCATAGTCGATGAGCGGCTGGCCCAACAGTACTGGCCAGGGAAAAGTGCGGTAGGGAAACGTGTGCGTTTTGGACCACCCGAGAGTAACGAACCCTGGTTCACGGTCATCGGCGTTGCCGGCGCGGTGCGACATGAGCGGCTGGATAGAGAAACGCGGCAGACTGTTTATGTGCCGTATCACCAAATACCCATTAGAGGCATGGCCCTGGCGTTGCGCGCTTCTGGTGACCCTGAGAGTTTAGCCGGCGCTGTGAGACGGGAAGTTCGCGCACTCGATAAGGACCAGCCAGTAACAAATGTCCTGACGATGGAGGACGTCATCTCGCGATCGGTATGGCAGCCACGTTTCTACGCAATCCTGTTCGGCATCTTTGCTGTCCTGGCCTTGGTGCTGGCGGCAGTCGGGATTTACGGCGTCATGTCATACGCGGTCACCCAACGCACTCAGGAGATTGGCATCCGCATGGCGCTCGGCGCTCGCGCTGTCGATGTGCTGAGGCTGGTCGTTAGGAATGGAATGACGTTGATTACGATTGGAGTAGCCATTGGACTGGCTGCGGCACTGGCGTTAACGAGGTTGATGGCGACGCTGCTTTTCGGGGTGACACCGACCGATGCGCTGACGTTTATCGCAGTTTCAGCGGTTTTGGTTTTAGTCGCCCTGGCCGCTTGCCTCGTGCCGGCGAGACGCGCAACGAAAGTCGATCCGTTAGTGGCGCTGCGTTACGAGTGAAATATTTGTGCCTGGTGGTTAGTTGTTCTTCGGCACGGCGACTGACGCCAACAGAACCAAGTTCAAAGCACAAAGCACAAAGCTCAAAACGGCGACTGACCACTAACAACTGACCACTGACCACGAAGGATGAGAGCAGAGTTATGGAAACACTGTTAAGAGACATCCGCTATGGCATCCGGTCGCTGTTGAAGTATCCGGGCTTCACTGCGATTGCGATCGTGACTCTTGCGCTGGGCATCGGCGCCAACACTGCGATCTTCAGTTTGGTCAGCGCAGTTCTCCTCAAGCCTTTGCCATTTCCTGAGGCAGATCATCTGGTGATGGTCTGGGAAGATGCGTCGGTCGTCGGCTTTCCTCGCGACGATGCCGCCCCCGGAAACTACGCCGAGTGGAAAAACCAGCAAACCACTTTTGCTGACATGGCCGCGATGACTGCGAGGAGTTTCACGCTCACCGGAGATGGTGAAGCTGAACGGCCACCGGCCCTGGCAGTGACGTGGAACCTGTTTCCGCTCCTTGGAGTTGCGCCAATGCTCGGCCGTAACTTCACTGCGGACGACGACACGCCCGGAGCAGGCAAAGTCACGATTGTCAGTCACGGGTTGTGGCAACGCCGCTACGGCAGCGATCCCAATATTGTTGGTCGAGACATTCAGCTCGATGGTGAAAAGTATCGAGTGGTTGGCGTGATGCCCGGCGGCTTTCAGTTCTTGCAAGGCACGGTCGGACTGTGGGTGCCGGCAACTCTCAACTCGCAGCAACTCGCGGATCACGATAACCATTTTCTCAATGTGGTTGGCCGCTTGAAACCAGGCGTAACGCCAGCTCAGGCTTTAGCGGAGCTTCAAACCATCTGCGATCGGATTGCGAAAGACCATCCAGATGAAGCCCAGGGCTTGCGCGCGGTGGTGGTCCCACTTCGCGAACAACTCGCCGGAACTCTTCAAAGACCACTGATGATGCTCATCGTGGGAGCTGCCCTGGTCCTGTTAATCGCTTGCGCAAATATCGCCAGCTTGCAGCTTTCAAGGGCGACCGGAAGAAGCAGAGAGATTGCGGTTCGTGCGGCGCTCGGCGCCAGTCGGGCGCGAATCCTCCGACAACTGCTGGTTGAGAGTATGTTGTTGGGTTGCGTGGGAGGCGCCCTGGGATTACTCATCGCCGGTTGGAGCTTCGCCGTCTTGAAGCAGCTCATTCCTCCAGCGATGGCCCTGTCCACCAATCTCAAGTTGGATTTGCCGGTGCTGGTGTTTGCTTTCCTGGTTTCCTGTCTCACGGGGGTTCTGTTTGGTCTCGCTCCGGCGATCCAGGCTTCGAAGATTGATCTCAACGAGATGCTTAAGCAGGGTGGCAGCCGCACCGCCACCGGCGGAGGCAACAGACTGCGGGCAGCGTTTGTAGTCTCCGAAGTCGCCATCGCCCTCGTGCTTTTGGTAGGAGCCGGGCTGATGATTCAAACCGTCTATCACATGGTGGACCAGTACTCGTTCTTTCAATCAGAACAGCTATTGACTCTGCGAACGATACAGCCAGACAGCAACTTTCGAGACATCAAGGATTACGCCAGCAAGGGGCACCCGAAGCGCGTCGCTTTTTACGATGACGTCCTTTCTCGGGTCAACGCCTTACCGGGTGTCCTGGCTGTCGGCTACACGACATCGGTTCCACTTGCATGGAAAGGCGGAGCCAACGGTTTCTCGATCGAAAACCGTGAACCGCAACCGGGTGAACCCACCAACGCGATCCACCGTCAGATTAGCTCAAACTATTTTCAGACCATGGGGATTGGTTTGCGCGAAGGGCGATACTTCACTACCGCTGATAACCAAAGCTCGATGCCGGTGGCGATCATCAATGAGTCAATGGCCAGGTATTGGCGAAATGACAGTCCGATCGGGCGGCGCTTCAAGCTCGGCGTACCGAATGCCCCGTGGGTAACGATCGTTGGCGTTGTTCCCGATATTCGACAGATGGGTATGGACCGGCCGGTGAAGCCCGAGATGTATTTGCCGTACAGCCAGGTTTCGTCGCACCCGTGGTTTAGCCCGCGCGATCTGGTTATTCGCACCAACGGCGACCCGAACGAACTTGTTGCGGCCGTGCGCCGCGAGATTCGGGCGGTCGATCCCAACCAGGCGGTTTCGAACGTCTCCACTATGGACCAGCTGCTGGTGCGTGAGACGGGAACAAGACGTTTGGGGATGATTTTGCTGGCGGCGTTTGCCGGGCTCGCTCTCCTGTTGGCGTCGTTGGGGATCTATGGAGTGCTTTCTTTCTTCGTGGCCCAGCAAACCAGAGAAATTGGAGTCAGGTTGGCACTGGGTGCGCAACTGAAAGATGTTCTCAGTCTGGTGTTGAAGAAGGGCATGCGTTGGACCTTGCTGGGAGTAGCGATCGGTTTGGCGGGCGCGTTTGCCCTCTCGCGATTGATGACGGGATTGCTGTTTGGAGTAAGCGCGACGGATCCGCTCACGTTTATTGGGATCGCATTGGTTCTTTCCGCGGTGGCGTTGGTGGCGTGTTTCGTCCCGGCGCGACGGGCGACGAAAGTCGATCCGCTAGTAGCACTGCGGTATGAATGAACGATTGGTACTTAGTAATTGGTGCTTGGGGCTTTGTTCTTCGTCAGTGGTCAGTTGTTAGTTGCAAGATTCTCGCTAGCTGCCGTGGCCCACTTAGAAGAATCGACATACCACAACTGACAACTGACCACTGACAAAGAACAAAGCACAAAGCACAAAATATGATGGACACTTTCTTTAGAGACTTGCGTTATTCGGCGCGGATGCTGCTCAAGAGCCCGGCATTCACCGGCGTAGCCATTCTCTCAATCGCATTGGCTATCGGCGCCAATACCACCGTGTTCAGTGTGGTTAACGCAGTGTTGCTGAAGGCAATGCCTTACAAGGATCCGAATTCTCTTGTGTTGCTTTGGGGCGATTCGCCTGATTCATCCAACTTGAAAGGCCGCAACCAGGTTTCTGCCACCGACGTCGCCGATTATCGACAGCAGTCAACTGTGTTTGAAGATGTCGCTCCCTACACCGGTTGGTTCCCGATTGTGTCAGGCGATGGCACGCAAGGTCCCGCCGAAAGAATCGCCGCGATCCAGGTTGGCGATGGTTTCTTTAAAGTGATGAAGGGTGAAGCCATGCTCGGGCGAGTCTTCACTCCAGACGAACAGAAGGACGGACAGGATCGAGTGATCGTCCTGGGCCACGCACTCTGGCAAAACAGGTTCGGCAGCGACCCAAACATCGTCGGCAAGACGATCCACTTGAACAGCCGTCCCTACAACATCGTGGGTGTGATGGGTCCAGACTTTCACCCGCTGCCATCAACGCTCGTGGCTCCGGTGGGACAATTCTATCGACCGGTAGCCGAGCCCTACGACGACTCTGAACGTGACGCGCGTCACCTCCGTGCAGTTGCGCGGCTCAAACCTGGCGTCACTGTCGAACAGGCCAGGTCGGAAGTCAGCGTGATTGCTCAACGTTTAGAGCAACAGCATCCGCTGACCAATAAGGGACAAGGCGCAAACGTTGTTTCCATCACAGACGACACGCTCGGCGGGTTGGACAGAACTCTGTGGATGGTTTTTGGCGCCGTCTTTTTTGTTCTGCTCGTCGCTTGCGCGAACGTGGCGAACCTACTGCTGGCGCGCGCGTCGGCGAGGCACAGGGAAATAACCATCCGCGCGGCAATCGGCGCCGGCAGGTGGCAACTCATCAAACAGTTGCTCACCGAAAGTTTGCTGCTGTCAGTTTGCGGCGGCGCGGTGGGACTTCTGATCGCGATGTGGGCCACGACTGTGATCGAAACATTCGGGACGAAACTCAATCCGATGTTTAGCGACATTCATATCGACGCCCGCGCCCTTCTCTTTACTGTCGGGCTATCAATTCTGACCGCACTGATTTTTGGTTTGGCGCCGGCCCTGCAAATCTCGAAACCAAACCTGACCGAATCGTTGAAGGAAGGTGGACGCGGATCAGGTTCGATGGCGGCTCAGAATCGTCTTCGTAGCGGCCTCGTAATTTCTGAGATCGCCATGACCCTGATCCTGCTTGTTTGCGCGGGGTTGTTGATGCGCACCGTGGTCCGGCTTACCCGGGTCGAGAAAGGATTCAACGAGGAAAACGTCCTGGCGATGAATATCGGCCTGCCGGCGGCGCGTTACCCGAAGCCTGAAGACACCATTGCCTTTTATCAGCAGGTGACCGAGCGCATCGCAACTCTTCCGGGTGTGCAGGCAGCCGGTATCACCAGCGTGTTGCCGCTGAGTGCAAACTTCGACGGCCGCGGTTTGGCTGTTGAAGATCATCCCAAGCCTCGCGGCGAAGAGATTACTGTCGATACCTATGTAACTACACCGGGTTACTTGAAAGCGATGGAAATCCCTCTGCTTAAAGGTAGAGCGATTGAGGTTAGTGATACGAAGGACGCCGCCAGGGTTGCGCTCATCAACGAAAAGATGGCCCGCGATCTGTGGCCGAATGAAGATCCGATCGGGAAGCGAATCAGGTTTGCAGGTGGCGATGAGAACAAGCAACCGTGGCGCACCATCGTTGGTGTCGTCAACAACGTGTCGCAGTATGCCCTCGACAAGTCGCCACCTATGCAGATCTACGTGCCCCACTCCCAGTTTCCAACGTCAATGAACACGATCGTGGTTAAGGCCACGAGTGATCCTGCTGTTATCACTGCCGCAGTGAAAAATCAAATCACTTCAGTGGACAAGGACCAGGCCGTCTTCAACGTAACTACGCTTGAGCAACTTCAAGGCGATTCCATTCTGCTGCGCAAGTTCATCATGTCGTTGCTCGCCGTCTTTGCAGTGATCGCACTGATACTCGCGGCGGTTGGGATTTATGGCGTGATGTCGTTCGTCGTCACTCAACGGACGCAGGAGATCGGCATACGCATGGCATTGGGGGCGCAGACCAGCGACGTTCTGAAACTGATCGTGCGCAACGGTGTGGTGCTGGCGGTGATTGGAGTTTCAGTGGGATTGGCAGCGTCTCTTTTGCTGACGCGCTTGATGGAGAAGTTGTTATTTGGGGTAACCGCGACAGATGCGGGAACGTTCGTGGGAGTTACAGCCGGACTGATCGCAGTGGTGCTGTTGGCGTGCTATGTGCCGGCGAGGCGCGCGACGAAAGTCGATCCGTTGGTGGCGCTGCGTTACGAGTGAATCGCGGCAAAGCCGCAAGACCGGGTAAGGAAACCTGGTCGCTACGCTGACGCGTCTGTACCGCAACAAGCTTGAAATTCTTAACGATCAAAGGAGATGGAAATGAAAAGACTGGTTTTCTTAGCACTGACAATTTTTCTAATTGCGATCCCGGTCGCAGCCCAGGAGACGAATGCCGACCGTGAAGCTGTGCGACAGGCCGTGCTCGATTACGTTGAAGGCATTTACAACGTGGAACCGGCGCGTATTGAACGTAGCGTGAGCCCGAATCTGGCCAAGCTCGGTTTTTATCGTCCACCCGCAGACACCGCATATCGTCCAGCACGGAGTATGGCATTTCTGCAGTTAGTAGAAATCGCGAAGACCTACAACAAGGAAGGGAAGCTGAAGAAGGATCCCAAGAAAGATATTGCGATCTATGAGGTGATGGACCAGACAGCATCCGTCAAGCTAACTGCGGAGTGGGGCATCGATTACATGCATCTCGCAAAGATCGATGGCAAGTGGATGATCGTGAACGTGCTGTGGCAAAGCCATCCGAAATCATGATTGGTCAGTGTTAGTTGTTAGTTGTTAGTTGGCAGTGGCCCGAATTTTGTGCTTTGAACTTTGTGCTTTGCTTGTGACGGAACAACGCGACGGGATTATCGGTACTGCACAACTGACCACTGACAACTGACTAAGCATTAAGCACAAAGCTCAAAGCACAGAACCAGGAATCAAGAGACGACCATGGAAACTTTATTTAAAGACATTCGCTACGGAGTTCGCAGTTTGCTGAAGCGGCCAGGTTTTTCCGCAATCGCAATCGTCACTCTCGCACTCGGCATCGGCGCTAACACGGCAATCTTCAGTCTCGTGAATGCGGTGCTGCTTCGGCCGCTGGCATTTTCAGATCCGGATCGCCTGGTGATGGTTTGGGAAGACGCATCGTTTGCGGGCTTCCCGCGCAACACCCCCGCGCCTGCAAATTACCTCGACGTGAAAAACCAGAACCAGGTTTTCGAGAACGTGGCCGCAGTCGACATGCGCAGCTTCAATCTCACCGGCGATGGCGAACCTGAACGAGTCGAAGCCAACGGAGTCACGGCGAGTTTCTTTCCGCTCCTCGGAGTGCAGCCTGCACTCGGTCGCATGTTCGTTGAGGAAGAGGATAAGCCCGGCGCTAATCGCGTCGTGATGATCAATTACAACCTTTGGCAACAACGTTACGGCGGACAACCCGACATCATCGGACGTGGGCTCGTGCTCAACGGCGAGAAATATGAAGTTGTCGGCGTGATGCCGCGCGGCTTTCAATTCATGAACAGTAAGGTCGGCATCTGGGTGCCCATCGCTTTCACTTCGGAACTACTGCAGTCGCGTGGCCGTCACTATCTGACGGTCGTTGCGAGGGTGAAGCAAGGGGTGTCCCTGGCCCAGGCTGACGCTGAAGTGCGCACGATCTACCAACGGATTGTGCAAGACAATCCTGAGACTGCCGACAGGTTGGCTGGCTATGCCAAACCGATGCGCGATGAACTCGCGGGCGATGTTCGCAGGCCGTTGCTAGTTTTGCTGGTGGCAGTGGGATTCGTTCTCCTAATCGCCTGCGCAAACATTGCCAACCTCTTGCTCTCTCGCGCCGCAAGTCGACGTCGTGAGCTGGCTGTTCGTGCGGCGCTCGGCGCTAGCCGGCTGCGAATTCTCCGCCAATTACTAATCGAAAGTTTGCTTCTGGCAGTGGTCGGCTCGGCTTTCGGGTTGCTGCTGGCCACGTGGAGTTTTGCTTTCCTGCAACGACTCATACCTGACGGTCTGGTCCATTCAACCAAACTCAGCATCGACCTGCCCGTGCTTGGCTTTACTTTGCTGGTGACTCTCTTCACCGCAGTGGTTTTTGGGATGGCGCCCGCGTTTCAGGCTTCGCGAATCGATTTGAATGAAGCGCTCAAGCAGGGTGGTGGCCGTTCCGGACTAAATGCGGGCGGCAATCGCCTGCGCAGCACACTCGTAGTCGCCGAAGTTGCACTGGCTCTCGTATTGCTCGTCGGCGCCGGTTTGTTAATCCAAACATTCTTCAAACTCCAGGACCAGTATTCAGGTCTACGGGCAGACAGTGTTTTAACGATGCGCACAGTCTTGCCGCGTACCAAATACAGCGAGCACGCGCAACGCGCAAATTTTTTGCAGTCGGTCCTGGGCCGGGTGAAGACTCTGCCCGGTGTGGTCGCGGCGGGTTACTCGACCAGCGTTCCGCTCGAATGGAAGGGCGGCACCAACGGCTTCGCGGTTGAAGGTCGAAGCATCGACCAGGCTCAGCTCGGCGGACTTTCATATGACGCCAATCATCGCCAAATCAGCAGTGACTACTTCAGGGCGATGGGCATACCGCTGCAGCAAGGTCGCCCGTTCAATGATGGTGACAATGAACAATCGGTCTATGTAGCAATAATCAACGAAACCATGTCTCGCCAGTATTGGCCCGGCGAGAATCCAATCGGGAAAAGGATCAAACTCGGGGACCCTGCGGATCCGGACCTCCCATGGACCACAATCGTAGGAATTGCCGGCGACGTCAGACAGATGGGCGTGGACGAGCCGGTAAAACCCGAGATGTATTTCCCTTACCAGCAAAGCGTTGAGCCGTTTTATACGCCGCGCGATCTGGTGATTCGCACCTCAGTAGATCCGTTGAGCGTAGTAGCCGCCGCCCGAAACGAGATTCATCAGGTCGATCCTGATCAACCGATCTCAAATGTGCGCACGATGGCCCAGGTGCTCGGCGAGGAAACGTCCTCGCGCCGGTTGGGCATGACTCTGCTGACTGTGTTTGCGGGTCTGGCACTGCTACTCGCGACACTCGGAATTTACGGCGTACTTGCTTATTTCGTGGTCCAGCACACTCAGGAAATCGGCGTTCGCATGGCATTGGGTGCACAACGCAGCGACATCCTGAAATTGGTCCTGAAGAAGGGTATGGCGTTGGCTCTGTTGGGTGTAGCAATCGGACTAGTCGCCGCGTTTGCACTTACGAGGTTGATGGCGAGTTTGCTGTTTGGAGTCGGAAGCACGGATCCGGTGACCTACGCGTCGATTGCGATCCTGCTAACGGTCGTTGCGTTCTTCGCCTGCTATTTACCAGCGCGACGAGCGACGAGAGTCGATCCAATGACCGCGCTGGTTTACGAGTGAATAGGGCGTTGGAAGTTTCTCCCCCCAGCCGTGAATGGTCTTTCGGGAATAGACGTTTGGTTTTCTCTGTGCAACCACCGAACTCGCACAGAGAGTCGGAAGATATCCCAACAGGCTCTGAAAGTCTGGGCTCGAGTCCGTCGATGCTAGGCGTCGTGAGGAGGTAAATAATGGAAACGTTGATCAAGGACTTACGCTACGCAATTCGAAGTCTCCTTAAACGGCCTGGCTTTTTTGCAGTCGCAGTGATCACGCTCGCGCTCGGCATCGGCGCGAACACAGCGATCTTCAATACGGTCAATGCTGTGCTGCTGCGTCCGCTGTCGTTTCCAGATTCTGAGCGCGTCGTGTTGCTGGAAGGAACAAATCCTGCCAAGGGAATTACGCAGAGCAATATGTCGGTGCCAGACCTCGTCGACTGGCAGACACAAAACCAAAGCTTCGAACAGCTCGCCGGATTCGTTAGTGGTGGTTCGCTCCTCGCCAGCAACGACGAAACCGAGCGCGTACGCACGAGTGCTGTCACCGGCGATTTCTTCTCGATGATGCGCACGAACGCGATACACGGCCGCGCCCTTCAACCGGATGATATGCAAACCGGAAAAGAGCCGGTGGCGGTGGTGAGCAACGCGTTGTGGCATAAACGCTTTGGCGCTGACCAGGGGATCATCGGCACGAAGGTAACTCTGAGTGGCAAGCCCACAACTCTCGTGGGCGTGATGCCTGACGGGTTTGATTACCCGCAGGGATCGGAAATGTGGGTTCCGTTTCCTCTCGATGCCGCTGCTGAACGACGCGACAATCGTTACGTCGGCGTCGCCGCTCGATTGAAGCCGGGCGTGACAATCGAACAGGCCCAGGCTGACCTGAATACGATCAATCAGCGCCTGGCCCAGTCCTTTGTAGATACCAACAGCGGCTGGACTGTGACGATCACCAACTTGCGAGAGCGGCTGGTCGGCTCGATGCGAATGCCACTGCTCGTGCTGCTGGGCGCCGTGGCGTTTGTGCTTTTAATCGCGTGCGCGAATGTGGCGAACCTGCTGCTCGCTCGCGCAACCGCACGTCAAAAAGAGATTGCGGTCCGCACCGCCCTGGGTGCCAGCCGTCTCCGCATTATTCGCCAGCTACTTACGGAAAGCGTTCTGCTCTCGTTGATTGGCGGAGCTTTAGGCTTTGGATTGAGTGTTTGGCTGACGCGATTGTTGGTAATGATCAGTCCGGCCAACAGTCCACGCTTTAATGAAATTGGAATTGATTTACGCGTTTTCCTGTTCACCACTGCGATCGCACTCTTGACCGGTTTAGCTTTTGGTCTGGCGCCTGCACTCCAAACCTCAAAACTGGAGCTTAACGAAAACCTGAAAGAAAGTGGGCGACGCGGATCGGGCGGTGAAGGAAGCAATCGTCTGGGCAGCGCTTTGATCGTTGTGGAAATTGCCTTGTCGTTCATGTTGCTGGTTGGCGCAGGCCTACTGATCAAAAGCTTCATTCGTCTTCGCGACGTCAGTCCGGGTTTCAATACAAACAACGTTCTGACTCTGCGTGTCGGCCTTCCCCCGGGGAAATTTGCAGCGGGCGAACCTCGCGCACAGATCTTCAAACAGACGGTCGAGAAGATTCAATCAGTTCCTGGTGTTGAGTCGGTTGGCGCGGTGTTAAGCATGCCGCTGGGTGGCGACGTCTTCAACGTAGGTCGCGCCTACATTCGCGAAGGTAGACCGTCGACTCCGGAAGAATCTGCGAACGCCACGTACCTGGTAGCCACTCCGGATTACTTTCGTGCGCTGCAGATCCCTGTAGCGAGTGGCCGGCTCTTCACTGATCAGGACCATGGCAATGCGCCGAAGGTAGTAATCGTAAACGAATCGATGGCCCGGAAGTTGTGGGCCGGTGAAAGTCCCATCGGCAAGCGCATAACCATCTGGCGCGATGAGAAGTTTCCGCGGGAGATTGTGGGCGTCGTAGGAGACACGAAGGTTTCTTTGGAGAACGAGGCGCGACCGCAGATGTATGTGCCGTATGCCCAGGATGCTAACTGGGGCAGTTTGACTATGGTCGTGCGCACCACTTCGAGTGATCCCGCTTCACTCGCCCCCGCGATTCGAAGTCAGATCAGAGAGTTGGATAAAGGCCTGCCGGTTTACAACGTCAAAACGATGGACACGGTGTTGGGCGAT
This sequence comes from Pyrinomonadaceae bacterium, assembly GCA_963759665.1. Classification (GTDB taxonomy): domain Bacteria; phylum Acidobacteriota; class Blastocatellia; order Pyrinomonadales; family Pyrinomonadaceae; genus PSRF01. The sequence continues at coordinate 62,446 of CAVXAC010000002.1, forward strand.
TCCGTTTCTCAACGTCGTAGCTCAATGCTGCTGATCAGCACCTTCGCCATCGTCGCCGTCCTGCTGGCGATGATCGGAATCTACGGCGTCACCGCCTATTACGTAACTCAACGCACACATGAGATTGGAATTCGGATGGCGCTCGGCGCGCAACTGCGGGATGTACTGAGCCTGGTGCTGCGTCGCGGGGTGGTGTTGGCGTTGATTGGTGTCGCAGTTGGACTCGGCGGCGCGATTGCATTAACGCGACTAATTTCTTCGCTGTTGTTTGGCGTAACGGCTATCGATGTTACCACCTTCGCCACGGTCGCGTTGGTGTTGATTGCTGTCGCATTGATTGCTTGCTACATCCCCGCGCGGCGGGCGACGAAAGTCGATCCGTTGGTGGCGCTGCGATACGAATAAACCGTTGGTGCTTTGTTAGTAGTCAGTAGTCAGTAGTCATGGTCAGTAGTAGTTGTTAGTTGTTACTTACTGGTAATTAGCCACTGACAACTGACAACTGACTAGGTACGAAGCACGAAGCACAAAGACAAAGCACAAAATTTTGAGGTTTAGAATTATGGAAAGCCTTCTCAAAGACATCCGTTATGGCGTTCGCAGCTTACTCAAGCGTCCCGCGTTTGCCGGCCTCGTGATCGTAACCCTCGCGCTGGGCATTGGCGCCAGCACAGCGATTTTCAGCGTGGTTAATAGCGTCCTTCTGAGACCACTCCCTTACGCTCAATCATCCCGCATCGTGGCGATTCAGGAGTTGAACGCGCAGGGAACGCGAGGTCAGGTGACACCTGCCAACTTCCTCGACTGGCGAGCGCAGAACACGGTCTTTGAGCACCTCGCCGCCATACTCACGCGCCCAGCAAATCTTGCTTCGGGCGATCAGGCGGATCGTGTTGAACTGGCAATGACCTCGGCAAATTTCTTCAGCGTCTTCGGCGTTGAGCCGCAACGTGGACGTTTCTTCATTCCTGCGGATGAACAGGCTGGCCACGCTCCCGTGGTAGTGGTAAGTCACAGTCTTTGGCAAAGACGTTTTGGTGCAGACCCGAACATGGTCGGCAAAACGTTAATCCTCGACGGACAGAATTACACTGTCGTTGGAATCGCCCCGCAGCGCTTTCAATACCCCGACAAGACGGAAATTTGGGTTCCGCCGTACCGGCTCGCTCCTACGCTGAATGAGCGCATGGACCCGACGCAAGTGCGCGGCTTTGGAATGTTGGCCGCGGTGGCGTTGCTGAGACCTGGCGTGACGCTGCCACAAGCTGCCGCTGAAATGGAAACGATTACTGCACGGTTACGCCAGCAGTATCCCGAAACAAACAACCGCCGATTTAATAGAGTCGTCTCCTTACACGAACACCTGGTTGGCGAAACAGGTTCGATGTTGCTGCTCCTGTTCGGTGCGGTCGGATTTGTGTTGCTCATTGCCTGCGCGAATGTCGCCAATCTGTTGCTGGCCAGTGCGGCCTCGCGGCAAAAGGAGATGGCCATTCGCAATGCGCTCGGAGCGTCTCGCTGGCGCGTAGTCCAACAACTCCTAACGGAAAGCACGATCATCGCGCTGGCGGGCGGTATCGGCGGATTGTTGCTCGCGGTGTGGGGCGTGGCTGTCATGACGAGGCTGTTGCCACAGAATTTCCCGCGTCTTGCCGAAATCAATATGGATTGGCGCGTGCTCGGCTTCACGCTCGGGGCGTCATTGCTTACCGGAATTCTCTTCGGTTTGGCGCCTGTGTTTCAGATAGCGAAAAACGACGTACAGGAATCACTTAAGGAGAGTGGCCGCGGTTCATCTGGAAGCAAACGTCACAATCGGTTGCGCAACGCTTTGATCATTAGCGAGGTCGCGTTGTCGGTGGTGTTGCTGGCAGGTGCCGGTCTCCTGTTTCGCAGTTTCATCCAGTTGCAATCGGTTAACGCGGGCTTCACGCCGCAGCAACTACTCACGGTTCGCCTCACGCCTTCCGGTCCACACTACCGCGAAGACGCCGACTACATGTCTTTCTATAGTCGGGTAATGGAAAAGATCAAAACGCTTCCGGGAGTCCAGGCGGTAGGCGCCATCAACACTCTGCCGCTAAGCAAAGGGCCCACCAGCGGTTTTAGGATTGAGGGCCAGCCTCTGCTCACCCGAGACAAGTGGCCCTCCACTAACTATCGCGGCGTTAGCTCTGATTACTTCAGCACCATGAATATCCCGATCGTCCAGGGGCGTGCGTTTACCGAACGCGATAATCAAACCTCTCCACTAGTGGTGATTGTGAATCAGGCGGTTGTCCGTCGTGACTTTCCTAACGGCGATCCGATTGGCAAACGAATCAATCTGGGCGGCGCCAACCCGCAGGGCCAGCCGATTTGGTGGGAGATTGTGGGTGTGGCAGGTGACGTCAGGAACCTGGAGTTACGCGAGGAAGGGTTGCCTGAGTTTTACCTGTCGGCCCTGCAAGACACGTGGACTGCAATGTCGGTAGTCGTGCGCACCACAGTTGAGCCGGCGAATCTGGTCGGTGAAATCCGGACCATTGTCGCCGACGTTGATAAGTCGGCGCCGGTATCTGAGGTCAAGACGATGGACAACATTGTCAGCGAAGCAGTCACGCAACCTCGTTTCAACCTATTCCTTTTGGGCCTTTTCAGTTGCATTGCCTTGTTGCTATCGGCCGCGGGTATCTACGGCGTTACTGCCTACGCCGTCACTCAGCGAACACATGAGTTTGGAATTCGCATGGCGCTTGGAGCGCAGGTGGGCGATGTGTTGACGATGATCCTGGGCCAGGGAATGCGGCTGATTGGGGCAGGGATTGTGATCGGGTTACTCGCGTCATTCGCCTTGATGCGGTTGTTGAAGAACCTGCTCTTCGGAGTAGGCGCTAACGATCCGTTGACCTTCGTCGCTATCACCGTGCTGTTGGTTTTAGTGGCGTTGCTCGCGTGCTACATCCCGGCGCGCCGTGCGACCAAAGTCGATCCGCTGGCTGCTTTGCGTTACGAGTGAATGTAGGGGCGGCACTCCGTGGCCGCCCCCTGTCCGCGTTACGAGGCCTCTTGAAGTGTTGATTGTGTGTTGCGAAGAAGGCGTGGCCATCGAGTGCCAGCCTTACAAACCGCCCCCGAGGTGACAATCAGAACCAGGACGGAAGGACGGACGATCCAGGAGAAGCAAGATGTTGACGAGAATTTTGCACGACCTTCGATATGCGGCCCGCATACTCTGGAACAAACCAGGGTTCACGGCTGTTGCCGTTATCACACTCAGTCTGGGCATCGGCGCAAATACTGCAATCTTCAGTGTCGTCGATGCGGTGCTGTTGCGTCCGCTTCCTTTTCCTAAACCCGAGAATCTGGTTTTAGTCCGTGACGATCTCACCGGGCGTGGAACAGAAAACGTTGGCCTGTCGGTCGATGAGTTGAAAGACCTGCAGGAGCGTTCTGGAGTGTTTGAGCAACTCTCCGCCGTGTGGCCAGTTGACGCGAATCTCACCGGCTCAGATCGGCCCGAACGCATTGAACTGATCGCAGTGAGTCCCAACTATTTCTCGCTTCTGGGCGCCAGCGCGCAGCTCGGCCGTGTGTTTGGACCACAGGATCAGGCGCAGGGATTTGCGGAAGGCGTAGTGATCAGCGACGGGCTTTGGCGTCGACTTTTCGGCGCGGATCCAAATGTACTTGGCCGAAAAGTCTACGCGGATAGCGATCTCTACACCGTGGTTGGGGTAATGCCGCCAGGTTTTAAACATCCGGGCAAGACACTGCGCAACGAAGTGGACATGTGGGCCACCGCCGGGTTCACTGCGAATCCATTTCCGCCGCCGGCTCGCAATCAAAGAATGCTGCCTGGTGCTATCGGTCGAATCAAGCCTGAGCTGACTGTGCAACAGGCGCAGGCGAAGCTCGATTCTTTTGTAGCGAATCTGCGCAACGAATTTCCTAACGACTATCCAGCGGATGCGGGTTGGACTGTCAAACTATTGCCTGCGCGCGAATCGCTTGTGGGGAATGTGCAGACCACACTGCTCGTTCTGCTCGCTGCCGTTGGACTGGTGCTGCTCATCGGCTGCGTCAACATCGCCAATCTTTTATTGGCCCGTTCATCGGCCCGGCAAAGGGAGATGGCGATTCGACGTGCTCTGGGGGCTGGTCGCGGTCGCTTGGTCACCCAGCTTCTCACCGAGAGTTTGTTGCTCTCATTCCTCGGCGGAGCGGCCGCGCTGTTGATAGTCGTTGCACTCAAGAATCTTTTGCTCGGACTGGTGCCGGCTGATACGCCACGGCTCGATGAAGTGGGCGTGAACGCAAGCCTGCTGTTGTTCGTCTTCCTGGTGTCGACCCTCACTGGATTGTTGTTCGGACTGATACCGGCGCTGCAAGCTTCGCGGCCAGACATGGTCGTTAACTTGAAAGAAGGCAGTCAGGGCTCCGGCTCGGGCGCTCGTCATCAACGTTTCCGCAGTGGTCTGGTTGTCGTCGAGTTCGCGTTGTCGCTCATGCTGATGATCTCGGCCGGACTGTTGCTGCGCAGTTTTGTTCGGCTGATGGATGTTAATCCTGGTTTCGATTCCAGCAATGTACTGCTGGCCCGAATCTGGTTGCCGGTGCCAAACAATCCTGAGCTCGATCCATATCGCCCTCCGGTCAAGCGCTCCACTTTTATAAAAGAGGTTCTTCGGCGCGTAAGTGCGTTGCCCGGGATTCACTATGCAGCGATCGGAAGTGGAGGCGGTGTGCCGCTGATGGACCAGGGCAACCCGGGCGTGTTCACCATTGAAAATGAAGCAGCCTCTGATTCGAATCTTCCCAGCACAAAATTCTCCGGCGTCAGCACGGACTACTTCCGGGTGCTGGGAACAAAACTCGTGAGCGGACGATTTTTCACACCCGGTGATGATCAGGAAACGCCGCGAGTAGCCCTCGTCGACGAAGCCCTTGTACAAAAATATTTCCCAAACTCCGATCCGATCGGCCGGCGCATCAAGCCTGGTCCACGCGAGTCCAAGGCCCCTTGGCTAACCATCACCGGCGTGGTGGGAAACATCAAGACGGAAGGTGTGGACCAACCAGACGAACCACACCTGTATATTCCCGTCCTTCAAAATCCGCCCTACGCAATGGCTGTTTATGTAAAGACGGCGGGTAACCCGGCCGGTCTGGCCCAATCGATTCGACAACAGGTGCAGGCGGTTGATCCGAATCTGCCTCTGTTTGGCGAGCAAACAATGGATGACGTTCTGGCCAAGTCGCTAGGGCAACGTCGTTTCGCGATGCAAGTGGTTGGTCTGTTTGGAGTGCTCGCGTTGTTGATGGCGGCGATCGGTATTTACGGAGTGATGGCTTACTCCGTCACGCAACGCACGCGCGAAATCGGAATTCGGCTAGCACTTGGAGCCAGCACCAGTTCGATTCTTCGTTGGTTATTGAGTCAGGGCATGCGGCTGACGCTGATTGGTGTGGGGGTCGGATTACTTGGAGCAGTGGCCCTGACGCGTTTGTTGCGAGGATTGCTCTTCGGAGTCTCCGCCACGGACGTCGTTACATTTGGTGTGTTGACGATAGTGCTTGCGGCAGTGGCGTTCCTGGCGTGTTACATCCCGGCGCGCCGCGCAACGAAAGTCGATCCGTTAGTGGCACTTCGTTACGAATGAAGTTGAAGTTGGTTTTACCGCCCACCACAGAGACACCGAGAACACCGAGAGGGCACAGAGAGTTGAGATTTCCCCCAGACTCTACAGGGAAGGAGCAAACATGAAATCGATTTGGCAAGACGTACGATTCAGCACGCGGATGCTACTAAAACATCCTGCATATACGTTGATTGCAGTCGTCACCCTTTCTCTGGGTATCGGCGCTAACGTCGCCATATTCAGCATCATCAATGGCGTGCTCCTGCGTTCGCTTCCTTACCAGGAACCGGAGCAGATCGTGACCCTCTGGGAAAACAACATCAAGGAAGCGATTCCTCGAGACGATTTTTCCCCTGCGAATTTTCTTGATTTGCGTGACCGGCAACAATCGTTTTCCAACCTCGCTTTCTCAAATCCAGATAGCCTCAACTATTTAGGAGGCAGTGAACCCGAAGTCATCCGCGTAGGCGTGGTATCGCAAGGTTTCTTCGATGTGTTTGGCGCAGGTCCGGTCCATGGCCGTGCGTTTCTCTCCGAAGAACATGAGCCGGGGAAAAACCAGGTAGTGATGCTGAGTCACGCAACCTGGCAACGACGATTCGGTGGAGACAAGAATCTAATCGGGCGCACTTTGTTATTCGACGGACAGCCAACGACGGTTGTCGGCGTTATGCCACCGGACTTCCGCCTCTATCTCTACGACCGTGAAGAAGAGATGTGGGCTCCTCAGGTGCCCACCGAATCGATGAAGCAACAACGCAAGGCAACTTACCTGAAAGTTGTCGGGCGATTGAAGCCTGGTGTCACGCTGGGCCAGGCCCAGGCTGAGCTCAACAATATCGCCGCGCAGTTGGCTCAGGAAAATCCTCAAACCAACCAGGGAGTCGGCATAACGGCCGTCACTCTTCCTGAACACTTGAAAGGGAAATGGCGCAACGCGCTCTTGATCCTCTTTGCCTCAGTTGCCCTCGTCTTGCTGATCGCCTGTGCCAACGTGGCAAACCTTTCACTGGCGCGTGGCCGCGAACGCGAGCGCGAGTTTGCGATTCGTGCCGCAATCGGTGCGGGCCGTGCACGCATCATGCGACAGCTTTTGATTGAAAGTTTGTTGCTCGCACTCCTTGGTTGTGCCGGTGGTTTGTTGTTGGCCCTTTGGGGGATTGATCTAATCGTGGCGTTCAATCCCGGTGACATTCCGCGAATCGATCAGGTCGGCGTTAACAGTCTGACACTCGCGTTCGTCTTAGTCGTAAGCTTTTTGACTACGCTGATCTTTGGTCTCGCTCCGGCTCTACAACTCTCTCAGCCAGACTTGCAATCCTGTTTGAAAGAGGCCAGTCAGAACGCCACCGCAAACCCCGCCCGTCGACGATTAAGAAACACCCTGGTGGTGACGCAGATTGCGCTCGCCTTTGTTTTGTTAGTGGGAGCTGGACTGGTGCTGCGCAGCTTTGTGAGTTTGCTTCAGGTAGATCCGGGATTTGAAGCGGACAAGGTGGTGGCGATTCAGGCGTTCATTTGGGATCGCTTCAATAAGCCCGAGCAGCGCGAAATTTACGTCAGGGAAACCCTCGAGAAAATTGCAGCGCTACCCGGGATTGAAGCTGCAGGCGTAACGTCGGCCATCCCGTTGTTGGAGAGCAGTAATACGTCTTCGCTGCCCTTCACTATTGAAGGCAAGGCGCCGCCACAACCTGGGGCGGAGCCGGTCGCGCAATACACGATTGCCTCAGCTAATTACTTCGAAGCGATCGGAGCTCGTTTAACGAGCGGCCGGATCTTCAACCAGTTTGATGGAAAAGATACGACCAGGGTCGCGCTGATCAATGAAACGATGGCCCGCCGCAACTGGGCCGGTGAAAATCCAGTGGGAACAAAGTTTACCTACAAGCGTGGTGGACGTGACGCTCGAAACACGACAACTCTCGAGGTAATCGGAGTAGTCAGCGACCAACGTCAGGATGGACTGGAGAAAACTCCGAGACAGGAATTTTTCATTCCATACGCGCAGTCACCAACGGGGTCAACCATCTTCGTGGTGCGAACAAAGGGTGATCCGAATTCGTTAATGCAGTCTTTGAAAGAACGCATTTGGGAAAGCAATAAAACCCAACCCTTTTACGCGGTCACCACAATGGACCAGCTGGTCAGCGATTCACTCAAGGCGCGTCGATTCAACTTGATCTTGTTGGGCGGCCTGGCGGCGCTCGCACTGACGCTCGCGGCAATTGGAATTTACGGAGTGATCAGTTTTACGACCAGTCAGCGGACACATGAAATCGGTGTGCGGATGGCCCTGGGTGCTAAACCAGCGGACATTCTGAAATTGGTTGTCGGAGAGGGGATGTCGCTTACGGCGCTTGGGATCGTGATCGGAATCGCCGTATCGCTCGCGGTCACGCGTTTCCTGGCGAGTTTGCTTTTCAATGTGAGCTCAACCGATCCGGTTACGTTTCTCTCAATAGCAGTGTTGCTGGCCGGAGTTGCGTTACTCGCTTGTTACTTGCCGGCGCGCCGCGCAACCAGAGTGGATCCGTTGGTTGCACTTCGTTACGAGTGACGCCAGTGTTTTTGGAGGCCACGGATTAGCGGCTCGGCCGCCGCACCGTGCGGCGGCGAAGCCGCAACCCACGGTTGGGAAGACCAAAGAAGATCATAGGGAAGGTTCCTAAGGAGAAATAAATGCAAACGCTTTGGCAGGATCTGCGCTACGGCGCGCGAATGTTAACCAAGACTCCAGCGGTGACCCTGGTCGCGATTATTGCGCTGACGCTCGGCATCGGCGCCAACACTGCAATCTTCAGCGTGGTCCATGGAGTGTTACTGCGCTCGCTGCCATACGAAGACGGCGAGAGATTGGCGATGGTTTGGGAACATCGGCGGGCCGGCAAAGGCAACCTGCAGAACGTAATCAATCTTGCCAACTTCCAGGATTGGAAAGCTCAGAACACTGTGTTTACTGACATGGCTGCGTTCTTTGATCGAAACGTGAACATGACTGGTAACGGCGAACCCGAAGAGGTTCCGGGCCAACTGGCTACGGTAAATCTGTTTTCGGTTTTGGGTGTGAATCCAATCTATGGTCGCACTTTTCTGCCAGAAGACGGGAAAACGGGTGGTCCAAATGTCGTCGTGATTGGTCATAGCCTTTGGCAGCGTCGCTTCGGCGAAGATCCGCGGATCATCGGCCGCACCGTCACACTCGACGGCCAGCCCAACACGATCATTGGTGTCTTACCTCCCAATGTTGGCTGGCACGTTGAGAAAGGTTCGCTGGTCAGAAAAGCGCCTGAGATCTGGACGCCGTGGCAGTTCTCCGATGCTGTCAGCCAGCGCCGTGGCAGGTTTGCTCGCGCGGTGGCTCGCCTCAAACCTGGAGTCACACATGAACAAGCTCAGAGTGAGATGGGTGTGATCGCCGCGCGGCTTGAGCAGCAATATCCGCAGTTCAATACCAACTGGGGCGTTAATGTAGTGCCCCTACGGACTCAGTACACCGGTGAGATTCGCAAACCACTACTGATTCTTTTGGGTGCGGTGGCATTCGTTTTACTGATCGCCTGCGCAAATGTTGCCAACCTCCTCCTTGCCAAGGCGGCCGGTCGGAAAAGGGAAATTGCATTGCGTGCTGGCCTCGGAGCTAGTAGATGGCGCATTGCGCGTCAACTTCTGACGGAGAGCATTCTCTTATCAATCGTTGGCGGAGCGTTTGGGTTGCTGCTGGCCTGGTGGGGTACGAGGGCGCTCATCGCAATGAGTCCGTCGGGTTTGCTCGACGCACGCAACGTTTCAGTGAATATCACCGTTCTGCTTTTCACCCTCGGATTGACCTTACTCACCGGCATCGTCTTTGGAATGGTTCCGGCGCTCGAAGCGACACGCTTTGATCTAAACGATTCACTGAAAGAGGCCGGAAAGAATCTGGGTGGCGGCGGTCGTAGTCACCGTTTGCGCAGTGCTTTTGTGATCACGCAAGTGGCGTTAGCCCTGGTACTGCTGGTCGGAGCGGGCTTGTTACTAAAAAGCCTGAACCGTTTACAGGCAGTGGAAACTGGGTTCAATCCTGACAACCTGTTGACTATGCGCTTGAACTTGCCGGACCAAAAGTACGACACAGAAGGCAAGATCATTGATTTCTACAAACGCGCGGTTGAGCAGGCGAAAGCGATTCCTGGCGTGGAGTCGGTCGGAGCGATCAACTATCTGCCTTTTGATGGACCACACTCAGGCACGCGGCTTCACATTGAAGGTGACCCGCCGCGACCGCAGGGACAGGAATTGAATACTGGAGTGATCGTTACCGATGCCAACTATTTCCAAACGATGCAGATTCCCCTCAAGCGCGGCCGGTTGTTTACTGCGCAGGAGGCGTCGGAGATGCGACATGTGGTGGTCGTTAACGAAATGTTTGCGAAGGTCAACTTTCCCGGCAGAGACCCGATCGGGCAGCGCGTCACGATCTATATGAAGAACGAAAACGTGCCGTCAGAAATCATCGGCATCGTGGGTGATACGAAACATCTCGGGTTGGATACCGAACTCGAAGAGTTGGCCTACTGGCCGCATCCTGAATTGGTCGCCTCGTCGATGACTATTGTGCTCCGCACCAAAGTTGATCCGACGAGTGTGGCGCCGGCGGCGCGCAATGTAGTTCGAAACCTTGATCCGGAGCAGCCGGTGGGCCAGGTCACGACGATGGCAGGTCTATTAGCCAAGGCTGTCGCACGTTCCAGGTTCAATACCGTACTGCTGACCGTGTTTTCGATCGTCGCGCTCGTGATGGCGGCCGTCGGAATCTACGGAGTCATGTCCTATTCAGTCTTGCAGCGCACTCACGAGATTGGTATTCGCATGGCGCTCGGTGCGCAACAGGGTGACGTGCTCCGCCTCGTGGTCAAACAAGGAGTGGTCCTGGCAGTTATCGGAGTCGCCGCTGGATTGCTGACGTCGTTTGGCCTGACGCGTTTGATGGCGAGTTTACTTTTCGAAGTGAAGGCGACCGACACGACAACCTTTGCGGCAGTAGCAGCCGGACTGTTTTTCATTACGTTTTTGGCGAGTTACATCCCGGCCCGTCGCGCCACTAAGGTCAATCCACTGGAAGCGCTTAGGTATGAGTAGACGGAAGCAGGTCTTTGTTCGGATTGATTATTAATGTGCTTTGCGCTTTGTCAGTTGTCAGTTGTCCGTTTGCAACTGTGTACTTGTGACTGAGCTGCAAACCACCAACAGCACCGACAAGTCACAACTGACAACTGACAACTGCAAATTGACCACTGACAACTGACAACGCACCAGGCACAAAGCACAAAACACAAAGCACCAGATCGAAATAAGGAAACCAAGAATATGCTAACCACACTCTTTCAGGACGTGCGTTACGGCGCGCGAATGTTGCTTAAGAATCCAGGTATCACATTCATCGTGGTGCTCGCCCTCGCTCTCGGCATTGGCGCTAACACCGCAATCTTCAGTGTCGTTAATGCGGTCCTATTAAGTCCACTTCCGTACGAGGAATCCGATCGGTTGGTGTTCCTGAATGAGAAGAGTCCGGTGTTGGATGAGATGTCGATCTCTTATCCAAACTTCACTGACTGGCGCAACCAGAATAAGGTCTTCGAAAAAATCGGTGTCTACAATCGCAGCAGTTACAACCTCACGGGCTGGGGCGAAGCTGAACGCATTACCACCGGTCAGATGTCAGCCGATCTGTTTTCTGTGCTGCGGGTAAACGCCTTGCACGGACGTGTCTTCAACAACGATGAAGATAAGCCAGGTGGAAACCCGGTAGTCGTTCTTATGTATCCACTGTGGCAACGCCGCTTTGGTGGACAGCTCAGCATCCTTAACCAACCGATCACTCTCAACGGCAAGAGCTACACAGTCATCGGCATCATGCCGCAGGGTTATCAATATCCGAGCCGCGTAGAAATGATGGTGCCGGTGGGCCAATTGTCGGGCCAACCGAGCTGGCAATCGCGCGGCAATCACCCCGGCTTGTATGGAGTTGCCCGTCTCAAACCCGGCGTGACGTTTGAACAAGCGGACGCCGAGATGAATCTCCTGGCCGCCAACCTCGAGAAACAGTACCCGGATAGCAATGCCGGAACTCGCGTGAGAATGCGACCGCTGATGGAGGTGTTTGTTGGTGACGCGCGGCGAGCGCTTTGGGTGCTGTTCGCCGCCGTCGCCTTCGTGTTGCTGATTGCGTGCGCCAACATCGCCAACCTGTTGTTAGCCCGCGCTGCATCGCGTCAAAAAGAGATGGCCATCAGGGCAGCAATGGGGGCTGGTCGCTGGCGTATTGCCCGGCAAATGCTGACTGAGAGTGTCCTCTTGAGTTTGATTGGAGGAACGCTCGGACTGCTGTTTGCTCAGTGGGGCATCAAGCTAATTCTTTACATCAGTCCCGACGCTATTCCTCGCTGGCGCGAAATCACGCTTAGTTGGAAAGTGCTCGCATTCACCATTGGCGTCTCGTTTGTCACCGGAATTTTGTTTGGGCTGGTGCCGGCGTTGCAGGCTGGCGAAGTCGATGTGCATGAAACTCTGAAGGAAACAGGTCGAGGCACATCGGGGAAACACTGGCTGCGAAGTTCACTGGTGGTAGTGGAAGTTGCGACTACTCTGGTGCTCCTGATAGGCGCCGGACTGATGATTCGCAGTTTCTATCGTTTGCAGAGTGTCCATCCAGGGTTTTCATACGAACACCTGACCAGTTTCAGTGTGTCGTTGCCGGTGAAGAAATACGAAACCGAAGCCCAGCGCGTCACCTTCTTCAATCAACTACTCGAGAACATTCGCGGATTGCCGGGGGTCGAAGCGGCTGCGGCCGCTTCCGGGTTGCCACTTGGCAACAACGGTTCGCAAACCTCGTATGCCGTCGAGGGCCAGGCTCCACCTCCGAAAGACCAGACGCCGTTAATGGAATTGTCTCTGGTCACACCGGATTACTTTAAGGCGATGAATATTCCGTTAAAGAGTGGCCGGTTCTTCAACGATCGTGACGACCGTGCGTTTCTCGCGGGCAAAGACATGACCAAGCTCAACGAGCCGCAAAGAGTGATGGCTGGTCTGAACACGATGGTGATCGACGAGGAATTTGCTCGTCGCCACTGGCCCAACGGTGACGCGGTCGGCCAACGAATAAGAATCGGTGGTCACGATCCAACAGCGCAGGTAGTAACCATCGTTGGCGTCGTCGGGCGGGTGAAGATGGAGGGGCTCAGCACCGACTCAAACCGGGTGCAAGGTTATTGGCCCTTCGCCCAGATTCCTGATAACGACATGACGGTGCTGGTGAAAGGTCAGTCTGATCCAAATCAAATGATTGCTTCGATACGTCAGCAAGTGAAGGCAGTCGATCCGGACCAGCCGATCTACAACATCCGCACAATGGATGAAATTCGCGCGGAGTCAGTGGCGCCGGAAAGATTGAATCTAACGTTGCTGAGTATTTTTGCGGGCATTGCTTTGGTGCTGGCCATCGTCGGGATCTACGGAGTGATGTCTTACACGGTAACCCAGCGCACGCGTGAGATCGGGATTCGCATGGCCATCGGGGCCCAGCCACGAGACGTGTTCAAGATGGTGATAGGGCAGGGAATGATGCTGGCATTGATCGGCGTGGGCATTGGTCTCGTCGGCGCTTTTGCACTAACGCGACTTATGACGACGATGCTCTTCGGTGTCGCACCCACAGATCCAGCGACGTTTGCGGCGATCGCGATCCTGCTAACCGGCGTAGCGCTCGTCGCTTGTTACATACCGGGCCGTCGCGCGACGAAGGTCGACCCTGTGGTGTCGCTCAGGTACGAATGAACTGTAGGGGGCGGCACTCCGCGCCCGCTTTTTCGCCTCAAGATTGACTAGAGGCAGGCAAATGGGCTGGCCACGGAGTGCCGCCCCTACACAACGAGACCAGCGGTGAATCTCAACGCCGGTCACCGTGACTCACGGATTTGGGAGGTACGAACATGCTTGATTCAATTTGGAGAGATATTCGTTTCAGCGCTCGCAGCTTACTAAGACGGCCGACGTTCACTTTGATCGCGCTGGTTATCCTGGCTTTGGGCATCGGCGCGAACACGGTGATCTTTACTTTGATCAACGCGGTCGTACTGAAACAGCTGCCAGTGCCCAAACCGGAAGAGTTGGTGCTGTTTAATGATGACACCGGCGAAGGTACGCGGCAGTCGGATGGCGATCTTCAGCCGGGCGCCTGGGACTATTTCTCCTATGCCTCCTACCGTTATTTTCGTGAGCACGACAAATCGTTCCAGGAACTGAGCGCCTTCCGCAGTGGCGAAAGCCGCGTTAGTGTCCGGATCGGCGGAGCTCCGGCCGGTCAAGCCTCGGAACGCTCGTCCGGTCATCTGGTCTCCGGAAACTACTTTGCAGTGCTGGGTGTTAACGCACTGAAAGGGCGCGTGCTAACCAACTCAGACGATGATGCCGCCGCCCAACCGGCAGTTGTACTCAGCAACTCGTATTGGCAGAAGCGACTCAACAGCGATCCTGAAGTTGTTGGCAAGACCCTGATGCTTAACGCCACCAGCTTCACCGTGGTTGGGGTCATGCCGCCTGAGTTTTTCGGCGCCAGGATCCGTCGCCCGCCAGACTTTTGGGTGCCCCTCTCTTTCCAACCGCAGATCGAAATGCGCCCATCCTATCTCGACAGTCCAACCACTTTTTGGTTGAACATGATCGGCCGGCTAAGACCCGGCGTCGATTTGCAGCAGGCACAAGCGAGCGCAACGCTCGACTTGCAACAGTTCCTTACCGCTCAATCGGGCAGTCAACTCACCCCTGAGCGTTCCAAGGCAATTCAGAACAGTTACATTTCGCTGTCATCAGGTGCGCGAGGGATTTCGGGGCTGCGAAAGTTTTACGCCCAGTCGCTCAGCATGTTGATGGTGATCGTCGCGCTGGTCCTGCTCATTGCGTGTGCCAACGTCGGCAATCTGTTGTTGTCACGCGCAGCAACGCGACAGGCCGAGATCTCACTGCGGCAGGCACTGGGCGCAAGCCGCTGGCGTTTGATGCGGCAACTTCTCACCGAGAGTCTGCTGTTGGCTGCGGTCGGGGGTATCGCAGGAATCTTGCTGGCCCAATGGGGCGTTAGCTTGATGGTGAGCCGATTGGCTGCAACTACACCTCTTGATGTTAAGCCTGATGCTTCGATTTTGTTGTTTACCCTCGCCGTTTCGCTGCTCTCCGGTGTGCTCTTTGGGATCGTGCCTGCGTTGCGCGCTACTCACCTTGATTTGAGCGCAGCGCTGAAAGAGAAGTCGGCTGTTGGCCGTAAGCGCAGATTTAACTTTGGGTCGGCGCTGGTAGTGGTGCAGGTGGCGGTCTCACTCATCTTGCTGGTTGGCGCAGGATTGTTTGCGCGCAGCCTGATCAACATGCAAAAGGAGGATTTGGGCTTTAACCGCGACAACGTTTTGCTGACCAGCGTTGACACGCGTCTTGCCGGTTACAAACCTGCCGAGTTGCCCGATGTTTACCGGCGCCTTTACGAGGAACTAAACGCGGTTCCCAATGTGCGCTCCGCAACTTTTGCCACGCACAGTCCAATGTCCGGCAGCAATCGCACGAGCAACATTACCGTGCGCGGATACGTCCCCGCCCCAGGCGAGGATATGATCGTTTCGGATCTGATGGTGGGCCCGCGCTTTGCCGAGACTCTGGGAGTGCCTCTCTTAATGGGCCGCGAGATTGGTGTGCAGGATACGCCCACCTCGGCCCGGGTGGCCGTCGTCAACAAGTCATTCGCAGACGCGTTCTTCTCTGGTCAAAATCCAATTGGTCGCCGAGCAACGTTTAACGATACATCGGATAAAGAAGACTTTGAGATTGTCGGTGTCATCGGTGATGCGAAGTATGAGAGCGCCAAAGACAAGCCGAGTAGGAGCATCTATCGACCCATATTTCAGACACCGGACCAAGGGGCTTTCACCAACGTCATTGAATTGCGGACCGATGGAGATCCCCTGAATCTGACGGGGCCGGTGCGCGCCGCAATCCTGCGGGTGAACGACAAGATTCCGATCCTCCCGTTTACCACCCTCCGGATCCAGACCGAAGAGTCGCTCAAAGAGGAAAAGTTAATAGCTCAACTTGTCAGCTTCTTCGGACTGTTGGGCTTGCTGCTTTCGTGTGTGGGTCTTTACGGAATCATGGCCCACTCGGTGGTGCGCCGTACAAATGAGATTGGCATTCGCATGGCTCTGGGTGCGGAGCGCCGCAACATCATTTGGATGGTCCTGAGGGAAAGCTTGCTGCTGGTTGCTATTGGCTTGGCAGTGGGTGTGCCCGCGGCCCTGGCTGCGGCTCGTCTGATCTCCAGTCAGCTGTTCGGGCTTAAATCAACCGATCCTTTGAGTTTGTTAATAGCCGTCGTCTTGCTGACGTTGGTAGCCGCATTGGCCGGATATCTTCCTGCCAGAAAAGCGTCGCGCGTCAATCCGTTGATAGCGCTTAGGTATGAGTAAAACGTGGTGCTTTGTGCGTTGTTCTTTGTCAGTTGTCAGTGTCAGTTGTTAGTTAGTGGGTGGTCGCTAACCACTTGCGTCTAACAACAAACAACTGACAACTGACCACTAACAACTGACAAAGAACAAAGCACAAAGCACAAAGCACAAAGCACGAAGTACAAAGTAACAACTAACAGCTAACAACTCACCACTGACAAAGTCCAAATTTAAGGGAGAACCGAAATGCAAAAACTTTGGCAGGACCTGCGTTACGCAATTCGTACGATGCGGAAGAAGCCAGGCTTCACACTCATCGCCGTCATGACCATGGCGCTCGGCATCGGCGCCAGCACTGCGATTTTCACGGTGGTGAATGCCGGTCTCTTGCGTGGTCTCCCTTACAAGTCAGCCGACAACCTCTATCACGTGTGGGAAAGCACCCCGCAAAAGGAATTCGGTCAGCGGGAGTTTTCCTATCCTGACTATCAGGACTACCAACAGAACCAGGTCTTCGAAGGCCTTGCTGCCTACACCGGCGGCGGTGGAATCCTTAGCGGCCGCGGTGAGCCCGAACGTGTGTTCGCGCCGGGAGCTTCGGCAAACTTTTTCCAGGTGCTCGGTGTTGAACCGTTCCTGGGACGCACCTTCCAAGCCGGCGAAGATAAGCCAGGTGCGCCGCGCGTAACGGTTCTGACTTACGGAATGTGGCAGCGAAGGTTTGGTGCGGATCCAAACATCATCGGCCAGTCGCTCAATATCAATGGCGACAACTACACAGTTGTAGGTGTGCTGCCTGCGAGTTTTCAGTTTGCGCTGCGCGCGGCGGATCTTTGGCGTCCATATCAACCTACAGAAGCCCAACTCACCCGACGTTACATGCACGGCACCAATTTGATCGGCCGACTGAAGCCAGGTGTCAGTGCGGCCCAAGCCCAGTCAGAGTTGTCTCTGATCGCAAAACGGATCGAGCAGGAACACAACCAATCACATGCGGGAACGAGTGTTAAGTTGATTCCTCTGCAGGAACAGTTTGTCGGCCAGGTTAAGCCAATCCTGCTCGTTCTTCTTGCCGCAGTGGGTTTTGTATTACTGATTGCTTGCGCCAACGTGGCGAGTTTGCTGCTGACCCGTTCGCTTTCACGCCAGAAGGAAGTTGCGATCCGCGCGGCGCTGGGCGCGAATCGATGGCGCGTCATTCGCCAGTTATTGACCGAGTCGGTATTGCTGTCGCTCGCGGGCGGCGTGTTGGGATTGCTGATCGCCTATTGGGGTGTTGACGCGCTCGTGGCCACTCTTCCTGACGCCCAACTCAACGCGCTGCCGTTTCTCAAAACACTCCAAATCGATTCCAGCATCCTCGCATTTTCGATCGGCCTTTCGCTGTTGACTGGAATCGTTTTTGGTCTGGCCCCGGCAATCCAATCTTCGCGACCTGACTTGAATGAAGTTCTCAAAGAAGGCGGTCGATCAACTGCCGGTGGTGCGCGTCATCGACTCCGCAGCGTTTTGGTGGCTGCTGAAATCGCGATGGCTGTGGTCCTGTTAGTCGGTGCGGGCTTGATGATGAAGAGTCTCCTGCGGCTCTTGCAGTCAAACGTTGGCTTCAATGCGCAGAACGTTTTGACCCTGACCGTCGCGATACCGCCCTCGAAGTATACCGAACCCAATCAGCAGATTGCTTTCTTTGACCAACTGAAGGATCGCGTCGAAACGCTGCCGGGTGTCACCGGGGCTGGCACCGTCAACATCCTGCCACTGCAGGGCGGCAACACTACGCGGTTTTATGTCGACGGTGATCCGGTGCCACAGCCGGGCCAGGAGATCGAGGCGAACGTTCGCACGATAGACGAAAGTTATTTCCAGGCGCTCGGCGTACCGCTCCTGGCCGGTCGTCCCTTTGATGACCGCGACAGAGTTGGGAGCCAGGGCGTCGTGATCATCGGCAAGACCCTGGCTGACCGTGTCTTCCAGGGACGCGATCCGGTAGGAAGAAAGATCGCCTATAACTCCGCCCAGGTTAACCCTGATCTAGTTGTCGGCGTCGTGAGCGATGTGAAGATCACCGGACTCGATGAGGCTGTTAGACCGGTCATCTATTACCCGTTCCGACAATTTCCAGGACCTGGTACGAACCTGGTAGTTCGTACTACTGCCGATCCGACAGCTCTGGTCGGAGCAGTTCGCAATGAGACTCGTTCCCTCGAGCCGGACGTAGCGATCTTCAATGTGAGACCTATGGAGGAAGTGGTGAGTAATTCGCCCGCTGCTTTCATGCGCCGCTTTCCAGCCCTCCTGATTGGCATCTTCGCCGCGGTGGCACTGTTGTTGGCGTCCATCGGAATCTACGGGGTCGTCTCTTATTCCGTCAGTCAACAGACACACCAGATTGGTGTGCGCATGGCCCTGGGTGCTCAGACCTCCGACATTTTGCGAATGGTGTTGAAACAAGGGCTAACGCTGGCTGTGATCGGCGTCGCCGTTGGAGTAGTCGCCTCCGTTGGTTTGATGAGGTTGTTACGGAGTTTGCTGTTCGAAGTGCAAGCAACAGACATCACGACTTTCGCAGTCGTCGTTGGCACGTTGTTGCTGGTTGCGTTGCTCGCCTGTTACATCCCGGCGCGACGCGCGACGAAGGTAGATCCACTCGGCGCACTGCGCTACGAATGACTGTAGGGGCGGCACTCCGTGGCCGCCCCATCGGTGACACATTTAGGGGTTTGCGATTTCAAAGAACGAGTGTGGGCCAACGAATCTGTTTTCTAAAGCCACGCCGGCCCAAGAAATGAAACGAATGGGGTGGCTACGAAGGGCCACCCCTACAGACCGCGCTTAGGACGACTGTTGGATTCGAGGAAGGGAATCATGGAAACACTTCTACAGGACATCCGTTACGGGGTGCGCATGCTTTTGAAAGCGCCAAGCTTCAGCATCGTGGCCACCATTGCGTTAGCGCTGGGTATCGGCGCCAACACCGCGATCTTCAGTGTCGTGAACGCTGTTCTGCTCAGGCCACTGCCATTCGCCAAGTCTGAAGATCTGATGATGGTCTGGGAAACGGATCCTGTGCGCGGGCAGAAGAGCGGCTCTGCTTCTTATCCAAACTTTCACGACTGGCGCGACCAGAACCAATCGTTCGAAAAGATGGCTGCCTACTACAACAGCGATTTCATAGTGACTGGCAAAGGAGATTCAGCGCGCCTGCAGGGTGCAGTAGTGAGTTCGGATCTCTTTCCAGTGTTGGGCGCCACCCCGATGCTGGGCCGTAGCTTTCGACCTGAGGAGGATAAGCCAGGTGAAGGTGGTCGAGTGGCAATACTCAGTCAGGGACTTTTTGAGAGCCGCTTTGGTTCCGATCCAAGCGCGGTAGGCCAGTCGTTAACGCTTGACGGGAATAACTACACCGTCGTCGGCGTCATGCCCCACAACTTCAAGTTTCCGGTTCAAAATGATCCGGTCGATCTATGGACCACGGTGGCGGGAGACGGGGAGGGTGAAGACCCGGTGACCGCGCAACGCGGTGCTCACTTTCTTCGTGTCATTGGTCGCCTGAAACCAGGTGTCTCGCGCGAACAGGCGCAAGCTGACATGACGGCGATCGGCGCCCGCTTGGAGAAACAATACCCGGACGAGAATTTGAACAGGAACATTCGGTTAGAGCCGGTGCTAGAAGCTCTGGTTGGGGATATTCGTCCGGCATTGTTGATTCTGCTCGGCGCCGTTGGTTGTGTGTTGCTGATTGCCTGCGCCAACGTAGCTAACCTGCTGCTGGCGCGCGCGATGACCCGCCACAAAGAGATGGCAATTCGCACTGCCCTCGGTGCAAGTCGACTCCGCGTGGTGCGGCAGCTGCTAACGGAAAGTGTCCTCCTTTCGCTCGCCGGCGGCGCGATTGGACTGATCCTGGCGGTGTGGTGGTCTGATCTTTTGATCGCTCTCGGCAAAGACGACATCCCACGCGCGCTGCAGGTCGGACTGGATTGGCGTGTGCTCGTATTCACGCTGCTAGTGTCGGTCTTTACTGGAGTCGCGTTCGGTCTGGTCCCCGCATTTCAATCGACCAAAACTGAATTGACCGAGTCCCTCAAGGAAGGTGGTCGCGGTTCGGGCGAAGGCGCCCGCCGCAATCGAGTTCGCGGCGTGCTCGTGGTTGCCGAGTTGGCGATCGCAGTCGTGTTGTTAGTCGGCGCCGGCTTATTGATCCAGAGTCTCTGGCGACTCCAAAACGTAAGTCCAGGGTTCAATCCCGAGAATGTTCTGACGTTTAGTGTGTCCGTGCCTGAAGTCAAGTATTCGACCGACAAGCAGGTGCAGTTTTACAGCGATCTCCTGAAACGCATGGAATCCATGCCAGGTGTGCAGGCTGCGGGGGCTGTGATGCCACTCCCGCTAAGCGGCGATCGATTCAGCATTTCGTTTGAAACAGAGGGGCGCCCGGTGGCCAAGGGCGCCGCACCCTCCGCAGATTTTTTCACAATTGGCCTCGGCTATTTCAAAGCGATGGGAATCTCCATGCTGCAGGGCAGGGAGTTTTCAGAACGCGATGTAAAAGATTCTCCAGGCGTAATCATCGTCTCGCAAGGTTTTGCCGAAAAGTATTTTCCTAACGAAGATCCCATCGGCAAACGGATCAGACCAGGCGTCTCCACTCACGACGGGCAAAAATCTATCATGCGCGAGATAGTCGGCGTCGTGGCGGAGGTAAGAAACCGCAACCTGAGCGCACCGATCAGACCCGCCTATTACGTACCCCACACGCAGATACCGTTTAGTCAGATGGCCATCGTTGTGAAAACAGCTGGCGATTCTCACGCGCTGGTCAGCGCCGCCAGAAACGAAATAGCGTCGATGGACCGGGAACTTCCCATGTTCAATGTCCAAACGATGGAGGACTACGTGTCTGCGGCAGTGTCCTCGCCGCGCTTCAACTCAACCTTGTTGGGAATCTTTGCGGCTGTTGCACTCGTCCTGACGGTCGTCGGTCTTTATGGGGTCATGAGTTATTCGGTGGCTCAACGTACCAACGAGATCGGCATTCGCATGGCCCTGGGGGCGCAGACCCGTGATGTGTTGCGTTTGATTGTTTCGCAGGGCCTGAGACTTGTGGTGGTCGGCTTGGTCATCGGCCTGGTGGGCGCATTCGCGTTGATGCGAGTCATTTCGAGTTTGCTTTTTGGAGTAACGGCCAGAGATCCATTGACGTTTGCTGCGGTGGCAATCGTACTTGCGGGAGTGGCCTTGTTGGCGTGTTACATACCCGCGCGAAGAGCGTCCAGAGTCGATCCGCTGGAAGCGTTGCATTACGAATGAACGGTTGGTGCTTTGTACTTTGTACTTGGTGCTTGGTCGTTTGTGCTTGGTCCGTGGTCCGCGTTAGTCGTTAGTCGTTAGTCGTTTGATGTTTATCGCGAGCGGCTAGTTACCACATAACTGACTACTGACAACTGACGACGGACAAAGCACAAAGCACCAAGTACAAAGCACAAAGTACCAGGCCACCGAGGGACAAGATTATGGAAAACTTAATAAAAGACATCCGCTACGGAATTCGCAGCTTGCTCAAGCGGCCAGGTTTTACGGCAGTCGCGATCATCACGCTGGCGCTGGGCATTGGTCTCAACTCCGCCATCTTCAGCGTCATCAACGCAGTCTTACTGCGACCGCTACCCTATGAAGATCCGGCGAGCCTGGTCGCGTTCCGTTCTAATCAGTCGGCCCTCGACCTGGCGGATGTTCAGTCGCAAAGTCGGTCCTTCAGCAACCTTGGTGGAGAAGTGCTGCAGGCACTTGATTACACGCCCGGTGGTGAACCGCTACAAGTTCAGAACGGCCACGTCACCGGCGGATTCTTTGCAACGCTCGGCGTGAAAGCGGCGCTGGGCCGCGTCATCACTTATGAAGACGATAAGCCAGGTGGTCCATACGTGGTGGTGTTGAGTGATAGCCTGTGGCGCCGGCAATTTGGCGGCGATCCTGCGATCGTAGGCAAGACCATTCCGCTCAGTGGCAACGTCTATACGATCATCGGGGTAACCCCGGCGGGCTTTTCGTCACCAGAGCGCAATACCGAATCCTGGACCCCGGTTTATGTTTCGAATCCCGTAGCGGCTAAGTTTCGCGGCGTGCATTTCCTGCGAACTTACGCGCGACTGGCCCCTGGCGTTACGGTGGACCAGGCCCGCGCTGAGATGGGTTTGGTTGACAAGAATCTCGCTGCTCAATATCCGGCTGAAAACAAAACTCGTACAACCGTCCTGATTCCTTTGCACGAACGGATTGTTGGTGAATCCCGCCGCGCCCTGCTGGTCCTTTTCGCGGCGGTCAGTCTGGTGTTGCTGATTGCTTGCGCAAACTTTGCAAACCTTCTGCTTGCACGCGCAGCTGAACGCGAGCGTGAGTTTGTAATTCGAGCTGCGCTCGGCGCCGGACGATGGCGACTGGTTCGTCAACTCCTCACTGAAAGTGTGATGGTTTCACTCTTCGGTGGTGCCGTGGCTGTGTTGCTGGCGATCTGGGCCACCAGTCTCCTGGTTTCGTTCAAACCCGAAAACCTGCCACGGCTTGCCGAGATCGGGGTCGATCTACGAGTGCTTGGTTTCACCTTTGGCCTGTCGTTGTTGACGGGAATCATCTTTGGCTTGTTGCCAGCGTGGACCGCCGCGCGCGGAGGTGTCAGCGAATCGTTGAAAGAAGGAGGACGCAGCGCGACGGCAGGTGGGGCGCGTCAGCGTCTTCGCAGCGCCTTTGTGGTTGTTCAGTTGGCTGTCGCCCTCGTGCTGTTGATGGGCGCAGGGTTACTGATCAAGACGGTTTGGAAGCTGCGCTCCGTTGAGCCCGGGTTTAATGCCGAGAATTTGGTGACCATGCGGGTGGAGTTACCCGAAGCTCGATACAAGGAAGTCGACAAGCAAACGCGTTTTCGTTCGCAGACATTGGCCGGCGTTGAGACATTACCTGGTGTTCAGGCTGCGATGGTCAGCGAACTGCCGTTGAGTGGTGACAGTCTGAACCACGACTTTCTTATCGACGGTCGAGCCCATATTCAACCGGGCGATGAGCCCAGTCTGGAATCGCGCAGCGTCATGGGCGACTACTTCACTACCATGCAGATTCCGTTGCGAGCGGGCCGCGACTTCGACTCGCGCGACTATATCGAAAAGGCGCCCCTCGTCGGGATCGCTAACGAAGCGATGGTGCGACAGTATTTTCCCAACGAAGATCCACTCGGGAAACGTGTTCGTTGGGCGCGAAATCCCGAAGTCCAGTGGATAACCATCGTCGGCGTGGTCGGCGACGTCAAACACTTCGGACTCGATCTACCAGAAGAAGCCGCGATGTATTCACCGTACCCGCAGGCTCCACCCTGGAAGCGTTGGACTACGTTGATTGCGCGCACGCAATCTGATCCGTCAGCGATGATTCAGGCGGTGAAGCAGCAGGTCTGGAAGGTTGATCCGCAACTTCCGGTTACAAAGGTTCAAACCATGAACGAAGTAGCTGCGACATCCTTTGAAACGCGTCGCTTCAACATGAGTGTGCTCGCGTTGTTTGCTCTGCTGGCTCTGTCGCTTGCCGCGGTTGGTATCTACGGTGTGATGTCCTATGCAGTCACTCAGCGGACGCAGGAGCTCGGAATCCGGATGGCGCTGGGTGCGCGAGCAGTCGACGTTCTCAAACTCATTCTCGGTAATGGATTAGCATTGACGGCGATTGGCGTGGGGCTGGGAATCGGAGGCGCCGTCGCTTTGACGAGGTTGATGTCGACATTACTTTTCGGGGTAACGGCAACCGACACGGTGACCTTCGTGGCGGTGTCTGGACTATTGATTGTGGTTGCGTTGTTGGCGTGTTACTTGCCGGCCCGGCGCGCCACCAAAGTGGATCCACTTACCGCGCTACGGTACGAGTGACTGTAGGGCAGCACTCCGTGGCCGCCTCTTTCCTATCGGCTGCGCGATCGATCGATCATTGAAGGCAAGAAGGGGTGGCCACGGAGTGCCACCCCTACAAACTTACTGAGCCGCACACTCAATAAAACTGAAGCACTTAGTGGTTGCACGCCGCTGATTTCCCGCCTATCTTCTCTTCTTCCGAGGCCAACTTTCGACGATGCCAAAAATACTCATTGCCGATGATCAGTCTGACGTGCTGGCAGCCTTGCGCCTGCTGTTAAAGGGCGAAGGTTTTCAGACTGAAACAGCGTCCTCACCCGCCGGAGTCCTGAAAGCTGTTAGCGCTCACGAGCTGGATGTAGTGCTAATCGATTTGAACTATGCGCGTGACACGACGTCAGGCAGCGAAGGATTGGATTTGTTGACTGGCATTCAAGCTGTCAATCCGTCCCTGCCCGTGGTGGTGATGACGGCATGGGGCAGCGTGAACCTGGCAGTTGAAGCAATGCGTCGTGGCGCACGCGACTTCATCCAGAAACCCTGGGACAACGCACGCTTGCTTGCCGTTTTGCGTACGCAAGTGGAACTGGCTGAGGCCTTGAGGCGCGGGCAGGATTTGGAAGCCGAGAACATTGCATTGAGAGACACGGCGGCTGATTCGAGCTCGAAGCTACCGAGTGTGGTAGCCGAGTCACCCGCGATGAAGGGAATTCTGAAGCTCATTGAACGCATTGGTCCTGCCGACGCTAACGTGCTCATCACTGGTGAAAACGGGACTGGGAAGGAAGTCGTGGCCCGCTCGCTTCATGCTGCGTCGTCACGTTCATCCAAGCCGCTTATTTCTCTCAACGCCGGCGCATTAGCCGAAGGCGTTTTTGAAAGTGAACTCTTCGGTCATGTGCGCGGAGCTTTCACGGACGCACGAGTGGACCGCGTCGGCCGTTTTGAGTTGGCTGACAGGGGAACTCTATTTCTCGATGAAATTGCCAACGTGCCTCTCAACCTGCAACCAAAACTTTTACGGGTGTTGGAAACAGGCGAATTCGAACGCGTAGGTTCTTCGAAGACCAGGAAGGTAGACGTGCGCGTGCTCTCGGCGACAAACGCCGATCTGCACGTGGACGTTGCGGAAGGCAGATTTCGGCAGGATCTGCTATTCCGGCTGAACACTGTTGAGATACATGTGCCGCCATTGCGAGAACGTCCAGATGACATTCCGCCACTCGCTGAACATTTTCTCCGACAACACAGCGAGCGCTATCGTCGCGACCTAGCCGGCTTCTCGCCCCCGGCGCTTGAAGCCCTGTTGCAACACCGCTGGCCGGGCAACGTGCGCGAGTTGGACCATGTGGTTGAGCGCGCGGTGCTGATGAGCTCGGGCAATATGGTGACTGCGTTTGATCTTGCGTTGCAATCGACGTCAGACGCGCGCATTACGGCGCGATTTGATGAGATGAGTTTGGAAGAAGTCGAACGGTTATTGATTCAGAAGGCACTGGCGCGCTGTGGCGGCAACGCAAACCGCGCAGCCGAGGCGCTGGGCCTTAGCCGTAGCGCGCTTTACCGGCGGCTGCAGAAGTATGGAATCTCGGGATAAAACTGAATGCTCTCTGCAGATTACGCTGCCCATCGAGCTTCTATTGGCTCTGCACAAGAAATGATTTCTTTACCAGACAACGCCGGTACAGAACCGGAAGCAGTAGCGACCGGGTCGATCTGAGCTGAGCGGCCTCGAAATTGGAATAGGCCAATGCGCCAGTTGGAGCCGGTGCTTTAAGAGCCGTTCGAGTGAGATAGCACCGGTCGCTACCGCTTCACGGTTCTGTACCGGGATCGAATCTGTGAAATCCGCGATATCGTCCTATTGGTAAACCAGCGTGAGTACTCCCGCAAAAATACCCAAACATCCAACCACCGTCGCACACCTGGACCCGTCTTTGCACCACGCCGGGCGTCTGAAGTTTGAGGGTCGCGTCACCGTGCTGGCCCTCATCGCAGGGTTTCCCGCAGTCGCAATCTGCGCCCTCCTGCTTTGGTTGAATGGCTATTCGGGTCGTTTGCAATGGACCGTCGATCTCTTTCTGGTGCTGGTTTGGCTGGGCGTCTCCTTCAACCTCAAACAAAGAATAATCAGGCCCCTGCAAACGTTATCAAATATTCTCGCGGCGATCCGCGAAGGTGACTACTCAATTCGCGGGCGCTGGGCCGCTTCAGGTGATGCACTCGGCGAAGTCATGCTTGAAGTTAACGAGCTTGGCCAAACCCTGCGTGAGCAGCGACTCGCGGCCCTGGATGCGACTGCGTTGCTGCGCACTGTGATGTCTGAGATAGACGTCGCCGTGTTTGCCTTTGATGGTGAACATCGCTTGCGACTCGTAAATCGGGCTGGCGAGAAATTGCTGGCGCAACCATCAACGAGATTGCTCGGTCGCACCAGCGAAGAGCTTGGACTGAACCAGTGTTTTGAACGGCCGGCAGTTCACGGAGCTAACACCAAGCAGATGGTTTTCCCTGGTGGTGTAGGTCGGTGGGACATTCGTCACAGCATATTTCGCGAAGGTGGCGTGCAACACGAACTATTGGTGTTGACAGATCTGAGCCAGACATTGCGCGAAGAAGAGCGAACTGCGTGGCAGCGACTGCTCCGCGTGTTGGGCCACGAGCTGAACAACTCGCTGGCGCCAATCAAATCAGTTGCGGGCAGCCTGGCAGACTTGATGGGTAGGGACAAGAAACCCGCGGATCTGGATGAAGATCTGAAGCGCGGCCTTGAAGTGATTTCGTCACGCGCAGACTCGCTGGCGAGGTTTGTCGAGTCTTATTCCAAACTGGCGCGCTTACCACAGCCGCGATTGGAGCCACTCAACATTGGTTCACTGGTAAGGAGCGTACCGAACCTCGAGACGCGCATCCCAGTCACCGTAGTACCAGGCCCGGACGTTGTAGTTCAGGGCGACAATATTCAGCTGGAACAATTGCTCATCAACCTGGTGCGTAACGCAGTTGATGCTTCGCTGGAAACAGGCGGAGGCGTGGAGGTTGGCTGGAATCAGAACAACGGTCACGTGGTGGTCTGGGTACGTGACGAGGGCCACGGAATAGCAAACACAGCGAATCTCTTCGTTCCGTTTTTTACGACGAAGACTAACGGCTCGGGAATCGGTTTAGTTTTATCCAGGCAAATTGCTGAGGCGCACGGCGGTACGTTGACCTTGGAGAATAGAAAAGAAGCTGGCTGTGAGGCGCGTTTGCGGCTACCGATGTAGATCATTGGAGTGCGCCGCCTCGTCGGCGCTTTGGTTGGTCGCGGCCTGGCGCGACCATGATACTTATCTCCAACGCTCGCGGCGCCAAGCCGCCGCTAATCCAAAGCGTCGACGGGCCGGCACTCAAGCTAGGGAATTTGAAATGACTCGAGTTTCACGTTTGCAAAAGAACCAGACGCGCCGTGGCATCTCCGCTGGTTCTACAGCGTGATGCAGAAGATGTTTGGCAAACCCCTCACGCCGGTGACTATCCAGATGAAAGTTCCCGGTATCGTCTGGGGCAGCATTGGGAGGGAAGCTGGTCTCAATCGCAAGCGTCGAGTTTCGTGACGTCATGTGCAGCTAGCCAAAGTCCGGACGGCGAATCGGGTCGGTTGTCCCTTTTGAGTGGATATCAACTCTGCCGTGGGCAGAAAAGCAGGATGGAGTGACGAGAAGTTGATGGCGCTCTCCGGAAATGATCTGTCGTTATTTAATGAGAAAGAGCGGTTGGTGATCGATCTGGCCGACGCCATGGCCGCAACTCCATCAAAACGTCTCCGATGATTTGTACCAGCGTCTCCGCGCCGAATTTTCCGAAGAGCAACTACTCGAACCAGGGGCCCAGATCGCTTTTGAAAACTATCGTGCGCGACTGAATCGCATCTTCGATGTACAAAGCGACCAGCTTTACAAACCCGGTGTCGCGGATTGACCTGCCGGGCAAGCGAACGAGCCACCCACGCTAAAAATCATGAAGGCAATTCGAGTATTTTTAGCGTGACTGGGTGAGTCTAACCCTCCCAAATTTTCAAGCCTCGTCGTTATGATTTGAAAACTTCATCTGGTATCTTTGCGTATAGTCAATACCAAATTTTGCCTTTCACAATTTAATATGTCAGCCACTAAAACTACCCTCCCAACAAACGTCACAGAAGCGCGTGAATCGCTCGATGCCTGGGTCCGCGAGATCATTCAATGGCACTTTAATCCGGCCACCGGGGCCCCTTTTTGGCTGGATTTCGCAGCTAAACTTTCCTGGGACCCACGTCAGGAAGTTCAAACCTACGAGGATTTATCGCGCTTCGGATTTTTTGAAGACGAGTGGTTGCGCGAAGGAAATGTGCGCCGGTGGGTACCTAAGGGTTATGCCGATCGTCCGGTGTACACCTTTGAAACTGGCGGCAGTACTGGTGTTCCAAAATCTCGTATCAACATCGAGGATTTTCGGCTCGACTATGAAGCCTTTAGCGATACCCTACCGGACGAGTTTTTCCCGAAGGGTGCAAACTGGTTGTCGCTTGGACCAACTGGTCCACGGCGGCTGCGACTGGCAGTCGAGCACCTGACCCAACATCGCGGCGGCATTTGCTTTATGGTTGATCTCGATCCGCGTTGGGTTATCAAGCTCATCAAGATGGGCGAGATGAAGCAGGCGGAGCAGTATAAGCAACACGTGATCGAACAAGGTTTGACGCAGTTACGCGCCCACAACATTGAATGCCTGTTCACCACCCCGAAGTTGCTCGAAGCGCTGTGTGAGAAGGTTTCGCTAAAGAAGATGGGAATCAAGGGAGTGTTCTGTGGTGGCACCGAGATGACTCCACAGTTTCACCGCTTTGCTGTTGAAGAGTTGCTCGACGGCGCCTACTTCGCGCCGACCTATGGCAACACCTTGATGGGTCTTGCGGTTCACAAGCCACGCGTGCCTGAAGACAACTACGCGATCATTTATTATCCGCCGCACCCGAGAGCGATGATCGAGGTCGTGGATCCGGAGAATCCGGACCAGGTGGTTGGCTATGGTGAAACCGGTCGCGTGCGTTTGACGACCCTGACAAAAGAATTCTTCATGCCGCGTTTTCTCGAACGAGACGAGGCAGAGAGGGAAGCGCCGTGTGAACTGTATCCGTGGGATGGTGTTCGCAACGTGCGACCCTTCTCAAAATTTCAGACTTCTGTAGTTGAAGGCGTTTACTGAGTTCCGCCGCGGATTAACGCGGACTGGCGCGGATCAGAACCAGGAGTGTTTGAACCAGGAATATCCATTAATTTTTCTGCTCCGCGTGTTTGCCCGATAATCCGCGGCCAATAAACCGTCATGATTCATATTCCAATCCTACGAAAAGGTGAGCCTTACCAGAGTCTGGATGTCGCGCGGGTTTCACATCACCGCACCCGTGAGCCGTTTGCAGAGATTAGCCAGGCGAACGTTGGTTTGATCCGGCGCGACATGATGGACCAATCCACCGGTCGCGAAAAGCTAATGCAATTCTCGACTGCCGAGCTTGTGAAGATCTGCGCTCAGGCCGCCGAATACTTTGCTAACGACTCGTTGCCTCTCGGTGACGACGAGCAGACCTCTGCTGATTATCTCAGTCAGGTTTCCGCCACGACTGGTTTGCCGCATGCGCTTGTGCAACGAAATCTGGAAAAGATACGCAGCATGTTCGCGGAGATGGAGAATGTCCTTAACGGCTTAACTCGCAATCTGGATTGGGGGCTTCTCGATCGAGGCTTCGGAGAATTGGACGGGCGCTCGCTCAGCTTCTATCCACGCGGCGAATCGCTCGGCGTGGTGCTGCCAAATAATTCCCCGGGCGTGCACTCCCTCTGGATTCCTTCGATTCCACTAAAAATTCCTCTGGTGCTTAAACCAGGAAGCGCTGAACCATGGACTCCATACAGAATTATTCAGGCCTTCATCAAAGCGGGAGCGCCGCGCGAAGCGTTCAGTTATTACCCGACCGATCATGGCGGCGCTGCTGAGATTCTTAGAAGCTGCGGACGCGGCATGGTATTCGGCGATGCATCGACTACTGGTCGTTGGGAAAGTGATTCGCGGATCGAAATCCATGGGCCCGGCTACAGCAAGATTGTTATTGGTGAGGACTGCATCGAAAACTGGGAGCAGTATCTCGACGTGATTGTTGGCTCCATCGCTGATAACAGTGGACGTTCGTGTGTGAATGCGTCCGGGGTCTGGGTCCCGTCGCACGCCAAAGAAATCGCCGAAGCTTTGGCAGAGAGATTGGCGAAGATTGAACCACGCGCTGCCGACGACGAGTCTGCCCAACTAGCGCCGTTTGCCGACGCTGGCGTAGCTGCGCGAATATCGAATTTGATCGACGCGGGTTTGAGGGAGGAGGGCGCAACGGACGTAACCGCCAGGCACCGAGAATCGCGACTGTCGGAATGGGACAATTGCTCTTATCTACTCCCCACCGTAGTGTTGGCGGAGAACCGTGAGCACCCTATGGCAAACAAAGAATTCCTCTTTCCATTTGCCAGCGTCGTCACCGTTGACCAGGCCGAACTTCCTGAGGCGCTTGGGCCAAGTCTGGTGGTTACCGCCATCACGTCTGATCCAGCATTGATTCAACGACTAGTGACGGCGCCCAACGTTGATCGGCTCAACATTGGACCAGTAAAGACGAACCAACTGAGTTGGGACCAACCGCACGAAGGTAATCTCTTCGAACATCTCTACGCCCGGCGGGCGTTTCAGCGCGCAGTCGCTGTCTAGAACCCGTTGTGAAAATTCTTTATCTCACCGGCGGCGCGGGTCAGATGTACTGTGGTAGTTGTTTGCGCGACAACGCCCTCGCTACCGCACTGCTTTCCTTAGGTCACGATGTCACCCTCCTGCCGATTTACACCCCGACGCGCACCGACGAACAAAACGTTAGCGACGAGCGCGTCTTCTTTGGTGGTATCAGCGTCTATCTCGAGCAATACGTTCCACTCTTTCGCAAATCACCACGTTGGATACACCGTCTCTTCGATTGGAAGCCGCTGCTTGAGTTGGCTTCGCGGCGTTCGATTTCGACCAGTCCAAAAATGCTGGGCGAGATGACTGTCTCGATGTTGAAGGGTGAAGACGGGTACCAACGCAAGGAGATTGAAAAGCTTACAGAATGGGCGCGCCATGAACCGCCACCGGATATTATCAGTTTGCCGTATTCGCTCTTGATCAGTTTGGCCCAACCAATAAAGGCAGCGTTGAACCGACCGGTTGTTTGTACTCTGCAGGGCGAAGACCTGTTTTTGGAAGGCCTGCAGGAACCATATCGTTCGCAATCGTTGCAGTTGATCCGCGATGGCATCAAGCACGTCGATGCGTTTATTTCAGTGAGCGAATACTACGCCCAATTCATTCCCGGATACCTTGGGATCCCCCGCGAAATGATTCATGTAGTGCCGCTTGGTATTAACGTTGAGGGCTATGAAAGTAGGAAGCGTGACAGCGCACAGCCATTCACGATCGGTTTCTTTGCTCGCATTGCGCCCGAAAAAGGATTGCATGTATTAGCGAAAACGTATCGCGAGTTGCGCTCAAGTGGTCGGCTGCCTAGAGCGCGACTTGAAGCGGCCGGTTACATTGCACCTGAACACCAGAACTACCTGAGTGAAATTGAACGCCAAATGAAAGCCGCAGGGTTGGAATCGGAGTTTAATTATCGAGGCGTCCTGGATCGCGACGAGAAAATTCACTTTCTACGCACGCTCGACGTACTCTCAGTGCCTGCAACTTATGACGAGCCTAAGGGAATATTCTTGCTCGAAGCGATGGCCTGCGGCGTCCCGGTGGTTCAACCGCGTCGCGGTGGATTCACCGAAATTGTTGAGAAGACGGGTGGCGGGTTGCTGGTTGAGCCAGATGATACTGAGAGTTTGGGTCAGGGAATTCTTCGTGTTCATGACGAACCTGAGCTGGGAGAAAAACTAGGTGCAAGTGGGTTTGCCGGCGTTAGGCAACACTACACTGTGGGTCAGATGGCGGCGAGGGCGGTCGAGGTGTATGAAGCAGTTGTGCCATGGTAGGCGGTACAAATAGATTTTCCATATCTCATTTGTCATTTTCCATTCCATTTAAAGAAGAGACCGGGCATGAATTCTTGAAGTGACAAAATGAAAAATCATAAATGAGATATGGAAAATTGTTTTATTAAATAGACGACCTGAATGGAGGTCCCGCTTGTTAAAAGTTGATCACCTTTCAAAGAGTTACCCAACTCCAAACGGACCATTGAAAATCGTCTCCGACATCTCCCTTGAGCTGTCGAAGGGCGATGCCTTGTCGATCATGGGACCTTCGGGCAGCGGGAAGAGCACTCTCCTCTACATGCTTGGCGCCCTGGAAACACCTACTAGTGGGACAGTAACCCTCGACGGACAAGATCCATTTCAACTAAAAGAAAAAGAGCTGGCAGCGTTTCGTAATCAGCAAATTGGATTCATCTTTCAGGATCACTGCCTTCTGCCGCAGTTGTCAGTAATCGAAAACGTCTTAACGCCTACTCTTATTGCATCCGACAGCCGAGACTACATCACGCGCGCCCGCGAGTTACTGGATCATGTTGGCCTGATTGATCGAGTTGAGCATCGGCCTGCAGAGCTTTCCGGTGGCGAGAAGCAGCGCGTGGCGTTGGCGAGAGCTTTGTTGAGAAGGCCTCAACTTCTTCTTTGCGACGAGCCTACCGGAAATCTTGATCATAAAGCTGCCGACGTCGTCGGCCAGTTGCTTCTGGATTTGCACGCACAACAGCAAACGATTCTGGTAGTGGTAACGCACAATCCTGAGCTAGGCGCCAGATTCCCCCTTCAATACCATCTCACTGACAGCCATCTCGAACAACGAGCTCCTTAAGATTTTCGCGTAGCCTTTATGCACACCCGCCAATATCTGAAACGCAATCTGCTCTATTTCTGGCGCAGCAACCTCGCCGTAGTGCTCGGCGTTGCCGCGGCGGTGGCGGTGCTGGCGGGCGCGTTGTTGGTTGGTGATTCAGTGCGGGGCAGCTTGAGTGATCTCGTAAGTCAGCGCCTGGGAAGCACCAACCACGTCATTACGGCGCCAGGGTTTTTCCGGGAAGAGCTGGACACGGAACTGGCAGGGAATAGTTCACTAATCAACATGGGCTTAAGCCGTAGCAGTCCGATGATTGAGATGGAAGGGACCGTCGTTCAGGACACAACCAGGGCTCGCGCAGGCAGCGTCCGTGTTTACGGCGTCGACGAAAGGTTCTGGGAGTTTAACGGCCGCCTCGAGCAGTCGCCGCCCGCTAACCGCGAGGTGTTGGTAAGTGAAAGTCTCGCGCGAGAACTCGGCGCCAAGGCTGGTGAATCGTTGCTGGTCCAGGTGGAGAAACCATCAGAGGTGCCGGTTGAATCTCTGTATGGGCAGAAAGACGACCTGGGTCGCACTCTTCGTCTCACCTTGCGGGAGGTCCTCTCGGCCGATCAATTAGGCGAATTTTCAGTGACGCCTCAACAAGGCGGCGTTCGGGCTGTGTTCGTCCCGCTTGGATTGTTGCAGAGGGAAATTGAGCAGCAGGGAAGGGTCAACACGATCTTGATTTCAAGATCAAAAGATAGTGCCGGCCGTTCAGATGACGAACGCACTGTTCGGCTTGAAGAGTTGATCAAGGAACGGGCCGAGCCTGACGACTACAACCTAACTTTGCGTTCGTTAGACCAGGAGCGAGGGATTTCTGTAGAACGCACCAGCACTCTGATTGATGACAGGCTTGCCGAAACAGCCCGCGCAGCTGCCGACTCGTTAGGGTCGCGGACCAGTCCGATTCTTTCCTATGTGGCGAATAGTATTTCGTTGAATCAAAAGTCAGTGCCGTATTCGTTGATAACTGCGATCGACGATGCCGCCTTCAAGGATCTCTCGAGAAATTCCCCGAGCTCGCCGGATTCGATAATTTTGAACGAATGGGCAGCGCGCGATCTTGGCGCAAAAGCCGGGGACCCGATTTCACTCGAATACTATGTCTGGGCAGACGATGGGCGACTCGAAACGAAGACAGCAAATTTTGAATTGGCTGCAGTAGTTCCAATTGCGGGGCTTGCTGCCGATCGCGATCTCGTGCCCGAGTATCCCGGCATTAGCGAATCCAGCAGCATGGCCGATTGGGATCCGCCCTTTCCGGTCGATCTCAATCGTATTCGTCAACAAGACGAAGACTATTGGGACCAGTACAAAACTACTCCCAAGGCTTTCATTCAACTTTCAAAAGGCCAGGAATTGTGGCAGTCGCGGTTCGGAAGGTTGACCTCGATGCGTATTATTCCGCCGGCGAACACTCCGGTGGACCAAGCCCTCAATTCCTACAAGGAGAACCTTCGCTCCAGACTCGAGCCTGCGCAGATGGGATTTGCGGTGATTCCAGTCCTTCAACAGGGACTGGAAGCTTCGCGTGGCGCGACGGACTTCGGTGAATACTTTCTGTACTTCAGTTTCTTTCTGGTTGTCTCGGCTCTGATGCTGACCGCGCTGTTTTTCAAACTCGGCGTAGAACAACGTCTGCGCGAGATTGGCGTTTTGCAGGCTGTTGGATTTCCGGCGGCGCGGGTACGACGACTTTTTGTGTTTGAAGGTCTCGTGCTTTCAGTGGTTGGAAGTCTAATTGGCTTGGCCGGTGCGGTTGGTTACGCACAGCTGATGATGACCGGGCTAAATACCTGGTGGAACGACGCTGTCGGAACGAATCTGTTGAAACTCCACGTTGGTCCGTTGTCACTTCTTCTCGGCGCCGCCGGCGGAATCATAGCTGCTGTCGTTTGTATCGCATGGACCTTACGCAGACTGAAGCGGGTTTCAACGCGCAGCCTCTTGATGGGTTCGTCGACGGCCAGCGCCGAAACACCGGCGGGACGGCGCCAGATTTTCACCGCCTCACGATTAGCAATCGTCTTTACTGTGATCGGATTTGTGCTCCTTGCCGCGGCCGCCTTGCGTTTGATTGGGCAGACCGGCGGCTTTTTCGGAGGCGGGTTGACACTTTTGGTTGCGCTGCTCTGTTTTCAGTCTGCCTGGTTACGTCGCAATCGCCGGAACGCGATTCATGGCAATGGTTGGTGGCCCGTCGCGCAGCTTGGATTTAGAAACACAACCTATCGACCAGGCCGAAGCGTGCTCTGCATCGCGCTAATTGCGTCAGCCGCATTCATTATAGTTTCAGTTGATGCGTTTCGCCGGGGGACCGCCGCCGAAACGTCTGATCCGAAGTCGGGCACCGGAGGCTACCCGCTGCAGGCTGAATCGCTGATACCAGTCGCTCATGATCCTAATAGTTCGGAAGGTAAAGAAGCCCTGAACATTTCGAACAATGCTGCTTTATCAGGCTTAACTTTCACCCGCTTTCGGGTTCGGCCTGGCGATGACGCCAGCTGTTTGAATCTTTATCAGCCACGCAATCCACGAATCATTGCTCCTGGCGAAGACTTTGTTCGCAGCAACCGATTCACATTTCAAAACTCAATAGCAGAGACGGCCGACGAGAAAGCCAACCCCTGGCTGCTGCTCAATCGCGAGTTTCCTGATGGTGCTCTTCCGGTTATCGCAGACGCGAATTCGCTAACCTACGTCTTGCACCTGGGGCTGGGTGATGACTTCACCCTGAACCACCGCAATGGACCGGTGAAGTTGCGGGTGGTTGCCGCGCTTTCAGATAGCATCTTCCAAAGCGAACTGATGATGGCTGACCGGAATTTCGTGCGCCTGTTTCCTGAACAGGAAGGCTTTCGCTTCTTTTTAATTGAAACTCCAACGGGACAAACGACGTCAATTCTCGCTGCGCTCGAAGATCGGATGGTGGATTTTGGTTTAGACGCCGCTCCCACGGCCGAGCGTTTGGCGAGTTTTCATCGCGTCGAAAACACCTACCTTTCCACATTCCAGATGTTGGGCGGGCTTGGTCTGCTTCTGGGAACCGTGGGACTGGGAGCGGTGCTGCTGAGGAACGTGTTTGAACGTCGGCGCGAACTGGCCCTCCTGCGCGCTGTAGGATACAACTCATCACATTTCACTCTCATGGTAATAGCAGAAAATGCGCTGCTGCTGTTCTGTGGCTTAGTAACTGGAACGGTTTGCGCGCTGTTGGCCATCGCACCCGTATTTTTCGAACGGGGCGGACGATTGCCGAATATTTCGCTCGGCGTCTTGCTACTGGCAGTATTAATATCGGGTTTGACAGCTTCGCTAATCGCAACCTGGGCGGCGCTGAGATCACCGCTGCTTCCGGCACTCAAGGCGGAATAGGCATCGTGGGACTTTGATACGCCCAGGCTTCAGACTGCCGTTTGAAAGCATCAAGTCGCGTCAAGCCGCGACCATCCAAAGCGCCGACAAGGCGGCGCACTCCAGGGA
This sequence comes from Pyrinomonadaceae bacterium, assembly GCA_963759665.1. GTDB lineage: Bacteria > Acidobacteriota > Blastocatellia > Pyrinomonadales > Pyrinomonadaceae > PSRF01. The sequence continues at coordinate 98,839 of CAVXAC010000002.1, forward strand.
GTTGAATCATATGAAGAAACTCATCTTAGCCTCAGTAGTCCTTATTTCTGTCTCAGTCGTACGCGCGGACAACTGGCCGCAATGGCGTGGTCCAAATCTAAACGGAACCAGTGCCGAAAAGAATCTGCCGCTGAAATGGACGGCAGAGGAAAACGTCAGCTGGAAAATGACAATGCCCGGCGCCAGCGGGTCAACGCCTGTCGTTTGGCGTGATCGAATCTTCCTCAACGTGGCTGATGATGACGATATTTATCTGTGGTGCGTTGATCGCACGAAAGGCGCACTCGCGTGGAAGAAGCTATTGGGTAGCGGCAATGTGAAGATGCGCAAACACAACATGTCTTCGCCTTCGCCAGTAACTGACGGCAAGAGTGTTTACGTGATGACCGGTACTGGCCTGTTGAAGGGCTTCGACTTCAGTGGCAATCCACTTTGGTCGCGCGATATTCAAAAGGATTACGGAGAGTTTGGTCTCAACTGGGGATACGCCTCGTCGCCGTTGCTGCATGAAGACTCACTCTACGTGCAAGTACTGCACGGAATGAAAACCGATGAACCTTCCTACGTCCTGCGCATCGACAAGAAAAATGGCAAGACGATTTGGAAAGTGGATCGCCCAACCAATGCACAGCGCGAATCGCCAGACTCTTATTCGACCCCGGGACTGCTCCGTCATGGCAAGAATGTCGAGATCGTTATTACCGGTGGAGATAGTGCCACCGGTCATGACCTCGCCACGGGCAAAGAGCTTTGGCGTGCAAACGGGCTGAATCCAGATCAGAATCCGTTTTATCGCATAGTTGCCTCGCCAGTGATCTTTGCGGATGTCATTTACACCCCGACGCGCGTCAAACCGCTGCTCGCTTTTCGCGCTGGCGGCCGCGGCGATATCACGACATCGCACCTGCTCTGGTCTACTCCGAATGGCCCGGACGTTCCTACTCCAGTGACAGACGGTAAATACTTTTACGTGATTAACGATCGCGGGGTGGTGTGGTGTCTCGACGCGAAAACGGGAAAAGAAATCTATGGACCTGAACGGATTAAGTCTGGCATCTACAGCTCTTCGCCCGTGCTGGCCGATGGAAAGATTTACATTACTAACGAGGATGGCATTACGTCTGTGATTAAGGCAGGACCAGCTTTCGAACTATTGGCTGAGAATCCTTTGAACGATTTTTGTCTGAGTTCACCGGCCATTTCCGATGGACAGATTTTTATTCGCACCTCGCAGAATCTTTATGCGATTGGAAAGAAGTAAGGTGCCGTGGTGAGGTTTACTGGTGGTCCTTGGCCTGCGGCAAAGTCAGGGGCGTTTCCTCGTGCAGCATTGGGAGAGTACGGAGGTGGGTATGTTGTATTCATTATTGAGCTTTAAGGGTTATTTCGCCTCGGCTCTCTTGATTGCAGTCGTGGCAACCAGCGTGGTCGCGCAAGACTCACAACTCGGCAAAGTCGACTTTCCCACCTCAGGTTCAGAAAAAGCCCAGGCGCATTTCCTGCGGGGATTGGCTGCGCTGCATTCGTTTTGGTACGAAGAAGCGCTCGAGGCATTTCGTGAGGCGACCAAAGACGAACCCGACTTCATGATGGGCTACTGGGGCGAAGCGATGGCCCACAACCATCCGCTCTGGTCTGAACAGGATTTCGCCGCCGCGCGCGAAGTAATGACCCGGATCAAAGACACCTCCAAGCTCACTGCACGTGAACGCGCTTACCTTGATACCTTGAAATTGCTCTACGGCGACGGCAGCAAACGAGAGCGCGACCTTGCGTATTCTGCTGCCATGGAGAAGGTCTACAAAGATTATTCCGACGATCTTGACGCAGCGGCTTTCTATTCATTGTCACTCCTTGGTTTGATGCGACCCGACGAAAAGAGCTACCGGTTGCAAGCGCGCGCGGGGGCGATCGCGCTCGATGTCTATCAGAAGAACCCAAACCATCCAGGTGCTGCGCATTACATCATTCACGCGTTCGATGATCCCGAACACGCAATTCTCGCTCTACCGGCCGCCCGTCGCTATGCCGGAATTGCTCCGGAAGCGCATCATGCCCGGCACATGCCTTCGCACATTTTTCTGCAGCTGGGGATGTGGCCGGAAGCGGCGATTTCAAACGAATCGGCGTGGGAAGCTTCCGACACGTGGATGAAGCGCAAGAATCTATCTCCAAGTGTTCGCGACTATCACAGTCTTCATTGGCTGCTCTACGTCTATTTGCAGCAAGGCCGTTACCGCAAAGCAGAAGAGTTGTTGTCGTTGATGAAGAAGACAATGTCTGAGTCGGCCTTCGACAACAAGCTTCGACCAAATTATTACGAGAATAACTACGCCAATATGGCGGCGGCCTTTGTGGTGGAAACTGAACGATGGCAGCTGACGCCGACCTTGTTTCCACCCGCGTCCAGCTCTTCACAAGCAAGCTTGACCCAATTGGGAAGTTTGATCCCCGGCGGCTCACATGCTGGGCATGGGGCGTCTCCGCCCGTTACGAATGACGGACCGGCGATAGTTCGCACGTCAAACATCGGAAGGACGTTGCCACTTTTTGTTCGTGGCTTAGCAGCAGCCGCCGGCGGTAGTGCCGAAGTAGAGCAGTTAATTGCCGCGTTAAAAAACAGCAGCTCCGGCGCAATGATGGAGATCAGAGAACTCGAAGTTGGCGCGTTAGCTGCCTCAATGAAGAAGGATCATGCGATAGCAATCGACTTGATGAAAAAGGCCGTTGGTCTGGAAGAACAATTGGGACCGCCTTCGGGGCCTCCTCAACTGGTTAAGCCGTCGCATGAATTGTTTGGTGAGATTCTGCTGCGTTCGGGGAAACCTGATCTAGCGCTGGCGCAGTTCAAAACTTCTTTGCTAAGGCAGCCTAACCGGGCTCGTTCACTCATAGGAGCAGCGCGAGCGGCCTCACAAAGCGGCGATCATGAGGGGGCGGCCAGTTACTCTTCGAGTTTGCTGGCTCAATGGAAACAAGCTGACGAGGATCTACCGGAATTGCGTGAGGCACGTGAGTATTTGAAAAAGCCGGGAGCGATTCGCTAGGCCAGACGACTTAACAAGAGCTGTAGTCGCAGTTTTCGTAGATCGGGTCGGTCGTTAATTCACTCTCCCGGCACACTCGACTAAGGAGTATTTCGGCACCGTAGTATCGGCATAGCCACCGCCTGACATCGGGCCGAAGCCGTTGCCCGGGTTGCGCTCGGGCTCTCCGTTTGGCTGGAAGTGGGGGCAGTGGACCGAAACAATTCTGCATTGAAGATCGTAGATAAAGCTCGCGACACAAACCCAACCTGGTTCGCACTAGTATTCCATCAGGAGATTTTCGATGAACAAAATAATAACTCGACCAACAAGCGCGCTCATCCGCTCGCTAATCGCGTGTGCCATGATCCTTGGCGCGCTTCAGGGCCAGGGAATTGCGCAAACCCAGCCTCAGAAAGCCGCGAAGATTGACGAGGTCGTGACGACCGCCAACAAGTACCGGCTCTTCAACGGCTCCGTGCTCGTCGCCGAGAACGGCAAGGTCATTTACAAAAAGGGTCTCGGTTTGGCGAACATGGAATGGAATATTCCAAACACAGTGGAAACGCGTTTTCGTCTGGGCTCGATTACCAAACAGTTTACGGCGGCGCTGATTCTTCAGCTGGTGGACCAGGGCAAGGTGAAGGTTGACGGAAAGTTATCCGATTACCTTCCGGCCTACCGAAAAGATGTGGGCGCTAAGGTCACCGTGCACCAGTTGCTCAATCACACCTCCGGAATTCCGAGTTATACCGGTCTTCCTGGTTTTATGAAGGACGTTAGCCGCAACCCGTTTACAGTCGATGAGTTTGTCACCAAGTATACGAGTAATGATCTGGAGTTCGAGCCGGGCAGTAAGTTTGCCTATAACAACTCCGGATACTTCCTGCTCGGAGCGATTATTGAAAAGGTCACCGGCAAACCTTACGCGACCGTTCTCAAAGAGCAGATTCTTGATCCGCTGGGAATGAAAAATACTGGTTACGACGTCTACGGCACCATTATCGAAAAGCGCGCTGCCGGTTATCAAAAGACTGCTGACGGTTATGTCAACGCACCATACCTCGACATGTCCATCCCCTACGCCGCGGGTTCGCTTTTTTCCACCGTCGAGGATCTATATCTCTGGGACCAGGCGCTCTATACCGATCGCGTGATTTCCCCCGCCTCCAAGGCGTTAATGTACAAACCGAATTTGAACGGCTACGCGTACGGGTGGGCCATCACCAAGACAGATTTCAGCGGCGGTGTAGCGAATGCTCCAATCATCACACACGGCGGGGGGATCAACGGGTTCAATACAGTAATCGTGCGGTTTCCTGAGCAGAAGAACCTAATCGTGTTGCTCGACAATACCTCGCAGGGTGGAGCATTGGGAGGAATTCAGAGAGAGATTATTAACATTCTCTACGGCCAGCCGCATGAGCTCCCGCGGATGCCACTGGCAGAGATCTTAAACAAGACGATTGGAGAGAAGGGAATTGAAGCGGGTCTTGCGCAGTATCGCGAGTTCAAGACTAACCAGGCGAAGGTTTACGACTTTCGCGAACCCGAGCTGAATCGCCTTGGCTACCAACTGCTGCAACAGAAGAAAGTGAAAGATGCGATCGAGATCTTCAAGCTCAATGTGGCGGAATATCCGCAGGGCTTCAATACCTACGACAGTCTCGGCGAAGCCTACCAGACTAACGGCGAGACTGAGTTGGCTATTCAGAACTACAAGAAGTCGCTTGAACTTAATCCGCAGAACACGAGTGCAACTGCTGCTTTGAAGCGACTTGAAAGTAAACCGGAAGAAACAACTGCGGCTAAGAAGTCATACGATGCTTATGTCGGCGAGTATGAAGTGACGCCGACATTCAAGGCTGCGGTTTACACGGAAGGCGATAAGCTGATGACGCAGGCGACCGGCCAACCAGCGTTCGAACTGTTTCCCGAAAGCGGAGATAAGTTCTTCCTCAAAGTGATTGACGCTAAGGTCACCTTTACCAGAGACGATAAGGGGCTGGTAACGGGACTGGTTATTCACCAGGGTGGACAGAATATTCCGGGGAAGAAGACCAAGTAGGTTTTAGGTAGGACCTAAGTCAAGGCGGGAAGAAGGGGAGATTTTCCATATCTCATCTATCAATTCTCATTTACCATTGAAACCTCAAACAGTGTTCCTGCGTGATGATGGGGTCGGCAATGACAAATGAGAATTGATAAATGAGATATGGAAAATCTCCCCTTTTACTACCTCGTGCTAATTTCCAGCTAACGCAGATCGCTTCTCCCGCACATCATACGCATAAATAGTATCCTGGTCGCGAAGGTACAGCTTGCCACCAGCTACGACCGGATGCGTCCACGTCGGCAACGAGTCTTGCTGAATGTGAAAGCGTCCTTTTTCCTTGTATCCAGTTGGGGTCGCTTCAACCAGACCAACCACGCCGTTTTCACTAATCGCGTAGATGTGGCCATCGGCAAAAACGATCGAGCCTTTACCCACGCTGCGATCCTTCCAGGCAACTTCACCCGTGTCGAACTTCATGGCAGTTAGAATCCCGCCCGAGAAGCCATAGAGATAGTCGCCAATCAAAACTGAGGAGCTGTGGTGATTGCGCATGTCCTTCGTGAAATAAACTTCCTGAGCAACTCCGTCAGCTTTGATCTCCACCAGTCCGGCGCCGGTGCCGTAATCTGACGAAATGAACACGCGATTTCCGCGCACGATTGGAGTGGCAGCATTCGCGACGTTGTTTGCCGCCTTGCCGTATTCCCACAGCAGCTTGCCATCCTTCAGATCCAGGCCGACGGCTCGCTTATGAGTGAAGAAGATTACTTGCGTCGTGTTTCCAACCTGCACTGGCACTGCCGACGAGTACCCTGCGCGATCGCTCTGGCTCTTCCAAACCACCGATCCGTCCTTCTTGTTCAAAGCCACAATGGAGGCGCCTGGACCACCAGGATTAACCAGCACTTTGTCGCCGACCACCAACGGTGACTCGCTGATGCCCCAGGTGATGTTTGTGCCGCCAAACTTCTCGAGCACGTTCATGGTCCAAACAACTTTGCCGGTCTTGGTGTCGAGAGCCGAGAGGTCGCCATTGCCGCCGAGAGCGTAAATGCGGTCGCCATCGACGGTGGGTGTGCCGCGTGGGCCATCGCCACGGTCGTTGCGAAAAGCGCCCCCGTGAGCAGTTGCCCATACTTCTTTTCCAGTGGTGACATCAAAGGCCACCACGAATTCTTTGGTGCCCCGGAGGCCCATCGTGTACAGACGGTTGTTGGCGACCGCGAAAGACGAATAGCCGCCACCAGCGCCCGCCGCTTTCCATGCCAGCGGGGGACCATCGGTGGGCCATTGTTTCAACAGCCCGGTCTCCTTTGAGATGCCATCACGATTGGCCCCACGCCACTGAGGCCAATCATCTCCCGTTTGGGCGGCCGCCTGGCCTGCCAGAAAAACTGAAATGCTAACCGCAGCGATTAAGGCTTTAATGCTTGTGCTCTTCATGTGGGATCTCCTTGAGTCACTCGGGTCAATCGGGGAGAAAGAATCATTTCCAGGTCTCATTTGTCACGTCTCATTTTCCATTTGCGGCGGAAGTAACAACTCGCTGGCGATAGAATGAGACAATGGACAACTGACTTTATGAGGTGATTAGCCTATCAAAAAAATTGTCAAAAGTTGTTAAGTCAGAAAGAATCATTCCGGTTCATCCCACGCTCTTCAAATAAGTGAAGAATCTTCATTTTTTCGGGACGCTGTGGGGCTTGGTTCAGCGTCGCCCCAGGCGAACGACCCACCCGCTACCCGCGGGGTGGTCCTCATGCCACAAAAGCTCGATCAGCGACGACGATGCCAAATGACAACTGAAAAATGGGATATGGGAAATGTAAAAGATCTACAGCCGTCGAATCTTACGCCACTCTCGATTTCAGTCCCGAGTTAGGCTGGCGTTATGACTGCGGCTTGAAATACAGAACCATCCCGGCACCCGCTGCCGCCAGGACGAACCCAAGATAGAGCAACGGATTGGGCGACGTCTTCGGCGGGTGAATCCACATCGAAAAGAGCACGTTCACCAGTGGCGCTCCGGCGAATACTACCGGCATTACATAGGTCGGCAATCCACCTGACCTAAAAGCGAAGATGATACAAACCGCACCAATTGCGCCGAGCGCACCGCCGGCGATCGCGGCAACTGTACCCTTAGTTGTAAAGCCGTTCAGTTGCCCCTGGTACCCCAAATTGGCAACCGGGACCAGCACCCCAATCAGGAAGTAGGCGAAGCCGACGCAGAGAAGTGCACGCATCGGGCTACCCAAAGCCACTTGTCCGCGATGCAAAGCTGGTCCATACAGACCCCACGCCAGTGCAGCGCCCAGAGCGAAGACTATCCAAAGCATTTAGGGAGACCTCCAAAGCCGGTGAATGGTGAAAAGTGAATGGTAAATGGCCAGAACGAAGGAAAATGATCCGGCTCTGTTGCCAAGCAAGCCAACTAAAAACTCAGCCGAAGACCCAACTGCACCTGCCGTGCAGATGTAACTGTCGATCGAATTCGACCAAAGCTCGACAGTGGTGCCTCGTTATCCGCCGCCCCTGCGAACACAGTCAACGCTGGTGGGGCAAAGTTTGCACGGTTGAATACATTGAACGCCTCAACCCGAATTTGCAGGTTACCGGAATCGCCGAGCCAACGAGTCAGCTTGGTATTCTTCACAGCTGCCAGGTCAAACGTTCGCAGGTTTGGCCCAATGAACGCTCCCCGACCCGTGTTGCCGAGGGTGCCAGCCGGTGGCAATGCGAAGGCAGCGGGATTGAAGTATTGATCAGGACTTCCGATCACGGCCGATTCGTATGTGAATCCTGGCGCGATAGAAGCGCGATCGCGACCGATGCCCGGGCCCAGCGAAGGCTGCCATAGCGAACGCGAACGATTTGCTTGAACGAAGACGGTTAACGGATTTCCGCTACGAGCGTTGCTGATTCCGGCGAGCTGCCAACCATCGAGAATGGTTTTGGCGACGCCGGTTTCCATGGAACGGGCGAACGGAATGTCCCAATTGAAATTGACTACCCAATTATGTTTCGCATGGTAATCCGCGAGACCTTTGTTGTAGTTCAAACCAGGGTACTCAGGGAATGCGGTCGTGGTTCCGTTGGTCGCGTCGGAGAAGAAAGTAGATGCCTGAGTGGTATCGATGTTGCGCGAGAAGGTGTACGACGACTGAATGGTAAAGTCGCGGCTCCAACGTTTGCGCACTTCGAAGATCATCGCGTTGTACCACGAATTGCCGTCGCTGCTCTTCAGCTCGATCGTTGAGAAGGCAGTGTTTTGGCGGGGCGCACCGGCGGGGAAGAACAATGTGCCGTCAGCCCGAACCGTGGGTACCGCCGTGTTGACATCGTTGCTGCGCAATAAATGAATGCCGCGTGAACCAGCGTAACCAAGTGTCACGACCGTATCCCACGGAAGCTCACGCTGAACGTTCAGGTTGTAAACATTCAGATACGGGTTATCGAGATCAAACTGCACCGGCCGAATGGAGTTGGTGAAAGGGCAGTTTAGCGGAGCATTTGGAAACGCCGCCGTGCAGTTTGGATTGTTCGCAAACGCCACCACGATGCGTGGCGTTGCCGGGGGATTGGTGACCGTGACGATCAGGTTCTGCTGATTGTTGGTATTGAAATAGATTCCGTAGCCACCGCGTAGGCTGGTCTTCCCGTTTCCGAAAATGTCCCAGGCAAAACCGAAACGCGGAGATAGGTTTTTACGTGTCGGGTTCTCGTAAAGCGGTCCCACAGTGGGCGCACGATCCGTAAAGTTTGGCAACGCCGAGTCGCGGCCATAGATATCAACCGGCATCGATGTAGTTTCGTATCGTAGGCCGGCAGTCAACGTAAGCCGGTCGTTGACGCGGAACGTATCCTGCGCATATCCCGCGAACAAGGTGAAGCGCCAGTAGCGATCGAGAGCTCCATTTGGGGTCAGACCGAGAAAGCTCTGCGGTGTTGCCAGTAGAAACGTTCGCAGATTTGGGAAGGTCCAAATACCAAGGGAGAAGGTGGGGTTGACCATGTTGTCCTGATAGCGCTCGACCAGCCCGCCGAATTTGAAGATGTGACGTCCGCGCGTATGGACCATCCCATGCTCACCGCCAAAAACATTCTGCGTTAGTTTGACGCTGACTGAAGTCTGTGGACCAAAGCGTGGAATACCGCCGATGTCGATGTTGCCGAGGAACGGACGACCGGGAATGAAAGGGGCGAGCTGCTGAGTTGTATTAGCTTCAACATTTTGGCCCACCCGGGTCCGGCTGAAACCAAACCTAAATGTGTGGATGGTCCGCGGGCTGTGGATATAACGATGTTCCGCAGTGAAAAACTGATTGCGCGACTCGAACGTTCGCGGGAACTGCGGAAAGTCTGTCGGCAGTGCCTGGACAGCATTGTCAAAGGTGTAGCGCGCGAAAGATTGATTCCGCTGGCTCCAGTTATGGTCGACGCGGTTTTGCGTGAAGTGCTGCTTAATCTGGCGATTAAAACCAAAACTGAATTCAGCCAACCCACCACCCAGATTCGCACCATTAGGCAACGGGTATTCATTTAGATAAGGCCTGACCGCCGCATTGACTGTGACATTGCCGGTAGGCAGAATGCCGTTTCGGGCGTTGAAATCGGGAACAACAGTCCTGATTGTTTGGCCCAGGTTCTCGCGCAACGATTCATAGCTGGCAAAGAAAAACGTCTTCTCCTTCTTGAGTGGTCCACCGATGCTGCCGCCGTATTGATGCCGTTTGAACTCCGGCTTAACAGCTCCGTCAAAAAAATTACGCGCGTCGAGGTTGTCGTTCCGGTGAAACAAATAAAGACTGCCGTGGAAATTGTTCGAGCCTGATTTGCTGATCGCGTTGATCTGGCCACCGGCGTTGCGTCCAAACTCGGCGCCATAGGCATTAGCTTCGACGCGAAACTCACGAATGGATTCGACGCCCAGAACGGTGCTGGCCGCGCTCCCGGCTGGTCCATTGGTGAAATCATTTTGCGTAGTGCCGTCGAGCAGGTAAACGTTTGAGCGCGGATCCTGGCCGTTGATACTCATTCCCAAACCGTGTGCGACTACTGAGCCTCCGTCACGATGTGAGTAGGGAATTACGCCCGGTTGGAGAAATGCGAGATCTGTATAATTTCGTCCGTTAAGCGGAAGTTCGCGAATCGACTGTTCACCTACCAGATAACTAAGCTCGGCAGTTTGCGTGTTGACGAGAGCTTCTCCGCTGTTGATCGTTACGTCTGCTTGAACACCGGAAACTTTCATCACGAGCGATACCGCAGTCGTGTCGTTCACCGTGACTCTGACGTTGGGAAACACAAGTGAGTCGAAACCGTTCAACTCGGAATTGAGTTCATAAAGTCCGACCGGGAGACCGGGAAAAACGAACCTTCCCTCGCTTTCGCTCGTAGTAACGCGCGTAAGACCAGTTTCAAGATTTCGAGCCGTGATTTGGGCGCCGACGAGAAACGCTCCATTTGAATCTTTGACATCTCCGGTAATGGTGCTATCGGTTTGTGCTGCGACACTCAGGGCCGAGAATAAGAACAGCGCGCTGAAGAGGAGAGCTTTGTTGCAGACTTCGGTAAACGAAAATTGTGAAAATCTCATCGATATGGTTGCTCCGGCGTGACCTGAAAGTATTTCCATTAGTAATACTGCGGATTCTAGCAATCAGTTTCAATCATTGTCAGTCTAAGACGCATTTATTTGCGGTGTCGTTTGCCGCTTCGTCCCAAATACAATCGGACTTTTCATTTTAGATGATAGGCTTTCTGAACAGTCTTATGCGGTGTTCCGTTGAATATCCGAATAAATGGACTAGCTACGAATTTTCGTCTACTGCCTGTGGATATCGTCCGGATAATGTTATTTGATGGTCCAGGGCGATGATTATTTGTGGCAGAATGCCCATACCGTCAGTGCGTCGATTAAGCGTCACCCATCCGAAGGAGATCGTTTTGAGTACCTTACCAAAAATTTTCTTAGCCACGTTGTTGTTGCTAATTCCGGCTTCTGTTCTCGCCCAAACCGATCGCGCCACGTTGCGCGGGATCGTTAAGGATCCGAATGGGGCCGTGATTGTCGGTTCATCCATAAAGCTGGTGAATCTCGGGAACAATGAGAGTCGCACAGTGGAAAGCAATGCCGAAGGAGAGTTTGTCCTGACGGCTCTTCAGCCTGGCGAGTACCGACTGGAAGCAGAAGCACGAGACTTTAAGAAAGCCTTACTGCGGCTAACTCTGCTGGTCAATCAACAGGTTCGGGTTGAAGTGCCACTTGACGTCAGCATTGAAAGAACAATTGTCGATAGCGACGTGGACCGCAGCGAAGTGCTCAAGACCGAATCGCCCGCGATGGGCGCGGTGATCGAAAACCGCCAGGTGACCAACCTGCCGCTCGACGGTAGAAATTTTTATGAGCTTACCTTGCTGGTTCCAGGCGCGGCTCCTGCCGCTCCCGGCTCTGCTGGATCAGTGCGTGGCGATTTTGCTTTCACTGTGAACGGAGCTCGTGAAGATAGTAACAACTTCCTGCTCGACGGCGTCTACAACGTCGATCCAAAACTGAATACCTTTGCGGTCAGACCTCCGGTCGACGCGATCCGCGAATTTGAGATTGCGACCAGCACCTACGACGCGGCTTTCGGGCGTAATCCGGGTGCGCAAGTTAATGTGGTGCTGAAGTCGGGGACTAACTCATTTCATGGCGGTCTCTACGAGTTTCACCGTAACGCAGCCTTCGATGCACGGAATTTCTTTGCGCCGGCTAGCGAGTCGGCTCCGAAGTATATTCGAAATCAATTTGGCTTCTCCCTCGGCGGTCCGATCAAAAAGGACAGTACGTTTTTCTTCGCTGACTACGAAGGTACACGTTCGCGACAGGGAATCACTCGAGTTACAAGCGTGCCGACGTTGCGCGAGAGAAATGGCGACTTCACTCAAAGCTTGTTTGGGGTGCCCAGAAATCCCTTTACCGGATTACCGTTTGACGCCGGAGTTATCCCGGACTTCTTCATTCATCCCATTGGCCGGGCGATCGCTAATCTTTATCCGCTGCCCAACCGCGCGGCTCCATTTGCGAACTTCGTTTCGTCGCCCGTCCAGCGTGACGATAACGATCACTTCGATGCGCGCATCGATCACATGATTCGTGAGGCCACCACACTGGTTTTCCGTTATAGCTTTGGAGATCGTCGCTACTTCGAGCCATTCGCCGGAGCTACGCTGGCTGCGGTCCCGGGCTTTGGCAATGAAGTTCCACGTCGCAGCCAGAATGCGATGGTTGGACTGACGCATGTGTTTTCGCCGCAATTTGTGAACGATAGTCGTTTCGCTTTCAATCGGGTTGCTTCGTCCGTGACCCAGGAGAACGCCGGCACCAGCATCAATCGCGCGCTGGGCCTACCTGAGTTGTCGAGCAACCCCAGAGACTTCGGTTTGAGTTTCATTACGGTGCCGGGTTTCTCGCCGCTTGGACATGAAGGCAATAACCCGCAAAGCACTGTGACAAACACGTTCCAGCTTCTGGACACCGCTTCGTATGTTCGCGGTTCGCACATGTTCAAGTTTGGGGCGGACATCAGGGCGGTCCAACAAAATGGTTTTCGTGACGTCCAATCACGCGGGATGTTGCAGTTTTCTCCGTTCGCCTACACCAACAATGCGCTCGCTGACCTATTGATGGGGCTCCCGGTGGTAACGGGTGGAGCACGGGTTGATAATCCACAACATCTTCGCGCCGAAAGTTTTCACTTCTTTATTAACGACAACTTCCGGGTGCGACGAAACCTGATGATCTCAGCCGGGCTTCGATATGAATACAACTCGCCGCCGGTTGACTCGCAGGACCGCGCAAATCTTTACGATCCTTTGACACGTTCGCTGGTTGCCGTTGGCACGGGGACCATGCCCAGCGCCGGTTACACTGCGGACAAGAATAACTTTGCACCGCGTGTCGGCCTGGCATGGACCATCGGCGACAATCAGGATACGGTCTTGCGGGCCGGCTACGGAATTTACTATGACACGTCGCCGTTAGCGCCGGGCGAAGCACTCTATTTCAATCGGCCCTATTTTGATTTCAATCTTTTCTTTCCTTTGCCGGGTCTGCCTCTGACACTGTCGGATCCGTTTCCTGCGTTCTTCCCGTTCGCATTGCCCGATTCGGCGCAGGCAATCCAACGTGACTTGAGAACTCCATACATGCAGCACTGGAATTTCAGTGTGCAGCATCAACTTGGAATCAGTCGCGTTCTTGAAGTCGCTTACGTTGGCTCAAAGGGAACCAAGCTGCTTTCGGCGCGCGACACCAATCAGCCTTTACCGAGTGTGCTGCCGCCGGGGTTGCCATTTGTTCCGCGTCCAGTAACGGCGTTCGACGAAATCAACACGATCGAGTCACGCGCAAATTCCAACTACCATAGTCTGCAGGCACGCTTTCAGCAGCGATTGTCGAGAGGGTTGGCGACGCTTATTTCCTACACCTGGTCGAAGTCCATTGATGATGCGTCAAACTTCTTTCCCAGCGCCGGAGATCCAAACTATCCGCAGAACAGTTACGACTTGAGAGCAGAGCGTGGCCGGTCTAACTTCGATGTGCGACACCGGCTATCGGCCAGTTACGTTTACGATCTGCCGTTTGGCAAGGGCCGGTCTTATCTTGCAGATAACGGCTTTTTGACGACTGTGTTAAGCGGCTGGCAAACGTCAGGCATCGTCACACTGCAATCAGGTCGCCCGTTCACGGTCGCGTTAATTCGTGAGTTTGATAACAGCGGTACTGGATTTTCAGCGTTGGGCTTTGGCGCGAACGATCGTCCAAACCTGGTGGGCAATCCCAACTCGGGGAACCGAACTCCCGAGCGTTGGTTCAACACCAATGCATTTGGGTTTCCGCCGCCAGGCACGTTTGGAAATGCCGGGCGCAACATAGTGGATGGTCCAGGTTATCAAAGCGTCAACGCTGCGCTCATCAAGAACACAAACTTGTCAGAGCGATTCAACCTGCAGCTTCGCGCCGAGGCTTTCAACTTATTCAATCATCCAAACTTCGATTTGCCGGATAACTTCCTCGGGTCGCCAACGTTTGGGCAGATTACTTCGGCACGTGATCCGCGACATATTCAGTTTGGCGTGAAGCTGTTGTTCTAAAGGCCTAAGTGCTTAGAGTCTCGGCGATACTTCGTATCTAGTTCACTTTTGATCGAAAGCGATCAACATGCTTCCCGCTGGACTAATCTAGAATTGATCTAAGGAGACTGGGAGAAACACGATGAAAAGAACCACCTTAATTGCCGGCGTGGCCTTCGCAGCAATTGCACTTAGCCTGGTTGCAGTCGCCGCCAAGCCCGATTTCAGTGGATCGTGGTCCATGGACCGTGCGCGGAGCTTCGGGATGCCGGGCAATATGAACCAAACGATGGTGGTCAAACACACCGGTGACTCCATTGAGCTGGAAACGAAATTGATGCAGCCGAACAATGAGCGAGTCGTTAAGGACAATTATCTCCTCGACGGCAAGGAACATGACTTCACCCCACCGGCTCCTCCCAACGCCCCGGCCGACGCGCCGGTTCCCAAGGGGAAGCGCACCGCCAATTGGCTGCCAGCAGGCAACGGCATCGTGGTGAACGAAACCACGACCACGGAGACTCCGAAGGGTACGGTCACCAATCAGTTAACGCGAAAGTGGACCCTCACGAGTGACGGCGAATTGATTATCGATATGTACATTGATGGTCCAAACGGATCGTTTGAGACCAAGAGAATATTCAAGCGGCAGTAACCGAAGGTGGCAGGCCGGCACTCCGCCCCATTCCTCGCGCATCGCCCAATGTCGTGGCCACAAAGTGATACCTGAAAGATCTTGGTTGAGGCCACATTTGCGCCGTCGTTGTAAATCATTAACAAAAGGGGTGACCACGGAGTGCCACCCCTTCAGTTTGTTCACAATGCTCGATCAGTTTGCAGCGATATTGTACGCAGCCATTTCCGTCCCGTTGCGGACGAGTAATCGACCGCCGGCGATCGCCGGGTAGTTCCAACTCTTACCTTGAAGCGCCTGAAAGCGAGAGACTTCCGTATGCTGTTGAGGCGTGGCTCGCACCAGCACCAGTTCACCAGTCTCAGTCATCACGATTAAATGTCCACTGGCCAGCACTAGTTGCCCATAACCATATCGTCCGCCCTTCCATTTGCGCTCACCAGTGTTAAGGTCGACACACGTTAAAATTCCTTCATCGAGGCCGTACGCATGGCCCTGGTAGACAACCGAGCTATTGAACTTGTTCTTCATGCTGGTGTTTTCCCAGATGGCGCGCGCGTTAAAAGATTTTCCACTGCCGCCCACTTCGATTAACGCAGCGCCCTTACCGTAACCGGACGAAATGAAGAATCGATTGCCGCTAACAACCACGGGTTGCGAGGCATTGATGCCCATGCTGGTGTCCCATGGATGACTCCACAGCAGAGCTCCATTTTCAGGCGCGACTCCCAGGACTCTCGAGGCACTAACCACCAGTATCTGACGTCGACCAGCCAGGGTTGTCAGCATCGGTGAAACGTATGCCTGACCGTCATCCAGCGCTTTCCACACCGGTGCGCCAGTAGCTTTGTTGTAAGCAACAATAGATTTGCCGCCACTGCCACCGGGCAAAACAATTACTTTATCGTCGACGATGAGCGGGGAAGCCGCCATGGCCCATGAAAGATTTCCCGCCCCGTTGTCACTGAGAATATTCTTGCCCCAAATCACCGCTCCCGATTTTGCGTCGAGGCAGCGCAATTCACCGGTAGCTCCCAATGCGTAGAGTTTTCCTTCGTCCCAGGTTGGTGTGGAACGTGGCCCATCACCAGTCGTGTCGGTGTATAAGGCATTCCAGCCCTGCTTCCAGATTTCGCGACCGCTGGCAACATCGTAAGCAGTGACAACTTCCTGGCCCCTACGCTGCTCGATGGTGTAGGCGCGTCCGTCAGCGACGGTGAAAGATGCATAGCCTTGTCCAATCGGTTGTTTCCAAATAGGCGCCAAACCACCGGCGGGCCACTGCGTCAGAATGGGCATTTCTTCATAGCTGCCATCACGATTTGGACCACGATAATTGGTCCAGTAGTTTCGCGATGCGTGGGCCGACGCGACTTCAGGAACACCCGCTGGTGCGCCAGGCTGGCCGGGCTGCACACTCGCACCAGGAACAGCTGGTTGCGCCGGATTAACTGGCGCCGCATTGGGATCGGTGGTCACTGGGCCGGGTTGATTCTGTTGTTGTTGCCGATGCTGTTCCAGCTGGGCGTACTGCGAGTTGAGCTCGCTGGTGCGTCGCCAATTGCTGAAGAGATAGATGTAACCGGCGCCGAGCAGAACGATTGCCACCGTTGCGAGTACTTTTGTCTTAGTAGAAAACTCGCGTTTCAGCCATACCAGCGCTAGACCAGCGGGCGGGAGCAAGACACTAATTCCGAGGATCCCTGCAGTTGATCGATACCAGGGTGTTGATTCTTGTGGTGGTGTAAACATGGCGTGTATCTCTCCCTGCTAATACTCTGCCTCAGCTTCAGCGCCAACGGCGCGAAATGTGAAAGCCTGGGCCAACGGCCCAGGCCCAACCGGGATGAAGTTTTTAGCGCTGAAGGCGCTGCCCTGGGCTATTGTCTCGCGCCGTTAGCGCTGGGGGTTCCACTTAACCCATACGTCTCGTAAGTCAATCAATTAGACGCGCGGCCTGCTGGCTTTCTTCCCTCAAACCGAGCGCTATTTTCCAATCGCGTAAAGGTTCTGTTCACCGCGAATGAAGATGTTTCCATCCGCCACCGCTGGCGAGGCGTAAACCGGTTCACCCAGGGAATTGGTGCGAAGCACTTCATGCTGTGGCCCTGCCTTTAGTACGTAGGTATCGCCCTCTTCGCTGGTCAGCAGTATCTTCCCCTCAAAAGCAACAGGCGAGGCCCAGAACAGAGTCGCCTTGGGAACTCGCGCACCTTCATACACGACTTTTCCGGTTTTGGCGTCGAGGTTGGTAATCGTGCCGTTGCCCGTCATTAAATATACATAATCGCCGTAACCGATCGGCGAAGGTACATAAGCCGTCCCTTTGTTATACGACCAGAGGAGTCGGGGCGTTCCGGTGATGTCCCCTGAGCCACCCGCCTTAAGTGCGAGGGCGATTTTATTGGGAGAGCCCGAGGTGATCACGACCAGATCCTTCATCACCACCGGGGTTGGCACCGCATTACTCTCGAGGCCCTTGTGTCTCCACAATTCCTTTCCGGTCAATGGATCGTAGGCAATGATCGCTTCGATCGCAGCGGTCACGATTTCGGTGCGATTGCCCGCCTGAACCAGAACTGGCGTGGTCCAGGTGAGATCAACTTTGCGCGGTGTGCGCCAAGCTTCCTTTCCTGTCTTCTTGTCGAAGGCCACTATGAACGACTTACCGCCGCTGTCGTCACACTGCATGATCACGAAATCACCATATAAAATTGGTGACACACCGTAGCCAACGCTCGCCGTGCCCAACTTGCCCAGGTCCTGTTTCCACAGCAGCTTTCCTTTGTAGTCGTAGGCGTAGAGACCTTCGCTTCCAAAAAACGCAAACACATACTTGCCGTCAGTAACCGGCGTCGATGAAGCGAAGCTGGCTTTCTTGTGACGGCTGTCGTGCACGGGGCCTTCGTAGGCGACTCGCTCCCACAGAATCTTTCCGGTATCTCGATCCAGACAAATGACTTTGAACGTGTGTTTCCGATCCGCGCCCATGGCATCGGGGTGAACAAAATCACTGCCGTCCGACATCTTGTGAGTAACACCGGGTGTTCTCCCCGGAACTACTTCACCGTCAAGCGCGGTAGTCAGGAAAATCTTCTTATTCCAAACGATGGGCGAAGAATGGCCGCGGCCGCTGATCGGAGTCTTCCATTTGACGTTTTTAGTTTGACTCCATTCAACCGGAAGGCCGGTTTCAGACGACACACCCTGGCCGTCTGGCCCACGCCAACCAGGCCAGTTTGTTTTCGGATTTGCGCTGGCAGCAAACGGAGTGAATATCGTAGCGACCAGCAGTAAGAAGAGGGCGGGGGCGATGCGATTTAAGAGTTTCACCTTCGAATTCCTTTGAATAGTTGTGAATGGGCTTGGGGAGATATCTGCAAACAGTGGTTCACGGTTCCGGAGGAGCCAAATGTATAGACCAAGGGGAACAAGCCGTAAGGGGAAACAATGGGGCGGCCACGGAGTGCCGCCCCTGCAATCAATTCCTAGCTTCCAATTGCGTAGATGTTTTTCTCGCCTCGGATAAAGATGTTGCCATCGGCTACTGCTGGCGAAGCGTAGACCGGTTCACCCACAGAATTCGTTCCGAGGATTTCGTGTGTTGGACCAGCTTTCACCACAAACGTGTCGCCATCTTCGCTGGTCAATAGAATCTTGCCGTCGAATGCAATTGGCGAAGCGGTAAAGGTTGCGGGAATTGGTACCCGGCCACCTTCGTATTTCAACGCACCGGTCTTCGCATCCAAACAGGTAAGAATGCCACGGTCAGTTGTCAGGTAGAGGTAGTCGCCGTAAAGAATTGGCGAAGGAACATAAGCAGTGCCCTTGGCATATTTCCAGACCACTGCGTCGGCAAGATCGCCTGTTCCACCGAGGTTAATCGCCATAGCGATCTTCGCGGGAAAACCAGCCGAAACGTAGACCATCTGACTGTTCGCCACAGGCGAGGGAATCGTGTTGCTCTTAACTCCCTCATGACGCCAGAGTTCTTTTCCGGTTGCCGGATCATAAGCGATGATCGCCTCAGTGCCGGCGGTAATCAGCTCGGCGCGTTTTGCTGTTGTGACGAGCAATGGAGTCGACCAACCCACCTGCACCTTGCGCGGGGTTTTCCAAACTTCTTTACCGGTTTTCTTGTCGATGCCGACTATGAATGAAGCTGCTCCGTTGTCTTCGTCACACTGAAGAATGACCAGGTTCTCCCACAGCACGGGTGACGTCCCGGTGCCGAGGCCAACAGTTCCGTATTTACCTACATCAGCTTTCCACGCCAGCTTACCTTTCAAGTCGTAAGCATAGAGACCTTCGGAGCCGAAAAAGGCGTAGACAAGTTTTCCATCGGTGGTGGGTGTGGATGCGGCGTATGAACTCTTTCGATGGCGATTGTCGTAAGGCGCGCCTTCAAATGCTGTTTGTTCCCACACAACTTTGCCGGTTTCGCTATCGAGAGCTATCACTTTGAAAGTGTGTTTCTTGTCGGCGCCGATAGCGTCGGGATGTAGAAACTCCTGATCGCCGTTCATATGTTTGACAGCTTTGGCGCCAGGAATCACTTCACCTTCGATTGCCGTGGTCAGGAAGAGACGATTTCCCCAGACGATTGGAGACGAATGCGCACGACCCGCGATCGACGTCTTCCACTTGATGTTCTTGGTTGGGCTCCACACCGCTGGGAGGTTCTTCTCGCTTGAGATACCCTGGCCCGTTGGACCACGCCACTGCGGCCAATTACTCCCGGCAGCTCCGACAGTGGAGTTGATCGTAGCAATCGCAAGAAGGCTGATCATGAGAGCAATACTTGAACGGCGCATGAATTTCATTTCTATGTTCCTTTTGATGGGGTTGCTTTAATTGCCGGTCGCGGCTGGGCCGCCTGCGGATGCATCGAGCGCGATCCCTAGTTGCCGGACTTCGCCACCTTCGTGGTAGGCGCTGCTGCAGGTCCAAACGCGAAGAGATGTTTGAGGCCACGTACGATTAGCAATCCACCGGAAATTGCGGGCGTGGCCATCATCACTTCACCGACCGGATTCGTGGCCAACAGTTCATACTTTGGCCCGGCCTTCACCACGAATACGTCGCCGTCTTCGCTCGACAGATAGATCTTTCCGTCCGAGGCCACTGGTGAAGCGGTGAAGGCGCCACCTTTGCCGCCGAGACGTTCCTGATAAATCCGCTCCCCAGTGTGTGCGTTGTACGCCGTCAGAACTCCCTGGTTTGAGCAGGTGTAGAGGTGCTCTCCGTAGACGACCGGCGTCGGCATGTATGGACCACCGCGCTTCTTGCTCCACGCGATGAACGTGTTTGACTCTTTGCCTTCAGCTAAGGAGATGTCGCCGGTGGCGCCCGGCCTGATCGCGTAGATCGGCTGAATCGGTGAGTAGCCGCTGGTCACAAAAATCAGATCGTGCGCGACGAATGGCGTAGGCGTGGTCACTTCAGAGTTTGGTGTTAGTCGCCATAGTTCTTTTCCGGTGGCGGGGTCGTAGCCGCGAATCGCTTTCGATCCATTGGTGATAAGCTCAGCCCGCGTCTTGCCCTCGTAAATCGTCGGCGTTCCCCACGACGAAATTTCTTCGCGTGGAGTCTTCCAAACCAGCCTCCCGTTTTTCAGACTATAGGCGGCGATGAACGAATCTTTCTGGATGTCGGCCTGGACAATAACCAAATCCTTGTAGATAACCGGCGAGCTGCCGTGCTCCCACTGGTAGTCAGCGTCGTAAAACCAACCTGCGTCGAGGACCCCGAGGTCCTGCTTCCACAAAAGCTTGCCTTTCATGTCGTAGGTATAAAGACCGTGCGAGCCGAAGAGCACTACCAAATGCTTGCCGTCAGTGGCCGGAGTCGAATCAGCGTGGGTGGATTTAGGATGGCGCTTAACTTTGGGGATGCCTTCGTACGCAATGCGCTCCCACAGAATTTTCCCCGTTTGCTTGTCGAGTGCATAAACCTTCCAGGTGTGCTTCGGATCGTCTTTCACCGGAGCAACATCCCCGTAGAGGCCGAAGCGTGTTTCGTCTTTGGCGCCACTGGTAACTGCGGTACTGATGAAAACTTTGTCGCCCCAAACAACGGGACTCGAGTGGGCCAACCCTGGGACTTCAATTTTCCACCGTGTGTTTACCGATTTTCCGGCGTCCCAGGTGACTGCAGCTGGTTGCCCTTCGACGACGCCAGTGGCGGCCGGCCCACGAAACTGCGGCCAATTCTGGGCGTTAACGCCAGTCGAACAAACAGTTAAGCAAATGAGTGAAAGTAGTAAGCGATTCATTCGGTGCCTCGAAGCTCTATTTAGACAATTAATTTCGGCTTTGAAGTATGCGGTGCACTCCAAAGTTACGGTTTAGGTTCTTCCACGCGTTTGAAAACCGTAGTGTTTGACCCCTGCTTCAGGGTGAAACTCTCAGCCTTATCCCCTGCCATTGTAAAAGTGACGACGATGCCGTCAAAGGCCAGGGGCTTAAATGTGGTCTTATCCAGCGCCATCATGACGATTTCGCGTTGACCGGTTGGAGCGACGAACAATTTCCCGTCCTTGACCGACACTGTGAACTCATTACCCGTCTCAGGCTTATATTTTCCTGCATAGGTTTGCAGCGTAGCGGCATCGAGAACTAATGGCGGAACGGCGCCGGCCTTCTTCAGCATCTCGGCAATGTTTGCTTTCTCTTTGTCATCCATCACCGCTGCATAAGCCGAGGTCAATGCTTCCGGTTTCAATCCTCCCTGGGCCAACGCCAGTTCGACAAACGGAAGTTTGCCTTCGCGCACCCCGGTCATGAGCACGTTGCCGACGCTGGCAGTGTCTTTCGTCAACAAAACTTTCACCACTTCAATGTGATGGTTGTCCAACGCCCAGCTCATCGCCGTCGCGCCATAGAAAGTGTCTTTAACAGTCACATCGGCGCCACGCGCGAGCAGTACCTTGACCACCTCCGTGTTGCCTCGTTCCGAGGCTTTGAAGAGCGCCGTCGTGCCATAGCGAAATTTCGCGTTTACGTCAGCGCCTTTGTCGAGCGCTGCAGTAACAGCTGCCGCGTCGCCTTTGCGAGCGGCTTCCCACATTTGATCGTTGAGTTGCTGTTTGGGATCCTGCCCCAAAGTTACCAGGGGCGAGATCAGCATTAGCAACGGGAGCATGAGGTGACGTAGTGTCATGAAACCCCTCCACGTTTTGGGAGTTAAGCGGTAGATGGTAAATTCAAGCTGGTTTTAATTAGACCGGCCCGCAAAGAAAAAGTGAATCACAGCAACGCAAGTATACGTATTCTACATCCTTAAAGGTTGCATCGGTGGTGTTTTTAGCGGCTTCTAGTAGTTCAAAATCTTTCTCTTTATTGCAAGAGAGCGGCGGAAATCCAAAATGACTAACCTAGCCTCCATTTTTTTGAATCTGTCTTTAGTTTTTTCGGTGTTCATCCCTGCTTTCGGAGATTGGACTGAATGGCGCGGCCCTGCGCGAGACGGAATTTCACCCGAAAAGAACCTTCCCGTGAGCTGGTCGCCCGCCGGAGATAATCTCGCTTGGAAAGCTCCATACGGCGGACGCTCCGCTCCAATCGTCCTGGGGGATCGCGTCTATTTACAAAACGGGGTGGGCAAGGGCGAAACGCTGCAGGAGCGAGTGGTGGCGCTGGATGCCAACACCGGGAAATTCTTGTGGGAACACCGCTTCAATATTTATCTGAGTGATGTGCCTCCACATCGCATTGGCTGGCCATCGCCAGTTGGGGATCCGGCCACCGGCAATGTTTACGCTTTTGGCGTCGGCGGCAATCTCATCTCGCTTGATCGTTCAGGCAAACTTCAGTGGGAACGATCACTTGGGGAAGACTTTGGATTACTAACAACCCACGGCGGTCGCACAGTCTCTCCGTTAATTGAAGGCGACATGGTAATCGTCAGCGGAGTGACGTTTCAGTGGGGACCACACGGTCGAGGCGCGCATCGCTTCATGGCGTTTGATAAGAAGACTGGTGAAACGCTTTGGGTAAGCGCTCCCGGCGGTCGTCCTTATGACACGACTTATTCACCACCCATCATTGTTGACGTTAATGGAACACGTCTTCTAATCCAGGGCGGCAGCGACGGAGCCGTCTATGCGATCAAAGCTGGAACAGGTGAGCCGGTTTGGAAATACGAGATCAGCAAGCGCGGTATCAATACAGGTGTGGTGGTGCATGGCACCACGGCGGTCCTGAGTCATAGTGAAGAGAATCTCGCTTCAAACGAAATGGGAATGATCGTCGCGGTCGACGCTACCGCCAAAGGCGATATCAAGAAAGAACAGATCAGGTGGCAAACCTACGGCTGGCAAGGCGGATTCTCTTCGCCCGTGCTCGATGGAGACCGGCTCTATCAGGTAGACAACGGTGCCAACCTGGCTGCGTTTGACGTTAACAGCGGGAAGCAATTATGGCTCAAGAACCTTGGCACCATTCAAAAGTCTTCGCCTGTACTTGCGGATGGAAAACTGTACGTGGGAACAGAGAACGGAAAGTTCTTCATTCTGAAACCGAGTGCTACCGGGGCTGAAATACTTGATGAAGACCAACTCGGCACGGCGGCGTTACCCGAAGCGATCATTGGCTCGCCGGCAGTTTCACACGGTCGGATTTTCGTGATCAGTGACACGAGTCTCTATTGCATAGGCAAGAAAGGGAGCATCTCGACAAACGCGTCCGCGCCGGTTGAAGGCCTACCTAATCCGAATCGACCGGCCACGCATGTACAGGTGGTCCCGACTGAACTGATACTTAAACCCGGCGAGAAAGTTAAATTCCGCGCGCGCTTGTTTGATGAACATGGCAAGTTTATTCGCGAAGAAGCTGCAGCCACTTGGGCGCTGGATAAGCTGAAGGGGACGATTGAAAACGGACAGCTTGCCGTCGCATCGGACGCGACAACCCAAGCTGGGTCAGTGACTGCAAAGGTTGGCGACGTCACAGGCGCGGCCAACGTGCGTGTATTCCCGCCGTTACCATGGACCGAGTCTTTCGATTCCTACGCTGCAGCTGCGATTCCGCCAACCTGGGTTAACAGCACGATGAAGTTTGCTGTTCGAGAGTTGGAGGGCGGCAATAAGGTTTTGGTGAAAACGATAGAAGGATCGTCACTGCTGAGTAGGGCGCGTGCTTATTTCGGTCCTTCCGATTTTTCCAACTACACAGTTGAAGGCGACATCTTTGCCACGGTCAGACGCAGACAGCAAGGCGACGCCGGCCTGATCGCCCAGCGCTATGTGCTGGCGCTTTACGGGAATAGCCAGAGACTTCATCTTGAGCCATGGCAACCCGAAACCGCGCGAACAGTGACTGTGCCCTTCGCGTGGAAACCGGATACCTGGTATCGAATGAAAGTTCAGGTTGAAAACCTTCCCGATGGTAAAACTCGCGCGCGGGGCAAAGCATGGCTCGCTAGTGAGCCCGAACCTGCCGCGTGGCTGGTCGAGCGAATTGATCCTATTCCAAACCGTCAAGGTGCACCCGGTGTTTTCGGTAACGCCCTGGCCGAACTTTATTTCGATAATCTGAAAGTGTACGCAAACAAGTAAGCAAGAAAGCAGTAAGCAGAAAGCAGTTAACCAGTAAGACTCTGAGCTATTAGGCCAACTCTTGTTTGACCAGAAATCATTGGAGATCATGAGAACCATAAAACGACATCTCAATTGCAGCATCGTTTCATCACCGCAGAATAAACAAGCAGCGCTGGGCGGTAAGCATTCAGCCATTATCAGGATGGTACTTGGCTTGTTACTAACAACGGCCATCGTTCTGCCTTCGGCGTTCGGCCTTATGCCTGCTGGCCTCGCGTCTGATCCCGGCACCACCGACTGGCCCATGTGGGGCGGTACTGCCGATCGGAACATGGTTTCGAACATGAAGGGTTTGCCAGCCAGCTGGGACGTCAAAGATAAAAAGAATGTTAAGTGGGTGGCGCAACTTGGTTCGCAAACCTACGGAAACCTGGTTGTGTCCGGCGGCACCGTTTTCGTCGGCACCAACAATGAAGGACTTCGAGATCCGAAAGTCACGGGAGACAAGGGCATTCTGATGGCTTTTCGCGAATCGACTGGCGAGTTTTTGTGGCAGATGGTCCATGACAAGCTGGCCGCCGGACGCGTGAACGATTGGCCCTACCAGGGTGTGGCTTCTTCGCCGATGGTTGAAGGCGATCGGGTCTATTACGTTTCAAATCGCGCCGAGCTGGTTTGTCTCGATACGCAGGGATTTCGCGATAAGGAAAACGACGGCGTAACCGATGAGAAACTCAAAGGCGAGTTTGATGGCGACGTGGTCTGGAAGTTCGACATGATCGAGGAAGTGGGTTCGCTTCCTCATAACCTGGCGAATTCTTCCCCGGTTTCTCATGGGGACCTGATCTACGTGAGCACCTCTAACGGTCAGGATGAAAGCCACGTCAACGTTCCATCGCCCAAGTCTCCGGCGATAATTGCGGTTAACAAAAAAACCGGCAAACTCGTCTGGGAAGATAATTCAGTTAACGAAAACATTCTGCACGGCCAATGGTCCTCGCCAACTGTTGGAATGTTGGGTGGCGTGGTCCAGGTGGTCCATGGTCAAGGCGATGGCTGGGTCCGTGGTTATGAGGCCACTACCGGCAAGAAGCTTTGGGAGTTTGACACCAACCCGAAGGAATCAGTCTGGCCCAAGACTCGAAACGAAATTATCAGCACGCCGGTGATTTATCAGGATCGGGTGTATCTCGCCAATGGTCAGGATCCCGAACATGGCGAGGGCGTAGGACACATGTATTGCATCGACGCGAGCAAGCGCGGTGACATTACAAAAACAGGGATGGTCTGGCATTACGACAAGATTCGACGCTCGATTTCCACACCAGCCATCAAGGATGGAATTGTTTATCAGCCAGATTTCAGCGGCTTCTTGCATGCCCTCGACGCCAAGACCGGACAGGTGCTGTGGACACACGATCTGTTTGCCGCGGTCTGGGGCTCGCCGATCCTGATCGATGGCAAGCTTTACATCGGTGACGAAGACGGCGACGTCGTGATCATGCAAGAGGGTAAGACGAAGAAAGTAATCGCCGAGATAAATATGGGCAGTTCAGTATATTCAACCCCGGTCCCTGCTAACGGCGCGTTGTTCATTACTAATCGAAATCAACTCTACGCCTTGGCGGAAGATGCACCCGCGAAGGCTGCAGCGCCAGCGAAGTAAGGGCGAGCGTGGACACCAGGGAGCTGTTTCTAATCTCAGATGCAGTCTTTTGATTATCAGCCTCGAACGCGGGTAGTGTTTGGAGTAGGGGCTCTGCAGCGTCTTGGCGAACTCGTCAGCGATCTTGGGTTTCGTCGGACTCTACTCGTCGCTGACAGGGGAATGATTGCTTCAGGTCACGTGGATGAGGCGCTTGCCGCCCTCGCATCTTCAGGTGTGGAGATTTTTCGATTTCACGATTTCGAGAGTAATCCCAATACGAAGATGATTGAGGCGGGCAGGAAATTCGCTGCGGCGCTCGACATTGATTCGATCATCGGTTTCGGCGGCGGCAGCTCACTCGATTGCGCTAAGGGAATTAACTTTCTCCTCACTAACGGCGGTGTAATGCTGGATTACCTCGGCTACGGCAAAGCCACGAAACCGTTCTTGCCAATGATTGCTGTTCCCACCACGGCAGGCACCGGAAGCGAAGCGCAAACTTACGCACTGATTTCAGATTCCCAGACTCATCTAAAAATGGCGTGTGGCGATCCGAAGGCCGCGTTTCGAGTTGCGGTCCTCGATCCGCAGTTGACGGTTTCGCAACCTCCTGAATTAACGGCTGCTGCCGGCTTCGACGCGATCGCGCATGCGGTCGAAACCTTCGTTACCACCAGGCGCAATGCATTGTCCGAGTTTTTCTCGCGTGAAGCGTGGCGGCTGTTGGAAGGGAACTATGAACGTGTGTTAGATGCTCCCGAAGATCTAGAAGCACGAGGTGCCATGCAACTGGGAGCCTACTTCGCTGGGGTTGCCATTGAGAATTCAATGCTCGGTGCAACGCACGCTTGCGCTAATCCATTGACGGCGCACTACGGGACGGCGCATGGCGAGGCAATCGCAATGATGCTTCCCTGGGTGGTCCGTTGGAATGGGCCAGTGTCGAATGAACGTTATGAAGAGTTGTTGAAAGTTTCGAGCGTTACGAATGATTTGAATGAACACGAACCAAACCAGATGTTGGCCCAGAGGTTGGAACAACTGGCGGGAGCTGGTGGATTAAAGCGTGGGCTTGGTAGTGCCGGCGTTCCCGTCTCCGATCTTCCGATGCTCGCCGCCGAAGCGGCCCAGCAATGGACCGGAACATTTAACCCGCGCTCATTTGATTTGAAGGGCGCGCTCGAAGTTTACGAGTCAGCGTTTTAAATAGAGAATCTGAGATGAAAATCGTCAACTACGCCATTTCTAAGTCTCTGTCCTACCTCAGTGTTCTCGGTGCCTCCGTGGTGGCTTTCTTTTTGGAGACCTCCACCACAGAGACACAGAGAACACAGAGGTTACACAGAGGAAGTCTGTCTCTTGTTAGCCTTTTCTTTTTCTTCACACTTGTAGGAGTGGTTAAGTCGCAGGACACGCCCGCAGACAACTGGTCGCAGTTTCGCGGCAATCATCAATTGACAGGCGTCTCGCTCTCGCCGGTTTCGAACTCGCTTAAGCAAATGTGGACCTTTGAAGCTGGCGATTCAATTGAGTCTTCGGCGGCTATCGTTGGGGGGACTGTTTTTGTCGGTTCACAAAAAGGTGAACTGGTGGCTCTTAACCTCGATAACGGACAGGTGTTCTGGAAGTTCAATACTGGTTCTCCAATCGGCGAATCCTCGCCGGCGTATGGGCATGGCGCAGTTTACATCGGTAACCTGGGCGGTTGGCTCAATGCGCTTAACGCAACCAATGGGCAAAAGCTCTGGGCCTTCAAGACTGACAATGAGATCAAGTCGTCGGCAGTGGTAGTCGGCGACCGGGTTCTGATCGGTTCATATGATCAGAACCTTTATTGTCTGTCGGCGCGCAACGGCGCATTATTGTGGAAGGTGAGGACGAATGGACCAGTTCATTCAACACCGAGTGTGGCAGGCGGATTGGCTTTTGTTGCCGGATGTGACGAGGTGTTTCGGGCGATCCGAATCTCGGACGGGAAAGAAATGTTTACGATTTCTTCCGGGGCGTACACCGGCGCATCACCGGCTTTGCGAGGTTCGGTGGCGTTTTACGGAACCTTCGATAACGAAGTGTTGATGGCAGACTTAACGAATCGCACCATCGGCTGGCGTTACCAGCATCCAGAACGCAAGTTTCCTTTTTACTCATCAGCGGCGGTAACTGCGACTAGAGTAGTCCTTGGAGGTCGCGACAAGCTGGTCCATGCTTTGACGCCGGCCGGGAAAGCGGCTTGGACTTTTCCGACCCGGGCGCGTGTTGAGTCGTCGCCGGCGATTGCGGGTGGCCGTGTTTACGTTGGCTCCAATGATGGACGGTTCTATGTGCTCAACCTGGAAGATGGCGCCAAGCTCTGGGAGTTTAATGCCGGATCACCACTCTCCGCGTCGCCCGCCATCGGCCGCGGCCGCATCGTGATCGGATCGCAGGATGGCCGATTATATTGCTTTGGATAGAGTTCTACGAAAAGCGACGATCCACTAAAATACACGAACTCACCAAGCTTCTTTCGTGACGTTTCGCGTGTCTTCGTGGATCGCGATCTTGCTTCACGAATGCCTCATCCTTGAATAATTTCTCAATCCTCTTTGTCGCTTACGCGGTTGACTTGCTTCCGTTTTCGGAATAAAAACAATCTGTCCCAACTCTAATCAACCAAGTATTTTCGCGGCTCAGGTGGGCCGCGTCAGGAGGCACTTCGAACCATGAAGAAGCGGATCACTATAACTGGTCTGGTCGTGACTATTTTGGCGTTGGTAATCGCCTGCACTCAGGCTCCACCAACTAATGTGAACACCAACGTCAACGCTCCCGCTTCGACAGCCGTAGTACCGGCTGAGTTGAAGACAGCCTTCGACGCCATCACGGCAAACGACATCATGCAGCACACCAAGGTGCTTTCGGGGGATGAGTACGAGGGACGTGGACCAGGAACGAAGGGTGAAGAGCTCACCGTTAAATACCTTACCGAGCAGATGCAGAAAATTGGCCTGAAGCCCGGAAACCCGGATGGCACTTATGTGCAGAAGGTGCCGCTCGCAGGTTTCACCGGCCAGCCAACTGCGTCCTTCACCGCTGGGGACAAGAAGATCGATCTCACTTTCCCAACCGATTATGTGGCCGTGTCGCGACGCTTTGTGCCCGAGTCGAAGGTTGAAAACTCTGATTTGGTTTTTGTCGGCTACGGTGTGGTAGCACCGGAATATGGCTGGGACGACTACAAAGGCGTCGACGTAAAGGGCAAGACTATTGTCATGCTGATCAACGATCCAGCGGTGCCCGACGCGAGTGATCCTTCAAAACTCGACGAGAAAATGTTCAAAGGGAAGGCGATGACTTACTACGGCCGCTGGACCTACAAGTATGAGATCGCCTCAGAAAAAGGCGCCGCCGCGGCGATCATCATTCACGAAACCGGGCCCGCTGGATATCCATACGAAGTAGTTTCCGGAAGTTGGTCGCGGGAAAACTTCGACATCCAAAAGCCTGACCGGAACATGAGTCGCGTCGCAGTTGAGTCGTGGATCACGACGGATCGGGCAAAGGAATTAATTACCGCCGGAGGACAGGACTTTGACGCCTTGAAAAAGGCTGCGGTCACCAAAGACTTCAAGCCCGTAACGCTCAAGGTCAAGGCAAACATAACCGTCAAGAACACTTTGCGGGAGATCGATTCAGCGAACGTGGTGGGAAAAGTCGAAGGCTCTGATCCTGTCTTGAAGAATGAATACATCGTTTACTCTGCGCACTGGGACCATCTCGGTCGCGATCCTAAGCTGGCCGGAGACCAGATCTTCAACGGCGCCCTCGACAATGCTTCCGGTACCGGCGCCATGCTGGAGATTGCCGAAGCGTTTACAAAACTAGCGACGCCACCGAAGCGCTCTATCCTGTTCCTATCAGTTACGGCAGAAGAGAAGGGGTTGCTGGGGGCCAAATATTATGCAGAGAATCCGCTCTACCCGCTCAACAAAACGCTTGCGAACATCAACATGGATGGAGCGAACCAGTGGGGACGCACCAAGGACGTGACGATGGTCGGCGACGACAACAGCTCGTTAATAGATTTGTTGAAGGAAGCCGCAACCTCTCAGGGACGGGTGGTGAATCCGGATCCAGAGTCGGAGAAAGGGTTCTACTACCGTTCCGATCATTTTGAGTTTGCCAAGCAAGGAGTGCCGGCACTCTATGCCGATACCGGAGTCGATTTCGTGGGCAAGGATCCGAGTTACAGCCAACAGAAACGCGACGAATACACTAACAAGGACTACCATAAAGTTTCCGATGAAATAAAACCCGATTGGGACTTGAGTGGGGCCGTGGAAGACGCACAGTTACTGACAATGATCGGGTATCGCGTGGCCCAGGGTGAGAAGTATCCTGAGTGGAAGGCTGGTTCGGAATTCAAAGCCAAGCGGGATCAGATGATGAAGTGAAGAAGACGCTATCAACAGATACGCTGATTGCGCGGATTTAGATAAACGTGGGCCGGTTGAGTGTCGTGCACATCAACCGGCCAACGCTGTTTACGTGATTGAAATTGCGTAATCTTCGGATAGCTTTATGAGCGTACTGCTTTTGCGCGGTTTAGGAAATCGAAGTACTTCGACACAGTCGCTGGTTTGGGCTTTGGTGTTAGCTTCGAAACCACAAACATCAGGACTGCCGAGATGATCACCATCGGCACTACCGGCATAAATCCAAAGACCGCAGTCCCTCCCGGCGTACGAGCGATAAGCTCAGTTCCGCCCAATGACAAATAAGTAACGGCTGGTCCAGGCGCAGGTGCCGGTACCCATTGTTGAAACATTGCGACTGCCACCACCGCAGCTGCAACCCACAAGGTACTTGCGAGCGCTCCCCACTTCGTACTTCCTTTCCAGAATAGCGCGGCAATCAGCAGCGGCGAGAGCGCAGCAAAACCGGAGAACGCATATTGAATTGCGAGCTCAAAGATAGTCTCCGGCGCGCGCAATGCGACCGCGTAAGCAAACAAGGTCAGCAGGACGACGAAGATCCTCCCGGTTTGCACCTGTACAGATTCCCCGAACCGGCGTTTACCCCCATAGTGGGCGAATACATCCTCCGTAAACATCGTCGACAACGCCAGGATTTGAGAATCGCTCGCCATCACCGCAGCCATAATTCCAGCGCCCAAAAGTCCCGCCAGCCAAAGGGGCGCATAGCGCTGGAGTAGCAATAAGATCACATCGTCGCCCGCTGACTTCTCGCGCAACTCGTCTCGTTGCTCAGGCGCCATCGTCTTTCCCTGAGTTGCCAGAACGCGTCGCGCCTCTTGCTTGGCCCGAATCTGCGGTACGTCGCCAACGCGGTTCGCCATTACTCCGAGAAACACGCACGGCAGCCAGATCGCCATGATGCAAAGCGGGTAGAAAATAACAGTCTTCTTGAAGTGGGCCATCTTCTCAGCGGTGAGGCAGAAGATCTGAATGTGCGGAAACGCAATCGCCGAGAGTGGAATGAACGTGTAGCTGAAGAAATAGTAAGGAGAAATTCGCTCGCGGGTGAACAATGGTGCAAACGCTGGAGAGTTCAACATACCCTGCGCCGCGTTGCTAAAACCACCCATGCCAACACCGATCACGATGATGGCGATGGTACCGAACGCGAGGAAGAGAATGGTCTGGAATGTATTGACCCACGCAGTGCCACGCATGCCGCCAAAGAACACGTAACCCATTACCACCAGGGCGACGATAGCCCCGCCAAACCAGTAAGGAACAAATCCGCCACTAACCGCATTCAGCGTGGTCCCGCCACCCATGATGCCGATGATGATGTAGGGAACCAGCAGCACTGCCTGCACCGCAAAGATCACGGTTCCGATATGACCGCATTCCCATCGATCGCGAAACATCTGCACCGGCGTCATAAATCCATATCGTTTTCCCAGCGCCCAAACGCGCGTGCCGCACAAAAAGATCGTTAACGGAATTACCAGTCCCGATGACGAGGCCATTAATCCAAAGGTAACGATGCCATTTGAAAATGCGTGGCCTGACGCCCCGAGAATGGCGAAGGCCGTCATGTTTGTGCCGAAGAGCGAGAAGAGAAAAACGAATGGACCAAGCGAACGGCTGGCCAGGAAATAGTCTTCCGCCTGCTTTTTGCTGGCGGCTTTTCTAAAGGCAAAGATACCGATGTATAGGACGACGGCGAGATAGATAAAAACGACGATGGCAGGAATCAAGCGCTTCGATCCTCCTTTGACTGGCTCTCTTCAACTTCACGTTCAAGGTGCGACGGCCAGGCATACTTCACCAGCAACCACATCATCAGCGAGGCCGCGACCGAAAACATTGCCTGATAGAACAATCCAATCGGCATGAAGCCAAAGACCAGCGGGTGAGCGGTGCGCCAAAACCAGATGTCCTGATGCAGCGCGTAGAGAACGACTAAGGCAATTACCAGTAGTAGTTTTCGGGGCATGAATTTTTCGTAGCTTGATCTGAATATTTAGTTGGGGAGTTCTTTTACCGCTCTGGAGCAGGCACTTATTAGCACGAAAAGTGCCGATGTTCCTAGCAGAAAACGAATCCGCGAGAACCATCGTGGCCGATGATGATCGTAACTGAACCCGGAGGGTTCGACGAGAGTAGCCGGTGGTCGAAGCGCATCGTAGACCACCGGACCTGTGAAGTGACCGGTGTTCCGCCCGTCGACGAAGGATTATTGTGCGAGGTGATTTCTGGTTGCACAGCTTCGCCTCAAAGTGGATTCTGAGTCTTCGGCTCCGCCGCCTGATGTGAGGCGGTGGCTCTGCCCCGCCGTAAGCGCCTACCTACTCTCGGGGGCTAATCCCCATAGCGAATTTCGGGCACTACTACCTTCATCGTAAGACGGTGTCAGGCGACAAACCGAGGGCGCAGCCCCCAATCAAACTAAGTGCACACGACGGCGGGGCAGAGCCACCGCCTCACATCCAGGCGGCGAAGCCGAACCATCACGGGTCTCATTTACTTTGAAGACTGATAGTAGTGGAGTGCTTCAGCGAAATGCTAAAGCTCTTGCATGGCCATGCGTCGAGCACACCTGGCTCGAATCAAGGGAGATTGTGATGGTCCTTTTCGGCTCCTTTCTGCGCGTTAGTAAGTGAGGACAGAAGAGAAGATCTCAATAGGGAGATCTATGTACAAGGAGAAGAGAACAACATGTATACAGCAGTTCGCGACATAGAAGGTTCCCCAGTTCCTGCAGTTTCTGATCAAGGTTTGGCTCGGTCAAGCGCAACAGGGCCGCCAGAGGCAGTCTTAACGCAAATGATTACTGGGAGTTTGGGCTCCCAGGCCGTTTACGTTGCCGCACAGCTCGGCATTGCCGATCTCCTGATTAATGGACCACGAAACGTCGAGGATTTAGCTCAGGCAGCTGGAGCTGATGCACCGTCGCTATATCGAGTGCTTCGGGCACTAGCGTCGTTTGGCGTCTTCAAAGAATTGAATGAACGCGTGTTTGGGCTGACTCCCACAGCCGAACTGCTCCGCTCTGATTCGCCACAGTCGTTGCGCGACCTGGCGATTTTCATGGGGGAAGACTGGCACTGGCGTGTTTGGGGGCGCACTTTGTACAGCGTTCGGACCGGGAAGGCAGCCTGGGCTGAAGTTCATGGCGCTGAAGTATTTCCTTATTTCGCTGCCAACGCCGAAGCCGCAAGGATTTTCGATCGCGCAATGACCAGTCTGTCGAACCTCGCGATCAGAGCGGTGGTTGATGGCTATGACTTTTCAGACATTAAAACTTTGGTTGATGTCGCTGGTGGCCATGGAAGGTTGCTAACTTCCATTCTCAAGGCACACCCTTCCGTCAAAGGAATACTCTTCGACCAGCCACACGTGCTCGAAGGCGCGAAGGGCAGCGAGCAAATTAATGCTGTTGGAAACCGTTGTGAACTTGTAGGTGGAGACTTCTTTGCCGGCGTCCCTGCCGGAGCGGATGGTTACATCATGAAGCACATCATCCACGACTGGGACGACGAGCAGGCGCTCAAGATTCTTCAAAACATCAAGAACGTAATGAAGGACGATGGTCGTGTGATGTTGGTTGAGTCAGTGATTACCGGAAGCAATGAACCGGACCTCGGCAAGTTGCTTGATATCGAGATGTTGGTTTCGCCAGGTGGCAAGGAGCGGACTGCGGACGAGTACAAAGAGTTGCTGGCACGTGCAGGTCTGCGATTGACTCGAATCGTTCCGACGAAGTCGCCGTACAGTGTGATTGAAGCCATGAAGGCTTAACCGCGGGGGGCGCGGTTGGTAGGGGCGGCACTCCGTGGCCGCCCCTTCTTGTTAGGGAACGCATTTACCGAACCGAGCGCGGTAACGCCGGATCCTTTATTTCAATATCAGCTGTCGTATGCGCTCTGATTCCGTTGTTGAGTGAAGGATCCGGCGCTACCGCGCTCGGCTCTGTACCGTCCGATTACTGTGGATAGTTAGTCGTTGGTGCGGTGGATGCTACCAACCAGATCGGCAAAGCGTGGGTCAGATCGAAGTGGATCGAGATGAGGATCGACGCGAACAAACGTGAAGCCGACTGCGTGTTCCCGTTCGGCCTGGGCCAACCATTCAAATGCCTTATCGTGATCTCCCAGCCAGCTATAGATGATCGCAATCTCATACGCAGTGACAAACTGCTCCTCGCGACGCGCAATAATGTCTTCAACGATCGCTCGCGCCTCGTCGTGTTTGCCGATCGCGGCTAAAACGTGTGCCCGCTTGGCGTGAGTAGTAGGCGTGTCGCCGGCAAATACGCGCTCCTGCTCATACGCGGCGAGTGCTTCGGCGTGCATACCTTTTTTCTCGTAAGCCCAACGCAACACTGTATGAGCAGCTACTGCGCCTGGATCGAGATCCAGGGCCCTCCGGCATTGCGCGATAGTCTCGTCAAATCTGCTTCCCAGAAACAGGACATTCGCAACTCCGGTTGCCATCACGGGCGACTGTGGCGAAATCTCTCTCGCTCGCTGAATCTCCGCGAGCGCTTCGTCGTGACGGCCCATCGCGGAAAGGCTGTAGGCGTACCAACGGTGAGCTACCTGATTGCTCGGCCGTAAACGAATCGATTTTCTTAGCTCGCGCTCAGCGTCGTCCCAATCGCGATCATAGTGAAGTCTTACAAACCCGAGTGCAGCGTGAGCCTCAGCTAAATCCGGATTGGCTTCAACTGCTTTGAGCGCCGCTTGCTTGGCCTGTTTCCAGGCGCCCGGCGGCGCAGGTTCGACATACCAGTTCAATAGTGAGTAGCAATCGGCAAGCTCGGCGTAGGCGAGAGCGAAGCCGGGGTCGATTTCAACCGCGCGTTCAAATCGCTCGATCGCCTGGCGCAGACCTTCAGCCGATCGTCGCGCTGCATAGTAGCGGCCGGCCGTGTAAAGCTGGCGTGCTTCCTCGTTTTCGCTGGGAAGGGTGTCCGGAGCTTCTACAGGTGCAGTGATTGGTCCAGTGCTGATTTCCTTGGACGCTTGTCGCTCGACTGCCGCGGCCGCCCGCGCTGCCAGGGCCTGGTAACTCGGCGCCGGGTTTCCTGTCTTGCGCAGGAGGTCTGCAAAATCCTGACGACCGCGCAAGGGATCGAGTTCGGGCTCAACGCCGAGCCAAACCAGCCAGCCATCGTGCGTTGCGTATGCTTCCTGCAAGAGTGCGATTGCTTGTTCAAAGTCACCCAGCCTCACGTGAACCAGAGCACGGTGATAAGGCGAGACGTAGGAGACCGTGGCCATCTCATCCAAACGCTCAAGGGCAGCGCGAGCATCATCCTGCCTCCCGGCAGCAGCATAGGTCGCGCCCAGCGCGGCAATGAAGAATTGCCCACCGCTGGATCCGTCGAGAGCTTTCTCGGCGATTCTGACGGCCTCTTCTGTGCGACCGACCTGCCGTAGCACCCAAGCATAGGTAATGCCTCCGAACGCAAAGTCAGGCGCCACATCCATTAGTTTCTGGAAAGCCGAGATTGATTCTTTGAATCTTCGCGCTTGATAGTAGGCCCAACCCAGCGACTGCAAGATGCTTGGTGAAAGCGGATCCAGTTCGCGCGCGCGGAGCATTTCTTTGAGCGCATCTTCAAAGCGTCCAACCATCAACAGGTGAAACGCGTACCAATGATGGCCCGTGACGTAGTTGGGATTTATTTCTACGGCGCGACGGTGTTCACCTTCGGCGACGGCCCAATCGAAATCTTTGGTGACTGTGGCAAATCCTAATGCGCTGTAGGCCTCGGCGGATGAAGGGTCCAACTCAACTGCCCTGGTAGCGGCGCGCTTGGCAGCAGCAGACGTCTCCGCAAAGGGGCGAACTCCGAAAACCCCAAGCCAATTGTAGTAATCGGCGATGCCGGTGTAGGCCAGCGAATATTCAGGATCCAAATTGATCGCATGGTTGTAACACTCGAGAGCTTTCGCGAGTCCGGCTTCTGTATAACCATTCCAGTAGTAACGGCCACGCAGATACCATTCAAACGCTTCTGCGCTATCCGTTCCTCGCTTCGTTAGTTGTCGCTGCTCGTCTCCACTGAGTTGAGGAAGCAACGCCGCAACCACTTGCTCTGAAATCGAATCTTCCAGTTGAAGGACGTCAGCCGACTCCTCGTCAAACTGTTCTGCCCAACGGGTGACGCCTTCGTTGATGCTGAATAGTTGTGCGGTAACGCGTAAGCGGTTTCCTGAGCGCTGGATGTTTCCATCGATCACGTAGTCGACGCTTAGTTTGCGTCCCGCCGCGATCGGGTCTTCCGATGCGCGATAACCAAGCACACTGCTGGTAGGCCGGACCACGAGCCTTTTGATATTGCTCAACCTCGTAATCAGCGCGTCAGCCAGACCGACGCCAAGGTATTCATCGCCTGTCCCCTGGCTGATTGCAGAACGAACCTTGAACGGCAAGACCGCAATCGATTCCGGACCGACAGTGGGAACTGCAGGCAAGGTGGGAATTGCGGCTAGTCTGTGATTGAGCTTCTTTAATAACTTGTTGTAACGAGGATGACCATGAAGATCTGTCAATCCAGGTTCGACACCCAACCACAGCAACTTCGCGTCTCTGATTTTGTACGCTTGCTCGAGCAGATCCAGCGCTTCTTCGCCCTGTCCCAGGGAGGCGTGAACAATGGCCCGATGAAACGGCGAAATGTAACGCTGCTCCTCGATCTCATCCATCTCGTGCAACACGCTCTCTGCGGCTGCCTTGTCACCTGAGCGTGCGTAAGCGACGGCTAGCGTGCCAAGCGTATGCGACGCTTTTCCCATCACGTCGACCAACAGTTGAGCGTTGGTGATTGCTTCATCATGATGACCCAAATGCCCGAGCACGAAACTCGAGCAATAAAGCATCATGAAGTTATGTGGCTCGGCCGCCAGCGCGTCGCGGCAAAGTGCCAACGCCTGGTCAAAACGGCGTGCATGATAGGAACACCAGGCGACGGCGAAGCGTGAAACGATTGCCATCGGATCGAGTTCACGTGCGATCTGGGCCTCACGTAACGACTCAGTAAACCGGCCTTCCATGGCCAGTTGGAATGAATACCAGACTCGTGGAGCCGCATAGTTTGGATTAAGCTCGATGGCGCGCAATACCTGCCGCTCGGCATTTCGCCAATCGAAATCGCGCGTCAGAATCGCCTGGCCCAACGCTCCATGACCCTCCGCCAAAATCGGATCAATGGCGACTGCAGTCGACGCTGCTTCATAAGCGGCGGCAGCACACTCGCGGAAGGGAAGCACGCTATAACTGCCGAGCCAGTTGTAGTATTCAGCTACTCCGGCGTAAGCCACCGCATAGTTTGGATCGACTGCGATCGCCTGGTGATAACAGACAATTGCTTTGGCGAATCCGTCTTCAGTAAACGTGTTCCAGTAGAAACGTCCGCGCAGGTAGGCTTCATGAGCCTGGGGATTGTCAGTGCCGCGCTTGGCCAGACGAATACGCTCGTCGCCGGATAGATGTGGAACAATAGCTTCGGCAACGTGAGCGGAGATGGCGTCTTCCAGGCTCAGAACGTCAGTAAAATTTTCATCAAACTGTCCCGCCCAAACAGCCGTGCCGTCACGAACGCTCAACAACTGGACCGTTACCCTGATGTGATCACCGGCGCGTCTCACTCGTCCGTCTAAAACGAAAGCGACGCCGAGTTCGCGGCCTGCGATAAGCGGATCCGTCTCGGCTCCATAACGGAGCACGCTGCTGGTAGGTCGTACGGCGAATCGGCGAATACCACTCAACCTCGTGATCAGCGCATCTGCCAATCCTGTCCCAAGGTAATCGGGTCCGGAATCCGCACCATGCGAAATGTCAAGAAGTTTCAACGGCAGAACAGCAAGGGAGTTCTCGGTCGAGATCGGTTGCGTTTGAACGCCAGTGCCCACCATCGGATAGGCCGGCAAATCCGAAACCGGCAGGCCGTCGAGATATCGGGTGATGTCATCGCGCAGCTGCTCAGCCGTTTGATAACGCCACTCCGGTTCCTTACGAAGTGCACGCAGGATGATCGTGTCGAGGTCGCCGGTCAGATCGCGGCGAAGCGTTTCCAGAGTTGCGGCGCGACTGGCGAATAAGTGTTTCAGGGTAGTGGCTTCGTCACCTGCGAAAGAGTTTGGCAACAAGTCTTCGGGACGAGTGATGATGAAACTTGGGGGCGCTGGCGCTTCTTCGCAAATCACGCGTGCGATTTCGTGGGGCGCGCGATTGCGGAGCCGGTAAGGCCTGTGACCGGTTAGGAGTTCATATAGCAATACGCCAAGAGAATAGACGTCAGTCGTTGGTGTCGCCGGGGCACCCTGGACCTGTTCCGGCGAAGCGTATTCCGGCGTCATCAAACGCATCGCAGTCGCCGTTGGATCGTGAGTAATGTCGCCAGCTAATGCCGGATTCAAAAGTTTCGCGATACCGAAGTCCAGCAGCTTTGGTATTCCTTCGGACGTCACCAAAACATTGGAAGGCTTGATGTCTCGATGAACAACCTGTTTCTGGTGTGCGTAGTGGACCGCGTCGCATAACGAACGAAATAGTCGGAGTCGTTCTGCGATCGTGAGTTGATGCGCGTCGCAGTAACGATAAAGGGGCTGGCCTTCAATGAACTCCATGACGAAGTAGGGAAGTCCGTCGTCGGTAGTTCCGCCGTCCATAAGACGCGCGATGTGGGGATGGTCGAGCGCTGCAAGTATCTGTCGTTCTTTGCGAAAGCGTCGCAGGACAAAATCTGTGTCCATCCCGCGCTTCACCAACTTGATAGCCACACGCAAAGTGAACTCGTTGTCGACACGAACCGCTTCGTAGACCGCGCCCATGCCGCCGCGGCCGACCTCTCGCTCAATACGATAAGCGCCAAGGCGACGTCCGATCAGCGGATCCTCGTCCTCGTAAACGAAAGCCTCGAGCGCACTGAGTTCGGTGTCGCCGTACAGCGGATCCTCCAGCAGGGACGCGGCACTCTCATGCTGCAAAAGCAACTTTTCCACGTCGCGCTTCAGTGATGTGTCCTGGGCGCACACTTCTGCTACGTAGAGCGCACGTTCCTGAGGCCCTAGATCGAGCGCGGACTGAAATATCTCCTCAACTTGTCGCCAGCGTTCGGGGGTCATAGGAACGAAAGCTTGTTTACTAGCAATACGGACATTGAGTTTCTGCGGTTACTTTTCCATGGCCCCGTGAAGCCAGGCCTTCGCGAAACGCCAGTGACGCTTAATCGTGGTTGGCGTAACGCCCATCACGTCGGCGGTCTCTTCTATCGATAGCCCACCGAAATAGCGGAGTTCGACCACGCGCGCTTTCGGCTCGTCAAACTGCGCCAGTGCCTGTAGTGCGTCGTCGAGCGCCAAAAGCATTGCGCTGCGCTCGCCGGCCTTATCGATGTTTTCGTCGAGGGAGATCTTTTGAAAATCGTGGCCACGCTTCTCTGCGTTATGCCGGCGCGCGTGATCGACCAAAAGGCGGCGCATAAGTTGCGCAGCCACGCCAAAAAAATGTGCTCGGTTTTGCCAATTTACGCGCGTCTGATCAACTAAGCGTATGTAAGCCTCATGCACCAGGGCGGTGGGCTGTAACGTGTGATCCGGACGCTCGCGTCGCAGGTAGTTAGCAGCAAGTTTCCGTAATTCATCGTAAATTACGGGTAATAAAAGATCAACCGCGTTCCGATCTCCATTCGAAAGGTCGATCAGTAGTTGAGTGATGTTCTCCGAAACCTGCTGACTCAAGCGTTTTCAGCTCCCGAGGCTACTTGTAAAGGCATTCAAATTATAAAACAGAATACCAAACGGGAATAATTGGGCCATGCGTATTTTCACGGCCCCATTGCAAAACCGGGAAGGGGTAGCGACCGAGTCGCTGTTGGAGCAGGAGTATCTGGCGAATCCCAAAGTCCCCAGGCGGCAGCGTTGAAAGTCGACCCGCTCGCTACCCGCTTCCGGCTCTGTACCGACCGCTGAAGGAGTCAAGAATTCTTTTGGGCGAAGAGACCCCATTGGTCGACCATTTGCGCGTTACTAGATGAAGGCAAATTAAGGAACGTTATAGAGGTCGAATAGTCATGCAAACAGCAACAGAAATTTTTCAAAATTACGGCCATATTCACGCGAGCAATTCGCCAACAGGCAAAAAAACCAATCCAGGCTTGATGGCGCGGCTCTTTGGATGCAGGCACAGCCAAATGAGTCGCCCTTTTTCAGTCAATGGACAAAGCTATCGCAGCTGTGTCGATTGTGGCGCCAGCCGCCAGTTCGATGTCGAGAGTTGGAAAATGCAAGGCGACTATTATTACGGTTTGCCTAATATCTTTTCCGGTAATGAGGCTGCATAGCGTCTCCCAG
The DNA here is from genome assembly GCA_963759665.1 of Pyrinomonadaceae bacterium. Classification (GTDB taxonomy): domain Bacteria; phylum Acidobacteriota; class Blastocatellia; order Pyrinomonadales; family Pyrinomonadaceae; genus PSRF01. The sequence continues at coordinate 139,676 of CAVXAC010000002.1, forward strand.
TCTCCACGGGCCGAGCGCAGAAGCCCCGTCGTGCAGAACCGAGCGCGGTAGCGCCGGATCCTTGATTCAACATCAGTTGCTGTATGCGAACTGATTCATTGTTGAGTAAAGGATCCGGCGCTACCGCGCTCGGTTCTGTATCCACCCCTCCTGTACAACCAATCGCTCCCGCAAATATACTTAGTCTTTCGATTCCCCCCTCTTTTGGCGCGTAATGCTCTAATAAGTTCAAGAACAGGAAATGAGAGCTATGTTTCAGATATTGCATTGCAGCCGCTCCAGTGTGGTTGCCTTACTCATCACCGGCTTCGCGTTGACTATCCCTATGAACTCCCACAATCTCGTTAACGCTCAATCGCCTAATGTGAAATCCAATGCGCACGAGAGCATGGCCCATCCACTGAACTCGACATGGGAGGGTCCGTATGGAGGGATCCCACCTTTTGATCGTGTGCAGGTAGCGTTGTTCAAGCCGGCCCTGGAAGCTGCGATGAGCGAAAATCTTGCAGAAATAGATCGAGTCGCCAACGATTCCGCTGCGCCCACTTTTGCCAATACGATTGAAGCCCTCGAAAAAGCGGGGCGGACGTTGAGTCGCGTTGGCACGCTCTATAACGTTTGGGGCTCGACGATGAGCACTCCGGACTATCAAGTAGTGCAGCGTGAGATGGCGCCCAAGCTCGCGGCGTTCAATGACAAGATCACCCAAAACGCGGCGCTCTTCAAACGAATTGAGGCCGTTTACAACTCGCCAGACAAGGCCAAGTGGACGCCTGAGCAGCAGCGCTTAGCCTGGCTTTATTACACAAACTTTGTCCGCGCCGGAGCGCGCCTGGACGCTGCCGCTAAGACGCGTCTATCAGAGATCAATCAAAAACTCGCCGGCCTATTTACAAAATTTGGGCAAAACGTGCTGGCCGAAGAGAACGATCAGTTCCTGGCTTTGAAGAGTGAGGCTGATTTAGCGGGCCTGCCGCAATCGGTTCGGGATGCAGCCGCCGAAGCCGCCGTAGCGAAGAAACAACCGGGCACTTGGCTGATTGCGAACACTCGTTCATCGGTAGATCCGTTTCTGACGTATTCGGATCGCCGCGACCTGCGCGAGAAAGCCTGGCGTATGTTTGTCAGTCGTGGCGACAACGGCGACGAGCATGACAACAACGCGACGATTACCGAAATCCTGCAACTCCGTGCCGAGCGTGCAAAGCTGCTTGGCTTTTCAACTCATGCTCATTGGCGCCTGGAAAATTCGATGGCAAAGACTCCTGAACGGGCGATGCAGTTGATGGAAGCGGTGTGGAAACCGGCCGTTGCTCGGGTTCACGAAGAAGTGGGCGACATGCAGGCTTTGGCTGATAAAGAGAAAGCCGGTATCAAGATCGAACCCTGGGATTATCGTTACTACGCCGAAAAGGTTCGCAAGGACCGGTACGATCTCGATCAAAATGAAGTGAAGCCATATCTCCAGCTCGAGAAATTGCGTGAAGGTATTTTCTGGGTCGCAGGGGAGTTATTCAATTTCAATTTCACGCCTGTGACCAACGTGCCCGTCGCACATCCAGATGTTCGGGTCTGGGAGGTCACCGATAAGACGAGCAAGAAGCACATCGGACTTTGGTACTTCGATCCCTACGCCCGAGCGGGCAAGCGATCAGGCGCGTGGATGAATGCGTATCGCAGCCAGGAAAAACTAAACGGCCAAATCACGACGATCGTTTCTAACAACTCTAATTTCGCTAAGGGTAAGCCTGGTGAGCCGGTACTCATCTCCTGGGACGATGCGTTGACGATGTTCCACGAGTTTGGCCATGCGCTTCATGGTCTTAACTCAAGTGTGACCTATCCCACTTTGGCAGGCACCGCAGTCGCCCGTGATTACGTTGAGTTTCCTTCGCAGTTGCTGGAGCACTGGCTCTCGACTCCTGAAGTGCTGCAGAAGTTCGCGGTTCACTATCAAACCGGCAAACCCATTCCACAGAACCTGGTCGATCGAATCAAACGTTCGTCGACGTTTAATCAGGGCTTCATTACGGTGGAGTATTTGATAGCAGCGTTAGTGGACATGAAATTGCATCTCGCTGGTGACCGGAAGATTGACGCAAGGGCATTTGAAAAAGAGACGCTTGCAGAGCTTGGCATGCCGAAGGAGATTGCCATGCGTCACCGCATGCCGCATTTCATGCACATCTTCTCAAGCGATTCGTATTCAGCCGGGTATTACAGTTATCTCTGGTCCGATGTATTGACCGCTGACGCCTTTGGCGCGTTTATGGAAGGAAAAGGACCCTATGATCGCTTAGTTGCTGATCGTCTAAGGAAGAACGTCTTTTCAGTAGGTAACACTATCGATCCGGCCGAAGGCTACCGGGCTTTCCGGGGCCGCGATCCGCAGATCGGTGCGTTGATGATTAAGCGTGGCTTTCCAGTGGCGGCGACGCCTAAACCTGGGGGCGGCCAGTAGGTGGTCTCGTCGCAGTGGTGTCGGTGTTCTGTGTCTACCCGGCTTTGCGTTTCCGATGCGCAAGATAATGACCAGGGCCACGCCTGCGCATGAGGCGTTGCCTTACGCTTGAGTGGAGACTGCTCGGAAAGGCAGAGCCTTTTGCGCACGGATTGCGGCAAAGCCGCCGGGCGAACTTGATCCTGTGGCGACAGAGCACGGAGGCGAACAGCAGTGCCACCCGAATAGCTCGCGAGTTTGACTTATCAGGCCGGTTTGTTTAGATTCTACAGCGTTTACAGTTTCTAATTTTTGGCAGGATGCTCCCGAAGACCTTCGTCATGAATCGAACATCCACACGATTCTTTAGTTTTTAGTTGCCGCCTCTTATGGCGAGCACGTTACGAAGGCGCTCCTACCAGATCCGATCTAGAGCAGTAAATTACGCGGTAAACAGTAATGGTGATTGGTAAAGGGTAGGACGCCTGGATCCTGAGGCTCTTGCGTTTGCCTTGTCCTGTGATTTGAGTCAAGGAGCGGTGTTCCTGAGAGGATCCTTATGATTCCACATTCACTATTTACGATTCACAAGCAATGAGCGAAGTTTGCGTACAACTCAACAACGGCCCAGCTGCTCAAATGGCGGCCCCGGTTACCGTCGGCGAAGCACTGAAAAAGCTGGATCGCGATCTCGCCAAACAGGCTCTAGCTGCGCGTGTGAACGGTCGTGAAGTTGATCTGGCATTTACTCTTGATTCCCAACAAAACGGCGATGCCTTAAAAATCGAGCCGGTCCTGCCGCAAACGCTGGAGGGACTTGATGTCCTGCGACACTCAACCGCTCATTTACTGGCCGCCGCGGTCCTTGATCTGTTCCCGGGCACCAAGCTGGGTATTGGCCCTGCACTTCTTGAGGACCCACGCTACGGCTTCTTTTACGACGTGATTGCTCCGCGAACGCTTACTGAAGCCGACCTTCCGGCAATTGAAAAGAAGATGAAGCAGATTGCCAGTCGCAATCTTGCCTACCGTCGCGAGGAGATTCCTAAAGCCGAGGCGCTTCGAGTTTTCAAGGAACGTGACGAACCGCTCAAGTGTGAACTGATTGACGAGAAAGCCGGCGAGACCGTCAGCGTTTACTACATCGACAGTTCACCTTTCATTGATTTTTGTTTGGGGCCCCACGTTCCCAATACCAACAAGCTACGAGCTTTCAAATTGCTTTCGCTTGCCGGAGCTTATTGGAAAGGCGACGCGACGCTCCCGCAAATGCAGCGCATCTACGGAACCGCCTACTTCACTCAGGAAGAACTCGATAGCTGGTTGAAGCAACGCGAAGAAGCCGAGAAACGTGATCACCGTCGGATAGGAAAAGAGCTCGATCTGTTCTCAATTCAGGAACAGTACGGTCAGGGCCTGGTGATGTGGCATCCGAAGGGCGGCGCGATTCGCCGTGAGATGGAAGACTACCTGCGCAAAGAACTCCTCCAGCGTGGGTACGGCCTCGTCTTTACTCCGCATATTGCCAAGCGCGAACTATGGCAGTTGAGCGGCCATGAAGAAAACTACGCTGATGTAATGTTTTCTCCGACGGAGCTCGAGGACACGGAATTTCGGCTCAAGCCGATGAACTGCCCGTTTCACATCGGCATATACAAGGCTTCTCAACATTCATATCGTGACCTCCCGTTGCGTTATGCCGAATTGGGGACCTGTTACCGGGCGGAGCTTTCCGGTACGCTGCACGGATTGATGCGTGTGCGAGGGTTCACCCAGGATGACGCTCACATCTTCTGCACCCCGGAAACTATCCGCAAAGAAGTTATAGACTGCATCGACTTTGCTTTTGAATTACTTCGCGCGTTTGGTTTTGAGAAGTTCAAGATTGAGCTATCAGTTAAGGGCGGCGACGCCACCAAGAAGTATCTGGGCTCAGAAGAAGACTGGGCGCGCGCCGAAAAAGACTTGACCGAAGCGTTGCAGGATCAAAATCTCCCGTTCGAACGAATTGAGGGAGAAGCAGCGTTTTACGGTCCTAAGATCGATATCAAGGTCGAGGACGCGATTGGCCGCCTATGGCAGTTAACCACCGTCCAGTTCGACTTCAACCTGCCCGAGCGATTTCAACTCGAGTACATCGGCGAGGACAACAAAGCGCATCGTCCGCTGATGGTGCATCGAGCGCTGTTTGGTTCGGTGGAGCGATTCTTCGGCGTGCTAATTGAGCATTACGCCGGCGCGTTTCCCATGTGGTTAGCTCCGGTACAGGTAGCTGTGCTGCCAATCACTGACCGGGTGAATGATTATGCTTCACGGGTTGCAGCCGAATTGAAGAGTGCGCAACTGAGGGTTGAGGCCAATCTTCGCAGCGATAAGATAGGCGCAAAGATTCGCGATGCCCAGATGCAGAAAGTTCCGTTCATGCTGGTGCTCGGCGATCGCGAAACGGAAGATGGCACGGTCGCTGTGCGCGAACGATTGCAAGGCGACATCGGCGTGATGTCCATTGAAGAATTTAAGCAGAAGGCGCTCGGTCTGGTTCAGACCCGCGCATTGACGAATACCTAGTCCAATGTCCAATCTCCAATGTCCACTGTCGAAAACAAAGACATTGGACTTTGGACTTTAGACTTTGGACATTCCCTGAGGAGGTGCAGCAATAGCTACAGGTTTTCGAGGTCGCGGCCCGCGTCCAGACAACAGACGCATGCCGATCGCCCGCATTAACGAACGAATTCGCGTGCCCGAAGTCCGCGTCATTGGTGATGAAGGCGAACAGTTGGGCGTGATGGATATTCGAGACGCCATTCGAGCAGCCAGAGAAAAAGGATTGGATCTGGTCGAAGTAGCTGCGACAGCCGACCCGCCAGTTTGCCGAATCATCGACTTCGGAAAGTTTCAGTACGAAGCTAAGAAGAAGGCGAACGAGGCAAAGAAGAAGCAGGTCACGATTACCGTAAAGGAAGTTAAGTTTCGACCGGGTACTGACGACCACGACTACGATTACCGCATGAAGCATGCGCGCGAGTGGTTGGAGGAAGGCGACAAAGTAAAAGCCACTATCTGGTTTCGGGGAAGGGAAATGACCCACCGTGAGCTTGGGTCTCGAATTCTTGAGAAGCTGGAGAAGGATCTGGCGGATGTAGGTGATGTGGAGGCGCGCCCACGCATGGAAGGTAACCAGATGTTTATCATCCTTGGACCTAAGCGGCATAAAGGCGGCGCACCAAAGGCTGAACATCACCCGGCGCCTGCGCCCGAAGCACCGAAGCAGTAGAGCAGTAAGCAGTAAGCAGTGACTCAGGCAGTTTAGAGTTCAAGCTTTAGTTGCGTCGCTCGGCGAAGAGAAAAGCTGAAGGTTGAAGTCTGAACTACTTGAAGAAGCGATCAGTAATTAATCAGTAATGGAGTGAGGTTATGCCTAAACTAAAAACACATAAGGGCGCGGCGAAGCGTTTCCGCATGACAGCAACCGGAAAAATTAAACGTGGCCATTCGCATGCGCGTCACATCTTGACCAAGAAGAGCACTAAACGAAAGCGGCACCTGGATATTGATGGACTGGTTTCAAAGTCCGACCAGGAACGTGTTGAATCGATGCTGCCGTACGGAAGAGGGTAAGGGATGAAGGGTAAGGGATGAAGGATGAGGGATGAAGGATGAAAGATGAGGGATTTAAGAACCGAGCAAAACGCCGTCGGGTTTCATCCTTCATCCTTCCGCCTTCATCCTTCACTCTCGTCCTCAGCGTTTAAGAAGGAGAATTTGAGTCATGCCTAGAGCAAAACGTGGCAATAAGCGCCTTGAGCGGCGCAAGAAAATATTAAAACTGGCCAAGGGTTATCGCGGCACCAAGTCGAAGTTGTATCGCTCAGCGAAAGAGTCGGTAGAGCGCGGATTAAATTTCGCCTACACCGGACGTAAACTAAAGAAGCGGGATTTTCGCAGCCTCTGGATCGTCAGAATTGGCGCGGCGGCCCGCCTGAACGGCATCAATTATTCTCAATTGATGCATGGTTTGAAGCTAGCTGGAGTCGAACTTGACCGCAAGGTTCTGGCTGACCTGGCTGTCAATCAACCTGAGGCTTTCGCGGCAGTCGCGATTCAGGCCAAGAACGCACTTGAGAACAAAACCGAAAAAGCTGCAGCGTAGCTTAGTTTTCGAATTGTTAGTGGTTCCCTCCTGGAGTGGACATTGATACTAGCCCAGCGATTCGTCGCTGGGCTTATGGCTTAAGATTCGGGTTAGATATCCCAGGTCGTTGTAAGTGCACCGTTGCTTCAATGAACCTACGTCTCGCGGAGCGATCTCGTTAGCACCGAGGCTTTAGGCCGGTGACGAGAGAGTCCAGTCGTTTGGAGAACCGTTTTAACAGTTTTCCTACAGAACCCGACAAACCGTTAGAAACGGTTAAATACGATTTTGGCGACCTCTTAACACCGGGCTGAAGCCGCGGTGCTAATGAAATCGCTCCGCGCAACTAGTCGTCGTCAGATGGTTCGTTGGCCCTTGGGCCGAATCGATTCAAAAGTTAATTAGGTCATGACAGAAGGTCAAAGTAAGAACGATCCCAAACTCGAGGTTGAAGAAGCACGCAAAGCGTTCGAGCAGGAGTTCGAGCGCTTTGCCGCCTTTGCGCAGGATTCTGGCCGGGTGTCGGTGCTAGGTTTAGCCGACGCGGAGGCTGAATATCGCCTCCTGGGTGAGCTTCGTACCCGCCACCTGGGCAAGAAGAGTGCGTTCGCCGCGGCTAAGAAAACCATCGGTCGCATTCCGCCCGAAGAACGCGCCGCATTTGGTCAACTAGTTCAGCAGATCGAAGCGGATATTGAAGCGAATGTCGCACAAGCTGATTCAACCCTCAAGACTCATATCGAAGTCGTTCGAACGGAACGGCAGCGAATCGATGTGACGCTGCCGGGGCGCCGTCCGCGACGAGGGCACCTGCACCCGATAACGATGCTGCGCGAAAAGATCGAGGACATCTTCGTGGCCCTCGGTTACGCGATCGAGGACGGTCGTGAGATTGAGACCGACTTCTACAATTTCGAAGCGTTGAATATTCCGGATAATCATCCGGCCAGGTCTCCCCAGGATACGTTTTACACCAAAGAGGGTCTTGCGCTTCGTTCACAAACTTCAACTGTGCAGATCCACGCGATGGAGCGTCGCGGGGCTCCGCTCAGAATCATCGCTCCTGGCCGCGTGTTCCGGCGTGATACGCCAGACCCCACGCACAATCCGATGTTTTTCCAAGTTGAAGGTCTGTGCGTTGATCGGGGTATCACCATGGCCCACTTGAAAGGCACGGTGGCCGAGTTTTTGCGGCGCATGTTCGGGCCGGACACAAAGACCCGTTTTCGACCTTCGTACTTTCCATTTACCGAACCCAGCGCGGAGTTCGACTTCAGTTGTTTCAAGTGCGGAGGTTACGGCTGCCGGGTTTGTAAGAACTCTGGATGGATCGAGTTGGGCGGGTCGGGGATGGTTCACCCAAACGTCTTGCGCGCCGTCGGCGTTGACCCATCCATCTATTCGGGTTTCGCCTTCGGCCTCGGTATCGACCGCATGTGCGCGTTGATGTACGGACTCGACGACATCCGCCTGCTTTTCGAAAACGATGTTAGGTTCCTGAAGCAGTTTGATTAGGTGTCAGGTGTCGGGTGACAGGTGCCGGAAAAAATCCCGACCTGACACCCGGCACCTGTCACCCGACACCGTTATGTTAATTAGTTACAACTGGTTACAAGAACTAACCGGAACCATCACCGCACCGCTCGAATTGCGCGAGCGTCTGACGATGGTCGGCCTGGCCATCGACACTATCGACGAGGTGGATGGCGATTCTGTGCTTGACGTCGAAGTGCCTTCCAATCGCCCTGATTGTTTGTCTCATATCGGCATCGCCAGGGAAGTGGCGGTGATTGAAGGTTCCCAAGTCCAAAGTCCAAAGTCGAAGGTCTTTACCGCCGAGGGAAAAGCGGGTGAGTTCGCGAGCGTAGAGATCGAGGATTCTGAGCTATGCCCGCGGTACGCAGCGCGGGTCGTGCGAGGGGTGAAGATTGGACCGTCTCCCGAGTGGCTGGTTAAACGTCTCGGTGAGATCGGACAACGTCCCATCAACAACGTCGCCGACATAACGAATTATGTCCTTCACGAAACTGGTCAACCTCTGCACGCCTTCGATCTCTCAAAACTTACCGCGCAGAAAATCATCGTGAGGCGCGCCCGCCAGGGGGAGAAGTTGAAAACTCTCGACGGCGTGGATCGTGTGCTCGACGAACAGATGCTTGTGATTGCTGACGCAAAGGACGCCGTCGCGTTGGCCGGTGTCATGGGAGGTCTGGATTCTGAAATCTCCGAGCAGACCGCCGATGTTCTGATCGAAAGCGCGTACTTCAATCCCGACTCGGTTCGCCGCACGGCCCGCAAGCTCGGGATGGACACGGAAGCGTCGCGTCGGTTTGAGCGAGGAGCCGACTGCGCGAATGTTCTCAACGCGCAAGCCCGTTGTGTTGAGCTGATTTGCGAAATTGCCGGTGGCGTCGCGACCGAAGATGCTATCGACGCCTACCCTGCACCTCAATCTCCCAAGGTTGTCGCGTTCAAGCCGTCACGCGTGCTCGAGGTGACTTCGCTTGAGGTAGAACGCCCGGAGATGATTCGGATTCTGACTTCACTCGGTTTTGTTCAGAAAGAATCTGGTGAAGCAGGTACCCAGATGTTTGTGGTTCCCAGCTGGCGCATCGATGTCAGTATCGAGGAAGACCTGGTCGAGGAAATTGCAAGGCACTCAGGATACGACAAAATCAGATCTGAACTCCCGCCCTCGAACATATCTGGCGAGTATCAGCCGACAGAAACAAACCAGCGCGCGTTGCGGCGCGTTCTCAGAGACATGGGGTTTGATGAAGCAATAAATCTCAGCTTCATTGACTCTGCTCATGACGACCAGTTTGAAACCATTCCCAGCATTGATTCTCAAGTCTCCTACCGCTTCGTCTCGCTCGTGAATCCGATTACGGAAGAAGCAGTGCGGATGCGTCCTTCTCTGTTGCCTGGGCTCCTGGAGTCTGTAAGGAATAACTTCAATCACGGGATTCGAGACGTCTCTTTATTCGAAATTGGGAGGGTTTTTGCTTCACCTTCTTCTGAACTGCCCTTGGAAAAAACAGTTCTGGGGCTGGTCGCTACCGGTGCGCTGTTGGAAGAGGGGCGCGCGGCAGCAATCAACGAGATTGACTTCTATTCATTGAAAGGCGCTTTGGAAGCGGCTGTAGACGCGATGAAGCTGGCGCCACTGGTGTTCGATCAGATCGATGCGAAGCACCTGAGGACTGGCCAGGCCGCGGGCATCAAGCTTGCAGACGGAACACAGATTGGAACCATGGGCCGGCTAGCGGAAGAGATAGCCGCAAAATACAAATTCCGACAGCCCGTATATGTCGCGGAACTTGATCTCGACACGTTGCTTGCGGCTGACGCGCGTGCGATTCATTACAAACCATTGCCGCGCTTCCCGTCAGTAGTAAGAGATTTGACTCTTCTGGTAGGTCGTGACGTTCGACTTTCCCAACTTCTGCAAGCGATCGATTCGCAATCCGTAGCCGACTACTCCACGTCAAAGTTGGTTGGCACTTACGAAGGAAAGAACATCCCAGAGGAGGCGCGTTCCATTACGTTGCGCATCGAATACCGCTCCGATGATCGCACTTTGCGTGACGAGGAAGTGGAAGAGCGGCATCGCGCATTGATCGATTTTCTCTTGAAGGAATTCAACGCGCAGTTACATTAAAAATAAATCGATGCAACGCAGCAAAGAGTCTTGCGCTTGTAAGCTTGAAGTCGCATAATCCAGAGCACGTTGGCAGGAGAAGGAAAACGCTTGATGGTTGGCTTATCTGGACTCGAAAAGTTTTCTCACTTAGAAGACAAGATCTATCGCACGATTGAACTCACTAAAAGTCTGCGCCAGGAAAAAGAGAGTTTAGAAAAAGAACTCTCCCTGATGCGACGCAATCGTGGCACGGTGTCGTTCGAGCAACAGCGACTAGAGAAGCAAGTAGAAGCTCTCCTTGCGGAACGCGATATCATTCGCGCGAAGGTTGAAGCGATGTTGGATGCGGTGGCTGCACTTGATCCCGAGATGGCGGAGGAGCTTAGATGACCACCGGAATCGGCCAGATGTTGGAAAAGAGCAGTATGGAAACTACTACGACCGCCGCCCCTACGATCCGCGTTGAAATCTACAACCAAACCTACAACATCCGTTCTGATGGTGACTCTGAATACCTTACTCGGCTCGCAGATTTCGTCGACAGCCGTATGCGTGAAATTTCCTCCGGCACGTTAACGGTCGATTCTTTGAAGGTTGCAATTTTGGCCGCGCTTCACATTGCCGATGAACTGCACCGCCTCAAGCAAACTCACGAGCAGGCTGACGCTCAGCTTGCCACTCGGAGTGCCGAATGCGCCGAAATGCTCGATAAATTATTGAAAGTCCGAAGCAATATCGAGCAGGAAAAAGGCGACCCGGAACGAATTTCGCTTAGTTAAACCAGCTACACTCAGCCACTGATAATAAGGATCGGCAGTTGATCTGATCAGGTGCGGTTTCGCCGCAATCCGTGCGGAAAGGCTGTGCCTTTCCGGCATCGCCAAAAAGATTTTCGAGGCTCTGCCTCACCGGAGGTATAGCCTCGACAGGGAAAACCCCTTTACGGAAAGCCGAAGCCTTTCCGCACAGATTGCGGCAAAGCCGCGAGCGAGCGCCTTCCATGCAAATAACGCGGTGCGCGTGTTCATTTGCGCTAAGAATTGTTTTTAGACCCGCTTCTTTCGGCAGTGTGCCTATGTTAGTATCCACGCCGGCAGAGGGAATTATTCTGCGGGGTTCGTCACCGAGTTACGATGATTGAGCCAACGCCGTTGATTAGGGAGACCGATGCTGTTTGCCAGTGCAGTTCTTCATTGTTAAGAATTGCCAGAGGCTGCGGCTCTTAAAGGTCACCCACCTGTCATGCAGGTTCAATTACGGCTTCGGAACGGCCTTGCGGATTTCCCTCCTGCCAACTAAGCCGTAGAGCCGTGAATGGTAAATCGTGAATCGTTAATAGTAGTTGCTATTTACGTTTGACGATTTCTATTTGCGGCTTTTGCTTGCCGACGTAAAGCAAACTGTTAGTTTGCTTATTCCCGATGAGGTGCGTTTGCCAGCGAGAGCAAACTAACAGTTTGCTTTACCGAATTCACGATTTACCCTCCTATGAAAATTCTCGTTATTGGTGACGTCGTCGCAAAGCCCGGTCGAATAGCTGTGCTCGAGCGGATTCAGGACTTGCGTGAACAGCATGAGATCGACCTGGCGATCATGAATGCTGAAAATCTGGCGGGAGGGTTTTCGGTTACGCCGTCGCTTTGCGAGGAGTTGTTTGCCAACGGTATCGACGTGATGACTTCAGGCAATCACATTTTCGACAAGAAAGAAGCGATCCCTTACATCGCCAAACAGCCTCGACTTGTTCGGCCCGCCAACTATCCGCCCGGCACACCCGGCAACGGCATGTGGACCGGTGTAATCAATAGGGTCCCCGTTGCTGTCATCAACTTGATGGGACGAGTGTTTATGCCGCCATCCGACGACCCGTTTCGCGTCGCTGATGAGCTCATGGGATTGCTGCCGCCCGAAACAAAAGTGAGGATCGTTGACCTTCATGCCGAAGCTACGTCAGAAAAGGTTGCGATGGGATGGTACCTCGATGGCAGGGTGTCCGCGGTGGTTGGTACGCACACCCATGTGCAAACGGCAGACGAGCGAATTCTACCCGGGGGCACGGCCCACCTGACCGATATTGGCATGACCGGCAGCTATTCAGGTGTAATTGGGATGAAGAAGGAAGACGTGATTGTCAGGTTCACTTCCGCCCTCGGCCGGCGCGCCGAACACTCCAGCGGTGAAGTCAGAATCTGTTGCGTCGTCCTGGATGTTGATGAAGAGACCGGCAAAGCCCGCAGCATTAACCGCCTAAATCTAGCCCACGACTAATGCCCATTACGATACAGAACCGAGCGCGTAGCGCCGGATCCTTAGTTCACTTCGGACGCGAGTTGGTGCGACCGCACTCCTTAGCGTTCCGGTCTGATTAAGTCTCTATTGCTCTTGCGGGTTCCTGTGACCGATTAGATGTGGAGAGGTTGAATATTAGGATCCGGCGCTACCGCGCTCGGTTTTGTAACTCCTTAATCGGGTGGTTCTTCGTCGGGAACTACATCACCGGAGGATGTCGCCTTCAAGATAGGTGGTGCCAATAAACGCTGTGCATATCCTTCCGGGAAGGAGCGCACCCGTCCACTCGTATCAGTTACCACATGACCGGTTTCGCCTTCAGCAATCACCTGACCATCTGTGGCGCGCACAACCTCATATCCAAACCTCAGAGATCTACGGCGCATTTCGGTGATGTGTGTCCTGATAATGAGTTCGTCATCGTAAAACGCGGGCGCCTTATATCTGCAGTAGCTCTCGGCCACCACCAGAAAGGCTCCGTCATCTTCTTCCATGTCTTTATAGGAGAACCCACGAGCGCGGCAAAACTCCGTCCGGCCTATTTCAAACCAAACTAAATAGTTTGCGTAATAGACTATGCCCATCTTGTCCGTCTCGGAGTAACGCACGCGCAACATCGTATCGTGCCATTCTCCATAGACGGTTTCCGGTGCAGGACTTGTCATATGAGCGTTATGCCCTCAAACTCTTACCGCAGAGATTGCGGGAATTGAAAACCCCTAATTAGAAGCGATAGCGGACTATAAGAGCGAAACCCTGAGCATGTCAAAGCGAATTAATCGATTCGTCCCTCCAGTTCTTGGCGCCGTCCTGGCGCTTGGCGCTCTGTTACTCGGCAATTTTTACGGTCCTTCTTCAGCTCAGAGCCCAGCGGTGGCGACCGGCACGTCGCGGAACGCAGCGATCGTGGCCACCACCATGGAGTTGCTGCGCGAAACCAGTCAATTGCGCGAGCTTGAGATTTTGCGTCCGGTTAAGAGTGGCGCGCAGTCCCGCGCTGAAATCGAGCGGATGCTGGTAAAGAAGCTGGATGAGCAGACGACCCAGGACGAGATGCACGCCACCGAGGTCAGTCTTCGCAAGTTTGGACTTGTGCCGGAAGAATTTTCTTATCGACCCTTCATTATTAAACTGCTTTCGGAGCAGGTGGCCGGCTACTACGATGCTAAGGCCCGCGAGTTTTACCTTGCCGACTGGATAGAGTTGGAAGGTCAAAAGCCAGTGATGGCGCATGAGTTAACCCACGCGCTGCAAGATCAACATTTCAATTTGAGGCGATTCGAGAAGGGGCTCGACGGGGAATCCGACGCCGAGCTAGCGGCGCACGCCTTGATTGAAGGTGACGCCACCCTCTCGATGACGCTCTACATGATCAAGAACCCGTTGGTCGCGCTCGCCTTCACCCGTTCATTGACCGGTCTGTCGGCGTCGTCCAAAGAGTTTAATGATGCGCCGCGAGCTTTGCGGGAAACGCTGATTTTTCCTTATTCGCAGGGAGCCGAGTGGGCGACCGACGTCTACAAGCGTGGGGGTTGGAAGATGGTCTCAGCAGCGTACGCGAAGTTGCCGCTGTCGACTGAACAGATACTACATCCGGAAAAATATTTCTCTTATGAAGTTCCGGTAAAGATGACCTTGACGGATATCACGAATTGGTTGAACGAAAACCGAAAGCGTGAGCCGGAGAGTAACCATGTTGTGAACGGAAGACAGCAAACAGCAGACAGCACGCCGACTGAGAAGTCTGCGCAGCGTCGAAAAAACACGAGGGCAAAAAAGACGAACGCTAAGCCCGAAACGCCTGCGGTTGTCCTCGACACGAGGCGTTCGGCTATGAAGTGGCGGCGGATCGATTACGACGTCAACGGTGAATGGAGCTATTACCTCATCCTGGACGAGTTCCTCAAGGAACCAACCACTTCGAAGCGAGCTACAGCCGGCTGGGCAGGCGATCGTTATGCGATCTATGAAGACCCTGGAATGAATCAGGTGTTGGTAACCCACGTTTCAGAGTGGGACACGGCCAAAGATGCCGAAGAGTTCTTTAGCGCCTATGTCAAACGCACGGTGCTGCGCTATCCGGGAGCTACTTTAGTTTCTGACGCGTCAGGTAGCGAGACTATTCGGCGATGGGAAACGAACGAAGGTGGAGTAGTCGTTGAGCTACGTGGCTCACGCGTTTTTGTTGTAGAAGGAATTCCAACGGGCGTCTCATCAACCGATCTTTTCAAAGTGATTGGATAGTCCGGGTCTTAGCAGTTTTGTATCCGGGCAGTCGGTCTGCTATTTTTGAGGCGCAACAAATATTTCAAACGCTGCTATTTGAAGATCGGAGTCTCCGGTCTTAATCATGAAAAAGTCTGAAGTCCTGCCACCTCCGAAGCAATCTGCAAAACGTCTGCTGGATCTAACTTCCGAATTACGAGAAGTTGAATCAAAGCTGCGTCTGGGCGGTGGTCCTGACAAGATTGATAAGCAACATAGCCAGGGAAAGCTCACGGCCCGCGAGCGGATTGAATTGCTGCTCGACCCTGATTCCTATGCTCAGGAAATCGGGTTACTGGTGGCTTACGATCAGTATGACGGAGCGGCGCCGGCTGCCGGCGTAGTCACAGTTGTTGGACAAGTCGAAGGCAGGGAAGTCGTTATCGTCGCAAATGATGCGACAGTGAAAGCAGGATCGTGGTGGCCGGAAACGATTAAGAAGATTCTGCGAGCGCAGGAGATCGCGATGCGTTCGCATGTACCGATCATTTACCTCGTTGATTCGGCCGGCGTAAATCTTCCTTACCAGGGCGGCGTGTTTCCCGGTCAGTATGGAGCTTCGCGCATCTTCTACTACAACTCGTTAATGCGACGGTATCTCAAGATTCCGCAAATTTCCGCCGTGATGGGTCCCTGTATCGCAGGCGGGGCGTACCTGCCGGCGCTCTCCGACGTGATCATCATGGTGGAAGGCACATCCTTCATGGGACTCGGCGGGGCGAACCTGGTGAAGGGCGCTACGGGTCAGACCATCGACAATGAAACGTTGGGTGGAGCGCGAACACATAACGAACTTTCCGGAGTCGCACATTATCGAGTGGCTGACGACGAGGCGTGCATAGCGAAGATTCGTGAATTTGTCTCGGAGCTCCCAGTTAAGGTTCAGAGTGTCGTTCCAATCCTGAAGGAGCGAGATGCTTTGAGGCCTGCGGAAGAACTTTACGAGATAATTCCGCCGGATCATAAACAGCCGTACAACGCTCGCCACCTGCTTGAATGCATCCTCGATGACGGACATCTCGACGAGTTCCAGGCCGATTACGCCAAGGAAATGGTCACTGGCCACGCTAGGATTCGTGGAATTCAGGTTGGAATAATCGCCAACAATCGCGGCATGATTCGTTCGCCTGCAGGTGGCCCACCACGCTTCGGCGGCATCATCTATACCGAATCGGCCGAGAAAGTCGCCTACTTCATCGAGACGTGTAACCGGCGGCAAACGCCGCTCGTCTTCATCCAGGATGTTTCGGGATTCATGATCGGGTCGGAAGCGGAACACTCGGGAATTATTCGTGCCGGCGCGCGGTTCGTCGAAGCCATGGCCACAGCCTTGGTGCCGAAAATCGTGTTAACTATCAACCACGCGTCGGGCGCTGGCTATTATGCTATGGCGGGTCAGGGCTTTGATCCTGACTTTATTTTTAGTTGGCCAACCGGACGAATGGGTGTGATGGAAGGTGACTCCGCGGTCCAGGCGGTCTTTGGAAGCCAACTTGAAAAACTCAAGCGCGCGGGTGAAAAACCGTCGGCGGAGTTGGAAGGCGAGATGGCCCAGGTTCGAGAAACGTACGAGATGGAGCTCGATGCGAAATACGCAGCGGCTCGAGGATTCGTCGATGCGGTACTCGAACCCGAGGATACACGCGACGCGTTGGAATTGGCGCTTCGCACAAGTTTGAATTTCGGCGGCCCGCACATTGGACAGTTTGTACTACCGCCGACGCTGGTGTAGAGGGATTCGGTTTGAGGACCGACAAGCGGTTTACGTAATTCAGCCTTCGGGAAAATCGATCTCGATCTCTGTGCATCCTCAGAGGACGCACAGAGTTAATAGATATTCCGACAGCCTCGAAGGGTTTGTGGAGAATGAGCTTGCTAACGTTCGGCAACCGCCTTGGAGTTGACTGTTTCCATCTATTGATCGCTCGGGTAATCGCGACGTGCGGCAACCCTGGGCTAAGTTGCGCAACCGCTTCGCGGGAATTTACGAAAACATGAAATCAAAGATTCGGATAGCCGCTGGGCAAGGCTTCTGGGGTGACCTTCCTGATGCACCCGCTCGTCAGGTGGAGGGTGGGCCAATCGACTACCTCATGCTTGACTACCTTGCCGAGGTGACGATGTCGATCATGCAGAAGCAGCGTTCACGGGATCCTTCGGCAGGATATGCGAAAGATTTCGTCCCGTTGATGAAGCAAATTCTTCCTGCGTGCGTGGAGCGGAACATCCGGGTCACTGCAAACGCTGGAGGCGTAAACGTTGAAGGATGCGCCGCTGCCGTGAAGGACGTGGCGCTCGAACTGGGGCTCGCAGGAAAGCTGCGAATCGGGATCGTTACCGGCGACGACATTATGTCGAAGCTCGACGACTTCCTCAGCCGTGGGATTGAGCTGCGAAACATGGATAACGGGGCGCCGCTATCCACGATTCGAGAAAAGATTCAGAGCGCCAACGTATACCTTGGCGCCGCTCCGATAGTGGAGGCCCTGGACCAGGGCGCTCAGATCGTTATCACGGGAAGGGCTACCGATACCGGGCTAACCCTGGCCCCGCTGATTCATGAGTTTGGTTGGGCGTCTGACGACTGGAACAGGCTGGCTGCGGGCACCATTGCGGGGCACATCATTGAATGTGGCGCACAGTGTTCGGGCGGCAACTGTCAGTATGAATGGAGGAGTATTCCCAATCTTGGGGTCGTGGGTTTTCCTATCGTTGAAGCGTCGCCGGATGGGAGCTTTGTTGTCACTAAGCATGAACGCACGGGCGGTTGGGTAATAATTCCTTCAGTCAAAGAACAATTGGTTTACGAGATGGGTGACCCGCACGAGTACATCACGCCGGATTGCGTTGCCGACTTCACTACTATTCAGCTTGAGCTTGAAGGTCGCGACCGGGTTCGTGTCCATGGGATTGAAGGGCGCCCGGCAACTGAATTTTATAAAGTCTCCATCAGTTACTCGGCAGGTTATAAGGCGGTTGGAACTTTGGTTTATTCCTGGCCTGACGCATATGACAAGGCTGTGGCTGCCGATCGGATTTTGCGACAACGGCTTGATCGGTTAGGACTCAAGTTTGACCTGATTCATACCGAGTTTGTTGGTGCAAATGCGACGCATGGTCCACTAGCGGGAGCGCCTTCGCCCGATCTTCCCGAGGTCCAATTGCGCGTCGGAGTGCGTGGTCAGGATCGCGCGGCGGTGGAACGATTTACTAAAGAGATTGCTCCGCTTATTCTTACCGGGCCACCGGGTGTTACTGGATTCGCCGGCGGACGACCAAAGGTGGAAGAGATTGTTGCTTACTGGCCGGCATTAATCCCCAAGACCGAGATAACTTCGAAAGTGGAAATCCTGGAAGTTTAACTACTGACCGAGTCATGCAAATACAACTGGTAAAACTAGCCCACGCCCGTTCCGGCGATAAAGGCGACACAGCAAACGTTGGGCTGATTGCGTTGCAGGACGAAGTCTATCCGCTCCTCGTTCGCGAAGTTACCGCAGAACGTGTGAAGCAACACTTCAAAGGTATTTGTCATGGAGAGGTCGAACGTTTCGAGTTGCCAAATCTCGGCGCCCTTAATTTCCTATTGCATGAAAGCCTTGGCGGCGGCGGCACCCTTTCGCTGATGACTGACGCCCAGGGCAAGACGTTCTCGACCGCGCTCTTGCGAATGGAAATAGAAATCACAGATGAGGAAGCGCAAAGTATTGAAGTCATCTAGTCATGTCTGACGATAACCTTCCAGTCATCTACCAACTCAACGGTGGAGTCGCACAGATAACACTCAACCGTCCTGACAAACGGAATGCGCTTAACGATGCATTGATCTCCGGCCTAAAGGTGGGTCTGGGCCAGGCCAACGGTGACTCGGCCGTGCGCGTAGCTGTAATCAGTGGAGCGGGAAAAGACTTTTGCGCTGGGGCGGACTTAGCGGCCTTGCAGAAAATATCCGGCGCTTCTGTTTCTGAAAACGCCGACGACGCTCGTTCGCTTATGGATTTGTTTGCCATGATTCGCGAGTTGAGGATCCCTGTCATCGCCGCAGTTCGCGGCCGAGCCTTGGCCGGCGGCTGCGGTCTGGCAAACGCTTGCGATTTAGTGCTCGCCTCGGAGAACGCCCGTTTCGGTTACCCGGAAGTCAAACTTGGTTTTGTTCCGGCGATGGTGACTGCGATTCTGCGCCGCAACATTTCCGAGAAGCGCGCCTTCGAATTACTAACACGCGGTGACGAAATTGGAGCTGATGAAGCCAAGGCTATTGGGCTGGTTAACCAGGTTTACGCTGAGGATGAGTTTGAGGGTAAAGTTGAGGACTACGCTCGCAGCTTTGAAAAGATTAGTGCCTCCGCGTTAGCGCTGACGAAGACATTGCTTTATCAGATCGATGGCTTAGCCTTTCACGAGGCAATCGAAACCGGCTTGGACGTAAACATTATCGCTCGCATGACTGATGACTGTCAGGCTGGGATTGCAAAATTTCTTAAAAAGACTCAGTAGGTAACCGGGTCTCCGCCTTCGACCCCCCTCGAAGTGCCTTATTCGCGAGCTCCAAAGCACACTCCAACACAGGGTCAGCCAAGCTGGTGACCAATCCTATTTGTAAGGCGTCTTCACTTCTTATCATCCGCGCCGTGAGTAAGAGTTCCAGAGCGCGACCACGACCTATTGTTCGTGGGAGCCGCTGAGTACCGCCCCATCCAGTAATGATTCCGCGCTTGGCGCCAGGATGAGCAAGAACGGCTGCCTTCGAGGCGACGCGAATGTCGCACGAGAGCGCCAGGTCGAGTCCACCACCCATGCAGTAGCCGTTTATGGCAGCGAGTGTTGTCGCTCGTGCGTTGGCGACAAGGTTGAACACTCTTTGTCCGAGCCTGGCGAATTCCAGGGCACCTGAGGGATCGAGTTCCGAGAGTTCAGACAGATCGGCGCCCGAAGCGAAGACGTCGCCCGTACCAGTAAGAATAAGCGCTCCTATTTCGCTTTGGCCCAACAGATGGGAAAGGGTCTCATCTAACTCGCGAAGCGTATTGACTGAGAGGGAATTGCGTTGTGAAGGGCGATCCAGACGTACGATTGCAAGGTTGTCTCTGACGTCTACTACGAGTGAGGCAGGCGAGTTCAATGTCGCGATGTTTCGAGGTTCGCCTTCTATTCGCGAGGCTTAACATTTTCCCGAAGAAACTTGACGATGTTTTCAGTCGAAGTGCCCGGCAAGAAGATCTCCGCAACACCTTGCTCCTTCAGTTTGACGATGTCGTCCTGGGGAACAATGCCGCCTAGTAGTACGAGGCAGTCGTCCATCCCCTGGCTGCGAAGGAGCTGAACTATGCGAGGGCAAAGCGTGTTGTGTGCACCGCTGAGTATTGACACACCAACAGCATCGACGTCCTCTTGCAAGGCGGCGGCGGCAATCATCTCGGGGGTTTGCCGAAGACCCGTGTAAATGACTTCCATGCCCGCGTCCCTGAGCGCGCGTGCGATTACCTTTGCGCCCCGATCGTGGCCGTCAAGCCCCGGCTTCGCCACCAGTACACGTATCTTTCGTTCGTTCATGCTCATACTTTCCTAAATCGCCCCAGCAACCCATCGGGCCTGATGACACCCCTCAGCATCTCGAAAGAGAAAAAATAGCGACCTTTGGGTTCCAATGCCTGAATCACATGGGGGAATCCGGCGTCATATACGAAGGTTACGCCGCTGGGCCCGACGATAAAATCATCGAGGTTCTGAGTCTCAAACTTCAAGTTCTCATACGCCCCTTTGATTGATTCCTTTTGCTCAGCGTCGCTGTCAGTAGATGCTGCGTTCTCTTTAGCCAGACGCGCGATCTCTTTTTGTAGTGACCGATCGACGAGCGCTGCTATTTGTCCCAGCTTGCTCGGTTCGAACACATCCACAGCCTTAACAATCTGTCCATTTCGTAGATCGATCAAGAAGTGCTTCTCTTGATCGTCGGGATATGCAGCCACCCCGCTCTGCCTGAAAGTTATGTCCAACATGTTGTCCCGGTTGTAATTTACAGTGTAACCGAATTCGCTCAACCAGCTATCGTTGCGGTATTCGTCGAGTGAGTAATCGAAGATATTCTTGAACGAAATGATTGCGCGCACTTTGCGTAATACTTCGGCGTTTAATCCGCTTACGACCGGATAGACCACTATTGCCGTCTTGCGATCTGGAAATTGTCTGGCGATTTTCGGCGGTCGCGTGAGGACAATCCGACGCCTCTGAATGATTACCCGATCCTGGGCGAAGGCACTTGTCGGGGTGAGATTCGGACCCAAGGCGCTGATCGCGATCAGAAGCAGCACCGGAAAAAGTCGATTGGCGAAGGGTTGCAAGATTTAGTTGACCGAAGAGGGAATTAGAAAGCTGGTTCTTCGTAGATTCCGTACACGTCACGCAACGCCGAACAGATTTCTCCAAGCGATGCATACGCACGAACCGCGTCGATGGTGGCCGGCATTGTATTCTCTTCGTTGCGAGCTGCTAATTTGAGTTTTTCCAAAGCATTTGCGACTGCTCCGGCATCACGTTTTGCACGAGTCTGCTCGAGACGCTCAACCTGATGTACGCGGACAGCTTCATCGATCACCAACGTCGGAACCTGTGCAGTTTCATCGTCCATCGCATACTTATTGACGCCGACAATTATCTGCTCGCCACGCTCGACCGCTTTCTGATACTGGTAAGCCGAATCCTGAATCTCCCGCTGCGGGAAGCCCTTTTCGATTGCAGCTACCATTCCGCCCATCGCATCAATCTTACTGAAATAGTCCAAAGCCTCGGCTTCAATCTTCTCAGTAAGTGCCTCAAGGAAATACGATCCACCTAACGGATCCACAGTGTTCGCTACGCCTGTTTCGTCTGCAATTATTTGTTGGGTCCGCAAGGCGATCAGAGCAGCCCGATCGGTGGGCAACGATAGTGCTTCGTCATATGCGTCGGTGTGCAGGCTTTGCGTCCCGCCGAGAACGCCTGCCAGCGCCTGGATCGCAACCCGAACGATGTTGTTGAGCGGTTGCTGCACAGTCAGGGAAACCCCGGCTGTTTGCGTGTGGAAACGCATTTTCAAAGTACGTTCGTTGGTGGAACCAAATCTGTCGCGCATTTCCCTTGCCCAGATACGACGCGCCGCCCGATATTTGGCAATCTCCTCGAAGAAATCATTGTGGGCGTTAAAGAAGAACGACATTCGCGGAACGAATTGGTCGATCTCTAGCCCAGCGTTGACGCCCCACTCGACATATTCGAGGCCATCACGCAACGTGAAAGCGAGCTCCTGTGCCGCGGTCGATCCGGCTTCACGAATGTGATAGCCGCTGACCGAGACGGGGTTGTAACGAGGTACGTGATTCGTGCAAAACTCAAAAGTATCAATCACCAGTTTCATTGCGGGCCGAATCGGGTAGATCCATTCCTTCTGTGCGATGTACTCCTTGAGTATGTCGTTTTGCAGAGTGCCCGAAATCTTCTTCCAGTTAGCCCCTTGTTTCTCAGCTACGACAAGATACATAGCGAGCAAGACAGAGGCGGGCGCATTTATCGTCTGTGAGACCGTGACCTGGTCAAGAGGTATCTGATCAAATAACACCTCCATATCGGCCAAGGAAGACACCGCGACACCGCACTTGCCAACTTCTCCCTCTGAGAGGGGCGAATCAGCGTCGTAACCCATCAAGGTTGGTAAATCGTAAGCGACCGATAGTCCCGTCTGACCCTGTGCCAGCAGATACTTGAAGCGCGCATTCGTTTCTTCGGGGGTGCTGAACCCGGCAAACTGTCGCATCGTCCAGAGCTTGCCCCGGTAACCCGTTGGGTGAATGCCGCGAGTGTAGGGAAATTCTCCGGGAAAAGAGATATCGCGATTAAAGTCTTGGTGAGCTATGTCAGCGGGAGTCGAAAGACGCTCTACCTCTGCGAGAGAAACAGTTTCAAATTTGCTTTTACGTTCAGGATGTTTGCTTAAGACAGGTTCGAGCGTCTCATGCTCCCAGCGTTCAACCGCCTCTTCAAATGGCGAACTGATCTCTTTTGTGTCAGGCATAAGACTCCCGATTCAGAACTTTCTAAAGAAGAACGCCGATCTTAGTGGAGGGGTATTAGAGTGTCAACACAGCTACTTAGTTGAAGTTCGCACGGTTCGTGTCGGCTGAGAAGCACGGCGGTTACTGTCACATAAATATCAAGACGAGCAGTAATTCTTTTAAGAGGGGAACGCGGCTGTGATGGCAGTCACAGCCGCGCCTTCACGGCAGGCTCTCGCTAAGCGTGGCACTCAAGCAGGGAACAAGCAGGCAACCGGCGGGAGAAATCAAAATGTTTTCGAGGATCGTGTTTTTCATGACTACTCGACTGGGATGACAATCTCATTGGCGCGGACCATGTTTAGCCGGCTGCGCGCAGCGGCCTCGATAGTGCGCGGGTCGTTTCGCAGTTGGTCAATTTCCGTACGAAGCGACTGATTTACATTTCGCAAGCCCTCAACATCGGTTTGCATTCGCACGAATTGTTCCGACGCCGCAGTCATCTTGGTGCGAGTGCGCAACGTAACTCCCACGCAGATCGCGAAGGTCCCAAGAATCACCATTCCAAAGATGACCCAGGATGGAACCAATCCTCCGCGGCGGCGCACTTCAACAGGAGTGCCGATTATGTCTTGCGATATTTCTCTAACGGTCGCCAGAGGCGACGATACGCGTGGAGCGACCCGCTGCGCTCTGATCCGTTCATCAACCCAATATGAATTTATGACCCTGCTCACGAAACACCTCCAAATCCTACGCTATCCTTGACCTGTTAAAACCGACTGAAACTAACTCCGCGCCGCTCGACGCAGCTGTCTCCGCTGCAAGCAGACGCGCAAAGATGCCATTTTCCTCCGAATAGTGACTTTTGAAGGAGAAACCAGCCTGGTCTTCGTTGCGGGGGACTGTTTTGTCTTCATCAAATGATTCTCCGATGTACATAAAACCCAACTGAGTTTCGTAGACCGGTAAATTGCTGAGCGTTGTCTCTAGCAAAGGTTCAAGCGAAGACAAGGCGCCACTTGTTCCCGGTATCGAGATAGACTCGATTTGGGAAGATTCGTCGGCGGTACCTTGATCCCAACCGCATTTGTCGAAGCGTGTGACCATCGGGCTTGAACTTTAAGGAGCTGCTTAACTGCTTTGTTCGTTTAGCCACAATATAGAGCGGTGTGGCTGGAGAAAAACCGCAATAGGAAGTGCTTTACACTTGGCCAATCCATTTACCATCAACAGTTTAGGTCAAGGTTGGCGGAATGTAGCACCGGTGCTTAAGGCTGTAAAGCAAATTCTCTGTAACGCTTTCGCAACGTAACCTCAACGTTTACTTGAAGTAACGGCGCTTAATGGACCAAAAAGGCGAACACGCGGCGTACACATTCTCGGACGGTTTCTGGAATTTATCGTCATCGTTTTGCTCAGGAAGGGTTGGCAAATGATGGCAACTGTTGAAGGTTGTTGACACAAAATTGTTAGACGATTAAACTCCCTGCGTGTCTGAGCAGCGAAGCTGATTCCGAGCTTCCATCTAAAAATCAACGAGCCGGCCCCGAATTCCTCCTCTCCTTATTTCGTTCTCGCGGGTCTTACAGCTAGTTCGAAGACCGACATTTCCTATTTCTTAACAAGGATTGGAGAGGCTTAATGCCTGGTCTAACGCATTCATCCCCAGAATCTGTAGTTTCCAATTTGTCGACTTCCGATTCGCTTCCGATTACCTCAATCGTTAGAGCTCTCTGTCAGGCCGCAGACGGCGGACCAGCCATGCTCTACGAGGTGATGCTCAAACTTTGTCTCTTCGTTGAGTCGACGGCGCCGATGTATGGGCTCTCAATCTGGAATCTACAAGCAGGGCAACGTCCTGGTTTGGAATGGGCCGAGGGACTGCAGGAGCCAGAGTTGGCAGACGGCGAGAAGATAGTCAGCGACACAACAAACCTGCTGGAAACGGCGTGGCCGACCGTCAGGGAAGGCGACTCCCACGTTTGCTTCGTATTGGCGTCATCGAAACCTGGACGCGCCGGAGCTGCGCTTTATGGAAAATGTGTGCGGCCTCTGAGCAGTCGCCAGGCAAAAGACCTGGGGGCAATCATGGATGTGACCCGTCTTGCCCATTCACACGTTTCCGTTGGGCAGCCGTTGGCACAGAAACCAACGGGTGTCACACGAGGCAACGAAGGTTTGCCGGGAATGATTTTCGCGAGCCGGGCAATGAATGAAGTGGCTCGCAACGTGGCCCGAATCAAGGATTCAAATTCCACAGTCCTCATCACCGGCGAATCCGGAACCGGAAAGGAACTAGTAGCGCACAGCATTCACCGGCTTAGTCGTCGAGCCGCCAACGAATTTATTCCGTTTAACTGTTCTGCGGCTCCCCCGGATCTGATCGAGAGCATGTTGTTCGGTCACCGAAAGGGGAGTTTTACCGGAGCTCACCTCGACAATGAGGGACTCATACGTTCGGCAGAAAACGGAACGCTGTTCCTTGACGAGATCGGGGACCTGCCACTTGTTCTTCAACCGAAGCTACTTCGCTTTCTTCAGGAAGGTGAAGTTCACACGCTTGGTGAAAAGACTCCGCGTAAAGTAAATGTGCGAGTTATCGCTGCTACCCACAAAGACCTTGAGCAATTGGTTCGCGACAAGCTTTTCCGCGAAGATCTCTACTACCGGATCGCGACGCTGTCAGTGAAAGTGCCTTCGCTGCGAACGAGACCCGAAGATATTTCAGCTCTCATCTCACACTACCTTTCCCATTACGCCCGAAGGAACGACAAGGCGATTGCCGGAATCACCTGGGAGGCTGTTCGCATACTTGAGAATTATTCGTGGCCCGGTAATGTGCGGGAATTGGCGGGTGAAATGGAACGTCTCGTCTTGTATACCGACGAAGGTGGCTATATCACGCCGGCAGAAATCAGTCCGCACATTCAGCCGCCCACGTCCCTGTCGCAAAGTGGAAGCCGTTCCGCCGAGAATCTCGACTTATTGTTGGAAGATTACGAACGCCGCGTTATCACCGAAACGCTGAAGCGCAATGACTGCAACGTTGCGCGGACCAGTGAAGCGTTAGGATTGGGATCTCGTCAGACGCTGTACAAGAAGATCAAGCGGCTAGCGATCGATATCGGCGACTTCCTTCAGGAAGATACTGAGCCTGGCTTGCAGTTTCGCGCCGAAGGTAGCTAGCGTTTAACTCAAATCAGAATTGCACCAAGCATTCGAGGAATCCTCGGATGCTTTTTATTTGCCTGGTCCAAGCGAGAGATTTGTCGCCTTCGTCAATACAAACCTCACTTAATCGTGTCAACCAGCGGCGACATCAAAACCCTCCCGTAAATCGATGCTTTGATGGACCACCCAGCGTCAAGATCAAGATTCCACTTTTCAGTCTGTCAACCTCGGGCGACAAAACATCGACGTCGATTATTCAAAACACTCCCAGTTTCCACGGAGTTATGCAGATCAGTCGAGTGGCACAAGCCTTGTAATGGACCAATCCGTTCGCAGACGCATCTAGCCAAACGAACCAACCGCGTCAGTCGCTAAATACTTCTCATGAAAAAAGTCATCACCACAAAAGAGTTTGTATCGCTCGCCATCATCGCAATCACGGCACCGTTATTTGCGTTGGCTCTTATCAGCGGCATACACGCAATGTATGCAACTGGTAACGAAGTTTTCCTGTTGGCACTAACTCTGTGTGGCGCAGTCGTGAGTGGCGTTAATGGCTTCGGCCGCCGCACGGTCGATGCCGAAAGCCATTTACGCGCAAGCCGCAGGGGGTCACAGACTAGCGTGACCCTCAATTCATGAGTCTTCTCAAGAGATTCGCGAGCCTTCTTTCAGTGGATCGAAGGCAAACGAATTAGCAAGCAATAACCAAACCCTAAAGGAGCAAACCCCATGATTAAGAATTTTCTTCGCGATGAAACTGGTCTTGAACTGTCGGAATACGCAGTTGCCGCAGCCTTGGTTGCGATCGCAGTTGTCGGCGCCTTCTCGGCCCTCGGCGGAACAATCAGTGACAAGATCGAAGAGCTGGGAACACACATCAGCACCGGTCAGTAAATCGCAAACAGGTTCGGGCGCGCTCCTCTGACATGGATCGAGAGCGCGCCCGACCCGCCTTTACCAAGGCACTCAAACTTACACAGGTACACGAATATGTTGAAAACATTCCTCAAAGACGAATCGGGCCTGGAACTTTCCGAATACGCGGTTGCTGCAGCACTCGTGGCAATTGCAGTAGCAGGAGTTTTCACGTCCCTCGGCGACGCCATTACTGAAAAGGTCACCCAACTTGGCGACCACATTGCATCGGGTCAGTGAGCAGGGAAATCAAACGTGTCAATTTTTTTTGCCAGCGCTAGTTTGTTAGTTCCGCTCGCAGCCGTAATTGCTTATTACGACGTGCGCTATCGGCGGATTCCCAACCCGTTTGTGTTGGCAGCATTAATCAGCGGATTAACGATGAACCTGATCCTGAACGGATTACCGGGTCTCTTTTCCAGTTTAGCGGGCTGCGGCCTCGCTTTTATTTTGATGTTTGCACTTCACGTGTTCGGCGCCATGGGCGCCGGTGACGTCAAACTCTTCGCCGCAATTGGCGCAATCGTTGGCGCCAAACTCGTGATCCCAACATTCCTGGTTGTGGTCCTTACTGGTGGCCTTCTCGCTGTTGTCTCGATCGTGCGGTCTGGGATGGTAGCGACGACCATGCATCGAGTTTTGCAGATTTTTGTCGGCATGTTACCGGGTTGGCAAATGCCTAAGTTTGCCGTGCCCGAAGACCGCAGATTTACCATTCCCTACGGCGTTGCGATTACGCTCGGCAGCATCATTTCTACAGCTATCTTTCGCGCTTAACGTCAGCGTGATCCTTTCAACGTCAACTGATCCTACGGAGAGTTAACCATGCGCAACAAACGCTTTTTCGTCGTCTTAGTCGGAGCTCTGATCTTTGGATTACTGGCAGCAGTTTCAGTCAGTCGTTACCTGTCCAGTGCTCAGGCTTACACCAAGAACCTTACCCGAGTCGCTGTTGCGAAAGTCGCGATTCCTGTCGGTACAAAGATCATCCCCGAGCAATTGATGATGGTCCAGTTTCCGAAGGAGTCCACTCCGGACGGCACCTTCGAAGCGGTGGAGAAGCTCGTCGGCCGGGTTGCGGTAATGAACATCGCACCTCGTGAGCCGGTTACGGAGTCCAGGCTCGCTCCCGAAGGCACTTCTGCCGGTTTGTCGGCTGTCATTCCCGAAGGATACCGGGCCATGACTGTGAAGGTTGACGATGTAGTCGGAATCTCCGGCTTCATCATGCCGGGCACGCTCGTCGACGTGGTCGTTGTTATCGATCCGCAGGAAAAAGCCGGAATGCAAGACCCGATTTCGAAGATCGTTTTGCAGAACATAAAGGTTCTCGCCAATGGTCAGAACATCGACAAACCCGAGAAAGAACGCGACGCCAACAGCGTCAAAGCCGTCACTTTGCTGGTGTTGCCTGAACAGGCTGAAAAGCTTGCGTTGGCCGCGAGTGAAGGAAAACTGCAGCTGGTAATGCGCAACTCTATCGATCAGGGTGACGAGCAGACCACCGGCATCAACAAGCGCGGATTACTCACTGGCGACCGTGCAGTACCGGCGCCGGAACCTGGTTCATTGAAGAGCGAGCAGCCGGCAGCGCCAAAGCCGCAGCCTCGCGTGCGCCGCGAACTGAAGCCGGTAGCTGAAGTAACAGCTCCGCCCCCGCCCCCGCGCGCTTCAGTGGAGATGATCGAAGGCGCGAAGAAGCGAAGTGTAGATTTTCCGCAATGAACCGATAACGCGGTTTAGACGGAGGCCACCCCAAGTTTTTGAATTATCAAAAGGAGCTCAAGACCATGCACAGCCGATCCCCTATCACACGTAGAGCAAGACTCATCCTGGTGTCATTGCTGTTCGTCGTAGTCAACTCCGTCGCACACGCGCAGGAAACCACATACAAAGCGTCATTCCAACAGAACAAAGAATCGGTGGCGGTAAATGTTCTCGTTGGTCAGTCGCGAGTAATCAATTTTGACAGGCCGGTGGGACGCTTTTCAGTCTCCAACCCGGAAATCGCGGAAGCTGTTCTGGTAACTCCAGATCAGGTGCTGGTCAACGGCAAGGCATTTGGACAAGTCAACTTCATCGCCTGGGAACAATCAGGTGGTGAGTATCTCGTTTTCGATGTCTTCGTCCGAGCCAATCTTTCGCTAATCGATTCGCAGATTCGCGCCTTGTTTCCCAAGGACGACATTCGCCTGAGCCAGGCAAATGGCTCCGTCGTTATCTCCGGTAGCGTCGCCGATCCAAAGACCGCGGCGCAGGTTGACAGCGTGGTCCAGGCTGCAGGTTTTAAGACTGTGAACATGCTGGCGTCGCCGGTGAAGAACGTTGCCCAGGTGCAACTGCAGGTGAGAGTGGCAGAAGTAAACCGCACCAAGATGCGTGAGTACAGCACGTCCTTCATGACTATCCCTCCGGGCGGAACTGCTGGATACATTAACAGTGGCAATGGCCCAAGTTCACTTCAAAGCGCCTCGACCAGTCCGGTCTCGACTGCGCTGGACGCATTGATCTCGCCGGCTCTGAATCTGTTCATCTTTAACCGACAGATTAATACCCAGGCGATGATTCGCGCGCTACGCACGCAGGGAGCTTTCCGCGAACTGGCAGAGCCAAACTTGATAGCGATGGACGGACAAAAGGCCAGCTTCCTGGCGGGTGGAGAGTTTCCTGTCCCGGTGATTCAAGGTGGGGGTGGCTC
The DNA here is from genome assembly GCA_963759665.1 of Pyrinomonadaceae bacterium. Taxonomy (GTDB): domain Bacteria; phylum Acidobacteriota; class Blastocatellia; order Pyrinomonadales; family Pyrinomonadaceae; genus PSRF01. The sequence goes on from CAVXAC010000002.1 coordinate 169,265, forward strand.
AAGCAACAGTCTCGCGATGACGGTTGAGTTCAAAGAGTATGGAATTCGTCTGAACTTCAAACCAACCATCATCGATGAGGACCACATTCGGCTCGAGCTCGAACCGGAAGTCTCAACCATTGATTTCGCTAATGGCGTCAGGTTCAACGGCTTTGTCATTCCAGGATTGAGAACGCGTCGCGCCAAGACCGGTCTGGAACTACGTGACGGTCAGTCGTTCGCGTTAGCCGGTTTGCTGGATAACTCGGAAGAGAAAACGCTGTCCAGAATCCCGATCGTTAGCGACATTCCCATCCTCGGCGCCCTGTTCAAATCAAAGTCATATCAAAAGAACGAAACCGAGCTGATGTTCATCGTCACCGCACACCTGGTGAAACCAGTTGAGCGCGATGACCTACCGCAGATGCGTGGCATCGACGGGTTAAAGAACGGCTCGCCGCTAGGCCTCGAGTCAAAAGGAGCCGAGATCCAGGGAAAAACAGGCTTCTCAGTGACGGGGCAGAAATCCGACGAGATTCAAATTTATCCGAAAGAGGAAAAGGCTCCAGTTAAAGCTGTGGAACCGAAAGCCAAGCCTGCTACTTCAACCGAAGGGGACTCATCCAGTAAGACCACTTCCACTCAGTCAACACGCAACGTCAATAAGGCGTTGCCGCCGGCTCGGACAATCGCCGCGTTGATGAACTACGAGACGAAGAGGTCGGAATAGTTACTTCTTGATTGGCTTCAGATGTTCGAAGGAGAAGCGATGAAAGAACAGAGTCCTAAAAGTAAACGAAATCGCCGTGGTGAGCGTGGATCGATTTTGGCAATGTCTGCGCTCGGCATGCTCTCGATGCTCTTAGCAGTTGGATTAGGAGTGGACATTAGTCACTTCTACCTCGTTAAGGGCGAACTTCAGAACGCTGCTGACGCGGCTGCGCTCGCCGCCGCTTCAGCCATCAACTCAAATCCCAGCGGAATCGTCGAAGGCACGACACGGGCAGTTACCGCTATGAACAAGTCCGAGTTCAATAGCACCGGCGTTGTCTTTCAACGTAGCAACGTGCAATGGGCCGTCAATCTTAATGGCCCATACATGAGCGAAGCGAGTGCTTCGACAGCGGCGCAGGCGCCGACGATTCGCTTCGCGAAAGTCGTCACGCCCGATACCGCGGTCGGTGTTTCGTTTTCTGCGATGGTCCTCGGCGGAAGCAAGAACCTAAAGGCTGAGGCCACTGCCGGACTCTCGATTCCGCTTAATGTCTTTTGCAACTTCATTCCCTTGTCAGTGCTCATTGAGGACGACACCTCTTTGTTGGTGCCGGGTCGGGTCTACACGATTAGAGCGGGCACGGGTGGTTCACCTTCGCCGGGTAACTATCAGATTTTAGCGGTGGCCGGCCGGGGTGGTGTGGACGTGGAGTTTGGGATCGGCGCCGGTGTGGATGCTTGCGGCGAAGCGGGTGAAGTTTATTCCGTCGACACTAAACCGGGCCTGACGGCGGGCAAGGTCCGCAAGGGGATCAATACGAGGTTTGACGATTACCAGGGAAGTCAGCTTGACGCAGCGCTATATCCGCCAGATACGAACGTCAAAGAGAACATTACCTGGGACCAGTACAGCAAATATCTTGGTTGTGGACGGCCCGGGGCGATCGCGTGCAATTCACAATACGTAAAGGCTCCGTCCAACCCAGGGGTAGACAATCGACGGGTGGTCCTGATCCCTTTGGTAAAGGTAAGCGAGTATGACCAGGGCCGCGACGTCGTCAAGTTTTTCCGTTTCGGTGCTTTTTTTCTCAGGACCAAAGCCAGCAATGGCAACGGTGGGGATATCCAGGCTGAGTACATTGAAGACCGTCTGGCAGTAGGTGAAGGTGGTTACGATCCAACTGCAGCCGCGGGCGACCCACTTTTGGCAGCGCCGGTGCTTTACCGATAAGGACGAGCAAAATGCATTCACGAATACGAAAAGTTCGGTTCATGCGGAGACTTAGGCGCCGACTCAGTTTGCGTAATCTCGCTCGCAACCAGAAAGGCACGGCGTTGGCAGAGCTGGCCATCGTGTTGCCAATCCTCGTCGTGATGTTTGCAGCGACTGCCGAGTTCGGCAGGTTCTTCTACGAATATTCAACGCTCTCAAAAGCCTCGCGCATCGGCGCACGATATTTAGTAACCGCGAAGGTCAGCACATTTGAACGGGACAAGGCGCGAAACCTGGTGGTCTTCGGAAACACAGCTGGAACTGGACAGCCGTTAGTAGAAGGACTGAAGGTCGATCACGTAATCGTTACACCGAAAAATGCAGCTGGACAAACAATAGCTGCGGGCGTGCCTAACACGATCACGGTTCAAATAGTGGGATTGAAATACAAGCCGCTTATCAACCTCGGTGGTCTGATCAAGAGCGAAACCTTCAAACTGGATGTCGATGTTAAGCCCAGCGTTACGATGCGATACCTGTTAACGACGCCATTGGTCTAAGCGAGAAAGCCATGATCAAAATCAGAACAAACAAAGATCAGGAACGCGGCGCAACGTTGGTCGAATTCTCTATTGCGGCAACTGTCTTTGTGATGGTCATGTTCGCGGTAGTTGAATTTGGCCGGGCCGCCTGGACACACAACGCTTTGGCCGACGCAGCTCGTAGAGGCGCCCGCTATGCTGTGATAAGTGCGGAAGCCAACGAGGCGAACGTCAAAAATGTAGTGGTCTATGGCAATCCTGACGGCGGCACCAATCCAGTCGTTCAAGGCCTAACCACTGACAACGTCCAGGTTGACTACGCAGGCTTCGGACTCGACACCGGCACGGTCCAGGTAACGATCACTAACTATGAGTTCAACTTCGTGGTTCCGGTCGTCGGTACCAAAATTTCAATGCCAAACTACACTACGACGTTGACTGGTGAATCCGCGGGAACTCTTCCCCCAACCCTCTAAAAACAAGGTCGAACCCCCCATGACGCAGCCACTTTCATTTGTTGTACTCAGCACAGGACTCGATAATTTCAAGGAGATCCGCGCCGCCCTCGCCTCTGACGGGCGAGCTCAGTTGCTTGCCGGCGGAAATGATCCGGAACAACTGTACGAAGAGATGGTGCGACTGAAGCCGACCGCAGCCATCATTGCGCTGGGTAACAACGCGGAACAATCAATCAGATTTATTCAACGGCTGAATACAGACTCGCCGGGAACGGCAGTAATCTCGGCGGCACAGGACGCGTCACCCGATCTCATCCTCCAAAGCTTGCGTGCAGGAGCGCGCGAATTCCTCCGCCTCCCCATAAGTCATGACGAACTAAAAACCATCATTGACCGCGTTGCAGATTTCAGCGCCGGCCAGGTTGAAGCACCACGGAAAAAAGGTCGAATGATTTCAGTCTTCTCGAGCAAAGGGGGTTGTGGCACCTCGTTCATTGCCACGAATCTAGCTGCGGTTACAGGGGCTCGAACCGTCCTCGTCGATCTAAATCTTCAGGCCGGTGACTTACCGCTGTTCCTGGGAGTTGAACCCAAATACTCCTTCGCCGACATGGCGGAAAATCGCGAACGGTTGGACGACACCTTAATCAATAGTTTCGTTACTCCATTCTCGTCGAACTTGTCGTTGCTGGCTGCACCTAGAGAAGCGGATTCGGCAGATGAAATCGAACCGGAACATGTTTTTGAAGTGTTGTCTCGATTGCGAGAATCCTACGAGTATGTGGTTCTGGATCCCCAACACACTTTTGACTCGATAACTCTTGCCGCTCTCGATCAGTCTGACGAGATTGTTCTGGTGTTGACGCTCGACATCCCCGCGATACGAAGCACGCAACGTGCACTCGAGATCTTTGACCGCCTGGGTTACCCGCGTAAGAAAATTCGCATTGTCGTTAATCGTTGGAGCAAGCAGATAGACCTCGACCTGCGCCAGGTGGAGAAGTTTCTAGGCGAGCCCTGCATCGGGTTTGTCCCCAGCGATTACCAGACAGCCGTTACTTCCATCAACCTGGGCCAACCGCTCGTCAGGTCTGAGCCAAGTTCAAAGATCGCACTCGAGATCATGAGGATTGCCAGAACGATTGCCGTCGGCACGAGCCCGATTGTTCTGGACCATGAACCAAAGCAGCGGCGTCCATTCTGGAATTCGTTTTTTAAACGCGACGCTGCGCCGAATCCGTTGGAACTTCAAACAAGCAGCACTCCATCTATAAACCTGGGCACCAACTAACAGCAGACACAGGTGGGTGAGGAACAACATGGCACTTCGAGAAAGATTAATTAGGGAAACAGCGGGAAACGTCACTGATGTGATCAGCCAGAACACGCTTCAGGAAATGAAGTCGCGGCTCCATAAGGCTTTGATCAATCGCATGGATCTGACGAAGCTTTCCTCGTTAACACCCGAACAGGTGCATGCCGAAGTTTTGCGATTGGCTGAGAGCGTGCTGGCACAAGAGGCGATGCCGCTGTCACTTCCGGAACGTGAGCGGCTAGTTAACGAAGTGCAGCATGAGCTTTTTGGACTTGGTCCACTAGAGCCGCTACTCGCTGACAGCACCATCTCCGACATCCTGGTCAACTCCCACGGCACTATCTATGTAGAACGTCGCGGAAAGCTGGAGGCTACCAGTGTGGCGTTCAAGGATGACGAGCACTTGATGCGCGTTATCGAGCGAATCGTGTCGTCCGTGGGCCGTCGCATTGACGAATCGTCGCCAATGGTTGATGCCCGCTTGAAAGATGGTTCTCGCGTTAACGCGATCATTCCACCGCTGGCGATTGATGGACCAGTGTTATCAATTCGCCGATTCGGCACTGAGCCGTTGCGGATGAAATCTCTAATCGAAAATAAGGCCCTGACAAAAGACATCGCCGACATGCTGGAGATGTGCGTGAGTGCGCGACTCAACGTCTTGATTTCTGGTGGAACCGGCGCTGGTAAGACGACCCTGTTGAATGCGCTGTCCGCTTACATTCCCGAAGACGAGCGCATCGTCACCATTGAAGACTCGGCGGAGCTGCAACTACAGCAACCACACGTGGTCCGTCTGGAAACCCGTCCGCCAAACATTGAAGGCCGCGGAGAAGTCACGCAAAGAGATCTAGTTCGGAACGCCTTACGTATGCGTCCCGACCGTATCGTCATCGGTGAGGTGCGTGGCGGCGAAGCCATCGACATGCTGCAGGCCATGAATACAGGCCACGATGGCAGTTTGACCACGATCCACGCGAACACCCCGCGTGACGCGCTGTCACGACTGGAAACGATGATCCAGATGACTGGCATGCGGCTCTCAGATCGCGCCATGCGTCAGCAGGTGGCTGCGGCCATCAACCTCGTGGTCCAGGTGGCACGTCTCTCTGACGGCACTCGCCGCGTCACAGCAATCTCTGAAATCACCGGCATGGAAGGCGAGACCATCACCATGCAGGAAATTTTCCAATTCGAGCGGACCGGCGTCGATAGCCAGGGCCAGGTAATTGGCCGCTTCCGGCCCACCGGAATTCGTCCGCGATTTGCCGAAAAACTCAAAGCCTGCGGTATGCAGTTGCCGCGCGTGTTCTTCGAGGAACTCTAAGCGTCATGATTATTTCATTCTTAGTTTTTCTGTTTTGTCTCTTCCTGGTGCTGGGAGCATACCTGCTCGCCACGCACGGATCTGACGCGAAACGAAAACAACTGCAAAAGCGATTGAGCGAAGCGTTGCTCCACTCTGCGCATACCGAAGACGTGGACGTAATCCTGGCGCGGAATGAACTGATGAGCGAGATCCCGTGGGTCAATCAGTTCCTGGTCAGGGTCCAGGCTGCGCTTCAGTTGAAACGGATGTTGGACCAGGCGGATCTGCATATCACGCCATTGCGGCTGATCATGTTTTCCGGAATGGCCGGCATGCTCGCCGCCCTCGCAGTTTCCGTTATCAGCAGCTCGGTGGCCCTGATGGCTATCGCCGGTCTAGTGGCGGCTTCCTTGCCGTTCGCCCACGTTTGGTGGAAACGCAAGAAACGCTTCGATGCCTTCCTGGCCCACTTACCAGATGCCCTCGATCTGATGGCGCGTGCACTTAGCGCCGGTCACGCGTTTTCAGAAGCCTTGCATATGGTTTCTGCCGAGATGCCGGATCCGATCGCGACGGAGTTTCGCAAGACATACGAAGAACAGAATCTTGGTTTGTCTCTCAAACTGGCGCTCGAAAATCTCACGCAGCGGATGCCGTTGTTGGACCTGCGCATGTGTGTTACCGCGATCATGATTCAACGCGAAACCGGCGGTAATCTCGGCGAGATCTTGGAAAAGGTGGCGTACACGATCCGCGAGCGCTTCCGCATCATGGGCGACCTTAAGACGTTGACTACAAGTTCGCGCATGTCCGCCTGGCTGCTTTGTGGTTTGCCTATCTTCGTCGCGTTGGTGATTACCGTAATGAATCCCGAATACATGAGTGTGCTATGGAGCGATCCTCGAGGTCATTACCTGATCGCTGCCGCAATGTTTTTGCAAGTGACCGGAATGCTTATCGTTAGAAAAATTCTGAGGATCAAGATTTGAGAAAAGGACAGTAGTCAGTGGCCCGTGGTCAGTTGTTGACCCCCCTGAAAGCCTTACGGCCAACCACTTACCGCTTATTACTGACCCCGCAGCCAACCGATGAAAAACCGCCGAGATACAACTGACCGCGGACCACTGACTACTGTGAGGCCATCATGCTTCTGATTATCGGACTCTCAACTTTTGTTTGCATCACGCTGGGAATGATGGGCGTTTACTGGCTCTTGTATCGCCCTCAGAGTGCTGCCACGGAACGACTCAAACGGCTCGGCCAACAGCAATCATCGCCAAATGTTTCCGCCATTTCGCTGGATGACGATGGTCGCGGAGCTGAGTTGGCCCAGCGTCTGGCGTCGCCCTTGAGCAAACTGCTGCCACCCTCGGCGGCTGAAGCAAAGAAACTGCAGAAGCAGTTGATGCATGCCGGCTTTAGATCTGCCAGCGCCCCGGTAGTTTTTCGCGGAATTCAATTGGCTTCGCTGGCGGGATTTCCTGCAACAGTCGCGGTGGTTTGCGCCATCCTGGCCAAACCGCTTAGCAGCGCGCTGCTCTGGATTCTGCTCTCTTTCGTTCTGGGGTTTGTCCTGCCGAGGTACATCTTGGGTCGAATGATTCGTTCCCGTCAGCAATTGGTTCGTTGGGGACTGGCTGATGCCCTGGACCTGATGGTCATTTCGATTGAAGCAGGACTGGGACTAAACGCGGCAATGATGCGCGTCAGCAGCGAGTTGAAAGATGTCCACCCGGACATTTCCGACGAGTTTGAGTTGGCAAATCTGGAAATCCGCGTAGGCCGCGAACGAGACGAAGCACTCCGCAACCTGGCTGAACGAACCGGCGTTGACGATTTGCACAGCCTGGTTGCGATGTTAATTCAAACCGATCGCTTTGGTACGTCTATCGCCAGAGCTATTCGGGCATTCTCTGATTCGTTGCGGACCAAACGCAGACAACGCGCTGAACAGGCTGCCCAGAAAGCTGCAGTCAAACTACTGCTTCCGCTCGCGTGTTTTCTGTTCCCGACCTTGTTCATCGCCATATTGGGCCCTGCGGCTCTGTCTCTGATCGACACACTTGGAAAGATGTAAGGAGTTGGACCATGCGCACACGTACAGTCATCGCCATTTTCATCGCCTTCATGTTGACCGTTGGTGGCAGCGCGTTCTGGAGCGCCTCAACCACCGAACGAGAAGGTGATACCGAAGCGAACATCCTTGAAGACTCCGGTGCTGAGACGGGCACTTCTAAGGCCGAAAAGAAAAAAGGCAACAAGGTGGCGAGAGTGTTGACCGCGCCATTCAAGGCGTTTGGTCGTTTGTTTAGTCGTAAGGACGACAACAAACTTCAGCGCTCGAGTGACAAAGACGCTGAGCGATTTGAGAGTGTCGCAGTCAGTCGCGTGGAAGATAGTCGCACGCCCGCAGTTAACAGGATTGATACGTCTGCTTCGGCGAAGGAACATTTGGCAACCGGTCGCGCGCATCTGTTAGAGGGGCGACTCAATGAAGCTATTTCAGAGCTCTCGATGGCGGTCTCAATGGACCGCAAACTCACTGAAGCTCACAACCTGCTGGGTGTGGCTTACGACAAAAAGGGTCTGGCTGATCGGGCTAAGGAGTCGTACGAGCGTGCAGTAAAAGAGGAACCGGAAGATGCGCAGACCCTGAACAACCTGGGTTTCTCGCTTTATCAAAACGGTAACTATCGCGCCGCCGTCGATCGTTTGAAGAGAGCAGCGAAGCTGGCGCCAAACGATGATCGTATTTTGAATAACCTCGGGCTGGCCCTCTGCCGTCTCGGCAAGTTCCAGGATGCTTTCAAGCATTTCGCGCGAGCGGCTGGTCCACTGACGGGCAACCTTAATACGGCTCGCATGCTCGAGCGCTTCGGACGCGACGATGACGCCATCCGTTATTACGAGGATGCTCGCCGTATCGATCCCGCATCGACCGTAGCTCTGCGACGCCTTGCGGACCTGTATCAACGCACCGGACGACCCGAGCAAGCACAGAATGCCTCTGACACTCTGGCCCGAATCACAGTTGTTAATTCAGCGAACGCGGGAAGGTGAGCCGATGTCTCAAACAACCATACTGTCCAGAGTTGAAGTGGAAACCATGGGCCCGCCGGTTCCGGAGGAGCTCGCTGACCTCGGTACAGGTGAAGGCTTTCTCTGCGACCTCGCTTTAAAGCATGTTGCGATGTTGCCAGAGCCGACTACGTCAGCCGTCGCCGAGCGCATGAGTTTGCCTCGCTCGCTGACGGAAGAAATGCTGCAGAAACTCTATCGCGAAAAACTAATCGAGGTGCGCTTGCAAACAACGCTCGGCGCCACGAAATACAGCATGTTGGACCACGGCTGGGACCGTCTGGTAAGGCTGCTGAACATTTGTGGATACAGTGGCGCCGCACCCGTTTCGCTGACCGACTACAGCCACATGATGCGGTTGCAATCCATTCCTTCTCATCCGGCGTCGATGGAAACGGTCCGTTCGGCGTTTCACGATCTCATCCTGCCCGAGTCGCTCCTGCAAACACTCGGGTGCGTTATTAATTCCCGACGCTCGTTGTTCTTAACGGGACTGCCAGGGACAGGAAAAACAGCGGTCGCAGAACGGATCAACGGGGCTTTGCCGGGAGCGATTTGGATTCCATATGCAGTCGAAATTGACGGACAAATCATTAGGGTTTTCGACTCGCATTGCCACCGTTTAGCGCCGGCTGATGTGACGCCAGCGGAATATGACCGGCGTTGGGTCCTGATCGAACGTCCGCTTGTGGTTGTGGGCGGAGAGCTGACTCTGGAAAACGCAGATCTGACGTGGAGCGAAGCCGCCAAGTTTTACGAAGCGCCGTTTCAAATGAAATCAAATGGAGGCACGCTCGTCATCGACGACTTTGGGCGCCAACGTGTTGCTCCACAGGACTTGTTGAATCGTTGGATCGTGCCTCTCGAACGTCGCGTCGATTACCTGGCGCTGCACACCGGTAAGAAAATAGAAGTTCCATTCGAGCAGCTCGTTGTATTCTCCACAAACCTGGATGAGAAGGACCTTGCCGATCAGGCTTTCCTTCGACGAATGGGATATCGCGCGCGCGTCGAACCCCCAACTCCGGCCGCGTACATGGAAATCTTTAAGAAACAGGCTTTCAATCGCGGCATTCGCTGCGAACAGCCGGCGATGGACCATGTGCTCAATAAGTACAAAATTGAGCGGCGGCAGATGAAGGGTTGCGAGCCCAGAGACTTGCTGGACCGCGTTACTGACCTTTGCATGTTCGAAGGAGAGTCGCTCGAGTTAACGCCGCAAGCACTCGACGTTGCGTGGCGCAATTACTTTGGAACGTCGCATACGTTTGCACCGCAGGCCACTCAGGAAACGATGATCGAACGAACGCTTTCCGATCCCCTCGAGTTGTAGTTCCAAACCCTGGAGTGCGCTGGTCCACTTTGGCCACCGCGATTTCTCAATTCATCGGGATTGCGCAAAAGTCTTGAGTTTTCCTACGGTTACCAAAAATGAAAACCCCCAACAAATTAAACGTCGCATTCCTGCTGCTATGTGTGGCAGGTAGTGTTTCCGCACAAGAGCCGGTAGAGACAAAGAGTCCCGTGGCGGATGGTTCATCGCAGATTCGACTGAAACTGAAGGACGGAACCAGCCTTTCGGTTGATGAAGCGGCCGAGAGTGAACAGGGCATCTGGTATCGCCAGGGCGGGATTAGTCATTTGATTTCCCGCGAACGCGTCAAAACGATCGAGCGAGGTGAAGTTTCAAAACCAACGCGTGGGCAGGTCGCGAAGGTTGTCGAGATTAATGACACACCTGCGCCAAGCGAACAGCCGGTTTGGATATATCTGAAAGGCGGAGCTCGCGTTGAGGCCGACAGTGCGATTGAATCGACCGCAGGTGTTTGGTATCGACGAGGATCGCTTACGATCTTTGTCGATCGCGAACGAATCGACCGCATCGAGCGCGAAGACCTGGAAAGCCTTGCCGAATCCAACTCTTCTTCCAAAAAAGAACGCGGCTGGACAACGGGAAACAGCAGGATCGACAATCTAATCAGGCAGAACGGCGCGAAGTTCGGCGTCGACCCTTACTTGATCTTTTGCGTGATGGAGCAGGAGTCGCACTTCAATTCTCGTGCGTTGTCGCCGAAAGGAGCGCGCGGGTTGATGCAGTTGATGCCGGGAACGGCGGCGCGTTTTGGAGTCAGGAACTCGAATGATCCAGCGCAAAACATCGCGGGGGGAACGCGATATCTGAAGCAGCTCATGGGCCAGTTTGATGGACGCATCGACCTGGTACTGGCCAGCTATAATGCGGGGGAAGGGGCGGTGCTAAAATTTGGTCGGAAGGTGCCGCCTTATCGAGAGACGCGTGACTACGTGAAGCGCATCAGTTATCGATATCGACGAGCCCGACCGGTAGAACGCGCAAAGAATAATGTTGCTGTTATTACATCAGCGGGATTGTAGGCGTAAACAAATGAAGACCACTCTGGCTAGGCTGGTATTAATCGCAGTCACCTGCATTGCGTCGGTTATTGTTTCGCATGCCCAGTACTCCAATGAGTTGCCGCTAACAAACGCAGCGGTGGTTAAGTTGGTGCGGGCTGGATTCAAGGAAAAAACCGTAATCTCAATCATCAACAGCCGCCCAAATCGATTTAGCCTCGATCCGGACAAGCTGATCGAACTCAAACGTAGCGGAGTGAGCGAGAATATTATTCTGGCGATGTTGGCCCAGAACGACACTTTCATCATGGGCGAGGACAATTGGTCCACTGATTCGATGCTGGGTAGACGTTCGGGGGGCAATCGTCAGGACGACGATAGCGGCACGAACATCTTTGGTGGTTCGCAGGGTTCACGCAGTCAAAGCGGAGACCGAGGCGCACTTGGTGGCAATGAATCGTCAAGCACAACCAGCGGAACTGCGAGTGTTCGAATCCTGCGTCCACCTACAGAGGCCGGGGGCGCGCCTCTCAAGCTGGAGAAGACTCCTACTCTGAACAATGAGTCAGTAATCAACCTGGTAGAAGCTGGCTTCTCCGAAGGCACGATCATTAAAAGAATCGAAGATTCGCCTGTCGATTTCGACCTGTCCAGCGCAAAACTCGTCGAGCTTCGGCGCAAACGCGTTACCGACGCAATCATTGCGGCGATGACCGCGGCTATGAGCGACGGTGCAGGATCTTCAAGTGTTTCACCCGCGCGGAAAGGGAAGTAACACTGTGCTTGCCCGCGGTAACCTTTTCATCAGGGTGGGCCTCGCCCTACTCTTCGCCGGTGCGTTCACGTTATCGATACACGCTCAATCAAAACCTACGCCTGGGCCAACTCCTACCCAGGACGACCAAGAGATAGATCCGTCTGATGTCATCTCAGTCGACACCACGGAAATCTTGTTACCGGTAACTGTTCGCGATCAGTCGGGAAGGCTGGTGATCAATCTCACCCGCAACGACTTCCGCATCTTTGAGGATGGAACCTTACAGACGTTGAGCGATCTCCGGTTGAGGCAAGTTCCCGTTGACGTTGCCTTGATCGTCGATGCTTCTTCTTCGGTTGCGGACAATCTCGATGATTTTCGCGTCGCAATAGAGGGATTCGCGACGCACCTGGCGCCGGAGGATCGAGTAAGCCTTATCCAGTTTGATGACAAAGTGATGCTGCTGCAGGATTGGACCAAGAGCATGGTCCAACTACGGCGCGCACTCAGGCGAATTGTTCCGGGGATGTTTACGCGTTTTCACGATGCGATGCTGCTGGCTTCTCGTGAGCAGTTGCCTCGTCCTGACGCGCGACACGCCATCATAGTCCTGACAGATGGAATCGATAGCGGGCGGGGAACCAGTTTCGATGCCGCCTTGCGCGCGGCTCTCGAATCTCAGACTACTGTCTACGTTATTAGCAACACTCAGATTGAGCGCAAGAAAAAGGAAGCACAGCTAGCCGTTCTGACGGCCGGTTCTGACGCTGCTGTCCGTTTTAATCAGCTTCGTATTGACGACATCCGCCTAGGACTTCAGGCACTCGACGCCAGCGAACGTCACCTTGAAGAACTGACTGCCGCTACCGGCGGACGACTCTATAAACCTGCTTCGTTTGGAGATCTGGAGCGAACATACGCGGAGGTTGCCGAAGAGCTTCGCCAACAGTACACGCTCTACTACAGTCCCCAGAATAATAAGCGGGACGGACAGTTCCGACGCCTTCGAGTTGAGACGACTAGCCCTTCCCACCAGGTCGCCGCTCGAAAGGGATATTACGCTCCAAAGAAATAACAGCCTGTCCGGTCAAAATGCTACGCCTTTCGAGTAGCACCCACCGTTGCGCCTTCTTGACACACTTCGAAAGCTACTATAAGCTGTCGCCCGCTTGGCAATTAGACGTTAAGTTCAATGTTTTCTTAGGTAAGTGAGAACTCAACGTTGGCGGCATAGTCATTGCCAAGGGGTCATTACAAGTTTGCAAGGCTACGTGTGCTTTCCCACCTTGCGGGCGTCAACAAAATCAATTTATCCGGACAGACTCAGAGGAGATAAGAATGCGATTAATTAAGCGCGCCGAGAAGGGCCTCACATTGGCAGCCGGCGGCCTGCACGACGCTATTGCAGGGGTTAATAAGTACAAGCCCAATCCATCGTTTACGCCAAAATGGTCAGATAAGCCATTGCTGAAATCCTGGCAGAAGAGCAAGCCGACACTCGGCTGGCCGCGCACTACGGATTCGCTTTGCCCAAACTGCGTGATCGAGGCTCGCGAGTCGATTCTCAGCGGCAAGCAGGACGTGAGCGTCCTGATCAACGAGAAGGTTGGCGAGATTAAAGCCCAAATCATTGAGCGCGATAACGAAATCTGGATGGTCAAGGATTGCCCGATTCATGGTCACTTTGAAGACATGATGGCAATCGACGCGAAGTTTTTGACGCACATCGAGAAGATGTTTCCCGGCCGCGATATCGACGCGCATAACGACGAGAAGCTTCACAATCACGGAACCAGCACAATCAAGTACGGCCGTGGCGCTGTGTTGACAGTTGACCTTACCAATCGCTGCAACATGATGTGCGACCCGTGCTTCATGGACGCCAACCAGGTTGGATTCGTTCATGAGTTGAGCATGGACGAGATTAAGGAGATTTTGGACAACGCGATTTCAATCAAGCCTCGCCGTCAGATGTCGGTGCAGTTCTCCGGTGGTGAGCCTTCAATCTCTCCGCATTTTATCGAGTCGATCAAATACTCCCGCAAGGTTGGTTACAACAGTGTGCAGGCGGCAACAAACGGAATTGAGTTTGCCAAGAGTAAGGAGTTCTGTCGCGAAGCAGCAGAGGCTGGCCTACGTTATGTCTATCTCCAGTTTGACGGTATCGGTAACGACGCTAACAGCCACCGTCAGGTAGGTAACCTGTTTGACGTGAAGATGCGCGCCATCAACAACCTGCATGAAGCCGGTGTTGAGATCGTTCTGGTTACAACCCTCGTCAACGGCATCAACAATGACCAGGTTGGTTCAATCGTTCGGTTCGCTTTGGACAATCCCAAGAAGATTGCATTTCTTTCGTTCCAACCGGTTTCGTTCACGGGCCGCGACGAAGAAATTACGCCGCAGCGTCGTTTGCAGCAGCGTTACACGCTGTCACACCTGGCGCATGACGTTAAGGACCAGGTTGGCATTACTGAACCCACACGCGATTGGTTCCCGCTCTCTTTGATGGGCGCCTTCGCTGACTTTGCTGATCTCGTTCATGGACCTCAGGCAGAGTGGGGTCAGGTCTCCTGCGGATGTCACCCTAACTGCGGTGTGGGCACAGCGGTAATGGTTGACAAAGAAACGCGTGAGATGCGGCCAGTACCGGAATTTCTAAACATCCCGGGTTTGGTCAAGGACATGCAGAAGATTACCGACGCAGCGCGCGGTAAATGGATGTCTAACTTGATGATGGGCTTGGCGCTTTTGAAGCATTACGATCCATCCAAGTCGCCGTCGCAGTTTACTTTGTATGAGCTCTTTAAGAAGTTTGATAAGTCGTTTGGTCTGACTGGAAAAGACTACGGTAAGGTGACGGGCGATCGCTCGAAGGACGATATCGAGAAGCGACGTTCCGACCGCTGGAACTTCTTGTTTATCGCAGGAATGTGGTTCCAGGACCTTTTCAACTACGACTTCCGTCGCACTGAAATGTGCATCATTCCTTACGGAACTCAGGAAGGTGAGATCTCCTTCTGTGCCTACAACACAGGTATTGGCTGGAGAAACATCATCGAGAACATGCACCAGAACGCGACCGTCGCCAAGTGGTATGAGGAACACGGCCGTCACGAGATTTTTGCTCGTGGTAAGGAAGTGGAACTTACCGATAAGGCGCACGGCATGGTCTTGAATCCGATTGACCTTACGCGTCCAAACAAGCCCGAAATGGAAGGGCCGAAGACGGCGCATGAGGAAGCTGTGATGATGCGCAAGCTTTATCAGGAGATGGTGCTCAAGAAGCAGCTTGATGTTAAAGAAGCCGACAAGCCGGTTCAGATTCAAAGTTTGAGCCGCAAGAAGCAGGAAACTGCGGAGCCAGCGTTGGTCTAGGCCAACTGGAATCAGACGAGAACCCCGCGAACTGTCACATGTTCGCGGGGTTCACTATGTAATTGGCCTCGAAACCTGCGATTTTCTTAGGAAGATCAGCGTGGCGACTTGACCCAAGGCGTTTGCGGCGTGTTAAATAGCCGGGTCAAAAACAGCGGAGAAACTTTTAGAAAGACGGAAAGCGAATGGCTATAGTTACTATTAATCAGGGTGAATCAATTGAGAGCGCGTTGCGCCGTTTCAAGCGCAAAGTAATGACCGAGGAAATCATCAAGGATGCGAAGAAGCACGCATTCTTCATCCCACCAGGCCAAAAAGCGAAGCTCAAATCAGCACTTGCGCGTAAGCGAAACAAAAAGAAGGGTCGCATGCGCACAACCCCGCGTGACTAGTTCTGGCAACGGCGCCTCGGCGCCAGCCTCTCCCGTTCTCCAAGACTCAATGATAGCCGTGATGGTCACGCTCGACGCGTGAGATCGACGAGGACGCAGCGGGTTTCTCATGACACGAATTCTGCTCACAAACGACGACGGCATTCAGTCAAACGGCCTCATCAAGCTAGAAGAGGCCTTGCGTGAAGTCGGCGACGTTTACGTTGTCGCACCCGCTTCCGAAATGAGCGGAGCCTCACACAGTTTGACCCTCGCTCGACCTTTACGCATTCGACAAATTGACGAACGACATTGGACCGTTGATGGTACTCCCACCGATTGCGTCACGCTTGCGCTAAACAAAATTCTTACGGCTGACGAGCAGCCGCATGTGTGCGCCTCGGGTATAAATCATGGCGGGAATCTGGGCGACGATGCGACCTATTCAGGAACGGTGGCCGGTGCACTTGAAGCAACGATTCTGGGCGTCCCGGGTCTGGCTTTCAGCTTAGTTGCTCGCGAGAACTATGACTTTAACGAAGCCGCGCAGTTTGCAATAACTGCGGTGCGAAAAGTCTTAACCGAGGGATTACCTGAAGGCACGCTGCTAAACATCAACTTTCCGAGAACAGCATTCAAAGGCGTACGTGTTACACGGCAGGGTTTGAAGAACGCGCGCCCGGTAATTAGCGAGCACATCGATCCACGTGGCAAGCCCTATTTTTGGGTGGGTGAAGAGTACTTCAATGCCGACTCAGCTGAGGGCACGGATTACCACGCGATCGACCAGGGCTGCGTTTCAGTAACACCGCTCAAAGCTGACATGACAGACCATCGCGCGTTGACTGCCCTTGATTCGTGGAACTACCTCAAGGACTCCGAGCTGGTGTCGAAGAGCTGACGTAAAGCAAACTGTTAGTTTGCTTTCGATGGGTTCTTAAGAGCCAGTGTGTAGAAGTCGCAAACTAACAGTTTGCTTAACAAAATGAATTGAGTTTCGTGCAAACAACCGGGCAAAAGCCTTCCAGTAGAACTCAGGATTACGCCATTCCCCGCGAACGGATGGTCGAACGACTTCGCGACCATTATCAAATTCGAGACAAGAGAGTACTTGAAGCAATGCGCGCAGTTCCGCGTCATAGCTTTGTGCCTGACGCCTTGCAGGGTCGTGCCTACGGCGATCACGCACTGCCTATCAGTGCTAACCAAACAATCTCCCAGCCGTACATCGTCGCCCGTATGACTGAACTGCTCGAAGTTGGACCAGACAGCCGGGTGCTGGAGATTGGCGCCGGCTCCGGATATCAAACTGCGGTGCTGGCGAAAGTTGCCGGCCAGGTTTACTCGATTGAGCGAATTGCTGAGTTATCGCGTCAGGCGCAAAACCGGATTAGGGAATTGGGAATCTACAACGCTACCGTTAAGTGCTTCGACGGTACGCTGGGTTGGGCCGCGAACGCCCCTTATGACGCTATCCTCGTGGCGGCGGGTGGTCCAGTGATACCTGAGCCCCTGGTGGCCCAGCTCAAAATTGGTGGTCGTCTGGTACTACCAGTTGGCGAGCAGCGCGAGTCGCAGCGTCTTGTGAGAGTGATTAAGTCGGAAACCGGATATAAGCAGGAAGACCATGGCGCGTGTGCGTTTGTTCCTTTGATTGGGCAACACGGCTGGTCAGCGCAGTAGCAAAAATATGGAATCGATTACGGATCTGTTACATCAACTGAAGGACTTTCTTAATCCGAAGTTGATCATCGAGACACTGCTTGCCAAGGGCGGTGTCTTTGTTTACTTCGGCCTCATCTTCATCGTCTTCGCAGAGACCGGGTTGGCGGTCGGGTTCTTTCTCCCGGGAGATTCGTTGCTGGTCGTAGCCGGCTTGTTTGCAGCCGCCGGTAAACTGAATCTCGCGATCCTGCTGAGCACACTATTTGTAGCAGCAGTCGTAGGTGATGCTGTTGGCTACTACACCGGGGCCAGGTTAGGACCCCGACTTTTTAAGCGTCAGAAATCTTTGCTTTTCCGGCCGAGCCATTTACAGAAGGCGCATGCGTTTTACGAAAAATACGGTGGTAAGACAATTATCATTGCGCGCTTTGTGCCGATCGTTAGAACCTTTGCTCCGATCGTCGCGGGCGCTGCGAACATGCCGTATCGGCGCTTCGTCGTCTTCAACGTTCTGGGTGGATTTTTGTGGGTCTTCAGCATGCTCCTGAGTGGCTACTTTCTAGGTAACATCCTGAAGAACCGCTTTGGTATCAACTTGGATGAGCACATCGAATGGGTTGTGATCATCGTGGTTGCGCTGTCACTTATGCCACCGTTGATTGAGTACATTCGATCCAGACGTGAACGAACGCACGCCGCCAGCGCCGGCAAGGCGTAAGTAGAAACAAATTCATCTTAGCCCACATGGAACTATCCCGCGCCAGCGGTATCCTGCTTCATCCCACTTCTTTGCCGGGCCCCTTTCCGATAGGTGATCTTGGACCAGAGGCGCATGCGTTTGTTGACTTCCTGTTATCCAGCGGCCAAACGTACTGGCAGACACTTCCACTGGGACCAGTCGGCGACGGTGGCTCACCTTACGCGTCCTATTCAGCATTTGCCGGTAACACTCTCTTAATCAGCCCACAGGGTTTGCTGGACGAAGGACTGATTGACGAATCTGGGCTGCCTTCGTCAGGTTCATCTACTCAGGCGAACTTAGCACTCGCTAACCTCGTCAAGAATCAACTCTTGTCGAAGGCGTTCACCCGGCTCAAATCTAACAATTCGTTAAGTGCTGAGTTTGAAGAATTCAAACAACTGGAAGCCGATTGGCTGGACGACTATGCATTGTTTCAGTCGTTAAAAGATGCGAACGGTGGTGTCGCCTGGCATGAGTGGGATCGACCATTAAGCCAGCGTGATCCGTCGGCGCTGATCAGCGCGCGCCGGGATCTGAGTGATGAAGTCGAAGCGCAAAAGTTTTTTCAGTTTCTGTTTTATGGGCAATGGTTCGCGCTTAAGAAGTATGCGAACAAACGTGGAATAAAGCTGATTGGGGATCTCCCGATTTTTGTTGCCCACGATTCTGCCGACGTCTGGGCGCATTCGCATCTCTTCAAACTCAAGCCTGATGGGCTTCCTACGGTCGTAGCTGGTGTGCCGCCTGACTATTTCAGTGCCACCGGGCAGTTCTGGGGCAACCCACTCTACGATTGGGACGCGATGGCGGCCGAAGGATTCGCCTGGTGGATATCGCGTGTCCGCCAAGCCTTACGTACGTCAGACATGGTTCGTTTCGACCACTTCCGGGGATACTCCGCCTGTTGGGAAATACCGGCAAACGACAAGACAGCGGAAAACGGATCTTGGGTTGGGTCCCCTGGGAGTCAATTGTTCACTGCAATTCACGATGCGATAGGAGGCCTTCCGATCATCGCTGAAGATCTTGGCGTGATTACTCCAGACGTTGACGCTTTGCGAGACGAGTTTGGTTTTCCGGGGATGCGGGTCTTGCAATTCGCCTTTGGCGGAGATACCTCGAGCACAAACCTTCCGCACAACTATCATCGCAACGTCGTCGTCTACACCGGCACTCACGATAACGACACCACGGTGGGTTGGTTCAACAACACCGCCGAAGAACCGGCATCAACTCTCGATGCAGAGGCAACCACGAGCGAGCGCGAGCTTTGCTTGCAGTATCTGAATACTGACGGCCACGAGATTCATTGGGACTTCATACGGGCGGCCCTTGCATCAGTAGCTAATACCGCGATCATTCCTCTTCAAGATTTGCTTGGGCTCGGCACTGAAGCGCGCATGAATGTGCCGAATAGCGCGGAAGGGAATTGGGGTTGGCGTTTCCCGGCGGGCGCGCTAACTGAGGAGCTGGCGGCAAGGCTAAAGAAATTGAGTCGATTGTATGGCCGGATTCATCGCTGAGTGTCTTCGGCTTTCTCTGTGCTCCCCCTGTGTTTTCTGTCCGTCCCTGGGAGCTGTTCCTTGAAAGAAATCCACCACAGAGAAATCCACCACAGAGTGCACACTGAGGTTGCACAGAGATTCTGAAGTTATGCCGCTTTTCGCAGCCGTGGTTTTTTTGCGCGGTCGGCTTTCTTGTATTTCGCCAACCCGACTAATCCCATGGCGCGGGGAATCTCTCGATTTTCCATGAACCAACGCCAAACGTTTCCGGTTCGCATATTCTCCGCGCTCAGTAGAATTATTCCTACGTTGATTCCAATCGCATCAGTGTCCACCCAACCGGTGTTCGGATTAAAGGCATCAACAAAACCATACTTGCCGTAGATTTTGCTCCCGTATTTATCTTGCATAGCGCGTAGAGCAACAACGGATAATTCAGGCGTAAACATGAGTGAGCCGCCCGCCGCCGAAGGAACCACCGTGCCGTCGATCGTTGGATCGCGCGGGGGCCCACCCCAAGCCAAATAGCCTTTAGCACTATCCGAGGCTGTGATGCCCCAAATGTTTGGTCCATATCCGGGAAACTCATGGGCCAGGATTATGCAGAATGCACGATGGGCCAACGTCGCACTCTTTGAGTTTTCAAAGTAGTCGATGCGATCGCCTCGCGTCTCACGACGATTGCGGTAGTCAACCCAGGCATGCGCATACTGATGCATGAACAATGGAACCCCGATGGTGGTGAAGTATGAATGGCCCTCATAACGATAACGATCACGCCACAACTCATACCAGGAATTTGGCGATATCGGATGTGATGGTGAGCCGATCGCGAGCAGATAGAGAATCGTGTCCTCGCTATAAGTGTCCCAGTGCGGCTTAAGAAAACCAGTCTCCGGTTTCCAACCATGCGAGAGAAGCAGCGGGTGCCCATTCAACATCCAACCGAAATCAACCCGCTCATAGATTTGCGTTGCGAACCTCTTAATTTCTGGATCGTCACCAAAATACTGGCGTACGGTCAGCACTCCGGCCAGCAGCAGTGCGGTATCGATTGACGAGACTTCGCTCTTCCAGCTTCTTGCGCCGGTCCTTGCATCCATCCAGTGATAGAACCAACCGCGCTTGTGAAAAGCGTTGTTAGCAAAGAAGCGGAGGGTATTACGCGTACGCTCACTCGCTTGCGCGCGACTGACCCAACCGCGTTCGGCGGCAATGCAAAGAGCAGTCAAACCAAACCCGGTAGCGGCAATGCTAGCTACGTTGCGATGACTCTCCTGTAAGAGGGAACCATCCATGCGTGCGCGATCGGGCACGAGGCCAGTGTGTGGATCGGCTTGCTCCCAGAAGTATTGAAAGGACTTGCGCGAGAGGTCTTCAAGAAAAGCTTCGTCGGTTTGCTGTCCCAAGCCACCCAGAGATAGGAAGTTCAGCAGCAAGCACACCGCCAGCAGTTTTGCTAGAAAGCGGCAAAGTGTTACGTGACTAACGTTTTTCTTGAAGCTCCTCAAAGCATCCTTCCTGCAAACTCCTGGGTCTCTAACTCGATTTTTCTCGCTGCAGCCTTAACTGACCTTGCAACCACGCGGAGCGATTTCATTAACACTGCGGCTTTAGCCCGGTGTTGACGTCACAACTAAAGAGGGAAACTGTTTCAATAGTTTAATGCTGGACTGCAAAAAGAGACCGCTCAAAACGGTTCAGGGATCATGACGTTAATTTGGTCATCGGGCTGAAGCCGCGGTGCTAATGAAATCGCTCAGCGACACTGGGTCGAATCGAGCTTCTTAACGTACCTCGCCGCCACAATATCAGGCGTGTCCAGGTTCTTTCCCTCACGGACATTCATAACCAGGCGAATGAATTGCGCCATGGACCAGGCGAGCGGCGTCGCCGATCCGGCGCCTTCGCCAAACTTGAAGTCGCGTCCTGGAACTTGTGGCTGATCCCAAACCTGCTCCGGCAGCATCAGTCCTTCATTTGCGAACCCAAGCATCGTATCCAATCGCTTTCGTGCGTTCACAAATTCACCGCGCGCCAGCTCGTATTGCCCACGCTCTCCGGTTAATAGAACCCACAAATGTCCTTTGCCTGTGTATTTTCCGTCCCAATTCCAGGGTCGCCCATCTGACATTTCGCCGTAGCCATCCCGCAAATAGCGATACCAGCCTGGCCCGTGTGGCGTTTCAACCCGAAGCAATTCATCCACAACTCTGAGCGATCGCTCGATTAATGGATCGCGCGGCGACTTAATGCCTAGTCGGACGAGTTCAAGAAAACTTGGATCGATGATCTCTCGTTCATCAGCAACACCAGCATTGTTGTTGAGCTCGATTCTTTCTCCCGCGTTTGGATTTCCTTTTTGCGTAAGACGCAAATAGTAGTTTCCGTTACCGTACTTGCCGCTGGTCGTCGCCGTCCAGCTCTCGACTTTGCTAGCCCAATCGTCGGCGGTGGCGAGATAGCTACGAGCTGAAGCTGCGTCACCATTGCGTTCCGCTATCCAGGCCGCGCAAACGAGCCCGGCGATCTCGGCAGCAATGGTGGCCGGCGAATGCCCCGCTTTTTCTTCCCATCGTTCTTGTTTCGTGGTTGGACCAGTCTTAACAATGTAGTCTGCCGTGCGCTTGATGTGTTTGAGATACGTCTCTCTATCCGTGCGTCCAAGTTGATACGCGAGGATCAACGGATAAGCGACTTCATCCATTTGCACTGCATCGCCAAGTGGCCTCCCATCAATCCAGGTGATTTGCGGGAAGCTGCCGTCGTCTCTTTGCTGAACGGTAAAGAGGTAGTTCAATGCCCGCTCCGCAGCGGCTTTGTCGCCTAAAGCCATGTAAGCCGTGGCCACCTGATAAAGATCACGGGCCCAAACGAGATGATAACCGCCGACGTAAGGTTCGTTTGCTGCGGTCCCGGTTATCCAGGGAGAGGAAAGCGATGCGACGTTTGCACCGCGGAAAGTCTTGTCTTCGTGTGCTTTCAAAACGAGTGCGGCAAGATTGAATTGCGCTTGATACTTCGGGTCGACTCTTGGCAGTTTGCTACCGACGAGGCGCCAGCCGTCTTCGTATTCCTTGCGACAAACTTGAAAACCTTTCCTCAATGAGCTTCGCGCAGCCTTCACAGCCTCTACGGGGCTCTTACCGAAGCCCAGGGCAAGTGTGAACCGTTCGGGCTGATTGATCATAGCGAGTTGCGCAACGTTTCCATTCGTTGCGAGAGAATAACTCGTGATGATTCCCCCTCTCTCCGTCAGTTGTTCCAAGCCGTCGCTTGTTTGGTAGAAGCCGTTTGTGGTTGCCGCGAAGCCCCCGGAGACAAGCACAGCCGAACACTTGTCAGCCTCCTTTGCCAACAGTGCTCCGCCCTCAGTCCAGGCGGTATCGTGCATGCCGCTGTTGTTAAGGGATGGGTCGAAATAGACGTATAACGCCAGGGCTTTGTTTTTTGTCTCGAACTTAACATCAATCAAGACTGTGTTGCGCGCAGGATCGGTCGTGTAAGTCTTGATGACTTTCCATGCTCCACTTGTCGCAGTGTTGATTTGTCGAAACGAAAGAGAGCTATGATTTAAGAGTTGAATATCGTGCGTCGTATCGTTGCGCTCTGTTTCAACTTTTCTGGTTGATGGATTGACTACGACGAACTCAAGAAGATGGACATTCGGAATATCAGCGGTGGGGAAGAATACTTCGGTGAGCACGCCGCCCTGGAGGGTAAACCACACTTTCGAATCCAGGGTGTTGGAAGTGCCCACTGCCTGCTTGCCTGCGCTGGTCCATTGAGCGTGGTTGCCGGGAGCGCCGGGCGCCAAAGCAATCCTGGGTTGGGCTGAAAGTAGGGAACTGCAGGTTAATAGCGAGAGCAGGGCGAGAGCTGAACGCAAAGGTGGAAATGCACCCCGTTTGAATGAGTTCATCGCGCCATGACCGACCGCCGACTCCGAGTCTCCCACAAGGCTACCCATTCTTAATGTGATGTGCCTGAGTGTGCCTCCTGCAAAATCCTGCTGCAGCAATCCAGAAGGTGGCGGCGGCAGCAAAGAGCATTGTGAGATCGAGCTTGCCCATCACTCGTGGGTTAAAGCTAAAAAATCCAGGTGCGAATATGTTTCGCAAACCAGCAATCAGTAACACCAGGCCGGTTATGAAACAGACCGTCATCGCGGTTCTAGATTTCATGTAATCCTTTCAACTCCCAGCGCCGACGTGGCGCGCATTCCAAGGAATTCCTACTTGACTTCAAAAGTTGCCTCGATCAGTTCTTCGGAATTTGGTCCAACCATTACCTTGAACTGTCCGGGTTCGACTACGAATTTCATCAGGCGATTGTGAAAGCCCAGGTGTTCTGGCCCAAGAGAAAACGTGACTAGTCTTTTTTCACCGGGTTGGAGGGTGACTCGCTGAAAGCCTTTTAGCTCTTTAACGGGCCGGGTAACACTCGCAGCCACATCGCGAATATATAGTTGCACTACTTCGTCGCCAGCTCGCTGGCCGGCATTTTCCACTTCCGCAGTCACGGTTAATTTACCGGTGCGTAAAATCTTTGGCGCACTCAGCCGAAGGTTTGTGATCTTAAACTGCGTATAGCTGAGCCCATATCCGAAAGGGAATTGAGGCGTCCACGGTACATCGAGATATTTAGAGGTGTATTTGTTGTTCGGGTCAGGCGGCCGGCCCGTATTCATGTGGTTGTAGTAGATAGGTATTTGACCCACCGCGCGCGGAAACGTAACTGGTAACTTTCCGCCTGGATTCTCATCGCCGAAGAGCACGTCAGCAATAGCGTGGCCTGCTTGCGTCCCGGCGAACCATGTTTCCAGGATGGCCGGTGAGTTCTCTGCCAGCCAGCTAATTGTTAGCGGACGGCCATTCATCAAAACCACCACGGTCGGCTTTCCCGAGGCTCTCAATGCCTTAACAAGTTCCAATTGTTGGCCCGGCAGATCGATCGAGCTGCGCGATGCAGCTTCACCACTCATGTCGGCTGCTTCACCTACCGCGACGATTACGACATCCGAATCGCGCGCAGCCCTAACCGCTTCGTCGAAACCGTCTGTCTTGTCACAAATGATCTCGCAGCCTTTGGCGTAATTGATCTTGGCTTGCGGTACTTTCGACTTGATGCCTTGCAAGACGGTAACGGCGTCCTGCTCCCTACCGTCGCCTGTCCACGATCCCAGCACTTCCTTCTGGCTATTCGCGAGTGCTCCTATCAAAGCAATAGACCGAACACTCTTTGCTAACGGCAAAACGTTGCCTTCATTTTTCAATAGCACGATGGATCGTGCCGCGACTTTGCGAGCTGCTGCAACATGCTCGTTGTTGAAAATAACTTTGGGTTCGATCGTTTCGTCAACGTACGGCCGCTCAAATAATCCCAGCCGAAATTTGATCCGCAGTATTCGCCTGACCGCTTCATCGACGGCTTGTTGTGACAGCCGTCGTTGCCTGATTAGATCGCCGCCGTGTTTATTGTAGAGACGGCTAACCATTTCCATGTCGACGCCCGCCGTGAGCGCTTCGCGGGTTGCTTCGGCGCCGTCAGCCGCCACGCCATGTTTCATCAATTCTTCAACCGACGTGTAGTCGCTGACAACAAACCCGGTAAACTTCCACTCGCCACGAAGCACATCTCGAAGAATGAATGGATTGGCAGAAGCGGGCACGCCGTTAAGATCGTTGAAGGCGGTCATGAATGTGCCCACGCCAGCATCCACCGCTGCCTTGAAAGGAGGGAAGTAAACTTCGCGCAGGTTTCGTTCTGAGATGTCGGTGGTGTTGTAATCGCGACCAGCTTCGGCAGCGCCATAAGCCACCCAGTGTTTGGCACAGGCGAGTACTTTGTCGTTGACGCTGAAGTCCTTGCCCTGAAAGCCCAACACGCGAGCGCGTGCCATTACCGAGCCGAGGAACGGATCCTCTCCAGAGCCTTCGGCGATTCTTCCCCAACGTGCGTCGCGGGCGATGTCGACCATCGGCGCAAAGGTCCAATGAACACCGGCTGACCTGGACTCTTTTGCGGCGATCGCCGCACTGAGCTCGACTGCCGCCGGATCCCATGTCGCTGCTTCACCGAGGGGAATGGGAAAGACGGTGCGATAACCGTGAATCACATCGAACCCAAACAGAAGTGGGATCTTTAAGCGTGATTCCTCGATGGCGACCCGTTGCAGTTGGTTTGTTCGTTGCGCTCCCCGCACGTTCAACGTGGAGCCCAGCAAACCCTTGCGAACTAACTCAAGGTGTTCTGGTCGAAAGTTTCCATTGGCTTCGCCGTCGAGTTGCTGTAGTTGGCCGAGCTTCTCTGCCAGGGTCATGCGCGCGAGCAAGTGAGTGATCCGGATCTCAATGTCAGGGGACGCGAGCCGCTCGGCGCGCGATGGACTGGGCTTGCGCTGCCCCTGCGCCGATGCCCGCGGTGGAGCAGGCATCGAGACGGCGATCAGCGTAATCAGCAGAGTTAATCGACCAGTTAACTTAGCAGACCTCATGTACTCATCCGTGGTTCAGCACGCACAGATAACTCCTCTTTCTTAGCCGGGCCAATCCAGCTCCAACGAGGGCGGGCGCGGAGGCCTAAGCCATATGATGTTTCTAAAATCTAAAGCGTGCCTGGAGTTCAACCACGCGACCCGAAAGGCCGCGTTGGGAACGTCCGAAGTTTGTATCTGTGATGATCGACCCGGCATCGAAGAACCGGATCGCTGCGAGATTGAGCTGATTGAAAACGTTGAAGGCGTTGACTCGCAGTTCAAGGTTCGTTTCTTCACTTATGAAAGGGAGTGCAATTTTCTTGGCCAGACTGGCATCCACACTGAAGTAACCTGGGCCACGAAACGAATTGCGGTCGATTCCTGGTGGAGCATTTGGGGTAAGTGTGAAATACCGCGCGCCTCCTCCTGGGAAATTGCCACCGGGTCGGATGAAAGCGTCATCCGATGTATCTTCGAGAGCGCCGCCGTTATAGGCCGACGGACGAATGGGGCCGAAAAAGCGGCCACTAGGCTGTCGCAAATCGGAGAAGAATTTGGGTGTGTAGGGAAAGCCAGTGTTTCTGGTAACAATCGCGTTGAGTTGAAAGCCGTCAACGATGGCCCGCATCACAGAGTTCCCGCCTCGGAAAAAGTTTGTTTCGTACATTCCAACGAAGGTGAAAAAATGACGGACATCAAAATCAGAGTAGCCATACTCCGAATCGAGGTTGCCCGGATTTGTCTGATTTGTTTCAGCTCCTGGACCTTCGTACGAAAGGTGGTCCTTACTACTACTGAACCGGTAGTTAGCCTCAAAATGGAAGTTGTCAGCGAAACGCCTGGCGACCCTCGCGTTCAATCCGTTGTAGCTGGAACTCCCGTCTGGCTGTGGAAAGAACACTGACTGGAAATTCGCTCCATTGATTGGAGTGATAAGCGTTTGATCTACGAGGCGAATCAAGCGACGTCCCTTGCTGCCCTGGTATCCAAGACTTCCGACGAGTTTCCACGGTAATTCGTACTGGCCCTCGAACGAGTAGATATAGACATAAGAATTCGGTGTCTCCGGAAAGGCGCCGTAAATTTCAACCGGTGCTCCACGCACGCCTCCAGTCACCGGATCAATTCCCTGGGCCAATGCCGGGTTAACAGGGTAGCTGCCTGGCGCACTACTGGTGCCGGTAACGAAACGTATGAGGCCCCCTGCGAAAGGAGTTCCAAAGTCAGTTGCCGCTGTTCCGCAACAGATGTTAAAGCGCGCGAAGAATGGTGGGTTGCCGCGCGTGTTGGTGAATAACACATTAGGAATTCGGTTGTAGCTGACACCAAACCCGCCGCGCAAAACGAGCCGTTGATTTGGGCTGTAAGCGAACCCGAGACGGGGGCCAAAATTGTTCCGATCAGTGTTGAAGAGTTTGTCAGTCGTTATCACCCGCCCCCCTGAAGCGGTTCCAGGTTCGATAAGAAAGTTGGTCAGACGGTCTTCGGTTTCGGTAGGTGGGGTGAAAAGCTCATATCGCAAACCCAAGTTGACGGTGAGATTGGGCCGAAGCTTCCAATCGTCCTGAATGAAAGCGGCATAGTCGCCGGTGCGAAAGAAACGCTGAGCCTGCGCAGGGCCTCCTGAACGCGGATCGGCGGCAACAGCCTCGAAGATGGGCGTTTCATTGGCCAGATTGAAAAGACCAACGAACGAATAGACGGGACGAGACCCACCGCTCAGGTCGTTGTTGTCGTGCTCGAGGCGAACCTGTCCGCCAAAGGAAAAGGCGTGATTGCCCTTGACCAGTCGCAGAGTGTCGCGGAATTCGTAGGTTTTTTGCGCGAAGATTGCCGGAGTAGTCTCGGCGCGGTCCGCTCCAAAGCGAATGCGATCAAAAGGGAGTCCTTCAACTTCAATGCGTGGGATTCCGAAGTTAGTCTCGGAGGAAGCCTGAACTTGATTGCTGGCAAACTTGGTGAAACTGAAACGCAATTCATTAACGGCCTTCGAAGACACGGGTTGAATGTAGGCAACAGTTATCGCCGTATTACGCGGTTTGTTTCTGAGATCAGATGACGGGCGACCACGCGATCCAAAGTCACCTACTCGATCGTCACGGCCGGTCGAATAACTACTAAACGTGACTTGGGCCGTGCCTGGATGGTAATCAAAACGCAGATTGTATTGTTGTCCCTTCTCGCTCCGGGGCACCGCCAGAACAGCCTGTTGAATATCAGGTATGTTGTCGAACCCGCCGCCCGTGGGATTGCCCAGGCTGACGTACTGGCCGGTTGCGCCTGTTAGCGAACCCAGGTCTAATCCGTTGCCTACTATGCGGCAACGATTAATATCATTACCGAAGCGCGAGCAACTCGGCGCAACCAAACCAACGATGCGTGGAGAGATGCCACTGGTGCCGAAGATCTGGGCGATTTGGCTGCCGGGTCGTTGGTTAATAACCAGCGCCCGATACTCTGGCGTCTCGATAAATTCTGTGAATGTATCAGTAGTATTGTTTCGTAAAGCCTCCATCGAAAAGAAGAAGAACAAACGATTGCGGCCGGGGTAGGTCGAACGGCCGCCCTCACCGAATCTGGGCAGAGACAACGGGCCACCGAATGAACCGCCAAATTGACGGAAGCGGTTGTTGACTCGCTGTGGGACCAGATCGATGCCGCCGTAAGGATTAAAGGCGTTCCACTTCGGCTCATTGGCTTTGATAAAAGCGCTGCCATGAAAATCGTTGGATCCATTCTGCGAAACTACTTCTATTTGTGCCCCGGAATTGCGGCCCAACTCTGCAGAATAGTTTGACGACGTAACGCGAACTTCTTTGACTGATTCCTGGTTAGGTGTAACAACGGCAGCACCTCCAAATTGAAGGCTGTTGACACTGACACCGTCGATCTGGAAATTGTTGCTTGAAACCCGCTGTCCATTTGCGGAGATAGGAACTTGGTTTTCAGTTTGAAAGACTGCGGAATTAGAACCACCCGGTCCCGTAGTGTTTGGAAGTCCGACTGATTGACCACTGCCGCTGCGAGCGCCCAGACCCACGATTCCTGGCGCCAGTCGAACAAGTTCGTAGGGATCACGCCCTGGCTGCGGCAAGTTACGCACCTCCTCGGTGGTGATTGCGCCTGAGATGCTCGCGTTCTCTGTTTCCAATGCCGTCTCGGCTCCCTGGTCGACTGTTACAGTCGCAGTGACGTCGCCGATCTCGAGTTGCACATCAACACCTTGAACAGCTTCCGCGTTCACCGAGATATTTTCGCGGACGTTCTTCTTGTAGCCGGCTTTCTCGGTGGTGAGTGTGTACTTTCCCGGACCCAAGCCGGATATTCGGTAAAAGCCATCCTCGCTGGTTGTTGTTTCCTGAGATGCGCCTGTTTCCCCATTGGTCAGGGTCAGGGTGGCATCAGGCACCAAACCGCCCGCAGAATCTCTTACGGTTCCCTGAACACCTGCCTTGAACTGAGCATTGACTACGCTCACTGTGCACAAAAGGAAAGAACCGCACAACGCTAAGCGAATCAGATTAGAAATTGATCGATTCATAGGATGGCCCCCCTCAGGCCGCTTGATTGTCACAATTGTTTGGCGCGAACCGTCTGAAACTGTAGCCGAGTGAGATTATTCCAGAAGTCTGCGTCACAAAGAGTTCAACTCTTCACGGGTGACGCAGGTGAATTCAACGGTCTCGGCGGACACTTTACAGTGGGGGATCCCGCTTGTATGTGTGCTGGCGCACATTGGGGGAGGCTGCTTGTATGTGTGCTGGCGCACAGATGATACAAAGTAAACTACAAAAGAGAAACAATATATTTTCCATCGGGACTCTGTTAAGCTGATGGCCTCAATCTGAAATTGCTGAGTGAATTGCGACGAAAGCGTCACAGGCACTGCTTACTGCTTTCCAGGCAGCGTGGATTGTCTAACCACGATCAGCTGCTGTGAATCGTTTGTCGATAAATACTCGAGGAGAAGGGAAAAGTTATCCAATGCGTGGAACTTTAATTCTTTGCGTGGTAGTCCTGGCGTTGATCGCCGGAGCCTGCGTATCTGGCACTCAAACAAATACTGGTTCGGCGCGGCAGAAAAAGGGACCCAACGATCCCATCAGCATTGGTTTTTCCATGGACACTCTCAAAGAGGAGCGCTGGCAACGAGACAAAGAGTTGGTTGAAAAGCGCGCTAAAGAACTCGGGATGGAGGTCAACGTGCAGGTTGCCAACGGCGACGATAATCTTCAGATCAAGCAGGCTGAGAATATGTTGACGCAAGGTGTCGATGTGCTGATCGTGGCCCCTCACAACGGCGAAGTGGCAGCGGCAATTGTCGAAGCAGCGAAACGTCAGGGCGTTCCGGTGATCGCCTATGACCGGCTCATCAAGAATTCAGACGTTGATCTCTACATCTCTCATCAGGTCGTGAAGATGGGTGAGATGCAGGCGAAGTACCTGCTCGACCACGTTGGCAAGAAGCCGGCAAACTTCGTCATTGTCGGCGGCTCGCCCACTGACAATAATGCGATTCTGCTTCACCAGGGTCAGATGAACATTCTCAAGCCTGCCGTAGACCGCGGCGACGTAAAGATTGTTGCCGATGAGTATGCGAAAGAGTGGCAGGCGAGTGCTGCTCTCAACATCGTCGAGAATGCTTTGACGCAGTCAAACAACCAGGTTGATGCAGTGGTCTGTTCCAACGACGGCACAGCACGCGGCGCAATACAGGCGCTGGAAGGCCAAAATCTCGCTGGCAAAGTGCTCGTATCCGGTCAGGATGCTGACCTCGCGTCGTTGACTCTGATTGTGCTCGGCAAACAAACGATGACTGTTTACAAACCCTTGCCGCCACTTGCGAATGGCGCGGTTGATGCAGCGATTAAGTTAGCGCGTGGCGAGACGGTTGCGACTACGGAGACTATCGACAACGGTTTTAAGAAGGTTCCGGCGATACTGTTGGAACCGGGAGCAGTTGATCGAAACAATATTCTTACCACCGTCGTGAAAGACGGTTATCAAACTCTCGAAAAGATTTGCGCTAACGTTCCCCCGGATAAGTGTCCCAAGCCTTAACTAGTCGAAAGTCCAGTGTCCAACGTCCAATGTCCGGTCGACGTTGGACTTTGGACTTCTTCCGATGAGCGAACCAACCTTTCTCGAGATGCGGAACATCGCCAAGGCGTTTCCGGGTGTACGGGCGCTTGATGGCGTAAATTTCGATCTACATCCCGGCGAAGTGCATGCCCTGGTTGGAGAGAACGGTGCGGGAAAATCAACGCTGATGAAGATCCTCGGCGGCGTCTATCCGTATCCGCAGTATGAGGGGCAGATCTGGATTGATGGCGAGGAACGACACTTCAGCAGCGTGCGCGACGCCGAGCGGGCTGGGATTGCAGTGATCTTTCAGGAGCTGTCGCTCGTGCAGGAGATGTCGGTGGGAGAGAATATTTTTCTTGGTCGCGAACCCAAAAAGTTCGGCGTGATCCGGTGGGAAGAAATGCGTCGTCGCGCACGCGAACTACTCGCCGATCTGCACCTGCCGATTGATCCACAAATACCAGTAAAGAGTTTGGGCATTGGCCAGCAACAGTTGATCGAAATCGCAAAAGCGCTTTCTCACAACGCCCGAATCCTGGTCCTTGATGAGCCAACTGCCGCGCTCACGGACAGTGAGGTTGAGACGTTGTT
This sequence comes from Pyrinomonadaceae bacterium, assembly GCA_963759665.1. Lineage (GTDB taxonomy): Bacteria > Acidobacteriota > Blastocatellia > Pyrinomonadales > Pyrinomonadaceae > PSRF01. The sequence goes on from CAVXAC010000002.1 coordinate 200,818, forward strand.
CGGCATCCTCAACAAGCTGCGGTCTCGTGGGGTTGGGATGATCTACATTTCTCACAAGCTTGGAGAAGTGTTTCGCATGAGCGATCGGATCACTGTCTTGCGAGATGGCAAGACGGTCGGGACCAACCCAACGAGCGAATGGACCGAGGCGGGAATTATCGAACGCATGGTTGGCCGCGAAGTTGGAGACATTTTTCCCACCGTGAATCACACTCAAGGTGAAGTGGTTTTTGAGGTCCGAAATATTTCCATCGACGACCCGGTCAAGACCGGCAGAAAGTTGGTCGACAACGTTAGTTTTAGGGTTAAGCGAGGAGAGGTGTTGGGCGTCGCCGGATTGATGGGGGCAGGACGAAGCGATTTGTTGATGGCGATATTTGGCGCGCACACCGGAAAATTCTCAGGCGAGATCTTTGTGTCTGGTTCGCGCGTGCAAATTTCCGACCCGGCGGATGCAATCAAGCAGGGGATTGGTTTCGTAACGGAGGATCGCAAACGGTTTGGCCTCGTCCTGGATCAGACGATCCTGAACAATATGACTCTGGCCAGTTTGTCGAAAATTTCAGGACGATTCATCACCAGCGTTGATGCGGAAGCTGCGGCTGGTGAACGCGCGATGAAAGACTTGCGGGTTAAGGCCAACTCAGTGTTCACCGTGGCCGGCACGCTTTCCGGCGGCAACCAACAGAAAGTTGTTTTGGCGAAATGGTTACTTACAAACCCGCGCGTCCTGTTTCTCGATGAGCCGACGCGCGGCATTGATGTCGGCGCCAAACAAGAGATCTATGCTCAGATCAACAAACTCGCGGCGAGTGGACTGGCGATCGTTTTGGTTTCGTCCGAGCTACCTGAAGTGTTAGGACTCGCCGACAGGGTGATCGTCCTGCATGAAGGTAGAGTGACCGGGGAATTTACGCGCGCGGCAGCGACTCCGGAAAAGGTGATGGCTTGCGCCACCGGACGAGTGGAAAGAGCTGCTTGAGCTGTGTGGGGCTTTCGGAAGTCGCGGCTCCGCCGGATTCCGTGCGCAAAGGCTCCGCCTTTGCGAATTGCCACATAATTGAATGAGGCTACCCTCGGCATTTATCACGGAGGCATAGCCTCGAGGTCTTTTATTGCTGAGCGGAAAGGCAGAGCCTTTCCGCACGGTATGCGGCAAAGCCGCAGTTCCAAGGAAGCGAAACCCGCTATTCAAGGAAGGCAAAGACGGTATTGTTGGTGAGGTCTCTCGATGAGCAATCATGCAGGTGAGCCAGATTTGGATCGACCCGAAAACAATGGTGACCCCGGAGTGTTGGCCGAAACAGCCGTGCTCACTCCTGTCACCAAAATCGGAAAATTCAAAATCTCCACCGATGTGCTTCGTGCCTACACGATGCTCTTCGCACTGATTGCGATTTGGCTCTTCTTCCATTGGTCCACTGAAGCAATCTTTCTCAGCCCGCGTAACTTCTCAAATCTCATGCGGCAGACCGCCGTTACCGGAATTCTCGCCGTAGGCATGTTGATGGTGATTATTACGGCGCAGATTGATCTTTCAATTGGCTCCGTTGTCGGACTGGCCGGCGGCATCGCCGCAATCGCACAAGGTTGGCTCGGTTGGGGACTGGCGCCTTCACTTTCAGCTGGAATCGGAGTCGCCATCGCAATAGGAGCATTCCAGGGAGCACTCACCGCTTACGTGAATATTCCAGCGTTCATAGTAACGCTCGGCGGATTGCTGGCTTGGCGAGGCGTAATTCTCGGATTGAGTAAGGGTGAGACGATCCCGATCCGCATTCAAGAATTCAAGTCGATCGGCCAGAACTACGTTGGACCAACCGTTGGTTGGGTGGTGGCCGGTCTGGCTGTGGCAGCAATCGTAGTAATGAATATTTCGCGCAGTCGTGCGCGCCGCCGGCACGGACTCGAAGCCACTTCGATCGGACCGATGTTGCTGCGCATATTACTTCCGTGCGTGGTCATCGTCGGTTTTGTTTACCTGATGAATTCCTATGAGCTTGCGCCGGGCGCACGTGCGGGAATTCCCAATCCAGTGATCATCTTTCTGGCTATTGCGCTGGCCGGTGCTTTCCTAACTCAGAACACTACTTTCGGACGTTACCTTTACGCCATCGGCGGAAACCCCGACGCCGCGCGGTTATCCGGCATCAATATCAAACGCCACGTACTCGCTGTTTTCTGCATCATGGGTGCTCTGTCAGGCGTGGCGGCGATCATTTACACTGCCCGCGTCGGCAGTGCTTCACCCGACGCCGGACAACTTCTTGAGCTCGACGCAATCGCCGCCTGCGTCATCGGCGGCACCAGCCTGATGGGCGGGCGCGGCACTGTTTTCGGCGCCGTCCTTGGAGCCTTGATTATGGCAAGCCTTGATAATGGTATGTCGCTGGAACGCGTTGAACCCTACATGCAAAACATCATCAAGGGTGCGATCTTAGTTGCCGCCGTCGGCATCGACATGGCTGGCCGTAAACGTTCATAGATGGAAACTGCTCCTGACTTTCAATCCTCGGACCTGGTGTTCGCTGCCGATCTCGGAGGCACCCACCTGCGCGTCGCAGCAATAGAGCAGACCGGGAAGATCCACTTCCGCTCCAAACGACAAACCCCAAAAGCCGAGAAGCCCGAGGTCATAGTTCAAGCAATTGTTGACGCTGTAAACGAATGCCGTAGCAGCGATGCAATGATTGGCAAGACTATTGCGGCAGTGACGATTGCAGTGCCCGGTACTGTTAGTTTCGATGAACGACGAGTAGTCACTGTTCCCAACCTACCGTGCCTTGAAAACTTCGATCTGGGCCCAGTTCTCCAGAAACACCTTGGTTGTTCAGCCCTGATCGAGAACGATGCTAACGCGGCAGTCGTGGGTGAAACGTGGTTCGGCGCCGCTCGAGGTTTTCAAAATGTTATCTGCATCACCCTGGGCACAGGAGTCGGCGGCGGCATCATACTCGACGGGAAATTGTTGAGAGGAATTGATGGGTCGGCAGGAGAGATTGGGCACATCAGCATAGAGCCATTTTCTGGTGTTCGCTGCAACTGCGGTAGCGAGGGCTGCCTCGAAGTCTATGCCTCCGGCACCGGCATCGTGCGCATGGCCATCGAGTCGTTATCCGGGCAGGCCTTGTGGACACTGCAGGCAGAGGGCGCGCTTACCGCAGAGAGGCTCTTCGCCGCTGCTATGAACGGCGACAAATTGGCACTGAACGTTTTCAAACGAATGGGCTCATATCTGGGAGTGGGCATAGCTAATCTAGTCAACTTACTGAACCCGGAAGATTGTTGTTATCGGCGGTGGCGTTGCGAATGGTTGGAAGCTTTTTGAGGAATCAATGCGACGCACCGTCGCGGCTCGAGCATTCCCAATGCCCGCAAAACGCGTAAAGATCACACGAGCTGAATGTGGTGACGACGCAGGTCTACTGGGCGCAGCCAAACTGGCTTTTGCGACCAAACAGTAAGGCACAAGTACATGCTCCGTAGAGCACCAGCCGACATTCTGCCGGCCAGGAGAGGATCGGTCGAATCTGCGGATACCCTTCAATAACTCGAACGGAGGCTAATCAGTGCAATACGGCTGGTATCTGCTCGATGAAGCCAAGCGTCAACTCATCAGGTCAAGCACCGTTCTCGACGTCGTGCCGTATGGCCCGCTCCATGTAGAGTTTCAGCCGGTCGGATTGGGGGGCGCCTGCATGGACTACCACCGATTCCGAGAGTTGGTTGACGAGTTGACGGCCATGAACCTGATCAGCGTTCGCCTTGCCGGACAAGGAGACCCACTTGCTCATCCTCACTCAATCGAGATGCTTCAATATCTGTCAGCGGCTGGTGTGGTAATCGACGAAGTCCAGACCGACGCCGCAGTTCTCGACCAGCGCCTGGTCGACATTTTTCTCCAGATTAAAGTCCACACCGTCATCGCACGCTTTGATGCAGGCCCTAAAAATGGCGACGGTCCAGACCCGGCACCCATCAATCTCCAGCACTTGCACGACGAGCGTGTTAGGCGTGGAGTGAATTTCCCCAGCTTAGTGTGCAAATTCTCAGTGACGCCTGCGAACTTCAGAGGTGTGGGTGAGATGGTCTCGATGGCGCGCGAGCTCGACGCAGCAGGCGTGATCATCGATCTACCTGATGCGCCTGACGGACCCGCCTCTTTGCAATCACTCAATCCGTCCGAAATTGAAATCCTTGAACAGCAGGTTGCGGCAGTGAAAGACGCTAACGGAAACGGATTCATCTCCGGAAACCTATTTGCTGACGAACCAGGCGCACTGGTCCCAGGTTCCCCAAACACGTCTCAAGAGATCGACTACGCTGCGCAAGTTGGGTTCGGCGTTAACCATCGCAGCGGGTCCAGAACATCTCGATGGGCAGGCGATCGACATTGCTACATTCCGTGGTACCACATGCTGGTTGATTCAAACTTCGATGTATGGCCATGCCGATTTCTATCCGGCAAACAGTTTCGTTCGCTGGGAAACGTTCGTAACGAGGCAGCGGCTTCTGTTTGGAACGGACCACGGGCTCGCGAGTATCGGGCAGAGTTCACCTCCGCGATCCTCGACCGCCCGATTACCGGTAGTGTTTACCTTTGCGATAAATGCGTTTCCTGCAACTTGCGGGAGACGCTCGCCGATGACTCCTTTTACCGGGAAACTGAAAACTGGTACGAGCGCCAGCGGGCCGGAATGTCTGCGCCTATTTTCGCACGCGAAACTTCCCGTGAAGGATTCGCGCACCCCGCATTGCGTCATCTTCGTGAACGATTTCCGCGTTATCAGTTCCCGGCGGGTTCACTTGAGACGGTCGAACGAATTCATGCTGAAGCTGAAATCGCGCGCGAAGAGAGTTTGCGTCTCGCTATCAAATGCTCCGAACTCGAAGTGCAAGCGAAGCGCTTGTTGCACAACCCTTTGGAGCGTGCTCGATCGGAAAAAGCGCGAATCGAGGCGGAACAAATTAGAAAGACCGTCCGTGAGCTGGACGCCTTCGCGCAGAGTTTATTCCAGGAGGCGCACCTCGTTGGCGGAGCTGAACTTGTTGCTGAGGCACCGTCGCCGCTCGTGTCGATGCATGAGTGGTTATTGCGTCTGCAGGAGTTTGACCCATCAATCGATGCAGAGGTGGACCTTACCTACCTCATCTGGGCCTCTCACTTCAAAACGCTCACAGAAAATGTCGAGATGGCTGCGATTCAACGCGTCCTCGGTGTCGGGGTGGGTTTCGACGGGCCGGAGGTGAACTATAACGATCACTTTCCGGAGCACTACTGTTTGGATCTGGTGGATTACTCAGATCGGAACCCTAAGTTGAAATTCGTTACTGCAAACATTGAAGAAAGGGTTCCATTTCCGGATGGGACTTTTGACTTGATTTACAGTCACTCTGTGTTTGAACACCTCAAAAACGTGCGGAAGGCAATAACAGAAATCGACCGGCTGCTGCGCCTCGGAAGATACGCCTACATCACCGTAAGTCCACTCTACTATTCGCCCTCCGGCTCTCACGTAAACGTTCCCAGCACGCTGGAACACTGGGAGCATCTATATCCAAATACGGAATACTACCTGCTTGACTCCCCGCATCCGACTCTGATTGACGAAGGAGTATTCTTAAACAAGATGACCATCGCCGAATTTCTGACTGAGGTGGGACGTGTGGGATGGGAAATTCTGCACTTCAGTATTCGCATTGTTCATCCACGAGATGTTCCGGCCGAGTTGAAGTCCCGCTATCCCCTCGTTGACCTCGTGGCTCAGGAGTACCGTTTCATCGGTCGAAAAATAATTCCCAAATCGGACGTTGAATATTAGTCGCAGGAGGCGATCCAGTTTGAGCCGCAACATTGGTCCATAAAACTCGGAGGTTGGAACGGTGACAGAAGGGTTACAATCTCGAGATTAACCTTGCTATGACTTTCTCAATTTCCAGTATTGACGGGAAAAGTGGTCGCTACGCCTTTATCGATCTGGGCAGCGGAACTGGCGGCTCCCTACAACACTGCCTGCAACGGTTTGGCCGTGGCCCCGGACTTGGATTTGAGTTGGATCCCTCTGAGGCGGCTGAGGCTCAACGTGCAGGGTTGGAGGTTGTAGAAGCAGACGTACGAGTGGTCCAGGTTGCTGATCGATCGGTCGATTTTGTGTCTGCGATGGATTTCCTTGAACATCTGCCAGATGCAGCGACAGCAGCATCCGTATTGGAGAAGTTCGGCCAGGTCGCTCGCCATTTCCTATTTATTCGTCACCCAAGTTTCGAGGAGAAAGACTACCTGACAAGCTTAGGCCTCAAGTTCTCCTGGTCAGATTGGAGTGGACATCCAAACATGATGCTGATGGACGACTACCGTTCGCTCTTCCGTCGATTCGGGTGGACTGACTACGCGATCTACCCCCGGAACCTGGTAGTGGATTCGATGGATGAACACATGGTGCCATTGTCTGCCCCAATCGACACGATCATTTACGACCCCAATGTGCTCGCACCCAAACCTCTGATCGTCTTTGATCGCCCAATCTTCGGGCAGTATGACATTTTCGTGCGGCGGGAAGGACTCAGCGTTCTTGAATGGGAGCAACTTTTGCGAGCAGAGATGGACGCGGGAGCACCAGCATGGTCGGCCAAAATGTATTCAGTCGCAAGTCCTGAACCTAAAGCGGTGTCTGCCGAATTTGGCTTTTACAATCCGAAGACGTCCGACTGGACGCTTCGTGGCATGGACGGAAATGAGCGAAGAGTTCGTTATGGTTCCGCTGGACAAGGCTTGCTTCCTCTCCTTGGAAATTTTGGCGGCCGTGGCTCGGGTCTAGGGCTCTATGATCCGGCTACTGGCACATTCTTTTTGCGCAACACGGTAGACGAAGGAGCCGCCGATCAGGTTGTAGGTTTTGGTCCCAGAGGCGCAGTGCCTATCTGTGGCAATTGGATAGGGACAGGTTCCGACACCATCGGAATATACCTGCGTGAGACGGGCCAGTGGTGCCTGCGATACCAGAACACGACTGGACCAGCAGATGAGACGTTCTCATTTGGACCGTCAAATACTAACTGGCTACCCGTTGTTGGCGACTGGGATGGTGATGGTCGCGACTCGGTCGGCATCTACGATCCGGCCTCGGGAGCGTTGTACCTCAAGGCAGGGAACCTGCACGGGCGCTCTGATAAGGGCTTTACCGCTTTTCCTCCTGGTGGTCTTCCGTTCGTTGGAGATTGGGATGGCGACGGACGAGACTCGGTCGGCATCTACGTGCCGAATTGGGGCCTATGGATTTTGAATAACGCAAACCTCAATCGCCCAGCTGACCTCATCTTTTCCCATCCTGGAGAGGGCACGCCGGTAACATTACCCGGCGCGTTGGCGAAACGGGGCTAAGCTCGAAAAAGCTAACTGAAAAATCCAAGCGCTGCACTTATGTCCTTACGTATATGTGTTTACACAACGATCATCGGAGGATACGACGACCTCAAACCTCAACCTGCGCAAACCTTACCTTGTGATTTCATTTGCTTAACAGACGAACCGCTCACAGACAATGCAGTGCCCCCCTGGCGCGTTGTTCAGCTTGATCACAGGATTGTGGGAACGGGATCGGACCAGCTGAAAGCCAGGTTCGCGAAAGTACAATCACATTTAGTACTCCAGGGACTTGACCAGGGATCGGCTCCCGATAGGCAACGGCCTTATGACATCACCATCTGGATCGACGCCAGCGTTAGCATTTTGCGCCCTAACTTCGTTGAGGAAATGATTCAGTGCCTGGGCGACCATCCCATTGCATCAATTAAGCATCCTGATCGGGACTGCATATTCGACGATGCCGAGGCTTCCTTAGATACCACTGCTCATAAGTACGAGGGGATGCTTCTGCGCGATCAAGTCGAGCATTACCGCTCGGAAGGGTACCCGGCGCATTACGGTCTGGTAGCAAATGGAGTTCTCGTAAGAAACATGCGGCACGAGTTGGTGCCGCAGATCGACGAGGCCTGGTGGGCTGAGATATCAGGCCGGTCCACTCAAGACCAACTCTCGCTTCCTTATGTTCTGTGGAAGCTTGGTGCCCGTGCGGGTGCACTCGACGTCAACCTCTGGCGAAATCCCCTTTTTGAGGTATGGCCGCATCTCGATCCGCGAGGGGACGACCTCGCGCTCCGCGCACGGGGTGAGTACAACACGTCTTTCGCACCACGCGAAGGAGGTGACAAAATCGCCTTGTATCTTGCCGCAAGAGAACAATGGATATTGCCCTCCGAAGATTCGACTCAAGCCAGAAGGTTTTTGTTTGGACCATCGGGAGAAAACCTGGTCCCGTTGATGGGTGACTGGGACGGCGATGGATGGGATTCGCCAGGATTGTACTGTCAGACAACAGGCACGTTTTACTTGCGCAACGAGTGCGTTGATGGATCAGCAGATCACGTATTTTCTTTTGGCCCGCCCGGTTTGCTTCCCGTGACCGGCGACTGGGATAGTGATGGCCGCGACGGTGTAGGTATCTTTGATAAACGTACCGGGTACTGGGCACTCACAAACCGCCTCGAGCCCGGAAAGGCAGACACCGAGTTTCAGTTTGGTGCTCCCGGAACCCCAATGTTGCCGATCGCTGGCGATTGGACCGGAAGAGGTCGAGACCTCGTCGGCCTCTACGAACCCACGTTCTCCAGTTGGTTTCTCTCGAAGGCACTCAGCAGCGATTCGGTCGATCACTTTGACTTTGGCCCCTCGCGTGGCCTTCCGGTAGTGGGAGACTGGGACGGTGATGGGACTGACAAGGTAGGGGTCTTCATCCCTGAGCAGGGCCAGGCTTTCCTCGCTCGATCGAACAAAGCCGCCAGCCCGTGCTGGCGAGTCTTAATCGACCCGCTGGGTGCTCGTCCGGTACCGGGCCGGTGGTTGGTACAGAACCGGAAGCGGTAGCGACCGGCTCATCGTCAATAGGAATATCTGGAGCACCCAATCGGTCGAACTGCTGCTTTGCCGCCGTACAGTGCGGCGGCGAAGCCGCGGTGTCCCTATACCACGCAGGTTTGGCGCGGGCGACGCTTTTCGCTGATCCACGATTCGTAGAGTTCAAGATGCAGACGCGCCTCGTCGATGTGTGAGAAACGCTGCGCGGTCTTGAGGCCGTTCTCGGCAAGCCGACCATACAATTTCGGGTCATCAATCAAACGCAGTATGGCGGACGTTGCTGCTGCGACATCCCCCGGGGGTACGAGAAGACAGTTTTCATCGTCGCGAGCGTATTCGCTTAACCCGCCGACATTTGTGAGCACGGGAACAGTTCCGCAAGCCATCGCCTCCAGGCCCGGTCGCCCGAATCCCTGCCACAGTGACGAGTCCAACAGCACATCCGCAGATGAGACAAGCTCAGCGATTCGGTTTTGATCTATCAGAATACCCATGTTTGTGTATTCGAAAGGCAACTTCGGCATGGAGGCGGTTTCGGCGCCATAAAAGACCAGTTCTACGTCGGGGCGAATTGCATGGATTCGACGAAATATCTCGACTGTGTCACCGAAACCCCGCCTTGCTAATTCAGGTCCTGGCTTACCCACCGAAACCACTCTTGGACGAGATGGAGGCCGCGCGCCTCGGGGATAAAAGATTCCAAGGTCGAGTCCCAGGTGCACGATCTCACATTGCGGGCCGTGCTGATTAACCTTCGCAGCCAGCCAGCGTGACTTGACGATGTGATGGTCGGTCGCAGCATACGACTGGATAACGTTGCGCCGTGTCGTCCTGTCTGTCTCGGGGTAAAACCATGACTCGTAGTCCTGGATGAAATAGACCGAAATGAAATTCGGATAGCGTTCACGCAGGCTCGCCATGTAACGGTGCGCGGTTTCCCAGAAAGTGGCGACTACAACATCGCTCTCAGGGAACTGATCTACCAAGTGCCGATCGTTTCGGAAAATCAGAGGTTGGAGCCAGAGGTTCAAGACCTCGGGTTCGGTGAAGCGATCCTCCGTGACGAATTTCACATCGTGGCCGGCAAGCATCATCTCGCGGGCTAGTTGGCATATCGAGATTACCCCTCCACAGACAGGCAAGCTCGAAATGAGAAATGTAATGCGCAGCCGATCGCTGCCCATTCCTGGTAAGTTAGCGTTGTAGCCCCCAGTCGCAAAAAACAGACCGCGTTCATCGAATTTGAGCAGAGGGCGTTTAAGTCGATCAATCGACCACTGCTTGAACTCCAACTCCTGGCCTACCAGGGCGCGCTCTGCCAATAAAGTAGTTGCGGCTGTAGTCCGCGCACCGTCGGCAACTACGCTTAACGTTGAGCTCGTTCCAAGTCTCGCCCATCGATGCTCCGCTATCTCCGGCTGATGCGGTTCTGGCTCCGTTCCCCGTTCGGCAAATCGTAAAAGTCCGTCGCGCATATACTGAATGGGATCGTGCCGCGCGAAAAATCCCCAATCCCGATCGAGCGGCCCACGCCACCGACTATCGAAGACACGTCGATTGCGCTCATAAAGCTGCTTCTTTCGGCTCTCGTCGTATGAAGCCCAGCCCTTGTGATAAATGAAAGCATCGTCCGCGACGACCACTCGAAGCCCTGCTTCAGTGAACCTCATACATAAATCAGACTCCTCGCAGTAGGCCTCTTTATAGATCGGGTCGAACCCGCCCAACTGGTCCAAGGCGGATCGGCGAAAGAGGATGCACATACCCACCGCGGTGGTAATGTCGGGATAGTTGCGTTTTGAAAGCTCAGCAATGCGCATCGCCATTGTTATGAGATTCAGGCCGGGAGCTAGGCGGACCGATGTGTTGCCAGACTCATTGGTTAGTGGGTTCACAACGGCGATGGTGGGATCACTCTCCGCGCATTCCACCATCCGTTCCAACCAGCCGGGAGCGACCACCGTATCGGAGTTAAGCAGGACCACATAGTCAGCTTTTGCCTGTTTCATCCCGCCGATACAGTTTTCTATAAAGCCAAGATTTTCTTCGTTGCGCTTCAACTGAAAGCGGGAGTCACCGGCGATCAGATCTTGAAGCCTCTCATGGGTGGCAGGACTTGAAGCGTCGTCGAGAAGTACGGCATGGAAAGGCATCGTCGTGAACCGGGTGATCGATCGCACACAATCACGAACCAGATTCAGACTCTCGTACACGGGGATAAGAATGTCGACCGATGGGTGGCTGTCGATGAGTGAGACAGACGCTTTTTTAACGGTGGGAAGTGCTTCGACTACATCAGCTCGGATAGACCGCCACCAACGGTCAACGTTTACCAACGACCAGATAGTGCGCGCCATGTCAACGTGCAATTCAGTATGCGCAAAGAAGATGGCCTCGATCGCCTGAGGTGTAAGAATGCCTTCGTCAACAAGTGCGGAATCGAAGAGAATTTCGCGTATGAATTCACGCAACGGTCCGCGAAACCACTCTGCGAGTGGCACTCCAAAACCTTGTTTCTTGCGATCTACTATCGATCTCGGAAGCAAGTCGCTCACGGCGGAGCGCAATACCAGCTTGTTGTTATCTGGATTAAGTTTGAATTCGTCGGGAAGATTAAAGGCGTACTCGACTAGCCGGTGGTCCAGGAATGGCACCCGCGCTTCCAGGCTATGGGCCATGGTCGCCTTATCGAGCTTCGTCATCAGATCGTGCCCGAGCCAGAGCTTGGTATCGACGTACAGCGCGCGCTGGAGCCCGGAGTAATTCCGGGTCGTGGATACGAGTCGCTTCTCGATCGCCGAGAGGACCTCTTGAAAAACTTTGAGGGTGGGCCTTCTGTCCCGGTTGAGCATGCACCATACGAATTCTGGTTGCACGGTATAAGGGAATCCGCTCAAGGGGCTCGTGAAGTTTTGTTCCGGAGCAGGGAATGAACCGCCTATTCCGGCGGCAAGAGCTGCACGAATGCGGCGTAACCTTTGGTTCAACTGCGCTCGTGCAGCACCAGATGACACGGCCGAATTGAGAATAAACCTCTTGTAATAGTCATAACCGGCGAAGACTTCGTCGGCTCCTTCTCCTGTCAGTACAACTTTCACTTCCTGCGCCGCGCGTTTGGCAAGAAGGTATGTAGGGAGCATCGCTGCGTCGGCTACAGGCTCGTCAATGCTGCTGAGGTATTCTTCAGCATTCTCGCGAAGAGTTTGCTCGGTGAAACTCACCGCAGTGTGCTGGGCCCCTATCGCACTTGCGACATTTTCTGCGTGCTCCGTTTCATCGAATCCCCCCGAGCCGGGAAACCCGATCGAGAAAGTACGAACTGGTTGGCTTGAATGCCTGGCGATGATTGCGGCAATGGCTGACGAGTCGAGTCCGCCGGAGAGGAAGCAGCCGATAGGAACGTCAGCGACCATTTGTCGATGAACAGCGTCGTCAAGCAGTTCGGCGACATGTCTGGTGGCATCTGCGAAAGAACTCTTGTTTTGCTGTCCAGAGCTAGAGAGATCCCAATACTGTTCTATATACGATTGTTCAGTATCAGCATGCCATTCAAGTAGATGGCCAGCTGGAAGTCGAAGGGCGCCTGATAGAAGTGTCTGTTCCGTGGGCGGGTATTGGTAAAGGAGGTAACTCCATAGAGCCACCTCGTTCAGCTTGGGAAGGAGGAAGCCCGATCGCGCAAGTGAACGAAGTTCTGAGGAAAAAGCGATGCCGGTCGCCTGCGCTGCATAGTACAAAGGCTTGACGCCTATCCGATCACGCACCAGATACGCGACGCGACGTCGTTCGTCCCAAAGGCAGAATGCATATATCCCGTTGAGTCGTTCCGCTAAACCTCGGATACCCCATTCCTCGTAACCGTGAACTATAACTTCGGTGTCTGTTCGAGTTGAAAACTTGTGTCCAGCAGCTAACAACTGATCGCGTAAATCCTGGAAGTTATAAGTTTCACCGTTGTAGACCACGAAGACACTCCGGTCCTCGTTGGTGATGGGCTGGTGGCCGCCTTGTGTGTCAATGATCGAGAGCCGCCGCATGCCGATGGCTATCGGTCCGGAGACCAATGTTCCCGAATCGTCAGGGCCGCGGTGAGACATCGCCCCAACCATTTTCTCCAGTCGGGTCGCGCGTTCGGCGTAGATGGGAGACTCGATATTGTTGAACAGGAGTCCTGCGATGCCGCACATAGTCGACGACGATAGAATAACGCCTGGTCCAGACGATATTTGTCCGCCTACTCCTTACTTTGAATCATGAGTTTCTGCTGAATTTTCGGAGAGTGAAGCGGACAATTCGGATTTGTCGCGCATACGCTTTATTTCATGTGTTTCGGGTGAAACGCGGCCCAACATGCGGTAAACAGGGAAGAGGACTCCGAACTTTAGGCGACCGTAACGACTGAGTAGTCGCCATCCGACGGTGTTTCTCATCCGATTGAGCTGGCTTTCACTTTCGCCGAGCCGGCGTTCACTTTCAACGAAACGGGCCGTCAGCTCCTCAAAATTTCGACTCAGTTCATCCCGATCGGTTTCGGAATCGTCTAGCCGCCGTTCCAGGCCCTCAATCACAGCAGTTTGATCGGCAAGAACGCGTTCGCGCTCATTCAGATCGGCGGCAAGTAATCCGGCGTAGGCTTCGCGCTCGTGTAGCTCAACTGCGAGCGAGGCGACTGTTTCTCGAAACTCTTCGCGTTCTCGGGCGCGTTCGCTGGAGATGGTTTCCTGCAAACGGTCAAGCGCTCGACGTTGCGCAGCCGCTTCGATTGCTAAGTGAGACGCGAGGGCGCCAAATTCAGAAGCTCGATCGGTAGATACTCTTTCCGTTTTGAGGGGAGAGCTGGACGCCACAATGAGGCTGCGGTAGGCGGGCAATCGCAATGGACCACGCAGCGAGGGTAGTAACGCCGCCATGGTTGCGTCCTCAACACTCACTTCGCTTTGAGCGTCGGGATCCACCACAGCAGACGTCTGCCATGCTCCCAGCTCATCGATGGGTTCCGATTCGACATGCGTGAACATGGATCCGGCCCAGGCGGTTACGCGTTGAAGCTCGGGCAGTCCGTATTCCAGGTGCCTGCCGAGATCAGGTTCGTCCTTTCCTAATGTTGAGAGGTGAAGAGCGTTGACCGCTCGTTCCGCAGCCACGACTTCAGGAGAATGAAAGGGGTTGGCGATAACGACGCCCAAGCGGGCGAGCCGGCAGAGTTCAGTAACCGCGATTTCACGTTGCGACGGTCGCACGAGCGGCAACCAATCCAACGCGATAGCGCAGTCGAAAGCTTCATCGTGAAATGGAAGGGTTCTTTCGTCATCAGGGTGAAATACGTGTACCTCAAATTGGATCTGTCTGGCTGCAGAACGAGCCAGCATGGCGCTGACGATGGCAATATCACGCCCGATCAAGAGCACGCGGTAAGAAAATTTGCCCTCGATTCGGGCCGAACTGGCGACCAGGTCCTCGACCCTTTGAACGACAGGGTCCCAGAGTATTCGTAGTCGCCAGGCGCGCCCGAGTGCCCACTCCTCTCCAACCTCCAGAGATCTAACTGGCGGCGGTTGCGCCTCACGAAGAAATGGCGAGTCGGTATCGCTGACAATTTTCAGCTTCGCCGCGGGTTGAATCGGATCGATCATATTTCAAGTCTCACCCTTCCCTTAGAAGGACAAACTGGTCTGCGGCGTGCAAGTCACTACTGGCCGTCCCAGTCTCCGGCAAGTCCGACTGCGCCTGATGGCCCATACCCGAAAACAACATCAGCGGATCCCGTAAAGCCATTTGAAAGGAACCAGGCTGCTGTCGCCGGTTGGTAGATTCCAATCGAATCTGTTCCATCACCGTTCCAATCCCCGGCGAGCGGAACACCGCCGGGCGCGCCGAAAGCGAAAGGTGTAATGTCTGCTGGACCATTTGAATTTGCGTTTCGCAGGAAGAAGGTGGACGTCGCCGGGTCGTAGACACCGACCGTATCTACGCCGTCTCCATTCCAGTCGCCTGTGATCGGTAGGGCACCACCCACTCCAAAAGCAAAGACTATATCGGCTGATCCTCCCGAGTTGCTGTTTCTCAAGAAGAAAACTCCGGAGGTCGAGTCGTAAAGGCCTATAGTGTCTTTCCCATCTCCATCCCAGTCGCCTGCGATTGGAAGTATAGTGGATCCACCTGTGCCGAAGGTGAAGGTAAGATCTGCAGCTCCCGCTGAGTTGGTGTTGCGCAGGAAGAACGCACCCGAGGATGGCTGGTAGACACCGGCAGTGTCGTCACCGTCACCGTCCCAATCACCCTTAATCGGAAGAGCCGCTCCGCCAGGGCCGTAGCCAAAGACTGTGTCACCACTTCCCGGCGTGTTGGTGTTGCGGAGAAACCATGTTCCTGAGGCCGCGTTATAGACCGCTGCAGAGTCGGATCCTGGGACCGATGTTCCCGATACACGAACTGAGATTCCTACTAGCGTCTCCGTGGTGTTGACAATCCCGACCAGCGTGGGCGCTCCGTTGGCAAGGTTAATTGCGTATAAGCCAGGAGAGACTGCTGCAGTTGGGTAAGCCGTGAAATAGGCAATTCCGGTCAGTGATGAAATGTCAAAGCCCACTGTTGGACCAATGTCGAAGCCCAAAGTTGCAGCCAGGTTGGTGAGCGTTCCGTCATTAGCTGGGGCCTGAATTACCACCCGGTCACTGACTGAATCGATGTCATAAAGAGTGGTGGAGGTAGCGCCGGCAAAATTGTTGGTATACGCAGCTGCCACAATATTGCCGGCAGGATTCAGGGCACCATCCGTGTTTTGTACAGCGCCCGTATTGGGATTGACGCGAAGATTCTGCTCTGTGTCCGAAACTATGCGAATGCGATCGACAGTTGGATTGAAATCAAAACCGAAACTGGTGCCGTTGAGAACGGGAGTGAAGGGTGCACCCACTGCGGTCGCCACGCCGGTTGTCAGGTCGACAGTGTAGATCCTGCTGGTACTACCTAAGGCATACAACACCCCGTTTGCTGGTCGGAAGTCGATGCCCCGAAGAAGCTCGCCGGCCTGCAGTCCACTTATCCCCACGAGTGTTTGAATAATGTGGGGGGTGGCCGCGTTAAATGAAATTAGATTAAACGTGCCCCCGCTCGTTTGTGTTACGCCGTAAATTACCTCAGTAGTTAGACGAATAGCGACGTCGCGAATCACCTCGCCACCGCCAATGCTTCCGATGAGGGTAGCGCCTCCCGATCCCAGAGTGATGGTGTAGAAATTTGTCACCGCGGCTGCAGGTTGCGTCAACGATGCGAAGGCTAGTCCATTGGGCGCGATATCGAAGCCTGTATTTCCGCTGGTATTGACATTCAAAGGCCCAACGGCAGTGAGCGCTCCGGTGGCAGGAACCTGAATGAGCAGGAGATCGGAGTTAGAGTCTATGTCATAGAGCGTCGTCGAAGTTGCTCCGGCGAAATTGTTTAAGTAAGCGGCCGCTACTACGTTTCCCGGCGGATTGAGATTAGCATTGACAGCTACCGCAGCATTATCAGGATTGACAGCAATGCTCTGCTCGGCGTCCGACACTATGCGAATGCGGTCGACGGTTGGGTTGAAGTCGAATCCGAAGTCTGTTCCGTTCAGCAACGGCGAAAACTGTCCGGAGCCTACCTGAGTTGTTTGGCCATTTGCGGAATCGATTTTGTAGAGCCGGCTGGTACTACCGAGGCCGTAGAGTTCGCCGGTTCCGGGTCGGAAATCTATTCCTACCATAGTTTCGCCCGGCTGGAGACCCACAATAGGAGTCGAACTGACGATCGTTCCCGGAGTATTGCTATTAAACCGAATCAGGTTGTTGCTGGTAGTCACCGCGAAGATTGTTTCCGGTCCGCTTACGACGGCGATGCCGCGAATTGTCGTATTAATGCCAATGTTGGCGATCAAGGTCGCCGCGCCAGTGGCAAGATTGATGCTGTAGAAGCTCGACGAGCCAGCGGCCGCTGTGAGTGAAGCGTAAGCGATGGTGGTGCCTGTCTGGATATCAAATCCGACGAGCTCGGTTGTGTCGGTCCCCAGGGCGCCGACCGGACTTACCAACCCGTCGTTTGGTGGATTCTGGATGACGAGTTGATCTGAGCCTGAGTCGATCCCGTAAAGCGTGGTGGAGGTGGCGCCTGAAAAGTTATTAGTGTAGGCCGAGCCGACGAGATTACCCGGCGGGTTGATCAATCCATCGGTCCCTACAACAGCACCGGTATCCGGATGCAGGCGAAAGTTTTGCTCCGCATCGGATACGACGCGGATGCGATCCACAGTAGGATTGAAATCAAAACCAAAAGCAGTGCCATTAAGTGCTGGTGTAAAAGGATCACCTACCGGTGTGGCTCGGCCGGTCACCTCGTTAATAATGTAAAGCTGGCTGGTGCTGCCGAGGCCGTACAGATCTCCCGTTGCTGGCCGAAAATCTATCCCCAAAATAGTCTCAGCTGGTTTGAGATTGTGGATCGCTACAGATCCGTTGATTAGTTGCGGCACGCTAACGTCAAAATGCAGCAGATTATTAGACGAATCGACCGCGAATACGGTGCCCGGTGTGAATTCGTTCGCAGTGTTCACGATGGCTGCGGTTTTGGCTTTGCTGACTTTCTTACTCCTGGTGGATTGCGAAAGAGAGGAAGTGGCCAACCCTAACGTAAAGATAGCTACGAGCAGGAGACTAATCGTTTTCATGGCGATGTACCTTTCCAGGCGGAACGTGGGTGCGAACGCTGGGACGTTCGTCATACCTTCTAACGGGTGTTAGAAATCAACGCTGCGAGGGGAATTCCGAGCCCTGGGATCGCTTGAAACCTGAAAGAATGCGTTTGTCCAACGCGCGTTTTGGTCGGGAACCGCTTTTGCGAGACGCGGGTTGGGGAATTGATTGCTTTGAAGACAATGTAATGAATTTGCTTGGGCGGTATATTCCCAAACCGAGAATGGCTCGTCAAGCTTTTCGTGAGATTTTGAAGCTCGGGCTTTTCGCGGATTATTTTCGCGAGGAAGATTCGCTTGTGGCTTGGGTAAGGGAAGCGATCAGAGATCGTTCTTTCTCAATCAGAGTGCGCAGGGACTGTCTGAAGATCCGCTGCGACAAAAATGCATCCTTAAGCATCAGTCCGCGAAAGTCGTCATCATCCCACTCGAGGACAGACGAAGGCTCAATAACTCGCACTGAAGCCGCACGTTCAAGACCGCACAAGACAGCAAGTTCGCCAATGATGGTGCCTGGACCAGCATCAGTAAGGACCAGTTCTTTTGCTTCGCGTTCGACGTAGACCTGTAACTTGCCGGCAAGCACAAGCAAGACACAGGTCGGGGCATCACCCTCTTTGAAGACAACCTCTCCGGCAGGATGGTCCTTGACTGTGCCGCTGTTGATTAGTCTTTGAGCGCCCTCCGTCGTGTAGCCCTTGAAGAGTGGCAGGCTGGTAATGAGCTGGGAGTATTGCTCATGCATAAGAGGAATCCTTTCTTTCGATTCGTGTCGGCGCGGTTGGGACGAGGCGCAGGGTATCAGGATTCGTGGCGCGCAGACAAGAAAAGGGCAGTACCTCGTCAGCCTACTCGGCTAGCAACCCTAAAACGAAAAAGACCACCGTTGGGTGGTCCATCTCGGATTAGTAATGAAATTTGGTCGGGGCGAGAGGATTCGAACCTCCGACCTCACGGTCCCGAACCGTGCGCTCTACCAGGCTGAGCCACGCCCCGACAAGTAAAAGGATAATAGGGAAGGTACCAGTGGGTGTCAAACTGACGGATCAGGCACTGGATGTCCGAGGAGGTTTAGCTTGTCGAGGCGCCGCGACGGCGTAGGAAGCATAACCAGGATCTACCCAGTCTCAGAGTTTCGCAAACGCTATCGGACACTCTCATCGTTATTTCGAGCGCGTTAGTGGCCGTAGCCTTCGGGCTACAGCCACAGAAGTACACAAAGCCAACCAACAAAACCTCACGTTCTTAGAGTGCGCAGTGCTGTCGAATCTCACCGAACATTCTTTCAACTTTATTACGTCAACGTTCGTCTAAAAGTGGTTGACCCAAGGGCTAGCGCAAGTGGTATATTGAAAACGAACCTGGGATTGCCGGGTGGCCCCTCCACCGAATCAAGTTTGGAAATCAGCCTCAAATTTTTACCGGCTTTTTGCGATCGGTTTCGCAGAAAGCTGTGATGGAGCGCCTATCCCAATGACAATCCGTTTCCCCCGCCGTTCGCTGGCAAGATCGCTCGGTTTCCTTTCCCTTCTGCTAATCGCCGGCGCAGCTGCTAACTCGATTCAGCGCCGCCTCTCCCAAAGCGCCTGTACTGCTGAGCCAAACCACTTCAACTCGCGCGATGGCGCTGGAATCCGTCACTTTCCGGAGTGAACCGTTTGCGCTCACGCAAGACATTCCATTCGGCTCTGACCCGCGCACTCGCATCGCAGTTTTTGCGACGGATGTTGAGTTGCTCTCTGGCGAAGGTCTAAACGCGTTCACGGCGGACGTGCAGGATGCAGCCGGCAAACGTTATCCGCTGAAGGTTGAATACAAAGGACAGGTACCCGGCTTTCCCGGCATTACGATGTTCGTTATCCGCCTGGCTGATGACCTGACAGTGATTGGCGATGTTCTACTTGGAATCCACCTCCATGGCATGTCCAGCAACCGCGTGCGAGTTGCGATAGGTCAAGTCGGCGGTGGACCACCTGACGATGTTGGCGCAGTGCCCACGCCGGCCCCGGTCACACCACCCCCTGCAGACGCACCGTTGACTCCCGATCCGTACACCGGATCTGCAACCGATGCCGACACGGTTCGCTTTCTCGAGCAGGCTACTTGGGGACCAACTCCTGCGGAGATTGCTCGTGTAAAGGCCATGGGCTTCAGGGCTTATCTCAACGAACAATTTAGCTGTCGCCGGTCGTTAATCCCGGCGAAGGGATCAAATTATCCGGATTTGACTTTTCCCCATGGATGATCAGAACGCAGGCTGCCCGACCACCAATCCTCCGGTTCCAAACTACAATCAGGCCGTTTGCAATCGAGATAACTATTCGCTTTATCCGATTCAGCGACGTTTTCTCTCAAACGCACTCTACGGCCAGGATCAGCTGCGACAACGCGTGGCTTTTGCGCTTGCACCAGATACTCGTGGTTTCAGGCGATCGGCGCCGCTGAACAGATCCAGTTGGATGACCATGTATCTGCAGGCGCTTGATCGCGGCGCCTTTGGAAATTATCGCACGCTGCTGAATGAAATCACACTCAATCCGGCGATGGGCGAGTATCTCGATATGCGCCTGAGCACGCGAACGAATCAAAATGAAAACTTCGCACGCGAGAGTCTTGCAACTGTTCTCGATTGGCGTGAACGAACTAAATCTTGACGGCACTCCAAAGGTGGATGCGCAGGGCGTGACCATTCCTTCTTATGGCAGACCAGGTCAACGAGTTCACCCGTGTCTTCACGGGTTGGAATCTTGAATCCTGACTCCATATCGCCGGCAGGCACGACCAACTGGCGTGATCCAATGGTTCCGCGTGGCAGGAACCAATCATGACACGGCTGCGAAGACGCTGCTTAACGGGTTAACGGTTCCTGCCTGTGTCGCACCGAACACAAATGCACAATGTGCCCAATCAGATCTAACGGCCGCGTTGGATAACATCTTCAACCACCCTAACGTTGGTCCATTCGTCGGCAAGCAACTCATTCAGCATCTTGTTACCAGCAATCCCAGCCCGGCTTACGTCGAACGGGTGGCCAGGGTGTTCAACAACGATTGCAATGGCCTTTATCCGGCCGGCTGCACCAACACTCGCGGCAACATGAGGGCGGTGGTCCAGGCAATCCTGCTCGATCCCGAAGCGCGTGGTGACGTGAAGACTGATCCAAATTACGGAAAGCTTCGCGAGCCTGCGCATTATGTGATCGGCACGCTGCGAGCGTTTAATGCCAAGTCGTTTGACAAGGCTTCGACCAGCGATGGAGTCTTTGGATCAAGGTCGTCCACCGATTTCACCGGAACGCTGGATCAACCTATCTTCCAGCCCACTACAGTATTCAGTTATTACCAACCTGAATATGAAGTGCCAGGAACGAAGATTCTTGGTCCAGCGTTCGGAATACTGTCCACGTCAACGACTCTGCGCCGCGCAAATGTCATCAACACGCTCGTCTATTCCGGAGTGTCGGCCAATACGACGCCGACGGCGTTGAGTCCCGATAGACCCCGAGGAACCTCACTCGATCTATCAAACCTGGAAACGCTTAGTTCCAATCCAGGCGCGGTCGCTGATCAGCTAAATTCGCTAATGCTCCACGGAACCATGTCGACGACGATGCGCAATTCAATCATCACAGCGATGAGCGCAATCAACGACGCCGACTTAACTGTGCGCGCGCGCAAGCGGGCGCAAGCAGCAGCATACCTGGTCGCAACTTCGTCACAGTACGACGTACAGAGATAACCATCATGGCACCATCACGCAGAGACTTCCTTCGCACCAGCGCTTGCGCGCTCGGTAGTATGGCTCTGGCTTCAACAATTGACAGCCTGGGCACCGTCCATGCGCTTACTCCACAGGGCGCTGGGGACTACAAAGCGTTGGTATGCATTTTTCTAAACGGCGGCAACGACGGCAATAACATGTACGTCCATCTGGACCAATACAACGGTCCCGCAGGCAGCGTCGTCGAGGGCTATTCAAATGTGCGTAATGCGAATCTCGCCGCGATGGCCATTCCTCAGGCGAGTCTCTTGCCGGTATCGCCGGTAAGCGGTGGCTCGTTCGGTTTCCATCCAAACATGCCCGAAGTTCGTGACCTGTTCAACGCAGGTAAGGCTGCGATGATCTGTAATGTTGGACCACTTGTCGAACCGATAACAAGAACGACTTATCAGAACGGAACTGGTAAAAAGCCGCTACAACTGTTTTCGCATTCGGACCAGGTTGGTTTGTTCTCGACCGCAATCGCGAACAATGTTAGTCAGACCGGCTGGGGAGGGCGTTTAGCCGATCGCACCTTATGTCTTAAATGGTGCAGCAACTTTTCCGCAGAACATTTCCATCGCTGGAATAAATCTTGCTTCTTGACCGGAGTCGACACTCGCCAACTAGCGGTGGCGGATTCAGGACACAACACTGGCGAACGTGCTTCAGCTGACGATGAGCAGGTACCACAGCCGAAGTTGCTTCGCGCCGGGCTTCGTTTGACGAGCTGCGCACTCTCGACAACAACTTCAAACTGGTGAAAGCGGCCAGTGATACGCGCTCAAGCGCGATTCAAACGGATAACGCGCTTGGCATCTGTCAATCCGGTGCTGACAACAGTTTTCCCGAACACGTCTCTGGGTCGGCAGTTATTGCAGGTTGCGCGTCTGATCAAAGCGTCGACCGATCCAACAGCCGGCATCAACATGAAGCGTCAGATTTTCTTCTGTCAGATTGGTGGCTTCGATACCCACTCCACTCAAATCACTGGTCAGGCCACGCTGTTAACCCAACTGAGCCAGGCGATGAAAGCGTTTTACGACGCAACGGTTGAACTTGGCGTTGCAGAATAAGGTGACGACTTTCACGCTCTCCGATTTTGGTCGCACGCTGCAGCCGGCGGGATCCGGCGCTCAGGCAGGAAGCGATCACGCGTGGGGCAATAATCACCTGGTGATGGGTGGCGCAGTTCAGGGCCGGACGAATTATGGGATCTATCCGACCTTGCGACTGGGTGGACCTGACGATACAGATGGCGGCACCAGCCCGCGTGGACGATGGATCCCAACCACTTCGGTGGAACAGTATGCGGCGACACTCGCAACCTGGTATGGACTTTCAACCGCTGATCTGCCCGCTGTGTTTCCATTGATTGGACGGTTCCCGACTGCGAATCTGGGCTTCGTGTAATAGGTAAAGCAAACTGTTAGTTTGCTTAGGGTAGGGGCCAGTCATTACCGGGCACTGTTTAGTGCCCCCGGGGGAAGCAAACTAACAGTTTGCTTTACTTCGGTGGTCGACAATTTCAAACGTAGGAAAAAATTAGCCTGGCGCTATCGCTGGGCTAATTTTTCAAAGGCAGATCGTTTCCAGTTAGTATGGGTCTGAGGTTGCGCAATCAAGTGAATTTTGAACGAGTCAGACTCATCGTCCTCCCAGCGTTGCTGCTCGTCGCGCTTGGTTTTCTCCTCACAGACACCAGGGTTCATAAACCAGTCTTAGCGTTTTCCTCTGGACCACCAGCCGGCTACACCCGCGCGCCCGGCGAAGAGCCGGAAGCGTGTGCGGAATGTCACGTCAATGCCGACGCGGGCACCGGGACAATTTCGATCACAGCGCCGCAAACCTATGTCCCGGGCCAGACCTATCCGATTACGGTAACCAACTCCAATGCCGATCAGACGCGACTGCGTTGGGGTTTTCAATTAACCGTGCTCGATGGATCGGACGAAAAGGCTGGAAATTTGCAAAGCATCGATGGGCTGACACAGGTCCTGGACAATCAAGGTCCGGGCGGCGCGCGTCAATACATTGAACATACTTCAGCGGGGACATTTCCCGGTCAACCGGGCGGTGCGAGTTGGACCTTCAACTGGACTGCTCCACCCACGGATGTCGGAGTGGTGCTTTTCTACGCGGCGGGTAACCACGCAAACAACGATGGAAACAGTTCTGGGGACAACGTCTATTTCACTTTTGTGGCTTCCGCCCCTGCGTCGACAACGCCCGACTTCGATATCAGTGCCACGCCATCGTCCAGATCAGTAACACCGGGAGGAAGTGCGCAATACACCGTGACAGTGACACCATTCGCTGGCTTTACCGGTAACGTAAATCTGAGCGCCAGTGGCTTACCGGCCGGTGCGACGGCTGTGTTCAACCCGGCGACAGTTAATCTCACCGATGCTTTTTCAAAGGCGTCAACGCTGACTATTACGACAACGGGTGCCACGCCCTTAATCAACTCGACGATAAGTATCAACGGAACGAGTGGAAGTCTTTCACACGCTACTCAGGTTGGTCTTCAAGTGATCAGCGCATCGAGTGTCGATCTGGCGTTAAGCAAAACAGCGTCGCCAAATCCTGGCCAGGTCGGGACACCGCTTAGCTATCGACTCACGGTAACCAACAATGGCCCGGCCAATGCCACAAATGTCACTGTCGCCGACACGCTGCCGGGCGCAATTACTTTCGGGTCAGCAACCAGCACGCAGGGATCTTGTTCGGGAACGAATACCGTTAATTGTGTACTCGGCAACCTGGCGGTCGGCGCCTTCGCCACGGTCACAATCGCTGTCACGCCGACCAGTGCCGGTCAATTGAACAACTCGGCATCGGTTAGTTCCACCGAAACAGATTTCGCTGCCACAAACAACACCGCGGCGATTACTACTCTGATTCAAGCTGCTGCCACGTCGCCGGTGATGCTGGATGCAAACCTAACTGTGAGGACCGTGATGAACGGCTTGGATCAACCCACCAGCATGGCGTTCATAGCGCCAAACGATTTCCTGATTCTTGAGAAAGCGACGGGAAAGATTCAGCGCATCGTTAACGGGATGTTTAGTGGCACTGCGCTCGATCTGGCAGTCAATTCTGCGTCAGAACGCGGCCTGCTGGGCATCGCTTTACATCCGCAGTTTGCCGCCAACGGTTTTGTTTATCTTTTTTGGAGCGAAAGCAACACGGGTTCTGATACGACGAACGTTGATGCGATCGCGGTCCTGGGTCAGCGAGTCGATCGCTACAAGTGGAATACGGTAACTTCAACCCTGAGCTTTGATCGAAATCTTATCCGTCTGCGCGCGTTGCAGCAGGACGCCGGTCAGCCTTCGCGTGGAAACCATAATGGCGGCGTATTGCGGTTTGGCGCTGACGGCAAACTCTACATTTTGTTTGGTGACAATGGCCGGCGAGGATTCCTGCAAAACATCACCAGTGGTGGGCCAATGCCTGATGATCAGTTTGGTGGACCAGAACCCGACGACGAACATCTCACCGGCGTTGTCCTTCGTCTTAACGATGATGGTACTACTCCATCGGACAATCCGTTCTGCAATGTAAACAGCGGTTTGACCAGCGCCGCGGCGGCTAATGTAAAGAAAGTGTTTGCTTATGGTGTGCGAAACGGTTTTGGAATGGCGTTCGATCACCTGAGCGGGAATCTGTGGACTCAGGAAAACGGTGACGATGCGTTCGATGAAATCAACAAAGTGCGGCCAGGATTTAATGGTGGATGGACTCAGATCATGGGTCCGGTAAACCGCATTAATGAATTCAAATCGATCGAGTCAAATTATGGCGCAGGTAATCTTCAACAACTTCGTTGGCCGCCTTCGAACATCGCTGACACGGCTCAGGCAGCGTTGTCGCGGTTGTACATGCTTCCCGGCGCTCAATACACCGAACCTGAATTCAGCTGGAAATATGCGGTGGCGCCCTCACCGATCGGGTTTGTCAAAGGCAGAGGACTCGGCCCCCAGTTTGAGAGCAACATGTTTGTTGGGGGCTCGCGTACGACGCTCGCGAATGGTTACTTGTTCCGATTTCGAATGGGCCCAGACCGTCAACACTTCGTTTTCAACGATTCGCGGCTCAGTGATTTGGTAGCGGATAACATCGACAAGTTTGATATCACCGAAAGCGAAAGCCTGTTGATCGGTCGCGACTTCGGCATTACCACCGACATCCAAAGTGGGCCCAATGGCAACTTGTTTGTGGTGTCATTATCTAATGGCGCTGTTTACGAGATCGAATCGAAGCCATCGTCGATTTTCTTTGCCACGCTTACCGGCGCGCAGGAAGTGCCCCCGAACAATTCGTCGGCGACCGGAACTGCGGTCCTGCATCTGAGTCCGGATGAAACGACCGCGCGCGTGTCGGTTAACTTCGCCGGTCTTTCAACAACGGAGACTGATGCCCACATTCATGGACCAGCTGCTCCAGGAGTCAGCGGCTCGGTGATCTTCCCATTGCCATTGGGGCAGTTCAGTGATTTCCAGATCAGTCTGACGGCAGCCCAGGTGCAGGCTCTCAAGGACGGACTACTTTACGTCAACGTGCACACTGGTAACTTTACGACCGGCGAGATTCGTGGACAATTTTTGTCGTCATCATCAGCAGCCAGCGTGCAGTTCAACGCATCAGCCTATGGTGTGAATGAAGGGGAGGGAAGTGCGACGGTTTCAGTAACCCGCGCCGGGAATACAGCGAGCGCGATTACGATCAATTATTCAGCCGCCGCTGGGACGGCAACGCAGGGTGACTTCACAGCGGTTTCGGGAACTCTGACCTTTGCTGCCGGTGAAACGACCAAGACCATCAACATCCCCATCACTGGGGATCTGTTTGTGGAGAATAATGAAACTCTGCAGTTGAGCTTGAGTACTCCTGGCGCCGGCGCATTTATCGGGAGCCCGGCTACCGCTGTGCTGACGATTCTTGATAACGACGCCGCAAGTCCGGTTCTACTAACTGAAGAGAACACTACCAGGGCAGTCGCACTGGATTCGGTAACATTTGTTCGTGATCCATTTCCACTCTTAAACCCGTATAACTTCAGTCTCGATCAACGCTCACGCATACTCCTGTTTGCAACTGGATTTGAGTTGGCGCCTGGTGAAAGCCTTTCAATCGTCGCCGTGCAAGCGGAAGACAGCCAGCAAAATGTTTACCCACTCACAGTCGAACACGTTGCAAAGGTGCCGGGATTGAACTCGGTCACCCAACTGGTCGTGCGACTACCCGAATCAGCTGCAACTCCCGGAAATCTTCTGCTTACGCTCACAATCCGAGGAGCCGCCAGCAACAAGGCCTCAATCGCAATTAAGTGACTGTACGGGTCCCGAAGTCAGTGCCACAGCAGTGCGTGGGTCGCCTGCGCATTTACTGAACTTGGGGAAGCTGCGACTCGACGTGGCCTGTGACCGCGGAGGTATATAAGAATGAGTGCGACCCAGGCGCTACTGCGCTACGTACTGACTTCATGATCCGTCCGTTGAGTAATGTCAGCCACAACCATAACTGGGCCCTCAGGAATCACTTCATCACGAGCTCGTTCAATAGGGAGTCGTCAGGATCGACGCGGATGTTTTTTGGCCGAGTGGGAACCGACAGTTGAATCACCGACTCTCGACCTGTCGGAGTGATCGTGCTTCGCTGCTTTCCTTTAGGGCCTTCAATTTCTATTTCGATAGGATCCAGAAAAGCAGCTTCGGGCTGTGCTTGTTTCAGGTTGATAGTCACCGTCCCGCCACGATTCTTCCCACGCTGCCATTGCCAGGACATTTCATATTGCGGATGGCCTGCGCCATAAACCCAACGGGCAAAGAAATCCTTCAAATTCACGCCACTAGCTTTCTCGAGTGCTGCGCGTAGATCCTCACTCGAAGCTGTTGATTCATCATGGGCAAGATAAAAATCGCGCACGCCTTTGAAGAAAGCCTTGTCGCCCAGTCGTTCGCGGAGCATGTGCAGGACCCACGAACCTTTTTGATAATTGTTCGGATTTAGCAAAGCCATAAGGCTTTCTGTTTCCGTATCGAAGAGCGGTGTCCGTTTCCTCCGGGCATAACCGAAATAGGTCTCAGCATCCCTCGCCATGATCTGTCGAAAAGCTGCATCACCTTCCTGCTTCTGAACAAACACCGCAGCCAAGTAGGTGGCAAAGCCTTCGCTCAACCATAGATCGGCCCAGGTTGACTCGGTGAGTGAATCACCAAACCACTGATGGGCTATCTCGTGTGCAATTACGCTCACCAACCCTGATCTCACGTTAAAGACTTTACTAATCGGATCTGAATTTCCTCGAGCCGTGAGCACGTTGTTGGCGAAGACTATCGCGCTGGAATTTTCCATCCCGCCGAATCTGGTCGCCCCTACTATCAGCGCCAACTTGTCGTAAGGATAGGGAGCAATGGTTTCACTGAAGAATTTCAGTGAAGGAGTTGCGGCGCCGAAACCTTTCAAGGCAAGGTCTTTATCCGTCTGCGGCACATAATAAGAAAGCGGGATGCCGTTGGATTGGGCCGGTTGGAGCAACGCAAACTCACCCACCGCTATCACCATGCAGTAAGGTGGAATTAAATCGGGTTCTGAGTAAGTCCACGTTCGCGTCCCTCCCGACGCAGTTGTCACCTCGCTTAAAGCGCCATTGGCAACTACGAGCACGCGTTCAGGTGCGGTAACGGAAAAACCCACTGATGCTTTCGCTGACGGGTGGTCCAGCGTCGGGATCCAGTGATGCACGCGGTCAGGCCAATTGTCTCCAATCGCAGATGGCTTCCCCGACTTGTCGGTTGAAAGAATCAGGCCGTCCTTAGGTACTCCGTGATACCTGACCGACACAACGATTCGCGAATCGCGAGCCAGCGATTTTAGTAGGGCAACATTTAGACGGCCGCTGGTGCGTTCGTAGCGCGTTTCGTTCCCATCCACAGCAACTGCGTCGACTATCAATTCACCAAAATCGAGATCGATTGTAGAGACATTTTCTTTTATAGCTTGGATCGTGATGTCTGCTCTGGCAGTAGTGATTTGAGAGAGCCGCTCATCCAGAGTTATAGCAACTTTATAGTGGAGTGGTTTCCACGAATCGATCAGTCGTTCACGTCGAGCTGCGAACGAGGACGTGAATACGAGGATAGTAAGGAATAATGTTGAGACAGCGCGCTGGACGGCGATAGGCAGTGAAGTCTTGTTACGAAACGTCATACCAGGTCGATTACCGAATTCCCAGTTGTAGCAAAGCTGAACGATCAGAAACCTTGCGATCATCTGACGCAAGCCACTCGCGATAACCGGCAAGCTCGTCCTCGGTGACTGGACGATTGCCAAGCCGGGCCGCCGGTGTTCTTTCAAATGCGCGGTCGGTCAACGCCATATGCGCTTTTCTGACTGGCAACGACTCGGTTCGCGCCAGTGCCATCTCCGCCGTTTCAACGTCGGGAAAGAAGTCGTCATAAGCCAGCAGATGCCAAACTGTATCGACGCCTTCGCCTTCGATTGCCAGTATGCGGAGGAGGCCCAGCGCACTTTCGAGTTGGAAGACCAGATCATCGCCGGGTGCAAATTGATGTGACATACCAACTCGAATCTTACGAAACCAGGGTGTACATCGCAAAAGGCCGACTCGTAAAGCAGACTGCTAGTTTGCGCAGGTGCTGTTGTTGAATCTTCAAGAACCGGTGGTAGCGGGCGTTATATCAGAGGCCAGCAAACTAACAGTTTGCTTTACGAAAGGTGGAAACCTAGAATCGGCACTCCATGAGCGATGTTGATCGAGGCAAAGATTATTACGCGCTTCTTGGCGCCGATCAGAGCGCCACCCATCGCGAGCTCGAACAACTTTACAAGCGAATGGCGGCGAGGCTTCATCCGGACAAGGGCGGCGACGAAGAAGAAATGAAGTCGCTTAACGAAGCTTATCGAGTCCTGAAAGATCCGCTGGCGCGAAGTGAATACGACGCCAAACGTGCAGCGGGACCTACTCGAGATTTTGTTCCCGTCTCTGCACCAGCTGCGCGAGATGTTGGACTCCTGGGCCATGGACTTAGCGCCTTCTTCTGTTTGCTCATGGGAGTGTTTCTGCTGCTTCTGGTTCGATCTCAATGGATCTGGTTTCTATGGCCACTGGCGATCCTGTCTATTTTCGTCATTGGCTTCGGCGTCATGATGGCGCGCGGCGCGATGCGAGCGTTCAACACATCTCTGCACATCACGAATCCCATACGCCGTCATACCGCGGTTCAGGAAGCAGCCTTCTGGGCGCTAGTCGCTGCTAGCGTCTACTTGGTCTACCTCTTGATTACGAATTTCTAACGAAGAACTCGATGAATATTTCCGGGCTTGATCTGCTTTTTTTCGAAATCAACAACATGGAAGAGTCGCTACACTTCTACAACGACTTGCTGGGATTTCCGATCAGCAAATACGACCCGGAGTCGGATCCTCCGATGGCGACGTTTCGTGCCGGAAGCCTGAAGCTGACGTTAGTTCAGCACCTGGAGACGATGTTAAGGAGGGGGCGCGGCGTCAGTTTTTTTGTTGGCGTGGATGATGTTGACGAATACTATCATCAGCTCAAGGGGCGAGGTGTGGATGTTCAGGCGCCAGTAGACGAAGGTTGGGGCGGGCGATTTATCACTCTCGAAGATCCTGACAAGTATCGACTCTTCTTTGTCACCTGGTTGCAAGCAGACTCGGAAACGAAAAGCTCCATTGAAGGGAACTCGTGAGCGAGAAATTAATCTATGGCACGACAGGATACTGAAAATCTATTTCGCCGTTACAAGAATCAGTTTGCCACTATCAAGACGACCTCGGGCGGACTGTACAAAGGCAGAATCGTGGAAGTAACGAACGATTATGTGGCGATAGCGGATCGCGATTCAGACGAATCCACCTTTGTATTGTTCAACTCCATAGAGTCGGTGGTGGTTCAAGATCAACCTACCAGCACCTAGCCAAACCGGGTCGCCAAATAAATCTCAATCTGCTAAGCTGTGTTGCATAGATGGCACAAGAATGCATGCATGCGTTTCACTGCCTGGTGTCTTATGCAATATATCGAGAACCCTCCGAACCCGTGGTTGACCCATACAGTCGAATGGATTGGCGAGCCACCGCAAACGAAACTGGAAGTCTTCGAAGAAACCGAAACCCGACGAATCATTACTCACAACGATAGTCCCGATGTCGGATTCGATTACACAGTCAACTGCTACCGTGGGTGCATCCATGGCTGCACCTATTGTTTCAGTCGACCGACGCATGAATACCTGGGATACGGTGCGGGTACAGACTTCGACAGAAAGATCGTCGTGAAAGTGAAGGCGCCGGAACTGTTGCGCAAGGAATTTATGAAGCCTTCCTGGAAGGGAGAAGAGATTGTTTTCTCATTCACTTCCGATCCCTACATTCCACTGGAGGCAAATTACAAGCTGACGCGCCAGTGCCTGGAGATTTGTGCGGAGTTTCGAAACCCGATTGGAATAATCACCAAATCGGCCCTGGTTCGGCGCGACATCGACGTCTTGCAGGAACTCACCCGAAATGCACGTCTCGGCGTTTTCTTTACGATTCCCTTTACCGATCGTGAAGTCGCTCGCGCGGTTGAACCCTATGCTCCACTTCCTGACGCACGCTTTCACGCGATGTCTGACCTTGCCGACGCTGGGATCACCGTTGGAATCGGCATCGCTCCGGTTATTCCTGGGCTCAGCAGCGATCTTCCGGTCTTGCTGAAACGAGCCAAGGAGGCAGGTGCGACCCACGCTTTCATCAATATGCTTCGCCTCCCAGGTAGCGTAGCGCCTTATTTCGAAGAACGTCTCTATGAAAAACTGCCGACGAAAGCCGATCGTGTTCTAAATCGTATTCGCGAAGCTCGCGGAGGTAAGTTGAACTCGAGCCAGTTTGGCGAGCGCATGCGTGGGAGAGGCGAGTACTGGGCGGCGATTGAAAAACTTTTTCGTGTTCATTCCGAGCGACTCGGATTCAACAAAACTGAGAAGCGCGTCCCACGTGGTCAAAGCACCTTCCGGCGGCCTACTGCGCAGGCAAATCTGTTTGGCTGATTATAGAACCGAATGCGGCTTTAATGTCCGACATCCTTCGGCTTTGTCGGCTGAGTTGAGTGATACTCAGGCTTTGATATGAGTAGGAACAGCTCATATTGAGTTTCTCCAGCGTCAACGACAAGCTGAAGCATGTCGGATACTGGAGGCTCGGTTCCGTTAAAAGCAATGAAACAACATCTGTTTCACTACAGACAGACCGGCCAGCTTTATCTATAATATCTGCGCTAATCATTCACTATTTGAAGCAGCACAGGAGGCTCCCCATGATGCTGATCAGACATGTTATTCGTGACCGCCAACCCTACTCGATGCGCGAATCAGCTTCGGTACAGGAAGCTGCGGAGTTCATGGCGTCAAGGAACATTGGAGCTGTCTGCATCGTGGACGAAGGCGGAAAATTGCTCGGTGTTTTTTCGGAGCGAGATGTGGTGAAGCGCGTCGTTCTGCAACACCGCGATCCAGCGACAGTTAAAATTAGTGAAGTGCTCAGTGAGCTGCGCGCCGTGATCAATTGCGATGAGACTCCCCACCAGGCCCTCGAACGTATGGAGCTGATTGGCACGCGTCATCTTCCGGTGGTTGATGGCGAGCGTTGGGTCGGCATGCTTTCAATGCGCGACCTCATGCGGGTTGAGCTCAGTGAACAGGGCGACGAAATAAAACTTCTACACGAGTACATTCAACATTAGGGTTCAAGGGCAGTAGGTTATCAGATGTCGTTTCGGATTTTCTCTTCGACTGTTTCCCAGGCTTTCCTCAGGCTTTTCTCAATACACAAAACCACGTACGCGGGGTTGGTTTGCGCGCTACTAATACTTCCCGCTTGTAGCGGTCCACCTCCCGGTCGTGGCGCGGGTCAGGTTGAATCTCCACCAAATACAGACGTGGCCTTCAAGGTTGAGACCGTGATTGCAAATCTCGAGGTGCCCTGGTCCATCGTGTGGGCGCCTGACGGGCGAATGTTTTTTACTGAACGGCGTGGGCGGGTGCGAGTTTATGAGAATGGCAAGCTTCGGCCTGAGCCTGTCTTCGCGGTTCCCGACGTGGAGCAAACCGGCGAAAGCGGGTTGATGAGCATCGCGCTGCACCCGCAGTTTGCTTCCAACCATTGGGTGTACCTGGCTTACGCTTACAAGGCCGACGAAATGCGCGTTCGGGTGGTCCGTTATCGCGAATCGTCAACTGGATTTACAGAGCCGAAAGCCATAATCGAAAACATTCCCGCCGCGAGGTATCACGCCGGTTGTCGTATTCGCTTTGGTCCGGATGCCAAGCTGTACATAACAACAGGAGATGCTACTGATCGTGCGCTTGCGCAAAGGCTGGATTCACTGGCAGGCAAGACACTAAGACTCAACGATGATGGCACAGTGCCACAGGACAATCCTTTCGTGGCACAAAGCAACGCACGACCGGAAATCTGGTCTTACGGGCATAGGAACGCTCAGGGAATGGATTGGCAACCTGGCAGTAACCTAATGTTTCAGAGCGAGCATGGACCAAGTGGCTTTGATGGACCGGGTGGTGGCGATGAGGTGAACTTTGTTGAGAAGGGTAAGAACTACGGTTGGGCGATGATTCACCATAATCAAACCCGCGCCGGAATGGAGCCGCCGCTCCTCGAATATACGCCCGCGTGCGCGCCGGCGAGCGCGAGCTTTTATCGTGGTAGCAGGTTTCCTCAATTTCGCGAGAACCTGTTCGTTAGTTGTCTGGCCGGAACCCGGATCATTCGCATAGTGCTTGATGGAAGACGGGTGGTTCGGCAGGAAAATCTGCTGGATAAGAAATACGGCCGCATACGTGATGTCGTCGAAGGCCCCGACGGCAATTTGTATTTTTCAACCTCGAACCGCGATGGCCGTGGTTCACCCGCCTCGGATGATGACCGCATAATTCGTCTTGTGCCGGCAAACTAAAAAAGGGGCCAGCCGGCCCCTTGATTCATTAGACTAAAAAGTGGGTTAGAACTTTCGCGCCAGCATCGCCGTCTTGCTCCAGCCAATCGCGTGCAACGGCGGAAAACGATACTCGTGGACCATGCGGAAGTGTTGCTTCGTATGCCTTAGCACTTCTTTTCGAGGATGAGATTTAAACCGGAACAGTACTTCTAGAAATGAGCTCGCGGGCGACGGGCGGCACGGCAGGTGGAGCAGGTAACCTCCGGGCGCGATTACACGGGCTACTTCAGTCATTCCTTCGCCAAGCGGAACATACTCAAGTGCGCCGCTGGTAACCACTAAATCCAGTGAATTGTCGGAGAAGGGAAGCGACAACAGATTTCCTTCAGTAAAGGTGACGTCGCGGGTCCGTCCCGGGCTTTCCTCAACGGCTTTTCGAGCCGCTGTAATCGACGTTGCAGATAGATCGAGGGCGGTAATACTGACCGGGAAATGTAATGCGCGAAGAAGTGCTAGCGTCAGTAAGCCTGTGCCGCACCCTGCATCTAGAATTCTGGCCCCTCTGGAAACCGGAAGGGGATGATTAGCAAAGTAATGATCGAGCGAGCGGCCATATCCGTTGAACTTGAACGTGAAATCGTAAACGCTGGCGATCTTGTCGTAATAAGAACCTGCCCGCGGCTCGGTTTTAGTTGTAGTCAGGACGTATTCCATTTGTCTCCACAGCCCCTCGATGAATAAGTGCTGAAATAAGAACTAGAATAAAGCGGGGGCCGCAATTGTATCCTGCCTCCTTTTCTAACTCAACAGAACAAATTTGCGGGCGATTTGAGGGTGGGCTGGTTGCAAGAAACTGAGTTCGCCCCGTTCTACTGTGGGAAAAGAATTGACTCACAACGGGAGGATGGCCGATGAGAAGAAAATGGGTTGTTTTTGCTTTCGCGTTCTTTGGTCTCTTTGTTATGGGTGCCTCAGCGCTCGCCACGTTCCAATCCGGCGATGCATCTTCCAGCGCCAGCCGAGTGGCCCGCCCCTTCCCAGTTGATCATAACTTCGACGTCGAGATCGTGGTTAATGGGCGCCCGCTGCAGGAGTATCAAGCGCGGGGTAAGAGTTACGTGGAGGCGCTTGAGGGTCAGGAATACGAAGTCAGGCTGCGGAATCGGCTACCCTACCGCGTGGCAGTGGCTTTGTCGGTCGATGGTTTGAACACCATAGATGCCCGGCGCACGACAGCCTGGAACGCGAGCAAATGGGTCGTCGAAGCGTACGGCACGATTAGCGTTGGTGGTTGGCAAATGAGCTCCCAAAGAGCCCGCAAGTTCTATTTCACGTCCGAACGCGATTCTTACGGCGCCAAGCTGGGTCAAACGTCGAACCTCGGAGTTATCTCAGCGGTCGTGTTCCGTGAGCGGCGCCCAGTCGTTGGTTCAGTAACGCCACCACCTCATCCGCGACCGTATTATGAGGAAGACGGTGTTCGGAAGGACAAGCCGAAATCGTCTTCAGGCAGTGCTGGTGCTGATAGTTCAGCCGGAATGCGTCGAGGAGAAATCGCCCCGGCGCCGGATGATGATTATGCTGCAACGGGGATTGGCCGATCAGTGCATAACGACGTTCGCTGGGTAAACATGGACCTCGAGCCGAGAGCCGCTGGTGAAGTGCTGATTAGATATGAGTATTATCCAGCGCTGGTTCGACTTGGAATCCTGCCGCGATACTACCCGCCACGGGATTCACTAAGAAGACGAGAGAGTGCGTCAGGTTTCGAAGATCGAAGGTTCAGTCCTGAGCCATGAGATAGCGCCGGTTGTCGCCGACCGCATTGATTAACGCCGCGTCAGGTCAGCGTTGTATAGCTGCTTATACACGCGATAGTTATTCATGACCTTCTGTACGTAGGTCTTAGTCTCGTCGAAGCCGACCTCGGAAGTAAGAACGCCAGGATCTTTCTGTCGTGCACGCTTGACCCAGCGCTCGACGTTGTCTTCTCCGCCATTGTAGGAGGCCGCGACCGCTTCGGGGAGATTAGGAAACATATCAAAAAGTTCCTTGAGATATTCACTGCCAATGAGTATCGAAGTGTCAGGTTGATAGAGTTGGCCTTCAACCAGGGCTTTGACTCCAGCGTGCGCGGCATACCTTTGCGCCGCGTCTATAGTCAATTGCAAGAGACCACGAGCCCCGGCTGGTGACTTAGCCGTGGGTTTAAAGACACTCTCCTGACGAATGATTGCGAGGACAAAACGGGGATCAAGCTTCCGCGTCTTAGTAGCCGAAAGAATCGCCTGGCGGTAAGGAGCGGGATAAGTGTTGGCCGCTGCTACTGCCTGGGATCTGTTTCGCGCGAGGCGATCCTGAACGAGTGACTCTCGCCTGCCGCCGATGTCGGCTAGGCGTTCGCTGGCAAGCCAGCCGTAGTAAGAATCAATTCCTCCCGGCACTAGCAGATAGGCTGAAACCGCTTCTTCTTTGTTGCCCCCTCGCTCAAGGCTATAGGCTTTGAGATAAGCAACTTCCGCGGAACTTGTAGCTACGCCTTTTTGGAAACTCTTTCTACTGAGCTCGTTCGCGGTAGCGACAGCCCGCCGCCAGTTCCCATCCGAAACCTCCAGACGCAACTGTCCAAACAGGGCGTTTGTGTCTGTTGTTGTGCCGGCAAACCGTTGCCTCGTTTTCAAAACCCAGTCGAGAGCCTCTTTGTTTCTACCCGCCTCTCGTAAAGTGTCTATCGCATTCAAATGCGCCGTTTCAATTCTCTCGCCGTTGGGAAAGCGAGTGGTGTACTCGATAAATCGATCGGCGCCTTCCGATGCTTTACCAAGACGCAGTAAAGCAGAGGCGCTGAAATTCAGTGCTTCGCGACCTTCCTTGGTCGAAGGGTATGTGCGGGCGAGCCGGTCGTAGTTGGTGTAAGACTCGGCGTAGCGTCGCTCTTGAAAAAATGATCTACCCATGCCGAAGAGCGCTTCCGGGATGCGCGGGTGTTCAGGGTAGTAGTTCATCAGGGCCTGCCAATGATCGCGGGCTTCCTGGAAGGCGCGATTTGAATGGTAGACCGCTGCTCGCCGGAGATGTTCCTCTGGAGTCAGACGGGTAAGTACGCCTTGAGCGTTCCTCGCCTCCCCGTCTTGACGACGAACAGCAGCCAGACTCGCGTCGCTACTACTCTGGGGTTCCAACGCTCTGACTGCGGAAGTCAATCCCAGGTAGATGTAGGGATCGGGACTTACGCTTCCGTTACATAAGGAAGTCGTCAGCAATAATATTGAACAAGCCCATAAATGCATTGTGGTCATTTCCCGGTTAATGATTCTTTCTCCCCTGCTTCGATGATCTCAAACGTAGAAAAGATTTCGGCGGTAGGTCTCAAAGTGGCAGCTACACTGCAATATTTGTTCTCCGAGAGCTCAATTGCCTGGGCCACCGAGTGCTCTGAAATGTTACGCCCAGTGACAATATGGTGTACGTCCAGTCGTTTATAACTTCTGGGATGTTCATCGCGACGCTGTCCGCGAACTTCGATCTTGTAGTCTAAAACGTCTTGTCGCTTCTTGCGCAGGATCGACACCACATCGACCCCGGTGCAAGCACCAAGAGCGAGCAAGAGCAATTCCATTGGACTAGCTGCCGAGTGCCGGACGGAGTCGGTATCCAGTATTACTTCGTTATTTGAAGGCGTCTGGCCAATAAAAAGGTCCTCGCCCTTCCATTGGATGACTGCTTTCGGCTCACCATTCGGCATTCTCAACTCCTCCTATTCCGAGCATATCACAACCAAATTCTCGCCCTCATTACCCACGCCAAAGAAACATCATCGAATCACAAGCTCGTGAATCCCCGATTCTGGGTCCGATCGGATCTACGGCACGTTCTTTGATTAGCACGTTTGAGTGCTCCTTTTGAGGGAGAGTATCACTTTGGTGAGATAGTGGATTTCAGACCGAAACGTGGAGGGAAAGTAATGCTAAGAAAGAATCTGGTTGCTTTGGTTGTGATGGTTCTCTTATCGAGTGGTGTGGCACATCTTCAAGCCCAGAGCCAAAGCTATCAAGGTACGTTTCGCTCTGTGCGCCAATTAATACTGCGCCTGGAAAACCGAGCGACCGTTTTTCGCAATAGCGTGAATGCTCAAAATCCGTCTTCAATCAACGGCGAAGGCAACCTGAGAAGCTCCGTACAGGACTTTGATCAAGCTGTCGAGCAGCTACGACTTCGGTTCGACCAACGCGTTGCGACCACCTCAGATGCCCAGGAAGTTCTTCAACGCGCGGCAGAGACTGAGGCGCGGCTTGGGACCAGACCTCGAGGAGTTGTCACGCGGAATTGGAACCTTTTACGACCCGACTTGAGACTGTTGGCCAACGCTTTCCGTCTGTCATGGCCCATCGCACGAACCGGCAATAATTCGCCAAACACGCTTAGTCTTCTGACGGGCACGTATCGTTTGGACGTCTCCCGTAGCGATGACCCGGGCCAGGCCGCGGAACGCGCTACGCAGTCAATTCAGTATGGTGATCGAATCCGACTTCGCGATGAGATCGCTGCGCGTCTTGAATCGCCCGACCAAATTGCCATTCAAGTTCGTGGTCAGGAAGTGACCCTGGCTTCTTCGCGAGCGCCTCAGATTACCTTTGCTGCCGATGGGGCAGAACGTATTGAGACGATGGCTACAGGCCAAACCACTCGAGCCCGTGCGACTCTTAATGGCGATCAGTTATTAGTAAGCTCCACCGGCGATACCGGAAATCAGTTTAGTGTGACTTTCGATCCGATTGATAACGGGCGCAATCTCAGCGTCACCCGAAAAGTCTATGCGCGAGGGCTGACGCGACCGGTCGTAATGCAAAGCGTTTACATCAAAGAATCGGCCGTCGCGCAGTTCGACATAAACCCGACGCCACAAAGATATCCGCAGACCGGTGGTTCAACTCCGGATTTTGTTATCGCGAACAACGAGAGGGTTACGGCTACTTTGAACGACAGTCTTTCATCGGAAACTGCCAGAGAAGGTGATCGATTCACGCTAACTGTACGACACCCTTCTCAGTTCGAAGGCGCGACCATTGAAGGACACGTGTCCAACGTGCAACGGAGTGGTCGTGTCAGCGGGCGTTCTCAGATGACTCTAAATTTCGACACGATTCGATTGCGAGATGGAAGGTCGCATCGTTTTGCCGGCATCGTGGAGACAGTCAGATCCACTCAGGGCGAGATGGTCAGGGTTGATAATGAAGGGTCCGTGCGAGATAACAGTCAAACTACGCGAACCGCGCAACGGGCGGCAATCGGAACTGCAGTCGGCGCGATCATCGGCGCTATTGCCGGCGGTGGAAAGGGCGCGGCCATTGGAGCCATTGTCGGAGCAGGCGGTGGAGCAGGTTCTGTATACGTGCAGGGCCGCGACGATCTTGATTTGCAAGCCGGGACCGAAATCACGATTCGCGCTTCAGCTCCCAGGTGAACGGAGACACACAGACCAGCGGCCGGCGACAATTGTCTGCCGGCCGCTATTTTTCTGCGATGAAGCACCGGGTGTGGTAGTATTTTTAAGCCCAGCCAATTGATAGTTCTCATCCTCCCGTGTTAGTTGAAACAGATCGTTATCGCTGGAGGATAGGACATGCCAAAGGTACTCGTCGTTGATGACGACGAAACTATTCGCGACA
Organism: Pyrinomonadaceae bacterium; assembly: GCA_963759665.1. GTDB lineage: Bacteria > Acidobacteriota > Blastocatellia > Pyrinomonadales > Pyrinomonadaceae > PSRF01. Next base: position 239,856 of record CAVXAC010000002.1, read on the forward strand.
CACTCTACGAACTTCTTTCGGCAAGCTACGTTTGCCAAACTGCAGAAACCGCAGAAAAAGCGTTTGCGCGGCTCGAAGCGGATAGTTATGACGTGGTCCTAACTGACATTTCAATGCCAGGTCTCAGCGGCTTGGAATTGTTGGGCCATGTTCGTCAAACATATCCAACCACTCCGGTAATTATCATCTCCGGTATTAGTGACAAGGAACACGCGCAAGGCCTCATTCGCATCGGTGCGTTTGATTTTCTATTAAAGCCTTTTAGCCTGGAGGTTGTTGAGAAGAGCGTGAAGAGGGCTGTTGATTATCGACAACATTTGATTCGCCAAGCTGAGAGCGATAGGGAATCGAGTGAGAAGCCAGCGACGGAGGACGGCGGCGACTGGAAGATCGTGGTGTGATTGCAGACCCAATTATCAGATTAGGCAGCGACAATTGAAAGATTCGCGCGGGCGGTGACAACCTCTCGACGCTTGGCGATATCGACGGTTAGCTCAGTAATTCGTTGGGCTGTGAACGGTTTTGTGATAACCCAGTCGACTTTCGCTTGTTTCTGCTCTTCGGAACCGACAGCTTCACCCCACCCGGTAATCACCGCGATGGGAATCGTTTCGTTTCGTTCCCGAATTACGTGGGCTAGTTCCCATCCGCTCATGCCGGGCATTCCGACATCGGTGAAGACAGCGTCGAACTGATGCGCTTCGAAGAGTCCAATGGCTTCTCGACTTCCCGTCGCCAGATACACTCGGCAGCCCTCATGTTCGAGTAGATCGCGAAGTAGCTCTCGCACTGATTCTTCGTCGTCAACCACCAGAATCTTAGGCTGATTTCCATCAAATACTCTGGGCTCTTTGACGGCTGGGGGCTCCTGCTTCTTAGCTGGGGGCGCCACGGAAACATGCTCTTCCGCAATCGTCGCTTTCGGAAGCTTGATACGGAATCGTGTTCCCAAGCCAACTTCTGATTCAACCTCCACAGAGCCTTCATGCCTTCTGATGATGCCGAAGCTGACTGCCAGACCAAGGCCCATGCCGGCCTTACCCTTGGTGGTGAAGAATGGATCAAAGATTCGCGACTTCACATCCGCGGCCATTCCCATCCCGTTGTCTCCCACCGATATGACAACAGAATCGTCAACGTCTTCGGCCGCTAATATGAGCTGCCCACCTTCAGGCATCGCATCTACAGCGTTGAATACCATGTTGACGAGGACTTCGCGGAGCTCGGATTCATCGCCCATGACCTTAGCCTTTGAGCGAATTTGAAGATCCAAACTGATTTGCACATTTGAAGCCTCAGCGCGATCTTTCCACCTCGGCCTGGTGATTTCGCTCACGTCGAACAGAATCTGATCGATGGATACGGGTTCGAAGTCGTGGTCTCTACGTTGTCGGGCAAAATCCTGGATGCGCTTGACCGTCTTAGCTCCGTCTTCCGCAGTCTTGATGATGATCTTCAGACCACGTTCGATCTTTTCCGGATCATTGGTTCGGAGGATAAGTTGAGCACGTCCGAGAATTCCTGCAAGTGTGTTATTGAAGTCATGAGCTACGCCTGAGGCCAGTTCACCCAAAGCTGATAGTTTTTCCATCTGGGAAAACTGTTCGCGAATTCGCTCTTGTTCGGCGATGTAATGCGAAAGCTCTTCGACGTGGCGCTGCGCCTGCTCGGCTTGCGCCGTTGAAGCCTCGATGTTTTTCAAATAGGTCCGATAGGTGAAGAAGATGATGGCGATTATCGGAATGGTAACTACCAGGGCATAGAAGCCGAATTCCTGAATCAGTTTCGCAATGACAGCCGCTGCTGATGCCCCGGCGATGTAAGTAATTGATGTCCATAAGTAGTGCTTCTTCCACGTGTGCCAGAATGGCTTGTTAGCTTTTAAGGCACCGCAGAGAGCTACGAGGCCCGAGTTACCTACATACTGAACGAGTGCCATCAGGGCCATGGCTGAAATGTAAGTAGCTGATAAACGCTGCTGTCCTAAAGCAACCACGTCACCGAACGCCAAGTGCAACACGCACGACGTGAGGCAGGCTGACCAGGCGGCTGCGCCCCAATTGAAAGCTACAGTCAGCCGCTTTTGACAAAACCGTAACGACGACAGGAAAGCTTCCGTCGCTGCCATCAAGATTGCGGCTTCGTAACCGTAAAGCAGCAGTGTCAGGAAGATAAATGTATCCGAGACGGAAATCTGAGACTGAAATTGCGGAATCTTGATCGTGATACGCGAACTCAGGAAGACAGTCAGAGACGCGATGACGAGGAACTGCGCATTTACGATGCTGGTGTTTAGCCGATAGCCCGCGACCAGGTAGATCAGACCACCCGCACAGATCGTGGCCCACATATAAAACCTGGCCAGGCTTCGAGTATCTGTTTCAGATTTGGACAACATTATCTTGCTCGGAGACCGACTAAACTGCTAGTGAGACAGCGGACCAATCAGGGGGTGGGCTTGTGAGGCGAAGGGGTCTGAGGTGGGCGTTATTCCATCGAATGCGGTTGCGTGGCCTGCGGAACCAGCGTTTTGATCGGCAAATACGGCTCGCATCCTCACCTGTCCCAATAGCGTTTCCAGGTAACACTGGAACTGATTGAGGACTGGCACCAATGCTGGGAGATCTGAGAGGGAGACAAGAATTCTTTCACAGAAACTTTCAAACTGTGGCCAGTCGGCATACATCAGGCACTCCATGCTCTCGTTCCTGAACCTGGTAATTCCCGAGGTCAGGCTATCCAGTTTCTGTTGGTCCGCCTGCGTGTCGACGTCTTCGACTACTTGCCGCAGTGTCAGCAGGTCCTGACAAAGTTGCAGAGATTGCCGGTAACGCATGTCAGAATTGTCGAACAGCCTCGCGCCCACCAGGCTGCTGTCGAAGATGACTGCCAGGCTAATCGTGGATTGCTGGAGACAGTTTGTTAGAACATCATGCGCGCGATGCATCCTGCTCAGAATTAGGTGACTGGTCTTGTCAGCAGAAGAGTCTCCTGACCCGTTTTCGAAAACACGCTGCAGGTCGTGGTTAATGACAAAAGTGATTCCGTCCAGCGTATCGATTAGCTCTTCCGAGAGGGCAGAGGAGTTAAGTGCGTCCGTTCGGATGAACTTTACCAGGGCGCGAGCTTCATCATGAATGAGCTGGAAGAGAGCGAAGGTTTCGTCCGCTGCGTCTATCTGTCGCAAATGTGACTCGATTAAACTCAGACATTCCAACAATCGAAGCAGATCCTTAAACACTACTCCGACAACGTCCTTCACCGCCGGCGAATCAATCTCGCAAACCACCCGGTGTATGCGAGCTTGACAGCCGTTGCGAACTTGTGCAGCCGCGTTCCAACGTGCCGATTCGTTCAATGGCACGCTTGATCTCGCGTCCATTGTCGAAAGGCTATCCAGAGATGGGATGGTTGAAATCATTTCCGCACGATTTCTTCTTGAGGCTATTTAAGGAAGATAGTGTCGTAGACTCCGCGAAGGTGATACCCAGCTTGCCTGGCGAAGCATGCGGCCGCTTCGTTTTCATCATTGACGAGCAGACAAAGACACTTGGTACGCCACAACAACATTCTTGCGAGTTGTGACATGCAACCGAGGCCAAACCGCTGTTGCCGCAATTCGGGTCTAACCCAAACACCTTCGATGTGAGTCATCTCAGGCGTTTCATTGACGACTTCTGCTTTGAAAGCCAACTTGCCTTCAACGATCGATACCCAGGTCTGTCCGTTGACGATTCGCTTCGCGTAACGCTCAGCAAAGCCAATGGGATCGACTTCCAGCGGATTCACTCCACTCTCAGCCTGGGCCATTTCCGCGTGAACTGGAATCAGGAGATCCAGATCATCGAGAGTTGCCTGACGTAGCGTGGACTTTGGCTTCGATATTTCGGTCGGCCAACGCAGTTCGAACAAGAGTTGCCGCGAGGCCCGGCGCAATTCCTGCCCGCCCTGGGCGTAGTGCCGCCAAAATTCGTCAATGCGATTTTCTTCACACAGAATCATGTGAGAACTTGTGCAGCGTTTTGCTGCTTCAGCGAAGGCACGAAGAGATCGGTGCGTTTTGGCCTCGACCAGAATTGCGTGCCCAATTAGTGCGACGCCTTCGAGTTCCTGGCGCTCATTTCGGTAGCAATAGAAGCTGCCGCGGTTTTTTGGGTTTTCGATGCCGTTGTCGCGGATGAGTCCGCTGAGGTAGGCCGTGTGGAGGGTTTGTGTCCCCAGGAAGGAGAGTACTTCATCGCGATCCGCGTTTGCAAGCTTTTCTGCAGTTAGACGCGGGTGAGTAGGGATCTGATACCCAAGTGAAGAGCTGTTTATAAGAAGGGGTGAAAGCATGTTTACGCCTAAATATCAGAATTTACGGGGCTATTTCATACAGGCGGTAGAGTCGCCTCGGAACCAATCGCCGATTAAGACACCGTCGCCAACCAGGACGCCGTCACCGATGAGCACACCGTCGCCCACCAGAACGCCATCACCAATGAGCACTCCGTCACCGACTAGAACGCCATCGCCAACGAGCACTCCGTCACCAATCAGGACGCCGGCAGGAAGAAATCCAACGCCGCTTCCTAGAGACCCACCGTCACTTATCACGATGTAATCGGAGACTAGTACGCCACTCGAAACTTTGGTGAGATCAGCGACGAGGACGCCATTTTTCTGAAGAGTAGCGTCGCCCACGAGAACGCCGAGGTCGTAGATCTCCTGGTAACGCGTGATCAAACTCAAACCCTTGACGTAGCCTTGATCGGCGACAAGCCCTTGCGACCACGTGAAAGTAGTTCCATCGATAGTCGACTGAGCCACGGGAGCCGACCCGTTTAGCATCGAACTTCCGAGCAAGGTCCTGTTAGTTAAGTCGGTACGGACGAGCTTGGCGAGTCTTACCGCGCCGGAAATGTTCAGTTGGCCAGCGCCCTGCTCAAGGGTATTAACGTTAACGAGCTGCTGGGCCGTGTAGCTCAACAACATCTTCACCATGTTTGGCGTTAATTTTGGGTTCGCTTGCAGGAGTAGAGCAGCGGCGCCAGCGACGATCGGAGTCGAAACCGACGTTCCGCTCAGATACATCATCTTCTGGTTGGTTCTTCCAGCACCCATACCGGTTTCCAAGGAAGAGTCAGTGGAGACCAGGTAGTTATTAGCAGCTTGCGCAAAAATTAGTTTGTTGCCCGGAGCTACTAAATCGGGTTTGACCAGATTGTCATAATGAACGCCGTTAGCGTCGGTCCAGTAACTGCGCGTGGGACCACGTGAGCTGTAAGTAGTGACCGAATCATCACCTCGTTGGTTCGTTCCAAAGGTGTTCGTGGCACCCACGGTGATAGCGGAGGGCTCGTTGCCTGGCGAGTGAATCGTGCCGTAGAGCTTGCGACCGAAAGCATCTTTGCCATCGTTGCCAGCGGCGGCTACGACTACGACACCGGCGTTGACCAGCTTTCGCACCGCGATACAAAGAGGATCGCGAGTGTATGACGTGATTGCTGGTCCACCCAAGCTCAGGTTGACTACGCGTATCTGGTGGGTTGTGCGGTTGTCATAAATCCAATCAAGGGCGGCCAGGACACTCGACATCGTTCCGCGGCCTCGGGCATTGAGGACTCGCAGGTTTATAAGATTTGCATTCGGAGCTATACCTGCATAATTGCCGTTGTAGAGGATGCCGTTTCCAGCTGCCGCGGATGCCACGTGGGTTCCATGTCCGAATGGATCGTCGGTTCGGTTCTCACCGGTAAAGTCTTTGCTGAACGTGACGCGAGCGCCAAGCGATTTGTGATCTGCATAAATGCCGGAGTCGACGATAGCGATTCCGATTCCTGAACCGTCCAGAGCTGAAACGCCATCAAACGAATTCGATAAGGCACGGACATCGTCGGCGCCAGTGGTAGAGCTAACATGGCCCAGGGCCTCAAACTCATCGTCATTGACTACGAAGTCGACTTCGTCGTATGAGGCCAATTCTTCGAGAGCGCTCGAGGGCAACTGGATGGCAGCGGAATTGAAGTTCTGGAAATGCTTTTTGAGCTTGATACCGTTTCTCTTTAAGAGGTTCGAGAGACCCTTGCTCATATCACCGTTGAGTTGAATGACGACTTCCACCGTTTCGCCACTGGCCGCCTTGCCACGAAGGTGTGGAGCTACCTTGTCAGCTTGGTTATGGCCATTGTTCGGCGATGCCTGGGCGAGGTTGGGGAGGACAGCGGCCGATGTCAGCATTAACAACAGGCCGATGGTGAATGTGGCTAGGATGGAATTGGTTCGTTTCATAATCGTTGACGTAAGGTTCCGTTGAGTTTCAAAGCCGGGATCAAGGGCAGTCCGGCGGTCTCCATTTGGCAACGACCATGCCACGTGTCTATGAATCCACAAACCCTATTTTGCTCTTAGGTTTACGAGTACACAGCCGAGGCCTTCAAACGACAACGGTCAGAGTGACCAGTCAAACTGACGCGACCGACTTTCAAAGTGAAGGAGTGTGAATTCTGAAGCAACAGCCACTTCCAGAGGAGATTGAAGGGTTCAGAGATCGCTTTTGGATTCGTGATCCGGAGCTCCGGATCGAGGATGTGGCCACCGCGGAGAGATTTGTTGATCGGGTTGGGTTCTCCGCAGCGCTTACTGACTCCCGCCGTCCCGGACCATCGTTGTACATCGCGGTATGCGGGAGACGCGACGCTCATGCGCCTCGCAACGTTCAGAAAGATCCCGAGATGAGCTTGGCGTGGAGTATCAAGGATGAGTTGTTGCGCCGTGGAAATGTTTACTACGGCAAGATGCGAGGAAACCGGTCGACCTTCATCAGCCGCAGAATGGTGTCGTATTTCAACGTTATGTTTGGGTTCCCCAGGAAGCAGGAAGCGGTGCGGTTATCAGAAGATGCGCAAAATATTCTTCACGTCTTGAGGAAGGAATGGGAACTGGCTACAGGTGATCTTAAGCGCGCAAGCGGCATTGCTGAGCGCGCTGTCTTTAACAAGGCGATTGATGAACTACAGCGGACCTTTAAGGTGCTACCGTCGGACGTCGTCTACGCTCCAAAGTTCACTTATATCTGGTCTCTAGCTGAAAGCAGATTCAAGGACGAACTCCGAGCACAAATGACAAAAGAAACTGCGTTGACCGAAATTGCGCGAGCTTATCTTACAAGCGCGGGAATGACCTGGCGCGGCGAGCTGGCTCGGGTGACTGGTCTTTCGAATCCTGAAGCAGGGATTGGAAACTGGGCGCTCGTTGACGAGGAGTTTGCAACTCGTGTAGCGCCTGGCATCTATCGGCTGAAGCAGCTTGATGAGTTGAACAAGTGAGGGGTGTTTACTGGACCAGGCGATCATCCTTGGCGGGACTATCATGGGAGTGCCGCGATTCAACCAATGCCTCGCGTTCAAGGTTTGCCATTTCAAGGGCTAATGGAAACTGCTCTTGCGAGGAAACCAGCCTCCGTAACATAGACTCTGTTTCCGTTTGACTCAGCGCGCGGTGAGCGGCGGCCTCAATGGTATGCAGACGTGCTTTGGCTGCAGCAAGTCGATTGACGGCCTCAAGCCTCAGCCGGTCCACACGTTGGCGATCGGCAGTAAGCTCGGTTATCAATTCGGTTGTGTCTGTTCCACGCAAATGGCGGGTCCGATTGAGTTGTCGCTCGATTCGAAGAATTTCGCCTCGGGCGCGACCTGCGATTCTTGAAGCTGTTAGACGGGCCGCCAGTGTTTCGCAATACGCATCTGCGAGTAACGGGTTGTTTGCTTTGAGTTCTCGCCATGCCTTTCGCTCTTCCGAAGAGAGTTCCGTTTCAAACCAGCTAACCTCGTTGGCTGTGATCCCGTCCACAGCTAAGCGGTCCCTTAACTTCTTGTGCCAGCGGTTGCGATAAAGGGAGAGCAGAATTAGCAAGATCAGCCCGACAACTAATCCCAGGCCCAGTGAAACAAATGACAATGCCAGGAAGACTGCTGCGGAATCGGTCGAAACCGAGGTTAGAAACAAAAGGACAAAAACGATTGGCAATGGCACGCTCACAAGAACGACCGACAGCCAAGGAAGCCATGAAAGCAATCGCGCCATTCGCTCGTCGCGGCCGGTAATTTTCCCGGACGACGGCTCCAACAATTCCTTTGAAAGAGGTAACGTGTTCATCTCGCTCGTCTGGATCTTAGCCGGAACATTCGAATACGCCAACTTTGCTTCAGTTCGAACGTGAGCACAACGAAGGACATTGCTTGTATAATGCTAGGCCATGATAGGACTAATAAGAGGAGTTGATATGAAGGGAATTGAACCGCGAATGGCGAGGTTTGGGGTTTTTACGGCGTTCTTGTTTGTTTTGTTCGCCGTTCCGGCTTATAGCGCATACGCCCAATCCCCAAGCGTGGCGGCCAGCGAAACCGGCGTTTCAGCCCGGCCGGTTACAATTCCGATCACGATCCGAGTCAAGGGAACTCCCAGCGAAACCGAACTTACCGCTGTCGATCTCGCAGTCATGGAGGACGGAGATCCTCAGACTCTACTCTCGATTAGAGCGATTGGATCAAACTCGCCGTTGAACCTCATGGTTTTGATCCAGGATGATTTGGTCTCATCGGTTGGACTTGAAATAAAGTCTTTGGCTGAGTTCATCCGCCGACTCCCGCGCGGTTCTCGAGTTGCGGTTGGCTACATTCGGACGGGGACATTGCAACTCCGCCAAAAGTTTACGACGGATCTGGAAAGGGCAGCCAAGTCTCTGCGTATTCCTCTCGGCATGGCGAGCGCCGCACCTTACAACCCTTATGTAGAGGTGATTGAAGCTCTTCGGCGGTTTGATTCTCAGCCGGCGGGAAGGCGGGCGATCTTGATGGTTTCGGACGGGCTTGATATTTCGAGAGGTGCTTCTTCGGCGTCGGCCGGCCAAAGTATCGATTTGGCAAGAGCAATCAATGATGCTCAACGCCGGAGTGTAGCGGTCTATGCCTTTTTTGCACCCACCACCACTTCATTAGCCAGCAGCTCATTGATGTCGGATGCTCAGGGTTCTTTGCAGCGACTCTCCGACGAAACCGGAGGCAAGGCTTTCTTTCAGGGTCTGGGCGCTCCGACGAGTTTCGATCCGTTCATCAAAGAGCTTACTGCTACTCTTGATAGGCAAATCGCGCTTACCTATTTATCGACGCATCCTGGGAAAGGCTTCCACCGGATAAAGATAAATTCGTCGAGGCCGGACGTGAGTATCAACTATCCCCCGGGCTACACCCGTAAGTAGAAAGTTACTGAACTGTAGCCGGCAGCAACGATCCACGCCTGTCGGTCGCGGTAGCCCATCCGTCAGCGAGTCTGCCGATCATCCCATGAAAATGAATCTCACCGTCTGATAGAACGACGACCACGTCGCCGGCGTGAAAGCGCGGATCGTCTAAAGCAAACTTAATGACGGTAGCCTGCCCATTTGTCTGTTCCATCGTGTCGTAAGCGAAATCATTAGCTTCTACAACGTATGTCTGAGAATTATTAGCAACTCTCTGTTCGTCTGGCATTTTATCTCCTCTGGCATTAATCTTCCGGTTCAAGATATCTAAAGACGTCTCATAAAGAGCTGTCGAACATTGATTCTAATTCCTGGAATTAGCAAGCAGTATAGTATGGATTCAATCAAAGTGAAGCTAGCACTAATTCTACTAGTTGTCGCGTTGGGTTTAATTTCGGCCCATGCTCAAGTAAACCAAGTTCAAAAGGCTCGCGCTTATCGCGAAAATAATGAGCACAAGATTCTGAGGGAATTCGCTGACCTTCTGTCGATTCCTAACGTTGCCTCAGACACTCCGAACATCCGCAAGAACGCTTCAGTAATCGTGGAAATGATGAAGAAACGCGGTTTAAATCCGCGTTTACTTGAGGCCACGAGTGCGAATGCACCGCCCGCAGTTTATGGTGAGTGGGCCACGGGAGCGAAACAAACGTTGATCCTCTACGCGCACTACGATGGTCAACCAACAGATCCGAAGCAGTGGAGTGGCACTCATCCTTGGCAACCGGTCTTGCGTTCGAGTTCACTAGAAGCAGGTGGCCAACTCGTGCCGATGCCTGCTTCCGGTCCGATTAACCCTGAATGGCGCCTCTACGCGCGTTCTGCCTCTGATGATAAAGCGGGAGTGATTGCAATCCTCGCCGCCGTAGATGCTCTCCGTTCATCAGGTGCCCAACCCACCTCGAATCTGAAGTTTGTTTTTGAAGGGGAAGAAGAAGCCGGCTCGCCGCATCTCAGTGAAATCATCGCTCGCAACCAGGAACTACTCAAAGCGGATGCCTGGATTATCTGTGATGGACCAGTCCACCAGTCGGGAAAGAAGCAAGTCGTGTTTGGCGTGCGTGGTGACACCAATGTCGACGTGACCGTGTACGGTTCGAATCGGCCATTACACAGTGGCCACTATGGCAACTGGGCGCCGAACCCTGCTCAACGTCTGGCCCAACTCCTGGCTTCGATGAAAGAACCTTCGGGGCGAGTAACTATCGCTGGCTGGTACGACGATGTAGAACCTTTGGGCCAGGTCGAACAGAAAGCAATTGCTGAGGCTCCTCAGTATGACGAAGAACTAAGAAGACAGTTGGGATTGGCCCAGCGGGAAGGGGAGGGGAAAACGCTGGTAGAGCTCATTAATTCGCCGTCGCTAAACATCAATGGTATGAGCAGCGGCGATGTGGGTGGATTGGCCCGCAATGTGATACCCACAACAGCCACCGCGGTCCTGGATTTGAGATTAGTTAAAGGAAACGATTACCTGCGCCAGGTTCAGCGTTTAATTGACCACATACGCAAGCAAGGCTTTTTCATTACCGATAGCGACCCCACTCCGGCAGAACGTTTGCGACACCCATTGATCGCAAAAGTGGCCCATCGGAGCGGTGGTTACAACGCCGAGCGCACGCGAATGGATCTTCCAATCTCGTTGGCCGTGGTCGCGGCCGTCCAATCAACATCCAAAGAGCAAATCGTAAAACTGCCAACATCCGGCGGGAGTCTACCGCTCTCAATCATCACCACGAATTTGAAGACGGTTACTATTACCGTGCCCATCGCAAACTACGACAACAATCAGCACGCCGAGAATGAGAATATCCGATTGCAGAATCTCTGGGACGGGATAGAGACCTATGTAGCCCTGATGACGATGCCAAATTGATTGGAGGCAAACGTGGAAAAGCTGAAAGTGCCCGTCTTGTTAGGCACAAATCGCAAACTGCGCAATAGCGAAGTTGTGGCCAAGTGGTTGGTCGACGAAATAAAGAAGCGAACCGACATTGAGACGCGGTTATTCGATGTCGCAGAGTTTGCAATGCCACAGGATGACTATGGTCAGGAGATCAAAGACCGGTTTCCGGCTTGGCGAGATGCGATCACCGGGGGCGACGGTCTCATTATCGTTTCGCCCGAATACAATCATGGGTATCCAGGTTCACTGAAAGCGGTCCTGGACTTGTTGTTGCGGGAATACGTTCATAAGGCCGTGGCTTTCGTGGGCGTGTCCGCTGGTCCATGGGGAGGCACTAGAGTGATTGAATCGATGGTCCCGATGGTTCGCGAGTTGGGCCTGGCGCCTACCTTTCAAGATCTAAACTTCCCGTCCGTGCGGAAGAAGTTTGACGAAAACGGAACCCTGCTCGATCAAGCTTATGAAAGCCGAGCAAAAGACTTTCTTGACGAGCTGGTGTGGATGGCGACGGTGCTGAAGTGGGGTCGAGACAACCTGGCTTCAAAATATCATTCGAAGCCAAGTTCGTGATCGATTGAAATACGTAATAGTTGGGGTGAGGGAATTGATGGGGCGGCATGTGGGGCTCGAACCCACGACCTCCTGAACCACAATCAGGCGTTCTAACCAACTGAACTAATGCCGCCACAAGTACAGGTATAATTGAAAATAATGCCCCCGGCAGGACTCGAACCTGCGGCCCTCTGCTTAGCATCCAGCATCAGGCTTTCCCTGACCGCCCGTTTCCACGAGTTTGCTGGCTGGACTATATCTTGGACATCACAGTCCCGGCCCGTATAGTCTCTGAGGATCCCCTTCAAAACTGCAAGAAAGGTTTCCTGCGGATTACCCAATCCTCGTGGTTTGTTACTCAACAGAACTGAGTACCAGAGGCTCTAAGGGCGTCCCCGCATATGGGGCCGTCCGCTTAATGAGTTCTTCAAAAGCCTGTTCCTCATTAAGGCTCCTACAAGGCAGATGCTCTATCCGCTGAGCTACAGGGGCACATGCCTGGCGCGGCGATGTTAATGCAGCGCGCTGTGCTGGTCAACTTGACCATATCTCTAGTCAAAAATAAAGAGATCGCTGCAAACGAGCGATCTCTTTAAGCTGGTTAAGAGTAGTTTAGGCTGCTCGAGTCTGTTCAGTTGTCTCCGCGAAAACTCGGCGACCATTGAGAGCGTCATCTATGATTTCACGAACGGCTGAGGTATCTGGATTAACATCCATGCGATCACATGCACGCAAATGACGAAGGATGCCTTCGGTGGCTATCTCCAGTGCCACGCCTCCCAGTTTCGAATACCGCCTGGCTTGAATGTGATCGATTCTAAGAATCCGCTCGTCGAGCGGAAGGTGTCTATCAAAAGTCACGGTTACCTTTTATCCTCCAAAAAACCGCATATAGCGGGCTATTTAAGTGCGAATCTTAGATGCCGCTGCACACGTCGAGGATGCAGATCCGTTGCATTTCGCAACAATTTCGCTCTCGGGAACTGCTCTGACCCGATTGGCCTTAACTTTAAGTGTGCGGCGAAACTGCAGATATTAGCAAAGCAGGTGCGCAAAAGCCAGATTTTTTTTCAGGGCTTCAATTTACCGACCCGACTATTGCGATTGGCGAAGATTTGGGAAGGGTGGGTGTTAACGGATAGTCTCAATTTGAGGACTGGAGCGTTCACAAACGTAAGCGCCGCCCACTGTTCATACAAAGATGAACGGAGAACGGCGCTTGAGATTATGATCCAAGAAAAACTGATAACAACTACATTATTTCTTGGGCAAAACCGTATCTTTCATGCCTTTGCCGACGCGAAACTTCAGCGTTGTTTTGGCAGGAATCTGGATCGTTTCTCCAGTTGCGGGATTCCTACCCTCTCGCGCCTTCCGCTCCGATTTCACGAGCTTACCGAACCCGGGAAGCACGAATTCGCCGTTTGATTTAACTTCACGTGAGGCCAGGTTATAGAGTTCATCAAAAAACTCCTTCACTTGACCGCGTTTCATCCCGGTTTTCTCTGCAAAGTGATTAAAAACTTCCGATTGCGTCATGCGCTTTCGGCCTGTCGCGGCTTTGGTCGCCATAGTCTGGTGTGACACCTCCGAATGAGACTTAGTTTAAAAGCTATCCGACCACTCATATATCACACTCAAGCATCAAAGTCTCTCTAAAAATGCCTATTTTTGGCCGTTTTTGCAAAAAAGTTGGATGGACCAGCGAGGGGATCTTTGGCTCGATATCCAATCGAGTGAGTGTTTTGAACTCGAATCCGCTCCAAGATCTGCCGGTGCTAGATCCTTTGTACCTCGGCGAAGCAAATACGTTAATGCAACAGCTGAGAATGAACAGCCGAGCGCTAAAACCAAGTATTGCTTGATTTTTCGCCACCTTTAGGATATCTGCTGAACCTGTTTCCCCAGCGCAGTGTGGTGCCGAGCCCTACGATCACAATGCCAAAGAATAGGAGTGACTCATATATTCAGCTCTCGATCCTTCAGTTATAGTGGCTTCAGCGCTGGTTTCACATTCGATTCTCGGAATATTGGGTGAGATGGCAAGTAACCAGGGAACAATCCGCCTTCATGTCTAAAACGCGAGTTTTATTGATTCTTCCGCTGGTCCTCTTGATATCAGCTGCGATCGGCGGATTTGCCTGGTGGCATCATTTTACGACCACGCCGACATACTCTCTCGCCCTCTTGGTCGATGCAGCTCACCGGGACGACGCCCAGGCTTTCGATAGAGTCTTTGACACGGACCAGGTGGTTCAGACCTTTCTTGCTGATTTGGCCCTGAGATCGGAATCTGGACTATTGGGTAATCTGCCAAATCCATTTCGTGACAAGCTCAAGTCTCCACCGCCAAGCGTAGTAAATTACCTGAAGACTGGGATGCGGGAAGCAGTCCGACGCCGGATAAACGAACTCGACGAGTCGATGCGTAATGCCCCGTTCATTGTCACTGCCGCAGCGCTTTACTTTAAAACTAGTTCACGATTAGACGGCGATAAGGCGACCATATCAATTAGCCGCAATGATCAAAGCCTGGAGTTGGGGATGGTCCGCAACGGTGACTCCTGGCGCGTCGTTTCAGCTAAGGACGATGCCCTGGCGGCACGGATGATTGCAAATATGGCGAAAGACCTTCCCGGTGAGTTTTCTCCACTTGATTTGGCGAAGCCCTTCAAGGACGGCTTGCCTAAATTGCCACTCGTTCCCTGACACTCATTGAGGTTAAACCTCTATGCGAATCTTCTGTTACGTCTTGGCAGTTTTACTTTTTGCGATGGTCAAACCCGCAATCGGGCAGACGAATTCCCGCCAACAACAGGCCTCGTATCCAAAGGAAGTGCGTGGCTACAAAGTACATCGCGCGCGGGTGGAGCCTGCGAAACCAGCCAATTCCGGATCAAGACCCACCTCAGGGCAGTCAATCGACAAGGATGACTATGACGAAAATGAGCCGCTCCAGATTCGGCTGGGTGATCCGATCTTGGTTAGCGTCAGCCCATTGGGAATTACTTTTGACATTCCTGTGATTCTGCCTGCGGTGAAACAGCAAGGCGAAGTTGATCTGCTTGTGTTCGAAGACATGCGAGTTAACGACGTCGGAGTAACGATCGACGATCATCCGTTTAGCTTCAAATTACCTAACAAAGATCCCCTGGTGCTGAATCCGCCGATACGCATTTTTGTCAGCACACCCCAAGCAGTCTTGCGGACGATTGATGAAATATTTAACTCTCAAGAAATTTGGCCAATTACAGGGCGCATCTACGTTTGCGGTCACTTCAAAAAATTTCTCCTGAAATTTAAACGCGCTGTCCCAGTTGAAATAAATACATCTATCAAGAATCCCATTCGCTTGTAAGCTTTCGCTATTTAACAAGTTGCTCACCTTCGGTTGATCAAAGCTCCGCCATGCCCGGAAAATTTCTGTTGTTCGGAGGCTCCATCGATGCCTGCAGGTTTAATTCGAATCTTGACGACGTTTGCGATTCTTTGTGCAGTTCCCCTGGTGATGGGCCAAAACCCAGAGCTCAGCGTGCAGACAGGACATGCCGCTCAAGTTGTTGCGCTTGCGTTCACCAGCGATGGAAAACTTCTGGCGAGTGGCAGCGTCGACCACACCGTTAAGATCTGGGATGCATTAGCAGGGACCGAGTTACGTGCCCTCAAAGGTCACGACATGAGCGTACTATCCGTGGCTTTCAGTCCGGACGATAAACTGATTGCAAGCGGAAGTGCTGACAACACAGTCAAGGTTTGGGAAGTTAACACCGGCGCCGCAAAGCAGACGCTTCGTGGTCATAGTTTGTATGTACAGTCAGTGGAGTTTAGTCCGGATGGGAAACTACTCGCGAGTGGTAGTGCGGATCAAAAAGTAAAACTGTGGGACGTCAAAACCGGGACTGAACTACGCACCCTGCTTCCAAACATTGATCCTAACTACAGCGTTGGACTTCGCGTCGCATTCAGTCGGGATGGAAAGACGCTGATTACTGCGGGTGAAGTGGTGAAGCTGTGGGAGGTGCACTCGGGCCGTCTGATTCGCACCATTGAGCTTGATGGCTTTGGGCCAATCCCTGTTTTCCCGATTGCCGCGAGTCCTGACGGAAAGGTGTTCGTAACAGGCGGTAAGACGATAAGAGTTTGGGACTTCACTACCGGAGAAATGGTGCGGAGCTTTCCCGGTGATGCGCGCGAGCTGAGCTTCAGTCGCGATGGCCGAACGCTGGCTGGAACGGGCGGACTCGAAATCAAGACTTGGGATTTCAACAGCGGAAGGGAACTGAAGAGTTGGGAAGGGCCTCCCCAGGGCGTTGAGAGTGTTGCGCTGAACCCTGATGGAAAGGTGCTAGCCACGGGTAATTACGATCATACGGTACGACTGTGGGATTCAAACAAAGCCGACGAGTTGCGCGTCCTGAGAGGTCAAACCGATCGTATCGCCTCGGTCGCGCTAAGTGGCGATGGCAAACTCCTCGTAAGCGGAATAATGGGGACCATCGGCCGTTATGACTCGGTTCGAGTTTGGGATCCAGGCAATGGACAACTGTTGAAGCCACTGACAGCAGCGAGCATTTCCATTCATTCGATCGAGATCAATCACGATGGCTCGAAGCTGATTGGAACTGGCAGTGGCAGCGCTTCTTACAGCCAGTGGAATCTTTCAGTCTCGGATTCAGTTAAGAAAGTTCAGTATCCACAATCAGGCCCGTCCGGGTTTCGTCCTGGCCGGTTGTCGATGAGCGCGGACGCGCGCTGGGTTGCACTTGGCGGAAGAAACGGCGTGGTGAAACTTTTAGAGCTGGAAAGCGGACGCGAAATATTCAGCCTGCCGGGACACAAGAATGATGTTTGGGCACTGGCGATAACCAAAAAGGGCGACGTAGTGGCCAGTGCCGACAGCGATACGACTATAAAACTCTGGTCATCAACCGGTCAGGTCTTAAGAGTTTTGAAAGGACACTCTGGTGGAGTGGGCGCATTGGCATTTACTCCTAACGGCACCAAGCTAGCGAGTGGCAGCCACGACAAGGCGATCATCCTCTGGGATGTTGCAACGGGAACCGCTGAAGATTCCTTCGTCGGAAATAATGCGTGGGTGAATAGCGTTGCCTTTAGTCATGATGGCAGCAAGCTGGCCTGCGGCAACGAAGATGGAGTGGTGCGCGTAT
The DNA here is from genome assembly GCA_963759665.1 of Pyrinomonadaceae bacterium. Lineage (GTDB taxonomy): Bacteria > Acidobacteriota > Blastocatellia > Pyrinomonadales > Pyrinomonadaceae > PSRF01. The sequence continues at coordinate 256,762 of CAVXAC010000002.1, forward strand.
GGGATGTGAAAACGCGGCGCCCATTACACACCATGACCGGTCACAAAGATCGGGTCGATTCCGTTGTCTTTAGTTCCGACAACAAATTGCTGATCAGTGGGAGCTTCGACACCAGCTTGAAACTCTGGGACGTGGCCAGTGGCCAGGAACTCGCCAGTCTATTCTCCATGGGCCAACAGGATTGGTTGGTGCTCACGCCTGACGGTTTGTTTGATGGTTCGCCCGCCGCCTGGAACCAAATCCTGTGGCGTTTCTCTCCCAGGCTTCTCGACGTTGCTCCTGTCGAGCTCTTCTTTAATGAGTATTACTACCCGGGGCTGCTCGCGGAAATCTATGCAGGCAAGCGGCCCAGGGCCCCACAAAACATTGCTCAAAAAGATCGCCGGCAACCGGTGTTGACGTTGTCGGTGGACGAAGCACGAGTAGCGGCGGCGAATAGCGGTTCTCGCAGCGTGGCAGTCAAGCTTGAGATTAGTCAGGCTCCGGCGGGAGCGCAGGACGTCCGCTTGTTTCGCAATGGAGCGCTGGTAAAGGCCTGGCGTGGCGACGTCCTGAAAGGCCAGGGTCGCGTGATGTTGGAAACGCAAATTCCCATCGTCGCCGGTGCAAATCGCTTAACTGCATATGCGTTCAATCGCGACAGCGTCAAAAGCACCGACGCGACGCTGACCGTTACCGGCAATGACAGTTTGAAGCAGTCAGGCACCCTCTACATTCTAGCGATTGCCGTGAATAAGTACGCCAATCCGGAGTTTGATTTACGTTATGCAGTCGCGGATGCAACTGACTTTGCTGCTGAACTTCAGAACCAGGAAACGAAACTAAAGAACTTCGGGCGCACAGAAATAATTCCACTTCATGATACCCAGGCGACCAAGCCAAACATACTTGGAGCCATGTCGAGCCTCGCAGCGCGCGTTAAACCAGAGGACGCGGTCATTGTTTACTATGCAGGTCACGGTACAGCACAGCAGAATCAGTTCTACCTCATACCACACGATCTTGGTTATCAGGGTCCGCGAAACAAAATCGATCCTGCAAGTCTCAAAACAGTCTTAAGTCGTAGCATCTCAGACCGCGAGTTAGAACGCGCTTTCGAAGGTATTGATGCAGGTAAGTTGCTGCTAGTGATCGATGCATGCAATTCCGGACAGGCTCTTGAAGCGGAAGAAAAGCGTCGTGGTCCGATGAATAGCAAAGGTCTTGCGCAACTGGCTTACGAAAAAGGTATCTATATTTTGACGGCGGCCCAAAGCTATCAAGCCGCAATGGAACCTTCAGATTTGAAACACGGGCTCCTTACGTATGCTTTGGTTGAAGAGGGTTTGAAGAAGGACGCGGCGGACCTCGAACCTAAGGATGGCACGTTGCTGGTGCGAGAATGGTTCAGTTACGTAATGAAACGGGTTCCCCAAATACAGCAACAGAAAATGAAGGAAGCTAGCCAGAGTGGTCGTCAACTTGTGTACGTTGAGGGTGATGAGGAAACCGATGCGAACAACCGAAAAATTCAACGACCTCGAGTTTTCTATCGTCGTGAATTGGAGCAAAACCCTTTTGTCGTAGCGCGTACCAGAGTGACTCCCTAGCGTGACTGGACCAATCAAGGAACGATGACATCAACCAACGTTTTGCTGACGTAGATGTCGTCTGGAAAAATAAGCGCACCCTGATCGGCGTCTAGATCGATATTCATAACCTGTTTGAATGCTCGCCAAATCAACTGGCTGCAGTAGAACCGACTCTCGTCATCCTTATCCAGTCCCATCACGATTGGCCAGCGATACGGTCGACCCTTTCGAGCTTCAATCCACCTGATTACTTTGGCGAGATCGTCCGCCGAAGCCCCACGGACGCGCACCACGCCGATGTGACCGTAGTTTGTATAAGTGGACCAGTCAGACTCCACGACACCTGGTTCGTCGCTGGGTGGATTAGCAGTCGCTTCCAAAATCTTGCCGCGCTCGGCATCTGACACGATTCCAACGTGGTTGTATCGGCCCCAGGTCATCACGTTGACAACGTGCGACCCGAATATCAAGTCTCCATTCCGAAGCTGGGCTCTGGTTCTCGCAAAATCTTCACCAGAAGCTTTGCGCGCTGCCGCATTCGGGCCGTTCAAGATTGAAGATAATCCTGGACCAGCAGCGGTGCCATCAATAGCTGAAAAACCATCGAACGACTTTGCGGGAGTAAGTTGACTCTTGACCGGTGCCAACAACGTTCCGACCAACGGTTGGTTTGCGATTTTCTGCAACTCAGCGATCGGAACGAGGAGTTTGTCGCCAATCCTTCTGGCAGCCGGCAGGTCTCCGAGGAGTGCTGCTGTAGCCGCAGGAAGTATTACCGCAGGATTCTTTGCGCTTCCCACAGGAGCGCTCGACTCGAAGGGATAATCGAGAAGGTCGGTGACCTGTCTCGAAGACCCAGGCTTTTGCGCAAGGGTTGAGTAGCTTGTGTGGCCCGCTGAAATCGCACTGGCAATCGAAATACAAATCAACAGGACGAAAACCGTGGAGATTTTGATCTTGTTCATGCTTTTACCTGACATAACGCAGCGGCACGGTCACCAGAAAAGTATTTTTGTTCTTGCTTGCGACTCGATAGATCGTTTGCGGAGCCGGCTCCTCCTGAGTCAACAAGCGAGAAGACGACATCGCACTCGCTTCCTTTTCGACTGTGGTCCAACCTTTGCCAACTCCTCCAACCATTTCGAAGCGTTCGAAGCCGCTGGTCCAAACCCGCTCCCACTTGGCAACGTCGGATTTTGAAAGTTTTATCGGGTTGTTGCTCAACTCGAGATCTTCAAGTGGTTGGGGCGACACCAGGATGGTTAACACCTCCGCCACCTGGTCATTGCGGTTGGGACTCGGCACGAGGGTGAAATAACTCGGATTGTCCTCCTGGGCAGGGATATCGATGAGTCTTCCGGGCCGCACCTGGTTATCGCCGCCGCGAGTTCGCAGTGTCGGGAAAATCAAATATGCATCGCCAAGCGAGCCGTCCGCGTATTGCTCGCGATCAATTACGTAAAGATAACCGGCGCGCGGAGACTCGATGCTGAGCCTGACGCGCTCGCCTACCTGAAGTGGAGTATCGATCTCAACACGTTGAGGGGACCACTGGCTCGACTGGGCATTCTCCATCACCAGAACGCGTGCGCCACCATCTCCTGCTCCAGGTCGAAGCCTCCATAGAGTTACGCCGATCTCCATGGTCGCGGGCGAAGCCTGTGACTTTTGTGAAGCGGCAAAGAGTGGCGGAGTTTTTCGAATGTACTTGGGAGGTCGGGAAGCTGTAGCCTTTGGCGGTGGTCTGCGTGGTCCAGCTTTAGGACGTGGTGGAACTGACGGTCTTGCCTTAGTAAATTCCTCAAGCACAATCTGTCTGGAACCGTCGTCCTGACCTTGATTTGCTATTGAATTCTCGTGAGCCTTGCTCGCGGGCCAAACGAATAGAGTGCAGGCAACGAGTAGGACACAAGAAGTCCAGAGTATCTTTCTTTTCATAATACTTCTCATCCTGACCGAAGCGTTGATAGTGGGGAGACTGCAGAAATCCAAGCTGAATCGAGCTTAATGATGTTCCAGCTCTAAATGATGGACCAGTACGTTGCCGCCAGCTTTTACGCTGCTTTGTTTCTTCGCAGTGTTTTTGGTGGCAACAGCGGACGAATGCTTTTTGAGAAATTGCTCCACAGCTCTTCTTTGAGCAGAGTCCGAAATCTCACCTTTGTCTTTAGGGTTCGCCACTCCCTTGACCGCTTCAAGTTCGGGCACAGCTTCAGCGGACCAGACCACCCAAAATTTTTCTGTACCCTGATTTTGATCAAACACCATCCAGCCGGTTTCAATTTTCTGGTTTGCGGCGACAAACGGCGAACCGGCGTTTGTCGACGGTACAGGGAAGAGTAGGTTGTAGGTGGTGACGTCGTCACCGGCAGGCCCTTCGTTGAGGAGATACAGGTATCCCGTTTGTGGGCTGTCGAGATTCATCCGAAACTTCCAACCGTTCTCAAAGATTTCCTGACCAGTTGACTCAAATGTGTCCTGGTAGGGTTTCCCGTCCCGCATCTTTTGTACTGTTAGACCATAGTTTAGATTCCGTTCAGCGACTGGTGCCGGCGGCTTTTCTTCCGGCGTAGTTCGGGTTCTTAATAACAACCACGCCGCCGCACTCCCAACAGCCACGATCAGAAACAGCAATGCGGCCACCAGAAGGGCAATTTTGCTTTTGGAACCACTCGACTTAGCTGAACGATCGAAGGCCCCAAATTGTGCCGCGGAAGGAATCGAACTCTTCGCCAACGGTGGTTGACCAGTTGACGAAGGAGGGCGAACCGTGGCGGCAACTGTCGGTCCGGGTCGGTTGACATTTTGAGTGAGCGGCGTCTGCTGACCAGGCAATTGAGTTGGCGGAATTGTTGGATGGTAAGCGTTGACTACTGAAGCATCGGTGTCATCACCCAGCGCGATTGCTAGAGAGTCGCCAAACTCTTTCGTGCTGGCGTAACGGTCAGGGGGGTTGAACGCTAACGCCTTAAGAATAATCGCTTGCGCCCGGGCCGGTAGACTTGGCCGCAGGTCCACTGGCTTTATCCGCACTCCAGCCTGCTGCATCTGCAGAAGTTCATACCCGGTCTCCGGATTGAAGGGCTTGCGCCCGGTCACCATCTCATAACAAATCGCTCCCATCGCAAACACGTCGGTGGCTGCGGTTATGGGTCGGCCGCTCAACTGCTCCGGCGCCATGTAGGCGACCGTGCCGGGAGACAAGTTCAGCGCAGTGCTTGGGGCGACAACCGAGCTTTTGACCTTGGCAATACCGAAATCAATGATTTTCACTTGCTGTTCGCCGTGCCCGAGGTCTTGCAGCATGATGTTGTCAGGCTTCAGATCTCGGTGAAAGATTCCTCGACTGTGAGCAGCAGCCAGAGCGCGGCCCACAGGTTTCACGATCTCGGCTACCTTTTCCAGATTCACACCCTCGGTAGTCATCAGCGTACGAAGAGTGACACCCTCGACGTACTGCATGACGATAAAGGGCCGTCCGCTGGGGAGTTCTCCGGAGTCGATGATTCCGACGATGCCGGGATGATCGATGCGACTTAGTGCTTCAACCTCCTGGCGAAATTTTTGGACCACATACTCACTCTGGTAAGCCGCGTCCAGAAGGACTTTCACTACGACATTTCGTGAATGTAATTGCCGGTCGTGGGCGAGATAGACCACACCCATCCCTCCACGTTTGAGTTCAGACTTAATCTCATAACGCTGATCGATGATCTGTCCCACCAGGTCGGTCGAAACAGGCTGTGCTGTATCCAGGGTAGTAGGATCTATAGTGGTGGGTTCTGCCTCACGCTGGTTTGCTGTCTTGTTGGATTTCTCGTCAGGTGCCATCTGGACGTTGAAAACACTTGGCTCAGAAAACTAACTCAATCCTGCGTAATGTTAGCGCTTACGTCGCAGTAGACTAGGCGCGCTTAAGAAGGTTGTCAACATTTCCGCCTGAGGAAATCAATGGCCGCGACGCCATACATGAGCACGTATTGGCGTACGGCAGAACATGCACGGGGGCTTTGCCTCAAAAGTATAGAGACCTGTGATGGTTCGGCTTCGCGGCCTCACATCAGGCGGCGAAGCCGTTTACACTCAGGTCTACTTTTGAGGCAAAAGCCATTTACCACAGTCGGTCCGAAACGGGTTCAAGAGTGTAAGCCGTCATTCTCGCGTTTGATCCTTGAAGCTAGCCTACTAGTCCTCGGTTAGCTACTGCCAGGAGCTTGTCTCAAATCGGTTCATCAATCTGCGCGAATCAAGGTTATTTATTCACCAAAACGCGTTGACAACAACCGCGCATGCGCTTATTTTATGGGCCTGAAAGTCAAATACGCGGCCCACGCTGCACCACGCTTCAGGCTTCAACCTGCCCCTAGCTTTTAGGAGAGTTCAAAGATGTTATGTTCGTCCCCCTCGATCATCCGGTCAATCCTCGTACTAACTCTTACAATTGTTTATCTCCTTAGCGTCACGCCAAACTCGCTCAGTCAACGGCGTGGAAAGGCTGGGCCAAGAACCGGAAGTCGCGCCGCCGGCATGGTGACTGAGGGTGATAAGCTGGCTGACGAAAATAAGTGGGCTGAAGCAATCGACGTTTATAAGTTGGCGGTGAAGCTCGATCCTAATTATGCTGCGGCGCACGGTGGGTTAGGTGACGCTTACTTCAACAGCGGCAACTGGGACCAGGCATTAATTGCCTACAAGGACCAGGCTCGACTCGCTCCAAGTGATGCACAGGCGCAGTTTGATCTCGGCTACGCTCTTAATGCCATGGGCCGTCATGGAGAAGCATTCGCGCCGCTCGTAAAGGCCACGAGCCTCGATCCAAATTTTCCCGAGGCCCACTACTCAATTGGTTATGCGTATTTGCGAGGGACTGACTTTGAGAAATCGATCGGCTTCTTCAGGAGTGCGATACGGTTGAAGCCCGACTACGCCGATGCCCACTACGGTTTGGCGTTGGCCCTGGCCCGAACCGGCAAGGCGGATGCTGCTGCGGAGTCGCTCAAGAAATTGGCGTCGCTCAATCCGAAGCTCGCCAGGAAGCTGGAAAAAGACATTCAAAATTCGTTGACCGCACCGACGAATACGCCACCTCCTGCCAGCGTTGCTGATGTGCCAGCTTCTTCAGACCAGTCATCGCGCTCGACTGCCACATCTCAGGTGCAGCCCGAATCAACGACTGAGAAGCCGGTGGCACGTTTAGTAGAGACAGTGCAAACGCAGTCGAAGCCTCAACCGATCGTTAAGACCACGCCGCAAAACCCAAGTCCTGCGCCCGTTCAAAATACCGACAATTCGCGACAACTGGTCCAGGGAAGCCCCGCGGTAAGGGAGGAAACGGTTCCCAAAGCGACTGCGAAACCCGTTAGTTCCGTTGTTTCTCAAGCCGAAGGCATTAGAAATTTGCCGCCGAGCACAAAGCGCTGGGCCTTGGTTATCGGCGTTGACAAATACATGGATCCGCAAATCAGTCCGTTGAAGGGCTCCGATAACGATGCGCGGTTGATCGCTGATGCCCTTGTTCGCTATGCCGGTTTTCCGCAGGACCAGGTGATTCTGCTATCAACTACTCAGCCGCTGGAGCGTCAGCCAACGCGCGTGAATATTTTGCGTCGCCTATCGAATTTGAGTACTGCAGTGCCGAAAGATGGATTGTTGTTGGTGTCGTTTGCCGGTCACGGCATGGAGCGCGGAGGCCAGGCGTTTCTGCTTCCGTCTGATTCGCAGATAAGCGATCAGGTGTCGTTCCTCGAAGAAACTGCAATCAGTATCAACCGTGTGAAGGACCGAATTAAAGAGACGGGCGTGGGCCAGGTGGTCGTGCTACTTGATGCCTGCCGCAATGATCCCGGCGGCCGGGCCGATGCCCCGAATGCTTTGTCGACCGCCTACACAAGTGCGTTCAACTTCGACGTGAGGAATCGCGAAGTGCAGGCATTTGCAACTGTCTACGCCACCGGAATTGGCCAACGCGCCTACGAATACACTGAGAAGAAGCAGGGCTACTTCAGCTGGGCCGTCGTCGAGGGTCTTAAAGGTGCAGCCGCGAATGATAAAGGCGAGGTCACGCTTTCGAGCCTGGTTAAGTACGTGCAGGATAACGTGCCGAAACGAATCGCGGTCGATCTCGGTTCAACGAAGCAACAACGACCATTTGCGATCATCGAGGGGTATCGCGCTGAAGACCTGGTGATGTCGGTAACGAGTAGTGCCTCGATGGCCAACAGCCCGAACACTCCTACCATAGCGACCGTGGATCCGGCCGCGATCGAGCTTGCCTATTGGGACACGATAAAAAACAGCACCAACCCCGAAGATTTCAAAGGTTATCTGGAAAAGTATCCCGACGGCCAATTTGCGAGCCTCGCAAAATCGCGCGCGCAACCGCAGCCCGTGAGATCGTCGGCTCCCGCTACGTCTGACGCTGGCTCGCTGGAAACTACTTACTGGAACGCAATCAAGGACAGTAGGAATCCGTCGGACTTTCGCGCTTACGTGAATAAGTTTCCCGGTGGCCTTTTCGTTGAGATCGCCAACAACAGGGTCGCGATGCTTGAAGCTGAAATTCGCGAGCGTGAAAACGCAAAGCATGCCGCCTCGGAAGCCGAACGTGCGCGCAACACTCGTCTCTTCGATTTGAAGGATGGAAGCGGGACTGAAGGTACGTTAACGACTACACCGGGTACGGTTTCATTCGAAGTCAAGAAACGTTCTGAAAAGAATGATAGGAAGAACTTCGTTATCCCGTGTACTCAGATCCGCCGAGTCGAACAGGGGAAATCAGCATTCGCGCCGCCGCACGTGAACCTGCTGTTGCATAGTACGGAAAAGAAAGAGCAGAAGGTGGTCTTATACACTTCACGTGGTGGCCAGGGACTCTTCGTCAACACACCCGTCGTCGACATCACCGCAGACGTGATCAACGGAATAATCGAAGCGTGCAAGATGTCGCGGGTCACGGGATGACGCCAATAACTCATACCCATCTGGGTTCGTCTTCGATCAGATATTTTTAGTCCACAGTGACCCGGTTGCTACCGAGGGCGTGTGAACCTCAAGAGCGACGAATAACGCTGAAATCGCCAACGCCTTCACCGCTATTCGTTGCGTTGAGCTTTCACACAGGTCTTTGGCGCTTCCGGTCTTAATCGATCTTTTAGTCAAGAAAATTGTTTCTGCAAAGCCGTGCAACAGAAAGCAGCTAAGGCTTCTCGTATCCCTTTGCGCGAAGCAGTAGTTCATGTTGACGGGGGTCGCCCGCGAAAAAGAGCCCTCCCTCCCGCTCGGAGTGGGCCGGCAAATATTCAATTACAGTACTGCTGCTTTCCACGATCTCGTTTCCATTTCTGCGTAGCACACCTTCCACTGTTAAGCCTTCTGCAGTGGATCCGCCTTCATTAACGGCCGTAAAGGTAACCAGAAAACCATTCCGCGTAGTAACGATCGACTGAGTTTGCACAGTCACATCTGGAGGTGACGGCTTGCCCCCACCAGCCTGATAGAGCATGAATCCGATTGAACTCAGGATCAGTGCCAGTCCAAACAGGCCGATGCCCCACATCCACACTGGAGCGTCTTTGAGTTTCTGTGTTTCCTGTTTGCGACCCTGTTTCATTCGATCTTGATGGACACTCTACAGAATAACCCTCGCCGCCGAGGTGCCGAGGGCGGCGGGAAATCCGAGCACGACCATGGCCCTGATTGTCTCCGTTACTGCTGCGCCGTCCAGCCTTCCGAAAGTCCAGAGGACATAGAGACTGATCAGAAGTGCAACGCTATAGCCGACGAGAGTAAAGCGGACGAAAACTCTCAGCAGGAATTCGAGCGAGAGGTGGCCGCCTCCTTTCTCTCGGTATTCAACAGAGCAATTGAAAGCCTGCATGATAACCAAAGACACCACGACTAATGCAGCCGCGTGCCATCCAGTCATCCGGTGTCCGATGAGCACCATTTCTTCGGTCGGCGCGAGTTGAAAGGCGAGGAAGATTGCTCCGGCACCCATCAGGAATATTTTCGCGAAGTATGCTTCTCGGCGCTGCCGCTCCTTCGGCGTTTCCTCCACCTCGAGGAGCTTGCGCGCCAGGATGGCTCCGATGCTACCGGGTATTGCGTGCAGAGAAATCTTGCCCACAATCTCATCCGCTGCCATGCCTGGCTTGATGATACCGAAGAGGATGAGCATCACTGCGGCAATGACATATCCGGCTGTCCACGCAACCAGGGCGTCGAGTATCTCGATCTTGAAAGTCTCAGGGCGACCTTCAAGATAAGAAAGGCCGATGACCAGGATGAAGGCGAGCGTAAGGAAGAGTGCTAACCGAAAGCGGTCCATATAAAAACCCAGCCACCACATCTCCATTGTCATGAGCAATGGAAAGGAGAAGATGATGGCGCCACCAAAATCGTGCGCCAGATCCACGGCGAAGCTGTGGTCAGGAGCGTTCGGACCAGGGTGGTCTTTTGAACTGTGGGCCATGCTTCACAAGTTGTTTGGCCGGTTGCTAACCCGAGGGGGTGACTGCAACGAACGTATCTGCAGTCTGTCGTGAGTATTTACTCTAGTGAGGACGTTGCAGGCCGTCAAACGTGGGGACAGCATTGCGGGGGCGGAACTCCGTGGCCGCCCCATTCGTTGCGTTTCTACGTTGTGCACTTGTCCCACAATGGGGTGGCCACGGAGTGCCGCCGCTACAAGCTCGCTCCTGACTAGAGTAAAGGGAGCGGACCATCACCTTCCCGCGCGCAACGCCAGCACTTTCCAGTAGGACACGGGCATGACTCGCGCAATAACTGACAATACCTTGGCGTCGGTGCCGACTAACACTCGCGCTTTACGACTCTCAATGCCGCGCACGATCGTTTCGCCGGCAACCTCGGGGGGCAGCCTTAGCAACTTCCGGAACTGCGCCAGGCGACGGTCAACTTCCTCGGCACTAACCCCATCGGGAATGCGGGCCTTCTCTGAGATCGAAGTTGCGACGCCGCCGGGATGGACAACTGTGACGCCAACGCCCGAGCCCTGAAGTTCATGCCGCAGCGCCTCAGAGAATCCGCGCACCGCGAACTTGCTCGCCACGTACGCCGCATGCTCCGGTGGCGCGATTAGCCCGAACACGCTCGAGAGATTCACCACGCGCGAATCTCCGCTTGCCCGTAGCGCGGGCAGGAACGCGCGTGTCATGCGCACAACGCCCCAGAAGTTGATCGCAAACAGCCACTCGAAATCCTCATCGGAAACCTGGTCAAACGTTCCACCGACTGCAACGCCCGCATTGTTGATGAGCAGGTCGACGCCTGGGTGCTCAGCCGCAACTCGCACCGGGAAGTCAGCGACACCGGGGCGGTCGGCGACGTCCAGGTGGTGACGAGTAACGCGGATGCCGTGAGGGCGAACGAGTTCCTCGGTGCCCGCCATTCCTGCCTCGTCTACGTCAGCCAAGGCGAGGTGGCAACCCCGGCGTGCCAGCGATACGGCGATCGCTCGGCCGATGCCACTCGCCGCACCGGTGATCACCGCCGTCCGGTCTTTCAGTCGCATGCGCTCAGCCATGCTGGGCCACCTCTGCCTCAGCGTGCTGCCTTGCCGGCGCCGCGTTGAACTCCATCGTGCCGTCATCCACGCGGCCATAGCGCATCATCGAGAGGTCCTTGACATAATTCTGGTGCAGGCGCCAGGGCGTCTTCGAGCCTTGCCGCGGGAGCGTGTGCAGGGCGCGCCGGACGTACCCCGACGTAAAGTCGATCACCGGCTCCTCGACGAGGTAGGGATCGTTGACGCGGGGAGTGCAGACGGTGTAGCCGTGCCGGTCCATATGGCCCAGTAGCCTGCAGACGTACTCGGCAGTGAGGTCGCACTTCAGCGTCCACGAAGCGTTCGTGTAACCGATCGCGAACGCAAGGTTTGGGACTTCGCTAAACATCATCCCTTTGTAGACGAACGTCTTTGGTAGGTCCACCGGCGCATCATCGACCGCCACTTGCAGACCGCTCATGAGCTTCAACACCAACCCGGTGGCCGTCACGATGATGTCGGCGTCGAGGCGCGCGCCGGACTTGAGCTGCAGACCTGTCTCCGTGAACGTATCAACGTAGTCAGTGACCACCGAAGCCTTGCCGTCGCGTATCGCCTTGAATAGGTCGGAGTCGGGGACCAGGCAGAGGCGCTGATCCCAGGGGTTGTATTGCGGCGTGAAGTGCTTGAGGTCGTATTGCTCGCCGAGCTCGCGTCGCACTTTCTTCGACAGCATCCGCTTGAAAACATTTGGCCGCGCTCGGGCCAGTCGATAAAAGAACATCCCGAACAAAACGTTCTTCCAACGCGTTAGCGCGTAGGCCGTGCCGGCAGGTAAGAATCGTCGGAGAGAGTTGGCAATGATGTCCTGGGCAGGTCGCGAGACTACGTAAGTGGGGGAACGTTGGAGCATGGTAACGTGCGCTGCCTGCTCGGCCATCGCAGGTACAAGTGTGACGGCGGTAGCGCCGCTGCCTATCACCACCACGCGCTTGCCTTGGTAGTCGAGGTCTTCCGGCCACTTCTGCGGGTGCACGATCTGTCCACGGAAACGGTCGACGCCGATCCACTCCGGCGTATAACCACTCTCGTAGTCGTAGTAGCCGGTGCAAAGGTAGAGGAAACGGCAGCTGAACTGGGCTGTTGTCTTCTCGGGGGATTTCTCGGGATCGGTTTCAACCTCTACTGTCCAGAGCGTGTCTGCGGAGGACCAGGAGGCGCGTCTCACGCGTTGGCCGTAGCGGATCTCTTTCTCGACGTCAAACTCGGCGGCCGTCTCACGTATGTAATTGAGGATGGCGGGCCCATCTGCGATGGCCTTGGCGTCACGCCAGGGGCGGAACCTGTAACCGAGCGTGTACATGTCCGAGTCTGATCGGACGCCGGGGTAGCGGAACAAGTCCCACGTACCACCCATCGCGGCGCGCCCCTCAAGGATGGCGAATTTCTTCCCAGGCAGGGTCTGCCGAAGGTGGCAGGCCGCCCCAATCCCAGAGAGGCCTGCGCCCACAATGATGACGTCGAAATGTTCCATGCTCAGTCTCGCGACCTGGCCGAGTACGTGACGGTAGCAGCCTTCCTCTTGGTAGTGTCAAGTACGAGAAGAGAAATACAAGCTATCGAGTAAGGTTTCGCTTGCACAAAGAGTCGCTAGGCGACACACGAAGCCAGCCCGCGGTAGCGGGCGTTAGCATAAAGCCTGGGGTGGAGCGGAGCGGAACCCCAGGATCCCACAACCAAAAAACTTTAGAGCCCGCGGAAGCGGGCGATAGCGCGTGACAACAGGAACGCATTTATGACGCTATCGTCCGCTTCCGCGAACGTGTGGGAACGCGCATTGCAAGCCACGGCGTGAGCTTATAGAAGCTGTATCATTTTGAACAAAGGGGATATATGTCAGCAACACAAACTTCATTCACGGGAACTAAAACACCCACAACTGAAACTGGCGGTCCGTTATCGGTTAACACAGACGCTGCAGAGACAATGCTGAAGGCCGTAGACAAATCAACGCAGAAAGCGACGGGCGTTAGCTTGTTTCACATTCTGACGCTTGGGGCAATCGGAGCTTCAGTCGCATTATTCTTGAGCGGCAAACATAAGGCAGGAATTTTTGTTGGCCTCTGGCCACCAACGTTCCAGGCACTCAAGTCTGTTGTCGATAAAAGCAACGAAGTAGCGTAAGCGTACACACCGGCTTCTTCGCGCAAGCTGAGAGGTTTGCGCGAAGGCTCGGTAAAAGACAGCGAGTCGGGCTTAACAAGGATTAGAGTGACGGTGAAGAGAATGACTCGGTCAAAGGCAAATCGCTTCGCGATCTCCACCCGTGAAATCAGATTGGTAGGTCCTACTCTGAGGGTGGGGCTTATTTCGATCATGCTCATGTTTTTGCCCGGTTGCGTAGTTGTCGGAGGTTACAGCTCCGAGCGTGGTTGGTTTTTGTGGCCCGGCACGATTGTAATTTTCCTCATCGTCGCTGTTCTGTTCTTTCTTTTCAGACGGCGCAAGTAATTCCTCGAACAATCGTCAATCGACTATCAACAGGGAGGGTCTCGTATCCGCAGATTACGATTCGGAGCAGCAGTGCCGCCTATTTTGAATAGCGTAATCAGCGGAATCTGCGGAATGCGTTCATCTCATCTCTTGCTGGACTTGGTCGATATACCATTACTTCGCCGGCACTTGCGCGATCAGTCGAACGTAAGACTCAAACTGTCCCAGGTAATAAGTTCGAGTCAGGTCTTTCTCGAGCGCATCAAGCGATGCATCTTTCGCAGGCTCCGCTTGCCTTGCTTCCTGAATCCGCGCGCGTAGTTGGCGGAAGACTTTTTCTTTCAACCAGTAGCCATGATCATGTCGCTCACCAATCGACGAGGCGAATGCCAGCTTGTCCGTCTCCGCCGTGGTAAGCCCGCGCCGCCACGCTGCTCTGTAAACTGTCAAAGCCTCTTGCCATGATTGATTGGCTACTCGCGTTAAGGCAGCATTCAAACCCTTCCACCCTTCGCGGTGCGTATCAAGAAGTGCGGCGGCATCTGGATGTGGTTGACTCGAGCTGCGGTAATCAAGCAGCGACACGCGTAAATCGATTTTGCGATCGCCTTCGTAGTCATACTCGATCGTATCCAGGAAGCCGTTGTTATCGGTGTCGGTGTATTTCACGACCTCACCGACTGCCGGCGCGCGCGGTCGCGGGGACGGCGTCTTATTCCCGGCATGAAACTCGCCATTCTTGTCTACCAGCCATGCGCCCCACTCGGCACCGGCGAGATGCAGTTTCCGATCGAAGACGCCAACGTAAAGTTTGCCGCCACCTGAATTGTCTTCATCAAATTCTCCACGATCGCCTAGGGAGTCGGCCTGCGGATGGCCCGCGATTCCAGGTCGTTCGTTCTCACTGACCATGTCTTCTCCCGCATAGTTGGCGCGTCGCCAGCGTTTGGTGGAATAGAGATCGATCTCTTTAGGCCCACCAAACCCGTGCATCGGATAGTACATTTCCACTCGTTCCCAGCGATGATCGTCGTCATCCTCGTCGAACACGAAATACATGCTGGTCCATCCCGCGGAAAAGAACGCATCGTAACTGCGCGCGTGAGGCATATACATGAGCTCATCAATTTGTCGCCAGTTGTTCCACTGAAAACACGCGTCGAACTTTGGATTGCCTTTCAGCGCCGGATACTTCTGCACGAAAGAACGATAAGGCACGCCTGGCCCACCCGCGCCGCGCAGAGACATGTCGTAGTCGGTCTCGTTTCCTCTGCTCGAATCGTTATCGACATCGAAAGTAACGAAGGCTTCATTGAGCACACCTGAAAGCTTCGTCAGTCCCTGATCGATTGGCGGAACGGGATCCAGCCAGCGCATGGCCATTTCGCTGGCGCCGTCACCATCGAAATCGTAGAAAGCGAATGGATTCTCCCAATTGAGTCTCGGGTCGGGAAGAGATTGAGGAGGCCGATGTATCTTCAAAAAAACCGCGCTGCCGTTATAATCAGGGAGCCAGTTCGTGGTGCCGGTATATCCCCAATTATCATTGCCAAAATCGAACTTCTCCCAATCAAGCCAACCAAGCACGCCGTCTTTCTCGGTGTCGATGAACACCATCCAGTGAGAACCCCCAGCGTTCCATTTGTCTTTGGACCACTCGGGCGAGTGTGTTACCCACGCTTGCAGATCGGGTTTGCCGTCACGATCGTTGTCAGCCCACTTGACGTTCAGGTCGTGTGGACCGTCGTAGAGTCCGTCGCCATTTTTGTCTACCTGAAGGACATCTGCGATCTGATCGCCGCGTGTGTCAGTGGGAGACAGATCACCATTCTCGTCGAGCCAGCGCACGCGTTTGCCATTCCACCATCGTTCGATGATATCGGGCTTACCATCATTGTCGATGTCGATGCGCGCGATCTCATCTGAAGGAGCGTTCGACTTAAGGCTCGTTTTCCGCGGATCGTATCCACGCTGTTGAGCGGAAAGCGGAGTCACGATATTGCTGAGAGAGACGGCGATGATTAAGACAGGGAGCAGACGGGACAAGCGCACTATTGGCACCTCGTTTTTGGAGTGCGCCGCCTTTGTCGGCGCTTTGGTTGGTCGCGCTTGGCGCGACCCGGTACGTAATATCCAAGAAGCGGCGTCAAAGCCCGCCGCATCCAAAGCGCCGACAAGGCGGCGCACTCCAAATGGTAGCGAATTCGTCGATAGAAGACTGAACACCAATTGAAGAGATTGTAGGAACGGCACTCCGTGGCCGCCCCATTTTTTGCAAAAGACGTCGTTGGTCGGCAATCGAAGCCGTCACCTTAAAACCCTCACAGTTAGTTAGTCGACGGCAATTAGACCTCCCCAGTACTTCTCCCAGTATCGCGTTTCTAGTAGCGGCATACAGTTGCAGTGCGGCAAAACCGAGTTCCGCCAGTGGGAATGAAGCGAAGCGCAAAGCACCGCAGACGCACATGAAACCGGTGAAACTGCGTTGAGGCGTGGTGCGGTTGGTCTAAATCTAAATAAAAGTGAGGAGACGCATTATGTCCGAGAAAAGCAACGAGATTACTCCGGGAACGAACACCCTGTGATTTTTGCGAGTACTTCTTACAATCAGATCCTATAACAAGTAGTCGCGTCAAATGTCATCGCTACATGTTAGCAGAGTCGCTGGGCACAGCAGCACTTGACTGGCACAACGATCACATCCGGTGAATTTCGATGAGACGCTTAATCGCCCGTCTATGTCGAAAAACGCCGGCTACGACCGCGACAAGTAAGCTACCGCCCAGCAAATTTCCAATACTCCGAACCGACACTCTCTTATCTAAAACGCTTTCACTCTTTCTCATGATGGCTCCTCATTCAATTGGTTCTTACCCCGTTGAATCTCCGGTGAATTGGTTGTGTAAATGCCCACCCGCGCGGTCTTGTGTAATCGAGGCGATGGGGCTTAAACCAGGACTGGTTTTGAGCGCGCTTCCTCGATCTCACGAATCCTCGCACGCAGCCAGTCTTTGACTTCCCGCTCAAGTTTCGCGTCGTTGTCTTCGAGTTCCAGGGCAGCAATGGTCTCGCCAGTTTCATTGAGGGGAATGAAATGGCACGGTACTTCTTCGCGTTTATGCTCGGAACTGACGAAGTCGAGTAAGCGACACTCGTTGCACGGGCGAGTATGAACAGGGTCTGCGTAGTTGATGCAGGTCAGGGAGTCCTGGAAGGCTGATTTCGGTTGCCATGGCGTGCGGACCGACCGTCCATACCCGCCCTTTTCGATGAAGTCCAATTCATCTTTAAGAATATCGAGAATGTCGCGATCGTCTTTAGCCAAAACAGCCACCTCCGATTCTCCCTGACCTTTCCTAACAGCGGCCTGCCGCTGCGATTATCAATTCCGTGTTTCCCTATTGTTCTAAGGAGCAAGGCATATGCCGTGAGAAGGCCTCGTTATTTTCTTGGAACTTGTGAGCCCCGAAATTTTCCTTGGGGAACCTTGCGCAGAGCCTGCGAGAAACTGCTCAAGAAGCCAATAGGTGCGGTGGGTTTACTTATCAACCAAGGTCTTGCCGGCTTTAGCATTGTCGATGGCTTGACCGGCTTCAGGGGGCATATAGTTCTTGAGAGGGACTAAAGAAGAAGACGAGATTATTTTGAAATGCACTCAGCACCAGACCGACTACGATCGCTAGTCCTGGCGAGCGCCGTTTCGATGAAACCAATTCTTTTGTGACGCCGTTTCATTTCAATTAATGTTCCGACCCACTCCGGCAGTTCGCTTTTAAAAGTGGAGAAATGTCTTTTGGGGAGACGCTGCTTGTAGTTAGCTGCTCTTTGAATAGCCGCGCTGACGCATCGAGAAAATCGTAAGAAGTCACGATCCCTACGAGACGTCCGTCATCAAGTACCGGAAGACAACCGATCCTATTTCGTCGCATGATCTCCAAAGCCTCTAACGTAGGAGTTGTTGACGAGACGGTGAGCGGTTCCGGCGTCATGATGTCACGAACCGAAACACTGGTTTTATTCTCTGGCACTCCCTGAGTCAGCAGCTTAAGCAGAGCCCGATGCGATACCAGGCCAACTAAGTGGCCTTCGTTGTCTTCGACCGGAACGTGCCTGATATGGCGCCAGGTCATTACGCTCGCGGCTAGATCAACTAAGTCATCGGGTCGAACCGTAAAGAGGTCAGTTGCCATAAACTGACCGACTGTTTGGTAACCCTGCCTCCAGTCATCCGATTCGTTCACTTCGAGAATCGGCCAGCGATGAACGGGATCCCCAGTCTTTTGCCTCATCAGCATCTCTCGCGCCAATAATCTACTTCGAACTTCGCATGGTCTGTCGTTCATTGCGTTGAGAGATTTCATCATCCATTGGCTGCCGGTTTGACCGCCGCTAACGCGCTCCTTAATAACGCCGAGATAAGTGTCGGCTTCTGTCGGATTTACATTGGCTCGTTGAAGCCCTTCATAAGCCAGTGGGAGGAGATGATCGAGAATAAGCGTTGAAGCGGCATGGGTCTTCCCATCAATCCAGTTGAATTGAGCGTTCAAGCCGTGACGTGCCGCGGCGAAGAAGTTTGTCTTCGCATCGTCAAATGCCATGACCTTTGACACTTCGCCATATTCACTACGCAATGAAAGCATGAGCCCGGCAAAGAACGCAGTATTCGCAATTTCGTCAAGAACTGTTGGGCCGGCAGGAAGTGCCCGGTTTTCAATTCGCAAGTGGGCAACTCCGTTTGCTACTCCGTAACACGCTCGATTCCAGGGCCAGATCGTGCCGTTGTGCATACGCAGTGCAGTTAGTTGTGGGATCTCACCGCGAGCCAGCACGGAAAGAGGATTCTCACCTGTGTCGTTGATCATGATCAAACGGAAGCGGGCGATCTGTTCCTGAAACAGTTCCAACACTGATTTGCCGAGCCATCGGTTGCCAAAACTTACACGGGTTGGGTGGCTGCGCCCCTGTTGGGAAGCGGAACGGGCATCAGTTGAATGTTGAAACAGTGCCAGTCGAGTTTCCTGCCACAAACGATGACCAAACAAAAGCGGGGAATTAACAGCGGCTGCGAGCACGGGGGCTGTGATGAGCTGGGCCAGGTTGTAAAGCGGCGCGAATTCCTTTGGACTCACCTGAAAGTGAATCTGAAAACTGGTGTTGCACGACTCCATCATGATGTTGTCATGCGTGAGGTTGATTTCATCGAGTCCCTTCATGTGTATGCTGAACGGACCACCGCGAAGTCTGATAACAGAATCATTTAGTTGCTGGTACCGTGGAGACGGAGTCAGGTTGTCGAGAGTTAGATCCGACTTTCGCAGCGTCGGCAGGATTCCTGCCAGCAAAACGTCCGAGCCAAAATGGTTGGCGCTCTTCCGCGCTCGGGCCAGAATTTCATTTAGTTCAGACTCCATTTGCGAAAAACACTTGCCCTCGAGACTCAAGGGAGTGAGATTCGCCTCAAGATTGAATCTTGCGATCTCCGTAGTCAATCTGGGATCTTTGGCATGTTGAAGCACCTCGACAGATACAGGGGCTGGCCTGAGATTCTCATCGACGAGAAACATCTCCTGCTCTGCGCCAATGCGACGCACACCACTCTCAATGAGATCGTTGTCGAGCATGTAATCAAGCGCGCGGAGATCGTCGAGCAGTGCCTTCATGAACAGCTGCTCTTTTTGCTCGTTGAGCTCTAGCTCCACGTCGTGCTCACCCATAATCGGACGTTCGGATTCCTTGATCCTCGTAACTAAATGGCGTTCCGAGCCGCCGTTGCTAACCGCGTAGGGGGCAAGGGTTTGAGGAACACGAAGTAATTCACCGCCAGGCAAAAAAATGCGAAGATCGCCAGGAAGACGAATCCCCACGTGTAAGCGCCCGTCGCATCACGCAGCACGCCAAGCACCAGGGGCGGAAAAAATCCGCCCAGTCCGCCGAAGGCTCCCACCAGACCAGTAACTGTTGCTGTCTCTTTTGGGAAATACTGAGGCACAAGTTTGAAGACCGCGCCATTACCGAGGCCCAACGCCGCTGCCGCACCGAGTGCTCCCACTGTAAACGTCGCCATCCATGGGCAACCCATTAATGCGCCCAGCACTGCGACCGCGATGAAAACCGGCACCAGAACGCGAGCGCCGCCCAGACGATCGGCGAGCATGCCGCCCACCGGACGCATCAGAGTAGCTAGCAAGACAAAACCCGCGGTTCGTGCGCCGGCATCAGCTGCACTCAGTTTGAAGTTGTCCATGAGCAAACTGGGGAGATAAATAGCAAACGCGACGAAGCCACCGAAGGTTAGGAAGTAGAAGAGCGACAAGACCCAGGCGGTCGGCTCGCGACGTAAGACCGCGAGATTTTGGGCCATCGTCTTTGGCTTTGCAGCAGACGCGACGTCGCGCGCAAAGAGATAGAACACTACCGCCCAGATGGCAGATATTGCCGCGAACACGAAGAACACTGGACGCCAGGATCCAAGCGCAATCGCCAACACGGGAGCGCCAAACACCGCAACAGACTGCCCGATGTTGCCCATACCGTAGACGCCCAATGCTGTACCCTGCTGGTCTGGTGTAAACCACTTCGAGGTGAAGCCAACGCCAACCGGAAAGGTCGAGCCTGCAATTCCAAGGAAGAGACCGAGCCCAATCAACTGCGTGTAACTGTTCGAAAAACCAATCAACACCGCTGGAATCGCGGCCAGTAAAAGTAACGCCGCGAATACTCGTCGTCCGCCAAAACGATCAGCCAACATCCCAGCCGGGATTCTTCCCACCGCTCCAAGCAAGACGGGAACAGCGATCATCAGGCTTTTCGCTTTGGCTGAAAGGCCGTAGGTTTGCGAGAAGGTGGGCGCTAGCGCTCCGATCAATCCCCACACCGCGAAAGAAACTGCGAAGGCGCTTGTTGAAAGAAACAGGGCAGCTGCCGCACCGGGTTTGACTGATTTCATAAGCTTCCTCGTCATGATTCCTGGAAAGCCGCTCCTGTATTTGAGTCGCAGATACTGCGTGCCCTCCGGGCACTGCAATGACTGTTCCTTTGATTTACGGAGCTTTCCGGAAAATTTCTGAGGAATTTGCGCAACGGTTTGCGAAAATTCGCAGACGAGGAGGGGAATTCTTCGCAGTTAAGGAAGGGTTACAATCTCTGGGTTGTTAACTGTCGTGCTCGCCCTTTTCGTCGCAGCGTTTGCAGTCCAGCTCAAGCCCAATTCGGGAAGCACGACCGCGCTCCGTTAGTACCCAAGACCTCGTGGTCAGTGGCGGGTCATGTCGAACGTGTTGAAAATGTCCACACTCAAGCGCAGCCCGCCAATTGCCCTCGTCGTCGATATCAAACCCGATGATTTGGCGTTTCATAATCTTCTGCCAAAGGCTAAGCGCGGATCATGATGAGCAGCATTTTGAACCTGGTTGCTGCTCTCACTGCATGAGGCCGATTCGCCGGCAGGGTGATGGTCTCGCCCTGACGCACCTTAAAGCCTTCGCCGTCAATCTCGATCTCAGCCTCTCCATCTGTGACTACTACCAAAGCATCGAAGGGCGCAGTGTGTTCGCTGAGTCCTTCACCAACGTCGAATGCGAATAGAGTGACGGTGCCACCTTTATTCTTCAACAGCACACGGCTCACGATTGAACTATCCTGGTATTGCAGAAGGTCAACCAGATTTTTCACAACAGCGCTTCCCACTGGATCTTGTAGTTGATCTGTCATGACAATTGATGATGGAACTAGCTCATCCTCTATTAGTGTCTTAACGTTTGATGCCTGTAATTGCGACTGCTCCTAGTTGTTTTCGATTGCGTCGAAAGACCGCCCTCATTTCCAACACTCTTCGTCGGGCTTCTGAGTCACGTAGCAAATTCCATAGAAAGCGCAACGTTCCGAGCCAACCCTCGTCACGAATCAGCCGTCCGGGTTCCAACAAACTCATCGGCGCCGTCTCTACGGATTCAACTTCAAATCCTTCGGATTCCAAAAGGAAGCGCCATTCATTTATCCGGAGCGGCCTAACACCGTGATGGACTGCTCCTGTCAGCGATCTCTCAGTCTCTCTCTTCGCGTGCTCATCAAGACGGTCGGACATCAGACACATTTCGTGGATGCCATAGCGCCCGCCAACTTTCAAAAGCCGATGAGCTTCTCGCACAATATCGCGCTTAATTTCCTGCGTCTGCATTGTTAGCATCGCTTCGCCGTATACGACCGACGCACTACGTTCCGGCAGGCCCGTTTTCGAAGCATCTCCTACGACGCACTGCTGGCGAACTCCATTTAGATAGCCCGCTACCAATTTCGCTGCCGCCTGGTCCCGCTCCACAGCGGTATATGAGTTCGGCTCTAGCTTGAGTGTAAGGCGAGCCGTCACGCCCAAGCCCGGCGCAAATTCAATCACGTCATCGGTGTGGTGAATTTGAAGTGCGTTGAGCATACGACGCGTGAGCTGCATTCCCCCCGGTCTGAGCACGCGCTTACCCAAACGTGCCAACACCCAATGACCAGGCATCTTCTCGGTCTTTAGACCCTCACCAGGAGCAAATTTCGTTGTAGTTTCCAATGCTGACTCCTTGCAAATACAAAATGGTTCAATCAAGCTTGAGCAACGATTGTGCCGATGTAATTTGCAGGGATTTTGGAATGACCATTCTGAGAGTTGCGAGAATTGGCGGTGCAATCGCGGAATACTGCGCACAGTGCAAGGCTAACAATCAACCAAATCGCCGACCATATTCCTACGCAAATCTTGGAGGAAGATTTTCAAGCTCGTGTCGAAGGCGCTCACAGAGCTTAGCCATCGTTGGCTCATCGAAGAGTAATGCCGGCCAGGCATAAGTTCGTTCCTCCTCCAGGCGGTTGTGCGCTTCCAGCCGCTTCCTGATGACTGTTAAGCGTCGTCGCAATTCCCCAGCCACGTTGAAATCCTCCGCTTGGCCTGCGCGAATCCCTCGCGCGCGCTTTATCATTTCCGCAAGTTCTTTCATGAAAAAATCATGATCGCTCCGCAACTGCAAGAGTACCTTGTGCGCCTCATCGCGTGTCGGCAAGCCGCCGTTCCCGGTAAAGAGTGAGGCCCGTGCGTTAGCGAGAGCAGGGAACAAATGAAGGTTTTCGGCGCGAATGTGAATTGCCAGTCGAGCCCAGACGAGATCGAGCAGTTCGAAAGCGCGAGGAAAATTATCTTTTGCTAGCTCTCCGTCGAGTTCGGTAAGTAACTGGCCCAACGACTCATGGTCATCTTCCAGCAAAGACTCGGCTGGGTTCTTCATCGCTTCATGTAGCCGGAACTGGTGAAACGTCGCGAGGTCGGTCGCCACCAGAAAATCAACGTAAGGGTAACGGCAAAGCAAATTCCGGAAGCGATAACCAAAGGCAGTAAAGCGGAAAACCGATGCGCCAGAGCGGCTTCAACTGTCGCCGCAAGAATCCAAAGTTGAGCGAGGTTGACCATGACCAGCAGAATCAGACGTGCTTGGGCTACCGCTGTCCTGCCCTTGCTTGCAAAATTGCGAACCGGTCTCGGTTTGATTTGATCGTCTTTCATTGCCTTGCTCAGGAAAATTAGATCGCACCTTCACTGCGGCCAGCTTCTCTCCCTATCGCCCAAACCTCTCCATTAGCGCGCACTTCCAGCTTAATTGGATCAAGCGGTCGTGGCGGCGGGCCAAACAGAACATTCCCCGTCTTCGCGTCGAACGCGCCATCGTGACAAGGACACTCCAGCCGTTGATGAGCTCGCTCAAAATAAACCGGACACGCAAGGTGTGTGCATTTCTGCCCGAATGCATGAAGCTCACCATCAAGCGTACGGACGAGGATGGCAGAGTCCTTTATTGTTGGGTAACGGAAGTTCAGAGAGGAGCCAGGTGTGAGCGCTTCCGCTCCTTGAATTCGGGCTGAAGCAAGTTGCGGCGTATTGCGCGCGTCAATAGCAGCTTTTCCTGCGAAACCGGCCGCGCTCACGAACAACGCCGCTGAAGTAAGTCCTAGAAAGTTGCAGAACTCACGCCGCGTCACCTGCGCTTCTTCTTCGCGGTCATACGGAAAATCACGTTGATGCGGCGCAGTCGCTGAGCGGACATCGCTCTCGTCTGATCGCTCGTCAGCCAACACTCTGTTGATTGTTTTGTCCAGTTTAGAACTCATTGCTCTTGTCCGTTTCTTCAACTTGCAGGTCGATCCACGATTCGCTTGCTGGTCGCTGCTCAGTTTCAACCCGTCCTTCAAACACACCGCAGCCACCAACCTCAACCTCATCTGCTTCGGTGGGCAACATCAAGTAAACCTTTGTCTCGACTTTTTGATTTCCGAAAATGTGTGCATTAACTGGTTTGGTCCTTCGCAGCGGAACAATGTCTTCGTACTTACCAAACGAGATTGCGCTAGTTGGGCAAACACTCGCGCACATTGGCTTCAGGCCCTCACTCGTACGATCGAAACACATGTCGCACTTCATCTGCAGGTGCATCTGCGTATTGTATTTTGGCACGCCGAATGGACAGGCGTTGACGCAATTCCGGCAATCGAGACAACGTGGCTTTAATGCGGAAAGGACTACGCCGTCTTCGGTGGTCTTGATCGCGTCGGCTGGGCAAACCAGCGCACAGGTTGGCTCCGAGCAGTGCATGCAGACGGTGGGCATGGTGGCGGTGGTTTCGGATCGATCAAGGTAATCGACATAGATCATCGAATAGCCTTTGTGAGTTCCACACTCCCGGCACGCGGCCACGCACGCGCGGCAACCGATACAGCGTTGCGGATCGATGAACATGGTCTCTTCCATATTTACCTCACCTCACTGCGCGACGCGCCCTTTCGCTTTTCGCCCAAAATCGGCAATTGTCTCGAGTGGATCTTCTCAATACGTGCAGCGCAAGCCTTGAACTCAGGAATCTTGGAAGTCGGATCCAGAACTGGGTTCGTCAGTTGATTCACGGCCAGATCTTCGCCCCAATGATACGGAATAAAGATAGTGTCTTTGCGGATGGTTTTAACCACCAGTGCAGGGAATATTCCAGAACCCCGGCGTGATAGGACTTTCACACGCTCGCCGTCATTAATTTTCAACCGCGTCGCTGTTTCCGGATGAACCTCAACATAAGGTTCGGGACACTGCTCGACAAGAAAACCGATTCGCCGTGTCTGGTTTCCGGAAAGGTACTGGTAAACGACGCGCCCGCTGGTCAGAATCAGCGGATACTCTTCATCCGGCACTTCCTGAGGCGGTGCGTATTCGACCGCGTGAAACTTCGCTCTGCCATCCGGATGATAGAAGCGATTTTCAAACAGCCTTGGAGTCCCAGGGTGATCCTCGGAAGGACACGGCCAGAACACGCCATTCTGTTTTTCGATCTTCTCCCAGGTGATGCCATAATAATCGGCATTCCCACCGCGCGAGGCTACGCGCATTTCATCGAAGATTGCGCGAGGGTTATTAAATTGGAAATACTTTTCCCGGCCGATGCGTCGCGCGATCTCCTGGATAATCCACCAGTCAGCGCGAGCTTCACCGGGCGGGTCGGCGGCCTTGTTAATTTTCAAGACGCGGCCCTCGCTGTTTGTTGTCACCCCCTCGTCTTCACTCCAGGTGCTTCCCGGCAGAACAACATCGGCATAACGCGAGCCCTCTGACATGAAGAAGTCGATACAGACATAGAAGTCCAATCCTTCGAGTGAGCGACGCACTTCATTTGTATCGGGCAAACTCACCATCACGTTGTTGCAAATCGAGAGCAAACCGCGAATCTCGCCTTCGCGCATCTTCTGAAACATCTCGACGACGGAGACGCCGGCTTGAGGCAGCTCATCTTCCGGTAGACCCCAAACTTCGCAGACATGCTTTCGATGTTCAGGGTTGGAAATCGAACGCTGACCGGGGAGTTGATCCGCTTTCTGTCCATGCTCTCGACCACCCTGCCCGTTGCCTTGTCCCGTAATCGTTCCGTAGCCACGCCCTGGCGCGCCAATGCTTCCGGTCGCCAGGACCAGATTGATATACGACAACACGTTGTTGACGCCATGCGAGTGGTGCTCGATACCACGTGCATGCAGGATCATCGAGGTCTTGGCGCGACCATAAAGACGCGCCGCCTGGACGATTTTCTCCGCTGGTACACCGGTAATGTCAGCTGCTACCTGTGGCGGATAGCCAGCGGCCAGTGTCTTCGTTTCCTGCCAATCATTCGTTCGCTGATCGATAAAGGACTGGTCGATCAGGTTTTCTTCAATCAAAACGTGCAGCATGCCGTTCGCCAGAGCCACGTCGGTACCCGGCCTGAGTTGGAGATGAAGATCTCCCTGGCGAGCAGTTGCTGTCTCGCGCGGGTCCACAATGATCCAAGTGCCTCCATTGTCACGCTGTTGCCAGAGGAACTTGTTCAGAACCGGAAATGTCTCCGCACAATTCGATCCGGCTATCAGCAAGACCTCAGCAAGTGGGATGTCATCCCAGGGATTCGCCGCACGATCGATGCCGAATGCCTTGTTGTTCCCAGCCGCAGCCGAAACCATGCAAAGACGCCCGTTGTAATCAACGTAGCGCGTGCCCAAACCGGCGCGGGCAAACTTGCCCATCAAATATGTTTTCTCGGTAGTCAACGAGGAGCCCGAATAAACGCCAATCGAATCTTTGCCGTGCCTGGCTTGCAGTTCTTTGAACTTTAAAACTACCAGGTCGAGTGCCTCGTCCCATGAGGCGCGCTCGAACATGCCATTGCGTTTGATAAGTGGATGCAGCAAGCGGTCAGGGTGATGAATCTGCAAGTAAGCGGTTACCCCTTTGGGGCAAAGACGGCCTTCATTGACGGGAAAGTCGTAGCGCGGCTCGAAGCCGACGACATGATTGTTTTCCACAAGAAGATTCATCCCGCATTGCACTGCACAGTATGGGCAGTGTGTCGGCACAACTTTGTCTATCACACGGTCCGCTCGCCAACCGCCGTACGGCGCGTCATGCAGATGTGGACCGTAGGTCTCGATAATCTTCTCGAGATGCTCGACTTTGCTCATCGTCTAATCTTCTGACTGGTGGCCGCGTTCTACGCGCGAGCCTTGAAATACGCGAACCTCTTGCTGCGGCAACGATGAATACGCGAGCCCGCGTATAACTCGCTTGCAGCGCGGACAGTAATCCTGCCAAACGCGGCCGTCGCCCATCTTGTAGTCAAAGCCGAGTTTTTCCACGACTGTTTTTAGATCGCCCAGCCACATCTCGGCCACAAACTCAACCCCGCACCGGGGACAAACAGCTTGCGGCATTTCGCGTGCGCGCCTTTGATAGAGTTCCACGCCAATAGATGCCGGTCTTTGAATCACATGAAAGAGTTTGCCGAAAGGTAAGTAGAACAGAGTCATGATCACGACTGCCTGATGCGACAAAGCAATGAAGGAATACATGTAGCCGTGCAGCCACAGACTTGAAACCGTCAGCATTAAGCCCGTAACAGATATCGCAATCAGCAGTAGATGCGGAACGAAATCGAGGATGAATTGCTGTAATGCGATCGCGCCGCGATCGTGCAGGCGACGGTGAATTGCTATTGCACAGCCGGCGATGACCATGATGGCGGTGAAGTCGAGCGCGTGGAATGTGACCCAGCCAATCAAACTTCGACCGTCCATCACGTTAAGAGGAAAGCCAAAGACATAAGCGCGGTAACCCCGCTCTCCCTCGAGTTCAAAGTGAACCCAGCCGAAGACTAGAGGGAAAGTGATCAGCGCTGAGATGATGCAGCCCCACATGATCAACTGATGCATCAGCCAACGCGAAAGGCCGCGCCGAAAGATAAACTTCTGGATCGCCATTCCGCCGACTATTGTCTTCGCGGCGCTGCTTGTGTTGGCAATTAGATTTTTTCGGTCCTGAAATAGCTTCCATCCGCGCCGCCAGTAAACACGCGTCGCCGGTCGTTGTAACCATATTGCATAACGAAACACGACCGCGCCGAACGCGACGACGCTGGCGACCGTATAGCCGAAGAGTGCCGCATCGTAGTGCTCAAGGTTTCGTGAGCCGACGACAATTAAAAGCGTCAGTCCCGCAGATGCCGCCAGGGCCAGGAGTATTGCTGGTCGATGGTTTGGTTGGTTCCGCATCTATTAAAACGAGAAATTGCCACGCACACTACGACACCATTACTCATGAGAGCAATGGTTGAACCGCATGAGAACAAGGTCACCAGGTTTGTACCTACAACAATCCGAATCGGCCTGAGATGATGTTGTCACCTGTGTCTGTGCGAACAACGTTGGAACAAGTAAGATCAAGCCAACGACCGCCGCACCCAAACAAGTTCGAATCCGCATACCACCTCTGGCAATCATTCTGAACACCAAAACACACCTGGTGCTGGGCAATCATCATGCCGAGCTATCGACGGGTGTGTTTATGTGGTAATTCCCGATTCTGGAAGAATGTAGTGTGGAACCTTTCGCAATCGTTGTGGAAAACGTCGCAGGCTCCGAAGCCCGCACCTTGCTTTTCGTGGCCATTGTTAAGGAACTGGTCATACGCTTTTGCGGTATGCCTATTGCCGATGCTTTGTCTGAGAGTCTATTTGAGAAGTGCTGTCCACTGACGGGAGAAGGGTAAACGATGAAAAAGCGAGCGAAGATTCTTATTGGGTATGACGGATCAAACTGTGCGGACGCGGCGCTTGATGACCTTACTCACGCCGGGCTTCCAGCCAATGCTGATATAGAGATTCTGTCAATCGCCGAAGTGTGGCTTCCGCCACCGCCGCCATCGAGCTACGAAATCCTGGAGCAAGCCAACAAAGCAAAGTCGCCTGCGGACCTGCAACGCGCGTTTGGTCAAGGTTGTGTCGCCGCTAAAGCTGCATTGGCCCTGGCTGAAGGAGCATGTGAAAGGTTGCGGGCCAACTTTCCCAACTGGAAAGTGAGTGCCACGTCGTCATGTGGATCGCCGGCAGGCGAACTAATTGCTCGGGCTGATCAATGGAAACCCGATCTCATCGTGGTTGGCTCGCATGGACGCACCGCGCTTGGCCGCTTCGTGCTGGGAAGTGTCTCGCAGCGAGTCTTGACCGAAGCGCCCTGTTCGGTCCGGATCGCACGTGGTCGGCTTGAAGAAGCGGATTCCCCGGTGAGAATCGTTATCGGGATTGATGGCTCTCCGGCAAGTTTGGACGCGGTGAGGGAAGTGGCTGAGCGCAGCTGGCCTCCGCAGAGTGAAGTCAAAGTGATCGTAGTTGACGATCCCTTGTTTCCCGATTATCTCGGCTTGATTCCCCCACTTGAGAAGATGATCGATGAGGACAAGGCGCAAGAGCGGGCCTGGGTCAAAAATATTTCGGCAGAACCGATAGCGCTCCTGCGAGGATCTGGCTTAGAGGTTTCCGGCGAACTGAGAGAAGGTGAACCCAAAAAGGAGCTGCCCAAGGCGGCTGAGGAATGGGGCGCTAACTGCATCTTCATCGGTTCGGCAGGCTTCAGCAATCGGCTTGAGCGATTTGTTCTTGGCAGTGTTTCAGCTGCCGTGGCTGCACGTGCGCATTGTTCGGTTGAAGTGGTTCGCTCCAAATCGAAAATGGAAGAGGATTGATATGATTACGATGCTGAACAACCAGGAGGCACGAAAGATTTTACAATCTGCTCGCGTGGGACGGCTGGGCTGCATTGTGAGTGGCGAACCGTACATTGTGCCCATCAGTTACAACTTTGAAGATGACTGTCTTTATAGTCACTCGTTGCCAGGGACTAAGATAAAAGCTTTGCGAGAAAATCCTCGGGCGTGCGTGCAAGTGGATCAAATTGAAAGCGACTTGCATTGGCAGAGTGTTATTGCCTTTGGCAAGTTTGAAGAGATGACGAAACCACAAGACCGCGCGGAAGTTCTGAACAAACTGCTGAGACGTTTCCCAATGTTGACACCTGTCGAAGCCGCGATCGCGGCTGACGGCTGCTCGCCGGAAGTAATTGTTTTTAGAATCAAGATTGACCGCGTGACTGGAGTCGCTGAAGCGTAGAGTGGTAAGTTTCTTCAGTGATATTCCATGTCTGACCAGGAGCAAACAATCCCCGCAGAGAACTCCGAGTCGATCCTCAGCACGTCATCGTCATGCGAGCTTAATCAATCTGAAACACGTCGTGATGGTGATGTGGTATTGCGCGACGGTTCGACGGTGCGCATTCGAGTAATGAAGCCGGCTGACGAGGCCGGTCTTGTCGAATTGCTGCAGTCGCTCTCCGAAGATTCGCGCTGGCTGCGGTTTTACTCTGTGTCCAGCAAGATTGCACTGGCCGCTGAAGCGCACCGCGAAGCAAACCTCGATCATACCTTCGCGCTGGTTGCATGCAGTGGTGCTGAACAGCGAATTGTAGGGCACGCATTTTATGTTGGCATTGACGAACAACGAGCTGAAGTTGCATTCACGATCGCCAACGATTTCCAGGGCCGTGGGCTTGGCACACTACTCCTCTGCCAACTAGCTGAGGTCGCCTCTGCAAATGGGATTCACGTCTTCGAAGCGGAGGTCGTGGGTGCGAATCATGCAATGCTCCATGTGTTTCGGGAGTCCGGTTTCCCGCTCGACCTAAGCGCGAGCGCGGGCCAGGTGCACGTTACCTTTCCCACTTCCTTTACCCCTGAAGCCGTCCAGCGTTTTGAGCGGCGAGAATCGATAGCCGCAGTAAATGCGTTGAAGCTTTTCTTCGAGCCTCGCGCCGTCGCGGTCATCGGAGCTTCGCGCCAACGCGGAACTATCGGCGGCGAGATCTTCCACAACTTACTGAGCTATGGCTTCAAAGGAGCCGTGTACCCCGTTAATCCTTCCGCGGACGCGATCGAAGGCGTTGCAGCCTATTCATCGGTTGAAGCCATCTCCGAAGCGATCGATCTCGCCGTCATCATTGTTCCTGCTGCAAAGGTAATCGAAGTCGCAGCGGCCTGTGCGCGGAAGCGCGTGAAAGCTTTAGTGGTGATATCGGCAGGTTTTTCAGAGACAGGCAAAGAAGGGCAGGCGCGACAGGCTGAACTAGTCAAAATTTGCCGCAGCACCGGCATGAGGCTGATTGGCCCAAACTGCATGGGTATTGCAAACACCAACCCGGCAGTCCTGCTGGACGCAACCTTTGCACCCGGAGTCCCCCCGCGTGGACGTGTCGGTTTCTCATCGCAGAGTGGCGCCCTCGGATTGGCAATCATTGAGTTTGCAAATTCGCTAGGGCTTGGTATCTCCACTTTTGTTTCTGTCGGTAACAAAGCTGACATTTCCGGAAACGACCTGCTGCGCTACTGGGAAGCGGACGACGACACGGATGTGATTCTGCTCTACCTGGAATCGTTCGGAAACCCAAAGAAGTTTTCCCAGATCGCTCGACGCGTAGGACGCAAGAAACCGATTGTAGTTGTGAAGAGCGGTCGGTCCACTGCTGGAGCGCGCGCGACTTCCTCCCATACCGGCGCACTGTTGGCGGCTTCAGATGTCACAGTTGATGCGTTGTTTCGCCAGTCCGGAGTGATTCGCACGGATACGCTGGCCGAGCTTTTCGACGTGGCATCGTTGCTTGCGAATCAACCGCTTCCCAAGGGACGCCGCGTCGGAATCATTACTAATGCGGGTGGTCCGGCAATCCTGTGTGCTGATGCCTGCGAGGCGCGCGAGCTGGAGGTGCCGGTTCTTTCCGAAGACAGCCAAGGGAGGTTGCGCGCATTTCTTCCGCCGGGAGCAAGTGTTGGCAATCCAGTAGACATGATCGCATCAGCTCCCGCCGAGCACTACCGCCGGGCAATCGAAATCGTCGCCGCCGATCCAAACGTTGATGCCTTGATAGTGATTTTCACGCCACCGCTGGTAACTCGCGCAGACGACGTTGCCAATGCAATCGTTGAAGCAACACAGCACATCGATAAAGACAAGCCACTCCTAACTGTTTTTCTTTCCGCTCAACCAGCGCCCACACAGTTGCGCACAAAAGACAAAGGAATTCCCTCCTATTCGTTTCCGGAAACGGCAGCGATTGCCTTGGCACGCGCAGCGAGGTATGGAGAGTGGCGCGCGCGTCCAGAAACTGTCGTGATTCAGTTTGACGATATTAAGCGCGACGAGGCGGCAACGATTGTCGCTACGGCTCTCGCTCGTGGAGAAGGCTGGTTGACGCCTGACGAGGTTGCCAGACTCTGTGCCTGTTACAGACTTCCTCTCGTGGAACAAAGAATTGTCACGAGCGCTGAGGATGCTGGTAAAGCTGCTGAGCAAATGGGCGGAGAAGTAGCACTAAAAGCCATTGCCACCGCACTGATTCATAAAACTGAAGCGGGCGCGGTGAAACTTCATCTCCGTGGGGAGGCGAACGTTGTGGCTGCTGCTCGCGAGATGAGCGAAAAGTTGAAAACTCTCGGTCAATCTCCCACCGGGTTTATAGTTCAACCGATGGCTAAGCCTGGAGTCGAGATGATAATGGGCGTGGTACACGATCCGCAGTTCGGGCCGGTCGTAGCCTGCGGCGCCGGCGGGACTCAAGTCGAATTGTTGCATGACGTTTCCATCCGGCTTACGCCGCTGGCGCAGGAAGATGCTTCGGAAATGATCCACGAGCTCAAGACTTATCCGTTACTCACGGGATTTCGCGGCGCGCCTGTTTGTGATGTTGCGGCATTGCACGATGGACTACTGCGCTTGAGTGCGATGGTCGAAGACCTTCCGCAGATTACCGAGTTGGACTTTAACCCGTTTGTGGTCCATGAACGCGGGGCTTCGATTCTTGATGCTCGAATCAAAGTAAGCACGGTCGAGCCTCGCCCGCTGGCCGGAGTGAGGTAATCCGAGTTCAGGTTGTAGAGAAAAGCCGATTGGCGTGGCAGCGGTTTGCGAAGCGCCAAAGGCGCGAAAATGTAATAGCCTGGGCCAAAAGCCCAACCGCGCTTCACTCAAGCAAGCCTTTCAAAATCAAGCCGGCACCATAGGCGAGCACTGCGGCAATGGCGCCCACCACCAGTGTCGTTAGGCCCGAGCGCCACCAGGCAATCGTCGACCACTTACTCTTGGCTGACCCGATTGCGAAGAACACAATGCCCGTCATGATGATCGCCGCCTCAAACGGATAGGAAATTCTTGCCACATACGGGAATAAAGGAACCAGCCCGCAAATAAGAAACGCAGTAAAGGTGCTGATTGCGGCGATCCATGGAGAACGTATTTCTTGAGGCAAGCCGTACTCCTCACTCAGCATGGTGCGGACCCAGCGCTTCCGATTGGCGGTGACAAGCTGGAGCATGCGTTGGAGTTCCTCACCCTCGAAACCCTTCAGCTGAAAAATCTGCTTGACTTCCTCTCTTTCGCCTTCGGGATCCTCATCAAGATGACGATGCTCGATGGCCTCCAGACGGTGCAAGTCCTCGTGTTCGGCCTTGGTACCGAGGAAGTTACTGGCCGCCATTGAAAATCCGTCTGCAAACAGGTTGGCAAAGCCCAAGGCGAGGATGATCCACGCAGGAAGTCGAGCGCCGGCTACGCCGCTAACAACTGCGAATGTCGTAACTGCGCCATCAATCCCGCCGTAGATCCAATCGCGCAGGTAGTTGTGTGTCGGCCCGGCGGCCAACCGTTTTCTAATCGCTTCGACTGAATGTTTATGTTCCATCGTTTTGCTTTGTGCTGTGCAAACTGGGGAGTGAATTACAAATTCCTTCCTTTACACGGATCCTAATCTCAGCGGGAGGTCTAACGCTTGTCCCTTTGTTCCGGTTTTCCGGCGAGCGGCCGCTTTAATCAGCTCGACGATCAGTACCGGGGCGCAGTCGTACCCAACGAGCGCGTAATCTCGTCAGCACTCATGGCCCAGAAATGATTCAGGTTCCAGGAGCCTCGACTGGTGTGCCCGGCGTTCTGACCAACACCGTCTAAGACTGATCCCGCCAGATCCGTTGGCTTGGTTGTAGGTTCGGGCGAAGCCTTTACAGCAATCATCACTGTAGTGAGGAGCAATGCATATGCCCACATTCTTGAAGGGTACTTAGTTTGGCAGGTTCAGCAATTTAACAGTCCCTCATGCGAGAACTTCCCCATTTCAATGCGAGGAAATCCACAGCGGTTGAGATCGGGTTCAATCACGATCGGCTAACAGGGCTAAATCACCCATTCGCGATATTCCGAACCGGAAGGGCGTATCTCTTGCCGGCGATCCACGAGACGTAGCGATTAGAAAGGCACTATATTCAGCAACGTCAGCGGCGGATTAGTTGCAAACGGTAACCCGTGTTTGCATTGACTGCATTACAATAAGAGAGTGCGACGCAACCCGCTGAACGAACAATGGACTGGTTACGTTGGAGCGACATTCGGAGTCTCCCTCGTAACAATCTTACTCGGTCCTTTCCACCACCAAGTAAGCTCGACAACTGTTGCCCTGGGTTTTCTGCTGGTTGTACTTTTCGTGGCATTCTTTTGGGGCAGTCGGCCTGCGCTTTTCGCGTCGGTCATAGCCATGCTTTGTTTTAACTTCTTCTTCTTTGAACCGCTTTACACATTTTCAATCGCGCATCCCCAGAACTGGATTGCTTTGGCAGCTTTCTTCACGACAGCTGTTGCAGTTGGCCAACTTTCGGCAAGGGCCAAACGAAGGGCTCAGGAAGCGGAGGAAGGGCGGCGTGAGATCGAACGATTATATAAGCAGCTACAAAGTGCATTCGAAAAGGCAAGCCAAGCTGAGGCGTTGAAACAAAGCGAGAAACTAAAGTCAGCGTTGCTTGACGCTGTCACGCATGATCTTCGCACCCCGCTTACGTCCATCAAAGCCTCTATTACCACGCTTATCGACGAAGCAAAGGGCCGCACTGAAGACGGCCACTCAATAGCGTTGGATACTGAATCGCGTCTCGAGATGCTTGAGGTTATCGACGAAGAGAGCGACAGGCTAAATCGCTTCATCAGTGGCCTGATCGATCTGGCACGGATAGAGGCCGGTGAGTTACGGCTTCGTCGAAGGTGGGGAGCGATAGATGAGATTGTGGCTGCAGCGCTATTGCGCGCGGAACGTGTTACTCGGCGGCACCCGGTTGAACTCTACATTGAAAAGGAATTGCCTGTAGTCCGCGTTGACGAGCGGGCGGTAAGTGAAGTCGTCTATACGTTAATTGATAATGCAGCCAAGTATTCCCCGGCAGGTTCAAGTATTAAGATTAGCGCCACACGTGCGGGCGATGGATTGATCCGGATGGCCGTAGAAGACAAAGGAGAAGGCATTCGTGCGGAATTGCGCGAGCGCGTATTCGACAAGTTCTTCCGGGCTATTCGGGACGCAGACATAAGCACGCATCAACCCTCCGGAACGGGGATGGGGTTAGCAATTGCCAAGGGAATCGTAGAAGCTCACGAGGGAAAGATCTGGATTGAATCTGGCATCGGTGGAAAAGGAACGCGTGTCGTCTTCACATTGCCAATCGGAGATGAAGAATTAGCCGAAGAGCCAGACAGTCCCGCACCGGTTTCAGTTGAAACGCATGCTCGATAAGCCACGCATTCTGGTCGTAGATGATGAGTCGCAATTGATACGCGTTCTGCGCACGGGGCTCAGTTCGAGGGGTTATCAGGTTCGCGCTGCCGCCGATGGAGCAGCCGGATTTGAAGCCTTCACCGAATGGCACCCGGACCTGGTAATAACGGATCTAGCTATGCCGAATGTAGATGGCTTGGAACTTTGCCGGCGGGTGCGCGCCGTATCACAGGTGCCGATCATAATTCTTTCGGCAAAGGGCGAGGAGAAGGTCAAGGTTCAGGCGTTGGATCTCGGAGCGGATGATTTTGTTACCAAGCCCTTTGGGATCGACGAACTGCTGGCACGCATTCGGGCATCTCTACGACGCGCCCAAGCCCCACCGGCTAGCGCCACTTCCGAAACGGTGCTGAAATCAGGAGACTTCCATATCGACCTCGAATCGCGGGCAGTAATAGTTCGCGGTGGCAAGGTCCATTTGACGCCGAAGGAATTCGACCTGCTCACTTACTTCCTCAAACACCCGGGCAAGGTGCTTACTCATCGCACGCTATTAGCCGCTCTCTGGGGTGGTAACTACGTCGAACAGAATGAATATCTTCGAGTGTTCGTGGGTAACCTCCGCAAGAAGATTGAGACCGATGCCTCCGCGCCGCGGTACATCCTTACAGAACCCTGGATCGGCTACCGGTTCGATCCAGGACCAAGCGGTTAATCAAGACCACGCGCTACGATGTAACCCCCTCGATTTTCTCACAGTCAATTTCGTCACGCGTCCTTCGCTACTAACCAGGCAATCAACCCTAAAGCCGTGAGTTCGTAGGTCCGAACTCAGGTCATTGGGCTCCCTGAATAGTTTCTCGCGAAATCCTGCGCAACCTTCCCCAAGAATTACTTCAGGCAGACGATTTCAACCACTTATAAGAGAGATCCACATAGGCATGTGCTTTGCTCCTTCGAGGATCAGGGAAACACAGAATCGATAATCGTAACGGCAGGGAGATGTTGGTCCGTATGCCGGCAAGAGGCGCCATTCAAGATTCGCTGACTTCGGCCTGACATTTACAAACTTTTTATGGAAGCTTTACACCGCTTTTATTCGGCCAGGCGTAAGTTTTCTACATGATGGTAATAAAAGTTGAACATCATTCACCCTGGCAAGCCATTACGGGCTTGGCATGTTTCGTGAGCGCACTCCTGGCGTTTCTCTTCGGTAGTTTGCTTACTACTGATTGGGTGCTAAACCAAGAGGTCCATCCCGTACTGTACGCTCTGGGCCTGACGCTGCTTATCAGTGGGATTCCAATTCTCATCCTTGGTGGTCATTGCTTCGACTTACTGGAGAGGAGACAAGACGGGGCCAAACGATATGGTCGCACTTCGCAGGGGCGACAATGAATCGCAAAGGAACCTGTTTCAGCAAGCTGCTAATTGCGACGGCTTTAGTTTTCTGGTGTGGAATCTTCTCTTTGACACTCGGTCAGCAGACAATTTTCAACGTGCCGACGACAGACGTTCTTGATCGAGGAAAAGTCTACGGGGAATTAGATGCAAGCTTGAAACCAACCGATGATGCGCTGGTACCAAAATTCTCCTCTTTAGTACCGCGAGTTGTCGTTGGAGCCGGAAGTGGCTTTGAAGTTGGCTTAAATATCACCGGCAATATCCAGCCAGGGCCGGATTCTACAACGCTGGTGCCAACCATTAAGTGGAAACCTTATCAAGGCAACGACAACGGCTGGGCTTTTGTCGTCGGCGACAACGTCTTCATTCCGGTTCGAAATCGTGCCTACGATGCCGGCAACTACGTTTATGCAGAGTTCAGCAAAACGTTCAGTGGCGGGACCAGGGTCACTTTTGGCGGATACGACTTCACCAGAAATGTAGTTGCGACAGCCAACCGTGCCGGCGGCCAATTCGGTTTCGAACAGCCCCTAAACAAGAAAGCCACATTCGCCGCTGACTGGTTCACCGGCAAGCACGCCGCTGGTTACTTCACACCGGGAGTCGTGTTTAAGGTCAGCCCGAAGGTTACGGGATATGCCGGGTATTCAATTGGCAATCAGAATCTCTCCAAAGGCAATCATTTTTTTTTGCTTGAGCTGGGCTACAACTTCAATTGAAGCCGCGATGTTGCACAAACGAAAACTAGCAGAAGTGAAGCCGCCAACGCAGCAAACCCAGCTGCGTTGGGACGTTCTTCTGGAAGATTTCAGGTTGTTGGCTTGGGTAGCGCTCGCACACTTCATCGTTTGGCGCACGCTTAGGCGGAGATACAGGGAGAACGCGGCACGTCGTAGACAGTTCAAGTTGCTGCTGGGCCAGGGGCTGCTGGTCCAACCTAAGCCACGAGTCATGCGTAGGCTTGATTGTAGCGAATGCCGCCACCGACCGCGTCGACATTTTGGCGAGAGCGGCAGGCGAGGGGGTAAAGCGTGTTGGATCTGATCTTTGTTGCTTTGATAATTCTCTTTTTTCTCATTGCACTCGCGTATGTGCGCGTCTGCGAGAAGTTGAAGTAGGAGCTGGGTGATGAGTCTTGAAACGATCGTGAGTTTGATTGTGTCCGCGCTGCTGCTGTTTTACCTGGCATACGCGCTCTTGCGTCCGGAGAAGTTCTAACAATGACCGCAAACGGCTGGCTTCAAATTCTGTTGTTCTTGTTACTGATTCTGCTCGTGACAAAGCCGATGGGCGTCTTTATGACGCACGTCTTCAATCGCGAGCATACATTTCTCGATCCGGTCCTGCACCCTATTGAGCGCCTGATCTACAAGCTGACTCGCGTCAATGCTGAGCGAGAGATGCACTGGACGGAATACGCTGTCGCAATGCTGCTGTTCAGTGTTGTCGCGATGTTGGTCCTCTATTTCATTCAGCGTCTGCAGGGCGTCCTACCGTTCAATCCGCAGAATCTTCCAAGTGTGGACTCCGCTGCCTTCAGCGGATCGGCGTTCAACACGGCTTCATCATTCACTACCAATACCAACTGGCAGTCGTACGTGCCGGAAGTGACGATGAGCTACCTGACACAGATGGCCGGTTTGGCTTACCACAATTTCGTCTCAGCCGCGGTAGGAATTTCGTTGGCAGTAGCCTTCATTCGTGGCATTGCACGTCGAGAGATCGAAACGATTGGGAACTTTTGGGTTGACATGACCCGGTCGCTGCTTTGGGTGTTGCTGCCATTCTGCATAGTTGGCGCGCTCGTGTTGGTTTCACAGGGCACGATCCAAAATCTCAGGCCCTATGACACTGCCAGGATTCTCGATCCACAAACAATCGAAGTGGACAAGAAGGACGCTACGGGTAACCTATTAACAAACCCAGATGGAAGCACCGCAAAAGAAACCCTGCTCATCACAGATCAGGTTATTGCCCAGGGACCACTGGCCTCACAGGAATTCATCAAGCAGTGGGGCACAAACGGCGGCGGATTCTTCAACGCCAACAGTTCCCATCCGTTTGAGAACCCAACTCCTTTTACCAACCTGATCGCGCTGTTCTCAATTTTCACCATCTCCGCAGGACTCACCTACACCCTTGGGCGAATGACAGGCTCGCAGAAACATGGCTGGGCCGTGTGGGCAGCGATGGCCGTTCTATTCCTGGCTGGGGTGACAACAGCTTACTGGGCGGAAGCTCGCGGCAATCCTTTACTCGTGGGTACCGATCAACAGGTCAGCGCGATACAGTCGGGCGGCAACATGGAAGGCAAAGAAGTTCGCTTCGGTATTGCCAATAGCGCGCTCTTCGCTACGGTGACAACCGACGCTTCATGTGGAGCGGTCAACTCGATGCACGACAGCTTCACGCCTCTCGGCGGTATGGTCCCACTCGCCAACATCATGCTTAGCGAAGTGATCTTCGGCGGCGTTGGTGCAGGTATGTACGGCATTTTGATTTATATCGTGCTCGCAGTTTTCATAGCCGGATTAATGGTCGGGAGGACACCGGAATACCTCGGTAAGAAAATTGAATCCTACGACGTGAAGATGGCGATGCTCGTGGTGCTGGTGTTTCCGCTCACGATTCTTGTGTTGGCTGCAATCTCAGCTGTTTCGCCGTCTTTCGGCACATCTCAACTGAACAACGCTGGCCCACACGGTCTATCGGAGATTCTCTATGCGTTTAGCTCAGGAACAGGGAACAACGGCTCAGCTTTCGCCGGGATTTCAGCAAACACGCTCTGGTACAACACCACGATCGGCCTAGCGATGCTGGTGGGCCGGTTCTTCATGATCATTCCGATGCTGGCAATCGCCGGAAATCTGGCGCGCAAAAAGACAGTCCCGCCGTCTCTTGGCACATTCCCGGTAACAACACCGCTTTTTACGACGCTGCTCATAAGCGTGATCGTGATTGTCGGAGCATTAACCTTTTTTCCCGCGCTTAGCCTGGGACCAATTGTCGAGCATTTGTTGATGAACGCAGGAAAGACTTTTTGATGATGC
Source organism: Pyrinomonadaceae bacterium (assembly GCA_963759665.1). Classification (GTDB taxonomy): domain Bacteria; phylum Acidobacteriota; class Blastocatellia; order Pyrinomonadales; family Pyrinomonadaceae; genus PSRF01. The sequence continues at coordinate 296,232 of CAVXAC010000002.1, forward strand.
ACAGTACTGACAAGAGAACTAATGGCTACACAATCTAAAACACAAGCAATTTGGAATGCACAGATCGTCAAACGGGCGGTCGTCGATTCATTCATCAAGCTGAACCCGAAGAAGATGATGGGCAACCCCGTCATGTTTGTGGTGGAGGTTGGGAGTGTCCTGACGACGTTGCAACTGATTCGGGGAGTAATCGCGCCTGTTCCCGGCGTGACGAATACCGGGTTTGAGTTGCAGATCACGCTTTGGCTCTGGTTTACAGTGCTCTTTGCAAACTTTGCCGAGGCGATGGCCGAAGGGAGAGGAAAAGCGCAAGCCGAAAACCTGCGGAAATCGAAGACTGAAACGATTGCGCATCGCGTCGTTAGTGGCGATCTAACCGAAGATGTCGCCGCGCCTGAATTGCGGAAAGACGATATCGTAATCGTATCGGCGGGCGAATTCATTCCGGGAGACGGAGAAATCGTTGAGGGTGTCGCATCAGTCGATGAGTCGGCGATCACTGGGGAAAGCGCTCCCGTCATACGCGAAGCCGGCGGCGATCGTTCTGCTGTAACTGGCGGCACAAGAGTGCTGTCGGATCAGATCAAAGTGCGAATCACTTCGAACCCGGGTGAAACGTTTATTGATCGCATGATAGCGCTGGTTGAAGGCGCCGAACGCCAGAAGACCCCAAACGAAATAGCGCTCAATATCCTGCTTGCGGGACTTACGATCATATTTCTGCTGGCTGTGGTAACGCTTCAGCCCTTTGCTATCTATTCAAACGCTTCGCAAACCATCTTCGTGTTGGTGTCACTGTTGGTTTGCCTCATTCCCACCACCATCGGCGGACTGTTATCGGCGATAGGCATTGCCGGCATGGACCGCTTGATCCAGCACAACGTGCTGGCGATGTCGGGCCGTGCCGTCGAAGCCGCCGGCGATGTAAACACGTTGCTGTTGGATAAAACGGGGACGATCACGCTGGGAAATCGGCAGGCCACTGCTTTCATTCCTTTGCCAGGTGTCGATGAAAAAGAACTGGCCGAAGCTGCCCAATTGTCTTCACTTGCCGATGAAACTCCGGAAGGAAGGTCTATCGTCGTGTTGGCAAAAGAGAAGTATGGATTGCGCGGACGCGATCTGGCGCCACATGAAGCCAGCTTCGTTCCTTTTACCGCACAGACACGAATGTCCGGCGTTGACTTCGATGGGCGCGAAGTCAGAAAGGGAGCGGCGGACGCGATTCAGAAATATCTAGGCTCCGCCGGAAGCCACCTCACTGGTGATTTGAACACCATCGTCGAAAGGATTTCACGTGAAGGCGGCACCCCGTTGGTGGTGGCGGAAGATCGTCTGCCTCTTGGCGTTATTCAATTGAAGGACATCATCAAGGGGGGAATGGTCGAACGTTTCAATCAGATGCGGCAGATGGGGATCAAGACTGTGATGATCACGGGTGATAACCCGCTCACGGCAGCAACCATTGCTCGCGAGGCGGGGGTGGACGATTTCCTCGCCCAGGCCACGCCGGAAGACAAGATGGCGCTGATTAAACGCGAGCAGGAAGGTGGGAAGCTCGTGGCGATGACCGGCGACGGAACCAATGACGCGCCTGCGCTGGCCCAGGCCGATGTCGGAGTCGCGATGAACACCGGGACGCAAGCTGCGAAGGAAGCCGGAAACATGGTCGACCTCGACTCCAATCCAACGAAGCTGATCGAGATTGTCGAGATAGGCAAACAACTACTAATGACGCGTGGTGCTTTAACTACGTTTTCTATTTCTAACGATGTGGCCAAATACTTTGCCATCATTCCAGCAATGTTTGCGACCGCGTTTCCGGTCCTGAATGCGCTGAACATCATGGGTTTGCGCACGCCCCAATCCGCGATTCTCTCGGCCGTGATCTTCAACGCCGTTGTAATCATCGCCTTGATTCCGCTGGCGCTTAAAGGAGTGAAATATCGCCCGATGAGTGCGGCGTCGCTGTTGCGTCGCAACTTGCTGGTCTACGGTTTGGGCGGAATTATCGTGCCCTTCGTTGGTATCAAGATTATTGACGTGATTATTCATGCTGTTGGTTTGGCATGAGGAGAAAGGCAGCCATGATAAAGAACCTTACTTCTGCAGTTTTGATGACAATCGTAACAACTATCTTGTTCGGACTGATCTATCCCCTCGTAGTGACCGGATTGGCGCAAGTCATTTTCCCGGCTCAAGCCAATGGGTCGTTAATCAGAACCGGTGACGGGACCGTTATCGGATCGCGCCTGATCGGCCAGCCATTCTCTTCGCCGGGTTACTTTCGATCGCGCCCTTCAGCGGCCGGCGCTAACGGTTACGACGCCGGAGCATCCTCGGGCTCGAACCTTGGTCCTACTAATCAGAAACTGATTGCTCGCGTAAAGGCCGAGGTGGAAGCGCTTCAGGCTGACAATCCGGGCCAGCCGGTGCCCATTGATCTGGTGACAACTTCCGGCTCTGGGCTCGACCCGCACATTTCTCCGGCCGGAGCTGAGTTCCAGGTTCCTCGCGTTGCTCGCGAACGCGGTATCAATGAAGACGAACTGCGACGAATCGTCGCTGCGCACACGAACGGCAGAGAATTTGGTTTTCTGGGAGAACCAACCGTGAACGTTCTGGAGCTTAATTTGGATTTGGATCACAGGGCGCCTATGAAGGAAATGAAGCGAGACTAACCGTGGACGAAAACGGTAACCAGCCATCACCAGAATCGCTTCTCACCAAACTTAAAAAAGGTGAGCAGCCCAGGCTGCGGGTTTACATCGGAGCTGCGCCCGGTGTCGGCAAGACCTATCAAATGCTGGAAGATGCCCACCTGCTCAAAAAGCAGGGAGCAGATATCGTGGTCGCCGCTGTGGAGCCACATGGGCGCGAAGACACGAAGGCGATGATTGGCGATCTGGAACGCGTGCCACTGCGCCAGGTTGAATATCGAGGCGTCACACTTGAAGAGATGGATCTCGATGGCGTTATCGCGCGTCACCCAGCGATCGCGATTGTTGACGAACTGGCTCACACCAACGTTCCGGGTTCGAAGAATCGCAAACGTTACCAGGACGTTCTGGACTTACTGAGCGACGGCATCTCCGTCATCACCGCGGTAAACATTCAACACCTCGAGTCACTCAATGACGTAGTGAATCGCACGACTGGCGTGCGCGTGCGCGAGACCGTCCCGGACTATTTTCTTCGACGCGCGGATGAGGTCGTAAATGTCGATGTATCCGTCGACACGCTTCGTACCCGTCTCCGGCAAGGCAAGATTTACGATGTCGTAAAGATCGAACAAGCGCTGAATAACTTCTTTCGCAAGGGAAATCTCTCTGCGTTGCGCGAGCTGTCCCTCAGGCAAGTAGCCACAGACCAGGCTACCAAGGCACATGACTATCGCCAGCGGGAAGGCCTGGAACAAGCAGTCATCCCTGAGAAGGTGATGGTGGCGATTGCATCCCGGGGCAGCGCAAAGAAGCTGCTGCGGATCGGATCGCGCATCGCCGGCCGCTTTGCCAGTGATTGGTATGCAGTCTATGTCGAAACGCCCAGCGAAGAGATTGGTCGCATTAAGCCGGAAGATTATGCAGCGCTTCAGGAGAACATCCGTTTTGCTGAGGAGATGGGCGCCAAAGTTATCAGGTTGAAGTCTCGACGAGTGGCCGATGCGTTAATCGATTTCGCGAAGCGCGAGGGTATCACCCACGTGGTGTTCGGCCAAACATCACGTTCTCGGTGGGACATTCTTTTGCACGGGTCAGTCATAAACCGGTTTTTAAATGAAGTGAGAGATGCAACCGTGCAAGTGGCGCCGTTGGAACAGAATTCAGAAGTCGGGAGTCAGGAGTCGGAATAAAGAGATGCTGACTCATGAATGCTGACTTCTGAGTTCACTCTTGTTATGAGTTTAAGGGTCAAACTTCTATTCAGTTTCATGATCTTCGTCGCCGGGTTGATAGTGCTGGGCGGGTGGAGCGCGTGGCGTTTGCGGGAAATGGGTGGCGTATCACGCCGAATTATTTCAAACAACTACGACTCGGTCGTGGCTGCGCAGGAAATGAAGGAGAGTCTTGAGCGCCAGGACTCCGCTGCTTTGTTTGCACTTCTGGGTGCTCGTGACAAAGCCTCAGACCAACTCCGCGAACATCGCGCACGTTTTGATTTCAATCTTCAGAAGGCTGAAAACAACATTACCGAAGTCGGTGAACCGGAGGCTCTGCGCGCGATTCGTCGTGAGCGGGACGCCTATTACGTAATGTTCGACGCCTTTATCGCCAAAGTTGAGGCTAACAAAGGTGCGCCACAGAGTGGACCGAACGGAGAGCAAGAGCTTTCAGAGCGCCGCGAGTACTTCACCCACCTGGCACCGCAGTTCAACAAGTTACGAGGTGGATGTGAACACCTGCTGCAACTTAACCAGCGTGCCATGCTTGCCAAGGCGGAGGCGGCCGCCGGTGTGGCCCAGTTGTGGTTTTACCGAACTCTTCTTTTTGCCGGAGCATTAGTCGCTGCCGGATCACTGCTGGCCTTTTTTCTGGCGAATCGCATTGTCGAACCTCTCGGCCTCCTTACCGCAAGTACCTTGAAATTGGCGGAAGGCGACCTGGAGACAAGAGTCGTGGTGCACTCACAAGATGAGCTGGGTGTGCTGGCCGCCGGGTTCAACCGGATGGCGGAACATATTCGTCAACTGCGCGGTTCCGACATGGGCCAACTTCTAATCGCGCAGCAAACAACCGAGGCAGCAATCGATTCACTGTTTGATCCCGTCATCGTCACCGACGGCGAAGGATGCGTAACGAAACTCAATCCGGCTGCCGAAGAGATATTCGGTCCCGAACAGGAAAATACTGGCAAACATGTTGGCGCCGTCGCGCGCGATGCTCGTATCGCAGGAGCTGTCGCTGAAGCCCTGGAATCGCGACGTCCTGTAGCCGGCGAAGGCATGTCATCAGTCTTGCCGCTGGCCGTGGATGGTTCAGAGCGAGCGTTCCGCCTGCGTACCACTCCAATGCGGGACAATGGACATCGTCTACTGGGCGCGGTTGCAATCCTGGAAGACATCACCCATCTACGCGAACTCGATCGCCTAAAGTCTGAATTCATAACGACGGCTTCCAACGAACTCCGTGCGCCGCTGACCAATGTGCAAATGGGAGTTCACCTGCTACTTGAAGGCGCTCTGGGAGAGCTTACCGATAGTCAGAACGACGTACTTCAAACTTGTCGGCAGGACTGTGAGCGGCTGGACAAACTGATGAAAGACTTGCTTGATGTTTCAAGGATCGAAGCCGGTGAAACCCAGCCGCAACTCGCCACTGAGAGCGCAAGAGATTTACTCACAAAGGCTGTCATGAACTTGCGGCCACAGGTGGAAGCGCAAGGCGTGGCGCTGACTATCGATGCTTCAGTTGATCTTCCCATGGTTTCCGTTGACCGGGTGCAGATAGAACGTGTAATTAGCAACCTTGTCATAAATGCTTTGCGACATACGAAGCAGGGCGAAATCAAAATTAGCGCCGAACAACGTGACAGTTACGTAGTTGTCTCGGTTGACGATACAGGCAGCGGAATTCCCAGCGAGTCACTACCTCACATCTTCGATAAGTTTGTGCAAGTCCAGGGCGCGCGGGCCGAAGGGGCAGGGTTGGGACTGGCGATCTCAAAATTGATTGTAGAAGCCCACGGCGGAGAGATCAGCGTGCAGTCCGAACTCGGGCGAGGCACGACGTTCACTTTCACGCTGCCAATGGCGGGCCCCGGGACAACCTTGAGGTAACTCATCTGCGTGTACAAACGAGACCGCGCGTTTGACCTTGGAAGGCGCTGCCGAAGCGTACCGTGAAATGTTCATAATAATCTGCAACGTGAGGTTTGACCCAATCTCAAAGTTTTCGTCCGGTTCTTCGTGACGCTTATCACCGCTCCGACCAAGCCGGCGGCGAGCAATCCGTAGTCCTCAATCATTCCCAAAGAAACCGCAGCCCAGAAGCCAATGAATGACCATGCCAGTGGTATGGTCAGGAGGTGAAGAGGTACGCGGCGGTCGGTCCAGAGCAACATGCCGAAAGTAAAAATCGTTGTCGGGCAGGGAAGACCAAAAGTCGGCGCGGCCGGATATCTATGACCTAAGCAATATCCAAGGGCTGGATACGCGAAGAGTGCGTAAAGAAGGAATGCGCCACCAATGATTCCAGAGAGATTAAGTCTGAAGCGAAACTTAAGTTGCTGCTTCCAAACTCCTGCGATGAAAAAGAGTATGCCCTGCAATACGAAGAATGCCGCGAAGAGCCAAGCAGCTCTGTTAATAGGGCTAAAGAACCAAAAGTGATAGACCAGCCCCATCCAGATCCAGAACAAGGACAGAACCAAGCTTACAATTCTGCTGAAGTCTTTGGGCCGTTGAATTGTTAAAAGAATAGTGACCACGGCCAATGCGTTGAGAATTATCTGCGCGGGCCAAACAGCCAAGTTGTATCGCTCAAACACACCCAGGAATTGGATGACGGTAAACGGAATCATGTTTCCATCACCAGCACCCCTGCGCCGCGAATCGAATCATTCTTTAGTGCAATTAACGCTTCGTTGGCTTGATCGAATGAGAAGGTTTGCGTGTGGGTGCGCACCGGGATGCGTGCAGCTTCCAGCAGAAACTCGCGACCGTCTTCACGTGTGTTGTTGGCGACGCTTCGCACCACGCGTTCACCATAGATCAACGAGTAGTCGAATGATGGGATAGGACTCATGTGGATGCCGCCAAGCACGACAGTTCCACCTTTGCGAATTGCTTTCAAAGCGATCGGAACAAGTTCTCCCGCCGGGGCGAAGATTATGGAAGCATCTAACTTGACCGGCGGTTCGTCGAACGCATCACCAACCCACTTGGCTCCCAGTTCATGAGCCAGCGCCTGATGTCGTTCTCGATCGCGCGTGCAAACGAACACTTCAGCACCACGCGCGCGCGCGAGTTGAATCGCGATGTGGCCCGCGGCGCCGAATCCGTAGAGCCCGAGGCGCGCACCCTGCCAATCTCCCTGGCTCAAACCAGAGAGACGCAGACAGCGATATCCGATGATGCCGGCACAAAGGAGTGGCGCCGCCTGGAGGTCTTCAAAGTTGTCAGGCAAGTGGTAAGAGAAAGCGGCTGGTGCGATCGCGAACTCTGCGTATCCACCATTCACGGTCCAGCCTGTGAACATCGCCCGGTCGCACAAGTTCTCACGATCTGCAATGCAAAACTCACATTCACCGCAGGTGTGGTTCAACCAGGCGACGCCGACACGATCCCCAACCGAAAAACCTTCAACCTGCGAGCCCACTGAGGTAATGCTCCCCACAATCTGGTGGCCCGGAATCAAAGGGGAACGCCGGACCGGCAGTTCGCCTTCCACAACATGCAAATCTGTTCGGCAAATGCCGCATGCATGTATTCGAATTAGCACCTCATCATCGCGCGGCACTGGCGTCGGAGCGTGGCCCAATGTCAGAGGCCTACTCTCGACGGCTGCAGGTTTGTGGAGAAGCCAGGCTTTCATTCCGCACTTGTTCAAGGCGATTCGATTCGATAGACAATTATGAAACGAGTCGTAGAAATAGTGGAGAAGCAGACAAGACGGTAGCAAGCGAGACACCGATTGCGGCCTTTCTCCTACATATCGCTCGCGCCACTAATCCCATTCCCAACGCAACCTGAACCATGGCTCCCCAACGTATGGCGCGGGCTAAATCCAGCCACCATTGATCGGGCAAATGTTGAAAGCTGGTTATTTGGAGAAACATCCAAACAGTCAGGATGTACGCTAACGGCAGCCACGAGATGCCAATGTAGGCTCGGTTAGCCCCATAAAACGTGGTCAATATCACGTAAGCGAAAATCATCGAGGGGATGAACCCGAGTCCAAGCAACAGTCCGGAAGGCATCGAGGGTTACACCTTTCATCCCATGACGGTGACACCGGCTCCGGTGCTGACACTAAGGAAGGGCAATTCGGTTTCAATTGGCGGAACGATACCCAGGCGCTTTTCCTCATCTGCGATTACAAGTTGGGTCTTTATTGCCACGTCCGGATTGAGTGATATCGAAGCGATGCCTTGTTCAACCAACCAACGCGTGAACTCCGGGAAATCTGAGGGAGCCTGGCCACAGATGCCGATTGGTTTACCGGCTCTCCGGGTCTCACCAATAACCTGCGCGATTAAGCTGAGAACAGCCCGATCGTTCTCGTCGAACAAATGCGAGACGGTCCCGGAGTCGCGGTCGATTCCCAGGACGAGTTGGGTTAGGTCATTTGAGCCGATTGAGTACCCATCAAACACGCGCAGAAATTCTTCGGCTCGCGTTACGTTGGAGGGAAGCTCGCACATGGCGTAGATCTCGAGACCCTCTTCACCTTGTTTGAGCCCGTGTTGGGCCATCACTTCGATTACCCGCTTGCCTTCTTCTACCGTGCGGCAGAACGGAATCATGATCTTGATATTCGTCAAACCCATCTGCTTGCGCGCGCGCAGCAAGGCAGCGCATTCAAGTGCAAAGCCTTCTGCATATCTAGCGTCGTAATAACGCGAAGCGCCTCTGAACCCCAGCATCGGATTTTCTTCCTCTGGCTCAAACTCCTTGCCTCCTAAAAGACGCGCATACTCATTAGTCTTGAAATCGCTGGTGCGAACGATCACCGGCTTTGGATAGAAGGCAGCCGCAATCCTTGCCACTCCCTCGCTGAAACGACGGATAAAAAACTCTCGCGGGTCTTCAGCACTGATAAGCGCGGCCACTTGTTGAATGGCCAGTTGATCTTTGAGGTTTGGATAGCGGACCAGGGCCATCGGATGGATGCCGATGTGATTGGTAACAATGAATTCCGTTCTTGCGAGTCCAACACCGGAATTCGGTATCGAAGAAAACTCAAACGCTTTCGCTGGATCACCTATTGTCAACATCACGGCAGTGCGAGTGGGCGGAACTCGCGTCGCATCGATTGAGTTAATCTCAAACGGAAGGCGGCTAGCATAAACGTGACCTTCAGATCCTTCCGAGCACACAACAGTGACTTCTGCCCCATCCTTCAAGACCTCAGTCGCGTTTCCAGTGCCGACAATGCAGGGCAAACCAAACTCCCTCGAGACGATGGCAGCGTGGGCAGTTCGGCCACCTTGATCAGTCACAATAGCTGAAACACGACGCATTACTGGTTCCCAATCCGGGTCGGTAAGCCGTGCGACCAGAACGTCGCCAGCCTCAACCTTAGAAAGGTCACCGGCATCTCGCACAACTCGGACTCGGCCGCTGCCAATTCTCGCGCCCACAGCCTGGCCAACAACAAGAGGCGCACCAGGCGCACTACTCAACCGGTAAACTTCCGCCGCCGCTCCGCGGACTTTGGTTGAGTGGACCGTCTCGGGCCGGGCTTGAACAATGAAGAGTTTGCCCGTGACGCCATCCTTGGCCCATTCGATATCCATCGGCTGTGGATGACCTGCCTGTTCGGAATAGTGCTCTTCGATCAAACATGCCCACTGGGCGAGCTTGAGAACCTCTTCGTCGATTAACGAAAACTTCGCTCGTTCGGCCGCCGGAGTTGCCTCACTCTGTGTCGTGCGGCTGCCATCACCGTAGACCAGCCGCACTTCTTTTGTGCCCAGACGGCGAGAAATGATTGGTTCATAGCTTTCCTTGAGAGTTGGTTTGAAAACGAGCCATTCGTCGGGCGTCACCACTCCCTTTACCACATTTTCTCCCAGACCATAGGAACTGGTTATCAGCACCACATCCCGAAAACCTGACTCAGTGTCGAGCGTGAAGATTACTCCGGAGCTGGCCTTGTCCGAACGGACCATGGGCTGAACCCCAACTGAAATGGCTACCTTCAGTTGGTCATAACCAAGACGGGCGCGGTAGCTGATCGCTCGATCGGTAAAGAGTGATGCGAAGCATTGATGGACAGCCCGCAGCAGCGGTGTACGCCCGCGAACGTTTAGAAACGTTTCCGCAGCGCCGGCGAATGATGCTTCCGGCAAATCTTCAGCAGTCGCCGATGAGCGCACTGCCATATCAGGTTCGTAGCCAAGGCGTGCGCAGAGTTGTTCATAGGCGTCGATAATGGCATCTCTTAGTTGTTTCGGCAGCGGCATATCCAGGACTGCAACCCGAGCCGCATGGCCGCGTCTCTTTAATTCCGCCACGTCCTCCGCGTCGAAATCTGAGACAAGCGAACGCAGTTCGTATTCAAGTTCACCTTCCGCCAGCAAGGCGCGGTAGGCATCTGCCGTTGTCGCAAAACCATCGAGCACTCCGACGCCCTTGAGTTTGAGTGAATTGAAAAGCTCACCCAATGACGCATTCTTGCCTCCGACACGAGAAATATCCTTCAGGGTGATCTCGCTGAAATTTAGCGTGTAAGTAAGTTCTTTGGTTCGCTTCATTGTTTTCGCTCTGCTCCTGAATTGATCGACTACGACTCGGTATAAAGAGCAAGCGTTATGCCTGCTTGGAAAAGTGAATTGATGGGCCAAGAAACCTAGCGGACTTGACGCACAGCGAGTTTCCTCGCACTAGCCTGCGAATCTTTCCCCACGCTAAGTGAACCAGGAGGTGAAAACCTCCACGATATCTGTCTCTCACGAGCGGCACATTCGTTGCTCCGTACTCCAGCGTGCAAGGAAGCATGGAGGCCGGAGGCGCGGTGGCGGGGGCTCCCCCCGCGCCTCCGGCAGAGTCGAAGAAATGTTGGAGGCTTATATGAAAGTAAAAGAAGTTATGACGCCAGATCCAAAGGCGATTTGGCTGACGGAGAGTTTGGCGGACGCGGCGAAATTGATGTGGCAGAACGATTGCGGGGTATTGCCAATTATAAAAGACGGCCGCAAGGTCATCGGCCTGATTACCGATCGCGACGTCTGCATGGCAACAGCAATGAAGGAGGCGAACCCTTCTGGCATTTCTGTTGAGGAAGTCATGACGGGCGAGGTCTACGCAGTTAACCCCGAAGATGACATTGCCCAGGCCTTGCTGGCGATGCAGACACACAAGGTCCGACGGCTGCCGGTGCTGAATGCCGAAGGTGAGCTTGCAGGCATTCTGTCGATGAACGACATCGTGCTCAAGGCCAAGGAAGCAAACGGAAAAGCAGCTGAGATTGACTACGCAGACGTGGTCAAGACTTACCAGGCCATTTGCCAACATCCGTTGACCGCCAAGACGGCCGCCATAGTTGCCGAGCTAGGGCGCATCTTCGAGGATTTGATTTCGTTCGGCATCGTAAGCGATCGGGATAGCAGGTTGGGAGGGATTATGTTGGAAAGAAAAAGTGATACGGAAGTCGCGCAACGAATCATGCGCGAACTGAAATGGGACTCACGGATTAACTGGGCCAGGATCAACGTGGAAGTTAAAAACGGAGTCGCAACTTTAACTGGCGCGGTGCCCACGTACTTGCAGAAGCTGGAGGCACAAAACGCTGCTCATCGCGTTTTTGGCGTTCTCGATGTTGCAAACGACATCGAGGTCAAACCAGTGGATAGGTTTACTCGGACGGATACCGAAATCGCCGGCGCAGTCCGCAGCGCGCTGGAGTGGGATGCCGTGGTTCCGAATGAGTTGATTCAGTCGTCCGTTGCTGACGGCTGGGTGACGCTGCAAGGTGAAGTGGACTATTGGCGTGAACGTGGCGATGCGGAGGAGGCAATCCGCCGGCTTACTGGCGTCGTCGGCGTCACTAACAAGATCACCGTTCGCAAACAACTAATCGATTCAGACGATCTTCGCGACGAGATCGAGTTGGCCTTGGAGCGACGTGCGGACCGCGAGGCGGAAAGGTTACGAGTGGAGATTAACGACGGCGCTGTCGATCTCTTTGGGCGAGTGCATTCATGGCAAGAAAGACGCGCCGTGGTCGGATCGATAAGCCATGCGCCGGGCGTGATCCAGGTAAGGGACCATCTTCGGATCGATCCCTATTTCTAGGCGAACAGTTAGCGCCATGAATTTTAGGTAGAGGAGAAAAGTCATGAACGAGAAGAAAGATTCATTGCAGCGGGCTCGAAAGAGCCCGGAGGCGGCCAATCCATTTGGAATGATGCGCCGCTTCACCAAAGACATGGAACGTCTATTCGAAGATTTTGAGGGGTTCCGCTTCCCGAGTGTCTTCGCCTCAGAGACGTGGCCGTTTCGCACTGAGTTCGGAGAAATGGAGTGGATGCCGCAGGTAGAGGTGCTCCAAAACAACGGACAATTCACGGTGCGCGCGGATCTGCCAGGCATGACCAAAGATGACATCAAGGTCGAATTCAGTGGCGACATGTTGACGATCTCAGGTGAGCGGAAAGAGGAGAAGGAAGAGAAGCGCGAAGGCTACTATCGCAGCGAGCGCAGGTATGGAAACTTTTATCGCCAACTTCCATTGCCGGAAGGGGCGATGACGGAAAAGGCCGAAGCGACATTCACGAACGGCGTGCTTGAAGTGACCATGCCGGCGCCGAAGGCCGAACCGGCAACACGTAAGCTCGAAGTGAAGGATGCGCCGGCCGTGAAGGACCAGGCGAAGGCAGCTGCATAAACCGGGGAGGCGGTGTTGACTGTCCGGCTTCGCAGGTTAACAACTGCAGCCGGACAGTCACTCGGCGATTAGGGGCATTCGATGTTAAGCACAGTCATTACATGTAATAACCATAGCTCCTGCGACAAATGTGCTCTGATTCGATGTTGCCCGGTGAAAGTGGAGGTGCGGCTACAAACGGGTAAAGCTGAGGCGAGAAAACGTCGCAGGTGGCCTGGTTGGTTGCTCGTTGACATTCTTGGTGTTGATTCAAAACGGCAGGGACAACCAACCACAATTTAAGGAAGAACTAATAGTCATGATCAGCAAAAACAAATTGGGAATTGTTCTAGGCTCTTTGCTTGGGCTTTGGCATTTAACCTGGGCCATCCTTGTCGCAACCGGAGTGGCCCAATGGTTGATGGATTGGGTTTTTCGACTTCACTCTATTCAACCGCCATACACTGTGACTGCCTTCAACCCTATTTACGCAGTCGGGCTGATCGTCTTCACGTCATCACTGGGCTACCTGTTTGGCTGGCTCGGAGGAGCGATGTGGAATTGGGTCCACGTCCCCTCTCCGATCAAAAGACAGCCTGTAAGGCCGGCGTTCCAATCCTGAGGTACAAATGGCTCGGATAGCGTTCAACCATGAGCCTGATTAATTGGCGAAAGAATTTTCATCTGAACCGATCCCGGCAGATTGCTGGTGCGTTGATCACCCATGGATGGGATTTCTTGAGGAACAACGGAGACCGAAGTGCCCTTACAAGACTGCCGATAGCCGGTAACTCAAGACCGGTGCATCTGCGGCTGGCGCTTGAGGAGTTAGGGACGACCTTCATCAAGCTGGGCCAAATTCTTTCGACTCGCGCGGACCTCCTGCCTCCGGATTATCTTGCAGAGCTAACGAAACTCCAGGATGCAGCGCCTCCAGTTCCATTTGAAGCGATTCAAGAAGCGCTGATAGCGGAGTTGGGACAACCGATTGATAGTGTCTTTGCGGAATTCAATCCTGAGCCGCTTGCCGCCGCATCGATCGGACAAGCGCACGCAGCCACGTTACTGGACGGCACCGAGGTCGTGGTCAAGATTCGCAGGCCTGGTGTAGTCGAACAAGTAAACGAAGACCTTGAGATACTTAAGGAGCTTGCGTCAACGGCAAGCCGGCATTGGGAGTTTGCCGATCAATATGATCTCGTTGGCCTGGTTGACGAGTTTTCGCAAACGCTCAGGTCAGAACTTGATTACATTCGCGAGGGTCATAGCGCCGAGCGTTTTGCTAAAAACTTTGCCAACGATCCTCGCATCCATGTGCCGCGGGTTTTTTGGGAAACGACCACCTCGCGCGTTCTTACGCTAGAACGAATTCGCGGAATCAAGATCAATGACCTGGTTGGCCTTGACGAACAGGGCACAGACCGATGTTGGCTCGCGAAGTACGCCACTGACGTTGTGCTGAAGATGGTGTGCGAGGATGGCTTCTTTCATGCAGATCCTCATCCGGGTAACTTTTTCATCGAGCCGAATGGCGCAATTGGTTTGATTGACTTCGGCATGGTCGGCGTCCTTGATGAACGAACCCAGGAACGCCTGGCGGATTTGTTGATAGGCATCAATCAGCGGGACGCCGACCGGCTCGTTGATGTCTTTCTTGATCTTGGAGTCACCCGCAAACGAATCGATCGCGCCTCAGTACGTCGGGATGTCGAGCACTTGCTGTCAACTTACCTGGGAGTACCCTTGGGAGAGTTGAAAATTACGGATTTGTTGAACGATATCTTTACGGCGATGCGCCGGCATCACATGCATCTGCCGTCAAACCTCGCCTTGTTGTTCAAGACTGTCATCATGATTGAGGGACTCGGAGTGAATCTTGATCCTGACTTTCATCTGACCGCTGTTCTGGGGCCTTACTCAGAACGACTAATTATTCGCGAATATTCTCCTTTCAAGTGGATTCGAAGCTTTGGCCGAGCAAGCCTGGATCTTGCGAAACTCGGAGTTGAGATGCCACAGCAACTTCGACGAATTGTGACCGCGGCTGAAGATGGAAATCTCCAGATGGGAGTGCGGCCCGAAGGTTTTGATCCAATCGTAGATCGCCTCGAGCGCATCTCGAACCGCATTGTATTGGGCGTGATTGCCGCCGCGTTCATTAACGGTTTGGCCGTTCTTATTTCGGTTTACCATCCACCGGGATGGGAGCGATGGGCAGGGGTCGCTTTCGCTTTCGGATTTCTGTGTGCGCTCTTGCTCGGGATTTATCTGGCTTGGAGCATTCTGCGGCCGAAACATGGTTGAAAGTCGGTACGCTGAGAGGGGTCGAATCAGCATCCAAGAGAGAAATGAAAAGAGTTAATTCACAAGTTGCCGAACGGCTCGCCGAAGTGGCGCGCATACTGGGGGCGCAAGGTGCGAACGCCTTTCGCGTAGGCGCTTATCGGCGAGCGGCGGCGATGCTTCGCGGGCTCGAACGACCGATTGATGAGATCGTTAGAACGGAAGGGATCGAAGGCTTGCAGAAACTCCCGGGCATCGGCTTCGCTTCACGTTCCGGCGCTTGCATAGTTATTTGCAGCACCCCATCAGTGAACTCGGCCTTTGCCGTATCGGTTTTTGCGCCTTCGGGCAGCGGGACTTGCCGATAAAAACGCGCCTGACACCATCGCCCGCGCCTTTGATCCTTTCTATAGACTAAGGAACATCGGCCGAGGTACTGGGTTGGGCCTGTCAACCGCACTGTCAATCCTCAAAAGCCATGGCGGATTCGTGGACGTCAACAGCCAATTGGGGAAGGGAACCGATATAGCGGTTTATTTCCCCGTTGCTGCCGAGCCTGAGGAACAAACACATATCGTCGAAATCGGCGAGGTACCTGGCGGCCATGGTGAACTAGTGCTCATCGGTGACGACGAGGAATCGATCAGACAGAATACGAAGACCACCCTGGAGACTTTGCCGCCTCCGAACCTTTCGGCATGCTTTTTGTTTACTAAGAAAATCCCCGCTAATTTTCAGAATCATTTCAGTACATCACAAAGGGCTAAGGCCTGTCGGGAGTCTAAACATATGGAAACGGAAGATAGAGTACGCGACAGCACTTCTGAAGAAGTTAACTACCAGCTTGATCGTGCATTAGAGGCTCGCGTCCGAAGTTACGAGCAAAGAAGTTCTGCCGAGATCACCCAGCGTATTGAAGAACTTGATCGGGAGTGGGACATGGAGCGATTTCTGGAAACCAACGCTTCTGCAATCGCCTTCACTGGTCTCGCCCTAGGTGTAACGCATAATAAGAAGTGGCTGGTTATACCGGGCATTGTCTTGCCTTTTCTGTTTCAACACGCGGTACAGGGTTGGTGTCCGCCAATTCCGCTATTTCGCAGGCTCGGAGTTCGCACCCGTAAAGAAATAGATAAAGAGAAATACGCTTTGAAAGTCTTGCGTGGCGACTTTGATAAATCCGAATTATTGCCAAGTGCTGAAAACGCTTTAGTGGCGGTGAACTCCTGAAAGACAGGATTTCTAGGCATGAATGAACAAGCTAAAACGGCTAACGCCGCTGCGATCTTAATGGGAATCGGGCTGGGTGGATTTGTAGACGGAATCGTCCTGCATCAGATATTGCAGTGGCACAACATGGTGTCAAACTGGTATCCCCCAACCACCATGGAAATTATGATGTTCAACATGACGTGGGATGGAATGTTTCACGCGGTTGTTTGGCTGGTCACGCTGGTCGGTGTGTTGATGCTATGGAGTGCTGCTTATCGTCGACAGCCAATCCCCTCACTAAAGGCTTTTATAGGCGCGATGGTTTTTGGCTGGGGTTTTTTCAATCTAGTCGAAGGAATTATCGACCATCAAATCCTGGGCATTCATTACGTGCGGCAAGTTCCAAACTATACAGTTTACAATCTGACCTTCCTCGCGATAGGCGGTATCGGCTTGATCGTTATTGGCTGGGTTATGATGAGAGGGGATAGTGCTACGATCAATAAGCAACCCTCCGCTTCTTAGCTGCTTTCTTTTTTATCGTACTCTGTCCTGTCGGCATTAAGCATCGGTCACTCCGCGTGAAAATTGTTGAGTGTTTTCTCGAGCCAGGAGCGGGCCTCTTCGACCTTCGCAAGGCTCTCAAAAACGTCCAATTCACGAGACGTGCTCAGCGAGATGGCTTGCTGTCGGCGAGCGTGCCGCGTACCAGGCTCTCGAATCACTCGGAAAGGCGCAAGCTGCTTAGAAATTACTTTCCACCCACTCACGAGCCAGTTCCCCATGTAAGCGGGCGCCCCAATGCGGCTTCAGAGTTTAATAGGAAAGGGACGCCGTCCTGTTTGGCGCTACCGCCAACACCAAGGCGCGCGTGTCCTCTAAAGCTGAGCCACTACGCGTTTGAGCTTTTCATTTACCTCAGTAGCTACCGCGTTGAGAGCGGCATTGTCGTGTCCTACCACGGACAGCATCGTCTTCGCGTCTATGGCCGCAACCACAGATTTTCCTGGTTCGTCGGTCTCATAAACGATGACATTGCAGGGCAGAAGAAGTCCGATGCCGATCTCTTGTTGCAGAGCCTTGTAGGCCAGAGGTGGATTGCAGGCGCCGAGGATCACGTAGTTGCGGAAATCCACACCCAGCTTCTCTTTTAGTTTCTCCTTCAAGTCGATTTCGCAGAGGACGCCGAAGCCCTCCTCCTTAAGCGCCGCCCGCACCTTTTCAACGGCCCTTTCGTAAGGAACATCAACTGTCTTACTGAATCCATATTTTGAATGTTGTAGTTGCTGAGCACTCATTATCTTTTCTCCTATGAGTAACCACACCACACTGCGAAAGCGAATGCTTCCACCAAGCCATCTAGCTGTTTAGTAGGTATTACGGCTCGCGTTCTATGTCACTCGAGCTTGTTGCCGTGCTAACTCCGGCTGTCGTCGTATTGTCCTTCAGTGCACCCGGTCGAGACTCGACACGGCACGAGCTTGCCATTCAAGTTTGTATCCCGAAACGCGGTAGCACCCAGCGCATCAGCACGATGTAAGCGGCAAAAAAAACGAGGAGCCATAGCCATTCAGTCATTGTTCTTACCTCCGGTGTTTTCAATTTTACCTTGCTTGCTTGATTCAGTCTGCTTTTCGATTCGTACACCGGTGACTTTGTACTCCGGTGTCTTGACGTATCGATCTCGATGAGGACTTGTCAGACGATTGAGGAATACTTCCGTAGTATGAAAGGTCGCAAACAACTCTCCTGGCTCCACCGAGGATGTAATTCGAATCGGAAGGGCCGCCTCACCGTAACGGCTGCGAACTCGCACACGCTCGCCATTGTGTAGTTGGAGGCGATCTGCGTCCTCCTTGGAAATGTCGAGCAAGTCCGTCGGCCTCAGCTCGGCGTTAGCCGTGCGCATAGTCATAGTGCCGGCGTTGAATTGGTAAAGAGTTCTCCCAGTAATCAGCAGGAAGGGAAATTCTTCAGTCGTAACTTCCTTAGTCGCCCGGTAAGGAATGCGTCGTAGCGCTGCCTTCTTACCAATAGGAAAACTTTCCGCGTGCAGCACTTCCGTACCGGGATGCTTTTCGTCCAGGCACGGCCACTGTAAGCCACCATCATCAAGCCGCTCGTAAGTTATTCCGTTGCCGGCTGGCCAAACGGTACGTATTTCGTTCCAGATTTCTTCCGCGGAGTTGTAGTTGAAGAACTGAGACTTGCCCCTAGCTTTGGCCAACGCGCAAATGATCTCCCAATCAGGCTTCGACTGACCCACCGGCTCGATCGCCTTGCGAACCCTCTGAATGCGGCGTTCGGCATTCATGAATGAGCCATCTCTTTCGAATGAGGAAGCAGCTGGCAGGAAGACGGAACCAAACTGCTGTGCGGTTTCGTTGAGAAACATATCCTGGATGATAACCAGATCAAGGGAACGCAAGGCCCGCTCGGTTGCGATTGAATTGGCGTTGGTAAGCGCAATGTCGTAACCAATGGCCCAGAGCGCTTTCAGCGTGCCTGCTTCGGCGGCGTCCATCATCTCAAGCAAGTTGAGACCACGCTCATGCGGAACCGCTGCACCCCAAACACTTTCGAACAACGATCGCCCGTCATCCAAAGGAACACTACCGGTGAGTATCCCCGGATCGCAGCCCATATGCGCGGCGCCCTGAACGTTGTTTTGACCACGCAACGGATTGATGCCAGTGCCCGGCTTACCAATGTTTCCAGTGAGAAGCGCCAGATTGACCAGGCACATCACGCCTTCTGTTCCCTGGGTGTGTTCGGTGACACCTAATCCGTGGAAACACATCGAGGGTTTTCCGGCAGCATAGAGGCGGGCTGCCTGGCGAATCAGGTTTGCCTGGACGCCGCTGATGCTTTCAACCTGTTCCGGCGGAAATCCCTTAATGAACTCGCAGAACTGATCGAACTCAGCTAAGCGTTCTGTTGCGAATTCGTAATCGACTAATCGCTCTTCCACGATGGTGTAAGCCATCGCATTCAGTACGGGAATGTTCGTACCCGGTCGCGGCTGCAAGTGAATGGCGGAATAGCCGGCCAGCTCGATTGTCCGAGGATCGATCACGATCAATTTCGCTCCTCGCAAAGCAGCCTGTTTTATGCGGGCGCCAATTATGGGATGGTTCTCGGTGGCATTCGCCCCGCACACGAGGATTGTGTGGGCCTTCTCAATGTCGTCATAGGAGTTGGTTGCGGCGCCAGTGCCGATCATCAGCTTCATCGCCGCAGCCGTAGGCGTATGGCACACGCGCGCACAGCAGTCGACGTTGTTTGTGCCAATCACCACTCGCGCGAACTTCTGAGCAAGATAGTTCTCTTCGTTGGTTCCTCTTGCTGAACCCAGGATGCCAATGCTTTGCGGTCCATATTCCTTCTGGATGGCGGATAAGCGCCTGGCTGTAAATGACACAGCCTCGTCCCAGGTTACTTGCAGCCATCCATCGTTAGTCCGAATCATTGGCTCCGTGATCCGATCGACGGCACTTACAAAGTCAAAGGCATAGCGGCCTTTGACGCACAAATGTCCCTTGCTGACAGGAGCCTCAAGGACCGGCTTTATCGCGACTATCTGATTTTGGTTTGTGCCCACCTTCATTTCACAACCTGTGCCGCAATAGGGACATGTTGTTCTCGTCCAGATTGTTGGCGTCCCATTCAAGAGCAAAGACTTGTCTTCCAAGGCGCCGCTGGGACAAGTATCGACGCATGCTCCGCAGCTAACACACGAACTTTCTCGGAGGTTGGTTCCCGAGTCAGGAACTATCCTTGTTTCGTGTCCTCTATTAAGTGTCTGCCAGACAAACTGTCCTTGCACCTCGTCGCAGATCCGCACGCAGCGATAACAGACAATGCACTGCGACATGTCGACGTGAATATAAGGATGCGAGGTGTCGAGTAGGTGTGGTTCGTGCGAGCCGTTAAAGTCGCCCTCGGTCAAACCGTATTGCCGCGCGTAACGATAAAATGGTTTCTCAAGAGTTTCTTTCAGACCTTCCGCCGGATGATCCTGGGCTAACATCTTGAGCAACATCCGTCGCTCATTTTCCAGCGCGGGAGTATGCGTCGAAATGACCATGCCCCCGGCGAGAGAGGTGTTGCAGGCTGTCATGGGATGTGGCTTGCCCTCGACCTTTACGAGGCACATGCGACAACTGCCAATCGGCTTTAGTCGCCGGTCGTGACAAAGGGTTGGAATATCGACGCCAACAGCGCGAGACGCCTCCAGAATGGAGACATCATCTTCAAACTCATAAGGATGGTTGTTGATGACGGCTGTGGCCAATTCGGACCTTCCTGATTCCTTGAGGCGGTCAGCCTCCGTACGCCAAATCGTCGTACTCTTCTTCGCAGATCTCGCAGCGAAAAGGATTCTCGAGTCCCGAATTTATTTTATCGCTGCCGGAGCGATATGTTTCTTCATCAACATACACAGGCCTGGCGCATACACCACAACGGACCTCCCGCTCGTTTGTTTCCGTCATAAATGACGTCGGGCCAGTGTCGGGTTGTTGGTCTGGATCAATGTAAGATCGTAGTGTTGTCATAAGTCCCCCCTTCTGTTACTCGTGCAATTTGTTTTCCTTCCCGTTTCTCATGGGCAACGGTTGTGCCGCGCGAAATGCAATTGATTTGGCCAAGTAACTGATCGGGATCGGGGAAAACGGCTGATTCCTCAGCGGATATTTCCTCAACGCTCAGGTCTCTGGTTGATCATGCGGCGAGTATTCGAGCGAGTTCCAAAAGGCTTTACGACGAGTGCGTCAATCCCTTTCTGCCTTAGATTGCGAAGGGCGAGGGCCCGTGATTCTTCGCTTTTGAATTCAAGGCAACGGCACTACCCAGCAGGGTGCCTCCAAGCTGAATAATCCCACCGACCTCTCTCGCACCGAGCGACGCGAAATCGCCTGCAATTAACCTGCGTAGCCTCGGCGCACGCCAAACCCTTCCCAGCCAACGTCGAGGGTGGTCCAAACATCGGCTCGAATCGCGGCATGCATCCCGGCAGCATCGCCACCGCTGGTTAGAATGGAAACCCTTTTTGTAATCATCTCACGTCGAGCAGCCCCGGATTTCGAGATAAGTTTTCTTAGCGCAAAATCGCTGGACCGGCGAGTTGATAGTAGCCAAATTTCCAAGGGGGAACGCGTATGCCCTTGAACGTTCGCTCTTAACCCATTGAATCTCGCTCCCGGGCGCTTGGCCGCGCTACGAGAACTGGGCATGGCGCCTTTCGCAAAACTCGGTCAACGGTTGAACCAAAAAGCTTGCGGTCGCTGCCACTCGCTCCGATGCAAATTAGATCGATCTTGTGCTCTTTAGCGTAGGCAAGAATCTTATCAGCAGCTTTGCCGCAACTTACGGCGTTCACGCAGTTGCACCACAAAAACGCTTCTTTAGGTATGGTCCGCTGAAGTTTCTGTGAGACAAATGTGTAGGCATTGCCGGCAGTCGACGCGGACCACGCGAGTTCCGGTTCCTCTTTTCCTAAGGTCGAGAGCACGTGGAGCAAGTGCACCTCTGCCTGGTATTCCTGCGCCAGGGAAAAGCCGTAGTTCAACGCCAGTTCTGAATCAGATGAGAAGTCGTGCGCTATCACGACGCGGTTCAGATCAATTTCAGCGGTTGAGAATCCGACCCATTCACGTTCGAGCGGATGCGTTATCAGGACCGGGCAGGGAGCAGTACGACAGACCGTTTCTGCCGTCGAGCCAAGTAACACCGCGGCGTGGGGCCTGCGACGCGAACGCATCACAATCAAATCAATCTGTTGACGGGCAGACTCAGCTACGATGGCTTTCGCAATATTCTCAACACCATCTACCACCAAACCTTGCCAGTCGAAATCGCGGAAATTGTTCAGGCCCAGGTGAGGTGCGAGCGATGCTGTAAATAACGAGTCGGAGTCATGGTCACTCGGGGTGCGTCCATTTCCGTTGGCAATCTGTTGATCTTCCTTACAGTACAAAAGAAAAAGCTTTGCATCGTAAGCAGCGGTCAGGGCCACTGCATAACGTAACGCTTCGTCTGACTCTGACGTCAGGTCAGTCGGACAAAGAATTCGGCAAATATTTATCATTTTCATTTACTCCCGTTCATAGGCTCGCCACATACCAGCCTTTTGAGCCATCCTCGTTTAGTTGCGCACACTGGAACAACTTGAGCGGTTTCTTCGGCTTTGCTGGAGGTTGCGCGGTGACCGGTGACTTTGTCGATGACGATTCGAAAGAAAATTGGCGTTAGAGAATGCGGCTGGTCTCGATGCTCCTGAGAAATGTAGGCCGGCTCCCACCAAATGGGTCGCTTCTCAAGAAATTCATACGCACGTATCCGTTCTCTTTCAAACTCAGGCCGATCCGGCAATTCCTCATATCGTCCGAACACAACGATACTCATCCACTGGCTGTCATTGACGATTTCATCGACTTCAAAACAGACCAACGGATTCGAGCGCATGAATTGGATCTTCTGCCCCAGCGTCGTAAATCCGTAAAGGTGCGCACCGTCGAATGCAAAATTGATAGGAACCACATAAGGCTGTTTATCCTTCGCACATGCCAGCCGACCCACGTTAGTCTTCTCCAGGGCCGCATGGCACTGATCAATTGTCATCTCATGAATGAACATCTCAAAAACTCGACAATTCAAGCCCCGATCTTTTCTTTGTAATTGGCAATCATCGTTCCTCTGGCAACTGTCGCCTTTTGCTTTGATTTGGCTGGTGAGACTACGGCCAGGTGGCTCCTGCGGTGGGGAAACTCCCGCATAGACTGCGTTAAAGCGCGCTGCCTTCCACACACCTCAAGTAAATCGCCAGAACATTTGAGCCTGAGAGCCTGAATTTGCAGCCTGTTTTATAGATTTGAGTTTCGAAAAAACTCAAGACTTGAAGGCACAGTCGTTGCTACTTCAGGCTGCAGAAGGTGATCACGCTTATGCCTAACAAGAGAAAATATACAAACGCAACTTTTACCAAACGAGTCGATCACGAAGCAGGCAGGCATCGCACACTGAGAGCCAGAAGTGAACCGAGAACCTGTGAAGACTGTGGTGCGGTCTATATCAATAGGCGCTGGACCACCGCAACTAGTGACGAAGCCAACAATAAGCAAAGAAACTTTCGGACTTCGCGGATGACGGTTTGCCCCGCGTGTAAGCAGATTCGCAATGGCGAGCCGCGGGGCTTTGTCTACCTTGATGGTGCTTTCCTCGATGCGCACCACGACGAGATTGAACAACTGCTGCGAAACGAAGCGCACAGAGCTGCGCAAGACAATCCCCTTGGTCGTGTAATGGACTGGAAGCGCGGTGAAGGTCGCAAGCTGACGGTGAGTACGACGACTGAACATCTGGCCCAGCGCCTCGGCCACGCGGTTGAAAAGGCATTTGGCGGCAATGTTCATTACGACTTTTCGCACGAGAACAAGCTGGCTCGAGTTAGTTGGCGGCGAGATTGAATATCAGCTTTTGTGAAAGTGGGAAAGGATCATTAGTGATGTCAGCGAAACCAGCCACGAAAGCCGCAGAGGGAAGCGAGATTCAAATCCAGGCCGGCTCGGTCTTACTTAATGGCGAGCTGAAGGTGCCGGAGAACGCGACTGGAGTCGTCTTGTTTGCGCATGGGAGCGGTAGTAGTCGTCACAGCCCTCGCAATCAATACGTCGCAAAGGTTATCCGCAACGCCGGCGTCGGTACGCTGCTGTTTGATCTACTCACCGGAAGAGAAGAAGAAATAGACAACTACACCCGCGAATTTCGATTTGACATTGCCCTGCTGGCACGACGGCTGGTCGCCACGACTCACTGGCTAGCCGCACAGAGCGAGACCAGTAACCTGCGCCCTGGTTACTTCGGCGCAAGCACGGGAGGCGGCGCGGCACTGGTTGCCGCTGCTGAGTTGGGGCAAAAGGTTGGGGCGGTCGTTTCTCGTGGTGGTCGCCCAGATCTTGCGGGTGAGGCTCTTTCATTCGTTAAGGCGCCGACTCTGTTGATCGTCGGCAGTCAGGACTATTCGGTCATTGAAATGAATCGTTTCGCTTTCGCACGACTGAGGTGCAAGAAGAAGCTGGAGATTCTGCCCGGAGCAACACACTTATTTGAAGAACCCGGTACGTTGGAGGAAGTTGCGCGGCTCGCCGCCAATTGGTTCGTTAGTCATCTGACGGCAGCCGACTAGTCTCATTGGTGCAGTCAATCATGTTTACAAAAATCTTCAGAGACAGACGCGACGCGGGTGAGTTCCTGGCCAGCAAACTTACCGATTATGCCAACGACCCTAACGTAATCGTGTTGGCACTGCCTCGCGGTGGAGTTCCAGTCGGTTATGAGGTGGCGCGCAAACTAAGCGTGCCGATGGACGTTTTCGTTGTGCGAAAGCTTGGTGTGCCGGGCTCTGAAGAACTGGCCATGGGCGCAATCGCCAGCGGCGGCGTGCGTGTGCTCAATCGAGATGTCGTTTCTTATCTGCGGATGAAGGAATCTGTGATCGAGGAAGTAGCGAAGAAGGAGTTGCGCGAACTGAAGCGACGCGAGCAGTTGTATCGCGGTGGACGGCAACCGCTGAGTGTAACGGCTCGAACGGTCATCATCGTCGATGACGGGTTGGCCACTGGTTCCACCATGCGAGCTGCGGTGAAGGCGCTCCGTGAGATGAAGCCAAAGAAGATCGTTGTGGCAGTTCCGGTAGGTGCGCGTGAGACGTGTGACTCTTTCAAGGAAGAAGTGGACACGATAGCAGTCTGCGCGATCACGCCCAGTCCGTTTCAGGCAGTGGGCCTGTGGTATCAGGATTTCTCGCCAACTACCGACGAAGAAGTAACTGACTTATTGACTCGCGCGGCGCACATAAAGGCTGCGGCGTGATTAACGGGTGAAGAGGAAACATGATTTCAGAAACTCTTTTGTTGACCGATGTGGTAAGGCAAGCGGCGCAACCGCTTGTCGGAGAGATTGAGGATTATGATCCGCTGATCGAGGGGATCGGGGACGCCCGACTTGTTTTGATCGGCGAAGCCTCGCATGGCACGCACGAGTTCTACCGCGAGCGCGCTCAAATTACCAAGCGTTTGATCAAAGAGAAGGGCTTTACTGCTGTAGCCGTGGAAGCTGATTGGCCGGATGCGTATCGAGTCAATCGGTACGTTCGCGGCGCCGGCAACGACGCC
The DNA here is from genome assembly GCA_963759665.1 of Pyrinomonadaceae bacterium. GTDB lineage: Bacteria > Acidobacteriota > Blastocatellia > Pyrinomonadales > Pyrinomonadaceae > PSRF01. Next base: position 321,427 of record CAVXAC010000002.1, read on the forward strand.
GACGCGGTTGAGGCATTATCGGGTTTCAAACGGTTCCCCTCCTGGATGTGGCGCAACGCTGACGTGCTCGATTTCGTCGGATGGCTGCGAACTTACAACGACGATCTTCCGGAAACCGCAGCGAAAGTGGGCTTCTACGGAATGGATCTTTACAGCCTGCACACTTCCATCGAGGCGGTCCTTACCTATCTTGATCAGATCGATCCCGAAGCAGCCCAACGTGCTCGCAGTCGGTATGCCTGTTTCGATCATTATGCCAAAGACGAGCAAGCCTATGGCTACGCTGCCGGTCTCGGCATGGCAGAATCGTGCGAACAGGAAGTTGTTGCACAATTGGTCGAACTGCACCGGCGGGCCGCGATTTACGCGCGACGCGATGGACGCGCAGCTTTGGATGAGTACTTCTACGCGTGGCAAAACGCGCGTTTAATTACAAATGCGGAACGCTATTATCGGTCGATGTTTCGCGGCAGGATCTCGTCCTGGAATTTGCGCGATAGTCACATGGCCGACACGTTGGATTCGTTGCTCGCATTCCTCACACAACAAGACGCAAATGCCAGGATCGTTGTCTGGGAACACAATTCACACCTTGGGGACGCGCGAGCCACCAGCATGGGAAAAGAAGGAGAATGGAACGTGGGCCAACTCGCTCGCGAGCGATATGGTCACGATGCCTTTCTGGTCGGGTTGACGACCGATCACGGGACAGTTACTGCCGCATCCAATTGGGATGCGCCTGCGGAACGCAAGCACGTGCGTCCTGCGCTGGCCGGCAGTTACGAATCAATATTTCATAACGTAGACATTCCTCGGTTCCTGCTTACTTTTCGCGGTGAACAACAGATTGCCCACGCCTTGCGCGAGCCCATGCTCGAGCGAGCCATCGGCGTCATCTATCGGTCGGAGACAGAGCGCCAGAGTCACTACTTCCACGCCCGACTATCCGAACAATTTGACGCGGTGCTGCATTTCGACGAAACGCGCGCAGTTGAACCACTGGAACGCACCGCGGAATGGGAAACGGGAGAAGTTCCAGAGACATTTCCAACAGGTATCTAAAAGGAGTTCTTTATGATCACGCAACAGATTCCAAAGAATGAATGGCCGAAGTTTTTCGACACCTTCAGTCGCAAGCACGAAGGGTGGCTGGTCAACCTGCAAATTCTTGGTCCAGAGATTGGAGCGCAGGTTGAAGGACGAGAGCTGGCTTTAGAGGGAATCACTTACGAAAACGAGGGATCTTCACGCGACATGATTATCTTTTTGCTTGGTAGGGAGCCTGACGATCACCTTGCTCACGTAATCAATCGCCCGATCGAAGTCAATCTTGAACAGACGGATGAAGGTGCAGATGCTGTGTTAGCAATCAATGCTGCTGACGGGACTACAGCCCTGCTCGCTTTCCGTTCCGCGGCGTTGCCGGAGACAGTCGATGCGGTTGGACCCTGAAAATCTTATTCGCCAACCACTACCCCCTGCTAGCTGGCCGGCGGCGACTGGAGAATTTCGAAAGACTGTTATCCGGTCAATCATCGTGGTCGTCTTAATACTTTTGATCGGAGCCTTAAGTTGCTGCGCCGCTTTCGCTGGCGGACCAAACAAAGGTTCATCACGCCAGTTGAGTTCGCAGGAGCGGCTCGAAGCGGAACAACGACTATGGGATCTCGGTTACTGGGCTGGGCCGGTAGATGGAGATTTCGATGTTGCTTCCCGTCATGCCCTGATCGCTTTCCAAAAAGTCGAAGGTAGGCCCAGAACCGGAAAGCTGACTGGATCCGAACTTCAGGCGATGCGAGCGGCTCACCGGCCAGTTCCACGGGACGTCGGACACGCTCATATCGAGATTGATCTGAGCCGGCAGGTTTTATTCATTGTGGATGCGGGCGGTTCGATTTCCCGGATACTTCCCGTCTGCACAGGCAATGAAAAGACCTACGTGGATCATGGTCAGGTTCATCGCGCGCATACGCCGAGAGGTAAATTCAAGGTGTCCAGAAAGATCGCTGGCTGGCGACGAAGTTCGCTTGGCTTGCTCTATTACCCGAACTACATCCATTCCGGCATTGCCATTCACGGCAGTCTGGCGATGGCGGTCAATCCCGCCAGCCACGGCTGTATTCGAATACCTATGTTCGCTGCCAAAGAGCTGAGCGAGATGACACCCATTGGAACGGAAGTCGTCCTCTACGACAATGAACTTGCACAGCACTGACCGGAGTAGGAAGGAAAGCAATGCGAACTAATGCAATGCCAACACTCTTAGCTGCTCTTCTTTTCACGATTATCGTGAGCATGAGCGCGACCGCTCAAACCCAAACCTTTGGCAGGGAGGGAATCGAGTTCACATTGGAGCTTCCTTCGCCGGCGTGGCGAACGATTTCGCGACTCGATGTACACGATCATGTCGAATTCGTAAATGGCAACGACTATAGCGACGGACATCTGAGACTGAGGAAGCGCCTCGTAGCTGGAGGCACAACCGCCGACGATCTGTTTCGTTACGATGAGAAGTGGAAACTGCAGAGACTTCCGGGCTACATCGTGTGCCGCAATGGTAATAGCTCTGATTTAGGGGGCCATTTTAAAGGAAAGGCATTTTCATACGAATACGTTCACGAAGGTAAAAACATGGACGGTCGTATCTACTATCTTCAAGTGGACAGCATCACGTTTTACGTCCTGCATTTCACAATTGCCAGCGACAAGTTTCAAGGCTTGCGTGAACAGACGGATGCAGTTGCTCGAAGTTTTCGTTTGCGGTGATGTTTGACTAGATCGAGAGGGTTAAATGAGTGCAAGTGATTCAAAACTTCTCCGCAACGATTACAGTTCGTTAGCCAAAACGCTGACTCCAAGGGCATCAGGGTTATTTCCCGGCCGTCGTAATGACGCGAAGGTGTTTTTGCGGGAACTCACCCGAGAGCTGAGACGAGAAATAAGCCCGACAGCAAAGATCATTTTCTTAATCCTTGCCGCAGTTATGGTGAGCAGCTTAGCTTACGGGGCGTACGCGGGCCTGATCAATTACAAGAATCAAAAACAGGAAACACTCACTCAAACGCAAGCCTTGACGAGACGCATTGACGAACAGGAGACACTCCTGGCACAGCTAAGTGAGCAGCAAAATAGGCAAGGACCTCGTCTCACTTATCAAGCTCCTGCTTCTGTTCCTGTCAATGAGTCTCTCTCGAGTCCTTCATTGCCCACGAGACTTTGGAGCTCTTATGGCAAAGGCACCTGTTTAATCGCTGGGTCATATATTTTGGTTGACCCAGCCAGTGGCCGGCCGCTTCGACATCCTGAAGTCGAGCCGAGTGCCGAGGAGCAGCTGCTGACATTAGGAACCCAAGTGCCGCTCACGCCGGAGGGGAATGGAACGATCTTCGAAGTTGAGTTTTCCGGTACGGGCTTTCACGTAGGCGATGGCTTCGTGATTACTAATCGCCATATTGCGACCACACCGTGGGCAGTACACCCGCGCGCACAGTTTCTTATTGGCAGCACCGGCGCCGAGCCGAGGATGCATAGGTTGTTGGCTTTCTTTCCCGGCCAACGAATCCCCATACCGCTCAAATTTACGCGAGCTTCGAAAAGCGATGATCTGGCCATCTGCACATTGAAAACAACTCCGAAGGACATTCCCGCGCTGCCTCTCGATCAAGAATCAAACGCTGTCCAGGTCGGCAAAACTATCGTAATGATGGGATATCCGACGGGACCTAATCGTTTGCTCGCTCTGCTACCCGAGGCTGAGGCACTTGCAGTCCAGGAGGAATATGGCAGTTCGTTAGTGCCCTTGCTGGACCAACTAGCAAAACGAAAACTAATCAAACCACTCACCACGCAGGGGCACATCACGGACCTGTACCGGACTCGAATCGTATTCGACGCAGCGTCTACCGACGGATCTTCCGGTACGCCCATGTTTGGCGACTCCGGGAAGGTGATTGGAGTTACCTTCGCCGTTTTGGTCGATGAAAGCGCCTCAAACTTTGCGGTCAATATCAATGGTGCAATTGAGCAGTTGCGGCTTGCAGGCTGGAAAGGTCAATGAGCGTTCATGAAATGCCCTCATCAAATGGGAAACTATGGAAACACAGGAATTAAACCACGACGAGCCTGGCGAAATCACTCAGCTCCAGGAACTCAAAAATCAACTGGATGGCATTGCTGCCGAGATGCTCGATCTCGAGACTAATGCTCTTGGTGGACAATTTGACTTGCATGAAACCCAAATTCAGAGCGCGAGAAATCTGCTGCATTATCTATCACTTCGACGACGTGACCTCAGACCCCTTCAGGATCGACTTGCGGTTGAGGGACTCTCTTCGCTAGGTCGAGCGGAATCGCACGTAAAAGCGAGTGTCGACACAATCGATGAGGTGCTGCGCCGCCTGATCGAAAATCCCCACGAGCAAACAAAGGACTCCGGTCGAGCGGCGAGTTACCAGCAAGGCTTGGATCTTCTGAGTTCTCACACTGAGATGCTGCTTGGTCCCAAACCTGCAGATCGCTCAGTCCGCATAATGGTGACAATGCCTACCGAAGCAGCAGCCGACTACGATCTCGTTCGCACGATGATGGTCAATGGCATGGACTGCATGCGCATCAACTGCGCCTACGACGGTGTTTCAGTTTGGTCGCAAATGATAGCGCACGCGCGTCGCGCCTCAACTGAGACAGGTAAGAATTGTCGGGTTTTAATGGACCTTGCCGGACCAAAATTGCGAACGGGCGAAATCAAGCGAGGACCAGAGGTAGTCAAATGGCATCCGCATCGAAATGCTTACGGCGCCCTGAAGAACCCTGCCAGAATCTGGTTGAGACGTGAGCACGATCCGGGAACGCCTCCCGAACCGGGTGAGGCTTGTTTACCCGTGACGGGCAACGGCTTGGATTTGCTGAAACCAGGAGACGTACTCAAATTCTTTGACGCGCGTGGTGCGTCTCGATGGATGAAGGTTTTAAAACCAGTGAAGAATCACTGGCGGGCGGAGTCAAGCCAAACCACATACATTCAATCCGAAACACCTCTCTATCTTTTAAGAGATGGCATGCCGCTGCAGATGTTTCCGGAACGTATTGGGCAATTGTCACCAATCGAGCAATACATCCGACTAAAGAAAGGCGATCTCTTAATTCTTACGCGCGAGCCGATCCCTGGTGAAGATGCCATATACCACCATAACGGACGATTGATCAGGCCACCACACATCTCCCTGAGTCTGCCGGAGATCTTTGACGACGTTTGTGCAGGTGAGCCGATTTGGTTTGACGATGGAGCCATTGGAGGCCTCATCGAGAAAGCCGGCAAAGATCAGTTACACGTTCGGATAACTCACTCGGGAACCAAGGGTAGCAAGCTGCGCGCCGACAAAGGGGTCAATCTCCCTGACAGCACGCTCCATCTACCTTCTTTAACGGAAAAGGATCTTGATGATCTCCAATTCATCGCGAGACACGCGGACATTGTAGGCTACTCCTTTGTGAAGAGCGCGACGGATGTCCAGGAATTACAAAAGCAGTTGGCATTGTTGGGCGGCAAAGAGTTGGGAATCGTTCTTAAGATTGAAACACGGCATGCTTTCGAAGAGCTGGCTAGCCTGGTCCTCGCGGCAATGCGCAGTCCCGCCGCCGGAATCATGATCGCACGCGGGGATCTCGCCATTGAATGTGGTTGGGAGCGCATGGCTGAAGTGCAGGAAGAGATTTTGTGGATCTGTGAAGCGGCGCACATGCCGGTGATCTGGGCCACTCAGGTGCTGGAGAGCCTCGCCAAAAATGGTCTGCCTTCGCGAGCGGAAATTACCGATGCCGCAATGGGGGAGCGCGCCGAATGTGTGATGCTGAACAAGGGTCCATATATCCTTGATACGGTGAGAGTGCTTGACGACATCCTACAGCGCATGCAAGGACACCAGAGTAAGAAGCGCACGATGCTTCGGCATTTGAGGCTTGCCGATCATTTTCCATTTTAGGAGCCCAGCAAAAATCAGGTGCTGATTCTTAAATCGTCCGCCCAGGACTGAGCAGGTTTACAACACTCCGCAAATTAACCACCAAAATTCCGCACGGATTTCGAGTTACTTCCGAGTTGCCGTAGAATCGGCTGCAGAATCAGCACAATCGAACCTTGAGTTCCAATCTGAGAAAGAGCTATTTTCCACTCTCAAGGCACATGGTGAGACCGGCTTGCCTCGTCGTTGGTCAATACAGAAATTGAAGTCCCGATAGGCGTGAAAACGGCAAAACAAAAAATACTCGTGGTTGATGATGACCAGGCAATCCGCTGGGCGCTAGGCGAGGCTTTGCGAAGTTGGTCTTTCGATCCCGTCGAAGCAGGCACTGTCTCCGAAGCCATATCCCAATTTAAGTCGGAACTTCCTGCCGCCGTCCTGTTGGACATCGACCTTCCGGACGGATCCGGGCTCGATGTTTTGCGCGAGATTAAGCGTGAGCAGCCTGAGGCTATCGTGATCATGATCACCGGGAACGTTCAGGTTGACAACACTATCTCGGCATTGCGTGGTGGAGCCTACGATTTCATCGGCAAGCCAATCAACCTTGAAGAAATCCGCGTTACCATTCGCAACGCGATCGAAGCACGTCACTTGCGCCGAGAGGTTGAGAAGGTGAGAAAAGAACGTGCGCGCGAGTTTAACTTCCGGCAAATAGTTGGCGAATCTCCGGCGATGAAGAAGATGTTAGGGCTAGCCGCGAAAGTCGCTGAGAGTGAAGTTTCGTCCGTCTTGCTCCAGGGAGAGTCGGGAACTGGTAAGGACCTGGTTGCGAAAGCGATCCATTATGGCTCACAGCGAGCTGAGCGTCCTTTCGTAGCGGTGAATTGCGCTGCCCTTCCTGCGACCCTAATCGAATCCGAACTCTTTGGTTATGAGAAAGGAGCCTTCACCGACGCGAAAGCTCGCAAGGAAGGATTGTTCGAACAGGCCGAGGGCGGAACTCTGCTGCTCGATGAAATTGGTGAGTTGGAACTCTCTCTGCAAGCAAAACTTTTGCGCGTTTTGGAAGAAGGAGCATTCCGCCGCGTTGGCGGGTTGAAAGATATTCCCCTCGATGTACGAGTACTGGCTGCTTCCAATCGAGATCTAAAGACCGAGAGTGAAGCGGGACGCTTTCGACTCGATCTTTATTATCGCCTCTCGATCATTCAAATCGACATCCCGCCTCTTCGCGAACGAGGTGATGATGTCCTGCTTTTGTCACAGCATTACATCGACACGATTGGCTCACGGCTTAGACGAACGCCGAAAATCAGCGGCTTGTCAGCGGAAGCGACGGACGTTTTCCGAAACTACAAGTGGCCCGGAAACGTTCGGGAGCTACGCAATGTAATTGAACGCGCTTTGATCCTGGAAGATTCCGACCAGATTACTACCGAATACTTACCCGGAGGCTTGTTGGGAACTTCTCAAGTCGAGCGTTCTTCGCCTGGTATCGAAGAAGTGTCGGCGCGCTTTGTGTTACCGGCGGAGGGTATTTCGCTCGATCAAGCAGAACTGTCTTTTGTCCAACAAGCCATCAATCGGAGTGGTGGGAACCAAACGCGTGCGGCAGCCCTGTTGGGAATTTCGCGTGATCAGCTTAGGTACCGATTGAAGAAGCTTGAAGAAGTTCAGGGGGTTGTAGCTGCTGACACGGAAGCCTGTTAGGTAGTCCCTCATGACCACCATTAACACAACTTCGATCGACCGAGACCTTCTTCCGGAAGAGGCGCTGGAACGCTCTCAGAAGGAACTGGCGGACATCAAGTTCGCTCTCGATGAATCTGCCATTGTGGCGATCACCGATCAACGCGGCATCATCAATTATGTCAACGACAAGTTCTGCGAAATCTCGAAATATTCTCGCGAGGAATTGCTCGGTCAGGACCATCGGATCATCAATTCAACCTACCACCAGAAAGAGTTCATCAGAAACCTGTGGACGACCATAGCAAGCGGCAACGTTTGGCGTGGTGAGATAAAAAATCGTGCTAAGGACGGAAGCTACTACTGGGTAGACACCACTATAGTTCCCTTTCTTAATGCCGAAGGAAAGCCATACCAGTATGTTGCGATTCGCAGCGACATCACTGAGCGTAAACGCGCCGAAGAGCAAATCAGAGAGCAAGCGGCGCTTTTGGATCAGGCGCAGGATGCCATTCTCGTGCGCGATCTGGATCAGAATATTTTGTTTTGGAATAAAGGAGCCGAGCATCTTTACGGTTGGACCTCAGAAGAGGCGGTAGGCAAGAACGCTGCGGAGCTCATGTATAAGGACCGTTCGGCACAGTTTGAGGCGGCCAGACAGGCAGTGGCCAAAAATGGAGAGTGGAAAGGTGAGGCTCATCAGGTTCGTCGAGATGGCGCGGAGATTATCGTGGAGAGTCGCTGGACGCTTGTGCGTGATGAAAGCGGCACCCCCACGTCTGTCCTTGTAATTAATACTGATATCACTGAGAAGAAGCGAATGGAGGCCCAATTTCTGCGCGCACAAAGAATGGAGTCAATTGGCACTCTTGCCGGCGGCATTGCTCACGATCTGAATAACGTGCTCTCGCCAATCCTCATGGCGATCGACACATTGCAGTTGAAGGCTACTGACGAGACCAGCAAGAAGTGGCTTGAAGTCATGCGCGCAAATGCCGAGCGTGGTGGAAACATGGTGCGACAGGTGTTGTCGTTCGCCAGAGGTGTAGAAGGTGAACGGGTGGCTTTGCAACCGAAGCACCTGATTAAAGAGATCGTCAAGATCCTGCGTGAGACCCTTCCGAAATCAATTGAGATCAACTTCAAGCTACCCGATGACCTCTGGATCATTTCTGCCGACGCAACGCAAATGCATCAGGTGCTTATGAATCTGTGCGTTAACGCTCGGGACGCCATGCCAGAAGGTGGTTCGATCTCCATCAAGGCTGAGAATGTTGTGGTCGACGAGAATTACGCTCGGATGCACCTCGAAGCCAAGGCGGGACGTTTTGTCGTCATCAGTGTCTCCGACACTGGCCCCGGGATGTCTCCGGAGATTCAAAGCAGAATCTTCGAACCGTTTTTCACGACTAAGGAGATGACGAAAGGTACAGGATTAGGCCTTTCTACGGCGTTGACGATCGTCAAAAGCCACGGAGGCTTTATTAACGTCTACAGTGAACCGCATAAAGGGAGTGTTTTTGCTTTATACCTTCCCGCGCTTGACGCGCCCGGTGCAATCGATTCCGTCGCTTTACAAACCGATCTTCCTTTGGGCCACGGCGAATTGATTCTGGTCGTAGATGACGAAGAATCAATTCGGGAGATAACGAGCGGCACTCTTGAAACTTTTGGATATAAGGTTGTAACTGCTAGCGACGGCACAGAAGCCCTGGCAATCTACGCCGACAGAAAGAATGAGATCGCGGTGGTTTTGACTGATATGGTTATGCCTTTTATGGATGGACCAGCGACGATTCGCGCACTGCAACGAATGAATCCGCAGGTTCGAATCATCGCAGCTAGTGGTCTGGGAACAGGCCAGCGAGCCGGTGAGGGAGTACTGGAAGGCGTTTCAGTTTTCCTCAATAAACCCTACACCGCTGAGAAGTTATTGAGAACGCTGGCCAAGGTATTGAAGAAGTAACACCTCAACTGCAGTAGGACAGAGTCACCAGTCCCATTGGCTTAGTTCAGAGAACTGCTTCGAGCGGACGCCGCCGTTTGTCCCAGGGATCTGTGAAGTACGGATCTTTCGAATGATCGTGGGGATCCAACGCGGCCAGCTCCTTAATGGCGGGAAGCTCGCTCTCCGTAAAATCTTCGACTGAGCCGATGAAAGCAATCTTCCCCACTTCAAGCACCAACACTCTCGTTTTGGGCAACTTCTCAGGTAAAGCCTCCATTGTGACGACTTGGCCGTCTGCACGGGACATTGCACAGAAGTCAGTGAGATACCGAATTTCATGAGTTTTCTTCGTTACGTAGAGAGAGGAAATCTGCTTAACGTCGCGGGCTTGGATAACAAGATCCAGTACTTTAATCGCGACGAGCGGATCGAGACTCATGGTCGGCTCGTCAAACAGCATAATCCGCGGCCAACCAATCAATGCACGCGCAATCTCAAGGCGACGCTTCATCCCACCCGATAGTTCTTCAGGAAGCTTGTTTTCTTCGCCCTCAAGTCCAACGAACTGCAAAGCCTCACGCACCGCCTTCTGAACTTCATCTTCCGCCCAGCCATGTTCCTTCAAACGATAGGCAACGTTGTCGTAAACAGACAAGCCGGTAAAGAGCGAGTCCTCTTGGAACACCATTCCCATCAAGCCGCCGCGGATAGCGAGGAGCTCCGACTCTTTCAAACTTTCAATCTGTTGACCTTCAATTAAGATCTGGCCCAAGTCAGGTCGTAGTAGACCCATTGCCAGGCGAAGTAACAGAGATTTGCCAGAACCCGAGATGCCGGTCAGAAAGAGCATTTCGCCCTGTTCGAGTTTGAAACTAACATCGACGAGAGCCGGCAACCCGTCAAAGCTCAAAAAGACGTGTCGGAACTCAATCGCCGGCAATTGATGGTTGGCTGCTAAGTCCATCGTTAAATGTCACCACCCGCAATTTTACCAAGCTCAGTTTGAACCCCAATTGCTACGACAACGGCAACACCAGTGCCCGCACTGATCATCGTGCCGAGATACACCATTGACTTCCGCTCGCCTAAGGAAGCGTCGGTAGTCACGGATGAAACTTGCTTCTCACGAGCCTCACGTTTCCGTGTCAGCGCTGACTCTTGTGCTTGAAGTTGCATCGCGTTAAGCAGTCGAGCATCGGCAGGCACGCTGTCTCCAGCGCCAAAAATAATAATGTCTCCGGGCACGAGGTCTTCAGCGTTGACTCGGCCCTCTTGACCGTCACGTTTCACGCGTGCAGAACCTCGCGTCGCGTCCTGCATAACGTCCCACGCGCGCGCTGAGCGAAGCAAATAGGCGAAACCGACAATCGCTACGACTACCACAACCACGAGGATCGAAAAGGCTTCGGCACTGTCCCCAACTGCACGGTTCAAAATAGCGGCTGTCAAGAAAAAGCCAATAGCAACGCTGAGAAACAGCATAACCAGCATGCCAATCATGCGACGTCCGAGGCTCTCGCTGTTGTTCTTTCCATAGCTTAGTTGGCGGTTCGCAACATCCGCGGATGCCAAACCCTGAGTGGGGTCAACCTCGAGAAGCCGACAAACAGACGACGACTCAACCGCGTGCCACGCTTGTCCGGGCGACGCTTGTTTCTTAAGACTCCTGCCAAGGCTCGTTGGAGATTGGCTAACTGGAAAGGTTGTTTGGTTCATCATGCAAACTCAAAGGAGCAACGTGTGTGCCGCCCGAACACCCAAGAATTTGGCGCTTGTCTAAAAGAGGGGCCGAGGTTGAAGTGGCGTTGTGAGAAAAATCCCGCCTCATTGCGAAATACCTCGCAGCTGATCGCTTCCAACATCTGATCTGCTCGGAAAACGTGGCCGAAAACTACGGCGCCCCGAGTGGAACGGGTCGTGCACTGGACCAAGCAAGGGCACCGACTAGGGACGAGCACTCAATGAAAAACGACGGACGAGGATGGTGTTATGAAGATTCTATTGGCGGTTGATGGTTCACCTTGCAGCGAAGCAGCGGTAGAAGAAATTGGCCGCCGGCCGTGGCCGAATGGTTCGTCGGTGAAAGTCCTGAATGCGTTCGAACTGCCATTACCGGCTTCACCTGAAGGCTGGGCGTTACCGCCAAATTATTTTGACGAACTCGATCAGGCGGTGCGAACACAAGCCGAAAGCATCGTTAAACGCGCGTCAGAGAAGCTGCGAACGACGCTGGATAAGACGATCAAGCTTGAAATCGAATGCTTGGCCGGTCCTCCTCGGATGGTAATCATTGATGAGGCTGAACGCTGGGGCGCTGACCTGATCGTGGTCGGCTCGCACGGTTACGGCAGGTGGGAGCGTTTTCTGCTGGGCTCGGTATCCCAGTCAGTGGTTTCACATGCGAAGTGTTCAGTCGAAGTGGTTCGGTGTCCACATGCAAGTGAAACCAGTAAAGAAAGTAGTCCTTCGAAAGAGAAGAAATAAGAGTCATGGCCAAAGTGCTAATTCTTGGAGGCGGGTTCGGCGGTGTAATAGCTGCCCGACGTCTTGCCGAACAACTGGGTGATGAACATCAGCTCACGATGGTCGCACGCAGTCGTAATTTTGTCTTTTATCCGGCACTGGTCAAATTGGCTTTCGGCAAGTGCCAGCGTGAAGACGTTTCATTCGACCTGCGTCATGCGATGTTGGATCGTAGGGTGAATTTCATCGAAGCTGAAGTTGCCCGAATCGATCCCCACGAGCGCATAGTGAAAATTGCTCACGGCGAAGTGGAAGGCAAACTTCCGTACGACTATGTCGTGTATGCGCTGGGCCGGCGGCTGGCCACCGAACGTATCTCAGGTTTTTATGAACACGCTCACCATCTGCTGAACGTCGACAAAGCGATCAAGTTTGGCAAGGCAATCGCTAACTTTCATGAAGGACGGGCAGTCATCGGTCAGTGTCCTGGCTCCCGACTGCCAATCCCTGTTTATGAGACCGCGTTCGCGTTAGCGCGACAGCTTGAAGACAACAGTGAACGTGACCGGGTAAGAATAACAATCGTCAGTCCAGATCAGATTGGTTCGGAATTTGGAGATGGCGATGTTGGTATCAAGCTTAAGAAAGCACTGGACCACCACGGAATCGAATTCCAATCAGACTTTGTTATTGAAAAGGTCCGCGATCGTGCAGTTCTAACTGCCGAAGGTAGAGCCATCAACTTCGACCTGTTAATGCTGATGCCGCCCTTCCAGGGTGCAGCCGCAGCCTTGTATCAAGGAATAACAAATGACGCTTACATCAATGTCGATTGGTCGATGCGCGTCGTTGGGGTTGAAGGAATGTATGCAGTAGGTGATTGCGTGAACTTCAGTGGGCCAAAGCTGGGTCACATGGCCGTCCGTCAAGCTGAGGTCGCCGCAACAAACCTGGCCGCCGAGATTGAAGGCCACGAACCCGTCACTCACTACGATCACGAGATGAGATTGGTAATTGATGAGGGTGGCAGCGACAGCATTTACCTGCACAAGGATATTTGGACCAACGAACCCGCCAGTGTCCGACAGGGCCGCTTCTGGAGTTGGGCTAAGTGGGTTCAAGAAAAGTATTGGGAGACCAGCACATTTTAATCTGAAGAAGTTCTAGCACCGTCCGTCTGGAGGTAACTGATATGAATACAAATGCCAAAACTCAGTTGATTGAAGTTCCTATCGGAGGAAACGATGGCGAGGTGTGGAACCGCCTGCATTCCGAGCGAGAAGATATCTGTGAGGCGATGCTCAAAGATTGCCAGGTGAAGTCCCGAGTGACTGGCGAAGCGGATGCCCCTTGCGATGTGGCTACGACAAAGTGGCACCAGGAACTGCTGCAAGCACGTCTCCGAAAGGTCGACGACGCGCTCGATCGATTAATGTCTGGTTCTTACGGCAATTGCAGTAAGTGCGGTAAGTGGATCGAGGACACAAAACTTGCCTACGATCCTGCGATAGAGTTTTGCCTCAGCTGTTGGGATAAGGAGTCACAACAATATCGCACTCCTATGTCGAGCCAGAGTGAGCGCGACGCTAATCCAAGCTCGGCGTTGTTACCACTCGAAGTGCCCTTAGAGACACTACAGCCGTTCGACACGATTTTGGTCCACACTGTTAACACCGACTATCGCATCCTGTTACTCGATCCGAAAACAGGGCGGGCATTGGTCGAAGGCGGGCAATATCTAACTGAGCCCCGAGAGGGTTCGGTGACTGGTTCCAAACTTCATGACTCAACCTTCAAACTTGGATCCGTCGCTGTGGGATATCAGCTCGAGATGTGGGTTGACGAGAGAATCCTCAGCACTTCACCGGTACAGTCAATAAGCGTCGAACATCACAACGGTGCTGAGTCAATCGAGGCCATCACGGCAGCGATCCACTCAGCCTGAAAACAGATGAACCCGAATAGATGGCGATCTGAGAGCGGCTAAAGGAAGGCGATAGTGAAAGCAAACGTTTTTCATGGCAAGAACGACATCCAAATTGAAGAGGTCGAAAAACCTTGGGCGGGTGCAGGTGAGGCAGTCATCCGTGTGACGCTCACGACCATCTGCGGAACAGATCTCCATATTGTGCGTGGCGAATATCCAGTCGCGCCGGGGTTAGTGATTGGCCACGAGCCGGTCGGCGTAATTGAAGAGCTTGGGGTTGGTGTCACGGGTTACGAGATCGGGGACCGAGTATTGGTCGGCGCAATCACGCCTTGCGGTCAATGCCGCGCCTGTTTGTCAGGCCACGCTTCGCAATGCGGGCACGGTGAGGGATACGAGGCGCTTGGTGGCTGGCGTTTCGGGAACACAATCAACGGTGCCCAGGCCGAGTATCTCCGAGTGCCTTACGCCCAGGCTAATCTTGCAAAAATCCCCGATGATCTGACGGATGAACAAGTTATTTTGCTTGCAGACATTGCCTCGACTGGCTTCGGAGGCGCAGAGGCCGCAAGCATACGAATCGGCGACTCGGTTGTTGTTTTCGCACAGGGACCGATCGGTTTGTGTGCAACCGCGGGGGCCAAACTACTGGGGGCGTCGCTAATTATCGGTGTCGATGGAGACGATCATCGCCTCGCTATGTCGAAGCGGATGGGCGCCGACGTAACTCTGGATTATCGAGCCGTTGATGTTGTGGCGGAGGTTAAGCGTCTGACAGGCGGTGGTGCTGATGTAGCAATTGAAGCGCTCGGGACACAACAGACATTTGAAAGTGCGTTACGCAGCTTGCGGCCTGCAGGGATGTTGTCGAGCCTCGGGGTTTATTCAGGCAAACTCGAAATTTCCTATGAGGCTTTCGCGGCGGGTATTGGCGATCACAAGATTGTGACGACACTGTGCCCGGGTGGCAAAGAACGCATGCGCCGATTGATGGAGATAGTGCGCTACGGCCGTGTCGATTTCACGCCGCTATTGACGCACACATTCGAGCTCGATCAGATCGGCGAAGCCTATGATCTCTTTGGAGAACGCCGCGACGGCGTGATGAAGGTAGCTATCAAGCCTTAGTGGACAACGGTACCGAAAACAAGGCAAGGCACAGGAATAAGAAGATGAAAATACTGATTGCTTACGATGGCTCTGAATGCGCCGAGGCAGCGCTCAAGGATTTGAAAAGCGCTGGATTGCCAGAAACGGCCGAAGCCCTGGTTATGACCATGGCCGACGTCTTTGTGCCTCGACCCATTAATGAAGAGATTGACAACACCTTTCCAATGTACGTGCCGGCGGGTGTGAGGCGTGCCCACGAACGTGCTGAGCGCAAGCTAAAAGAAGCCGAGGCGATGGCGAAACGGGCCAGTGAACAAATCAAGAAGAGTTTTCCTGAGTGGCATGTCCGCCACGAGGCACACGCTGATTCACCCGCCTGGGCGATCATAAGGACGGCCGACGAGTGGAAACCCGATCTGGTGGTAGTTGGAGCGCAAGGTCATTCCGTTCTGGGTGGGAGGCTTATTCTCGGCAGCGTCTCACAAAGAGTTCTTTACGAGGCGAGCTGCTCTGTTCGTGTCGCCCGTAGCCGGCAAAGAGACGTTGAGTCCCCGCTACGGCTCCTTATAGGTGTAGACAACTCCCAGTATTCCAAAGCCGCCGTGGAAGCCGTTTGCCGACGCGAGTGGCCCAAGGAAACTGAAGTGCGCTTGCTGGCGGTGGTTGATACTGTGATGGCAATCACGACAGATCCATCTCAACGTACAGTGCTGAAGTGGATCGAAACCGATGACGAAGCGAGTTGGGACGAGGTGCGGCAGATCTTCCAACCGTCGGCCATTTGCCTTCGCTCTGCTGGACTTGATGCCGCAGTGATGATCCGAAGGGGCAATCCCACCAACGAACTCCTTGAAGAAGCCGAAAGCTGGGGTGCGGATAGTATTTTCCTGGGTCCGAAGGGCACACGCGGAATCGATCGCCTACTTCTTGGCAGTGTATCTTCCGCGGTTTCCGCGCGTGCCCACTGTTCCGTCGAAGTTGTGAGATCGATCTAAGTTTCGCAGGAGTCAGAAATATCATGATTAATATTAAACGCATTCTTTGTCCCATTGATTTAACGCAGCCCGCCGGCCACGTCTTGCATTATGCGTTCGCGCTCTCGCGAACCTACGAAGCGGAGTTGATTTTGCTCTACTGTGAATCCGGAGCACCGACCGAAGGAACTTCACAAAAGTTGAATGCTTATAAGGCTGAATTGTTTGAGTCGATTCTGTTCGAGCAAATTGGTGCGCCAGACTTAAATCCATCACAGTGGCGCACATTGGTAGTAGAAACAGATGAGATTGGCGAAGAGATCACGCGCGTGGCAGAAGTAGAGGGTGCCGACTTGATCGTGATGCGTTCTCGGCGCCGTCCGCATCGAGCAGCTCTTTTGGGCTCCACCGCCGAGACAGTTTCGCGACGAGCGCCTTGTCCCGTGCTTGTCATGCATAACGATGAGCACGAGTGGGTAAGCGAAGGTTTACAAATCGATCTTAAACGAATCTTAATTGCTTACGACTTTTCCGACTACTCAGAGCTGGCGCTAAGGTACGGGTTGTCGATCGCTCAGGAGCACCAGGCAGAGTTGCATGTGCTACACGTATTGCCTCCCCGTTCGGTTAACGAACCGGAAATTGCCTGGTCTCCTCTCAAAAATGAATCCGCATACCACAATGCCGCGCGTCGATTGCAGCGGGCAGTGCCGGCCGAGGCTTATCTCTGGTGCAGGATTAGACATGTGGTGAGTGAAGGACAGCCATACCGTGAACTATTGAATTACGCTGAAAACAATGAAATCGACCTCATCAGCGTGGGCGCACACGGAGCCGGTTTTGGAATGAGAGCTTTGTTTGGGTCAAACGTAGATCGAGTCTTACGCCAGTCGCCGTGTCCGGTGTTGGTTGCGCGTCCCTTGAGACACAAAACACTTCAAACGCCGGTAGAATCCAACTCTACGCAGCGTCAACAATTAGCATCTTGAGAATCAAGGAACGATCGAGGCACCGGCGCGATCGACTTGGCATACTTTGCCGTTGGTGCACAAAGAAAGCTTTAGTACTCGAACCCACGGTCGAGTCGGGACAAGTCAGATGCAAAACAAACGTTCGTTAAAAGCGCAGATGATCCCAGCTTTCACAACATCAAAAGCCGAACAGCAGGTCCGTTTATCTGACTCAGCCGCAGAACTCCCTTGCGATTCTCGATGCAGCGAAATAAGAGGATTGAAGAACGTAAAGCTCAGCAAGTACTACCCACGCCATACGGTGCTATTCGCCGAGGGACAACAGCCTCGCGGCGTGTATGTGCTGTGCGAAGGGCGGGCAAAAGTCTCGATCGCATCTGCCGAAGGCAAGACTGTGGTCCTACGTATTGCGCAGCCCGGAGAGTTGTTAGGCATCAACGCGACGCTGAACGGTGAACCTTATAACGCGACTGTGGAGACGCTTGAGCGTTGCCGGATCGATTTTGTTCCTGGCGAAGCACTCTTGAAGCTGCTTGATCGAGACAGGAAAGCTTGTCTTGAGGTGGCCAAAGCACTTGGCCGCAAATTGAACGGTGTCGTCGATCATACTAGGCTTCTCTTTTTGTCCCGGTCGGCATCGGAAAAGCTCGCGCGGCTGTTGGTTAAATGGTGCGACGAACACGGGAAACGTACTGCGGATGGTATCAGAATCGACTTCGGACTCACCCATGAGCAAGTGGCGCAAATCATCTGCTCGTCACGCGAAACCGTGACCCGCCTCCTTACTGATCTGAAACGGAAGCAAATCGTTAGTTTCGCAGATAACGCGATTCTTGTACGAAACCGGAAGGCTCTTGATTTGGCTGCCCGTTGTTGAAAATCTCTTTGTGCGACAACGCACAGACCCATTTTTTGATCCTTGTTAGAAGTTCCAAAGTCCGAGTTCTGCTGATCACTCCGCTGTGTCGCCGTGTGATGGCCGTCACAGCCACACCTCGCTGTCAGCCATTACAATGAGCCGCATCTATCGAGATGTAATTTCGAACGACATGAATGACGAACAGGCCCTTTCTCATGGCTTAGTCCTGGATTGCGGTGGGTGCAATCGCAATTAAGTGAGGACCACGGAATTGAGACCCAACAAAATCATAAAGCCTTTGCTTCTTTGCGTTTTTCTGGCTACCGCTCTGTTCTGGTTAGGCTCCGCAGTCACTTCCCAATTCGCCCAGTCTGCGGCGAAGCCCCTCACTAAGCCGACGCAAGGAAAACCAGCAATCTACAACGCTGCGGACTACGTCGGCACTCAAGCCTGTAAAGACTGTCACGAGGATCAGTTCAAAGCCTTTTCGCATACCTCGCACGCTCAACTTACAAATATCAAAAGTTGGAAAGGGAAGGTAACCGGCTGTGAGGCCTGTCATGGGCCGGGCAAGGCCCACGTGGAAGAGGGCGATCCCGCCAAGATCGTTTCCTTTAAAAACAAGGCTTCGAAAGAAATTGCGGAGACATGTCTGGGCTGTCACGCGGGAAGAGAGGAACACAACAACTTCCGACGAGGCGAGCATTGGCGCAACGACGTTGGTTGTACCGATTGCCACTCATCCCATTCTCCCGAGAAGGGGAGAAATGTCGCCAGCTCAAATGTGTTCATCGGCGATGCGAACGCGCAGAAACCAGGATTTTCAACGCTCAGGTTATTGAAGGCGACTGAGCCGCAGCTGTGCATGGGCTGTCATACCGAAGTCAAGCATCAGTTTAATCTGCCGTTCCATCACAAGGTTTTCGAAGGTGCCATGAAGTGCAGCGACTGTCACAACCCTCATGGCGGATTTGAGCTGAAGCAAACGCGGTTAGCGACCGGAGCGGATGCTGCTTGCATTAAATGTCACGCGGATAAGCAAGGTCCGTTCGTCTACGAACACGCTCCGGTGAAGACCGATGGATGTATTGCGTGTCATACCCCGCACGGATCGGCCAATCCGCGGCTGTTAATAACCAGTCGAGTCGCACAGCTGTGCCTGACCTGTCACAGCTCGGCGCATGGTGTGGGAGCGGAGGAACCCGCTGGTCCACAGCATAACCTGAATGCGCAATATGCCAATTGCACTAATTGCCACATCAAGATTCACGGGTCGCGTACGAGTCCCGTCTTTTTCAGATAGTTCACTCAGTGGAACATGGCGGTGAACCAGCGAGGATTGACATGAGAAAAAGATCTTCTAAAGCGGTGCGCCAATCCCTGGGGTTAGCATTCCTGATGGTGCAAATGCTGGTGCTGACGACGACTGCGAGCGGGCAGGCGCCAACTCCGAGTCCGAAGAAATCTGAGGACACCCCGGCGGAAAGCCCTACCGAAGCCGGCGAAGACGCTGGTGACTACATTCTTATTTCCAGCATTGAATTGGGTTACCGCGGAGTTAGTGTTGATGGCGATCACAACAAATACCGGAGTGATCTGAATTACAGTGCCGGCCCTCGTCTGTTCGACAGCAGCTTCATGATGAAGTCCAGGACTGGCAAGGGCGATCTGTTTGATACCCTTCTGATAACTTCGTCTGGATGGGGTGCAGACCCGCAAGGAAATTTACGGTTAAGCGTAGAGAAGCCCGCGTGGTATCGTTTCGATGCCACCTATCGTCGCTTCAAATACTTCAGGTTTCTCAATAGCTTTGCCAATCCCAACTGGGTATTCAGTCCTGCCGCATTTAGTCGTCCTCCCAATCCGGTTACCGGCGAGCATGGCTACAACACCGAGGTTGGGCTGGGCGATTTTGATCTGACAATTCTCCCGAAAAATAGGCACATCCGATTCAACGTAGGCTACTCACCGGAGCGTTACAACGGTCCGGCATTTACCAACTACCACGTAGGCGGAAACGAATTCATGTTGCTGTCGCAACTGAGGTCACGCGCCAACGATTTCCGAGTCGGAGCCGATGGCAGCATCGGGCCAGTTAACTTTTCTTTCCTGCAGGGTTTCCGCCGCTTCCGCGATGACAGCTTTATCGATCTCGGGGTAACGCCAGGCATTAATTTGAATCCCACCGCTGCGAGTTTGACGACTTTCAATCACGTCGAGCCCACCCGCGGCAGTGTTAATTACACTCGGCTAAGCGTGCAGACGCTGGTAGCCAGAAAACTCGATATCACTGGACGGATCATTCACAGCAGGGCTACCTCAGACTTTGCCTCGACCGAAAACTTTACCGGCAGGAATTGGAATCCCAGAATAACCGGCTTTCCGCCGACCCCTCCTGGCGCCACGCCTAACACGCTCAACCTTGGTCAATACATTCTGACCGGCAACGCCGAACGGCCCAACACACTGGGAGATATTGGTCTGACTTACCGGGCCACCGAACGATTCAGAATCTCAAATACATTCCGAGTGGAAACATTCGAGATTAATGGGGCTGCCCTGTTCAGCGATTTCTTCTCGGTAACTCGCGGTGCGACCACCAGCACAATTGGCTTCAACAATCGAAATGTAGACACGCTCACCAAGTATCGAAAATATCAAAACACGATTGAAGGCGATTACCAGTTCAACCCCCGGTATTCAATCCACTTTGGTTATCGCTACGCTGCTCGGCGCATTGAGGAAGCCATTAGTGGATTCAATCTTGGGACTAATGCGCCAGCGGTACTCGTACCAGACCAACATGTGGAGCACAACCACACCAACGCATTTTTCGGCGGTTTCAAAGCTCGACCAATAAGCGATTGGACCATCTACTTCGATGCCGAGCATGGAACTGCAGACAACGTCTTTTCGCGAATTGGGAACTACGACTACACCAATATCCGCGCGAAGACCCGTTATAAACCCAACCGAAAAATCTCTTTCAATCTGGCTCTGATTACCAAAGACAACGCTAACCCGTCCGAGATCGCCGGAGTTTCATTGCAGGATTTTGGCGTTGATGTGAAATCGCGAGTGTTTACCTCGTCTGTCGACTGGGCCGTAAGTTCGAGACTCTCATTCAGTACCGGCTATAACTATCATTGGATCAACAGCGACGCGGTGGTTGAATATTTCTTCAATAGCGTACGGCACCCGTTGGGTCACAGCCTTTACTTCATGCGGAATCACTTCTTTTATGTGGATGCCATCGCCCAACTCGCGCCCCGAGTTACGCTGTTCACGTCTTATCGAGTCAACAAAGACAACGGTCAGGGCAACCAGCTCGCCGATCCCACCGGGACGCCAGGAACCTTGATCGCTTCCTATCCAATGTCCTTTCAGTCGCCTGAAGCGAGACTCTCATTCAAATTACACAAGCGGCTCGACTGGAACCTCGGTTATCAGTACTACAACTACAACGAAAGCACGCTGGTCGGCCCTCGTCCGCAAAACTATCACGCGCATCTGCCCTATACCTCGTTGCGCCTGTACTTTGGTCGTCGAGAATAAGTGGTTTGTCGAGTTAGCTCGGTTGCTGGTCCGTGGGATTCTTGTGCGCGTCTATAAGTATCTTTCTCCGCTTGATTCAGTGGTCGTCGCCCTGGTCTTCGGACTTATGGTTGCGGCGACTGTGGTGGCCACGCAGAAGCGGCCACCGAAACCGCGAATCAACTATTCGCAGTTCTCACACGGAACGCACGTTACCACCCAAAAGCTTGCTTGCGATTCTTGTCACAAGTTTCCAACCAAGAACTGGAAAGATGCGCGTACAGGGGACGCAGCCTTTCCTGACGTAGCTGATTTTCCAGAGCACTCGTCATGCCTTAACTGTCATCGGCAACAGTTCTTTGCCCGCCAAAGACCCGCTCCCGCGATCTGCTCAAATTGCCATGTGGCCGTTACGCCGCGGGACACTAGCCGCGTCCTGTTTCCAAGCCTGGGCGATGTTATGGATCCAAAGTTGAAGACACGAGAGTTTGATTCAGAGTTCGGTGTCAGTTTTCCTCATGACAAGCATGTCGATGTAGTGGGACTCAATCATCGACGATTTAGACCAAATGCACCGGCGCACTCCATGGCTATTAAGTGGAACCTCTCCCCCATGCAGTCGGAGCAGTCAAAGAGTTGTCCGATCTGTCATCAAACTTCTCAACCGCAGGGCAAATCAAGCGAAGAGTATGTGACGAAGCCGGCCAAAGATTTGGGTGACAATTTCTGGTTGAAGAAGGGCACCTTCCAAACTGTCCCTAACAGTCACGCTGTGTGTTTCACCTGTCATAACTCCGACGCGGGCATTGCTCCAGAACCAAAAGACTGCGGACTCTGCCATAAGCTGTTACCGCCTGGTCAAAAGTTAAAAGTTGATTTCGATCCCAAGCTTCCTGCATTCATGGGAATCACAGACAAGACCTTACTCGAGCGGGCAAATAGTCGTATTTCCGCGGGAGCATTCAGGCACGAAGGCGGTGCGCATCCCGATCTCAGTTGTAGCGGATGCCACAACGTCACGGCGATGAATACGATTGAACCGCAGACGTTGAAAGTACCGGTGCGGTCATGTGGTGGAGCTGAAGGTTGTCACATAACTCCTACCACTGACGACGGCGGGGCGCTCAATTTCGAAGTTGATCAGAAGAAAGCGGACGCAGCTTTCGTTTGCACAAAGTGTCACATTACGTTTGGCAAGGAAGCCTTGCCCGCGGGCCATTTGGCTGCGATTCCAACGATGACTCCGAAATAGTTCTCTCTCGAAGCTCCATGGGAGTGGAATGTTCATAGTTAAGACATGCAGGGCGCCGACTAAATTTCGTGGGAGCGGAATGTTGTTAGTCGCTCTAACTTTCACAGTCGTTGTGATTGCTTCATCGCTCTCTGCGTCTAACTCTGTCTTGGGAAGGAAAAAAACCGATCCGCCCGAGCCTCAGAATGCAACCGACTACTCTAAGTTCAAACATGCAAATCCCAATCACTCTCGCTTGCCGTGTTTGCTTTGTCATCGGCGTGAAACCAATGCGGCGCGGCCAACACTGCCGGGAAGTAACGGTCACTTGCCTTGCGCCGGATGTCACTCACAGCAGTTCGCCGGCTCTTCGGGCCCGATGTGCACGATCTGTCATACGGATATGCAGGCGGGCAAGGTAAAGGCGTTTCCGCGATTAAGCAGCTTCAACATGAGGTTTGATCACGCGCGTCACACGCGAATGGGGAATCTGAGCTGTGCTAGTTGTCATCGGCCGTCACGTGGAGGAGTGGCACTTTCAATCCCGGCGGGATTCAGTGCTCATACAACTTGCTTTGGCTGCCACACACCGAACGCGAAGTCAGGCGATAAGGATATTTCTTCCTGTGGGGTCTGCCACCAGCCCGGCCGTCATGCACGCATGCCAACAACGGCGGCAGCATTTCGGGTCGGCTTCAGTCACGCAAAACACGACCGCTCAGAAGGATTGAATTGCACTGACTGTCATCGAGTCCGGGCGGGCGTGGCGCGGCAACTTCAGGTGAGCGCACCACAGCCGCTTAATCATCATGCTTCTGCCGGCGCCCTTAGTTGCATGTCATGTCATAACGGTAAACGTGCGTTTGGGGGTGACGATTTCGCTGTTTGTAAGCGGTGCCACACCGGCAACGCATGGCATTTCTGACTTAACTGAGGATAGTTAGTTGGTATTGGATCGATCTGGTCGATTGGATTGAGGAGAGGGATAAGGATGAAGATCTTTGCTTTATTTGCCCTTGTAATCGTTTCCGTTTTCATCGTCGTTGACACATCAAACTTCCCCGAGGTTTCCGCCCAGGTCGGAACCAAGCTGCCTGAAAATATCAGCCTGGGCCCAGAAGCCAAACTCGGCGCAATTAAGTTTAGTCACGTCGGTCACCTGACAAAGAATCGGAGTATCGAGGGGGCCAAGATTCAATGCATCGAATGTCACCACGTTGCTCAGCCTGCAGCCGACGCTGCCAAGCATCCACCGCTAAAAACAGGGTGGCCGGCTGATCGCACGACTACATTGACTGCAGAGTTGTTCGAGAAAGACCCTGCTGCGGCGGGTGTAGCTAAGTGTCGGGATTGTCATGCGCGGGCAGAGACACAGCCCAAGCTATTGCCTGCAATTCCGCAAATTAAGTTGGAAGTCGGCACTGAGTTAATAACGTTGACTAATCAGCAGGCTTTTCATAGGAACTGTGCCGGTTGTCACGATGAGATAGTGAAAACGAGTACTGGACTAAATCCGCCAACGTCTAAGAAATGCACGACTTGTCACAAGCGCAGCGCCAGCTGAACCGTAGTTGGGCTGCGAAAAGTTTCGCACTCAATGTGCGAAAGCTCGCTCATATCAGCCAGATCCCACTCAATTTGCGTGGGATTTCCTAATAGACCTAGTGGCACGGTCAGTGCACTAGAGATTGTTAGCGGAAACACCGCTCGACAAGTTGATTAGTAAAGGATGGCATCATGAGCGAGTTCAAGAAGATGGTGATTGGCGTAGTGGCGGCGACATTCGTTGCAGCGGGACTGCTGATCAGCGTCACGGCGCAGGGGGAAGTTCAGGCTTCGGATCCGGCTGCATTCTACAAGACCAAGTGCGTGGCCTGTCACGGGCAAAAAGCGGAGAAGAAGTTCGACTCGACTTTGCCGGATGAGCAACTGATCGACATCGTAATGAAGGGCAAGAAACCAGAGAAGCCGCCGAACATGCCGGCATACGCCGACAAAGGTGTCACGGCGGAGCAGGCGAAGGCGCTGGTTGAGCACATGAAGCAATTGAAGACTGCTCCTTAAAGCGCTTCGTCGCTTCGGTCTTCTTAACCTAAGGTTTTCGCACTCCCTCTCCATGTTGTTTTGCTGTAAGAAGCGCACATGGAGAGGCGTGCGTGCTTGTGTCTAGGAACGCGAACCCCGTCGACTACAGGAACGAACTTATGAGTGATGAAGTAAAGGTGACAGTAAAGGCTCCGACCCTCTTTCGCAACTACATCAGCTTCGCGGGAGCTGTTCTTGTTGCCGCAAGCCTCGCCAGCATTCTCCTGCTGTTCCTAATCGAGATCACAAAGGCCGCGGACAACCCTTACCTTGGGATCGTAACCTACGTGATTCTACCGGCATTTTTGATTCTGGGACTGATCATAATCCTGATCGGCATGCTTCTCGAACGGCGCCGGCGTCAGCGTCGGCCCGACTCTGAAATTACCCCGTATCCAAAAATCGATTTGAACGATCCGCGCCAACGGCGAATAGCTTTTTCGCTCGTGGGAGCGTCGTTTGTTTTTATCTTCATGAGCGCCTTCGGCAGCTACCGTGCTTACGAGTACAGCGAGTCGGTGGAATTCTGTGGGACGACGTGCCACTCCGTGATGAAGCCTGAGCACGCTTCTTTCATGGCGACCTCGCACGCCAGGATTCGATGCGTTGATTGTCACGTCGGCCATGGAGCAGAGTCCTATGCGCGTTCAAAACTCAACGGGGCTCGGCAACTTTACTCCTTGGCTTTCAATAAATACTCAAGACCAATTGAGACTCCTGTTCACAACATGCGCCCCGCAAACGAAACGTGTGAACAATGTCATTGGCCCTCCAAGTTTTACGGATCGCAGCTTAAAACCTTCAACCACTACGCCCACGATGAAAAGAACTCATTACGGCAGACTCGAATGCTCATTAATGTAGGCGGTGGCGATCAGCAAAGTGGACCAGTGGCCGGAATTCACTGGCACATGAATCTAGCCAATGAGATTTCCTACATTGCAACCGACCGCCATCGTCAGGTCATTCCCTGGATTCGTGCGAAAGACCGGCAGGGAAACATCACCGAGTACCACGATCGCACTAGGCCTCTGAGCGCAGAGCAAGTTTCGCAGGCAGAAAAGCGGCGCATGGACTGCATTGATTGCCACAATCGGCCGACCCATGTTTACTTGCCGCCAGACGTCGCACTGGACCAAGCGTTTGCCGCCGGACGACTTGATCCGTCTCTTCCATATTTTAAACGACAGGCCGTTGCCGCTTTAAACCAGCCTTATGCAACGGAGGGCGACGCAGTCAAAGCGATAGCAACAAGTTTGGATACCTTTTATCGTACTAACTATGGCGAGCTGTACGGAGCAAAAAGGATACCTGGTCAAAGCGGCCATCAGTGAGACCCAGCGCATCTACCAGACCTACTTCTTTCCCGAGATGAAAACCAACTGGCAAACTCACCCAAACAATATTGGCCACCTTTATTCCTCAGGTTGTTTTCGTTGTCACGATGGCGAACATGTGAGCAATACCGGCAAGGTTATTTCGAATGATTGCAGCGTATGCCACACGGTTCTGTCTGACTCAGCAAGTCCTACATCAGTGCTCAAGACTTTCCCCCTTCAGCATCCTGTCGACCTCGGTGGACTTGCCGATCGCAAATGCGAGACCTGCCATAAAGCCAACGAACCGTTCAAGCACCCGGTCAACCTGGGCGACATCTCGATGTTTCAATGTGTCGAGTGTCATCCGAAGCAATGGTGACTTCAACGGGTCAGGTTAGAGCCTTAATTAATTTTTGCCGATGAGTAAAAAGCTGGACCAATAGAATGGATGTTGCTAACGATCATCTTTCGTCAGTGTCAAAGTTGCTCTCGGAGCTCTTGCTTTCTTACCGTGTTGTAAATTCTGCGCGATACATTCGTGCCGTTCAGCTTTAGAGAAATGTGCGTTCTCAAAATGTTGGTCACAAATTGGCCTCACAAGTTGTTGGCGAAAAACCGCCGCAGCTAGTTAATCTCCTTTCGCGATCCGAGACAACACTTCTTTGAGAGCCCCGGCGTTTCCTAAAACGCTAGAGCTCTCCACGGGCATGAAGATCACCCTGGCGTTATCTGACTTCGCCATGTCTTTGAGGCCTTCGATGTAGCATGAAGTGATGAGGGAACGAGGCCAAACTCCATCCTCTTAGAAGCTCTACTTCGTGGCGTTACTTAATATAAGTCTCGCGCGGGACCGGTAACATTGGACCGTATTGCGCCAAGTTGAGCTTAGGTTCGAAGTCTATGCGGTTAAGAATGCCTTTACCACGCGCTGCAAAGCTGGTTCTGTGGTTTGTCCTGCGAAAGCCGTAAATCGAGGCTAAGTCGCACTGCTGGTGATCTTGTTGTAAGACGAATAAATAGCAAAGAGACGATCTACAGCGGCCCGATCACTGCGGGCAAGTAACGTAATCACTTCATCACGTTCAGCCAGCAAAGGCCTGAGAGTTTCACGTTGAGCGGGCGTGAAGGCGGATGCGTTCGCTGCGTCTATCTGGCCGCGCAAGTTTGTATAAAAGTCGCTTGTGAGTTGCCGTGCAGGTTCGTATTCGCCTCGCTGCACATCCACCATGGCGGCACCCAGGGTCCTTTGGAGTTGACCCAAACGCACCTCACGTTGGGCAGCATCGCGCTGTTCGATTGCGTTGTTAGCTTTAATCCACATGGGAACCAATCCCAGCAGAAAGAACCCCAAACAAAGGCTCAGATATAACGCGACACGTCTCCAGGGAATGTTGACACTGGATAATCTTTCACTCAAAACGCTGCTCTTGACGGTGGCATCACTTTTATTGGCAATGTGTTCTGCGGCTTTCATGAATCACTCCTTTGACCATATCTCGCAAGGAACATCGGAACGGCAATTAACATCCCCGAAGGTACTCTTGCATACTCTAACTCATGGTAAGGCACTACATTCTGAAGCGAATCAGTGGAATCACAGCATCGCATGAGTGTTTACCCTTACAGAATGAGCGTTCACGGTTGCTATACTTCTTGTTCACCTATTCACACTTGTATTAAGGCTGTTCGTTGGATAGTCGCCTGAGGAAGGAGCGAAATTTTTGGGCATTCGCGGCAAATTACTCCTGCTTGCAGTTGGGATTGCCGTGCCACTGGTGGTCTTTGGTGCGCTGGATCTTCGCAACATGTGGCGACTCAGTCGGGCTCAATTGGACGACTCGATCAAACAGCAAGTCGACCTGGCCTCGATTGCGCTCGAGCGTTGGCTCGATGATCAGAAAAAAGCATTGGAGGCAATTGCGGCGTCCGCCGGCGACAATGACCCTGGTTCTACCGTAATTCGTGAGAACCTGGAGAGCGTTCTCAAAACACGCCCCTTCTGGATGGATCTGCGAATTACCAACGCAGGCGGCACGACGACGGTATCGCAGCCGGCACGGAAAGAAGTTCTGCCAAGTGCTCTTACCGACTATGTGGTTTCAGAAATGCGAGAGCGCAAATCGTGGGCGGTGGTTACCGACCGAACCCTCGATGAAGCTCGACCAATCGTGGTCATCGCCGCCCCGATAGAAAAAGGAGGCGCGGTCATTGGTCGCATTGATGGAGCTGCGATTAATAAACTATTCGACAGTATCGAACTTTCCCAACAAGCACTTATTTCAGTCCTCGATTCCAGCGGGCGCATTCTTTACCGGCGCCGTGGTTCAGAAGCAACCACTGAAGCCGATATGAGCTGGGCTCCACTCGCCTCAGTGCTCGGAGAGAAACGCACCAACGTCATCGAGCTCACCAGCCCGGTTGACGGAATAAAACGCGTATACGGGATAGCACATGTCAGGGACACCGGCTTGATTGCGATGATTGGGATTCCGAGCGCGACACTCTATGAACCGGCACGTCAGCGTTTTAATCGTTATGGATTTGTCGGTTTGATTGCGCTCTTGCTGGCCATCGGCGCCGCGCTGGTGATTGAGCGAAGTATTGTGACGCCCGTGAGAAGCTTACGCAGCTCAGCTCAGCAGCTAGGCGCAGGGGATCTAACGGCTCGCTCCCAGATAAAAGACGCCGGTGAAATAGGCGATCTTGCAAGAGCCTTCAACCAGATGGCCGCTCGTGTCGAAGAGCGTGACGACAGACTCACTGAACTGGACCAGCTGAAATCCGATTTCGTGAGCAGCGTTTCCCATGAATTGAAGACGCCTTTAACTACTATAAAAGTCCTGGCCCATTTGCTACAGGCGCAGGCGTTAGCCGAGGACGACAGGCTCGACTACTCGCGGACGATCGCAACCGAGTGTGACCGTCAAATTGAGTTCGTAGGTAATCTGCTGGATTTGTCTCGTATTGAATCAGGGGCTTATAAACTGACGAAATCTCCAGTAGATGTTGCTCGCTTGATAGACTCGTGTGTAGACGTGGATCGGCACCGTTCAGGTTCACTGGGCCTGGTCCTGACCATGGAGATACCAGAGGATTTACCGAAAATTGAGGCCGACTTTGAAGCCTTATGCAGAGTAATTCGTGGCTTGGTTGACAACGCAATTAAGTACACACCTGAAGGCGGTCGAGTAAGGGTCTCCGCTCACAGCGTGGGGCAAAACGTGGCGATCTCTGTTGATGACAATGGAGGCGGAATTCATCCTGAAGACCTTCCTCATGTCTTCGACAAATTTTTTCGTGCGCCATCAAGGACCGACAACGAAGCCGACCAAACTGCTTTATCTGCAACCGCAGCGCCTGGAGTTGGACTCGGTCTCTATTTAGCGAAGCACATCGTTGAGCAGTTAGGCGGACGCATTAAGGTCAAGAGCGAAGTCGGCGCCGGTACAGCATTCACCGTGCTCATGCCGGCGTTGGTTACCGGTGGCAATTCGGAGATGGCTATTGAGGATGATGCTGATGTCAAAGCGATTGCTGGTAGTTGATGACGAACCTAACCTTCTGCGCGCGGTGGCGGCATGCCTCAAAACTGAGGGCTACGAGGTGAACACCGCTCGCAGTGGTCGAGAAGCTCTAGTGCAACTCGCGGAGGGGGTGCCCGACCTGTTGGTGAGTGATATCAGAATGCCGGGAATGGATGGCTATCAGCTCGCTCGACAACTGCGCGGTTCGCCGAGAACAGCCTTGGTACCCATCGTATTTCTTACCGCCAAAGATGAAACCGCTGACCGCATCGAAGGTTTTCGCGCAGGCATCGACGCTTACCTCACGAAACCATTCCAGCCGGAAGAACTGATCGCAGTCATTGCTGGCATTCTTAGCCGAGTGGAAAGGACTCACTCGCAGATCGCACGACTCGTGGATTCTACAATTGCCGAAGAAGAGCTTGTCACATTTCAGGACGAGGAACTAACTGAGGCCGAAGATCGGGTGGCTTTGGCGGTTTCGCGTGGCTTGAGTAACAAAGAGATTGCGGCAGAGTTAGAAATCAGTGTGCGCACAGTGGAGAACCATATCAGCCACATACTCGATAAGAAGGGCTTTAGTAATCGGGTAGAGATTGCTCGGCATGTTTTAGAACAACGTCACTCTCACTAACGAAAACTCAACCTCCCAAAGACGTGAGTGGAAACCCTCAACTGGTCTGCGTAATTCTGCCGATTTCCATCATCCTCTGATTTGCTAGTCTCACTCGAACGACTACGCCATTCAATTCAGCAATGGTTATACCGGTGGAATTTGGTAGCTACTTGCTCGTTACCAATTCCTCACCGAAGACACACAGAGGATGAGGGCCTAATACAACTGCTGGTCCCATTCTTTTAAGAAATGAAAGGAAACCGATGAAACAGAATTACGATGTGATCGAAACAGCGAAGAAAACTGGAGGATTCGGCGTTTTTACTGGAGCCATTGCGAAAGCTGGCCTGGAAGAAACGTTGAAGGACACGGGACCCTATACCCTCTTCGCTCCGACGGACCAAGCATTCGCAAAGATTCCCAAAAACAAACTCGACGATCTTCTGAAGCCGGAGA
This sequence comes from Pyrinomonadaceae bacterium, assembly GCA_963759665.1. Classification (GTDB taxonomy): domain Bacteria; phylum Acidobacteriota; class Blastocatellia; order Pyrinomonadales; family Pyrinomonadaceae; genus PSRF01. The sequence goes on from CAVXAC010000002.1 coordinate 352,096, forward strand.
ACCAGGAGAGGCTTCAAATGCTGCTGAGGAATCACATAGTCTCAGGTAAGCTAACGGCAGGTGAACTGAAGACGCTCGGTGATACGAAGTCAGCGAAGGGGGAGCAGCTGAAAATCGAATCGCGCGAAGGACTTTGGATCAACCAGGCAAAAGTGGTTTCGGCGGATCTAGAGGCCTCAAACGGAGTGCTGCACGGAATCGACACGGTTCTAATGCCTCAAACGCAAGTTGCCACTGCTGGTTAGCTAGTGGACGGTCAGCTTTGCGGCGATGGCTCTCGTCACCGAGTCATCGCCACAAAGTGTGCCGCAGAATATTACTCTTCTAAGTGTAATCACTCACCGTTCCTAAGAAATGCTCCGTATGCCTTAGCAATATTCTTTCCTACCATCTTGACTCGAAAGAGAGAAGTCAGAACCGTGTGTGAAGAGCAACCGCAATCGTGTCGCTCGCTTCTCGGATCCGCTACCCACCCTACTTATCCCCTTGAATGCCAAGCCGGCGGCGACGACCCTCCGCTTTGCCCGCAACATTAAGAGATCAATCCCCCGTGCAAAGGCCCGCGAGGACTCAAGCTTCAACCGGGACACAGTGAGGCAAAACCGCGCAGCCTAATTCATAAGGAGATGACAAAGATGAAGATCAAAGGAAACCTGTCCTACCAGCGATTTTAGGAATGCTGGTGAGTTTGGGACTAACCCAAGCCGTACACGCTCAGCGTGCTTATCGCTACAGCGACAACTACATGCGACAGATATTCAACCGTCTGGAAACAAGAACCGATCGCTTCAGTAACCTGTTGCCTAACGCATTAGATCGCAGCCGCATCGACGGCACGCAGCGGGAAGATAATATCAATGCGTTGGTAACGGATTTTGAGCACGCCACTGATCAATTGAAGGAACGCTTCGAGAACCGTCAATCAGTGGCAACAGACGCGCACCTGGTGCTACAGCGCGGCGCACTCATAAACACCTTCATGAACAATCGCCGGCTGAATAGTCAGACTGAACGCGCCTGGGCTCAGGTGAGAACCGAACTTAACCGGCTGGCCAACGCTTACAACGTAGCGGGTAACTGGGCCACGATGACCTGGCCGGGTACGGTGGTTCCTGGCGGGTCGTATCACGACACATTGCTAACAGGTACATATCGGCTCAATGCCCGTCTTAGCAACAACCCGCGGACGATCGTTGATAATGCCGTGCGTACCCTTCCTTATAATCGAAGGCAGGCAACACATAACAACCTGGTAAACCGGCTTACCGCTCCCGAAATGATCGCTATTGAACGACACGGCAATTCGGTAGCGCTGGCTTCTACCACTTCGCCCCGAGTCATGTTAGAGGTTGACGGAGTCGAGCGACGCGAGACATATCCAATCGGACGAACGTCGCGCGTGCGGGCCAGCTTCAGCGGCGACCGATTTACCGTTGTCACTAACGGTGATCGAGCGAACGACTTTACCGTCACGTTCGCGCCGGTCAACAACGGACAGCGTTTGCTCGTAACGCGACAGGTTTATGCTGAACGACTTAGCCGGCCAGTAATGGTACAGAGCTATTACGATCGCATTTCAACTGTCGCGCAGTGGAATTTGCCACGGCAGAGTTTTCCCAACACAGGGACTTCGGCCGGGGGCTTTCTCGTCCCGGACGGAACGCGAGTGGTTGCCGTGCTTAACCAAGATCTCTCGACGCAAAACACCCGCGTCAATGACCGTTTTACCATGACGGTGCGTGAACCTTATCAATATCGAAATGCAATTATTGAAGGTCACGTAACGCACGTTGATCGCGGCGGTCGCATAACCGGGCGGTCCGAGATGACGCTAAACTTTGATCGCATTCGTATGCCTAACGGAAACAACTACAACTTTGCGGGCGTGGTGCAGACCGTAAGGGCAACAAACAACGATGAGGTTCGTGTCGATAATGAAGGCGCGGTTCAGGAAGAGAACCGGACCACTACTACAGTTCAACGAACCGCCATCGGAACGGCGATTGGCGCCTTGATAGGAGCGATTACCGGGGGCGGAGAAGGTGCTGCAATTGGCGCTGCGGTCGGTGCTGGTGCAGGTGCAGGCTCCGTTTACATTCAGGGTCGCGACAATCTAACTCTGACGAGAGGCACTGAAATAACAATTCAGGTGAGTGCGCCCGGTAGGTAGTGGCCGACGAGAATGAAGCCGCGACACCTTGCCGGCGGCTTCACTCCGGCCTTATCGGTTTTCGAACATGAACCAGTAAAAGACCCGTGGTAGCCAGAGCGAGTTCATTCGAAGCCTGTGGTTGTAGAGTGGTCTTCGAACCTATCAATCAGATCTCGAGAGCGCGGCACCCCTATAGATCAGGCTCTCCGGTTATTCCATTTCTTAACAGAAACCAATAAAAGCCACGCGGCGCCAGCGCAAGTTGATACGGCCCATCGCCAATCCGGGGAAACTCGGCCCCACCGATCATCTCAACTGGTGTGCGGTCTGGATATTGATCGAGGTCGAGTTCAACCGGCTGGGCCGACTGTGACAGATTAAAGACGCAAAGCACTGTCTCATCAAGATAGTGCCGAGTGAAAACAAATACCTTTCTATTGTCCGGCTTGATAATGTTGAGAGATCCGCGACCAAAAACAGGATGTCTTTTGCGCAAGTGGGTCATTTCTCTGACCCAGTTAACTAAGGAAGTGCTATAGCGACGCTGGGCTTCAACGTTTACCGCCTGGTAACCGTAGACCGGATCCATGATTGGCGGAAAATACAGCTGAGCGAAGTCGGCGCGCGAAAAACCCCCATTGCGATCCGCCGACCATTGCATCGGCGTACGCACACCATCTCGATCGCCCAGGTGTACATTGTCACCCATGCCAATCTCGTCGCCGTAGTAAAGAAATGGACTACCAGGCAGGCTGAACAAGAGTGCGTGTAGAAGTTCTATCCGCCGGCGTCCATTCTCCATTAGCGGGGCCAGCCGGCGGCGAATGCCAACATTGAGTCGCATGCGCGGGTCTTTTGCATACTCATTGTAAAGATAGTCGCGCTCCTCATCAGTAACCATCTCCAGCGTAAGCTCGTCGTGATTCCGAAGAAACATTCCCCACTGGCAGCCGGGCGGGATTTCCGGCGTGCGTTCAAGTATCTCCACTATGGGCCGGCGATCTTCCTGACGCAGAGCCATAAACAGCCGGGGCATGATCGGGAAGTGATATGCCATATGAAACTCATCACCTTCGCCAAAATACTCCACCAGATCTTCCGGCCACAGGTTGGCCTCAGCCAACAACATTGCATGCGGGAAGTTGTGGTAAACGTATTCACGGAGCCTGCGCAAGAAAGCATGGGTCTGAGGCAGGTTGTCACAAGTCGTACTTTCTTCTTCAAAAAGGTATGGGGCCGCGTCAATGCGAAATCCATCAACCCCGGCCCCCAGCCAAAATGAGACCACATCAAGGATTGCCTGTTGGACTTCAGCATTCTCGTAGTTCAGGTCGGGCTGATGACTGAAGAATCGATGCCAATAGAAAGCGCCTGCCTCATCGTCCCATGTCCAGTTTGACCGCTCAGTGTCGCTGAAGATGACACGCGCACTGGCATACTTTTGATCAGTGTCGCTCCACACGTACCAGTTACGCTTCGGCGAATCAGGCGAGCATCGCGATTCCTGAAACCACGGATGACGATCAGAAGTATGGTTTAGGACCAAATCAGCAATGACGCGCATGCCACGGCCGTGGGCCTCAGCCATGAATTCCTTGAAGTCGTCGAAGGTTCCATGATCGGGCAATATCGCGTAGTAATCGGAAATGTCGTACCCGCCATCTTTCAGAGGTGATTCGTAGAAAGGCAACAACCATATGCAATCAATGCCTAACCACTCGAGATAATCCAGTTTTGCAGTTAGGCCACGAAAGTCGCCGACGCCGTCGCCATCTGAATCATAGAAGCCCCTGACATAAACCTCGTAAAAGATCGCATCCTTGAACCATTCGCTGGTCGAGCTCAGTTTTGTCATTTGATCAGAGTTTCCTCAATCCCGCAGCACGCACTTATTCCTGTATGGCAATCTCCTGGCGGAGCGCCCGCAATTCCTCGTGCAGAGCTGCTATTTCGCCGCGAAGTTCTTTTAAAGGTTTGGCACTAACTAACTCAGTGTCCTCGTGGTCCGCGTCCCGTCCAATAAAGTAGCTGGCCAGTGCTGCGGTTACATAACCAAAAACCGCGAAGCCATAAAGCGAGAGTAAAAAGCATAAGACTCGACCCTCAGCCGTTTGTGGCCAATAATCAGTTCCCATGGTCGCGAGCAACATCGCTGTCCACCACAGCGCTGCACCGTAGGAAGCGAACCCGCGCGGCATTTCATTTTCGAACGCATACATGCCAGCGGCTCCGGCCAGATTTACGATTAGGGTAAGCGCAAGAACATAACCAAATCCCCGCCTGCCAAAGCTTGCGCTGATTGCTTTCATCCCACGGTTGAGCGAAGTGACGACACGCAACAACCTTAATCCCCTGGCTGCGCGTGCAACCCGCAGCACACGCAGAACGCGTACTATACGGAGGATCCGAAAAGCGGGGACGATGAGCGCGATTACAGTAAGCCAATTACTCTTAAGGTAAGACACTTTTTGCGGGGCGATTATCAGCCTAACCGCAAAATCCATAATAAAGATGGCCCAGATCACAGTGCCGAGGATTTCCAGAAATGGCTTTAAGCCCCAGCGCAATTCTACGATCAACAACGCGAGCCAACTGAAACCCAAAACAATCATCGGCGTTTCGAGCCACTGCTCAAGCCGGTTGAGAATCTCACTGCGCTCGTTATTGACTACGTCCTTTATATAACCGCCTTCCTGATTCATCTGATTCATCTCCCCCTTTGGCAGCCACAAGAACTAAATCTTGTCATGGCAGTGTTTCATCCGTATTGAATGTTGTCTTCCTCTTTATAAACGCCTTGAAGAATGGGTGAAAACACTTACTGTTACTAAGTGATAAAACTGATGCTCCTCGGTTTTGGTTTGGCTATCATTTACTTGCTGATAGCAAAATGTGGCGCCTCGTGACTGGGTTGATAAGCTGGGAAGAGTCCCGACAACCATGGAGATAAAGCCGCATTGCCCAGTTGTTGAGGCGCCGCAAGGCGCCTCAACTGCGTAGGACAATTCTAAACAACCCTTCGCCACTTAACTCAGACCTTGAATAAATATGTCCTCAATGGCAGACAAACAAAGAGTGGTCATCGTTTCCAACCGGCTTCCGGTAAGTCTTAAGCGGGCTGGCGATAACTGGCAGAGTCGGAAGACTGCTGGAGGTTTAGCTAGCGCAATGCAGCCGATACTGGAAGGACGCAATGGCATTTGGATTGGCTGGTCAGGTGACACCTCCGACAATAACAATGAGAAGCGTCGGAAGGTACTGAACGATTGGGCAAAACAGGATCGCTACTTCGCCGTTGACTTAGCACCGGTTGTCGCGAACGGATTCTACGAGGGAATTTCGAACCAGGCATTGTGGCCGTTGCTCCACCACTTTCCGTCCTTAGTGCAGTTTGATCCGGAGGACTGGAATGCCTACGTCTCTGCTAATGAATCTTTCCGGGACGAGATATTAAAGCATCTACAACCGAATGATCTGGTTTGGATACATGACTATCATTTCTTGCTGTTACCTCAGATGCTTCGGGAGGCGATGCCGGACATAACCATCGGTTTCTTTTTGCATGTGCCTTTCCCGTCCTCGTCGGTATTCCGAATCCTTCCAAAACGCGAGGCATTACTGAAAGGAATGCTGGGAGCCGATTACCTGGCTTTTCATACTCATCGCTACCTGCAGCATTTTCGAACTTCGATGCTGCGATTATTGGGCGTCCGTAGTGAGATGGATCGCGTGGAGATCGATAGGAGAACTATAACCCTCGATGCGTTGCCTATCGGAATTGCTCCAGAAGAGTTCAATGAAATGCTGGTGAAGCATGAAGGCACAAAGAAACAGCTCGCCGAACTCAAGCAGCGTTTCGGCTACCGAAAAATTATCCTGGGCGTTGATCGGCTCGACTATACGAAAGGAATTCCACAGCGGCTGCGGGCCTATCGAAAGTTTTTGCGCGACTACCCGGAATGGCACGGAAAAGTCGTTCTTATTCAGATCGCAGTTCCATCTCGGGAGCAGGTCCCAAAATATGGCCGGCTGCGCAAAGAAGTGGATGAACTCATCGGACAAATCAATGGCGATTGGAGCACGCCCGAATGGTCCCCAATCACTTATGTCCGGCGGGGCTTGCCGCAACATGAACTGGCGGCTCTCTACGCTGTGGCGGATGTGGCACTTGTGACTCCCTTGCGTGATGGTATGAACCTGGTGGCCAAGGAGTATGTGGCTTGCAAATCGTCAGGCGATGGGGTGCTGGTGCTGAGTGAGTTTGCCGGAGCAGCGGCTGAGATGGGCGAAGCGCTGATAGTAAATCCTTATGATGAAGAAGGTCTCAGCAGAGCAATTCAACGCGCCCTCTCTCTTGATGAGCAGGATAAACGTGATCGCATGACGGCGCTTTATCGACGCGTCCATAAGAACAATGTTTTCGCCTGGGGTGACCGGTTTATCAACAACCTGAGTAAAGCCGAAAAAAATCGATTCAGAACTTCTCGTGTTGGCCCACTCCAACTTCCATCAGAAGATATAGTTGAAGCGTTCAAGAAGTCCGGCTCGCGATTGATCTTGTTGGACTACGACGGAACGCTGGCGCCCTATTCATCGCTTCCGCAGGAAGCAGTTCCTTCTTCCAGGTTAATCGATCTATTAAGGAGTCTGGCCCAGGACAAGCGTTCGACAATTGCGATTGTGTCAGGTCGGGCTAAAGCCGATCTCAATCAATGGTTCGGTGACATTGAGAACATTTGGTTAGCTGCAGAACACGGCGCCGTCCTTCGATCGCCAGAGTCGCGTCAGTGGGGGGAAGCCGCTCCTGGAACTTCGCAGGGCTGGAAGCGACGCGTCCATCCGGTACTTGAACATTTCGTAGAGCGAACACCGGGTAGTTTCATTGAAGAAAAAGAGTTTTCGTTGGTTTGGCATTACCGCATGGCAGATCTGGAATTTGGCGACTGGCTCGCTAACGATCTGATCGCGAACCTCGAGCATATGCTGGCCGATTCACCGGTAAAGCCGGTGAAAGGCCAAAGGACGGTAGAAGTCAAATCGCTCTGGGCTAACAAGAAACAGGTCTGCGAACGGTTTCTGGCAGCGGGACCCCAGCCTGAATTCATCCTGGCCGCAGGCGACGATGCGACCGACGAAGATCTCTTTGCGCAAGTCCCTGGGAGTGCATGGACAATCCATGTCGGTAGCGAAAGGTCACGAGCCAGATACTACCTACCTGGTCCAGATGAAATGGTACAACTGATTTCGCAGTTTACCGATTTAGTAATTCCACAAGAATCCTCTCAACCCGAATCGGTCGGTTTGTTCGCTGCCTAGCTTTACGAAAAGTGATGACACTCAGTCCGCGTTAGCGGACGACTGAAAATAGCCCAGCGATTCATCGCTGGGATTCGCAGTAACGTGAGGCGAAGTCCGTGAAGCGGACGGCTGAAAAAGGCAATGGTTTAGCTCATCCTCAGCCGTCCGCTTCACGGACTGCGATCTATCTCCACTGATCCCAGCAGTGAACTGCTGGGCTACTATCAGTCGTCCGCTGACGCGTACTGATGGAAACCACTTATTGTGCAAAGCCTCGCTACCCAGCGACCCCGCGCCCTCCCAACGAACCACTCATACAGCGATGCCTTTTTAGGCCAAGCTTGAATAGGTACGATCACCCACTCGCATAAGTAATCTCACAGATTCTTCCGAACGAGTTGCCCCGTAACATGAGCGCGTAAGCTTTCTGCGTCCAGGTTAGCTATGGGAAAGGCTGGATCATTCCGTGAGGTTCGAAGATCGAACACAGAATATCAGTGCACGATTGCGCGTTATCCAGATAGTCGTTTTGTCGTTGCTGGCTCTCTGCGCGCTGCGTCTTTACAGCCTTCAGGTCGTAAACGGTGAGTACTACCGCGAGCGCGCCGTTAATCAACGGCTTCGGACGATACCTATACCGGCCCCACGCGGCACCATCCTTGATCGTCATGGGAGAGTGCTGGTCAATTCGCAACCGATCTACAACGTTGTCTTGCACCGCGAACTTGGCAGAGCGATCGACCTCTCTGGTCTGGCACTAATCCTGCCAAACGTGCTGGACATAGATGAAGGCTATTTACAAGAGCGATTCTCCGAAATCAGATCCAACCCTGCCTACCAGTCGATATTAATCAAAGAGAACGCGACGATGGGCGACATCGCGTGGGTCGAAGCGCATTCGCTTGAATATCCATCTTTGCAGATCGAACAGCGGCCACAGCGTCATTATCCGGAAAACGGCTTCCTGGCCCATGTGCTTGGCTATGTGGGTGAAATCAATGCCAAACAGTTAGATCTTCCCAAATACAAGAAGCACGGGTACAAGGCTGGCGATGTGATCGGAAAGGAAGGCTTAGAGGCAACGTATGATCAATACTTGCGCGGCCGAGAAGGGAGTAGAAGAGTCATTGTCGATAGTCTGGGGCGAATTAGAGATGTTATCGAAGTCGATGACCCCACGCCGGGTCAGGACCTGGTGACCACGATCGACCGGGACTTGCAGCAAGCGGCAGAGGAGCAATTGCGAAACTCGCCTTCGCAGCGAGGCGTGATTATCGCACTCGACCCGAATAACGGCGAGATTCTGGCCCTGGCCTCTTATCCAACGTTCGATCCCAATCTGTTCACGCAACGTATTGCCACTAAGAAAGGACGCGCGGAATACGCAGCGTTGCTGAATAATCCCGAGACCCCTTTATACAACCGCGCAATTCAGGGCCGCTATCCGCCAGGATCTACCTGGAAGATACCGATGGCCGTAGCTGCCCTTCAGCAGGGCGTTATTACTCTCGATGATTCGAGACTGCTTTGCGGCGGAGGCATCCAAATCGGAAACAAGTTTACTCGCTGCATGGGCAACCATGGCAAACCCGACTTGCACACCGCCGTTATGAAATCTTGCGATGGTTATTTTTATCGACTGGGTTTGAAGATGGGACTAGACGGAATCATGGAGATGGTCAAGGAATTCAAACTCAACGAGCCCACTGGTATCGACCTCCCTCATGAACTCGTGAGTTGGACGCCGTCACGCAAGTTTAAAGCACGCTTCAATCCCACAGCTCCGGAATGGACAGATATTGATACCGTCTACGCATCGTTTGGTCAGGTTTATGACTTCGTAACCCCGATTTCACTCTTGCGTGCGATCGCGGCCGTCGGCGTCGGAGGTAATTTGTCAACACCTCACCTTCTAAAGGAAGTACGCGCCAGGGGAAATCCCGTGGAAGAAAGTTGTCGTCCGCCAAAGCAATACGCAGCTGACGCGGGGGGCCTCGTGAAGATGACAAAGGAACAAGATGGCGCAGTAGTTAAGGCTATGTGGTCGGTGGTTAATGAAGCTGGTACGGCTACTGGCATCCGCAAAGACGGGTTCGATATTGCGGGCAAGACGGGGACGGCGCAGGTCGTGGGACTCGGCAAAGACGTTGGGGAGAACAAAGACCACTCCTGGTTTGTGTCATACGCTCCGGCCTTTAATCCTGAGATCGCAGTCCTGGCGTTGATTGAGAATTCCGGCTTTGGTTCACGATATGCAGCCCCTGCAGCGCGCGCCGTATACGACGTGTATTTTGATAAGGGACCAGGGAGCGAAGAGCGACAGCAAATCGCGCATTCCACAGCCATGAAGTCGGAACGGCGTCCGATTGGATTACCGAGGTAAAGGCCGAGAGCAATGATGGTTCTACAACAATCGGCAACGCAGCGCGACCTAAGCGGCTTCGATCTGAACATTCTCTTCCGCACATTATCCGAGATTAGCGGCTGGGTTTTGGCTCGGGTACCTTACCTCGTAATCGGCGTTATCGTATTTATGAGTTTTATTATTGCCGGACGGATTGTAAAAAGGATTTTACTAACAGCGGGAAAGCAGACTCGCCTTGACGTGGCCCTCCTAGGTCTTCTCGGGCGCTTAACCTACTTTGTCATTAGTTTGCTCGGCCTCTTCGTCGCCGCAGTAGTCATTTTCCCGACGTTCCAGCCCGGTGATTTAATCGCGGGTCTGGGAATCACATCGGTGGCAATCGGATTTGCTTTCAAGGACGTCCTGCAAAATTTTTTCGCCGGGATTTTAATACTCTGGCGTCGTCCATTTAGGGTAGGAGACATAATCAGGACAAGTGATTTTGAAGGCAGAGTTGAAGAGATTACGGTACGCTCAACTCGCCTCAGGACTGGCGATGGGGAGCGCGCAGTAATACCAAACGGTGATGTCTATACTAATGGAGTTTTGGTTCGCACCGCTTACAAACGCAGACGCCTGAGCTTTTCAGTGGGTGTGGGCTATTCAGACTCGCTTGAGGAAGCGCGCGAGACGATTCGTAAAGTTCTACGTCGAATTCATAGTGTGCTCAAGGACCCGGCGCCCCAGGTTTTTGTCGCTGAGTTAGCGGCCTCATCCGTCAATTTCAACGTCTATTTCTGGATCGAATCCCGCCATACAGATGTGCTGAAAGTTAAAGATTCTGTTGCAACGGGAGTCAAACTTGCGCTCGACAAAGCTGGAATTGACATGCCTTACCCACACACAGTGCTACTGTTCCACGATACTTCCGAAATACGAGCGCGGGATATCCGGCCTTCAGATCCGGCCTTACGAAGCGTTAACCGGACAAGCGATCAAGCGTCGGAGGTCGAACTCTACAAATGAGTATTCCTGACCTGGAATGGACCCGCATCTTCTCACACCTGTTGAATGTGACTATCGCTTACTTGCTGGCTCTACCAGTGGCTTGGGATCGTGAGGAAGAAGCGAGAAGCGCCGGTCTCCGCACCTTTCCTCTGGTGGCTGTCGCCAGTTGCGGCTACATGCTCCTGGCCTCCAGCATCCTCGGGAGTAGTTCGGAAAGCATGTCGCGGATAATCCAGGGGTTGATTACGGGAATAGGCTTTATCGGTGGCGGCGCAATCCTGAAAGATCGTGGCAGCGTTCGCGGAACCGCCACCGCAGCCAGCATCTGGAACACGGGGGCGATTGGGGCTGCTGTAGCATTCGGACGCTATGAGATTGCTTTGGTCTTAAGTGTTATCAACTTTGCCACTTTCCGGCTGTTGACACCGCTCAAGCGTAATGTGGACCAATGACTAGACCACCGCCGAACGGGACCTTGTGTCGCGCGGGCGCGAAATTTCTTCCACGACCTTACCAGTCTGTTCCGCCGCGGTTGCCTTCGTGGCTACGTCAGCCTGCGCAATGATTCCGATGATTGCTCCCTCGTTGTCAATCACCGGGATCCTGCGCAATTGGTGTTCGGCCATCAACCGCATTGCCTTGTCCACCTCATCATCAGCAGAGCAAGTCACGAGGTCACGCGTCATCACCTCTTCGATCTTGACTGTGAGGGGGTGTCGCTCTACCGGAATTGGTCCTACATCCAGGGCCTTCATTACCTGCGCCGCTCTGGCAGCGGTGTCGGCCGGTTGGCAAGCCAATGGGTCTTTCGTCATCACTTCAACACATGTTCTTCCGTTGTTTTTCACATGTCCTCCCTCGACACTTGGTTTCTCTACTGGACCAATCGTCCTCGCGCCGTGGCGGGCGACGCCTAGTAAAAATGATACGACCAGCTTATCCCAGGCCCGCGATAGCAACATCAGATATAACACTCAGGGCGCGTGGCTGATAACACCCACGGGTGTGAACAATTTGGGTAAGAGTGTTCTAACTGCCAAGCCGTAGAGCTGGCGCGGATTTGCGGAAGAAGCCGCCCCGGTGAAATCAAGGAGCCGGCAGCAGACTGCGGGACTGTCAAATGCAGGCCAGCAACACCAGTTGTTCGAGCCGCCACGTGCGACTAAAGCAGCCGTGTGCACGTCTCCAATTATGGCGTAGTCAGTGAGTGGTAAGTATTGAGGACGGGGTTGCTGCGTCATAGCGATCACCGTAATCGACTACTTGTTCAGCGTCTTTGTCATCTTGTCATTTTTCTGTATCAGAGACTTCACGCTATCTGCATGACTGGATAACGATAAGTGTTATCACCTACAAGATTCGTGGTTTTCGCGGACGAACGCAGTCTGTGTGTTGTGTTAGCGTTATGGAAAGTACATACCACCTTGCCAAGTAGGTTCGAGTATCGATAGTTCGCGTAACGAACAGTCGTCGCGCCATGAACTCGCGGGTATTAACCTGCGGCGAACCTAATTTAATGCGCGAGGTAAATACACAGAAAAGGAGAACTAATGGAGAAAACAAAAATGGGAAACGGCGGAGGACTAATGGACCTTGTGGCAAAGGAGCCAAACTTGACGAAGTTTAACAAGGCCATAGAGTCTGCCGGACTGGGCCAGAAGTTTTTAGGACCTGCAAATTACACTGTCTTCGCGCCGACCGATGAGGCATTCAACAAGCTGCCCCAGGACAAGGTCGACAACCTGCTGCAACCGGAAAACCGTGAGCAGTTGAAAAACCTCGTTTTGTTGCACGTCGTGCCCGGCACTTTCAAGATTGATGATCTGAAAAAAGCCGCAGCTCTCAAGACCGAAGGGGGACGTGAGCTCAAGGTTGCCGTGTCTCAGGACGCGAAAGATATCAAGATTGGCAATGCCAGAGTCACGCGTCAGAGCGAGGACGAAAACAACTGGCGTTTGTACTTTGTCGACGCGGTCCTGCAGCCGATGGCAAGTGCTGTTGCTGCCAAGTAATCGCGCGAGTCAACTATCTATGCGATGGGCGATCACGCCTAAGAGATCGCTATCTACTCGGAACGCGAAAGCGCCGTCACATGGCTTGCGGCCGGTGACGGCTTTTTGCATTGCTGACTAGTGCTAATCCCCTAATTGCGAAACGTGACACTCCTTCCCCACCCGAGTTGAGCGACACGGTGAGACTGGCCCGGTAAGACGGCATGACATAAAACCCGTTCGGCCTCATCGACTTTGAAGCCCCCGAGACCTGGACCTCCCCATTTGACCAGTCCGGTAAGCTCTCGGTTTTGCACGCAATATTGCTGCCTTTGAGTAGAATAAGTAAATGTTCGATATCGCGCTCGATGCAATGACGCTCAAGGCTGTCGTGACCTTGCTGGTTTTGGCCGCAGCCATGTACGGGTTTGTAAGCGAGCGGCTCGCACCAGACCTCACTGCTCTTTTGGCACTATTGGCGCTGCTGCTCACGGGGGTGCTGACCCCTTACGAAGCTTTCTCGGGGTTCAGCCATCCGGCGACGATCTCCGTTGCAGCTGTTTTGGTCTTGTCAGCCGGCGTCGAACGAACTGGCGTCCTCACCTACATCGCGCGCCGGCTGCTTAACTCCGTTAGCCAATTCCCAACTCACAATCACCATCGTGATTATGGTGATCATCAGCGCTATCTCCGCCTTCGTGAATAACACGGCAGCCGTCGCGGTCTTTATTCCAGTGCTTATCGAGGTATGCAGGCGCACAAAGACAAGTCCCAGTCGCGTGCTGATGCCGATGTCGCATGCAGCGACCTTTGGCGGGATGTGCACTCTGATCGGGACTTCCACAAATCTGGTGGCCCACGAGTTTGCATATCAGCCACGGGCTCCGCGGCTTTTCGATGTTTGAGCTGGGGAAAGTTGGGTTGCCGATGCTCATCGCGGGCTACGCTTACATCCTGTTCATTGGCAGACGGTTCTTACCGCTGACACAACCTCAGGACGTGTCTGGCTCACGCAACCGGGTGAGCGTTATGTGGCAGAGGTGATCGTCCAGCCAGACAGTTCGTGGACCGGGCGAGCGGTAAACGCGGAATTGCTGGAGCGAGATTTCGACGTAGATTTGGTTGGCCTTCTGCGTGGCGGTCAACCAATCCCTCTCGATGCGTCCAGATCTGGTCTTTGCTCCGTATGACTCGGTTCTGATTCGCGGATCGCTGGAACATGTTTTAAGACTCTGGCTGCTCAAAACGGTTTAGAACTACACCGGCCCGAGACTACGCCTCACGCAACGGAACCTCAATACCGTCCCATGAAGTTCTGGAGACCGCTCGCTCTGTGAAGCACGGCGGAACAAACCGGTGAAGCCGCAGCTCGCCGACGTCGTGGTGCTGACCACTTCCGGACTGATTGGTCACACGCTTAAGGCCTCGCGGTTCGCCGAACGATACGACGCTGTGGTGTTGGCGTTGCGACGACGCGGCGAAGTAACGGAGAGACCTTCTGCTACGCCATTGTTCGCAGGAGACATGCTGTTGGTTGAGGGCAGAAGCGATGCGATTCAGGCATTGGCAGAAACGAGAGGGTTTCTGGTGGTCGGCACTCCAGCACACCCCGAGGAGCGACCGGGAAAACTTGCGATCACTATTCTGACTCTGGCCGCCGTCGTAATCATCGTGTCGTTGGGTTTTCTTCCAATTGTTACGGCGGCAACTGCCGGCTGTGCTGTCTTGATGCTTACCGGATGTTTGCGTCCGATTGAAGCTTACAGGGCTATCGACCTGAGCCTGGTGTTTATCTTAGCCGGGTCATTGGCGCTCGGTGCGGCGCTGGATAAAACAGGTGTGACTACATTACTCGCCGACTGGTTAGCTGGTCTTTCAAGCTCTACCGGACCCTTCGTCGTAATGGCCGGTTTCTTTCGTACTGGCGGTGGTGATATCTGAGCTCATGTCAAATAGCGGAACCGTGGCCTTGCTTGGCCCAGTCACGATTTCGGTAGCAGCAAAAATGGGAATCAACCCGATGGCACTGCTGGCCGCCATCACGTTCGGTTCCTCGGCTGCTTTTGCTATGCCGATGGGCTATCAGACAAGTTTGATGATCTATGGACCAGGTGGTTATCGCTTCAAGGACTTTATCCGGATGGGAATCCCGCTGGACATAATTCTGGCAGCCCTCGCGTTGCTTTTGATTCCTTATTTTTGGCCCCTTTCAGGTAATTATTAACCATAAGGATGTTTGTGATGTTTTTGGATAGTTTCACTGCACGAAAGAACGAGACTCGGTCGCGTTTTCTGAAACCACTACTTTTACTCTTCCTAATACAGTTCTCGCTGAGCGGTTGCAGGAGAAGAGAAGTGGTCGACCTTCCACCACCTCCTGCTGAGCCTGTCACGACAACTATTGGATTAAGGACCTCCTATGCAGAAGTAGTCAATCGTGTCTCGCCGGCCGTCGTAACAATCAGAACGAAGGCGCGAGTGCACGCGTCCCGTCAATTCCCATTTATGGACGATCCTTTTTTTCGACGGTTTTTTGGGGACAGATTACCGCAGCGACCAGAGCCGCCTCGGAGAGGTCTGGGTTCGGGAGTAATAGTTTCTACCGATGGCTACATTCTCACGAACGCGCATGTAATTAACGGGGCTGAGGAAATCGTAGTTGAACTGAAAGGGCAGCGGAATCTGGCGGCCAAGTTGGTGGGTTCCGATCCTCCCAGCGATCTCGCAGTGTTGAAGATCGATCAGGCAGGGTTGTCGGCTTTGGCTTTGGCTGATTCTGACAAAGTGCAAGTGGGCGATATCGTGCTCGCTATCGGTAATCCGCTCGATATCGGCCAGACCGTTACCATGGGAATCATCAGCGCCAAAAGCAGGCGCACTGGTTTAAGCAATGGAAGTTTCGAGGATTTTCTGCAAACAGATGCGCCAATCAACCGCGGGAATTCCGGGGGCGCATTGGTTGATGCCAACGGCAGTCTAATTGGGATCAACTCGCAGATTCTTTCACCTTCAGGCGGCAGTATCGGGATTGGCTTCGCGATTCCGTCCAACATGGCGCGCGATGTTCTGGGTCAACTCGTCAAGCACGGCAAAGTGAGTCGCGGCCATCTCGGAATCGTGGTGCAGCCAGTAACTGAAGACATTGCGGTCAATCTGGGTTTGAGCACTGCTAGAGGAGTGGTTGTCAGCCAGGTTCAGAAAGACAGTGCCGCAGAGCGAGCGAGAATGCAGCGGGGAGATGTAATTCTTGCTCTAAATGGAAATGCTATCTCAGACCCTAACACCTTTCGCAACGACATTGCCGGAACGCCGCCGGGACGCACCATTACGCTGAGGATATGGCGTGGAGGAAACGAAGAAGAATTGCGCGCAACACTCGGAGAATTTGTAGCGGTAGAACGTCCGCAGAGGGCGGAGGAAGACTCGCCAGAATCGCGTAGTAACACCGGAAGGCTGGGACTTGCGGTTCAACCGCTGATACCGAGGCTGGCACAAGAGTTGGGGTTGCCCACGGACACGCAGGGTTTGATTGTCATGGCAATCGATCCAGACGGACCAGCCGCCGACGCAGGAATTCAGCGCGGCGATGTAATCGAAGAGGTGAATCAACTGCCGGTACGAACTGTTGCTGAGCTGAGAGAATTGGTTCAGCGTTCTGGTTCGAGGCCTTTGCTCTTACTGGTGAACCATCGAGGCATCACCGTATTCGTTACGATGAAACCTGGTTGATCATAGCTGCCTAAAAGGCGGTGAGCTGCAACCACGCGAAGGGTTATTAATCGGAATGGATCGGTCCGCTGAGATCATCTATCGCAGTTTCAGGTTTAGCTAGTCTGCGCGTAAGTCGGTGAAAAACTAACGAACACTTACTTCCCATTAGTGTCGTCCTAATCTTCCTCTGCCTACCTGGTCCATTTCAGCAATTCGTGAGTGAAAACACCTCACTTGATAAGTAAACTCACTCATGTTGCACTCAACGCCCTCCAATAGAATGATTTCCCCTTCCAGTGGGGGCTCCCTTCCAACAGACCATGGGTCCCCAAACTCAGTCCGGAAGGCGATCTCTTAAAGAATCCCTCGTTTGGTTCCCCAAAAATTTATTGTGAGGTGAGCGCATGTTGAAAACCACGATTCTGCTGGTGTTTTTGGGGGCAGGTTCAATTGTAGCCTCGGGTCAACAGTCCACATCTGCGCGTAGCGAAAAACAAATCTCGGTTGGGATGCCACCTGCTTCCGCTCTCGCGCTCACGGTCGACAAGGCTGGCGCTCTTTCCGAGGCTGAACGACTGACGCGTTCAGGCAACAACAGGTGGTTGGCTGGTGACCTAGCCGGTGCCATTCAGGCATTCCGAAAAGCATTGGAACGTGAACCCAAACTCTACGCCGCTCAGTACAACCTTGCGGTGGTTTATATGAGTCAGGGAAATTACAGACTTGCGCTGGAACCGCTGAGACTTCTATTGAAGCGGACCCCGAAATCTATTGAATTACTACAGTACCTTGGTCGCGCATACTACGAACTCAAAGACTTTCAAAACGCGCTCCAGTGTTTTGAGCAGGCAGCAACGCTTGCTTCACGTTCACCGATTGCACCTAACAATCTGGGCTATGCTCATTTAAACCTTTATCAGATGGGCGCCGCTGAAGAGGCGTTCCAGAAAGCCTTGGCAATCACACCAGAGTATGCACCGGCTATCATGGGATTATGTCTCACTTACGGTCTCGCCAAGAACGGCCCTCTGGTTATTGAGTTTTGCACGAAAGCCCTTCAGTTAAGTCCCAAAGCTTCGGCGCCGAACTATTTTATCGGCTTGGCAAAGTTTGATTCGGGCGAGTACGCAGGCGCCCTCGCATTCTTCTTGCGGGCGCGAACAATCCAGCCTGAGGCTGCACCAACCTATGTGGCTATTGGATTCACGCAATACAGGTTGAAGAACTTTAAGGCGGCGCTCGCGAATTTCACGC
Organism: Pyrinomonadaceae bacterium; assembly: GCA_963759665.1. Lineage (GTDB taxonomy): Bacteria > Acidobacteriota > Blastocatellia > Pyrinomonadales > Pyrinomonadaceae > PSRF01. The sequence continues at coordinate 369,854 of CAVXAC010000002.1, forward strand.
GCGCGGTGGAACTCGAGACTTCTGAGGGGGCACTCAATGGTAAAGGCGTATCGTATGTTTCACTGAAGAAATACAACGAAGCGGAGGAATGTTTCAGGCAAGCTCTCGCGGTTGCTCCGAACTCGTTTCAAACGCGTTTCAATTTGGGGATGGTATGTCTTATTCGGGAAAAGCGTGATTGCGCCCTGCGGCAATACAACTTCTTGAAGATGTTCGATTCTCCGTTGGCCGACCGTCTGTTTGAAAACATAGTTGCGGGACGGGTTCTCGATCTTAGAGCGAGTCATGACCCGAACAATTCTCCTGGAAAATGAAATATCTCTGCCATTGATGATACGGGTCGAAACTCTTCTTCGTCATGGACTGGTAAAAAGAACGAGCGCTGCCTCGTCAATTCGAAGGTCTAATAATGTTTTTGGTTCGATTATGTAGGCAAACTTTACCCTGAGGTCGCTGCCGCGCGCTCTACCGGCAGCAATAGACGATCGATTACGTGAATCACACCGTTTCGAGCCACCAGGTCCGTTTGGAGCAATCTCGCTCCATCAATTCGCAGTTCGCCGGTGTTCGTAATTATGAGGTCGTCGCCGAACATGGTTTTTAGCTTGGATAGATTTTTCAACTGCGTGGCCAGGAGCTTTTCAGGAACAGCGTGGTAACCAAGAACGTCCCCCAGAATTCCCTGGTTTTCGGCGTGTAGCAACTGATCGATGGTTTCGGGTGACAAATAGGCGAAGGCGATATCCGCAGGAGCGAAGAGCGTATAGCTGGCGTCCCCATTCAATTCCATCTCTAGTGCTGATCCTTCCAGCAATCGCGTAAAGCTCCGAAAAACTCCACTCCGCATAGCGACTTCTATAATGCTTAATGTCTCGGTCACGTATTTCTTCTCCAAATAAATTGACGTCACTCACACCTTTTCACGCTTAACAGTTCTTCGCAGATGCGCCTGTCGTCGCAAGGAAGTCCATCAATCTCGAACCAAAAGTCTGGGGGTTCTCTATCTGCAGGCCATGTGAAGCTCCCGGGAGGGTGAAGCTGTCCGCGGTCGGTACACAATCATTGAGTTCGCGGGTAATTGCTCCGTAAATACCTGGTGAGAGCTCCCCCGTAATTAGCAGAGCCGGCATTGTGAGCTTTCGCGCGCTACCGCAGTCCAACCTTGTCGGATCAAAGTATGTCCGCAACATAGGGCCAAGCGTATGAGCGTTTTGATTAATTACTAACAGATCTTCGAGAGGTAGTTCGTCGAAGACATCCCGTCCAACTACGATATTGAGATATTCTTTAATCGCCAATCCTTGCTCGTCGTTTTCACTCAACTTTTGCACAACACGTAAGGCAATGCGGTGGAATCTCAAGGAAACTCTATCCTGGGAATCCGATAGGATTGAGAACAAGCTGGGTTCGCCCAAGACCAGGCTACTGACCATTTCCGGGCGTTCTAACGCGACTAGGGCTGCCACGCTTGCACCAAACGAATGCCCAACCAGATGCGCCGGCCCAAGCCCGAGCGCGCGGACCAGCGAAATTAAGTCGTCAACATGCCGGCCATATGAATAATCGATTGTTCCCTCGGGCGAAGGGTTTAGATGGTGATAGCGTCGACTATAGGAGATGACGTGATAGTGTTGGGCCAATAGGGCCACCTGACGGGACCAGGTGCGACAGTCACCGAGCGCTCCGTGGACCAGGATAACCAGTGGTCCTTTGCCCTGTTCGAAATATGTAAGCTCAGTATCACCGATGTCGATCCGCTTTAAGGCATTTAGTTTCGGGTTAACTACCTGCCACACAGGCTCATCCCCGGCATCGTCTAAAGCCAGGCTCGGCGTAGAAGAAATTTCACTCACATTTTCTGTCTTCATCAGGTTACTTTGGAAAAGTGAACTTGCGAATCCAAACTCCTATCTTGTAACGACGTAATAAATGTTCAGAATATCGTGGGGGAGACACGTAACCTGCACGTGCTGGAAACCCGCGTCTCTTAGCATCGCGCGCGCCTTCTCCTCGCCCCACATCGCTCCCAAGCCATCTCCACCTTGTGCGAGTGACACTGTCATGCAATGCATGCAAGAAATCGTGTAGCAAAACGGTCCCAGGGGATGTGAAAGATTCTTTTCGACAAAGCTCGAGCCTGCAATATCCTGCATGAGGAAAACTCCGTCAGGCTTGAGCGCCCTGGCGATGCCCTGAAGCACTTCGGCCGGCCGCGCCTGATCGTGGATAGCATCAAAAGCAGTGATCAAATCGTACGTGCCGGGTTGCTCTAATTTCGCTACGTCCTTGACTTCAAAATGCGCGTGCTTAAGTTGCTTTGCGGCGGCCTCCTTCTTCGCGTAGTCAATCGCTTCAGCAGAGAAGTCGTAGCCAGTAAAGCGACTTAAGGGATATGCCCGGGCCATCAAATTGATCGCGCGGCCACTACCGCAGCCCACATCCAAAACGCGAATACCCGCGCGCATTTTTTCTTCAAGGCCAGGCACAAGCGGCAGGATGGCATCCAGCAGAGCCTCGCCCGTGGTTTGATCGCTCTCTTCAGCCATCACTTGGTGAAAACGGACATAGGCGGAGTATGGAACACCGCCACCATTGCGGAAACAATCGATAAGTTGATCCTCAACTGCGCCGAGCACCGATATGAACTGCGCTGTAACCGCCAGATTCTTAGGAGAAGCCGCCGGCGTAAGAAACGCGCTGTGTTCCTGCGGCAAACTATAGGCTTGCGTGATCGGATCAAACTCCACAATGGCGCCTGTAACCATCGCACCAAGCCACTCTCTGACGTATCGTTCAGTCAGAGTTGCGCTCCGGGCAATTTCCACAGACGACGACGGCGGCATTTTACTCATCCTCAAACAAACCAGTGCGATGCCCAATACTCACCATCAGGGCAAGTCCCGCGCTATTCAGAACACCTATCATTTTCTGGGCAAACACCTCGGCCTTTTTTTCGTCCAGCGTCGGTTGTGATGGTTGCAGTAGTTCTTGCGATTTTGCCGGAGCTGATGTCATTGGTTAGCGGCCCAAAAGTGACACTCATCTTTGCGCGCTTTTCGTTTCTCGCGCCCGCCACCATCCACATTGACAACAAGATGAGTGTGGTAACGCGTTAAGCTTATTGCATTGGGACACAGTCATCGACGGCGATACTACCTAGCTGCTTTAGGTGATTTCACTCACCCATTAATGCGCATCAGGTCCAACGAAGAGCATTCGGATGCGATCCATTGGACTAAAGCTTGAAGGTCAAGAACGAGAAGTACGGGGGAGCTCAAATTTAGACTCGATTTGCACCGATAGTTTCTACGAACAATCCTAGATGAGTGTAATTACCTATTCCGGTAGGTAATTGCTCGGTTTCTCAGTTTGACGAGAGTCACTAAGATTTAACCGAGCACAAATCCGGAGGTTAAGTAATGTTAAGGATACAAAGAAAGTTTATTGAAAGTTGTTTGCTTATATTGATGCTGGTCACATTGTTCCTGTTGAGTTCGCTAAGAGCCGAGGCTCAGGAGTTGACTAATTTGGGACCGACCCAGGATGAGATCGCCAGAGGGGAACGCCTAAACCAACCTGGTGGGTCCGCGATCACGAGCGCACCGGTTTACAAGGATTTTATGGGAGTAACCTTGGGAATGAGTGCTGATGAAGTTAGAGCAAAACTTGGGCACCTCAAGGACAAAGGCGAGCGTCAGGACTTTTTTGTCTTTTCAGACTCTCAGTCGGCCCAAATCGTCTATGACGATCAAGGTAAGGTGATTGTCATTTCCGTAGACTACCGGAGCAAAGATGGCAACGCGCCTTCACCCGAATCCGTAATGGGTGAAGTGGTCCAACCTCGACAAGATGGATCGATGTATCAGATCAAGAGATACCCTGAGGCAGGCTATTGGGTCGCCTACAATCGGACCGCGGGCAGCGACGCGATAGTTACGGTCACGATGCAAAAGATATAGTTGAAGGTGGGGAAAGTATTGGAATCACAAGAATCAGTAGGCCTGAATAAATTCAAGCAACTGCCCACCACTACGTGCCCAAACTGCATGATGGTTTGGTTAGCGCCCGGGTTATCACAGGGCGAAGCCTACGAGTGCAAGATTTGCCATCTCACGTTCCAAGTGGGCGCCACTCATGAAGAATCTCCACCCGTCCCCTCCGGAGACGTGGCAGCCGGAGCAGCGTGAAACCCAGCAGCGATGCTGGGTCTCTCGGAGCGCGGATTTCAAAAAAGAGCCAAAACATTCACGCGATCACTAAACCAAACAAACCGACAATACTACGACGTGAATTGAGGACCATTACTCAGAAGTGACTATAGCGTCGTCCTGCTAGCACTATGTGCGACTAAGGATGCCGAATGCGGGTGAATGCTGCACACTCATCCGGGCCAACATTTCAACTTACGACAACGCCGAAGGATACTGGCAAGGATTCGAGTCCGCGCAAGACCATGCTAGGAAGCCAGCGTAGAGATTCGGTCGCAAACCTCAGATGCAGATCCGGCATCCGCCGCAAGAGTGTGTTGCTGGCAATCGCTCCTTCGAACCTGGCGAGTGGCGCTCCGAGGCAAAAGTGAATGCCCTGCCCAAAAGCCAGCTGCTTATTTGGCTCTCGGGCAATGTCCAACCCATCCGGGTTTTCGAAAACGCTTTCGTCCCGATTGGCAGACCCGATTACTCCTAGTGTCATGCCACCTCGTGGGATAGTGACTCCCTGAAGGATTAGATCGTCGCGCGCATAGCGTTCTGTCGAGATAAGCACAGGAGACACAACTTGTGAGTTCTTTGGCTCTTGTGCTGTAGCGGATAATGAAGCCAGCAGGAACAAGGTGATCAGCAGTATTATAAGCAGACAACTTTCAACAAACTTTCTCTGAATCCTAAACATGATTCCACCTCCGAATCTGCACGTTCCAGTAAATCTTGGACAGATCAATTAATGCCGCACTGCTTCATCGCTCCTTACCGCCAAGAATAATTGCTGTTATGACGAATCCTCCAAAAACGAACGAAGCACCGGCGACCAGCTTCAAGTTCCGGGTTGCGTAGGGAACACCCCACTGCGCCAAGCGCTGATGCCACTGCCAGGGCACTGCGAAAAGAACAACGGTGGTGACCACGAGAATCCAGCCAAAAATGACAAAGAAGTTGGAAAACAACATCTGCGGTGCGTATAGCGAGATTGCCGCACCCGTAACAAGACGGAGTCCGATCTCCAGGTAATGGGTAAAAGCAGAGTTGGCAAAGCCGCCGAGAAACCGTTCGGCCCGGTACGGTGTCAGCGACATAACTAAGGCGAAGCTAATGAGATAGAGTCCCATAATCCAAACTACTACTGAACCCAGAAGGTTTATCATCGATGCGTTTAATCTTGGTGGCTCATCCAATTTTGCAAAGATCCTCTGAGGCCACGATGCCACCAGCGTCGGGCGGGCCGATCTCTTCCCCCGCTGCCGCTTCGTTGGCGTAGAGCAGTTTGAGAAAAGGTGGGGCAATTACTGTGGTGGCCACAGCCATGAACAAAACAACGCCGTAGAGTTCTGCTCCTATCACCGCAAGGCTTAAACCAATCTGGGCGACGATGATTCCGACTTCGCCTCGCGGCACCATTCCCATACCCACTTGTCCTGCGCGCCTCATTCCGAGGTTGAAGGCGCCCAAACCACACCCTAACAACTTGGTCACTATCGCGACCAAAGTTACGAGCACGCAAAGCAGGATCACGGATGACGAACGAAAGACGCTAAGACTAAGCTGCATTCCGATGTTAACGAGAAAGAAGGGGACCAGGAATTCCGTCACTCCACCCATCTGCCGATGCACTCTCGGATTGTCTTCCGCTGCTTCCGCAAGGGCCATCCCGGCAAGAAAGGCACCGATGATTGCGGCAACTCCGATGTAAGATGCCGCCACTGAGAGACCAAGGCACAGCACCAACCCGAAGATAAAGAGCCCCTGCCCGCTGCGCATGCGTTCAACGCTGGGTGCCACACGAGTAACGACAGGCGCGCCGACAAGAGCGATGAGGGCGGTAAACCCGATCGCCAGGCCCGCAGTTGTAAGGATCTCGAGGTAATTAACTGTACCCGCTGCCATACTTGAAACAATCGCAAGGACCAGGAGGCCAAGGATGTCATCTATGACCGCCGCTCCGAGGATGATCCGTGCGGTAGGCGCATCCAGTAGTCCCATTCCCGACAACACTCGAGCTGTAATACCAACAGACGTTGCGACCATGGCCGTGCCAACGAAGAGAGCCTCGATACTTGTGCTACCCCAAGCCCTCATGAGAAGCCAACCACCAAGGAATGGAGCAATGACACCAAGTACTGCCACGACCGCCGCTTGCTTTCCAACTTTGAAGATTGCCGCAGGTTTGGTTTCTAGCCCGACAGTAAACAGGAGGAAGATCACGCCAATCTCAGCCAAAAGACTGGTGATCTCTGACGGGGCCGCCCAGCTTAGAAGACTCGGACCGATAAGGACTCCGGCCAGTATCTCGCCCGCGACTGCCGGTTGGCGAAGTCGCTCGAATAACTCGGCCATCAGCTTGGCCGCGACAAGCATTATGAAGAGAGTCAAAAGGACGCTCGTGTGATCTCCCGTCGCAGTTGCCAGAAAATAATTCATCCTTCACCCGCAGCAAACTAAGTTCTACATCCTCAACACCCGTTCGCTCTCAATATCTCTTCCTTCAAGCGCTACCGCCACCGAAAATGTTTCGCGAGATCTATCAGTGATCACCAAAGTCGGAACCGCCCACCGGCTCAGCCAGTGCCATCGATTGCTGCGCCTTCAAGGTCTCGTCGCACCGGTATTCATCAAGCCCTCGACGCAAGAGCAGTCGAACCATTTCGGCTCTAGTCTTGCCCAGCGCCCTCGCGAGGTCCTCGATTTCGTTAAAAGTTGCTGGCGGCACTTTTGCTCCGACGTTTACTCCAAAATCGCCACGCTTGTACTCTCGTTTCTCCGCAGTTTCCATCACCCATCTTTCTTTCGCTAAAAACATGCGTGAATGCCGACTTGTCACAACCCAATACTCGCCGCAGCTCATTGACCGGCGGCGAGCAGGGTTAGCCCTCCGACTTCTAGCCTCACGCCCTGGGGTTTATCCAGTGCTGGCAAAACGTGAGGTGAGTTCAAAATATCAACTGTTCATCCCTCCGCCCGGAGGGTCCGACACTTTGATACTTGTCCTTTGCCTGTGCTTTTCACCACGGCGGCCTGAATAAATAACTAGCCAGATAATTCCTCCGATAACCACGATGGCTATTAGGATGAAGATTAAAGTGTTACTCATTGAATTGCTCCTCGTTCGCCTGAGTGTCAGGCGCGCCAAGTCCTTGGATTGGACGTGTAGCTCCGCACCGGACAATGCTTGTAGCGCGGAGATTCAGACCATTCTTAGCGAGTGTATTTTTAGACTGAACGAGGCGGCGCGCGGCCCGGCGGCTGAGACACCGATGTAGGTATACGGAGGAAGGCTGGGAAACTGAGTTCAGCAGCAACACGCGCGTCGCCTGGCGGTACAAAGCCAGCTTGTGACGTCGTGGCAATAGGTTGCGTCTGAGGTTCCGTGGCCGCCCGATTCTGCTTTTGGCCCATCATCGGCACGCGAAAACTGCCTGAAGCAGAAGACGGGGGTCGCGATGCTTTATCGCTTTGGTTTTCTCGCGGGTTTTGTGAGTTGCGCTCAGTTACAACAGGCAAGGGAAGGAAACTGGGTCCCACATTGTTGGAGACGCACAAAGAAATGAGGGCCGCCAAAACCAAAAAGGCGCGCGCCTTAGAGAACCTGGATATGACTGACTGAAGGGCCATCTTGGTGATCATGAAGAGTCTACCAAAATAAGTGCGTTTCGTTGAAGTCAATTTCCGCAGTAATGAGCGTTACTAGCGGATACTTGGAAATGTTACGCAAGCGGACAACGTCGCGATGGAGATGCCCTTAACAGCCGACGGACGATCGGTTAGGCATGGGTTATTCGCTCTTTTGGAAAATGGCCTCGCGGCAAACGAGGCAGATTTCAAGCCTCAGGACAAGACCATATTCATGGATGAGTGGCTGGAATTCGGCGTGTCGAAGGTGCCTAAGTTGTTCGCGGTGATGCCCGGGTTATCCGAACCGTTTGGAGCCCGCGAGATGACCCCCGCGGTTAGTGTTCATGATCGTCCGCGCCTTATCTCTTTCCCACAAGGTCGCTAATTGATGAACAAGCATCAAGAAGCTGTGAAAATCTGACTGCTTGGAGAAGTTCGTCATGGTTTTTTTAGGTCTTCGAGCAATAGATCCTACCCTGTACGACACCAGCATATGTGTAACCTCCCCAGCAATGATAGCCACAGTTGCGAACAACAAGGGTATGGCCTGATGTGTAACGCTCAGCGAAGCATGGACCATCAGTATCACGAAATCTCCCACTCCAAGAGATACGGCCGCCAATGTTGGCAGCCGTAAGTTGTTGATATTAATGGTCGGGGCGAGAGGATTCGAACCTCCGACCTCTCGGTCCCAAACCGAGCGCACTACCAGGCTGTGCTACGCCCCGAACTGATCATTATTAAATGACTCGCAGCATTCTAGAGGGCGGTTTGGAGGCGGTCAAGTTTGCCTGATCCGCGCCGCCAGGAAGGTCTTCATTTGGGCCAGGGCTTTGCCGCGGTGACTAATTCGGTTCTTTGTTTCGGCAGGTAGTTCCGCGAGTGTGTCAGTAAAGCCAGTCGGAACGAAGATCGGATCGTAGCCAAATCCATTTGAACCGCGTGCTTCGGACACGATCTCACCTCTCAATTCATCTCTAAAAACCTTAATGACGACGGGGCTTTGCTCATTATCCGAGCGCTGATTATCCCAACCTGCAAGCGTGAGGCAGCAAACAAAACGAGCTGAACGAACGGCGGAATTTCGTTGATTCAAAAGCATCAGGAGTTTTCTTATTCGATCGCTGTCTGACGCGTGCTCGCCGCCGAATCTCGCTGACATCGGGCCAGGCAATCCATCGAGCCCATCTACTTCGAGCCCAGAGTCATCGGCAAGCGTCGGCACTCGAGAGAGCTTCGCGTACGTCAGTGCCTTAAGTTCTGAGTTTTCCCCGTACGTTGCTCCCACCTCTTCGACATCAGGAATACTCGTAAAGTCGTCCAGCGATCGCAGTGTTATCGGAAGGTCCGAAAGCAGATCTTGAATCTCGCGGACCTTACCAAGATTCCTGGTGCCGATGAGCAATTCCAGTGTTTGTTGTTGCACCATCATTAGAGGCTAACGCGAAGGGGTTGTTAAGGTGGTACTGCGTCGCTCCGGGATTAGCAAGGGAAGCAGACTGCTGAACTGGCCCAGTGGAGAGCGGGTTATGCGTTCAACTCCTGCGTCGTTGAGTTTGGTTTGAGTCGCAGCGTAAGGCAATTTGAGGAGGGCCAACTCCATGCTGGCCACCTGATTCGGTGACGAACCGTGAACCGCTTCCCAAAAACGCCGAACCCGATCGCGATCGTCAGTGTAGGTCGCAATTGGACTCGAACTATCAAGCGGCAAAAGTGACGTCATCCTCTTGAGTTGAGCTTCGTTCGGTGGGAGCGTCGATTGCATTAAGGTTGCCGAATATCCCCGCACTGCATCTATTAGGCCCATAACAACGATATCCCCTACTATTGCGGCTCCCATCACACCGTCGGCATCTGCGAAAGATTCAGCTCCCGTGGGCTTCGAGTTTGACTCCACCTTCATGTTTTTCAGAATCACTGCACGCACAGCTGCCACATCCGTGGTCTTGGCGACGAGCAGGGTTTGATCGCCGTTTTGATCCAGACGCAGGGTCAGAATGTCTCCGCTGACGTTCTTCAGAAACGCTTCAGGCTCGGTTATGCCGTAGGACAGCAAAGAGGCCTTCAGCAACGAGGAGAACACTACCGCTGACAAGGCATCCGTATTCGCGGCAACGGCAGTCTTTAAGTCCTCCCAGGCAGCGAGGGGATTTTCAAGGCTGTAGTAACTCAAGGAGTAGGTGTCTTCAGGCAATAATCTCAGTGGCATCTTGCTGCTCCTGGGTTTAAAGGTCGGTTGCAGTTGCCGAAGGACATTCGGCTGGAGTGAGATAAGATATTTATCCTCGACGCCCTGACGGAAAGGTTTAGAACTCCACGCTATGCTTCCGAATAACCTACTCGCTGCTGTTGAAACAAGCCTCTGAAAGCCTGCATCGTCTGGCGCTCGCCCAAGAAACAACGGCACTGCAAACGAGAGCAATTGGGCGCTCTTGGATTCAGGCACGTAGCCAAAGCTGAGGGTTTCGTTTCCTGCGAGCTCACGACGAAAGCGATGGAGATTTGCATCCTCTTTAAGACTTGGCGATTGGCCTCGAGCGCTATCTAAACAACGCTGCACGGAAGGCTCGCTGTTTCCGACCACCACCAGACTACCGACGATTGCGGCAACTATTTGCCGAGATCCTTGTTGGTTTCTCCACTCAACAAATTCAACGCCGTTCACAGTCGTCCTTCGTAAGGTAGGTTGATCGTAGGTTGATTCGGCCAGCTGCTTCAATGCTTCTTCGATAAAAGATCGGATGCGGGTCTCCGAAGTATGGGTCTCGACGATAACAGCGAATTCAGGCTTCACTCGAAGAGTTTGGCCGTCCTCAGTCGTGCCGAGATCTGTCACAACAATGGCGATCTGCGCTCGACTCAAAACCACGGACTGAACAGGACCAATTCCCGTAGTTCGCATCAAACGCCTCAGCCACCCGTCCTTCGTATTCATGCTGGAAGCACTCGCAGGTTGGGAAAGCTTCCACGCGTCGCTCTCGAAGATAGTGTTAACCACCGCTAACGGATCGTTGGCTTCCATATAGAGCAGGGAATTGGCCGGCGCGTAACCAGCCATATCAACCCTTTCTGGACGCACCCAGAACATCACCGTTGCGACAAGCACACCAATGCCCAGGGTCGGGATAAGAATCCATTTGATCCGTTTCATTTAAGGCATCCTAGCCGGACTTATCCACACCCGCAAGCTTGAGCAAAACGCCCCTCAAAAGTTCTGGAATTATCTCGGGTTCTTCCAGAAATTCGAAATTTCAGCGGACTTGAATGCCGCAGGCGTACCACTTATTGTTATCAGATAGGGAGTTAAACACGGCAAAATACTAGTTGACAATGTTTTGAACGTTGGGTTAGTCTGCTTGGCGACGGCAGAGAGGATACCGCCTCACTGTAGTCCTTGCCCGTAAATTTTCATCAGCCTTCGCTCGGTCAGAAGGCAACTTCCAGGAAAAACTGTCAAGACAAGTTTCAAAATTGTGGCCTCTTGCGCCCTCTCCTTGCTCGCGCAATCCAGCCAATTCTCAATCGGTGCTGAGGGTTTCAAGTGTCAAAAAACGATAAGCCAGCCGCGCCCTCCAAACAGATTAAGAGCAGACTTTCAAGAGCGATGAAAGCCCGCGCCCGCCTGCGACAAAACAAACTTCGCTCTCTCTCAATCGCGAGGATTAAATAGATCATGTTCAAAAAAAGCATGGGCAAAAAGAATATTGTTGGTCTCGATATCGGTTCGAGTTCAGTCAAAGCTGTAGAGCTGCAGAGAAAAGGCAACAGCTTGCAACTGGTGAATCTCGGGTTCGAGAGTCTTCAGCCGGACACGATCGTTGACGGTCAAATCATGGAACTCAATAACGTAGCTAACGTGATTACGAGCATCTTCAACGAACACCAAATCAAGACCGCGAGGATTGCCGCTGGCGTGAGTGGCCACTCTGTGATCGTCAAAAATATTGTGCTTCCTCAGATGAGTGAAGACGAACTGCAAGAGTCGTTCAGTTGGCACGCCGAAGAACACATTCCCTTCGATATCTCAGACGTCAATCTAGACTATCAGGTGACCAGTAGTTCCAACGACGCACTGAATGTTTTGATGGCGGCATGCAAGAGCGACAAGATTGCGAACGTCAAACAGGCAATCCAACTTGCAGGCAAGCAGCCGGTGGTTATCGATGTCGACGCCTTCGCCTTGCAGAACTGTTACGAAATGAACTACGAGCCGAAGGCTGGTCAGGTAGTTGCTCTGCTCAACATCGGTTCCGCCACGATGAACATCAACATTCTGAACGGGACCCGCTCAGTGTTTGCTCGTGACGCATCAGTTGGTGGTAGCCAGTACACCAGCCTCCTGCAAAAAGAACTCGGGTTGACTTTTGAACAGGCAGAAGCAGTCAAGCGTGGTTACCCGTTACCGGAAGGCGTGGACGCTCGCCCGATTCAACCAATCATTGAAACCGTTTCCGACATCCTCGCACTCGAAATTCGCAAGACCATGGATTTCTATCGTGCTACTGCTGAGGAGACCGAGCAGGCTATTCAGAAGATTCTGGTTGCTGGTGGCGGCTCAAAACTCCCTGGTCTTCAGGAGTATTTGGCCAAGCGATTTGAGATACCAGTCGAATCGTTTGATCCATTCAAACAAATACAGGTAGACGGCCGAAAGTTTGATCCGGATTACATGAAAGAGATCGTACCTGACATGGCGATTGCCGTCGGTCTCGCCCTGAGAGGAGTTGAAGCGGCATGATCAAGATTAATTTACTTGAATCGGTTACCGAGCGCCCGACAGGGGCGGCAATGGTTGAAGCTCGGGTTGCGAGTCCAAAGGTGCAGACGCTGCTGTTGGCTGCGACTGTGTTCGGGTTGTTACTCCTGGGTGCTGGGTACGACTACATAAGTTCAAACTCGGCTCACGCGGCTGCCAAGCAACAGCTCGAAAAAGAAAAGCGCATCAATCAGCAAATGCTGGCCGTCAACAAAGAGCAAATGGAGCTCGAGAAAAAGGCGAAAGACATTCAGGTTCGTATCGATGCGATTAAGAAACTGCGTGAATCGCAACAGGGCCCAAGTGCAGTTCTTCGCGAGGTGAAGACCAGGTTCGACAGCGTTCCAGGTCTTTACTTGAAGAGCATCGAGCAGAAGGATGGCGAACTAACCATCAAAGGACACTCACCTAACGAAATGACGGTCACGCGATTCGGGCAGAGTCTTGAGTTCTCCTCGGGCTTGTTCACCAACCTGAGTATTGAAACCCAAAGAGAAACCGTCACCCACGCTACTGATAAATCGGCCCCATCTTCGGCTGCTGAGAAAGTGCCCGAGGCCGAGGTGGTCGCGTTTACTGTGAAGTGTAACTACGGAGCCAAGCGGGCAGCGCTGTCGAACGGGGAAACGCCCGCAAATCAGGTCGCAAAGAAGTAGTCGATTTGTAACGTGCTAAGACGCCCCAAAGTTGGTGGGGAAGGAACGAAACAATGAAAATTGGTAACATTCAAACAATGCCCTGGTACCTGCGGTTTGGAATATTTGTCGCCGCGGCTGCAGCTATGTACGCGGGCTTCTGGTATTTCGTCACCAAGCCTACTCGCGCTGAAACTCGTGTGATCAATGCCGAAGTGGCTGACCTTCTGCCAAAGAATGCTCAGGCTCAGATTGCATCGCAAAGGCTCAACGATTTTCGTGGCGTCTACAAATCGCGCCAGCAAGAGTATGAGGAATTGAAAGCATTACTTCCCGAACAGCGTGAACTCACCATGGTATTGCAGGGAGTCCAGGATCGAGCCCGAAACAACGGGCTGGTGCTTAAGAAATTTCTACCTAAGGACGATGTGCAGGAAGACAACTATAGTGGGAAAAAGATTGAGGTTAACGTAACGAGTTCCTTTGCAGCGTTGCGCGTTTTCTTCGATCAGTTAGCTCACTACCAGCGAATCGTTTCAGTTACCAATTTCCAGGTCAGCCAATCGGATCAACTTGTCGGCGGCAGAACCGTCGACGCCACGTTTGACCTAACCGCCTATTACGTGTCGGCCGAGACCCTTAACAAACCCGCCCCCGCCAAGTCCTCCGGCTCCGGCAAGACTCCACCCGCCGCAACCGCACCCGCCGCTAAATAGTTTGCTAAACAAGCCACAGCCCTCTGGAAAGTAACCATCATGAAACACTCAAAGACGAACAATCGATACGGCCTGGCGATTCTGGTAATAACGATCCTTCTGGCCTTCAGTGGAAGCGTGTTGACTGCATTGGGCCAGGAGGAGAAGTCACCTGCCAAGCCACGGCGCTCAAGCGCGGGCCGCGACCCGTTTAGCAAATACGTGCCACCGAAACCGAAGGTCAAGAGCACCGGCATCGTAATGCCCCCCCCGATTCAGGAACGTATCAGCCAATACAAAGCGCAAAAGCAAGCTGCGATGATGGCACGTGTGGCGGCGCCAAAACCAACCACGGCATTCTTACTGAATGAACTTCAGGTGGTTGGCATCTCACGCTCCCCGCGTGGTTACGCAGCTATCGTCGAGGCAGCGCCAATCAAGTTGTCATACGTAGTTTACCCAGGCGAGCGCTTTTATGATGGTCAGTTGGTAGCTATTGAAGATAGTCGTCTGGTCTTCCGTCGAGAAGTAGTGTTCAGCGATGGTAGACGCGAACGCACGGTAGAAATGAAACCGCTACGACAGTCGAGCGTGGCGGACTCACTGGCCGCCTCCAACCCGGCTCCCACCAACTCAGCTGTGGTCCAGTCCGACAAATCGACGGATCAAAAACCAGCTGCCGAGAAGCCCTAACGATCTCGGTTCAACCGCAACCCTCTCCGCGCGTAGTACCGCTCTTTAAGCTACGCAGTTTGACAATCAACCCGGACCTAGTCGCACTGTGCGGCGCGCGCTTTTAATTGCATCCGCAACGAGCGTAGCGCGTGGCGACAAACGTCCACCAATTCCCTTAAGGAGGGAAACGATGGTTTATCAGTCTCGAATCACAAATGCCACACTGAGGACTGCGCTCGTCCTGGTATTCATGTGTTTCTGTAGCGTCAGTATTTTCGCCGCGACAGACGACACCAAAGTATTGGAAGCTGGCAGCTCGGCCAATCAGGCTGTTGTCCAGCAACCGCAGCCTTCACCGACTCCAGTTCCCGCGCCGGTTTCAATGCCCTCGTTATCTCAGGGTCGAAACTACGGGCAGCCTGGCTTTGTTGGTGAACCAATCAACCTCAATGTGGTCAACGCCGACATTCGCGACATACTCAACTACATTACTGAGCAGTATGGCGTAAATTTTGTGATTGACTCGTCGGTTTCCAGCGTGCCGGTGACGGTAAACGTCCAGGATGTTCCCTGGAATATCGCCCTCGACGCGGTTCTGAAGGCGAACCGGCTGGGCATTGAAGCAAACGGCAACATCCTGCGCGTGGCGACGACCGAAGTCCTGGCCAAGGAATCTGAGACTCAGAAAGTGATCAATGATTCGCGCCTTGATGCTTCGCCGCTGGTGACCGAGTTTATTCGTTTGAATTACGCTCGAGCTTCTGGAACCTTGGCCCAGGCAGCCGGATCTACCGGTGCGTTTTCAGGTGGTTCCACAAATCTTAGCTTTAGTGGCGGAGCCGGTGGCGACGCGACTGGTGGTAGTGGCGACCAGGGTTTGTTACCGATTATCTCGCGTAGACTTTCACGTCGCGGATCAATTGAAGTCGACGGTCGCAGCAACACCTTGATCATTACCGACGTAAAAGAGAATATCGATGCGATTCGTCAATTAGCCGCCATCCTGGACCAACCGGAACCTCAGGTTGAAATTGAAACTCGAATTGTTATCGCAACTAAAAACTTCAGCCGCGACATCGGCGCCCAAATTTCTGCCGGCGTAGTAAACCTTAGCCGAGGCGGACTGGGAAATATTTCTACGCTTCCCGCATCCTCGGGTACTGGAGGTGGCGCAGGTGCCGGAATACCAAGCGGTCCGAATCCGTTAGGAGTTTTTGGTGGTCTCGCTGGCACCAATCAGCCGGTAGGCAACCTGGCCGCGGCAGCCGCAAGTACTGTCATAGGCTTAACCACAGGTATCTTCGGTTCCGCTCAAATCAGTGCCCTAATCACTTTGGCTGAATCGCGAGGAGACGCCAAGACCGTGGCCACCCCGCGCGTTACAGCCTTGAACAATCGTCCGGCTCAAATTGAGAGTGGACAGCAGATTCCAGTGCAAACCACGCAAGCCGCTAGCGGAACTGCGGTGGTGACTACTACCTTCGTTTCTGTTCCTTTACGCCTTTCGATAACCCCACAGATTACAGATGTGGGAACAGTAATCCTGCGCGTAACGATTGAGAACAACACGATCAATACCGGCATCGCCGTAGGCGGCGTGCCGGGAATCGACACTCAGCGCATGCAGAGTGAAGTGTTGGTACCAGATGGTGGAACGACAGTTATGGGTGGTGTGCTGGCCGACACCGAAGGCGAAACTCGCCAGCGGACACCAGGCCTCGCATCGATACCCGTGTTTGGAAATCTCTTCAAGCGAAAACTGGTCACCCGCACCAGCAGTGAAATCCTGTTTTTCATCACCCCACGAATCTATCGTCCTGACTATCAGGGACGTCCCACTCCGGGAACGATCAGCACCGGCCCACGAACCACGACCATTTCGCAGCCAGTGCCCCTGGGTAACCCCGCGAGTAACACGCCAACCCCGACGCAGTTGCAGCAACAACAGCAGCAGCCAGCGCCGCAAACCACGCCTGGCTCATTGATGCAGGCCCCGACGGCAAACCCTGGCACTCCGCCAGTTCCGGGAGCCGGCTCAACGACTGCTCGCCCGGGTGTCATGGGCGGCCAGCGTCCATAGGTAAACGCCATGTTCAAGCCAATACTTGAAACAATCCTTGCGCGCACCGAGGGCAGTCTCGGTGCGCTCATCATGGGAATCGATGGCATTGCGGTCGAACGAACACTTAAGCAGTCTGGTCATGAAGCAAACTTGGATGTAGCAGCTGCTGAGTTCACGTCGCTCGTACGCAATGCACAACGCGCAGGCAAAGACACTGGTCTCGGCAACCTGCATGAACTTGTTATTTCATTGGATGACGCAGTGGTTTTGATGAGACTGCTTGGTCAAGAGTATTTTGTGGTTCTGGCGATTAGTCCGGAAGGAAATCTTGGACGAGCGCGGTTTGAGCTGCGCAAAGCCGAGCTGCAAATGGCGAGCGAGTTTATGCTTTAGCCAGACTCACCAAAGACAAGAGAGCCGTCTCTTCGGAGGCGGCTCTTTTTTGTGTGTTAGGGAATTTTTACGTAAGGCATTCCGCGCATGATGATTCGCTGTCGTCGCGCCACTCGGCGTGGATTCACTCGAGGGTTAAAAACCGTGCGCGGGTTGGGAATCATGGCGGAAAGAAACGCAGCCTGGTTTGCATTCAGCGCACTGGCTGGCTTGTGAAAATAGACTTGAGACGCAGCCTCCGCACCGTAAATACCATCGCCCCACTCAATCACGTTCAAGTAGATCTCGAGGATTCGTTGCTTTGAGAGTTTTCGCTCAAGCATAAGTGTGAGGATAGCTTCCTGACCCTTGCGGAAAAAGGAACGACGCGAAGAAAGATAAAGGTTCTTGGATAGCTGCTGAGAAATAGTTGAAGCGCCGCGTTTGAACTCCGGAATATTCGGAAGCCAGTCGTCGTCCTCACCCTCCTTTTTTGCTTCTCGCGCTGAGTCGCGCAGCGCTTCGTCCCAAGCGTTTTGAATTGCTTTGTAGTCGAAGCCGTTATGCGTAACAAAGTTTGTGTCTTCTCCGGCGATCACGGCTCGTTGCAGGTTAGGCGAGATTCGGTCCAGGTTTACCCAAGTCTGTTGACGCTTCGGTTCTTCTCCACGATCGCGGGCTTCGCTGGCACGGGTTTCTATTAGTGATGTAGTAGCCGGATTGACGTTCTGTAAACGCCAAACCTGGCTGAACATGTAGGCTTCATAGATGACAACTCCCACCAGGATGCCCAAAATCACCAGGAGTATTTTCTTCAGGATTCGAAACATTGGTCAGGTGACTTCTGATGGGCTGGCTACACTAGCGAGCACGTTGTCGGGGGTCGAGATATTCGCGTAGTCCATCACCGATGAAGTTGAACGCGAGCACCGTGAGCGCGATAGCAATTCCGGGAAAGATCAGGGCATGCGGCGCAGCTTGCAGCGTGGACAAATCTCGGGCTTCTTCAATCATGACTCCCCACGAAGGCGCGGGCGGAGGGACGCCGAGACCTAGGAACGACAATGACGCTTCAGACAAAACGGCGCCGGCCATTCCGAGGCTTGCCTGGACGATCAACGGTTGTATTGCATTAGGCAGGATGTGAAGGAGCAGAATGCGCGCATCACTTGCGCCTAGCGCACGGGCAGCCTGCACGAAGTCGTATTCGCGGACCTTGAGGACCTGGCCCCGAATCAGCCGTGCATAACCAACCCAGCCGATGATGCAAAGAGCAAAGATGAGTTTGTTCAAACCTGCGCCAAGAAAAGCGACCATGGCAATGGCCAACAATAAGCCTGGAAAAGCAAGAAAGACATTGAACACGTAGCCTGAAACGATTCGATCGATCCAGCCACCGTAGTAACCCGCTAGAGCGCCAAGCGCTGTTCCAACTACAGCCGACACTGAAACGACGATGAGACCCACTTCTAATGAAATGCGCGCACCAAACACGAGGCGCGAAAATATGTCGCGTCCAGTGGAATCGGTCCCAAACCAGTATTCGCCGGAGGGCGGCAGATAGCGCAGAGTGAGGTTTGTCGCTCCAACCTCATGAGTCGCGATCCACGGAGCGAAGATCGCCACTATCACGAGAATCGCAACGATAATTATTCCGACAATGGTTAACCTATTCATAATTCGCTAAGTATGCATTGGTGACGCGAGCACAAGAGCGATCACGAAACGCGTATACGAGGATCCAGCCACCGGTAAAGCGTGTCCGTCAGCATATTGGCGACAATGTAGGTGATGCTGATTACTAACACGCAGCCTTGCACTACCCGATAATCTCGTTTGCCGATTCCATCCTCGACGAGCAGCAATCCCAGTCCGGGCCAGCCAAAAATCTTCTCGGTTATGATCGCACCCGCCAGAAGAATGCCCAGTTGTAAACCCAAAATGGTTACTACCGGAATTAACCCGTTCTTCAAAACGTGCTTATACACCACAACTGTTTCACTCAATCCTTTGGCCCGGGCGGTTCGAACGTAATCCTCGCCGAGTTCTTCGATCACCGAAGAGCGAACCATGCGCGTAAGAATTGCTGAGAGGGCTGCGCCTAACGTGAACGAGGGAAGAATAAAGTCGGTCCAATCAAAATTACCTGAAGGAGCCAGCCAGCCGAGCTTTACCGCAAACACGTAGACCAGCATTGGCCCAATCACAAATCCGGGCAGACTGATTCCAATCAGCGCCACAACTGACGCAACATTATCGATCCAGGTACCCCGGTTTTTCCCGGCCAGAACACCAAGCGGAATTGCGATCAGAACCGCAATGAAGAGCGCGGAGAGTGCCAGTTGAATCGTTGCCGGATAGCGCTCAAGAATTAAGTCAATAACCGGCCGGTCGGTTCGGAAAGATCTGCCCATGTCGCCGTGAAGTAGCGCTGTCCAGTATTCGGTGTAACGGTTATCGACTCCATGCCATTTGAAATGCCGGCTACCTTCCAAATCGGTGGGAAAAGAAAAGAAGAAGGGTGGACGATCTAAACCATGTTTCTCGCGAAACTGGGCAAACTGCTCGGGAGTCGCTTGTTCGCCGAGGACGGAAACCGCCGGATCACCCGGAACCAATTCGATCAGAAGAGTAACCAGAGAAACGACGGTCCAAACGACAAGTAGGAATATCGCAAAACGTCGCAGGCCACCGAGAATCTTATACTTGAAACTTGAGCGCACTCTGGCGTGTCTCTTGTGTTCTTTGAAGGGATGAAATTCGTGGGGATGATATCACAGCGGGAAACGCACGATGGGTCGGCATAAAAGAACGTAGCCCGAAAGGTAAGCCTAAATGAGTCGCGTGGCCCCGACAACCGCACGCTCGACAGGCAACCCCTCCGGGCTACGCTCTAATGGTGGCAAGCTCGCTTGCAACCAATCTTTTAAATAACGGGCCGCTTTCCTATGTGTAGAGCGGCTATGCCCCCCGTTAAATTCTGATAACCAACTTCGCTCAATCCGGCTCTCGACATTAAAGAAACGAGGCCTTGCTGATTTGGAAAATTCGATACCGAGTCTGGCAGATATTCATAAGCTCGGCGCGATCCGCTAATCAATCCTCCAAGGAGCGGCAGCAATCGGATGAAATAAATTTGAAACAAGGAACGTAAGATCGGAATCTGAGGCTTTGAAAACTCCAAAACGAAAAGTCGGCCATTCGGCTTCAATACCCTGGTTAATTCTTTGATACCCAACTCAACGCTGGCTAAGTTTCGCAGACCGAAGGCAATCGTCACCGCGTCAAACGTTTCGTCGTCAAAGGGAAGTCGCAGTGCATCACCTTCGATGAAGGGTAATGTGTGTCGCTCCCGGGCGGCTTTCGACTGCGCGATCCGAAGCATCGGCCGACAGAAGTCCAACCCAATGATTCGAGCCTTGCCGCCCTCCAATAGCGTGATAGAAAGATCACCGGTACCACACGCCACGTCGAGGATAGTCAGATCGGCCTCGCCTCCGGCAGGAAGCGATGCATGGACCGACTTCGCAACCAATCGCCGCCATCTCTTGTCGATGTTGCCTGAGAGTAGATGATTTAAAAGATCATACCGACCGGCAATGGCCCCAAACATCTCACGGACGCGCCGCGAATGTTCCAATCCATTTGCACTTTCGTTACCAGACACAGTTAAGCGGAAGTCGATACTGAAAAGGTTGCGAGTAGGTTGCGAATGATTTGTGATTACTCCCGCTTCGATTTCGTTTGCGGTTGCGCGGGTGATGGTGAAGGACTGGGTGTCGCGACTTCACCGAGGAGCTCTACTTTCCCATAGCGCTCGACACTGGTCTTAGCCAGTTCAGAATTTCCGACTACCACTAATGCAACGGGGGTGCTCCGGAAAAGTCGTGAAGCGACACGATGAAGGTCGGCCGGAGTAATTGCATTCATAGTTCGCATCAGGTCGGCTGCGTTAGAAATTCCATAGGTGTCAGTGTCCAGCCATGCGTTGATCATTCCGTCGGGAGTGGCCCGCTCTTTGTTCCAGGCGGTGAGGGTCTCGAGTTTCGCTCCATCTAATTCAGCGACTGAAATCGGCGCAACTGCCAACGACTTCATGACTTCCTGCGCGCTTCCCAACACCTTACCTGCTAGCAGATGTTCCGCGGTTGCGCCCATAACCAACATGCCGGGCAGGGTAAAAGCGTCATGCCTAACGAACACAGGACTTCTTGTCAGCTCAGGCAGTGATTTCTCCCACCGCTCACGCACTACCTTGGCGAGTAACGTCGCGGCTACCGCATCAGGATCCTTTCGCGCCAACCCCCGAACTGCCAACCTGACCTCGAGGCTTTGATCTCCCGGGGAGTTGATTATCAAGATCCTCGGATCGGGTTCGGCTGGCTGACGAAATGTCGTCGGCACAATTTGTTCGCTTTTGCGCCACCCACCGAGAAGTTGCCGCAGCGCGCGCATTGCACGGCTTGGCTGAACGCCTCCCACGATCGCCAGGGTGGCATTATTTGGATTCATGAAGCGATCGCGGATCAGCATGAGGTCTGTGTGCTGCACCCGTTCCAGCGACTCGACGGCTCCGTTGCTTGGTCTGCCGTAGGGAAAGTCGCCAAAGAGTCGGGATGCGATGGCTCGATCAGCGAGCATTCCCGGTGAAATTGAGGTCTCCCGCAAGACCTTGACGCGCCCATCCCGAACCTTTGAAAAGTTTGCTGGAGTAATCTGCGGGGTGGCCACCGCGGTTCGGAGAATTTCTATCATGCGCTCAAACTCGCGCGCGCGACCCTGCATCGTTATGGTTATTGAGTCGTAGTCGGCCGAAACGTTCAAACGGCCCTGCATGTCCTCGGTGAAGAATTCTCTGGTAGTTGGGTCAGGAAACAGGATGTCGCCGAGAAGCGCGGCCGCCCCAGCTTTACCCTCGAGATCGAAGGCTGATCCGCTATGGATCCGAAGCTTGAGTAGCACTTCCGGCTCCGCTGGTCGCGACAATAGAACGACCCGCAGGCCGTTAAGCAGTTCGCCGCGAACCGGTTCGGTGGTTGTTTGACTGAGTGTTGCGCTTGGGATCCCGGCGCACAAACAAAAGAAAAGACCCAGTTTTATTAGGAAAACCTTCGACAATGACAATCTCATAAACCGTGCCGACCTCACGAGGCACTCACTGCAGCCCTGCCCGTATTATTACAAAGGGGAACGTAAAACATCTTAGTTTGCGTTAATTTGGTCGTCAACCGTTTGCCATCTAAATGCATCCAACGCCATGGTTTGAACAGGATTCACCATGCTTCGAGGACTGATTCATTCCTGAAACAAGACTGGCAACCGTAGATTTGATGTTGTTATTTGAAATACGAACGGCCTTTTTGACAACTCTTTATCGGGAAGGCCGTATCCTTTGCCAGTTTGTCGGTAATACTAGTAGGAAGCGATTTCTGCAGAATCGAGTGCCGCTTGCCAGATAGAAACACAGATGAACTTTTGCTTGAAATGGCAGGAGCTGGTGACCCGGCAGCGTTCCTTCAGATCTATGAACGACATCGTAGTTCGGTCTTTCGATTTTCGTATCGCCTTTCGGGTACCGTCGAGACAGCGGAAGACATTACCCATGATTGCTTCCTAAGCTTGATTAAGAAGCCTGGAAATTTTGTAGCTGGCCGCGCTTCACTCAGGACTTATTTGCTGTCAGCCGCTCGAAACCTTTGGTTGAAACAACTACGAACATCGGGTAGGGAACTCGCGTTAGATGAATTCGATGGTGAGCAATTCGTTGAGCAGTCGCGACAGCCGTTGCGAAGAATTCTTGACGACGAGTTAAGTTTGAAAGTTAAAGAAGCGGTATCAGCTTTACCGCCTTTGCAGCGCGAGGCGCTAGTGCTTTTTGAGTATGAAGGTCTCGCTTTGAACGAGATTGCTGGTCTGGTTGGAAGTGACATAGGAGCCGTCAAAGCCCGTCTACATCGAGCGCGACAGCGACTAAAAAACACGCTCCAGCCTTATTTGAACACCACTCGGGAAATTGTTACTTTGGAGAAAGCTTGAAATGAGCAGCACCATTGAGCCCGACGAGCACAGCGAAAGATTTATGTCTGAGGACGAATTGAATGGTCTTTTGGAGCGCTGGGTCGTTCCCGAGCCCTCAAAAAGCCTCGATCAGAGAGTCGCAAACAGTTATCATATGGCGATTGAAAACGGAGATACTGTGGCGCAGTCGTCAGCACTGTTCCCCCAGAGTCAAAAAGAGGTAGTTACGATGAAGTTTTGCTCCACTTGCAGGGAAGAATTCGCAGACAAGTTTAGTTTTTGTCCGGTGGATGGAACGCCCCTGGATGTTCCTGTTATTGAGCCGACCGAACCGGTTGCGAGTGCGGCGAGTTTTAGTGCTCCTGTTAATCAGAGCGTGCCCTTAATTGCGGCAGCTTCAGCCGGCGGCGGCAGTAGCGCCCTGATTCCGCGTGGTGAGTATCACGTCACCTTTATGGATGACGCCGGCCTGACCTCAAGACTAGTTGAGGCTGTCAAGGAAGTAGCGCATGAATCGGAGTTGACGTGGCCAGAATTTAAACGGGACCCGTTTGGCTTTACGAAGCGCATGATTGTTGGCTACGGCCAGGCTGGCTGGCGTTTCTTGTCACAGCCCAACGTGGCTACCGGCGTACTTGCCGCGTTGTTGGTAATGATTACTGCAGTGCTGGGAATCATCTGGTTGGATCGAGTCCAACAACAGCAGTTGGCCCAACAGGTAGCGAAAGAGGAATTGGTCCTCGAGCAATTCATCGACATTCCAACCGAGCAGCCCACACCCGACGAAGGCACGGCCGGTCTGAACAAAGGCAGTGGCGGTGGCAGCAAGCCGAAACAGGAAAAACCCGGCGGCGGCGGTGGCGGTGGCCGTGAAGATCCCAAGCCCGCATCGTTTGGCAAGACACCGCAAGCATCCCTGACAGTTCCCCAGGTAGTGGCTCCGGATCCGAAACCACCTACGATCAAGAATCCGTCGTTGCCAGTGGCTGCAACCGTGGTAGCCGATCCGTTGTTGGTTCCACCCGATGCTCGCGTGCTCCCATACGGCGATTTCAAGTCGAAGAGCACTGACCCGTCGTCAGGACCAGGCACCGGAAATGGTATCGGCACCGGAAGAGGTGGCGGTATCGGCCCGGGTGATGGTGGTGGCATTGGACCAGGACGTGGCGGCAATATTGGTGGCGGCGACTATCGCGAAGGCGGTGGTGGCCCTGGCGGAGGCGGTGGCGGTACGGATTACACCAAGGTCTTCAATGGCAAGGATGTAAACACAAAGGCCCGTGTACTTTCCAAACCGGAACCGCAGTACACTGAAGAAGCACGCAAGAACCAGGTTACCGGAACAGTTATTCTTCGTGCGGTATTCACCTCGGGTGGTCAAGTTACAAACATCAGCGCTCGCTCAGGTCTACCATACGGATTGACCGAGAGGGCGATAGCGGCGGCACGTCAGATTAAGTTTGTGCCGGCGACCAAGGATGGACGACCTGTCTCGATGTACATCCAACTCGAATACAACTTCAACCTTTACTAAGAGTCAGCTCGTAATCAAGCAAAAGGCGCCGACCAAGAGTCGGCGCCTTTTTTTGTCTGCATTTTAGAGATCGCTTAGCTGAGAGTTTCTACGAACCGCTTGATTCGAGTCACTCCTTCCTGCAACTGTTCCATCGAGGTGGCGTAAGAAATACGAATGTAGCCTTCGGCCCCAAAGCCCGTCCCGTCGGTTACCACCGTCTGTTCCTGCTCGATTAACCGCCGCGAGAACTCTTCGGAACTCTTCATTGAATCGTTTAAGAAGCCGCGGACGCTGGGAAAGGCGTAGAACGCGCCCTCTGGTTCGTTGCATGCGAACCCAGGCATTTCACGTAAGGCGTTCAGCAGCCAGGCGCGCCGGTTGGTGTATTCGCCTAGCATCGTAGCTACGGAATCTTGCGGACCATTAAGGGCTTCGATTGCGGCACTCTGGGCTATCGAGTTTGGGTTACTCGTCGAATGTCCCTGAACCTTGAGCATTTCCTTGGTCCATTCAGGTGACGCCAAAGCATAGCCAACTCTCCAGCCGGTCATCGCGTAGGTTTTGGAAAAAGATCCAGCGATACAAAGCCTGGCACGTAGTTCGGCGGGAAGAGTGGCAGCGCTGAAGACCTGTGCCGGTGGATACACAAATCGCAAATAACACTCGTCCGAAATCACGAAGACTTCACGTTCGGCAAGTACTTCCATGATTCGTTGAAATTCTTGCGGTGGAATAACACGTCCAGAAGGATTGCATGGCGAGTTGAGAATTATTAACCGCGTTCGTGGGGTAATGGCCCGTTCAACTTGGTCGGCGGTGAGTACGAAGCCCGTCTCTTCAGTCTCAATAAAGACAGGAGTAGCACCGGCGAAGGCCACGATTTCTGGAAAGGTCACCCAATAAGGTTTCGCCATCAAGACTTCATCGCCTGGATTTACCAGAGTGACTATGGCATTGAAGATTGCTTGCTTGCCGCCGGATGTCGCCATTACTTCGGGACGTTCAAAGGCCGCGCCGAATTCTTTCTGGTAGAAATCGATGATGGCTTGTTGCAGCATTCGCGTGCCGCCGGTTGGCGTGTATTTTGTTTTGCCGGCCCGCATCGCTTCGGCGGCGCTATGCTTAATGTTATCAGGAGTATCGAAGTCTGGTTCACCCGCTCCGAAGTCAACTACGCTGGCTCCGGAAGCCCGCAGTGCATCGGCCGCTTGCATGGCAGCAAGCGTGGATGACACCTGCATCTTGGCGACATTTTGCGAAGGTCGAAATAGGGGAGCGGCAAGCTTGGTTGTCATCATTAAGTTTAGCGCAGAACGAAACTCCGCTTGATCATCCGTTTTGTGTTTTGGCTGTCATTTTCGCTTCGACCAGCGGGGGCACCAGGCCGTCGAGTCTCCCGCCAAGTTGAAAAACTTCCTTCACTAGACGCGAGCTGACGTAGGAATACGTTTCAGCTGGCATCATGAAGACGGTTTCAATCGACGGTTCGAGGCGGCGGTTCATTAGCGCCATCTGCAACTCATATTCATAGTCGGAGATTGCTCGTATCCCGCGTACGATTGCGTTTGCCTCACGCGCCACTGCGTAATGCACTAATAACCCCTGAAAACTATCGACTGACACGGAGCATGAACCCCGTTCGATCTGACTCAAGACTTCGGAAAGAATCTGCTGCCTTTCATCAATAGTAAAAAAGGGTTGCTTCTCCGGATGGACCAGGATGGCAACGATAATTTCATCGAATAGTTTGCATCCTCGCTCGATAATATCGAGATGACCATTTGTAACTGGATCGAAAGAACCGGGGAATATGGCGCGTCGCATTGCTGTGATGGTAATTGGTATTCGTTAAATCGTAAATAGGAGGAATGCTTTAGGGCAGTGCCTTGACAGCCTATGGTCCCAATGTTTCAATAACACCGGCAGAAACGTGGTGAGTTAAGGCGACTTGCGGCCACGAAAAACAATCGGCTAAACAGCTCGGCGAGTCTTTTGAAAAGAGACCGATCGAAAGGGTTTGAAAGCCCCGCGTTGTTTAGCGCGGGGCTTTTTTCGTAGGTCAGGCATTCTTGCCTGTCCTCAGGAATGTTAGATGGTGAACGGTAATACCGGCTACCATTCACTATTTACGACTGATCATTATTAGTCATGGCAAATTTTCTCGAAACATTAAAAGAGCGGATCGTCGTTTTCGACGGCGCGATGGGTACCAATCTGCAGGTCCAAAACCTCAGCCTTGAGGATTTTGGCGGCCTGCGATTTGAAGGTTGCAACGAAAACCTTCTGGTTACCAGGCCCGACGCCGTCGAAAATGTGCATGCTGCGTTCCTTGACGTCGGTTGCGACGTTGTCGAAACCAACTCTTTCAATGGCACGCCTGTCGATTTCGAGGAGTATGGAATTGGTGACAAAGCGTATGAGATGAATGTCCTCGCTGCGCAGTTGGCGAAGCGTGTGGCCGCAGATTACTCGTCGAAGGGAAAACCGCGTTGGGTCGCCGGTTCAATGGGACCGGGGCGCAAACTGCCAACGTTGGGACACATAACATTTTCGGATCTCAAAGCTGCATATTCTGTTCAAACACGTGGCCTGCTGGATGGCGGCGCGGACTTGTTAATCGTTGAAACCTGTCAGGATCTGCTGCAGACCAAAGCCGCGCTGGCCGCAATCTTCTCCCACTTCGAAGAAAGCCGTCGCCGCGTGCCAGTGATCGCGCAAGTCACCATCGAAGTATTCGGAACGATGCTCAACGGAACCGAGATCGGGGCTGCTCTGACAGCACTCGCGCCGTTCCCCATCGACATCATCGGAATGAATTGCGGCACTGGCCCAAGACACATGACCGAGAGCATTCGCTATCTTTGCGAGAATGCTCCGATCCCGGTTTCGGTATTACCAAACGCCGGTTTGCCTTCAGTGGTCGACGGCCAGATGCATTACGACGAGACTCCGGAGACGTTCACCGACCAGGTGATTCACTTCGCCAGGGACTTCGGTGTGAACGTTGTCGGCGGTTGCTGCGGAACCACGCCTGCACATTTAAAGTTAGTAGTTGAAGCGATGGGTCGCCTTACGCCAAAGCAACGTGATGCCCAACTAGTGCCGGCCGCATCCTCGATTTATTTCCAGCAGCCTTATGTTCAGGACGCTTCGTTCTTGATCGTTGGCGAACGAGTAAACGCCAGTGGTTCGAAAAAGATGCGCGACCTGCTAAACGGAGAAAACTGGGATGGCCTGGTAGCATTAGCCAAGGAACAGGAACGCGAAGGGGCCCACATTCTTGACGTTAACGTCGACTTCGTCGGGCGTAACGGCGAAGACGACATGCACGAGCTGGCGTCTCGTCTAGTCACCAACATCAAGCTCCCCCTGATGTTTGACTCGACTGAATGGGAGAAAATGGAAGCCGGTCTGCAACACGCTGGCGGCAAGAGCATTCTCAACTCGACTAATTATGAAGACGGGGTTCCTCGATTCAAAAAGGTAATCGATCTGGCCAAGGCATACGGTGCGAGCATCGTTGTCGGCACTATTGATGAAGAAGGAATGGCCCGCACTGCGGACGGAAAGGTGCGAATAGCGAAGCGAGCGTACGAACAGGCAACGGGTGAATTCGAGCTGCCGGCCACTGACATTTTCTTCGATCCATTGGCCCTGCCAATTTCTACGGGTATTGAAGAGGACCGCCGAAACGCGCTCGAAACGATCGATGCGATTCGACGAATCAAGAAAGAATTGCCTGGAAGCTTCACGATTCTGGGAGTTTCAAATATCTCTTTTGGACTCAATCCGGCTTCTCGCGTTGTGCTGAATTCGGTGTTCCTGCATGACGCTGTGGAAGCTGGGTTAGATTCCGCGATCGTCAACGCGAGCAAAATAGAACCCTTAAACCGGATCGGCGAAAACGAACTTCGCGTGGCCAGGGAACTGATCTATGACCAGCGCAAGTTTGAGGGCGATGTTTGCACGTATGATCCACTCATCGAGTTCACTAAGCTTTTTGAAGGGGTTAAGACAGCTGCCAGTAAGAAGGCTTCGAAGGGAGCCACGGTTGAGGAGCGCCTTAAGAACCACATAATCGACGGCGAAAAGATTGGTCTTGAAGAAGAACTAACCACCGCCCTGGAAACGCATCCCGCGCTCGACATCATCAACAATATTCTGCTGGAAGGGATGAAGGTCGTCGGCGATCTTTTTGGCAGTGGCCAGATGCAGTTGCCGTTTGTACTCCAATCCGCGGAAGCGATGAAGGCAGCGGTTCGTTTTCTTGAGCCCTACATGGAGAAGAAGGGTGGGGCCACCGCCAAAGGCACGATGGTGCTGGCGACCGTCAAAGGTGATGTTCACGACATTGGAAAAAACCTGGTCGATATCATTCTGACCAACAATGGTTACAAGGTTATCAATCTCGGCATTAAGCAGACGATAGACGCGATTCTGCAATCGTTCGAGGAGCACAAAGCGGACGCGATCGGCATGAGCGGCCTGTTGGTAAAGTCGACGCTCATCATGAAAGAGAATCTCGAGCTCATGAATGAGCGAGGTATTTCAGCGCCGGTGGTCCTTGGAGGTGCTGCTTTAACCCGTCGCTATGTCGAAGACGATCTGAAGTCGATATATAAAGGACAGCTCTACTACGCACGTGACGCCTTTGCCGGTCTACACACAATGGATCGACTGGTCGGCGGCAACGGCGATCACGTGGCTTTGGAAAGTTTGGCGAAAGCAGCGAGCGTTGGCGCCGGAAACGGCGGGGAGGATCTCCAGGACATCGAAGACCTGGTAGGTGACGACGCAAAGCTGGGCTTGCTAAAACGATCGAGACCTCGCGGCGTTTCGCGAATAGAGGGCGATACGACGCATACAACACGATCGTCAGTCAGACAAGACATCGAAATTCCGCAGGCGCCGTTTTTCGGTTCCCGGGTCGTTGATGATATTCCCTTGGACGACGTGTTTTCCTTCGTCAATGAGGTCGCGCTTTTTAAAGGGCAGTGGCAATTCAAGCAGGGACGGCGTCCAAAAGAAGAGTACGAAGCGCAGGTGCGTGACGTGGTTCGGCCAATCTATGAAGAGTTGAAGGAGCGCTCTAAGCGCGAACGTCTTTTGGTGCCACGCGTTGTTTATGGCTACTTCCCGGCGCAGTCGGAAGGAAATGATCTGATCATTTACGAAGGCGATAAGACGACCGAAAGAATGCGGTTCACATTTCCACGCCAGCCTTCGGGAAAAAATCTTTGCCTCGCGGATTTCTTTGCAGCGAAAGACTCAGAACGCATGGATGTCGTCGGTTTTCACCTGGTGACGATGGGACGACGGGCCAGCCAGTATTCGCAGGAGTTATTTAAGGCTGACAACTACGCCGAGTATCTCTACTTCCACGGCCTCAGCGTGGAGAGCGCTGAGGCCCTGGCGGAGTTGTGGCACAAGCGCATTCGCGAAGAGCTGGGAATTGCCGGCAGCGATGCAGAGCAGATAACGAAGCTATTTCACCAGCAGTATCAGGGCTCGCGATTCAGTTTTGGTTATCCAGCTTGTCCAAGTCTGGAGGACCAGGCGAAACTGTTTGAGCTGTTGGATCCTTCTCGGATCGAAGTTGAGTTGAGTGAAGAGTTTCAACTCGAGCCTGAGCAATCAACCTCCGCGATAATCGTTCACCACCCCGAAGCCAAGTATTTCTCAATCGACTAAGCTCCCTTTGTAGGGTTGGCACTCCGTGGCCACCCGTTCTCGCGCCTCTAAGATCCTTTGGTTAGTAATGAAGACAGGATTCGAATTCCGTCAGCGTTGATTTGTTGCAACGAAAGGGGGCCACGGAGTGCCGCCCCTGCAGTCGTGCCGCACTCCTCAAAAAATGTGCTCACGCGACAACGTGCGCGGGTCGGGGTTATCCTTGGAGATACTCCGATGGCCGAACTTCAAACTCCAACCAGAACCGCTTCTTCACCTTTCGAGCAGGGCAATATCAATCCCGGCAAGTTGGTTAGTGCCAATCCCCTCGAACCCACCGAGGAAGAACTACGCGCCCTCAGCGGCTTTGAACGGTTTGCCTTTCGGCTCGTGCGAAGGATGAACGAAGGCAACTGGAAACGCTTTTGGACCTGGTGTCAGAGAATTATGGGGGCCGGTTGGATCCAGATCGCCACGTACAATCTGATGCAGGTTTACGGACTTGAGAATGTTCATGCTGTCTCGCGCGAGCGTCCCATCCTGTTAGTCGCCAATCATCGCTCTTTTTTCGACATGTACACCGTGTCGACCGTGCTTTTTCGAAGTACAACTTGGCGGAAGCAACTCTTCTTTCCAGTCCGCGGACGCTTTTTTTACCAGTCAACGCTGGGACTCTTGGTAAACCTGGTAATGGGTTGGTGGTCCATGTATCCGCCGTTTTTTGCCTCGGGTGACAAACCGATTCCGGAGAAACGCGCGTTCGACAAATATTCTTTTCGCGTGCTAACCGAACTGGCGCGTAATGGACCAGGGAATGTGATTGGTTTTCACCCGGAAGGGACTCGCAACAAAAACGCCGATCCGTATTCTTATCTGTCTGCTCAACCCGGTGTGGGAAAACTGATCAAAGATGCAGCTCCCCAAGTTATTCCGGTCTTCATTGCAGGCCTCGGAAACGATTTGCCAAGGCAGGTTTTGGGAAACTGGACAGGTGGCGAGAAGATCCGAATTCACTTTGGACCAATGCTTGAGCTTTCGGATTATCTCTCGAAGCCTGATCGCATCCGAACCTATAAAGAAATCTCAGATTTCGTAATGAGCAAGATCGCTGAACTTGGCGAACAGGATCGCCAGATGAAAGGTGAGCGTACAACGACCTTTCAGCGCTCCCCTCGTGCGAATTCGGAAAACTCCACATGAGCCTGCCATTGGTTATCATCAATCCTGAGTCTGCTTCCGGCGCGACGCGCGACGCCTGGCCTGGGCTCGCCAGCGACCTCGCGACGCACTTCGGTGCCTTTCAACCAAAGTTCACTAGCGCCGCGGGTGAAGCAACGGACTTGGCCGCAGAGGCCGCGAGCGATGGCCGGCTGATCATCGCCTGCGGTGGAGACGGCACGATCTCGGAGGTGGCCAACGGGATTTTGCTGGCGGGAGGTGATGCTGAGCTCGGTATCCTTCCCAGTGGGACCGGTGGTGACTTTCGGAAAACGATTGGGATTCCGGCGCGCGCGCGTGACGCTGCCAGGATCCTGCGCACAGGGCAAACCCGGAAAATAGACGTGGGCCGGGTGACCTATACAAACGCTAGCGGCAATCACGAAAGCCGCTACTTTTTGGGCATCGCCTCGTTTGGAATGAGCGCCGACGTGATTGGGAAGGTGAAGCAGGGAAGCTCGGAATGGTTACCTGCGAGAGCACCGCGATGGATAACCGGACGAGTGGCTTTTAGCGTTGCGATGGCGGAAACGGCACTGAAGAAGGATGCTACCAGTGTCATCGTTCAGCTCGACGATCATGCCGAGCAACGAATGACGGTGGCGAATCTCTGCGTGGCTAATGCCCGATATTTTGGTGGCGGAATGAAGATCGCGCCAAACGCAAATCTGGTCGATGGAGAGTTCGATGTCATCAGCGTTGGCGACCTGGGGGCTGCTAGAATTCTCGCCAACGCTCCGCGGTTATACACAGGTTCACACCTCGGGATTGAAGACGTGGGCCATGCCCTGGCAAAGAAGGTGGTGGCGAGACCGATCGACGATCAGCTTAGGATTGGGCTCGAAATTGATGGCGAATTGCCGGGCTACCTGCCTGCCACCTTTCAAATTTTCCCTGAAGCACTGCGAGTTCGTTGTCCGTGACGTCAAACCCGGATCCTACTCGCTGAGTGACACTCCATCGTCGTCAGATTATTCGTGAAGGAGAATGAAGTTGAAACGTTCTCGTGCGCGTGACAACGGTAAAATCTCCTAGAAATTTCTTGCCAGTAAATTGAAAAACAGGTTATAAGTACCCACCGCGCCCCGTTTATATGTATTTGATTGGCTCGGTGCTCTTCATGTATAGACGAATATCGTGTTCTTGCGCAGAGAGTGTATCCCTGCAATCGGGGATTTCTATATCTTTCACTCTACTGCAGCGTTGAAGTGTGTAATCCAGTCTACGGAGGGGTTCGCTAGTGGATACTTCGGCTAACGAAGAATCATCCCCAAAAGGCACTTCGCAAGCAGCCACGCCCGGTGAGACCGTCGCCGCCGGTGCACCTCCGTCTACTCCTGCGCCAGTAAAGCCGCCACTACCTGCCGTAGCCAAAGTTCCACCCGCAAAGCCCAATGTGGTCGAGACCACAAGTGATCCCCCGGTTAACAAAATGCGGCGGAGAATTGTTTGGGCCAGCGTCACCGGATTTTTGGTTACCTGCTTCCTGATGTTTCTTCGGTTTTTCCTGCCTCGCGCGATTTTCGAGCCTTCAAGCACATTTCGTATCGGAGCTCCCGCAGACTATGCCCTCGGTGTCGACACCAAGTGGCAGCAGCAATATCGGATTTGGGTCACCAGGACCTCGGATCGGCTCTTCGTTATATATGCGGTTTGCACGCACCTTGGTTGCACTCCTGACTGGAAGGCTAGCGAGAACAAGTTTAAGTGTCCTTGCCACGGAAGCGGTTACGACAGCGAAGGTGTCAACTTTGAGGGACCAGCTCCGCGACCGATGGATCGCGCACATGTGGAGCTCGATGCTGAAGGCCAGATCGTTGTTGACCTGGCGCGTCTTTACAATTGGCCCAAGGGCGAACCGAACGAATTTGACGAGACCGGCGCGTATATTCCGTTATAGGAGACGATTGACTTTTCGATAACCCGCAATGGACGAAACTCCGGACACTAAAGAAACGAAGCAACTGACCGAAGGCGAGAAGGCAAACGTTAGCCTGGTCGGGAAGGTTCGTGAAGGCGCATCGGCTCTGAAAGACAGAGCTATCGATGAGGCCAAGACTTACAAGGATCCGCAGGATACGCAACTGTGGAAGTCGATTTTCCGTGTTTCTCATGACCGCTCCGATCCGCGCAATCGTTCGTTAGCAGTTCTGTCGAACGTATTTCTCCACCTGCACCCGGCAAAAATTAATCGTGACGCGGTTCGTTACCCGTTTACCTGGGGAATGGGTGGCATCACCTTCTACCTGTTCATCGTGCTGACGTTTACGGGTGTGCTGCTGATGTTTTATTACCACCCGACCAAGGCCGACGCTTTCAAAGACATTCTTTATCTCGAGCACGACGTTCCTTTTGGCAAGCTGCTGCGAAACATGCATCGGTGGGCTGCCCACTTGATGGTAATCACGACCTGGCTGCACATGTTTCGGGTGGTCCTTACCGGATCTTACAAACGCCCGCGCGAGTTTAATTGGTGTGTCGGCGTCGTCCTGCTGGTGTTGACTCTGCTCCTTTCATTTACCGGGTACCTGCTTCCCGACGATCAACTGGGCTTCTGGGCGGTGACCGTGGGCACCAACATGGCGCGCGCTACGCCGATGTTTGGTTCGGAAGGTCCTTTCGGAGTTCAGTTGGGGATGACGCCGTTTAACGACGTTCGGTTTGGACTACTGGGCGGTTCGATCGTGGATTCTAACGCCTTGTTGCGTTCGTATATTTGGCACTGCATTGGTATTCCATTGGTTGCATCCATCTTTATGGCGGTACATTTCTGGCGCATCCGAAAAGATGGCGGCATCTCCGGACCGGCGCCGGTAATGCTCGAATCAGAAATGAAAGCAATAAAGAAGAAGTGATCTGATCTGGGATGTTTTCCGAGTAAAGTCTCGACTGCATGGCGAAACGTTTTGCATTAAGCAAAGGTAAGCTGATAACGATCCTGGTGGTCGTGGTTTTGCTCGGTCTCGCCATCTGGGGAGTGCAAGACTGGCATCAGCTTTGGAAGATATCTTCGGCGCCAGACAATGTGCCGATCGTAGCTATGCTTTTCCTGGTGCCATTCTTCACCTGGCTGGGAATCAAGCAGGCGAGGGCAAACGATCAACTGATCGGACAACTCGAAGCAGATCCTAAACTCGCCAAAGCGCATCACCGGAAAGTTGAACCCTGGCGACCTGGATGGGCGCGTGAAATACACGTTTGGCCCTACCTGGTTCGGGTTGAATTCCTGGCCACGGTTATTGTTACGATCATCCTCTTCGTCTGGTCCATTACACTCAACGCGCCGCTCGAAGAGCCTGCAAATCCAAACCTGACGATGAATCCATCGAAAGCGCCCTGGTACTTCCTGGGGTTGCAGGAGATGTTGGTTTACTTCGATCCATGGATCGCGGGCGTGGTGATGCCGTCGATCATCATGGTTGGGCTGATGGTGTTTCCGTATGTGGATTCGAATCCACTCGGAAATGGCTACTACACTTTTCGGCAGCGGCGATTTGCAGTGGCGATGTTCGGTATCGGGTTCCTGCAGTGGATTCTATTGATCGTGATCGGAACCTTTATCAGAGGTCCCGGCTGGATTTGGTTCTGGCCTGGGCAGACATGGGACCACAATGCGGTAGTCTTCGATAAAAACGTCGACCTGCACGATTACATCGCCACCAGTGCGATTGGTAAAACAATAGGCTTAGGTTTCCTGTCGCTGAATCCCTGGAAGTTTATCTTCGGGATGTTGGTGGTCGGTGGCTTCTATATTTTGGGTGCGCTGTTTTTCCACTGGCTAATGACAGTCGATTTCAAGCGCTTGTCTTTACGGCCGCTGCGACTGTTTCCCAAGGAGCCGTTCGAACAAAAACTGCTGTCCCGCACGAGCCTTCTGCAATACGTGACATTTCAGTTTTTCGCTATCAGCGTTCTGCTGGCCATGCCGGTGAAACTGATACTAAGACTTGCTTTGACGATTAAGTATGTTTGGGTGACGCCCTGGTTCAATGTTTGAGATGCTTAGAATCGTGAAGGGATGATTTCGATTGGCTGACACTCCGCAAACGAGTGAGTCGTTGATGAAAAAAGAGCCGGACATGCCGGCCCACGATCCGATCGTTAGCAAGTCGACGAGCGGCTGGATGCTGCTTTGCGCTCTGCTGCTTACCGCCTCGCTGGCATGGGCGCTGTGGGATGAAGCGTTTGGACAACGACCTTGGAAGGGAATTCAGCAGGAATTCGTTACCCGGTACAGCCGATACCTCAGGACCATTAAGCCTCAGGCAGGGAAGACTGAGGCCGAAGTGAAAGAGAGCTCGGAGTATCAGCAACTCGATGCCGAAGCTCAGTCTGCCATGGAGCAGGCCAAGCCCGAAGCAACTGAGATTGATCAGAAGGTCGCAAAGATTCAGAAACAGCTGGATGCGGTGACTGATCCTTTCCAAAATCAGCGTGGTCACCTCACGGTCATTGCCTACAACATTGAGCAGGCCCACGGGTCTGCCAAGGAGAAGCATCGCAAAGAGGCTGAAGACCTTCGCCGAGAAAAGGTCGAAGTAGAGCTACCTGCGCAGGATGGCTCTAACAAAAAAGTTACGCAGGAGATGGACTATGCGCAGCTTGAAAAGTTTTATAACGACCTGCGCGATGAGAAAGCCCAACTTCTGGGCCGCAAGGCCGAAGTACTCAAGCCTCCCACCGAAGCAGCCAAGAAGCGAGACGACTACCTGAAGAACCACGTTATTGGGTTAGGTCCGGCGCAAATAGATGGTCTCATTCGCAAGATGGATAATTTTGATTATTCCATCCTGCCTCATCAGATCAGCGTTAACGCCGCGGACATCGTCGATCGTTGCCAGGTTTGCCACGTCGGTATCCGCGAGCCATTGAACATTAAGGCTGAGGACCTGGCGCCCGATGGCCCGGGAAAGAAACCGGACAGCCTGGCGCGCGCGTTTATCAGCCATCCCAGCAAAGAACTCTTGCAGATTCACAACCCCGATCGCTTCGGTTGCTCAGGCTGTCACTGGGGTAACGGCCGCGCGACGACCAGCGAAGTAAAGGGACACGGACGTCATAAGTATTGGCTGTGGCCTCTCTTCGAGCGCGAGAACATCGAGGCCGGGTGCCAACAATGTCACGCCAAAGATCGGGTCACGCAAGGCGCCAATACACTGAATCTTGGTCGCGATCTTTTCTATGAGCGCGGCTGTGTCGGTTGCCATCGTTATGAAGGATTCGATCGCGAAACTGATTCGCTTTCCGCTTCGCGGCAAAACACGACTCAGATCGAAGATCAGATCATCGCGAACGAAAAGTTAATTCGTGAGGACACCGAAGCCGCTAACCAGGTGACGGATGACACCGAGGCTCAAAAACTTTTGGCCCACGCGGAATCGTTGCGTGTGACTAACAGTCTGCTGGCAGCACGGCGCGATCAGTTAAACCTGCAATCGAAGTACCTGATGCAGGACCAGAAAAAGATTGGTCCAAATCTAAAAGACATTCGCCTTAAGCTGCGAAAAGAGTGGTTGCCGGTGTGGCTCGAGAATCCTCAAGCTTTCCGGCCCGGCACCAAGATGCCTACTTTCTGGCGGTTTGGTGGTGGAGATCCCGGCCATGGCGTTAAGCCTGACGCCGATGCGGCTGATCAGATAAAGGCAATTTCTGCGTATCTCTGGCAGGAAAGCTTCGATGGGAAAGCTCCGGCGCAGGCGCGTGGCGATGCTGCCCACGGCAAACAACTTTTTGAGACCCGTGGTTGCCTGGGTTGTCACGCAATCGGTGACGCCGAGAGTCCGATGGGAGGGGACTTTGCAGCAAACCTGCAGAGAGTCGGCGAGAAGAGCAACTTCGAATACATCGTGCGATGGATTCATAATCCTCGCGAGCGGTGGGCGCCTTACTGTCCAAAAGAGAAACGCGATCTAACTCCGGAGGACTACAGCAAGAACAACAAACCGTATGTTTTCGACACCGAACTGAATTCTGCTTGTCCGAACGACGGCGCCGAGCTTCAGGTGCAGAACATGACGGTTATGCCAAACTTCCGCCTCAGCGATGCTGACGCGCGCGACATCGCGACGTA
Source organism: Pyrinomonadaceae bacterium (assembly GCA_963759665.1). Lineage (GTDB taxonomy): Bacteria > Acidobacteriota > Blastocatellia > Pyrinomonadales > Pyrinomonadaceae > PSRF01. The sequence continues at coordinate 407,364 of CAVXAC010000002.1, forward strand.
TCTGTTTTCATTGTCGTCTCCACCTTCGTACCCGGATGCGTCGTTTATGGATGACGCCAGTCTGAAACCGAAAGGACATGCACTGATCAAGCAATACGGCTGTGCCGGTTGCCATGAAATCAAGGGCTTTGAAGAAGAGCAACGGATCGGTAAGGAGCTCACGGTAGAAGGAGCGACGCCGATCGAAAGACTCGACTTCGCCATGTTGACGCATGATGCGGAGAAGGGCCACGACCCTTTGAAACTTCATGGAGATCATTCTGAAAAACCCTGGTACAACCACAAAGGATTCTTCGAGCACAAGCTTGCCGAGCCATCGCTTTACGACGTAGGTAAGGAAAAAGATCCTAAAGACAAGCTGCGCATGCCGAAGCCATATCTAAAACCGGAATGGCGTAACGCGTTGACTACATTCCTGCTCGGCAGTGTCGGTATTGAGGGTTCCAATGTTCCGCGTTCGCTCTTCTTTGAGCCGCAGGACCAACGAAGACAGGACGTACAAAACGGCTGGTGGGTAATTAAGAAGTACAACTGCGTTGGGTGTCACCAAATTCAGGTGGATCAACGGTCATCGCTGATGGATGTGCCGCTTTATCAAACACCCGAAGGCAAGGATTTTCTGCCGCCACGGTTGACCAGTGAAGGAGCACGCGTTGATCCAAACTGGTTGTTGAGGTTCCTGACCGATCCATCGTTGAGTGGACAGAGAGGACCGGAGGCCGCCGCCTCAATTGCCCAGGGTCCTCGTGCTTCGGCATCGCCGGCTTCGTCTCCACAGCCGGGAACAAATGGCAACGCGCCGGCCGCGTCGAATGGGAAATTGAAACCGCAACCCGGCCTTGATCGAAATGGCGTGAGGCCTTATCTCCAGGCGCGCATGCCGACGTTCAATTTTTCGCCAAACGAACTGCAGACACTGGTGCGCTTCTTCATGGCCCTTTCCGGTCAGCAGGAACCGTACATTAAGGAGCCGATTCAGCCGCTGACTGAGCAGGAGAAGTTGGTTGCGCGACAGATGTTCACTTCCGGAACCCCATGCTTGAAGTGTCACATCACCGGAGAACCGTCGCACGACGCGAGCGCCATCGCACCAAATCTTTTGCTCGCCGGTGAACGACTCAAGCCCGACTGGACGTTCCGTTGGCTGCTTGATCCGGCGCAGATTAGCCCAGGCACGGCGATGCCAACCGGATTGTTTAGAAAGGAAGGCGACCGTTGGGTAATAAACTTGCCCAATCCTCCGCAGAGTGCCAACGAATACCAGCACGATCACGCGGAGCTGTTAGTTCGCTACATGCTTTTGATGACGCCTGATGAGCAAAGACGGCTTTCATCAACCGGCCCCGTGCTGGCGCCGACGACAAATGCTCAGGCTCAGCGACGATCGCCGAACAGCGGGAATACTGCCCGACGTAACCGAAACAACAAGCGAGGCAGTGTCGTGGCGCGGGTTATGAGCCGGCGACCGCCCCCGCGCACTCGCGGTCTCTAGTTCGATCACTGGCTTCCCGGGTTCTACTTAAGGCAAAGCCTCGTGTTAAAGTTGAAGAAAGAAAAAGTTTAGTTTGGAGGAATTCATTTATGTTTAAGCAGCTAAAGGTCTGGCTTGTCCTGACCATGGTTTTATCGTTGCTGGCGATGGGTGCTGCATGCAGCAAGTCAGGAACGAATGATGCTGGACCCGAGACCGCCTCAACAACGGCCAAGACGTTTGCGCCTAAGGGAGATGAGGGAACTGTTACTGGCGTGATTGCCTACAACGGTGCAGTGCCGGCCCCGAAGAAGATTGATACATCTGCCGACCCCGCATGCGGGACCGCGAATCCTAATCTCACGACCGAGGACACTGCGGTTAAGGATGGCAAGTTGGCGAACGTTTTCGTCTACGTTAAAGATGGAGCCACCGCTGACGGTACCAAGATCGGCGATTACACATTCGCAGTTCCTGGCGATGCGGTGACGCTTGATCAAAAAGGCTGTCATTATGTGCCACATGTGATGGGCCTTCAGACGAATCAAAAACTTAGAGTCACCAATAGCGATCCCACCCAGCACAACGTTCACCCCACTCCAAAGAGCAATCCGGAATGGAATCAAACTCAGGCTAACGGTGCTGCGCCGATTGAAAAGACGTTCGCTCGTGCGGAAGTCCTGATTCCGGTTAAGTGCAACCAGCATCCGTGGATGAAATCCTACGTGGGCGTCTTGAAGCATCCATTCTTCGCCGTCAGCGCCGAAGATGGCAGCTTCACGATCAAGGGCGTGCCGCCGGGAACTTACACGGTAGCAGCCTGGCATGAAAAGGGTGGTCCAAACGGTACCGAGAAGACAATGCAGGTCACCATTCCTGCGAAGGGTGCCGGCAAGGCAGACTTTGCTTTCGGCGATGCTGCTGCCACGGCTTCAAATGGTTCCGGACTGAAGATGATGCCGGCGCTTGATATACCAATGATTGGCCGACACTGAGCCGATTGATGATTGGGTGATTGCGGATTGCCGATTGAGGGAAGGTTGACCCATCTTTCAGTCGGCAGCTGCAATCAGCAGTTGATGTCAATACGCGATCCGCAGTCCGGAATCGGAAGTTGAAAGATGAGTAAGGGTGTTAACCGATTCGCGCTGCTCGTAGCGGGCGCAACATTTTTTCTGATCATTGCAGGTGCCCTGGTTACCAGTCACGACGCTGGATTGGCGACCGCGGACTGGCCTTTAACCGAGGGTCGGTTCCTGCCGAAGGTCACCATTTTCGGTGTTACCACTGACGGTGTAAACATGGTCGGCAATCTATTCTGGGAGCACGGGCACCGAATGATCGCTACCACGGTTGGTTTTCTAACCATCATTTTGGTCGTTCTTTTACAGGCGAAAGAAAAACGACTTTGGGTCCGGCGCCTGGGTCTGGCCGCTCTTGCCGGGGTGATTGCACAGGGATTGCTTGGTGGTCTAACCGTCAAATTGATGTTGCCGCTGGCCGTTTCGAGCGCACACGCCACGTTGGCCCAGCTCTTCTTCTGCACCACAGTTAGTTTGGCGGTCTTTACTTCGAAGAGCTGGAGGGAGGATCGGCCAACAACCGAGGAGCAGGGGACTGTTTCACTTCGCTGGCTCTGCGTTGCGGCCGCTGCGGCGATTCTTTTGCAATTGATATTGGGTGCAACCCTGCGACATTCTGCAACGTGGGACAAACCTCTCCCGACAAATCTTTTGCTCACGCATATTGCGGGAGCCGTTTCAGTGGCTCTGTTGTTGGGTGCAGCTGCAATGACCACTTTGCGTCGTCACGGTAGCGAAAGGTTCCTGGCCCGACCGGCGCAGATTGCGCTCTGCTTACTTGGGCTTCAACTGTTGTTGGGTTTGTCTGCGTACTGGGCTAGAACGATTTCGCCGAATGATCCCCAGCCACTGCCCTTGATGGTGGGAATCACGGTAGCGCACGTCGCCTGCGGGGCTCTAGTTTTTGCAACCACGATAGTTTTGACCTTACGAACATTTAAGGTTCTGCGAGCGCCGGAAAGAGCCATCAACTTTTCGGCTTCTCCCCAACGTTCATAGTTTGTCGCCAGGTTATTTTCACGAGGGTTGAGTTCTTAATGGAAGAGTTTGCGATCGATCTTGACGGTAGCGCTGCGGTCCGCTTGCAACGGCTGAGTGCGCGCGAGCGCGTAGCGGCTTATGCCGAACTGACTAAACCCCGGATCACATTTCTAATCGTATTGACCTCGGCTGCTGGCTTTGCACTGGGCTCAGTTGGATCGATCAATTACGCCAGGCTAGCGAGCGCGATGTTTGGCATCGCCTTGTTGTCTTCCGGAATCGCGACTTTGAATCAGTATATGGAGCGTGACCTTGACGCGCTCATGCGTAGGACGGTCGACAGACCGCTACCGTCGGGCAAACTGCTACCGTGGGAAGCGCTGTGGTTTGGAGTTGGCCTAACTATCCTGGCCCAGGTCTACCTGGCGATTTTGGTAAACCCTCTCACCGCGTTGCTCGGTCTTACTGTCATCTCCGGTTATCTTTTCGCCTACACTCCGCTGAAAACCCGCACAACCTTGTCAACGATGGTTGGAGCGTTTCCGGGAGCGGTGCCGCCATTGATCGGTTGGGCCGCGGCGCGTGGCGAAATTGGTTTGGAAGCTTGGGTGCTGTTCGCGATTCTATTCCTGTGGCAGTTCCCGCATTTCCTGGCGATCGCCTGGATGTATCGCGAAGATTATGGTCGCGCCGGAATCCTGATGTTGCCGGTGGTTGAACCTGACGGCCGAGTAACAGCTCAACAGATCGTCGTTTACACGGTACTTCTGTTACCGGTTAGTTTGCTGCCGACCGCACTCGGAGTTTCCGGAAAAATCTATCTTTACGGCGCAATCGTTCTTGGTTTGCTCTTTCTTTACAGCAGCCTTCGCGCTGCGTTCTCGAAGTCGCGACAGGAGGCCAGACGGCTTTTGCTGGCTTCAGTGATCTACCTACCGCTTTTGTTCATTTTGATGGTCGTAGACCGGTGAATGTAGGACAGGCATTCCTGCCTGTCTCAACGAGACATTTTCATAGCTCATCGGGACAGACAAGAGTGTCTGTCCTACTACAAGGAGATCTAACCGATGGGACGAGCTCTTGCGGTTATTATCTGGATCCTGACTCTGGGTTCAGTAAGTCTCTTTTTCGTGAAGAAGTGGTGGTTTCCTGAGGCCATCTCTTCACACGCTGCCGCCCTGGACCAACAGTTTCTCATAACCATCATTGTAGTCGGGGTTGCGTTTACCGCTGCCCAGATTGGTCTGGGTTACATGGTCTGGAAGTATCGTGACCGTGGTCAAAGCGAACGCGCGCTTTACTCACATGGCAGCAACCGGCTTGAAGTTGTTTGGACCATCGTGACTGCGGTGATTTTTATTGGGTTAGCAGTGATGGGACAGAGTGTCTGGGCATCGCTCCACTTCAACCAGGCCCCTCCAGGCGCTTTCCGGGTCGAAGTAGTGGCGCAGCAGTTCCAGTGGAACTTCCACTACGCCGGTAGGGATGGTGTATTTGGTCGGACCGATCCAAGCCTGATCGACGACTCCGCGCTCAACTTCATTGGCCTTGACGAAGCGGATCCAAATGCTAAAGACGATGCCAGCCACAGCGTGATCGCAATTCCCTCAGGCCGTCCGGTCGAGTTAATTCTTCGATCAAAAGACGTAATCCATAATTTCTGGGTCCCGCAACTCCGGTTCAAACAGGATCTGGTTCCGGGCATGGCTATCAGCGTTCATTTCACTGCCAACAGGCCCGGCAAATACGAACTGGCTTGCGCTGAGTTATGCGGCCAGCTTCACTTCAAAATGCGCAGTTTCATGCTGGTGCTGCCTGAGGACGAACACCAGAGCCTGATAGGCTTGCCGCAGGATCAGTTTCAAACACGTGTTACCGAACTGTTGGCAAAATATCCACTGCCGCCAACTGAGTAGGGTGTAATACTCGAGCTCTTAACTCGGACCACTAGGAGATCAGAGAGATGTCAGCTGACCCGCACGAAGCAGTTCACCGGCATGAGCCGCCAACCAGCTTCATTCGTAAGTACATCTTCAGCCTGGATCACAAGGTAATCGGCATCCAGTATCTCATCCTGGCGCTCGTCGCGGTGCTGGTGGGGATGACGATGTCGGTCCTTATGCGCATGAACCTTTCCTGGCCGGGAACCAACTGGCCCATCCTGGGAACTCTCTTTCCAGGTGGCGCGCCTGATGGACTGATGACGCCGGAGTTTTACCTCTCGCTCGTCACCATGCATGGCACGATCATGGTGTTCTTCGTGTTGACAACTGCGCCCCAGGGAGGCTTTGGCAATTACTTCCTGCCAATCCAAATCGGGGCGGAAGACATGGCATTTCCGGTGCTCAACATGCTGTCGTTCTGGGTGACGTTGATCGGTTTCATTGTCATCCTGGCGGCAATCTTCTATTCAGGCGCCGAGTCGACGGTTGGACCAATTGGCGGATGGACGGCCTACGCACCACTAAGTGCCTTGCCAAACTCCGGACCGGGGCAGGGCATGGGCATGAACCTGTGGATCATAAGCATTGCGATCTTTTGCGTGGGTTCGTTGTTGGGTGCACTGAATTTCATCACGACCCTGCTGAACATGCGCACACGCGGAATGTCGTTGATGCGGATGCCGTTGACTTGCTGGGCATGGTTCACCACTGCGGTGCTCGCGTTGCTATCGTTCCCGGTTCTTTTGGGCGGCGGCATTCTGTTGCTACTCGATCGGCTGGCGGGAACGAGCTTCTTCATTCCCGGGGGACTTTATGTTAGCGGCGTGCTCGCTGGTACATCGCCAAACTTTCCGCCCCACACTGGCGGTTCGCCAATTCTTTGGCAACACCTTTTTTGGTTCTTCGGTCATCCCGAGGTTTACATCGCGATTCTGCCGGGCATGGGTGCCACCTCGCACATCCTTTCAACCTTTGCGCGCAAACCCGTCTTCGGTTATCGCGCTATGGTGTTTGCGATCTTCGCGATCGGGCTGCTCGGATTCTTTGTCTGGGGTCACCACATGTTCATCAGCGGTATGAGTCCTTACTCCGCGATGACATTTTCGATTTTGACGCTTTCCATCGGCGTCCCCTCGGCAGTGAAGACCTTTAACTGGCTGGGAACTCTATGGGGGGCGAAGATTCGATTCCATACCCCGATGCTATTCGCTATCGGCTTCGTTTCGCTATTCGTTGCGGGAGGAATTACCGGGCTGGTGCTGGGCCAAACCTCCCTCGACTTGCCGATGCATGACACCTATTTCGTGCCGGCGCACTTCCACCTCGTAATGGGTGTGGCGTCGATCTTTGGAATGTTTGCCGCCATGTATTTCTGGTTCCCCAAGATGTTTGGTCGGTTTATGAATGAGAGTCTTGGCAAACTCCACTTCTGGGTAACGTTCATTGGCGTTTACTGCATTTTCGTGCCCATGCACACGATGGGAATGGTGGGAATGCCGCGACGCTTTGCTCAGTTTACCGAGTATGAATTTCTCAAGTCGCTGCATCCACTCGTCGTATTTGTTTCAATCGCAGCGATAGTCACGGTATTGGTGCAGGTAATCTTTTACTTCAATCTGGTGTGGAGCATCTTCAAGGGCAAGCCGGCTAATGACAATCCCTGGGAAGCCACCACCCTGGAGTGGAACACTTCGAGTCCTCCGCCACACGATAATTTCGCCGGCGTTTTGCCGGTCGTCTATCACGGTCCTTACGAGTTTGCGGTGCCCGGCGCGCCGCGCGATTTTGTAATGCAAACTGATCCGGAACCAACTGAACATGCAGCCGGAGTAGGTGGAAATGGCCACAACGGTCACAAGCACTAAACCGCGGCCGATTTCCGGATTCGGCGGGGGACCAAAAACTCCTGGCCCGAATGGAAATGGATCGCACAAGCGAAACGGCCACTCGTTTCTACCGCAGTCGTTTGCCAGCCGGTACCGCATCGGCATGTGGGTGGGGCTGGCGGCGATACTCATGATGTTTACGGCGCTCACCAGCGCTTACATCGTAAGGGCCGCGTCGTCCAACGACTGGCAACCGCTGACGATGCCACGAGTGCTGCTGCTTAGTACGGCGCTGATTCTCGTGAGCAGCGGAACACTCGAGGCGGCTAGACGCAAGCTCAAGGGCGGCGCCCACAGTGGGTACAAAACCTGGTTAGCCGTCACCGTGGTTCTGGGCCTTGGGTTTCTCGCGTCACAGCTCTTTGCCTGGAGACAGCTAGCGGCGCAGAAAATTTACGTTTCCAGCAATCCACACAGTTCGTTCTTCTATTTGTTAAGCGCCACACACGGCGTGCACTTGATTGGTGGATTGTGTGCCTTGATCTATTTGACGCTGCGCGCGCGCGCGTCGGCGGATAGCGAGGTTGCGGTGGTGAAGCAGCAAGCAGGAGCGGATATCGTAACGCTCTACTGGCATTTCATGGATGTGTTGTGGGTTTACCTGTTTGTACTACTCTTCTACTGGCGATAGTTAATGATGACTATTTGCCGGTATTGGCGGTTAACAAGCGAAATCACAGACCACGTATTGGAGGTGACAGGTGAGTACTGAAGCACGCGCAGTACATTTTCCGGCGGCTGACTGGGACGGTGGGGTTCATCCTTACCGTGTGGGCCATCGCAAGCTTGGAATGTGGTTGTTCATTGTTTCCGACTCATTGACGTTTTCTGCGCTGCTGATGGGCTATGCTTACCTGCGCGCTTCAAACGTCTGGCCCACACCGTTTCCATTCCAACCCAGCATTCTGTTCGCGTCCCTCATGACCTTCTGCCTGCTGTCGTCAAGCTTGACGATGGTGTTCGCCGTGTCGGCCTCAAGCCGCGGCGATAAGGACAAAGCGCGGAAGTGGATTCTGGGCACTATCTTTTTCGGGGTCGCGTTTTTGGTGCTGCACTTGATTGAATGGAACCACCTTATTCACGATGGCTTGCGACCGTTTAGTCTTCCGGCCGAGTGGGTAACCGCATTTACGACAACTGATGGAAAACTGCCGTCACCTCTTTTCGGCGCCACGTTTTTTGCCATTACCGGTCTGCACATGTTCCACGTTTTCACTGGCGCTGTTTACCTGTCTGTTGTGGCAGCCAGAGTAAAGAAACTGAAACACGAAGACGTTGAGATTAGCGGCCTTTACTGGCACTTCGTAGATCTCGTGTGGATGTTCGTCTTCCCGTTGATCTACATCCTGTCGGTGGATGTCGGTGGTCACTTAGCCAAGTAGCCAGATAACTTTTCGTGGAGGTTGGAATGAGCGAACACGTTGAAGAACATTTCGCCGGCTCTAATAAGTTGTTCACCTCGGTTTGGATTTGGCTGGTAATACTGACGGCGATCGAGGTGTTTTTGGCGTATAAGCCGATGTCAGTAATTCTGATGTTGACCGTTTTGATGGGCTTGTCGATCATCAAAGCAGCGATGATTGTAGCTTATTTTATGCACCTCAAATTTGAGCGGCTCAGCCTGGTGCTGACAATTGTGCCGATGCTGGTGGTGTGTATCTGTTTGCTGTTTGTCTTTTTCCCGGATAGCTTCAGAGCAGCAGGCATGCGTTACGAATTCAAAGAAACGCCGCCGGTAACAACGGTCGAGGAGCACTGATGGGTAAAAAAGCAGTCCTAATATCGTTGGCTATCCTGGTGTTGCTGACTGTCGTCAACTCCGTCGTAGGACAGTGTTCGATGTGCCGGACTTCTTTGACTGGTTCCAACAATGCGCTCTTCATTCGAAATTTCAATATCGCTGTGCTGGTGCTTCTTGTTCCTCCGGTCACGATCTTCTGCTCAATATTCTTTGCTTTGAAGCGATACCGGAATGAGCCCACAATCGAGAATACAAACTTCGATAAGCCTAACGATAGGATTGAAGGCAACTGAAAGTAGTTTTATGCCTGAAGAAAATTTGCTGCGAATCGACGTCGACAAACGAACCACTCGCGGCAGAGTTTGTCCGCAGTGTGGTGGCAAGATCATTCCTTCGGACCGGGCGGTTTACCAGAGCACAGCGGATCCCACTGGCACGTTTCCGATTTGGCAATGCGAAAGGTGCGGTTACGAAGAGATGTCAGAACGGGCGAAACCAGCAGGGAAGGCTAAGCATTAACGGGTGTACAGAGTTCAGCCTTTAGGCTGCGTTCTCCCAACTACGACCAGCGAGTACGAGTGACACCGGATGACAGCAATCCAGACACGAAGCATGAGGAGCGAGCTTAAACTTCTTAATCTGATTTGCATTCTGATCGCGCTCGCGTTCGTCGCGCTCGCCGTGCTGAACGCTCTCATGTCTCCGCAGTTGCTTACCACTGATAACCTTTTCGTTATCATGGTATGTCTGGTGATGGCACTGATGTTTGGTGTTATTCCGCTGCTTCATCTACATTCGGAAGGCAAGCTGCCTATCCCGTTTCAGAAACGACTTGCGAATCGGGCAGCTGCGGCCAAAATAGCGGCCAGCGCGCCTCCTCCATTGCTGGACGCCAAAGGTCGCGCGGTTCCCCCCGACGTAAGATCTATGGTGGCTAACATGAAACAAAAGCAGCCCTGAGCGTCTCCCTCCCGGTTACATCAAGCACGTGGACGAAATACAAAAACGAGTGTTAGGAAGCTTTGCTTATTGGGGCAAGGATAAGCTCGACTTGCATGAACTGTTTGAGGCCGGCGGAAATGATCCGGAAAAGCGGACCGCCGTTTTCTATGCAGTTGAGCAACTGGTCGGCGAAGGCCTCCTTCTCGAAGAGGGAAATGATTTTTATTCATTAACGGAGAAAGGCAAGTCGGCTTCTTCGTCATAAAGCATGCCCGAATACATTTCCTACCTGCCGCACGTCAACGCAATCCTAAATACAACCAGTGCGATTCTTCTTATCGTCGGGTATCGCTTTATCAAGCGCGGTCAAATCAATGCTCACCGAGTTTGCCAGACAACGGCTGTAGCTACCTCGACTTTATTCTTAATTTCCTATCTGACGTACCACTACTATCATGGCGACACGCGCTTCCTGGGGCAGGGAATCGTCAGGCCGATCTATTTCATCATCCTGATTACTCATGTGATTTTGGCAATCGTGATCGTGCCGATGGTCTTGATTACTTTCTATCGCGCACTACGGGAGGACTTTGTCAGACATCGACGCATTGCCCGATGGACCTTACCCGTATGGCTGTATGTGTCTGTGACCGGCGTCATTGTTTACTTGATGCTTTACCATTTCTATCCCACGCCCTCGATGTGACTCGTTTGTTGGCCCGGTATGTAGGGGTGGCACTCCGTGGCCACCCCCTCCCTGAATTACCGATTCGGAGGCTGATGTGATCAACGAAGGGGCGGCCACGGAGGGCCGCCCCTACAGTACTCGGATGGAAGACAACGGCAATAATCCAGAGGTCAAGATTGTCACCCCGGCGGCGAGACGAGTTCGCGCGTCTGGTCCAATCCTGATCCTCGCCGTGCTCTTTGTTGGCGGTGCTTTCCTCACCTGGTACTTCACCTGGTTCGGTCGCGAATTGTCAGATGCTGACATTGAGCAATATCTGGTAGATGAGAAGCACCCGCGTCGAGTGCAGCATGCGTTGTTGCAGATTCAACAACGCATCGAGCGACGAGATGGAAATGCAAGGCATTGGTATCCGAAGGTTGTTGCCTTCAAGGATCACCCCGAGACGGAGTTTCGATTAACCGCAGCCTGGCTGATGGGTTTTGATAACCAGTCGCAGGAATTTCACGAGGCGTTACTCAAGCTTCTCAAAGATCCCGAGCCTATTGTGCGGCGCAACGCAGCGCTGGCTCTCGTCCGGTTCAACGATCCGATTGGACGGGAGGAATTGCTCGCCATCCTCAGACCCCACGAGGTGCGGTCTCAGGCGGAGGGAGAAGTGTCGAGCACGTTAAAGGAAGGTTCACAAGTTGGACGCGGTGCGTTGCTGGGTCGCGTCCTGCAAGCTGATGGAAAGACTTTGGAAGTTCGTTCGCCGCTGCCGGGCAAGATCGAAAAGATCGTAACGCCAAGCGGGAATCGGGTTGTTCAAGGCGGAACTTTGTTGACGATCAACTCAGACGAGGAGAGCATTTGGGAATCGCTGCGAGCCCTCGCGTTGGTCGGTCAACAAAATGACATTAGCGCGATCGACCAGTTCGCGAGTGACACTGCTCAGGCTGAAAGAATACGCAAACAAGCGGCTCTGACAGCCAAAGCCATCAAGAGCCGCTAAACGAAAAAAAAGTATTAACTTGCGGGCGGAGCAGGTGGGGCATCGGGAAGTGAGATGCCGTGCACCGCTTCCCAATCGTCGGTCGGTACCATCTCGATCGCATCCCAGGGACAGCCATCGAGGAACGCACCGTCGGGTCCCTTGCTGATACATTTCTGGCAGCCGATACAAAGATACGGATCGACTTCGATGCGGCCAAAAGGTGGATGATCTTCATCCGGTACCCAGAACATGCACGCTTCGATTGGACAGTATTCAACGCACGCAGGTGAGCCCGAGCAGCCGGTACAACAGTCAGTTGTGATCGCCAAAATGCGAGGCTTCTTCTTACGAGAAGCTTTGCCGTCGCCCTCTGACATGGGCCAATGTTTTTCTACGATGTCGAACATATTTTGCTGCTTCGTGGGAAGTTCGATTTGGTATAAATCACTTGGACTCTAACATAGCTCTGCTAATTTCCTCAACGATTTGTGTCGCTGGTCCTACTCGCTTGCTGTAACGTGTGCGAAAGGTTAAAAGTTGGACGAAATTTAATGGAGGATTCGAACATGGAAACAGTCGCCGGAGTATTTCGATCTCGCGCCGATGCCGAGAAAGCTGTGCAGCAACTTCATGGTCAGGGGTTTTCAAACGATCGGATCGCTCTTCTCACGCCGGGGATGAGTGACGAGCGAGTTGAAGATGCTGTTCCGACATCAGACACCGAACAGCCTGGTATGGGTAAAGCCATGGGTGGAGCGGTCGGTGGAGCGTTAGGCGCCGCGGGAGGTGCGACGCTCGGCGCTGCAGCTGCCAGTTTGCTGGTCCCGGGGGTTGGACCAGTGATGGCTGGTGCGATTCTTGGAGCCGCGATTTTGGGCATTGGCGGTGCCGCCACCGGAGTTGCCGCGGGCGAAGCTATGGAAGACAACCTGGTCCATGGCTTACCACACGACGAACTCTATCTTTACGAAGACGCGGTTGACCACGGTCGTTCAGTTGTAATCGGTTTTGCCGAGACGGATGAAGCTCGGGATACGGCCGAAGGGATTTTCAAGAACGCCGGCGCCGAGAGCATCGATGCGGCACGCGAAAGCTGGTGGCTGGCATTGCGAGATGCTGAAGCGGCCCATTACGAAACTGCCGGCGGAAATTTTGAAACTGATGAGGCTGCTTATCGCCGCGGATTTGAAGCCGCGCTGCAAAAGCAGAGTGGCACGGCGCCCACCGAAGAGCTGAACGGACCATTCCGCCGTGGGTATGAACGCGGTCAGGCTTATTGCAAGAGAGTCCAGGAGCGTTATCGTCGTTGAGAGACGTGCTGCTTAACCTGGTGGTGATGGTCGGAATACTCGGCTTGAGTTGGATTATCACCGCCTGGTTTGCCCGTGCCATGTACATTCGCTGCCTCGCGTGTGGAACGCTTAATGCGAAACGCCGCAGCCAGTGTCGTACGTGTCAGAAAGAGCTTCGATAGAATCATTTCTTTCCGACAAGATGCATTCCGGTTCAATACTTTCGCGTAATTATCTGTGCCTACTTCAATCACGCAATCGGCTATTTCTTTAGCCTTCCTGATATTTGTTTTCCACACTACGACGATGTCACAAACTCGAAGCACTCCTCCCGAATGGCTGACGCACGCCGAGAAAACCGACTACCGCGAAACCCCTCGATATGACGAGACTATTGCGTACGCGAAGCGTCTTGATGCAGCGTCTCGCCTAATAAAGTATGAAACGTTTGGGAAGAGCGGTGAGGGAAGAGATTTGCCGCTGCTGATTGCGGCCGAGGATGATTCGTTCTCACTTGAAGCCGCGCGGCGGTCAGGCAAAGCGGTGATCCTGATCCAGGCATGTATTCATTCCGGCGAGCCTGATGGTAAGGACGCTGGTCTGGCCCTCTTACGCGATATTGCTATCACTAAGACCAGGGAAGGTCTGCTCAAGAACGTCGTGGTGCTATTTATTCCAATCTACAACACCGACGGCCACGAGCGAGCGAGCCCATACAATCGCATCAATCAAAATGGCCCCGAGGAGATGGGCTGGCGCGCCACCACCACAAACCAGAATCTAAACCGTGATTACATGAAAGCGGATACGCCGGAAACGCGAGCGTGGCTAGCGCTTTGGAATCGTTGGAACCCGGATCTCTTCATTGATTGTCACGTTACCAATGGGGCCGACTATCAGTACAACATCACCTATCAACACGAGCATCACTCGGGCGTGCCGGTGAGCGTGCTGGAATGGGAACGAAAGTTCATCGACGGCCGCGTGGCGCCGGCGACTGAAGCTGCGGGTAATGTGGTCTCGTGGTATTTGGAGTTCATCGATAACAGAGATTTTGCGAAGGGAATTCGCGACTTTGTGGGAAGCCCGCGGTTTTCAACGGGCTATTTGCCGTTGAGAAATCGTCCAGGAATTCTGATCGAGACGCACATGTTGAAGCCTTACAAGCCGAGGGTAATCGGTACTTACGACTTTCTGCGCCTCACGCTTGAAGAAGTAAATAAGGATCCACAAGCTTTGCTCAAGGCCGGGAGAGAGGCTGACGAGGAGGCAATCAAGCTTGGCGCAACCTACGATGCCGAACGCAAATATCCGGTTGATTTTGAATTGACCGAGAATAGCGTGCCTTACAAGTTTCGTGGTCTCGAGTCGAAAGTCGCGCTAAGCGAGGTTTCGAATTCACCGTACGTAACCTTCGGCACCAAGCCGATGGAAATGACTGTGCCGATGTATAACGACCTCAGGGTGAAGGCTGCAGTTACGCCACCGCTTTATTACATCGTTCCCGCACAGTGGAAAGAAGTTATCGAGGTAATCAAAGCCCATGGCGTGAAAACATCAACGACCACCGCCGCCACCACGATTGAGATCGAGAGCTATCGATTTCGCGAAGTTAAGTGGGCGCCGGCTCCATTCGAAGGACGTCAGTTGCCGTCGTTCAAGGTTGAAGCAGTAAAGGAACAGCGAACTTTTCCGCCCGGCTCTCTTGTTATCCCCGTATCACAGGAGTTGGCGCGCCTGGCAATCAACTTGTTAGAGCCGCAAGCTCCGGATGCGTTAGTCAGGTGGGGCTTCTTCAACGCCACATTCGAGCAGAAGGAATATGGTGAGGCCTATGTGCTCGAGAAGCTGGCGCGGGAAATGTTGGCCAAGGACCCGAAACTACGCGAGGAGTTTGAGCGGAGAGTGGCCACCGACCCGGCGTTTGCTGCGAGTTCCTACGAGCGACTGCAATTCTTCTACCGTCGATCGCCGTATTGGGATCCGCAGATGAACCTTTATCCGGTGGGCCGCATCGTATCGAAGGTGAAGCTTCCACTGTAGCTGATTGAACGGGCGGCACTCCGTGACCGCCCCATTCGTTGGTTCCTATTCAATTCAGCCGAATTACATACCCCAAAATGGGGCGGCCACGGAGTACCGCCACTCATTAGTTACGCTTAATGGGCCATCGCGTCCGGATGTTCGGAAACCTCTTCCACGGCTCGGCTGCGATTGCGGATAGTCACTACACCGACCCCCGTAAAAATCAAGATACAAGCCACCAGGGTTCGCGAGCTCAATCGCTCGCCCAGAATTAAAGGAGCGAGACCAAAGGCCATCAGCGGCTGTAGGTAGATATAGATGGAAACAATGCTGGGGGGAAGTCGTCCCAGTGCCCAGGCATTCAGGTAATAGGCGCCCACCGTAGGAACAATGATGATGTAGGCAATTGAAACCCACACCGACGCCGGTAAGCTGGTCCAACTTTCGACGTTCAAGGAATAAGCGGTAATGGGAAGCGTCACTATCGCGCCTATTACAAAGATCCATGTGATCACATCGAGCGCGCTATATTTCCGGACCAAGTCTCTTGAGACGGCGATGTACGCTCCGTAACAAAATGAATTCACCACTATTAAGAGGTTGCCAAAAGTGTTGTCGCTGGAAAAGCTCGACCGAAACGGATCGACCAGGTAGATAACTCCCAACGCTGCCAGGGCAATTCCAATAACATGACGAAGCGAGACGCGATCGTATCCCAACGCAATGCTAACCAGGAGGGTGAACACAGGAATGGTCGTGGACAACAGCGTGGCATTGATCACGGTGGTCAGCGTGAGACCCTTGACGAAGATCAGTTGGTTGACAACAACCCCGAGCAGACTCGTTAGGACCAGCCAAACCCACGTCCACTTCGAAAGCTTCCGCCACTCTCCGAGTCTCCGTTGCAACAGTGCAAAAATAATCGCAGCGCCGAGTAGGCGTATGCCAACCAGACTCGTACTCGAAACCGACCTCAGCACAATCTTGCCGACAATGGGCCATGTACCGAACAAAACTTGAACGGCAATCAAAGCGAGGTGCGGAGTTATAGATCTTTCGGTGGATGAAACTCTATTCAAGTGTATGCTGCAACAGCGGCTCAGGATACAAGTCGAGAATTGTGCCCCGCGGGAGCCGATGATGTCGAACGTCCAAGAGAAAGCCTCAAATATCACTACCTAAGGACAATGGGTGTTGACACTGCGCAGGCGGAGCTGTTTGGATAACAAAAAACTAGAGGAGTAAGGTCGATGTTGAAATCGGTTGTGGTTCGCTTAAGCGTTGTTCTCATATTCCTGCTGAGTGCCTCAGCGGGCTTCGGACAGGAGCCTCCCGGACCAGGACCAAAAAAGGCCCGCACTCCCGAGGACTACACTTCTCGCACTCTGAAAGAGATCGCTCTGAAGTCAGCGGGAGAGGGAAGCGAACAGGATGAAAATGGCGCAGTAGTTTTTGGAGATATTCTACCGTCGCGAGCCACGGTTACCTTCAAAGGCTTAGTCCGGACTTTTCCTCAAAGCAAAAAGAATCTGCTTCATCGTTGGGCTCAACGTTTTGCGGGTGCCCCAGTCCATTACACGGCCAACTACCAATCTGAAATGCTCTTCAATGAAGCGGGGGTTGATTATTGGCTCGCCATTCGGAAGCAATCGTTGAAATCGTTCCAGGCAGATCTGAAGCGCGGCGATTCAGTGGAGCTCTTCCTGGTCCGACTTGGTAGTGTTCAAGCCGGCGGCCAAAGGGAGACTCTGCTTTTAGTTGAAAGCTTTCAAAAGCCGAGGTGAGGCGACCCAGACTAGACGACCAGAAACAGCGGGTTTTCCAGAATTTTCTTAAACGTCTGCAGGAATTTTGCGCCCGTCGCTCCATCGATTACGCGATGGTCGCATGACATCGTTACCCTCATCATCTGACGCACCACCACTTCGTTATTGCGAACCACCGGCTTCGGTGACATTGCACCTACTGCCAGGATTGCTCCCTCAGGTGGATTAATGACTGCGGTAAATTCATCGATGCCAAACATTCCGAGGTTGCTGATCGAAAAGCTTGCCCCTGTATATTCTTCAGGCTTCAATCTCTTCTCTCGTGCCCGGCCCGCCAGCTCGCGAACTTCGGCCGCAATTTCACTCAGCGACTTTTGGTCGGCCGCGCGCACCACCGGGGTTATCAATCCATCATCGATGGCGACCGCCACTCCAATATCGGCGTGATCGTAATACCTCACAACCTTGTCCTGGAATGAAGCGTTCACTTGAGGATGCTGCACGAGCGCTGCTGCAGCCACTTTGATGATGATGTCATTGAGGCTGATCTTCAGGTCGGGATCGAGTTCCTTGATTCCCTCGCGCATTTCCGCCGCGCGATCCATCTCAATTTCAGTTGTCAGGAAGAAGTGTGGGATCGGGCCAATCGATGTCACTAAGCGCTTGGCAATGATGCGGCGCATCTCGCTGATTGGCTCATCATGGTAAGTCGAAGGTTGACCCGGCTGTGCTCGTGGAACAATGCGCAATTGAGCGGCCGATTGTTCTGACTTTGTTGCTGTAGCAGGCTGGCCCATCCGGCCCTCTACATCTCGTTTGATAATTCGGCCACCTGGTCCACTGCCGGTGATGGAACGTAAATCAATTCCTGATTCTGCAGCCATGCGGGCTGCGAGAGGCGAAACGATTAGCCGGCCAGCTGGAGCGTCAGCAGACATCGCCGCCGGCTTCCCATTGCCTTCGGCGCTGGCAGTTGTCGGGGCTGCTGCAGGCGCAGGTTCAGCTTCCACCGGCTTTTCTGCTGGCTTCTCAGCCGGCTCTTCGGCTGCGGGGGCGGATTGTTTTGGAGGTGCGGCTGAGGAGGCTTTGCTTTCAAGTGCCGAGATATCTTCGTCAGGTTCTCCGATAATCGCTATGACCTGGCCCAACGGAGCTGACTCACCTTCCTGGATCAGAATCTTGCGCAGCACTCCGTTACTGAGTGCCTGCATTTCCATGGTGGCCTTGTCGGTGTCGATTTCCGCGAGCGGTTCGCCCATCGACACTTTGTCGCCCTCTTTTTTCAACCAGCGGGAAAGTTGGCCCTCCTCCATAGTGGGAGAGAGCTTGGGCATGATTACCTGAGTGGCCATTCAATATTGTCCTTGTCAGTTTTCAGTGGTCCGTTGCGTTTGGGCCAAAAGCTCGAAATCTCAAACGTAAGCAACTTCCTTAACCGCGGCCACAATCTGGGCGACGGTGGGTATTGCTGCGTCTTCAAGATTCTTTGCGTAGGGCATGGGCACATCGACGCCAGAGACACGCTTCACTGGCGCATCGAGGTAGTCGAAAGCCTGCTCGGTTATCTGCAGACTGATTTCTGCGCCAACGCCGCAAAAGGGATGTGACTCTTCCGCTACCACGACTCGGTTCGTCTTCTTAACTGACTCCACGATGGTGCCGATATCGAGGGGGCGAATCGTCCGGGGGTCGATTACCTCGCAGGAGAGTCCGAGCTTTTCAAGCTCCTCGGCAGCCTTCAAAGCCACTGGGACCATCAACGAGCGCGCCACGATCGTCGCGTCAGAACCTTCGCGTTTGATGTCAGCCACGCCGAGCGGCACTGTGAAATCCGGATCGTCAGGCACCTCGCCCTTGTTTCCATACATCCGTTCCTGCTCGATGAAGATCACTGGATCGTCATCACGAATCGCAGACTTCAGCAATCCTTTGGCGTCAGCCGGAGTGGAAGGCATCACGACCTTCAAGCCGGGGAAATAAGCGAACCACGATTCGAGTGCCTGAGAATGCTGGGAACTGACCTGAAAAGCTGAACCACCCGGTCCACGAAAAACGATGGGGATTTTGTACTGACCGCCTGACATATAAAGCATCTTAGCGGCGGAATTTATGATCTGGTCTGTAGCGAGGATGGAAAAATTGAAAGTCATAAACTCGATGATCGGCCGCAGCCCAACCATCGCAGCTCCCACACCGAGTCCCGCGAAACCGAGTTCAGTGATTGGGGAGTCGATAACTCGTTTTTCACCCAACTCCTGAAGCAATCCTTTGGTGACTTTGTAGGCTCCCTGGTAGGCGGCTACTTCTTCACCCATCAGGAATACATTTTCATCGCGCAACATCTCTTCGCGTAGAGCCTGGTTGAGTGCTTCGCGAATTGTTATGACAGCCATCTATTATTCCTCGAGCACCAATTAGCGTTTGCCTGGCGTAATCGGATTTGCGTAGACGTCGGTATAAAGTTCCTCAGGAGCCGGAAACGGACTCTCTTCAGCGAAACGAAGTGCCTTGTCCACTTGATCGCGCACCTGGGTCTCAATGTCAGCAAACTCCTTGTCGCTCATCACGCCTTCCTCTTTCAGGCTGGCAGCGAAGAGTTTGATCGGGTCACGTTCCTGGTGCTTTTCGATCTCAGCGCGGGTGCGATAGTTTCCGGGATCAGACATTGAGTGGCCCATGAATCGGTAGGTGCGAACTTCGAGCAGGGTTGGCAAATAATCTTTACGAGCACGCTCGATCGCACGCAGTGTTGCCTCGCGAACGGCTAATACGTCCATGCCATCGACGAATTCCGAGGCGATTTCATAGGCACAAGCCTTTTCCGAAATATCGTGCGACGACATTGCGCGTTGCAGCGATGTGCCCATGCCGTATTGATTGTTTTCGCAGATGTAGATACACGGAAGCTTCCAGAGCTGCGCCATGTTCAGCGATTCATGAAAGGCGCCCTGGTTAACCGCCGCCTCGCCAAAATAGCAAAGCGTAACCTGGTCGGTGCCTTTGTATTTCGACGCGAAAGCTACGCCGGTAGCGAGTGGAATTTGGCCACCGACGATTGCGTGCCCGCCAAGGAAATTCACTTCCTTGTCAAACATATGCATCGAACCGCCCTTGCCTTTTGAACAGCCGGTAGCCTTGCCGAGCAATTCTGCCATTACCGACTCAGGTGTCATCCCCTTGGCGATGGCGTGAGCGTGCTCGCGATAACTAGTGAGCACGTAGTCGTCTTTGCGAATCGCTGAAATTGATCCGATGGCTACTGCTTCCTGGCCGATGTAAAGATGGCAGAACCCACCAATCTTTCCAGCGCTATAAACCTCAGCAGATTTTTCTTCGAACCGGCGGACCAAAAGCATCTGGTGGTAAATCTGCACCAGGGTCTCTTTATCCAAGCGGGCGATGCGCTCCTTTTGGTCGGCCTTGATTTCAGCTTGCTCGGCTTTAAGTTTGGCTGGATCGGCGGCTTCCACTGAGTCCTGGTCCAACACGCCGGTTGCACTCTTTTCGTCTGCACCGAGTCGAGAAGGTTCAGGCGCTCGTTTTCGCATTTCAGAGTTTGGCTTTGCCACAGGCATTCTTTCGACTAATGAAACCGCCAACGTGCCGACGGTTCGAGAATACAAATCTATCGGGATGGTTTGAATTTGATGTCTAAGGGATTATAGCTGAGGTTTGTAACGGCGCAAAACATCCAGTCTTTGCATACGAAAAAGCGCACCTCGCAATAGCGGAGGTGCGCCTGAGATTTAACTGTCTCTCCGACTATCTAAACGAATCGATCGACGTTACTGAACTGTTAGCCAGGTTGACGACAGTCCTGCGCGCATGTTTGTCACCCTGCATTTTCCGCGCAGCCGCCGTCAACAATTCTTCGCTGGTATCGCCTTCATCAGGAAAACACGAGATACCAACACTGAGGCCAACCTGCACAACCTTGTCCGGGCGAACTGTGAATTTCTGCGCTTCCACCGCTTTTCGGATTCGTTCACCAACTGCGACGGCCATATGACTCGAGGCCATCGGCATTATGGCTACGAATTCGTCACCGGCGTATCGGCACAGCATATCCATTTGCCGCAATTCCTTACGCATCACAGCTGCGATACTAGCCAGGACCCGATCACCTATCGCGTGGCCATACTGATCGTTGATTCCTTTGAAATCGTCAACGTCCATGCTCACAACTGCCAGCGATTCATTGCTCATTCGTTGGCATTCGGCGAGTCGTTGCTCCAGCATCATGTAGAAGGCGCGCGCGTTTGGTAGTTCCGTGAGCGGGTCAATTAAGGCGCTGTCTTTAGTCTTCTCAAAGGTGAGGGCGTTGTTGAGCGCGGTCGATGCGTGTTGGCAAACTGATTCGAGCAAACGCACGTGCTCTGCGGAATAGGAAGTCCGACCCTTTGAATAGAGTGAGATTGAACCGAAGGCCCCGTCTTCTCGAAGTAAAGGTGAAACGAGTACGCCGCGATAACTCCGCGCAACCTCTTCGGTCACTCCAACCAGATCGAGATCAACCGATGCGTTGCACATCGATCGAGAGTTGGCTATTACCCAACCGGTTATGCCATCACCTACTGTCATACGTCGTTTGCTGAACGCTTCGACGTTCTCTCCAGCAACGTGGGCCGCTACGGCTTTCCCACTCTTCTCGTCAACAACAAAGATGGCGCAGGTATCGAAAGGAACTATCGCGCGAAGTTTATTGCAGACGAGCGTGACCGTGTCATTAAAGTTGAGGGATGACCCGATCGTTTGAGCGATCTCATGCAGCGCAAACACTTCTCGTTGTGCGTCGGAAATCGAACGAAATCCGACTTCGTCATCGACCGCACCCATGATGTTTGACGCCAGGCCGGCATCGGGCCGGGTTGTTGTGTGATAATCATCGTCGGCGATTTCGGAAGTAACCTGCTCCTGGATGTCCTCAGCCTCGATGAGTCGATCAAAGTCTTCAACGTTTTGCACAAACATTTCGACCACTCTGGGATCGAATGCCGAACCAGCCATGTTTCTCAAGAGCGACAGAGACTCGTCCCGCTGCATGCCTTTACGGTAAGGCCGATCGCAGCGCGTAGCGTCGTAGAAATCCACCACCGAGATGATGCGAGCGACTAGCGGTATCTGGTCGCCGCGCAAACCTTTGGGATAACCGCTGCCGTCCCACTTCTCGTGGTGATATCGGACGATGTCTTCCACCGGATACGGGAAGTTGACCCGCTTGAGGATGTCACCACCCACCGTGGGGTGAATTTTCATCTTGGCAAATTCGGCTTCGGTTAGTTTGCCGGGCTTGTTGAGGATGTATTCGGGGACAGCCAGTTTGCCGATATCGTGCAACAGAGCGCCGGCGAAGAGGGCCTGGAGTTCAGCGCTTTCAACCTTCAGCAGTCGTCCCATTTCCGACGCATAAATCTGCGTCCGGCGAACGTGCCCGTGCGTGGTCTGGTCCTTGGCGTCGATAGCGATGGCTAACGACTCGATCGTGTTCATGTGAATCGTTGCCATCTCTTCAACATGTCTTCGTTGCTCGGCTTCGGCGCGTCGCACTTCCATCATGCGTTTTTCATTAAACCGGTAAAGCAAATGGACCAGTCCGGTAATCAGTAAACCCAGAAGCGCTGACTGAATGCCCGCACCCTGCAGGGTCGAATAAAACAACACTGCCGAAGCGGCACCTGCAACTTGAGTGGTGAGGGTCCAAACCAGACTTTCCCTCGAAGGCATCTCTCGTGGCTTCTCTGGATCGATCAAGTGGAGAACGTGCAGGGTGAACAGCGTACTAAGGAAGTACTGCAAGACAGCGAGAACGCAGAGAGGAACTAAGAAAACGTTAAGTGGGAGTCCCTTAACCGGATGTTGACCAAGGTCATTGGCAAAAACGTTGGCAAGGAATCCGTAACACGACGCTGAAATGAAAGTAGAAATAATGGCTATCGCAGTGGTCGCGATTACTTCTCGCCGACTGGCCAAGCCATAAGAGGAAACCAACCCTACGATAGCCGCCAAGAGAGTCGCTGGCCCGGCGGTTTCAGCCGGCGGTACGACGTAGAGAATGACGGCGAGGAAGACGAGGGCGTCAGCCAGCGATTTTCGACTCTGACTAACGCCGACGCTGGTCGTAATTGAGACGGTGAATCGACTGGCCGCAACCGTTAACGCTAGTAGCACGATCCAGGACAGCAATCCCGCGCTGGTAAGAAAAGGGAGGCGGATGGTTGCGTAGAGGGCAATGCAAAGCAGAATTAGACCGAGGGCAGTAATGCTGGTTAGCAGCATTGAACTTGTCCAGTTCCTGGTTTTTGTCATTTGTCTGATGTCCCGGTCTGCGAAACTTATCGCTTTGGGATGAGTGAGTGGAAGGTTAGCTCTGAACGTCTAGCAGGTGTTTCGGAAATGTTGGCCCGTTGCCAACATTGTTAGGCTGGATAACTATAACCCGCTCATATGCTTGGGGTCAAGATTATGGTGAAACTTAAACGGGCACCATTAGTTGTCGCCCGCCGGGCCTGAATGGACCTTCTCGCGGCTAAACGCCCTTCGCCGCCCGGTTTTCCAGTTGTAACGACAAGTCATGGGGGCTGGCAACGGGTTGACTGCAGGTGAAGTTTTCGCACACGTACACCGTCGCTTTTCCCTGGAGTTGCTCACGATTGCGCAGCAAAGGAGTTATCTCGCCGGCAGCGGCATCGCCCGGGGCTGCCACAGCTATCACCTTGTTTGGCAGGTAGCGTTGCCACACCTGATCCTGGAGGGCGTGCGTTTCTGGTGAAGCGAGATCACCGATGATCGCGATCTCCTTTGGTTTCCCCAGGTGAAAATCGAGGGCACACAACAATCGACCGAAGCCGGAGGGATACCGGCCAAGACTGGCTGCGTTCAAACGAAGTATCGAAATAGCCCTCCGTTGATAATCAGCGTTGTCGGTCAGCAGGCCCAGGCGCAGAAGGACCTCTGCTGCCACCGAGTTGCCCGAAGGTGTGGCGTTGTCGAAGTAGTCTTTCGATCGGACTATCAGTTCCTCGTGAGATTTGCCGGTGAAGAAGAAACCGCCCTCATCCTCGTCCCAAAACTCTCCGATCATCGTGATGGTCAAGTCGGACGCTTCTTGTAACCAGCGCAGCTCGCCCGTCGTTTCAAATAACGTCAACAATCCATCGATGTAAAACGCATAGTCTTCAAGGTAGGCATTGAGCTTTGCCTGGCCATCTTTGTAGGAGCGCAACAGCAGCCCATCTTTTCGGAGGTTTCCAAGAATGAACTCAGCGTTCCGTCGCGCGATCTCTGTGTAGTCTTGACGGTTTAAGGCGGCACCTGCTTCTGCAAAACTCGCCAGCATCAGGCCGTTCCACGCAGTGAGCACTTTCTCATCGCGAGCGGGCTTTATCCTGAGCTCGCGGGCCTCAAATAGTTTTTGCCGACCGCGCATCAGAGCTTCGTTGAGTTGGTCCTCGCTGACGTTGGCGGAGCGAGCGACATCTTTGAGTTCTTTGGTAACGTTGAGAATGTTCTCTCTTCGAAATTTCCGCCAGACGTCACGTTGTAGTAGGCAGCGAATAGATCCGCATCATCCCTGCCCAATAGCTTTTCAATCTCTTCCAAACTCCAAACGAAGAATTTCCCTTCGACACCTTCAGAATCAGCATCCTGCGTCGAATAAAATCCGCCTTTGGCGTCGGTCATTTCGCGAACGACGTAGTCGAGTGTTCCTTCGACCACGGCTCTTGCGGCTTCTTCCTGCGAAGTTTGGTAATAATGCAGATAGAGTCGCGAGAGCAGAGCGTTGTCGTAAAGCATCTTTTCGAAATGAGGTACGAGCCATCGCGAGTCGGTTGAGTAGCGATGAAACCCACCTCCCAGGTGATCATAGATGCCGCCCTCGGCCATTTTCCGAGCGGTGTGCCGAACAATATCCAGCGCCCGCGACTCACCCGTACGGTAGTAATGATGCAGCAGGAATTCGAGTGTCATTGCCGGTGGAAACTTGGGGGCTCCACCGAATCCACCGTTGTTTTCATCATAGTTCCTGATGATTCCGCGGTACGCCGTTTCCAATAGCTCAGTCGACAACGGTTCGCCAGCTTCACCGGCTGCGCTGGATCTGGTCAGTCCTTCAAGCACGGAGTCAGCGGTTTGCTTAATGTCATCGGGCCGTTCTCGGTAGGCTTCCGCCAGGCTGATCAAGACTCGCGGGAACCCCGGCATGTTGTGCCGATCCTCAGGTGGGAAATATGTTCCTGCATAAAAGGGCACGCCTTCGGTCGTGAGAAACACGGTCATGGGCCAACCGCCATGATGCGTCATCATTTGCGTGGCGGTCATATAGATCTGGTCCAGGTCAGGTCGCTCTTCACGATCAACTTTGATGTTGACGAAATTCTCGTTCATCAATTTTGCGATTGCTTCGTTTTCAAACGATTCGTGCTCCATCACATGACACCAATGACAAGCGGAGTAGCCGATACTCAACAGGATCGGTTTTTCGTCCCGCCGGGCAGTCTCAAATGCTTCGTCACCCCAGGGAAACCAATCGACCGGATTGTGAGCATGCTGCAAAAGATAAGGACTGGTTTCGTTTATTAGACGGTTGGTATGTGCTGGTGCAGTCACGGATTATTCTCAACTTTCAGATTCAAGATTCTACAGTGCTAACTGCAGACTGTCAGTTGGTGAAGATTTCAGCCCGTCGAGTTTTTGAACACCGGCGACAGTCTTAACTGCGCATCACGGCCGCATTTGTTATACTCGCCGGCAAAACTGAATGGTCATTCATTTTTCTCAGGACAGGATTAGTTGATGGAACGTGAAACTCTAGAAATGGATGTTGTCTTCGTAGGCGCAGGACCGGCCAATTTGAGCGGTGCGCTGCACCTGGCGCGACTAATTAAGAGCCACAACGAAGAAGTTGCCGCGGGTAAACGTGCAGGGGAGGCGCTCGGCGACCTCGAAATTGGAGTCATCGAAAAGGGTGCGTCAGTCGGCGCGCACATACTTTCCGGCGCCGTCATGGATCCAAAAGCGCTGCGCGAGTTGATGCCCGACTTTGCCGAGCAGGGCGCTCCGCTTGAGTCCCCTGTAAACGAAGACCACTTCCTTTACCTGACAAAGAACCATTCAATACGATCGCCAATAACCCCGCCGCCTTTGAAGAATCATGGTTACTACATCGTTTCGTTAAATCGCCTGACTGCCTGGCTCGGGGAAAAATGCGAAGAAGCGGGCGTAAACATTTTTCCGGAATTTCCCGGAGCGGATTTGCTTTACGACGAGAACGACGCAGTTGTCGGTGTAAGAACCGGCGATAAGGGGATTGATAAGGAAGGGAAGCGAAAAGCGAACTTTGAACCCGGCGTCGATCTGCGCGCGAAAGTCACGGTACTGGGCGAAGGGCCCCGTGGTTCACTTACGAAGCAGCTGGTCCAACGCCTGAATCTCGACGCCGGACGTGAACCTCAGGTTTACAGCATCGGTGTAAAGGAGCTATGGGAGTTACCTGACGATCGTTATCCCACAGGGCGCGTGACGCACACTCTCGGCTATCCATCCGACGCAAAGACTTACGGGGGTGGATGGATCTACGGGATGCAGAATCGCATTCTGAATATCGGATACGTCACGGGGTTAGACTACAAGGATCCGCTGCTCGATCCCCACGCCGAGTTCCAGCGATTTAAACTCCATCCGTTTGTGCAACGCTTGCTCGATGGCGGCAAGATGATTCGCTACGGCGCAAAAACAGTCGCTGCTGGTGGGTATTTTGCGATGCCTCAGATCTACTCAAACGGTGTGTTGCTGGTTGGAGACTGTGCAGGTTTTCTTAACTCTCAGCGCTTGAAGGGAATTCATTCGGCGATCAAGAGCGGCATGTTAGCGGCGGAAGCCATTTTTGAGGCGCTCCTGGCTGGTGACTACTCGGCAAAGCAGCTTCAGCGTTACGAGCAACTGGTTAATGAGAGTTGGATTATGCCGGAGTTGCGCAAGGTTAGGAATTTCCACGCGGGCTTCAAGCATGGCCGCTGGCTGGGCCTCGTTAATACCGGTTTTCAATTCATTACCGGTGGACGTTCGTGGGGAATCGCCGATCGCGCGAAGGCTGAAGCCGGACATCAGGAGATGAAGAAGTTGTCTGCGTATGGCTACAAGGGTGACAACATCGAGCAGCGATACGACGGCCTTAAATTTGACGGCAAGATTGCCTTCAACAAAGTGACCGACGTTTACCACGCCGCGGTTGGACATAGTGAAGATCAGCCGGCGCACCTTCACGTTCTCGATACAAACATTTGTTCGACGCGTTGCGCTGAAGAATACGGCAACCCGTGTCAGCGATTCTGTCCGGCAGCCGTTTAT
The DNA here is from genome assembly GCA_963759665.1 of Pyrinomonadaceae bacterium. Classification (GTDB taxonomy): domain Bacteria; phylum Acidobacteriota; class Blastocatellia; order Pyrinomonadales; family Pyrinomonadaceae; genus PSRF01. The sequence continues at coordinate 434,504 of CAVXAC010000002.1, forward strand.
GAAATGGTTGACGACGCAGAGAACGGCCGACGCAAGCTGCAGATCAATTTCTCAAACTGCGTACACTGCAAGACCTGCGACATCATGGATCCCTACCAGATAATTAACTGGGTAACGCCGGAGGGTGGGGGCGGGCCTGACTATAAAGGAATGTGAGGTCCAGAAAGCAATGTGAGGTCCAGGGTTATTTACATTCACTCCGTCGGTTCATCACCATTGTTATGAACCTCGAAGTTTACGCGGCCCCGCATAACTTCTTCCAAAGCAATTCGGGTGTTCTTGTGCTTTACCGCATCGATATCGATACGCGGGCGAGCTCCCCGTTGTAGCTGCTTGCTTCGTTTGGCTGCCAGAATGATGAGTCGATACTTCGAGTCGATCTCCGGTGCGGTAGTCTCCTCGGGGATTTCATTCAATTCGTCATTGGCTGTCATTTAGTCAGTTGCTCCCATCTATCTAGTCTGAGTTATCGAGTTCCCCTGCAACAAAGGCTTCAACCAGTTGCTTCACACGGGGTTGCTGTCTGCTAAGCCTCGCTCGTTCCGCGTAAACGATCGAAGCGAGTTGCTCGGCTGCGCGGTCTGCATCGTCATTGATAACGACGTATTGAAAATTCGAGTAGTGTTCCAACTCCGTCGGCGCGTTACGCAACCGCAAGTCAAGTTCCTCGGCCGAATCAGTTCCGCGAGCGATCAATCGTTGCTTCAATATCGCGAACGATGGCGGCAGAATGAACACGCTGACGGCATCGTCAAGCAGTTCCCGCACGCTCGCCGCCCCCTGCACGTCGACTTCCAGAATGATGTCACGACCCTCTGAGATCTCGCGGTTAAGTTGCCGATGACCTGTTCCATACAGTTTTCCATGAACGTGGGCCCATTCGAGAAACTCGTGGGACGCCACCATTTCTTCAAACTTTTCCGGAGTTACGAAGAAATACTCGCGGCCATCAATTTCACCGCTTCTGGGTGCGCGAGTTGTGAAGGAAACAGAATAGCTAAGGTCCGGTACCTTATTCAACACGCGGCGGATCAATGTGCCTTTACCGCCGCCAGATGGCGAGCTGACAACGAACAAAATTCCGCGGCTTTCCGTCGTGAGAATGTTCGCGTCGCGCTGAGCTTTGGTTTGGTCTGCTTCACTCAACATTCTGGACCTGTTCACGAATTTTTTCGACCTCAGCCTTAATCGCGAGGGCAGCTTCTTTGATAGTCAAATCGGTCGACTTTGACAAGGTTGTATTGGCTTCACGATTAAGTTCCTGAAGCAGGAAGTCGAGCATCTTCCCGGTTTCAGCACTGGAATTCAATGCATCCTTAAACTGGGAAAGGTGGCTTCGCAGCCGTACCATTTCTTCGCTGATGTCGCTGCGATCCGACAGGTAAGCGACCTCCTGGGCCAGTCTGCCTTGATCGACTTCAACTAATTGCCCGTTTTTGGATAACAACTCCCCGATTCGTTTTTGAAGCCTGACCTGGTAGGCATCGACCAACCCCGCAGCAGCCGTCTCTATGATTGGCACGAGGGTGACGATTCTATCTATTCGTTCCCCCATCTCGCGCTTCAATGCTTGACCTTCCTGGGCCCGCATGCCTTCGAGTTCATCGAGCGCGCCTGAAACAGCTTGTTCGATTCCCGGACCAACATCATTACTTAAGCCATCACGCGCAGGTTGCAGCGCACCTGGTAAACGCGCCAGCACATTGATGTCGAGTTCGCCGCCGATGCCAAATTCTTTTTGCATCGCGCGTAGGGCATCAACGTAACCGGCGATGAGAGGTCGATTGATCTCATATGCAGTCTGCGCAGTTTTTTCGAAATTGATGGTGACGTCCACGCGGCCGCGCGAGAGGCGCGAGCTAATCTGTCGCTTGATGGCAGGTTCCAAAGAGGAGAGCTCGCCACCGAGACGCAGATGGATGTCTAGAAATCGATTGTTTACCGTCTTCAAGTCGACCGATACCGAGAAGTCGTCGCCAATCGCCGATCCTCGGCCGTATCCTGTCATTGATTTCATAAGTTTGTTTCTGGTCAGTTGTCAGTGATCCGCTGCGCTCGATAGCCTGGGGGCGTCCAAATCTATGCGGTTGATTCTTGCCCTTACGACTGAACCCTGACAACTGACAACGGACAATCGCAACGGCCTACTGACTAATCACCAATTCTTCTTCATCCGCAAACTGCAATTCATAGAGCTTTCGATACTGACCGCCCCGGGCCAGTAATTCCGAGTGTTTTCCACGCTCAGTTATTTGGCCGGCTTCCATCACCACAATCATGTCTGCGCGTCTGACGGTGGACAGTCTATGCGCAATAACGATTGTGGTGCGATTCCGAACGAGGTTTGCTATCGCTTGTTGGACGAACCGTTCCGACTCGGCATCTAAGGCTGACGTCGCCTCATCAAGAATCAATACTGGTGCATCAACAAGTAATGACCGTGCAATCGCCAGGCGCTGGCGTTGGCCGCCCGACAGGAAGATGCCGCGCTCTCCCACGATAGTGTCATACTTTTGTGGCAACTCCATTATGAAGTCGTGAGCAAAAGCAATTCGCGCCGCCTCTTCAATTTCCGTCTGCGTAGCTTCCGGCTTCCCGTAAGAGATGTTGTGACGAACAGTGTCGTTGAAGAGCACTGTTTCCTGAGTAACCAGCGCAATCTGTCGACGCAAGCTTTGGATCGTCGCATCCCGCAGATCCAGACCGTCCCACAAAACACTCCCCGTCGTTGGATCGTGGAACCTTGGCAGCAACTTGGTTAGCGTTGACTTGCCACCACCCGACTCACCCACAAGGGCCACCATCGAACCGGCCGGTATGGTTAGCGAAACATCACGCAAGACGGAGCGTTCTTCATTCGCATAGCCGAAGGAAACGTTTTTCAATTCGATCTGGTTTGCCAGCGGCTTCAATGCGACTGCGTCTTTCTTTTCTATCAACTCATGGTGCTCATCCATGATTTCCCAAACGTGCTGGGCGGCAGCCAGCGCCTGTTCCATGTTGTTATGCAGTCGCGAGAGCTTACGCATCGGGTCATAGCTGCGAAATAGGAAAATCAGGAAAGCCAAAAACTGCGCAGCATTTAAGCGGCCGGCGACAATTTCCCGCTGACCAAAAAACAGCAGGAAGACAATGAACACCACCCCGATCATCTCGATGGCGGGCGGTGCAAAACCGGTGATTCGGGCGGTGCGCAGGTTCGCTCTTACTATCCGCTTGGCGACGGTAGTAAATCTTTCGGACTCGCGTGCCTCGCCGCGATACGCCTTAACGATAGTCTGATTTGAAAGTGCTTCCTGGGCCGTATCGGTTAACTCCTTGTTGCCTTCAAAACTTTCGCGCGCAAGATTTCGCAAGGCTGTTCCAAACTTAGCTGTCAGCACGCCAACGATCGGGGCAAGGATTAACGAACCGAGTGTCAGTCGCCAGCTGTAATAAAACGACGCTGTCAGAAAGGCGATTAGAGTGAAACTCTCGCGCAGCATGTCACGCAACGTGCTCGCGACCGCAGCTTCTATGGCGGCCGCACTCGATACCAGACGTGAAACCAGATAATTCGTGCGATGACGTTCGAAGAAACTTGCCGATTGCGAAAGCAGGTGACTGTAGAGATCCTGACGCAGTTTCAATACTGCCGATTGGCCCACGCGGGCCATCAGGAAGGTAGAAAAATATTCCGCGAAACCCTTAACAAGGGTGAACGTCAACAGCAGTATCGATATTGTTTTCCAGGCGCCGAGGCCCGACTGTGGAATGATCTTTTGCAGACCGAAGAGTGTTTGGGTGCGGTGTCCAGCCTGCGCAAACGCCTGATCGAAGATTGGCACAACCAGGGCGCCGATTGCGCTCTCAAGCAAGCCCACGATCAGCATTGCGAAGGTGGCTAGCGCGAAGGTACCCCGGTGAGGCTTCAAATACCTGAACAGTCTTCTCAAATCACGCATCAGAACTTGCGACAGGGCCCAGTCTAGTTGGTCAAGGAAGGGAAGATTACGGCTGTAAAATCGAATCGAAACTATACTGAGGCACGCGCAACGACGTCAAGGCGAGTGTCGTAAAAGCTGAAGCACGTCGGACACCTGCCACGCTCGGTTCTGTGAGGCATTAATCCTCAAGGAGTCGGCTCTTGAAAAGCGGTTGGCCGGCAAGAGAAATGTAAAAGGCATAGACTGCGAGTCCCACGGCGATGATGAGAGCAACCATAAAGTCAGCCGCATACCAGGCAGTGAAGTTGGATGTGACCGGAAAAAAGATATTTAGATGATGGATATACGTGGAGGCAATCAGCGCCAGGAGGCCAAACCGATACAAACACAAAATGTTTAGCACGGCTGCCAGAATTGCGAACGGTATCTGGTAGAGATCCTCCTGCACCAGAGAGAGCGTCAATGCGGCAAGCGCGCATGTGGCGACTGCGGCTAACCAATCCCTCCGCAAGACAATACGAAACACAAACAGAATGAATAGAAGAATGAATGGCTGAGTGAGGGATGCGAAAATCTGGTACGCGAGGCCAAAAGGCAGCGATCGAAGCCCAAGCAATTGAGTGACTGGAGAATCAAACCATGGCGTAGCCGGTGGCTTGCCGAACCACTGCGGCATGATTTGACCGGAAAACATGATGAGCAGAAAACCCGCACCGAAGAGAGTGCCAATCAGAACGTCGCGACCTACGAGTGGATCACGCCAGCCACCCGCCAACACTCTGGTCCAGGAAATGATGCGACCCGGCCATCGCCGGCGGACTAAGGGTTCGAATGCCAGGTAAACCACCCAGAAAAAAAATGACCAGAAAATCATCCCCTCAGCCATCGAGATAAAATTATCGGCTTCTTTCTCATTGCCGACGTGATGAGCGGATAAAACCCAGTTGATAAAGAAGAGGATAAGGAGAAATGCTCCCAGCCGTGCTGCTCCCTTCCGATCGCCCCTCCCGAGACGTAGGTTTCGCCAGGCAAGAAATCCACTGCCCAGCAGAACGCCGATGAAAATCGAAAGCAAAAGTACAGTTAAGCCACGCTCGCGCCTGCTGCCAAGATAGACTCCCTGATCGGGTGGACCATCCCAACTGTCGAATATTTCGAAAAAAACTGGCTTGCCTTCGAACGCGGCAGCTTCTACTCGCATCGGGATCTGGGGCTGGTTTGGATAGTAACCCTCCCACGCCGCACGTTCGGTGTAGGGGTAAGGCGGTGTTCGGATCGGCACAACCGAAGTCATCCCGCCTTGGTCCAATCCGCTTTCGCTAAAGAGAATGGACCAATCAGCAGCCGTCGTTGGTGCCGATGAGCTCACCTGGGGAGGTACAGCTCGAAACGATCTTAAGCGGCCGAGTGTGTCGAGAGTCATCTGGGTCGCGCCCGCCAACGGTGGCGAGAGGGTGTACTCGGTCACAAACCCTGTATCGTTTATTGGCAACGGTACCGGGCTATGCCGGTACCAGAAATAGATCGCGGCGGGCTGCCCACTTTTAAGTCGGTCCCAACGTGTCTGTGAAGCATCGTTGTCATGAATGAATTTAAGATAGTTCCTGTCCTGACTCATTCCGAAAGCTGTGTCGCCGCCGATTTCTGCGTACCCTAAGCGTTTGGATAACTCGGCGGCTCGGTCGCGCAAAACTTCTGGCGACTTGTTGAGCGGCACCTTGTTGTACAAACCCACGTCTTTCGAAAAGAAACAAACCAGAGCGATGCACAGGAAAAATGAAGCAAGCAGCGAAACGGCAATTGCCGGCCGCAGCACGCCCTCCCTCGGCGCGGCCGCAACCATTTCAGGCGATGGTGTTTCACCAGCCGCGAGTGCAGCGGTTAACGGATCGCCGCCCGGTAAAGCGGCCGCAACTTGCAGAGCGGTGGCGGGACGTTTGTCCGGATCCCGCTCCAGGCAACGATTGATGACCCGTTCGATCAGTGGATCGAGCTCGGCCAGAACCTCAGACGGACTTGTAGGTTGCGTAAGACTGTGTCGCAAGCGAAGCAACTCATCCTGGCTTGATGCCTCGAATGCTCTTTTCCCAGTGAAGATTTCATAGAGCACAACTCCGAGCGTAAAAATATCGCTCTTGATTGTTAGTTCTCGACCTTCAAGTTGTTCCGGCGACATGTACGCGAGCGTTCCGGCCATTGCCTCGCGTCCACGCACTTCGTCGGCGAGGGCCGCGATCCCAAAATCTGTGACCCGAACATCGCCGCGTTCGTCGATCATTATATTGGCGGGTTTTAGGTCGCGATGTAGTACACCTTTGTCATGAATCGCCGAAAGCCCTGCGCAAAGTTGGCGTGAGATTTCCACCGCCTTGTCCTGGGGCAGACGTCCGATGCGCGTGAGAAGCGATCCCAGCTCTTCTCCGCGCACAAACTCCATCGATATGAAATGCTGGCCTTCAAAGTCGGCGACGTCATAGACACGGCAAACGTGGTGATGGGAAATTCCGCGGGCAACGCTGACCTCGCGATAGAAGCGGGCGAGCGATGCACCGTCGGATGAAAATCGCTCCGGTAAAAACTTCAACGCAACCGATTGTTTCAACTTGAGATCGTCCGCGCGATAAACCTCACCCATACCGCCGCGGCCCAGAAGGCCAACGATTCGGTAGCGTTCAGCAAGGACTTCTCCGGGTATGAACCGAGCATCGTCTATTGAGAGGGAAGGAAAGGAGGAGATGGATTTTCGTAAGGGTCTGATTTGTTCGGCAGTGGGAGGCATTGGTTCGGTGGGAAGTGATCTACCCGTGATCAAACCCGCTGCTACATCGAAGACGTCTTTCTCGATGAAATCACCAGCCTGCTCGTCAAACTTGAGCATCTTCTCGACTTCGCGACGAATGGAGAGGTCGCCACCGCAGGCTCGGTCCAGGAACTCGACGCGATCTTTACCGTCGCGCTCCAACGCAGCTTCGAATAGTCGATCAACTTCGCGCCAGCGGTCGGGTTTCATCAGCGCTCCCTTCGCATATCGCACGATAGAGCCAGGCCTTCGCGCGTCTCCATTCGCGTCTCACCGTGCTCACGGAAATCTTAAGCACCTCCGCCGTTTCCTCGAGGCTGAGTCCGGCGAAGTATCGAAGTTCAACGATTCTTCCTTTCTGTGGATCGATAGTTTCGAGCGTGCGCAGTGCCTCGTCGAGCGCCACGAAGTTTTCAGACTGCTCCTGGGCCATCACGACAACTTCATCAAGCGAAACCTGGATCGCACCACCGCCACGCTTGTCCCGCGCATGTGTCCGTGCGTGGTCTATCAGGATATGTCGCATGACCTGAGCACAGACTGCGAAGAAATGCGCGCGATCATGCCACTCGAAGCCTTTTCGTCCCGAGAGTTTTAGGTAGGCCTCATTCACGAGCGCAGTGGCCTGAAGTGTGTGGCCCTGACGTTCGCCGCTCATCTGCCGGCGCGCGATGCGACGGAGTTCGGAATGAACGAGCGGCGTCAGTTTATCGAGGGCTTCTCGATCGCCATTGGCCCAATCCGCGAGCAGCCTGGTTATTTCCTGCGGTGAGACAGTAGTCATGGGGGCTTGACCGAGACCAAAACTCAATTTCATTGAAATAGCGGCGGGATTCTACCATTGAGTGCCGGTTAATTCGGCAAAAGAATTTCTCACTTCGGGTGAACACGTTTGCCGGCGTCCATCGCTTTAGAGAGTGAGGAGCTTGTCTTAAGTCCGAGGAAGTACGAATGGACATTGGCCTCTCCAGAATACGGCGATTGAACAAAGACGATAGCGTTTTACAGAGAAGGTAGTGCATGTCGCAAAAATTATCGGTAGCTCAAATCATCCTCTTGATGTTCGTTATTAACCTTGGAATCGCTATCGGCGGCGGCATCTACGAAGCGTTGGTGCTCGTGCCAATCTGGGCAGGTGCGCCACCGGATTCTGTGCTGGCCTATCACCATCATGGCGTGACTAATCCCGCTTTCGTGACTAATCAGGGTGGCCGATTTTGGATTTTTGTAACACCACTACTCGGGTTGCTTTCGATCGCCACAATCATTTCCGGTCACAAAGTAAACTCCACACATCGGCGTTGGCGCATCTCTGCAGCCGGGCTGGTCCTGGCTGTGGTGGTCACCACCTTCGCCTGGTTTGTGCCAACCCTTTTTTTGCTGCTGAGTGATGAGGTCACGGCGCTTAGCAAGGATCGTATCGCGACCTTAACGAACTGGTGGGTGTGGCTCAATTGGGTCCGTGCGGCCGTTTACATCGTCGCGTGGATAATCGGCCTCCGCGCATTGATGATCTCATCTGGGCAGCCGCAGGCGAGATTTCCCAATCCGCTTACAGAAACTCCCAACGCCTAATACGATTCGTATAGGTTCGTGGCCGCCGGTCTCTGGTACGATTCACGAGCCAGGACGAATCAGACCTCCGATTGCCCTGTTTTGCCCTCGCAAACCTTTTTTAGACCACATTCTCCGAACTGCGTTATAATTCCCAGCGAAATATCAAACCAAAACTAGACTGAATCGAGCGAAACTTGGTACAGACCACACCAGTAGCGAGCAAGTATGCCGGGAAGCGGCTCTTGATCGTCGATGACGATGCGGATATGCGACTGCTGCTGGCCGAATATTTTCGCCGGCTCGGTTTTCAGGTAGTTGAACACGAGAGTGGACCGGCAGCGCTGGAACCCGCGACAACCACCAAATTTGACTGCTTCATTTTCGACGTATCGATGCCGGGCATGACTGGTTTCGAGCTGTTGAAGCGCATCCGCGACCGGGGCGTGCAAACTCCGGCGCTGTTCCTGACGGCCCATGATGCCCTTGATTACAAGGTGGCCGGCTATGAAGCAGGTGGCGATGATTATTTGGGGAAGCCCTTCAGTCCGCGGGAACTGGAATATCGCGTTGAAGCGTTGCTGAGACGAACCAGTGCGATTCAGCCGATCGGCGACGAGGATCGAGTCGAGGTGGGAGACCTGGTTGTGGACAAGCGTCGTCACGAAGTGATTCGCCAGGGAGTTCGCATCGATTTGACGCCGCTAGAATTTCAGATTTTGGAGTTGTTGGCATCAGAACCGGGCCGGGCCTGGTCGCGTAACGCGCTTCTCGATCGCGTGTGGAGCACGGAGTATGAGGGTTATCAGCGAAATATCGATCCACACATTAACCGGCTCCGTAAGAAACTCGAGACTGATCCAAAGAACCCGCGTTATGTGCTAACCGTTAGAGGCGTAGGCTACAAACTAAACGAGGCACCCTGACTCGCCGACACTGCATCTTTCCTTCATCACTCAAAATTGATCAGCAAGAGAGGTTTTTTAGATGTGGTTTGCAGTTGGCCTTCTTATGGCCATTTGGTTCGTCCTGAAATTTATCCTTCACAAGGGCGGCTTCGTTCACATTCTCCTGCTGACCGCCATCTCCATCTTCGTCGTGCAGGTCATGGCCCACCGAAAAACGCAGTATCACGTCTCAAAGACTGACGATAACGCTAAGTAACGTGTGGCAGCGGCACTCCGTGACTGCCGAACTGTCCGGTTCTGTACCAACTAGTCCTCATCTTTTCCAACCATAGCTTGACCCTTCTCCCAACAGTCGGCAACAATGAACGCCGCGGTTGCATCAACTGTAACAAGGTCTTTTTCAAGGAGATCGCTGTTCAAAACGCCGAATAGATTAAGGAGTGGTTTTTTATGTTGAAATCGGTCGTAGTGCGATTTGCAGGAGTCGTCTCGCTCTGTCTGATAGCCGCCGTCATCATTATTGCCCAAACTGATCAGCCTAGTAGTACTACCGCAGTTACGTATCCGCTCGACGAGACTGTCGAGGTCAAATTCCGAGGCACGACATTACTCCCGCGTCTAAAGGGCGAAGCCAAAGTAAAGCGCGAGGGGCGCCGCGGAACCAGGGTGGTTGTCTCGATCGATAATCTGCCGCGGGCGCATGAACTGGGCGGCATTTATACGACCTTCGTGCTGTGGGCGGTCTCTCCTGATGGGCGCGTCGACAACCTCGGCGAAATAAAACGGGGCGGCAGTCCATTTGTCGCTTCGAAGCTCGATGTGACGACGCCTTTGCAGACGTTCGCCCTCCTGATCACTGCGGAGCCGCACTTCCTGATGAAGGTCCCAAGCCGCATGGTCGTCCTCGAAAATATTGCCCCACGCAAATTGGATAAGAGTCAGATTGAGACCGTCGCGGTCCAATACATTGGCAACTCCAGCGACTACTTTAGAGATCCTCGAGTGCCGGACATTGCGACGTCTGACTATCGCGATATCCCGGTCTCGCTCCTTGGCGCGAGACAGTCCGTGAATCTCGCAAAATTCGCCGGCGCATCTCAGGATGCCCCAGTCGAGCTGCAAACCGCGTTGGATGATCTTCAGGCTGCGGAGAAAGCCCTGCGATTGGATCAGCCGATCGCGGAAGTTGATATCCTTGCACGCAAGGCGACTTCGTCGGGCGCCCGCGCAGAGGAGTTGGCCCTGGCAAGAAAGGCTGCGCGCTTGCGTCGCGAAGACACGCAGCGGAGAGATGAAGCTTTGCGCACAGCGGAAAAGAGCGCTGATTCCGCCCAGCGTGAGATTCGACAGTTGCGAGCTGATCTCGACCGCGAACAGCGCGCTCGTGAGTTAGCCGAACGCGACGCCGCTACCGCCAACGAGCAGTTGCGCGAACAGAGAAGTGAAGTCTCCCGTTTGAGAGATGAGCTGCAAGCAGTGCGGGCGGATGCTGAGGCAGCCAAGATAAGTTTGGCGCGATTAGAGGGAGCTCGTACCGTTCAGGAAGAGAGTCGAAACGCAGAGGTCCGTGACCAACAACGACGCGCGGGCGAAGCGTCGCTAAAGCAAGCCCTCGCGAAATACGGCACCGTGAAGGAATCGTCTCGCGGGATTCAGCTAATCCTGCCGGAGATACTTTGGGGTGGACCACGTGCTGCTGCTTTGAACTCGTCTGCCGCGGCAAAGCTGGAACCATTGGCCGCATTACTTGCCAGTAATCCCGATTACCAGGTCTTGATCGAAACATATACCGACAGCCGCGGCGATGAAGTGGCGTTGCAGCAGCTTACACAGGAGCGTGCCCGCCAGCTTTCAGAACGATTCCAGTCGGCTGGTGTCGATCCCTCGCGCATTCAAGCGAACGGGATGGGCGCCGCAAATCCAGTTGCCTCGAACACGACGGTTGCAGGTCGAACCAGGAATCGGCGCACGGAAATTACGTTGACTGTACTGCCGACGCGGAGTTCAGCGTCGAATTAGACACGAAGGCAGGTGGCAGGAGGCAGGTGGCAGACGACATTGAGAATCGGCAATTCAGTTTTTCAAAGACGATCCTTCTCGATCAGCAAATTAATTTCTGACGTTCGCTTGTCGGCTACGATGGTTGCCAGCCTCCTGCCTCCTGCCTTCTGCCTCCTGCGTCCTACTTCCCGCCAGCCGCCTGGCTCCTAACCCCTCCGCCCATGTCCCCTCTCGAAGTCTTACAGCTAGTGGGCTACTCGATCGGGGCGGTGTTACCGCTCTGGATGGGAATTCAGTTGGTCACGCGACGGCGTCAGCTGAGCCCCATCGAACGCGTGCTGTTCGCCCTCGCCCTCACGATGTGCGGATGGCACAGCAGCAACCTCCTTATCACCCTTCATGGTCTGTTTGGTCTGAGCCTTAACGGCTGGGCCACAAGTCTCCGACTTGTCGATACGATCGCGGTTATCAGCATCACGATTGCTTACTCTCTTCTGCTTCATGTCCACCTTCACCTGTGGGCCAATAGTTCCGATCGCGCGCTAAATCGTTCTGAGAAGATACGACTTTATCTTTCCTATGTGCCGCCGCTATTTCTGCCGGTGGCGATCTACAAAATATGGACCGGGCAATACGCGCCGATGCTCGCGCGTGTCAAATTTCTTGTCCTACCCATGGCCGCGTGGATTATCTACGTGCTGGTCGTGATTGCGATCACCGAACTGCTGATAGCACGTAAGAGTTCAAACAAGAGCGAGCAGCGAATCATGCGGACTCTCGCCGCGTCGTTTCTCAGCATTGGAGTCGTGATTCTTTCGGCGCTTGCATTAGGCGTTGGTGAAGGCACGCAACTAGGCCTCTACCTGAAGACTATTGCCAACCTGGGTTCATTACTTCCGTCAGCACTGCTGGCCTACTACATCTACCGGTATCGATTCCTCGAGCTGATCATCGAGGAAAGCCTGGCGATAGCTTCGTTTGCAGCGGTAGTACTCACGATTTACATCTACGGTATTCGCACCATCGGCGACTGGGCCACCTTGCGTTTTGGCGTCAGGCCTGGAGTGGTTGAGGCCCTGCTAATTCTGGTTCTTGCTTTGGCGGCCGCGCCTCTGCGCGGCTGGTTGGAGAAGCGCTTTCGTAAACTCTTCGAACGTGAGGCGGCGCTGTATCGACAAATCGTTTCTCGTATTAGCTCCCACGCCGGCCAATACAAGCAGTTGCCGGAGTTACTTGAGTTTGTTGAGCGTGAAACTACGTCCGCGTTGGGACTTCGGAGGGTGCGAATTATCGTCAGCAATCCCGTCATGGCCACCGGTGGTCGTGACCGCGTTACTGAACCAAAGGCTGGGTTTACCGAGCCACTTGTGACAGAGATCCTGCGCGCTTCTGAACGCGACGACTGGCAGCCCGTAGAAGATCACCCGCTGCTCGAAGCCGAGGGATTTGCAATCGCGTATCCCTTACGTCGTGATGAGAAAGTACCAGGCCTGCTCCTGGTTGATGCGTCCGCTTCTGTTTTAAGTCAGGAGACTCGTTCGATTCTGGAAATACTTGCGGGCCAGGTTGCTATTGCCATTCAGGACTGCCGTCTGGTTGAAGAGAATGTTCGCCTCGAACGACGCCTGGCGGAACGTGAACGGTTGGCGACGCTCGGTCAGATGGCGGCGACGGTCGCTCATGAGATTAAGAATCCGTTGTCCGCTATCAAATCCATCGCCCAGGTAATGGGAGAGGATGAGAGTATTAGTCGGGATTATGCGAGAGATTTGAGCCTGATCGTCGGTGAAACCGATCGCCTGGGACAGAGTGTGACGCAGTTGTTGACCTTTGCGCGTAAGGAAACGCCGGCTGAACTGCCGATGCGGGCGCGTCAACTGATTGAGTCAGTCGTAAGGTTGTTTCAGGTGGGTGCCGAAAAGGAAGGCATCAATCTCATCGCACGTGTTCTCCACGACGAGGAGCTTGAAGGGACGGCAGTGTCGGCCCTAAGAATTGCAATTTCAAATCTGCTACTAAACGCGCTTCAGGCCACGCCGCGGGGTGGAAGTGTTTCAGTGACTGAAACGGTTGACGGCGAGGATGTTGTAGTGGTGGTCGAAGACAGCGGCAAGGGAATTTCTGACGAGCTCCGACCACGAATTTGGGAGCCATTCTTTACGACCAAGCAGCGGGGCACAGGGTTGGGACTGGCGATAGTTCGCAAACGCATGGAAGAAGCCGGAGGAACCGCACGGCTGGTCGCGCGAGCCAACGGATCAGGCACTAGGTTTGAGCTTCGCATTCCCTTGATTGCTTCTCTCGAAAATTAAATCCTCAAGATCCTGACGCTTGAACTGTAGCTGCGGCACTCCGTGGCCGCCCCCGTCGTTTGCCCGTGATGAATCCTCGAGGCGAAGATGGGGCGGCCATGGCATGCTGCTCTTCAAAATTTCGCTCTTAGATCCTCAATTGGAACTTTCTCAGCCTGCGTGCGTGTTACCAATCGACTGGTGGCCCATCGCAAATTGATAGTCGGCGAGCTCGCACTTACCCACCGAGCGCCAGCTTATCTGCCGAAGCACTCTCTTCGAGTTCACAACCATTTAAGGAGATTAGCGATGGATCGGTGGTCCATATGATGGCAACTGCAGCAGCCTCAAACGCAACTCCAAGCTTTAACGAATTCAAGGTGGTCCGTGTAAGGGTGAGCACGAATACTGCGGGTCAGGTTGTCGTTAGAATGGATGGGTTCACTTTCGGAGCCAGAATCCCATTCAGAGTGGCACTGCGATCGCCTCCAACGGCCCGGGCGCTCCCATCATCAACTATGAAAACACTGGACTTAACACTGATATCAGCATGCGCGAAGGAGAACCGGTGGTTGTGGGCACGTTGAATGTTGGCCCGTCGGGAGATGCCATCATTCTCGTGATGTCGGCTCGCCGTACTGAGAAATAAGTGGTAGGAAGCACGAGTTATCTTGGAATGCTGCTGCCTGGCGCCGCTTTGGCGAGCCGTCTCGGTTCATTGCGCACTGTGTGGAGGGCGCAAGTGACCAAAGCGGCGCCAGGCCGCAGCACTCGAAGGCGTTCGTTTCTGACCAACAGGTTCCTGCCTCTTGCCCGTTTGCTGACCGCCTTCCAATAAAGAGTTCTTGACACAGTTTGGTCCATCAAGGTAATTTCGATTCACCGGCCCGATCCTGGGGTCTCGTTGTTTGAGAGATTTACCTGAAGCGATAAAGGCACACCTCGTGTGAGCGAGGGCCGCAAAGCCTACAGAGGTCTAAGGAATTTCGGAGTTCGATTTTTCTCCAGACCTGGCTGGGTTACCGAAAGCAGGAGAAGCGTTTCCGCACTCGGTCCACCACTAATTTTGCCTGACGCTTCTCTACTTTGAATCTTTCCCGCCCGTAGTCCGTAATCCCTCCAATTAACCTTTATTAGCGCAATTTAATGCGCCCGGTGCCGTTCTGCGTGAGCTGAACAGCGTCCGGGAAGTTGTGTGATCTGCAGCTGGCCCTTCTTAAGGCCACTCCGGATCGGGGTTACCCCTTTCTGCCTCCAGAGCCCGATCTCCCGACCGGACTCAATCCCCAAATTTTCCATCTACAGAGGTACTTGAATGAAAAGAATCGTCGTTGCCATCTGCACTGCTGCCCTACTGGTCCTGATGATCCCCGGTTTTCGATCCACTGCGGTTCGTGCACAGAAAGAGACGGGAGAGATCAAGTCGTCCACACCAGTCGAGCAGTTTGTTCCGGGTAGAGTGCTGGTTAAGTTTCGTAAGGAGATCGCCTCTGATCACTCTCGCCAGGTGATTGCGGCACTAGGAGCAAGGGAAGACCGCAAGATAGCAGGAAGCGGCGTTCACATTCTCGAGTTGCCTCTTCATGTAAACGAAAAGGCCTACGCGAATGCGTTTCAGGGCCGGCCCGAAGTCGAGTTCGCGGAACTCGACAAAATTGTGGCTCCCGCCGACGTTAATCCAAACGATCCCTGGTACCGGGATGCCGAATGGCATCTCCGTAAGATCAGTGCGCCCACGGCATGGTCCCTCACCACGGGCAGTTCAAGCATTACGGTTGCGATTCTCGATACAGGTGTGAACAGTGCTCATGCAGATTTAGCGGGAAATATGATTTCGGGGTGGAACGTCTACGACAACGACGCAAACTCAAATGATGTAACCGGACACGGAACCCTCGTAGCGGGAACAGCCGCGGCTGTCAGTAACAACGGTCAAGGCGTGGCTTCAGTAGCCTGGAATTGCCGCATCATGCCGGTGCGCATCACCAATCCAGATGGCTACGCGAGCTATTCAACTATGGCAAGCGGGCTTACCTGGGCCGCAGACCATGGTGCCAGAGTGGCAAACCTGAGCTTTACCGGAGTAGACGGTCCAACCGTAACGGCTGCTGCTGACTACTTCCAGCAGAAGGGCGGAGTCGTGGTCGGCGCCGCGGGCAATGACGGAAGTTTCCGAACCACCGCAGACAACAGCTCGATCATCAACGTCAGCGCAACCGACACTAGAGACAATCTTTATTCATGGTCCACTCGCGGCAACAATATCGATGTCGCAGCTCCTGGCTCAGTGTATTCGACCGACCGTTCAGGCGGTTATGCGGGAGCCGCAGGCACGTCCGTGGCATCACCGATCGTAGCTGGAGTCGCGGCACTGATGTTGTCAGCGAACCCGAGTCTGACTCCGGTTCAAGTGCGGGATCTCATTAAACAATCAGCGGATGATCTCGGCACCAAAGGCTGGGATGGCAGCTATGGGTCAGGGCGCGTGAATGCCAGCCGTGCCGTCCAGATGGCCCTTGCCGCCAATTCCGACACGGTCTCTCCCAGTGTTCAGTTCAACTCTCCGTGGTCCGGATCCCAGGTGTCCGGCAACGTCGATGTGCTGATAGCTGCAAGCGACAACGTCGGTGTTTCAACAATCAGTTTTAGTGTGAACGGCGTAGCCCGAGGATCAGTGAGCGGCGTTAGTGCTTACGCGTTTTCATGGAACGCTGCGACTGCAACCAACGGATCGCATGTGCTCAGCGCTTCGGCTACCGATGCGGCAGGAAATGTGACCACCACATCCATCGCGGTTGAGGTCAATAACGCCACCGTACCTCTCAGCATCACGATAACCAGTCCAAGCGACAGTACGAACGTTACGGGGACGATACCAGTTCTGGTTAGTGTGCCCAGCGGTGTCGCCGTTGCCAAAGTCGAATTGTATGTGGACGGAAAATTAAGTAGCAGTGTGACCAGCGCGCCGTTTACCAACAAATGGAATACGCGCAAGGAAAAAGGTAACTCTCACACACTGCATTGCGTCGTCTACGACAAGGCCGGAGGCTCTGCCCAATCTCAATTTGTGCACGTCACAAAATAGACGCCGAAACATGTGTACCCAAGAGGGGCCGGCAACTCCTACGATTGACGGCTCGCGTTCCTCTCTAGCTATAAGGTGACTCCCGGCTGGTTGCCAATAACAGTTGAGGAAATTGAAGCCATTGCTGCAACCTAACCGCCGGGTCTTGGCTTCCAGCCCATCTTCCAGCAAGTCGCCAACACCTCGCGTGGACCATTCTGGGTAAAACAAGAGGGGAGGACGCCTGGTGCGTCCTCCCCTCTTTCTTTCTTGGCACGAATCAGCTCGTTCAGGGAGCAAACGAGAATGCGCACGGACCGGCCTGAACAAAGTTCAAGTTATTGTTGGCTTTATCCAAAGCATTCTTAAGCGCCTCTTGATAAGTCCGCGTGGCGCCCGATGCTACGGTATTGCCGTTCACGGCGAGCGAGTTTTCCGCTTCATCCATTAGGTTCTGGATCGTCGCATAGCCCAGGCTATTCGCGCTCGTCGCGCCCGGGGCGTAGACGAGAGCACTACCGCTCTGACCGAAGTACTGCACGTTTAGCTCCATCGCTGCCAGCTGAGCCGAAAGCATGTAGGCCATGTTGGAAGCGGTGGCGCTTAGAATCCAGGTTCTAAAAACGCTGTAGCTTCCGAACGTCTGCAGCCCGCCTCCGGCATTGCGGAAGAATTTCGGCCCGGGGGTGGTGGACGACAGGCCCCCAAGATATGCGGCTCCGGCGTTCCCTCCCATCGTGGTTTGGCCGTTCTTATTCGACCAGAAGCCGAGCGTGTGACCGCGGTCTCCTCCGAGGCAAAGGTTTCCGAAGTCTACGGACTTACTATCGCCTTCGTTAAGTGTGATTTCGACACTTGTGGGCGTTGTCGCCTGCCAGTTTCCAGTGATAGATGATCCTTCCTTCACGATAAATGTGCCGGGATTGAGAAGAAGCGACGCTGGTGTTACGTCGGAATCCGTAAACGATCCCTCTTCAATTGTGAAACTCCATCCGGTAATCGGTATGTCGCCAGCATCGTTGATTCCGTTGGCATTGGCATCATAGAACTTTGTCACAGACAGGGTTGTATCAACCGTAGCCCCCCCGCCATCGATCTTGAAGTTGTCTGACTTTTTCGCTCCATCCGCGTCACGCGTGATTTCAACCTTGTACACGTCGCCATTGTTCCCAGTATCAGCAAACGTTACCAGTGAGGTTAGTTGAAGGCAGAAATTATCGCCATTGTTATTAATAAAAAGGGCACCAGGTACAGACGTGCCTAAAGGCGTCGGGTCGCCTGGACCATACACGCTAACCGTATAACTTCCGGCATCGTAATTTTTGCCCTCGATGTATACAGCATTCTTATTATCGAAATGGTTCAAGTGAAGGCCGTCGCAAACCGCGACAGTGATGAAAGAACCTATATTACCGCCCGCCATTCGGCCGGTAGTTGTTCCAAGAAACATGATCGCGATCGAAAGCGAAACTAGGGCGGCAATGACGGTAAATCGTCTGCCGGATGTCGTAATCGTCTTACTCATAATCGTTATCTCCTTCTAGACCCGGTATGACCGGAGGGTGAACCCACTTCCACCGGGCCGTCCGGAGGGGGCATGGGAGTTGGTTAGCCGCATCTCTTGTCCGCTTGTGCGTGGGGAAACCAGAGAGCGGGAGAGGTATCTGGGCAACTCAAATAACGCGGCTTCGAGGTACCGTTCACTCAAAAAATGGTGGCTCAACAGTCGTTGCTCTCTCAGGGACAGGCAAGCTCTAAGTGGAGTCGTCGCTATCTGAAAAGATATTCAGTGTCTCTGAAATCGGACTTGCCATCGTTACTGCCATAACGAACAACCAGCAAATCCAGCGGCGCTTAATAATCGCTTCGATAAATGGCAAGCATCGCGCCAAGAAACTTGCCTAAAGAAATCGGTGCTTCGTAATTGCGACCGCCACGCCATGCCGGCCATCCGGCTGCAATTCAGTCCGAAGAACCTGGCCGTAAAGCGCCGCCGTTGCTCCCGTGGTCGGTCCGCTCAACAGATGGACTATTAGCCTCACGTCGTTCCCGGTTGTCACTTGCGTCGGAGTTCTTAAATACAGCCCTGTTGAGCTGATGTTGTCCAAAACACAATCAACGTTGAAAGGCAGGTCGCCTGAGTCGACGCCACACATCCTTGCGGGAAACGGCTCATTGAGTCGTGCTTTGCCTCGTCGTTCCTGCGTTGTCTCTGCTCTTGTGTGGCCCTCGGCCATCAGCTGATCAATCTTGTGATCAAGAGTGAACTGGGGCTCTGCTTCGGGTTTCATAGATAAGCCACCGCACTGAGGTTTCCGCTAGCTAATTTTGGACGAGATTCTATTTTTCTTGCAAGTTCCTTGCAATGGAGTTGACTGCCGATTTGAGGGGCAGGATCCTGCCATGTGAGCAGCGAAGGTTAGAGTTAGGAAGGCTGCTTTGCCGAGGGCGATAGCGGCATCCGGGCCAGGCCATGGGTGAATGAGTAGATCACCAGTTCGAGCCGGTCTGACACGTCAAGCTTCGAAAATATAGAGGTTAGGTGATGTGTGACTGTGGTTTCAGTGATAAACAACCGCTTGCTGATTTCCTTATTCTTCAGACCTTCCGCAATCAGCTTTACCACCTGGAGCTCCCGCTCGGTGAGGGTCTTGATTTTGCTTTGCTCAGCGTCGGGAGGGTCTCCGTTTCGCATTATCTCCTTAAACAAATCCCCCATGGTTCCGCGGTCCATCCAGACCTCGCCAGCGTTTACCTTTTCAATCGCCTTGATAAGGACCTCGGCGGCCTGATCTTTTAAGACAACGCCTGCGGCGCCAGCCTTGATGGCGTTGCGATGCGCTCCCGAGTCTCTTAGTCCTGTCAAAACCAGAATACGAACGGTGTCTTGTTTTTCGCGCAACTGAGGGATCAACTGAAGGCCATTCTCCCGCCCCAGGTCGAGATCCAGCAGAATCAAATCAGGAGTTTCCCGAACTACTAGATCGAGCGCCTCTGCGCCAGTGCTCGCCATGGCGACAATCTTCATGTTCGCTATGCTTTCTATGAGCATACGCAAACCCGCGCGCACGACTGCGTGATCGTCAACCAGCATGATGCGAATGACGGAAGACTGCTCAGTTGTCATAACGGTATCTGAATCTGCACGACAGTATTCATGTTTCGATTTGTCTCGACGGTTAATTCGCCACCCAGGGCAGTAGCTCTTTCTTCAAGAGATTTTGGATGGAATGAATTCTTCACTGGCCCATCAGGGTTTTCGTTCTCAATACGAATAACCAGAGTCCTATCTGGTTGTGTCAATACAGCTCTGACTGATTTGGCCTGACTATGTCTGCGGACATTGCTTAGTCCCTCGCTTATCATCTGAAAAACTTCACCCGCCAGACGATCGTTAACACTGATGGTCGAATCGGCATCAACATCAACCCGGATGCCCGTAGCGTCAGAAAACTTTGCGGCGAACCGCTTCACTGCAGGCACCAGGAGAGTATCAGTAGCGGTGTCCGATGTTTTGATGTCGCGCGTGTAATCTCGAAGATCGGCGATGCCTTTCGACGTGAGTTCAGAAAGCTCCTTGAGACTGCGCAGAGTCTCGGCGTCTCCGAATTCTGCCTTTCGCATAATCGCTGCCAGCCCCAGCTGAAGGCCGATATAAGGTTGGATGACACTATCGTGAAGATCGCGCGCAATTTTCTCGCGTTCGCGTTCAGCTGCGTCTGAAGCGAGACGATCGACAAGCCGAATGTTGTCGATCAGGGGAATGACCTGATCAATTGCCTGCAACATGAAATCTACGTCCGAGGATGAAAATTGCGAATTGCCACCAACAATGAAACAACATCCAATCGGTCGCGCGCGATAGTGCACCGGCATCGCCAGAAATGGTTTGAAGTCGAGAGCATTCGCCAGCACCTGGTGCATTCCCTGGTCCTTCGATATCTTCCCCGTCGAAATGTCATACGAGAAATTTCCTGACTCCGTGCCCCGGTAAATCAAGGCTTCGTGATCGGCAAAGGAAAGGAAAACCTCTGCTACATCCCGGTTGACTATGCTGGACACTGGCCGGTTTCCGTCCTGATTGCGATTCACGCGCCTTAACCTATGCGTGCCAGGCTCTTCGGAAACGATAAGTAAGACGCTATCAGCCTCATAGAAAGAACGAATGCTCTCCATTATCGAACTAATGGTGTGTTCAATTCCGAAGCGAGGATTCGATAAGGCGCTAATCTCCCGGAGAAGTTTTAGCCGCTTTCGCAGCTTGATCTCACAGCCGCCCCAATAGGCGATCATGTAGCCGAGCACCAACAAATAGACCGGGCGCAACAGGAAACGGTTTAGTTGAAAGTGAGGCTCCGCAGGCGCTGTCAGATAACCGACGATAATGAACAGGGTGGCGGACACGAGCGTGATACGAACACCGGCGGGGAATCCCCAACTAAACGAAGAAACCAGAATGGCGAAGAAAAAGAAAAAGAAGAAGATACTGTTTGTGCCGCTGCTGAGTGCGACCAGGGCCACATACCAGGCAACATCCATCCACGTGGTCCATGACCGAAACGAACGATGTTCGGCGGTTCGTAGTACCGCGATAAGGTAGAGAATCAGGCTGTAAAGAACATAGATGATTAACGCGCCGTAGGTAACTGGAACTAAACGGTCGGGTTCCGAGGGATCGATGAAAATGATGAGTAAGGCTGAGGTGGCAAGAATGAGCCTCATCAGTCCGATCATTGGGGAGTCTACAGGCTCGGGAATGACCGTCTTCATCCAGCGTCGAGCAATTAAAGCGTGCTTAGCATTCATTGAGGAGCGAACCCGGGCATCATTAGTTGGAGCTGTAGAACCAGCAAGCTTGGCTCAAGCAAGGCGTTACGTGGGAGTTGCAAGCTTGAAATACTTGGAATGTGTTTTCGGCGCGTGATTATAGCCACATGAACCCGAAACCCCCAGCTTCCAGGGCCCCTCAGCGTAAAGCCACGTCTTAATCGGTTCGCCTAAAACGCCGCAGCGGCACAATCGTCCGAGCAGGCCGCACCGGGATAGGCCGCTTCATTTTCGACGGCGAGCATCCGCCGGCTGCTACCACCTCTTGCCTACTCCAACCCGCCGCCCGCCGCCGCTCTTCTGTGGCACGCGATGCGCTAGGGAAAATCTGCCCGGCGGTTCTAAACTGACAGAAAGGTGAAACAAGAGAAGTTGCGATTACTGATTGTGGACGACGAAGAGGCCTCGCGCTATGGCATGCGCAGGGCTCTGACGACTTTTGGCTACAACGTCACTGAAGCGGATTCGGCGGAGGCAGCGAGAATTCTGATAAAGCAGCACCAACCAGATCTGATGCTGCTTGACGTTAATCTTCCGGGAATCAGCGGCCTCGATTTTCTTCGCGAGCTGCAAAGCTCAAATGGCGCCAGCCCGCTGGTGATCATCATTACCGCCCACGGCTCTGAACGTATGGCTGTCGAGGCCGTTCGCTCAGGCGCATACGACTATCTTTCCAAGCCGTTTGAGCTCGACGACCTTCGCTTAGTTATCAAGAACGCGGCGGAGACTCTTGAACTCCGACGCGAAAATCTCTCGTTACGCCGGCGGATTGAAGTTGAGCGTTCTCAACGTGGCGCGCTTATCGGCAATTCGCCAGGCATGCAACGCGTGCGGGCGATGATTGAGAAAGTCGCCGAGACCGATGCCACCGTGCTGGTTCGCGGCGAGTCAGGTACCGGAAAAGAGTTGGTAGCGCGCGAGGTACATGAAAGAAATAGTGAACGCAGCAAAGGACCGTTTATCGCGGTAAACTGCGCCGCGCTTCCATCCGAGTTGATTGAGTCGGAGTTGTTTGGACACGAAAAAGGCGCATTTACAGGGGCGGCGGCGAAGCGACAGGGAAAATTTGAGCAGGCCAACGGGGGCACGCTTTTCCTCGATGAAATTGGCGATATGAGCTCTAACGTTCAGGCGAAACTGCTTCGCGCACTCGAAGAGCGACGCATCGAACGCCTTGGTGGCAACGAGTCGATCCCGGTTGACGTTCGCATTGTCAGTGCTACACACCGTCCACTTGAACAGGAAATTGCGGCCGGTAATTTTCGTGCAGATCTTTTCTATCGGCTGCGCGTGGTGACCATTGATATTCCACCATTGCGGGAACGGCGCGAGGACATTCCCACTCTGGCAGAGACGTTCACGCGCACAGCAGCAGAACGTTATGGATCGGCGTTGCGCCACGTTGCAGCGAGCGCCTTACGTAAACTGGTCGACTATGAATGGCCGGGCAATGTTCGTGAGTTAAAGAATACGATTGAACGCGCGGTCATCATGGCGGAAGGCGAGGAATTGAGGTCTGAAGATTTGCCTGACGAGATCACGCCTGGTCCACAAAAGAGCCTGGCTTCTGAAGCGGCGGTGGAGGGTGGTTTGGCCGTCCCATTCACGGCTGATTTTCGTGAGGACCGGCGTGAATTCGAGCGACGTTACATTGGGCGTTGCCTGGAACACACCAATGGAAATGTCACCAAGGCCGCGGAGATTCTGGGTATGCACCGGCAATCGTTACAGCATAAGCTAAGGCAGCTTGGGCTGGGTCGGCGATACGTGACCGTCGGCGGTGATGCGCAGGAAAACGCCGACGACTGACGGAGAAAGATCTTTATCGAACCGAGCCCGGTAGCGCCGGATCCTTATTCAACTGTCAATGTGTAATGGATTTACGGATCCGGCGTCATCGCGAGGCTTCGGGATTCTGTATGGTTGCATTCTTCCACTCTCCTAAATAGACTCCGACCTCACATTCCAACGGAGATGAACAATTAATGAAAGCTAGTCCGGATGCAATTATTCAGCGCGAGCAGGCTGAATATCTTCAACGCTTAACCCCTCAACCTGATCCCCTGCTACTCGAAATGGAAGTGTATGGTGGGGAGCATCGTGTGCCCAGCGCTGACCGTGAAGTCGCGCTATTTGTCGAAATCACGGCTCGGGCAATTGCCGCTAAGCGATGTCTGGAGATTGGAATGGCCATCGGGTACACGTCGCTGCACCTCGCGCGAGCGGTAGGCGAAGATGGGTTGGTGGTTACGGTGGATCCGAGCGACGAAATGATTAAAGCTGCCGAAGGCTATCTGACACGCGCTGGTTTACGCGAACGCGTCCGAATCGAGCAAGGTAAAGCGCTTGAGGTAATCCCAACTCTAAATGACACGTTTGATTTAGTCTTTATCGATGCAATGAAGGATGAATACGTCGGCTATCTCGAGTTGGCGTTACCAAAATTACGCGAGGGCGGCGTGGTGTTGGTTGATAACCTGCTCTGGGGCGGGAAGGTTGCGACCGATCCCAATTCATCCGACAGGGATACCGCGGCCCTGCAGAAGTTCAACGAGCAATTCATGACACATAAGCAATTACGTGCCGTGGTTCTATCGGTGGGTGATGGCTTGGGCTACGCGGTAAAGATCTAACCTCTCTGTGCGACCTAAGTGTCCTCTGTACCTCTGTGGTGGACGTATCTCGAATTCAAATCCACCACCGAGAAGCAGAGAACACAGAGGTTGTACAGAGAAGAATATTTTAGGCGATTGATCATCAAAGACACTCAGCAAGTCCGCGCAGAAGCCGCCAGCGCAATTCGTTCTGGCGGCGTCATTGCGTTTCGCACCGATACCTTCTACGGATTGGGCGTCGATCCTTTCAACGCGAGTGCTGTGCTCAAAATACGAGAACTAAAGGGCAGGGAAGAAGCTAAGCCAATCCTCTTGCTCATTTCAGACCTGGCCCAGATTGATCGTTTCATCACTCATCGAACTGCACTCTTTAAATCCGTGGCAGATCGTTTTTGGCCTGGTCCAATCACCCTAATAGGCGAAGCTCGTTCAGAGTTACCTGAAGAGTTAACCGCTGGAACGCGAACGATTGGATTGAGACTGCCGGACGATGACAACGTTCGATCGCTGGTGCGTGAATGCGGGGGAGCGCTGACCGCTACCAGCGCCAACCCCTCAGGCTTCTATCCCGCGAGAACAGCAACCCTGGTGTCGAATTACTTTCCTGATGGACTGGATCTTATTGTGGATGGCGGTGACGTAATGTCGACCCTGCCTTCGACGGTATTGGATGTTAGTGGAGAGAAGCCACGCTTAATCAGGGAAGGGGCCGTTACTCGCGAGATGTTGAGAGACTTGCCGCAGATTTCGCAGGTGACTGAGGATTTGGTCTGAATCCAGGATCCGCACAGAGAAAACAGTTATTACTTTTGCACCGTCAGGTTCCTTATAAAGCCCCAGTCACCACTCGCATCAACCTTGATATTCCCTACAGTCTTCTTTGCGATGACGATATTTGCCTGATACCAGAGCGGGAACACGGGCACGTCTCGACTGACGATTTCCTGGATGCGCACGTACAACTGTCTCGCCTTCTCGCGGTCGAACGTGTTTACTGCCTCATCAAGAAGCGCATCGACTTCTTTGTCGCTGTAGCGGCTGCGGTTGCGCGAGGCGCGGGCTTCAGTCGGTATCTCAGATGTGGCAAACAAGTCTTTGAAGAAGATCGGATCCTGATTACCGCCAACCCACTGTCCGTAAAATATCTGAAAATTTCCACGTCGAAGTTCGTCAAACAGAGTGTTTAATTCCGCGGTCTCAATCGTGACTGGTATCCCAACATTCTTCAGATAATTTTGAATAACTCCGGCGTAGTTCTTGGCGGCTACACTGCTTCCCGAAACTTTAAAAACAATCTGTTTCGCAAAACGCATCTGCGGTCCATCGCCGTCAGGATCTCTTAGTCCCGCTTCGTCCAGCAGTTGTTTCGACTTCGCTAGATCAAATCCATAGATTTGACCGGGCGCGTAAGCCCATGACTCCTCCGGCAAAATCGAGTGCGCAATCTTGCCCTGGCCCAACAATAAATCGCGGATCATGCCTTCGCGATCCACGGCATGAGCGATGGCCTGTCGCACGCGCGCATCATTAAGTGGTGCCTGGCTACAATTGATGGTGAGCAGATTAACGTTTGAACCGGTGAACTGCAGGACCTGTAACTGTGGATCATCACCGAGGAGTTTCACAGCATCGGGCGACAGGCTTGTCGGCAGAGGGGCAATGTCGACGCGCCCGGACCGTAGTTCTGCCTGGAGCGCATTAGTGTCGGCAATCACACGCACCCGGAGCTGTTGAATATTCGGAGGGCCTTCCCAGTAAGCCGGATTTGCCTCGAGATCCACCACCTGCTGTGAACTATCGTAGCTCTTGAACTTGAATGGACCAGAACCAAGCGGATGGTCCTTCTGGGTCGCGTAACTGTCCTTGGGAATAATGGCCACAGGGACGAGGTTGCTTAGGAGACCGGTCCAGGGTTTCGTCATGGTGACGACGAGGGTTTTGGGATCCGGTGCTTCAACGCTCTTGATGTAACTTTTCTTTTCGGCGCCAGTACCTTCAAAGAAGCTGGCAGACTTCGCAAAACTACTAGAGAACACGAGGTCGAGCGTGTACTTAGCGTCAGCGGATGTTAGCGGACGTCCATCATGAAATTTAACGCCGTCTTTCATGGTGAACGTGAAGGTGGTGCCATCGTCCGAACGCTTCACTTCGGCCAGTTCACCGACATAATCAAATTTCTCGTTCTTCCGCACCAGGGAATTGAACATCAAGGTGCGCACGCGTTCGCTGGCCGCGTCAACGGAGGGCGATCCGATCGGATCTATGGTGCGGATGTTGTCGCCCAGGGCCACAACGAAAGCGTCGCTGCGTGGACGACGGCATCCCAGCGGCAACATGGTCGCGAGCAGGAGAATAGACAACAAACCAATCGCTGGGCGACGCATCTATATTGTTCCTCCGTACTTGTAGTTTAACTTTTCGTTAAGCCGGGCAGTTTCTTCTGAAAGCGCTTTCAACCGGTCGACATCGAAAGGCAGAGGTGGTTGGACTATCTGCTTCATCGAGGCGATGCGCCGCAGGGAAGAGCGCATGCGATCTTTTGGCAACTTCCCATCTTTGGCTACGCCAAGCAGCGCATGATAGCCACGTCTTATCATCTCCGATTGCGCGCAGATCAACATCATGTCTTCGCCGGCCAGGAACGCGCGCACAACGGCTGATTCAATTTCACAATGCCTGGCGATCGCGCCCATCTCCAGATCGTCGGTAACGACGAGATGCTGATATCCCAACTCTCCGCGCAGCAGATTGGTGACGATGTTGTGACTCAACGATGCCGGTTCAAGCAAGCCACCGGTGACACCCTTTTTGATGTCGATGTTTGGGAATCCGCCGTGACTGACCATCACGCAGCGGACACGATCATCCTTGCGTTGAAACAGTTCAATGTAGGGAGCTAGATCGGCCGCTACCAGATCGTCGTGAGAAAGACTGACCATCGGCATTTGTTCGTGGGAATCAACTTCGCCGGCGCCGATACCGGGAAAATGTTTCAGGCATCCGACCATTCCAGTTTCCTGTAGACCGCGCAGGTAGACCGTAGTGTAACCAAGCACCTCTCCAGGGGATCGACCAAACGACCGCGAGTAAAGTCCGTTTGAGAGCAGGTCGCGTTCCTCCGTCATGATCGACATGACGGGCGCAAAATTCATATTGAAGCCGAGGGTGCGGAGGGCTACACCGGTGATACGGCCCAGTGCCCTTGCGGCAGCCAGATCGCCGTGCTCGCGAATTGTCCGCGCGGAAGGCATGGGCGTAAAAACTTTGCGTAGTCGATCAACCAGGCCACCCTCCTGATCGATGCCAATTAATGGCGGCACTGGCAGCAACTCCCGCACCCCGTCCAGGAGGTCTCGGATCTGCTGAGCACCTACGACGTTGCGCCCGAAAATGATGATTCCACCCGGCTGAATTTCTTCGATCAGCTCACGTGTCTCAGCATCAAGTTCAGTCCCTTGAAGGCCGATATAGAAGAATTGTCCGATTTGTTGTTCGAGAGGGAGCGAGTGCAGTGAATCCGATGGCATTTTTTAGACTGGCGACGTGTTGACTAAGGATTTTCTGGATAAAAGAACGTGTCACTATACGATTGATAGTTGCAGCCCGCCAAGTCGGCGAGATCTTTGCAATCAATTAACAAGATTGTGAATTGAGTGGCAAGTTTGGTCCAGGACAAAAACTGAGTTTCCGCAGATTCCGCAGATCAAGCCCGACCAACGCTAGTGGCCAACTTAATCTGCGCAATCTGCCTAATCTGCAGATTCTCCATTCGCATCCGTAACAATCGACCTCCACGATTCCGACATCTTCATTTAACTTTGTTCGCTGACGTAGTATAAGACCAGCATGCCGCGTGAAATCACCGACCGTGACGCAATTCTTTCCAGCCTCAAGTCACTAGAGATCACGAGCGAACTATTTGCTGTAGTAAATGGAAAGCTCAAGAACGCAGGAGACCTGGAAGTAATCGTTGATGGACGTGAGAACAGCAGCGGTAAACGAGTAGGACCTTACGTTCGTTTGCTCGCCTACGATTCTGAAGAACAGATCATGCGGCAGGGTGAATGGGGCGGAAACACATTCTATCTTTCCGTTAGCGGAGTTCTCGACGTTCTCATCTCAATCCCCGGTGATCAACAGCGAAAGATTAGTCGCCTGCAGCCTGGTTCCTGTTTTGGAGAGATGGCCGTCCTCGCCGGGGTCGAGCGCAATGCCACTGTTGCCGTACCCAAGCACGGAAAAGCAACCGTAATGGAGGTCACTCGTCCTGCGTTGCGATTGCTGCGGAAACTTCCAAAGTTTGGTCAGGTCCTGGATGAGACCTATCGCAGACATGGCTTTGGACGAGTGCTGGAAGATCTGCACTCGTTGACTGGACCAACGAAAGAGCCGGTCGTAACTAAGCTCCGAGAGCTAGCTACCTTCATGGTCTATGGAAAGCACCATGTACTCTGCACCGAAAACGAACCGATTGAAAAAATAGTTTTGATCAAGAGTGGCTGGATTCGGCGGGTTCGCGGCGTTCCATTCGATGCTTCTTCGACAGGAATTGCGATGGGGATGGGCCAGTCGATCGGGGTGGATTTTTTGGGCGCGGGAAATTGTTTGGGCCTTGAAGGGGCGACCCAGAGCGCACAATGGAGTTACAGCTCGGCATGCCTCGCTCGCACTGAAGTGTTGGAGGTCCCGCTCGGGCCGCTGGCTTCCGATCCTGAAATGAGGTCTCAGATCATTGCGGCATTTGCCGATTTCTCAAATGCCGACGACAACCTGCCGGCAATCGAGCGGGTTAAAGACTTGCGCACCCTTGCCGCGACCGAAGAAGAAATCACCACTGGCGTGGTTGACGGCGCTAACTTGCTGGTGATGGATATGGACCTATGTGTTCGCTGCGGGAATTGCTCGCTAGCGTGTCACAAAGTTCACGGCCAATCGAGACTGTTGCGGCGCGGCATTCATATCGAACGCCCGGTTTCCATCGGCTCAACACGAACTCAGCACGTGCTGTCGCCGCAAGTCTGCATGCACTGCAAAGATCCAGAGTGCCTCACAGGATGTCCTACCGGATCGATATTTCGTGATCCACGCGGTTATGTCGACATCGATCCAGCGACGTGTATCGGCTGTTTCGACTGCGCCACTCAGTGTCCCTACGATGCAATTACGATGGTGCCGCGCGTCGGCGATGGTGGCAATGGTGACCTGGCAAAGAGTTTTGATTTGATGGGTTCGCTCAAGCGAGCGTTGGGAGGCGGGGCGCCGGCGGCCGGTTTGCCACTCACCCCGTCAGACGATGTGGTTGCGATCAAATGTAATCTGTGCGAACACACTCCGCTAAATCCGCAAGGCGTTAAACGTCAGGCCTATTCATGTGAAGAAAACTGTCCGACCGGCGCGCTAGTGCGCGTGGATCCGGTCAAATACTTTACTGAAGTAGATGTGACTCAGGGTCTAATCTTTAGGAATCAAACTCAGGCCTTCGGTCGAAACATTCACCAGAGTGATCCAATCGCAAAGGCGCTTCACGTTGGTGGTGCAGTCCTGATTTTGCTGGTGGCCGTCGCGGCGGTTTGGGGACTCGCAACACGTGGTTTCGACGGTGTCATTGCCGGATCCTGGTTAACAATGCGATGGCTCACTGGACTGATTGGGCTCTTTGGAATCGCCGCCGTGATGACGTATCCACTGCGCAAGCAGGTTTATCGACGTCGAGCGGGAGCTTTGCGTTACTGGATGCTGGTGCATGCTTATGTCGGCGCGCTCGCCGGCGTGATCTTGTTGTTACATGCGGGTACACGTACCGGTGGATTACTAACCACGGCACTCTATCTCGCCTTTGACTTATGCATTGCATCCGGATTGTTTGGCATTGCGGCTTACATTGTGGCTCCGAGAATTCTTACCAGCATTGAAGGCGATCCGTTGCTGATTGAAGACTTGATCGGGCGCCGCGCTGAACTGAAGAAAGAACTGGCTGACATCGAGAAGAAGAGCGAAGGCTGGCTGCGTGATGAGATTGAAGATCGTGTGGTCAAGCGATTTCAAACTTTCGGATTTCTAATGCGGCAGTTCACTAAACGAGAACCGTTAACGGCCCTCCTGGCGGAAGCGCGTGAACCGTTTAAGGAGCGGGTCGCACGTCTGGCTACCAAGGACGAACGCATGCGTCTGCTGGGGGCAATTGAAACGATGGTGACGATTCGGCGGCTGGACGCGCTCATCTACCTACACAAGCTCTTGAAGATTTGGTTGGCTCCACACGTAATCTTCACGTCGCTCATGCTCGCCCTGATGATTGTTCACGTAATACAGGTGACGTACTTTGCGGTGAAGTAGGTAGTGTCGGAGAGATTTCATGCTTCGGTGATAATGGAGATTTTCCAAATCTAATTTCTGAATTTCTCATTTGCCAGCGACGGAGTATCCGCAGATTAGGCAGATTTCACAGGTTTACTCAGATCACCGTGGATCGTGAAGAACAACTTCGCAGAGTAGTGTCCTAACCAGCTTGGCGACTTACTTTTCTTAATCTGCCTAATCTGCGGATACTCCCCACGCTGGCAAATGAGAATTCGGAAATGAGAGATGGAAAATCTCTGCTTTAGTCGATGAACAAATACATCATCATTCGAGAGGACCTGGTGCAGGACCCGGTAACCATCATTACCGATGGTCTGTTGATCGGACGCCTCTACGAATGTGAGTTACTCCTCAACCACCCGGCAGTTTCCCGAGCCCAAGCTGGTATTCGTAACGTTGACGACGTTTTTTATCTCTTCAACCTACGTCCTTCTAATCCTCCAAAACTTAACGGCAGGCCGATTGAAAAAAACTCGGCGCTCGCTCCCGGCGACATAATTGAGCTTGGACCATTTCTCCTCGAGATTGATGACAGCGACGATGCCCTCGTAATCAAGGTCTCGCTTCATATCGGAATGGTGGTTGTCGCCACCGACTTCCTCGGCCCACACCTGGAAACGTCCACCCTGGTTCTGCCCGGCGAGCAGGCCGGTAAGAAGGCTCCTCCTAAGGCGCGACCGGCGCCGCTCCCCGGAGACAAGGCCCTGGATATCTTTTGGGAAAAGCGAATTCGGGAAGCAGGGAAGGTAGTAAAAACGTCGGCTCTGTTTCCGCTGGCCCAGAGGAAAGCGGGAAAGGCGCAATTTAATTGGGCGCCGACCTCGGACTTGATGTCGCGGTGGCCTATTTCAATCTTCATATGGGGCGCGGTGGGCGTCGGTCTGTTGTCGATTGCCGCTGCGTTCTGGTTCACCAGCGCTTATGCACCTGCTCCGATTTCCAGCGCGCACACAAGATCAAATCTGGTCGTCTCACCGGCAATAGCGGTGAAGGCGAACGCCGACTCCTGCACGAACTGCCATACGTTGAAAGGAAGCATGGAAAACAACTGTGCTGGTTGCCACACCGCGGAAGGCTTCGCGGCGACGGTGATCGAGCCACACGCGGCGGCAGGTATCGGCTGCGTTTCTTGTCACGCTGAGCACCAGGGTCAGAACTTTAGAGCCGGTGAAGCGGCGCTGGGTATGTGCACTCAGTGTCACCACAACGCGAACACCGAGTCGTACAACGGCAGGAAAGTCAGCACGCCGCACAACGGAACTTTCGGTTATCCGGTGACGAATGGTAGTTGGAAATGGGAAGGTCTCAACGACAGCGAATGGCAATCAAAACAGATCGCTATTGAGCGGATAGCGGCTGACACCGACGAACAGTGGCGCAGTAAACAGTTTCACGCGCTTCATGTGCAAAGGGTGCGGGCACTTCCTGGTGAGAAGGCGAATACTGAGGGTGAACTCTCGTGTTCGAGCTGTCACAAGACCTTCAACCCTATCGATCGCGAAACACCACGGACCACCTGTGGCGATTGTCACAACGGGTATAAAGAGCCAACTTCACAGAGGGTTTTGATTGCAGCAGATAAACCAAACTGCATCTCCTGTCACGTGCAACACGTCAAAAGCCCGGGAAGATGGAGGTTCGTTGCCTTAAACTCAAGGTAAGGGAGGGTTCCGATTGGTGTCTCGGTAAAGACCAATTGGCACTCGACAATTTCAAATCGGAAATCGGAAATCAGAAGACCCACCCGCTACCCGCTTCATAGATGACCTCGTGCCACCAAGGCTGATGAGCCGACGGGCGTCCGGCAAAATGGCAAATGAGAAATTGATAAATGAGATGGAAAATCTTCCTTCTGCTGTCGTTCGTTCTCAGTCCACGAGCTTAAGAGGCGGGTTTGTGGCACGGCAAGCAATCGCTTGAGCCGGGTATCTTGCCTTTGAGAGCGGGTCGTGCAGCGATGGCCTTGTCGTGGCAGAGATTGCAATTCGTGTGATAGGCCACTTCGTTATTAAGTTTCACCGGAGTTGGTTTGTCAGCGTATGTGATGGTTGGCAAAGGCGCGCTGTCGTCACCGGCTTGAAGGTGACACGTTCTGCACGACTTCACTGGCTTAGCGTCCGCCGCCGCCAGGGCCGCTGTTGTGAGGACAACATCACGCTCGCCGGTCTTGAGTGGTGCCTTGAGTCCAGCCGCCGGCTGATCGGTGTGATGGCAGTCGACACACGCGATTACTGACTTACCATCGATACTGTAATTCTTCAGCGAATGGTTCTCATGGTTGAAGGGAACCTCACCATACTTGTCTGACTGGCTATCCTTACCCAGCACTACTTCCTTCGGCTGAACCTTGCTCTCCTTCGGAATATCCTGCGCGGCCGACAACGCTGATTGATTCGCGACGATAAAGATCGCGACGGCACCAAGTACTGCGATAAGGACTAAAAGTTTCTTCATCAATGTTGCCTCTGCGGTAAGTCCTGGAGAGATCGTCTGAGCGCAATCGGGGGAGGGAAGTACGGTGACAATCTTAAGTAGCGATGTGAAGTGTGTCAAACAAATTCCGGAACTCCTTGGAGTGCGTCGCCGTGTCGGCGCCAATAGACTAACGCGGAAGGCGTTGGCGAATTCCAGCCCAGGGTTTGCTTTGGAACCATGGGTTAAGAATGCTTAAGGGTTCTGCGCAACTCTGAAGGAGTTGCGGGGCTTTGCAATCAGGTGCTGCGCAACTCCTTCAGAGTTGCGTCAACCACAATGGAGGTCTGTTCCCCAGGGTTTCAAAACAAACCCCGGGCCGGGGTTCGCGAACGCTTTCAGCGTTAGCGCAGTGACTACAAATTGTTGGCGGTGCCGCGACGAGCCTTTACATCGGCATGCGGAAGCTGGCCGACGTGTGACAGCGCCGGCAATCTTTGAAAGCGAGATCGCCGCCAAAAGATCGTTTCCCGTTATGGCAGGTGAGACAAGTCATGCCGCGAGACGCAGGAAAATGCTCCGAAGCGACGGGGGAGCTGACCTGGCGACCCTGTGGCAGTCCGCCGGTCAAACGATGGCAATCGGCACAATCAAGTCGCTGCCCGCGCCCGTGCTTCGCGTGACTGAATGCGTATCGATAAGCCCGCGCGTTGGTCGAAGTTCGTGAGTACGACCTCTGATCGTGACAGACGCCGCAGGACGCGATCTCTCTTCCAGATGACGACTGACTGCCGGGAGTGTGGCAGGTGTAGCACTGATTATGAGCGGACAAGCCCGTCGGAATACTCAACGCCGCAGGACGGCCTCCAAGC
Organism: Pyrinomonadaceae bacterium; assembly: GCA_963759665.1. Lineage (GTDB taxonomy): Bacteria > Acidobacteriota > Blastocatellia > Pyrinomonadales > Pyrinomonadaceae > PSRF01. The sequence continues at coordinate 468,134 of CAVXAC010000002.1, forward strand.
CTCGAGTGACATGCTGCGCATCCGTTCGCGGGCCGGGCTGGGCCGGTGTTGTGTTGCGCATGGTCAAATTTGATATTGAAGGGTTCGTTAAAACGTACAGGGAAACCCTTCAACGGTGGATTACCGCTATTCACGTCCGTATGACAGATCGAACACATGGGAACATTCGGCGTCACGAACTGCGACAGGTGACAGTTCGTGCAGGCCTTATGTCCTGGGAACCGGGGCGAGGCAGCGTTGTCGGTGCGGGTGTGACATGAGGTGCAGGCCAGTGTCGCGTGCTTCTGGCTGTTGTGTTTGAAGGTTGAATAGTCGAGATCAGCACCCTGCGCGAAGGTGGATGATTTGGTCCAGTCAAAACTCTGAGAGTCGCGCTTCGATGACGTGAATGCCGACGCAAGACCCACAACGCAAAGCCCACTAATCACGGTGAGCCACAGCAGCCGCAAGTCGGTGCCAACAAACCTCACATGTTTGAAAAGCCGGAAATTCACTTTACGTCCTTGCGCAGAATCGGCGGCCGCTCCGATATCAAATAGTGACTCGCCGGCGCGTCACGCCTGCCAACATCCGAAGTGTGGCAGTACACACATACGAAGTCGCGGTTCTTATCTATCGCCACAAGCTCGTTGCTGATCTCAAGATGACTCGGCGCCTTGTTATGACATTCACTGCATGAAGTTATCGGCACGTCAGGTTTAAGTCCGCGAATCAACGCCGATTTCGTGATGTGGATATGACAGGCGGCACACTCCATCACATGCTGCTCACGCCCATGGCGAAACTTCATCGAGAGGCGTTTTGGGACGTCGAAGTTTGCGGGCACCATCTGAGTCGATAACTTGTGGCACCCGCCGCAATTACTGTTGACTGGTTCCTGCGATTTCCAGTGACAAGTGAAACAGGAATCATGACTGGAAGGTATCGACTTTAGGGTTTGGTTATCAGGAGCGAAGCTGTCGATCCAACCCGACGCAGGCGCAACCGACGGGGCATTTCGTGGACCATGACAAATTTCACAGTTGTTGTAATGGGGCAATTGATCCTGCGGTCTGAAAGAGGCTGGAATGAATACCGGTGTTCTATTTGGAATTCTGCGCGGGAGCCTGGCGATTACGTCCTGATGCTTATCGTGCGGAAACTCAATATGAAACTGACGGCGACCCGCATGATTTCGGAAGGCGAATCTGGCTTCGTCCCTGGGCGAAACTTTGGAGTGGCAAACCGAGCAGATGGGCGGCTTTGCCCCTCTGAAGAATTGCTGCCGATGGCAACTGACGCACGCGTCGTGATCAGGGTAATCGGCGACGTCTGGATAACCGCCCACAGCTCGCCAATTGCTGGTAGGAACTTTGTGACAGGTGAGACAAGCTGACTGATGCTGCTTGGTTGAATGAAGAAATTTGGTGTAGTCGATTCGCGATGACGGAGCAGGAACTCTGACCGGAGGCCGGCGTCTTCGCCTTTGTGCGGCGGCCTCGTCGAGGGTGAAGCAGACGCCATAAACTAGTGCGCTTAGAGTAATGGTTCGAATCAAAGCGCGGCTAATTCGTTTCATTATTTTGCCGTCGATTCGCAAGCCGGCAGCGGCTTTTCAACGCTCATACATTTGATGTTTTTAACGTCGCGCGGATCTTTGTTTGTGGGGTTGGAAATTAAGAACGGTTTCTCTGTAGCCAGGTCGCCCGGCTTCACGGAGACCTCGCAGTTCCAGATAGAACTATTGCCGCCGACCTCAATCGGGATGATACTTGACACTACGTATGGCCCTGTCTCGACGTCGGTGAAATACGCGGTACCGTTTCGGTCGGTCATCACCGAGAGCACTGGCGTACGCTGCGAGCTTCCCACCTGATCTAAATACGTCCTGATAGTTTGCTGTTGAAGTTTGTAGAAACCGCTGCGAAGTTCGTTAGGCACATTTACCGTGATCCATTTTCGCGCCAATTCTCGGCTGCCGAGTTCCTTTTCACCCGCGGCGACTGCGCGCTGAAATTCCGGCACCGCATCTGCTGCTTCAATGTTTTTCGAATCCACTTCGCGACAGTAGACGGACTCGCAATCGTTTTCGCGTAGCCACGCCATCAGCGCTTCACTTGCACCTCGACTTCGATAATAACAATCGCGGGAGACGACCTGCTGCTGCTCAATGCTCTCGATCAAGCTCTTGTTCTCAGCGAGCGTACCCTTAAATAAGAAAAAGCGTTTCCGTTGAAGGCCCCGCGCTTTGTTGCCCTGGCCCACTCTCACCCGCAACCTGATCACACCGCGAGCGTGTTCGACCACTGACGGCGTTTGCGAGACTGCCGCGAACGCGAGCAGCAGTAATAGAAGAAGGACGATGGCCTTGAATCCTATCGTTGTCATGGTCTTGTCTACGACATGCTTCACTTGATGGACGCCATGCTTCAGCCAGATGTCCGACATGCATTCAGCTTGTCGTTGCCTCAGGGAATTTCAATCGCGCCGTTATACTCTGGTCCATACCCTGAATTTCACCAATCTCAACCGACAAGCTGATAAAAGGATGTCGGACATTAGGAAGCATGTCGGACATAAGTCTTAAAGGTTTGGACTGCGCGGAAATTTTAGAAAGGGCAATCTAACGCCGCGCACAAAAATCTGGTCTGAACGAATCGCCGCGGCAGGCGAGTAGCCGTTCCCCCCTGCGGCGCCGATGATATCGTCCTGGTCCACGCCGTCGCCGCTGATGCCGATCGCTCCCACAAGAACACCGTTCTTATAAAGCGGCACACTACCTGGAAAGATCTGAATGCCGTTGGGCAGACTGGCGATTGAAGTGCATGGCACATGAGCGCCGACAATGGCCGCCTGGAAGTTTGTCTTGATCAGATCGAGTTGAAGTCCAACGTTGAATACACTCCACTGGTTCAGCTCGGTGCTGAACGGACCGGCTGCCGTGTCGTTAATTCCGTCCGGGAAAAACGGCCGGTGGAGAAATCCTGTGGCGCGATCAGTGAAGGCTACCGAGCCATCAAGTCTTATTCCATCAGCCGCGGCCCTGCCCACATACGATCCAAAGCCGGCACCGGTAAGGAGCGACCCGGCGCTTGCGCTCGAAAAGAATGCGGCCGTCCTGGCCTTCTGAACCGACACATCGAATCCAAAAACCGGGGCATCTTGTTGACGGAAAAGCCCAAGCACAACCCCGTTTGTGTCGACGACTGCGATCGTTACGCGGGCGTTACTACCGAGCGGCTGACGGATAGCCGCGCGTGTGATGTTTGCCTGTTGCGCCGCGTGAGAAATGATCAGATTTACGTCGCTCGACGTAAGAGCGTTGGCGCCGCCCGAAGTTCCGGCGATGAAAGGAAAGAAACGCGGATCCGATTCACCGGTGATGCCGCCGACAGTCACGCTTGTGAAAGCTGAGGGTTGTGCGGCGCGAATCGGAAATAACGGATCGACCGCGCCCGGGAGACTAATGAATGGAATCGCAGTTGGTTGCGATGCAGTCGTGGTTGCAAACGCCAACCTGATACCGTTCACCAAAATGTTGTCTGCCCTGATAGTCGAGGGAGGTTCGAAGGATCGAACCGCAGAAAGCGCGATGATTTCTTCAAACGGCTGGTCAAAGTCTGACGGGTCGCGGTCAATTCCATAAACGCCGTCTCCTTCAATTCCCACCCCACCTTGTGCAATTCCATTCTTGTAGATCGGAACGCCGCCCGGATCCGCGGACAGTCCTAAAGACAGACCGGGTATCTTGATGTCTGAGCAGGGAAGTGACGAGAACTGAACGCCGTAGAGTGGTCCACCAGCTTGAAATGAAACGCCGGGAGGAAAGTGCTCCTGGATGATGAATCCAGCCGTGCGTGTGGTGAAGGCGCCTCCGGAAGTGCTAAAAAGAGCCGCCGTCCCAGCCTTTGAGATTGCACCGTCTCTCGAGGGTAGACGAGTGCCTTCAAGACCAACGGGAACAAGGCCGGTGATCGGATTCGGCGTTTGCAGTGGCCCACCACCACGAATCTGCATCATGCTGGGAGCGCCGGTCATACTAAACACCCCGAGCACGTTACCTTCGCGATCAGTGACGGCCACCGTAACCAGTTTGTTAAGCGCCACCGCAGCGGAAACTGCCTGGGCAATAATTGTCTCTACTTCGCCAGTGGTTAGCGTCCCGGCGGTAATCGGGTTTATGGCGACCTGGTGACCTGGACCAGGCGTTGCCACCGCACCTGGATCGTCAGGTGGTCCGCCTCCAACATGTCCAATGCCCACTCGTACACGGTTGCTGGCATTCCCTCGGTAGTAAATGCGGACCAGCACGTCGCCGAGGTCTTCCATTTGCGCGTCCAGCTTTACCACTACCGCGGTAACCCAACTCTGATCAGGCACCGGCCCAACATATTCAACTTTCAAAGGATAGACTTGATGTGACGCGTCCTCCGCGTCGGCCGTAACTGCTTCTGGTCCTTCACCCGTAGCCAACTTCAAATTTCCGGCAAACAACATGATTCGCGTGCGGTTATCTGCAGCAAATGAAATCGCGGCAACGGAAGAAAATGGTTCGCGTTTGCTGGTGACCGAATCAATGACTACGCCGCGTGTCGAATCCGGTGCGCTGAACAAAACCGGTTGGCTGGACTGAGCGAAAACACTGTTTGAATGGTCAAAGCCAGACAACGGCAAGGCGAGTACGCAGAGCGTAAAGAAGAATCGAGCGGAGAACCGGAGGTGACAATTCCGTATAGTAAATGGCGCGTTCATGGGAGAACGTAACATCACGAAAACTCTCGTTAGCCGACTGCGAACGGGCAGGACAATTTATCACAAAAGCAGATCACTCAAGTCTGTTAATTGTGCTGTAAGCAGGACAGACATCTGTCTGGCGGGGGGATGAAGCGCAAGTGTGGCCAAAACTTGCCTCCGGATAAGGTTGACAGACAGGAAGGTCTGCCCTACACGCGACAAAACTCACACGCGATAAAACACTTGACTCCACTCACGGGGCTAAACTACTTTCCAGTCAACAGTCTTTTCGAAACAAAGAAGAATTAACTACAGCCGCGTTTCGTTCAAGAGGGGCCCATAATGAGAAACCCAAGCGTGATCCCGACGCTTGTGGCCACCATGGCATGTGTGGCGGTGTTTTCGGCTGCGTCTTCGCTTGAGAAAACACTTCCGCCCGACGATAAACACGATCCCCGCCCTATTGCCACTTCCAGATTGCCAGGCTCGACGCCGGAGAACGTCCAAATCACGACACAGGATGCAGGACTGATCGGCAAGATCGCTTTTGCCAGCGATCGCGATGGTAACCTTGAAGTCTATTCGATGGACGCTGACGGTGGCGGGCAAACGCGAGTTACCGAGAACCCCGCCGAAGACTATAGCCCTGCATGGTCGCCGGACGGCACCAGGCTCGCCTTTGTCAGCACCCGGGATGGTAATGCTGAAATCTATGTGACGAACATGGATGGCACCGCCCAAACCAGGCTAACAAACAATTCCGCCAGTGACCTGGGGCCCAAGTGGTCGCCAGACGGTTCTCAAATTCTGTTTTTTACCAATCGTGATGGCAACGACGAGATCTACTCGATGAATGCAGACGGCAGTAATCCGGTTAATCTTACAAAGCATCCGGCCGACGATACCTCGTTCTCGTTTTCGCCAAGCGGGGCGATGATTGCTTTCTCCAGCAATCGCGATGATACCCAATTTGACATCTACACCATGGAAGCAACCGGCGCCTCGCTTACTCGTCTGACGACGGCCCCCGGGGATGATATCGATCCGTCCTGGTCATCGCAGCGAATAATATTTCTGAGCAATCGCGACGATACGGACGAGATATATTCAATGACCCCAGCGGGCCTCAACCAGACACGGTTGACGAATAACGCGGACTTTGATGTGGATCCCGCCCAGCCTACTGACGGATCGAAAATCAGCTTCGCCACTAATCGCGACGGCAATCTCGAGATTTATCTAATGAACGCTGACGGGAGCGGACTGCTTCGGTTGACGACCAATGAGACGTCCGATCTCCAGCCGGCACCTCAACCGCAGGCAGTTATCCCTCCTCCATCCGGCTCAACGACTGTGCAATTTAGTGCGGCTAACTATCTGGTGAGCGAGGGAGGGTCGTTTGCTACCTTGACCGTAACAAGATCCGGCGACATAGCAGGAACCACCAGGGTCGACTTCGCGACAGTCAGCGGCAGTGCGACACACCGTTCCGACTACACCGAGCACTATGGCACGTTGACGTTCAATCCTGGAGAGACGAGCAAGGGCTTTATCATCCTGATAACCGACGACGTTTTCACAGAGAGCGACGAAACTGTAAGGGCAACGCTCAGCAATCCGACCGTTTCTACTCTCGGGAGCTTGAACACTGCCACCTTGACGATTGCGGATAACGACACGGCGCAAGTGCGTCCAAATCCGATTGATGATGCTCGATTTTTCGTTACCCAGCACTATGCGGATTTCCTGAATCGGGCACCCGATTCTGTGGGTCTGGAGGACCGGATCGCTCAAATCAATGTCTGCGGTAACAACGTGAGTTGTCTGGAAGAGAAACGGATTCTTGTTTCGTCAGACTTCATCCGTTCCTCAGAATTTCAAGACCGCGGTTATTTCATCTATCGCTTCTACCTTGTCGCTTTTGGCCGTCCACCGACCTACGCAGAGTTCATCGCCGACATGTCTCGCCTCAGCGGAATTCTGACACCGGCACAACTGGAAGCTGCGAAGGTGGCATTCATCAACGACTTCATGAGTCGCCCCGCGTTTGTAAGTAAACATAATTCGTTGAACAACACTGAGTATGTGGACCACCTGCTGACTCAGTCTGTCAGCGGCGGTAATGTCAACGCCCTGGTTCTCAAGATTTCGGCCGCTCAGAATCAACAGTCCTCGTCAGTCCAACTAATGCTCGATCAGTCAGGGCCGGCCCCTGACCAATTGGCGGCACTAGATTCTGTATTATTTCTTCGAGATCCATTTCCAGTCGTGAATTTCAGCAACATCTTTACACTGGGAATGGATCGAAATACGAGGGTTACGATCTTCGCGCTGAACCTTCAGCTCGCGCCCGGGGAAACGTCTTCGGCTGTCGTGGTCAACCTAATCGCCAGCAATAACCAAAGCTACGACATAGCGGCCCAGGATGTGCGCCCAGTACCTAACCTTCCCCTGACTCAGGTGACCTTCAGATTGCCGGATGATCTCCCCACGGGCATGGTTACGGTTCGAATAAGAGTACATGGGCAAACCAGCAATGCCGGCACGTTCAGGACCGTAGGAGTTTCGCTGCCGAGCCGGCAATCGTTAATCGATGCGTTGAATGCGGGCACGAAAACGCGCGCGCAGGTTCTGCGAGAGATAGTGGAAAGTGGGGAGGTTACCCAACGTTATTTCAACCAGGCTTTCGTAGCGTTGGCTTACTTCGGGTATTTGCGTCACGATCCCGACAGTATGTATCTCGAGCGGGTCCGGATACTGGAAACCACCGGCGATTTCCGCATCATTGTCGATGGATTCATAAATTCACCTGAGTATCGGTCGAGGTTTGGACCGGAGTAGGAGGAACAGAATGCATTCATCAAGAACAAAGTCAGCGCTTCCCGTCTTGATCCTGCTGCTCTCGATAGTGTTCATCCTCGTCCCGGCAACGAAGCTTGACGCTGCGGATCATGGCGATGCGCCTCTGACTGCACACGACCTCGGCGCTGATCTCAACGATGCATACATGTTCCTCGATCCAAACGACAACTCGCGCGTGATCATGATCATGACCGTGCATGGTTTCATCGTCCCCGGCGAAAACAGCAATTTCGGGATTTTCGATCCCGCGCTCCGTTACCGTTTCGAGATCGAAACTACCGGCGATGCAAGGCCCGATAAATTCATTGACGTCCGCTTCTCGCCTCGGATCGCTAACGCCGCCGGGGTACCGCAGGCGCAGACGGCAACCATAACCTTGCCAAACGGCAGAACGTTTACGGCACCTTCGACAAATTCCAGCAACAGCACGGATGCTGCTCCAACACAGGTGCTCACCACTGATTCACAAACCAACGTAATTTTCTTCGCGGGCCTAACGGACGATCCGTTCTTTTTCGACATTCCTGCCTTCGCTCGCTTCAATGGGTCCATCCGCGCAGGTGCGCCCAATCCTGGCGTTTTCAGTCGCGGCCGCGATACTTTCGCAGGTTACAACACACTGTCGATTGCTTTCAGCCTTCCCCTTGCTTTCGTTCGTGGCCCTGGCAATGGACTCGGGTTGGCGTGCGATACGCAGAGGCGAAGCCCACAGTTTTATAACTCTCGCACGGGGGAGACCGAGGGGACGGGGAGATGGGTCAACGTGGATCGGGAGGGCGTGCCAGCGGTGAACGTGGCTTTGGTCCCGTTTAATTTGAAGAACGCATATAACGCGGGCAATTCAGTTGACGATGCTGCCGGCAGGTTCGCTCCAGGGATACTTGAAACTCTCAAAAACTTTTACCGTACCGATCCAACCAGTGTCGCTATCCTGGCTAATGTCGCCGTCAACCGAGGAGATATTCTTCGGCTCGACTTGACGGTCCCTAACACCGGCACCAACCCGGAAGCATCCTTTCCCAACGGAAGGAGATTGACTGACGATGTAATCGACATCTTGTTCACGCTGATTAATAACCGCCAGCCGCTGGGGGACAGTGTGAATGGTAATGATTTGCCATTCAGAAACACGTTTCCATTTCTTGCACCGTCACAACAACCGCGCGTCCCTGGAACAGTTGATGACAACACGCGCAATTGAGTTTCGATTGGGATTAGAGGATCCGCAAATAGACCGCTAACAAACACCAAAGGAAGCTCTGATCACGTGTGGTCTTTGATTTGTACCACTTCGCGGTAAATCATCACCGGTCCAACTCGTTCAGAGCCTCCTAAGCTTTTTTGCTGATTTTTGGATTAACTTAGTGGATCGGTTTCGACTACCAATGCAATCCTGCCACAGCAAAACGATGCTCGTTGTACTCATCGCCGTGACTGCCGTTGCCTGCAACCGTAAACCGGCCACTATCGAACCTGCTGCCACCGCCAGTCCCGCCTTTAGCCCGTCCACTCGAGCCCTTGCACGAGGAAACGAGAACACCATGATGGCAGTTGGCTTCCTTGAAGATCGTGTTAAAAGTGACCCCGATGACATCGTGGCCCTCAACAAGTTGTCTAACTACTACCTGCAACTTCACCGTGAGACTGAGGACGTCGAGTATCTGGCTCAGGCCTTGCGGGCCGCGCAGTCTTCTCTATACACACTGCCGGCCGATCAAAATCTCGGTGGCTTGCGTGTTCTGGCCCGGGCCGAATACGAGACGCACAACTTTATGTCGGCGCGCGATCATGCACAGGAACTGACAGAGTATGAGCCACGACGCAGCTTTGGGTTTCAGTTGCTCGGCGACGCGCTGTTGGAACTTGGTGACTACGACAAAGCGGCGGCCGCTTACAAGAAAATGGAGGAGCTCGATGCCGGCTCTGTCGCCACTGAAACCCGGTTAGCACATCTTGCGATACTCAGGGGAGACACAACTCTTGCCCGCAAGAAATACCTTAACGCAGTGGCACAGGCTCGTGCCGAGGCGTCTCCATCGAAGGAGACTATAGCGTGGTGTTACTGGCAGCTGGGTGAAGTTGCCCGTGCCTCCGGTGAGATCGAGACATCCATTGCGTTTTACATGGACGCGCTCAAAGTGTTTCCCAATTACCCGCACGCTGTGGAGTCGATCGCCCTGCTGCGGGCATCCCGAGGTGAGTTGAACGATGCGATTGCTGTCTTTGAGCCGCTGGTTGCCCAGCGGCCTGATCCGATTGACGCCGCCATTCTGGGCGATTTGTATAAACTCCAGGGACGCGACCGTGAAGCGCAGGCTCAATATTCTACCGTGGAACGTCTATCGCAAAGCAGTCCTCTAAATTCGGCGTTGTACAACCGTCATCTGATAATGTTTTGGGCCGACCACGATATCAGGATTGAAGATGCATACGTTCGGGCGAAGAAGGAATATGAGACGAGACGAGACATTTACGCGGCGGACTCCTTTGCCTGGGCGGCACTCAAAGCGGGGAAGTTAGATGAAGCGCAGGCTGCAATCACGGATGGTTTGCATCTGGGCACCAGGGACGCTCGGCTTTTTTATCACGCGGGGATGATCGCACGCGCCAGGGGTAATCGTGACGCGGCCGCGGACTATCTAGGGCGTGCGCTCAAGCTCAACAAACACTTCGACTTGTTGCAGTCGAGAATTGCGATCCAGGCGTTGGAGGAGATTGAACGGGCCCGCAAATCGGCAATACCGCAAAAAGCAGGTGAAAGCAGACGAAATGTTGTTAGTCTGGTTTCGTGTGATTTCGTGGAGCGCATCGCGGTTCCACTTCCTGCTAAGAAATATGGTCTGGTAAGGACGCGCGAAGTTCGGAGTTCAACCCTGACGCATCGGGGTTCTGGTTTGGTCGCGTTCAAACTGAAGCTTGAAATCTGAACCCACTCGTCTTTCGCAAAGTTAGGATGCTAAATCCCGACACAACGCCAATTTTTCAACGTTTGGTCTCTGTCGCTGCCATCACCTTGTGGTCGGCTGCCATCGTCATGGGCCAGGGTTCGGGCCGGATCAAGGGAACCGTACGGGTAGCCTCGGGTGCGCCAGTGCCGGGAGTGCAGATCGTGGCCACTAACCAGGTAACGGGAAAATGGAGACGCGTACGCTCAAATAAAGACGGTCAGTACTCTTTTCAACTGGCGCCTGGCGCTTACCGTTTGCAAGTGAATCGACCTCATGTAGCAAAGTTTGCAAATGACAAGAACTACGGAGAGTTTGCCCTACCGAAGGGAGACACCCTCGAGAACGTGATTGTCGAGCCGGGGAAAGATGCCCTCGTCGACATCCCCCTGGACCAGTTGGAGATCAAGGAAATACCGCCAACGCGCGTTGATGGACCAACAGGTCATGCGGGCGATAGCAGCGTTCCATCTTCGCCGCAGACTGACCCTTCACGCAGAGAAGCGCGCGATCGTTGGCGAGTTGGATTTCCTGAATACGATCGATATGGCGACCGCGGCAGCCGGGGCCGAGACATTCCGTTCACACGAGGACGTTGGTGGGATCCGTATAACCAGAGCGTGCTGAAAGGGGATTACCCGATCAAGGGCAACAAGCTCTTCATGGTTCTCTCGGCGGTGAGCACAACTGGTGTCGAACAACGACGCGCCCCCACGCCTTCCGATGTCAGCACAGACGAGCCTGGAAGCGCGGAGTTTTTCGGACAGCCGGAACAGTTTGCAGTTAACCAGACACTGCAGTTTAGTTTTGAGTTGTTTCACGGCGACACGACCTTCAAGCCTCGAGATTGGGCCATAAAGATTTCGCCGACGTTTAGTATTCCGAATTATTTGAACGCGCGCGAGAATGGCGTGGTGAATATTGATGTCCGTCGCGGAACAAATCGAACAGACACACACATTTCGTTTGAAGAAGCCTTTGCCGAAGTGAAGCTTGCCGATATCAACGCAAACTACGATTTCGTTTCTGTACGTGCCGGGATTCAGCCATTCGTTTCAGACTTCCGTGGCTTTATTTTCTCCGACAACAATCTTGGCTTGCGCGTCTTTGGTGCCGCGGACAACAACCGCATTCAATACAACGCGGCCTACTTCTCCATGCTGGAGAAGGACACCAACAGCGGCTTGAATCGCTTCGACACTCGCCATCAGAATGTCTACATCGCCAATATTTTTAGACAAGACTTCATTCGCAGGGGCTACACCATTCAGGGGAGCTTGCATTACAACGACGACCGGCGCGGGGTGGAATACGATCGGAATGGATTTCTGGTGCGGCCGGCGCTGATTGGCGACGTGCGTCCGCATGCAATCAAAGTCGGTTACCTTGGCCTGAGTGGCGACGGTCACATCGGCCGGATCAATCTGTCGCATTCTTATTACTACGCATTCGGTCGTGACGATCGCAATCCGATCGCGGGTCGAGATGTGCGCGTGAAGTCTCATATGGCCGCGCTGGAAACATCGATCGATAAAGATTACCTGCGGTTCAAAGGATCTTTCTTTTGGGCGCAGGGCGACGGAAACCCGACTGACAACAAAGCGACTGGCTTCGATGCGATTTTCGACGATCCGAATTTCGTTGGTGGACAATTTTCTTACTGGACGAGAAACGGTATCAGGTTGACGCAAACCGGAGTTGGACTGGTCCAGCCGAATAGTCTTTTGCCGAGTTTGCGGAGCAGCAAGATTCAGGGGCAGGCGAACTTTGTTAATCCGGGAATATTTATTTACAACGCGGGGCTGGATGTTGAGTTAACGCAGCGTATCAAGACTGTTTTCAATATTAACTACTTGAGGTTTCATCGCACCGAGCCGCTCGAGTACGTCTTGTTTCAAAATAATATCAGACATGACATCGGGTTTGATTACAGTGTGGGTGTGGCGTACCGGCCGTTCCTGATCAATAACGTGACGATGACTTTTGGGGCGGCGACACTGCAAACTGGACGCGGCTTTCGAGATATTTTCACCGACCGCTCGCGCAACTGTCCCGGGAATGTAAGCGACTTCTGCGAACCTGAGGTGATCAGCCCACGCAAGCCGCTGTATACGTTGTTTGCGCAGCTTAAGCTGATCTTTTGATCGAGGGCTACCTTGTCCCTGGGCGGGTTCGGGCCTTGTGATTCCGGCTTCGCCGTCTGATGTGAGGCGGCGGCCCTGCCCCGCCGTCCTGGCAAATTGTGGATCGGGCTGCGCCCTTGGTTGGATTCATTTGTGTTGGGCGTTCGAATTACAGGGGCGAAGCCCCGAAAAACTTAAGGTTAGTTTACGGCGGGGCGGAGCCACAGCCTCACATCAGACGGCGAAGCCGAGGCTGTGGTGGACTGATCGATAGTTGGCGTAGTAGGAACATGCAACAGCGAAGAATAAAAAGATCGGCAAAGGGCTTTTTCATCGTCCTGTTATTGATACTTGCGACCGCAGGAATTACGTGGACGACTAGCCTCTCCCAAAGCGTCGTCCCCAATAAAGCAGTAACCGGCAACCTCCAGCAAACTCAAACAACTGCGCGACTCGAAGGCTGTGTCACCTGTCATGGGCCAATCGAGCCGATGCACAAGTATGGCGCCACCGGCCAACTTGAAAAATTGAACGGCGATAAGGATGCTGTCGGTCTAACCTGCACCGGCTGCCATGGCGGCAATCCAGTGCCACGAAAGAACACAGACGATGTTAGAGACGTCGAACGCATAAAAAGTGAAGCCCACGTCCGCCCAAGATTCCCCGACGAATGGAAGCGCGACGGCAAATACACAGGCGCGAATCCGGAGCGAACCAATACCCTACTGACCCGCGAGAGCTGGGAGTTCGTCCGCTTCATAAACCCCGGCGATCTGCGCGTCGCCGCCAAAACCTGCGGTAGCAGCTCCTGCCACGAAGTTGAATCGAAAAACGTCGCCCGCAGCATGATGACCCACGGCGCTATGCTTTGGAACGCCGCCCTCTACAACAACGGCGGCTTCCCACTCAAGGACGGACGATTCGGCGAAAGCTATAACGAAAACGGCGCATCGCAAACTCTGATACAAACACCCGCCCCCTCGTATGAAGAGCGCCGCACGAAAGGTCTGCTCGAATTTCTTGATCCGATTCCTCGCTGGGAGATAGCCCAGCCAGGCAATGTGCTGCGCGTTTTCGAACGTGGCGGGAGGCGGCGGCTTGAAGTTGGTTTGCCCGATAAAGAAGAGGAGCCTGGGAAGCCTGACAAGGGTTTAAGTCCGCGCGGTTTTGGCACTAATCAACGTACCGATCCTGTCTACCTCGGATTGCAAAAGACCCGACTAATGGATCCGACGCTAAACTTTCTCGGTACCAACGATCACCCCGGCGACTATCGCTCCTCCGGCTGCACCGCTTGCCACGTAATCTACGCCAACGATCGTGAGCCTTCGCATTCCGCTTTCTACAGCGCACTCGGAAACCTCGGACGTTCGCAGACTGCCGATCCAAACATTCCTAAAAACGTCTCCGGCCATCCGATCAAGCATCAGTTCACCAACCAGATTCCAACTTCGCAGTGCATGGTCTGTCACATGCACCCCGGTACCAACATGGTTGCCAGTTATCTCGGGATGACGTGGTGGGATAACGAGAGCGATGGCGACAAGATGTATCCGAAGGACCAACGAACACCATCGGCGGCCGAAGAGCAGACCAAGCTTGACCGCAATCCTGAAGGCGCGAGTGTACGTGGACTTTGGTCTGACCTGGAGTTTCTTGCGCAGACAGGCTCACCTGAATTCAACGCGGGCTTGAAGAACACGCAGTTTGGCGACTTCCACAGTCATGGTTGGCTGTTTCGCAAAGTCTACAAACGTGATCGAAAGGGCAACCTGCTCGATGCCGACAATAATCTCGTCGCGGCAACCGACCCTGACAAATTCAAGAAGGCCGTTCACCTAAACGACATTCATCTTGAGAAAGGTATGCACTGTGTCGATTGTCACTTCCGTCAGGATGCCCACGGCGATGGCAATCTATATAACGAACCGCGCGCGGCAATCGAAATCGCCTGCGAGGATTGCCATGGATCGATCCGTCAACGCGCTACTTTGTTGACATCGGGTCCGGCAGCGCCGGTAGCGGCGGCTCAATCTGGACGACCAGCCGTGGTTGGCCGAAATCTGCTACGCGGTTTCACCACGCGCGATGCCGAAGGGAGCAAGGTTCCCGTGTTTCGACGCAACCCGCGCGACTCCAAGCGAAAAGACGAGAGCGGAAAAGAGATCGAATTGAAAACCGGCGATATCATTCAGAATTCTCTGGTTGTTCCCGGGCGTTGGTGGCGAGTGCCGCAAACGATCGATACCGTCACTCCCGGCACTGTCGATTACAACGAGAAATCGCAGTACTCAAAAACCATCCGCAAAGACAATGCAACCTGGGGTCAACTGCCGAAGGACGACAGTGCGCTTGCACATCGCGACAAAGAGATGACGTGCGTGGCTTGCCATTCTTCGTGGGTGACAAGTTGTTTTGGTTGTCACTTGTCGATGGAGGCAAATCGCAAGATGCCAAACCGCCACAACGAAGGCGGCGACTCGCGTAACTTCACCCAATACAATTTCCAGGTTTTGCGTGATGACATTTTCATGCTGGGCCGCGACGGCACAGTAACCGGAAATCGCATCGCGCCCGTGCGTTCATCATCGGCGGTGCTGGTTAGCTCGCAAAACCAGAATCGCGAGTGGATCTATTCCCAGCAGCAAACAACGTCCGCTGAAGGTTTCGCCGGCCAGGCCTTCAACACCCACATCCCACACACCGTTCGCTCAAAAGAAACCAAGGCGTGTTCGGATTGTCACGTCTCAGCAAATAACGATAACAACGCGTGGCTGGCCCAGCTGCTTTTACAGGGGACGAACTTTGTGAACTTCATGGGCCGCTTTGTTTACGTCGCTGCGGGTCACTCGATTGATGCGGTTGTAGCAACCGAAAGGGGTGAACCGCAGGCGGTGATCGGCAGTACGCTTCATCGCCTTGCCTATCCCGACAACTACGCAAATTTTGTTAAGGATGGAAGTGAACTGAAGAACTTCTATGAACACTTGGGGAATCCGCGCGTTTTGCAGGTGCAGTTGCGTGGCGAATATGCCTATGTGGCGGCGGGTGAAGGTGGTCTCCGCGTTTACGACGTGGCCCAGATCGATCAGAAAGGATTTTCAGAACGCATAGTCACCGCGCCGGTTTCAAGGTTTGGCCAGAGGTTTTGGGTAAAGACCAAATACGCAACCGCAGTTGCGGCACCGACAACTTTGGCGGTCGATCCGGCCCGTTGGCGGGTGAAGGCAGATGGTTCAATGATCGATCCGGCTAGCGCAAGCCAGTTGTCCGGGGATGAACGCAAGCAGCTCGTTAACGAGGAGCAGCCGATTCATCCGCTCTATGCTTACCTTTACGTGGTCGATAAGTATGAAGGGTTAGTCGTCGTTAACGCAGCCACTCTGTTGGACGGAGATCCACTGAACAACTATTTGAGACGCGAGCTCGATGCCAAGAAGTTTGCCAATGGCGCGTTCAATCCGGGTGGCGCACTCGACGATGCCAACAACATCACGATCGCCGGCCGCTATGCTTACATCACGACGGGACGTGGCCTCGCTGTAGTTGACCTTGACGATCCGTTGAACCCCAAACTGGTTAAGCGAATCACTGAACTCAGAAATCCACGCTCGATCGCGATTCAGTTTCGCTACGGCTTTGTCGTCGATGACGATGGTCTGAAGGTGATTGATGTCACGGAGCCTGGAGCACCTAAGCTGGTGGCAAACGCCCTTGTGCGGCTGGACCATGCTCACGATGTTTACGTGGCCAGGACGTACGCATATGTTGCGAACGGAAAGGATGGAGTTGCGATTATCGACGTAGAACGTCCCACAGAACCGCGGCTCGATCAGGTCTTTAACGCGGACGGGAAACTGAACGACGTTCATCAAGTGAAAGTAGCAATGACGAATGCCAGTCTTTTTGCTTATGTAGCTGACGGACAAAATGGCTTGCGAATCTTGCAGCTGACCTCGCCCGAGACGATGCCGGAGTATGCAGGATTTAGTCCGCGGCCCAGACCAGTCCTCATTGCAACCTTCAAGACAAAAGGCGAAGCGCTGGCGATCAGCAAACCGTTGGATCGCGATCGGGCGGTGGATGAAAGCGGGAATCAGTTGGCGGTGTTTGGGCGTCGTGGGGCCCGGCCTTTCAACTTCGATGAAATCATGCGGATGCTGCGAACCAATGACGGACGTGGTGATTGGTTCACAGTCAGCGACACGCCGCCGCAAAAGAGTATCAGCCGCAGATGATTGCGAATTGACGCGGATGAGACGAACGATCCGATTGCACTAGTAGGGGCGGCACTCCGTGGCCGCCCCAATTGCTTATCCAGACGTCCGCTAGATCCTGGATGCACCTGGCGAAAGAAAAGGGGCGGCCACGGAGTGCCGCCCCTACATCATGCGCTCACGAAGTTTACGTAGGAGTTCTTTAGCTTCTTCGGGTGACAGCTTGTCTGGATCGATCCGCAACAGATCTTCAACGACCTTCTGATTCGCTAGATCAAATAGCGACGCCTGCGCCGCGGCTTTCCGCCGACCAGCTCGACGTGCTGCAGACTCCAGTGGATCGGTCGTAGTAGATGATGCATCACCGGCCCCAGCCCCCGCTGCTTTCACTTCAACTTTTATCGCCGGCGCTACCAATTCTTCATCGGCGAACACATCCAACTCGTAACGCTCCAACCGCGCCAACACCTCGCGTGCGTTAGCTAGCACCGCCGGCGGCATGCCTGCCAACCGCGCTACCTGAATGCCATACGACTTTGAAGCTCGACCCCTTTCGAGCCGGTGCAGGAACACCACTTCGCCTTCCCGCTCAGTTGCAGTGATCTGGTAGTTCTGGGCTCCCGGCAATCGCTCAGCCAGTTCCGTCAGCTCGTGATAGTGAGTTGCAAACAAAGTTTTGGCGGCGTGCTCAGCCGAGTTATGCAAATACTCAGCAACGGCCCAGGCGATCGACAACCCATCAAACGTCGCCGTGCCTCTGCCGATCTCGTCAAGCAACACAAGCGATCGCGGGGTGGCGCTGTGGAGAATTGCGGCCGTCTCCGTCATCTCGACCATAAACGTACTGCGCCCACGCGTTAAATCGTCAGAAGCGCCCACGCGTGTCCAAACCCGATCGAGCAATGGCAAGCGGGCTTTTTCAGCGGGAACGAAGCTACCCATCTGGGCCAGGATGCTAATGATGGCCACCTGGCGCAGCACCGTGCTCTTGCCGCCCATGTTGGGACCAGTGATGATTAGAAGTCGATCAGTGGAGTTGTTGAGGTAGCTACTGTTCGGAATGAACGGATCGTCGATGAAGGCTTCGATTACCGGATGACGGCCCTGAATGATCTCAATTTCATCGCCATCGTGCATCGACGGTCTGACAAACCTGCGTCGAGCAGCTATCTCTGACAGGGAAGCGATCGCATCAAGCGAAGCTAACGCGCGTCCGGTGGCTTGAATGCGTTTCGTCTCGGCGGCGACCTGCCGGCAAACGTCGCTAAATATTTCAGCCTCGAGTTGCAGGATGCGCTCTTCGGCGCCCAGCACCTTCTTTTCCCAGTCCTTTAATTCAGGTGTCGTGAATCTTTCCGAATTGGTGAGCGTCTGCCTGCGTTCATAGTTCTCCGGGACACGCGTTGCATTTCCCTTGGAGACCTCGATGAAGTAGCCAAAGACGTTATTAAACTTAATCCGGAGATTGCCGATGCCACTGCGGGCCCGTTCAGTCGCTTCCAGGGTTGCGATGATCTGTTTCGCGTTTCTACTAATCGAGCGCAGTTCGTCCAGCTCTTCAGAGTAGCCCGCGCGAATCGCGTCGCCGTCGCTAATTTTGGCCGGCGGCTCGTCGCTGATGGCCTTGATCAATAATGCGCAAATTTCCGGGACGTCGTCAGCACTTTCAGAAAGTACCTGCAGCAGCGACGAAGGCTGCGACGACAGGTTTTCGCGAATAGCCGGGACCTGATAAAGCGACCGGAGGATTGCATTCAAATCGCGCGGCGTGGCCGAACCCAAACTGATTCTGCCAATCAGACGCTCGAGATCGGATACATCTTTCAGCAGCGTCCGAATCTTGTCCCTGGTGATTTGGGACGCAAACAGATCCTGGACGGCGGCCAAACGCGCTTCAACTTCGCCACGCCTGACACATGGACGCAGCAGCCACGAACGCAGTAGGCGCGCGCCCATGCCGGTCACCGTTTCATCGATCACACTCAGCAGAGTTCTTCCGGTCGCACCGCTGAGCGACTCGACTAATTCGAGATTCTTTACCGTGACATTGTCGAGGACCAGATGGTCCTGTGGAGCAAAGTAGACGAGATCGGTTATGTGGGCCGCTGCCGCACGCTGCGTATCCTGCGCATAACGCAGACAAGCGCCGGCAGCTCGGATAGCTTCGTCTTTGCCTTCTATGCCGTAGCCTTCGAGTGTGGCTGCGCCAAAATGACTAAGCAGCAGCTCAGCGCACTCTTGCTTCTGCCAAAGCCAATCTTCAATCGGTGTGAAAGCCGCATCGATAAACGGTAAATCGCTTCCGGATTGGGGTGCTGTCTTCGGCGGCTCGCTCGCTAATGGCAGCGGAGCTGTTTGTGGCTTGCCGGTCAGCCCAGCCTTTATCAACGGAGTCAGAGAAGCAGGGAACAGAAGTTCGCGGGGCGCATACGACTCCAAATCGGCCCGAATTTTTTCCCAGGCGCCTTCACCACGCTCTTCGGTCGCTCGAAATTCTCCGGTTGAAACGTCCAGAAACGCAGCACCGATCGTTTCACCTGAAGAACAAACCGCAGCCAGATAGACTGCCTCGCGTGCTTCAAGGAGTTGAGGATCAATGGGCGTGCCGGGCGTTACCACCCTTACCACTTCACGTCGCACCAGCTTCTTCGTCTTCGAGGCGTCTTCAGTTTGTTCGCAGATGGCGACGCGATAACCCTTGCGTACCAGACGCGCAATGTAGTTCGCGGCCGAATGATGTGGCACGCCGCACATTGGAATCGCATCACCGCGTTCTTTGTGACGTGCGGTAAGAGTTATCTGAAGCTCACGTGCTCCGGTTACAGCGTCTTCAAAGAAGAGCTCGTAAAAGTCACCGAGCCTGAAAAAGAGCAGGGTGCCAGGGTGCTGCTGCTTAAGTTCCTGATATTGGCGCAGCATTGGAGTGGGGGCGTTGGCGGTCGTCATAAGGAATTCTGCATGGTAAAGGGGAAGGAGTGATTAGTAAATCGGGAGTGCAGAGTGCTTGAGTTTTATCTCCTGCCTGATCACTTGCATCATTCAACTCCAAAGAGAGGATTTACGCTTTGCTGCAAAACTATGCTAATTTCCGACCAACGTGGATAACAACTCCAACGAACTCCTTCGCAGCTCTCTCCATGAGCATATCGACGCGATTACTCTCCTGCTTGAGAAAAAACTCGACGATATCGATCAAACCGGCCGCTTAATAATCCGGACCATACAGTCAGGAAATAAGGTTTTGCTGTGTGGGAATGGAGGTAGCGCTGCTGATTCTCAGCACATTGCCGCGGAACTCGTCGGCCGCTACGAGAAACATCGGCGCGCCTATCCGGCAATCGCGCTTAGTACAGATACTTCTGCTTTGACCGCGATCAGCAACGATTACGGCTATGAAGGTGTATTTGCCCGGCAAGTAGAAGCTTTGGCGGCTCCGGGTGACTTGTTGATCGCGATCAGCACCAGCGGCAAGTCTCCCAATGTTTTGAAAGCAGCCGAAAAGGCGCGTGGGATCGGTTGCAAGGTTATCGGGTTAACCGGCTGTTCGGGAGAGCCATTGGCATCGCATTGTGACCTTGCCCTGGTGGTCCCGGCAAACCGCACCTCCAGGGTGCAGGAAGCGCATATCACAATCGCCCATCTTTGGTGCGAAATGATTGACGCACTGGAGGTTGAAATCGTTTAAACCCCGGTCATTTGAAAAGGCTTGACAGAACCGTTCGGGGCCTTTAGGCTTCGGGCCTAATTCGATGTGCTCCAACTCGCCCAATCCATCGCCAGCCCAGATCTGACCCAAATTTACAACTCTTGATAAGGGAAGTAAGGAGCTTGATGAAGCGTCTCTGGATTACGAAAAGTTTGTTATTGATCATTTGTTACTAGTTGCTCTTTAGAAACTGAATGCGGCCCCGCAACGCAACCACGATCAGAAGTTCCCGCCGCAGTATCTTTCACTGAAAACAAATGTTCCCCCAAAAAGCACAAATCGGCACCAAGGTAGATACTGAAACCTACCCTTTAGGCGAGAAGAGTGAACGAGTATTGGATGGTCCGGCGTTAGCTGTAATCGCGCTGACCCATACTCCACTTGAGCAACGGGTCTACACCACGATGCTGATGGCGCTCGATCCCGCCAAACCTGAATCCGATCTCTTCACGGTCCGTCGCCTCATTGAACTGGCAGCCGATAAGCGGTTGAGCACCATCAGGCGAGGACTCGAAGGTCTGGTGGCCAAGTTCAGCGTCGAGCGCGAAGCCAAACCTAACGGCAACGGCTCGCGCGAACACGGCGTCGCCTATCGTGTATTCACACCAGAAGAAGTCCTGGCGCGACGAACCGAACGCGGCATGACCTCCTACGCCAAAGAAATGGAAAGCCGGAGAAGTAATCTGAGCTTTGGGCGCGTCATTCAGAGAGTTGCCGAGAACAAGAATCTGAGCCGACGTGAAGCACAGGTAGCTCTGTGCTGCGTTGAAGGAATGACTAATGCCGAGATTGGTCTGCGGTTGATGGTGAGCGAACAAACTGTGAAGTTTCACTTGCGACACATCTTTATCAAGTTTGGTGTTAAGCGCCGCGCTGAATTGATCTCGCGGTTGCTGATGTAGTTTTTGAAAGTCCGAGCTCAGGGAAAACTCCCTGTGCAACCTCAGTGTTCTCGGTGTCTCCGTGGTGGTCTTTTTTGACAATCCACCACCGAGGCACAGCGAACACAGAGGAGGCACAGAGACGAAGCCTGAATTGAAAACCTAACGCTGCCTTGCTTGAAAGGTTTCCCCTCGGGGTACCGTGTGATTCAAGAGTTCGCCGACAACGCGAGCTTGCGAAACATACCGGGGTGGAAGTGTATCTATGGTTACTGCAAAGAAAACAAGCGCAAGCAAAGACAAGAAGAAAAAGAAAAAGAAGAAGACTGCTCTCGTCGTCTGCAGCGACCGGAAGGAGTTTTGGACGACGCAAACACAATTTTGGCAATGGGTGCGCGAGGGAATAGTGACGAAAACTGCGGACAACCCGTTGACAGGCTCGTTTAACCGCGAACACGAAGAATTACTGGTCCTCGTTAGCAATACCGTTTTGAACCTGGCTCAT
Organism: Pyrinomonadaceae bacterium; assembly: GCA_963759665.1. GTDB lineage: Bacteria > Acidobacteriota > Blastocatellia > Pyrinomonadales > Pyrinomonadaceae > PSRF01. Next base: position 490,086 of record CAVXAC010000002.1, read on the forward strand.
CCGAATCATATGCGCGAAGCGTTAATGTCGCGCCGGGCTGGGCTAAGAAAGTAAATGACATCATGACAAGGAACACTCTTATTAATGGTTTTGTCGCTGTCGTTGTTGCCCTGACAATCGGGGCTTCAGCAAAGGCCCAGGAGAAACCAGAAAACCCCAGGAACACCACAGACACCGGCGCCAGTGAAGTAATACTTGCTGGCGATGACGATACGCGTTATCGAATGGGACCTGGCGACGTGCTCGATATCAGGATCCTTAATCGGCCCAATCTATCGCGCGAAGCAGTTCGCATCGAGGGCAATGGGACGATCCGGATGCCGCTCATCGACGACGAGATCATGGCGGCTTGTAAAACGGAAGGCGAACTGGCGAAAGAGATTGCCGGGAAGTACATGAAGTTTTACCGCAATCCTCAAGTTGACGTCTTCGTTAAAGAGTACAAATCCAAGCAAGTCGCTGTGCTTGGAGCTGTGAACGAACAGAGCCGGTTTGAACTTCAGAGAAGGATCCGGCTGCTCGAGTTGTTGACCTTCGCGCGCGGACCTTCACCGAAAGCGGGCCAGACTATCAATATCGTGCACACGCGACCCGCGCTTACTTGCGGCAAACGGTCCGAGAACCCCGACGAAGTAGCCAAAGTGTTCAGCAGTTACAAGTTGAGCGACACCATGAAGGGGGAACCGTCAGCCAACCCGTGGATTGAAGCAGGCGACATAATCACCCTACCGGAGGCTCCGCAGGCATACGTGGTGGGGAACGTTGGCTCGCCTGTGACCATTCCCCTTCGCGAGCCGGTCACGATCTCGCGCGCGATTGCGATGGCTGGTGGTTTCAAGCAGGACAGCACCAAAGACAAAGTCAGGATCCTTCGGCAGGAACCCGGCACGTCGACTAGCAAAGAGATCATCGTTGACTTGCAGGCCATTCAGAGGAAGCAGGCGGAAGACATAGCCCTGATGCCAAATGACATAGTTGACGTGCCTCTTTCAGGGACCAAGAGCTTTTTGCGCACCTTGATGGGATCGGTAGTTCCTTCAGTTGCCAGTCTGCCAGTTCGCGCAGTGCCATAAACGATTGCTGATTGCTGAATGCCCGACATTCGAAATCCGAAGTTCGAATTTCGAAATCTGTGAGGTGAGATTATGAAACCATCAGATGAATTGATGAAACGACCGGCTGATCCCGCAGCCCTCGATCGTCCAAACGAATACACCTGGTCGCCGGCCGGCTATAACTACGGTGTTGATCCAAACGCCGAAACAGAAGTCCACCTCCTCGATTATTGGAGAGCTGTTCGCAAGCGACTGTGGCTCGTTTTGGGTGTGGTTGCGCTCATTACGGCGCTCACCGTGCTCTACGTGGCGCGTAAGCCTGACATTTATCAAGCCAGCTCTCGAGTCCAGATTGACCTGGAAAACAATGCCGCGCTAATTGGCAAGACTCCCTACCTGTTTGGTCCGAGCAACGATCCTGTCTACTTCAACACGCAGTTACAGATTCTTGAAAGTCCGGGACTCATGCGGCGCGTAGTGAGGTCGCTCGATCTCGAGCACAATCCCGACTTCTTCAAGGGAAACTCAACCCAGAAACGGACTACCTGGCAGACCGTCAAGGGGATGTTTGGACTAAAGGTGAATGATGCTCCCGCTCCTTCCGCAAGACCCAAAGATGAACTTCCCTTGCGCACCGTGGTCGCTGAACAAACCGCTAAAGAAGATCTGGTAGAAGCCAAACGGGTGAGCCCATTTGTGGCTTCAATACTGGGCGGGCTGCGCATCGATCCGGTAAAGGAGTCGCGTGGTGCGTATAAGGAAACGCGTCTCATCGACATCAGCTACACGCACGGCGATCCCGATGTAGCCGCCAAAGTGGTGAACGCGATTGCGGAGACCTATGTAGCAAACAACGTCGAGAAAAGGAGTGACACAAACATCAGTACGGCTGATTTTCTGCAAAAGAGAATTGCCGAATTGCAGGAAAATATCCGCACAGACGAAGAGCGTCTGCTTAACTACGCCAGAAACAACAAGATCATTTCTCTTGACGCCGGGCAAAACACGGTAGTCGAGAGGCTGACTGCTCTTAACAAGCAGTTGCTGGACGCTGAGAATGCTCGCATCGAGGCCGAATCCAGATTTAATGCCGCCCGAACTGGAAATGCTGCAAACGCGTTGGCCGATGCCGATGCGAAACAGGCTAGCGAATCAGAAGGCAAGCTGGCGGAGTTGCGCCAGAAGCGCGTGTTGCTATTGGTAGACGCAACCGAAGAGGCGCCGGAAGTGAAAGAGGTTAATCAGCAGATCGCCGAGCTCGAGCGTCAGGCGGCTGAGACCCGCAAGAACAAGAGCACCAACATTCTGCAAAACCTGGAGACCGCCTATCGCCAGACACTCGGCCGCGAACAGGCTTTGCGTCGAGCGTTTGAGCAGTCGCGCAGTGAAACGGTAACGCAGAACGAAGCAGCTATTAACTACCGCATCATCCAACAGGAAATTGAGACCAACAAAACCTTGCTCGATAGCTTGCTTTCTCGCTCCAAAGAGAACGATGTGCTGACAGCAAACAAGCCGAATAACGTTTCAGTGGTTGACTACGCAATTCCTCCAACTGGACCAGTTGGTCCAAACCGCACCAGGACGGTCTTCATGGCGATGTTCCTGGCGCTTGGTTTAGGCGTGGGGTTGGCTTTGTTTCTTGAGTACCTCGATGACACAGTGCGGTCAAGCGAAGAAGTCGAACGCGTGCTTCACCTCGCCGCCCTCGCGGTCATCCCTTCAGCCAGCGGCTCGATGGGCCGTCGCTTGCGATCCGCTCCCGGTGCACTGCAAAAGCGTAACGGAAACGGAAACGGCAACGGCATCGGCCACGGGAGTCTCAATCCCGAGCTGCTGATGAATGTAGACAGCCACTCGCCGCTGGCGGAGTCATACCGTCAGTTGCGCACCTCGGTGTTGCTTTCAACTGCCGGACGAGCGCCGAAATCACTCTTAGTTACTTCGAGTCTTCCGGGAGAAGGGAAGACCACGACCGCAGTGAACACTGCAATCAGCCTGGCCCAGACGGGCGCCAGCGTCGTCATCATCGACGCGGACATGCGCCGGCCGCGTCTACGCTCGATTTTCGGATTGTCTGAACGGGCTGGTTTAAGCTCAGTACTCTCGAGCGAAGTTTCTCCTCAGGACATGCTTTCGATGATCGCGAAGGACGCATCCACCGGCTTGCACGTTTTGACCTCCGGACCTATCCCACCAAACCCTGCAGAATTGATTGGCTCTGATCAAATGCGCCGGCTAATCGCGACGCTGCAAGGTGAATTCACACATGTTGTGATCGATTCGCCGCCGATTACGTCATTCACAGACGGCGTGCTGATTGCGACCATGGTTGATGGCGTGTTGCTGGTGGTCCATGGCGGAAAGAGTTCGCGAAAAGTGGTTAGGCGTTCGCGACAGTTGCTGATGGACGTGGGCGCCAAGATCTTCGGCGTCGTACTCAACAAGGTCAATCTCCAGTCCCACGATTACTACTACTACAACAAAGGCTACTACGCCGCCCGTGGTTACAAGACCGACGTCGATGAGGAAGAGACGACCGAGCAGGCGGCTGCCCCTGGAGTCCTGAATCTGTGAACTGGCGCGGAGCGCCGCAAAGGGCGAAGGGCGAAGCATCGCTGGTTCTACTGAACGCGGACATGCGGCCACATTTTCGATTTGAAGACTTGGAGATATGGCACCTTGCCAGGGGACTCGCAGTCAAGCTTCACCAGTAGAACAGGCGAGATCGATCCGTTGTTGGTTGACTGCGATATGTTGAGTCGCAAGATTACAAACTTTTCAAGGAGTCTCGGCCCAGGGAAATAGCGCAGCCCTTTGCTCTTAGCCCTTCGCCCTTTGCTCGAACATGAAAAAGGCTCTAATCACCGGCATCACTGGCCAGGACGGTTCTTACCTGGCTGAGTTGCTTCTTAACAAAGGCTACGAAGTGCACGGCATTATCCGGCGCGCTTCAACTTTCAATACCGGTCGCATAGATCATCTCTACGCAGACCCACACATAAACGGTGTGCACCTGTTCCTTCATTATGGGGACATCGCTGATTCGACCAATCTCATAAAGCTGATTTATCGCATTCAACCCGACGAGGTTTATCACCTGGCGGCACAGAGCCATGTGCGCGTTAGCTTTGATATTCCGGAGTACACCGGCGATGTCACCGCGCTCAGTACCATCCGAATCCTCGAAGCGATTCGCGAAACGGGTGTCAACTCACGATTTTATCAGGCCAGTAGCTCCGAAATGTTCGGCAAGGTCCATGAGGTTCCTCAAAGAGAGACCACGCCGTTTTACCCGCGCTCGCCGTACGGCGCAGCCAAAGTCTACGCGTACTGGTCCACCGTCAATTATCGCGAGAGCTATGGGCTCTTCGCCTGCAACGGAATTCTGTTTAATCATGAAAGCCCGCGACGGGGCGAGACGTTTGTTACACGCAAAGTGACGCGCGCTGCCGCACGCATCAAGGCCGGACTCCAGGATAAGCTCTATCTTGGCAACCTCGAAGCCAAGCGAGATTGGGGCTATGCGAAGGAATACGTTGAGGCTATGTGGCTCATGCTGCAACAGGACCAGCCTGACGACTATGTGATTGCGACGGGTGAAACACATTCTGTCCAGGAGTTTGTTGAAGCAACATTTTCCGCTCTCGATCTTGATTGGGAAAAATACGTCGAGATCGATCCAAAGTATTACCGGCCGGCCGAGGTTGATCTGCTGGTGGGCGATGCCAGCAAGGCCAAGCGCCTACTGAATTGGGAGCCAACCACCACCTTCAAAGGCCTGGTGGATCTGATGGTTGACGCCGACATGGCCGAAGTTGCGACCCGTGAACTCCAGCCGCAGCGTGTTTGACTGTCCGACATGCTCGAATGTCCGACATGCTTCAGCTTGTCGCCAACAATTAAGATTTCAAGCTACGATTTCAGAAAAACCACTGTTGAGTGTCACGTCCCTCACGACAAGCTGAAGCATGTCGAACGGCTTTGCACAAAAAGTCGCGGTTGGTTGGGTTAGCATGTACATTCACAAAGTATGGCCCAGGTGTGGTTACGCGAAGCGATCTCATTAACACCGCGGCTTTAGCCCGGTGTTCACAGGGCATGGCAAGTTTTCCTAACCGTTTTAACGGTTTACAGTCGCCCGCTAAAAAACCGTTGAAACGGTTACCCTCCTTTTGCAGGCCGCGTGATCACCGGGCTGAAGCCACGGTGTTAATGAGATCGCTTCGCGTCAACCTGGATCGGAGTTTTTGTCCAAGGCTATGTCGAACATTAAGCATGTCGAACATTTGATCACCAATGCCTGAGTCAACTTTCCCTTACCAGAAAATAGTGGTCACCGGCGGCGCAGGCTTCCTCGGTCAGCGCGTAGTCGCGAAACTTAAAACGTATCAGGACGTCGAAGTCTTTGTTCCACGCAGCGCAGACTACAACCTCGTCGAAATGGCCGACGTAAAAAGGCTGTACGCGGACACCAGGCCCGACTTGGTCATCCACCTCGCTGCGGTAGTCGGCGGCATCGGCGCCAACCAGAAAAACCCCGCGAAATTCTTTTACGAAAACCTGATGATGGGCACGCAGTTAATTGAACAGGCCCGTTTGAATGGCGTGCGAAAATTTGTCGCGGCGGGCACTGTTTGCGCTTATCCAAAGTTCACCCCGGTGCCGTTCAAGGAAGACGACCTCTGGAACGGCTATCCTGAAGAGACAAATGCGCCCTATGGCCTGGCGAAAAAGATGATGCTGGTCCAGGCGCAAAGCTATCGCGAACAATACGGCTACAACGCCGTCTTCCTGCTGCCCGCAAATCTCTATGGGCCAAACGACAATTTTGATTTGGAAAGCTCTCACGTGATCCCGGCGCTGATTCGCAAGTGCGTGGAAGCGCGTCGTAACGACGCCGAGTTCATCGAAGTGTGGGGAACCGGAAACGCCTCGCGTGAATTTCTTTACGTGGACGACTGCGCCGACGCGTTTGTGCGTGCCGCCGCAGATTACGACGAATCCGAGCCCGTCAACATCGGAGTTGGCAGCGAGATCACTATCCGCGACCTCGTAAATTTGATCACAAGGCTCACTGGTTTTGAAGGCGAGATCAGATGGCAAACCGACAAGCCAGACGGCCAACCACGCCGCTCCCTCGACGTCAGTCGCGCATACGAAAAGTTTGGCTTCAGAGCGCAGACCACGTTCGAAGAAGGACTGCGTAAGACGATCGAGTGGTATGAAGCGCAAAGCGCCAAGAGCCAAGGGCAAAGAGCTAAGGGCGAACAAGCAAGGGCAACGGGCTAAGGGCAAAGCAAAAATTACTACCGCGAGATAGCAAAAAATGCGACCTCACTTTCGATTTGAAGACTTGGAAATATGGCAACTTGCCAGGGTGATGGCGGTAAAGCTACACAAGCTCGCCGACGATTTGGAGAAGAAGCGACTCTATCGTTATGCCGAGCAGTTAAGAGCAGCCGGATTGTCGCTGACAAATAATATAGCGGAGGGATCAGGGAGTACTCATTCGCGAGAGTTTCAGCAGTTTCTTAACATCGCGCGGCGATCCCTGTTTGAAGATGCGTCAATGCTGATGGTTTTTGAAAGTCTGGGTCTTTTCAAAGCAGGTGAGATCGATCCCCTTCTGATCGACTGTGACATGCTGAGTCGCAAGATTACGAACTTCTCGCGGACCCTTAGCTCTTAGCGCTTCGCCCTTAGCCGACTCTAATGACGGAAACATTCGACCTACAGATTGAAGCCGGTCACACGGAGAAGCACTACTGGGCCGATCTGTGGCGCTACCGTGAACTGTTCTACATCCTGGCCTGGCGCGATGTGGCGGTGCGTTACAAGCAGACGGTTGCCGGTGCTGCCTGGGCGCTTCTTCAGCCACTGCTCAGCATGCTGATCATGACGGTCATCTTCGGCAAGATCGCCGGCCTGCCGTCTGAAGGAAACGCGCCCTACGCGATCATGGTTTTCGCAGCCATGCTGCCGTGGCAGTTCTTTGCGAACGCACTGTCGTCGTCGAGTCAGAGTGTAGTTAGCAACGCGCAACTCATTTCAAAGATCTATTTTCCGCGCCTGATCATCCCCACCAGTTCGGTAGTCGTTTCCCTAATCGACTTTGCGATTGCTTTTTCGATCCTGGCCGCATTGATGGTCTGGTATCAGTTCATGCCCAGTTGGCGCCTGGTAACCCTGCCGTTGTTCGTGTTGCTGGCGATCATCGCCGCCTTAGGTCCGGGTCTGATCATCACGGCGTTGACGGTTCGCTACCGCGACTTTCGCATCGTGATTCCGTTTGTGGTCCAGTTTGGTTTGTATGTGAGCCCGGTGGCCTATAGCACAGCGGTGGTGCGTGGGAAGTTGGGCGACACTCTGTTCCTGCTCTACTCGCTGAATCCGATGGTGGGCGTGATCGATGGATTCCGTTGGGCCATCCTCGGCGGCGCCAGCCAACTCGATCCGCGCGGTTTCACTCTTTCTGTCGTGCTGAGTCTGATTCTCCTTTTTATCGGCATCTGGTACTTCCGCAAAACCGAACGCGTCTTCGCGGATGTGATCTGAGAACAGAAGTCAGAAGTCAGAAGGCAGAAGTCAGAAGTCAGAAGTCAGAAATCGACGAGCGAATGACATCAATGGTTGTGCAGATAATTAGCCCGGTTAATGCTTGCGGGTTGGGAAGAACGAATTCTGCCTTCTGACTTCTGACTTCTGACTTCTGACTTCTGACTTCTGACTTCTGACTCCTGACTCCTGTTTTTTCTTCATGTCCGTAGTAATCAGCGTCGAGAACCTCGGCAAGAAATACACCATCGGTCGCAACGGCGCCGGCACGGACGGACTGCGTCACGCTATCCATGATTTCTTCGCCTCACCGTTTCGTCGCCTTGGTCAGCCGGCACCTGACACCCGAAACCTGACACCGGATCTGACTTCTGACCTCCGACCTCTGACCTCTGGTTCCGAAGACTTCTGGGCCCTCAAAGACGTCTCCTTCGAAGTGAAGCAAGGCGAAGTCGTCGGCATCATCGGCCGCAACGGCGCAGGGAAGTCAACGCTGCTGAAGATCCTGAGCCGCATCACCGAGCCGACCACCGGTCGACTACGCATCCGCGGCCGCGTCGCCAGTCTGCTTGAGGTAGGCACCGGCTTTCATCCCGAGCTAACCGGCCGCGAAAACATCTTTCTCAACGGCGCCATCCTCGGCATGAGTCGCGCCGAGATCAAACGCAAGTTCGACGAGATCGTCGCCTTCGCCGAAGTCGAACAATTCCTGGACACGCCCGTTAAGCGTTACTCCATCGGCATGTACGTCCGCCTCGCCTTCGCCGTCGCCGCCCACCTGGAACCGGAGATATTGATCGTCGACGAAGTGCTGGCGGTCGGCGACGCTCAGTTTCAGAGAAGTGCCTGGGCAAGATGAACGAAGTGCCCGACAGCGGGCGGACGGTGCTCTTTGTCAGCCACAGATGAGCGCGGTCGAGGAACTGTGTGCGCGAGCGATCCTCCTGAACCACGGCTCCATTGAACGCTCCGGCGCGACTCATGATGTGGTGGCCCATTACCTCACCTCGGCGCTCGCTAAATCGGGCGCGCAGATTGGTGGAGAGGCGGAGCGCGAGGGCACCGGAAATGCGCGCATTACCAAGCTCGAGTTGCTTGCCGCCGAAACCGATTCGCCGATCGGTACGCTGACTTTTGGGCAGTCCTTTCGCCTCCGCCTTCACTATCGCGCTTCGAAGCGCCTGTCTGACCCGCGTTTCGGATTTGCCTTGCAGTCGGACAAGGGTGAGCGCGTGTTCCAGACCGAAACAACAGAAATTAACTATCGGATACCGGCCATTGAAGGTGACGGCTGGTTCGACTGTCTCGTGAAGTCGCCGAATATTCTGCCGGGCCTCTTCTATCTCGAAGCCTGGATCATCGAGCAGGTGAACGTTGCTTTCGCCGACCACTTGTTTAGAGCGGCGCGGATTGAGATTGACGTCGACCCCGTTCTGCAACATCAATTGACCTATCTTACATATCCCGGGCGGGGCCGTGTCTTTATGGACTGTCAGTGGTCGCACGCCGAACAAACTAACGAAGTGTATGCTGCGAGATAAAACTATTTTCATGACCGGCGGCGCCGGGTTCATCGGCTCGACTCTGATCGGTCGTTTGATAGAACAAAACCGCGTAGTCGTATTCGACAACCTAAGCCGCAACGCCCTCTCCGGTCTTCCATATGCTTCACACCCTAACCTGAGAATGGTGGTCGGCGATGTTACCGACGCAGACGCGCTGCAGTCAGCGATCAGTGAGGCCGATCCGCATGTGGTGGTCCACATGGCGGCCATCGCCGGCATTGACACGGTAATAAAGAGCCCGACCACCACCATGCGTGTGAACCTGATGGGAACGCTGAATGCGCTGGAGTCAGCACGCCAGGTGAAGCGGTTGGAGCGGTTCGTCGATTTCTCGACTAGCGAAGTCTTCGGCTCAAACGCGTTTCGCGCAGAGGAGAGTGGACTAGCTTCTATCGGCGCCGTGGGTGAAGCCCGCTGGATTTATGCGGTCAGTAAATTGACCGGCGAACACATGGCCCACGCCTATCATCGCGAGTTTGGCCTGCCTTCAGTGACCCTGCGCCCGTTTAATGTCTATGGCCCCGGTCAGGTCGGCGAAGGGGCGATTCACAGTTTTGTCGTGAAGGCTTTGAAGAATGAAGAGATCCAGATTCACGGTGACGGCACTCAGATTCGTGCCTGGTGTTACGTCGATGACATGGTGGACGGGGTGTTGCTGGCGATGGAACACCCTCGCGCGATCGGAGAATCATTGAACATTGGGAATGCACGAGCGGTGGTAACTATTTACGGTTTGGCCAACACAATTGTGCGAGTGCTCGGATCGAAATCAGCTATTCGATTTATTCCGAAAGATTATGTCGACATCGAGCTGCGGGTCCCCAACACTGATAAGGCTAGGGATCTAATTGGTTTCGAGGCAAAGCTCGATTTGGAAGAAGGGATCAAGCGAACGGGTGAGTTCTACGCGAAGACAGCTTCGCTCTAGACTAACCATGAGACATTTCTCAACTCACGGAAGTGGCGAGGTCAACCGTGAGCATTTTCGTAAGCTTGGCGAGAACGTGATCTTTGAGGCTGGCGTGCTTGTTTTTCACGCTGACCATATCGAAGTGGGCTCCAATGTTTACGTGGGCCATTATTCGATCCTAAAGGGATACTACAAAGGTCAGATGGTCATAGGCGACGACGTGTGGATCGGTCAACAGGTGTTTCTTCATAGTGCCGGCGGACTCTTTATAGGCGACCGGGTCGGCCTTGGTCCAGGGGTCAAGATCATTACTTCCTATCACCGTGAAGAGGGTAGGCAAAAGCCAATTCTGGACAGCGCTCTCGAATTCGCAACCGTGACTGTTGGCGCAGATTGTGACCTCGGCGCGGGTGCGGTCATCCTTCCTGGCGTGACGATTGGGAAAGGGGTCCAGATCGGAGCTGGTGCTGTAGTTACCGATGATGCCGGACTACATGGTAGCGGCTGGTGTCCCTGCTAAAGTAATTCGCGAGCGAGCTCAATGAGCACCACTACCACTTTGAAAATACCTTTAGCAAGGCCGTGGTTTGACGAGGCTGATGAGCAATCAGTGCTCGAAACATTGCGAAGTGGCTGGGTGGGTCCAGGTCCGAAGGTGGCGGCCTTCGAACGTAGCTTTGCGGACTATGTTAGCTCCCCCTACGCTGCGACGGTTTCATCCGGCACTGCAGCGTTGCACCTAGCCGTGTTGGCCGCCGGGTTTGGACCTGGCGATGAGGTGCTCGTGCCAGCCTTCACGTGGGTCTCAACGCCCAACGCCGTAGAGTATGCCGGTGCGCGTCCAGTGTTTTGCGACATCGACCCAAAGACCTTCAACATTGACATGACAGATGCGGCTCGACGTGTCACGGGGCGCACAAAGGGAATTATTCCCGTTCATCTATTCGGGTTGGCTGCTGACATGTCTTCAGTCAAAGAATTGGCACTGAGACATAACCTTTTCGTAATCGAGGACGCCGCTTGTGGACTAGGTTCTTACTACGAGAATCACCACGTAGGCACACTAGGTGAAATTGGCTGTTTTAGCTTTCACCCTCGCAAGTCGATCACGACTGGTGAAGGGGGGATGCTGACGACTAATGACAAATCCCTGGACGCAAGGTTCCGCTCGCTGCGCGACATCGGTTCGGACCGCACCAACTATTCGCCGGAACGCGCTGCCCAACAGTTGCTCCCAGACTATGACGCGCTTGGTTTTAACTTTCGTCTCACGGATTTGCAGGCTGCGTTGGGTTTGACGCAGTTAGCGAAGTTCAACGAAATCCTTGAACAGAGACTTGAATGTGCCCGTCGGTACGAGGAGTTAATCAATCACGCTGGCTTGACTGAATGGCTGCAACCTCCGCCATTACCTCGGAGTCGGGACACGCCTACCGGGCATATCTATGTAGGCTACTCCACCAGATGACGAGCTTTCGACGCTTGAATCCTGGCATGAACGCCGCAACCGCCTAATGAAAGATCTGTTTGAAGTCGGCGTGGCGACACGGCCTGGCACTCACGCACCTCACATGCTCAGCTACTATCGGGAGAGATCTGGAATCCGGCCTGACGACTACCCGGAGTCGTGGCGGGCTGACTGGTTAACTCTGGCACTGCCACTCTATGCAGGTCTGACGCCAGATGAGCAGGAGTACGTCATCGATCGCGTGGGTGAGATCTGGCACCAATTAACCTCGGCCAAGGTGATTCAAACTTTGCCCTATCACGCTGAATAAACCAGTACTCAACACAAGCGCTCGAAGGTCGAACATATTTCGACGGGTTTATGATTTGTCCGAATCGTTACCATAAACATAGTGTTAACAAGAGACGATGATTGGTCATTGGCTGAGAGTTTTATGTTAACTCGTCCCGTTAGGCTGATCATGATTACAGCGTCCGTTGCCTTTAGCGCAGGCATCGGTTTCCTGTTCCGGTGGGTGCGTTGGCTCTTCCGGCGTCCGCCGCGAGTTACGCACGGCATTTGCCCCCTGCATTCTTTAGAGATCAGTGTTGGCGGATCGAGCCGCAGAGTCCGGGCCAAGTATGTGGTTCTCTATGCTAAACAGTCGAACTCCTACAACTTGACCACAGAGGGAGAGTTTGACGTAGTTTTTTCGCCTAGTGACAAGGCCACGGGAGCTTATTGGTGGCGATGTCTTTGCCACATACTGATAACAACGGATATCTGGAGACGACTTTCGACCCTTCCCCCCTCTCTCTCTCTCTCTTTTTTTCTCTGCCGAACCAACATGAACGAGCAAACAGTCTTATTCTAAGACTGATTAGGTTGGTGGGAATTCGAATTGTTGCCTTTCCATATGGAGCCGACGTCGCCTACGAGATAACCTCCGGGACCGTTTTGATTGGGTGGGCGAGATGCAGCAAGATTATCCCGATTGGGATTTAGTTGAGTGGGGAACTGCAACGCGTGCGAGTGTTAGAGTTTTTAGCAAATACGCAGATCTCGTGAATGTAATGGATGGAACCTTTCGGAGATTCCTTTCCCGGCAGGATATTTGTTGCAAGACAATTCCGGTTGATACGCAAGTCCTTGCTCCTCCAGTAGTCGCCGCAACCCACGCCGTGCCCGTTCTTGTCCACGCTCCAAACCACCGTAATGTTAAGGGTACCGCCTTCCTGCTGGATTCACTCGAAGATTTGCGAAAAGTCGGAATAGCATTCGATTTGCGGATGGTTGAGAACACCGATCGGTTGGAGGCAATTGAAATTTACCGTCAGGCAGACATCATTGCAGATCAATTTGTAATAGGAGCCTTTGGGGTTTTTGCGCTCGAATGCCTGGCGCTGGGTAAGCCGGTTCTCACATATTTGGATCATGAGCATTTATGCAACCCGTTGTTCAATCTGCCTATCGTCAATTCGAACAGGTTTAATCTAACCAGAGTTTTGGCGGTTTTGCTAAAGGTTCCTGAGCTTCGTACCAGATTGGGGGCAGCGGGACGCGATGCGGCTGTCAAGTATCAATCCCTGGAAGCAATTGGGGAACTGAACAAAATAGATCTACGACCACCTCTGGTGGCGTAAGCCTTTATGTCTAGAAAGGACGGCGCATTTCGATTCGAGTCGTACTGCGAGATCATTCACTGAGGACCCTGGGATCGAGGAGTTTTGGCCAGTCAAGGTAAGCGACTTGATGCCGAGAATCTCAGAAGCGCTCCGCAGCCTTGAAGTCGGGTATCTGGAAACTCAATACCAGCGTCGAGAAGAATCCAACGTATCTTTGACTTCCGCCTGAAGTTGAGCTTCCACAGCGCGGCGGTTTTTTCTCCCGCTCTTCAAAACCCCGTAGTTCAGTAGAGGATCAAAACAATGTCTCAAGTCAACATTGCCGTTCTGGGTAGTGGCTCGTGGGGAAAAAACCACGTGCGTGTCTGGTCTCAATTGGGCCACCTGCGAGCGGTTTGCGATGTAGATCCCCGGTCGCTCGATAAAGTACGAGGACAATACCCAGGGGTTGAAACACCTTCGGACGTTGGCGAGGTACTAAATCGTGACGACATTTCAGCAGTTGTCATTTCAACACCGGCTCCAACTCACGCCGCTCTTGCCCTTCAGGCCCTGCAAGCAGGCAAGGATGTGCTGGTTGAAAAACCGATGTCGCTAACTGTCTCGGAAGGCGAACGCCTAGTCGAGACCGCTCACCGACTGAACCGAATTCTAATGGTAGGCCATGTGCTGGAGTACCACCCCGCTGTAAAGAAACTTGGAGAATTGATTGCCGAGGGAAAGCTCGGACGCATTCGCTACATTTATTCCAACCGGCTGAGCATGGGACGTATTCGGACCGAAGAAAATGCTCTCTGGAGCTTTGCGCCTCACGACGTCGCCATAATGCTCAGGTTAGTAGGGGGCGGTCCCGATCAGATTGCCTGTCATGGCGCAGCCTACGTCAATCATGGCGTTGCCGATGTAACGATGACCAATCTGCGTTTCCCCGGAAACGTTTTCGGCCACATCTTTGTAAGTTGGCTGCACCCGTTTAAGGAGCACCGTTTTGTCGTCGTAGGAGACGCAAAGATGGCGGTCTTCGACGACACTCAAGGGTGGGCGGAGAAACTAACGCTTTACCCTCACCGCGTGGATTGGTTCGGCGGTCAAGTGCCAATCGCACATAAGGCGGAGGCTGAGCTAGTGCCGCTCAGCGAGACTAAACCACTGCGCACGGAGTGCGAAGAATTCGTTAGGTGCATCATTACCCGCCAGCAGCCATTAACCGATGGCCGGAGTGGTCTGGAAGTTCTGCGAATTCTCGCCGCTGCGCAGGATTCGTTAGAGCATGAAGGACGTGCGGTGGATTCTCCGTTGAAGTCTCAGAGCCCCGCTTTTTACGCTCACTCAAGCAGCATGGTCGAGGCCGGTGCAGATGTTGGCGATGGAAGCAGAATTTGGCACCACACACATGTTCGGGCTGGAGCCAGGATCGGGCGCAACTGCGTCCTGGGAAAGAATGTTTTCGTGGCCCCTTACGTCAACATCGGTGACGGAGTAAAGATCCAAAACAATGTCTCGGTTTACGAAGGGGTAGAGCTGGAAGACCATGTTTTTTGCGGACCGTCCATGGTATTCACAAATGTGATTAATCCGCGTAGCGAGATCGAACGAAAGCATGAGTTTCGCAAGACTCTGGTAAAGCGCGGAGCCACCTTGGGAGCAAATTGCACGATAATTTGCGGCAACAACACCGGACGGTATGCATTAGTGGCTGCTGGGGCGGTTGTGACTAAAGAGGTCCCTGACTACGCTTTGGTAGTAGGCGTGCCAGCCCAGAGAGTTGGCTGGGTGTGCGCATGCGGTGAGAGGTTGAAGGCGACTATTGATGTGCACAGTTGCGCGGCTTGCGGCAAACTTTACCAGCAACTAGGCGAGAACGAATTGGCAGCCATGCCTGATCCTGAGCTAGTCCAGTCGCCTAAACAGCATTGGGTTCCCGTAGGGTCGCTTGCTTGTCACAGACTGCCACAGCAACCTCGAGGGCGTGGTCGGTAAGTAAAGATTGAGGGAGAGATCATCAAGTGCAAGTACCTTTATTTGACAACACCCGGCAATTCCAGGCGCTGAGAGAGAGTCTGCTCAGTTCGGTGGAAAGCGTGCTGGTTTCCGGCAAGTACATTCTTGGCCCGGATGTCGAAATCTTTGAGCGCGAGGCTGCGGAATACCTGGGTGTGAAGCATGCCATCGGCGTCGCGAACGGCACCGATGCTTTGTGGCTAGCGCTGAAAGCTGTGGGAATTGGTCCGAACGATCGCGTGCTAACTACGCCGTTCACGTTCTTCGCTACGGCCAGCGCGATTCTTACCACCGGCGCCAGACCGGCGATGGCTGACATTGATCCTGGGAGTTTTAATCTGAGCGCGAAGCAAGTGCGCATGGCGCTGGAAGGGAAGTCTGAAGTCAACCAACGGCTCGGCATCCGTCCGGATTCCATTAAGGCCATAATTCCTGTCCACCTGTATGGCCAGTCTGCCGATATGGACGAGTTGATGGATCTGGCAAAGGAATACCACCTCGCCGTGATCGAAGATGTGGCTCAAGCTTTCGGAGCGGAATACAAAGGGCAAAAGCTTGGGGGATTCGGAACATCGGTTGCTTCAGTTTCTTCCCCACGAAGACTCTGGGAGGTTTCAGCAACAGCGGCCTCGTGGTCACGAACAACGACAAGCTCGCTGCCGAGATACGGATGCTACGATCCAATCGCTCCAAGCCGAAGTATTACCACCATCTCGCCAGCGATAACAGCCGGCTCGACACGATTAGAGCGACGATGTTGCCCGTCAAGCTAGGCACCTGGACAATCGATACAGGCTCGTCAGGACCATGCCATTGCCTACGATCCAGATCTAAATGAGTTGCCAGGTTTCATTTCGCCTCATCGGGCACCGATCGGACCCACACCTACCATCGATACACGGCTCGGGTTTCGACGATGAGCGCAGTGCCCTGCAAGCATTTCTTAAGGAACATAGGAATGGAACTGAGATGTATTGCCCATTGCCTATGCACCTCCAGACGGTGTTACTTCCGGAGGGTTATGGACCAGGTGACTTCCGGAACGCGGAACAAGCCTGCTCCGAGGTGCTCTCCCTTCCGATTTTTCCCGAGATGCTTGCAGCGGAAAGGGATTACGTCACTGCAAGCATCAAAGACTTCATCTTCATGAAAGGGTTTGTCGCTGTCCCAATCCCAACGTGATGCATAGGCCGAAGAAATTATTAATCGGGATTACATCCTTCGATAGCTGAATCTTATTCGGATCCACCATAGAAGCTGCTCAGCGTAATACCGACGCTGACTTCACGCGTATTGTGTTTCTTGATAATGTGTCAACGGATGGGTCGGCAGAACTAGCGCGTGATCACAGCATTGAAGTGGTTACACGTAACTGTAGTCAACCACAGGCCTGAACCATGTACTGGATCTTTCCAACAGCGAATTCAC
This sequence comes from Pyrinomonadaceae bacterium, assembly GCA_963759665.1. GTDB lineage: Bacteria > Acidobacteriota > Blastocatellia > Pyrinomonadales > Pyrinomonadaceae > PSRF01. Next base: position 506,675 of record CAVXAC010000002.1, read on the forward strand.
GCTACTGATCCACTCTGATGTAATTCTACTGTCCCCTAGATGGCTCGAGGTTTCTGTTAACCGGTTGACCGGAAATGTCGCACTGGTTTCGCCAGAAGATATTGGCTATGGGCCCTTCACCAGGCCTTGGGGAAACAGAAGCCTGAAAGCTGTTTCCTGCTATTCAGGACTGAGATGGCCCGGGCAGCTCGTTCCTGACACAACGTTCAGCGATTCAAAATCCGCTCGGCCTTTTCGTGCACTTGATTTTTTTCGTGAGCACATCACGTACAATCTACCGAAGGTACTCGCGGCTCATGGTTTCACTTGGGAAATAATGGCGGCCCATACCTCATCGTACAAAGAGGAAGCGAATATCAACCGCAGTTCGACCCAACACATTCGCAGGATACCTATTCTTTTTACCACTAGGCCTCGGCAATTTTTCAGCCTGACGGCCAGATGACCCACTATCACAACTGGTACATCGTGCAGTCGCGAGCAGTGTGAAAGTAGACGGCGATTCACAAGAGACTTTCCCTGCAAAAGACGGGCTACCCTCAGCCTTTGTCAAGGCTTATACCGAGAAATTTCTTCGGATTATCAGTCGCGGCACGTTAGTTATTCCTCCGGTCAGCCATGAAAGACCGGAATCAGATCTCGATGACTGATGCGCTTATTCTACTAGCACCCTGGTCGTCAGCTCGCGGCGTCTGATCATCTATATCGAAATGAATTCATCCTAGCTTTTGTCTTCGCCGGATTGTTAGCCGGAGCTCTGCTCCTGTTAGTAATCGTGCGTAAGAACAGAGCGATCTGGAGCGAATTATTCAAGCAGCGTGAACAGAGTCGATCGTTTCGCCGAGACATTGTTAGTCTCAGGAAGCGGTTAGTAATCGATCGGGTGCGCGATTCCGTGCGGCTGCCGTTGTTGATACCTTCGAATATGGTGAAGTCTACTGCTATGGAACTTCTTTCAAGGTAAACGGGACGGGTTTTATGTCGATGTTGGTGCGTTTGATGGTGTTCGATTCGGCCGTACATATTTCTTTGAGGCAATCGGTTGGGGTGGAATTTTAGTAGAACCAGTGCCCAAATTTTATGAAAGTTGCGTAAAAGCTCGGCCTTACAGCCGAGTCATAAATGCAGTGGCAAACGATGGCACCACCTCTGAGATGCGATTCTCAATAGTAGAAGGACCTAATGGGGTCGGTACGCTCTCGTTTGCTGGTGAGGACCACTCTCAGCTGGAACGTGTACAGCGTGAAGCGGGAACAATTCGCACTACAACACTGCCGGCACGTTCTCTACAACGAATTCTCCGAGACGATCAAGGTCCCATCGACTTCGTCAGCATTGATGTTGAAGGCAAGGAGATGGATGTACTTCGCGGGTTTGATCTTGCCCGGTTCCGTCCCCGCGTTGTAATTATCGAAGACAACTCTAACGGAGCTGATAAACAGGTTGGTGAGTGGTTTTCGGCTCGCGGCTATGAAGAGCGGTTTCGTTGCGAGCACAACGTGTTTTATACCAACAAAAACAAATTCTCAGGTTTCCATTGGTAGTTACGCAAGCGATAGTCAGTTTTAATGGGTAAAAAGATCGTCCTCATCTGCTCCCCCTCTCACGCGCTCCGAGGCGGAGTTGAAAGTATCGTCAATGACTTAAGTGTTGAGCTTCCGAAGCGAGGTTGGGAAGCGCTTTTGGGATTAGGCAAAGGCGCCCGCTTTAACGACGTTGACAAGTACCGCACTACATATACCGGCCTTCCCATTATTGAACTCGACGGCACTGCTGGGACGAGACAGGGGCGAGCTGATAGCCTGGATCGAGTCATTCGAAAGGTCTGTCCAGACGTAATCCTTTCCGCAAGAATCTATGATACGTACGGTGCCGTCGCTCGCCTAAGAGCCCAACATGCAAAAACTCGTCTGGCGATCACTATTCAGGCATATGAGCCTCAATACATAGACGACGCAAGACGAAACAAAAGCGTTATTGACCTCTGTATTGCGTCTGGAAACATGATCCGCGAAGCAGTCATCCGATGCAGCGGAGTTTCACCCGAGCGGGTTGTCAGTATCCCCGGCGGCGTGATGCCCCCAGAGGCTCCTGTGAAAGCCCGAACCTTGGGAAAGTGTCTTCGGATTGGTTATGTGGGTCGGCTACAACACAGCGACAAACGGGTGCTGGACATGCTGCCGCTGGTTAGTGAACTGGAGCGCGTCGGCGTTCCGTACCATCGAGTATCGTAGGCGAGGGTCCGGAAGAGCCTGTTCTACGAGAGAGGTTTTCTCAATCAATTATAGATGGAAGAGTTTCTATAGAGACCTGGAAATCTCGCGAAGAACTGTATACCCACATCTTTCCGAACTTGGATTGCATAGTTAGTTTCTCGCCCGCCGAAGGCGTAACTATTACGGGTCGTGAGGCAATGGTAAATGGCGTAGTTCCCGTTACGTCACGTTTCATCGGATTGAAAGTGGAAAAGCAGTACATACATAACGTGAACTCTTTGACTTTTGCGGTTGGTGATATGGCTGATGCGGTCAGAAATATTCGCCGACTGATAGAGGAACCCGGATTGATCGAGCAGCTTTCGAGAAACGCGGCACGCTCCCAAACCGGCAAATACACGTTCGCTGGCTCAATGGATGCGTGGGCAGACTCGCTTGATCGCTGTCTTGAACAACCTCCGATAATGGAATTGCGCTCCTCAATCGACCTGCCGTCTGATGGAAGGCTGGCACGCATCGGCATACCTCCCAGGATTGCGCAAGGATTGAGAAATTTGATTGGCCGGAAGCATATTCATAGCGATCCTGGTAGCGAGTGGCCGACGGGAAGTGGGTTAATTACTGAAGACACTCACGAACAAATCCTCCAATTTGCGCGGAATCGCGAGGCACAAGATAACTAATTTGTGCCCACCGACTTGTTGATTTTTCAGGTGGCTAACTGAGGGTTTCTGCTGTTAGTTAGTTAGCTCGTCATCTTTAAGCTCGAAACCGTTGAAGTATTCGTTCAAACAAAAACTGGGCGCGCTAGTCTATGATTTTCCGCGATTCATCTGGTTCACGCGACCTGGTTCAAATGGGGCATGGCAATACATCCGTAATCGAGATGAGCGATTGATTCATGATGGTCAGTCAAAGGGAGTTCAATGCCATTGGCAATGGACCTCAGATTTGCATCTCACGAAGGTGTTTCCGAGCCTTGGTCTTGGACTAATGAAGCGCGCCCTCCGAGATTGGCCCATCGAACTAGTGGATGAACCGGTGAGGCGAGATGACGGGTCACCTGAACTCTCCTTCGTTATCGGACATCGCGGTCAGGAACGATTGCCTCATCTTATGGCAACGCTTCAGAGCATAGCCGCACAACGCGAGGTAGACTTTGAGTGCATCGTAGTTGAGCAATCTGTTCTCGCCCGGAGATAAAGAATCAACTACCAACATGGGTTCGCTACGTTCATACTCCGCTGCCTTACGAATCGATGCCTTATTCCCGCTCGTGGTCATTCAATGTGGGGGCTGAACACGCACAAGGGCGCATTCTGGTTTTCCACGACAACGATATGCTGGTCCCAACAGAGTACGCGAAGGAAATACACGCGCTAATGCAACTCGGCTATGAGGTCATGAACCTGAAGCGTTTCATTTTCTATTTGAGCAAATCGCATTGAGCAGAGATTTCGAGTGGGAAGCCTTCTCTAGCTCAACAAGCACCTGATGTTGTTGTGCAGAACCTGGAAGCTGGTGGGAGCTTTGCTATAACGGGCAAAGCTTATTTTGAGATCGGTGGTTTCGATGAATCCTTTGTCGGGTGGGGAGGGGAAGACAATGAGTTTTGGGAGCGAGCGCAAACGCTAAAGTTATGGCCTTATGGGTACCTTCCGCTCGTGCATTTGTGGCATGAAGCGCAGCTCGGAAAATTCGACCAGCAGCGGCAAACAGCCGAACTCTTCGAACGACGGTCAGCGATCGCGGTTGAAGAGAGAATCGAAGAGTTGCGACGACGAAATTTTCCAGCTCCTTTTCCCACCGCGACAGAACCGGTGACATCCGCTCCGGCAAGTCTTCGATCTAGTCAAGCAATCCTGGCAAACTAAACATGTGTGGCATTAGCGGTTGGTTCTTAAAGCGGGGCGAAGCGTTTGACGAGGCGCATGCGGTGGCGATGGCAGATGCCATCTCTCATCGCGGGCCGGATGATCGAGGATATTACTTCGACGCCGAGCGTGGCGTGTCGCTGGCCCACAATCGTCTGAGCATCATCGATCTCAGCGCAGCGGGTCACGAGCCCATGATCAGCGAAGACAAAGCCCACGCGCTGATCTATAACGGCGAGCTCTACAACTTCGTCGAGCTAAAAGAGGAACTGAAGGAGCTCGGGCACACCTTCCGATCGCGAACAGACGCGGAAGTAGTCCTGAAGAGTTTTATCGAATGGGGGCCGGCATGTTTGGATCGCTTCTCAGGAATGTTTGCCTTCGCAATTTGGTCGGCTGCGTCGGGCAAGCTTTTCCTGGCACGTGATCCGATGGGAATGAAGCCGCTTTATTACACCTCGCTTCCGGGTGATAAAGGCTTCGCGTTCGCCTCCGAGATCAAAGCCTTCCTGGCCCTGCCAAACTTTGGTGTCAAAGCAAACCGGATTGCGCTGGCCCAGTTTCTGGAGTTTGGCTATACGTTTGACGAACACGCTACTTCGCTCGACGGCGTGTCTAAACTGCCACCGGGGCACTCGCTCGAAGTGGTCAATGGAATCCCCGGCACACCTCAGCCATTCTTTATCGCACCGGTTCCGGATGCGCGCGATCATCGCACTGTGCAGCAGCGGGAAGAAGAGTTGTACCAAACACTCTCCACCGTGGTCGCTCAGCATCTGGTTGCAGACGTTCCGGTTGGACTGCTTCTCTCCGGTGGTTTGGATTCGAGCATCACTGCTGCTCTGGCGGCCCGCCACGCGAAGATTACAACGATCAGTATGGGGTTTGCGGAATCAACTGTGGACGAACGGCACTACGCACGGATCGTGGCCGATCACATCGGATCAGATCACCGTGAAGTAACGATTCACCCGCATGAAGTCAGCGACGACCTGGAAGCCGTCACCTGGTATTTCGACGACTTGTTTGCCGACTGGGGAACGGTCTCGACAAGGTTGCTCTACAAGAAGTGTCGCGAGCAGGGGATTAAGGTTGTGCTCGTTGGGGAAGGGGCAGACGAGCTATTTGGCGGTTACTCAATTTTCGATGCAGCGGTGCAGAACAGTTCCTGGCCCACGTCATGGCGGCTCTTCCAACTTTATCGTCGCTATGCCGGGCGTCGTTACGGAAATCAGTTTCCAAGATTTCGATCGGTCATGAGAGGTTATTTACAGCAGACTGGCGATGACATGTTTGGTGCGGTCAAGTTGTTTGAATCACGCAATCAGTTGCCGAACAACTACGTGATGAAGGTAGACAAGGCGAGCATGTCAGTCAGCGTCGAAGCGCGAGCGCCGTTTCTCGATCGCCGGATTGCTGAAATCGCCTATCGCACGCCGTCGAAATATTTGCGGGTTGGTGATTCAAATAAGGAACTCCTTCGTTCGACGGCCGAGCGCTTTGACTTGCTGCCGAGAGAGATCACGCGACGACCCAAGTTTGGCGCGTCGATCGCGGCGTCATGGATGGACGAGTCGGAGACGTTTCGTGAGTACGCCCGCAGCGTGATTCTCGATGGGAATGGTTGGATTGACGAGCTCGGGCTGCGGCCGGCGATGACTGACTACTTTTCCGGTAAGCGCCAGGGCTATACCTTCCCTCGCGCGATCAGCATCTTCAGCAACTTGGCGTGGCGGTTGTTGTTGTTGAATTTGTGGTCAAGACGATATGCGGCGCCGTAGGATCAATACAGAACGGATTATGAAAGAGTGGTACATAGGACGCCTGGCATGTCCCGATTGCTCAAAAGAGCTCCAGCAGCTGCAGGATGCGATTGCTTGCGAGCAATGCGGATTTTCGACGCCAATTGCGAAATGCCTTGACCTGCGTCCTAGAAAATGTCAGAATCGATCACAGAATATCCCAAGTACTTTTAGCGGAGAGGAAGCATTCGTCAAGACCAGAAAGGAGAGCCCGTCAATCAGCTATGATGGGCCTAATGAGGGCCGCGACTCCAGAGAGCTTTTGTCAGTCATAGAGCAATTGCTAACGACTCCCGGGTGCGTGCTCGATCTGGTTGCGGCCCAAAGGACCAGTTCGAACCTATTACATATTTGGGCCACAACTATGTGGGCATCGACCTGTTTAGCCCTGCCGCTGATATCAAGGGCGACGCCCATGTCTTGCCTATTCTAACTTCTAACTTCGACTGTGACTTCTCCTTTGCCGTATTAGAGCACCTTCAGACCTCACTGATTGCTTTGAGCGAAATAAGAAGGGTGCTGAGACCCAATGGAATCTTCGTTGGTACCGTTGCGCAGGGAGAACCATTTCATAGCTCATTCTTCCATCACACGAGTTTGGGGAGTTTTGAGCCTTGCTAGCGCAGCGGCATTGGAGGTCGTCCAGCTATGGACGTGTACCGATACCCTCTCGTCGTTGGCTTACATGGGTCGTTATCCCAGGGTGCTAAGAGCCGGTCTAAGTATGTTGGATCTGATTCATACAACTTTTCCTTTGTTGGCGCCCCGAAAAGCAAGGTGGTCCGCAGAGGATAAAGCAATTGATGCGTTGCATCGTGCCGGAAGCATTGGCTTCGTCATGCGCAGAGCGACGGTGGACGGTGGTTCCGAGCAAAATTAAGTCGGCCATACCCGTCGAAGAAGCTCAAACCTGATTACGCTACTACAACTGAGAAAGGCCAATTGTTAGTGGGTTTCGTCTCCACCATCATTCCGGTTCACAACCGTGCCTCGATGCTCAGGAGGCAGTGGCGAGCGTTCTGGCCCAGACCTACCGGCCGATTGAGATCATCATCGTGGACGACGGCTCGACCGATGAAACTGTCCCAGTCGCCGATGAGTTAAGTTAAAGAGCATCCCGACGTAATCAGAGGTCATACAGCCAACGCAACACTGGGCCAGGATTGGCCCGTGAAGCCGGTCGTAGCCCGCAGATGGAGAATTCATCCAGTATCTGGATAGCGATGATCTCTTGCTGTCGCGAAAGTTTGAGTTACAAGTCACAGGTCTCAAAGCTCAACCCGAATGCGGAGTCTCTTACGGCAAAACTCAATATCGTCACAGCGACGGCAGATTGGAAGACACGCCCTGGAAAGGGTCGGGCCAGAAGGTTGAAACGATGTTTCCGTCTTTCCTGCTCGATCGTTGGTGGGACACACCGACGCCGCTCTATCGAGCAAGCGTCTGGAACGAAGCTGGGCCATGGTCTGATTTGAAGCTCGAAGAGGACTGGGAATACGACTGCCGCGTCGCCTCGATGGGAGTGCGGTTGCACTACTGCGACGAGTACGTCGCTGAGGTTCGCGACCACGATCAGCAACGACTTTGCAAAGGCGAAGCAATTGACCCGCTCCGTCTCAAGGAGCGCGCAAGAGCGCATGCGCTAATCCTCTCTCATGCAGAGCGCGCCGGCATCGTCGACACGGAACCAGAAATGGAACATTTTGCCCGCGAACTGTTCCTGCTTTCGAGGCAGTGCGGCGCCGCCGGCCTCGTTGCTGAATCAAAGACTTTATTTGCTCTTGCCAAGAAAGCTTCGGGGCAGGTCCGGGCGCAGAAGTGGGATTTCAAGCTTTATGAAAAGCTTGCCGACATCACCGGCTGGCATTTCCTGGGGAAGGCTACCTGCTACTCCGACGCGTTAAGAAAATGAGTGAAGGCCCAGACATCTCTGTCGTGATGAGCGTCTACAACGGCGCCACTCGATTGCGCGAGACGGTCGACAGTGTTCTGTCACAGCAAGGGGTTTCGCTTGAGTTCATTATTGTCGATGACGGGTCCACGGATCAGTCGTCGGAAATTCTAAAGGAGTACGTAGAGGCTGATGCTCGCGTCAATCTCATACGTCAGGAAAATCGTGGACTCACCCGAGCGCTCATAACCGGATGTGCGCAAGCTAAGGGCAGGTACATCGCGCGCCAGGATGCCGGTGACGTTTCGTTACCGGGGCGATTGAAAAAACAACAGGACGTTTTGGAATCAGATCCGAGCGGCTCATTTGTATCGTGCGGAACAGAGTTCGTCGGGCCTGAGCGTGAGCGCTTGTACGAAGAAATTCCGGAGTCGATCGATCTTACCGAAGCATTGCTCACCCTTGATGTTGATAAGATCAAAGGCCCAACCATGCATGGGTGCACGATGTTCCCGCGCAGAGACCTACGAACTGGTTGGAGGTTACCGATCCTCTTTTTACTTTGCACAGGATCTTGACCTTTGGGTCCGTCTAGCTGAGCGTGGCAAACATCTCGCTGTCAGGGAGATTCTTTATGAGGCCTCGCTCACGCTGGGATCGATTAGTAGCCGTTACCGGAAGCATCAGGTTGAAACAGCTCGCCTTATCCTTGAGAGCGCGGGCCTGAGGCGCGCAGGAAAAGATGATGCTGAAGTATTAGCAAGCGCGAGCAGAATCAAACCAGACATGAATGAGAAGTTTGGTCGGGCGGGGCGGGCCGACGCGCTGTATTTCATCGGGGCCTGTCTGCGCCAGAGTCGCAATCCTCATGCTCCTGATTATTTCCGCCGTGCACTCCTTACCTATCCACTCCATGTGAGGTCCGCGGTGCGACTGCTGTTTGGATGAGTCTGTTTGATGAAGCCTCCGGTTTTTAACCCTGACTGGCCAGAAGATGTCAGAGCTGTTTACCAGCATGACATGCAGGAAATCTGGGATCCAACGATTGCCAGGCACGTTTGGAATCAGTATCACAACCAACTCGATCTTTACCTCGGATTGGTTGAAGGCCGCGAAAAGCTGGATATTTTGGATGTTGGCTGTGCGCAGGGAACTCTGGCCCTCATGCTGGCCGAGCGCGGCCATGAAGTCTGGGCCATGGATATTCGGCAGCAGTTTCTCGACTACGCTGCTGCTCGACATGAGCGAGGTCTCGTTCATTTTATCTGCGGCAATGCCATGGAAGTGGAGTTGGACCAGAGGTTTGATCTGATCTTTGCAAATCAGATAGTGGAGCATCTCGTTTACCCACTCGAATTCACCCAGCGTCTCGCGAGTTGGCTTAAACCAGATGGCCGGCTGGTGATGACTACACCGAATGGGGAGTACATCAAGAATTCGTTACCCAGCTATTCGGAATTAGGCGACGTGAAGCAGTACGCCGAGCGTCAATTCACAGCCGACGGCGATGGACATTTCTTTGCCTATTATGGAGCCGAACTAAAACGGATTTTTGAGCAGGCGGGTCTGAGGAATGTCAGTACGTTGTGCTTTGAAACACCGTTCATTTCTGGTCATCTTAAGGTCAGATATGTTCACTCCATCCTTCCGCAACCAATTCTGAAACAACTCGACAAGGTAACGTTGCTCGTTCCCAGGGTTGGTTGGCGGCTCGCTCATCAGATGATGGTCATGGGGGCGCGTACTTCGTGACGGCATTTCATCGTCAGCTGGAAGAGATTCTCGATCGAGCGAAGCTGGCAGTGGCTCGCTGCCGTGCGAGACTCTTGTCATTTCGTGGGGCCACGATCCAATCGAAGGTTTCGATTGGCGCGTTGTGCCGGACGGACCGGCCCTGGTGCGTAACCATTGGTCAGCGGTCCGTCTTTGAAGATGCAGTTTATTTGAAAGTGGTGAACGACCACGCGGTACTTGAGTTCGGCGAATATGTGTTTGTCGGACGCGGATCGGAATTCGATGTGCAAGAGAGAATTCTAATCGGCAATCATACTTTGATAGCACCGGGCTGCTTCATAACAGATCACAGCCACAGCATTTCACCTGCGGTTCACGTCGATCAGCAGCCTACTATTTCCAAGCCGGTAGTAATTGGAAATGATGTCTGGGTCGGTGCGAACGTCACGGTTCTCGCTGGAGTGAGAATCGGCGATGGTGCAATAGTTGGCGCCAATTCGGTGGTCACGAGAGATGTTGCTTCCATGACCATAGTTGGCGGTACTCCGGCAAGACTTTTGAACCAACGAGCCACAGTAAGGGCTTAGCAGAGTATCATGCACCCGTCTCAGGCAGCCTTTCTGCAAATCGGCAAAATGATAAGAACATTGCCGAAAGTCCGGGGCAAAGTTAGGCTCGGACAGTTGTGTTTCAATTTGGCTAATAGAAAACCGAGCGAACCATTCGTCGTCGAAGCGCCGCTCTTTCCGGAAGGGTTGAGATTTCAGCTGAATCTAGATTGTGCGCATGAGCGGATGGCCTATTTGATGGGTCAATACGAAGAAGAAACCATCTCTCTCCTTGCAAGTTTGTGGTCGGGTGGGGCGTTTCTGGATGTGGGAGCGAACGTCGGACTAATTTCCGTTCCTTTCACCAGTAGAATCGCGAAAGCTACGAAAACGACCAATAAGTTTGTTTATGCAATTGAGGCGCTTTCAACCAACTACAGAGCACTCTGCACTAACATAGAACTAAATAATTTGGATCACCTGATTGTGCCAATAAACATGGGCCTCGGAGCGGAAGACAAGGAAGTACAGATTCACGTGGAAGGTGACAACTTCCAAAGAACTGGAACGGCAAATATATTGCCTGATACTTTTGCCGGTGTGAGAACCGCGATTGATATTCGTTCTATTGACACCCTCATAAGAAAGGGCCTTCTACCCGAGGACATCACTCTAATGAAGATCGATACGGACGGATAACGACTATGAAGTGCTTAAGGGGACGCGGGGGTTACTCCGGAAGAATCGACCAATTGTTTACGCCGAGTTGGCCGAGCATTGCCTGAACTGGCATGGGAATGGAGTCACTGAAGTGTCCGAATTTCTTGAAGGGCTTGATTATGAACTCTGGTCGTTACAGGATTCAAAATCAATGAGATTTACAAAAGGCTTGGTTCCCGACTACGTAATGAATAGTCTTTTGGTACCGAAAGAGCAAGCCAGTCAGTTAGGTTCCCTCTTGCTCTAATTTCTTATGGTAAGCCTCTCAATTATCATTCCGACCTATAGACGTGAAGAGGTGCTGATCGAAACCCTGAGACACATCCAGACCCTGAATCCTGGTCCAACGGAGATTCTGGTATTGATCAGTCACCGAGTCACGAAGAGAGACGATCAAACAGCTTCGGAATTCGAAAAAGAAGGTGTAATCCGATTAGTTAAATTAGCGAAGCCATCGATCACGCGTGCCATGAATCTCGGCTTACAGCTAGCTTGTGGCGAGATAGTCCTATTTCTGGATGATGACATTATTCCTGGCCCCGAGTTGATTGCCGCGCATATTCAGGCCCATGAGCAGGATGAGTTTGTCGTCGCAGGTCAGGTCATTCAGCAGGCAGGAGGAGGGGCTAAGTCTGCACCTCACGCGAACTTCCATTTTGCTTCAAACACCAAGCAGTACATCACAGAGCTCATGGGTGGAAACTTTTCAATCAGGCGTTCGCTGGCTCTTGGGCTTGGCGGGTTCGATGAAAATTTTGTTCAAGTCGCGTACAGGTTCGAAGCTGAGTTTGCCGAGCGTGCCGTCCAGGCTGGCAAACAGATTCTTTTTGAGCCACGCGCGAGCATTAAGCACCTGAAGGCAGCAAGCGGCGGCACGCGCTCGTTTGGACACCATCTGACAACCCTTCGTCCAGGTCATGCAGTCGGCGCCTACTATTATCTGCTTCGCTCCAAAGCTGTTCCTCACCGGTTCTTGAGTTTGATTAAGCGGCCAATTCGAGCGATACGAACTAAGCATCATCTGAAACAGCCCTGGTGGATACCGGCAACCTTAGCGGCCGAGGCGATGGGGTTTGTGTGGGCCGTGTCTCTCTATTTGCGTGGGCCAAGACGGCTACAACCCACTGTGGAACACATGGAATCATGAACGAATACGTGTTGGCCGTCGTTGTGGGGCTCGGCCTGTTTATCTGCTTCACAAACTGGCGCATGGGCTTCCTCTTGTGTGTAATTGTAGGCTGCTTGCAGGATCCAATTCGCAAGGTGATTCCCGGAGAGCCCGTTTATCTCACCTCGGCAGTTCTCCTTTTTGTTGCCGCCACTTGTTTTGGTGCTCTATCCAAGGGCAAACGATTTAGTTTGCGTCCGATTCATCCTGGAATAACAGCCTGAGAGCCCCCTTGACTCTGTTTCTTATCCTGGTCCTGATTCAGAGTTGGGTAACCTTCGTAAAGTTTGGTAGTCCTATCCTCGCGGCAATCGGTTTCCTGGCTTACATGACTCCCGTGCCGGGGATCTTGCTGGGTTATCACTTTGCCCTGCGCGAACAAGCGACCCACAAATTCATCAAAGCCTATGTCGCAATAAATGTGGTGATGATAGCCGGTGTCTATCTCTCCTACATGGGATTTGAATGGCAGGTGCTCGATTCCGTTGGTGAGGGGTTATTAATTTACTCATGGGAAAAAGGGGCGCTCTTCCTGCGCTCAGGGTTTCTTCCGAGCCCCCGAAGTTGCTGCCTGGCACGCCGCACGTCGATCTGCTTCCTGATCATTATGTTCATGGTTCTGAAGAAGCATCTGCTTCTGAAATTGGCCACTGGAGGCTTGATTCTCTTCTTTTGGGGTGCGCTATTGTTTACCGGCCGGCGCAAATTCATGATGGAGATCTTTGTTTTTCTTTGCGTCTACGGCCTCCTCCTTCTTCTGATCCGCAGCAAAGTCTCAAAAACTTTAAGGACCTCTTTTCTGCTGGCGGTAGTCCTTGGCGTTGCATTCACAGGCTATCTCTACGTTCGTATCGGAAGACTTACAGGGTGACCTCAATCCGTATTACGAAAGGAGCGCAACCGTTGGTGGCGACGCGGGCGAGCGAGCTTCATTAATGACCGTTCAATCAATTGGTTCGGTGCTTGAGCAGAACGGGCCGTTGGGTTCGGGCGCGGGCACGGGTAGTCAGGGCGCACAATATTTTGGCGGCGGCTCAGAGCTTGTTGGCTTGGGTGCAGAAGGTGGACTGGCAAAGATAGTCGCCGAGCTGGGGCTGCCGGGAATTGCCTTGATCCTGTGGCTGGCTCTTGGTCTCGGTCGATATTTCTGGGCGATCATCAAACAAGTCAGGCAATCGGATGTGGAACGGGCTAGTCTGACGTTTGGGTTAATTGCAATGCTCGTAGCCAACGCTCCGTGTTTGTCACTGCGCACCAGATTTTTGGCGATCCCTTTGTTCTATCCTTGCTCGGGTTCCTGATTGGATTTGTGATGGCTGTCCCACACATGCCGCCTGGACTAGCGCCAGCTGCGAGCCTCCTGCTGCCTTTGCGACCGGGCGGACAACCGTTAGTGGCTTCGCGAAGTTTCAGAGGTAGGGTGTAGCGTCACGCGCGGCTTTGCCGCCTACCGTGCGGAAAGGCCTCGCCTTTCCGGCGTTCGCATTCTCTTTCATGTGGCTGTTCTCGGAGGGAGGCATAGCCTCCAAATAGTTTAAAACGGTCATCGGTAAGGCAGAGCCTTACCGCACTGTGCTGCGGTAAAGCCGCTAGTTGTTCACGGTACCGACGCCATGCTCCAAGTCCCAGGACGCAAGCTAAAGCTTGAACCTTAAACACCTGCACTCTCAACGGCAGCACTCGAAACGCCTCTAACTGTACGCCGATCTATCCATGCTCGCGATTCTCAGCACCCATCCGATTCAGTATCAGGTACCCCTCTGGCAGGCGCTTGCCAGGGATGGCTCAGTACCGTTTGAGGTTTGGTACCTGAGTGACCATGGCACGCAGCCGTCTTACGACAAGCAGTTTGGAAAATCATTCGCCTGGGACCTGGACGTGCTCTCCGGTTATCCGCATCGCTTTTTGAGAACGAATACTGATAGTGACGTTTCAAGTTTCACTAAGTTGCGTATTGCCGAACCACTCGCACAGCTATTTCGCGAAAAGGAAGTCTCGGCGCTCTGGGTTCAGGGCTGGCACGTGTGGGCTTTCTGGCAGGCGGTTTGGCAAGCGCATCGGGGCGGCATACCAGTTTGGCTGCGCGGCGAGAGCAATGACCTCGGAACGACTTCGAGCTGGAAAATGCCGGTGAAGCAATTGATGCTGGGAGAGTTTTTCAAGCGAGTGGACAAGTTCCTTTACATCGGAGAAGCCAATCGTCGTTTGTACCTGAAGTACGGCGTGATGCCTGAGCAGTTGCATCCAGCGCCTTACTGCGTTGACAACGATCGCTTCGCAGCCCAGGCCGATGCAATTCAGCCTCAACGCGCAGAAATCAGACGCGCCTGGAACATCCCAGACAATGCGTTCTGTGTTTTGTTCGCCGGAAAATTCATAGACAAGAAGAGGCCGTTGGATCTGGTTCGAGCGGCAGTCGATCCCCAGCTAAAGAATCTGGGCCGTCCGTTGCATCTCTTGTTTGTCGGCAGTGGTGACTTGGGATCTGGTCTGCGTGATGCTTGTCATGTTGTTTTTGATGCGGAAACCGACGGCTCAAAAGCTGTGGACCACTCAGCAGAACTGCCAAATGCCAGTTTTGCCGGTTTCTTAAATCAAACCGAGATATCAAAAGCTTACGTGGCGGCCGACTGTCTGGTGCTTCCGAGCGATGCGGGTGAAACCTGGGGGCTGGTGGTGAACGAGGCGATGGCCAGCGGGCTTCCATGCATTGTGAGTGATGCGTGTGGTTGCGGCGAAGACCTCGTCAGTCCAATCAATCCGGCGTTTCGCTTTCCTCTCGGCGACACATCTGCGTTGGCCGGGGCGATTGTTGAGATGATGGGCCAACCTCCATCAGTTGAGGTGGTGCGAGCACAAGTCAACAAATTCAACCTCGGAGTTACGGTTAAGACGATAAGCAAATTGTTTTATAGCCCCGACCAGCGAATCGTGGACTCATCAGTTCCCGCAGTTCTGACTCGGCCCTAAAGAGCGGCCGCAATATTTTGTTAGGCACACTGAAATTCATCCTCGACCACCCACTCAATCGAGATCACAAATTATCCGCAGTCAGGCGTTGGGTAAACTGGCAAGTTGGCAGCCGGCTGGTGCCTGGACCGGTGGCAGTCAAATTTGTGAATGAGACGATGTTGTTGGTAACGCCGGGAATGACTGGCGCCACCGGGAATGTATATGCAGGACTCCACGAGTTTACCGACATGGCCTTCGCGCTTCACCTGCTGCGGCCCGATGACCTTTTTGTCGACGTCGGTGCAAATGTCGGTTCCTACACAGTCCTCGCTGCCAGCGTGGGCGCAAGATGTATTTCGATCGAGCCGATTGCCACTACCTTCAAACATCTGGTACGCAACCTTCATTTGAACAACCTGTCTGACCGGGTGGAGGTGCGCAACATCGGAGTTGGTTCCGCGAAAGGGACACTGAAGTTCACCTCAAGTCTGGATACGGTTAATCACGTGATCGACGACCACGAGAATTCCGACGCAGGAGTTTGTGAAGTTGCGGTCGATACGCTGGATAGCGTTGCCGCAGCTGCGGAGCCGGTTCTGGTGAAGATTGACGTTGAGGGTTTTGAGACGGAAGTAATCGCAGGAGCGGAGCAGGTATTATCAAACGAGTCGCTCCTCGCGGTGATCATGGAATTGAACGGCAGCGGTAGTCGTTACAATTATGACGAAGACGAACTCTACCAGCGAATGATTGGTTATGGCTTCAACCCGTATTCCTATTCACCATTTGAACGGTCATTGAATGCCATGAATGGAGAAAGAGGGCGGTCGGGTAACACGCTGTTTGTCAGAGATGTTGCGGGGGTTCGCCAACGCTTGAAAGAAGCCCCGACCTTTACCGTTAACGAGGAGAGTGTTTAAGACTCCTGGCAGTACAGGCGAGCGGAAGAGCCGGGATAAGTCCTCCTTCCCGACTGTGAGAGAACTCAGAACTGGGATGAAACCGAGATTGGAGAAGCGGGAAGCTGAGAAGCGACGTGCTGAGGAGCTGTTGATGCTTGTGCATCTATGACTAAAGCATTGAGCTCGCCTTCCAAAAAAATCCTGCTTGTACTTCCAGAGGTTTTTAATTGTGTCGGTGGCATACAGATGTTTGGCCGGGCCCTCTGTCTCGCCGCAGGAAAATGGGCTGAGGCACATGACGGTTCGGTGAGCGCACTCGTGCTGAATGATCAGGGTGCACCTGATGCACGTTATGTGAATAGCGGGTTTGCTCGTTATGCAGGATTGGGAAAAAACAAGACCAAGCTCGTTGCCCAATTCGTGCGTCAGATTCTTGCCGAAAAATACGACTGGATCGTCTTCGGACACGTATCACTCGCTCCGCTGGCGTTGATGGCAAGAACCACCAGGCCCGGAGCAAAAACCTGCGTCATTACCTACGGAATCGAAGTGTGGCAGCCGCTGCCGCAATTGCAGCGCAAGGCTTGCGTCTAATGCCGACCTGGTGCTGGCAATCAGCGAGTACACGAAGGATCAAGTGGTAAAGCATGCCGGCATCGCACCTGAAAAAATCAAGCTCTTCCCATGTGCGCTGGATCCATTCTGGGAAGTACCAGAGCCTGGTCCAACCGGAGAACGTGGGCCGCTGGTCATGCTCAGCGTGACGCGTATGAATAAAGAGGACGACTACAAAGGCATCGACAACGTGATCAAGAGTTTGCCCGCGATCGTCGAGCAGGTTGGTTCGGTTGAGTACCGGATCGTTGGGCAGGGCGATGATGTTCCGCGTTTGCGTGAACTAGCTGTTGAGTTGGAGGTCGAGCGTTACGTCACTTTTCTTGGCGAGTTGTCGAACGACGAACTTCGCGAGCAGTACAAAGACTGCTCAGTCTTCGTCATGCCGAGTAGCAGGGAAGGCTTTGGCATCGTGTTCCTTGAAGCCATGGCTTATGGCAAACCTGTCGTCGGCGGGAACCATGGCGGAACGCCGTCCGTGGTTAACGATGGTGAGACCGGGTTGCTGGTTGAAAGTTCAGATGCAGATGGCATCGCGCGTGCGATAACAAAGTTGCTGTCGGATGGTGGTCTGCGCGATCGACTTGGACGCGCCGGGCGTGAACGACTGTTGAATGAGTTTACGTTTGAAAGATTCGAGCGGAGTTTTGAGACGGCGTTTGAGCTAGGGTGAGCCTCAATGCAGTCCACCACAGAGGTACAGAGAACACAGAGGATGCACCGAGAAATCCGCACCGGTAAATTTTCTTTCTTAACCGGCATCTGACACCCGACACCCTCTTCCATGAAGGTACTCCACGTTATTCCTTCGGTGGCGCCACGTTATGGTGGTCCAAGTCGCGCAGTTATCGAAATGTGCAGCGCCTTGGACAACCGCGGCATGTCGACAATTATAGCGACCACGAATGCCGATGGAGACGGCGCGCTTGAGGTGGAATTGGGCAAACCGGTTACCTATCAGAACATCCAGACTATTTTCTTTCCCAGACAATGGACCGAGGCCTACAAATATTCGCATCCGCTCGCGAAATGGCTCGACGAACATGTTGCCGAGTTTGATCTGGTCCATATTCACGCCGTGTTTTCGCACTCGTCCCTGGCCGCAGCGCGGGCATGTCAAAGAAAGGGCGTGCCCTACCTTGTGCGCCCCCTGGGCACGCTCGATCCCTGGAGTCTCAAACAGAAGACCGCGCGCAAGAAACTCTTCTGGCATCTCGGCGTGAAGCAGATGCTGGAAGGTGCGGCGGCGATTCATTACACGACCACGGACGAACAGAAGTTGGCGGAGGAATCGTTGGCGCTCAAACGTGGCGTCGTCATTCCTCTTGGTATTGAGACGGAGCTATTCAATCAATCCGATCAGCGCGAACCTGCCACCGTCGGATCACCGTATGTCCTGGTGCTTTCGCGTCTGCACCAAAAGAAGGGTCTCGAACTTTTGCTGCCGGCCTTTCTTTCGCTCGTCAAGCGCCCTGAGTTTTCGAAATGGAAACTAGTGCTGGCCGGTGAAGGCGAAGCGAGGTATGTCGATTCACTCAAGGCGCTGGCCAAATCGCACGGCGGAAACGGCAATGTCGTGTTCGCCGGATGGCTCGATGGTGAGCCACGACGGTCGATGCTCCGCCATGCATCGCTGCTCGCGCTGACTTCATATCAGGAAAACTTCGGTCTGTGCGCGGTAGAGGCACTCGCGTGCGGCGTTCCCGTTCTTCTTAGCCCCGCAGTCAACATCGCTTCGGAGATCGATCGAGTTGGCGGCGGTTGGATTTCCGCCCTGGAGAATGAATCGCTCGAACGTAATCTGGCTGAATCACTCGGCAACGAAAAGGAACGAGTGCGTCGCGGAACACTTGGTAGGGATTTTGTGCAACAACACTTCACCTGGGAATCGGTGGCTAATGCGCTGGTAGAGCTTTACGAATCGGTGAAGACAAAGCAGAGTCTGTCGGGACGCGAATATGCTTGATCGGATCACCCCACTCATCCTGACTTACAACGAAGCGCCAAACATCGGCCGCGTGTTGGACCGACTTGGGTGGGCGCGTGACATCGTAGTAGTCGATAGCTTCAGTGATGACGACACGCTCGAGATCGTGTCGCGTTATTCCTCAGCACGCGTGATTCAAAGAGAGTTTGACGCCCACGCAAAACAGTGGGAGTTTGGGCTTAAGGAGACAGGAATAGCTTCTGAGTGGGTGTTAGCTCTGGATTCCGACTATGTATTGACGCCTGAATTTATAGAGGAACTAAGAGCGCTCAACCCGACGGCCGACGTTCAGGGCTACTGTGCGCACTTCACCTATTGCATCAATGGCCGCAAGTTGAGAAGCGGAGTCTATCCGCCGGTGACAGTCCTTTATCGACGAGAGGCCGCTACGTACATTCAGGATGGACACACCCATCGAGTTGTCGTGGACGGAAAGATTGAAAACCTCAGTGCCAAAATTCTGCACGATGACCGCAAGCCACTCAGTCACTGGTTTGCAGCCCAGTCGCGTTACACCGAACTGGAAGCGGAAAAGCTTCGGTCCGTAGAACCGGCGAGTTTGGGCTGGAAGGATCGGATGCGCCGGTGGCGGATAGTCGCGCCCCCGGCGATGTTGCTTTATTGCCTGATCGTTCGTGGTGGCGTGTTCGACGGTTGGGCCGGATTTTATTACGCCTTTCAACGAGCCCTCGCCGAGCTGATGCTGTCGCTCCGGTTGTTCGAAAGCAAAGGGGTAAGAGCCGAGAGCGAAGAGGCAGAGCCCATCAGAGGGGAAGGGGGAAGGGGTAAAAGGGAAAGCGCAATCGTTGAAGCGAAGCCACGCGAGGGATCTGCGCTTGTTCCCTAGCTTTCCTTTTACCCATACTTGCTTCGCGTCTTTTAACCCCGTTTCGCTTGACCCTTTCCCCTTCGCCCTTCGCCCTTAGCACCTAACCTATGTGTGGAATCTGCGGAGTAATTGATTGGTCCGAGTCTCCCGACGCACCGGGGATCGTGCGTCGAATGACGCCGACGATGAAACATCGTGGGCCAGACGACGAAGGAATTTCGGATTTCGGAATGCGGAATTCGGATTGGGGGCTAAGCGCAGAGGGCGAAGGGCAAAGGGTTAGCGAGCGAAGAGTTTCGATTGGGATGCGTCGCCTAAGCATTATTGACGTTGAAGGTGGGCACCAGCCGATGTTCAATGCCGACCGCACTGTGGCCGCAGAGCTTAACGGCGAGATCTACAACTTCCAGTCGCTGCAACAACAGTTGAGAGAGCGCGGCCACGTCTTCCACACAAGGTCAGATTCTGAGGTTGTCGCCCACGCTTATGAAGAATGGGGCGCTGAGTGTGTCGAAAAATTTGAAGGAATGTTTGCAGTCGCAGTGTGGGACGGGCGCGCGGGGCAGGAAGCAGGAGGCGGGACGCTGTTTTTGGCGCGGGACAGGATGGGGATTAAGCCGCTGTATTACTACGCCGGGAAAAGCAAACAGCAAACAGGCAACGGCGATCAGCTAGCCGAAAATAGGAAGTGCTTTCTTTTCGCTTCGGAAGTACGAACGATTCTGGCAAGTGGCGTTGTTGGGCGCAGGCTTTCGCCGGAAGCCCTGGAAAGCTATTTGTTGTTTGGTTCAGTGAGTGAGCCAATGACACTTGTTGAAGGTGTGCTTTCGATTCCACCGGGACACCGGATGACCGTCACCTACGGAACTTCTGTCAGTATCCCCCAGCCTGAGCCTTACTGGACCATCCCCGGACGAACCACGACATCAGGAAATGGCTACGTAAAAGCGACTGATATTGACTCCGCCGCGGTAAAGGTCAGGGAACTGCTTGAAGCAAGTGTGCGGAAACACCTGATTGCTGATGTGCCGGTTGGTGTTTTCTTGAGCGGCGGAATTGATTCGACCGCGCTCGCCGGACTGGCGGCGAAGGAGTCAGCAGGGATCCACACGTTTACAGTGGCGTTTGCCGAAGAGGAGTTTAGCGAAGCCGACATCGCCAGGCGCACTGCAGCTACGCTTGGCACAACCCACCAGGAAGTCATGTTAACCGGCGGCGAGATGCTGGCCCGGATGGACCAGGCGGTTAGCTCTTTGGACCAGCCGTCCATGGACGGCATCAATACCTACTTCGTATCGCAGGCGGCGCGAGAGGCGGGTTTAAAAGTTACCCTATCGGGGCTGGGTGGGGACGAAGTTTTTGGCGGCTATGAAACGTTTGCGCGCACTCCTACGCTCGAAAAAATCGGAGGTGCTGGCGGCAAGATGCCGCGTCGAGTGCGCGAAGCCGTGGCAAGTGTGGCCGGTGGCGCCGCCGGAATGCGCGCCCGCGGAGACGTGGTACGGAAGATGACGGCGTTGTGGAACGACAGCGCGTCGTTGCCACATCCATACTTTTTTGGTCGTGCACTTTTTACCCCGCTGCAGGTTAGCGAGTTGTTAACGAAACAAAGCGGAAAGAATGGAAACTCACTTTGGTGGAATTGGCTATCGGACAGCGCTGCTCGCTCGCGGAATTTCGATCAGTTCAGTGCGGTGACTTGTTTGGAATCCCAGTCTTATCTGGTGAACACATTGCTCCGCGATACCGATTCGATGAGCATGGCGCATTCGCTCGAAGTTCGCGTTCCGTTTCTCGATCATCCATTGGTGGAGTTTGTGACGCAGCTTCCGCAGGAACTGAAACTGCAAAAAGGTCGGACAAAGTCGTTGTTGGTTCGCGCACTGTCGGATCTATTGCCGGTGGAGGTGCTTGGAGAAAAGCGTGGATTTACTTTTCCGTGGTCCAGCTGGTTGCAGGGACCGCTGAAGGAACGCCTGGACGAGGGCTTTGACAACTTTGCTCCGGCACTCCGAGAAGCAATGAACCAGGAGAGCGTTAAGACAATTTGGCGCGACTATCTGAGCGGAAAGACGAGTTGGTCGCGCCCCTGGAGTCTTTACGTGCTCAACGAATGGGTGAAGCGCAACCTGAGTTAGTTTCGAGTTTCAAGTTCAAGTCTCAATTCAAGAACAAGCCGGATACAAGTTTTTGGAGAAGTTCACCCTGCAGCCGCTCAACCTTCCGCCTCCTTCAGGAGAATGCTATGGCTACGTTTAATAGGTTCGAAGAAATTGAATGCCGGCAAAGGCTCGAGAGCTGACTCGTGGGATTTATCACATTACAAATTATCCTGCTTTTGCTCGTGACTTTGGATTGAAGGATTAGATCCGCAGAGCAGCCGTGTCGGTGATGTCAAACATAGCGGAGGGCTATGATCGAAGTGGCACGGCGGAATTAATTCATTTCCTCGCTACTGCTCGGGACTCTGGATACAAGGGAACGAAATTCAAGTCGGCGGCTTCGGATGTAACTTGAAACTTGAAACCTGGAACCTGGAACTATGTTTGTCTTAGGGATCAACGCATATCACGGTGACGCGGCTGCTGCGCTTATCAAGGACGGTCAGCTAATCGCGGCGGTTGAAGAAGAGCGCTTCAATCGTGTCAAGCATTGCGCAGGTTTTCCTGCGGAGTCAGTGCGCTATTGCCTGCGCGCTGCAGGAATAAGAATCGAGCAGGTCGATCACATCGGAATCTCCCGCGACCCGTCGGCCCATCTACACAAGAAAGTCATCTTTGCTGCGACCAGAGCGGCGCGGCAGATGGCCGGTAAACAGGAGGCAGGAGGCGCAAGGCAGGAGGCAGGTGTGGAAACCATAACCGGGGAGAGCGCCAACGGTAAGAATGGACGTGGGAAGGGAATCTTCGCCCAGGTTAAGGACCGGCTGAACAATGCCGCTAAGGTGAACGACCTGCAAAACGATCTGGCAAAGGCGCTGGATGTTTCCCCCAAACTCGTGCGCGCGCGCTTTCATAACATCGAACACCATCGTGCGCATCTGGCCAGCTCTTTTTACGTTTCACCATTCGAACGCGCCGCGCTCTTGTCAATCGACGGCTTTGGCGATTTTGTCTCCACGATGTGGGGCATCGGCGATGGCAACCGCATCAAGGTTTTGGACCAGGTCGAATATCCCCATTCCACCGGCATTGTCTACACGGCGACCACTCAGTTTCTCGGTTTTCCTTACTACGGTGATGAAGGCAAGATCATGGGATTGGCGCCATATGGCAAGCCGCGTTTCATCGAACAGTTTCGCGAAATCATTCGCACTGAAGCGCACGGGCACTTCCGCATCAACCTCGACTACTTTCGTCATCATGCTGAAGGTGTGGATATGACCTGGGATCAGGGGTCGCCGGTCATTGGGAGAATATTTTCAGACGAGTTTGCCCGCACGTTTGGCCCAGCCCGCCAGCCCGGTGACGCTTTAACGGAAAGGGAAGAGGACATCGCGGCCAGCCTGCAATTGCGCCTGGAAGAAGTCGGGTTTCATGTGTTGAACCATCTGCATGACCAGACAGGGCTCACCGACCTCGGTCTCTCGGGAGGCGTGGCATACAACTCGGTGATGAACGGAAAGATTTTGTTGAAAACGCCGTTTCGCCGTGTGTTTGTTCAAGCGGCGGCTGGTGATAGCGGCACAGCTTTGGGCGTGTGTTATGCGATCAATGCGCAGGAAGCTCCCAGAAACCGAAGTACCAGTTTGCGATACGGCGTAGAGCAATCTGTTAGATTGCGGCCGGATGGCTCAGAGATCGCCGACGATCAGAGAAACGAGTCAACTCCGCAAACTAACAGTTTGCGATACGAGACTCCGCAAACTAACAATTTGCGTTACGTGATGCACGGTGCTTACACCGGACCTGAATTCACCAGCGAAGAGATCCGCGCGGAGCTTGATGTCAGTAAGCTTAAGTACGAATCCTTCAGCGATGAAGAAGTAACAAAGCGCGCCGCTCAGGATATCTCCGATGGACTGGTTGTGGGTTGGTTTCAGGGACGAATGGAATTCGGACCACGCGCGCTCGGCAACCGTTCCATCGTTGCCGATCCTCGCCGTGCCGAAATGAAAGACATTCTCAACGAGCGCATCAAAAAGCGCGAACCCTTCCGTCCTTTTGCCCCATCAGTCCTGGAGGAGCACACCGCGCAATACTTCGAGCAGGACCATCCGGCGCCGACGATGTTGATGGTCTATCAGGTTCGCCAGGAACGTCGTGCAAGGATTCCTGCCGTAACTCATGTGGACGGCTCAGGGAGATTACAAACCGTTTCTCCCGAAACCAACCCGCGGTACTACCAATTGATCAGCGACTTCTACAAACTCACGGGTGTTCCCGTTGTTCTCAATACCTCGTTCAACGAAAATGAACCGATCGTATGCACGCCCCGACATGCCATCGATTGCTTTCTAAAAACGCGCATGGACGTTTTGTATTTAGGGAATCACATGGTGAGGAGGGTGGCCTAACACACTAAGATGAATCCTCCCGACATTGCTAGCACCGCCATCAAGCAGAAGTCGTTATCGTTTCGCGCTACGTCGACGGCGGCTGCGCAGATATGACCTTAGTGCGGTGGGTTTTGAGTGGCAGTCTGAACAAAAGCTTGCTACAGCAGAGCCACCGATTTCGAAGGCAGTTAGTCAAAGTGGTCGCTGGATGAGTGCCAGTTTTGAATACAGTGAAAGCGATACCAGCTGGTTAACTGCGAGGATGCGTTCGCAGTTGGTCCTGGCCTTTTGGTCCATCGCGGCCGCGTGTGCCGTTACGCGAGGATTTGTCACGTCGCTTCAGCCCAATCGGAGCGGGGATCTTCACGTCGTATACAGTTGGGTGAAAGGATGGTTGTGGCAAGGCGTCAGTGCCTATAATCCGGCTGGCCCGGTTGCACCAGACCCATGGCGGACCATCCATTCCGACTACCCGCCCTATGCGATTGCGTTTCTGTCACCCATCGCCCTCGTACCGGAACAGTGGGTGGCGTTTGGATGGGTCATCATCAACCTGCTGCTGGCTGTCGTAGTGTTTCTGCTCGCATTCAGGTTATTTAATCCGGCGGCGCCGTTGCGAAAAGCTTTACTGCCCGGGCTGATCTTTCTTACGTGGGTGGGCGTGCGAGTGGGTTTGAGTAACGGTCAGTTCACTTTGCTGATGGTCTTTTTCGGATTGACGGCTGTCACGATTGCTGATCGCCGACCGGTTTTATCGGGGTTACTCCTCGGTCTCTCAATAATCAAACCCCATGTGGGCCTGGCGTTTTTTGGCTGGATGCTGGTAACGAAGCGACTGAAGCCTGCCGTGGTATCGATCGGAGTCGTGCTGCTGGGGACAGGGATTTACGCGATCCGGTTGGGCCAAAGTCCCCTCCTCGTCGTCCAGGAATATGTCGGCGTAATTCAAATGCAATTCGGAACCGAGGCATTTGCGAGCGGAGTTTTTGAACTGCGGCCCCTCGTTCATTGGTTAGTTCCAAACTATTCTGTCGCCGAGTTCCTCAATGCTGCGATTCTCCTGACAACGGCCGCGGCCATTCTTTGGGTCGCGGTTGTAAAGAGACGGTCTGAACCCCGCGAACGTGATCTGCTCCTCTTGCAGCTATGTTGTCTTTGGGCACTAATGGCGGTTTTTCATAATCCCTATGACTCAATCCTGATGCTTCCGGTCGTGTTCGGCTTGTACAAGGCAGCCGAATCGAGCTTGTCAGAGAGGGCGCGAAAAACTGCGACGGTGCTGTTATGGATAGTGCAGGCCGCCATGATCATTGATGTTGCAGGTCGTTGGCGGACAATAAGGAGCTGGTTTCAGCTGACGGGATATGAATCGTTGGGCTCGTTGATCTCACAGTTTGACAGGGTCCTGGTGCTGAGCTTGTTTGTCGTCATTGCGATCGCGGCTATCTCAACAAGTCTTGCTTTTCTATCACCAGGTCGACTGCGCGAACGCGACGCCGCAGTATAACGTGCGACTTGTCAAGCAAACTGTTAGTTTGCTGATCGTTCAATAAAGGCTTGATGTGGTCCTAAGGGCGACGTACGCAAACTAACAGTTTGCGTTACAAAATAGATGACGCGAAAAGCACTTATCACTGGAATTACTGGCCAGGACGGTAGTTACCTTACCGAGCTGCTTCTGGACCAGGGTTATGAGGTCCACGGCCTGGTGCGACGCGTTGCGCTCGAGGCACCGGAGCGGCGAACTGGTCGAATTGCGCACCTGCTGGATCGCATCACGCTTCACCCCGCGAGTCTTGAAAGTTATCCGAGCATATTTCACATTTTTAGCCGGTATGAGTTCGACGAGTGTTACCACCTGGCCGCCCAGAGTTTCGTTGCGGAAAGTTTCGCCGACGGCTTTTCGACGATGAACACAAACATCAACGGCACTCATTACGTCCTGGCTGCCTTGCGCGAACTGCGACCGACTTGCCGCTTTTACTTCGCTGGCTCCAGCGAAATGTTTGGAAAAGTTCATGAGGTGCCGCAAACCGAAAACACTACCTTTCACCCGCGCAGCCCTTACGGAATCAGCAAAGTTGCCGGATTTGATTTGACGCGAAATTATCGCGAAGCCTACGGAATGCATTGCTCGAGCGGAATTCTTTTCAATCACGAAGGGCCGCGCCGAGGTTATGAGTTTGTCACGAGAAAAGTCAGCAGCACCGTTGCCAGGATCAAACTTGGCTTGGCAAACGAATTGCGAATCGGCAATTTAGAAGCGCAACGCGACTGGGGTCATTCGAAAGATTACGTGCGCGCCATGCACCTGATGTTGCAACAGCCTGAGCCTGATGATTACGTGGTGGCCACCGGCGAATGTCATAGTGTCCGAGAATTTTGTGAGCGAGCCTTCGCCGAAGTAAGTCTGGATTATCGAAAGTACATCGTGATTGATAAGCGTTTTCAGCGACCAGCGGAAGTTGATCAACTCGTGGGTGATGCCACCAAAGCCCGACAGGTTTTAGGCTGGGAGCCGCGTTACACCTTCGACGAGCTGGTTACGGAGATGGTCCAGGCAGATCTTGAAGCGCTCCGCTCGACCACCCAGACTATTCCCGTGGGCACCTTGTGATAGACAGTGCGCGCTTCAGAGTTCCAGAGTCGATCGGCTGACCCTAACACATGAGAATAATAGTCACCGGCGGCGCCGGATTTATCGGCTCACATCTTTGTGAGCGTTTGTTACAAAACGGAGATGACGTCATCTGTGTCGATAATTTTTTTACCGGGCGACGATCCAATATCATCCACCTGTTTGACAATCGTAACTTTGAAGTTGTTCGTCACGACGTAATTGAGCCGATCCTTTTGGAAGTGGACCAGATCTACAACCTCGCGTGTCCGGCGTCGCCGATTCACTATCAATACAATCCGGTCAAGACAGTGAAGACCAGCGTGATGGGCACCATCAACATGCTGGGACTCGCCAAGCGCGTCCACGCGCGTATTCTTCAGGCCTCGACATCGGAGGTCTATGGCGATCCCGAAGTACATCCGCAACCGGAGGAGTATTGGGGTAACGTAAATCCAATCGGAGTGCGCTCTTGTTACGACGAAGGTAAGCGTCTGGCGGAAACACTGATGATGGATTACCACCGCCAAAATAAAGTCGATACCCGCATCGCCAGGATCTTCAATACCTATGGCCCACGCATGTGTGAAAATGATGGCCGTGTCGTCTCAAACTTCATCGTGCAGGCTTTGCGTGGCGAGCCGCTTACACTTTACGGCGCCGGCGATCAGACTCGTTCGTTCTGTTACGTCGATGATCTGGTTGAAGCCTTGATCCGGTTGATGAATATCGACAACGTTCACGAGCCGGTAAATTTGGGTAACCCTGTAGAGTTTACAATCAAAGAACTGGCTGAAGCGGTGTCGGCAATGTGCGGCGTGAGCTCACACTTCAATTATCTACCGCTTCCGCAAGATGATCCGAAGCAGCGCAGACCAGACATCACCCGCGCACAAGCGCTGTTAGGTTGGGATCCAACGATTCAACTGAAAGAAGGGCTGGAAAAGACGGTTGCGTATTTCCGGATGACGAAGACTGAAGGATGAGAGAAAGATTTTCCAATCTCATGTGTCATTTCTCATTAGTCACTGCCGGGGGCTGGCGGCAGATTTCGCAGATTAAGAACAAGTGGACCAGCGCCGTTTCATTTTCGCCGGTCGTCGTTTGATCTGAATAATCTGCATAATCCGTGTAATCTGCGGATGCTCTCCCGATGACAGATGAGAATTGAGAAACGACATATGGAAAATGGTTTTTGGCTTTGACTTCCCGCCAATGAAGATATTGTTACTCAACCAGTGTTTCTACCCTGACATTGCCGCCACGGCGCAGCAGCTTACCGATCTGGCGAAGGGACTAGTCGAACGGGGACACGACGTCACTGTCGTCAGCAGCGATCGTGGGTACGACAACCCAACGCAACGCTTCCCGAGTCGTGAAACCTGGAACGGCATAAATATCATTCGCATCTCGTCGCTCACTCTGGGCAAAGGTTCGCGTTGGCGGCGCGCCGCGACCTTTGCCAGCTTTCTCGTCAATTGTTCTGCGAAGCTGCTGACGTTGCCACGATACGATGTCGTCGTCGCTCTAACATCGCCGCCGTTAATATCGTTTTTCGGCGCACTCTTTACCCGCGTAAAAGGCGGGAGGTTTTTCTTTTGGGTGATGGACCTGAACCCTGATGAAGCGATTGCAGCGGACTGGTTAAAAGAGAACTCGGCGACCGCTAATGTTCTGAAGAGATTCTTAAGGTACAGCCTCCGTCACGCGGACGGGATTATTGCGCTAGATAGTTTCATGAAACAGCGCATCGAGGGGAAGGGAATCGAAGCAGACAAAGTCACTGTCCTGCCCCCCTGGGCGCTTGACGACTCCGTTTACTTCGACGAACAGGGCGGGAAAGCGTTTCGGAAGGAATATGGCTTAGCCGACAAGTTCGTCGTCATGTATGCCGGCAACCATAGCCCTTGCCATCCGCTCGACACGCTGGTCCAGGCGGCAGAACGGTTAAAGAGCAGAAGTGACATTGTGTTTTGCTTTGTTGGGGGAGGAAGCGAACAGCAGCGAGTGAAAGAGTATGCCGCCAGCCAGGGCTTGCAAAACATTCGATGCATTCCGTACCAGCCCCAGAGTCAACTTTCGGGGACATTATCCGCCGCAGACTTGCATGTCGTGGTCATGGGCAACGAGTTTGTCGGTATCGTCCATCCATCAAAACTTTATAACATTATGACTATCGGAAGCCCTGTGCTTTACGTTGGCCCATCAAAAAGCCACGTTACTGAGATTCTGAGGGCGGAGGCGACGCTGGGCCACCAGGGGTACGCCAGTTACATGGTAGACCACGGCGACGTCTCCGGGGTGGAGGAAAGCATTCTAAAACAGGCGTCACGCAGTTTGAATGGCCGGCACCAACAAACTCCCATAGCCGGCCGATTTTCGAAACAGACTTTACTACCTCGTTTAATTGAGGTACTGGAATCCTCAACGCCGGCTATGGTCCATACATTCTCATCTTCACAAAGCACCGGGGTTGTATCACCGGGCCACTGAGCTTTATCGAGAACGGTAAGCCCAGATATATTTAGAGAGGTTCTCCCATGCGCACCTATTTCGCTCTATTTTCGATCGCGACATTCGCGTCGTTGGTTCTGTCGCCCCTCATCAGGCGACTCTGCGAACGGTTTCAGGTCCTGGATGTTCCGGCGGACAGCCGCCGAATCCATCAACGAGCGACACCCCGACTCGGTGGGATTGCCATCTTCCTTTCAGTGATGCTGGCGCTCTCATCAATTCCCCTCGTTTCGAATCTGCTTACGCAATCGTTACAGACCTACACCTCAACGATCTTCATGATCCTGGTACCTTCGACGCTCGTGTTCCTGCTGGGAGTTTACGACGATGTGCGCGGAACGAATGCGGTCGTAAAGTTCATCGGCCTCGGGATGATCGCCGCGTTGTTTTTCGCGATGGGTGGCAGAATTGAGGCTCTCGGTATCCCATTCATGGGAACTATTCAATTCCCGCCCGTCGTTAGTTTCCTTATTACGGTCCTTTGGCTGGTGGGGATTTCCAACGCTTTCAATTTAATAGATGGAATGGACGGACTCGCATCAGGCGCCGCGCTGTTCGCTTCGATTGTGATTTTTGTGGTAGCCGTTGCCAGCGGCAACCCTTTGATGATTGTGGTGGCCCTTGTGGTTAGCGGCGCCCTTACCGGTTTTCTTCGATACAACTTCAACCCTGCATCAATATTCCTCGGCGACTCGGGCGCCCTCTTTGTAGGCTTTCTATTAGCAGCCCTTTCGATCGTGAGCGCTCAAAAAGCGACCACTGCAGTAGCGGTCATCACTCCCTTGCTGGCGTTTGGTTTGCCGGTGGTAGACACCAGTGTGACCATGGTCCGCCGAATGATCAGCCGGCGACCGATCTTTGAAGGCGATGGTGAGCACATTCATCACATGATGCTCGCCCGTGGGTTATCGCAACGACAGGTGGTACTAATCCTGTATGGCGTTTGCGCGATCTTCGGACTCGTTGCCGCACTCTCGACCACCACATCATCGCCGGTGACCGGTCTCGTCTTGTTTGTGATTGCCGTGGCGGTCCTGGTCGCAGTGGGCCACTTGCGCTACCACGAAGTTGATGAGCTTCGGGCAGGAGTCAGGCGCACCGTTGGCGGCCGGCGCGTTCGTGTGGCTAACAACATCCGCGTGCGGCGAGCAAGCCTTGCGCTTTCCAAAGCGTCAAATCTTGATGAGCTTTTCGAAGCGCTCAGCCAGATGCTTGAGTTCGAGGAATTTGCCTTCGCGAATGCGCAGCTTGGTTACCTTGGACGAGGTGAACCAAACATGCGCGCATTCAACGCCAGTCATCAACGCGGACGTACTCCGAATATAGAATTCCGGAATAATCGGGTAACCTGGAGCTGGAAGAAAAGTGGCATGAAGGAAGAAGTGATCGGCTCCTCAAAATACTGGGGTTTCCGGTTGCCCCTGGCAAACGATAGTGGTGACTGGGGTTGGATGAATCTCTATCGCTCTCTGGATAGCCCGCCCTTGCTTCTGGAGATGGATTACGTGGCGGGGATCCTGCGAGTCGAACTTTCGGCTGCCGCCGAACGCATCTTTCGCAGCTTCGAGAAACCATACAGCTCAAGTCATTCAAATCTTCACGTGGGCGCGAAGAAGGTCACCGGATAGTGTCCCGGCTCGCCACCTCAGAATTCGTTGAAGGCAGCAGAACGCTTGCGAGGCCGCGGATTGCGGGCCTACTTGGGACCATCATATTCAGTGGTCTCGTCGGGCTTCTTGTCATCACCGCAATCCCTTACGGGACCATAGAGGCTTGGTGGAAGGCGTTCTTCGTCTGCGCAGTCTTGACGTTGACGATTCTCTGGCTGATTGAGGGTTATGTCAGCGGGAGTTGGATCGATGACGGCATGTCGATAATTCTGCCGATGGCGGCCCTGGTATTGTTTGCGTTTCTCCAGACCGTGCCCTTTGGCCATCAGACCGCTCCGGGACTAACTGCCGCAATCGCGAAAACCGTCAGTGTCGATCCGTCTCAAACACGTTTCTTCGCACTCCAGCTGCTGAGCCTAACTCTTGCGGGATTGCTCCTGTTTCGTTATGCGTCGACGGAAAGGCGCATGCGAGTTCTGATTGCCGTGATCATTGCACTCGGAGTTGCGAGTGCAATATTTGGCATCCTCCGGCAAACCACACAACGTTCACTCGGTTTTGGGTTGCCCCTGCTGCAGATGATTGGCGGCTATGGGCAATTTATCAACCGGAACCATTTCGCCTACCTGATGGAGATGGGCTTTGGGCTAACGCTTGGGTTAGTAGTTGCGCGCGGCGTCAAACGAGACAAGCTCCTGCTCTACGTTGCTGCCATCTTGCCGTTATGGATGGCGCTGGTACTTAGTGGCTCGCGCGGCGGGTTGTTTGCCATGATGGCCCAGGTGGTCGCTGCCGCTTTGCTTTTCGACATGGTGGTGAGAAGTCGCGACTTTTCAGAACCTGTTTCCAAACTCGTTTCAATTGCCAGATCGCTCCCGGTGAGATTGGGACTTTTGGTGGTATTGATCTGCGGCGTCGCCGTTGGCACGTTGTGGATGGGCGGAGATCCGTTAGCGGCGAGGGTTGAAGAGGCGCGCACCCAGCTTAGCTCTGATACAACTGACAGAAGCGGGGTAAGTCGCAGCGAGATCTGGAGGGCGTCGCGGGCCATGTTTTTCGCCAATCCGATCCTTGGTGTCGGCATGGGCGCCTACTGGGCGACGATTCCAAGATTTCACAATGCTTCCGGCTCCATGACGCCGCAACAAGCGCATAACGACTATTTAGAAGTACTTGCCAGCGGGGGAGTGGTTGGTTTTGCAATCCTTGCCTGGTTTGCGGTGGCAGTTTTCCGGCGAACGAAAGAAAACTTACGATCGGCAAATCATTTCCGGGGCGCCGCCGCCTTTGGGGCCGCCATCGGAATTGTGGGTGTGGCGGTCCACAGTCTGGTGGACTTTGGACTGCACATCATGATTAATGCGTTCATGTTTACAACGCTGGTAGTTATTGCTACATCGAAACCCCGCTGGTCCAATCGATTGGTCGACGAAACCTGATGAAACCCTCTGGAAATTTGAAATTAGCCATTGCGCTGGTGGTGCTGCTGGCGATGTTGAATCTGGCAGTCGGGGCCGTGGTGCTTCAGGGCCTGGGTGGTGGTGCGGGCTCATTCCAGGGCCAGGACATCATGGGTGGCGCATCCATTATTGTTAAGAAGCCGCAACGGTCGCGTGACCTCGGGGGCGCCGTTTCGATGTTGCAGGTTAAACGTCAGCCAAAGGCTACCGTGCGACCTGAAGTTGCCAGAAACAATCCTCCACCCAGACCCGAAGTCGCCAGAAATAACCCACCGCCTGATAGACGAAGGTCAAGGCGTATCCCTGTTGAGCCCGATACAGACACAACTCCAACAGTCACTGATGCTGACCAGGCCGAAGCTTTTAAAGACCAGGGAAATAGATATTACGACCTTTCAAATTTTCCGAAAGCGGTTGAGGCTTATCAAAACGCGTTAAAGCACGCGCCAAAAGATCCAGTCATCTACAACAACCTGGGTGCTGCTCATTTCGCTCGAGGCGAGAATAATGAAGCCGTAGAAGCCTTCAAGAAGGCACTGAGTTTGAAGGCGAATGATCCGGACGCCCACTTCAATTTGGGTATCGCGTACAGCACTCTGGAAAAACATGCTGAAGCAATCAGCGCTTTCAAAGAAGCGGTCAAATACAAACCCGATTGGGCTGAAGCCTACAACGCACTGGGCGACAGTTATCTAAGTTTGAGTCGTTTCGAAGAAGCAGCCAAAGCATACGAAGAAACGATCAAACTAAAGCCGGATAATGCGACAGCGACCAGTAATCTGGGTTACGCATACGACAAACTCGGGAAGCAGGCCGAGTCAATTGCAGCGCTACAACAAACGGTCAAACTTAAGCCAGATGATGCAGTTGCCTATAACAACCTTGGCGCCAGCTTCTATAAGAGTGGTCGGTACCAGGAGGCCGTCGAAGCCTTCAGCAATGCGATCCGTCTAAAACCAAACGATCCCGAAGCGCTGAATAACCTAGGCGCTGCCTATTACATCACCGAACAGTATCCAAAGGCGTTGGAAGCTTTTCTTAATGCCACCAGGGTGAAACCCGATTTTGCTGATGCTCAGTACAATCTTGGGAATGCGTATTACAAATCTAATAAGTATCCCGAGGCGACTAAAGCTTATCGGGAAGCTATCAAACTAAAGCCGGACTATGCAGAAGCTCGGACCAACCTTGGCAGTTTGCTGATTTCGCTCGGTGACTATACCCAGGCGGTAACTGAATTAGGCGAAGCCATCAAGCTGAAGCCTGACAACCCCGTTTCGCACAACAACCTCGGCTACGCGTATGTGAAAATTGGAGAGGCGGCCAGCGAAAAGACTGCAGCTGTTGGCTACTATCAACGGGCGGTGGCTTCCTACAAGGAAGCGCTTCGGCTAAGACCGGATTATGCGAAGGCGCTCAACAACCTTGGGGTGGTCCTTAACAAACTTGCAGACTATCCCGGTGCAGTTGAAGTGTTGAAGAAGGCCATTCAGATCAAACCTGATTTTCCAGAAGCCTACTACAACCTGGGAACAGGCTATTACAACCTGGGCCAATTCAGCGACGCAGTGACCGCCTTACAGCAAGCCGTCAAACTCAAGCCTGACTTTTCCGACGCTCAGAATAGTCTGGGGTCGGCGCTTTACCAGGCACAACAATTTGACGCAGCGATCGAGGCTTACAAGAAGACGCTGGTGCTGTCGCCGGATAGTGCAGAGACCCACAATAATCTCGGCAAAGTCTACGTTCGCACCAAGCGATATAAAGAGGCTGTGGGTTCATTCAAAGCGGCCATTGCCATCAAGCCAGGGTTTGGCGAGGCTCACTTCAATCTAGCGATTACTCACGTCGCCTTGGGTGACAAGAAGGCGGCCCTCGCGGAGTACGAGCTGCTGCGCACCCTGGATCCGCGGCTGGCCCAGGAGTTTTTACGGATAACTACTCGATAATCGCTATTTTCAGGCGGTTTCTTGCAAAAAGGTTCTGAATGGCCGTATAAATTCATTGACTTAGAGTCCCTTGAGGCGTACATTTCTCGTCTCCAAATTAACCAAAGACCTCAAGCAGTACTTCGGAGGACCTGATATGAACACTCGACGTTCAAAAGGGATCAAGGCCATTGCAGTTCTATTGACATTCGCTGTGGTCCAGATTTCCCTCCAACTCGGCCTTGCTGCCCCGGTTGCGTCCGCTACGTCAACACTCTCACCTCAGGGTGTCATTGGGCGGATCACAATTAACGGAAGTTCCCCTGCCACCATTAACGGTAACAATGCCGTCAGCGGAGACAGCGTCCCGGCGGGAGCGTTGGTCCAAACACCGGCGGGTACCGAAGCTACGATTGACCTGGGACCGCTCGGTTCAGTCAAGCTGGAAGGCAACACCAGAGCCCGCATTGATTATGTGTGTCCGCCTGATGCCCTGGCGAACCCGAATCCAGAAGCTTGCAAAGTAACTGTTACCGTCCTGGCCGGGTGTGTTGTCACAAACTACAATCAGGGTACCCGCCATGAAGTTTTCAATGATAAGCAGAAGCGGATTGCACAGAGTGATTCCGACAGAGAGAAATCCGGCGGCGGCACTCTCCGGACTTGCTATGACATTCCTCCTGCCGGAGTAGCAACTGCCGGAGGCATTGGGAAGACTGGCCTGATCGCGCTGATCGCTGCGGCCGCCATCATTCCTCCTGTGATTATTCTGGCTGGTGGGGACGACCCCAGTCCGGCGACTCCATAAGTTGCAACATTCGTTGCTCTTTAGCGTGCCCACTAATTTAGGTGGGCACGCTTTTTCATTTGCTGTTAATCTATTCCCAGCGTCACGCTGTCTCAACTTCACGGGTTGCAATGACGTGAGGTCAGTACGAAACTCGCAGACTCTTGATGTAGCCGCCATGATCGGTTAGCATCCTTTTACCCCGACGGGATTGTGGTAAGAATCCGTCCCAGTTCGCCCAGATCAGACGAAAAGGTTCTTATGACAAAAAGCATTCGCCGAAGGGCATTCGGAGCTACGCTTCTCGCAGCGGTTACCATCGCCCAAATAACACTTCTACCCGGATACGCGCAGACGCTCTTCCCAGCGTTGACAACTATCTTGCCGCAACAGCAGATGTTGGCGCGTGTCACGACAACGGGGAATCGCCCCATCTCAATCAACGGTATTAGCGCCGCAAGCGGCGATAGCGTCGCAACTAATGCGACCATTGAAACGCCGCCGGGCGTGGCTGCCACGATCGACCTGGGTGCACTAGGTAAGTTCGATTTGCCTCCAGGTTCAAAGATACTGCTCGAGTTTGACGAGAACTGTAAGGATCCGGAGAAGACCCCGGCCACTGACGATCCGAATGACCGGCGATGCAAGGCGAGAGCTACGGTCATTGCTGGTTGCGTGTCGGGCACCGCAGGCAAAAAAGGTTCAAGAGTGGAAATCGCCACGCAGCAGGAAGGCCTAATCGCTGACAGCGAGAGTGAAAAGAAAAAGAAGAAGAATGGCGGAGGCTTCATTACAGGTTGCGCCGGCGGTGTAGTACCGCCTCCCGCAGTCGCTGGCGGTGGGATTGGCACACCGGGCATCATCGGAATAATTGGAGCAGCGGTAGCTGTTCCAACCATTATTATTCTCGCGACCGGCGGCGACGACCCGAGTCCCGCTACTCCCTAGTCTCTTCAGACGCAAAGTCACCTATGCCCGCCGCAGTTTGGCGGGCATAACTATAGGTGCACACCCTTTGTAGCCACACCCGTCCTTAGTTTTAGATGCCGAACAACTCCGGATTCTCTTCAAATCGCTACCTCCGTTTGCTGCTGGTTGTGGTTGCAGTCGCGATCTGTCTTTGGGCGATCCGCGCCGCGGCAACCTTTGGTATCGCCCGGCTTTTTGTCCGGTACGCACTAGTAACCCGAAGTCAGGATGCTGCGCGAACGGCTACGCAACTGACGCCGAATGATGCGCAGGCACAGATCACTGCAGCAACACTCGCCAACATTTCCGGTTCCCACGCCGAGACACTTGTGGCCGTGGAGAAAGCCATCGCGGCCAGGCCTGCCGATTACTCGCTCTGGGTCGCGTTAGGACTTATCCGCGATCAGATGGGCGATACGGCGGGAGCCCTCGCAGCGTTTGATCAGGCCGTCCAGTTAGCTCCCCATTATTCCCAGCCTCGGTGGCAACGAGGGAACGTGCTGTTGCGCGCAGGACAATACGATTCGGCATTCAAGGATCTGAATTCCGCAGTTCAAAGCAATCCGGTTCTAATCCCAAAATTGCTCGATCTGGCCTGGGGATTAAGCCGTGGAGACCCGGCGAAGACGGAATCAATGGTCCAGATTCAGTCGCCTAAGATACACCTCGCTTTTGCGCAATTGTTGGCGCGAGAAGGGAAGGCTCAGGAATCGTTGGCGCACTGGAGAGCTGCGGGGGCACCGGGAGAAGACTTTCAACGAGCTCTGCTTAAGCAACTTCTGGAAAAGCGTGCTTACAAGGAAGCCTATTCTGTTTGGCAGGCTGGAAAGACATCTGGGTCAACAGGCAACGCCCCACTCGAAGATGGAGGGTTCGAAGGCACTTTGATGCTAAGCGAAGAGGGTTTTGGTTGGAGAGTGCCAGGCAATTTAACGGCTGCGAACCTGACTCTTGATGCAACCGATCATCATAGTGGTGGCAAAAGCATACTGATCAGTTTTCAAGGCGCCTCAGACTCAGCATCGCCAGTCCTTTCCCAACTAACGATTGTTGAGCCAGCCAGTCGTTACAAATTGAACTTCGCCGCCCGTTCAGATGAGATTGTTTCTGGTGGTCCACCGATCGTGGTGGTGAGAGATGCTGCCGACGGCAAGTTGCTTGGACAATCGCCGGCACTCAATAAGGGGACGGCAACGTGGCAAGCCTTCAGTGTTGAGTTTAGCTCTTTACCTGAGACTGCCGCAGTTGTAGTGAGTGTCCAGCGCGAAAGTTGTACCACTGCGCCTTGTCCCATTTTTGGTTCACTTTGGTTAGACAGTTTTTCATTGGAACGCTTGAAGTGATCACCTTCCAGCGATGCCCTTAGACCGCTCCATAGAAAGTTGATTAGACCTTGTCGGAATCAACCTTGCCCCATTTAAAAACGCCTTCCGAAGCTATGGCGAAGGTCGATCGGCTCGGTTGGTCGGTGGGATTTTCTCTTACTGCTTACGGAGTTCGTGTGGGGCTGCGGTCAAACAACGCTGAGGTTTTGGATCGGGTCCAGGAAGCTCTCCCTGGCAAGTGGAAGGAATCAAAATTAAAAGAAGTCGATCGTTTGTATTCGTTTCATAGCACCGGTTTTAGCGGCAACGGAAGCTCGAAACGCTTTGGACAACTCTATGGCGACCACGTTCGGCTGGCGAGAACAAAGGACTTTGAACGGATGCTTGAAGCATTCGACTCCGACTTTCGGATCTTTGTGGCGGAGTTCGCCAGTCACCACGTGTTTGTTCACGCCGGAGCAGTAGGCTGGAAAGGTCAGGGCATCATTGTTCCTGGTCGTAGTTACAGCGGAAAATCAACTCTGATCGTGGAGTTAGTTCGCGCGGGCGCCACTTACTACTCTGACGAATACGCGGTGATTGATGCCCAGGGGCGTTTGCATCCTTTCATAAAGCCGATTGAACTTCGCGAAGAGGAGTCCTACCAACAATCAAAGCTAAATTTTGAGGACATCGGCGGACGCGCCGGGACTAAACCACTTCCGATTGGACTGGTATTGATGACTAAGTTTAAGGATGGAGCGAAATGGCGGCCGCGCAAGCTTAGTCCGGGAAAAGGCGTTCTGGAGATATTGGCCAATACCGTTTCAGCACGGCGGGATCCGCAGAGGGCGTTTGAATCGTTAGAGCGAGTTGTCGCCCGAGCCGATGTGTTGCAGGGGCCCCGAGGCCAGGCTACCGAAGTGGTTCCCGCCATTCTGAGGCGACTGGAAAAATCGATTAGCACTACCGCGCGATAAGCTTCTCACTTCGCGCTAACCTCCTTGAAACGCAAAGACAACACACGCACGGGCCGTCTGCTGGCCGCGACACTTGAAGGATCCTGGCGGAGCTCTGATTTTCCGCCGCTCACAATTTCGGAAACCGAGCTGGATGAGCTGACCCCGCTACTTTGTGCTTCAGGAGCGGCGGCACTTGCCTGGCGACGAATTAGCCAGACTGAGCTAAAGGATTCCGCCTCAGCAGAAGTCTTGCATCACGCAGCCAGACTGCAATCGCTGCAAACTGCGATGCACGAAGAGAAAGTTGAAAAGACTTTCCGACTTCTCGAGAACCATTCGGCAGATGCACTTCTGGCTAAAGGCTGGGCCGCTGCGAATCTCTATTCAGATCGCGACCTTCGCCCATCAGGTGATATCGATATTCTTGTCACACGAGCGGATTTTAAACGGGTCCAGGAGATCCTCAGGCGTCCTGAGGCAAACGATTGCTGGGTGGATCTTCACAAGGACTTCGACGAATTTCCTGAGCGTACGGTGGAGGAGTTGTTCGCGCGTTCGAGGCTGGTTCGGCTCGGCGAAACCACGATTCGCATGCTTGGTACTGAAGATCTGCTCGCCTTACTTTGTATTCATTTTCTAAAGCACGGGGCATGGCGACCCTTGTGGCTGTGTGACGTCGCGGCGGCAATCGAGTCGTTACCGTCAGACTTTGATTGGGAAGTTTGCCTGGGCCGTAGTGAAACCCGATCACAATGGATTCAGTGCGTCATCAAGTTGGCACGCCAGCTATTGGGTGCTGAGCCTGCCCATCTCCCGTTTTCAGCTAATCCAGATGGTTTGCCTGGCTGGTTAGTTGAGAATGTGCTCCGGCAGTGGGCCACGCCGTTCGCTGCTGACCAGGCTCCGATGAATCATCCGCTTCCCATGGCCGAGTTGGTGCGCCGGCCGTCGGAATGGGCAAGAGGTCTTGGTGGTCGTTGGCCCAACCCGATTCTTGCGACAGTCAGCGTCGGAGGAAGTTTCAATGAATTTCCCCGGTTTCCATATCAGTTGGCGAATTGCGTATCGCGTGCTGGTCAATTTGTGATTCATGGGATTAAGGGTTCAAGCGACGCTGACTAGTCGTCGTTGATAGAATTGCAGCGCATGAAAGATAAGAATGATTCGATCTCGCCAATTATCCTGAGTTTGGAAACTGCGACGCTTGGTGGCAGTGTTTTTCTGGGGACTGACAAAAAACTATTAGCCGCTCGCAAGGGTGATCCAAAAGTCTCACACTCAAACAGTCTATTGTCCGACGTCAGCAGCTGCCTCGACGAAGCTGGGCTAACGCTTCAGGATATCGATCTTTTTGCTTGCGCTTCCGGCCCGGGCAGCTTCACCGGACTGCGGATCGGCATCGCGACTTTGAAAGCTCTGGCGGTTACACTCGACCAGTCGTGTGTAGGCGTGCCTACACTTCACGCAGTCGCTCATGCCGCCGGCACTTCCGCCGCAACTGTAGCTTTGTTGCCGGCCGGGAGGGGAGAGGTCTTCGCGCAGATGTTTTCAGTTTCAGCAAGCGGCGACGTCAACGAACTCGATGGCGCGGCTCACCTATCGCCGCAAAAGTTAATGACGAAGTATGCGGCCAATCCGAATCTGTGTTGGGCCGGCGAAGGTGCACATCTTCATAGAGAACTTCTTGAGACCTTCGCGCAACGACAGGAATTTGCATTCTCCGAGTTTGGAACGGATGGCGGTTGGAGCCTGGCTCCGAGGCCAGACATTCTTGCGCGCAATGTTGCCGCACTCGCGCTTCAAAGGTACCAACATAACGAACTGCAATCGCCTGAAACACTTCAAGCAATCTACGTTCGGCCATCCGATGCCGAGCTCAACGAACGATGCCAGTAACCATCCACGCCTTAGCACAGTCCGGTAAGGGGTATTCGATCACCAGCATGACCGAACACGATCTGCTGGAGGTGGTGCAGATTGAAGAGACATCAGGTTTGAGCCGTTGGGGGTGGGCAGCCTATTACGCCGAGCTCCAGGGCCAGTTCGGTGCGTTGATGCTCGTCGCGCGGCTTGATGGTAACGAGTTGGCAAATCCCACTCACCAGTTGGCCGGTTATATCGTGGCTCGAGTCACGGCAGGGGAACTACACATAAACAACTTCGCGGTACGAGAGCGTTATCGCGGGCAGGGGATCGGCCGAGCGTTATTGACCAGCCTTTTTGCTGAAGCTAATGGCCGCGGTGCGACGAGTGCTTTCCTGGAGTTACGGGCCGGAAACACCGCTGCGCTCACACTTTATGAGAAATGTGGGTTTCGGGTGACGGCCAGGCGCAAGCGATATTATTCAGACCCACCTGAGGATGCCCTGGTCATGAGCCGTCAGTTTTAGTGAAAGCTTGATCCCCGGTCATAATTGGGCTACCATTTTTTCGTGTCCGCTACAATTTATGGAGGTTTTTCCAACGACCTCTCCAAATCAATCTTGCCAGGCCTAACGTCTGAAAGGAGACATGCGCGAAATGGACATTTCAACTACGGATGTACTTAAGGAAGAGCTGATGAATCAGAATCCGGAGTTCAGGGAATTGGCCCGAGAACACACCCGGTATGAACAACGGTTGAGTGAATTATCAGCGCTGCCGTATCCGAGTGACGAAGAACAGTTGGAAGAGGTGACCCTCAAAAAGAAGAAGTTAGCGCTTAAAGACCAGATGTATTCCATCATGATGCACCACCAAAAAGATCAAAGCGTGAGCCATTAATACTTAACGGGAAAGATCTTTCCCAGTAGATTTGCTTTTGAGGGGACGTGAAGTTTTAGCACGTCCCCTTTCTTTAGACCGCAGGTTAGTTTTTTTAGCACATGAAAGTCGGTATAGAGATTTGACAAAGTGACGATGGCTCGCGACGGAATTGTTTACGTGCTGGTGCCAGGAATCCTGACAGTCCTGGCGCTCCTGTTGGGTTACTGGCCGGTAGCAATCGTGTTCGTCGTTTTGACCGCCTTCATGGCGTATTTTTTCCGCGACCCCTCACGACAACTTCCGAACGATGCGAATGTGGTTGTCTCCCCCGCTGATGGCCGAGTGACCCGGGTTCAACAGGTTGACAGCGGCAGCGAAAATTCACCTACATTAGTTAGCATCTTCCTTTCGCCGTTTGATGTGCACATCAATCGCGCCCCCATCGCCGGCGAGATTACCGACGTCACTTACATGAAGGGAAAGTTCTTAATTGCAACTAACGAAAATGCGAGTCTGGTCAACGAACAAAACTCGCTAACGATTCAAGGCGAACAAATCACCGTCGTCTGCAAACAAATCGCCGGCATACTGGCGCGACGAATTGTTTGTTGGAAGCACGTGGGTGAACGGGTTGCGTTGGGTGAACGGTTTGGGTTGATAAAGTTTAGTTCGCGAACCGATCTGGTGTTGCCGGCTACAGTTTCCGTTTCAGTTAAGCCAGGTGACCGCGTAAAAGGCGGCTCCACCATCATCGGTAGAATTCAATGACAGCCTCAGCGTCATCAGCCGTGGAAACTGAAATCAAGAACCCCGAGCGCCGGGGTCTGGGGAAGGGACTGTATCTCATCCCTTCCGTTTTCACTGCGGCAAACATTGGCATGGGTTTTTATGCCGTGATGTCTGCTGTCAGGGGCTTTCAGTTAATCGGGAGTGGAAGCGAATCAGACCTGGTCCAGGCCGCTCACTATCTCGACAATGCGGCCAAGGCGATCGGCTGGGCCGTGTTATTTGACATGCTCGACGGGCGGATCGCCCGGCTTACTCGAACTACAACCGAGATTGGAGTCCAACTTGATTCAATCGCAGACGTAGTCACGTTTGGACTTGCTCCGGCGGTGTTGGTCTATGTTTGGGGTTATGGCGCGACGTTGGAGGAAGGTAGCGATCTTCACAGTCTGGCGTGGTTCCTCTCGTTCATGTACTTGATGTGTGGTGGATTTCGCCTGGCCCGCTTTAACGTGCAGTCTTCGCGACCTCGTATCCTCGCCGAAGGCAGCATCAAGATGGACAAAAAAAGCTTTGTCGGATTGCCCATTCCGGTCGCCGGTGGACTGATCGCTGCGATTATCCATTTCGTTCCTATGCCGCTGGTCTATTACGGCCCAGAGCGGGCCAGGATCTATTCATTGCTGCTGATGTGCCTGGTAGGGCTGCTCGGCGTATTGATGGTTAGTACCCTGAGGTTTTCGAGCTTTAAGACAGTGGGAACCAGCAGCCGTAGTATGCGCACCATCATTTTGGCCGTCGCCATCGGCACGCTCATCTTTCTCTTCTCACGTCACGTCCTCTTAATCCTCGTCATTGGGTATATTCTGCACGGGTTGTTTTCAAGAGTCTTTGCCTTGTTCAGAAGACGACCCGAAGTTACCGAAGCTACAATTCAGGAAAACTCGTAAAGCAAACTGTTAGTTTGCTTCTGTTTCGGCGAATTCTATTTCACAGATTAGTAGATTCTCGGAAATGCAGTTCCTGAAATGGCAGTGGCTTACAGTTTTGCCTTCGGTGCCTCACGCGGATGCGTAAACGCGAGCAACCCCTGCTCAGTAGTAAGCAACACCGCATCACCCACAGCAATAGGCGAAGCCGAGGTGGTTATCTCAGCTCCGACCGGCAGGGAATTCACCTGGCGTCCGTCTTTCATTTCCAAGACAACTCCAGCCGCGCTCGATAACGGCATGAACAAGGCGTCTGCGCTGGCCATCAACGGTTGCGACGAAATTCGCCCAGGCATCTGGCGCTTCCAGAGCCGGGTTCCGGCGCCGGAGAACTTGTACACAAAGTTATCGAGCGATGCCGCCAGCAAGTCGTCACCAACCCTGACCACCGCCTGAACACCTGCGCCTGTCCTGCTCTTCCACACCAAACGCCCGCTGGCCGCACTCACCGCATAAACAAAACCATCGCCTGAGCCGAAGTAGACCAGTTCACCTCCGTCCGCGACTGGGCCACGCACTGGCCCCTTCGTTCGAAACGACCATATGAATTTCCCCGTTTCCTGATCGAAGGCGAGGACGTTTCCGTCTTCACTACCCATGTAGACGCGCGACCCCGCTACCATCGGTTGACTGTTGAAGGGGGCCGCATAGGTGTGGACCCATTTCACGACTCCTGTTTTGGCGTCGAAGGCGTATAGCTTTGCATCGCTACCTCCTCCAAACAATTTGCCGTTGGCTAGAGTCAACGACCCGCGTATGGGCATCGCCAGGGTTCGCATCCAAAGAGTAACGCCACCCTCTCGACCGAGGGCCCGCAACGCACCCATCGCTCGTCGTTCACCAGCCTCAGGCTTACCTGTTTCCGATGCCACATAAACTGCGTGGCTATCTGCAGCGGGTGATGCCGACAATTCGCCACCCATCTCCGAACGCCAGTTAAGCTGACCATCGGTCGCTTTAAGTGAAACGATCTGTCCGCCGGCAAGTGGGAGATATACGCGTTCGTTATCGTTGGCTGGCGTCAGATTGATCGTCGACTTTGAATCGTAACGCCACGCGATCGTTAGGGGTTGACTTAGATTCAACTTGCTGGCCGTTACCTGGCCACTCGACCCGTTTTGAGTAAGACCCGGGGTGATTGACGCAGCTATGAATAATGCGGCTGCAATTCCGCTCGGTAATAACCTCATGAATTGATTCTTGAGTATTTGCATCCCTGGTAAGCGTGCTGGTACGTTCATGCGAGTGTTCTTGAGTTATTCGAATCCGAAAGTATAATCCTCCACTTACATTTTCGGACCGAGCATTGGACGCAATAATAGGCACCTGAGGTTTGTTTTTTTTGACACATGAAGCTCAACACGAAACAGTCATAATACTTGACTTCGGATCCCAGTACACTCAGCTCATAGCTCGTCGCGTCCGCGAAGCAGGCGTCTACTGCGAAATCCTGCCGTATAACACTCCAGCTCACACAATTAAGGCTCGTAAGCCCAAGGGTTTAATTCTGTCGGGAAGCCCAGCGTCTGTATATCAGGCCGATGCACCCAGACCCGATGCGGACCTGCTGGAGTCGGTCGCCAGCCCGATCCTCGGCATTTGCTATGGATTTCAGATTCTGGCTGCAGACCTTGGCGGCGAGGTTAAGGCGTCGCCAAATCGTGAGTTTGGCTACGCGCGTCTGAAGGTGATCGACGAGAGCAGCGAACTGTTCAAAGGCCTACTTCGCGAAATGGACGTCTGGATGAGCCACGGTGATCAGGTAACTACGGTCCCGACCGGATTCCGACTGACCGCATTAACAGACGACGCGCTAAATGCCGTGGAGAATACCGAGCGGGGGATTTTCGGCGTTCAATTCCATCCTGAAGTGGCCCATACACCACTCGGCGCCCAGCTACTCCGCAATTTTCTGTTTGGCATCTGTAAGTGTCGCGGCGACTGGTCTCCCAAAGCCGTAATCGGTGAACAGATTGCCCGCATCCGGGAGCAGGTCGGCGACCACGGTCTGGTGGTTTCGGGTCTTTCTGGAGGTGTGGATTCCACGGTCGCTGCGGCACTGGTCCACGAAGCGATTGGCGATCGTCAAACCTGTATTTTCGTT
Organism: Pyrinomonadaceae bacterium; assembly: GCA_963759665.1. GTDB lineage: Bacteria > Acidobacteriota > Blastocatellia > Pyrinomonadales > Pyrinomonadaceae > PSRF01. Next base: position 551,126 of record CAVXAC010000002.1, read on the forward strand.
GACAACGGATTACTTCGCGAAGCTGAGTTTGAGTCCACTCTCGCGCTGTTCGAGCAGCGGATGAAACTCAACATTACCGGAGTGCGCGCTGGGGATCGGTTTTTAAATGCTCTTAGTGGCGTAATTGATCCGGAGCAAAAGCGGAAAAAGATTGGCGGTCTCTTCATCGATGTCTTCGAGCAGGAAGCGAAGCGCGTGGGTGAAGTTGAGTTCCTTATGCAGGGCACACTCTATCCTGATGTGATTGAGTCGGTGTCTGTGCGGGGTCCTTCAGCAGTGATCAAGAGTCATCATAACGTCGGCGGGTTGCCGGAAAAGATGAAGTTGAAACTCATCGAGCCGCTGCGGGAGTTGTTCAAGGATGAGGTGCGTTTGATGGGAAGGGAACTGGGAGTGCCGGAAGAGATTCTTACGCGCCATCCGTTTCCAGGTCCTGGTTTAGCGGTCCGCATTATCGGCGAGGTTACGCGTGAACGTGTTGCGCTCCTCCAATCTGCAGACCGGATTCTCGATGAAGAGTTGCGTGCAGCAAATCTTTACGACGCGGTGTGGCAAGCCTTTCCCGTGCTCTTGCCAGTCTCAACCGTCGGCGTGATGGGTGATGAACGAACTTACGAGAAAGTTGTGGCCATCCGTGCCGTAACGAGCATTGATGGAATGACGGCCGATTGGGCACGTCTGCCACACGATGCATTGGCCAGAATCTCTTCGCGAATAATTTCTGAGGTGAAGGGAATTAATCGCGTGGTCTACGACATCAGCTCTAAACCTCCGAGCACCATTGAATGGGAGTGATCGGTGTTGCATTAACCCAACGCTCTTGCTCATCCCAACTTCCGCATTACCACCAGGCTGTCCTTTCGCATCCCTGGCCTGAGCTCCCAGCCTTCCTTCAACTGGAGTTTCCATCCTGGACCGGTGAGTGGTCGCTCACTTACCTCTTTGGGTATCGCTATGACAATCCTCGCTGGTTTCCCCGCCTCCCGAATCATCAACGCGCCGTCGGAAACTTCAAGGATGCCCCATTCATCTGTCACTCGCATCGTCGGATAAATGGTCCCGTTGTCGCCAAAGGGAATCAGATTGTTTGGGTTGAAAGAATATTGCGCCTTGTCAGTCAGCGGCACGTCCAGCGCAGGTTGCTCTACAAATCGGGAACGATACTTCGCCATTAATTCTTGTCGATTATTCTCCCGTTCCGTCTCAGACGCGATCAACGATTCTCCGCTGTACTCGCCAGCTCTTTTTAACGCCAATGCTTCCGAGACTCGCGGTAGCTTGACGCCATAAACACCACGAAGAAGCATTCCTAAGTCAGAGCCTGATTGCAGAGTCTTGCGCCAGTTTTTGCCCGACTCGTCAAGCAAAGCTCCATAAGCCGGGCCTGACGCGTAGGCAAACGAGCGCACAAAAGTTGGCCGAAAACGCGCCTGTCTCAATGTGCAACTGGCCCTGATAGCAAAGTCCGCATTTGAGCCTGCACTCAGTTTCATTCCCGTATACTCAGCCAGTCCCTCGTTGATTTCTAACTCCCTCTCTTCCTTCGCAGCCGCCGGAAACAATGAATGTCGATAAGCACGGAAGGTCAATGCGTCTACTATCGCCGTCTTTCGGTTGGGACCGCGCGTGAAGAGAGCGTTTGCGAGGGCACGCCATTCCAGTTGCAACCAAACTCGTCCGTCTCTTGAATCCAGATGGCTGTTTGGCGGATTTAGACCGGGCAAATGCAACTGCTCTTGGACGCGGTGAAACAATTCATGCAGCAGTAACTGAGTGCGGTCTTGGATATCGGTGGGCAACGGCCACATGACCATGGTCCACTTCTTTCCGCCCCAATCAACTGCGGTGTTGCTGATGTTCATCTCCAGCGGCCACTTACCAACAAACAAACCGTCCTTTTGTTTCAGCACTCCTGGCGCGTCCGCCTGATTTGCCACTACTTCTCGCGTGTTCATATCAACGAAGAGAGTGGGCCCACAAAGCTCTAGACCCCACAGGCCTTGCCGATCGCGGCTGCAAAGATCGTTTGCTTCGGCGAGATATTTCGCCGCCAGGGTGAGATTGATGGCAGGTTCCTGGGCCCAAACGAGGCTGGCTGACCCGGTTAGACTTAATACCAAAACGAGGTTTCTGAAAAATTTCCTGTTCATCCGTGTCTCCTGGGGGCTCATAAGCTGAGGCTTGCACCGGAAAGTCTAAAGCAAATCGGTCGCATTAACACGACCGAATCCAGCGTGATATAGTGATGCTCTCTCGTTTATTTAGTCTCTGTTGAAGCCAGAAATTCGAAGGCAAGCGCTCTTCATTCATATTATGCCGGAACAACGATTCGCACACCTTCATCTACACACCGATTACAGCCTGCTCGACGGCGCCATTCAGATAAAGCCACTCGCAAAACGCACAGAAGAACTCGGGATGACCTCGTGTGCGATGACCGATCACGGCAATATGTTTGGCGCTATCACCTTTTACAACACCATGAAGAGTCGTGGGATCAACCCAATCCTAGGTTGTGAAACTTATATCAGCCGTGGCAGCCGCCGGGATCGAGCGCCGTCGGCGCCCGGTGAGAAAGCAAATCACCATCTAATCCTCCTTGCCAAGGATCTCGAAGGCTATCGCAATCTGGTTCGTCTCACGTCTAAAGCCTACACGGAGGGGTTTTATTACAAGCCACGCATCGACAGGGAATTGCTGGCTGAGCATTCGAAAGGCTTAATCGCTCTCTCGGCCTGCATGTCAGGAGTCCCTTCAGCCTTGCTTGCGCGCGATGCCTGTGAAGATGCCGCCAAGGCTGCGATTGAATTTGAAGAAATCATGGGGAAGGGAAACTACTTCCTAGAAATCCAGGAGCACGGGCTCGAAGCGCAGAATCGAATTCGGAAGCCGCTAGTCGAGCTTTCCAAAAAGACAGGCGTGCCTCTCGTGGCGACCAACGACGCCCACTACCTGATGCCTGATGACTCGCGCGCCCACGACGTCCTCTTGTGCATCGGATCAGGCAAGACCGTTAACGACACCAACCGGCTGCGCTATGCCAGTCCAAATTTCTATGTTCGCTCGCCGGAAGAGATGTGGCGGATTTTCGGAGACGAGTTGCCGGAGGCGCTCACCCGAACTGTGGAAATCGCCGAGCGCTGTGACCTTAAGCTGCCCGAAAATATCAACCACCTCCCAAATTATCCGATTCCTGACGGAGCGGCTGCGACAATCGACGAGTACTTTGAGCAGGTGGTTCGAGAGGGCTTCGCGCGGCGGCGACAGACGGTTTGGGATCGGCAGCAATCGAGAGGAGAGCTGAGATATCCCATGTCGGATTATCAGACGCGACTATCTAACGAGATCGCGATGATTAAGCAGATGGGATTCCCCGGGTACTTCCTTATCGTCTGGGACTTCGTTCGCTACGCCAAGGACAACGCCATTCCGGTAGGCCCGGGTCGCGGTTCGTCCGCCGGCTCGCTCGTCGCTTACTGCCTCCAAATAACTGATGTAGATCCTTTACAGTATGACCTCATCTTCGAGCGTTTCCTTAACCCTGGCCGCGTTTCCATGCCGGATATCGATATCGATTTCTGCGTGAGAGGGCGAGGCGACGTCATTAATCACGTTGCTAATCTTTACGGCCGTGACTCTGTCTGCCAGATCATTACCTTCGGAACGCTTGCCTCCAGAGCGGCGATTAAAGACGTCGGGCGCGCCCTGGAGATGCCATATGCAGAGGTTGAGCGTATTGCCAAACTGATCCCTCCGCCTGTTCGCGGACGAAACGTCTCCCTCACCCAGGCCCTTGAGCAGGTCCCGGAGCTGCGAAAGGAAATCGAGACCAATCCCACCGTTAAGGAGCTGATTGAGATAGCGCGTCGTCTTGAAGGCTGCGCTCGTCACTCCTCAGTCCACGCAGCGGGCGTCGTAATCTCCCCAGCTCCGCTGCAGGAGCTTATTCCTATCGCCGTCTCAGGGAAGGAAGAACTGACCACCCAATATGTCATGTCCGACCTTGAAAAAACGGGCATGCTTAAGATGGACTTTTTAGCGCTTACCGCTTTAACCGTCATAAGTGACTGCTTAAAAACAATTAAGCAATTGCTTGGTGAAGAGATTAACTGGGCGGATATAGCGCTTAACGATGAAAAGGCGATGGCGGTTTTCGGGGAAGGGCGCACCGATGCGGTGTTTCAGTTCGAATCTTCGGGCATGCAGGAGATCTGTCGCAAGCTTAAGCCTAAGGGTGTGGAGGATCTGTCGGCCTTAAACGCGCTTTACCGGCCGGGTCCCCTCGACGGTGGGATGGTTGACGAGTTCATCGACCGCCACCGTGGCAAGAAGAGAGTCAGCTATCTCGTTCCGGAGATGAAGGAGATCTTAAGCAACACCTTCGGAGTCCTCGTCTACCAGGAACAGATCATGCAGCTCGCGCAGAAACTCGCCGGCTATACGTTGAGCGAGGCCGACCTGATGCGCCGGGCGATGGGTAAAAAGAAGCGCGAGGAGATGGCCAAGCACCAGGAGAAGTTTGTGCAGGGGGCGGTCGAGCGCGGTATCAAGAAAGAGAAGGCCGAGAAGATCTTCTCGTTGATGGATAAGTTTTCCGACTACGGATTCCCTCGCAGCCACTCGGTCGCCTACGCGTTCCTGGCATTCCAGACCGCCTACCTCAAGGCCCACTTTCCGGAACACTTCTATTCTGCCGTTCTCTCGAGTGAGGCTCAGGACGCCGCGAAAGTCTTCAAGTATTCAAAAGAGCTACGGGCCCAGGGCATCAAGCTTCTGCCGCCAGATGTAAACGAGAGTTTCGCAGGATTCACTCCGTTGCGTGGGGCCATCAGGTATGGACTAGCAGCGATCAAGGGGCTGGGTCTTTCGATCGTCAACTCGATTATCGAAGCACGCGAAGCGGGCGCGTTCAAATCCTTCTATGACTTCGCCGAGCGGTTAGGGCAGGGAAGTCTGAACAAACGCGTACTTGAAGGGCTGGTTGGCGCTGGGGCTTTCGATTCGTTGAAACCCGATTCACGTGAACCGCACGAGTGGCGGGGCGCGCTCTTCAACTCGATCGATGGGGCACTTTCCCGTGCTCAACGAGCGAAGCGCGAACGGCTGATCGGCCAGAATGGACTATTCGGCGCCGACGTCGACGATTCGGTCCAACTAGAGCAACCGGCAGCGAATGTCGCGTCGTGGACACCCGCTCAGCTGTTGCTCGCTGAAAAGGCGGCGCTCGGCTTCTACATCACCGGCCATCCACTGGGAAGCTACGTGGATTTGTTAGCCGCATCGAAGGCGGTGAAATCGATCGACCTGGCTGGTCTGACTACGGGGAGCCGGGTCAGCGTTGGCGGACTAGTCAGTGACCTTCAACCCCGCACCACCAAGAAGGGCGATCGCTTCGCGCTCCTGCGTCTCGAAGACGAGGCTGGCGGAACGAAATGCGTACTCTGGCCCGAGGTTTATAGGAAGTATTCTTCGATACTCAAGAATGAACTGCCTGCACTCATCACGGGAAGGCTCGAGCTTTCGGAGGACAATCCGCCGTCGATCATTGCTGACCAGGTGCAAAGCCTGGACGAGATCGTGAAAGCAAAAGAGTTGATCGTGTTGCGGGTCCCGTCTGTCGATGACGCCGACGAATTGTTTGACAACATCCTTCACGTCATCAATACCCATTCAGGCGGCTGTGAAGTCATCATGGAAACTGCAGTCGAATCCAACCTGCTGGTTAGAGTGAAGATCAGTTCAACTTTACGAGTGGAACGCAGTCAACGCCTCGAGGACGCCTTGCGAAAAGTTGGTTGTGGGCTCAAAGTTGAGAAGGTTGCCACGGCAGGCGGCGTTTAATGCAGAAATCCAAGAGGCGCGCAAACAAGTTGGCAAAGAAAGAGAAACCTCCAAAGGTCGTAGAAGCTCCAGCGCCGCGATCGTCGTCCTTAACGGCGATTGAGCGTGTGCAGTTGGCACGTCATCCGGAGCGTCCGCACACGCTGGATTTTATCGAACGGCTTTTTGATGAGTTTGTCGAACTTCATGGCGACCGCCGCTTTGGAGACGACCCAGCGATCGTTTGTGGCTCTGCACGGTTTCATGGCTTACCCATCGTCGTAGTGGGTCATCAAAAGGGCAGAGACACCAAGCAGCGTAGCTATCGAAACTTTGGAATGCCTAAGCCGGAAGGCTACCGCAAGGCTTTGAGAGTTATGAAGCTGGCCGAGAAGTTTGGGCGTCCAATCTTCACATTGATCGACACGCCGGGTGCATACCCAGGCATTGATGCAGAAGAGCGCGGTCAGGCCGAAGCTATCGCCTACAACCTGCGGGAGATGGCCAAGCTGAAAGTGCCGGTGATTGTTACCGTCATCGGTGAAGGCGGTTCGGGTGGGGCCTTAGCGATTGGAGTTGGCGATCAGGTAATGATGCTGGAGAACTCCGTCTACTCGGTCATCTCTCCTGAAGGGTGCGCGGCTATTCTCTGGAAGGACGCCAAGCTGGCCGATAGGGCCGCGACGGGATTAAAACTAACTGCGCAGGATTTGTTTGCAGAGAAGCTCGTCGATCAGATCATTACTGAACCCGAAGGCGGCGCCCATAACGACTACGACAAAGCCGCACGCTACCTCGACGCGGCCTTAACCGAACGCTTGGCTGAAGCTGTTAGTTGTAGTCAGGAAGAACGACTCACCCGCCGCTATCAAAAACTCCGCGGCTTTGGTCGCTGGGGCACAGCTGCATAGTCGCCAGATCCAGTCGTTCAGAGTTCAAGTTTTAGCTTGCGGATTAGTAACCAGGTTGTGAAGCGAAGGACACAACCTGAAGGTTGAACTCTGAACACCACTTACCTGGCTCGACTATCGGCATTCAAAGTTCAGACTTTAGCGGGTTTTATTAAAACGGAATGTCGTCGTCCGGCAGCTCTGCTGGTTCGTGTGTTCCACCGGCAGCAGCGGCTCTCTCCATCGGTTGTTCGTCACCGGCGCCCCTCCCGCCTCCAATGAACTGCATATCGGTCGCGTGCACTTCAAGCGTGTGCCGTAGTTTCCCATCACGATCTGTCCACTCTTCAACTCGCAGCCGGCCTTCAATGTAAACGGGACGACCTTTTTGCAGATACTGCGCGGCCGTTTCTGCCTGGCGATTCCAGAGCGTGACCTTAAACCACGTGGTCGTGTCCTGCATCTCGCCGTTCTTATCCTTACGCCGTTCGTTCGTGGCAATGCTGAAATTACAAACAGGCGTGCCCTGCGGCGTGTAGCGCAGCTCGGGATCGCGGCCAAGATTACCAACCAGAATGACTTTATTGAACGACATGAGAGGACCTCTTTATCTGCTTAAAATGGGAACGCGGGGCCATGCTACTCACGCAAATAGCACCGGTCAAGTGACGCTCTAGTTAACCGTAGACCTACGGTTTAGCAAAAGCTTCAGTATCGCGTTTGGCTCTTGCTTTCTGGTAGACTACCCGCGAATTTCACGCAGATCATTTGTTCATGAAATCTAAAGTTTATATCGAAACGTTTGGTTGTCAGATGAATGTTGCTGACACGGAGCGGGCGGCGACCGGCTTGCGCAGTGCAGGTTATGAATTGACCTCGCACGCGGAAAACGCGGACGTAGTTTTGCTGAATACCTGTAGTGTGCGCGAAAGGGCGGAAAGAAAAGTTGCGCGCCGAATCGGCGAGATCAGAAAACTTTCGACACCCACGCGCAAAACGAAACCCTTGATCGGTGTCATGGGTTGTGTGGCGCAACTGGAAGGCGACGCAATTTTCGAAAGGACACCGGCGGTCGATATGGTCATCGGCACGCGAGCGACCGATCGTATCCCGTCGATGATTGAGCGCGCGCAGGCCGGCGAAAGGTTAATCATTGATCTGGAAGAACGCGGGGTTGGTGATGAGTGGAACGTGTCGCCCGCGGAAAGACGCTCGCCGTTCATCGCCTTCGTTCCGATCATCGAAGGCTGCAACAAGTTTTGTTCATTCTGCATCGTCCCGTATTCCAGGGGTCGTGAGAAAAGTCGCAAGCCGGAAGAAATCATCGACGAAGTGTTACGTCTGCGCAGCTTCGGCTACAAGGAAGTTCATCTGATTGGCCAGAACGTGAACAGTTATCGTCCGAAGTCGCAAGCAGCATTAGAGTCGGTCCCCGGCGCCACGCCGTTCTCGCGCTTGCTACGAGCGGTGGCCGCCACTGGAATGGAACGCATCAAATTTACGACGTCGTTCCCCAGAGACTTCCACCCTGATATAGTGTCCGCGATTGAAGAGTTTCCAAATCTTTGCGATTGGGTTCACCTACCAGTTCAATCCGGCAGCGATCGTATTTTGAAAGCAATGCGACGCGGGCATAACGTCGATGATTACCTGGGCAGGATAGACCGGATCAAAGCTTCGAAACGCAGGCTCGCGATCACCAGTGATGTGATCGTAGGTTTTCCGGGAGAGACCAGGGCCGACTTCGAAGACACGCTGCGATTGGTTGAAGCATGCGAGTTTGATGCGACATTTATCTTCAAGTATTCGAAGCGGTCTGGAACGCCGGCCGCGCAGTTAACGGATGAAGTGTCGGACGAAGAAAAGAAGACGCGGTTCATGGAACTTGAAGAACTGCAAACTCGCGTCCAGAAGAAACTCTACGACGACTACAAAGGACGCCAGGTGAGTGTCCTGGTTGAACGTGAGAGTGCTCGCTCGACTCTCGATATGATGGGACACACCACCTGCAACAAGGTTGTTAACTTTAGAGCCGGCGGAGTTAAAGCAGGGGACGTTGTTGATGTCATTGTCACCGAAGCGAAGCCAAACAGTCTCTATGGCCAATTAATCGCGTGAACTGGATCAAGGAATCGGAAGCAGGGAAGTCATGGAAATAGAAGTCAAAATCCGAGCGCTGATGATGGATCCGAATAGCGGCACGCCGATCATCATTCTGAAAGACGTCGACAGCGATACCATGTTGCCGATCTGGGTGGGCACTTACGAGGCCAACGCGATTGCGCTGGAGATCGAAAAGATTGCTCCACCGCGTCCTATGACTCATGACCTGCTGCGAAATTTAATTATCGAGCTGGGAATTCAGATTGAAAGAGTCGTGGTGACCAGTTTACGCGACAACACTTTCTTCGCCGTGATTGAGATGCGAATGAGCGACGGCAATCGCATGGTCCTTGATTCGAGACCGTCTGACGCGATCGCCCTGGCGCTGCGTGCTGACTGCCCGATCTACGTTGACTCAGAGGTGATCCAGGCGTCGCGCAACAACGTTCCGAATGAAGATGAATCTGCAGAAGATTCGCCGCTGAGCGAAGAAGAATGGCCCGACGTCATCGGCGAAGCCGGCGACCTACCAATGTAAATGCTTGAATCCCCAAATGGTCTAAAAGCCGATGTATCGCGAATGATAATTGCGATCGCAAATCAAAAAGGTGGCGTGGGGAAGACAACCACTGCCATCAATTTGGCCGCCGCCTTCGCCCGACTTGGTAAACGTGTCCTGCTTCTCGATTTAGATCCTCAGGCAAACAGTTCCATCTCTTTCATCGATCCACTGTCAGTTGAGCGTTCTGCTTATGAGTTGATGACGGACGGTCTGGCGCCGGTTGAGCAATCCGTTTATCGCACGCCGGTTGAAGGTCTAGATCTGATTCCGGCGCGAATCAACCTCGCAAAGCTCGAGGCCAAACTCGTCGGCGATTTCGACGCGCCGTTTCGGCTCAAAGACCGCCTGAACCCTTTTCGCGAACAGTATGAAGTAATCATCATCGACACTCCGCCAACGTTGGGATTGATTACTGTCAACGCGCTAGTTGCGGCAACGCATGTCCTGGTGCCGATCCAGTCGTCATACTTCGCGCTTGAGGGTACCGATGATCTGCTCGAAACGATCGAAAAGGTCAAGGCGCGGCCTAATCCTGCGCTCGAGTTATTAGGCGTGCTGGTTACGTTGCACGACAAGCGGACTACGTTGGCCCGTGAAGTCCATGAGCAGATTAAGAAAGTGTTTGGGCCAAAGCTGTTTGATACGGTCATTACAAAAAGCGTTCGGCTGGAAGAATCGCCGGCGTATAAAGAGTCAATTTTTAGCTTTGCGCCTGCGTCATCGGGCGCTATTGAATATGCAAAACTTTGTGAAGAGGTATTGAATCGTGTCTAAAAGGGGATTACCAACAGGGCTGCAGATGCGTCACGACGCTCACTATGTTGAGGAGCTGTCGCAGCATCAACCCGTACCGGTCGGGCGCATGATCGATCTGGATAAGATCGATCCAAATCCGGAACAGCCGCGTACTGAATTCGGCGACCTAACTGAGCTAACGTCATCGATCGCTGAGAAAGGGGTGCTTGAACCTCTATTGGTTAGGCCGCAACGAGAGACTGGACGCTGGCTGATCATTGCTGGTGAGCGCCGTTTCCGGGCGGCGCGCGCCGCTGGTCTGACTGAAGTTCCATGCGTGGAAATGGAAGTGGATGCCGGCACCGTGGCTGAGATTGCGCTGATCGAGAACATGCAGCGCAAGGACCTGACGGTTTGGGAAGAAGCCGACGGCCTAAAGGCCCTGTGTGATAGGTTCGGTTACACGCATGAGGAAGTCGCACGTAAAGTAGGGAAGAGCAGAAGCACAGTTACTGAAGCCCTCTCTATTGCCGATATACCGTCTGACATACGTGAGATTTGCCGTCAGGGCGAAGTCGCTGCGAAGTCGATGTTGCTGCAGATCGTTCGTCAGCCTGACGAGGAAAGCATGCGCAGGCTGGCGACCGAAATCACATCACGGGGGTTGACGCGCGAAGACGCAAGGGAAGTAAGACGTCAGGAAGCCGGTCCGCGCATCACTCCTGAACTAAAGCCTTATGTCTTTAAGTACGCTTCGCCAAAGAAAGAATTCAACCTGGAAGTGAAATTCAAACGCTCCGAAGTGACCACCCACGATGTCGCCCAAGCTCTGCGCTCTGTCGCTAAGGAAATTGATGGTGGCGGCGAGGAGGATGGAGAAGCGTCTTTAGATTCATGATGACGATTTTCCATATCTAATTTATCACTTCTGATTCTCCATCTAGGCGCGTCTCAGGATTAATCCAACCAGGCGCGCCTTTAGTGTGTTCGCGTGAGTTAGTGGATCGGCTGAAGATGACGATCTACGAACCTACACGAAAACACCCGAACAAGGTTGGTCAAATTTCAACTCGAGCCTGAAATGGAAAATGAGAATTAATAAATGAGAAATGGAGCTTGGTCGATCTCGCAGCCATTTTAACCTGACTTTTTCTTCTCCTGTGCCGCCCGTTTTTGCAGTCCTTTGGCCCATCGCTCGAGCGTAGGCTGAATCGGCTTGAAGAGTTTGGCGCGGAATGTGTGCTTCTTTTCGTTCCAGGCTTTCAGGTGCTTTTCAGTGTAAGCACGTATCGCAGGCTCGAGTTGAGTCTTCTTAAGCGAATGCTTTAACGTCAAATGGTAATGCTGGCCAACAAGGGAAAAGATCGTGGCGGTGACGTTACCCTTGAACGACAGCCGCGGAACGATGCGCTTCTGAATTGGTTTGTTAGCGGGCAATAAGACGCCCAGCGCTAGTTCGAGCCAGGCGCCCTTTGGACCCTGCCGGGGATGATATAAGCCGGGTAACTCAGTGGTTTGAAATGTGCCGCGCAGTCGAGGCTCCGAGATGAACTCTACCAGCCTGATGCGCTCCAGGCCGCGCGTGTGCTCACGTGGGAGGCTGTCAAAAGCCTGCTCGATATGGGCAAGGCTATCCTTGGGCAACTTCCGCTCAACCTGGTTCTCAATCTTAATCGCCACGCAGTAATCCTCATCGCTAAATCAAGCTGTAAACGAAACCGCCACTCTAAGGTGCGTCGCATAAGCGGTCAAGCGGAGGTAGGTATGGAGGCACTGCCGGCTACATATCGCTGAAACGGGACCCAACATCGATGGAAGCCTGAGAAGAGAAGTTTCGCTCTTAAGCGCTAAAAGGACGCATCAGAGACCCAAATTGACGAGATCCCCGGCAATATCCGTTGCGTCTGATAATACATATTATGTAAGAGGTGGCTTTGCCTCAAAAGTAGGATTATGGGCCGACTTATGAGGCAGATGGCATTTCTGCCCCAAAAGTCATTTTGATAGATGTCTGACGGAACTGAACTCCAATAGTCATAGTTGTTTCGGCGGCCAAGCTGCGAGATGGTCTCAGCCTGTGTGGGCGTGAAGCCGGAGTGGGCAAGTCGTCTGACGCGATTCTGATACATGTTTTCGAGTACCGTAGTGGAAATCTGATAGACTAGTGAACATCACACCACAAGCGAACATCGTAAGCCCGCAGTTCAAAGCGAATCCGTTCCCATTCCTAAGCCTGTTTGCGAGACTCCCAACCGGTTTACCGCACCGTGCTTCCTGACAAGACTCCTGTATGGCTGATCACCCGCTACGCGGATGTCACCGCGCTGCTGAAAAATTTGCGCTTCGTCAAGAACCGGCGCACCACCATGACATCGGAACAGCTTCGCAAAGATGCCCTGGGTACCGCCGATGTTCCGTCCGCTGGAGCAAAACATGCTTGACCGGGAGCGCGACGGCGTGATCCGCGAGATGACTTGGTCAGCGCGTTGATCCCGGCGGAAGAGGCTAGTGATAAGTTGAGCGAGGACGAGTTACTGGCAATGGTCTTCATCTTGCTCATTGCCGGACATGAAACTAGTGAACCTGATTGCCAACAGAGTGTTGGCGCTCCTGGAACATCCTGACCAGATGGAGAAGTTGCGCCGAAATCCAGCCATGATAAAACCGGCGGTCGAGGAACTGCTTCGCTACGGCTCTCCAGTGTTCATGTCTACCGAGCGCTATGCCCGCGAAGAGGTGAACATTCATGGGGTAAGCATTCCGCGCGGCGGGATGACGCTCGGAGTGATCGGGTCGGCCAATCGATATGAGACAGTTTTCGAGAATGCGAATGCGCTAGATATCACTCCAGAACCGAACAAGCACTTGTCGTTCGGGCAAGGAATACATTTTGGCGTAGGCGCGCCGCTAGCTCGGCTGGAGGTTCAAATCGCCATCAACACGCTTCTGCGGCGAATGCCGGAGCTGCGCGTAGGCGTGGCGACTGATTCCCTGCGCTGGCGTCCTAGCATTGATTTTACAGGGACTGGAGAAGCTGCCGACAGCGTTTCGAAGTCCGATTCAATGACCGCCCCAACTTGTTCTTTAAGGCTCCCAAGAGGATGCTATTGCTATGAGGAAAATAGAAATTCATTACTGTCCGGTGTGACCGATAAAAAAGGCGATGGCTACCGGTGTGGCAGCTCAACTGTCGAAAGAGAATGATCTTGAAGTGAAAACGGTCAAGGGCGGTTGGGTGAGTTTAGCGTTTCGCTTGATGGCCAAAAGGTCATTGACACTAATCGTCTTTGGTATCCGAAACCCCATAAGGTAGTCGCCAAGACACGAGCTTTGCTGGTCGAGCAACCTTCATGAAGGAGGTACTGCCAGGGATGGAACGCTTGAGTCGGAAGTGTCGAGACTTCGCCACTATCCGCACAGGAAAAGTCCGTTGGTTCTTTCCTCACAACAGGATTAATCAGACGGTCGCTATTTCTACTATGCTGAAGTCTTTGGTATCTCGGGCCGCTTCGATACCCAATCGTCGTTCGGCTAACCAATCCGCAGCCTTGCTGGTGGGAATCCCTTCAGTTTCCGCTAACTGAAAGATGTTGAGCATTGTGTCGTAGATCCCGTTTACCTTCGCGGTGGTATGTGCACGCTCCCAGCCAAGCGCTCCGATACACACATTGATCACGCCGCCCGCATTGGCAACGTAGTCCGGGGCATAAAGAATGCCTCGCTCTGATAACGCCTCACCATGACGATCTTCGAGAAGCTGGTTGTTGGCCGCACCGGCCACGATCTCAACCTTAAGTAGCGGCAGCGTTTCGTCGTTGATAACGCCTCCCAGCGCACAGGGCGCGAAGATGTCTGCACTGACGCCATAAATCTGTTCCGGCGCCACTGCTTCGGCATCGAAATCGTCGACTAACCGCTTGACTCGTTCCGGGGCAATATCCGTCACGATCAGCTTTGCCCCCGATTGATGCAGCTCCATTGCCAGGTGATAGCCGACGCTGCCGCAGCCTTGAATCGCAATCGTTTTGCCGGTCACGTCCTCTGACGACCAGCGGTATTTGGCGGAAGCGAGTATGGCGCGACATACTCCGTGCGCCGTTACGGGTGAAGGATCGCCGGATCGTTCTGCCAATCCGACCACATGTTTTGTTTCCAAAGCCACGAATCCCATGTCGGCCGTCGTCGTGGCCACATCCTCTGCGGTGATATACGAACCGCCCAATGTCTCGATGAAACGTCCATGTGCGCGAAAGAGTTTTTCTCTGTCCGGGATTTTGTCCGAAGCAAAGATAATGGATTTGCCACCTCCAAGCGGCAGACCTGCAAGCGCATTCTTGTAAGTCATCCCACGTGAGAGGCGAAGGACATCCGTCAACCCCTCCGCATCAGTGGCATAATTCCAGAGTCGGGTGCCGCCCAACGCGGGGCCGAGCGCTGTGTTGTGAATGGCGATGATTCCTCGATAGCCTGCTTCCTGGTCTTCCCCGAAGAGGACTCTCTCATGCCCGGCGATGTGCTTTTCTAGAATCTCCATCGATAGCTCCTGGCCCGGATAAAAGTTGGATGGTTAGTATCCAATTGATCAGTACAAAGGTACAAGTAGGATAGAATATGAATTACTATCTCGGACGGCCACTAAATCACTATGGGGCGCAGTTGCGATAAACGGAAGAATTAGTGTTCACTTGAAAAAGTTAATGCTAGACCGTTCGCTCCGGTTGAGCATCCGTATTGTTACGCACCGACAATGGGTGGAATTACTCATCTGAAACTGTTCGAAATACGACTCTCCTGAACGAAGTCGTTGCGTCAAAGACGCACGTGCCCAGCATGATCACAAGCTTTAGAGATTGGCTCGCTAAAAAAATGGGCGTGGGCCCGCAGCGAAAAGCAGAGCTTTATCTCGAGCTTTCCAAGTCAACAACACTCACCGATCCTTCCTACTGGCTGCAAACCCTGTTCGCGGCGGGCATAGCCACCCTGGGTTTGGTCCTCAATAGTCCAGCGGTAATTATCGGAGCCATGCTGATCTCGCCGCTGATGGGTCCCATCCTCGCAGGCGGCCTGGCGTTGGCAACGGGCGACGTGATACTCGGTCTGCGTTCGGCCCTCAATATGATCTTAAGTTGTTTGTTGGCGGTTGGATTTTCCTTCCTGCTGGTGGCGCTTCTTCCCTTCAAAGAGATTACGAACGAGATCGCCGTCCGCACTCATCCGAACACTCTGGATCTAGCGGTCGCGTTTTTCTCCGGCGCGATCGGTTCGCTGGCGATCTGCAAAGAGATCAAAGGCGTAGTCACGTCGATTCCAGGCGTGGCAATTGCCGTCGCCTTAATGCCGCCGCTTGGTGTCGCCGGCTACGGAATCGCAGTGGCTCTAAGTTTGAATACCGAAGAAGGGATGCGCGTTGCACTGGGAGGCGGCTTGCTCTTTCTAACTAATCTGGTGGCCATAACTTTCACCGCGATGATTGTTTTTCTCCTACTTCACATCGATGTTCCAAGCGTCAAAGAGCAAATGGAGGAATGGCAAAAGAGTGATACTGAAAGCATGAAGCTGCGCCACACACTGGCGCGATTGCCGGGTGTGGCGGGCGCTCGACATATCGGCTCCCTGCCGGGACGCCTGCTGATGATTCTCATTATTATTCTGGTGATTCTGATCCCACTCAGCCGCTCGTTCAATCAACTCAAGAGTGAACTTAGCCAACAGAAGAAAGAGAACCGCGTCCGCCAATTGGTGACGCAGACATGGCAGAAGGAATTCAGCAAGCTGCCGACCGGCGAAACGCGCTCATTTTTAGATCAGACGTTGGTAACGGATCACAACGGTAAGTTAACGCTCCAACTGAGAGTTCTGACCAGCAAGCCGCTAACCTCGGTAGAAAAAGAACAATTCAATCGCATTCTCGAGGCAAGCCTGGCGCGACCAAAAGACTCGCTGGAAACACAGATCGTGGAAATCCCCACGGCTGCAGCGGCGATGAAGTCGAGGGCCACAGCGGATCTTCCGCAGCTGCCACCTTCGGTCGCCCAACTGCAAACGAATTTGTTTGAAAGGATCGACCGCGCGTTCGCCGGACTCTATCTGCCACCGCCCGCACAGTTCGTGAACTATCAACTCGCGACCAGGCCATCCGACGGATTGGATCTGACCTTGAGTTACTTAAGCGACCGCGACATCGAGCCTGATGCGCAGGCGTTAATTCAACAGGATGTCAGGAATCGTCTCGATTTGCCCGAGGCAACCGTAAAACTTTCCCGCTTTCCCATTTCATTGGGACAGTTGCTTTTCCGCGCTGGAGATTCATCCCTCGATCGTGCCAGTCAGGAAATGCTCGACAAAGCCGCCGGCTATCTGCAGCAGCATCGCAACCTCCGATTGGAAATTCTGGGGAACGCGGGACAGGGCACGCAGGAAGATCCCACCATACAAGCTCGAATCACCGCGATCAGAGACTACCTTTCTTCGCATTCTCAAATTGCCGGTGAACGGACCGTGCTGAAACAGGAAGGCGAAAACGCAAATGCGTGGACCGTCAACCTCCGCCTGATCGAGTGATCCTATCGAATCGCTCTTACCCCACTCGTTTCTAAAATCACAATTGGTCAGCCAGACGTAAGTGTTATCACTCACTGCGAGGGTGGATTCCTCTGACGAAATGTGTCTGCGCTGAATGTTAGGCTGCTTGTCATGACGTTTGCTATTGCGGGTGCGGCGCTAATAACTGCGTGCGCACGGCAATCGTGAACCAGCAAGAATAGCCTTGCGACAAACCATTTACTAAAAAGGAGAATTAATGCAAAAGACAAACACACCTGAAACGAGGATTCTTGATTTGGTGTCGAGCGAATCACGGTTCACAAAGTTCAATGAAGCCATCAAGGCTGCGGGGCTTACCGAGAGGTTTTCGAGCCCCAACAATTTTACGGTCTTCGCGCCAACTAACGAGGCGTTCGCCAAGCTTCCGCAAGACAAAGCGGTCGACTTGTTGAAGCCTGAGAACCGCGAGTACCTAAAGAGGCTCCTGTTGCTCCACGTCGTGCCCGGCGCGCTCATGGCGGAGGATCTGAAAAAGACTGATGCTATCAAGACGGAGGCCGGTCAGACTCTTAAGGTCAGCGTCTCGCAGGATCTGAAAGAGATCAAGCTCGCCGACGCCAGAGTGATGTTGCCGAAGGTAGAGGCCAAGAACGGGATCGTTTATCCGCTTGATACCGTCTTGCTGCCGACTGGCCGCTGCAGCTACGGCGTAGACAATATCTGCTCGCGCAGCTATCTTGAAGTTTGGGATTAACCCTCAAGAGCTGCCACATGCCTTCGTGCACCCGTGGCGGCTTTTGTGTTTCTCGAGGCTTATCAATCTGGTAGGCTACGTGGGAAGACGCTGCCTCGACTCCTTGCAGCCGTCGCGGATTAGTGCGGCGAGCGAGCGAAGGTGTGGTCAAGCGGGTCGATTGCTTGAGTCTGGGCGAGAAAGCAGTACACGACTCTAGAACGTAGAACATGATTCACAACCGATAACGAAACAGTCCTAAGAACGAAACTCTACGTTGGCGGGAGGCGTTTGTTGTTCTTACTCATGACGCACATTCGTTATTACGGCACTGGCGGTCGATCGCTCGCGGTCAAGAGCCATCTGCGCCAACCACGCGCCCCAACCTGTCGGCGGCGCCAACTCCGGTGGTGACTCACGGCAGCGCCTGGTCCAACCCCGATACCTCTGGCGGAAGTGGTAGCGCAGGCTGAGACAGCGTCCGCCAATTTGCGCAGCCTCGAAGCCGATCTCGCCTCGGCTCAAATAACGGCAACTGTCGACGCCGAACTGCCCGTACTGGTCCAGGACATTGATGTCCGGCTCAGCGAAAACGAAACGATTCTCAATTCGCGTCCATCGTTGGAGACGCTCAAGAACCTGGAGACCGAATGGAAAACCCTGGCTGAGAAGCTGAGTGTCTGGAGACGCGATTTGACACTCGCGCCACCGGTCTCGATCGGGAACTTACGCGCCTCGCGCAACTAAATCAGACCTGGGCTAAAACTCTGGCCGAAGCAGAGAGCTCTCAGACGGGAACGGACGAGGCTCAAGGAGATCAAACAGAGACCGCCAGGGCTAGTAACCCCGCCGGAAATTCTCCAGCGCATGCAGAGTGTGATCGCCGCTATTAAGCAGACTCGCGATTCGATCGAGACACGACGCACGCAAATCCTGACCATGCAAAACAGCGTGGCCGAACAAGACGCGCGTATCGCCGAAGCACTTAATTCTGTGAGACAAGTTCGCGACGAGACGATCAACCGCCTCTTTGTCAAAGACAGCCCTGGCATCTGGAGTGCTGAAGTGTGGTCGCGCGCCGGGCAAAACCTGTTGCAGGACAGTCAAAATTCCTTCACCACACAATGGACCGCTCTCGGCGCGTATGCTCGACGGCAATCGCCGAGATTTATTCTTCATGGGTTGACCTTGCTGGGCCTGGTTGCGGCTCTCTACTGGGCCCGGCGCCGCGTCCAGCCATGGGTGTTGGCCGAGCCGAGTCTCGAAGGTGTCGCTCGGGTCTTCAACGTTCCGGTCGCTACCGCGCTCGTCCTTTCGATCCTGATCAGCGGGTGGGTTTATCCCCAGGCGCCACGCATGATGAACGCCATCCTCGGCGCCGCAGCACTCATCCCGACGATCATCATTCTCCGGCAGTTGGTAGAGCGGCCGCTTTTCCCTGTCCTCAATGCCCTCGTCGTCTTCTATTTCATAGACCTGTTGCGCACCATTTCGACGGCCCTGCCGCTCACCTCGCGGCTGCTGTTTCTGGCGGAGATGCTCGGCGGACTCATCTTTCTCGCTTGGTTGATCAAATCAAAGAGACTCTCTGAAGTTCCTGACGCAGAACGCAATTGGTTATGGACCATCCTCAGGATCGGCACGCGAATCGCGGGTGTGGTCTTTCTGGCCGCCTTCATTGCTAATGCACTCGGCTACGTCAGCATTGCGGGCCTGGTGGGCAACGCAGTCCTCGGCAGCGCTTATGTTGCGATCATCCTCTTCGCTGCGGTCAGGATTGCTGACGGGCTGATCATGTTCATTTTGCGGGTCCATCCGATCTCGCTTCTGGGGATGGTGCGGAGCCATCGGCGATTGCTCCGGCAGCGCGTGCAGCGCACTCTGCGCTGGATCGCCGCCGTTCTGTGGGGGCTCTATACGCTTGAATTGTTTTCGCTGCGCGCGCCCGCGTCCGAGAACATTCGCGCAGCTTTAAGTGCCAGACTGGAGGTGGGAGCGCTTAACATCTCACTGGGCAACATCGTCGCTTTCGTCGTGACCGTTTGGGTTGCGTTTCTGCTTTCCAGGTTCCTTCGCTTCCTGCTCGAAGAGGACATTTATCCTCGCGTCAGTTTAGCGCGGGGCGTCCCCTACGCCGTCTCGACCATGCTGCACTATGCGATCCTGCTCGTCGGCTTTTTCTTCGCGGTTGCCGCAATGGGGATTGACATGACTAAGTTCACGATCCTCGCCGGCGCGTTCGGCGTCGGCCTCGGTTTCGGTTTACAGAACATCGTCAACAACTTCGTCTCTGGACTGGTCCTGCTCTTCGAGCGGCCGGTGCATGTCGGCGACATGATTCAGGTAGGCGAACGTGAAGGAAGACTCCGGCGCATAGGCATGCGGGCGAGCGTCATTCGTACCCTGGAGGGTTCTGAAGTGATCGTGCCGAACGGACAGCTTATCTCGGAAGAAGTGTTGAACTGGACCCTCTCCGATCAACAGCGAAGACTGGAGATTCCCGTGGGCGTCGCCTATGGGACAGATCCGGAGCGCGTGATCGAACTGCTAACTGAAGTCGGCTCGAAGCATCCCGACATCATTACTGAACCACCTCCCGACGCTCTATTTATTGGCTTCGGTGACAGCGCCCTCAATTTTCAGCTTCGGGCCTGGACGAGTAATTTCAAAAGATGGCAGGTCATAAAAAGCGAGTTGACGCTGGGCATTCACGCCGCATTGCGCGACGCCCAAATCTCCATTCCATTTCCGCAGCGGGATCTCCATATCCGGGCCAGCGCGGTCGAATCAGTGCTGCCGAAAGCAGACAAACAAGTTCAAAGTTATCAGTCAATATTGGACAGTAACAGCGGCGACACAAAGAAATGATAGGGTAAGGAGGATCAACAAACTAACCAAAGCGCAGGTTTACCACGCTACTGGATTCCGGCACCGATGCTGTGTGCGAGAGTTGACTCGCTGGCAAGGAACAAGCCCGCGCGATAACTAATTGGGAGCAAAACAATGGGCAACATGAAATTTTTCATGGCGGTGGCAATAATCATTGCGCTGGCAGTTCTCACTGGAGTCACGCAGGCGCAAAGTGACGAGCGCCCTTACCGCATGAGCGACAAGCAGGTGGAGAAGATCCTTCACAGCGTCGAGAAGGATGCGAAAACTTTCCGGAGTAGCCTCGACCACGCGCTCGATCAGAGTCGCCTCGACTCCACCGGGCGCGAGGACGACGTGAACGCCCGCGTCAGGGACTTTGAAGAGGCGACCAAGCAACTGCATGACCGCTTCGACAGTCGCCAGTCCGCGGGTAGCGACGTGCAGAACGTGCTTGATCGCGCGTCGCGCATTGACGAGTTCATGCGCCGGAACCCGCTTGACCGGCGGGCTCAAAGCGATTGGTCCAGGATGCGAGGCAATCTGGATCGCCTGGCGAGCGCATACGGCGTGAGATGGCGCTGGCAGCAAGCATACCTACCGGTTGAAACGCAGCCGCGTCCTTATCGCGTGAATGACCGCGAGGTGGAGCGCCTGCTCCGCCGCTCTGAGAAGGCGGCTCAGGCTTTTCGTCGCAGCCTCGATCGATCGCTCGATCGCAGCCGCCTGGACGGCACATCGCGCGAAGATGATATCAACCAGTTTGTCAAAGAGTTTGAAGATGCGACAAAGCAGTTGCGCGACCGGTTCGACGGCCGCACCTCTGTGGCCGCTGATGTTGAATCAGTGCTCACCCGTGCCGCGCGCATAGACGATTTTATGAGACGTCATCCGTTGGATCGGCGCACCCAACGCGATTGGACAAAAGTCAGAAATGAGCTCGATCAACTATCGCGCACCTACAACGTGGCGTGGAACTGGAATAACAGAACTTATTGAAGCTCCAGGGGGCGCGGATTTAGCGAAGGAATATGTGAAAGGTGATAGTCAAAGTAAGGAGAAGAATCAAATGGATCAGACAGCAACGCAGACTGCAAACGAGAACGGACCACAACGGTTAAACGACGTACTGACGCGTCTCATCGAGTTTGATTCGGGCGGGCTGCCCGTCGTCAGTCTTTATCTCAACGCGCAGGCAAACCAGCAGGGGCGCGACCAGTATGATCGGTTTATCCGCCGTGAGTTCTCGGCGCGCGGCAAAACATTCGAACCGCGCACGCCCGAAGGCGAGAGTTTCCGGCGCGATGCAGAGCGCATCGAAAAGTATCTCGCGGAAGAAGTGCGCCCTTCGGCGAGTGGCATCGCCATCTTCGCGTGCGCGGGAAAGGATGATTTTTTCCTGCCGGTGCAAGTCGACTTGCCAATTGAACGCCACCAGCTTTTCGCCTTCAACACGCCGCATCTTTACCCGCTCGCGCGGCTGATGAATGAATATCGCCGCTACGCCGTGCTGGTCGCAGACACGAATCGCGCGCGCATCTTCGTCTTCGGACGCGGGCGAATTCTCGCCGCCGCAGAGGTGCAGAGCGAGACCACGAACCGCTCACAAATGGGCGGCTGGTCGCAGATGCGCTACCAGCGTCACGTTGACAACCTCCATCAACACCATGCGAAGGATGTGGTCGAAGCCCTCGACCGCATCGTGCGCGAAGAAGGGATCGAGAATGTCATCATCGCCGGGGATGAAGTCATCATTCCACTTTTGCGCGAACAGCTGTCCCCCGAACTTGCGAAGAAGACTGAGGACACGATGCGCCTCGACATTCGCACCACGGAACAAGAGATCATGGAGCGCACGCTCGAAACATTTCGCGCGCGCGACGCCGAGATTGATAAAGAGCGAGTCGCGGAACTGAAGGACGCCGTACGTGGCACAGGGCTCGGAGTGGCCGGCGCTGCCGACACGCTCGCGGCGCTCGCGAACGGACAGGTTGACGAACTGTTTCTTACCGCGGGCATGACTGAGATCGAACACGAACCGGATGAAGTCAGCTCTGTGCTCAAGGCCTACGCACCGGGAGATGAGAGTGCACCGTTGGATACCACTGAACCTCGAATCGTCGTTGACGAACTTATCAGGCGAGCGAAGGATACGGGTGCGCGCATCCATTTCATCGAAGATACGTCGCTGCTCACTTCCATGGGCGGCGTTGGCGCGACCCTGCGCTACAGCATTTAGCGAGCTTGCATTCATGCCGGCGAGTTCAGCGAATAGAAGCTGGCGTCCGGCAGTTCACTCAAAACGAAGGATGAAACTATGACCAAATCAAACGTCAATCCAGACCATTACAAGACCGCCGGGCGCGAACGCCAGGGCGAAGACATCGTGCAGGAGATTCACAAACAGAAATTCACCCAGGCTGAAGCCGCGCGGGGAGGCCAGCCGGGCACGCCGAACTTCATTCCCGGTGCGGCGCCCGTCGGCGAAAGCGGGGGCCAAGCGAACGATGAAGCGCCGAGCCCCGACCCGGAAACTGAGGGTAAGTAGCAGAGTCCGCGAACTCACCGTGCAATGCTTGAGAATAGTTTGAGGTGCGCCGGATCGAAATTTGGAGAACTGGTTATGAAAGAGCTCGCTGGCTCTACTTCGGTGACCTTTCTCCCAAGCATGGAAAATTGCGCAACAGCATTTAATCAACTGAATTCATGCTAACGTTTTCGCCCGAAAGTCGATTTTCTCCGCGGGATTGACATGACTAGGCTCGCGGTCGCTCGCTGGTGATCTCGGGTATTCGCCCGTCAGCTATTAACAACGGATTGCGCTGACGCCAATTCGTTCATGTCTTGTGGATCAGTCAGAATTTCGTGCCTGAGCCTGTTTTTGCCTTCACTCCTGACCGAGTACATAAGTCGATAAACTATTTTCATAATTTCGTTGACCGTTGGCGGCGAACTAAGGCAGGTCAGTGCCCCGATGCTAAAGGTGACACGTACCAACCCGCCCGATGCGACAGCTAACAGCTTCTCTTGAATTCTACCGATAGTTCGGCCAATCGATTCAGATCGCGATTCCGGAAAAAGTACGCCGAATTCGTCGCCTCCCAATCGCGCAACGCTATCGGTTGCCCGGATTGACTCCTTGATGGTTTTGACGATGATTCGCAGTAGATCGTCGTCGGCGTGGTGACCTGCCTGGTCATTAACGGCTTTGAAGTTATCAACGTCGAAATATGCAATGGTAAAAGGGTGCTGGTATCTGCGCGCTCTGTCGATCTCCGTTTGCGCTATTTCGTAAAACGCGCGCGCGTTCAAGGCTCCTGTTAAATAATCCGAGCGGGCTAACCCGCTTTCACGCCGCAAGACTTCGCTCAACTTTGACGCCAACAACGAGATGACGACATAGAACCCAAGTATAGTGGCCGTGTTTCCGAAGCCGACCCTGGAGTTCGAGAAGCCGTGACCGAGCAATAGATTTGCGGTTAGCCAGCTGAAAATGCTGATGGTCGACGCCGCAACGCCCGGTTTCAGGCCGGTAAACCATGCGACGAGGGTTACTGGGATTAAGTAGAAAAAAGCGAAACGAAATTCGACCCCGGCCTTGTAGTCGATTACTCCAAGCAACGAGATTAGCGCGAACCCTACAATCCACCAGAAGACATTGCTTCGTTGACGTAGGACTTTTGAAAACTGCATTGGGCCCACCTCTACTCTTCATCAATTAGAGCCTTATCTATAGGAAGGTGTTCCGGGTTTTGAACACTCTTAATGGGAGGCGCAGGACGAGTTAGGCACGTTGCCCTTCGCCTGGACTGACCGCCCGGATAGTTCCGCCGTAGCAGTTCAACGCGGCCGTAGTTTCACAAAACTCACTTGGTATCCATCTTGCGCTTGTAGAGTCCATCAAACGCTACCGTCCACGCGCCCTTCGCGTCGGTTGACTCCCAAAGTTGACGCACAGTCGCATCAGCATTGGGCGTCCAGGTAATCCGATGCAGGG
Source organism: Pyrinomonadaceae bacterium (assembly GCA_963759665.1). Lineage (GTDB taxonomy): Bacteria > Acidobacteriota > Blastocatellia > Pyrinomonadales > Pyrinomonadaceae > PSRF01. The sequence continues at coordinate 575,377 of CAVXAC010000002.1, forward strand.
TCTCTTTGCCGGCTGCGTCTAGAGTCTTCCCCTCAAGAACCATGCTTTTGCCATCAAACTTTCCTTCCAAAAGCAGGAGCATGCCGGAGTTGTCGACCCACGTCTGGTGCCACATCTTTCGCGCTGGATCGTAAGTGTTAAGACTCTCACCTGTATACACTCTCGGCGTGGCGTATCGCTCATGAAGCACGCATCCGCCATACTCCTTCTCAATGCGGTTGGTGGCCGCAAGTTTCCCGTTCGGTCCGAAGACGTCCCACTTCCCGAGCCAGAAATCGAACTGACGATAACCCGGATCGCTGCATGGCGCCTGTAGCGAGTATGCCGTCACGACAGCTATGCAGACCAGCAACAGAACTAACGTCGAAGAGTGGGTTAACCTATTCATTTGAATTTGTGCTCCCTTTCTGAAATCTACCGGACATCAAACCACGGCGGCAGAAAATCCCGGGAGACCCAAATAACATGTTTCCGACTCCAATTGAAACCCGGTTCCATCCATAGCGCGTTGCGGGTTCGCGAGCCTCGATGCCCAGACCTCTACCGGGTCGGCGCAGCCATGAAGCGTATTTGGCGGTAGAAATTTTCAGCCCTAGACGATAGGCAACTGTTGTAGTCTCATCTGCGCTCCGCATATCAAACAGCCCACTGCGATAAGTTTGCCTTCGGAGCTTTCGTATTCATAGTGCATACTTTCCGCGCATTGATTTAATGGCCCATGTATCCCACAAGCTGAGGAACTCTTTCGAAGGCGCGCTCGCCGGTGGCGGCGATCCGGCGACTTCGCCTCTCTACGTCTTTGGCCCGTTTCTGAAACTGATCGTAGTCGCAGGCGTTGCCGAAGTCACTTTTGGGGCCAGCGTGTGGCTGGTGGTCCTGACCGTGGCGATGGTCTCGGCAATGTATCGCCTCGTGATGCGTTGGGTAGTGGATGGCAGCGGCGGCAGCGGTTTGGCTGAAGAGGAGTTTGGCAGCTGGGCCGTCAAGATCAACGCCGGCATTACGTTTATCGAATACACGCTGACTTTCCTGGTTAGCATGGCCGCGCTCGTGACCTTCATCGCAGACCGCTTGCCGATCTTGAACCAGTCGGTCTTCGGCATTCAATACCGCACTGCCGTCGCCATCCTGTTTAGCGTCATGACCGGATGGCTGGTCAATCTCGGGCCCAAAGTTGCGGCGCGTACTTTTGGCCCCGCGACGCTGGCCGTGCTTGCCTTGCTGTGGGTCATGATCATCGCCACGATCTGGAAACTCGGCTTCCATCTGCCGGATTTCAATCTGCTGGCTTTTAGTCCGAAATACCTGAACTTCACCTTCGGCGGCTACGCGCGGATTCTCGCCCTCATGACTGGCATCGAAATCTTTGCCAACCTCGTCGCCGCTTATGGTGGAACAGCCGCCGAAAAGAGTCGCAAAGCATTTGGGAGCTTGCTCATCATCATGGGTACGACGGCTGCGACCATGTTGATAGTCGGCCCGGCGGTGCTCCAGTTGGCTGACCCGACACACTCGGAGGTTTCGGTCTTTACTCAGACGATGGATAAATTGCTGCCATCGCCGCTCGCTTATGCGGGGACTCTGATCGGGATCATTGTGCTGGCTTCAGCTTCTGCGGCGAGCGCGCAAGGCTTGCAGAATCTCGCGCTCGGTCTGCGATATCGCAACTACATCCCTGCCTCACTGGGAACGCGGAACAAGTATGACGTGGCGGACAAGCCAGTATGGTTGGAAGTCGGCATCGTTGCCGCCTGCTACCTCGTGTTGGGTACCCACGAAGAAACTTATCTCGCACTCTATGCTGCCGGCGTTTTTATTCTTTTGAGCATGACCGGGTGGGCTGCTGCCAAAAGATTGACGCGCGAGTTGCGCACGAAATTCTCCGGGGCACATCTCGCCGCGCTGGTGGGCACAATCATCGCCGCACTGCTGACCACGGGTGCGACGCTCATCATCTTTGCCGAGCGCTTTACCGAAGGCGCCTGGACATACCTGATCATGATTCCCATGCTCTACTTTGCCTTTACTTATTTTCGTTCAAGGCAGGGCGAGCCAAAACCACTCGACGAACACCTGGGCCGCTTTTTCGTCGGGCAATATCTCCTCCCGTCCGAGCGCGCGGATGTGCCCCAGGACAAACCCAAATTTCTGCGCCTCATCGTGCCGCTTGACGGCACCGCCTTTGCCGAACACGCGCTGCCCATGTCGGAAACCCTGGCGCACATATATCAGTCCCAACTGACTTTTGTCACAGTTGACACAGATGATGGCGTGCCGAAGCTTAACGAATATTTGGACCACATCTCATGGCAATTGCAACAATCACAGATTCCCGTCGAGTTAATTTACAGGTCAGGTGAGGTCGCGGAAGAGATCAATGAGCTGGCCCATGAGAGCGAGGCGGATTTAATCGTCATGAGCACGCACGGGATGCCGGGACTCGATCGCATGTATGTTGGTGATGTGGCCAACAAGTTGATTAGAATACTTAAAACGCCCTTATTGCTCCTGCGCCCAACGGAGAGGTGGCAGACCAGAACCACGCGGTTCATGCGGCTGCTGGTGAGTCTCGATGGCTCCGAAAAAGCGGAGAAAATGTTGCCGTACACGCGGTTGCTGGCGGATACCTTTGGCAGTGAAATAGTTCTGTTGTCAGTCCCGGAAGCCGATGCCGAACAACCAAAAATCGAGCAGTATCTGGAAACCGTCGCCAATGCCTTGCGCGAGCGTGGCTATAACGCCCGTGCGCTGGTCACAGGGTCGGGCGCGGTGCGTACAATCCTGGAAGTGAGCAAGTCTGAGAAAGCGGACCTTATCATGATGGCAACGCATGGCCGAGGAAATGCCGAAGGCCGCGCCTCCGTCGGTAGTGTCGCTGATCGAGTGGTCGATGCGGCTAACTGTCCGGTGTTTCTGGTGCCTGCATAGTGAACAGGACGGTCAACGATGCCTCAACTCCCAATTAGCCCTGAAGCTGTGAAGGCCCTCCTAACGCTTCTGATTCTTGCCGGGGCAATTTATGGCTTCGTCAGCGAAAGAGTTTCGCCAGACGTCACGGCGCTACTGGCATTGTTGGCACTGCTCATTACCGGCATTCTGACGCCGACCGAAGCTTTTTCCGGATTCAGTCATCCAGCAACAGTTTCAGTAGCGGCCATCCTGGTCCTTTCGGCGGCGATTGAACACACAGGAGCTCCGGCATTTGTAGCTCGGCGCGTGCTCGCGCCGTTCGTAAGATCGGAATTGCTCTTTACCGGCGTGCTCATGGTGGTCGTGGGCATTATTTCCGCCTTCATCAACAACACAGCCGCGGTCGCCGTCTTCATCCCGATCGTTCTGGACGCATGCCGGCGTCATCGCCTCAGTCCGGGACGGGTGTTGATGCCCATGTCGCATGCGGCTACGTTCGGCGGTATGTGCACGCTGATTGGAACTTCGACAAATGTCGTGTCCCACGAGTTTGCACGGCAACAGGGACTCCCGGGTTTTGGCATGTTCGAGCTGGGCAAAGTGGGCTTGCCAATGATGATTGTCGGTGGTTTGTATGCTCTGTTCGTGGGCCGCAGGTTCCTGCCCGGTCGAAAGGACGAAGAGCCGGAAAAAGAAGAAGCTACCTATGTTGCCGAACTTATCGCGAAAGCGAACTCCGGATACCTGGGCAAACCGGTCGCCGCGGACGAGATACAGAGAGACTACGATGTAGAGGTCATAGCGTTAGTGCGCGATGAACAAGTGACGAGCATGGAAGACGAGCCTGTTCAGGTTCTGCAAACAGGTGACGCTCTCTTAATGCGTGGCCCGCTAACTGAACTGCTGAAACTCGCCAAACGACAGAACCTGGAGATCAAGACGCCGAAGAGGTTTCGAGAGGACCCCCTGTCAGAAGCAGCGGACGAGACCGCGACTGTGAAGACTTCTGAAAGTGGCAATGATGAGCAAAATCAGCCAAGCGAAGCACCGGATCAAGTTACACCCGAGCTTGCCGAAGTAGTGGTGCTGACGCCGTCTGGACTCGTCGGGAGCACTTTGAAATCCGCTAGGTTCGCGGAACGGTATGACGCCGCGGTGCTGGCGCTGCGTCGTCGCGGTCGCATGAACGAACGGCCTTCGCGAGTCAGATTGCACGCCGGAGACATGCTGGTGGTCCAGGCTTCGCGTAAGGCTTTGGCAGCGCTTGATGATTCGCCCGGCTTTCTGGTGGTGGGAACGGTTAGCGTACCTGAAGAACGTCCCCGCCGGCTCCTTATTACCCTTGCTACGCTCGCGGCCGTCATCGGTGTGGTTTCGTTTGGGCTGTTGCCGATCGTGACCGCAGCCACAGCGGGTTGCGTGGTGCTAATGCTGACCGGATATCTGAAGCCTCGCGAAGCTTATCGCGCGATTGATCTTAGTTTGGTGTTTCTGCTGGCTGGCTCGCTGGCGCTCGGCGCTGCCTTGGAAAAAACTGGCCTGACTGAAAAACTTGCGTTCGGCCTCGCCAGCCTCACCGGAGTCACTGGTCCATTTGTGGTGATGGTGGCCTTCTTTTTCGTCGCCGTCATACTCTCAGAATTGATGTCGAATAGCGGGACGGTGGCGCTGCTTGGTCCCGTGGCGATTTCCAGCGCTCTGCAAATGGACATAAATCCGATGGCCCTGCTGGCGGCAGTGACGTTTGGCTCCTCGGCTGCCTTTGCGATGCCGATTGGCTATCAAACCAGCTTGATGATCTACGGCCCCGGCGGATACTCATTCAAAGACTTCGTGAAAATGGGAATTCCGCTGGATATTATTCTCGCGGTGTTGGCGCTGCTGTTGATTCCATACTACTGGCCGCTGTGAGTGGATCGGAACCTAAGCCGGCTACCCGAACGTGCACACATCTTCAAAGTCTTTTCGCTTGATGTCCGGCACCTTCGCGTCCGCGGCGGGATAGCCCACGACCAATAAAAGAAAGGGCGACTCGTTGTCTGGTCTTCCCAGTATCTCGTTCAGGAACTTCATGGGACTGGGCGTGTGCGTGAGCGAGACCAGACCAACCTGGTGAATGGCGGTGATCAACAAGCCACTGGCTAATCCCACCGACTCTTTCGGGTAGTAGTGCTTCACTGGCTCACCCGTCGGCAATTGTCCATAGCGCTCTACAAATATCGCGATGATATAAGGCGCCGTCTCCAGAAACTCCTTGTGTTCATCCGTGCCCAGCGGCGCCAGCGCTTCCAGCCACTCTTTTGGCGCTCGCCGAGTATAGAACTCTCTTTCCTCTTCCTCGGCTGCTAGTCTGATTTGGCGCTTCACGGATGGATCGGTGACAACCACAAAGTGCCAGGGCTGAAGGTTGGCGCCACTCGGCGCCGTAGCAGCCGCCAGAATACATTGCTCGATGATCTCGCGATCCACAGGACGATCGGAAAACTGGCGCACCGTGCGCCGGCGTCTCATCTGTTCATAAAACGAAACCGCCCGCTGTTTCATTTCATCCGGTGGGTACTCCTGGTAGCCGACAAGCGGGATAAATTTAGACGTTGACACCAACAGCTCCTTGCAATGCTGGTTAGTCGAGTCAGAATGATCGACTCATTTCTTTAATGCATCGATGGCAGTGCGAATCTCCTCGTTTGTGGGGCGCTGGCGGTAGTTTGATTCCACCTTGACCCATGAGACCTTACCGTTTTTGTCGATTACATAAACTGCCGGATGCGGGATGCCGTAGAACTGCTTTCCTTCGTAAGCGGGATCGAGTAGCCCATAGGCATCGATGATTTTATGTCCCGGATCGGAAAGAATCGGAAAGTTGATCGCTACCTTGCCGTCTGCAGCGATCTTCTCGGCAAAAGTTTTGCTCACGTCCGGTGGATCAACGCTGAGCGCATAGAGCTTTACGTTTTCATCCTTCTTCACGAGCGACCGGAGTTCGGCTAACTGCCGAGCACAGAACGGTCACCAGTAACCTCGATAGAAGACCAGGACCACAGGACTCTTGCCCCTCGCGTCAGATAGGGTGACTTTGTGCCCATTCTGATCTGCAAGCGTAAAGTCGGGCGCGACCTCTCCTATTCCAATCGGCGTGCTCCGTATCCCCGCAGTTGGTACCTTTGTGTTTGGGGTCGTGACTGCTGAGAGCAGAACGCTTACCAGGAATGCTGTTACCAGTTTCAAGAGAATTTCCTCCGGCAAATCACTTGATATGCTTGATTAAATAAGCAGACTATTCTCGCAAGATTCCGCGGCAACCCAAATCAGTGAGTTCCGTTGCAGGTTCCAGCCATTGAGCCGCGCTTTGCGCTCCTCCTACTTTGCCGCGCTCTTGATGCTTTTTCGCTTCTGACGCCTTTGTGACAGAGCGCTTGCGGCCACCGACTTTGCTGCTCCACTTGCTTTGGGATTGCGCATAACCTTTGACGCGACTTTCGCTACTTTCTTTGATGTCGTGCGCTTGGGCGACTTCCTCTGCGACAAAGCGCTCGCGGCTGATCGTTTTGCGTTCTTGCTGGCCTCGGGATTTCGCAGCACTCGGCTCGCCCGGCTGGCAACTTTTCGTCCGGTGCCTTTGATCGGCATATGATTCTCCTGGTTTGACTGGGTTAACCGTTAATGCTTTTCTGCTCCACTACCAAGCGCTTTGCGGTATGCGACAAAAGTACCAGTAAGCCGATCTGCTGCCGCCGGATCGTTGCGCGCCAGCAGCGTGATCACTTCATCCCGGGAAGTCAAAAGCGATTTTAAGTTCTCTTGTTGAGTTTGATTGAAAGTGCCTTCACTACCTTTGTCGATCTCCGCTCGCAACTCTGTGAAGAAAGTGCTCGCTTCCTGACGAGCTGGTTCATAGTCGCCATTGCGTGCATCAATTGCGGCTGAAGCCAGGGCGGTTTGAATCGTGCATACGCGTAACTCGCGGCGAGCTTCGTCCCGTTCAGCCGCGCGCGACCAAGCCACAAGACACATGGGAACTAAGCCAAGCAGAAACACAACGACAAGCACAGCAGCGTAGATCAGTATCCGTTTCCGCCGATCATCAGTGGGAACCTGTTCCACTTCATTATCATCTGTCATGGTAATTCTCCATTTCTTAGCTATTGAAGGAAAGATGCCCAACTCAGCATAGCTATCTTGTTGAGCGCGGCAACAAAGGGAATTTCTGAAACATTTAGCTCACGCGGAATATTGAAAGACAAACTCCAGGATTCCCACGCTTCGCACAGCGGCCTTCGTGAGCGCAATAAATATAATCGCCAGTCTTACGCAGAACTGGGCATCTTCCCATGACGTCAGACATTTCAGCTCTGGTGGCGCCGTTAATTGTCTTAGGCTCACTGAACCCAAGGGTATCTCTCAGGAAGCCGCAGGTTTACTTTCGACTGCCTGCAGCGGGTGGGCGATCAAAACCGGACATCGAGCCTGCCGCAACACCCTGTCTACATTCGAACCAAACAACGTATGTAGGCCAAAGCCAGTCCCGTGCGCACCCATTGAGATCAAGTCAATCTCGTTCTTTTCGGCGTAGTTCAACACTTCTGTATGCGGTTGACCGTACTGCACTGCATGTTTGACATTGGACCACAAGTGGACTTCGGCAGGGACTGCTTCCTGTAGACGCCGGGCGGCCAGATGGTATGGCGTGTTTGTTTCCTGCCCTACCCAGGCGACTTCAGGTTGGTCCGTGATTGGCGGCGGCAGTACATGCAGCATGTGTAACTCCGCTTCAAAGGCTTGCACCATTGTCAACGCGTACTGAAGGGCCAATTCTGAGTAGGGCGAAAAATCATATGCGACAAGAACACGGTCAAGGGCAATAGTTCCTGTCGTGTTGTCGAGCCACTCACGCTCGTCAGCATGCATAACGAGGACCGGACACGGCGCCAGACGTGATACTGCCTCAGCCGTCGAGCCCAGTAGTGCGGCGGCAAATGGACGACGGCGAGAACGCATAAAGATCAGGTCCGCCCGCCTCAACTCTGCTTCCCGTGTGATGGCGGTTCCCAGGTCTGAATCATCAAACAACACACTTTCCCAATCCAGGGTTGAAGTGTCGGTCGTGCCTAAGGCGAATGATTGACCCGCCGCAATGAGTGATTGGATTGTGCGTAAGACTTCTTCCCTGTCGGTCGCCGATTTCGGACGATGGCAAACAATGAGCTTAGCGCCGGAAGCTCGGGCTAACGCCACTGCATAGCGCAGGGTACGCTCGGAATCTTCTGAGAGATTGGTTGGACATAGAATACGCTCGAGTCTAATCATCCAATAATGTCCCACTCAACTAGAATGACTCATTAAATGTTTGTTCACCTACGTCGCTCGCCGCCAGTTTACTCGCTCTGAAACTCCGACTAAGAGGAGCCAGTTCTGCCGTAGTGAATAACTGAGCAGTCTAATTGACGCTGATAATTAATGCTATCCGCAAGATCCAGTAGTGGTAAAATGTGTGGCCTCAATCTCAGTTAGGAGTAGTGGGCAATGAATATCAGTCAAATCATGCGTCACCCGGCAGTAGTTATTCACGAAGATACCTCCCTGGAAGAGGCCGCCCGCATCATGATCGAGCACAAGCTGCGAGGTCTTCCCGTGGTTGACGAACTGGGAAAATTATGTGGGTTTCTTAGTGTCTCCGACTATCTCGCGAAGGATAAATACATACCATTCTCGAGGTTTCACGCGCCGCAATTGTTTGGAAAATGGATTTCCTCCGAGGGCATCGAGCAGATGTACGAGGAAGCGCGTACTACTCCTGTAAAAGAGATCATGAGCAAGAATGTGATCTTCGTTACTGAGGACGACTCGGTGGACAAGGTGGTCAGGCTCATGCTTGACCGCGACCTCAACCGGATTCCGGTGGTGCGGGACGCCGTGCCGGTAGGAATCGTCGCCCGTTATGATCTTACTGCAATTGATGATGCAGAAGAGTGAGCCGGAATAAATTTCAATCTGGCTTTTCTTCGTGTCGCCTCTCCAGCAGACAGTCAGCATCCCCAGCGTAATTCCAACTGATATTTAAATGAACCGCTCGTTAGCGGCTTGGTGCGCGGATTTTTCGCATCGTAATACTCACAATCGGCGCCTTGCCCTGCGGTGCGACTATAAGCCACCCAGTACCCCGCATCCGGATAGCGGATTAGTTTATAGATAGTCCCGTTCTTCTTTGGGATAATTTCAACGCCAAGCACCTCCATCGGCGTCGGCGCTCCGCTATCGGCTCCGAAATAATCGACAGAAACGGTTCGCACCTTGCCATCAAGATAGACAACCTGGGCGGATTCAGTCTTTGAAAAGACAAAGAGATCCTGTTGCTTGCCTTTTGATTTCGGAGCGCCGAGCTTTTCCCGCGCCTCTCCACACTCATCCCGACGCTAACGCCCCGGTAGTTTGTGTAGAGCGGTTCGTTTGCTGGTTGCGGAATGGGGGAGTCGGCGAGGCGGCGGGAGTCGGGGTTGGGGACTGCTCTTGTGCTGGGGCAACCGGAACGAGCAACGCAAAGATCACGAACAGGAAACTTGCCAAAACCAACAAGCGATTTTCTGATGAAGTATGAAGCATCTGTCTGGACCTCCTCTCAAGATTGTCTCACGAGCGAAGCAAATACCGACCAGAGTTTCGCGGGTCGATTCAAGCACCTGATCAATCAGTCCGCTCTGATTTTCAGCAGAGCCATTAACGGCGAAATTGTTAGTCCCTGTACCAACAGACTAAACGTCACCGCGCCAAATGTCATGGCCACGAGTTGCTCACGACTGGGAAGATTTAACGGAAGACTCAAGACCAGCGCGATGGAGAGCGATCCGCGCAGTCCGCCCCAGAACACAATATGCTGCCAGCGAAACGAAACACGCTCGGTAAGTCTATTGATGATCGGGAAGAAGCCGTAGATCGTGAGGGCTCGGGCCAAGGTCATCGCCAGGATTGCCCACAGAATAAATACCGCATAATCGGCCAGCAGCGAAAGCTGAATTTCAATCCCAATAAGCAGAAACACCAGAGAGTTGACCACGAAAGCTGCGTATTCCCAGAACGAATCGACTGCCACCTGAGTGTCAGGCGACATTCCCTTGTCGCCGTCCATAGTTTCCAATAATCATCCCGGTCAGCAATACAGCTATAACCGGCGAAACATGCACGCGCTCCGCGAGGATGAAAGATCCATAAGCCGCGATCGTGGTTAGCATGATCTCAAGTAAATGATCGTCGAAATATGAAGTTAGCTTGGAAGCAACAAAACCGATCGCACCGCCCAAAGCCACTCCGCCGACGATCACGATTGCGAACTGGATTAACGAATTTGCGATCATGGCTCCGGGAGAGTCCAGGCCGGTTACTCCAATTACTACCCCGAGGATAATGCGAAAAACCACGACCGCGGTGCCGTCGTTGAACAGACTCTCTCCCTCAAGTATCACTGTCAGTCGTTTCGGCGCACCCAACTTCTTGAAAAGGGCCAGGACTGAAACTGGATCAGTTGCCGAGACGACGGATCCGAAGAGGAGCGCTGACGACCACGATAGACCGGCGCCGTAGTGCAAGATCAGGCCAATCATTCCGACCGAGAAAACCACACCGATGACTGCCAGGCTCATTATCGGGACCAGGTTTGCCCTGAGCCGGTCCAGTTTCAGATTCCATGCCGCCTCAAACAACAGGGCCGGCAGAAAAATGAGCAGAATTAAATCGGGAGAGATGTGTATCGTCGGCAGAAAGTGCATCGGAGTGATCACAAGTCCGACAACCACGAGAGCAAGCGTGTACGGCACCGGCACTCGCTTCGAAACCATCGCCACGCCCGAGGCGATCAGTAACAGCACGATCAACACAGTGATGGTAGAGTGGGTATCGTTCATCAGTCATTCACTTGGAGGATAGTGGTCGGAAGGTTCCGACTAACTTAGCAGCGAAAGAAAGAACTCAGCTCTTTTCAGGTTGCACCTCGTTGAGAACCTTTGCCGAGGCTTCCGGGTGTTTGCGTGCCAACTCATCTACGATTTTGTTTATCAATTCCTTTTGCGAGGCGGACACCCTGCCGAAGCCCATAAAGCCACCTGAGGCACTAGCGACCACGTTGCAGTAATGAGCCAGGGTTTGCTCTCTGATGTTCTTTACTACGGGCGGTCTGGTTTCCAGGATGTTGCGAATTAGGCGCAAGGTTTTTTCGAAGAACTCTTCTGAAGGTCTGTTAGTCAACCAATCAAGTAACATGACTTCAGCGGGCGCACCTGCTTCCATTCCTCGCTGCCTCGCTATTTCCAGGATGGCCTGGCGCTCTTGTTCCGTGACCTGACCGTCGATCCAGCCTACGTGAATAACCGGAACCAGGAATAGCAAAAAGATGGTGTCGCGCGAATAACCAAGCTGCTGTAGGTCGTCAAGCATCTCCGCGTCTTCAACGAAAAAGAACTCGGATAACTCCTGGCGCTCCTGTTCTTTCAAGGCGCGTTGTCGCATCTTCTCTATGAGTTCTTTCTCTTTCTTGTGAAAGTACTCTTCTTCCTTTGCTATTCTCAAATCGGAAAGTATGTGTGGGTCTGACATGATTCCTAATCCTATCTCTCGGGTTGTTTGTTAATTGGTTCTTACTGTATCAACTATTCATCGGTAATCGCGACGAGGGCGCGATCTTTTGAGGCCAAGCACCAGAAGATCGCATTGGCTCACGATGTCTTCGTCACTTACAAGCTGTTCTTGGCGGGAACCGTACTCGTCGGTATCTTACGCGACGGGCACTGAAGAAAGGAATCACAGGCTGAGCTTCTTTACATGAGTCGGGACTCTCTTGGCCTCGCGGATCAGATAGGAAGCATGGCTTCAGGGGCCTCCGGCCCGGAAGCCACCTTCTTGGGCACATCGTGAACCTTAGTTATGAGCGTCGTAGTCGTAGGAGGGTATTAAATCAGTTGGCGGCACGGCTGAGTCTGTGGTCGATTTTACCTCGCAACCGTATTCTGCGAGTCCGCGTAGGACCAGCTGGCGGATCACGTCGGCTTTGGTTGTTCCCAGAGCCCTGGTGAGCTTCTCGATCTCATTGAATGTCCCCGCAGAAACGCAAGTTCCGATATTTACCACAAAGTCGCCCTGCTTGTACTTTCTCTTTGCGGCGTCATCCACAGCACCACTCCTTCATATTAGTTCCGAAAAGTCCTTCGCAAGAGTCCAGTTATCACATAAAAAGGCGGGCTACGCTCAGGCAGCCCGCAAACTCCAATTAACTCTGGAGCAGTTAGACAAATGCGTCGCTTGTAAAATCCTTATCGGACGATCGTCGCGACAATACTACCTGCGGGAGTGCTCGCGTCGGCATTCTCAAATGTAATGAAGAGGCCAAAGTCCGGCGCTGATGTTTCTACGTTCATTCTCGTCTCATTCTTTTTGTCTGCCTGGGGCAGTCGACCTAAAATGGAGTAAGAGTTATCTGGGGCAGCTTGCCATAGCACATATTGAGTTCCTTCCGGGGGCTCCTTTAGATTGATGAAACGCATTTTGATTTGCGCGGGGCCGTTCTTTTGCGGCTTGATTTCAATGCTTGCTCTGATACCCGCAAAACCGCCGGAAAAATTTGCCTTCAGCATTGTGTTAGAGCCACGTTTTAGTGATCCGACATTAAGAACAGGCACATCATAGTCCGGGGTCTCAGCCATCGCCATCCCAGGTTCCGTCAGAGTTTCAGGTGAACTATCGGCCGTCGCTAGGTCGTCACTTTTGTCCTTTGCTACAACTGTAAAGCCATTTGGAATGGCACTTCGTAAAGCGACTTTGGTTTCTGGCCCAATAGTCGTCAATTCGTCTTCCGGAGAAACCACAAGCATGAATTTGCTCAAAGCCGTCTTCGCGTCAAGGCTTCCAGCACCGTCAGCGAGTGTCAGGTCACCAAGCAATGAAGCATTGCCCATTGAATCGACAACGTAAACATGTTGAGCGCTGTCTTCCTGGTTTAAGCCATTAACAACCACAATTATTGTCACTTCATTTCCACCTCGCAGCACCCGCGCCGAACCTTTTGCGTCCGACCTTGAAGGCGAGTTCAATTCCACGACGATCTCCTGACCCTCAGGATATTCAACTACTGTCCACGTATCATCCTGGGGTAACTCAGAGATTAGGGTCCAGGTTTTGCCCGATGCGGGCACAATGGTCGCGACCAAACAAATTGTGAGTCCCAAAGCATATGTGAATAAGCCTGTTTTCATTTTGATTTCTCCGGCTCAGTTCGATGTGGAATCGGTGAAAAGGGGCGAAGTTCTTAAGTGATCGAAACCGGCTAATCCAAGGAGAGGGGCACAGCCCTGGGGATCTGCTGTGCCCCTCCTCGCCCCCGGACCGCCGTTTCCCGAATGACAGCAGGAAAGCAACGTTTTGCTTTTTCTCTCCTGCGTAGATCATAAGACGAGCAACGTGCGTGCCAGCAAACGGCTAAGTCGAAGATTCTTATTTTCAGGGATTTGTCGGCACGAAAAGACCTAAATTGCGCACGCCAGGCTGTGACGAATGGGCACAAGTGAGTAATGATGTCACACTACGGACAATTAATTTAGTAAACGACTTGGGAATTGAAGGACAAACGAAAGGCGGTACCGGGTTGAGATGATGTCCCTTTAATTAATGGGAACAGAACGTGCAGCCGTATCTTGACCACATCACGTTGCACTAAGAGAATTGTGACCCCTGACCTTGATCATTAATACGACGATGCGAAGGAAAACGCTGCTTTTCCAGTACGGCATATCAGTACTGGTGTTTGGCTTATCGCTCTTGCTGACACATCTGCTTTGGCCACTAATTGAGCCATCGGCCAGTACTCTCTTTTTCGCCGCCATCATGATCGCAGCTTTTTATGGAGGACTCGGGCCTGGGTTGCTGGTTTCAGTACTTTCTGCTCTGGCTATAGATTATTACTTTGTCGCCCCATTTGGCGGATTTGAAATTAGTGTGGCGAACATGGTTCGGGCCGGAGTGTTCATGCTCGTAGCTACCATGACGAGTTGGCTCAACGCATCTCGCAAGCGCCTGATGGAAGATATCAAACAGCGAAATAACGAGCGTGAAAAATTGCTGACCCAGATCAGCGGCTTTAACGAGGAACTAAAGACTGAGATCGCGGCCGCTACTAACGAGCTGTCAGCAACCAACGATTCCCTCTTAGAGACGCAACAACGGCTGACTCGGTCCGAGAGAATGGCAGTGGTGGGTCAAATGGCGGCTTCGTTGGCACACGAGATCGGCACACCTTTGAATGCTATTTCCGGCCACATGGAGTTGCTTGCGAGCAATCATCCCGGCGATTCCGATACGCAGCGCCGTATCCAGATCATCAGCAGACAACTGGATTTCATTGTCACTACCGTCAAAAGTTTGCTTGAGAGAACACACGAGAGGCGAATGTCATTGGAAACAACAGACCTTAATGCTCTGTTGCGCGAAGTGTTGTTATTGGTCGGACCTACGTTGGAGAAGCACGAGATTGTTTACGAGTTGAAATGCGATGAGGAACTTCCGTTGGTGTGGGCGGACGGCGATGGACTTCAGCAAGTTTTTCTCAACCTTATCAACAACAGTATCGACGCGATGCCGCGTGGTGGAAACCTTATGATCGCAACGAGCCTGGACGACGAATCTCGCTCCGTTGAAGTGACGATTGGTGATACTGGTGATGGCATTGATCAAGATGATCTCGACCATCTATTCGAACCGCTGTGGACCACTAAACCTTCGGGCAGCGGCTTTGGGCTCGCCATTGCTCATCAAATTATGGTCGAGCATCGCGGTCAGATCGACGTGATAAGCGGAACCGGACAAGGGACAACCTTTCGGCTGAGTCTGCCGCTTCGCGACGCTTATTCTCATCCTGGCAAGCCGGAGGTAATGATTAATGTCGCATGAGCTTCCCAGTATCCTGATCGTTGATGATGACGCAGTGACTTGTGAACTGTTGTCGGAGGTATTTGAGCGTCAGGGATTTGAAGTTCATTTTGAGCAGAGCGGGGATGCCGCTCTCTCAGTAATGACCACGCGACAGCCCGACGTGATCGTGAGCGACATTCGCATGAAGACACGTTTGGACGGCTTGACGCTCTTAGACGAGGTGCGGCGTCAGTATCCGCAAACTCCGGTCGTCTTGATGACTGCTTTCGGTTCGATAGAGACCGCCATTCGTGCCGTAAAGCAGGGGGCGTTCGACTATATTAGCAAACCCTTCAAGATGGATACGGTGATTTCTACAGTTCGGCGCGCTCTAATCACCCAGCGCGCTCAACCTGGAGAGATGGGCACTGAATCGGACGATCACGAACTTGCGTCTGGATTGATCGGGCGTAACCCGGAGATGCTGGCGATCTACAAAATGATTGCGTGTGTGTCTGATGCATCCGCACCAATACTTGTCACGGGAGAGTCTGGCACCGGCAAGGAGCTAATCGCTCGCGCCATTCACAACAATGGCCCCCGCCAAACTGAGCCTTTTGTGGCGGTGAATTGTGGGGCCTTGGCGGAAACTCTATTGGAGAGCGAACTCTTTGGCCATGTCAAAGGCTCATTCACGGGTGCAACTGCGAATAAGAGCGGTATCTTTGAAATAGCCGCAGGAGGAACGGTCTTTCTCGACGAAATAAGCGAGACGAGCGCAGCCTTACAGGTGAAGCTGCTGCGCGTCCTGCAAGAACGCGAACTTACTCCTGTGGGCGGAAGCTCAGTGGTGAAGGTACGCGCCCGGGTCATCGCAGCATGCAACCGTGACCTTGAAGAGCTTTGTGATCAGGGATTATTTCGCCGCGATCTCTTTTATCGTTTGAATGTAATTAATATTCATGTACCTCCGTTACGAGAACGCCGCGATGACATTCCGCTTTTGGTAGACCATCTTCTTCACAAGCACTCGCGAACAGGCGAACAAACACCTCAACTTGAGAATAGTGCTCTGGAACTCCTGGCGGCCTATGCATGGCCAGGCAATGTACGCGAGCTGGAGAATGTTATCGAGCGAGCCATCACACTCAACCGCAATAGCCGCATTACCCCTGAGGATCTACCGGCCAGAGTTCGCAACAATCGCCCGGAAGTAATCATTGAACAAAAGGGAGATGATCTCGCCGCGCTCTTCGCGGGTATGCCAACCCTCGACGAAGTCGAGCGCCGCTATCTTTTGTACGTACTTGACGCGGCGGGAGGCAACCGTAGCCGGGCGGCAGAGATTATTGGCATCAGCCGCAGAACTATCTACCGGATGGCAGCACGCTTTGGTATTGAATTCTGAGAAGCGAATCACATTTGAATCCTTGTCCCGGATTCACAGCCACGTTTGTTCACCTCTCATGGGATCGACACGAATGACTCGAAGCATAACTGAACTCACTCTACTCTGCTCCTGGTCGACTTAAGGCACGGCGAGACAAAAAGTCACACCCAAAAACGCCCACAATCTGAACTCCTAAAGTAAGCGCGCCATATCGGCTTATATTTGATTTGAGTTAAGGCTCAGAGTCAGTGCGGTACAGGCTTTGCCATAACTGGTGTGAAAGTCTGGAGTGATGACTTCGAATGGCGTAGATATTTAATGTGATTGTGGCTCGAAATAAGAAACTAATAGCTCGGCTCCTTCCACTAATTTTGTTGCTGGCACCTGTTCTGACGGAAGCCCAGGAGCAGGTTTCAACTTCAGCCGAGAAATATTTTGAGCGTGGCGTGTCTCAATACAATCGTGGCAACTTCACCGAGGCCCAGAATGACTTTAGCGTGGCAATTCAGCTCGATAGCCAACTCGCCACAGCCTACCACTATCGAGGAATGATCCACGCGCTCAAGGGAGATTTGAAACAAGCAATTAGTGATTATGATCAGGTCCTTCAGATCGATCCCCTCCAGGCGTCAGCATTTTACAATCGAGGAGTTGCCTATATTGGTTTGTGGGATCTAAATGTCGCAATTGCGGACTTCACAACGGCCATTGAGATTAATCCTCGCTATGCGGCAGCCTATTACAATCGCGGTGTTGCCAAACAAGCATTGGGACAACTTAAGGAGGCAATCGAAGATTTTGACCAGGCATTGATAATCAATCCAACATATCCCGAAGCTTTCAATAACCGCGGCGTGGCAAAGCGGGACAAAGGGGAACTGCGAGCAGCAATCGCGGATTTCGACAAAGCAGTCCAACTTGAGCCTGGCTATGCTGAGGCCTATGCGAATCGAGGGCTAGCTTTCCTCATCCAACATAAGGACAAAAGCGCTCGACAAGACTTTCAGAGAGCCATTGAATTGAAAAACGACCTGCAGGTGGAACTACAGAAGCAAATCAGGAACGTGAAAATGCTTCGCACAGGACATTAACCGCGTTCAGTGGCGCTCACAGGTTCTCAACGACTTATTCCATTTGACGAGCCAAAATGATTTATAGGAATTCCATCGTTGCCTTGCTGGTTTGGTTCAGCCTTTCTCTGTCGATTAACGCACAGCAGGTAAATCAGAGATCGACTGTCGACTCGTTATCCAGAGTTTCGCAAGTCAATTCGCAAAGTACGCCATTTGCGGTCATCCACACCGACTCCTTTTACGAACCCGGTCGCGGCATCAGCCGCATCGTTACTGCGATAAAGAAACTTGATCAGGAATTTCAGTCGCGCAAAACCGAGCTGCAAAGACTTCGGCAGCGCGCTGAACAGCTCAGCAGTGAGATCGATTCAAGCGCAGTCGGCTTCACAACGCCGTCGCAAGCAAAAATTGATGAGCTTGAACAACTAAAGAAAGATCTCCAACGTGAAGCAGAGGATACTCAGACCGACTACACTAAACGCATGCGCGACGTTATAGGCCCGATCCTCGAGGATTTAGACAAAGCCATCAGGACCTTCGCGCAGAACCGAGGGATCTTTCTGATATTCGATACAAGCCAGTTAGACGAGGGGATACTTTTTCTAAATGAGAGCCTGGATCTAACGCGCAGCTTTATTACGGAGTTTAACAGGCTCCACCCGGGTACTTAATGTTCCGTAACCCTTTCGGTTGCATCTCGCTAACGCCGACGACGAGTGCGCATTCTTGATTCGTCAGATGCGATCCTCCTTTGTAGTACATCTCTTAATAGGCAGTGTCGTTGCGACGGCAACTGCTATCGCTTGCCGATTCCTCTTCCTTATTCCGTTCTGGATCGGAGTGGTTCTGGGCTTCGCTTTCTACGCGATGATGATTATCGGACTTCAAGGCGAGGACCGCGGTGACTAATTTGAGAACTTGTTAGGTCATCATTTGTTTCGTCAGAGCAGAAGGGAGCGTTGCAAAGTGAAGTGACTTATACAGGATGAATTGAAATGATTGCACGGAGTTGTCTTACTGATGGCAGTCGCAACGACTCTCATCGCTCCTCCATTCCTGCGAATTTTATTCGCCCCCGAAGGCTCCAGGGCAACAGCAAAAGTTTGAATCCAAGGGAATGCAGCGATCTCAGCAGCTCACAGCGCTAAACGCCCTTTTCATCAGCGCCGATCACATCTTGCCCGGTTAGGTGTCGTAGTTTGCGTTTTTCGTGAAGCGTGGTCATAAGCTCGACAAAACGAGGATGATCACGCAGGCGGCGCCAAAAGGGATTGCTTTCAAACCAGGGCAGGTTCTCATTTCCTAATTGTATAGCCTTTTCCAGCCAGTGGAAGGCATCGTCATCATCACCGAGCATTGCGTAAAGGGTGGCCAGCCAGTAAGGAATGTCGTGCGACACGTCTGCCATCTCTTTTACTTTGTCGGTAATCTCCGCGCGTGCCCCTTGTTCCTCTCCCATAGCCGCAAGACACATGGCCAGGTGTGGCCGGATGCCTTCAAGCTCGGGATTCCGCTCAAGCGCTTCGCGTAACAAATCCGCGGCTTGGGGGGCCTTGTCTTGCAGAAGCAAGCACATCGCGCGAAACGTTTTGATCAATGCATGGTCGGGCGAGTACTTTTCACCTTCATCCAACTCCTGCAGTGCTTTGTCGTAGTGCCCTTGAAAGATGAAAATTCGCGCGCGGTTATAGCTGACTATTGTGCGAGCGTCAGGATTTAAGCGTAAGACCTGGTCCAAACTGTCTAAAGCTTCTTCATATTCGCCGTCCAGGCGATTCAAATACGCATTAACAAAATTTACGCCGACGTCAGAGGGCGCTTGAATCAGCAGTTGTGCTATTTCCTCCCTGGCCCGTTCCTTTAGGCCCTGTGCGATTTGGAAGAACACAAGATTCACCTTTGCCTCTATGTTCGCCGGGTCTATCGTCAACGCCCTGCCAAAAGCATCTTTAGCCAGGTCATAGTCCTTGCTGTCACCTGCAAATCTGATGACGCGGCTGATGTAACAACTTCCCAGCGCGCTGTAGGCGCGGGCGAAATCAGGATCAATCTCAATTGCGCGACGGAAGTGTCCTATAGCAACGTCTACGTTCTCCAGATTTGGCGAAGGGTATACGTAACCTCCCAACACATGCCGCCCGCGTA
This sequence comes from Pyrinomonadaceae bacterium, assembly GCA_963759665.1. Taxonomy (GTDB): domain Bacteria; phylum Acidobacteriota; class Blastocatellia; order Pyrinomonadales; family Pyrinomonadaceae; genus PSRF01. The sequence goes on from CAVXAC010000002.1 coordinate 594,781, forward strand.
AGTACTCGTCATAGCTTGCCAACGCGTCGTAAATAAGGCCTTTCATTGAGTCGCGTCCGCGCAGGTATTCTTCAAAGGCAGCACTTTGCCTCTCGGTTACTTTCTCGATCTCCGTCGATCAGTGTCGGAAGTGAGTTCGACTCTCAATCCCTCCGTAATGCGGAGGGCAATTTTGTTTTGCAACTCAATGACGTTATCGGAACTCACTTGTATGCGCTCACTCCAAATAAGATCCCTTGATCCCGACACTCAACAGTTGCGCCGTTACATGAACGCGATGCCCTTCCCGAATGAAGCTGGACGCTAAGACAGAATCTACCTTCAACTCTATCGCAGCAGTAATGGGATCGAACTCTTCGTCACGATATTTTAGAATCGCCGCGGAGGATCGGACTTCCAACGATTTCACCCGCGCAAGTTCGGAGATAACTGCGTCGGCCAGCGCGAACCGAAGGAAATCGGAGTTTTGGTCTCGGGTGAGATTTCTAAATGGCAAGATGGCTATTCTTAATTTAGCTTCACGTCTTTCTTCGCTTCTTTCGCGCGGAGCGGCTTCGACGGTTAAATCCTGCTTCGATACCAACTCACGCTTAAATGCACTGCTCAACCAACGAGCAGCACGGACCAGAGCGTCTTCTTTTTTTGGAAGATGCAGAGGAGTTGCTTCGAATCTGTGCGGCCACACAGTTGTCTCGGTGTCCGCGTCGGAAATTTCGCTAAGGATGGAAAAAAGTTCATCTCGAAATTCCGCGATGTTCTGGTAGCGCGCGTCCGGAGCCTTCGCAATCGCCCTATCTACAGCGGCCTGTAGGCGAACTCGGGACTGAAGCGCCGCGTCTCTCATCGATGGGTTGAGGTTGTTCGTTGATCACAGCGTGACGTACTTCTATCACGTTCCTTCCGCGGAACGGCCAGGTGCCGGCGAGCATTTCATACAACAAGACTCCGCTGGAAAAAATGTCGGCCCGGTGATCGACTTTCTCACCGCGCGCTTGCTCGGGTGCCGCATAGGTGGCGGTGCCGTATGGTGAACCAACTTCCGTTAGAGCAATGCGTTCGGACGCGCTGGGTTCATCGCTGGGTTGACTGTCGTCTTCCAGCAATTTGGCAAGACCAAAGTCGAGAACCTTGACCACCCCACCATCGGTGACCATGACATTGGCCGCTTTGATGTCGCGGTGAATGACGCCAGATGCGTGGGCGTGAGCGAGAGCGTCCGTGACCTGGATGCCGATGTTTAGGGCGCTTTTGACATCCAGCGGAGTCCCATCAACCAGTTCACGGATGTTTCGTCCTTCGACGTACTGCATGACAATGAAGTGGGCGCCATCTACTTCGTCCAGTTCGTAGATTGTGCAGATGTTAGGGTGCTCCAGTGAGGAAGCCAGTTGCGCCTCGCGCCTGAATCGCTCGAGGTTTGCAGGTTTGTTCGTAAGGTTCGGCGCGAGGACTTTGATTGCAACAACCCGATTGAGATTGGTATCGAGCGCTTTGTAGATTGTGCCCTGGCCACCGGCGCCAATCTTTTCCAGAATCCGATAATTTAGTAGGTCTTTGCCAATCATCGCCGCTTCACCTGGCTGAGGTTTTTGCCGAACAATGCTCGCACTCTTCTACTCGTCAAATATGCCATTTAAGGTGAGCAAGTATACGCTCGCCGTGAAGCTCATTGCCGCACCGAACAGGAAGAACACACTAAGCGCTGTAATCGCGCGTAGGCGACAAACGCGCGCGACCGTCGACTTGTTGTGAATCATTGGGAAGCAATTCTAGGCGACAACTTGGGATCGTTCCAATACCGGTGAGAGCGAGGCTTTAAAATTGAGGTATCGTTACGAGTCTAGTGCTGGCCAACGGCAGATACTTCTTGTGTCTACCCCCATGATTTAGTTTCTTGTAAGTTGAATAAACGGCGAACAGACGATCGGCAGCAGCGGGATCACTGCGAGCTAACAAGGTAATGATGTCATCGCGCTCGGTTAGCAGTGGCTTTAGCTTGTCTCGCTGAGTTGCCGTGAATACCGACTCGTCCCCAGCGTCTACCTGAGTGCGCAAGTTTGTATAAAACTCACTCGTCGTCTGTCGCGCCGGCTCGTAATCGCCACGCTGGGAATCGACCATCGCAGCAGCCAGGCTGTTTTGTAGTTGACCTAGGCGCACTTCACGCTGCGCAGCGTCACGCTGTTCAATGGCGCCGCTGGCCTTGAGCCACATAGGAACCATGCCAAGTAGAAAGAACCCCAGGGATAACGTTGCATAGAGGGCTACACGCCTCCACGGGATGGCCAGTCCTGAGATTTTTTCGCTCAAAATGTTGGTTTCTCGGGGGACGTGTGGTTCTGCGGCTTTCATGACTTTTTCTCCTCTAATCCTGTTCACTAAGGGAACATCCAGGAACCGTTAACCCCGCTAACGGCCCCCACACGTTACGGTACATCTGACCCATAGTAGGCTTGGTTGATGCCGCGGCGAATCAGTGAAATCACAGCTTGTCGTGAGTGTTTCCGCTTACGGTAACCGGAATCATGATTGCTATACTCCTTCTGTAGTCAAGTCCCTTAACACGTGGATCACTGAAGGAATAGTTTGAGGGGGCAATAGGATTGGGGATTCGTGGCAAATTACTGCTTCTTGCTGTTGGAATAGCGGTGCCGCTTGTCCTTGTTGGTGCGTTGGATCTGAGGAATATGTGGCGACTCAGCCGGTCTCAGTTAGACGACTCGGTGAAACAGCAGGTCGACCTTGCCTCGGTGGCCCTTGAGCGTTGGTTGGATGATCAAAAGAAAGCCCTTGCGGCGATTGCCGCGTCTGCCGCCGACCAGGACACAAGCTTACCCGACATTCGAGACAACCTTGAGAAGGTCCTGCAGACGCGACCTTTTTGGATGGATCTGCGAGTTACTAATGCTGGTGGCACCTCACTAATATCCCAGCCGGCTCGCAAGGAGTTGCTCTCGAGCGCACTCACGGATCATCTCGTCTCTGAGATGCGCGAGCGCAATTCATGGGCAGTAGTTACAGATCGAACCCTGGATGAGGCTCGGCCGATTGTGATCATCGCCGTTCCGATTGAGAAAAGCGGCGCGGTTATCGCCCGAATCGACGGGGCCGCAATCAATGAACTTTTTGACGGCATCGAACTCTCACGACAAGTAGTCATCTCTGTGCTGGATTCTGAAGGTCGCATCCTATACCGGCGCCGCGGCTCAGAAGCAGCGACGGAAGCGGACGTAAATTGGGCGCCAATTTCCTCGACCCTCACTGCCGATGGGACGAATGTGGTGGAACTCACCAGCCCGATCGATGGGATAAAGCGCGTCTATGGAGTCACCCGGGTCAAAGACACCGGGCTGATAGCAATGATTGGAATTCCGAGCTCAACCCTTTACGAACCAGCGCGTCGCCGCCTGAACCGTTACGCTTTAATTGGACTGATTGCCTTATTGCTTGCTGTTGGCGCGGCCCTCGCCATTGAGCGAAGTATCGTGCTGCCGGTGAGACGGCTGCGCTCAACCGCCCAGCGGCTTGGTGCGGGTGATCTGTCAGCGCGAGCACCATTAGGTGAAGGTGGAGAAATCGGCGACCTTGGCACGGCGTTCAATACGATGGCCTCTCAAATCGCTGAGCGCGAGGAACGACTGACAGAGCTGGACCGATTGAAGTCAGAGTTTGTTGGTAGCGTTTCCCACGAATTGAAAACCCCTTTGACAACCATCAAAGTGCTTGCACACCTACTACAGCGAGCATCGCTTAATGAAGAGGAGAGGCTCGATTATCTGAAGACCATCGCCACTGAATGTGACAGACAAATCGAGTTCGTCGGCAATCTGCTGGATCTGTCGCGCATTGAAGCAGGTGCTTACCGGCTACAACAAACGCGGTTGGAAGCAAATGAGTTGATCGTTTCGTGTGTGGAGACGGAAAGGCACCGGGCTGAGTCGCTGGGGCTGGATCTTTCCGCTGACCTTCCGGCCGCCTTGCCGCCCGTTCAAGGCGACTTCGAAGCCCTGCGCCGGGTAGTTCGCGGCTTGATCGACAACGCCCTCAAATATACTCCTGCGGGTGGTGCGGTTACTGTTTCAGCTCAACGGGCGGGTCAGACGCTGGCAATCACCATCAAGGATAACGGACAAGGTATTACGCCGGCGGACGTGTCGCATGTCTTCGAGAAGTTTTATCGCGCTGGTGCGGCCACAGCCGAAGCGGACCAGTCACCATCGCCTGGCACAGCCGCCCCGGGGGTTGGCTTGGGTCTTTATTTAGCCCAGCGCATCGTGGCGCAATTGGACGGCCAGATTATCGTCGAAAGCAAAGTGGGTCGCGGCACGACCTTCACAGTGGTCCTGCCTTTATGGATTGATGATAACGAGCCCGGAGCGAGAGTTGAGGAAAGTGCTAATGTCGAAGCGATTGTTGGTAGTTGATGATGAACCGAATCTTCTCCGCGCAGTGGCGGCATGCCTTAAGGCGGAGGACTATGAAGTTAGCACCGCTCGCAGCGGCCGGGAAGCATTGCTGCAATTGGCGGAAACTGTGCCCGATCTCGTCGTCAGTGATATCAGAATGCCGGGCATGGACGGATACCAGCTTGCGCGACAGCTTCGCGGCTCACCCAGAACGGCCCTGGTGCCGATCGTCTTTCTCACGGCGAAAGACGAAACGGCGGATCGTATTGAGGGATTTCGCGCCGGTGTTGACGCTTACCTCACGAAACCGTTCGAGCCTGAGGAGTTGATCGCGGTGGTAACCGGGATTCTCAACAGAGTGGAGCGAACACATTCCCAAATCGCGCGCCTCGTAGGTTCTCAGTTAATTGAAGATGTACCAGTCACCTTTCAGGATGATGAACTGACTGATGCTGAGGATCGAGTCGCTTTGGCCGTTTCGCGCGGGTTGAGTAACAAAGAGATTGCCGCGGAACTGGAGATCAGTGTGCGCACAGTTGAGAATCACATCAGTCACATACTTGACAAGAAAGGATTTAACAACCGAGTAGAAATCGCGCGCCACGTCTTAGAGAAAGAGAACGCTTCTCGGAACAGGTGAAAGATATTTTGAACGTCTGGCTCGCCAAGGTGAGTAGTAACCCCCACACGATCTTGAGTGGTACTGCTGATTCCGCATTTCCTACATCCGTTTACCCTCCTAATGATAGTTGCCACGTTTTGAGTTAATAAGAGCTGCACAAAGTTGCAACAACACCCGACGCTGAACCGCAACGCCGCAAGCTTCTTGCTGTTGCCAGTATTCAGGTTGAGGATCGCTACGAGGCGGAGTGGCTGAACCAATCGTTTGGTATTTCGAGAGGAAATCAATGAAAGAGAAATACAATATCATCGAGGCCGCAGCCAAGCTCGGCAATTTCCAAGTATTCACTAACCTGCTAAATGAAGCCGGACTGGAGCAGTCTTTAAGAGTGACGGGACCTTATACAGTCTTTGTTCCGACCGACGAGGCATTTTCAAGAGTGTCCAGAACGAAGTTGGACGACCTGCGAAAGCCTGAGAATCGAGAGACACTGCGGTTGATTTTGAGCCATCACATCGTTCCAGAGAAACTGTTGGCCAGGGATTTGAAGCGCATGGACAGCGTTAAGACCACCAGAGGGGAAGAATTAAGAATTGAGTCTCGAGCCGGCTTATGGGTAAATGAGGCTCAGGTCTTTTCGCCCGATCTCGAAGCGTCTAACGGGGTGATACATGTGATTGACACAGTTCTATGGCCTGAGATTCATACCCAGGCTGACTGGCAATTGCCCGGCTAATTGCCGCGATTCGCAAACCTCGAGGCAGATCGCCGCGAAAGACCTTGAATACCACGCCACATAGGTGTAATCACCTACACCCCTTAAGTAATTGCTCTCTTATCCCAGTCCAGCCTGTGACATACGATCAAGGTGAAAGAAGGTGAGGAAAAAATCATGTTAAGACGACTATCAATAACTACGGTTCATGTCATGTGCTCGGTGGCGCTGGCCGTGTCGATGATGCTTCTGGGCTCCGTGGCGAAGGCGCAACAGACCCCGGAAGCTCAAAGTGACAACGCGGAATTGGTCAGCGGCAACGGTACGAGTCAAACAAATGAACGGGCAAAGGAACTGGCAGCAACGGACAAGCCGGCAACCATTCCTGTGTCGCACGATTTTATGGGAGTGCGCCTGGGCATGAGCGCAGATGAAGTTCGAGAGACACTCGGAAAACTCAAAGACAAGGGTAAGAGTCAGGACCTCTTCGTCTTCTCGGACGTGCACTCGGCACAGGTCCATTACGACGATCAGGCGAAAGTCATAGCCCTCTCAATCGACTACATTGGGACGAAGAGTGAAGCGCCCATGCCTGAAAAGGTGTTGGGAGAATCCCTTCAGGCGAAGCCCGATGGTTCTATGTATCAACTCAAACGTTACCCTGACGCCGGTTACTGGGTGGCTTATAGCCGTACTGCAGGAGAAGATCCGATCACAACTGTCACGATCCAAAAGATGTAACTACTGTCAGAAGTGTTGTCACTGTTCGACTGCTCGTTTCGACCCCCCTTCAGGAACTACTACCCCCTCGGACAAAAACTCGCGCATTGGGCGCAAACTTTCAGCCGCGATGAGCGAGTCTGGAGGGCGAATCAGTTTTAAGAATAAGAAGGAGAAGGAATCACAAAATGAGAATAAAAGAAAAATTAATCGCTATGACAATAGTAGCGGCACTGGTCAGCTTCGGCTTAATGCCGGCCGTGCTGGCCCAATCTCAACGGGCATACCGTTACAACGATAACTACATGCGACAACTGCTCAAGCGGGTCGAAACACGATCCGATCGTTTCAGTAATTTGTTGCCTAATGCTCTGGATCGGAGCCGCATCGACGGCACCCGGCGCGAGGATAATGTAAACAACCTCGTCACTGAGTTTGAGGCTGCGACCGATCAATTGCAGCAACGCTTCGATAATGGTCAATCAACCGGTATGGATGCGCAACTGGTATTGCAAAAGGGCGCACTCATTAACACTTTCATGAACAACCGGCGATTAGATAATCGAACCGAGCGCGCGTGGTCGCAGGTGAAAACCGAGCTTGACCGTTTGGCCAATGCTTATCGCCTCGCCAGCAATTGGCCCACTATGACGTGGCCGGCAAACGTTCCCGTGGGAAGCGTTCCGTGGTAACCGGATACGACGCTATGCTCACGGGTACGTATCGGCTCAACGCTGGACTGAGCAATAACCCGCGGACGATTGCAGACAATGCGACTCGCAGTCTCAGATACAGTGAGCGCCAGCGGATCGCAACTAACTTAATTAACCGCCTCACGCCTCCCGATATGATCGCCCTGGAGCGGCGCGGCAGTTCCGTTACGCTGGCCTCGACAATCTCGCCACGGCTCACTCTGGACGTAGATGGCCGCGAGCATAATGAAAGCTATCCCAACGGGCGCGCGTCGCAGGTGCGCGCAACTTTCTCGGGCGACCGATTGACGGTCGTCTCCAACGGGGATCGATCAAACGATTTTACGGTTACCTTCGCACCGGTTAATAACGGTCGTCGTCTGCTCGTCACGCGTCAGGTCTACGCTGAGCGCCTAAGCCGCCCGGTGCTGGTGCAAAGCTATTACGACAGGACTTCAGATGTGGCCCAGTGGAATCTATACGAGCCAAATTATACGAACACTGGCACGGTGCACAGCAGCTTTCTCATTCCGAACGGGACACAAGTAGTCGCCGTGCTCAACCAGAATCTCTCTACGCAAAACACCCGCGCCAATGATCGGTTCACGATGACGGTGCGTGAGCCCTACCAGTACCGGAATGCTGTGATTGAAGGTCACGTAACGAACGTCGATCGCGGTGGACGCATCACCGGTCGCTCTGAGATGACGCTTAACTTCGACCGCATTCTTATGCCGAACGGAAGCAGCTACAATTTTGCGGGCGTGGTTCAAAACGTACGAGGCACAAGCAATGAAGACGTTCGCGTGGATAATGAAGGTTCGGTCCAGGAAGATAGTAGGACCGGCACTACTGTGCAACGGACAGCTATCGGAACTGCCATTGGCGCTCTAATCGGCGCGATTGCCGGAGGGGGAAAAGGCGCTGCCATCGGGGCCGCGGTTGGAGCGGGCACGGGCGCGGGTTCAGTCTACGTGCAAGGTCGCGACGACCTTACTCTAATGAGCGGAAGTGAAGTAACTATACAGGCGAGCGCTCCATAAGAATCCTGGACCAGGATGAACGGAGATGACGAGGTCCCGACGATTCGGGATCTCGCCTATCTCCAGGGTCAGTCAAAGTTGCTCAACGAAAACGCAGGTCACCAATTGGAACATGCATTTCCGTAGCCGGCAGGGGTAAATATGGTAGGCTCCAGAATCCTTGAGTTTTGACAAACTGAAGTCACTTCCGACAACCGACTGCCCAAACTGCAAAATGATTTGGCTGACACCAGGTCTGCTGTTCGGCGATAGTTACGAGTGCCGAAGTTGCCGCGTCAGTTTTATTATCAGTTCGTCACACACAAGCCTGCCGCACGTCAATTCAATTCGCTCCGGGCAAGGGCGACCAGAGCCGAAATCAATCCGAATAAAACCAGGTCGTTGATGCTGCGCAAATTAAGAGGAATTCCCTGGCTTAATCCCTTCGGGAAGGAGTGATATCCGATGGAATTGTTAAGGGGGACATCCGTGCAGATCTGCGCTGAAGGGCGCCCCGGGAGTCACCATCCTTGACCAGCGTGCCTCCGGGTTTTACATTGGCCGTCAATCAAACAGGCTTCTCGCAGAACAGTTGAGGCCAACCAATAGCCGAGGACGATCGAGTGGCCACAGACGACATTCCAGAAGAGGTGAAGAGATTCATGACGGAGTACATCACCTCGTTGTTTCAACTCGAGACTCTTACTTCTGCTGTATGGAAAGAAGGATATGGAGTGGAGTGTTGAAGACACGGACCGCGAACTACACATCGGCTCCCAGCTCGCAAGAAACCAACTGGCCGATCTTCAAGCGCGAGGGCTGTTGGCGGTCAGGGAAAATCCTGACCTGCTTTACCGTTATAGTCCATCTTCAAATCAATTGGACCAGGCGGTGAGCGCGTTGGCCATGGCATACAAGGAGCGGCGAGTGAGAGTGATCAGTTTCATATTCTCAAAGCCCTTCACCAAAGTTCAAATCTTCGCCGACGCCTTTAGGATCAGGAAGGACAAATAAGGTGCTGGTAGCAGTCTATATTCTCTGCGCGGCGACAAGCCTTACCTGCGCAGTCATGCTCCTGCGAGGCTATCTGGCCAATCATACGCGGCTGCTACTATGGAGTGGGCTATGCTTCATCGGGTTGACCGTTAACAACGTTCTTCTTTTCGTTGATTTGGTCTTAGTGCCGAGTGTTGACCTTACCTTTTGGCGCCATTTGACAGCGCTCGTCGGGCTGGCGCTTTTGCTATACGGTCTCATTTGGGACTCGAGGTAAGCAAAACTCAAACGATCGGCGGCGGTAGCTTTTTCTTCACCGGCAATCAATAACTGCCGGCTCATAACGTGAAGGCAACATGATGAATCACTTCATGCTCGGCGCAATTATGGTGTGCTATTTGGTTGCCGGCGTCTTTTTCTTGCGCTTTTGGAGAGAGACACGTGATCGACTGTTCATAATGTTTTCCATGGCCTTCTGGCTGCTTGCCCTGAACCAGGTGGGCTTTGTTTTTGTCGCGGAAGGAAGCGAGGCGCGCGGCTATTCTTATCTGGTGCGCTTGTTAGCCTTCATCCTGATTCTGATCGCAATTGCAGACAAGAATCGCTCTGCCAAAAACAGCCAAAGCTAGCCGTTGTTCAACATGAATCGCCATGCGAGATTGAAGAGTCTTCGAACGTACGGTAGTAAACTGGGACTCTCATGTCACTGAGCTGTGAATTGGTCGTGGTCTGAAGATTGACTTCTACGAATACAGCTATTCTGGTAAGATTTTCATGATACTTAAAGATGGCCCTTGATTCGCTCATATCGAGATTCTTCCAGCTACGCGCCTTTCTTGCTTTTGCGGCGCTCATCTCTCTGTGTGTTTCAAACAATGTGGGACCCAGTTTCCTTCCCCTTCCTCTGGTAACCGACCGAATAGCAGGAACCGCGCAAGAAGATCAAAGCGATAAAGCATCACGAGTCCCGTCTCCTGCGAAATCTGACAGCTTCCGCGTGCCGATGATGGGCCAAAAGCAGAATCGTGACGCCCGAGATCCTCAGTCTCAACCTGTCGCCACGACTCCAAAAGCTGACTTTTTACTTCCAAGCGAAACCGGAGTTGCTGCTGAACTTGGTTTTCCAACTTCTCTCTTTACGTCTGCATCCGCGTCACAGCCTCCTGGTCGGGCGCCGCCTCGTTTGGTCTAAAACACACTCGACAAGAATAGTCTCGGATTTCCGCGCTGCAAGCATTGCGGTGCGGAGCCACACGTCCAATCCATGGACTAGCGTGCCTGACTGTCAGGCGAACGAGGAGCAATTTAATGGGTAACACTGCACTCTTCATATTAATAGCCATCGCGGTTATCGGAGGAATTTTCTGGCTTGTTATTTATTCAGGCCGTCGTGGTGAGAAGCACAGACAAAAGACTAGTATCAAAGTGTCGGACTCTCCGGGCGGAGGGACGACTGGTTGATATTTAAACTCCTCTCATTCTGGCCAAACACCGGATAAACCCCAGGGTGTGAGGCTAGAAGTGGGAGAGCCAACCCTGCTCGCCGTGGTCAGGGCCAATGAACTGCGGCGAGTATTGGGTTGTTGCAAGACGGCATTCACAGAAGCATTTAGCTGGAGACAGATGGATGATGGAAACGACGGAAAGACGAAAATACAAAGGCGACTTTGGGGTAAACGTTGGAGCAAAGGTGCCGCCCGCAACTTTTAGCGAAATCGAGAACCTCGCGAGGGCGCTGGGCACGACTAGAGCTGGAGTGGTTCGAATGCTGTTAAGTCGAGGGCTTGCTGATTACCGACGCGACGAGACCCAAACGACTCGGCCTTCGATGCCGCTGACTGAGCCATGGGCCGGTTCCGAATCTACCGATGACAGATAGAACGCCCGCGAACATTTTCGTTGGCTGATAGCGCCTCGAAGCACGGAGGTTTTTGAAGTCGGACTTGTTGAGCTCTTCGAGGTTGGTTTGATTCGAGTGAAGGATGAGCATGAATTATTTTCTAGCGACCGCGACCGGAGGCGATACGAAGGTTCTTCTGACCCTCTTCATAATGCTGGTTGCGGCCAAGCTGATGGCCGAGTTGTTCGAGCGACTTCGTCAACCAGCAGTCGCCGGCGAGATACTGGCTGGAGTCGTTATCGGACCGAGTCTTCTCGGATGGGCCGCTCCGTCAGAAATCACTAGTCTGCTGGCTGAGATCGGCGTCATCTTTCTACTTTTTACAGTCGGGCTTGAAACCAAACCGGCGGCCATTTTCAAGGTTGGAAAGCAAGCGGCGGTGGTGGCAGTGCTGGGTGTAGTCGCACCAATGCTTGGTGGTTGGCTACTCATGCGGGCGTGGGGTAGTACGAGCATTGAAGCGCTCTTCGTTGGCACTGCAATGGTTGCGACTTCGGTAGGTATTACAGCGCGCGTGTTGTCGGGGATGGGGTTGCTCGATGCGCCTACCGCTCGAATCATCCTCGGCGCGGCGGTCATCGATGACATTCTGGGCCTTTTGGTCCTTGCGATTGTGTCGAGTATGGCAGCGGGTACAGTTAACTACATCGAGATTCTTACGACCGCAGGCTTGGCGATCGCGTTTACCGCGTTTGTGGCTTTGATTGGAGCGCCTGTCGTTACTCGCGTGGCACCTAGTGTTGAACGCATGCGCAGCGGACAAGGGATTTTCATTTTCGGGCTGGTGTTGTGCCTTGGTCTATCAGTGGCTGCGTCCTACATCGGAGTAGCCGCGATCATTGGTGCCTTCCTTGCCGGGATGGCGCTGGCTGAGGCAGCCGAAGACAATCCGAAAATGCATCGCCAGATGAGTGGGGTGACGGAATTCCTGGTTCCCTTCTTTCTCGTCAACATTGGGATGCAGCTTAGTCTTGGCGTCTTCCGTTCGTCATCTGTGATCCTGCTTTGCGTGCTGGTAACTGTGGTCGCAATTGTTACCAAGTTGTTAGGTTGCGGGTTGGGTGCATTCAACCTCGGAATGAGGCGCGCAGGACAAGTGGGTATGGGAATGGTGCCACGCGGCGAAGTCGGAATCATCGTGGCCCAGATTGGTTTAAGCCTCGCCGTGATTGGCGCGGAACTTTACGGTGTGGTCTTGTTCATGGCGGT
>CAVXAC010000003.1:0-1084296 GCA_963759665.1 Pyrinomonadaceae bacterium
CACGACGCGTATAGTCCACCTCAGTTTGCGACGCCGTTAATAGTATGGTCCGCGGCCTCCGCCTTAGTTTTCTCCCACTCAGCGTTCGTCCACCCGGAAGGCCTTCAATGAACAGAATTTTATCGCTCAGCTTGATCCTGGCTGTCTGCATTACCGTTTCCATCGGCCAGACACCGTCCTCTACAAAACAACTGGCAACTCTGAAGGGTCGCGTGTAAACGTCTACGGCAGCTATCGATTCACTGAAACGTGGAACCTGAGCGGCGCCTGGCGATATGGGAGCGGCGAGCCGGTGCCAGGATTTTATCGACAAATTGGTCAGACCTTCTTCCTCACGAACGAAAGAAACACAACCCGCCTACCAGCATATAGCCGTGTTGACGTGCGGGTGAACAAAGCGTTTCTCTTCAAGAAGTGGAAGCTTACAGTCAACGGCGAAGTAATTAATGTCTTGAATCGGGATAACTTGCGATACGCCGGCTTCGAATTCTTTAGCTTTACCGGACGCGTTTTTGGCCAGCTTGATAGAATGATTCCCAGGTTACCGTCGGCGGGTGTGGTGATCGAGTTTTAGCTGCTATATAGCCGAGCGCGGTCACGACAGCCGACTGGAGTGGCTCACCTTTACCCCTGGTTTTGAGTAATCTGTGGAATCTGCGCAATCTGCGGATAATCCGTTTAAGGTGTCGTTTTGTTACGGTTAAAGGTTGAATTTCTAATCACGCGCTAATGTGCTCGGCTCTGTAAGGGTTTCTCTCCTTGCAACTTATGGCACTAATAGGGCATCATAGCCGCCAGTTAATCCTTCTCTCGCGCATCAACGGTGATGCGCCCCGCGCAAAAAGTTATCAGCGCCGGACGTTTGGATGGTTCGAGAGCAGGCTGATTTCAACTCCAGAAGCCGCTCCCAAGAGCACCGAACCCGGTCCTTCGCTGACTACCGTTACTCGAAGCCAATCCGATTTCGCAGCTTCTTTCATCCCCTAAGGGGAAAGGTATATTTTATGTCTATGAAACTTTACGTCGGAAATCTGGCTTTGCGACTTCCAGCCAGGAATTACAGGAACTGTTTGCCCAGGCCGGCACGGTTGAATCAGCAAGCGTTGTGGAAGACCGCGACACAGGTCGATCGCGAGGGTTTGGCTTTGTCGAAATGTCGAGCAAAGAAGAGGGCGAAGCTGCTATCGATCAGTTCAATGGCAAAGAAGTCAACGGTCGCGCACTGAATGTTAACGAAGCCAAGCCACGCGAAAACCGCGGCGGCGGTGGTGGTCGTGGCTTCGGTGGTGGCGGCGGCAATCGTGGTGGTGGCGGTGGCTACGGCGGTAATCGCGGTGGCGGCGGCGGCTACGGCGGTGGCGGTGGTGGCAATCGCGAACCACGCTGGTAAGCAATTCCTGCTTACCCCGAAATGAACACATCGGTCCATCATTGGGCCAGGATAAATCAAGCGATTCGTCGCAACCATTGCAGTTCATTTCGTTAACGGTCGGCAAACGGCGGTTGAGATCAAGTGCGCTAAGCACGATATCCCAACCGCCGGTTCCCCGGCTCCCAATCAACGATATTGCAATGCGTATCCAGCACCACGCTGGACACTCACGACCCTCCGCTCCGGCGGACTCCGTTGTCAATCAATTTCCGTTCTCTCTTAAGAGGACAAATAAGTAGGAGTTTATGAATTTTTCTCAACTGGGACTCGAAGCGGCACAAGTACGCAAATGCGAGTCTCTCGGATACACCGAACCAACACCGATCCAGGAACAGGCAATCCCTGTCGTCCTCAGTGGCCAGGACATGATCGGTTGTGCTGAAACAGGCACAGGCAAGACGGCCGCATTTCTGCTGCCCATTATTCAAAAGATCACTGAGAAGCCGCGACCCGGCATCCGTGTTCTGGTGCTTGCGCCGACGCGTGAATTGGCGATGCAGATTCAAAAAAATTACGGCGAGCTCAATCACGCAAAAGCCAATCGTGGCGTAACAGTGATCGGGGGCGCCAATATGCGAACGCAGATTTCTGATTTGAGACGCGGCGCGACTGTTTTGATCGCCACGCCCGGACGTCTGCTCGATCTAATCGAGCGCGGTGCTTGTAGCCTCGCGAATGTCGACTTTCTGGTTCTTGACGAAGCTGACCGCATGCTGGACATGGGGTTTCTACCCGCGATCAGGCGCATTCTGGCGATGGTTCCGGCGAAGCGTCAGACACTTTTGTTTTCGGCGACGATGTCATCGGAAATTGAAAAGCTGGCTCGTACCACGATGAAGCAGCCGAAAATGATCGAGGTCAGTCCTCGCGGTCAAGCGGCTTCGATGGTGGAGCAGGTTGCTTATCCAGTTGCTCAGGAATCGAAGACAGCATTATTGATCGACCTGCTGGAACGCGAACGATTCGAACGAGTGCTGGTGTTTACCAGAACCCGCAGAGGCGCCGAAAGGCTGTCGCATATCTTGTCCGCACGCGAACACAGTGTTGGTCGAATACACTCCGATCGTACTCAGCCGCAACGCGAATCCGCGTTACGAGGATTTCGAGACGGCCGGACCCGTGTGCTGGTAGCTACCGACATTGCGGCCAGAGGGCTTGATGTAGATGCGGTTTCGCATGTAATTAATTACGACGTTCCGGCAGCGCCGGAAGATTATGTGCACCGTATTGGACGTACCGGCAGGGCAGGAAACAGCGGGCGGGCGATTACTATCGTCACGCCAGTTGACGAGCTCTCGATGCGGGCGATTGAACGGCTGACCGGACAAGAAGTGAAGCGAGTAAGTCTGCCAGGCTTTTCCTCGGCGAAAACTAGCGAGACCGAAAGAAAACCATCAACTCGCGTAACACCCCGAGCGGTGTTCACGCGTTCATTCAGACCGCGTCGAGCCAGCAGATAAGCTGTCCGCACGATCTTACAATCACGGCGACCGGTTCAACCGGTCGCTTATAAAATCAAAGGAGAAACTGATTGGCACGAGACGATTTGATTCCAGCGCAGGGCACCATCATTGATAAGCAGCCCAACGCATTCTTCAAGGTCCAACTCGAGAACAGCGAGCATGTAGTATTGGCCGCTGTATCGGGAAAGATGCGGAAAAATCGCATCCGCATTCTGGTAGGTGATCGCGTTAGTGTTGAGATGTCGCCATATGATTTGACGCGTGGCCGCATCACCTATCGCTTCAAATAAACCACCACAATCAAAGCTAACGCTGCTGGCGGAGCTATATCCGTTCGATATTTTCTCCGGGCTCGACAGTTATCGATTTGAAGCTCGACAGCCTTACCAGGCCGGGCGCGGCGCCTTTCGGTTTTGAGAGAAACTTTCGCTGGGTATAGTGAATATTGACCTTCGCGTCTTTATTCGCCTGACTGAACTTCGCGGCAAGTTGGGCGGCTTCGACTATTGTCCGATGTGGTATTTCTTTGCGACTGGAGTTTCGCACTATTACATGCGAACCAGGATAGTCGCCTGCGTGAAGCCACAAATCGTTAGGGCGCGCCTCACGAAAAGTTAACCTGTCGTTGTCGCGCGCACTTCTACCAGTAATCACCTCATAACCGTCAGAAGACAAATAGCGTCGCATCCCGGGGAGATCTTTGGAATCCCGGGTTTTTGCTTTGGCCCGCGGCTTTTTGTCGTTGGTCTTCTCAAATTTAGCCAGCGTTTCCTCATCGCGTGAGGCGATAGCTTTTTGCAGCATGTCCTGCAGACTTTCAATCTCAACAATCTCCTGATCAACTTTAGCCACCCGCTCACCAATTTCTTCAATACCGCGTTTCGCTTTGCCATACTTTGAAAAGGACGCGGACGCGGCATCAGGCAAAGAAATATTTTGGTCCAGCTCAATTTCTATTTCGGGTGTGCCCTCGGCCCAGTAGTCGATAAGCTTGACCCTGTCGCCGACGCGTTTGGCGTTGGCAATGTTTGCTAGCAATAAATCGCCGAGCCGTTTGTGTTCTTCGGGGTTGCCATGCGCCGCAAGGTCCTTTTGCAGATTCGCTTTGAGTTTTCTCTGTTTGGCCAGCTCCTTCTTTTGCTTCGCGATTAAAGCAGCCGTCCGCAGTTCGAAAGCTCGAGCACGCTCGATCTCATTGTATTTGGCGTCGAGCGCCGCCGATATTGTTGGAAATTCGCCGCGCGAAAATGGCGCTTCTTCCACAATCAACTTTGACTGACGAGGTGGTTGATAGACGTCGCCTACCATCTGACCTTCACCGATTGGAGGCCGTAGAGTGTGCAGGATCATTCCACCCGCGTCGTCGTCCAACAGAAAGAGATTGGCCGACCGTCCTGTTAACTGGACCACGAGGGTGCGATGGCGAAAATCGCCGAGTTCGTCAGCGACTTTTGCCGCAATCCGACCTACCCGCTCTTGTTCATCTTTGGTTACCGAAACTACAACGCCATTTCCGAGCATCGCCCTCATCGACTGAACAAAAAGCGACTGCGGCTTTGAGGCTTTGTCTAAAGCGCGCGAGCTGCGTTTGGTTAAGTAAAGTCGCGGTGCATCGGGTTCAATGCTCAGGAAGAGGAGTCCATCGCGGTTCAATCCAAAATCGATGGCCAGGGAGTTTGGTGATAGCTGATAGATTTTACCGAGGTAGTGACCTGGTAGGAGTTGGTCCAGCTCCGCGACGACTTCGTTGAGTGTTTCCTGATGCATTGAATTGAGCCGGTCGCCGGCGAGTGGTCCACAAAGAAAAAGGCCCTGCCCAGCTAAGAGCAGAGCCTATTCTATCGATAGCTTGCAGCTAAATTCTAACCACAGCGGTCCTCGTCAAGCGGTCATGCGCCGTTCGCCGTT
Source organism: Pyrinomonadaceae bacterium (assembly GCA_963759665.1). Classification (GTDB taxonomy): domain Bacteria; phylum Acidobacteriota; class Blastocatellia; order Pyrinomonadales; family Pyrinomonadaceae; genus PSRF01. The sequence goes on from CAVXAC010000003.1 coordinate 4,804, forward strand.
CACGATCGACGAGTGAAAACATCAATCCAAGTCCCGCAATCGCAATCGATAGCAGATAAAGGAAAGCACGCCCGGTTGATTGCGCACCGGTCGGAATTAAACCGGTGCGAGCATCCACGACTCTGATGGAAAAGAGTCGCATCGCGAAAGTGCGTCCGGTTAACGCAGTGCTAATCGTAAAGTAGAGGAAAGCGGACACGACGAAGGTTCCCGCTGCAAAGCCAATTACCCTCGGGTCCTGCCACCGCAATTCAGTCAATTTAACCAATGCGACTACCGGCGCAGCCATCATTGCAGCAACGACGAAATCGAGGAGCGCGCTGATGAATCGAGCGTACACGGGAGCGGAGTGGATCTCATTGCATTCCACTCTCACCGTTGTAGGAACAGAATCAAGATAGTCGAGCGCCGGATCGTTGTCGCGAATGAGCCGCTTGGGTTTGGCTACGATCACCTTTTCTGCAACTGCAACGGGTGCTATCGACGCTTCAATCTCTAACGGCTCTTCAACGCCAACTGCGGCGCATTCCTCTATCGCCGGGACCTCTTCAACGGCCACGACGATGGGCGTCGCCACGACGGACAAGTGGTGTGTCCGATCCGGAGTAGGTTCTGTTTCCTCGGGCAAGTTGTCGATATCGACCTGCTCGGTTGGAGATACTTCCTCCAGTGGTTGGCAGGGAGCTAGTTCGTATGCCGCCTCTTCCTGATAAGCGGTAGCCGTGGCAACGGCCGTATTCTGGGAATATTGAGCCGGCGTATGCGCACGTTCGATTCGTCGCAGAGCCGCCACCACCAGAGGATTCGTCGGTGCCGGGAGCGGTTTAGCAAGGAGTTCCAACGGACGGGGTGCTTTCGCAAGTTCGCCATCGAGCTCAGGGTTGATCTCACCACTTTCCAGGATTGCCTCTCTGGCTTTTCGTTCCTGAACTTCGCGGACTCGTTCTCCTAACTCTTTTCGCCACTGCGGGATAGGCTGACGACCGGGACTGGGGAACTCGATTAGTGATGTGCTCGGTTTCGGAATATTGTTTCTCCTAATCTGGGGCGCGACTGTTTGCTGAACACCCGAATCTGCTGAAATTGCAACGGTAGCTTCCGTCTCAACCCATGTCCGGTTTCGAAAAGCACCGCATTCAGCGCATTTCATTGAGCGTTTCTTACAAACGGCGCCACACGAGGGACATCTCATACCAGGCTGCCTCCGAATGGAAACGGTCCGAGAGCTGGATATGGAGTACCGACAGAGAGTCGGCAAAAACTCCTTCGTAGACGGGCGGCATGGTATCAGGAACTACTTTAACTGGTCAACGAGAAAATATACCAGGCGTTGGAGTTGCCCCGTTAAGCATAGTGAGCTTAAGTGCGAGAGGTTTGATTGTCAGGAGCTAGAGACGTGTGCGGCCGGCGAAGCCAGAGTCCAAATCGTGCCACCATTCCAGCTCGTCGCCCTCACCGAGCTGCCAACACAACAAGACTACCCGGCCGTCTCGCAGTGAAGGAAAATCGATAAGACCGCGGTCGAAATCTTTGAGTTGGACGCCAAGTTCCTCTAATTCAGCCAGTTCGAGAGTTGAGTTGGTAAGGAGCGTTGCGTAGGCAGGGCCGTTGGCCATTCCGCCGCCGCCTAGTTCAGCTCCTTCGGCCGCCAGTCTAGCCTGGCTGGCAAAGGTATTTACTCTGCGCCGAGAGCTCTGAATTCTCTCCAAAAGCTGGCGCACAGCCGGCAGTAGTTCGTTTGCTTCCTGAACCGTAAAAAGCTTCATAACAAAAGAGACGCTCAGAATCTACTCTCGAAACTACTGCTCATCGGTGACGCGAATAAACTCGACCCGCGGATCAAACTGCGAGTTTTCCTCGATACTCGTTTCCACGACGACTTGCATTGTCTGAAAAGTGGAGACGGTGCCAGGGTGCAGATCGATCTGTTCGTGCAGATATTGTGATGGTTGATGTTCGGTTAGTTCTCGCTCGTCATAACGATGCGAGTGAGCTTCCTTGCGTACCCTCTCGGCGATTTCGCCGAGATCAATAAAATAGTCGGCTACGTCAATGAGTTTAGGTGCTGTGTTTGAACGAAAGCCTGCGATCTCGACCCGACAGCCCTTATAAGCAACGGCATTAACTGCGTAAACAAAGTCTTCGTCGCCCGATACGAGAACAGCGGTATCGTAGCAGCCGGCAAGCGACAACATGTCAACGGCAATTTCCACGTCGAGATTCGCCTTCCGGCTTCCATCGTAGAAAGTCTTCAATTCCTTTTGAATAACGCGAAAACCGTTGCGCCTCATCCACAGAAGAAACCCCTGTTGCCGTTCGGCGCCGACGTCTACGCCGGTATAGAAAAACGCCCTTAACAAGCGGCCGTCGCCCAGCAATACCCGTAAGAGCTTGTTGTAATCGATGTCCAGGTTGTGGAATCTAGCCGCATGAAACAGGTTGTTACCGTCAATGAAGACTGCTACACGCCCGCGATGTCCGAGTTGCCATGAAATATTGTTCGTGGGATCAAAACTATTCATTGATACGTTTCCTGATAAGTTTCTTAATGGTAGCTAGAATGCTTTCTTTAAGTGGGGTAGGTCAAGCAGGGAGGTATGCTGACGCACGATCGAAAGATATTAGTCGGCAGGTATAATTTCGCCGTTTACAGCATCCACATAAACGGTTGGCGCAGGTGCATTCCTCACCGCAATTTCCCAGGCAACTCGAAACTCCAAGGCATCAGGATTACTTTTCGACTCCCGCACGAAGGTGACTAATTCGCGCGGCGTGGCCTGAGCGGCTTGCACTGTAAAAGAGGACTTTGTGGCGGTGGCAGGGACAGGATTAGTCGCTAACTGGTTAACCGCGTCTTCAGCTTTTAGCTTAATCACGCTGGATAGCGCAGTCTGAACCCGTTCTGCGCCCGGGATACACGTGCTTGTCATGCTGACTACTCGACGGTCTGGCGCAAATCGAATCTGTAGTTTGCCGAAGTTGCCTCGAATCGGATAACGAAATGGGCGCTGCTCGTAAGTGGCCAGTTTGATTCCGTCAGGTTGGTCCACTCGCTCGATCAACGACAGCTTTGTCGAATCAGAGCCTATCAGCTGTTGCCAATCATTGATAAATCGACGCAAGGATTCTCTGGTTTGATCCTCGGTCATCACGGCCGCTGTACCTAGCTTAGGAAGATAGAGCGGTTGCGGTGTGACTGGGCCAAGATTCTCCACGGTAAGGGTGACAGGCCGTAATTGTGGGCCAACCACAGCGTTCGCCGGCTGAACAAACCGACTGAGCGTCGCAGAAACTTCATTTCGTCGGACATCGTCAGTGGTGTAGATGTACGGGTAAACTGACTCGCTTGCCCTGGGACCATTTGGGTCCGGCGGCTCCAGAGTCGAACAACCCGCGACGACCGTCAGTGACAACAGGAAGAAGCCGATCTGAATCGTGTGGGGAACTGTCGGTAGTCTCATAAACCCAAATGCTCTCCAAGGCGTCGTATAATAATAATTCCTGGAGGAGATGTTGCTCAAAGATAAAGAAAGCATGCCGTTCGCTATGCCGTCTCTGGATTCGTCAGAGTCCAATCCGGAAGCTCAACCGTTTGCGCCCGGTCAAATGGTGCCTTGCGACGAATGCTTGCGAACCAATCCACCCACCCGCATCAATTGCCTTTATTGCGGAACCGTTCTTCCGCGCCGTGAATCCACATTAGATCTACTAAGGCCCACCCTGCGACCTCTGGAAAAGTGGGAACTCGGATATAACAACATTCTCGTGCCCGGTTCGGCAAACGATACTGCACAACGTGAAGTCAATCTTGAGGATGCTGCCGATATCCTGAAGCTGACATTGGCCGATTTGAGTCGTCTTCTTTCAACGAACATGCCTTTGCCGGTCGCGAGGACTGCGACAATCGAAGACGCCTCTCTGGTGCAGCGAAGGGTGCATAATCTGGGAATCGAAACGCGAGTGGTATCCGACGCAGAGCTTGGCGTTGATGAAACTGGGGCGATCAGAGTCCGGGCAATCGAGATCAACGACGAGGGCTTAGCGCTTTCGACGAGTCCTGAGACTCAACCCAACCGGATAGCCTGGACTGACATTGTGCTTATCGTTACCGGAAGGTTGGTGTCTACTCGGATTGAGCTGAACGAGGAAAAAGGGAAGCGCGCGGAGAATCGGATAGTAGATTCAAGCCAGTTCTTTCGTGATGAGGTAGTGTTCGAATTCTACGCCACCGCTGGGCGAGGACCATTTCGGATCTCTGCAAACAGTTTTGACTTTTCATGTCTCGGCGAAAAAAAAGGATTGGTTTCAGTCGAGAATATGACGTCACTCTTAGACATGTTACAGACGCGGTCTCCAAACATGCAGTTGGACCAGTCATACCAATCCCTGCGCAAAGTGATCGAACCCGTCTGGCCCATCGAGCAGCAGAATGAGTCGGCGGGATGGCGACGCGAGCGTCCAGGCAAGTACAGCGTCGGGAGCGTCAGTGTTAAGAATAACGACACGCAATTCTCGAGATATTCACTGCTGCGACACTACCTTTATCTGCAGTCAGCAAGTTCAGCCTAACGAAATGTCAAAACCGCGACCTCAGCGACCGTCTCGCCATTCGCCCCACGTTGCCGGCATTGCCGCTCAACGTTTCGAAGAAGACTTCGAACCGGGCTCTGGTTCCGATGATGCGGCAAATACGATCTACGGCTTAATCCCGGTATTGGAAGCTCTCCGAGCGGGCACAAAGCAGATCGAACAGATTACTTTGGCTGAGGGCGCGCGTCATGAGCGGCTACGTGAACTGATCGAGCGGGCGCGCGAAGCCCGTGTGCCGGTCCATCGTGTTCCGAGAAGCGCGCTCGATAGATCGTTGCCCGGTGTGACGCATCAGGGAGTCGTTGCCAAAACTGCTTCGGCGAAATATCGCGACGCGGGGGAACTGCTCGAGGCGCTGAGTGCCCAGATTGAGACCGAGAATAAACCCCTGGTCTTAGGTTTGGATGCCGTTGAAGATCCGCGGAACCTTGGGGCGATACTAAGAACCGCGGAATGCGCCGGCGTTAATGGAGTATTCATTCCTGAGCGACGAGCGGTTGGATTAACGGCAACGGTGGCGAAGGCTGCTGCTGGCGCCCTCGAACACGTCTCAGTGGCCAGGGTCACAAATCTGGTTCAATTGATGGAGCAACTCAAACAACGTAACATCTGGGTCATCGGAGCAGCTGAGGATGGAAACCAGGATTATACGGACTGGGATTGGACGGTCCCAAGTGCGCTCTTCCTGGGGAGCGAAGGAACAGGCTTACACCGACTTGTTAAGGAACGCTGCGATGCTTTAGTTCGTATCCCTACCCGCGGGCGGATCGAGTCGCTCAATGTTTCGGTCGCCGCGGGAATAATTCTTTATGAAGCGTTGCGCCAGCGAACTGCGAAGTCCACAGTTAAACGAAAAACGCCAGATGCATAGAAAACGGAGGTCCTGATGTTCTGTCCGAAATGTGCAACTCAAAACACGGATGGTGCGAGCTTTTGCAGATCCTGCGGAGCCAACGTCAGCCTCGTTCCTCAGGCGCTCTCTGGTCAATTGCCTCAAACGCGTGACGATTTTGAAGAGGGAAGTAGAGCGCGCAAGCGTCAGGGTAGACGCGATCTCTCGTTGGACCAGGCGTTCAAGAACGCGTTCATGGGTCTGGCGTTTCTGATTATTTCGATGGCGCTGGCGTTTTCGAACATGGGCCGTGGCTGGTGGTTTTGGATGCTGATTCCGGCCTTCTCGATGATGGGGACTGGCATGGCGCAATACATTCGAATCAAGGAGCGCGAGAAACAGGCCTTGCGCGCGGGATCATTTAGCCGGCCCGCGATGCAGGCGCCGCCGCCAGTTAATTCATTTCCCGTGCGCAACACCGGCGAATTGGTAGCGCCACCCCCAAGTGTGACTGAAGGCACAACTCGACACCTGGGAGCGGAAGCACCAACCAGACACTTTGACTCATGATTTCCCACCCGTGAGCCACTCCAGGTTTTAAATCAAAATTTGTTTGTTCCGACCCCAGCTATCAGGTTCGCTCTGTTCGTGTGCTTTCGTGTGGGTTAGTGGATCGTTTTAGAAATACAGTACGATCCACGAAACTACGAGAGAACCAGACTCAACCTTCGTCGTTCGATGGAATCCAAATCAACTATCTGCGTTTCGATTTGTGAGCGAGGCATCGCCGCCATGGCCGAAGCTTTGATCGTGGCGGCTCCGCTGGCTGACGTAGTCGAACTCAGACTTGATTGTCTGGACCAAGCAGGTATCGTCGAAAATCTGCGAACTTTGAATAATCTGCTAAGCAACTCTTCCAAACCGGCGATCCTTACTTTCCGTCCTGCAAGTCAGGGAGGTTATCAGGAGTTGAGCGATGAGAACCGATTGAGGTTCTGGCGTTTTGAGCGACCCGAAGCAGACACTTTCCTTGACCTGGAATTAGACCTGGCCACGAACCCGGCATCAATCGAAGATGTCAGGTTACTCAATTGGGATCGGGTCATTTGTTCCTATCATAACTTCGACGGCGTGCCATCGGATCTGGAAAGCCTCTACGAGCAAATGGCGAGCACTCAGGCTCGCATTCTAAAAATCGCCGTCCAGGCGGACGACGCAATCGACTGTCTGGCGATTTTTCGTTTGCTTGAGCGCGCGCAGCAGGATGAAAGGGAATTAATTGCGATTGCCATGGGTGAAGCAGGAATGATGACTCGCATTCTTGGACCACCCCGCGGGTCGTTCCTCACCTATGCAGCACGCGATAACGAAACCAGCACTGCCCCCGGACAAGTCTCGGCGCGCGAACTTCGTGACGTCTATCGTATTAATAAGATTGATCTACAAACGGAAATCTTCGGAGTAGTTGGTTCACCCGTTTCCCACTCCCTCTCGCCCAGAATTCATAACGCTGCTTTCGAGTTTACCGGGATGAATGCGGTTTTCATTCCGTTTGAAGTTCGAGACTTGCCTTCGTTTATTCGTCGTATGGTCCATCAGCGGACCCGCGAAATTGCTTGGAACCTGCGCGGCCTCAGTGTTACCGCCCCCCACAAGCAGACGGTTATGAACTATCTCGATAGGACTGATCCCGCTGCTCGCGAGGTCGGCGCCGTCAACACCATCCTGATAAACGACGACGGCCTGAGTGGCTACAACACGGATGTCACTGGTTTCATCCAGCCTTTACTTGAAGCGTTAGGCAGTTTGAACGGTTTGCGCGGCGCCGTCATCGGCACTGGGGGCGCGGCGAGCGCTGGGGTTTACGCACTTAAATCGGGCGGAGCCGAGGTGACTGCCTTCGGCCGCAGCCCAGAGAAACTTGCTTTATTTGCGAAGAGGTTCGACGTGGAATCTGGGCCGGTCGAAACAGCGGATTTCCAGGGTTTCGACGTCGTGGTCAATGCCACACCCCTGGGAACTTCCGGCAAGCTTCAATCCGAAACACCGGTTTTTACCAATCAACTTCGCGGTGCGCGCTTGGCGTATGACTTGGTCTACAATCCTTCAGAGACTGAATTCTTACGCCAGGCAAAAACGGCCGGCTGCGAGACGCTGGGAGGAACTGAAATGTTCCTCGCGCAAGCGGCAGAACAGTTTCGAATTTGGACCGGGAGTACTGCGCCGTCGGAAGTGATGCGTACAGCATTCAAGCAGGCACTGACAGATAAATGATTGAACGTTACAGCCGGCAGATTCTGTTTAGTGGCATTGGCGCCGAAGGCCAGGAAAAGCTCCGGCAGTCTCGGGTGCTAATTGTCGGTTGCGGCGCACTTGGATCCGCTCAAGCCGAAAGTCTGGCCCGCGCCGGCATCGGCACTCTGCGAATTGCCGATCGCGACTTTGTTGAGGCCTCAAACCTTCAACGTCAGACGATGTTTACGGAAAGCGATGCTGCCGATCGAGTTCCCAAGGTGGTTGCCGCCGCTAATCGGATAAAAAAAATAAACAGCGACGTTACCGTGGAATCTGAAATTGTTGATGTAAACCATTCAAACATTGAGACTCTCATCAAAGATTGCACTCTCGTCTTGGACGGAACAGACAACTTCGCCACCCGTTACTTGATCAACGATGCGTGTGTTAAGCATGAGGTAAACTGGATTTATGGTGCTGCCGTGGGATCTTACGGCGTAACAATGACGATTCAGCCGCATCAAACACCCTGTTTGCGATGTGTGTTTGAAGAAGCGCCTCCGGCGGCAAGCGCGCCAACATGCGATACTGCCGGGGTGATAATGCCAATCATCAGCATTGTTGCTGCGGTTCAAGCAACGGAAGCTTTGAAACTTTTGACTGGCCAAACTGAAAGCTTGCATCGATCGCTAATGCAGTTTGACGTTTGGCGAAATGAATGGCGGAAAATAAACCCTGGTCCAGCGTCGCCTGAGTGTCCAACATGTGGTCGACTCGACTTTTCAACGTTACAGCCAGGCTCGGGAGAATTTGTTGCGGTTCTTTGCGGCAGAAACGCGGTGCAAATTTCACCCGCGCAATCCACGCGGTTGGATTTTCAAGTTCTTGCCGAACGACTCAAGCCCACGGGCGAAGTGAAATTCAATGAATATCTGCTGCGGTTTCGAACCGGCGAATTTGAAGTAACTGTTTTTCAAGACGCACGCTCCATCATCCGCGGTACCAGTGAAATAAAAATTGCTCGATCGCTCTACGCAAAATTCATAGGAAATTAACTGAACACATGTTTCAAGCAAAATTACGAAATCATCTGGCCGGGCTTCTTGTCTCGATAATGTTCATTGGCGCTGCGGCCTTTGCCTCGTATTCCGGCCAACCGATGATCTGGGAAACCAGTGGGCGAACCGAATTGCTAAAGGGAGACGCTCGCGGTGTGTCCATTAACGACACCGGCGTGCTGACGTTGGCTCCAAACCTTACCGAAGTATTCAGTACAGACCAGGCCTTTATCTGGTCCAGCGCAATCGATGGTCAGGGAAATGTGTTTCTCGGTACGGGACACGACGGCAAGATTTACCGGGTGACTCCAGATGGACGCGGCGCAGTCTTCTATGATGCGACCGAGCTCGACGTCACCTCGCTCGCGATAGCCAAAGACGGCAGCCTCTTTGCCGGGACTTCTCCGGATGGCAAGGTTTATCGGATTAACTCCGGTGGTCAGGCTGAGGTCTATTTTGATCCGACTGATAAGTACATCTGGTCGCTCGCCACCTTGAGCGACGGATCACTTGCGGTCGGCACAGGGGACAACGGCAAACTTTACCGCGTACGTTCGGCGGGGGCGACGGCTGAATCGTCGCTGCTCATCGCCACCAATCAAACTCATGTCATGTCATTGGCACTAACCGGCCAGGGCGACTTGATCGCCGGAACAGATCCTGGCGGCTTAGTGCTGCGGATTTCCCAAGATGGAAAAGCGTTCGCATTATTTGACGCTCCGCTGCGCGAAATTCATTCGCTGGCGACGGCGCCGGATGGTTCAATCTATGCGCTGGCACTGAGCGATGCAGCCTCCGGAAGGCAAACCTCGACTACCACTGCAGCCGCGCAAACGAGTGAAGGCGGAACGCAGGCGGCGACAACGGTGACAATTACGGCCATCGACGAAAGTGGGAATCCTCTTCAGCAGCAGGGACAGACCGCTCGCAGCCGCTCGGAATTATCAGGAGCGCGTAGTGCAGTTTTTCGCATCTTGCCAGATGGTGGCGCCGACGTCGTTTGGAGTTCTGCTTCGATCACTGGTTTCGCGATAGCTCCAGGCCTGCAACCAGGTAGCGTTCTGATCGGAACAGCCGACAAAGGGCGCGTCTATTCAGTAACCAACGATGGCCGCGACACGCTGTTGTTGCAATCGAGTGAAGGCCAGATTTCGTCGTTTGGTACTCGCGCCGGGCAAGTCTATGCGGCGTCCAGCAACCAGGGAAAATTGTTTCGCTTTGGAAAAGATCTGGTGGCCCAGGGGACATACGAATCGCCGGTGCGTGACGCGAAACTTACGGCTACATGGGGACGACTTTGGTGGCGGGGCAATGGCAATGTTGAGCTGCAGACGCGGACTGGAAATGGCGAACGACCAGACGCCACCTGGAGCGATTGGAGCGTTTCATATCGAGACCCACAAGGTAACCAAATCGCCAGTCCGCGCGCGCGCTTCATTCAGTGGCGGGCCATCCTCAAGAGCGCTGGCGGTACCGGCCAGACATGGGTGGAGGATGCCGCTCTCGCGTATTTGCCGAGAAATGTGGCTCCGGAGGTGCTTTCGATTACCACTTTGCCGATTGGCGTTGGACTACAGCCGGTGGCCCAAATTCAGGTGGATCCTAATCTGGAATCCTCTGGTCTCGATCCGGCGTTATTTGGAGCTGTTGCGGCTGCGGCCCCGCGACGCCTGTACCAACGGGGGGCTCGTTCTTTTCAATGGCAGGCCGAGGATCGAAATGGCGATAAGCTCGAATACGCTGTTTACTATCGAGCTCTGAATGAAACTTCATTTCGACTTTTGAAGGAAAAGCTGACCGACAATTTCTACACTATCGATGGCGCCACCCTCGCCGACGGCCGCTACATCATCCGCATCGTAGCCTCGGACGCGCTCGATAATCCGTTGGGCCAGGCGCTGTCGGGCGAGAGGCAGAGCGAGCCGGTTGACATCGATAACACACCGCCGTCGCTCCGCGTCGTCTCCAGTTCAGCACCCCGGGTTGTCTTTGACGTATCTGACGCAACCGGCAAGGTAAAAAAGGGCGATTTCAGCCTGGACGGCGCGCCCTGGATACCCTTGTTTCCCGACGATGGCATCGCTGATAGCGGGTCGGAGCGCTACTCGGTAGAAGTGCCAACCCTATCAGCGGGGGAACATACCGTGAGCCTGCGGGTGTTCGATGGCAGCGGAAATGTGGGGACATTAAGCGTCACCGTTCGCCGGTAGAGGTCACCTTTAGGTGCACGATACCGTGCGAGCCACCTCGAAACGGTGCGCAAAGTCCGATTGAAAGCTATTATTGGTGAACCTCAGGCCGACTCCAAAAGGAGTTGAGATTCCCAGCCGTCTGGCACCGTTATTGCTCGATGAAGACCGGCGCGTCTCCACTCTCCTTCCCATGCGCGCTCGATAAATGCATGAGGAGGACTTGGTAACAAGATGTTCAATTGGAAACGAAAATTACTGGCGGTGGCGATCGGGGGCTTGCTCTCGATGGGGGCCTTAGCCCAGAGACGGGACGAGGACAAACGGCCGCCCAAGGATCAACAACCACGAGTGGTGGTTCAGCCAAAGGGCGAAAAACCGCCGCCGAACAACAACAACAAGAATCAAGGTGGGAAAAAGGACGAGCGCAGAGGCCGCCCTTAGTATGGCGTCTAATTAAGCTCCTCACCACTGACTTGGATGCCAGTAGGTAAGCCCGCACCAACGTAGGTTGGCGCGGGTTTTTTATTCGCCAAAAAGCAGTCGAGGAAGGCCAGCCCTGTTGAACCCTCGTCACGATTTGGGTAGCATCCCCGTCCATGACAACAACCTACGAAACCATGACTGGCGATGAGATCGTTGATCTATGCCGGCGCCATACTCTTTTTGAATGGTCCGCTCAAGCAGCTGTTGATCCGATTCCGGTGGCACGCGCCAAGGGCATCTATTTCTGGACACCCGAAGATAAGCGCTACATCGATTTCAACAGCCAGCTGATGTGCGTCAACATCGGTCACGGCGATGAACGGGTGATTCGTGCTATCCAGGAACAAGCGGCGATCCTGGCTTACGCCAATCCCTTTATGGCTACGGAAACACGTGCGCGACTTAGTGTGAAGCTCGCGGAGCTGTGCCCGGGCGACATCGACTGTTTCTTCTTCACCAATGGCGGAGCGGAAGCAAATGAAAACGCGCTGCGCATCGCGCGGATGTTTACCGGCCGGCACAAGATCGCCGCGCGTTACCGCACCTACCATGGCGGAACCGCAGGGGCGTTGACGTTGACTGGAGATCCACGTCGATGGGCTGCAGAACCTGGCATCCCCGGCGTAATTCGAATTCCAGATTTTTATCACGGCATTCAAAGAGGTGCGGATACAACTGACGAAGTGCTCGCCAGAACGGAAGAAGTCTTGCAACTGGAAGGGCCGCAAACAGTCGCCGCGATAATCGTTGAGCCGGTAGTCGGTACGAACGGCATTCTTATTCCTCCTGACGGCTACATGCAGGGACTGCGAGCCATGTGTGACAAATACGGAATCCTGCTGATCGCCGATGAAGTGATGGCCGGCTTCGGTCGCACTGGAGAATGGTTCTCAGTAGACCATTGGAAGGTCGAACCCGACTTGATCACAATGGCGAAGGGACTGACCAGTGCATATGTGCAATTAGGGGCCGTAGGTATGAGTCGGAAGATCGCAGACCATTTTGAGAAAAACGTTTTCTACGGTGGTCTTACTTACAACAGTCATCCGCTGGCATGTGCGGCTGCCCTGGCCACGATTGCGGTTTACGAAGAAGACAATCTGATCGAAAACGCGCGCCAGATGGGAACCGTGATGCGCGGTATGCTCGAGGACCTTCAAAGTCGGCATCCTTCGGTCGGCGCGACACGCAACATAGGTTTGTTTGGAATTGTTGAGGTGGTGCGAAATCCTGAGACGCGGGAGCCAATGGCTCCATTCAACGGAAGTTCACCAGAGATGCAGGCACTTGGAAAGTTTTTCCGACAGGAAGGCCTGTATACCTTTGTGCGTTGGAATACCTTCTTCACCAACCCACCGTTATGTATCACTGAAGCTGAACTAGCCGAAGCGTTCAAGATAATCGACAAGGGTTTGGACATCACCGATCGTGCGGTTTCATAGTTTCCGCGGATTGGCTTAGTTTCCTGCCGCCGTTTCTGCGCAGGTCGGAGGTTTCTTAGACGTCACTGTTCCTCACAGGTCGGGAAGGAGCACTTGTGCCCGCTCTTCCTCGCGCTTCTGCAACCACAAGTTCCACTAGAGACTAATTATCTGGAGATCATGATGACGCAGGGATCGGTTCGTCATCGAGGTCCAGTCAATCTTTATTCTTGCCGGACTACTCTGTTTTAGTTGAGCGTGTTCCCCGGTTTTGATTGACCGTCACGGTTGCGCTCATTAGACTGGGCGGACTTTCGTTAGCCCTTAGTTCTACACAAGTCATTCGCACTTCTCGCTGCCTGGGGGCAATCACCGGATGGATTCCGCTGAACTCAAAGAGCTTCTCAAAGGAACCACCGCATTTTCAATTCTCTCTGATTCCGAACTAGAACAGTTTGTTGAACGATTCCAGCTGGTCCATTACACGCTTGGCCAGGGTGTCGTCCGAGCCGGAGATGAGTCGGACGCCTTTTACGTCGTCTACTCTGGACGCGCGCGGGTGATCGCCAACAACAATGTGGGTGAAGAGGTGACGGTCGGCACACTAACTCGCGGTAACTCCTTCGGCGAACAAGGCCTGCTCACTCATTCACCACGCAAATTTACAATCCGCGCCGCCAGCGACCTCGCTCTTCTCCGTCTGGATAAGAGAGACTTTGAGCACCTGGTTGGCCACCAGCCAGACCTCCGAAATTATTTCGATAGTTACATTTCGGAAATCTCGATCCGAAATTTTCTTAAGCTGTGTACGGCATTCGCGCCACTCACGCCGGCAGAGATACGCGGCCTCCTCAATTCGATGGAGGTCAAAGAATATCCCGCAAAGCAGCGGATCATTCGCGAAGGGGATCCCGGCGATGCGTTTTTCCTTTTGCGCAGTGGGGGAGCTGAGGTCATCAAAGAAAGCGATGGCGCCAAGGTCCTCAACCGGCTGAAGGCTGGCGACTCATTCGGTGAGCTGGCTTTGCTCACTGGCCAGGTTCGCGCCGCCAGCATCATCACTACAGAACCGTCCTCAGTCTTTCGTCTTGGCAAAGCTGACTTCGATCGCATCCTCGCCTCGTCACCCCGGTTCAAGGACGCAATTGTTTCGATTGCATCCGGCTATAGCGAAGCAGCAGTGCGTGATGATCAAACTCCGGGCGAAGGAACGGCGGAGTTAAACGGAGAATTTCCGGATGCGCCTAACGCCGATGACGACGGTTACGTTCCGCGCCGTGCCCGCCGCTATCCCGCCTTGATGCAGCTCTCGGAAACTGACTGTGGCGCTGCCTGTCTTTCGATGATCCTGCGTTACTACGGAAAACACGTCAGCATCAATCGCCTGCGTGACCTCGCGAACGTTAGCCGCGAAGGCGCCACACTCCACAGCGTTTCCGAAGGCGCCGAGACACTTGGTTTTCATACCCGAGGTATTCGCGCTTCATATGAGCATCTGCTGAAAAGCGAGCTGCCCGCTATTGCTCATTGGGAAGGCTTCCACTACATCGTGCTCTACGAAGTGAAACCCGATCGGGTTGTCGTTGCCGATCCTGCGATTGGTTTGCGCAAACTAACCCGCGAGGAGTTTGAGAAGGGTTGGACTGGCTACCTGCTGTTGCTGACGCCGACCTCGAAGATTGAAAAGGTAGAGGAATCGCGAACGACCGTCGGTCGCTTTCTACCGCTGTTGAAGCCCTATCAAGCGCTGCTGGTGGAAATCTTTATCGCTTCGCTGGTGATTCAGCTTTTCGGTCTGGCCACGCCCATCTTTACCCAGGTCATCGTGGACAAAGTGCTGGTCCACAAGAACACCTCGATGCTCAACATTTTGCTGGTGGGAATGATGTTGATTGCGGTCTTTCAAACCGCTACCTCAGCTCTTCGCTACTATCTACTGGTCCATACGACGCGTCGCATCGACATGCAGATGGTAGTGGAGTTCTACCGCCACATTTTGAGTTTGCCGATGCGGTATTTTGAGGAACGCAAAGTCGGCGACATCCTCAAGCGGTTTAATGAGAACGCACGCATTCGCGACTTTCTCACCGGGCGCGCGCTTGGCGTAACGCTCGACTGTTTGATGATCTTCGTTTACCTGGGATTGATGTTTTTCTACAACGTCAAGTTAACCCTGCTCGCCCTTGTCTTTATTCCCGGCTACGTAATTCTCACCCTCGTGGTAACGCCGATCTTCAAACGGCAGTATCGGGAAGTATTTGAGAAACAGGCAGAAGCTGATTCGCAGATGGTGGAATCAGTCAGCGGGGTGGGAACGGTCAAGGCGACTGCGGCTGAGAGGAGTATTCGCTGGAAGCTTGAGGGTTTGATCGTCAAGTCTTTGAACGTGCAATTTCGCAGCGCTCTGTCGGGGATGGCCACGATTTCCATCGGCAACCTGCTGCAAACTCTGAATATCATCTTTCTTTTCTGGTATGGCGCGCACCTGGTGATTGCTGGTGAGTTATCGGTGGGCCAACTAGTGGCCTTCAACGTCCTTGTGGGAAACGTCACCCGGCCAATTCTCAGTGTGGTCGACCTGTGGCGAGAGTTCCAGGAGATAAACATTGCGTTTGAACGACTGAACGATGTGTTCGACGCCAAGCCGGAAGAAGATCCAACTAAGCAAGCGCTTATCAAAATGCCGCGCATCCGTGGCCACATCAAGTTTGATAACGTGACGTTTCGATATCCGACGCGCGCTGACAAAAACGCACTGCAGAATGTAAATCTGGAAATTTTACCGGGTCAAACGATCGCCCTGGTGGGACGAAGCGGTGCTGGCAAATCAACCTTCGCAAACATGCTGCTCCGGCTACACCATCCAAATGAAGGCCGTATTCTGATCGACGGTCACGATCTGCGGCAGATTTCTATCAGCAGTCTCAGGTCGCAAATTGGAGTTGTGCCCCAGGACGTATTTCTGTTCAGCGGCACGATTAGGGAAAACATTGCGTTTGGCGATCCGGACGCACCGCTGGAGCAGGTTGTCGGTGCGTCGATGCTGGCTGGCGCGCATGAGTTTGTGAGCGAGCTCCCATTAGGGTACGAAACAAAGATCGGCGAGCGTGGCCAGAGTCTTTCGGGCGGACAAAAGCAGCGTATCGCTATTGCCCGGGCGTTGTTCAAGAAGCCGCGGATACTGATCTTCGACGAAGCCACCAGTGCGCTGGATACGGAAAGCGAGCGGGCCATTCAGCAGAACCTCGATCAGATTCTGAGAGACCGTACCACCTTGATCATCGCGCATCGGCTGAGCACGGTGCGCAACGCCGACGTGATCGTCGTAATGGACCGCGGGACGGTCAGGGAGATAGGAAACCACTTCAGCCTGATGGAGCAGAAGGGAATTTACTACTACCTAAATAGCCAGCAACTCGAGGGGTGAGGCAACAAATTCAGTTAATCGCATTGTAATCGTAATATTTGACAATATGCGGCATACAATCCGCCGACCTTTAAACAACCCATGGGGCCCCGTCATTGATAGTTTTCTGGCCCTTGCATTACATTATTGAGACATCTCCAATCTTATTTTCCAACCAATGTCGAATCACACAGAACTTTCAGTAACACATGGCAACCTAAGTTTCGTCTGCTTGCATCTCTGTCACTTCGCAGGTTACCTCCCAACGGGTTTGGAACGTTCTGACCGTTCTTCACTCACATAGTCATTCGACAGTAGAACCATTTCCAGCGGGCTAGCCCATGGTCCACGCTTAGGAAATCAAGGGCGGACGCTTGCCCTGGGCCAATAAACGAAACCGGCGACCCCGTATCTAAGGATTCGCCTCAGCCCTCGGAGTTCATAGTGATGCCAAATAAGAAAAACCTGACCTTCGCAGTCTCGATCGTCGCCGTTCTGACAGGCGCCCTTGCTTACGGAGTAACCAAGGCTAAGTCAGAGGCTTCGGCCTCAATGTTTTCTTCGCGAGCTACTGCCGAGTCAACCCATTCTGTTTCAAGTCAACCTGCACCAACCAGCCAACAAGATGAAAACGAGAGTGACGCAAAAGTTGCAGCGCTCACTCTTCGTCCAAACGGTTTTGAGCCCACTGAAATCACCATTCCAGCAGGCAAGTACCTAATGGTCGTCCGCAACCGTACTGGGTTGGACCAGTTCGCGTTGCGTCTCGAAAGGACCACCGGAGCGAGGCTTCAGGACGTGCGTCTGCCTCGCTACAAGCGCGACTGGAAACAATTTATGCAGTTGACTCCTGACACCTATCTGCTCAGCGAAGTCGATCATCCTGACTGGGTTTGCCGCATAACCGTGACGCCAAACTAGACACGTAGAAAACCTCAAACTCAGCGGAGCCGTTCGCGTCTCACACTTCAAGGATTACTATGAAAAACCTCGCGCTCAAGGCCAATGAAATAAGTTCCACTCGCATTTTTACTTTGTTACTTGCACTTCTATTTCTGACGGTGAGCGCCAACGCGCAGAACACCAATGTTGGCTCAACCCCACTCGGCATCGCGCCCGGGTCGCCCTCTGGCTCATATCCACTCAGCGATTTCGAGAGCGTCAATCTTTATAACGGCGGGTTGAACTTTCGTTTGCCGTTGCTACAGATTGGTGGACGCGGTGGCGCTGGATATCCCATCACGCTTCACCTCGAACAGAAATGGACAGTCACCAAACATCTTGAGCCGGGTGTAGGTACATTTTACTGGGCAGAGCCGGGTTGGTGGTCGGAAGAAGGCGGCGGCTGGCGTACACTCGATACCGGACGTGTGCATATTCGGCGTGGCGGCTCATCAACTTACTATTTTAGCTGTGGCGGTTACGTTAACAACGTCTCACTGAGTCGCATCACTTTTAGCGCTCCGGACGGAACCGAGTATGAGCTGAGAGATGCGCCCACAGGGGGACAGCCAAAAGTTCCACAGCCCTGTAGCACAGGTTTTAATCGTGGCCGGACTTTCGTTACCGCCGACGGCACCACGGCAACGTTCATCTCCGATTTCGACATCATCGACCCCTATTGGCATGCTGACGACGAAACCACGATTCCGCCGGCTGCGGGTTACCTGATGCTGCGCGACGGGACACGATTTCGCGTTGAGAACGGCACGATTAAGTGGATGCGCGATCGTAATGGAAACAAGGTGGAGTTTACTCATGACGTCTACAAGCGAGTCGTCAGCATAAAAGACTCGCTCAATCGGCTGGTCACAATTGATTACAGCTCAGGCACGACAATTACGTTTAAGGGGGCAGGTGGAACAACGCGAACCATTCGCATTGGCAGCACAACGCTGGCAAATGCCCTGAGAAGCGGTTACACGTTACAGACCGCTAGTCAACTCTTCCCCGAATTGCATGGAACCAGCTACGCCCATAATCCGGAAGTCATCAGCTACGTCGAATTGCCCGACGGCAGGCGCTACGATCTTCAATACAACAGCTACGCCGAACTTGCCCGTGTGGTCCTTCCCACCGGCGGCGCAATCGAATATGACTATGCAGCGGGCTTGACCGACGGCGCAGCCAGCGGGGTTTTTAATATTCCTCTGAATAAGGCCATCTATCGCAGAGTAGTCGAGCGCAGAGTCTATCCGGATGGCGCGTCAGGTTCTGGTTACGCGAGCCGCATGACTTTTAGTCGTCCCGAGAGTCTTTCGGCGAACGCAGGTTACGTCATCAGCGATCAATACAACGCGAGCGGCACATTACTGGGGCGCTCGCAGCATTATTTCTACGGTAGCCCGCGCACCTCATTTAGCCAAAAGCCCACAGAGTATCCTGCCTGGCAGGACAGCCGCGAATATCAGACTGACGTTTTCGACACCAATGGCTCCACCATTCTTCGGCGGGTTAACAATACGTTTGCGCAACGAGCGGCGGTTAGCTGGTGGACCGGGACTGCGGAGACTGCACCGCCGAATGATCCTCGATTGATTGAGACCACGACCACGATCGAACCCGGCGGTGCGAATCGCATCGCAAAACAAACCTTCGGTTTTGACGACGCTGTTCCTTACAACAATCAGAACAATGTGAAGGAATACGACTTCGGCACCGGCGCTGCGGGCGCACTCCTGCGTGAGACTCGAACCACTTTCCTGACCGACTCAAACTACACCAACACGGACGTGCATCTCCGCAGTCTGGGGACGCAGGTTTCCGCCTTCGACGGCAGTGGGGTTGAGCGTGCACGCTCGACCTCTGAATACGATAACTACAGTGGAGCTACTCATCACGCGGCGCTTGTTGCTCGCACGAACGTGAGCGGAGCCGACACGGGCTTCGGCACCGGCTACCTGACCCGAGGCAACGCCACCGGCTCCACCCGTTACCTGCTTACGAATGGGTCCGTCACAGGATCGGTTTCGAGCTATGCGAAATACGACGTTGTCGGCAATGTACTGGAATCGATTGATGCCAGGGGCAACTCCACGTATTTTGAGTTTATCGATCGATTTGGATCGGCGGATGGTGAGGCTCGCGCTCAAGGCGGCTCGGCCGAGTTGGGAAGTCAGTCAAGCTTTGCATTAGCGACCAAAGTAACCAATGCAGTCGGGCATGTAACGTATACCCAATTTGATTTTTACTCCGGCAAGCCCGTAGATGCCGAAGACGCTAATGGAATTATTTCCAGTGGCTACTACGTCGACGCCCTGGGCCGACCAACCAAAGTGATCAGTGCCGTAGGTACCGCCTCGGCAAACCAGACTACCTTCGTTTACGACGATCCAAATCGCACGATTACTAGCACCAGCGACAAAACCTCATACAATGACAATGCTCTGAAGAGCGAGTCGGTTTATGACAAGATGGGACGAACCATCGAAAGCCGGCAGTATGAGGGCGGATCCAATTACATAGTTACCAAACAGGAATACGATGTCCTGGGCCGGGCCTACAAGAGTTCCAATCCCTATCGCCCGTGGCAGAGTGAAAGCGCGGTCTGGACCACCACCAACTACGATGCTTTGGGTCGGGTTATATCAGTCACGACACCGGACAATGCCGTGGTCTCAACCTCGTATGCGGGCGATTCTGTGACCGTCACAGATCCAGCCGGCAAAGCGCGCAAGAGCCGGAGCGATGCCTTAGGCAGGCTCATCGAAGTTTATGAAAATCCGGCGGGACTAAATTACCTGACCAGTTACGCCTACGATGTACTCGACAACCTCAGGACCGTTTCGCAGGGAGGCCAGACCCGGACTTTTGATTACGATTCGCTCAAGCGCCTAAGCTCTGCCACCAATCCGGAGAGCGGGACGATTTCTTATAGCTATGACGAGAACAGCAATCTGAGGTTCAAGACTGACGCCCGCGGGATTGTCACCGAGAACCGCTACGACGTGTTGAATCGTGTGACGACGATTCTCTACCGAATCAACGGCCAACCCGATCCGAACACAGGCGACGTCGAATACCTCTACGATAACGCTCAAAACGGTAAGGGACGCTTGTGGCTGACATATAAATGGGGGGCGAAGACATTTCACTCAGTGGTTGGTCGTTATGACGAGATGGGGCGCATCACCACCTATCACAATCTGTTTGGGAACGGCCAGGGTGGTTGGCATCCATCTTATGACGTCGACCGAACCTATAATCTTGCCGGACATGTAATTTCGCAAACCTATCCCTCGGGCCGAACCGTTACCTATGGGTATGACAGTGCGGGCCGGACGACCAGCTTCAGCGGCAACCTGGGAGACAGCACCTCGCGGACCTATGCGACAGGGATTACTTACTCACCTTTAGGAGGCATCAGGACAGAGCAGTTTGGCACTGACACGGCGCTCTATCACAAACTCCAATACAACATTCGTGGGCAGCTTTGGGATGTGCGGCTCTCAACTGTCAACGACGAGTTGAATTGGAATCGCGGCGCGATTGTAAACCACTACAGCTTTCCTTATGGGACTGGTACGAGCGGGCCGGATAACAACGGAAATCTGCTGATGCAGCAGCATTGGGTTCCAAACGATGACGGCTACAGTTTAATGCAGCAGAACTACGATTACGACTCGCTGAATCGTCTCATCTCGATCGGCGAATACGCGAACGGCGCTACGCTCAGTGGTAGTCAGAATTTCGGCTATGACCGCTGGGGCAACCGCACCATCACTGGCGCCACCGGCACGGGAATCAACAACAAACAATTTACGGTCAACCCGGCGAACAACCGGCTGGGTGTGCCCTCCGGACAGAGCGGCACGATGAGTTACGACGCGGCCGGAAATCTGACCACGGACACCTACAGTGGTGCGGGAGTAACGCGGGCCTACGATGCTGACAACCGGATGGTGTCAGAAACTCAGACCGCAGGTTTTGTGGCTGGAGCTTACAGTTATAACGCCGCCGGTCAACGAGTACGCCGCAAGGTTGATGCTACCGAGATCTGGCAGGTCTATGGGATCGATGGCGAGCTGTTGGCGGAATACGCAGAGGCCGGAGCAGTAACGAGTCCACAGAAGGAATACGGCTACCGCAATGGAGAACTGCTGGTAACTGCCGAACCCAACGCCGGTAACAATGTGGTGCAATGGTTGGTTGGAGACCAACTCGGCACGCCTCGCATGATCGCAGATAAGACCGGCAGCCTTGCCGGCATCAAGCGGCACGACTATCTGCCGTTTGGGGAGGAACTCTACGCAGGTACCGGCAATCGCACCACAGGGATGGGGTACAGCGCGGACAGCGTCCGCCAGAAGTTCACCTCCCATGAGCGCGATAATGAAACTGGTCTAGACTACATGCAGGCCAGGTATTTCAATAGCTCGGCGGGCAGGTTCATTAGCCCCGATTCCGTCGGCGGGTCGAGATTGAACCCTCAGTCTCTTAACCTTTATACATACGTAATAAACAATCCCGTGAACCATAATGACCCCTCAGGTCACATGGCAAATCCCATCAATCCCATCGGTTGTATCTTGGGTTTTGAGAATGCTATGGCTCCGATGCTCGCCCAAGATCCAACTAAGACGACGCCTCGAGTGCCATCTGGGTATGAAACACTGCCGGATGGGACATTAGCAAAAAAGGGTGGCGGCGCAGTCATAGAGGAGTCCGTCACGGTTTCGGCGAAGCGCGGGTTCTTCAAACGAGTCTTAGGGAGACTTGGACGAGTTCTAGGTTTTGCCGGTGGCCGCGTCGGTGGCGCCGCAGGCCATATAGTCGCGGAAATGATCGATCCGCAACCGGTCGGAGGCGGAGATGCGGACTTAGGCATTAGTAGTCATCCGTGGCTAACCCCAGGGATTCAACTTACATTCTCAAATGGCCGGTTCTATGCACATCGGCTGGAACAGGAGACGATATTTTTCAGATACTTTGGTCCAACTCCGATGATCGGAGGCGGTGTGGGTTACTTTTCGACGCAGCAATTCTCGACCGCAGAGGAAGCCAGGAGAATGTTAGCGCTTTCTCCAACCGTTACTAACAACACGGCGCAGACGGTGGTTGACGTGACGGTTCCAGCTGGCACGATCGTGCTGATAGGTCAGGCAGCTCCTCAATCTCCCAGGAACAAATATCCAGGCGGCGGAAGTCAGGTTGTAGTTGAGAACCCGAAAAACCCCGCGATGAGGTACGGTACTCCTCGTCGACTTCCTTAGATGGTGAAAAAAGGCATGGACACAAAAATTGAAGGCCTCGTGCGACTAATTGATAATGCTATCGAACTCGCTCAAGAGAGACTGAATGCAATACGCACCGGTTGCCCTGATTCCTCGAGTGCAGAAGGGTTAGAGCAAATTATCTCGGGGCTCCGATACCGGAGGGACCAAGCCATTGAGACTGGCTTCGAGGTATCGGATTCGTACCTAACTCTAGGTCTAGCTCGGGCGGCACTTGAATATGATGTGCCTGATTCGCAACTCCTACGGGAGATTGGTGAAATAGAACAATACTTTCTGGAGCACTTTGTTCGACACACAACGAGTTATTTATGAAAGACGACTCTGCTCTGAATAAGCTCCCTCGACAATGGCCCCCAGAATCGAGAGTCGTTTGAGTTATCGCGGTTATCCCCCATGACGAAGTACTCTCCTTCCGCTACTCGTGTTGGAATTCCTTCATACGGGGAGCGGTTCAACTGTGAATCAAGATATTCTTCCTGAAGAGCCTGCCCGTTAATTAAGACCTTACCCTCGGTTATTTCGATTAGTTCACCGGGTAGTCCAACAACGCGCTTTATGAAATTCTTAGAAGAGTCACCCGGGTAACGGAAGATCACAATGTCGCCCCGGCGAAGTTGTTCGATACGCGTAGTGACAACTATCCGATCGCCTTCATGGAGAGTGGGCTCCATGTCCTTGCCACGAACGCTGATCAACTGTAAGGATTGGGAACTGAAGAGAATCAATACGAAGGTGCAGATCAGAATCAGGCAGAACGCAAAAATGACAATTTGCTTCAATTGCAACCTGCGCATTTCACACAATTCCCATCGGTTGAGTGAGTCTAGCATATAAAACCTGCCAATTCTTCGGCACCGTTTTCATCTTGGACAAAGTGGGGTCAGGCTTGCGACTTTGCGATTCCGATCCTAATGCAGGGGACGTCGAATTCTCTACGATAACTCCCAGAATGGTAAGGGACGTTTGTGGCTGACGTATAAATGGGGGGCAAAGCCATTTCATACGGCGGTTGGTCGTTATGACGAGATGGGGCGGATCACGAACTATTACAATCTTTTTGGCAACGGCCAGGGCGGCTGGCATCCATCCTACGACGTTGGCCGAAGCTATAACCTTGCCGGACAGGTAACTTCGCAAACGTATCCCTCGGGACGAACAGTGAGCTACGGCTATGACAGTGCCGGCCGGATGAATAGCTTCAGCGGCAACCTGGGAGATAGCGCCTCGCGGACCTATGCGACCGGGATTACTTACTCACCTTTTGGAGGCATGAGGACAGAGCAGTTTGGAACCGACACGGCGATCTATCACAAACTCCAATACAACATTCGCGGGCAGCTTTGGGATGTGCGGCTCTCAACCGTCAACGACGATTTGAATTGGAACCGCGGCGCGATTGTGAACCACTACGTTCTCCAGCTTTTTGGAGGCGGTACGAGCGGGCCGGATAATAACGGAAATCTGCTGGTGCAGCAGCATTGGGTTCCAAATGATGACGCGATTACCGGCTACAGTTTAATGCAGCAAAACTACGACTACGACGCGCTCAATCGTCTCACCGGGATCGGCGAGTATACGAATGGTGCGACGCTGAGTGGCAGTCAGAATTTTGGCTATGACCGTTGGGGAAATCGGACCATCACGAGCGCTACCGGTGCCGGAATCAACAACAAACAATTTACCGTGAACACGACGAACAACCGGTTGGGTGTGCCATCGGGACAGAGCGGCACAATGACCTACGACGCTGCCGGAAATCTTACGACGGACACATACAGCGGTTCGGGAGTAACGCGCGTCTACGATGCCGATAACCGCATGGTGTCAGAAACTCAGACCGCAGGCTTTGTGGCTGGCGCTTACACCTACAACGCCGACGGTCAACGAGTGCGTCGAAAAGTTGGTGCTACTGAGACTTGGCAGGTTTACGGGATCGACGGCGAGCTGCTGGCCGAATACGCAGAGGCCGGAGCAGTAACGAGTCCGCAGAAGGAATACGGCTATCGCAATGGACAGTTGCTCATAACAGCCGAACCCAACGCGGGTAACAATGTGGTGCAATGGTTGGTTGCAGATCAACTCGGCACGCCTCGCATGCTTGCAGACAAGACAGGCAGCCTTGCCGGCATTAAGCGGCATGACTATCTGCCATTTGGCGAGGAGCTCCTCGCCGGCACTGGTAACCGTTCGTTGGCGTCGGGTTACAGCGCTGATAACGTCCGCCAGAAATTCACCTCAAAAGAACGAGACATTGAAACCGGCCTCGATTACTTTGAGGCGAGATACTACTCCAGTGTGCAAGGTCGGTTCACAACCGTTGATCCCGAAAATGTTGGCGCTGGACTATTTCATCCACAGAGTTGGAACGGATATTCCTATTCTCTTAATAATCCGCTGAGGTTCATTGATCCCGATGGCCTGCGCTGGGCGCAAGTAACGCACGCCGGAGGTACAACGTATGACTGGTTTGACGACGACGAAGAGGACGACAACGGTCAAACTGCCTATGATCGAGCTCTTGGCGGCGGCTGGTCGGCGGTCACTTTTGATGAATCGAAACCATTCTCATACACGAATGGTCACTTTGCCCCTGGGGCAACGCTAGACACTACAACACTAAGTCCAGACGGAAGGGTTAATACCTCCTATCACAAGGTCACTTGGGGCGAGTGGGTCGAAGTTTTAGCCATCTTCGCAATGGCTGACAAAAGTTCACCCTATTTAGGCGTAAAGGCTACGGGTGGGTTCGACAAGTTGGTAAATGAGTTTGTAAACAACATGGTCAAAGTGGATAGCAATATCGCTGTGATCCTTCCTACTGTTCCTTCACCGGCAATCGGACCTACGAAGGGTCCTCCCCACCCACGGGATACGGCCCGCAAACGTGGGAACGAACTAGTTGAGAAATTCAAGAGTGCTGGTGAGGGCATCGGGAGATCCGGTGGTGGTGGCGAGAAATACAGGAAGGCTGGGGCCGAGTTGATACGAGAAGCGAATAGGGTAGGAAACACTGTCCTTCGAGAGGCGATGAAGAAAGAAGGCAAACGGTTGATCAACTACGGCAAAGGAGTAAGTCATAAATAAGGAGCGATCTATGTTAGACGAGAGATTTTCGGCTTCAGCCTTTTCATCCTGCGGAATCGATACCATCGAAGCTCGGGCTCTAGCTGATCTTTTGGCGGAAGAGGTTCAGAAGGAAATGCAACATGCACTGGAAGAGCGGTTTACCGCTCTCATTAAACAACTGAACGATATGGGTCACGGTTTGAAGCCTGAGGCATTAGCTCCGGGAGAGCTTTCCTACAGAGATGATTACGAGGATGGGCGGGGCTATCACTGCAGGTTGAGGGTGGCCCTGGATCTGGTGGTCTCAACAGGCTATGCGCATTTGAATACTGTTGATGATGGGTTCGACTAGGAGTCGGCTACCTCATTGGGGTTACTACGCATA
Source organism: Pyrinomonadaceae bacterium (assembly GCA_963759665.1). Classification (GTDB taxonomy): domain Bacteria; phylum Acidobacteriota; class Blastocatellia; order Pyrinomonadales; family Pyrinomonadaceae; genus PSRF01. The sequence continues at coordinate 30,708 of CAVXAC010000003.1, forward strand.
GTTTGAATTCTCAACCGTGCCTCTTTGAGGGTCGGGCGGCCGTTGATACCGTCAATGCCAACAACAAGAAGCGGACCGAAGGAAGAAAGAGATCAACAAAAAGTTAAACGAACGCAGGAAGGTCGCTAAGAACGACTTGGCGGAATCTCGAACCTGTTAGAACGGGCTGCGATGCAAGGTCAGTAGCTACAGCTTGATGCAGCAGAGCTACGACTACGATGCGCTGAATCGTCTCATCTCGATCGGCGAATACACGAATGGTGCGACGCTGAGTGGTAGTCAGAGTTTCGGCTATGACCGTTGGGGCAATCGAACCATCACCGGGTCCTTAGGCACGGGCATCAACAACTGCTTGCAATTCCCGCAAAAACAAGAGTTGGGGATAACCCTGCTTTTGTTCGGCTCAAAGAGCCCCTGAAAGAAAAATGAAATCATATCAAAAGGAGAGCACTCGTTAAGTCTGCTCTCCTTGTTTTTGTCGGTAGCGGGCTATAACTTCACTCCAAAGGCCCTTCTGGAAGTATAGGTCTCGTTCGATTGGGAACCGGAGTGGTCCACGTGCACTTTCCAGTTCGGAAAGCAAAAAGTAACCCCACTCCTCTTCGTGGCCGATTACATTGCCAAAGAATCGGAAGTCATCCTCGTCGGCTTCGCCTTCGGTCACGAACCAAATCAGCTTGAATCGGGTGTGAAGAACTTTTCGTAGATAATGGGATTTGGGTTTCCGTCTTGGGCGTAGAGTGGAGGAAGTGAAAGTGCGCAACTCCTCTGTTAGAAGTTGCATAAATCCTCCTTCGTGTTTTGTGGTTAATTAGTGGCCATCGGCGATTGCTCTAGAGCTGAGACACGTCGGTTGAGATCGACGATGTCGCGCAGTGCGGCTCGCGTGTCTTGGTCGTCGCGCGCATCGATGGTTTGGACTAATTTCCTTAATTCAGCGATGTCCGATCGAACGGCACCAGAATCAGTTTTCGTCACAAGCTCTAGTAGATCGTCTTTCCTGGCGAAGTCTTGAGCGTCTTGCTTGGTGAGTAGGTTTTTGATCTGTAGGTCGAAGTATTCTTGGTGAGTTCCACGGTTGTTAGGTTAATTATAAAGGAAGCAGCACGCAGTAGGTTTTCGTCAAGACCCTGCGCTGCGTGCGCCACAGGGTCGTGCAGTTTAGCGCTTGTACGCTTTGCGTGGGCCAGCGGACTGTCCGTTGCCGATTACGCTGCAGAACCGACACGTAAGGAGAAAGTGTGGGGCTTTGAGGAAGCACATTGCGGGCACCAATTGAAAGAGAACTGAAAACAAACAACTCAAAAAATTTAATACAACATTCGCGGGCAGCTTTGGGATGTGCGGCTCTCAACCGTCAACGACGAACTGAATTGGAACCGTGGCGCGATTGTGAACTTCTACAGCTCCCAGCCTGGGGGCGGTACGAGCGGGCCGGATAATAACGGAAATCTGCTGGTGCAGCAGCACTGGGTTCCAAATGATGACGCGATTACCGGCTACAGCTTAATGCAGCAGAATTACGACTACGATGCGCTGAATCGTCTCAACTCGATAGGCGAATATGCGAACGGCGCGACGCTGAGTGGTAGTCAGAATTTTGGCTATGACCGTTGGGGCAATCGCACCATCACGAGCGCTACCGGCACCGGAATCAACAACAAACAATTTACGGTCAACACGGCAAACAACCGGCTAGGCGTGCCATCAGGACAGAGCGGCACAATGACGTACGACGCTGCAGGAAATATGACCAAGGACACATACAGCGGCGCGGGAGTAACGCGGGTCTATGATGCAGACAACCGGATGGTATCAGAAACCCAATCAGGAGGCTTTGTTGCCGGCGCTTACACTTACAACGCTGAGGGCCAGCGGGTGCGTCGTAAAGTTGGCGCTACCGAGACCTAGCAGTCTATGGGATCGATGGCGAGTTGCTGGCGGAATACGCAGAGGCCGGAGCGGTAACGAGTCCGCAGAAGGAATACGGTTATCGCAATGGACAACTGTTGGTAACAGCCGAACCCAACGCGGGAAACAACACGATCCAATGGCTCGTGGCGGATCAGCTTGGTACGCCGCGCATGATTGCTGACAAGACGGGTAGCCTTGCCGGCATTAAGCGGCATGACTATCTGCCATTTGGCGAGGAGCTCCTCGCCGGCACCGGGAATCGCACAGCAGCGATGGGCTACACCGCCGACAGCGTCCGACAAAAGTTCACCTCGCATGAACGTGATAATGAAACAGGTCTAGACTACATGCAGGCGAGGTATTTCAATAATCAGGCAGGAAGGTTATCAGCGCCGACTTGGTTATGGGTTCAAGCTCATCGCCTCAAACTCTGAATCTGTACGCCTATGTCGTGAATAACCCTCTTCGCTATACAGATCCCACGGGCAACAGACTTGAAGACATCGGTATCTATCAAACTACAAATCCTGAAGTAGATAGATTGTGCGGGCGCGCGGAAGACCAGCTGAGAAAGAATTGGGCCGCCGGGCTACAACAACCTGCTCCAGCTACCAGCCCTTTGAATAATCCTCTCAGCATCGATTCAGCGCCGGGCTTGGGTTGCAATATTTCGGTGGCATTTTCAGGTTCTTATGAACAGGGAATACCGAATGGGCCCGGCTCAATCACTTACGGAGGGGCTCCGCTTTATGGGTTGGGCTTTACGGTCCACGGTTCGGTGGACAGCGGAGGAATTGGAGACATTGGAGGGGATCCTAATCCAGAGTCACGACGCGGTACTTGGAGCATTCAGCAGTTTGTGTCCGCCTACGAAGAGGCTGATGGGCGAGTAGACAGTAACGGCGGGCAAGCTACATCTGATCTGAGTCGAGAAAGTCCTGACCAAGTAAAGGAAAATCATTTTCGCTGGCACGATCACCCCGGCATTTCAACTCGGAGTCTAAGGAATTTTGACGCAAAAATGAACTTCACTGTTAAGGCCGTAAGCGGTAGCCAGAGTTGCGAAGTCAAGTTCCGAGTACTGATGACTTTCCGCGGCGTCAACCGATCGGTTCGATGGGGAGGGGGCACTATTGATGCGCCAACTAAGAAAGAACACTAGAGGACGGCTTATCACACTGTTAGGGCTCTATACACTCGTAGTCTTTGGCTGCAGTAGCTACCGTGTGGGCGGCGATAATTCCACGGTTATCCCGTCATCGTCAGCGACACAGACAAATCGTGATCATCAATGCCTTCCTGAAGGGCAAAGTTCACAGATATTGAGAACACTCTCCACAGGAACTCAGGCCGAGGCAGAAAAGGCGCAGCAGGATCTGCTGAGCACTTCGAGGAAGTCGACTCTGTGTCGAGCCGAAGTGATGGGCATGCTCATACAAGCGATGGACAAACCGATACCTGGACTTCAAGGGGGATGAGTCAGACGATTACTGATGGCGATACAGAGCGGAAGTACTGGGAGAAATGAAGGCTGTGGAATCGGTCGACCTCCTGATCTCTCACATAACCGCAAGACAGAGCCTGTTTAGCACCTCTATGAATCATCAGCCCGCACTGCGAGGGCTAATCAAAATGGGACCAGAGGCGATTCCGAAGTTGTCTGCGGTGCTTCAGGAAAATGCTGATCGACAGCGGCGCTTCTATGCCGTTTACTGCATCGCTAACATCGGGGGGCCGTCAGCGGTGAGTTCATTGAATGAGAGTCTTGTTTCTGAAACTGACAAGTGTGTTAGGCATTTGATGCGGGTATCGCTCGAGAGTCTCAATAGTGAAGGCGAAATCAGTGACAGAGATAAGTGGCTCGCAGGAGGGATGTGTGACGACAAGTGAATCATTTTTGAAATCAGCTCACGCTTAGGTTGCAAGAAAACTTGAGGAACAGAAAAGCCTGTTTGACTTCAGGTTAATGTAGCAAACCTCTACCTGGTTGGGCTTGGAAACCAGTTCTTCTCACCGTTCTGTATTATTCCCTACTTAACATTTACTATTCCCACCAATGATTTCAGCACAAGCAGCACGGCGCACGGTGTGGCGACGGCTCTGGGAACCTCCCGAGCGCATGGATGTATCGTTTAACGGGCAGTCAGGATTTTGGCTATGACCGTTGGGGCAATCGCACCATCACGAGCGCTACCGGCACCGGAATCAACAACAAACAATTTACGGTCAACGACGGCAAACAACCGGCTAGGAGTGCCATCAGGACAGAGCGGCACAATGACGTACGACGCTGCAGGAAATCTGACCACGGACACATACAGCGGCGCGGGAGTAACGCGGGTCTATGGTGCAGACAACCGGATGGTGTCAGAAACTCAGATCAGGAGGCTTTGTTGCCGGTGCTTACACCTACAACGCCGACGGTCAACGAGTGCGTCGAAAAGTTGGTGCTACTGAGATTGGCAGGTTTACGGGATCGATCGCGAAGTCGTTGGCGAATACGCAGCCGCCGGAGCAGTAACGAGTCCGCGAAGGAATTCGGCTATCGCAATGGAGAGTTGCTCATTAACAGCCGAACCCAACGCGGGAAATAACACGGTCCAGTCGTTGTCGCAAGACAAATCGGCACGCCGCGCATTTCCAGACAAGATGGCAGCTTGCCGGCATCAAGAGGCATGACTATCTACCGTTGGCGAAGAACTATAGGCAGGCAACGGGAATCGCACAGCGGCGATGGGCTATAGTGTTGACAACGTCCGCCAGAAATTCACTACAAAAGAACGGGATAATGAGACGGGACTCGACTACTTCTTGGCCAGATACTACTCGTCGACGCAAGGCCGCTTCACCAGTCCGGATGAATTCACGGGTGGACCGGATGAGTTGTACTCCTTCGTTGATGATGCATCGGACAATCCGACCTTCTACGCTGACCTGAGAAAGCCTCAATCCCTGAATAAGTATCAGTATGCTTTCAACAACCGCTGCGATATGTTGATCCTGACGGACACGATCCTGAGGAAGCTGAACCGCAGGATCCAAAGCCGGTTGTTGCAGTGCCGGTGCCAATTGCGCCAGGGATGCCGCCCCTCCCGATCGGTATCTCCCCAAGTACGCCTGGGCCTACGGACCAGCAAATCATAGGAGGCGTTAAATCAGTACTTGACGCGGTAACTTATTACACCGGCATAGACGCTGTCGCGGATTGGTTACGTCCAAAAATCATGCCAACTCCAGCTGCGCCAACGACCACGACACCGCCAACGCAGCAGGTTCAGCCCATGCCGCCGCCCCCACCAGTTGAAGCCAGGCCGCATAGGAGCGGTAAAAGGAAAAGTACAAAGAAAAAGCATCAGGATGGAACCGCAAGAAAGAAACGCGACTACGGGGGTGAAAAGGGAGATATTGTAAGGAGACCTCCTCGAAAACCTCCGGGAGGTAAGACTCCTAAAGGCGGATGGCCGCCGAAGCCGCCGAAGCCACCGGAACCACCGAAGCCGAAGCTACCGGAAGCTTAGCCGGCGCCGTTTTCCAGAGGAGGATGCAGTTTAGGTAATTTTGCCATCGGGGGTGACTCTAAAAAATGACGAACAACGATCAAATACGTCGGTTACGAAAGAGAGCGGAAAAAGGGATCCCGCATGCGCAGTATGAACTTGCCCACTACTTGGCCTGGAAACCGGGTGCTGCACAACCGCAAAGAATGCTTGCAATTACTTAAATCAGCTTCGGAGCAGGGTAACAGTCTCGCCCAATATGCGCTTGGCAACTGGTATGGTCGTGGCATTGGCGTTCGAAAGAACTACCAGACAGCTTATTCGTATCTTCGAAGCGCCGCTGGACAAGGGCACGCTTTAGCCCAATATGAACTTGCAGATGCGTTAGAGAGGGGCGAAGGAGTCAAGAAGGATGTCAAACAAGCCATCAAGTGGTACCGGAAGGCAGCCGACCAAGCTGATAAAGATGCTCAAGCAGAACTTGGCCGTTGTTATTTCTACGGAATTGGGGCTGAGCGTGATTATGAAAAGGCTGTCAACTGGTACCGCCGAGCGGCGAAAGCGGGTAACGCAGACGCACAGTACGGTCTTGGATACTGTTATGAACAGGGCAAGGGAGTAACGCGAAACAAAGGGTTCGCAATCATTGGTATGAAAAGGCTGCAGAGCAAGGCCACAAAGATGCGCGGGCCGCGCTGAAAGAAGTAAATAAGCGAAAACTCTAAGCGCTACCGGCAGCTGAATTAACAATAAACAATTTACGGTCATCCGGCAAAAAACCGGCTAGGCGTGCCATCAGGACAGAGCGGCACGATGAGCTACGACGCTGCCGGAAACTTAACGACGGACACCTACAGTGGTGCGGGAGTAACGCGTGCCTATGACGCCGACAACCGGATGGTGTCAGAAACTCAGACAGCAGGTTTTGTTGCCAGCGCTTACCTTACAACGCTGAGGGCCAGCGGGTGCGACGTAAAGTTGGCGCTACGGAGACGTGGCAGGTTTATGGGATCGACGGGGAGCTGCTGGCGGAATATGCCGCCGCCGGAGCGTTAACGAGTCCGCAGAAGGAATACGGCTACCGCAATGGAAAGTTGCTAGTAACAGCCGAGCCGAACGCAGGTAACAATGTGGTCCAATGGTCGGTTGCAGACCAACTCGGCACTCCACGCATGATTGCAGACAAGACGGGTAGCTTGGCCGGCATCAAGCGGCACGACTATCTACCGTTTGGCGAAGAACTCTTCGCTGGCACCGGGAATCGCACAGCAGCGATGGGTTACAGCGCCGACAGCGGTAGCGTCAAGGATTTTGTGTAAACGATCATCTCTTGTTTCTGTTCGGCTGCTTTTCATCTTGATTTGTCAGCAGCAGTAGGGGCTGTGGGAACGGTGGGAAAACACAGTTTGTTTTCCCACAGTTTCCATAGCCCGGTTTTTTGCCGGATGGTTCATCGGTAATTCAGCTCCGCGCTTAGATTGCCGGCAGCCGGTTTTCATAGATGATGGCGAAGCGGTTGAGCGCATCTTTCCAGGCGTGTACTGGCATGGTCCACTTTTTCGCGATGTTGCGCAGTGCCAGGTAGAGTAATTTGCTGACGGCCTCATCGTTGGGAAATGAGCCGCGCGCTTTTGTCACTTTGCGCAGCGACATGTTCAGCGACTCGATCGCGTTGGTCGTGTAAATGACCTTCCGAATCTCCGGCGGATGCGCGAAGAACGGAATCACGCGGGTCCAGTTGCTGCGCCACGACTTCGCGATCATGGGAAACTTCTCATCCCACTTCAAACTGAAGTCGGCCAGTCGTTGTTCAGCTTCACCGTCCGTCGCCGCCGTGTAAATCAGCTTCAGGTCGCGGGCCACTTCCTTGCGCTGTTTCCAGCCCACATAGTTCAGCGAGTGCCGCACCAAATGCACGATACACAACTGCACCTCGGTTTGCGGAAACACACTCTCAATCGCTTCGGGAAAGCCTTTTAACCCGTAACACAGGCGATGAAGATGTCGGTTACGCCCCGATTCTTCAGCTCCGTCACCACTTGCAGCCAGAACTTGGCCCCTTCCGTCTGCGCGATCCACAACCCCAGCACTTCTTTGTAACCCTCAATCGTCACCCCGATTGCCAGGTAAATCGCTTTGTTCTTGACGTGTCCGTTATCTCGCACTTTGAACTGAATCGCGTCCAAATACATGATCGGGTAGACCTCGTCGAGCTGCCGGTTCTGCCAGGTCTTTACCTCATCCAGCACTTCATCCGTCACGCTCGAGATCAAACCCGCCGTTACTTCTACCCCATAGATCTCTTCGAGGTGCTGCTGGATCTCGCGCGTCGACAGCCCCCGCGAATACAGTGAAAGGATGTTCTTGTCGAACCCGGTGAAGCGGGTCTGATGCTTCTCGATGATCTGCGGCTCGAAGGTGCCATTTCGATCCCGCGGCGTCTCCAGCGCTAGCTCCCCAAAGGTGCCTTTGATCGTCTTGGCTGACTTCCCGTTACGCGAGTTGCCACTGTTGTTCCCGGCCGTGTCGTGCTTATCGTAGCCGACGTGCTCGGTCATCTCCGCGGCCATCGCTCGCTCCAAAAGCTGCTTGGTCAGTTGCTTCAGCAGCCCGTTCTCGCCGATCAGATCCTCCGGCTTTTTGTAATCCTTCAGTAGGTTGTCAATCAGCTCGTTGTCGATGCTCTTGTCTTTGGTCATCTTTTCTCCCGGCCAACCCTATCTCAGTTGGCAGCCGATGACCATTTACACAAAACTTTTTACACCCTCCGTCGCTTCCTAAGTGATGTTCTCTTTAACTTCGGTTACTGGCGAGTTTTTCGATGCGGCTTATAACCGTTGCGCACTACCCGCTGTCTTTCCCGCTCGTCTTTCCGTTCACGATGGCGCGCGATGAACTCCGCCACCTCGCCTTCCACTGCTTGCTGCAACAACTCCCGCGCCCTGCTGCGCAACACTTCTTTAAATGCATCGGCCACCGGCAAGTCGATTCCTGGATTCCGGTACTCAACTACGCTATCTTCCTTCACGGAGTATTCCTCTTTAGCAATAAGGTTGATGGTTCGTCGAAAAACTCATCAAGAATACGCCACCTATTTCATTCGCTCATACCCAACTTTCGAGCTTAACTCCCGAGGGACGGTCAGGAAGATAGGAAACCACTTCAGCCTGATGGAACAGAAGGGCATTTACTGCTACTTGAATAGCCTGCGACTTGAGGGATGAGGCAACAAATTTAGAATATTCTTTGAGGGATTGTTGTGATACATAACAAAAAACGTTAGTCAGTCGCTCAACTCGCGCCGGGTGCGCAAAAAGAGCGTGGCGACACCGTCCATTCATCAATGATTCCGCCGGGGGAAAGGACCAAAACTATGGCGACCAAGCAAACCAAGACCGGCAAGTCGGACAAGTTAAAAATTGGAAAGCTAAAGGTAAAAACGACCAAAGTTAAAGCCAATGATCTTAAGAAAGTGAAGGGGGGCGCTACAAACTTAGGATACGATTTTGCCAAAAATGTAAAAGTCTAACCCCACCCTGGGACGAGACATTCAACAAAGGAGATAAGCGCAATGGCAAAGAAGCAAGCGGCCAAACAACGCACTCGAGCCAAAGAGTTGCCTCGCAAAGAGAAGAAGGTGAGCAACGCGAATCTCAAGAAGGTTAAGGGTGGCGCTGAAGTTCCACAGGACCAACTTTCTCTTAACTACTCAAAAATCACCTATAAGTTTAAGTAGGAGCCGTACCCCTATTGGCAAAGGAGCACCACTAAATCGTGGACGTGGACCAAGGAATTGCAGGCACAGAACTGCGAACCTTAACAGGGTTAAAGGTGTACAGCTCTGCCCGAGGAACAGGTCTCCATAAATTATTCGAAGATTCGGTTGAAGTAGCTTCCTTGAAACCCCCCAGCTTATGAACCTCGAAACAACCGGTGGATGTCGGCAATCCATCTGTCCCATGAATGCCACTGCCGAGAAGGGATTAAGAAATCATGCCAAAAAGCCCCCAGAAAACCACCAAGCGAAAGCGCGCCACGCTTAAGAAACTGTCTGTCACCACTAAGGAAGTAACACGTAAGAAAATGAAAGGGATCAAAGGGAAGGGTCTGGCTTCGACTGCGCTGTCCCAGGGAGTTTTAATTGGGGCGGCAGCACCCGCAGTTACAGTAGGTGTAGCACCGCAACTTTCAACATCGATACCGAAAATCACAGTCACCTAGTAACAGTAGCGCGACTTGTGGTTAGCATCAGTAATGAAAATCCTTTGGCTGTCGGATAGTCCTACGTCGCCTTCGGGGTTCGGAAACATTACTCGATTTGTGTGCGCCGGCCTGGCACGAAAAGGGCATCAGGTATCTATTCTCGGATGCGAAACACGTCGCCTCACGCGCCGTGCTGACTACACCATTTATCCGTTCGTCTCTAAGGGCTCCGACGGAGATCAGCTTCTGGGTTATCTGGACCAACTGCGACCTGATGTGCTCGTGACAGCCGCCGATCCCTGGCGCGTCAGCTACGTCGCCGACGCGGTAATCGCCCGCTTCATGCGTGAGCGGAAGATAGTCTGGGCGCTTTACTATCCAATTGATAGTGACTGGGGTCGAAGCGCTTTACCTCCGACTCTGATCCAGCTGCTCAAAACTGTCGATCTTCCCATCGTCATGAGCCATTACGGTCGCCAGTTGAGCCAGGTGAACGGTGTGGCGGCAGCATACATTCCGCCGGGAGTGGATACTGGAGTTTTCTCCCGACCGCATAACAAAGCAGCCGCGAAGAAGGCCCTTGGCTACCAAGGTCGGTTCGTAGTTCTGTCCGATGCACGTAATCAACGACGAAAGCTCTGGCCGCGTACGTTGGAGGTCTTCCGTCGCTTTGCGGCAGACAAAGATGACGTGCTGCTTCACGTCCACTGTGACCCCTACGATCCGGCAGCAGGCTCCGAAGACTATTTCTACGATCTGCTTTCGGACATTGAATTTCTTGGACTCAGCCAAAAAGTCAGGTTTACCCGGGGTATGTCGATCACACGCGGCACGCCGCTCTCTCAACTGGCAGCGTTGTATCAAGCTGCCGACGTTCACCTGTTAGCTTCCTACGGCGAAGGTTTTGGACTGCCCTCGTTGCAAGCAGCTGCGGCTGGAGTGGTGCCGATGGCAGCAGCCTATTCGGCAAATCGGGAACTGGTCAGCGGGCACGGTGAGGCCCTTCGGGTGAAAGGGTTTGTGCGTAATGAGACAAACATGCGTTGTGCTTTGATCGATATTGACGCAGCAGTTGTCAAACTGAATCGACTGTACAAGGATCGCCGGCTGCTGGAAAGGAAATCAAAGGCCGCCAGACATTTCTCCGAGTCTTTTGATTGGCAGCACGTTCTAACGAAGTGGGATGATCTGTTAATGCGCAGAGTCTCGCGCAAAGGGCCCGCCCGCAATGGTTCTAGTTCACGCGATGCTCATCGAAATCCGACGAGCTCAGGAGCTTGTGAGCTGCTGCCCAAGGAGCGAATCAAGAAACTTAAGAGCCGGCAGAAGGATCTGAGCGCGGACCTCGATGGCCGGAGTCGTGGCCGGCTGTTTACCATCCCGGTCACGCTTGCACCCGTCGCAACCGGCCCGACCGTGGTCCGAGTGACGGGCCGCGTGTATCTGGCCACGACTGCAGATATGGCCACATTTCGGCGACTGCTCCGAGTCTTTCCAGCATTGAGTGCGTGGTCCACGGTTACGTTCGGTAGGGATGGCCGGCGTTCTTCTCAGCTAAAAGTGGTCCAGCCCAATGCTTCCGAGTTTGCGAGGTTTCTCGCGACCAGCACGCTGGCACTTGACCTGGCCGGCGCTGATCCAACCCTTCCGTACCAGGCAGCTAAGCTTGGTGTCCCTTTGGTGGGTGTCGCCCACTACTCCGATCAGCAACTGCTGTGGCCCCAATTAACTATGACGACTCAAGATGAGCGAAAGGCCGCCCAGAAGGGACACTGGATGCTCACTGATCATTACGATGCTTTGGCGGTGTGCGCGTTGGCAAGAAAGCGGCTTCGCGGTAGAGCGCGAAAAAATACGGATGTTTCTGGTCCCGTACCTTGTGATAAATAGCTATTAAGTTTACCAGTCGGATTATTCAGCGAGGTCGACCTCGCAAAAGGAACGAGACCAGTTCGTCCAAACATTCAGGATACTTCCTGTTACAGCCTGGAAATTGGAGGCTACCGAGTCATGGTACCCAGCGAAAGCAGATAACCTGCCCAGCAAGTAACAATGAGCGTCGAGACCAAATGCGTCTCTAGATTAACCTTACGGAGGAACGACACATGGCAACCAAGAAATCCAAGGGCTCTCAGGGCAAGGTTAAGGTGGGCAAGCTTCAGGTGAAAACGACAAAAGTAAAAGAGAAGGACCTGAAAAAAGTTAAGGGTGGCGCTGGCTGGGACATAAAGGCAAACATTAAAGCTTAACGAGGTGCTGACTGTGGACTGGCGGAATTACTGACGTGAAGAACGCCGGTCAATCCTGGGGAGCACAAGGCGTCCTCAAACACTCGACAACCCCCCGTGGGTGCGTGCCAACTAACGCCGCGCTGAAGCTAGCGCGTGGGGAATGAGGCAAGCTCTTTATGTGAGAGGAAGCCAATTAGGACTTTGGCCTGCCAAGGATCGATCCCTTTCAAGAAGCGATGGAACAGCAAATCATGAGCGATAAGGGCGTGATATTGATAAGTATGCCCTGGGCTTCTTTGTATCGTCCGTCTATCCAATTAGGCACTTTGCAAAGCGTTCTCTCTCGCGCCGCAATCCGTTCAGAAGTTCGTTCCTTCAACCTCGCCTTCATGGATTACATCGCATCGGCTGAGACTACCTCGTCGAAGCAGCAGAACTTCTCGTTTGAGGATTATGCAGAAATATCCGAGCGTTCTTACTCGGTCGGACTTGGTGATTGGATATTCGGGGTCGAGCCGTTTCGCAACCCCTCGGGCTCTGATGAAGAATACCTCGATTGCATGCGCGAACACTTTCCTGATGCCGACTACCGTCAAGAGATATTCGCAAAAGCATCAGGCATGAGACAGCGGGTTCCAGCATTTCTTGAGTGGTGCGTCGCCGATGTGCTGTCTGCCCAACCCAGCGTGGTCGGCTTTTCCACCACTTTCAGTCAAAACGTAGCTTCATTAGTCCTGGCCCAGATCCTTAAACAGCGCGATCCGTCATTGCATATCGTGTTCGGGGGCAGCAACTGCGATGGCCCAATGGGCGATGCGCTGCACCGTTCCTTTCCATGGATTGACACCGTGGTGCGCGGCGAAGCAGAGCGCGTACTGCCTGAATTAGTGCGTGATGTCTTCGCTGGGCGACCCGTCCGCCCCCAGCCGGGCCTTTGTTTCCGTAATGGCGAACGCCGGGTCGCCGTAGACCAGGTGGGCGGTAATGAGGTTCCCATGGATGAAGTGCCATTGCCGGACTACGACGAGTATTTTGAACGCCTCGATCAAAGTAGTTCGCGAGAGGAGATTCTGCCTAACCTCTGTATTCCTTTTGAGAGTGCTCGCGGGTGTTGGTGGGGTGCAAAGTTACACTGCACCTTCTGCGGACTAAACGGTTCATCGATGCCATTCAGAAGCAAGAGTCCGACTCGGGTTATCGAAGAATTAATGACCCTCGCTCGCAAGCACCGTCAGCTCCAGTTCAACGCCGTGGATAACATCATCTCAATGTCGTATTTCCGTGAAGTGCTGCCAAAGCTCAGAGACGCCGGTTACGACTTCAGCTTGTTTTATGAAACGAAGTCGAACCTGAAGAAGAACCAGCTACGCGCCATGCGCGACGCCGGGGTCATGCAGATACAACCGGGGATCGAAAGCTTGAGCACACCCATCCTGAAGTTGATGAAGAAAGGTGTGTCAGCGCTACAAAATATTCGCCTTTTGAAGTGGTGCGAGGAGTTTGGCATTGAAGCAGGCTGGAGCGTGCTCTACGGTTTTCCAGGTGAGCCTGTTGAGGAATATGACCGGATGCCGGAACTGATGAATTCCATTAGCCACTTAGAACCGCCAAGAAACCTGGCTGCGGTGGATCTACAAAGGTTTAGTCCGTATCACCAACGGCCGCGCGACTATGGGGTTGAGATAACCGGGCCAAAGCCCTTCTACTCCCTCATCTATCCGTGTGACCAAGCGGCTCTAGACGATCTCGCTTACACATTCACCTACTCATACGATGACGGCCGCCAGCCCCACACTTATGTCGACGCGACCAGGAAGAGCATTGAAGACTGGCGAGAGAATTATCCCAAGTCGATCTTGAGCTACCGGTGTGGGCCGGGCTTTCTCATCATCAACGACAGTCGTCCCGGTCTGGGTGGGTACGATCACACCTTAGGTGAAATAGAGGCAAAGGTTTATCTGGCTTGCGATGCCGGAGCGACGCCGAAGGCTGTGTGGAAGGCACTACAAGCTGATGGTGATTTGGAAATCACCCTCGAGGATGTCGAGGTCTTTTTGGACGAGATGGTCGAGTTGAAGCTGATGTACGAAGAGGATGGCCTGTATTTGTCTCTGGCGGTTGCTTCAAACTTCGCGAGGACTGCCAAGCCCGACGAGAAGGAAGATGCGGTTTCGGTTAGTTCCACTGTGGTGAAACTCTCATACAAGGGGATTGAAGTTTAGGAGTGTATTCGAGCAACTAAGTTACTTAAATGGAGAATTCAGAATGCCAAGCAAATTGAAGAGTACAAAACGTCGAACGAGCATGAAAGACATCTCAACGAAAACAAGAACATTGTCGGGCAAGGATAAGAAAAAAATCAAAGGAGGCCTTCTTCCCTATATCGAGCAGGACAATCTGAAGACATCGCGGAGCACAAAGAGCATCACTGATGGTACATCGAATATCACTGATGGCACTTCGAACACCATTATGCATAAGTAGGATCTGGGTCAACCGGGTCGAGGACGTCGTTCGACAATAGTTGAACCGCCAATCCGCAAAATCTTGCTTTTAGCCAGGCGAGTATGCGCAACTCAATCTTACGGAGAAAAAGATGCCAAAAAAGGAAGCCACTAAGAAGCGCACTAAATTGAAAGTTCTTTCGAAGAAATCCAGGAAGATGAGCACCAAGGACATGAAGAAGGTGAAAGGTGGAGCCGGTACTGATTACCTTCTGGTAATAGATGGTGTAAAGGGTGAGAGCAGCGACAAGAAATTTAGATAATTCGCGCTTGCATCGGAGCCACGTGTGGGCGTTCGAATGTGAGTGGCACTGTGGGCCAGAAGTTGGTGGGCCGCGCTGTACAGGTGGCTGTGGGTGGAGGAAGCCCGGGTCGGTGCAGCTTGTTTGAATTAGACGTGGTCGCGCCAACCCGATTAATTTAATCAAGAAATTACAATCAAAGAGTCATGAAAAGTGATTGACTTATGGACCATACTACTCAACAGTTCCATCCCCGGCATCCACATTCTGTTTTAGGGTTCGACTTCGAGTCGCCCTACATTTCCAGAGGAGTCTAAGCACATGCCAAAGAGCACGAAGAAGGCTACAACGCGGAAACGAACGACAGTGAAAAACCTTCCAGCCAAGGTAAAGGATATCTCCTCAAAAGAGGGAAAACGCGTGAAGGGCGGTTTTCGCTCAAGCAGAGGCCAGACACTGACTATTAACGGTACAACGTAGGGTCCTGTTCGGCTCCGTGAGGATCGCTCTTGAACGCTGAACAGCATGGTAGCTTCGAGGTTCTTAGTGGTCTCAGTACCAACTGCTGATTCATGCTGGCGGTGGTCCGACCGTTATGAGCAGAGCAACCCCAGGAGTCAAGAGATCATGCCAAAGGCCTCGAAGAAAGCTTCAACCCGCAAACGGACCAGCGTAAAGAACCTTTCAACCAAAACGAAGGACATTTCGCAGAAGGAAGCGAAGCGTGTTAAGGGTGGCGGTTCTAGCTCTATCACCATTAACGGCGTGGCGTTCAAAAAAAGTAGCATTTGAAAAATCTTTCGGGTCTTTCAACGCACGATTGGCATTCGCGTTCCCACAATGGAGTGTAAACAACGCCAATGCGAATCTTGTGGATGTCCGATAACCCAACGTCGCCAACAGGGCTAGGGAACGTTACTCGATTCGTTTGCGCTGGTCTGGCCGAACTCGGACACGAAGTAGCGATCGTTGGTTGGGAGAAGCGTGGCGCTCCTTTGCGTCAGCGTAGCTACACCGTCTATCCGGCTGGAAACCGCGGGGCTGAAGCAAGTGTTCTATTAAGGTATCTGCGGAAGCTGCGCCCCGAAGTGCTGATCACCTTGGCCGACCCGTGGCGAGTCAGCCATATCGCACAACCAAAAATCAGGCAGTTCATGCACGATGCCCGTATTGTTTGGGCGCACTACTGTCCTATCGATACCGACATGGGCAGTGGTGCCTTGCCTGCCAGCACAATTCATCTTCAAGAAATAGTTGACCTGCCGATTGCAATGAGCAATTACGGGCGTCGCTTATTTTTAACTAATGGAGTAGAACCTGCGTTTATTCCCCACGGTGTCGACACCAAGCTTTTCTCGCCTCCTCAGAATAAGGGCGCCGCCAAACGTGATCTCGGATACGCGAGCAAGTTCGTCATACTGTCCGACGCCCGCAACCAAATTCGCAAGATGTTACCGCGCACTCTGGAAATCTTCCGGCGTTTTGCCGCCGGGAAAAAAGATGTCCTCTTGCACCTTCACTGTGACCCTTTCGATCCTGCTTCACACCACGAGGACTATTGTTACGACATCCTGGCAGACATTAAATTTTTGGGCTTGACGGAGAAAGTTCGATTCACGCGTGGGTTTTCCATTGGGCGGGGGACCGCACTGGGAAAACTAGCCGCGCTCTATCAGGGAGCTGACGTTCATCTGCTGGCATCGTTTGGCGAAGGCTTCGGACTACCCTCGCTCCAGGCAGCATCGACCGGAGTAGTGCCAATGGCTTCGGCGTATTCGGCGAGCCATGAGTTGGTGAAGGGTCACGGTGCAGCCATCCGGGTTGAACGATTCGTCAAAGACGGCTGGGGGCTGCGCCGTGCTTTGATTGATATCGACGACGCCGTAGAAAAGCTCAATGAGCTCTACAAAAATCGCTCACTTCTCAGGTCGAAATCCGAAGCAGCATGCCGTTTTGCTCAATCATATAGCTGGGACCGCATAGTTCCGCAGTGGCATGATTTGTTGCAGGCTGAGGTACCGCGACTTAGAGAAAGGGCAACACGAAAACTGCGCGCGGTGCACTCCGAGTATAAAGCCCCAAAGAGAATGCGTGGACCATCTACAACGTCAAGTTCGTTGTCGCGAAATGGGCATTTGCCTGATCACATTCAAACGAGGATCAACGAGCTGGAGAGTAGAGGCGAGATGCTGACCGCCGAAATGATTCGCAGCGGGCGATTGTTGGAGCGGCCATTCACAATTCCAGTCACCCCTCCGCTACCGAGGCCCTCAAGCGCTAATTTGCGCGTGGTGGGTCGCGTGTTTCTGGCGAGCGCTGCGGACGTCACGGTGTTTCTGAGATTGAAACAAATCTTTCCTAATCTGAGTGCGTGGTCTACGCAACAGCTTCGCTTTGGGCTGAAGAACAAACCATATAGTGCGGGCTTCAAAGTTGTATCGCCAGGCGGTGAAGATGTTTTCCGTTATCTCTCTTCCAGCATAATCGCAATCGCCAGACGAGGCGTTGCCAGGGAGTTAGCTGTCCAGACAGCTTACGCCGGCGTTCCCCTGATCGCTTCGACAGACGCTTCAGACGGCGAGTGGCCTTGGCCTGAACTAATTGTGGAGGCTAAGAATTCACGTGCAGCGGCGGTGAAGTGCCACTGGATGCTAACTGACCTGAGCGCCACGATGTCAGTTTGCAAACTTGCCAGGCAACGAATTGCCGGAAAACGCAGGGGTCGGAGTAAAGCAAACTGTTAGTTTGCTTTAAGGTGGGGTCGAAGGCTTGGTGGGTCAGACCCAAAACGGAGCTTTTCAACCTGCTGGAATGCACAAACTCCAAGTGAAGCAAACTAACAGTTTGCTTTGTGCACGGCAAAAACGCGCGAACAGAAACGTCTTGACTCAGTTGTCGGATCAAGCGTAGAAGGACACGCATAACATGACGAAAAGCAAAGAAGACGACATGGACGAACAAGATAAAAGAATTGATATCGACGATATCCCGAGAGCGCACCAAGAATTGACGGACGATGAAGCGAGGAATGTTCAGGGCGGTTTGACGAAAACCGGACCCGGAACCCTAACCCTTAACCAGCCCACCACGGGAACCACTATCGGTGGTGCGCTGGGCAGCGATGTGTTGAATACGACCCGAAAATCGGGCGACGGCAGCGTGTAAACTCATTAGTTTGAAACGGAGTTACGTCATCTCCATACCGAGAAAACAACTGCCGGTTTTTCCTGTTAATCCCTTGCCACCGCTTTACGCGGCGTGGATCGATCAACTCCTGGCCGGTCCCATACCTCCCGAAACTGACGCAACTTGTAACGACTGCGCGATGCTTCCAACGGATGGAGACACGCAAGGGCAGTCGGCTGTCTACTTCAATCCTCAAACAAAGTGCTGCACCTACATTCCAGCCATCGCAAACTATCTCGTTGGCCGAATGCTTGAAGATCAGGATCCCGGGCAAGCGGCTGGACGTGCCACGGTCGAAAAACGGATTCGATCCGGAAACGCGGTCACTCCGCTTGGCTTGGGCCAACCTGAGGATTTTCGAGTGGTCTATAGCTCGAGCTCTGACAGCCTGTTTGGGCGGAGTCGCAGTTTGATCTGTCCGCATTATCTCGAGGCTGAAGGTGGACGTTGCGGGGTATGGAAGAATCGCGCCGGTCTTTGTGCAACCTGGCATTGCAAGTTCGTGCGCGGCAGAGTGGGCCAGGAGTTTTGGGCGGCGCTGCATAAACTACTGTCCACGGTTGAGACGAGCTTGAGCCAATGGTGCCTTCTTGAGTTAGACATTGGCCCTGAAGCGCTCCGTCAACTCTTTCCTCTTGGAGCACGGTCGAGGCAAAACGACGCAATCGAGCCGCGAGCTCTGGATGGGGTCGCTCAATTGTCAGACGCTCGAAAGTTGTGGGGACGCTGGGCTGGCCGCGAGATGAAGTTTTACCGTGAATGCGCCCGGTTGGTTAACAAACTCGAATGGTCAGACGTGGCGGCAACCGATCGCAGTTCAATCGAGATTTGCTCGCGGTTGTTGCACGAAGCGTATGCCAGGCTCCTGTCCGAACAAATTCCCGATCGCTTAAAGGTGGGCACTCACCAAGTGGTCAGCATGAGTCAGGATTCCTATTGCATCAGCCCTTACAATCAATACGATCCGCTGAACCTTCCGAAGGATCTGATGCCCGTCCTGGGCTACTTTGATGGCCGGCCTACAAACGAAGCCCTGGATGCGATCTCTAAATTTGAAAAGGTGACGCTGGAGCCTTCTCTGGTTCGCCGGCTCACCGACTTCGGAGTGTTGGTCGCAGTCCAACCCGAGTAACTGTTTGCGGGAGGCGATTCGCTGAGACTACAACGACGGGGTCGCGTCTCGTCAAGAATAACGAACGGCAATTACATAACGAAGGAGAACAACCAGTCATGCCTAAAGCTGCTAAAGCTGCGAAGAAACGAACGAAGACCAAGGCCCTCAGCGGAAAGAAGAAAACCATGAGCGCCGCGGAGATGAAAAAAGTTAAGGGTGGGATCACTGACGGCACACTTACCACCAGCCAGCAAAAGATACTAATTGGATTGTTGCTTCCCGCCGTGCAAAAGGTTAAGTGATCCTAACAGGAGAAGGTCGAACTTTCGGCCCAGTCCATCCGGCTCGATTTCCAGGCTGGCGACAAATGTTGAATCACGGAGGTGGGTGTTGCTCCACGGAACCGCTCGTGCCCTGACCTCAACTAAGAGGGTGACTACCCAAATTTGTTATACGAATCAGGAAGGCCTGGGGAGCGTCTACAACCGATTCCTACACCCTGACAACGCCGACAAATTTATTGTGCTGGTTCACGACGACGTAAGGATCGAAGATCTGTTTTTTGCAGAGAAGCTGGACCAGGCTTTCGAATCGTTCGACGTGATTGGTTTGGCGGGTAACCAGCGGCCAGACCCGGAACACCTTTCCTAATTTGATCTTCATCAAGCGCTGTCAGGTTTCGTGGTGCGTCCGAACCCTGAACAATCTGCCGCCCGCAAAAGCAGTAGCGGCTGAACGTCCTCCTAGGACAGGACTATGCGAAACAAAGCACAGATAATTTGAGGGGAACATCTTGACTCAGTCGTAGGATCAAGCGTAGAAGACACCCGCAACCACCTAAATAATCCGGCTTCGCAGACGGGTACTCAGATTCAAATTGAGGAGGAAATATGGACGACGAAAATGCCAAAAGAATCAATGTCGACGATTTGGCTAAACCGGAACAAGAACTGTCAGATGAGGAGGAAAAGAACGTCAGCGGCGGACACAGCGGAGGTATAAATGTTGTGATGGGAGATGGCTCGGTTCGAGGTGTTAGCGGCAACACAGTTGCGGGCACACTCGGCAGCGATGTTTCTAATCCCGTGAAACGGTAACGCGGCCGCTACGCAAACAAAAGGAGAACGAAGATGGCCGACGATGATAAGAGAATCGAGATTAACAAGGATTCAGCGAAGTGAAGAGGAACTGACGGATGAGCAGGCGAAGAGTGTGGAGGGCGGTGCAGGATTTATGTACTTTAAAGACGCCCCCATAGTAGGTGAAGCGACTGGGAAAACAGTGGGCGGCTCCATCGGCTCAGCCGCGGGCAACATTATTGGTGGGGCACTTGGCGGCGACGTCTCTAATCCGATAAAGCGCTAGCCTAAGCATTCGAGTCAGCACTAACAAAGAAAACGTGGAGTGCGATATGGACGATCAAGACAAAAGAATTGAGATTGACGAACTCCAGCGGACCGCTGAAGAGCTGTCAGATGACGAGGCAAAGGATGTTCAGGGTGGCAGCTTTTACGGCACCGGAGTTTACAAGTCGACTGATAGCGGTCGCACATGGACATCAAACACAGTCGGCGGTGCTCTTTCCAATGATCAGTTGGATCCCAACCGCAAGAGTGGCGACGGAAGCGTCTGAGCGGTTACTCCCGTTAGCATGTCGACCCATGCGCCCAGAGTGCAGGAACATTACAGTCTGGAGCATTGTTTTCCGCGCCTGACGGACCTCTACCACCAATTCAGTGGCGACGCTTCTGCGAATCCCGGAGCAAGCGCGTCATAGATAGTTAAAGATGGCTGATCCACAACCCTCCGGCGCGTTCGGCGCTACAGATGTGGTTCGTCGCAGCAAACCGATGTTAAGATGCTGTCGATCTATTTGATCGTCATTGCCACTTTTATCCCGACAACTGACTGCGGGCGGCCATCCGCTCCGCAACCAGCCTGCAGATATGAACAACAGAGAAGGTCGTTCAGTTGTTTCAGATCCTCAAGAGTCGGTTGATCTCGCCGCGCTGGGTCGCTCCTACACTCCACCCCAACAGGCCGATACCTCTCCAGAGGTATCTGATGTAATTGCGAAGATGCCGTGGTGGGCCACACGGGGCCTTCTCTACATCATCATCGCGTTCATCTTTGTCGCTTTCCTGTGGGCTGCTTTATCAATGGTTGATGTCGTCACCGCGTCGCGTGGCGTGTTGGTTCCCGAAGGACACGTGAAGCCGGTGCAATCAGTCGCAGGTGGTTTGGTGCAAAGCGTTTTTATACGAGAAGGCGAAGCCATTACCCGCGGCCAGGCGATTGTTCAGCTTGATGCCAGAGAGATGCGCACTCGGCTGGCTAAGCTTCGGGAAGAGTTGACTACGAGTGAATTACAGCTACGGCAATCGATGTCGAGTCGTCCTTTCCCTGAGACCCTGGACCAGCAGAACCGTATCGCGCGTTTGCAGAGTGAAATTGCAGCGGCAGAGTTCGCCATGCAACACACCACGATAACGGCGCCCGTCAGTGGTGTGGTGACGACGATGGAAGTGCGCAGCGTGGGCACAGTCTTACAGCCCGGGCAAACTCTCGCCACGATCGCGCCGGCAGGAGCGCGTTTGCTCGTTGAAGCTTTTGTTCCCAACAAAGATATTGCCTTCATTGAAAAGGGGCTGCCGGCCAAACTGAAATTTGATGCGTTCCCCTTCCAGGATTACGGGGCAATCGAAGGAACCGTGATCGAAGTTTCACCCGACGCGCAGCTCGACAAAGACTCGCAATCGTTTTACAAGGTCAAGATTGTTCCACAGAAAACTGAGGTTACGGCCAGGGACAAAAACATACCGTTGCGCACTGGCCTCACTCTAACTGCGGAGATTGTGACCGAGCGCAAGAGTATTTTGAGTTTAATCCTTGAGCCGTTTCGCAAGCTCAAGAGCAAGTAGCCAGTGTGCGACATGCTTCAGCTTGTCGTTCGAGGTTGTGAATATTCAACAACTGATGAAACTTGCCAGCCTGAACGACAAGCTAAAGCATGTCGGACAATAAGACAGGCTAAAGCATGTCGGACACCAACATTGCATGGTGAATCAGAATGAGTGTGTTGCAATTGAAGTCAACGGCGAAGAGGTTAGCCTCTCCGATGTACTGACACTTGCAAAACTCAATGGTTCATTGCAGCTCATCAATGATGGCATTAATGCAACATTGGTTCGACAGGCCGCGGCGCAACGAGGAATCAAGGTTTCCGATGAGGAACTCCAGCAAGCTGCGGATGAGTTCCGCGCTGCCAACGACCTCTACGATGCAGACACCACTCAGACGTGGTTAGAAGGCAGGAAGCTTTCGTATCACGAGTGGGAATCGTCGCTGGAATATCGGATCACTGAACGAAAGTTTCGGGAAGCCCTGACGGCGGGCTTGGTTGAGCAACATTTCGTTGAACAAAAGCTCTCCTTTGACAAGGCAGCAGTATCTCGTCTCGTGCTTAACGAAGAAGATGTCGCCCGCGAGCTCCGAGCGCAGATTGTCGAAGATGGTGCAGACTTTCACGCACTTGCGCGCGAGCATTCAATCCACCTTGATACTAGACCTTCTGGTGGCTATGCGGGCGAAATGCTGCGGACGGATATGGAGCCGGCGCTCGAGGCAGCAATATTTGGCGCGCAGCCTGGCAAAGTTGTTGGCCCAATCAAGACTGACGATGGTTGGGAACTGGTCAAGCTCGAACATTTGGCGACGGCAGAACTCAACGATGAAATGCGGGAAATGATTAAGACCTTGATCTTCAACGAGTGGCTCGGTGAACAACGCGCGAAGGCTCGGATTAAGGTACCGTTGTTGGACCCGACAGAATTAGACGCGTCGGAAGATTCCAGCGACACCGAAATGAATGACGATTGACGACTCCACCTCCAAATCGGACCATTCACCATTTACTATTTACCAACCATGGCCCAGACCGCCTACAAACTTTGTTTCTTAGTTTTCCTGGGTTGTCTTTTGAGCGCGTGCTCATCCAGCAGTAAGCCGCGGCTGGTACTAACCTCCCCGACACCAGGCGGTCCGGTCGTCGTTAACGTTTTCGATGCGCAACCGTCTGCGAGTTCTTCGAGTGGTGATTTGCTAATTCCTGCGGCCATTTCGGTCGAACAAATTGCGATAGTGCTGGCTGAAAGGGAAGGCCGAATAATCAACTTGCGCGGACAGGAAGCAGCGCGGGTAACGAAAGGCGAGGTTCTCGCCCAATTCAATGAAGACGATCAACGCAGCCAGCTTCGTCAGGCTGAGATAGAGGTTAACCGGCTCAGTGTCGAAGAGCAGCAATACGATTCGCTCGTCAAACTAAACCGCAGTGAGTTGGATCGAGAACTGCTGCTGGCCAAGCAGGGAGTGTCGAGTCCGACTGACGTAGAGCGTTCGAAGTATAAATACGAGCAGTCGTTGCATGAATACAATAAAACGAAGCTGGCTACGGAGGGTGCCAGGGCACGAGTTGAGGCAGCTAAGCTTGAGTTACAGAAAAGCACGGTGCGTGCGCCTATCACCGGCATCATTACCCGCAGACACGTTGCTCTGGGTACTAACGTAGCGAGAAATGACAAACTGTTTGAGGTTTCGAAGTTAGCCCCGCTACAAGTGAAGTTCCAACTTCCTCAAACCGAGAAGATCGTACCGGCAAGAGGGCAAATCGTAAGTCTCTCGGCAGTGAATAGCAGCCAACCCATCGGCACGGCGCGCATTCGCCGCATCGATCCACTCGCTGATGCGACGATTAACACCTTTGGGTATTTGGCGGACGTCATTAGTGGTTCAGGTTTGATGCCGGGAGTAGCTGTGAATGTCCATCTCCCACGTCCCGCGAATGTCGGTTCGTTTTGGATTCCGCGAGCGGCCTTCCAACCTACTGCTGATCTTCAGAACGGATCTTCGATGACGCTCTTCGTTGTGAACGGCGACAAAGCATCGGCGAGGATCGTACTGGTGTCGGGATTTGAAGGAGATCAGGTGGAAGTAGTTTCAGGATTGGAGAAAGACGACCGTGTGGTGTTGGCGCCACCTGCTGGATTGAAGGATGGAGATATCGTTCAACTGAATAGAAGTTGAACGACCGTAGTGAAACACTCTACAAATTAAGGAGAACAATCATGGCCCGGAGTAGCAAGCCAAAAGCTGCCAAGAAGCGAGTGAAGGTGGAAAAACTTCCTGGCAAAACCAGGAAACTTAGTGCGAAAGAAACAAAGAAGTTACAAGGCGGCGGAGAGATCAGACACAAGATGTTTGCGCTTGTGGACAGGACTAACTGAGTTGGGCCAAGGTCAGGGCTCAGGGTTCGACAGATGTTCCATATGTGCCCGGCCCCATCGGCGAACGTCCTCAACCAACGGCAACAACGAACGGCCATAATCCGTCAGTGAATACTCGACCGGTGCCGGAATTGGCCCAGTCGGTTGCCGGTGGACAATCCCATCACCCATTAGCTCGCGAAGTTGTTGAGTCAGCACCTTCTGCGAGATGCTGGTTATCAGCACGTGATGCCAAAAGTTGAGGCTAACGTCGGTGGATGGCTAGGCGAATAACATGATTAGAAAGACCAACGCTATACGAACAAGGTGCGCTTCGGGAAACAAGATATGCCAAGCCTTGTCCTAATGGAGCGTTGAGCATCGCCATTCTGAGAAGGACTGACGTTTCATTCAATTGTTTGGACTAATACAATCCTTCTTCACGCAATGTGTCGCGAACAGCCAAAGAGTCCACATGATTGATGTCGAGCACCGCCACAGTTGTACGACCGATCGGTGTTCTACCCCGTAGCCACACGCCATCCCAGGCAAAGTGTTCAGACCATCCGCCAGCGCGCGGGTTGAACAGCGGTGTAAGCTCGCCTGTCTCTGGATCAAGACCGGCGATGTTCGGTCCCTTGCGAAGGTTGCAGGAAAAGCATGCCAACGCCAGATTCTCAGACTCGCTCTGGCCACCGTGCTTTTCAGCGATGATGTGATCGATATGAAAAGGTAGTTCGCTGGCGGATTCCGGGAAGAGACAGTATTCACAGCGCCCGGTTGCGCGGCGACGGACTTCGAGTTCGAGCGTGCGGCTTAGGCGAGCCATCTCACGCAGGAGAGGTTTGCAGCGAGCGCCGTGCCCTTGATTTCATTAATTCGAGCAACTTGCCAATATGCCGATAATGCTCAAGAGCTTCTGACTCGTCGTTGGTGAGATTTCCCGCCTTCGCCTTTTCGAGCAAGGCAGTCATTTGCTCTCGGTCGGTTTCGTTGAAGCCTATTCGTAGAATTGCTTCAGCAGCCGCAGGAGACCAATCTCCGGAATCCGGTTGAATGACCCGACTGAGGATAGCTGCTTCACTACTTTCAAGCTGGGCGCTCATAGATTGTTTTGTAGCACACCGCACGATGCGGAAGCAATCATTTGCGGGCTGCGTTAGTGCCTGCGATAGAGGCGCGTAAATGCTTGACTTGATGCTGCCCGGAACAGCTCACAGAGTTCTTGAACGCCTGCGAGCGCAATGGACACAAGTCTAACCACACGAAAGAAAGGGAAGGCGAGGGCCCGCCAGCGAGAAAGGAGAACGGCGTCAGTTCAGGGCAAGGATTAGTTAGTGGTGGTGACAGAATGCACCCGCGCTCGAAGTCCGATTCACGGAAAAAGGATTAAGGGTCTCTACCGTTCGCGGTCCGTCGCTAGCTGATCGCGTCACCCTCTGAACTGGCCGCACTTTGAGGTCTGGCCGTTTACTGGGTGTCGCGCGGCTCCCGGGCAGTGCCGCCATGGCGATCGTAACTGCGAATCACAATAGTGCTGAAGGCCGCTCGATTCGCGAGCCGGGTTCGCTGCAGCGCATGGTAAGGTCCGCAGTTCATGCAACGTTTACGGACTCAGGTTTACACATGCCGACAAACTCGCACGTCGTAGTATAGATTCGGTCCGTGGCATCGAACACCCATTCGACGGCTTTAAGGGAGAAGCGCACTCCAGCGACTAATTTTGGGTCAACCATATCGAAGAGTTCCTTCAACCAGCCAGGTCCTGAGTCAGGTTGCGCAAGAAAGTCTTGGCAGAACTCAGTGACTGACACCTTTTGTGCAAATCGCACGGGAACTGTCTTGTCTGGGCTCAAAATGTCTTTCAGTGAGTCAGCATCGATCGGGAAGCCGCCCCCCGTGGTCGTATTCGGCGGATTGACAAGAGGCAAATCCCCAGAAACGTCGGCGTCAAGGTATGGAACGCCAAAGTGGGCAAGCAGCGCGCTGACAGCAAGACGGCAGAGCTGCTTACACACGCGACAGGAAAATTTCTTCCGCGTAGCTTCAGCTTCACGCTTTACGAAAGCAACCGTGACTCGCACTATGGCGCTCGCCTCACTTGTGACCTTAAGTGCAAGCGTCTTGGCATTAGCCGGCAGCCGGATAAAACGTAAGCGCACCTTTTTGTATTTCGAGAGCTCCTCCTTTTCTTCGCCACTGAGTGACTGAGTCATTACAGAAAGCTTCGTAGAGCCTGAAAGCGTTTCTACCAAAACCACCGCGTGCGTTGCGGCATCTGGGGGTGCGAACTCTGTCTCGAACGGTTGGTCTTTGGTGATGTTCCCTTCGGCCAGAATTACCAAAGCGGATTGTTCAGGTAGGATAGTTTGCTTCATGGAATGTTTCCTCTCTAGAGCTTGCGGGACGATTCGGATGCTCTCCGTGGATCGGTGAAGGTCAAGACATTGATCTGCGGCCTAGCAGGTATTAGACACCTTTTGTGACGATGGACACTAGCACGCTTCCATGACGGCGAATAGGAATCGAGTCTCCCTACGGTTATCTGCGAGCCGCCAAGAGTTCTGAACTTCTCCGGTGATATCAGGCTGAAGACCCCTCGATGTGAGGCAAGGATCTGGTAGCTCGATTTGAACAAAAATCCCGATTGTTTTTCACTTCAATGTGTGTGCGAAAGTGTGTGCATGCAAAACGGGCGATCAATGATCGCCCGTAAAGTATTGAATGTATTGGTGCCCGCTATAAGATTCGAACTTATGACCCCTCGCGTGTGAAGCGAGTGCTCTACCACTGAGCCAAGCGGGCGTGAACTTTTTGAATCAGCGACTTACAAGTATGAGCGGACGCTTTAGGCTCGATCCGGATCGCAGATTCTTAAACAATTTATGAATGCGCGCTCCCTGCAAAAAAGCATTCTTTTATTGTCTAGAAGCTAAACACGTACCATGAGGAGGCTCGAAACGCAAGATGCCAATCCTCGTTTTCTTTCTCAGGTTAGGCTAGCGGTACTTTTGTAAGACCCGATCCTCGAGCGACCTAAACCGCGGATCATTCCTGATGGGTTGAAGCTTGGCGCTATACCGAAAGTCAGGCATCACAATGCTTTCAGAATCTGCGGCGCGGTTCAACCACGCTATCGCCTCATCTGGTTGGCTTAAGGCAACATAAGCGAGCGCGATGTGGTAGGCGGGAGCCTTTCCGTCTTTGAATGTTTTTTCGGTCTGCGCCAGCAGTTTGATCGCTTTGTCACGGTTACCGTTAATCGCATAAAGATAAGCAAGCTCGGGGGCGACGAGATTGTTACTGGCGTCGATTAATTCGATCCTCTTATATTCGGCAACCGCTTCATCATACTGTTGGTTAAACTGAGCTGCTTCGGCAAGGTTAATCCGTGCCTGCCAGAAATTGGGATCGATTTCCAAGGCCAGTCGGGCATACTTTATTCCTTCATCGTATTGAGCTTTGAAAATGAAGTATGCACTCAGGTTAGTATTTATCGTCGGCGATAAAGGATCGAGTTGGTGGGCGCGAAGCATGTGTTCAATGGCGGCGTCAAGCATTCCCTGGTTCGCCAGAGCGAAACCATACCGCAGGTGGGACATCGCCAGGTTGGGATTCAAATCGACTGCGCGGCGGAACATACTTCGAGCCAACGGCAGTTCGCCTTCAAGTGCCTTAACCATTCCCATAACGGCGTGCGCTTCAGACAGCGTTGGATCGAGTTCTATTGCTTTGAGTGCGGCGGGTCTTGCCTTTGCAAGCACTTCTTCGCTGGTGACTCCTCCATAACGATAATATCGGGTAAGCATGTGGGCATCAGCCAAACTGGCATAGGCGAGAGCATAATCAGGATCCTTCTGAGTAGCCTGCGTGAAGAAGTCGATTGCCTGCGCCAAACCCTGGGCCGTACGCTTGTTCCAAAAATACAATCCGCGAGCATAAAGCTCGTACGCTTCGGCATTATCCGTTAACCGCTTCTTAAACCGTTGTCCGTTGCGAGGTTCTACTTTCAGAGCTAACTCCTGAGCGAGTCGACTTGAAAGCTCATCCTGTACTGCAAGTAAATCACTGCCCTCGTCATCAAACTTGCCGCCCCAAATCGTTTTGCCGTCGCGGAGCCTTATGAGTTGGGCCGTGACGCGCACCCGTCTGCCGGTACGCTGTAAGGTTCCATCCAGCACCACGTCGACTCCAAGTTCCCGCCCGATCGCTGACGCATCGTCCTTGCGATGCAAATACCTGATGACTGAGCTCGTCGGCAACACCGTCACCTGATCCATCTGGGCCAGTCGCAGGATAAGAGCGTCAGCCATGCCCAACCCCGCGAGGTCAGTTTCGTCTTGAATTCCAAGGGTCTTGAAGGGAAGTACGGCAATTGAACTACCGCGCAGGTCAGCGTCGACACCTCGTGAACGATCCTTCCACCACACCGCCGCAATCGAAAGACAGACGACGACACCTACCACGGTTGCATGAAATCGCCACTTCCGCGATGCACTGGTGACCGGAAGCTCCGTAGCTCGGATGGCTCCCTGAGCCTCCCGATTTTCTGAGTCCGCCTCGTTTTCAAGTGAGACTGGAAAATCTGCAGCTACCGGTAGCGAACTGTAGGAACGTTCCTGCACTTCGGCGATAAAGCGATAGCCACGCTTCGGCAGAGTTACGATGTACTGGAGGCCACTCTCATCGCCAAGCGCCTTTCGCAACAGCGAAATATTTTGGGCGAGGCTGCTCTCTTCAACGAAAGTATTTGGCCACACCAGATCCATCAAAGCATTTTTCTCCAACAGCCTGCCGTGGTTCTCGATCAGAACAAAAAGGGTGTCAACCAACTTGGGAGTCAACGGAACAGCTTCTGAGTCACGAAACAATAGCCTCTGTTCCACGTCGAGACGAAAGGGACCAAATTCGTAAAAGTGGCTTGAATGCTTAGGAAAAGCGGACATTAAGAGCCCCTCAAAGCTTTATCAAAACTAAATCAAAGGATTCTCAAGACAGAGAGACGTCGAGTTCAGTAGCTTGCAAGCAAAACGAAGCCACAATCAGAAAAGTTCTAAGCGCCAACTGCAAATGCTGCTGAAGTCAAAAATCAAAGAAGCCCGCAGCGATTTAACAACTACAGACTTGAATAACGTTAGCGACACGCTTATGGGTGTTTGGAGGAAGATCAACCCTTTAGTTTGCGGGTTAGTTGATAGAAATCCAGCCGATGGTTGCCCTTGTGAATCTGCGTCATGGCGATCCCAAAAACGCAGAAATCGAACATTCATTGTTCGGTCGTTCCTGAACGTCGCCAGCTGTCCATCTCCGCTGCAACAGCGGAATGAGGTCGAATCAGAATTTCGAGCGGGTCTCAGCATAGTTTTGGCGTTTGCCGTGTCTCGTGTCTTCTCTCGGTGTACCGGAACCAAGTCACATTTTGTCTCCCTAGTGAACCTGACGTTCCCCAAAAATTTTGAATCCATCTTTTCTAATCGGAGAGACCATGAAATTAAATACCAGCCGATTCGCGTTGGCGTTGCTAGTCTTCGTTTCGCTAGCGACGAATATTTTTGCGCAGAGCCAGCACGCCACTAATGCTCGCGGCTTCAATGCCAATGGAGCCTATGCCAGTTACGATATCGACCACATCAATCTCTTCAATGGGAACCTGTTGATTACGATCCCGATCGGGCAGACGTATCCGGTAAACGGCAATCTCAACTACTCGTTCAAGTTGGTCTATAACTCGTTCATTTGGTCTTACGAGTCGACCTGCAGCGGCACAGACAGCGGTGGGGGTTTCAGCGAGTCATTCGGCGCCTTACTGTCGCTTTCCAGAGTAACGAATTGTGGGTGGACCTTCGGGGGCGTGGGTGCCCCTTGCGGTGATCGTGATTTCGTCGAGGTTTTCCAGGACCCGTTGATCGACCCCGCGGTGTTCATGGTGGACGGTGGCCACACGCGACGGGAGGATATTTGCCAGTCAAACACGACCATCAATATGGCGAACAATGCCGGAGTTGGCTGGCAAGTGCACCTGGGCAAGCTTTTCCGGCCGCGGGATGACGTCAGGGAAGGCGGGCGAGTCTCAACTGAGCGGCTGCACGAAGTCTATCAGTCGCCCGATGGTAGCGACCACGAGTTCTTCGGCAAGCTTCATGAAACTGACAGCGCCGACAATCCGAACATCTACTACACGCGCGACGGCTCGTACCTGCGGATGTGGCGGAATCCACAATTGTCGGTCGAGGGTAACTACGAGGCTTGCCGCGAAGAGCCTGGAACCTGCTATACACCCGAATATTCCTACATCATAGATTTCCCGAACGGTGAGAAGCACTATTTCCAGCGGATCCGGGTTCAGAACGCTTTCAGGCTTGAGGGCACGAATGTCATATACGGCTTGCCGAACTACGAAGACAAGCTGGTTAGGATCGAAGATCAGTTTAGCAATTACGTGCAGATAGATTACTACGACGATGACACGGATGACGACGACGGAGATGGAAATCCGAGTTCTACGAATCAAGGCGAACTGAAGGACAATAAGTGGTTGATTAGAGACAGCGTTGGGCGCAGCCACACCCTCAAGTTTCTCAAGAGCGGTAGCGCTACTTTGATCGACACCATTGATTTGGAAAGCGTAAACGGGCTTCGGGATGAGTACGATTTTAGCTACGCGTTAAACCAGAGTACGGACGTAGCCAAGCCGCACGCCGTGCAGGGGTTTGGAATTCCCGGCTACACATTCACTTCCGAGCAGGACGCGACAATCCTGCTGCCCTTCCTCACTTCGGTAAAGCTGCCCGACCATTCACAGTATTCAATGCCGTTTTCCACCGCCTACCGGCCACACGCATCCAATAATGGGGCCATGGCGGCGGGTGCGCTGGTGGAAATCGGTCTTCCCACCGGCGGGCGCATTCAGTGGGATTACCACCGACCCACCCCGCCATATTTGCCCAATGACTATGGTTACTACTTTTCGCAGGGTATTTCGGGAAGGGCGCAGGCCAGGGTAGCGCCTGGTATTCGCAAGCGGCGGCTATACACCGGCGCAGCTGAGACCAGTCTCATCGGGACGTGGAGTTACGACCCGAAACTGGGCACCCTACCGGATATTCCCGGCTGCACCTATGTGAACTTACATGAGCCGTGCGGGTCGTACGACATCGTAAATAAAGTTACGCAGCCAACCCTCGATTACACGGAATATTTTTTCTCGGTCTATCCTTATCCCGGCCGGCGTCTCTCGCCGGATCCGACGCACCGCCAACCGACCGACGAGCACATCGCCGATTACGGCTTACCGTTCTCAAAAGATCCGCGCAACAGCGGTGAGTTGGCGCCGATCTCCCAAGACGTCCTGGACCCAGGCTTCGCTCCGGCGGACAAGAAGCTCTTTATTTCATCAATCGACTACGACTCTAAGGGCCACATCAAACGCAAGGACTATGTTCGTTATGAGGGGGACGTCTACAGTTACTCCGATGGGTTTTCAGGGGCGGATCAATATAACCCACGATTAGAGGCGACGCGGACCGTCTACCGCGAAGAAGCCCAACCCGACCGTTATAAAGAAGTGCAGTACTCCGATTTCGACGGACTGGGCCATTACCGGAAGATCCGCACGTCCGGCAATCTGAGCAGCTCGAGCAATCTGGACGGCACCGAGACCGTTAACAACAACCGGCGTACGGAGTTCACCAACTACAACCCTGGGCAAGGAACTTACGTCGCTGATCCGACTACCAATACGCAGGTTGGGTCATATTCGAGTTTCCCTGAACCCGCAGGACCGGCGGGACCTACGGGACCCCAGGGACCAAGATGGATCTTGAGCACGTACGACAAGATGATCACCACAGAATTCGGCAAACGCTCGGCCGCCTATTTTCACTTCGATGAGAAAGGACAACTGGTGGCGAAGCGAGTGCGAAAGGAGATCGAGAGTGAATCGGATCCGGTGATGCTGCTGGGCAGCAACGATGTGCTGGTCAACTACGACTACGACGAGAAAGGGAACCTGACCAGCGAGACTTATTTCGGAGGCGACCGGCCGAACCACTTCATGCTCGGCACCAGTCTTTCCAACCCCACGCCGGTGCTGACGTCCGGGAGCGAGTACCGGATCACCTACAAATACCAGTGTGTCGGAGGCACTGCTACGACGACCAGCACAGTAGCAGAAAAGTTTTATGAAGTGGCGCTGACCGAGAAGTTCAACTTAATAAACAACAAAGTGGATTGCAGTACCGGGCTCGTAACCGCCAGTACAGACAGTGCGCGTCTGACAACCAATTATTTTTACGGTCCGATGTCGCGGCTTACGGACATACAACCAGCCCAGGGGGCATTTGAGCGAATCAAGTATGAGCCCTATACCGGAGGTGCGTCTGCTCGAGTGACGGTGTGGTCATTGGACCGAAACAATCCAAGCACCACTGTGTCCACGTCAATCCTGGGCAAGAAGGAATATATCTACGATGGGCTCGGCCGGCTCACCAATGAACGTTTGCTGCAACAGAACGGCACGACGATGCAGGAGAAGATAACCGCCTACAACGAGATGGACTGGGTCACGAGCGTGACGGAGTGGCACGCCGGCTCGGAGTTTGGCGATGGGATCAAAACTATATTTGACGGCTTCGATTCCTATGGACGGGCTACGACTATCCGGCTACCTGATCGGAAAGTTACCAGGATCAAATACCTCGGAGACTACCAGGTGACACGCGAGGTCGACATCGGAACGAGCATCAACGCCAGCGGCGAGATTGACTACCAGACTTCCAAAACCACGGAGGTTTACGACCGTCAGGGACGGTTAATCAGGTTGACTGAGCCGTCGAAATCGAACGGTCAAGACACGAGTTGGAACTACACCTATAACGTTAACGGCCAGTTAGTAAAGGCTGCGGCCTTTGAGGCAGCAGGCGCGCAAGATCGAACGTTTAGCTACGACAATTTGGGTAACCTGCTGACCCAAAATCTCCCCGAGCGGCCATCTTCACAGTTCCTGGATCACGACACGATGGGCAATGTCGGCAAAATGTCTGACGGCAAGAACTGGCTGACCTACGCTTATGACGTTCATGGGCGGATCAAAGAGATGCGGGCGCGCGACGAAGCAACCGGCAATTGGCCGCTGCTTAAGAGCTTTACCTACTACCAGAGAAACGACGTGGACGCGATCGGCAACCCGAGTCCCGGGAACCGCGGTCTGGGCAAGATGGCGACGGCGACACGCAACAACCGAATCACCAATCCCTGGGAGATAGAGAATGTAGCGATTGGCAAAAGCGCTCAGCAGCAACCGAATGCGATCTCAGGAGGCGTGGCCCAACGGGCGGTTGACGGCAACACCAACGGCAATTATTCCGCCAACTCCGTAACCCATACTGATATCGGCCTTGAGCCCTGGTGGCAGGTAGACCTGGGCGCCAACCGGGCGGTTGAACAAATCAGAATTTGGAATCGCACCGATGGTGGCTTCGGAAGTCGCCTGACCGGCTTTTATGTGATGGTCTCCGATAACCCAATCACTCCTTCAGGGTTGGCCGCGGCTCGCGCACAAACTGGCGTGTCGAGTTATCACGTTACCGAACAGGCAGGCGTGCCCACTAAAATCAACATCGGCCGGACCGGTCGTTATGTTCGAGTCCAGCTGGCAGGGACGAATTACCTGTCGCTGGCTGAAGTGGAAGTGATGGCCAATACGTTGACGGTTTATGACGTCAACGTCAGGGAAGAATACGTTTACACGGGTGTGGACGGACGTCTTAGCAAGCAAGTCACCCAGTTGAATTCAGCCAGCTCGGGTGCTCATAGTTTTGAGCAAAGTTTTGCCTACGACCAACTGGGAAACCTGCAAATGCAGGACTATCCAAAATGCACCAGTGCGCCCTGCGCCAATGCCAGCAATCCGGGAGGCTCCCAATCCCGGCCGTGGACTGTGCACTACAACTACACGCGCGGTTGGCTGACCAGCGTCGGATCTACCGCGACAACCACCAATAACAATTACGCGAGTTCAATCGGCTACAACACCAACGGCACCATTAACACTATCGTCCACGGCAACGCGGTGATCGATACGGCCATAAAGGATCCCAATAACATGCAGCGCCCGGCGAGAATCAAGTCGGGTAAGACGGATGACACCCTGGTCTGGGATTCCGGTGCAGGCGCAATCCCGAGCGAGGTCAACTACAAATATGACGGAGCCGGCAATATCACGCGCATCGGCCGCGACTGGTTTCTGTATGACAAAGTGAATCGCATAGTCGAAGGCTCGGTGCGCAGCATCGAACAAAAGAAGCGATATACCTATGACGCTTTTGGCAACATCCTCACCGTGACTACTTTGGGCGGAGTGACCACGCCCACCAACGGAGTGCAAATCGGCAGTTATGTCTCCGGCGCCCAATCGGCAACTAATCGCTACACGCTGAATTACGACGTAGGGGGAAATCTCGTCGGAGTGTTGGGAGAAGGCAATCAACCAGCGCCGCCGCCCGCCTACACCTACGATGCCGTAAACATGATCCGGACGGTGCAGGCTCCGGGCATCCAGTTAACGCACCTTTACGGACCAGACGACGAGCGCATCTGGACCATTGAGAAAAAGGTGAACAACCTGATCAGCACCACCGCGCCCACGCAGCCCCCGCCGACGATGGCGATCAACGACGTAGCGGTAAGCGAAGGAAACAGCGGCACGGTGAATGCCGTGTTCACCGTCAGCCTGTCGGCGGCGAGCATTGATACCGTGACGGTCAACTATGCAACCACTGACGGCACCGCGATGGCTGGCAGCGATTACACCGGGACCAACGGCGCGCTGAGCTTTAGCCCCGGCCAGACCAGTAAGACCTTCACGGTGCCGGTCAGCGGCGACACCACCTTTGAGGGTAGCGAAACTTTCTACGTCAATCTGTCTGCACCTTTGAATGCCATCCTGGCCGATAGCCAGGGGCTGGGCTCCATCAATAACGATGACGCGACGCAGCAACCTTCGTTAACGATCAGCGACCCCAGTCTCACCGAGGGCAGCAGCGGGTCAACGAATGCACTTTTCATGGTGAGCCTATCGGAGTCCAGCAGCAGTACGGTCACTGTTAGCTACGCCACTGCCAACAATAACGCTACTGCCGGCAGCGACTACAGCGCCATCACCAACGGCTCGCTCACCTTCACTCCTGGCCAGACCAGCAAGCCAATCAGCGTGGTCGTGTGGGGTGACACCACGGTCGAGAGCAACGAAACTTTCTTTGTCAACCTCTCGAACGCCGCCAATGCCACCATCGCCGACGCGCAGGGAGTGGGCACCATTATCAACGATGACACGGCCGGCCTACCTGCGTTAACGATCAATAATATATCGGTCACCGAGGGCCTTGCCGGTTCAGTGAGCGCCGTCTTTACGGTGAGCTTGTCGGCCGCAAGTGGCAACACGGTGACGGTAAACTGCGCCACCGCGAATAGCACTGCGCTGGCTGGCGAAGATTATCAAAGCACGCTGGGGCAACTTACGTTTACCCCCGGCCAACTCGTCAAAAACTTTAGCGTTTCGGTTTACAGCGACGCCAACATCGAGTTTGACGAGACCTTCTTCGTCAACCTGTCGCAACCTGCCAACGCTGCCATCGCCGATAATCAAGGTCAGGCCACCATCATCAACGACGACACGGCGCCGACGCCATCCCCGACGCCCGCGACCACGCGCTTCTGGAGCTTCGACGAGAACGGAGGCGAAATAGCAGCGGATACATCCGGGAATGGGGAGCACTACGGATATTTTCAAAATGGCACGCGCTGGGTGGCG
This sequence comes from Pyrinomonadaceae bacterium, assembly GCA_963759665.1. GTDB lineage: Bacteria > Acidobacteriota > Blastocatellia > Pyrinomonadales > Pyrinomonadaceae > PSRF01. The sequence goes on from CAVXAC010000003.1 coordinate 66,669, forward strand.
GGCATGGTAAACACCGGAGCGGCTTTCGATGGCCTCGACGATGAAGTCACCACTAGCGGCACGGATCTAACTAACAACTTCACCGTTTCGTTCTGGGCCATGCCCTCAACCACCCACCAGATCGACAATGAAAGCAATTCCAACATTGGCGGCACCACGGGCCAGCGGTATGCCCTCTGGCCCCACTACTACAGTGATTCTGGACACGCCGGCGCCGGCATCTCAATTGGGACCAACGGCGTTAGCGTCTACGAACATGGCGCCGGATACATGCCGGGGCTGCTGGTCTATCCCACCACCATCAACCGCTGGACCCATGTGACCGTTGTCTATGAGAACAAGCGACCGAAGCTCTATCTCAACGGCATGCTGGTGTACACGGGTTTGCAGAGTCTGAAAGACGTGGTGCACTTCAATCCTTCGGAAATCGGCGGCGGCAGCTATGGCCACTATGCCGGCGCACTCGATGATCTCCGCGTTTATAATCGCGCCCTCAACGCCACCGAAGTGAAGACCCTGGTGGTGCCGGCCGGTAATCCGGGGACCGAAACGGTCTGGGTTGAAGATAGTCTGCCGGCCGGCGCTAACACTGCCGGCTCAGATGAAAGTTGGAGTTGGATCCAGTCTAACCCGGGTCCGGTGAGCGGAGCCTCGTCGCATCAATCCAGTATTAACAACAACAACCCGCACCAACATATTTTCAGCGGCGCCAGCAACACCCTAAGTGTCGGCACGGGCGACATGATGTTTGCCTGGATCTATCTGGATCCGGTCAATCCGCCGCGCGAAATAATGTTGCAGTGGAACGTGAACGGTTCCTGGGAGCAACGAGCCTACTGGGGCGAAAACCTTCTTACCAGCTGGGGCACCAATATGCAGAACAGCCGTCGCCCGGTTGGCTATCTGCCGCTGGCGGGACAATGGGTGCGGCTGGAAGTCCCGGCCAAAGCAGTGGGGCTCGAAGGCAAGACCGTCAATGGCATGGCCTTTACTCTCTTCGGCGGACGGGCCACCTGGGACCGCGCCGGAAAATATTCCCGCCTGATCCCCATCTTCGAAATCGAGTCAGATCCCGATAAGGATTCCGCCGGGGAGAAACCCGAACCAGAGCCAGGCTCCGAACCGCCAGCGCTGGAGTTTACCGGATCAAACCTGACGGCCGAGAGCACGCAGGCTTCGTCGGCAACTTTCAAGGAAACCATTACGCCGCGTGGACTCAACAACGAAGTGCTGCGTGAGTATCAGATTTCAAACGCGCAATGGACCTGGACCAAGGACTATATCTACGCGGGCAGCAGGTTGTTGGCGTCAGAAGCGCCGGGTGGTACTAACGCCGTCAGGCATTATCACTTGGACCATCTCGGTACGCCGCGCGTCATCACCAACCACCAGGGTATCTCAATCAACCCGATGCCCTATCAGTACTTCCCGTTCGGCGACGAGGCGACCGCCGCCCCACCCGCCGACGAGAAGTTACGGTTCACCGGGCACCAACGCGATACCAACGATCCTTTCCAACTCGACTACATGCACGCTCGCTATTACTACCGTGGCGGCGGCGCCGGTAAGTTCATGAGCGTCGACCCGGTGCTGGACGTTGGACGTGCGCTAAGTACACCGCAACTTTGGAATCAATATGCATATGTATTGAATAACCCGATCGGCAGACTAGACCCAGACGGTAGGGTGGATCAGAACTACGAGCCGTTGACATTTCCGAACGATCCGGCGGCTCAGCGTGCGTTCGACGCCAGGGTCCTTAAAGGAACTGTAGGATTAACCTTAGTCGCTGCGTCGTTATTTATACCAGGGCCCGAGGACGTAGCCCTGCTTGCGTTGGGAGTACGGACGGCTCTGGCAGTAGGCCGAATCGGTAGACCTATTGGTATTGCTGAGGCATTTCGACGTGGACTCCGAGGCGAGGCGGCGGCTGGAATCAAGGCCCCCAAAGTTAGAATCCCTTCGCATAGCGGGACAGCAAATTATCGGGTTCCTGATGAGTTGACTGCCACGACGCTCCGTGAGATTAAGAATGTCAAGAAGTTGGGCCTAACGCGTCAACTGTCGGATTTTCTCCATTACGCGGAGAACGGTGCGGTTAAGCGTACGTTCATACTCGAAGTCCGCCTGGAGACAAAACTTAGTAATCCACTTCAGAAACTGGTCGATGAGGGCCGGATAAATCTCGTCAGGAATCCGGCGTTAAAGCCATGAATAGCCGTGAACAGGAAGAGAGTGAGGTGGCCGCCGAACTCAGGGCCGCGGGAATTGAAGTTACCAGCATCTACGATCTGGTTAATGCGCCTAAGTCCTACCCGGAAGCGATCCCAATCTTGTTACACCTTCTGGGTGAGAAAAAATGGGACGCAGCCATACAAGAGGGGATTGTTAGGGCCTTAACGGTAAAGCACGCACGCGGCGTAGCTGCGCGCCCCTTAATCGAGTTCTTCAGGTCGCTAACGGTCGAAGAGGAAGCACTAAAGTGGGTTGCAGCCAACGCCCTCGCAGTCATAGCCAATGATTCAGTTATAGACGACATAATCGAACTGGTAAGGGACAAACGACATGGAAAGGCGCGAGAAATGATGGCACTTGCTCTCTGCAACATGAAAGATCCTCGCGCCATCGATGTGTTGGTCGAACTGCTTGATGATGAAGAAGTGGTAGGACACGCGCTCATGGCTCTCCGCAAACTTCGCGCGACCAGGGACCTGCACAAAATCGAACGGCTTACTAGCCATCCTAAACGCTGGATAGCAAAAGAGGCGAAACGGATTCTGGCTCGCGCTTCAGATGACCACGGCAGGAGCTAAATATTTCTAGGGTTCCGTAAGGTGTTGGTTCTGTAGTCCCCAAAAGCGGAGACGAAGGCAGGAAACATCTTCTCAATCTGAGACAATAGGAATCTCAGATGACTCAAGTCTATCTCAAGATACTAATGGCAAGCCTGCTACTGCTGCCGACATACGTTGTCGGTCAAATGTCGAGCAGAAAGACAAATCCCTGCGAATCTTCAGAGACTAAAGAATTTGATTTCATGCTGGGAGAATGGCGAGGGGTTGAGAAGGTTGCAACTGCTGGAAAGGAGGGGGCAATTACCTCTACCTCCAAAATTCAGGTGAAGAAGGTGCTGAACGGTTGTGCCATTCAGGAAGACTGGGAGTTCGAGGATCGTGGCAAGAGGTTGTTCAACGCCACACTACTAAGATCTTACAATGCGGAAACTAGGAAATGGTTGCTCTCATATGTTGATGACCAGCTAAACCATCAGTTTTATGAAGGACATAAAGAATCAGGTCAGTGGCGTTTCTTAAGAGAGCGGCTAGTAGAAGGCAAGCCTGTTTTAGTTCGAATAACCTGGACGTCTGCCTCCCACCATAAAGTCGAGCAGACTATCGAGCGATCAGAGGACAACGGTAAGACCTGGGCTGTTCGTGCCACTGTCAGCTACAGCCGACAAGCAACAGCACCAAATTCAACCAAACGCCGGCGAAGTTAGTGCACCTGTTCTTTCGTAAGATTCGTGTGACTTCGTGGATCGTGTGTTTCAGGATCCGGTCATTCGCTCCAACGAAAGACTCGAAACAACACCAACGAAGAGTTTCTGGTCAACGGATCTTTGGTCCAAACAAAAGAATGAAGCGCGCCGATTGTTGAATTCGCAAGGAGCTACCAGCCACACCGACGTCCTGACGATGTTGATTGCGCTATGTTGAGGAAGCGTTCTTCGTAGCCTGGGGCGTACAAATCGATACTGCGTTTGATCTTGCTGAATAACAGGCAGCGGAGGGTGTCGTCGGCAAACCGATCGCGAAGGAAAAGCATGGCGTTGGTTTCACCCCAATATTCGCGGTCTTCCCAAATCTCTACCGGTGTCGCCCCCATCCGATTCGCCAACTCGATCAAACGCGGATCACTTATGTTGCGGCCGTTGCTCAAGAAGATCCGGTTGTACTGCGGCATCAGTTGGACCTGCAGTTGGTAAAGTGCTGAGTCACCCCTGGCGGTGCGGTTTACGTGGCCAAACTCGTGGGCAATCTTGGTTGCGGCCAAAGTCTTTCCACTGATGCTGCGAGTAGTTTGTGAAGGCAACAGGGAATTCATCACCGGGAAATAAATTGGATCCGGAACGCCCTCATTAAGCCGGCAACCTAAGGTGATCGTTGCGGCCACTAGTGTTCCATCATCGTTCCACTGATAGTTGCCAGTGTTCCCACCCTCCGGATTATCACGAGTTATAACCAGCGTCAGAGTGAAGTTGGGATTGTTTTGATATGAGGTCCATTGTTGCCGGCCAGTGTCGGTTGCAAGAAACTCCTGCTTCCACTGTTGGTAGCGAGCAGCGTATTTGGCAGGCACCTGCTCGCGAATCCCTCCCGAGTTCGTGGGACGGACTTTCTCATTCGATTCAAGTGAACTGGCGGTGTAGCCGTGGTAATCGGCAACTAGAGACTCCGACGCGACTAGCTTAATGGCCTCGGGCTTTGGTTGATCAGTAGTTTGGCCGGGAGGAGAGAAAAGAAAAGCGAACGAGGCTAGGCAAATTAAAATAAACGCGCCGCGCATCCATCTGACCTGGCCCATTTAGCAATCCTCTGTGGGTAACGAAGTAGTTGTTTACAAAGGTTCCGGGGGCAATAAGGAATGTAATTTTTCTAAACGATCCAACGTGATAAGTCAATATAGCGAATTGAATGGGTCGCCGTACTAATTTGTGGGTGCGGAATTCCGTGGCCGCCCCCGCTGTTGCTTCTAAAACTAAGCGAGGGCACGATGAAGAGATCCGTCTTTTGTCTCAACTAAAGCTCCCACCTAAATGGGGCGGCCACGGAGTGCCGCCCCTACAACCTTGTTACCAAGAGAACTTTCTCACACCAGATAAAGGTCACGACCCGCGTCTTCAACAACGAGGGTGTCGGGGTCGGCTCGATCCTCATCGAGATTAAGATGGCGATAGTCGAGATAGCCAAGCTTCACTCGGTGACAAGCTTCCTCGGAAACTGCGCTCGCGAGTGTAATTTGATATCGAGGCTTTATTTGCCCAGCGGCATTGGTGGCGCTGCCATAACTCACATGGGCCAGATGTGCGGCCACGCAAAGATTTGCCCGCAACTCATCCGAACCGGCAACCATTTCGCGCACCTGTTCGAGCGGCGCGTATCCATACTTTTCGATCAAATGACCGTGCGTGGCTGAAAGTTGCGTTAGGTGAGGCGCATAGATGATTAGTTCACCACCAGTCTCAATAATGCTGCCAAGCTTATAACTGGCCTTGCCCCCGACCCAGAGTTCATCGTAGTGACGATCCAGTAATGCGACGACGCGTTGGTACTTCCTGCCAATATGCTTGATATGAACTTCACCGCTTACCTTTGCGGCGCGGCGGAACGCTTGATTCAAGTCACCGGCAAAAAGCGCGTGTGTTTGTAACCCCTCGGTGGTTCGCGTTGAAACTGAGGTAAAGGAAATTATCCGAGCGGAAATATACGCTGCGGCGGCTTCAATCACGCGGCGCGTCGGTGTTTCGACACGACCAATTACATTCTCGATGGTGGCCAGAGCCCCAAGCCAATGGGTCAGATGAGTTAGTTCCGGACCCGCCACCCCTGGAAAAAAATATTTTGCGCCGCCGGCAAAACCTGCCACTTCGTGCGGCATTGTGGCTCCAAAGACTAGCACCGTCTCGTACCTGCCTGGTGCGAGCAGCGCGTTGATGCGCACTGGTACGGATTCCTGCATCAGTCCATCAGTCAGCTCAGCTACACGTACGGCGCTTAGCTCACCGATTGTCACCAACTCGTCGTCGCAATCCCATCGATGATCGAAGATGTTTCCGATATGGTTAGGAGAGATTCTGCTCCAGCCAATTTTCTCGCGCTTCTCAGCTTCACTCATGGGCCCATGAGTGCCCTGTGCGACTAGAACATCAAGCCGCGCAATTTTTTTCTGAGCGAGTAACTCGGCCGCAAAAGGAACAAGCAGATCTGTGCTGTCATCGCGGGTTTTGTCAGGGACTATTGCGAGCACGCGTTCACCTGGTCCAATTTCGGCAAGCGCCTCGGCGACAATCTCTTGCAACTCTTCCGATGAGAGTGCAAGCGTCGCTGCGCCGCGACCGACTACTAAATCTAGGGTTGCCGTGTTCATCGGGTCTTTCAACATTTCAGCTGTCTCCAGGCATTCAACTGCCGGTGCTATTACCGTTGTCCCTATGCAGACGGTTTGGCGACCGTGAGTCTAAACCTAAGAAGCACGCGCTCAAAACACTTATTCAGATCGAGTTTGCGAAGCCGTACAGAACCGAGCGCGGTAGCGCCGGATGCTTCAGGCACCCTCCACAACCCTATCATCCGTTAACTACAACTCAACACTTAGTAGTCCTCAGCATCCGGCCCTAACCGCGCTCCGTTCTGTAAAAAGTCTTGACGTCAGATGCTCACTCGGCACTAAACTGCGCTCGCATCACTTGAGAAGCTACAGAAGGGGGCGGCCACGGAGTGCCCCCCTACAACCTATGACAAACAAATCCAGCCGCCGGCGTTTCATCGAATCATCTATCCGCGCAGCGGGTTTCAGCATGTTTGTTCCGACCGTTGAAGCCTTGAGTATTCGATCCACGGGAGTAAAGTCTGGGCCAAAGCCACTGTCGTCACAGGACCAGAGAGTTGGTGACCTGCTTGCCAGGATGACCCTCGAGGAAAAAGTCGGCCAAATGACCCAGGCCGAACAGAACGATCTGAAAAACCCGGGTGATATTGAGAAGTATTTTCTAGGTTCTTTATTAAACGGTGGTAGCTCAGATCCGAAAGCTGGAAACAGTTTGCAGGCCTGGACCGACATGTATGACGGTTATCAGGCCCGTGCGTTGAAAACTCGTTTGGGAATTCCATTGCTGCATGGTGTTGATGCCGTGCATGGACATAGCAATGTCCTTGGCGCCGTGGTGTTCCCCCACAACATTGGCTTGGGCTGCACACGCAATCCACGATTGGTGGAACTGGCTGCACGGATCACTGCGATAGAAGTTCGGGCGACTGGCATTAACTGGACGTTTGCTCCGTGTGTCGCAGTCCCGCGCGATGAGCGATGGGGCAGAACCTACGAAGGGTTCGGAGAGACACCCGAGCTCGCCAATGAATTGGGCGAAGCTGCTGTAAGAGGTTTGCAGCTAAACGATCTTGCCAATCCATTGAGTGTTTTGGCCTGTGCGAAGCATTTTGTGGGCGATGGTGGTACGACGTTCGGCACAGGCGGGTTTCTCAATCCCGACAAGAAGCGGCTTCTAGATCAGGGCGACGCGCGACTCGATGAAGCGGAGTTGCGCGCGATTCATATGAGCAGTTATGTCGGCGCAATCAAGGCAGGGGTCGGTTCCATCATGCCGTCGTACAGCAGCTGGAATGGAGTGAAGGTTTCAGGCAGCAAGCGACTCCTTACTGAGATTCTGAAAAAGGAATTGGGATTTGAGGGATTCCTGATTTCTGACTACAAAGCCATCGGTCAAATAACCAAAGACTTCAAGAATGCGATTGAGATATCGATCAACGCGGGCATGGATATGGCGATGGAGCCAACTGACTACGATCGGTTTTTTAATCTGTTGCTAGAACTGGTGCGAGAAAACAAAGTGCCGCTGACGCGGATCGACGATGCAGTCACGCGAATCCTGCGAGTTAAATTCGCCTTGGGGTTGATGGACAAGCACAGATCTGCGATGGCCGATCGCCGTTTGCACAAAACATTTGGCTCGCCAGAGCATCGCAAAGTTGCGCGGGAATGCGTTCAGCAATCTTTGGTGCTACTCAAGAATGAGAAGAATACTTTGCCCCTCTCGAAGCGATTGGGGCGCATTCACGTGGCGGGAAAGAGCGCAGACGATATTGGTAACCAGTGTGGTGGTTGGACTATCGACTGGCAGGGAAAAAGTGGTGACGTAACCGTTGGTGGTACGACAATCCTCAAAGCAATTCAAACAACGGTTTCAGCAGCAACGAAAGTAACATTCTCAGAGGATGGGACTGGTGCGACTGGAGCTGACGTCGGCATCGTTGTCGTCGGAGAAACGCCTTATGCCGAAGGTCGCGGAGACAAGGAAGCTTTGGTGCTCAGCGCGGATGACGTAACGGCCATCAGAAACATGAAACAGGCTGGAGTTCGAGTCGTGGTGGTGTTGCTTTCTGGCCGGCCGATGATCATTAACGAGGCGTTGGCACAATGCGATAGCTTCGTCGCGGCGTGGCTGCCTGGAACCGAAGGCCATGGAATTACCGATGTCTTGTTCGGCGATTACCGGCCCACCGGTAAGCTCTCGTTGAGCTGGCCACGGTCTATGGCGCAGATCCCGATTAACGTCGGAGATTCGAACTATGATCCGCTTTTCAAATACGGTTTCGGATTGACGTTCTAGTCCCGTTATTCGCTACAGAACCGGCAGCGGTGCTGGGAGGTTTATGTTGACACGATTTCTAGTTGCGTCTGTTCTCGCGATGATGTTGGCTCCATACGTCCTTGCGCAAACTGCAGCACCGACCAGTACTCCCGCGGCGGATCCGTGTGCGGAGACTAAAACCCAATTAACTCGGCTGGAAAACCGACTCAAGGATTGGCCAGCTCTCAGTCGATATCGCGATGCGAATTCCAAGGTCGCTGCGCCTGCCAAGGAAGAACAGCGCGTCGTTTTCATGGGAGATTCGATAACCGATAGCTGGGACGATCCAAAGTATGGAGGCTTCTTTCCCGACAGGCCATACATCAACCGCGGCATCAGCGGACAGACCACACCGCAGATGCTGATTAGGTTTCGAGCCGATGTTATTGCGCTGAAACCCAAAGTAGTTGTGATCCTGGCAGGGACGAATGATATCGCTGGAAATACTGGACCGATGTCGCTCGAGGCCATCGAGCACAACCTGATTTCAATGGCAGAGTTGGCTCGGGCGAACAAGATTCGAGTTGTGCTGTCGTCCGTGATGCCGATCTCTGATTATGAAAAGACGAAGGAAGGGAAGCCAATCATTCGCTCGAGTCAGCGGCCGCCTGAGCAGATCCAGGCGCTTAACGCTTGGATGCGAACGTACGCGGCCAGTAACGACTTCGTCTATTTGGATTACCACTCGGCGACGGTCGATGACAAAGGATTCCTAAAAGAAGAGTTGAGCGAAGACGGTTTACACCCAAACCTAAACGGTTACGTGATCATGGCGCCTCTGGCTGAGAGAGCCATCCGCGAGGCGCTAAAGAAATGATTCCGACTGGGGAAGAAGATTTTCCATATCTCATTTATGACTTCTCATTTGGCATGCCTGACAGCGTAGACTCAAATGCCTTAGTGTCATTGAGGTCAGTACCACTTCGCGGTAGCGGGTGGCTGCAGCGCCCTAATAGATAAGCGTGAGTTGAGTTACTTCGCACCCACCCGCTACCCGCAAGGTGGTACTAACCTCATATCACTGAGAACGAAGAAAAATCGTCACCGCGAGTAAAAAACACTTGACAGAAGCCTTGACTGGGAATATGTTCCCGTTCCGAACAATATCGTTCCCGCCGACCAATGCGTAAGATCAATACTAGAGATTTCCGGTTAGCAACCCGCTCGACGTCGCGTGACATTAACAGGCGAATTGCTCTCAATGTGATTCGGGAACATCAGCCGATCTCGCGTGCGGACCTGGCCCGGCACCTCAATATTACCAGAGGCGTAGTCAGCACCCTGGTGCAGGAGTTGATCGCTCAGGGGGTGATTTACGAGGGCGCCACCGGTGAGATCGCTCGCGGACGGAAACCAACCTTTCTACACATTAGAACTCACGATCGTTTGGCGATTGCGGTCGATGTTCGCTTCAGCAAGACCCATCTCATGCTGTGTGATTTTTCTGGGCGACAGCTGGCACTCGAGGCGCACGACACTATTTTCAGCGTCCCGGAATTCGTTAAGGATTTATCGCTGCGAATTCGCAGAATGTTGAAAACTCACGGTGGAAAGGCCACTTGCGAAGGGATCGGCATCGTTGTACCCGGCATGGTAGACCATCGCAGCGACTTAATTCTGAATGCGCCCGCACTCGGATGGCGGGGTGTGGACATCAAGAATCCACTCGCCACTGCGACCAGACTTCCGGTCCAAATTGAGAACTCAGGACGAGCCTGCTCGCTGGCTCAACTTTGGTTGGAGCGCGGCGACGCCACCGGTCCAAATACTTTTGTTTTTATCAGCGTCTCTGATGGCGTGGGCGTCGGCATGGTAGCCAATGGTGAGCTGGTTCGTGGCCACGACAACATCGCCGGTGAATTCGGGCACATGCCGCTAAACCTGGACGGACCTCGGTGCATGTGTGGCGCTTCCGGTTGCTGGGAAGCCTACATCTCCAATCTCGCTACCCTCTCCCGTTATTTTGGCTGGAATTTGTCCAAACTCAGTCCAAACAACCTGCGTGATGTCGAGGAAGGCTCTTTCACGGTTCTGGATCTGATTGCGCGCGCCCGTCGCGGCGACGCAAAAGCCCTGGCGGCGATCCAGACCACGGCACGCTTCCTCGGCCTCGGGCTAAGCACGATTGTCAATGTCGTTAATCCTGACTGCATTTATGTGGCAGGGGAACTCACTACGGCTTGGGATCTGATCGAAAGCACCGTTCGTGAGGCGCTAGCTGAGCGCGCGCTAACAGAGAGTGCTGGTCGCACGCCAGTGCGCGTGAGTATCACACAAGAGTCATTCCGATTAAGGGGAGCTGCCGCGTTAATTGCGGCGCCAAGCTTTGCGGCCCCAAGAGTCGCCTAGAGTTGCTCTCCCGTCTTACCGAATAGAACCAAGGGTTGCGCAGTTTTTGAGGAGCCACCGGATTGCACCGACTGGTCTCGTTGCTTGCGGGTTTCTAATTTCTTTTGGAGGTCGCTGACATGCTAAGCGTAAGAAACTTTGGTTCACGGAAGATTTGGTTTGCCGTATTCGCACTCCTGGTCATCATCCCCACCACGGCGATGGCCCAAGTCATATCCGCTACGATGGTCGGAACCATCACCGATCCCGGCGGCTCCATCATGCCTAACGCTCAAGTTACCGCCCGCAACGTGGAAACTGGCTTGACGCGCACAGTAACCTCTGGTGATGACGGCAGCTATCGCATCGAATTCCTTCCGGTAGGTAAGTACGCTCTCGAGGTCACTACTGCTGGTTTCAAGAAGGCTTACATCAGCGACATTGTTTTGCAGGTGGCCGACACTGCGCGTGTTGATGTTTCTCTCACGGTTGGGCAGGTAACTGAAACGGTCACCGTCACTGAGGCGATGCCGCAGATCAACACGAGCACCTCAGAGATCGGGCGCACCATTCAATCGGCTGAGATCACAACTCTGCCGCTAGTGGAACGCAATGTGTACACGCTGCTGGATCTAACGCCCGGAGTGCAGTCCAACAACAACGGCGTGGCCGCGGCATCGACTGGGACCAGTTCACTTATCCTTGGATTTCCCGAACAGCGCACCTTGATTAACGGTGGAACTGACGGCGGCACTGGCTCGGTGAACTATTTTCTAGACGGCGGCAGCAACATGACCAATCTGCGCAACACTGGAAACATCCTTCCGAACCCGGATGCGATTCAGGAGTTTCGGGTGCAGACCAACAGTTACAACGCTGAGTATGGTCGCTTCGCCAGTGGCATCATAAATGTGCTCACCAAGTCCGGAACCAATGAGTATCACGGCTCGGCTTTCGAGTTCATTCGAAACACAGTATTCAACGCGAATGATTGGGGCTCACAACTGGAAAGACCGCCGTTTCGACGCAACCAATTCGGCGGCACCCTTGGCGGTCCCATCAAACGTGACAAGACCTTCTTCTTCGCGTCTTATTCGGGCCTGAGGCAGACCACCAGTTCGTTTCTCAGCGGCGCGGTCGTTCCGACCGCACTGGAACGCGTCGGCAACTTTACCGCCTCGGCAACCAAGCCCGTCGATCCGGCCACCAACGCGTCGTTCGTGTGCAACGGAGTCACCCACGTAATCTGTCCCAACCGGATCGATCCCGTGGCTGCGAAGATCATTGCCGACTACATTCCAACTTCTAATGTGGCTGGTAGTAGATGGCAGGGTAACGTGCCGAGCCCCTTCAACACTAACGAGTTTCTGGGCAAGCTTGAACACCAGATCAACGCCGCTCACCGCTTGAGTTTTAGTTATTTCATTACTCAGGGAAGCAACACAGTGAGGGCCGGGACCGGCAACCTTCCCTGGGCTAGCCAGCAATTCAAATGGCGGCAGCACAACGTTAACCTGAGCGACGTCTGGATCATCAGCGCCGATAAGGTTAACCAGGTGTGGCTGACGTACACCCGAAACTTTGGCGGCCGGTTGAACCTCCCGGCAACCTCTCTGGGCGATCTGGGTTCTGCGTTCACGATTCAGGGTGAGCCATCTTTGCCGCAGATTACTGTCACCGGATTCTTTACTTTGACCAACTCCATCGGTGGTCCAAGGGCCGGCACTAATTTCTACTCCGTACGCGACGTCTTCAGTTGGACCAAGGGCCGCCACTCGCTGAAGTTTGGCGGCGAAGTCTCGCTCAACAAAGACATCCAGCAGACCCTGCTCAACAACTATGGTGTCTTCACTTTCAATAACAGCGTGACCAGAAATGCACTGGCAGACTTTCTGGTTGGTATACCCAGTGCGATTACGCAAGATGCTCCGGTTACTGCATATACCGATACCTGGTACACAGCGCTCTTCGTACAGGATGATTTTCGGATTCACCCGCGGCTGACACTTAACCTGGGTTTGCGTTGGGATGTGCAAACGCCTCCAACCGACCCACAAAACCGAGTGGTCAACTATGTTCCTGGACAGCGCTCGGTAGTGAACACAGCCGCGCCTGTCGGGGCACAGTTTTTTGGTGACCCCGGTGTGGAACGTGGCGGAATTCCGGTGAGTTACGCACACTTTTCGCCGCGCCTGGGCTTTGCCTGGGACCCGACCGGCAGCGGAAAGACTTCGATCCGTGGAGCCGCCGGCCTGTTTTACGGCAGCATCTCCGGGAATGAGTGGAATACCATGACCAACTTCCAGCCGTTCTCTACTCGGCTTACATTCTCCAACATCAACAACCGAACGAACGCGGCCGGCGTGCCTCTGGGTGCGTCGCTCAGCAATCCATATAACGCTTTCGTCGGCGGCAATCCCTTCCCATACCGCGGACAATTCGTCACGGGCGGCGGGCTCTTTGCAGTAGCACAAGACTTCAGATGGCCGCACACGTACCAATTCAACTTCTCGGTCCAGCGCCAGCTGACAAACGATCTGACTGTGGGCGCTGCGTATGTCGGCTCACAGGCCAGAAACCTTCCGTTTGGACGGGACGTCAACTACCCGGTGTTGACACCAACCGCTACCGCGGCCGGTGCAAACGTCCTGTCACGCCGGCCTAACCCGGCTTTTGGTGCCGTGACTATCCTTGATTCAGATCAGGACGCTTCCTACAACGGCCTGCAGATCACAAGTCAGATGCGCATGAACCGGCGCGTAAGCTTCAACGCGTTCTACACCCTTAGCAAGACGAACTCCAGTGTCCAACTCCACAACAACACCACACAGGGGTTGGCCCAGAACTACACCAAGCTTTATCTGGACAGGGGGCGCGCCGATACAGACCAGCGCCACGTTTTCAGCATGAGTTTGAATTACCAACCCGACTACTTCAAAAACAGTCACGCCGTTGTGCGCAGTATCCTGAACGGATGGAGTATCTCGCCGATTATCAAGGTCCGCAGCGGTCTTCCGTTTACAGTAATTAACGGGAACGTCGATGCTAATCTCGACGGCCAGACCAATGATCGAGCACGCCTGATCGGGGATCCCCACATCGACAATCCCACGGCAGCTCGATGGTTCAACACCGCCGCCTTTGCTCAGAATCCGGTCGTTAACGGAGTGGCCACCGAAGGCAACGCGCCGCGCAACCTGCTCGATGGGCCAGGATATAAGGTCGTCGATTTGGCCATCTCGCGCGACTTCAGTTTCAATGAGCGCTTCAAGCTTCGCTTCCGGGCTGAGGGCACCAATATCTTCAACATAGTAAACCTCGGGCAACCGGGTGCGTCTGTTCCTTCGGGCGCTACGTCGGCCACCTTTGGCGTTATCACTTCAGCAGCCCCCATGCGCAGAATGCAGTTTGGTTTGCGCCTGACGTTCTGATTTGGTCACCGAAGGGTAAGGTCCTTTCGAAATCCTTCTGCGGCAGGGCCGAACGCGGGAAATACTCTACGGGTGTGACCTGCGTAATCTGCGAAGCCTGACCGACGTAAAGAATTTTGCAAATACAATCAACTGAAGCGATGACAACCGGGTCTGGGTTCAAGGTCCGCGGGTTACGATGGTGGATCGTCGGTCTGATCTTCCTCGCAACGCTGATCAATTACATCGATCGGTTAACTGTTTCCGTTCTGGCTCCGGTAATCACTCGAGATCTTGGCCTAAGCAATACTGAATTTGGCGGCATCATTACCTGGTTTCTTCTGGCTTACACCATTAGCCAGAGCCTTTCGGGAAAGCTCTATGATCGCGTTGGGACCAAACGAGGCTTCGTTTATTCGATCGTGCTTTGGTCACTGGCCGCGATGGCCCATGCGTTCGCACGCGGTTTAGCGAGCCTCAGCGTTTTTCGATTTATTCTTGGACTTGGCGAGGCAGGGAACTGGCCGGGCGCCGCGAAGACTGTGGCCGAATGGTTTCCCATTCGCGAGCGTGCCTTCGGGATGGCGATTTTTAACAGCGGAGCTGCTATTGGTTCGGTAGTTGCGCCGCCGCTGATCGTTTGGCTTAGTCTTACCTTCGGGTGGCAAACGACATTCATCGTCACCGGCTCACTCGGTTTTTTCTGGCTGGTGTTGTGGCTTCTCTTCTACGACACACCACAACGTCATAAGTGGTTGGGTCAGGAGGAACGCCAGCTAATTCACGAAGGCCAGCGAACGGAGGAGACTCCGGGCACGAAGAGTACCGAGTTGGCGGAGGCGCCCCGTTGGAGAGAGCTACTTCGCTATCGCCAGGTTTGGGCGATTGTTTTGGCGCGATTCTTAACCGACCCGATCTGGTGGCTCTACATCAGTTGGCTGCCGAAATATCTGGCCGACGCGCGAGGCTTTTCGTTGGTTAAGATTGGACTGTTTGCGTGGGTGCCGTATGTTGCCGCTGACGCCGGCAGTCTATCCGGCGGATGGTTATCCGGATACTTGATCTCACGTGGGTGGAGTGTTGATCGGGCACGCAAGCTGGTAATTCTGATTGCCGCGCTGTTGATGCCGGCGGGAATTTTTGCTGCCTTTGCGGAAGATGCGATGGTTGCTTTGGCACTGATCGGAGTGGTGCTCTTCGGATTTCAAGTTTGGATTAACAATGTGCAGACGTTGCCGAGTGATTTCTTCTCTGACAAAGCTGTGGCGTCGGTCGCGGGCCTGGGTGGAACCGGCGCCGGCATCGGCTCAATGATTTTTATCTTTAGTACCGGGTGGGTGGTGGACCATTTTTCTTACGTGCCGGTGTTAGTCGCGGCCGGTTTACTTGCGCCCCTGGGGACGATGGTCCTATTTGCGCTTTCCGGTCCGATTAGGCGCGTATCGTTGAAGCCGGAGTTAAGGTGGACGGATTAGTTAAGGTGACTTCGCTCCTGTCTTCGCTCGTTCAACCAACGTTGGCACGCTGAGCGATTTCATTAACACCGCGGCTTTAGCTCGGTGATTGGAGGTAGACCCGAGAAGCGAGAACCGTTTTAACGGGTTTTGTTTGATCGAAAGAAACCGTTAGAAGCGGTTTGGAAATCCCGAACCGGGTCTTTATCACCGGGCTGAAGCCACGGTGCTAATGAAGTTGCTCTGCGACTCGAAGAAACAATGCAAACTTGCCAGGAAAAGGAAGTTGCCGGTTTGCTTCTCAAAGAAAACTGAAGACACTGGCATTATCCGAGGAGATTACAGTGAGTGATTCGTTTGACTTGAACGGCAAGGTGGCGCTGGTCACTGGTGCGTCATCGGGAATAGGTCGGGCCACGGCCCAGGCCCTCGCTCGAAATGGAGCGCGAGTCGCGATCAATTTTCATCGCAACAACGCGGGAGCCGAAGCTGCAAGCGCGCAGATAGCTGCTGACGGAGGTAGTTCAATCGTGGTGCAGGCCGACGTTACCAAAGCAAACGAGGTCCAGTCGCTGGTCCAACAGACAGTAGCTGAATTCGGGCCTGTCGATATTCTGGTGAACAATGCCGGATCTTTGGTTGAACGCTTGAGGATCCTTGAGCTAACCGAAGAGCGCTGGGATGAGGTTATCGATCTAAATCTTAAGAGCGCATTTCTTTGCTGCCAGGCTGTGGCTGGTTCCATGATGGAACGCAAGACGGGCGCAATCATCAACGTTTCTTCGATCGCCGGGCGCAATGGTGGAGCGCTTGGATCGATCCATTACTCGGCGGCGAAGGGTGGCCTGATCACTTTCACCAAAGGTTTGGCCAAAGAGATGGCGCCTTTTGGGGTACGCGTCAACGCAGTCTCTCCGGGAGTGGTCGACACGCCTTACCACGAACAGTTTTCGTCACCGGAAATGATGAAGACTTACGCAGGCATGATTCCGATGGGACGAGTTGGTACGCCGGCTGAGGTTAGCAATGTGATTTCGTTTCTTGCTTCTGATGCGGCCAGTTATCTCGCTGGCGAGACAATTGAAATCAACGGCGGCATGTTCATGGATTGAACACTCATACCGCTTATTGCTCTGTCTTGGCCCCGACGGGGCCACGTCATCCAACCCAGGGTTGCGGCTTGGGCTACCCTGGGAACAAGGAACTAGAAATGATTTTCAACCGCAAAGCGGTTGCGTAATTCCTGTTGAAGAAGTCGTCACGCCGTCGCAACCGCGTTGCGGTCGAGGACTCAACAACCGTTTAGTCCCAGGGTAGCCGGAGCGGCAACCCTGGGCTGGGAGACGCAGCCCCGTTGGGGGCAACGAGGGAGCCCATCATTCGAAATTACACAAAGAAATATCGGACACTCATGTCAGTCAGCGCACTACTGATCGCTGCAATTGCATTCCCACGCACGTTTGCCCAGGATGCGCGGGAGTTGGAGCAGGAGCGCATCGCCAGCAAGAAGCTTAAGGGCGAGCATCCACTGAGCGAGCTGATGCGAACAAGAACATCGACTCTGCGACCTCAGTTGTTGGGCGTTCATCCCCGCGTTTACGTCACGGAACAACATCTCGTTGAATTGCGCGAACGTGCCCGCGGCACACACCGTGAACTCTGGCAGCGAACGCTCAACCGTGTGCGCGCTCTCGACGCCGATCCGCCGCCGCCACCTGCACAAGTGCGACGTCAACAGAATGACGTTGGTATCGCCATCGCGGAAGCGGCTTTCGTTTACAAGATCGAAGGCGACAAGAAATATCTGGATGCCGCGCGCAAATATATGGACGCGGCCGTCAGTTACGACATCTGGGGTTATGCCAACAACAAACCGAATGTTGATCTGGCCGCCGGGCATCTACTCTATGGCCTCGCCTGGGGTTACGACTTGCTTTACCACGACCTCAGCGAAAACGAGCGAGCTCGCTATCGCGAAAAACTGATCAAGCAAGCGCGTTTGTTGGCTGATTATTTCAAGCCGAAATCGGGGCGCACGTACGCCTATAGCCAGAATCACACTTTCATTCCCATCACCGGCCTAGGTGTTGCTGCGTATGTGTTGTATGACGAGACTCCCGAGGCGCCCGCCTGGGCGAGTCTTACTCGCGCGATCTACGATCGAGTCCTCGAGACGTATTCGCAGGATGGTTACTACTACGAGGGTTTTGAATATTGGATTTTCTCAACCCCATGGATGGTCCATTATCTCGATGCGCATGCACACGCCACCGGAGAAGATCTTTATGATCGCGCGGGATTTCGTGAGATGTATAAGTATGTCGCCCATTCGATGCTGCCGACTGGAAAATACGTGTTTGATTTCGGTGATATCTGGGAAGGCCCACTGACGCGCGCCGGCAAGGGCGCAGACTACCAGCGCACACATCCCAAGGGACAGTTTTACACTAACTACAACCTGCTCTATCGCATGGCAGCTCGCTTCCAAAGTGGCGAGGCGCAAGGTGTGGCTGATTGGCTGAAGCGATTCGATCAAGTGAACGCGGAAGACTTTTGGTCGCTAGTTTGGTACGACGCAAAACTCACAGCTGTGCCCATCGAGCGTCAGGCTGCCTGGCATTACTTTCCGGACCACGATGTTTTCTACTGGCGCAGCGATTGGTCAAAGAAGGCGACCGCGTTCGCGTTCAAGTGTGGCCCGCCGGAAGGTCATCACACAACAGCCGCACTGCAACGGTTTCCCGACTGGCGTTTATCTTCGGGCCACGCGCATCCCGACGCGAACAGCTTCATCATTTTTGCTCGCGGTGAGTATCTGACCGGGGACACGGGATACGCCGGAATGCCAATGACCGAGCATCACAACACACTGCTGGTCAACGGCAAAGGTCAGGCAAAAGAGGGCCTGGGCCACGATGTGTTTGCCGGCGTGCCCTATGCCGACCTTAATCGCATTCGCATAATCGATGTGAAGGTCGAAAAGAACCAGGTCACCGTGCGTGGTGACGCGACTGCGGCTTACGGATCGGATTTGGGCTTGAAGAATTTTGTGCGAGAGTTCGTTTACCGACCCGGCGCAGGCTTCACGAT
The DNA here is from genome assembly GCA_963759665.1 of Pyrinomonadaceae bacterium. Classification (GTDB taxonomy): domain Bacteria; phylum Acidobacteriota; class Blastocatellia; order Pyrinomonadales; family Pyrinomonadaceae; genus PSRF01. The sequence goes on from CAVXAC010000003.1 coordinate 85,379, forward strand.
CTCTGATGAAGTGGAGACGCAAAAACCTGCAAGCCTGACGTTCGTGCTGCACGCTGACAATCGCGTCGAAAGAGAAGGCGCCAACCGTTTTAGTATCAAAGCGGGTGCAGTGAAACTACTGATCGATTCGACCTTTCGGGAGTCGAATCATCCGGCGTCAAGAAACAACGAGAGCGCGATTAACGCCACCATTGAAACAACCACGCTGACGGCTCCCGGCCCTCCCGGCGCTGTCGATAAGGGCGAGCGTCAGGAGCGCGGAGAAAAGCTTTTGTTTTCTACTACTGCGCCCACGACGAAAGCGCGATTCACGCTGCGATTGAGCGTCGAAGACTGAAGATGTAATCCGCACTCCAGGGAGTTGAATTAACAGGAAGGCCAATCATGAGCACGAAGTTGAAAGAGACAACCGATCAAAAGATCTTTCGGAATACTAACAAGCAAAAGGGGCGGCATACCTCAATCACCCCGGCAAACAGCGCGATGAAGCATCTGGTCTATGGACGCGTGATACTCGACGCCGAAGTGCCCTCGGTGAAATTTTCGACTGGTGCACTCGAATCCGGGCTGATCTGCATGGCCGGCGAATGCACAATTAAGATTGATGATTCTTCAAACACGCTCGGCCAGTATGACTCGATCTACATACCACGCGATTCGAATGTCGAAATCACGACCGACAGTTCGGTTGATCTGGTTGAGTGTTCCGCGGAGGTGGAAAATCGATATCCGGTTCAGCTGGTGCGATACGCCGATGTTGAGAAGGATCCGTCGCTGAAATTCAAAACTGGTGGTTCATCGAATACGCGAACTGTGAACATCACGCTCGGGAAGAATGTTGAAGCCGGCCGCATTCTGGCTGGTTTCACGACTTCTGAGCCGGGCCACTGGACCAGTTGGCCGCCACATGAACACGCGGCGATGCTTGAGGAGTTATACGTTTATTACGACATGCCGCCGCCGGCGTTCGGAGTGCAATTTGTTTACACGAATCCAGACGAACCGGAGTTCATCGGCATCGTCAGAGACGGAGACGCGGTGATCATGCCCAAAGGCTTTCACCCGAACGTTTCGGTTCCTGGTCATCCGATCAACTTCGTGTGGATGATGGCAGCGCATCGTGAAGTTGAAGATCGGCAATTCGGAGTTGTCACGGTGCAGCCGGGCTTTGATCAAGCCGGCAGCGGATTGGAAGCAAGCCGGAAATAAGTGTCCGACATGCTTGAGCTTGTCGTGAGATTGGGAAGATGCAAGCTGCGAAAGGTTTAGGAGATACCAATCCTCATGCCGGACAAAAACCTTGAGTTTTCCGTGCCTCAACCCAAGCTGAAGCATATCGGACATCTGGAGGTTGGTATGCGACTTACCCGCTTTGTAACACTCGGACTTTTCATGCTTCTCTCAAGCGCTGTAGTTTTCGCGCAACGTAAACCGTCCGAACCAACTCGTCCCGTCGTCGTCATGTCAGCGCAATCGATCGACGATCTAAATCAGAAACTGAAACCAGGGAACAACACCGAAGACCTAATCGACAGCGCGGGTATGGAACTACGCGTAGCCATCCAACATGAAGCGAACAAAACAGGCACCGCTGCTGAAGTGCATGACGCTTCAGACGACGTCTATTACGTTTTGGAAGGCGCAGCTACTTTGGTCCTCGGGGGGCGACTCGATGCTCCCAAAGAGGTTGAGCCGGGCGAGTGGCGTGGTCCACTAATTGTTGGTGGTAAGACTCAGGAGATCAAAAAAGGCGATCTGGTTGTAGTGCCGCGTGGTACACCGCACCAGCGTAGTACGGCAAATAAAGAGTTCACGATGATTTTGATCAAGATCTTCGCCGAACCGCTGAAGGCTGGAGCTCCGAAACCAACTGCGCTGACCCAGAAGCCATGAACTCTTAAGCGCCAAAGGCGCAACATGTAATAGCCTGGGCCATCGGCCCAGGGACAAAAGGCATGCGGGTGTAGAAGCGCCGAAGGCGCGAACTTGGTAAAACAACTAACGATGATCTTGATCGACGCCGGCCATATCTCGCGCGTTCAGCACTTTATTGAATGACCACTCTCCAATCTTTCAGGCTTGATGGCAAAGTCGCGTTAGTCACAGGCGCGTCAACCGGTTTGGGCGCAGCCATCGCCATCGCACTGGCCGAAGCGGGCGCTAATGTCGCTTGTCACGGCAACACTCACGCACCGGATGCGAGTTGCTCAGCGGTGACTCAGACAGGTCGGAAAGCGCTGGCGCTGATCGGTGACCTGGGCGAGAGGGAAACACCACGGCAGTTGATCGACAAAACGATCGATCACTTCGGCCAGTTGGATATTCTCGTTAACAACGCCGGCACCATTCGCCGCGCTCCTGCGACGGAATATTCCGAAGAGGATTGGGCCACCGTCATTGAGGTAAATCTTTCCAGCGTCTTTCGCATGGCCCAACTTGCAGGCCGTCACATGATCGAACGAGGTGGCGGAAAGATTCTCAACATTGCGTCACTGCTTTCGTTTCAAGGCGGGATAACAGTTCCTGCTTATGCGGCTTCAAAGGGGGGCGTGGCCCAATTGACCAAGGCCCTGGCGAATGAATGGGCCGCGAAAAATATCAACGTCAATGCGATCGCTCCGGGTTACATGCGCACCGACAATACGAAAGCCCTACAAGAGAATGAGACGCGCAGCCGCCAGATACTTGAAAGAATTCCTGCGGGACGTTGGGGTGAGCCGGCTGACCTGGCCGGTCCGGCTGTGTTTCTGTGTTCGCCGGCAAGCGACTATATAAACGGGCATGTGCTGTTGGTTGATGGTGGTTGGATGGGAAGGTGAGGGAATTGCCTCTGACGCGAACAGCTGGCGGTGAAAATAATACTGAAGGGGCGTCCCTCCGTGGGCGCCGCATTGGTTCCGACTGCCGAGCGTGGGTTAGTTCGAAACTAAGCCCATCAAGTGTTTCGCTCAGCAGCGGGGCGGCCACGGCCTGCCGCCCCTACAGTCAACTCCCGCTTAGTCTGCTGCTGCTGGTGATCCTATTGCTCGTGCCAACGACGGCGCAGACGCCGCGTACGTCGGCACCTACCACAATCCAAACATCTTCATTCGACAAAGAAGTCATCGACTTCTTCACCCAGGAGATGACTGCACATCTCAACCAGATAAAATCCTACGACCCGCAGCCGGAAAAAATCTTTGCCGCAGGTGCGACCGGCGAATACACCTGGGGCAGTTTCATGAACTCCGTCGGCGCCATTGCTGCTCTAACGGAAAAGAGCAAACTCGGTGATCACGATCTGGCACGCGAGGTGGGTCAGGTTGGTTTACTCGAATACCGTTTGAAAGGAACGCGCTTCTCGCAACTGTATGGAGTTCTGGCGCTGCGTTACTTCGGGAAGAACCTGGAAACCAATCCGGTTTGGCAGAGTCTCAATGAAGAACAGCGCACACAGTGGCGACGCTTTCTCGACGTCTCCGCCTTCTACGATCCCAAGACACAACAGGTTATTAAGCTGCCGGAAAACTACCTGGGAGTCGCCGCCCGGATCGCTAGTGTCAGCTATCAACTGGGCCTAACGCAGGATCGCGCGTTGGTTGACGGTGTGATTACGCGCGCGGCTCAACCTTTCGCTAACCGTGGGATTTATGCAGACGATTCTCCGCCCACGGGTCGGTTCGATCGCTACTCAAACGAATACGCGCGATTCGTTTGGGACGCAGCCGAAGCGGTCGACAGAAAAGACATTCTCGATGCGGTTCGGCCATCACTAAAAGAACAGATGCGCTTGTGGTGGGACCTGGTGCTGCCTGACGGTTATGGGTATGCCTGGGGTCGGAGCATGGGTGTCGTCAGTTTTATGGACACACTCGAGATCGTCGGCTTTCTCGCGGTCCATCCGGAGTTTCGTCCGGCGCCCCTCGCAGAGTTAGCGAGTGCTTATTACCAGGCATGGCACTGGCTGCGCAATGATTACAACGACAAGACGCATATGCTTTCCGTTTTCGCTTTTGGTCGCGGCAACTATGCATACATCAGTCGCGATCGCGAATGGCAACAGACGATAAATTTCTTTGGCAAGGGCGGGCTGGCCCATGCCCGATTCATACACGCAATGCGTCGTGAGAACATCGCGCAGTTTTCCAGCCAAATTAACCGGCCTGCGGTAACCAGGTTTGCCTTCTTTCGTCAGGGAAACCGACCGGCAGGAGTGTGGCTGGTCCGACAAGGACCGATGTATTTCACTCTGCCAATGACCACGGGGACTAAGCCTGGCGTAGCCGACTATCTACCCGCTCCACATGGACTGCCGGGCTTATCCAATCCGGTTGAACAGGTCTATCCCTCGATGGTTCCGTTTCTCGAACTTGCCGACGGTCGCGTAATCGCGGCGACGGATGGTGCGGACGAAATCACACCCGCACCGGACGGTAAATCACTGCGAGCAGTTTGGCGGCGCTGGGCATTAGTCGGAGGCAAGTCCGCAGAGTTCGTGGATCCCCACATCACCAGCGAAGTCAACTGGCGTTTGGAAGGGTCTAAACTAACTCGGGACGAAACCCTCAAATCGACGCAACCGATTACAATTCGTCGTTGGTGGATAGCAGTACCGTCTACCGGACCGCACAATGAGTCGTCGATGTTTACTGGACGTCGAACTAACCGATTTGCTTTCGGTAAGGAGCGAACCGAACTTTCTGTTACTGGCTGGGCAGACTGGCCGTTGAAAACGTATCTATGGGCCGCCGGAGATGCGCCTTTAGGGCGGGGGGCGAGGGGCGCAATTCCTCTGCACCTCATTTATGAATCGCGAGATTTACGTTTAGAACCCAATGCGCCCAAGACCTGGCATTTAGTAATTGAGCTGGCGCCGCAGGCGAATTCGGTTGATTAAGGGAAACGATGAAGATGGAAACCATCCAACAACTACCACCACGCCATACCGATTGGAGTAGCATTCCGGTCGAGCAAATTGAACCCGGAATCGAGCGACAGATGGTCGTCGGCGAGAAGGTAATGATTTGTCGTTTGCGCATTGCGGCACACGTGGTGACACCAGCGCACGATCACCCTCACGAGCAAATGACAATTGTCGAAAGCGGCCGCGTGCTCTTCACCATTGGCGATGAACAGCGGATCGCACAGGCAGGTGACCTGTTGCATTTCCCGTCAGGCACGTGGCATGGCGCGACGATGCTGGATGAGGAAGTTATTTTGATCGACATCTTCTCGCCGATTCGAGAAGACTTTTTAAGTCAGAGCTGAATTCGAAGATATCCGCAGATTACGCAGTCTTTCGTTCGTGCTCTGGAGTGGGATTTCGTGGATCGCACTTTCGGTTACAGTGATACGATCCGCGAAATCACACGAAAGAGCCCGAACTAAGAGCCCTTATCCAAGCCATCTTCATTGGTTATTGGTGTAATCTGCGTAATCCGCGTAATCTGCGGATAGACGCTTGATCAGATGAGTCTCAACATTAAACCAAAAGATCAGTGCCGCTGGGATCTGGTGAGTCTGGGTGAAGTAATGCTTCGCCTGGATCCTGGTGAAAGTCGCATTCATACCACTCGTAACTTCCAGGTGTGGGAAGGTGGCGGGGAATATAACGTCGCCCGTGGCCTGCGTCGTTGTTTCCAAATGGAGACAAGCATTGTCACCGCACTCGCTGAAAATCCTGTTGGCCGTCTAGTACAGGATCTCATTTACCAGGGCGGCGTGGATCAATCGCACATCAAATGGTTCGATTACGACGGTGTTGGTCGCAATGTCCGCAATGGCTTGAATTTTACTGAGCGCGGGTTTGGTATGCGCGCGGCACTCGGTTGCTCTGACCGGGGACACACCGCCGTCTCGCAATTAAAGCCGGGAGACATAGACTGGGAAAAAATCTTTGGCGATGAAGGGGCCCGCTGGTTTCATACGGGGGGGATTTTCTGCGCTCTGTCCGAGACGTCGCCCGAAGTGGCCCACGAAGCGATGACTGTCGCCCGCAAACATGGAACGATCATTTCGTATGACCTGAATTATCGTCCGTCACTCTGGAAAGGGATCGGTGGACCGGAAAAGGCTCGCGCAGTTAACCGCGAAGTCGCGCCTTTGATCGACGTCATGCTCGGCAATGAAGAAGATTTCACTGCGGCCCTGGGATTGGAAGTTGAGGATCTGGATTTAAGTCACTCTAAACTCGATCCGGTTAATTTCCAAAGAATGATTAGGCGCGCAATTCAGGAGTTTCCAAATTTTAAGGTAGTCGCAACCACTCTGCGTCACGCCCGCACCGCCACTTTGAATGATTGGGGTGCGATCTGTTTTGCCGATCGACAGTTCTATCAAGCGGCAACTAGAGACAATCTCGAGATACTCGACCGTGTTGGCGGCGGTGACTCGTTCGCTTCGGGATTGATCTACGGGTTGCTTAAGAGCAAGGGCCCACAGTGGGCAGTCGATTGCGGCGCCGCCCACGGTGCCTTGGCAATGACGACTCCCGGCGACACGACGATGGTTACGCTAAGCGAAGTTGAAAAAGTAATGAGAGGCGGCACCGCCAGGGTGGACCGGTAATGTCCGGTTTTTCCAGGACCGCTGATCACGTTGGCTTTTAGGTCCGCGCTCCGCGGGCTAAGCAATCGAATGAACAGAACCGACGTCCTCAAACGCATCCGTGATACTGGCCTGATACCGGTAGTGCGGGCTGATTCGCCAGAGCTGGCGATGCGTGCAGTCGCTGCGCTGAAGGCCGGCGGTCTCGACGTGCTTGAACTAACGATGACCGTACCCGGCGCGATTGAAGTTATCCGCGCCCTATGCAGTCAATCCGGCGGTAACGCTTTGATTGGTGCGGGCACTGTTCTCGATCCCGAAACGGCTCAAGCGTGCATTGAGGCTGGGGCGCAGTTCATTGTTAGCCCAGCGCTCAATGAAGAAACCGTTGCCTTTTGTCACAAGCAGGGCGTCGCCATTTTTCCTGGAGCTCTGACACCGACGGAGGTGGTGCGAGCCTGGAAAGCAGGCGCAGACGCAGTGAAGGTTTTTCCCGCCGGTGCGGTTGGTGGGGCCAGCTACCTGAAAGCCTTAAAGGCTCCGCTACCTCAGATCGAATTGATTCCCACCGGTGGAGTTTCTCTCAAAACCGCGGCCGACTTTCTTAAGGCCGGCGCAATGGCCCTTGGCGTCGGCGCCGATCTGGTTGACACCAAAGCCCTGCGCGAAGACAACGACGCGTTAATCACCGAGCGCGCTCGACAGTTCCTGGAGATTGTTCGTGCGACCAGAGCTAACGACCCTACGCAAGCACGTTGAGTAATGGCGGAACTATCGCTGCTCGTAATTCCTTCAGCTCCCACTGCATTCCTTACTTGTTGCTGCTAGTGGTGGTGATTCATGGCTATTATTGAAATCAAGAAATACGACGTGGCTTATTACGCCGGAGGAAAAAATGTTGCCGCTTATCCATACCGAGCCATCATTGGTTTGCGAGATGAAAATGATGGACTAATTGGCGCCGCTTACTTTCATCACGCTACGGTAACGATGCCTAATGCCGACACTCAAAAGGGAACCGGCTACATCTCATGTCACTAGACCGCCGAACACTACTCTCAAATTCTTGATCTACTGCGAAACGAAAAGCCCTTTTACGTAGAGTTTGAAATCCACCTCGGAAACATGGCCAACATCAGAACCAGTGCGAAGCAGTCGGTGAGGGCGAACAGGAATAGCTACGGAAATAATTCGTCACTGGTAATTTGCCACTACACTCGATTTGTAGGGGCGGCACTCCGTAACCGCCCCTTCTTCGCAGATGCCTGATTCCCGGAAGGGGCTGCCACGGAGTGCCGCCCCTACAAAACCGGCTAGTTACCGATCCTGCACCGCAGACATTGGCTGTAGTTGAGGGTAAGTTAGTTTCGTGTTTCGATAGAGTGAAGACCTAAGCGCAAACACGAACGAATGCCCGCAAAATCTCTTCATCACCCTAACCGCGCTGAGCACCTTGAAAGAATGATCGAGAGGCTGAAACGCCGAGCAATCTATCTCGAAACAATAAGCAACAAGTATTGGACAGCTCGCAGAGTGATCTTTGTCAGCTTGTCCTTCCTGACACTCTTCGCCTGCGGTTATGCCGGGACCGCGATCGGAGTTGTGGTTGCGAGCATTTTTCTGATTGTGTTTGCCTTAGTTGTCTTTTATCACCGGCGGGTGCAGGACAGCATTATGCGGACTGCCTTCATGCAGGAAATCAAAGGTGTCCAACTCGCAAGAATTGATGTTGCCTGGGACCTGTTGCCGCCGGCCCAACACTCTGAAGACGAAGAGAAGAATGAGTCACGTCCGGAAACGGCGCATCCATTCGAAAGCGATTTGGACATCACCGGAGAGCGATCCCTGCTCCGTCTTCTCGATAGCTCAATCACTACGGAAGGGAGTGAGAGACTGCGGTCGTGGTTGCTGAACATCACGCCTGATCTCTCGGTAATCGAGAAAAGACAATCGCTGGTGCAGGAACTCAGCCGTCACGCTATCTTCCGAGATCGGCTCCAGCTCCTTTCAGCCGTTGCCAGCAAAGACGCGAAAATCAGCGGCGGGCGGAAAGACCAGATGCCGCGCCGTTGGAGATCAGGAATTCTAGTTGACTGGATAACTGCGGGCGCAAATGAAAAATCTCTCGGTCCGACCGTGGCGCTTCTCGTAGTCCTGGCAATTGCGAACTTCATCTTGATCGCATTGGCGGTGCTCGGCTTTATTCCCCATGTGTGGCCGATCGTTTTGCTTGCTTACTACGGCGTGATGATCGCCAGGCAGTCGAGAATCGCAGCCGCCTGGGGAGAGTTACAGGATCTCGAAAGTTCGTTGAGCAAATTCAATCCGGTCTTTCAGTATTTGGAGACTCGCAAATTTACGAATACTCCCGGCCTCTCTGAAATCTGCTCGCCGTTTAGTGACAACGAGAAAAAACCTTCGGTCGAATTTAGAAAGCTCGAACGGTTAGCGGCGGCGCTGGGGTTACGAACTAATGCGATGCTTTGGCTGTTGGTCAATGGATTGGTTCCGTGGGACTTCTTCTTTACGCACCGGTTGGAGCTGATCAAGAAAGATCTCGCACAACTCTTCCCCCGTTGGCTAAATGCCTGGTATGAACTCGAAGCCCTGAACTCGCTCTCGAATTTCGCATACCTGAATCCAACTTACGCGTACCCGACATTCCAGCAGGCGGCCGCAGATCATTCATCGGCAAATCGGCGTCCGGCGCTCACCGCCCGGGACTTGTGCCATCCATTGCTCAGGCCGGGAGTCAAAGTTTGTAACGACTTCGAACTAGACCACGATCAAAGAATCGTGGTTCTTACCGGTTCAAACATGGCGGGCAAGAGCACATTTCTAAGGACTGTGGGGGCAAATCTTTGTCTGGCTTATGCCGGTGCGCCGGTGAATGCCGCCGGTTTGGAGACTGCGCTTTTTCGCGTCTTCACCTGTATCAAGGTGACTGATTCGGTGCAGGACGGGCTCTCATATTTCTATGCTGAAGTGAAAAGATTGAAAGCATTGCTAAACGCAACCGAGTTAGACGATCCGAGGCCGGTGCTCTTTTTGATCGATGAAATCTTTCGGGGCACCAATAGCCGCGAACGGCGAATCGGGAGTCGCGCGTACATTCGCACCCTCTCGCAACGGAATGCGATGGGTCTCGTCTCCACCCACGATCTTGAGCTTGCGAAACTCGCTGATGAGATTCCGGGAGTAGTGAACCTCCACTTCCGGGAAGAAGTGCGAGAAGGAAGAATGGTCTTCGAATACAAACTCCGACCAGGGCCATGTCCGACTACGAATGCGCTCCAGATTATTCGACTCGAGGGATTACCGACGGAGGATTGATCCGGCGACCGCCGCTTGATTCATTCTGGCGGGGTTGGTTCAACGAGCCTGCGAAGCGGGCGGACAAACTAAAAGCCCCAGGCGGAGCGCAGCGTAGCCTGGGGTTATCACGTTTAATAAGAGTGCGAGCCCGTGAAGCGGGCAGCAGAGGTTCCGACAACTGTGCCGCCCACTTCGTGGGCTCGGAGGTGTAGCGGGAGATCCCCAGGCTGCGGCTACGCCTCCGCCTGGGGCTTCCAATCTGTCCGCCAGCTTCGCTGGCTCGTAGAGTGACTATTCCAAGAGGAGAAACTCTTAACCGCCTCAACCAAGCCTGACCATATCTTCTTCGGCGACGATCCCACCGGCGGTGTCTGGTCCAATCTTCCCTTTAGCTGCCGGTTCGGATGCGTAAACTAATTGCAAAAACGGCGGCGCCAGAATCGTCGTTGCTACAGCCATGAACAAAACTACCCCGTAAAGTTCGGAGCCGATCACCGACAAACTCAAACCGATCTGGGCCACGATTATTCCCACTTCACCACGCGGGACCATTCCAATTCCTACCTGACTCGCACGCCGCAAACCCAGGTTGTAGGCGCCGAGACCGCAGCCGAACAACTTCGTTACCACGGCGACGAGTGTCACGAGAAGCGAAAGCGCAATTACCGACGATGAGCGAAATACACCAAGGCTAAGTTGCATGCCAATGTTGACCAGAAAAAATGGGACGAGAAATTCTGTCACCCCATTTATCTGCCGGTGAACTTTGGGATGGTCCTCGCTGGCTTCGGCCAAAGCCATGCCTCCCAGAAATGCTCCAACGATGGCCGCGACACCGATGAACTCCGCGGCCACTGAGAGGCCCAGACAAAGCACGAGGGCGAAGACGAACATTCCATGCCCACTGCGTAACCGATCAACTCTCGGCGCGATGCGAGTAACGATGGGCGCGCCGAGCAAGGTGACAATCGCAGTAAATCCGATAGCCAACACGGCCGTCGTGATGACTTCAAGATAATTGACCTCACCAACGGCGAGACTCGACACCACTGATAGGATCAGCAGCCCAAGGATGTCGTCGATAACTGCGGCCGCCAGGATGATGCGCGCGGTGGGTGCGTCAAGTAGTCCCATTCCGGATAACACGCGTGCAGTAATTCCAACCGAAGTCGCCACCAGTGCGGTGCCGACAAATAAGGCTTCTATACCCGTGGCGCCCCAAGCCCGCATCAACAGCCAACCGCATATCAGCGGCGTCACCACTCCCAGAACGGCGACGACTGTGGCTTGCGCCCCAACCTTGAAGATGGCGGCAGGCTTTGTTTCCAGTCCGACGTTGAAAAGAAGGAAGATTGCGCCGACTTCGGCTAACAGCGTCGTTAACTCCGATGGCATGGCCCAGCCGAGAAGGCTCGGTCCGATGATGACGCCGGCCAATATTTCGCCAACGACGGCGGGCTGACGAATCCGCTCGAACAGCTCGCCCATTAGCTTTGCCGCCACCAACATCACGAATAGCGTGAGCAGCGCTTTAGTTGATGAGCTGGTTGCAGTCGAAGCGAAGAATACTTCGGCACTCAGTGCGTTTGGATCGAAGGTCATTTCGTTACGCGGAATTTACCAGAATAAACCGGGAAACGTTATTCAACTCTTTGGAGTGCGCCGCCTGTCTCGGTAAAGGACAGCGGAGCTGCGACAGGTCCCGGCAAACCAAAGCGCCGACAAGGCGGCGCACTCCAGGGAATTGAATGATACGTTGCGAGTGAGTTAATCCTGTCAATCTTGTACATCCTGTCCCGCCGAAGAGTAGAATTTATTCTCAATCGAACAAACAATTCGTTTCAAACATCGATGGAGGACGCAGATGATCTATCGGACTCTTGGTAAAAGTGGTGAGAGGGTTTCGGCGATTGGAATTGGTGGCTGGCATTTGGGCTTGAAGCGGGTCGATGAATCGTTGGCGCTGCGTATCGTTCGTTCAGCCGTCGATCGCGGAATCAATTTTCTCGATAACTGTTGGGACTACAACGAAGGTAAGAGTGAGGAGCGTATGGGCAAAGCGCTGCGTGATGGTTATCGCGAGCGCGCTTTCGTGATGACGAAAATCGATGGCCGCTCGCGAAAGGAAGCCACGAAGCAACTCGATGAATCGTTAAAAAGACTGCAAGTCGATTGCATAGACCTGGTCCAACATCACGAGATCATTCGTTTCGAAGATCCGCATCGGGTGTTTGATGAAGACGGCGCGAACGCTGCGTTGGTCGAAGCGCGCGATGCGGGAAAAATTCGTTACATCGGATTTACCGGACATAAAGATCCGCGCATTCATCTATACATGTTGGAAGTTGCTCAAGAGAACGGATTCACTTTTGACAGTGTGCAAATGCCTCTCAACGTAATGGATGCGCATTATCGGAGTTTTGAAAGACTCGTATTGCCTGAACTTGTAAAACTTGGCATCGGTGTGCTGGGAATGAAGAGCATGGCGAACGGCATACTCCTGAAATCCAAAACCGTCACGGCTACCGAATGCCTGCAATACGCCCTGAGTCTACCGACTTCAGTGGTGATAACGGGAATCGATAGCATGGAGATCCTGGACCAGGCATTTGCCGTTGCCGATTCATTCCAAACGCTCAATCAGGAGCAACGAAGCAGGTTGTTGTCAAAAACGCGTGAGGCCGCGGCTGACGGTCGCTTCGAACCGTTCAAGACTTCTTCAATTTTTGATGGTACGGCTGAGAACCCGGAGTGGCTTGGCGATGAGCCGGCAGAACTCCAGGCCTTGATGCCTGCGTGACGGTAACCTGGGTCAGCGGCTTGCCGCTGCACAGTGCGGAAAGCCTCGGGCTTTCCGACTGCCCCGGTGCGTTCCTGAGGCTCAGCCTCAGCAAAATGCGTGAAGGCAGCTCCGGAAAGGCGGAGCCATTCCGCACTGTGCGGCGGCAAGCCGCGTTCGATGCTAATGCGACTGTGCTCTCAACGGGCCTTAATTTATCTCCTGCAAAAAATTGGTTCCTAAAATCACTCTTTAGGGTATTCTCTCGCCATAAATTGACCAGTTTCTGAACAGAGAACACGATTTCACAACCAGGGGGCCTCCATTAGGCTGCAATCCCAGGAAACCACGCCACCTTATCTGCGCAGCAAGATCTGACAGCAAACCCATGACTGATTCAGGGACTAACCCACCTCCACCCGTCAATCGAAAGCCACCCTTGCGGGAATTCGGCGACTACGAGATCGAAGGCGAGCTCGGTCGGGGGGGAATGGGTGTCGTCTACCTCGCTCGCCAGAAGGACCTGAATCGGCAGGTGGCCCTGAAGATGTTGACCGGCCACTATGGTCCGATTGAGTTGCACCGGTTCTTAGAAGAAGCAGAAACCGCCGCCGGCCTTAAACACACCAACATCGCCCACATTTACGAAGTTGGTGAACACGACGGCTCGCCGTTTTTCTCAATGGAGTATGTCGAAGGTGGTTCGCTTGCTGACCTGCTGAGAAAAGATGTTCCACCGCCCCGAGAAACTGCAGAGTTGATGGTCCAGGTCGCGCGCGCATTGCACTACGCCCATGAGAATGGCGTGGTCCATCGTGACATGAAGCCGGCGAACGTTTTACTAGATCCGGATGGCGTGCCAAAAATTGCCGACTTCGGAATTGCTAAACGCCTCGATGACGAAGATCACCTGACCCGTTCCGGGGTAGTCATTGGGACACCTACATATATGGCGCCGGAGCAGGCGAAAGGGAATAGCCGGCATGTTGGACCACCGGCGGACATCTATTCGCTCGGCGCAATTCTTTACGAGATGCTTGCTGGACGTCCGCCTTTCCTCCCCGAAGACAGCGAAGCGCCCGTAACCATCCGTGTCCTTACTGAAGATCCTGTTTCACCTGCATGGCACCGGCCGGAGATACCGCGCGATCTGGAAACGATCTGCTTGAAGTGTCTCGAGAAAGAACCGCGCAAACGTTATGCGACAGCCGAAGCTCTTTCAGAAGACCTGAGCAGGTATCTCGAAGACGAATCCATTCTGGCGAAGCCTCCCAGCACCGTGGGCAGTAGCATTAAGTGGGTGCGACGGCATCCATGGAAGTTTGTCGCGATGGTGAGCGCCCTGCTGCTGGCAACCGTCGCTGTAGTTGCACTTCTGCGGTGGGAACTCTACTCGCGTCCGCGTCTTGAGTATGCGACTCAAGTGGATTGGGTTAACGGGGCCCTCGAACCAGCGGTAAAAGTAAGCAAGGAAAATGCCTCCCATAGTGCTGCTTACTTGAGACTAACGAGGCGTGGCAGGCGCGGCCCGATAGTTAAGGCAGAGGTCCTGAACGCGCGCGGATACCCGGCAGTACTTCGCCGGATCGGAGCGACTGAACTGATCCCAATCTATATCGAAGGACTGACTGGCGCGCACCAATACGAGGATAGTCAGCCGGAGACCACCTCGGTTGAATTCCGGTTTGACGACGATAAGGCGAAACAGGCCATCGGTCGTGACCGGAACGGGTTTGTTACCTGGCAAATGCTTTACGAGGCGCCACCAAATCAGGGCTCGGATAATGTTTGGGGAGCTCGCTTTGTTAATCAACGAGGGTTTGACGTCACTACTCGTTCGGGCGCGTCTCGATTGGAATTTGAACGCGATGGCCAGGGCCGTGACATCCGCGTTAGCTTCTTTACCACTGCCGGTCGACCTGCCGCGAACGGTGAAGGGGTGTACGGTTACAAACTTGAGCGGGACTCGTCAGGCCGAATAATTCAACTCACAAATCTGGGGAAAGATGGTCAGGCCGCGCCTAATCGGGTCGGCATGATTGCCTACGGGATCACATGGAACACGGCCGGACTAGCAACGCGTTTCGAGCTTAGGGATGCGAATAATCAACCGGCTGAGTGGAGTGGAATCTCGGTGCTGACGAATGAATATGACGAGTTTGGTAATGTCATCAAGGTCACGAATGTTGCCACCGATGGTCAGCCGCAACGAGCCGCCGCCGCCACATGGTCGGTCAACGAATTAAAACGCAATGAGCGTGGCGAACTGATCCAACGTACTTCTTTCAAGGCACAGCCTGACGGATCCCTCAAACAACTTAATCAAACCACTATTGCTTACAACGAGTATGGTCATCCTGCGGACATGAATTTCGCCGGTCCCACCCCCTGGCGAAGTGCCTGGCAGCGCGACGCCAACGGGAACGTTATTGAGGAGAAGTTTTTGGATCCTCACGGCCAACCAGTTGCGGGCAGTCAGGGATATGCAATCAGGCGGTTTCAATACAGCTCGGGGTCGCAAGGCAAGCGAATCGAGGAGACATACTTCGACGCAGCAGGCGCTAAAACGTATGACAAGGGGGGAAGTCATCGCCGCATCGATGAGTTTAATGCCAAGGGGCAATTGTTTAGACAGTCCACGGAAGACCACGATCCCGAGCGCTACAAGTATTACCGGTTCGTCAGTGAACCTGAATACGATGAGCAGGGCCAGCTTGTCCATGCCACCTACAGGTTTGAAGATGAGAAAGGACAGCTGGCGACAAGCGCTGGTCTTCCATATACCTCGACGGAAGACTTTTACGATGAGAAAGGCCGCCCAATAACAGAATGGAAAATTGGTTTAGACCCAAAGGTTCTAGGTGGAACCGTCTTATTGATTGAAACGGAATGGCACTCAAACGGAAAGGCAAAACGCCGGGTGCGACAAGTATGCGATGAGAATCGTAAACCACTTCCATTCATCTCGAACGGCACCGCCGCACGTTTGGAGGAGCAGTTCAGTGCGGATGAGCAGAGAGAACGCATATATGAAACCGGGTTTGACGAAAAACTCGTGGGGTTCAGTATACGAGAAACAAAATTTTCGAGCGGCAACTTGCAAAGCGTGGTGCATACACGAGGTGACGGCTCAGCAGTACCCTCAGTGCGCGTCATCATCACCGAGGTGACGCCACCGGCTGAACAACCCAAGTCCGCGGCACTGCAAGTGGGTGATCAACTTTTTTCAGCAAATGGCAAATCAATAGCGAATACCTACGCTTGGGTATTTGGAGGTTTTAGCGGTGGCTGGATCGAGGTCTTGCGCAACGGGCAGCGAATTCGAATTGAAGGGTTCGTTGCCGGTCCGTTAGGTGTGACTCTTGAGGATCGCGCTCTCCAGTAGTTGACTTGAACCAATGGTCATACTCATGTCGTACCGGGTATGAACTAATTACGCAACCATCCTCGCAGGTCGGGAAGGCGGGCTTGTCCCCGCTTCTACGCGAGCGTCTTGGGTCAGTAACGTAATAGGTCACCTGAAACTGGGTTGACCCATTTGCTTGATCAACCGAAGAAGCTTAGGAGAACGGGTACGAATGCTCCTTCCCGATCCTGTGGGGAATCAGAAGACCCTTGTGTTGGCAGAGGTCGTAGAGGATCTAAAAATCTAACCGCATCAGGATTTCTATTTATTGAAAATCTTGACGGCCTCATAGATTTTGCGAATAATGCTCTCCCAAAAAAGGTAACCCTATGACTGACTCCCTCGCAGCCCAGCCAGACAAGAAATCTCCGGCCAAAGACGAGACCGGACTACTCGAAGTCCTGCAGCTTTTGATTGAGACTGAAAAAGTTCGCACCACTTCCGACCTGCTGAAGTATGCGACGCAATACGGTGCTCCTGAAGCTGAGGAAAGATTGCGCGTACTTGAAGCCGAAGGTATCCCGCTCGATCTCGCGTTTGATTCGATCAGCGTTCACCTGCGCCTGCTTTCGTATAAACAAAACAGCGCTTTACTCGCCGGTTGTCGTGGCCAAAAAGTCGGAATGATTCTTCCGCTTCCACCGCATCTTCCCGAATTATTCCTACCGGTGGCGGAGGTCACGTTTTTGCAGCCGGACGAAATCACTGTCCACGGTTCGGGGCACGACTATTCTGAAAAAGCCGTGAAAGGATCTCGTGCTTGTCGGGCGAAAGCCCAGGAGATGCAGGTAATCGTCTTCGAAGCGTTTCGCCAGGGAAACGATTTGTACACAGACCCTGCTGTTGCCGATGTGCTTGAACCGAAACTGCTGCCGGCGAATGTGCGCTTGATCGCGCACCTGCGGCCTCATCAAAATCCAAAAGACGTTCAAATCAAACCGACCACTGACGTTTCATTCATATGACAACTCATTTACGCCGCCCCCCGATGCTTGGCGTGATGGCTGCTGTCCTTGCTTGCTGCGCACCCGTCTGGGCCGCGGTAGCGGAACAGGAAGCTGCCACGGCTCCGGTTTCAACCTTTCAGATGAGTTGGCCAGCAGGGGCATTAATGCTGGTGCTGCTGTTCGCGGCCTTCTTCGCGATGACGAAGTACGAAGTGCCGCTGCCACTCGCGATGACTCTCGTGAGTTTGGCGTTTCTGATCATTCAATGGGACAGCGCTCCAAGGATTCTCCGCGAGGGGTTTTCGCATTATGCCGACATAACGGTGCTGTTCACTGCAGTCGCCATTCCAGCTCACATGATCGAGC
Source organism: Pyrinomonadaceae bacterium (assembly GCA_963759665.1). Lineage (GTDB taxonomy): Bacteria > Acidobacteriota > Blastocatellia > Pyrinomonadales > Pyrinomonadaceae > PSRF01. Next base: position 102,717 of record CAVXAC010000003.1, read on the forward strand.
GCTCTCAAGGCTTCAAGTGGGTAGCAGCATGGCTGGGCCATCAACTGGGCAAAATACGGCTAAAGCACCCGCGAATGACAACGCCTTTGCTGGTAGCCATTCTGTTGTTAGCCACGTACGTTACAGCAGGATTGATGCACAACGTTACCTCGATCCTGATCATGACGCCGGTCATCATTCGGCTTTGCGCCTCTTATCATGTGCCTTCTCGGTGGATACTGAGTGCGGCACTGATCGCCAGCAATCTCGGCGGCTTCTCAACGCGATGGGGCGATACCCCAAACATCATCGAATCTGCAACCTGGGGACTGACGGCAAGCGATTTCATGAAGGAAGTGTTGCCGGCAAACCTGATCGTCTTGACAGTCCTGATTATCGTGGCCACCGTTCTCACGCAGCGCGGCATCAGCAGTCGCAGCCGGGAGGCAGGCACTAAGCAGGTTCCTTTTTATACGTTGCAGGTGGCCCAGACTGCGGCCGACTGGAAGAAAGCGAAAGCGGATTTGGCCATCGATCGTCGCTTGCTGACGATTGGTCTGGTGATGCTGGTTTTCTTCATTGTGCTGCACGTAGTTTTCACAACTCTGGCCATCGCCATTGGCGCGTTCACAATCGTCACAGCCGTTTTGCTCGAGCGCAAAAACCAGCGCTATCACACCCTGACATCGCTTGGCTTTGACGTGTACCTCGCCTTCGCCGCGATATTTGTTCTGGCCGGGTGTGTTTCAAATTCATGGATCGGCGCCACTCTTTACCAACAACTGATAGCAGCTAATGCAGCGCCATGGGTGATCGCGGTGACGGGATACTTCGGCACAACCTTTACCGAAGCGGCTTCATGGGCCACGGCCGTTTCGGGCCCGATTCATCAGCTCGATCCATCCCATGCGGCAGCCTGGGCACTCGGAGGCGGTATCTGCGCCGGCAGTAGCTCGCTAGTCACTGCTGCTTCGGCTGGAATCATCCTGGCGGAAGAGAGCCAACGCTTTAAAGATCCGGAACACGCCATAACATTCCGCCGCTACCTGGCTTTTGGTTTGCCGTTCTCGCTGTTTATGCTGGCGTTTTATGCCACCTACTTCTCAGTCGTTCGTTAGCAGTCGCTGATGCCTAAAGAAGAGAAATCGTTTCTTGGCAACGTAGGCGGCGTTTGGGGCCGCCGGAAACAAATTTGGCGGCTCGTTTCTCGCGCCGACAAACTGGGATTCTCCGCCGGAGTTCTCATTAGTGCGCTGGTCGCATGGCTCGAAACCCGAATCGCCGTGTGGATCGGTCAATTAGTGGATAGCCTGGTGGCATTCACCGGCAGGCCAGTTTATGAATGGCGCACTCCAGTGATTTTGGCGCTCGCCTCAATTGCCGGAATATACATCCTCAAAGAATCTCTTCAACTGCTGCGCCGGTGGGTTGTCGGCCGTACCACAGCCCGGATCGAACGCAACATGACTGTGCGTCTCGTCGGCCATCTGCTGAGGGTGGATCTGGGCGCTCTCGCCCGCGAGCGGGTCGGATCTCTGCACGGCCGCATCTCCCGCAGCGTGGAAGGCTTCGTCAAATTTCTCAAAGTCAGCTTCGGCGATTTTATTCCCGCGGTTTTGTTAGCGGGTTTCGCACTGGGAACTGGTATCAAGCAAGATTGGCGAGTCGGTCTGGTCACCTTGGGTGTCGTTCCGGTGTCAGTACTGATCACCATTTGGCAGGTGACGTCGCAAAAGGGAATTCGCATTGCACTCTTGCATGCGAAAGAAGGACTTGACGGCACGGTCGTGGAACAGCTTGGTGGTCTCGAGTATATCCGAGCCGCTAATACCTATCCGCTGGAAGTAGCGCGGGTTGAAAGTGCAGCCGACTCTCGTAGCGGTCGCGAATTCAAACACGGTTTCGCCATGGCCCGCTTCGACTGGATGAAGGCAGTCAACGAGGGACTGTTTCACGTCATCATCATTGGTTATGCCGTCGTCCTCGCGGCCCTGGGTCAAATGTCTTTTGGTACGGTCTTAATCTTTTCCGCACTCTTTCTCAAAATCATGCAACCGCTCAAGGATGTGCATCGCATCCTGGATGAAACTTACGAAAGCAGCATCCAGGTGAGTGTGCTTCTGCATATGCTTGATCAGCCGGTGGACCAGTCGTACGGCGTGGTTACTATGCGCGCGCCGCGCCTCGACGGCAGTATTCCATTGCTGGAATGCCAGGATCTGGTCGTGGAATATCCCACGCCGGACGGTGAACCCCGGCGCATCCTGAATGGGCTAACAATGAAGATTTCTCAGGGCCAGACCATCGGTATTGCCGGTCGCTCAGGCTCGGGTAAGTCAACCTGGCTTCGTTGCGTGCTGCGATTGATTCATCCGGTATCAGGTGAAGTTCTGGTTGGGGGTGTTCCCATCGGCGTCCTGTCCCGCGAAGACATTGGCAAAAGCATCGGATACGTCAGCCAGGTGCCGTTCGTGTTTTCAGGTACGGTCGCGGAGAACATTGGTTATGGGTGTGGCAAGGTGACGATGGATCAAATTCAGGACGCCGCACGGCAGGCACACATCCACGACGAAATCCTGCAAATGGCTAATGGTTATGAAACTGCGCTTACGGAACGCGGTGGCAATCTTTCCGGCGGCCAGCGTCAGCGGATTGCCCTGGCGAGGATGTTTTTGAAGAACCCGCCGATCCTGATACTGGATGAGGGGACATCGGCGCTGGATAACATCAGCGAAAGAAAAGTCCGTGCGGCCATCGACCATGCACGTCAATCAAGAACGGTAATCATGGTCGCGCATCGTCTGACGACGCTAAATCAAACCGACTGTATCTTTGTGTTTGATCAAGGCCGAATAGTCGAGCAAGGTTCGTATGACGAACTTGTCGGAAACAATGGTGTGTTCGCGGAACTCGTCCGCAGTGCTGAGGCGGACTAGAAACAGCTGTCAAATACTGAACCGAGCGCGGTAGCGCCGGATCCTCAATTCAATTTTTGTGGACTAATGAATGTTTCTCTCAGCCACGATGAATTAAGGATCCGGCGCTAACGCGCTCGGTTATGTAATACGGATGCTCTTACTGCGGCGTTCCGGATAGCACCCAGCCCGCCCACGCTCGCCCAAACTTAACCTCTTTTCCGTAATACGTAGCCGGATACTTCATCACGTAATTCAGAAAATCGATGATATCGGTTCGGGTGGGGTTTTCTAAAGCCTGTTTTAGCGTCTTATCTTTGAATCGTCCTTCGGTAAGCTTCGTACCCATCAGCTCATGACCAGCAAGCTTGACGGAGATCGCCTTGATTTCTGAGACGAGCGCCGCGTAGCTCTGTTCAACCATCTCTTCGTTCTCGTCAAGAAATAGTGTTCGATAATCTGGCGAAAGCGGTTTCGAATCTTCTGATGTGAAATCAATGTGATACTTCGCCGCCTGCCAGAGTAAGGAGCGATCCAGAATAGCTGGAACGTCAGATCTGAACTCAATCAGATCACCTTCCACGACCAGGCCATCACCACTGGCCGTTTCCATTGTGACTTCGACGCTGGCGGAACGCTTTCCGAGCGTAACGACTTTTGCCTTGCCGATTTTCTGGACTTTGCGCTCTTTGCGCCCCTGCTCCTCCTCTTTGTAGCTGGCCCAGGCAGTGCCTTCGCTGTTTGGCAACACGCCATCTTCGCTGCCTCGATCAATCATTACTTCGCGGACCAATCCATTTAAAGGTCTCACCGAGAGCACGCGCGCACTCATCAACTCAGTAGTAGTCCGGCGCCTGGCAACTTCACGAAGACTGACCAGCTTGGCCCGGACGGCTTGCAGGTCGGCCGAGACGGTGTTGTCGCCCTGGCTGGAAAGGTAGGAAAAAATGCGTGCACTTTCCTTGTAAGCACGGTATGACTCGGGCACCGAAAGTCTGACTTGTGAATCGCCTCTTGCAACGTAGCCTTCTGCGAGACGTTGTTTGGCGCTATCGGGTAAAACGTCGAAAGCTCCTCCTGTCTTCTTAGTCAGGCTGGCGAGCGCCACATCCGCAGCTGCGGCTTCTTGAAGTTTGCCACGTTCAATAAGCGTTGCAATCGCCTGGGTATAACCGTTTGCCTGTCTCGAGAGCACTTCCCCTTCAGGTTTTCCTGAAGCAAGCTCGAGTGTTGCGCGGACGTCGTAGAACTCAGTGACGCCCTTATCCAGCTCGATCGCCTGATTGATTGACTGTCTGGCATCGTCAGCGAGCTTGAGTTTTTCCTGTAGCTGTCCCAGCTTCAAATAAGCCTGGGCCGCGCCGGCTCTGTTGTGTCTCAACAGGGAAGTGATTGCATTTCGGTAACCCTGAATTTGACGTGCTTGAACTTCCGCACTGGGTCTCCCGAGATTCGTTTCGATCTCCGCCTTCACATCGAAAAAGTCCGTCGACTCTGCATAGATTTCGATTGCAGTGTTGATGGACCGGAGAGCTTCGTCCTTCTGCCCAAGCTTGTTCTCCAACGCTGCAGTCTCTTTGTAGACCCAGGATGCGTTGGGCCAAATCTTGCTGAGTCTCCGATACAGTTTTAGCCCCTCAGCATCGTCAGATAGTGATGCCAGGTACCTGAGGGCCGGTGCATACGTTGGATCGAGCTTGAGCGCTTCGCCCAGTTCAGCCACGACTTGAGGTTTAGTGCCTTGCCAGTCGATCCAGTTCAATGCCCTGGCGTGATAGTAATAAGCGAGTGGTGACTTTGTGCTTTGCAACGCCGCTGCGGCATCTTTCTCAGAGCCCTCGTAGTCCTTCAGATTGAATCTTACGTCTGAGCGTTTGAGGAAAAGTGAAGGCAACTTGTGTTTTGGAGCCGCTTGAATTGCCTGGTCCAAACGCTGCAAAGCTCCCTCATAATCTTCGTTGAAGTAAAGCTGATCGGCTTCGACGGCCAAAGCTGATGACGTAACGGCAGTGGCTGCTTCAGTGGGAGCAAACGGCAGTCGGGCTGATTGCTCTTTGGTCCATTGGGCGATTTGGATATAACGAGGATCGCGTTGCTTCGCATGTTGCTGCAGGACCTGGTCGTAATAGCGTCTCGCCATGTCGGGCCGTCCCACTTGCTCCCAAAGCGCTCCCTCGTTTGCCAGGATTCCGTAGTCACGATCACGCTCACGTCGATGTAGCCAGGCCCAGTTCAGCGCTGTGAGCGCAGCACCTTTGGAAGTTGACGCGATGAGCCGCTGCTGCTGTTTGGCGTGGTTCAGCGACTTAACGAAATCCAGATCTCCAGCCGCTGCCTGCAAGTTCGCTCGTTCATAGAGTAAAGCCAAGTAGTAGTCGTCTTGATCAACTGACAAGAAGTTGCGACCGATAACTGCCTGAATGTCTTCTGAAAGTTCACTCTCGCTTAAGCTGTCATATTCTCCAGAGCGAAATAGATTTATAGCTGCATCAATGTCTTTACCGGCTTCGTCGAACCTTCCCAGTAATCCGTTCACCACCGCTCTATTGAGATAAGGCAATGAAGAATTTGGCGTGGCTTCGATGACTTTGTTGAAATCGGCTACGGCCTTTAACGGTTCGCGGGTAAGGATGTACATGTACCCACGATGAGCGCGCACCTGTAGGTAATCGGGTTCGATCTCGAGTGCCAGAGTTGCTTCGTCAGCAGACTTCTGATGATTGCCCAGCATCGAGAGCGCATTTGAGTAATAGCCTCTCCAAACCGCGGCCTCCTTGGGAGCTGATAACTCAATCAGCCGGCTCGACAATGCCATGATGGCCGAGTTGTTGTTCAGACTCGCTCTGCGCGTTTCCAAAAACTCTGACTGCAGATCCTTTCGCGCGTTGACTGCTACAGCTTCGCTGGCGGCCGCCGCTTGTCGCGCCCGTTCGCTGGCCGCCTGGGCTTCACGCGCAATCTGAGCTTGTTTTTCAGCAGTAACTTTGGCGGCTTCCGCGATCTCGGCTTGCTCGGCCGCTTTCTCACGCTCTGCTTCGGCCTCCTGGGCCTTTTCCACCGCGATCACTTTCTGAGCTTCGGCGTTTTGCCGCTGTTCCATCGCCTCGCGAGTCGCCGCCTGGGCAATTTTTGTTTGCTCTTCGGCGATTCGCGTCTGCGCCTCCGCTTTCACTCTCGCGGAATTGGCGACCATCGCCATGCCCAGAGAAACAAGAAATGCGAGTGCGAGGGCGGCGACAAACGCGCGAGTGCGGCGGGCCTTGCTCCTGCGTTGACGTTGCCGTTCGGCGATCTCAGCTTCCTTCGCGCTCTTGCTCGCCGCAAGAAAACCCATCGCCTGATCAAAATTTGGATTGTAGTGTTGGGCCCAAACGGCATTGGGGCGGTTCTTGTCTCGCCAGTTGAGTGCGAGCGCTAAATCAGGATCGTGCCAAAGTCCCGCGCTCCCTTCCTGATGCAGTACGGCTGTCTCGGATACACGACGGTAGATCTGCGCTGACCGTGCTTCTTCTTCAACCCACTTTCTTAGTCGCTCCCAACCACGAATCAAACTCTCGTGTGAAATATCGATCAACGACTCGGGACCAAGCTCGACACTGGTTGGCGGCATCAGGAAAGATCGACCCGGTTGACGAAAACGTTCGATCACGGCGACGACATCCTTTTCAGACGCCTCGGCCACTGCGCTGATTTCCCGAATACGTGTTGGCCGCCGGATTTCTCGATTGTCCGAACCTTTTTCCGTCAAGCTCTTGAACAATTTTTCCGCAATGTCCCGACTCGCTTCATCGGGCAGCTCGTTATAGGCCTCATCAGCATGTCGCGAGAGGGCATCGGACATTGTGCCCACCGCTTCGTAATGCGGCAGATCAATCGGTTCACCGGCCCGTCGGGATTTGGTCCAGTAATCCCAGGTGCGCATCAATGAATGCTGCAGAATCGGAAGTTGATCCGGATTGTCACCGACGTCGTTGAGTAAGCGATTCAACAAGCGTGGCGCCATTTCGCCGCCGCCGACGGCGATGGGTCCTGAAATAGCTTCCCGTCGCTGATCGCGCGTCATCCGTGGAATTAAATACTGTCCTTCGTTGATCGCTTCCGGAAGATCGCGAAACTGCGAACAGTCTCCCAGAAAGTCAGAGCGCATCGTGATGACGATGAAGATAGGTATGTTTGTTTGCTGTCGTGCTTCGAGCAGAAGCTTTACGAATGCCGCGGCTTCATCTTCCGAACCTTCCTTTCGGCTCGTGCGTTTGAATCTAAAAATCTCCTCAAACTGGTCAACTACGACCAGCAGGTTTTCATGAGCAGGCATTCTCGCCTGTCTGGTAGCTTCAACTAATCCAAGCGCACTGCGTCGCAAGGTTGCTTCCGTGATCGTTGTTTGTAGATCGTTGTCTTCTTCTTCATCGCCGAATACTTCCGGTTCGCTCAAAGCCCTCGCCAGGTTGCCGACCGGATCGTGGCCGGGTCGAAACAAGGCCACGCGCCAGGCCGAACCAGCCTGAGTCATGATGCCGCCGTGGAGCGCCGGCAACAGACCGGCGCGCACGAGGGAAGACTTGCCACTGCCCGAGGTTCCCAACACAGCCAGGAATCGGCTGCGTCGTAAACGTCTGAGTAGCTCGTCGCTTTGACCATCGCGTCCAAAGAACAAGTGTTCCTCATCCGCTTCGAATGGCCTGAGACCGGGGAACGGATTACTAAGCGTGAAATTTTCTGACATTGCTAGTGCCCTTTTCTCGCACTTTCGATTTGCTCTATGAATGGCTGTAAGGTTTCTGCGGAGAATTGTGCGAAGTTGCGCATCACCAGCGCTTCGCGGGTTCGGTAACGGAGTTTTGACGGTGTCTCCGGCCCTCCGATGTAAATCCCTTTCGCGAGCATTGGCTTGGTGCGACCATAGCCGGCGATCTTTTGTAAGTCGCGCAGCTTGGTGCGCAACCAGCCCTCACCGGTATTGCCGTAAAAGATCACTACTGCATCACACATCAAGAGGCTCTCTTTGTGGTCCTCGCGAACTTCTGCTTCGTCACCCTCTCTGATCGGGAGGACGACTTCATATCCCTGGTTGTAAAAGTAATCTTCGACTGGAGCGATGTTGTCAAAGTCCTGGGTGTCGCAAATCAGGTAGACACGCACTGGTCCATCGTTGGCGTTGGAGCTGGGCTGCGCCGCAGGTTTTACCGTGGGTCGCAGCTTGTCCTGGATGTAGGTTTTTAACTCTTCGATCGAAGTCTCGAGTAGATCCGCGCCTTGTTGAGCAGTCTGGTCATATTTCAAATACTTGATGAAGTTTTGTTGTCGTTCTTCCTTCGCTTGTAACCCTTCGGGCATCCAGATCAATCGCGCAAATGATTCGTCCTGACTACGTTCAGCTGCCAGCTCGTTTTGCAGGCAAACCACAGAACGATCAGCAGCTTCGGGAATAACTCCGTAATTTTCTCCGATCAAATGAATCGAGAGCTTGCAAACACTCAGATATTCGCTGACCGCTTGCTGCAGGGCTGGCCCATTCAAAGGCAGGGGACGATTTGGTAGCACAGTGTGTCCTCGCTCCTGCAGCTCCCGTTTGATTCGGTCATACTGAGGTGCGAGGTCGAATGAGGTCTCAGCTAAATAAATAATTGATTGCGAAGAGTCGGACTGAACTATGGGCTGCGAGATAACGCTGGCTTCTGCCATGCCTCCCCGGTTCTTCATGTCCTCGAGCAAGCTGGTAATGTCTTGCGCCACATCATCAATCTTTTGCCAGTATTCAATTGCGTGTGGGCCGGCTTCCGGTGAAAGCTCGCGGGGCCGGTTCGCTTTTTCGTCGATGTAATAGAATGCGTAACCGGTCATTCCCTGGAGTTCAGCGGGAAGCTTGACCAGAGGCACGTTGACCTTTTCAACCTTGAAGATGCGAGCCCTGTTTCCCATGCGAACGCCGCCAGTGTCAGAGGCAATCCGACAAAACAACTCCATCTCTTTTCTGCACCACTCGGAGTTGACGTAGCTTGGAGATAGAACGGAGACGAGAATCGCAACTCGGGGAATTTGTTCGACCAGCGTATCGGCAAAATAGTCGTTGCCCTGCAGGCGTGGATCACGCCAGATCTTGGCCTTAGCGCCAAGGTGAACCTGCAAGCGTTTCTCTAGTGCCTGGTGAAAATTGTCGATCCAACCGCGCTGCCCATCGAGCAGCGCCTGGTTGTCGTTATGCGCATAACTGATAAAAATATCGTCTTCGTAATTTGGCAAAAAACTCATGAAGCCTCCGGAGTCGGAGAAGCGGATGGGAAACTCGAATTGCCAGTTTTATACCATAGATTCTTTGCTCGAACTATAGAATCGGGCGCGGTAGCGCCGGATGCAAGAAGTATCTTCAGTACAGGTTTTGAATCGCACATCGGTTCGATTTACTGTTATCAGGATTTCGGAACCGGGACTCGGTCATCCACAGGTGTTCAGAGTTCAACCTTTCGGTTGCGAGTGCGCTTCACCGAACGCGGTACCAACCCGCAAGCTAAAGCTTGAACACCTGTAGTCACAGTCGTAATTAATAATTAAGCAATCGAGGTCTTAATAATGCCACCACGACGTTTCAAACCGTCAACCATCGACACCTCAACCATCCACCTGCCTGGCGAACTTCAGGAGCTTGTCGAGCTGTTGGCAGAGAACGTCCATAACGTCTGGTCTCAGCAACGCCTTTCCGAGGGCTGGAGCCACGGACGCGAACGAGACGAGCCTCGCAAGAAGCATCCTTGTTTGATCCCATATGAACGACTGCCTGATCAGGAGAAGGAGTACGACCGAAATACTGTGGTCGAAACACTTAAGGTTGCAGTGAAGCTTGGGTACCGTTTAGTAAGGTCTGAAGTTGATACGCCCGCAACCGACAATGGCAGTTCCGTCATTAGCACTCCAGGCCAAATGGTTGAGCATGTTGCATCCCTGAATTTGGCCTCCGTACTCGCGTTGTGGAACGCACGCTCGCCCGAGGAGTGGGCCAATACGCCGGAGATCTACAGGCATCTGGGACAGCGCGTGCTTAGGTTGGGTGAGCCGCTGCTGGCTTACGACATCCTCGAAGAAGGTCTTAAGAATTGGCCATCGGATGTGCGGTTACAGCAGTTGTTAGCGCTCTCGTTGGCCCGGAGCGGGGCGACACTGCGGGCCAACGGTCTGTTAATGAAACTACGGGAGCAGGGAAATACAGACGAAGAAACTCTCGGCATTCTGGGGCGCACGCATAAGGACCTGTGGTCGCAAGCGACCAAACCTACAGAACGAAAAAAACAACTACGATTGGCCCATAAGTTTTACACGGAGGCTTACCGCCTAAACTGCGGCTACTACGCTGGAATCAACGCCGCGACTTTGGAACTCCAACTCGGACGCTCCGACAAAGCCTCGGCCCTCGCACGGGAAGTCAGGCAATCGTGCTTGAAGGAGTTGCGAAGGTTGCCGGCTACCGATCAAGGCCGATACTGGCCGCTCGCGACGCTGGGTGAAGCTGCACTTATTTTGCGCAAGTGGAAAGAGGCGGAAGATCGTTATGCCCAGGCGGCCGAGATCGGGCGCGGCAATTTCGTCGAGCTCAGTTCCACCAGACGGAATGCGCGGCTGATTCTCGATCATCTGGGCCGCGACCGGCGGACCATCGATCAGTGCTTCAAGATTCCACGAGTTGGCGTCTTTACCGGCCACATGATCGACGCCGGCAATCGACCGAATCCTCGTTTTCCGCCGGAACTTGAGCCTGAAGTGCGAAACGAAATTCGCAAGCGATTGAAACAACTCGACGTGAAGATCGGTTTCGCTTCAGCTGCCTCCGGCTCCGACATACTGTTTCTGGAAACGCTGCTAGAGATGGGTGGCGCCGCGTACATCGTTTTGCCGTACGGGCAGGAACAGTTTGTAAAAGACAGCGTCGAACTGAAACCTGGCGACGGCTGGCGCGAGCGTTTTCAGTTAGCACTCTCCCAGGCGACGGAAGTAATCACTGCATCCGAACAGAAGCTGGAGAAGGACAGCACTTCCTACGAATACGCCAACCTGCTGCTCACAGGGCTGGCGAGCATTAAAGCTCAACAACTGGAAACTGAGATGGTGCAGCAGGCAGTTTGGGACCGCAGGGAAGGGGATGGACCAGATGGCACCGCGGCCGTAATACAACACTGGCGAAACATGGGTCTTGACGTTGAGGTGATTGACCTGGGTAAAATTCTTCAGCGCCACTACCCAGAATCAAGCAAGAAGTTGTTTGCCACTCCCAAAGCCAAACCCACCCCCGCGAAACCAGGCCAATTATCAACCCGCATGATGGCGATGTTGTTTGCTGATGCTGTGAACTTCAGCAAGCTCACCGAAACTCAAATCCCGAAGTTTGTCGATCACTTTCTGGGTGCAATCGCGAAGCTAATCTCGAATTCCAAGCATGCGCCAGTTTTGAAGAACACCTGGGGTGACGGTCTGTATTTCGTTTTCTCAAACGTGCTGGATGCAGGACAGTTCTCTCTGGAACTGTGCGATGTCATCGTCGAGACGGATTGGGCGAAAAAGGGATTGCCAAAAGATCTGAACCTTCGGATCGCTCTTCATGCCGGACCGGTTTATTCATGCGTGGATCCGGTGATGGGCCAATCAACGTTTACTGGCGCGCACGTTAGTCGCACCGCGCGCATGGAACCGATCACGCCCCCGGGTCAGGTTTACGCCAGCCAACCCTTTGCCGCGTTGGCAGCGGCACAGTTTGTAGGTGAGTTTAGTTGTGATTACGTGGGCCAAACACCACTCGCGAAGGGTTACGGAACGTTTCCGACTTATCACGTCAGGCGGAACAAGGTGCGATCTGCGAAGTAAATAACACCTAGGAGTGCGCCGACAAGGCGGCGAAGCCAATGCGATAGTTGCTTTGCTAAATCTGAAGTGGGAATCTGGAGATGAGTGACTGGACTAGTCGCCCTTGTTCTCTTCGGCTTCTGAATCGGCTGGTGGGTTCGTTAGCGGCTGCTCTTCAGTTTCCGGATTCTGGTATGCAAAAACGGCGTCTTCTTGATTCGAGGGCACGAGGTTGGCCGCAATGCCGGATAAGAATGCGCCTAGCCTGCTTGAACTTTCCTCGTACGGCACCGACTCATTACTTTCATCAAGCTCAAACTCAAGTCGCACGAGCTGGGCAGTAGTACTGCGGCACTCGCCGCACTTAATGAGATGCGAAACGGCTGACAAGTACTCAGGTTCTTCAAGGCCAGCTTCGACAAACGCCGTGATCGTATCTTCGTCAAGATGCGACGACATGTCAGTCGACTCACCGGCGCTACGCTCTTTGAGACGTTGCTCGATCAGATAACTGATGGTCGGCGGTTCGTTCTTCATTTCTTGCCGTGTCACAATCGTCGTCGCCAGGAAAATCGAATTTAACCTTGCGGCGCCTCTCCTTTTTGCAAATTGCGATTCGCACCGCCCACTGAATCGATCCTGAAAGTTCTGCCAATATCTTCGGCGGCGATAGATTCACAAATCTCGATCTCGGCCGAGTTCAGTCCGTGCTTTTGCGCAAGCTCAGTCCGGAAACGATCCGCTACTTTGCGATAGACCTTCTCCAGCCAACGCAAGACGGTTGACTCGTGAACTCTTGACGGGGTGACGGCTCTCCGTTTCGACTGTTGCTGAAACCAACGTCTGATCGGTGATGCAGGTCGCTCGACCATTCGTGCAATCTCGCGAAGCTTGAGTCCCTCGACGTGGTAGTAAAGCAGCAGCAACGTTTCGTGGTCATCGAGTGCGGCTAACGAATCATCCAGCGCTGTTCCGGATAGTCGCTTATACCGATCTCGTAAAAGGTTCTCCACGATTACTTCCTCTGAGCCCTGTGGTTCGATTCGAGAAGGCCGCCGCTCCCGAGTTTCGCCACCAGGTGATTCTTCCTCCAACGGCACTTCATCCTGCTTGCGTCTATACAGATCCACTACCGTATGCCAGATGATTGTGCGGAGCCATCCACGCAACGAACCTCGTCCGGTGTAGCTCTTAAACTTCGACTGGCGAACGCCCTCGTCAACCTTGGTTCCAAACAGTTCCACGTAAACCGACTCGATGACTTCGTCAACATCGGTACCGCTGCGGGCAAGGTGTCGCGCGACGCGTTCGATAAACAACCGGTACTGCCGATCAAATTGCCACCAGGCAGATTCGCTGCCGCCGGCACAGGCGATGGTGAGATAGAGGTCGAGAATCTGAAGGCCGCCCAGGAACCGACGAATGTCTTCGACTGACGGTTTTTCGCCGCGCTCGGAATATGCGAGTTTGTATTTGTCGACAGATCGTAAAAGAGCTTCCTTGAATTCGGCCACTGGTAGGCCAAAATCGGGATAGGCTTCCGCACAACGGGCATAAATAACTTCAAATTCTTCAGCACAGGCGTTCAGCGTCTCCTGCCTTTGCTGCTCTGTTTCGGGAACCACCATGATCGTCTTCAAAAGTGTTAACTGTTCCCGTACGGTGACGGGTGAAACTAAGAACTTTTGCGAAGCTTGCTTGTTAAAGGATCAAGAAATTGTTTTTTAGAGTGCGGCCGACTTAAGTTTGTCGCCTCGCCTCGCCTCGCCTCGGCAAGCTAAAGCTTATCAGACACCAGCTCGGCCTTCTGTGCGGCCAGCGCTGCGTTTTGCTGGTTTTGTTTAGCAATCGTGTAGAGAATCGTCTTTACCTGAAACGGCGTCAAATTCGGATAGGCTTCGATCATCAAAGCGATTATTCCGGCAATGTACGGACACGCAAAGCTGTTTCCTGTTAACTGCCGATAGCCTCCGCCCGGCCAGGTCGTTTTCACTTCCACACCCGGCGCGACTAATTCAATTACATGACCGTAGCGATAACCAAAGTTGAAAGGGTCACCTCCCGTCCTTTTGATCACCGAAACAACCGATGATGAAAAGATCGACGGGTAACTTGGATACGGCAAATTGTTCGCCGCTGCCACGATAATACAGCCTGCGTGATAGGCGCGGTCCATCAAGTCATGTATCGGCGCAAAGTAGTCACGCTTGGTAGTTCCTAATGAGAGGTTGATGACCTGAAACTTTTGTTTGATGGCGTAGTCGAGGCCAACCAGAAACATATCTCCGGAGCCGGAAGCGTTTGGGCCCAGCACCTTTACGCTGTGCAGCTCAACATCAGGGGCCACACTCGAAATAATTCCGGCACAGGCCGTGCCGTGGCCAGCTTGATCACCTGAGGTAGATGGTTTGAAATTGATTTTGCCGTCTTCTGCCACCGCCTCGACAGAACCATGGACCTTGCCCTTCAAATCTGGATGCTCGGTATCGATGCCGCTATCTACGACCGCGACTCGCACACCACGCCCGGTACATTGCCTCCAGCGAGTATCTTCCCTTATTGCGCTCCAAAGGTCAGGTGCGTCGTTTTGTTCTAGGTTGCCATCAAGCTGCGACATCAATACTTCTCCTCGGGCGCATTACGAATCAAAACTCGGAGTAGTTAAGGTTAGTGGCCGAGCGGTTTCGCGTGAAGCGAGCCAACGCTTCCAGCAAGTCCCGACATAGTTCGCGGTCTGCGTCGCCACGACTGAAAATCTCACGGACCGAAATCCATAGCAGTAACAGATCGCGGTGTTCCGGCGCGGTTTCCATACTCTGTGCCCACTCGCGAAGGTCGCTGGCTGAGTCGTCCATCCCTTCGGTCTCAGAGACAATAGCCTTGAGGGTGCGGTTAAAAAGAGCCTCCACTAGTTCTGCAATCTCATGAGCGTCAATGATCCTCGCAATGGCATCAGCGAAATAAGCGGCCTGGTCCATCTCCTCCGGCGTGAAGGGTGGATACGGTGGCGCACCCGGACGGTTAACAAACTCCAGCACTCCGACTGCCTCATTTCCAGTGCGCAACGGCGTGGCCAGCAGAGTTATGGTTTTGAATCCAGTCTTTTCATCAGCTTCGGACCAGAATGATCCTTCACTCGAAACGTCTGACACTGCCATTGGTTGGCCGCTTGAAAAAACCAGTCCGGCGATGCCTTTTCCGGGTGGAATGCGTAATTTGAGCAACTTTTCTTTAACGTCGCTGATGGCCGTCAGAAATCTCAATCCACCTTCGTTGCCGTCGCGCACGAGTACCGAGGCCTCCTCCGAGCCCACGACTTTCGCTGCTACTGCCAGCAGATCGTCAATGGCGCGCTTGAGAGGCGCAGTCAATGAATCTGTGACGTCGATTGCATTAATGGCCTCGCGTAATTGCGATGCCGACTGACCGCTGTTGTTGTCTCCGTTACCAGTTGGATCCAAGTAGTCGGAGTCGTTACCAAATCCGTCGTCTATCATAGTTATTCTTTCTCACAAGAAAATTGCATGTATATCGCTGTACTAAGTTTGGTACCGAACCCCGACGCGTCGGGGTAGCGCCGGATCCTCAATCCAAGGATGATATTGTTTCTTACAGCTTTCTTACATGTTGAATAAAGCATCCGGCGCTACCGCGCTCGGTTATGTACCGAATACTTAGCCGAGGGCTCGGCAATAAAGAAAGCATCGCCCGTGCGGCGCTAGACATCTGGTTAGGACTGACATTATACAGAGAGAGCGATTCACGCAATAATATTCGCAAGATCCGTAGTCTGTTTTCGTCTTATCATGGTCGGGACTGCCTCCGACTGATGGTATATCCGCGTCAGTGCTAACCTGGCGCTACCTAAAATAATAATCCGGGGAGTTTGAGAATGAACGCTGAAGCGACAATGCGCACATCACAAGAACGGGTTTCAAAAGGACTTCTACACGCCTCCGAATTGGAGCACGAGGGTAAATTGAACGAAGCGATCGACGAGCTTGTTCGAGCTCTGGCACAAGCACGCGAGACGCCCTACGAAATTGAGTTTCAAACCAGAATTCAGGTAGCAATGTCATTGGCAGATCTTTATCAAACCACCGGGAATCTTCCGAAGGCACAAGCGATGCTTGCGGAAGAATTGGCTTTTGCGGAAAAAGTCTCCCAGATCATTCAAGCGACAGGCACTCCCTCACAGAAACGCGATGCTACGGGTGGTTTCCTACAGGTGCGTGACCGCGCAACGCAAATGTCATTGATTGGTAAGCCGGCGCCGGAAATTTCGGTTAAAGAATGGATTAATGGAGAACCTAAGTTGCTTGCCGATTTGCGCGGTCGAGTAGTGCTTCTCGAATTTTGGGCGACTTGGTGCAAGCCGTGCCAGGATATGTTTCCAAAATTGCAAGATCTCTTTCAGAAAGAATCAGCACGCGGTTTAAACATTATTGCACTCACCCGTCATTACATGGCCTACCGGGGAACAGAAGAGACGATGGCTGATGAAGTTGCACTTATGCGCGGTATGGTGACTCAACACCTGGTGACCTTCAACGTGGCGGTAGCTGAGGATGAGCGGCTGCAATCGGTTTATGGGGCAAATGGATTGCCAACCGTTGCCCTGATTGATCGGCAATCAATTGTGCGATACGCAGGTCAGGGAGTGGAAGATCCCCTGTTTGACCAAGCGTTGCAGAGCTGCCTGGCCAAACCTGGCTAAGAAAGTTCGGGCGCCAGCGGCAAAAAAGCTTGTCTCACAACGTCTTGGCTGTTAGGATGCGCCCGCTTCAATATTTTGCTTCTGCAAGATGCACCTCTGAGCTAAAAGCTCAGACGATCGTAAAGCGCTTTCGCGCTTTTTCGGAGTTACCCTTTAACCTAATCGGTTGCGAATTAGCTCGGACGGGATGTTCTCATTCTCTTCGTCCACGCTTAGATGTCTCTTCGTCGCCGCAGGAATTTTGCGAAACCGGTAAGACTCTATATGTCGACCTCGGAGCTCGTGAAAGGAAAGGGTTCAAGACAGTCGTACCGCCAGAAACATTAGCGGGTTGCGCAACGCACAATGGCCAAAAATGTGATGGCCCAGTCATCAACACGATGGCCAAAAATCACGGGGGAGCGCAGCAAACTCCTCTCAACTCAATCACTTTACGATAAGGAGAATTCCGATGGCGATTTTAACGTCCGCGTCCGGAGAGGGCGATGCAGTTAGTATCTACGATGTTCCAGATGACGTGCTGTCGCAGTACGCAGTCAGCGGCGACAAAGCTGCGCAAATGTTTCCCGAAGGCAAGAGTGCGGGCGGTGAGATTCCCAAGAGCACCGCTGCCATGAGTGCCAGCCGGGTAGAAAACGCTGAAAGCCTCGGCGAAGTGCAAGCCTACGGCGACATCTGCGTTTGTAAACAGCTTTACTGTAACGCGTATCGATGCTGGTGGCATTACTACTACTGCTACTGCTAAACGCAACCAACCGGGGCGCCCGGGACGACGTGAAGGCAGCCCCCTTTTACCTCCCGCACGTCATGTGAAGGGAAGCCCTTAGATGGCGGGTAAGAATCGAAAACTTACCCGCCAGATCGTTTTTCCAACTCCACAAATGTCCGAACAAAATTTAGTTTGTCGCTCGGCCACGACAAGCTAATAAACTTAACGGACATCAAAACTATCATGTCCAATCCAAAGATCCCCCCGTCTGGTTTGCCATCCGAAAAGCCGTCTGATGAACCGACTCCTGACCGGACAGGAGGCATGCCACCTGAAGGAATGCGACCAGGTTCATTACCGGCTAACGCCGTTCCGCTCGACCAGTTGCCCGGTTCATTGCCGCCACTGCCAGGAAGCGCCGGATCTTCGGGCAAGATGTCCGACTCACTTCCGGAGTTACCGGGTGGTCAACCTCCGATGCCTCGTCCCGGCGGTAAGATTCGCATGAAGGAAATGCCGAAGATGAATGCCGGCCCCTATATCAAGCGTGCATTCAAGCTTCTCGGCGGTCACAAAGCTCTGGTAGTCCTGTCGCTATTTTTATCACTAGTAATTTTTCTGCTGCCGTTTGTGGCGGCCGCCTCTTTTGGTCCCTTGCTCAAACTTTTTGGTGACGCCGCCAGCAGCTCGGGGGACTGGAGCAAGGTCTGGACGTTAACTGGTTCATTCTACGACCGCGGTGCGGAGGGCGGCGCTGGAGGTTGGTTTTCACCGATTACAAACTGGTTGTCGACACCGCTTTCCTTCACCACGATTTTCATTATCTGGACCTGCGCGATCGTCTTTCGCGAATTGATTGATATCTTTCGCGCCTGGGTGGATGCGAATCTGGAGCAGCGATTGATCACGGGATTGCGGCAAAACCTCTACGAGCATATCCAGGGGCTGTCACTCGATTTCTTCATGGGCGGGCAAACAGGCGCTTTGATGCAACGCGTGCTGTCGGAAACGACGACAGTGCAGCGGCTGCTGACACAGGTTTTGCTGACTCCTGTAATTGACGCGATTGTGCTGGTGATTGTGCTTGCGTATTTGCTGGCGCTGAGTTGGCAAATGACGTTGGTGCTATTCCTGTTGGCCCCTCTGACCGTGCTGATGTTCCGATTTACCGGCAGCAAGCTCCAGGAAGGCGCGATGGGAATCAACATGAGCGCTCGTGAGCTTGGTGCGGAATTGGAAGAGACAATCAACGGAATCTCTGACATCCAGGTCTTCAACGCTCAGCCCAAACGAAACGCAAGATTCCGCGAAGCTTCAAAAGAGGCGGCCAGGAATACCGCCAGCACTACTGCCTGGATGAGTCTCAGTAACAGCGGCGCGCAGGTCTTTATTTCTTTGACCACTGCGTTGATTTTGTTGTCCGCGATTTTGCTTGGTCAAAACTGGGGACTGACGTTTGCCAGCGCTATCGTGTTTATGCAGATGGCGCCAAACCTCTTCACACCGGTGCAACGACTGATCAGTTCTTACACGATGTATCAGTCACTGGTCCCCGGGATCGTTTCGACGTATGAGTTGTTTGACACCAAACCCACCGTAGTTGAGAAGCCCGGGTCCCAATCTATCGGCGAAGTTCACGGGGATATTACTTTTGACAACGTAGTGTTTGGTTACTCGCCGACCCAGAAAGTTCTGAACGGAGTTTCGTTTGAAATAAAAGAAGGGGAAACGGTCGCCTTTGTTGGCCCAATTGGATGTGGCAAATCCACCATCATGAATTTGATTCTGCGCTTCCTCGATCCGCAGGGTGGTCGCATTCTGCTCGAGGGCCAGGACATATCCGATGTCACGCTTAACTCGCTACGGGAACAGGTATCCAAGTTGTCGCAGTTTCCGTTTTTCCTTAAAGACACCATCAGGGAGAATATTCGGTTAGGACGCGCGGACGCACGAGACGTTGAGATCGAAGAAGCCTGCAAGCTGGCCCACATCCACGACGTCATAGTTGATCCGCAGAGAATGCCGCGAGGTTATGACACCGTAGTTGACGTTCAGATTCCATCAGGCGGGCAAAAGCGACTTATCGCGCTGGCGCGATGTTTGTTGCGCAAACCGGAAGTGCTACTACTGGACGAACCAACTGAGAACCTCGATGCAGACCAACGCAACCGTTTGATCCAGGTGATCAGAGAATATGCGCGCGAGCGCACATGTCTGGTCATCAGTCACGATTTGAATTTTGTCGCGGCGGTGTCCGACCGGATTCTGGTGATTGATAAAGGTCGAGTAGTTGATCAAGGTACGCATGAAGAACTGGTTGCGCGTGACGGTCTATACAAGACGCTTTATCAACTGAAAAATGTTGATCCCGCATTGTTGCGTACTCGGGGTGGTGGCGAAGGCGGGGGCCAGCCAGGTCTTCCGGGAAGCGCGATTGGTGGAATGGGAATGCCCGGGATGCCAGGTGGCGGAATGCCCGGGATGCCAGGTGGTGGTGGGATGCCGGGAATGCCGGGCGGTGGGATGCCGGGCGGCATCCCTTAAGTTCTAGATATAAGGCTTGGCGCTTTGGTCGCGGAAGTCTTAGGTCGGGCGAGTTTCTTGATCAGCTCTTTGCTAAATACAGATTCCATCGAGAATCGCATGCTGGGATTGCGTTTGAGTAAGCTGCGCATTTCGTCTTTGGGCCAGGCCATATACCGGGTTGGTTCCAGGGCCACCACGGTGGCGGTGGCCGGACCGCCGGTGATGAAACTTATTTCGCCAATCAGGCTGCCATCTTTCATTTGTCGTACTTGTTGGCCACCGATCTCGACACTTACGAGGCCGTTGTAAATAAGTATGATGCTGTCCAGTGGTTGCGCCTCAATAGTTAGAGCCTGCCCCTTCCTGGCCACCCGCCAGGCGCCGATTCGCAAAAGCTTCATAAACTCGAATGGCGCAAAATCTTTAAATAGCGTTTCGTACAGTTCTCGTTCTTCTTCCGTGAAGGTGACGTTGCTGCGTTCTTTAAAGATAATCATGATCTGAATTACGTTGATGATTATGAACACTACGTTCCACCAGATGACCGCCCAAAGTGGAGTGGCCGGTACGAAATAGTTGAAGATGATACCGGCGATGCATGCGAGGATTGTGAGGAAGCGGAGCCAAAGTATTTCTTTTACGAGGTACGCGAACAGAGTGAGAACCGACGCGAAGTGGGTTGCAAGCTCAAAGTAATTCATAAGAAGGACTGAACAGAGACGCGGATTCGGTAGAACTGAAAAGGCAGGTCAAATATATGGTAGTTTTTAGCGGCAGCCTAGTTGAGTCTCGGCAAAGCCCTGAGGTCCTCTCCGGGCTTCCTTTGTGTTCTCTGAGCCTCAGTGGTCGATGTTTCGTGGGGTAATCCAACCACGGAGACACAGAGAGCACAGAGGTAGCACAGAGAATTTATAGTTGGCGCGATCGTCCGTCCGGCTTAGAGACTAGAACCACCAATGGGAAGCATATGAAGTCCAAGATGTTGTCTCGACTCTTAGTAGTTGCATTTGTCGTGTGCGGGTTCCTCGTCCTTTACACCAGAGGCGGTGAAACTCAATCGCTTCAAACTACTGCCTTGAGTCCTGCGTGCGGTTCATTCCCGCTCCCCAATCCCAGCCAAATTGGTGCCCAGAAGTTTGAAAAAATTCTTCAGGCTTTTTTGGAAAACCGCTGCTACAAGAATTGGGTTGCGGACAACCAGATTCGCAACAGTGGTCCATTCATCGGCGGTCGTTCCCTCGGCACGCACAACGCTGTAAAGATTTTCTACTCCCCTGAAGTCTGGGATTGGCTTAAACATCGCAACCGAGAGGGCAATATTGTCGACGGGGCCATCATCGTTAAGGAGATGTTCAAATCACCGGCCCAACCGGGAGCCGAACTAACCAGTTGGACCGCGATGGTTAAGGATAAGAACGGAGCTTACGATGGTTGGTACTGGTCTTATCACGCGCCTCCGAAACCTGGCGCCGTTCAGGAGAATTTCGAAATCAGCTACCCGGATTCTGGCTTTGGACTTTACTGTTTGAGGTGTCACGCTTCGGCGGAGAAGGAATCAACTTTCGTCACCGTTAAGAACGTGGAGGGCGACCCGATATCATTTCTGATTCAATCGCCCACGATGGCGCCGCTGCCGCCGGCTGAGAAAGACTTTCATGAGGAGGTCGCGACTACCAAGCAGATCATAGGTGGGCCTTTTCCACTGCCTCGAAAGTCGCCTGACCAAAACTTCTTAGGTTTGATGAAAAGCCCAACGGTGACGGAGCGGGAAGTTAAACGGTTTCCAGGAGAGTCGTTGGATCATGTCGTTCCTGGTCCAACCGGTACCAAGGGCTTCTTAACCTCTAGTCAGTGCCTGGGCTGCCACTCGGCCTCAGCCGAAAATATGGCCTTCCTGTTTGAAGGCCAGAACGCGCCGGCAAATCTTTCCCCATATACGGAGTGGCGCGCCTCGATGATGGGACTGGCCGGCCGAGATCCAATCTTTCATGCCCAGCTTGAGTCAGAGAAAACACTCTATCCAGAGAAGGCCGAGTTTCTCGATAACACTTGCTACAGGTGCCACGGCGTGATGGGCCAGCGACAGCTCCAGGAGGATCGCAACCAGCCTTTCAAGCACAGCATGGTCTACGCGGGTCCGGACGATGCCGACGCGAAATATGGCGCCCTGTCTCGGGACGGTGTCTCGTGTACCACCTGTCACCGGATCAGCAAGGAAGGTTTAGGAAAACCTGAGACTTTCACCGGGCTGTTCAAGGTTGATCCGCCAGACGCGATCAATGGCCCATATGAGGAAGTCGCGACGTGGTCTATGAAACAGGCTCTAAATGTCACTCCGCGTTACGGCGAGCAGATTAAATCGAGCAACCTATGTGGCAGCTGCCACACTGTGGTACTACCTGTTTTCGATAGTCGCGGACAGCAAGTCGCGGATCGAAGTGGTAAACCGAAGGAGTTTCACGAGCAGACCACCTATCCTGAATGGCTGAACAGCATCTATCAGAACGAACGGCAGCCTGTTAATCCGCTAACGGCCCGCACCTGCCAGGACTGTCACATGCCAAAGACGTTCATGGGCAGAAAGCTAATCTTCCGCATTGCAAATATCGAGGACAATAACTACCCACATACAGAAGGCCGAGCTCCCGACAAAGAGATCACCTTGCGCGTTCGCGATGAATACTCGCGCCACACCATGGCGGGTATCAATGAGTTTGCATTGATGATGTTTCAGCAGTTTCCCAACATCCTCGGCATCCGTACGAACGATTATATGTTTAGCAAAGGCTCGCTTGGCCTGCTGACCTCGCTGAGCGCCAGCGACGAGCTCGCGCGCAAAGAGACAGCCAAGATCGAAGTGACGGAGCTGCGGCGGACCGCTGATTCTCTCGAAGCAAGTGTCCGAATCGAGAATCTGGCCGGACATAGTCTCCCTTCTGGGGTTGCTTTCCGGCGCGCGTTCATCGCGTTTGAAGTACTCGACGAAAAAGGCGAAGTTGTGTGGGCTTCCGGCCGCACCAATTCCGTGGGCGCGATTTTGAAAGGCACGACCGATGAAGTTCTAGGCACGGAATTTTTCAGGGACGCGAGTGGAAAACAGGTATTTCAACCGCACCACTCGGTCATAACGGACGAAAGCCAGGTGCAGATTTACGAAGAACTGATGGCAGATCGGAAAGGGACTATCACAACCAGTTTCGTTGGTGGTGATCACGCGCTAAAGAACAATCGCTTGTTACCAAAAGGTTGGCGACGCGATGGACCATTCGCCGAAGTTACCGGCCCACACGGCGATGCGGAAAATGACCCCGAGTACATCCACAAGTCTGGATCGACCGGCTCTGATCGCATCACTTATCGGATACCGCTTAATGACAAAACACGCGGAGCGGTCGCAGTCATGGCAGTCCTTTATTACCAATCGATTCCGCCTTACTACCTGAGGCAGCGATTCACCACCGGCAAGGGACCTGAGACAAAACGGCTGGCCTACTTAACCAGTCACCTGACGGTGCAGGGAACTCCACTGGAAGATTGGAAACTATCACTCGTTTGCGCTGTGCGAGGCCTGAAGGACACTGCCAGCGCTCCCTGTCAAAGGTAGTTGAGCCAGGGAAGTCAGAACTTGAAAGTAATTGCGATCACCAGATTCGGCTCCGCCTCACAGGCGGCGGCGGAGCCGTTGCCGAACACTTGTCTAGGTTCTCGAACTCCAATAGGGAAAGGAATCCCCCGATGACGAACTCAAAACCCGTAACCTTCGTTTGGCCTGGCGACCTACATCTTGAAACTGCCGATCGTCCAAACTACGAAACTGCGTTGTGGATGACGGATGAAGTCAATGAACTCATTCAACCGGACTTCGTTCAATTCGCAGGTGATAACGTGCAGCACGCTCGCGACGGTGAGTGGGCGCTCTTCAAAAACGTGAGAGACAAACTCAAGATGCCTTATCACGCTTTGGTAGGCGATCACGATGCTCATCATGATCCGGGGAACCACTCGTACCAGGCGAACGTGGGTGCAACCTACAAAGCGTTCACTGTAGGCGGTTATCGTTTCATCCTCTTAAACACAAATCAGTTTCGGCCACTAGGCTTATCCGACCAACAGGTTATCTGGTTTCGTTATGAAGTCGACGCCGCCTTGTCTCGTGGGGAGCGCGTAATCGTGTTCCAACACCATTACCCCTTCCAGGTTTGGGAAGACTATGCCGGCCCGGGTATTGAGGAGTGGCGCAACGTGATGCAAACACGACCGATCACTGCGCATTTTGCAGCGCACACTCATTACGGCCAGCTAGCCAACGACGGCCGGAATGTTTATGTAACCACCAGGTCTATAGGAGATCCTGAAGGGGGTGCGGCCGGGTACGCGGTGGTCCATCTGGATGGTGACGATCTGGCATTAACTTATCGAACGAAGGAAGACCGTGGTCCAATCGTGCTGATCACGCATCCCCGACGAGTGATTCTGGCGACAAAGCCGGCGCACATTGTTACTGGTCCTGCGGAGTGTCAGGCGCGCGCATGGTCTCGTGTGCCGATCAAAACAGCGCAGGCTCGCATCGATGATGGATCGTGGGGCGACATGAAAACGACTGGTGAGATGAAGTGGAGTTATCCAATTCCCGGCGACACTTTGGCGAAGGGCGAACACAGTCTCGAAGTGAAGCTCACTGATGAGAATGGCGAAGAAGGCACCGATCGCATCACCTTCGCCTGTGATTTATCCGGACGATACAACGCATATCCAATGGTTGATCCTGTCGTCAAGGGAACCAAATTCTGTTGATTGTTGAGTAGGCCTGGATGTCAGGAAAGAATTCTTCTAATTCGACTGACCAAAAAGCCCTGCTCACGAAACAGCAATCTCCGACCCGGCAGTTGAGACCTCTTCTGCGTTTTCAGACTCTCTCGCTGGTCGGAAGTATCGTAATACTTTCCACCCCAGCAACAACGCTACGATCACTCCGAGTATTACCCACGCGAGGTTGCCCAGAATTTCAGCCAGGTATTGCACGCGATCGCTGAAGGTGTAGCCCAACCCGACATACAAAACCACCCAAAGAATTTCTCCCGAGACACCCCAGAGTAGAAATCGTCGCCACGGATAACCTGTAATCCCGCTGGTTACATTTATCCATGGTCCTAATTCCGTCACCAGCCAGCGACTGAAGAAGATCCCTGGGCCGCCCCACTTTTTTGACAGCGCTTCGGCCTTCTTGATCTTGGACGCGCCACCTATCCTGTTTGTGATCCGGTTGATCAGTCGACGGCCTCCCCATCGAGACACACCATATCCAATCTGATCCCCAATAATCGCCGCACAGCTGGCGGCGATTATTACCGGAACCAACTTCATATCCCCTTGCTTCGCAAACGAGCCGGCCGCCACCAGGATGAAGCTGACCGGAAGAGGCAAACCTACGGACGCAATCAGGATTACCCCGAAGAGTACCGGTAGACCATAGAGCACGAGTGCTGCCAACAGTTGATCAGTAATACTCATCGAGGGGCCCCTCCCCGTTCATGCGGAGGAAGATCCTTTGGTGGCGGTGGTGGAGGCGGGTACGGAGGCCGTGAATGAACTATCGCGTCCAACAGAATTGCTTTGACCTCATCCATTGAACGGTTCTGAGCCGCAGCGATGTCCCGCAACGGTCGTCTATCAGGAGGCTTGTGCGGCAAACCCAGCGCCAGATAAAGCACATGCGGAGGGACCTTGTAGGAGTGGGCCACGTAATCGATGTTCATCCAGCCGTTGATGTCTTCGTCCTGGTGATAGTGCCAGTAGACCAGCGGGCGAATCATGCGCACCGCGAAAAAGGCCGTGCCACTCACGACCAGCAAAAAAGCCAGCACCACTCCCCATTGTCCCCAGGTAAGTTTTTTCATCTCAGCCCTGTAACAGCTTAACGCGGTCTGTCCTCCGCGGACGATTCATGACGTTCAAAACTTGAATGCAAAAAATACTGCGCCCACGATGAGCGTGTAGGAAACCGCGTGATTCCACTTGAGTGTTTCGCCAAACATCAGGTAGGCAAGCACTGTAAATACCACCAGGGTGATGCACTCTTGTAGAATTTTTAGTTGGGTGACCGTAAATGTTTGAGAACCGATTCGGTTTGCCGGCACCTGAAAAATATATTCCGGCAGCGCAATGACCCAGCTCACTAGTATGACTAACACCAACGACCGGCCCTTGTGCTTCAAATGCCCGTACCATGCCACGGTCATAAATATGTTCGAGATAATCAATAAGACTATCGTCTTCATTCATGCCTCCAGATTGTCACGTCTCATACTCAGTCCGGGTGAAGCAATCAAATTAATCTCGTCGCTCTGACGTATAAGGTTCTGAAAAAACTGACCGGTCTAAATGCATTGCACGGAACAGCTGCACGATGTATCTCATGCGGTCACGGATCCTGGTCCAGTCGCGCGCAGGAGTTGTTACCAGATCGCCACCCCATCCGTTTTCTCCGTTGAGAAAATTTGAAAGCTCGTGACTTGAGAGTTCATGCAACGAAGGCGGGAAGGGAACACCGTGAATTGGGGGTACCTCTTCGCTGACCTTCAGCTTCACCTGTCCGACGTCAAATTGCATTAGCCGCTTGGTTGCGCACTTGCGAATAATGAACGGCATGGACCTTTTGATATAGGGTTCGAGACGAATATGTTCATGAAGGACTGCGAGGCAGTTGGCGAAGTAAGTGCATTCGTGTTTTTCCTTTATGTCCTCGGTGTAACGCGCGGTGTAGTAGTTAGTGAAGGCGCGTCGGAGCAAGTCCTGGCCACCAGATGCGGTTTCTCCAGAGCGCAGTTCGGCCAGGAAAGCGTCAAGCGACGCAGAATCAGCTGCAGACTTGTTGTGAAAGAGGGCTACGAATCGTGCAGTTTGTTTGCCGATATCCTCGAGAACGATGCGATTGCCTTCGAGAACTAAACGCGCTGCTTCGCGCCGGCTGTAGGTCGCGATCCATCGTCCGGTGAGGGCACCACAGATCATTCCCAACAGTCCTGAGGGTATAACGATGGCCCAGGGTAATTGAGAAAACCAAATGGCAATGGAAACACTTGAAACAGCCAACCCGACAAGGAGTCCAACGATACCTGAAACCACCGTGGCATTGCGTAACGCCTCGCCGAGATCTTCCTGCCGAATCGTGACCCCAGCCTTCCTCGATCCCCAAACCGCCCAGGTGTGAAAATTAGCACCTGCGTCGGTTCCGGTTACGGAATGCAAGACTTGAGATAGTTTGTAATGAACGAGCGTGATTTGGCGATTGGAAAGAGAAGGATCAGAGGTTTCGATCGCTTCCGCGATTTCGCGCGCCCAATAATTCTGATCGAAATATTCCGGGGGCAGTTGCATTCTTGATCAGTGGGGTAGTCCCGATGTACTTGCCGAATGGACGCGCATTGTAAAGGTTATTTGCTGATGCCGCGAGGTTTTTGGTGGAACAGAACCGGGTGGCGTGAATAGCATCACCGGTAAATGAAATGACCGTCCGTCACAATCGAGCGGCCGCGTCGCCGCGATTGCGTAAGACCTAAGGAAAACGATAGACCGGTGCCTTACAGTGTCCGATTACCGCTTCGCGGTATCGGAAGGAGGCAACCTGGAGGTCTTAGCTTTTCTTAGAAAGGACTAAGTCACCCACCGAGGCTACGCCTTAGGGTTAATCGGTTCTAACAAATCTTGACGACCGCAGGTTGTCAGCATTAAGGTCGACACGAATAGAGTCACTTCAGATCAGCACATTTAAACGGTTCACCCAATAGCTTTCCGCCAGCTTTGATGGTCTAGTTCGGTGCCTTATTACTGGACACCATATTTCTAAGCCAGCATGCTAGTAGCCGGAAGTTATGACCGCGTCCCTGTCCAGTTTCTCCAAGGTGTCTAACCCAATGATCGAGCAATCTTCCAACTCTGGACAAACTGGGCCAATCCGGGAGATTGACGTCCTTTGGATCACTGCCGGCCTCGGGTGCGATGGCGACACCATTGCGATGACTGCTGCAACCCAGCCTACGCTCGAAGAAGTTTTGCTCGGTGGGATTCCCGGAATTCCGAAAGTTCGCCTGCACAATCCTTTCCTCTCCTTCCAGAACGGCGAAGAGTTTATGGAGTTGTTCTATCGCGCTGCTGATGGGAGGCTTCAACCTTACATTCTTGTCATCGAGGGTTCGATTCCAAACGAAAACAATAAGGACGAAGGCTATTGGGCCGCATTCGGAACAAACCGAGTGACCGGACAACCAATCACAACCTGCGAATGGATCGACAAGCTCGCGCCAAATGCATGGGCCGTGGTAGCCGCCGGTACCTGCGCCACCTACGGCGGAATTCACGCGATGGAAGGGAACCCAACCGGGTGTATGGGACTGGCTGACTATCTCGGCTGGGAATGGAAATCAAAGGCAGGGATACCAATCGTTTGTGTGCCGGGCTGCCCGGTGCTCCCGGACAACTTCATGGAGACGCTTCTATATCTCTTGTATCAATCTACCGGTCGAGCGCCGATGATTCCTTTAGACGAAGCATTGAGGCCAATCTGGCTCTTTGGACAGACGGTACACGAAGGATGCGATCGTGGCGGTTACTACGAACAGGCGGAGTTTGCGGAAGAATATGGTTCGCGCACTTGCATCGTAAAGCTCGGGTGCTGGGGCCCGGTGGTCCAATGCAATGTGGGGAAACGAGGCTGGATAAATGGAATTGGCGGTTGCCCAAACGTTGGCGGGATTTGCATCGGGTGCACGATGCCCGGGTTTCCTGACAAGTTCATGCCTTTCATGAATCAACCGCCGGGTTCATTGTTGTCGTCTCATGCGGTGATGACGTATGGCAAGGCTATCCACGCTCTGCGGAGATTCACGCAAGCGTCGCTCAACAAAGAACCAGCATGGCGCAGACGGTGAAACAAAACATGGAAGGAGAAGCCTCAGGCTCAAAGCTAGGACTGAGAATCGGCTTCGCCTCCGGATGTGCGGCGGCGGCTCTGCCCCCACCGTAAGCGGCTTTCATAGTTTTAGGGGCTAGGCCCGGCTGTCATTCAGGTCAAGCGCGATGCATTGCGAGGGCGCAGCCAATTCGAAGGGGGTGCGGCTCCGGCGGGGCAGAGCCTCCGGCGCACATCCGGCGGCGAAGCCGAACCGTCACAGGACTCGAACATCTGGGCCACGAAGAAATGGACACTGCTTACGATCCAACCATGACGGCCACGGAGGAGAACGGCACGTTACCCGAGGCCGACGCTATGAACTTAGCGTTCGCAGAAGGGATCTTGCTTGAACTCGCCGCTTCCTTTCCTTCACCCGAATCAATAGACCTACATCAAGAGCTCTTCCGCTTTGGTTCGACCGCCGCCGCCGGTTTGCCCGACGTAGGAGCGCGCTATCGCACGCTCGTCGAGCAAATCCCTGCTGTGGTTTTTATGGCTTTTTTGGACAAGGGGATTGGCGAGGCTTATGTCAGTCCGCAAATCGAGGCGATGCTGGGCTTCTCCCAGGAGGAGTGGCTAAACGATCCGGTGCGCTGGTATCAGCAGATTCATCCAGATGACAAAGCTCGTTGGAGCGTCGAAGCGGCCAAGCTGTTTATGACCGGCATGCCCTTGAAGTCGCTCTACCGGGTACTCGCACGAGATGGGCGCGTGGTTTGGTTTCATTGTGAAGCGAAGATGGTCCGCAATGAGAACAGCCAACCGTGGTTCATTCACGGCGTTGCCTTCGACATTTCCGAACTCAAGCGCACGGAAGAAGCGCTAGGCAAGAGCGAACAAATGCTGCGGGGGCTATTCGACTTCGCTCCGGATACGGTTGTGGTTGTCGACAACGGTGGATCGATCGTGCGCGTCAATGCTCAGGTTGAAAAGATGTTTGGGTATGATCGTGGCGAACTGATAGGACAGCCAATAGAAGTTTTGCTACCTGATCGATTGAAAGCGGATCACGTGCGACATCGCGCCGGCTACCTCATCGAACCTCATGCCCGACCAATGGGTGCAGGACTCGAATTATCGGGCAAACGGAAAGACGGCAGCGAGTTTCCAGTCGACATCATGCTGAGCCCGATGGAATCCGAAGGCGGCCGCGTAGTTATTGGCGTTATTCGAGATATCACCAGGCGCAAACAAGCCGAAGAGGCGCAGCGGGAATATTCAGAACGGCTCAAATTACTTTCGCGACGTTTGATGGAAGTGCAGGAGTCGGAGCGCAGAAACATCGCGCTGGAGTTGCACGACGAAATCGGGCAAGTACTCACCGGGTTGAAACTAACGCTGGAAATGGGAACGCGGCTGCCCCCCGCCGAGGTTGGGGCAAGTTTGGACCAGGCGCGCACGCTTGTTAACGACCTGATGGCGCGCGTGAGAAAACTGTCCCTCGACTTGCGCCCGGCAATGTTGGACGACCTTGGACTCTTGCCGACCTTGCTGTGGCACTTCGAACACTACTCAGCGCAGACGCAGATTCGAGTGAACTTCAAACATAGCGGTTTAGAGAAGAGACGATTTACACCTGAGGTCGAGACTTCGGCCTATCGCCTGGTCCAGGAAGCATTAACAAACATCGCGCGGCATGCGCGCGTTGATGAGGCGATGGTTAGAATTTCGACTCACCAGAACACGCTGTTGATTGAGATTGAAGATAAGGGTGCAGGTTTTGATGTTGAAAGCGTGCTGGCCGCCAGTGCGACCAGCGGGTTGGCCGGAATGCGCGAACGGGCTGTGTTGTTGGGAGGCCGGTTGGCGGTAGACTCACGGACCGGAACCGGGACACGACTGATAGCTGAATTGAGTATCGCTTCGTAACCGAAGCAGATGTATCCGGACAGAACCTAGCGCGGTAGCGCCGGATGCTTGATTCAACTTCACGTGGTTGAGTGCAAGCGGCAATTATTCGCATGTTGAGTAAAGGATCCGGCGCTACCGCGCTCGGTTCTGTACAGTCGACGTATCACGGTGCGCCGTGAATTGTCTAGTTTTGGGAAGTAAACACATGGACCAGGGCCGCACAACCATTGTCCTCGCTGACGACCACCAGATTGTTCGTGAAGGTCTGAAGGCGTTGCTAAACGCTGAAACTGACTTCAGAGTGGTGGGTGAAGCGGGCGATGGTCTGCAAGCCATTCGACGCGTCGAACTAACCAGTCCCAGGGTACTGGTATTAGACATGATGATGCCGGGACTTAATGGATTGGACGTGATTCCGCAAGTTAAGAAGTGTTCGCCGCACACGCAGATCGTGGTGCTTTCGATGTATTCCAATGAAGCGTACGTCCTTGAAGCACTAAGCGGTGGGGCCTCGGCTTACGTCTTGAAGGATTCAAGTTCAGATGATCTCGTACACGCTGTTCGTGAAGCCGCGGCTGGGCGACGTTACTTAAGCCCGCCCTTATCGGATCGAGCTATCGAGGTCTACCAGCAACGGGCGAAAGCCACCACGATTGATCGATACGAAACACTGACAGCCCGTGAAAAGGAAGTGCTGCACCTTGCGGCTGAAGGTCATACCAGCGTGGAGATCGCGGGGCGTCTGGGAATCAGCGGACGCACGGCCGAAACGCACCGCTCAAACCTCATGCATAAGCTCGACCTGCACACCCAGGCAGAATTAATTCGATTCGCCCTCCGTCGCGGAATCGTTTCGATTGACGATTAGAGTTAGGTCAACCAGCCTCACACTCACCATCTACCCGCAACATAAACTACGTACTTTTACAATATTAATTACGTAGGTCTACGAATAGACAGTGTCCTCTACCGGACAGATAATCGGGCCCCCAGAAAAAATGGTGTGTCTACTTTGATAGGTACTGAACGAGTTGGATTTGCGTGCTTTGCGAACCGAATCTACGTCGTTCAGATACCGGTCTACTTTTTCTACCTCGACTGTTAGTTGATTGCGCAAGGCAGAGGGAACCAGCTTCTATATAGGACCTGCGTAAGACCGTGTTTTTGCCCCGGCGGATAAACACCAAGGCCAATCGCGAATTTGTTGCAGGCCCATCGCTATTTATCGGGAGTGAGAAAGGAGAATCCTATGGCGGCAGAAATTGCCCCGTATGGTCGTGTCACGCAGCGGCCACCGGCGGTTAAGGATGTTCACATCGTGTGGATCACGGCGGGTTTGGGTTGCGACGGCGATTCCGTTTCGATCACAGCTGCGACGCAGCCGAGTGTAGAGGATGTGATCCTGGGCGCTATCCCGGGTCTTCCAAATGTACATTTACACAATCCCGTACTTGCCTACGAAGTTGGCGACGACTTCATGAAATATTTCTATCAGGCTGAACAGGGTCTGATCGATCCATTCGTGCTGGTAGTAGAAGGTTCGATTCCAAATGAGAACCTCAGCGGCGAGGGCTACTGGGCGGCGATGGGCACTGACCCGATGAGTGGCCAACCCATTAAGACGACCGAGTGGATCGACCGCCTGGCTCCAAAGGCTCTTGCGGTCGTTGCTATTGGTACCTGCGCCACTTATGGCGGAATTCATGCGATGCAAGGCAATCCCACCGGGTGTATGGGTCTGGCTGACTACCTCGGTTGGGATTGGAAATCATCGGCCGGCATTCCTATCGTCAACGTTCCGGGCTGTCCAGTGCAGCCCGATAATTTCATGGAGACCGTGCTTTACCTGCTTTATCTCGCCGCAGGATTGGCTCCGATGATCCCGCTGGACGACGCCGGACGGCCGACGTGGTTGTTTGGCAAAACGGTTCACGAAGGATGCGATCGTGGAAGCTATTACGAGCAGGGCGACTTCGCTACGGAGTATGGTTCACCGAAGTGCATCGTGAAACTCGGATGCTGGGGACCGGTTGTTAATTGCAACGTTCCCAAGCGTGGTTGGATGGCCGGCATAGGTGGATGCCCTAACGTCGGAGGTATCTGCATTGGTTGCACCATGCCAGGTTTCCCCGACAAGTTTATGCCGTTCATGGATGAACCTCCGGGAGCGAAGATTTCATCGGCTGCAATCGGCATCTACGGTGCTGCGATCCGGAAGCTGCGGGAACTGACCAACGCAACCGTCAACAAGGAACCAAGGTGGCGGCACAATCGGCCCGAACTGACCACCGGATATTATCCGCCAGCGTTGCAGCGAAAGGAGCGAGCGCAATGAGCAGTACTACTACAACCTTGCCCCAAACCCCGAGCAAGACCCGCACTCTGGTCGACATGAATTGGGATCCGATTACTCGTATTGTCGGCAGTCTCGGGATCTACACCAAGATTGATTTTCAGAACCGCGAAGTTGCCGAGTGTTATTCAACGTCGTCGATCTTTCGCGGGTACAGCATTTTCATGAAGGGAAAAGACCCGCGCGACGCTCACTTCATCACCAGCCGCATTTGCGGCATCTGCGGCGACAACCACGCCACCTGCGCCACCTACGCGCAAAACATGGCATTCAATGTCAGACCGCCGGCAATGGCCGAGTGGATCGTAAACCTTGGCGAAGCAGCGGAGTATATGTTCGACCACAACATCTTCCAGGACAATCTGGTCGGCGTAGACTTCTGCGAGCAGATGGTTAAGGAAACCAACCCCGGCGTTTGGGAAAAAGCCAAAACCACGGAGGCGCCCCATGCAGCCGATCACGGCTACAAAACCATTGCGGACATCATGACGGCGTTGAATCCTTTTACGGGGGAGTTTTATCGCGAGACGCTTCATGTCAGTCGTTACACCCGTGAGATGTTCTGCCTGATGGAAGGCCGCCACGTTCACCCGTCAACACTGTATCCGGGTGGTGTCGGCACGGTCCCCACAGTCCAACTCTTCACCGATTACATTGTCAGGCTGATGCGCTACTGCGAGTTCATGAAGAAAGTCGTGCCACTGCATGACGATCTTTTCGACTTCTTCTATGAAGCGTTGCCTGGATACGAGAAGGTGGGCCAACGTCGCATCCTGCTTGGTTGCTGGGGTTCTTTCCAGGATCCAAACGTTTGCGACTACACCTACGAAAACATGGACGCCTGGGGCAATGCGATGTACGTCACTCCAGGTGTAGTAGTTGACGGCAAACTGGTGACCACCAACCTCGTCGACATCAACCTCGGCATTCGCATCTTGCTGGGCAGTTCCTACTATGACGATTGGGAAAACTCCGAAACGTTTGTCGACAAGGATCCGCTGGGCAATCCAGTTGATCGCAGACACCCTTGGAACCAGACGACTATCCCACGTCCGCAAAAACGCGATTTCGATAATAATTACACCTGGGTCATGTCACCGCGCTGGTATCACAAGGATGAGCCGGGCGACAAGAAGTACCTCGCGCTCGACACCGGTGGTGGTCCAATCGCTCGCTTCTGGGCCACGGCTCTCGCCGGCAAAGTAGATATTGGTTACGTCAAAGCCACCGGCAACAGCGTAAAGATTTATCTACCGAAGACCGCGATGAAGCCGGAAGTCGAATTCGAATGGAAGATTCCAAAGTGGAGCAACGCGATCGAGCGCGATCGAGCGCGCACCTATTTCCAGGCTTATTCGGCAGCCTGCGCTCTTTACTTCGCGGAGCAGGCGTTGGCCGAACTTCACGCCGGACGAACGAAGACATGGTCGGAATTTAAGGTGCCTGATGAAGCAATTGGCTGTGGTTTCCACGAGGCGGTGCGCGGAGTGTTATCGCATCACGTCGTAATTCGCGATGGCAAGATCGCAAATTACCATCCTTATCCGCCGACCCCATGGAACGCGAACCCGCGTGATATTTATGGCACGCCTGGTCCATATGAGGATGCCGTGCAAAACACGCCAATTTTTGAAGAGAATGGGCCGGATAATTTCAAGGGCATCGACATCATGCGCGCAGTACGGAGTTTCGATCCGTGTCTGCCGTGCGGTGTGCACATGTACCTTGGCAATGGCAAGGTTTTAGAGACGCACCATTCGCCAATGTTTGGAATGGTGAAATAAAAAACAGTGTCGGGTGACGGGGATCGGGCGCCGGGGAAAGGGATAGGGGTAAAGGCCAAAGGGCGGACCCGTTTTCCCGGCCCGTAGTTAACCGACACCCGGCACCCGATGCCTGACACCCGAGTACCGCATGCCGCAATCAATGGAAAAGGTCGAAGGGCTGATCCGGAATATCGAAGCGTTGCCTGATCCGGTTGCGCGGACGAATGCCCTTGAACTGGTAAAGGCGCTGATGGAATTTCACGGTGCCGGGCTCGACCGCATGATGGAGACGATAGCCGACTCCGGAGATTCCGGTTACGAGATTTTTGGAAAGTTTGCCGCGGATGATCTGGTCGGAAGTCTACTTCTGCTTTACGGATTACATCCGCTTCCGCTCGAGGCGCGGGTGATGAACGCACTCGACAAAGTGCGACCATATCTCGATTCACACGGCGGGAATGTTGAGCTGCTCGAGATAACTGACGGCGTAGTGCATTTGAGAATGCAGGGGAGTTGTAAGACCTGCCCTTCATCAGCGATGACGCTCAAGCTCGCGATCGAAGAAGCGATTTATGCCGCAGCCCCTGACGTGGTTGTCATCAAGGCTGAAGGTGTTTCAGAGCAATCAACCGCGACCGGATTTGTTCAAATCGGAAAGTCACCCAATCGAACGGCTGCAACCCCTGATGTCGCTATCGACAGTCGTCAGGCCTGGCAGGAGGTATCTGAACTCGGTTCGCTCGTTCAGAGTGGATTGCAAACCAGAGACATAGGTGGTCGCAACGTGCTCTTCTGCCGCTTGGGAGAGTCGTTCTACGCATACGGTAATAGTTGCCCAGGCTGCGGTCAGGCACTGCATGATGCCCATCTTCAGTTGACCAACCTTGCTTGTGGAAAGTGTGGGCAGCGGTACGACTTAATTCGCGCTGGTCGCGGCCTGGACCAACCCGATCTCCACCTCGAACCGTTCCCTTTGTTGTTTGAACAGGGAATGGCGAAGGTGGCTTTGCCCCAGTAGGGCAGGCATTCCTGCCTGTCAACGCGGAACAGACACGTGCTGGTCGGCGCACGAGTCTTTGAAAATCGAGGAGAAATTATCATGGGAGACGAAGGAACATCGGGACCGGCCCATTCGGTTGGTGTGGGTAAAGGTGAAGACATCAAAGATCGAGATGGAAAGGAAGATGGACGCGACGACGCTGGAAAAACTGGCGCAGATCGTCCCACTGGAACATCGACAGCCAGAGATAGCACGGCGATCAATCCTGATGACGTGGAATCCAGCTCGGGCGGACCGAGTATGCCGCCAGCGTAGGCATTTCGGATTTCGGAATGCGGAACCTGAGTGACAAGAGGTCGGTACCACCACGTGGGTAGCGGGTGGGTCACCCGCTTGATAGATATTCAACAGGCGTAACACCCAACCTTTGACCCACCCGCTATCCGCGCGGTGTTACTGATGACTTCATGACCCGCATTCTGAGGCTTGGGCTACAGCGCGGTTGTATTAACTTTATTGCCACTGAGAGATTCTAGACAGTCGTATGTCGAATAACTTTATGAACGACAACACTGAAATCAGCAATCAGCAATCCGCAATCCGACCCGACTCGCCCTTCACAGTGCTGCGACGATTCGTGACGCAGCGCGCGCCGGTTGAGAGATGCGAGTTGTGCAGTGCTGAAGTTCCAGGTGAGCACGAACACCTCGTTGAACCGGCGACTCGCAAGATGGTTTGTGCCTGTCAGGCGTGCGCGATTTTGTTTAGCGGACGTGCTGAGACGAGGTATCGGCGGGTGTCACGCCGCCTATTGTATTTGTCGGACTTTGAGCTGACGGATGCGCAATGGGAAGGCCTGATGATTCCGATCAATATGGCTTTCTTCTTCAACAGCAGTGTGGCCGGGAAGGTTGTTTCGCTTTACCCAAGCCCCGCGGGCGCCACCGAGTCGTTGCTCGATCTAGAATCGTGGGAAGAAATTCTGGCGGGCAATCCCGTGCTTCGCGAAATGGAACCTGACACTGAAGCACTATTGGTAAACCGGATTCGCGGCGCTTCCGAGTATTACCTGCTGCCTATCGACGAGTGTTATCGGTTGGTTGGAATCATTCGCGCTTACTGGCACGGCTTGTCGGGTGGAACAGAAGTTTGGGAAGCGATAGGCAAGTTCTTCACGGAGCTGAAGGAAAGGGCTACTGAGAAGAAGAATACGATCCACCAAACGACACGAAATCGCACGAACTGAAAATGCCGAATCTAAGTTTTCAAGTTGAGGGGGCCGCAGCAGTAGAGTTTTCTGCTGCTCCGCAACTCGCATTCAAGCTGCGTATTGAGAACCGGGACGCCGGCGAGTTGATTCAGTCCGTTGCCTTGCGGTGTCAGATTCAGATCGAGGTTGGACGTCGCAAATACGACGAGCGAGAGCAGCAGCGAATGCTCGATCTATTTGGCGAGCCAGAACGTTGGAGCAGGACCTTGAGACCGATGCTGTGGACCCATGCGAATGTGATGGTGCCGCCGTTTCAGGGAAGTACTGTCGTTGATTTGCCGGTACCGTGTACCTTCGATTTCAACGTTGCCTCCACGAAGTATTTTGCAGGTCTTGCCGACGGCGAAATCCCTCTGAACCTCATGTACAGCGGAACAGTGTTTTATGAATCCGCGGATGGTGGCATGCAGGTGCAACAAATTCCCTGGGACCGTGAGGCCAGGTATCGACTGCCTGTTAGCGTCTGGCAGCAGATGATGGACCATTACTATCCAAATAGCGCCTGGCTAATTCTCCGCCGCGACGTCTTTGACAAGCTGGCCCAATACAAAATGAATCGTGGCATCCCAACGTGGGAGCAGGCGCTTGATAGTCTCGTAACTCAGGCTGAGCTTTCGGAAAAACCCGTGCAGCAGATTGACGACGGTGTGATCGAATCTGGAATGACTTCATGAGTCAGACGTTGGTGGAAAAAATCGCGGATGCGGTCCTTTACGAGGGATACATTCTGTACCCGTATCGCCCGTCTGCCGTTAAGAACCAGCAGCGTTGGAATTTTGGCGCCCTCTGTCCGCGCTCCTATAGTGAAGCTCAAAATGGAACTGAAAGCTGGAACATGCAGACGGAGTGTCTGGTCGAAACGAGCGCCAATGCAGTACTCAAATTGAAGGTGCGCTTCCTTCACCTGTTGATGCGCAACGTTGGGAGGTTGATTGATTGCGGATTGCCGGTTTCAGAATGTGGCCATCGTGAACTGCCAGGCTCGAAGTCACACTTTGTTCTCGTTCCCGGGATCGAAGTGAATGGGCAGGTATTTCAGACGTGGCAGGAAGCTATTGAAGAGAACGTAGAGTTACCTGCCATAAAACTCAATCCTTCGAGCAGTCTCAGGTCAACTAGGTTCAATTTTTCGTGCCCGGCTTCTGAAACGAGTGAGACTCTTTTCGATCAACAGGCGGGAAACGCGGTTGGAGTTTTCATTCGTCAGCGTCAGGCGATAGCTGGCGCCGTTGAAGTAACCACGCGGTGGCTGTCTGGTGAGGTGGTGAAGGTCACTGTTTTGATAAGCAACAGAACACCACTGGAAGAGGCCGGCCAGAAGAGTCGCGACGATGCGTTGCTGCGATCGTTTGTATCGACCCATACGATCTTACAAGTCGAGGGCGGCGAGTTTGTTTCATTGCTCGATCCGCCGGAAGCACTGCGTGAGGTTGCCGCCGGCTGCTGCAATACCGGCACCTATCCGGTGATGGTGGGTGAAGAAGGCTCGCGCGATTGCATGCTTTCGTCGCCGATTATTCTTTATGACTATCCACAGATTGCACCTGAAAGCGCGGGCACGCTTTATGACGGAACGGAAATAGATGAAATCCTGACCTTGCGCATCATGACTTTGACGGAAGACGAGAAGCGAGAAATGCGGGGGGCCGACGAGCGCGCGCGCCAATTACTGGAAAGAACTGAAACGCTGCCGATGGAACAGTTGATGAAAATGCATGGCGCGATGAAGAGTGTGAAATGAAGTAGGACAGGCATTCTTGGCTGTCTCACGCGGCTAAAAAGCTTGTTTAATTAAAATCGGCTGTTGCGAGGCTCTGACAGGCAGGAATGCCTGTCCTACATAAGATGAACGAATGGGAATGGCAATTACTGGAAGAGAAGACCCCGTTGGACCATGTCCGCGTTGCTGGGTCTGAAATCAAACAGGGCGACAGGGTCCGTTTGAAACCTCGTGCGGGTGGCGACATCTTTGATCTGGCACTGGCAGGGAAGGTCGCGATAGTGGAGGCAATCGAGCAAGACTACGAAGGCAAAGCACATTTGGCAGTCGTAGTAGATGATGATCCGGGACGTGACCTCGGCATGTTGCGGCAGCCCGGGCATAGGTTTTTCTTTTCACCCGAGGAGGTGGAACGGATGGGGTAAATGGTAAATGGTGAATAGTGGCTCGTTAACGTAAGGTCCCACTAGTGGTCCTAACACTATTTTCATCTGGTTTAACCATTCACCATTCACCATTCACCTTTGACTCATGCAGCACCCAACGATTCTCATCGCCTGCATCGGCAACATCTTTCTTGGTGACGACGGCTTCGGTTGCGAAGTTGCTCGCCGCCTGAGTGAGCGCGAATGGCCCGAGAATGTGAAGTTGGTCGACTTCGGAATTCGTGGATTCGATCTGGCGTATGCCTTGCTCGATGGTTATGACGTGACAATTTTCGTGGACGCCACCCCACGCGCCGGTGACCCGGGCACGCTCTACACGATTGAGCCGGATGTAAAAGATATCGAAAGTATCGATGCTCAGGGTGCGATGGTGGAAACCCATGGCATGAACCCCATGAAGGTTCTCAGCATGGTGAAATCGATGGGCGGGCAGTTTAAGAAGATTTTGTTGGTTGGTTGCGAGCCGGCCACGTTTGGCCCAGAGGAAGGACAAATGGGGTTGAGTGAGCCGGTGGCAGCCGCGGTTAATGAGGCGGCCAGGATTGTGGAGTCTTTGGTCATGAAAGTGTCGAAGCAGACCATGGAAGCGGAGGCAGAAGTAGTTTACGAATAGGGGAGAGTTATATGAGTGAGAACAACCTTGGTGAAACGAAATTAAGAGAGCAACAGGAATTGGCAAAAGCATCTCGGGCCACCCAGCCGTCGTCGGGACACCTGGTCCTGAAGGTTGTCGGTGGAGTGGCGTTGGCACTGATAGCAACCGGAGTAATCGCGTCGTTACACGACATACGCCGGTATATCCGAATGACCAGAATGTAATAAGCCAAAAAGACAGAGTCGTCAGCCGGGTTTGAGGAGGCCGGTCGCGGCTGCTGAGGAGAAAACATGGCAAATAATGGCTCAAACGAATCGAATGACATGTTGTATCTAGTGGGTGGCCTCGCGCTTTTGATTGCGGGGGCGGGCTTGATAATGGCCCATCCACAAGTGCGGAAACAGGTGCGCGCCGGGCTCGACAGAGTAATCCCAGGTGTGCAGGACAGTCTGAATTTGGGTCTCACTACGGTGGTGCCTGACTTTAAGCGCTACATGAAAATTCGATCAATGTAATGAAGCAGGAAAGTAACTTCTGGAAAGGACTGGCGGCTGGCGCGGTGGGCGGACTCGTGGCCGGGGTGGTGATGAACCAGTTCCAGGCTTTTCTGGGCCGGCAAATGGGCGGCGTGGATCGATCACATGGCGCGCAGTCTCTGCAACAAGGTTCTCCGAATCATGGCATCGGCCAGGAATTAAAGGAGCGCGGCGAGGACGAAGAGCAGGATGATGCGGCGATGCGGTTGGCCAACGCAGTCTCAGAAGCCGTGCTGGACCGAGAGTTGACGCCGGAAGAGAAGCACGCCGCCGGGACCGTGGTCCATTATGCTTTCAGCGCTACCACTGGGGCCTGGTATGGAGCGATGGCCGAAGCCTTTCCAGTGGTCACAGCAGGTGAAGGGCTTCCGTTTGGAGCTTTCGTCTGGGTCACCGCTGATGAAGGCATGGTGCCGGCGATTGGCTTGTCGAAATCGTCAGAGGAGTATCCATATTCGATTCACTTGTATGCGTTCGCTTCGCATCTGGTGTATGGGCTAACCACGGAGCTTGTGCGACGGACTGTGCGGCGGGCCCTCTAAAGAAACCATAGCGATTTACGTTAATGACACCTGCCACCACAACTGAAGCTGCGGCCACTAACGAGGTGGTCCATTATTCTCTGGTATCCAACCAAAGCACATTTGCGGTGCAGGCATTCGCTGAAGGATTGTTGTCGGCATTTGCCCATGACCCGGTAATCTCGATTCGCGAGTTTGCCGGCGAGGTCGCCTTTGTCCCCGAGACCTTTCAGAACGCCTCGCTAAACTTCACTATCGACGCAAAGTCACTCGCGGTTACCGGAGGAGTGAAGGAGAAGGATCTGATTGAGGTTGAACGCGGCATGCGTGAGGAAGTCCTTGAGGTGGACAAGTATCCGGAGATTACTTTTTCCAGCACAAACATTTCCGCCAGCAGGATTGGCGACGGGCGATATCGCGCGCGGATCATCGGTGACGTCACGTTGCATGGTGTTACTCAGAAAAGCGTTTGGATATCGTCGGAAGTGACCATAGCGGGAGGCACGTTGCGGGCGAAAGGCGAGTTTTCCCTAAAACAGAAAGACTTTGGCATCAAGCCTTTCACAGCAGCTGGCGGCACGATCAAATTGAAGAACGAGCTGAAGTTTTCATTCGACATCGCTGGGGAGAAGGAAGGGTGAAGGATGAAGGCGGAAGATGAGGGGTGAAGGGATCTCTTGTTGGACAGGGTGGGCAGACGCGATCCACTAAGTCACCGAAACACACGAACTAAACGCGAAGCGCTGAGCAGAGAAACATGCACGAACTGTCCATAGCAATGAGCATTATTGAGGGTGCAACGCAGGAGGCCCGCAAGCGTGGCGGTGCCCGGGTTCACGCGGTCCACCTCAAGCTTGGCCCGCTATCCGGTGTGGTCAAGGACGCCCTTCTGTTTTCGTATGGCCTTGCTTGCGACGGTACAACTCTGGAGGGCTCCCAACTGGTGATTGAGGAGGTGCCGGTTACGGTCTACTGTCCAGCATGCGATGCGAATAAAACGCTGGATTCGATTCAACGATTTTGTTGCCCAACCTGCGGGACGTTAACTTCGGAAGTTATTAGCGGTCGAGAATTGGAGCTGGTGGCGATCGAAATCTCGGACAACGAAATCATACCGCCATCTCGCATTAGCTCAACTGCGGAGGCGACCGCATGAGCAGCCAACCTCGTCTGGTAGAAGTCAGGCAAAACGTTCTGAAGCAGAATGATTTGTTGGCTCGCACGCTGCGAAGTCGTTTTGAAGACTCGAACACCATCGTCATAAGCATGGTTTCAAGTCCCGGTGCAGGGAAAACCGCGCTTCTCGAGAAGGTGCTGGCGAGGCTTGTTGGTCAGGGATTGCGGGTTGCTGCTTTGGTCGGGGATCTGGCAACTGAAAACGACGCGGCTCGGCTGGCGCGCAGTGGCGCTCCGGTCAAACAGATCGTCACCGGTACGGTTTGTCATCTCGATGCCGACATGGTCCAAAAGTCACTTGATGATTGGAGCCTGAACGATCTCGATTACCTGTTCATCGAGAATGTCGGCAACCTCGTTTGTCCGTCGAGCTATGACCTTGGTGAAAACCTCCGCATGGTCCTGATGTCAGTAACAGAAGGCGAAGATAAGCCGCTCAAGTATCCGACCATTTTCAATACCGCCGACGTCGCAGTGCTGACCAAAATGGACCTGGCTGAGGCAGTGGAGTTTGATCTGGAAAGTGCGTGCGAAAGCATCAACTCAGTGCGGCCCGGCATGAAAGTGATGCAGGTCTCGGCAAAGACCGGAGAAGGCATTTCCGAGTTGTTACGGCTCTTTAATCTACAGGCGCAAGGAAGCGCAGTAGCTGCTGAGGTCTGATTTAATTTATTTTTCCGTTTCTCATTTTCCATTGTAGTTTTCCATGCCTGCGCGGCCACCGGGTTTGGAAAATGACCGGATGACAAATGAGAAATTATGAGAAATGAGAAATGGAAAATCTGCTTACGGATCTATAAGGACTGTGGCGTTTACTACCGTTGAGAAAAAATGTCTACCCGCTCAAAGATCCTGGTTCGAGGAATTGTGCAAGGGGTCGGTTTTCGACCTTTTGTCTACTCCCAGGCCAGCCGGCGTTCTTTGCGCGGCCGCGTTCTCAACAATACCACCGGCGTTTTGATCGAGGTTGAGGGCGACGAGAACGACATCGCCGAATTCCTGAGCGACATCAAGTCGAATCCGCCGCCACTTTCCCGAATTGAATCAGTCGAGTGTAATCACAACCTCACTCCGGCTGAGTATCCCGACTTCTTAATTCTCGACAGTGCCCATGATGGTGAAGACTTTGTTCCGGTCTCACCCGATGTCGCCACCTGCGCCGAGTGCCTGCGCGAATTGCTTGATCCCGAAAATCGCCGCTACCTATATCCGTTCATAAACTGCACCAACTGTGGGCCCCGCTTCACAATTATTGAAGACATTCCATACGACCGGGCGCGCACGACCATGCGCGACTTCGATATGTGTGACGAATGCCGAAATGAATACGAGAACCCGCTTGATCGACGCTTTCATGCTGAACCCATCGCCTGCCGTGCCTGTGGTCCGCAGCTCTACTTATTTAACGCAGACGGTTTTGAAGTAGGACGGGAACAGGATTCGGACGTCGACCTCATTCCGCATGTTCGCGAACTGCTCAGCAAGGGCCGCATCGTTTCAATCAAGGGGATTGGTGGTTTTCATTTAGCTTGCGACGCTCTAAACGCCGCGGCAGTTGAGACGTTGAGATGCCGGAAATACCGCGAGGATAAACCCTTTGCGATGATGGCGGAGTCAATCGATCAAATCCGTGCGCACTGTCTGGTTTCCAGGAAGGAAGAGGAGCTGCTGCAGTCGCCCGGCCGTCCCGTCGTGCTATTGGAACCCAACGAGGACTGCGTTCTTCCCAAGTCGGTAGCACCAGGAAGTAACGCTCTTGGGTTCATGTTGCCCTACTCTCCGTTACATTACCTGCTGCTTAAGGACTTTGGGCGTCCCCTCGTGATGACCAGCGGCAACGTTTCAGACGAGCCAATTTGCTATGCCGATGCTGACGCCACCAGCCGCTTGGCTCGCATCGCTGATTACTTTCTTTTGCACGACCGGCGAATCCACATGCGCTCGGACGATTCAGTGGCCCGCGTTCATCAGGGTAGTGAAATGATTATCCGTCGTTCGCGTGGTTATGCGCCGGCGCCCATCGAAACGGCGATCCGATTTGAAAAGCAGATTCTTGCCTGTGGCGCCGAGTTGAAGAATACGTTTTGTCTGACACGCGATCATTATGCGTTTGTTAGCCATCACATCGGCGACCTGGAAAATCTTGAGACGCTTGGATCGTTTACTCAGGGCATCGAACACTTAAAACGCCTTTTTCATCTAAGGCCGGAAGTCATCGCTTACGATCTGCATCCGGAATATCTTTCCACCAAGTTTGCGCTCGCACTCGACCAGATACCCACCAAAATCGGAATCCAGCATCATCATGCGCACATTGCCAGCTGCA
Source organism: Pyrinomonadaceae bacterium (assembly GCA_963759665.1). Classification (GTDB taxonomy): domain Bacteria; phylum Acidobacteriota; class Blastocatellia; order Pyrinomonadales; family Pyrinomonadaceae; genus PSRF01. Next base: position 146,902 of record CAVXAC010000003.1, read on the forward strand.
TGGCGGATAACAAGATTGACGGCGAAGTTATCGGCGTCGCCATGGATGGCCTGGGATACGGGATCGATGAACATATGTGGGGCTGCGAGTTCTTTGTCGCAGACTACGCTGCGGCCGAGCGGATGGCCCATCTGGCGAACGTACCATTGCCCGGAAGCGCAAAGGCGATTCGTGAACCGTGGCGCATGGCTGCTGCGTATCTCAGCGAAACTTTTGGCGAAGACTTCCTGAGCCTGGATTTGCCGTTCGTGCTTGAGTTGGATAAGCGTGCCTGGGCAACGCTGCGCAGCATGGTAGCGAATGGTGTGAACTGCCCGGAAACATCGAGTATGGGCCGGCTTTTTGACGCCGTCTCAAGTCTGCTCGGCTTACGCTCGAGTGTTAACTATGAAGGCCAGGCGGCTATTGAGCTGGAAACTGTAGCAGCAAAAGGTAACTGCGGAGTCTACGAATTTGAGATCGATCGTGGGATTGTCGACGCCCGTCCGGTAATCCGCGAGGCAGTGGCGGATCTGCTTGACGGGGTGGCGACGTCAGCTGTGTCCGCCAGATTTCACCAGGGTGTGGCTCGGCTCATTGAGAGAGTTGCCATCGAACTTCGGGACCAGCGCGGCTTGAATCGCGTCGCATTATCCGGGGGCGTTTTTCAAAACATGCTGTTGCTGAACACCACGCGCAGATTGCTTCACGCAGATGGTTTTGAGGTCTACACTCATAGTCGAGTTCCCACAAACGACGGCGGCATTTCCCTGGGTCAGGCGGTAATCGCCAACGCTCAAATAAGGTTAGGGAGGTTCTAAAATGTGCCTGGCTATCCCTGGCAAGATCGTTGAGATTGTCGACATCGAAAACTCAATCGCCAAAGTGGATGTGGGCGGCGTAAGGCGCAACATCAACATTGGCATGCTCGCCAAAGACGAAGCGCAAGTCGGCGACTATGTGTTAATCCACGTCGGATTTGCGATGAGCAAGGTTGACGAACGAGAAGCCGAGGACACGCTACGGGTGCTCAAAGAGATTGGAGAGTTTGATCTGGAGTTTGAACAGTTTAAGACAACTGTCGAGTAAGCGTTGAGTTTAGCCAGATCGTATTAGCAAACCATTTTCCATATATGATTTCTGATTTCTCATTTTGTCATTGGCGGGGACTATCCGCAGATTTACGCGGGTTACGGAGATTGGTCAGATCAATCTTCAGAAGGTTGGAGTTGAACAATGGACTTAACTTTTTTCTTCCTCGGTATAATCTGCGGATAGTCCGCCGCAATGAAGAATGAGAAATGATAAATGCGATATGGAAAATGAACCCGATCTACTAACGCTTGTATGCCTAAACCTCTGATCGACGACTTTTCTCGTTCCTTCTATCCGTTTCTGCATGACGATCAGAAGCGGCCGGAGGAATTGATGGAGCAAATGGCTTTCTCGCTGCTGGAGAAGTCGCGCGAAGGCGTCGAGGTTAGGACGAAGTTTTTTGAAGAGAACAAGGACACTGTCATTGCAGCGTCGCTGGAGTTAGCGAAGGCTTTTCACCGTGGGCGAAAATTGCTGGTCTGCGGCAACGGCGGTTCTGCAACTGACGCGCAGCACATCGCAGTCGAGTTCATGCATCCGATCACGGTGGGCCGCAAAGCGCTCCCGGCGATCTGTTTGAGCAACGACATGGCAATGGTGACGGCGGTGGCAAACGACGTCGGATTTGATGATGTATTTAGCCGCCAGATAATTGCGCTTGGTTCGGAGGGTGATGTGTTGTTGGGAGTTTCTACCAGCGGCAATTCCGAAAACTTAATACACGCATTTGCCACCGCGCGACGAATGAAACTTTCCACGATGGGATTTGCCGGAGACGACGGCGGGAAAATGGCTTCAATGGCCGGTAACCTGCTGGATTACTGTCTAACGGTGCCGACATCGAGTATTCATCGCATTCAGGAAACTCATGTGGCGCTGTATCACATCATGTGGGATCTGGTGCACGAATTCTTACAGCATAAATCGATCGTGGAAGAAACAGGAGCAGCCGCGGATTAGCGTAGTTAACGCGGATATGGTGAAGCATAAATACCGGTTTATTCGTTCCGATCCGCGTTGTTCCGCGTCATCTGCGGCAGATTCGCGAGGGCTTTAAAGATGAAATTCATCGACGAATACAGACAAAGCGACCTGGCGTTGAAACTGGCCGAGCAGATCGCCCACCTGACCGATCGGCCTTTGAAGTTGATGGAGGTATGCGGGGGGCATACCCACACCATCTTCAAATACGGAATTGAAGATTTGCTGCCGCGAAACATCGAGATGATTCATGGCCCTGGATGCCCGGTGTGCGTGATTCCGCTGGGACGAGTTGACGACGCCATCTCTATTGCGCAGCAGCCGGATGTGATCTTCACCACGTTTGGTGATGCGATGCGGGTCCCCGGGTCGAAAACCAGTTTGTTGGACGCTAAAGCCTCCGGCGCCGATGTGCGCATGGTCTATTCGCCGCTCGACGCGCTCAAGATTGCTCGAAAGAATCCGGACAAACATGTTGTCTTTCTCGGCCTCGGTTTTGAAACTACCGCGCCGTCGAGTGCGATGACCATTGTTCAGGCGGCAAAAGAGGACGTCAAAAACTTCAGCGTCTTCTGCAACCACATCACGATTATCCCGGCACTCAAGGCAATGCTCGATTCGCCAGACTTGAAGCTTGACGGATTTGTCGGACCGGGCCACGTCAGCACTGTGATCGGAACTCGCTGTTATGAGTTTGTGCCTCGTGATTACGGTAAGCCGCTTGTGGTAACCGGATTTGAGCCACTCGATGTGTTGCAGTCCGTCTTCATGATCGTCAAACAGATAGTCGAAGGGCGTGCCGAGATTGAGAATCAATACGCCCGCGTAGTGAATCGCGAAGGGAACCGCCGCGCGTTAGAGGTTTTGACGGAAGTATTTGAACCTCGCGACTATTTTGAGTGGCGCGGGTTGGGTTCGATTGCGCATAGCGGAATGAGGTTGCGGGCGAAGTATGCAGCCTTTGATGCCGAGTTGAAATTTAGTGTGCCGGGACTCCGCATTGCCGATCCGAAGGCTTGCCAATGTGGTGAAATCCTGAAGGGTGTGAAGAAGCCGTGGGAGTGTAAAGTGTTTGGCACAGCTTGCACACCTGAAACTCCGATTGGTTCTTGCATGGTTTCGTCAGAAGGCGCCTGCGCCGCGTACTACAACTTCGGTCGGCTTTCAAAGATCGCCGAACGCTCGTCAACTGCACCGGCGGCGTGATCAGCTATCCGCAGATTATGCAGATTTCGCCGATTCCGTTAAGGCAGTTATGACGTTATACGAAAGACTTCAACAAGAATTATCTACTATTGTTTCTGGCTAATCAGCGTAATCGCGAAATCTGCGGATAGTCTTATGTCAGAAGTCTTCACCCCAACACCGCTTTTTGAACGCGTCGAAAGAGCGCGGCGGCGGAAGCATAAGTTCAAAGACACACAGATCACTCTCGCGCATGGCAGCGGTGGCCGGGCCATGCACGAGTTAGTTGAAGGACTTTTTCTTGAGTACCTGCGAAATCCACTGCTGGAAATGCTCGAGGACCAGGCCGTCTTTGAGGTTCCCTGTGGACACATCCCCGGTAGCAATAATGGTCACGCGCAAACGCGAATGGCGTTCACCACCGACTCCTACGTTGTAGATCCGATCTTTTTCCCCGGTGGCGACATCGGCAAACTAGCCGTTAACGGCACCGTCAACGATCTAGCGATGAGCGGCGCCCGGCCGCTTTATCTTTCGGCCGGTTTTATTCTTGAAGAAGGGTTTCCCATCGACGATCTGAAACGAATTCTCTCCTCGATGCGGGATGCTGCCGCCGAGGCAGGCGTCGCCGTGGTCACTGGTGACACTAAAGTTGTGCAGAAGGGAAGCGCTGACAAACTTTTCATCAACACCGCCGGCGTCGGGGTGATAGAGAGGCGGATATATCTTTCGGCTGCGAGAGCGCAAGTTGGAGATCGTGTGATTCTTAGTGGCACGATTGGCGACCATGGGACCACCATCATGATCGCGCGCGGTGAACTGGAGTTGGAAACCGACATCGAGAGTGACACCGCTCCACTCAACGAGCTTGTTCAGGAAATGTTTGATGAAGCCAGCACTGCTTCGTTGATTGACGCTGTTCACTGCATGCGCGATCCGACGCGCGGCGGCGTCGCTACCACACTCAATGAGATCGCTTTGAGCTCCGAGGTTTGTATCGAGATTGATGAAGACTTGATTCCGGTGCGCGAAGAAGCGAGAGGAGCTTGTGAGATTCTGGGGCTTGATCCGCTTTATGTAGCCAACGAAGGGAAACTCGTAGCGATCGTTTCTGCTGAAATTGCCAGCCGCCTGGTAGACCGCATGCGAAAAACCCGCTACGGTAAGGATGCCTGCATCATTGGTGAAGTGAAGTCCGTACCGCGTGGCATCGTAGCCATGAGAACCGGTTTTGGCGGTACGCGTATTGTCGACATGTTGGCAGGAGAACAACTTCCGCGGATTTGTTAGGTCGTTTCAATGGAGCCTTCGTCCCTAATCTCAACCAGCGTTTTTGCCTTACTCGGTTTGGGTCTGCTATTTGGACTCAAACACGCGCTGGAAGTCGACCATGTAGTGGCCGTCTCAACCATAGTGAGCGAGCATCGGAATTTGTTTAGGGCTACGCTGGTTGGCGCGCTGTGGGGCATCGGGCACACCGTCTCGCTCGTCGTGGTCGGCCTGTTAGTGCTGGTGTTCCGAGTGGCAATTCCCGAGACGGTGGCTAACTGGCTCGAGTTTGGCATCGCGCTGATGATCATTGGTTTGGGACTGATGGCTCTCTGGCGAGTGTTCCGGAAACGTGCGGATGTTCACGTGCATGAACATACTCACGACGGCCGTCCTCACGTACACCTACACTTTCATGAACCCGCGACAGCGCACCGTGCGGTAGCAAAGTCGCCGTCACACTCACACGCGATTTCTCAGGTGGGGTTCAAACCGTTTCTGGTAGGCGCGATGCACGGACTAGCAGGTTCGGCCGCTCTGACGCTCCTCGTGTTATCGCAGATTCAGTCAATAGGACTCGGTTTGGTTTACCTGTTTCTTTTTGGACTCGGCTCCACTGTCGGTATGCTCCTGATGTCTGGAATGATTGGGTTGCCTTTTGCGCTTAGTGCACGACGGCTTACCGGCATCAACCATGGACTGCAAACGACTGCGGGCGTCATCAGCATTGCATTTGGCGTTTGGTATGCCTACTCGAGTGGCGTCATGAGATTTTAGGCATCCAACCCCAGTGCGATCTTCTTCCGTAAAGTCAGGCGCTGCATCATCATACGGCGGCTTGACTGTCTCGAAGCATCCAGCCTAATGTTCTAGCAACCATGGCATCACGAACAATAGTCGTTGGAGATATTCACGGCTGCTACGACGAACTCCGCGACTTACTCGATAAAGTTCAATTTAGCGGCGACGACCGCCTGATTTCGGTCGGTGATTTGATTACCAAGGGACCGAAGAGCAGGGAAGTGCTTGAGCGATTCATGTCCGAAAAACAGTTTTCGGCTGTTATCGGAAATCATGACCTGGCGCTGCGTCGACGCTGGAATGGTGAAAAGTTTAAGTTGAAGTCGTCGCAAAAGCCGACCCATAAGGAGTTGAAGAAGGATAAGGACCGCTTCCTTCCCTACTTAAACGAGCTCCCCTACACCATCGACTTGGGAACGCACTTGATTGTCCATGCGGGCCTGCGACCGGGAATCGCCCTTCATTCTCAGACAACTTCTGATCTAACCGAGCTGCGTTCGATGGGCGAGAATCACGAAAGCCGCAAAGGGACACCGTGGTACGACGTCTATGATGGGGACAAGATTGTGCTGTTTGGGCACTGGCCTGCGTCAGAGCCGCGGCGCGGTAAAAAAGCTATTGGCCTGGACACCGGCTGCGTCTATGGACACACTTTGACTGCTTATGTGGTTGAAACAGATGAACTGGTAGCTGTTCCCGCGAGGCAAACCTACGACCCAACATAAGGCAAAACTTAGCCTCCAGGGCCGTCCAAGTTCCAGCCGAACTTCGCGTTACAATCGGTCTAGCAAATTTCAGAACGACTCACTCCCCACTAAATGAGCATGGCAAATACAGAAGACAAAAGCCCAACAAAATCACCGGATGCAGCCAAGGGCAAGCATTTTCTCGCCTGGTCAGTATTCAATCGCGATCTCGGCCAACTCGAATTCTTCCGTCGCATTCTCGAGGAAGCAACCGACGAATCCTTACCGCTGCTGGAGCGGCTGAAGTTTTTGGCCGTATTCAACAGCAACCTGGACGAGTTTTTTATGGTCAGGGTTTCCGGGTTAAAGGAGATGTTGGACATCGAGGACTTTCCGCCCATGCCCGGCGAGCTAACGCCGATCGAGCAGCTCAAGGAAATCAGGAAGATGGTGCTGCCGCTGGTTGAGACGAAGGTGAAGTGTCTGCGCGACCACGTATTGCCGGGTCTGGCAAGTAAAGGTGTGGAGATTCTTGCCTATGACTCACTATCGCAAAAAGAGCAGAACGCCCTGACGCATTATTTCTTGAAGAATGTATTTCGCGTACTGACTCCGCTTGCCGTCGATCCGGCCCACCCGTTTCCACATATCGCGAACCAAAGTTTGAATATCGGATTAACGGTCGAAACGGAGAATAATCCGGGCGAACCTGTGACGATCGGAAGTGCACCGCGTTTCGTGAGAATAAAGGTGCCGCCGGTGGTGCCCAGGCTTATTCCTGTGGGCGATAGCGGTGAAAAGTTTGTTCTGCTCGAAGATCTGATCGAAGCAAACCTCCATCAGATTTTCCCAAGAATGCGCTTTAGCAAGGCTTACATGTTTCGGGTCACCCGCGACGCAGACGTCGAGATTCGAGACGACAAGGCGGCCGATCTTCTGGGACTGATCAAAGAGTCGTTGCGAGAGCGGCGATTTGGTAACGCCGTTCGACTGGAAGTATCGTCACAAATGCCGGCCAAGATGGTCCAGTACCTGACTGACTCACTCAAGATTGAGTCGGACGATGTTTATGTGCTGGATGGAATACTCGGTGTCGGCGATCTAATGCAGCTGTACGGTTTAGATCGACCTGACCTGCGGGACAAGCCCATTCATATGACTGTCCCCGCACCGTTAACGACGAGGAATCAATTCTTCAAGTCGATCAAAAAGCAGGACATTCTGCTGCACCACCCGTACACGGCCTACACGTCAGTTACCGAGTTCATTCAGGAAGCAGCGAAAGATCCAAAGGTGCTGGCCATAAAGATCTGCCTCTACCGCACCGGCAAGAATTCACCAATACCCCAGGCACTCATTGAAGCCAGCGAGCGCGGTAAGCAAGTGACTGCGGTAGTTGAAATCAAGGCGCGGTTTGATGAGGAGAACAATATTGAATGGGCGGCACGGCTGGCGGAAGCCGGCGTTCATGTTGTTTATGGGTTGGTAAATCTAAAGACGCACAGCAAGTTGGCGCTTGTGATCAGGAGCGAAGACCACGGGCTACAGACTTACGTTCACATCGCGACCGGAAACTACAATCCGACGACGTCGAAAATCTATACCGACCTCGGCCTACTCACCGCAGATCCTGAAATCGGCGATGACGCAACCGATCTTTTCAATTTTATTACCGGCTTCTCACGGCAAAGGGAGTACACCCGATTGCTAGTGGCGCCAGTTAACCTGCGCGATCGCATGCTGAAACTAATCGAACGCGAAACTGAGCATGCCAGGGCCGGTCGTGCCGCGCAGATAATGGCCAAGATAAATCGTTTGACCGATTTGGAGATTATCGATGCGCTTTACCGGGCATCTCAAGCCGGAGTCAAGATCGATTTGATTGTGCGTGGCTCGTGCATGTTGAGGCCTGCGGTTGCTGGTCTTTCAGAGTCTATTCATGTGCGAAGTATCGTCGGCCAGCTGCTTGAGCACAGTCGTATCTTCTATTTCCACAACGGCGGCGATGAAGACGTCTACATTGGCTCAGCCGATTGGATGACCCGCAATTTGGACAGACGCGTCGAAGTCGTAACACCCATCATTGATGCGAATCTGAAACGCTATCTAAAGGAAGTGGTGCTTGATGCCTACCTGAAAGACAACGTCAAAGCGCGGATTCTAAATTCGGACGGGTTTTACGAACGAGTGCCGATGGGACCCGAAGACGCGCCGTTCAATAGCCAATTACATTTCGAAGGTTGTATCAGTTTCGTTTCTTAATCTGCGCTAAGAATGGAGTTTGGCGATCTATGAACAAGTCAACTGTTCGACTGTTGGTGATCTTCCTGGCCGTATTGGTAGGCAGTGCTTTACTTGTCTACTTAGTACTTGAGCGTTCCCAGCGCCCTGCGACTGTAGCCGACCAACGCACGGAAACCGCCACGCCCGGAGCAACGACTGCTCCAGCTCCTGCAGACGACAGTGCCGGCTCCTTTCTGTCGGACCTGTTTGGCACAGATGGCGCCCCTGCTGCGGTGAGGGAGAGCGCCGGTCAGATATTCCTCAGATTTCTTATAGCAGCCCTGCTCTCGTCTTTTCTTGCTTTCCGCTGGCGGCGCAATTTTTCGCGAGCCATGCGAAATCCGTACGTGGCGCAAACTCAAATACTGCTCGCTGTCGTTGCGGCCGCGATGATGATGGTTGTAGGCGATAGTGCGGCGCGCGCCTTCGGCATTTTCGCTGCAGCTTCACTGGTTCGTTTTAGAACCAACATCCGTGATCCAAAAGAGACGACGGTCCTGCTGATTTGTTTAGGCGTCGGGTTGGCCTGTGGCGTAGGCCGCATGGACATGGCCGCGATATTGACTGTGTTTGTGCTGGTGATGCTGTGGATCCTGGAATATTTCGAAGCGGGCCAGGTGTTTCGCGCAATGCAGGTCAGCATCGGCACGCGGGACGTGGACCACACCCTCCAGGTCTTGAAGGCCCTATTCTCGCGTCACAAATTCGGGGCGGAGTTGCGGCAGCTCGATCGGCAGAATGCAGAAGGAGAAGACGGCAAGATCGTGTACGAACTGAGTCTCGGAAGTGCTGTCAATACTGACCGTTTAAGCGAGGAAATACTGGCCGAGGATGGCAGCAACATTTCCACTCTGGAATGGGATCAAAAGAAGAGTACGACGTACATCTATCGATAGCGCGGATTGGCAGCAAACAAAAAAGGCCACCCGATTCTGGGTGGCCTTTCAATGTTGAGCTAAACGAAAACTTACTACTTTTCGCCAGTCTTAACTGTCGAAGCTTCCTCTGTCGCAGGCGCGGTCGCGGTGGTCTGCATCTCTTGGAAGTAGTCCTTCACAAAATCTTTGAAGGCACCGTGACCCCAACTGGTATAGAAGTCGTATTGCTTCATTTCCTTATAAACTTGCTCGAAGTTCCAGTTGTAGAATTTATAACGATAAACCGCGCCCATCGCTCCGGTGCGATGCCGGCCGCCGGCACAGTGTAGATAAAACTTACCAGTCTCGGGATCGCCAACGGTTTTTAGGAAAGCCGCAATCGCTTCCTCCGTGGGATATTTCTTGGCGACCATGGGAATGTGGACATACTTTATTCCTACGGATTCCGCCATCGGCTTCTCGTATTCCTTGGCATCGTCGGTCAAGTCGATGATCGTCTTGATGCCGAGGGCTGCGAGAGCCTGGTAATCTTCAATATTCTTTGGTTGGGCACCGCGATAAAAACGCTCATCCATCTGCCCAAAATTCTTGATCTTGATTGTAGTGCTGAGTGCAGGGCTTTGTGCTTGCGCGACGACCGCTAGAGCTATAACCGCGAGAAATGCGCTCGCCAAATGCTTGAAGGACTTCCGAGTTAATTCCATCGTCATTACATCTGTTCTCCTTTAATTTGCCGGGTCCTACTCGTTTACCCGGGTAAGCCCCAATAGCTGTGAAAGGTTAGCATCACCTAACTAAAAGACCAATGCTTTTGAGTCCAAACTACCCTGTCAACTTGACCATCGGCGTACGGCAAGCAAACAGTATTTATATTGTATAATTCGCTGCATAGCTAAGTTGCCTCGCGACAAGTGTTCGTTGCCCTGATCACTTTCCTCGTAGTTTTGCGCGTTACTAATTGAAGGCGAAACAAAACTTACTCAATCGCCGCTGCCCCGACTGCTAACCACGGAGGATTCTTAATCATGTTTACGCCCCACCGAAAAGCTACTCTGGTTCTACTGCTGATACTTGGACTGCTCGTTTCCGCGCCACTTCAGGCGCAGAAGAAGGAAAAGGAAGTTAAGGCTGCCGGCGTTCCGATCATCTGGCTCGACCCTGGCGACGTTTCCAAACGCGACTTGCGTTACGGCTCGGGTTCCGCAGAACTGGCGCCCAAGGGTCCGTTTACGTATGTGGCGGAAGAGAGCACCGGCGAATCGCCGAAGTTCCGCGTTACTGACGCCCGCGGCGAGACATGGGTCGTGAAATTAGGTGTCGAAGCGCAGGCGGAAACTGTAGCCAGCAGATTAATCTGGTCGGTTGGCTATTTCGCGGACGAGGCTTACTACTTCGACCGCGCCGAAATCAATAACCTTCCTAAACTCTCGCGCGGCCAGAATTTTGTTGAAGGTAAGAACGTCGTTCGCGGTGCTCGCTTTGAGCCGAAGCGAAAGAACGTGGATCGCGGCGACAATTGGGACTGGGAACAAAATCCATTTCTCAAGACGCGTGAACTCGATGGCCTGAAAGTAATGATGGTGCTCCTGGCAAACTACGACAACCGTTTAGCCAACAACAAGATCCTCACTGCCCAAAACGCTAAAACCGGTGTATTGGAAGCCCGATATGTTGCGACTGACGTTGGCGCAACCCTCGGCAAGGTAGGCGGCATGGGCAGCAAGCGCTCCAAAAATTCCCTCGCGGATTATCGAGAAAACAAGTTCATCCTGGGTGTGGAAAGTGGCTTCGTGAAATTTGATTTCGAAACCAAGCCGAAGGGCATGGGCAAGTTTGCCTCGTTTTTCAAACCCAGCTATCGCAGCAGTCAAGCAAAGAAGGAACGAGCGATGCAAAACATCACAGTCGAAAACGCTATTTGGATTGGCGGCCTGTTGAGCAAACTGAGTGACGATCAGCTTCGTGACGCTTTCCGTGCCGCGCATTACGATACCCAAACAATGGAAGGTTTTATTCAGACCATCCGCGAACGTATCAATCAGTTGAATCGTTTGAACTCCGGAATGGCTGTGTCAGTCTCTTCCAAAAACTAGCAGGGAATGAACATGATTCAGAACAAACTCTCGAAGCAAGCGGTACGCAACCTCGGACTGGTCACGCTGTTGCTGGTTTGTGGCTTGGCCACTACCGGCGCCACGGTACCAGCCCAGGTTGCAAGCAGTGCGGTAACGATTAAGAACTTTGGACGCGTTAACGACAACTACTACCGCGGTTCTCAACCTCGCGAAAGGGACATGGCCCAGCTCAAGCTGATTGGCATCAAGACCATCATCGACTTGCGTGAAGACAAAGAACGACTAGCAGAAGCGTGGGCCAATAAGGCTGGTTTGCGCTATGTAAATATTCCGATGAGACCAGCTCGCGCAGCGACAGATGAACAAACCAAATACTTTCTGAGTCTGGTTAACGACCCCGCAAACGCGCCTGTCTACGTTCACTGCAAGGGCGGAAGGCATCGAACAGGAGCGTTAACCGCAGCTTACCGAATCAGCCACGACGGGTGGAGTGCGGACCAGGCATTCGCGGAAATGAAACGTTACGATTTTGACGATGGATTCTTTGGCGGCCCAGCGGGACAGAAGAAATTTGTGTATTCGTTTTACCAGCGGTATCTCGCGAATCAACCAGCGAAGTAAGACCACATACTCAACCGAGCCCGCCAGGCGGGCTCGTTGAGCAGCACCCTCACGATGCTGTGCCAGCACTAAAAAGAGCGCCTCGAGGGGCGCTCTCTTTGAGTTTCTATTAAAACGGTTACTGTCCAATGGGTGGGTCGGATACCGCCGCCGGCTGACTGGTATTCACATGGATGGTATTGCTGTCGGAATCGAGATAATAGTGGTTTGTGCCTGTGCGTCCGACGCCCTCAGTCACCTGTGGGTCGGCGTTGACAGCAAATCCCGGTTGCGAAGTGGTTGACTTCGGAATGACTCGCATTACGTAAACGTAACCGTCCACCACCGGCGTTGTCCCTGCGAATCGTGTATCGAGCAGGCCTTCCTTCAACATCTCATCGAAGGTGCCGAATGAACTGCGCTGGTGCGCGTTGTAATACAGCATCTGCTGCTCGGCGATCGTTTTGAGGGTCTTGATCGCCGCAGCTTCGTTGGCCGATCTCACTGCGGCCTTCCAGCCGGTGACGCCAACCGCGATCAGGATTCCAATAATCGCGATCACGATCATCAACTCAATCAGCGAAAACCCACGTTCCGCACTGCGATGGTTCTTATTATTTCTCATGAGCATCTCCTTACGCCTGATTACACGTCTTAATCAATTCGAGGTTCCGTCTTGATCCGAAACGGGCAGAGCATCGCGTTTAATCCGGCTGAAACGTAGTCTACTACAGCGTTTTGCGAACGTCATGTGGTGAACTTACCGTGGCTGAGGTTGCCCCGCTCCGGTGAACTAACGCGTGCGAGCCTGAGTTTTAGCATGTAGAATGGCTGAAAATACGGTCTAACGGGGTGGTTGATGCGCCGCTTTGACACTGTGAAGGGAAAAGAAGAGCTGGTCCGTTCCGATGCCACGGACAAGATTGATCGCCTGCAGCAAGCTGTCGAGACGGTCATAAAAGGCAAGCCCGAGGCGGTCAGGCTGGGAATCGTTACCCTGATTGCCGGCGGACATTTGTTGATTGAGGACGTTCCCGGGGTTGGCAAAACAACTCTGGCCCACGCCCTCGCCCGTGCCCTCCGTTGTACTTTCCAACGCATCCAGTTCACTTCCGATCTATTGCCGTCCGACGTCATCGGCCTTTCGATTTTTAACCAGCACACCGGCGTTTTCGAATGGAAACCTGGCCCGGTGTTCGCGAACGTCGTCCTGGCCGACGAGATCAATCGCACCACACCTAAGACGCAATCAGCTTTGCTCGAGGCTATGGCCGAGCGGCACGTGACCGCCGAAGGAGTTACTCATCCGCTTCCGGCTCCGTTTATCGTCATCGCGACTCAAAATCCGATCGAACATCACGGCACCTATCCGTTGCCGGAGTCTCAGTTGGATCGTTTCATGTTGAGACTGCGCATCGGTTATCCCGGGGTGGAAGATGAACGACAGATTCTTCGCGACAGGGAAGTGAATGATCCTCTCGACGACATTCGTCCGGTGATGACCGCGGGAGAAATTGTTCAGCTCCAGCAAAGTGTGGCTGATGTTTCCGTGGATGATGCTCTGGTGGATTACCTGATGCGGATCGTGGCCGCAACCAGGGATTCTGAAATGCTGGATCTCGGCGTGAGTCCTCGCGGGAGTCTGGCTTTGTTCCGTGCGGCGCAGGCCCTGGCGTTAACCGAAGAGCGATCGTATTGCATCCCGGACGACATCAAGCGTCTCGTAGTTCCCGTATTTGCTCACCGGATTTTGGTCAGCACACGTTTTTCATCGTCGATGCGTCGAAGCGAAGAAGCCGAAGCCGTGTTGCAGGAGATAATGAAAACGGTAAGTGTGCCGCTCTAGAAGGATGAAGGCGGAAGGATGAAGGATGAAAAGGCAACAGCCGAAGCTCCTGCAGATTCTCCCGCGTCACCCACGCGGAAGCCTTACTTCTTTGCCAGATGGCGTAATGCCATCCTCGGAACGCTCCTGATTCTCGCCGGTCTGGGCGCCGCACTCGTAACCATCCTCGCCCGCCAAACCGATAACTACATAGTTGCAGCAACGGCTGCGATGTTCTCCCTGATCACCGCAACCCTGATGCTGATCTTCATTGTGCCGCCGCTCGCACGTTCTGCTCGGCTGGAAGTTAATCGCCTTGATTGGCCCATCGAGGTAACTGGCGGAGGTGTGGTGTTCCTGCTGATCCTCGTCGTCGTTGGTTTCGCCGCCTGGAATACTGGTAACAATCTACTCTTTCTGGTTTTCTCGCTTCTTTGTTCGACGCTCTTCGTCGGGGGAGTTGCAGCAAGAGCTTCACTTCGTGACCTGATTGTTTCGGCTCGCTTTCCGGATCACATCTTCGCCGGCGAGACTGCCCCGGTTATCGTCACCCTTCGCAACGCCAAACGCTTGTTGCCGTCCTTCTCGATCTTGGTTGAGTCGCGCGGACCAAAGGATCCGTTAGGCGAGGAACCTAATCGTGGGCGCCGTAAACCTCGTTTTGAGAAACGCACACTTGCCTACTTCACGTACATTCCGCATCACGCCGCCGCCGAGCAGCGAGTAGAGCAGGTGTTTCCGACGCGTGGGCACGCCCTCATAACCGGCTTCCAGCTGTCGACCCGATTTCCATTCGGATTTTTTCGACTTCGGCGACGCCTGCGGGCGCGGAACGTCGACATTGTGGTCTATCCAAAGCCCGAGCCAGTGAGCGACCAGCTTAATTTGCTGCCGGCGTACACCGGTCACAGTCCATCGCTGCGTCGGGGCGTGGGCCAGGATCTCTTTTCACTTCGCGATTATCAGGCGCAGGATGATCTTCGCCACATAGACTGGAAGGCAACTGCGCGCTCGCGCAACTTGATGGTGCGCGAGTTCACGGCAGAGGATGAACGACGTATTACCATCGTGCTTGATACGCACGACCGAAACGATTCAGACCCGACGCGGTTCAGGGCAAGATTTGAAGCGGGTGTAGTCCAGGCAGCCTCGTTTCTGAAGCACTTTATCGATGAGCGGGCCGAAGTCCGTTTGCTGCTGCATGATGAAGTAGGTCCTTACGGCAGTGGTCTAAAACATCTCTATGATTGCTTGAGGCGGCTGGCTTTTGTTGGTCCTCAAACCAAAGGGGCGGGAGATATTGCGGCCTTCGATGCGCGAACGACTAACAACAGCGGGCTCTTTACTGAGGATTACGCGATTGTCTTGACCACAGCGCAGCCAGGTTCAATACCTGCGAAAGTCTGGCGCGCCGCGCATGTGATTTATGTGTAGATCCGGACGAGCCACCGAAGGTGACCGTGGCCGTGACTAGTTTCAAGCAATCGGAACGGACTGGATCGAGCAGAGTTGCCACCGACCATCCAGATGGCAATAGACGTTAATGATTTTGTAATGCCCACTAAAGTCTCTGCCTTTGTAAAACCAGGTTGCTGAATCCTTCCCTGTGAGAACCGCGGTGCTTCCCCAAATTCGCACAGCAATGTTCTCGCGATGGAGATGATCAACTCTGACGTCTCCGGAAACCACGTCGCTGATAAACTGGTCCTTATCGTCGCCTTCCATGGGATAGGCAAAGAAAAAATCCTTCGCCATGATGCGATCGAGAGTTTCTCCGTCTCGTTTGACTAGAGCACTGCACCACTCTTCATTCAGTTCACGAAGTATCTGCTCAGTTTTCAGTTTTGAAACGTGTTCAGAAGATTCATCTGACATGACGATGGCTCCTGGGGTTGGTGGTCCACGTCCGATGGTACAGATTTAGTCTAAACCGGGCGCGCAGTCAATGTAGGTTGTGCCGTTGCGATCGATGAAACAATTGTATCCGCCGCATCTTCGCCGCTACGAATACAGTCAGGAATTCCGATGCCGGAGTAGGCATTACCGGCCATGGCAAAACTTGGAAGTGCGGCAGCACGCGCGCCAATTTTTTCAATCTTCTGGAGGTGGCCAAGGTTGTATTGCGGCATAGACTTTTGCCAACGAGAAATTTCGGAAAAGATAGGCTCACGCTCGATGCGAAGTAAATCTCGCAAATCGATTTTGATGCGGGCAAGCAACTCTGTCTCTGACAAGTCAGCCATCTCCGGTTGGAGTGCGCCGCCGACAAACACCCTGAGGAGCACGTGATTCTTAGGCGCCCGACCTGCAAACTTCACACTACTAAATGTGCAGGCCATTATTGATCGGCGTTCGATGAACGGCACCACAAAGCCGAAGCCATTGAGCGGATGAGGTATGTCCTCACGTTTGTACGCCAGATTGATCGTTGCGCTGGAGGCGTAGGAAATGCCATCGAGTTCGTCAGCGAGCTGAGAATCGACGGCGCGGATCAAACGAGCGCTCGCGTAAGCCGGCAGAGCAAGACAAACGTCGTCGGCCAACAACGGTGTGCCGCCGCTGGTCCTGATTCGCCATCGCACGGGCGCCTCTTCGCCAGCCAACTCCAACGCCTCGACGCGCGCACCCAACACGAGCGGGCCATGCTGCTGAGTTTGTCCGAGAATGGAAATTTTTTGTGCAAGGGTGTCCGTCAGCAACTGCATGCCCTTGTCAAACGAAAGAAACAAACTATAGCGAGCACCGCTGGTCTGATGATCGTTGTACTTCGACCTTGTTGGGCCATGCCTGCGCATTGCCAGGATAAGGCTGCGATGCTGCTGCTCCATCTCAAGGAACCGGGGCATCGTGGCTTGCAGGCTTAGAGTTTCCGGATCGGCAGTGTATATGCCGCCGACCATCGGCTGGGCCATGCGTTCAAGCGCCTCTCTTCCAAACCGCCTTCTAACAAAGTGGGCCAGGCTTTCGTCCGACACGCCATTGACCACGCGTCGGGGAAGCATCAGATCCAGCGCCATGCGCGCTTTGCCTCGCCAACTAAAGATGTCGCTTTTCAAGAAAGGCAGAAGCCGGGTGGGAGCGAGCAAGTGAAAGCCTTCAGGCACTGGCAGAAGCCTTCCGTTGCGAACGACGAAGCTGCGTCTTTGCGCAGTGTTAGTCGGAATGAGTTGGTCGGCGAGGCCGAGACGTTTGGCAAGATTTAGCGCCTGCGGCTTTTCTGAAATGAAGGAGTCAGGCCCGCGCTCCAGCAAGAAACCGTCGCGCTCTTCAGTCTTGACGATGCCGCCCACACTTGGCGCGGCTTCCAATAAAGTGACTTCAATTTGGTGACCCGATTCCTGGCTGCGCTCAAGTATCCTATGCGCCGCCGTGAGGCCGCTGATCCCGCCGCCAATGACAACAACACGTTTCATTCCTGGTTGACCGAGGTTTCCAAACTGTCAGGCTATTGAGCAGCAACTTTGGGTACAGGTATCCAGCACCGGTTGAAACTCACCTAGAAATCTTCGTTCTCGAGAGGGATCGATCCGCTCGATGATTAGTTCACGAATCATCTTAACAAACGCGGGATGGGTGCCTGCTGTCGGCGCGCGTCGCATGCGTATTCCTATGCGGTTAGCCAGCTCGCGCGCCTGCACATCGAGGTCGTAGATAACCTCCATGTGATCCGAGATAAAGCCGATTGGCGCGACTATTACGTTGATCACGCCACGAGTTTTCAGTTCCTGCAGATACTCGCAAACGTCTGGACCAAGCCAGGGTTGCATTGGTGAACCGCTCCGACTCTGAAAAACTAAACGCCAATTATTAATGCCCAGTTCACCGGCAATCAGCCTCCCGGTCTCGCGCAGCTGCGACTCATAATTACAATTACGTGCCATAGAGTCAGGAATGCTGTGGGCAGTGAATACCAGCTCTACGCCTGGCCGATCACTCGACGGAATTTCAGCCAACTCCGCTTTGATGTTTTCGACGTTTGCTTCGATGAAGCCTGGATGATTGAAGTAGGCACGTAGCTTCTCGACTTCCGGGGCGCCTGGACCAACTGACGCCCGCGCGGAAGCGATGTTCTCGAGATATTGCCGGCAACTTGAATAGGAACTGTAAGCAGACGTAACAAAAGCTAGCGCTGACTTGATTCCATGATCACGCATCTGGGCCAACGTATCGTTCAGAAAAGGATGCCAATTACGATTGCCGAAATAGACAGGCAGCCGTGGTCCATCCCTCTCCAATTCCTTCGTCAGCGCCGCAATCAGATTTCGGTTTTGTTGATTGATGGGACTCACGCCACCAAACGATTCATAGTGTTCCGCGACGCTCCGCATCCTTTCTCGCGGCACATTGCGACCCCTGAGCACGTTCTCGAGAAACGGCATGACGTCGTCCATGCCCTCCGGACCACCGAAAGAAACCAGAAGGATGGCGTCATAGGTTTTGGGTGAAGCGTCTGCCGGCATTGCAGACTTAGGATACGATCTGGATTGTGGGAGTCAAACGCAGGGTAAAACCAAACCAGGCCGGCGTTAGGGAAATGTAGGGAAAATAGAGTTTTGGTTTTCTCTGTGCATCCTCTGTGTTCTCTGTGTCTCCGTGGTGGATGATTACCCAGGTAAATCCATTACAGAGGCACAGAGACGCACAGAGAGTTGACGATAATTCCGACAGACTCCTTCATCGCGCAGGACTTCGCGCCCTGGCGATGAACGCCGAGTTAGCGGCGTGTTACTTCCGTTCGTCTCGGCGCGTAGTTGGTCCTTCGCATCTCGTGCATTCGACCATCGTCGAGAAAGCCTTCGACGATTTCATAGCCAAGCAGCGCCAGCACGCGTCCGCGCACGAACAGCGGTCGGGCGTTTCCATACCAGTCGACGCACGATGCGCGACACCCATCATCGGTCGCGCGTTCAGACCGCGCACCCAACTCCCCAACCTCGCTGAATTCGAGAGAGTTGTTACGCAGGAAGAGAATTGCAGCCGACGACTCAAACAGATGGCGATAGCCAGGTCTGCCCGGACGGCTTATTGGCAGTCCCAGGATTCCGGAATTTGGACCATCAGGTTTGTAGAAGAATCCATGACTACGCAGTTCCCCTTGCGATGCCCCTGCCCGCGTGTACCGACCTGCGACTTCAGCGGTTCCGTTGAGTCGAATCGAAGTAAAGTGCAGATCTTTGCCGTCAGATCCTACGACCACCGCATGCTTACCGAGTTGTTCGATACGGTCGACTCCATGTGGCAGAGCGAGTGACGTTGCCGAGTCCTCCTCAGTTCCGGCCCATCGAACCGCATACAAGTTTGGCTTGCCCGAAGTCGTGGGTGCGCCCCAGCCGCTGCCTGTTCCATACAAAAGGTAATCGCTGACAAAACGATTCTGGAATGCGTAGCCTTCTGGCTTCGGCAGTTTGCGGTAACTTGAACGCGGCGCCGATTCACTTCCGTCTGAAAAACTGCTCAACTGCACTCGCATCAGCGCGACATCGCCGGCCGCAAATTCAGAGCCCCACATGCCCTCGCCGTATGCGTCGGCACGAACGAGAACGTTGAGATGCTCATCCTGACTTTCGAGGAAGGAAAACTGATCGACGGGAGTGCCGGAAACGGAAAGGGCACTGGGCCCGGACGCATCCAGGGGCATTCGATAGACCGTCGACTGTGTGTGAGTGCGATCACCAACACGATTCCAGTCGCTCACCCAGACATAGACGGACTCAGGTGACACGTAGAACACGCGACCGGCTGGTCCAATCACAGCTGATGCTTTGCACTCGAACCCTTTGTTGGCGAGGTCGCAGACGGTGACCGTATGTAGCGCGACTCCGTAAGGCGAAGTGATTGGTTGTGCCGGGCGATAGACGTTGGTTGCTGTCACGATGCGGCGAAACTCCTTGTTGGTGGCGCCTTTATGCCAACGTCTGACCGCAGGGAAACTCTGAAAGGGATCTTCGGCTCCGGGATTCAGGTACAACGGCGTATAGAAGATTAGTTTGTTGCCGATTAGCCGGCTGGCGTAGTTGCGAGACGAATAGTAATCGTTTGACCGCAAATGATAAGTCGAGCGATATGCGAGTTGGCCGGCGTTATCGATATCAAATAGACCGACCTCCGTGCCGCCACGCTGATAACTGTAGCCGATTACCATCACCGTGTTGTCAGAGATCAGCATTTCGTCATACCAGGTCGAATTCGGATCGATCTCCGGGCCAAACGCGTCGACTGCGGACACAGGCTTCAGGCTGCCACTGCCCACTTTCACGGTGAAGAGGCGCCCACGTCGCAAGACAACGAGGTGATCGCCGTGCAACTTGACGATACCTCCTTCGTCGACGCCCGCGTGCTGAACATTGGTTACCGAATCCTCACCAGCTTTCGCCGAATCAGCAACCGCCGCTGGAGTTGCTGCAGTTGAAAGCATTCCCTGGTTTTCCGACTTGGCGACCCGGCCCCGATCTCTTTTCTGTTTTTCAGCTAACTCCTTGAAGTAGGCCGCGAGTTCCTGCTCTGAACGGAACGGTCGCATGGTCTTTCCAGGGTTGGGCAAACCGCCGGCCTGCACGGGCGGAATTCCGTCGCCGGTGAGCCCGGCACATGCAGGAAACGCTGTTAGGAAAAAAATGGTTTGGATCGCGATAAGGAGAATGGATTTCATTGTGTCTCGCCTCACTTTTTGTCCGGTGTGATTTGCATCCTGACCATGAACGGACCAAAGACGAGAAACTTGCGTGGGTAGGCCCGAATTGGAGTCCGCACCAGGCGTGAGTCAGCTTTGTGTTCGGAGGAGCGACCTTCCGTCCTGATAACCGGCTCAACGTGGCAGTTTGAATGGGATCGACTGTATAGGATGGCCAGGAAAGGGATGATTGAGGCATCGAAAGGAGGATGTGGTAAGCAGGAGTCGATTACCCACCACGCCAAAGGCCTCGGTTCGATTCCTTCCCAGAATAGAGAAGCTATCAGGCTCGCGGGACAATTAGTCTTTTTGCCGAATTAGCCAACTGCTCTTCCAATAGAGCTAACTTGAGTCTCATTTCCGCAACTTGCATTTGTCTTGTTTCCAACAGCAGTTTTGTCTTTTCAGCGGTCTCCAGGGAATCCACCTCCGCAAGTTCCAGTTTTCTGTTTTCAAGTTGTAGGATCCTCTTTTCTCGACGGTCTTTCTTGTACCCCAGGTAGAACGGCAGGGCAATGCCTAACAATGAGCTTCGCTTCATCCTCTCGAAAGCCGAAGTGGAGCCACGAAAATAGTCTACGCCTGCGGGTAACCAATCTCGTCGATCACCCAGCGGCCGGCTTCTTTTCGCCAGGTGACAAAGGTGGGGCTGGACGCATCTTGTCCGGGAGGGACAAACCGCGACCCACCGACGCGAGGCCACGTCTCGCCATCAGCGATGTTGTCAATAAAAGCGTCAAGCTCGTCGCAGCGTTTGAGGTAGGTGCAATACCATTCGCCTTTGCGCTGTAGGTCGCGAGCGAGTTCAGAGTAGGGAACTGTGGCACGCATCTCATTGAGAGGATTGTTCGCGTAGAAAAACCCTGTTCGTGAGAAGTGTGAAAGAAACTTGGTGACGTTGGTGGGCTTGAACGAGGCGATGAAACTTCGCATCGCAGTTTCGAGTGACTTCGCATCTGCAAGTGAGAGCGCCTGATTCGGGGAGGGCTTCGTCAATGGTGGGACAACGATTAGCAGTGAGTAAGAAGACGAGCCGCTACGACTCTCCGGCCGATACACAGATAACATGTAGTTCCCGGATTCAGGGAGGGTTGCTGACCATGTCTTTCCTTCGCGTCGTAAAACCTGTGGACTTTGGTCGTAACAATGAGCGGAAGTGGGCAATCCCAGCCGGGAGGCTTCAGGCTGTCGAGCCACGAGGCAGCTCAACTTCAGCTCAGTCGCACCTGGACCACGAACCTTTATTACCGCTGAAGCCGGAACGCCGGACACTAGTCGTACGATCAATTCCTGGCCAGCCTGGGCCTCGAGTTCATAGTCAATTTCGAGCGCGTCATGCACGGTGCCTTTGAAAGCTGCTGCTGACGAACCGGGAGCGAACTTCACGCGGCGCCCTTCCGCTTTCCCGCCGTCTTGCGCCGCGCACCAGTGACTACAGAAGACTACTAACAACAAAACTTGTGGTAGACGCGAAAGTCCTGATTTCATTCACACCTTCCGCTTAGGCGACGAGCAAACGCAGGTTATAAACGCCGGCGAGCCTGTTGAGATCGGCGCGCACCTGGGCCCAGGAAGCTTTCACTGGACCACCGCGCTTCCAGCGACCGCGACGCACAATCGCGTTCACTTCGTCTGCTTCATTCATCACCCGCTGCACTTGCGATCGGGTTTCAGCCCAGGTGTCTGCCCGATCGAAATCCGAGCGCAGCTTGTCGATCGCGTTTTCGAGTTCTTTTACTTGCTGGTTGATGTTGTCTTCCCGATTGGTACCGTCAATGGCACTGCGGTCGAGGGAACTATCGATAACCTTGCGAAAATCGTCGCTCCGCTCTTCGACACGTTTGATGATTCGTTCGACGTCAGCCTTGGTAACCTGAACGTTGGAGACGTGGGCGAGAGAAGGATGAAGCGGAATCAGAAGCAACAGAGTCAGCACAGCAAGGCAAGCAATCGTGGTCGTTCTCTTCATGTCAGGGTCCTCCAAGAGTCGTGGGTTAGAGAACAATGGAATTCCGTATCGACATATTAGCAGGTTTGAAGCATAGCACGGTGCACAGTAGTGCTGACGTTGACTCTACGAACGGGTTACCCGAGAGGTCATCGGTGGGTTTACCTCAGACCCACGGACCGCCCGCGAGGCTGCTCTCTACTGCATCCGAATCCGCACCTTATTACTGGTCTGGCCGTGCAGCGTAATGCTGATCAGCAACTCGGTGTTGGTCGGCAATCCATTCGGAAGCCTAACTATTATCTGCGTAATCGACGGGAATCCGGGCACCTTTCCAACAAACTCAACCGTGAGTGGATAAGCTATGAGCAACGAATCTTCGGCGCGAGCCGTAATTGCTGAAGTGTTTTCACCCGGCTGCAAGTCAGTGTCCAACGCGAATAGCATCAGGCGTGTTCGTTGGTCAGTGCTGAAGTTGTACAGATTATTTAGCGGAAATGGATCGCGCACCATCGTAGGCGAATCGAGTGCAATCGCCCGGTCGCTATTTTCTTCGGTAAGGAGCACCGGAATTTTACCAACGACGGTGAGAATTGCTTCGTTGCTGGTCACGCTTCCATTCGCGTTGGAGACTATGACGCGAAATCTGGCCCCGTTGTCGGTCAGTGCAGTAGCGGCGATGTTGTAAGTCGACGCGTTAGCGCCAGAAATGTTGGTGCCGTTTCGCTGCCACTGATAACTGAGGGGCGCGGTGCCGGAGGCCACAACACTGAAGCTGGCAGGTTGTCCTTCTGTTACCGCCTGGTTGGCAGGATGCGTAGTTATCGTCGGGCCCTGGCTCACAGGAAACTGAACTCTGAAAACCGACGACGAACCAATGGCCAGGTAGTAAAGACTGCCATCCGAACCCACCTTCAAGTCGACAGGCGAGGAGACCCCGGTGGCAAATGCGCTGGCAGTGCTATTCGCAGGATCGAAAACTCGAATCCATCCACTACACAAATCGGCGAAGAAATACTTCCCGATATAGTTTGCAGGAAACTGGTTGACCGGAGGATTGTAAAAAGCCCCGCCGGCGATGGCACATCCGGTGGTCGAACTTGATCCGTGCCCATAACTAAAGAGCGGGCTGCGGAAAGAAGGATTCGACGTAGCGCCTTCGGTCGTGGGCCAACCGTAATTTGAGCCGGCAATTCCATCGTTAATTTCTTCCCAGGCGTTTTGTCCCACGTCGTTGATGAACATCCGACCGGTACCGGGTTGGAATGCAAAGGTGAAGGGGTTCCTTAGTCCCATGGCCCAAATGCTGCGATTGAGACCGATAGTTAGATTGCCGAAGGGGTTATCGGGTGGAATCGATCCGTCAGGGTTGATGCGAAGCATTTTGCCGAGCCGGTTACTTAGAACTTGCGAGTTGTTTCCATTGGCGTTATCGCCAACAGCCACGTAGAGCTTGCCATCCGGTCCGAAGTGAATTGCTCCACCGTTATGGTTGGTGGCGCTGCTGAGGTTCTCCAGATCAAGAATTGCGACCTCGCTGTTTACGATGCCCACGTCACCATTGGCTGTGAAACGACTGACACGGTTATGTCTCGGGGAGGAAGTGACCGTGTAATAAACGTAAACGAAATTGTTGGTTTGAAAATTCGGGTCAAAGGCTACGCCAAGCAACCCGCGCTCTCCTGAAGGATCTACAGTCAAAGACAGGAACGGAGTGGGGAGTAAGGCGCCATTCTTGATGACGCGTAATTGGCCGCCCTGCAGGCAAACGAAAATTCTGCCGTCAGGCGCAATCTCCATTGCGGTTGGATTGGGCAGCCCGCTGATCTGTGTTTCGACGAAACCAGGTGGAAGGGTCGCCGCCTTAATTGCTGAGTAAGAGGCCCCGACATTGAGGCAAACTGCGAGATAGAGAACAATGCAAACGAAGCGAAGTAGTGTACACATCTTACCAAACACCGTGTCATCCATGGACGTACGTCCGCCTTTGATTGAGTTTGCAGGGGATGTTACTCCAACAGTTGCGAAGAGTATGGGGCGTGGGGGAATGCTGCTTTAACGCAGTACCAGGATTATAGCATCGCGATGAAGTGATTCGGAGCGTTCATTTGGTCTTGGTAGCGGGAAACAAAAACTTAACGAAGCGTGACGCACGCCGCCCAAACGCCTCATCGTCATGTGTGGCGCCTTCAGCTTCAGAATAAATGAGGTCGGAATCCAGGGTCCAACCCTTGGCCTTGAGTGCATCGCGCAAGTCCTTCACTCCTCGTGTCGGACCTTCGCGAGTTCCAACATCCAGCCAGATTCTCAGCGAAGGTTTTGCACTGATAGCTTTCACTTCCTTAATGATCAAGCCTTTGTCCCACCAGACGGAAGGTGAAATAACGGCCAGCTTCCCGAAGGTGTTTGGATACTTTAGTCCCAGATGAAGGGTCACCAATCCTCCCAGCGATGCTCCACCCAATCCCGTATTGGCGGGTTCAGGTAGAGTCCGATATTCAGCATCGATGAACGGCTTTAATTCCTCGACCAGCATCCGGCCATATTGATCTGCATTCCCACCCTTGCCTAGTCTAGCGTCCCTGGTAGGCGTGTACTCCGAAAATCGATCGTCAGTGGTTCCCCCATTAGACACACAGACTATGATCAAAGGCTCAATCTGCTTGTTGGAAATGAGCGCCTCGGCCGTTTCATCAAGTCGCCAAATCGAAAACACGGAAGCGCCATCGTGCATATATAAAACCGGATAACGCTTAGTCGGGCTATCGCGATAGCCCGGTGGCATCCACACAATCACATCACGATCTTTTGGCAGGAATTTCGAGTGAAAGTTCTTATGGAGGCGGTGGTCCTCTGTGAGATACCGGATCTGACCATTAACCAACGTAAGTTTGGCGCATATCAGAAGAGAAACGAGGAGCAGCAGTCGTGAAAGTCCCTTAATCATAATTGATGTGAGTCTGAGCGAGATTGCTATCCAAATTGAACAGTCAGCATTGAGATCGAGCCACCATCAAAGCCTTGGACCGGGAAGGTCACGACCTCACCATCGCGTCGTTGCGCGATGATGTACAGCAACGGCAGATAATGATCGGGTGTCGGTGCGGAGAGTTGGGCGTCCCTTCCTAACTCCTCATAATTAACCAACGGGTGGTCGTTTCCGGATAGCAGCATTTCACGCGCATGTTTCTCGAATCTCAAGGCCCATTCAAAAGGCTCGATCTCGTGTTTGCCCCAGGCGTAAGCGTGGAGATTATGGACCAGATTCCCGCTGCCGATGATAAGTACCCCCTCATCGCGCAAGGGGATCAACTGCTTCGCAAGTTCGTAGTGAAAACTCGGCGGTTTAGTCTCATCGATACTCAGTTGGACCACCGGAATGTCTGCTTGCGGAAACACGTGACACAATACGGACCAGGTGCCGTGATCGAGTCCCCATTGGTCTTCGTCAAGGCCAACTGAAAGAGGAGCGAGCAACTGACGAACACGCTCGGCCAGTTCCGGACTTCCGGGTGCGGGATATTGGACCATGTGAAGATCGCGTGGAAAGCCGCCGAAATCATGGATGGTGCGTGGCTTCTGCATTGCCGTCACGGCGGTGTCTGGAAAGTACCAGTGCGCAGAAACTGAAAGAATCGCCTTCGGTCGCGGAATGGATTTACCGATGGCGGCCCAGCCTTCGGTATAGGCGTTACTCCTGATGGCATTCATGGGATTGCCGTGACCGAAGAAAATCGCCGGCATGGAAGGACTCATGAGTGGCCACCGGCCTTGCTTTGTACGCGGTCCCATTCGGGACGTAGCAAGCCAAAAAAGAGTGCGTCCTGGATTTCGCCTCCAACCTGCCAGCGTTCTCGAAGGTAACCTTCCTGTTGAAACCCGAGTCGCTGCACGGTTTTGATTGAACCGGTATTGCGAGGATCAACGTCGGCCTCTATGCGATGAAGATTGAGGGTCTTGAACGCATACTCGAGCAAAGCGTTAAGAGCTTCATTCATGTAGCCTTTGCCCCATTCGGCCCGATCGAGACCGTATCCGACTTCGCACCGGCGATTATTGAAATCCAGATTGAATAGAGTGGTAGTGCCAATGACCTGATCGTCGGATTTACGAGCGACTCCCCATTTCATCATCGCGCGGCGTCGAAAGCCATCATTAATCTCCTCGAGCAATTTCGTCGCTGCAGTCCGGTCCTTGAATGGAGTAGTACTCCAGTAACGCATTACTTCCGGATTGGAGAAGATGCGATAGAGGGCGTCAACATCGTCATCCGTCACCCGGCGAAGACGAATACGTGGACCATCGATAATTGGTAGGGAATCCCAGAGCATGAGTACGGAGGAACCTAGACCGCTTTGAATAGGCCGATAATTATTAACGGAGGTAAAAGCACAATCAGGATCAAGATGATCCACAAGATGACTTTTTTCATCGCAATTTCGTTACCTGCCACACCACGTCCAATAAAAGCCTGTGGACCAGACGACACGGTTGGCTCTGAAGTCTTGATCGCCCTTGATGTTTCCCATATCGGAATGGAGATAAAGCCAGGGCCCGTCGAGGTGTCCTTCCTCCTGCGTGCCGTCTTCGGTCACCATTGCGATTTTGCCGGCTGCATCATGCGTGACGCGTCGAATGCGGTTACGGCTGCCGCCGAAACACCAGTTGCCCTCGATTCTGCTTAATGTCCACGAACCGTCTTTCGTTTGTTGATTGCGCCAGGAACCGCCAAGAAAATTATTCCAGCTCAGTTCCAACCAGCCACTGCCGGCGCGACCCGACGAGTCAGTGAATGTGTGGTGCAACCGTTTGCCAACCATCTTGCCTAAGACGGTTCCCGTCCGGCCATCGGAAAACCTGATCGCGCCATTCACATTCGATCCACTTTGTGTGAATACGACTTCGCCACCGCCAAAATCGTTGCCTGTCGTCCACCACTTGCCGTCGATGTTGGCCGCCCCGCCAGTTGAGCGGCTGGGAGTGCTTGTGCGGGCCTTGGGCGCCGTGGAGGTAGTGGCTGGCTTTGATGGTTTGCTCACCGGCTTGGAGGTCGTCGTTTTTGCTGCGCCGGATGTAACCGTTCCGCCGCCGGTTTGGGCTGACGCAGTTAGGCAGTAAGCGAAACAGATCATCACGCTGATGAGTGATGTCTTTTTAGCGGTTCTTTGGAAACGTAGATGCATCGCGATTGTCGAAGTCATTAAGAGTAGAACGACGATATTACAGTTGAAAACGAGACGTCAATCACTCTGTATGCAACTACTGTAGGGGTGGCACTCCGTGGCCACCTCTTCTGTGTGATCTACGTCGAATGTCTCAATAGCAAGCCCGGGCCTCCCTTTAGATCTGAATTGGTTAAAGTCAAAGAAGAGGCGGCCACGGAGTGCCGCCCCTACAACCATGCGACACGATGCCTCTTCATTAACGTGCTAAACTGCGCACCGTCGACTCCCGGTCCACACGATCTAGCTCCTGTAGGAGACAAGCGATGACCTCAATTCGCCTGGCCGCTCTCTTAATCATCGCGTTACCCGGCTTGTTATGTGCTCAAACAGACGTCAAGCCGTTCACTGCCGTCCCGCAGTCGAAGCCTCAAACTAAGGCAACGAAACCGCCGCGGCAGGTCGAGGTTGAAGATCCGGCGCTTGCGCAAAAACGCTCCGTGGCAATTGGCTCGCTCCGAACCCTCGCTATCGAGGCGCGGAGTTATTCCGATGAAGCCTTGCGCGCTCGCGTTCAGGCGCGGATTGCCGACGTTTTGTGGGAAGCGGACCAGGAAGCGGCCCGTACTCTTTTTCGCCGGGCGTGGGACGCGGCGGAGGCTTTCGAAAATCGGACTGAGGAATCCAGGACTGCAACGCCGGGACGCATTAGCACAAACCCGGCGCGCGCTCCCAGACCTCGCACTAACTTGCGCGCGGAAATTCTGAAGTTAGCAGCGGCCCGCGATCAACCACTCGGTGATGAGTTTCTTAAGAAGCTGGCGGCGGCACGAACCAATGCCGCTGACCGCGGCGACAATGCAGTGATCTCTGAATCGGAAATCCGAGAACGCTTGCGACTAGCCAACGAATTTTTGGAATCGGGAAACGTGCCGAGAGCAATACAGGTTTCGGATCCCGCATTTGTCCGGGCCACCAGGAGCGCCATTACCTTTCTGATCGAGCTGCGGGCACAAAACGCCTCAGCCGCGGACCAGCGATTTGTTCGGCTATTGAATCAAGCGATGTCCGATCCGGCGTCAGATGCGAACACGGTGTCTCTACTTACCAGGTACTCGTTCACGCCCTGGATCGATCTGATGGTTTCTCCTGAAGGAATTCCATCGAGTAATTCTTATCCGGTACAAGCACCTTTTGATCTACCGGCTCCATTCAAGGCTGAAACGCTGCGCGTCTTTGCCAGCATTCTACTGCGACCGTTCGCAGCGTTGGACCAGTCGTCCGCCGGACGCGCCGGGACGTATTTCATTGCAGCCCGTTTGCTGCCGCTCTTCCAACAATATGCACCGGAATTAGCACCAGCCATCAGTGCCCAACTAAATGCGCTTGGTCCGGAAGCGGGACGTGCCGCAGCGAATGCAGGTGATCGCTCGCTCTATCGCGGCATGACCCCCGAAACTGCCGGCCACAACTTCAGCGTCGATTTGGAGGATCAGTTGAACCGGGCGCGAAACGCGGATGAACGAGATCGCGCTTATGCTTTTGCAGCCATGGGGGCTGCTGAAGCCGGCAATGAAGCTGCATTGGACTTTCTTAACAAGATTGAGGATCTGGAAACACGAAAGGGAATTCGCAGCTTCGTTGATTACAGTCTTTTCGGAGGCTACCTCAAAAAGAACCAGGTTGATGCCGCACTTGCACTCGTCCGCAAGAGCGACCTTCCCCGTTCGGTTCGCGCAAATGCATTGCTGAAGGTCGCGCAGATTGTAATGAAAAGCGATCGCGTTCGCGGCAACGAGCTTCTTGGAGAAGCGCTCGATGAGGCACGTCGAATCGACCATGGAAGTCACGAGCGAGCGTATGTCCTGGTCTCACTACTAAACCAATTCGCAAGATTCAATCGGGTTCGCGCCTGGGAGCTGGCATCTGAAACTGTGAAAGCCGGCAACAATGCGCCGCAGTTTACCGGTGAGAACGGACTCTCAAGATGGCGGTTGGACGGGAAGTTTAGTATCGAAGTGGGAACGAGTCTGGCTGGCCCGACAGATTTGGCGGAATCGTTTACAGCCTTAGCTCAGGATGATTTCTACCAGGCAATGGATGTAAGCAGGAATTTTACCGGCGAAGCGCCGCGGGCTCTTGTTAACATTGCCGTTGCTCGCGCGGTGTTGGATGAGACGAAGTCGACGGCGAGCAGCAAGCGATAAGAGCGAAGAGATCAGTACAGAACCGGAAGCGCCTGGTTGAAATTCGGAGTGCCCAAGCGGAACCCGTAGCCTTGACGCTTTCAGCGTTGAGGAGCAACCTACGCCGCCCTAAGACTTCAGCCTTCATTCGAGTTTTCACACGCCTTCCGGTTCTGTAGCGACAACATCTCTGAGACCAACCGATCCACGTGAATGCGCGTAGTATCCAACATCGGCACGCCCTCAATCGTCGCCTCTCGCAGTAGCAATGGTAGTTCAGTCCCACCTAAAATTAACGCCTCGATCTTGTGTTGCTGCTTTAAGCTATTCGCGATTTCGATCATCGCGTCACGCGTTCCGGAAACGAACACGTTCTTGAGCAACTCGTTCATATACTTCTCGTGGATGAAAGTCACAGCCTCCTCATTGGGAACCACCAACTCGATTCCTGCACGCGAAAAAACACTTGAATAGAAACTTCCTTGCATCGTAAAGCGTGTGCCAAATAATCCGACGCGTTTGAGGCCGAGGCTTTGGACCCGTTCGCAGGTGGCCTCGACGATACTCACCAACGGTATTCGAGATCTTTTTTGTACGGCGTCAAAAACAACGTGTGGAGTATTGGAAGCGAACGCTGCAAAGTCCACGCCGGCCATTGCTAACTTCTCAACTTCACGAACCAGCTCATCAGTTAATTCATCCAGTCGATTCGAAGTGACCAGGCTAACAAGTTTGGTGAGGTTGACGCTGTTAATGATGAGGAGAGGATAGCTGTCGTCATCGTTTAACTCGCGAAACGTCTCAATGATGAACCGGTAATATTCCACAGTTGACTCAGGACCGATGCCACCGACCAAGCCTAAAGTTTTCATAAGTTGCTAACTCCCTAAGTTAATTTTCCGGCTCGTCATCTTGCTCGGTTGCAGTCCCGCGCGTTTCAAGTGAGGTGGTTAACGGCAGAATCCAGCGGGCCGGCAGCAAACCTACTTCCACCTTAGTTAGGTCCACGGCAGGGTCGATCATCAACTGTTGCTGCCGGCCGTTTAGCGACGCCATCGATTTTGCCCTTACTTCAACGTTGTCATACCCCTGTCGTTTCTTCTCCTCAGCAAGGAAGTGCGCAAACTGAACAATCAAGTCAGGCTTGGTGGACATTTTTATTAGCTGCCATTGAGGTAAGTATTGTGCCGGATCCACAGTCCATTGTTGGCCACTCTGAGGATGGACCACAGTAAACGTGGAGCGCCCGCCTTTAGTTCGCAGCTTCATGTGCCACGAAAAGTTATGACCTTCCTCGGTCCAGCTCACATTGCCCGGATAAGCGTAATGACGTAACGGCATCACGATCTGGACCGCAAGATACGCAGCCAACAAGCCGAGCGTCCGCCGCTGAAAAGGCATGAGTGGTGAATTAACTTCCGGCTTTGCAAGCAGAGTCGACTGAACAGCTTCAGGCGCGTCATCATCAAGACCTGAGTACCCGGACGACTTGATGGCTCGCACAAACCTTCGCAGCAATTCAGGAGGGAAGAAGATTAGCGAAGCAGCCAGCATGAACCAGGGAAAAATTCCTATGCTGAAAATGATCGCGTTCATCAGGTTGAAAAGAATCGCGGCGACGAATGCAAACGGACGGGTGCGCCGCCATAGCAGGAGGGGAACGATAAACAAGTCCAGAAAGAGCCCGCCATAAACGAAGCCGTAAACCACCCACTCGTTTTGCACGATCGGACCGAAAACAGGAAGTTTGATGAACGGGCTAAGCCATATCCGCATCGGCTCACCGCCGACTAGCCAATCGCGATTCAGTTTGGCGATTCCGCCAAAGAAATAGGCGATGCCCACCTGGGCACGGAGTAACCAGAGGGTCCATGCGGGAACCGTGTCGGAACGAATCTTCGGACGCAGTAGTGAGTCGACCGAGGCCGCTCGGTTCGCCGGCAGGAAGATCAGAAGAAAGCTGATCAGGCAAACCAGGTAAAAGTGGTTTAGATATCGAGCGTGTTCAAGCAGAAAAACGTAAGTAAAGCCGACAAAGAAAATTGACGCGGCGATGCGGTAGCAGAACCCGATCATGATGCAAAACGCTGCCGCACCCAGGACGAAGAAGTGAACATACATTCCTCGACCCGGCCAGGGCTTGATCCAACTGAATCCGTAATAGGTGAAGTGGACGACCGGCTCAATGTAGTAACGCGAGATCCAGTTGTGGGTGAAAAACCTGTAGACCTCCCACAACATGATTCCCCCGAAGACAATGCGGAAATAGACCAGGAAGGCGATGTCTACAGGCCGAAACAGAGCTGCAGTGATGCGTTCCAGGTGACTGCTTTGCTTCAGCATGTGATCAGTGTGACAGGTGGGCAGCGCAGGATTAGCAAACCAAGGCCAGGCAGGAATGCCTCGTCCTACTTTGAGCCGACGTGTGAACCGTGCCAGGTGACTACTTGCCATCGGCCGGACCGACGAACATAAACCTTTGTGAATCGCCAGTCGTCCTCAAAGACTTTGCTGGTCGAGTCGCGAATGCGAACGAGTTGTCCGGTAACTACCGCGGCGTTGCCATACACCTTGATGCGAATATTGGAAGTCTTGTAAATATCAAACTTCATCTTGCCAGACTTCCAAACCGCCAGCGATTCTTCTTTGTTCATCACCGGCATGTCAGGCACGGTTACGAAAAGATCTTCGGCCCACAACTTATCGAGTGCTTCGGCATCGCCCTTTAAATGCGCATCGTTCCACACTTTTTCAAGCCGGGTGAGTTCTTTGATGTCTCGCGACTCGCGCGATTCGTTCGTTGTTAATGCGATAGCTGAAAATGTGAAAACGCCGAGAATCAAGGTGGCTCTAATGATTTGAAACATATGAGTGATCTAAAACTTGAGCTCACTACCCGTACAGAGCCGAGCGCGGTAGCGCCGGATGCTGAGCTCAACTGAGAACTCTTTCGTAAATTCCGCAAGCACCCATTGAACGAACGATCCGCTAGTTGTACATAGGATCCGGCGCTACCGCGCTCGGTTCTGTACGAGTACTTTCTCTAC
Source organism: Pyrinomonadaceae bacterium (assembly GCA_963759665.1). Taxonomy (GTDB): domain Bacteria; phylum Acidobacteriota; class Blastocatellia; order Pyrinomonadales; family Pyrinomonadaceae; genus PSRF01. The sequence continues at coordinate 179,572 of CAVXAC010000003.1, forward strand.
CTGGCGTATAAATCAATGACCCGTTTGATGCCGCGCCGGCATACGGCGCAGAAGTAGTCGGTGCGGGAAAACATGATGCAGTCAACCTGAGGCCGGTAGAATCCTTTGGCCTCATAGTTTGCGCCTTCGAATGCGCCAACGCGCCCCCAATATTTCTCTTTCTTAAACATCGCCTGTTCAGCTACGAGGTTTTCTCGGAAGAGGGCTTCCATCTCAGACTCGGGACGATTATCGGCCCGAATTTTTGTGCGCCGCTTCTGATACTCGCGGGAGGCTTGTTCATAAGTCTCCTTGTTCCATGGCGTCGGGAGCGGTGTATCCGGCAAAACCAAATCCTTCCACTTCAAATTTGGCGGATCAAGCAGCGCGGTCACATTCGTTTCCCAGGGCTCAACATGCGTTGTCGTGGGCGCGTACGAAACCGGCGAGGTGTAGTACTCGTCGGCGAGTGCCGCGAAGTGGTGTCCAAACTCGTGCACAAACACGTAATTCGCGAATCCGTTGTCCGCCGCAACCGTGCTGTAGAGATTGAAAATACCACCGCCTCCGTAGGTTCGGGTGTTCGTAATCACCTCAATAAACTCGTAAGGCGCAAACTGCGCGACGTTGCGGAGGGCGTGATTATCGAAGGTCAGCACATATCGTTCTGAACCAAACGCATCGTATGTCGCCTTCACCGGTGAGTCGCGATAAATCCCAGTCGATGGACGCGAAATACCGCTCTCAAACGCGGCTGGACACAGTCCCCACACATTGAAGCTCTTGCGATGCTCTTTGAATGGAGAGGTCGCAAACAAAGTTTCTGTTAAGCGACGCGCGTCTCTTTCAAACTTGGCCTGTTCGCGTGCGGTATAGCCGTCGCCGATGATTAGAAAATCAACCTTGGTGGACGGGTCGCCAGTCTCTTGGATCGGAATTAGTCGAGCGGGGGCGCGGGATTTCGACCTATCGATAAAGATACTCTTAGGGTCGACCGCGATGGACCAGATATCGATCCAGGCGTTCCTGGGATCACGCTTTCTGAGCACGATCTCAACTGGCGCAGTTGGAGCAGGGAAACGAAGCGATTCGCTAAAGGTGCGCATGATCGAGTTTGCTTCGTCCGTCGTTTCCCATTCGCCGTAGATTGAAGCGAAGCCGCGAGAATAAAGAACCTGTTTACTCTTTTGGTCGCGCACCTCGAAAAAGTATTTGCCAAGATGCGTATTGTCGACAGTCTTAGTCATGTCGCCGGGCCACGGCAGGGGCTCGATCACAATGCGATCCAAACTGAATTGTTCCTGCTTCGAATTGCCGGTGTGGTAATAGTCCAGGCGCATCGTTTGCGGAGCAGCGGCCGCGGTGACGGTGGATAGGATCGTCGTTACGAGGAATGAAAGAATGATTTTCATAGTCTTGATTGTAAGCGAAGATGATCTGCTACAGAATCCCGATGTGTCAGGTAGCGCCTGGGTTCTGTAGGTGAATGACAAATAAGAACTGTCAAACGAGATATGGAAAATGATTTGTCACACCCACGGGTCATACGTTCCCACCGTCCACAGGTGTCCTTCCAAGTCGCGGCAGCTAAACCCCCGACCGCCGTAGTCTTCATCTTTGATCTCTAAAGCGATGTCGCCGCCAGCAGCTTTCACTTTTTCGTAAACGGCGTCGGCATCGTCGACAATCAGATAAGAGCTCTGCGTTTCAGCGCCACCGATTTCGTCAGGCTGTTTCATGAACTTACTAAACTCGGTGTCACGAACCGAGCCCAGCATGATCATTCCGTTACCAAAGCTAAGTTGCGCATGCGCGATGCCGCCTTGTTCATCCGGCACCACCAGCTGTTTCTCGAATCCAAGATTGTCGCAGAGCCATTCAATTGCGGCTGGAGCGTCACGATAGCGGAGTGCGGGGACGACCGCCTTCGAATGCTTTGGAGTAGGCATTGAGAACTCCTTTCAAGATGCGAACTGCATTTTGTTTCTCGCAGAATAGTTGGTTAGGCAAATTTGCTCAAGCTGTCGACGGCTACCATATATCGCAAAAAAAAAGAGGCGCGAGACCGAAGTCTTGCGCCTCCGAGTAACGGATTGTTCGTGTCTTACGGAAGACTGGCACCTGCAGCACAGCTCTGAATCGAACCCTTTTGTGCCCCGGTGATGAGCCCGGCTTTCTTCAACGCATTAGTCAGGTCTGCGACCTGGCTCACAAACTGACCGTGATTGCTTGAATTAGCCGCGAGATGCGCGATCAAGTCAGAGAGCGTGCAGCCGCTGGTGAAGAAGAAATTCGTCACCCCGCTATCGCAGCCGTCAATCACTACGGTCGGTGCAAAATTGGAGTTCGCTTCGCAATCAGCAGAGTCTGCAGAGCCGTCAAGATCGGCGTCTGGAAACCAACCTACGTCTCTTAACAGTTCGAGAGTGAGATCGTCTGGAGCTTTGACGTTGTGGGTCAAATCACCACTGATGAAAGGCTCCATCAGAAGGTTGCGGGTGGCCACGGTATCAAAGTGTGAAATTGAAGAACCTTGAGCGATGGGGAATGGAGCATAGAGTCGTGCACGACCGACAAAATCTGCACCCGCCCGAACGCTAAGGTCGATGCTTATCTTTGCAGTGGTACCGGACGGCACTTGTCCCAGAATTGCCAGGCCATCAATCCTCGTCAGACTTACCGACACGATGGTTGGTTGCGGGATCACGGTGGCATCGGCCGCCATTCCTATCGGAGCAACATTGGCATTAGCCAGGTTGTTATAGACAATCATGCCGATTGCGCCGGCGTCTTCTACGGTCCTCGCCTTCCTTGCGAAGGTGCACATCCCTCGCTCCACTAACGCGATTTTGCCTGCGACAGCCGCAGCGTTTGTCAGTGGAGTGCAAGCATCCGTTGTGGTTGGTCCAGCTGGGTTAGCAGCGTCCTGAGCGTCCACAATTTGGCCGTTGATACCTGGCGTGCTTAATGTCGCACCGAAGGCGGCGGTGCCGTATTGATAGGCGCCGGCAATGGCTGCCGGCGATAGAACTCGCACATCCGGGCTACCAAAAGAAAGAACATTAGGAACATTGCCATTGACTTCGGCACCGTCCCAAACAACACGTCCACCTTTGGAATTTGCAGCCTGGCGTTGGGCTTGGGTCATCTCGTGCCAGTGCAGGTTGGAGGTGGAGTCGAGAAGGTGACGGCCATAGATGTCGGGAAAGCCTGAAAAGTTCGCGCCGGTCAACACGTTGCCGAAGCTCTGGAAGTTCAAACCATGCGCGAGTTCGTGCAGCAGCACTACCACTAGATCCGGCTGCGCTCCATGGTTGTTATCCAATCCGAGATAGAAGTTGAAGTTGCTGCTGAAGGTTGCAACGATGTCCGGCACGTTTGGTGTCACATTCAATTCCGCGCCGGCTCGTTTGTCAGCCAGAGCCGATCCATACCAGGTGCCGGCAAATTCTGCGCCTGGATAGAGGCCAACGCCGGCAAAGTCGCGAAATACAAACGTCGCGCCGGCACTGCCAAGGATGCCTGTGCCAAGGGGGTTAAAAGCAGCCTGAATCCGGATCGTTTGGTTGCTATCGATGGTTGAACCCCAAATGTTTGCGGCATGAGTGAAAGCGATGAGTCGCTGCTGGCCACGCGTAGTGCCGGGATTACCCCCGACCGGAGCCACGACTGTGGGATCGTTGAATCCTTCATTTGGACCATCGACATTAACAATTACGATAGTGGCTGACGCGAATGCACTACTCGCGCAAGCGAGAACCATAATCATGGCGAAAAGTATGACGAAATTCTTAGTGTTAATTTTATGTTTTCGCATTGTGGTTCTCCTTTACTGATCTTCCTCGAGGCCTAGAAATTCTTCAGCTTCTTCGAGCGTAAACACGCACCTCACCTCAGTGGTGCCGTCTGGGTTCGCGCGACCCAAAGCTACTCCGCCAAAGCGTCCCTGAAGATCGACCATCTGTGAGCCCTGAGCCCCTGGTGTGACGGTGAGGCCTGTGGTGGAACGATTCGTCAGAACGGCCAGATCACTGACCATCGTTTCTGTCTCTTCTGGCGTAGGTTTCCGAAGAGTGCCGGTGGCCTGATCGAGGATGATCTCTTTGGTGGCTTTATATTTCTTCGGCGAAGCGTGGGAAGAATTTCGCGGTGCCGTAAACGCCGCAACAAATCCAATCACGAGCACGACTAGTCCGACAAAAACTCCAAGCCGTGTACGGTTACTCCTTTTTCTTGTTTTCCCTGAGGGGGCCTTTGATTTCGATCTCATCTTTTTCTCCTTTACATGCGTTAGGGGTTATGGCACGCGCACGACTGCCTTAGCTCACAGATATGGCGCGTAAGCAGTCGTATCGTTTCCGCAGCAGAGCAATCCTTTTGGTTTAAAGACGGTTGAGATTTCGAAGAAAGGTACAGTGACCTGGTAATCGAGACCGGATCCAACTCCATGAAATGGACCTGGATAGCTCGCCCGGAAGCGATCCGAAACAGGACTGAGCGATTCAGTTTTTATTTTCTTTACTTTTGGCCGGCAGACGGATCTGAGGCAAAAAGACAAACAACCCTTTGAAGTGGGCGGAGTCTATTGCCATTGATCAGCGCCTGTCAATCCGAAATTGTCCGGATTAATAAACGCATCTCCGAGGTTTCGGCAACGCAGTAGGCCTGCATCAGGAGAACAGATGCGCGATTATCACTTGGCAACAAACGTGTGTTGTTGGGAAACCAGTCGCCAGCTTCCACCGGTCTTCACATAAACTCGGAGAAACCGTTCCTGATCTACGACGGCAGGATCTTTGGTTGGGGTTTGAGGTGCGGAAGTTTGATACTCCATGAATTGGTAACGGATATTGACACGTCCGGAGACGAGTGCAGTATCTCCATGAAAGCGGATAGCGAGATCGTCGATAGTCTTCTCAGGGCCAACAGAGACCCCCTGCGGTGGAGTCTTCATAGCACGCGCTGTTTTCAGAAGATCGGCCTTCGTGGTCACTAATCCCCTGGAATCGATCTCGATATAGCCTTCTGCGATGAGGCGATCAAGGGTAACGGTGTCGCCTTTTAGCCTCGCCGCCTCCAGATCTCTTTCGAGCTTTTTGATAGCACTCTCACTATTCATGGGATGATTTTGTCCAAGAGACGAGGCTCCACCGAGCACAAGGACCAAGGTTATAGCAATCACTATTAACTTCATCAGAACTCCCCTGTTAGATCGGACCTGAGCTGCACCCCACGGATCCACACTTCAATGGATGAACCAGAGTAACGACCAGCGTCTGCTTGCGTAAAGCAGCCATGCTATACTTCCTTTACTTCTTTGGTCCCCTTTATAGCATCGGAAAGTTCACTGCAGCCTACGTCACAGGGAGAGTTGAGTAAAAACCGAAGGTGAGTAATGTTCTGGAGATCATCCCGCTCGGCGGTATCGGCGAGTTTGGAATGAATTGCATGGCTGTGCGATACGAGGATGAGATGTTGATCCTCGATGCAGGCATGGGATTTCCGGAGGAGACGGCTTACGGCGTCGATGTCTGTATTCCAAACTTCGATTTTCTCGAGGAGTATCGCGACAACATCACCGCCATCGTGCTCACTCATGGACACGAGGACCATCTCGGCGCGCTACCGTATCTGCTCAAGAAGTTTAACGTCCCGGTCTACTGTTCTCACTTCACTGCGGGTCTCGCTGAAAGCAAACTAGAAGAGCATGACCTGGTTGAGAACACCTTGATGCATCGAGTCGCGCCTCGTGATGTAGTCGACATTGGTCTATTCAGCGTTGAGTTCATTCGTGTCTCACATTCCCTCGTGGATTGTTTCTCGCTCGCAATCAAAACGCCGGTTGGCACGATCATTCACACTGGCGACTACAAAGTTGATGAGACGCCGGTAATCGGCGAGCCGATCGACCTCCGTTCCTTTCGACGTTACGGACAGGAAGGAGTGCTTGCCCTCCTTTCTGATTCAACCAACGCGACAGTTCCGGGACGAACGCCTTCCGAACGAGCGGTGATTCCAGCGTTTGAAGAAATTTTTGCTGAAGCGTCAGGCCGAATTATTGTGGCTGCGTTTGCATCGTCGATTCACCGTCTGCAGATTGTCATGGATGTGGCCCAGCAGTTTAACCGTAAGGTCTGTGTGATGGGTCGATCGATGCACAAGAATGTTGAGGTCTCCGATCGACTGGGGTATCTGGACATTCCCGATGGTCTTCTGGTTTCTCTCAACGAAGCCAAGAAGATGCGTAATCACGAAATCGTCTTTTTGGTAACCGGATCACAGGGCGAGTCACGCGCCGCACTTTCGCAAATGGCCTCGCAGAGTTTCAAGGGATTGATGATCGATGAAGGCGACACGGTGGTCCTTTCGGCGCGAATTATTCCGGGTAACGAGCGTCTGATCTCCCGGATGATCGGAATGATTTACAAACGTGGCGCCAACATCATCGAAGAGAAACGGCGGTTGATTCATGTGAGCGGCCACGCATCGCAGGAAGATATTCGGATCATGACCGAAGCAGTGCGTCCAAAGTTTGTGGTACCGATTCACGGCGAATATCGCATGCTGTTCCGTCACAAGGAGTTTGTGAAGAACCATCTTGGCTACGCGGAAGAAAACATCATCTTGATCGAAAACGGTGATGTGCTCGAGCTTGATGGCGAACGCGCGACCGTGGTGGAAAAGCGCGATGTGCCGCGTACGTTCATTGATGACAGTGGCTTTGAAGAGATCACCAGCGAGACAGTACGTCAACGAAAGCAGATGGCTTATGAAGGCATTATTACGTTAATCGTGACGATCGATGCCGAAACCGGTGAGCTGCAGTCGCCGCCAGAAATCGTCTCGCGTGGCGTACGTGGCTTCGATTCTGCGAATGGCAGTCTCAAAGATGCTCAACGAGTAGTGTCGGCGGCACTTGCAGGTGCGTCGCGTCAAACCCTTCAGGACGAGGGCTTACTGAAAGAGCATCTGCGAGTCGAACTCAAGCGCTTCATCCAGAAACTTACCGGGGCGCGACCTGTGATAATGCCGGTCGTGGTCCAGGTCTAATTCCACCATCCCCGAAACCCACCAATAAACTTGAGTTACTGGCAGAACAAAGTAGTGATGATCACCGGTGCATCGTCAGGCATCGGGCGCGGCTTGGCGTTGGAACTTGCAAGTCGAGGGGCAAAGCTTGGGCTCGTTGCACGACGTGGTGAAATCCTCGATGAAATTGTCGGGCAGATCAAGCAGATGGGTAGTACTGCGATTGCCCTGCCAGGCGATGTGGAGGATCCCGGAGCTATGCGAAATCTGGCGACTCGATTGGAAACTGAAGTTGGGCCAATAGATGTCATGATCGCGAATGCTGGGATTGGTGCGACCACCGACGCCGCGGACTTGGACGCATCAGAAGTTGCACGAGTCCTGGGCGTGAATGTGGTTGGCGCAGCAGCGAGCGCATCTGCTGTGGTTCCCGGCATGTTAAGACGCGGACATGGACAACTTGTAGCCATCTCCAGCCTTGCAGGCTATCGAGGGTTACCAAAGTCTGCGTCTTACGGAGCGAGTAAAGCCGCGCTGTCGTCGTTCTTTGAAAGCCTGCGTCTTGATCTCGAGCCCAGAGGTATCAAAGTAACGATCATCCATCCTGGATTTATCAAAACGCCGCTAACTGCAGGGCGAGAAGCAAAGATGCCCTTTTTGATGGAGCTTGAGGATGCAGTGAAGAAGATTATCGGAGCGATTGAGAAGCAGAAGAAGTCGTATGCGTTTCCCTGGCAGCTCGCCACGATTGTCCGCGCCGGCATGGTTATGCCCAATTGGATGTACGATCGAATTTCAAGACGGAATTCATTTAGGGAATAGTTAGTTGTCAGTCGTCAGTTGCCTGTAGCTGGTTACGAGATTCGAATCAGGCTTCACAACCGACTACTGACTACTGACAACCAACAACTCACAAAGTAATGACGATCTTACAAGCCATCATCCTCGGTATCGTTCAAGGCTTAACCGAATTCATTCCTATCAGTTCAACGGCGCATCTGGTTTTTGCGTCGCGCCTTGTCGGATTATACGACGGCGTTGAAGCTACGCTTAAAGCAGAGCAAACGACCGCGACGATTGCTGTCATACAACTCGGCACGCTTCTCGCGGTCTTGATCTACTTTGCGCGCGACATCATCAACATCACAATCGCCTTCTTTCGGGACCATCTGGCATTGATCACCGGCAAGAAACTCGTTGATCGCGATTCCAATTCAACGGGTCCATCGTCACGCCCCTTCGGTCTTTCGCAAGACGCCTGGTTAGGTTGGCTGGTCATTCTTGGATCCATCCCGGTTGCCGTCGTAGGGCTTGTATTTAAGAAACAGATTGAAGGAACCCTCACCAAGAATTTGTGGGTGATCGCTACGATGATGATTGTGGTGGCGATCCTTCTGGCGATTGCCGAGGTGGTCGGAAAACGAAATCGCTCCATGGCCGAACTCGGACTCAAGGATGCTCTGGCGGTTGGCGGCGCTCAAGTGTTGGCGCTGATTCCCGGCTCGAGCCGTTCAGGCTCGACCATGATGGGTGGTCTATTTGCCGGCCAGACGCGCGAAACCGCAGCGCGCTTTTCGTTTCTCCTGTCTATTCCCGCCATTGCAGCCAGTGGCGCACTCGAACTCAAGGAAGCGATTCACAAGTTGCCGGAGGGCACCTACATTCCCTTGATCGTCGCCACAGTCGTCTCCGGAGTGGTTGGCTATCTATCGATTTGGTTTCTGCTTCGTTTCCTCCGAACTCATTCCACAGGCATCTTTATTGGTTATCGATTGATTGTTGGCTTGCTCATCATGCTGGCGTTGCTAGGCGGTTACATCACCGCCAGCGCAAGTTAGATTCACCACACCTTTTTCTGGAAACTGGCGTCGATATTTCCAGAACTTCGTCGCAGGTGGGCCATGTCTTAGGTCACGAGTAATCGGATCGCTGTTATTTCGAAAACGCTTACCAAAAGTTTCTCGATTCAGGTAAACTACGTTTGCCCTGTTCCTCCCCCGACCCGAAGTACGGGGTCAATCTCAGTCCACAGAAGGTGGTACGTTAATGCACGACAAAGATCCGCGTACTGCGACCATGCCCTCGCAACGTCCGCGCAGTCCCAGAGTCCCAGTAGAATTTGCCCTTGAAGTAGCAGGTACGACAACGGCTGGAAAGCCCTTCACGGTTCAAGCGCATGCAATCAAAATCAGTCGTGGCGGCGCCACGATTATCCTCGATGTCGACGTTCCCTTTGGATCCATCGTCACCTTAATGCCCCCGTTCGGCCGCGAACTTGAAGCTGAGGTTAACGGAGTGTGGACTGACAAGATTGATGGCCGAAGACGAATCGGTGTTAAGCTACTCGACGTTGATGGCTGGTTTGCTGAGTAAGTTTTTTGCGGAACATTACTGAATCATTGAAGTCCCTCACATGAATGAAAAACGCTGGATCTTGCGCGAGCAGGACACCGAACGTGTCTCCGCGTTGGCCCGCGTTTTGGAAGTTTCGCCCACCCTTGCCGGACTTCTGATTGCCCGAGGCTGTCATGATGAATCTTCAGCCAGCCGTTTTCTAAACCCCTCCCACGATCACCTTCACGATCCATATTTAATGCGCGGAATGCCGGAGGCTGTCGAGCGTTTGCTGCGGGCGATCGATAACGCCGAACCGATACTCGTCTACGGTGATTACGATGTCGACGGCACGACCGGAACCGCACTGTTACTGCGAGCGTTGAATCTTCTTGGCGGGCGTACTGGATTTCATGTGCCCCATCGATTCACCGAGGGTTACGGAATTCAACAGGCGGCGCTCGAGCGTGCGGTTGCTGAAGGATTCAAGCTGGCGATTAGCGTCGACTGCGGTATTCGGGCGCATGAGCCGCTCTACTGGGCAAGAGACAACGGTCTCGACGTAATCATCACGGACCATCACCTGCCGGATGAGGGCGAGGGCGTCCCTCCGGCGTTTGCCGTCCTCAATCCAAATCAAGTCGGGTGCAACTACCCGGATAAGCATCTGGCTGGTGTTGGTGTTGCGTTTAAGCTCGTGGAAGCGTTGTTTAGAAAGCGAGGACGCGAGTCTCAAATTGCAGCGTTTCTAAAAGTGGTGGCGATCGGGACAGTTGCTGACGTGGCGAAACTAACCGGCGAGAACCGCGCGATTGTGGCACTCGGACTCAAGGACTTACCGAAAGCGACGAATCCTGGGTTGCGCGCCCTCATGGAAGTTGCGGGCTGTGGCGATGGAACCACGATGACAGCCTATGACATTGGCTTTCGTCTCGGGCCCAGGATTAATGCGGCCGGCAGGATGGACGCCGCGCGTGCTGTTGTTGAACTCCTCGGCACAACTGACAGGTCAGAAGCGAAGAGACTCGCAAAGCATCTTGACGATCGCAACCAGGACCGTAAACAGGTGCAACAGCAGATTTTCGAATTGGCCATAAGTGAGCTTGAAGGAGCTGATAAGAATCCTGCGAATTCTTATGTTGCCGTCATCGCCGGGGAAGGATGGCATCGCGGTGTTATCGGGATTGCCGCCTCGAAGATTTCAGAGCGAATCAATCGACCCTGTGTGGTGCTTTCAATCGATGGTGATGTGGCGCATGGTTCAGGACGAAGCATTGAGCCGTATCACTTGCTTAATGGGCTAACCACCTGCGCTGACCTGTTTGAGAAGTTTGGTGGCCACTCGCATGCGGCAGGTATAACGATTAAACGAGAACAAATATCGGAGTTCCGGCGTCGTCTAAATGAACATGCTGCTGGCTGTCTAACCGCAGAAGACTTGCAACCATGTGTGCTGATCGACGCGGAGTTACCGACAGAAGGAATCAGTTTTGAACTTGTCCGCGAGCTGCAGTTGCTGGAACCGTTCGGCGCGGGCAACTTGCGACCAACGTTTCTGGCGCGCAACTTGTGCATCCTCGGCGAACCGCGTTTAATTGGACAACGTCATCTCAAGCTGAGCGTTGCCGGTCCAAACCGTCGTCCTTTGGAGACAATCTGGTGGAATGGGGCCGAGCGAAGGCCTCAATTGGAAGGTCAGGTTGACGTGGCGTACACGATTGAGGCGACAAAGTGGTCTGGCGAGACGTTTTTGCAGTTGTCGATTCAGGATGTAAAAGCGGCGGAGCGAGCAAGCAGCAGAGAGCAATCGGCAATTAGCAATCAGCGGTCAGCAAGCAGCAGTTGATCTGCAGGGACTGGAGATTTTGGGCATACGTAACACAATGCGGGGCATCTCATTGCTGATTGCTGATTGCTGATTGCTGATTGCTGATTGCTGATTGCTGATTGCTGATTGCTGATTGCTTTTTTATCAATGCAGGAAATCACACGAAAACGAGCCTTTGCCATCGGGTTGCGCACGCGTGCGCCGCTCGTAGCGCGTGCGGGTGCCATCTTTATTCTGGTCGCCGCCGTGGGTTTCGTTGCCATCAGTTATTACCGGCTGAGAAACAACAAGCCCTTCCGAATGAGATCCGAGACGCCGGAGCTGTCGAAGGAGATTACTAGAATCATTGAGGGCTATGAGCAACGCATGATGAAGGACGGCCGCCTTCATCTGCTTTTAAAAGCGTCGCGTGACGTCACCTTCTCTGACGGGCACCACGAACTCGATCAAGTGAACTTGTCTATATATCCCGCGGTCGGTGAGATCCCTGATCAGGTCACTGCTAACAAGGCCATCTACGACTCGAAGCAATCGGTAATTACTTTTCTCGGCAACGTAAATTTAGCCACCAAGGACTCTTTAAAAGTAACCACGGAGTCAATTGCCTATGATCAAAACAGTGAAATCGCGCAAACGGAAGCTGCGGTCACCTTTACGCGTCATAATGTTTCCGGCCGCTCAAACGGTGCGGTAGTTGAATCCAAGAGCAAAAAGCTTGAGCTGAAAAAAGACGTCGAAATAACTGTCGCCCCTGGCGCGGAAACCAGTCCAAAATTATCCGGTGCGCGCTCGCGTCCTGTGACCATTCGGTCAGCGACGGCCACCTTCGAACAGCAGTCGATGAAGCTTTGGTTTGCGGGAGGAGTTACAGCCGAGCAGGAGCGCGACGTCATGAGCGGCGACAGCCTTTTCGCCAATCTAAATGAGCAGCAGCGTTTGCAGAAACTTGAGGTTAGAGGCAACGCCTATCTACGTTCGATGGAACCAGGCCGCTCTGCCGAAGTTCATTCGACTGACATGGACTTTCTGCTCGACAAGGATCAGCGGCTTGAGCGCGCCGTCGCAATGAATAGCGCCGGCGCGAAAACTTTGGACGCTGACTCGGATCTTCAACTTTCCGGAGCCAGCCTGATTGAGGTCTTGTTTCACCCGCAAAACGATCGGAGTCTGTTGAAGCAAATGCGTACCGAGGGTCGTTCAGTTATCGATCTCTCGGCCCCCAAGTCGAAGGCGAGTGACCCGCGTGCAGCGAGCAAGCGTCTCACCGCGGATGCAGTGAAACTAAGTTGGCGTGTAACCGGTCGCGATCTGGACAAAGCCGAAGCTGTCGGCAATGCCGAGTTGATTGTCGATCCGGCTATGAAGCATGCGAAAGCTGATAAGAAAACTCTAACCGCGCCTCGCATTGATTGTGATTTCTTTGAAGCCGGAAATCTGGCGCGCACTTTTACTGCCAGCAACGGCGCGAAAGCAGTAATCGATCCGGTTCAAAAAGTGGATGACCGCGGCACGCGTACCTTGACCTCACAGAAGATGTCAGCGGTTTTCGTAAAAGAAACGCAAGACATCGACCGTTTCGACGCTCAGGGCGATGCCAAGTTTAACGAGAACGACAGAAACGGAACCGCTGCGAATATCGCTTATGTTGCCGCTGACAATATGGTTCGTTTGCGTGGTGGCGATCCAACAGTTTGGGACTCTCGGGCGCGGACTAAGGCGGTTGAGTTGGATTCGGATCTGACCAGGCATGTTTCATATGCGCGCGGCAAGACGGCCACCACTTACTACAGTCAGGAGCAAACCAACGGTGCTACTCCTTTCTCGAAAGTAAAAAGTCCGGTTTATATCGTGAGCGAGAAGGGCGAGTTCTATCACGAGAACGGAATGGCGACCTACACCGGCAATGCGCGCGCCTGGCAGGACGACAACTATGTACGCGGCGACAAGATCACGCTCTACATGAACGACAAAAAGATGGAGGCAAACGGACACGTCCAGAGTGAAGTCTACAATGCGCGACGGAAACCAGGCGGCTCGGTTCCAGTTTTTGCCACCTCCGACTGGATGTCTTATACGGAGGCAAATCGCGTGATTCATTACGAAAACAACGTAGACATTCGGCAGGGGAATGATCGAATGACCGCTGGCGTAGCTGATGCCTATCTCTATCGTGAGTCAAACGATGTAGAGAAGACGATTGCCCAACGCAACGTTGTGATCAATCAACCTGGTAGAAAAGGCACCGGCGACTGGGCCCAGTTTACAACCATCGATGAAGTGGCTGTCATTACCGGCAATCCTGCGCGGGTCGAAGATGTTGAAAAAGGAAGTACGGAAAGTGGTCGTTTGACGCTTAATTTGCGAGACGGTAGAGTGACCGCGGACGATGCAAGAGGGCCACAATCTCCAGGCCGGGTGAGGTCCACTCATAAAGTGAAGCGCCCCTGATGGTCGATTGGACTAGTTTCATATGGTCACACGCATTCGAGAGGTAAAGAGCGCAACGTCGGGCGACGCTTACGAGAAGGAGCAGGTTTCGGCGAGTTTGCCCTCATCACGACTTTCGGAGTCACACCTCCCAGATCCCAGCTCAGCGTTAGCTGCTATCAAATTAAGAAAAACTTACGGCGGACGACGAGTAGTCGATGACGTTAGCCTCCATGTAAACAGAGGTGAAGTTGTCGGTTTGCTCGGAGCAAACGGTGCAGGCAAGACGACCACGTTCTACATGATTGTGGGTCTCGAGCGACCTGACGCCGGGGTTGTGAGTCTGGGTGAACGCGACGTCACTCGATTACCGATGTACCTGCGAGCACGACTGGGAGTCGGTTATCTTCCGCAAGAGCCTTCGATCTTTCGCAAGATGACGGCGGCGCAAAACATCCTGGCCGTCCTTGAAACTATGGGCCTTCGTAGACGCGAAAGGTTGAAGCGTCTCGAAGAGTTGTTGGAAGAGTTTGGAATTGGTCACGTCCGCAACACACGTGGCGAAGCACTATCTGGTGGCGAAAGAAGGCGAACCGAGATAGCGCGCGCGCTTGCGACCGAACCGCAATACATTCTGCTTGATGAACCTTTCGCCGGTATTGACCCAAAAGCTGTTGACGATATCCAGAATGTAATTCTGTATTTACGTCGACGCGGTATTGGTATCCTGGTTACGGATCATAATGTCAGGGAAACATTGGGTGTTACGGACCGCGCTTACATTATGGCGGACGGGCAAATTTTCCGCGCCGGTGCTCCACGTGAGTTGACGGAAGACGCGGAAGTCAGGCGACTTTACCTCGGCGACAAATTCCGAATGTGAGCCGAGCGCACAAATATGCTCTAATCGAGTATAATCCCCCTGCGCACTAAGCGACATAATTCATCAATTAAAGAGTACGCGTTTAGCTTTAAGAAATGTCTCTTAAACTTACCACCAGCCTCTCTCAACGTCTCGTGCTGACGCCTCAATTGCGTCAGCGGATAGAAATGTTGCAGATGACTACCCTCGAGCTTGGTGATCTCATTCAGCAACAGTTGCTTGAGAATCCTGTGCTCGAGGAAGTTGCCACTCAGGAAGAAGTGGGTGAGCTGGCGGAAAAAATTCTCGATCACCTAACGAGTGCCGATCCCGGTGCTGCGCCCGATCCTCCTCAGCTCGAAGCGGTCGAACCAGAGTTGGGTAGTCCATCTTCAAACGGATCAGGAGACCTTGAAACGTTAGCTCCAACCTACAACGAGGGCGAGGCGGAAGCTTCGGAATTTGGTGCATCAGAGTCGGCCGACGATGTTGGCGGCGACGAGATTACGGGCGACGACACGCCGCGCGATCCTTTTGAAGAGATCGACTTCGGACGAGAGTTTCAGGACTACCTCGACCCTGGTTACAAGACTCAGGAAATTGAATACAAAGAAGATGCGCCAACCTTTGAACAGTTTCTGACTCGTGCTCCTTCACTCGCGGAACACCTCGAATGGCAGCTCCACATGAGCCAGATCGCGGAAGACGTTTGTGATGCAGCCATCAGTGTGATTGGAAATCTCAACGCTGACGGGCGACTTAGTGCTACCAACACTGAGATCGCCGCGATGGGCGGCTGGACGGAGGAGAAGGTTGAAGAAGCGCGGCAAGCGTTAATGCGCATGGATCCGATTGGCTGTGGCGCGCGCGACGTCAGAGAATGTCTGTTGGTCCAGGTGGAGGTCCTCGGCGAAACCGATCGATTAGCGTCGAAGCTGATCAGCGAGCACTTGCCGGAACTTCAACAGCATAAGTTGCCGCATCTGGCCAAGCAGATTGGGAGCGACGTCGATACATTGCTCCAGGAGTTGCAGTTCATCCGCACGCTGGATCCGTATCCAGGGCGGCGTTACTCATCAGAAGAACCGATCCTGATTGCTCCCGAAATCTATATAGAGAAATTGGATGAGGGCGACGAAGACTACGTGATCTATTTTTCGGACGATGGCAGTCCACGTCTTCGGGTTAGTCAGCAGTATCAACAGATGTTGGGTAAGAGCGACGTTAGCAACGAGACCAAGAGTTTTATTCGGGAGAAGATGCGGTCGGCGGTAGACCTCTTGCGCAACATTGAGCACCGGCGACAGACGATTTATAAAGTTGTCGAGTCGATCGTTGCCCGCCAGAAAGACTTCCTGGACCACGGTGTGCAATTCATCAAGCCGATGATGTTGAAAGATATTGCCGAAGACATCGGGATGCATCTTTCGACAGTGTCGCGCGTGGTAAACCGGAAGTATGCGCATACGCCGCAGGGTGTAATCGAGTTGCGAAGGTTCTTCACCGAAGGCATGTTGAATGAGGACGGCGAAGAGATTTCGACGCGCATTATTAAGCTGAAGATCAAGAAGCTGATTGAAGAAGAGGATTCACACAGCCCGATCACCGATGATCAGGTAGTCAAGATTCTGGCAAAAGATGGCATTAAGTTGTCCCGTAGAACGGTAGCAAAATATCGCGACCAAATGAGCATCCCCGGCTCGCGCGAACGCCGCGCAATCGTTTAGTGTTTTGAATTGTTCGCCCCCTGGCAGTTCTGCAGGTAAGTGTTAATGCAG
Organism: Pyrinomonadaceae bacterium; assembly: GCA_963759665.1. GTDB lineage: Bacteria > Acidobacteriota > Blastocatellia > Pyrinomonadales > Pyrinomonadaceae > PSRF01. The sequence goes on from CAVXAC010000003.1 coordinate 195,809, forward strand.
TTATCTTTGAATAGCGAGGAGGGTCCTTCCTGATGAAATTTGAGTTCACTGGCCGCCATGTTGAGGTTTCCCCCGGCATCCGCAAACACGTTCAAGATCATTTCAAGAAGCTGGATCATATCTTTAACGGCACCGAGGCTTCCACCCACGTAATCATTACAGTCGAGAAAAATCGGCACATCGGTGAGTTGGTTGTGCACTGGCGCGATCACACACTGACTGCGAAGGAAGTTAACGCCGACATGTATATGGCGTTGACGCGGGCGATGGAAAAAGTCGAAACGCAAGCCATCAAGCTTAAGAAAAAAATTATCGATCGAAAACAGGGAGCGCGCCGAACTGGGGCTGTGGCGCCGACTCCAGATGGCCAAATAGAAGCTACTCCACGTCCGCCACGAATCATTCCCGCACGGCGGTACTCAATCAAGCCAATGACCGCGGAAGAGGCGTCAATGAAACTGACGTCACATCCGGATCAGTTTGTCGTCTTTCGCGACGCCGATACGGAAAGAGTTGGCGTTCTTTACAAGCGAAAAGACGGCAACTTTGGATTGATCGAACCGTAATTATCGTCAATCAATAAAACCGTGGACACGACAAAGCGCGTCACCAGTGCGAGACTTGTAATCGTCACGGGCTTCGTATTAGTGTCGCTTTGTAGCTTAATGAGGATGCCTGCAGGCTTGCTCGAGTCGTTTCCACTCATTCCATGAAAGGACCACCTTAGAGAATCATGTTCAAGAGAAACTTTGTTAGTGTTCTATTGGCGATAGTGATGCTCGCGACCTATGCGTTTGGAGCTGTCACTACTTATGAGATTGATACCGCCCATTCGAACATCGGTTTTTCAATGCCGATCCTGGGCGGCTTGTCCAATGTACGGGGCAAATTTACTGACTTCACGGTCGCCATAGTTTATGACGACGCGGATGTTACGAAGTCGTCGGTTAACGCCACGATCAAGGCGACTAGCATTGACACTGGTATTGAACGACGCGACGCACATTTAAGAAATCCTGATTTCTTTGACGTAGAAAAGTTTCCCGAGATCACGTTTAAGTCGAGTCGTGTGGAGAAAAAGGGGAATCAGTTAATTGCGCACGGCACATTTACAATGCGCGGCGTGAGCAAAGAGATAACGCTGCCGTTTACGATAAACGGGGTTTCGAAGGATGCCAAGACAGGTAAGACTACGCTCGGGGTCACGGCGCGCACCTCATTAAATCGACGTGACTACGGAGTGAATTTTAGTAACCCGAACAATCCAAATTTTCTTGGAGATGTGGTGGAATTAGAGTTGAGCCTCGTGACTAAGGCGGCTGCGGCACAACCCTAGTTGACGTCAGCATTAGAGCAACGCTGTGACAACAAAAAAGGCGAAGAAGGCCGCGGAAGGGAACTCGCCGGAGATCGTAGTCATCACTGGTCTCAGTGGTTCCGGTATGTCGGCGGCCACGAATGCGTTTGAGGATCTGGGCTACTTCTGCGTCGATAATCTTCCGGTCACCATGTTGCCGACTTTTGCGCGCCTTGTGACTGCCGGTCGGCCCGAGAAGGGAATTGAGCGCGCTGCTCTGGTGATCGACATCAGGGAAGGGTCATTTCTCGAAGATTTCGGAACGCAACTCGCGGCTCTTCGCGAGGCAGGTCACTCGGTATACGTTCTTTTCCTGGAGGCCTCCGACAGTGTCTTGCAACATCGCTTCAGCGAGACGCGCCGGCCGCATCCCGCTGATGACAAGCAGGGACTACTGAAGGCAATCCGCGCCGAGCGCAGAGCGATGCGGCGGGTAAGGGCTGAAGCAGACCAGATCATTGATACGTCGGAGCATACGGTGCACACGCTGCGCCGGCATTTGCTGGAACGCTTTAGTCCTGATCGCCAGGGTGGATTGATGCGGGTGGAGGTGTTGAGTTTCGGACACAAGTTTGGCGGGCCCCGCGACCTCGAATTACTCTTCGACGTTCGACACCTGCCGAATCCGCATTTTGTTCCGGAGTTGAAACGGCTTTCGGGTCACGATCCGCGAGTAGTTAAATATCTGCGCGCTCAACCCGAAGTCGAGGAGACGCTAAGGCGATTTAGCGATCTGCTTGACTATCTTTTGCCGCTCTACAAACGCGAGGGAAAGTCCTATGTCACGGTGGGTATCGGCTGCACCGGTGGACGCCATCGTTCCGTGATGGTGGCCAACGCACTCGGGCGCAAACTTCGCCGCGCTGGCTTTGAGACTCAGGTGGTCCATCGCGACGTGAGGAAAGCAAATCACGCGCGGAGACAGACCAAGTAACGTTAGTTTAGGTACACACCATGAGTAGCAACGTGCAACCCGGTTCCAATAAAGATGCTCAACCCAGGATTGCCGGCGTGATAGTGACCCACGGTCATCTCGCGGGTGAACTACTGGCGGCAGCTGAGATGATTGTTGGACCTATTTCGTTCATTTCCGCCGTTTCAATAGGCTGGCACGACGATGTCGACGCTGCACGCGATGAGGTGCAACGCGCGATAACCAAAGTCTCGCAGGGTGCAGGCGTGTTGCTGTTGACAGATATGTTCGGAGGAACTCCTACCAATATCGCCTCGATGTTTTTAGATGATGGCAACATTGATGTCGTAACCGGGGTAAACCTTCCGATGGTGATCAAACTAGCGAGTCAAACGGGTGAGATTTCGTTAACGGAAACGGCGCAGCGAGTTTGCGACCTCGGGCGTCAGGGAATCTATCGCGCCGGTGATTTACTGGCGCCGCCCGACAAGAGTGAATCGCGCTAATGTTGGAACGAACACTAACTGTAAAGGCACGACTTGGGTTGCACGCGAGGGCGGCCGCCAAACTCGTGCGAGTTGCCACTGGTTTTGACAGTTCAGTTGAGCTCAAACGCATCGATACCGGGACCTCGGCAGACGCCAAATCGATTCTGAGTGTTTTGATGCTTGCGGCCAGCACCGGCACGCCTCTGCTCGCGAGCGTCGAAGGGTCCGATGAAGAAGCTGCGATGACTGCGATTGATGAACTATTTGCTAACGGGTTCGGTGAAATCGAACCTGAGTCTGCGACGTAATGCCACAACCTCAAGAGATTCGCTTCAAGGGTTTGGGTGTCTCAGAAGGCATCGTGATTGGGCAAGTGCTACGATTGCATAACGGCATCCAGCAGATCTATCACTGGAAGATAGATGTTGCCGACGTTGAGGCCGAGCGTCAGCGCTTTCGTGAGGCAGTTGAGATCGCACGCCATCAGGTCATGGCGGTCAAACGGCAGGCGGAGATCAGATTAGGCAAGGACCACGCTTACATTTTTGATGCCCACCTTTTGCTTCTGGAAGACAAGAAGTTAACCGAAGATATCGAGCAACAAATAACCAAGCATCATGCGAATGCGGAGTGGGCCATCAAGGTTGTTGGAGACCGTCTCCTGTCGCTCTATTCGGAAATCAAAGACGACTACCTTCGCGAACGCGGCTCCGACATCGAGGACGTTATGCAGCGTCTTGTGATGGCGCTTAGCGGTGCCAACGTTCAACCACGGAATTTGTCAGAAGACGCCGTGGTTGTGTCGCAGGACCTGTTGCCTTCGGCAGTGGCTGAACTTGATCTTGATCACGCGCGCGCGCTTGCCACCGACAGTGGCGGTTGGACTTCGCACACTGCGATTCTGGCCAGAGGAATCGGGATCCCGGCAGTGGTTGGCCTCAAGGACTTTTTCCGCAGCACTCGCACTGGCGATCAAATAATTGTTGATTCCACCCGCAACGAAGTAATTCTCCATCCTTCTGCAGCTACCCTCGATCGCTATCAGGCTGAAACCTTAAGCAGGAAAACGGGTCGTGCGTCTGCTGATGCCCGAGTCGCTGGTCCACTCCTGACTGAGGATGGCGTCGAGATAGTGTTGCGAGCAAATATTGAATTGCCGTCAGAGTTTGAAGGTGTCGAAAAATATGGAGCTCGAGGAGTCGGCCTGTACCGATCCGAGTTTTTGCTGGCTAGGCGCGGCGTCATCGTTTCGGAAGAGGATCAGCGAGTTGCTTACGAGGAAGTCGCGCGAGTCGCCGGCGATGACGGCGTAGTTATAAGACTGTTTGACTTGGGCGGGGAAAATCTTCGTGATGCGTCTCAGGAAGCGGAGAAGAACCCAGCGCTTGGCCTTCGTGCTATTCGCTATGGCCTGGTCAATGAAACGGTAATCCGAACCCAGGTACGTGCCATTCTGCGTGCCTCTCGCACGAGCAAACTGCGAATGGTGCTACCAATGGTTGCCGATGTGAGCGACGTCAGACGTGCTCAAGCAATAATCGCTGAGGAATCGGCGAAGCTTGCAGCAGAAGGCATCGAGGTAGGAGATGTCAGCGTGGGTGCGATGATTGAAGTACCCTCAGCTGTATGGACAGCAGACAGCATCGCCAGGTCTGTTGATTTCTTCGCCTTGGGTACGAATGACCTGGTGCAATACACATTGGCGGTGGATCGGGGCAACGACGAGGTCGCCGAGTGGTTCAGAACCCTACACCCGGCGGTACTCCGAAGTATCGATCATGGCCTTAAGGCGGCTCGACAAGCCAATATTCCGGCAATAGTCTGTGGAGAAATGGCTTCAACCCCGGCCTATGTCGTGTTGCTGTTGGGTCTTGGCGCCACCGAACTCAGCATGACACCGTCAGCAATTCCTCGAGTCAACCGCACTGTGGCGCGAATCGATACCCGTCTCGCCCGGGAAATCGTTGCTGAATGCCTGAAAGCCGAGACTGCGGACGAGGTTGAGAACCTTGTTCGCGAACGGCTGGGTAAGTTGTGGTATGATTTGTTTCCTCCGGCAAGCCTGCCGGCGCCACCCGAAAGTCGGTAACCCAGACCGGCTGAATTTCCTTCACAGAAAAATCAAGCTTTCACTTCCAGAATTTCCCCTAAGTTCTAGGAAATTAAGCCTTTTGAGCGTTTATTACTTACGAGCAGCGCCGTCATCGGCGAAGGCTCGCAGAGACTAACCCCCGACACCGCCAAGCTCAAAAGGGTCCGAATCACCATGAAAAACCTAATCTTTGCCGCCGCAATTCTGATGGTTGCAGTCGCGAACGCTGTCTCGGGTCAAGTTAAATCAGTAGCCGCCGCCAGCAAGCCGACTCCGACATCTACTGTCCCAGTCGAGAGCAAGCGTCTCGCCTCCCGCGCCCGGGTACTCGGAAACGAAACCACCGCCCTGAACGATGCTAAATCTGAAGCAGGAGCCAGCCAGACACCATCGCAGCTAGAACTCAAGAACCATCCTGAGTCTGGGCGCGTTCGGCGGACGGCTGACCCGGTCCCTGCTGAAGGAATTGACGTCAGATCAAATCCCACGAGTAAAGCGCCGTTGCAGTCGCCGCCACCGTCCAATTTGTTTCCCAGCGTCACTGCTTTGACCATGGCTGCTACTCAGTTATACCGAATCGGGGCAAACGACGTTCTGGATATCCAAATCGCCGGCAATCAGCAGAGGGAATCGACGCTGTACACGATTGGCGAGCAAGGATTGCTTGAGTATCCCCTGGCCGGTGAACCCGTCAGCGTGGTTGGACTCACCACGGCAGAGATCGCTACTCGTTTACGCCAACGTATCAAAATCCTGGACAACCCTGTCATCAATGTCGCGGTGCGGGACTACGCCAGTCATGCCGTTACGGTAACCGGATTTGTGGCCGCGCCAGGACGAAAGATTCTACGTCGCGAGGCTGTACCGCTTTACGCGATGCTTGCCGAAGCTTTGGTACTTCCTGAAGCTGGACGTGCAACCATCTCGCGTCAGGGAAGAGCGCCAATGGAACTCGACCTGAACGACGCGATTCATTCGGCCACCTTGGTAATTGCTGGCGACGTGATTAGAGTAGCGGGCGCTGCGCCCCGACCCAGCGAATTCTTTTTCATAGGTGGAGCTATTGGCTCACCTGGTCAGAAGTCGTTCCATTCCGGGTTGACGCTAACCCAGGCTCTACTGGCGAGTGGTGGTGTCACGGCTAAGGGAGAAGTAAGAATCCGAATATCGCGGTTAGGTCCAAATAGCCGGCTTGTTAATGCTGATCACCACCTGAAGAAAATTCAGTCAGGCAAAGTCGCGGATCCTGTTTTGGAAAAGGGAGATAGAATCGAGGTCATTCCCGGCAAATAGGGACTCATTGAAAAAAGTTTGATTAGGGCGGCTCGTTTTGAGTCGCCCTTTTTTGTGCAAAGCAAACCATTGGTTTGGGATTGATCGCCTGTAAGCTCTTGAAGTTGAAGCAACATGGGGCATAATGGCGGGCCTTTTCAAACACATGTTGACGCCCTTTTCCAGATTAACCAACGCACTAATCGTCAAGTCTATTGCGGAAACGCTTTTCGTTGGCGCGCTCGCGCTTTTGGCTTACGTCACAATAGTGCCGCCTGTCTTTCATGGCTGGGGCGAGCTTCACGACGACGCAATCGTGGGTTGGGCCGTCAATGACGCTGATCCATGGGGTCGGGTTGAAGTGCATTTATATGTCGACGATCAATTTGTGGCGAAGCAAGTCGCGAGTCAATCCAGACCAGATGTAAAGGCGGCTGGTTGGGCCAACGATGATTGGCATGGATACACGTTTTCTTTACCGTCATTCCCGCTGGGTGTTCACGAAGCCCGCATGTATGCCCGGCACGACAGCGGCAAGGGAACACGAAAGTCGCTTCAGATGCTCGGTGACCCAATTCGTTTTAGCGTTGATCCAAACGGCAGAGTATTACCGGCGAACAGATAGCTATGACATCACGCACCAGGTTTGGACCACTCCACTTCTGCCAATCCCTCTCGCTGGGTGGCGGGGTGGGAGATTGTCTCAGTGCTCGTATCCTGCCTGATTGCCGAGTGGGTTGTAATGGCATTTGTTGGACGTAACAAGTTGATAATGGCAGTTCCAGTTCTCTCGGCGTTAGGGCTGATGATCTTTTCTCACCGTGAACGCGGCGAGAGTTTGCGCGATATTGGATTCCGCACCGACAACTTTGTTGCTGCCTTGCGGATTTTGGTCTTACCGACGATCGCGGCTGTTGCCGGCGCGGTAGCCATCGTGTTTGTGACTAGCGAGCTGACGAACATCGGCCCGTGGCGAAGTCGTTTATTTGCGTTACCGCTCTGGGCCCTGTTTCAACAGTACGCCTTGAACGGCTTCATTAATCGACGGATGCAACTCGCGCTGGGACCCGGTCGCCGGAGCGTTGTCTTAGTAGGCCTTGCTTTTGGCCTTGTCCATCTTCCTAACCCGATGCTGACTATTGTGACTTTAGTCGGCGGCACAATTTGGGCGGCAACCTATCAAAAACAACCCAACCTTTTTGCGCTTGCGGTCTCTCACTCAGTGGTGTCAATAGCGATGGCGCTGACGATCTCATCGAGCCTCGATAGCCTTCGAGTCGGCTTCAAATACTTCGGTTTGATTCTATTTTGAAGCTCCAGCAGTCGTTTATGGACTCGCGTTGTACCTGTTGAACAGGCTTGCTATACTGCACTGCCTTGCGAGAGAACAGGTCGGGCGGTCGCTGCTGAAACCTTTGAAATCCTCGGATTTTACTGGTTTCTGGAGAGGAAAGTCCGAACACTACAGGGCAGCGAGCCCGCTAACGGCGGGGCGTTTGAAGATCTCAGAACTGAGGTTTCCCTGGGGAATTTTGAGTTCTGGGATTTTCAATCGACGACAAGTGCAACAGAAAATAGACCAGCCACGCGGTTTTGAGATTTCGTTTGAGATCTCAAATCTCAAACGCGGGGTGATGGGTGAAATGGTGCGGCCCCCAGGGGCTTAAAGTAAGAGCGCACCGGCGCAGGTGGTGACATCTGCGGCCAGGCAAACTCCTCGCAGTGCAAGATCAAATAGGGAGGCGTCAATTAGGGCTGCCCGCCCAAAGCTGACCGAGACTTGAGGTCTTTGGATCTTGAGTTGAAGTTTTGCTACGACCTCCGGGTAGATCGCTTGATCCAACTGGCAACAGTTGGGCTAGATGAATGATCGCCACTCCGATTTCAAATTTCAGATCTCAGATCTCAAAATCAGGTCTCAGGTTTCAAATTTGAGGTCTCAGATTTAGATTTCAGAGGTTTGAGGTTTGGAATCGGGGTACAGAATTCGGCTTACAGACCTGTTCTCTTCGTCAAGGCTTAAAACGCATTCCAACGCTCACCAAGACCAACCGTTATGAAAGAGAGGCTCGGCAGAAATGGCGAATCGTAAAGGAGTTTTCATTGGCGCGTACGTCCCCAACCACTTGAAAGAGTCTTTACGCCGGCGCGCTGCGGCCGAGCATCGCACTCTCTCACAGGAGATCACTCGCATTCTCGAGGAAGCAGTTCACGGCAAGGGTTTACCTGCGGGTAGTGTCGATCGACGAAACCGCGAATCGACGCCGCGTAGACGTGCCACCGACCCAACACCGCGACGCAGAAATGTCGACGTCCTGTATACGCCGTCTTCAAAATCTGATGACGATCAGAGCTAACTAATCGCGCGTCAACGGAATTATCTTGAAATACATTGTCATCGTTGCGCTGCTCGTACTACTGCTGCTACTCGTCTATTCTCGCGTACATCCCTACATCAAAGTTATCAGGAAGGTTCTCGGCACGGTCCGCTCCGTAACCTCCGCGCAACCAGGATCAACAGGCTCCTCAACTCAAAAGGTAACAGCCGAAAGTAAGCTTGTTAGGTGTGTCGGTTGTGGTACTTGGGTACCGGCTGACAGGGCAATTGGGAGTAAGGCAAGCATGACCTATTGCTCTCGGGAATGCCTTGAGAAGCCGGCTGAAAAGAAAGAATCAAAACTAGCTGGATAAGTAAACGCTTCTCAATCCTTGACAGTTTGATCGCCGCCAGTTAATCGTCGTCGCTATCCTTCCTTCGCTGCTTCCTCAGGTAACAAGTTGCCGGCCTCATGAATTGCTCGATCCGTGTTGGTGAAGTACAGAATAATCGCACCGCCGACGAAGAAAATGATCAGCGACAACATCGCGTGCCGGTAAGAGTTGGTTGCTGCCACGACGATGCCAAACACAAGCGGACCTAACCACGACGTACCTCGTTCGGAAACCTCATAGATTCCGAAGAACGAAGCCTCTCTTCCGGGTGGGATCATTCGTGAGAAGAGTGCGCGCGACAGGGCTTGCGAGCCACCCAGAATGATCGCTATCACGGCGCCCATGCCCCAGGCCTCAGTAGTCGAGCTCAGGAAACCATAGCCATAGATCACCACACCCGCCCAGAGAACAAGCGAAATCAATATTGCTTTCTTTGTGCCGATTGCGTAAGCAATTCTTTCGAACAGGAGCGCACCAGCGATGGCTACAAATTGGACCATCAGAAAGATGCCCAGTAGGAACGACTGGTCTGTCTCTAATCCCTTCGCGGTGAACAGCTCCTGGGCCATGAAGACCGAGGCCATACTAATCACGGTTTGAATTCCGTCGTTGTAGAGAAGATAGCCGCAGAGGTATTTCAACGTATGCCTCAATCGCGCTAATTCGCGAAAGGTTCGTCCAAGCTCGGAAAATCCGATCGTTAGGTAGGTCTTGCCAGGAGGCAGACTTTTCTCAGCTGCCCGGGTTTTGAGGAGACTGAACGCGATCAAAGCAAAGCCACCCCACCACACTCCGGCGGAAAGCAAAGAAATGCGCACGGCCATCAGGGGATCGAGACTAATTCTCGGCGCACTCTTTACGAGCAGGAAGTTGAGCAGCAGTAATAAGCCACCGCCTAAATATCCATATGCGAAGCCGCGGCTCGAAACTTTATCGCGTTGGTCTTCAGTTGTGATCTCGTTGAGGAATCCATTATAGGCAACTACTGCGGCGCCAAAACCGAGATTGGCAATGACGAAGAGTAATCCTCCCAGCCAGTAGAGGTTTCCGGCAACGAAAAACATTAAGCAGGTGGCAGTGACTCCCGTATAGCAGAACACGGCCATCATTTTCTTTTTGAGATTTGAATAATCCGCAATCGATCCAAGTATGGGTAACAGAAAAATTTGGAGAAACACCGCGATGGAGACGCAAGTCGGGAAAAACGATTTGGCGGTGATTGCTCCTAACGGTCCCAGTTCGAGGACGGTCCCATTTTCTCCAACTGCACGCTGCGTGATCTCGGTCAAATATGGCCCATAAAGCGCGCCGACGATGGTTGTCGAAAACGCGGAGTTGGCCCAGTCGTACATCTTCCAGCCAAAGACTTCGCGCGGATTGTTCTTATCGTGACGCCGTTGGGGGTGAGACATAGGTTCCATGAGCTATGTAGTTGAGTAAGAGCTTCAGCTTGCGTAGTCGCGAAAGAAGCAACCGAAAGGTTGAACTCTGGAGACCTGTTAACGGGCTCCGAGTAAGCTTTCAGGAGGTCAAGGTTGTAACGATTGCCGGAGTTATATCTGCGAGACTAGTAATTCGACTTGCTATTTCTTTTCGTCGCACGCCCCAGACAATGGTTGGAACGGGATTCAATGTGTGATTGCGCGAAGATAGATCCTCGATGTTGCCGTGATCGCTGGTGAGTATAACGGAAGTTGTGCCCAGATCAATTTTCGATAACAGAGTCCGAATCATGAGCGCCAGCGACTGGAGGGTCGAACGCGCTGCTTCCATGTCTTGAGCGTGTCCAATCTTGTCAGTAATGAAATACTCGTAAAGAGTAAATCGATTCTTATTAACGATTTTGGCGAGTACTGATCCGGCTTCTTCCGGCGTTCTCATACTCACATCTTCGCCGCGTTCAATTAGCATCTGGTTCGTGAAGTCCTGATAAACGGCGTTTCCTGCCTTCAGGTCCGAAACCTTGCGAAACGGCAGCTTGGCAGCTTCCACAGCGGCAGTAGTCGCCGAAATCCATCGCGGACGTTCGTCAAAGAAGCGTTGCGTGTAGGTGTTGGCGAAAGTCACAGGTTCGATCCCGGCTTGTGATAGTTGAAGAAAGATCGAATGCTCGCTGATGATCTCCAACATGGCCGCGTTCGGAAAGCCCTGCTTGTGATAACCGAGCAGTGATGGTGCATTTACTCCGGTGAGAATCGTCGTTTGACCTGATGCGCTTTGAGGCCTGCCCTCGACCCCAAGCGAGGCATCAGTTGGGACGACGATACCGTCGTGAATCGTCGTGAGGTTCTCGCCTTGAAAGTGCGCTAAGGGCGCGGCTTCGTCGAGTCCGTCGAAGGGATTCGCAGGACCCCGCGCACCTATTCCCAGACCATCAATGAAAAACAAAAGGACAGACATGCGTGCGATGAATAGCATTCGCGATGCCTGCGCTGCAAGTTAGGCCCGAGGAAGGGCTGAGACCTACGCAACTTACAGGCGAATGCGCTGTGTGATCACGAGTTGAAGAAGTGAAAGGAATAATTAGGAGGCTCAGACAATAGACTTGGACGAAGCTAGAGATCTTGTAACGAGCGGATCAACGACATCTCGAAGTGACCCTTCTTCTCGTAAGCGACATGATCTATATTGGAACCATTGAGTTGCTTCAGTCGCGCGCGCTCGTTATCTCAAGCTTGAGTCTTTAGGAGTCTCGTAATGCCTAACGAAGAGTTCGAAAGAAAAATGTCTTTCATTGTGGAGCAGCAGGCCCAGTTTGCATCTGACATCCAACAGTTGCGCGAGTCTCAAACTAAAACCAATCAGGTCGTCGCGCAAACGGGGGAGATCGTCGCGCAAACGGGGGAGATCGTCGCGCAAACAGGGGAGATCGTCGGGCAAACTGGGGAAATCGTCGCGCGACTTGCTAATGCGACTCTTGAGGGCTTTAAGGATGTAAATGCAAAATTTGATGCGTTGGTAGACGCTCAGATCCGCACCGATGAGCATCTCCGGCGCACGGACCAACAGCAGCGTCTGACGGATGAGCAGTTGCGACGCACCAACGAGAGTGTGGGCCGCACGGATGAGACTCTTCAAGGCTTGATAAGCGTGGTAAAGCTCCACTTTGAGGGAAGTCCCCCGCATGAAGCATAAGTTCTATCGCCTCCAAACGCTCACAGTGTGATCTTCACTCGCACTCGCCAGCCATTTTCCATCAGGACTGAAACCCACCTGGAAAACGTCATTCGAATGATGCGCAAACGTGTGTACCAGTTGACCGTTTTCCAAATTCCAGAGTCTGACTGTGACGGTCCGATGCGACAGGTTTGCGCCGCGAACATTTTGCAGAAGTTCTCCCAACGTCGTCTTATCGCGCCCACCCGTCAGCAGCCACTTGCCGTCAGGGCTTATCGCCACTGAGTAGATGTGCTCCGAGTCACCTGAAAATGAGCGTATCAGGGATCCATCATTTGGATTCCAGATGTTGGCGGTGGAGTCGTCGCCGCTGCTGGCGAGGTACCGGCCATCTTTACTAAAGCTAACGCTGAACACGACTCGGAAGACAACGTTCGAATGACCAGCGAAGGTCAGGTGATGTTTGATCGTTCCGCTATCAACCTGTATCGGGTGTTTGTAGAGTTGAAAATAAACAAGGCCGAGCCCGGCGAGCAGCAGGCTTAGCGCAATTATCAGAACTACTTTTGATTTCCCTGGATCGGAAAATTTCTTCCGGTTGACTGGTTATCTAACGCAGCAAATAACTAAAACGATCCTGCCCGGAATTAATTAACAATTTGTTTCCGCTGCTGTTAGCATAAACCCCTGATTCCCAGCTATTCAGAAAAAATCCATATATGAACACTGATGTGCTGATCGTCGGCGCTGGTCCAACCGGATTGTCACTGGCTTGTCAATTCATCCGACACGGCGTGGAGTTCATCATCATCGAAAAGAACGAAGGCCCTACGTCCTACTCAAAAGCTATTGGTGTACAAGCGCGAACGCTTGAGATCTATGAACAAATGGACCTGGCTGGAAGAGCCGTTAGCGAGGGGACTATTGCAGGCAAAGGACGCATGCTTGCCGAGGGTGAGGTTCGCGGCGAAATAGACCTGTCGGCGATCGGCGAGGGTCTGAGCGCTTATCCTTACATGCTGCTACTCGAGCAGAGCAAGAATGAAAAACTCCTGTACGACTACGTGGCGAGTCATGGGAAAGAGGTTCTTTGGCAAACCGAGCTGCTGAGTCTTTCTCAAAACAATGACGGCGTGAACGCTGTTGTTACCACCGCGAAAGCGCCGGAATTGACGATAGACGCCCGGTATTTGGTCGGCTGTGACGGAGCAAAGAGTCCGACGCGACATCAGCTCGGGCTGGAGTTTGAAGGCAGCACTTTTGAACGAATGTTTTACGTAGCGGACGCCCAGGTCGACTGGAAGTTTAGCCATGACGCGCTACACATCTGCCTATCGAGAGACACACTGCTTGTCTTCTTTCCACTGAAGGGCGAGAAGCGTTATCGCATCGTCGGGAGTTTTCCTGAGGGACATGAAAAAGATGAAGGCGACATTCTGTACGAAGAGATCGAACGCCACATTAAAGAAAAGGCAAAACTCGATCTCGACATTCACGACGTCGAATGGTTTTCAACTTACAAAGTCCACACGCGTCACGTAAACAAATTTTCTGAGGGCAAAGGGTTTCTGGCTGGGGACTCTGCGCACATTCACACGCCTGCAGGCGGGCAGGGAATGAACACGGGTATTCAGGACGCATACAACCTCGCGTGGAAGATGGCCATGGTCTTGAGAGGCGACGCGCATGAAAAGCTTCTGGAGACGTATAACGAAGAGCGTTTGGAAAACGCGAAACGCTTATTGGAAACGACTGATCGACTGTTTCAGTTTGTCGCTGGTACAGACTGGTTCGTGGCATTCCTTCGGACAAATGTCTTACCTCCAATAGCCAAATATTTTTTGAGTTTGGACGTGGTCAAGAATTTCATCTTTCCGACGATTTCCCAGATTGGAATCAACTATCGACACGGCTCACTCAGCCAACATGCAGGTGACGAAGATTTCAAAGTGAAAGCGGGAGATCGCATGCCGTATTTTGTGATCGATGGTAAGAGTATTTACGACCAATTACGCGAGCCCAAGTTTCACCTTCTCTTATTCTCTGATTCACACGATGATTCATCAGCGTTCAAAAGTGGAGTCGAGGCCGGGCAGGACGATCCAATCGATTTCCACTCGCTAGTGCTTTCACCATCAATAGCTGAAGTGTTCGGCACAACCAAGCCGTTTATCGTTTTGTTGCGTCCCGACAATTACATTGGTTTTCTTTCGGGAAATATTGCATCTCAAATTGTGACTGCGTATTTAAGACACATTGACAGTCGAGTTTGAAGCAGATGGGTGATGACGCCCATTCAGGATTTCATGGTCTGGGTTCGGAATTCGGATTGGAGGGTTGAGTGGCGTTTAGGGCCTGGAAGTAACTATCCAACGTGGGTATGGCTTCGCCGCCGGATGTCAGGCGGCGGCTTCGCCCCGCCGTCCTTCTGAACCGTTGGATCGGGCCGTGCCCTCGGTTCTTAGCATTCTCCTAATCAATTGGGTTAACTGGGGCCAAAGATGACAGGGCGTAGCCCTTCAAATATTTGCTTAGTTTAGGGCGGGGCAAAGCCACCGCCCCACATCCGGCGGCAAAGCCGGTACCCCGCGCTAGTCAAGACTGGCAGTGCTTTGAGCCGACCTGATTCCTGGGCGCACTCACTCCGACTCCATCTGCCCGCGCCCTCGATAAAGATTCAGCTTGTTGTGAAGCGTTTTCAAACTAATGCCCAGCAACTCGGCCGCACGTGTCTTGTTGTTGCTGGTCTTTTGTAACGTTCGCATGATCATCTGCCGTTCAACTTCCTCGAGCGGCGTGCCCACCGGAAGCGTGATGGTGTCTGCCTGCCTCAGGCGTTCCCGCTGATCGATAGGATATGGTGCGAAGTGATGACGCTCGACCTGTTCGCCCGAGCAAATGATCACGGCGCGTTCAATTACGTTTCTAAGTTCGCGCACATTGCCGGGCCAGGCATGAAACTGTAGGACCTGTAGCGCTGCGGAACTGAGAAATTTCGCCGGCCTGTTGTGTTTCTCTGCGAGCTTTTCAACCAGGTACTGGGCCAGCAGCGGAAGGTCGTCTTTGCGTTCCTTTAACGAGGGCAAGTGCAGGCGAAATACGTTGAGCCGATAAAGCAGGTCTTCTCGCAATGTGCCCTTCACGACCGCTTCTTCCGGGTCCTTGTTTGTCGCCGCCAACAATCGCACATCGATATCGATTTCATGCCGGCTGCCCAGGCGGCGAACTCTCCGTTCTTCGATAACTCGAAGCAGTTTGGCTTGCAGGAAGGCTGGCATCTCCGCGATTTCGTCCAGCAAAATGGTTCCGCCTTCGGCCAATTCGAAGCATCCGGCGCGTCTCGATGCAGCTCCCGTGAATGCACCCTTCTCATGCCCAAACAGTTCAGATTCCATCAGACTTTCGGGGACTGCGGAACAGTTGATCCCGATGAATGGACCATTTCGCCGCGGGCTCAGTTGATGAAGCGTGCGAGCCACGAGTTCTTTTCCCGTTCCCGATTCTCCGGTGATCAATACTGATGCGGATGATGGAGCCACCTGTTCCACCAGCGCATAGATTTCACGCATCGACGACGAATTGCCGACTAGCTCGCCGAAGGTGCCGCGGTCCTGCAACTGTCGCCGCAGCAGTTCGTTTTCCCGTCGCGCTGCTGTTAACTCGAAAGCCCTATCCAGCACGGCTCGAAGTTTGTCAGCCTCGACTGGCTCTTCAAAAAAGTGATAGGCGCCCTCCTCCTGGATGGCGCGCATCGCCAGTTCGATTGTTCCATTCTCGGCGATGATAATCACCGGAATACGAGCCTGTTGCGCTTTCACTTCGCGCAAGACCGCAAAACCATCGCTCGACGAGCGCGACAGACTGTTGATGATCACGGCCGGCTCAGTTTCAAGGAGCGAAGAATCTACAACGGTTCCATCGCGGACCACGGCCTCGTAATTCCATGAGCTGATTAGCTTTTGTAGCGAGTCGCGATGGACTGGGTCCGAGTCAACCAGAAGTATGCGGCGAGATGGTGATGACACGAAGGTGAGTTTAGCATGAAGGCTGGCGCTCGTAGGTCTATCCGCAGATCACGCGGATTACACAGATTATGATCAGGAGAGTGGCAACGTTTTGGGAGCTTGGCCCGACGAAGTGGATCGGCGGAATCTGCAAATCTGCGGATAGTTTAGGTCACTCGGGAACTGGGGAATAGTATTCGGCAATCGCGCTCGCAAGTGCCGGAATCGTGAAGTCCTGCGGTTGAATGGCTACGGTGAGGCCATATTCGGCTGCGGTTGCGGTGGTCACGTCGCCAAGGCAGGCAATGACTACGCCCGTAAGCGGCCCGCTCAAATCGTCGGTGTCGAAGAGCTGTGCCAGATTTCGCACTGTTGAGGCGCTGGTAAAGGCTATACAGTCGGCCCCGCCAGACAGCATCGCTGCAAGACGACCACGGTCCAGGTCAGCAGGCACTGTCGTTCGATAGGCTGGCACCACATCCACACGCGCCCCAGCCTGGGCCAGCGCGTTCGGCAGATAATCACGCGCCACCGATGCGCGTGGTATTAGAATATTCAAACCCTGCAAGGCTGAACGCCCGCCGACAAAACGTTCCAGCGACGCAAACACTCCTTCAGCCTTGAACACATCGGGAATCAAATCGACGTGAACATGCAGCTCACGAAGCTTGTCAGCCGTAGCGTCGCCGATTGCACACACCTTCAACGCATCCACTTCATGAGCATCATGATGCGTTGCTTCGAGCCGTCTACAGAAGTGGTCCACGCCATTAACGCTGGTGAAGATGAGCCAGTCATATCCGTACAAGTGCTCGATCGCCTCGTCGAGCTGGGCGTAACTCTCGAGCGCGTGAATCTCAATTGTCGGACAAACGATTACCAGTGCGCCGTATTGCTGAAGCGCCTCAACGAACTCCTCCGCCTGGGCCAAGGCTCGCGTCACGACGATGGTGCGGCCGTGCAAAGGCAGTGTTGACATGTCCGCAGGCCCAGCGCTCATCCGTTCACCATCGCGTCACTCGCAAGTAATTCACGAGCCCCATTGTCGAGCAGATCATTCGCCAGTTGAATACCCAACTCGTCTGGTTCGGTTAAAGGCCCCTTGAGCCTGCGCCTAACAATTTGCGTTCCTACCCTGTCTGCTACCAGGCCTTCCAACATAATCCGCTTGTCGCGAACGACAGCGTGTGCTGCGATGGGCAATAAACAACCGCCACCGAGCGCTCTGAGCAGCGAGCGTTCTGCCAGACAAGCCAACCTGCTGAATTTATGATCCAGCTGCGCAACGATCGGCGTTGTCGCTTCGTCGTTTGCGCGAACTTCGATCGCGAGGGCGCCCTGACCCACAGCGGGCAGCAACTCCTGCGTAGCAATGGCAACGGTAATTCTGTCGTCTAAGCCCAGTCGTCGTAGACCAGCACAAGCAAGCAGAAGGGCGTCGTACTGTCCTTCATCGAGCTTCCGCAATCTGGTGTCAACGTTCCCGCGCAACTCCAAGAACTGAAGATCCCGTCGTAGATGTTTTAGTTGGGCCAGGCGTCGCGGGCTGGAAGTACCGATTCTTGATCCTTTGCGAAGGGCTGCGAGGCTCGTCAGAGTCTTACCGCGAGGAAGTATCAATGCATCTCGCGGATCCTCGCGTTTGCAGATCGCCGCCATCGCTAAACCTGCCGGTAAGGTTGTCGGCAAATCCTTCAACGAGTGAACGGCCAGGTCGATGCGCCGATCCAGCAACGCATCTTCCAACTCTTTCGTGAAAACACCTTTGCCGCCGATCACCGAAAGCGGAGCGCTGTTGACGTCTCCAGACGTTTTGATTACTTCGATTGAAACCTGGACGGAGGGATTGAGGAGTTGAATCTGGTCCTTGGCGATATGGGCCTGAATAAGAGCCAGCTTGGAGCCGCGCGAGCCAATTACAATTGAGTTTTCCATTGGAGTGTGACGCCTAACTTATTCTTCAAGGCCGAAGATGTCGCGCCACGCCTGGACAGTTTCAGGGTCGCTCTCGTCGAAAGAGCTTCGCATCTGAGTCAACACGGGATGGGAAATCTTGTTAACGGTGGATAGCAGGAGCGCTTCGATGGCCCGTTCCTGGTCAACGGAGAGCGTACCGAGGCGAGCTCGCTGACGACTCAGCTCCTGTCGCGCAATGGCCTGCAGCGTTTCGCGCAGAGCACCAATCGTTGGACCCGCATCCAGTGCCCGCAGGGACGATTGAAACTGCATTATCTCAGACTCAACGATTAACTCGGCCCGCTCAGCTTCTCGCTCACGTTCGCGAATGTTTGATGAAATGACGGATTCGAGGTCGTCTATGTCAAAAACAAAAACGTTTGGAATGTCTCCAATCGCCGGGTCGATATTACGTGGCACGCTGATGTCGATGAAAAAAGCTGGTCGGTTGCGCCTTTTGGCAAGCGCCTTACGAACCATCTCCGCGGTGATCACGAACTGATCTGCAGCCGTAGAACAAATGACCACATCTGCAAGGATAAGATGATCGGACAGTTGATCAAAGCTAACGGGCTCACCGCCAAGCTCCGAAGCGAGGCGTCGAGCCGGCTCCTCAGTTCGATTCGCCAGTAGCACCCGCGAAACGCCGGCACTTATCAGATGACGAGCTGAAAGCTCGGCCATTTCGCCCGCGCCGATCAGGAGCGCAGTTTGGTCTTTGAGTGAGCCAAAAATCTTTTTCCCCAACTCGACGGCCATGTAACTGATTGAGACAGCACTGGCGCCGATTCCGGTCTCAGTACGCACACGCTTCGCCACTCGAAAAGCTGAGGGCACCAGCCGGTTCAGCACACGCCCCGCAGTGCCGGCATCGACCGCAATGGAATAGGCACGTCGCATCTGGCCCAGGACCTGTGGCTCGCCGACTACCATCGAATCCAGAGATGACGTAACCCGAAACAAGTGTCGAACAGCCATGTCGTCGGTGTGTTTGTAGAGATGACGCGCAAAGAACGATTCGGGAACGAACTCGTTCCGGCTGAGGAACTGAATTACTCGTTGGGTGGTATCGTTGAGCTGACTGTTAAGACTTTCAGTCAATACTTCAACGCGGTTACAGGTGGAGACGATCAATCCTTCGCGGATAACTTCGCCATCGACGAGTTTCCTTAAGCCTGCATTACACGCGTCGTCAGTGAACGCGAGTCGCTCGCGCACATCAATTGGGGCACTCTTGTGATTTATGCCGACGAGAAGAATAGACATTCAGATGAATCAGACTTGCGCCAACCGAGCTAAAGTAATGTCCCAAAAACGTGATAACCGCCGAACAGTCGCGCGCCGAACAATGTGCACAGCACGAGAGCAAACCCGGCAACTCCCATCCAGGCAGCCATCCGACCATGCCAGCGGGAAGTTGAGCGATACAGAATCAAAGTAAGGTAAAGCAACCAGGTTAAAGCCGCAAAGATTTCTTTAGGATCATTGTGCCATATCAAACCATCGCGCGACGATGACCACAGCATGCCAGTGGCAATACCAACCGTCAAAAAGGTCAGGCCAATAGCTGCCGCGCTGGTTGCGATCTCGTTGACAGTCGTCAGCGAGGGTAGTCGGTGATAGATCCGGCTGAAGGTCTTCAGTTTTAACTCGCGTTCCTGCAATAGGTACATGATGCTGGCTACAAAAACCACAAAGAAAGCGGCATAAGCAAATAAGACAAGCGTTGTGTGCACCGGAAAAAGCCACGTCGTAGACATGCTCGTGGCCTCTGCCGAAGGCTCCGACCTGGTAATGATCGCGATGAAGATTAAGATTGAAACGAGAGGCAGCGTAAAAGTAGCCAGCGGATGGGCTCGATATCGATACAGAACAAGTGCGTAACTCGCGACCAGCGTCCAGGCCAGAAACGATAGAGTTTCGCGGAGATGGAACAACGGATAGTGCGCGTAGATAACCCAGTCCGCGACAAGCGCGGCGGTGTGCAGCAAAAACCCGACGCCCATCGCCCCTTCCGAAACGCGCAGCAGGACACGACGCTTATTCAAAAACGCGAGTACAGCATGAATCGCTGCAACGACATAAGCAGCCAGAACGGCTAGCAGTAGAGATCTCATGGGAATAACGCGAACCGCTTGATTCTAGTTGATGCTGAAAGAGGCAGCAACAATTCGATGGGCCGTTGCACCCGAAAGGGTTCAAGAGAGCAGCCGCGGGTCGCATCCCGATTTATCGGGAGAAGAACCTCCGGGGAAATGACGAGTGGGTCCGCCGCACCCTGCAGGGGTGCCAGAAGAGTTCTGCGACCTTTTCAGGGTCGAGAAATTATGGCTACATGATCCGGGGGTATCGTCCTGACGAATCGGGACTCAACCCACGGCTACTCTCTTCCAGCCCTCCGGGCTGACCCTGGAACCGAAGGACCCGGGCAAACGCGCGCGATCATTTGCTCATCCTACGGAAGTCCCTATATCTTCTTTCAAACAATCTCAGAACTTGACTGGAGGAAACCGTGCGAGCTGGATTCTTTAAGATCTGCCTCATATTCGGGATTGCCATCGCGATCGCGAGCGCCGGTCTCGCCCAGACGCGCACTCGCCGGAGCTCAACCCCTGTCAGGAGGCCGCCGACCACGACTGCCAACCAGCAACCGAGCCCGGAGCCGACCCCTGAACCGACACCGCCAGAAGACGAGCCTGAAGTCGTCAAGGTGGACACGGATCTGGTCACCGTTCCCTTGATTGCCGCCACGATTGAAGGAAACTATGTTCCCGACCTGCGGCAAGACGAGATAAGCATTTCCGAAGATGGCGTGAAGCAGGAAGTGGCCTTTTTCGCGACGGTAGCCACACCGTTTCATGTGGTGTTGCTGTTGGACACCAGCGCCAGTACCCAGGAAAAACTTGGATTGATTCGCAGAGCGGCAATTGCTTTTGTGGAGCAGTTGCAGCCTGGGGATCGCGTCAAGGTGATTTCGTTTGATGATAGCGTTCGCGACCTCAACGAGTTTACGAATAACCGGACGGCGCTTCGAAACGCCATCAACAAAACCGCGCCAGGTAAGGGAACCAAGGTCTACGACGCTTTTGAGCTCGCCTTAAGTTCGGTTCGCTCGATTCAGGGGCGCAAAGCAATTGTGCTGTTTAGCGATGGGATGGATTGGCACAGCGACCGCGCGACATTTGACAGCACACTTCGCTGGCTTGATGAAGAGGAAGTTGTAACCTACCCCATCCGCTACGAAACCCGAGCTGAAACCGAGAGACTCGCGCGTGAGCAGGCCCGCGAGCAAGGCTCTGGATTGCCGACACTCGAGAACATTCGCAAACAGCCTTCCGGAACCACTGCGCCCACGTTTCCCAGTGACGATGCGGAGTCGGCGCCGACGATTAGTTATCCCGGAAAAAATGGCACTTTTGGAATTCCTGACATTCTGCGAAGGAAACGAGAGATTGAACGTGAGCGCGACCGCGACCAGACAGGCACCGGCGATCCCCGACCAAACCAGTCGCCGCCAGCGCTGCCACCGACCGATCCTCGCAGTCGGCCGGACGACAGCCCTTTTCCGCGAAGAGGCACTCGTCCCCGAGTCGATGATTCAATCAGCGTCATGCTCGACCAGGCTTATCTAACGGCTGATAGCTATCTAACGGAGCTCGCCGATCGTTCAGGCGGTAGAATCGTGCGCGCCGATACACTTGCTTCATTGCCTGATGCCTTTGCTCAGATTGCCGCTGAACTGAGAACTCAGTACACCGTTGGTTATTACCCAACCAATAGAGGGCGTGACGGCAAATATAGAAAAATCAAAATCAGCACCAGTCGGAAGAATCTTCACGTGCGTGCCCGCCCCGGCTACCGCGCGCAAGGGTAGACGGAGGGATGAAGGCGGAAGGAGAAGGATGAAGGATGAAGGATGAATCGGGCCGGAGTTCCGACTAGCATTTCCGGTTGGTCCTTCATCCTTCCGCCTTCATCCTTCTTCTTTGCCTCCATCGTTCACTCGTGCTAGTTTTGCTCGCCGGAAGCCCAACCAAATTCAACTACAAGAAGCTGATGCCTGATCGAAGCGACGCCTGGGAATTGCTCTGCGAATATACGAAGGGTGACAGCCTGCGCAAGCACGCCTTAGCAGTTGAGGCCGCGATGCGCGCGTGTGCCAAACGATATGGCACGCCTGATGATGACGTGGAGGAGTGGGCACTTGTCGGATTGCTCCACGACTTCGATTACGAAATGTTTCCATCAGCGGACCAGCATCCATACACCGGCGCCAACATTCTCTGCGGACGTGGTTATTCAGAACGGTTTATTCGCGCCATCATGGGCCATGCAACTTACACAGGCGTGCCGCGAGATACTGCGATGGCGCGCGCTCTTTTCGCGACTGATGAGCTTTGCGGGTTTCTGGTGGCCTGCGCGCTGGTTCGGCCTACGAAGAGTCTCGATGACTTAGAAGTTTCTTCAGTCAAAAAGAAACTCAAGGACAAGGCGTTCGCCCGCTCGGTTAACCGCGATGATATTAAACAGGGATTTGAAGAGCTGAATGTTACCCCTGACGATCACATTCGCTTCGTGATTGATGCGTTACGTCCGATTCAAGATCGAATTGGTTTGAATACCGTTTCCGCGAAGGGTTGATGGGGTTTTGGGTGTCGGGTATCAGGTGCTGGGAAAACTATCCAACGTTGCGAGGCGGTGTCGGTTGTTCTGGGCTTGGTCGTCGGGAGGTGAGCACCGAGGCGCCTATGAAAATAGCGATGGTCAACACAAAGCTAATCAGCACCGTCAACGCTGCTTGAAGTTTTCGCCGGCGGGCGGTGTGTCGATACACAAACATTGAAGCGAAGAAGATGGCTCCAATGGGTAACAAGTAAGTGGCTAAGTAGAGGCCGGGGGTCGTGATTGATTCCAGCGACGAGGATAAGCCGAGGACTATGGCTATCGCCGTCCCCGCGCCAACCACCGCAGCAATAAACGAAGCAATAAGGACCAGCTTTAGACGCATTGTGTTATTCGATCCTCGATGGGCCACCGGAGGGTGATTGAAAGTGGTCCAAAATTGCGCGGTTAGGATACCACAGGGTACAGGTGCAGAACCGAGCGCGGTAGCGCCGGGTCCCACTCTCGACTATGTTGAAATCCTAAATCGGGTACGGTCGAAGTCCCCGGTTGACTGTTGGATCCGGCGCTAATGCGCTCGGTTCGTTATTTCAAATATGCTTACACGAAGCGCTCTTATTTATCTTTCGCGCCACGAAGGCCTGAAAGATTTCGCGGCAAACTTCAAGTTCTTCAAACGGCTCACCACACGCTTTGTCGCCGGTGAAACCATTGACGAAGCTGTCGCTGCGATCAAGGAATTAAATGCCGAAGGCTGTAGTGCCTCATTTGATCACCTCAACGAGTCGGTCGGTAGTCCCGCCGAAGCCATGGGTGAAGTGGAAGAGTATTTGCACATTCTCTCACGCATCGATGAAACCGGGATCAACTCGAACGTTTCGATCAAACTGACGCAGTTTGGCCTGGAACTGGATCCTGAGCTCGCTTACCAGAATGCGCGAAAAGTCGTGGTTGATGCCTCGCGGCGCGGCAACTTCGTCCGGGTTGATATGGAATCTTCAAGTGTGACCCAGGTCACGCTCGATATTTTCAAACGCCTGCGCGCCGAATTCGGTCTGAATGAGGTAGGTATCGTGCTGCAATCATACTTGCGACGTACCGAAGCCGACGCGAAAGACATGCTCACGATCCCTGCGCGGATGCGAATCTGCAAGGGCGCTTACAACGAACCACCCGAAGTTGCTTTTCCCGACAAGAAGGATACGGATGACAATTACATTCGGGTCATGAAGCTGTTGTTGTCGAGCGGCACCTACCACGGAATTGCCACGCACGATCCAAAGATGATCGAAGCCACCATCGCCTATGCCAAAGAGAAGGGAATTGGCAAAGAGGCATTTGAGTTTCAGATGCTCTATGGCGTCAGGCGCGATCTTCAACGACAGCTGGCAAAAGCTGGATACAATATGAGGGTTTATGTGCCCTACGGAAAACACTGGTATCCTTACTTCATGCGACGATTGGCCGAGCGTCCGGCCAACATCTGGTTTGTGATGAAGAACCTTCTCAAAGGCTGACGATGGATAATCTCATTTGGATCCTCTGGTGTGTGCTGGGCGCGGTTCTTATCGTCGCCGAGATCTTTACGTCCGGGTTTGTTCTGCTATGGTTCGGAATCGGCGCCCTGGTGGCTGGTTTCGCCGGCCTTATCGGTATCGACAATGTGCTCGTGCAGTTCTTGATTTTCGTAGTGGTCTCGGTGGGACTCACCGCCGCTTCACGCACAATTTTCCTCAACTACTTTTCACGCGAAAAAACTGGGGACTCTTTGCGCACCGGCGTTGATTCTCTGCCGGGAAAGATCGGTACTGTAGTTTCGTCGAGTCGTGGAGCGATGCAGGAAGGCGCGGTCAAGGTATTTGGATCGACATGGACCGCCTACCCGGCAATGGGTGAATCGGCACTTGAGGCTGGTGAGCGCGTAAGAGTTGAAAGCGTTGAGGGCGCTTCGATTTTTGTGCGCCGGATCGACGAGACGACAGACTGGCGGCAGAAGTCGTTGCCGGAATAGCCGGCACTCGTAACGCAAGCTGTTAGTTTGCGGCTCGTTGAAGTAAACCAGGTTAAGTCTGACCTCCAAACCTCACGCAAACTAACAGCTTGCTTTACACCCTTCTTACAGCACGGTTGAACTTGGGCGGCGGCGATCTACGCCAAGCTTTCGTTGGACCAGTTTTTCAACTTCAAGTTGTACGCCGTCAGCGACCGCCTGGCGAATAAACTCGGCATCGATATTGAAGATGCGTAGCTTGACGATTTCTTCGATCTTAAGATTCTGTAAACCCGTGTTGCGAACTTCAGCAATAAACTCTGGTGTGACTTTGAAAATTCGCATTTTCACCAGGCTCTCAAACGGTTCCTTATCGAATCCCATTTGAGTGGCTTCGGTCACAAACTTGGCATCGATCTTAAAGATTCGCGCTTTCACCAGCTCTTCCATTCCCATGTTGGGGAAGCCGCTGGCTTTCATCTCGCGCATAAACTTTGAATCGACCTTGAATATGGTGGCCTTGAACAGGTCTGAAACACCAAGTTTCCCAAAACCCGCCGACAGCAAATCGTCAGCCAGCGCTGTTGTTACGTTTAAGGCAGCTGCAGTAAGAAGCCGCTCCTCAAACCGTCCTTCCTCATGAGATTTCGTTGGCGGATCCTTCTCAAAATCAAAGCCCCTGCTCTTCATTGCGGATATATAGGATTGGCTTGGTGTGAATCGAAAAGTGCCGGTTCCTTTTCCGTTCTCGAAGGTGCCTTCGCATTCAATCGTTCCGGCCTCGCGCACCAAACTGAATCTAACCGGACCTCCGCTCTTAGCTTGATCCAGGGTTATGCCCTGCAGTTCAGAAAGATCGTAGGATTGGCCGATCTGATGTTTCTTCTTGCCGCCTTGCTCGAGATTCAAATGAAGTTTCGCTTTTTCGCCACTAACGGCCGCTGTCCAAGTGCCCGTTACCACACCCTGAGCAGATCCTATCGACCAGTCGAGTGGGACGACAATTGCTAAAGCAGCCAAAATAGCTAGTACTGAGATTTTTCTGAACATGGATCCATCTCCTCGTAGTTGCAGGTTCAAGTTGGAAGTGAACAAACGCTGAAGTGTGGCGCGCAAAGCACAATGAGGCCACAAACGAAACAATCGTTAGTCTTCAAACGCACCGCAGCGCGAGTGGTTCCAAAAGAAATTCCCAAACAGAACCGAGCGCGGTAGCGCCGGATCCAGGGTCAATCTTGAAACTCGAATTGCCCTCCAGGATCCGGCGCTATCGCGCTCGGTTCTGTACTTGGTGTGTGTTTCGTAGTTAGTTGCCGTTGGCCTACTGCGGCTGTTCAGCAAGAACCATCCAGGGAGTGCCATACCGATCGGCGCACATGCCAAATCCAGTCGAAAAAAATGTGGGGCCAAATGCCATTTGAGTTTTGCCGCCGTCGGCTAACGACTCGAACACTCGAGCAGCTTCTTTCTCGTCTTTAAAGTGAAGCGTGACATGCATGCCTTTTGGTTCCTTGTACTGAGCTGGCAGCGCATCGGCGCCCATTAGCACTGAGCTTCCCAGATCGAGAGTGGTGTGCATTATCAAGTTTTGTGCTTCCGGCGGCATGGCGTCGCAAGCCGGCGAGGTGCCCCACGTTTGGCTGTACGTTATCCTGCCGCCCAGCACCTGCTCGTAGAATTTGAATGCGGCTTCGCATTGTCCGTTAAAACTAAGATATGGATTCGATTGCATAGTGTCCTCCGTTGCTTTTCAAGGTGTCAGCCTTCGCCCTCGTAGAGACCCTAAACAATCACTGGGTGGTCGAAGGGAATCGGCGCTTGGGGATTCATTTATTAATCGAATGGGAAAGCGCCGGATCGACAGCTTCAAGACGTTTTGCGCAAAGAATTGTGGGAGGCTATTTCTCTTCACTCGAGCTTCCCGGTCGATACAAATCGCCACCGGCTGCCCTTGCGGCAACCCGATTGATAGTTATCAAGCCGTAATTTGGGCATCGTGCCGGGGGCGGCTTCGGAAATGGAAATGACGGATGCTCTGGAAGTGCTGCCCGGCAACTCGGAGGCACAGGAATCTTCACTGACTGTACCAAGATCATCGATGACCCGGACTTGTCCATTTTTGAAATCGACGAGGGCTACCATTTCCGTAAGTGTTCCCTGAGACATATCGGTGCTCCCCAACAGCAACTCGTTGATGCCATCGCCGTCGAGATCGGTCTTACGAACAACACTGCTTTTGTAGTTTGCGTCAACATCCGCGATGAGCTGGTTGCCTGCGAAGATGGCGACTCGTTTGCTGCCGTAAGCGTCGGCGTGAGACGCATTGCACTCGCCTACCGAAATAACATAAGCAGTCTCGATCCGTTTCGCCGCCGTAAAACTTCCAGTCGCCATGTCGACGATTTCTGGAGCAAACTGACCAGCATCACGCGCTGACTTCAAAAGATCATCGCCGCTCGACTCGAAATCCCGACTGCACTTGCTTTCGTCGGTCAAATATTTGCGAAAGACTTTCGACAGAACCAGCTTCTGCGTTGCCGGGGGAATCGCGAGCGTCGTGCTGCTTTGATCCAGTCTAAAATCGACCAGAACTTTCTTTGGCTTAGGTTTCGTTGGCTGCCGTTGGGCCATAATTCCAGCAAAGCTCATCACGACCATCGCGACAATTGAAGCAACAGTTTTCATAGGACCTCGAAAATTTGGATGTGAGAACGCGGGGATTGTGAACCTGTCCGTGAGCAAAGACAAGAACAACAAGCGTGTAGGGGCGGCACTCAGTGGCCGCCCCATCCGTCGCACGGCAATCGATACCCACGCAACGTGCGACGATCGTTTGAGCCACCTCCTGTACTAACGAGTAGATTCTACTGGCGTGTTGAATTGGGGTCGGAGTGCCACCCCTACATGTGTCGGCGGACGTGTATTCATTTGTCATGAGACACACGACCTGCTAGTTTGCGCCCATGCTTCCGCCAACCTTTGCAGACGTCGTAGCTGCCCGCGAATTTATCAAGCCCTACCTGCCGAAGACGCCGCTCGTTCGCATCGACAAACTGTCCGACGCACTCGACTGTGACTACTACGCCAAGCTGGAGAATCTTCAGCCAACCGGCGCGTTCAAAGTTCGTGGTGGAGTTAACCTGGTAGGCAGTATCGGGGAACCGACGACGCTGGTTACCGCTTCTACAGGTAACCACGGTCAATCCATCGCGTACGCGGGTCGCCTCTTCGATATGCGAGTAATTATCTATGCGCCCGCTCGGAATGTTAACGAGGGCAAGATGCAGGCGATGCGCGAGCTTGGCGCCGAAGTGCGTCTCCACGGAGGAGACTTCGATGAGGCGCGGATTGAATCCGAGCGGGTGGCACGTGAAGAAGGCTTTCGCTTTGTGCACTCAGCGAATGAAGCGAAATTGATCGCCGGTGTCGGCACAATTGGTCTCGAGATTTTTGAGGACTTGTCGGATCTGGATGTAATCATCGCACCAGCAGGCGGCGGCAGTTGCGCCTCAGGCAATTGCATCGTGGCCCGTGAACTGAACCCTGCGGTCCGCGTAATTGCGGTTCAATCCGACGCGGCTCCCGCAATGTGGCATGCCTGGCGTAACCGCACCTTGGATCCATATCCAATAATGCTTACGGAACATGAAGGGCTCGCTACGCGCGTTCCGTTTGAAATGACGAACAAGATTCTTTGGGAGCTACTCAACGACTTCGTGCTGGTGACGGATGAAGAAATCAATCGGGGAATTGGTCTACTCGCGCGCCATGCGAAACAGGTGGTTGAAGGCGCCGGTGCCGCTTCGCTCGCTGCTGCCGTAAAACTTGTGAACGGTTTCGATCAAACGGGAGGTGGGTCGCTGCGAGGTAAGAAGGTAGTCGGGATTGTAAGCGGAGGGAATATTACTCCTCAGCGCTTTGCGGCGTTGATGGTGCAGTGAGGACAAAGATATGGCCCAGTTTCAACCTCCACGATGCGAAGACGGTGAGCCTTTACTCTTGGCTGGTTTGCAGGAACATTACACCCCTGACACGATGGTTCGCTTCCTGAGCAATGCGGAACGGTTCCGGCCGATATGGGAAACGCCCCGGGCAAGTGGGCCAAGTGACCTACGGCGTTTGTTACAACGTCGGCGAAGGAGAATTTGATATTTGGATGGCGTTGAGGTTTCTGACGGTGCCAGCCTTCCTGAAGAGTTGGTCCAACTTAGGATCCCTGCGCAGCGATATGCTGGGTTCGCCCATGCTGAACACATCTCAACGATCAAGAGTACGATTGAATCAATCGGCAAGGAATGTGCCCACAGCAGCTTATGAGCCCACCGGGACCCCGGCATTCTTTGAACGTTACGAAAACTACAATCCAGAAACTGAAACAGGGGATATCGAAATCTCGGTTCTGGTGACCTCGCGGTAGTTCAGCTCCGTCGGGTTGTGCGCAAAAAATGGTCCACGAGATTGCTCGTGGACCGCTAACAATAACCACGTGACTGGGGGAGGTTAGCTAATTCTCACGCGACTAATGACATCAACATCAACAACTCGACCGTTTGGGAGATACGTCACGAGTAGAGTTTCGCGATACAGCCGTCGTCCTAACCTGACCACGCGTGAGCGCCTGACCGTTCGGCGCCGGTTATAAACCCTGCGTCCATAGCGATCACGCTGCCACTGCGGACTCGCGTTGACCTCGACTGCAATGCTGTTTGTCGATTTTTCGCTTGCCTTGGCTTCTGACGCAAGGTCAACCATGCCGATAGAAGCAAATGCAAGTGCGATTGTTAGTAGTCTTTTCATTGTGCACCCTCCCGTCTATAACAATTGAGCCGGACTCCCTCACTTTAAGCGGGAGAGTCCGGCCTGGTTATTAAGACACTCCCGAGCGCAAAAAGGTTTGAAGGAATTTTTGGAGGATGCGTCACAAATGCGTCCCAATGAATTGCATTGTAAAAGTTTTCATAATTTTAGTGTGACAGCCATATTCTGCTCGTGATGCACAAATCTGAAGCTGTGCCTCCTATTATTTCTGAATAGGGCACTTGCTTTATTGCGCGGTTGAATTAGAATCGCGCTCTTGGTAACCCTCCTGGCAGGAGTAATGTTGTGCTCAATAAAATTCTTAATTCACTCATCATAGGCTTGCGTAACAAGAGGATTCAGCCGGTCCTCACAAGGTTCAAGATTCAGGTCGTTATGTGTTTGGCGCTGATTGTTACCGCGACCGCATTCGTCCCGATCACGAACGTCGTCGCTGAAGACTGGTCAATGTTTCGTGGGCCTAATGGCAGCGGCGTTTCCACGTCCACCGGGTTACCAGAAGAGTTTGGACCCGAGAAAAACGTCATTTGGAAAACCGCCCTTCCGCCGGGTCACTCGTCTCCGGTGCTCACGAAGGACAGGATTTTTGTAACGGCGTTTGAGAAAGACAAGCAGCAGACGACCGAAAGCAAACAGCCTGCCGGTGGCGCGCCCGCCGTGACGAGTAAAGACACTTACAAGCTATGGGTGATCGCCCTCGATCGTCAGACGGGCAAGATCATCTGGCAACGTGAAGTGCCGCGCGCCAAGCGAGGGCGCCTGGAGAATGTAAATAATCCTGCCTCGCCGTCGCCCGTCACTGATGGATCGAATGTCTATGTCTTCTTCCAGGATTTCGGATTGGTGTCGTTCGATAACGCTGGTAAAGAGCGCTGGAAGCTCCCCCTTGGGCCATTCAATATGTTCTATGGCTTTGGTGCATCGCCGGTTCTGGTCGATGACAAAATAATCCTGCCTGTGGACCAGGACAGTCCGAGCTCTTACCTGATAGCCGTGGACAAGAATTCCGGAAAGGTGCGTTGGAAGGTTGAGCGTCCGATTGTGATCTCGGGTTATTCGACACCGATCATTTATCAACCAAAGCAGGGTCCGAAGCAGATTGTAATTCCTGAATCGTTTCAGCTTTCGGCTTACTCGGTCTCCGACGGAAAGCGTGTTTGGTGGGTGCGCGGGCTGGCCTGCGAGATGAAATCAATCGCCAGCAACGATGGTGAATATCTGTATATCAACGGATGGGGCTTTCCACAGAATCAACCGGGGCAGCAGGTAAAAACCATTTCCTGGGACGACGCCCTACCGAAGTATGACAAGAATTCAGACCGCCTTATCACGAAGGCTGAGGCCGTCGGCGCGGAACCGATGGACCGGATGCTTCGGTCCGCCTTTGAAGCTTTTGATATGAATCGCGACGAGAAGATGGACTCGAAGGACTGGGAAGTATTTCGCGCGATGCTGGCCTCAGAGAATGGATTGCTCTCCATCAAGATGGGTGGGCAGGGCGATCAAACCGCGAGTGCAATTCGTTGGCGTTACACCAAGCCGGTGCCCCAGGTCCCGTCGACGATTCTCTACAAGGGCGTGCTCTACATGATCAACGATAGCGGGATCCTCGTCTCGTTTGATCCGGCGACAGGGAATGTCCTGAAGCAGGGTCGATTGCATGGTGCAATCGACAAGTACTTTGCTTCACCGGTTGCAGCCGACGACAAAGTGTTCCTGATCGGCCAGGGCGGTCAGGTATCTGTCTTGAAGGCTGCGGGCGATTGGTCTGTGATCAGGGTGAACGAGTTGGATGACGAAGTATTCGCCAGCCCCGCAATCGCCGATGGACGAATCTACATCAGAACCCGCAGCGCGTTGTATAGCTTCGGCACCTAGGGAGATTATCGGCGTGATCTGCGGATGGGGATAAGATACTAATGGGATTCGGTATCGGACTCGTAGGTGTCGTCGAGGGTCATATCTTCTTCCTCGAGTGGCGGCAATTCGATAGTGATGCGATCGGTGGCCGGCTCTTCCAGTTCGTCGCCACTAAATCGAGCCAGGATGACAGTAATGTTGTCTTCGCCGCCCCGATTATTAGCTTCCGCAATCAACTCGTCGCAGGCCGTCGCTAGGTCCTCGTTGCTGGCGACAATGTTTTGAATATCCTGCGAGCGCAGTTTTCCCGACAAACCATCACTACACAGGAGCAAGGTGTCACCTCGTCGAAGCTTTATACGGCCGGTAACTGGAGTGACGTCGCCTTGAGCGCCGAGAGCTTGAAGGATCACGTTGCGAAACATGTGGGTCTCGGCTTCAGCCTCACTAATCTGGCCCACGTCTACCAGTTGCTGTACTAGAGACTGGTCCTTGGTTGCCAGCCTGATCTGATCCTTGCGAATGATGTAACCGCGACTGTCACCCACCTGAACGAGATCTAACAGGTCGCCATGAATGGCAGCGCCGGTGAAGGTAGCTCCCATCCCCGCGCAACGCGAGTCTTCCTGACTCTTGTGGTGGATAGCGAGATTGGCGTAGACGGTGGCGTTTCGCAGGCAATCGACTAACGGCGTGTCCTGGCTGCATCCGTTCTTCGGGTCAGCGCCTAAGATCATCTCGCGTACGGAATCAACGGCCATGCGACTCGCAACGTCTCCCGCGAGCGCTCCTCCCATACCGTCCGAGACAACCAGCACCAGGCCTTTTTCACCGAGCTGAAACTGTCCCAACTCCTCGTGGGCGTCAGATCCATCAGTGGCGGTCCAGGTCTGCTGTTTCGATAACTCGAGAACGAGGAAGTTGTCCTCGTTTCCCCGGCGGACACGACCTACATCCGATTTTGCGAAAAGCTCAACATTCATACGGCGAGTGAAGTTAGATTCAGATAAGGGCGAAAGCTGTTGAATATTAACCCGTCTAGACTTGGGCTGTCACTTCCTGGAAAACAGTTTTATTCGCCCCGGTGGCCTTTGCTACAAGAGGTAAGAAAGGGGTCAGCAAACAGCAACTGACAGGTCGCTTGACCTCAAATCGGTAACGCTGAAACTCAAATACTGTTTAGTGCTTGATCAAGGTCGGAGATTATATCATCAGTGTCTTCAAGTCCTACTGATACTCTGACGAGTCCATCGGTGATGCCCAACCGCTCTCGCTTGGTCACGTCAACTGAAGCGTGGGTCATCGTGGCCGGATGAGAGATCAAAGTCTCAACTCCACCCAGACTTTCGGCGAGCGTGCACAGTTTTACAGCCTCAAGCACTGAACGTGCAGCATCCAGCGAACCCACATCGAAAGCCACCATTCCGCCGAATCCATCCTGCTGCTTCTTTGCCAGTGCATGTTGAGGATGGGATGCTGAACCTGGATAGTAGACCTTTTTGACTTTGGGATGCTCTTCGAGGAATGCAGCAACCGCACGGCCGGATTTGTCATGCTGTTCCATCCGAACCGCGAGGGTTTTGGTGCCGCGCATTACCAGCCATGAATCAAACGGCGAGAGTATTGCGCCCGCGCTGTTCTGAATGAATCCGATCCAATTGGCGTCCTCTTCGTCGTTTAGCAAAACGATACCGCCGATGCCATCGGAGTGGCCGTTCAAATACTTGGTGGTCGAATGGACCACGATGTCGACGCCAAACTCGAGCGGCCGCTGAAAGTAAGGCGACATAAACGTGTTGTCGCAAACCACTCGCGCGCCGGCCCGATGTGCAACTTCCGAGACTTCTTTGAGGTCAGTAACAATCATCACCGGGTTGGTCGGCGTCTCAACGAAGACCATCTTCGTGTTTGGTTTAATTGCGGCCTCAACATTAAGCGCGTCTGAGGTGTCGACGAAATCAAATTCGAGATTGTAATTAGCGAGGACGCGAGTGAAGAGTCTGAAAGTGCCACCGTAAGTATTGTCGGAGACGACCACATGCTCACCGGATTTCACCAGCCGCAGCGTCGCATCGATAGCAGCCATCCCTGAAGCGAAAGCGAATCCAAAACGCGCGCCTTCAAGCGCAGCAAGATTTTGCTCGAGCGCGCTCCGGGTCGGATTTTGGGTACGCGCATACTCGTAACCTTTGTGTTTGCCAAGGCCTTCCTGGGCGTAAGTTGAAGTTTGGTAGATCGGAACCGTAACTGAACCGGTGGCCTCGTCAGGTTCCTGGCCACTGTGAATTGCCCTGGTTGCAAAGCCCATATTTGGTAAGTCGTACTCGAGATCCTGGATAGAAGAACGCGTCGTTTCTTAAGTTTTACGCCCGGTATTGTCGGAATGAAAGAAGCGTCGCATGGTAGCCCGCGTGTTAGACCGTGTCAATCAGGCAGTTTACGAGGTAATGACTCACTGCTGCTCGCTTCCATCTATGTGATCGGTAGGGAACCGGCCGAAGAATAATCCGTAGAAAGTTGGGATGACGCGAGTTTTAGTGGTTTTTTCAGGGAAAGCTTTTTGCGACTCACTTGGAATGTTCAGTGACCTCGGTGAAGGGAACCCTATGAAAAGAGAAGCTGTGTGGCTGTCTATTGTCTCAGCAGTGTTGATATTGGGAGGAAACATAAGCGCTCAAAATCAAACACCGACAAAAGAGCAAGAACCACCAACGTTACAGAATATCGGTCCACCGCCGGCACTTCCCACGCCAACGCCAAAGCCAAGTGTTGCTCCTACGCCCGAACCTGAACCAGAAATTGAGGAAAACGACATTGTTCGCGTAAGCACCGATCTGATTACTGTGCCCGCGGAAGTCATGGACCGGAGTGGACGCTATATAGGAAATCTTCGAAAGGAAGATTTCAAAATTTTCGAGAACGGCGTCGAACAAGAACTCGCATATTTCGCGTCAGTCGAACAGCCTTTCACGGTGGCCCTTCTTCTCGACGTAAGTGGCTCAACGCAGACACAACTGCAGGCGATCCGTGAAGCTGCCAACGCCTTTATTAAAGGGCTACGTCCGAATGATCGACTTCTGATGATCTCATTCGATGGCAAGATTAATGTCCTTACCGAAGCTGTAACTCTTTCCGAATTGCGCAAGAAAAAGATTCGTCTCGATGCTCTCAATGACGGTACGCTGCTCTATCAAACCGTAGACTTAACCCTTAACCAGAAGCTGGCGGGCATTCAAGGCCGAAAAGCCGTGGTGATGTTGACTGACGGAGTTGATGGTGGAAGCAAGAAAACACTGCTGAAGAAAAATATCCACGATGCCGAAGAAGGCAATGTCACCATTTACACGGTGCACTACAACACGCTGCCACAACTGCCGCAGCGACTGAGCCAAATCGTGAATCCTAAAGCGCGCGCCCACGTCGAAGAACGCTTGCGGAAAGAATATGTAGTGGGTGCAAATTACCTTCAGGCCCTCACCGAAAAGACGGGTGGACGTCTCTATCACGCGGATGCGTTGTCGGAAGTTCCACGCGTTTTCAACGCCATCACTGAAGAGCTGGGCCGTCAATATAGCCTTGGGTATTATCCAAAGGGTAAGGCCAGCGCAGGCGAGAGACGCGATATTAGAGTAAAAACCAGGTTGTCAAATCTCGTAGTGAGAGCAAGACAGAGTTACACCGCGAGCGCATCTGGTTTGCGGGCTGGCGGGCAATAATTAGTCAATTCATTGGAGTGCGCCGCCACGCCACCCCGGCGCGGCTGGCCGCGCCAGGGACCCCGGTTGTCGGCGCTTTTCGCGCGGCGGCTCGGCGTCGCGAGGACTCGCAAGACTCAACCGCGTTCACAAACACAATTAGTCACCTCAGGACCTATTTCGCATCACGCTGCGACTGAGTCGGAGCAAGCCAAAGCGCCGACAAGGTGGCGCCTCCAGGGAGTCGCTCGCTCTTCATTGACACTCCCTGCAGTGCGCGTTAAGGTGTTACCCCGTGAATCACACGGATCTAAACCTTCCCAATAATCCCAAAAAAAGAGCTCTGGCAATAATCCCCGCACGCTACGATTCTGTTCGTTTGCCGGGCAAAGCTTTGCTTGAAATAGCTGGAAAGCCAATGATTTGTTGGGTCGTCGAACGTGTACGAGCGGCCAGCAGCATCGAGCGGGTTATCGTCGCCACAGACGATGAGCGGGTGTTTCAAGCGGTGGTCGCGTCCGGAGGCGAGGCGGTTATGACGAGTTCATCTCACGCAAGCGGAACCGATCGAATCGCCGAAGTAGCTGCCACAATTCCAGAGGCAGAGATCATCGTCAACGTCCAGGGTGATGAACCGATGATTTCTTCTGAGACCATTGAGCGCGCCGTAGATCGGTTGGCGACTGATGCTGAGGCAGGCATCGTCACTACCTGGGAGCCGATAGAAGATTTTTGCGATGTGCTCAATCCTGATGTGGTCAAGATTGTGGTCGATGAGGACGGCAAGGCCCTCTACTTTTCACGTTCTCCGGTTCCATACCCGCGTGATGCGGTTCGAAAGTATGGCGGTCTGGAAGCAGCTTTGCGGGACGATCCATCCTGCTTATCAGGTTTCAAAAAGCACACTGGACTTTACGTTTATCGTCGCAGTGTTCTGCTGGAGTTTGCCAAGTGGCCACCGTCGGCGTTGGAGCAAACAGAATCTTTGGAACAGTTGCGAGCACTTGCGAATGGCGTAACGATCAAAGCCATCGAGGCGAGCTCGCCATCAATCGGTGTTGATACGGCGACAGACCTTGCACGCGTGCGGGCTATGATGCAAAAGGAAGAGTTTGGAGCGCTGGCATCGAGATGAGCGACTGGATTGGCTTAGCTGTGATCGGATTCCTGGTTCTGGGCGGGATAGCTGGATTGTGGTGGATTGCCAGGCCATACGAAGTGAGTGTTGATGAGTTTGAGAAACGCGCAGCGGAGGCACCCAGCCTATTGAGCGCAGGTTTTACCGGACTGCAAAAAATACTTGATCCTGCCACCAGGAAAGCAGTTGAAGCCCAGGAAGATTTCAGGGAAGGGCGATTTGATGCAGAGCAGGCTAAGGGCGACGGGCCGGAGGCGGGGGATGGGTCAGAAAGCAGTAAGCGGTAGGCAGCGGCGGGAAGCAGTAGGCGTAGTCGGCGTTAGAAGAATCGTTAGCGATAACAAGACTGCAAAGTACAAAGCAGAAATACAAAGCACCTGGTACAAAGTACCAAGCAAAAACTACTAAGCAAAAAGTACAAAAACCCAGCAATAACGAGTTCAGGGAGATTCAACTAATGACGAAATACATTTTTGTAACCGGCGGCGTGGTTTCCAGCTTGGGAAAGGGTCTGGCTGCATCTTCCATCGGCTGCTTGCTTGAAGCACGAGGCCTGAAAGTGGCGCTGATCAAACTCGATCCTTACATCAACGTTGACCCCGGTACCATGTCGCCGTTTCAACATGGCGAAGTTTTCGTAACTGACGACGGTGCTGAAACTGATCTCGACCTGGGCCACTACGAGCGTTTCACTCACGCGCAATTATCACAGGCAAACAACTGGACCACGGGCCGCATTTATCTTTCCGTAATTGAGAAGGAGCGACGTGGCGACTATCTCGGCAAGACCATCCAGGTTATTCCTCACGTTACTAACGAAATCAAGGACGCAGTGCGCGCCGTTGCGGAAAAAGATACGCCTGACGTTGTCATTGTTGAGATAGGTGGCACGGTCGGCGACATCGAATCGTTGCCGTTCCTCGAAGCGATTCGGCAAATGGGTAACGAAGAAGGTGCGGGAAACACACTGTACGTGCACGTAACTCTCGTTCCATTTATTGCTGCCGCGGGTGAGTTGAAAACAAAACCAACTCAACACTCTGTACGTGACCTACGCGAGATTGGTATCGCGCCTGACATTCTGTTATGCCGCTCCGAAAGACCTCTTTCGTATGACCTGCGTTCAAAGATTGCGCTCTTCTGTAACGTCAAAGAGTCGGCAGTGATCAGCGCTCAGGACGTTGACACCATCTACGAAGTGCCCCTGGCGTTTCATGAACAGGGACTCGACGAATTGATTGTTACCCAACTTGGTTTCGGCGCGCGGGCGTCGCAATCGGATCTGGCCCAATGGCGCGATCTGGTGGGAACGATTCGTGAGCCGGCCGGAGGAGAGATAAGAATCGGAATCGTGGGCAAGTATGTTGAACTCGAAGATTCGTACAAGTCTTTGCGGGAAGCGCTGACCCACGGAGGTGTCGCTCACAAGCTCAAAGTTGGAGTGAAGTGGATCGAATCGGAAGACCTGATGGAAGACGATTACGAATCACGGCTCAGGGACTTTGACGCGATCCTCGTTCCCGGAGGTTTCGGAAAGCGAGGCACTGCGGGAATGATCCGGG
Source organism: Pyrinomonadaceae bacterium (assembly GCA_963759665.1). Classification (GTDB taxonomy): domain Bacteria; phylum Acidobacteriota; class Blastocatellia; order Pyrinomonadales; family Pyrinomonadaceae; genus PSRF01. The sequence goes on from CAVXAC010000003.1 coordinate 233,406, forward strand.
CGATCACTTATGCCCGCAAAAGCAACACGCCTTATTTCGGCATCTGCCTCGGAATGCAAACGGCATGCATTGAATATGCCCGAAACGTTTGCGGACTAAAGGACGCTGACTCGACTGAATTCGATTCGGAGACTCCTTATTCCGTTATCTTCAAGCTGCGCGACTTGGTTGACGTGGAGGAATTGGGAGGCACCATGCGGCTGGGAGCATGGCCCTGCAATCTTTCGCCAGGCTCATTGGCTGAGGAAATCTACGGGACGTCGGAGATCAGCGAACGGCATCGTCATCGATATGAATTCAATCCTGAGTTTCGTGAAACTCTGGAACGCGCGGGCTTGATTTTCAGCGGGATCTCGCCCGACGGAAAGTTCGTCGAGATGATCGAGTTGCCGCGAGACGTGCATCCATGGTTCCTCGGTTGTCAGTTTCATCCCGAGTACAAGTCGAAGCCTCTCGATGCTCACCCAATCTTTTCGTCCTTCGTTCGCGCAGCACACCAGAACCGGCTTCGTAACGAAACGTCGATGGACAAGAATGGCGACGCGGAAATCGTCTTCCCGGAGCGTGCCAGCGCCACCAGCGCAGACTGACTCAGAAAACAGCAACACCACTCCTGATCTCTTAACTCCATTGCATTTAGCCTAAGACCGCTTACTAATTTCACACATTCCAGCGGCCCAAGTGCATCTAAAGCCTTTTTACGGGATAATCCTCAGCGTACTCCCCAAAACGTAATCTATGCTCCATTGCCCAACATGCGGACGGCACTATTCGACTGACTTCGAGGTGTGCCCCGAGGATCACTCACCACTGCAAGCCGACGCCACCGTCGGAGATGCGGCCATCGTTGATCCGTTGGTCGGTCATACGCTCGACGAGAAGTATCGATTGGAGGAGCGTTTGGGCATTGGCGGAATGGGAACGGTCTATCGCGCCCGACACCTACTCATCGATCGCCCTGTCGCCGTTAAGGTCCTCAATCAACGTTTCGTGGAAGACGAAGCAGCGCGAACACGATTTAGCCGTGAAGCGCGAGCTTGCGGTCGTCTGCAGCATGCAAACGCGGTAACGGTGACTGACTTTGGTCAATCGCAAGACGGTTACGTTTACCTGGTGATGGAGCTCCTGGAAGGGCGGACGTTGCGCGACGTTCTGTCAAAAGAGGCTCCGCTGGATGCGGCGCGTGCCGTTTCGCTGATGCTGCAGATTTCCGACGCCGTTGCTGCCGCTCACGATGCGGGAATCATTCACCGAGACCTTAAGCCCGCCAATGTTTTTATTGTGCAGCGAGCTGACGTGCCCGCGGTCGTCAAGGTTTTGGATTTCGGGATTGCAAAACTGGCGGCCGATACTCTTGAAGACGATGACCGGATGACCTTAACGCAGGTCGGCGCGATGATTGGCACGCCGCGCTACATGTCCCCCGAGCAGTGTGACGGTGTTGAGCTTACTCCTGCCGCTGATGTTTATAGTCTCGGCGTGATTCTCTACGAAATGTTGACTGGCTCGGTGCCGTTTAGTGGATCTACTCCACTGGCGATCGCGATGAAACACACCACCGAGTTGCCGCGAAGTCCTCGAGAGATCGTTAGTTCGATCCCGGTACCTCTTGAAGAACTGGTCCTTCACACACTCGAGAAAGATCCTCAGTCACGTCCAGCGAATGCTAATGAGTTTCGACGCGAACTATTGCAAACCGCCGAGCGTCTCGGCCTGGAGCACGCTGCTATCGCGAGTGGTCCAAATATTGAAGCGTTACGAAGCGCCGGGACCGAGTCGCCGTCAGGTCGTCTCGTCATTGATATTTCGCGTTTGCGGGAAAGCATGGCTGCGACTCCCGAACCCACCGAGCTGACTGTCATTCGACCGACTCCTTCAGCGGCCGCACCAGAAAAAATCAGTACCCCAATCTTGGTGGAACAGTCACAACGGCCCATCTTCTGGCGACGCTCGATAACTCTCGGCCGTTCGTTCACCTCGAAACACCAACTGATGGCCCTGGCAGTGATCATCGCCGCGGCATTATTAGTGGGCGCGACCCTGGCGTTGCGATTCCGGGATTCTGTCGCCGGCAACCGAAGCGGCCATCGTTGCTACTCCAACTCCAACGCCTGAACCGTCGCCATCGCCGTCACCGACGCCGACAGTGCAGCGCGCAGCAAAGCCCACCCCGCCGCCCGCTAAGAAACAATCGAAGGGTGGTTTTGTGAACAAAGTTAAGCGTATATTCACCAGGCCGTTTTAGTTGATTACGACCAGAGCTGCATGACAGACATCCAGATAAAACCCTTTTCAGTCGGCAATACAACTTTTGGGGATGGCAGGCTTACGATTATCGCTGGTCCATGCGTGATCGAATCGCGCGAACATGCATTCATGATGGCCCGCGAGTGCTCATCACGAGCGAGGAATGCGGGTTTGGACTTCGTTTATAAATCGTCCTTTGATAAAGCCAACCGTTCGTCGATAAAAAGTTTTCGCGGTCTGGGGATGGAAGCTGGTCTCGACGTTTTGCGGCAGGTTAAAGAGGAGTTTGGCGTTCCGGTGTTGACAGACATTCACGACGTTTCGCAAGTTGAACCGGTCGCGGCAGTCGCCGACATTCTACAGATTCCTGCATTTCTTTCCCGGCAGACTGATCTGGTTCTAGCTGCTTCCAAATCCGGCCGGGCGGTGAATATCAAGAAGGGACAGTTTCTTGCACCCCACGATGCGCGGAATATTGTAGATAAAGCCCGCGCTGCGGGCTGCGAAAAATTGTTGTTGACCGAGCGCGGAGTGAGTTTTGGTTACAATAATTTGGTAGTGGATATGCGTTCGTTTCCGATCATGCGCGACTTTGGCGTGCCGGTGGTATTTGATGTGACCCATTCACTGCAACTGCCTGGGGGCCTCGGTCATGCAACCGGCGGACAATCTGAATACATCGAACCGCTCGCTCGCGCAGGAGTTGCATGTGGCGTTGATGCCGTCTTTATGGAGGTCCATGAATGTCCCGAGCGCGCGCTCTCGGATGGACCCAATGCACTACCCCTTGAACGTATGGAAAAATTGTTAAGCGTCCTGCGTGAAATTCATGAGTTGACGAGAGCCAACGTTTAGTCAAATACGTTCCGGCTTTCACGCTGGATTAGTTCTTAATACTTAAACTTTCTGCACATATGAAGAGAACTCTATTCGCTATCCTTATTGTCTTCGCGTCTTCGCTTCTATCACCGGTTACATCTGCGCAGGAAGAAGCGCGGGCCGCCTGGCAAATAACTAACTTTGATATCAACGCGAATATCCAACAAGCCGAGCGCGCACTTGGTGCAGTTGCAATTCTCAGCGCGACGAATGTTGGACGAGGCGTTGGTTCGTCATTCACTTTTCGTATCAATTCAAAAGCGGCCATCAAAGCGGTCACGGTGGGCGGTGCAACTGCAACCTACCGCACAGTTCCAGAGAGCCAGGGAAATGTGCAACGCGTGACCGTAACGCTTCCCAGCTCGGTGCAGCCGGGCGGCCAACTGTCGGTAAATATCAGTTACAGCCTACCCGTCGAAACTAACACCGGACTGGCTTCCATTTCGCCGATGGGTTCACAGTTCCTGCCACTGTCCTTTTGGTACCCGGCTCCAAACACTCCTTTCACGCTGCGCGGCGCAGATACAGCTCCGTTTCGACTATCGGTAAACACTGCGAATGTAGTGAGCTCGGGAGTGGAAAAAACCGCAGGAACTGGTTCGACCTTGATCGAGCAGAGTTTCAGTGCTCAGCCTTTGTTTGTTCAAGGCGATTGGGAAAGAGTCGAGGGAACTGCCGACGCCAGAAACATCACGGCTATGGTGCCGCGCGGCGCCTCCGCCGAAGAAAAGAAACTGGCCGAAACTCTGATCACTATTGCCGCAAGTGCCCGAACATTTTACAGCGGACTACTCGGCCCGGGTCCTGACCTGCCGATTCGTTTGATTGGTGTTAGACGTGGCGCCGGAATTAGCGACGCAGGCGCCATTCTGGTTGAGGCGGCTGCATTCCGTCGTACTAAACCTGACGCCACGACAACCTTATTAATTTCCGAAGCGATTGCGCGATTGTGGATCGGGGCCCAAACGCCCGTGCGCGGCGAAGGTAGCGGTGTTGTGCGGGAGGGCTTGGCGCGATTTCTGGCAGCGCTATTTATCGAAAAGCAGTTTGGCCGGGACGCGGCTCGCGAAGAGCTGCTTCGTGAACGCCTGGCGTATGGCACGGTGGCAAAACGAGAAGGTCCATTGGGACGCGTGACGCCACTGGATGCAACCTACTTCAGTTCAGTGCCAAACAAGGGTGCGATGTTTTGGCGTTTGATCGATCGCACGCTTGGCCGCGACGCATTCGTGGGACTTCTGCGCGATCAACTTCAGGCAGGCAAGGGAAGTCCTTCCGGTATCAGCCTGAGCGGCTTGCGTACTGCGCTTGGACAACTAGGTGGTGACCGAGTGAAAGCATCAATGGACCAACAGCTGGATCAGGTAACGGACCTTGATCTGATGATTGGCTTGCCACAACAACGGGGCGCCGAGTGGGTTTCCGCTGTCAGGAATTTCGGAGCCGCTGATGTGGCGACCTCAGTTCAGGCAACCACCGCTACCGGCGAACAGGTCACGGTTGATGTCACAATTCCAGCGCGAAGTTTGGGTGAAGCGGTTTTCAAAACTACTGGGCGAGTGGCGCGGGCCGAAATCGATCCTGAGAAGCTTTATCCGCAGCTGGACTATTCAAACGACATTGCGCCCAAGGGCCGCGACGTGCAGGAAGCCATGGCCGATGCTAGCAGGCAATTTGGCGCACAGGATTTTGTAAAAGCCGAGACGATAGCACGCGAAATCCTGCAGGTGGCATCACATCTCCCCGAAGCCCGAACTCTCCTGGCTCGTGCACTACTTGGTCAGAACAAAGTGGACGAGGCGGCGAAGCTGTTTCGAGCCGCTTTGGAGTCGCCGTTGCCCTCTCCCGCTACCCAGGCTTGGGCCAATGTTGGACTTGGCGAGATCGCACTCAAGGCCGGTCAGTCGGCGGAAGCAGCCAAACGGTTCAACGATGCCGTACGTGCCGATGCTGAGTATGGAGCGACGCTGGCTGCGCGTGCTGGAAGGATTAAAGCTGAGACTCAAGCAAATAGTTTGCAGGTTGATCCCGCAATCAAATCTTTTGTCGCTCAGTTGGACCAGACTATCATCAGCGGCAAGAAAGCAGAATTAGAATCCCGTATCGTTTCCGGAGAGCTGGTGAGGTTCATCAGCGGAATCGTTGGCACGCAGCCTGAAGTGTGGCAAACGCGAGTGTTACGCACAGAGCAGCTCGATGCGAACCTGATGGCGGCCGATGTCGCCCTCGACACGAAGGAGTTGGGCCGCCAGCAGTCGGGTACGGCTGTCTTGATTTTGTCGCGGGCCAGCGGCGGCTGGAAACTTGCCGGGATCGATTTGTTCGAAGTGCGATAGCTGTAGCCGCAAGGTTCGCGAGCTTTCGCAAAACCCCGGTGAAAGATTTCAAGATTCAACGGAGCGCACAAGTAACAGTTGAATCGAACACTGAGATGGATGATTTTGCATCAATAGAGCGGCGCGCGCTCCATATCAAACTCCTGTTGATGGACTGCGACGGCGTATTGACCGACGGTCGTTTGTGGTTGCTGGAAGACGGCGAAGAGCAGAAAGCTTTCCACACCCACGATGGACTTGGTCTTTCGTTGCTGCATCGAGCGGGGTTGAGATCCGGAATCATAACCGGACGATCGTCGCAATCAGTTGCGAGACGCGCGGCTGAGCTCGGCGTTGAGTTTGTGCATCAGGGTGACGCCGAAAAGACCGAAGCGTTTGAACAGGTGATGAAGCTCGCGGGAGTCGATGAAAACGAAGTGGCGTTCATCGGCGACGACTTAACCGACATTCCTTTAATGCAGCGATCGGAGTTGGCTGTAGCAGTAGGTGACGCCCGTCCGGAAACGGTTTCAGCGGCGCATTACGTAACCGTGGCGCCTGGTGGACGCGGTGCTGTGCGAGAGGTTGTTGAATTGATCCTTAAGTCGCAGGGGAGATGGAACGAGATTGTCGATCATTATCTTAAGGCGTGAAAACTCGGGCCGGCGTTTATCGCAAGGATCGCAGGTGAGGAGTTCCCATTCAGAGGATTTTCCATATCTTATTTGTCATTTTCCATTTTGAGATATGGAAAATGTTTGAATCCAGCCACAGGAAAGCGTCCACCCAAATATTTGACAGCAGTCCTGGATGTTCCTAATCTTGAACTCAAACGCAGCGGGCGTAACTCAATGGTAGAGTGTCAGCTTCCCAAGCTGAAAGTTGCGAGTTCGATCCTCGTCGCCCGCTCCAATATCCTCAGGACTCTGGCGGCCGATTTCTCGGATTAGCGCTGCCCGCTCGCACAGATTTCCCCCTTTGCTTTTGAGTTGAGAAGTCGAGCTATGAAGACTGTTCAAACATCGCCTTTTACTGATCAAATGCCTGGCACGTCCGGACTGCGGAAGAAGACGAAGATCTTCCTGCAGCCTAACTACCTCGAAAACTTTGTCCAAGCCGTCTTCAATACAGTGAAAGAAATTGCAGGGACGGATCTGTCGAGTCAGACCATCGTTGTCGGTGGGGATGGGCGCTATTACAACGACAAGGCGGCGCAAATCATCCTGCGAATGGCCGCTGCGAATGGACTAGGACGCGTGCTGGTCGGCCGTGAGGCATTGCTGTCAACGCCGGCGGTTTCGGCTGTAATTCGCAGGCAGAAAGCGCTCGGGGGCCTGGTGCTCTCGGCCAGCCATAATCCAGGCGGCCGCGACGCGGATTTTGGGATTAAGTACAACGTCAGCAACGGTGGGCCTGCCCCCGCCGGGATCACAGAACGCATTTATCAACACACGCTCAGCCTCAAGGAATATTTCACTCTGGATGAGATTGACGTTGATATTCGCACTGAAAACTCTTTCAAACTTGGCGACACGGAGATCGTGGTTATTAATCCACTGACCGACTACTCCTCAGTACTTGAAGAGCTGTTTGACTTCGACGCACTAAGGAAGCTGTTCCGCGAGGGCTTTCGGATGCAGTTTGATGCGATGAATGCTGTCACCGGGCCCTACGCGCATTACATCCTTGAAGAACGACTCGGCGCGGCGAGCGGCACCGTCATCAACGGCACACCGCTCCCAGACTTCGGAGGGCATCACCCGGATCCGAATCTCGCGCACGCAAAGGAACTAGTCGAACACCTGAGTAGCTCCGATGCGCCTGACTTTGGCGCAGCTTGCGATGGCGACGGTGATCGCAACTTGATTCTTGGCCGAGACTTCTTTGTGACGCCGGGCGATTCACTTGCACTAATCGCTGAACACGCGCAAATCGCCATTCCTGGTTACCGCGAAGGCCTGGCGGGAGTTGCCCGCTCGATGCCTACGAGCACCGCTGTCGATCGAGTAGCCAAGGCACTCGACATTGCCTGCTATGAAACTCCAACCGGGTGGAAGTATTTCGGCAACTTGATGGATGCCGGCCTTTGCACGATCTGCGGCGAGGAGAGTTTCGGCACGGGGTCAAATCATGTGCGCGAAAAGGATGGGCTGTGGGCGGTGTTGTGTTGGCTCTCGATTCTTGCGCGCACGGGCAAGCCAGTGTCAGAGGTGGTCCAGGAACACTGGGTTCGTTTTGGTCGCAGTTATTACCAGCGTCACGATTACGAGGGTCTGGAATTGCGAGCAGCGACAGAAATGATCGATGCGCTACGTGAGAAATTGCCGACGCTGATTGGGGCGGAAGCAGCCGGCAGTCACGTCGCAGTCGCAGATGATTTTAGCTACACCGACGTGGTGGACCAGAGCCTTGCAGTAAAGCAGGGAATTCGCATACTGCTGGACGATGGCTCGCGGATCATCTGCCGGCTCTCAGGCACTGGCACGGAAGGCGCGACCCTTCGAGTGTATTTAGAACGCTATCTGAAGGATGGTGGCGTGGGGGTTCTGGAGGAGGTGCTGGCGCCGCTGTCGCAATCCGCGCGGGAGCTACTCGAATTAGTTGAACGAACCGGACGCGCAGAGCCAACGGTGATCACGTAGGCGCCTGACACTGGTGCGGGTCATGAGGTCAGTATCCCGACACGTCGATTGCGGGTCGGTCCGCAGAACATCGACGACGAGGCATTGTGATCAAGTCCTGATCTACCAGCTCGGACGCTGAAATCAGAACTGCCGTCTTCTTCCCGGGCCGCGGCCTCCACCAAAACCATCAAACGTCGGTACAGCCTGCGGAACACCCAGCACATTCCTCACAATCGCCAACTGCGACTTCAGCCGTGCTTCCGACATCTGAAACTTGTTTGCAGAACTTTCAGCCCGCGCAAAATCCTTCTTCGCGAGCGTTGCCAACACCTGACCGTAGCGCGTTACCATGCTGCCCAAGCCACTGCCATCATCAAGAGGCATCTCGCCATCTCTGAAGATACTCACTTCGAATCCGTTAAGCAGCGCTGCCGCCGCCAGCAGTTCGTTGATTTGCGAAATCCCTGCGTCGAGAACCTCAAAACTTCGCGAAGGATCCAACTCAGCTAATGCAGCGGCCACCCTCAAGTGCTGATCCATTTGCTGGTAGTTGGTGGCACGTCGTGTGGTTAGACGTTGTGCCTCGGTGAGAAACTGTAATGCCAGTCTCGAGTCGGCGGGTGCGGCAATAGCCGGCTTCACACTTCCCGTTGCCCACTGCGCCTGGGCGGCCAGCTGCAACAGCAAGTCAATTCGCTCGTCGTCACTTTTGAGTGTGCCAAGCGTTTGTCGCAACTCGTCCATGTTGTCCGCTTCGACTTTCTTCGCAATCATTTGAAAGTCAACTTTCTGCAAAACTCCATCACGACTCGCACCTTCGAGATGATCATTTGCAATCTGGCGAGCGCGATCCAGATTGCCCTCCTCAAGGGCCTTTAGTGCAGCCTGTTGATAGAGTCTTGTTTGTAACGGAAGTGGCGCTTCTGGTGCAGCGGCCAACAAGCTCTCGGTTGTACCGTCGCGCATCAAGTTACCCATCTGACTAATCCTGTCACCGCCCATTCCCAGCTCAGTCATCTTGGTTCGCACGGCTGCCGCCCTAGCTGGAAGATGCTTATCAATCTGCGGCAGAAGCATCTGCATCCTGGCCAGTAACCGTATCGCGTTTTGCTGAGCAATCTGGCTATCGGTCAAACCCGCCTGATTATTTTGTGCGCCAAAGTTTCTTCTGCCTCGTCCGGCGTTTCTGGCTCCAGCATTGCTTGAGGAACCAGGGGCCGTTGTTGGCGGTAAAGTGGCTTTCAACGCCGCATCGATTACGGTGTTCATCAAGTCCTGAAACGAAGATTCAACAAGCACGGGTGACCGTGACCACGGGGCCGGATTGTTTGTCGTTTGATTCGTGGCCGAAGAATTCGCCGCGCTGGCTGGCATTGGACCACCGCTCAATAAGTTAAGAGCGAGCGATTGTGCCTGCTGATTAGCAAGCATGTTCTCCGACTGTAGCTTGCTCACCACTTTCGCACTGAGTTTTGCAGCCGCTTCCTTGTCCTGGGCCTTTAGTTGGACCAACACCTGCGATAGTGAGTTAGGATACTGCCCCTTTGCCAATTCCTCTTCAATCTTTTGGGCCGCGAGTTTTGGATCCGTGGAAGCCACCCGCGCGAGTAGGCGCTCTTCAAGATTTGAGTCCATTCCGGACCGTCGAGGATCGGTTGAATTTTCGGTAGTGAGCGGACGGGTGGTAGCCAGAAGCTGGTAAGCGAGTGTGGCATCGTGCGCGGCCACAGTCAGCACAACTTCCTGTCGCAACTGAGCAGCCCTTCGCTGAGTATTGACGTCACTACTGCGGTTCATTTCAGCAACGCCTTCAGCAGCCAGCGAGAAAAGGGATCGGGCACGGCCTTCGTTGTGCCTCCATAAGAGATTCGCGGCTGCAATCTCAACACGTATTCGGTTATCCGGGAGCTTCAACGACGACACTTGCCCAACGATCTGTTCGAGCAGGTCAGTGGCTTTGCGTTCGGCCGCCTCCTTTTCCTGCTTCTGCTCCGACGTCAGTTCGTCTGAAGCCGGGGCAGTCGCCTGAGGTCCCTGTGCCTGGATTACAAATGCGGAGCTAAAAGCTAACGACAAACCAATAAACAAACGGGTAATACGTATTTTCGTCATTATTGCTACCTCTAAAGGGAATAAAACAGAGAGAGGGTGTTGGATTGACTCGCGCACGCCTTCGTTGCCTCGCATTACTTGCACACGGAGATGTTGCTCACCACTGCTAAATGCGAAATCGACTGTTAGACGCTCAGCCGAACCAAATTGGCGAAGCAATACGAGATGCTTTCACTGGAGAGTGGTCGTGACTTGGAAAGTTCGGCTTCGCCGCCGGATGTGAGGCGGCGGCTCCGCCCCGCCGTAGATGGTCGTCTTATTTTGGAAGGGGCTGCGCCCTATCCGAACCGCGCGCAAAAAAGTTGAAACCGGAACAGAGGTGCGCAGCCCGATGCTGTGACTTCGGCAGCACGTCAGAGCGTCCGCCTAACATCCGGCGGCGAAGCCGATTCAGCGTAGGATCTGTTTATGAGGTCGAGAACAACCCACGACGTTAGTGACCGATTAATTATGAAACTCGAACCGTGCGACGTCTGATTCGCCCATGATAACCACATCACCCGAATTCAGCTTCGCTTCGTGAACTCGTTCTGATCTCGGATCGTTGATGAAGGTCCCGTTGCGCGATTCCTGGTCCACTATCGTCACCGCCCCATCGCGGACGCCGACCCAGAGGTGGCGCTTCGAAATACGCGGATCCGAAACAACAATCTGCGCCAGACTCGGTTCTCGTCCAATGTAGGCGCCCGCCGGCTCCACCTGAAACTCTTCGCCAGCCAATACGCCGGACACAAATTTTATTTTGCCGTAGCTGATCTCAACTGTAGGCGGTTCCCGCACAATCGCTACAGTTCTCGATGGATCAAACTCAGTCTCCTCGGACTCGATTGGCGAAGGCGGTGGCGGCTCAACAGCGGCGGCGGGAAGGTTGGTTGTTGGGGGCCAATCGCCTTCCTGCTCGGACGTATCGTAAGTGGAAGGTGCCGGTGCCGCTTCATACGCTGGCATGGGTTCAGGAGCAGGAGCTGGCTGTTCGGGCAGCGATGGAGTGTAGGCCTCGCTTACGGCGGCGGCCGCGACTAATGGTTCAGCCGGTAACTGCGCCTTCTTTTTCTTCCGCATCACGAAGAAGACTACGAGGCCAATCGCCACTACAACAACGAACAGAAATAGGAGAACCAGCACAGCGATGATAATGATCCACGTATTGCTGGTTTCAGGTTCAACCTGAAGCAGAGCTAGTGCTAACAAGGCAAGATTCATTGTTGAAGGCTCCTTGGCGACGAATTGACTGCGGTCGTACGAGTCGTGACGGGGAATATTAGCCTAAAACGGTTTCAGACGCGGAATAATTCGCGTGACTTTCACCGCTTGGGTCTGTCCAGACCTGACTAAACTTCCGGGCGAATCGACGTTAACCAAGAATGCGACCTTCCTGATCGTGGTCCAGAAAATTCGTACCGTTATTGAACGACTATCCCACGTATCCGTATGCTTTAACGCCAGACCCCCCTTTATTTCTGTCGATTGACGCAGTTAGACCGCTCGCGAGGGCAAATCGCTGCTGGCACGTTGCTTGCCGAATTTCCAAGTCAAAGATAGTTCTGGAGGGCAAAAAATTGAGGAATAGAATTCTGACCGTTCTAGCGCTCGCGATATTGGCAGTCACTGCTGGCTGTAATACCACTGATAACGCGAACGCGAACGCGAACGCTAACGCCAACCTCGCTCCCGCGACAACTACGCGCGCAGGTGCGGATGATTCGGAAATAATTACAACCACCGACGCCAATGGCGTCAGAACAGAGACGCGAACGTTTAGGAACAATCCGCGAGTCTCCAGAGTGGTCGTCACTACCGATCGTAGCGGACGCCGTACGACGCGTGTGTATTCGCCATCGGGCACTGAAAAAGTGGTTGACAATGTTGGCGACGCGCTTACTGAAACGGGCGACGCAATTGCCACAGCTGCAGGATGGACTGTGGATAAAGCGAAGGAAGGCGCCAATGAAGCAGGTGACAAACTTGAAGACGCCAAGGACCAGACTGTAAAGGGCGCCAAGACGGTTGGTAAGAAGACCGCCGAAGGTGCCAAGAAGGCAGGTCAAGCAGTCAAGGATGCGCTCCCATAATGGCTAAGCCTATCACCTCGCAAACGGGCGACTTTCTTTGAAGGTCGCCTTTTTCACTTTGGCATGGCCGACATGCTTTCAGCTTGTCGTTGACGCTGGAAAAACCCAAGATGCGCCGTTACTTAGCCGTACCGCTACTTGAGTCTCAACAATCTGAGTCGACAAGCCGAAGCATTGCGAACAATCCGACAAGCTGAGCATGTCGAACATTGTTGTTATACTGGTGACTCTTACATACAAGGAGTCGAGACCATGGCAGACACTACGAGGTTCACCATAATTTGCCCGTGTTGCGAAGCGACGTTGACAGTTGATTCGCAGACCGGGGCGCTGATCTCCCACGAAGAGAAGACCAAGCCACTCGCTTCATTCGACGAGATGGTCAAAGGTCTGGATAAGCAGAAGCAGGTTCGTGAACAGATCTTCGCTCAGGAACTAAGCTCGATGAAAGATCGAGATCGGATTCTTGAAGAGAAATTTCAGGAAGCACTGAAGCGAGCAGATAAAGATAAAGACAAACCTTATCGTAACCCTCTCGATATGGATTGATAGTAAAGCAAACTGTTAGTTTGCGGGAGCGGTTGGCTGATAAACAACTGGCGGCTACCGATGGTCGAGGCGACGCAAACTACCAGTTTTGCTTTACGCGGATCGGTATCCAAATATTCAGTTTTTCGGAGCAACCTAAAAATGTCGCAACAAGTTCGGGCAGTACTCCTAATCTACGCAATGCTGTTAGTGCCTTTGCTGCCTGGTCAGTCAGCAGCACAGGTATCGATGCCTCGCATCAAGTTTCAAGAGCGAACGCTATCAAATGGTTTGCGAGTGCTGAGCGCGGTGGACAATTCGAGTCCCACGGTGGCGATCCAGGTTTGGTATCACGTGGGCTCGAAAGACGATCCCGAGAAGCGCAGCGGGTTCGCGCATCTCTTTGAGCACATCATGTTCAAGGCTACGAAGAACATGAAGTCGGAGATGATGGATAGGCTTACCGAAGACGTGGGCGGTTTTAATAATGCGTTCACAAATCCTGACGTGACGGTTTATTACGAGGTCGTTCCTTCGAATTATCTGGAGACGTTGCTCTGGGCCGAAGCGGAGCGACTTTCTGGTCTGACAGTTGACGAACCGAATTTTAAGTCGGAACGCAGCGTGGTCCAGGAAGAATTTCGACAGGGAGTGCTGGCGCCGCCTTACGGCATGCTTGAATACCTGATCGAGCAACAGTCGTTCATCACACATCCCTACAAACGGTCCACGATCGGCAGCATCGAAGATCTCGACGCCGCATCGTTGGAAAACGTCCGCGCATTTCATCAAACGTTTTACCGGCCTGACAATGCGACCCTGGTTGTAGTCGGTGACTTTGAACCCAAACAGTTTGATGCGTGGGTCAACAAGTATTTTGGAGTCCTAACCAAGCCTGCCCTGCCACTACCTCGCGTGACAGTGAAGGAGCCGGAGCGCACTGCCGAACGTCGTATCACTCATTACGCGGCAAACGTTCCGCTCCCGGCAGTTGCTCTAACTTATCTGGCGCCGCCACAACGGAGCGCTGATTCTGAAGCTCTTCAAATTGCCGCGACCATCCTGTCTCAGGGCGAATCGTCTCGTCTCTACCGTTCCTTGATTTACGATCAGCAGGTGGCACAAAGCGCGGACGCAACTCCCGACCTTCGCGAGGATGCAGGCCTCTTCTATTTCAACGTGGTATTGGCGAGTGGCAGGAAACCCGAGGCAGGCGAGCGGGCGCTGCTGGCGGAGATCAAAAAAATGCAGGACGCCCCGGTTAGCCCTGCCGAACTTGATAAAGCAAAGAACCAGGTCGTGACCGATGAACTTAGGGAACGCGAGACGAGCAACGGCAAAGCCCTCGCGCTAGGTTCCGCTGCCGTATTGCTAGGCGATCCCAACCGCGTCAACACTGACTTGAACAAGCTTCAGGCGGTGACCGCGGCCGACGTACAGCGTGTGATGAAGAAGTATTTCACCGACGCTAATCGGCTGGTCATCTATTACCTACCTGAGTCCGAAAAGAACAAGACAACAAGCAATGTCAGAGGCGTACAAGGGGGGCTGGTCAAATGAACAACTCATTGAAGATCATCTCCAGGGAAATTACGTCACCGCTGCTTGGTCTTGCGATCGTTCTGAGTTTGTTCGTCTGCGGCTTCGCAGTCGCTCAGACGCCGCAAGCCACGCCACCTCCTCCAGCCGCGCCACGATCAGTCCAGCTTCCGAAACCGACTGAGAAGACCCTTGCGAATGGCTTGCGGGTTATCGTGATCGAACGGCGTGAAACTCCACTCGTTGCCGCGCAACTCCTGGTAAAGAATGGCGGCGAAGTTGATCAGCCGGAACTGGCTGGACTCGCAAATATGACCGCGGATCTGCTTACCAAGGGAACAAAAAAGCGAAGCGCGACACAGATTGCAGAAGAAGTTGAGGCACTCGGTGCCTCCCTGGACTCGGGAGCCCGTTGGGATGCTTCCCGGGTGAATTTGAATGTGATGTCCGCAAAGCTCGCTCCCGCCATGGAGATTCTTGCAGACGTGGTCCGCAATCCTACATTCAAGGCGGACGAGATTGAACGGTCGCGACAACTAACGCTTGATGACTTGACCGTTGAATTGGGAGAACCGGTTTCAATTGCGAGGTACGTTGCCAGCCGCGTGGTTTTTGGAGACACGCCTTACGGCCAGCCGCTAAATGGCACACCGCAAACAATAGCGCGAATCGCATTCCAGGATCTCGCGCGTTTTCACAACAAGTATTACCGTCCCGATAACGCGGTGCTGGTTATTGGCGGCGATGTAAAGGCCGCCGATGCATTCAAGTTGGCGGAAAAGTTGTTTGGCGATTGGAAGAAGCCGGCGCTGCCGTTGGACTCATTGCCGGCTCCCAAGCTCACCACTGCTGCCCCTCGTGTTGTTGTCGTTGACAAACCTGATGCGGGCCAGGCAGCTGTGATCATCGTCCGCACCGGCATTGACCGGGCTGACCCTGACTACTTTCGTGGCATAGTTACAAACTCAGTTTTGAGTGGCTATTCCGGACGTTTGAATCAGGAGATCCGGATCAAGCGTGGACTAAGTTATGGCGCTGCCAGTGCCCTCGACACAAGGCGTAACGTCGGACCATTTGCGGCAACCACTCAAACAAAGAACCAATCCGCAGCAGTTGTGGCTGGACTCATGCTTGATGAGATGAAGCGGCTCTCGTCGGCACCAGTTCCTGATGTTGAACTGAATCCACGCAAAGCGGTGGTCATCGGAAACTTTGCCCGCAATCTCGAAACAGCCAGCGGTCTCGTATTCCAAATAGGATCGCTTGCTTTGTATGGAATCAATTTCGACGAGATCAATCGGTACATCGCAAATGTACAGAGCGTTGGTGCGAGCGATGTGCAGCGTTTTGCAGGTACTCGGCTCGACCCTGCCGGCATTAACGTCGTGATTGTGGGGAACGCAAAGGATTTCCTGCCGGAACTAGAAAAGCAGTTTCCAAAGGTCGAAATTATTCCGGCGGCGGAACTGGATCTGAACACCGCCCGTTTAAGAAAAAATCCGGGTTCGGCGCGGTTGTAATAAAGTATTCGCTACACGAGATCGTGGCATTTTCCATATCTGATTTGTCAGGTCTTATTTGCCATTGCCGATAGCCGCAGATTTCACCACTACCCAGCTCACTTAGATCCAGCGCAAGACGTTGAGAGTGAACAGCGCCGACCCCCCCGCGACCTTGATTTACGTGATCCGCGGATGTGGCGGCGGCGGTGACAAATGAAACCTGGCAAATGAGATATGGAAAATGGCTCTTCGTTTGACCATCCATGCACAGCAACCTTCGAACATTTCTCGATCGGTTAACACGCGATAACGATCTGCTGACAATCGAAACGGAGGTTGATCCGTATCTCGAGGTGGCCGAAATCCACCGTCGAGTGATCGAACGCGGCGGCCCTGCGCTCCTGTTCAAACGTGTGAAGGGCAGCCCATATCCGGTTGTTACAAATCTCTTCGGCACCAAGCGACGCATTGATCTGGCATTTGGCCCCAAGCCAGAGGCGATCGTTCGTGAGATGGTCCACGTCGCCGAGTCGCTGCTGCCGCCGAGGCCGTCTGAATTGTGGAAGCACCGAGCGCTCGGCGCGGAGTTGTTGCGACTGGGAACGCGCAACACTTCAGTAGCGCCCGTAAGACAGGTAGTGGACCAGCCGGCCCGTCTGGATGAGTTGCCGGTACTTACCACCTGGGATGAAGATGGTGGACCATTCATCACCCTTCCGTTGGTCTACACCGAAAGTCCATCCACCAAAAAGCATAACCTTGGTATTTACCGCATTCAGATTTACGACAAACAAACGGCCGGTTTGCACTGGCAGATACAGAAGGGCGGCGGCTTTCATTACGCTGAGGCTGAGCGGCTGGACCAGGCGTTACCGGTAACGGTCTTTCTTGGCGGGCCTCCCGCACTAATGCTCGCCGCGATTGCTCCATTGCCAGAAGATGTTCCCGAGCTAGTGCTGGCCTCGTTACTCGCGGGCGAAAAACTGAAGATGAGCCGAGGCAAGGAAGCCAACGCTCATCGATTGGTAGCGCAAGCAGAGTTTGCTCTCGTGGGGCAGGCCCTACCGCATAAACGACGACTTGAGGGGCCATTCGGTGATCACTACGGTTACTACTCGCTTGAGCACGAGTATCCAGTGTTTGAAGTTGATGCCGTTTATCACCGTCGCGACGCGATTTATCCAGCGACAGTAGTCGGCAAGCCGCGGCAGGAAGACTTCTTCATAGGCGATTATTTGCAGCAGTTGCTGTCGCCATTGTTTCCCCTGGTGATGCCAGGAGTTCGTGATCTTTGGACCTACGGGGAGACGGGATTTCATTCCTTGTGTGCAGCGGTGGTCAAGGAACGTTATGGCCGTGAAGCGTTGGTTTCAGGTTTCCGTATTTTGGGGGAAGGGCAGCTGTCGTTAACCAAGTTTCTGCTGCTCACAGACACGCCTCAGGATCTCAAAGAGTTTCCGCGGTTGCTGGAGCATGTGCTCGCGCGGTTCACGCCCGAAACAGATCTGTTCATATTCTCGAATGTTTCGATGGACACGCTCGATTACACGAGTGGCAAGGTAAACGAAGGCAGCAAGGCGATCATGCTGGGACTGGGCGACCCAAAACGTGCTCTTCCACGAGAGTTTCGCGGCGCGCTGCCGAGTGGCATTACTTCGGTTGGAGTTTTTTGCGGTGGTTGTTTGGTTGTCGAGGGCGCGTCCTATGCTGACGACCCGGAACTTGCAGCACGGATAGCGAAAGACGCAACGTTATCAGATTGGCCGCTCGTTGTTTTACATGAGGACTCAGGCGTTGCAGGTTCGGCGCCGGATTTTCTCTGGTCCACCTGGACGCGTTTCGAGCCGGCTGCAGACATCTATGCTGCTGAGACTAGAGTCCAGCGACATCACCTTGCCTATTCCGGTCCAATTGTGATCGACGCGCGGCTAAAGCCAGGGTTCCCGAAAGAGCTGGTGGTTCGTGAGGATATTCGAGAGAACGTGGATCGCCGCTGGCGGGAATACTTTCCTAACGGACTAAAAGGCTAGACGGCACAAGAAAGGGCGGTCAGTGAGTGACCGCCCTTTAGAGTCGAGCTTGCGGTACCTTACACGCATCTACGATAAGGAACATTTTTGTCACGAGCTTTAGCTTCATATGCGGCCGGACCAAAAATGTCGCAGGCGCTGTGTGCGAAAGAGTAACCCTTGCTATCTCCCCTCTCAGGAATGTCGAGCACTGTATCCTCTATCTGCAACACGAGCCAGCGTTTTGAGAGGTCTACCGTAGCATCAAGCGGAATATCGAGGTATACCTCATTAAGCTCAAATTTGTCGCCCGGCACCATCACATTGCTGAGCAGGAAGCTTTGACCTTTCTGATCGATTTTCCAGCTCCGCCCTTCAACCCGGGTAGCCAGGTCGATCCTGATCTGAGACAACTGGCGACGTCCTTTGTAGGGGCAGTGCTGGCTAACCAGAATTTCGGCTTTCGCGATTCTCAATCTGATCCTATTTGCTTCGACTGTGTACTCGCCGTCAATCAGCGCCTGAACGCCAAAGGCCGTGCCGATCGACGAGATTCGAAAAGGACGAGCGTCAGGTACAGGTGCAGGTGCTACCTGGGCCGGCGTTGCTAAGAAAACGATTGCAATCAATGTGATGAGAAACTTCATGGGTTAATCCTTTCTAAGTATCTCCACGGGCATCCTTGTAAATTGCAGCAGCAGCCACCGCCGCAAGTATTGAAAGCTACCAACTGAAACGCTCCAGCCTTCATCCACAGCGAGTTCGAATAAAAGCCAAGAGGTATGAACTGCGCCGGACCTGTCAAAGAGTACGCCAGCCAAGCTAGCTACTCCCGCTATGACTGCCGTCTTTGGACCTGGATTATAGAACGGACGCATCAGGACATATAGCAGAATTGCCAGAAAGCCGCGTCCTAATTCAAATACGACGAAATTCAACAGAGCCGAGCTATTTCCCGAGAAGGGGCGACGGCTCGCAGGTTCTCATAAACCGCTTCCCAGTCTGCCCCAACCATTTTTCGTGCAGCAGTCCGTCACTCAGGAAACAGATTACTGTTGCAATCGACCCGCCGATAATCAGCCGGGCCCAATTAATTTCAGGCATTTTAGCTCCTTTTGGAGTGCGAGCGGCCTGGCCCCGTTTTTAGCCAACCTCAGCCAATTATTCGCTGGTATCTAGCTTGATCACTTGATGGCCCGCTTAAACGCGCCCAGAAACTCAAACAAGTCTTTTGAGTCTTCGTTGGCGATGATGAACGCAAGAATCTTCTTGCGGTGATCCGTTAGGGTTGTGGAAGAAGAGCCGCCTCTGTGACCTTTCAGCTTACCTTGCGCGATGGCTGCATCAACAAGCGTAGAGTCGAGCAACCAGATTTTCAGCTCATCGCCTTCAATCGCATATCGCGCGAGTAGGTAACCTTCCGATGCTGGTTCATCTCGCAGCTTCAGACTAAGGTATTGATGCTTACCAATAGCGCCGGCGAAGTACTCAAACATCAGCTCCGATTCTTTGACTGGTTCCTTGCCGGCGATGATATTCGACTCGAGCACAGAACCCTGTTTGAAGAGTGCATAGGTATCGGCAAGCTTGTCGGTGCCGGCCCACCGACCGATCAAACGCTCGTCAGGTTTAATTGTGCGCGGGTCAATCAGAGATTCTTTGGAAACGATCAGGCACGACGAACTGAACCAAGCTATGAGAAGAATCAGCCCGATGCGTGAGAGTTGGGAAAGGGAAGCCTTCATTTGCGGCTGAGCATATCAGAGCCGGCGTTACTTGCTTAAGTGTTTGTCGTAGCCTGCCTGGACCAGCGCCTCATACGCTTCCCAAACAGCTTTGGGTATTTCCTGGTAAATCTGAAAGCCCAGTTCCGGATAATTGCGTATCCGCTGTAAGTCTCCGACCATGATGCTGATGACATCATCGTTGGAGAGTTCGCGGTTCGAATGCCGCGCCAGATATTGTTCGAAGGTGAGTTGCGGCGAAGTGACAGCTATCTCAACCTCCGGCCAGAGCTTTTTGCAGGTCGCATAAGCGCGGCGTTCCATGTACGGCTTTTGCACGAGGATAAGATTGCTAGGGCTAATCCCATTGTCGGCCATCAGCTTTCTGGTGAACAAGACGTTTTCGCCGGTGTTAGTCGATTGGTTCTCGATCAGGATCTTGTCTTTCGGTACACCCCGACTCACCGCAATTTCTGCAAAGCGATCGGCTTCCGGTTGAGTCCACATCTGACTGGTGATATACCCGAGCCCTCCGGAAAAAATCAGCAACGGCGCCCAGCCTTCGAGAAAGAGTTCGGCGCCTCTCTCAGCAACTACAAGGTCGTGGCTGCAGAGCACAAGGATCCCGTCGGCGTGAAACAGAGTGTGATTCAGGTGATGATAGTCCCAGATCAATTGGGCCAGGGATTCTGTTCGAGGATTCATTAACGCCGGATGCTTCTCCGTGGAGTGCGCCGCCTTGTCGGCGCGTTGGTTTGCGGCGGCTCGGCGCCGCTTCTTGACTAACTCGAACCAGGTCGCGCAATGGCGCGACCAACCAAAGCCCCGACAAGGCGGCGCACTCCAGGGAGAGGCCCTTCAGCACAGACCGTTCTTCACACAATCGGCAGTCGAACCACAAACACTGCGCCGCCTGCCGGCGCGTTCGCAGCAGTCAGCGTGCCCCCGTGCTGAGTGATCACGCGGTGCGCCAGGGCAAGGCCGACCCCATGTCCTGACGCCTTCGTCGTAAAAAACGGAATAAAAATACGTTCGAGGTCGGCCGCTGGAATACCCTCGCCGGTGTCTTTTATCTCAACGATGGACCATCCATTCGCTTGAGCCATTCGAACGACCACTCGACGATCAGTCTGATCCGCGGAAATGGCCTCGGCGCCATTGCGAATTAGATTAAGCAGCGCTTGCCTTAGCATCCGCTCATCAGCGCGAATGGTTTCAGAGGGTGGCGAGCCGGATGGACCAGGCGGATTAGGTCGATGAATTGTGAGTGCGATATTACGCTCGGAAAATAGTGGCCCAAGCTCGGCGGCACAATCGTCAATCAGGGCATCCAGGTTCACTTCGTCGAGTTGCAGTGGCTGCGGTCGGGCGAAGTTTAGAAACGAAGTCACCAGCTCAGACAGGTTTCGCACCTCTTTCAACAAGGAAGCCGCGGTGCCGCGTGCCTGCGCATCCAGCTCCTGGCTTTGCAATAGCTGGACGTAGCCCTGGAGTGTAGCGAGAGCGTTTTTGAATTCGTGGGCTAACCCCGCTGACATCTCGCCAAGACTCTCGAGGTTTTGTTTCAGCGCGACCTGTTCTCTCAGGTGAGTAACTTCGGTGATATCAGTTATGAGACACAACGCACCGCGTTCGCCCTGGCCCGTCAGCAGATCGATTGGGGCTACGGTAGCCCCGAGACGGCGAGGCAACTTCTCCGGAGTCAGCATTTCGATCTCTTCGCGTCGATAAATTTCCCCACTTCTGAGGCATTGCTGAACCATCTCGGCGAGTTGGGGAACGTTTTGCAGAATGGCATTGACTGGCTGCCCCGCAGTTGCATCGTGAACTTCGAGCAACGCGCGCGCTGGGGAGTTGATTACCATCGATTGCCCGGCGCCGTCGAAAGCGACGAGCCCTGAAGGTACGCTCGCCACAATTCGATCGCTAAATTGCTCCGCGGAGTCTGCACGCTGACTCGCATGCGCGCTCAATTGCTCTAGCGCTTTTCTCTGTTCCTGCAATTGAGCAACAACCGATTGAAAGGTCTCGAGCACAAACTCTGCTTCGTCCTTAGTCTTGCTTGGGCCGGCTTGAATTGACGCGCGCTCCGCTTCGCCAACGAGCTGTCGGTAAGGACGTAGCAGCCATCGCAGGAAAAAGATTATGCAGACCAGACTGCCCAGCAGCACCGCCACAAAAACTGTAAGGAAGAGTGGTCCGCGGGTGAGAGGTGTTGCCGGCGTGACGACGTAAAGAAGGACAGCAAAAAGAGTGGCGAGCACGAAGAACCCGGTAAGGAGTGTCAGCCCAAATTGGTAGCGGTTTCCGTAGCGCACGATTTTACGATTGGTGAGTGCAGACTGATCTTACAGAACCGAGCGCGGTAGCGCCGGATCCTATCGACTCATTCGGTCAGCGTTTGGACTGGACCCAGGATTTGACTGGCGCTACCGCGCTCGGTTCTGTCTCACCTGAATTGTCCCGCATACCAATCCACGATGTAGACCCCAATCAGCAGCGAAGCAATCGCGCCGATCCCAAGGAAGACGCCGAACGGCAGCAGCATCTGCATGTCTTTCCTGCCTTGTCGCTTCATCAAGACGATTCCGATCAATGACCCCGACAAGACACCCAGAAACAGGTTCAGGATTGTTAGTCTCCAACCCAGGTACGCACCAACCATAAACATCATCTTGACGTCGCCCAAACCCATGGCTTCGATGCCGCGTAGTTTTTCCCAGGTCCAACCCATCAACCAGAGAGAACCGCCGCCGACCAATCCGCCAATCACGGCCCCGATTAGCGACGCCGCCCAGACAGGCATGCCAGCAAGCATTCCCGCCATCAGCATCGGCAAGTCGTCGAAATGTGGTTGTCCGGTGAGAAACGGAAGTGCGAGTCGAGCGACGAGTGCAAACACGACCCCCGGATAGGTGATCGCGTTTGGCAAAATCATATGTTCGGCGTCGATGAAGATCAGGGCCACGATGGCGGTGACAAAAATCAGATCAAACGGGAGGGCCCAACTTAATCCGTCGCGCCAGAACACAGCCATCCAGAGAAGGGCAGTGAGCGCTTCGACAGCCGGGTAACGTGCCGAAATGTGCGCTTTACAGCCGCGACATTTGCCACGGAGAGCCAAATAACTAAGTATCGGCAGATTGTCATAAAACGCTATGGCGGCGCCACATGATGGGCAACGCGAACTTGGCAGTACGATCGATTCTTCAAGCGGCAACCGATGAATGACGACGTTTAGAAAGCTGCCTATGATCGCGCCGAACACTGCCACGATCACGTAGAAGAAAGGTTGGGGAAGTAGGTTGAGATCAGTTTGAAGAACAATCAGGAAGAGATGCATCGGTGGGCATTGTAGCGCTCTTCGCTTCGTTAGGGGGCGAAATGTTTCTAGCGATGGACGACTGAAGTCATGCGAGTGGTGCTACTCAGTTGCAGGAGCGAGAAAGTAGCTATTGGGGGCCAACATCCAAGCCTGCTGCCTACTGCTTCCTATCCTTCTGTTTCTCCCAAAGAATGATGTTCTTGAGAAACGCATGGTGTGCAGCGAAGCTCGCAATGCTCAGTCCTGCCAACCCGTCACGAAAGCCGCCCTTGAGAACATAGCTGCGGATGAAAGCCGCCGGCGCGGCGGTAGCAATCTTGATCGCCGAGGTGTGTCGGCCTTCGTCAAGCATCTGTTGTGCGGCGAGTGGTGCATATCGTTCGCCGATCATTCGATGGTGTTGAGAGGCATCGTGCACGCTGAAGTGATGTAGATCACCGGCAAGTGTTTCGACGCACGTTCCCTGGTCCATACCAACCGATTCGTGAATCTGACGCGGACGCCATCGGCCACGACTCTTTCGAAACAGACGTAGCTGCCAGTCGGGATACCAGCCACCTCCCTTGATCCAGCGACCCTGATAAAACGACCGGCGGGCGATTCGATACCCATCAGCCAGGTCTGACTCTGGTCGGGCGCGGAGGGCCTCAATCGACTGGCCTAGCTCCGGTGAAACGCGTTCATCGGCGTCGAGGCTGAAGATCCACTCATGCGAGGCCTGATCAACTGCAAACTGCTTTTGAGCTGCAAAACCAGGCCAGCCGTGATGGATCACTCGAGCTCCGCATTCTTCTGCGATCTCCTTAGTGCTGTCAGTTGAGCCCGAATCAACCACAACGACTTCATCAGCCCAGCCAACTGAATCGCACGCTGCACGAATGTTCTGGGATTCGTTAAGAGTGATGATGGTCGCGGAGATTTTCATGGCCGAAGAGGCATTCATGGGCAGGGATTCATCTATCACCAGGTCCGCACCCAGCAGATTTTCCATATATCATTTCTCAGTTCTCATTTTCCATTTGGAAGACGGTTTCTGAGGTGACGCGTCCTTAAACCATGCTCATTTGAAATCTGCTGCCTTCAATGAAAAATGAGAACTGGCAATCGATAAATGGAAAATCGTCTAACGGCCCTCCGCTCCGTGGCGCCGAAACCCGGAGGGACAGGCAGGAATGCCTGTCCTAAAAAATGCGATTGCCAAGGGGTTACCTTAGCAATCGCAAATCATTGTTCGCAAGAACCTTAATGTTTGACATGCTTCAGCTTGTCGTGAGACTAACAAAACTTAAGCTGATTGAATGTCCCCAACCTGGACGACAAGCTGATGAAGCATGTCGGACATCGGCGCTACGGTGCGACCGAGTCAAACACGATATTGTTCGCACGCAGAGTAGTTGATGTAGCACGCTGTAAATCAGCGAGCGCCTTGTTGTAGTCAGTCTCAGCTCTCAGTTCCAAATTGCGCGCGTTGTTCAACGCGTTCTCGCGTTGAAAGAGAAGGAAGGTAGTAGAACGGCCGACCTGGTAGAGTCGCTGCTCACCCTCCAGCTGCATTTCCGCATTTGCCCTGGCTTCGCGGGCTGAAAGTACGCGCCGCCGAGAGGTCTCTACATTCTGGGCAGCGTTACGAACATCAACTTCGATTATTTGATCCTGTGAGCGAAGCGACGCCTGAAGTTGTTCGCCCTGGATGCGAGCGCCGGCCAAGTTTGCTTCCGCAGTTCGATTACGCAGTGGAATCTGAATAGCTACTCCCACAACCACATTGTAAGTGTTTAAGCTGAAAAGGTTCCTCAGAGTTTGTCCATAGCCACCCACCAATGCCGACGGTGCCAGACTCGGCGAGGCAATCACTGGACTCGTCACAACCGGAAAACCCGAGCGACGTTGAATGTCCTGAATTTGGGCCAAAAGGAAAGCATTAGGATCCGAAAAAGGATCGCCCGAGATAATAGGTAGTAGCGTACCCGCCGGAAGCGTTGCCGCTGGGTTTCCAGCCAGGCCTGTCGTGGCCACGGTCGAGACGACATCGATTTGTGGCTTGGTTTGGTTCTTGAAATACTTGGTGTCGATCTGATTGATCTCACCTTGTAACCTCAGGCGGCGTAATTCGGGACGATTTTCTCTCGCCTCTTTCAACGCCTCTGGCAGGTTTACTGGTGCAGCATCAAACTTCGGCGTGTCGGTTGGTGTAAATTGTGCAGTCCATTCCGGCGCGCTTGGGTCCTTCACAATCAGCTGCTTGAGATTGTTCTCGGCAATTGAAACGTTCTGTACCGCAAGCAACAGCGACGACTCACGATTTGCGAGTTCGGTTTGCACCTCAGCCCTCGATAATGGGGCCTGAGTTCCCACCGCGATTTGTGCTTCTACGCGGCGCAAGTTCTCTCGCGAGAGATTAAGGTTCGCGAGCTGGTTTTGCTGATCGCGCAAGGCGAAGACGAGTTCCCAGTAAGCCTGCTGAACCCGCGAGATAACATCGATCGTCCGCAGACGGAAATCAGCGTCAGACTGTTCGAGCCGCTTCTTTTGAATCCTAATCTGCCTGCGGGGATTGTCGATTGAGCGGTCACGCCAGAGAGGCTGGGTAAAACTCAACGAAAGATTGGAAGAATAGAACGGGTTCAGGGTGCTATTAGCCGCGCTCGTGTTTGTCCTGGAGTTACTAAAACTCAGTTGATAGTCGCCACCACCGAGTGAAAACGATTTGTTAAGCGTTGGATCCACCGAAAGAGTCGTAGTGGATACCTGACCTGTCGTGCCGCCGCCGGCAAATATGTTCTGCACCGGGGTTATGCGTCTATCAATTTGCGGGGTAAAGCTAAGGAACGGATCGTAATATCCTTCGAGGGAACGTAGTTGGGTTTCAGCGAAGCGAACGTCATCGCGCGCAATCTCAATGTCGTTATTGTTATCCAGCGCGCGCTTGATCGCATCTGTTAGGGACAGCGTCACTGTGTTGTCAGCGGTCACCCCCAGCCGAGTCAAATTGGGCATCGGGGGTAACGGCTTTTGTTCAGTGGGCGGGAAGACCGGGTCGCGCGGTTCCTGAATTGGTTCGACGTCCGCCGGCACCGGTTGTTGCACATCGGCTGGTGGAACTACCACCGGGGCTGAAGGAGGTGCCTGCGGATTTGGCTGCTGGGTCCCTGGCGCTGCCGTTGGCGATTGCGTTTGCGGCTGAGTTCCCGGAGCCGTGGTTGGATTTTGCGTTTCCTGTCCCGGCGGCTTGGTCGCATCGCGCTGAGCCGGATTCTTCCTGGGTGTCGCAGTCGGCTGTTGGGCCGAAGTTGCTGCGCATCCAACAACCAGGGAGATCGAAAAAAAGATGATTCTAAACAGCGCTCTGGGCTGACAATTAACCATTAGAACAAGAGCTCCTTCAACTATCGCTATTTCTTTTAAGGCAAACTGTTATCAAACAAGTCTCGTCGGATCAAGTCTTTACTACGCTGTTTTGATTAAGTCAGTTTCAAAAAGATGACCCTGCAGGGTCTGCCAGCAGTGGTTCTCATGAGATCCGAATGTTCAATTTCGACCCAGAGCCGACGCAAATCGGTGCTTGCTTGACACTCAAAGCTGGGCCGCATAATCTTGGGCTTCTTTACCCACAGCAAGTTACGATCCTCGTAAAGAATAAAGCAGCCGGAGCGACGTGTGTCGATCTGCTCAGGCTCGACTCAGATCAAAGAATGTTGGAAAAATCTCGCAGGAGGACATAGGCGCAATGGCGGTGAAAGTTGGCATAAATGGCTTTGGTCGCATCGGAAGAAACATTTATCGCACGGCGATTGGTGACCCCGACATCGATATTGTGGCCGTCAATGATTTGACCGACACGAAAACACTTGCTCACCTTCTCAAATACGATTCAGTGCTCGGGAATCTCGATCATGAGATTACCAGTACCGAAAATGGGATCAAGGTCGAGAATGATGAGTTTCGCGTGTTTTCACAGCGTGACCCCGCGGCGATCGACTGGGAATCGGTGGGCGCTGAGATTGTGATTGAATCAACCGGAATTTTCACCAAGGCCGAAGATGCAAAGAAACACCTCCGCGGCTCCGTCAAAAAAGTAATCATTTCCGCTCCGGCAAAGAACGAAGACATCACGATCGTCCTGGGCGTAAACGAAGGGAGTTATGACGCAGCTGCGCATAATGTGATCTCAAACGCTTCGTGCACAACGAACTGTCTCGCGCCCGTAGCCAAAGTTATCCACGAGAAGTTTGGAATCCGTTCGGCGCAGATGACGACAATCCACTCGTACACTAACGACCAGCAGCTGCTCGATCTTCCGCACAAGGACTTGCGCCGGGCTCGCGCTGCAGGGCTTTCAATGATCCCTACGTCGACCGGGGCGGCGAAAGCAGTTGCGCTTGTATTGCCGGAATTGAAAGGGAAGTTTGACGGTATCTCGGTGCGCGTCCCGACGCCGAACGTTTCGCTCGTCGACGTGGTAATGGAAGTTGAGAGGGACACGACTTCGGAGGAGGTGAACCGTGTACTGAAGAACGCGGCGAATGAGGAATTGAGCGGAATCCTCGCATTCTCAGAAGAGCCCCTAGTTTCGGCAGACTTCCGAAGGAACTCAAACTCGTCGATTGTGGATGCGGAGTATACGAAAGTGATCGGGGGAAATTTGGTGAAGGTGCTTTCGTGGTACGACAACGAGTGGGGCTACTCCTGCCGCGTTCGGGATCTCATCAAGTACATCGCCAGTAAAGGACTTTAAAGCGGTAAATGGTGAATGGTAAATGGTGGCGAAACGTTGCCTTTTGCTGGTCACGGTCCCACAGATCACCCTCCTCGTCGATTCCACTATTCACCATTCACCATTTACCATTCACCTAAATGAAACTTTCAATTAAAGATCTCGATCTGAAAAGTAAACGCGTCTTCATCCGCGTTGACTTCAACGTCCCAATTAAAGACGGCAAGGTTGATGACGATACGCGGATCCGCGCTGCACTGCCGACGATTCAATACGCAATCGACAACGGCGCACGCGTTATTCTTACTTCTCACCTGGGTCGGCCAAAAGGTGAGCGCGTAGAAAAGTACAGCCTCAAACCTGTCGCCGAACGCTTGTCTGAGTTGCTCGGGAAACCGGTTGCATTTGCCAATGACTGTATTGGTTCTGAGGCGGAAGAGAAGATATCCGCGCTAGCAGATGGTCAGGTGCTTCTGCTTGAAAACCTTCGCTTCCACAAGGAAGAAGAGAAGAACGACGAAAACTTCTCCCAGCAACTGGCCAGTTCCTGCGACGCGCTTTACGTTAACGATGCTTTCGGCGCTGCCCATCGTGCACACGCATCGACTGCCGGTATTACCAAACACATGGAGAAGTCTGCAGCGGGCCTGCTGATGCAAAAGGAGCTGGACTACCTGGGCCGGGTGATTAGTAATCCGGAGCATCCGTTCGTCGCCATACTTGGCGGCGCAAAAGTGTCCGACAAGATTCCGGTGATAAATGCACTCATCGATCGTAAAGTCGACAAGCTCTTGATCGGCGGGGCCATGGCCTACACGTTTTTCAAAGCGGAAGGCTTTACCGTGGGCAAGAGCCTGGTTGAAAACGAGATGCTGCAAACGGCGCTCGAAATAAAGAAGCGCGCAGAAGCTGAAGGCGTTGAACTACTTCTGCCAACGGACCATCAGGTGGTCGACAGTTACGAGCCGATCAAAGGCGACAAGATCGTAGCGAAAACGATCCCGATTGAATTCACTAACGCTGGACATGCGGGTATGGACATCGGCGTTGAATCAGTGGCGCATTTCAGCGACGCCATACGGGACGCGCGCACGATCATCTGGAATGGACCCATGGGCGTTTTCGAGGAGCCGCCGTTCAACGAAGGAACCATCGGCATTGCTAAGGCAGTTGCGGAGGCCGCAGATCGTGGAGCCATCGTCATCGTTGGTGGTGGAGACTCAGTCGCCGCCGTTTCCCAGGCCGGTGTTGCCGATCGCATTACGCATATCTCCACCGGCGGTGGCGCCACACTCGAATTTCTCGCAGGCGAAGAATTGCCGGGGGTTGCGGCGCTGACTGAAAAATAAGCGACTAGATTGGTCCGCTGTTCGTTGTCATCTGCGCCTGCTGGGTCATGAGGTCAGTACCAACTCGGGGTAGCGGGTGGGTGACACACGGAACTCAGGCGTGGGCTCGATGCTGGTCGCCAACGGACAACTGACCACAAACAACTGACCACTGACTAACAAGATGAGAAAACCTGTAATTGCTGGAAACTGGAAGATGTACAAGACGCTTGGCGAAGCCGTTGACACGGCACTCGCACTCAAGCCTCTTGTTGCAAATGCTAATCATTGCGAAGTTGTTATTGCGCCGGTTTTCACCGCACTGAAAACTGTTGCCGATAGGCTTGAAGGTTCCAACATCGGCGTCGCTGCGCAGAACTGTTCCACTGAAATCGAAGAGGGAGCGCACACCGGCGAAGTGTTGGCGAGTATGCTGGCTGATGTGGGTGCGAAGTATGTAATCGTTGGTCATTCTGAGCGCCGGCAGATTTATCTTGAGACCGATACGATGGTTAACAGGAAGTGCCAGGCGGCTCTCGCAGCCGGTTTGACAGCCATCATGTGTGTTGGCGAGAGCCTCGCGCAAAGAGAGCAGGGAACTGCGGAAGCCGTTGTGAGCGGACAGCTTAGCGGCGGGCTTAGCGGGTTGACAGGCTCAGACCTCGACCGTATCATCGTGGCCTACGAGCCTGTTTGGGCCATCGGTACGGGACGTACAGCGACGCCGGAGCAAGCGCAGGAAATGCACGCGTTTATCCGGCGCGTTTTCGCGGATAGGTACAATGATCCGACGGCTCAGGGCGTGCGAATACTCTACGGAGGCTCGGTAAAGCCGGACAACGTTGCCGGTTTGATGGCAAAACCGGACATTGATGGCGCGCTGGTCGGTGGGTCCAGTTTGAAGGCCGAGAGCTTTGCACAGATAGTTAATTATAAGAGCGGGTAAATGGTAAATCGTGAATGGTAAATAGTGATGCTTGAATGGTGATCGACCTGCTTCGTACCATTCACCATTTACTCTCACCACTTACCACTGGTTAGGAGATTAGTTTGTTAGCTTACATTTTATACGCGTTATTCATTCTGTCCTGCGTGGTCTTGATCGTGGTGATCCTGCTCCAGCCGGGTAAATCTGGTGCGGGCGATCTTTTTTCAAGTAACGTTTCGAGCACGGCGTTTGGACCAAGAGGAACGGCAAGCGTTCTTTCGAAAATTACTATCGGTGCAGCTGCGGCGTTCATGCTGATCGCGTTGATGCTTTCATTGCCTGGAGTAACAGGATCACGTTCAGTGTTGCAGTCAACGGATCCGGACGCGCCGGTACCAGTGGCGTCACCAAGTCCGAGCGTCGCACCGGTTGCCCCGGCAGCATCGCCCGCGCCGTCATTGACGATTACTACCGGCACTCCAACACCGTAACGCAAACTGTTAGTTTGCGAATGAACGTAGAGCAAACTGTTTAGTTTGTTTCGGGTTGAGCGACGTACTAGTTGATTATCACTAGACCAGGCGTTATCAATCGTTGGAATTGAAATCATCGCGTTAACAAACGCAACCAATGAAGCAAACTAACAGTTTGCTTTACGCTCTTGCCGAAGTGGCGGAACTGGCAGACGCGCACGTTTGAGGGGCGTGTGAGGCAACTCGTGGGGGTTCGAGTCCCCCCTTCGGCACCAGTCTTTCCTTTCCTCAGTTTATCCATGCTTGCCCGACATTAAGCTATTTTTTTGTCAACATGACATCACGATTATCACTCGCTTCGTTTCCAGAGTAATCGGCCGCGGTGATTCGCAGGGTGTAGTCACCAGCCGGCAACTCAGAAGTGTCCCACGCCCCAGCCTCTGCCCTTCCGTCTTTAACCGTGTTCGTCACATTGTAGAGAAACCTGGTAGTCGCGCTGCCATAGACCGTAATCCCGCTTAGCTCTGCGTATGCGATCTTTGCCGCATCGTCCTCCGCGGGAAGACGATTGAACACGAGATTGATGTGCGGTTGCTCAAATTTGGTAGCAGGCGTGCCGTCTGATTTCAAAATCTGATAGCCGAGGCGATAGAGACCCAGGCGCCTCCGGCTCGGGTTCATGTCATTGCGATCATACGCCTCGACTACGATGCTCACACGACCATGAATCGTCAGGCGTCCCGCCTGCTTCTCAGTCAGTCGCCGGCCCGCTTCGTCAAACAGTTGGACGCCATCTTTTTCAATTACTGGTGCGACCTTATCCGTGAATCCGATTGGGGAGAGCGAAAGCGGATTGATTTCCTGACCGGGCGGGCCCACGTTAAGGTGAACATGGTACATGCGATTTATGGTCCCGAGGGCATCGCCGGTGTGAAAGCGTGTGCCTCGACGGATTCGCATCCGTGCAAGTTTGTTGTCTGTCCCTTTCACTTGCATGAAGCGCACGTCGTCGAAGACTTTCCCATTCGGTTCGCGGCCGACATGCATGTGAATGTAGGAGATAACGCCCACCCGCATCCCTTCAGATAGATTGTCAAATCCCCAGGTTGCGAGGGGACCGGTCACTTTTTCGGAGCGTATAGCGCGCACCACCTCGCCAAAGGCGCCACCCACATCCAGCCCGCTGTGCAAGTGATCGCGGCTGTCAGTTGAGTTGAAACTGCCGCGCACTTCGCCGACGGTTGCGATCACTTCGTGGGGCTTGTGCTGCGGAAGAAGCGGCCAAAGCAGAGACTCTTCGCCAAGGGTCTGCGAGGTAAGGCGAGGCAGCGGCTCACCAAAGCCTGCTGTTGTCGGGCCGGCCGCTGCACTTAACTTTCGCACCAGGTAATTACCACTGTCTGCAAGGTAGAGATCGCCGCGTCGATCAATCGCCAGTCCCGTAGTCTGGCTGAAGCGCGGATGGTCCGAACCTTCGTGGTTTGCCGGCGTCCCTCCGGCAATCATCACAGCCCGGCCATCGGGCGCGATCTGAACCACTCTGGCGCGGTCTGGCTCAGTAACATAAAGAAAGCCATCGTGGGTCAGCACCAGTCCGACCGGCCTTCTCAGGTCCGCTGGATTGACTCCTTCCGAAAAAGAAAACGGCAACGTGGTTACCTGGCCGTTCGCTATTTTGCGCAAGCGATGGTTGCCAGTGTCAGCAACGATCAAAGTGCCGTCGGCTGTCACCACAATGCCGCACGGCGTATCAAATAGCGCGCTGCTAGCTGCCCCGTCAGCGTAGCCAAGCCCAGCCCCCGCCACAGTGCTGACAATTCCATCAGACGTTATCTTCCGGACTCGATCGTTATAAGTGTCGGCGACGTAAATATTTCCCTTGGTGTCAACCGCGACTCCGATTGGACCATCAAACCGGGCCTGGCTCGCTGGACCATCGACGTATCCTGCGGTTCCGTCACCTGCCACCGTCGATACCAAACCTGCGGGACTGATTTTCCGAATGCGATTATTGCCAGTGTCGGCAATAAAGAGATTTCCCCTTGAGTCAAGCGCAAGACCTGACGGCGTATTGAAAGCCGCCTGCGTGCCGGGACCATCCGCGTACCCTTCCACGCTGCCGGCAACTGTGGTGACAGATCCGTCGGGCGCAAGTCTTCTAATGCGGTTGCTGTCGCCGGCGTCTGCAATAAAGATGAGGCCGTCGTCGTTGATAGCAATCCCGAACGGATCAGAAAAGGCAGACGGGGTCGATTTCGTGGCGTCCCGAAGAGAAGGAGAGCCGTCTCCGGCCAGAGTGGTCACATGGGGGCGCCAGCCAAACTGAGTGGGTGGACGACGTTTGTTAAGAATTACAAGAATGACAATTAAGACCGTTAGGCAAATCAGTGTAATGAGTATGATTGCGGCGAGAATGTTTCTGCGCATGAAATGAAATTGATACCCTCGAGCTTCGACGTCAGGTTAACGAGAGCAGATTGAGGCACAACGGCTATCCGCTCGGCAAGTGATGTCAGCGGCATCGGCATTGGTTCCTCCCCAGATCACCAAACTCCTTGTGAGGCAGAGCCTCCCGTATGAGTCAAGTACATTATTGCCGTTGAAACGGTTGAGAGTCTCGTAAATGAGGACCGTGGTCACCGGGCTAAAGCCTCGGTGTTAATGAGATCGCTCCGCGTGATGACTACACGCGATTACTGAGAACGCCTTCGATGGGGTCGGCAAACGAAACCGGTGCGGAGGTTTCATACGATCATTCGGCGGCGCGGGGTTTGTAAATAAGACCGATGACTATGCCGACGATGGTCCACTGGATGAAGTAAGCCGCAGCCTGTCCGAGAGCGAGGTTCAGCCCGATGTTCAGATTCACATAATTGTGCAGCACAGATGCGCAAACTACGAAAATGCCCATGAGAACGCCTAAGCGCGCACCTCGCCTAATGCTCGATCCGTTCTGATGGATCATTGCGAAAATGATGGCGGCAATCAGTATCGCAATGAAACTTGCGACCAACCCAATTGGCATAACAGTCATCATTTCCTCCGTAGGTCGGAATACGGCCGGGTACTTGCGCGCTTCATCGAAAAGAGCTGGCACCAGTAGAAGCACCAGGAAACCAAAGGCAAAAGACGCGACCGTGCCACCAAGCGCCGCCAGCCCAAGACGTGAATAGTTCATTTTTGCACTCCTTTACAAATTGCGGACCAGGATCACAATCGGTTCGAATATTAACGCCTTAATATCTGACCTCGGACGATCATAGAAATTTAGAGAGCTTAAACGAATGAGAAAGCGGGCGGCGAATATTACACTAAGTCACGACTCTGCTCGCACTGAAAAGTCATCACTGACGCCGCCGTTCGGGGCGACGACGTGCAACATCAAGGTTGATGGTTTATCGACTTCAATACTTGCTAACAGACCGGTGCTTTCGCGCGTCTAAATTGTGCTACTCGAGTGTTATGCCGGAGTGCGCTCTTTCCAGCGCCTCCTCCCCGCTTGCTGGGAGGGAGCAAACGAACGACATCCCAAGCTTCTCAAGTAAAAGTCGAGGGGAGATAATGAACTCTATGAGTAGAAAACACTTCTTATTCGTTTCAGTTGTTGTTCTGTTTCTTTCAAGTGCAACCTCGGCCCAGGTTCCCAACAAAGAAAAAGTTCTCGCCGGCGCTGAACGAGCTTTCGAGAAATTTACTAAGGCGTACGTCGCACCAGCGCCTGGTTGTGCCGCCGCCGTGTCACTGAATGGAGAGACAGTCTTCGAAAAGGCGTTCGGACTTGCCGAGCTTGAGCACAACGTTCCGAACACAACTCAAACAATTTTTGAATCAGGCTCAGTTGCGAAGCAGTTTACAGCCGCAGCGCTCGTACTCCTGCAACAGGATGGAAAGCTCAGCCTGGACGATCCAGTCAGGAAATATATTCCCGAACTACCTGATTACGGTTCGCCACTGACAATCAGGCATCTGTTGAATCACACCTCCGGGCTCCGCGACTGGGGCACAGTTCTAAGTCTTACCGGCGCGGGTCGCGGCGACCGAGTCGTCAATCAGGAACTCGCACTTGACGTTATTACTCATCAGCGCGCACTCGACTTCACGCCAGGTTCGGAATACTCGTATTCGAACAGCGGGTACAACCTGGCGGCGATAATCGTCGAACGCGTTTCGAAGCAAAAGTTTCCAGCCTTCGTCGAGGAGCGGCTATTCAAGCCACTCGGCATGAAGAACAGTTCGTGGAGGGACGACTACCAGCGCTGGTTCCCGGGCGCGCTCAAGGATATTCGCGGCAAGGCAATGGACCGTGGCGACTTAACATGCCTTTCATGAATGTTTATGGAAACGGTGGAATGCTTACCACTGTCGGTGATTGGATGAAGTGGAACGCCATGCTTGATTCGCAATCGCTGGGTGCACCTCTGGTCGAATGCTCTGGAAACTAAAGGGGTGTTGAACGATGGCCGGAAGATTTCGTACGCGCTTGGGCTCCAGGTCGGTACCTACAAGGGACTGAAGGATGTTTCACATGGCGGCGCGACGGCCGGCTATCAGACTTTCCTGGCGCGTTATCCAGACAACAAGGTTTCCGTTGGTGTCATGTGTAACGGCACTTCGCCAAGTGCAGGAGGAATCGCAGCCAGCCTTACGGACGAAATCTTTGGTCCATATCCCGAAACAGCCAGGACCGAACCAGCGAAAGTCTCAGCGGACGAGCTGAAGAGATTTGTCGGAATCTGGCGGAATGAAAAGACGCATGCTCCGGCACGATTCGTTATTGAAAACGGCGTTTCGCGATGGAGCGGCGCGCGCATAACGCCAATGGGAGGCGGTCAGTTCACTGCCGGTGAAAACAAATTGAAGTTTAGCTTTGATAAGGACAGCAAGCCGATCCTGGCTGAAACAGTCGATTCCGATGGTGAAGTCAGACGCTTCGTTCACGAGACTGAGTGGACACCAACGCCTCAGGAGCTCTTCGTCATTCAAAGGAGATTGGTTTAGCGAAGAGGCTGGAGCGACGTTCACGGTCGCGATCGAAGGTGACAAGGCTTTCATCAAGCAGCGACCGGCAACGAGTTTGCCCCTCCAGCCAATCTACAGGGACCATTTCACCGCCCAGGGATATGTTGTGTGGTTCACACGGGATAAGAATGGAAAGGTCAACGGTATGCATGTCGGAGCTTCGCGAATGCGCGACATGCCGTTCGTCCGTGTGCCATCAAGGCAGTCCAATGACGTCTCCGAAGCGGCCGTGGGTACAGGCCGCGAGGTGTTGGCGCGCCTGAGCAAAATCGAATTAAAGGCTTACACCGACAGTCTCCCTGACGGCGGGGCACTGGTTTCCGACGTCATTCGTTTTGAAGTAATCGAACCCAAAGAGCTCATGCACGTCACGGTAACCGCTTACTATCAAGGCGCCCCCAACATCCAGGGGAGGCGATTGCAGGTCGGCGATCTCGTACGCTTTGAACTTCCTTCCGAAGCTCAACGTCACGGCATTCTTCTGGGAGATCTCAAAGGGCTGCGCTTCAGGGAATAATCTTTCTGTTAGGTCGTCCATTAGTGCGAAACACAATCTGCCCTGGTAACCTCCCTGCCTCGTGCCTCCTGCCTTTTGCCTGAGTCCTGCTTTCTGGAATCTCCTACGGATTGGCAACACTTCAGCCTTACAAAACTAATTCGCTCAGAGTCGCTTCAGAGTTAGCACTTGACCGCTGCTCCGAAACAGTCTTTCAACGATATGGGGGATCTGTCTCAAACTGAAGGAGCATTTTTCATGATTGTCGTCACCAGATCTCTGAAATCATCGTCACTCGCAGTCGCCGTGGCCGCCGTTTTGACTCTCAGCCACGGAGTGGCACGAGCTGATGAAGTACTCATCGCCGGTTTCACTAACGGTTGTTATGGAGCAGGATGTTTTCCTGGAGCAAGTGCCACCGCTGTGAAATGGCTGCAGTTCAATTGCACTGCAGCCTTTGATGTTTCTAGCTCGTTGATTTAAAGCGGCTTTCTTAAAGACTTGGCTATTTGGCTTGGGCCTTGGAGGCTTGCCCGTAGTTTGAGGCGTCTCCCGTTGCTGTGCATGCGCGTGTTCACTGCATAGCTATCGATAAGAGAGTAGGGCAAGAAAACCGCTATGGCCGTCTGATGTGCCATGGGGTAATCTTTAGGGCGGAGATAAGCCGCCGCCGCAGATCGGACGCCAAGCCGAGATAAAAGTTGGACTTGCGGTAAATGCAATCAGTTCATGATCAAATTAATCCTCAAAGCTTTCCTCTTAATCACTCTTACCGTCGCGACCGGGTTGTTGAGTGTCACTCACGCCCAACAATCCACAACTGGCTTGACTGGCGAGTGGGTGGGCAACAGCTACCCACCGCCCGATAAATTAGAGTTTTTACACCTGAGTCTTACTGAAGATGCAGGCGAAATGCAGAAACCGTTGAAGGCAAAATTGTCTACAGTCCAACTCGAAGGTTCTCGCGTCCGTTTGGAGTTGAGCTCGCTAAAACTCGTGATGACGGGCACTCTCAACGGCGATGTCATAGAAGGAGATGCCGAGGTTCCGGGAACGAAGGCTCACTTTCATCTGATGCGCACGGTGAGAGTCGCGCCGGAAATCCTCGCGCGGTATGTCGGCGCGTATCGCTTTCGCAACGGCGACCACATAGTGATCGATAGATTTCCCAACACTCAAGACACCCTGTGGGTGACCGACGTGAAATCCGGCCAGGCCCGCACGATCTTTCCGCGATCGGAGACGCAATTCACCGGCGGACCAGCTCTATATGTGACTTCTCCAACTCGCCAAACACTTACATTTCGCGAAGGCGGTGTTCACGTAGCTGATTTGGACCATGAGGGTCGTCCCTCCTATAGAAAGCCCGGAGCATTCGCCGCGCGAGTCAACATTCGCCAGGAAGAAGTCACATTCAAAAACGGTGATGTCACGTTGGCGGGCACGCTGCTGCTCCCCGCTGCGCCGCCCTCATCAAAAATAAAGCGCCCCGCCCTCGTGTTTGTCCATGGCAGTGGCGCGCAATCTCGAGAAATGTATTGGGGCCTCGGATATCTCTACGCCGCACGCGGGTTTGCCGTGCTCGCCTATGACAAGCGAGGCGTCGGCCAATCGACCGGTAACTGGCGCGAGGCGAGCTTTCAAGACCTGGCGGATGACGCGGTCGCGGGAGCCAAGTT
Organism: Pyrinomonadaceae bacterium; assembly: GCA_963759665.1. GTDB lineage: Bacteria > Acidobacteriota > Blastocatellia > Pyrinomonadales > Pyrinomonadaceae > PSRF01. The sequence goes on from CAVXAC010000003.1 coordinate 270,919, forward strand.
TCTACAAGCCCGAACGGACATTGCCGCAAATCAGATCGGCTTCTGGGGTCAAAGTCAGGGCGGGTGGATTGCTCCTCTGGCCGCTTCGCGTTTGCCCGAGGCCGCTTTCGCAGTTGCTTTGTCAGGGGGCGGCCTGTCACCGGCTGACACGGAGTTGTTTGATACTGAGTTTGAGTTAATTAAAGCTGGCTATACCGCGGATGAGGTGAAGGAAGCGCTCGCGTGGCAAAAGCTAAAGAACGAGATCATTGGATCAGCGGACAAGTGGGACGAGTACACCAAAGCTCGAGTTGTGGCCAAAGACAAAAAATGGTTTCGCCACCGGGGCATAGATGTGTATGGGGCGGAGAAGCGCGACGATGGCTTCTGGACTCACATGCGGCGCTTTTATGTCTACGATCCCGCGCCAACCTTGCGCGCTTCCAAGGCCCCCTTACTGGCGATATTTGGCGAGCTTGATTCGCCTGAGGGTGTCAAAGCGAATGTGAGTGCGATTAAGCAAATCCTGGATCGTGCTGGACGCCGGGACTACATCGTCAGGGTTTACCCAAACGGAAGCCACAATTTGATGGAAGTTCCGCGAGACAATCCCAATGAGTGGATCCGCCTCAAACGATTCCCACCGGAATTCTTCGAATCGATGGTCGACTGGACCACAACACAGGTTCGTCGGCGTGCTCCAACATCAGCCCGCAGGGCTGCCAACGAGTAGCCGGGGTCGGAGCGAAGCGGAGACTCCGGGAATTGGTAACGCAGGAATCTGCACCCTGAAGGGGTGCCAGAAGAATTCTGCGACCCTCCAGGGTCGAGAAATTATGGCGCCACATGATCCGGGGGGTCTGCGCTTCGCTCGACCCGGGCTAGTTTCTTTCAATCCCTCCGGGCTGTAATTATCAATGTCGACGCAATGACTCAAACAATTGGTGACAAACGAAGATGACTGATGAGACCAAGCCGCGCTGGGGTATCGCGCCTTATTTCCCAGTGGCCGATGTGGTCGCGACCGCAAATTATTATCGCGACCAGTTAGGCTTCCACTACGAGCGCTTCTGGAATGAGCCGCCCTCGTTTTGCATGGTGAAACGCAATGGCATTGTCATCATGTTGGCCCAGCTCGAAGCGCCGGACGCCATGCGGCCCAATCGTATGGTTGACCCGGAGGGCAGCGCGTGGGACGCGTATATTTGGATCGACAACGCTGACGCGCTCTACGCTGAGTTCAAGTCGAAGGCCCTAAAAATCGCACGCGAGATTTGCGACCAGAGTTACGGCTGTCGCGACTTCGACGTGGAAGACTGCAACGGCTATCGCCTGTGTTTCGGCCAGGACCTCGAAGGGTGACGCGACTTGAGATGAACGCAATTTCTTGTAGCTTAGTGGGATTTCGTGCATCGTATCTGTTCCTCCATTCACCATTCACCATTCACCAGTCTTACGAGGAGTTGAAATGGCTATCCAAAGACTACTGCCAGGCGCTTTGCATGGTCAGGTCACCAAGAGCCTGCGAGTTGCAGATTTTATTCTGACCGAAGCAGCGTTTGACCCACACTCCAGATTGCCGCGGCACGCTCACGAAAACTCGTATTTCTGTTTCGGTTTGCAGGGAGTCTATACCGAGCGACACGGAAAGCGAGAAGTTGTTTGTCGCCCTGCTGCTTTGACGTTTCGCTCTTCGGCCCAAACACACGAAGCTCTTGTTCATGGCGCAGACACCCGCGTCTTCGTGCTGGAGATCTCTTCCCGGTGGATCGACAGACTGCGGGCAGATTCCCTCAAGTTGGAAAGCGCATTTGAGTTTTATGGCGGCACTTTGACGCGAGTATGCGCGCGCCTCAATCGTGAATTTCACAAGACAGACAGCGCCGCAAAATTAGCGATCGAAGGTTTAGCACTGGAGCTTTTGGCCGAGGCCACGCGACAGCCTGCCAAAGGAATCGGAGCAACACCTCGCTGGCTCAGGCAAGCTCGCGAAATGGTTATGGAACACTTTTCCGAAACCCTGAAGCTCACGCAGATCGCGGCGGAAGTCGGTGTTCATCCCGTGTACCTGGCTACAGCTTTTCGCCAAAAGTTTGGAGTCACTGTTGGTGAATTCGTACGCAAGCTAAGAATCGAACATGCCTGCGCCGAACTCAGTAAGCAGGACTTGCCGTTGTCCGTGATCGCTGTGCAGGCAGGCTTCGCGGATCAGAGCCACTTCTCTAAAGTCTTCAAATCGTATGTTGGGATGACGCCCCGCGAATATCGAACCCTGGAAAGCGGGTGGTCAGTATCCCGACGCGTCGGGATCGTCGGTGGATCGATATAGCCTTTCGAATTTCCCCGCGAAGTACTCTTTGTTATCGGCGAGATTTCCGTGTCAGATCGACCCGGTCGCCACCGCTCAACGGTCCTGTACCGGATAAGAGTGGTAACCGCGACCCGCCGTCGCTTTCCACCCGTCGGCGTTGGGCAAGAAACCTGCAAATCACGAAAGCGATCGTCGCCGTACAGAAGCGGTGAGCGGTAGCGACCGGGTCGAGGGCAGGGAAGAAGCACCCTGATTCGAAGCTGCCATCTCGTCGGCGACGTCTGACTTGAGGCAGAGATCTTAAAATCATACAAAATCATAATCTGATAACAGACAAGAAGGAGCGTCTGGCAATAACATGTGCGCGGACTGCGTTGCATCAAAGTGTTGAGGTCCTGTGAGGGTTCGGCTTCGTCGCCTCACATCCGGTGGCAAAGCCGATTCGACTCCACACTCTACTTTCAGACCAAGCTGTGCGGCCTATGCAGGGAGACGTTATGCCAAATCTTGAACTAGCGGAAAAGTACCTGGACCAACGAATGAGAAAAATCTGTTTGCTGGCATTTTGTTTCCTGCTCTTGCCAGCGCAGGAAGGTCTCGCTCAAGACAAACTCTCGCCAAATCAAACTGTCGCCAGAACCATCGAGCCCGGCAAGACGGACCTCTTCTTACTCCCCCTAAAGGACGGCGACTATTTCAACGTGTCGATTGGGTATAAGGGTAAGATCAATTTCTTCCTTATGAACCCCGACGGCAGCGTTGCTCGCCGCCTGGTGGGAACATCCGGTGAAGGGAAACCGTCCTTCCCTTTCGCCGCCGAAGGCGCAGGTTCGTATTCGTTCAAAATTGAGAATCCGGGCGATCAATCAGTTAGCTACGAATTGGCCATCGGTGCAGTGGTCTCGCTCGACGAGCGACTCAAACCAGAGCCCTGGAGCGATCCCAATCCGTCCAAACGGATTCAGGCTCTTCGTAAACAAATTAGCGACGGTCAGACAAACACAGAGAGCTTCTGGAAACAGGTGGCAGCCGAGGGTACCCCGCTTACCGAGCCGTATGGTTCAGACGGCAAATATCAACTGGTGACATTCCTGTGGCGAAGTAAGCACGACACGAGAAATGTCTTTGTCAGAGGTTCTTTTCTCGGATTTTCGGTTGGTCCCCCCGCCGATTATTCAATGCACCAAATTCCTAACTCGGACGTTTGGTATTTGACGTTGAAACTTCCGAGCGGCGCCCGGTTTACCTATCAACTCTCGCCGAACGATCCCTTGACGTTTGATGGTCCACGCGCGGCACAGCGCTCGGCCACCAGGCAGGCGGATCCGCTCAGTCTTCATCCGGATTCAGCGTGTCCGCCAGATACCCCTAAGTTCAATTGTTCAAGCGTGGCGGAGTTGCCTGGAGCTGCTCCGCAACCATGGCTGGTTGCGAAACCTGGAGTACCGCAAGGACGCGTCGAGAAACAAACCATCAAGAGCGCGGTGCAGAAAATTGATCGTTCCTTTTCCGTTTACACGCCGGCCAATTACAAAGCAGATGGACCACCTAACGCGCTGTTGATCTTGTTCGACGGCGAAGATTTGTCAGGTGATCAATACCAGGTGACGACGCTGAACAATCTGATAGCAGCTGGGAAAATCCCACCAACAGTAGCCGTTTTCGTTAATAACATTCCTCGTCGTCGTCTGGTAGATCTCGTGGCAAATCTGGAGTTCGCCGATTTTATGGGAAGGGAACTCATTCCCTGGGTTCGATCACACTACCACGTCACAAAAGATCCGAAGCAAACCGTTGTCAGTGGCTATAGCGCCGGGGGGCTCGCTGCGCCATATGTTGCCCTGCGTCACCCCAGGGTCTTTGGCAACGTGCTGAGTCTATCCGGTGCCTTTTGGTGGTCCTCTGAGCATAACGGTGGAGTATGTGGTCCACGTTGTCCTGACTCGGGAGGAACTGGCGGCGAAAATTCCAAGGACGCAACCACCGAAGGCAATTTCCTGGTCAAGGAATTCATCGCGAGTCCGAAGCTGCCATTGCGTTTCTACTTTTCAGCCGGAACATTTGAAATCGATAGGGACGGTGGCGGTGGTGGCATTCTGGAAAGCACGCGTCACCTGCGTGATGTGTTACTGGCAAAAGGGAATCAGGTTCACTACCAGCAGTTCGTCGGAGGCCACGACGGTTTGAGTTGGCGTGGCGGGCTCGCCGACGGACTGATCACTCTGCTGGGTGATCGTTAGCGTCAGGGGTTCTTCTACGAGGCACCCCGCTCCGCTCACTCATGTACAACCATACAAGAAATCTCTCTCGCTACAAAAACGGCCGAAATTTGCACTCAGGTTGATTCCGCAGTAAAAGTTCTTACTAAGGATTTGCGAACCCAGCGAGCACTACGCAAGTTGCGATTACATCCTTTAACTCCGCGAGCGGATCGATTTCAGTATGCAAGGCACCGACATTACTATTAGTTCTAGAGCCAATCAGTAATCCTGGTCGACCGCGAAGGCAGTACAAAATTCTTTCTAACGTTGGAGAAGCGCACCCATCTTGTGCCAATCCTCCCAGTAGAAACTTGAGTGAGTTAAGGGAGTGAAGCCCGGGCCACCTTCCAAACCATTAAGGCTACTCCCAAACTACTTTCCCGAGTAAAATGGCGAGCCTTTTCCCAGAGATGAAACGCTGCCCCGATGCAGACTCCGGCCTACACTCCAAGTTCACAGTTCAGCGAAATCGCGGCAAACCTCGCCGCGACTGCGAAGTCTCTGCATGCTCGCGGTTGGCTGTCTGGCACCAGCGGAAACTTGAGTGTTGTCGTGCAACCAGAACCGTTGCTGCTCGCGATGACTCCCAGTGGTGTGGACAAAGGTGAACTCACTGCCGAACAGATTCTTTTAGTTGATGAAGATGCTCGCGTTATCAATGGTGATCGCAAACCGTCGGATGAAACACTGCTGCATCTCGAGATCGTGAAGCAACGGCAGGCCGGTTCGGTGCTGCATACTCATTCGATTTGGAATACGATCTTATCTGACCTGTTTGCTGATGACCACGGATTCGCCATCGAAGGGTACGAGATGTTGAAAGGTCTGGAGGGCGTACGGACACACGAGCACCGTGAATGGCTGCCAATTATTGACAACTCGCAGGACATGCGCGAACTTGCTGCTAACATTCGCGCGGTCCTCACCGAACATCCAAACGCCCATGGTCTACTCTTAGACAAACATGGGCTTTACTCCTGGGGAAAAGACCTGCGCGAGGCCAGGCGGCATATTGAAATTCTGGAGTTTCTGCTTGAGGCGAGCGGCCGCACGCTGGAACTTCGAAGTCGAGGAAACTGATCATGGCTCTATTAACTATTTGCGATCAGAACCAAACCTTAAGTGACGAGCAGGAGATTCGCGATTATTTAGTGAGGGTGGGGATCGACTACGAGCGCTGGCCGGTGAGTGAACGGGTGGCGCCCGACGCCTCTGCGGAAAATATCCTGGAAGCATACGCGGATGAAATTAATAACTTGAAAGCCCGCGGCGGTTATGTGACAGCAGACATCATTGATGTGACTCCCGAGACGCCCGGTCTCGAAGAAATGTTGGCGAAGTTCGATCGCGAACACTGGCACGATGAAGACGAAGTTAGATTCATAATCTCCGGCAGTGGAATCTTCCATATTCATGGCCAGGGGGGCGAAGTGGTAGCGATAGAAGTTAAGGCGGGCGACTTAATTCGTGTTCCGCGCGGCACATTACACTGGTTCAACTTGTGTGTTGATCGTCGCATTCGCGCCATTCGCTTGTTTCAGGACAAATCCGGCTGGACACCTCATTACAGTGATAGCAAGGTCGATCGAAATTACATGCCGATCTGTTTTGGCGGCCCCCAGGCTCCAAACATCCCCGTACAAAAAGCCCAGACATGACAGACATTGCTACGAAGACGCGGGCGGTGTTGCTCGACATTGAAGGCACTACCACTCCAATCTCTTTCGTTCACGACATCCTTTTCCCTTTTGCACGAGATCACGCGAGGGACTATCTAATTCAGAATTCTCGTGTGCCTGAAGTACAGGAGGACATCGCTGCGCTCTCTCGTGAGCACGCAGTCGACCAGGAGAAGGGTGAACAGCCGCCGCAAATCGACGCTGTGTCCTCGTCAATTGAGGCGATAGTGGTTTACGTCAACTGGCTGATTAAACGTGACCGAAAATCTCCCGGACTGAAGTCGCTTCAGGGAAAAATTTGGGAGCGCGGCTATCGTGATGGAATTTTGAAGGCACCCTTATTTGATGAGGTAGTTCCGAATCTCAAGCGCTTGCGCGCGAAGGGAATACGGATAGCAATCTTCTCGTCCGGCAGTGTACTCGCTCAGAAACTTTTGTTTGCTCACACCGACAGTGGTGATCACACCGATTTGATTGAGCATTACTTCGATACCAGTGTCGGGAGCAAAGTTAGCTCCTCGAGCTACGGCGAAATTGCCAGGCAGCTGGAGCTTTCACCTGAAGAAGTGGTTTTTGTTTCTGATGTGGCAATTGAACTCGCGGCCGCGCGCGCCGCTGGCATGTCCACTTTGCTTTGTCTCAGACCAGGAAATCAGCCACAATCCGCCCCCGAACAGTTTCAAGCAATCCAGAGCTTTTCCGAAATCCTCAGTCGTCAGTAACCGTCGCTGTTAGTCTCTGTGGCGGGCGCTTTTCCAAACGAAATCCACCACGGAGGCACAGAGGACACGGAATTCGCACAGAGAGTTGAAATCTCCCGACAGACCGGCTTTCATAGAATTGGCCACCCGCTCGAATCTCAGAAGCATAGAACGCTCTACGAAACCTCGCTCGTGAGCTGCCCGTCCTTAACATCAATTACCACTCGAGCATTCTTCTTTTGCATGAAGGTGTCAAAAGCGGCTCGCTCGACTGCAGCAACCAACTCGGTCTGCAGTCCGCGCGCGCCGGTGTCCCGTTTTTCACTACGTCCAACGAGGTGGTCGAGAGCGGCTTCGGAAACGATCAGTTCAAGATCCTCGGCTTTGAATTCATTGCTGAATTGCGGCAGCACGTTTTCCTTCAAAATCTGCTTCAGTGTCTCAGTCGACAATTTCGGGAAACTAATGATGCGTGAAAACCTGCCAATCAATTCTGGTAGGAACCCAAACTTCTGAAACGACCCAACTTCATCCAGGGTTAGCTGGCTCAAGTCGTCGCCTGGCGCATTGCGAAATCCGATGTTGCTCCGGTTTTCGCGGAGCAGTTCATCCATGCCGGAGAATGCTCCACAAGCTATAAAAGGGATATTGTGAGTAGACACCTGCACTCGGTGTCCATACTCAGAAAAACCATAATCCATTGCCACAACGACATCGGTTCCGTGAATCATTCCCAACAACTCACGTTGCACCCCATAGCCGGAAACGTCCTTTGTTGTTCCCTGCCCGGCAAAGCGGGTGTTACTGCTCGAGGAAGCTATCTTGTCAAACTCATCAAGACAAACAACTCCACATTCGGCCAGGTGCTGGTTTCCGTCGGCATTCAGCATCAAACGAGTAAGGATCGTACGCACGTCATCGCCGATATAACCACTCTCCGTAAAGCTGGTGATATCCACAATCACCGTCGGAAGCTTCAGGATGTTCTGAAACAGCAGCTCAACCATGAAGGTCTTGCCGCATCCTGTTGGCCCAAGCATGAGAATATTCTGCTTAGGTGGCAGAGATTCGGGTGGCTCGCCTTCGAGATAAATTCTTTTCAGCCGGCGCACATGCCGATAGGCCATCAGCGAAAGCGCGCGACGTTGATCAATCTGGCCCTTGTAACCAAGCTTTTCAAGTTCACTTGAAATGTCGATAGGTGACAGGAGAGGCACCTCATCGATGAACTCCCGGACGGCTTCTTCCCAACCAGGAAAGGTCGAGTCGTCCAGCCCACTGTTCTCAAACTCCAATTCTTCAGGCGTAAGGTTTGACATGAGTATTAGGAACGCATGAGCTCTTCTCGAACGCAGAAACTACCGATCACTTTTCGCTGATTCAACATAGAAGTTTCGATCAACCTCAAATGTTTTGATGTTTTCCGAAAGCACAATAGTCTGTTTTACTTCGTTAGGTGTCAGCTGGATCTTCCCGCCATTGATGACCAGGCGAATCGGCATTGCAAATCCCTCGACGACCCTTTCGTAGTGGAACGAAAAGACCCTTCCATTCGCGTTGTATTTCAACAACGGAATCTTCGTTGTCCGCAGGTACTGGTCAAACACCTTGCTGAGATCAATGCCGGCCTTAGTGCTGATATACGACTCAATTTGTTCGGTGGTTACGGTCTGATGCCAGAAGTCGGCATTGAGTCCACGCAAGATGGACAGCCACTTCGCGTCGTCGTTGATAACGTGCCGAATGGTGTGCAACAGGTTGCCACCCTTGGGATACATGTCTCCTGATCCCTCCCGATTAGATCCATAGACGCCGATGATGGGCCGGTCGTTTCTGATGCCGCGACGAGTACCGACCACATAATCTTCGGCGTCTTTTTTCCCGAAGTGGTATTCGACAAAAAGGTTTTCGGAGTAGTTCGCAAAGCCTTCATGAATCCACATGTCGGCAGCGTCTTTCATTGAGATGTTATTGCCGAACCACTCATGCGCTGATTCGTGAACGATGATGAAGTCAAATTTAAAACCCACACCGCAGCCACAGGGGTCGTGTTGCAAATAGCCGTTCCTGAACCAATTGCCGTAAGTAACCGAGCTTTGGTGCTCCATACCCGGATAGGAAACTGTAACTAACTTGAAACTGTCGTTATAAAAAGGATACTTGCCAAACCAATGTTCAAAGGCCTCAATCGTGCGGCGCACTTCCTTAAATTGCCTAATCGCCGCATCCTTCTGATGAGGCAGGACCCAATAGTCCAGATCCAACACACCATATTTCCCCTGGTGTTTTTCAGAGAAGGCTACGTAGTTTCCGATATTAACGTTGACCCCATAGTTATTGATTGGGCTCAAGACTTCCCAATGAAACGTTTTCTTCTTACCTCCAACGTCACTATCGGTCTTTTTTAAACGCCCGTTAGAAACGGCAACCAGATTGTCCGGCACCGTTACACTAGTCTGCATTCCACGATCGGGTTCGTCAGAGCCATGGTCTTTATTGGGCCACCAGATACTCGCTCCAATTCCCTGAGCGGTGGTGACGATGAAATGTTCTCCAAGGTCATCTCTGCCCCACGTTATCCCTCCTTCCCATGGTGGTCTCCTCGCTTCAACTGGAATTCCTTCGTAGAAAACTTCGATCTTGTCTTCGACGCCCTTGGGAATGTCCTTCTCAAACACTACCCAATAGACATTTTCGTCCCGTTCAAATTTGAGCCGCGAGTCACCATGCGTAATTTTCGTAATTGCTAACGGCGGCTGCAGATCGATTTGCATTTTGTTGCCCGCTTTTAGGGTTCGGAAGGTTATTGTGTTTGACCCGCTCAAGCGCTTCGCTTCAGGTAAGAACTCCACTTTCAAGTGGTAATGCAGCAAGTCCCACCATTCACGTTCGGGCGTTACTGAGCCGCGAAGTCTCTCATGGGGGGTAATGTTTTCGGCCCGAGGAACTTGGGCAAAAACATTAGTCACACCCAATTGCATTTGTAGAAACACTGCAAGTGCAATTATTTTCAGTTTACGCATGTGACCTCTTCGAGAGTTGGCATTTGCTCAACGAGTAGTAGGAGTTTTTTCGCAGCAATTTTCCAGTAGTGGCCTATATCAACTCTCTGTGCAACCTCGGTGTTCTCTGTTTCTCTCTGGTGAATGAAGTGAGTCTTTGTAAACCTCCACCGCAGAGTCACAGAGAAGACGGAGGGGGCACAGAGAAAACAAATTGGGCCAATACTTCATTTTCTGCCATCCTTGCAAAATCCTGTGGTCACGTCAACGCTCACTTGCAGCAAATATGATGCGAGCAACGGGGTCGTGGCTGGGCGATCTAGATTCTTTGTGTGGTTGTACATAAACGAGGGAGCGGGGACGGACCCTTAGCGCGAAGGTGCGGTAGAACCTGGCCAGCTGGCGGTGGCTTTGCACTAGAAAGGCAAAGCCTGGGGTTCCGCAGCGCTTCGCCCAGGCTCCATCCTATCGCCCGCTTCACGGACTCACGCCTTTTCTATCTCTTCACCGTTCCCATTAATGCGAGTTCGCCCATACTTGGCAGAACGAACCGTTGTCCGTGCCGGTCAACTCGCGGAAGGGCGAGACGTAAGAGGCATTCATCATGGCGCGCGGCGCGAACTTAAGGTTGGCTGCGGTGACCGGGTCTTTCTTGGTCACGAAGATCTTGCCCAAGTGGGCAAGGCCGAAGGCATGTTCGGATTCGTGAGTAGCGACCGATGGGACTTCACGTTCGGCGGTAAGCCGTTCGTCCGCCAGCCGAAGCCGCGGTTGTAGAAAATCTCTCGGAAGGCAACGTCGGCCAGACCGTTGTTGTCAACGTCGGTCGGGCCATCGCTTCTTGCAACAAAACATGATGCGAGCAAGATTCTTTGAAGGTTTTACATGAGTGATGAGGAGCGAGGCTAGGATCGTGAGCGAGTGGGGGCGGCAAACCAGGCCAATGTGTGATGGATTTGCACGAGAAAGGTTACCGGATACATCCACCATCGGTGCAGGACCAGAGATAGTTGCTTTCGGGACTAGACCGTCAAAGTACGACTCCTATCGCCACTCACCTTGTAATGTGAATGACGCCCAGTAGTAGGGCGACGCCCACCGCTTGTCGTTCATGAGCGATACTTGCGCGGCGCGTAATGCCGCGGCCGGCCGCATGCCTTCCTTCAGCATCCCTTGATAAAAGCGGACCATCAACTCTCTCGTTCCGCTGTCGCTCACATCCCACAGACTTACAACTACTCGAGGTGCTCCGGCGTGCATGAATCCACGAGTTAGACTTACCAAGCCCTCTCCTCTGATTTCCTTGCCAATGCCAGTCTGGCATGCACTTAGGACCACCACCTCCGCTGGAAGCTTCAGGTTAAAGATCTCGTGCGCTCTTAAGAACCCGTCCTGGGCTTCTCCCCGTTCATTCACCAGAGAGAGCACAAGACCTGACAGCTCTGGGTGCACACTGTTCAAAAGACCGTGAGTGGAAAAATGCACGTAACGGTACTGGCTCAGCTCTGCGTTTGTAGCTGTTTCGCGGCTGGCGGCAAAGTCCAGCGCTAGCCTGCGCTCAGCCGCGGGAACCATTGCCACTATCTCCTCTGCTTCCTGACGCGTGCCAGGGAGACGTGGAACATACATCCCTTCAGTTGCGACGCCGGTATCTTTGGCCGCTTTGACCAGCTGACGGTCGACTGCGTTTTCCCCGCGTACCGGTGTTTGGCTGACAATTCTTGGGCGAGTCCCGGAGTTGATCTCTAATTTCTTAACCCGCTCGTCGTTATTCATGAATACCGGATCGGCCAGCACTACCACACTCCTCGCCGCAGTTGGACGTCCAGCGACTTCTCCCCGGACCACTGACAGGGTGGAGGCCGAAGGAAGGTTTACAATCTCATGATCGGCTAACAACGGCCTTGGGATGTTCGTTGCTCCGCTGCTTCCGACCGGCAAAGCGGCGAACGGAACAAAGTGGAGAGCGCCATCGGCAACAATCACCAACCGCTTCTTTCCCAACTGGCCCGCCGCGGGAGCAAGCACCATGCGGCTCAGGGACGCAGCAGCTAGTGGGATTTCCAAGTCAGCTTGCGCGATCCGGACTTCCCGCTGCTTGCTGGTTTCACCCTTAACATCCCTATTGCGCACATTCAAGAGATTGTAAAAGTGGCCCGCAGCTGTTTCGATCTCCTTACGTCGAGCTAACTCGTAACTGGTGATCGAGCTTGACGTCACCACCCACAGATAGCTGTGCTCTTCACCCAGCGAATACTCCAGCAGCACCGTGTCTTGATCGAGCACCTCAGTCTGAATCTCTTTTAGTGTGAGTGGCCGCGGTTGCATTAGAGCCGCATAGTGGGGGCTTGTTTGTCTGATCTCCGTTTCGATTTGCTGCAACTCATTAATCAGCGACTGGATTTCCTGGGCAATCGCCTTGGCTTGTGCCTCTGAGTGCTTTTGCGACACCAGGTTCATTTGGGTTTGGGCTTTAGCGTTGAGCCGGCGTTGAGTCTCGCGCTCGCGCTGCAGCAATCCCGCATCGACACCTTGACGTAGATCGGCGTTTGCCTCGTTAAGGGTATCGAGCAGGGAGCGGGCACGCGCCCTTTCGCTCGCATGGAGTGCCTTACCATCGTAGCCGGCTTTAGGCTGTTGCCGGTGCAGACGCATCAGCACGTCTACGTAGAACTCGTAGTAATCCTGTGATCCGGCGAAATAGGTGAGCCGAAGCTCCGGATTGACTACTTTCGTTCGGATAGACTCGACATTCGCGATGGCTGACTCGATCGCGGTTAGAGACGCGGCGAGATCTCCACGATCGCGTTCTCCAACGGCGATCTGTTTCAGTGTGAGTGATTCAGCGTGGCGGTCACCAATGGCGCGATGGAGCGCAAGCGCTTGAGCACAATAGTCAAACCCCTTCTGGTAAGCACGGGCACTAATGTGGCTCATGCAAACCCCAACGAGCGCAGCGCCTTCGCCGGGACGATCATGCTCGGCTCGAAAGAGAGGCAAAGCTTGCTCGTAATACGAGAGAGCTTTTTGCGTTTCGCCTTCAAAGCTGTGGTCCAGGCCAAGCGCTAAAAGCGCAAGAGCCTCTCCCCGACGAATGCGTAAGGAGCGAGACACTGACAAAAGTTGCTCCAGGCCCTCTCGCGCCTTCTCAGGTTGATCGACCACATTCTGACCCATCAGCTTATAGAGCGGGGCAATCGTAGGCAGGGCATCGGCTTCACTCTCACGAGAAGCCGTGGCGCGAGAGATCTCGAGAACTTGGTTGTAATAACTGATCAGCTCCTCAGGTTTTCCCAGAAACACATAAAGACTTCCAATCACTGATAATGCCATCGCTTCACCCTGACGTTCGCCCGCGGCGTGAAAGAGCGCCAAAGCCTGGCCCAAATAGTCCAGCCCTTTTTCCATTTCGCCTAACTTGCTATGTAATAGCCCAAGATGGAGCAATGTGCTGGCCTCCCCTTTCTGCTCGCCAGCCGCACGGTAGAGGGGCAGCGATTCCGTGTACTTTTCTATCGCCTTCTGATTTTGCTCAAGTTGGCTGTGAGCGTAGCCAATCATCGTCAGCATAACTGCGTCGCCGACAGGCAGGTTGAGGGGGCGAAGTGCGACTCTGGCCGCTTCGAATTTGTCGATCGCTTTCGTAAACGATGCGGGCGATCCCTCGGCAACCAACTGCATACCCTCAGTCATGAGTTGCTTAGCGGTCTCTTCCTGGTCCTCTTTGGTTGCTTGTGCGGCTATTGTGCAGCTTAGGAGCAGAATAGTTACCAGAAGAAAGAACGCGCGTTGAAACGTTGGGAAATTCGGTTTGCTGGAACAGGGTGGGAATTCCAGATACATGGCAAGTCTCCTCAGAACAAATGCCTATCGTTCGATTTGAGGCAGGTTATGTGCTTGAGAACGAATACTGCCAGGAGCTTTTCCGTGAAGGCACTGGCAGCGTTGAGTGAAAATCTTTAGGCGACGCGACAAACTCGAATGCGTGCGGGCCTGCTTAAGCAGGCCTTAGAGGGCTGGCACCGAGCCAATGTTTGAGCGCGCGTCAGCCCTCAACCGTCGCTACTCATCCGACGAGTCGGTGTAAATTTCGCGCTTGAGCCAGGCACGGGCGAGCCGCCACTCACGTTCAACCGTGGATTGCGACACACCCAGGAACTCCGCGATCTCTTCGAGCGTGAAGCCTCCGAAGTAACGAAGCTCGACAATCTTTTCTTTGCGTTCGTCGAGCTCTGCCAACTTTATCAATGCTTCGTTCAGCAAGAGCAACTCTTCAGAAGCTTCAGTCGAGAGGAATACATCCTCAACAGCGATATGTTCGGCACGATGTCCTCGTTTGGCCGTTAACTGCTCTCGCGCGTGGTCGACGAGGACTTGACGCATGCGATGGGCGACGAGAGCGTAAAAGTGTTTTCGGCTCCCCCACTGGATATTCTCCGCCTGTATTAATCGGATAAATGCCTCGGCGATTAGCGCGGTTGTTTGCAGCGTGTGGCCCGCCTTCTCTTTACTTAAATAGGCATGCGCAATTTTTCTGAGCTCAGAGTCGACAAGAGGTATCAGCTTTTCCAGAGCTTGCGAATCACCTGCACTCCAGGCTTGCAGCAATTCTGTAATTTCATGTGTACGGAGCATTGTTGGCCCGGTTCAGTCTGAGGGGCGCGATTATAGCGAATAATGTTTGATCTCACGCTACTGCTACACGGCACTCAGAAATTATTTTCGCAGAACGATTGAGGATTCCGAGCACAAACGTCGCCAAGTAAATTAGGAAGTCGAACGTCCGATACTTCCATCTCAACCCAACTCGGATCTCTAGGGAATGCCATCAATACCTGCAGCGTTGATGGGCGTGAAAACTATTGCCAGAGGATCCTCAGATATATAAGATGCTGTCCGCAAAACTCATTACTCAAATAGCGCTAACAGCCTTTACGACTATTTCTCCGCTTCAGTCCACACTCACAAGGAGACAATCTAGTGGAGCGCCCCCCATGGGAACGGATTCAAGAAATCTACTATTCGACCTTACTGGTAGGTGAATCGGAGCGACGCGGATTCGTGGCCAGTGCCTGCGGTTTCGATCCGTTTCTCGTCAGAGAAATTAACTCGCTGCTTAAAGCCGACGAGTCGTCCGGCGATTTTCTCGAACCGCCACTCTTTGAGTTGGGTTTGAGAATCATCACCAGTACGTCTGCTCAAGGCGAAAGTTCGGCCGCTCCTTCTTTAGACCCGCTTATCGGCTCAACTATTGATGGGCGCTATCTTATTGAAAAAGAACTCGGCCGCGGCGGAATGGGCGCGGTCTACTTGGCGCGAGATGTCAGCCTTCACCATAGACCGATCGTTGTAAAGACCCTTTTGCCGGCGTCGCTTCAAAAGGCTTACCTGGTGAGGAAATTCCGACAAGAAGTGGAAGCGCTGTCACGAATCGATCATCCTGGGGTAGTAAACGTGTTGGCTGCCGGCTCTTTGCCAGACGGCAAACTCTATATTGGAATGCAGTATGTAAATGGTGTAACGCTGCGTTCTCAGATTCCAGACGAGGGTATGAATTTCGAGCGAGCTGCATCGATTCTGACGCAGGTTGGAGCTGCGCTCGACGACGTCCACGCGAAACGGATCTTCCACCGCGATCTGAAACCAGAGAACATCATGCTTCAGACTCTTACCGGCGGTACAGAACTAGTAAAGATTGTGGATTTTGGAATTGCAAAGGTGAAAGACTCGGTGATAGCCCCAAGCACGATCGATGAGGTGCCCGTTGGCACAGTGTTGTACATGTCTCCTGAGCAGTTGCGTGGAGAGAGGGTCACTGCCGTCAGCGACATCTTTTCGATGGCCTTAATCGCGTATGAAATGCTTACCGGGCGTCGCCCGTTCAACCCGGTCTCGGGTCCCCAATTGCTGGAAATGCAGCGTGTCGGTGTCCGTGTAGGACCAGCTGATCTTCGGCCGAACCTATCCACAGAAGCTCAAGCGATTATCCTTCGCGGGCTTTCGTATGAGCCAAAGGATCGTTATCAAACCGCTATCGACTTCGGCGATTCGTTAGCCAAAGCCTTGAGGGCGGACGAAGGAAACCGGGCGAAGCAGATCGAAGTAAACGCCCCTGTGGTTGCGATTCCGCCGGGCTCGGATCCAGCGCCTCATCGGATTCACACAAAGTCGGGAGCCTCCCAGGCCAGCGCCCTGGGGAGACCACGATCGTCCCAGCCTTGGATTGTGGGCGTTCCTTTGTTTGTGATCGTGTGCGCCGCGGCTATTTTAGGCCTCTACAAATTCAGCAGTTCCGGTCCGTCGTCCAACTCCGCCTCGGGCCCTCACCGCACGCTAACTTATTGGCTAACGGTCCAAAAGATGCGAGACGGCCAGCCCTACGAGGATTCCTTCCAGACGTCGGGGCAGGAAATATTTGAAAAGGGGTATAAGTTCCGGCTGAGTATCTCAAGCCGACAAGCTGGTTTTCTCTATGTCTTTAATGAAGGTGCGCCAGAGAAGGATCGCACAAATTTCACCTTCATCTATCCCACCCCGTTCACTAATGAGGGTTCGGCGAGGCTTGAACAGAATCAGAATATTCAGACCAACTGGAATGAGTTTGCTGGAGCGAAGGGCACGGAACGTTTTTGGATCATTTGGTCAGTCACAGCGGTTACTCAGCTTGAAATCGCGCGCCATGAAGCTTTCAAGAATGAAGAAGGCGCCATCACAGATCCTAAAGTGGTCGACGACGTCAGGAACTTCTTACGTCAGAATGCAGATCCGAAACCGGAAACAACCAAAGATACAGAGAAACTACGAACCACTGTCCGCGCTAGTGGTGAGCTGCTTGTCAAACTCGTTGAACTGGAGCATCGGTGAATGTAATTTAGTGTGACGAACGCCCTAACATCTGCCACAGCAAAAGGCGACTCCAATAGAAGATGAAACCTCGTTACGATTGCCAACCTCGTTTTCCGTTGATAGTGCTCGCTTTCACAGCATTTATCGGCTTCACCGTTGGAAGTGTAATCGCCGTTTCGCCTCAAGACACGCGACGAAAAATTGTTTCTCATGACTTCACGAAAAATCGTCGCGAAGCATTCCCTCAAGGCGCCCGCGATAAATCGAAGACTGCTAAATCGAGGCCGAAGCCCCGCACCTACCGGCTGGCTTCGAGTCCAGCAATCAGGAAGAAACCCTCGGCTGCCAATGTTATCGCGCAGTTAGGCATCACCATCTGGCGCTTGCGACCGGGTGACATCAAAGACTCCGGTCGCCGGGCGTTATTAAGGGAAAAGGGTAAGACCCTGGCGTGGGTTGCGGAACGAGTCGAAGCCGACTCAATCTTCCGCGAAGGTGACTATGTGCGCATCAGTGTCGAGTCACCGCGCAGTGGCTACCTTTATGTCGTGGATCGCGATCTTTTCGCGGATGGTACCGCTGGCCCGGCAATGCTCATCTATCCATGGCCCGGAGTCGACAACAAGTTGCTTCCTGGACGCCTGGTAGACATTCCAGACCAGGAGGACGATCCGGGCTATTTCTCTGCCCGCCTAACCGACCCTACTCAAGTCGGGGAGTTACTGACATTCATTGTTACTTCAAAGCCACTCGCCCTTGCCGTTTCCGATGAACCTTCGGAGATCGCGTCTGGTCAAATTAGAGATTGGGAGAAAAGGTGGGGCGGCGCGAGCGAGCGCTTCGAGTTGGAGGGCGGGGCAGGCGAAGCGTGGACGCTGGAGGAACAGCAAGCTGCTGCAAAGAACGGAACCAGACAACTAACCCGCGACGATCCCGTCCCGCAGACGATCTATCGCGTCTCAAAGGCAAACGCAAAAGGGCTGCTACTAAACGTTCGATTGAGGTATGGGAAGTGAATACTGATTTCGACTCGAGAGCATTCAGCTTTGAACATTCTTTCGATCGGCTTTTTTTGGTTATCCCCACCTGGCACACGTTCCGGACCTCGTGACGAAGAGACCCCGACCAATCACCGCTCCTTCATTTATCACCTGTTGGCGCTAATCACTGCGTAATTGCTACGCCGGAACGCCTGATCTCTGGCCGGAAGAATAAATCTGTAGTGAACGTCGTCGGCGTCGCCTCCAGGTAACAAGGAGAGAAATTCGTTTGCGTGACGAGTTTCGGTCAGATTCAACGCCAAGTTAAGTTGAGGTGATTGAAAACACAGATGCCGTGAGTTGCCCAATCAATGCAGAAATCGCAAGCCATCTGTTAGTAGCAAGACTTAGTCTGCAGCGACGCATTACACAACGGATCTTGAGTGAGGACACGGAATGACAGAAAAAATTCGAATACTTTTCTTATCAGCCAATCCATGGACCACCAGTCGAATCCTGGTGGACGAAGAGGAGCGAGAAATTTTCGAGAAGCTCCAGGAGGGACCGGGTCGAGATAGATTTGAACTGAACAGGCATGCGGCTATTCGGCCCATTGATCTGCAGCGCCTGTTGATGATGTATGAGCCACACATTGTCCACTTTAGTGGGCACGGAAGTAAGCAGCACAAGCTCATTCTCGGCGGAAAGCCAGGCAGAGGAAAGCAGGTAGATCAGGATGGTTTCGTAAAGTTGTTTTCCCTCTATAAAAGCCACGTTCGCCTCGTTGTGTTGAATGCCTGCTTTACGAAGACACAAGCTCAGTCTCTTTCTGAAGTCATCGATTATTCAGTCGGAGCTGGAAAGGGAATTGGCGACAAAGAAGGAGTGGCTTTCGCGGGAGCATTTTACCGCGCCTTGAGTTTTGGCAAGTCCGTCAAAGCAGCATTTGAATCGGCAGAAGCCGAGCTGGCTCTCACCAAGATGCCGAGAACGAAGGGTCTCGGCCTCTTCGTGCGAAAAGGAGTTGAAGACGATTCGTTCCCCAATGTAGCTAGCGATATCAAGAACGAGACAGGGGATCCCCGTAGTCCTTTTGTTCCGTTTACGAATCACGCGGACGTCAACCACGAAAGCTTCCAACGGAAACAAAAGACCGCCGAATCTCGATCCGAAGGACTGGCCTTCGGAACGTTGGAGGGTGCCTTAGAAGGGTGCCGTGACTACGAACACAATCAGTTAGAGCTCTCTTCAGCGCAAACAGAAGCGGACGCGTCGGCGGAGGAACTGATCTGCTTCGGAGACAGACTATCCCTTTCAAACCTTGCCAGCGTTAGGAAGTCAGGGCCTGTGAGACAGGCCCAGGCAAAACGCAAACAGGATCAAATCGAACGGCATTCTTCAGTGAGTTATTCGCGATCCTTTGTGAGCTTCACGGTCAAAGTTATCAAAGTCGCAATTAACGACTCGAAAGGTGTCTCGCACAGCGCTCGCACGCGAAAACATCAAGCTGTTGGTTTGCGCGTTAAGAGAGCGAACAAGAGGTAATGAGACGAGGGAGCGTTGAGAACTTCTAATGAAGGAGACAGACGAGAACTAATTCTTGAGCTGAGGTTGAAGTTTTCCAAGGCTCCTAGCCGGCATGCAGACGTGGATGCCATCAGGCCGCTAATTCACGTCCGGTTTACTGAACCGTGTTGGGTGTCTGCTGCACTCGCACTTAAAAAAGGGAGATAGAGAAATGCCAGCTAACAAAAAACCGCAAGTGATGAAGAGTAGTTCGACAGAGTCGCAGGGTCGAACTGCGAGTGCCACCCGAAAGTATGGAAAAATGGCAGGCACGAGGGTCGGCGTGATGGCCGATTGGCGAGAAGGCAGTGCGAAGGCAAGCGGCGAGAAAGCGGAACACGGGAAACGTCTTAGAGACGGTCGCTAAGCCATCTTGCTTTTCACTTAGAGCATCCCAAAGAAGAGGGTAGTCCGAGGTCGGCTACCCTCTTATCTTGTAGCAGTTTGCGATCAACCCGTTCTGGTCGCCAAAGGCGCCTTAAATTGAACGACATCGTTTTCCATGCTAAAAGACGTTGCTAACCTCACAAGGAGACTCATTGAATGCTCCCGCGGAATTTCACTTGCAACGCATCGTTCTCGTAAGGAAAACTGAAACCCTGATGGCAGCTCGAAGTAGAGATAAGTCTGACAAGATTCGTTGGCGACGTCATTTCGCAACGAAACTCTTGTGTCAGGCTCTCCTCTTGACAGTGGGCTTTGTGACTGGCCGGGCCGAAAGTCCGCTGGATCGGCCGGCGGCAGACGCTGGCAGAATCGAGGTTACCGCTGGATCTGTCATCAATCGTGAGCTGGCGGCAAGCGCCACAGAAGGTTTGGAAATTTGGTTGAGTTCTGGCGACCTCCTTCGACTTTCGTTAGTTAAAGGTGATTTCGCGCTGTCGTTTGCTGTCTACGATCCGGCTCGAGTGAAACTGATTGAGCAAGTTAGCTACAGCTATGAGACGCTAGACCTTTTGATACCGGCCCACTCGGCAGGCAAATACATACTTGAAATCCGCTCGCTCGAATCCAACGAAAGTCGGCGCCGCTATGAATTGAAGTTAGAACCGATAAGACCCGCGACGCCGTTGGATCAAAAGGTTTACCTGGCGCAGCGGACAACGGCGAGTGCAGCCCTCCTGCGTGGCGATTGGACCGAGATCAACCTTCGTCAATCGATTGAGAAATATGACGAGGCGTCGCTGATTTGGGGTTCCGTTCAGAATCTGCAAAGTGCCGCGGTTGCAACTATGGAAGCCGCAGAGGTTTGTCTAACGCTGGGCCAATATCATGAAGCGTTGAAGCGATATCAGAAAGCTGAGGTCCAGGCAAAGAAAGCGCGCGCGAGACTGGAAGAATCTAAAGCTCTCGGGGAAGCGGGTCGTCTCTATTCATACCTTGGTGATAATGACACTGCCCAAAGGAAAGTTGGTGAGGCGCTGAAGTTGGTTTCTTTTGATGATCAGGCAAACCAGCCCGCGACTCTCAAGATTAATTTCGCGGAGAACCTTCTCAACCAGGGTGAAGTCAGTTATTCGAAAGGGAACCTCCTGAAGTCTTTGAAGGAATTCGAGGAGTCGCTGAAACTCTTTGAAGAGCTCGGCGACCGAAGTGGGGCGGCCCGGGCTCATCTTTTCTTAGGCTACATCTCGGGGACTTTAGGCGATCACGAAAAGGCCGTCGCCGAGGTTTCTCGGGCTCTCGACCTCTATCGAAAAGTGCGACATAAGACCGGTGAGGGGTTGTGTCTCAGTGCCCTTGGACTAGCGCATTCGGTCAATCGGAACGAAGATCAGGCTATCAAGCACCACGGCGAAGCCATCCATATCTTCCGATCAATCGGAGATCGGCAGAGCGAGGCGATCGCTTTTAACGGGCAGGGCCAGGCCTACGAAAACCTACACGACTATCCGACAGCTCTTGAACAATATCAAAAGGCGCTACGTCTCTTTGAGGATAATGGCAGTCTTGATTTTGCTTCGGTTGCCCTGATCAATGTAGCCAGAATCTACGGGAAGGTCGGGGATCGCGAGCAAGCTCTGGCGTACTACGAGAAGTGTTTGAAACTAAGCCGCGCAACCGGGAAAGTGCGAAGTGAAGCGAATGCCCTAACCGACATTGCCGTCCTCTATGCGGACCAGGGCAACCGACAGAAAACGATCAGCCAGTACCAGAAGATCCTGAGATTCTATGCAAGGATTTCCGATTGGCGTGGTGAAGCAACGGCGTGGAATAAGTTGGGGGATGTCTATTTTCGCCTGGGAGAGAAACCGGAAGCGTTAAGGTCATACGAACGGGCTTTCACGTTAAGCGAACGGGCCGGTGATAAGGTTTTGCTAGTTTCCGCCTTGTACAACATCGCTCGCACGCAACGTGATCGCGGTTTTCTAGAGTCTGCCTTGGCTTCAATAAACGATTCGATCAAGATCATTGAGGATCTGCGTACAAACGTTGCCAGCGCTGATTTTCGGATCTCATATTTTGCCGGTGTTCGCGAGCACTACGACTTATGCATCGATATTCTGAGGCGACTCCATCACCAGCATCCTGACCGCGGATTCGACGTGGTTGCTTTTTTGACGAGCGAAAAAGGCCGCGCACGCTCTTTGGTCGACATTCTTACAGAAGTACGTGCGGACCTTCGGCCGGGAGCGGCTCCTGAGTTGTTGGCGCGTGAGCGGCACTTGCGTAGTCTGCTTCGGGCCCACGCGGCGTACCAAATGGATCTCTCCGTTTCCGGTAAGGACCCCGCTGAAAAGGACGAGGTATCGCGACAGTTGAATCAATTAAGAGCTGAGTACAGAGAGGTAGAGAATCAACTCAAAGACGGGAATCGCTTCGAGGTGTTCGATCAGGCAACCGCGTTGAACCTGGAGCAAGTCCAGGCTGAACTTCGCGACGGCGACGCAATTTTGCTCGAATATGCTCTCGGTGAGGAACGTAGCTATCTTTGGGCAGTAACTGCTGACTCGCTCCGAAGTTACGAATTGCCCTCGCGTTCGATTCTGGAAAAGGCGGGCCGAGAATTTTATGAACTAATTACTGCGCGGCAGGATATTGGCGAGAGTATAGCCGCCGATTACCAGTCCAACGTCGAGACCTCGGATCGTTTGAAACAGGATAAAGCGCTGGCCCTAAGTCAGTTGTTGTTTGGGCCAGTAGCAGATCAACTTGGCACCAAGAGCATCCTTATCGTGACCGAAGGAATGTTGCAGTACATCCCCTTCCACGCATTGCCGTCGCCTCAGTCCAAACCCGTCGAACCGACCGCCGGAAACGAATCTTCTAACCCTCTCTTGCTGTTAGACACGAATGAAGTTGTAACGCTTCCGTCAGTTTCGACTCTCATAGCTATTCGTCGGCAGAAGGTCAAGGCTGTATCCGAGGACAAGGTAGTTGTGGTGTTCGCGGATCCAGTCTTCAATACTAATGATGACCGCTTTAAGAATACCGGAGGAACAACTCTTACGGTGGCGTCTTCGAATTCTGACCAATACTCCAGCCCCTTTGCCTTGCGAGGCTTGGCGCGTGGGGGTGGTCCACGCCGGCTGGTGCACTCGTCACAGGAAGCCGACGCAATTGTGGCGACGGCGCCTCGGGGCACGACAATGGTGGCCAGATCTTTTGACGCCAACCGCGAAGCGGCTATGCGACCGGACGTCGGTGAATACCAGATTGTTCATTTTGCTACTCACGGTTTCTTTAACAGCGACCACCCGGAATTGTCCGGTATTGTCCTCGCCATGGTTAAGCCTGACGGTAGCAAGATAAATGGATTTATGGCTCTACAGGACATTTACAAGCTTAATCTTTCAGCCAAGCTCGTAGTTTTAAGTGCCTGTGATACAGCCCTGGGCAAAGACATTAAGGGAGAAGGGCTAGTAAGTTTGACACGCGGTTTCATGTATGCCGGATCGAAGAGTGTGGTGACCAGTCTTTGGAAAGTCGACGATAGGGCGACGGCCAAATTGATGGAACATTTTTATGAATCGATGTTGCAGGACGGTATGACGCCCGCCGCGGCCCTGAGATCGGCAAAGCAAAAAATTAGACGAGAGAAGGCATGGAGTGAGCCTTTTTTCTGGGCGGGATTCGTATTACAAGGCGAATACAAAGAGCGAATTGTGGTTGGGAGTGATCCGTTTCGCTCGGCTTTAGTGGTATCGGTAGCGCTGATTCTGGTTTTGGCAGGTGGGATTATTCTGCAAAGGAGTCGGCGCGCTCGCCTGTTGAACCGGTCGGCTTAGCTTGTGCGGCGCTGCTTAGGGTTAACTGACTTCGCTATCACAGACGCTAAAGAGATGCCACTAACTTCGGAGTTTCCACCTGAGCGTTTTAATGATCTTCTTACCTGGCTCAACCCAGATCGCGAGCTGGCCAGCTCAATCTACCTTAACCTCCGCCACTCGCTAGTCAGAATATTCGCCTGGAACATGTGTGCGGATCCTGAGGGAATGACCGATGAAACGTTCGATAGGGTTGCTCGGCAAGTACACATTTTGATGAAGACGTACAAAGGGAATCCCAAACTCTTTTTTTATGGAGTCGCTAACAATCAAATTAAGGAGTACCGGAAAAAGGTCAAATCGTATGTTTCGATAGAAGAAATTGAATTAGCGGAAGATCCTCCTCAAGAGATTGAGGAGGAAACATCTGAGAAGCGAAAGAAGTGCCTTAGCAAATGCATACGAAAACTTCCCAAGGCGAAACGGGATCTCATACTTACATACTATGCCAAGGAAAAGCAGGCCAAGATTATTCATCGAGCGGAAATGGCGCGAAAGCTCGGCGTTTCAATGGAGGCCCTTCGAGTCAGGGTGCTCCGAATTCGTGACAGCCTGGAGGAGTGCGTAGAACTCTGCCTCGA
Source organism: Pyrinomonadaceae bacterium (assembly GCA_963759665.1). Classification (GTDB taxonomy): domain Bacteria; phylum Acidobacteriota; class Blastocatellia; order Pyrinomonadales; family Pyrinomonadaceae; genus PSRF01. The sequence continues at coordinate 295,093 of CAVXAC010000003.1, forward strand.
TCAAGGTGGAAAAAAATGAAACGGATTGATCTAAATGTCATTGTCAGCGAGGCCGAGACAGTCAGGGGGGACCAATGAACGAAAAACCCATGACCAAGGCGATGGCAAGGCAATTTCTCCTGGGAGCCGTTGATGACTCGGAACGGAAGCAAATCGAGAGCCGCTTCATGATCGATCCCGAAATTAACGAGACAATCCTCATTGCTGAGGATGAGTTGGTCGAGGATTATTTGGAGGGTAGTCTCTCGGAATCGGAGACAGTTAGATTTCTCGAGCGATACGCTGATGGACCTCGACAACAAAGGAAGCTCAGAATCGCCGCGTCCCTAAAGGAATACGCGCGAGCCGAAGCACTTCGAGGTGAATCACAGTCTTCCCCCATTCAAGAGCTACGCAACTTCATTTCACAGAGCTTACCGAAGAGACCAGGGTTGTACATTCCGATTGCTGTCGCTGTGGCGTCAGTAGTAATAGTCGCAGCGGTTTGGTTGGTGCAGTGGAATAACCAGAGGATACGTGAGAACAACCTGCGACTGGCGATTGAACAGCAACTATCAGAGCTCAATGCGCCGTCGAGCTTAAGTGAAAATCCACCTCAAATAGTCTCCCTGATACTTCCGTCGGTATCACTTAGAAGTGTGAATGCTCCCGCCGAGATTATGCCTCGGGCCGCCTTTAGCGTTATTGAGCTCCAGCTTCTGTGGTCGCAAAAGGTTCAGTCCTCGAGTTACCGTGCGGTGCTTCGCCGCGTCGGCGGGACCGAGACGTTTACGATCGCGAACCTTCATGCTGAGGATAAACTCGGGGGTAAGGTTGTGAGGCTCAGGCTTCCGGCCCAAGCTCTCGCGCCGGGCCTCTACCAGGTTAGCCTGAACGCCATCACCACTGACGGGGGCTCAGGTCCAACTGAAGAATATGAGTTCATGATCGGCGGATAACCGGCTGAATATTTGGCTACCGTCCACCCAAGTTCCTCTGCGCCGTATTCCAGGGACTATCTAAACTTTGCTCCTCTTAGGTGCTACCGAAAACGGTAGTTTCACCGGAAGAATGCCATGTGTTTAATCCTCCGAACCCATTGCACACCACGTCAATAAAGCGTCTGGGAACGTAAGCATGAGGCGCGCTTCGTCAGTAACGTTTCAATCTAAAGTCCATAATCGCTGAAACGGATTCCAATAATCTGCCCCCCCTGCAGATTCGCGTGCGGGTAAGTGAGACCGTTAAGCGCCGTTTACATGTTTACTTGAGGAGGAGCTTTATTGAACAACGTCGGCTCAGTAAAGGGGAGCGGTACCAAGATATGCATAGGATTAGCAAGATCAACCTACACAAGTTCGTTGAAACTTCCCTGAGGTGCGGTATACGCTTCGCCACTGTCGTTGCAATAACACTCCGGCTTCAACTCGCGACACCGTCGGAGCAATACCCCTCGATGACAACAAGAGAATCAGCGATTCCCGCTGCGGTCTGAATCGTCTTCATGGTTCTCCTTGGCTTCTCGCTATCGATGGGACCGCGCACACAATGGTTTGTCTGCCTGATCGCAGCTTTCTGTAATTAGTTTCGATGAGCTCTGCCCTGAAGTCCTTACTGCCCAGATGGACCAACGAATCGAGTTTATAGCTTTGTTCATTCGACAAAATTACCAGCGGAAGCTGACGCTGACGGAGATGGCAAGTGCCGTGAACCTATCACCATGGCGGTTGTCCCATTTGTTCAGGGAGGAGATGAACACTTCACCGCAGCGGTTTCTTACGCAGGTTCGTTTGGAGAAAGCGCGGAAGTTAATTGCCACGGAATTCCTGACAGTCAAAGAAGTGATGAATAAGGTTGGGATGTCCGATGCCAGCTCTTTCGCACGCAGTTTCAAAGCAGCTTATGGAGTGACTCCAAGCCAGTATAGGAGTGCACCCAGGATCCACAATTCAAAGACAGGACAAGCAACGGAACAAAAGGCGAAAGCGCGATAGCTGTATTTCAGGATGGCAGCGAGATACGGTCGTTCACTTGTCTCCCGTGAGATGAATCACACAGCAAACGTCAACGAACATAGCGAATCGAACTAAATAACGAACGTGCGGACGTTTTCACTGAGGCGTCAGCCCTGAAAGGTGACCAATGCAGTCAGAGTTCTATAACCCGGGGATCCTTACAAGAGTAAATCGGTCGAGGACCGCCCATTCAATCCTCGGCGCACATGTTGAAAGCATTAAGCCACTCGCTTCGCGCCCGCTTGATCGACGCATCCAAGTCGTCGTGATGCTGCTTGAGAACAATTCTCACAGGCACATAGCGATAGAAGACATGGCGCGATCAGTAAACCTGTCACCTGGCCGCCTGGCCCACTTGTTCAAAAGCGAGATGCAACTTTCCGTTCAGCAGTATCTGACGCAACTGCGCCTGGCGAAAGCAAAAAACCATTTGGAGTGGAGTTTCCTTTCGGTCAAAGAAATCTCAGCTTCAGTAGGTTTCTCCAGCGTAACGCGATTTGTGGTCTGCTTTAAGAATTTTGTTGGGGCCACGCCTGCTCACTACAGAAAACACTTTCTGAATTCGTCATACCCGGTGCAGAGATCCTGCCGTAGCAAGATGAGCAAAGACATAGCAGGAAACTCGATGAAATAGCAGAATTCAATAATAGAAAGTGGTTGCTCTCATTTTCCTTTGCCCTTACAAGTGCACACTCAATCAGTCGGAGGCATTCTCGGATCAGATGATCAGAATTTCTCATTCTGATCGTGTTAGATAACTCGGATGGGAAATCGTTCAATGTTGACGCTAGTCGCCGCGAGCGTCTAGTAGACCAACAATTAGGACTAACGGCGTGGTTTTATACGGCGCGGTGATTGCCGGAAACAATGCGTAGATCAATCAAAGCTTCTTCACCCCGCAACCTCATACCTCACTTAGGTGTTGGCCAGGACTCATGGCTAACGAGCACTTGGGCACAACCTGAACTGAGCTGATCTCATGGCGACCGACCGCGATAAGAAAAGCGAGGAGACGCCCTCACCTGATCGGCGCAGGACACTGGGCGTTAAAACCCGCGACCGACGAGTTCAGGTTGTGCGAGTGCTTCTGGAAGGATCCTTTGATCGCAAGTTGGGTTTGCGCGATATGAGCGCGGAGGTGAATTTGTCTCCCTGGCGACTGGCCCACCTTTTTAAGTCTGAGACCGGTATGTCTCCGCAACGTTACCTGACTTTGGTGCGCCTGCAGAGGGCGAAAGATCACTTGGAAACCAGCTTTCTCTCGGTACAGGAAATCGGAGCGGCGGTGGGAATTCCAAATCCGAGCCAGTTCACGAAGAGCTTCAAAGCCGCCTACGGAATGACGCCAGTGGAATACCGAAAAGTGCATTTTAGAATTCTGCCTGAGAAAGACGGCAACAGTTAGTGCGTTAACTGAAGGGAGCTAGCGCAACCTTCAAAAAAATCTGCGGTGATCCTTAGTCCGTCACCAAGCGAGTCTCTCATTCGATGCAACAGAAATCAGAACCTACCTAAGTTGTGGGATTCTGAATCTACTGCCAGGGGGCGGGCACACCCGATGCACGATGTCATACGAAGGTGATCGAGGTCCCAAACCATTTATCAAGGCGCTGGTAGGGCATCGTTACTCAACAAGTCGAACTGTTCTTTAGTATCGAGTCTTACCCTAAGGAGAAAAGATGATGATGCCAACCGGAAGGCTTTCGGGAGCTTTGGCGATCGTACTGATCAAGGCTGGGTATGTTCTGGCTCAACGCGGAGGTGAGCCAGAAGCTTGCGCCGGTTGTGGCATCTGCGGCGGCGGTTTAGCAGTAATGATTCTAATCCCGGTCATCTTTTTTGTTTTGAACATTGCTCTCTTGGTCTGGGTAGCACGTGACGCCAAGGCTCGGAGCATGGATAGCTCGGTTCTATGGATGGCTTTAGTGATGTTTACCAGCGTGCTTGGTTTAGTCATCTACATTTTTTCAAGACCTCAGGGGAATCTCGTTTCATGCCAAAGCTGTGGAAACAACCGGCTGCAAGCGAGCGCAAAATGTCCGCACTGCGGCAATGCCTAAAACGGCCGGAGAGTTATCTCTTTGCACTCTTATTAATGCTCGGTTTTGTATTACTGGATGCAGCGCGCAGCCCGGAGAATCAGATAACTGCTCGCGTTTACATTGGCGGCGTGCACATTTACCAGAAAATCGGCCGGCCTTTGTTGGCGACCCGAGTAAGTTGTCGTTACCGCCCAACATGTTCTGAGTATTCGATACAAGCCGTGCGCGTTCATGGAATATGGCAGGGCGGAAAACTAACACTTCTGCGAATCCATTCGTGCACTGGTGTTGTTCCAGCAGGTACCCACGACCCTGTACCAGGTACATAGCACCTGTGATGCCTTCCGACCCGAGGCCACAACCCGCTGCACAGTTCGACACGCAGGAACGCTTTGCGGTTGCGCCCGACTCATCGCGCCTGGTCGCGAGGTGGTTACGGTCGTCGACGGTGACACGATTGAAATTCGTGATCACCAAAGGAGGTTGCTACAAGTCCAGCTTCAGGCCGTTGACGCTCCCGAACCAGGGCAGGCTTTCGCATTTAGCTCCCGACGGAATCTAATTAATCTTCTAAAGCATGGGACAGTTAGCATTGAAGGGCAACGGCATGACCTGTTCGGCCGCCTTGTTGGTAAAGTGTTTTCCGACAATCGAGACGTTGGCTTGAGCAAATCAAGGCGGGACTCGCCTGGCACTACATTGCCTTTGCTAGTGAGCAGCACGAGACCGACCAGCTTGCCAATGCACAAGCTGAGCAATCAGCACGATCTCAGAAATTAGGGGCCATGGACGGACAAATCTAACACTGCACCTTGGCTATTTAGACAACACGGCTCCACCGGAAAACGTAAGCTCTCAAGGCAGTCCTTGCCGCCAGTAGCTCAGAAGTTCGAAGATGAAATACGGGGTAACCGAAGAAGCGGAATCTACCATTGGCCGGGTTGTCCTAACTACGATGACATTTCACATCACATCGGGTGGCCTTCCAAACCGTTGACCAAGCTGAAAGAGCTGGTTTTCGCGCTGCCAGAAATTGCAATGACGAAGACTATGATGAAGCCGATCTCTAGCTTGTCGGAAGCTTTGGAGGCTACCTCGTCAAACTAAAAAGTTCTTGCAAAGTAGAAGGCAAACAGTCAATCAGCACTCTTGTCATCCCGCAGTTATTCTCGTAATAAAAGTCAACATTGCCACCTGATTGCTTCGGAGGATATTCGAGAAATCGCAGTTTCCACACTCTCGTTCCTCCTCTTCCTTCAAGCCGCTTCCATCGCAAGTTGTAGACAGATCGCTGATGTCCGATGGAGTTCGAGTCATCACGACCTACTGAGACGGACCCTTGCCCTCCGAAGGACTTAGTCGTCATAGGCAATTCATTCAAGTTTCCCGTTCTCAGCCAGATGAGCGAGGATCGGCTTCAGATCCAAACTTCAGTTGGATGAGGGGGTCGCGATGTTCACAATCATCGCGAAATGATCTCGAAATTGTCTATTGACTTTTGGACCACACAGGCCTATGGTGCCGACGTTTCTATTGATTAAATTTTCTTTAGCCGGATTAACTCATCCCATTCTCGCTTGAGCCGGCTGATAACCGATTCGCCGGAGTCCTAGCTCGATGCGAATCGTGGCATTACCCGACAATTACAGCCTGCGCGGCTGTCTGTCTCATCCCCCAGTTACTAGCCGTATCCAGGTTCTGGTCGTCCAACGGGCGAGCCAACGCCGAGTCGTTATTTCACCGCTACCAACGCGTTCGGAGAACAAGAGCCGCGATGGAAAAAGAGCTTATCTTCACCCGGGTTGAGCAACTAACCGGCAATCTGAAACCCACTGGACGTGCCTCCGGAGCAGATCTAAAAGATCTTCAACAATCGCTTGCCGAGAGCTTTGCCGACGACCCTGAGTTTCAAGTTTTCGGGGATCGGCTGCACCACGCGGGCGCTCACCAAATGGAAGCGGCCTCGGGACCAGCGGACCGCTACACCCGCCTCGAGGAATTATTGGAGCATCGAGTAGTAACCGAGGAGCCAGCAGTTCCTCCGCTCGTTTTCCGACGCGAGACCGAATTTCACAATAACTTGCTGGGGCAATCAGTGCCCGTGTGGGGATCGGGTATGGCCCCCACCAGGTCGTTGGGTCCGTTCATTGATGATCTAGGCCTTCAGGTTTGGTTTGATTTTTACCAACCGACGAAGATGGTCCATGTTTACCGGAAAGGCGCTTCCGCACCATCGATGTTGATTCCCATTTGGGGAACGGTCGGCGAAAAGAATTCTTACAAAATTGAGCCGGGGAGCGTGTGGATCGCTTCAGATTTGATTGCTTCAGATCCAGCGCTAAAAGATCATTACACGGGATTAAAGGTTACCGGAGGCTCGCTCGATCTATCTCAGAAAGCAGAGGTGACTGACGGAAAGATCATCATCAAGGTAGGTGCAAACGCAACTCTTCAGCTTAACCTCGATCAGAACAAAACGGGCTCGGCCTCCTCTTCTGCCGGCTTCGACGCCAATAAGGCGAAGGTTAAGCTGCCCGAAACTCTTACTCTGAAATTCAGTACCGGCACCGGACAGCTGACTGCGGGAGATGCGTCGTGCAAAGTGTTCGGTTGCGGAGCCGAGTTCACCTTCAGCCCCTCTTCTCCAGTGTGGTTGGGTCCCCTGGGCCAAATCCTAATTCCGTATTCGGTTAAAACTACGAGCCGCCAACCAGACACGTTTGAGATTTCTTCCTCGAGTTCAAAACTCTGCCAGTATAAGGGACGGGCAAAACTAAAAACCGGAAGCGGGTGGTTACTGCCGGCGGCGAAAGTTAGTCCTTCGCAGTTGGGTGCAGCAGCCGGGACAGGCGCTCTTGCGATTGCAGCGGTTAAGGGCATCACAGCCGATTGGAAAGGGCTCAAGGGACGTCTCACCAAACTGACCCAGCCGGGCTTCATTGTTGAACCCGGAATGCTGACAGTGCTCGACTTCTTCGCCTCAAATCTGAACGGTAAACAACGTTGGAGTCTCTGGAAGAATGCGCCGGCACAACATCATTCGGAAATCACTTTGGGTTTTGGTAAGGCATTTCCGTTCATCCACATCTCGGTATCCAAAGGCACCGAAACAGTTGTGTTTTTCTGCAAACACAAGGCGTCACTTGATCGACCGGTAGATGCCAACGGTTCTCCCTTCAAGATTGAATCTTCAATCGCGCTGGCAAGCATCGTCCAAAAGGGTAATTCCTTCCGAGCTTTTCTTTTCGACAACGATCTGTTGTTTGATGGCAATTTCAGCCAGCCCGAAGCGTTTGAACCGCACAGTATCACTTTGCGGAATGCGTTCTTCGGTGTTACCCGGCCATATAGTTTGTTCCTAGCCGGCGACCTGGTCGATGACCGAATAGAGAAGGGCGTGGTTGCTTTGCTCTATGCGGTCTATCTCTATCTGCCAACGCTCCCTGATCCGTATGTGGCGAGTTATACCTCACTGCTAAGGGGCAGTTCCCAGAGACAATTCGGGCAATTGCAGATTGCGCTCGCCGGTTTCGTGAAGTGGCCGGATCCGTCCGTTGACGAAGAAGACAATGCGTTTGGTTCGCCATACGTCTACTTCCGGTTTGCACCGCTCGACCTATCCCTGCTCTTCAATAGTGCGTCAGCAGTAAATGCCGTTTCCCAGCCCAATCAACCTGTAGCAACACCTAATAATTTCCAGGCAGGCGTACGAACGTTTAACCGCAATCTCATTTCACGAGATGCACTCGATCGGGCGTCGTTGCCAACTCCGACAATTGAGGCAGCACCGCAAATCGAACGCGGCACGGCGCGAGTCGGCGCGACTTTCACCAGACCGATCGAAAGCCAAATCCAATCAGACGAAGCGCAGTCGCTTTTGCGCGACCTGGACACGAATCCAATGTTTGGCCACTTGCCAGACAAGAAGATTCAAGTCGACAGAGTATTGCGCGTTGCAGACGAAAACATGTCTCGCAATGATGAGCGAAGTTTTGCGGCTGATGTTTCCTCGGAACGTTCTGCGCGATCCGCGAATGTGATGGTGCCGCCGGCTCGTGGCCATGGTGGAAGAGACATCCTGCCCGATATGTTTCGTCTTCTAGACGTTTCCAGCAGGGCCGACCAGATGGGTGTCAGTTTGGGAACCGCTTTGCGGGTGAAGAATGATGAGCGAGGTAATGCCAACCTTTCAGGAACAACGAGCTCGCTAATGTTGGTGTCCGGGATGCCGCTCCAGATCCTGAACCTGGATGTAGTAGGAGTAGCGCAGAATCTGCGTGCTCTAACTTTGCCCCAGATTTCCTGGGAACCTATTTCAAACATCCCGCTGCCGGTCGAAGGCCCTTTCAACCTCAATGATTGGCTGGATGATTTGATCACAATTACACCGGGATTGGTGGTCTACGACGACGATGGGCCGCCGACACGCTTCTTCTCGGAAAGCCCATACCTCGTTCCCGTCACCCCGCTGTCGGTGACCAGGCACTTCATAAAGGAATACAACGACGAACAAAACGCCAGGCAGTTGCACTCAATCTTTACTCTACCCTTTGCCTTGATTGCGCAGGCGAGCTTTGAACGCGACGCAAGTAATTCGGCCAATGACACCGCCCGGCTGTCGTTCAATCGCCCGCACTTTGATGACCTGCATGGTGGATTACAAATAAAGTCGCTGGCCCTCAAACCAAAAGCACTGGGCGAGCGGCCTTCATTCAGCGGACAAACTCTTCAGATAGATAACAACATCAAGTGGGTGCTTTTTGGGGTGCCGCTCACCGGCAGCACGCTCGGCAAGACCGTCAAGACAATATTCAACAACATCATGTCCGTGGACAAGCCAAAGGTCCCGCTCGAAAAGATCGAGTTCTCGGGCTATGGCGCGAGCATGTTCAGTGACTGGTTCAATCACGAGGCCACAATCGCAGATGTAAGCCAGGCCAGGTTTGATGTACTGGTAGGACGTACGGCTCATGAAGTGGTGCAGGTGCGAAGCGTGATGTACACGGAGGCCGGCTGCGTTCATGTGGTTCGGACCATCACGCTGATGCGATCACCAAACGGGTATGTTTTCCGTTCCGACTCGGGCTGGAAGGCAGAGAGTGACGCAACTTTTGACTGCAACTACTCCATTGTTTTTGGCTTCAATAAAGTCCCGGTGAACAACACCTACGAGTTTCATCGGGGCGCAGTGAAGAGCATTACGAATATTCGCGAAATCAAAGACTATCCACAGGCCGGGAACTTTGAGTCGTCATTCAGCCTGAATCAGAGTGGCTTGCCCGCCAAACTCGGCATCAACAGTCTCGTGGAGTGGAAGAAAGTTTTTGCGAGCCTCACCAGTCTTGATGAGCAGTTAAAGGTGGAGCTCCAGGCCGTGGTTTTTGACGGCGACGTTCATCTGGATAACGTGACCAGCGGCGGGGTTAAGGACGATGTGGCCAACGACTTCAAGGTCCAATCCCGAAAGATGCTCGGCTACGTGCAACTGAAGCCTTCATCGATCCTCATACCCCCGAAGGTGCTGGCTGAACTTCTTAACTTCCAGGATGGATCACTCGGCGGCCCGGTCGATTGCATCATCAACGTGGCAAACTCAAAACAAAAAATGCGTCTGGCACGGGTCGATCTAAATCCCGCTCTCGACAATGCAAACAACCCCATCTTTACCGCTGCGGTTCGCGGCTCTCTGATCCTGCCACAGGACGGATCATGGTCAGTGGTCACCCAACAAGTAGATACCAAGGACGTAAAGCTAATCGAGGAAGGGAAGGCGGTGCCGCTAATCCGCCGCGAAGGGGATTCCATATTTCGCATCGCGGATCCGCGCGACGTGGTTAAGCCCGACTCCAATTCCAACTTCGGTGTGGTCCAATCGACCGGCACGCAAAAATTACTCTTCGACATTCCACAGTTTGCGCCTAACCAGACGAAGCTGAAGAGCAGCCAGACATATTTTGCCGATGCCTATAAATTGCTCAACTCCAAAGGCGTCTTTCCAAACGTCGCCAACGCGCTGCCGTTGACCAATGCTGAAAAGGAAATTGAGATTCTCGGCGAAGGGCTGATGAAGATGGCCGATAGAAATCTCAATCTCAGCACTCTGCAACCGCCGAACTTCCAATATCCGTTTGTAAACGAGCCCGGAATTTTAAAAATTTACGCTGAATACCAAAGCAGCGGTGGCGCGCCAGGAGACCTAAAACTCGGAATTGATTCGGCGGCTGCGCTGGCCGACAAGTGGAAGGCTGCGCTGTCGAACATCCGCATTGTCGTGGACCTTGGTCCGTTTGAACGTTTGATGTGGGTGGACGGAAACTTCAATGCCTCAAGTGGCGCTAGTGCCAAATACGACAAGCCCAATCTGCAGTTTGGGCCCATGCTGCAAACCGTAAAGGACATTCTTCAGATTCTGGCGACGCTGTCAGGCGATGATTTTGATAACGGCATGAAGGTCGGCATGAGCAACTCGCCGGACAGTTGGGAATATAAATTCGAATGTAGCCAGGAGATTCCGGTAATCAAATTCCCATCGCCAGCGCAGTTAACTGCTAATCCAAATCCGCCGCTGAAATTGGAAGCCGGTCTGAAAGTTGGTTTTTATTTCAACGCGCTCATCGCGATTCCCACTGATCTCAAACAACTGGTTCCGGCCTGCGGCGCTTACGTTGATTTCTACGGCCGGATCCAGGTGATGTGTTTCACCCTGGCGGCTGCCAGCGTTTACGCGGTGGGCCAGGCCAATCTTGGAATCGCAGCAGACTCCAAAGCCGGAATCATCTTGAGAATGAAATTCGGCTTTGGCGTAGAAATCGTGGTGGGTTTGCCGGTCGTCGGCAATGCTTCGGTCCTGTACATGATCGAAGTAGAGGTTGGCATCTCGTCAGCGTCAGTGACGGTAGGGGCGTTCATGCTCTTCCGCGGACATGCGGAAATTTGCGGCGGGCTCGTAGGTGTGACCATTCAAATTGAAGCGGGCGGATCGGTAACGCGCACCGCTAACGAAACCAACTGCATCGCTCAAGTCACGTTTTCGATTGATATCACGATTCTCTGGGTTATCGACATTTCGTTTTCCGATACCTGGTCGGAGGCGCGACAGATTGCGTAGCAGTAATACGTCATTTCGACTAAGACATAACCATGGCGCTACTTCCTGAAAAACTTCGCATACTCACTTTCCCGCAGCGCATCTCCGGAGACCAACTTGAGATCAACGTTTTGCTGCTGCCCACTCAGGGATTGCTTAATCTGCAATCGGCGTTTCCTCGCCAGTTGAACGGCGGAGGCACTATTGACCTCCCGCGGTTCATCGGCGCAAACCTTCAACTCGAAGTGACGACGCTCAAGGGATTAAGCTCGTACCCTTTTTCAAACCCTGCAGTCTTAGCCAGCGAAGGTGTGACGGCCAACACCCAGGCAACTACGCTCGCGTTTCCACCCAATCTTCCACTCATCTACGAAGGACTGGCTGCGCAGTTTAAGCTCGTGGGAACTCCGCCCGACGGAAAAACGAACAAGGGCGCCGAAACGCCCTGGGCGGACTCCGAAGGCATACGAAAATACCTTCCGGTCTCTTATCGCACCGCTTTTAACTTCACTACGCCACGAACTGAATATGCGAAGACGGATGACAGCTATCACTGCGCCTTCAAGAACACTACATTCAATCCCGCTTTCAAACAGGGATCTGACAAGATTAGTTGGGGACGAGTGATTGCATTTTGTTTGCGTCAACCCCGGCTCGCTAAAAGTATCGGCTTACTGCATCAGTGGACGCTGACCTTGCCCAACGCGGACTATTTCGCCGAAGGGGGTTGGGTTTACACGCATCTCACCTCGCCATTGAATCAATTTAGCATTACGAATCCGGCGCTCGAGCTGCGGGAGTATGCCGCGCGTATTCCCGATATTGATGTACCAAGACAGTTATTCGCCGCGTTGTTATTTCCTGTGGTTCCCGGACCCGCGCCGCCAATCGGTGAATTTGATTTCCTTAAAGTGGAAGCCGCGGACTACGACGATGGCTTCGCCAAAATAGTCCATGCTTTTCAACCAGTCAGCGCAAATATTTTGAGCGAGGAGCCTGACGGCATCCACGTCCAAAAGGACGCTGGGATCCGTTTGGGCTGGGACGATGAGCAACTGCTTATCTGGCAAAACCGGCAGGTGCTGGCTGATCCGACCACCCCGGGCGCGCGCATTGACGCTCCGCTGGGAGTCTTCAGTTATCGCGTCGACGTTAGAGAGACAGCCGAACCGCAGAACGCCTGGGCTTCACTCGTGCGAATCCGGAACCGGGAAGAGCTTCTGCTTGCGGGGGAATCAATCGCGCCCGCGCTTACTCCGATGGAATCAGGTGTGCAAGTGTACCCGTCAAGAATAAACGCCGACCCGTCCAGCCTCTTCTGGTTACCCGCTTACTTCACCCAATGGTATGGCCCATCGCTGGTCTTGCCGGACGAGCGGGCAGCAGCGTTGGACCACTCGGGAGCGCTCGCTAATCCGGGCAGTTATAGCGATGCAAAGATCGACGCGAAGCCGGATCAAAAAGGCGGGCTGTATGAACCTCTGCTGCCGGAAAACCCTGAACTGAAGTATGGAAAGCAGTATGACTTTAGGGTGCGACTTGCGGACATGACGGGCGGTGGCCCACTTGAAGATGACCAGGAGCTTAATGATGCACCGGCCAAGAGCGCCTCGGTCGTTTTCAAAAGATACGTGGCGCCAAAACAACTTAAGGTGGTGCCTGGGCTAGCCCAGTCCAATCCGACTTCAACTACCAACGTGTTCTACGAAGGTGACGAATTTGTAATCTCGCGCCCTCGACTTGGGTATCCGGCTTTGCTCTTCACCGAAATGGATACGGCCGATGCGTTTCAAAAACTGTTAGACGACAAAATGTTTCTCCACACCGGGAAAGTGGGCCTTGAGAAGATAAAGGACCAACGTGAGGTCAGCTACTTTGATCCCGACGTGGATCGGTTCATGGTGATTGTGGAAGTTAAGTCGTTGTTGCTTGATAACCTGGAGTCGCTCAATCAGCGTGAGGCTTTTATCCCGCTCTACACCACGTTCCGAACCTTTTCTAATGATCCTGAGCAGCCGTTTACCCTCGCGCTGGAATACCGCGATGCAAACGTCATCGATTTTGGAAACAAGATCAATCTTGGCGATCTGAACATCTCGCAGACGGACCTAGACAATTCCGACGAAATAGTTTTGCCAAGATCAAGAGACATAAGGATCACGTTGTTGCCGGTTTGCTCAGACAAGGAAGACAAGCCGGAATATTTTGGTTTCGCCGAAACTATAATCGCCGGAGAATTCGTGCGCGCGGGAGAACCGATCCAGTTTTTTGTGAGAGAGGACGCAACCGAGGAGACAGAGTTTTTCAAAGTGGACGTGGAATCCAGACAGTTGCAAGGCATCTACCTGCAGCCTGATCCGCCGAAGGTTAACAACCCCCAAACGTTTGTGTGGGAGCTTGTCGCTGGCAAAGAACTGGAACAAAGCACACTGATACAGCGATTGGCTTCACAGTTGAGAGTGGATTCCAAAGGGTTGACCTTAATTGGCAGGCCCGGCGAGCGAATTCAGTTTGGTTGTAGCAACCGTATCAGGCACACCCTGGCGCCGGACAATTCTTCGTTAACCTTCTCGACCAAAGCAGACCTTTTCAACCATTGGTTATGTGTTCTGTCGTTTGAGATTAATCGGGATTGGACCTGGAGGGGACTGAAAGATGCGGGAATCGAGGTTAGTCGCGAGAAGAACTTTACCGATGAGCCGGCCACTCTTGAGACTGAGGTCGTCGGATACTTGCAACTCAAAGACACCGCCAGCCGCATCGCCACCACCGAACCCGACCGGAGTTATACCCGCGTTCTGTTTATCGACGCTGTAGAACCGAAAAAGGACCTGGAAAAACCTGCCACCCTGGCTAACCCATTTCCAAATACTCTTCACCTCAACTATACGTTGACGCCAAAGTTTATTAAGAGCGTGACGGCCGCGTCTGCGGCGCAGCAAATCGTTTCTCGCGAGGTGGATCTGCCAGTCACCACGATACCAAGTCAGGTGCCGAAAGTTGTGGCTGCGGGTTACGCACTCTCACCCTATCGAAAGGACGAAGACTATTCTGAGACTGCGGTGCGGAAGCGTTACCTGTGGCTGGAATTTGAACATCCAATCACTGATCCAAACGATACTTACTTCGCCCGGATACTTACCTACGCGCCAGATCCGTTATTGAGTTTCCCGAATTTGGACCAGGTGTGGGTGAAACAGGAAGATCCTCCGCTGGGCATCAGTCCTGAATTAATCCGTGTCATTACTAACGATCAGAGCGACGACAATGCCGGCATCGATGCGATGCAAATGATGATGGCAGAAACGAGCGAGCCGGACGCTTTGATTAAGGTATCTCCGGTACATTATCTATTGCCGCTGCCGCCAGGATTGCATAACGAATCTAATGAGCTCTTTGGGTTTTTTACGTATGAGATTCGCGTGGGCCATTCGAATCGAATCTGGTCCACGGCGAAGGGAAGGTTTGGCCATCCGATCCGCGTAAACGGCGTGCAACATCCCGCGCCTCCACTTAAGCTCCTGGTCGACCGAACGCCGAAAGGCATAGTCGCTACCGCGCAGTATGCGACGGCAGTCTTCAACGGCAAAAACGTGACCAGCAAACCTCCGAAGACGGAGATCTGGTGCATGCTTTATGCGCAGACCCGCCAGGCGGATGCTAAAGAGAATCGGAATATTTTGTTATCCGAATTGAAGCTCGAGCTTGTTCAGCCTAAGGTGATACCGAACAAGTTCAAGATCATCTCGGTGAATCTGGATGCTCCAGCGACTGGGGCTCAACGCTGGACGGAAGCGGAGATTCAAGCACTGCTGGAAAAGTTTAACCTGCACAAGAACACTCCCTTAAGTGTGCTCGCGGTGGAAATGATGCCGCGATACGACCAATACTTCATCAACGGCCCAACGCCTGACACATCAATTCGTCCCCTCTCACGCGAATTAGGCCAATACCGCATTCTTCGCACATCGCGGTTGGTGGCTGCTCCAGAGATTTGCTGACGCAGGCTACTGGAAACGCCGGCCTCTGTTTCTGAAAGTGGGCTTAGTTCAACCTGCATGGTCCTTTTTGCTTTCGAAAAGAGTCCAGCCCGTTTTTGTTAATCGCCTCGTAGAGATATCATTCCGGCGACCATTTCCAATCAATCAATTATTACTGTCTGTGGTCTACTCGAAAGTATCACTCAAGTTTGAGTGATCAAGGCGGGGGAGCTTACTTGATGTATCGAAGGACCTACTACGCAACCGATCCGGAATCGATGGCCGGCGCAACGAATGATGACTTGCTCAAGCGTTACCTGATTTCAGATCTCTTCGCCGACGACGAAATTCGTCTTAACTATCTGCACTATGAGCGATTTGTCATCGGAGGCGCCGCGCCGGTCAGTCAACCAGTTCTACTACCGCGACAAGAGGAACCTGCCTCCGCGAAAGGCAAGCCGTTCCTCGAACGTCGCGAAATGGGTGTGGTGAATGTTAGTGAGTTTACCGGATTAGTAACTGTCGACGGTCAGCGCTTCGAATTGCAGCCAAAGGACAGCTTGTACATTCCGATGGGCAGCGACGAGGTGAGGTTTGAGAGTCTCGGTCTGGGCCAACCCGCCAGGTTCTACCTGGCATCAACGCCAGCCCATACACGCTTCGAGCCTGTTCAAACTTCGGTGGAGAAAGCAGTTCCACTTAAACTTGGCTCACTCGAGACATCCAACGACCGGGTCGTTTACCAACTCATCGTTCCAGCAATCTGTAAATCAGCTCAGTTGTTGATGGGCATCACCATTCTTAAGCCCGGCAGCGTCTGGAACACTTGTCCGCCGCATCTGCACGACAGGCGATCGGAAGTGTATTTCTACTTTGACCTGAAGGCTGGCCAACGAATCATGCATTTCATGGGACAGCCGGATGACATGCGTCACCTGGTCATCGCAAACGATGAGGCGGTCGTATCGCCGCCATGGTCCATCCACATGGGCAGCGGCACGAGCAACTACTGTTTCATCTGGACCATGGGTGGTGAGAATCTTGATTACACCGACATGAATGTGCTGGACATCTGCCAACTGAAATAAGAAGCCTCCGGGAATCCTGGTGCCATCAAAAGAAATTGAAACAAAGATCGAACGACTGCTAAGCCTGATGAAACAGACAGGCCTGGGCGGACTGATAATCAACTCCCAACCCAACTTCGCCTGGCTAACGGCTGGTGGAAGAAACGGGATCGACCAGTCACGTGAAGCTGGAGTTGGCACGCTTTTGCTTCGCCCGGACGGAAAACGTTTTGTGATTGCTAACAGGATCGAGATGCAACGGTTGCTAAGCGAAGAGATCAACGGCCAGGGATATGAGCCAGTCGATTTTAGTTGGCAAGAAGAAAAAGGGAATTCGTCACAGATCGTTGATACTGCGCGTTCATTGTTGGACGTCTCGCTGCCGCTGGGCAGTGATCTGCCTGTGGGCCAGGACGTGCGCCTGATCGAAGGCGATATAGCAAAGGCCCGTTATCAACTGACCGAATCCGAAATAGAACGCTATAGGTTGCTCGGGCGGGAGGCTGGAAAAGCGATCGGTAAAATGGCGCGCAACCTGGAACCAGGGCTAACCGAAAAAGAAGTAGCTCGGCTAGCTATAGATGAGCTGGCGTCAGTGGGAGCCCATTCAGTCGTGACGCTGGTGGCGGCCGATGAGCGGATGAAACGTTATCGGCATCCGCTTCCAACAGACCTTCAGTGGGAAAAGGTGGTGATGATCGTGGTCTGCGCGCGAAGGGATGGGCTAATTGCATCGCTGACGCGACTAGTTTGCCACGGCGCAGTACCAGAGGACTTGGAGCGTCGTACCCGCGCTTGTGCATCAGTGAAGGCTCGCTTGCTTCACGGTACCAGGACAGGAGTAACCGGCAGAGAACTTTATGATCTTGCGGCGCTCGCTTATGGGGAAGTTGGTTTTGGCGGAGAAGAAAATCTTCATCACCAGGGTGGGGCCACCGGATACCGCACACGCGATTGGGTCGCTCATCCGATGAGCCGAGACACTGTCAATGCCGGTCAGGCATTCGCCTGGAATCCATCGATCACGGGATCAAAGGTTGAAGAGACCTGCCTGGCTTTCGAGGACAGAATCGAAATTATTACTGCGTCTCCTAATTGGCCCACGCTGCCTGTTGAGTTAGACGGTCACACGTACCTTCTGCCCACGGTACTCTCGTTGTAATCACTGGTTCACGCCGCTCGCCAAAAATCCACCATCCACAACGAGGATCTCGCCGGTAACGAAACGCGCAGCGTCCGATGAGAGAAATATTGCAGCTCCAGCCAGCTCTTCGACATTCCCAAATCGTTTCATGGGAGTGCGTAGTAAAAACTCCTGGCCTCGCTCGGTCTCATCCAGCAATTTTTGGTTGAGCGCGGTGCGAAAAACGCCGGGTGCGATCGCGTTTACGCAAACACCACGCGACGCCCACTCAACTGCCAGCGATTTAGTCAACGACGCGACGGCTGCCTTACTGGCAGAGTAGGCTGCCACCTCGTAAAGGGCGACGAAAGTGGATAGTGAAGCGATGTTAACTATTCGGCCATACCCTCTCTCGAGCATGTGTTTCCCGAATACCTGACAACCTCTTAAGGTACCGGTGAGGTTGGTCTCGATGATCGCGTCCCAATCCTCTTCGGGGAAGTCGACTGTAGGTGCACGCTTGGTGCGGCCTGCGCAATTCACCAGAATGTCCACCTTGCCAAAAGCCTTGATGCTCTCCTGAAGCAGATTTTGGAGCGACGATTTGTCTCCGACATCGGAGGTAACGCGGAGCGTCCTTTTCCCTCGCTCTTCGATTTCCGCAGCCGTCGCGTTCACCTGTTCCGAGCGGCGAGCCGAGGGAACCACATCTGCCCCAGCCTCAGCCAGTCCATGCGCGATCGCGCGACCAATTCCTGACGTGCCGCCAATCACCACGGCCGCCTTTCCGTTTAGATCCAATGCCGAGTAGCTCATATTTTTTATCCGAATAGACTAACGGTGTCAGTGGTATCAGCTGTTATTGATCGGCCAAAGGTAATACCAACAGTTGAAAGAAGAAAACTCGTGTCGTACCAAGGTGCACGCCCTGGAACAGCGAAGGCGCACAGAAATTAGCAATCCTTCAATAGATTTGCAAATCTCATTGTCTAGACGCTCGTAATGTGGTAAGACTGTTTCCCTGAGATGAGAATTGGTTAAACCAGTTTCTGACATTCGTTACGAGCCTGTTCGCGGTGCACCGCTAACAAGCGATATTTTCTGACTGAAACGATAGGTCACAACGTGTCTTCACCAGCCGTCAAAAAGATCAATCGCCGGATGATCGGAAATAACCTTTGGCTCAGCCTGGAAGGGCAAACGTCAGATTCGCTCCGTTGTCCGGTCCATCCGATCCGTCCCGAGATTTTGAAATCCGAAGATGCGGTTGCTCGCGCCCAATTTGAAGAAATCCAGAAGTGTGCCAGCGCTACCGACGGCGATATCGTTCTGGTGCTGCTGGGCGGACGCGGGGCTCAATCATTGTATCGACTCGTGCGCCGGCTGGCAGCAACAACCGAGATCGACGGACTGCTTAGCCGGCTCCATGTTTTTACCCAGGACGCCCTGGCGCCGATGCGGATGGACAACGGGCTGAGCTTCGTTCGTGACTTCGAGCGTCTACTGGGCGATGAGTTTTTCGGCAAGGTAAAAAGCTTCACTCCCATGCGCACTGATGCGGCCGACCTTGAGACCGAGTTGATCCAGTATGTCAGCCGAATCGAATCGCTGGGAGGCATAGACATTTTGCTTCTGGGACTTGGTCCTGAAGCCGAAGCCGCCTCTCACCTCGCCTACATCAAGCCGGGTTCAGGCGCGACCGTGAGTGACGTTGCTGGTTTGATACCAATCTCGCCGAGTATTCTTGAACATCATATTGCCAAGTTCAAAGTCGGAGGCAGCACGGTTACAGAAGCTGATGAACAGGAATGCCGGAATGCCTCGTACATTTTGACTTTAGGACCAGCAGCGATACTTGGTGCGAAGCGAGTGGTACAGTCAATCGTTGACGCGGCAACCGCGCCGGGTAAGCCAGCCAGTTATGCCCGCGTATTAAAGACCGAGATGGATGACGATCTTACTGTTCGCGCCACGCAACTCGATGAGAATCCGGGGCTATGGCTTCGGTTACATCCCAACGTTCGATCCCTGGTTTTGGCTGACGTGTTAGAACGCAATTAATATGTCCACAACTTTAGAGGCCTCGCCAATTAGTGATTACGCAATCATTGTCGATCCGCGCGACAACGTAGCCGTGGTCAAGCATCAGACGACACCGGGGTTGCAAGTCAGTTTGCCAAACGGAAAGAGTTTGATTGTTCAGGCTGCCGTTCTTCCGGGGCATCGTTTTGCAACCCGGCAAATACCGGCGGGTGATTTTGTTCTGCAGTATGGACAACCCATCGGGACATCAAAGGGAATAAGCGAGGGCGATTTCATTTCGCATGACAACATGACGAATGAGGTTCCGCTTTTGCGCAACCTCCCTGAAGACCTACACACGCCGGCACCCAACTATTTCCCTGAGTCTGAACGTGCGACCTTCATGGGTTTCCGCAGACCCGATGGCCGTGTAGGCACACGGAACCACGTGCTGATCGTTCCCACCAGCATGTGCGCCAGCCACGAGGCGCAACAGATTTCTATGATCTCGGAGTTCACTCTCTACAATCGCGAGAAGTATCCAAACATCGATGGGGTAGTGGCGATTCCTCATAACAAAGGCTGCGGTTGTCAGGATGGATCCACGGTCGACGTAATGCTCAGGACGCTATCCAATTATGCAGACCATCCCAATGTGGGTGGAGTGATCCTCATGGATCTAGGGTGTGAGAAGACAAATCTTTCCCTGGTCGAGAAGTATCTCTTCAAGAGAGAACAGTCTTTCAACAAGCCGGTTGCAAAAATTGGTATTCAGGATGTCGGTGGCACGCAAGCCGCGATCGAACGAGGATTGCGCGAAGTAGAAAGCATGCTGCCCGAAGTTAATCGGCTGGAGCGGACAGAGTGTTCGATCAGTGAACTGGTGCTGGGCGTGAAGTGTGGCGGATCCGATGGCTTCTCAGGAATTTCGGCGAACCCGTCGTTGGGGCGCGCTGCCGACACGTTGATAAAGTCAGGTGGAACAGTCCTCATCACTGAAGTGCCGGAGTTCTGCGGGGCCGAACACGTTCTGGCAAACCGGGCGAAGGACGCAGAAACCGGGCGTGCGATCTACCGTCTGGTGGACTGGTACAAAGAATACGCTTCCAAGTTTGGCGCGGTGTTGAATCAAAATCCCAGCCCGGGAAATGTCGCGGGTGGCTTGCTGAACATTACTATCAAATCGCTCGGCGCAATCGCCAAGGCAGGAACCACGCGCGTTGAAGGTGTAGTTGAATACGCTGAGACACCAAAAGTGCGAGGCCTGAATCTGATGCAGGGGCCTGGCTACGATCAGGAGTCGACGCCAGGGTTGGTAGCGGCTGGCGCAACCATAATTGTCTTTACCACCGGTCGCGGCACAACTATCGGCAACGCAATCGCACCCGTCGTTAAGTTGGCCTCCAACACGCCAGTGTTTGAAAGAATGTCTCGAGACCTCGATCTCTCGGCCGGCCGCGTGGTAGACGGCACCGAAACTATAGACGAGGTCGGTGCCCGCGTCTTTGATCACATCCGCCGGGTAGCCAGCGGAGAAGTGCTCGCCAAAGCAGAAGAGCACAAACATCGCGAGTTTCAATTCTGGGCGGAACAGACCGTTTCGCTCTAATCGGTCTTACCAATCCAAGGGAAATAGACTTCGAGCAGCGAGATCCGGTTTCGCGGGGCGGTTTCTGTTCACATGTTCGGTATCGTAACCCGCCTGGTCATACCGTTCTGAAGATTCTTTTGAATTGGTAAGATTAAATCATTGACAGCTGAGCACAAGTGGGGCAGAATGCGGGCGAATTTTTCCGGGGTTTAGATTGCGACTGATTATGCTGACGTCACCACCCAGTAGGCGGCGTCGTAACCCGAAAACCCATTTAAGATCGGGAAAGTTCGAAAGCTCCATCGGGAAACCGTAAGAAGTCCGTGCGCCAACCTAAGACACGCCATTTCGGCTGAGGTAAGGGTCAGTCTTACCAAAGGCGTTTTCAGCGAATGCTGAGTTGGATCTCTGATTGAGACCTCAAGCGTTTGATTTCCATCGCAGACCGGCATCACCTCAGCCGGCTACGATTACGACTAGAAAGGTCAAATATATGTCCAAACAAACCCTGCGTTTCGGCGTCATCGCGATGTCTCTTTTTGTTTGGTTGGTCGTGCCGGCAAGTGGCCAGGAGTTTCGCGGCTCACTAGCAGGTCGAGTTGCGGATCAGAACGACGCCGTTCTGCCTGGAGCTGTCGTGTCGCTTAAGAACATCGACACGAATGTGGAACTCACCACAACGACTGGCGAAGAAGGCAGGTACAGCTTTGCTCTACTCTCGCCTGGGCGTTACATGTTGAGCGTCTCCAAAGATGGCTTCAATACCGCGACTCGCGACGGCGTTGTGGTGCAGGTGGCGGACAAGTTGACCCTGGACATCAAGATGGAGATTGGCGTTTCGGCAATGATATCTGTAATGGCAGGCGCGCCTTTGCTCGAAACCGGAAGTGTAAGCACGGGCACCGTAATCACCAGCCAGCAGATTAGTGAGCTGCCGCTTACCGAGGGCACCGCTTACCAGTTGGCGACTCTCGCTCCCGGTATCGCCTACACAGGCAATCCGCTATTCACCGGCCCCACTTCAAACGGCAACCTGGCGTCATTCCGTTCCAACGGAGCAACCGGCTCAAATCAGATCACGCTGGATGGCTCACCTAATTACGCCTTCGATGGCGGCGTTGGATTTTCACCGCCCTCAGATGCGGTTCAGGAATTTAAGGTCCAGACGAACACGTTTGATGCGCAGCAGGGTTATTCGGCCGGCGCCACAGTGAACGTAGCGGTGAAGAGCGGCACGAACGATCTGCATGGGTCGGGCTGGTACTTCAATCGCGATCGAAGCCGCACCGCCAACAACTTCTTTTCAAATCGGAGTGGCCAGGAACGTCCGGAGCGAACCTACCACCGGTATGGAACAGTGCTGACCGGACCCGTCTATCTACCGAAAATTTACAACGGGCGCGAGAAGACGTTCTTTCTGTTCTCATATGAAAAGCTACTCGACAACATCGCTGAGCCTCAGCTTTTCACGGTACCGACAGAAGCGATGAGACGAGGAGACTTCTCCTCTCTGATCGTCAACCGAAACAATATCGCGGACCCAGCCAACACGATCATCTACAACCCTTTCTCTGGTGTAGTAAGCGGCGCCAATGTGGTGCGTTCTTCGTTCGGTTGTCCCACCACCGGAGCCCTGCCGGCTGGCTCAACCTGCAACATCATTCCGTCGAATCTCATTAACCCTGTAGCAGCCGCATTAGTGGCGTACTATCCAGCGCCTAACATCACCGGTGTTGGCGGGGGAACGCAGAACAATTTCTTTTCCAACCAAATTCGCCGGCAGAACTATCGAGCCTGGATGGCCCGCATAGACCATCGGTTCAACGAGAAGCATTCGATCTTCGGAAAGTATTACCACAGCTTTAACCCTGAAGACCGTCAGGATTGGGCAGGCGTAGTCAACGGCTTCCCGATCACGGCTGGCTTTGAGTATCGAACAAACGATGGCGGCAATGTTGACTACACCGCCATGTTGTCCAACTCGACGGTTCTGGACATCCGCGTCAGCTTTAGCAGGTTCGAGCAGGAGCGCCGGCCGGCGCAGAATTTCGATCCCACAACTCTGCCTTTTGCCGTGGCATCGTTGTCGGCGTTTCGTGGTTACGACTATCTCCCCAGAATTATGATTCGAAACCTCGACGCTACGAGGCCGATTCGATCCACGCTAGGCTCCACTCGATCCGACTGGAATGCCGGACGAATTCGTCCCTTCATGATGGGATCGTTTCAACCATCCATAACGCAGGTCTTCGATAATCATAATGTGAAGTATGGGTATGACCTTCGCGTAGTCCGAGAGAATTTCAGCAGCAACGGCTATCAGGGCGGGCAGTTTTTCTTTGACGGCCTCTACACGGCACCCGCTTCAAACTCTTCAACCACGCTGCGCAACGCGTTCGGACGTGACATCGCCGCATTCATGCTTGGTGTTCCGACAACTGGCTCCGGAGGTAATTCAAGTTTGATCGACAACTCGATCAATTACTCTGTTCAGTCGCTCTACCATGGTTTCTTCTTCCAGGATGACTGGCGCGTCAACAACAGACTAACGTTGAACCTGGGACTGCGATATGAAGTCGAGATGGGTTTGACGGAGCGTTACGACCGCATTCTTCGCGGCTTCGATCTGACCAACGAGAATCCGGTAAACGCTGCAGCGCGCGCGGCATACGCTGCGACCTACAACGCTGCCAGTTACCCGGTGGCCCCGAGCCAGTTTCAGGTACTCGGCGGATATACCTTTGCTAACGACGGTAATCGTGAGGTTTGGGAGGCCGACAAAGGCAACATCGAGCCGCGCCTGGGCTTGTCGTACCAACTGACTGACAAGACTGTCGTGCGCACAGGCTTCGGGATCTTCATGGCTCCGTTTCAGGTTGAAACTCCACAACAACCTGGGTTTGCCGGCAACACTGCTTTCATCCCAACAAACAACAACGGCCTGACGTTTGTGGCTACTTTGACGAATCCATTTCCAGGTGGGGCGAGCAGCCTTAACGTTTCGCCTGGTGCAAGCCAGGGATTGCGGACTGGAATCGGAGCCGACGTGGCGACCGCAGAGTTACCGATCATCCCCATCGACCGGAAAAATTCTAAGTTTTCGCGGATGGTGTTTGGAATTCAGCATGAGTTGCCGGGGCAATTCGTAGTCGAGGCTAACTTTGTCACAGCGTGGGGCCGTGACTTGCCAGTTAACCGCAACCTGAATTTCGTTCCCCGGCAGTTTGCTTGTCCCGGTCTCGCCGGCGCCACTTCGCCTTGTTCGCTTGGGAGTACGCCGACAACCGACGCCACAATCAGCACGTACCTGTCGGCGTCTCTGGGAGCCAACTCCAATCCGTTCCGTAACCTACTTCCGGGAACAGGCAGTCCGTTTAATACGGCAACGACCATGACCCGCGCGCAATCGTTGCTGGCGTATCCGCAGTACACCAACTTGTTCATTCAGGAGTACAACGGCACGAACCGTTACAACTCGCTTCAACTTCAGGCGACCAAGCGGCTGGCGAAGGAATTTACCTTCACGACCACCTACACCTATTCCAACTTGCGCGAACAGGTGAACTACCTGAATCCTTCAGATACCGAACTCGAGGACCGCATTTCGCCGTTTGATCGACCACATCGATTCACCTTTGCTGGTACGTATCAGTTGCCGATCGGCCGTGGCCGGCCTTACGGCAACGACATGAATAAGATCCTCGACGGTTTCATCGGCGGCTGGCAGGTTAACGGCACGTACGAATGGCAGAGCGGTGAACCATTACTGCTGACAGCGGCACCTTTGTATTACCCTGATGATCCTTCGACGATTCAGACCCTGCTCGGCAAGAATGACGGACAAGGCGGAAAGTACGGCATTGATCGATCGGCGATCATAGCCCCCGGTCTGGTGGCTCTGACTTCCTTCGGTCTGCGAAATGTCCCGACTACTCTCGAGAACGTTCGCAACCAGGCGTTCTCGGTGGCTAATTTCTCTCTGACCAAAAACTTTAAGTTTGGCGAAACTAAGCGTTTGCAGCTTAGGGGTGAGGCGCTCAACGCTTTCAATCATCCCTACTTTGGTGCGGGCATTGGTCTCAATCCCGGTACCGCCGCTGCGCCAAACGCTGCCTTTGGTTTAGTGACGACGCAACGAAATAATCCCCGGGACATCCAATTTGGAGTCAAGTTTGTCTTCTAATTGAAAGGCACGGGTGAATCATTTGAGCCGCTTCAGGGTTTACACCCCGGGCGGCTCATTTGGAATTGCGACGTAGAAACAAATCTAGCTTGGATAGAATGGTTCGAGATCTTAAAACGCTGAAAGCGTTCGCGAATTCCAGCCCAGAGTTGGGCTTTGCCAACCCTGGCAAAGATGCCGAGGTTCGAGGATCCAACTCTGAAGGAGTGGCGTCGCAGCTTGCCAACCGTAAAGCATCCGCTACTCCTTCAGAGTTGCGGGGAATCGCAAGCGGCTTTTAGCAACCCAGGGTTTCAGAGCAAACCCTGGCTCGAATTAGTGAACGTTTTCAGCGTTGTTGGTCGACGATCGAACAGATGCTTAGAAAAACAGCGATCATAAATTACGCAGTTGTCATCATGTTAGTTGGCGGCATGCTAGGGATCTCATCTTCCGCGCAGGTTAGCGTCGCCCCACCTACGAGTAATCGTGTTGTCTGGAATCAAGTTCTGAAGCAGGAGCAGCCCTGGTATGGAGAAGACGAGGCGATGCGGGTTGCCGATAACGTGCTCGCGTATCAACGCACCAGTGGTGGGTGGCCCAAGAACATTGATATGGCAGCCGTGTTGTCTGCAAACGAAGTCGCCGCTCTGGTCAAGCAAAAACCTAAATCAGATTCGAACATTGATAACGGTGCGACTTATACCCAACTCATCTTCCTCGCCCGCGTGTTCGAAGCACGGAAACTCGAGCGACACAAAGAAGCATTTCTGCATGGCCTGGATTATTTGATCAAGGCGCAATACGCCAACGGAGGTTGGCCGCAATATTATCCCGGTTCCAGGGGCTACTATGCGCACATAACTTTCAACGATGGCGCGATGATCGGTGTCATGAAAGTCCTGCGCGATATCGCTCAAGAAAAAGCTGTCTATAGCTTTGTCGATTCAACACGACGCGAGCAAGCGCGTCAGGCGGTGCAAAAGGGAACCGATTGCATTTTGAAGAGCCAAGTGAAAGTGCGTGACCAGTTGACCGTCTGGGGTGGGCAGCATGATGAGGTGACGCTGGCGCCAGCTGCAGCAAGGGCCTTTGAACCGGTCTCGCTGGCGAGCGCAGAAAGTGTCGGCATTGTTCGGTTCTTGATGAGCATCAAGAATCCTACTCAACCAGTCATCGACGCCGTCGATGCTGCCGTCAATTGGTTTCACCGTTCAAAGATCGCCGGAATTAGATGGGTTGAAACGCCTGACCCGAAATCGGGAGGTTTCGATCGAGTCGCCGTTAAGGACAAAAACGCCGAGCCGATTTGGGCCCGCTTTTATGAGCTCGAAACGAACCGCGGGATATTCATCGGCCGCGACGGCGTCGTGAAATACAACGTCGATGAAATAGAAGCGGAACGAAGAAATGGTTACAACTGGTATGTGGATGAGCCTGCCGAACTCTTGAGCAAAGAATATCCCGCGTGGCGTCAGAAGTTGTTACGGAACCGAGCGCAGTAACGTTCGACATGCTTTTCAGCTTGTCGATTGACATTGGTCACACTCTAGAGGGAATACCAGAGCACGCCGCGATCTGGTTTGCGGCGGCAACGACAAGCTGAAGCATGTCGGACACAACGGAACCATTCATATGACAAATCGTCGTGAATTCATAACAGCGTTGTTGACCGGGAGTGCTGGTTTACTACTTGCACCAGAGTTGTTAAGCCGAGACCTCTTCGACGTTCTGCCAAAAAAAGCTTTGGGTGTGTCTGCCGCAGAGACTCCCTGGGAAACCTTGATGCCGGCGATTCTTAAGCGCATCAAGCCGCCGGTCTTCCCCAGGCGCGATTTCGTTATCACGCGTTTTGGCGCAGTTGGAAATGGAACGAAAGATTGCACCGCTGCGTTTCGCAAAGCGATCGCGGCCTGCAATGAGTCGGGCGGTGGGCGTGTGGTGGTGCCTGCCGGTTCATTTCTTACCGGGCCCATTCATCTCAAGAGCAACGTCAACCTTCATGTGACCAAAGCGGCAACAATCAAATTTAGCCAGAAGCCGGCTGATTATTTGCCACTCGTATTTAGTCGTTGGGAAGGCATGGAGCTGATGAACTACTCGCCGTTCATCTATGCCTTCGATCAGCGAAATATCGCGATCACCGGGCAGGGAATTCTTGACGGACAGGCCAACAACGAAGTGTGGTGGCCCTGGAATGGGCGACCCCAGTATGGTTGGAAAACGGGTGAGCCCAATCAACGGAAATCCAGGACCGCTCTCGTCGAAATGATTGAGAAGAATGTTCCGGTCAGTGATCGCGTTTTTGGCGAAGGCCATTACCTGCGCCCCCAGTTCATTCAGCCTTATCGATGTCAAAACGTCCTGATTCAAGGAGTGACGATCAAGAACTCGCCGATGTGGGAAATCCATCCGGTGCTTTGCTCAAACGTTACCATCGAGAAAGTTTCAATCAGCACGCATGGGCCAAATAACGATGGCTGTGATCCGGAATCATGTAAAGACGTTCTCATCAAGGACTGTTTCTTTGATACGGGTGACGACTGCATCGCGATCAAATCGGGAAGAAATGCGGATGGCCGGCGCTTAAATATGCCGACGGAAAACATTGTCATCCAGGGATGTCATATGAAGGACGGCCATGGCGGCATCACTGTCGGCAGCGAAATCTCCGGCGGTGTCCGCAACCTGTTTGCGGAAAACTGCCGGCTCGACAGTGCGAATCTGGACCATGCACTGCGCGTGAAGAACAACGCAATGCGCGGCGGTCTGTTGGAAAACTTCTATTTCCGCAATATTGAAATTGGTCAGGTGGCCCACGCGGCGATCACGATTGATTTCAACTATGAAGAAGGAAGCAAAGGCAGATTCACCCCGGTCGTGCGAAACTTTGTCGTTAACAATCTGAACAGCGGCAAGAGTAAGCACGCGCTTGATGTGCAGGGATTCAAAGATGCTCCCGTCTACCAGCTTCGTTTAACTGACTGTTCTTTTGACAATGTGGCCCAGGCGAGCATCATCAAGAACGTCAAAGATTTGAGTTTTCAGAATTGTCGAGTTAACGGGAACTTATGGAGGGTCGAGGGGGACCAAACCTTGAAGAAGGTATTGGACGGGTCTTACCGTGAAGCGGTAGGAATCAAGGTTTCGGGTCTGCTTTAAGACGCCGCATTCTTTCTCTACGCTTAACTACAATCAAAATCATAATGAAATACTTCGCCTGCGTAATTCTCTTCCTTCTAACGTCGACCATTGTCTCTGCCAAGGAGCCAATAACCGTTTACCTCGCCGGCGATTCCACGATGGCGACCAAGCTCCCAGAGAAACGACCGGAAACGGGTTGGGGAGAATTTCTTCAGGATTTCTTTGATGAGAGAAAAGTTAAGGTTGAAAACCGGGCGAAGAACGGACGCAGCACGCGGACTTTCATCGAAGAAAAACTTTGGGACCGCATAGTGTCAGAGCTACGGAAGGGCGACTACGTCTTCATCCAGTTTGGCCACAACGACCAGTCCAAAGAAAAAGTAGAGCGTTACACCTCACCAGATGACTATCGCCGAAACCTCGTTCGCTTCATCATCGGACGTGCGTGACCAAAAGGGAACTCCGATATTAATGACTCCGGTAATGCGGCGACGGTTTGATAAGGACGGGAAGTTTTATGATTCACACGGTGTCTATCCGGACATCGTGCGAACCGTGGCGCGGGAGCACATGGTCGCGTTGATCGATATGCATCGACTGAGCGAGCAAGTCCTCAGGAACTGCGGTGTTGAGAAGTCGAAAGACCTTTTCCTCCACCTGGCGCCCAATGAGAACACCAACTACCCAAATGGCGTTTCCGACAACACTCATTTCCGCCCGTTGGGTGCGGAGACTATGGCAGAGTTGGTCGTTAAATCCCTGCGCGGTCTACATCTGAAACTGGCAAAGGAGCTTGTGAAGTCGCACGCCCGCAAGTTTGCGCCACCCTGCACTACTCCACCGACCGCCGCTTCGCGCGTCGATCATTAACGAACACCTCCCGTGATAACAATTCCTTTGACGCAACTGCTTGTTACTACTCTCACCGCCGTCTTGCTGTTGGGCCATCTCCATTCTGGAAGCCTTGCCCAACGGCGGGCCCAAACAACCAGGTCCGCCGACCCTATAGCGTGCGTGTGGGTTTCGGATAATCGCGACGGCACCTACAAAAGTTCAGGGTTGAGCCATGAAATTGCTTATCTCAACCGTTTCGAGGTTGTAGGGGCGGCCACCGAGTGCCGCCCCTACAGGTTCTTAACCCTACCGTTTTGGATTCCAACCGTCTGCCCCGCCGAGAACGCTTCGCACGGTGATCAATTTGGCTTCGGCTTTACTAAGTCGTTTGGCCCAACCCACCCGACCATTCAGATTTGCACCCTGACCACGACTACCAAATTCAGCATACCGCGCCGTCTTTTCTCTCTCAGGGAAGTTCCAGTTATGCCAACCCCGCTCGCGCACCACATTCGCCATCTCATTTCGTAGAAAGATCACGCTGGAAAATGCGCGCCACGGACGCCCCAGGTAGGTTCTTACCTCCGGAGTTTCACCCGTGATTGTGCAGTTTGAGAACACGAACCCATAAGCTTGATTGTCAGGGGTTGAAGCAGCAGTGATGTACCCGTCTTTGAGCGCGTGCAAACGGCATTTTTCAAAGAACGCGGTGGCGGCGCCAAAGATGAAATCGATGTGTCCGGCAATGTAACAATTTTCGAAATACTGCCGGCCGCGGTTCAAAAGAATTGTGTCCTGCCAACCGAGAAATCTGCAGTTGCGAAATACTACCCGGTCACCATCAACTCGAATCGCCAGAGCCTGGCCGACAGGTCCAGCCGAGTTTTCAAATGTGATGTTCTCTGCAGTGAAGTCGTCGGCGTCGATAATCGTGGAGGGAGTGCGGAATGTTCCGATGGGCTTATTATCTTTCCCAATCAGGTTCGCATGAAGATCGTAGGTGAGAATTGTTTTGGTTGCGTCTTCGCCTACAAACCTAAAAAACCGTTTCTCTCGCTGAACGTAAATAAGTTCTTTGTAGATACCTGGTTTGATACGAATTACAACCGGGCTATCTGCACTGCCGGCCGGCACCGCCATAACGGCTTCCTGCACGGTCTTATATTTGGCGCTGCCATCAGCTGCCACGGTCAGTTCTATTTCCTTTGCGGAAACTCCTGATACGAATAATAAGAGACCTATCAGACACAGCATTCTCCGGTGGAGTGGAGTAGATACTTTGGAATGCGCGGACAAGGCCCGGCGCTCCATAGAATTAAGCGTCGCCCTACTCCAGATTTTATTTTCGTGCACGTGATCGAGTTTGCAGGATTAGCCAGCGTGAGAGATCTTTTGCTGCTTTGAAGTTCTCAAATTCCGCGGGTAGCTTTCGCCCGTCGAGGTACTCGTTATACAACCACGGATCGCCGAGGGCGAAGACAGTCCCTCGACCTACTTTCGCTACGGCAACGATTGCGTCTCCGCCATCCTCAAGGGCCGCTTTTGCGGGTGGAGTTAGTTCCAGCGTACTGAGCTCCTTCAAAAATAACTGTCGGGCTGTCGTAAAGATTTCGTTGCCTGCCGGCACCGTGATTCTGCCGGTGACAAAATTATTTCCCTGAACACGGTTGCGACTGTCTTTCTTGAATTCCACACCAAACTGTTTTGCTAACTGGTTGAAGTGGTCAAACTCGGAGTTACCCACGTCGTTTCCCAATAGGACCAGCACGCCTCCCGATTTAACCCAGTCACTAATTGCTTTGATGTGTAACGCTTCAACGTAGTTAGGGCGTTCATTCTCTGTCGCGGTGTCAGGATCGACGATGATGTAGACGTCGGCCTTTTTTAGGTTAGCTGCAGTCGGCGCATCTTGGAGAGTCTTAGTTTCCGCGCCCAGCCCTCTGAAGATATTTCCCCAAAGTGAATAGCCAGCGTTAGGCAGTTCGTCCCACTTGTAATGCCAGGACACCACGCGACCAGTCGCGTCTTTCCTGGTTTCACTATTGAAATAGGAATCCAACAGGATAGTTTTTCCAGTACCCAGCGAAAGCTCCGGAAGCATTTCCATCTCGGAGCTCGCGAGTAGAAATGCCCCAACACCCTTGGGATCGTTTGTGACCACTTTTTCACTCAAGTAGTAGTCATAGCTTCCATCGCGATACGGATTTCCACCCAAGCCGGAAACACTGACCGTGCCGTTAAGGTTGACCCCGGTTGCCGTAGCCTCGACGAATTGTTTTTGAATACCCTGATACGCCTTGCTTGCTACTCGAAGATAATGCGGAGGCAAATACTTATTGCGTACACCCTTAGCCAGGGCGTAGACAAACATGCTCGACGCCGAAGCCTCGACGTAGTTTCCTTTCTGCCCAGCTTTATCCAGGACCTGGTACCACAACCCTGACTTGGGATCCTGATACTTCTCGATCCCGGCTGCCAGCCTTTGGAGAATAGCAATCAGTTTTCCTCGTTCCGGGTGATTCGTCGGAAAGTGGTCCAGGGTGTCAACTAACGCCATTGCATACCAGCCCATTGCTCGACCCCAGAAGTTTGGCGACCGCCCCGTCGTTTGGTTTGCCCAGCGCTGCTTTCTTGACTCATCCCAGCCGTGATAAAGCAGGCCCGTTTTTGAATCTCGAGAGTGGGTCTCCATCAGGACAAACTGTTTGGCAATATCGTCGAAGGCGGCGTCCTCCTGAAAGGTGGCGGCGTACTCGGCGTAGAAGGGTTCGCCCATGTAGAGTCCATCGAGCCACATTTGAGACGGGTAGATCTTCTTGTGCCAGAAGCCGCCATCCGAAGTGCGGGGATGGGTTTGGAGTTGTTCGCGCAGCACGGCAGCGGCCTTCCGATATTTCTCTTGTCCGGTGACTTTGTAGAGGAGAAGCAAGTTTCGTCCAGGAAGGACGTTGTCGATGTTGTAATCGTCTTTCTTATAAGTGCGAATGGTGCCGTCGTCGTTGATGTATCGATCTGTGAGATGTTGAATGTATCGGAAGTATTTTCCGTCGCCGGTGCTTAGCCAGACGCTCTCTACACCCTTGAGCAACACTCCCTGCTCGTAGTTCCATTTGTCGGCCTTGCCGTCGACTGCGGTCGAATCTTTCCAGATCGAGAGCACTGTCGACGCCATAGCTTCCGACGTTCGCTGATTCTGCGCGGCCGCGAGACCGGCGCACAGGATGACGACTACCAACAAGCAAGTTATTGACTGAAGGGCCTTCACGTAGTTCCTCCGCTGAACATTAAGGATGAAGGATGAGGGCTGAAGGATGAAGACCCATCTCCGGCGGTAACAACCACGGCGTTTCATCCCTCATCCTTCAGCCTTCATCCGTTTCTTACATAATACCCGCCATTGCTAACTGGTCAAACCTTTAATTCAATTTATTTGTCCAGTTTAATTATTGGACAAGTCGCCTCATCGCCGATAGAATCCAATCCCTAAGATTTCTGCAATTCCCTGGCGCGTCTCAAAGAGCGCCGGTAAGGATCAGGTTTCCCGCTACACAGAACGGTATGACCGATTCACGAAAAACTACATTTCAGACGGTTGATCCCGAACGTCAGGGAACGACGGCTGAGGAGATAGCAGTTCAGCTTCGCGGGATGATTCATCGAGGCGAGTTACGCTCGGGAGATCGGCTACCACCTGAGCGTGACCTGGCTAAGATGCTTGGCGTCAGCAGGCCCACCTTGCGCGCCGGGATTAGTTCGCTCGCGGCCGTCGGTGTACTGCGCTCTCGACCTGGTGCGGGAACTTTTGTAGTTGAGCCTGAGGGATCCCCTTCGCTTGATAGTGGGCCGCTCAGAATGATGGCCTCGCTCCATGGGTTCACTTCGGCGGAAATGTTTGAGGCTCGTAAGTCACTGGAAATGGCGATAGCCGGTTTGGCTGCCGAGCGTGCCAGCGGCGAACAAATGGCGGCGATGTCGGAAGAGATTACCGAGATGTATGCGTCGCTCGACGAACCCGAGCAATTCCTTGTTCACGACATGCGTTTCCACCAGATGGTCGCCGCGGCCTCAGGAAATCGAATCCTCACCTCACTGATGAACATGGTAGCGACCATTCTTTTCGACGTTCGCCGGAAGACCGTAGATCGTGCGAAGGATCTCAAGGAGTCGGCGGAGATGCACCGGCAGGTTTACCGCGCAATTAGAGACCGTGATCCGGCAGCCGCTCGCGACGCAATGCGGGACCATCTGGTTCGTGCGCAGAAAGCCCAGGAGTCAGAGGAGCTGGAGGATAGCGGTGCAACTACTGATGGTCCCAACGGCAAGGGCCGCTGGGAAGGGGACTGACATAAGACAATAGCCAGGAGTTGTGACTGGCATCGCGCACCTTGCCCCAGGCTCAGTAAGGTGCGAACAGAGAACCACCTAAGATCTTCCTATTGTTTCCTGGCGTACAAGCAGTTTGCCCAATCGTTTATTGGAATCGAGTCGAGGAGAGAATCTGAATGGATCAGACTACCCCTGTGAGAGAGCGCATCGGACGCTTTCGTTGGACCATCTGCGCACTGCTGTTCTTCGCTGCAACAATTAATTACATCGATCGCCAGGTAATCGGAATACTTAAACCCACGCTCAAGGCCGAGCTGGGTTGGGACGAGATCGCCTACAGCAACGTGGTGTTCTGGTTTCAGTGCGCTTATGCGTTGGGCTTCATCTTGATGGGGCGTCTCATGGATCGGTTGGGAACTCGAAAGGGTTTTTCCTTCGCGATCGTATTCTGGAGCCTCGCGGCGATGGGCCATGCACTCGCGAGTTCGGTGATGACATTCAGTATTGCGCGGTTTGCGCTTGGCCTGGGCGAGGCGGGAAACTTTCCGGCTGCCATCAAGACTGTGGCCGAATGGTTTCCCAAAAAGGAACGAGCACTGGCCACCGGTATTTTCAACGCAGGTACAAACGTCGGCGCAATCATTACTCCACTAAGTGTGCCGTTCATCGTGAGCTTGTGGGGTTGGCGTTGGGCTTTCCTTATTACTGGGGCGCTGGGCTTCATCTGGTTGTTTTTTTGGATCGCGCTTTATCGCAAACCTCACGAACACAATCGTTGTGGCAAAGCCGAGCTCGAATACATAAATAGCGATCCACCTGATAAGGAAACCAAGATCCCCTGGGCCCGACTTCTTCCTCATCGCCAAACATGGGCCTTCGCCATTGCCAAGTTTATGACGGACCCAATCTGGTGGTTTTATCTATTTTGGATTCCGGGGTTTCTTCACGACCAATACCATGTTCCAACCGAGAGTATTACCAGTTTTGGCTTGCCGCTAGTCGTAATTTATCTCGCGGCTGACGTGGGAAGTGTAGGCGGAGGCTGGCTTTCTTCCACGCTGATCAAGCGAGGGTGGTCCGTAGCACGTGCGCGCAAGACCGCGATGTTAATCTGTGCGTTGTGCGTGGTACCCATTGTGTTCGTGTCGCAGACGTCGAACATCTGGGTCGCGGTAGCGCTCATCGGCCTCGCTGCTTCGGCACATCAGGGTTGGTCGGCGAACGTATTCACCATGACGTCTGATCTGTTTCCGCGCCGGGCAGTAGGTTCGGTTGTGGGGATTGGCGGCATGGCCGGCGCGATAGGTGGGATGTTCATCGCTAAAATCGTTGGATACGTCCTGGAGTGGACAGGCAGTTATATGCCGATCTTCATTATTGCTGGTACGACGTACTTAGTCGCACTACTGATCGTCCATCTGCTTGTACCTCGGTTCGAGCCGGCTCCGGTGGAGACTGCGGAGTAAGCAGTAAGTAGAAGGCGGTAGGCAGGAAAGCAAGAAGCAGGAAGCAGGAGGCAACAAGTAGGCGGCAGGATCAGGGGCGGTAGGTAAGACGCATTATTGAATTGATGGCTAACGTATATTTCGTTGTCACATTTGATTTTTGGAACAAAGAGAGTCAACGCTTTTCTCTGCTTCCTGGTTACTGCTTCCTGCTTTCGTTCGTGTTTTCAGTTTCTGTTTGACCGAAATGAGTGGTTGGGGGCCGAAAAGGTACACTGCATTTGTGCAACTTTGCGGGCAATTTTCGAATCTCATATTCGGTTTTTTGATTCGAAGTGTTATTTAGTGACTAGTTTTTAGTTACGTTTTTCATTTGCGAAAATTGGGAAATACCCTGGCAGCGTTGTTCGTTCAAAGGCCCCAGAGCAATCCGACAAATCATTAACCAGTGTTTATTTTTGGAGGAGTTTGAGAATGAAATTTATTAGAAAGAGTTCGCCCACTTTAATCGCAGCGCTAGCCCTCGTTTTTTCCTTTTCCGCCGTGTCCTTCGCAAAGACTAAGGACAGCGCATTCCCTAATGTAAAGATCAAAAATTTTGGCCAGATAGATGAGCGCTTCCATCGCGGAGCCAGACCCAAAGGTGAGGATTACAAAGCCCTGGCAGACCTGGGAATTCGAACGGTTATCGATTTGACCGACAATTCGATGGAGTACGAAAAGCCTGCAGTTGAGGCTTTGGGAATGCGCTACGTCAACATTCCGATGGTCGATAAAGGCTACCCAAAGATTGAACAGATTGAAGCATTCATGAAGGTGGCGAATGATCCTGAGACGGGCAAGTTTTTCGTGCACTGTGCCGGCGGTCGACACCGGACTGGTGTGGTAGGAGCCGTTTACCGCTTCAACAATCATGGTTGGAACATTGAACAAGCAACAGCCGAGATGGTGAAGTTTGATTTCAATTCCGGCTTTGGTCACGGAAAGCAGAAAGCCTTCGTAAAGGATTACTGGCAGCAGTTTCAGGCGAAACAGACTGGTGCTGCGGTGCCTGCTACTTCTGGTAATTAAACCAAACTTCAGCATGTCTTGAGGAAGGGCCGCTCAAAACTGAGCGGTCCTTTTCTGTGTAAAACTAGATAAGCCTAAGCGGCAATGAAGTCAGTATCACTGCGGTAGCGAGTGGGATGCGGACGAAGTTGTACCGGTCTTGAAGTCATCAGTACCACCTTGCGGGTAGCGGGTGGGTCCGCAGGAGCTACGACGTGTCAGGTCACTAATAACTCGAGCCTGAACTAAAGGAACGAATCAAGTTTAGTGTCGCCGAGATGAAGGGCCGTTGTCGACGTAAGGCGGGATTGGTGTATCCTAACTGCTCTTCAATTGTTCTATAGATTTGCAGAAGTGGTCTAATCTGACGCGCGCGAGAAACAAGATCTTAACTTCAACTGACGATATGAAAGCCCTACAAAACCTTTTACAAAACAACCGCGAGTGGGCCAGGAAAATCAAAGCTGAGCGCCCGGACTTCTTTCAAACACTCTCTCAACAGCAATCGCCAAAGTACTTGTGGATCGGTTGCTCCGATAGTCGAGTTCCGGCCAATGAGATCATCAGCTTGTTGCCCGGTGATCTTTTTGTCCATCGCAATGTCGCTAACGTCGTGGTCCATACTGACCTGAATTGTCTTTCGGTTCTTCAGTACGCAGTAGACGTACTCAAGGTTAAGGACGTCATCGTCTGCGGACACTATGGCTGCGGCGGTGTGCAGGCTGCGTTGATTGGTTCCAAACTGGGCTTGATCGATAACTGGCTTCGGCACGTGCAGGATGTGAGACAAAAACACGAGGACCTGCTGACACAAGTTGACGGGGACCGTCGCATCGATCGGTTGTGTGAGCTGAATGTGATCGAACAGGTTACCAACGTTTGCCAAACGACGATTGTGCAGAACGCCTGGGAACGTGGTCAGGAATTGGCCATGCACGGATGGATCTACGGGTTAGGTGATGGATTAATCCGCGACCTGAACGTTTCAATTACGAGCCAGGATGAGTTGCCCGCGATCTACCGAAGAGCTGTGGAAGCCGGCAACGGTAGTGTTGCACAAGCCGGGTGATTGCGATGCGTCTGCAATTCCCGTAGGGGCGGCACTCGGTGGCCGCCCCATCTTGTGGGTTTCAAATGATCTCGGCGCATTGAAAGACCGCGACCAATGGGGCGGCCACGTTAGTGCCGCCTCTACAAGTTTATTTTACGGTGTGGGCCAGAATTCGATTGCCCGCCGATACAAACATCAGGCCCAACGCTTCGTCCGAGATGAAACGCTCGTCAAGTTCCCGGAGGCGAATCAAGCGATTGGTTTGGCCGTTATGAATGTTCACTCCCGCCAACCCGTTACCGTCAATCCCTTTCAGGTCGGTGTAAAAATACATCCATTGACCACGTAATGCTGCCAGCCGATCCTTGTGCCAAAGGAACCGAGAGAGTCTCTCAAGTTGCCGGGCAGGATCGATTCGGTCAAGTAGGCGTTCGTCGACATCAGCCGTGCGGCGACGGATGAAATCTTCGGGCGAGGGAATTGATGAAGTTGACGAAAGCGATGGAACTGACGGAATTGCGCTTCCGGTTCTTTGGAGACTGCGCACGCGCGAGATAACACCAAACTGCCTGAAGCGCGAGGCGGCGTAGGATCTGGCGTAGTTGCGGGCAGAATCCGCGGCGAGCGCCTGAAGGTTGGAAACTGAAGTTCGAGCTACCAACCCAGACCAACTTGCGCCACTGACTGCGCGAGCAATCTGCACGCCGCGAAACGCCGTTGAGGCGACTCCGCCATAACGAAAATAGAGCGAGGCCGCACGCGCTGCGATGGCGGCAACAGTCTTGAAAACGCCGCGACCCGGCGGCGTGTGACGCGCGCGCCAGAGCGCCCGGTCGCTTCTAAGATCAAAGGCAGCTAGTTCAGATTGTCCGCCAATAACGACTGCTCCGCTTTCGTTCAAAACCGCAAAAGAAGCACGCTCGATTTCATGTTTGATGCGTGAGCGGCGCTTGCCGGTTTGTGCGTCGATAACTATCAAGTCATCGCGATCGGCGATGCTGATGGTTGAGGCGTCAGGAATCACCAGGTTCGTTATGCCTTTATCTGCGCCTTTGTATCGCCATACTACTTTGCCATCTCGCAAATCAATCGCGCTGACGCCGTATGGGCCGCGCTCAACATTGTCGCCGTCCTTCAGGCGAGTAAACTGGCCGCCTGTGCGAACGTACAAGACGCGATCGATCAAAACCATTTCCGGAGTGATGCCCAAATCTTTGGCTTCCCAAACAGTGTCACCGGTATCGCGCGAAATCGCTCGTACTCGTCCCCGACTCGATGTGTAAATAAATGATTCATCGAAGATCGGATCGGCCTCAGTTAAGGCAAGACCTTCCTCGTTTACTCTGTACTTCTCCCGCAGTCGCGATTTGCCGTTGCGCGCATCGAACGAGGTGAGGCCGTCGTAGAAAAGGTAGAGGCGGCCGTCGACAAAAACCGGTGGACGATAGTTGTCGAGTGTGTAAGCAACTTCGCCACTTTCGGGCCAGCGTGACGGCATCATCTCGACTTCGCTGACTTCGTATTTCCAGATGTCATCCCCTGAGGACAGATCGAGAACATAGACCAGTGGATGACGTTTGAAACCACTTTCTGGTTTGCCCTTTGAATCTTTGACTAGAACCAGGGCGAGCAGGTTCGCGGCCGGATCGACTGCCATCTGCATGACGCTGCCACGAATCTTATCGCTGCGCCAGACAGTGTCACCAGACAAAATGTCGACTGCCTCAACCCGCGTACGTTCGCCGTTTTCGAAATTGATCAAAAGCAGATCGGTAGACGGAACAGGCGCTACGTCTGTTTCATCCAGGCGAACATCTTTACGACGCCACAGCGTTTCACCGGTGGCGCCGTCAATTGCGTAGAGCGACTTTTCAGTACCTGCAATCAAAACCCCCAGGTCCGTGGTTTGATAAAAGCGGACGTCCTTATCGAGTTTCGCAGTCCACGCGCCAGGCGCTTGCGCGTAAACGGATGAGACTGTCGAGATAAAGATGATTGTGAATACGGGGAGTAGACCGATGGCAATGAAAAACTTCTTCATGTGCATGAGGATACCAGAAACGGCTGCGACGCTTTAAACGAACAGCTGGTACGATCCACTAAATGACACGAAATAGCTCGAATTTGTTTTCGAGTGTTTCGTGTGAGTTGGTGGATCGCACGCCCAAATCTGCTATTCTTGTCACTCTCGTTTCGCCGGGAATACATCTCCCCGATTAGTGCCCGTCATGTTCATCCAAAAGAGACTGCCAATGAAGTTTGTTGGTTCAAGTGCAAAGAGTCGCAATTGCAAAAGAATGATCCTGCTCCTGGCTGTGTCTTTGATGGCTGCCGCGGTTCGAGGCCAGTCTCCGGACATCGCCACGCCCTCTCCAGTGCGCAGCAGTGAAGTCACCGGAACAATCGGTGCACGCGACATCGGCGACCCGCGCGTGACCGATCATTATTACGCCTTTGTTGGTACACCCGGCGACGTTCTGATTACGGTTGATAGCCGGAATCTGAATGGTGACATCGATGTTTTCACTTCCACAGGTCTACGTCCACTTCTGAAGTTTACGGTCTATTCGAATAATTCTGGACCAATCACCAAGAGCATATATCTCAGGAAGAGAGAAGATTTAATCCTGAGAGTCGAAGCGCGTACTCCTAACGATGATGAAGGAACGTATCGGCTAACCTTTGGCGGTTCGTTTGAACCACACGTTGGCGTGCCGCTGGTGGCTGAAAATCAGCCGGCACCCTTGGAAGAATCTGCAGCTACACCGAGAAAAGGGCGTCGGGTTTCGTCGGTTGGAGCTCGTATTGATGAACCAGCCGCACCCGAAGTCGCGGCCGCGCCAACGCCGGAGCCAACACCGTCGACTGAGTCGACTACTCCTGCAGAAACTCCTGAAACGACAGCGGCGGAATCTGCGGAGTCGGCCAGGGTTGTAGCGCCAACCACTGCGCCTAGAAATCCAAGGGGTCGACGTGGCTCAACCCGACGAACGCGCACGCCTCCGCCATCCAAAGTTAAGGAGCCAGTCGCCGATGCAGAGCCCGGGGCCAAGGTCTCGGATGCAGAGCCGAGCGCTCCAACGACAACAGGCCGTCGCTCGACAAGGCGAGGAGGAACCTCACGCCGTGTTGTTGAGGAAGAACCTGCGGCTGAATCAGGCCCGCGACTAATTATCGAAACCAATGATGGGACTCTAATTAATCGTTACATGAGCAGCGTTCGACGAGTAACCGTGGAAAACGGGCAGGTGCTGGTGGTTGGTAAGGATGGGAAGACCGAACGGATCCCGCTCGTCAACATACTGCGAATGTCTATTGCTCCGTAGTTACTTTGGAGTTTCGCCGGATTTCATGCTGGCGAGGCGTTGCTTGAAGTTCGGTAAGTCCTGATTAGTGGGATCCACCTTTTCCAGACTCGCAATTGCGGTCTCGGCCTGCCTGGCATCGCCCTTTTGAAGATGCATGTAAGCAATGCTGGCCAGCACACCAATGTCGTCTGGCTTCTTGCTCAGCGCAATTTTGTACCACTTGGCCGCCATGTCGTAATGGCCACCTTCCAGGTTGGCGGCGCCTAACATCACCACCACATCGTAATTATCTGGCTTAAGTTGATTCGCCTTCAGCAGAAACTCGACCGCCTGATCGTAGCGTTGGATCTGGTATTCGAGTTTGGCAGCCTCGACCTGGGCGTCGAAATTCTGTGGCTCATTTCGCGCTTTGGCCATCGAGGCCTGCACCTGGGCGAAAACCTGTTGCGGGTTCTGGGCGTTGCCACCTTGTACAGGCGGGTGATCGGCGGGAAGATTTTCAGTGCCGCTTACTGCTGAAGGCGAGTTCATAGCGGAACGCTGACTCATGTTGCTGGCGAAGATGAAGCCGACAATGAAGCCGAGCAAGATGCCGATGATTGCGAATAAGAGATTCTCTCGATTCATGATTTGGAGTCAGTCCTAAGTAAATTTAGAGCGCTTACCACGCGCTTATGAAAATCAGGGTTCGGTATAGCAAGACCTACCTGGTCCTTCATCAAGTCTCTGTGCGTCCTCCGTGTTCTCTACGTTCTCTGTGGTGGACTTACTTCGAAGGGGCTGCCCCACCACCGAGGCACAGAGAACACAGAGGGTGCACGGAGAAGACCAAATCCATTTACCATTCACAATTTACCATTCACCATCTTTTACTTCCCGCCGGCAGCTTTCGCTTGTTCAATTCTTTCCGTCAGCGCTTGGGCCAATTCAGAGTCCTTTGGAGTTTTTTCCAACAGCCGTTGCCAATAAACGATCGCGTCTTTGTAATTCTTCGCTTCGTAAGCAGCACTGCCCGCTAACTCAAGGCCCTTCGGATTCTCCGGATCAATAGCCAACGCTCTTTTGATCAATTCAGTCGGTTGACCCTGCAAGCTCTTTCCATTTGCCATACCCATTGCGAATGCGTAATCAGCCAGGGCGTCCGCATCGTTCGGCTTCAACTCCGCAACGTTCCCATAGGCATTTGCAGCCTCGTTGTACTGTCCCAGAGACAAATAGGATCGACCCAACATGGCCCAACCCGCAGCGTCGCTGGGGTTCTGCTCCATCCGCTTCGCAAGCGCAGCTACGTTTGCTTCGATGTCCGCTTGCGATCTTGGCGCATTTGGTCGCGCAGTTGCGGTGGCTGGGCTAACCTGACTCGCGGTCATGCCGGTGATGGCCGCCGGAGTTCCAATACGAAGGTAGAAGACCAGGGCAATCACGGGCAGCGCCAACGCGATAGCGTAAACAAGTCCCCTCGTCGCCGGGCGTGCGGCCGCTGGGTTTGATTCCTTGCTGGAAACGGCGGCTACGTCACTCAGTAAACGGCGCTCAATTTCATCGCGATCCTGCTGATACTGTTCGGCGCTGATGATTCCGTTTTGCAGATCGGCTTCCAACTCCGAAATCTGGTCGCGATAAACCTCGACATTTGCCTCCTCGTTTTCGTCGCCTGAATCCTTTCGGGCACTCGCGAGCAACGGAGGCACCACGAACGCCAGGGAGATGGCGACGAAAGCCGCACAGATTAACCAGAATAGAGTCATGCCAGGTTGTCTCGAGGTTCGGATTTCAGAAGGGATTCGGCATGCCGGCGCTCCTCGTCGGAAAGTGGCGCTTCCACTATCGCTTCGCGGCGACTCTTCACGTATCTAAATAGAATGAACAAGCCGGCCAATAGAAGTACGAAGGGACCAAACCAGAGTAGGTAAGTTGCAGGTCTGACTCGAGGCCGGTAGAGAACGAAATCTCCATAGCGTGCCGTTAGAAAGCTGATGATCTCTTCATCGCTTTTGCCGGCCTTCATCTGCTCTCGAACCTGGTTACGAAGATCCACCGCCAGGTCCGCGCGTGAATCAGCTAGCGTCTCGTTTTGACAAACGAGGCAGCGCAGCTCTCGCGAAAGATTCATTACACGTTCTTCAAGAACCGGATCGTCGGCCACGGGTCTGGCTTCGTCAGCCCGCGCTGAGGAAGAAAAGCCGCCAAGCAGTGAAAACAAAAGAAGGACACTTGAGAGTAGTAAACGTTGCTTAGGACGGTAGTCGCCGCGCTTTAAGAAACTCTGTGGCCCAGAGAAAGTTAATTTGTTACACCACCGATTCATTTGCTCAGTTCCCGAACGAGGGGTTGAATCTGCTTTTGCCAATCATCAGGCGTAATAGGACCAATTTTCTTGTAGCGAATAACGCCCGTGCGATCAATCAGGAAGGTCTCGGGAGCACCATAAACCCCATAGTCGATGCCAACACGACCGTCCAGATCAGAAACATTTAGGACGTAGGGATCGCCAAGGTCGCGCAACCACCCCAGCGCATCTGCGCGTTGGTCCTTGTAATTGAGTCCGTAAAGAGGAACCACTCCCGAGCGCGCAATCTCCAGCAACATCGCGTGCTCTTCTCGACAAGCGACGCACCACGAAGCCCACACATTGAGCAACCAGACTTTGCCGCGCATCTGTTCTGCTGAAAAGGTCTTGGTGGGATCGGATAGTTGTGGCAACGACGCTGTTGGTGCAGGTCGATTGATCAAGGGAGACGGCACTTCGTGCGGATTGCGCCCAAGCCCGATCGCCAGGAAAACAACGAGCCCAAGAAAAAGCACCAGTGGGATTAAGTAACGCATTGGAAATTCAAGAACAAATAAACGGCGCCGTGCATTGCAGCCGCGGGGTCTCGTTGCACAAGCTTACGTCTCGGCCTTCATTGACGCGGCTGCGATGGCCGGGGTTGGTTCAACCTTCGTCACCTCTTTCGCCTCGCGCTGCTTTCGTGCCGCCAAAGCGTATCGCCGATCGCTCAACGCCAGTCCACCACCCAGCGCCATCAGCAGCGCACCCCCCCAGATCCACGACACAAATGGTTTGAAGTAAACCCGGACGCTCCAGGCGCCATCGCTAACCGGCTCGCCAAGTGAAATGTAGAGGTCTCGGAACAGTCCTGTATCAATCGCCGTCTCAGTCATGACGTTTTCCGAAGAAATGTAAGTGCGTTTCTCCGGATACATCTTCTCGACGACTTGTCCGTTTCTTATAACGTCAATCTCAGCACGTGCGGCCCGGTAATTCGGG
Organism: Pyrinomonadaceae bacterium; assembly: GCA_963759665.1. Classification (GTDB taxonomy): domain Bacteria; phylum Acidobacteriota; class Blastocatellia; order Pyrinomonadales; family Pyrinomonadaceae; genus PSRF01. Next base: position 338,590 of record CAVXAC010000003.1, read on the forward strand.
CCCATCGCATTCGTGACGCCATTAAAACGAAACGTATAGCCGCCGGCATTGATAGTGTCGCCAACATCCATGCGGACATCCTGCTCCGATTGATAGCCGGTGACGATCGTCACCCCAACGATAAAAACGGCCACACCAATATGGGCCAACTGCATCCCGTAGTAACTTCGGCTTTGATTGCGAATCTTTTGGAAGACGGTGAGTTGCCCGGTTGTAGCGCGCACTCGTTCCCGTAAATTCAGTGCCGCGGTTAAAACAATCCAGATCGCGAGCATCAAGCCCAGGCTGACCAGAGGTTTCCAGCTTCCCAACACAAACGGTAGGACCAAAGCCGCAGCCACACTCGCCAGAAAAGCCCATCGTAGACGAATCGCGAGCTCCGGTAGGCTGGCCTTCTTCCACCGGGCAATCGGTCCAATCCCCATCAAGAACATTGCCGGCACCATGAGTGGCACAAACACGCTGTTGAAGTATGGTGGTCCAACCGAGAGCTTGCCCATTCCCAGGGCGTCTATGAACAATGGGTAGAGCGTACCGAGTAACACTGAGCCTGCAGCGACAACCAGGAGCACGTTGTTGGACAGCAGCAGCGACTCGCGTGAAACCACGTCAAACTTGCCGCCAAGTCCAACCTGCTTTGCCCGCCACGCGTAAAGTAAAAGCGATCCGCCGATGACGATGGCGAGAAAGATGAGAATAAATATTCCGCGTTTCGGATCAGTTGCGAACGCATGAACCGAAGTCAGTACGCCTGAACGGACTAAAAACGTTCCCAGCAGGCTAAGGGAAAACGCTGAAATGGCGAGCAGGACGGTCCAGCTCTTGAATCCACCTCGCTTCTCAGTAACGGCCAGTGAATGTATCAGCGCAGTGCCAACCAGCCATGGCATGAACGACGCATTTTCGACCGGATCCCAGAACCACCAGCCGCCCCAACCCAGCTCGTAATAAGCCCACCAACTTCCAAGGGCAATGCCCACGGTTAGGAACATCCAGGCGACGGTGGTCCATGGACGTGACCAGCGCGCCCAGGTGGCATCGAGACGGCCGCTGATTAATGCTGCAATGGCAAACGCAAACGCGACTGAGAAACCTACGTACCCCATGTAAAGCATCGGCGGGTGGGCCACCATGGCTGGATCCTGGAGCAGAGGATTGAGATCGCGACCGTCAGGAGCCGCGGGAATCAAACGTGCGAAGGGATTAGACGTTAACAGCATGAACAGCAGAAAGCCGACGCTGATAATTCCCATCACACCCAACACGCGCGCCACCATCTCTTCTGGAAGGTGCCTGCTGAAAAGTGAAACCGCGACGGTCCATAAGCTGAGCATCAACGCCCATAGCAACAATGAACCCTCGTGTGATCCCCAGGTGGCTGCCAGTCGATAATGGAGTGGTAGTCGCGAGTTTGAGTTGGTTGCGACATTGAGGACGGAGAAATCGTTGGTGATAAAAAGATAACCAAGACAACAAAACGCGATGGTCACAAAAATAAACTGGGCCTGACCCGCGGGAGCAGCGACTGCTATCCATGACTGGTTGCCGCGTGCGGCCCCGATCAGAGGCAGAGTCGACTGAATGATCGCGAGCAACAACGCCAGGATTAATGCAAATTGGCCGAGTTCAGGAATCATGGATTACTTCAGGTTTGCTCATTCGTGCGATTTTTTGTGGATCAAACGGTCGCTACCGCTTCCGGTTCTGTGCCGACTTGTGGCCCCGCTATCATCAAGGCCCGACAACGGTCTTCGCTGCTTCTTTCTCGTGCTTTGCCGCGTCCAATGCCTGTCCGGCCTCGGGCGGCATGTAATTCTCGTCGTGTTTCGCAAGAACTTGTTCGGCATAGAAAACGCCGTCGCCGCCCAGTCGTCCTTGCGCGACGCAACCCTTTCCTTCTTTGAACAGGTCGGGAAGGATTCCCTTATACACAACCGGAACGGTCTTTGCGGTGTCTGTAACAGTAAACCGAACCGTCAGTCCATCGTTCTCCCTTTTCAGCGAACCGTTTTCTACGAGCCCACCAACCCGGAATGTTCGATCAATCGGGGCCTCTCGCGCAGCAACCTGCGTCGGACTGAAGAAGAAAACCAGATTGCTCTGAAAAGCACTCAGGAAGAACGCAGATGCTGCGCCCAGTCCGGCGAGTCCGAAAATAATAAATGCGATTCTTTTATGACGACGTTTCATATTTTCATTCCACCTATTGCGGGGATCTCAACGCAACGACTTCCTGCGCCGGACCACTGCTACAACTTCACCGACCATCACTACGAGCGCAACCAGATATGAGCTCCACACAAAGAAGGCATATCCGCCCATCGAAAAAAATTCTGCCCACGTCATCTAAGCTGCACTCCTTGCAAGGATCGCGGCGCTCTGTTCTCGCTCCTCAATGATTCGCCGCAGCCGCGCCAGCACGATCGCAATTGAATAGAGCCAACATGCCGCCAGCATTATCAAAAGCGCCGCCAGCATCGGTGGCGCGATTGAAGGCTTGCCGAGCATTCTAATTGTGGCACCTTGATGAAGCGTGTTCCACCACTGCACCGAGAAATAAATAATTGGCACATTGATCACGCCAACGATCGCGATGACGGCGCCCGCCTTATCCGCACGTCGCGGATCGTCGATCGCCGACTGCAGGGAAATGAAGCCGATGTATAGAAAGAGCAGGATCAAGGTCGAGGTCATGCGCGCATCCCAAACCCACCAGGTGCCCCAGGTTGGTTTTCCCCACAGCGCACCAGTAACAAGGGACAAGAACGTAAACAACGCACCGGTAATCGAAATCGCCGATGCCATCATCGACGCCAGACGCGCGTTAAATGCCCAACCGACTCCAGCGTAGATAGCCATTAACACATAGAGCAGCATTCCCATCCACGCTGCGGGCACGTGAATAAACATTATGCGATAGGCATCACCCTGCTGAAAATCCACGGGCGCAACGAAAAATCCTACGTACAACCCGACCGCAAAAAGTATCGCGGCAGGAATTCCAAACCACGGAATCAACTTTCCGGCTACTGGGTAAAAAGCCGCAGGGGAAGCGTATTTATACAGATTCATTAAAAAAGAGTCGTCTCGAGCTTAGTACTTTGCGCTCCGAATTTAGATTGACAATCTGGGTTCCAGTTGTACCCAGACATTCTTCAATTCCAATGCCACTTCTTGCAAGGAAACCACTGAGCCCAAAAGCTCAACCTCAAAGCACCAGGATCAAGTACAGGTCCCATTCATTCCAACGAGATGCGGAGTGCGGCTGATGCTGCCCATGGCGCGAAAACCAGCGACAGGATCAACATAGCAGCCAACAGGGAAAGGTTTGCCTGCGGGCTATAACCCATGATGCTTGCATCTACAGCGCCTGCGCCAAATATCAATACCGGTATGTAAAGCGGAAGTATGAGCAGGGCTATTAAGACTCCGCCACCTCTTAACCCCAACGTCAACGCGGCTCCAATTGAGCCAATCAGACTGAGCACCGGTGTTCCAAGCAACAGGGAGATCAAAAGTATAACGAGCGTATCGGAAGGTAAACCAAATTGCACGCCGACAAGTGGCGCAATCAGTACGAGTGGAACCTCGGATACGAGCCACTGCGCCAATACTTTTCCCAGCACCAACACATACAGTGGCTGCGGCGTTAGCAGCATCTGCTCAAGGGTGCCGTCCTGATAATCGTTGGAGAAGAGCCTCCCCAGCGCCAGCATCGAAGCGAGTAGTGCCGCCACCCAAACTACTCCTGGCGCAACTGAGCGCAGGAGTTGAGTCTCTGGTCCAATGCCAAGCGGAAACAGGCTGACGACGATAATGAAGAAAAAGAGCGTGGACAAAACGTCTGCGCGACGCCGCCATGCCAACATCAAGTCGCGGACGACGATCCAGCGAAACATGAAGAACATCGACGGATTGTTCAAGGGCGCAACCCCGCTGCAGCCGGTTGGTCTGACGCGGCGCTCAGCGATCCAAGATCCAATCGGATAAAGGAGTTTGCTTCGACGTGCATTTCGTGATGAGTCGCGGCAATGACAATCCCGCCGGTCTGTAGATGTCGCTCAAGTAAGGCGTTGACGATCATGACAGCCGACGCATCGAGCGATGCCAGGACTTCGTCCAGTAGCCACAACTTTGTTTTCGACACTAAGAGGCGCGCAAGGGCTGCTCTTCTTTTTTGTCCTTCCGAAAGAAACCTGGCCGGCAGGTTTTCTCTGCCCTGGAGTCCCAGCTGGCCCAAAGCTTGAGCCGCATCGTCTCGATCGAGTTGCGTACCCGATAGACCAGTCGACACACGCAGATTCTCGAGAGGACTCAGTTCATCCTTGATGGCGTTCCGATGCCCCAGGTAGGTCAGCGACGCTGCAAAGTCTTCGCCCAGCTTCCGAATGTTCGTGTTCTGCCAGCGCACCTCACCTCTTTCCGAGGTCAACAATCCGCAAATGATTCGCAGCAGACTGGTTTTGCCACTGCCGTTGGCACCCTGCAGTTGCACGAAAGTGCCAGGTTCAACCTGCAAATTTAGATTAGTAAATAACACTCGACTGCCCCGGACGCAGTCAAGGTTTACAACTTCCAGCATTGGTCGGCTTGAGTTCCTTAGGTGTGTGCGTGAATCGAATCGAATTCGTGGGGATCATAACTGAGTTGGGACAAGCTTGTCATTTAAACATGCCTGTTACCCTGTGAGAAATACCATTTTCCATCAGTCATTGGTCATTTTTCATTTTCCATTGCCAACCTAGGTAAGTTCTAAATGCAAAATGAGAAATGAAAAATGATATATGGAAATACTGCACCGCGCCGGCAACTGCGAGCTTGCCTTCCAGAACCACAACCTTGCCTACCCGCGTGTTTTCAGCTAAAAGACTTCCAGCTTCAGTGAATCAATTTACGCTGAACAAATCTCTTCCAATGACGTCATCCCGCAAGTCAATTGAGCGTGACGCTCAGGTCATGCTGCTCTACGAACAACTGTTGGAAGTCGAACAGCGGCTGATCCCTACTGGCCTGCACACGTTTGGCCGCGCCGCGGAGCTGAAAGAAAAAGCCGATCTCCTGCGAATGGTTGGGTCGTATGACCGGCCTGAACAAGGTGTGCACGCCCTTCCAAAGCTGGTCGCGGATGCGCTTGGGATTCATGACTACGACGATCTGGTGCGCGAAACGCCCACCAGTGAAATGAAGGAAATGATCGATGACTTGGTCACCGGCGGCGTGCAGCGATTTTGTGAACAAGGCGCTGAAGCTGCTGCGAGTTGGCTACACGCGAAGGTGGGCGTCGACACCGGGAAATCGCTGCCGACGTTGTCACTGCTGGCAAGTGTTTCTCAACAGCTTGATTCCAATAACGAGATCGAATCCCTCACGCGCGCGTTGCGCGGGGAATACATCGAACCTGGCCCAGGCGCCGACATAGTTCAAAATCCCCAGGTGCTTCCAACCGGTCGGAATACACACGCGGTAAATCCATATTCAGTCCCATCGCAAGTGGCCTTCGATCGCGCCCGATACACAGCCGAAGCTCTACTCGGCCGTTACATGGAAGAGCATGGTCGCTATCCGCGGGCTCTGGCCCTCGTGCTTTGGGGGCTCGACAACATCAAGACGCAAGGCGAAGGTGTGGCCCAGGCGCTCTGGTTGCTTGGCGTGCGTCCGGTTCGAGATGCCCTTAATCGCGCCACCGATGTCGCAGTCATCCCGTTGGAAGAACTGAAGCGCCCCCGCATCGACGTGGTGATGACGGTGTCAGGCATCTTCCGTGATCTGTTTACGCCGACTATGACATTGCTCGATAAGGCAGTCCGACGCGTGGCTGCTCTCGATGAGCCGCTGGACTTGAACTATGTGCGACGCAACATCGCCGAGCAGATGAACGAGAACGTATCGGATTTTGACGACGCCGTGACCCGCGTGTTTTCAAATGCGCCCGGCAACTATGGAACGAACGTAAATTTCATGGTGATGGATTCTCAGTGGGAAACTCAGGAGACGCTGGGCGAGGTGTTTGTTACACGCAAGTCTTTCGCGTATACGCGCGACTCGAAAGGAAGAACGGTGGAGGGGCGAGAAGCGCCCGACTTAATGAACGATGCGCTGTCGCGAGTGGAGGCTACATATCAGAACCTCGACTCATTCGAGATCGGTATCACTGACGTTGATCATTACTTTGAATATCTCGGGGGAATTTCCAGAGCAGTTGAGACGCGCACCAAGTCTCGTCCGGCAATTTACCTCAGTGATTCGCTTTCGCCGCAGACCAGGATCCGTTCGCTCGAAGAGACAGTGCGCCTTGAAAGTCGATCGAAGACGCTGAATCCAAAATGGTATGAAGGCATGTTGAAGCACGGTTTCCGCGGCGTTGCCGAAATTGAGAATCATGTAGCGAACACGTTTGGTTGGAGTGCAACCACGAATGCCGTCGATCCGTGGATCTACACGGAGATTGCCCGGACGTTTGTCCTGGATCGCGCGATGTTCGAAAGGTTGTGGGAGCTAAACCAGTATTCGACGCAATCGCTGATTAAGCGCCTCCTTGAAGCGCACGAGCGTGGATACTGGAGTCCCGATGAAGAAGTACTGGAAACGCTGCGCGAGATGGGCGCCGGCCGGGAGCATCCCTTGGAAGGTGTCTGATTGCGGTAAACCACAGAGGCCTGGTTGTTGAGGACGGCGATAGTGAAAATCACAGTCTTCTATGTTGGTTCAAGTTTGCTGGCTCCGCTGAAACAGGCAGAGCGAGAAATCAACCGTGAGCATGCTCTCGATCTTGAAATTGCTGCCTACAACTTCGGCGCGCCGCTGACTGACGACGAATGGTCGGGTATTGAGAAGGACTTGAAAGAATCCGAGGTTGTCTTTGCCATCCACGTAATGGATGGTGAAAACGCGGTGCGGTTGATCGCCGCGCTTGAGCGTTACAAGGAAACGCAGCGGGCGGTAATTGTGATCAACTGTATGCCGGATCTCATGCGCCGAACGCGCATGGGGCGATTGGATGCCGGCAAACTGTTTCAGAGCCCGGCGGAAGATGGGCAGAATGGCAAAAGCGGAGAACGAGACGCTTCCAGTCGCGCAATGCGCCTATTCGGAACAGCGGGCTCCTGGGTCGGGAAGCAAGTACGCTCGCGCAGGTCAAATGGTAAACCCGAAAGCCGTAGTCACACGCAGTACCTCAAGTTAATCGACCGTCTGCCGGGAATTCTTCGCTTTGTTCCTTCAGCCGGTGCCCTCCGCGACGTAAAGAACTACCTGAACATCTTCTGTTATTTCCTCCAGCCCACACCCGCAAACATTCGTTCGATGGTGCTCTATGCACTGAAAGAATATGTTCCTGACGAGCGTCTTCAGGATGCGGGGATCGAGGCTTCGCCTCCGGAGAGCATGCCGTCAGTCGCTATCTATCACCCCGACGCCACGCAGCTATTCGAATCGTTTAGTGAATATCGGAAGTGGTACGTCGGCAGGAGTCCAAAGTCCCATGTCCAAGGACCAATGTCGAGAAACGAAACGCTCGATCCGGAGTCGACGATTGGACTGTTGTTAATGCGGCCGCAGGTGGTTAGCAAGACAACGAAGCACTACGACGCGCTCATTCGGGCGATCGAGGCAGAAGGCTTAAGCGTCATCCCGGCACTATCAACCCTGATGGACAACCGTGAAGCGTGCCAGAAGTTCTTCTGCGAAGAACTTCGGTCCAAAGTCCAAGGTCCAAAGTTTAAAGTCACAGACGCGGACGTGGTAGAAAACGAATTAGACTCCAGGAAACCGGACATTGGACCTTGGACAGTGGACTTTGGACAGACCTCACGTGTCAGCCAGATCGTCTCGCTAACCGGCTTCAGTTTTGTGGGTGGGCCAGCAATGAACGACAGCGAAGCTGCGGCGGAGTTTCTCCAACAACTGAACCGTCCTTATCGTTCCGCTGTCAGCCTCGATACTCAAACTATTGATGCCTGGCGTGCGTCGCAAACGGGGCTGAATCCCGTTCAAGCCGGGATGCAAATTGCCATTCCCGAAATCGATGGTGCGACTGAACCCTTCATCTATGGAGGAATTCCGGCAAGTGGAGTGGAACCGATCCCGCTCGCTGAGCGCTGCGCGAGATTTGCGAGTCGATTGAAAAAATGGAATCGCTTGCGCAGCGCTCCGCGTGACGAATTGAAGCTTGCGATGGTGCTGTTCTGTTTTCCACCCAACAAAGGAAACATTGGCACCGCAGCTGACCTTGATGTTTTTCCAAGTGTTTGGGACACGCTGGTTAAACTGCAGGCCGAGGGCTACGACGTTGAGGTTCCGCCATCGGCCGACGCGCTCCGAGCACTGATCATCGGTGGAAACTCGGATCGTTTTGCCTCAGCTGCGAATGTTGCCTATCGAATGAGTGTTGAGGAATATCGACGTCTTTGTCCTTACGTGGATGAAGTCGAAAATGACTGGGGCGCCGCACCTGGGAGTGTCAACTCTTTTGACCGAGAACTGTTGGTTCAGGGTATTCAACTGAGAAAAGTTTTCATCGGAGTACAGCCGACGTTTGGTTACGAAGGCGATCCGATGAGATTGATGATGGCCAGAAGTGGCTCACCTCATCATGGGTTCATGGCCTTCTACACCTACCTTTCGAAAGTGCTTAATGTCGACGCGGCGATTCATGTGGGCACTCACGGCTCCATGGAATTCATGCCGGGCAAGCAGGTGGGCATGTCGGACGAATGTTGGCCCGACCGTCTAATCGGCGATTTACCAAACCTGTACATCTACAGTGTCAACAATCCTTCGGAAGGATCAATTGCGAAGCGACGCTCGTATGCAGAGTTGATATCGTATCTAACCCCACCAATTGAAAACGCCGGGCTTTATAAAGACCTCAACGTACTCAAGGATCTGTTAATGAACTACCGGCAAACGGCTGATGAGAACGAAAGAGCCCGTTTGTTTGAAACGATTGAAGAATGTGCCGGAACGCTAAACTTCACAATCCCGACCTATCCGACCGCGGCCCGCAGTGTGCAACCTCCTCCGGTACAGAACCGAGCGCGGTAGCGCCGGGTCGATCTTTAGCTAAAATCCGGCGAAATCCGAGGGAAGACAGCAGTAACTAGCGAAGCCAACTGTCCAGGAAGAAGCCTTCGTGGATCTGGAAACTTTTAGCGTCAGATCGACCCGGCGCTACCGCGCTCGGCTCTGTACCGGACAAGGTTGCATACTTCGGACCAGGGGGCCTATTACCAACATTGAGGTTGCCTTGTTCACTTTCAAAGTTCATCTCTGAAAGCGTATATTCATTTAGACATCCCGCTTTTTGGATAGCTCACTAGCGCCCTTTGAGATGGGCGCGGCAAACACATCAAATTCCGGAGGGGAAGAATGCCAGAGGAACAACTTGATAAATCGGCCGCAGTGGCCTTGTTGAATGAGATCCTTGAAACAGAGTTGGCGGGTGTCGTGAGATACACCCACTATGCCTTGATGATTTTTGGACATAGCCGCATTCCCATCGTGAGCTGGCTGCGATCTGAGGCGACAACCAGTCTCGCTCACGCCAACGAAGCCGGCGAGCTGGTCACGCATTTTGGCGAACATCCCTCCCTCAAAATCGGAGCGTTGCTGGAAACACATAAACACGGCATCAACGACATCTTGATCGAAGCTCTTGAAGCCGAGAGGACTGGCTTGGCCCTTTACAAGCGACTCCTCGATCTAGTGCAGGGACGTTCAGTGCTCCTGGAAGAATATGCGCGCAAGATGATCGCTGAAGAAGAACTGCACGTTGGTGAAGTTAACAAGATGTTGCGCAAGCCGGGTGAGATTACTCAGTTTAAAGTTTCATGACCCCCTCGCGGTCTAACTCGGCACCATAGTTCACCACTGTCACGTTGAAGAGTCATCAGTTATGGATGATCGCAGATCGAAACCCCGGCTCAGTGTCAGCCTTGATGCGATGTGGGACAGTTCAACCGAAGCCCACAGCGCCCGTGTCACCAATCTGTCTGAAGGTGGATGTTACCTGGATTCGGTGGGTGAGGTGCGGGCCGGCGAAATCGTTGGCTTCCGAATCCTGCTGCCAGACGACGACTGGTTGTACCTCGAGGGTGAAGTCAGACACTTGAGAGCCGGTACCGGATTCGGTGTTCAGTTTGTCGAACTAAACGAGGAGCAAGCTGAAAAGTTGAAGTGGCTATTGCAACTTGCACTCAAAGCTGACCCGCGCATCGGCATCACCGCCGACCTTGTCGAAGAATGACTTTGGAGTGCGCCGCCTGGTCGGCGCTTTGATTGGCGGCGGCTTGAGGCCGCAGGTGATCATCGGTTCGTAGGTCGCGCAAATCGACGACCGGTAAAAGCCCGACAAGGCTGCGTTCTCACAGAGTTGCCTCTATCCCACGTAAGGAGAACCTCAATGACTGATTCGAAACAGTTAGAAGACAACAAAGCACTGCTCCGACGTTGGTTCGATGAAGTGTGGAACCAGGGACGCAGCGAGTCTATTGATGAGCTGTTTGCCGCGGAGGGAGTTGCGCACGGCCTGTCAGGCGACGATGAAAAGCCGATGCGAGGTGCAGGCGGTTTCAAGCCGTTTCACCAGGTATTTCGCGGCGCGTTCCCCGACATCGAAGTGATCGTTGAAGACATGATTGCCGAGGGAGACAAGGTGGTGGCGCGATGTACAGTCCGTGGCAAGCATGCCGGCGATCATCTCGGAATCGCCGCCACCAACGCACCTGTGTCCTTCGATGGCATCGCGATAGTGCGCATTGCCGACGGTAAAATTGTCGAAGCCTGGAATAATTTCGACTTCAAGAAAATGAATAAGCAGGTAGGCTTGCTTTAAGCCGAACACTCACGTGCCTTGTTCACTTGTAAGCGAGAGCTCACGCTTTCTGGCCTACCCAAGATTCAGCTGGGAAGCGTCTGCTTCCCCGACTCACCCGAAAGGAGATCTGACCCATGGCCCAACAGCCCGCAAGAAACGCTCTATTTAGTTTCCTTAGCCACCCATTGTTCTTGCTGGTTGTGGGAAGCGTGATTGGCTCTTTTCTAATTCCGAGAATCAGCGAACAGACAGGCAAAAAGCGCGTGTTGCAGGACGCGCGGCTGAGGAAAGCGGTGGAGATCGTCGATAACAATACGAGGACATCTAGTGAGCTCAACTCAATCGTGACGCGACTCGCCACTTTTCATGATGAAAACGTTCGTCTAAAACCATCGCCCGCCAAGTTAAGCGAGCGGCAGGACAAGCTGGCCGAAGAAGTGAGTCGGCGTTATGAAGAGTTTGAGAAGACAGGTTGGTGGTGGTATCGCGACCTGATTGATGAAGCAGTGATTCTGGAGCTCGTCCCGACAACCGGTTCGGATAAGCTTCGCGAACATGTGAATGCCTACGGCGCCAACATCCTTCAGACAGTGAATACGATTAACGAATTACGGCATTCCTGTCTGGCCGCAGATTATGATTTCAAGGATGGCCGGGTGACAAAAATCAAAGGAGACGTGAACACGAGGTTGGGCAATTTGTTCAATGAGAGAAACAACCTGGTGAACCATCTAGTCGGTGATTTTCGCGAGACACGCTAGAGGAACGGATGTAGGAGCGGCCATTGAGTGTCGCCCTTACAATCCAGCTTTGAACAGGTAAAAGTTTCGCCGCACCGGATGGGCCAGGTTACGCCAGCGTGAGAGTCTTCGCTGGGTCATGGTTGTAAAACCCTCCCTCCCAAACATACGCTGCCACTCACGAGAAGTTCTAAACTGGCATTCGCCGGTGCGGCTTCGCCACTTCCGATCATGGATGGTACACACAAGACGATCCCACCAGGTCTCCGGAATATCTTCGTAAACCACCGCTAAACCCCCTGGTTTTAATACTCGGCGCAACTCGCTCATCACCGCATTCATGTCCTGGGCATGATGCAGAACATAGCAAAGCAGAATGGCGTCAACTGAGTCTGACGTGACTGGAAACGTCACGCTGTCGAATTGTTTGTACTTGATCTGAGCTTCCGCGTTTGGGAATAGATCTATGCCGAGCACGTTTGAACCGAGCAACGCCGAAAGATGATGTGCGATGTAGCCATTGCCACACCCAACATCCAGAACGTGCGCGTGCCGTGGCAGAACGCGGGCAATTTCGAGCGCCATATCGTAGGCGCGTCCAACTTTCCGGCGACGTCTTTCTCGGCGCCATCTGCGAGCAAGACCCTCGACCAGTCCGGTCGTTTGATCGCCAAAGACTGGAAAAGTCGTTGAGGATGGAAGAGTGACGTTTGAAAGCTCTGGGTAACGATCTGGAATGAATGAAGCTGACATGCGACGAGCGAAGTGCAAGCGCGATGCCGATGAAGAAACGCCATAATCGAAAGCAGAAACGTGGTGAAACAATTTTGCGCCCGATTTTGGCGACTCCTGCGCGCAGGAAAGGCCGGACAAATGTAATGAATTACCGTTCCTATTTCTGACCCACTGGATGTCGGCTTTCTCTGACGCACAGAGGGTTTCTGCCCGCCACTGGGAACCCAAACTGACAGTTTGCGCTGACAGCCTGTAAGATAGTGGGACCCCCTACAATCCAACTTTCAGAGGTATGTTATGAGGAGACTGTCCGTCGTTGTCTTGTTGATTCTTAGTACTGTGTTTTCCACCTTCGCCCAAACGAAATCCAGAATGCAAACATCAAAAGCTCTACCACCCGGATATTGGACCACCGACAAGAGCCAGCCGATTATCGACAAGACCCAGACGATTCGTCTGGCGCCTGACATCTCGCATCTCTCCGCCGGCGAGCGGACGGCTGTCGCAAAACTAATCGAGGTCGGCAAATTGTTTCAGAAGATCTACGAAAGACAGAGACATCCACAAGCCGAAGCGGCACGGGTGAAACTTTCGAGTCTTGATCAGCAGTCAGGCTCGCCCGCGGAAACCCAAAACTTGCTGACGCTCTATCGATTAAACCAGGGACCGATTGCCACCACGCTCGAGAACAAACGCGAGCCATTCCTGCCGGTGGACGGTGTGGAGCCTGGCAAAAACGTATATCCCTGGGCCGTGAAGAAAGAAGCGATCGAGGCCTATCTGGCTGCGAATCCCGGCAAACGAAAAGCTATCCTGGGACTGCGCACAGTAGTTAGGGCCACAACTCAGAAGAATGTGGCCGCCGACTTACTAACGCTGAAGCGGTATCCGGTATTGGCGTCTCTGCACCCTGGTCTTCAGGCTGAACTAACCGGCTTACAAGCGGACCAACGTCGCCAACTTCCGCAAAGCACCGTCGCTGGGTTCTACGCTGTTCCATATTCGTTGGCGTTTGCCGACGAATTGGTGGCCTCGTTTGGGTTGTTGAATGAAGCAGCAGACGCAGTTGAAAAAGATGACGAGGAGTTTGCCGGATACCTGCGTAACCGCGCTCGCGACCTGCTGTCGGATGATTATGAATCAGGGGACGCTGCGTGGGTCACGGGCCGATTCAAAAATCTCAATGCTCAAATCGGTTCATATGAGACCTATGATGACGAACTCTATGGGGTAAAAACGTTTTTCGCTTTCAATGTGCTGAGCACGCGCCGGCAAGAGACTACCGCATTGCGAGAGGCGATGAAGGGTCTGCAGGCCCTCGAGGATTCGTTGCCTTACAAGAACCACAAGAAAATTCGCGAGGACATTCCGGTCGGCGTGTATGACGTCGTGGCTGACTTTGGTCAATCACGTGGCGGCAACACTGCCACGATTCTTCCGAATGAGACTTATCTGGCCCGGCGCTACGGCCGCACGATCCTGTTGCGCACGAACATCATGCGCGACCCCAACATTTTTCAGTCAACCTCAGGTACCCTTGCATCAGCGGTTGGACCAGAGCAGGCCAAAGAGCTGACCACTGACGGAAACTTCTATCGCACGCTGTGGCACGAAGTGGGTCATTACCTCGGAGTGGATCGAACCAAAGACAACCGGGATCTCGACGAAGCCCTTCAGGAAGACGCGAGTGCGCTGGAAGAAATGAAAGCCGATCTCGTTTCTCTGTTTGTCGCGCAGGCGTTGAGGAAGCAGGGATACTACACCGACGCGCAGCTTCGCAGCGTTTACGCGGGTGGTATTCTGCGGGTGCTGCAGAACAACAAGCCACGCCGTGATCAGCCGTACAACACTATGCAGTTGATGCAGTGGAACTTCTTTCTCGAAAAAGGGCTGCTGAGTTTTGATCAGGGAACTAGGCGGATGCGGATCCACTACGACAAGTATCACGATGTGGTGGGCCAATTATTGGAGAAGGTGTTAGACGTGCAGTATCAGGGAGACAAGGCTGCCGCGGCTCGTTTTATCGATCAATACACTACCTGGGATGAAAACCTGCACGGCGCGATTGCCAAAAACATCCGCGATAATCAGCGTTATCGTTTCCGTTTATTCAAGTATGCCGCGTTAGGAGAGTAAAACACCTCCGCAGATTACGCAGATTGATAAGGACAGCTGTGGGGTTTATAAGAAATCAGCTACCTATTTTGATCAGCGAAATCTGCGTAATCTGCGGAAGATCATTTCCGGAAAACATCGCCACCGAGGAAGTATTCGCGGACGTAAGTGACGGTGTCGTGAAGCGTCTCGCCGGGATCGCGTGGTTTGAAGCCCAGTTCGCGGGCGGCCTTTCCGCAGTTGAGATACCAGTAATACTGGGCCATCTCGATCGCACCCGGCTCAACGGGTGACGCGAATTTCCATCGCTTAAAAAGTGAATCAACTACCTGCGATCCAGCCACGGCTACCTTTGATGGCAGTGCCAGCTTGGGTGCTGCGATTTTAGTTAACCGTTCCAGCCGGCCAAAAAATTTCGAAAAGGTCCAGTTAGCCGCGCCCATCAGGTAACGCTCACCGTGTCGCCCTTTCTTCATTCCAGCACGAAAAGCTTTAGCGGCATCACGCGCGTCCACGAAGCTAACCCCGCCGTTTGGCACGGCGCTAATCTTTCGGGCCATGAAGTCGAGGATCACTTTCGTCGAGCTCAACCGATCGTCACCTGGCCCAAGCAGCAAGCTGGGATTCATAATCACCAGCCTCAAGCCTTTACCGTTGAAGCGTTCAAGGGCTGCCATTTCCTGATAGGCTTTGCTGGCGTAATAGGGCCAGCGGGAAATGATGTCGAGTGGTGTCGGATACGACTCGTCCGGAATTCCTTCGCCATCTTCAGTGACTGCAATCGTGCCGCTGGTTGACGCCAGCACCATCGTCTTTACGTCCGCAGCTTTTGCGGCATCACACAACAGCCGTGTACCTTCTACGTGAACTCGATACATCTCCCGCGCGTCTTCGCGCTCACGCGAGACTTTTCCAGCGAGGTGGTATACCTCGCTAATCCCTTCGACGGCGCGCTTCACATCATCTTCGTTGGTGATTGAACCTTCAAAAGTTTCGACGCCCAATCCCACCAGCCAGTCGGGAATCGTGGTGGCCATTACGCGAATGTCCTTGACTCCATCAGCGACGAGTTGACGAACGAGGTGCGCGCCGAGGAAGCCTGTGCCACCTGTGACGAGGGTGGCAGCACGCGGCCGCTTCTCAATGGCCGCGCGCCGCCGCGTATTCATCTTGCCCGGCGTCATTCGTGCGGTCCGTTTACCTGGTGTCTTGGATGTTGCCATGATTCAGGAGGTTTTAAGTGCGAGCTCGTCAGTAGGGTTCAGCGTTCAAGTTAGCTTGCGAGTTGGTTACGTAAGCGCAGCCCGAAGGCTCGACTTTGAACACCGGTAGCTAAACTGCTTGCATTTCCGCTATCTGCGCGCGACGTTCAGCTCTCCATCGCTTACGTAGCTCTTTCGGTTCAAACGGTCGCCGAGTTCCGTCGCGAAGGTTCTCAACGTCATGCCTCACACGCGCCGCAATTAGCCGGTAGGCTTCGGCGCGGGCCATGCCCTTGGTCATCTCTTCCAGTGCTTCGACTGAAAGATAACGACCGATGCGCGCTCCCACTCGTCGCCCCTTGATTAGGGTCGAGCCCTTCGGCATTGCCTCGTGCGTGCCGTAAAGATAGATGGGAAGAATTCCGACCCTCGCGTGGAGCGCGAGGTAGCCGATGACAGGTTTGAAGTCAGCCATCTGACCGGTGAGTGAACGAGTGCCTTCCGGAAAAATCAGCGCGTTGTAGCCACGGTCAAGGAACGATCGCGCATGGCGTAACGACTGGCGCAACGATCCACTTCGTTCCATCGGAACTAGATTGGTGAAGTTTTCAATGACCGCACGTTTGTATTTCGTGTCAAAGAAATAATCAGCCGCCGCCAGCACCACCATATCTTTGCCGGCCTCGGCCAGGGCCATCTTCGTTAATCCCATGTCGAGGTGCGAAGTGTGGTTCGCGGCCACGATGAAATTGGTGTGCACGGGAATATTTGAGCGGCCCTCGTAGTGCGTTTCCAGAACCCGGTCGTAAAGAACTCTTTGGAGAAAGTCACCCGCCTTATTGCCTGCTGACTGAATGAAAGAGGGCACCTCAATCTCATCAATATCGAGCCGCCCACCATCAGACTTCGATGACCCCTCGACGGTAGATGCGCCTGGCCGTCGGCTTACTACGCTCGCGAGTTCTCTTACGTCCTGGACTTCATTGAGTCGCTCCGGCGCCGTCAGCGAGCCTCCGGCATTTTCGATGGAGGTTGCCAGCTCAACAAACATCAGACTGTCGAATCCCAGATCAGCAAGTCGTGAGTTGAGCGAAATTTCATCAACGGGTCTGTTGCTCACATTCGCCACGAGATTGATGAGCCAACGGTTAGCCGAATCCGTCGAACGTTGAGCAGCCGACTCCGTGGATTTATTGCTGCTCTCCAGTTCCTGAAGAATCGTGACAATCTCGGCCCGCTTCACTTTACGAGTGGCAGTGCGAGGTAGCTCCTCATCCGTGAACTGCAGAACCTTGATGCGTTTGTAATAGGGCAGGGAAGCCGATACATCGCGGAAGTGTTCTTCAACTTTTCGTCGCAATTCGTCTCGCGACAGTGCAATGTCAAACTCATCATCCGCCACTACCAGGCAAGCCACTTTTTCACCAATTCCATCGACAAGACCGACAATGCTTAGTTCCTTGACGTAAGGTGAGTTTGCATAAATTTCTTCTAATTCATCGGGGTAAACATTCTTGCCATTCGTATCGACAATGATTTCTTTCGAACGTCCAACCAGGTAGAGATTTCCGTCGTCGTCAAGCTTGCCAAGGTCGCCGGTGTAGAGCCATCGCTCAACCAACGCATTTCTGGTTGCTGATTCATCGGCGTAGTAACCAAGCATCACGTTTGGCCCACGCGCAATCACTTCGCCGACGCCACTGGCATCCGGATCCGAAATTCGCACTTCCACGCCTGGTAAGGGCCGGCCCACACTTCCGGTCAGCAGCTTGTCCGGACGCGTGACAGTCAGAACCGGCGAGGCTTCTGTCAGTCCATAGCCTTCGAGAATGGTGAACCCCAGCCCCTGGAAGTCTTTCTGAATTTTTTCGCTAAGCGCAGAGCCGCCGCTGATGAAGTAGCGAATTCGGCCTCCAAGTCCTTCATGGATCGGATAGAACACGAGTGGTCCAAGATTGAGTGGAGTATTCTCGCGCAGCCACGAGTTAGCTTTGATCAAACCGTCAGCAGTTTTGCCAATCAGATCGCTCCGCTCATAAAGTTTGTTCTTGATGCGACGATGAAGAAGTTCCCACAACGCTGGGACACCAACCATTCCAGTAACGTGTCCGTTCTTGATCGCCCTGGCGAGCGCGTCGCCCGTCAGTTCTGGCAAGTAGGTGATCTGGGCGCCACGACTTAAGGGCGTCAGGAAGCCGGTCGAAAATTCAAACGTGTGATGCAGCGGCAACACGGAAAGAACGCCATCTTTGGTGCTCATATCAAACACCGACGACAGCATCGAAACCATGCTCGTCAGGTTTCTATGCGAAAGCATTACACCCTTGGGATTGCCGGTTGTGCCGGAGGTGAAGATTAGCGATGCCAGCGATTGGGCCGTCACGCGCGCCGGGAGCATTGCGATTCGTTCGTCCTCAACTGCGGCATCAGGAACCGCAAACACTTCGTCAAAGGTCCACACGCGCGACTGGATGCCTTCTTCAATCAGACGTGAGCGCAGCTGTGGATGCTCGTCAACCATCTTCTCGCTAAGAATTATTCCGCTTGCTTCGCCGGCGCGCGCGAAGTTGACGATCTCCTCAGTCGAGCTTTCGGGGTCAACCGGTATGCAGCTGGCACCAGACTTCAACACACCGAAGTAAGTCATGCCCCATTCAGGCGCGTTGTGGCTTACCAGCATCACTCGATCACCAGGCTTGATGCCGGCGCCCGCGAGAAACCCAGCAGCTCGAGTGGCAAGCTCACGCAAGTCAGCGTAGGTGTATTGTTCTTTTCGGCCATCGCGTTCGATACGCATAGCGACGCGGGTGGCGTGTCGCTTGGTCGAAGTTTCGAAGAGTTCAAGCAGATCGCGGTAGGTATAGATGCGCTTCGGCTTGGCGCGCATGTCTTCTTCGAGAGTAGGAAAGACCCACTTCTTCAACCCGGGCAGGTGAACGTTTAGCCAGTACTCGTACCAATCGAATTTTTCTGGCGACCAACGTAAAAGTCCCTGTTCATGCGGCTTAATTCGCGAAAACAACTGGCGGACATTGTCGGAACGGAAGATGTAAGCGTTCTCGATGGTGAACGGTCGAAACATTTCGAAAGCTTCAGAGGTCTCATGCGTAACCTCCTCTATGCGATCGACTCCGGTCTTGATCCGATCAATAGCCTCAACAAATCTGCCACCACCCCAACGCGGGCGCGCGCGGTCAAGCAACGAAGAAGCTTTCTTTGCCGCGGCGTTGAACATCGGCGTCGAAAACTTTTCAAAGCTTTCAGTGGACACCCGACGCGGTTCCATGCGAGACGCGATCCCGTTAATTATCTTGTTGCCGGTTTCCTTTTCCTTGAAATGCCTGCGTTTGTATAGACCAACCAAACCGATGATTCGATCCATGTTGTTTGGATTTGAATCGCCAGTTGCTGCCTGGTGGACCAGTTCCGGTTGTTCCACACACGCCTGGGCCGTTACTGCAAGCATCACCGAAGCCACCTGATCGACGGGAGTGATATCAAGGATTAGCTTCTCGTTACCGGGGATTTGTGTCTGACCTTTCAAAACGAGGAATATAATTGGTGCCGTCGTCGTAAAGCCCTCATTCCAACCCGGGAAGGGATACGACAGCGCGGACTCAACGATGCTGGGTCGCACGATGCTGCGAATCATGTCTGTCTCGGCCGCCACGAGTTGCTCGCCAAGCGACTTCGTGTAGGTGTAGATGTTGGGCCAACCCCAGAAGGTGGAGCGTTCTACGCCGAGTTCAGTCAAACGTGTTCGAATCCAAACCTTTCGTTCTCGCGCCACCGCCAGCCCCATTGCGTCAGGGTCGTCAGCATCGCGGCCTTCTTCGTTGAGGCGCTTCCGGGCCAGCTCCCTGAAACGTGCGACCATCATGGCGTCGCGCGCCTCGTCTCGTGCCCTCTCGGCGAGGCGCGCGCAGTCTCTGATCTCCTCTTCAACTGAGAACTCGACACCCTTGAGCTCATCCTTGCGCGGGAAGTAGCCGAACACTGGGTCGCTTTCCCAAACAGGTCCCGATCGATTGCCGGCTACAAAACAAGTGGACACATGGACGAGGGCCGGTCGCTTCATGCGCTTCGCAAATGCGATCACGTTTTGAGTACCGACTACATTTGTTCGGAGAGCGCTTTCCAAGGTGGGATTGAACGTCACGTTGCCGGCGCTGTTAAGCACTACATCAATATCGTCGGCAATCCCTTGCGCTTGCTCGTCGGAATAGCCAAGGTTTGTATCCCCAATGTCGCCGCCGACAACCACCACTTTGTCCCGAATAAAACCTTCCATTGCGCCGCCGTAGCGTTCGCGCAAAGGATCGAAAGGAGGCGCTGTGATCACGCTGTTCCAGAAGCGCGTCTCCGATTCCTCCTGCGATCGCGCGCGCACCGTGACGTACACACGACCGATATTCGGAAACTGCTGCAACAGCATGCTGAGCGTGACCTTGCCCAGGAAGCCGGTGCTGCCGATTACGAAGATCTTCCGATCCTTGAATATTTCGGTTGGTGAAAGACTAGTCATTGACTACTACCTGTGTCCGACATGCTTCAGCTCGTCGTCTACCTTATTTGTAACTCAGCCTGCGGCTTACTAGTCGGTTGAGCTTTTTGCAAAATCATTTACAAGCTGAAAGCAGGTCGGACAATTTACTCCATGTCAGCGATGCCGATCATCGGCTGATGCAACATCGTAATCTCGGCTGAATTGCCCATGTAGCTCCGGGCCATAGCAATAGCCTCAGTCAGGTTGTCCGCGCGTTCCCAACCCAGCATCGCCGGAACGTGTGCGTTTTCAGCGCCGGCCGCAATAACCTTACCCACGTGCTGCCGGCCATTTTCGCCCCAATACCACATAAAAAACGGATGCGCGCCGTGATACGCGTTGCCGCGCCGATACATCTCGACGTAGCTCGGGTTATTGGCAAACTCGCGTTCATACTTATCGCGCAGCACAAAAGCGTCGCGAGTTTCTGGAAGGAGCCGGTTGAAAAACTCGATGTAGCTCGGATGGAATTTGTGATCAAACTCGTCGTAGCACGGATGATGAATGATGAGCACGCCACCCTTCCTGAGCAGCGGCTTGTTGCGATAGAAGTTGAAGTGATACCCCAACCCCATTACCTGGACCAGCAACGGATTCAGAATCGAATAAACGTTGTACGGCGAGATGTCAGGGATGCCGGTGATCAGAATGTCACACTGGCCACGAACCGGAATGGCGTATTGGTCGAACGCCTTCTCGATGATTTTTTCATGCACTGGTTCCGTCTTGCCTGCATGACAGGCAATCATTTCATACTGAGCTGGACGCGAGTGCAGCAGTTTCCGGCGGGCCGGACGCGGTAGCTTGTTTAGTGCATAACGCATTGCTTCAAACTTCATGCGGTCCATAGCCGAGAAGTCGTCCTCGTTCTTGAGGAGGAAATCCATGTCGCCTTTGTACATGCGATTGTTAATCGCCGTCTCGATGTGAAAGACGTTCATTGTCTCGTCGACGATTTTGCCGAGACGATGGACCTTGTGGTTCAACTCAGACTTCGCTGGGTCCATGTAACTATCGGAATCACGAATCGTCTGCGGCTCGTGGTGTGCGCGCAACGACTCGTAGTCGCATAAGCCGACAGCAACTGACTTGTGGCCGCCGTCCATCGGCACCAAATTGATATTCACGTAGATCAGCAGATCGCTTTCGGCTGCCCGCCGATTTAGCGTCAGGGGTTCTTTGTGTTTGGTTTCGCCAATTTTGATCAGGCCATCGGTCCATTCCGCGTCGTGGTTGTAGTAGCGGTCGGGGTAATACTCATCGAAGACTCGCTTGCCGACCATTCGCTTCATTTCCCATTCCGTCATTTTCCGGTGCAGGGAGTTGGCGATGATGATGTGAATGTCGTCCACGCCATGGCCGGTCAGCATGTCGAGCACTATCTCCAGCACTGTCTGGCGAATATCCGGCGTGGCCATTGGCGGGAGGGGAAGGCTGATGTCGTCCACCGCAATGGTGACGCGCATGCCCGGTTCGAGTTGAGCAAACAAGGGATCGCAGCCATGGGGATGGTTGAGCGCGTATCGGATCGCCGCCTCGCGGTTGGGTAAACCTTTGATTGGCGGATTCGGATATAGCACCCGAGTGCCGATGGGAAGATCTTCAAGAATGAAGTCTTCTCCCGACGGCATGATGCGCGGGGCACTATCGCGATCGATGTAAACAACCGACTCGTGCGTTTTTCGTCTTAGTTGAAGGGCCATATTGGTAAATGGTGAATGGTAAATGGTAAATGGCTCTGAGCGGCTGCCGGGTGAATCGTTTCTTTCGAAGATTAGGGTCGGAAACGACTAATTCAAAACGTGACGCCTCAAGCCGGTTATAAGTCGTCCAATTCTTTCGAGCTGAGCTAATAACAGGGAAAAGTTCTCTTGATTCAAGTAACCCAGCCGATAAGCAATCTCTAGCTCCGTTTCAAGCTCGCTGGCTGAGCCTTGAGAGTTAGATAAAAAGTGAGCGAATTCCTTTTTCGAGAATCGCCCGGCCCCTTCCGCTATATTCGCTGGAATCGACACGGCCGCGCGTCGAATCTGACTTGTAAGTCCAAATCGCTCTTCCTTCGGAAAGTTCTCCGTCCATTTGTAAACCTCGATTACAAGTTCTAAGGCCTTGCTCCATGCATCTAGTTTTTGGTGTGGGCGCATGTCCTCAACTCCTTACTCTAAGAGCGTCGACCATTCACCATTTACTATTCACCATTTACCTTCATTTTAGGTCCAGTATCGGCCAGTCATGATGCAGGGCCGTTTGCCTGAGTCTCATGTCGGGATTAATGACCGCCGGATGGCCCACGATCGAAAGCATCGGCAGATCGCTCATGCTGTCTGTATAGGCGTATGAATCGCTCAGGCTAAGACCTTCGCGCTCGGCAAACACTCTGATCCAGGAAGCCTTCGTGGCTGCCGCCATCACGGGCGGTAACAGTCTTCCGGTAGCGACGCCATTTACAAATTCCAAACGGTTTGCCACGTAGTCTGTGATCCCTAAATGTTCCATCAACGGTTTCACCGAGACATCAAGCGCACCGGTGACGATCACTTGCCTCAGTCCCACGCTTCGTGACTTCTCCAGAAGTTCGTACGTGCCCGGGAAAACAGCAGGCTTAAGTACTGACAGGAAAAGGTCGTCAGCTAAGTAGCGGAGCCGATCTTCCTTCACGCCTTTGTAACGTTTGAAGTAAAGGTCATTGAAAACCTTCCGGCTGTATTGATCGGTGACCGCAAATACCGGCAGGCTGAGGAGGGTGGCGGCGCTCTTTTTGAAGCTGCGAAAAAGCCCCGGCTCATTCCGAGCATAGAAACTCAAAGTGTGAACCAGGTTCGTGCTGACCAGAGTTCCTTCGAGGTCGTAAAATGCCGCCGCTGCCAAGCCTACCTCCGAATAAAAGTGTCCCTGCGCACTTCCGAGGAACGAATTTGAGCGATTTGATTTCCGTGTGGCCGTCACTATACCCCAACTGGCGGGTTTTCTGGTAACTCTAAAACATGGTGTACGGCATGACTATACAATTGGGTGGCCTACCTGCGGAAATCCCAGCAAATCGTTATTTTTGGATGTTGGCGTAGGGCATTTAAGGCAGAGCCGAACAGTCAGCAATAGCGGACTGGACAGCTGGAGTATGTTTTCGGAAGCCGCGGACGGTGGGTGATTGGGACGTAGATGGGCGCGGACCAAGCTCTTACGGCTTAGCCAAGGCCTTCTTCAGCTCGTCGAGCGTCCGTTTGTGTTGCTCGAGCTTCTGGCCAGCCTCACCATGCTTGCCCTGAGCAGTCAGTCGTTGATACTCCTCAAACTCCTGGACGGCTCTGGCAATTAGCTGTTGGACATTGGGCGCCGCCAGGGGGCTGGTGCCGGGTGAAGGACTGGGTGAAGCGGTACCGCTAGGTAATGGTTGCGGTCCTTTGGTGTCGCCGGCAGTTTCCGGTGTGGGTGCTTTTGCTATTTCGCCGGCAAGGCTATTCAGGGCTTCTTCAAAGGTACGACCGTGGCCCAGCTTGTCCTGGGCCGCCAGGACCACTAGCCGCAACTCAGGCATGGGGCTGCTTTCAGCTCGTAGGTAGATTGGTTCCACATACAACAGCGAGCGGCCGATAGGAATTACGAGTAGATGACCACGTAACACTCGCGAACCCTGCTGGTTCCAGAGAGTGAACTGCGACGACAAGTCAGAGTTCTGATCGATGCGCGCTTCAATTTGCAGTGGTCCATCCACCAGACGAGACTCCGGAAAATTGTAGATTAAAAGTTTGCCGTAGTTCTCGCCGTCGCTACGCCCGGCCATCCAGCCGATCATGTTGTTTCGACCGGAAGGAGTGAAGGGCAGAATCAGCACAAATTCATTTGCGGCACTTTCTCCCGGCAACTGCATCAAGACAAAGTAAGGATCGATAGGTGCGGCGCCCTTTTTCCCCTGTTCGTCCATGCCGATCTTTTGTGCGACATTCCAAACATCCTCACGCTGAAAGAAAACTTTCGCACTCTGCGTATGATAGAGGCCGTAGACTTCCCCCTGGGCGCGAATAAGTGTTTCCGGATAGCGAACGTGGGCACGCAGGTCAGCAGGCATCTGGCTCGCGTCTTTGAACAATGCCGGGAACGCCCCACGATAAGCCGCAATCAAAGGATCTTGTTGATCGAAAACGTAAAAGTCAGTGGTTCCATTGTAGGCATCGATTACGACTTTAACGCTGTTGCGAATGTAGTTAACCCTGTTGCCGCCGATCAGATGATGACGTGAATACGGATAGGTTGCTGACTCGGTGTAGGCATCCATCATCCAAAAGAGTCTGCCTTCATTGCTTACGATCAGGTAAGGATCGTTGTCGTAGATCAAGAATGGCGCGATGCCATTGACCAGCTCACGGATGTTCCGGTGAATGAGGACGCGGCTCTCATCGGTAACGTCGTCTGAAAACGGCAACTTTGAAAGATCTCCGAGCGCCCACGCCATGAACAATCGACGTGCACCGCTGCCGATTCTAATTCCGCCGGTACCCTGATAGCTCGTGTAGGTATTTGTCTCGCCCTGCGGAAAGTCAAACTCTTTTTGGCGTGTCTTCACGTAGACGTCGGTGGTGGTCTCCTGCCCGTAGTAAATCTCAGGTCGTGTAACGTTTATATCTTTCGAGGCGGTTTCCACCGGCATGTTTGAAACTACAAATCGCGGCATGCCTTCGGGAGTGAAGCCGTTAGCCGTATTCATCGTGAGGCCGTATCCGTGGGTGTAAATCAGCTTCTCGTTGATCCAATTACGCGACGATTCCGGCAACTTTTTAATGTCGATCTCACGAGCGGCGACCATCATCTGCCGCGTCTTTCCGTCCAGCGAGTAGCGGTCTACGTCAACATCTGGAAAGTCGTAGTAAGTCCTGATTGCCTGGATCTGTTTCAGCGTGTCCTGCAGCGCCCTCCAGTCCCAAAGACGAATGTTCTCCAGTGTTTCGCGATTGTTGGCCAGGTCCAGGCCGGCAATCGAATTCTCGGCGGGAAACTCCCTTAGCTCGATCTGTTCCAGCCCAAACGCACGCCGGGTCCAGGTAATATTGTGTTCGATGTAAGGCGTTTCGCGGCCAAGTTCGTTTGGCTTAACAATAAAACTATTCACGTACGAGGGGATGATGAAAACGCCGACTACATACACAGCGGCCGGCAGCGCAATCGCGAGGATCAGCAACCGTACCCCTCGCATCGTAAACGCGTTTACCAGACAGACTGCCGCCGCAATCAGCAATGCAATGCAAACGAGAAAAAGCGCGGGCAGCAGGTAGTTGGCTTCCGTGTAAGTGGCGCCCGAAAAGATCTGATGATCGTTCCAGAGATATGGAAATCGAGATAGATAGGTTCGACCGGCAAGGAGAACCAGGAAAACTGCGAGCGCAATCGAGATTGCTGAGAAGTGTTTGCTGCTTGGCTTGCCGGCAGTTTTTAGAACCTTCTCCGTCAGAGTTAACACTGAATAGGCCAGAGCTGCGCAAAGCACCACGAAAGCGAGGGTGGTCAACCAGGAACTGACGAAGTCATAGACTGGCAACGAGAAAAGGTAGAAACCGATCGGCTTGTTAAAGATCGGATCGGGGTAGGCCGCAGGGCTTTGATTGAAATACAGAGCGAAGGCCTGCCATTCGTTCTTCATGGCCGCGCCATAGAACAAACCGAAGAGGACGGCGATGGCCCAGCCGAGTGGACGTAGATAACGCTGCGGCGAAAACTCAAAGGGCTGGTTGTTAATCAGGACGGTTCGTCGTGTACTGGTCTGGGAAGCGAAAGCTTTTTCCAGAACCCAGAAAGCTGTTCTCAGAAACGCAATCGTGAGCAGAGCAAATGCTATAAAGAGGCCGACCTTAAGTTTGAAGATGTACCAATAAACTGCGGAGAATCCGAGGGAATCAAACCAGGCAGCGGATAGATAAATCGAAAGACTGCGAGAGGCAAGAAAAAAGAGGAGGAGGATGATCCCAATCAGCCAGCGACGCCAGCGCCACCGTTTAGGGGCGTTTACATCGATGACTTCTCCGTCTCGTTTCGGGAAAGGATCACTCAAGCGCGAGTAGCATACGCTTGATTAGCGAACCACTCAATGCTGTGGGATTGTTAACGGACATACAGATGCAGCAAACCGACGGTTTGCCTTACGCGAAGTGACAGTGTGTATAATGCGAGCACCCCCTAACAGTGACCGACAACGCTCTTCAAAATAACTAGCATGCTCGCGCCAGACACAATTTTACAGGGCCGTTACCGCATCCAGAGCCAGCTGGGACAGGGCGGAATGGGTGCCGTCTATGAAGCTGTCGACGAGCGCCTTGACACCATAGTTGCTCTGAAAGAGACGCTGTTCACGGACGAGCGTTTGCGAAAACAGTTTGAGCGTGAAGCCCGACTTCTGGCCAGAATGCATCATCCGGCATTACCTCGCGTGAGCGATCACTTTTCTGAGGGTGAGGGGCAGTTTCTGGTGATGCAGTTTATTGCCGGAGACGATCTCGATCAGATGATGAAGAGCAAGCAGGGACCCTTCCCACCCGATCAGGTCCTAACGTGGGGTGATCAGCTGCTCGATGCGCTTGATTATTTGCACACCCAGGATCCGCAGATCATTCACCGCGACATCAAGCCCCAGAATTTAAAGATGACTGCGCGAGGCCAAATCATTCTGTTGGATTTTGGTTTAGCTAAGGGTCAGAGCGGAAACATTTCTGTCGTAACAACTGCAAGCATTTTTGGTTACACGCCAAACTACGCGCCGCTTGAACAGATTCAAGGGCTGGGGACGGATGCGCGGAGTGACATCTATGCGCTTAGTGCGACGCTCTATCATCTGATGACGGCAGTTAAGCCACCCGACGCGTTAACCCGCGCCGCCGCTTTGGTAAATGGTCAGCCTGATCCACTTGTTCCGGCGAACCAGATCAGCGACAACATCGGACCGGAAGTAGCGGGCGTACTCATGCGGGGAATGAGCCAAAATCGGGACCAACGATTTGCGACCGCGGCCGGCATGCGCGCTGCTCTACAGGGAAGCGGGGAAGTGGCTACCCTGGCCGGGCGCTCCGAAGCAGCGACCGTCATTCTCCCGCCGGGCGCTGCGGCCACTGCCGCGACTATTTCAGAAAGTGCACAGCCCATTGCGGCAGCATCAGGTGAGACAACCGTGGTGCAGCCTCGCAAGAGTCGAGGAGTTCCATCATGGGCCATCGCCGCCGGTGTTGTGCTCCTTATTGGAGCTGTCCTTGGTGGTTACCTCGCGTTCCAACGCCGGAACGACACTACAGTTGCCACGCCTGCAGTCCCAGCAGCGCAGGAGACTCCTGCTGCCGCTCAACCTACCCAGCCGGTGACGACTACATCCGTTGAGCCGTCGATTTCCAGTACCGTGAATGAGGCGAAGAAGATCGAGAGTGCAGGCAAACGAACTGAAGCTTCAGCAAAGAAATCCGAAGCGGCAGCGACTACTACTCAAAAGGCGGCAACTCAGCAGACGGCTCCAACTGCGCCGGAGCCCCCAGGAGTAGACGCGCCCGGGCGTCAAGCTGAAGGATTGAACAACTCGAACATGTTTCCTGATGGGGTGCCCGGGACAGGAAGCGCGGGCGGTCGAAGGCGGCAGACAGGAACTGTGGTTAGAAAGCTTCCTGATGGAAGTACATTAATGATTACTCCCGATGGTGCGCGCACGCTAATCATGCCTGACGGAACTCGGCGAGTTTTGCGTCCAGCAGTTCGACGACGCCAGGTCCCTCAAACGCCGTAGCTTTTTCTGCGTTCGACTGCGAACCCGGAATTCCCGTAGCGCAGCCGGTACAGAACCGAGCGCGGTGGCGCCGGATCCTTCTGCGACGTCGGTATCCGGCCGTGCTTCAAGCTAGCATCCGGCGCTACCGCGCTCGGTTCTATACCGGTTGCGCTAACCGCGTGATATAAATCAATACTCAAGGAATACGAATGAATTTAAGGTCAATAACAAAACTGCAGGCGTGTCTAATCATTGCATTCGTTTTGAATGTCTCGGCCTTAGCCGCGGCAGTCGATGCGCCGAAATCCTTAAACAGCATAATTCGAATCACGCCGGCTGCGCCGATCCTGGATGAGAAAGTTCGCCACTCTGAACTCGCGGCCCGTCGCGCCCGGGTGCTCAAAGCCATTGGACCAAAGGGTGTGCTGGTCCTCTTCAGCGCCGAGCCGCGCCTTTATACACACGACGTAGATTATGAATACCGGCAGGAAAACAATCTCTACTATCTGACAAATCTTAAGCAGAAACGCGCGACTCTGGTGCTCACCAATGGAGCTAACGCACCTTCCGCAATTCTTTTCATCCCCCGCCGTAATGCATTCGCCGAAACATGGAACGGTCATATGTATACAGCCGAAGAAGCGCGACAAGCATCCGGCATCAGTGAGATCTGGGATTCGAGTGAGTTTGAACCATTCATGCGCGCACTTCGCAACCGGCAAAACTACCGGCCCCAGGATCGGAATGTGCAAATGAGTCAAAACTCTGCGGCCGGTGATGCATCGACGGCGTTTGCGAATGTCTTTGAGTCAGCTGCAAAAAATGAGGCCGAGCTTTACGTGTTATCACCAGGTGGTGAAGCTGAAAGTCGCGAGTATCGGCAGGAACAACGATTCGCCGCGGAATGGGCCAAGACTCCATCAGGCTATGCGATCAAAAATGCCACACCGATTTTCGCCGAGTTGCGATTGAGAAAGTCGCTGGTCGAAGTCATGCTGCTGCAACATGCGATCGATATCACGACTGAAGCGCACCAACGAGCGTGGGCCGCGGCGAGCGAGGCCAAGTGGGAGTATGAAGTTCATGCTCAGGTCGACTACACCTTTAGATTGCGTAACGCCGATCATTGGGGATACCCGTCGATCGTTGGGTGCGGTAAGAACGCAACCACGCTGCACTATGTGGAATCGCAAGGAAAAGTCCATCCGGGATTGTTGATCCTTATGGACATTGGCGCGGAGTATGAGCATTACACGGCTGACGTTACACGTACCTTTCCAGTGAGCGGGAAATTCTCTCCAGCTCAGGCTGAGATTTATCAGATCGTTTACGACGCACAGGAGGCCGCTGCCAAAGCCTCAAAACCCGGCGCTTTTATTTCGGACGTCGATCGAGCAGCTACCGCGGTCATCAAGGATGGATTACTGAGGCTTGGTCTGATAACTGATCGAGACTCGAACCAGCACCGGCTATGGTTCATGCACGGAACGAGTCATTGGCTGGGGATGAATGTCCACGACGTTGGGAGTTATGGGACCCGGTTGGAGCCGGGAATGGTCTTCACTAACGAGCCCGGCATTTACATACGACCGGATGCGCTCGACAACCTGCCGCAGAGTGCTGAAAACCAGAAGCTCATTGCCGCAATCAAACCGGCCTTTGAGAAGTACAAAGGCATCGGCGTCCGTATCGAGGACGACATGCTGATCACGGCGACCGGGGTCGACTGGTTGACGAAGGCGTTACCGCGAAAGATTTCCGAGATCGAAGACTTTATGGCGAGGGCTCAGAAGGTGGCGGTGCAGAACCGGTAGCCGCGAAACGCGTCAATCTCTCGATCGAAGTTTGAATCAAAATCCTTCAATCGGTGAAGCCTCCAGACGCTTCTGCGTCTTTGGTCCGTAGTTTCCATCCTCCGAAACCGGGTCAGTCGGATTGTGTTGATTCCACAATTTTTGAAACGCCCGAATTCCTTCGCGACCTAAATCGGGGTCGTGCCCTCCGTGGAAATTGAAATGTGGTGGGTCTGCCGCGCCACGCCAAATCCAGTTGTGTTTCTTCAGCACTGGAATCCACTCGCTGTGATTCTGGATGTCGATCGCGATGGCTCGTTCGTGAGGTGAAGCGCTCGGTGTCGCCGCCAGCACTACCCCACATTTCTTGCCATGAGTGAACCAATAGAAGACCGCGTATTGCTGCGGCAAAACTCTGAGCGCATGGACCAGACGTGGTTGAGTTCCTTTCTCGTTAATCGCTGCAGCCAGAGCGGTAGCCGCTTTGCTTTGCAGGAACGGCAAAGTGGTGGACCCGGCGATCACGACATGCTGCGAGATGTCAGTTAATGTGCCGGCGGGGAGGCTCGCGAAGAGCGTGTCGGAGATTTGTTTTGCGAGGCCAAATAATCCGGCGGTGCTGCAACTGGTGGGTAGATATTCACTGAGTAGCATGTGAAGTCCTCCGTGAGTAAGGAAGTAAAGCAAACTGTTAGTTTGCGGGGACGCGACAAGAAACTCGGAATCCGTCCTATCGGTTCACAAGATACTTTTGTCGCGACTGAAGCAAACTAACAGTTTGCTTTACGAGGAAACGGCAAACTAACAGTTTGCTTCAGGGAATCGCTAAACAGTCGCTTTGTGAATCTGTCTCTTCAAGCGGTGCATTGTGCGGCGTGCGATTTTCAACTGCGCTGAATCGTGCGCTGCCAAAGCTTCGTCTCTTTTCTTTTTCATCTCACGAAGGCGAGCTTTGATCGACGCCTTATCAACCCCGACGACTTGATGATGCTCGTGCTTGATTCCCAGGGCTTTGGAGAGTGCGACCAGCAAATGTTCTTTATTGAGCTGCGTGTATCCCTGCAGAGCTTCGTGCGCATTGTCCTTCGCAATCTCGCGCAACTCGGCGACGGTCTTGTGTTTCAATTGCTCGAATGTGTATTCCATGGAGATAGCCCTTTCGGAGAATCGCTGATTCAACTCTAAAGGTTCTACGTGCCGAGTATCTGCCCTAAGTGCTTCTTCATGTGGTCCACATAGTCGCGCATGAAAAAGTCGAGGGTCACGGGCTCGTCAACCTTGATTAAGTCGGAAGCAATCTCATGTAAATTATGTTTGCTGCGCAGCATCGAGCGCGATTCATCAGGTACATACGACATGAGGTGCGCGATATGTTGATTGTAAAACTTCCAGAGTTGGACCAGATCGCGCCAGCCTTCTTCCTGATAGTGTTGCACCCGAATCCAATCCTCCTGGGCATAACCTGCGAACACCAATTCGTCCGTGAACTGCGCCCGTACAAAGCGCTGATGATTATTAGCCGCTGAGTCAATCAGGTGACCGATAACCTGCTTCGCTGACCACTTACCTTCGGCTCGCGGTTGTTCGCTTTGTTCTTCGGGAATTTCCAGTAGCCGAGCGGCTGCACTGGCGACTGTCTGGCGGAAATCCTCGAGGAAAGATTTCATCTGATCGGATTGGAGGCTGGTTGCTGGTGTCATGGGCGCATTCTAGCGCAAGGGGCATATTTGTTGGCAAGGGTGGAGTTTGCTTAGGTGATCGACTAAAACCATTTTCCATAATTTTCCATATCTCATTTCCATTTTTCATTATGTCATCGGTAGGATCTATCAGCAGATTAGACAGATTAAAGAGAAGGGCTACCGACGTTGTTCCCTTGCAGTTATTGCAGTTCCTGGTTATCCGCAAATCTGCGTGGATCGTCTCCTGCAATGACAATTGAGAATCAAATCAGATATGGAGATGGTCACCCTTCACAGCCGGGCGAGCTGGTTGATCCGTTCTCTAAGAGCTTCGACGTACCCTTCCATCGTCGCATCGTTATATCTCGCAGCTCTAAACGCGTCGCGAAGTTGCTCATCGGTTAACTGGCTTAGCAACGAACCAATCCACTTGGCATGCGCCACCGGAATATTGCGCATCGCCTTTTCCTTCTTCACCTCGCCGCGATAGTAAGGATAATAAATCGCGCTGAGATGGCCCAACCTTGTAGGGCGAGTGTCGTAGTCAAACTCGACAGCCCCATCTTCGACTCCCATCACAAAACGCGTGGAGAGAAAATCCTCGAGATCGTTTTTGGTGCGTTTACCACCCAAACCGCCAGCCCGGCCAAGCGTAGCGCCCAGATCGGTTACGTAGTGCTGCGCTTCATAACGACTACTGGATTGGGACCGCACGTAGTAGACAGTATTGTTTTCTTTTCTGGCGTCGAAGTTATTGAGTAAGACCATAAGCACTTTCAGGCCATTCAGTTGCCGCGTGCCGTCGAAAGGATTGTCCGCCCAGTCCCAGGTTGATCCTTCAGTGAGATGTTTACGCTCTGGTTCAAATCGGGCTCCGGTCACGATGCCATCGCTTAAAACAAAATCACGTCCCCGCTTAAGTTTGGGTAGATCCAGTATTTCCACTTCATCGAAGTAATAAGCTTCTTCAGCAAAATAACCGACAGCCCAAACGATTCTGGTGGCAACAGTTTCTGACTGGGCCTCTTCCCCAAGTTTCACTGTCCAAACCACGCCGCGACCGTCCTTTACGTCAAACTTTGGTGACTCTCCCTTTTTGCTTTCCTTCAGGAACCGAAACGGTGGCAACGGAACAAGCTCAGGCGATCCCGGTCCATAACGTAAGTCGCGACGCTGGATGTCTCCAGGGTCACGCCACAAAACGGCACGTGGTGATGCGTTGGCTCTCCTGGACCGTTGAGCCATAGCCGGTTCGACCATGCCAACGAACACAGTCATTATCACCAGGGAAATAATTGACGTACGGCGATAAATTTTCATAGCTCCTCGAATGTTTAAGTAGATTTCGGATCAAAGCTTCGAGCTATGTATGCGTCGAGCGTGCCAAGCAAGTTCCATATCGCTCCTGTGTTAACTGCGCAAGAAATGGGTCTCTCCTTTCTGCCTGCTGCTCAAATCGTATCGTCACAGTACAGAGCTAAAGACAAAATGAATACAACTCTCCAATTTGTGATCTCGACTGATCTTGCACTGTCGTTGCTAAAGTGCTGTGTTCTGGTTGTCGTAAATGGGTTTTTAACCTGACCAAAACCCGACGACTGCTGGCATTCCCTTTGCAGTTTCGAAATGCTATGAAGCATATGGGTTCTGCAACAAAGCCGTTTTCATTCATCGTGTCTGCGCTCCTATTCCTGGTAGTAGGTGCAGGCGGAAATCTTGTAACAGCACAGACTGCGGCTACCGCAGCTCCAGCACTCTCACCCCACGAAAAGAAGTTAGTTAGTGCATTTGACAGTCACGTTAAGGACTACCTTAAACAACGTAACCTTGTGAAGAAAAAGTTGAAGCCTCTTTCAAAAGACGCGACGCCTGAGCAAATCGACGCGTACCAGAAAGAGTTTGTAAGTGAGCTGCAAGCAATGCGCGCGGGTACGAAGCAGGGATACATTTATAGTCCGCAGTTCACCGATTATGTAAGGACGGTTGTAAAGACAGAATTCCCAGCTAGCGACAAAGCGGAGATAAAGCAGACGATTCTCGAGGCTGAGACTAAGGGTGTGCCGCTCAAGGTCAACTTTCCCTATCCCGAATCCAAAGAGCTGGGTCAGGTCCCACCCACGCTGCTGATGAAGCTGCCGCAACTGCCTAAGGAAGTGAAGTATCGTTTTGTGGGCCGTCACCTGCTCCTGGTCGATTCTGACAATTCGCTAATAGTCGACTACACACTCAATGCGCTCCCATAAATTCGGAGGAAATATGAAACGCCATCTCAGTCCATTTTTCGCGCTGATCTTCGTAGCGATATTTAGCGTTAGCGTCATCGGGCAATCCACCGTAACGAAAACCAACGGCGTTAAGAATGGCGGGAGCAATGGCAACGTTCATGCGACCCGAGTCAAAGTCTCTTTGCCGTCGAGAAAAAACTCCACCAAGTTTGTGATCATTGGCGACACAGGAACAGGCAGCGAAAAGCAGCAGGAACTTGCGGATCTCCTGCTCCGGTCGCGGCAAACTTTTCCTTATGAGTTTGTCTTGATGTTGGGTGACAACATGTACGGAGGTGAAAAGCCTGCTGACTTTAAGGCGAAATTTGAAGATCCCTACAAGCCCATCATGGATCAGAAGGTGAAGTTTTACGCGACGTTGGGCAATCACGATGAACCGGCACAGCGCTTCTACGAATCTTTCAACATGAATGGCAAGGAGTATTACCGGTTCACCGCCGGTAATGCTGCGTTCTACTGTCTCAACAGCAATTACATGGACAAGAAACAAGTCGAGTGGCTTGAGAGTGAGTTGGCGAAAGATACATCTGAATGGAAGATAGCCTTCTTCCATCATCCTCCTTATTCATCAGGAGGCAAGCATGGCTCGGACAAGCAGTTGCGCGAAGTAGTTGAACCAATCTTCGTGAAGCATGGTGTGAACCTTGTATTGGCAGGTCATGAGCATTTTTACGAGCGCATTAAACCGCAAAAGGGAATCTACTATTTTATTTCCGGCGCGGGCGGCAAGTTGAGGCCGGGAGACGTAAAGAGAAACTCGCCGCTTACCGAGAAGGCTTACGACAAGGATATGTCGTTCATGCTGGTCGAGATCGCCAACAACCAACTCTTCTTCGAAGTGCTTTCGCGGACTGGTGAAACAGTTGATTCCGGAGTTCTGGTAAGCCGGAAGAAGGGATAAATATCCTTCGAACCAGGGGAGACGAGCTCTCCGAGCCTGCGACGCAGGCTATCTCCACCCGCTTGCGGGCTCGTTGAATCTCTAAGTCTCGCTCACGAACGCCCCTGCGATCTACTCGAGTTATTTCGCCTCAAGCTTCTTCAGCTTCGCCGTCGCATTTGCATTCTTCGGATCAAGCTCTAACGACTTTTTGTAATTAGCGATCGCAAGTTCCTTATCGCCGTTCACCATGTACGCTTCGCCGAGGCTGTCGTAAACGTTTGCCGAATTCGGATAGAGCTCAACGTTCACCTTGAAAACCGCGATCGCCTGCTCCATCCTCTTTTGAGACATCAGTACGTACCCAACACGGTTCAGGCGTGTTGCGCTTACAGCCTGATTGTCAGGTTTTTCTGCCTTAATTTTCTGGTAAGCGGCGATCGCCTCAGCAGTCTTGCCGGCCATTAACATCTCATAGGGCACGAGTGCTTCAGCGCTGACGCGATTGGCGGGAAACGTGTTGGGTCCGATTTGGATCTCAACTGAGTCGACCTCCGCAGCACCTGAAGCGCCATCACCGCTACCGCTCGGTGGCGTACTGCGATTGAACGTAAGTTTGAAATCGGCATCCCGACGCACAAAAGTAGTCTCCGATATTGGCACCAGTTCAAATCTTGGATCGCCAGTCGCCTGCGCGTAGAGCTTCCCGTTTTCACTGTTCACTGTAACGACGCGATCGGCGTTTACTTGAAAGCGGCCATGGAATTCTGTTAGCTGGCTGGCGCTCAAGGTTACGGGCACAAAAGGGGCCGGCAGGAATTCATCCCAGCCGTACTCTTGTGCGACCGCTCGAATTACTTCCCTGATGATTTGGCCGTTGTCGGAATTGACCATCACCGCTACGCCATAGCCTTTATCTCTGCTTACCACCAGCTCACAACGAAAACCTTCGTTGGAGCCGCCGTGGCCGTAATAGATGGCTTTCCCGTGAGGCTCGATAAAGAATCCGTGTCCAACTCCGTCGAGAAATGCCGTGGTCATTTTTTCGACTGACTCTTTTTTCAAAACTTTGCTGGGACGGCCGGCCAGCGAGAGTTGCGTTTCGAGAGCAAACTTCGCCAGGTCGGTTGGTGTGGTCCAAAGACCTGCGGCTGCCATTTCAGGATAAACGTGAATCTTGCCCTCAATCGGACGACCGTCGAGTCGATGACCCGAAGCGGCTTTCTTTCGCCATTCGGGCGAGAGCGGTTGGCTATAGGTGCTGTTGCTCATCCCGAGTGGACCAAGCACCGCCTCCTGTGCAATCTGGGGATAAGGCTTTTTCTCAATGTCCATGATCGCTAACTGCGCAACCGTGATCCCACCGCCGGAGTAACGGAATTTCGTTCCGGGCTCCAGGTCGACGCGAACCGGCGCGGTGTTGGTTGGGCTAACCCCATCCAGCACCTGTTGAGGTGTTGGTATTTTGTCCGACACTTCATAGCCAGGAAAACCATGGACCGTGGTGCCGGCTGTATGACTTAGAAGATTGGCGAGGGTCACTTTCTTCCTGGCAGTAAATTCGTTATCGGGAAGTTTCCACGACACCAGTTTGTTGTTGATGTTTTCGTCGAGGGAAATTTTGCCTTCTTCCACTTTCTTCATCGCGACCATGGCAGCCACGGGTTTACTGATCGAAGCAGCCTGAAAAATCGTATCGGTGGTTACTTTTTCGTTTGTATCGACGTCCGTGACTCCATACGCCTTCGCCCAATCGATTTTGAAGTCCTTGATAACTGCAATACTCAGCCCCGGGACTTTGTAATGCTTCATTCGTTCTTCAATGGACCAGGTGGGTTCACCTTTGATCAGGACTGGTGAGAGCAGACCTTGCTCGACCCGTTTAATTCGGGCGTCTGCAGTTGACGGCGTCTGCGCAAAAGAGGGGAGGGGAGAGAGTAGTACGAACAGTAGTAGCCTGGAGACGATGAGTTTCATGCTGACCTCGAGTTGGATCTGTTGATTGTTGCCGTGCTTCTGAAAGAAACAATTCGTTGGTCAATACGTGGTCAGACGATAATCGGTTCCATAACTAACAATCTCGCGACTTTTGGGGCAAGACTTAGAGTGCGCCGCCACGCCACCCCAGCGCGGCTGCCGCGCCGGGTACCCCGGTTGTCGGCGCGTTGGTTCGTCGCGGCTTGGCGCGACCTCGTCAGCCAAGTCATTCAAGATCGCGGCGCCTGGCCGCCGCTATCCAAAGCGCCGACAAGGCGGCGCACTCCAAGGAGATCCTATTGCACGGCTTGAGCTGTCATTCTTGCGAGTTCGCCGATCAGGGCATATTTAATCCGCGCTCCCTTTACCTCCAAACGCCAATGCGAAAAGTCTTCAGCGTTGTCGCAGCGGTTGCCATGACCTTGAAAGACCAAAAAGTAACTTGTGGGCGCGCCGCCGCCGCGGAGAAATCCAGTTGCGTTGGCGCGACCTTCGAAGCGCCACTCCTTGTAGAGTCTCGGACCGCCGCCAGGACTCGTTAGTCCGTTGTGCGGGTCTACCACGTAACTCAACATTTTCAACGGAATGGTCAGCGTGAGCGTGCCCATCTTCGAACCATCTCGGAGGTTGAGTTTCCAGGTGTTTCCCGACATTCCGCCCGTCAACTGAAATGTTTCCTCAACGTCAGACGCAGCGCCTCCACCTCTTTTTGCGGTGGCGCCAAACTTGATATCGCCAAGCAGAACGCGTTCGTGTGGAGTGGGCCTGCGGAAGTTGATGCCATAGTCGTTTTCGTCCGCACAGCAGGCACAGGCCAGGACTTGAACCGGCAAAACGAAAAGACTTGTAAGCATAATCGCAATCGCTACTACCAACTTACTCTTCTTCATCGTTTGATCCCTTTCGGTTTTTATCAGACTATCCGCAATTACACCGCTTAATAAAAGCAGGCGACCTTTGTTCAACGACCCGCTGTCGGTTGTTCTGACTAATCTGCGTAATCAGCGTAATCTGCGGACCGTTATCCAGTTTTTCCCTCACGATTGCAGCCGCTGCAACAAACCATTAATTCGGTCGAGCGTAGTCTTCGTTTTAGTATCGTTTGAGTTTACTTCTTTGAGTGTGCTCAAAATCTCAACCGCCACTCGATAGTTTTTCACGGCTTCGGCCCTTTGCCCAAGATTCGGCAAATCAGGATCACCAAACAAGTCGCCGAGATGCATGTAACTGATGGCGAGAGACTGTTGAGCCTGAACATTGCCCGGATCAGATTTTGCCAAACGACTGAAAATGGCAAGTGCCTCACGACGGCTGTCTAATGCCGACTGCAGATTCCGCATCGACACCAGGACATTGGCCATTTTTTCGTGAGCTATAGCAAGGTCCCTCAAGCTCTCGGTGTTGTCCGGAGATTTCGTTGCCAGCCACTGCCGAATTATTTGAGATTCCTGATAGTGGTTTCCGGCTTCAACCGTATTTCCCGCCGCCTCATGCATCGTGCCGATCCGCTCGTGGACCAGCGCGAGTAGGCGGCGGGTCCGTGGACTGTCTGATTCAAGCTTATTCACAGCGAGCAATATCGCGTGTGACGATTGATAGTTGTTCATGCTGCCGGCCTGGTCGCCGCTATTCGGGAAATTCGGATTGCCTAACACGTCGCCAACCTTGATATGACTGATAGCCAGTGACTGCTGGGCGGCGATGTTCTCAGGATCGTCCGCAGCGAGCTCCTTGAAATGGGCGAGCGAGCTTTGAGCGCTCGCGACAGCGCCCGCAATATCACCGTCAGCTGACTTTAAATCGCTAATCTTCTCTCGAACCACACCTAGCGATCTGCGCGCCTGAGTATCCGCGGGGTTGGCGCTTAGAAGTTGGATGGCAATGTCCAAAGCCGTCAAGTAGCTTTGCATTGCTCCCGCCCTGTCTCCAAGATTCGCGTTGCTTGGATTGCCCTGAACATTTCCGATACGTATGTAGGCGTTCACGAGATCACGCTGCAGTGAAGGATCGTCCTGGGATTCGTTGCGAAGACTGTTGAGGTATTCAAGGGCCCTCGTTACCAGCAGTTGTCTTGTTGGCGTCGAGCCCGGGAGGTTTTGCACTGAGTCGTGAATCTCAAACATGAATGAATTGGCCAGACGACGCACGTCAGCAAATCTGTGCTCGGCCCTCGCTCGTTGAATTCGGGCGGCCCGCGCTTGAAGAGTCGTGGTAATCGTACCGGCAATCATGGTTAAGAGAACGATTGCCGCAGCGGCTACGCCGAACTTGTGACGGGTTACAAATTTCTGCGTGCGGTAGAGAAGCGTATCATTGCGCGCGACCACCGGTAGGCCGGCGAGATGTCTGCGAATGTCTTCGGAGAACTGCGCGACCGATGAGTATCGCCGGGAGGGATCTTTTCGCACAGCCTTAAGGATGATGTTATCCAAGTCACCTGACAGCCGCCGGCGCAAACTCTCCGGTTGAGTAGCGCGTGCTTCGCTGACCGACTCAGCAGTCACGTCGGATTTCGACTCGCGCGGGGTCTCCACCGGTTTGACGACGACCATGCTGGGACGCGTCGGCTCCTGCTCACAAATAACACGCGCCATTTCCACGGGCTTGCGACTCTTGAGGCGATAAGGTCGATGCCCCGAAAGCAGTTCGTAGAGCAAGACGCCCAGAGAATAAACATCCGTGGCAGTGCTGACCGGTTCCCCGCGCACTTGTTCGGGGCTCGCGTATTCGGGAGTCATCGCCCCCAGCATGGTCACGGTATGTTCGCCTTCGTCGGGCACCTCGCTGTCCAGCAACTTCGCGATTCCGAAATCGAGCAACTTTGCATCGCCATTTTCAGTTACCAGAATGTTTCCTGGCTTAATGTCACGATGGATCACGAGGTGCTGATGAGCATAATCAACAGCTGCGCATATCTTCAGAAATAGTTTTAGTCGCGCGTCGGTAGAGAGCTTGTGATCATTGCAATAGCGATCCACGCGCAGGCCCTCGACGTATTCCATCACAAAATATGGAATGTCTTCCGGAAGGTGCCCACCGCCGTAGAGTTGCGCGATCTGCGGATGGCTGAGATTCGCCAGGATGCGTTCTTCGTGACGGAACCGGCGGAGCACGTCCACGGTGTTCATCCCACGCCTGACGAGCTTGATAGCCACTCTTCGACGCAGGTTAGTGTCTTCGGCCAGGTAAACTTCGGCCATCCCTCCAACGCCAAGTAGGCTGACTATTTCGTAACCATCGACAATTTGACCCGGCTGTAATTTGCCACCATGCGGAGCGTAGCCCGAGAGTCGGAACGCATGAGTGCCAACTGCGTCGTCATTTTGGTCCTGATGTTTAAGAAGGGACTCAACTTCGGAACGGAGGCTCTGATTGCCGGCGCAGGCCTGGTCGAGGAAAGCGCTGCGTTCGCCCGGTTCGAGTTCGAGGGCCGCCTGCGCCACCTGATCAACCTGTTGCCAGATTCCGCTGTTCATAAGGGGCAAGGTCACCAACTTGGCATCCGCCGGTTAAGAAGCGCATTAATTTCCGAGCAGTGAGGTCGTCGTGGGGTGTGATTCTACGATGGGACTGGTGCAAGAAAAAGGATTTTTTCCCAGATGTATCTTAAGAGTAACTGGTTCAAAACCTGAACGTGTACCCCGGGGCCGATCTCGGTGGGTAGTCAGCTGGCCCCAACCGTTGCCTAGCTGCGGCCCGCACGGCCTCATCCTGCGTCGGTGCCCGCAGCGCTTCAAAACCTTCGGAACTTTTGTCACGTCTCGAAGTAATTAGAAAGTATGCCCACGTTTGGCTTGGCTGTGTCATACGCATAACAATAACCGTGCTTGCGATTTCCTAGTTCCGAGTTTTGCTGACACACCTATTGAAACCCGTACGCTCAAAACTGCGTATGTGTCTAACTTGCGGCAGTTTGGACAATTTTTTTGCTGCTGTTATGATTGCAACTCTTCGCAAGCAGAGATCCAGGGCTTCAATCTCGGATCAGACTCCAACTTCAGATCGATAAGAGGATTACAGAATGAAAAGAATCTCACTAGGCTTTATAGCGCTACTTCTGTGCGCTTATGCAGTGGCCGCTCAGAAGGTGCCGGTGCAGGAAGTTGTCCTGGACAACGGAATGCGCTTGCTGTTGGTGCCCCGAAAGGGCGACCCGAACATCGCCGCCGGTTGGGTTGCGCGGGTCGGCTCGGTCAACGAGCGTCCAGGAATCACAGGACTCTCGCATCTCTTCGAACACATGATGTTCAAGGGCACCCACGCTGTCGGCACCAAGAATATTGAAGAGAATTTACGGCTCATTAAAGAGATGGATCAGGTTCGCGCCGATCTCCGTAAGGAACAGCAGATGCTGATCGTCAAAGCTCGGCTTGGTGAGATAACCGACGCCAAAGACCCGAAGTTTCGGTCAGAACGTCACAAGCAGTTGCTCACGAAATTTGACGAACTGACGAAGCGCGAAAAAGACATCATGGTGAAGGACGAGTTTGATCGTATCTACACCACGGCTGGCGGTTCCGGCATGAACGCGGGCACCAGCAACGATTTCACCGTTTACTTCATTAATGTCCCTGCCAACAAGTTGGAACTCTGGTTCTGGATGGAATCGGATCGGCTGCGCAATCCAGTATTCCGTGAGTTTTACTCGGAGCGCGACGTGGTCCACGAAGAGCGCCGGCTGCGTACCGACAGCACCCCCACCGGCAAGTTCAACGAACAATACGAATCGATGTTCTGGCAGTCGTCACCATACGGCTGGCCCGTGGTCGGTTGGCCCAGTGATCTCGAAGGAATCACTCGCGAAGAAGCGTTGGATTACTTTGCCGTTAACTACGCGCCAAATAATCTGACGGCCGCGCTGGTTGGTGACGTCGACCCTGCCCGCGCTGTTGAGCTGGCAAAGAAATACTTTGGCACTTTGAAGCGTGGTCCAAGAGACCCGGAACCTGTTCGCACGAGCGAAATGCCCCAACTCGCCGAGAAGCGCATGGTGGCTTACGCTGAAACCAATCCCCAGGTGCGCGTGCGTTATCACACCGTAGCTGAAGGCCATCCTGATGGGTTCGCGCTGGACATTCTGGGCAGCGTGCTGAGCGGCCGCACCGGTCGTCTTTACAAGGCACTCGTTGTGCAACAGCAAATTGCGAACAGTGCCGGCGGGTTCCACAACGGTCGCAAGTATGAAGGACTGTTCGAGCTGACCGGAGTTGCGAAACCAGGGAAGACACCTGAGGAGGTTGAGCAGGCTCTTTACAAAGAGATGGAACGACTTCAGAAGGAACTGGTTGACGCGAATGAGTTGCAGAAGGTGAAGAACCAATACGCAGCCGGCGTGTTTCGGGGCATCCAGAACAACTTTGGCTTGATGGTTCAACTGCTGCTTCGCGACAACACGCGTGGCTGGGAAACAATCAATAACGATCCGGCGCGTCACCAGGCTGTAACTCCTGAAGACATTCGTCGCGTGGCAAACACCTACTTCAAACCGGAAAATCGCACCATCGCGATCTACAACACGAAGAAGTCGGCCGCTGGTGAAAAAGAAGATCCTGCTTTGGCTGGTCTGTCAGATCAGGAAAAAACGCAGATCAATGGCATGAAAGCCATGTTGGCCCAGGCCAAACCTGAACAGATTAAAACGATGCTCGGTCGTATCGAACAGCAGGCGGCATCCGCTCCCGCTGACAAACAGAACTTTATCAAGGTGGTCAAGAAGATGCTGGAAGATCGCCTCAAGCAACTCGAAGGAGGTAACCAGTAATCATGAAAAACAAGAAGATAGTTTCAGCAGTGCTTACTCTTGTGTTGCTGGCGTTGTCGCCCGCCGGCTTGTTGGCCCAAACGCCGCAACAGATTCCGACACACCCACGCGAACTTAAGTACACCACTCTTAGCTATACACCGCCGGCGCGTGAGAAATACCGTCACGTGCTGTCAAACGGCGTGGTGGCTTACCTGGTCGAAGATCACGATCTGCCTCTCGTAAACGTCGCGACTCTCGTGCGCGCTGGCTCTTATCTCGAGCCCGCGGGCAAAGAAGGTCTGGCGTCGTTAACCGGCAGCCAGATGCGTGCCGGAGGAACCACCTCAAAAACTGCCGAAGAGTTTGACGAAGCCGCCGATTTTCTGGCAGCGCAGATCAACACCTTCATCGGTGGGACCCAGGCAAATGCAAGTGTGAACCTATTGGCGAAGGACGTGGACGCTGGGTTGGCTCTCTATTTCGACATGCTTCGAAACCCTCGCTTCCAGGAGGATCGTCTGAAGCTCGCCAAGAGCCAGATTCTTCAGAACATGGAGCGACGCAACGACAGCACCACGACCATTGAAAATCGTGAATGGTCGCGCTTGATGTATGGCACTGACCATTTCTCAACCAAGGACTCAACCAAAGCTTCCATCGAGGGTATCACCCGGGAAGACATGATCGCGTTTCACCAGAAATACTTTCAACCGGGTGGTTTTATCTTCGCAGTCTCCGGCGACTTCAACACCAGGGATATGCTGGCGAAACTGGAAAATTCGATGAAAGGCTGGCCGGTTAATAAGATGGCCGTGCCTGAAGTTCCGAAGCCTTCGGCAGTGCCGGTAGCGGGTCTTTACGCGGTCCACAAAGCAGACGTGAATCAGGGTCGCGTTAGCATTGGCCACATTGGCGCAATGCGCGACACACCAGATTCCTATGCGATAGAGCTCATGAACGACATTCTTGGTGGTGGCGGATTCACATCGCGCATCACTTCGCGCGTCCGTTCAGACGAGGGACTTGCGTACAGCGCTGGTTCCAACTTTGGTTTGGGAACTTATTATCCAGGCGTTTTCCGCGCGGCATTCCAATCCAAGAATCCCACCACCTCGCAGGCGATCGACATCATCATGGAGGAAGTTAATCGTGTGCGCACCGGCAAGGTGTCTGCGGAAGAACTCGAGACAGCGAAGAATTCGATCGTTGAATTTTTCCCTCGGATCTTCGCGACCGCATCGCAGGTGGCGGGGACTTTTGCACAGGACGAATACACGAAGCGCCGCCCCGACTATTGGTCGACCTATCGTGATCGTATACGGGCGGTGACCGCGGAAGACGTGCAGCGGGTGGCCGAGAAGTATCTGCAGCCTGACAAGATGGTGGTGCTCGTGGTTGGCAACATCGACGAGATCACCAAAGGCAATCCTGACAAGCCGCAGTATTCACTGACGAAGCTTGCGAGGGATGGCACGATCAGGCGCATTCCTTTGCCAGATCCGCTTACGTTGGTTTACCCGAACGCGCAGTAGGCGAGCGGATAGACTGTGAAAACAAACGGGCGGCGAGAAGCAATCTCGC
Source organism: Pyrinomonadaceae bacterium (assembly GCA_963759665.1). Taxonomy (GTDB): domain Bacteria; phylum Acidobacteriota; class Blastocatellia; order Pyrinomonadales; family Pyrinomonadaceae; genus PSRF01. Next base: position 382,414 of record CAVXAC010000003.1, read on the forward strand.
CGCCCGATGTTGTTTGCGAAACCATGTTGCCGGGCTTTTGACCGAAGGTTGGCCTTGATTGAATAGTGCAGTCGGGGTTTCGCTCAGTCCTCCTTCCTGAGTGAGTTACTCCACCGGGCCTCTGCACTTTTCGCTCGAGAGTTATTACCTGGGCCTTCGCTCGTCCAGGTTTTGCCGACCCTCACCCCTCCACGTACGGCTCGTGCAGCTTCACTGGCGGCGTGCGTGGCTTTCTTATTTTCAGGTTCAGCATCTCCACAAACAGTGAGAACGCCATCGCGAAGTAGATGTAGCCTTTGGGAATGTGTCGATCCAGGCCCTCGCCAATCAAGCTAACCCCGATCAGCAACAAGAAACTGAGCGCCAACATCTTCACCGTCGGATGGCGTTGCACAAACCTTCCGATCCTGCCGGCCGAGAACATCATGAAGCCGACGGACACCACCACCGCTGCGATCATGATTTCAATGTGGTCCGCCATTCCAACCGCCGTGATTACCGAATCGAGTGAAAAGATGATGTCGAGTAACAGTATTTGAATAATCACACTGGCGAACGACGCCGCCACACCCTTGGAAGCTCTGCCTTCATCATCTTCGAGTTTTCCATGAATCTCGTGGGTGGCTTTAGCGATTAGGAATAGTCCACCGATTAGCAGGATCAAGTCGCGCCCGGAAATTTCCTCGCCCAGAACCACAAACAAAGGCGAAGTCAATTTGATCAGCCACGACAGCGACATCAGCAACGCGATGCGCATCAACATCGCCAAAGCCAGCCCGACACTCCGAGCCTTTTTCTGCTGCTCGGGTGGTAGCTTGCCAGCAAGAATCGTAATGAAAACGATATTGTCGATTCCCAGAACTAATTCCAGCGCGGTCAGGGTAAGAAACGCGATCCAAGCCGATGAGTCGGTTAGCAATTCCATGAGTTGATGTCCCTCTGAAAGTTGGAGTTTCGGAGTGAGGATTATACATAGTCGAGGAGCTTTGTGGTCCCAATACAGAACCCCGACGCGTCGGGGAGCGGCGGATCCTGAACAGAAAATTGATATCGTCGTAACGGGTTCTGGTTGAATTTAGGATCCGGCGCTACTGCGCTCGGCTCTGTACACGCGAGCTTCTGCTAGGCAGTTGAAAACGCGATGATGAAGCCCGCGATGTTTACGCCAACGAAGAGCAGTGTCTCGCACAGAAACAGAACTAATGATTTTATTGCCGTAATGGGCCAGCCTTGGCGGTACACACGGCGCAGTGCAAGGACCAGGTAGATAAACGCGACAGGGTAGAACAGGTTGAGGACCATGACCGGGAACCGGTGGCCCACTGCTGCAGAGACGATGAACAGTAACGCGAAGACACTCTTGCAGAAGAAATCAAATGAATAGTAGTGCAGTGAGAAGATTAGGTGCTCTACGTAATAACGTCTCGCGCCGATAAAAAGCACCGAGAGAAATAGTCCGGAAATCAGCACACTTCCAAACCTTATCACGGCGGAATACTTCTCAGTTTTTTGATAAATCTTATCAGCCACCGCGCGCGGCTCTAGCCCCTTTTGTTTGGCGATGGCGATAGTTGTGGGATGCCGGGCCGTTCTGTCAGCGCCACCACCGCGGATATCAGCCAGTGTGCCCCACGCGAAAAGGAAGTAGAGAGCGCTAAAAGTCAGATAGATTCGGATGGGATTCAGATAACTGCCTTTTCTTCCCGCCAGGTACTCGGCAGTCAAGAGCCCGGGCCGAAACAGAAGCGCCTTCAGCGTCTTTAGAATCTTATTGCCGTCGAGATGAGTAATCTCATGAACTAAGTGTCCGAAGAAATGTTTGACGGAAAAATCGTGGCGGTCCACCTTCTTCTGGCCGCATTGGTGACAATACTCGCCAGTCATTTCCGCGCCACAATTGGCGCAAACTATCGGTTCGGGCAACGACTCGTTCTGCAGGGGGTTTTCGAGGGAAATGTCCATGGAGCGTCTGAAGAAGTGCGACGTTTATACACGGAAGATGGAAAACTTGTCGAGATCGGGAGGAACAAATCGTCTGTCTCAAACTGTGGTTCCGACGCGTAGGAGCGCTCGTTTTGGCGCACCTTGAAACCGAAGCAAGCCCGACTTTTGGCTCAGAAAAATCAATGGCGAGTTCGGCTTCGCCGCCTGATATGAGGCGGTGGCTCTGCCCCGCCGTAACCGACAGCATAATTTCTTGGGGGCTATGCCCCTGGGATGAACCACCTAAAAACCCGGAAGACGAGGGCGTAGCCCGATTGGGTGTCCGGAGCTAGCGGCGGGGCAGAGCCACCGCCTCACATCAGGCGGCGAAGCCGAGGCGCCAGTGGTCATTCACACTTGGCTACTGAGATCCGCTGGCATGATATGCCACGGCCTTCCATGGCCCACCTTTATTAACGAAGGTCAGGGTGTAAGAAAATTTTCGTGGGGCTGAGTCCGCAGACCCAGATTGATCGGGAACTGCACTACGTTGGCGTTGCAAGATGCCCCGAACTACCGCGGTGTCACCCGATACCGAAACGCTCACATCGCTGGTTTCCAATTTTGAGAATTTTAGTTCACCAGCCTTGAGCAATCTCAATAACTCCATCCGGTTGATCAGTCGTCCCGTGCTGTCGGTCCAGACAAAAGCTTCGTCAAGGAGATTTTCGAGTGCATCAATCTTGGCGCCGAGTAAGGCGTTATGAAACTCAGAGTCAATTTGTGCCAGGTCGGTTCTGGCCACTTCGTCGGGGCGGGGCAGTCGCGTGGCCTGCCAGGCGACCGCCTGCCATTTCCCGTTGCGTTTGAGAAATGTGCCGGTGTTGAAGAATTTCGAAACTTCAGTTTTATTGCCACGCTCAACGGTAGCAACCAGTCGAAAGGCGACGATAGCGGTATCGCCATATTGTTGAATCCGAATCTCCTCGGCGCCATAAGTTGTCTTCGGTAGTGTTGATGGCGACGGTGCTTTGCGCAGGTCGTCCATGATGTTTGCCTTGGTGACACGCCGCCCCGCTGCACCGGTGTAAATCAAATCGTCGGCCCAAAAATTATCGTGGATCTGGACGTCGTTCCGCCCTGCACCCGTAAGGAAGTTGTTGAGGAGCGTGGTTAATTGGGCCGCGTCTGGTGTGGTCTGCGCGTGCAGATTTGCTGAAACGAGGAAGACAGCGACTAATGAAAGGAGAAGTCTACTCATATATCAACGCCTTTATGGGAATGATCAACTCCGTGGAGTGCGGCGCACTCCAAATCACTTGCGTAGGTAACGATGTTCCACCATCAAGCATTTGTTCTGCACAACCTTGATTCCGGCCTGAGCCAGCTTTTGGGCGACTTCCTGGTTCCAGATGCCCGATTGCATCCACACAGCTTTGGGCTTCTTCGTCAGCAGATCGTCCAGGTGCGTCGCGACGTCTGCGGATCGGCGAAAGACGTTAACCAAATCTACCTCGACAGGGATTTCTGCAAGCGTGCGATAGACCCGTTTCCCAAGAATCTCGGTGACTTGCGGGTAATAAACCGGAACTGGAATAACGTCAAAGCCAGCGGCCGCCATGTAGTGAGGCACGTAAAACGCCGGCTGGTTCGACTGCGCTTCAGTCTTGATTCCCAGCACCGCGATGGTTTGAGTTTTGGCCAGCAACTCTTGAATTTGCCGGTCGTCTTCGATAATGTTTTCTTGCCATTCCATAGATTCAAGAGTATACGATCTGGCGAAGCCGGTTCGATAATCCACCGCCGAAAGATTCGAGCAATTTCGCAACATCAAGGAGGCTCACTAACATGCACTACCCAGACGTTCATCCTCATCGCCGCCGCTCAAGACTAATCTCGTCGCTCCTCATGGCACTCGCCTTGGGCATGATCGCCCTGACGGAACCTGCGCTTTATCTTTCTCGGGCAGTCAATACTGTTCACGCGCAGGACGATGGGTTCTCATACGAGGAAGAATACCAGAAAGGCATCGAGCTGTTGCGACGGCGTCAGTACGAAGACGCGCTCAAAAGTTTCAAGCGCGCCAACGAGCTGCGCGGGAAGAAGTCGCCAGATGCAATGTTAGGAATGGCCCAGGCCTACTTCGGCCTGGAAGCCTACAAGAATGTGATCGACATAAGCGAGAAAGTGTTGGAACTGGCGCCGGCCGATCCTGAGATACGAGCGCAGGCCTTTAATCACAAGGGGCTTGCATTTCAGTCCTCAGCGGAAGCCAGGGATGAAAAGAAACTGCGTGAGGCCGAGGCTGCCTTTCGAGAAGCGCTGGCACTCAACGTCGCCACGATTCCAGTGATTCGTCACAATTTGGGCGTCGTGCTATTGCAGCAGAATCGTGATGCGGAAGGTGTCGCCGAACTGCAAAACTACCTGAAGCTACAACCCAGGGGAGGCTATTCAGATCAGGCGCGCAAGATGATCGAGAATCCGCGTCGCGCGCGTGAAGCCTTCGCGCCAGACTTTTCGATAGTTACTGCCGATGGCGAACACCTTTCGCTCGAGGATCTGCGCGGCAAAGTGGTTGTGCTCGATTTTTGGGGCACCTGGTGTCCTCCATGTGTGGCCTCGGTTCCATCGTTACGTTCATTGCATAAAAGGTTTTCCAAAGAGCCGCAATTCGTTTTGATCGGAATTAGCACCGATACAGAGGAACAAATCTGGCGTGACTTCACAACAAAAGAGAAGATGGTCTGGCCGCAGTATTGGGATCGTAATCGACAGATTTCCAGAGCATTCAACGTTAGAGCGTATCCTACCTACATTGTGATCGATCACGAAGGCATTGTGCGTTTCCGTAGCAGCGGCACGAGCTGGGAGCGCACGGCGTCTCTAAACGACGTGATCAAGAAGTATGTGAAGATCGTGGGGAAAAGCGAGGCAGCGCATTTGCCGTAGGATCAAGTTGCTAGTTTGAGTTGAATGAGTAAGAAGATTTTCCATATCTCATTTATCAATTTTCATTAGTCACCTGAAGGACCCATCCGGTGCGGATCACAAATGAGAACTTATAAATGAGATATGGAAAATCGGCTTCTTCTCCAAACTCTTCTAACACCTGACGCGTACCTAGTGCATGCGAAACGGTCCACCGCGCTCTTCCGCCACCAGTTCCGGTCGGCCCGAGTCTTGGACCACCTCATGCATTTCCAGAACATTCGATTGCGAGAATGCGTCCTTCGGTAGAGTTCCAGATTGGGCGTGGCCCTTAACAAACTCATCCGAGCGCACCCAGTTAAGAAAGTCCGCGCGTGTATTCCAAAGCGTGAAAACCACGTAAGGGTCGCCTTCATTTACCGGACGCAACACCTGGTTTGAAATGAACCCCGGCATCTTGTCCACCAATCCCGCGCGATCGCGAAACCTCTGTTCGAACGCCTCCGCGTATTCCGGCTTAACATAAATCCGATTTGCAACAGTTATCATTCCTATCAATCTCCCTTAAACGACATCATACACTCGCGCTGATGGAATCCTCATTCCTTAGCAGCAGGGTGCTGCGAAGCAATTAGTGTGTTGAGGTTCCTCACAGGTCAGGCTCGGCTTGCGCATCTCCAGTTCATGAAATACCCATCTTCAAAGAGCGGGATAAATCCTCCTTGCCGGCCTGCGAGGAAAGCGGAGGCTACAGTACTCTTAGCGACTTTAATTGAGCGACGAAGAGGTAAGACCGACAGGCGGCGCACTCCAAAGTCATTCATCCAGCGTTGGTTTTGATCTCAAGCGTTTGAGTTGGGCACGCCGCGCCTTGGCTTCGAGCGCACGACGCTTCGCGGCTTTCGAGACTTTGGTAGGCACTCGTTTCGGCGCACGATAATTCAGCTGCTCACTGTTCTTGCGCAGCTTCTGCAAGCAGATGGCTTTGTTTCGATGCTGACTGCGTTCTTCTTGCGAAGTGACTACCTGCCCTGATGGTAGGTGTCTGAGACGGACAGCACTTTCCGTCTTATTTACGTGTTGCCCACCCGGACCGCTCGAACGGAATGTCTCGACTTCGCACTCTCGCAGCAACTCGTCGTCGGATTCAGGAAGTTTGATCATTACTCGTCTTGGCATCCTTCGGAGATTATTATGAAGCGTGTGTCGCTTTAACAGGAATCTCTGACAATCTACAAGATTCTTTTGGGGCGTCGCGGAGCGATTTCATTAACAGCGGCTTTAGCCCGGTGATTGAGATATCAGGAGAGTTTTTTGAACCGGTTTCTCAAAGACGCCACAAAAAACTGTTCAAACGGTTCTGCATTTGTCCTTAGTCCCCGATCACCGGGCTGAAGCCACGGTGCTAGTCAGATCGCTCCGCGTGCGGAACTTCTTCTGGAAGAACGTTGCTGTGTTGATGCGGGGTTCTCGCTGTTTTTCTGTTGGATTATCTCCAGGCGCGTTCCACCACAGGCACAGAGAACAGAGGTTGCACAAAAAATCATGAATAGGAGCCCACGATTTAGCGCGGAGTGCTTTCTGATCCTTGGATTTGAACGGCGCGTATTCCACGAGAGTTTTCCACGAGAGTTTTTGACTGCAACCTACTTCCCATGTATAAACCTCGCCAATGCAATGTTTTAGTAAGTACATTCGAACACGCTGGGTGATCTTCCACATCCTTGTCTGAAAAAGGTGGCAAGCCCATGACTAAAACCGCGATGAAATCAAAGGTCGTACCTAAAGAGCCAGAGGCCCTCCAGGGGGTTGCGTCGTTGAGTGCTGCGGAAAGGGAAGTGCTGAATTGGACGCGCGGACGAAAGCTGAATGAATTCAAGAAAGTAAATCCCGAGCACACCACGAAAAGTTTGGAAACCAAGATAATGTATATCGAGACCATGACGATCGAGGGTGGCGAGATCCTCGATACTCTCCGCCTCAACCCAACCTTGAGCTGGGAGAAAGTCAGGGACATTTTTTTGGGCGGAGTGGTTGACGGCTACACTTCGACATTTCACGGCCTGGATGGGATCGAATATCCAGCACACTTTTGGAAAGCGACGATTGAAAATGAACGTGACAAGTTGTGAACATGACTGAGAAGACCAATCAATTCAATTGGCAGATCTGGGCCGGCTTCGTGCTCAGCTTCGTCGCCTCAATCAGCTATCCCTTCCTCTTCGTAAACTGGCCGCTCACCCGAGACTTTCCATGGGTCACCCTGCTTCTGTATGGCGTCGCCGCCGCACTGTTGGTGATTGGTGTAAAGCGGGCGTTTGCGGCAGGGCGCAGTCGTAAAGCAAAAGTAGCAGCTTCAATCCTGACGATGCTGAGCGTGGTCATCATGGGACTGTTTCTTTTCTCGATCCTAATCGCAGCCAGATGGTTACCAACCTCGGCGGGTGCGCCACAAGTTGGACAGAAGGCCCCCGATTTTAGTCTTACTGACTCTGCCGGGAAGACGGTAACGCTAGCAGATCTACTGTCCACGCCAATCACCGGTGCTGCAAACGCGGCAAAGCCAAAAGGGGTCTTGCTGATCTTTTATCGCGGCTATTGGTGACCATCCTGTCACTCCGAGTTACGGAGCATTGAAAAACGTTTGGCGAGTTTTCATCAGGTAGGGATTCGTCCGGTAGCAATTAGTGTTGACACACCCGAAGTCAACAAGGGCATGATCGCGCAAGCCGGCTACACCTTCACTTTCCTCTCCGATCCGAAGGCGGAGGCAATTCGCCGTTACGATCTTATCCATCAGGGACAAGGTATTGATGGCCATGACGTTGCTCGACCCGCTGAGTTTCTCATCGATTCATCCGGCACAGTGCGATGGGTAAATCTTACGGAAAACTACTGGGTGCGCGCGCGTCCTGAACAGATGCTTGGAGCCGCGAACGCCTTGCAGTAGCCGAAGGGTGACCCAGACCTGGCGTCGACGCTGCGTAAGAATTCCATTCATCCCAAAGGCAACCTCCGCCGGTACATAACCGGAAGCGGCAGCGACCAGGTCGATCTAACCCTAAAAATCTTAAGGAATGCGCTACGGCCGCTGCCGCAGCTCGGCCTAGCCACGAGAGTTTTGGATAGCGTTGGGCGTGAGATCGACCCGGTCGCTACCGCTTCCGGTTCTGTCCCGGCGGAGGTTGTTACCTTTGAACCCGTAGTCTTTGATACGAGGGCCACTAAGATGCACTCACTTCAATCAGCAAAGCGCAAGCGCTATCATGTAGAAAAACTTGAGACGGGAGATGGGTCAATGAAATTAACTGAGCTATTGCTTGCTGAGTTGGATCGAGAAGTAGACCGTTCGCGACGAGCCTTGGAACAAGCGCCGGCGGAAAAATATGATTGGAAGCCGCATGAGAAGTCGATGATATTCGGATACCTGGCAAACATGGTGGCGACGATTCCAACGTGGATCGATCTCATGATTAAGCAAGACAGTCTGGATATTGCGCCCGCAGACGGTGAGGGGCAGATCGAGCAGAAACGGTTGAATACGAGCGAGGATCTGGTGCAGGCGTTGGATAAGTCCGCAGCTGCTGCCAAGGCGGCGTTAGAAAAGACCACGGATGAACATTTGAAGACCACATGGCAACTGATGGCAGGCGGACACGTGGTTGCTGAGGCGCCTCGGTACGTGATGATCCAGGATTCGATTAGCCACTGGTCGCATCATCGCGGGCAAATGACGGTCTATTTGCGTCTGATGGGCTCGAAGGTGCCGGCTATATTTGGACCTTCCGCGGATGATAAGGAATTTCGGTAAGCCTGGGAATGTTGAGGGCCATTCGAATACGCTTTCAGCGTTTCGTTCTTTACACCCCATTACTCCTGACCGATTCCGGGCCGCCAATCAAAGCGCAGACAAGGCGGCGCACTCCAAGGAGTTGAATCACTCAGATCAAATTCATGGCTGGCGATTTGCTTTAGTCGAAGCACACTCAGCGGAGTAGTTTGAAATCGTACAGACGCCTCGTTTTTTACCGAGCTTGATTAAGAGAGGTGCACGCTTTCATAGCAGTGCTGAGGAGAATGAACAAGGTGGAGAAAAATCATGGATAACAATTTCGACCAACAAACTCAGGACGTACTTAGCAACCGACGAAATCGGATGCGGCGGATGGGGTTCATCGCGGCCGGCATCGGTCTCGGCTCTGTACTCGCATATTTGCTTACACGTGTGTTGAGTGTCACTTCGGAACGGGTTTCAAAAAGAGCTGTGCCGGAACATATCGTTGATGACCGCGGCACAGATCAGGAGGCGGCAGCACGAATACTTCTGCGACTCCGGAATCGTGCTTTTGAGTCGAGCGACGAAAAACTGGCAATGGCCCTGGGCCGGCCGGTAGCAGAAGTTGTCGGTTGGAACTCCGGCTTGGAGGTAATCGATGACGACGTCGTGATGAAGGCGCGCGGTATTGCGATGCACCGCGGAGTTAGCGTGGAGTAGTTGTAGGGGTGGCACCCTCTTGGTTCGGAAGAAATTGTCCAATTGGACAGAATAAGGGACGATTTTCCATATCTCAATTTTCCCATTGCTCATTTGCCATTGTGGCCGACTCTTAGTGGTTCAAGTTTCAGAGTGGCCACAGGAGTAGGACGGTATGCTCCTTCGATACTACCTTCAATGGAAAATGAGCAATGGAAAATCGTCTCTTCATGTCCCCTTACCAAACTCCAACACCGAAAGGTGGTTGCGTCCCTACAAGGTCTCATCCGCTACCAGCTCCCAGCGGATCTGTTCGTGCATATCGATCTGCTTCAGCAAGTTGCCGCGTTCATCGTAGAAGTCGTACATGCCTTCATGAAAGTTCTGCGTGTCTACACGGGTAGCCTCCGGAATGATCTCAGCCGAACCGTCCGATCTTATAATACGCATCGTCATTGCTGTTCTTGAGGCGGGTGCGACCCGACGCCCTGGCCCTTTTCTGTAGCAGCAGCTTCACGCGCCACTGCCCGCTCGGGCCGGGCATATTGATCGAGGCCAAAGCCAAGCAGGATCGTCACCATTATGAAGGCTGACGAAAAGAAATAAGGCGCCGAGACACCGATCCGATCGAAGGTCCAGCCAAAGAAAAGCGGCGCAATGATTCGGGCCACGCCACCATATGTTTGCTGCATTCCCATGTAGAGGCCACGTTCCCGCGTCGCCGTAACTCGAGACAGAAGTGCAGTCACGCAGGGAAATGTGAACGCCGTTCCCAGAGGAATCAGCGCCACTGCCAACGCCAGCATCCAGAGATTGCGCGCTAACGGCATTCCGATCACACCTGCCGCCAGGAGGACTAAGCCAAGCCGGAATAGATTCGCCTCGCCCAACCAGTCGACCGCGCGTCCGAGGAGCAGCACCCGCGCGAATACCGAGATCGCGCCTACGTACATGAAAAAGTACCCGATTGTTTGCTCAGTAACTTCAAAGCGAGCGTTGAGAAAAAGAGCCAGGACCGAAAAACTCCCTTGAAACGCGCCGATGGCAATCGCATAGATCCAGATAAGCCGCGACGACGGTTCGCCGGCGTGGGAGATGACGTGCCAGATCGCCTGCGACGAGCTTTTTCTTTTCTCACCCGTTTCTGGCTGGTCTGAAAAGTCGCGCGATTCCTTCAGATATCGGGCAACGAAGACCATGTTTATCAAGCAAAGTGTCGCCGCCATTAGTCCTGGAGCAGCCTGGCCCATCCGCAAAGTTGGTGAACCTGGTATCAGATCGCGTGTTCCCAACGTGATAGCAAACGAGCCGAGTACTGGTCCAAGGGCGACGCCAAGATTCGTTGTTGCGGAAAGCCAACCGAGTGCGCGTGCGCGATCCTTTGGATCAGTGGAGTCGGCCACATAGGCTTGAATAACTCCAACTGTACCGCCACCGGCGCCCTGGACCATGCGCGAGAGAAACAGGACCAGGAGCGAGTGTGCAAAACCGAAAATCAGGTAAGCGATTGCGGAAGCGCCGAGGGCGATGAGCAATGTCGGTCGCCGGCCAACTCGATCGGAGAACCGTCCCCACATTGGTGCGCTAACCAGTTGCGCGAAAGTAAAGGCAGCGACAATAAATCCGATGATGATTCCAACTCCAAAGTGCATCCCCATGAAGTCGATTCCCGATCCACCGAGCGCCTTCACGTAAAACGGCAGCAGGGGAATGATCATCAGCAATCCCAGCATGTCCACGAAGGCCGTGATCATGAGGGTGAACAGCTTTGCAGGGATTTTCTTTACTTCGCGCCACAGGATGTAAATGAGTCCGACGCCAATCGCGACGAGCAATATGCGCACGATTGGCGACTGAAACGACTGTGCAATGTTTTGTAGGAGAATCATCGAAGGCGCAAAGAGAACGATTGGGCAGATTACACAGCGGAGCGCACGTCCGCAACCGCGTGTGCATTGGAAGTCTCCAGCGTCGTCGACAACTTGACGCATGTCGGACATCGGTGGCTCGTTCTCGCAAGGCGAAACTAGCGTAGTATGATTTATGAAAGACCAGGATCACATGGTTCCGTTATCAATACTCGATCTCGTTCCCGTCCGCGTAGGCGAAACACCTCGTGAGGCGCTGCCCAGGAGCCTTGCCTTGGCCCAAGCGGCAGAACGCTTTGGCTACAAGCGATTCTGGGTTGCCGAACATCACAACATGACCGGCATTGCCAGCGCCGCGACGTCAGTGGTCATCGGTTATCTGGCTGGCGGCACCTCAACCATACGCGTTGGCTCAGGTGGAATCATGTTGCCAAACCATGCGCCATTGGTAATTGCCGAACAGTTTGGCACGCTCGAGTCGCTTTACCAGGGTCGTATTGATCTGGGATTAGGCCGCGCGCCAGGCACTGATCAACGAACGGTGCGTGCATTGCGCCGCGATCCGAGAAGGGCAGACGAGTTTCCTCACGAGGTGCAGGAGCTACAATCCTTTCTCGCAGTCGCCGAGCATGGCCAGGCAGTTCGCGCTGTTCCAGGAGCCGGGACTGAGGTTCCGATTTGGATTTTGGGTTCGAGCACGTTCGGCGCCGAACTCGCCGCCGCCCTGGGACTGCCTTATGCCTTCGCGTCACACTTCGCGCCTGACTCGCTAATCGATGCGCTCAGGATCTATCGCAGCCTCTTCAAGCCATCGAAGCAACTCCATGAGGCATACGCAATGGTTGGAGTGAATGTGGTCGTGGCAGATTCAGACGACGAAGCACGTCGCCTGTTCACCACTGTTCAGCAATCGTTTACGAACCTGTTTCGCGGCACTGGCGGAAAACTGCAGCCGGCCATCGATGACATTGATCAGTATTGGTCTCCGCAGGAAAAATTCCAGGCCTCGCACATGCTGAAACACTCGATCGTGGGTTCGCGAAAAACGGTGCGCGAGGGTCTTGAGAACTTTGTGGCGTTAACAAAGGCCGATGAGTTGATGGTCGTATGTCACATTCATGATTACGACGCCCGCATCAGGTCGTACGAGATGCTGGCTGAAATCGGGCATTCAAGTTGAGTTAAGTCGTCACGTGGAGCTGTTGAAAAATCTATGAAAGCACGAATCCTGGCGGTCGTACTCATTATCGTTTTTTGCGGACTTACTTATTTCAACTGGCAACAGTTGCTGCGTGAAGGAACGTATTCACTGAAGATGGCAGCGTTTACCCCGGTTGGGATCGTCGGTGGGTTGTTTCTGCTTTTCTTTCCTTCAATGGTGGGACCGCCTAAGACCACCAAAGAAAAACTTATTGTGATGGCAGTGTTCGTGGTGGGACTGATTGCGGGACTGATCAATTGGTACTTGATGGATCCTGGTTTTTTCGGAATGTGAAACCGAGTCCGGGAAGCCACTATACCGAAAACTCTCTCTGTGCAAACTCCGTGTTCTGTGTGTCTCTGTGGTGGATTACCTCAAGCGAATTCACTACGGAGGCACAGAGAACACAGAAAGTGCACAGAAAATTTCTGGTGGGATTCGCGCTCAATTTTCAAATCTACTGCATATCGAGCTTCTTGTTCTCGCCCCAATCGGCTTGCTTCCCGGTAACGATCGCTGACACGAATCCAATCACCTGGGCCACCTTGCTGGAAGGGCTGTCCCAATATTCCGCCTTCTCAATCACGACCTTTAACAGCGCGACGTCAGGCCCATCTGGGCCCTCGGGAAACCAGGCTTTCAAGATCGGCTTCCATAGTTCTTCAATCTTTTTCTTGTCTGTTACCAGTTCAGCTGTGCCCGTGATCGAAACATAACGACTATCGTCCGGGTCGGCGAAACTGACGTTGCATTTTGGCGTCCGGTTGATCTCGGACACCTTGTGGGAAGTCTTGTTGGTAAAAAACCAAAGGTTTCCTTCTTGATCGACTTCGCTATTGAGCGACATTGGCCGGCTATGCAGGTCGCTGTTCTCATCCAACGTTGTCAACATGCAGAAATCTATGTCCCTGATCATCTCGCGCAGCTTCTGAAAGTCTGCCTCTCTCGTATTATCCATGCGTGCCTCCTGATGCTTTGTAATTGGAGACTATACGATTCGATCCTTCACAGATGCATGTCGTCGACGACAAGAATTTCGCGTGAGCATCGATCCTAAGAATGACTCAAGATCTTGCAGCCTCCCCTACTTGCGTTTCGACGTGTACTCACCCGATGGATCGATTTGTTTGACGCTGGTGATTTGTCCATTTTCTTCAACAAACTCAACCACTACGTCGGCATACTCCTGCACTCGAAACCTCAAGCCTTTATAGGGAATGAGTTTTTGATCCGGTGAACCCGGCGAAACTATGTACAGTCCCAGTCCTGGCTTGACCACCACCTGAAACCTTCCGCCACCCGGATTCTCGTATGTTCCGGTAAGACGTTGGGCAGTGGCTGCGTCGATCGTGGGCGGACGGCGGGTAAATGTCACCTCGGCCTCGTCCAACGACATCGTGGCTTTATCGATCTCGCCCTGTGGATTGGTTTGAAAGTTTACCGACCACTTGCCATCCCGTTCGTCGTCGGGAGTGTCGAACCGATCGTAATGAAAATGCGTCATCGGAAACTTAATTTTGTGGAAATCAAATTGAAGTTGATTGTCCTTCAGTTCGATCTTCAGCTGACCATAAGCAGGATGATCAAAGTCACCGACGAAGTCTTCCAGCGGGTGGGATGGTTTGGTATTAGCGATGCGACCGGCGCCAGCTTTACTACGGGCCTCCATACCGGCTTTTTTGAATCTCAATCGGATATCCAGCAAGCGGGTGGTCCACGGCACCTGGTCCATCCCAAGCAGCCGCTCGTAAACGTTGTAACTGATCGCGTTGTACAGACTGGCAGCGTGATCGCCAATCACGAAGACGATCACTCCGATGCGCTCATTGGGCATGAAGGAGACCTGTGAGTGGAAACCGGGAAGATCGCCGCCGTGAAAGGTAATTAGCCGACCACGATAGGAGGCAGTCTGACGGCCCATGCCGTAAGTGCGATTTAGCACCTCCCACCACCCGCGCATTTCGCCCGCACTATTTGGCTGTGCAATAGCCGGCTCCATCGTGGCTCGCAACACTCTCGGCGGCAGCACTTCGCGGCCGGCATATTTGCCATTGTTCATGAGTGCGATCAGCCAGTGAGACAAATCTTCAATATTGGAAATGATTGCCCCAGCCGCCGCGAGGCCATCGGTCTCTTCGTAGTATGGAAGTTTGTAAAGCTCGTTCGAGTCGCGTCGTTCAGTGAAAGGCACGCCATGATCGGGTTGTTTCAGCATCTCGGCGATGCTGTAGGTCGTGCTATTCATGTCGAGGGGCTTGAGAATTTTTTCACGTACGTAGTCGGCCCACGTCTTTCCGGATTGCAACTCGATGGAATAGCCGGCGGCGGCGTACATCATGTTGTTGTAAAGGAATAACTGGCGCGGCTGCTCTTTCGGCTCCAGGTATTTCAACCGTTCGAAGAGTTCTTTGGTGGTGTAGTCGGATTTGTACCAGATGGTGTCATGACGTGTGATGCCTGTCCGGTGGCCCAACATGTCTCTGAGCGTAATTGTGTTGTTTAGAGCTGTGTCGTAAAACTGAATGGACGGAACCGACTCGCGAATCGGCCGGTCCCAGGTCAGCTTGCCTTCTTCTACCAGAAACCCTGACGCGACAGCGGTGAAGAGTTTCGTGTTCGAAGCTATCGGAAACAGGGTGGACGCCGTGATAGGCAACTTCTTTTCGTAGTCGCGATATCCGTAGCCCTTAACGAATACAAGCTTGTCATCGACCACTACACCCACGCCGATGCCTGGCGCATTCCAGTCCTTCAAAGTCTTTTCCATGAACGCATCGAAGCCTTGCAGTTTTTGTGCGACTTCGGCGCTCTGGTCCTGACCGCTAGCCGGAACTGTTAGCATCGATAGCAACAAAACGAGGGTGTACACAGAAAACTTCTTAGCGGGGTGTGGTCGAGACGACATAATTTTCCTCCGAGAATTGATGGCGAGTCTGAACGAGATGAAGATGTTATTCGAAGATTGATTCGGGCGTCCAGATGCAGCTCGCCCCGGTTTTACCAGGGCAGACTTTGCAGGTCGACTTCGCCTTTGGGCCACGCCTGATTGTGAAATGTGAGGACCATGACGAGTAGTGGTGAAGCAACTCTTCCTGTTGGCTGGTCGACGATCACTGGTCCATCGATGGTTTGCCAGCCTAGACGCGCGTAATAGGCCTCCATTTTCGGCAGGCAGAAGAGCAAGCCAGCATCAACGTCCCATTCTGTGTCCATGAATCTGGCCGCGTGCTGCATTAGTTTGCGCGCTACTCCTTGCTTTTGTACTGCCGGAACAGTGACAACTCCGCCGACACCAGCAACCTTCACTGGCTCATCCCCAACTTTGACTTCGTGGCGCAACAGCCCCACATGGCTTACGGGTTTTTCGTCCGCATACAAAACGAAGTGAAGGTGTTTTGGTCGCCAGGTTAGCTGGTGCGTCAGATCACCAAAGATGTTTTCGCCCCAATGAAACAGAATACGATTCTCCTCGTCCGTTAGTATGTCGGCTTGTCGTATTTCGAAGTTCATCAGGTGTCAGGTGCGTTATTGTAAGTGGCCGGCACTCCGTGGCGCGCGTCCGACATGCTTCAGCTTGTCGCTGCCGCTCGAAAACGCGCTTTCACCCCTGCGTTTGCTGTTACGCAGCTCAGCCGACAAGCTGAAGCATGTCGGACATAAGCTTTAAGCTACGGAATTTTCTGCACGCGTGCGGCTAACCGAGTGTCGCCAATATTTTCTGCCATCGCCGCAAACGAGTCTGTCGGACCATGCCACCGGAGCTGTTCCACGTCGTCAAACAGCGGTGCGTCGATGCGCAGCGTGGCCAGGTTCTTGAACAGCAACGCCAGCTCAACCTTGTCGCGTAAGATGTCAGCCGGAAAATCTTCGATTGCTCCGTGGCGGTTGATCAGTGATGCCGCGGTCTTTGCGCCGCAGCCGGGAATTCCTGGATATCCATCTGCAGCATCTCCCACGAGAGCCAGGTAGTCTGCAATAAACCTGGGCTCAACCCCGAACTTGGCGCGAACGCCTTCAGCATCGCGTATCAAATTCTTTCGCCGATCAATCTGAACTACGCGATCTTCAACGACGCATTGAGCAAGATCTTTGTCAGGAGTCCAGATACAAACCTTCTGCACTCGCTTATCCGCTGCTGCCAAGTGCGCAGCCGACGCAAGCGCGTCATCAGCCTCCAACTCGACCATGGGCCAGGTGACTACGCCCATTGCTATCAGTGCTTCTTCTAATGGGTGAAACTGAGCGAACAGAGTCGGTTCGATTCCGTAGCCTGTCTTGTAGCCGGGCCAGAGTGGATTGCGAAACGATTCGATGACGTGATCGGTGGCGACTCCAATATGCGTCGCCCCGTCCTCGAGCATCTTCACGACGGTACCGAGCACACCAGAGACCGCCCCAAACGGCGGATCTGTTTTTTTGAAACGCCGGATGCCGTAGAAATGTCGAAAGAGTTCGTAGGTGCCGTCGATTAGGTGGATGATCATTGCGGTCAGAACTCAGAACTCAGAACTCAGATGGCAGAAAGCAGAAAAACTATTTCCATAATTTTCCATATCTCATTTTCGATTTTTACATTTTGCATCGCCAAAAGCACCTACTGCTGACGAATTCTGATCTCTGCCACAATCGGACTAAGTTCTAAGCGTCGACCAGAAACTTGAAGCCACCATACGACATTCGTTTCATATCGAAGGGCATCGAAGTGTTTTCCATCATCTTCTTGAGCCTTGGATCATTCATCACTTTCTTATTCACGCTGTCACGATGCTTGCGCGACTTGAACACGATCCAAGCGAAGATCACGGTTTCACCTGGCTTCACTTTAGCCGTCTTGATAAATGAGCCGCAAAAAGGGGCCCCCTCGAGATCGTCGCCAACCGCTTCAACATATTGAAGCGCCCCATGCTCTCGCCAAATCTTTCCCGCCCTGCGCGCGATGTTGCGATAGGTCGGTATATTTTTTGTCGGTACAGGTAACAGAAATCCGTCTACGTAAGCCATGTGAATCTCCTTCGAAAAAGGTAGTAAAGCAAACTGTCAGTTGGCTGCTCGGTGGGACTAAAGCACCACCAACGAGCCAAACCATCATCACTTCCCAGGATGCGGCGCCAATCGGCAGCGACCGTAGGCCACAAATGCACAGAGAACCGCGATGATAAACGGCACCACCGCTGCACCCACTCCATCACCGGCGATAGTTAATACAACCGCTCCTACCATGATAATGACGAGGGCAGTCGCCGCAATCCACGTCAACTGCGGTTTGATCTTCAGCAGTCCTGGCAGAATCAGGCCCAGCGCTCCCAGAACTTCGCAGAGACCGATAAACTTGATCAGCAGACCTGGCAGGACCACTTGATTCGGAGAACCCATCGCCGTCAGTGTTTCAATCGGAATCACCAGTTTTGTTCCGCCTGCGAAAAGAAATAGCAGCGCGAGTAACACCTGAATGCTCCAAAGGACGTAGGTCATTGAAATCTCCAATCTGATAGTTATTTGCGCAGCGGCAGTAGGGCGCGCAACTCATTGGTTCGGAACCATAAACCGCCCCAAAGAAGGACGCCAAAAATAACGGGGAAGAGGATTGGAAACCATCCACCGCCGACGCGCACGTGAGTGGCGACCGCTCCACCCAGATAACCTGTTAGGAGGATCGCGCCCAAACCAGCCGTTCGAGGGATCAGGTATAGGATGGTCGCCGACGTCAGCACTATTCCCAACGGAACGATCACACTTTGCGGATAGCCGAGGTTTACAGTTGCCTCAACCACTGGTGCCGGTTTCACCAGTTTCATGATGCCGTCCACGAGTAGGAACAGGGCCGGCAAACCGCTCATGATGCGTCCACTCCACCGGTTCTTTTTAGAGACGGGGGAATCGTTCATCACAGGCTTCCTCTTTTACATAACTCCGACGCGTCGGGGTTATGCTTCGGACTTCGTTTCGCACTAGCGTGCCGGCAGTCCGTCAACCTCACGCACCGGCCGAACTTCAACCGTACCAATGCGCGCACCTGGTATTCGCTTAGCGACACCAACTGCCTCATCCATATCTTTCGCGTCTATCAGATAATAACCACCAATCTGCTCTTTCGTTTCAGCGAATGGACCATCGATGACAGTTGTTTTACCGTCACGCACGCTCACGCTGACCGTAGAAGAAGCCGGGTGCAGTGGAGCCGCATCGAGATATTGCCCGTTTTCGTGGAGTCGATTTGCAAGCTCGATAGATTCGTTAAGCAGCTCACGCCGGTAGTTCTCGTCGATCGCTTCTTCGTGATGAATGAGCAAGATAAATTTCATGGTGTCCTTTTTAAGCGGTACAGAACCCCGACGCCTCAGGGTTCTGCGCCGAGCCCTACGCTTGCGCTGCTGCCTCTTTCAACCTGGCGATGTCAATTTTCTTCATCTGCATCATTGCCTGCATGACTCCCTTCCCCCGTTCCGGATCCTTGTGCTTCATTAGCTCGATCAAAATCCTGGGAGTAATTTGCCACGACAAACCAAACTTATCTTTCAGCCAGCCGCACTGCGACTCCTCCCCTCCATCTGCTGTGAGCGTGGTCCAGAAGTGGTCTACCTCTTCCTGGTCGTCACATTCAACGACAAACGATATCGCCTCTGTGAATTTGAAATGCGGTCCAGCATTTAGGGCCACAAAGTCTTGTCCGTCAAGTTGGAAGTTGACAGTCATCACACTTCCGGCTGGAGCAGGTGAACCTTCGGGATAGCGAGCCACCTCTACGACCTTTGAATTCTTGAAGACCGAAACATAAAAATTAGCAGCTTCCTCGGCCTCTTTGTCGAACCATAGAAATGGTGTGATCTTCTGCATAGTCGTCTCCTCTTTTTAATTTAAAAGCGGTTTCCCAATCTCCGCGGTTGTCTACTGGTTCGCTTCGATTTGTGACCGCAGACGATCTTCCTGTTCTCTCAGTTCAGGCGTGAACTCGTCACCAAAATCTTCCGCCTCAAACACCTGACGAATTTCCACCTCACCCTCTTCGAATGGTGCACGCTTCAGCCATTCGATCGCTTCGTCTTTCGACTTCACCTTCCAAAGCCAGTATCCGGCGACCAATTCTTTTGTTTCAGCGAATGGTCCATCGATGACAGTTTGTTTGCCACCTGAAAACTTCACCCGCGCACCCTTAGAACTCGGATGCAGTCCTTCACCTGCGAGCATTACTCCTGCGTTGGTTAGTTCTTCATTGAACTTTCCCATGTCGGTTAGCATTCTCTCGGTCGGCATTTCGCCAGCTTCTGACTCTTTCGTTGCTTTTACAATGACCATGAATCTCATCTTCTTTTCTCCTTATGATTTCAATTTTATTTCCAGGCGCCGGCTGGTTAATTCGCCGAAAACCCGCGCTCTAGTATTTAATCGAATAACGATTGCTGAGATCGACAACTTGAAATGGTGCTGGTCGAGCACGTGTTAAACGAGCCTGACCTCCTGTGATCTGAGTGATATGAAGTCATCCGTACCACTACGCGGGTAGCGGGTGGGTCGATTGGCGATTTGCGATTGCCGATCTTCTTTTGATGAACAGCGACTCGCTAAATCCTCAATGGCCAACTCATAACTTGAAGACCAACCCGCTACGGCGTGGTGGTACTGATGACCTCATGACCCGCAACGAGTATCAGGTTATCGGCAAGCCTCCGATTTCCATCACTGGTCTGATCTCAATTGTGCCAAAACGCGCGGGCGGAATTTGCTCCGCGACGGCAATCGCCTCGTCGAGATCAGCGGCTTCAATCAGGTAATAACCACCCAGTTGCTCACGCGTCTCTGCGAATGGACCATCGGTTATCAGTCGTTGGCCGTTGCGTACTCGAACACTGGTCGCAGTCGCAATCGAATGCAAAGGACTCGCGTCCAGGTACTTTCCGCTCGAGTTTAGACGTTGCGTCAGTTGGGCCGATTCAACATAACAGTGCTCGCGTTCGTCGTCGCTGAGGGCCTGCTCGTCGAGATAAACCAGCAACATGTATTTCATTTTCGACTTCCCTGGGCTACAGATTAAGCGGCCGATGCGGCTTGGACCACCGCCGGTCGCACTTCGATGGTACCCATCCGGGCAGACGGGATCCGAACCGCGATTTTGATAGCCGCATCCATATCCTGCGCTTCGATCAGAAAGAAGCCACCAACCTGTTCCCGCGTTTCGGCAAATGGGCCGTCGGTTACGAGTTGCTCACCATCGCGTACTTTTACGCTGGTAGCAGTTGCCGCCGGCTGCAGTTCCTCGCCTGCGACGTAATTACCATTCGCCTGCAGCTCGCCGATCAGAGTTCGATACTCCAAATACACAGCCTGCCTTTGAGCGTCGGTCAATTCGCTCCACACTTCTTCGGGATGGTGAATTAGCAATACGTATCTCATATTTGTGCTCCTCCGACACTATATCGATTGGTCGTGTCCAGGATCGACACTATGCCGCGAAATTATTTAACATGAAGAATGGTCCTAAACTCGAACGCGGCTGTCCAGGCAGTTTACCACTCTGACTGGGGCCGGATTGTTGCCACATTAATTCGTCATTTTGGCGATTTTGATGTGGCGGAGGAATCTGCGCAAGAAGCATTTGCAGTTGCGGTTGACCAATGGCGCACTGAAGGCGTGCCCGAGTCACCGCGGGCCTGGATCATTCAAACCGCCCGACATAAAGCAATCGATCGACTCAGGCGTCAAAGTAATCTGCAACAGAAACTTGCCAGCTACGCCGATCAGATTCCAACCTTCGAAGAGCCTCAGTACGACACTGAAGAAATTCCCGACGATCGGCTTCGGCTGATTTTCACTTGTTGCCATCCCGCGCTTGCGTCTGAAGCCCAGGTAGCGCTGACGCTGCGAACGCTCGGCGGCCTGGAGACCGATGAGATTGCCCGCGCGTTTCTGGTTCCCGCAACGACGATGGCCCAACGCCTCGTGCGGGCCAAGAGAAAGATTCGCGATGCACGCATTCCTTACATCGTACCCAGCGCTCACGAGATGCCTGCCCGACTCGACGCAGTGTTAACTGCGATCTATCTCATCTTTAACGAGGGTTATGCAGCGACCCGCGGTGAACCTTTGGTGAGAACGGATCTTTGCGTGGAGGCTATTCGGCTGGGCCGTCTCATCAGAATCTTGATCGCGCCGCCACAGTCGGAGGCCACGGCCTTGCTGGCCCTGATGTTGTTGCACGATTCACGCCGCGACGCCCGCGTTGATGAAGCCGGGGATCTGGTGGTACTCGACGAACAGGATCGCGTGCGTTGGAATCATGCGCAAATCACCGAGGCACTCCCTTTGGTTGATGAAGCTTTGCGTGAAGGGCGAGGCCCGTTTGCGATCCAGGCCGCGATTGCAGCTGAACATTGCAAAGCATCACGCGCGGAAGAAACAAACTGGCCACGCATTGTTGAGCTTTACGATCAACTTGAGCAGGTGCAACCGTCGCCAATCATAGCTTTGAATCGCGCGGTAGCCGTGGGCATGGTCGATGGACCAGACGCCGCACTGTCTTTGATGAACAGGCTGTCGGGCGATCTCGACAACTACCATTTATTGCATGCAGCGCGCGCGGACATGTTGCGACGAATGGGTGAGAAGCCTGAGGCTGCGCGAAGTTATGAAAAGGCGCTGACCTTAGTAACTAACGAAAGTGAACGCCGCTTTCTCGAACGAAGACTAAACGAAGTCCAGGACGTCAACCTCAGTTAGCGCAGATAGGTAGGGCGGCACTCCGTGGCCGCCCCATTTGTGGCACGCAACCAAGCTACGCGGATTGAATTCTTCTTACGAACGTGGGGTGGCCACGGAGTGCCACGCCTACAATCTTGCGGCGCTGATTTCTATTAACTTACCGGGTAAGCGACGAACGAAGGAGAAGAAATGGCCGACGAAACTTGCTCGCACATAGACGCGATCGAAACGATCCAATCGGCGAAGCAACGTCAATGCGATGAGTGTGTGAAGATCGGCGAGCGTTGGGTTCATCTGCGAACGTGTCAGACGTGCGGCGCGACACTTTGCTGCGACACCTCGCCAAACAAACATGCCACTAAGCACGCACTCTCAAGCGGGCACCCGGTCATTTCGTCAGCCGAGGTTGGAGAGCGGTGGCTGTTTTGCTACCCCGACGACGTCTTTGCAGAGTATTGATTCAGGTACAAATTATCGAAGGTTCGCGACGTGCTTCGCCATGACTTCCCGCATTCTCGTCAAGAGAGCCTGATGATCAGCTCTCCCTATCACATTCTGTTTTTCGCCCGGGTCGCTGATTAATTCATATAGCTCCTCGGTCTGGTCCTTCTCCGAGTGGATGTATTTGTAAACGGCATCCTGAGTTCGATGAATGACTGCAGCCCGCCCCGGAACGATTCTGGAATTCTGCTTGCTGAAGACAGTCTCGAATGTTTGGTGGTACGTAAACCGAGTTTCGGGTAACTCCAGGAGAGATCGTCCTTCCCAGGAACGCGGAATCGGCAGACCCAGGCGCGAAAAAATCGTGGGCGCGATATCTATTTGAGTCCCGTAGTCCAGGTTCTGATAAGCCACACCCGACTTGTCGTATATCACCAACGGGATCCGAAGCTCTTCCTGGTACAAGTGTTTCCCGTGTCCAAAGTTGCCATGCTCACCAAGGCTCTCGCCATGGTCCGCCACAATCACCACCAGGCTGTTTTCCAAATAACGCTTCTGGTCGAGGGCTTCGAATAGCGTTCGAATCACATCGTCAGCCTGTAAGACTCGATTGTCGTATGCATTGCCAAGCTCCACCTCATCGTAACTCTGGAGCAGAGAAAGCGTTTTTTCCCGCGGTACGGGTTCGTATTTCCGAAACCCATCCAGTTCGACTCCTAAACGATGAGTGGACATGAGATGAAAATAGAAGAAGGCCGGCACTCCATGATAGGACGGCACCTTTTCGAGTCCCTCAAAAAGAACTCGATCGTCCGTCGGTGATCGACTTGAGGAGCTGGAACCATCAAAAAAGAGATTCATACTCTTCCCGTATGATCGTCTTAGATATGGCATACCAGTCTGTTCGCCAGATAGGATCAAGTAAACCTTGTATCCCTGATCATAGAGCAAATCGTACAGCTTGAGATTGCCTTCATGCTCAACATCTGCGTTACGCGACGTCAAGATGCTGAGAATTCCACAAGTCGAGAACGGACAATTCGCCAAGGCCAGGTCCACCTTTTTGGCGTGTCCTTCGCTAATCAATTTGGTGAGGAAGGGAGTGGTGTCGCGTTGATAGCCATAAGCGGATGTGCGGTCGGCACGTAGAGCATCAACGATTATCAAGATGACGTTCTTTCGTTCAAAGCCCGGCGGCGCGACGTACCCGGATCTGATCTGACGCTCCGCCAGCGTTCGTGCGTCATCGGCTTTACCTTCGGTAAAGACAGTCGGTGCCACGAAATACACGATTGGTTCACTATTTGACCGGCCACTACCACGAAGTTTTACCAGGAGCATTGCCGCTCCGGACGCGTATGCCAGAATAATGCCGAGAACAATCGCGCCCACCGCCTTCCGTTTCATGGTGGCGGTCAGATAGTGCCGAATGCCCCTAGCCAATTGATCGCAACCCGCCAGTATCCGGCTTGAGAGTTTGAAATAGATGACGAAGATGGCCAAAACGGCAACCAGAAGCAACAGGTAAACCCAGTTTGGATTGAGTTGAATGATGCGAAGGTATCTGCTCAGGTCAGCGACGTTGTGGACCAGCAACTCATACGAAACGTTCTCATTCCATAAGTAGTTGCTGGCGCCATCGGTGATGTAGAGAAGACTTAGGGAAGCGAAACTGAGGGTTGCGATTAGTGAGAAGAGTAAGCGAATCGGAATCGATGTGCGAGTCTGCCATCTGAGGGCAAGGGCAGTGAATAGGATAACTTGTAAAAACAGGAGGCCAGCTATAAGCAGAAGGTGCAGCAGCACTACTTTCTTGCTGTAGGTAAATAAGCGCGCGAGTGTGTTGATGTAGATCAGGCTGAAAGCGAAATGAAAAACGACCAGAAAGATTAACGGGCGAAGCCGACTCTCGTTACCTATGACTGAGTAGTGTGGTGTGGGGTTCGGCGAGCTGGCGCGCATATCACGAACATCTTAAACGAAAGCTGCATTTGCCATGAATCTTTCGATTCAGGCAATCCAGGAGGGCAACGCGATTTCGTTGTAGGGGCGGCACTCCGTGGCCGCCCCCATTCGCGGCATCCAAATCAATCCTGATCGAATGGAATCGCCGCAAATGGGGCGGCCACGGAGCGCCGCCCCTACAACAATCACCGCACGAGCTCCTTGTACATCACCGTCGTACTCTCAAGCTCCGGCGTCAATGCCCCTCTTGCATATCTCGGAATGATCCCAACCACCACGTATCCCAACGATCGATATAGCAACTCGGCATTACTGCCCGTCACCGTATCCAGCGTCAGCAACGTTCGTCCTTCGGATAAAGCGATCGCTTCCAACGCAATCATCAATGCTTTAGCAACTCCGCGTCGCCGTGCCAGGGGATGGACCAGGAGCTTCGCGACCCCAGCGCGGTGCTCTTGATTTGGCGGCATGTCCAATTCGAGTTGCACTGTGCCGATAATGCGATTGCTGATCGTTTGGTAGTTGCCCTCGACCGGCGCATCCTGTTTTTCACCCGCACCTTCACAACCCGACGAGGCGTTATCGTCTACACGAGCCACGAGAACTCTCCTGGTGCCGGTCCACACTCCCGGCAACACTTTTTCAACCCAGAACGCGCGGGCTTCATCAATGGAAAACGGCGTAAAGAAACTTACGCTCGCACCCGCGTGTACGACTGCGTGCAAGACATCGGCAAGCATGTCTATCTCGGTATCGACCGAGGCAGCCTGGGATGCGTCAGGGATCCAGTCCTCAACTTTGAGTGGTGACGGTCTATTCATGGACAGGGACTCGATTCTATTAACGCGGGCGGAAAACCGAAAGGCGGAAGCGTCGACCGCAAAAATCCGTAAGCGCTCCGTGCCCAGAACTACCAAAATAGTTCAGATTTCTTCGCATTCGGGTTATTCTTAGCCCGCGCCTGAATCCAATCCTCTTTCTTTCAGGCTCGACCTCCAGGAATCTGGATTCTCAAAAGCCGAAAACCCTGAGGCATCTGGCCTCCATTGATCAGGCAGAATTTTCATGATTAGGCTTCTCCTCTTACTACTTCTGGTTTCCGCATCGGCCTTAACCGTTACTTCGCAATCTGGCCGGAGAGGCACTACACCAAGATCCACTTCGGCACCACCGATACAACCACCCGCCAATCCGGAACCTGAGCCGCCAAAGCCTGCCACGCTAGTTGGTCCTCCGCGGTTGTCGTTCCTCCCGGAGAGTATTCGCGAGCGTCAAATCAATGCGCTGGACAAGAGTAGCTTCCGATTTTCCGACTTCAGTGGAAAAGTTGTTGTAATAAATCTTTGGGCATCCTGGTGTGGTCCGTGCCGGCGTGAGGTTCCTGAGTACGAGAGAGTACGCAAGGCTTACGCAGGACAGGAAGTGGAGTTTATCGGATTGACGACTGAAGATCCGCGGACATCATCAGGCCGAGTCAACAAGTTCGTACGCGATGTTGGCTTCACTTTCCGCCTTGGTTGGGCCGACAGCGACGTGACACGCATCTTGATGAATGGCAAGAGCGGGATCCCTCAGACGCTAGTGATCGACGCCGGCGGTCGCGTCGTGGACCACTGGACCGGGTATGAACCTGGACATAGTGGAGACAAACTCAAGATGACGATCAACCACGCGCTCCAGGTCGCGAGCCGCCTATAGTTGCCCGGACCACCGTTCGATCCATTTTCCATATCTCATTTGACGCATGATAAATGGAAAATGGCTCTTGGGTACCCGGGCTCTGCCGCCTTCCGTGCGGAAACGGTTATCATTCCTACCCATGAAGTCTCGAGTTCTCCGACTTATTTGCGTCAGCCTCTTATTTTTAACTAGCCTAATCTGCGCTCAAGCACAAGCGCCAAAAAATCCTCCGTCGCGCATCTTCATCTTCCACACCGACGAGTTCTGGCTGAACCTTCACCATTACCTTTACGTACTCGGCCGCGCTGAGAACAAGGAGAGGGACACCGCGCGCGAAGCGGTATCGGGCGCTCCCGCCGATCAGGAACTTGGCTTAGCGAAGCTTAACGCGCAGGAGCAAAAGATCTGGCGGGAAGCAGTTGCATCGTATGCGGCTGGCTTGAGTAAGAAAGATCTTGTTTTTGATGAACCGCTTCCGGCGATCACGATGGCTTTAGCCCGCGCAGGTGAGGCCAGGACGCTGAGCGGGTCCGAGGTCGATCCTGCAATCGCCACGATTCTTCAAAGCGCGGCAGCAATTTATCGGAAGGCGTGGTGGAAAAAGCATCGTGACGCTAACCAGAGTTGGCAAAAGTCAATTCAGACGCTGGTAGATCAACACGGCGCAGCGGTCCTCGCGTTCATAACAAACGCCTACAAGTTGCCGTGGCCATCGACCGGTTTCCCAGTACATGTATCGGCCTTCTCTAATTGGGCGGGAGCATATTCAACCACCGGCAATCTGCTGGTAATGTCCAGCCAAAGTCCAGCTCTTCAAGATCTGTATGGCTTCGAAACTGCTTTTCATGAAGGCATGCACCAATGGGACGACCAGGTCTTCGAGGCAATACGTGCTCAGGCGATCAAGCTGAACAAAGTTTTCCCGAGAGGCTTCACGCATTCGATGATTTTCTTCACGGCAGGAGAAGCCGTTCGAAGCGTGGTGCCGGCGCATGTGGCTTATGCAGAGAAGTTTGGCGTGTGGGAACGCGGAATGAGTCAGTTCAAAAAACCACTTGAGGAAATTTGGAAACCCTACCTGAACGGACGTGGCACTCGCGATGAAGCCTTCGCCGCACTGATCGAGCGGACGGCAGTCGAGCCCGCCAAGCCGAGGCCGGTTCCAAACTGATGGGGAAGATGCGATTTCTGCTTTGAGACGCGACGGGGTAATGCCTTTGCCGGGTCATGAAATCATCAGTACCATCCCGACGCGTCGGGATAGCGTGCGGGTCGTGAGCGCAATTCTATCGTTGGTTGCTCGCCCAGGAAGGGGGCGGCCACGGAGTGCCGCCCCTACACACTGGACACGGAGGAACAACTATGAAGACGCTGGTTCTCAGTCATGACGAAGTTGTACAGCTGCTTCCGATGAAAGAGTGCATCGCCGCCATGCGGGCAGCGTTGACCGCGCTCGCCGACGGTAAGGTGCATCAACCGTTGAGGACCATTATTCGACCGCCGGACTCGAAGGGTGTGATGGGCCTAATGCCTGCGTTCGGCTCGGGTGTGGGTGTGTCCGGTGATTCGTCCTCAACAGTTGACGCCGCCTTTGGGTTGAAGACCGTGTGCGTGTTTCCGGGAAATCCGGCGCAAGGAAAAGATGCTCATCAAGGTGCGGTGCTCCTTTTTAGCGGTGAGTCTGGTGAGTTGTTG
Source organism: Pyrinomonadaceae bacterium (assembly GCA_963759665.1). Taxonomy (GTDB): domain Bacteria; phylum Acidobacteriota; class Blastocatellia; order Pyrinomonadales; family Pyrinomonadaceae; genus PSRF01. The sequence goes on from CAVXAC010000003.1 coordinate 410,285, forward strand.
GCCGTGATGAATGCTTCTGCGATTACTGCAATTCGTACGGCGGCCGTGTCGGGTGTGGCGACGGAACTTCTCGCACGGGAAGATGCTCGCAATCTTGCGATGATCGGCTCCGGGGTGCAGGCACGCACTCATTTGGTGGCGATGTCTGAAGTGCGTTCAATCAAGCGTTGCCGCGTTGTTAGCCGGCGGATTGATCATGCGCGCAAGTTGGCTGACGAGATGGGCCAGGATTTCATGTTCCCGCTGGAGCCGGTTGAAACTGTCGAAGAAGCTCTAGACGGTGCAGACTTGATCGTAACAGCGACGAATTCTCCGGAGCCAGTCGTCAAGCGAGAATGGATATCAAAAGGTGCTCATTTGAATGTCGTGGGTGCGAGTGTTCCCAAGGCTCGTGAAGTGGATTCGGAAACGATGGCTGCGGCGAGCCTATTTGTCGATCGGCGTGAATCGACTCTCAACGAAGCAGGAGATTATTTGTTTGCCGTGCAAGATGGACTCATCGACGCAGAGCATATTCGCGCGGAGATTGGCGAAGTGCTGATTGGAGAAAAACCGGGGCGAACCTCGACCGAGGAGATTACGCTTTTCAAGTCGCTTGGCATTGGAGCGGAAGATCTATTTGCAGCGGCGTATGTTTACCGTTTGGCGCAGCAAAAGGAGCTTGGCACCTGGGTTGAGTTTTGACGGAGATTTTCCATATCTCATTTGCCATTTTTCATTTTCCATGGTCCAGGAAGGCAATCCGCAGATCGCCGGATTACACCGCGCCCTGAGCCGCACCAACGACGCACCAGTTCCTGCAAAAACAACTTCCGTCACGCGGAGCAATCACATTAGCACCGCGGCTTTAGCCCGGTGGTCAGGACTGACGAAGAAATCCAGAACCGTTTGAACGGTTTTTGGGCGTATCATTGAGAAACCGTTGAAACGGTTCAAAGGATTTGCCGCTTGCTAGATCACCGGGCTAAAGCCGCGGTGTTAATGAAATCGCTCCGCGAGACGCAACCTTGTTTGGAAACAAGTTCGACCTTTGTCTTAAAGATTGATAAGCAGACAGATCGATAGATAGTGATGCTTGAGTATTCCGGAGACTAGCAGGAGGCCGACGTTAATCTCTCCAATCCGTGTAATCTGCGGAACCTGCGGATGACTATGAAAAACCTTCCGACTCTTGCGGATATCCATGACGCGCGACAAATGATTGCCGGGTCAGCCATTCGGACACCGCTGGTTCAGCTCAACTCGCGCGAAGCACCCGCCGAGATTTACCTCAAGCTCGAAAACCTTCAACCCATCGGATCGTTCAAGATCCGCGGCGCCACCAACGCCATGGGCCATCTATCGCCGGAGACGTTGTCTCGCGGAGTGTTGACTGCCTCTGCCGGAAACATGGCCCAGGGAGTCGCCTGGCGTGCGCGCGAACTTGGGATACCCTGCACGGTCGTCGCGCCAGACACAGCGCCGGACACCAAGGTCAGAGCAATAGAGCGGCTTGGGGGACGTGTCAGCAAGGTTCCCTTTGAAGATTGGTGGAAGGCGTTTGAAACACGTTCGTTCCCAGGTGTTGAGGCTACATTCATTCATGCGTTTGATGATCTGAATGTGATGGCTGGCAATGGCACCATCGCGATCGAAATCGTGGAAGACTGCCCGAAGGTTGATGCGATCGTAATTCCATGGGGCGGCGGAGGACTCGCGTGCGGTATAGCGGCCGGGATGCGCGCTCTGAAACCAGATTGCAAGATTTATGCTGCCGAAGTGGAGACAGCCGCGCCACTCTTCGCCTCACTCGCCGCCGGCGCTCCTCAAGCTGTGGACTATCAGCCGTCATTTGTGGATGGGATCGGCGCCAAGGTCGTATTTCCGCAAATGCTGGAGCGCGCGCAGCAGTTGATTGATGGCTCGCTTGTCGTCTCGTTAGCAGAAGTTAAGTCTGCTTTACGGCTGATGGCGGAACGCAACCGTGTTATCGCAGAAGGCGCCGGCGCCTGTGCATTAGCTTGTGCATTGGCTGGGAAGGCTGGTACCGGCAAGGTGGTGTGCATCGTCTCCGGCGGGAATATTGATTTTGCGAAGCTGTGCGAAATACTTGCTTGACAGGAGGCAGGGGGCAGGACGCGATTGGCTGGCAAGCAGCTCTTGCCAGGTCCGTGGATGACTATCGTCTCTTGACTGCTTATCGCTCACTGCTCACCTCTTACTGCTTCCTGCCTTCTGCATCATGTATCTCTTAAACCAACCTATGGTGCGGCGATCTCGCTCTTCCTGATTCTTTGATAGCGAGTGATTGTCTTCGGCGTAAATGATTAGCTCATAAACCCGACCGAGTTTTTGCAACTCCTGAGCGAGGGCTAATGACTGCGTGGGATTGACGCTCTTATCCTGGCCACCATGCATGAGCAAGATTGGGACGTTCAGTCGCTCGGGCCAGGAGATGGCCGACCGGGCTTTGGCTATTTCCATCTTCCGCGCCTCATAGTTGGGCCAGATCTTGTCGAGCATCGACACGGGGTACTGGTGAGGATGAGTATCAAGCAGCTCTTGCATGTCGGTGAATGCTCCAAACACCGCGGCTGCGTTCATGGGAAAACCTCTATTGATAGCTTGATAGGTCATCATGCCACCGCGCGAAGCTCCGTACATGAACAGGTTATTCAGATCGACGAATGCGAGTGATCTGGCCACCGGCATTATATTCATCAAATCATTTACATCGGCGCCACCTACTTCATCCCGGCCTTCACCTCCATCACTCTGCCTCAACATGGGGACCAGAATCACGAAGCCCTCGTCCGCGAAGCGTTGGCAGAATGAGATCAACTCGGGAGCAATGTCGCCACGCACCACACTTGGTCTGTTGAAAATGATGGTCGGGAATTTACGCCCGTCAGTGTGCGTCGGTTTGTATAGATAGGTGACGACCTTCAACCCATCGCTAATGTATTTGAGCTTCTGAAACTCGAAGCGACTGTCCTTGACCGCATTTTCGTAGGTGCTTCTATCCGTATATCGCTCGACGTCCGTTGTGCCTACGGCCTGTTCGTAGGAAGGGAACTGATAAGCGTTTCGCTCAATGATGGATCCATTTTCCTGGGCGATGGCTGCCGAGGCCGAAAGCAAACAGCACGCAACGACGAAGAAGAAGGGTTTCATTAAACTTTCCGAAGTAAGAAGAAGCGAGTGGTACAGCGTTATTAAGACGTATCGGGTGTTTGAAACGTTAACTGTGGGGAAGGGTGAGTGAGCCAGGTTCGTTCTTCAGCCCAGAACGTTAACGCTAAAAAGCGTTTAGCGTATTTGTATTCAAAAGGTTAACGCTTTCAGCGTTAGTGCATTGAGGCTCCTCCTTGACCCTCCCATGACCGTTGAATCTAACCCTGCGTTCAGAATGAAATCTCCCCCAACCGTTAACAAAAGCGAGTTTCAGCCGTCCTTATATGTAGACGAGGCAACAAAATGAAACCGAATCCTGCCAGTCGCGTTAACTCAGTCAAGGGAGGTTGTTATGTTGAACGTACACGCCAAAAAATTGGGTACCGTCGCTGTGCTTGGGCTTCAAGGGCAAATTGTGAACGGGCAAACGGAGATTCTGCGAGATGCCATGAATTCGCTGTCAGATGTCACGGCCGTGAAGCTGGATCTGGCGAGCGTAACTATGATCGACGCCGGTGGCCTGGGAGTGATGCTGGCCTTGCGTGAGCAGGCTGAAGCTGATGGGATCCGCTTCGAACTCATGAACGTAAACAAACGCGTTAATATGGTGCTTGAACTCACCCGCCTCAATTCAGTGTTCAAGATTACGTCCTCTGTTGGAACCTTGCCGATACGTAGCTCACGAACGATGCAGGCGCCGATCGCGTCGTGCGCGTAGAGCTAAAAAAACAAACAGCAATCACCAGACAGCCGGAGCTGTAGGGCCCCGCTGCGCAACCAAATCAGCGCGTAAGTGAACTGAAGGAGGGTCAGGACTTCAACCTTCCTTCCCGAATTAGCGTGGTTTTATTATTCAGAGGGTATTGACTCCATTTTGCGAAACCGAATGGAGAGCGACGACCCGCAAATGGTTAGCACGGCTGCGTATTTGATTTCACTACATTGACCACCGCCGATCAGAAGATCATCGAAGCAAGGCTGGAGCGGTGGCTGAATGAATCGCGCCATCGCGCGCACGAAGCTGACGCGAACAATCAGGGTATCGCTGGCGAGAATTGATCATGGCTCTGGGCCCCGCGAAGTCGTGGAAGCTTCCGCAGGAGTGCGTCAAAGGACTGCAACAGGCGTGCGTTACGAAGATCTGTAAACAAAACTTCCAGATACGATAGCGACCCGGGTACATGGTGATTATCACGCCGCTAACATTCCGTACAGAACCGAGCGGGGTAGCGCCGGATCCTTAAGTCGACTCCTTTTCTAGTAAGCATTTCGATTCAGGTTCGCCAGCTCGCGATTAGGTTCCGGCGCGCTCGGTTCTGTAGTGGTTACTTTAGATCGGTTCTGCGCGGGCTTGACTGTCCCGCTGAATGCCACGATTCTCCCACTCGATGCCGATAACCTTAGACCATCTGCGCCGCTTCACCGTCGCGCGAAATTTTCCCAAGCCCACTACACTCAAGCGCGCCCTCGAGAACCTGAGCTTTGTGCAAGCCGATCCGATAAGAGCGCCGGCACGAGCCCAGGATCTCATTCTTCGGCATCGCGTCACAAACTATCGTGCTGGGGACCTTGAACGCCGCTACACGTCACTCAATATCGACGAAGATGTTTTCGTAAACTACGGATTTGTGACTCGATCGCTGCAGTCGCTGATGCATCCCCGGCTCGGACCAGGGCAAAAAGGGAAGGGGAAAAAGGGGAAGTCACTGATGGAGTTTGTGCGCGAGCGAGGCGAGGTTCATCCGCGTGAGGTCGATGAACAATTCGCGCATGGGACAGTGACGAACTATTGGGGTGGATCGTCAAACGCGACCACGCGCTTGCTGGAAGAAATGCATTACGGCGGACTATTGCGCGTGGTGCGACGCGAGAAGGGTATTCGAATCTACGCTGCGCACCAACACGACATTGGGCCAGGCAATGTGAATGAGCGACGCTCCCGAATAGATGCCCTTGTCGATACAGTGGTCCGCATTTACTCGCCGTTGCCGGGACCGAGCCTTTGGTATTACCTGAGACGTTTACGTTATGCGGTGCCGCAATGGCCGAAGGAACTGACGGGCGCTTTGGTGCGGGCGAAAAAACGGTTGGTCTGTGCGCAAATCGAAGGGGTTCCTTGGTATTGGCCGGCAGAGGAGGATTCTATGTCGCGAAGCGTGGCGGCCACTGAGTACCGTCCCGACAAAATTGGCGACACAGTTCGTTTGCTGGCGCCGTTTGATCCGGTCGTGCACGATCGATCACGATTCGAATTGTTGTGGGGTTGGTCGTATCGCTTCGAAGCCTACACGCCGGTGTCCAAACGCAAGCTCGGGTATTACGCATTGCCGTTGCTTTGGCGCGATCGAGTTATTGGGTGGGCCAATCTGGCGGTAAAAGATGCCAGACTTAACACGGAGTTTGGGTATGTCACGTCCGAACCTCGCGATCGGGTGTTCAAACGTGAGCTTGAGGCTGAGATAGCTCGTATGCGGGTATTTCTCGGCCTGACCTAAAGATAATTGGTGATCGCCGTGACGCCGGAAGAGGTGAACCTGACTGTAGGAGCGGCACTCCGTGGCCGCCCTTCTTGCGCGGTCACGGGATCGAGAAGAGAGAGAAAGGGCGGCCACGGACTGCCGACCCTACAATTAGAGGGTGGACCACCCAGTGTCGCCACTAGTTAGATCTCTAGCTGGCTTCTGCGATCAGGCTCGGAAGGTTCACGTCGAAAGGATATGTCGTCGGTGCGACCAGGCCATCGGCTTTCATGAGCTTGATTATTTCCCGCCAGTTTTGCTTGTCATCCTGGAGGCAATTTTTCCAAAGCGAGCCATGGCTTTGAAGCCAACGCACCTTAGCTCCTCTTGTCGAAGCTGATCGCTGATGGGCCATTATGTGAGGCATTGGTTTGTCCTTGAAAGCAGGTCCGAGGTAAGTAACTGATTCACGAAGCTGAGAACGCGAAGTGACACGAATAAAAAACCAGGGGTTCGTGTCACTTCGCGTGATTGCTTACATATCCATCCCGCCCATGCCACCCGACATTGCAGGCTTTTCGTTAGGCAGTTCTGAAATCAAAGCTTCCGTCGTGAGCATCAGGCCCGCGATCGATGCCGCATTTTGCAATGCGCAGCGGGTGACTTTTGCAGGATCGATGATTCCAGCTGCTACCAGGTCCTCGAAGGTTTCGGTCGCTGCGTTGTAACCAAAGTTCGGATCCTTGTTGGCCCGAACCTTTTCTACAATCACTGCACCTTCTTTGCCGGCGTTGGCAACTATTTGACGTAAAGGCTCTTCAAGTGCCCGACGGATAATGTTGACGCCAATCTGCTCGTCAGGTTCACCAGTCGTTTCACCATCTTCATCCGTTTCGAAAGCTTTGAACTTATCCAATGCCTTGGCCGCGCGAATTAAGGCTACGCCGCCACCTGCCACGATGCCTTCCTCAACTGCAGCGCGAGTGGCGTTCATCGCATCTTCGACGCGCGCCTTCTTTTCTTTAAGCTCAGTTTCCGTCGCTGCACCAACACGAATCACAGCCACGCCACCAACGAGTTTGGCCAGGCGTTCCTGTAGTTTCTCGCGGTCGTAGTCGGACGAGGTCTCCTCAATCTGAACCTTAAGCGTCTTGACGCGGGCGCGTAATGCGTCCGTATCGCCGGCGCCATCGATGATGATTGTGTTCTCTTTATTGATCGTGACTTTCTTGGCGCGACCCAGATCTTCGACCTTGATGTTTTCGAGCTTGATGCCCAGGTCTTCGCTGATTACCTTGCCACCAGTGAGTACCGCAATGTCCTCCAAAAGTGCCTTGCGACGATCGCCGAAGCCGGGAGCTTTTACTGCAGCAACATTAATGGTGCCGCGCAGTTTATTTACTACGAGGGTGGCGAGGGCTTCTCCTTCGACGTCTTCTGCGATAATCAAAATGGGCTTGCCGAGTTTGGCAACCTGCTCAAGGATCGGGAGCAAGTCTCTCATCGAAGTAATCTTCTTTTCACTCAGCAGAATTACCGGATTCTCCAGCACCGCTTCCATAGTGTCGGGACTGGTGATGAAGTAAGGCGATAGGTAGCCTCGATCAAATTGCATCCCTTCAACGAATTCCAAATCCGTTTCCATTGTCTTCGCGTCTTCAACAGTGATGACGCCGTCTTTGCCAACCTTCGCCATGGCTTCCGCGATCAACTCGCCGATCGCCGCATCGCCGTTGGCTGAAATCGTACCGACCTGGGCAATCATGTCGCCCGCTACCGGTTTCGATAACTTCTTGATTGCCGCGGTCGCGCGCTCCACTGCTTTGTCGATGCCACGCTTCAATGCCATCGGATTTGCTCCGGCGGCAACTGTCTTGACGCCTTCACGATAGATCGCCTGGGCCAGCACGGTGGCCGTCGTGGTGCCGTCACCGGCGACGTCGCTGGTTTTCGAAGCTACTTCGCGCACCATCTGCGCGCCCATGTTTTCCATCGCGTCCTTGAGGTCAATCTCTTTTGCTACGGTTACACCGTCTTTGGTGATGGTGGGGCTGCCGTATGACTTACCAAGGACAACGTTCCGTCCCTTGGGGCCAAGCGTTATCTTGACTGCGTCCGCGAGTGTATTAACTCCGCGTAAAATTGCCGCGCGCGATTCTTCGCCATGTACTATTTGTTTTGCCATAATCTTTTATCGTTTCTCCATAATGAAAAGCTGTAACGCAAACTGTTAGTTTGCTGGGATCACGTAACGCAAACTGTTAGTTTGCGAATCGTTGAGTAAAGACCGCACCGACCGTGGTCACCAACCGTAAGCAAACCAACAGTTTGCTAAACGTCGGAACCTGCTATCTCTTCTTGCCGCCTGCGGCCGCACCAGCGCGCGTAACGATCCCCAGGATCTCGTCTTCACGCATGATCAGCAGCTCTTCACCATCGATCTTGATTTCCGAGCTGGTGTACTTGCCAAACAGGATCCGGTCGCCCGTTTTCACGTCCAGCGGTTGTCGCGTCCCATCTTCCTTGTACTTGCCAAGGCCGGCGGCGATAACTTCGCCTTCCTGCGGTTTCTCTTTGGCTGAGTCAGGGATGATGATCCCGCCACGAATCTGCTCGCCCTCGTCAATCCGTTTAACAATCACGCGGTCGTGCAGTGGTTGAATATTGGTTGTCATAACTTGTGTTGGATCTCCTGTTCGTTTTCTTCGAAAAGCTTTGGGACAGAGGGCAGGAAATTACTTTTGGCGTTCTACTAAAAACGTAGATCGACACGTTGCTTGTTGGTCAAATAGACAAGCAGGTAAACATTGCGCCTCTGGTTAGTAGTTGAGCTGTGGTTGTCAGAAGATCTGGAGGATCCAGAAGAGCTGAGAAGAGAGTTAGCTGGTCTCGGTTCACCGCAACCTTACGCCTGATCCTGCTATATGTCAAAGGGAGGATATAGAACATAAGCACTATATATCCCATATGGAAGAATAAAGCGGCGAACGACTTTAGAGCCTCGCGATCCCATGTTATGCTTTGCGCCAAGTAATTAATGAATGGCGTCAAATGGTCGTTGTAAGACACCCGTGGCAGGCCCAGTTCAGATCAACCTCTCGAACCGCCTGAAGTAAAAAAAGAAAAGATTTTCAGATGTCCGCAAACATGGAACCGAATGAACCGGTGGAGAACCGGCTGCTCGCTGCACTTCCGCGCCTGGAATACGAACGGCTGCGTCCCCAACTAGAGCCTGTGACTTTCGCGCTCGGCGAGGTTGTTTATGAGTTTGGCGGACACTTAAACTACGTCTATTTTCCGACCAATTCGATTGTTTCGTTGCTTTACACTATGGAAAACGGCACCAGCGCCGAGATGGGTTTGACAGGTAACGATGGTGTGGTGGGAATCGCCCTTTTCATGGGCGGCGGCACCATGCCGAACCGCGCCGTCGTCCAAAGCGCCGGCACCGCGCTAAGAATGAAGGCAAAATTCCTTCAAGACGAGTTTGCTCTCGGTGGGAGGTTTCAGCAGTTATTGCTGCGATATACGCAGGCGTTAATTACTCAAATATCTCAAACTGCGGTATGCAACCGGCTTCACTCCGTTGATCAGCAACTCTGCCGTTGGCTATTGCTCAGTCATGACAGGGTTTCTGCCGATGAGTTGATCATGACGCAGGAACTCATTGCTGACATGTTGGGTGTTCGTCGTGAGGGAGTTACTGTCGCCGCCGGCCGCCTGCAGGATGCGGAAGCGATCAGCTACGTCCGCGGCCGTATCACTATATTGGACCGTCAAAAGCTGGAAGCGACAGTGTGTGAATGTTACCGCGTGGTGAAGGACGAGTTTGATCGGCTCCTCAACTAGCTTCGGAAGTCCGTAACTGTAGGGGCGGCACTCCGTGGCCGCCCCACTGCGTTGGCCATTGACAACTTTGAAACGCAACAAAGGGGGCGGACACGGAGTGCCGCCCCTACGATATTCTTTCGAGGTAACCCCCATGCGTATCTTTCTGTTTTTCCGCTTAATATCGACCCTGGCATTCATTTCTTACGGTCACGCCACCGTCGCGCAGGACAAGGCAACCGGAACGCTGGGGACGCAGATGCTCAAGGAGCACAACGAGTGGCGCGAGAAATACAAAGTGCCAGTGCTCATTTGGGACGATGCTTTGGCAAAGGATGCACAGAATTTCGCCAATGAGGTTGTAACCAAGGCCAAGTTTCCTCCGACGCATCGGCGCTACAGCCCCAACGGGGAGAACTTCTTCTGGGGAACCGCCGGAGCGTTCGAACCTAAAGATGCGGTTGCGCGCTGGGAGAGTGAAAATAAAAACTACAACCGCAAGACGAATACGTGCGCGGCAGGAAAGACCTGTGTGCACTTCACCCAGTTGGTTTGGTCCACGACAACAAAGGTGGGCTGTGGTAAGGCCACAACTGCCGACCGGGAAACCGATTTCTTTGTTTGCGTCTACAGTCCCGCGGGAAACCTGGACGGCGTTGGGCCATTCACGGTAGTGCCCGCAACCCCTGCTTCTTCCAGGCCACCGAAACAGCCAGGCCCTACCACGGTTCCAACACCTTCGAACAAGCCAGCCGCCCGTCGGGTAGGCTGATAGCGAAGACTTCGCTCGGGGGGCCGCTAAGCCCCTTGGGTACAGAACCGGATTAGCGCGGTAGTCGCTCGCGAGTTTGTGGTCTATGTGTGTTAGCGCACAGACCACGCTAAACTTCAATTGTTATAAAGGCTTAGTTCTGCTTTAGAAGATTACTTTCACAACCGGGGACATCAACACTTTCTTGGGCCATCATGGACTTCGAGGGCAGAAAGAGTTGGTGGTCGCCGCGCCTCCAAAAGCTCAACCTTGGAAATTCGAGCGTCGTTGTCAGGAAAAGTATCTGGTGACGTGTGTTTACAAACCGAAAGATCGATTGGCTGAAGGAAGATAGATGAAGAACTTGAAGGAAATTGGGTTGCTGGCGGTGGCCTTAGCCTTTTCAATTGCCGGATTAAACGCACAAGCGCAACGACCGTCGGCCACCACCGCACGCCAGGTTGCCGTCATTCTTCAACGACTCGAACGTGACGCTACTGGTTTTCGCAATAGTCTAAATACCGCACTGATCGAGGCGACCGTTGACCAAAGCCGTCCGGAAAATGACATCAATACCTTTCAAACTGATTTCGTGAATTCAATTGCTCAATTCCGGGCGCAGTTGAATCAAAATCGAGCCGGTTCCGGCGATGTTCGCAACGTATTGCAAAGGGCACTCCTCATAAATGATTTTGCAGCTCGTCATCGGCTGAACGCTCGGGCCCGGAATGATTGGGCCAGGGTTCGAACCGATCTAGACGCGTTAGCTCACACCTACCTCGTGTCCTCGAGGTGGCACCAGCCAGCATCGTTGTCGGCGAATTCGAATCGAAGCCGGCTTTCAGGCAACGAACTCAGTCAGCTTGTCCAACGGATCGACACTGGCGGCGACACATTTCGCTCAAGTCTCACCGATGCTTTTGGCAAGACTGGTTACGACCGATCAACCAATGAACGAGACATGAACACTGCGGTTCGCCGCTTCAAGAGTGCAACCGAGGGGCTGCGCAATCAACTCGACGCCGGGGGGCCGGTAGCGGAGTACGTGGAACGCGTCCTCACGCAAGCCACACCGCTTGATACGTTCATGCACAAGAACCGTCTTACCGACCAGGTTCAGAAGGATTGGTCGACGGTGCGCGCAGATCTCGACACGCTCGCCAGCGCTTACAAACGTTCAACCACCGGTCGGAGAGTGTCGGGCTAACTCGGATTCATGTTCAAGGCAGACAGTCTTGATCTCCCAGGGGGTACAGAGGTAACGAATAGGGCGTTCGCCACACTAGAACTACGGAGAACGTCTTCCTGTGGGCCACCGCACAGATCGAGACAGTTACTTGATCCAGGGTGTCCAACAATTCACTCGGGAACCCTTATCAGGAGGCTAACATGCAATCCAATCCCCAACCCCGGGTGCTTTGCGTTGATGACGACGAAGACTCACGGGAGATGTTGAGCGCTCTTCTGAGGCTCTCCCTGATTGAAGCTATAGCAGTTGGCACTGCAGCCGAGGCCCTATCTTCGGTCCAGGCTGAACGGTTCGACTTGTACCTGCTGGACTCTCACTTGCCCGGCATTGACGGCTTCGAATTGTGCCGGCAGCTTCGCCACCTCGACTCGGATACTCCAATCCTTTTCTTCTCGGGGGCCGCCTATGAGACCGACAAGCAGAAGGGATTTGAGGCTGGAGCGAATGCCTATGTCAGCAAGCCTGATATCGAGGGACTGATCGGCACCATCTTACAGTTCTGTTTTCCTGAACAGCCCTCTGCCGCGACCGTTGCGGCTTGAGCAATCCGCGAGTGGAGGACCAGTTATGTCAGAGGAAACGTTCGTCGTTAAGGTTTTCAGTAGTGAGATTGAAGCTGAAATGGCTCAACAAGTGCTCCGCGATGCAGACGTGAATAGCGTCGTGTTCAAAGATGATGCAGGTGGTATGGAGCCTCATCTTCAGATGACGGGCGGCGTTCGTTTGGTCGTCAATCGACTCGATGCTGCAAGAGCGATGGAGTTACTTCAACCCCTGAAGGCCTCGTCGTGAAGAAAACCACGGTCGACGACGCTACGCCGAAATCGGGTCCGGTTCCCGAAACGCAGCGTCTCGATGTGGATGCAGTTCTCTCGCGGTCGTTGCCGAGGTGTCAGGCGGATATTCCATCAGTGAAGCCGCCGAGGCTATTTGGCTGGAACTGGCGCCACGCGCTGGCGGCAAGACGGGTAAAAGGTAATCCAGAAGGGGTTTGAGCTCCTGATAATCGGAGAGTCGGGTCACAAACTCATTCCTACTCGATCCAATTTCCATCATTGGTCCGGGATCTACCACGTCATCATGCGTGACGATCACCACAGGTATTGGTTCAACCTGTGCGTGCCTGCAAATCTGACGCGCAGCCACCAATTCGTAAATTAGCGGCACGTCCATATCCACCACCAGAAGATCCGGCTGTCCCTCGCGCGCATGCCTGGCGGCGTCGAGGCCGTTGTCGGTATCAATCACCCGGTAGCCCCGTTGTAACAAGACCCTTTTCAACTCGGGACACGCATCCGAATGGTCGACGACCAGCAACACAACTGGAACTGCTTCGTCGTCGGAATAGCCTGGACCAACAAAATCACCAAGCTGTTTATCGTGGAGAGACATTTAGATGCTCCTATTACATTCGGACTCAAGGAATCGGCAGGGGCGGACTTCTTAGTTACTCAGGGAAAGTGAAATTTAGAGAAATCGATGGGTTCGATCTGTGCGCTAACACACATAAGGGAGATTTAGTGTCCGACATGCCTTCATCAGCTTGTTGCTCCGGCAGGGAACGCTAGCGATGGTTTTCCTTCTAAACGTCGCACATTGAGTATTGATAATCTCAACGACAAGCTGAAGAAGCATGTCGGAGACAAGAGGCTATTCGGCGCTGGAGTCTTTTTCGTCCTGCGCCTGCCGCGTACCGTCCGAACGATTGCTGAGAAATAGTGGAACGCCAGACTCCACCGCGCCGATTGGGTGTATTGGATCATTAGAGCTCTGGCGCAACAGCCGAGCGATTAGGCCTCGCAATTGATTAAAGTTGTCGGGGCGGGTGATGTGTACGTTTGCGCCGAGTGCGACTTCGTCGCCGTCTGCTATGCCTTCGACGCAGAAGACTATGACCGGAAGGGTGTCTCCGGCCCTAGTGGAGTCGCGTATCCTACGAGCGGTGAGGATAACCTCAGCCGGCAACCCGGCCAGGCTCACCAAAATCAAGTCCGGCCTTTCCAGCAAAGCGCTTTTAATGGCGTCGTGTTCATTTCGAGCAACAGCGACGTAATAATCGTCTGCGGTCAGCAGTTTTTCTATGCCGTCACGGGTTTCGTGGACATCCTCAACCACCAGAATAATTAGCTGAGTTCCGGTTTTAACTTCTAAATTCAACAGGATACTTTCTGGCTTCTTGCGATTGTTCGTCGGAGCCGAGAATGGGTTTCGGCCAATATAGAGAGTTGTGTACGCCGTGTCCGTGCGACAGCACACATAGGGGCGCCGGTACAGACCCGGTCGTTACCCGCTCCCGGTTCTGTACCGGACCCAATCCCGTCCTGTGGTTAATTCGGGCCAGACCTGTGGTAGGCAACGTTATTTTCCTTACTTGCGAGTCTTAGGATCAGCACGCTTTACAAGGGGCGCGGGCCCTCTACTGACTAGCTGGAGCTGATTCAAATGACGACCGACAAACCAAAACGTACGTTGCGAGGCATTAGCCTAATGCTGATGGTCCTCGCTTCCGCCGCCTCGCCAGTCTTTTCGCAAACGCCGGAAGACAAAACCCTTTCGCCTTACTTTCTGGTGAAAGGGGATCCCAACATCGACCACTTACCGCTCAAGGGCACCCAGGTTGACATCGCCATTTCCGGAGTAATCGCTGACGTTAGGGTGGTGCAAACCTATCGCAACGAAGGTTCTCGCCCCATTAACGCCTCGTACGTTTTTCCCGCGTCCACACGCGCCGCTGTTTACGCCATGCGAATGAAGATTCGCGATCAGGTGATCGTTGCGAAAATAAAAGAGAAGGAAGCGGCGAAACAGGAGTTTGATAAAGCCAGGCAGGAAGGGAAGAGCGCGTCGCTACTGGAGCAGGACAGGCCAAACGTATTTTCGATGAGCCTGGCCAATATCATGCCGCAGGACCAGATTGAGATCGAGTTGCGTTACACAGAGCTCCTGGTACCGACCGATGGAACTTACGAGATGGTCTATCCGACCGTGGTAGGCCCTCGCTATTCGTCGCAAACGGAGGGCAATGCGCCGAAGGAAGATGGCTTCGTCAAAAATCCATATCTTCGCCAGGGAAACCAGCCAACCAGTACGCTACACATCTCAGCCAGGATTTCCTCCGGAGTTCCAATTCAGGATCTAACCTGCACGTCGCATCAAATCACGCCGATCTGGCAGAGCTCGACTGTGGCTCAAGTAACGCTTGACGATGCAAATCCATTCCAGGGCAATCGCGACTTCGTTCTGCAATATCGCCTGGCGGGAAGCCAGATCAGTTCCGGGCTCCTGCTGTTTCAAGGCGAGCAAGAGAACTTCTTTCTTTACATGGCCCAACCGCCGCAACGTGTTGCGCATGACGAAATACCCGCCCGCGAGTTTGTCTTCGTGGTAGACGTTTCAGGCTCGATGGACGGTTTCCCTCTCACCACCTCCAAGCAGTTGCTCCGGGATCTGATCGGGCAACTGAAGCCGACCGATTTATTCAATGTTGTCTTGTTTGCCGGAGACTCCACACTGCTGTCGCCTAAATCGCTTGAGGCAAACCAGGAAAACATTTCGCGAGCGATCAAATTACTTGAGGAACAGCGTGGTAATGGGGGAACTGAACTGCTTCCAGCAATTCAACAAGCCATGGGTCTTCCGCGCGAAGCCAACTTCTCTCGCAGCATTGTCCTGGTAACCGACGGTTATGTTTCAGGCGAGCAGGGAGTCTTCGATTACATTCGCGAAAATCTCAACGACTCCAACGTGTTCTCATTTGGCATTGGCTCAGCGGTGAACCGTTATCTGGTCGAAGGTGTTGCCAAGGCTGGAATGGGTGAGCCTTTCATCGTGACCAGCGAAGCTGAGGCGCCGGCAATCGCTTCGAAGTTTCGTGAGTATATCCAGACGCCGGTGTTAACCGACATTGAGGTCCGCTCAAATGGCTTCGAGACTTACGATGTTCATCCGGCGAAGCTACCTGATTTGTTGGCCCAACGTCCGGTTATTCTGTTCGGCAAATGGCGTGGACCAGTAACCGGAAGTTTTGAGTTGCGCGGGAAGACAGGTCGTGGAGATTACCTGACCACCATGGATGTGAGCGGTGTGCAACCTGATGAGGGCAATCGTGCGCTGCGATATCTCTGGGCACGCTCGCGAATCGCTGAGTTGTCAGATTACGGAGCCAGGAATCTGTCGGCAGAAAGACGCACCGAAATCACTTCGCTCGGTCTGAAGTACAACTTGTTGACTCAATACACTTCGTTCATCGCAGTTCTCGAAGAGATCAGAAACCCGTTGGGGACGGCGCAGGACGTTAAGCAACCCCTGCCACTTCCGTTGGGTGTAAGCGAACTCGCGGTTGGCCAGGGCACGGAGGAGGGAAGTGAACCGGAGTTGGTTTGGTTGATCGCGCTCTCTCTCATGATCGGCCTGGTCATGCTAATCCGATCACGGCGCAAACCGCTGCCAGGCGTCGGCATTTGAATCAACGTTGCATTACCTGTGGGGGCGGCCACGGAGTGCCGCCCCTACAACTAGATCGGGCCGTCCTAATGTATTCGAAATCGACATTTAACCGGTTGGCGCAACTGGCGGTTGTGCTGCTCGCCGCAATCGCACTCAAGCAATACTACTCAACTGCCAGCGTCAACCAGCTTCGTTGGATCCTCGCTCCGACGACGGCAATCGTTGAGTTCATTACCGGCTCACAGTTTCAGTTTGAATCGCACGCGGGGTACATGAACAAGGAGGGAACATTCCTGATCGCCGCTTCCTGTGCCGGAGTAAATTTCCTTCTCACTGCGTTTCTCATGCTTTCGTTGAGACGACTGTGGCTACAACGAAACACCGCGTGGAAATTTATTCCGGCAGCCGCCCTCATCGCCTACGTTGCGACGCTCGTTACAAACACCGTCCGCATCTCAACTGCGTTGCGTCTACAGAAAACACCGCTGGAGATAAGTTGGCTGAGCGGTAATCAGCTCCACCGGCTCGAAGGAATTTTTATCTATTTTGGATTTCTACTGCTGTTGTTCCTGATCAGCGAGCGGATACCAGGTTCAACGTTTGATTCGACGAGTGGAGGAAAGTTCGAAACTTCTTCATCTAACACTAAGGTCCAGGATCTGTGGCAGCAATCAGTTTTTCCATTGCTCATCTACTATGCGACGACCATAGGAATTCCCTTCATCACTGCGGTGTACCGTCGCGGCTCTGTGGGACCTGAGTTCTGGGAACACCTTCTATTTGTATCGTTAACTCCGTTAGTTCTGCTGGTTCCAATCGTAATGCTAAGCCTATATCGCGGTATCCACAGTTGGCGTCCCCGCAAATCATTTTTTCAATAGCTTGTGTTTATCCAGGAAAGCCAACACTGCCTGGTTAAACTCCTGCGGTTTTTCCATCATTAGGAAATGGCCCACACCATCCCACATGTGGAATTCGAGTGTAGGCACGAGCGCGCCATAACTCTGCTCGAGGTTAGGCGGGAAGAATGGATTCTTCGCCATTAGCGCAAGCACTGGTACGTTGATTTTGTCGTCAGCCCAAATCGACGCATCAGCCATCCCTTCCATCGCACTCACCAGCGCGTATTGCGGCGTGGCTTTGGAAGAAGCGTTAATCCGTTCTCTTGCTTCGGTTGAAAGACCAGTCCCCGACATCCCGGCCATCATTTGGTCTATTGTGTTCTGGTAGGTTGGGGCTCGCAGGCCAACGATCATTTGGTCCATCATCGCCTTATCGCCAAAGGGCCGAAGTGCCCCATCGACAATCACAATCGCGAGCGTTTTCTTGGGATACTTCCGGTAAAACTGGCGCGCAATCGGCGTCCCCATGCTATGGCCCACCAGCACCGCTCGCTTCACCTTGGCATCCTGCAAGACCGCATCGACCGCGCGGGCGAAGTAATCCATGTTGTAGGTCACCTGTGGTTTGTCGCTTTTGCCATGGCCAGGAAGGTCAATCAGGATTACACGATTACGTTTTGCAAACTCGACGTCTGAGTCGCGCCAGCTGTCAATATTCTGGGTCCAGCCATGAATTAGCACCAGCGCTTCATTGCCTTTGCCGTAGCTCATGTAATGGATCCGCGCGCCGTCGAGGTGGGCATACTTCGCCTCGACGATCAACTTTCTAACCGAGGCTGTTTGGGCCGGGGCCATGGTGGGACCAGGCGAGGCATACGTCGGGGAATCGAAAGCTGCCAGAGTCAATGCCAGCAGCAAAGCGACAACGAAAAAGCGCAATCGATTAATCATGGATCCATCCTTTGAAAGAAGCGTGACTGATGTCGCGTGCCGGCGTTCCATGCGACAAACTGTTTGAGGAACTCGAGCAGATTATATATACAACGCTTTCGAGCTGCGAGGCGACGGCTGACCGGGCCGCCGCTGCAATTGAGCCGTGACGAAGCCTCCTATGGTTCATGAAGTCAGCACCACTCCCGACGCGTCGGGATAGCTGGTGGGTCGGTAACGCTGACTCAATGTGCTGGTCCTAAAGTCAGCGTCACCCATCCACACGCTGTAGCCTAAAAGTTTATTAGGAACTCGCGAATAAGATTCAGTCCAAATCCGGTGATCAACGCACCCGTTCCGGCTCGCAAACCGTCTTTGTAGCTGTAGCGTTCCGGGTACCAGGTTTCCGAAGCAATAATTGCGCTTGAATACACGCCGGCAAAACGCGGTACTGAAATCACACGCTTACCGCCGCGCGTGCGCGAGGTCACATTTTCTGCGAGGGCATCTTTCAGCCGATCGACAAATTTTGTGCGTTCGCTTTTCCTGAATCTGGTATCCAACCCCAGCCCCGAATCCAAACCGTAGATGACGGTCTGCTGAATCGCATTTCGGCCGAAGGTCGATGCATACCGCTTTCCATAACCGGACATTCCCTGCTCCCATTCGTCCGGAGTATCTCGCCACTGATTAATGCCGGCGACGACGGCGGCGTTGAAAAGGCTAAATGGTCCAACAGTGCTTTTTACATAACGATTGAATCGCTCACCACCGGTGGGAAAGACGAAAGTTGATTTCGTGGTCTGCTTCGGGGAATCCTGCGCAGTTCCCGTCTGCTGATTATCATGAACTTCCGGGGAGACCTCTGGCGCGATCGAGGTTTGGACGGGTTTTTCGGACGAAGGTAGCGCACCGGCCGCCGTTGCTTCCTGACCGTAGAACGGAGCCACCGAAGCAGCCATGAACAACAGTACTGCGATTGCTTGTGTCGCTGAGTATGAAGGGACCAGTTTCATTCAAATTGTTTCCTCCGTTGAGACTTCAGACCTCGAATAGTCGCACAAGACATCTACTCAAATCGTTTGTTTCCCGTCACTTTTTCGTTGATGTGGATTTAGTAACCGCTTTCTGGGTTGCACCGCGCTTGACCATGGGCTTATGTCCTCGCGCGCTAGGCATATCGCTGAAGGCGATCGCGAATTCCAGCCCAGGGTTGAACGTAACATCCTAGCCCCCTTACAAGGGCCAGAAAATTGGCACCAGCCAAATCACAATCGCAAACACAACCACCGTCAGGACGGAACCCACCTTCACAAAATCAAAGAATCGATACCGTCCGGGTGTATAGACCAGGACGCAGGCAGGTTCGAGTGGGGTAAGAAATGAACAGGACGCTGCATAAGTAACGGCTATCGCAAAGGTCCGCGGGTTTAGTCCCAGCACGAGCGCAGTTTTCACGGCGATCGGAAGCATGACGAGCGCAGCCGCCTGGTTAGACATTGGCTGCGTGAGGGCGACCGTCATTATGAAAAACCCTGCCAGCACGGCGATTGGCCCATAGTGCCCCGTGCCCCTAACAATGAGATCTGCCAGATACTGATCGGCGCCGGTCTTCTCCATTGCCAACCCAAAACTGATCATGCAAGCAATCAGAATGATCAAACGCCATTCGATCATCTCGTACATTTCGGAAGTTCGTAGCGCCCGGGTGCCGAGGAGAATCAAGACGCCAAACAGCACTGCCACAGGTAAGGGAACCAAATGCGTGAGCGAAAAGAACAGAAAAACGCCGAACGCCACTAGCGACCATCGCATCTTCGTGTGTCGCACCTGCCTTCGGGAAATCTCTTCAAGCAGAAGGACTTGATCTTCGGCGGCCAGGTTTTCAACATGTTCACGATTACCTTGCAATAGCAGCACGTCACCAAAACGAAGCTTTACGTTGCTCAACTTTGAAAGCAGATTTACGCCGTGACGATTGATCGCCAACACCACTAGTTGATACCGCCTGCGAAACTGTAGTCGCTTCAGACTACGCCCCACCAAGTCTGAACCTCTCGGAATCATTGACTCAAAGAGTTCGACGTCACCTCCCTCAAAAAGTTCGTCACTTAATGCGAAATCCGGTTTGATCTCGATGCCCGCTTCATTCTTAACCCGGAGAATATCTTCCACACGTCCCTGGACCAGAAGAAGATCGTCAGCTTTGATTTGCTCGTTTGGATTCGGTGCAATCCGGTATCGCTGAGTGCCGCGTAGAATTCCGAGCACCGTTAGATCCAATTCATCACTAATGCGGGCCTCGGCCAGGGTCTTGCCAATCAGCGGCGAGTCGTCCAGCACAATGACTTCGGTCATATACTGGCGCACGTGGTATTGCTCGGTAAGCGAAGCCGGCGACTCACGTTTGGGCAAAAGTCGAATACCCACCAGCAACATGTAGATCATTCCGACCACGACGATGGGCACGCCAACTTTCGTCAATTCAAACATCGTAAACTGAGGCATGCCGTATCTGGGGAGGGCGCCGCTCACCGCCAGGTTTGTCGACGTCCCGATTAGCGTACAAGTGCCGCCGAGGATGGCGCCGAAAGCGAGTGGCATCAGCAGTTTTGAGGGACTGATTTTTCGTCGGACGCCAATGCCGAGCACCACCGGAAGAAACATCGCCGTCGTGGTGGTGTTTTTCATCACGGCTGCGGACAAAGCCGCGGCAACCATGATCAAGGCGGTGATGCGAAACTCTCCCTCACCCGCGAACCGATGTAAGCGTCGCCCAACCACATCCACCACACCTGTCCTCGCCAGACCTCCAGTAAGAATAAACAAGCCTGCGATGGTGATCACTATGTCATTACCGAAACCGGCAAATGCCTCAGCAGCGGTGAGCGTGCCGGTGATAATGAGTGCGAGCACCAGCACAATCGAAACGATCTCGATAGGAACTCGTTCCGTGGCAAAGAGGATCAGCGCGACAAAGAGGATTCCAAGAATGATGGCGATCTGAGTGGTCATCGGGAAGAGATACGATCAGTACGAGTTAATTAAATAGCAAGGGTATACTAAGGCTAACCTGTGAAGAAACGGTGCCGGGCGCGGGTATTATTCAGCCGGTGGGTTCTGACCTGATCGGACCCACAACTTGACCGTTTGTGATGAGCAATTGCTTGAGCGGTTGATTGAAGGAGAAATCATGGTTACTACTGACGAACTGCTGCAGGAGCTGGAACAGGAAGCAAAATCGACCCGGCGAGTTCTCGAGCGTGTTCCGGACAATCTGGGCTGGCGGCCTCACGAAAAGGCACGCACGCTTGGCGAGCTGGCAATGCATGTGGCGATCGTGCCGGGCGCGCTTGCGCAACTGGTTTCCAGCCCATCGCCAGCGCAGATGCCGAAGTTTATCGATCCAATTGCCAATAGCGCCGCGGATCTATTACCCGCGTTGGACGAAAGCTTAGCCAAAGCAAAGACGGTGTTGCAGAAGATGACTGCTGACGAATTGGTTGAGAACTGGCATTTGATGCTCGGCGACCGTGAAGTCTTCGCTCTGCCACGCGTTGCGCTGCTACGCTCGCTGATGCTCAATCATTGGTATCACCATCGAGGGCAGTTAGCCGTGTACCTAAAAGAGCTGGACGTGCCGATTCCATCTATCTACGGTCCAAGCGCAGACGAGAATCCATTCGGCTGATCCACTCCAATGGTTCAATTCAACGATTCGGAAGACAGCCCCGACGACGTTAAGCCTCCGCAATCTCTTCGCTCTTCTTCTTTGTTGAGCGGCTAACTAGTCTCGTTAGCGCACCATAGATGCGATCTGATTCCTTCGCGAGAATCGGGGCGAAGGTAGCTAGTATCAAAACGTAAAGAGCTGCAAATGGTTGAATCAATGGGAGCAGACCACCAGACTGGGCCAGCTTTGCCACGATGATTGAAAATTCGCCGCGCCCAAGAAGTGTTAAGCCCACTGTAAATGACGTTGCTCCGGAATGTCCTGCAGTTCTTCCAGCCAACTGGCCCGCTATCGCGACTCCGATGAGGGACAGCGCCGCTGCTCCAATCGCCAACCAAACAGCGCCACCCAAACTAAATGGATCCACAGTCAGTCCGAAGCTGAAAAAGAAAATCCCTCCAAAGAAATCTCTGAACGGCACAACCAGCCGTTCCAGCCGTGCGCTGTGTTCAGTTTCCCCAAGGATCAGTCCTAACAGTAGGGCCCCGATCGCCTCCGCCACATGGATAGTCTCGCCAAGGCCGGCTAAGAGAAACAGACAAGCGAAAACCACCATGACAAAGACTTCGTTAGACGAGATGCGAAGCAACCGGTTCAGCAATGGTGTGGCCCACCGGCCGAGAAGTATCAGACCGACGATGAACCCCAGCGCCAGTCCCGCCGATGCCAATACTCCGGTTACTGAAGTAGCGCCGCTCAGGACGATCCCGGAAAGCAGTGAAAGATAAACAGCCAGGAAGACGTCTTCATACATGGTTATGCCGAGAATGAGTTCGGTTTCCGGATTCGCAGTGCGTCTGTAGTCGAACAAGATTTTGGCGACGATCGCACTGGAGGAAATCGTGGTGATACCTGCGATAACCAGCATCTCGGTGGGAGAAAATCCAACCAAATACGCGTAACCCAATCCAGCCGTGAAATTAATAGCCAGGTAGATTGTTCCGCCAACAAAGATGGAACGCCCTGCCTGGATCAATCGCGTCACGTTCGATTCCAGACCAAGATAGAACAGCAGAAACAGGACGCCCATGCGGCCCATAAACGCAATCAGCTCGGCGCTTTCAATGAAACGAAAATCGAAGACACTGAATCGCGGTGCATGTGGGCCGACTACCATACCGATCACGATGAGAAACGGAACATTTGAAAAACGTAGCTTTGCTGCAATCGCCACGGCGACTGCAATCAGCGCTAGAGCCAGGCCGACTTCAAGGATGAGATGGTCCATCGGCTAGCTCACTTTCCCGGTTTTCAGAAGTTGTTTCAGAGTGGCGATGGTTCGTCGGTCGCCCGCGAGAATGAGCGTAGCGCCCTCGTTAAGCACAGTGTCTGCTTCAGGGTTTATTCGTTTCACCCGATTGGGCTCGATGATTGAAACGATTGACGCGCCGGTAGCGGTGCGTACCTGAAGGTCGCGTATGGTTTGCCCGATGCAAACTGATGCTGGCTCAATCGAATACCACTCAAGCAGTAGGTCATCCAGGACGATCTCCGCAGACGGCAGGGCCTTAGGGACGTAGGTTAGACCTCCGATAATTCCGGCAATCTGACGCGCTTCGCTGTCAGCCAGGGTCACGACTGAAGCAACTCGATCCGGCTCCTTTCTCGTGAAGTGATAAAGCTCGCGGGTGCCGTCGTCGTGAATAACGATTACCAGCCGATCTCCGCTGGTGGTCTCGACTTGAAACTTACGGCCAACGCCGGGAAGTGATGTTTCTCGAATAGTTGACATCATGAAATCCTTTCAATGGTCAATACAGTTTGTTAGCGAACTATTTCGACGGAGCACTCAGCGTCTGCGGCCAATCCGATTGGCACACTGCTCTCAAAGAGTCCCTGCTTTTCCCGGGTTTTACTTGCTCCCACCACGATGCAATCCGCTTCCCATTCGCGAGCCTCGTCAAGCAAAGCCCTTTTCGGATCGCCTTCCAGAACACCGGCTGAAACGATCAAACCTTTGGTCGCGGCCAACTCGACTATTTTGTTTGTCCCTTCGGAAACTCCAATGCCTGAGAACCGGGACATGGTGGTCAGTGCATCTACATCTGCTACGGCGACTATTCGCAATTCCGTTCCCGCGGGCCAGGGGCGCCCGAGTATCTTTCGGAGGATGCGTTCCGCCCGTCGTGGCCCATCAATTCCAACCAGAATTCTGGGCTCCTTGAGGTTCGCTTCCCGTTCGGATTGCCGGCCGATGCGGACAGAGCAACGTGAGTCGCTGGCAACCTCGAGCGACACGCTACCCAGGATTAGTCGTCCAATCGCCGAACGACCCTGCGACCCGACAACAACCAGATCCGCTTTCCACTGTTCTGCTTTGCGAATCAACTCCTCGGCAGGTGTGCCGGTAAGGATTTCGCTGTTCACCTGCCAGAGAGGGAAATAGGACTTCAAGCGTTTGCTGGCACTGAGTGCGAGACCGCTAGCGTGCTTTAACGCCTCGGACACTTGCCTATTGGCATGGTCCACGATCGACGCGACCCTTTCTCCGATGACCGCCTTTTCAATAACGTGATGACTCGCCAGCGGCGGAATCGTTGGTGCGTCTCCTACCGCGACCACGAGAGCCTTAGCTTTGGCCGAAAAACCAGCGCGCCTTAAGTCGTCTATTGCTGCATCGCAATATCTAGACCCGTCGTATCCAATTAGTATTTTTATTTCTCTTTTCATGCTTCTGGTCCAACCTTGCGGGAAACTAAGTCTTGTGCGAAGCCAATTTAAGGGCGGCGCAAGAGCGGTTTCCTTATGGTGTTGCGGCAAACGAGCAAACCGTTGACTCACAGATCTACAGGGCTACCGGTAACTTGAGATATGTATCTTCAAGTCAAGGCAGAACAACGTTTTGTAGTTTCTAAGAAACGGCGGGCGGAGCGCGGCCGGGCGGGCGGGAGAACAAAACAACGCTGTCGACGTGGAATGGTGGCAGCGCGGCGGAGGTCCGAACATCGTTTGGAACTTCGTATGTGTTTACGATGGCGGCGCACGCCAGATCCAGAGCCTCACGTTTGCTTCGTTTTTGGTTTGGCGTGGGTACGTCTAACGGACCATATTGGCGAACGGCATACTCGTTAGAGACTGTCGCCCCGGCCACAACTTCAGCTGTTATCGTTTTCAGCGGGGCCACAGTCGGGAAAGGTCTGAGTCGCAGCCCTTCGCCGACAGAAAGGCACAGCGACGCGATGACGACCATGAATATGGCCGAACGTAGCAATTTAGAACTGGGTGTGTGCGACAGATAATTCATCGATTGTTGAAAAATATACCAGAGCCCTGCGATGTTTGCAGCCGTGGAAATGCTCCAAGTTTACGCCAGTACCTCGTTGCGCATCCGCAGATGAGCAATCTGCTGCTCACGCACTCCTGCAAGGCCTTCGCTTAGTCCAGTCTCAATAATCGCAGCCACCTCACCCGACGAATGCATATGCGGAATGAAGACAAAGTCCGCACCCTGCTCATAAAGATCGAGGGCCCGTTGCGAACTGCCTGCGGTGACAATTGCGTCAGCGTGGGGACAGAGTTGGCTGATATTCTTCAACAAGCGCTCATTGTCGGTGCCTTTTAGGATATGGTCGGGAATCGTAGACACCACCAGTTTGGCGTCGTGGATTTTTGCGTGGTGCAACGTCTCCAGATGGGCCACATCACCGTAGAGGCATTCAATTCCGCGTCTCTGCAACTCAGCCTGTACCACCGGGTTGAAATCGATCACCAGAATCTCATCGAGCAGCGTGTAACGATTGTCGCCTGAGCTGCGCAGCTCAAACTCATGGACGATTGCACTAGCTTCGCGGAAGAACCCAAGGAAGACAATGGGTTTTGAGGACGCCGTCGCAGGTTCCCCGGAATCGGTCTTTGAAATGTCTTTCAAACGCACCGTCGAAAACACGCGGCTCAACTTGCGGGCGATTTGATGGTTGTAAGTAATCATGTAGGTCGAGGTGGTCGACGTAATCACGAAGACAAATATGATCAGCGAGACGGTCTGATTATTGATATGGCCCAGGGTTAATCCCAACGAAGCCACAACCAGGGAGAACTCGCTTATCTGCGAAAGGTTGATCGAAGGTATCAGGCTTACGCGGTGACCATAACGCATCGCGTAAAGCACCGGGAAGATAGAAAGGAAGCGGCTGGCAATTAAGAAAATGGAGGTTAAGGCCGCAAGGCCGAGAATCGAAAGTGTGGGCATTGGGATTCTCATGCCAAGCGCAACAAAGAAAAGCGTGACAAAGAAATCCCGAATACTGATTACCTTGGCAATGACATCGAGACTGTAGGGAAATGTGGAAAGAGCCACACCTGCGATCAAGGCCCCCATCTCTTTTGATAAGCCGGAGTAACTGGCGGCGGCACAAATAAGGAAGCACCAGGCCAACGCCATGATCAAAACCAACTCCGGTATCTTGGCGACGGAGCGAAACAGACGAGGCAGCACATAACGGCTAATCAAAAGACTGGCCGCCACAAGCAAAACTCCTTTCCCAAAAGATGCTGCCAGTGGCGCGATGCGCGGGTTACGTAAATTCGGTTGCAGTGCGAGGGCGATGATGGCCCAGATGTCCTGGAAGACGAGGATGCCGAGCGTGATCCGACCGGGAAGTGTGTCTAACTCAAACTTGTCGTAGAGCAGTTTGACGACGATCATCGTGCTGCTGATAGCCGCTGCCACCGACATGTAGAAGAGCCCAAATTCGCCACCGAAGGCATTAGCGTCCCCGACTCGAAACCCGAGTAGCAGAAAAAAAGGAATGCCGAGCGCAAAGCAGATCAGGAACTGAGTGATGCCGGTGACGATCACCGGCTTGCCTGAAGCGCGGAGTTTCTTCAGGTCCATTTCCAGGCCGATGATGAACAGCAGCAGGACCAGGCCGATCTCTGAAATCACTTCTATGACTTCGTGATCGGTGATCAGTTTGAAGCCGATTTCGGGGCCAATCAACACACCTGCCAGCAGATACGCGAGCAGAACGGGCTGTTTCAGTTTGTTGGCCAGGAAGGCAAGGACGGCCGCGACGATAACGCACAGTCCGATGTTATTTAACAAATCTCCGGCGCCATGACCGGTCGCAGTGTCTGTCGCAAATAATAAGAGCGTGACTGGAAAGGAGGGGTTAAGAAATTCCATTCAATACCTCCGCCTTTAATCGAGCTTCTTTTCTCACTGAGTCTCTCTCCTCGAATTCGAAGTGGTACGGTTTGGCGAACACATAGAGGTCGGTGTTCGGTCGGGATTTAGTAACTGCTTTTGTGAGACTAAGAAACTATTGGCGGCGCGCGTCCGGAGAGAAGTGCTCCGAAAAGATTCGAAACGATGTATACCGGGTCGCCCGTATCGGCGAGATTGACCTGGCGCAAAGGGAGCTCGCGGTTGGTTGGTGAAGGCACCTCTCCAAAGTCCGCGAGCTGTCGCTTGCCACGTTTTTGAGTCTGCGTGGGAACACTCAGAGGGCCATACTTACGAACTGACGTTTCATACCGTATCTCGACCTGAACTCCAGCGTTGTAATCCGTGACCTCGGTTATTGACGAAACCGGGAAGGGCGTCAAACGCAGTCCTTCGCCGACAGAAAAGCACAGGCAAGCGACCACTACACTCAAGATGGTGGTGTTCATCAATGAAGACCTGGTCACTCGTCGGCTGATCATTGCGGGGAATAATATCCGGATTGGGAGATGGCGGGAAGGCTCGAACTAAGTGAACTCAAAAGATCTGAAAGTTTTCGGTAAGGTCTCCTCCTGAAATTTGGCTCCTATTAGTAGGGCGGCACTCAGTGGCCGCCCCTTCTTGTGCTTGTACTCTCGGACAAGCTCAAACGAAATCCCTACGCGTGCCGGTTTCCAATGTTCTATAGGTCGAGATACCAAAGAAGGGCGGCCACAGAGTGCTGCCCCTAAAACTATTTCTTTGCGGCGCGTTTCTTAGCGGTACCTTTGGACGACTTCGTCGCCTTGGCTACCTTCGCTTTCGCCGCACCCGAAACCTTACTACCTTCTTCGACTGCGCCCTGCAATGCCCCCGCCGCCGCGCCCATTGCCGCAGCCACCACGACCTTCTTCACAGCTTTCTTCGCCTGGTTTAAGACACCCTTGGCCGATACTCCAACGGATTTTTTCCGTCCCTTGGTGGCTCCTGTTTTCCTGGTTGACCCTTTTGTTTTTTTCTTAGCTGGCATTCATGTTCCTCCTGGTTAGTTAATTAAGCTTTGGCGGTCCGTCGCTTAATAGGCGTGTGATGGTTAGCGCTGCTTTTCAATTTCGTTTTCTTGACAGTCGCCCGTTTCTTGCGGGGAAGGGCTTTAGTCGGGTTTCTTCTTCCGCGCTTCTTATCGTGTCCGATCTCCTCCAGCAGCTCAGAAAAATTAAATCCGAAGAGCTTTTCTATTTTCTGATTCAACGACGGCATGACCATGCTGGTTCCCACCGTAGAGAGTTCCTCGACAAGACTATCGGCGAAGGCAGCAATCTCAGAATGCTTCTTTCCCTTGGACCTTTTGTGCGCATAGCCCATGGTGTAGCCAAGCGCGAAACCTGCCGAGACCGCGCCCAGACTCCAGACGAGTGGCTCTTTCGAAAACTGCTCTCGATAATCAAGAACTCCAGTGATGGTCTCTTTCGCAGCGACGTATTGCTCTTCAACGGTCTCTTTGATCTCACCCACTGTCTTCGCGAGTTGATCGCGTGAGACTTCCATCTGGCGTTGAAGCTCTTCCTTGGTCGGCTCTTGATTGTGATGGTTGTCAGTCGCCATTCTCTTTTTCCGTAAGTCGACCCTATCTGGTCGTTCGTTTTTCATCTGACGTGCGAATCCCTTGACCAGAATCAGTACACGTTCGCTGCTTTCGATAAGACTGGGAAAGGCGATTGCAACTGCAAGGCCATTACGCTGAAACGGAAGTTACTCTGGTCCAGTCAGCGGCCGCCGACGGACCTCTGGCCCAACGAGAGATGTGAGCAAACGGTTAACACGGCGCACTCGAAGTATTAGCTACGTCCCAGGCAACGGTTTGACCCGAACCAGCAGTCCACCCAGTCGCAGCTTTCGGCTGACTGACTAGAAACGGTCCGCTGCCCGCAACCACGTTGACCCGCATCGCGCCGGTGTTCACGCCGCCGCCGCCAGGATGGTTGTCGCGGACGGTCACGCGGAAATTCATCGCACGGTTTGTAGTTGGTGGTGACTCTCCAAAAGTTGGTGTGCCAGACAAGATATCGGAAATCTGAGGAAACGTGCGGGCAGGACTTGGAACGGGCGGATCATAAAATCAAGCGCGCGAAGCGCCCGAATAGCAAGAAGGCCCCAAGTCACTAATACCGAATTGGCTGCAAATTTTCTTGGCTGAGAATCGGAAGGCAGTCTAAACTGCCGACATGCTAAACGATCTCTCATACGCGTTTCGGACGCTGCGCAAGAGTCCCATCTTCACGATCACCGTCGTGTTCACAATCGCTCTCGCTATCGGCGCCAGCACGGCGATCTTTAGTGTCACTAACGGTGTGTTGTTGCGGCAACTTCCGTATAAGGATCCAGAGCGCCTGGTCCTGGCCCGCGGCGATCTTCAGAAACGGAACGTTCAGGATTTTCCTATTTCAAACGCAGATTTCCTCGACCTTCGCAACGGCGCCAAAAACAATTTCGAGGACTTCGCTGCCGTCAATACGTTTCGCTTCACTCTGCCTGGCTTGGACGGTACGCCTGAGCGAATCCGCGCGGCCGCAGTATCGACTAATTTTTTTCAGATGATGGGAGGTTCGATCATCGCAGGCCGGGATTTTCAGGAGTCTGATGGAACGCCGCAGCCAGTTCCGCCAGCTGCGCCGGCCGGAAATGCCCAAGCCCCTGCGAACAATGCCGGGCCACCTCCCTTACCAAACATGGCGATTCTGAGCAACGAATACTTTCAACAACGCTTTGGCGGCGATCGATCCTGGATTGGCAAACCTCTTCCCGTCGCCGCCGCCTTTGGACCACCGCCCATCATCGTCGGCGTACTCGCGCCAGGTTTTGAGTTGCTGTTTCCTCCAAAAGCAAACCTGGAACAGTTTCCCAGCCTCTGGCTTGCGGCGCGCATTCCCTACGACGCGGCCAATCGAAACAATGTGCAGTGGCGCGCTATTGGACGACTCAAACCCGGGGTCTCAATCGTGCAAGCCCAGGCCGAGGTGGAAACCGTCGTTCAAAAGATTCGCGAGGAAAACACCATCGCTAAAACTGCTGGTCAACACTTTCAACTTGTGCCGATGAAGCAGCACCTTGTTGACGAAGTTCGACCTGCAATCCTGGCACTCATGGGTGCGGTTGTTTTCCTGCTACTAATTGCATGTGCCAACGTCGCGAATCTGATGTTAGTGAGAGCTGCATCGCGCGAACGTGAGCTTGCTGTGCGAGCTGCCTTGGGCGCCGGTTGGTGGAAGCTGGTCAGGCAAACATTCGCCGAGGCGCTCCTGATCGCCGCGCTCGGAACAGCCTTGGGTGTTGGCCTTGCCTACTTAGGTATTCATCAGCTGCTTGTGATCGCACCGGAGAATCTACCTCGGCTGAATGCAGTGCGAATTGATTTGCAGGTATTGGGATTCTCGATATTGGCGGGCCTCCTGGCGGCTGCACTCTTTGGCGTTATTCCCGCCATCCGCACCGCGAAACCAAACCTCATGGACATACTGCGCACGAGTGGGCGAAGCGGCGCACTTGGAGCTGCCGGTCTGCGTAATGCCGTGGTCGTAGTAGAAGTAGCGCTAGCCTTCGTGTTGCTGATTGGTTCAGGGTTGATGTTCAGGACGTTCCTCGCCATTCAGCGAGTGGATCTCGGTTTTGACCCGCGCGGGCTGCTGACTTTTCAACTCCTTGGCAACGTCGGCAACACGCCTCAGGAAGTCGGCAACTTCAAGCGCCAGCTTCGCGAGCAACTCGATGCGATTCCAGGAGTGAACAGTGTTACCGCGTCGTTTCCATTACCGCTCGCCGCCGGGTTTAGTCCCGTACGTTGGGGCGGAGCTGACGCGCAGGGAGACCCGAGCAAGTTTCAAGCTGCCGATCTTCAAATCGTTCTGCCCGGCTATTTTGAAGCGATGGGCACCAAGCTTATCGCCGGACGCACCTTCACCCAGGACGACAGCACGCCTGATCGCAACATGCTCATCATTGATCAGGCGCTCGCCACGAAGGCATTTCCAAATGAGTCAGCTGTTGGCAAGCGCATCCTGTTTCGCGTTCGCACTCCTGAGGCTCAGTGGGGAGAGATCGTTGGAGTGGTGGCCCATCAGCGCAACTCATCTCTGATCGAACCGGGCCGTGAGCAACTCTACGTCACCGACGGATATGTGAATCATCAGGCTGCGTCGTGGTGGGCTCTCCGGACGGACGGAGATCCGGCCGCCCTGGCCGGCGCCGTCCGCGATGTGGTGCGCCGCGCAGGTTCGGAGACACTTATCAACGAGATGCAGCCGATGGACTCTCATGTGGTCCAGGCCCAGGCGCAGACACGCTTTTCGCTTTTGCTAATCGGAGTGTTCTCGACGATTGCGGCACTCCTTGCTGGCGTTGGTTTGTATGGCGTGCTTGCGACTTCGGTTCGCCAGCGAACCGCTGAGATTGGAGTGCGGATGGCCCTGGGCGCGGCGCCGTCGCGCATCTTTCGTTTGATGGTCGGGAAGGGAATCTATCTTAGCGTGATCGGGATTGCGATTGGGCTACTCGCAGCGTTTGCACTCACACGCATTCTCGCGAGCATGCTGGTTGAAGTGAAACCCACCGATCCCGTGACGTTCGCATCGGTTTCGGTGCTCTTCCTTTTCATCGCAATGTTGGCTTCATGGCTACCGGCTCAACGCGCCGCCGGATTGGATCCAACTACCGCGCTAAGGAATGAGTAGTGTTGATGTCCGACATGCTCCAGCTTGTCGTTGGACGTGCGGATGCGCAAACCACCGACACCCAACTGTTTTAGCAGCAGCGTAACGCGGAGCGATCTCATTAGCACGGCGGCTTCAGCCCGGTGGTTCAGAATCCAAGGATTGACCCTTCAACCGTTTCAACGGTTTGTGATGGTGCAGTTGAGAAACCGTTGGAACGGTTCAAAGCATTTTTCGGCGCGCTCAACCACCGGGCTAAAGCCGCGGTGTGAATGAGATCGCTCCGCGATGTGAGCGCACCCTGAAAACCTGGGGACAATACACGCGTATTGCAGAGCTTGATTTTCTTGGATTGAATCGGCGTAATCTGTGGATCAGGAGGTTTCTTCCAATGTCTCTCAAAATCCTCGGCGTCTCACTCGTTTCATTCATGCTTGGCGCCGCACTCTTCGCCAGCTTCACGACCAATGTCTCAACCGCGCACTTGCAGGAAGATCGTGCGGCTGATCGCAATGCGATTCGGGCGCACATCGAGAGCATCTTTCAGGCGTTCATCAACAAGGACGCCGCGGCTTTGCGAGCGACACATGCGGACAATTGGCTCGGCTATCTAGATAGCTCGGGTACGATGCTCAAAGGTATTAAAGGTTACATGGATTGGAACCAGGTCGATCCGAAAAGCCCTTATGGGATGAAGAGCTATAAGTTCCGAGAATTCGACTTGATCTTCAAAGGAGACGCGGCGTTCGTCTGCTTTGTGGCCGACGTCGAGTCGAATTGGCCGGGCAGGCCGCCGCATCGCGCGTTGCAGATTTGTGATTTCTACACAAAGGACAAAGGGAACTGGATTCAGAGCGGAAGTTACACCGGGCTCCATCAAGAGTCGTTGCAGGAACAGCTGGCCTCGCCGCGAGCAATTGGCGATGAACAGAAAAAACGTTTACTCGATGCGCGAGAAGCTGTGTGGCGTGCGTATTTCGCCGGCGACCGCGCGACTCTGGAGAAACTGATCCCGCAGGAAACAGTCGCGATTGAATCGGGACATAACAACTGGTCCAACCGTCAGACGATTCTCGACGGCTCTGTCGAGTTTGCTAAGAGCGGGGGCAAGCTGGTGAAACTAGAATTTCCCAAAACAGAAATTCAGGTCTACGGCCCCACTGCCTTCGTGTATTCAGACTATTCCTACGAACTGGAGCAAGGCGGGAAACGAATCAACCAGTCGGGTCGCGTCTCCGAAGTATTCGTCCTGCGCAAGGATCAGTGGGTAAATCCCGGTTGGCATATGGATAGTGGCAAGTAGTCTGATGTCAGACATGCTTCAGGAACCTCTGATCAAGCTCATCGTGAGTTGGATTTTGTCTTAGCCCGCGCTCCGCGGGCTAAGACTAAGAGATCTTTACGACTATGGTTTTCTCGTCATCAGCATACCCAGGGAGTAGATTCATGAAGCACAGAAACTATACGTTACTAGCCACCGCAGTTTTATTGTTCATCGCTCCGGCCTGTTTTGCGCAAACAACACAGTTTCCCGATACACCTGCCGGCAATCAGACAAGGGCATGGTTGGAGGCTTTCAACGCGGGCGAAGCCGAGAAATACAAGGAGTTCCTGACCAAGAATTTCCCCGCTCGTCTGGAGCGCCTTGCTCGGCACATGGACTTACGGGGCGTGACTGGCGGTTTCGAACTAAAGAAGATCGAAGAGTCGACACCGACCAAGCTCGTTGCCCTCGCACAGGAACGCATTTCTGATCAGTTTGTCCGGATGACCGTCGAGGTGAATGCCGCCGCACCATATCAGATGACCCGACTCGACTTGCAGGGGATTCCGCGCCCGGCAGAATTTGCTCTTCCTCACCTGAGCGAGAGCGAACTCATAACGGCCGTACGAAAAAAGCTGGATGAGTCGGTGGCCGCTGATCATTTTTCAGGTGCGGCCCTCGTCGCCAAAAATGGCAAGACTGTTTTTGCTCAGGCGTATGGTGTTTCAGACCGCGAAAAGAAAACGCCAAACACTTTGAAGACGCGCTTTCGAATCGGATCCATGAACAAGATGTTCACCGCGGTTGCCACCCTGCAACTGGTCCAAAGTGGCAAGCTCGATCTCAAAGCTCCCTTCGGCAACTACCTGACCGACTATCCCAACAAAGAGGTCGCTTCGAAGGTAACCATCGAACAGTTGCTGTCGCACACCGGCGGCACGGGCGACATCTTTGGACCTGACTTTGACAAGAATCGTCTTGAACTAAAGACCCTGCAGGATTATGTGAAGCTCTACGGTAGTCGCGCACCAGTGCACGAGGCAGGCAGTCGGTGGCAGTACAGCAACTACGGTTTTCTGCTGCTCGGAGTGCTAATCGAAAAAGTCAGCGGTCAAAGTTATTACGACTACGTTCGTGATCACATCTTCAAACCGGCGGGGATGACCGGCACGGCATCCGAACCGGAAGATCAGATGGTGGCCGATCGCAGCACCGGCTATACCAGATTCGGTGGCGCTACGTTGCGGCCCAACACTGACACACTGCCTTATCGCGGCACCTCCGCAGGTGGTGGCTACTCCACGGTGGAAGATCTGTCGAAGTTTGCGGCTGCCCTGCAAACCAACAAACTGCTGAAGGCGCAATACGTGGAAATGCTGACGACCGGGAAAGTCGACACCCCGGGGGGCGGGAAGTACGCGTATGGATTTCAGGAGGCGATGGTTAACGGTGCGCGATGTTTCGGCCACGGCGGCGGCGCACCGGGGATGAACGGCGAGCTCAAAATCTGCCCCGGCCCCGGCTACGTGATCGCGGTGTTGGCAAACATGGATCCGCCGGGAGCCAGTCGAGTTGCGGACTTTATTACGAACCGGTTGCCAGTGAAGTGAAGGACAGCCTGCATGTCCGACATGCTTCAGGAAGCTCTGATCAAGTTCACCGTGAGTTGGATTTGTTTTAGCCCGCCCCCCGGTTTCTAACACCAGGCCGCAAGCTATAAATTTTGGAACGCAGAACCTTCACGCGCGTACCATTCCCTATGAAATTGATCGCCTGCCTCTCGGTGTGTCTACTGATCTTTACCGCAACAACCGTTGCTTCTGCACAATCTCAGCTGAACGTTCGCTTAGTTACGGATGAGGCAGACGCGGTGCTCGCCATTCTCGCGAAAAGGAACGCGAACCAGACCGTCACCGAAAGCGATTGGCAGAAGGTGTTCTCCAGCGAAGGATATGTCCGACTCAAGCAGCGGGAGACTTCGATGAAGCGGTCCTTCGAAGAGGCCGACTTCAAGACCTTCGCACTCTCCGACCAACTTGCCCAACGTGCACCGGCGCTTGAAAGCACTCTCGCAAAATGGAAGCAGGCCGACATCGACACTG
Organism: Pyrinomonadaceae bacterium; assembly: GCA_963759665.1. Lineage (GTDB taxonomy): Bacteria > Acidobacteriota > Blastocatellia > Pyrinomonadales > Pyrinomonadaceae > PSRF01. The sequence continues at coordinate 444,891 of CAVXAC010000003.1, forward strand.
CCGCCAAACTAGCCCTGGCTTACTTGCCTAAAGGCGCCCGCATCAACGCCAGGATTTATCCGGTGATCAAGCCGCGAGAAAATAGTTTTGTGTTCGGCTTGCCGGACGACCCGGCTATTTTCCTTTATCTCGACCCCGCTAGAACCGAAGCGCAGTTTGAGAACACTCTCGCACACGAACTTCATCACATCGGCTACGGCAGCAGTTGCCCGTCAAAACAAACATCGGATGAGATTGCGAAATTGCCGCCGAGCGCGCAGACCGTCCTGACCTGGGTTGGGGCGTTTGGAGAAGGTTTCGCAATGTTAGCCGCGGCCGGTGGCCCCAACGCGCACCCGCATGCGAATAGCAGCGTCGAGGATCGCGCGCGATGGGACAAAGACGTTGCAAACTTCGACACTGATTTGAAGAAGGTGGAAACGTTCTTTATGGACATACTGGAAGGTCGATTGAACAAGGATGAAGCGCAGAAGATCGCTGCTTCCTTCTACGGCGTGCAAGGACCGTGGTACACAGTGGGTTGGCAGATGTCGGTAGTAATCGAGAAGACAATGGGGAGAGCGAAACTCATCAAGTGCATCTGCGACCAGAGAAAGTTGCTGCCGACCTACAACTCTGCCGCCAAGAAATATAACCGCAGGGCACCTAAGCCTTTAGCCTTATGGTCAAACTCGCTGCTTAGAACGATCTCCCGCTCTTAAGGTCCGACATGCTTCAGCTTGTCGTTAACACCGGATAAACTCAACAATCATCAAGGGAATACATTTGGGGACGACGCGTGTAAGCCGCCATTTACCGAGAGTGTTGGTGCCCCGTCTCGGCGTTCGACAGACAGGGATCCGCGTGAGGTTGTAACGCAGTGATTAGTCATCCAGAGAAAGTGCTCTTTCCCGACGACGGCATCACGAAGGGCGAACTCGCGTCGTACTACGAGCGCGTTGCGCCGGTGATGTTGCCTCACATCCGGCGTCGGCCAGTGACGATGGAGCGTTATCACCGCGGCATCGGTGTGCCGGGGTTCTTTCAGAAGGATGTCTCAAAAGGTTTTCCCGAGTGGTTGAAACGCGTCGAGGTCCCAAAGAACGAAGGCACTGTCAACCATCCCATTGTCACCGACACGCGGTCGCTGTTGTGGCTCGCGAACCAGAACAGCATCACCATTCACGTGTGGCCTTCGCGGGCGCCAAAGTTTTACATGCCCGACATCTGCGTCTTTGATCTCGATCCGCCGAATAGCGATCAAGTGGACGTGTTGTGCAAAGCTGCCCTCGACCTGCGTGCGCTGCTCGAGGAGTTGGGCCTTCCCAGTTGGATCAAGACCACCGGGTCCAAGGGATTTCACATTGCAGTGCCGCTGGACGCGAAGGCAGATTTCGCCACGGTCGCGCGCTTTGCTCATCGCGTAGGTAAGTTGCTGGTGGCGCGTGACCCGGAAAATCTCACGCGTGAGTTTCACAAGGTGGATCGGCGCGGCCGCATTCTTATGGACACCGGCCGCAACGATTACAGCGCCACGTTCGCGGCTGCTTACACTGTTCGCGCTAGACCAGGCGCGCCTGTCTCTGCGCCGTGCACGTGGGAAGAAGTAGAACGCGGCGAGGTATCGCCGAAGACTTTCAATGTTCGCAACATGGCCCAACGCATAGAAAACGTCGGCGACCTCTGGGCGGACCTGATGAAGAGCAAGCGATCACTGCGATTGCCGATGGAGCGGTTGAATAAGATGTGTGACGAGGTAATAGTTCAGAGCCTAAGTGACTCGTAAACTAACCAGCAATGAACCAACGCTCTCATCGTATAGGCTGTCAGGTGATGTAATTACCGCGGCGCTCCGGCCTGGAGAAGCGCACCCATCTTCTGATGAATTAAGTTGACGGCCTTGAGCGGGCGGATCAGTACCTTAAACTCGACGATCTTGCCTTCATTCTTTCCTTCATTGTCCCACTTGATCAGGTCCACGCCGTTGACATTGATGCCGTCAATCTCAACCTCGAACTCCAGCGCTGCATCCCTGGGCCCCGTAACTTCTCGGACATATCGAAAAGACTCGTTGAGGAATACGTGGAAGGCCGCGGAGAGATACTGGATGGTAATTTCTTTGCCGGTCTGCGGGGTATGGACCACCGGCGAGTAGAACGTTACGTTGTCTGCCAGAAGGGAATTGAGGCCCTTCATGTTCCGCGTGCGCACGAGTTCGTGCCACGTGTCGAGCGTAGGGATAGTCATTGTTGGTCTCCAATGTCCGACATGCTTCAGCTTGTCGTCTGGCTTGGGAACTCTGAATGTGCGACGTTACAAGTAAGACATTGATGAGTGTTACGAATCTAGGCGACAAGCTGAAGGAGCCTCTGATCAAGTTCATCGTGAGTTGGGTTTGTCTTAGCCCGCGGAAACACCACCCAAAAACATTAGTAAGCCCGCGAAGCGGGCAACAGCGATAGGTCAAATCGCATACTATTCAGTATCGGCAAGACGTCCACAGCCACCACGCCCTGTCGCCCACTCCGCGGGCTTTGCACAGGTTCTGGTATGACTGGTCCTGGGGTTCCGTCCCGATAGATCGGGACTCCACTCAGGCTTTACGCTGTCGCCGCGCTCCGCAGGCTAAAACAAAAAGCTTTACGACTTGCTCAGAACCTCCTGAAGCATGGCAGACATTGCTACAGTCACTTCTTGAACAGTTTGGCGAACGCGTCCCGAGCCCCTGTCGGAGGCCCTGAAGAAGTTTGGCGCTCGACTACAATTCGCGCGGCGAACAGTTCGCAAGTGTTACGCCCATGTTTGTCAACAATCCGTGCGGTGATCGGCTTGGTACATTCCAAACGCGCGCCCGGATCGAAATAGGTGCACTGACGGCAGCTGTGGAGAGCAGCGTGGCACTTTGCGCAAGAGCTGTCGAAGCTTATGGCGGCGGGGGCCTTTTCTCCGCACGCGGTGCATTTCGACGCCTCGCCAAATGCCATCATGCGTGGCGAGCGGGGGCCCTCGCGATCCTGAGGTTTCGATTGCGACTTTGATTCCGACGTTGGTCGCTCGCGATCGCTTTGCATATAGCCGCGTTGGTTGTATTTACGATCGCTCATCTTCTTTCCTCCATTGTGATTTTCCTGTTTCGTGCCGTTTCGTGAAATTCGTGGATCGTCCTTTCGTTACATATCACCCGATCCACGAAATCACACGAACTGGCACCAAACAGCAACTCAACGTCCATTTACCATTTACCTTTCAGCATTACTATTTCATCGCGACACGCTCTGCGAACGAATACAACGAACCGCGCGTGCGAATAAATAGACTGTTGCCGGAAATTGCCGGCGTGGCCCAACACTCCTCATCAAGATCATTCGTCGCCAGCACTTCCCATTGCGCGCCCGCTTTAAGCACCGTCACCTTGCACGTCCCACTTACCATGAAGATCTTTCCATCGCCCGCTACCGGTGAGGCGGAGTAATCCTCGAGCGCCTGGGGCGTGCGCCCCATCTTCAACACCTCTCCAGTCGCGGGATTTATCGTCGTGACGATCCCGCCTTCTTTCATTAAGTACATCACGTCACGATAGATCAGAGGCGAGGGAATATTCGGATACGATTTCTGCAGCCGCCAGATCACATTCGTCGGTGTGATATCACCTGCACCACCGAGACGGACAGCCGTGATGCCATGTCCGGACGTGCTGGTGCCGATGCGCACGAAGTCGTACTCCTCCTTGTCGATGAAGCCGTCGTTGTTGGCGTCGAGCCATCCGAAATGCTCCTGCATCGGATCACCCTTCATCTCCTCATGCTGGATCCGTTGATCCTTGTCCTTGTCGTATTTCTTCAAGCTGTCTTCGTAGGGCGGGAAGAACGGTTGATCGGAGCCTTCGCCGTTGACGTAGACCATGTCGCCATAGAGCGCGGGTACGCCCTTCGGATATGTGCCTACCTTCGTCACCCACCACAATCGCTCTCCTTTATCTAGCGAATAGGCATCGAGGGTGTTTGAACCCAGCACGAGGATTTGTGCCGGCCCGCTCTTAGGTTTGTAAACAACCGGAGTCGAGAAGCCGTCGTAATTCGTGCGGTCTTTCTTCCAAAGAATTTTTCCGTTCCGCGCATCGACAGCGAGGATGAATGAGTTATGCCGCTGGTCGGCTATCAGTACGAGCGTGTTTCCCGCGAGCACGGGGGAACCGGCCATACCGTAGAAACTATTGAACGGTCCTAACGGCCGGCGCCAACGTTCCTTTCCATCTGGTCCATAACTGATCAAGCCCAGGTCTGCAAAAAATGCATAGACATTCTTGCCGTCACTCACAGGAGTTGGTGAGGCAGCATCGTTGGCCTTGTAGATCGGTGTGTTGCGCGCGCGCACCTCGTCACGCCGCCATAACGTCTTTCCGCTCTTCCGATCGAGCGCGAGCGTGACGAGTTTGTCGCCCTCACTCGCCGTCAGGTAAACCCGATCACCCGCAACCACCGGCGACGATCGCCCAAACGGCACCGCCGCTTTCCAGGCGAGATTCTTGTTCGCCCCAAACTGCGCCGGCAGAGCCGCGCCATCACTCACCCCCGTCCCATTCGGCCCACGAAACATCAGCCAGTCGTTAGAAGCAGCCGACGATGTCGCGCGTTTCGAGTTGGAAGGTTTCTTCTGCGCATAAGCAGGGAAGGCGACGACCATAATCGCCACCACACACAGAATCCCGACTTGTCGGGATAGCGTGGGATGCAGGAGGCGGCGGGCGTTGGACCGGAGCTTGGCGACTTCGGTTGCTGAGTGGGTTCCTGATAATGATTTTGGGGGGTTCATTTCTTTAGCCTCGCAGAGGGAAGTTAGTTGCGGGAGTTGCGGGAGCGGTGGCCTCAAACAAAAAGTTGTGGCGCTTGGCTCATTGAAAGATTACCAGGTTTGGTCCATGAACACTTCCGCGGTCTGGTGCATGAACACTTACGCGGTCTGGTCCATGAACACTTACGCGGTCTGGTGCATGAACACTTCCGCGGTCTGGTGCATGAACACTTACGCGGTCTGGTCCACGAACACTTCCGCGGTCTGGTCCATTGGTCGTTACGCGGAGCGATCTCATTAGCACCGTGGCTTCAGCCCGGTGATCACAAGCTCACCAAAAGTCTTCCTAACCGTTTTAACGGTTTACCGCCCCTCACGGTTGACTTCAACGTGTCCGCAGTTTACCTCTCTTTGCAACACCGTGAACAGTTCCGAACCATTGCGACTCTTTCCTTTGCTGCAACTGGCAACGACCCAAGAGGATGCCGAGCGAAGTGGTGAAAGCGGTAGCCAGCGTTCTGACAAATTCCGACGTCGCACAGGGTTCCGGCGGGTTTGGGCCAAAGCATTCCTCAAGGTCGGCTAGTATAGAGGCCTCGATTCGGATCTTCGAAGGGACGTCGAACCGTCAATCCGAAAGGCAATCTATGTTCGGCAGTTGCCATCCCGCAGGATCGCGCGCGGTGTGAAGCACCGCAAGGATAAGAATGGTTTCATCCTCGATTGAAAAGTAAACGGCGTAAAGAAACTGCCGCATCAGCCCGCGTCGAATACCGGAGCGTTGTTCCTCATATCAAAGCGGATTGTCCAGGATTCGTTGGTAGACCAGGCGAAGCTGATCGAGAAACTCCGGTCCAAGGCCCGGTTCTTCAGCCTCGTACCAACCGGACGCACTCTCGATGTCGAATTCGACAGCTGCTTCAGCTTCTAATCGGTAGCGCTTCACTTGCTGTCTTGCAACAGGCGGTCGATAACTTCAAATGCCGGTTGAGCCGAGGAGGGGTTTCCGCGATAGCGCCGCAAGCGTTTTTCAGCGAGTTGAAGGTGGCTCTCAGGAACAGGGATCTCACCCGGATGCTCCGAGATTTGATCCCAAAGTGCCTGAAGGTAGCGCACCTGTTCCGCCTTTGGAAGCTCATCAAACCCGGGCGGTGTGGTGATGGAAGTATCGGACATAGGAGGATGATAACTAAGCGTTCTCGAGCAAACAACGATTCGCGGGACGGAGCTTTGATCCAATTCTTGTAAGAAGTTCAGTATCACCCCCAGCCTTCTCAAATCCTCTTCGCCCCGGACGGGGCGAATAGACGTCCCCCGCAAAAAGAACGCCGACTCAACTCCTCAGCGGCACGCCGCGATGTTACGGCGCACCTTAACAATTCCATGCATCCGAATCCCGCCGATCAACATCCATAGACTTAAAGATGAAACTACTCAAGTTGATCCTGGCAAGCACTGTTGTTTTGGCTGGAATGGCGTCGATTGCTCTGGCGCAAGACCCGGTTCGCATCGATGTGAAACTGGGACCAACGGCCGAAGCAGTCAACGATGAACTGCTACGTCGCGCGAAGGCCGGCTTTAATGGCGCCATTGTTGTCGAGAAGGACAATAAAGTGGTTCTCAAAGCCGGCTACGGATGGGCCAATCGTGATGGGCAGGTTCCGTTTTCGACGTCGACGATTGCTCAGGTAGGTTCGCTCACCAAACAGTTCACTGCTGCAGCCATCGTAGATCTTTCACTCAAGAACAAACTGCGTCTTACGGATCCGATTTCAGAATATCTTAATGGTGTACCGCCAGCAGCGAAGTCGATCACGATTCACCAATTGTTGACCCACACCGCTGGCCTGGCTGAAAACTGCGGCCCTGACTTCGATCGAATAACTCGCGCCGAGATGATCAGCCGGTGCCTCACAAACGTTAAGCCACCCGGTAAATTTCTTTATTCGAACCTCGGCTACAGTCTGCTGGCGGCCATCGTCGAAAGCGTGAGTCGCAAATCTCTGGATATCTACCTCACCGAACATTTCTTCAAACCGCTGAAAATGAATTCAACCGGTTATTTCTTCCCCGAATCGGTGCGCGGCAGAATGGCGCTTGGATACACGGCGACGGGCACCAATCCGCCGATCTCTGATCAGTTGAAGTCGATGGGCAACGCGTTTTGGAACCTCAAAGGGAACGGAGGCATCCAGGGTTCAGTCGACGACATGTATGTCTGGTATCGCGCGTTAAGTGATGGACCACTCAGCAAGGCAATGCGGACGACGTTGCTGACTCCGTACGTGACGCGGGACGATGGCATCAAGCACGGCTACGGATGGTTCATCCGCGACCGCGCTGACGGAGAAGTTGAGCAGGTTAGCCACACCGGTTCCGACGGCGTGTTCTTATCTGTGTTCGTTTGGCGGCCGATTGATAAAAGCTTTTTTTATCTGGTGACAAACAACCGCGACAAAGCCGGCCCCGATCTGGCGAGAACGATTCTGGAGCTTGTGAAGACCGGTGCGCCGCCCGCTAAGCCATGAGGATGTGATTTTTGCGCGGCAACACTGTGTGCGACGTTGCGTAAACCGAAAGGATGTATTGCCGCCCAGTCGGAATAGAGGGATCGTATCTGCGGGCAGTCATCATACGTCAACACCCAAGGGGTTTGTCGCAGCGATTTCAAGCGCGCGGAAAGCGCCGCACGGTAGTCTGCGGTCAAAGCATTCTGATACACCATACGTCCCCCCTCAGCTCGTAGCCGGAATTTTGAATCGCTGATGGGCTTGGCCGTGGACTCGCGGTCATTCACACTTGGTGCACTACGCGTAGGTGTGCTGGTCCAAGCCGCATTTCTGGATGAGATTATGACTGCTTAACTAGTGAATCTGTCGCTGAAGCTACGCCAATTCGTGAATCCGCCATCCCATAGTAGAGAAGCCACTGTCGCCGAAAGGAAACTAATCCTTCAGCAAAGACGACTCGTGGAACTTGCCCTGCGATTTCACTCTCTGTTGTAGGTTCTAATAGTGGATAGGTACAGCGATGAATCAATTGTGTTGGATCATCCAGTGAGAACAGAGCTTGACCGAACGCGTAACGAAGATTGTTATCAGCTCCATTGTATCCAAGCCAAATCCCCTCGGGGAGGATGAGTAAAGACGGGCCTGGTTCGACCAAGCGAGAATCAAACTGATTGGGGCGCGGGCGAAGTACCGGCTCTCGTATGATTTCCCATTCTCGTAAATCTGGGTCTGTGGTGCTGGCCGCCCAAATATTCGTATCTCCGAAGAACATCCAATAACGATCTTTCACCTTCTGCGGAAGAATAACTCCAGACTTAGACCAGCCCCGTGGATTATCAGGGTATTGATCACGAGGAAAGAAAGCGTCCCACTGCCTATCGGTAAACATTCGCCCCCGCTTATTCCACGTGTACAAATCAGAGCTAACCGCCATAGACAGTCGAGCAACCTTGCCGTCATAAGCCGTGTAGGTCATGTAAAAAGTGTCGTCAATCTTCGTGATTCGAGGGTCTTCGCACCCGCCTGGAATATCGTCAGGAATGCCGGGCTCTAAAACAGGTTGCGGCTCGCGCGCAAAATTAAAGCCGTCGGTGCTGATTGCGAGCCCGATACGAGAGCAAAACTCCCTGCCCGGAAAGTCACATCTTCCTTCGGCTCGGTACAGCATGTAGACCTTTTCGCCGTCGGTCCAAGCCGCCGGGTTGAATACTGCATGCGATTCCCATCCGTCCCCTTGCGGAGCGAGGATCGGGTTATTCCCATATTTGCGAAAAGGCCCTAAACCTTTCAAATAGGTGTATTCATAGAATTGGCTTTCGTGCGGCCTATACGCCTTTTTCATGAGCATGTAAGCATCCTCTCCAACTTTCTGGCGTACCTCTCGAATCTTATTCTTCGTCGAAAACAATTCGACATGATGTAATTCCTCTCGAATGATCCGGCATAGCCAAAGAACCGATAGCGCGTCTGCATACTGACCCTGCTCAATAAACAGTTCTCCAAGACATTGCAGCCATTTGGCGACGCCCTCTCGACTTACTAGAACATCTCTCTCAGTACCTAATGCCTTGTGAATTAACGTGAGTCCGTCATGGACGTTGCCGATATGACACTCCGCTATTCCAAGCCATCCAGTGGCTGCGCAAATCCCAACCGTCCGGGTCAATCCATCTTCGACTCGTTCAAATGCCTGTACTGCGCGCTGTAAGTATTCGGCGGCTTTTACCCACTGCCCTTTATGCGAATGGTATTCCCCCCACAACTGTAAGTTCACCGCCATCGAGGTTGCGTCGTTCAACTGCTGACATAATGTCTTTGCCGTTTCTAAAGTTTCTTCCACTATCCCATATCGCTTTGTGTGTAGAGCTATCCCCGCCCTGGTTTGGAGCGAGTTCAACTCGCCGCGTGTATCTCCGATTTCATTAAATAGCAGTGAGGCACGGTCAATGAGACTGAAATCACCGTAGTCGGGATTCAGAATCGTTTCAATACCGGCACGCATCATTAATGATTGAGCAAGGAGGCGAGAATCTTCTGAACCTGCGGCAGCCGAATATGCCTTCCCAGCCATCGTTACCGCTTCTTGAAAGCGGTGCAATATGTTAAGTGACGACGCCGTGCGAAGGTAGGATTGCGATAGTAGTGTCGCGTCCTGAAGTTCCTCCGCCACTCCCACTGCTTCCTGCTCATAGAGCAAAGCGGTTTCTCGTGCAGACCGTAGCGATGATTTTTCAGCACTCCTCAGATAACCGCGGAATAGCTTTCGCTTCGATTCAGTCGAAGCCTCTGACTCCCGAGATACTTCCAACAGGTGCTTACGAACTTCTTTTCTAAGAGAATAGGCGTTAGCGATGTTAGGCACCGGTTCACAGAAGGATAGTGAGGTGATCCGCCTAAATAAGCGCCGCACTGATGCCGGATTTGGTAACAAGGCTTCTAAGATATCGCTCGTGAACCAGCGTGGGATAGCTGCTAAAACGACTGCATCCTGTTCGTCGTACTGCAACTGTCTGAGAAAACGCTCCAGTAGGTATCTGCTTAAGTCCTTCTCACCCTCTGCACCTGCAAAATCTTCTTTACTTGCTTTGCTCAGCCCTATTTCGAAACACAGGTCAGCGGCAAGCTCTAAGTGATACGGAAACCCGTCGGTAAGGTCGATTAGATGAGTTCTTAAATCGTCGTCCGCTATTTTGCGCCTGCGCAGGTACTCATCGGAATCATTTCGGGGCAGATTGTTAAGCGCTGCATAGTGATGCAGTCCTTGACGCCAGTTGGGGTTTCGATCATCCCATCGCACTCGATCCCGCCCACAAATCACTTTTAAAGCTGAGCCACATGCCCCACAGAAATCTCGCACCCACCATTCACAGTCGTCTAATCTGCTCTCCGCTAATCGTTCAAAACCATCAAAAAGGATAGTAATGCGCCATTCTCCGTCCCAACCTTGGCCCCCCCTTTTCATCATCGAACGTTCAATATCGAGAGCCAATGCTTCCGGCATAAAGCGTACCAACTGCGCTGCATTCAAATCACGCAATCGTAATGCTAATTCGCGTTCTTCCTGCGAAAGACGATTGAAGATTTGCTTTCCGATCTTGGCAAGAGAATTGGCGGCGGCCACAACATTAACAACCGTAATAATGGAAGCTAAATCCCCAATACCTTCCAATTCAGAAGGCAAGATGGACTGGCTGACTTTCTGGCCAGTGACTTGCTCCCAATGGCGCGCCCAAACGACGTCGAAGGTTGGAAAGCTGACTCCGAATCGCCCTAGCTGGGTTCGTATGCGAGCAAAAGTATTCTCAGGGCATTGAGCGGCCGTATCATGTTCATAGTCCACGAACGCGTACGGCACTTCATAGAGCTTCAGGTATCGTTCGATAAACATTTCGCAGAGCGCTGTCTTACCTGCGCCGCCAGTACCGTTAAAGACAATAACTTCGGATGGTTGATTTGGTTTCCATTGTAATCGTTGCTTCAACTCCTTTAATGGCTGCTGCCGATCCACGAAATTATCAACCTGACGATTCTCGGAATCAGATTTGTTATCTACCAGTCGCATTTTAGTAATTCTCCATAATCATTAAAGAAGCTTTTGAATTTTCGGCAAGCATGTGGGTCTGTGACAGGCGACATGCCCGCCCGGCGGCATCCTTCAACTCCATCAGACATTTCCCGATAAGAAAAGACGGGAGTCACAGGCCAGCTACTTCAACGATTGAAGTTAAAGTTCGGAATGTTCCTTTGGCTCTCAGTCACTTGTGCCGCCATCTGCTCCTCCAGCACAAAAAAGACCAGCGCGGCGATAACTGCTACTACAACCATCAAAGCCCCGAGAGCAATGCCTCCTGATCGCGACTCGCGCGAACTCATCCAAGCGATTTGAAATATTTCAACTCCCTTGAAGACCAGGTATACACAGAGCAGCCAAATCATGATTTGCATCATTCCGAGCATGTGAGTGACCTCCGGAAGGAAAGGTGAGAAATCTGGCGCGTTATATCAACAGACACAGTGATTGGCAATAGGTAGTGCTGTTAAGTGTCGTTAGCACATGATATGTCCGATCGAATTAACACATGAAGTGTCCGATCTGAGCGGAGGAGGTCAGAGCAACATGACAGGATGCTGTTATGAAGCAAATGACACCGGCCGCAGTGGAGCGGGCGATGAAACTACAGGACGTAATGTTGCGAGCGATGGCGAAGCGGATCACCTGGTTTCAGGCGGCAGAGATTTTGGGGATCAGTTGCCGGCAGATGCAGCGTTGGCACACGCGGTTTGAGCACGAAGGCTATGAAGGTCTGTTCGATCGGCGGCGAGGAGTGCCTTCGCCGAAACGGGTGCCGTTGGCCACGGTGGAGGAAGTGCTGCGGTTGTATCAGGAGCAGTACTTTGATTTCAACGTGCGGCACTTCCACGAGAAGCTGTGCGAGGAGCACGGGATCAAGCTGAGCTACACCTGGGTGAAGCAAGCCTTGCAGGGAGCTGGATTGGTTAAGCCGACGCGGAAGCGCGGAGTGCATCGCAAACGTCGGCCCCGGCGGCCATTGCCAGGGATGCTGCTGCACATTGATGGCAGCCAGCACCAGTGGTTTTGTGATCATCGCTGGTATGACTTGCTGGTGATCATGGACGACGCCACCAGCGAGATCTATTACGCGCAGTTGGTAGAGGCGGAATCGACGCGCACAGTGATGGCGGGGCTGCGTGAGGTGATTGAGCAGCAAGGGGTGTTTTGCGCCCTTTATAGCGATAGAGCCAGTCATTTCTTTCTCACGCCCAAGGCTGATGAACCGGTGGACCACAACCGCTTGAGCCAAGTGGGCCGAGCTTTAAGACAGTTGGGGATTCAGATGATTCCAGCCTATTCACCACAGGCTCGTGGTCGCAGTGAGCGAGGCTTTGGCACCTGGCAGGGACGGCTGCCGCAAGAACTACGACTGCGAAAGATCACCACGGCGACCGCAGCTAATCGGTTTCTCCGAGAAGAATATGTGCGGGAGTTCAACCGCCGTTTCAGCGTCGCTGCCAGCGAGCGCGGCACTGCATTCGTGCCCTTGCGGCGCCAAGAGCTGGATCTGGTTTTCGCCTTGCAACATGAACGGGTCGTTGCCCGGGATAACACGGTGAGCTTTGGCAATCGCGTTTGGCAGCTCGAACGCTCCAAACTGCGGGGGACCTTGGCGGGTTGCAGAGTGACTGTGCACGAACATCTGGACCAGACGCTCTCAATTACCTTTGGTCCACATCTGGTTGGTCGCTATGCAGCTGACGGCCAACCAGCTATGGAAATGACGCCACCGAGGAAATCCCGAGTAAATCGGGATTCCCACCGCGGCTTGGAAAAGTCAGGCCAAAAAGCCGCCTGACTTTCCCACATTTCCACAGCTACTACTGCTGCACATTTGAAAATGGTTAAAACCGGACACTTCACTTGCTAATAACACCGGACATTTTAATTTGCTAACAACATAGGTAGTGCTGTTAAGCTGATGCCGGATTTCTTGCATAGCGTTGTGCGGGGGTGTATAAGACGGAGCGTCCTCGCAACTCCGAAACGTAAGTCCTCAAGGGAGCCTCCCACAATGCGACGAATCCTTGCCGCTTTTGTCTTAGCTTTTGCTCTTCTTAATTGCGCGCCCGCCGTTACACCAGCTCATCCAACCACGACCGGTACGTACACTCAGGGCGTTCCGAACACAACTGTTTGGGTCAATACTGACTCAGGCGTTTATCACTGTCCTGGCACAAGATGGTACGGGAAGACAAAGGAAGGGAAGTACATGCGACAGAAAGCCGCTCAGGATGCCGGGTATCGTCCCGCCTACGGTAATGCTTGCGGATGAAAACGAAACTTGTTGCTGCTCTCTCTTTCGTCCTGCTTTTCCAGTGCCTTACAGGTTGCGGCTTGCGTGAACCTAGCGCGCCGACGAAGACGGAATCTTCTGGCGCGAGGTCGTCACCGAAAACGGAAGACGCGGATCGATCTGAGTCAAACAGAACCGAAGATCATGCCGAAGAAACCGAAGAGTCTCGGATTGCAGACGAAGACACAACCGACGAACGCTCCAAGGACAACTACTTCCATGGTTACCGTTGCACGGCCGATTGTAGTGGGCATGAAGCAGGGTATGCTTGGGCGGAAAAACATGACATTCGCGACCCTGACGAGTGCGGCGGCAATTCACAGTCTTTCATCGAAGGCTGTCGCGCGTGGGTCGAAGAAAATCCTTGAATCCAATCTAGTGGGCTATTTCACACACCACTGTACTGGCGGTGAGGCTCGGTCGAAGAATCTTATTTTAACCTTAACTGAAAAATGAAGCCCCTCACCTTAACCCAAGCATTTGCGACGTACGGTGCGAAGCTTAGGAACACGCGCTGGGCGTTTTCCTCAATCGCATCCGATGGCTCGCTCGTGATTCGTTGCTGGAAGCACTTCCTCGAATCATATGCGGATGGTCATCAACGCTATCAAGATCGATTGTCCCGCTGGAAGACAACCACGCCCGGTCGACAATTACTGATAGAACATCTTGAACTCGCCGGCGCGAAGAATCTACCCGTGCGAATGGTTGTGGCGACGCTGGAAGATCCTAGCGACGAGACAATTGAAGGCGCCGGCCTTCGTCCTAAGGTATTCACAGTCCATCCGAATATGGTAGGCAGGGTCACCGAATACGACGGCGACCGTTTTGCGATTGAGTTCTTTCCAAACTGAACGGCCAGACTGGGGATCTGAATTAAATCTAGGAGGCTAACTGGATATGTGGAACTGCGCGAACTGCACCACAGAGAATCGGGACAACCGTACTACTTGCTGGCACTGCTCAATTGTCAAAACGGTCTTTCGCCAAGAACCGGGGATCTCTACGCAGAGCGAAGTCAGCACTGTTGTAGAGAGAGCGAATATCTGTGCAAAGTGTTCGGAAGCATTAGATGATGATGCTCGATTCTGTCCGTCGTGTGCTTCACCCGTTAGTCAGAAATGCCCGAGTTGCGAACAGCCTGTAGTTACTGGTGCGAAGTTTTGTAAGTACTGTGCCTTTGACCTGTCGACAAAGATGTCCGCTCGAAAAGATCAAGGGTCACTGAGCAAATCGGCTCCGACTTCACCGCAGCTATCATCTGGGATTCAAGGGTTACTCGCTGATAAATATCACACCATGTCAGATTCACAGTTACTGACGATGACCAGAGGTGATTTGTCAGGACAAACAAAGAGATCTCTCACGATAGTATTGGGGGAACTTGAATCGCGAACCAGCATTGATTGGCGCGATGCCGAAGTTGCTAAAACCCGTCTTAAGGAGGCGATCACTAAAGGGCATTCCGACCGTATTAGCGGTCGGTACCCCAGCAATTTTGAACGGGGCGAAGATGCAACGAGAGAAAAGGCAGAGCGGCTGGCGAAAGCCGGGGGAATAACCGCCGGCATATCGGCGCTTCTTTTCTTGTTGGGATATAGCTATACGAGTAGTTTCGCTAATTCGGCTCGCGCCGGTCTGATGAGTTTGGCTGGACAGACAGATTCGACGTACCAGTTAGCCTCACTATGCGTGTTCTTGGGAACAATGGGTTTCATAGTTGGTTTAATTCTGTTCGTCGTCGGTATGGCCCAGCGGTCCTCCTAGCTACGTAACCGAAACCGGGTAACCGAAACCGGGGTCAGGCTTGCGATTTTGCGCTTGCTTCGGAGATCATTCAACATTGCAGGAATGACGAACGACTGAGAATCGCAAATCGCAAGCCGGACTCACCCTCCGTTTCCATCCAAGTAACGGGCGTTAGTTGACGTTTATAGGACTCATTACATACTGTATCGTCACAAAAGTTCTTTCATCAAAACGCCCTTGTCCTCCAACCCCGTAAGTGGCGACAATGCATATTAGCAAGGTCTCGATATCGAATTATCGGCAAGTCGGATCCGATCCGCTTTACCTCGACCTAAAATCCGGTCTCAACGTGATAATTGGGGAGAATAACGTCGGCAAAACGACCGTCATAGAGGCAATTGCACTGGCTCTTTCTTACGGTTCCATAGAGCGCGGATCGGTAACCCTGCAGCGATCTGATTTCAACGATGAAACCAAACCAATTTCAATTCAACTGGACTTTTCTGATTTGAGTGACGAGCAAGAGGCGGCGTTCATCGAAGCCCTAGATCTATCTCAGGCGGAACCAGCACTCAGATTCCAATTTACCTACACCTTTAAGAACAATCGGATATTTCCCGAGGTAAGCTGTGGCCAGCACTTGTCTACAATTCGACCCTCGGAGCTCATGGTTAACATCCGTTGTCATTACCTGAAGGCACTGCGCGATGTCTCCCAAGAATTCAAACCCGGTTTCAGGAATCGGATCGGAAGGATGTTAGAGAGATTGTTCCGCGAAATGGGCGACAAGGAGAGAGAGCGCTTCCTGAAGATATTCCATGAAGCCGAGGACAGTGCTGCCTGTTTTAGACCTGGATCCGAAGTAGAGACTCAAGGAGAGATTCCCGTTGATTCAACAATGCTTGAAAATTCGTCTAGTAGCGATTTCGGAGCGTCAGACGTTATCCTTCAGGGGAATCAAGAAACGACTGCTCCTGAGCAACACCACGCAATTCCCTCAAGCGTCACTCTTGAGCACATTGGCGATGAGGTTTTAGGACCTATTCGGGATCTAGAAAAGAGATCAAACGCGCTCATCGACAAGCTTCAGTTCGCCGATGATGACAACTCAATAACCCTGGGTTTCCATCAACGGCGCAAATTAGCTGACATTTTATACACGGTATTTCCAAGATCTACTCTGAGCGACTTGGACTTGATTTATAACGGACTTGGTTACAACAATCTAATCTACGTCGCGTTCTTACTCACTGAGATTAAGCAGGTAACTGGTCCCGAACAATTTGTCTTACTCGCCGTTGAAGAGCCCGAAGCTCATCTTCATCCTCAACTTCAGAGGATTCTCCTCGAGTTCCTGCGCACCGAGTATTCTATTCAGATCATCATAACGAGTCATAGCCCGAACTTCGTCGCCGATTCTGAGATTACAGACTTGGTATTGTTACGTCGAAATGAAGGGAGGATAGTTGCCGCTAGTCTGGCCACGCTTGGCCTCTCTGAAGAAACCAGATTGTTTCTTAGGAAATTCTTGGATGTGACAAAAAGCCAGTTCTTTTTTGCGCGCAAGATTGTGCTCGTAGAGGGATACACCGAAGCAATTCTTTTTCGTGCGTTTTGGGATAATTATTATGGAAATGACAATGATAGGTTTCACAAACAAAGTATAGAAGTGGTCAACATCGCTAATGTTGCATTCAGACATTACGCCGAACTAGTTGCTAAGATATTTCGTCAAACCGGAACCAAGTGCGCCGTCATTACAGACGATGATCGCGGAACGGGACGTGATGTACCGTCCGCGCAAAAAATCAATGTTGATCGAGACGTCAACGACCTCGTCGCGTGTTGGGGCAGCGCCGAATGCTCGGCGCGAATTAAAAATTTGAAAACCCATATTGAGGCATTGCAGGAGGAAGGATCCGCCATTCAATTGTTCCTTTCGCGACGTACATTTGAGGTTGAGTTCGGAATGGCTAATGCCTCGAATAGAATAGTTCTCGATCGTCTTAATGATGAAGATGAAGAAGAAACATTGTTTAGTCTTGACGGTGACGATGGGCTAAGAGAAGGATTGCGGTTATGGAAAAGCATAGATGATAAGTTGTCCTATGCGATTGACATTCTGGGAGCCCTTTCCGCTGACGATTTGTTGACGCGACCAAAAGCTCCTAAATATTTTGAAGATGCTTTTAGATTCCTCAATGGAACACCGCCTCAGCCTGCTTCTGACTCCGAAGCAAGTTGACGCGAGCAATCTGCGTGGTTCCACCGTGCTTGTAGCTTGTCCCGGAGCGGGTAAAACCCGGATAGTAGGTGCCCGCGCGTCTTTGTTATCAGCAGAATTGGATTTATCAGGCTGGGCTGGCGTTGCTGCCATAACCTTCACGAAGGCCGCTGCAGAAGAAATCCGAAGCGTTTACCATCACATATTCGGTAGCGATGTTCAGCCTCCTCACTACATTGGCACTTTGGATAGCTTCTTGTATCGGTACATTTTCAACCCCTTCGGACACCTAGTGCTCGGTAAGCCTGAACAACCTGCGGAACTAGTCCCTCCGAAAAGTGACCGGCTCGATAATGTATTTCGAGGTTATCAATACGCCGCACTTCACGGTGTGCCTAAAGACAAGTACACGTACCGTGCCACCGGCGAAATTCGTCCGGTATCGCAAAAGCCTGCTCTTTCTAATGCCGTGGCAACGATGAAAAAGCAAATGAAGCTTCGTAATTTAGCTACCATTCAGGATGCGGATTTTTTCGCACTTCAAGTGCTAAGAGCAAGGCCAAAAGTGGCAAAATTAATTGCGAGACGTTTTCCCTTCATCATGGTCGATGAGGCTCAGGACTGTTCTGACGTCCAAATGGCAATTGTCGACGAACTTACATCCAGCGGACACAAAGAGATAATGCTCGTGGGAGATCCGTTTCAAGCTATATATCAATTCCGAGAGGCTGAACCTAAACTCCTGCTGGAGAAGACCAGGGATAAGAAATGGAAATCCTACCCTTTACCTGATACTCACCGCTGCCGCTCAGAAATCGTGCGATTTATCAATGCAACAGTTTGCGAGAAGGACCCGGCCAGGCGATATTTGCGAGCCGCGTCCGCTGACGTCCAAGGTGCCGTCCGCGTCATCGACGTCGACGACCCGAAACAAATCGGGGAAGCGTTCATTGCCGAATGCTATGCCCACGGAATATCAGCCATTGAAAAAGATGTCGCGATCATCTACGGCTCTCACACTTCTAAGATGTCGCGGGAGCGAGTCCAGCGCGATCAGATCGAAAAGCTATTTCAGACTTTAAATAGGGAACACCACGCAGCGCTGGCTGTGGCAACGCAACAAGTTCTTCTCGGAAAGCCGGCCGACGCCTTAAAGAAAGCTACTGAATTATTTTGTTGGTTGCTATACAACAAATCCACACACGAGGTTCAACGCCAGAGAATTGGTATGGAGAGACTCCATACGTTGACCCCAGGAATTTGGAAGTTCTGCAAGAACCTGCCCGATGCAGGTCTGGTGCTAAGCGAATGGATTGCTTGGTCTAATAGGAAGCTAGACGCCTTCCTCCGCGAGCACCGAATAGACCGGGGCTTCCAAATGCACTTGAGTGCGCAAGTTGGTGACAAAAAAGAGATTCCCTTGAAAACACTCCTCGTGGGAGAGAGCGATTATGCAACAGGTTTACCGGTGACGGTCGCTAATGTCCATCAGATGAAGGGCCGAACATTCAAGGCGGTACTTGTCTATCTGGAAAAGGGCGAACAGAAAATGCTATCGAGTGGCAACCTCATGAAGCTGTTAAGCGGAAAAAAACCGTTCGCAAAAATGAGCGAATATGATCGGTGCCTCTACGTGGCAATAACGCGTGGGGAGCAATTACTCTGTTTTGCTGGCGACGTAGCCGAACTCAAGAAGTACCTGGATGAACTGCAACGGTTTCCAATTGCTCAGACGAGAAGTCTCTTCGATCAATAAACAGTGTCGCCGCTCAGGTAAAGTCCATCACTACCAAGGATTCTGCGGAAGAGTGAAGGTGAAGGCTCACAAGTGAAAAACGAGTTTTCGCAATGCAGTGTTGTGAATCGAATTGGCAGCTCACAAGAGACCGGCGCGAATTACATGAAGCGATTTGCCGGCGTGCGACCAGAGAATTTCATTTTCCCACCATATCGGGCGCACGGCGAACTATCACGAACACACATCATCGTTTCTTCCGGAGGGTGAATGGGCAAGGGACGACTGGAAGCATTTAGCGACGGGGTGATGGCGATTATCATTACCATCATGGTGCTGGAGCTTAAGATACCTCACGGCGACAGCTTCAACGATTTGCGTCCGCTAGTGCCGGTGTTCCTCAGCTACGTCTTGAGTTTTGTTTACGTTGGTATCTACTGGAATAACCACCATCACATGTTGCATGCGACCACAACGGTGACGGGGGCGATGCTGTGGGCCAACCTGCACTTGTTGTTCTGGCTGTCGTTGTTTCCGTTTGCGACCGGCTGGATGGGAGAGAATCATTTCACATCGCTTCCCACCGCACTCTACGGCGGAGTATTGCTGATGGCCGCGATCGCGTATTACCTGCTTGAGCTGACAATCATCCGTGCGCAGGGGGCGGAGTCGATCTTGAAGAAGGCGGTGGGGCGCGACTGGAAAGGGAAGTTGTCGCCGGTGCTTTATGTAATAGCGATCGTGGGGACGTTGGTGTCGCCGGTGATTTCGCTGGTGATGTACGCAGTTGCGGCGATGATCTGGTTGATTCCTGATCGGAGAATTGAGAGAACGCTGGGGCAGGGGGAAGGGTGAAAGGGGAATGGTGAATGGTAAATGGTGAATGGAGGCTAGCCCCCTGTGCCTTCCGACTTCTGACCTCAATCCAAAGCTCTGGCCGAGGACCTCAAAGCGCAGGGTTGGAAAGCGCGATCCTGGGTGCGACTCCAATTCGGGCGGTCAGCTCATGTGCTCTAGCCACTAACCCTCACTGTCATCTCAACACAGACATTATGCTCGTGAATCGTCGCGGCCCTGTGCGCGACCATGTTGCTCGAAATCAAGCATCGAGGCACGACGGGTCAGTAATCAAACGGGGTGGAGGAGCTTTCCAATATGGCATTAGAATCCCAGTCTTCGATTAAGCTGAAAACGTAGAGAGGTCTCCCATTGAGCAACACAAGCCTGGTTCCGACCGAAAGAATTGAAAACGCTATTTACCTGATCCGAGGCGAAAAGGTGATGTTGGATCGCGACCTGGCAATGCTGTATGAAGTGGAAACCAAGATGCTCAACCGAGCAGTCAAAAGAAACCTCAAGCGCTTCCCTTCAGATTTTATGTTTCAACTTACGGCTGATGAGACCGATGGTTTGAGGTACCAAATTGGCACCTCAAAGAAAGGCCGAGGTGGTAGGCGTTACCTGCCTCACGTTTTTACTGAGCAGGGCGTTGCGATGCTCTCGAGTGTGCTCAACAGCGAACGCGCTTTATTAGTCAACGTTGAAATCATCCGCGCTTTTGTAAAACTGCGACAGATGCTCGCGTCCAACGCAGAGCTCTCTCTACGTCTGGACAAACTTGAGAGCAAATACGATCGGCAGTTTAAGGTTGTCTTCGATGCCATCCGTGGACTGATGTCACCACCACGTCGCGATAGCAAAGAGATAGGCTTCCGTTCGCGGTCAGTGAAGAAGTAACTCCGCGAGCACGGCTCGGGGATGTGTGATCGCGAATGCTGAGAACACATTAGCTTCGCACCCACCCGCTACCGCGAGGTGGTACTGACCATGACACCGCGATCCACGAAAGAACGCGAAGAAAGCCCGCGTTGCTCATGAGCAGCGCGGGCTTTTAGGATCTCGTGAAAAGGAGTTTGTTCGTGAAGAGACTTTTGTTTGTATCACATCTCACTGCCGCCGGCCTGTTTGATGGAGATCGAGCCGTTGACGTTGTTGAGCCGAACCTTTGGTCCGCCCGAGCCGATTTGACCATTCAGGCTGCGGCCCACGTACTGACCCTTTTCCTCGGTCAATCCGAAATCGTTGGTTATTGGCCCATGTATCGTACTGGCCTCGACGTTCGCCCCAGCGCCGGACGGAACTACCAACTCGATGGCTCCATTCACTGAGCTAAGGTTGACGCCCTTGGCGTTTTCCAAGCCCGCCGAATTGACGCCGATGCGTCCGTTGACAGTTGAGAGTTTTACTTCGCCACTCAATCTTCGCGCTCTCACCGCGCCGTTAACGAGGGATGCATTCACGTCCCCCTGAAGTCCGTCGATATCCAACGACCCGTTTACCAGTTCAGCACCTTGCAGACGCGCACCGCGCGGGACAGTTAGCGTGTATTCAACGCTGGCGGCGCTGTTCTCGCGGTTGCCACCAGAATTCTGGTTCTGAGGATAATTGGTCTTGATCTTTACGCTGTCCTCAGTATTCGTCACGTCGATCGTTACTTCACTGAGACGCTGTTGACTAAAGGCGCGTTTCACCGCATCGACCTTAACAGAATTCTGGTCCCACACATTGATATGGACGTCTCCGTTGATGTTCGAAATGTGCACCCGACCGGTTGGCGACAACGGATAAGTCTGATGAAACTCCTCGGTCAGCTCGTCGCCTTTGGGTTTTTGTAGAGTAGCGTCAAGGACTGAATCCCAAGCGGCGGCAATAACGGCAGCGTTCGTTTGATTCGTTATAGGCGTAACTAATGCCAGCGTAAGGATGGTGATAAATAAGGTGATTTTCTTCATGGCTTTCCTTTCCGGATTCCTAATGTTGATTTCAACCTCTATAACACCGGCGCAGATTGTTTTGTGGCATCGATGATTGCCAATTGGTTTGTAACAACAGGCAATCGGCAATGGAAGAACCAACCCGCTATCCACACTGTGTGAAAACCACCGGGTCGCAGCGCCAACCGGCGCGAAATGTGAAAGCCTGGGGCAGCGCCCCAGGTAAGGTTCATTAGTTCTTCGAGATGAAGGCGCGAAATTGGACGCGTGGCTCAAATAGGTCATTAACTTAGGGGGCAGCCATATTTCGCGCCTTCAGCGCTTGGAAGTCTTGGGATGCTTCTACCTGGGCCGATGGCCCAGGCTTTCACATTTCGCGCCTTTGGCGCTGAAAGAGTGTTTTCGTCACATGGAAGAGGAGCCGCATCCGAGGGACACAGGGTAAGTAAGGGCGCATCTACTCTCGAGACGGCTATTCTTCGCGCACGGGTGCATTTGCAATCTGATTCATGAGATCGACCTTGCTTTGGTAAGCATCGAGCAAGAATTGGTTGGCCTGTGGGTCCCTTGGGTTTCGACGCGCGACTGCGCGGCCGGTGGCGATGGCATTGTCGATAACCGCCATGTTGTAGGCGTATTCAACCTGAACTGCGGGCCGCATCGCCGGCTGAACTTTGATTGCCTCGTTCAGCCTGGCAATCCCGTACTCATACTGCCGCCCGGCTAATGAGAATGCGTCGCGTTCGTGACTTCGATGTCGCTTGGTAGCTATCGAACTGCGCCCCTTCCGTTTTGCCGGCAATACAGATCCGCCAGGTGTTGGCTGTTTTTCATCGGCCTGCGGGGCAATTGCTAAAGGCTTATTCGGAGGATCAACTTGAACCGCTACAGGCGGAGCAGTCAGGGTTCGTTCCTTTTTCAACGAGAGGAAAGCGACGAACCCGGCAAGTAAAACCGCTATCACAATCGAGGCGTAAGCTAGTGGTCGAAATGAGGAAAACAATTCACGCAACCGCTGCGAAAGTGGCGGTGGCGCGAGCGACACATTCGCGTGCTGAAATCCCCCAACGGCCGAGGCGACGCGTTCGCGCAATCGTTCAGTTGGGATCGGGGAGTCAAACTCAATCGCCAATCCTTTGGATACGATCAGATTCTCAGCCTCGACGGTGCGCGCCCGTTCCGAGCAATTAAGACATTCGATTAAATGCGCGGCCACGTTGGCAGCTTCGTGGTCAGCCAACTCGCCATCAAACGATGCCTGGAGGGTTTCTTCGGGGATGCAGTTTCTCATCGGTTTACTCCGATCGCCGTACGTGCGAACTGTTTACGCGCCCGCGCAATTAGTGAACCTACGTAATTCTCTTTAAGCGAAAGCGTTTGGGCGATCTCTCGATAGGAAAGCCCCTGGTGTCGGAGCAGCAAACAACTTCGCATTGGCTCCTTGATTTTATCCAGTGCCTGCCTCGCCGCTTCGAGCTCCTGGTTGCGTTCAGGTGCCGAGTCTGTCGCGGGGCTTTGACTATTGGCTCTTTGATAATTCGCGTCGCGCGCCAATGCGCGATTACGGCCCCGAATTGTGTTGCGCGCTTCGTTCAGCGTAACCCTTAATAGCCACGGCCGAAGTAGATCATCCTGAGGCGCTGAATCCAGGTGGCGAAAGAGCTTGAGAAATACCTCCTGGGTTACCTCCTCGGCCAACGCCGCATCACGCAATAGCGCGCGTGCGGTTGAAAACACCGCCCGATGATGAAGCGTGAACGCTTCATCAAAACCTAAGGCTGCGTCATGTGGTTCAGTTTCGGCTGAGACTGAATCGATGATGGTTCCGACTCCAAGGCGCATAATTCCAAGTTGGGAACACCGGCGAGACCTAATTTGTGGCAAATCTTGCAGGTACTTTTATTGAATTTCCAGCGGCAACAAGCATTTCCGCGCGCGATGTCCGATATGCTTCAGCTTGTCGGGTGAAATCAGTGACAGACCAGCAGCGGGCCTTGCCTCAAAAGTAAGATTCTGAAGGGAGCATTGTGGTGGGCACATCTGACATCACAACGAGGATTTATGGCGACGCTGGTGTAGTGACCGGGTTAGTGACGACTAAAACGGCGAGTGGCGGCACCGAGCAGAGCCGTTTCCTTCAAGTCTGGGTTGGCAAAAAGGAGATTGGTTTATTGCTGCTGTCCAGGCGGACGCCGGTTAAGTGAGCCGTGAGCCGTGAGCAGTCCGCGGAGCGGGCGCAGGAATAAAGCTTGGTAATCAACGTTACCAACATCCGTATTCGAAACAGTCGCAATCACTGATAACTATTATGCTGACTCTGGTAACATCCCTCACCATGATGCGATTAGCGTTGATTCTCGCATGCATCTTTTTTGTCTCTGCGACCGTGACTCTTGCGCAGGCTGAAGGAACCTCGTCAAAGATTTCATTCGTTAGATCGAAAGACGGAACAAGGATCGCCGTTGAATGCACCGGCACAGGCCCGCGTCTCCTGATTGTTCACGGAGGCACTGGTGACCGCAGTCGTTGGAAGCCGCTTCTTCAGTTGTTTGCTTCTCACTTTTCAGTTTGTGCGATGGATCGCCGCGGTCACGGTGAGAGCGAACCTGGTTCGAACTACAGCTTGAAGAAGGAATCTGAAGACATCGTCGCGGTAGTTGACTCTCGACCGGGGCCGGTCTTCGTCCTCGGCCATTCGATTGGAGGCGTCTTCGCGCTCGAAGCGGCATTCCTGACGAATAAGATCTCGAAGTTAGTTCTTTACGAACCACCGTTGCAGGATCTGGATCACACTACTGTTGCCGATCGAATGGAGAAGCTGATCCAAGCCGGCGATCGTGAGCGGGCGCTAGTGACGTTCTTGCAGGACATTGTGAGGATCACGCCGGAGGGAATTGCGGCGATGAAGAACCAGGCATCGTGGCCTGCTCGCGTGTCCGGCATAGATGTACAAATTCGCGAAATTCGAGCGCTTAGTAAATATCGTTTTGATGCAACGCGAATGCGTACCTTAAAGTTGCCAACATTGCTACTTAACGGCAGTGAGACCGCCTCACCACAACTGAAACAGGCCATTAACGCATTGAAGGGTGCTCTGCCTAATCGCTCTCTCTTCATGTTCGAAGGTCAGGAACATAACGCCATGGATAAAATTCCGGTGGAGTTTGCTGAGGTGGTCACGAAGTTCCTGCTTCGGCAGGAGTAACTGGTATTGGCCAGGCCACGGAGCGCGGCGATAGAGCGTAAAGCCCCAGGGAAACACCACCCAAAAACCGTTAGTAAGCTCGCGGAGCGGGCGACAGCGATGCGTCAAAGCGCAGATTATTTAGTATCGTCAAGAGGTCCGTACCCACCACGCTCTGTCGCCGCGCTCCGCGGGCTAAGACAAAGAGAATCTTTACGAGTTGATCAGAGTCTCCTTCAGCTTGTCGGGTGAGTTTAGTAACAGTCGAGCGGCGAGTAACAGCGCGGATTGAGTTTTTCCGAACGACAAGCGACAAGCTGAAGCATATCGCAAACTGTTACTCGTATCTCAACGCCTGCTGTCAGAGCGCGTTCAAGAAGGCGACGAGATCGGCCCGTTGTTCGTCTGTAAAAACGAAACCAAAGTGAACCTCATAGTGGCGCACGACGTCCGAGAGCGTCGGCGCGATGCCGTTATGGAAGTAGGGAGCGCGCGCGGCGAGCCCGCGTATTGTCGGCGTCTTGAAGCGGCCGAGATCAGCCCACGCTCCTGAGATGTTGCCGCGTCCTGCGTCCGTCAATCTGCGAGTCTCGCCCGTCGCTCTGTTGCGAAAAGTGAAGATAGGCAGATCCGGAGTGCGCGCTTCTTCCGAAGCCGTGCGGACGTCGAAAAGGACGTTGTTGATGTTCGTCCCGTTGTTGGCCGAATTGTGGCAGGAGTTGCAACTGCGACCGCCGGCGTTGATGTTATTGAACAACTCCTGCCCGCGCGCGATCTGTGCCCGTCGCGGGTTGTCGTCACCTGCCCAGGCGTCGAAGAGATCGAACCGTCCGGCGACCTTCGGCATTGCCGATAAGGCCTCTGGACCCCCACGCGCACCATCGGAGTCGAGACGGCCGACGCCGGGAACAATAAGCTGTGCGGTGAACAGCGACTCTTCGAAAGCGACAATCTCCGCGATGACTTCGGGAGGCGCGGGTGATCCCTGTTGTCCGCCGGTCACATTGCGGGTGGCCTGGTTAATGAGCCCCGCATGCTGGTCTGTACCTATGCTGTTGCCACCATCCCAGTTGACCGTTGCGCTTCCCAGCGGGAAGTTGATCGTCGGCATGGCGCGCCGCCAATGTACGAGCCGCGTGAGATTCGCGAAGCCGTGCGGGTCTTCCGCTGCGATGAGGTCCCACTCTCTTACAAGCGTGCCATCGGGTCTTGTGGTAGCCAAAGGAGCCCCGCCCCTGCGAAACACGCCGCGGCTGAGGAGCATGCTGTACTTGGCGAGGCGCTGCTCAGTCGTCGTCTCAGGCATGCCAGGATTGTTAGCGTCGAGCGGGTTGAAAACGGGATGAGTCCCATTCGTGGCATCGAACAAATCTTGTAGCGTGCCGGGGTTAATACTCCAGGCCTCCTCGGCAATGTGGCACGACGCGCAGCTCCGGCCGTTTGTGCCCTGGGCCTGGAAGTATTCTCCGGTGAGATTAACCGAACCCTGCGTACTGAACGTCGCTCCCTTTCCGCCCGGATTCTTGTGCAAAAAGTTGTTGGGAAGGGATTCTGTGGATACTGGCCCGATGGCGCCAGCTCGTCGGAGTTCAGCATAAGCAATTACAAATGCGACGCTCAGCAGAGCGATTCCAACCATGGTCGCGCGGATCCGAACGCCTAGACGTGGGGCGTTAAAATTCTTCATTGTAGTTTCTCCTTTTCCGCTCGCAGCTTGGAAGTGTGCAACGCTGGGCCCTGGTTTAACGGCTGGGCCGTGCGAGGCCAGGTTACGGGTTGGTGCGGTGAAGTCGGGTGGAAGTAGGGCTTAACGCTGAGCCCTAATCCGCACGCGTGAAAACGCTGGATAAATACCCTACGCCGTTCGCATGCGGGTTGCTGTCGGGTGGAAATTAGATTGTGATTTCGTGGTACGTTAGAGCAACGGAATGTCGGCGGGTGCGTGAACGGTCTACCGGAAAACGATGGGTCGGGTTCCGCCTGGCTAACATTCTCAACTGCGCGTAATCTGTCGGAAACCTCCAGGAAGGACTCACAACCCATGACTGAATATGTAGCGCCGGGCGTATACGTCGAGGAAGTTCCATTCAAGAGTCACCCCATCGAAGGGGTACCTACTTCCACTGCGGCCTTTATAGACATCTTCGAGCAGGGACCCATCGGTAAGGCCGTGAAGATAGACTGCTACGCCGATTTCGAGTGCGCGTTCGGCGGGTTGCACTCACGCAGCGAAGCCAGCTACGCCATAAAACAGTATTACCTCAATGGCGGTCGCGTCGCGTGGGTAGTTCGAGTAGAAGATCCATCGCCCTCGAAACTCATTGGAGATCCGGAAGGGAAGTCGGGCATCTACGCGCTTGAAGAAAACAGCTTCAACATTTTGTGCATTCCGGCGGCTGCTAACCTGGACGAAAAGAGTTTTGCGACCGTCATCTCCGCCGCCGAAAAATATTGCGAAGACAAACGCGCATTTCTGATCATTGATCCTCCGTCCACAATCAAGAGCAAGGACGAGATGGTTCGTTGGATGGAAACTAACGACGACTTGCGGCATCGCAACGCGGCCATCTATTTCCCCAGACTTGAAATCCCGGATCCTCTTAATAAAAACAAGCCTAGAAGCGTGGGCGCGAGCGGTACGCTGGCCGGCATCTATGCGCGAACAGATCAAACACGTGGCGTTTGGAAAGCGCCCGCCGGAGCGGAGGCAGACTTACGCGGAGCAAACATTTCCGTTCAACTCACTGATCGTGAGAATGGTGAGCTGAACAAGCTGGGGATAAACGCGCTGCGAAGTTTTCCGCAGATTGGAAATGTCGCCTGGGGTGCGCGCACGCTTGCGGGTTCGGATCAGGATGCGAGTGAGTGGAAATACATCCCGGTGCGGCGCTTCGCGGTTTATCTCGAAGAGAGTCTTGATCGGGGATCGAAGTGGACGGTATTTGAGCCGAACGATGATCTGCTTTGGGCACAGATTCGTTCGAGCTTTGGGGCCTTTTTGACTAGTTTGTTTCGTCAGGGAGCGTTTCAGGGAACGCAACCGGGCGATGCTTTCTTCATCAAGTGCGACGAAACGACGACTACTCAGGACGACATCGACTCGGGCGTAATCAACATCGTCGTAGGCTTCGCACCACTCAAGCCTGCTGAATTCGTTGTGATTCATATTCAACAACTGGCGGGAAGGGGGCGGAAGTGTAAATCGTGACTGGTAAATCGTGAATGGATAGGATCCACCAAAAGTAGCCGGCGGATTAACGCGGAAATACGCTGATAGCATTAAAGAAGACGGTTGGGAATTTGGTTTAATCCGCGTTCCTCAGCAAAATCCGCGGCCAGGTGAGACGAACTCGTGGATCGATGTGCAGAGCGGCAAAACACTCTCGGTCAGGAACTGTCGAATCAAACGCCAGCGGCTGGCGCCGAGGGCGACTCGCAAAGCGATCTCCCGTTGGCGTACTGCAGCGCGCGCGAGCAAGAGGTTTGTGACATTAACGCAGCGATCGGCAGCACGAGTCCAACTGCCCCGAGAAAAATCAGCAATGCAGGTCTGATGTCTCCGACCACGTACTCGTGCATCGATACCACCTCTGACCCAACGTTAGTGTTCGTCTCCGGATACTGTTGTCGCAGGCGAGCTGCGATCGTGCTCATCTCAGCCTGGGCTTGCGAGAGGGTTACTCCAGGCTGCAGTCGCGCCATAACGTCAAGATAATGAGCCGAACGATTCTCACGCTCCTCTTGAGAGAAAGCGATTGGCATCCACAGTTCTTCTTGTTCAGTACGGAACCTAAAGTTTGCGGGCATAACGCCGACGACAGTGACGCTGCGCCCATTCAGAGTCAGCGGCTTGCCAACGATGTTTGGATCGCCTCCAAAACGTCGCTGCCATAACCGATGGCTCATTATCACCACACGATTTGCGTCGTTCACTCCCTCACCACTTCGCGCGGGGGTTTGTCGTTGCGGATAGCAAGCAGTCGCGGATGGCGGAGTTTGTTGTGTTTCGTCCACTGGATGAAACCAACCTGGACCACGATCTCCGGGCGTACCCAATGAGCGCGCAGGCTATCGCCGACTTTCGTTCGCGGGAGGCCAACCGCTTTCGTGAACGGGGGCGAATCAATTTCCAACTCATCGAGCTGGGCGCGCAAGTCGAGTAGCATTTCGGTATTGAAGCCGGTGCCGAGTTTGCCGGCGAAGACAAAGTCGTCGCCTTCGTAATAGCCAACCAGAAGAGCGCCCAGGCCGGCGCGTTTCCCCTGCGGTTCGGTGAAACCACCGACCACGAACTCCTGGGCCAACTCACACTTCATCTTCAGCCAGTTTGGCGAGCGGCGCTGCTCATAAACCGAATCCCGGCGTTTCGCGATCACGCCTTCCCAGCTCAGTTTTTGCGCGCGCTCCCAAGGCGCTTGGTCGTGCAGCTCTGTGACCCGGTGCAGCGGCGCGCTGAGCGGCAACTTGCGCAAGATGTCACGGCGTTCTACGAGCGGTAGGTTGGTTAAGTCACGGCCATCGATCCACATGATGTCGAAGACGTGGTATGCAGTTGGTCCATGCCAGTCGATTTCCCCGTCGAGAATCAATTCCTGGTGCGGGAGTTTGGCAATGGCTTGGGCCAGGGCCGGAATGGTTTGCGGCAAACCATTCCGCGAGAACAATTCGACGTTGGAACCTTGCTTGTAGGCGAGTAGGCGGATGCCGTCGAACTTTCGCTCGAAGATCCACTCGGGATCCTTGAAGCGCTCTTGAGTGAGCGTCGCAGCCATCGGCTGAATCCATTCGGGGAATGACATAAGGTGAATGGTAAATGGTAAATGATGAATGGTGAATCGTGAATCGTGATGTGATCGTCCTGGGCCACCAAGCCATTTACCATTTACTGCATCATCTTCCATTTATCATTTCTCATTTTCCATTGAAGAGCGTGTTGTGAGGTGTGGCGAGAGTCACCTGCTTTAGATAAAAAGTTAAGGGCAGCCTTTCAACTGCCCTTACTTGCTCTACCGTTATATCCAGTAGGGAATTGCTACAAAACGTCGGCTTACGCGCTCAGGTTATGGGTAAGTTGGTGGCGGGTAGATGCTGTTACGGACCGCATCGATGCTGCCGATCCAGGCGTCCACTTCGCTGCGACTTGGCATTGGCGAACGCCCCATAATGACCTCGATGGCCCGCAACGCCGCCGCCACGTTTGCGTTCCCGTAACCCTGCTGAGTGTAGTAGAGCGGCGTGTTTGGAATGACGACTGGATCGTAGAGCCATGTCTCTGGATTGAATTCCTCAGGCTGCGCCGTCTTGTACACCGCGTCTTGTAACTCGGTCCTCGCGAGCACACCATCGGCGATCAATCCCTTTGCGATCCCCGATGGCCCGTAAGCCGGCACGCGTTGGCCGTCTGACGACGTGTGAATGCCCTCAACCGCATCGCCCAGGCTACGTCGCGCGGCGAGTAGAGCGCGGGAGAAGACGCCCGCCGTAACGGGCGTGGCGTTGCTCGTGCCGCTGAACTCCACCTCTCCAGCGAAACTGAAAGGATCAGCCGCGGGCCAGTGCGCCCCGTACGAGGAGATGTCCACCGGGACGGAGTGATAACCGTAGTCCTGCTCATTGCGCGGACTTACCGCCCCGACTGTAATGACCCACGATGGACCAGACGTCGGACGCAGGCTTGAATACCGATCGGCCGCCACGCCCGTTCGAGAAAGACCGTTGCCAGCGGAGAAGAGTGCCGTGCGCCCGTCGCGCAGGACAAATGGCGCGGTGTAGCGATACTCGCGACCACACCAAACGTCGGCCGCGCCATCAACCGTCTCGTCTCCCGAGTCGGTGCACGGCACTGAGGCCGCGTCGCCGTAAGAGCCGGAGATGAAATCGATCCACGGCTGCTCCGACGCCCACTTGACCCCCGCGTCTCCGAGCCCTTCGACTATGACAATCAGCGCGTCAGGGTTCGAGCCGTAAGGCGCGCCCTTCGTTGAGAGCCCTGCGCCGCCGGAGACCGAAGTAGTACCGGTGCCGTGACCGTCGTCGTCAATAATTGGGCGGCTCGCGAGTCCACCCGGCGGCGTGCCCGCGTAGTCTGCGACTGAGTAAGCGCCAATAACGTTGGTCCCTGGGATCCAGTAGAGCTTACGCTCGGCGACTTGACCCCACACTGGGCCATCGTCGGTGGTGCGGGCAGCCACATAATCCGCGGCGCCAAAGCTCAAGCCCAAAGCGGGTGCGTCCTTCGGAAAGCCTTCGATGTAGTTGCTTGGGTGAACGGTGTACTCCGGTCGGCGGTAAGCGACGTGGTACGGGTTGATTCCGGTGTCGACAACCGCGATGACGACATGCGATTTCGATGCGAGCCGCTTCGCCCACTGCTTAACGCGATCCTCTTCGAAACCGAAGTTCGGGTAGATGCCAGGCGCAGCGGGTAGCGCCGCCGGCTTAAGTCCACCCTTGTGCGCGCTGGTAACGGACGGCGGATACGCCCGGAAGCGGAACGTTCCGTTTGCGCCGTTAAAGAGCGTGACGATCGCGAATCGCGAACCGTCTGGAATCGTGCCCGCTTCACCGCCGATCTTTCGCGTGGCTATCGTTGCCGACGAGACTACTGGGTTAAAGCTTGCGTAGAAAGCGATGTCGTAGTCTTCAAGCCCCGTTGCGCCCGACACGTTGTCGAGTGTAAAGCTGGCGCCGTCTGTGCCCTCTGCTAACTCGAAAGTGTAGCCGACGTGGCCGTTGGAGCCGGCGGCAGCCCAAACCTGGCGCTGACCGCCTGGCCAGGAACTGTAGGTCGCATCCGTCGCGAAGCGTAGCGGGATTACGATCGTGCCCTCGACCTCTTGCATCGGCGTGCTCGCGGCTTCTCCTGAAGGCGTGAATCGCCCCGCTGTGATCATCCCCAATGCAGTCACCATTACGACTGTAAACAAAATTCTCACTGCCCTCGTCCTCTTGCTACGCGCGTTCAACTTTGACATGGTCTCCGGCTCCTTCTCTTAATTTGAGTCCGTTGCGGGACGTGATCTACCGCCTGCAAAAACAGATTCAGGATATGGAAAGGGGGTTGAGGAATTCTTGAGTTGAAAAAGGAAAGGGGTTGAGCTCGATTAAGAATTGCTTGTTGATAAATTGCGAAGTGGTTGCGTGGCCTTTTGGGAGGGCAGACTAGTTCGTAAATGGTGAATGGGCAATTCCGGGACACACTTGTAGGTAGTTAAAAATAATTTATAAGCGCTCTTAAAGGATTGGGAGGAGGGGAGGAGTTTCGGGTACCGCCATCCTCCCGATCAAAATATGGACACGAGAGAGTATGACGAACCAGGCCAGGGCAGCCCGCGAGAGTTTAGAGCGGATTAGGTGGATCAGACGGTGTGCCACTGGGATGTTTATCCCGATCATCGAGTCTTGTTACGAAAGATTCCGGTCACGGAGTGCCGCCCCTAAGTGTCACCGCGAGATGAAATCCATATAATCACGGGTCTATGTCGAGCCAGCCATTTACAACAAGGTCAGTTTCACCGACAAACCAACGGGTCGCCTTGCGGTGCACCGGGCTAGTGAAAAGATTTACGGACGTAACCGCAGTCAACGGTTTGGATCTGGAGGTGTTTGCTGGGGAATGTTTTGGTTTGCTTGGTCCAAACGGCGCCGGCAAAACAACCACAGTGGAAATACTCGAAGGCCTAACACCTGCGGACGAAGGCACGGTAGAGGTGCTGGGCCAACAGTGGAGCTCGGGGGATGACCGCGCGCTTCGGGAACGTATCGGCGTCCAGTTGCAGGAAACGCAGCTCGCCGAAAAGGTTTCCGTGGTCGAGACGTTGAGACTCTTTCGCAGCTTCTATAAGCGTGGACACCCGGTGGACGAGGTCATTCAAACCGTTGCACTTGAAGAGAAACGAAACGCACGTGTCGGGAAACTCTCAGGTGGTCAGAGACAGAGACTCGCAGTTGCCTGCGCATTAGTCAGTGATCCTGAACTTCTGTTTCTGGATGAGCCGACCACCGGCCTCGATCCGCAAGCTCGTTTGTCGCTCTGGGACGTGGTCGATAAATTCCGTGAGGGAGGCGGGTCCGTACTCCTGACTACGCACTACATGGAGGAGGCGACTCGTCTATGCGACCGCGTGGCGATCATGGACCATGGCAAGGTGATTGCGCTGGGGACGCCGCTCGAACTGATTAAATCGCTGGGCGCGGATCAGATCATAGAATTCCGGGTTACCAAAGAGATTGCTGAGGACGTGTTAACGAGTCTTCCGGCTGTCAGTCGTTTGCAGAAACTAGATGGCGATTATTCGCTGACCGTTACTGAGATGGGCGTGGCATTGCCGGCACTGCTTACAGAGATCAAACGGCAGGAGTCAGAGCTGGTCTCGCTAACAACGCATCAGGCAACACTGGAAGATGTTTTTGTGAGTTTGACTGGAAGGATGCTGCGCGAGGGGTAATTGAAACTCAGTACTTCGAACTTTGTTCTTTGTGCTTGGTCAGTCGTCAGTTGTCAGTTGTTAGCTGCAACTAGACGACAAGTGCAACTGACCACTAACAACTGACAACTCACTAAGCACTAAAGCACAAAGCACAAACCTTAATCATGCAGAACAACCCCTTATTTGAACTGACCACGATGCGGGTGCGCGAGTTTCTGCGGGAGAAGGAAGCTGTGTTCTGGGTCTTCATCTTTCCCGTTTTGATGACCTTCGCGCTCGGCATAGCCTTTCGCAACACAGCACCCGAAAAAACATTTGTAGGTATTGAGGCTGATGCGCAGAGCACGAGTGTCAGCGAGCTCGCAAATGCTCTCGCCAATTCTCCTGAAATCACCTCATCGGTTTTAACTCCGGACGAAGCAGCGCGCGCATTGCGAAGTGGGAAAGTGGCGATAGTTGTAAAGCCGGCGAACGATGGTGGCTACACCTTTCGTTTTGATCCGACGCGACCGGAGAGCCGCAATGCCAAACTAGTCGTTGACGATGTTCTGCAGCGGGCAAAGGGAAGAGCGGATGTGGTTACTGCCGGAGAAGAAAGAGTCACTGAAACCGGTGCCCGATATATTGATTTCCTGGTGCCGGGTTTAATTGGCATGAACCTGATGGGCACCGGCTTGTGGGGCTTGGGATTTACGATCGTGATTTCACGTTCCCGCAAACTACTAAAGCGTCTGGCAGCGACACCGATGCGACGTTCACAGTACCTGCTTTCTTTCATGCTCTCGCGCCTGGTGTTTCTAGTCCTGGAAGTCGCGGCAGTTGTCGTCTTTGCGTGGGCGGCCTTTGGTTTCACGGTGCGTGGTTCGTGGCTGAGCATGGCGCTCGTTACATTGCTCGGAGGTTTTACTTTTTCAGGAATCGGCCTGCTGGTAGCTGCGCGACCGACGACGATTGAAGGAGTGTCGGGGTTGATGAACTTGATCATGGTGCCGATGTGGCTGCTTTCCGGGACATTCTTTTCGTCGGAGAGGTTTCCGCAAATCTTGCAACCGTTCATCAAGGCGTTGCCGTTGACGGCACTCAACACACTCCTGCGCGGTGTGATGAACGAAGGCACACCGCTCTGGGCTAACTGGATGCATGTGGCGATATTGTTGGCGTGGCTGGTGGTTAGCTTTGTGGTTGCGTTGAAGATTTTCCGCTGGCAATAAGGGAATTTCGGATTTAGGAATTCGGATTTCGGATTTCCTTCTGTTGTTTCCCTTAGGCGATCTCGGTTCTATCCGTAGATTAGGAAGATTAAGTAAACACCTGAATTTACGCGAAGCGATTTCATCACACCGCGGCTTACGGTTCTCTAATCTTCATACGCGAGTTAGTCACCGGGCTAAAGCCGCGGTGTTATTGAGATCGCTCCGCGTGATTCGGCTATTTACTCAATCTGCGTAATCTGCGGATAAAGCAATAAAAATTCTTCTCCTGTCGATTTCGTAGGTTGTCGTTCGACTTAGGAGTAGAAAGGCCGATTTATGAAATCAGGTGAGTGTGTTCAGCGTCGACGACAAGCTGAAGCATGTCGGACTTTAAAAGGAGCAAATGATGAGTAATGTGCGAGTACTCGTAGGCACCAGGAAGGGTGCCTTCATTCTTACTTCAGACGGGAAGCGTGAAAAATGGGATGTAAGTGGGCCTCATTTCGCCGGTTGGGAGATCTACCACCTCAAAGGATCGCCGGTGGTTCCGAACCGACTCTATGCTTCGCAAACCAGCGGTTGGTTTGGCCAAATCATTCAACGCTCAGATGATGGCGGCAAGACATGGTTCCAACCCGGAACCCCGGCCGGCGAACCGACTACCACGCCCGACGGCATGCCGGTGGGCGAAAGTAATAAGTTTGTCTACGACACTTCGCCGGAGACAGGTAAGCCGCTCACGACTCACCAGTTCTACGACGGCACGCCGAAGCCATGGGAGTTCAAACGAGTCTGGCATCTTGAGCCTTCACTTGACGATCCAGACACTGTCTATGCCGGTGTTGAAGATGCCGCATTGTTCAAATCAACCAACGGAGGTCAAACGTGGCAAGAGCTTGCCGGACTCCGCGGCCACGGCACCGGATCGCAGTGGCAACCTGGCGCCGGTGGCATGTGCCTGCACACAATTATTTTGGATCCAAAGAATAAGGAACGGATCTTTGTCGCTATCTCGGCAGCGGGTGCATTTCGTACTGACGACGGCGGTGCAACCTGGAAACCCATCACTAAGGGACTCCATTCACAGTACATTCCCGATCCGACCGCAGAGATAGGTCACTGCGTTCATCACGTGGCACAGCACCCTGCGAATCCAGATATTCTGTTCATGCAAAAGCACTGGGACGTTCTGCGCAGCGACGACGCAGGCGACTCCTGGCACGAAGTCAGCGGCAATTTGCCGAGCGATTTCGGATTCGTGATCGACGTTCACGCCCATGAGCCCGAGACGATTTACGTCGTGCCGATTAAGAGCGATAGCGAACACTATCCGCCCGATGGAAAACTCCGCGTCTATCGCAGCCGGACCGGTGGCAACGAATGGGAGGCGCTGACTAAAGGTCTGCCGCAGGAGAACTGTTACGTAAACGTGTTGCGCGATGCGATGGCAATCGACACGCTTGATTCGTGTGGCGTTTACTTCGGCACAACTGGAGGCCAAGTCTATGCGTCGCCCGACGGCGGCGATAACTGGTCGCCTATTGTCAGAGATCTTCCAGGCGTGCTTTCAGTGGAGGTCCAAACGTGGGAGTGATTCGAGTAGTGATGCCGGCGCACTTGCGAACGCTTGCTGGCGTGACGGGAGATGTTTCGATTGAGGTCGACGGGGAAGTGACTCGGCGATCGATTCTGAATGCATTGGAGAAACAGTATCCGATGCTGCGTGGAACGATTCGCGAGCATGTCTCAGGAGAGCGCCGACCGTTCCTGAGATTCTTTGCCTGCAACGAAGATGTGACTCACGAGTCACCAGACGCTCCGCTGCCGCAGGAGATCGCGTCGGGAGCAGAACCGTTTTATGTCATCGGTGCGATCGCGGGGGGCTAAATGTCCGACATGCTTCAGCTTGTCGTTGGAGGTACGGGACACTCAACAATGCCCCATAATTCCACATTGAGTTTTTACAATCTCAGCGACAAGCTAAAGCTTATCGGACACCAAACACACGAGGGGAAAAAATGACAACCAGCGAAACAAACACTATCCGACTTCATCGAGTGCTGCAGGCGCCTCCCGAGAGAGTTTACCGGGCATTTCTTGATGCAAACGCAATGGTCAAATGGCTTCCACCAAATGGATTCACGGGCCAGGTTCACCACCTCGATGCAAAAGTCGGCGGCACTTACAAAATGTCGTTCACCAACTTCACCACTGAACAGAGCCATTCCTTCGGTGGAGAGTATCTTGAGCTAACGCCAAACGAACGCATCCGCTACACCGACAAATTCGACGATCCGAATATGCCAGGCGAAATGGACACGACAATCACGTTGAAGAAAGTTTCGGTCGGAACTGAGTTGAACATCGTGCAAGCGGGAGTGCCTGCTGTTATTCCGGCGGAGGCTTGCTATGTCGGCTGGCATCAATCGTTGACGCTGCTGGCGAAGCTTGTTGAGGCGGAGATTCCCGATCAGAGTTAAGGTCAGCATGATAGCGTCGCGATGGTCCAGGCCAGGTTTTTGGGAAGTACGAGGCGATGGCCGTTGCAACATCGAGGTGCCGTAGCTGAAACCAACAAGATTTACTTTATCAGCGCCTAACGATTTTCGCAGATCATCAACATGGTGGGCGCTTTCGACTGAGTTGTAAGCAAGTATGTCGACGCCCTGGGAGCGAAAGTGATCCGCGGCAGTCTTCGCCCGTTTCTTAAATGCTCGCAGGGCCACTCCCCGGTCAGCAAAAACGTCAGTCGGCCGTGAAACCATGTCCGATATGCTTCATCAGCTTGTCGGCTGACCTGAGCGAGAGTTCTTCACGTTATCGAGTAACGGCGCAGATTGAGTTTTGCGAGCGACAAGCGACAAGCTGAAGCATCTCGCACACTGCTGAAGCATGTCGGGACATTAGCCGCGGCGCCATGGCAGGCTCCACAGTCCGCGGGTTGAGAGGACGAGGGAGAAGAGCCCGGTCACTCCTAGTGCGAGCAGCATCCAGACGAAGCGGTAGCCTCCGCTGGACCTGACTACTCCGCTCGTCACGCCTACACCTTTTCCGCTCATGTGTAGGATCGCGACCCCAAACGAAAGAAGACCCCCGAGCAGCATGATTATGTATCCAGATCGACGTCCCGTCAGCACGGTGGCTCCGTACAGCCACACCACCATGATAAGACTTCCCCCAACCACGTTTTGGACGCTCCCCGCTTCGATCCCGCGGTAGATATCGTCCGTCAGGTGAAACATAAACAGGATCACCGAGAGCAGAGTGGAAATGGTTAACGTACCGCTTTCTTTCATTTATTCTCCTTGCCAGATTTGTGTGTGCCCTCGCCAAGTGCGCTGATGGAGTGGCGTCACGTTTCCCAACCCACGAAAGCGCATCCCCTTCAGAGTGGGTCGGGAATAGAGTTGAAGAGTTCTCTGAATGCGATCGCCATCACACAGTCCCCACCTCGTCTCTGCGCATGAGTGAACCTTCCGCGAACACGCGAGCCAGCACAAACGTTAGGACCACGGCTAGCCAACCATTGATCGAAAAGCCGGCGTCGAGATTGAGCGGATGCGCTGGAGTGGAAACGGCTTCGGCGATTGCGCCGATCACAATGCTGAGAAGGTTCAGCACGAGCATCACCCAGGCGATCGCCTGCAAGCGGGACGCGTTCGCGGCGACGAAAGGGTCGCCCCCGCGAATCGTCTTAACAATCGCGAGCAGCCGTTTCAGGACAAGATGATTGAGTGGAACCGCGACGAGACCGAGCACGGCGATCACGCGCAGGCCCATCACGAGGCGCTCTGCGTCAGGCGAAGGTGAGAGTTTGAAAGCGCTCATGATCCATTGCTCGTTAGGCAAGACGACTAGCAGCGCGAGGATCGCGGTGCCGCCCAGCAAGTTCACGACGATCAGGATGCGTAGAAGGGTGTATGCGATCGACACCGCGGCGGATGACGAGATGGTCGTTGACATGATTTACCACCTTTCGTAGATCGAGTATCAATAACTTCAAAAGAAATGGCCGGGTTCGTTCCCGGCTTGGCCGCCTGATGTGCGGCGGTGGCTTTGCCCTGCCGCGGAGATTCCCCTCGTGTATTTGGGCTGTGCCCATGGTGTTCCTTTGGACCACTGGCCTTCAGGATAACTTCGAACCGGAGGGCGCAGCCCGATGTGATCCTGGTGTTTTCGGAGGGGCATACCCACCGCCACAGATCAGGTGGCAAAGCCGAAACGGACGCGCGAATTTGGCCGTCGCGTTACCTTTGTTGCCCATCACTTTGTGCGTGTGAATTCGCCGCGCAACGCGATCGGCTTACCGTCTGGCATAACGAAAGTAATCCCTACGATATGATGGTCCGCGTCAATCAATGTGAGCACCATATCCTTTAAGTATCCTCCCCGCGTCGATCCGGCGACATCGAGAAAACCGAACGCTATCGCCTTTCCATCCGGCGACAACTCTCCCTCCAGGCGGGACCGATTCCCACCGTCACAAAAATGGGTCGCGAGCAAACGGCCGCCCTCCAGGTAGAACATTGTGATCTCATGTTTTGGCGGGCCCTCTTTACTTGTATGACCCTCATGCAGAATGGCGGTGCCACTGGAGACGGCGCGAATTGAGAAGTTGATCGGTATCTCCATGACTGTCCCTTGCCAGGAGCCTGCCAGGGTCTTAAGTGTCGCGAATGCCTTTTTCGCGTCAGACGGCGCGCTGGCGGTTTTGGGTGTCGGTTCCTGGGCCACGACGACGACGGTTGTCGTCAGAAGGATGATAAGAATTGCTGTTTTTCGCATTGGTTCTCCTCTTCAACGTTTTGTCGAACTGCAATGATGTACGGCTATGCTAAGCGAAAGGTTGGTGAGGCTGTGTAAACTGTTCGTAAAGTGATCGGTCCTTTGTAAAGACGAGGTAAATTGTTTGGTCCAATAGATACCTGCGACCACTTTTCGAGTAACAATGCAATGGTTTAATGTCCGACATGCTTCAGCTTGTCGCTAAGGTTGATTAAATTCACGCGGTGATGAGTTAGTGAGGTCGCAGATTGAGTTTTCCTACGGCCGCGACGAGCTGAAAGCATGTCGGACCCGTGAAGCATGTCGGACATGGATAGAATGATGTTCGATTGGATCAAAAGAAATTGGCTGGTGCTGGGTTGCGTGGCGGTGTTGCTGCTCACGGTGATCGCCGGTGTGTTTCAGTATAGCTGGATCAATTTCGCGGCCGATTCCCACCGGCGACAAGGTCGCGAAGCCATGGAGGTGGCGCTACGAAACTTCAGGCGCGATTTCCTGGATACCCTGCTGCAACTGCCGCCTTTCTTTCGTCCACCGCCGGATGAAGGAAACGATGTCGCGTTGGAACCACGCATGCTCGAGCTTACCAGACGATGGCAAAGCACTTCTGACCG
Organism: Pyrinomonadaceae bacterium; assembly: GCA_963759665.1. GTDB lineage: Bacteria > Acidobacteriota > Blastocatellia > Pyrinomonadales > Pyrinomonadaceae > PSRF01. The sequence goes on from CAVXAC010000003.1 coordinate 484,728, forward strand.
CCCGCAACTATTGGCCTCGATTAGTGTCGCCACATACAGCGATAACGGAACCGTTTTCAGACGGCTGCAAACAGGCGACAACGAATTCAAAACTGAAGCCTGGCCCAACGAGTTTGTTATTTATCGCAGCGACCTGGAGGAGCGTCAGCGTTTGCCCGGCGGCCAGTCTCGGCCTCTCGCGAGTAAACTTTCGTTTGAATTTTTCAACGGTCGACCGGTGTTGATATTTCCGCTCGTCAGTGGTCCGCCGCCCACACCGGAGTCGCAGCGACTGAGGGGCTGGGGCTTTCTTGAAGTTGATAATGACTATCTCCGCCAGAATCTGATTCCAGAACTAGTGGCGCGGCATTACGGAACCGGTGCCCGTTATCAGGTGGCGATCGTTGCCACTAATCCAGCGAGTATGATCCATGGTTCGGATCCAACGCTGACGATTGCGTCGTTCTCACGGGTTGACGCCGGCATGGTCTTGCTCGACGCAAACTTGCCGCAAGGTCGTCAGGGACCAAAACCGATAGTGGCTGGTCCGCAAGGAGTGTCGCTCGCTGAAATCCAGGGCGATCGCGGAGGCGCCTACAACCGGGCCTGGCTATTGGTAGTGAAGAACAAAGCCGGTTCGATTGAAGCCCTCGTCGAGAATGCACGACTACACATCCTCATGTTCAGTTTGATTATGCTCGCACTGTTAGCCGGTAGCTCAGTGATGTTGATGTTGGCCACTGTGCGCGCGCGTCGTTTGGCGAAACAGCAGATGGAGTTCGTGGCGGGCGTCTCTCACGAATTGCGCACGCCGCTGACCGTTATTCAATCGACGAGCTACAACTTGGCGCAAGGCATGATCCAGGATCCCAGCCGGGTGCAACAATACGGTGACGTGATTCAGCGCGAAGCGCGCCGGCTGATCAATCAGATCGAGAGAATGCTCAGCTTCGCGGGTATCCAGTCGGGTCGTAGAAATTATGACCCACAACTGACCAACGTGAGTGAGATAGCCGAACGCGCTTTGGCCGAGTACTCAGCAGCTTTCGCAGAGGATGGCTGGCAAATCGAGCAGCACCTTGGAGAAGGTCTGCCCTTGGTAACCACTGATGGTCCCGCGTTGGAAAGTGCGCTGAAGAATTTGTTTGAGAATGCGCTGAAGTACGCAGCGCAAGGCAAGTGGTTGAGTGTAAGCGCGCGTACCACGCAAAACACGAAGGGCAGGGAAGTGCAAATCACTGTGGCTGACCGCGGGCCCGGAATCGCGCCTAAGGATCTGCCCCATATCTTCGAACCGTTCTATCGAGGACAGAGTGTGAGTGCAACGACTAGCGGTACGGGACTCGGACTGTGTCTCGTCGATCGTAACCTGCGCGCGCTTGGCGGCAGGGTTACGGTGAAGTCAACGCCGGCCGGCACATCGTTGACGTTGCATCTGCCTGTTTCCTGAGCGGGTCTGCCCGCATCCGCGCATCGCCGGTATTTGAAGTGAAAGACTGAATTCGACAGGATTAACAGAATGAACAAGATTACCGAATTGAAATCGATCAGGTTGCTAACATCACCTTGTAAATCATGTTAATCCTGTCTGCAGGTCAGAATGGAAAATAGGATCCTCATAATTGAAGATGACGCAGGTATCACGATGGCCCTGACGGACCTGCTCAACGCCGAAAGCTATAACGTTGAGACGGCCGCCGATGGCTTGACGGGTTTGGCGCGTGCGCGCGAAGGCAACTTCGACGTGATCATTCTGGATGTCATGTTGCCAGGTAAGAACGGCTTTGATGTGTGTCGAGATCTGCGGCAAGGAAGTATCGCGACACCGATTCTGATGCTGACAGCGCGTGGCCAGGTAATCGACAAAGTGTTGGGCTTGAAGCTGGGGGCGGATGATTATCTTTGTAAACCTTTTGAGCCGCTCGAGTTGCTGGCGCGATTGGAAGCGTTACTCAGGCGCAGCCGGACGACGGTGAGCGGGGCGGGCGCAGTGGAGTCGCTCGACGCGTTTAGCTTTGGCTCTGTCATGGTGAACTTTCGGAGCAAAGAGGTGCTTAGCAAAGGTGAGCAGGTCGACCTCTCCGCGCGAGAGTTTCAACTACTCTCCTACTTCATAGCTCAACGAGGTGCCACGCTTTCGCGAGAGGAACTGTTGCGCGAAGTTTGGGGCTATGAGACCGGAATGCTGACCCGCACGGTGGACGTTCACGTGGGCTTGTTGCGGCAAAAGCTGGAAGACGACGCGAAAGAGCCACGGCATTTTCTCACCATGCGCGGCCACGGGTATAGGTTTGTGGCGTAACGCCGCGGCAGCGGGGATAGGTTAGAGCGGGGGTTGTCAGTACCACCTCGCGTATAGCGCATGGGTCGTGGTTACGCAATCAAGACGGAAGCTCCGTAAGGTGGCCGCCACCCATGCGCCACCGCGCTATAGTACTGACTTCATTGACACCGCGCGCCGATATCCGGCTCATTCGTTCCTCAGCGCAACCAGCGGATCCACCTTCGTTGCGCGACGCGCGGGAATGTAGCAGGCGAGCAGCGCAACCGCGAGTGCGCCGATCGAGACGGTTACAAACGCTAACGCATCGATCCTTCCTACACCAAAGAGCAGCGACGACATCACCTTTGTAAGCACGAGTGAAACGCCCACACCGATCACTATGCCAAATCCCGCGAGCTTCATCCCATCGCCCACTATTAACAGCAGAACGTTAGGCCGCTGAGCGCCGAGTGCCATACGAAGACCGATCTCGCTGGTACGTTCCACAACCAGGTAGGACAGCATCCCGTAAATACCAGTGGCTGCGATGAGCAATGCGAGCAGACTAACTGTGCCTGAAAACCAGGCGCCCATCCGCGCTGGTTCTAGCACGCGCCACAGGTTTTCCTCGAGCGGCGCGACATTGACAAAGACGCCGGTGTCCAGGGACCGTGCCACTTCTCTGACAGCGCTCAATCCCGCCGCGAGGTTCTCGTTTGTTCGCAGGACAAAACTATGACCGGTCAGTTTCGATGGAGAGGCGGGAGTGTAAAAGAAAGGACCGTCAAGCTTACCAATGTGCCGGCTGCTGACGTCGGCGACGACACCAACAATCTCGTGTGACGTGCCAGCGTTATCCCGAAAGCGTTTGCCGATTGGATCGGCGTTGGGCCAGAAGCGATTGGCCATCGCCTGGCTGACAACTGCGGGCGATTGTCCGCTGCGGCCATCCTCCTCCGTGAAATAGCGACCGCGGCGAAGGGAAACTCCAAGAGTTTGAAAATATTCGGCGGAAACCTCGTTGGCGCTCACGCTTTGAGCTGATCCACCACCCTCGATGTCGATGGTCTCATCGCGCCCGCCGGCAAATGGTACCGTTTGGGCCAGACTCACCGACTTGATGCCCGGCAAGGCTTGCAATCGTTCTGATAATTGCGCATGGAATGTTGCCGCACGTGCTTCGTCGTAACCCTGCGAAGTTAGATCCATCGACAAGACAACCAGATTTTTCTGATCGAAGCCGAGGTCGGTTGACTGAGCCTGTTGTAAACCGCGCACCAGCAAACCAGCTCCAATCAAAAGCACGAGCGAAACCGCGACTTGCCCAATCACCAGTAGATTGCGCAAGTGTGGCCGGGAAGCGCGGGCCCTGTTTCTCGTCGACTTTAGCGCATCTGTCAGGTTCGGCTTAGTAGACTGAATTGCCGGCGCAAGTCCGAATACAACACCCGTGATCAGAGAAATCGAAAACATATAAACGAAGACTGTTGTGTTGGGTTTGAAGTCGATATCGAGGCCGGCCTCAGGAATTAACGACAACAAGATCGGCGGCAGGAAGGATGCCAGAAATAAACCTGCGAGACCTCCCAGCACGGCGAGCAGCAGGCTTTCCGTCAGCAGCAGCCTGATCAATCGCCAACGGCTGGCTCCGAGCGCGAGTCGCACGGCAATTTCTTTTCTCCGCGTCGCCGCGCGAGCGAGCATGAGATTCGACACGTTCGCGCAGGCAACGAGTAGAACTAAACCAACCGCTCCCATCACGAGGATCGCGATGGGAATTCCTTCGGAGCGAACCTCAGGGGAATTGAGATACGAGCCGGGCATGATACTGACGATCGACCTGCGCCCCGGATAGTCCTGGTCCATCCTCGCAGCCACTAGTTGCATCTCCGCCTGAAGCTGCGGGATGGAGACGTTATCTTTCAACCGTCCCACCACAGTTAGCCAACTCAAGTTGGGGACATCGAGATATTTATTCTCGGGCATCACGGCGGGCTGCATCGTCACCGGAATCCAAACATCGGGGACGGACATCTCGGCGCCACGAAAGTCGTTTGCCGCTACTCCAAGTACAGTAAAGCGCTGCCGGTTCAGCGTGATCGAAGTGCCGACTACACCCGCATCGGATCCAAACCTTCGCTGCCAGAAACCGTGACTAAGAATCGCAACCGGACATTGAAGGGGCGCCTGACATTCCTTTTCGAAGAAGGTGCGGCCGAGAGCACTTCCGCCGCCCAAAACCGAAAAGTAATTGTCGGTAACCATCAGTCCGTTGATTCGCTCAACGTTGTTGCCGCCTAGATAGAGCTTTACATCGGAGGACGCGGCCAGACCGGAGACACCCGCAACTCCATCTCGATACTTGAGATATTCCGGATAAGAGAGCAGCTCGACGCTACCTTCAACCTGGCGAGAGAATTCACCCTCCAGAGTTTGGTAGACATTTACCACCGTGGCCGGATCCTTTACCGCCAGCGGACGGAAAGCAACCGAATACAGTAGCGTGAAGATGCTTGTGTTAATGCCGATGCCGAGAGCGAGCGTCAAGAGAGCGGCGATTGTGAAAGTGCGATGCTTAAGCAAAGAACGAGATGCAAAGCGCAGGTCTTGAAAGATAGTGAGCATGTATTGCTGATTCCTTTTCGTGCTAATTACCGTTGGAAGGCGTTTCTATATACTTAAAAGCGTTTCCAAAAGTTCGCAGTTAATGTCCGACAGGCTTCAGGAACCTCTGTTTAAGTTCGGATTGTGATTGCCCGTGTGGAATGAAGTCAGTATCACCTCGGGATAGCGGGCGGGTCGTTTCGCGAAATCCAGCAGGAAGTACCCATGAACCCAGCCGCTGCCGCGAGGTGTGACTCCTTTACCACAAAGTTCTCCTTATGCGACTTGATCAGAGGCTCCTGAAGCATGTCGGACATCAGGCGTGTCGGACATTGGGACGGTGTGTAATAGAATAAAAACTCGATGAGCGACCAGTTGTCCAAGATTTTGTTTCATCCCCGTATGACATTGTGGCGTCCACTTGCAGCCGCAGGGGCTCTTGCGTGTCTATTGTTGATAACGGCAGTCGCGCAGGATCCCGTCGTGGTGCAACCGGGCGCACCCGGGCAACCCACTAGAAGGCTGCCGTCCTCGACACGACCCACATTGCCGCCAACCTCGCCGGCTGATGTTCAGTTCATGCAGCACATGATCGTTCATCATACCCAGGCGGTTGAGATGACGGCGCTCATTGAATCGCATACGAAAAACCCTGGGCTGCGAACGTTGGGCGAGCGAATCAGCAGGTCGCAATCAGACGAAATGAAGTTTATGAAGCGTTGGCTCGAAGCCAGGGGTCAGCCGACTTCGATGGCGAGATCACATGGCCATGGAATGCATAGCGAGATGCCGAGTCAGGAGATCCTCATGCCGGGGATGCTTACGGCGAATCAGATGCACGCCTTGAGAAACGCGCAGGACGCGGAGTTTGATCGGCTGTTTTTGTCTGGCATGATTCAGCACCACAACGGCGCTTTGATTATGGTGAAGGAATTGTTTGATACTGCCGGCGCGGGTCAGGATGCTGAGCTTTTTAACTTCGCGAGCGATGTCGACAGCGGGCAGCGCGCTGAGATCAGAGCGATGGAGAGACTATTTGCCGCAGATGAACGCAAATAAACGCTGATCAGAATTGGAGTAAAGCTTTCTCTGTGCCACCTCTGTGCCCCCGTGGTGGATATACAGCAGAATGCTTATGTATTCACAGAGATTCACAGAACACTGAGTTACCATAGAGAAGACAAACCCCTTGAAGGATGAATCAATGAAACGTCTGAACGAAATTATTTCGCATTTATTAAAATCTCGCTTTGCTACCCACCCGCTATCACAGGTGCTACTGATCTCATTTACCTTGTGTACTTGTCTTGCGATGACGACGCTGGCCCAAACGCCATCGCCATCACCATCGCCAACGGCTGTTGCAACTCCCGAGAATCCGTTTGCTCCTGAAAAAGCAGATCCGCTACCAGCTGGCATGACGGGTTCTGACGTCAACGACCCGCGCGCAAAACTGACGCCGGGTATATTCAACGCGGGCGAAGCAGCTATGGGCCTCAAGCATGTCGTGCTGGTCAAGAAGCCCGCTGCGTTCCAACTTGCTTCCACCGATCCTGATAGTCCGGAAGTAAAGAAAACGCTTGGTCTACTCGGCTACGGCGACATATCGAAGATGGAGAAATCAGCGCTCTTGCCAACTGCGCAACTTGCGTTCGCAAACTCCGACCTGGCATTCCAGGGCAATCGCCTGTTCATGGGAAATTTTTATGGCCTGAACATCTACGATATTTCCATGCCCGCGAAGGCGCGTTTGTTGACTTCGATGATTTGTCCGGGTGGCCAGAACGATGTCTCGGTCTACAAGAACCTGCTCTTCCTATCAGTGGAAATGCCTAACGGCAGACTCGATTGCGGCACCCAAGGTTTTCCGCCGCCACCTCCGGTGCCTGTTGGACAAGAGAAGAACCCGCCGCCACCGCCAGCGCAAAAAGATCGTTTTCGCGGCGTGAGAATTTTTGACATCACCGACATCCGAAATCCGAAACAGATGGCAGCGGTGCAAACTTGCCGCGGCTCTCATACGCACACGCTCCTCGTCGATCCGAATGACAAGAACAACGTTTACATCTACGTTTCGGGAACTTCTTATGTCCGACAAACCGAGGAGTTGGCTGGATGTTCGGGTGAACAGCCAGATAAGGATCCGAACACGGCACTCTTTCGAATTGAGGTAATTAAGGTACCGCTCGCCAAGCCGCAGGATGCAGCAGTCGTTTCAAGTCCACGCCTGTTCATGGATTCCCGAACCGGCGTTCTCAACGCACTCAGTAGTGGCGGCACTCACGGCAAAGAACCGGAACCGAAGGACACCAACCAATGTCACGACATTACTGTCTATCCACAGCTTGGCCTGGCGGCCGGCGCTTGCTCCGGAAACGGAATCCTCCTCGACATCCGAGATCCAGCGAATCCAAAGCGCATCGATGCGGTCAACGATCCAAACTACGCGTATTGGCACTCGGCGGCTTTCTCGAATGATGGGAAGAAAGTGGTGTTCACCGATGAGTGGGGTGGTGGACTTGGGGCGCGCTGCCGCGCAACCGATCCAAATAAGTGGGGCGCGAATTCAATTTTCCAACTAGAGGATAACCAGCTGAAGTTTGCGAGCTACTACAAGATGCCCGCGGCCCAGGGCGACACGGAGAACTGTGTCGCTCACAACGGCTCGCTGATTCCGGTTCCCGGGCGAGACATCAAAGTGCAAGCCTGGTATCAGGGCGGCATCTCCCTTATGGATTTCACCGACGCGGAGCATCCAACTGAAATTGGATACTTCGATCGTGGACCGTATGATCCAAAGGTGCTGGTGCTCGGTGGTCCATGGTCTGCATATTGGTACAACGGTCACATCTACGCTTCAGAAATCGCGCGGGGCCTGGATGTCTTTGAGCTAACACCGACGAAGTTCCTTACGCAGAACGAGATTGACGCAGCCAAGACCGTGCGCGTGAGTGAGTTAAATGTTCAAAACCAGCAAAAGATCGAGTGGCCGCGAAAGTTGATCGTGGCCAAGGCTTACCTCGATCAGTTAGAGCGGTCGCAAGCTCTGCCGTCAGATCGAATCACGGCGCTGCGGCAAGCGATTCACAGCGCCGAGAGGGCGCGGCTGAGTCGAGCATCCGTGGCAAAACTTCAAGGCCTGGCGGCGACGGTTGAATCGGGAGCCGGGCAGAGTCCGGTTGACTCAAAGCGATTGCAAGCGCTGGCGGAGATTTTAAAAAGACCAGTGCTCTAAATGTCCGGCATGCTTCAGGAGACTCCGATGGTGCGCCGGTATCGCATCAGCGGACCCGCGCTCGCTTCGATCAAACCTTCGTCCGCGACATGCGTGTTTTGGAGCTTGCGGCAAACGAGCCACAAATTACACGAATAGTCACGAAGAAGAAACCATTTCTACTAACGACTAACGGCACTCCAGCGCGTGGGGTAACGAAACAGAAGGGGCCACGGAGTGCGGCCAGTTCAGTTTAGTCTGAAGTGCATTCACGGAGCGGCGGTATTACTCACCGATGATTTTCACCAGCACGCGCTTCCTCCGGCCTCCATCAAACTCGCCGTAAAAAATCTGTTCCCACGGACCGAAATCCAACTGACCATCTGTGATCGCCACGACCACCTCGCGGCCCATCACCTGTCGCTTGATGTGAGCGTCAGCATTGTCTTCGCCAGTTTTATTATGGTGATAGCGGGTGATGGGCTCGTGTGGTGCAAGTTGCTCAAGCCAGGCTTCATAGTCCTTATGAAGTCCGCTCTCGTCATCGTTGATAAAGACGGACGCGGTTATGTGCATGGCATTTACCAGTGCAAGCCCCTCAACGATTCCACTGTCGCGAAGGCAATCGTTTACCTGCGGAGTGATGTTGATAAAAGCACGGCGACCCGGCACGTTGAACCATAGTTCTTTACGATAGCTTTTCATCACAAATGTCCCGTTGTCGATTTTGGATTCATACTATAGTACACGTCTCTTTGCGGCTATGAACTGCATGTAAGTTTAATAAACCGGGTCGGAGATGGAGTGCCAAGCCTGCAAGAGCATGTGAAAGTGTGATCACAAAGAGGGTTCCTCGAAGAGGTTCGGAACGATGAAATTGAAATTAGTTAAGGGAAGTAAGAAGCAGGACAGAACTCGAGACGGTGACAATGAGCTCGAGAATGATGTCGATGGGTTGTTCACGCTCCCGTTGGCCGAGTTCACTGCCGCGCGCAATGCATTGTCTTCGCAGCTAAAGAAGAACGGCCGTGGTGATGACGCGGCTCTGGTGAAGTCACTGGCCAAGCCTCCCGTCTCGGCCTGGGCAGTAAACCAACTCTACTGGAATCATCGCGAAGCATTTGATCGGCTGCTCGAGTCTGGTGAGCGTTTCCATAAATCGCAGACAAGTGGAAAGGTCGCAGACATGCGCGCTGCTGTAGATGCGCGACGTGAGGCGATCACCCACCTTTCCGATCTGGCAACTTCAACGCTCCAAGAGGCAGGGCATAATCCATCGTTGGATATTATCCGCCGCATCAACAGCACCCTCGAGGCAATGTCGATATACGCGTCGCGTTCTGATGCTCCACGTCCCGGTCGTCTGACCCACGACGTCGACCCTCCAGGGTTCGAATCACTCGCTTCATGGATTCCCAGCGCCGGCGTGACGCAGGCCGCAGAAGGCAGGCGGCGGGCTGCAGGAACGACGTCGCCACAAACTTCGAAACTAATTCAGAAGCTTAGTACCGCCCCAGCGCAGCGGAAGGTGACGACGGATGACCACCCATATCGCGAGCAAGAGAAGCGTAAAGCAAAGATAGCTGCGGCCAAAGTTTCCCTACAGGACGCAAAGAAAACGCTTGCCGAAGCAAGAGCCAAGGCGCAGCGTTTGGAGACAGCTCAGAAGCAGGCAGATGCAGAGGCGAAGAAAGTCGAGAGTCTAAAGCGCGACGCTGAAGAGGAGTGGAGGAAAGCGCGAATCGCTTCGGAGGATGCCGCGCGACGCGCGCGAAGTGTTGCGGTCGAGGTCGGAGAGGCGGCGAAGGCGTTGGAGAACGCGGAACGTGTAGTCGACAAGGCAGCCAGGGAACTCGAATCATTGGTTCGCGAAGGGAAGTGACGAGTCTGAAGCTGGACTGGAATAGCGAACGCTTTTCGGCGTAAAGGTTACGACGCCTTAATCGTGAGCAAGACTATTTCCGGCGGCACACCGAGGCGTAGCGGAAGAATGCTGGTGCCGATCCCGGTAGTAACGAAAAGGTGATGATCGTTTTCGAAGACGTGCCCGCGTGCGTAATGGTCACCTACTCTTGAGGGTTTAATCACCATCCCAAAAATCGGAAATCTGACTTGCCCGCCGTGGGTATGACCAGCCAACAACAACTGTACCCGTTGTGGCAGGCGCGGAAAGATGTCGGGATTGTGGGTGATCGCAATGACGGGCGCGCCTTCAGGGACCAACTCGATTGTTTGTGCGATGCGTTGCGGGCGTGTCCAGAGATCGGCGAGACCGGCAACCCAGATGGAACTACCACGGGCTTTCACTTCACTAACTTCATCTTCCAAAACCTTAATTCCATTTGCCTCAAGAGCATTGCGTACTCTGCGCCCATTCCACCACCAATCGTGATTGCCAAGGACTGAGTAAACCCCAAGCGGCGCCCGCAGATCCTTCAAAACAGCAGCGAACAGTTCAGGTTCCATCCGGTCGCTCGTCGAACTGTCGCCTGACATGTAGTCGCCAAGTATCACGATCATGTCCGGCTGCAGTTGATTCGTGCTTTCAACGATCAATCGCAGCTTCCTGTCGTTTATGAACCAACCGCCGGCGTGAATGTCTGAGAGCACCGCTATTTTTAGGTCGCTAACTTCTTTGGGCCATCTGGCGATTGTGACGGCCTCTCGACGAACGACAAGACGATTCGGTTCGACCAGGAATGCCCAAAAGACAATGCAGCCAAGCAGCAGCGGGATGGTAGCAAGGGTAACTCGAACTCTTTTCTTCCAATGGGGAGTGCGCCCCCACGATCTTGGACCAGGCGGCCGGCGAATCTCCTTGTAAAGAAAGAAGGCCAGGCCGCAAAGAACGGCAGCGAAGACTAAGAAGACAATAATTTCCCACATGCCAGAAGCCAGAAGTCAGAGGGCAGACAGCGAAGTCTATAGAAGAGCAACTCTGAAGGAGTTGCGCTCCCAGTGAACGAATCCAACCCCACACAACTCCTTCAGAGTTGTCAGTCGAGAAACGAATTTCAGGTTCCCAGGGTTTCAAAGCAAACCCTGGGCTGAAAGTTTGCCAAGGCTTTCAGCGTTCTGGGCGCTGCCGACGTGTTTGTTCTGACCCGTCGGCGTGGTTGAGTATATGATGCCGCGCTACCGCGGTCGGTTCTGTAAGAGCTGATCGATGCGAACGAGTTGGTAGTTCTTCCCCCTCAACCAGTCGAGCAACTCGCCCAGGTGTTTGTGGAATTTATCAGGGCGATCGGGTGAGACGCCTGCGTGCAACAAGAGGATGAAACCGTTGAGACCAGCGGGATCGTTTGCTTCATAATCTTTGATGCTTTTCAGGATGGCTTCACTGCTGACGTAGTTTTTCATCGCCGGAGTAGTGTAGTCGGCGTTTGAACGCGTGCCGGCGGTGAAGTTTATTAGCTGAAGGTTTAGCTCGGTGGTCCAGTCGCTGATGCTCTGGTTGTACCACTCGTAAGGTGGCAGAAAGAATTGGGCGCTGTTTTTGCCGATGCCGAAAGCCTCCATCGTCGCGTAGTTTGCATGTAAGTCCCGTCTGAATTCTTCCCGTGTGACCAGTAACTTCTCTCGCGCTTTCCAATCGCTATAGAGCAGATGTTGATCCGAGTGTGCGCCCAGATAATGTCCGTCTCGTTTCAAGCTCTCGATAGCTGATTTGAAATCCGCGTTACGATAAAAGCGTCCGGTAAAGAAGAACGAGCTGTGCAGTCCTCGAGCCTTGAGCGTCGCCGCGATGGCTGCGGCTCCATCGGCAAACTCATCCCCAGTGAAAACCAACGCTAGCCTTTTTGTAGTTCGATCGCCGCGAGTGATTGCGCCTTGCTCATAGGTAAATCGGGGATTGGTTGCGCGCGCCTGGGTTTCCGGCGTTTCGCTCCACAAAGCCATCATCAGAATCGCATCAGCCGTCCCGTCCATCGTCGGTTCATTCGTCGAATAGTCGCCCACATCGTCGTGATAGAGGATCTCGCTTGTTTGGAATTCGGCAAACTCGTCAGGCTGATGCAAACGCAAACCGCGAAGGGTGTTGTAAGTCTTCGCGTAGATTGGTCCATCGACCAACCCCCCAGGAATCAGCTTCTTCAGGAGCTGCACGGTCGGCAGGTGAACGTCTTCCGGAAACTCACCATTTTGCGGGATTCCGGTAAACATCGACGTTCCCCACGGATTTCGCCCGAGTAACCAATCGCGATGGGCCAGCATCGCTGCGTGGTACCGCATGTCGCCAGTCATTCGTTCGTAAAGCAAAACCTGAGTGATAAACGCCACCACAAGATTGTTTGAGCACCACAGAAAGGGTACGCCAATGCGATACGGGTTCTGTTGCCCCCTCGCAAAGATTTTTTCGATCCCATCGCGGTAGTAACTTGCCAGTTGCGCTTTGGACTTCCGATCGGCAAGAGGGTACAAAGCGGAGTGGCCCACGTTGGTGAAAGGATAAAACTCGTAATGCTCGGCCGTGTCGTGTTGCATCCACGACGTTGGACCAATCATTTTCGCGTAGGCGCGGGCATCCGCAAGATAAGCCGGTTTTCGGGTCGCTTTAAACAATTCCGCCGCCGCCCATTCCATGTCGTCGACCCAGGTGTTTTCGTTATAACGATATGGCGCGCCGTAGGAATTGCCTTGCTGATAACCCTGCTGACGCCGTCCCATTTCATAGAGTTCAAGCGCGGCTTTCAAACACTTCGCAGCAAATACCGGGTCCTTTAAATCGTTCTTCCAGATGCGATAAGCCATCGCCATGGCCACGGCTGATCGCCCGGCAATGTTCGCGATACCTGTCGCTTTACTCTTCCATTCCCTTAGTCCCTGAGGCTTGCCATCGGCGTAATAAACCGGGCGATAACTGTTCGGGCCCCAGCCATAATCGACCATGTCCTGGTCAGGTAGTTTGAAACCTCGATGGTCGCGGTCGTCAGCGACCTGGTGGAACAACTGATCGCGTGCCGGATGAAGTTTGTGAATCCAATCCAATCCCCACTTCGCTTCGTCGAGCACATCCGCAACGCCGTTGGCCCCCGGCCGGCCCAGGTGGTCCACCTTGTCCCGGAACTTTTCCCGCGCCAACTCAAACGCGTGCAGCATTCGAGCTGTAGCGTTGCTGGCAGTGATCAGATACTTCAACTGGTCACCCGCATCGTGCCAGCCGCCGCTGGCATCGACGAAACTGCCGTCGGGAAGGGGAGCGTAAACACTGCGACCGTCCCTCGTGTGGCAGACCATGTCGAGGTAAGGGTTGTAGCCGCAACGTTGCTGGCGCATGAAAAGGAGCAGGTCCTCTTGAAAAGGCGAGTAGTTGCCGATGCTGAACGTTTTTGAGGTTGTGCCGTCTGCTTCCAAACGCAGAGAGTAGTTACCCGGTTGTTTAATGGCGGTGAAGTCCAGTTCGTAGTAGTAAGGAAATGAACCACCCCAGCCAGGCGCCGGCACTGACTTCAAACGCGCGCGATGGACGACGTTCTTAGAAGCATCGAGCAACGTAAAGTCGCCTTGAAGTGGAGCCTTCGAAAAAGCAATAGCGATTTTTGTGTCCGATGCGAGATAGCCAACTTGATTGATTCTGACGAAAGCGTTTGATTGTGCGCCAACCGAAGTTGAGCAAGCAAAGGTGAGGCACAACCCTGCGAAGAAGAATCTAAGTGGTAGCGACATAGGAGTCCACGATAGCGAGCGAGTTTTGTCGTTAACACATCAACCCGGCCAGCGTATCAACGAACTATCTTAGCTCATGCGTGCTTCTCTGAAGCTCTTCAGGCGGCGTAGCCGAGGCAGCAAGACTAAACGCTTTCCGGGCAAAGCAGGTCGGGCACAGATTGGCTCAAACTACGACGCTAAATGCAGCATAGACGTTAAAGCTTCCCGCCACTTTCAAAATACCGCTCTTGACCACTCAGTGGATCCTGAAACGAGATTGATTTTGCCAACAGTTTTAGTGGCCTGGAAAAATCAACTTCCTCTTGAACCTTCCTAAGCGGATAAAGGGTGTCATTGATCATCGGAATGCCCAGGGCCGCGAGATGCACTCGAAGTTGGTGTTTCTTGCCAGTGGCAGGAATCAATCGATAAAGAGTTGCAGAGTCCCTGTGTTCGCCTACCTCGACGTAGGTCTCGGAGTTCGGCTCCCCGGTTGTTTCTGTCATGCGAAAGAAGGGTTCTCCCCGCACTATTCTGGTGCGTCGTGTCAGTGGAAAGCGCAGCTCTTCAATGTGGGAGGGGTCAGCCGCGAGGGCTTCATATACCTTGCGTACTTTCTGCGCCTGAAAGAGTGAGGTGTACTTACTCCTGGTTTCCGGATTTAGAGAAAACAGCACCACCCCGGCGGTTTCCCGGTCGAGTCGATGGATGGGGACGAGCTCGGCGAGCCTGCCTTGTTTGCGCAAGCGCGTCAACAGCGTTTCATGCAGGAATCGTCCCGAAGGGATAACCGGCAAGAAGTGCGGCTTATCAGCAGCCAGGATGTGATCATCCTGGTAGATGACACGCTCAGGAAAGGGGATTGGCTGTTCGGCATCCACTTCGCGGTAATAAGAAATGCAGGCTCCGATTCGATAAGCGCTTCCCGAATTCAATCGTAGTCCAGTTTCATCCAACACCTGTCCCTTAGCCATTCGTGCGATCCATGTCGCAAAGTCTACGCGGGGGTATCTTTCCGTGAGGAAGTCCATCACAGTTTTCCAGTTACCCGGTGGTAGCCAAATGCAGCTTGGACCAACACCCGCAACCATCGGCAGTGGCGGGCGTAATTCATCGCGATCAATTCTGTGGTGTTCAACGGGTCCGCTGGTTTTCAAACAAGACCTCACAATCTTCGCCGCGCCCATCCAGTAAATCACACGAGCTATCACTAATGCATTTTCTGATGCCCCAATGCTACTCTTTCCCCACCGGACATGAATAGAAGACGAGGAGAATTTATGGAACGTAAAGTCGCATCCGATTATCCGCAGGAGTTGTTAGACCTGTTTCACGAATACCAGCACGGCGACATCGACCGCCGTTCATTCCTCGACCGCGCCGGAAAGTTTGCCGTTGGCGGCTTGACGCTCGCGGCCATTTTCGAGAGCCTGACACCCAACTACGCCTGGGCGCAGCAGGTGCCGCCGGACGACAAACGAATTAAGGTCGGTTATGAGGTGGTCCAATCCCCAGCAGGGAACGGCACCATCAAAGGCTATCTGGCCCGTCCCGCAAAAGGTAAGAAGCTGCCGGTCGTGCTCGTCATTCACGAGAACCGCGGACTGAATCCTTATATCGAGGACGTGGCGCGTCGGCTCGCGCTCGCCGATTTCGTCGCCTTTGCGCCGGATGGATTAACGTCGGTGGGCGGTTATCCGGGCAACGACGAGAAGGGTGCGGTCGCCTTTCGCCAGGTGGATGGCACGAAGATGACTGAGGATTTCGTGGCATCAGCGAAGTGGCTCAAAGCGCGTTCCGATTCCAACGGCAAATTGGGCGCGGTCGGTTTTTGTTTTGGCGGCGGGATGGTGAACCAACTAGCCGTACGGCTAGGCAAAGATCTAAATGCAGGAGTTGCTTTCTACGGTCGTCAGGCAGGCGTGGACGATGTCCCAAAGATTTCCGCGCCGCTGATGTTTAATTACGCGGGCAACGACCAGCGAGTCAACGAAGGTATTGCGGCTTACGAAGCGGCGCTCAAGGCCAACAACAAGGTGTATGCCTCGCACATGTACGACGGCAAACAACACGGATTCCACAA
The DNA here is from genome assembly GCA_963759665.1 of Pyrinomonadaceae bacterium. Lineage (GTDB taxonomy): Bacteria > Acidobacteriota > Blastocatellia > Pyrinomonadales > Pyrinomonadaceae > PSRF01. The sequence goes on from CAVXAC010000003.1 coordinate 500,520, forward strand.
CGACACGACGCCGCGCTATGACGAAACCGCCGCGAAACTTGCGTGGACGCGCACGCTCGAATGGTTCAACAAGTACCTGCGGTAACCACTGGTCAGCTGCGTCGCGCTGAAGGCGCGAGAGGCAATAGGTGGTCCAGGTGCGTGTCGAGTTCGATCCAGGATATGGCGCCCCCAGGCACACGCAGCCGGGCGAAGAAATTGTCTATGTCATTGAAGGCACGCTGGAGTATCAGGTGGAACGCAAGGCGCCGGTGACGCTCAAGGCTCTCGGATAACGACTACAAAACATGGGACGCTTACAATGTTTCAGCCTGGCCGAGGATGTTTCTTATCGATAAGCACGGACGGATTCGCTGGATCTACGTGGGTGAAGGGAAGTATGACGAGGCGGAGCGAGAGATTAGGAAGCTGCTTGCGGAAAAATAGTTGAGTGTCCGACATAGCTTGTCGCTCAGATTGGGAAGAGTCGATGCTCGATGCCAGGAAGAATACTATGGTTGCGAATTCCCCGACTCAACGACAAGCTGAAGCATGTCGGACATTTGCATCTCTTCAACTACTCTTTTTCCCGATTCCGAAGACGTGATGCTGGCCGCGAATGATCATCATCTTGCCTCCGATTGCAGGCGTCGACATGATGACTTCTCCGATCTGATTCTTCGCCAGCAATTCAAATGTAGGACCAGCCTTGATAACAAAGACTTCGCCATCCTCGCTGGCGAAGTAGAGTTTTCCATCTGATGCCACTGGCGACGCGCTGAATGAACCGCCACTTCCCAGCCGTACTCGAAAAGTAGCCTCGCCGGTCCTCGCATGGTACTGGCTCAAGATGCCGTTGTCCGTGCAGACATACAAATAATCGCCATAGACAATCGGAGTAACGATGTGAGGTTTGATCTGTGGGCTTTGCCAGGCGATGTTTTTACCGCCCGCTTCTCCTGGTTTGATCTCGCCTTTGCCGCCGGCACGCACCGCAAAAAAAGTACGTCGAGCACTCGATGCGCCACCGCCGAAGAAGTACAAATCATTTGCAGCAATGGGCGTCGGAATTTTTGTGTCCACGCCGTCCGCCATTCGCCACAACTCTTTGCCGGTCAGCGGATCATAACCACGATAGTATTTCGTTCCGCTGGTAATTAACTCAGCGCCACCACTGCCTTCGTAAATCGTAGGCGTGCTCCACGAACTGTCTTCTTCGCGTTTGGTTTCCCAGACGCGTTTACCGTTCGCCAGATTGAAAGCTGCAATGAACGACTGGTTCTGCGTGTCACACTGAACGATCGCGAGATGCTTGTAGATGATCGGCGAACTGCCAAAGCCCCAGTGAAAGCCTGGACCAGGAGTCCAACCACCATCGAGGATACCCAGATCCTGTTTCCACAAAAGTCTTCCGGCTAAATCAAAACAATAGAGGCCCTCTGAGCCAAAAGATATGAGCAGATGTTTACCGTCTGTAGCCGGAGTCGGATTCGCATAACTGGCCTTAACGTGGCGCTGAACCTTGGGCGCTCCTTCGTGAACAACCTTTTCCCAGATGATGCGTCCGGTGTTTTTGTTGAGACAGTAAACCCGCCAACTGTGCTTCGAATTATCGTCAGCAGAAGCCGGCGTCTCAGTTAGCCCGTGCACGAACTGGGAATTTGCCGCACTGCTTACGGCAGTCGTAATAAACAGGCGATCTCCCCAGATGATTGGGCTGGAATGGCCCAAGCCAGGGATTGGAGTCTTCCACAGAAGGTTAGTTGATTTTTCTGCGTCCCATGCGGCCGGCAGATCGTTTCCATCACTGACACCTGCACTGTGTTGACCTCGGAAGGATGGCCAGTTCTGAGCGTATGCCGCTGACGCCAACCCGACGTAGAGTGCCACTACCATTAAAGACTTCATAACTTCTTCCGCTTTTACTTCTTCTTCTTTTTCTCGATGTAATCCTTAGCGAAATCGCCCAGCGGACCCTGGCCGCGAAACCCGATTCGATTGGCTTCTTCCAAAGCCTTGTCATACTCCCAGCCGTCACGCAGCACGCGACGGATCATCCAGAAGGCGCCGACGCGAGATCCAACTGCGCAGTGAATGAACACTGGCCCATTCTTGAGTTGTTCGTCTGTGAGTTTCAGGAAATCATCAGCGTCGAGCTCATCGGGTGCGTTGCCAATAACAGGGATGTTGAAGTAGCTCATCCCCAACTCCTTCACTTTTGCTTCCTCGCTGTTACCCTGGTATTCGGCGTGTGGTCGCAGGTTAATGACGGCCTTGATGCCGGCATCCTTGAGCTTAGGCAGATGCTCAGGCCATGGTTGACCGCCGGTCCAGACCTGGTCTGTTAACTTCAGGAAGTTGGGAATACCCGTCAGCTCACTCATCGCGGCGGTCTTCTCAATCAACACCATGTCACAAGCAGGACAGTTACCCGGCGCGTCAAAGACCACGCCATCCTTGTTGCAGCCGCAAGGCGGACAGATAAACTGCTTCTTGTCTTCCGCTGCCTTGATCAGGGCCAGTGCGGCCAGGGTGAACGAACCTGCCGCAACAAACTCTCTTCGATTCATTGAGTTGTCCTTCCGAATGCTAATTCGACTTAAGTGCGACTTACGCGCCTCATGATGCCTTGTCGTCAAAGTCTAACTACTAATTTTTGGTTTTGTAGCGGATTTGCTGCGAACTACATGTTGATTGGTGTGAACAGGGGAAAAGCGGTGACGAACCGCCACCACCGGAAGTCTTTGAGGCCTCTCACCCAAGGGGACACGGCGTGCGGTTCGGTCTTTATGGAGCGCGCGATTTTGCTGTCGAGATAATCGCCGAATGGTGTCTTGATTAGGCATATCGTCATTCTCATGGCGTCGAGCGCAAGAGTCGAACCCCACACCTATTTCGGCCAAAGAATGTTAAGCCCGTCTCGAGGTTATCTACCTGATTCGAATGCGCGTTGCCAAGTAGTATTACCGACCTTTCAATCGTCAAAGCAAGCCACTTCTGACTCGGTATCGGTAGACTGCCACTTGCTCTGCCGCAGGATAGTCCTCACAAACGAGAAGAGTTGGCCGGAGGACACTTCAAGAAATAAATCGCCATCAAAACGTAAAACCCTGAAATCGTCGGAATGATTCTAAACACTGCTAGCTCTGCAAAAGAATATGCTGTTGCCGCTCGGCGCGGTTGCTGGAGCCGATAGGACATGAAAAGAAAGATCCACAGAACCACGCTGCTGGTCGTCGCCATCATATTGTTCACTGCAGCAATCGGAATTGTTGTTCTGACCAATACTGATCGCATCGCAGTCACGTTGGCTCCGAAGAAGCAAGCGGCGAAATCGCGCAGTGAGAACGCCAAAAAGGCTGATGAACTTTTCTGGCAAACGTTTCATCGCGGCGAATACGAAAACATTCAGCGCACTCTCGACGCTCACTTGAAACCAAAGAAGGCCCGAAGCGCGCCTGCTGGAATTCGTGGATTGCACCACACAACCTCGAAGGGTTTTTCTTGAACATGGGCGATATGCTGGTCAAGTCTGGCGACTGGCAAACCGCGCAAAAGATTTATGAGAACGCAAAGCGTACCAGGGAGTACCCAAGCTGGAAGTACCAATCGGTGTTGGATGACCAAATTAAGCAAGCGCAAGCTAACGTCGCGTTATTCAATGCGTCAAACGAAACGCCAGGTGCACGAATGATGATCAATTCCGAATTTTCATGCATGTCGTGTCATCAGGAATAAACGACGTTTCCGAAGATGTAGAACGCTTGCAGCACGAACGCCGTGGCGTCAACTCACGATTTTTGAGGCAACGCCACCCTGAACCCGGAGGTAAAATTTCAAGACTCAAGATTACTTCGAAGACTAGTTTCAAAGAGGAGACGAACATGAGTGAACTTCGGTATCCAAACGAAAGCAAAGAGTATCGCGCGGCGCGTGAAGCATTGCTCAAAGACGAGCAGGAGCTTGTTAAGAAAGTAAAGTTCGTGGCCGAAAAACGCCGCAAACTTCCTCCCGGTGGGGAGCTGAAGGAGGACTACGTCTTCCAATGGGCCAACGATGGAAGAGTAGGGCAGAGCGTGAAATTCTCCGAGCTATTTGGCGACAAAAATACGCTGCTGTTTTACTCAATGATGTACGGTCCGAACTGGGACAATCCCTGTCCTTCCTGTACGTCGCTGGTGGATGGTTATGATCGCGCCTGGTATTCGGTCAATCAAGATGCCGCGTTTGTCGTAATTGCCAAAGCCCCGGCTGATCGAATCAATGCGTGGGCGAAACGACGTGGATGGTCGCAAATCCCGCTGGTTTCCGGATCGGACTCTCCGTATCAGGCAGATTACAAATGCCAGGAAGAATCTGATGATATGCAGTTGCCAGTGATGCATGTGTTTAAGAAGCAGGATGGAAAGATCTTTCATTTCTGGGGGACTGAAACGATCGGAAATCATGTCGACACGGTGTGGGTCTATTGGAATCTCATGGACTTTACGCCAGAGGGTCGACCAGACCTTCCGACTCCGCCACAAAACTTCAGGTCCGAATTCCTGGAAAAAAACTATCCAGAATAGAAGTAATTGACGCGCCGTGCGAAGTCCCTCGTTTTCACACTAATCCGAACAAAAGGAGCACACATGCCGATTCCGAAGAACACAATCTGCCTCTGGTACAACAAGGACGCGGAAGAGGCGGCGCGTTTTTACGCCGCCACCTTCCCGGACAGTGAAGTGATCGCAGTTCACAAAGCGCCGGGCGACTTTCCGGGAGGCAAGGAAGGCGATGTATTGACGGTCGATTTCACCGTTGTGGGCATCCCCTGTCTTGGTCTCAACGGCGGCCCGGAGTTCAGGCACACCGAGGCGTTTTCCTTCCAAATCGCCACGGACAATCAGGCAGAAACGGACCGCTACTGGAACGCGATCGTCGGTAACGGTGGCCAGGAAAGCGCGTGCGGTTGGTGTAAAGACCGCTGGGGCCTCTCATGGCAAATTACCCCCCGTGTGCTCACAGACGCATTCAACGCTGGTGGCGCTGAGGCAAAGCGTGCCTTCGAGGCGATGATGACGATGAAGAAGATCGACGTCGCCGCCATCGAGGCAGCTCGGCGCGGATAGCGTAAGCGTCTAAGGGCGAAGGGCTGGGTCACTTTTCTCTGAAGGTTTACGAAGCGTCATGAAAGACCATGCAGTGGTCATCGCCGGAGCCGGTCCGACCGGGCTGATGTTGGCGGGCGAGCTCGCGCTGGCGCAGGTCGACGTGGCCATTGTCGTCCTGGCGATGAAACCAGCATCGCAGGGTTATCATGCGTGTAGGCGGTGCTGGAGCGTCACAGTTGTTGTGAAGAAGAAACAAGGTGAATTGGTGCAGCCGCGGCGATCTGACGCCGTTTGAAAGGAGACACGATGAGTCAACGTCTGAATTTTTTTGAGCAATCTCCCGAGTTGTCAAAAAAACTTTTTGATTTTAGTGGAGCGGTGAAGAAGGGCTCGCTGGGAAACACTCTAATCGATCTCGTAAATATAAGGGCCTCACAACTCAATGGGTGTGCGTTCTGTCTTGATATGCATTGCAAGGAAGCCAAGATTCACGGGGAAAAGGAGCTGCGCATCTACCACATTTCGATATGGCGAGAATCAACCTTGTTCTCAGAAACAGAACGGGCGATCCTTGAGTGGACGGAAGCCGTCACCAAACTCTCCGAGCATGGTATTCCGGATGAGATCTACAATCGCGTTCGCGCGCAGTTGAGCGAGACGCAAATCACGGAACTGACTTTTGCCATCGGAATAATCAACATGTGGAATCGTCTGAATATCGGTTTCCGGACAGTGCCAGGATCGGGCGACGAACAGCTAGGTCTGACAAAGGCCGGGTTGAGCTTTTCTAAGAGCGTCGCAAAGGACTGAGCAATGGCGTGAAGCCACCCACCGCGATCATTTTATGGGCCCGAAAAGAGGTGCCGACGGAATTGAACGATGGGATTGGATCGTCATGACACCGCTTTTCGGTCCTGAAATCCTCACCGCGTTAATGCTCTGGTCTTACTGCGCGTGACCGATCATATTGGGATCGGGTAAGAGGTATGAGGGGCGCTGGTGTTTTCGCCGGCTCACCCTGTAACGGGTGCAATTTCCGCGTTGCCCGATTCCCCGCCACGCTTTGGTTGCTTCCTTCTAAGAATCAACGCAGAGATCACAGTAATCAACAGTCCTACCGGAAAAGCCTCCATCAGCGTCAAGGCGTAGCGCAAAAAAGGATTCTTGTACCATTCCTTGAATCGCTCGTTTTGCTGAATCGTCTGGTTCAATTCCTCCTGCGTCGCTCCCTGGGCACGCATTTTCTCAACCATATAGCTTGAGTATTGATCGAGAAAGTCTGGAAGGAACCGGTGGTAGATAAACTCCCAGGTCATGATGTAAATCCCACAGGAGATTAGCGTAATCAGAATTCCCACTTTGAATGCCCGTCCAAACGTGATCGTCCCACCCGCAACGTTGTCGCGATAAGAGCGGATGCCGAAGAACACCATCATGAAACAGGCGACGAATGTCGTGTAACCAATAACCGTGAGGTATTCAAATGGAACGCGACCGATGAGCGGAATGGTGACGAACATCATCAAGGCCGCGATGGCCCCCGACATCAGTCCGAAGATCAGGACCGTCCTTTTCATAGCGTTGAACTCCTCTGCTTTTTGAAAATCGAGCGGAAGGTAGTCTGTTAGACCATCACTTGTCGTCATACCTTCGAGTGACTTTGGCCCGTCAGCGTGAAAATCATCAGAAAGTGTGATACGAGAGGCGGTAGATCTGCGCAACAGATAGAGGACTGGCAAGGTTGCCAGAATCGCGGCAGGCATGAGAATCGGCAGCACAAATTCTCCTTTACGAAATCCAGCACCTCTGGTAGGCTGCCGCGCGCATTCCGTAATTTGACTCAGCAACTCACAACCCGAAGCCTGAGCCTGCTCAATACCAAAGATCCTTTAAGGCTCACTTTAGCTTCGCTAAAAGGAGAACCCCCATGGACGAACGTAACGAAGTGCTTATTCCAAATGTGACCCCCGAACAAATGGCTCGTCTAGGCGAGATAATTAAAGCGGCTGGAGGCACCATTACAGGCACCGAGACCGGCTTGGTGGAGAATGAATGTTTCGCGACAAAGTTTGCTTATGACAAGAACTCCCAAGTGCTGACACTTGATCCGCTTCGGTTGGTACGAACGCTAACGCCCAGACGGCTTCGCAGGACAGTCCAGCAGTTGATTGGACCGCCGCCTGAACCATTGTTCCTCGCAGACGGCACGGAACTGCCTCAGCCCACTCCATATGACTGCGCCACATACAACTGGGCCATCGGCTTCTTCAACAATCAGAGCGGCAGCGTGCTCACATTTTCGAATGATGGCACCGTTCACGGCGTCATCCAGTCTGGTCTAGTGTCCAAGGTAATGCCTGGCGACGGCTTTACTACTCATAAGGACGGCTATTGGGTCAATAAGGAGCCGAAGGACTCCACCCTTGGGGTGGCCGGTACGCTTTCGTGGGGACTGGCTGACGGTGTCACAACGTTGGTAATAAATTATGCGAACAACACAACTGGCGCATACACGGCGACAGTAGCGCTCCAGGGCGGCAACCTTGCGCGTTACGTGGCTTCGATAGAGGCGAAGGACGTGTGGAACGATAGCAAAGCTACCACTTATCTCTACCTTTACGTGACGCTAGCCAAGGCGACGTCGCCAATAGAGTAACCACAAACAACTGCCTTACGCTCGGAGCCCTGCCCTCTGCCGCTTAGTACCTCGTTTTAGCGCAGGGCTCCGTACTTAAACTGCCAGCCAGTGGGAGCACAGATGAACGAAAAAAACAATGGCCCCTCGGATACTGCCTGGGGCGTCGACCTCGTCGACCCGGTTATCGTTACCCATCAAAGCCGTCTCATTCTTTTCGCCCGGGCTCAACCCGGGCCGGTAGGAACTCTCTACTTCATGGTCCTCGATCCTTCCGCGGCTTCGTCCGGTGACGACTGGTCAGCATGGAATGGATGGTACCGGTATAGGTTTCCGGAAACGCTCGCCGCTACGCTACCGCAGAACACCACTGAATCGGCGACGATCCCCCAGGAACTCCGGCTCGCCGGAATGGATCTGCTGACTGTTTCACCGGTTGCAGAGCCTGTTGCCAGCGCTGATGCCTCGTTTCGAGTATCCAGTGACGGGACCTTCCTCAACATCTACCGCCAATCTGCCGCCGGAACTCTGCTGCTAAACCGTGTGGGACTACTGTCGCGATCAGAGGAGGTTGACGGCAAAAGTGTCGACCGCTTCTTGCTTGAGCCAGCCTGGGAAGTGCGGTTTCGGCGTAGCGGGCTTCGGGATGTACCGCTGGACGAAATCGATGGTGAATCCTATTTTGATCCAATCGGCGAGCCCTTCTTCGAACCTACGATTGAATTTTCCAGAATTTCCGGTTTAACAAGCGGCGCTTATGATGTGGCAGCTGTCCCCACCGCAGATCCCGAAGTCTCCATCATCTACGTCGCTGCTACCAACTCCTACGGGGTACAGTTGCACCAGGTTCGCCGGTCTTCGAGTTCACTCACCGACTACACTGAGACGCCCGTCGCATACCCACTCATTACGCCAACCTTGCGTGCTGGCGGAAAACCCCTGGTGCCGAGCGCGAGTTTCGCTCCTTCTCTCGTTTTTTATGCAGAGCAGGAAAAGGCCAGGGCACTAAACGGCGACGAAGCCGAACTACAGCGTTCAGGCCACCTCATGCTCGTAATTCCGGTTGAGGGCAGCGGACTGTCATCGGCGCTGGCCGTCTATGATTTCGCACTCGACCGCGATGGAAACATTGCAGTCTTGCCCACCAGCGCACAGTCTCTTGTGCTGGTCGACGGAACGTTCACGGACGGCGTTTTCACTCCCGACAAGACCGCTCCTGCATATCCCAAGCCCGCCGATTTGCCGGCTACAGTGCAAATCGTTGATGGCTTGCTTGTCTCTTCCATGTTGCTGGGCCAAGTGCAGCCGCACGGTTCGCCGAGACTTTATTTCGGCGACGACGGACTCATCCACCTGTATTTCGGTGGTCCTCCGCCTACCCCTCCGTTCGACCGTTGGAGTTCGCTCGATCCGAAACTGCCGCAGGCGCTGGTCGCGCAGTTCGATGCGCGAGTAAACCGGCTTGTCTTGTCGGTACCGTGGACAATGACTGAAACGGAAGAACAGCCAAGCGCCGCGGTTGAGTTCTACGCGCTCCAGAGTGGCTGCCTTATGGAAGGCGCAGAGATTTTGGTTACCGATGGCTCGCTCGATCCCAACTCCCCAGCTGTGGACCTCTGCAATGTAGCGATCAACTACCCATCAGTCTCCGGACTTAAGAACGAAACGTGGCGTGCCGTCCCGCGCGCCCTTGGTCCATTTATGGACGTACTAAATGGAGAAGCTTCAAACGACTCTGCCGATCCGTTAGTACTTTCCGGCGCGAAGACTTTTTTCGATTATTCAGGGACCTTAGCGCTCGCGCGGCTGCCTTTGCAGTTGCCAGGCGGCGTGAGCGCCGGACCGCTTCCGGTCTTAACCTTCGTCGCGAGTCGGCCTGATATCACCCTTGCCTCCGTGACTGTGGCCGCCAACGGCGACAACCAGGACTACACGCTCCAGTTCAAGGACACTGACGGAGCGGTGATCACAATTCACTGGCTATCAGTCCCGGTGAATGTGGCAACCTTCAACGACGTCTTCAACGGCGCTGCTGCACCTGCAACGTACTCCTACCCAACCGATCCTGATGGCACGCCGCTCTTCGGTCTGGAGACGGATGCCGTTGGCGTTCCCGCGCCGGTGATTTTCTATTCAAACGGCACCAATCCGAAGGTGTCGTCAATGACCATTCACGTTACCAACTCCGCCTCCGTGCCGGGCGCGCTTGATGTTACGTTCTCATCCGTGCCGCCGATTACCGGAGTTCCTGCCGAGGTTGAGGATTTCATTTTAACGCTACAGAAGAATCCCGATTTTAAGCAGCTTGGTCTGGGTATCACAGGTTCCACGGCTGGAGGACGCATTCGTACGACGCCCACGGCGATAGGCCCGATTGGACTCGCAGGGACCGCCGCACTTTTTGATGTGCTAAATCCCGCGATTGATCTCACTGGAGCCAAGGTTCAGCCAGGAACTTACGTTGCTGGTTTTCAGGGCCGAAATCCTTCGGCTCTTGCTCCGGACGCAATGACGGGTTTCATCGCCACCTCGATTCGCCCGTCTGCTGGAGCAACAGCAATCGTCCACAACAATCCCAACGGGGCAACGCGTTCCATCTCACGATCACTCCATCCGCAAGCAGATGCGGATCCACTTGTCAGCGGCGTGTGGATTCGGCCAGTGGTGCAACAGCAGTGCGCGTTCACCAGCACGGATAACCTAGGGGTTCCGGTTACTGCCAAGGGAGAAATGCTCCCGACGTCGATTAACCTACGCCCGCAATGGGACTGGACGGTCGAGATGTGGGTCCGTCCGAGCGTAGAACAACAGCAGCGCCTACTGACTTTTCTCGACAACGTGACGAAGCTGCCGGAAGGCGCACCCGCCCTGGCCTACGGGGTCGCTCTCAAGAGTCAGAACGTGGTGCGGGCGAAGTCTTATAAGAAGAACCCCTGGCCAGACTCCTCATATTTCCAATCCGGAACCAGCACCAAAGCCACTTTTATACCTGCCGGCGATTTCACCTGGGAGTTCTGGATCAGACCTGACAAAGAGGCCGCGCTACCACCTGCCAGTGGCACTGCGCCAATAGGTGGCGTGATCCAAATCGGAAGGGCGGGCTCACCCCTCTTGGCGGTAGGCCTAACCGCCGACCGCTTGATAGCGATAGTTACCCTGGACAGTAACTCCAACACTCATGTTTACAAGACTACTGAGAGCGTTCCTATGGACGAGGACGGCTCACCTATGTGGTCTCACGTCGCGATCGTCGGTCAGCAAGACGCCTCAACCACGCTTTGGTCACTAACAACTCTCCTGGATGCGCGCGTCGTGCAAAGCGTCAAAGGGGTCGAACTGCAAAGTCAGCCGGGAGCGTTTCTGACAATCGGCGCCAACACTACCGATGACACAACGCTTTTTGGCAGCATTGCCCAAATCCGCCTTTGGTCCATTGCTCGTTCGGCGGCGGACATCCGGCGCACCTGGTTAACTTCGATGACCGGTTTTGAACCAGGGCTCCTTGGCAACTGGCCCCTCAATCTCATCGAATCGGTACCGACTGGTAAGTTTGTACGTAACAACGCCACGACAACCGGTTCGGACTGGGACGCAGCTTTATCTAGCTCCACCCAACCACTGGACACCCAGCCCGATTCGTTCTTCCTATCGGTCCTCGCCTCAGTTGCCGGGCTTCCAACAGTTGAGGCCGATGCTCTGCTCACCAACGATCGATGGAACCATCTCGCGCTCGTCTACCAGGCAGGTGGCGCGTTGGCGATGAATCCTGCTGACCGTTACCAGAAGGGCGCCTATGACTGGGTGGACTGTGGACCGGCAGAGTCGTTGGGCCCACTAGGAAAATTTGCGATCGATGCCTATCTCCAAATGCAGCCCGGCGTTCAGGGACAGCTCGGAACGATCATGGCGCGCTGGGCCAACGACGACGATCCGGATGACCAAAGTTTCATGTACTGGATCGACGATGTCGGGGAGATGCACCTTTCCATTACGGTGGTGGTCGACGATAGTACCGGCAAAACCGACACCCTAAAAGCGCAGAGTACTGGTGCGGCTCTGGCAGACGGCAAGCCTCACCACGTCGCCGTCGTCTTTAACTGGGAGCAACAGCAAAATACCAATCCCGACGACCCGCCTAATGTCGACTGGACTATTAACTTCTATAAAGACAATGTCGCCGTTGGCAGTGGCGGCGAAACGATCAAAGGTATTGCCTCCGTCATTGTGAGCACCACGGAAGGAAACCTGACCATTGGGAGCGCCTTCGTTCCTATCGCCGGCGCCGAGCCAATGGCGGCCGAAGATTTCTACTACCTTCGCGGCACCCTGGGAAGACTGCGCTTTTGGACTACTAATGCGTCCCTGGAAGCCCTCTTCCCGGAGTCCTACCCACGAGTGCCACAGGCCAGTACTCCAAAGGGGCTGTCCGCATGGTGGACGTTCCGCGAGCAGGCCGGGCGCATCACGCGTGATCTCGTCGGCGGTAACGATGGCACACTCAGTAACTCGGGCATGTGGTCGTCGCTCGCGGCCACATCGACGTTATCGTTCATCGCCAACGGCGGTTTGGTCGGTCACGTCGTTCCCGCAGCAAGCGCTTTAGCCCCGGTATCGCAGGCGCAATTCACACTGGGAGCGCCGGCGGCTTCACCAGCTATCGCTGGATTTTCCGGCGACGTTGCTCAACTGGCACTCTATGATGAGGCCCGGTCGCTCGAGATGATTCAGGATCAGATGTTTGTCCCACGATATGGCAACGAAGCGTCATTGATTGCGTGTTGGAACTTCAGCGATAGCGGCGCGGACATTACCGGTGGCCAAAACAACTTCTCGCCACCCGTGACCGCATCTCGGCTTAGCGCGTCGATGGCTCCTATGTCGAACGAAGGGCCATACGTGCGCAATGTCTACGGCGGCATTATCACTGACCTATCGCAATCAGCCGTCGGCACAATCGCAGTTGGGTCGTACGCTGATGCACAGAATATTGGGACAGTGCGACAGCGAGGGGTCCTCAAACGTCAGTACGTCGTTGATCCGAGCCAGACGTTAACCCGTGCTATTCAGATTGGCGAACTCGATCTGACTTACCTGGGCCAGGTTCAAACAGATCCATCGCTGATCGGTTACATCGAAGGAGCCCCACCAGTTCCCAGCGAAAACCTCACCCGTCCTTACTATCTGGATCCCGGTAACCCGTCGTACATGATTTACATGGGTACGGCCGAAGTGGCTCTGGTGCAAGAGGCGGCGGATACCATGGTGTTCTCGTCGTCATCTGGAACTAAAACTCAGATTGACGGCGGCGGGGCTATAGGGGTTTTTGGGGTTAGAGAGCGGACGGCACTTAGCCTGGGACTTGGGTTCGCAACGGTGACCGACGCATTTCAGTTTCGCTCGGGGTTCCAAGCGGTTGTGAAGACCTTCGGTGAAATTGGATCCGCCACCGGCGAGCAGGTGAATGCTAGCTGGAGCGCCTCTCAACGTGACGCAATGAGTGTGAATGGCGACTGGGAGGGCTTCCAGCGTGATCAGTCAAAGTATCTTAACAAGACGGTGGGGCGCCGTTTCCTCGTTGATAATGCGGGTTACGCGTTAGTGGAGTCGCTGACTGCCGACTTGTATTCGCTCACCTTCCGCCAGACGAAAGCTTCCGTAGGTACGATCTTACTCCCGAACCCCGCGATTCCACGTGATCGGAACATCATCATCTTCCCGATGGATGGTGAGTACACCAAGAATGGAACGCTCGACGGGAAGGTAGGCCTTGTTAACGACCCTGACTACCCTCGGGCCGACGCCAAGCGAGGGAGTTACTTTAATCCTATCGAAGCTTACGGACTGGCCGCGCAGATCGAGCGCCAACAACAACGTGCGAAGGGCGTAGCGGAACAGTTCAATCCAGATAGAAAAGCTCGCGCCTGGGATAGCAGTCTCGATGACGCGCGGAAAGCGCAGTCTCAGGACTTCTCAACGACGCCGGGGGATCCGGTCGCAGTTGCTACGCCGGTGCAGGGACTGGTAAATCGCTACGTGTGGACCGCCAATGGCGGCTTCCATGCTGAAGAACAGAAAACCGCCGCGGCTAGTGTGCGTAGCTATTCGGCAAATCGCGCGGGCGGCGGTGGTGGTGGTTTCCATGCGGCGGGAGAATTCTACGCGAAGATCGGCTGGGAATGGTCGCTCGACCTTATGGCGACTCACCGCGTTGAAGTTCAGGTGGGCAAACAGACCACCTCGGAGCAGGCGCTATCCCTTAATGTACGAGTGGACGGCGATGCCTATCTGCGCGCGTTCGACCCTGAGGCTACAGGCGACTATGGTGGCACGGGCGCTTACCTTCCCGGGCAGGCGCCGGGGAAAGTTCAGGGTTACCGGTTCATGACCTTTTATCTTCCACCTTCAACAGAAAACAGCCAGAACTTTTCAAAGATTATTGATCGGACTTGGAAGCGACTGTCCAACGATGCTAACGCGCGGGCGCTGCGCCAACTCGACGCCAACTCTGGCACTTGGCGCGTGCTGCATCGCGTAACGTACGTTGAGCGGATTCCGCCGCCGATATCATCGCGTCCTGTCTTTGCGCCGGCGAACCAGATCGTGAAACCTGCCAACCCCGAAGGCAACGCAGAGTTGATTCGGCTGGTGGACGCGCAGATTCCCGCAAACGTCCAGGAGCGCACGCGATTAATTGTTGGGAACGCTGTTGCGGCTACACTCAATCCCTCGCCGACTTCGCGGGATGTCTATCCGCCGTCGGCATTGGAGATGATCGTTCCGTGGTGGCGAACATTTCTTGATCGCGCCAGGCCGGACACGAATAGCAACGTACCTGACGCGGGAGCCGCGGCATTGCTACAAGCACTGACAGGCCGAACGACCGACTACATGTTCTCCGGTTATGCGTCGAATGCGTTCGAAGAGATTCTAGCCAATCGATAAATCGATCTGACTAGCGATGTTGTCAGCACCTTGTGGGACGCGTTTAGTAAACTCACGCGGCTACACTCTGCTGACGTTAGATTTCGTGAAATGTTTCTCTCGTCCTTGGTGGGTAACCCTTTACGTCCACCTCTCGAGTTCGTGATATATTTCTTGTTCCCCTGCAACTTGTCCGACCTGATTTCCATCGATGCCTCAGTCGATTGGAAACCGGCAGATCTGTGTTCGTTACCGGAGGTGAAACACATGGTTCATGAAGGACCAACCCAAATTTATTCACAAAGTTGCCTATCGGTATGCATGTTGCTTCTTCACAGTTTGAAACAGCCCTGGCAGGCAAATGGAAATAGGAGAAGGTTTTAACCTTGCTCATCACGCAAGTTGCGCGGGCTGGTTAGTACTACTCCTTCGACATTAGTGTGGGCAATACGTACGAAAAATCAGGCTTATGTTTCGATTTCATGCGGGTTACTAACAACGCTCTGACTTCCTGGAGGTGAAACGACGATGCAAGTTAAAGATGTTATGACTGCTGATCCGGCATGTTGTATTTCCGAAACGGCCTTACGTGAGGTCGCACAGATGATGATCGATCACGACTGCGGCGAGATACCCGTTGTAGACAACAAAGAAACAAAACGACCGATCGGAGTGATTACCGATCGCGATATTGTTTGCCGCGCGGTTGGCCGAGGACTTAATCCGCTCGATCTAACCGCGGCAGATTGTATGACCACACCTTGCGAGACTGTAACGCCTGAGATGTCGCTCGGTCAGTGTGCCTGGCTCATGGAAGACAAAAAGATTCGCCGGGTGCCGGTAGTTGATGCAGACGGCGGCGTTTGTGGAATAGTCGCGCTCGCTGACATCGCTCTGCGCGGAAAGACTGGGGTGACGGCCGAGGTTGTGAAGGAAGTATCCGAGCCGACTGCGAAGGCGTCGGCAGCGGGGCAGTGACCGGCGGCCCGCAAATGGGGGAGACCACTTTGAGAAAAACCGCCACACTAATCTTACTTTCGTTTCTGTTGGTGCTCACAGGCTGCAACGCTGCTAAACGAGCTACGCGCAGTGCAGAAACGGATGCTTTGTTGCGCGCTGCCGCGGCAGGAAATGCCGACACTGTTAGATCACTTTTGGCCTCGCCCAACATCGATGTCAATGGTGTTGATGACAACGGCAATACACCCCTGATTCAGGCGGCGCGCCTCGGTCATGACGAAGTAGTGGCAGCGCTCCTTGCGGCCAAGGCAGACGTGAAGACCAGGAATAAGGAAGGCAAGACTGCGCTGATGTTGGCAGCCGAAGGCGGACACGACGGAACGGTGAGAGTGCTCACACAAGCTGGAGCCGGGACTTGAACAACTTCTTGATGGCAACTGTTGTATCTGGAGCCACTAAAGGTTGTTCGAAAGAAGTTAGAAGGGGCGGCGATGCCGGAAAAGGAAACATTAAAACGGGCAGCTGAAGACAAAGCCGAAGGGAAGTCACCAAGCACACAGGCTGGCGAGTTTGTTCGCGAAGAGATCGAACACGTTCGCGAGGGCAAACACGGCGCGCGCTCAGCTAAACAGGCGATCGCCATCGGACTTTCTAAAGCGCGTCGCGCGGGAGTAAAGCTTCCGCCACCAGAAAAAGGTGAGGCTTCCAAAGAAGCGCGAGAACAAGCCAAGCGCGATTTAAAGAAAGGAAGGAAGGCAGCTAAGAAAACGCCTTCTGCCAAACGTTCTCGCGCAACTTTGAATGCACTCAAACGCGAAGGGCGCAGCGCCGCATCCAAAACTGCACTATCGCGTCAAGCCCACAAAGCGGCAGCTAAGCGTTCGGCGGCTTCGCGCTCTCGTTCAGCCAGGAAGGCGGCCGCGACACGAAAGAAATAGAGGGTGACTATGAAATGCTCACTATGGTTAGTGTTGACAATAGTTCTACTAATGCCGCTCTGCGTCGGGGTTGCGGCGCCGTCTAACGTTGATAACGGACTCACCCAAACGGAATGGCGGCTTACGTCCTTCGGACCAAGGGATGCGCCTGCGACTGTGATTGAGGGAAGCCTAACCACAATCAAATTTGGAGCTGATGGTAGAGTGGGCGGCAATGGCGGCTGTAACTCTTATGGTGGGAATTATCAGCTTCGCGATGACAGCCTTTCTCTCAGCAGGATCATCAGCACAAAAAGAGCTTGCGTGGACCAGCGCGCCATGGAACAAGAGCAACGCTTCCTTGGGGCATTGGAGTCGGTCAGAACCTTCAGCCTCAAAGATGATCGCTTGACGATTTTTTATGATGGCGGACGGAGCGCGCTTCACTTCGTCAAAGCATCAACGCAATCATCCGCAGAGCAGCAGCAACCCTACGAGAATCTCAAGAGCCCAGTCGAATTACTTGCGTCCTATTACAACGCAGTGAACAGCCGCGAATACGAGCGCGCTTATCGTTACTGGGAAACCTCGCCCGGAAAAATTGAAGACTTCGCTCGAGGCTTTGCGGCGACGGCAACTGTGCAATTGATAGTTCAGCCCCCGACACGATTGGAAGGCGCGGCGGGCAGCCTCTATGCGGAAGTGCCGACCGTGATTGTGGCGCGCCATCGAGATGGCAGTGATCACGTCTTTGCCGGGTGTTATGTGACGCGGAAATCTAACTCGAGCCCGGCGGATATTCCGAAAGAGGAAGTCTGGCGCATCTACAAGGCGAGCGTCTTGCCAGTTACGGGTGCGGTTATTATTCCGAAACTGCTTGCGCAAGCGTGCAGGAAATGACACTCTCGTTACCCTGACATTGTTCCGCTTCAGCTAGATCCCCTCCAGAATCCCCTTCCGGTTCGGTTTCGGTTGGCAACCAGGTTTAGGTTTAGCTCGTTGGACCTGGCGGACCTTTTGGGCCGCAAAGAGTTCTCAATTCGAGTTGAAGAAGGTGCGCACAAGCTTCTGCGTTTGAGGCCAGCAACGAAAGGAGTCGAGTATGGCAAGTCCTGCAAGCATCGGCGGACATCCTATCCACCCGATGATCATTCCATTTCCGATCGCGCTTTGGGTTTTCTCACTTGTCGCTGACGTGATCTATTTGTGGCGTGGCAATCCAGTGTGGCGAGACTGGATCGCGTTCTACTCGCTCTTAGGCGGCATCATCGCCGCAGCTGCTGCCGCCGTGCCGGGTCTGATTGATTGGATGTCACTCAAGGATCCCACGGTAGTAAAGATCGCCAATTGGCATGCGCGACTTAACGTGATTGCGCTTTTGATCTTTGCGGCGAGTTTTTATCTGCGAACGTCTAGTGGCGCGGAACTCGTAGACGGTAGTTACACCATTCCAGTCGCGCTGTCGGTGCTCGGGGTGATCCTGATCTCAATCTCGGGCTATCTGGGCGGGGAGTTGGTTTTCAAACACGGCGTAGCGGTTGAAGGACAGCCTGTCGATCGCATAGCTAGAGAGTGAAGTCGTACCTACTCGGACCAGCAGGAGAGTTTACGTTCGACTTCGTGGGCCACAATGAGGTTAAAGATGATCATCCAGCGAGTGCTATGTGTTGTTCTGACGTTGTGTGTCTTAGCGCCCGCCGCGCAATGTCACAGCTCGCAACGTGTTTCGTCATCGCGACCGTTCAATCTGCTCGTCCTGGGAGACTCGATAATGTGGGGCCAGGGATTGAAGCAGGAAAACAAGGCTTGGTATCAGATGAAACTTTGGTTGGCGCAGCGTACTGGTAGAGCCGTAAATGAACGGATCGAGGCACACTCGGGAGCGGTAATTGAAAACGAATCAGTCGAACAGAGCAGGGTAAGGGTCGATGGAGAAGTGAACGTCGCTCAGCCCACGATAATCGATCAGGTGGAACAAGCGCGACAACATTATGTGAATGGTGCGGAATTAGATTTGTTGATCCTAAGCGGATGTGTAAATGACGTCGATGCGAAGAATGTGTTGAATGCGGCGAAAACGAGCGATGAGATACGTTCGCTAACTGAGGCGAAATGTGGCCAGCCGATGGAAAAATTACTACGAAAAATCATTGCTTCATTTCCTGGCGTCTACGTGATCGTGACTGGCTATTATCCCTTTATCTCGGATCAAACGCGGAATGACATTTTCATGAGAGGATTAACGAAGAGGTTTTATAAGGCGATTCCCGGTGCAGCCAGGTTAAGTCAGGCAGTGATTTTTCAGCGAATGATACTCAACTCGGACCAGTGGCATCGCTCCTCGAACAATAGTCTGGCTCAAGCAGTTGAGAACGTTAACGCCGGATTCAGCGACCGGCAATCTCCCAAACGAATAGTCTTTGCCGGGATCAATCTCCTGCCCCAGCAGTCCTTTCACGCCGGCAAAACGCAATTATGGGATTTCGAAAGCTCACCGATCAGGAAGTTAATGGTGCTTTTATCTTTTGGAAAAATCTTGCTGAGACCTAACGATGAGGCAAGAAAGCAAAGAACGGCAAGCTGTAAACAATTCTGGAAAACGTCGCTTAATGAGACTTCAAGCACGCAGAAAGAAAGAAAGAACCAGGAGCTACTTTGTCGCTATGCCGCATTAGGCCATCCGAACCGAAAGGGTGCCAGCCTTTACGCGCAGTCGATCTCGAAACAACTGGAGACGATGTTTCCGGCTTTGAGTTTGAAGTAGCCCGGCAGGCATTGCGCGAATCAATAGTGGCGTTCGTAACCTGGATTGCGAACGTCCCAAGGTTTTATGAGAGAAAAACGTCGCTCGAAACACCGTCATGAAGTCGATGTTGCTAAGGGATTTGCAGCAGGTCTCATTGCCGGATTAGTCGCGTCCTGGACGATGAACCAGTTTCAAGCGGCATGGACCAAGGCAACAGAAGGCTTTGAAAAACCGCACGGTGCTCAATCGATGCAGCCCAGCGCAGGGGAAGGGCACGGCCAGGGTTTAGAACAGAATAAAGAACACCAGGATGACGCCACAGTCAAAGCGGCGAAAGCCATTTCCCAAGGCGTTTTCGGTCACACGTTAGAAGAGCGCGAGAAGAAAGCTGCGGGCGCGGCGGTCCACTACGCCTTTGGCACAGCGACCGGCGGATTGTATGGCGCGGTCGCGGAATTCGCACCGGATGTGAGGGTCGGAGCGGGTCTACCTTTCGGCGCGGCATTCTGGCTCGTTGCAGACGAGATGGCGGTGCCTCTGCTTGGACTATCAAGACCGCCGAATGAGTACCCGGTCTCCACCCACGTCTACGCGCTGGCGTCGCACCTCGTTTACGGGTTGACAGCGGAACTTGTCCGACGCGCGGTGCGCAGGTCGTTATGAGTTTGACGGTCGAAGAGACAAGAGTTGCAAGAGCAAATAGAAACTTCACGCGATTTTAGAACTAACCTATAGTGCATTCGAGCTCTCCATCGGCACTGAGCAAGCCCTCGTGGACGGTCTGCATGAAACCGTTGATTTCTGGCCGATTCGAAAAGATTCGACGTTGACAGTCCTGCCCACTAAATCACACCACACCTGGACATTGATTGAGACTGAGCACACCTTGAGATAAGGCTGAATGGAAGCATTAGAACAATCGCTTACCGACGAGGAACTAGCAGGACTCGAACGCGATACTTTCAAGTACTTTGCGTACGAGATGAATCAAGACAACGGACTCTACCCGGACAATACCCGCCAGCAAGCACCGAGTTCGATTGCTGTCGCTGGGTTCGCGCTCACTGCCTATCCTATTGCCGTCGAGCGAAAGTACATGACCCGGGCTGAGGCAAGAAAACGCGCCTTGATCACTCTGCGCTTTTTCCATGATGGCCCGCAGGGAACTGGGCCGGACGCGATTGGTTATAAAGGCTTCTACTATCACTTTCTCGACATGAAGACTGGCAGACGTGTCTGGAAATCGGAAATCTCCACGATCGATACGACCTACCTTCTTGCTGGAGCGCTTGCGGCTGCAATGTATTTCGACCGCGACATGAAGGAGGAACGCGAGCTTCGGCAACTTGCAGATGCACTCTATGCGCGCGCCGACTGGCACTGGGCGCAGAATTCTGGTCTCACAGTCACGCACGGATGGAAACCCGAGTCAGGGTTTATCAAGTATCGTTGGACCGGCTACAGCGAAGCGTTAATCCTGTACGTACTTGGCCTGGCTTCGCCTACATTCCCACTTCCTGAAGAGAGTTACCGCGCATGGACCCGAACTTACAAATGGAAGAAACTCTATGGTCAGGAGTTTCTCTATGCTGGCCCATTGTTCATTCACCAGCTCTCACACATGTGGATAGATTTTCGCGGTATCCAGGACGAGTACATGAGCGGCAAATCGATCGATTATTTTGAAAACACCCGCCGGGCGATCTATGCCCAGCAGGCTTATGCGATCCGTAATTCGAAAGGGTTCGCCGGCTACGATCGTTTCTGCTGGGGAATCACTGCTAGTGATGGTCCTGGACCAGCCACTCGACGCATCGATGGTAAAACTCGAAGATTCTTTGATTATGTTGCGCGAGGTATTCCCTACGGTCCTGACGATGGCACCGTTGCGCCGTGGGCCGTCGCGGCCTCGTTACCATTTGCTCCCGAGTTGGTGCTGCAGTCACTCAAACGAATCAACATGAATTATCCTGAAATGACCAGCAAATACGGATTCAAGTGCAGCTACAACCCGACGTTTACTTCAGGCAAACGTAAAGGCAAAGGCTGGGTTTCCGCTGGCTATTACGGCTTGGATCAAGGTCCAATTGTGATGATGATTGAGAACTATCGTTCGGGCCTGCTTTGGCGATTGATGAGGCAATGTCCCTATATCGTCACCGGCCTGCGACGCGCAGGGTTTCAGGGTGGTTGGTTGGGAGCTGCTGAGTAAGTCTAAGAAAAATGCTTGCCGCGCAGACAGAGTTAACTCCGTGTTGAGTGAGTCGAATTGTAATTCTTAAAAGGATTGGTGCCGAGGGCAGGAGTCGAACCGGCGCGCCTTTCGGACAAGCTAATGGAAACGACGATGTTCGACTTGCAGCAAGCTGATCGGTCGCGGGCGACAACAGGAATCGGTCCGAATGAAGACGAGTGTTAGTAGTTAAAAAAGGTGGTGCCATCACATTGAACCAGTAATCGGAAAGGCTCGTAGGTCATCAGCTGAGTTTAGCGAATACACTGCGGAAAGAGTTAAGACACATACCCGCGCGTATCAGAAACTAGTGGTCATGCACCGCGAACTGGTCTAACGGCGGCGTTGGATCTCCGAAGAAAGATTCCTCCACGCTCTCAATTACTGCATGTTGCGGCCGGGTCCTGAGGCTCAGCAACTCGCAATCTACATTGGCTAGCTGTCGACTATTGACAATAGTTGGTCAGAATAACTAGACTCATCGCTCTCCCTGGCGTTGGCAAAATCAAAAACTAAGTGATGTCCATAAGTAGAACCCCCAAAATAATTATGCGCGGTTTTAAGCCCGCTGCACGCGGCGCAGCGCACGTGCTCGGCGAACTCGAAACCGCCGTCATGGAAGTACTTTGGTGCGCGGGTGGGCAAACCGTTAACCAAGTTGAAGAACACTTGTACAGGCACCGTGGTAGCGCTCACACGACCGTGCTCACGACTCTCGATCGGCTTCATAAAAAAGGCTATCTACTGCGTGAGAAGCAGGGCAAAGCTTTTGTGTATGCACCGCGTTACACGCGCGAGCAGTTTGAGCAAATGATGGCGCAAGAAGTGTTGGGAGCGCTGATGGGACACTCGGCAGAGACCACGCTTTCAACGTTTGTGGATCTGATTAGTGACGATCCGGGCGCCCTGGATCAACTTGAGGCGAAAATTCGAGAGAAGCGCCGCCAGCGCGTGACAAAATAGAGGGCTTACTTACTTGTTAGGCACTTCCATGTTCATCGCGGCCATAGAGAATTTCGTGTTGCTCAGCACCCTACTGGCGCTCGGAACATTCGTGGTTGCGCTTATCGTTCGCCGCCTAACGGTCAGCCAGATCTGGCGTCCGCATTCTGAGACTTTGGCCCATCTCTATACTACTGCTCTCGTAACTCCGCCGCTGGCTTCACTCTGGCTCGTCAGCGCTGCGTTGTTACCGAAGATGTGGATGACACCTGAGGCCTTCGCGTTCCAGCATGCTGCGCCCCTGCACGAGATACATTTGCTGGGTACTTTGACGCTCGTTGTCGAACCGGCCCTGGCCTATGGGATTTTGCTTTTTGTGATCGTGATTGCCGCCGCAGTGACCTGGTCAAACCTGCGCGGATCGTGGCGCGTGGACCGTGTAATCAAACAGTTGGACACGAAAGCATGCCCGCCACCTCCCGCTCAAATTGAATTGGTAAATGAAGTGGCGAGGAAGTCCGGCCTCTCAGTCGGCTTAGTGATGAGCGACTATGCGCTTTCATTTGTATGGGGTTTTCGCCATTCCAGGTTAATTCTCTCTTCAGGATTGTTAAATACGCTGACTCCAGTGGAACTAAGCGGAGTGTTGGAACATGAAGCGGCGCATCACGAACGTCGCGACAATCTAATTAAGTTACTCCTTTCTATGTGCAGCTATACCTCGTTGGCGTTTCCGCTTACTCGCGCGATCGTGAGTTGGCGCGCCACGGAAGTGGAGATGATCTGTGATGAAGTCGCTGCTCGCCGTACTTCTGAACCGCTGGAGATTGCGGAAGCGTTAGTGAAGTTACGGCGTCAGACGCTGGCTCGTGGAGTTTCAGCTCAACCTGTCGCTACATCCCTTGCCTCAAGTTTCGTTTCCGACAGCGCAGTGATGTTTGAGCGCCGCGTCGATCGACTGCTGACTTTCGAGGATGCACGGTCTGGCCATCAGAATGCATCTCTAGCGGCACGGGCGACCGTTGCGCTGCTTGCCGCCAGCCTCCTTACTCTATCGGTTATCCTTTTGTTCGCCCCACTATCGGTCCATCACGCGGCTGAGTCTCTAATCGAAATCGTTAAATAGCTAAAACGGACGAAGCAAAAATGCCGACAAACTGTCTGTCTCTAAAAACTACCGCCGGTCGTCGGAGCACGTTGCTTCTTTGCCTGCTGTTTACTGTTCTGATCTTCGGCGCGTGTGGAAGAACTGCCACGCCTGAGGCTGAACATGAAGAAGAGGCATTGGCTCGCACCGAGTTTACCGATCGAATTGAAAACTTCTTCGAGTACGACCCATTGAAGGCAGGACAACCCAGTCAGTTTCTGATCCACATTACAGACCTTAGCGACGGTACTCCGGTAGAAAAAGCCCAAGTGACGTTAATCACTCGCTCCAAAGGCGGTGGCGAAGTAATGCAAACCAAAGCACGCGTCGGGAAAGTCACTGGTATCTATGTTGCCGACGTCGCGATTCCGAGCAAAGGCGATTACGACATCGAGTTTCACGTCAAGAATGCAAAGATCGATGAACGCATGCCGCTAACTGATTTCAAGGTGGAGTAGAGATCAAACGTGAAGACCCTTCGTGCATTAACCAGCTTGTTATTGACGGCAGCGTTTGCGTCGAGCGTATACACACAAACGCCGGCCCCTGCGCCGGTTTCGTTAAATCCGGACTACATCTCACTAGAGTCTGCAACAGAACAGTTTCTCCGTAAGAACCTTGCCGTCGAGGCAGCACGTTTGCAAGTGGGTGTAGCGGAAGCGGAAAGAGTCGGTGCACGACTGAACCCTCGCCCTGGAATGACAGTCAGTGCGGAGAATCTGCGTCTGTCAGGCGAGACGCCAGCGAGCAGACTTCATGAATATGGAATATCAGTAGCTCAACCTATCGAGTTGGGTAACCGCAAGCTATTGCGAGTCGAAGTCGCGGAAGCGATGGTGTCCGTCTCCGAAGCACGCTTGACCGAAGTGCTGAGACGGCAACTCTTCGATCTAAAGCGAACTTATTACGAGTCGGTGCTGGCGCGCGTGCTGCTCAGCATTGACCAGGAAAACCGCGACAACTTTGAAGGTTTGGTGAAGTTCAACACCGCCAGATTTGAAGAAGGTTATATAGCGGAAGGTGACCTGTTAAAGGTTCGTTTAGAACGTACAAAGTTTGACTTCGCCGTTGCCAATGCCGAACTGGAATTAAGGAAAGCGAAGATTCGATTGCTGGCGTTGATCGGTGACGCGGACTTCGAGAGGGCTGCCGCAATCGACGTGAGCAATCGTCTACAGGCTCCCGTTCTTAATCTGAATCTGCCACAACTGAAAGAAATGGCGCTCGCTAAACGGCCCGAAGTGAAATTGGCTGAGACCGAGTTGGCGCTGACTGAATCATCCATCAAGCTTGAACGTTCAAAGGGTAAAGGCGAAGTCACTCCGTACGTCGGCTACAAGAGGGTGGGGGTCGACAACACGGTGCTGGCTGGAGTTACCGTTCCGTTGCCAATGGGCAATCGCAATCAGTCGGGAATCGCGCGAGCGGAGGCCGAGCGAACGGTTGCTGAGACTAACTTGAAATTCGCCCGCAGCCGTGCGTTGGCTGATGTCGAGGTCGCATTCCGGTCGTACGAAACCGCGCGTGAGCAGGTACGCGCCTACGAAGCTGGCTTGTTGGCGCAGGCTGACGAGTCACGCGAAATTCAACTTGGAGCATATCAGGAAGGCGCTGCCGAACTCATCACACTCATCGACGCACAAAAAACACGGACTGAAATTCGGGCCAATTATTACCGCGCAATCGTTGATTACTACATGAGTATTTTTCAACTCGAACTCGCAACAGGAACTGACATCAAAGTATGAGTACACCGAACGACGACAACGAAACAACTCAGCAAGTGCGCGTCGAACGTGAAGAGACAACACGCGTTGGACGCTACCGTCCTTCGCGTCGCAACCTGGTTACGATCGTAGCTGCCGTAGCCGTGTTCGCGATGGTGGTCCTTGTGTTTGCTTACTTTTGGCTGCGTCCAGGCACCCAGATAGCAGAAGAAGCGCCCGCCCCCGCAGCGAGCACCGGCACAGTTAAGTTCCTGATGGAGCAACAGTGGTTGATTCGGATGAAGCTGGCGCTCGTCGAAGAACAAACAGTGGCCCGTCAGATTACGGCTACTGGCCGAGTTGTCCCCGCAGCAAACAGTCAGGCCGTCGTTGCGCCACCCGTCGGCGGCATTCTGTCTGGCCGAAGTCTTCCGCGCGTGGGCCAGCGGGTCGGGCAGGGTCAAACAATTGCCGTGGTCCAACAAACAGCAACTTCGGCTGAACAAGCGCAGGTAAGAGCAGCCTCGGCTTCGCTTGGGTTGGAAAATGCGCGCCTGGAGGCAGATCGAAGAACGGCTTCCGGCGAGCTAGAGGCGGCGCGGATTCGGCTTGATTTGGCAAACAAAGAATCTGCGCGAGCGCAACGCCTGTTTGAGCGAAAGGCATTTTCCGAACGTCAGTTGCAAGCGGCGGAAGCAGATGTGAAAGCTGCCAGGGCCGCTTTTGACGCGGCTGCAAAACGTCTGGAGGCGCTAACTTCTTCGAGAGGCGTCGCCGTAGCTGCACGCGGAGTCGGCAGCGCGAACGCGAGTTACACGGTGCGCGCGCCCCTCGGTGGTTATGTGACAAAAGTAAACAAGTCCATCGGCGAACAGGTTCAGCCCGGTGAAGCCATCGTAGAGATAAGCAACCTGGATACGGTGTGGGTTGAAGCCCCGATCTTCGAACGAGACTTGAGTCGCCTCGGTGGAAATGTTTCCGCAACTTTCACTACTCCGGCTTATCCCAATCAGGAATTCAAAGGTGTGGTGCTAGACATCGGCGCTGTAATTGATGAACAGACTCGCTCGAGCAAAGTGATCTTTCAACTGGCAAACGGCGGTCGTGCGTTAAGACTGGGAATGCAAGCGAACGTACGTCTCGACGCGGGTGAGCAAGTCACGGCGATGATGATTCCGAGAGAAGCAGTGCTTGAACACGAAGGCAAGAAGATTGTTTACGTGCTGCTTTCGGGGGAAGAGTTTGAGCGCCGCGAAGTCGTTATCGGCGATGAGCTGGGCGACAAGATCGCGGTGTTGTCGGGACTGAATAAGGGTGAGCGCGTGGTAACGCAAGGCGCGTATCAACTGAAACTTCAGGAGTTGCAACCCGCCGAAGCCGGCACGCATTCGCACGAGACTTAGGGAGACAGAGCAAAAGTGCTTAACAGGATTATCGAATGGGCACTACGCAACCGCCTCCTGGTACTGATTGCGGCGAGTGCGTTGCTTATCTATGGTGGCATCGTTACGTACCAGGCGCACGTTGATGTGTTCCCGGATCTGACAGCGCCGACGGTTACCGTCCTCACCGAATCGCACGGCCTCGCACCCGAAGAAGTTGAATCACTGGTTACGCTTCCTATCGAAGCCGCGATGAACGGAACTGCGGGCGTATTCCGCGTTCGTTCCAACTCCGCTATCGGTATCTCCATCGTCTTCGTTGAGTTTGAATTCGGAACAGACATCTATCGCGCCCGACAGTTAGTAACGGAGAAGCTTCAACAAGTAAGGCTACCTGCCGGCGTGCCCCCGCCAGTGCTCGGTCCCATTTCATCAACCATGGGCGAGATCATGCTGATCTCGATCACAAGCAAAACCACTTCGCCCATGGAACTGCGATCGATAGCGGACTGGACTGTGCGTCCGCGTCTGCTGGGCATTTCCGGCGTCTCGCAAGTGATGATTATTGGTGGCGAAACGAAGCAGTATCAGGTGCTCGTCGATCCCGGCAAGCTCGCGGACTACAACCTGACGCTAGCACAGGTAACCGACGCAGTAGCAGCGTCCAACGCGAATTCTTCGGGCGGTTTTCTCGAGCGACCGAACGAGGAGTTTCTGATTCGTGGCCGCGCGCGAGTTTATTCAACTGCGGATCTGGCTAACTCCGTGGTAGCGGTGCGCGAAGGAGCACCGATCCTGCTGAGTAACATTGCTACGGTCCAGGAAGGTCCTGCGTTAAAGCGCGGCGACGGCAGCTTCAATATGCAGCCCGCCGTCGTTGCTACCATTCAAAAACAGCCGAATGCCAACACACTGGAACTGACTGAGCAAATCGAACAAACACTTGCGGGTTTGAAGCGCACACTCCCGGCCGATGTAACGATCGACACCAAAGCTTTTCAACAGGCAGATTTCATCGAGCGAGCGGTTAGCAACGTTAACTGGTCGCTTATCGAAGGTGGGTTGATGGTGACGGTCGTGTTGTTTCTATTTCTTTGGAACTTTCGCACCACTTTCATCAGCCTCACGGCGATTCCGTTGTCCCTTCTGACTGCGATACTCGTGATGAGTTATTTTGGAATCACGATCAACACCATGACACTGGGTGGACTTGCAATCGCGATTGGCGCGTTAGTGGACGATGCCATCATCGACGTTGAAAACGTGTTTCGTCGTTTGAAACAAAACGCGCATTCGGCCACACCTGAGCCGGTGGTGAGGGTAATCTTCAAGGCATCGAGTGAGATTAGAAACTCGATCCTGTTTGCCACACTGATCATTATTCTGGTCTTCCTGCCGCTTTTCAGTCTGGGTGGATTCGAAGGCCGGATGTTTGCACCGCTGGCCTTTGCTTACATCATCTCGATCACGGCATCTCTCATCGTCGCACTGACGGTAACACCGGTGCTCTGTTATTACCTGTTGGGTCGTTCACGACTGCTTCACGACGAGAAAGATTCACGGCTGGTTGCGTGGTTGAAACGTCACTACGCCGGCGTGTTGAATTGGACGCTGCGGCATCCGTTCAAAATCATCGGCGCATCAGCCGCAATGCTTTTGATCGCCATGTTGCTGTTTCCGTTGATGGGCCGGGAGTTTTTGCCGCCATTTAATGAAGGCGCACTAAACATCAACGCCAATTTGCCACCTGGTAGTTCGCTCCAGGAATCCAACCGCATCGGAAACATTATCGAGGCGACGCTCCATGAGGTGCCGGAAGTCGTTTCGACAACACGTCGCACAGGCCGGGCAGAGCTGGATGAACACGCCGCCGGAGTGAACACGAGCGAGATTGAAGTCGTGACGAAAGAGGGCGATCGGCCGCACCCGGAAATGATGGAAGAGGTACGACAGAAACTCGCTCGTATTCCTGGCGTCACAGCCGAGGTGGGTCAGCCCATATCGCACCGCATCGATCACCTGTTGTCAGGTACGCGTGCCCAGATCGCAATCAAACTCTTTGGACCCGATCTCGCAACCTTGCGAAATAAAGCGGGCGAGATCCGAGATGCGATGTCGGGTGTCCCCGGTATCGTCGATTTGATGGTGGAACCGCAGGTCGGTGTACCGCAAGTTCAGGTCAACATGAATCGTCCTGCCGCTGCAGCAGTTGGGCTTACTGCGGAAGCGTTGGCCGAAACCGTTGATACTGCGTTCAATGGCCACGTTGCGTCGCAGGTTCTGGAAGAGCAGCGCACTTACGATGTACTGGTCAGGTTTGATGACAGTGCACGTCAGTCCGTCGAAACGATCAGTCAGACATTGATTGATACTCCGACCGGCGTGAAAGTGCCGATAGCGCAAGTCGCCGAAGTACGAGTGGACCAGGGACCGAATACTATTAACCGCGAAAACGTTCAGCGCCGAATTATTGTCCAAGCCAATGTTGCCGATCGTGACTTGGGAAGTGTTATCGAAGATGTACGCGCTGCGATCACTCAGAAGGTGCGGTTGCCACAGGGGTACTTCGTTCAATACGGTGGCCAGTTTGAATCGCAGGAGAAGGCGTCGAGGCAAATCATGTTGCTGTCGACCGTGGCCATCGGCGGCATCTTCCTGCTGCTCTTCATTGCCTTGAAATCAGTGCGTTCCGCGGCACTGGTCATGGCGAATTTACCGCTGGCATTGATAGGCGGCGTAGTGATGGTTTTTCTTTCAGGCGGGACGCTATCAATTGCCTCGCTCGTCGGTTTCATTACCCTCTTCGGGATCGCCACCCGCAACGGCATCATGCTCATCAGTCACTATTCGCATTTGATGACGGAAGAAGGCGTTGGCTTCCGCGACGCAATTGTGCAGGGTTCGATGGAACGGCTGAGTCCCATCTTGATGACTGCGCTCGTGACCGGCGTCGGATTGATACCGCTAGCGCTTGGAGTAGGACAACCCGGCAAGGAGATTCAACAGCCAATGGCCATCGTGATTCTTGGCGGCATCTTTACCTCTACATTTCTAAACATGATCGTGATCCCGGCGCTCTATCTGAAGTACGGACGGGCAGAATCACCTTTGCAAGATCGCCACTATTCGCCCGACCGAGGGTTGGCGCCGGCGAAGTAGCTTGTCTTATGGAGAGGCTTTCCATTCGCAAGCTTGGACTACGCTTGTTACAGCCCTTTCAAACGTCCCGGGTTACGTATCAAGACGTCGCGCCCTCCATTCTTAGCCCCATCTGCGAGTCTCAAAAACCGCTTCATAAAGAATCAGCCGCTCTTCCCGATCCCCGTCCGACAAGAGACACGCTAGACGATCTGCTCCTACACTTTGGTGATTCCCAGGAACGTTGGATACTGATGATTTGTTAGGATGATGATGAGCCAAATAACCTCAGGTAGGCAGGGAAGGGATTCGACGATGTTGAAGGTCAACGTGATCACGACGGGTGGCACCATTGAAAAAGTTTATTCCGAGCAGACCAGCACGGTAGAAAACTTAGATATCAAAATCGATCGATACCTGGGTCGGTTGCGCCTTCCCGATTGCGATGTCCGCGTGACGCCGCTGATGAATAAAGACAGTTTGGAAATGACTGACGCTGACCGCAACGCGATCCTTGACCTCATCAAACAGATGTTAGGCGAGGCCTCACCCGTCGTAATCGTTCACGGTACGGATACAATGGTCCAGACCGGTCTCTATTTGAAGAAAGCCCTTACTGCGCTGAAGACTCCTATTGTGTTAACGGGCGCGATGACTCCACTTGGGTTTGAAGGAAGCGATGGTTTGCAGAACCTCACCGAGAGTCTGCTTGCAGTTCGGATACTTGATCCGGGCATCTATGTTGTAATGCACAATCAAGTTTTCCCAATAGATCGGGTGCGAAAGGATCGCGAATCATCACGCTTCGTTTGGATCGATTAATCTATGCTTGCCGCAGAGTTCATTAACACGTTATTTGATGCGGAATTGCCAGAACCATCGGATTGGGAATCTTCCTATCCTCCACGCGATCTTCCGCCCGGCGCGATTGTGACGCGCTTTGCTCCAAGCCCAACGGGTTTTTTGCACACCGGCGGGGTGTACACCGCGAATCTTGGCAAGAACCTCGCGCGCCATTCCGGTGGTTCGTACTTTATTAGAATCGAAGACACCGACCAGGCCCGGGAAGTTGCAGGTTCGCGCGAACAGTTTGCACGCGGATTCAAATACTTCGACATAGAGTCAGACGAGAACGACTCGAACTCAAAGTGGGGCCCGTATGAACAGTCAAAGCGAGAGCGGATTTATCACACCTACGCGCGAGAGTTGATGCGGACCGGTCACGCCTATCCGTGTTTTTGCACTCGTGAAGAGCTGACCCGGATGACGGAAGAACAAAATGCAGCAAAACTCCAGACGGGCTATTACGGTTCCTGGGCGCGCTGTCGAAGTCTTTCGCAGGATGAAGTCATGAGCCGGGTCGAAGCCGGACAACCTTATACGATTCGGTTTCGTTCTCCAGTTAATTCACCAGGGCGGATCGAGTTCGTTGATCTGATCCGCGGTCGCATCGAGCATCAGGACAATCTCAACGACATCGTGTTGTTGAAGAGCAGCGATCAATCTCCGCGACTTCCTACTTACCACTTTGCTCACGTGGTTGACGACACGTTGATGAGAGTCAATGTGGTCCTTAGAGGTGAAGAGTGGATCTCTTCGGTACCGGTACATCTGCAACTATTCAACGCACTTGGTTTCGAACCAATACCGTATGCCCATATCGCTCCTCTCATGAAATTCGACGGAGCGAGCCGGCGCAAGCTGAGCAAGCGAAAAGATAACGAGGCTGACGTCGCGTATTACATTGAGTCGGGTTACCCCGCAGGGGCGGTGCTACATTATCTGAGAGGTCTTGCCAACAGCAGGTTCGCTGAAATGTCGTTCGAGGAATCTGCTTCCGCGGCTCTCAGTTTGAGTGACTGCGGAGTCGCTGGTCCGATCTTCGATCTGGTGAAACTTGAATCGATCAGCCGAGAGTTCATCGCGCAACTTCCCATCGAAGAGGCATTGGAAAGTTTGCTCACCTGGGCGCGGGAGAATGATCCTGAGTTGGCCACAGTTCTAACCGGAAATTTGCCGCAGGTTCACCGCATCTTTGCGAACGAGCGAAATCCCGCTGTGCAACGCAAAGATCTGGCGAAATGGAACGAGTTCCGCGCAGCGTACGGGTTGTACTTTCAGGAGCTTTTTCCACCAGTGAGTGATGCTTCAGATCCACGCTTCGCTCCAGTTGAAGCTGACATGGTAGTCAAATTGGCGAAGGACTTTGCTGATTCGTATCGTCATGAGGATACCAAAGAGGCCTGGTTCGCACAGATCCGGAAGTTGGCTTCCGACCACGGCTTCGCATCAACAGCAGGTCAATACAAGAAGAGTCCGGAAAGTTTTGCTGGTTCGATCGGTCATGTAAGCAATGCGATTAGGGTCGCTATGACCGGACTAACAACGAGTCCGGATCTTTTCCTGGTCGCGCAAAACCTCGGCGAAGAGGAAGTGTTAAGACGTGTCAGAGCACTGACCCGAGGCGAAGGAACGATCCACTAAAACACACGAAAGTGGTTTCGTGTTCTTTCGTGGATCGTCCCTGCTTGTAAACTGAACTAATAAAATAAACCGGAGAATACATTAACGTGACTATTGAAGAATCGACTGAGAAAACACCTGGTGGGTCATCAAACTTTATTAGAGACATCATGATCGCGGACATCGCCAGCGGCAAACATGACGGCAGGGTACAAACCCGATTTCCTCCAGAACCTAACGGCTACTTGCATATCGGTCACGCCAAAGCCATCTGCCTCGACTTCGGATTAGCAGCCGAATTTGGCGGTAAGTGCAACTTGCGTTTCGACGACACTAATCCCTCGAAAGAAGAAACCGAGTACGTTGATGCCATCATGGAAGACGTGAACTGGTTGGGCTTCCAATGGGACGGACTCTTCTATGCATCAGATTACTTCCAACAACTTTATAACTGGGCTATTCAGTTAATCAGAGCTGGAAAGGCTTTCGTATGCGATCTCACCGCAGTCGAAATGCGCGAGTATCGTGGCACGTTGACCGAGCCCGGCACGAACAGCCCTTACCGCGATCGTTCTGTCGAAGAGAATCTCGATCTTTTCGAGCGCATGAAGAGAGGAGAGTTTCCGGATGGTACGCGAACGTTGCGCGCGAAGATCGATATGAGCTCTCCGAACCTTAGTCTGCGCGACCCCATCATGTATCGAATTCTCCACATGGACCATCATCGCACAGGTGGTGAGTGGTGCATTTACCCGATGTACGATTACGCGCATGGTCAGTCGGATTCGATTGAGCGCGTGACACACTCAATGTGCACTTTGGAGTTCGATAACAATCGTCATCTCTATAACTGGTTCATCGAAAACCTTGGCATCTTTCCTTCGCAGCAATACGAGTTCGATCGGCTTTCACTCACCCACACGCTGCTTAGCAAACGCAAGCTCTTGAAGTTGGTTGAAGACGGACATGTTGATGGCTGGGATGATCCGCGTATGCCTACACTCTCGGGAATGCGCCGGCGTGGTTACACGCCGACAGCGATTCGAAACTTTGTCGGAAGTGTTGGGGTCTCGAAGACGAATGGGATTACTCAGCTTCAGCAGCTTGAATACTTTCTGCGCCAACACTTAAATCAGATTGTTCCGAGAGTGATGTGTGTACAGAAACCGTTGAAGGTGGTTATCGAAAACTACCCCGATGACCTCGTGGAAGAGATGGACGCCGTCAACAATCCTGAGGATAGCTCTGCGGGAAGCAGAAAGATTCCTTTTTCAAAGACGATCTTTATTGAAGAAGATGATTTTCGTGAGGATCCGCCAAAGAAGTTCTACCGGCTATCACCGGGTGTTGAAGTGCGTCTTCGCTATGCCTACTTAGTTACTTGCACCGAGGTGATCAAAGACGGCGACGGCAAGATCGTAGAACTCCGATGCACCTACGATCCGGCCACCCGCGGTGGTACTACACCTGACGGTCGAAAAGTAAAGTCGACAATCCACTGGGTCTCAGCCGATCAAGCTCTATCAGCAGAAGTTCGTCTCTACGACAACCTCTTTGCTAAAGAAGATCCTAACGACGTTCCGGAAGGACACGATTTTACCGAAAACCTGAATCCTGATTCGTTACAGGTATTGCACGATTGCAAGATTGAACCGAGTGTGCGGGACGCAGAGCGCGGGACAAAATATCAGTTTGAAAGGCTGGGTTATTATTGCGTTGACGAAAATCCTGGGGGCCCGGGGAACAAATTGGTATTTAATCGGACGATCGGCCTGCGCGATACATGGGCAAAGATCGAAAAACGCGAAAGCGTCGGAGCGTAACCAAACCTGTTGCGCGTCTTCAATTCTTCCCTGATCACGGTTACTGAAGGAGAGAGAGGTGTAGCGGGTTGTAAGCCTGGCCTTGCTGCCAAGTCATTGGATTGTGATGGTCCTAGCCTTTAGCGATGGTTGCTGCCCCGGAGATTCATGAACAATCTCTGGCCGTTTCACTCGACAAGCTTCTAAGTCACTCAGGCTCATGACACCTGAAACCATGTCCATATAACCAACCGCTATCATCCCATGTTCCGTTTTCCACCAGACTACTTCATCCAACTCGCTAATCTGGTAATCTTCTGGTCCCGAAGTCGTTTGTAAAGTAATCCACGACATTAAATTGTCCTCTCGTTTCGGTAACAATCTAGTGCCTGTTTAAGCAACTTGCCTGGAGAGAGTTTAGCATTTCAAGGAGTCCACTCCGAATCGTAGGGCATGGCATAACTGGGCAGCAAAGATTGAAAACAAGAAAGCCGCAACGCGCATCAACAGACTCAGCCTCGAAAAGAACGCTCGACGCGTTAGTTGAAACATACCACGTCCTGCGACCGGCATATCTCGGATCGTCAGGGTCACTTCACTTGAACCGTCACGGTTTTCAGTTTTCCAGTGAACTTGAACGGAACCTTGTAAGTGTCGGCCATTGGCGTGCCCAGTCTTCGCCTATGTCGAAAGTATCGTCGGTTGAGAAGATGACGGGGTGTGTCCGCGTGATGCGGCCCTCGCCCACCTTCTTGCCGTTGACGGTTATCGTTCCGGTGCCGCCTTTGCCCGGGCCGTCGCCGTCGTAGGCAAAGTTTAAGACGATCGTATTTTTCCCGCGTGGCAGCGGCTCGGAATGAGTTGCTGCAACTACGAATAGAGAACGTGAACTTCGGCCGCTTGCCGATCTTTCGTCCAGCGAAACGGCGTGATGTCGAGGTAAGCCCGAATTGGTTTCTCTGCGCATCGAGCCGGCGCGCTAGTGTTCACGCCTGGTCGAATGCTCGACTGTTACTGCATTCACAGCTTTTGCTTATAGAAGCTTATCCGGCGTAATCGGCAGTTCCCTGATGCGCCGGCCTGTAGCATGGAAGACCGCATTGGCGATTGCCGCTGGAATGCCGACCATACCTAGCTCGCCCATGCCTTTAACGCCTAGAGGATTGAGGATTTTATCGTCCTCTTCCACGAACAATGTTTCGATCTCCAGAACGTCGGCATTGACCGGCACGTGATAATGCTGCAAATTCGGGTTCATGATTCGCCCGTACCGATGATCCACTTCAGTCGCTTCTTCCAGCGCCATTCCGATGCCCCAGACAACGCCACCGATCTCCTGACTGTGCGAAGTTTTCGGATTCATGATCTTGCCGCAGGCTGTAACCTCGATCGCGCGCGCCACGCGAACAGTACCGACATCGGGGTCGACTTTAACTTCGATGAACTGCGCGCCGTGCGCCAGCAGCGCATACTTCTCGCGCTCTTTCGACGGGCGCGCCTCGAATATTTCGGTAATCTCTGTGAGACCATTACGCCTCATGATTTCGGAAACGTTGACGAAACGTGACGGATCGCCTTTGAGTCTCAGACGGCCGTCGAGCATTTCCACGTCTGAGGCGGCGGCTGATTGAAGCGGCGAGTTCGCTTCACGATTCGCTAGTGCCAACAATTTCGCCGCGATTGCAAGGGCGGCGCCGTGCACTGCCGAGCCGACGCTTGCTGTCGTCCAGGAACCGCCCTCCGCCGGCGCCCTTGGGAACTTTGTGTCGCCGAGTTCAAATTTCACCCGATTCGGCGTCAGTCCGAGATACTCGGCGGCAATCATCGTGATGGTTGTGTATGTTCCGGGTCCCATATCGCTCGTTGCGCTGCCAACATGGGCTGTGCCGTCGATGCGAAGCGTGACTATAGCAGTGGCCGGCATTTGCCCCGCGCCCCAAACGCCGGTTGCCATTCCCCAACCTACCAGCATTCTGCCGTCGCGCATCGAGCGCGGCTCGAACTTTCGGTTTTTCCAGCCGAATTTCTCCGCGCCCACCCGATAGCACTCGCGCAGCGCCTTGCTCGACCATGGCTTACCGCTTTCCGGGTCTGTCTCGGCGTAATTGATGAGACGCAGCTCCAGCGGGTCAATTTTTAGCGCGTAAGCCAACTCGTCCATCGCGCTTTCAAGCGCGAACATGCCGCTGACGGCGCCGGGCGCGCGCATCCAGGTCGGGGTGTTGAAATCGGTAGCGGCAAGCTTCAACGGCGCGTGAAGATTCGGACAGGCGTAAACCTGGCGGGTGAAGCCAGTCGTGGCGTCATTGAAATCTTCAAACGACGATGTGTTATGCACGACGTCATGAATTATCGAAGTGAGTTTCCCTGACCGCTCGGCGCCGAGTTTGACCTTCTGGATCGTGTAAGGGCGGTAGCCGTGGCCCGTAAACATCTGCGTGCGCGTATAGACGACTTTGACCGGCCGTTTTAGCTCGCGCGCCGCCATCGCCGTCAGCGCCGGATAGTAGTTTGGTCTGAGACCAGAGCCGAAAGCGCCCCCTACGAAAGGCGACGTAACTTGGACGTTATCGTCCGGCACATTGAAGCTCGAAGCGAGGTGTCGGCGCACGCTGTAAACATGCTGAGTCTTGTCGAAAATCGTCAGCTTATCGCCTTCCCAGAAAGCGATCGCCGCGTGCGGCTCCATCGGGTTATGGTGTTCTATCGGGATCGTGTACTCGGCTTCTATTTTCACCGGCGCGTTCTTCAGCGCCTGCTCGGGATTGCCGCGCGGTTTAGATGGCGGACCTTGCGACGGCACGCGGGCTTGGGCTTGCACAGCTTCAGTGTCGGTCACGTGCTTTTCCGCGTTGTAAGAGACTTTGACGAGACGCGCCGCGTATCGCGCCTGCTCGAAAGTTTCGGCAACGACGAGCGCGATAGGCTGCATGTTGAAGTAAATCCTGTCTGACTGGAGTGCGCGGAAAGACTTGTCCTGCTCCTCGCGCGCGCGCGAAGGGGACTGCTCGCGCGATGCCTTCTCTCCGAGTTTCGGAGCATTCAGATGCGTGAAAACCCGTATCACGCCCGGCGCGCGGCTCGCCTCGGTAGTGTCGATTGATTTGATAGTGCCTTTGGCGACCGTACCCGTGACGATAAAACCGTAGGCGAGATTGGGAACCTTGAATTCCGCTGCGTATTTTGCCCTGCCCGTAACTTTCGCAACGCCTTCGACGCGGCTCATTTCTTTTCCGATGTATCTTGCCATTGTTCTTCTCCTTATTTAGCCGCCCCGCCCGCCATTGCCCGCTGCAAAGCCAGAACAACCGCTCGTTTTCCAAGTTCAATTTTGTAAGCGTTGTGCGCGAGCGGTTTCGCATCTCTGAAGGCAGCTTCGGCAGCAACTCGAAAAGTTTCGTCGGTAGCCGCTTGTCCGACTAACGCTCTTTCCGCTTCCATAGAACGCCAGGGCTTATGCGCAACACCTCCCAAAGTGACGCGCGCCTGTCTGATGTTGTTTCCATCCGTCTCTAAAGCGGCAGCGACGGAAACCAACGCGAAAGCGTATGAAGCGCGGTCACGGACTTTGAGGTAATAGCTTCGCGCTGCGAAATTATTTTTCGGTAGTTCGATAGCGACGATTAATTCGCCGTGTTCAAGATTATTGTCTTTTTCTGGCCTGTCGCCCGGCAGCCGGTGAAAATCCTGAATGGGGATAGTTCGTTCTTTCCCGTCTCGTCCGGCAATCCTCACTATCGCGTCGAGCGCGTAAAGCGCGTTGGCCATATCGCCCGGGTAAGTCGCCACGCATTTGTCGCTGTAGCCGAAAATGGCGTGAATGCGATTAAGTCCTTGAAGCGCTCCGCAGCCCGAACCAGGCTCGCGTTTGTTGCAAGGCATGGCGATGTCATAAAAATACTGGCAGCGCGTGCGCTGCATCAGGTTCCCGCCGTTGGTCGCCATGTTGCGAAGCTGACCGGAGGCGCCAGCCAAAATCGCCATCGAAAGGAGCGGATAATTCTGCCGAATGAGCGGGTGATTCGCGGTGTCCGTGTTTGTCGCTAACGCCCCGATAGAGATACCACCAGACGTCGCTCTGATCTGCTTCAAATTCAGTCGAGTGATGTCAACAACTTCATTGGGGCGTTCGACGTATTCCTTCATCAAGTCGACCAGATTCGTCCCGCCTGCCAGAAACTTTGCCTCTTTGTTTCCGGACACAGCTCGGACGGCGTTTGCCGTATTCAGTGCGCGAGAGTATTTAAAGGGTCTCATCGGCTTTGCCCTCCCTGTTCATGACGGCGGCGATCTCTTCTTCGGTGACGAAATGCCATGTCCGCGCCGTTTCGCGCCCCGATTGAACTTCACGAATCGCCGCGACGATTCCCGGATACGCGCCGCAGCGGCAGATGTTGCCGCTCATCCGCTCGCGGATTTCATCGTCCGAGAGCTTTAAGTTTCGCGCGCTTGACCGCAATTTTTGAGTGACGTGGCTCGCCTCTCCGTTTTTCGCTTCCTGCAAAAGCGCAACTGCCGAGCAAATCTGTCCGGACGTGCAGTAGCCGCATTGAAAACCGTCGTGCTTGATGAACGCCGCCTGCATCGGGTGAAGGTCGCTGCCTTTGGCTAATCCTTCAATGGTCGTGACCTCTTTGCCTTCGCAACCTGCCGTCAAGGTCATGCACGAAAGCACGCGGCGACCATCAACAATGACTGTGCAAGCGCCGCATTGACCTTGGTCGCAGCCTTTTTTGGTGCCGGTCAATCCGAGTCTTTCGCGCAAGGCGTCGAGCAGCACCATGCGCGAATCAACTTCCAAACTTTGGTTTACGCCATTGATTCTCAAAGAGACCTTGACGGAGTTCTCCAGTCCAGCGTTTTGCGCGATGGCGGCGTCCGGCTGGGCGGTGAGCGCGGCAAGAGCTTTTTCCTTTGCCAGCAGTTGAAGAGCGAAAATGCCGAGTGCCCCGCTGACACCCTGTCCCAGGAATTGGCGGCGAGATTCTCCGAACAAACCTAATTCGTCGAGCAGTTTCTCTTCGTCCGCGCTGAGTTCCTGCGCACTGTCATCGTTTGAACTAAGACCTTCCTCGTTCGGAATATCGTGCATCTTCGACCTCCTTCGTATCTCTAATATGGTCTCACGATTGCTGATCTACGGCGCAGCTTTTCTTTGATCCCGTATGCGTCAAACTTCACCTTCCTGGAAAGGAACACCGGTGAACTCTTCGCACAAGCTTAGAAATCTCTCCTGCAGCTGCACGTCGTCCGCTTGGGGATTATGGGGGCTTTCCTTTTGATGGTGAAAATAACGCCCGCTCACCTTTGCTCTTATATCATCGCTCACCGCGAGCCAAACCTGCGTCTCGAAGCCTTTTTGCAGATTGTCCGTCGCACCTTGTCCGCCCATCTTTGTAGGAACCCAACCGGGATCAACCGCGTTGGCGTGAACCTCCGGCCACTTCCGTGCCACTGCCATGCAGAGCATCAGTACATGCAGCTTCGAATCGGAATAGGTGATGCGGCCGATGTCGGTCTTAAAACTTTCCAACTTGGCGTATCCGTCGCGATGCATACCCGAGCTCAGGTAGATCAACCGCTGCGGTCTTTGCACGAGGCAAGTCAGAATATAAGGAGCCAACGTGTTGACGTTAAATATAGCTGTCGAATCTTGATAAACGCCCGCATTGTGAATAACAGCGTCGAACCTTCCCAAAGCATTCACTTGGTCCGCCAGCTGTTTCGTCTCTTCGATACTTCCAAGGTCGGCTGTAACCACCCTTTCCGAACCCAGTGCTTTATCCCAAGCCTCTTCGGCCCGCATTTCATTTCGTGCATGAAGCACAACCTGATGACCCTGAGCGATCAGCGCCTTCGCCGCCAACTGGCCGAGACCATCAGCTGAGCCGGTGATGAATATTCTCGCCATACTTTTTAACGATCAATCACTGCGCTCCGGCCTTGTATTCGTCGTCCGTCACCGGCCTGCAACCTCGAAGTATGAGGCTCTGCGGTAGGTTGTTGAGACGGTAAAAAAAGTAAAGCGATTCCTGAAGGACAGCCCAATGATTTATGCTTTGACCACCTTCGCTGCAACTTGACAACCAACCACATTGTCGCTTGTTTAGCCTCCAAAACCTAGGGTGTCAGGAATAGACATTAGAAATTTAGCCCGACGATCTGATTCCCACCGACCCTTCAGATTCTTACCAGAAAAGGACGGCTCAACGGAGTATTTAAGCTCGCGGTTCTGACCTTCGTAATTGAAAACAGGGAACCCGATTTGTGAGCTCAGACCGATGAGGGAGTCAATGCCGAGTAAGTTCGACGAACTCCCCAGCAAATTCAATTGAAATGAGACGCGCAACGGAGGAAACTCCGTAGCGAAAATTCG
Organism: Pyrinomonadaceae bacterium; assembly: GCA_963759665.1. Taxonomy (GTDB): domain Bacteria; phylum Acidobacteriota; class Blastocatellia; order Pyrinomonadales; family Pyrinomonadaceae; genus PSRF01. Next base: position 540,960 of record CAVXAC010000003.1, read on the forward strand.
GATGAGATCAGCGAGGTCTGTAAGTCATAGAAATGATTGGTGCCGAGGGCGGGAGTCGAACCCGCACGCCCTTTCGGACAACGGATTTTAAGTCCGTAGCGTCTGCCATTCCGCCACCCCGGCACGGCCAGAAAAATAGCACGCACCTCGGCTCGCAACAAACGCCCCCGGCACCGCCAACCTCGCCACGCTGAAAGCGACGCCTACATCGATGCCGACATCGACGTCGACATCAATGCCAACAGCTAAGCCGATACCAACGCAGACGGTTTCTGGGAACTAGAGCGGCGAGGCGTAGAGCACGGGCGCGCGGCGTTCGAACCAGTACCGCGCTCCCTTCACCACCTAAGCCTTATTGAAGGTTCTCCTGTTCCAACAACCGGCGAGACAGCGCGTTGGTACGTGGAATAACCAGCCTTCGCATTGGAACCCGCTCGCTGTGAACGGTCTCAACCTCGGAATGACCGGCGGTATAAACGGGTACGACGTCCAACTCCGTGAGCGCGTAGATGAGCGCAAAGCCTTCAAGGAATTGGCCCGACGGAACCTGCGTGTGCTTGTAGATATTTTCGCAGTCGATTGTCATCGCTTCATCGGGTCCCAAAGTCCCGCCAAAAAAATGCGAAATCTTGCCGGGGCGCTCATCAGGTAGCGCGATAGCAAACCGCTTGATGTAAACCGCTTTCTTGAAAGGCGAGGGATTGTGGACATTGATCATCGTGAAGTATTGTCCCGGCGACGCGATTCTCTGATCGCTTTTGCCGCAGACGAATTTAGCGGCGTAAGTTGCCAGCGTCAGTTGCGTCTGAGCGGATGCGGGCAACGCCGTTGAGAGAGAGCCGAGCAACGTGAGTGAGCCAAAGGCCAAGGCAATGAGCGTAGATCTTTTCATGGTGAGTCTCCTTGCGGTAATCCGCGGTGAGTTGGTCCTTCCTCGTGTCGAGAGGTGAGGGACGGTTAAGCAAAGCCAAAGAGGATCGAGACCCCGGATGCGTGCTGAGTTGTCGGAGCCGTCGGACGGGAGCCTTTTATCACAAAGAGATAGTGGAGTCGAGAGTCAATGAATTGGTAGTCACGGAGTAGGTAAATGCCCTCGACGCCCTGGTGACGGCGTGGGATTGTTCACGCTAATCGTTCTTGAGTGATAAGATCACGACTGATGACTGAAGAGCAGGAAGTTTTCCTCAAACACATCCAGAAAAAAGGCCTCAAACGCACTGCCCAACGCGATTTGATTCTGAACATCTTTCTGCGCACTGAAGAACATCTCTCCAGCGAAGATCTTTACCGGCTGGTCCAGAAAGAAGACCCGACTGTGGGACAGACGACCGTCTACCGCACCCTCAAGCTTTTATCAGAAGCCGGTCTGGCTCGTGAAGTTCGTTTTGGAGATAACCGCACTCACTACGAACACAACTACAAACACCAGCATCACGATCACATGATCTGTTCCGAGTGTGGTCGAATCATTGAGTTCTTTTCGGCCGAGCTCGAGGGCATTCAGGATGCGATGGCGGCGAAACATAAGTTTCAAATAACTCAGCATCTACTGCGAATCATCGGTATCTGCGCAGAATGTCGGCGGGCTCAAAAGGAAGCCGAAAAGGAAGATCTGCCCTCACGCTCGCGCGCCCGCCAGGCAACCGCGCGGACAACCTGACCGTAAAGCAAACTGTTAGTTTGCGATTGCTACGCGTCTCTCCGAACTTTCGTGTTGCGACGCACGCAAACTAACAGTTTGCTTTAGATTATCTCTTGTTTTGCGTTTTGGTTCGAAAACGTATTAACTTGCGTACGATGACGAGATTGAAGCTTTGCAGTTCCCCCTCCATTGCCAAAGGCGTAACGATGGTTTGCCTGCTGGTCCTTTCGTTGTTCCTGACGGCATGTCCCAAGAACGACAAGCTACAACCTCCCCGGGTAGGCGTATCTGACCCGACATCGACGCCTTTGAGTCCGGTGGTGCCAGGCGCAGTTGCGTTCAACGGCGAACGGGCAATGGACCACGCGCGTAAACAGGTGGAAATAGGCCCACGTCCTCCAGGGTCGGCAGCGTTGGCCAAGACCAGGGAATATATCGTTTCGACTTTGAAAGGTTATGGTCTCAACGTGAAGACTGATGACTTTAGTGCGTCGACTCCAGTCGGCACGAAGCAGATGTCAAACATCACGGCAGAGTTTCCAGGCGAGTCGAAAGACGTAGTCATTATCGCTAGCCACTACGATACGAAGCTTTACGATGACATGTATTTTATCGGCGCCAATGATCCTGCCGCTTCCGTAGGCACCTTGATGGAGATCGGGCGCGTGTTGGGAGGTAGCCAACAAAAACCAGCCTTCACTTACTGGCTGGTCTTCTTTGATGGAGAGGAATCCTTTTGCGAAGACTGGGATGAATGTAGCAAGCCGGGCGCGCCGGACAACACCTATGGAAGTCGTCATTATGTTGCTCAGCTTCAGAAGAACAATGAGCTGGGGCGCGTGAGGGCAATGATCCTGATGGACATGATGGGTTACAAGAATCTCGAACTCGGTAGAGATACGCTAAGCACCAGGTGGCTACAGGACATCATTTGGCAGACAGGTCGTGAACTGGGCCACAGTAAGATTTTTGTAGATCGTCCGGAAGGCGTCGGCGGTGACGATCACGAGCCGTTTCTTCGTGCAGGCGTTGATGCAGTCGACATGATTCAGCTCAACGGCTATCCCTACTGGCACAAAGCTGAGGACACGCTCGATAAAATCTCTGCCCAAAGCATGAAGGTGGTTGGCGACACGGTGATGACAAGTCTGCCGCGCGTGGAGAAATATCTGCAAGCAAAAGGGCGGAAGTGACGCGGGTGCCGGGTGTCGGAATAGCCTTCAGATGACGGTCAAAATTTTCCCCCTGAGTTGATGTGCTGTCAAGGCATCGAGGTTCCGACACCTGACACCCTGAACCCGGCACGCAGATCTTATGTCCACTAAAAAACGCATCGCAGTGATCCCAGGAGATGGGATTGGCCCTGAAGTTATTGCTCAGGCCATCCGGGTGCTGGAGCTTGTGAAGCAAACGCACGGGGTGGAGTTTGATTTTGTACACTTCGATTGGGGCGCGGAACGATTTCTTCGTGACGGAGTTTCACTGCCGACGGGCGCGCTGGAGAATCTGACCAAGGAGTTTGACGCGATCCTGGCCGGCGCCTTCGGTGATCCGCGCGTTCCTTCCAATCAACACGCCGAAGATATTCTGCTTGGTATGCGACGTGGCCTGGATCTCTACATAAACCTTCGCCCTGTCCGTTTGCTTGATCCGCGCCTCACTCCGTTACGCAACGCTGCACCCGCCGACATCGACTTCGTTGTCTTCCGTGAAAATACCGAGGGCGCATATTGCGGTGCTGGTGGTTTCCTGCGAAAGGGAACTGCTGAGGAAATCGCGACGCAGGAAGAACTGAATACTCGCCGGGGAGTCGAGCGAATCATAGTCGCTGCGTTTGAATATGCAACGGTCAACGGCCGCAAGAAAGTCACGATGGCTGACAAATCCAACGTGCAACGCTTCGGTGGGGATTTATGGCAACGGGTGTTCAAGGAAATTGCAGCGGATTACCCGGAGATCGAGGCGAACCATCAATACGTGGATGCCATGGCGATGTTCATGGTTCTCGACCCGGCACAGTATGACGTGATCGTCAGCAACAATCTCTTTGGTGACATCCTTACCGATCTCGGCGCAGCTATTCAGGGTGGACTTGGATTGGCAGCTTCCGCAAACATTCACCCGGGGCGCGTTTCATTGTTTGAGCCCGTGCATGGCAGCGCGCCACCGCTGGCGGGAAAGGGAATAGCGAATCCGATCGGCGCTATTCTGACCTCGGCCATGATGTTAGAATACCTGGGAAATCAACTCGCAAGTAAAGCAATAGAGAAAGCGGTCAGCGAAGCAATCGCACACGACGAAACGACTCGCGACCTCGGTGGAACTCTTTCGACCGAAGACGTGGGGACGGCAATTTGTCGCAGAGTAACCGGATAAATGATTTTATCGACGCAAAGATCTAGAAGCCTCGCACTAAGAGTTGGTGCGGTTGCAGGCGCGGCAGTATTAGTAGCAGGCACCTGGAAACTGGCGGGTGTTGCACCAATGCTTCTGATTTCCGCGACGGGAGTTGCCGTCTTGTTATTTCTCGCACTCAAGCGGGCGCGGGACAGGAAGACCGAAGTGATCTTCGGTTTCTATGTCACCGCCGATGAGATTCTCAGCAGTGCCGGCAGCAGCCGCTATCGGTTTGAGATTGCTGAAGCCATCAAGAAAGGTGAAGCGGTGGTCCATATGCTGCCCGATCCGCCGCCGTTGAGCTCGTTCGCATTAGGTGCGCTGTATCACTCGGTTGGCGATCACAACGGAGCGATTGGACATCTCGCCCTCGCGGCCGAAGAGGAGATGCTAAAAGACAGTCCGCACGTTTCTCCATCACGACAGCTCCGTCGATACGTTAAGCGATTGAGACAGATTGAACGCCGACCGGAACGATGGGCCAAAATAAGCGCGGCGATGAGAAATCTCGAAAGCATGCACCGTGAACGCGGTGCGCAACTTCTGGCCGAGAACCAGGCTCAACTCAAGAGACTGGTCGCGGCGTTCGACACTCAAATGGCCGATCAAGCGATTCAGTCGGCAACTACACGCACACCGGTAACAAATTTCACGGGCCGATCATTCAAGTCAATTACCCCGCCACCCCCGATCTCTGAAGTTCTAAACGACGTCTATCAGGAAGACCGAAAGTCGTCCTGAGTCCTAAACCTCCCGTGTCAACAGCCTTTCACGAAACGCTCTCTGCCGAAATAATCGCCATTGGATCGGAGTTGTTGGCGCCCGATCGCACTGACACCAACAGTTTGTGGCTGACTGAAAAACTCAACAGCATCGGTATTGAAGTAAAACTGAAAACCATCGTTGGTGACGACGACGCGCGGCTGGAAGAGGCAATCAAGGATGCCACTCGCCGTTCAAAAGTTGTGATTACCACAGGCGGGCTTGGACCAACTGAGGATGACGTCACGCGTAAAGTTGCCGGTCGTGCGCTTGGACGCCGGCTCTCACTCGACGAGAAGATCCTCGAAGAACTGCGGCAGAAATTTCTTAGTTTCGGCCACGTAATGCCCGAACGAAATTCGCGCCAGGCGATGGTCATCGAAGGTTCGGAAGTGCTTCCCAATCCGAATGGCAGCGCCCCAGGCTTATTCATCGACGACAACGGCGTCGCCATAGCGTTGCTGCCTGGTCCACCGCGGGAAATGAAACCGATGTTTGAGAATCACGTGTTGCCCAAACTGGCGGCGCGGGCGGGAGCGGTAAAAGTGGTGCGGAGGATGCTCCGCGTTGCTGGATTGGGCGAGTCGGCAGTAGACGAAATGATTGCACCGATCTATACGCAGTACGAAAATCCGCAGACGACCATCCTTTTCAATCAAAGCGAAATCGAAATCCACCTAACGGCGCGCGGGAGAACGAACGAGGAGGCGGAGGCCCTGCTGGATCGACTGTCAGCTCAGCTGGAAGAACGTTTAGGCGACGCAGTTTTCGCCTTTGCAGGCGAGAAGATGGAAGAGGTCGTCGGCTTGAAACTAACGCTCGGAGGTTACACTCTGGCTGTCGCTGAGAGTTGTACCGGTGGGCTGATTGCGCAGCGACTTACGGAAGTACCGGGTTCTTCGAAATACTTTATCGAAGGCGCGGTGACGTATTCGAACCAGGCTAAGACACGAACCCTCGGCGTTGAGCCCGCCTTGCTTTTGGAACAGGGTGCAGTCAGCGCAGAAGTGGCAGAAGCGATGGCAGAGGGAATTCGCAAACGAGCAGGAACCGATTTTGGTTTGGCTGTTACAGGCATTGCCGGCCCCGGCGGGGGGAGTGCTGAGAAGCCGGTTGGACTCGTTTACATTGCGTTAGCAGATGAAATGCGGACCACGCATCGGAAACTGCAAGTCCCGGGTGACCGGCAACTGGTGCGTTGGAGATCTTCGCAGGCGGCGCTGGACCTGCTCAGAAAGCGATTGATTTAGAGCCGACGACTTGGTAGGCAATCGTTAACCACGTAAAGCAAACTGTTAGTTTGCTGCTTGGTGGCTCACCAGGATCGGAGCGTCCAACCACGACGCAAACTAACAGTTTGCTTTACGCTGCGGCCAATCCTCGCTAATAGAAATCCTCGACACTGGTTTGGAGAATCAAATTGCGTCCTGCGCTGGCCATGACGATTGCCTATCTCCTGGGTTCCATACCGTTTGGGTATTTGATCGTGCGCATGACTCAGGGTACTGATATTCGCGAAACAGGATCAGGTGGGACTGGCGCAACAAATGTCTCGCGACGCGCAGGGAAGGCAGCCGGAATTGTTACTCTCGTCCTTGATGCTTTGAAGGGAACTGCTGCGGTACTGATAGCAAGGCTGATCCTGGATCATGGGACTGGCCCTTTATGGGATTCTCCGAATGAGTGGTGGATCGCGATGGCAGGTATCGCAGTTATCCTGGGTCATATGTTCCCGGTCTGGCTTCGCTTCAGAGGGGGAAAAGGAGTAGCAACGGGTGTCGGTGTTTTCCTCGTGCTCGCGCCTTGGGCATTGGCCTTGTCTACAATTTTATTTTTCTTGATCGTTTGGCGCACTCGTTATGTATCTCTCGGATCAATGGTCGCGGCGCTGTCGGTTCCTTTGTTTGTTCTAGTTCAAGGACTTGTCTTGCAAACGACTAGTCCATTCGGTCCCGTTCTGATGGCAACATTGGCTGGAGCGGCGTTAATCGTGTTCGCACATCGCGCGAACATCGGCAGATTGGTTGCGGGCACGGAGAGTAAGTTCCTGTGAGTTTCCGAGATGCTTCGAATGTTCGACATGCTTCAAAGCTTGTCGCAGCGCCTGGGAAGAACCAACATGATTGATTAGACGATGTTGTGAAGTTCCGTGCGTTAACGACAAGCTGAAGCATGTCGGACACTGATCAGCGAATGGATCTGAGGTATCAATGCGTGTAGCGGTAATAGGCGCTGGAAGTTGGGGCACTGCACTCGCGGTTCATGCCAGCCGCGCTGGCAATACGGTTGAAATCTGGGCACGGAATGAACACACAGTCGCGGCGATAAACCGTGAGCACGGGAATCCGAATTATCTTCCGGAAGTTTCCATACCTGAGGGAGTGCATGCGACGTCGGACCTGTCGTCAATAGCAAAGAGATCTGAATTAGTGATACTCGCCGCACCTTCTCATGCAACTCGCGACTTGATTTCGCAGCTGAGAGACTCGTTGCACCCGGGCTTGATTCTTGTCAGTGCAACTAAAGGAATCGAAACTGATACAGGTAACCGCATTTCGGAAATTTTTTCAGAGCTGGTTCCAGCGCAGTCGCGACCATCATTCGTTTGCTTGTCCGGGCCATCCTTTGCCAGGGAGGTAGTGGCAGGGCACCCGACAGCGGTCGTCGCAGCCAGCGCAAATCTTGAAGCAGCACGCACAGTGCAATCGAATTTGAGCTTTGACAATCTACGCATTTACACCAACGATGATGTTGTCGGTACCGAAATCGCTGGGTCAGTAAAGAATGTTATGGCAATCGCCGCGGGCATGGTTGCGGGTTTGGGTTACGGCTCCAATAGTGTTGCCGCGCTAATCACTCGCGGATTGGCAGAGATTTCGCGTCTTGCACTGCGTGAGGGAGGCCGAGTGGAGACATTGATGGGCCTCGCGGGATTAGGAGACCTGGTTCTGACTTGCACCGGCAGTCTTTCCAGAAATCGACATGTGGGACATGAACTGGGTCGTGGCAGAAAGCTTGAGGAGATTACCGCGGAAATGAACGAGGTTGCGGAAGGCGTGAAGACGACGGCAGCGGTAACGAAACTGGCCGACCGGCTTAACCTTGAGATGCCGATCACTAAAGAGGTTTATGCCGTTCTTTACAAGGGTAAAACTGCGCGCGACGCTGCGAAGGAACTGATGATCAGGCCTTTGCGAGCCGAGGCAGATTGACGCGGTGGTTGTTGGGGCTGCACTGCGCAGTCGGATTAGTTGATCAGGTGCGCGCCCACAGAAGGGCCCGGTGGAGAGGATTGGAAAGATTTTGATGACGATCGCGACTGACGAAAAATTGCTGGCTTCAAATCGTGCCGCTTATCACGAGTATCACATCCTCGATAAATACGAAGCCGGCATTGCGCTGACCGGCACCGAAGTCAAGAGTGTGCTTGGCGGACGGGTGCAACTCAAGGAAGGTTACGTGGCGATACGCGATGGAGAGGCGTGGTTGTTTAATGCGCACATTTCGCCTTATGCTCATGGCAACCGCGAAAACCACGAACCGCTTCGCACCCGCAAATTGCTTCTGCACCGGCGCGAGATTGAGCGACTGGACGAAGCTGCAGTCAAGCAGGGAATGACGCTGGTCGCAACGCGCATTTATTTGAAAAGCCGCAGGATCAAGATTGAGGTAGCAGTCGCTCGTGGAAAGAAAATGTACGACAAGCGAGAAGCAGAATTACGTCGCACGGTGGAGCGGGAAACTCGCGCGCAATTGAAGCAAAGAAATCGTTAATCAATCTATTGAAAAGGAAATAAGCAATCGCATGCAGATTGAGAATTCGAACGGACCATACCAGGACATTGAAGTGCAAGCTCTAGCGATCGCCGTATTTAAGGACGAGAAAGCTGACGACGGCTTTTTGAAGGACCTCGACGCTATCACTGGCGGCGTGATTGGCTCACTCATTGATTCGGAAGAGCTGAAAGGTAAAGAAGCTGAGACTGTCTATTTGCACCTGGTTGGTAACAGTGAGATCAAGGCCAAAAGACTTTTGCTCGTAGGTGTTGGAGAGCGCGACGAATACACGACGGCTCAAGTTGCTCATATGGCTGGAACGGCTGTGCGTGTTCTCCGAAGTAAGAATGCCAAGTCGATTGCGATTGTGCCGCGACTCGAGAGCGCTGCTGAGGACGTCGCCGCGACCGCAGTTGAGGGCGCAATCATGGGGTTGTTCGAGCCGGACAAGTATCGGACGATCGACAAAGAGGTAAGAAACATCGAGCGGCTGGTGGTAGTTGTCGATGGCGCGAACGAAACCGATTTGCAGCGAGGAGTCGAGCGCGGACAGAGCATCGGTGAGTCTGTGAACTTCACGCGAGATCTCGCCAATGAACCCGGCGCGTACATGACGCCGACAATCATGGCCGAACGAGCCAGGGAAGTGGCCACGGAGTTTGGCTTGAGTATCGATGTCCTCGACGAAGCGCGAATGGAACAGGAAGGCATGGGCTCGCTGCTGTGCGTTGCCCGTGGTTCAGAAGAGCCCGCGAAATTGATCATCCTGAAATACACGCCATCCGGTTCAACCGGTGAGTCTGACGAATTGTTATCGTTTGTTGGGAAGGGCGTCACGTTCGACTCCGGTGGGATTTCACTCAAGCCTGGTGAAAATATGGAGTTGATGAAATACGACATGACCGGCGGCGCCACTGTTATGGGCGCGATGCGCTCGATTGCTCAATTGAAACCCTCTATCGCTGTGCTTGGTGTTATTCCCTGCGTGGAAAATCTTCCTTCCGGGAAAGCCACGAAGCCTGGCGATGTCGTGCGAGCGATGACTGGTAAGACTATCGAGGTAATCAACACGGATGCTGAGGGTCGATTGATTCTTGCAGACGCCGTTGCCTACGCCAGGAAACTCGGAGCAACGAGAATCGTCGATATGGCGACGCTCACGGGCGCTGTCTCGATTGCACTCGGCGATGTGTATGTTGCCATTTTAGGCACCGACCAGGAACTAATCGATGAAGTCATCGCTTCTGGAAAGGAAGCCGGCGAGAAATTTTGGCAATTGCCTCTGGACAAGGAGTACTCCAAGCAGATCAAGTCCGATATAGCGGACATCAAGAATGTCGGTGGGCGCAAGGCCGGAACAATCACAGCGGCTGCGTTCATAAAGGAGTTTGCCGAGGGCGTGGCGTGGGCGCATTTAGACATAGCGGGCACGGCTTGGGGCGACGAGGCCAAGCCCTACAGATCAAAGGGTCCGACAGGAATCGCCGTACGAACCTTGCTCAAGCTTGTTTCCCGAACCGCTCGACGTTTTGAAAACTCAAAATCCAGCTGAGTGTCTGTGTTTGTGGACTTGGAATGTCCTCCATAAGGGACACTTCCTCGCGAACGTATCGTATAACTCAACTTTTTGCTGGCCTTTGCGACGTCTTGATAGTGGCATTGGAATTGTTAAGAGAAGTGCGTCGCCAGAGAAGCGAACGCCTCACAAAAAAACAATTGTCCTCGCCCCCCTCGAAGGCCGCTCGAGGTATTTTGAAACGCTTCTCTGGCACCCCCTTCCCAAGCCTCTCCGAATACTTCAAGCAACCAATCCTTAACGTCGTAATTGATTTGGCCGCCTCGGCGTATCAACCCATTGCACCTCAGTGCCGTAGACTAATGGGGATAGTGTTATAATTTGCCTGTCAGATGGTTCCTATCTGCAAGTTTTTCTGGAGTTATTAGCGCGGGGTGACAGATTATTACAAAATCCTGGGAGTAAAGCGGTCAGCCTCAAGATCAGAGGTTCGGTCTGCTTATCGCAAGTTAGCGCGTGTTCGACACCCCGATGTAAACGGGGGCTCCGAAAGCGCCGCACGTGAATTCGACCTCCTTTCAAAAGCCTATCGTGTTCTGATCGACCCACAAGAACGCGCTTATTACGACGAGAAATTAGCAGAAAGTTCCAGCGGGGCCTTCTCAATCCTCAGCTCCAACAATCCACATGCAAGACGGGCTCGGAATCTGGCAGTCCAGGCGCGTTGGGATCGCGTAGTCGACGAGGTTCTGGAAAGGGACCGGAAGGAAAACCGCGAGCGACAGAGAGCGGTTTTCACGACCGTGTCTCTATTCTTATCCACCTTCATCGTCGTGCTGTTGCGCCCGCAACTTTGGCAGAGCCTTGGTTATACGGCTCGCGCTATTATCCTCACTTTGTTCCTGATAGGAATTTGGCATCTGGCGACCCGTTTGAGGGAGTACCTGGCCCACTATACATATCGTCCGAAGTCGATTCAGGATTCGATCATGCGAGACGATGAACAGCCTGAACAGCCATTTACAAGGTTCTCGGCATACACTTTCTTGCTGGTGGGGTACGGACTAAGCGTTGGCGTTGGCTTGGTAATCGGCTGGCATGCGCAGGATTTTTTCAATGACTTGACGATGTTGTTTCGCCATGGCGTCGGCGAGGTGCAATCAAGTTTGCTCTCCTACACGTCGGCAACGTTGACGTTGCCTGATTTGCTCGTTTATCCGCCGATTGCGGTTTTAATTGTCGATTCAATGGAACGGCTGACCTCGTCAGACTAACCACGAGAGCGCGAGCCCCTGAAAATGCAACCATACAAACTCTTCCGACACGCAGTGTTTGCGGTATTCGTGGCATCAGTTTTTCATTCGGCATCGATGGGCCAGCAGCGAAGTTCTCTAACGCCACATCAACTTGAAATCGCAAACCAACAATCAAGACTAGCTTCGGGGGACGTTGAGGAACGGCGCGAGGCCCTAACGCGACTGCGTTCATTGAATCATGCAGATGCTTCCCGGGTCGCAGTGATTGCCCTTAATGATCCCCTGCCAATCGTTAGAGCTACCGCTGTGGGTTCATTACAAGCATTACCGTCCGCTGAAGCTGCGTCGGCTCTATTACCGCTGCTAGGCGACAAAGACGAATTTGTGCGACGCGAAACCGCCTATGCCCTGGGTAAAACTAAAAGCGCCTCTGCAGTACCGCAACTCAGCGAGCTGCTTCTCACGGATAAGGAAGACGGGGTCCGTGGTGCTGCTGCAGTTGCACTTGGGGGTATTGGAGATTCCGCCGCGGTAGTGCCTCTATCCACGGTTCTTGGTTCAGACATCGTCGTGAACGTTAAGAAGAAAAAGAAGTCGCGCAGGGAACAGAACCCGTTTGTGTTGAGGTCCGCTGCGTGGTCGCTGGGCGAGATTGGTAACAGCGCCGGCTCTCCGGCGTTGATTGGAGTACTCAGCGATGAAAATGCAGAAAGTGATTTGCGTCGCGAGGCCGCAACAGCGCTGGGCAAGATTGGATCAACTGCGGCACTACCTGCCCTTCAGGCTGCGTTAACCAATAGCGATCCATATCTGTCGGAGGCAGCGGGCCGGGCAATTCGGCGAATTTCCAAGATCAACTAGCTCAAGGCCAGACAAGTTGCGTCATCGGGTAGGAGGCGGAGGTGACTCCGCCTTCTACCCGATTTGAGAGACAGGGGTTAGTTTTCGGTCTTCTCTCCGCGGCTCTGACCCTTCTTCGCTGCTTTGGAGGCAGCCTGCGGAATCGGCAGTCCTACTCCGCCGGACAGCGTCTCAGTCACATCCGGCTCCGGCTGTGGCTCGGCCAGGTCGTGAATGAGTGCACCGCCTGAGCTCTTCGAGAAGATCAGCTTGTGCGTGTACTCGTCGAGATCGACGTGCACCAGGTCGCCGAGGCCAATTTGTCCCGTGGCTACCAGATTCGACAGCGGGTAGACCAGGAAGCGCTCTACGGATCTCTTCAGATGTCGCGCTCCGTATTTGAAATCCAATCCTTCCTTCAGCAGCGTGTCTTTCGCTGTCTCGGAACACTGGAAAACGAATTTAGTTCCCGATCCCTGCATGATTCGTTCCTGCACCGCTTGCAATTCCAACTCGAGGATCTGACGCAGGTGATGCTCCTTCAGGGAACGGAACACAACCACCTTGTCGATGCGGTTCATGAACTCCGGTGAAAACTTTCGCCGAGCGGCTTCCACTGCAGTGCGATAGATTTTCTGGTCCACTTCTGTGTCATTGGGATTCTTCGCACCCTTGCCTGGAGCGAAACCAATTCCACCAGAGATCAACTCCGACATTTCTCGCGCTCCGAGATTCGACGTGAGGATGACCATGCAGCGTGAGAAATCAACGCGGCGGTTGTCACCCAACGTAAGAGTGGCCTTGTCGAGAATGCCCAGAAGCAGCTGCCAGAGACTGTCCGACGCCTTTTCGATCTCGTCGAAAAGTATCAAGGAAAGCTTAACCTCGTCGGTATGCATGCGATCGAGGTTCTCCTGCGTCAGCATCGGCGAGGTCTCGCGGTGTCCCAGGTATCCTGGGGGCGAACCGATCAACTTCGCTATTTCATGCGAATGCTGAAACTCAGCGCAGTCGATCTTAACAATTGCATTTGCGTCGCCGTACAAGACTTCCGCGGCGGCTTCGATTACGCGAGTTTTACCTGATCCGGTTGGACCAAGAAACAGCATCGTTCCGATCGGCCGATTGGGCGGGTTCATGCCGGCGAGAAATATTTGGTAAAGGCCGCTCATGCGCCGCACGGCGCGCTCCTGTCCGACAATGCGCGAGGAGAGCTGCTCCTCAAAATCTTGAGCGCGCGGACTTTTCTGATCAGGATCCAGGAAGACTGTGCCCATGGTTTCGTTTAGTTTGTTTATCTCCATTTCAGTAATCATGCTGTCCTCCCTGCAAGCGCGAGAGCTGAGCTCTCATTTGAGCGTGGCCTTTATTGGCCGACCTCAATTATGCAAGGAACGATCCGCTATCCACTTGATGCATACCCGTCGAGTTAATTTGCCTCAAATAAGAGTTGCAAATCGTACAACCCAATTTTGACTGATGCTATATATACGACACGACTAAAAATGTCATCACAAAATATGGGGTTCTCAATGGAATTTGCCGTTCGCGGAGAGAAATGTTTCCGAGCTCGCCTGACAATTCGTGTCAGAGCGGTGGTGCCAATATTTGTTTTTAGCTGCGGAGGAGTTACTAAAAAACAGGGAAGCGGTGCACCTTTTAACGCGGGAATCAACCAAAGCGGTCGACTAAAAGGGAAGAGGGCGCGACCTCGGGATTGGCCGCGCCCGTTCGCAATTAGTCGTAGTACTCCAGACCGAGATGCGTGATGAGATCCTCTCCACGAAGATAGCGCAGCGTATTTTTCAGTTTCATCAACTGGATAAATACGTCATGTTCAGGATAGAGACCGGGCGCGGTTTGCGGAGATTTAAAGTAGAACGATAACCACTCCTGGATGCCTTTCATTCCGGCTCGTTGTGCCAGGTCGAGAAACAATGCCAGGTCGAGAACGATCGGAGCCGCCAGAATCGAGTCCCGGCAAAGAAAGTCAATCTTGATCTGCATCGGGTAGCCGAGCCAACCAAAGATATCGATATTGTCCCAGCCCTCTTTATTGTCGCCACGCGGCGGATAGTAATTTATGCGAACGACGTGAGAGAAGTCCTTGTAAAGTTCAGGATAGACTTCTGGTTGGAGAATGTATTCGAGTACCGACAGTTTTGACTCTTCCTTCGTCTTGAACGATTCCGGATCATCTAAAACTTCTCCGTCACGATTTCCTAAGATGTTGGTTGAATACCACCCGGCCAGACCGAGCATCCTCGCCTTCAGCCCGGGAGCGAGGATCGTCTTCATTAGCGTTTGCCCGGTCTTAAAATCCTTTCCGCAGATCGCGAGGTTATTTTCCTCAGCGAGCGTTCTTAAGGCAGGGATGTCGACAGTCAAGTTAGGAGCGCCATTGGCGAACGGAATTCCAGACTTTAACGCGGCATAGGCATAAATCATCGACGGCGCGATCGACTTGTGATTTTCGCGCATCGCCCTTTCAAAAGACGCCAGGGTTTTGTGTACTGGATGTTCCTTGAGAAAGATTTCGGTAGAGGCTGCCCAGATCATCACCACTCGCGAGCAGCGGTTTTTCTTCTTCCACTCAGCGATCTCTTCAATGAGTTGCTGAGCAAGCTTGAACTTGTTCGCGCCGGTTTTTACGTTCGTCCCGTTGAGTCGCTTAACGTAGTTTTGGTCGAAGACCGCCTTCATCGGCTTAATCTTCTGGAGTGGTGTTTTGAGTTGTTTTAGTAGGTCTTTTTCGAGAACACCTGCGTGAACGGCAGCGTCATATGCGGAATCTTCGAATATGTCCCAGGCTCCAAATACGAGATCTTCAAGTTTTGCGAGCGGCACGAAGTCCTTAATCAACGGGACCCGGTTTTCTGTGCGTTTCCCCAGACGGACCGTGCCCATCTGCGTCAAACTACCAATCGGTTTACCAATACCCTTCTTAACTGCTTCTACACCGGCAATAAAAGTCGTACTAACTGCGCCGAGTCCTACGAGCAGCACTCCTAATCTACCCTTCGGCTCGATAACCTCAGCGCCTTGTCTAACTGGCATCATTCATTCTCCTGTCCAATGGTTTTGTGTGCGAATGATACAGATGTGTCCCGTCGCTGTCATCTGGAGGTCTTTTTGACAAGATCGCTTGGCGGAAAGAGTGGTGAGTGGGTTTACGCGTTCAGGCTGGAACGGTGTTTCACCATCCGGCCGGGATCGTTGGATATTAACGCTTTGACGCCGAGCGACTTCGCCCGGTCAATCCATGGAAGCTCATCAACAGTCCAAACCACGACGTCAAGTCCATGCGTTCGCGAGCTTTCCACGAGGGCGGTTCCGGCCAATGTGTGATGGAGGGCGATTTCATCAGCCTGACAATCAAGTGCACGATCAATCAGTTTTAGTCGCCGCAACGTTGAAATGGGATTCGAAAGTTTGGGCTCGAAAAGAGCCGCGGTACGAATACCGGCGTCAATTCTCTTAACCTCCTGAATTGACGGTAAATCAAAACTCTCCACCACGGTTCGGTCCACCAACTGGTATTCATGGATCAGGTTTACAACTTGTGCCGCCAGGATGGGACCTTCGTGCGTCTCGCACTTCATTTCGACATAAAGCACACCACTGAGTCGCGAGAAGAGAGCGAATACCTGCGACAGAAGTGGAAGACGCTGGCCTGAAAAGAATCTGGATTCAGGTCTTTGTTGTGACCGTCGTGCAAACCAGCTTCCAACATCAACCTGCTGAAGTTCTGCAGCGGTTAACTCTAAAACAGCACGATCAATCAAGCCAGTTCGCTTGAGCGTGTCATCATGAATAACAACAGGCAGGCCATCGCGAGAGAGTCTCACGTCAAACTCGATTCCATCTGCTCCATCCTCAATGGCGCGAGCGAATGCAGCGAGCGTGTTTTCAGGGGCAAGTGCGGAAGCTCCGCGATGGCCAAGGATAAGAGGAGTGGAACTCATCGCGAGCGGAGGAAGGAAGACTTCTATTAAGGAACGAGTTTCTGCGATTCCTGAACTCCGGATTTAACTGCAGCGTTAGTGACAACTTCCTGCGGATTTGATCCGCGGACGATCTTTCGTAGGCTTACATTGAAGGTGCCGTATTCGGTTTTAATTTTCGCTTTGACCGGAATCCGCCGCTGGTCGTTTGTATACCAGATTGAGATGTGTGCATCCCGTGACATCATTCCGTTTGGACCAAAAAGCGCAGGATCGACGCGCACTGTATCGACCTTGCCAAGCACTGTTCTCAATCGCTTCTTTTCAACGACCTTGACTGGAATCTGATAGACACGTCCCGAGTCGCTGATGGCCACATCCACCGTTGTACCTGGTGTCAGCGTGATGGTGCGTAAGAAATAGATCGCTGATAGGACGTCCTGAATTTGTCCTGAAAATTTAGCTTCAGCAGTGTGTGGCGGATTTGATGGATTATTTGGATCCCGTTCCGTCCAGGAAACTTTACCTTCAGAATATACCGCCTCGCTGATGCGCAAACGTTTCCCTTGCTCGTCGATCCGTTTGGTCCTGGAGACTGTAAAAGATTCGGGATCGACAACTGACTCCATCCACTCGCGAAACTTCAGATTGAAAATGCGTGCAAAAAAGCCCTTACTGGAAACTTCCCCTGTGAGCTTTAAGGGTGATTGCATCCCAACTTCCGAGCCTTCGGTTGGGTCTCTGCGCGAAGTGAAATGAAACTCAGCGACGTCAATGTTTTTCAAGAGAGCTCTTGAAAACTCCACACCCATTATCAACTCCTCGTTCGGATCGAATGGATGTGTTGTCGAGCTTGCGACGGACTGCGCACTAACAGCAGTCGCGCCGATCACCACTACGAGAAAGAAGATCAGGGTACTAATAAAACTTTTCTCTTTGTAAATCATTTCAGGTAGTAAGCCTTCAACGCCAATAACCCCAGGGCGATTAGTAAACCTAGTGCTGCCCTATATTCCCGATACCTCAGGTAGAGCGCTTTGTCGAAACCGGTTTGGTTAACGTCGCCACGATAGGGTGAAACGCGCGGCACGAACATCGGAACAGCAGCAGCGTATTTTCGGAAACTCTCGCCAAACAGCTCTCCCAACGTCGCCGATTCGACGCGCATAACCGGTAAATAGATGCCAAGAAAAAGGAGTGCGAAAAGGACACCGAGCTGCCATCGGCCGGAACTAATCGTAAAACCGAGACCTAAGAAAAAGCTGCCAAGGTAAAGTGGATTTCGGGTGAATGCATACGGACCTGACGTGGCCAGTTCTGCATTCTTGCGGATATGTCCCGCCGCCCAGGCTCGAATCAAGAGTCCAACTACGGAAACTGCCCCGCCGATGAGCAGAGTGAAAGCGGTTGGTCGCGCAAATATCAGGAAGAGGACGGCAGACAAAAAACCCAGCGGCACACGCCAACGTTGAAACCACGTACCTCCTCTGCGCAATTAATTAGCTCCCACCAAAATTGAGTTCACCCTGCGTTCTTATGACACCAGAACGGATGGCCGCGCCGACGTCACCTTCAATCTCTTATCTACCGCCTGCAACACTCGATCAACTTCAATGTCCATACAGATCCAATTCGAACAAGCTCGTCGATGACAATCTGTGCGACAGTCAATATCTACTCGTTCCACACAGATATCTTCTGCTTTCGGACTGCCGTTGCGCCACCATTCAGTGGGGCCGAAAAGGCCAACGATGGGAGCGCCGGCTGCAACCGCGATATGCGTAGGACCCGTGTCGCCGCCCACGTACAGCTCGGCGCGCTTAGCCAGTTCATAAAATCCCTTCAACGAAAGACTAACTGATTTGGCTTGGCCAGACCGGGCTGCCTCTACGACGGTCTCGGCCTGACGTTGTTCGCCCGGACCGTAAGTGACCAATGATCGCAGTCCGTAGTGCGTCCAAAGTTCATCAGCCAGCCGGCCAAACCGTTCGACGCTCCATAGTTTCGTTGGCCAACCTCCGCCAGGATTCAATATCGCAAAGCGGTCATTGGAACGTGACTCAGCTTCGGCCTGATGCGCCGGTGACGTGGCTACGGGAAACACAAAGTCCTCCCCGCGATCGGGCACGGGAATATCCAACGCACCTTTGGCCAAGGCTAAATTCTTACGAATAACATGCGTCTTATGCGGAATCGGGATTGTTTTTGAAAGAAAGAAGCGGCTGGCGGGTTCCCTCAAGAATTCGCGCGGGAATCCAAAAACACGACGCGCGCCGGAAAGGCGCGCGATTGAAGCGGATTTAAGCAATCCCTGAAAGTCTATGGCTAAATCGAAGGCCGAGGCGCGTAGCCGACGTAACTGCTGGCGCGGTGCCCGCAGCGTCTCCCCAGACATCAACCCGCGCCTCAGCGCCTTCGTGTCGACTTCGATGAGGCGATCTAAAATCGGGTTGTCTCTTAAAATTTCAGCTGAACGAACTTCTACGACCCATGAGATTTCGGCGCGGGGCATTGCCGTCCGGATGGCAGCGACCGCCGGAAGGGTGTGAATAATGTCGCCAATGCTCCCCAGTTTTACGATCAGAATTCGCATCCGAAATTTCGTAACGCTCCAAACCGTTGCAGTTGATGATAACGGCTGCAAACTTGGAAAAATTAGATCCCAGGTAGATTCAAACGAACCTTGCCATCCAGATTTTCGGATTACCCCCGGCGCATGCGCGAGATCATCTCGGAGGTTGAATGATCTTTTGGGTCCCCTACTATAGCCACCCGACCGCCAAAAGAACTTAAGACTTCACGTTCGGGAACCGTATCTTCAGTGTAGTCGGTGCCCTTAGCATGTACCGCTGGACGTAGTGCCAGGAGTAATTCCTCAACCGTAGGCTCGTAAAAAATCGTTACCAGGTCGACCGCCTCGAGCGACGCTACCAGCTCCGCTCTTTCGTCCTGGGGGAGAATCGGTCTCCCGGCTCCTTTTTGCTTGGCCACCTGCTCGTCTGAATTAACGCCAACCACAAGCAGGTCTCCCATCTGGCTGGCTCCCTGGAGATACCGGACGTGACCCGCGTGCAGCACGTCGAAGCAGCCATTTGCCAAGACTACTTTTGCCCCGTTTGCCCGCTGCTCCTCCACCCTTCTTACCAGAGTCTCGCGGTCGACAACGCGCGTCTCGGCGTCAGATGATCCTGTGTGATCCATACTAAGGCCTAAGCTCCTAACCCGGAATGTAGCACCGAAGTCTCAAGTTCTTCACGAGCGACCGTCGCTGTGCCGCGTTTCATAACCACCAGGCCGCCAGCGTAGTTTGCTATACGCGCAGCATCCGGAAAAGAAGAGTCCGACGCCAACGCCAAGGCGTAGGCAGCCATCACGGTATCTCCGGCTCCGGTTACATCAACTGGCTCGCGCGCTCCAATCGCCTCAAGATGAAATGGCGCCACGCCGTCTTCAATGAGCGTCATCCCATTGCTGCCGCGAGTAATCAGCAGGGCACGGTAACCCAACTTCTCGCGTAGATCTTCACCGGCCGCCTCGATCTCATTCAATTCGACAAACTCTTCGCCCTGCAACTTTTCAACTTCATCCTGATTAGGGGTGGCAGAGGTAAAGCCAGCGAAATCGGCGAGTCGAAATCGCGAATCAGCGAGGACCGGAATTTTGCGGGCGGTTGCTACGTCGCGGGTGAACTCTGCCATTTCCGGGTCGGCAACGCCGTAGTTGTAGTCTGAAATGACTATCAATTCTGCGATCTTGGCATGCTCCAGTAAATGTTCCCGCAGGCGTTCGCGCAACTGCGGATCAGTGACGCGGTCGCCATCATAGTCAATCCTGATTACCTGTTGCCTGGTAGAATGAAGTTGGCCGGCGAGGATGCGTACCTTTGTGGTCGTCCGAAGATTGTCGCCAGTTACTACGCCTCCGCAGTTCACACCCGCTAACTTCAACTGCTCCAGGAGTGCCAGCCCGGCTTCGTCATTGCCGGCGAGACTTACGAGGGAAACGTTTGCCCCAAGAGACGAAAGGTTCATCGCACAATTTGCTGCCCCACCCGGCACCGTCTCAGTGTGTTCGTGATTGAGAATAAACACCGGCGCTTCACGCGACACGCGACTGATCGCGCCGTAAACGAACTGGTCCGCCACCGAATCGCCGACCACCAAAATCCGTCGTCGCGGAAAGCGTCGAATAATGCTGACGAGTCGTTCCTGAAGTAATGTTCGCTCAACCGTCAATTGGTCGCTCCTACTCAACTGTTTCTACGATTTGTTTGACCGCGGCTAGCAAATGTTCCGCAACTAAATCCGGTTGATGTTTCCAGGACGCTCTCTGATGTTCCCATTCACCGCGCCCGTAGCCACTCAAGACAAAGGCTGATTTCACCCCTGCATTTCGAGCCACTTCGATATCACTGTAACGGTCCCCAATCATCCAGCTTTCGTTCAAATCGATATTCAAATCCCTTGCCGCTTGAGAAATCAGACCAGGCTTCGGTTTCCGGCATTCGCATTCCAATTGGTAAGGCGCTTCGCCCAACGAAGGATGGTGCGCGCAATAATAAATTCCATCCAGTTTTGCGCCTTCACTCTCGATGCCATCAGTCATTCTCTGGTGAACCGCCGTGATCATCTCTTCAGTGAAGTAGCCCCGCGCTACCCCCGCCTGGTTCGTCGTTATTATTGCCAGCCAACCATTATCGTTGAGGAGTTTGATAGCGGACGCCGAGTAGGGGAACAAGCGAAAACGGGAAGCGTGGTTGATGTAACCAACCTCTTCCGAAATCGTACCGTCGCGATCGATGAAGACTGCTTTGTTCATATGATTATCGGCTTTGAAACCTCACTGCGCATTTGAAGTATTCAAACTAGACGTACGACTGATAACGCTGACGATGTTCGCGAATTCCAGCCCAGGGCTGCGCGTTGGAAACGATGGGGAAGATTTATTCATTTCAAGAAGACGCAACTCTGAAGGAGTTGCGTGGCGGTTCGCCAACTGCAAAGCACGCGCAACTCCTTCAGAGTTGCAAGAATCTCATGGACGTTTTGCGCCCCAGGGTTTCACAGCAAACCCTGGCCTGGAGTTCGCGAACGCTTTCAGCGTTATTTGTCATCCCGTACTCCCCACGCGCTACTGCGCAGTGGTAATAGCTTCCTGCTCTGGTCCCCGCGTGAGCTTGTCCGTCAGCATTGACCGCACCCGACTGAAAACCTCTTCCGGACTGATCGCGGTCATGCAACGATGATCGATCGGGCAGTCGCGCAGCATACAGGGTGCGCAATCTGGGGGCTCGCGCACAATCTCTCCTGTTTCGGAGAATGGTCGAGTGGTCAATGGATTTGTTGGACCAAATATTACCAGCGTCGGGCGATTCAAGGCCGAAGCAATATGCGCCGGACCTGTATCGTTCGTAATCAGCACATCGACGACGCTCAACAATGCGACTAACTCCTCAAGATTCGTGTCGCCGGTCAGCACCGCGCAGCGATGATGCATTTGCTGCTTTACCTCGTCAGATACCGGAGTTTCGGCCGCTGAGCCAATCAGCAAAACCTCAGCGTCCAACTCGGTTATCAATAAGTCGGCGAGCTTAGCATAACGATCTGTGGGCCAACGCTTGGCTCGGCTATTAGTTGAGCCGGGACATAGTGCAACCAGAGGTCTTGCGTTGCCAACGCCGTTCACCCCGCGGTCGCGTAGCATTGAAATAGCATTCGCTTGTCGTGCGGAACCAACACTTAAATGCCCGTCAGGTTTTAAGTTGAGTGTGCTTGTTGGCCTGGCGATACGTTGCAGCTGTTCGATGATGTTTAGGTAGTAATAGACCTCATGTCGGGTGGAGCGCCACTCCGGCAATTCCAGGGGATGCGTTAACAAACGCTGCCGACCCTCGGTGGCATATCCAATTCTGAAAGGCACGCGCGCGATTGACGCTACCAACGCTGACTCGAGCGAGTTCGGAAAAAGAACTGCCAGATCAAAGCTCTGCGCTCTCCATTCCTTCACCTGATGGATGACCGATTTGAGTCCTGATTTATCGTGGACCATGAGGTCATCAAGGAAATCGACTTCGGAAAATAATCCTCTTGCCCACGGCTTGGTGGCGAGGACGATCCGTGCGCTGGGAAACAATTGGCGCAGGGCACGTAAGGCCGGAATCGTCATCACTGCGTCGCCGACCCAGTTGGTGCCGCGGACGACGATCCTCTCGATGCTAGCTCCTGTTATATCCGTCATGAATTAGAACTAAACAAGCCACCAGTTTCGGCTTCACAATATATCTCGCAGGCCCTGGGCGATTGATATTTGCGGCTCCCAACCTAACTGCTCGCGCACCCGTTTCAAATCAGACACATAATGTACGGGAACCGGGTGGGGCGCACTAACGTCCTCTGAGATCACCGGCTCCAATTCAATGAGGCTTCCCGCCTTCTGCGCAATTTCCAGCAATGTAGCCGAGTTTTCGCGACCACCACCAAGGTTGTATAGGCCAGATACAACGTTAGAATCGATGAAAGCCTGACACGCTCGCGAGAAGTCGTCTACGTGAAGTATGTCACGTATGGGATTTCCGTAGAGCGGCATTCGGATGGGCCAACCACGCTTTACTGACTCGACGTAGTGCGTGACGAATCCCGATTCATTTCCATCTGAAGGCCGTGCATAAACCGTCGAGAGCCGGAAGATGCAAGTCCGCAGACCTCGCGCGGCGCCGTAATACTCAACATATCGTTCACCCATCAACTTGGACCACTCGAGCGCCGACTGCCCGCAGTAATCGGTGCTACAGGTCTCCGGAACTTGCTCAAACGAACCCGCATGCAGGCCGTAAACATCTTTCGTTGAGGCGTAGATGAAAACTGTATTTGGCTGAAGATTTCGAAGGACGTTTGCCGTGCCTTCGGTGTTTGTTCGGAAACACTCCTGGGCGGCGGCTGGATCTTTTTCCAGGTGGGCAGCCAGATGGATTACCACGTCGCAGTCAGCTACGTGCTTAACGTCTTCCTCGTCGAGGATGTTATTACCCGAGCGCCGGGAGAAGTCGTTTGCACTAAAAAAGCGGCGGACATGCGTGCCGAGATAACCGCTGCCGCCGGTAACGAGAATTCTCATCTAGTTAGCCCGATGTCCAAAGTCCAATGTCCAAGGTCACTCAACTTGAGAGTTCAGTTGGGGTGAACGTTGGACACTGGGCTTTGGACTTGTCCATCGCCTTTCGTCATCGAGCTCAATTTCATCAACGATTCGGCATGTCCAATCGCAATCAACACGTCGCCGCTTTCGATAACTGCCTCACCGCTGGGATTGAACAAGATGTTCCCGTTGTTTCGTCGAATACTCACGACCACGATGTCCAGGTCAGATCTGATGTTGCTTTCACTAAGTTTCTGGCCCACCAGGTGCGACGACGGTCCAACTTCGAGTTGTTCGAAAGCCAGCTCAAGCTTGTTAGCAGTGATAGATCCGATGAAGTCTTCAACGGCGGGTTTGGTTAACGCCATCGCCATTCGATGGCCGCCAATAATCGTCGGGGCCACTACGCGGTTTGCGCCGGCACGAATGAGCTTTGCCTCGGCCTGTTCAGCAGCAGCGCGCGCCACAATGTGCATCCGTGGATTCAAGTCTCGCGCGCTTAGCACGACGTAAACATTGTCAGCGTCCTCCGGAAGGCAAGCCGCCAATCCCTTCGCATGTTCGACACCTGCGTCGCTCAAACTTTCTTCGAGAGTGGCGTCGCGTACCAGCACGACTACTCCCAGGTCAGTCAGTTCGGCAACGCGTACAGGATCTCGTTCAATAACGACGAAGGCTTCCTGCGCGGCCAGCAGGCTGCGTACAAGATGCGAGCCCACGCGGCCGGCTCCGCAAACGATGTAGTGATTTCGGAGTTTGCTCATCTTTCGTGATCTGCGGCGCTGGCCAAACTGCTCGACCAATTCCAACTGAACAATTGTCTGCACGGTAGTGGTTAGCGCATAGAGCACAACACCAACTGCGAACAGCATGAAGGCCGAGGCGAAGATTCGCCCCGGGCGAGTCGCGGGACTTAAATCCCCGTAGCCGACTGTGGTGACAGTCTGCGCTGCCACGTACAAGCTATCAAGCAGCGACCAGTCTTCAATGAAGTAGAAGCCGGTTGTGCCCAGCACCAGCGCCGTGCCCACCGCAAGCGCAGCAATTAGGATTCGACGTGGATTGGGCGGCAGAGAGCGGCGGCCGGCGGGTATTAAACTCATACATTAGAAACGGCATCAAAGCAGGTGGCCCCTGAGATGATGGACGTTAGCGAAAGAGCAGGAAGCTGTCAATTCAGATGGGTTTAGGGTAGTCGGTCAGTTTGGTTGAAAATGTTCGATTGCCTCAGCTTGTCGGCTGAGATTAGTGAAACTCAGGCTCTTCAGCGAGTAACGTCGCCAATTGAGTTTTCTTGCATCAACGACAAGCTGAAGCTTATCGGACATTAAGAATGAATGGACACTCAGGGTTCAAAGGGTTAGCATTTAGTTCGCGAGGATGGACGACTGACCACAGAGCGCGACCGAGAACACTGAGGCCTATCGCCTATCTTTTATGCCAGTTCGATACCCACCCGAAGACAAGTCCCCAGGCGGAATGCGTCAAAATAAAGATCCGAGGCGTCGGGCACGCGTCGTAGCCTATGCTGAACCTCAGCAGAGCTTTAAACGGCGCCTTCTCCGGCGGCTCGTGAGCCCTCCTGTAATCATTCCGATTATTGCCGTTGGCACGATCCTGACGATTTTTTTGGTCTATTACTGGGTCACCTTTTCCCGTCGAATCGATACTTTGCTACAGGGTGAAGTCTTCACTCGGTCAGCTGGAATCTATGCGGCGCCAAAACAATTGCGGGTGGGTCAGACAGTTTCACAGGAACGACTGATCGATTCTCTCAAGAGAACGGGCTACGTTGAGAAGAGCCAGCAGGCTGAGAAAACTCGTGGCAGGTATTACATCAGCGGTTCCATCGTCGACGTCGAGCCGAGCCAAAACACGGTGGTAGATGGGCAGAAACAGTTTCAGCCAGTTCGAATTCGATTTGCGCAGAACGGTAGAACAATCGCTTCGCTGAATGAGCTGGGTACGAACGCACAATTGGACAAAGCCTGGCTGGAACCTGAGCTGATCAGCTCCGTCTCTGGTTCGGAACGTTCAAAACGAAAAGTGGTTGGTTTTGGCGACCTGCCTAATCATCTCGTAAAAGCGATCACCGTCACTGAGGATCGTTCCTTTTTTGATCACTACGGGGTAAACATCCGCGGCATTATTCGAGCATTGGTGCGGCGTTATGATGCCGATCCCAATTCACCGATTGCACGCCAGGGCGGTTCGAGTATCACCCAGCAGCTGGTAAAGAACCTGCTTCTGTCGCCGGAAAAAACTCTTCAGCGAAAAATTGCCGAAGCCTACATGTCGATCATCCTGGAGACTCGACTCACTAAAGAAGAGATTTTCGCGCTCTACTGCAACCAGGCATATCTCGGCCAGCAGGCCGGCTTCGGCATCAGCGGGTTTGGCGAGGCATCTGACGCATACTTTAATAAGGACGTCACAAATCTGACGTTGCCTGAAGCCGCGTTCCTCGCTGGCTTAATTCGCAGTCCCAATCGCTACAACCCATATCACGACATCAACACCGCGACCGCACGCCGTAACCAGGTCCTCGACAACATGGCTGAAACCGGCGAGATATCGACCGACGAAGCCAACCTGGCCAAGCAGACCCAGCTTAAGGTCGCTCCAACTAAAGGCCGGATCGACACTTCCGACGCTCCATATTTTGCTGACTACGTGCAGAGCCAGCTCGGCGACATTATTGCGGGAGGTAATACAGCGGAGCATCTCAGAATCTACACAACAATCGATTTGGATTTGCAGCGGGCGGCTTATGCGGCCTTGACCAGGCAGCTAGCCGAACTCGACAAGATCCAGTCCAAAAGATTTGCGCCAGGGACGCTGCAGGCGGCATTGGTGGCGATGAACGCTCGTACGGGAGAGATCGTCGCGATGGTCGGAGGCCGCGATTATTCCAAGAGCCAACTCAATCGCGCGGCCGATGCTTACCGGCAGCCTGGTTCTGTCTTCAAGCCGTTTGTTTATGCTACCGCTCTTAATACTGCTTACGATCCTGTGCCTCGTGTGATCACCCCCGCTACCACCTTCATGGACGAGCCCAAAACGTTCACCTTTGATAACCAGGAATATTCGCCGGGGAATTTCGGCGATTCGTACACGCGCGGCCCAGTTACTCTGCGCGATGCCCTGGTCAATAGTTTGAACGTCATCACGGTAGACGTAGCAATGGAAGTGACAATTGGAAGGGTGATGAATCTTGCTGCCAAGGCTGGTTTACCGAAACCGCAGCGTTCTTATCCGGCGATGGCCCTGGGAACGAGCGAAGCCACGCCCCTTCAAATTGCTTCCGCCTACACTGCGTTTGCGACTCTGGGCACGCGCACTTCCCCAATCGCCGTTAATCGCGTAACCACCGGTGAAGGAGTAACAATCGCCGCACCCATTGGACAGAAGAGCGACGTGTTTCGACCTGACCTTGCCTACGTGATGACTTCGTTTATGAAGGATGTGGTCAACCGCGGTACGGCCGCGAAGGTGCGAGCGCGTGGCTTCAAAGGAAACGTTGCCGGCAAGACAGGGACGTCGCGTGATGGTTGGTTCGCAGGTTACACGCCAAACCTTGTCTGCGTTGTCTGGGTAGGATTTGACGATGGTTCTCAACTTGGACTTACTGGTGCGAATTCGGCGTTACCGATTTGGACTGACTTCATGGGCGTAGCGCTGGGTGAACATCCTGAGTGGCAGGGTGATTGGCAGATGCCGGCGGGAGTCGAGCAGGTGGCGATAAATCCAGGCACAGGTGGGCCAGCATATGACGACGATCCCAACAAACGGATTGAGTTGTTCATTAACGGAACGTCGCCCCAACAACCTGCGAGCGATCTGCCCGAGGAAGAAGCCTCACCAGAAACTGAAGAGCTACAGCCGGTGCCGGAGGAAACGGTAACTCCACCAATTATCGAAGCATTGCCGGGTGCGTCTCCGAAAGTGAGGCAACCGCGATATGAAACGCGAACCACAGAGGGTGGTCGATTAGAGGGAACTATTACGCTGGATATCGATCCTTCCACCGGCCTGATCGCGGTGGAGAGTTGTCCGATCGTTCGAACTCGAACGTTTGCGCTTGGGACAGAGCCGAAGAAATTCTGCGGGCCTGAGTATCATCGCGGCTCCGGTGACACGCGACCACGCTTAACGCAGCCTTGATGGGATATCTATGTCTTGGTCACGCGACTGCAAGCGGATTCCAGTGCGGTGCGGAGCGTTTCGATAGCAAGGGCCGCAGCATGATGCTTTCGAGACGGCAGCCCACCGAGGGCGTTGAGCAGATCTTTTCTTGTTAATTGGCTTGACTGGTCCACGGTCTGGCCCTCGAGCATTTCGGTTAGCACGGATCCACAAGCAAGCGTCGGTGGACATCCATACGCCAGGAATCGTGCCCCCTCAATTCTCTCTCTCGACAATTCTTAACGATAAACGCAAGCGATCTCCGCAGACTGGATTCGTCCCTTCACCAACTGCGTTGGCATCAGAAAACTCACCTACATTGCGCGGATTCTGAATGTGATCGTTAAAGATTGACGAATACGGCATTGATTATTGCGGTAAACCAGCGAGGTGTTGCTACGCACCGACGGGAGTGAAGACAGGTGGTTTGTTAAGTAGAGACATTTCGCGCAGACGTGCTACCGCTTTGCACAGCGCTTCGACTACATAAGGGACCTCGTCCTCGGTATTGTCTTTTCCGAAGCTGAATCGAATCGAACCACGCGCTAATTCCTCACTGCGACCCAACGCTCTTATCACCGGCGACGGCTCAAGCGTTCCCGATGAACAGGCGGATCCAGTCGAAGCTGCAACGCCCTGCAAATCCAGGTTGATTAACAACCCTTCTCCTTCAACAAAACGAAACGAAATATTCGAGAGATGAGGGAGCCGGCTATTCGCGTCGCCGTTAAAGACAATGTCCTCAATCCGCGCGCTCACTTCTGTTTCAAACAAATCGCGAAGTCGTTGGACATGATTGGACCGCTGCGACATTTCTTCTTTCGCCAGCCTGGCAGCGGTTCCAAAGGCGACGATAGCTGGAACATTTTCTGTGCCTGCCCGACGTTCACGCTCCTGATGGCCCCCGGTCATCTGAGGCGCCAGACGCACTCCTCGCCTTATGAAAAGCGCCCCCACGCCTTTGGGCGCATAAAGCTTATGCCCTGATAACGACAAAAGATCACATCCTAAAGATTCAGCGCTGACGGGAATTCTTCCGGCCGCCTGGACCGCGTCAACATGGAACCAGATCCTTCTTTGCTCGCGCGCCCGCGCATCTCTGATGATTTCGCCAATCTCCTCGATCGGCTGAATGGTTCCGATTTCGTTGTTGGCCAGCATTACCGAAACAAGCAGGGTGTTTGATCGAAGTGCCTCGCGAACGTCGTCGGCACGCACGACGCCGGTTTCATACACCGGCAACCTGGTTACCTCCCAACCCTGCTTTTCAAGCATCGCACACACGCCCATTACAGACGGGTGTTCAATCGCCGATGTGATGATGTGACCGGGTCCAGCCTGGTTCAAACCGCAGATTCCTTTAATCGCGAAGTTATTTGCCTCGGTCCCGCCCGAGACAAAAACGACTTCGTTTGCGCGGCTGCCGATGAGAGTCGCCACGTCGCGGCGTGCTCGATCAACGGCGGCCCTGGCTTCCTGTCCGAATGAATGGACGCTTGAAGCGTTGCCAACCCTTTCGGTTAAAAAAGGTAGCATTGCTTCGACGACGCGAAGATCGACCGGCGTCGTGGCACTGTGATCCAGATAAACCCTGGTGATTTGACTCATAACGCTAAGCTTTTGCCAACCACTTCCCAAAAACCGGCATCTGAGCACCGGCCTATAGCTCGGAAACTTCAAGCCTGTCGAGTCTAGGACCCGCAATAGGGGTGGTCAAGCACAGCCAATATGGGAGACGAAGGGCATTATATTGTGGCCCGTCAGTTTGAATGGTAGCATCCGCATGCACGAGGTTGGCTCTCCCAAGACTCCTACGGCTGCGTCGCATCCGTAATTTTGGAAGGAACAACAAATGAGATTTCTTAGAATTCCCCTGGCCCTGTTTCTGGTCATCGGGGCACTGCCAGCATCAGTTTCCGTTACCACCAGCGTATTGGCTCAGAGCCAATCGAGCGCTCTGGAGCGGGGCTTCCGCACCGGTTATTCGGATGGCTATAACGCCGGGTTCAGAGACATTTCGGATCAGGCCCCGCGCGACTACCAGAACAAGTCTGAATATCAGGGCGCAGATCGAAACTACAATCAAGCATGGGGAACAGTTGAAGACTATCGAGACGGATACCAGCAGGGCTTTGAGTTGGGATACGCAGCCGGTTACGAACGACGTGCTTTCAACTCATCGATACCGCCAGGGCTATCTCGTCGAGGTACCTCTGCTCGTGGTCCGGCCAACGCTGACACGGATAATCAAGTTAATACAGTCGACAATACTACGGTCGATGGACAGGTCCCATCTGTCGGGCAGGCTGTTTACATTAACAAGGACCAGGTGCTGTTGATTGAATTGCTAACCAGTCTTTCAACCGAAGCTAGCCAGCAAGGCGATCGGTTTCAAGCGCGCGTCGTGGATCCGCGCGAGCTGGATGGAGCGGTCATTGAAGGACGCGTCATTCGTGTCAAGCGGGCTGGAAAGTTAAAGGGAAGTGCTGAACTTCAACTCGCCTTCGAAACCATTCGCAGCGTGGACAACAGAACGAGCAGCATGAGTGCTCAGGTTATAGAAGTTGTCGACACGGGCCAGCAAGACGGCGAAGCCGGTTCAGTTGATCCCGAGGGCGGTGTGAGAGGTAAAGACAGTACTAAGGACGATATTTCTAAAGTCGGCGCCAGCACCGGCATCGGAGCCATCATCGGCGCGATCGCAGGCGGCGGTAAGGGTGCAGCCATCGGCGCAGCGATTGGTGGTTCGCTGGGTACAGCGGGCGTGCTAAGCAGTCGCGGAAAAGACCTTCGATTGGCGCGTGGCCAGCAACTTCGAATTCGCACCAACACCGAAGCGCGAATCCAGTAGATGACGGGTTGATAGCATAAACGCTTCGGCGTGCGGACGAGGGTAAGAATCAGCCTGAAGGCTGAACTCTGAACGCCTGTTACCAAAAACTCGGTGAATAGAAAACGCGGAGATACGGAGGAGAGTCATCAAGAGACCTCTTCCGTCTCCGCGTTTTCGCCTTCAGGCATCATCACTCTTCTAACTGACTTCGGGACTGCTGATTACTTCGTCGCGGCGATGAAGGGTGTGATTCTGAGCGCGTGTCCTCAGGTCAATATCGTCGATATAACTCACGATATTCCACCTCATGACATCGAAGCTGGCGCGTTCGTCCTGTTGAATTCCTATGATTCTTTTCCCGCCGGCACAATTCACGTCGTTGTCGTTGATCCTGGCGTTGGCTCGTCACGGAGACCGCTCCTTATCGTCGGTAACAATCAATTCTTTGTTGGTCCAGATAACGGATTGTTTAGTTACGTCTGCGAGCGCTCGCCGGGTGCGTCGGTATTTCACCTGACGAATGCTGATTATTTCCGCGAGTCTGTAAGTCCAACCTTCCACGGGCGAGACGTGTTCGCTCCTGTAGCGGGTGCATTCTTAACCGGGGTTACTCCTGAAACGCTGGGAACGCCGGCAACGGATTACGTAAAGCTGTTGCCTCTGAAGCCGGAAACTTCGCAAAGCGGTGCGTTAACCGGACGGATCATCCACATTGATCGATTCGGAAATTGCGTCACCAACATCACCCAATCAGACCTGACCCAGGATCAGATTAAAGCTGGCGCGAAGTTAACGATAAACAAGACGGTAGTGTCGTCCTTCAGAAAGTTCTTTGCTGAAGCGGGGAAGAACGAAGAAATATTCGCAGTGTGGGGCAGCGCAGGATTTCTTGAAATAGTCGTTGCGAATAAGTCAGCCGCAAAACTTCTAAACCTGAAACGCGGCCACGTTGTCGTCGTTTCAACATCGAACGAACTGTAGGGGCGTCACTCCATGGCCGCCTGATTTGTTGGAATAGACCCCCTTCCGAGTTTAATAGAATCAGAATGGGGCGGCCGCGGAGTGCCGCCCCTACAGAAGTAATAACCGTAGCTAACGTCAACTTGTCACTAATTGCGTCGTTTGTTATCTTCGCTTCACACTAAAAACTCATGACAAATAAAGCCAATGCACCCGCCGGAACTTCAGCTGCAGGACTACGCGGGGTCGCCGCCGCGACTTCATCAATCTCTGACGTAAACGGCGAAAAGGGCGAGCTGATCTATCAGGGATTCAACATCCACGATCTGGCAAAGCATTCGACTTTCGAAGAAGTTGTTTTCCTGCTCTGGAACAAGCGGCTGCCAAACGCGGCGGAACTGCGCGGATTAGAAGAGTCGCTGCGAGCTTCGTATGAGCTTCCAATTGAAGCCATCGAACTAATGAAGATGTTTCCTCGCGAGGCAGATCCCATTGATCTTCTTCGGACCACGGTTTCCGCCCTGGAGTTTTACGACAAGAGCGCGCGCGACTTGTCTCGGGAGGCAAGTGTGGCCACTGCCATCAGGTTAACAGGTCAGTTTCCAACGATCGTTGCTGCGGGCGATAGAATTCGCAACGGCCTGGAACCGATCAAGCCCGATCCCAGCTTAAGCATCGCCGCAAACTTCCTCTACATGCTGAAAGGCGAAAAGCCTTCCGAACATGACGCGCGGATATTCGATGTCTGCCTGATCCTGCACGCAGATCACGAATTGAATGCTTCGACCTTCACAGCTCGAGTAATTGCAGGAACATTGGCTGATATGTACGCCGCTGTTACCGGCGCGATTGGTGCGCTCTCAGGCCCCCTTCACGGCGGCGCCAACACCAATGTGATGAAGACGCTATTGGAAATTGGCGACGTAGAGAATACGGAAGCTTATGTGAAGAAAGCCTTAGCCGAGAAACGAAAGATCATGGGCTTTGGCCACGCCGTTTATAAGACTGAAGATCCTCGTGCTACTCATCTGCGCGAGTTTTCGAAACAAGCCGGGGAGCTGGCCGGCGATTCCAAGTGGTACGACATGTCTCGCAAAGTTGAAGAAGTAATCATGCGTGAAAAAGGTCTTTTTCCAAACGTCGATTTCTTCTCAGCATCAACCTATTACATGATGGGGATCCCGCTCGACCTATACACTCCGATCTTTGCCGTCAGTCGAATCTCAGGGTGGACCGGCCACATCCTCGAACAGTATGCGGACAATAAACTCATTCGACCGCGTGCCGAATACATCGGAGCTCGCGACCTTCCTTACGTTCAAATCGATCAGCGCTAAAATAGACCCGCGTGCTCCATCTGACTCTCACTCAACCGAGTCATGATGAAGTCATCAGTACCACTCCCGACGCGTCGAGAGAGCCGGTGGGTCGCGTAGCGCCCACTTAACGCGCGTCATGAGAAAGTCACTCATGCCCTCCGCTATCTGTGTTAAATTCCCGACCGCACTTCGCATGAAAATACCTCAAACGATCTAAGGCCTTTCGCAGCGGTGACGACTACAAAATGAGCGACAACGAAGTTCGTCCCCCGGATAGTCCTTCAGCCGTTCCTGGCATTGGTCCATCAGCCACTCACCATGCCGCAGAATCAAATCGCATGCGTGCCCTCAAATGGGGATTGGTTCTTGGTTCGGCACTAGCGGTCTGGCTGGCGCCAACGCCCGAAGGCATCACACCGCAGTCGTGGCGTCTGCTCGCTATCTTCGTCGGCACAATCGTGGGAGCTGTGGTGCGGCCGATTCCTGGCGGCGCGATCGTTCTGCTTGGCATCACCGCAATCATGCTCACGGGCACGCTCGCTCCAGCCGACGCGTTGCGTGGTTACTCCGATCCAATCGTTTGGCTGGTACTCGCGGCCTTCTTCATTTCACGTGGAATGATCAAGACCGGCCTCGGACGGCGCATCGCTTTGCTCTTTGTCCGCGCTATTGGCAGTCGCTCACTGGGGCTTGGTTACTCACTGATCTCTACCGACATGTTGTTGGCGACGATCATTCCCTCAACCGGTGCCCGTTCGGGCGGCATCATTTTCCCGGTCGCGAAATCGATCGCTGAAACCTACGACTCAAGGCCGGGTCCCACGGCCCGACGCTTGGGCGCATTTCTCACGACGCTGCTTTACCAATGCGACGTAATCATCTGCGCCATGTTCCTCACTGGCCAGGCTTCAAACGTAATCATCGCCAAATTCGCCAAAGAGGCGACTGGTATTGAGCTCACCTACGCGCGATGGGCCATCGGCGCGATTGTGCCGGGGCTGATATCCCTCGCCGTCGTGCCCTCAGTGATCTACCGGCTATTTCCTCCGGAGATTAAGCACACCCCTGAAGCCGCAGAATTTGCTCGCCGCGAACTTCGTCAAATGGGCCCGACGTCGCGTCATGAGAGATTGATGCTGCTTGTCTTCGCTCTGGTCGCGACGCTTTGGATGACTACCGCCTTTCACGGCATTAACTATGCCGTCGTAGCTATGGTAGGAATTTGCGTGTTGTTGCTGACGGGCGTGCTCACCTGGGAAGACGCGATCTCGGAGCAAAACGCCTGGGATGTGTTCGTCTGGTATGGCGGGCTTGTGCGCATGGCCGAAGCGTTAGGTGAAACTGGCATCACCAAACGATTCGCCGAATCCGCGGCCGGTTTCACGATCGGTTGGCATTGGGCCGCGGCGCTGGCGGTGTTGCTGTTAATTTACTTTTACGCGCACTACGGTTTTGCTTCGATCACGGCACATGTCTCTGCGATGTACATCCCTTTTCTTGTGGTCATAATTGCCGCCGGTGCACCACCCGCGCTTGCAGTACTAATGCTGGCCTACTTTTCAAACCTCAGCGCCTCCCTTACTCACTACGGCACTACGCCAGCGCCGATTTGGTTTGGGGCGGGATACGTCAAGCAACGCACCTGGTGGTATCTCGGCTTCGTAGCTTCAGTCACCAACATTCTTATTTGGACCGTGTTCGGATTGATTTGGTGGAAGATTCTGGGATGGTGGTAGACCACGCTCACGCACCGACTGTGAAAACCTTGACTTTCGCTTACCAACAGGAATATCGTCCCGCCGTTCTCACAAGGCTGAATCTCACGAGCTCGCTTCACGCAAACTCGCTTAATCCAGCTCTTGTTTTTATAAGGCTTAGTTAACACGAGGGACCGTAGCCATCGGACTCACTGATTTCGACTCACCACCAACTCCGCTGCGGTTTCAGTTTTTGGACGCCGCTCGGATTTGCCCTCAAAGGAGATGATAATGCCAAAGAAGACCAGCAAAACTTTAAAGATCTGCCACGACAGAATTCTCCCTCAGGAGATGTCGCGACGACAGCCAACGGTTCGCGCCCGAGGTGCGGGCAATGTCCTGCGTGCAGTATTCGAGTTTAGAAAAATGTGGATTAACGGATCGAAATTGCGCGTGAAATTCATGGGTGGAAGCGCGGCCAAACAGGCCATTGCAAAGGAACAAGCAAAGTGGTGGAGCCAGCACGCCAATCTCACCTTCGAATTTGTTGACGTACCTGATGCCGAAATTCGAATTGCTTTTGATGTGAACGATGGGGCGTGGTCTTACATCGGCACTGATTGCCGAAAAATTCCTCAGGGCGAACCGACTATGAACCTTGGCTTCCTTGATGGTGGCACCGCCGGACACGAGTTTGGTCATGCAATTGGCCTGGGCCACGAGCACCAGAACCCGGACGGCGGTATCGAATGGAATGAAGAAATAGTGATTCGCGATCTGGGTGGTCCACCGAATTCGTGGACGCCGGACCAGGTCAGGCACAACGTGCTGGAGAAGTACAAAGCGAATCAGATTCGGGGAACGAAGTTTGATCCAGACTCGATCATGCTCTACTTCTTCCCGGGAAACTGGACCAAGAGCGGCAAGGGAACCAAAGCTAACGAAAGTCTTTCGTCCGTTGACAAAGCTTTCATCGCAAGTGAACAGGCTTACCCACGCACGTCCATCGACGCGGTCGAACTAAAAGTAAATGCCACCAAAGCAACCACAGCCCAAATTGGCGCTCCTGGAGAAGAGGACCTTTTCACCTTCAACGTGAAAACAGGTGGTCGTCACACAGTCGCGACCAGCGGCAACACTGACGTGATCATGAAGCTCTTCGGGCCCACCAGTTCCACCAATCTAATCGCCGAGGATGACGATAGTGGCGTGGGCACCAACGCCAGAATCGTTGCTGATTTGATACCGGGCCAGTATTTCGCTCAGGTCCGCCACTTCAATAAAGCCGGTGGCACGGGCAATTACCGAGTGGCTGTCACGCGTTAAGCCGAAACAATCCATCACTCATCTCATAAAGGAAACCAACCATGACCAAGAAAGCTCTTTGCGTGGGGATAAATGACTACCCGTTTGGTGAAGCCAACGATCTGAGAGGATGCGTCAACGACGCTAACGACTGGGCCTCACTCCTCAAGGATCATTTCGACTTCACCGACGTCAAGCAGTTGCTCAACGGCGAAGCTACAAGCTCAAACATCATTGCTCAGCTCAAGCAGCTTTTGGGTGGAGCAAAGGCAGGTGACATTCTGGTTTTCACGAATGCTTCACATGGGACTTACCTCGCTGATTCTAATCAGGATGAGCCGAAGTTTGATGAGGCGATTTGTCCTTTCGACTGCGACTCAAACCTAATTATTGATGACGACCTGCGTCTCCTGTTTGCAGATATTCCAAACGGCGTGCGATTTACCGTTATTTCAGATTCCTGCCATTCGGGATCTGTTACGCGAGCGCTCCCGGGTGAGTATCGTCGCGCCCGGAAGCTCAACCCCGAGGTTTTTGGACGCGAAGCGCTGGCACCCGAAAAATTGAGGACGGCCCGCGGAAAGGAGAAATATCCCGAGTCGGGCATGAAAGAAATCCTGTTGAGCGGGTGCAAGAGTAGTCAAACATCTGCCGACGCTTATATTGCCAACGACTACCACGGCGCGATGAGTTATTACGCGATCGAGGCCATTCGGAACGCAGATTACAACCTCACCTACTCCGACCTGCATGAGCATTTAGTCGCAAGTCTGGCAGACGAAAACTACGATCAGATCCCCCAACTCGAAGGAACTGCCGAGAACAAGCAACGGCAGATATTTACTTGAGCCGTAGATCTGGGGAAAGGTGGCCTGTAGTCCAGGTCTACCGAAGTCAACTCCGTCGGGATATCCTCAACTCTCTGTGGTCCTCGGTCGGTCTCTGTAGTGGACTTTTCCAGGAGATGAGCCCACCACAGAGACACCGATAACACAGAGGATGCGCAGAGAAAACCAAACATCTAATTCGTTGACATTGGGTCTTCTAATGCTCGCGACCTGTTCAGACAGCTTAATTAACGGGGATCATTTTGGAAACTAAACATCCAGTTGAAGAGCCTGTTGCTACTGCAAAACCAAAACTGAGAGTTGTCGCGACACGCGGTAACGTCGTCGATGTCAAGACGCCAGTTATCGTAGCTGGCGGCTACAAAGGCATTGCTCCACTCGGTGTTCTCACTGCAATTGACGACGCGCTCGAGCACTGGATTACAAGAGCAGGTGATCAGGGAATGATTGGTGGCAACCTTGGCGAACTATTCTTTGTTCCGGTCCTTGAGAAGCAGATTGCTTCCCGCGCGGTCTTGCTCGCCGGTATGGGAGAGTATGGCCGGTTTAGTTACAACCAGCTCCGCTACCTCGCCATGAATATCTGCTACGCCATTTCGGCGCTTAAACTTCAGGAGTTCGCTTCAGTGCTAATCGGTTCGGAAGAAGGAAACCTCGAAGTTGATGAGGCCGTGAAAGGTCTGCTTTCAGGGTTCTGTGACGCGCTCCATCATGTAGATCCGAAGGAGCGCGTTAAGGTATTCAAACTGGTGGAACACGAAAAGGGCAAGCACGCCGAGTTGGTGGAAGTCTTAAACGACCTGGTCGCCAGAGGCGTTATCGACAATATCGAGATTACTGTTGAAGAAGAAATCATTCGACCGCGATCGGGCAAGGGAAGAGCGGCAGTCCCGGCTGCGAATCGTGCACCCGCGTCAGCAAAATTCGTCAATCGCATCACGATTGAGCGAGGGGAAGAAGGCTATAGTTTTTCAGCTCTGACAAACACCGCGGTTATCCCGGTCCGCAAGGTCGATGTGCAACCTTTCTTCACCGAAGGCATTGCCGCTCAATTAAGGAAAGGTGACAGTGAGAAGAGTCTGGAAAAATTTGGTGTACTCCTGCACAAGTATATTTTTCCAGAAGATTTCGAACGGATGATCGACGATGGCAGAGCCCTAACTCTGGTTGTTGACAAAGACACGGCTGCACTGCCCTGGGAGATGGCGTGCTTTGGTCCAAAACATCGCCGCACTTATTTCGGCACCGACCTACGGCTCACCCGTCAGTTCCGGACAATGCTTTCAGCTGCGCCGGGCATCGCGCCGCCAATCAACAAGAGTCTTCGCATACTCGTCATAGCTGATCCTGCTTCGGATTCAGACTTAAGACTGGATGGAGCCGCGCGGGAAGGTCAACAAGTGGTTGAGATTCTAAAAGAGTATCAAGCGCGAATGGCCGGCACGCTCAACGTTGAAATCGTTTCTCGCATTGGACCGAAGGAATGCAATCCTTTTGAAATCCTGGCGCTGATCGTCGACGAGACGTTTGACGTCGTGCACTACTCAGGCCACGGTACGTTCGATTCCAATAAGCCAAACAATAGCGGCTGGGTGTTTAGTCACGAGCTGACTCTTTCAGCGCGTGAGATATTTCGCGCCCGGCAGGTGCCGCGAGTCGTTTTTGCAAATGCTTGCTTTTCAGCAGTGACGAATCCTCACGGAGAACCTTCAACGGAACAGGCAACCCGAAAACTGGCCGGATTAGCTGAGGCTTTTTTTGAAAGGGGTGTCCAAAACTATATAGGCACTGGATGGCCCGTCGATGACGCTGCAGCGGTTCAATTTGCCGGCGTATTTTACGAAGGCGCGATGAGCGGAAAATTACTGGGTGAGGCGCTAGCTGATGCCCGTAGAAGCATCTTCAACGCTGGTTCGACGTGGGGCGCTTACCAGCACTACGGTCAGTCAAATGCGCGTATAGTCTGAAGAGCCTGGCACCCCTAAAATCGTCACTCCCACTTTCACTCGACGCCGAAACCATTTGAGAAATCGAAATCTTTCAATAGCGCGACGGAAAACTCTCTCGTGCGTCTCGCCGTTTGCAGCCGACTGTTCCGCTTCTTCGTTTTCTCTATCACCAGGCCGGTGAGTAAATTCATATCGGTATCCCTGGTCATAGTCGCACCTGGAGTATGGTCGGTTAAGTAAACCGTCACGCCGATTAGTCGCCACTGGTCTTTGTATAGTTTGAATTGGTGAGTTGCCGCCTCCATAACGCTTGCCGTTTTCGCGTTGTTTTGTACGAAGATACTGCCGCGACGAATTTGCAAATCCTCAAGCCAGCAACAACCCATTCCTGGAATCTCCGCCTTTTCGGTGCGCTCGGTGACGATGAACCCGCCGCCGGACTTCGCTAACAGTACAAACAATTGATACGACGGGGATTCATCAGGTAGCTGCGCGCGAATGACTCCTACCCAATCATTCAACCCATCGCCGTTGAGATCGCCTCTTGCTTCAGTACTCAATTGAACGCCCGCTCTTAAATGTGAAGTCACGAAAGCGTCGGTGGTCCGAAACGTTTCCTGCGAAAACGTCACACTGGACCAGCAAGTAATTGATGCGATTAGCAACAGTGATCGGCAAAGTTTGCGAGAATGCCGCGACCGGGTCAGCCCTGGTTCAGCAAATTGATTAGACGAGATGGACTGTTGAGACAATGATTGACTACCTCCTCCAGGATTAAACAACAGGAAGTGCAAACTGCAAAGACCGTCCCGCGGAAGCATGGTGCGCGAGTACTTCAGCGATCCGCAACCAACTTCAACCCCAGATCTTGTCCAGAGGTTTTACAACGTTCAAAGCTTGTTCTGACCAATAAACTCATGCGTTTATGTAGAAGTGGTGGCCGAATCGAACTATCTTAAATACACGGGCGGCCCTCCGCGCGTTGTTCTTCACAATTGCAGTTGTCCGAAAACGCATTGAATGCAGCCGTGATCTGTTCGCGAGTGGCGGCTCAATTAAGGTACTGAACTTTGGCATGTGTCGGGGAGCCGGTTACGAGCATGGCGTCGAAAAAAAAGAAAAAGTCTGCTGAGAAACGAGGTTTCAAAGCCAGACTCAACGCGATGAGGGATCTCCTGATTGGTCCTTCAGAAGATGCGCCGGGCGAGCAACCTCTTGCCGAAGAACAGCCGGTAGATTTACCTGAGGCTGCCGCGGAGGATGCTGCCCCGCAAGACGATTCCGAGATTGAATCTCTGCAACTGAGTGACGAGCAATTGGGAAATAGTGTGAAAAAGACCGATTCAGAGCCTGACGAAATTCAGGCGTCAGACCACAGCGAACAGGACGCAAACCCTGGGGAGGTTGATTTGGAGCAAATAGTTGAGGACCTGCATACGGCAAAGTCTGTATCCGACCGCGTTATGGCGGTTCGCAAGTTGGGGAAATCGAGAAATCAGCGCGCTGCGCCTCATCTGGTCGCAGCGATGTTTGACGATGAACCACAAGTTCGGCTTGCCGCGGAAGAAGCAATGGCCCAGCTCGATAACGTTGCGGTCTCAAGCCCAGTAGATACTCCGCAGGAAGTCGCGAAGGACTCGTCATCTGCCGACGCCGAGGAACTCAGTTCAGATGCGAAGGCCGTAATCAAGAGCCAACCTCAATCAAAAGAGCTGAACGGGATGGCCCATCTTCATCTCGAGTCGGAAGAGGGTGTCGCAAAAGAATCAAATCCCCCTGCACAGTCGCCCCAAATTTCTGCTTCAGCCGGTTCCACCGACGACGAGCAAAAACTGATTCAGGAGCACGAAGCGGCCAGGAAAATAGTCGACGAGTTACACCACGAAATCTTCAAAGTCGTAGCTGCGCGTACGGGCCAGGAAAAACAAGCGTCGTGGCGAATTAAGCGTGAAGCAAAGTTACGAACCGAGATAGCCGAGCGAATTCGAGGAGAGGAAGAAGCGCGAAAGCGTGCGGAAGAGGAAGCCCAAGCGCGGCGCACTCAGGAGAGTGAAGCACTCGAAGCTGAGCGCGACGCCCGTATGCAGGCCGAAGCAGAAGCCCAGCGAATGGCTCAGGAAGAGTCTCGACTTCGCCTGGAAGCAGCAAATCAATCCCGCACAGCAGAAGAAATAATTCAACGGCACGCAGCGATGGTAGTCGCTCGTGAAGAAGCTGACCTCGAAGCCCAACGTGTGGCCGCTGCACGCGGTGTTGCCGAAGCACAACAGCGCCAGCGAACTGAGATCGAAAGGCTACACCAGGAAGAAGAACGTTACCGACTCGCGACTGAAGAGACCGCGCGCCAACGCGAAGCAGTTGAGGCAGCGCGTCAACGCGAAGAGCAAGATGCGGCGACCCTCGCGGAAGCGCAGGAGCGAATGCGCACGGCGGAAGAAGTGAGGGCTAAAGCCGAAGCAACCCGTGCCCAACTCGAAACCGAATTGCTTGAGCACGTGGAAAAGGAAGAACGTCTGCTCAGCCTAGCCCGTCAGCAGGGAGACCAGGAACGGCAGCGCTTAACTGAGGAATTTCGCCAGCATCAGGAATCGCTGGAGCAGGAGCTGGCTACCAAAAAGGCGGAAGCCGATCAGGCTCGTCTTGAAGCCGAACAACGCAACCAGAACGAGCTTGAACAGTTGCGTGAGCAACAGGAGGCTCTGCAAGCCGCGACCGAAGAAGCTTCACGCGTACGTAGTGAAGTTGAGGCCGCAATAGCCCGCGCCAAGAAAGATGCCGCGGAGCATGCCGTCCGGAAATCGGAAGCCGACGAGGCTCGACTTGCCGCCGAACAGCGCAATCAGACAGAGCTTGAGCGATTGCGCAAAGAACAGGAAACGCTGAACACCGCGAGTGAAAAAGCCTCGCGCCTGCGCGGTGAAGTTGAGGTCGCTCGAACTCTTGAAGAAAAAGAAATCCAGGAATTGGCCGAGGCGCAGAAGCGTATGCGTGCCGCTGAGCAGGCAAGGGCAACAGCCGAAGCCGAGCGTGTGAAGATCGAAGCTGAGTTGCTCGAGCGTGTTGATAAGGGTGAGCGGTTATTGGCCGAGGCCAAACAGCGAGCACTGGCAGAGCAACGACGTTTAGAAAGTGAAGCGAAAAAGCAGCAGAAGTCTGCAGAGCAGCGCCTGGCTGAAGCCAAGGCCGCAAGTGCTGCGGCGGAAGAAATCAGCAATCGGTTGGCGCAGCGTGAACAGGAACTACGGAGCCAGATTGAAAGTTTGCAAAACGCCGACGCGGAGGCTCGCAAACGAATCTCCGCGGCGGAAGCCAAGAAGCACGGAGCCGAGCAGGCTGTTAAGTTGATATCCCAACAGATTCAACGTCTGGAAACGGAATCGCATGCGAGCGTGGCTGAAGAGCAACGAGTAGTGGCGAAATTTGAAACCGAAAAGCGGAATGCGTTGACCGCCGCCAAGGCCAGGGCTGAACACGAGAAGCAAATCAGGGAAGAATTGGAAGCGCTACGTCGTAGTGCCGACGAGGATAATAACCGACTGAAGACCCTGGCAATGCAGCGCGCTCAGGCTGAGGAGGTGGCGAAGAAATACCGGGAGGATTGCCTCGCAGAGGAAGAAGCTCTGCGGATCGCAGAAGCCGAGAGCGGTGCAGTTAGGAGTGCACGACCGGCTGATGTCGAGTCGGAAGAGAGCATCCGACAGGCGGCTTCACTCGTTGGGACTACGGCAAAAGTTGAAGCGGTTGTTCCTGAACCAACGATGGTTGAACAAACGGGCACGAGCGAGTTGACCCCTGAAACCGCCGTGATAGACCAGGAGGAAGCGGTAGAAGAAATTCCGGATGCCGTGGCCTCTTATCTGAAAAGTGTTGATCCATACAAACGAGCAGCCGCCGTGGCTGAGATAGCACGCTCGAAACCTGATGATGCTTTCGGTTTGATAATTACCTGTTTCGACGATCAGTCTTCGCAGGTACGAAATGCAGCTGCGCTCGCACTGCGCACACTCGATCCCCCGCGCATCGTTGACTCATTCAATCGCGCTCTCGAAGCCGCACCAGCTGGACGTCGCACGAACATTGGCGCTGCGATCGCCGGCTCGGGCCTGGCGTCAGAAGCTGTCAACAACCTGGCGAGTGAGAGTCGTGAAGACACCTACAATGCTTTGTCGATTCTGTTCGTCATGGCAAAGGCCGGCGAAATCAATCCGCTGGTCCAGGCAATCGAGGAACATGAAAACGATGAGGTGAGACGCGCGGTTGTCAAACTACTCACGCTTAGTGGTCACTCGGCCGCAGGGGACGCCGCGCTGCAAAGGCGCGTGTTGGGTGTCCCATCTAATCGGCAAAGGGCGCAGAAGAATGTCGAAGAACCTCTGACGGATGTTCGATCTGGAGTTGCCGAGGCTGAGGTCAAGCGCGCGGCGAACGGGAAACACAAAACATCTGACGAAAAACCAGAATCCGGCACGAACTGATTGTCGGATCGCTTGGAGCGCCAAGGCGCGAAAGCAAGTTGCACCTGAGCGCTGAAAGCGCGAGATCGAAATCCATCTCGCGCTTTCAGCGCTCTTGCACTTTCCGCTGGCTTAGTCGCATTTCGCACCTTGGCGCTTTTGCGATCCTCAAAAAGCGATGCTCCATGTGCGATTCTCTGGTACCTTTTCCCACCTTGGAACGCGAGCTAACACTTCGGATCGTCCTTGAAGCACCTCCTGCAGGCGTGGACTTTGGGCTGCAAAGAGGTCGCGGCAACGATTACGAAACCATTCAAACGCAAAGATCCAAAGACAAAGACCTACGATTCGAATTCGCGGTTCGCGTAAAGGGACAAGGGCAGCATTGCAACTTTCTCGGACCGTTTGTCCAGGGGCCGCCCGCTGGACGATTCGTTTACATTGACATTGGCACCTACGCTGGTCAGTTCGACACCTGTTGGAGCCGGCGTTTGAAGATTCCATTGGTAGGCATCACCACCGACATGATCGATCGCGCATTGGCCAGCAGCTCAGTACTTGAAGCCCGCGTTCCAGGTACTGGCCGAGACGGTGGACCAACGTGTGCAACCGTGAAGCCGTTTTCCGGATGGAGGATAGCGCGCTAAACGCACTCCAAAGTTAGTCGTTTCTCGAACTCCTGAATCGAAATGAAAAGAATACTCTGCTCCATCGCAATCGGTGCGTTCCTCCTGCTCGCAAGTTGCTCCCGGTCAACACCGAAACAACCCCCAATTCCGGTAAAACCAGCTGAAGCACAGGTACCGCGAACGAATGAGAAGCTCGACCTGGAGCTTCAGAGACAGATAGCGGAGATTGCGGTGGCGGCGAAGGGGCGAGTGGGTGTGGCAGCGCTACTTCTGGAGACGGGAAACACCGTCTCACTTAACTCTCGTGATCGCTTTCCAATGCAGAGCGTCTATAAGCTTCCCATTGGTATGGCGGTGATGCAGCAGGTTGATTCGGGCGGTATCAAGCTGGATCAGAAAGTGAGTGTGACAAAAGACGATTTGATCGGTCGCGCCGCGCACAGCCCGATCCGCGACAACCATCCCAACGGTGTAGAGCTGACGGTGAGCGAATTGATGGGATGGATGATGAAACAAAGCGACGGCACCGCCAGCGATGTCCTGATGAAACTGGCGGGTGGCCCATCGCGGATTCAGGCCTTCCTAACCAGCCTCAAGATTACCGACATGATCGTGCTCGACACCGAAAAGGCGTTTGCGCAGGACCATTCATTACAGTTTCGAAACTGGGCTTCGCCTGAAGCCTCGGTTGCACTGCTGCGGGCTTTGCACGAACGACAGGGTCTATCGGAGGCCTCGCGCGAATTCATTATGAATTTGATGGCGGAGTCGACACCGGGTGCGAAACGTTTGAAGGGACTCTTACCGGCAGGAACAACCGTGGCTCACAAGACGGGGACTTCAGGCACGGAAAAGGGAATCACTGCCGCAACGAACGATATTGGCATCGTCTCGATGCCGAATGGACAGCACCTGGCAATCTCAGTGTTTGTGGCTGACTCGCCAGCGGATCAGAAAACACGCGAAGAGGTGATCGCGAGAATCGCGAAAGCAACCTGGGACCAATGGTCCAAATAGGGTTAAGGCTTCCAGCAGGTCTTACCAGACGCACCGTTTCTGAGAACTCGGTTAGCTGCTAAAAGCTCTAAACTATTTTGGTAGTACAAATCTTCACACTCATCATCGGCGTACCTGAACGATCGGAAC
Organism: Pyrinomonadaceae bacterium; assembly: GCA_963759665.1. Lineage (GTDB taxonomy): Bacteria > Acidobacteriota > Blastocatellia > Pyrinomonadales > Pyrinomonadaceae > PSRF01. Next base: position 585,553 of record CAVXAC010000003.1, read on the forward strand.
CGTTACCCCGTGAAAACCGCGACTCCGGTACGGTCCCAACTGCTAAGCACACTGCTACGGTTTTCATTCCCGCCCACGCCTTGGGTTTGCGCAAGCGTCCAGAGATTACCAAGCATTGGACCACCCTCCGTTCCGAAGTTCCCGTATACATCCAACCACCATCTGCCAGGAATGATCATCGGAACTACTCGCTGGAGCAACGCCATGTCAAGATAATGAAGCTCGCGGCCGTTGATAAACACTCCGGTGTTGCCGTACGAAGCGCCGGGCTGAAGTGGTCCACCAATTTCATGATTGGGTTCGAGGGTGCATAAGACGGGTCCACCCATGACGCCCCACGCTCCACACATTCGATCGTACCAGTAATTTCCGTCGGGAAGTGGCGTGTGGTATTTCTGCTCGAGAAAATCAATTTGATCCTGGCGAAGTAAGACTCCGTTAACAAATACCTGACGCGTTGGCTTCGCTTGCGAAGGTTGAGTTTGAGGCTGTGGCGGCTTTGCGACTTTAGGGACCGGGCCGTGGCTCAGCTGCTCGATGCGTTGCCGCAGTTCAATCGCCTTTCCTTTTACATGGCTGCCCTGAATCGGTCCAAATCCGAAATTGGACACCTCAATCGTGATTCGACTCATGCGACCGTCACCCTGATCGAGCACCACCTTGACGGTTGCCGGCCAGGTAAAACCAAACTGGAACGACTCGACGGAGACCAGCCCATAACCAAGGTCCTTCGAGAGAGGCCAACCGAGCGAAGTAATTGCATCGGCGCACAACGGTTTGGCGCGGTCGGGAGGATATGGAATTTGAAACGACTCTTCATGACGGGACATTCGACATCTCCTTGGAGTTGAAGTTTTCGCAGATTACGCTGAGTAACCAGACTCAGGCAAGAGACCGAACTTTGTTTGGGCTCGTAAATTTCTTCCCTATGAATAAAGGTCTAAGTTTCTTGTTTTCTTAGTAGACTCTTGCGTGGCGTGGCGGAGCGATTTCATTAGCACCGCGGCTTTAGCCCGGTGACTGAGATGACCACACACTCTTTGAACAGTTTCAACCGTTTCTCGATGACGCACTAAAAACGGTTCAGACAGTTCTGCGTTTTATTCTCGGTTTCTAATCACCGGGCTGAAGCCACGGTGTTAATTAGGCCGCCCCTCGTGACGGAAGCGCTTGTTCGAGGTTCCAACGCGTCGTTTGGTTCTACGTGGCCGCATGATCAAGTCTTCTTATTCTCAATGAGCATCCAACTTGCCACGGCGCCTGCCAGTGCCATCCCGGCTGAAATCAGCATCACCACTCGAAAGCCTGCAACAAAGGATTCTTTCATCGCCTGGGTCACAACCTGCCTCGCACTTGCATCGTTTTCCTGGGGTACCACGTCGCCCACATCGAGCCCTGCGAGTTTGATACGTTGATCGTAAATCGCGTCGCGAGTGGACTCCGGTAAGTCAATAGTGGTTAGTTGTCTTCGCAGTTCCGCGCTGAAAACTTGCAGCATGACAACACCAAGCACCGCAATTGCGAGAAGTCCCGCGGCGCGAGAGACTGCATTGTTTATTCCAGAGGCCACACCCGCCTGCGACTCGGCGACTGAACTCATGACAGTAGTCGTGAGAGGGGCAACGGTAATGGCCATACCAACGCCCAATACCACTACGCCTGGAAAGAAACCTGTCCAATAACCAGCTTGCGTACTTGGAAACGCCATGATCACAAAGCCCACGCCTGACACCAGTGGTCCGATGATCAATGGAGGTCTTGGGCCGAATCGATCAACGAGTCCGCCGGACCACCGGGAGAGCACAAACATTAGGATTACAAATGGCAGGAGGGCAGCACCGGCCGCGGTGGCGGAGAAATTCTGCACCTGAATGAGATTGAGCGAGAGAAAGAAGAAGCCTGCGCTAAGTGCGAAGTAAAGCAGCAGGGTGAGCATGTTGGCGCCGGAAAAGTTTCGCGAGCGAAATAGGCCAAGCGGCAGCATGGGTGACTTAATTCGAGCCTCGACCAGAATAAAGATCGCCAGCGCAATCAGACCGCCGGCAATTCCGATCCAGACTGAAATACTCCTGAAACCTAATCGGGACGATTCAATCAACCCGAAAGTAAGTGCGCCTAACCCGAGCGTTGCCAGGCTTGCGCCGATCCAGTCAATTCTTCCTTTGTGTCTTTCGTCTTTACTTTCCGAAATGCTCTGCAGCGAGATCACAATTACGGCTGCGGCCAAAGGAAGATTCAGAAAGAAGACAGCTCGCCAGGAAACATTTTCTATTAGCCACCCTCCCAGCACTGGACCAATAGCCGTAGTAATTGCCGAGAACCCTGACCAGGTCCCGATAGCTCGACCGCGTTGATTTGCTGGAAATGAAGCGCTGATGAGGGACAGACTACCCGGTATGAGTAACGCGCCTCCGATTCCCTGTACGGCTCTCGCTACGATCAGCTGCTCAATGTTGGGTGCAACACCACACCATGCGGATGCGGCTGCGAAAATCGAAACTCCAATCAGGAAGATGCGTTTCCGGCCGTAGTGATCTCCAAGTGAACCACCGACCAAAAGAAGGGCCGCGAGAAAAAGTGCGTACGCTTCCACCACCCACTGAACGCCGATGGCGGTTGCGTCTAGTTCTTTCTGGAGGGCCGGGAGTGCGACGTTAACGACTGTGCCGTCGATAAACGCCATGCTCGAGGCGAGAATCGTGGCGGCGAGTACTCCACGGTGTTTGTTGGCCGTCATTGGTGAGAGTCTACGTTAGTTTTCTAACGGAGCAACGGTTGCTGATGGGCTCTTCAGCTCAGCAGAACCCGCGATCAAAGTGTTTCGGCACCCTGAAGAGACATTACCAGACCGGGACCCGGTCGCAGTGGAATTACTCAACTCTGTGCAAACCCTGGGTTCTCTGTGCCTCTGTGGTGGACGCTAGTTGCGATCAAATCCACTACGGAGGCACAGAGAACACAGGTTTGCACAGAGAAAACCAAAACATCTATTTTCCAGAAATTGAACAAGCCAAAGCTACGTACTGTTGCTCCACCCAGACCGCGAGCGGTTTCAGCGACATACCCTTGACCGAGTTCGGCAATAAGTTGAAGTGAGTGGCCAGAGAGATGGCGAACCTCCAGGCACGATTGGCCGTATAATCGCTTCATGACATTCGTTCACACACTGGCAATTGCGATGGGTGCGTCATGGGTCTCCGGCATCAATCTCTACGCCGCGGTCACAACGCTGGGGCTGCTGGGACGCTTTGCGAATCTTGAATTGCCGGGAGAGCTTCAGGTGTTGACTAGCTGGTGGGTGATTGGCATCGGCGCCGTGTTGTATGTGGTGGAGTTTGTGGCCGACAAAATTCCCGTTGTCGACAGCACCTGGGATGTGGTCCACACATTCATTCGAGTTCCCGCTGGCGCCGTGCTGGCGGCAACCGCCTTTGGCGACTTCGATAAAAGTGTTCAGGTGATCGCGTTTCTGCTCGGCGGAGGGCTGGCGCTTAGCTCGCATGGAACCAAGGCTGCGACGAGGGCCGTCGTCAATACCAGTCCCGAACCCGTCTCAAACATTGTAGTCAGCTCGCTGGAAGATGTTTTGGCGGTAGTCTCGATTCTGCTCTCAGTCTTTCTGCCGTTTATCTTATTCGCGGTTGTTGCTTCGGGATTAGTCTTATCATTTTGGCTTTTGCCGAAAGTAGTCCGATTCTTCCGCGATGTTTTCAGAAGCATTCGTCGGTTTCTTAATCCTGCCCGCGCGTAGCCTCTTTCGTGACGCAAACTGTTGGTTTGCGGATCGTCATGTTCGACAGCTTGTCGCTGAGATTGTGAAGATTCGATGTGCGTGTTCAGTAGGGAGATTGAATGTCACGTGCCTCCACGACAAGCTGAAGCATGTCGAACATCTACCCCTGGCTGAAAACTTGCCAGCGATCCGCAAACTAACAGTTTGCGTTACTATGAATCCGCAATGTCGACACCAGAAAAAAATCAAACCAAATCTGCAATGCTATTTAATCGCGCACTCGAGCTGATGCCCGGCGGGGTGAATTCTCCGGTGCGTGCATTTCGAGGCGTCGGCGGTACGCCCTTATTCATCAAGAGCGCTAAGGGACCATTCATCACTGATATCGATGGCCGAAAGTTTATCGACTACGTTGGTTCGTGGGGACCGATGATTCTGGGTCACGCCGACGACGAAATAGTTGCGGCGCTTTCTGAAATCGCCAAGAAGGGGACTAGTTTTGGTGCCCCCAACGAACTTGAAATCGAACTTGCCGAAGAAATCGTCGACGCGGTTCCGTCAATTGAGATGGTGCGGATGGTAAATAGCGGCACCGAAGCAACGATGTCGGCTATACGCCTGGCGCGAGGGGCGACTGGTCGGGACAAGTTGGTGAAGTTTGAGGGCTGCTATCACGGCCACGCCGACAGCTTACTGGTGAAGGCAGGTTCGGGTGTCGCTACTCTTGGACTTCCTGACAGCCCCGGGGTTCCAGCATCACTCGCTCAACACACCATCACGTGCCCCTTTAACGACCCGGTTGCGCTCGAGGATGTTTTTGCGAAGCACGACGACATTGCTGCAGTAATAATCGAACCGGTGGCGGGGAACATGGGTGTCGTCGCACCCGCCCCCGGCTATTTGGAATTCGTCCGAGCGACCACCACAAAGAACAATTCGCTTTTAATCTTCGACGAAGTGATGACAGGCTTTCGGGTGGCGCGCGGCGGCGCTCAGGAGTTGTATGGAGTCAGTCCTGACATCACCTGTCTCGGGAAAATAATAGGCGGTGGATTGCCGGTCGGTGCCTATGGCGGCTCGCGGGACGTAATGCAAAACATTGCGCCGGCCGGGCCGATCTATCAGGCTGGGACGCTATCCGGAAATCCATTGGCAATGACCGCAGGTCTGCTCACTCTCCGGCGATTGAAAAGCGACTCGGTATACGAAACGCTGGAAAAGCGTGCAGCCGTGCTCTGTGAAGGAATGAGCAACGCCGCTGCGGCTGCAGGTCTCGCGACTACGACGAACCGAGTCGGGTCAATGTGGACAACTTTCTTTGCGCGAGAACCGGTGACGGATTGGAAAAGTGCTGCGAGCAGTGACCGGGCACTCTACGGTAGATTCTTCCACGCGATGCTGGCAGCCGGTGTCTATCTTGCTCCGTCGCAGTTTGAAGCTGGATTTGTGAGCCGGGCTCACACTGACGACGTTATTGAAGACACGATTTCAGCTGGTAAGAAAGCTTTTCAGTCGTTGTGATGCAGGACGTCATCTACGAAGATCGCGGGCCAGGAAGGATACTGACTTCGAACCCTCTAGATGAGTCAACACCAGGCAACCCATGCGATACCGAGCTAGAGTACTGACTTCATAACCCACTTGTTGAGTCCTTGCTTCGACCATCGCCCGGTTGGTGCGATACCTACCCTATGCCGCTCTGAAGGGATCACTCGCTGTTCAATCATTACCCCAAAAGGTAAGTCAGTAGTCGATTCCGCATACGGAATCGGTGATTCCTAGCCACAATTTTGCGGCCGCCCGTACGAACACCTACCAAATCATTCGAAAAGTTATCAACCAAATCGGGGACTTTAAGATCGGGTCTAGTGGCATGGTCATTGCCAAGCTAATGGGCGGAGGATTCAAAGAACAAGGCCATGAAAAAACTTATTGCCACTCTTATCTGTTTATTCATTATTACAATGAGCGCGATGCCACTGGCCGCGCAGACTCGAAATCGCCGGTACCAGAATCGCACGTACAGCACGCGATACGACAATCGCGACGTTTATCGTGCTCGGACATACGACCCGCGGTACGATCGCAACGTTTATCGCAACGATGACGACTACATCTATAACGACAACCGTTCAGTTTGGGAGAAGCACCGCGACAAAATCACGACGGCGGGGGGCGCCCTCGGTGGAGCTGCGCTCGGCGGCATGATTGGCGGCAAAAAGGGCGCGATTATCGGCGCCATCGCAGGTGGTGCCGGAGCGGCTATCTACACTTACAAGATTCGGGACAAGTATCGACGTTACTAACTTGTCCATCGAGTTCGGTTGCCGGTTGAAAAATTGGTAGCCTTGATTGGGCCCGGATGTGAAGGGGAGAGCACATCCGGGCCTTATCATGTCCAGGTACAACGCCCACCTGGCAACCCGCTTCGCGGCTCCCAACCGATTTTCCATATCTCATTTTCCATTTCTAATTACTCATTCCTCATTGGCAGAGCGAGCCCCGGCAGCGAGGGAGCAAGGTAGGGAAGAGCGGAATAGCAGCACTCCGAAGCGATGGCTCCTCACTGTTGAAATTGGGCTAATGGCAATGGGAAATGGTAAATGATATGGAAATGAAAGCAGGATCCAACCCACGGAAAAACCGAGCGCTTCGTCATTGTGACCTTGGTGGACACCCGATCGGTAGCCTCGTTTGGACAAGATCCTCACCATTCGCGTAAGGTATCTCTTCTTCAATATGGTGGCGTTAAGTCGTTCGGAATAGCGCCGCTTCTTGAGTTCTGCTACAACTACACCATTCAATCGTTTCGGAGATCTGGATGCGCTACTACGAAAATGTGCTTGGGCTTATCGGCCGCACACCTTTGGTCAAACTGAACCGGCTAAACGCGGGCATCAAGGCTACTATTCTTGCCAAAATGGAGAACTTGAATCCTGGGTTCTCGGTAAAAGACCGCATTGGAATCTCAATGATCGATTGGGCGGAACGAGAAGGGAAGTTGCAGCCGGGCGGAACTATTGTTGAAGCCACTTCCGGAAACACCGGCATCGGACTCGCGCTGGTGGCGGCAGTCAAAGGATACAAATGCATCTTTGTGATGACCGACAAAGCGTCGGTTGAAAAGTCACGTTACTTGAAAGCACTTGGCGCCGATGTAGTCATCACCCCAGTATCTGCCAAACCGGGAACGCCGGATCACTACGTATCAACCGCCCAACGCATTGCTCGCGAAACACCGAATTCTTTTTACCCTGATCAGTATTCGCATCCCGCAAATCCAGAGGCGCACTACCGCACCACCGGTCCTGAGATCTGGGAAGGGACTGAAGGCAAGATTACTCACTTTGTCGCAGGGATAGGAACAGGCGGAACGATCTCCGGCACTGGTCGATACTTGAAGGAACAGAATCCGAAAATCCAGGTGGTTGGTGCAGATCCCTACGGCTCAATCTTCAAGACGTTCAAAGAAACCGGGAAGGTAATTGAAACTACGCCCTACCTGGTGGAGGGAATTGGCCAGGAAGTGGTGCCACCCAACGTTCATATTCAGTATGTTGATGAAGTCATCAACATCACCGATCGCGAATCGTTTGAGATGTCGCGCCAACTCGGCCGCACCGAAGGAATTTTCTGCGGCGGCTCAAGCGGAACCAACATGGCAGCAGCTTTGCGCGTGGCGCGCGACCTCGACGAGGACGCTGTCGTTGTGTTCATCGTCTGCGATACGGGCGAGCACTATCTGACTAAACATCATTCGGACGAGTGGTTGAAAGAAAAACGCCTGCTGGAGCCTCAGCGAATGACTGCCGGGCTAATCAGCGGAACGAAGACAGCAAATGCGCCACAGTCGCTCGTGTGGGTGGCGCCCAACGACAAAGTTGCCGATGCGTTGGCGCGGATGAATGACCTCGGGCTAACCCAGATTCCGGTGTTGGAAGAGGGCAAGCCGGTTGGATCGCTGCGTGAAAATCGTGCGCTCGCAAAAGTGGTTCGCAACCGTCAACTGCTTGACGCTCCTGTAACAGAAGTGATGGAAGCGAGTTTTCCGACGGTGGACGTTGACGTCAGTGCGCAGGAAGTCACGAAGAAGTTGCAGACAAGCCCGGCGGTGTTGGTTGAGGAGTATGGCCGCATCGTCGGCATCATCACGCGTCACGATGTGCTGGATCTCAAACTGAACAACACCGGCCCGTTGAGCTGAGTTCGAACCTGGAATTGTGGCTGGTTCTCACTTATTTTGACACCCTCAAATAATTAGGCTCCATTGATTCCTAACCTGTGAGGAACCGAAGCAATGCAATTATCGAAAGTCCATACAGGATCGAGGATGAGCGGGACAAGTCCGCCTTCCCGACTATGAGGAATCCGGTGGCCGAGTGATTCCTTGTTCCGAAATGAGAGAGTTTCAGGACCGCTCATGCACTGAAACGACTAGCCCATCGCCAATCTCACTCGACGAAGTTTTTTCAAAACCTTCCAGATAATTCTCGGGCATAAAGGTATCTGCGCCCTCAACCGTCAGTGGCGCCTCTGTCACTAGCCACTTTTCGATGTAAGGAAGAAACGCGCGATAAACCTGTGCACCGCCAATGACAAACAGATCGCCTTCCTGGTTGTTCGCCATCGAAAGTACCGATTCAATATCGCGGCAAACGACGACCGACTCTTGTGGCTCGATTTCGGCTTTCCGAGTCAACACGATGTTCAAACGATTAGGTAGAGGTCTCTTCAAAGTTAGCCAGGTGTTGTAGCCCATCACACAGGAGTTGCCCATCGTGGTTTGTTTGAAAAATTTCATGTCGGCGGAATAGTGCCATGGGAGCTTTCCATCTTTGCCGATCGCTCTGTTCCGGTCTACCGCAACTATGCCAATGATCATGTTATTCGCCGCCTAACTTCGATAAGTGTTCTCGCGCCACATTCGTCTGGGCCGCAGTAGGAGCTACCTCCAACGCTTTCTGAAAGCTTTGTCGAGCTGCTTCTTTGTTACCAGAAGCCTCGTACGCCAGACCAAGGTTTGTGTGAACGTATGGGTGTTGTGGATTAATCGAGGCCAACTGCCTCAGTGTTTGGATCGCATCGGGGTATCGCCGTTGTTTTAGATAAGCTTCGCTCAGTCCGTGCAGCATGGTTGCATGGCCAGGTGCGTAGCTGCGCGCCTGCTCGAGTTGTTCGGTGGCCTCCTGCACTCGCCCCTGCTGGTTCAAAATCGAAGCCAGATTAATCCGGACCTCGACATACGAAGGCCTGAGTTGCAGCGCATTCCGGTAAGAACTCTCTGCCTGACTCAGTTGGCCCATCTGTTGGTAAACATAACCCAGGTTGTAGTGAGCGTCAGTCTGTGAGGGATTAAGATTGATCGCTCTCTGAAACGAAGACAATGCTTGCGGGTACTTCTTAAGCTGAATAGAGGCCGAGCCGAGATTGAAAAACGTTTGCGAATACATAGCCCCGGCCGCGATTGCTGTGGTGTAGTTCTTTTCGGCCTCCAGCCAATTGTTTTGCTGCAGGTAAATGTCACCCAGGTTAGTCAGCGCATCGTAATAGTTTGGATCGTAGCTCAGTGCTTGCTGATAATATTTTTCGGCCTCAGTGAAGTCTTTCTTGACGCTGTAGTGCGCGCCGAGCAGGTTGTAGAGAAAGGGTTTTCGCGGTGAAACCAGGAGCGCGTTCTGGGCCAGCGCTACATCATTCTGCCAGCTTTGATTCTGAAATACAGTAGCTGCGATCCAAACTACCACGGTCAGGCAAAATGCAGCGGGTATCAGCCAGTTGTGTTTTGGTGAGAGTTGCTCGTGCAGGTAGCTCAAACCAAGTCCTATCAAAATGCAAAACCCGATGGATGGTAAGTAAAGGTAACGATCGTGAAGCACAGACTCGCCGGGATTAAAAGCCCTCAGGTTGAGAACGGGGAGGAGGGGCAGGAGAAATAGCACGAAGGCTTTTTGGCTGGCACGCGAAAAGCGAATCATCCACAGCACCAATATGAATATCGCTGCCACGGCTATTGTCGCTGCCCAGAACCGAGTACTTGCGACAGAATTAACGAATGGGTGGTCGTAAACAATCGCCAGTGAAAACGGAAACACAATCATGCGTAGATAGCTCAACAGAACCGACGGAATCGTAAGCAGCACTTGCTCGGCAGTGACACCAACGCTCTTAGGTTCGGCTTTACTGATGAAGCCGAGAGCTTGATAACGCATCCCCAGATAGATTGAGCTCGCAATTCCATAGACCAACCCAATCCTGATCAGTTTCGGTAATAATGCCGGCCACTGTCGCGGAGTGGGTTCGTCGATGATCCTAAACAACAGGAAGATCGCCGGCACAACTATCGCGGTTTCTTTGGTGAAGATCGCCAGCAGGAGGAGCAACGTACTAAGTAGCAGCCAGTGTTGACCCGTCTCTTCCGCTTTTTGATGGCGGATGAAGAGAAAAAGAGACGACATTACCAGTACCGCCAGTAACGGGTCAGGAACGCCTGAAATCCAAGCTACTGACTCGCTGTGAATCGGATGAATACCAAATAGCAACGAAGCAGCAGCAGCTCCTACCCTCGATACCTTCCACTGACGCGCAATGAAATAGACCATCAACGTCGCGGCCATGTGCAGGATCAGAGATACGAGGTGCCAGCCAAAAACGTTAAAGCCAAAGAGGTGGAAATTGATGATAAGAAGAATATTGAAAAGCGGCCGGTAGTAAAGTCCGATGGGTTGCTCAGCCGAGGCACTCATGAATTGCCAAACGCCCTGGGTGAACATCAGAGGAATGTTTCCCAGAGACTGTAAGGTGGGGTTCTTCTGAATCTGAAATCCGTCGTCATAAACGAATTGCCCGTCGAGTGAGTTAACGAAGGCGAGAAATGTGAGTACGAGGATGATGGTTAGAGCGGCCCTTTCGTGTTTACCGCGCAGCTCAATTCTGAAGTTTGCTTTCTCGACTTTTTTCGAATGCTTCGCAGGTTGGGTTTCAATCGACTCAGGGGTTCGCGCGCGTGCGGTCTTCGGCTTCTGGGGGCCGACTGCTTTTCGTTTTCCTTTGCGCATTAAGTGATGATTAACGGTCGCTCGATTGACTGTAGGTGTGGCACTCCGTGGCCATCCCTTTCGTTTCTCTCAAGCTGGGTGGCTAAGATGTGGTGGCCACGGAGTGCCGCCCCTCCAGTGTTTCACTCAACTTGCGTTCAATCTCAGACCGCCACTGCCGCAGAAATCTTCCCATGTGATTGATAACCAACAAGCTTCAGATTCTCATATCGCATTGCTAGCAATCCTTCGAGACCGCGCAGTTGTTTTGCATCGTCACTGATCTCCAGAGTCGGTAAGGGATACGGCTCGCGCGAAAGCAGTTTTTCAACCTGGTCCACGTGGTTCTTGTAGATATGATAATCGCCGAGGGTGTAAACGAAATCACCAACAGCCAGACTGCAGACATGGGCCACCATGTGCATCAGCAACGCGTAAGAGCTGATGTTAAATGGCACTCCGAGAAACGCGTCGGCGGAACGTTGGTAGAGCTGGCAATGAAGTATTTGGTTACCTTCAACCTTGAATTGAAACAGGGTGTGACACGGAGGCAGGTCGACGTTGTCTGTCTGCCGCGGGTCCCATCCGGAAACGATTAAGCGACGGGAGTTGGGGTTCTGCTGAATTTCGCTAATCAATCTGGCGATTTGATCGATACCATTGCGCTCCGGATAGTTTCCACCGAACGACCGCCAGAGATAGCCATAAACAGGACCAAGATCGCCTGTTTCGCGTTTGAACCTTCCGGTGTGCTCTTCGTCGGCCCACTCGGCCCAGATGTCCACACCTTTGGCTCGCAGGTTAGCTTCATTGGTGTCGCCAGAAAGAAACCAGAACAACTCTTCCGCCACCCATCGAAAGGGAACCTTCTTGGTGGTGACAATCGGAAACCCTTCGCGAAGATCGAAACGCGTTTGGTAGCCGAAATGTGAAAGCGTACCCACGCCGGTGCGATCCTCGTGCTCGTTTCCATTTGCGAGAATTGATTTCAGCAGATCGTGATATTGTTTCATTCGACGATAGGTCCTGGATCGAAAGGAATAAGTATTTCCGTTGTCAGTTTTCCGTTGTCAGTGGTTAGCTGCTGCTGGTTACGCTTGAATGGGGTTCGACGATCCTTAGTTGACATGTGCCTGGCAGTATAAACTGCGCCGCAGCGCATTAGGTAGGCATGAAACAATACAATCTTGGCTTCATCGGATTCGGCAATGTGGGCCGCGCCCTCGTCCGACTACTCGTTTCCAAATCCACCGAGCTTCGAGAAAACCATGGCATCGACTGGCGCATTACCGGCGTTGCTAGTCGCCGTATTGGCTGGCTCGCCAACCTTGAGGGTTTTGACGTTGCCATGTTGTTAGCGCCCGAAGGCAGGTTTCAACTAGCGTCTTCAGGCAATGGCATAAACGACTGGCTTAGGAACTCAAGACCTGATGCGGTGTTCGAGACAACCTCGCTGAATCCGGCGATAGGTCAACCGGCCATCGATTATTTGCGCGCAACCCTGCAAGCCGGCGCGCATGCAATCACCGCTAACAAAGGTGCAATCGTTCATGGATACGAGGAGTTGAACAGTCTGGCTCGTTCGGTAGGCAAGAGTTTTCTCTTTGAAGCGACTGTGTTGGACAGCGCACCAGTCTTCTCACTGTTTCGAGAATGCCTGCCGGCGGCGCGATTGCGGGGTTTCAGCGGCGCCTTCAACTCCACAACGAATGTGATCATTGAAACGATGGAGGCGGGACGAAGCTTCGACGAAGGGGTGAAGACCGCACAGGAACTGGGCGTCGCGGAAACAGATCCAAGTCACGACATAGATGGCTGGGATTCCACCGTGAAGGTGTGTGCACTCGCGAGCGTGCTGATGGGAATTCCAATGAAGCCTGACGATGTAGTGCGGGAGGGAATTCGTGGGTTGAGCTCGAGTCAGGTCCAAAAAGCGCGCGCTGATGGCAGGCCGTATAAGCTGCTGGCGCGAGCTAAGCAGTCAGAGAATGGAAAACTGATTGCAAGCGTTCGCCCGGAGCAGGTAGCTCTGAGTGAACCGCTCGGAAACGTTCGAGGAACGTCATTGGCAATTCATTTTGAGCTAGACATGATGCCGGGACTTACGATTACTTCTCACCGGCCAAATCTGCAGAGCACCGCCTATGGAATGTTGGCTGACTTCATTAACGCGACGAGAGCTTAGTCGAATATCCAATGTCAACGTCTGTCCAAGGTCTAATGTCCAACGTTGGATGATTCAAACGCCCACCTGATCTGTGAAGCCTTCAATAAACAGACATCGGACATGGATTTGGGCCTCGGACTTAGCGTAGCGCGGCGACGCCGTCAATGAGTCGATCGATCTCGTCTGCTGTCGTATAACAAGCACAGCCAGCGCGGACCAGACCTTCCTCGCCCAGCCCTAAACGTTCGGGAATTGTGGCTGCATAAAAGTCACCGTGTGAAAGAAACAGGCCACGCGACGCAAGTTGCCGCGCAACACTTGTTGAGGTGATTCCATCCACGGTGAATGAAATCGTGGGTGTTCTTGGAAGGTCAGGTTTTGGGCCGTAGAGACGAACGCTTTTGATCGAACTCAATCCATTCCACAAGTGTTGAGTGAGCGCAACATTCCGCGCGTGAAGGTCATCGTAGGTAGTTTGCAGTCGTGACCTGCGGGAGGCGCCCTGGCCAGCGAGCGAAGCAAGGAAGTCGATTGCCGCTCCGGCGCCTACCATGCCCTCCTGATTCTGTGTCCCAGTCTCCATCTTCTCCGGCGCCGTCTCGGGTGCTGGCTCGAGCTTGGGAAAATCCATCGATTCCAATAAATCCTGCTTGCCAAACATCACACCCACATGCGGTCCGTAAAACTTGTAAGCAGACATTCCCAGGAAATCACAATCGAGTGCGCGCACGTCGACCAGGGAATGAGGCGCATAGTGAACCGCATCCACAAAGAGGAGGGCGCCGACTGAGCGTGCCAGCTTCGTCGCTCGCGCCACGTCGTTTATCGTGCCCAGCGCATTAGACGCGGCCCCGATGGCCACCAGCTTCGTACGACTGGTTACAGCCTGCTCGAACTCATTCCAATCCAACTGGCCGGTCTGAGGGACCATCCTTACCGTTTTCACTTCAACACCACGTTCTTTCGCGAGCCAGCGCCAGGGAGCAATGTTCGCATGATGATCAAGTTCGGTGACGACAATCTGATCTCCCGGGCCATACTGCAGCCCCAGGGTTCGCGATAGATGAAACGTCAACGTAGTCATGTTCGCCCCAAAGGCAATTTCGTTTGGACGTGCGTTGATAAAGTCGGCACACGCTGATCTCGCGTTTTCTATGGCGGCGTCAGTCTCTTCACTTGTCGGGTATGCCCAGTGGGTATTGGCGTTGTGGTGATAGAGATAATCGGACATTGCTTCGACCACATGCTTTGGAACTTGGGTTCCTCCTGGGCCATCAAAATAGGCGACTGGAAAGTTGTTATGAATGCGCTCCAGCGCAGGGAACGAGGAGCGGATCTCGACAGCGGTGGCGACGCTTAGTGTTGGTTGTGTTGACATGATGTTGTGTGGGCCATGATAGATGCCAACGCTGAGGTTTGGCTAACGCCGCGTTAAGACTCTGAGACTGTTATGTCATCAGTAAGTGTCACCAGCCGGTCGAGAGTCAGTGAAAACAGAACAACGCTGAAAGCGTTAGCTAATTCCAGCCCAGGGTTGGGCCTTGCCAACCCTGGGAAAATGCCGATTGCCTTGAGGTAGCAACTCTGAAGGAGTTGTATCGTCGCTCTCCAACCGTTAAAGCATTTCCGCAACTCCTTCAAAGTTGCGAAGAATCACTCGTAGGACTAGCAATCCGAGGGTTTCAAAGAAACCTGGGCTGAACTAGCGAACGCTTTCAGCGTTGTTTGTCAACTCAGGCCTCATCGCACTCAGAGAGTTACGAGCAAAATAAAAAGGGCCCCTCGCGGGAACTACGCGAGGGGCCAAATAATCAGCAGGAGGAAATCGGTTTTGTTTAGTCTTTAAGACTCGCTTTGCGACGGCGACGCCGTAACGCAGCGATCCCGGACAAACCGCTTCCGAGAAGTAAGAGTGTGGCCGGCTCCGGTATGGGCTGTTGCTGCGCGGTAAAGATATCGCCGGTAAGCGCCGCAGTCTGACCCGGATTGATCGAGAGATCGTTAATGCGGAGTCGGAAGGAACCCTGGCCGCAGGTTACCTGTTGACCCGGAGGCGCATGAGCAGGCAGCGGATTGGGCTCGCAGTTTAGGTCGTTGAATGTGAACAGGATGCCATTCTGGTTAATGTCCTGGCTGAAATCGATTCTAACGCCACCACTCTCGTCTGACCTCACTGTACCCAATATGTCAGCAGCAAACACTCGCGACGGATCGGCCATTCCCTGTGGCGCCGTAAACGTGACGCGAAGCCGAAGTTCAGCACCAGTGTAGGTAGCAGCCACCGTCGGGTCTAAGAAGAAGGATCCGAAGTTGTTCGTGCCCTGCAATGGCAGCGGCGTCGGATTACCGCCAAAAGCCAGGAAGCCGTTGGCTGTAACACCCTGGAATCGGCTGTTTTGATACGACAACCCGAGCAAGGATGGCACTGGCGAGTGTGGATTGGGGTTATCAATTGGCTGGCATGGGTTTGCCGCTGTGGGGAAACACGCATTAGTGAAGCCAGTGATCAATACCTCATCAGCCTTGGCAACACTTTGGCTTCCCGCAAACAACACTGCGGCGAGGAGGCAGAGCGACAACGATTTGAGTAAACCCAGAGCAGAAATTCGCATAGTTGATCCTTCCAAGTGCATGGTGGGCAACCAGGCACTGAAACAAAATTTGGTCGAATAGCGCTAGCCCAGTGAATGGATTTCCGGGTTCGCTTTCTCCCCGTCCTTCCGGTACATCAAAGATCGCTTATCCGGAAGTGGCACGTCGGTGGAACTGTATGGGAGAGTGAAATGGAGAATGGGTCGCGACTTCCATAATATCGGGAGCTAGTCATCAAAAAAGCACCGTGCGGACCTTCGGCTTGTTTGATCGCCGATCAAAACTCTGGAAGCACCCGACTGGCGCGAAGTGAATTCCAGAAAAGTCATCGAGACACCGTCTTAGGCACCACTTGCACAACGTACGCTCCGAACTCTGGCGACGTATGACGTGGTTGCCGTTCTACGTTTCCTATCGGTGCTGTAACGTTTGTTAGCTTCATAGGAACAAGCACTGGACCACCTTTGTAAATCCCGCGAACTAAGGGTGGGCCGAAGTAGTCCTGCACATCGCGAATCTCAAACTGAACGCCGGCTTTCAGCACTCCAGTTAGGTCAACTGCAATCTGATCTTTTCCGGTCCAGTTATAAACGACGACGTTTGCACGCCCTTCTTCGTAACGATTAGGGCGGATGAAGACTTGCACACCTTGAGGACGAGTGTTCAAGCGGGCGCTGCTCTGTCGGTCAAGGCCGGTTAGCTGACGCCATCGCGCGAAGGCAAGGTTTTGATTAGTACCAGCCAGGAATCGGCCCGATGGACCAGCGGAAAAATATTGGTTGAAATTCCATGTATAGGTAGAACTGCTCACTCCTTCTGGCATCCTCACTTCCACGAGGTCGTCTCCAGTCGAGTAGATTGTGTTGCCTTCTACGGTGGCGCTTCGCCACCACCAAAGCAAGAGTGGCGTCTTGCTGACGATGTAGTTGTTTACAAGTTCGATGTCCTTGTTGGCGCGATCCTCATATCCAAGACGGATGCCAAAGTCCTTGTTGTCCGGGTTCGCAGAGTCGTTGTAGATGTGGTTGTTCCCGATGACTATTCGTTCGGCAGATTCGCCATCAACACCGCCGACCTGCAAGTTGCCGGTTTTTTGGTCGTCACCTGTGATCATTCCGTTGTTGAAACTTACATTGCCTTCGATGTGCATGCCCTTTTGGGAACTGGACGAAGAATCGGAATGCCCCAGAATGCCGTAACCGCCTTGTGCAAAGAGAATGTTATCGGTGATGAACTTTGTCCCCAGGCGATTGCCGATATATAGACCATGCTCACGTTTGTTGTTGCCGTTATAGAAAAACAGGCAACCGTGGATCTCGGTCATGTCCTGCTTGTCCCAGATACCTTGTCCGTTATCATGAAACGTCATGTTGATGAACTTGACGTTAGGCGCGTAAACGTCGGCGCCTGAGCCGCGCCATGGCTGATCCTGTCCGGTGTACGGACTGCTGCGCTGTCGATTGCCGCTCGTATTTGTGACTTCAATTCCCCAAAACCATACCCAGGATCCTCTTACTTTAAGGGCCGGTTGCTTCTCGCTGCTTACTTCGCCCCTGTCGATGATGACTCGTTCGCCGGGTAGCGCGCGCACGATGATTGGTTGACCATTCGTGCCCATCAGGGTGCTGAGAAAACTGCCTTTATAGCGTCCGCCACGAAGCCAGATTGTGTCGCCAGGTCGAACTTCAGTGCCTTTTGGACCATGACGAAGCGCGGTGGCCAGGTCCCACGGTGAATCTTTGGTTCCATGCGCCTTCTGATTACCACTCGCCGAAACAAACCACTGCGCCTTTGGAGTTGGCAACAAAGTCAGGACAGTGCTGGCAGATGCGCCTTGATAGGTTGCGAAGAGATTAGTTGAAGTAAGACTGCTAACCGGACTACTGGTGACCTGGAAGCGAACCTGCGTTTCGCCTACAGGAATAGAAACTTGAGCAGGAGTGTGAACGTGCGCAGGGTCGCGGTTATCCAGCGTTACGACAAGACCGCCAGTTGGAGCGGGATAACGCAAGGTCACTGTTCCTGTCGATACCTGTTTCCCGGTCATGGCCGCCGGACTAATCATCAAGCTGGTGATCGATTGACCTGCCGCAACTGAAAAGCGTGAATCAGGATTCTCGAGCGTTATTGCATCGCTGCCCAGCGCATCAGGATCGGGGACCGGAAAGCCCGCGCTTTGGCAGTGGACGCTCACAAGGATCGCCACCAATGGAAATGGCAGCGCAAACATCGTGAGCGCTGCCAGCTTGAATCTCTTCATGAAATCTTGAAGTAAGGCTATCCCCGCACCTTAAATATTGGTCGCCATACTCCGACTGGCGTTCAATACCGACTGAATCTCGGCATCGGGAACCTTGCATACCTGGAGCCAGAACTTGCCATTGGCTGCGCGAGGAATTTCCCCGACCGGCTCAAGAATGACTTCCACACCTTTCATTCGTGCCTGAACCGCCTTCACGATCGATCGAGCCGAATCTGCAGTGAAACCCGGAGCTGGAACATAGCGGGCGCGAATGAGGTCTAAACGCTCCTGAACAATTTGTGCCTGACGAATTGGCATGTTGAAGAAGACGTCCTCGAGTCCAAGAATTCGACGTCCGTCATGAGTGATTAAAAGATCGTAACTTCCGGCTTCAACAATTTCCATTGTCGGCAGCGACCGTCCGCACTCGCACGATTCGGTTGATAGTCGCCCGCGATCTCCAACACGGTAGCGAATAAGCGGCATGTCCGAGTTCAACAGACTCGTGCAGACGAGATCGCCAAACTCACTTTCACCAATCGTACCTGAGTCGCCAATCACCTCTACATGCCCAATTTCAGGCCACTGATGCAACGCGCCCGAGCCACACTCGCTCGCGGCCGTCACTTGCTCTCCCATGCCGTAGGTTTCACGCACCGAACACTGGAACGCTTCCTCAATGACGCGTCGGTGATGTTTAAATAAAGGTTCAGCCTCGGTGATCACTACCTTTAGTTTGATGTCTTTTCGCCCTAGCCGAATCATCTCCTGAGCAAGTGCGAAAACGGACGACGTGTAACCAAACAAGTAAGTAATTCGATGTGACACCAGCGCATCAAGGTAGTGACCAATAAGAGCAGGGGCGAGGTGGTAAGAAGACATGTACAACTGCTTCAGCGCACCGTTCCATACCCAAAAAGGCGGCTCCTTTTGGCGTCCCGGAGTAACAACTTGTCCACCCAGCTTGGCCCAACGATCTTCGGTTTCGACTCCATGCCATCCGCGGGTACGAGAAGAGGACAGCGCATACAGCGTGCGCATCGTTTTGCGGCTGCGCCAGAGGTCGATTGGAGTGCCCGTGGTCCCGCTTGTGTGCCCGTAAAACATTCGCTTCGGATCGCAATCGTCCGCAACGAAGTCTCGAGGACTACTGCGCACGGCTTCCTTGTCGAGAATGGGCCAGTTTTCCAGTTCTAACCAGGAGGAGAGATCACCCTGACTACGTCGCTCGGCCCATTGGTTGCGATAGTAAGGAACGCACGTCGCAGCGCGTTCAAGGACAAATGCGAGTTGCTTTCGTTTCCACTCCTGCCACTGTTCGTGACTCCAATAGTCGCGCTCAAGAGCTTCCTCCATCAGCTGCGGTGTTTCGGGTCCAAATCGCCACGAACGGAGGTGGAAGCCGTGAAGCCTCACTGCACCGGATCGCATCCAGCCAGGCAGGCGGTGATAAATATTCAGTAAGGTTGCACTCATGAAACCAGGCTTCAGGGCAAACTAAAGACGTGGATTTTCAGCTAGCATCAAGTTCAAGGTTGGTGAGTTTGGATCACTTGGTGAGTGACCGGATTGGGTGGCAAGTTCAATTCCGGATGTCGAGTTGCGCCGCGTGGCGCGCAGTAGCTCAGCGAGGCTTCTGCCGTTCCGCCACATGTCAAACTTATCTTCGGCGCGTTTTCGCGCGCGAGCGGCGAAGGCAAGTCTCTGTTCTGGATTGGCGAGCAAGGTGTTAATCGCTGAGGCCAATGCGTCAACATCCCTCGCCGGAACCAAAACACCGCATTGGCCATCTTCCAGAGCTTCATGGATGCCGGCGATGTCTGACGCAATAACCGGCGTACCCAGGGCCATTGCTTCTCTAATCACATTCGGCAATCCATCACCTAAACCGTCCGATGGATGGACCAGGATCGTGGCTTTACTAATCGCGGCTTTTACCCTTTCAAACTTGAGCCATCCGCTAAACGTAACGTGCTTGGTCAGATCGAGATCGGCAGTCATTCTTTTCAACGACCCAGCTTCTTCGCCGTCTCCAACAAACTCCAATTCGACGTTTGTTCCATTTGAGATTAACCGGTGTGCAGCCTCCAGGAGATAGCTAAACCCCTTCTCCTTTGAGAGCCGTCCAACTGCAACGATTTTGTGCGACTGCCGACCGTGCGGCTGGTATGGAAAATCAGGGAAATCGAGTCCGTGATAACAAACGTTTATTTTGTCTGCGATGGCCGGAAAGATATCTGTGTGGTGTTCTGCCAGGAACTTACGATTGAATGCGCAGCAGGTAACAATCTGATCGGCATAAAGGAGTTTTTGTCTCAAGTAGACCGGGGTATCGTACAAGTCTGCTCCAGCATGCAACCAGATCGAGAAGGGAATGGGTCGATCCAGCAGACGATGAAACGAATAGGCAGCTGTTGCCGCATAGTTGCCCCAGTAAGCTAAGACATGATCGTATTGATTGCCGCTCTCCCGGGCCCATGCCCACGCTTTCGATACCGAGTAACTCGTTTTCGCGAGTGGGCCAACTCCGTATTTGATCGATGCGCTGGTCGTGGCCGCCACGTCACGAAGGTAGGTGGCCACCTTTTTGACGGGGTAAGGCCTCGCAGCCTTCACCGCATTGAGCAAACTCAGATGATGGATCCTGTCGCGAGAGAGCGCCTCTTCGTTGAGCGTATCGTGAGAGTAGTCCCACATTGTGGAGTCGAGTGGATAGATCGGAAATACGTCTATCTCGATCCCCGCCTCGAGCAGCGCGCGCATGTCGCGCTCGAAAAAGGTGGCGACGCGAGCTGGATACTTACTTGTGAAAACTGCTAGTCGCATAATTAGGTGGTAAGTGGCGAATCGTAAATTGCTGGTCGTGGTGTGGCGCGACGGTCTCGTTCGCCAGTCCAGTAAACCGCATTGATTCTCTTTTCCAAACGCATGGCCCAGGCTGAACGTGAATAGTGCTGGTCGACGTAGCGGCGACCGGTAGTCCCCATTCTTTTTCGTAGTTCAGGGTTTTGATAAAGATTAAGAATCGCATCTGCGGTGGCCGCTGAATCACCCGGCGGCACGACAATCCCGCCGCCAGACTCTTCCAGAATGCGAGCACTTTCCCCACTAAGTGCTCCAACCACAGGCTTTTCGCAGGCAAGGTATTCAAACACCTTCACCGAAATCACTTTCTTCGGGTAGGGCTCGGGCCGAACAGCAGCAAAGCAGACATCGGCGCGAGCGAGTAAGGAAGGCACTTCACCTACAACTCGTTCGTCACCAAAAATTACGTTGTTCAATTTCAGCTCTTCGACCTGCTGGACCAGGGCCTCCTTGCGAGCGCCATTTCCTAAGAGGAAGAAAACCATGTCGGTGCGGTCTCTCAATTTTGCCGCGGCTTCCAGGAGTACTTCGAGGCTGTGTTTGATACCAAACAAACCCGAGTACATGACGACGAACCGGTCTCCAAAATTGTATTCACCAGAAATCGGATTATCGGCCGGAAGGGGACTGAAGATTTCAAGATCGGCGCCGTTGGGTAGAAGAAAAGTCTTGTCACGCGGAACTCCGCGCTTGATCACAGCATCGATGATTGCCTGCGTAGTTGCGGCTACACAATCTGCGTTGCGATAGGACCAGCGCTCGACCATGCGCAGCACTCGCACGGGCATCGAGGCATCGCGAAAGCCACCGTAGGTTATGAGTTCGTCCGGCCATAAGTCGCGTATGTCGAGGATTAACTTAGCTCCTCGTAGTTTTGCCAGAAGGATAGCGGGTATGACACTGAATAGAGGTGGCGATGTGACGAAGATAACATCGAGTTTTCCCGCTTGAAGGCCCGCAATCAACGCCGCCGGGATGAAACTCAAATAATTTCGTAGTTGGGACCACTTGGATTGGTTTCGCGGGGCAGTATATGAAGCCCGACGAAAGATCGTATAACCGTCGCGCTCTTCGCGCATCGATCGTTTGCCCTGGTATTCGGGAAAAACCACGCCCCGCGGATAATTCGGCATTCCAGTCGCCACCGTCACCTTGTGTCCTCCCGCGACCAGTTGTCTGACGAAGGGGTAGAGGCGGTTTGGCAGGGCACCCATTTCGGGCGGAAAGATCTGGGTTACGAAGAGTATCCGCATGGTTGTCGCTTGAAATTTTCCGGCGGTCCCATGCGATAGCCTTATTCCTGAACTTCGTGCTGGGTCGCCCTGAGCTAGTGGCTCCTGTAACGTTCGTTCCAGGAAACAAGCTCCGATGGCTTTTATATATGTCCAATACCCCTCCGACTCCCGCGAAATGTTCTAAACAGACGGCTTATCGAACAGCTAGCAGGCCCCACTTTTCCTGATAACGGCCGAAGCGGTCAGCAGCAGCAGCCTGAGATCCAGACTGAAGCAGCGGTGATCGATGTAATGCATGTCCATCATCACTCGTTGCGGATACGTCGTGTCGCTCCGTCCGCAGACCTGCCAGAGACCACTCAGACCAGGTCTCACACTCAACAGCTTTTTCGAATAGATGGAGTATTTGTTCAGTTCACCTTCGACGATTGGACGTGGGCCAACCAGGCTCATCTCGCCACTCAACACATGAAACAGTTGAGGCAGCTCATCCAGACTGGTGCGACGGAGAAAAGCTCCGAGAGGTGTAATGCGCGGATCGTCTTCGAGCTTAAACTTCTCTTCAAACCTTTTGCGCAGCTCCGGATCTTTCTTGAGCCGCTCCTCAGCATTGGCAATCATCGTCCTAAACTTGAGACAGTTAAACTCCTTGCCATCCCGGCCGAGTCGCCTGTGCGCGAAAAACACCGGACCCTTGCTACTGAGTTTCACCAGCAGCGCAAGCACAAGCAAGACCGGGCTGACCGCAAGCAGTAATACAAAAGCCACGCTAACGTCGAGGCTTCGCTTTCCGATCTGATAAAACGATCGCGGACGATAGGAGGCTTCGCCGCCGGCAAGACGGGCACCCGTGAGCCGAAACACGCGTGCGTCCATAATATCGGGAAGTGCGAAGTCCATCGTCGTAAAGTCGCTTGTGCCAAACTCATCGCGCCCTGAGTCCACGCTCGTAAAATCGCGTGGAGAAAAGTTCGCGCTGGACTCATGGAAGGGCTGTACAGCACTAAGCTGGGGTGTGCTCTGGGCAAATCTTGTTCGGTGTTGTCGATTAACCGCTTTAGACCGATGGATAGGGTGTGGCTGCATTGTTCTTCTCCGAGGAAAAGTTGGGGCTGATTAAAAAAGCCGGGGGCACCAATCAGTGCTCCCCAGCTTCGTTTCGTTGACGTTGTCTAATAGTGTGGGGGTGGCCTAATGGGCCTCCCCGAGTTCATCGTGGGTGACGAAGGGTGGTCCTACTCGGCCGCCCCTACATCTGTCACTGGTTCGCTGAGATCCGCTTCATCAGTCTGAAGGTAGCGGGCGCTTTTTGTCCGTTCAGAACGGACTGGTAAATATTAATGACTCGTTCAGTGGTGAGGTTCTCGTCCAGGTCCAATACGGTGTCCCGACTTCTGGTGCGACTGCCTCTGGCCAGCGCGCGCTGCAATGCGGCGGCGATTGTTTCGGGACTATCGTCTTCGCAAAGTTCACAACCATCAATGCCCTTTATTCGTGATTCCACGTCTCCCACGCTCACGGAAACCACCGGCAAGTTACAAGCAAGCGCTTCCTTGACGACGTTGGGCGAACCTTCCTGCATCGATGTGAAAATAAGCACGTCGCAGGCGCTCATGTAGAGAGGGATATCAGTGTGGGGAATGGCCCAGGCAACCACGAGCCTTGCCTCCATCGATTTGTTGAGTATTTCTACAGCCTGCTGCGCCAGATACCCGCGCTTACGACCGTGATTTGTACGCCCGACAAATAAGACCAGCTTCTCGTCTTGAGCCATCCCCAGTCGTATTCGAGCTATTCGCTTTTCCGTTGGCCGAAAGAGGTTCAGATCCACGCCCGACGGTATGACGTGTGATTCGATTGAAGGATGGAGTTGTGACTTCATGTGCTCCGCGACGACGATCACTGCGTCGGAATGAGCGGCAACCAGGCGGCTAAGGCATTTATGAAGCGCGCTCACCTTGAGATGTCGTCGGGTGCGGTCACTGACCGTACCGAGCAGATCGCTGCCGCGGAAAGTGACGACCAGGGGCAACTGCTTCGGCAACGCGAGTAAGCCGCTCTGGCCGAACTGCGCGTGAACAAGATCGTATTTCTCGCGTCGCAGCTTGATGCGCAACCGCACCCAGTTCTTCAAGTATTTAAACGGATTCTTTGCCCCGCGGAATGAAAACACTGAAACGTCCACACCGGCTGCCGACAGAAACTCCGCCTGTCGCTTAATGAAATGCGACGTAACGTTAACGCCCGGTTTGGGCCATTCAGATGTAACCATTAATACTCGAATTGGTTTCATTGCTCTCCCCCTGATCAATCCTGCTTATATTTTCTCTGGCCGCAACGGTTCACTAACAAGGTCTGCCTTGATGGGTGATGCCAACAGGCGAGAAGTCTTTCTAACAACTGCTGAACGAATCGCCTGAGCCACCCGCCAAAAACCGGCCCCTACAAACGGCATGGGATCGTCCCACGCCATTAATCTCTTCGCTTCACAACGGAACGCCCAGCGCAACCAGGTGCTAAACGGAAGTCCCAGGGCCTTAACTGCTTTAACGTCTTGCCAGATGCGACACCAACTCAGATCTGGCGTTGCCATGTTGATGGGGGATCGTGGTTGGCCGGTCAGATCGTTGTAAACCAGTTCCGGCAGATTGACGCCGGCCAGAGCACCAAGGTGGTGCCATAAGTTGAACCGCGGATTGATTTCAAGCAGGAACAGGGTGCCGTCGGCGGCCCGCTTGAAATCAAATTTGGCAATGCCCCGAAGTCCGACGCGTTGGACCAGCTCGCGTCCTAGCAAGAGAACGTCCGGCGCGTTGGTGGTGATAAGCGCAGTGCTGTCACCATATTCGACAGGGAAAGTGCGAATCTTCCTCCCGGTGAACTCACCAACAATCTCTCCGTTCGCATCGACGTAAACGTGATAACTCTCGATTTGCGTTTCTGGCCCATCGATCAGCTCCTGGGCCAACACTTCCACACCCGCTGCCGCGAGCTTTGGCCAAAGTTGAATCAGTTCGCCAACGGATTCGATTCGTAACGCCTTGCCTGCCGGAGTTACGGCCCGCCACAATTCCGGTCGACGCGTTAAAGGCTTGATTATGATTGGATACCGCAAGCCGAGTTGTTCGGCTGCAAACTTTGCGTCAGGATGCAAGCGTCTGGCTGCTGGAACCGGCAGCGATTGACGTTTCGCCAGAGCCTGGAACCGTTCCTTGTCAACGAGGTCCTCAACAAGCGTTTGGTCTGGAACTACAAATTGGAAAAATTCTTTCAGCCGGTTTCGATGTCTTGAGATGAGCAGCAAGTCACCGTCTGATTCATAGAACAGCACGGGTGGTTTAGCCTGCGTCTTACCGAAGTCGATCAGGTTTTGCACCAGTTGCTCCGTCTGCTCCCAGGGGCTGGCCCATTTGACGGTCGCGCGTTTGAAACGCGAGAAACGCGGTGGGTCTCCGGGTTCGGCCACCACGGCGCAATCAATGCCCGCGAGTCCAAGCGGCCGGACAAGATCCATATCTCCGAGAACGCAGGCCAGAGGCTTCACTGATTTCACGTTTAGGCGGCTCCCTTGAGCTGAGATCTCGCTGGCGCTTCTGACTCCGAAACGGATTGACCGTTGAAGAGAACTCGACGAATCATTCGTCCCCTAACGGCTTGCTGCCATTTGTAGCCACGTCCAGCCAGCGTGCGTCCCATTGCCAACCATTCGTAACGGCTCCAGGACCAACGATGCTTGGTTTCGTCGAGCTCGGCGCCAAACTTCGCTTTGAAGTCGCCCCGGCCCATGAAGTCAAATGTGTCGCAGCCCATCTCCATTGCTTTCTTCATCACGCTCCAGGTCATCAGTTCCGTGGGGCGGTACCAGCGGTATTCAGTGCGATGGGTCCACATCCAGAGCAATAGTTCGCGACCTTCAATCGTGAACATTCCGGTGGCGATGTTTGGACCGTTGTCTGGCAAGTAAACGGAAACGGCGATCAGGTTTCCTCCGGCTTTCATGTGACGGAAGAAGTCGAGCGCCCGCTTTTTCCCGAATGGCAGACTGTTGCCGCCACGCGCAAATACTTCCCGCAGTTGGTCGTAGTGTTCATCAACAAAGGATTCGTCTTCCTCAAACTTCACGACCAGCCCCAACTTGATTCCGCGCTTAACGTTTCGCTTAGCGCTATCTTTCATCAGTCGCATAGACCGATCTTCCTGACCGGGGAAGAGTGGCGCACGGTAGGTCGGCAGCGGTTCATTCTTGAAGCGCATGTGCTCCAGCACTTTCTGCTCAAGGACGCTGCTGATCACTTCAATGTGGTGCACTCCGTATTTCGTTTCGAGAAAGTTGATGAGAGGTGAGATTAGCTCTTCGGTTGTCACAGCATTCTGATCGAAGACCGGACCCATGCTTACTGTCTGCCATCCCTGAAGTGGTGAACCGAAGAGACGCAGTGGCCCAATGTTTGTCAGGAAGCCCGGAATACAACCAACGATGCTGTTTCCTTTCTCGTAAACCAGATACAGAGGATGTCCTTTGACGGTTGATTGCAGAGAGTTCATCCAGGCGCGTTTGTGAGATACGCGATAGTTGTCGAAGCGCATTACCAGTTCATCCCACCGCTCTAATTCGTAGGTGCTGGCTTCGCGAATTGAGATCTGGTGTTTCGCTGCGCCATGTCCATTCGAGCTTGAGCTCAATGAACTGTTTCCGTTTGATCCTGGCGCAAGTCGTAGAGTCGACTCGATAGGCGGCTTTTCAATTTCGATCCGACTACGCCATTGGAACAGGTCTCTGAGCCCGCCCACTAATTCTCCCAGAGCTGGGAAAGGATCGGTCGCGCGCAGCACCTCCAAACGCGTGCCCTGCGGCTGCGGTCCAAGCACTTCCTTCAATCCCTGACGCAGAGAAGGAAATTCGCCTGTGTACCCGGCCGGCGCTCCCCGAACGATGAAAAGCAGTCGTTTCAAATCACCCGCCACCCAGCGTAGCGTTTGGCCTACTTTGAAATCACTTCTGGGTTCGACAGTCTCGCCTTTCAAGATCGACACCCAAAGGGCAGGGAAATCGACGCCGGCGTCGATCGCGAGTTGCAGCGATCCCCAGAACCTGCCGTTGATTTCCATCAGACACGGCGGATTAATCCCGTCGTCTTTAAACTCGACCATCGCTGGTCCATGCCACTTGAAGTCCATAAGAAGTTTTTCCGCGGGCTCACGAAGGCGTGGTTCAAGCGCAACCGATCGTCGCAAGCTGCTGCTGGATCCAGTCGGTCGCGTGTCGCGTAGACGTTCATGAGCAAACCAGGCTACTACCTTGCCGCGGTCACAGAGAGCGAAGACGCCTTTTCCCTCGCCTGGAACAAACGATTGCAATAACGGCCAGCGCATCGTCCCGTTGACGCTATTCAAGATTGTCAGCAATTGCTCACTGTCGTTTGCATAGCTCGGGCTTTGGGTAGGAAGAAAATCGGTGCCGTTCCAGGCATTACTCCAACGAGGCTTAATCACGCAGGGGAAGCCGACGGTCTCAACTGCTGAGAAGATGTCATTGGAAGTCTCCGAAATCACGGTTTTCGGAATGCGCACGCCCAATTCCTGGGCACGTCGTATGGTGATTGCTTTATCAAATGCGCTCTGAAGCATTTCGTCTGGGCCGCAACCCAGAATGATGCCGGCTGCTTCCCACGCGGCGCGGTCTGCGTTGCCTAACACGCAGGAACGTTCAGTGAGAGGCAACACAATCTTGACGCCTTCACTGATGGCCCATTCGCGTAACGCAGCAAACGCTTCCAAAGTTTGGCTCTGAAGACGAAATCTTCCGGAGCAATGTTTGGACCACGCACTGAGCGGTAAGCCCTGATGGCTTGCCACCAGCACCTCGTAGCCCGCACGTCCAAGCGACCTGACACACGCCAGCGCCTGGTTAGTGTGCCCGTCCAGTATGAGAATTCGTTCCTTAGTTTTCATGCACGGTATACGGCGCGAAGGTGATCGGTGAGTCGTAATGGAGCGAGCGACCCGCTGGCTTTTGCTTTCAATACAGCTGGTGAATCGGTTATGTGTGCCTCAAGGCGAGGCAGGGAGTAGAGGTCGTCATCGGCTTTGGCGAGACCAAGGTTTGTGGTTACGGCCAGCTTGAATCCTGCCGCCTTAACGGCATTGACGTACGCCGGTGAAACATCACCGAGTTTCGTGTTTCCGTAAGGATATGCGTAGAGACTACTGTGTGCTTCGCCGAAACGTTCGAGGAGAATGCGCCGTGACTCCCCGGCCTCGTCTGCCATCTGATCAGCGTTACATTGACTGCCGCGCAGATGACTGTGCGAATGTGCGCCGATCGTCACCAGGCCTGAAGCTGCACAGTCTTCCAATTCATTCCAGCTTAAGGGACGCCAGGTTTCTTCGGTCGCGCGCCTGACATTTCGCGTGGCCCAATGATCGAATGGCATCGGTTGAGCGCTACCAATTGAACCTGTCACCACGAATGCTGTTGCTGACGCTTCATATCGCTTCAAGATCGGCAAGACGAAAGCATGGAAATTTGCATAACCATCGTCAAATGTTAGGGAGACCAGAGGTTTTGAGATTGACGTTCGGGAGTTCAATCTTTGTTGCAGCTGGCCGAGTGGCACTATTTCCGCGAATTGTGAGAGCGTTGCAATCTGTTTCTCAAAATGGGCTGGAGTCACGTTCCAGTCGTCGACCCGAGTGTCATGGAAACCGACATTCGCAACCCGATGGTAATAGAAGATGCAGGCCTGCCGGTCTGACGAGCTTCCACTGAACGGTAGCGAGAGCAACGTCGCCCAGCCGGTCGTCTGCTTG
Organism: Pyrinomonadaceae bacterium; assembly: GCA_963759665.1. Taxonomy (GTDB): domain Bacteria; phylum Acidobacteriota; class Blastocatellia; order Pyrinomonadales; family Pyrinomonadaceae; genus PSRF01. The sequence goes on from CAVXAC010000003.1 coordinate 614,231, forward strand.
AAGGTTCTTTTAAGAGTCGCGGAGCCAATCATCTTTCAGTTACTCGATAGGGCAGATACCAATCGTGAGGACGACGGCGTGCGCGTTTCCAAGTCCGGTAAAGTTTTACCGAGAGTGCCAGCCAGAGCGCGCCTAACAGATAAGAACCCGGCAGGTCGCTAACCCAGTGTTCGCCAAGGAACACGCGCGAGAACCCGACCAGCAGGATCAGAGCAGCCGCCAAAAACATCACGGCGCCCCGGAGTAGAGATCCGCGGGTCATTTGGTCGCGTGCGACGACGAGGATGAATCCGAAGAAACAGATGTAGAAGACCAGGTGGCCTGAAGGAAAACTTCCGTTGTTCCACTGATGTAGCACAGCTACCACGTCCGCTGAGGGACGGGGGTTGGCAAAGACATGCTTGAGTTGCATGCTTATGAACCAACCGCCAAGTCCGCTGAACGCCAGCCAAATAGCCTCGCCTCGCTTGTTGCACGCCAACAAGACAATCGCGCTGATTGCAATCAGCTTGGGGGCATTCCCAAAACCGGAAACGATCCGCATGAATTCCTGCAGACCATAAACATTGATCGATTGCAGCGCTCGAGTGGCTGCGACATTCCAGGCAGTGGGGGTGTATGAATGGATCGCAAGTGATAAAACGGTTAAGGCAATCACCATCAGAGCCAGGCCCACCCGTTTACGCCAGACAGTTGGTTCGTTGTCGCGCACTTGTCGAAACAGGTAGTCCTGCTCGGTTGAGTCCATCAAGGTGAGATCGTTCTGGGCCATAGAGTTAATTCCGTAAAGCAAACTGTTAGTTGGTGATTTGCCGACGCCTCTACAGTCTTTGCCGTTCTGAGAGGCGTTGCTCGGAGACAAACTAACAGTTTGCTTTACCGTTCAAGAGGTTCTGAACTTGCGGGCAATCACTGTTAGCCCCAGCACCGGCAGCAGAGACAATCGACTCGCCACACTCCAGTTTTCGGAAAGCACCGCCGAACAAAACTTACTTGCGTAGTCGCGACTGCCGACCACCAGCCGTGGGAATCTGTAGAACCCATTCTTGAACTCGATTGATGTTGACTTCCTGGAAATCATTGCGTTGCGAAGAGTCTTGGGAACCAGGCGTTTACCAAAAACGTCGCGATGTATGTGTTCGACAAAGCCAAGGTAGCAACCTAACCCGTAGAAAATATTCAGGCCTTTGGCTGAATTCAGAATGTAATTCCAATCGAGATCGTGCCTGCGAAGCAGCTTCACCGTGGCCACCACGTCAGACACTCGCAGGTAACTCCTCTGGACCACCCGCTGCATGGCTTGAAGGAGCAACTGGTCTTCGAGTGAGGGCACGAGATAGTCGTCGTAATCCACGGTGACCCGTGCCGCGTGTTCGATGATTCGACCGATGTACAGTTTGTGTTCCCCCAGCATTCCCAGGCGGCCGTGGTGTATGTCGAGGAGCGAGTCGCATCCGGCTAGCCAGTAGGTTGATGTGCCGTCTATCCGATTACGCAGGTTCCTTTTAATCGGTGTGACTTTAAGGCCGCGTAGCAATTGCGAGTCGATGTCGGTCGATCTGCTGCTGAGATAGAGATCGATATCGCCGCCCATGTCGGGATAATTTTGCAACGCCTTAGCGAAGATGTAGTCAATGTTCGCCTCGGCGCATCGTTCACCAATCCGCGCGATTGTGGTGAGCTTTCGCTGATTCCGGGCGCGCATTTCCTGAACTGCGGCGTAGAAGAAGTGCCGCGGTTCCAGTCCCATTGTGTGCAACTGGTCCACCACTCTGATGAGAACTCCATTTTGGGCTGCGACGTGGAGCAGTTCGCCCCAAACCATGTTTCTGCTGTCACTGGTATCCAGTGTTTCATCGAGCAACAACCGCAGAATGATGGGACCGTAGGAGTGGCGGTGGGTCATTATCAATGGGCCAACATTCGCTCGCGTACCACACTCGCAAGGTTCAGACGGGTGGCTTCCAGGTCCTGATCGGTGGAAACAACCAGCATTCGAGGCAGGTTTGATATCAACTTCAAATATGACAGCCGACGCCCCTTGAGATAGTCGATTGAATATTCCTGTTTTCGAACGAAGGCGTTTTCCGGATTACAGTCAAGGTAGATCGATAGATTTGGCGTCGGCGTTAGCCATGAAAGCAGTCGCGTGCGAAGTGTGCGTTGCGCTCCAGTCAGGTCAACCAGCGTGTCATAGAAGTATCGATCCATGATTAAGACCTGTTGGTTTACTTTTTCGACGTACAGCCGGTAGCCAAGAAAGATGAGTACATCAAGTGGATAGATAATCGCGCGAAAGCCTTTGTTCCAAACTAACAGGTAGCGCAGCTTTGCCGACCTCGAACTGAACTTGCCCTCAAACGCGCGATCTCGAGGTCCATGATCGGTCTGCGGTTCATTCGATCCACCCGACCTCTTTTTCGACAGGTATCGCAGCAGCGAATACAAGCCTACGTCGTAATTCATGTGGGAGACTGCAACTTTCCGGTTGTCCTGTTCGAGACTATCTTTCAAGTGCGCGATCAGCGTGGATTTCCCTGAGCCATCAAGTCCGGAAAATGTGATTAACATGGAGATGGATGTACAAACCGAGCGCGGTAGCGCCGGATCCCTTATTCAACATCCGACAGGAAAGTTAGGTACGACATTGACTGAAGGATCCGGCGCTACCACGCTCGGTTCCGTAGTAAAGGCTCGCCAGTGCATAAGCCATGATCAACCAATGGAGTTTATTAAACAGCCACACTCCGCTCATGTTCGCAGCGAGTACAGCAATCACCATTGCGAGTGGCAACATTCCGTGTGGCCCACTTCGGGCCTTCCAGGCTGCAACCATGGCCAGGCCAATTCCCAGGAACAGTGGAAACGAGCCCAATAACCCCGAAGTTACAATCCCGTAGAGAATCAGATTGTGAGGGTTCTTGACTTCTTCCTCTGGGTGGCCCAAACGCATGCCAAGCTCGTAAACACTGGTAACCGGCCCCCAACCAAGCAGCGGTCGTTCCTTAAACATTCCCCACGCGGTGGGGTAGATCAGTTCTCTACGCGCCAGATCGCCGTCTTCGATCGTCTCCTCGAAACGGGAACGCATGACGTCCGATTGAAAAGCAGCAAGGGCCAGAATCCCGAGGAGGAGCAGCAGGCCCAGAATGTTCAGCGTCTTTTTCTTTAGCGAACCTTTACGCAGCGCGAACATCACCAGCCCTAAGCCGAGCGCCAGGATGGCACCGCGCGAGCCCGTCTGTAACAACACGGCGCCCAGCATTACGAGACAAGAAGAGATGATGAGAATCAGCTGAGTGGATTTTTGTTTGCGCGCGTACAGGGTTCCGATGAGCGCCAACATTCCCAGCACGATGATTCGCGCAAGGTGATTTGGATGGAGCCCGAAGGCGGCCGCCCGAACCACTGACCCTTTAGCTTCTATGGTGCTGTGGGCCAGGCCCGAGAGCTGCAGCACGCCAAGAAGTGAGCAGGCCAGTGCTAGTGCAAGTAAACCCCTCAGCGCCGTTTCACGATCGCGCATAATATTGAACGCCAGCCATCCGAGCACCGTGAGTTGAGTTAGTACGGTCGCGTCGTGCACAAACAAGGAACGGTAGGCAGCCGGCTCAGACAAGCCCATCGCCACGAAGACATAGATGTAAACGATGAAGCACCAGAAGGCCTTGGGCGGCCAACGCAGGAATAGACCAGGCTGCAGGAGAATGGTCACCAGCAAGAAGCCTAGAACGATGGTTGGAGGCTCAATCAGCCCGATACTCTCACCTACTGTCTCGAAAGCCAGGGAGAAAATAAATAAATAGAACAACCAGCGAATCACGCAGATCGGGCGCTGATTACTTCGGTCAAAGGCATCACGGCTTTGAGTTGAAGATTGAAAACTGAAGTGAGTCGCGCTTTGTTCCATCATTGGTTGGCTGGTCCGTCTCGGCTACTGATTACTAGCGTGACGCAATTATGGCGTGGTGAGATTCACAGTGTTGCTATAGGCCGAGCTGCCGGCTTCGTTATATGAGCGCACGCGGTAATAGTATTTAATTCCCGAAGTCAGTGGGGAATCTGTGTACGTGGTTACGTTTGGCCCGGGCTTTACTATTTCAGAAAAGCTGATTCCATCAAGCGAGCGGTAGAGCTTGAACGCCATTTCGTTGTTTGAATTGTCGATCCAGGTTAGTCGTACCTGGCTCGAAGAAAGAGCAGTCGCCGCGAGGCCAGTCGGTGGATTTGGAGTGACCGTTGCGGACGGAAATGTCGTTACCATTACCGTGTTGGAGAACGGCGTGTTACCTGAAGCGTTGAAAGCCATTACCCGGTAGTAATACGTGGTTCCTGCCGGCCGGCCGGTATTCGAATAAGTTGTGACGTTCGGAGCGAGGATAGCGGTTCGAGCGAATTCGACTCCGTCGACTGAACGATAAAGCTTGAAGCCGTCCTCAGTTGTTGAATTGTCGGTCCAGATCAAGTCGATCTGTCCTGAGGACACCGCGGTGGCAATCAGATTACTCGGCGCACCGAACGGTAAGCTTGTGGGAGTCACGACCTGAGCAATATTTGAGTATCCGGAAAGCCCGGTCGCGTTGAAGGCGCGAACTCGGTAGCGATAGGTTACGCCTGCAGTGAGCCCGGTAATGGAATGGCTCGTGATGTTGGAGGCGGTCTGAGCAATCTGCGCAAAGTTTGTGCAGTTCAGGTTAACGCACCGTTCAATATAAAAGCCTGTTTCGTTGCCGGAATTGTCTGTCCAGCTAAGGTTAACCTGGCTTGGTGATGAAGCGTTTGCCGAGAGATTGGCCGGGGCAGATGGAACGCCGTTAGTTGCGGCTTCAGTTACGTTTGAATAATTCGAGTTACCGTTGCCATTGAACGAACGAACTCGATAGCGATATGTGGTCCCGGCAGAAAGCCCGACGTGAGCATACGTCGTAGCATTCGTGGCCGCTTGTGCCACCTGGGAGAAGTTAGTGCATCCGGCTCCTGCGCAAGACTCGACAAAAAATCCATTTTCGTTGCTGGCATTGTCAGTCCAGGTCAAGTTGATCTGACTGTTGCCGGTCGCAGTTGCCAGAAGGTTACTTGGGGCTGCGGGAAGGGAAGTCTGCTGGCCCATCGAGTAGTTGTCGATAACCACTCCGCGGTGGGTGATGAACTCAAACGTTATCAAAGTGGAGCTGGCTGTGATCCTCATTGCGCCATAGTCGTCGCCAAACCTGACTACGCTGCCTTCGATCGGCATAAAGAAGTCGCCGGTGCTTTCTCCACCGAGGCCGTTTGTGATGAAAGGGATGCCATTCTTCATCACTCGTTCATAGAGGTGAGCATGTCCAGCCAACACTGCACTCGCTCCCCATTGCTGAAACGGCCACTGCAAATTTGGGTACGAAGTGCGCGATGAAAATGGCGGATGATGAACCACTACAATTTTCCAGGGGGCAGTTGATGCCGCCAGCTTATTCTTGAGCCATTGGGCCTGGATTGAAGTGCTCTTATAACCATCCGGTTCTGCCGAGTCGCTGTCGAGCATGAAGAAGTGCACTGGACCGCGAACGATATCGTAGTAACGTTCATTACCAGGCAAAGTGAAGTAGTCGAGATAAGGCTGCAGTTTGGCTCCGAGCTGGTTATCCCAATCGTGGTTGCCGACCGACGGCCAAAACCGATTGGTAGCTGCGCCTGGTCCATACGTACCGCGATAGGGATAGATATACTCGTGATAATACTTGCCAATATTTGCATCGATAGTTGACGCTTCGCCCGAAGGATAATTGTTGTCGCCCAGGGTAATGATGAAATCGGGGTTCCAGCTTTTCACGAGATTTGCGACATCCAGTTCATGCTGATCGTCTGAACCGTAGTCGCCGATGGCAGCAAAGGTGATGTTTCCCGAGTCCTGAGCTGATGCAGTGCGTTCAAAGCGCGCATTCAGGAAGCCGAAAGGAAAGAGCAGCAAGAGTAATAACCAACTCTTGCCAATCCATTGTTTACAGACGTTTCGCATTCTTGATTTATTCATTTTCACTAGCTCCCGGCTCCTCGCGAGATCAGTAGGCTGCGAAGCATCAGCACTCGTTTTTTCAAAGAAGCTCTCAATTCCGAATCAAGTCCCGCAATTACGGCCACTCCCATAACCATGCAGAACGTGAGCCCTGAGCAAAGCGCCCACACCACCCAGTTTTCGACCAGCAGACTTTGTCCGAAGTAAGCCGAGCCAACGAACAGAGCCGTCATGGCCAACGCTGGCCGAACGGCTCGGCCCAATTGAGGCTTCCATGTGGACCCAAGGCTCTTATTAATGATCAGCGGATAAGCAATCGTGAGTGCGAGTCTTCCCAGAATCATGCCGAGACACATTCCTGCGATCCCCATTCGGGGAATCAGCACCGCGCTCAGTCCAATCGAAATTACCGAAGCACCAGCCGCCACTAATACCTTGTCTCGCAATTGCAAAGTTAGATCGATGATGTAAGAGTCGTTACGAATGTAGATAAGCTGAACGATCATCAGGACCATGAGGAAGTTGGCCCAGAATCCTGAATAATGTTGTGGTCCAACCCAGAGAAAGATGAACGAGCGGTTCCACAGAAGAATTGTGGAGCCGACTGCTGCCAGGAGCAACCAGCTCACCGTCATCATCTCTACTCTTATTTCTGAAGCCCGTGCGAATTGCTTCTGCCCAATGACACCGCCTAGACCAGGAGTCACTGCACCGAGCACAATCGTGACCAGGCTCAACAGGGTAGTTCCGGCAAAACTCGTAAGCGTGTAAGTCGTAACATCGGAGGGTGAAGCCACCATGCCGAGAATCAGGATGTCGCTCGCCATCAGAAACTTGCTGACGGTAGTCCACGCAAACCACCAAACGCTCAGTTTCAGAAAGGTCTTAACTTCGCTGAACGCAGGACGCGTCACGCCAAACCACGGCACGTATTTCTTCACTACGACGAGGAACAACACACCGGTTAGAGTTGCCAGGATGACCTGCCCGGCCGCGAGTCCGATGAGTCCGCTACCGACGTAAAGAGCGCCAACTGTGAGCACGCCACCCACCACGTTTAGCGCAGCCTGCCAACCCATGCGCTTGTAGCCGAGGTTCATTCCCCTGAGCACAGCTTCCGGTAACGATACCAACTGGATAAGCAGGAAGTTTGCAACCAATAAACCGCAGGTGAGACGCACGGTCGTAAACATCTCGGCTGGCACTTTGGTTATGTATGGAGAGATCCAAACGATTAGCGAGCTGATGACAACCAGCAGAGGCAGGAACATCAGCCAAACACCCATGGCGCTGCCAACATGACGACGCTTAACTTCGTCGTCTTCGACAACCTGCTGATTTGCAATGACCCATTTGAGCGCCTGAGTGGGCCGACCATCGGCGGCGTGCACGTAAGTGATGAGCCTGCCAAGGATTTGCCAAACTCCGAAAAGCGAACTTCCCAGCCCGGACACGACCATCGGCGTTACCACCGCCACGACGCCGCCCTTCACCACCGCATCAAGCAGGGAAGCAAAGCCATTGAGATAGGCCTTATGCGTAAGACCCTTAACGCGTGACTCCGCGCGCGAAACGGTCGGCGCATCCCCAGGCTGCGTCAGATTAACTTCGGCTGTTGACATGAATTAGCCTTGGCTGCCGGCGACAGCAAGGATCCTCTTCGCAATGGCTTCGAGAGGTTCTTGATCGGTTCGGAAACGAATAACTTTCAGGGAGTTCCGTTGGTTGAGTTCAGCTATCACCCGCTCGAAGGCAGCACGGTAGCGACAGAGATGGTCGACGATTTCAGCATCCGGCAGGTGCTTGGTTCGATGCGGCTTTTCCCGCTCGCGTATTCGTTGGGCCAGCACAGCGTCTGACGCATCGAGCCAAATTACGGTGTCGAGAGTGGGGGCAAGCCGATTAAACAATCCGCTCATCCAGTTCAGTGAGTCGGAAGATGCTCCGAACGCCTGTAACTTCGCCAGCCCAAAGACTCCACCTTCGTCCATCATCAGGGCCCGGTAACCTTTACCGGATTCGCAATGCAGCAGTCGGCGAAGAGCGTTGATTTGAATCACGAGTTTGAGATCTTCGAGTGTGAAGCGACGGCGGAGGACGAGACTGGCGAGGTCTTTAATTGAAAGTAGGGCGCCAATGGCCAGCAACGAAAGCGGAAGGCGCCAGATGCTGAGGCCGGTCTTGATGGTTAGATCATCCCGAAGCATGCTGGTCAGCGTGCTCTTGCCTGACCCTGCTGGTCCGATAATTTCTGCCGTGTAGGTTCGGGTCACGATTCCGGAAGGCTAGATTCGGCGCCAGACCTGAGCGCGCAGCTCATTCAGGACTTCTGCGGGAGACTGGCCTGCATCAACGACACGGGCGGAGGTGCCGGTCCAATCGGTTTCCCAAATCTCCTGAGACCTTGGCCGCACATGCTGTTCTCGCTCGTCGGTTTTTCGTTGCACAGCAATTTCCGGATTCACTCGTAAAACGAGCAGGAGATCAGGCTGCTTGATTTTTTCGTAGGGCTTGCTCTCAGCGTTCGCTAGAGTTTTGTGTAGCCAGTTGGTTTTCTCACCGACCATCGCGTGCGCGATGTTTGGTCCATCCATCAACTGAATCTGCGGCAGCACAAATCGATCACAGATTGCAATGCCCCCAAGCCTGGTAAACCGTCTTGCCTTCACATAGACACGATGCCGATCGTGCGCCGCACAAACCCAACGAAGCATCCGCAGATACCCGGGGCGGCTCATTTCAGGGAGTTCTGGTTTGAGTGAGAACTGCTTTCTTAAGAGATTGTTCACCAGTGTACGAGTCCTCAACGCAATGACGAGGACCATCGTGGTTGCCGATCGGCGCGGCTTACCAAAGTGAAATGCCTTGACCTCGAAAACTTCTCCAATCCACTTCTTGACAGCCTTCACAGCGGTTGTCTTGCCGGATCCGTCGCCACCAACGAAAGCAATCAAGACGCCGCCATTGATCGAGTGCTTGCTGCGGGAACGACGCAAGATGCGCTCGGCAAATAACCTGGTTCCCAGCCGCCAGACTTTCACGGCTCTGTCGGTATGACGACCTCGTCGGGCATGTTCGGCCAAAGCTATTTCCAAATCGCGCCGGGCCTGGGTGCGTTTGCTCGCGACGCTATCTAATCGAAGGCATTCCAAACATCGCTCAAACAGCGAGACGTGCACTTCCGGAAAAACTCGCGTCAGGAGTTCATGGACCCTGGCCCGGTCTGTATTGGCCTCGAGAAAATCCAATTCAGCAGCAACCTTCGCCGCATCAGAGGAGCGACCTGAAGCCTTTCGGATAACTGTTTCAACGTTCCACGAGCCGAGTACCTTTCGGACCACAAAGACAATCAATTCAAGCTCGGCTTGAGGTACAGGCATCAGTCCGTTTCCACTGGCGGAACTTAGCAAGATGTGCTCGATGGGCAAGTGGTAATTGTTAGTAAGATCGTGGCCCACCAGGAGTCGACGATAGACGTGCAAGTGGACGAATTTTTCGGACTCTTTGTCCCAGCCGTAGAAGTGAACGATCTCGGGACTCTCGTCGTGTCCAGGGTTATACGCCTGCACAAACCCCAGACCGATTGCGGCAAAAGTGAAGCGTTCGCCGTCTCCATCGGAGACCAGGATATCGAGATCGCCTTCGCCCGCCAGCCATCGGTCCAACTTCCAGTTGCTCTTCCAATGACAGTAGGAAATTCCTTCTGCATGTAATTTATTGCAAAGCTTCTGTACCAGGGGCAACGCGTGAGCTGAAGGATCGACGTTAGTTGGATCAGGTCTGAACGGCGATTTGATACGGTTGAAGGGCGAGACTGAACGCTCTTGTGGCAAAGGCAGTTCTATTCGCCACTCCGGTGTCGCGCTGGCGACTCTCAATGACTGGGAAAGCTTCAATGTTTCAGACATCTGCTTCTGTCAGTTAGCGTGAAACCACTTGGCGATTAAGCCTCGGCATAGGCCTGCGTCGAGGGGGCCGGGTACTTCTTCAGGTTATGGCGCGGTTCTCTAACATTGTTCAGAACGATTCCAAGCGTGGGTGCGCCGGCGTCTCGCAGCAGTTGCGAGGCACGCTTCACCGTTTCGCGTGAAGTCTTATTACTGTCGACGACCAACACGGCCCGGTCGACAAGAGAAGAGATCAGGACCGCATCGGTAAAGAAATTGATTGGCGGCGAATCGATGACGACGTAATCGTAAATGCCCTGAAGGGTTTCTATAACGTCCCGCATCCGATCGGTCCCCAGAAGTTCAGCCGAATCATCAACGACTGGACCAGCGGTTAAAATGCCGATTCCTTTTTCCGAATGTTGAATGTACTGCAGTGGGTCGTTCTCGTTCAGTCCATTGATCAAGAGAGTGGTGAGGCCATTGTCGTTCTCGAGATCGAAGACCGAATGAAGACTGGGCTGGCGCAGGTCACCATCGATAATCAGGACGAGGGCCCCGGTCCGTGAAAGGCTTAGGGCGGTGTTGACCGCAATCATTGTTCGCCCTTCGCCGGGCATGCTTGAAGCGACCAGCAACGACTTGAATGCTCCGCGTCTCGATGACAGCAGCATCGAGGTTCGCAGCTGACGGTAAGCTTCTCGAAACGGCAATGGATGATTGGGCTCGTTGGGTTCGTCGTGCGATTTCCCATTCCCGCTAATCCCGGAAACTGTGGCGGGCCCTAGCATGAGCGTGCCGTTGGTGTTCGGAATTGCTGCCAAAACGCGTAAGTTGAGGGTCCGCTCCAGGTCGTCAGTTGAACGGAAAGAGTCGTCTATGAAACCAAGCAAGACAGCGACACCGACTCCCAACAGCAACGAGAGTGCAAAGGCAATCCCGATGAACAGGAAACGCTTTGGTCCTACTGGGACGGATGGAATTACCGCGTAATCGCTGACGTGAATATTGTTTCGCATCGCAGCCAGTGCAGCTTCATTTTCTTTGCTGCGCTGCAACATGCCTTCGAGTAGCAACCTGTTCGTTTCAATCTCTTGTTGCAGGATACGGTAGTTGACCGCAGCTTCATTTTGTTCGAGAGTTTCGGCTCGCTGTTGATTGAACGCACTGCGCAGTGCGCCTTCGCGGGCCATTGATTGTCGGTAGTGCGTGCTCAGGTTAGTTACAACTACTGACGACGCGCGGTTTCGCGTTTGTTTCAACTGACCTTCCAATACGGCAATCTGATTGTCGATTTCCTTAACTTCAGGCCAGGCGGGCGTGAAGTCGACCATCAACTGAGAGCGTCGCTGCACTAGCTGTGAAAGCCGCGCTTCAATGTCATTGGGTTCGCGGGCGCCGGCACCGGACGCCAGAGCGTCGGCAGCTCCAGGAGCCAGGGCAGCCTGATACGCAGCCTGGGCAACCTTGCGCTCGTTTTCAGCTTCGAGCAGTTGCCGGTTTAGATTGGTTAGTCTTTCAACCACCGTATTCTGCGCCGCATCGAGTGAAAGAATCTGGTGACTCTTCGCGTAGTTGAGTAGCTGAGTTTCCTGCTCCTTGATTTGGCTCTTCAGGTCGGTGATGCGTTGTTGAAAGATTTCTCCAGTGCTTTGATTGCTCGTTGTTTTTCGTTCGAGATTTGAAAGCACGAAAGTGTCGGCGATGCGATTTACGATCTTCGTTGCCAGTTCTCGATTCGGATAGGAATAGCTCAGATCGATCAAGCGTGTGTCTTTGACGAGCAATCGAACTTCCTTGACCGGCTCAGCCTTAAGATTGAGTTTTAATTGCGCCACATAAGGGGCGAGTCTGGTGGCCTCGGCCAAATCCTCGTGAGGTGCGTCGATATCCTCTTCACCGATCCCAACGGTCTGATTTGCCACCGGCGCAGCGCTGGGAGTGTCTCGTCCAAGCAATTTTTGCAATCGCGACGGGCTGGCTTGAGGTATGCGGAAGTTCGGATCGTGCTCGAGATCAAGATCCTTCACGACTCGTCTCAACAATCGTGGGCTCGTAAGAATCTGGAGTTGAGTATTGAAGTAAGCAGGGTCGTTAACGGGATTAACGACATAAGTTCCACCTTTGTTGTTCCCCAATGTTGGGCTGCCGTTTTCGAGATCTGACCTGGACACGTGCCGATGCTTCGTAAATGCTCGGCTGCCGTGCCATGTAAACTGCAACCAGAGCCGTCACGAGAAGAGGAACGCCTACTACCAACAACCAATATTTGCGCAGGGAAAACAGAAACTCCCTCAGATGCGCTTCGTCTTCCGATTGCTGATTGAAGGTGTTGAGAACAACATTCCGACTGGGCAGGTCGGATGTTGTTTGTTCCGGCAAGTTTCGTGAATTTCTGGCAACCAGCGAATTGTTTTTCATACTTTTGCTTTGACTCATAACCAATACCTTTAATAGCGTCTGCTCTGCGTAGTACTAGCGGATTACCTGGGTCGGAAATCTGGCGATTCCGGGCACCACACCTTCCAGAATATTCCGTAAGAATCTCCTGCCATTAGCAGTCGGCACTTCGACGATGTCATTGGGCTGCAGAACAATGTCTGCGGCCTGGCGCTTGTTGATTGCTTTGAGGTCAACGATAAGTTCCTGTTTGAGATTGTTGCTGGTGTTTTGTCGTATCACGCGGATGCGGTCGCTCTGTGAATCACGCAGAGTGCCGCCAGCCATGGCGATTGCCTGCGTCAGAGTGATCCTTTCCTTCAGCGGGAAAGCCGCAGGTCTAACAACATTGCCGATCACGTATATCTGTTCAAACTCAAGCACGGTGATCACATCGCCCGGTCGGACATAGGGATTTGAACGACTATTTCCGGCGAGCGTGTCGCGCAACTTAAAGACGCTGATTCCCAGCCCATCGTCTGACTTTGGTCCGAGGCCCGAATTCGCGTTCTCGCAAACGGGGAAGGACAGTTCGTGGACCACTTGAATATTTCCGCCGGCACGTTCAGCCGGACCACCGGCAAACGACAACAAATCCAGCAGGCGAATCCGACGTTGCAGTTGAAAGCGGCCTGGCGTATTGACGGCGCCGATGACGGCGACGGGACGAGAGTTGTATTCTTTGACGAAGACGTCGACCTGCGGATTTCGCATTAATGTCAGATAACGGGAAGCAATATCTTTCGCGAGTTCAGTCTCTGTGCGGCAGGAGGCGGGAATCTCTTCATTGATTAGCGGCATGCGAATCGTTCCGCTTTCCTCTACTCGCAGCGACTCTCGCGACAGATCGGGAAGCTTGTAGAGCCGGATTTCCAGAACGTCGCCGGGGCCAATTCGATATCGCTCAGGCGCAGCCGAAACCGCGGCCCTGTTTACTGACGTAGTCGCCGCAACTCGTGGGGCTGGTGTGGTCTTCGCCAGTTTCGGGCGCACCAATGTATGGTTCGCCTGTTGTGCCGCTGCTGGAATAATGACGACTAATAATGCAGTAGTCACGATAAGCATCCGTGACATCCGTTTGAATGAGTAGGTCGCGTATTGCTCTGGAATTCTCATGGTTACCTATTTCTTAGGAAAGCTCTGTCTGCGAGAAGCCAAAGCTTCCTGCAGGTGGTTTGGGCAAGCGAGATTTAGAACCGTATGACTAAGCAAAACCGCTGTATCCTCAAGATCACGAACGAAATGACCTGTTAACGGGTAATCGTGAGACTTCACGATCACGCCTTCGCGAACCCACTTCCAGAATTGATTCTGCGTGGTCCAAAACTGCTTGCTGTCGAGGCACAACACGCGAGCAGTTCGTTTCTTTTTCCTATTTCTGGGGGTTAACACGTGGAACGCTTCGATTTTTGAGTAGGCTTCGCCCTGTACGAACTAGCCATTTTCAAAATGCGGCAGTCGCAGATACCCGAAGTGGGAAGCCTCATTTCGAGGCAATCGAATTGTTTGGTTCTGGTGAACGCTTGAGAAATACGGTTAGGTACCTACTGGGGCTTACTTAATCCGCACCTCTTCGAGATGTAATAAAGCTGTAATGTGGGTTCAACTCCAGCTTCAAGTGTTTTAGAAGTGAGAGTTGGAGAGAGAGATTTGAGGATTTGGGTGCTGATCGAGCGCAAGACTCGGTGGAACGAAGATGAGGTTAAGGTGAGGTTTCCTGGAAAACCCCAGTGTTCGGTGAGTAGTTTCCAGAATGGAATGTCCGAGACGCTTCTGCTTGTCGTTTACTGGCCGGACGATCAACAGTGGTCTCTCTCAAATATTCAACCTTGTGACGACTGCCGATTTTACCGCGAAGCTGTTACGTAACTTAGCCCAGGTTGCCGCGTTGCGCGGCTACCCTGGGGATCGAAGGGTGTTATTGCCGCAACCCCAACGGGGTACGGCTCCAACGTTACATTTCAATCGGATCATTAACCCTGAACCATTTCTATTCTAGCCTGACATAACCCCGTTGGGGTTGGGTGTCTCCAGGATCTGTTACCCAGGGTATCCGCGCAACGAGGCAATCCTGGGCTAGATTACGTAACCGCTTCGCGGTACAAATCCGAGTTGGGCTGTCAGACTTTCAAAAGCATTGAAGACATTCCTTCCACAATGGTCCCTACCAAAACTGCCGGTTGAATTTTCCCCAATCTTCAGCGACAAGCTGAAGGAAGCTCTGATCAAGTGATCGTGAGCTGAATTTGTCTTAACCCGCTCCGCGGGCTGAGACAAAGAGATCTTTACGACTTGATCAGAGTCTCCTGAAGCATGTCGGACATAAAGCATGTCGAACACTCGGCACGCTTGTTCATTAAGTCGCCGTCCTTGAATCCTCTTGCACCCAAGCCGATATACACGAGCCATTTTCTGGCAAGGGTCGCGTTTTCCCACTTTCTAGTTAAGACAAGGAATGGAAACTGATTTGTTGGCGGCGAGGATCTGAGCTACGGGCCCCCCGCACTTATAGCGAGTAATCTATGGCGACCCTAGTACAAGATATTCTCCGGGTTGGAGAGCTTGACAGTTCTTATCAGCGAAACAAGACGCTCGGTGGTTTGGATGAAGCCACCATGGCTCATCTCAATGAGCGTTGCGTGCATGAGCTCTTTGAGTCAGAAGTCGAAGTAAACCCTGAGGCGATAGCCCTGGTCGTAGGGGAGCAACGGTTTACTTACCGTGAATTGAATGAACGAGCCAACCAGTTAGCGCACTTTTTGATGCGCTTTGGCGTTGGTCCAAATTCTCTGGTGGGTCTGTTTCTGCACCGAACACCGGAATTGGTCGTCGGCATCCTCGGCATACTAAAGGCTGGCGGCGCATACGTTCCGTTAGATCCAGCGGCGTCGTTCTCGCGCCTCTCCTTCATTCTTCAGGACGCAAACATTTTCGTCGTCTTAACCGAAGCGGGTTTGCTGAATAGTATTCCTCGGCACAACGGCCCGCGACTTCCGCTCGACGCGAATTGGGAGATCATCGCTAAGGAACGAAAGACGAACCCGGGACCACGTGCAACCTACAAAAACCTGGCCTATTCGATATACACCAGGGACAACGCTCTCGAATCAAATGGCGTTCGAATCTCTCATCGTGGGTTGTTGAATTATTTGAGCTGGGGGGTAGAAGCTTTTCAGATAGCAAAAGGTGCCGATTCGGCACTCGACTCGTGTATTTCGTTCGATCTGGCAATCACCCGCATTCTGGCCCTGCTGATGTTTGGCAGGTGCATCTATCTTGACCCATCAAACGGAACCTTCCGTGAACGAGCCAAATCTGTAGCGCGCTAAGACCTAGTGGTTTTCCTCTGTGCCCGTTTCAGCCTCTTCCTTTTTCTTGCGCCACATTCCGGCAATTTGATTGGCTTCTGCCAGCGTCATGTTGTCGTAGATGTCCGCGTTATTTTTAATCGCGCCATCTTCAAGCTCCAGAACTTCCCAATCCGGCGCTTCCGGATCAGTGCCTTCACGTCCCGGCTTCACACGCACGTCATATGAAATCTCAGGCGCCTTCGTTTGATCGTCCATTAGTTGGTTTTCCTTGCGTTTGACTTTGAACGGTGAGGCGAAATCTACCACGGGTCATGATGTCAGTACCAATCCCGACGCGTCGGGATAACGGGCGGGTCTGAAGGCACCAGTCGCCGAGCGGGTCATGAGGTGGTACTGATGACTTCATTGCCACGGCGATCATAATGTCTCAGCTTAGCGGCGATTGTTTTTTGATAATCAATCAGCTCTCGGTTAGCATGACCCGCATCGTCTAACCCTAAAGGAACACCCAGATTATGTGCACAGACAGAAGAGACTTCCTTCGGCTCTCCGCCGCTGCCGTTACTGGTGCCGGCCTGGCGGTTAACGCCTTCGCCGAATCGACCACGGCGGAAGCGTTTCAACAACCGGAGATCCCTGATCAGATTCGTAAACTAAAACGCATGACGGAAGGCATCGTGCCGATATCCCTTGATGAACGGCGCGAGCGAATAGAAAAGGCTCGGCGTCTGATGCGCCAGAATCGCATTGATGCCATCTACGTCGAGTCGGGCGCCACCATGTTTTACTACACCGGTGTGCGTTGGGGGCTGAGCGAGCGGATGTTTGCGCTCGTGATACCACAGCGCGGCGAAATTGCGTGGGTATGTCCAAAGTTTGAGGAAGCAAAGGCGAGGGAGCTGATTCGTATCGGTAACGATATTCGCACCTGGGAGGAGGACGCGAGTCCCTACAAGGTCGTCGCAGACATTCTTCGTGATAGAGGGGTCCGCACCGGACGAGTGGGGATGGAAGAGAAAGTTCGCTTCTTCTTGTTTGATGGCATTCGCAAAGCCGCGCCTGGACTTCAGTTTGTGAGCGCGACTTCGGTGACTGCCGGAGGGCGGATGTTCAAGTCTTCAGCCGAGATTGCTCTGATGCAACGCGCAAATGACATAGCGATTGTTGCGTACAAGGCGACGCACGACAGCATGCGGGAGGGCATGACTCAGGATGAGTTCTCCGGAAACTGTGCGGCGGCGTTTCGCGCCCTCGGCGTACCGGGCGGCGTCTTTTGCAGCTTTGGCCAATACACGGCGTTTCCTCACGGCAGTGCCACACCGCAGAAACTGAAAGAAGGAGATGTGGTGCTGATGGATGGTGGCTGCGGCGTGGATGGCTACCAATCAGACATCACGCGCACTTTTGTTTTTGGTAAGCCGACTCCCCGGCAGCGCGAGATTTGGAACCTCGAACGGAAAGCACAGGATGCAGGTTTTGCCGCTGCAAAGGTTGGTGTTCCCTGCGAAGCCGTCGATGCTGCTGCGCGAAAAGTTATCGTGGATGCGGGGTTTGGTCCTGACTACAAAACGCCCGGACTCCCTCATCGTACGGGTCATGGTATCGGTCTCGAAGGTCACGAATGGACCAACTTTGTGCGTGGTAATAAAACCCCGATCCAACCTGGAATGTGTTTTAGCGACGAACCGACGGTGGTGATCTACGGTGAGTTTGGGATCCGGCTTGAAGATTGTCTCTATATCACTGACGATGGGCCGAAGTTTTTTACGAAGCAGAGTCCGTCGATTGAGGAACCGTTTGGGTGATGAGGATTGAGGCGCGTTCACGTCACAAGTTCGCGAGCGATCAGAGGTGTCGGTGCCGTTCACATGCGCAAGCGAGCCACCCGCCATCCCGACGCGTCGGGATTGGTTCTGATGACTTCATCACCACTATGGCTTAGGAGGCCCAAGCTCGCTGCTCTGATACTACTGCCGCGTTACTTAGCTTCCACCTTCAGCATGAGCTTTGAGACTGTCTGTGTTGTTCAGGTTCGTGAGGTCTAACTGATCGGACCTTCGGATGTCCGCCTTCAGCACTTCTTCCATTTGCCTTAGAGCATAGTTGTTCGCCTCTTCCGTTGGTGAAACGACACAATCTGAAGGAACGAAGAGTTTAAAGTCGCGCATATACGCGTCGTTCGCGGTGAACAGCACGCAATTGTTACCCGCGATTCCAGCGAGAATCAGATTACGAGCGCCCAGGTGATTGAGCAGTAGGTCGAGGCTGGTGCAATAAAACCCCGAGTGCTTGGGTTTCAAAACGAAGTAGTCATCGTCGTCAGGAACAACCATCTTTACAAAAGGCTCGCCGCGAACACCTTCCTCTAAACAATGCGAAACGATCTTGTTCAGATCGGATTGCCACTTGCCGAAATTGTCGTTGACGTAGATAGCAGGAATGCCGGCCTGCTTGGCCTGCTTCTTAAAGCTGGCGATCTGTTGACCGACCGGCAACGCCAGCTCGAGCAGATTCTCACCACCCGGAAATTCGAAGTCATTAACAACATCGATCAGTAGTAAGGCGGCATTAGAGCTATCCGGTACACTGCCGTGAAGGTCTGCGCTTCTTATTGGCATTCAACACTCCCTTTGGCTGACAAACGTACATTGCATTTGAGCAGGCGTTTCCTTCTAATTCGATTTCTACTGGCGATTGCTAGACTATGAAAGGGAGCAACCAGAATGCCATTGACGATCTCAACGTTGCCCATCACCGCAAAGGGCTCACGTGTTTTGAGTTTCCAGTAACCTCCGGCAAGAGCTTTCCGGAACCAAAGGGTTTCGTTTTCTCTGGGCATGCTCTGTGTTCTCTGCGCCTCGCTGGTGAGCACCTCGCCCAACTAAATCCACCACAGAGGCGCAGAGAACACAGAGGATGCTCAGAGAGTTCATTTCGAGTTACGTTAACCACTCGCGATGATGACTGCGACGAACTCAGCGCAAAAAGGAACTCAATTATCTTGACCTCTATCAGCCAAAACTGGGGAACCACGAGCGAGGAACGCCGACTTCGTTATCCTTGTGACGCGGTCATCAGCACGCCTGACGTCACCCTCTTTCGCGGTGTGACGGTGAAAGCACCTGCAAGGACCGTCTATCGTTGGTTATGCCAACTGCGAGTAGCGCCCTACAGTTATGATTCGATTGATAACGTCGGAAAGCAAAGCCCACAGGCGTTGATTGCTGGTCTGGACGAACTCGTTGTCGGTCAGGAAGTAATGACGATTTTTGCCCTGGTGGACTTCGAGCGAAATCGTCATTTAACGATCCGTACAAAGCAAGGATCGTCGGCAGCTCGAACGTTCGGCGATATCGCGGTCAGCTATCTGATCGAGGAAAGCCAACCTGACGTTTGTAGACTGCTCGTTAAGTTAGCAGTGAACTACGCGGAAGGCATGAGGGGTCGCTTGATGGGAGTGCTCCTTCCCTGGGGTGACTTGTTTATGATGCGCCGCCAGTTGCTCAATCTGAAACAACTGGCGGAACAAACAACCACCGAGGAGCGCTAAACGTAACGTTTACGCTACGTCGGTTTCATCACCTTCGTCGAGCACAAAGGTAATCATCAGATTAACCTGATACTCAACAATTTTCCCGTTGTCGATCCTGATTTGCTGTTCTTTGACCCATGCGCTGCGAACGTTCCGCAGCGTTGTGGTAGCGCGATTGACGCCACTCTGAATTGCTTCTTCAAAACTCTTTGTAGATGTGGAACTGATTTCGGTAATGCGTGCAATAGACATTTATAAGTTCTCCTAATTCTTGCCTTGATTTTGGCTGGAAATGTAAGGGTGATGCGTCACGATTTGATGGCAGCGGGTCATGAAGTCATCAGTACCACCAGGCGGGTAGCCGGTGGGTTCTTTTATTCTCTCAATCGTCAGACCCACCCCCTATCGAGTGGGTCTGACTTCCTGACCAGTTCGCGCCGCCCGCCGTGAGAAATCATGCGATCCGTTGACTCGTCCTGCATTATTCATCACGTACAGCTGGTACACCATGCACATTCCTTCGCTTCGTAAGTGCGTGCTTCAGAATCTTTATCGTTGGCCCTCCTTTCCCAGACCAGAATCCAAACACAATCTGAGCAAGCGAAACGTTGTGGCGGTTTCTGATCGCGGAAGCAGTCTTTCGCCGTGGCAGTCGTAGCTCAATCACGCGGTCGACCTCGTCCAACAATGGATGAAGCCAAGGCGCATGTTCGTTCCTGGTATACGCGACCACAATCCAAACCCTTTCATTGTGATCGAGCAACCACTGTATGGCCCACTGTTCCAATCCTCGGCTGCCTCCGAGCACCCAGGTTGCCCCGCGCGATAGAAACGGCGAGAGGTGCTGTTCGAACAAGTCATAGGCGGTTCTTTGATCGATGTCTCGGGATCCGAAGATTGCGATGGTTTGGTTGGATGTCATGGGTTGACTGGATCGATCGCCCCGCGCGGAAAATCTACGAAGGTATCGTCACGATTGGGAGTGAGGCGAGTTTAGCAAGTCGGTCTCGGATTTGTTACTGGCATCAGGTTAATCCGAAAACACTGTAACGAGGGTCCCGACGGGAGACAACCGCTGGTTGCGTGACCGCTGGGAACCGCGGCTGATCTCATTGCCGAACGGCAGGCGTATCCAGCAGTCGAATGCCTTGACATAACCGCACTCCTTTGCTCAGTATTGGCAAACAACTCTTACGGACACCGGGTATCGCGGGGTGCGTCAGTTTCGCATCGCATGGCAAGACCACCGACACCCCTCGCAGCGCATTTCAACAGTAGCCACTCCTCCCTTGTGAGAGGCGCTCGTATTAGGATCGGACCCTTTGCTATCCAACCTGTTTCTTCGGTTAGGGTGGCATTCCATATTTTGTGATTGGAGATACTTATGTCAGCTCAAGAACAAGGCCACGCCGTCGTCCAGGTAGCGTCGCCCAGCCCACAAGAATCCGATGGTGCATCCCACATAGAAAATGACCTCCAACCGCCAGAAACCGGCAACATAGACAAGATCCGCGAAATCCTCTTCGGTGGACAAATGCGCGATTACGAACGAAGGTTCATGCGCGTCGAGGAGCGACTGACCAAGGAGTCTCAAGATCTCCGCGATGACACTAAGAGGCGCTTCGAAGCCCTCGAGCAATTCATCACCAACGAGTTTACCGCGCTGGCCGACCGGCTTCAGGCGGAGCAACGAACTCGTGACGAAGCCTTGCAGGGTGCCTGGCGTGGAATTCATGACACCGGCCATTCGTTGAGTGCCAAGCTTGCGGAACTCAATGATCAAACCGAACGCGCGCAGAGCCACTTGCGTCAGCAGATTCTTGCGCAATCTAAGGACCTGACCGATGCGATGAGAAAGAACCAGGAGGAGATTACCGGGATGTTGCAGCGTGAAGTCGCCGACCTGAATCACGGAAAAACCGATCGCTCATCGCTGGCAACGTTACTGACGGAAATGGCCATGCGCTTGAATAACGATCTCAAGATGCCAGTCTCCAATTGAGATCACCTGCCTGTGTCGCACCGGCAAACTTTGCTTAAAAGACGTTCGCCATGACGAAGTCTGACGCACCAGAAGTGCTTGATCAGGTTAGTCCTGCCGCTTCATCAACAGATGAAGAAAACATGGCGGAGCTGCGCACTTTGTTGCTCGGCCCGGCTGAGGCTCAACTTGCAGAGGTGCATGAGCGGCTCAGTAATCCGCGCCGGCAAATGGAAGAGGTAAGCAGGGTGCTACCGGCCGCCATCTCCGTGCGCTCCCGTCAGGATAACGACCTCACTGATGCTCTGGCCCCGACAGTCGCTTCAGCTCTGCAACAGTCCGTTCGTAAGAACCCGCAACCACTCGCCGATGCGATCTTTCCAATCATCGGTCCGGCCATACGCAAGGCAATCGCGACTGCCTTGAGCGGCATGGTCCAATCGCTCAACCAGTCAATGACACACAGCCTGTCGGCGCAGGGTTTGAAGTGGAGAGTCGAAGCGCTACGCACGGGCAAAACTTTTGCGGAAGTGGTCATGTTGAAAACCCTGCTCTACCGGGTGGAGCAGATTTTCCTGATTCATAAAGACACTGGCCTACTTCTGCATCAGGTTTCTGCGCCGGGCACCAAAACCCAGGACGCCGACATGGTGTCTGGAATGCTCACCGCCATTCAGGACTTCGTTCATGATTCATTTTCTACGCCTGATGGCGAGGGGTTGGAAGATTTGCGCGTTGGCGAATTGACGGTCTGGGTCGAGCGAGGACCCCAGGCGGTTCTGGCTGCCGTGATTCGTGGAAATGCGCCTGAAGATCTCAGGGCAGTTTTTCAGGATGCTCTGGAGAGAATCCACCTTCAGTTTGGCACCCTTCTCAGCGAGTTTGAGGGTGACGCTGCGCCATTTGCTGCTACGGCTCCGTTGCTCGAAGATTGTCTGCAAGCTCATTACGATTCAGGTAAGCAATTGGCAGGCAAGAAACGTCTTGTTACTCCGGTTACCGTAATCGCAGGTCTATTGTTGGTTGGTGCTTTAGTTCTGGCGTTCTTTTGGCTGCGCGAAAAACGACGATGGGATGGCTACGTAGAACGTTTGAAGAGCGAACCAGGAATCGTGGTAGCTGAAACTGGAGCGCGGGACGGGAAGTATTTCCTAAGCGGCTTGCGTGATCCGATGGCGCGTGATCCGCAAGCCGTGATGCAGGAACATCAGATCGACCCGGACGATGTCATGACCCACTGGGAACCATTTCATGCGTTAGCGCCTCAGTTTGTACTGGCCAGAACCAGCAATCTATTGAAGCCACCGGAGTCGGTTAGGTTTACTTTGACGAATGGGATTTTGGCGGCAGAAGGTTTTGCCTCCCACGATTGGGTCACAGAAACTCGTAGATCTGCGCGACTCTTGCCGGGCATTAATGCATTCAACGAGGACAAGCTGCTTGATCTGAATCGTATCGAAGACCCGTTACTGCGGTTTGTGCTGGACCGTGCCGAGCTCGTTCCTGGTCAGGCAGAAACATTTAACCTTTTGATGGCTGACATTGAGCGGCTTCAAGGTCTTGCCGTGCAGTTACAGAAAAACGTGAGACTCGAAATCTCAGGGCATACAGACGGTAGTGGCACTGAGGCTCGAAATACGACGCTTAGTCATGAGCGGGCGGTAACAGTCGCGGCGGCTTTAGAAAAGCGTTTGCCTAAGTGGCCTAACCTTACGATTAAGGCGGTAGGCTCGAAGGAGAAGGTCCGTGAAGAGATTACTGACAATGATCGCGCTTCGAATCGCAGTGTAACGTTCAAAGTAGTTTCGACCGACGCCCAATAGAGAGACCCTCGCTTTTATGATTCAGAAAAAGATTTGCATGCTTGGTACCTTCGCTGTCGGAAAGACGAGTTTGGTACGACGCTTTGTGGAGAGCATTTACTCGGGGAAGTATCACACCACCGTGGGCGTCAAGGTCGACAAGAAGGTAGTGACGGTCGGCACCGAGGAAGTGACACTACTTCTTTGGGATATTGAAGGAACCGAGACTGAGCATGAGTTTCGCAAATCGTACCTGCGCGGTGCTTCGGGTTATCTGCTGGTCGCCGACGGAACGCGCAAAGATACACTCTACAAAGCTCTGGCACTGCAAACTCGCGCGGAAGAAGCTATTGGCCCCGTCCCTTTCCTGCTGCTATTGAATAAGGCTGATCTGGCCGAAGACTGGCAGATTGAAAGTCGCGAACAGGAAGCCCTCGAGCAAAAATACTGGACCATACTTAATACCAGCGCGAAAACTGGACAGGGTGTGGAAGGGGCATTTCTGGCCCTCGCAGAAAAAATGGTGAAAAAGAAAGATGACTGAACTCCCCGCTCCGATTCGAGAATTCATTGACACCCTGACCGACGATCTGTTGGCGCCGGCTTTCCTGTTGGTCGGTGAAGAGGGAGGATTGGCTGAGTGGGGCGGTGCGCTCGACTCTTACGGCCTTTCCGGATTGACTGAAGGGATGAAAGTCGCTGATGAGTTTGTTTTCCTGGCTGGCGTATTACCAGTTGACACCGGTGGTGTTTTCCTGCCAAACGTCCAAACCAGAGACCAGGTATTTGCAGACATCTATTTCTTTCATCGTCCTCAGGGAACCTGGATCCTTCTGCTCGACGCAACTGACAACGTCAAGAAGCGTCAGGCGTTGCAACAGCGAACGTATGACGTGAGTCTTCATGCGGCCGAGCTCGAGAAGGAAGGCAAATCGCTATACGACGTCAATAGCATGTTGGAGCAGCGCGTTCGAGAGCAGACGGCAGAGTTGTCGCAGACTGTGGTTCGACTGCAACAGGAATTGGCGGAGAGTAAACGTGCGCATCGCGCCCTGAGTGTCAGCGAATCACGCTTTCGAGGTTTATACGAATGTAGTTTTATTGGAGTCGCATTTTGGGGTAGTGATGGAAAGATTACTGACGCTAATGATGCCTTTCTACAACTGATCGGATACTCTCGCGACGATCTCTCTAAAGGCGTGATCAATCTAAATGCGATTAGTCCAAGAGAACCGCGCAACCCCCTAGACTTTGAAAACACCGTGGATACCCGCCCCCGCCGTCCGAATGAGCGTGATTTCAACCGCAAAGACGGCACTCGCACCACCCTGCTTTTCAGTTCAAGCCCCTACGAAGGAATGGCTTCAAAGAGTGTCGGCTTCGTCGTGAAGACGTAGTCGGTTGGAACTGGATAATTGCTGGTTATCGACGGCTCATATGGCGAAGGTGGCGGGCAAATCATTCGTACTTCGCTCGCCCTTTCGATTGTCACCGGCAAACCTTTCAGGGTTGTACAGGCGCGGGCCAATCGAGCTAAGCCCGGTCTCCGCCAGCAACACCTCACTGGCGTAAGAGCAGCTGCTCAAATCAGTCAAGCAACAGTTGAAGGTGCGGCAATTGGCTCGACCGAATTTACTTTCGTTCCGGGCACACTCCGTCCTGGTGAATACGTTTTTACTATCGGCACCGCTGGCAGTGCCACCCTCGTTCTTCAAGCCATCCTTCCCCCATTGATGATTGCATCGGCGCCGAGCATGCTGCGGTTTGAAGGTGGAACGCATAACGTGCACGCGCCACCTTACGATTTCCTGGAACGCACCTTCTTGCCGCTAGTTAATCGCATGGGGCCGAGTATTCTAATCGAGCTCGGACGCTATGGCTTTTATCCTCCAGGCGGCGGGCACTTCGACGTCTTCATTCAACCATCGGTAAACAGGCATCGACTCGACCTGTTGAAGCGTGGAGATGTTTTGGCAAAACGTGCCCGTGCCCTGGTCGTCAATCTGCCTGAGAGCATGGCTGCTCGCGAGTTGGGGGTCGTGAAGGACAAGCTCGATTTACACGACGCAGAGCTCTTTGCAGAAATCTCCGATAACGCCATCAGCCGCGGAACTGCTGTAATGATCGAAATTGAAAGCGAGGCCCTGACTGAACTATTCACCGCGGTCGGCGAACGTGGCGTACGTGCCGAGACCATCGCCGCGAGAGCGGCTGATGAAGCGCTTGAGTATCTGAGTTCCGAGTCACCCGTAGGAGAGCATCTCGCCGATCAGTTGCTTATTCCGCTGGCACTCTGCGGAGGCGGATCGTTTATAGCCGGCGACTTGTCGCTTCACACGAAAACAAACATCGAGATCATTAAGAAGTTCCTCGACGTTGAGATTAGTGTGACCCAGCAGAAGAACAAGAGCTGGTTGGTCGAGGTACATCCTTTGGCTGGTTAGACGATCGATCAGCTAGCGCTGACCCACCCGCCGCGAGGTGGTGCTGACCTCATGCCACTCCGGCCAACTACCTCCTGCGACTCCGCCCGAGACCCTGCCACCTCTCCAAATAACCGAACGCCGCTCCGAGCCAAAGTTGATCCGTAACTTTAGTTTGACGAATCCATATGCATCTAAATAATATATGGCTATGACATATAAGGGCTCACGTGTACTCGATCGCGAGTTGAAGAAGGGAAGTGCGGAGTTGTTAATCCTTTCCCTGGTCGAAGATCAGCCGCGCCACGGCTACGACATAGGAAACCTGATCGAACAACGCTCGAGCGGGACACTGAAGTTCAATGTCGCCTCGCTCTACCCTCTGTTGTATCGACTCGAGAAACGGCGCTGGATACAGGGACGCTGGGTGGAGAAGGCTGGTCAGAGACGACGTCGTTATTACCGTCTCACTGCCGAAGGCAAGAAGATCCTGGCAGCGCAGCGCAATAGCTGGCGTGACTTTGTCGAAGCAATCAATCTGATCACCGGAATCAAGCATGCCTGATTGGAGAAGCGAAATAGCAAAGCGTTTGGCCGGCTTGAGGCTTTCGCCTGCTCGGGAGATAGAGATTGTCGATGAGTTGGCCCAACACCTCGACGACCGATATCAACAGTTGACGGTTGGCGGCGCGAGTGAGCATGAGGCGTATCAGTCAACGCTGAGGGAGTTGGCTGAGAGCGACGTGTTAGCGCACGAACTGCAGAGAGTCGACCGCGCAGTTGTGCAGAACCCCGTCGTCGCTGGCACTCCAGGGAGAATAAATATGCTGAACGATTTGTGGCAGGACGTAAGGTACGCCCTACGAATGATGGTTAAGAATCCGGGCTTCACTACGATTGCGATTGTGGCGCTCGCTTTAGGAATCGGCGCTAACAGCGCAATCTTCAGCGTTGTGAACACCGTCCTACTGCAGCCGTTGCCGTATGCGGAGCCTGATCGACTCATGATGGTTTGGGAGGACAAGGCTGCCAGGGGGTTCCCACGCGACACGCCGAGTGCCGGCAACTTCGTTGACTGGCGCGATCAGAGCCAATCGTTTGAAGATATGGCGGCGATTGCCGATGAGAGTTTTAACCTAACCGGCTCCGGCGATCCGGAGCGGATTGTCGGGCGAAAGGTCTCTGCGACGTTCTTCAACTTGCTTGGCGTCGCCCCGCAACTGGGCCGGGGTTTCCTTGCTGAAGAGGATCAACCCGGGCGTAATCAGGTTGTAGTGCTCAGTCATCCTTTGTGGCAAAGGCGCTTTGCCGGCGATCCAAACATAGTCGGTAAGACGTTGACCTTAAATGGTCAGCCCGCACAGGTCGTGGGGGTGATGCCGGCCCAGTTTCAGTTTCCTACTCGCGACGACGAGTTATGGGTTCCCATCGCGTTCACTAACGAACAGGCAGCTAACAGGGGAAGACACTACCTGCAGGTACTTGGCCGCCTGAAGCCAGGGGTTACGTTCGAACAGGCCCAGGCTGAGATGAACACGATTGCAGTGCGCCTTCAGCAGCAGTACCCGCAACAGAATTCTGAACAGGGCATCGCCGTGGTTCCTTTGCATGAACAATTAGTCGGCGACATCAGACCGGCGCTGCTGGTGTTGCTCGGCGCGGTGGGATTTGTGTTGTTGGTAGCGTGTGCAAACGTAGCCAATCTACTACTGGCCCGCGCGGCTGGACGGCAAAAGGAGATTGCGCTTCGACTTGCACTAGGGGCGAGTCGCTGGCGGTTGCTGCGGCAATTCCTTACCGAAAGTATTTTGCTTGCGGCGTTCGGCGGCATGGTTGGGTTGGCATTATCGCTGGTCGCTCTCAAGGTGCTGAAGGGCTTTATTCCGGCAACCATAGCTCAGGCCCAGTCAGTTTCGATTGACGCGAGGGTTTTGCTATTTACCCTCGGTGTCTCGATACTGACCGGGCTTGTCTTCGGACTAGCTCCCGCCATCCAGTCGTCAAATTTCAATCTGAATGAATCGCTCAAGGAAGGTGGCCGCGACTCATCTGTTGGAGCTCGTGGTAGTCGGCTGCGCGGAATACTCGTAGTCACTGAAGTCGCCGTCTCGCTTCTTCTCTTGATTGGCGCAGGACTTCTCATCAACAGCTTCCTCAGATTGCGCAGCGTCGATCCCGGATTCAAGGCAGAGAATCTGCTAACGATGAAAGTGGTGCTGCCGCGCGCGAAGTATGCGACTCATCAACAGCGGACCACCTTCTACGGCGATCTCGTGCGGCGAGTTGAATCACTGCCGGGAGTGACGTCGGCAGGCGTGACTACAAACCTCCCGTTATACCGGCAAGGTAATTCCATCACTGTAAATTTTGCCGGCCGTCCGGAACCACCGCCGGGCCAAAAGCCCGCGGTTGTTACGCGCGTCATCAGCCCTGACTACTTCTCCACGATGAGCATTCCTTTGCTGTCAGGACGAAATCTAAACGATCAGGACCGGGAAGATGGTCAGGCGGTTGCGGTTGTCAGCGAAACGATGGCGCAACGGTTCTGGCCAGGGGAGAATCCGATCGGACAACGGTTCACCCCGGGACCGGTCAGTTCGCCGCCTGAAAGTTGGATCACGGTCGTCGGAGTGGTGAAGGATGTGCGCCAGTTCGAGCTGGTTGCTGATCCAAAGCCGCAGATGTACCTGCATTACCAGCAGGCGGGATTCTTTGAACCGAACGATCTGGTGGTGAAGACCTCGGTGGATCCGCTTAGTCTGGCTGGTACCGTCCGCAAGGCAGTTTGGGACATCGACAAGGACCAGCCTGTATCAAATATCAAAACGATGGATGAGATCTTGTCCACCTCAATTGAGAAACAGCGGTTCACGATGCTGTTACTCGGCATCTTCGCCGGAGTGGCGTTGCTGTTAGCGGCTGTGGGTATTTACGGTGTGATGAGCTACACCCTGGCCCAACGCACGCACGAGATCGGCATTCGCATGGCGCTTGGCGCCCAAGCTCGTGATGTTTTAAAGCTGGCAGTGGGCCAAGGATTGAAACTGGTTTTAATTGGCGTCGTATTGGGTTTGATTGCAGCGTTTGGATTAACGCGACTAATGGCGAGTCTTCTATTCGGTGTCCGGCCCACGGATCCGGCAACCCTCGTGATCATCTCGACGATCCTAATCATCGTTGCTTTACTTGCGAGCTACATCCCAGCTCGCCGCGCAACCAAGGTCGATCCGCTAGTTGCCTTAAGATACGAATGATTTAGCAGCGGCTCTGCCGCCGCACAGTGCGGAAAGGCTCAGCCTTTCCGGATCACTGCTCCATCTTTCTGAGGCTGAGCCTCAGAAAATTATGAATAGTACTCGGAAAGCCAAAGGCTTCCCGCACTGTGCGACGGCGAAGCCGCATAGAGCTACTCTCTAAAGTAGTCCGTTGCCCTGACAAGAGCATCTGCGATTCCAGGTTCGGTTACCGAATGTCCTGCGTCGGGAATGATCTCGAGTTTTGCTTCAGGCCAGGCGCGGTGCAACTCCCAGGCGCTGCTTAGCGAGCAAATGATGTCGTAACGCCCGTGCACTATCACTGCCGGAATATGCCTAATACGGTCGACTTGTTCTATCAGATAATTGTCAGTCTCGAAGAAGCAGTTGTTCAGGAAGTAGTGACACTCGATGCGAGCGAGCGCGGCGGCCGTGTCAGGTTCGCTGAACTCGTCAATCAACTTCTGATCCGGCAAAAGTTTTAGCGCACTGGATTCCCAGATGGCCCAGGCCCGGGCAGCTTCAAAACGTACGGCATCATCAGCACTCGTAAGGCGACGGTAATAGGCGCTGATCATGTCACCGCGTTCGGCTACAGGGATGATGCTAATGAAATCTTCCCAGCCATCCGGAAAAATCGCATTTGCGCCGCGACTGTCTTCGTAGAACCATCTATTCTCATCTTTCCGGCCAAGAAAAATTCCACGCAGTATCAATCCCGTCACAGGCTCGGGGTGAGTTTCCGCGTAGGCAAGTGCGAGTGTGCTGCCCCATGAACCGCCAAACACCAGCCACTGATCAACGCCGAAATGACGCCGCATCGTCTCAATGTCTGCGACGAGGTGCCAGGTAGTGTTTTCTTCGAGGGATGCATGCGGAGTGCTTTGTCCTGAGCCGCGCTGGTCAAACAGAATGATGCGATAAGCCTCGGGGTCAAAAAAGCGGCGATAGTCGGCAACCAGACCCGCACCTGGTCCACCATGCAGGAAGACCACGGGTTTGCCGTTCGGATTACCGCATTGCTCATAATAGAGTTCATGAATCGGCGACACTCGAAGGCGTCCGCTGTCGAAGGGTTCAATCTCTGGGTAAAGAGTTCGCATGGAGCGGATTGTATCGTTCGGAAGCGAGTGAAGCCACCTTGTCGCTGAATTCAGAGTCCGTGTAGCGGCCGGCGGCATAAAGCCTCGCTTCACCCAGGCTTTATGCCAACATCCGCTCCGCCGACTGCGGCAAAGTCAAAGAGGTCTTGAGCGCTCGATGATTGCATCAAAGTCATTCTTCGGCGACAGAGTGCCAAACGCGAAATGACTGTCCACCAGCCGCGACGAACAGAAAGCTTCCTTCACTGCCGGGTGTCCGTGTTTCAAGAGCAGGGAAGCCTGGAGGGCAAGCCCGAGACACTCGACAATTCTTCTCGCTCTCACTTCACTCTCGCTCTTGCCTGACAACTCAAACTGGATACTCTGGAGTAGTTCGTCGTAACGAACATCGATACCCTGCGCCCCATCGAGTTCTGCAAACAGTGCTCTGCCGGTTTCAGGTTGTTTCTGCATCGCTCTGAGTACATCTAGACACTGCACGTTTCCCGAACCTTCCCAGATCGAGTTGAGCGGCACGTCGCGATAGAGGCGGGCGAGGGGCGCTTCTTCAACATACCCGTTGCCGCCCAGGCATTCGAGCGCCTCGGCGACCACCGCAACGGCACGTTTCGTGATCCAGTATTTGCCGATCGCTGTGGCCACCCGACTGAAGCGGCGCTGAGTTTCATCTTCCGCTTCATCGAAGCTCCTCGCCAAACGCATTGCGAGGGCAACCGCAGCTTCATATTCAACGCACAGATCGGCCAAAACGTTTTTCATGAGAGGCTGATTGATGAGCCGGTCACCGAAGGCATAACGATACTGTGCGTGATGGAGCACTTCCGCGATCGCGCGCCGCATACTCGCGGCTGAGCCGAACGTACAATCCAGACGCGTGTGGCGCACCATCTCGATGATATTTGCGACGCCACGACCTTCCTCGCCAATCAACCACGCGGTGGCGCCCTGGAATTCAACCTCGCTTGAAGCGTTTGAACGGTTGCCGAGCTTTTCTTTGAGTCGTTGAATGTGAAACTCGTTACGTGAGCCATTTGGCTTCCAACGTGGCAGCAACAGGCATGACAATCCGGCCTCAGCTTGGGCCAGAACCAGAAAGGCATCTGACATTGGCGCCGAACAAAACCATTTGTGACCGTTGATTTTATAGACCTCGCCCGGGCCGCGTTTGGCAATGGGAACGGCGCGCGTGGTATTTGAACGGACGTCGGAGCCGCCCTGCCGTTCAGTCATCGCCATCCCAAACAGGGCACTGCGTTTTTCCAGCGCGGGAATGAAGCGCGGATCGTACTCATTCGAAAGCACGCGCGGTTCCCATTCGGCGGCGAGCTCTGGTTGGATACGAAGCGAGGGAACTACTGCGAAGGTCATCGTTATCGGACAACTGTGACCTTCATCAACCTGGTGACTGAGCATCATCAAAGCCGCACGCGCCACGTGCGCACCTGATGTGTCACTGGTCCATGGTAGCGAGTGGGTGCCGTGGCTAATGCCTAACGCCATGAGTTCGTGCCACGCGGGATGAAATTCAACTTCGTCGATGCGATTACCGAAGCGATCGTGCGTGTGCAATACCGGCGGGTTACGGTTAGCCCACTCACCCAGCCGCAAAGTTTCTGCCTTACCTAACAACGCACCGAATTCACGCGCCTGTTCGTCGACCCAGCCACCACCCTCACGCGCAACAGCCTCACGCAGCGGTCTATCACACTCGTAGAGGTTGTAGTTTTCAAGAGGCGGCGGTTGATTGAGCACTTCGTCAGGCGCACGCGCCGCAAACTCGTCTGCCTTCATCGAGGACTCCTAGGACACTCATAGTGGATACCCAAAACAAAGCGGCAGGTGTGCAACCTGCCGCTTACTATCGGCCTTGAGGCTGGCGCTACTTCCTTAACTTAAACGCGGAAACGGTCGTCGCTCGAACGCAACCCTGCACTGACCTCATGACACTCAGTTGAGACTTGCTACTTCATCGCCGCGCGAATGGCAGCAGCGTCCAGAATCAGCAGGGCGTAGCCTGATTGCCGTTCGCCTATTGAAATCGATTGAGTTACCTCGGGCCCAACGTTGCGCTTGCCGGGTTCCCCCGCTGTGGCTACGACCGTGTAATCGCCAGGAGGTAGGGCTTCAATCAGAAAATTCCCAGTGGCGTCCACCCACATGCCGCCACGAAACCCCTTGTCGTCTCTAACATGCGCGTAAACTCTTAACAGCGCGGGCAACGGGCCGTTTTCAATCTTTACCTGTCCGCGAACGGTTCCTGAACCATAGGTTAACACCACTTGAAGCCCCGTGGTTTTTATGTCGGGACCGATTTCAATCTCACGCACCGGGTTGCCGGGTCCCAATTCCATCCGGCCAAAACGCAGTCCGGCCTCTGTTGCAAGTGCGTCATCATTGATATGAATTCTAAGTTTCCCGGGCTTCAATCCTCGAAGTGAAAAACCCAGGTTTGCAGCAGTTTTCGCGGTGCGATAGAAATGGGCGCCCCCTGCTTTCGGATTTATCTCAAAGATAAAGTTAAGCTGGGAAACTTTAGCTAGAATGCTCTTGTCATTCGTATTTTCAACCACCACGACCCCCGAAACTTCAACTGTCTTCGACGCGCGGACTTCAATATTGGTCACATCCGTGTCGCGAATCTCGAAGGCTGATGACTCGCCAAAAACTTCGCTCTTGGGATCGGTTCGCGATTCCGTAATCGCTACTGAATATCGAGCGGCAGGCAGGCGCTCTAGACTAAACTCACCACCTTCATCTGATTTTCCCGCGCTTGGAATGACGAATCCACCAGTGGGACTTTCCATCTTCAGATCAAGACTTATCCCTGAAATCGGATTTCCACTTTCAGTGTCGACGACCCGACCGCGCACTGTGAATGTCGGGATCGTCGGCCCCAGCTTTATATCGACGCCGGATATCAAAGCTGCTTCTGAAACTTCGATGGTGCGGGCCTTCGACCTATCACTCGTTCCTGGGTAGTAAATGGGTTCGCGCGGGGGTCGGCCTTTGAACGCTCCGAATAAAGGTGTGCCAACCTGGACCACGTAGGATCCTGGCGGGATTCCGTCAACTTGATAGGTGCCCGATTGATCCGTGCGAAAGAGTCCCGAACTGAACTTCGTCATTGCCGGATTAATCATAGAAACTGTGGGGTTGAGTTGAGCTTTGACTTCTCTTAGGAAGATTGGCTCGCCGGCAACCGGCTGTCCCGCGTGGTCGGTGACTCGACCGCTTATCAACCCGCCGGTAATCAACCTGAAGTCGACGCCGGACACGCTTTCACCTGATGCCACCGAAACAGCGCGAGGTGAGCCAGATACTTTGTCGTTATGTGCAGGAACCAAACCTGCAGAACTAACGCCGACGTAGTAGTTGCCGGCGGGAAGGGAGCTAATGAGGTAATAGCCGTCGCTGTCGGTTTTTGTTTGCAGTGCACCTTCGAGCGGCGGTGCCACGGACGGGGGCACCCAGGCTTTCAAGACGACATCGCTTAAGCCATTGCCATATTGGGTTACGCGCCCTCTGATCGTGCCGGTCGACAGGTTAATACCGCTCGCGGACTGGCTGTAACCAACCGTGTCCGACAGCGCGAACACCACTAACAAGAATACGGCGCAACCCGCAACTTTCTTCATTTCGCAAACCTTCACCTTCAGGGGTGCGACTGCTACGACGTAGTTTTCCGGGGATCCCTTCGCTGCGACCCCGGGTTACTTTTGCAACCCGCCGGGTTGCGAGTGACCGCCTGCCGCCATCACGACACTAAGCGTCGAAATAACATGGGCCAATACTCGACCCACTTACTTCGCAAACCGCGACGCTGTAAGCTGCACATCCGCACGTGCCCAGGCTTTCTTGAACCGTGCTTCGACTAACCCCGCGTCCTCGCTCTTGCCTTGCGCGTTCAGAGCCTGCATCAAGCCGAACAGCGCCCATCCGTTTTCGCGGTTGCGGCGCAGGTCCTCCCAATAAACAGTTTCAGCTCAGGCGGGCGATTCGCAGCCAGCAATACGGCACCTAACGCGTGACGATAATGAAACTCCGCAGGCTCTGTGTAAACGAGAGCGTCTTCCAACCGCATTGCTCGTTCAAGATCACAAGGGCAGGTATTCAACGCGGGCGGCGAGGTCTTCCGGATTCGCAATCTTCGCGATGAGTTCCAGTTCGCGGACGCAGGTGCCGATCGAGACTTGTAGTTGGTGCGCATACACAACTCCGGCAAAAGGAATTCTTTGTCTCTGGCGGAGATTTGCCTCAGCCAAAAGATCTTCGTCCTGCGAGAAAAGAACGCGCTGCAATTCCGTTGCTCGGTCAAGAAGAATGCGGTCGGTAACATGCCGCCGACCGTCATCCTGCGCAGTCAAAACATCGACTCCTCTTAAACGTAGACTTGTGGTAATAGCGCGGTGCACATGTTCATCCATGTACAGCGCTATCGTCACCCAATTAGCCCTTGCCCGCGAAGCTTGTTTGCAAGCGGCGAGGTGCCCGCATTTGTGCGCTGCTCTTCAGCATATTGACGGCGGCGTTCAATCTCTTCATTGAGTTCGGCTTGATGATCCCAGTAGTAGGCCAAGGCAGAATGGATCTGGCCCAAAGATAAGTAAGGATGCTGGAAGTGAATCTCCTCAGGGCTCCAACCATGCGCCGATTGGGCCATCACAAGCTCGACAACTTTCATATTCGTGCCCACGATGATCGGCGCACCTTTGGAGTCGAGTTGGACGTGCTCATATGTTGTGATAGTGGGAGGCACTGTGTTCTCCTTACGCATAAAAGAATTTATCGCGGAATCAACAGCAAGTGTAAAGACGCACGACAGGCACCCGTGGGTCAAGGCAAACCCTCAGCGGGACTTGGCGAACGATGTAATTTTTCCCGCTAGCGGGAAAAACTTTAATCCCTACCTTCGTTGTCCGACAAACTTCAGTTTGTCGCACACGATAGCAAGCTTATCGGACACCCAGGGCCTCTCCGCGGACTGATACTCACCTCCCAAACCGCGACGCAGTAAGCTGCACATCCGCACGTGCCCAGGCTTTCTTGAACCGGGCTTCGACTAACTCGGCGTCTTCAGTCTTGCCTTGCGCTTTCAAAGCCTGCATCAGGCCGTAAAGTGCCCAGCCGTTTTCGCGATTGCGGCGCAGGTCTTCCCAGTAAACAGTCTCAGCTTCAGGCGCGCGATTCGCTGCCAACAGCACTGCGCCCAACGCGTGACGCGGCGGATAGTGAAACTCAGAAGGCTCGGTGTAAACCAAAGCGTCTTCCAAACGCACGGCGCGCTCAAGACTCAACACCGCCTGGTTGTAATCCTTTTTAGCAGCAGCAATCTCGCCACCCAGAACTTCCTGAGCGATCGAAAGGATCGCGCGTCCGGTGTTTGGCGAGAACAATGGCTGGTCGAGTGAGGCGTCTTTCATGATCTCATTCAACTTCGCCATCTCCCCCTCAGCTTCACTGGTTTGACCTTTGCCGAGGAACGCCGTGCCGCGTGCGTAATGCCACTGGCCGCGCATGTATGCGCTGGTTGCGGGCGGCTCAGGTTCTTTCAACATCTCGTCCCACTTGCCGAAACGTGTTAAGGCAAAGTAAGGCACTACGCGAAAGCCTGCGAGCAACGGCACCGCTTTCAAAGTTTCATCATCCACTCGCGACGCCGTCTTCTTCGCATTTTCGATTGCCAGCTTGCTGCGGCCGTCAGCGGTCGCGGCGAACCAGAGGAAGTGCAGGTTGTGCGGGTAGTAGGCCATCGGGTAGAGGCCCTGCGCGTTACACTGCGAGATGTAGTCTTCATCGGCGGCGATCGCCAACTCGTTGCTGCGCGCCGCGTCGGCGTAGCGGCCCACGCGTTGATAGATGTGCGCCGGCATATGGACCATGTGACCGGCGGCCGGCATGAGCGTGAGCAGACGATCGGCGGCGGGTTCAGCCTTGAACGGCTCGTAAGCTTCCATCAGGTGAATGTAAAGATGCAGCGCGCCAGGGTGCTTAGGGTTCCGCGCCATCACTTTTTCGGTGAGCCCGACGATTTCCGTGGTGCGTTCATACGGCGTGCCGTCGCGCGTCCAGTAACCCCAGGGCCGCAAGTCCATTACGGATTCAACGTAAAGCATTGCGATGTCCTGGTCGTTGGGAAATTGAAGATGCACTTTGCGCATAGCATCGGCGTAGGCGGCGTCGCGGGCTTTGCGATCTTCAGCCCGGCCTGAATAGCGATGCACCAACGCATCGATCAAAGCACGCTCGCGAGGGGTAGCTCTTGCTTTGAGCGCGACAGCTTTTTGAATAGCTTCGACCGCCTTCGGCTCGTTGGCCGGGTCCATCGGCGCGTTGATGTTCGGTCCGAGGGCGAGTGCTTCGCCCCAGTAGGCCATTGCCAGCTTCGGATCCAGTCGCGCTGCTTCGCGATACGCGCGCCCCGCTTCCGCGTGATTGAACGCGTAGGAGAGATTGAGTCCCTGGTTCATGAAGAGCTGCGCCTGGCGATTCCGGGTCGATACAGGGAAAGTGTGGCTGCCAAGCTTCTGCAGACGGGGCGCAATCGCACCCGTTGGCGAAACTCCCGGTGTAGCTGGTTCTTTGTAGTGAACATGGCCGGCCGCTGATTTCTTGTCCTGCGCGAAGATGGTTTGTTGACTTGATACTAAAACGAGACAAGCAAGAAGGGCCGCAAAAATGAGTCGTGCAGATTTCATCGACTTATCCTTTCTGGGGAGGCATCGGTTTTCGGCAGCCTCTAAACTGCGTTTCGCAATGGCTGAATGGTATTCCTGGCGAGAGCAACAAAAGTCGGGACCCTATTTGACGGTTCGGGCGCCTATTCTATAGCAACCCCGCCACCTAATCACGCGTATTTTGGAGGGGAAAAGGTCACAGCGCTCAGCGATTGTTTCGTGTCCCTTTCGTGTGATTTGGTAGATTTTATGTAGGTCAATAACATATACGCTCCACGAACCCACACGAAGGCCCCACGAAAATCGCCTCGATCAAAACACTAACAC
This sequence comes from Pyrinomonadaceae bacterium, assembly GCA_963759665.1. Classification (GTDB taxonomy): domain Bacteria; phylum Acidobacteriota; class Blastocatellia; order Pyrinomonadales; family Pyrinomonadaceae; genus PSRF01. The sequence continues at coordinate 650,959 of CAVXAC010000003.1, forward strand.
GTGATGTCACTCGCTTAGTTTCAACCGTCAAAGCGGCCGATTCCAAGGCTCCACTGACGTTCGCCTAGGGCCCGAGCACTAGTTCTTTGGTGGCGTGAATATCTACGAGACGCCTATTCGCAAGGGATGTAAATCGATTGAGGACGCCACTACTTAACCTTGCCGATACGAGTTAAACTTGCCGATACGAGCCAGTCATTTCGAGTTGTCTAGGTATCGCCTCCTCTGGCTTTTTATCAAGGTACCGTGAGCATCTTAGCCCATCTCAACTTTCATGTTTACCACCCCTGAACAGGATGCTAAGTCACGAATAATTCAATGAGCACCACAGCAGGATGTCATTCTCGAATGACGCGCGATTGCGCGCCGTGCATTACTATTTTCTTTTGCGGCCACATGGATGAGGACATAGTCAGTCCGCGCATCGATTGATTTAACAGCCGAAGAACGATACGCAAAACGATCTGCGGATGAAATAGCGTCTGTGGACCTTTGAGCAGATTGAAGACTCGGAGCAGACCATCGCGCACAGCTGCGCTCTCGGTGGAAAGCACGACCACCTGGTCGACGTAGTGCTGCATGAGACGAGTGATCCGATCAGGCGTGCCTCCGGTCACGCCGCGCACGCGGAAGTCTTCACTTGTCGCCAGCATCCACGGCGCCGAGTTGACCTTTGCCAGCTTCTTCTGAAAACAAAACGAAAATCCTGCTAGTGATCCGTCGCGGTGTAGCTTAGTTTGATCGGCCAGGCATTCACTCAGCGTTAATGCGCTTAACGCCGCGGCCGTCATGCCCTGAGCATAGACCGGATTGAACGCGCAGGCCGCATCGCCGAGCACGATTAAACCGTCGGGCATCCGCGAAAGTTTTTCGTAACAGCGCCAGCGATTTTCAGTGGCGCGATACGAGTAGATCTCGGATAGCGGCGTGGCGTCTTTGATTGCGTCGTAAAGAATCGAGGAGCGCAGGCTGCGCGTGAAATTCATAAACGCGACTTCGTCGGTCGGCGGGTAGTCACCGCCGTAACCCGCCAACGTCAAGATCCATCGATCGCCTTCGACGGGAAAGAGCACGCCGCCACGGCTGTCGTGTGGCGGCGCAGGCTGGATGTAAGCGCCGTAACGGCCGTCCGGCAGTTTGTCCGTTCGTCGAAACACGCGGCTGGCGTAGCCGAGCGAAGCGTCGATGGCAATCTCTTCGGGAGCCTGATAACCCAGCTCGCGCAGCCATTGCGGAGTGCGCGAGCCGCGACCGCTGGCATCGACGATCAGGTTGGATTCGATCGTCTGTTCGGTAGCGCCCAGCTCATCGCGACGTTGGATTCGCACACCTCGAATTCCATTTCCGTCGTCAGTCGCAACCAGTCCGTGCACGTCGCAGCCATCGACAAAACTGACTTTGGGAATCGCAGAGAGCTGTTGCCGCACGGACCATTCGAGCAAATCGCGGCTGCATCCCATGATCGAAATATCCGAATCGAAGTTTACGCCCCAACCTGCCGGTGTTAGCCAGGTCATGTCTTTCGCCATGTCGATTACCAGCGAGCCCTGGGCTGTTAATTCATCCTGCAATTTTGGAAAGAACGAATTCAGGATTCGCAGTCCGCGGTTTAGCAAGGCATGGAGGTGTCGAGCTTGTGGCACGCCCTTTCGCGGCGTGGGCCTTTCGGAAAACCGATCGCGTTCGATAACCGTCACGCTCTCAAAGTGATCGCAAAGTGCCCGCGCCGCGAGGAGCCCCGCCATGCTGCCGCCAATTACAGCAGCGTGGGTGCCGCTGCTTTCGCGTGAATAGTTTCTTCCGCTTACAGATCTAATCTTCCCATTCATAAGTATCTCTCCTGTTTCAGTGCCGCCCATTAAGCTCAGGCACCCAATCACCGCTGAGATTCGCGCGAGAGAGATTCTCAGCGCCAGCCCTGCAAACGGAACCGACGACATGAAGTCGCCGCCAGAGGGGTTGCGACTGCCGGTTCTACTGCCGGTAATCCCGCTTCCGACCCTTTGCGTATAGATTTGGGTGCAAAGTGCCGCTGACTACTTCATGCATGTGCTTTCTGTCGCTACGTTGGCTCACCGCTGCCAGTCCAAATATTGGTGCCGGGAATGCCTTTCTTCACATCACCAGAGCGTCCGAAGAGAAGTCCGCCGGCGCCAAATCGATAGTAGCCGGTAAGCCAGACCACGGTGTAGAAATCGGCTTGAATGCCGGCCGCACCGGTTGAGGCGTAGCTACGTGGCAGACCGTAATGCTCAAGCTGTGCAACACTCCATGTGGTTAAGTCGTGGTAAATGTATTCGAACGTCTCGCCGCCGGCGGTCGTCACGGTAACTTCCCATGGTCTGCCATCACCGAGGTAGGAGATCAACTCGGAGGATTTAGTCGCAATAAACGTGTCGCCTGCGAGCGACACTCCTCGTGCGACACCATCCGCCGTCATCTCAATCTCGTAAATGCCACCGCCGCCGATCGCTTGGGGTGCACTGAAGCTGCGCACGGAGCCGTCGGCAAATATCAGGGAGCCGGTCGCCACATCGTGACCCAGCTTCAGTTCCAACGTTGTCTCGCCGTCTGTTGATTTGAGTCGGATTTTATTGCCCACCATCACGCCGGTGTACCAGCGGGCATTGCCGCCCGGTTCACCGTCGCACAGATAGGCGCGCACTATGCGTCGGCTCTTTGCGTCGGCTTGCGTGATTTCAATGCCAATCAGATCTATCTGCCCTTCTAACTGTCCCACATAAGTGCCGGCGCGTGGCGCGGTGGCGGCGCTGGCCGGTGTTGCGCTCGCCAATAACAAGGCTAGAGAGCTCAGACCAGCGATCAAAAACAAAGCAAGTTTCCTATTGATTTTCATCTCTTTATCCTTTCTCAGTCGGTTTAGGCCTTTCAGGTAAATTTGAGATTGCCTTTCATTTGTCAGGCGAGGAAAATAGCCGCATCCCCCGTCACGAGTCATAAAAGAAAAGTTCAATTTCGGTACAAGTTTGGTAGGCCCCTTGAAACCAGACCCGATTGTTTTTCCGCCGTTTCGACTCGACGTAGCGGACCAGCGCCTTTATCGCAACAGCGATCCAATCGATTTGCGTCCGAAAGCTTTTGCGGTTCTGTCTCATCTGCTGCAGCGGCCAGGCCAGTTGGTGACGAAAGATGAACTACTGGAAACGGTTTGGCCTGAAACCAGCGTTAGCGATGCCGTGCTGAAGGTTTGCATTCGCGAGATTCGCGAAGCGCTCGCCGACGACACCTCTGCGCCGCGCTTTATCGAAACTGCCCATCGCCGCGGTTATCGATTCATCGGCAAACTCGCGTCCGCCACAGCCGCCTCTGAGAGAACCACGTCTCCGACTGTGTGTGCTGTCGGTCGCGAAGCAGAGCTACTGATGCTGGGTGAGTCGCTCGAGAAAGCACACAGAGGCAAGAGACAGATTCTGTTTGTCACAGGTGAGCCAGGAATCGGAAAGACGACGGTCGTTGATGCGTTCCTGCAGGGTCTTAATGCCAGCGAAGTCTGGTACGCGCGTGGTCAATGCCTGGAACAATACGGCGAAGCGGAAGCCTATTTACCTGTGCTGGAAGCGCTGGGACGTCTTTGCCGCGCGGCGGGCCAGTCGCTGGTGTCACTATTAAGACAACATGCACCGATGTGGCTGGCGCAGATGCCGTCGCTGATCGATGCCGAAACGCGCCTTGAGTTGCAGCGCGAAATCCAGGGCGCTACGCGTGAACGCATGCTGCGGGAAATGGCTGAAGCCATCGAAGTGCTGACTGCTGATCACACGCTGGTTTTCGTTTTGGAAGATTTGCACTGGAGTGACGTCTCGACGCTCGACTTGATCGCGCGGCTGGCGCGTCGCCGTGAACCAGCGCAATTTCTCCTGCTCGGTACTTACCGTCCGCTCGAGGTTGAACTCACAAATCACCCGCTGAAGTCAGCCCTGCAGGAACTTCACGCGCATGCGCTGTGCAGCGAACTTGCATTGGATTCACTGGATGACCCGGCGGTCGCCACTTATCTGGCCACTCGATTTGCGCCGAACGAATTCCCCAAAGGCCTCGCATCATTGATTCGCGAGCGCACGGGCGGAAATCCGCTCTTCATGATCAATGTCATCGATTATCTCCAGGCGAACGGCGTAATCGCTGAGTCCGGAGGTGTCTGGCGGTTGACAGTTAATCTCGATCGAGTTGAAACCGGAGTGCCTGAGAACGTTCGGCAAATGATCGAGAAGCAGTTCGATCGCCTGGAAGCCAATGTGCTGCGCACAATGGAAGCCGCGAGCGTTGCCGGCGTCGAATTCGTCTCTGCCGCGCTGGCGGGAGCAATTGGTTCAGAGGTGACGACGGTCGAAGAACTCTGTGACGATCTGGCTGAGCGTTTTAATTTTCTGAGGCCGGGCGTTGAGAGCGAATTGCCTGATGGAACTGAGACGCGCTGCTATGCCTTTACGCACGCATTGTATCAGGACGTGCTGTATCGGCGTGTCACTGGCACTCGGCGAGCGAAGCTCCATCAGTCGATTGGTGAGTGGATGGAAAATGCGTATGCCGATCGCGCAAATGACGTTGCTGCGGAATTGGCGATGCACTTCGAAAGGGCCCGAGATTACCGCCGCGTCGCGCGTTACCTCCGGCAGGCGTCCGAAAATGCAATCGTCCGCTGTGCTAACCGCGAAGCCATGGCGCTCGCTACTCGCGGTATTGATCTGCTACGCAAGCTGCCGCCCTCCAGCGAACGAGATCGTCTTGAGTTGAATTTGCAAGTCGTGCTTGGCATCGCTCAGATTGCGGTGTGCGGTTACGCCACGCCGGTGGTTGGCCGGACTTTTCAGCACGCGCGTGAATTGTGCCGGCAGTTCGGCGATGTGCCGGAACTCTTTCCGGTGCTCTGGGGGCTTTGGGTTCACAACGTCGTGCGCGAGGACTTGTCCGCCGGGCTCGCGAATGCAGACGAACTGTTGCAGCACTCGGTGCGGCTTCAAGACTCGGAACTGCTGGCGCTGGCGCATTGGACAAAGGAAGCGACACTGGTGAATCTCGGTGATTTCAACGGCGCGCGCGAGCACTTCGAAAGAGTGCTCGAGTTTTTTGATCCGGAGCAAACGACTGCCGCTCAACGGTACTGGCACGACCCGGGTGTCGCGGGGCGATGTTTTGGAGCGTGGGCACTCTGCTGCCTGGGTTATCCCGATCAGGCGCTGCAACGAATTGATGAAGCGGTAGTCCGAGCGCGCGAGATTCGCCACCCACACGTCACTTCGGTCGCGTTGTTTTTTGCGGCCTTCGTGCATCAACTCCGGCGCGAGCCTGCACGGGCACGGCCATATGCGGAGGAGTTACTTTCCCTCGCCGGCAAGGAAGCGTTGCTCCAGTGGATCGCGTTCGGGAAAATCGTTTATGGGTGGTCGCTGGCCAGGACGGGTGAGTTGGTCAAAGGACTCGCCGAGCTGCGTGAGGGGATGGGTGCCTGCGAAGCCAGCGACACGGCCATTTCCCGTCCGCATTTTCTCGCCATGCTGGCCGAAGCGCTGGTGGAAGCAGGGCAGTTCCAGGACGCCCTCGCGACTTTAGATGAAGCCCTGGTCGTTTCTGAGCATGCGCGCGATCGCTATTACGAATCCGAGTTATACCGTTTCAAGGGAGAACTCTTGTGGGCTGAAGAAGCTCGCGGGGGTCACACGCAACTGCATCAGAACCGAGAGGCGGCAGCTGCCGCTGAAGACTGCCTTAGTCGCGCAATTGAAATCGCGCAAAGCCAGCAGGCGAAGTGGTTTGAACTGCGCGCCTTTCTAAGTGTCTGCGGGTTACGCCGGAGGGAAGGTAAAGACCCGCGCGTCACTGAGGTGCTTTTGCCCGTCTACAACTCTTTTACTGAGGGGTTCGATACGCCGGACTTGCTGGCGGCACAGGAATTTTTGCAATCAGCGGAACAGTATTAATCTGCTCACATCATCGATCACATTTATCTCATCGCGTTATGACCCTGATTAAGGGTCAAAAGGCCCGAAGTGTCTACTTATGGGTGAACCTAAAACCGGCATACTTACATTCGCACGGGAGCCCTGCGACGCACCTCCATTACGCGTGCTCCATTCCGGTTCTACACTTCGCTGCGTTCTTACAGATGCCTCACTATGCGTTATTCGTACTTCGACTTCGCCGCCTCAAAATTGCCACAAACGGGAAAAGCGACTGGATTTATAAGCCAACGCAAGTCTTTGAAAACAATAGCAGGGGAAGTACGAAGTGAATCTCCGACCCACGGGTTTTCGACCAGTTGGTTACCCGTGCTTTGCCGTACGATTCGTGGAAGGCAAGTCTTGTGTTTGCAATAGGTATGAGCCGAGCAGGACTCGAACCTGCGACCCACTGGTTAAAAGCCAGTTGCTCTACCGACTGAGCTATCGGCCCACATGAAACACGGTGAAGGCATTCTAGGAAGTCCAATGTCCAATGTCCAATGTCAAAAGAAGGTAAGGCCAACGGACATTGGACTGTGGACTTTGGACATTGGACTAGGTTCCCAACCAGCCGCCAACTGCGGAGTCTCGAATCACGATCGTTTGTGAGCGTTCGGGGCCGGTGGAGATGAGTCCGATTTGAACCCCGATCTTTTCGGAAAGAAACTCAACATACTTGCGTGCGTTCACGGGAAGGGAACCCATCTCGGTGGTTCCCACTGTGGACGTCTGCCAACCCGGGAGAGTTTCGTAAATAGGTTCAACCCGTCGAAGATCCTGAGACACAGCCGGCAGTGATTCGCATTCACGCCCGTCGAGTTTGTACCCAACGCAGACCTTAATTTCTTCCAACGCGTCAAGCACGTCGAGTTTTGTGAGCGCCACTGAAGTGAAACCGTTGATCTCGGCGGCGTAACGAGTGGCGAACGCGTCGAACCAACCACAACGTCGTGGCCTTCCGGTGGAGGCGCCGTATTCTCGGCCGCGTTCGCGAATCAGTTGGCCCATCTCTGCTTCACCTTCAACCATCTCCGTCGGGAAAGGTCCTTCTCCTACGCGCGTGGTGTAGGTGCGCACAATCCCGAGTACCCCGGTCAAACGTTGGGGCGCCAATCCCGAGCCGACAATCGCTCCTCCAGCGGTCGTTGACGACGAGGTCACGAACGGATAGGTGCCGTGATCAACGTCCAACAGTGTTGCCTGAGCGCCCTCCAGTAGGATGGATTTGCCTTCGGAAGCCGCGACGTTAAGGAAGTGAGTTGTGTCGCCGATAAATGCGCCCAGGCGGTCAGTCAGCTGAGACATCTCCTTGAAGATTTCATCTGCATCGAGAGGCTGGCCACCATACGCCTCGATTATGCGGTTGGCATCTTCAAGGTTACGCTCAATGCGCGAGCGCAGAACCTCAGGAACGAGGGCGTCGGCGGTGCGAATGCCGCGGCGACCAGCTTTGTCTTCGTAAGCTGGACCAATCCCGCGCAGCGTAGTGCCAACCTTTTCATTACCCAGCCGTTCTTCACTGGTATGGTCCAACGCGCGGTGGTAGGGAAATATCAGATGCGCGCGTGAACTAATCTTGACGCGCTCTGGCGAGACTTCGATGCCTTGTTCCATCAACCGATCGGCTTCCTGGAAAAACGCTTTCGGATCGATCACCATGCCGTTGCCCAGCACACAGGTCTTGCCGCGGTGAACGATTCCGGAGGGCAGCAAGTGCAGTACGAACGACTGCTCGCCGACCTGCACCGAGTGGCCGGCATTATGGCCGCCCTGGTAACGGGCAACGATGTCGAAATGCTCGGCGAGCAGATCAACGATCTTGCCTTTACCTTCATCACCCCATTGGGCGCCAATTACGACGATGATTTTTGACATGTTCGGTTGTCCGTTGTCCGTTGTCAGTGGTCAGTCGTTAGTTGTGGTTCGGCTGCAACGGACAACTGACCACGGACTACTAACATTCCCCAAGCACAAAACCGGCGCGGACCGCATACAAGACAATCCGCGCCCTCAGTTGAAAAGCGTACTAGGCAGTGGCAGCGCCCGCGATGTGCTTGTCCATAATTCGCGAAATTGCGTCTTTCGATGTTGCACCCACTACGCGTTCTTCTTCTTTGCCGGCCTTGAAGAGGATCAGCGTCGGAATACCTTTAATGCCGTAGCGTTGTGAAATAGCAGGATTGTCGTCCACGTTTAGCTTTACCACCCGCGCATTTGCAGCGTACTTTTCGGCCACGGCGTCGACGGTCGGCGCGAGCATGCGACACGGCGCACACCATTCGGCCCAGAAGTCGACCAGCACAGGCTTGTCTGACTTCAACACATCTGCTTCAAAACTGCTGTCACTAACCTCGGTTACGAGATCACTCATTTGTCCCTCCCATGAAACTTAATTGCCGTGACATGAGGTAGTACCACCACGCAAGTAGCGCGTGGCTCCGCGCTCATGTTCGTCAATCTTTATTACACCGTCTACGTCTAGTGCAGTACGCATCTAATTTGGCAGATCGACTATTTCCTGGTAGAGCTGGACATATTTCTGCGCGGCGGCTTCCCAGGAATTATCGACTGCCATGCCGTTCAATTGAATCCGCTGCCATGTCTCGGGCTTGCCATAAAAGTAAAGGGCTTCGCGGATTTTTTCAAGCAGTGCCGACGCGCTGTATTGATAAAACTTGAACCCGTTTCCATTCCCACGTCCTGGCGCAAATTGGTCAACTGTATCGTCGAGCCCACCGGTGGCGCGCACGATTGGCACTGTGCCGTAACGCATGCTGTACATCTGGTTAAGACCACAAGGTTCGTATTGAGACGGCATCAGAAACATATCGGCGCCTGCCTCAATTTGGTGGGCCAATGGCTCACCCGCGTAACCCTTGTAGATGCCAACTTGATGTGGTGCGCGATCATGCCAACGTTGTAGGAAATCCTCATACTCCGCCGCGCCCGCCCCCAAAGCAATGAAAAATGCGCCTGTTGAGATGATGGGTTCGGCGAGTTGCTGAATCAGGTCATAACCCTTCTGCGAAACCAGCCGCGAAATGATGGCAATGATCGGGCGAACTGTTTGCTGCGGAAGCTCGAATCTACGCAGCAGGTCGCGTTTACATTCGAGCTTTCCTGACAGATCAGCCGCAGAAAAATTGGCGGCGATGTACGGATCTGTTTCCGGGTTCCACAATTCGTAATCAACGCCGTTAGTGATCCCAGCAAGTCGATCCATGCGCAGACGAAGGAGCCAATCCAGACCAGCTCCTTGTTCCGCCGTTTGGATCTCCTGAGAGTAACGCCGGCTCACCGTTGAAAGCGCGTCAGCTGTGATTAGCCCAGCTTTCAGTGCTGACGCCACGCCCTTAAGCAGGAAATCATCTTTCTCAGGCGACTCACCGAAGCCCAGCCACCACAAATCGTTTGAATCGAACGTTCCCTGATACGCGAGATTATGAATAGAGAACAATGACTTACTTTTTCGAAAGAAATCGTCGTGACGACGTCGCGCGCGAAACTCTGCCATCGCAAACCCACACGGCCAGTCGTTCCCATGAACGATGTCGGGCTGCCATTCAAGATGTCTTATCAACGTTAACGCCGCGCGGGAGAAGAAGGCAAAGCGCTCGTGATCGTTTGAATAGCCGTAGATGGACGGCTTGTCGAAATACTCAGGCGAATGGATCAGGTACGCTGGAGCACCGGCTGCGTCGGACTGGTATACGCGCGTTGGTCTCGTACCGCCTCGCCACGAAACAGGCAAGTCTTCGATGAGAGGCTCTGTACTCAGAAGGTTCTCATCGATCTGTTGATGCAGAGGAAGTATGACTCGAGCATCAACGCCATGTTTCGCGAGTGCCTTGGGCAAAGCGCCGGCGACATCGGCAAGACCACCGGTCTTGGCGAAAGGCACAGCTTCAGATGCAAGTATGGCGATACGCATAGAGTTTGAAGGATGAAGGAGGAAGGATGAAGGATGAAGCGAAAGAGATCAAGCTGCGCCGTGTGTTTTGTGCGGTGTTGTGTGCTCTCCTGCAAGATGCTTCGTCAAACAAGGAGACGATCCATGCTCAACACGAAGTGGAAGTGGAAAAATTGGTGCTGGTTCTTGTGATTCGTGAATGGTAAGGACTGCCGTCGAAACAAAAAGGCGGAAGCGATAAAGGATTCATCCTTCATCCTTCCGCCTTCATCCTTCCCAGGTCCGCTAGCTTTGCATTGAAGCCAGGAACTCTGCATTCGATTTCGCTTTCTCAAGCCGTTCGAGCACAACTTCCATTTGCTCGACTGGCGAAAGCGGGTTCAAGACGCGGCGCATAACCCAGATGCGGTTAAGGTCTTCCTTGCTCAGCAGCAACTCTTCTTTGCGTGTTCCTGAACGCTGCAAATCGATAGCAGGGAACAGGCGCTTGTCGCTGAGCCGGCGGTCTAAATGAATTTCTGAGTTACCGGTACCCTTAAACTCTTCAAAAATCACGTCGTCCATGCGTGAGCCCGTATCAATAAGGGCTGTGGCGATGATTGTAAGTGAACCGCCTTCTTCAATGTTGCGAGCGGCGCCAAAGAAGCGCTTGGGACGCTGTAAAGCATTCGAATCAATACCACCTGAAAGGATCTTGCCGCTGGGAGGCACGACCGCGTTATGCGCTCGTGCGAGACGTGTAATCGAGTCGAGAAGGATAACGACGTCGCGTTTGTGCTCGACGAGGCGTTTGGCTTTCTCAATCACCATGTCGGCAACCTGCACGTGACGAGTCGGTGGTTCATCAAAGGTAGACGAGATGACTTCGCCGTTCACCGAACGCTGCATATCGGTAACTTCTTCAGGTCGCTCGTCGATCAGCAATACGATGAGGGTGACTTCAGGATGATTTTGCGTCACCGAGTTGGCGATGGTCTGCAGCAGCATCGTCTTACCGGTGCGTGGTGGTGCGACGATCAATCCGCGCTGACCTTTGCCGAGCGGCGTCACCAGGTCGATCACCCTGGCGGATAAGTTTTCCTGGGTGAGCTCCATCTTTAACATCTCGTCAGGATAGAGCGGTGTGAGATTGTCAAAGAAAACTTTCTCGCGCGCCTGATCCGGCGATTCAAAGTTAATGGCTTCAACTTTGATTAGTGCGAAATAACGTTCGCCTTCTTTAGGTGGGCGAATTTGCCCACTCACTGTGTCGCCGGTGCGCAAATCAAACTTGCGAATCTGCGACGGGGAAACATAAATGTCGTCGGGGCCTGGGAGATAGTTGTATTCAGGGGCGCGCAGGAATCCAAAGCCGTCGGGCAGAGTTTCCAAAACGCCTTCGGAAAAGATGAGTCCACTTTTCTCTGTCTGTGCGGCGAGTACCTTAAAGATCAGCTCTTGCTTGCGCATGCCGGTCGCCCCCGGCACGTCCATGCCTTTGGCGATGCTGGTAAGCTTCGAGATTGACATCTCTTTGAGGTCGGCAAGATTTAGAAAGCCTTCGCCCCCAAACTCTCTGCCATCTCTCTCTTTTTCCGGAGCTTCAGCGGTGGCTACACTAGCCCCGTTGTCTCCGTTACCGTCGTCGTTGTTCGCGCCTGCAGCGCCTGAGGCGCGTGAACGTGATCTCTGTGCCATATCAATTAATTCCTAAGTAATCTTTCATGAATTGGGGCGCACTGGAAAATTCGCTGGCGACCAAGTTGGGTTGTCGTTCCTGGGATTAAAATGAGTAAAGTGCGGAGCTGACAGTTGATCCTGAGCGGTCCGCAAAGCCCAGGCCTTAAGTACACTGCGGTTAACCTTTATCTAACGCCTTTGTTGAGTGGGTTAGTACTAAGATGCGATGTCTGGCCTCATTGTGGTCTGCAAAAAACAGGTTTTTTAAAAGGGGCTTGAGAATTTTGTCGCAGCGGGGGTTACTTTCAACTACATTCTACGCATCGTTCGGCATTAATAAAAGTCGCAGAAGAGGATTGAAGTTAAGCTGCTTCCAGCGCCCGCCAGATTTCGCTGCCTCCGCGCCCCGTTTTAGATGAATAAGCCACTACACGATCTGTGCTAAACACGCGTTTGACGCGTCCCAGACTCTCTTTCAATTCGTTGTTAGATAGCTTATCGGATTTTGTGGCAACTATTAACCATGGCTTAAGACTATGCTGAAGCCATTCGTGAAGCTGCAAATCCAATGTTGAGGGTTCGTGGCGCGAATCTACGATGTGAATTGATAGCACAAGCTGTTGCCGCTTGGCAAGGTAGCTTGTAACCATGTCACCCCAACTTGATCTAACTGATTTCGGGACGCGAGCATACCCGAAACCTGGAAGATCGACAAAGCGAAAACGATCATTGATCGTAAAAAAGTTTAGCGACTGAGTGCGGCCCGGCGTCGAGGATGTTCGTGCTAAGCCTCTGACTCCCAGCAGGGAATTGATCAAACTGGACTTACCGACATTCGAGCGACCCATGAAAGCAATCTCTGGTTTAGCATCACTGGGCCAATCGCTCTCCTGGAACGCGCTCTTGAGAAATTCCGCTTTGGTAACTTTCATTTTAGCCAACGACCGCGAACGGTGCTCTCCAGACCGTTCGCGGTCAGAACACAAAAGAGACTAGCTGGCGGCTGCCGCTTGAACTTCTGCAGCGGCTTGCTGGTTGCGCATCTCAGCGAACTTCTTCATTCGTTCCTTCAACGCCGCAATTCGCTCCTCGTAATTAGGTGTCCTCTTGATTAGTTTTTCGAGGTTGCCCAGGAAATCCGGATTGCCGAAAAGGTTTCTAATGTCACCGATCAGATGATCAATCTTTGAATAGACAAAAAGATGTTCGCCATTGGTCTCGTTGAACAGCTTCTCATCCAGAGACCCTTCGATGACCATGGCGGCCGCCATTTCCCAGTAACTAACTACCATCCGGTAATGCCCACTATGCTCGCTTAACAGGACCTGAATAATGTCCTGCACACTTGTGGGGTTGAAGGTCCAGAACCAGTTACGCGCTTCGCGCATGGTTTCTTCGCGTCGAAGTTCGTACAGCTTCAATATCAGGTCAGCATCTTGATAGTTACTCATCGTCTTCTCCTTAGGGTTATGGATTCAAATCGGATTGCGAGTAATGGTAAGCACAGAACTAACCTTCCATAGGCTTTCGCCTCATGGAAGGTCAACCCCCAACCAACTCAAGTGGTTTTAGAGCCGGGTTAGCTAGTTTGAATGCCTTGCGAAGGTTGCTCGGTAGTCCAGATAGGCGGCGCTTTCGCTTCGTCGGTGCCGGCATCGGTTGGACATGCGTCCTCGAGCGCAAGCGCTAACACTTCATCAATCGTCTCAACCAGATTGATGCAGAGCGCGTTGCGAACTTCTTCCGGGACGTCCGGTAAATCCTTCTCGTTTTCTTTTGGCAGGATGATCGTGTCGATTCCAAATCGATGGGCGGCGAGCAGCTTCTCTTTGACCCCACCAATCGGGAGGACGCGGCCACGAAGTGTAATCTCCCCGGTCATGGCTACATTTTTCCTGACAGCGCACCGGGTTAGAGCCGACGCCATAGCAGTTGCCATGGTGATTCCGGCCGATGGTCCATCCTTGGGAATCGCGCCCTCAGGCACGTGTATGTGCAGGTCGCGTTTGCGAATGAAGTCGATGCTGGTTGCAAGTCGTTCCGAACGAGCCTTAATGCAGGTCAGGGCAGCCTGCGCAGATTCCTGCATCACATCACCCAGCTTACCGGTTAAGGTGACAGCGCCGCGGCCTTTGGTAAGCGTCGCCTCGATCTGCAGAACTTCGCCACCAATTTCGGTCCACGCGAGACCTGTCGCCAGGCCTACTTCACTCTCAGCTGCTACAGCATGCTGTCTAAACTTGATGGGACCAAGCATTTCACGAACGCGGGCGGCATCGACAACGTCTTCGAAATCTGCGGTCACGTTTTCCGACACGAACCGGCGAGCAATCTTTCGGCAACACGATCCTATTTCACGTTCCAAATTTCTAACACCCGCCTCGCGAGTGTAGTGACGGATGATCTCCAGCAGACCATCGTCTGTGAAACTCAATTGCTCAGGCTTAAGTCCATTGCCTTCGGCTTGCTTGGGCACCAGGTGGCGCTTGGCAATTTCCAGTTTTTCGCGTTCGGTGTAACCGGAAAGGCGCAGGATTTCCAAACGATCCTGAAGCGCGGGTGGAATGGTATGCAGCACGTTTGAAGTCGCGATGAAGAAGACCTTGGAGAGATCGTATTCAACGTCGAGATAGTGATCCTGAAATGTATGGTTCTGTTCCGGATCGAGAACTTCCAACAAAGCCGAACTCGGGTCTCCTCGGAAGTCCGCACCCAGCTTGTCTACCTCGTCAAGCAAGACCACCGGATTAATAGTCCCGGCTTTCTTCATCATCTGAATTATTTGACCAGGAAGAGCGCCGATGTAGGTCCGACGATGGCCACGAATCTCAGCCTCGTCACGAACACCACCCAGCGATAGTCGAACAAACTTGCGACCAGTGGCTCGTGCGATTGATTTTCCGAGACTGGTCTTGCCAACGCCGGGTGGGCCAACAAAGCAGAGAATCGAGCCCTTTGGATTCTTCACCAACTGGCGGACGGCGAGATATTCAAGGATGCGCTCCTTGATTTTCTCCAACCCGAAATGGTCTTCATTAAGAACCTCTTCAGCCTTCGATAAATCCTTGATCTCCTTGCTCTTTTGCTTCCAGGGAACGTTCACCAGCCAGTCGATATAAGTGCGCGAGACTGTGCCTTCAGCTGACATAGGCGGCATGGCTTCCAGCCGATGCAATTCCTGCATGGCCTTCTGCTTAGCTTCCTCCGTCATGCCAACTTCTTCAATCTTCTTTTTCAGTTCTTCAAGCTCGGCCTTCTCATCTTTGCGACCGAGTTCTTTGTGGATCGCCTTGATCTGCTCGTTGAGGTAGTACTCCTTTTGCGCCTTTTCCATCTGCCGCTTAACGCGAGTTTGAATCGAGCGATCCAACTGGCGCTTCTCGATCTCCAGTTCGAGCAATTCAATCAGACGCTGCAGGCGCGCTTGCGAGGAAAACAGTTCGAGTAATCCCTGTTTATCTTCGACGGAGATCCGCAGTTGCGATGCGAGTGCATCGGCCAGATGGGAAGAGTTTTGATTACGAAGGGCTGTTTGTAAGGCGTCGGTTTGGCTTTCGGGAGCGAGACGAAGGTGTTGCTCAACCAGTTGACCAATCTTCTGGACCAGGGCATCCAGCCGTGGGCCTTCTTCATTAACCACCGGTGCGCGTTTTACCAGAGCCATGAAGGCTCCATCGGTGTTCTCAACGCGCACAGTTGTGGCCCGCTCGCGACCCTCAACGACTACTTTGATCTGACCATTATCCTGTTTCTGGGACTGTAGGATCCGTCCGAGTGTTCCAACACCATAGATCTGATCGGGTGCCGGTTCATCAACAGTGGCGTCATGCTGAGTTGCGAGGAAGATTGTGCGGTCCGCAGCCAGGGCTTGCTCGAGTGCGCGCACCGACCCTTGTCGTCCAATCTTGAATGCTACTTTTGTGAAAGGGAATATGACGACGTCACGAATAGGCACCATCGGGTACCATGCGACATCGGCTGGAGCGCGATCTGAATATTCTTCCATAGGTATGACTGCTTATTTATCTGGCTGTTTGCAAGAAGGGCGAGCCGCTGAAATTGCCGTCTCGCCCTTAAAGACTACTAATTGTAGATCATTTCCCCACTACACGCTACGTGGGTTTTTTCAGCGGTAACCTATTCGTGCCTCAAGACTAGGCCGCGGCACCGTCGATACCTGCCAACCCTTCGCCGGGAATAGCACGCCGGCGTTCGACCATTTCACTGGTAATGACGAATTCCTTGACTCTTTTTTGCGAAGGAAGCGTGTACATCGCGTCCAAAAGCAGTTCTTCGAGAATCATCATCAATCCGCGTGCGCCTACCTTTCGTTCGACCGCCTGGCGCGCAACCGACTTCAATGAGTCGTCAGTGAACTTCAACTTAACATTATCGAAATCAAATTTTTTCTGATACTGCTTAACCAGGGCGTTTTTCGGCTCGGTTAGAATCTTGATCAGCGCCGCTTCGTCGAGTTCATGCAGCACGCCGCAAACAGGCAAGCGGCCGACAAACTCGGGAATGAGTCCAAAGCGAATCAGATCCTCCGGTTGCACCTGGGCGAGAGCCTCAGCATGACGATGGCTGCCGCTCTTCACTTCAGCCTGGAAGCCGAGCGACTTGTTGCGCAGTCTGCGTCCGATAACCTTCTCGAGACCGACAAAGGCGCCGCCGCAAATGAACAGGATGTTTGAGGTGTCAATCGGGAAGAATTCCTGATGCGGATGCTTTCTGCCGCCTTGCGGGGGAACGTTGGCGACCGTTCCTTCCAGAATCTTCAGCAAAGCCTGCTGCACACCTTCACCTGACACGTCGCGAGTGATCGATGGGTTTTCGTCTTTGCGACAGATCTTGTCGACCTCATCGATGTAGATAATGCCTTGTTGAGCGCGCTCGACATCACCGTTTGCCGCCTGCAGCAACTTCAGGATGATGTTCTCAACGTCTTCACCAACGTAGCCTGCTTCGGTGAGCGTGGTCGCATCCACAATAGTGAAAGGCACGCTGAGCATCCGGGCGAGTGTTTGTGCCAGAAGCGTCTTGCCGGTGCCGGTTGGTCCGATTAACAGGATGTTAGCTTTCTGAATCTCTACTTCAGAACGACGCCTTCCCAGCTCGATACGTTTGTAGTGCTGGTAGACAGCGACTGCCAAACGCTTCTTGGTTTCATCCTGGCCAATCACATACTCATCCAGAAAGGTTTTGATCTCGCCGGGCTTCGGCAGGGGCGGACGAGTTGCCACCGACTCTGCCTGCTGATCATCAGTAATGATCTCATTGCAGATATCGATGCACTCATTGCAGATATAAACAGTTGGGCCGGCAATGAGTTTCTTAACTTCATTCTGCGACTTACCACAGAATGAGCACCGGAGTGTGTCGTCGGTTCGTCTAACCATGTGTTTAGGGGATCTCCTTAAGCTTCGATCGAACCCGCTTACTTGATGAGCACCGGAGAATTGCCGGGGATCTCCGGAGTGCTGGCCATCTCACGATAGCGTTGCACACACTCGTTGCAAATAAACGCCGTCTTACCAATCATTTGTTTGGGGACTCCGGGAGCACGTTGTGGAGTGCCGGAGACAATGTTTGCGACTTCTCCCTTGGAGCGGCCGCAAAATGAGCAGCTAAATCCGCGAGCCTTCATTTTCGCAATCATTGGAGGGTCTCCAGTTGCTCGAGTCCTATTCGCGGTGCGCGATGACTTCGTCTATTAAACCATAATCCTTAGCCTGGACGGCAGACATAATTTTGTCGCGCTCAACGTCACGTTCAACTGTTTCGTACGACTGTCCAGTGTGCTTCGCAAGAATTTGGGAAGTAAGCTCGCGCATGCGCAAAATCTCTTCAGCTTGAATGCGAATATCTGTGGCCTGACCCTGCGATCCGCCGGAGGGTTGATGGATCAAGATGCGGGAGTTAGGCAAAGCAAAACGTTTTCCTTTTGCGCCCGCCGCCAGCAGTAAAGCTCCCATCGACGCACACTGACCGACGCATATCGTAGTAACGTCCGGACGGATGAATTGCATTGTGTCGTACACCGCCATGCCGGCAGTGATCGATCCACCCGGGGAATTGATGTAGAGGTTGATATCTTTTTCCGGATCTTCCGCTTCAAGGAAAAGAAGCTGGGCCACGATCAGGTTTGCGATTTGATCGTCGATTGGAGTTCCCAGGAAGATGATGTTGTCTTTAAGGAGTCGCGAAAAAATATCGAAGGCTCGTTCGCCACGCGAAGTTTGCTCAACGACCATTGGGACCAGGGCCATATTTTTTAACCTTCCTAACGTACACTAAAAAAGGATAAAGATTGATGGGAGAAAGATGAAACAGATTGATGAAAAACTCTTCTGCCGTTCATCCTTCAGGCGTCAGTCTTATCCTCTTCTTCTCGCCACTCTTCGTCGGTGACCTGAGCTTCTTTCACTAGCAGGTCGAGCGCTTTACGGTTGCGCAATCTGTTCGCGATGCTACGTTCGCCCCCATCCTTTGTCAAGACGCTGCGCACCTGCTCTACGGGCCGTTGAGAGCTGCGTGCGATGGTCTGAATCTCTTCTTCAATCTCTTCGTTTGAGACGTCGATCTTCTCTTCATCAGCGATGCGTTCGAGAAGCAATGAGCCGCGAACATCTTCCTCTGCCTGGCCCTTAAGCTCTTCTCGTGCGCCTTCCCAATCCACTTGTTGACTGCGCGGATCAACGCCTCGGCCCATCATGTCTCGCACTAGACTCTCGAGACGCACATTCGTCTGATGGTCAACCAGAGTCTGGGGTGCTTCAAACTGATTGCTCTCGATGAGTTTGCTCATGACCTGAGCACGAATGCGGTGCTCCGACTCCTGGCTTGCACGCTTCTCAAGGTCTTCCCGAATCTTCGCTCGCAGAGTTGCGATCGAATCGAACTCTTCTCCCAAACTTCGAGCCCATTCATCGTCGGCTTCGGGCAGTTCTTTCACTCGCACTGCCGTCACTTTAGCGGTGTACTCGACCTTCTTCCCGGCCAGGCCTTTAGAGCTGAAATCTTCAGGGTATTCGACTACGAAAGTCCGCTCGTCATCCGGCTTCACGCCGTCGAGGTTATCGGTAAACTCCTGCTGGACGCCCTTGCCGCCTAATGTCACTTCAACTTCATCGGCCTTGATGTGTTCGGCTTCGGGTTCATCAATGAAAGAGCCGTCGACATTAATCGTAACCGTATCTCCCAGCGTCGCGCCCCGATCTTCCACTGGCTGCATGGCGCCTGATGATTCGCGGAGCGCATTCAGCATCTCGTCGACGTTTTCTTCGGAAATTGGCCGCGTTTGCCGGCTGACTTCAAGCCCCTTGTAATTTTCAATAGCGAATTCAGGCAGCACTTCTACATTCACACGGACCGAGATTGGTTCACTGCCAAACTTCTGGAGGGCTTCTGAATTGTCTAACTGTACGTCGGGTTCGCCGATAGCACTCGGAGCAAACTCACTAATGGCTTCGTTGACCGCTGCGGGAACCAATTCCTGCAGAGCCGCTGCGCGAATCTCACTCTTGAACCGGGAACGCACAACTTCACGCGGTGCGTGGCCTGGTCTAAAGCCGGGTACTTTTGCCTGTCTGGCGTAATCGTCACTAATCCGATCGTAAACTTCACGAACAGCCTTTGGGTCGATCTCAATCTTGATCTCTTTACGAGTGGGCGATACATCTACGGATTCTGTCTTCATTAAACCTGGCGTCCGTCGCAAATAGTGCGACGGGCTGTCCTTTCTTGTTAAAGCAATCAGCAAATAGCAATTAGCAGTTAGTAATCAGTAATCAGCAGTCAGTGGTCAGTCGTCGGTAGTCAGTAGACACTGCCCTGAGTTAGGAAGCTGAGTCAGTTCAAACAAAACTCGACGAAATTTTCTAACTGAGCGGTTTTGGCTTTTGGCTGATTGCTGACCGCTGATTGCTATTTGCTCACGTGGTGCGAAAGGGGGGACTCGAACCCCCACACCTTGCGGTACCAGATCCTAAGTCTGGCGCGTCTGCCAATTCCGCCACTTTCGCATAACTAATAATCTACAGTTTTCAATCTATTACTGCTTCGAACGCTCATGTTCTTCGTGTATAAACGCTCGCAAAACTATATCATTGCTCATTAATAACTAGATAACGCCATTGTATGAAGGCCACGAGTAACACGCGGGCTACTACCGCGAAATCAAACCTAAGGACGATGCTGGCACCTACAACACATCACCTCACCCGCCAACATTTGCTCCAACGAACACGATTGCTCAGTCGTTCCCAAAGACTTCAACCGCGAATCACACTTCCTCGTTATGTAATGAGCTACGGTGAGGAACAGCTTTGGAAACCCCGCTTTTAACTTTCATTACAGACGGGTTTTGCTATGGGCCAAGGGTCCAAGCCTTAGTAGGCGCGACGGTCCGGTTAAGATTGTTGGCTCTGTTGCTGAGGGTCAGGTACCGCACCGCTTACAGTGAACCTGTCTAGCTAGGTATTAATTGAAAAGACGAGATGCGACAGAATTCCACCCTGGCCGAATTGCGAACGAGCGCTTTGACGAAGCGCTTGAGCGATCGTCAAGCTACGCGATAGGTTACTTTTTGGTGGCCCAAAAAGTCTTTTGAGGTTTCCTTCTTGAGAAGGCCGGATTGCTCCAGCTCGAAGTAGGCCCGCTGGATCTCACCCTTATCGACTGAAAGCTTTTGCGCGAGCGCCCCGGGCGAGGGAAGGGATTCGCCGGGGGCAACGGTTTGACTGCTGATGTGTCCTTCAATTTGTTCGCGCACTTGCGCGTACACCGGGCCGGCGGTTGATAGATCTTTCAATTCAATGTTCATGGTCGGGTCTTGTGGGAGCAAGTAAAATTAAAGTCACAAGGTTCGCGTCACCTTAGAAAGCGATCGAGGCTGATCCGGATCCAGCCCTTTGGCTTCTGCTAAAAGCGCCGCAAACAATTGTCCGGGGATTATATATGGAATCGGCGCACAAAACTCGTCGATTTCTTTCGGCATGATCACCGAACGGGTGCTGTCACCCGCGATATCAAGATCGCTGGTGAGCACCAGAGTGTCTGCGTGAAGCTCGCGGAGCCGTCTAATCAGGTCTCTGACTCCGGCCAACATCACACCAGGCGGCGCAAACAGAATCACCGGGAAATGGCGTTCGACCATCGCCACTGGTCCATGCAAAAAGTCAGCGGACGAGAAGCGTTCGGCAACCACGTAGCAGGTTTCCATCAACTTCAAGGCTAGCTCGTAAGCGTTTGCATATGCCAGCCCACGACCAACGACTACGCAGTTCTCCATGAACACATAACGTTGAACCAATTCCGTGATGGCGGGTTGTTGCTCAAGCGCCTTGGCAGCAAACTCCGGGATCACTTCAGGAGACCATGCCGGCTTGCTCTCGGCCAAAGCCGCAGCCAGCAGATAGAACAACATCATTTGGCCGGTAAAGGTTTTTGTCGCCGCGACTGATCGTTCACGTCCTCCATGCATCAAGAGAGTTTCGTCGACCAGGTCAACCATCTCTGATGCAGGCTCATTGGTGATGCCAACCGTATAAGCACCACACTGGCGAGCGTTTTCAAGCACCTGATTGATGTCTTCGCCTTCGCCGGATTGTGAAACGCCGACAACGAGCGCGCGTTTCAGATTGAGGCGAGCACCATAGATCGTATGGACCGATGGGGCCGAGAGCGAAACGGGTATGCCGGTCGTTATCTCGAGCAGGTAACGACCAAAGAGAGCCGCATTGTCCGAACTACCGCGCGCAACCAGAACGATCAGATCAATCTCGCGCGATTTGAGAAACGCTCCCAGCCGCAAAATCTTGTCACGCTCCGCCTCGATCGTGCACGACAAAGCATCCGGCTGTTGGGTGATCTCTTGAAGCATCAGGGACAAGTTATTAGTCCTCCGAAGTTTTGGTCTGTATCAATTTCTTCATCACCGCAGTGACGGCGCATATCGTGTTTTCCAACGTTAACGACAAGCTAAAGCATGTCGGACATTGTATTCACACGCAATATGCGTTAAATACTCCAGCGTCGTTCCAGCCTGCTCGCAGAAACAAATCAAACGAATCTCCAACTAATAATGCAGACCACTCTATCACGAAGCGCAATCCTGACTCTGTTGCTCTGTTTTCTATTCCCGGTAGCCACTGCCCAGGAATCCACGCCGTCGCTGCAGGTAATTCCCAAACCTCGTTCGATGACGGCCACCGCGGATCGTTTTCTGATCACGCGTGACGTGCGTATCGTTCTGGCCAACCCGCGCTCACAAGACAATCAGTTTGCCGTCAACGACTTCATTGCGGACGCGCGCGACGCGGCGAAGCTGGGCTTGCGCACCGGCGGCGGTCGACGTCGAATAATCGTTGGTGAGCTGGGCAATCCCCAGATTAGTCGCGCCTTAAAGGGCATTAGCCTCGCCATTCCTATGCCCTTTGACGGCGAAGGATATGTGCTGACAGTAGACCGAGATCAAATCGTTGTTGGCGGTCAAACTGAAGCTGGGACCTTCTATGGTTTGCAAACACTGAAACAACTCATCCGCGGGGAAGGCGCGAATGCATTTGTCCCAGGCGTGCAGATCGTCGATTGGCCGGCAATGCGTTGGCGTGGAGTGTCTGACGATATTAGTCGTGGGCCGGTACCGACTGTTGAGTACATCAAACGGCAGTTGCGCACCTTCGCCGCTTTTAAGCTAAACATGCACTCCTTTTATATGGAACATACGTTCAGTAGCAGCACTCATCCTTTGATTGGCCCACCCGGAGGTTCATTGACGCCGGATGAGATTCGTGAGCTGGTAGCTTACGCACGCTCTTACCATATTGAACTGGTTCCGGAACAACAGACGTTTGGCCACCTGCACAAAGCCTTGAAGCTCGAGAAGTATAACGAGCTGGCTGAGGTGCCTTACGGCGATGTTCTATCACCGCAGCAGGAAGGTTCGTACAAACTTGTGGCTGATTGGTATCGTGAATTGGACCAGCTGTTTCCCGGCAGGTTTTTTCATATTGGCGCCGACGAAACTTTCGAGCTAGGTGAGGGGCAGAGTCGGGAAGTGGCCAGGCAACTCGGAGTCGGAGCAGTTTATTTTGCGCACCTGAACAAGGTCCGCGACGTGTTGCGTCCGTACAATCGTCGCTTGATGTTCTGGGGAGACATCGCGCTGAGTCATCCGGAACTGATCGGCAATATTCCGAAGGACATGATTGTCATGAATTGGCAATATGGACCACGCGATAGTTTTGTTGATCGCATCAAGCCTTTCAAAGATGCAGGACTCGAACAATTCGTTTGTCCCGGGGCCGGTAACTGGAATCAAATCTTTCCCAACGTCGACTCGGCTTCGAAGAACATCGTGAACTTTGTGCGCGACGGTCAGTCAGCCGGCGCCATGGGGATGATGAATACGACCTGGGACGACGATGGCGAAACGCTTTTTGAGATGACCTGGCATGGAATGGTCCTTGGAGCGGCAGCATCGTGGCAGGACCAACCTGTCGATGTTGATGCCTTCGATAGGAATTTTGATTGGGCATTCTTCCGCAACGAAGGGCATGAGTTTACTGACGCAATCGATGCGCTGGGTGGTGTGAACACTACCCTCGGAGTTAACCAGACAGATGAGTTGTTCTGGCGCGATCCGTTCACTACAAGTTTTCAGGCGCAGTCGCGAAGTCTGAATAACCAACTAAAGCTGATGAGGTTGGAGGTCGAGGCTGCTGACGAGAGTTTGTTGAAGAATGGCCAGCGTGCCCGTCGCAACCGTTCCATGGTTTCGTCGATGCGATTCGCGGCCCAGCGCTTTGATCATCTGGGGCGACGCATGCAGGTGATGGAAAAGTTTAGTCAGGAATATTGGGACGCCTATTTGAACCTGGGCGACCGCCGCAAGGTTGGCAGGCTAAGAAACTATTGGGGCAACATTTACAACTGGCTGCGCGAGATGGCTGAGGAGTTGGCTATCTTGAAAGAGGAGTACCGAAAGCAGTGGCTAGCCGAGAACCGGCCCTATTGGCTTGATAGTGTTCTGGCGCGTTACGACCGCGCGATTAACATGTGGCTCAATAAGAGTAAGAGTCTGGAGGAAGCGGTGCGGCTGTATAACACTACGTCCATTCTTCCGAGTCCGGAAGAATTTGGACTTGGCCCAAGGCCGGTTCCATCGCCTACGCCTGGGAGATAGCTCCAGTGTCTACGAGGCGGTGGCTTAGCCGAGATTCGGACCGCAGGATCGTGTTCCAGTTAAATCCAATCTGCATGCAAGTCATCTCTCCAAGTAACTGCTTAACTCAGTTTCGGCTTCGCCCCCTGATCTGAGGCGGAGGCTCTGCCCCGCCCGGATCCTTCCACTTTTTGTTGGGGGCTGTGCCCCGGCTTGTGAGATAGATTAGATATAGATAAGGGCGTAGCCCATCGAATTATGTAGTCGGTAACGGCGGGGTCCAGCCTCGCCTCACATCAGGCGGCGAAGCCGAAACTGAGTTGAATCGCTACTTGATGGCCTGAGATGAGGAGGAAGAGCGAGGTCAAGTCCTCCTTCCAACCTGTAAGAAAAGTCGCGCCGCAGTGTAGCTGTTGAAGATAGAACAGATCGCTCATAAACCCTTTGCCGCAATGTCCGTCTCCAACTCACAACAAACTAACGAACGGCTGATCTCTCTCGACGTGTTTCGCGGGATCACGATCGCGGGGATGGTGTTGGTTAACAATCCTGGGTCATGGAGCAGCATTTATTGGCCGCTGGGCCACGCTGCCTGGCACGGTTGGACACCCACTGATCTTGTCTTTCCGTTTTTCCTGTTCATCGTCGGCGTAGCAATTCCGCTTGCTTTTGGTCGTCGCATTGAAGTGGGCGGTAGCAAACGCGATCTTTACCTCAAGATAATCAAGCGGACTTTGATCATCTTCGCCCTCGGAATCTTTCTGGCCGGCTTTCCGTATTTCCATTTCTCCACCATTCGCATTCCCGGTGTCCTGCAACGTATTGCGGTCTGCTATTTGTTCGCGTCTTTGATTTTTCTAAACACTAAAGTCAGAACGCAGATCATCATCACCCTCGGGCTGCTGGTTCTTTACTGGTTGCTTATGACCAGGCTGCACGCACCCGGATTCGCGATTGGTGATTTAAGTAAGGAGGGAAGTCTCGCCTCATACATCGATCGGGTGATACTTGGCCCACATATCTGGAAACAAGGAAAGGTGTTTGATCCTGAAGGGTTGCTCAGCACTATTCCAGCGATCGCCACCACACTGTTCGGAGTCCTTACGGGACAGTGGCTGCGCACGCAGAAAACCGCTTACGAAAAAGTAGCGGGCTTGTTTGCAGTGGGTGCGGTTTGCATCGTCATTGGCTGGGTCTGGAATCCATTCTTTCCGATCAATAAGTCGCTATGGACCAGCTCGTATGTATTCTTTACAGGAGGGATGGCGCTCGAGTTTCTGGCGCTGTGTTACTGGCTGGTTGATATTAAGAAATATCAGTGGTGGACCAAGCCGTTTGTGATCTTTGGAGTTAACGCGCTGGTGCTCTTTGTCGGGTCAGGAGTGATGGCGCGTTCAATGGGACTGATTAAAGTAAACACAGCCGAGGGAACATCCATCTCATTGCATAGCTGGATCTTCAGAAACGGGTTCTCGTCCTGGTTGCCGCCATATCGCGCATCGCTGGCATTTGCGATCTGCTTCATTCTTGTTTGGCTAGGACTGATGTGGATACTTTACCGGCGAAAAATATTCATCAAGGTCTAGTCCACAGCCTACTGGCTACCGGGTCGACGCTAGGCAACGAGACAACATCGATGATGATGGCATCGTGATCGGTTCTGTACCGGAAACTTTGGAACAATCTGAGAGGAGAAAAAAATGCCGACCTACATAACACTGCTTCGCTACACGCAACAGGGCGCGGCGAACGTCAAAGATAGCCCTAAGCGTTTGGATTCCGGCCGTGAAGCTTTCAAAAAGCTTGGTGTT
Source organism: Pyrinomonadaceae bacterium (assembly GCA_963759665.1). GTDB lineage: Bacteria > Acidobacteriota > Blastocatellia > Pyrinomonadales > Pyrinomonadaceae > PSRF01. Next base: position 676,465 of record CAVXAC010000003.1, read on the forward strand.
GCGATCAAGGACACTTACCTGCTAATGGGTCGATACGATCTTCTGTGCGTGATTGAAGGGCCGGATGATGAAACGGTGGCCAAGTGTCTTCTATCTCTGGGGGCCCAGGGAAACGTACAGACAGAGACAATGAAGGCCTGGAACGAAGCAGACTTTAGAAAGATCGCGGCATCGATCTAGATGCAGCTTTGCCGCCGCACTGTGCGGCGGCCAGCCGCAACGAAACGATCTTGCATCCCAGGCTACTTCTTATAACCCGGTCCACGAAGCGGCCGGCCCGCAAGCGCTGAAGTTCGTTTACCGTCGTCAACGCTGATCTGTCCGTTAGTGATAACGAACTTGATTCCCTCGGGATGCTGGTTCGGTACCTCAAACGTAGCTCTGTCGATAATGGTTTTGGGATCGAAGATCGCAATGTCGGCAAAGTAGCCTTCACGCAACAAGCCGCGCTCCTTGAGGCCGACTCTTTTCGCCGGGCCGCCGGTCATCTTATGAATGGCCTGTGGCAGAGTCAGCAGCTTCTCGTCCCTCACATACCGACCGAGAATTCTCGGATAGCTCCCCCAGCCACGAGGATGAGATTTCGCCCTGGACAATGGACCATCAGTAGCTCGCGCTCCGGTGTCGGTACAGAAATTGACGAACGGTGAGCGCATCGCTGCTCGCAAATCGTTTTCACTCATCATGAAGTAGATAGCGCCAGTCTGACCGTTGTCAGCAAGGATCAAGTCAAACAATGCATCGAGAGGTTCCTTCTTTTGTTCAGCGGCAATTTGTGCCAGACGCTTTCCTAGCAGCGGTTCCAGTTCGCGGTTTACCACCGAGCTAATCAACACGCCTTCTGCCTCACCGCTGCCGAGGTAGATGTTTTCCCAATCCTTTGAATCGGCAGGAATCTCTTTCTTGAGTTGCTGGCGAATGCGCAGGTCGCGTAGCCGGGAAAGCATCTGTTCGTTCCCGCCTTCCAACACCCAGGGTGGAAGCGAAGCACTGAGTGACGTGCTCCCAGCGATATACGGGTAGACGTCGGCTGTAATATCCAGGCCTGATGCGCGTGCACGCTGAATCCTGGCGAGCACTTCCGGCATGCGTCCCCAGTTCTTTTTGTAAGCCGTCTTTAGATGCCATATCTCAACCGGAATCTGCGCACGACGCGCAATTTCAAAGACTTCCTCGAGCGATGAATCAAGTGCGTTGGCCTCGCTGCGCTGGTGGGTTGCATAAATTCCGCCATACTCGCGTGCGACCTTAGCGAGTTCAACGATTTCATCGGTGGTGGCAAAGCGCGCCGGGACATATTGCAGGGAAGTGGATAAACCGAATGCTCCATCTTTCATGGCCGCAGCGACAAGGTCTTTCATCTGTTGAAGCTCAGCGGCGGTAGGCGGCCGGTTATCAAATCCGATCACGTAACCGCGGATCTGAGTTGCGCCGACAAATGTCGCGAGGTTTACACCGCTACCCTGTCGTTCGAGCCGCAGAAAATAATCATCAAGAGTCTTCCAGTCAATGGTTAGGTTGTAACGGCGGTTGAAGTCTTCCTGCTCTTTGATGAGCCGGTCATTCACTGGAGCAATCGAATCTCCTTCGCCGGTGACTTCGGTGGTCACCCCCATCATGACCTTACTCATCGCGCGCGGATCAATTAGTAGGAAAGTTTCCGATTGGCCCAGTAGATCAATGAACCCTGGCGCTACCACCATCCCCGTCGCATCGATTACACGCGTCGCCTTAGCATTCTTTGATGGACCGATACGAACGATTCGATCACCTTTTATAGCGACGTCGGCGCGATAACCAGAGCGTCCGGAGCCGTCGACGATTGTGCCGTTCCTAATGATTAGATCGAACTGGCGTTGGGACTGACCGGAGGCATCTGGTAGGAGAGAGAAGGCGATCATCGTGGCGAAGGCTAGGGCGAGCGAAACTCTTCTGAACATCATTTCACCATTGATTGGGTTAGTGGAGCGCCGCATCGTAATCATTGGAAAAGGTCAGCGCAAGGTGAAGAAGCTGCCTCATGACCTACGAGCAGTGGGACCGGTGAGGGTTAGTTCAGCCGGGAAGGAGCACTTGTGCGGGCACTTCCGCTGGCCTCTCCAGTTCATCAAAGTGATGATCAACCTGGCATCGGCTTCGCCACCGGATGTGAGGCGGTGGCTCTGCCCCGCCGGCAGCGACTAGAAAAATTGACGGGCTATGCCCTCGGTCTGACTGTTTAAAATTAACTGCCTCACCAACCAGGGGCAGCGCCTCACATCCGGCGGCGAAGCCGAACCTGAAGTTTGCTTGTTGCGCTGATGAATCAGATGCGAGCGGAAGAGCGGGCACAAGTGCTCCTTCCTGACCTGTGAGGAAACGAGACGCGATACCGGAGGCCAAAGTCTTGAGATTACTGCCCTCGCCTAAGCTATCCTTCCGGAACCTCCAATGTACTTTCGACGTTGGGGTACGTAGAATTCAACAACGTGACCAGCAAAGACGTAACTCTCGATCAAATTGCCGAGCTAACAAACGGGCAGCTTACCGGCGACGGTAATGCCGTCGTTTCCGACGTTAGCCATGACTCCCGTCGCGCCGGACCCGGAACACTCTTCGTAGCCGTTCGTGGTGAGTTGTTCGATGCCCACAGGTTTATTCCGCAGGTTCTGACTCAGGGTTCGATCGGAGTTCTATCTGAGCAGGAACCTCCAGCCGAGTTGCAGCCTGGTGCCGCGTGGATTCGAGTTGAAAACATCAGGCGAGCAATGGCTATTGCGGCAGCAGAAGTTCATGGACATCCTTCGCGTCAACTGCAACTCGTCGGCATAACCGGCACCAACGGGAAGACAACTACCGCCTACCTGGTGGCGTCGATACCCGAAGCCGCAGGCGAGCCGGTGGCAATGACCGGCACCGTGGAATACCGCCTCGGGCCCAGGCGTTTCAAGGCCGATCGCACCACGCCTGAAGCCACTGACATGCAGCGAATGCTTCGTCAGGCTGTTGATGTCGGCTGCAAGACTGCCGTAATGGAGTGTTCTTCACAGGCGATGGACTTCCATCGTTGCGACATGCTGGAAATTGCGGTCGGTGTATTCTCCAACCTAACGCGCGACCATCTTGATTACCACAAGACGATGGAGAACTACTGGTATGCAAAGCAACGGTTGTTTGATGGGCGTCTGGGATCGAAGCCGCGTGACTCAGTCATTAATGTCGATGACCCTTATGGCCTGGAGTTGGCCCGTAACTTAGAGACTGAAGGCATGCACGTAGTTCGTTACGCCGTGAACGCAGACGCGGACGTGATGGCCAAGGATCCGCATTTCTCGCTTGATGGCATGCGCTTCAACTTAATAACTCCGGCCGGTGCAGTCGAGTTTCATTCTCCACTTGTTGGCCCACCGCACATCTACAACACTCTCGCGGCAGTGGCCACGGGGCTTTCGCTCGGCTACAAAATGGAAGTCATTACCAAGGCACTGGAGAAGTGCACTGGAGCACCCGGGCGATTTGAGCGGGTGCCGCATACCGGTGACTTTGCCGTGGTGGTTGATTACGCTCACAGCGATGACGCGCTGCTGAACGTACTCCGCACAGCGCGTGATGTAACCAAGGGAAAAATTATTACCGTCTTCGGCTGCGGCGGCGACCGCGATCGATCGAAACGGGCGCCCATGGGGGAGGCCGCCGGCCGTTTAAGCGACGTGGTTATTCTGACCTCGGATAATCCACGCACCGAAGATCCTGAGCAGATACTTGCGGATGCCGAGCAGGGGATTCAGAAAACAGGCAAGCCATATCGCAAGATCGCCGATCGACGAGATGCGATCCACGAGGCAATTCATCAAGCCAGAGGCAGTGACCTCGTTTTGATTGCGGGTAAGGGACACGAGGATTATCAGATTCTGGGCCGCGAAGTATTCCACTTTGACGACAAGGAAGTGGCGAGGGAAGCGCTGGAAGCTTCGACGTAGGTTACAGGTGTTTAGACTTCACGCTTTAGCTTGCGCGTGAAAGGAAAGACGCGTTGCCGGGAATCCGTAAGGTTGAAAGCTGAACGCCCGGTCGACAACAAGTTTTGATATAGGTTCATCGAACTACCGAATGGCTAAGCTAAGTTCAAAAACCAGGATCGCCCTGGCAGTGGTTTGCGCCCTGACATTGTCGATGTCTGTCTTGTTTTTCCTTCGCCGCCGCGCGCAGGCCCTCCCCGGAAGTTCCGTCAACGCAAACATTTCTGCCTCGGCCCAATACGGCACTGCGAGGAAAATCGCCAGCTTAAAGGACACCGCAGTCAAAGAGAGTAGTGGAATAGCTGCTTCACGCAGAACGCCGGGAATGTATTGGACGCACAACGACTCCGGTGATGGTCCATTCCTGTACGCGTTTGATGAACGTGGTCGGAGCCGTGGAGTTTGGAAGCTTAATGGTGTCAAGGCTCGTGACTGGGAAGGAATTGCTGCTGGTCCTGGCCCAGACGCAAGGCGGGCCTATCTCTATGTCGGCGATATCGGTGACAACAGCGAACGCAGGTCCGACATAATTATCTATCGAGTACCCGAACCGATCCCGGCACTTGGCGATGAGCTGAGTAACCGGAAAAAGCCGTTGATTACTGAACCGTTCGAGACTATTCGTCTTCGTTATCCCGACGGCTCACATGATGCTGAAGCCCTCCTGGTTCACCCAAAGACGGGGAATGCGTATATCGTCACCAAACGAGTCTTCGGCAACCCGCAGGTCTACGAGGCGGCGATGCCTTCGACACCGACAAGTGAGCCGTTGGTACTTCGACATCTCGGCGAGCTTGCGATTCCGAGTTTGTTTGGCGGGATCATTACCGACGGAGCAATCTCACCGGACGGGACGCGGATTATTCTTTGTGATTATCTGCGCGGGTATGAGTTGGTGCTAAAGAGTGGTAATGCGGCTTTCAACACAATCTGGAAGCAGCCGATTTCATCAATCGATCTCGGCAGTCGGAAGCAGGGAGAAGCGATAACATATCGTTTAGATGGGCGCGCGTTGCTCGCAACCAGCGAAGGCTCGCCCGCACCGCTGCTGCAGATTGTGCGTCGATAGCGGAAGGCAGCGGCTTTGCCGCCGCACTGTGCTGCGGCAAGCCGCTCCTACTCAACCCTCAGTCTCCGGATTCTTCGACGCAAAGTAAAAATACACCGGCAGGCCTGCGGCGATTATCGCCAGTCCAATAATGGAGCGGAGGGGATAGTTGTAGATAGTGGTGACGATCAGATAAATCGTCGTCAGCACGAACAGCCCGGGCACGACAGGGTAGCCCCAGGTTTTGTACGGCCGTTCCGCATTCGGTTCACGCCAGCGAAAGACGAACACCGAGGCTGCCACCAATCCATAGAACAGCCAGAACGCAAAGACCGCCATATCAGTCAGCTGATCGAATGAGCCCGATAGTGTTAAGACTCCGGCCCATATCGCCTGGACCACCAGCGAGATAACCGGAACTTTCGTACCCTTCGAAACCCGCGCAAGACTCTGAAAAAACACGCCATCCCTGGCCATTGCATAAGGTATTCGAGCAGTGCCGAGGATTGAAGACTGCAGCGAACCCCACGATGAAAGCATCATCACACCAGCCATCATGGTCACGGCCACCGGCCCCATCACTCTCTTGATGGCCTCTGCCGCAACGGACGTCGCATTGCTATCGACGCTGGCCACTTCGGTCGGCGTCATCACGTAGTAGTAACTGACATTCACAATCACATACAGGACTATGATGATGAACATGCTGGCAATCAGGGCCAGCGGCAGGTTGCGCTCGGGATTTTTAACCTCCCCAGCCATGTAGGAAATGTTGTTCCAACCGTCGTAAGCCCAGAGTGCCCCCACCATCGCGGCGCTGAAAGCGAGCATTCCTCCGCCGGTTACCTCCCCTGTACAGGCTGCCTGACTGGCCATTCCGAAATGTCCCCAGCTGCCGTCCTGATAAAAGAAGGCAGCGAGGCCCACCCCAAGGACGATGATGACCTTCAGAATTGTGATAAATGAGGCCACATGTCCGCTGACACTTACTGCGGCACAGTTGATGAGCGTGGTGACAGCGATCGTGATCAAGGCGATGACAGTCAGGCTGCCCAACTCGACTGTATGACCGAACAGCGGCATCGTGAAACTGGTATACGGTTCAGATTTAAGATTGCCGCCCGTCAGATCGTTCATAAAGATTGCAAACCCAACCGCAAGAGCTGCCGCTGAGGCAGTACGCGAAATCAGAAACTGGGACCAGCCATTTAAGAAACCCCAAACCCGACCATAGGCGTCCTTGGTGATTACATATTCAGCACCCGCGTGTGGTCGCATCGTGGTTAACTCTGCGTAAGTCAGCGCGCCGGCAAGTGCCAATAGTCCCGCAGCAATCCAGGCGAGTATCACGCGCGTGGGAGTACCGACGTTACACGTCATGACCCGGGCTTTCAGGAAGATGCCAGTGCCAATGATGTTGCCAACGTTGATTGAGATCGCGGCAATTGGGCCAAGACCGCGAACCAGCTCGTGATGTTTTGTGCTCATTGTTCTAGTCCAATGTCCAACGTCTAATGTCTAAGCGGTCACCGGTACTTGCTTCGCTTAAGTTCTGACTGGCTCAAGTATTTCATCAGGCCAGAGATCAGCTTTCCGATTTCGATTGCTTTCAGCGAGAGCGTGTCAAAAACTTGGGTGGAAACATACCCCGGGTCGCGAGCAACTTACAGCTGCGCACGAACCTCGCCACATGAACCTTTAGCCATCGATAGGAATTGCAAGAACTCCTTATCACCGCCCCGTTCGAAACCTGCTGCTATGTTTGACAGTACCGAAATTGACGCAAGCCTGGCTGTTCAAGGCATAGTCTTGAGCGAAGCTTCCTTGTCGCACTGGCATCGTAAACGATTCTGGTTAACTCTCGAGCTTTCTTCCAAGACTCTAGTTCTTCAAACTTCTTTATTTTCATGACCTTCACCGCCAGGGAGTTGAGGGTGAAATTAGCGGTCAGGCGGCATTCTAAGGCCGGTGTTGATTCCGACTTTGGACCTTGGACTCTGGACATTGGACCAGGAATTACCAGACGTCGTTTGTCAGCAGATCATCGTAAGTGTCGCGGCGACGAATCAGATCGACTTTGCCGCCATCCTTAACTAGCACCGCCGCCGGCAGCGGGCGACCGTTGTAATGAAACATCTGGGCCAGGGAATAAGCGCCCGAATTTAGCAACGCCAGTACCTCACCGGGCTGAACGTTAGTGGGAAGTTTTCGATAGTCTGGCAAACGCCCCTGCCGCTCAATGTCGAAATAAACATCTCCCGAATCGCACAATGGACCAGCAACTTTGTATTCGTAGTCATGTGGCTCGCCGGCTCGAGTCGCTGACACCAGATGGTAATACCACTTGTAATTGTTCATTGAGAGCATGATGTTGTAACCGGCGTCGGTTAGCAGCCAGACATCGTTTGTCTCCGGCCTGGTCTTGATGTTGAGCACAGTGGTCAGGACCAAACCGGCGTCAGCAATCACGCTCCTGCCTGGTTCAAGCATTAGTGTTGTCTGGTCGAGCAGATGTTCTGCGTTGGCGGCCTTGGCGGATTCCCGCGCCACTCTCAGCGCTTCGGCTAGCACAACTCGAGGTTCCAGATCGGCCCCAAGCATGTCGCGTTCATGTTCAGGAAGCTGGTCGGCCTGGGAGCGGTCACGAAGGTAGTTCACCGGAATACCACCGCCGAGATTGATGTGCTCAAGCGTGTGACCGGTCTCACGGTGAATCGCCACCAGGTGTTCCCACATGCTGCGGAAGGCTTCAGCGAAGGGTTCTACATCCGGCGTTTGAGATCCAACGTGAATGTGAATGCCGCAAACGTGAATCAGGTCTCTGTTTTGTAAACCGCGCCGGAACGCGTCCAGCACTTCTGAAGAAGAAATGCCAAACTTCGAAGTCAGCAAAGCTGTTTGCAACCCGAGATGTGATCGCGTGCCGATTTCCGGAACGAGACGCAAAACAATTCGCGCCGGCTTGACGGGTTGATTGTCAGCGGCAGCGACTCGTTTGACCGACTCTTCCACGAGTCCAATTTCGTAGATCGAGTCAACATTTATCGCAAAGATTCCGGCCCTCACCGCGTCGTCAATCTCTCCGGCGCTCTTGCTCGTGCCGTTGAAGATGATTTGATCAGGACGAAACCCGACCTTTAGTGCCTTGAATAGTTCGCCACCGCTGTTCACTTCGACGTCAATACCAGACTCCAGAACTGTCTTCAGGACAGCCATGTTTGAGTTTGCTTTTGAAGCGTAGAAAAATCGGATCGGGTGGTCGACTGAACTGGCGGCACTGGTCAGGCGGCGAATGTTTGATTTGATGCGCGGCTCGGAGAACACGAACAGCGGCGAGTCAAACTCTTGAATCAATTGCAGCGCGTTCGCATCGTTGATGGTTAATTGTCCGTCATGGACCTCGAGGTAATCAGAAATGGCCCATGCAGGGCTTGCAGTAGCTAAAGTTGTCGGCATCCTTAAGTTCTTCTTTGTAGCAAATCTCGTGGAATGAATTCGAGCGAAGATAGACTGGGGAACTTCTTCGGTCAAGCATTTAGTCTACCGTAAAGCAAACTGTTAGTTTGGTTAACTGGAAATACTAGAGCGCGAGCTGGAAATGAAAGAGCGGGGATAAATCCGCCTTCCCGACCTGTGAGGAGGACTATGCGTTGAAATCCCGGCTGCGTGCTGAAGGGAGTGAGGTCGATAGCAAATTATCAGGTTGCTTACGTGAATTAGCGCGGAGCGCCAATTTTTCGGAGCACTTCGCGGATTTGTTTGTAGTGGCGCTGCTCGTGGTAACTGACAAATGAGATGGTTGCAACTCCATCGATATCGCCGAGAAACGGGTGCCTGAAGATCATCTGTCGAAATCTTGCTTGATCGTGCAGTTCGCAAAACGCTTTCAATTTCTGACGCGCAGTCTCCAGTGCTTCGATCGCCGCTTCTTTGTCGGCCGGCGCCGTCGGCGCGACAGCTTTAGGAGACTTCACCTTAAACCATCTCGACGAGACGATGGAGGTCGGCAGCAGCCGCTTTACGAAACGGACGCGTTGAGGGTCGCGAGTAGCCGCTTTTTCCAGGTCCTTGATCACGCGTTCTTCAACGAGGAAAAGGTGCTGAACGATGTCGCCAACACTCCATTCATTCTCCGCTGGTCGTTGTGAAAAAATTTGAGGATCGAGTGGGATTACGGTTCGGAGCAACTTTTCATGAACAGCGTCAAGCCGCTTTAGTGTCCTTCTCATTCCCGGTCGTCAGCTCCTTAAGTGCCCGAACGATCCATTTTCCATATCTCATTTGTCATTTCTCATTAGCCAATAAAAGCGTTTCACTTCAACAGTGAAAGTAAGCCTTCGGCAGTAGCTCGGACTGTGAAAAGAGCGCTTTTACTCCGTTGATGGCAAATGAGAAATGAGATATGGAAAATGAGAATGACCGACGCCGACGGCTTTCTACTGCTTCGCAAAGTTGAAGATGATCACCCCGGTGACTCTCACTGGCTCACCCATCAGTGACGTCGGAGAAAACTTTGCTAGCTGGGCTGCCGTTACCGACGCTTGCTGCAGCAACGGATGTCCCGAAACGGCCCTTGCTTCGATTACGTTTCCGGTTTCATCCACAGTTACTTGCACCGCAACTGCTCCTGCCGCACCAACATTTTGAGCTTCGATCGGATAGTCGGGTTTGGGCAAACTAATGGCCTTGCCGTTTAAGACGCCGCCGGAGATCGACTTTGGTTTCTTAGCCTCGGCTTCGGCTGTTTTAGCGTCTCCCGGCTTGGCTGCAGGATTTGGAGCTGCTGGAGTTTCGACGCCGTTTGCTCCAACGGTGGTGTTTGGAACCTCACGAACAGGTGCCGGTGTTTGGGCGGTGGTTGTGGGTGGTGCTTGATCAACTCTATCCGGCAACACAAACGAGCTCAAGAATTTGTTCTGAACCTCGTCGTCCTTTTTTGCATTCAGATAGACCACTGCATAAAAACGCCGCCGAGTTGCGAAGGCGTGCACAGTCCCCGACAGATCACCTATCGAGAGGCGATACTCGCGGCCGGGATTGCCGTTTACCTGTTTCGCGCCGGCGATGTTTAACTTTACGGGTGCAACCTTGCCCTTTAGTTTTGCGGGGAAAAGGGTTTTGAAAGCGTCGACATAGGAATTCAAACGCTGAAGCTCGGTGTACTGTGGCGAATTCGGAGGGATTCCACTAAAGGAAGCGATGGCGAAGACTGGCCCACCCTGGGTGGCCGAGATGTAATAACGCGTATTCAGCTCCATCTTGTGATAGAGCTCCTTGCCGGTTTCAGCCGTAGAGCCTTTAGGCATCTCGATCGAGAACACTTCTTTGTCGGGTCTTAGAGTTTCCCAATCGGAGGACTGAGCGGCGGCTGCGGTCGCCAGGCAAAGGATTACTGAAACGGCCGCGAGTGAAAGTCTGAATTGCAGTGGTCGCATGTCGTCACCCCTTTCCTTGTAGTAAGCAAATATATCGCAGTTGGTTAAGTCACTAAAGCTGAGCCACCATCTCCGCCGGATTCCAATAGGCGCGGAGCAGCTGGATTTTGCCTGATTCGTTGATTTCAAACGTGTCTATACCTTCGAATGTTACCTTTTTGCCCGCATTGCTCACACCCTGGCCAGTCCACTTTACCGCCGCGCTGTTCCCGGCAATAAAGATCTCATTCTCGGTTAGTCCGACTTCTTTGAACGCGGCAGTAATAGTTTGGAAAAACTCTTCGATCTTTTGGTGGCCACTATTTGGCGGGGTCCCCACCGGGTCGTAAGTGATCGCGTCCTCTGAAAACGTTCTAACGATTGCGGGTATATCCCCGGCACGTATTGCTGCAAAGTATTCCCTCACTGCTCGGGAAACAATCTCAGGCGACATTCGCTTTTCTCCTTTCGCGTTCCTGCTGCACGAGGTGACGGCGCAGGATTTTCCCAGACGGTGATTTGGGAATCTTATCGATGAATTCCACAGCTCTGATTTTCTTGTGTGGTGCGACGCGCGCGGCTACAAACTCCATCAGATCTTCCTCAGTCGCTTCGCCTTTTAATACGACGTAGGCTTTGGGCACTTCGCCCGCCTCGTCATCCGGAATCGGAATCACGGCAGCATCAGCCACATCTTCGTGGGTCAACAGTAAAGCCTCGAGCTCAGCCGGCGGGACCTGGAACCCCTTGTACTTAATGAGTTCCTTGGCGCGATCGACAATGAAAAAATGCCCGTCCGCAGTCGCGTAGCCGATATCTCCAGTATGGAGCCAGTGGTCCGGGTCAATCGTATCGGCCGTAGCGTCTGGCCGATTGAGATAACCCTTCATGATCTGGGGACCGCGAACGCAAACCTCGCCTTCCTGGTTTGAGCCCAACATCGCACCTGTTTCGAGATCGACAATTTTGCATTCTGTGTTCGGGGCCGGAACCCCAACGGAACCGAATTTGACGTCGTCTGGATTAGCCGGCGATGAATGTGTAACCGGGCTTGTCTCCGTCATGCCATACCCCTGCCTGACATCACAGTTCAACCGAGCCATGCAGGCGCGAGTTAAATTTTCGTCGAGCGGTGCCGCGCCACAGAAGATCGTTTTCAAGTGTGGCAGCCGATAGTTATCGACCACCGGATGTTTACTAAGTGCCAGGACAATTGGCGGTACGAGGTGGGCCATGGTGATCTTGTGATCCTGAAGCGTTTGCAGAAACGGTTCAAGCTCAAAGCGCGGAACGGTGACAATCGTGGCGCCCTGATGCAGCCCCATGTTTAAGACGACGACCAATCCGTAAATGTGGAATAGCGGCAAAACTGCCAGGAGCGTGTCTTCTTCACAAAAATAGTTGAGCCCGTCCATCTGGCGCATGTTGGCGACGAGGTTGTAATGAGTAAGCATTACGCCTTTTGGTAGCCCGGTCGTGCCGCTTGAGTAAGGAAGCGCCACCAGATCTTCGCGAGGGTTTATGCTGACTTCAGGCATCCTGCCATCGCCTTCCAGCAAGATGGAAAAGGGAGTCGCGCCTTTCACTGCGCCAGCCTGGTCAAAAACAAATACCTCTTCAACGCCTGCTTCCTGAGCCGCCGGATTCGCTTTTTCAAAACAGCCAGTCACAGTGACTAGAAACCTGGCGCCGGCATCTTTTAGTTGATGTGCGATCTCGTGTTCAGTGTAGAGCGGGTTTACGAGCGTGCTGACACCGCCCAGCAAGGCGACCGCATGAAAAGCGATTCCGTATTCTGGAAGGTTGGGACTCAGGATTCCAAACACGTCGCCTTTCTTAAATCCGCGCGCGGCCAAACTCGAGGCGACTTGACGAATGGCGTCCCAAAGTTCTGAGTAGGTGTAGCTGCGCCCGGTTGGACCATCGATCAGCGCGGTCTTATTAGCCAGGCGTTCAGGCTTTTGAAAAATGAATTCCGAAATGGAAACTTCAGGGATGTCCAGTTGTGGGAATGGGCCGCGAAAGATCATCTGGTGATGGCTCAGGCGATTGCCTGTAACTCCTGCCGGGTTTTAGATTTGGTTTTGCAAGAACAGGTTGAAAGTCGCTTCGTTAGGACGGATACATTAACAGGTGACCGCAGTCGTGCAAAGGTTTATAGTGACCACTTCTCATGCCGGAATCTGAAACTCGCCCACTCAACATCATTTGCCTGGCCACCTACTTTAAGGGTGGCGATTTTATCCGGGAATGCAAACGGATGGGTTGCCGGGTGACCCTAATCACCAAAGAAAAGATGCTCAACGAAGACTGGCCCCGCGAAAGTCTCGATGAGGTGATCGCAGTTCCAAACGATGCCGGCCCACCGTTGTTTATCGATCTGGTTGCATACCTCGCACGCACGCAGAAGCCGGACCGCGTGATCGCGCTCGAGGAATTTGACGTGATGACGGCCGCGCTGATCCGCGAGCATTTTTGCCTGCCTGGAATGAACAGCTCGATAGCCAAGGCCTTTCGCGACAAATACCGGATGGCGGAGACCGCAAGGGCTGCCGGGTTAGACGTTCCGGAATTTGTTCCGTTGATTAATCCTGATGAAGTTCGCGCGTTCATGGATCGCGTGCCGGCGCCGTGGATCGTTAAGCCGCGGTCCGACGTGTCGGCGATCGGGATTCGCAAGGTGGAAAATGCTGATGAAGTTCTTAACCTCATCAACGAGATGAACGATCGAGAAGATCTTCGTCAGCGTTCGTCGTATTACCTGCTGGCCCAGTTTGTTCATGGGGAAGTCTTTCACGTTGATTCTATTGTTAACAACGGGCGGGTTTTGTTTGCCGGAGTAAACCGGTACGGCAGTCCGCCGTTGCAAGTGGCCCACGAAGGCGGCGCGTACATTTCCAGAAGTGTGGAGCACGGATCGGTAGACGAGAGGACGTTGCTCAGCATCAATCGAAAGTTGGTCAAGGCCCAGGGGATTGAGCAGGGAGCCACGCACGCCGAGTTTATTAAGAGCGATGAAAACGGGCGCTTCTATTTCCTGGAAATCGCTGCGCGTGTGGGCGGGGCATACATCGCTGATGTGTTGGAAGCGGCCACAGGGTTAAATCTGTGGCGCGAATGGGCGCGAATGGAAGTGTCCAACGGGGCGGCGAAGCCGGCAAAACCGCGCAGGGATTATGGCGGTATCGTCCTTTCACTCGCGCGACAAGAAGAACCGGACACGTCGGCCTACGATGATCCTGAGATCGTGTTTCGATCCAAAAAGCGCCACCACGTTGGATTGATTGTAAAGTCGAACAAATTGGAACGGGTAGAAGCACTACTAACTAATTACAGCCAACGCTTCGTTGAAGATTTTGTGGCTGTCGTCCCGCCGCTGGAGAAAGCCGAGTGAAAGCAAAATGTCCAACATGCTTTCAGCTTGTCGTTAAGGTAGGGAGGATTCGATGTGAGTGTTTTTGCAGGACCGCCAGCTAGCTCGGTCTCAGCGACAAGCTGAAGCTTGTCGGACATCAGACCTTCCTAATCGGCCAGATTTCCACGTCGATAGCTTCCGCATAACGAAGATGAGCCTCAGCAAATTGTGGGTTAATACCCAGGGAGTTGGTCATTGTGGAAGTGCCTTCTGATACCGAGGCTTCTTGCAATGGCCAGCGCGGGTGATGAATCCGCGCGCGGTAAATCTCGCCATCATTTTCACTGTACAAACAGTAGCGTTCAGTTAGAAAGAATTCGAGCGACTCCGGTTCGGAAGTGGGCAGATGTTTACCAATGGACCAAGTCGCCTCAAACTCCGCTGGTGGACCATCGTCGTCCTGACGAATAGATGAATAGCTAATCGTCTCGGCTTCCTGCTCGAGCTTCATTTCGGCATTGAAGTAAGGCAAGTAATAAAACTGGCGTGCGCCCCACACGGCCAGCCTGTTGGCAGCATCGAGTGAAAAGAACCACACGCCCGGAACGCCATCCACGTGAACGTACGTGCGCACGTTCAATTCGTGAAAGGCGTCAGTGCCTGGAACCGGCGGCAGGAACGACGCGCGAATGCCCCACATGGTAAAGGGAATTACTCCGATCCAGGCTGAACCCTCGAAGGTATCGATTTCCAATTGCTTAGGAATGTGGTCCCGCAACAGCGCAGCGTCGATGGGCCAATGCATGAAGAGCAGCTTGCCCCAGCTCTGGTGCATGATGGGGATGCCGTCGGGGCGCTCGAGGATTGAAAGTCTGTCTATTCCCATTAGTCGCAGGTGTCAGGTGTCGGGTTTCAGATCGTGCATTAAGCGACACCCGACACCTGTTTTCTACTTACTTCAAATAACGGCCGAACCAATCAAGCACATTGTCGTGCCAGAATTTTGAGTTCTGCGGTTTCAAAATCCAGTGTCCTTCATCCGGGAAGAGGACAAGTTTGGACGGAACATTCTTCCGTTGTAGAGCAGTATAAAGCTGCAGGCTCTCGGTGTACGGCACCCGATAATCAAGCTCACCGGCAGTAACCAGAGTTGGCGTATTGAAGTTGTTAACGAACATGTGCGGCGACCAACGTTGGTACATCATCGGATTACTCCACGGTGTTCCTTTGAATTCCCATTCGGGAAACCAGAGCTCTTCCGTTGCGCCGTACATACTCGTCAGGTTGTAAACGCCTGCATGTGAAACCAGAGCCTTGAACCGGAAGCGTGGATCGTTGTTGTGACCGAGTATCCAGTCGACCATGTAACCACCGTAACTCGCGCCGGCACCACCGATGTTTGCCTTGTCGACGTAACGATTGCGCCGCAATACTTCAGCAATGCCATTCTTTAGATCGACAAACGCCTTGCCTCCCCAATCGGCACTGATCTCATTCACAAATCGCTGACCATATCCGAGTGAGCCGCGCGGATTAGGCATAAACACGACATAGCCGGCGTTAGTGTAAACCTGCGGATTCCAGCGATAGCTCCAGCTGTTATTCCATGCGCTTTGTGGGCCACCATGTATCAAAACCACGAGTGGATACTTCCGGTTCTCGTTAAAGTTGACGGGCTTAAGCAGGAAACCGTGGACCTTGGCGCCCATGGCCCCGGTCCATTCCATCTCTTCAGCCTTCTTGATTCCGGTGCGTTCGACCAATTGGTTGTTAATACTGGTCACGTGGGCGATACCACTGCCGTCAGTGTTCGCACGATAAACCTCGGGCGGCGATGCGAGGGTGCTGTGTGCAAACACAAACGTCCTGCCGTCGGCAGTGACCTGAAGCCCTGAGGCAAAAACACCGTCTACAACCTTCTGCGCCGCCCCGCCGGTAATGGGGACTCGGTAGATCGGATGTCCGCCGCGTTCGCCCGCAGCAAAGTAAACTGTGTTGCCATCAGGTGAAACCACCATCTCTTCGACGTTGAGGTCCAAGCGGCGTGGCAATTCAGTACTGAGGCCACTGGCGCGGTTGTAACTCATTAATCGCCATCGATCGGCTTCAAAGCCGGCGATCGCCTGGGAGCGGTAGAGAATGTATTTGCCGTCGGCGGTGTAGATCGGAGTGTCGTCATAACCACGATTTTGAACCGTTATGTTCCGGGGCGTGCCACCAGCGAGTGGAACGATGAAAATGTCGCTGTTGGTTGAAAGGGCTTCGACCTTATCAGGGTTGCGTAGGTAGGCCAGCTCCTTTGAATCAGGTGAAAACGAGTAATCAACGTCGCCGGCCACCGCGTAAGGGGGTGCGTCGTAGTCGCCTGGAGTGATATCTCTGGCGCCATCGCCATCGCTTTCAATCACAAACACATGCGTGCGCTTCTTGTCGCGGACTTCGTTCCAATGTCTAAACAGCAGCCGTTCAGTTGCTATAGCTTTGACTTTGCCCTTTTCGCTTTCTTCTTCTCTACGCTTGTTGCATTCGTCATTGGTGCACTCCGGGTAGACGTCGGAGACGAAGGCTATCCAACGTCGATCAGGTGACCACACCGGACCGGAAGCACCGGTCGAAAGCTTAGTTACTTGTTCCTTGTCATCGCCATCTGCATCCATCTTCCAAATTTGGCCGCCAGTTACGTACGCGATCTTCTTTCCATCTGGTGACCATCGAGGCGAAGTGGCCGAGCTCTCACCAGTTGTCAGCCGCTTGATTTCCGCGCCCGGCGTCAACGGCATCACCCAGATGTGGGTCACAACTTTGTTGGCGTCAAAATTCACATCACCGATGGTGAAGGCCACGTGTTTGCCGTCTGGCGACACCTGCGGATCACCAACGCGACGCACCTTCAGCAGTTCTTCGATGTTAAATGGGCGATACTCCTGGGCCACAACAACGGAGCTTAGCGACAGCAGAGTTATAGTTAGAGCAATGACGAAGCGTTTCATAAAGCCCCCTCGAGAATATTTGTAGATTTGTGGGAAAGCGCAACTATTATTGCATTCCCTGCCAATCTGCGCATCTGGAAGGCGCGGTGACCGTTCGGATCATATGTTCGGCCTTCTCTGTGAGGTCGCACAGAGAGTTGGAAGTGAATGCGCCCTTCGAAAATGTTTTGATGGAATCGAAACTTACATTTATCATCGCCGCAAAATAACTTGACAATATCGCCCGGAGGGCGAAACCAAAGTTGATTCGCCGGATTATCGTCTCTCTGCTCAGGCTCGCAATGCGCATCTATTTCAGGCGCGTCGAAGTGGTGGGCGTCGAACACGTCCCGCTGGATAGTCCGGTGATCTTTGTCCTTAATCATCCCAATGCGCTCGTGGATCCGGCCGTACTCTTGTGTCGCGCTCCGCGGGACGTGGCCTTTCTCGCCAAGGCGCCGCTCTTCCGAATGCCGGTGCTCGGATACTTCGTACGCGCGATGGATTCACTTCCGGTTTATCGACACCAGGATGAAGGTGAAGACGTGTCGAAAAATCAGCAGACGTTCGTCGCTGCACGTGGCCTACTCGCGCGCGGGCTCACGATCGGAATTTGTCCGGAAGGTGTTTCGCACGACGAGCCGCGGTTGAGACCGATCAAAACCGGGGCAGCAAGAATTGCGCTCGGTGCAGTATCGACCGGCGAAGTTGTCGATCTCAAGATTGTTCCGGCCGGGCTCTACTACACTTCAAAGACAAAATTTCGTAGCTCTGCGTTGCTTTATTTCGGTAATCCGATCGAGGTTACGGCAGTTAAATTAGAGCCGGATGGAAATCCTCCGCGCGCAGCGGTGCGCGAATTGAGCAGTAAAGTTGAGACGGCTCTGCGCTCAGTAATTCTCGACGCTGAACATGAAGAGGCATTGCAAACTATCACGCGCGCTGAGCGAATTTTTTCTTCTGGGGCATCGCCGGGCGAGAACGATAGTCTGGCTGATGAGTTGCAACTGCAGCAACGCTTCATCCGGGCCTATACAGTCCTGCGTCAACACGCTCCCGAGCGCCTGCGAAAACTCGAAGTCAGAATGAGCCGGTTTGAAGAGGAGCTCGATTTGGCTGGAGTTGATCCAGACGATCTCTCAGCACCAGAGTCGACCGTGTCGGTCTTCAAGCATCTGATTAGTCGCGTAGTGATGTTCTTACTGCTGCTTGGTCCGGCTGTTGTGGGAGCTGTGGTCCACTATCCCGCTTACCGGTTGGGAGGCTACCTGGCGACACGAATTTCAAAGCAGTATGAAGACGTAATTTCCACCGTGAAAATTCTATCGGCGATGCTTTTGTTTCCGATTACCTGGATGATTGTAATTGCAGTGTCCTGGAGATTTCTGGGTTGGGAGTGGGCATTAATAGCGGCGGTGGTAATTCCCATCGCCGGTTACCTCGCCATCAAGTTTTTCGAAGGGATCGATAACTTCCTGGGTGGAATGAGAGCTCTGGTGTTTTTCCTGATGAGGCGGCGATTCTTCGTACGTTTGCTCGCTGAACGCCGGGCAATACGCAACGAAATCCTGGCTCTGGGCGAGGAAACGGCGGTTCTGAGCCAGTAATCTCCTTGCGGTTGTTGAGGGGGAGAGGGGGAGCCGAGTCAACGCGACGCAGAGTTCAGCTATTTCTTGCGCGCCTTGGATCCGGCAGCACCCTTCGAAGTTTTAGCGGCGCCCGCGCGTTTTTTTCCACCTGAAGTCCTAACCGTTCGTCCTTTACGGCCTTCGCTTTGAATTCGTCCAGCCTTCATCAGGTTCTCATAACTTCCACGAACGACATTTCGCGCGACCTTCAGCGAATTGGCTAGTTCACGTTCACTTGGCAAGTAGCTCCCTACTGTCATGGCTCCGGATTCGATCAGGCCCGTGAGCTGGTCCGTAATCTGTTTGGTCATTGACTCCGGTCGCTTGCGATTGACACGAATAGTTGTTTTCACTCTAACACCCTCCTCGGAAATTTTTTGCAGTGGCCGAATTCTATTCGCCTGATCATCAAGTGTCAATACACTCGATGGTCCAAATTATGACGCTTGGTGATCGAATTCGTTGCGTTAACGTGTCAATCGCGATGACATGGGCCAGCCGCTAACGCTTTACTGACCCATCGCAGCATGTCGTCGCAGAATTTCAATCGTCTTTTCGATTGGCAGCGCTTCTACCGTTTGCCCGCGACCCTTCATTGTCATGGCCCTGAAGAGGGAATTATAGACAGCCTCTTCAGTTGCTTCGATCACCGCCAGGAAAAGTGGGGACATCGCGTCGTTGGGCAATGCCTTGACGCTGCGTGGAGAGTTTCCGCCTGCGGTCAATCGGTTTTCAGTTGCGGTTGAAAATGCAATGGCATAGTCACCGCTGCCGTTTGTTCCTGCGGATCCCGTGCGCGCGATTCCCCACATAGCACGGGCCGCCATTCGCTCTAGATTCCTGGAATCGATCGGCGCATCCGTCGCGATGACGACTATCACGGAACCGTCTGCGCTGCATTTACTTGAGTTGGGATTGCGGAGGTCGCATGGCGGCATTGCAGCTTGGCCGAGTTCGCGTTTCAGATAGTATTGTCCAAGCTCACGTCCAACCGGTGCCCCGTTAATAGTCAGAATGCCGCCGAAATTAGTTTGCACCAGGACGCCCACCGTAAATCCACCTAACGAGGCGGTGAGTTTGCGGGAAGACGTTCCTATTCCTCCTTTGAAACCAAAGGCAACGGTCCCCGTTCCCGCCCCCACGGAACCCTCGTTGACATGTCCACCCTTCGCAGTCTTGATGGCGGACAATACATCTTCACTTTTGATGTGTCGGCCGCGAATGTCGTTGAGGAAGCCATCGTTCGTCTCCGCTACCACGGGGTTCACTGAGCGAACATCTTCATTACCCGGCAGGGCTAGCATGTAATCCAGCAGAGCATCGGCAACGCGGGGAACACTCAGAGTTGAGGTTAGTGCGATCGGCGTTTCAATTTCGCCCAGTTCTTTTACCTGGGTTGAGCCGGTCAGTTTCCCGAAACCATTCCCGACGAATATTGCCGCTGGCACTTTCTCGCGAAAAAGATTTCCGCCGTGTGGCACGAT
This sequence comes from Pyrinomonadaceae bacterium, assembly GCA_963759665.1. Taxonomy (GTDB): domain Bacteria; phylum Acidobacteriota; class Blastocatellia; order Pyrinomonadales; family Pyrinomonadaceae; genus PSRF01. Next base: position 696,361 of record CAVXAC010000003.1, read on the forward strand.
GACGGTCACGCCTGTGCGAATGTTGTCCCCGCGACTAATCGTCGTCTGCCCTACCATTACGTTGGGCACATCAGTTATCGCGTTTAGTGGGCCAACCGGCAGAATTCCAACAGTGATGCCCGCCTCGCGTACACGCGGTCGATCTTCTTTCCGTTGCGCCGGAACGGAGATGGCAACCGTCAGGAGACCGGTAGCTATAATTAATCCAACAAAAGTTCGGTTCGAATAACGGACGAGACTTCGCATGGGTTAGTTGGCCAGGAAGGCAATGAGCGCGGGAATGGTGAGCCAGAGCAGTCCCTTCACTAGAAAAAAGAGAAACCCCCACACCCCGAGTCTCTTGATCCAGTTCTTCAACTTTGAATCCTTCTCCATTCTGCAGTCTGCAAGTTAATCAAACGAGATACGAGAGATGTACATCACAGTGCGTCAAACTGGCAACCTTCTATAAATCGGACACCCTGGGCTCGGTAGGTTCACCGGCCTTCTGCCACTCAGCCCAGCCGCCAATCAGCGCTCGAGCGTTTTTCCATCCGGCTTGTCGAAGTTCCTGCGCCACCCGGGCGCTGGTAGCTTCGTTTGGTCAAGCGCAGTATGCGATCAGCCACGCAGCCTTCGGCAGCACCAGCTTACGTGCCTGACTCACGGCCTCGTCTGGCGGAAGACGAACCGAACCCGCCGCCTGTAGATCGTCAAGACTGCGATCGGTACGCACATCGATGATCACCACTTGCTCTCCAGATTGTTGAAGCAACTTAAGCTCGTCGAGCGTGATGCTTTGCGCACCTACCTTCAGCGTCGCTTCATGCGCTGAAGTTTCACCCGCGCGTGTCACCGATTCAGATTCGACAGTGTCAGTGGGTAGCGCGTCTGCTTCGAAGCTGCCTGGTGGAGGTGGCGTGTCGGTCAAATGTCGATTGCGATGTCGATCCGCCTGTGACAACACAAGTGGAAAACCTCCATGCAGTACAACCGACACCAGAACCACCAGCGCGCAGATCGGGAAAAGTTGTTCGCTTCCGGGAAGACCAGCGAAAACCGGCAGTAGGACTAATAGAAGCGAACTGAGACCTCGAGGGCCAAACCAGGCAATTAGAAGTCGACCTCGACGATCGAGCCGGGAACCCCAGAGAGAAAGAAGGTAAACGGGTGGGCGAACGAATATCACGAAGATCGCGAAGGCCACCGTGGCAAGACTAAGTACGGTAAAGCCACTCCAGATGAGTGACGTCCCAAACAACACAAAGGTGAACAAAAGCATCATCTCCGCGGTTACCGCACCATACTCGAGAAAGCAATCGCAAAGCTCAACGTCTAACGCTGCGATCGTGAGGCCAGCCGCAAACGCTGCAAGGAAACCGCTACCGTGCACAGCCTCGGCGGCTGCGTAAGCCGAGAAAGCTACACCAAGTGAATAGAGTGATTCATAGTCGCGTCGTACGCCGATCTTTTTCCGAATGAGATCGATCCCGGAAACCGCTACAAGTCCCACTGCGATTCCGGCACCCGGTCCAAGTATGAAAAGATTGAGACCGAGCTTGGCCCATGCTGCGCCGTCCGCCGGACGGTGTTCACCCATGAATGCCATTGCGACAATCACGACCGGTAGCAGAACCACATCGTTGAGACCGCTTTCGAGTTGCAGGCCCTGGCGTGCTGAGGCGCCAATGTCCTTCCGGCGCAGCAAGCCGCGTAAAAGCACCGGATCAGTAGACGCCAGCGCCGCACCCAGAAGCGCAGCCGCTGCGACAGGTAAGTTAAGCAGCCACCATCCTGCTAAAGCCATCAACGCTGCGGAAAGGAGCGTTCCCGGTCCAAGCAACCGTAGCGCGAGAGACCATTCCTTCCGCACTTCGGAAACATTCAAAGCAACCGCGTCCGTGAATAGAACGAGGGTCAGACTAAGAGTGGCAACGACTTTAAGGGCAGGCGATTGAAGACCGATATCGATTACGCCAAGGCCCGCTGGTCCAAGTGCCGCTCCGATGGCCAGAAATACAGCTACCTGAGGCAGCCCGCTTCGATCGATAATTCCGGAGAGAAGCGCTGACACCACGATGACAATACCTATGATTGCCAGCGAGGCCACCAGAGCGTCAGAACCTAATGCGGGCATAAATGACAGAGGCGCTGAGAAGAGTCTGCTACTCAACTCGTCCCAGGAGGTTGAATTACTATAAGACCAGAACTGATGTTATCGTTGAATTCATCATTTGCACAGTTCATTAGTTGGAGGACAGCTTTAGCGAAACCAGATGAAGTCGCTGATCATTCACGGACACTTTTATCAACCACCGCGGGAAAACCCCTGGACTGGAGTTGTGGATCCTGAGCCGACGGCGTTGCCATTCAATGATTGGAATCAGCGGGTCACGGCAGAGTGTTACCAGCCGAACAGTGCCGTCGAGGTTGTCACTGAAGACTCGGGCAAACGAGTCGTGAACAACTACGCCCGGATTAGTTTCGACTTTGGGCCAACCCTGCTTTCATGGATGGAGCGCGAAGCGCCGCAAACGTATGCCCGGATTCTTGCAGCAGATGTTGAGAGCGTCGCCGGGATTAACGGACACGGTAACGCCTTTGCGCAGGCGTACAGTCACGCAATCCTACCGTTATGCAATTCTCGCGATCTGATCACCCAGGTCCGTTGGGGCCTGGCCGACTTCAAACATCGATTTAAACGGGAAGCTGAGGCGTTATGGCTTCCGGAAACGGCGTGCAACGACGAAGTGATGGGGGTTTTGATTGATGAAGGTCTTCGGTTTGTGGTTCTCGCTCCACAGCAGGCGGCGCGGGTACGAAGTTTAGGCGAGGATGACGAATGGAAAAACGTCGAATCGGGCGCGGTCGATGCCACTGTGCCTTATCGGTATTTTCATCGTGACGGTTCTGAGCGATCAATTCACGTGTTCTTTTATGATCAGGGATTAGCAGGAGCGATAGCGTTTGAGAATGCTTTGACCTCAAGTAGCGCGCTGCTGGATCGAATTGAAGCGTCGAGTAAGCGAACGGGATCGATGGTTAATGTAGCGACTGACGGTGAGAGCTATGGACATCACCACAAGTTTGGCGAGCTGTGTCTGGCGTATGCGGTTGAGGTCGATGCGCCCGTGCGGGGTTGGTCGGTAACCAACTACGCCGCTTATCTCGACGAGCATCCGCCTCAATTGGAAATCGAAATTAGCAATGGACCACTGGGAGAGGGAACGTCGTGGAGTTGTGTTCATGGCGTGGGGCGTTGGAACAACAACTGTGGTTGTAGTACCGGAGGTGAACCCGGTTGGAATCAGGAATGGCGTGGTCCATTGAGGGCGGCTCTCGACTTCCTGCGGGATGAGGCGGCGACAAGCTTCGAAGCGACGCGCGGAAAATTGTTTACTGATCCATGGGCAGCCAGAAATAACTTTATCGAACTGGTTCTGAATCCTGAGAGGCCTCGTGAGTTGTTCCTGCTTGAGCATTCTCCACGTCAGTTAACGTCAGATGAACAAGGTAGAGCACTCGCTTTCCTTGAAATGCAGCGCAACACGATCTTGATGTACGCGAGCTGTGGATGGTTCTTTAACGATATCTCGGGACTCGAACCCGTTCAGATTTTGAAGTACGCCTGCTGTGTGATCGAATTGATGGAGCAACTCGGACTTAAATCGCCGCGTGAACGATTTCTTGAGTTGTTGTCCGAGGCCAAAAGTAATTTACCGGGCGAGGGAAGTGGCGCAGACATTTTCCGCCGTAGGGTTGAACCATTGAGTCCGCGCAGTCGTGTCCTGGTGAACACTTAAATAAGAGATGGCAAAAGCAGCGAAATCAGCGAAGAAGACTGCAAAGGCGGCGAAGGCCTCGCCCGATCAACCTCGCGAACCAACCGGGAAGAAATCGTCGCAACAGGTCCCACGGAAACGCGCCGTCAAGAGTTCAGCGCCGGCTGAACCTCGAGCCGTGCCGATATCGTTTTCACCGGCGCTCGGAGAAATCGACCTTCATCTATTTGGTGAAGGGCGTCACGAGCGAATCTACGAAAAACTTGGCGGGCATGTGATGACTAATGACGGAGTCCCGGGAGTTTCTTTTGCCGTTTGGGCGCCCAGCGCGGAACGAGTGAGTGTGGTCGGCAATTTCAACTCCTGGAATGGTGTTCAGAATCCCATGCGTCGTTTAGGAAATTCCGGCGTCTGGGAAGTCTTCGTCCCGAATCTCAAACCAGGCGAGTTGTACAAATACGAAATTAAAACTCCTGGCTTGCCGCTTTTTCTGAAAGCGGATCCCTATGCCGCGTTTGCCGAAGAGCCGCCGGCCACTTCGTCGATCGTTTTTGAGTCAACCTACAAGTTTCGTGACGCAAAGTGGATGAAGAAGCGAGCCGCTCGAGAGCATTTCAGGCAACCGCTTTCAGTTTACGAAGTTCATTTCGGATCATGGCGGCGTCACGTTGAAGATGGAAACCGACCATTTACTTATCGGGAGATGGCCGAGCCGCTCGCGGATTATGTGGAAGAGGCAGGGTTCACTCATGTCGAGTTTCTTCCGCTCAAGGAACATCCCTATGGACCATCGTGGGGCTATCAGGTCAGCAACTACTACGCGCCGTCAGCTCGTTACGGCGATCCGGACGATCTGCGTTATCTGATTGACTATCTACACCAGCGTGGCATCGGCGTGATCATGGACTGGGTGCCCGCCCACTTTCCTAAGGACGCGTTCGCTCTTGCCCGCTACGACGGGACTGCGCTTTACGAACACCTCGATCCTCGCAAAGGCGAACATCCTGATTGGGGTACCTACATTTTCAACTACGGCCGCAACGAAGTGCGAAACTTTCTGATGGCCAATGCGCTTTACTGGTTCAAGGAATTTCACATCGATGGCTTGCGTGTGGATGCTGTGGCTTCAATGTTGTACCTCGACTACAGCCGCAATGAGGGTGAGTGGGAACCTAATCAATACGGAGGCCGCGAGAATCTCGAAGCGCTTTCGTTCCTGCAGGAGTTAAACCAAACGACGCATCGTGAATGTCCCGGCACCATCATGATTGCCGAAGAGTCAACTGCATGGCCCATGGTGAGTCATCCGGTTTACGCCGGTGGTCTGGGATTCGACTTCAAGTGGAACATGGGCTGGATGCACGACACGCTCAAGTATTTCCAGACGGATCCGCTGTTTCGCAAAGGTAACCACAACGCACTCACGTTTGGTTTGATCTACGCCTGGAGTGAGAACTTTATTCTGCCGCTATCGCACGATGAAGTTGTTCACATGAAGGGTTCGCTGCTCAACAAGATGCCGGGCGAGGAGTGGCAGAAGGTTGCCAACCTGCGGGCGTTACTCGCCTATATGTGGGCTCATCCTGGGAAAAAGATGCTCTTCATGGGAGGCGAGTTTGGGCAGTGGCGGGAATGGAACGAGGAAGAGAGCCTCGATTGGCATCTACTTGCGAAGCCGATTCACAAGGGAGTTCAAACGCTGCTGGGCCAGCTGAATAAACTTTATTTGAAACGACCGGCATTATGGGAAAACGACGGCGAGCCGGCAGGATTTCAATGGATTGATGCCGACAATGCGTCTGACAACGTAGTTTCCTTTGTTCGGCGATCACAGTCGCCAAGCCGCGAGATAATTTGCGTCGGAAACTTTTCGCCGCTTGTTCGTGAAAACTATCGCCTGGCATTACCGAGGGCCGGGAAGTACAACCAACTCCTAAACACGGACGATGAAAAGTATTGTGGCGGCGGGTTTGGTGTGGTGAAGACGATTACAGCCGAAGAAGTTGGAGCGAACGGTTTTGACTATTCCGCAGTGGTTACTTTACCGCCGCTGGCGACGATGTGGTTTGAAGCGCCGTTAAGCCGGCAGAAGAAGTCTTCCGTAAAGTGATAGATCCCGACAAGGCGGCGCACTCCAAGGAGAGGCCTGCCATCGCGGTACATATGATCAATTGGGACAAGGTTCGAAAACAGTTTCCGGTTACCGACAATTACGCCTACTTAAACTCTGCGGCTGCTGGTCCATTGTCGCGCGCGACAAAAGCTGCCGCGACGGCGTATTACGACTTGATGACGGCCGACGGCGATGCTCATTGGGACGACTGGTTGGCCCAACGCGAGGAAGTGCGTCACAAGGTCGCGGCGCTCATTAATGCTGAGCCTGATGAAATTGGATTAACCACTAACACATCGTCGGGGATGAACGTGATTGTCGACACCCTCGAAAGCAGCGGTGAAGTCATCTCGTGCGATCTCGAGTTTCCAGTTTCTACACTGCCATGGATGAACCGCAGAATTCCCGTCCATCTGGTTGCGTCGCGAAACGGTCATGTAGAGGTCGACGACTTATCCAGGGCGATATCTCCAAAGACCGGAATCATCTCAATTAGCCACGTGCAGTTTTCAAATGGTCTGCGTCTCGACCTTGAGGCGATGGGGAATGCAAAACGGGATCACGCCTTAGTGGTTAACGCTAGCCAGTCAGCCGGCGCTTTCGAAATTGACGTGAAGCGAATGAAGATCGATGCGCTATGTACTACCGGCCACAAATGGATGCTTTCCGGGTATGGTTCGGGGTTCGTCTACGTCAGCAGGGAGTTGCTCGCGCGCAGTCGCCCACACGGAATTGGCTGGCTCAGTGTTACCGATCCGTATGCGATGAAGAATTCCGAATTGCACTTGCGCCATGACGCGGCTGCTCGCGTCGAACTTGGCTGTCCTCACTATGCCGGCATGTTCGCTTTGGGAGCATCAATTGACTTGATGATGGAAGTGGGTGTGAAAGCCATTGAGGAACGTGTGCTCGGTCTGAATCGCGTCTTGACTGAGCGAGTGCGTGAGGCTGGATGGCGGGTATTGTCGCCACTTCATGAAGAGAACATGCGCTCGGCGGAAACGCTGGTCGCAGTTGAGCAACCAACAGCTGTCGTATCGAAGCTTGCCGCGAGAAAAGTAGTTGTTACTGAAAAACCGCAGGGGATTCGAGTTGCAACTCACTTCTTCAACCAGGAAGGTGATATCGAGCAATTAATAGATGCGCTCGAGCGGACGCGGTAGCATCGCCTTAACGTCACAGGGCACTTGAGCGTCGGCTTCGCCGCCGGATGTGGGGCGGTGGCTCTGCCCTGCCGTAACGGTCGCCGTAAAAATTTGGGCTACGCCCTGGGTTCGACCACGTCGCAAGAAGCTTCAATACCGGAGTTTGGACCAGGGGCACAGCCCCCCTGAAAATATTCTTAGCTGGACCGGCGGGGCAGAGCCTCCGCCTCAATCCGGCGGCGAAGCCGAGGCCTATGTTCTGTATTTAGGTCGACCGCTTGCGTTATGGAAACCCGAGGCCAACGTTGTCAGACCGAGGCTGACGTCGCTACCTAGAAAGCCAGCGTTCTTTACTTCTTTCGAGCCTGCGTACGCGGTCTGGCTTTGGATTTTGGTTTGGCCGCCGCCTCCCCACCTTCCCCGGCAAAGTACTTCCGCGAGAGTTTAACGAAGGTCTGCATCGTCGGCGATTCATAACCACCCGTTAACCGCGCGACGCCCAGTTCCCAGTTTATTTGGGCACCCTCAATCCACCACCTGACCAGCCGGCCCTTCTTAACCGACTCCGCAACCGACTGCAGTGGAACGATACCGACACCCATGTCCTCTTCCACCATTCGTCTAATTGCAGCCTGACGGCTCAATTCCATCGAGACATGCAAAGTGACGCCGGCCTGGGAGAAGAACTGATCAATTAAGCGGCGGGTATTGCCCCCACGTTCTCCCAGAATCAGTTTTTCACCCGCGAGCGTGTAGGCATCGATGGTTTTTTGCTTTGCGAGCCGATGACGTGGTGATGCCACCGCAACCAGCTGATCCTGACTCAAGCGTTCGGTGTTGATTCCACGCGCCTCAACCGGCAACGAGACGAACGCCACATCAATCTCTCCGGCCAGAATTTGCTGGACCAAAGCCTCGCTTGTGCCGGAAGCGACGGTTATTTCCGATCGATTGTGCTGCTTCCGTAACTCTTTCAGAAGCTTTGGAAGCACATCGGTAGTTACCATGGCCGAAGCGCTGCCCACTCTAAGCCGGCCACGCTCTGCACCCGCCAATTCAGCGATCTCATCAACCGCGGCATCGTGATCGCGAAGGATTTGCCGGGCCCGCTGAAGCAACTGCTCGCCTGCTTCCGTCAGCATTACATGACGCGGCGCACGGACAAACAACCTGGCGCCAAGCTCGGTTTCAAGTTGCCGAATCTGCATGCTTATTGCCGCCTGAGTTACGTGTACGCGCTGGGCGGCGGCAGTGAAAGTGCCGAGTTCGGCAATCGCGATAAATGCTCGTAACTGTCTGATTTCCATGTTTTAGTTAGCTCCTGGGACCTATCAACGAGTGTTATTGTAATAATAAAATCTTTTAGTTTCCATTATAAATCACCGCTGCCTAAAATATTAAGACTCGGTGGTCCATCCTGACGAATGAGTCCATCAGGGTCTCATATGGTGACTGACAGAAGAAAGCCCGGCCTGTTATCGATGCCCAAATCTGGCGTGCGGCGACCTGTGGTGGGAGTCGATGGCGGGGGCACAAAAACCCACGCGGTCATTCTCGACGCGAATTTTTCGATTGTCGGCGAAGGTGTTGCCGGCGCTTCCAATCCTCTTAGGGTCGGAATTGCCAATGCGGCAACGGCGGTCCGCGAGGCAATTGAGAAAGCCTGCGAGGCCGCACAGGTACGCCGGCCCGATCTTCTGGCAGCCGAAGTGGGACTGGCAGGTGCGCGACGTAAAGAGCTACGCGCTCGCATGCGCGATGCGTTGCACACGTCGGGTATCGCCGAAATTATCGTAGTGGGGGACGCGGACATCGCTCTCTACGGCGTTACCGAAGATGAACCCGGCATTATTCTGATTGCCGGCACAGGATCGAATTGCTGCGGCATTAACACCCGCGGTCGCAGATTTTGTGCCGGAGGCTGGGGGCCGATTGCGGGCGACGAAGGTAGCGGTTCCTGGATTGCGCGACAAGGTTTGCGGGCGGTTGCTCATGCGACGGATGGTCGTGGCCCGGATACCAACCTAACCAAAGAGGCCTGTTCGTATTTCCATTGCTCGGATCCGAACGATCTGTCCACCGCAATCTATTCTCCAACGATCACAAACGAACGGCTAGCTGGTTTTGCCCGGAATGTAATTGAAGCCGCCAAAGGAAATGATCCGGTCGCCCGCGAAATAGTTTCCAACGCCGGAAAGGAACTTGGCATTGCAGCCGTTGCTGTAATCCGAAACTTGAAACTGCAGGCGGAGACTTTCCAGATCGGTTATGTCGGTGGGATTTTCAATGGGGCCGGTGAAATGGTGCTCGATGGGATCCGCGAGGAAGTGACGAGGGTCGCTCCGAAGGCTTATCTCGCTCCACCAAGATTTCCTCCAGCGGTGGCGGCTGCGCGCATGGCCCGTCATCACGTCAATCACGTTGCGCTTGCCGTCTAAGGGTTTTGGCTGACGATGAAGACTGAAAGCAACGTGCTGCCCGTCACTGAACAGGAAAATCCAAAGACGGCCCACCTGAGTTCGCTATCTACACTTGAGATCGTTCGATTGATGAATGACGAGGACGCATTTGTGGCGACGGCCATCAAAAGCGTGCTCCCGGATGTCGCGCGAGCGGTCGACGAGATAGTTGAACGGTTGAAAAACGGCGGGCGACTCTTCTATATCGGTACTGGCACTTCAGGACGCCTTGGCGTCCTCGATGCTTCTGAGATTCCGCCCACCTTTGGTGTGTCGCCAGATCTTGTGCAGGGAGTTATTGCAGGTGGATACGACGCCTGCCATCGTGCCGTCGAGGCATCTGAAGACGACGCTAAGGCTGGTGCAGATGACTTAACGACGCGTGGCTTTAGCAGCGCAGATGTGTTGGTCGGTATTGCTGCATCGGGTGGTACGCCGTACACGATAGGTGCTTTAGCCCACGCTCGCCAGCTTGGCGCGTTCACGATTGGACTAACCTGCGTACCTGCCAGTGAAATTACCACCGTTGCCGATGTCAGCATCGTTCCCATTGTTGGCCCAGAGGTTGTCACTGGTTCGACGAGGTTAAAAGCGGGAACCGCGCAAAAAATGGTGCTTAATATGATCTCAACCGCGACGATGACGCGGCTGGGATACGTTACCGGCAATCGGATGACGAACGTGAAAGCGGGCAACAAGAAGCTCCGGGCACGTTCGTCGCGAATCTTGATAGCAGAAACCGGCTTGGATCAGGACCAAGCGGAACAGCTGCTTAAAGAGAGCTCTGGCGACTTGCGTTTGGCTCTCGTGATGTTTGAGACGAACTGTGACGCCGATAGGGCAAAGGTTGCTCTGTCCCACTCAAACGGCGTGGTAAAGGACGCTGTTACTGAAATTCGTCGAGCGGACTAATTTTGTGTTACGCGCGCTAGTGCTGGATAAGGTTGTCGACATCTTGTTATAAAGGCTGCGCTCCCGAGGCGTAATCACTTTCGCCGGCTGATCAATCATTCACGCCAAAAATGCTGACTTACATTTTCTCGAAGTTTTCTAAGACTCTGCCTGTTTTCCTTCTAGCGCTGGTCAGTGTTGCGGCTTCCGCGCAGTCATCGGTCCACGTGCCGTCGGCTGCTGCCTGGCAGTCTGCTCTGGACAAGCGTGTGAAAGATGAGGTGGCGCAATTTAAGGGGAAAGTAAGTATGTACGCGAAAAATCTCGACACGGGTGAAACGTACCAACTTGGCGGCGATGATCGTGTTCCCACCGCCAGCACGATCAAGATCGCAGTTTTGATCGAGGCGTATGGGCGCGTGGCGGAAGGCAAAGCCAAGTGGACCGACGAGCTTGTCCTCACGAAAGACAAGAAAGTCGGCGGAGCCGGAATCCTCCAGGAATTCTCCGATGGATTGCGCCTGCCACTGCGCGACGCTGTAAACCTGATGATGATTTTGAGCGACAACACCGCGACCAATCTGGTGATCGATGTCCTTAGCGCCGACGCTGTTAACGCCCGCATGGATTCACTTGGGTTCAAGGAGACCAGACTGATGCGACGTGTCTTTGGTGGCGGCGTCAGTGTTGAAGGCCAGAAAGAGGAAAACAAACGCTTCGGTCTAGGCCGAACGACTACTCATGAAATGGTTACGATTGTGGAAAAGCTCGAACGTGGTGAAATCATCAATGCGCAGGCGTCGAAGGAGATGCTTGACTTGATGAAGCGCGAACAGGGAACTAACGGAATCTGGCGACGGCAATGGAAAGTTTCCAAGGCGACGAAGTCCGGCGCTCTCGACGCGTTGCGCAGCAATGTTGGAATCATTTATCACCCGCGCGGGCGAATCGCGCTCGCCATCACGTGCGATCAGATGCCTGAGGCTGAATGGACTGTCGATAATCCAGCAATGCTGCTGATGTCGCGCCTGTCTGAAATCGTGATCGAGGGACTTGGCAAATAACGAATAAATGACTGCTATTGATCTAACGATTATCTTTGGCTACCTGGTCGGTATCGTCTTGTTCGGTGCCTGGTTCGCGAGAAAACAGAAAACTACGAGTGACTATTTCCTTGGGGACCGGTCTGTGCCCTGGTGGGCCGTGGCTGCCTCGATTGTCGCCACTGAAACCTCGACCATCACATTCATTTCGGTGCCCGGCATTGCCTTCGCCCGGGGTGGAAATTTTCAATTTCTACAACTAGTTTTTGGTTACCTTCTGGGCCGAGTGGTAATCGCCCTCCTGTTCATTCCGTCATACTTTCGCGGCGAGCTGATGACGGTGTATCAGCTGCTTGATCGGCGCTTTGGAGGCAAGATCAAAGTTGTGGCCGCGTCGTTGTTTGTTGTAATGCGAAACATCGCTGACGGCATTCGACTGTTGCTGACCGCGATTGTTCTGGCAGCGGTCTATACCTCGTTTCAGCCCGGCGCCAATGCAGAAGTGATCATCGTTAGCTCCATCGTATTAATCGGCGCGGCGATGATTATCTTCACTTACTTCGGAGGTATGGAAGCGGTCATCTGGGTTGAGGTGATCCAGCTGGGCATCTATATCGTCGGAGCGATTGCGGCAGCCGTCATTCTGACGTCATCGATTGATGGAGGACTCAGCGGCGCGATTGCAACTGCAAGTCAGTATGGAAAGTTTTCGTTGTTTGATTTCACTCTCGACTTTACGAAGACTTTCACTTTCTGGGCGGGTCTTATCGGCGGTTGCTTCCTGACGATGAGCACCCACGGGACGGATCAATACCTGGTCCAACGTTACCTTTGTACAGACCGTCCTCGAAAGGCATCGGCGGCGCTATTGACCAGCGGAGCCATCGTGTTGGGCCAGTTTATTGGGTTCTTATTTATAGGCGTGCTGCTGTTTGCTTTTTACCATCCATTTACCGATCCGGGTTATGCAGCTGCGGCCTCGACCGCGTTTCCATTCGCCGGTGGCGATCGAGTGTTTCCGGATTTTATAACCAGGCATCTCCCACCCGGTCTTTCAGGTCTCGTCGTGGCCGCAATCTTTGCTGCTGCAATGTCGTCATCACTCAATGCCATTGCGGCGACCGCTATGAACGATCTCTATAAGCCGCTGCGATCAGGAAAGACAGACAAGCACTACCTGAAGGTGTCGCATTTGCTCACTTTGCTTTGGGGGGTCGTTCAAATTGCAGTGGCTCTGGCTTTGCGAAACAAGAATCGTTCTGCATTGGACTTGGCGTTATCAATTGCCTCATTAATAAACGGGCCAATCCTCGGTGTGTTTTTGGTGGGCGTTTTTCTGCGCCGCGTTAGTCAGCCACCAGCGTTAATCGGTATGTTGGCGAGCGCCGCCGTGATGCTTTATATCTATTTTGGAACACGCATCGCTTGGACGTGGTATGTGTTCATCGGAAGCGCCGTTACACTGGCCGTTGCCTGGATTGCAAGTCTGGCTTTTGCGGCCGCGCCGCAAAGCAGGCAGGACGAACTGGCGCCACGGGGCGCTGCGGAATAATCGGAGCGAAGGAAATATCATAAATGAAGTTTAGGTCAACGTTACGCGGCGTTACTTGCCTCATCCTGAGCACAGCGCTCTGCATCGCACCCGCGTTCGCAGATAGAAACCATTCGGCCAGCGCGCCCCGCTCTCCAGTTGAAGCAGCCAGCAAAGCCAAGCCTTATTCATGGCAGCCTTCCAGGCAGGCGCTGAACTGGGCAAATCGCGAACTGCGGAAGATGACGTTGGACCAGAAGGTGGGCCAACTCGTTTCGGTTGGCGTAAATGCAACATTTCTTAATCAGGACAGTGAGGCATTCCAAACTTTAAAACGGCAAGTCGCGGTAAACCATGTGGGCGGAATAATTTTGTTCCGTGGGCCAGTGTATGAATCCGTCGTTTTGATGAATCGGATGCAGCAGCTTGCGCGTCACCCGTTGCTGATATCCGCTGACCTTGAAGCCGGCGCCGGAATGCGGTTTGACGACACTGTTAATTTTCCCTGGAACATGGCGGTGGGAGCGACTGGTGACCCAGAGTTTGCCAGACGCCAGGGGGAGATCACGGCACGCGAAGCACGCGCGATGGGCGTGCAACAGATCTATGCCCCAGTGGTTGATGTTAATAACAACGCCGCCAACCCGGTAATTAATGTTCGCTCTTATGGTGAAGATCCCGCGGAAGTTGCGCGCTTTGCGGCCGCGTTTACTGAAGGTGCGCAAAACGGTGGAGTAATCGCGACGGCCAAACATTTTCCTGGCCACGGCGACACCGCCGTCGACTCGCATCGCGGACTGCCTGAAATCAACGTCGATCGCAATCGCTTGAACACCGTCGAGCTGGTGCCATTTCGAGCAGCGATAGAGGCGGGCATCGGGTCCATAATGGTGGCCCATGTGGGCCTTCCGCAGATCGACCCGACTAAAGTAACGCCGCTGCCCCGGGAAGCGCGCCTGCGCGTTGATACCGACGAGGGCGGTGAAATCATCGCCGAGAGTTCCGCGATTCCTGCAACCGTCTCACCGGTCATCGGTGCGTTGCTAAGAAACGATCTCAATTTCGGTGGTCTCATCGTCACTGACGCCCTAAGTATGAGCGGCTTGACGATTTATTTCCGTCAGGACGAAGCAGCTGTTCGCGCACTCGAGGCCGGAGCTGACATGTTGCTGAAGCCTGCCGACAACGATGCGGCCGTCCGTGGAGTTAAAGACGCAGTTCTAAGCGGACGACTAACTGAACAAAGAATCGAGCAGTCGGCGCGTAAGATCTTGGCAGCAAAGTATGACCTCGGTCTGGTTAGGCAGCGGACTGCGCCGCTCGATGCCATCGATCGAATTGTTTCGAGTAGCGACGTGGGCGCGCTTGCTCGAGACATTGCCGAGCACTCGGTAACCCTCGTGCGCAACGATGACAATCTGGTGCCTCTCAGAAATCTTAAGCCAGACGCGCGCGTCTTTAACCTGGCAATTACCAACGGCGACGATCGCGCCTCAGTGGCGGGGCCGTTCCTGCGAACTCTGTCAAAGAGTGTGCGGAAAATCGAAACGATAGTTTTGGATGATCGCTCTTCTGATGCCGAAGTGGAAAAGGCAATTGAGAAGGCCAAAAACGCCGACCTCGTGATCGCATCGCTTTATGGTCGCGTCAGGACCGGACAAGCTCGCAGCGTTGGTTTGCCGGAGCCCGGGGCGAAAGCTCTTACTGCACTGGTTAAGAGCAAGAAACCAATGGTTACCATCAGCTTTGGGAATCCCTATCTTTTGCAGAGCTTCCCGTCACTGCGGACTTACCTTGTTGCTTATGGCGACATGCCCAGCTTGCAGCAAGCGTCCGCCCGCGCTCTCGCCGGACAAATCGACATCACCGGCCGACTGCCGATTTCATTGCCCGGCCTGCATCCGCGCGGTACCGGCATACAACTAAAGAAACTGCCATAGATGTCCGACTTGCTTCAGCTGGTCGGCTGAGATGCGCGAAACTTGACCCGTGATTTCAGAGCATATCTCCAGTGGTCAAACACAAGCTGAGGCATGCCGGACATTCCAAGCGATGAGCTCGTTATGATTGCAATCCATAAGTCGTTTTACAACGCCAGGTTGATTATGTTTCGGTTCGTTTCCTCGTCTCTTCTGATTGGCCTCTTGGTAACTTCGTCTTTGGCGCAACTGCCGACGGTTAAGCCGGCGGCAGTTTCAGTTTCCGAAGTGCGTCTCGCACAGATGGACGAAGTGATTTCCGAAGCCATCGGAAAGAAAGCGTTGCCCGGAGCGGTAGTCCTGGCCGCCAGAAACGGCAAGGTGGTTTGGCGGAAAGCGTACGGCAATCGTGTTGTCGAACCTTCGCGAGAGGTCATGACCGCGGACACAATCTTCGACGCGGCGAGTCTAACCAAAGTAGTCGCCACCGCGACGAGCATCATGATCCTGGTGGAGCGTGGGAAAATTCGCCTCTCTGATCCTTTGTCTACTTACATTCCGGAGATTAAAGGCGACGGGAAGGATCGAATAACGCTCGAACTCTTGCTGACGCATCGATCCGGTTACGCGCCTGATTTTGATTTGCGCGAACGTTGGACCGGATACGACGAAGCCATCAAGCGTCTCATTAGCGAGCCTCTGCGGACTCCTCCGGGTGCGCGTTTTGTTTACAGCGACATTGGATATATTGCGCTCGGTGAAGTCGTCCATCGAGCCAGTGGGATGCCGCTCGATGAATTCGCACGCCGAAATATCTTCCAGCCACTGGGTATGAAAGATACTGGATTCAAGCCAGCGATGAATCTGCGTGCGCGCATCGCCCCTACCGAGAAACGTCGGGGCCAGTTGAGCTATCTCGGTGACAAACCTGACGCCGATGCGGTAGATGCTGAGAAGTGGCTCCGTGGCGAAGTGCATGATCCTACATCGTTTCGAATGGCAGGTTTGGCTGGTCATGCCGGGCTTTTCACCACCGCCGACGACCTGGCAATTTACGCGCAGATGATTCTTAACGGCGGCGATTATCGCGGCACACGGATTCTTGGTCCCATGACTGTGGCGGAGATGACCAGACCGCGCATGGTAACCGAGACCGGCGGATCGCGCGGCGCAGGCTGGGACGTCAATTCGAGTTTCTCCACAAATCGCGGCGACGTTTTTCCACTCGGCTCGTTCGGCCATACAGGTTTCACCGGCACCTCAATGTGGATCGATCCGTCCTCGAACATGTTCGTGATCTTTCTGAGCAATCGAGTCCATCCGGATGGTAAAGGAGACGTCGCCTCGTTGCGCGGTCGCGTCGCGTCAATAGTTGCAGGATCAATCACAGATACTGCGGCGGTGATGCGTGCGCATCTGCAGCAAAGCGAATACTACCGAACTCTAAACAGCGATCTCGTTCGTTTCACGTTTGCGCGTGAACAGGCACTTGCCTCCGCAATCAGTATTGCTAGTGACGAGAAAGTGCTGACGGGTATTGATGTGCTGGAACGCGATGGTTTCAAACGACTCGATGGGATGCGGATCGGGTTGATTACAAATCACACCGGCCGCAATCGAGCGGGTCGTGCCACAATTGACGTGCTTCACAAAGCGCCAAACGTAAAACTGGTTGCCCTGTTTTCACCCGAGCACGGTATTCGGGGTCTTCTTGACGACAAAATTTCAGATTCAAAAGATGAACAGACGGGACTGCCAATTTATTCGCTCTATGGTGAAACGCGACGGCCTAAGCCTGAGCAACTAAAAGATCTCGACGCCCTGGTGTTTGATATCCAGGACATTGGCGCGCGGTTTTACACATACATCTCCACGCTTGGACATGTAATGGAGGAAGCCGCGAAGTTGAAACTTCCGGTGGTGGTTTTGGATCGGCCCAACCCGATTGGCGGCCTGGAGATCGAGGGGCCGGTGGGTGATCCGGACAAGGCTTCGTTCACTGCCTATCACACCATTCCGGTGCGACACGGAATGACAATCGGCGAGCTGGGCCAACTATTCAACGAGCAACGAAAGATCGGCGCGGATTTGCGTGTTATCAAGATCGAAGGTTGGCGACGCGCGATGTGGCTCGATGAAACCAATCTCACATGGGTGAATCCGTCGCCAAACATGCGCAGTCTGACCGAAGCAACGCTCTATCCGGGAGTCGGCTTACTTGAGACGACCAACGTCTCGGTTGGCCGCGGTACAGATACGCCATTCGAGTTGGTAGGTGCTCCGTGGATTGATGGCCAATCGCTCGCGGCGCATTTGAATGCGCGACGCATACCCGGAGTTCGTTTTGTGCCCGTGCGTTTTACCCCCAAGGCTTCGGTGTTCAAGGACCAGGAATGCGGGGGCGTGAATATTATCGTGACCGATCGCGCGCGTTTTCGTCCGGTGACTTCCGGGCTGGAAATGGCGGTCGCACTGCGCAAACTCTATCCAACCGACTGGAAGGTGGATAGCTATCTGCGCTTGCTGGCTAACGCCGACACGCTTGACAGAATTAAGCGTGGAGAATCGGCGGCAGACATTATGCGAACCTGGAATCCGAAGGTAGACGAGTTTCGCACTGCTCGTGCGAAGGTGCTGCTGTACTAGTTCCCACAATTTCCCAGTGAAAAATCCTTTTAACACGTGAAGATTCATAAACGATTGTTTCGTGTGATTTAGTGGATCCTGCTTGTCGAAAATGAGAAATCTAAAACACACCAGATTACTGCTCACAAGTTTGGCAATCCTTGCGTTAACCTTCGGCTCCTCACACAACCTGATTCGAACGCACACTGCTGTCGCATCAGCCGAGAGCTACGACGTCGTCATCACGAACGGCCGAATTATCGATGGCACCGGCAATCCGTGGTACCGCTCAGACATCGGAATCCGCAACGGGCGCATTATCAAGATTGGCAAGATCGGTCCCGCAGAAGCCAAAACGACAGTCGATGCCAGGAATCGCATTGTCGCTCCAGGCTTTATCGATGTTCATACCCACGTCGAATCGCTTTTCAATCTGCCGGCAGCCGAAAACTTTGTTCGCATGGGCGTCACCACGCTCATCACTGGCAACTGCGGAACCTCAAATACTGACGTGGCCGAGTATCTCGGTCGCACGAAGACTCGTCCGATCGCAGTGAATGTCGCTACTTTGATTGGCCACGGTTCGGTTCGACAGCGGGTGATGAAGTCTGAAGATCGTGCGCCGTCGGCAGACGAGTTGAAGCAGATGGAAGCCATCGTCGATCGGGCGATGAACGACGGTGCGGTCGGACTATCGACCGGATTGATCTACATACCCGGCACCTTCGCCAAGACCGACGAGATCGTTGCACTGGCTCGAGTGGTTGCCCGTCATGGTGGTCTTTATGCGACGCATATGCGCAGCGAGGGTGATAAAGTCCTGGACGCGATTCGCGAGAGTATTCAGATAGGTGAACAAGCTGGCCTGCCGGTCGACATCTCGCATTTCAAAATTAGCAATAAGAAATTGTGGGGAAAGAGTCTGGCGACGCTGCAACTAGTGCGCGATGCGCGTGCCCGAGGGTTGCTTGTGACGGTGGACCAATACGCCTACACAGCGAGCTCGACTTCGCTTGATTCTCGAATTCCGGCGTGGGTGCGTGCCGGAGGAATGGAGGAAGCTAAGAAACGGCTTGCTGACAAGCCTACACGCGAACGACTTGTCAAGGAGATGAAAGAGACGATGAAGCGCAGCGGCTTCAAAGACTTCTCCTATGCAATGGTTGCTGGTTACGCTCCTGACAAATCATTCAACGGCAAATCGATCGCGGAGATCACGAAGCAGACCCGAGGGAAGAACAGTCTTACCGATCAAATCGAACAGATCCTGAGCATGTACGAAGCGGGTGGCGCAGGCATGGTTTTTCACGTGATGGAAGAAGACGATGTCCAGCGAATCATGCGTGAGCCATTTACGATGGTTGGCTCCGATAGTGGAGTGCGCCGTCAGGACGAAAGTGTTCCGCATCCACGCGGTTACGGTAACAACGCTCGAATACTCGGCCGGTATGTTCGCGAGTTGAAAGTGTTATCGCTGGAAGACGCCATCAGGAAGATGACTTCGTTGCCGGCGCAGACGTTTGGTCTTCGCGATCGCGGACTGGTGCACCAAGGCTTCGCTGCCGACCTTGTTATTTTCGATGAGCACACCATCGCTGATCAGGCCACCTATGTTCAGCCGCACCAGTTTCCCGTCGGCATCGATTACGTGATGGTGAACGGCGAATTGGTTTTTGCCGTCGGCGCCACGACCGAACGGCGTCCGGGTATGGCTCTTCGCGGCCCTGGATCTGCAACTTCTTCTAGTCAGGCTTTGTCACAGAAGCTATAATCGGCCACTCGAAACATACGCAGCCAAAACAACCGGAGGATTCCCATGTCAGACGCTAACGTTGTCACCGCCAGATCATCATTTGAAACCGCACTCCGCGACGCCGTGATGGAATTTTCAATGCTCAAGCATCCATTCTATGTCGCGTGGACCGAGGGCAAGTTAAGTAAAGACATTCTGGCGGAATATGCAAAGCAATACTACGCACACGTGCGCGCCTTTCCCACCTACGTGAGTGCTGTTCACTCTGCTTGTGACGATGTTTCGATTCGTCAGGAACTTTTGGAGAATCTGATCGAAGAGGAACGCGGCGAAGAAAACCATCCTGAGCTTTGGCTGCGTTTTGCTGAGGGTCTCGGCGTCGATCGAGAAGACGTCAGGAATGCAAGCCTGCTGCAGTCCACAGAAGATTCGGTTAGTAAGATCAAGAGTTTGACTCGTAGCGACGACTACCGGGAAGGGTTGGCCGCGCTCTTTGCTTACGAGACGCAGATCCCCGAAGTGGCTCGCACCAAGCGAGAGGGACTAAAGAGTTTCTACGAAATCGCTGACGAGCGCGCGGTCTCGTTCTTCCGAGTTCACGAAGGCATCGACGTGCTTCACCAACAAGTCGAGAGCCAGATTCTGAGTTCGCAATGCCAGACGCCTGCCCATCAGGATGCTGCGATCAACGCCGCGAGGGAATCAGCCAAAGCACTCTGGACGTTCCTGGACGGGGTTTACGAAGCGTACTTGCCGCCGTGCGAGGAAATGATCAACTAGGCGCGGGGCGTGCCAGATACCAGAGCCATCTGGTATCAGCAAAGTTTATTCTAACAATAAGAATCTTTAGGTTTTCTTATTCGCCGATTTACGTATAATGGCGGCCGTCCAGCGGTCTGCGGCGCCAAGTTCCTTCGACGCCATCCAAAAACAATCAGGGGATTAGAGAGACACGAAGAGGTCTCCGATCCAACTATTGAACTTCCTGTCGTGACTGGGAGGGTGATTCTCCGAGTGATCGGGATCGACCTTCTATGGCCCAATTCGCGTTGTCTCTCAATAAGGAGTCTTCTAAATGCCTAAGTCCATTTTCTCCAAGTGGGTGCTGCTTGTCGCCATCGTCTTAACCGCGTCCACCGTTGCTTTCGCACAAGAAACAACGGGCAACATTGAAGGCTCTGTTAGGGACTCGGCCGGTGCATTGGTGCCGAATGTAACCTTGACGATTACGAACGCGGGTTCAACCGCCAGCGGTACCACGACCACCGGTACAGGTTCTGGCTTCAAGCGGACAGTCACCTCAAACGATGAGGGACTCTTCCGTGTCTTGCAGGTGCCACCTGGCAACTACGATGTGGTCACGACTCCAGCTGGAGGATTTGGAGAATCGCGATACGAGAATGTTACCGTCGCGATTGGACAGAACACGCAGTTAGTCGTAACGGTAAATCCTGGAAACAGTGTGACCACAGTCGACATCGTTGCTTCAGATGTGATGCCCGTCGACACCAGCAGTAGTTCGATTCAAACCACGATCAGCGCCCAGAAGATCGAGTTAATACCTAAGAGCACCGGCTTCACAGGTTTGCTGAAGACAGTGCCTGGCACGCGTCCGGAGAGTCGCTCGGGTGGGTTCTCGGTCGATGGCGCCTCCGGCGCTGAAAACGTTTTCGTTATTGATGGTCAGGAAGTGACCAACTATCGCACTGGTGCTCTTAACGAAACCTACAATATTCCAACGCAGCTGGTTCAGGAGGTTCAGGTAAAGTCGAGTGGCTTCGACGCGACCTACGGTGGAGCCACCGGTGGCGTGGTTAGTGTGGTTACGCGTGGGGGTGGTAATGAATTTCACGGCGAGTTTGGCATGCAATTCGAAATTCCGGAATTCAATGGCGATCCGCGGCCGCTCACGACTCGGCTGACCACGGGTGTAGCTACGGCCGGGACTTTTTCGCAAAGGGCCGTCACTTTCAACCCTGATAAGGCAGGAGGTACGAACGAATTTCCAACTGGCAATCTGAGCGGTCCGATCATCAAAGACCGTCTTTGGTTCTACGCCAGTTACACACCTCAGGTTTTCCATTCGAACGTGGACACGCAGTATTTCAACCAAGTGGCGAACACCACAAATTTAGTTTTCAATACGGTGGAGCGGTATAAGAGGAAGCGGACCTACGAGTATTCATTTGGTCGCCTTGATGCTAATCCGTTTAGCAAGTTACGAATCACCGGCACCTATCTGTGGAATCCTGTCATCGATAAGGGAAGCCTTCCCACTAGTTCCTTTACTAATATCACGACCTCAGCCATCACAGTTGGCAACGTGCCCACTGCAGCTTTTGGCGGAAGTATCGGCACGTTAACCGGTCATAACTACACAGACCACCAGGGTGGGCGACAGAACTCGAATCTCGTTACCTTGGCCGGGGTTTATACACCAACGAGCAATCTCGTTATTGATGCCCGCTACAGCAGGGGCTTTCTAAACGAAAAACTTGGTAACTATTTTATCCCTACCACGACTCAGATTTTTAGCTGTAACACGAACTCTACCCACCCAGTTTTCCCATGCTCAACGTCGGCCGCAAATACGATCACGCAAAAGGACGTTTCGGTTCGAGAGTCGTATGAGACCTCCGCGGCGTACATTTTTAATGCCGGCGGACAGCACGAATTGAAGGGTGGGTTTCAGCGATACACCATTTTCAATGATGTGCAGTCAGGGAATAACGCTATCGGACGCATCTCATTTGGGTACCAAACTCCAATCTCCACACTCTTAGGCGGTGCGGTAACAGATACGCCCGGAGCGATTGGGTCGGCGACTTTCCGACGTACGGGAACGAATGGCCAGGGATCCAATCTGAGCCAGGCAATCTTCATACAGGACAAGTATCAGCCGTTCCGTCGGTTAACCTTGAACCTCGGTGTCCGCTTTGAGAAAGAGAATCTACCGTCGTTCAACCAGTTTCCAAGCGCCATTAATTTTGGCTGGGGCGACAAGATCGCGCCGAGGCTTGGATTCGCCTATGACCTAACTGGCGACGGCAACACAAAACTTTTTGCGAGCTACGGCAGATTCTTCGACCGCGTAAAATTTGCGCTTCCTCGTGGTCTGTTCGGTGGCGATATTTTCCTTGAAGACTATTTCGAGATTTTCCCCGGCGATACGATCTCGAGTTTCAGTATTAATAACATCGTCGGAAACTTCACCGGGCCAAGCGTTTGTCCGTCAAACGGCTTTATTACCGCTGGCGTAAGAAGCCGATGTCAAAAGAACTTTAGAGTAAATGCAAATGAGCCCGGTGCCGGACCATTCACGGGTTTTGGTGCGGTTGATCCGAACCTCGATCCCTTCCGTCAAACAGAGTTCACAGTGGGCGCGGAGCGCCAGCTCTCGCGAGACTATGTGTTGCGAGTGCGTTATACCTTCAAGAACGTCGATGAAGCTGTTGAAGACGCTGGAGTGATCAACGCGGCGGGCAGCGAGGCTTACATCATCGGTAATCCTGGCAAAGGGATGCACCTGGACACGCTGACTGCACTCGGGTACACAAAGTCAACTCGACCACAGCGTCGTTATGACGGCATTGAGTTTGTACTAGACAAGCGTTTATCGAATGACTGGTATTTCAATGCCAACTATACCTACAGCCGGTTGTTCGGTAATTATTCCGGACTAGCCAGTTCGGATGAGCCGCATTTGGTTGATGGGCGCCTTGCGCCGGGCGTCAGTCGCGCCTTTGACTTGCCATTCATCGGATTCACCGCCACCGGGGAGAAGGACAACGGGCGGCTACAAACCGATCGTCCGCACGTCTTCAATATCTATGGCGCTTACATTTTTAATTGGATGGATAGTAAGAGCAATTCAACCGAAATATCGGGCTTCCAGACAATCACTTCCGGACAACCTCAAACGACGACAATCTACGGCGCGTCAACGGTCACGCCGCAGATATTCCTCGGTCGTGGAGACCTGGGTCGCAGTCCGGTGTTCACCCAGACAGATCTTAACTTCACCCATCGTTACCGGTTTGCCAGTGAGAACAGAGTTACCCTGGCCTTCGACTTCAATCTTTTAAATGCTTTCGATCAGGCCACCGTCACGGGCATTTATACGACGATGAATCCGAGCACAGCACCAGTTAACGCTGCGGCTTTGGGACTAAGCAATGTGGCTTACGCGAACGGTTACACAGGAGGAACGTTGTTGCCTGCGATTTTAGCCCGAATAGCTTCGTCTCCGGATAGAAGCGATCTCCGTTACCGGCAGCCGTTCTTGTATCAAAATCCCAGAACGGTTCGATTTGGTTTCAGGCTACTGTTCTAACGGGTGAGTTGGTTTGAAAAAGCCCTGAGCGGGAGCAAACCGCGAAGAAAGGGCAGTTTGTTGTTGATCGACGGTTGTAGGCATTTCAGCCGTCGATCAACACGCAGCGTTTCCGGTTGCTTAGTTTGGTTATTAAAAAAGCCAGCCAACGTTCACGATTTGGGGTTCCGGTACCGACGCGAGTCGAGTTTGCATTCTGCGGCGGTCATGCAAGGGCAATCAAGGATTCGCTGAGTACACATCGGCCAGGTCCCTTCGAGCCGCCCAACAACAACAAATGAGACGCTAGGTAGCTGGTCTTCCGATCAAGGGTTTGAGGTTCCTGGAGGTGATTAGGAAACGGGCTTGGTGCGCCAAGCCGCTTCTCCAGTCGCTGGGTTGTAAAGCCCATATGAATAAAGGAGTCTCCATGAGAACGCTAACTATCAAAACTATCATTGTGGCCGCTCTGTTGATGACCTTGAGCTGCATAGC
This sequence comes from Pyrinomonadaceae bacterium, assembly GCA_963759665.1. Taxonomy (GTDB): domain Bacteria; phylum Acidobacteriota; class Blastocatellia; order Pyrinomonadales; family Pyrinomonadaceae; genus PSRF01. Next base: position 720,408 of record CAVXAC010000003.1, read on the forward strand.
GCTAGGGCAGGGAACGGCTTCTCGCGTGACCGGGCTCGTAACTGACGAGCGCGGCGACGCTGTGCCGGGAGCCACAGTTACTCTCACTAATGAGGCAACCCGGTTATCGCTCACCACTGAAACTTCTGAAAGTGGTAATTACGTTTTCGAATCCGTGTTGGTTGGAACCTACACGCTCACAGTTGAAAAGTCGGGCTTCAAAAAGTTTATATCTACCGACAACGCCGCAAATGTTAACCAGCCTGCCACCATCAACGTCACGCTTAATGTTGGTGGCGTTACTGAAATTGTGCAGGTACAAGCCTCGGCAGAAACTGTTCAAACTTCCAGCTCCGGAAATATCGGCAATACGGTCGAGCAGCGCACGTTGGAAACGCTCCCGATTGTTGGTGACCGCGGCCGCAATCCCCTGAGCTTGATCAACTTCCAGCCCGGAGTCCTGGTCGGTGCTAATACAGGAGGCGGCGTTCACGTACACGGCTCGCGAGATCGTGCTTTCAACTTCACTCTGGACGGCATCGACATCAACGACACTACAGCCGGTGGTTCAAACTTTACTCCCATTCGCACAAACCCCGATTCGTTGACCGAATTCCAGGTGGTTACCAGTAACTTTACCGCTGAGTTGGGACGAAGTAGCGGAGCACAAGTGACGCTCGTGACACGCGCAGGCACAAATGATTTTCATGGAAAACTTTTCGAGTTTTACCAGACACCTCGCTTCCACGCGAACGAATACGTCAATACCATTAACAACGCCGGACGGCCGCAATTCGTCCAGCATATCTTCGGTGGATCCGTGGGCGGCCCCGTGATTCTGCCGCGATTTGGAGAGGGTGGACCATCAACCTACAACGGTAAGAACAAAACCTTCTTCTTTACCAACCTCCAGTTGCTGCGCACTAATCAAGCCTTTTTTGTTAATCGCACCGTCTACACAGCGCAGGCCAGAGCGGGAAATTTCCGCTACGTGCGCGGCGGCATAAATCGCAATGCCGTCCAGGCCACGCCTTCGGTGAACGCTGCTGGTGCTCCTAACTTTCCGGCTTGTGGTGGAGCAGTTACCACTAACTGTATTGCCACGTATAACGTGTATCCCAATCCGCTTGGACTTGGGCCCGACCCGACCACTGATTACATAATTGGCGTTACACCCTTACCTAATAACTTCAGCGTTGGCGATGGACTTAATGTCGGCGGATTTTCATTTGTGGCGCCGCAGACCGAACGACAATACGACTTCACCGCCAGGGTGGACCATTCGTTTAACGATCGTCACGCACTTTACGTGCGTTGGGCCCATGGCGCTCAAAACACGCTCGGCGACAATGTCAACGGTGGACTCCAAAAATTTCCGGGCATTCCAAACTTTGTGGATACCTACCGAACCCCACGTAACATGGCCGGCAATTGGCGTTGGACCATCAGCCCCAAAGTCGTAAATGAATTCGTGGTGGGTTTCAATCGCTTCACCTTTAGTTTCAACAACCCCGACCCCCGCGAAAATCCTCCAGTTATTTTGAACGTCCCAAACGATCCTTTAAATCTTGAAGAGCCGATCAACAATTTACGCACGGCGACCACGCTACAGTTTGTCGACAATCTGAGTTACCTGCGCGATACGCACACCTTCAAGTTTGGAACTAACATTCGCCTCCAACAGCATGTCGATGATCGAAGTGCCGTAGCCGGCGGCTTGACCCGCGAGAGAATTTTCCTGGGCACTGGCACGAATCCGGTGCCGTCGAATTTCGGGACTGGAGCCCTGGCGGGGATTAACTCGGCAGACCGAGATCGACTTAACAGCACCATCAACGATTTGCTGGGAAGGGTAGGAAACATTAATCAGGCGTTTGTCGCGATTGATGACAGTACCTTCGGTCCAGGTCGCACCCGCTTTCTTTACGACGCTCGCTATCCAGAGATGGATTTCTATGGCCAGGATACCTGGAAGCTCCGTCCAAACCTGACGCTCGATCTCGGCCTGCGTTGGGAGATGCGGCTTTCGCCTCGCGCTCCAAACGACGTTGTCTTGCGTCCATCTGAACGCCTTTCCTTCGAATCGCCGGCAACAAACACTTTCAGGTTTGAAGAAGGGAAACTCTACGAAGACGCTTTGTACCAGTTCGCGCCCTCGGTTGGAGTGGCCTGGGATCCATTCAGCTCAGGCAAAACTTCGATCCGTGCGAATTACAGATTGGCCTACGACCGTACCAACACCTTCGTGTTCTCGTCGTTTATCTTCCAGAGCGCACCCGGTTTGTCGCGACTCGTAACTAATACTACTTACGGCTCGGGTGGCGGATTGCTGCGAACCGGTGTTCCAGTTCTCAATTCAAACGACGTGACCCCGCTCGGGTTTAGGCAGCCAGCGCCTTTCAATGCCACCAACACCGTCACAGTTGTCGATCGTGATTTGGTTTATCCGCGGACACATCAATACTCCGTCAGCTTCCAACGTGACTTGGGTTGGAAGACCATTCTCGAAGTTAACTACATCGGTCGTCAGGGACGGCACCTCTTTGGCGGCTACGACGCAAACCAGGTCGATATCACCAGCAACGGTTTCCTGACGGCTTTTCAGGCGTTGCGAGCCGCGGGAGCTGCCGACCCACTCCTGACCGATCCTAATTTCCTGATCAACCGTCTGCTAAATGGTGATTCACGTTTGCAGATACCGACCGGCAGCGCTGTCCGTGAAACAGGCGCGCAATGGTTACGACGTCAGTCGCTGGCGGGAACAGTTCGTCTCGCCGATGGATCGACCACGTCGCTTCTCGTTGCCGGCAACGCAGTGGCACAGGCAGCATTTTTGATCACCCAGGGTACTCGCGGAACGTTTGCGACACTGGCCGGCCAGTCAGTGTTGACTGCCAATGGCTTCAGTCCATTCACGTTCATTCGCTATCCCCAGTTCACTGGAGCAGTGAACGTTATCGAAAGCAACGATGAGTCGCGCTACAACGGGCTCGAGATTCAGCTAAGCAGACGCTTCTCGAATGGTTTGAGTTTCCAGGGAAGCTACACACTGGCGAAATCCGAAGACACGCGCTCCTTCGACCCGGCGTTCGCTGTTGCCAACCGCGCTGCGACCGGTCAGTCGTCGGCAAATACTCCATTCGACGTCAACAATCGCGAGTTGAACTATGCCCGCTCAGACTTCGACCGCCGTCATGCAATCCAGGGCTACACGATTTACGATTTGCCCTTCGGTCGAGGCCGTCGTTGGGGGAAGGATTGGAATCGTTTGACTGATTTCTTCCTTGGCGGAGTTCAGGTGGGTGGAATTCTGCGATGGTACTCGGGGCGACCGTTTACAGTCTTCGCGGGCTCCAACACTCTGTCTCAAGTAGTTCAAACTCCGGCAAGCTGTAACAACTGCTCGTCTGATCTAGGGCAGATGACCTTGGAGGCTGGCCGCAACGTATTCTTTACTGCAGAACAGCGAGCGCAGTTTTTCGTTCCGGCTGCTGGAGAGTTCAGCAACGTCGGTCGCAATTTCTTTACCGGCCCGTCGCTGTTCAATCTCGATCTGACCTTCGGCAAGAGCTTCGCCTTCGACGAGACCCGCCGCCTTGAGTTCCGCATGGAGGCTCAAAATGCAACTAACACTCCGTCGTTCGCAGTTCCCGATGGCAATCTGGTTTTAACCAGCGCGTCGTTTGGTCAAGTGCTGGGGAACACTGCCAGTTCATCGCGCAAGATACAGTTTGTGATGAAATTCCATTTCTAACCGAAGAGTGGTCAAGCGGAAAAATTTTTAAGACCTCGTTACCGCTGCCAGTTAAGGCGGCAAATTTAGGAGGATTTCTATGTGTAAGGCTCAGTCTTTCCTGCTTCGGATTTCATTCCTCGTGATCGGGTTTGCAGTTTCCTGTTGCTTTCTGGCAGCACCAGTGGCAGCCCAAACCGTGACTGGGACGCTTCAAGGTACCGTCACAGATGTAAAGGGCGACGTCGTTCCGGGAATTGAAGTCACTATCAGTAACGTCGATACGGGACAGGAGCGCCACGTCACGACAAACAGCGAGGGTGTCTATAGCGCGACGTTTCTCCCTATTGGCCGATATCTGGTGGTGGCGGCAGGTAAAGGTTTTAGTAGCACCACGCAGGAAAATGTTGAGGTGACGCTTAATCAAACGCGCGTTGTGAATCTCAGTCTGAGGCCGAGCGGAATCAGTGAGTCGGTAATGATTAGTGCCGATGCGGCGCCAATTAATACGACGAATGCAGAGATCAAAGGATCGCTGAACACGCAGGAGATTCAGGATAAACCTGTGGCCAACCAGGGCAGCTTTCTCAATCTGGCGGAAACCTTCGCCGGCTATCAGGAAAACCCTGTCAGCGGTCAAAACAATCCAACCGCCTCATCTGGATCCTCTGTAAATTTCAATGGCACCGGAACGCGTGGGGCCACTTTCCAAATTAACGGTGTCAACAACGACGATTCATCTGAGAACCAACACCGGCAGGGAGTGTCCCTGGCGACAGTAAAAGAATTTCAGGTGATCACTAATAACTTCACCGCGGAGTTTGGTCGCGGCTATGGCGCCGTCGTGCTTGTTCAAACATTGTCTGGAACAAACAAACTTCACGGCAGTGCCTACTGGTTCAACCAGAATAGTGCCTTGAATGCAACTAACAATGTCTTTTCACCGGGCGCTATCAAGCCGGTCAATCGACGTAACCAGTTCGGATTCACGACCGGTTTTCCGGTATTGAAGAATAAACTATTCGGTTTTGTTAGCGCGGACCACGTTGAAGATACGGGGGGCTCTAACATTGCCCGTGATGTTTTTTTGCGTAGCGAGCATAACCCGGCAAACTGGTTCTTGCAGACGCCACAATATGACACGCCTGCTAACCGGGCATTTATCGCGACGACGCTCCAACGGTTTAGCACGAACAATATCTTCCCAAACGATCCAACCCGTTGCCCTCGCTGCTGGACTGGAGTACAAAACCGCGACTTCCCACTGCGAGACTATTCGGCCCGCTTCGATTGGAACCCAAGGTCAGAAGATCAAACGACGGGCAGATGGCAGTACACCCGCCAGAAGTTTATTGCGGATGACCCTGTGATCGGAGAACGAGCCGATCAGAATCACAAGCAGCAGAATGGCGGCTTCACCTGGACGCATCTTTTCTCCCCTTCGACGGTGGGCGAGTTTCGCTACGGGCTGGGCCTACGCACGACTCTGGTAAACATTGCTGCAGGAAATGACACGCCGGTGATTCGCTTTCAAAATCCAGCGGCAGTTGCCGGTGGGACTATTATTGGAAACGCCGGAGGGTTTCCCATTCAGCGATACCAGACTGACCATCAGTTCGTTTACAACCTGTCCACCCTCTTCGGCGGCAACCATTTCTTTAAGGCCGGAACAGACATTCGCCGCCAAAATCTTGACGACCTCGCCGACAGCTTTTCCCGTGGCTTCTACAATTTCAGCGCTACGACCTGTGACGCGATTCCCTATGGCAGCGGATTGAATGCCTTTCTCAACGGCTGCGTTGCCAGCTTTACCAAGGGTTTTGGACCCTTCTACCTGGAAAACAGGATCAAGGAGTACAACTTCTACGGAGAAGACAACTGGAGACTGAAACCGAACCTGACCCTCAACCTGGGACTGCGATATGAGTACGTCGAAGTACCAGAGGAAAGAGCCGGGCGTATCGACTACATCTATGGAGATGATAAGAACAACATCGAGCCTCGAGTCGGTTTCGCATGGAGCCCGGACTTTAAAGACGGGTTCCTCGGCAACCTCTTCGGTGGCCCGGGAAATTCATCAATCCGTGGCGGCTACGGGATTTACGATGGACGGATTTTCCAATCAGTCTTTTCACAAGGCGGCGCCGGTCTGCGCTTCAATCCACCAAACGCCCTGCAGAAGGCCCTGACAGCAACCACAACCGCGGCTCCGGCAGACTTTAATCCGCACAATTACGCGGATCCCACGCGTGGCTTCGTCTTTGTTCCTGGGCCACAAGCCACACGCCATTCGATCACCATTGTCGACGAAGATCTCGAGATGCCTTATACCCAACAGTGGAACCTGAGTATCGAGCGTTCCATGCCATTCAATTCGGCACTGCGCATTAGCTACACCGGCAACCGCGGAATTGGCCTGCTTCGATTCTCTCAAGGCAACCTGCCTTCACATGATCCCGTCAATGGCGTCCTGGTCGTAAATCATCCGAACAATCCAGCCGCGCTACGAGGACAGATCATTAGAGTCGCGGCGAATGCGGAATGCGCTGGCACGACGGCTACGACACTGACTACGGCCTGCCCTGTTGTCGTGCCGATTGGAGCAACGGAGTACAGCCTTCGCGTGCCCCGGACCAACGAACGCCGCCCCGATCCGCGCTATGCTCAGAACCTGCTCGTCAGTAACTCGTCCTGGAGTTACTACAACGGGCTTCAGGTTGAATGGACCAAGAAGCTGAGTAAGGGTCTTAACTTCCAGACTACGTACACCTGGAGCAAGTCGATCGATACGACTTCCGAGGCGACTGACGTTGGTGTGGCCAGTGGTGATACCAACCAGACCGGCAATATCTCGCGGAATGCACGTGGCTTGTCGCTGTTCCACACTCCACACCGCTTTACCTTCTACGGGACTTACCGGTTGCCGTTCTTCAATGGACGAAAAGATGTTTTGGGTCAGACGTTGGGAGGTTGGCAGGTTGCGACAGTGGTTCGATTTGCGGCCGGTACACCTTTCAGCGTCAGAAACACTGCTGGTGTCGATCTAAACTTCGACAGCTTCATCGAGAGTCGTCCAGTGATTGTTGATCCTACAATACTGGGCAGGGGCGTAGACCATCCTTTGACGTCACGAGAGGCACTGCCACGTTCTGCTTTCCGCGCAGCTACGCTCGCGGATTTTGGCAATGGCATCGTTGGCCGCAACACATTCTTCCGCGACGGACAGAAAGTTGTCGACATCGGGATTTCGAAGTTTTTCGAGATGCCCTGGGAAGGTCACCGCGTCATGCTGCGCGCAGACATGTTCAATGCTTTCAACCATGCGTGGTATGGAACGCCGGTAACAGACATTGCGGCTACCAACTTCGGAGCCATTACCGGGAACCATGCGCTTTACACACCGCGTATTATTCAAGTGGCTTTGCGCTACACATTCTGAACCAACCCCTCTGTAGGCGGGTGTAAGAACCCGCCTACTTCCTTAACATGCCGCTACATCAAAACCTTCGCCTGGTCGCACTAGTGGCCATCGTGCTGACTTGTGCGCCGGTCTTCAGCGCTCGTGGCCAGGGATCGCAATCCACAACGATGCCAGTGAGTTCCAACGGGGAGGTGCGCGCGCTTTGGGTCATTCGTACCACGCTTACTTCGCCGGAAAAAATTCGCGCAATGATTCAAACGGCAAAGAATAACGGCTTTAACACTTTGATTGTGCAGGTGCGCGGCCGCGGTGATGCCTACTACCGTTCCAAGCGTGAGCCCCGGGCAACTGAATTGAAGGGGCAGCCGGCTAACTTTGATCCGTTGGGTTTCACGATCTCGGAAGCCCATGACCAGGGCCTGAAGGTCCATGCCTGGCTTAACACGAGTCTGCTGGCAAACCTCGATGCTTTGCCTACGGATCCGAAGCATGTCTATAACAAACATCCAGAATGGTTGGCTGTTCCAAAAGCAGTTGCCGCCGAGCTCTACAGGATGTCGCCGCGGGATCCGCTTTACCGGCAGCGAATCGTCGAATGGTCGAAAGGGAACCGGCAGGAACTGGAAGGAATCTATACCGGACCCAGTAATCCAGAAGTTCGCGATCACATTTATGGAATCTGGATGGATGTGTTGAAGAAGTACGCGGTGGATGGGCTGCACTTTGACTACGTCAGGCTGGCGAGTCCTGATTTCGATTACAGCCGAACTTCGCTGAATGGCTTTCATAAGTGGGTCAGGAGAAAGCTAACGGAAGTTGAACGCCGCGAATTGGAGCAATCATTGAAGACCAACTCACTGGCGGCCGCCGAAACACATCCAAAGCTTTTCGCCGACTACCAGCGCGAACAGATCACGAACCTCGTCGCACGGATCCACCAGGGCGTTAAAATTCGGAGGCCTGGGGTGCTGGTGTCGGCCGCCGTCTTCGCAAATGATGAGAATGCTTTTACGCGACGCTTTCAGGATTGGCGCCGTTGGCTACAGATGGGGATTCTTGATGTCGTCTGCCCGATGGCTTACTCGACAGACACTGCGGTGTTCCAAAAACAGATCGAGATTGCGTCATCCACGGCACACGCCGCCAGGCGCAAAGTCTGGGCGGGCATCGGCTCTTATCGAATTCCCGCTGATTCGACTGTGGAAAAAATTGATGCCGCACGTAGAGTCGGATCTGACGGCATTATTTTGTTCTCTTACGACTTTGCGATCAGGCCAAGCGAATTGAATCCGCAATCAGATTATCTTAGCCGAGTCAGCCGCGGCTCATTTCAGAAAGCAGTAGCCCCAAACTAGTTAAAAATGCGTTATCCTATGTGCATGAATTAGTCGACGCTGGTGGCGTTCAATTTGGCCCAGAGAGTTGAACCCAGCAATTGCCGCAGTTGGAGAAGCAGGAAGCGCAAGCTTCAGCCGCGCCCGACTCGCGAGAGCATCAAAAGAGTCACCAGGGAGCTGTTTTCTCTGCTATTTAAGGGAATACATCTTGTCCGAAATGACGCGCAGGTGTATAAGTCTAATTCTCCGTCAGGATTCAGACCGACTCAAGCATACAGCTGAAAGAAGAACGAAAGAGGATACCCCTATGAAGCACCACTTTACAGTCATGCTCCGCTTTTTATCACTAGCCGCGGTTCTGATCGTCGGCCTCAGTGGCGTAGCATTCGCACAGGATATAACTGGAAGCATTGGCGGAACAGTGCGGGATAGTAGTGGCGCGACTGTGCCAAACGCCACCGTGACAATTACCGACGAAGCGAAGAATGTTGTTGTTCGCACTCTCACCACTGGTGAGGAGGGCGAATATTCAGCGCCTTCTCTGCCCGTAGGAACTTATTCAGTTACCGTTGAGGCGCCAAGCTTTAAGAAGAGCCAACAAACCGGCGCCAAGCTTGACGTGAACCAGCGAAGACAGATTGATATTACGCTTGAAGTTGGCAACGTCTCTGAAGTCGTGACCGTAGCGGCTGACCAATTGAGTGTCGAACTGGCGACGCCCGCAGCCTCGACAATTATCAATGGCGATCAGGTTAGGGAACTATCGGTAAATAATCGCAACTTCGTCCAGCTGATTACGCTCGCTCCCGGTGTTTCCAATGACCTTGCGGATCAAGTTTATGTGGGTACGACGAATCCCGCGGGACAGGCAAACACTGTCAACGTCTCCGTCAATGGTGCTCGGAGTAGTTCCAACACATTCCTCGTCGACGGAGCCGATATAACAGACCGCGGCTCCAATATTACGATTCAAGCCTATCCCAGCATCGACTCGATCGGGGAATTCAGAGTTTTACGAAGTCTCTATCCGGCCGAAAGCGGTAACAGCGGCGGCGGCCAGGTAAACATCATCACTCGCTCAGGTGGGCAAGATTTCCATGGGTCTCTATTCGAGTTCTGGCGGAATGATCGGCTCAATGCAAATGATTTCTTGACCAACGCTTCGACCGCGCCACCGTTCGGCAGGGAAGCAAATGGAAAAGCTAAGCGCGGCCCATTCCGCTACCACAATTTTGGCGGGACAATCGGTGGTCCGGTTTACATGTTCAACTTCGGCGAAGGCAACGGCGGTATCGCCAAGAAGCTGGCGCGAACTTTCTTCTTCTTCTCTGAAGAACAACGCCGGGACATTCGGTACCCGACCCTGATCTCGACCGTGCCCGACGCTAATCTTCGCCAGGGTATTTTCCCGATTCCCGTTTGTATCAATCGCAACGACGTGGTGGGGGCCACTTGTACCGGCGCGAATATTCTGCCCGCGGGTACTCCGCTTCCGGCAGCTTTGTTCAACCCAGCTGCTCGATCCTACATCGACCAGATCTATAACCAGTTGCCGCTGCCCACGGGTGCTAACTTTGCACTGACTTCCGCCGCACAGAATATTGCTAATTTCCGCCAGGAAATTTTCAAATTGGATCACAATTTCACCGACAGCTGGTCGGCGTTTTATCGTTTTGAAAATGACAAGATTCCGACTGTCGATGTGAATTCGCTCTTTTCAAGCGGCGGCAGTTTACCTGGAGTTTCCACTACTCAAACAAACTCGCCCGGGAAAATTCATTCGTTTCAAACCACCTTCTCGATCAATCCGACTACGATTGTCGAAGCACGTTACTCCTACTCTTACGGAGCTATTCTCAGTCGCAATACAGGATTGCTTTCCTTGGATCGGTCCATTAATCCGGTCACGCTACCATTCGCAAATACCCGCGACCGCATTACTTCGGTCTCCGGTAATGGTTTCGGTGGGTTGACGAGTTTCGGCCAATACGACAACTTCTCAAACAAACATAATTGGGGAAGCAATGTCACCATGGTGAGGGGGACTCATACCCTGAAATTTGGCGGCGCTTATTCGAAGTTTCGCAAGAATGAGAACGCGCTGGTGAGTGACGCCACTGGAGCCAATCAGGGCATCTTCACTACTTTTGGCACCACCTTGCCCGCCGGCGTTACCGCCAGTACGTTAAACCAAAATATCCAACGCTGGGCGAACTTTCTGGTTGGCAATGCCGCCACCTTCGTTCAGGGCAGATTCGATTACACCGCCGATTTTCGTCAGGCAAATATAGAGGGTTACGCTCAGGATGAGTGGCGCTTCAGGTCAGGCCTGACACTTTATTTCGGTGTTCGCTACTCTCGGTTTGGCATGCCGAACGATCGTAACGGCCGACTCTCAAACTTTGATCCTGCGCTCTTCAACTCAGCGAACGCCCCAGTCGTGACTGGAGCGGGTAATCGAGTTGCCGGTACCGGTAATTTCTGTAATGGGATGTTTGTTAACTCTCAAAACGTCCAGACTGCAGTTAATTGCACGCCTGGTGTGTCTCCATATGGTGACGAAATCGCCAGAACCCCGGGCCGAGACTTTGCCCCGCGTGTTGGCTTGGCTTGGGATCCGTTCGGTAAGGGGCGCACGTCGGTCCGTACCGGCTACGGCATCTTCCATGAACAGTTTCTAAATGGATTTGCCTTGCAGATAGTCGGACTAAACCCGCCCTATCAAGAGAATTTCACCATCACGAATACACGCTTGGATAATCCAGCCGCCGGAACCACTTCGCCTCCATCGGCGGCCGCATCAACCATTCGCGGCATGGATACTGATTGGAAAACCCCCTACATGCAGCATTGGTCGCTGGACGTTCAGCATCAACTCAATAGCAAGACTGTTATGACGGTGGGCTATTACGGTTCAAAGGGAACACATTTGGTAGGCGTTACGGAGATCAACGATCTTCCGCCGGGTCGGGCGTTGAATACATTCTGCGCACCAGGCAACAACAGTTTCCAAACTGTGGGCGTCACGCTCGTCCGTTGTCAGCCGGCTGGATACGCGTTCCGCAACAGCACTACCCCCACCGGGAATCCTAACGTAGTTGGGGCCACAACCTTCACGGACAATGCGATCCTGGATCAAATTCGTCCCTTTAGAGGTTATCGCTCAATCACCATGCTCCAACCTCGATATAATTCGAACTACCACAGTCTGCAGGTCTTTGGCCAGCGACGTTTTACCGGCGCATCGCAGGTGAATATGTCGTACACCTGGTCTAAGAATTTGACTGATAACCAAACTGATCGTTCCACCGCTCCGCAGGATACCTACAACATTCGGGCAGAGTATGGCCGGGCAACTTTGGACCGACGTCACATCTTCTCAACCAACTATATCTACGAGCTTCCGTTCTTTAAGGATCAGAACGGGTTTGTTGGAAAGACGCTCGGAGGTTGGCAGGCCTCAGGAATCATCACCATCAACAGCGGATTACCCTTTACCATCACAACGTCCAGCTACGACGCGGCGGGCCTTGGAAACAATCCTGCTGCAGTCGCGGGAAACCGACCGAATGTTTTGTGTGATCCGAACGCCAACGCTCCACACACACTGCAAGCGTGGTTCAATACCGCTTGTTTCCAACCGAACCCTGCAGCGACAGCCACGGGCCTGAGCAATAACGTAGGCACCGCTGGCCGCGGCATTGTCGAGGGACCGCCCACTCAGCGCGTCGACTTCACCATGACAAAGATTATTCGGTTTGGTGAAACCACGCGCCTGCAGATAAGAGGTGAAGCTTTTAACGTTTTCAATCACACAAACTTTCGAAATATTGGTACCAACGTTACGTTGGGGACCTATGGAACTGTGATCTCTGTGCGCGATCCGCGCACCATTCAGCTGGGTGCAAAGTTTATCTTCTAGCACTTCACCGCTGCTGACCTAACTCATCTGCCCGCGATGCTACAGCCTCGCGGGCAGATCACTGTTGACTGAAAAAAGAATAGTTGGAGATGCTCAAAAATGACCGACCGCAACACCTCAAGCGGACACGATTCAACCACGCTCCTGTTGCGGAACGCCCGGATAGTAACGCCTGATAGTGTCGCCGAGCAGGCCAGTCTGTTAATTCAACAACAACGCATAGCCAGCATTCTGGAAGGGCCGGCGTCAGACATGCCGGAAGAGCACTCAGTGATCGACCTCGCCGGGCTTACGCTATTTCCTGGCTTTATCGATGTTCACATTCACGGCGCGGTTGGTGTCGACACGATGGAAGCCAACACCGCTGAACTGGTTCGAGTAGCAAAATTCCTGGCGACGCAAGGTGTGACCGGATGGTTGCCGACACTTGTTCCGGGTCCGGTCGACGATTATGAGCGTGCGATTCAGGCTATCGGTGGAGCTTCAGAAAGTAACGAGGGCGCGCGTGTTCTCGGTGTCCATTATGAGGGGCCGTTCGTAAATTCGGCTCAGTGTGGCGCTTTACGCACCAACTTCTTCCGAACTTACTCTGGTCCATCTGATGTCTCCGATCTGCCGGTTCTCATCGAGGCTGAGAATCTAAAACACATGATGACGCTGGCTCCGGAGGTGAACGGTGGAGTGGAGCTCACGCGTGAGTTAACAAGTCGAGGCTGGATCGTTTCGATCGGGCACACCAGGGCCCAGATTGATTTGTTGGACCAGGTGTTCGAAGCTGGCGCACGTCATATGACACATTTCATGAACGCCATGTCACCGCTGCATCATCGCGCGCCCGGCCCGGTTGCATGGGGACTGTTGCGGGATGACGTTACCTGCGACTTCATTGCCGACGGAGTGCATCTCGACCCGCAGATCCTGAAACTGTTGCTGAAAACAAAAACTGCCAATCATCTGACTCTCATTAGCGATGCGGTGGCAGCGGCCGGCCTTGGAGATGGCGACTACCAGATTTGGGGCGAGACGATTACCGTCAAGGATGGACGCACCAACAACTCGACCGGGAGTATCGCCGGCTCCGTGATCAGCATGTTGGATGCGGTGCGGTTGATGAAGATCGTTGGGGGCTTCTGATTCAGAGGTGTCGCGGATGGCTTCGGCTAATCCGGCGCGATTGTTGGGACTTGAAAACGATTGTGGCTCGATCGAGGTAGGGAACCGGGCTGACCTGGTCGCTCTGGATCAAAATGGCAACGCAAAACTAACTATCGTAGGCGGTAAGATCGTTCACGGAAAATAAACTGCAAAGAACAATACCGGCCTTGGCGTGCCGCCAATTGTGACAGCTGCCGGTCCCATGTAAACGCCTGGACCAACTTCTCGAACCTCATCCACGATCTGCGCAATTAGTGGCGGATTCCCCTGACCCGAATAATCCAGGACAAAGGTCGGTTGCCCATCAAGGAACGAGTCATCGAACCTTGTACTAAAGGGAAACCACTTCATCTTTCGGAACAAGTTAATGCGGTTGATACCGGTTCCTCTGTCCGGGTGATCGCTGCCAAAAGTCTTGCCTTCCCAGGGAAACTTTCGCGAACTTCCCATCGCTTCCAGTAATCGAGCCAATGGACCACTGGCCGGTTTGCGCCAGGCCAGCATCGCACCGAGGGCATCGCCATTGAGATCTGAAAGCGCTTGGGGACGCCTTGCGGAGCGGTACACGTCGCCAAGCTGCTCGAAGTTCATCCGCCGCAATTCAGGAATGGTGAAGCTGAGCTCAGAAGCGAGCACTTTGTTGGTTGCGCTCATAGTTGATGGCCTCACTGCTTTGCATGAAGAGTCGTTCGTATGAAATTCAAGCGAGCCAGCGGCAGGAGTCTGTCGGGAAATGAGAGTTTGGTTTTCTCTGTGCAACCTCAGTGCTCGCACAGAGAGTGGAAGGTTTCCTGGCCCCTACCGCGGGCCGGACTTAAACCAGCCGTAACACCCAATGATGAGTAATCCTAGCCCGATGACGACGTGCAAAATATCATCAACCGGCGTCCAGCGGAAGGATTGTTCTGGCGGGAGATTGAGATAGCTTGCCAGCGCCTGGTAGAGGTCGATGAGCCCAAACCCCGCATTGAAGATGCCGATGAATGGCGCACGATTGGACCAGACAGCAACTAGACCAATCACCCCGAATACCATGTGAAAGATGTTGTACGCCGGGGCGCCGCTAGTGAGGCTATTTTCCGCTGGTATGAGGAATCCGGCTACGCCCACCAGGATTAACACCGGCGCAAAAATCCGTAGGACCCGGTAATTTAAACTCTTGCTGCTGATCTGGCTTCACCTTTTTTGTAATACCCGGCGCGACGATACGACTCATCCAACAACTCAACCGGGTGACAAACTCTCAGCTGCATTCCAGCCAGCTCGGCTCCGGCTCCAATTTGCATTTGGCAGCCTGGATTTCCGGTAGCCAAAAGGCTGGCCTCGGTGTTCCTAATGTTCGCAAGTTTTTCATCCAGTACCGAACCGGATAATTCGGTTTCCATCAAATTGTAAATGCCAGCCCCACCGCAGCATCTCTCCGAACCTTCCAGCTTAACAAAATTCAACCCTGGAACTGAGCCCATCATCTTCAGTGGCGCTTCGCCGGCGTGCTGGCCATAAAGCAAGTGACACGATGCATCATACGTCACGGGTTCGTTAGACACGGCCGCGCCTGACTTGATTCCCTGGTTCTCAAGAACTTGGCTAACGTCGCGCACGCGCTTGCTAAACTTCCGCGCTTCGTCAGCGATCGCATCATGTTCCAGCAGGTGGCCATAGGAAGAGAGCATCGCGCCGCATCCTCCGGCGTTTGTGATGATTGGTGGTTCGTCCTGTTTTCGGAACGCTTCAATATTGCTTCGCGCAAGGATCCGCGCACCCTCGAGATCACCTGCGTGGGCATGCAGTGCTCCGCAGCAAACCTGCTGATTGGGAACATCGATATCAAATCCATTAACCGCCAGCACGCGCGCGGTCGCTTCGTTAACGCGCGCGAATAATCCGGCACCGACGCAGCCGCTGAAAAGCGAAACGCTGTGGAGTTTATTCCCTGCGGATTCCAACACCGGGTGATCGGAGCCACTTAATCCCATACCCGCCGAGCTTTCCAACAACGCAAGTCCAAACTGAACCTTCTTAGGCAACAGCCTTGCAAGTCCCGACTTGCGAAGCAGTCCGGGCACTCCGGTGTTGCGGAAGACGCGCGCCGCGGAAAACACAAAGGTAAGTCGTGCTGGATGGAGCCAGATGTGTCTCAACGCAAAACGCAGCAGGCTGTAACTGAAACCTCTCTGCCTTGCTGACGTGAACAGTTCTCCCCGGGCGGCTTCCAGCAGCTGCCCATATTCAACACCAGCAGGGCAGACCTGTTCACAAGCCCGGCAACCGAGGCATCGATCGATGTGGCGTTCAAATGATTGGGAATCCCTGGGAAGCCGTCCTTCGCCGACGGCCCGCATCAAGTACAGGCGTCCGCGTGGTCCATCGTTCTCATCACCGGTTATCACGTAGGTAGGACATGCTTCAAGACACAAGCCACAGTGAATGCAGGCGAGAAGCTTTTGCTCCTCTGCGGCGAGCATTGATGCCAGGTTGGGAGTGCTCGTGTTTGTTTCCAGCAAAATAGAAATTGTCCAAAGATTACGCTGATTCCGCAGATTCAATTCTACGGCAAGGCCGATGGTCTAATCTGCGAAATCAGCGCAATCTGTGGATAAGTTCTTCGATTGATTTCGAGACTATTTAGGTTGGATTCGAATGATGAAGTCGCAGATGGCAATCTTTTGATCAGGTTTAACTTCGGCGCGTTCTTCTCGTGGAACCTCTCGGCCACCCACCAGCGTAGGATTACGTCCCTTGGAAACTATCCAATAGCGCCCGTCGTTCTCGCGAGTTAATACGGCGTGCACTCGACTCACTTCAGGATCCCCTTTCAACGGCAGGTCGACAGTGATCGAACGAGAACCGCGACCGATTGTGATCTCCGGCTTCGTGATCGGAACGACAGCTTCTCGTACCCCTTCCTTCCATAACTCAACGGAATAGAGTTCCTGGATTCTTGGGCGAACAACCGTCTGCTCACTTCCGTCGTTTGACTCGCCGTCGTCACGACTGCCGTCTGCCCGTTCGCGAATCGTGTCGTTAAGGTTGATGGGCGCCGCCGCCGGGACCTTTGGTGAAACGCGCGGAGTCACCTGCGTGTGACCGCTCTCGGTTTCGTCCCATACGCCCTGCACTCGAAACTGCCCTTTCTCGAGTGTCCCGTCGACGCGAAGCTCAACCGCAAACGACTTGGTCGCCAGCTGTGTAGAGCCGCTCAACTCCTTGGCCCGCTCCGACAGAACGTGAAACAGCCCCTGTTCGAGTCCACGGCGTTTATCGCCCTGCCAGTCTTTGTCGTCATCGGCACTGAGATAAACAACATACTCGCGCGGAATGTAGGTTGGTCCACCCGGCGGCGTAAACATCTCGCGTTGCATCACGGCTTCTACTTCACGCGCAATCTTGACCAGAAACTCTTCCCAAACGCGCCGGGGTTTAGCGTGGTCGTCCGCAACTTCGAGCAAGTCCTCGCCGGTTTCGCCGTCAATCCATTTTCTTATTGTTTCAAGGAGGCCCATAGGTTGTGAATAGTAAATGGTAAATAGTGAATAGTAAAAAGCTGAAGCGACCAACTCTGGTCTCGCCAGGAACTGGGCCGGACGTCCAATGAGGGTGGCCCCTAGTCAAATTTTACAAATCGTTTGTTGATCCACCCCCGGTCCGAGGTGAAAGGGTCGGTTTTCGGACGGCCGTGCTCGAGTACCTGAACTTCGTACCAGTTCTCCACCGAGGAGAGAATCTTCACCCGCGAACCGCTTTCGGCTAAACCTATTGGCGGGTTAGACGTGCTGGCATCGGGCCGCAACCTCACGTCGGTCGTTGTCACACCTTCGCTGCCAATCACGAAGATGTCGCTGATCTTTGACCAACCGGCTAATGGGTTCCATTGGGAGGTGACATATCGATGGGTCGCCAGCAACATCCCCGCAAACGCCACTACCAGGATCATCGCGACGATGAATGGGCGCATGCGTCGTGGCCCAACCTGGGCGCGCGGGTGTGCAGGCAATTTCCCAATTCGGCCCGCGGCTATCTTCGCTTCCTGTCGATCCTGCGGCTTGAGTAGATCTTTGTTTGCTTTCGCGGTCGCTTCGGCGACCCGCACTACGATCTTGGGTCGCTTCTCGGGTTCGACCCCACGGGTGAGCGGTCCGGGAAAACCAGCCGCGGGGGTTCTCGAATAATCGGTGACATCGACTTCACCATGTTGGAATTCCGGTTCGGCCGCCTCGGAGACCCCTTTGACCGGTTCAAAGTGGGCCTCGGGAGGCGCCTTCGGAATCTCATCCGGCCCAATACTCAAGTCTGCGCTTGGTTTTCGTCGGGTTTTAATATCGGTGAGCAATTGCGTTGGTGGTAGCACGGCCTCGGCTAGTTCGTCCCAGAATTCCTGCACTGTCTGATGACGCTTGTCAGCTTGTGTTTGGGTGGCCTTCTCGAGCACACGCAAAACGGAGTTGGACCAGTGTTCGCTCGCTATTGCCGGGGGAAAGTCGCGAATCGCATGATGCGCAAAGCGGCGCGGCGATTCTCCCGCCAACAACGTGTAAGCGGTCTTGGCCAGCGAATAGATATCGGCTGCCGGGGTTAACTGGTGACTGCGAATGTGAAGCGCGCCCGTATCGAGTTGGCCTGTATGTACCAACGGGTTGTGCTCGGGTGCTGAGTAGATATTTGTCCCCACTCGGGTGATGGCTCCTTCCGACGCTTCAAGTCGGGCCACGCCAAAGTCAGCAATCTTCACAATCCGGCGATCTGAATTGAGCAAAAGGTTCTGCGGCTTAATGTCGCGATGAATTACGCCGCACTCGTGAGCGTAGGCGAGACCCGAGCACACCTGCTCAAGGTAGAAAATTGCCTGGTCGATCGGAAGCGGACGCTGCCGAGATAACGCTGACAAGTCACCACCTGCCAGGTACTCCAGGACTATGTAATGGAAAGTAGTGCCCGAGAGATCGATTGCGGTTCCATGGCCCAGCCGGCTAATGATGTTTGGGTGGCGAACACGATCAAGCGCGACAGCTTCGTTTTGAAAGTTTTCGATCAGGGTGTGTTCAAGTTCTTCGTCCGGAAAGTCGTTAAGCGACATGTTCAGAGCTTTGATTACAACGGTGGACGGAGCGCCTCCCTGGGCGGCGTTGTCGCGGGCCACGTAGATCTCGGCATAACTGCCGCGCCCTAAACATTCAATAATGTCGTAGCGACCGTCGAGTCTGCTCTGTTGTAGCTTCAGTTCGGGCATTAGTTCATCAGGTCGCCTGCCCTTGGATTCTTCAGTCGCAGTTTTCGGCCCTCCAATGGTCACAAGAGAAACAAGGGAGGCAGGCAGACTACGGCAAGCCTAAGGGGAACTGCGGGGCGAGCTGGCCGGAGAGTCGGACGTCGAAGTCGTCACAGCTGGAGGGGCCAGGCCCTGCATAACTTCGTTGTAACGGTAGAGGGCCGCCGGTCGATACTTGTCTAACTTCAGCGCCACGGCAGCCAAGCCGAGAACCGCTTCCTTTCTCAGGCTTTCGTTTGCGGTTGATGGAGCGAGCTGCGCTTTCGTGTTTGCAGCCTCGAACGCAGCTCGTGCTTCTTCCAGACTTTCAGTCAGAAGTGAGGCGCGACCATAGAAGTACAAAAACTCAGGGTCGGACGACTGCAACGGATTTTGCACGCCCTGACTGGTTAAGCTTCGAAGCCATCCAGCGGGATCTGCATCGATAAGACGCCGCATTTTCTCAAACTTCACCAAACCGTCATCGACGATCGGTGTTGGCGAAGCTTCTGCTGCCGCGGGTTGGCCCTGATCGAGGTAAGGTATCGGACCTCGATATCGTCTGCCGGCATAGAACGCTGCGGCCACCGCGGAAACCAAGAAAATGAAAAGAAACAGGCGGCTCATCGTTCGTTCGCCCGCACTTCGTCTTCTGGCAGGCGCACCGATATTCAAGGGTGTTTCGAGAGTCCGATCAGGGTTAATTGCCTGTGCTGCCGGTGCGGGAAAAGCCTTGCGCGAGGCAGGCGTTAATTGCGCCGTCGGGTGGCTGGCCATGATCGTTTGCGATCCGTCAATGACCGGCGCAGCGAGATCGGTTTCGGGAGTAATGGTCTGGTCTTCATACTGCAGTCGCTGCTGAGCAGAGATTGGGAGTCCAACGCTAACCAGGACCGCGGTCAAGTTATCTTCGGCTCCGCGTTCAAAGCAACGCTGCTTCATTTCAGCGCAAGCTGCGGCGAGGTCGTCATGGCTGACCAATAGTTGGCGCAGCTCGCTGTCGGGAATGTGACGCGTGATGCCATCGGTACAAAGAAGGAATTGAGTACCTTCGGCGACCTCAATCACTTTCATGTCAACCTCGACACCATCATCGGCGCCAAGGGCCCGGCTTATTACATTCTTGCTCGGATGATTTGCCGCCTGTTCAGCGGTCATGCGTCCCGCCCTGACTTCTTCCTCGACGACCGAATGATCCGCGGTTTCGCGAAGCAAATCTCCAGCCGGCGTCAGTCGATACAGACGAGAGTCGCCGACGTGTCCAATCGTGGCGCGGTTTCCGTCTAGATGCAGTCCAACAACCGTGGTGGCCATCATGGAGAATTTCGCATTGTCCTGTGCCAGGCGATAGATGGAAGTGTTGGCCCTCTGAATCGCTATTTCCATGAGGTCTTCCATGTCACCGCCTTCGGTGTGCTGCCGAAAGGCCTCGTCGAGTATTTCGATGGCGGTTTGCGAAGCGACTTCACCGGCTTCGGCTCCGCCAACTCCATCAGCAACAGCGAAGACACCTCGACTGCTGTCTGCCAGAAATGAATCTTCGTTAAGTGGACGTTTTGGATTCAGACCACGGTCAGTGATGGCGGCGGATTTGATGGAGATGGTTCGGTTAGTCTCGTTCGAAGGGTGGCTCATTGGACCGCCTCCAACTTGAGTGACGACTCACTTGCCTGCGGGAACTGTTTCGCGAGTGCCTGGTCGCGCGCATTGCGGTGTGAAAATGCCATCAGCATTCCCAGCATGGCAAAGCTGGTAATCAAACTAAACCCGCCGTGACTCACGAAGGGAAGCGTAATTCCGGTCATCGGTAGAGCGCGAACGATACCGCCGATGTTCACGAGTGCCTGAAAACCAACAAAGGCTGTCAAACCCGCTGCGCAAAGTTTGGTAAACATATCACGCGCATCCAGAGAAGTACGAACACCTGCCATCACGAATACAACCACCGCCAGGATCACGATGATGCCGCCCACCAAACCAGTTTCCTCAGCGATGGCCGCGTAGACGTAATCCGAGTCGGCAATGGGAATAACTTCCGGAAAGCCAAGTCCTAACCCCCTGCCAGTGTTCTTGCCGGACGCAATCCCAAAAATAGCCTGGGCAGGTTGGAACGCAAGCTTGTCGAACCAGATATCGACGTTGACGATTTTCTGCATCGTCGGGCTCTGTTGGGCCAACTCCTTCATCCTGGGATTGTCGTTGAGTGCTTCTTCAAACTCCGGTTTCCACCAGGTCACCTCCGGCGACGGCGGGTCAAATCCCGCGAGCCAGAGATGAAACCGCTGTTGGATTCGCGCTGGCAGCATTGTCTGAATCGGACGGGAAATCGTCGGCAGCAAAGGCACCTTTTCCTGTACCGTTCTCGGTAAAGCACCGACGACCAGAATGCTGATTCCCAGCACCACAGAACCGACAAATAACAGCAGCTGTGGCCAACGACGTACAGCGACCAGATAAAGGGTGGTATATGCGCCGCTAAAAATGAGCATCTGCCCAAAGTCTTTAAGTGCAAAGAAGGGAACGAAAGGCATCATGCCCATGACGAGCAAAGGCACGATGTCGCGTGCGCGCGGAATTCCCCAATAAGTCTCCGCCAGATCTTTGTAACGAGCCGTAAGGATTCCGGCGAATCCAAGCAGAAAGGGAATCTTTGAAGGTTCCCAGGGAGTCATGTTGCCGAGAGCTTTTCCAGCACTTGAAGTTACTACCGCTGCAGCTAACGGGAGCAGTGTGACTAACACAATCAGAAAACTATTTCTCTGAATCCAAAGCAGAAAACCATCACGCAGGCAAAGAATGAATGCGGCGACGAAAACGACGAACGAAAAAATCGGGATCCAGGTGTAACTGGATGTGAGTGCATCACCGATGGAATATGTCGACGGGATTTTTGGCAACTGGTTTACGTCGATAGCCTGTGCGGGTGTTGGCGGAAGGCCCATCAACTGTTTCTTGACCTGGTCGTAGTTTTCAATGATGTAGCGCGTGCGCAGCGCCTCCATCTTTTTCTGACGCGCGACTGCTTTGTTGCGAGCGTTGTATTCCGGATCACTATAAAGCCGGTATTGAATCAACATCCCGATGCCGAAAAGAAGAATTGCCGAGGTGAATAATATCCAGCTGCCGCGATACCTAAGGACTCGCGACAACCCGATCAGCAACGTTACGACCGGGATGAACATGAACAGGTCGCGTACGGCGCCGATTGTCGATGTTTCATACCCGCGCAACAGAGCGGCGCGGTGGACCGCCCAGTAGCCGACAATCTCAAGGCCGATTATCAGGAAGATGATTAACAGATGTGATGACGCGCGATTTTTCATTCTCACCAGTTAGTCTTGCTCACGGCCAACGCTACGAATTTTGGCGGACTTGGCGGCCAGCCGCGAACGATTACGTGCAATCCCATTACGGCTCTGATTCGAAAAGTCACTGCCGTCGGCGCCTTTGTTGTCTCGGCGCAGCAGTTATCGGTGCCGAACCCTTGAAGTAACCAAGATCTCGCGCCTTCAAAACCAGCGCAGCCGCAATCGGGGCTGCAGACCTTGAACCGTAACCACCACCTTCGACGATTACCGCCATCGCCAGTTGGGGATTCTCGAGGGGAGCGATGCACAGGAACCATCCGTCGATCCGAGGATTCTGTTCATCCATGATGGTCTCTTCATACTGCCGGATAATGTTTCCGCGATTGTCCCGCTCAGTTCTGATCCGCGTTTTTGGTTCACCCGTCTTCGGGTCATAAACGGGTACGACTTTCTGCGCCGTCCCGGTTTTCCCGCCGGTGTTGATCCCGGCGGCTTTGACCGGTGCAAACACCCCACGCGCAGTTCCGCTCGAACCTCCCGTTACCAACCCCATTATCGAGCGAAGCCGCGCGGCGACCTGCGGAGTTATCACTTGATTGAAAACCTCCGGCGCCTTATCAAACTCTATCTTCGGCTTCATCAATTTGCCTTCCATATTCCCGATCACTGCCGCTGACAAAGCCATTTGTAGTGGTGTCATTTGACCCGCGTACCCCTGGCCGTAACCAATCAAAGCCAGGTCGTAACGACTAATCTGCTTGCCGGTAACAATCGTTGATTCACGTGGAGCGAGGGCGCGCTTGACCGCGTCGGTCGTCGCATTCCAAATCTCTGGCTGTTTGCGTCCACGAAGGGCTTCGGCAGGAGTATCGTAGGCTCCGATCCCGAGGAGTTGAGCGGCCGTTTTTAGTCGCTCGGGTCCAAGCTTAACACCCATCTGGGCGAAGTATTGGTTACACGAAACCTCGTACGCTTTGTCAATTCCAATCCGGCCGTGAACTTCGCCAGCTCCGCCATCGTCGTAAATTACATTGGCTCCGGGTGCTGCATAATAACCACCACCACTGCAGTTGAATTGCGTTTCACCTTCGCCCGATATAAAGGCCGCAGTCATTGTCACGGTCTTGAAAGTAGATCCAGGAATGTAGTAAGCACCCAACGCTCGACTCACTAATGGACGATCGCGCTGGTTGGCCTCGAATTTGATCCAGGTTGCTTCGTCGTCAACGTCACTCAAGCTGTAGGAAGGTTCACTATAGATAGCCAGCACTTCTCCAGTTTGGGGATTCACGATCACCACCGCTCCGTGCTTTCCCTTTAACTGGTCCACCGCCGCTTGCTGAAGATCGCGATCGATCGTCAGCCTGACATCTTTGGTGCCCTGCTGCGCAATGGTTTTTCCGCGGGCCACTTCGAGCGCTTCGGGCAAAGCACCACTCTGCACTCCAAACAACGCGCGTTCAAGCCCCGGATCACCGCGATCCGAACCGAGGAGATGGGCCAGCGGCTTATCCATCGTGTACTCACGCGTGATACTTCCGCTGGCGTCCCGTTTATACAGGGCGACCGCGCGTTCTAATTTCCCGCTGCGATCGAGTAGCCAGCCGCGTAGCGTGGACTCTGACAAGCGACGGTTGCGCAGATCCTTGTAACTCAGCTCCTGAAATTTCTCGTTGCGTTCCTGCGCGTAGTGGGCCCAGTAAACATGGAAACCTATTAAACCAAGCGACAAAAGCACGAAGGCCCAACGCAAGGCGCGCAAGCCGCGATTGGTTGAGGTTGATCCGAGCCGCTTCTTTACTTCGTTCGGGAGATCCGCGGGGAGGGCCGTTGCGACGACCATCCCTCGTCGCCGTCGCAGGAAGAGCACCAACAGCAGAATCAGAATTACCAGCATCATGCCGCCGAGATAAACCAGCGTCGACATAGCAGGCCACCACTCTGGCACATGCGGCGACGCGGCAGGGGAGGGTGATGGAGTCTGAAGGAGAAAAAGTATTAGTGACATTCTTACCGTCTGGCCCGATTCTGAAATGAATTATTCTTCCCTGCGGAAGCGCACCTCCACATCACCAAAACCCACTACATCGCCGGCTTCTATTTGACGTGCTTCACCATATGCGATTCGACGCCCGTTTATAAAAGTTCCGTTTGTCGAACCCGTGTCAGCAACCAGGAGGGTGCCTTGCTGGTTCATGGTGATAGCAGCATGTATTTTTGAAACGCTGCTGTCGTTCAAAGCAATCTCATTGTCCGAAACTCGACCGACGCTCACTCTTCGGCCGCCCGGCTTCAAGGCCAGCGGCAGCTCGCGAACATCACCGCGCATCGTGATACGGGCGATGAGTTTTACATCGGGTATTTTTTCAAAAGGACTGCGGGTTGGAATTTCCAACTTCGCCTGACGTTTGGCTTCGTCTGCCGCCTTGAGCTCCTCTTCAAATTCGCCAAACGTTGGATCCACCGAAATGCCGGTGGTAAAAATATCAACTTCTGTTTCGACCTTGGCTGCACCCAGCGTGCGATAGCGGTGATCGTTAATATGGTCAATTGCGGCAGCAAGGATCTCATGTTCCAAATCCTTGATGATCTCCGGTGGTGCTTCGGAGTGGGTTCCCCATTCCACTTTCAGTTTGAAATGATGCGGAGCGATGTGGCCACGACGGCCTTCATCGCGCACTCGTTCGTCGATTAACTTCTTCATCCGGTCGATCAGCTGTGAGGTGGTAAGTCCGCCTTTCGGCTCGACTGTGCGGCCAAACTTACGGTCGACTACATCGCCGACGTTCTCGAGCACGCGACGCAGCAGTCGCTCGGGTAAGGCTTCCTCGCGTTTCTTTTTGTCAGGGGATTTGTTTTCGTCAGTCATGTTTGCAAAAAACGCAGTCCATTCCGTGACTGCGCGGCGAAAGTCCTAAATACTTGGAAGCGCCGCTATTCTAACTGAAACGGTTTCAGGTGAGTAGGCCCAATTCGACACTGGAAAGTGAAGGCAATTGTACGAGATTGGCGAACATTGAGATCGTCGTTAACGCCAGCTGGTTTTGCCGCGTCAATCCACTATAAGAATTGGAGTCGACGGCGACCATCGAAACCGAATGTGGGGTCGGACCGGGCGAATGGCAAGCGAGATATTGCCTTACTTTTGGATGCTGTTGGATTCTGAAGAGTCGAAGAGGTAGCTATCCGCCGAACCACTGGAATGGAATTGGAACGAACGGGCGAGGCTTGCGTGAACAAGAACGAATGCCGAGGGAGCGATGAAACTTGTCAAAGGAATTGGACTGCCGGCGGTGGCAGTGGTTGTTGGAGTCATAATCGGCGGCTATTTGTTCTCAGACACCCACGCGCGTTCGTTTTTGGCGCTGAATCATTGTGAGGGCAATTGTCTCCGGCCGAACGAGCTGGTTGGGTTAGTTGCTTCGGTGATTGTTCAGAAGACACCGGACCTGGTTCCAAGTGTGATGAAGGAGACAGCCCGCACTGTTGTGATCGAACATCCCAGCCCTGGCGCAAAACTGCACTACGTCGTGATTCCGAAAAAGGACATCAAAAACGTGGGTGAAATTAGTGAGGAAGATCGCGAGTATCTGATCGATATGTTTAATGTCAGCCAGGAGATAATCCGGGAGAAGAAACTTGTTGACTACCAACTAGTGACGAACGGTCCAGGCTATCAGAGCCTTACCTATCTGCATTTTCACTTGATGGGCAGGTGACTTCGTTGCCGCTCCGCCTCGTAAAGCAAAACCCCTGCCGCAACAGCAACATTCAAACTTTCCGCCAACCCCTGCATTGGGATTCTGACTGCATCACCAGCGAGAGAAATTTCACTTTCCGAGAGTCCCTCAGACTCGGGTCCCATAATAATTGCGGATGGTTTTACCCAATCGGCTTCGTCGTGATTCCGCGTGGCGTCCACGCTGGCACAGATCGTCTGCACGCGGCGTTCACGGCACCATGTGATCGTGTCTTCGTAAGATGGACCAAACCATACAGGTATGCGAAACGCTGAGCCCATTGCGCCACGCAAAGACTTAGGCGAAAACGGATCGCTGGTTTGCGCGGTGGCCACCACTCCAGTTGTGCCTGCAGCTTCCGCCGTTCGAAGAATGGCTCCTACGTTTACAGGGTTGTTGAGACGATGCATTACAACTATCAGAGGGTTGTCGGGTTGATTAGCCGAAAACTGCTCACGGCTGGATGCAGGTCGGGAGGCAAGAACAACTACACCCTGAGGAGTTTTTGTGTAAGAGATCGTTTCGAGGAGCTTCTCACTGACGTTCGCGGTGCGGCCAGCTTTGGCTGTGAGTTCACTCAGCAACGCCGAGGCTTTATCCTTTTGAGCCAGCTGATCAGACACGATCAGTGCTTCGATCCCCAATTCCGAGCGGAGAACTTCCTGAGAGAGTCGCAGCCCCTCAACAAAGATCAGCTCGTCAACCTTCCCGTCGCGGACGGCGCGCGCCTGGCGGAGCAGGGAATTGTCTTTGCTGGTGATGTGCATCGGGAGTTCATCCCGGCTTGCCGCCGCGGAGTGCGGAACGCCTTTGGCTTTCCGTCACATCCTTATTGCTTGTGAGGCTGAGCCTCACAAAGGAATTTCAGGGGCGTCCGGAAGGCGGAGCCTTTGCGCACTATGCGGCGGCCGAGCCGCGGTCCAAGCCTAAGTTGAGCCGAGCGCTACCCCGACGCGTCGGGGTTCGGTAAGTCGATCTCCGCCCAGATGGGCCAATGGTCTGAAACATTCAAAGGTTGAGCTACGCCCCAACTCTTAATCGTAACGTTTCGTTGGAAAATCCAATCGGCGTGCAGTCGTAACCCAGCACCCCGCCAGGTCGGTGTTCCGGAGGGAATTGGCGTAGCGTATCCCCGGCCCTCGAGAAACTTTCGTGTTTCTTCAACCTTCTTGCCAAAGAGCGTATTGAAGTCACCCAAGATAAGAGTTGGCCCCGGAAACTTATCGGCTTCCGCAACCAGCACTTCAAGCTGTGCCAGTTGCCCGCCAACTGCCGCATGTGGATCGACATGCGCATTAATGATTCGCAAGTTGCCGCCTTCTAATGGGACCGTTGCCGCTATTGCAAGTCGTGGCCGCCATGCACATTCTTCCCATGGCAGGTCGATCCTCGTAACATCATTCAGAGGTAGATGGCTCAACAACCCGACACCCGTATCACCCGGATCATGCAAACCTATCGGCTCCTCAAAGTCGAGCCACCATTGTCTTGTCTTTGGTTTTACCCCACGGGGAATACCAGCCGGTGCGTGCACCCACGACATCTTTAGTGCCTCAGCAAGTTCCCTTGCCACATGATGCTTGCCTGCCCGCTGCGTCTCCTTGTCAGCCTCCTGCAAAGCAATAATGTGCGGCGTGGGCAGTAGTGTGTTGCCGGAAAATGCGCGGGCGGCGGTTTGAATGTTAGACGCTACCAGCGCTGGTCGACGCGCCGCGTTTGTTAGACCAGCCTTACGCAATATGCCACCAGAAATCAGGGACTGCCCGACTGCGTAGCGGATGTTGTATGATGCTACGACGATGCTTGAAACGCCGGTCCCGACCTCGCCTCCGACACCGACGCCGCCAAATTCTATCTTCTCCGATTCTCGAAGTGGGGGAATCGCGGTAGCCATCATTCAATATTTACGCGAAAAGAGGGATTTTTCAAAAGCAACTTATGGTTCGCACCGTAATCGCAATTGTTGATGACATGTTTTTCGTGTCTAAGATCCGCGCCACCGGGAAGGCACTGGGGATGATCGTGAAATTTCCTCGTACCGTGGAAGCGCTGCGAGGGTGTATCAATGATGAAGTGCCGAGTCTTATTATCGTTGACCTTCACAACGCGAAAGTTGATCCCCTTGAACTCGCTAAGGAACTCAAGTCGAGCGAGATTTCAAGAGACATTCCGTTGCTCGGCTTCTTCTCTCATGTGCAGCCCGAGCTGCAGCGAAACGCTTTATTGGCGGGCTATGATGAAGTACTTCCGCGGTCACTATTCGCCCGGGATTTGGCCCATGTCCTGGCTGGGCAGATCAAGAAAAAGAAGAGCGAAGAGGCAGATTAAAAGGTTTGTCTAAGACACTCCCGCGGGGGTCAGCACTCCATGAATCGCGCGCACCTCAGTCACCAGCTTGTCATACTGCTCTAAAGTGAGCGCCTGCGCACCATCGGAAAGCGCTTGTTCCGGCCGATCATGAACTTCGACAATCAATCCATCAGCGCCAACTGCGACGCCAGCACGTGCGAGCGGTGTCACCATAAAGTTTTTTCCGGTGCCGTGTGAAGGATCCACAATGACGGGCAAGTGGGACACTCGCCGAACGGCCGGTATTACTGCGAGATCAAGAGTGTTGCGTGTGTGCTGGGAGAAGGTGCGAATTCCACGTTCGCAAAGGACCACCTGAGAGTTACCTTCAGCCATCACGTATTCAGCGGCAAGCAACCACTCATCAAGAGTAGCTGAGAGACCGCGCTTTAGAAGGACCGGCAGGTCAGATCGTCCAACTCGGCGGAGCAGCGGAAAGTTTTGCATGCTCCGCGCTCCAATCTGAATCACATCCGCATAGCGCTCCACCAAATCAACGCCCGGTTCGTCGAGAGCCTCGGTAACAATCTTTAGTCCATAAACGTCACGAACCTCGGCCAGAATTTTCAGGCCCTCTTCACCTAAACCCTGGAATGCATAGGGAGAAGTTCGTGGCTTAAAGGCACCACCGCGGAAGAATTGGGCGCCACTCCGTCGCACCGCTTCGGCAATCGCAAAAGCCTGAGTGCGACTCTCGACTGCACATGGGCCGGCAATAATGGTTAATTCCTCGCCGCCAATTACAGCGTCACCCACACGGACTACTGTCTTTTCCACGCCATGCCCTCGCGTAACCAATTTGTATGGCTTAGTGATGCGGAGGGCTTCAGAAACACCGGGCAAGTTTTCGAATCGACCCGGATCTACGGAGTTTTGGTTGCCGGTTATAGCGATCGCGGTCCGGCCTGAGCCGGGGACTTGATGGGCGCGGAACCCGAGTTCTTCAATCACGCGTACGACAGCCTCAATCTGGCTACCAGTCGCGTTAACTTTCATCACTATTAGCATAGGCTTTTGGCTGATTCTACGTTTCCGAACAGTAAGCGTAAAGCAAGTACTAAAACTGGCTACACTTTCCTTCAACAGAGAAGTCGCCACGTGAACGGCTGTGCCGCCCGATGTGCAGCGGTGGCTTCGCCGCGCCGTAAGCTTGCCCCATTTTTTCGTGGGATACGCCCTTCGCGCGCCGGTTGACATAAACGATCAAGGTATCAGACGGGGGCCGGGGCATAGCCCTCGAATTATCGGGATCGCTGTCGGTGGGGCAGAGCCACCGCCTTCACATCAGGCGCCAGAGCACTAGATACGAGCTGGCAGACCGACGATTTGACGAACCTCACGTAGCGTCTCCACCGCGATAGCCCGGGCCTTTTCCGACATATCCCGCACCTGCCTGTTAACGGCGTCTGAATTGGCAGCAATCTCAGCTCGTCTTTGCCGGAGCCCGGAAATAAGTTCGACGAGTGCGTCAGCGACGACCTCTTTGAGTTTGCTGTACTTGAGATTGCCCGCATCGTAGTCGGTAAGCAGGGCTTCGGTCTCGCTCGTCTTGCCGCAGGCTTTCAGTATTTCGAACAAATTGCGCACGCCCGGGCTCATCGTGCCGGAGCTATCCCCACTATCGGTCACGGACGATTTGATTTTTGCTCGAACCGATTGTTCTTCCTCAAACAGCCCGACGTAGTGACGCTCACCTAAGCTTTTGCTCATTTTTTTGTTGGGGTCGATGAGCGACATCACCTTGGGTATTTCCGTGAATAACGGCTTCGGCTCGGGGAAGAACTCAACGCTAAACTGGTTGTTGAAACGCCGCGCAAGTTCGCGCGACAACTCCAGGTGTTGTTCCTGATCCTTGCCGACCGGAATGTGTTGAGCGCGATAAGCAAGAATATCTGCCGCTTGTAGCACCGGGTAGATGAACAGCGCAGCGGAGACAAACTGTGTTGAGTCACCGCCCTCAATAAAGTCTGACTTGTCCTTAAACTGCGTCATTCGTCTTAGATCACCATACGGCGTAAGGGAGGACAGTATCCAGCAGAGTTCAGCGTGCTCAGGAACCAGCGACTGAATGAAAAGAATCGCTCTGTTGGGATCAATGCCGCAAGCAAGCAGATCGATGACCATGCGTTCGGTGTTCGCCCGCAGCTTCACTGGATCATAAGGCATCGTAAGCGCATGCAAGTCGACGACTGCGTAGACGCACTCATACTGATCCTGCAGCGCCACCCAGTTTTTGACGGCGCCGAAGTAATTGCCGATGTGCATCTCGGCTGTTGGCTGAATGCCCGAAAGCACTCTAGAACCCATCGCGAAAAAATCCTTTCTCCTGATCGTAAAGCAAACTGTTAGTTTGCTTCTGTAACGCGCGCCACTTAGAACCGTGTCTTACTTAAAGCCGCAAGGTCGGACAACCCACCAGCAAACTAACAGCTTGCTTTACATGCGCTCAGGAACCGCGATTCCAAGGGTTTCCAACGCAGCTGTCAGACGCCGCCGTGTAATCTCCGCCGCGCAGATCAAGACTGCACGTCTGTTTTCATCTTCTTCAGAAATGATCCGATGTCGATGATAGAAGAGGTTGAAAGCCCGCGCGAGTGCGAAGGTGTATTTGGCGAGATTGGCCGGTTCAGCCGACCCAGCAGCCTGCGACACTACCTGGTCCATTTGTTCGGCCAACATAACCAGGGACCAAATCTCCGTACCTGACTCGCCATCCAAAACGGCAGCTACTTGTTCACCCTTGTCGCCGGTAGTGATTGAAACTATCGCGGCTGCTACGGTCTCTTTCTCGAGCTTGCGAAAGATCGAGTTGGCTCGTACTGCAGCGTACTGACAGTAGGGCCCGGTTTCACCTTCAAAGGAAAGCGCTTCCTTGAAGTCGAAGGCGATAACCGAGTTACGTGTAAACTTCAGCAGAAAATAACGCAGCGCGCCAACGGCTATCTCATGTGCAGTGTGCTTCTGTTCGTCGACTGATAACTCGGGATGACGTGATTCAACTTCCTTTAGCGCGTCCGATTCCAGCCGGTTGATGAGATCGTCGGCCTTGACGCCCAAGCCTTTCCGTCCACTCATCTCGATATAAGGACGGGCCGCATCCTCCGGGCTCAACGCAATACCAAGCTCAGCGCAGGCAGCCGGCGATAACGCAACCATCTCATAACTGAGATGGACGCTCGCTTCAGCTCCAACTTCTGGTACCACTGCGGCCACACCCCGCGCGACAATTTCCTGCGGATACGATTGCCGAGAGTCGATAACGTTATACACCTTTACCCCTTCGCCAAAATTTGGACGGGGAACCTCCGGCAGAACTTCGGCGTTTGGCTGAGTAGTCGTCACCCATGTGACCTTTCCTTCTGGATAAGAACGGAACGGCCTGTAGTTGAAGTCGAGACCCAGACGGCCCAGCTTCCAAAGTTGATACGCGATGTCTTTGCCGGTGTATGTAACCGTACCATTTGACCGGACAATGATCTTGTCAGATTCGTGTTCGTCGGTACCGGTATAAGACTCAAAAGGCATCACCCAACACCCGGCATGTTTGCCCTCGTTCTCAAACCTAATCACACCAGTCTGCTTCATCAGATCGAATGCTCGATCCCAGAAATGCAGATGCAGAATGTCAGACTCACGAGCAAGCAGGTCATACCTGATATCCAGGCGCTCCATGGTCGAGAGGATACACTCGACGTTTCGCGTAGCTACGTAATCGGCGAGTTCTGCGGTTGAACTGTTTCCTTCTTCGAGGGCGTGGAGGACATCATTGCGAAACTGCAGTTTTTCAGGATTTGGTTTGCCCGCCGGATCGCCGTCGCGATAGAAGAGTCCTACTTGCGTGTAGAGGTCCCAGCAGTAGTAATCAAATGGCCGCTCGGGCGGAAGCGATTTATCGAGGGCCTTAATGTCATCGAGGTTCATCTTTTCGATGTGCATAAATCCCACAACCACATCGGCGACCTGCACGCCGGTGTTGTCGATATAGTTTTGCACTTCGACGTGTTCGCCATCAGCGTGAAGAATCCTGACGAAGGTGTCACCCAGCACAGCATTGCGGACGTGTCCGATGTGCGCAGATTTATTTGGGTTGATGCTGGTGTGTTCCACCATCATCTTGGGGCGATCGGAGGCCGGCGATTCGGAAGGCTCAGTGGAGCGGACAATGCCAAAAGCCGATAGCAGCTTCGCACGATTGAAGAAGACGTTTAGGTAGCCGGCTCCAGCGACTTCAACCCGCGCGACCTCCGGCAAATCTTCAAGCTTCGCCTTTAACTGCTCAGCAATTGCGCGCGGCGCGAGCTTCACGCCGGTACCCTGCTTCACCAGCTTCGCAAGCTCAAAAGCTACCGGAAATGCGAGATCACCCAATTCATGACGCGGTGGCGTTTCGGCATTTACCTGCTCCAGCTCGACACCGAACAGTTCCAGTGCCGCACTGCGAACGCGTTGCCGTAGGTTTCGCTGTATCTCGATTAGGGTCACGTCGGTCTTGAACCTCGTCTGCGCTGAAAAGGCGCTGGCTGCAAAAACGCAGAGTATAGCTTAGGCTTCGCAAGTTGGCGAAGATGAGGCCTTTCGGTCCGGTGTCCGATAAGCTTTCGCTTGTCGTGACCGTGGGCTACTTAATCGCTGAGTGTCCGCGTTCAAGCCACAGCTAAAGGGAGCTGGGCTAAATTAGATAACCGCTTAGCGGTATAAATGTCGTCGGAGTCGATTCGAGACTGTTAGTTTGTCGCGACGCCGCGACAAACTGAAGTTTATCGGACACTCTGACAACCCTCTTGGCACTATTGGACCGCGCTCTGCTACCATCGGTCTTCCCATGCAGACAGTTTCGCAAACGTCAATTTCGGAGACTTTGTGCGAGCGGTTTCGTCGCGCGAAAGACGTGCTGGTGCTTACGGGCGCCGGTGTTTCAGCCGAATCGGGAGTGCCTACTTTTCGTGGCGGAGGACAGAGCGCCGTTTGGAAGGGAATGCCGTTCGATGTGATCTCGTCGGCGAGCATGGTACAACGAGATCTGACGGCGGTTTGGGAATGGTTTGATTATCGTCGAGACATTCTTGCGGCACTCAAACCGAATGCGGCGCATCTTGAGATCGCTCGTTGGCAAAGTCAGTTCGACTGCTGCACGGTGGTTACGCAGAACGTCGATGGCCTTCATCAGGCGGCGGGCGCGCGCGATGTAATTGAGTTGCATGGGAGTATTTGGCGGGCGGTTTGTGTAAGCTGCCGCACGCAATACGAAATTTCCAAAGGACGTGCCCGTCCTGACTTATGCATAAGTTGCGGCGAACGATTGCGACCGGACGTAGTGTTGTTTGGTGAGATGCTGCCGCCTGGTGCGTTTGAATTGGCGGTGGCAATGGCGACTGAAAGCGAGCTGTGCTTCATCGTTGGTACGTCGGGCCTGGTTTATCCGGCTGCCGGACTAGCGGAAATCGCAAAGGCGAGCGGGGCATTTGTTTGCGAAGTGAATCCTGAGCTGACACCGTTGTCCGATCTGTGTGATGAGGTGTTGAGCGGGAGAGCGGGTGAAATACTCCCCTTGTTTGCGAAGTTATGAAGACTCTTTATTTCGACTGTTTCGCAGGCGCCAGCGGCGACATGATTCTCGGAGCAATGCTCGCGGCGGGTGTTAATGCGCAGGATCTAAGAGCGCAGATTGCTCTTCTTGACGTGGGAGGCTATGAGTTTAACGTCCAGACAGTTGATCGTTCAGGAATCAGCGCGACCTACGCAAACGTCAAAGTTCCGCATGAGCACAAGCATCGGCATCTCGCTGACATTCTAAGAATCATCTATGAATCAAGACTGTCCAACACGATCAAGGATAGCGCTGCAAAAATATTTTCGCGTTTGGCTGAGGCCGAAGCGAAAGTCCA
Organism: Pyrinomonadaceae bacterium; assembly: GCA_963759665.1. Lineage (GTDB taxonomy): Bacteria > Acidobacteriota > Blastocatellia > Pyrinomonadales > Pyrinomonadaceae > PSRF01. Next base: position 754,482 of record CAVXAC010000003.1, read on the forward strand.
TAACGAGCCGGTTGAACGGATTCACTTTCATGAAGTTGGTGCACTCGATGCGATCATCGATGTCGTCGGCGCGGCAATCTCTTTCGAGCTACTTGGTATTGAGCGCTTCATTTCGTCACCGCTTCACGTCGGCAGCGGAACAGTTGACATGGACCATGGTCGTTTCCCGGTGCCGCCTCCGGCCGTTGCCGAATTGCTGAGGGGCGTTCCGTTTTATTCGACGGAAATCAAGGGAGAACTGGTTACACCGACCGGCGCTGCCATCATTACGACTGTTTGCGACGAGTTTGGTCCGATGCCGACGATGAAGGTAGCTGAAACCGGCTACGGCGCAGGGACCCGCGAATATGAAAAGTTTCCCAACGTACTGCGTGTATTCATCGGCGACGATCAAAGACCCGCAGTCACTGAACATCTGTGGATGTTGGAAACCAATATGGATGACATTTCACCACAGATTCTCGGCCATGTTATGGACCGGGCATTCGGTATGGGCGCGCTTGATTGCTACTTCACGTCAGTGCAAATGAAGAAAAACCGGCCGGGTGTATTGCTTTCCATCCTGTGCCGCGCGGAACAGCTCAGCTCCCTGAGCGAAATGCTTTTTGCAGAGACCACTACGCTGGGCGTTCGTTCATATGAAGTTGAACGGCGCGCCCTCGAGCGGCGGATTGTGCAAGTGGAAACGCCGTATGGCCCCATCGATGTTAAAGTAGCCCAGCTAAATGGGCACATTGTTAAGGAGATGCCGGAGTATGAGCAGTGCCGGCAAGCTGCAGTTGCTGCCGGTGTGCCATTGCGCGAGGTTGAAGACGCCGCGCGGGCCGCTTTTGCGCGAAGTTTTGAGCGATGATAAGAGGTCACATGGCCACTAAGTTTGCAGATGAAAAGGAAACGGAGTTACCGCCTGTCGATCTGGAATTGATCGCACAGGGCGTTCGCCTGATTCTCGAAGGACTGGGCGAGGATCCCGAACGAGCTGGTTTGCGCGGGACGCCGAGACGCGTTGCCGAGATGTACGCGGAGTTGACCTCCGGAATGCGCGAGGATCCACATCAGCATGTGGTCCCGCTTCCTGGCGACAAACATGATGAGATGGTGATCGTGAAAGACATCAGCATCGCTTCTGTCTGTGAACATCATCTCGCACCGTTCGTGGGCAAGTGTCACATAGCCTATATCCCGAAAGATGGCCGCATCCTTGGGATCTCAAAACTTGCGAGACTGGCGGAAGCGTTCTCCAGACGTCTGCAATTGCAGGAGCGGCTGACTACTGACATTGCGAATGCTTTGTTTGAAGGTCTTAAGCCGATCGGTGTGATGGTCGTGGTCGAAGCGTCACACACGTGCATGACGTTGCGAGGCGTGCGGAAAGCTGATGCGAAGACGATTACGTCGGCAGTGCTCGGCGGCTTTCGCACCGACCCACGCACGAGGGCTGAGGCGATGTCGTTAATTACGGGAGGAAGCTAGGTTTCTAAAAACCATTTTCCATATCTCATTTATCAGTAGTCATTTAAGAAGAAGCGGTGATTTTAGGCTAAGTGACGACTGCAATCGAAGATCATTTCGGGTGCCACCTGATCAGACTGCGCTCTGAAAATGATAAATGAGATATGGAAAATGGTTTGCTTCGCACAACGCTTAATCCATGACGTTTTACATAACCACCCCAATCTTCTACGCCAATACTCTCCCGCATCTTGGTCATCTTTACGTGATGATCGTTGCAGACGCGATTGCGCGGCACAAACGCCAGCAGGGAATTCAGACCTACTTCCTCACCGGCACTGACGAGCATGGAATAAACATCGAGCGTTCGGCGAAGAAAGCGGATCGTTCACCGAAGGAACAGGCTGATTACGTTGTCAACTATTTTAAGGAGATGACGGCGGCCTTTGGACTTGATACCGCGCACGGTGGTTACGACATCTTCATGCGCACCACCGAACCGTTTCACTACGAAGGCGTCAGTGAACTCTGGCGACGCGCGGCTCGTGCAAAGACTCCCAGGGGAAATGACGCAATCTACAAGGGTCATTATGAGGGTTGGTTTTGTGCCCCGTGCGCTGCTTACAAGACTGAGGATGAATATGTAAAAGCCAAACAGGAAGGCGAGCCGCCTGCATGTTTGATCCACGACACGCCGCTCGATCGTGTTTCAGAGGATAGTTATTTTTTTCGCCTCTCGGATTATGACGATGCGTTGCTCGCGCTTTATGAGAACCCTTCGGATTTCGTGCAACCACAGTCTCGAAAGAATGAAGTAATCAGTTTCGTGCGGGGTGGTCTCCAGGACCTATCGATAAGCCGGCTCAGGACTTCGGTTAGTTGGGGAGTGCCCGTTCCAGACGATCCAGACCACACCATGTATGTGTGGTTTGACGCGCTTAGCAACTACATCACTGCTATCGGTTTTGGAAATGAGGAGCGCGAGCGTGTGGTGGGTTTTGAAAAGTTCTGGCCCGCACTTCACCTCGTCGGCAAAGACATACTCCGCTTCCATGCGGTGTACTGGCCGGCATTTCTGATGGCGGCCGGCATCAAACAGCCGCGTGCAGTGATAGCGCATGGAATGTGGGTAGATCCAAACGGCCGCAAGATGTCGAAAACTCTCGGCAACGTTATCGAGTTGGACGTATTGAACAAGCATTTTCCGATAGATGCAGTTCGCTATTTCTGTTTGCGCGAGATGGTTTTTGGTCAGGACGGTCGTTTCGGTTACGAACCTCTCATCGATCGAACGAATAGCGATCTGGCTAGCGGCTTGGGCAATTTATCCAGTCGAACACTGACGATGATCTCCCGCTACTGTGAAAGCCAAATTCCTTCAGGAGTAATCAGTGACGAGAAATTGCTGGCTGCTAAACGTGCCGGCTTTGATACTGACGAGACAACGATCTCCGGTTTCGTAGAGTCAGCTCGACGCCAGCTGCTCCAGCATCTTGAAGTGTTCGCGTTCAGCAAGGCGCTCGAGGTTGCATGGTCCATTGTAGCGCGAGCTGACAAGATGATCAGTGACGCGAAGCCCTGGGAGTTGGCCAAGGATGAGAATCAGAAAGAGACGCTTGGAGCTGTCCTCTATCGCGCTGCGGAAACTTTGCGCTGGCTCTCGGTCTTGCTCTATCCGATCATGCCGGGGGCGATGGAAGAGTTATGGAAACAACTCGGGCTTAGTGATTCGCCGCGCAATGTGAATCCGGTCGACTTGAAATGGGGAGATCTAAAGGCTGGAACGACGATTGGAGAAGTTCAGGGAATCTTTCCCAGAATCGATAAGGTGAAAACGATGGCTGAAATCGAGAACCAGGATCAGGCAACAGGGGAAAACCAGGTGGAGAACTCTGAATCGAAAGTCCAGACTGAAGGCTCTGGCGTGCATGCAACCGAAGCTGATGCCGTACCGCAAGCGTCGAACACAACAAGTGTCGACAAGCCGCCGCAACATGCAACGGAAGCTGAAGCGGTACCAGGTGTGGCGAGCTACATCGACATTACTGATTTCGTGAAGGTTGACTTGCGGGTAGGACAGGTTTTGACAGCTGCGCGCATTCCCAAGGCAGACAAGCTACTACTCCTGACGGTTGACGTGGGAGAGGAAACGCCACGCACGATTCTCGCAGGAATAGCTGAGCACTATGAACCCGAGTCAATGGTTGGTAGAAAGATCGCGGTGGTGTCGAATCTGAAGCCCCGCAAAATGCGCGGTCATGAATCCCAGGGTATGCTCCTGGCCGCTTCTGTTGGAGAAGGGAACCGTCCAGTGTTGGCGACCTTTACGGAAGACGTTCCCAATGGCGCAAGGTTGAAGTGAAATGGTCGCCTGCAGCGCTCAGTTAATGTTCGGTTGCTCGCCAAATTTCTTCGCGACACTCGTAAGGTATTTCTCCATCTGGTAGGTATGCCCAATGACATATTTTGAGACAAACCGAAAGACAGGATTTGGCACATTGCCGATTTCTGTAATCTTCACGTCGCTTCCTTCAGCGGTTGGAGTAATGTCAATTTCCCAACGCCCGCTGAACGGACCTTCCTCGGCAATTTCCCGCACCATCCGCGTCGGCGGCGTAAAAGTCGTGGTTGCCAGTTTCACCGTATTTCCGTCTTTATAAGTCTCCAGCCACACAGGTTTCCCGTTTTGCTCACCGGCTGAAGTAACGCTGGCTACGTCGTCCCTCCATTTTGGCTCATTTGCGTGGTCGTTGATCGCGTCCCACACAGCTTGCGCCGGTTGCCTGGTCTTCAGAGTTCTCGACACGTTGTGGTCTGCCGGCGTCAGGAACCCGATAACGACAACGCCGAGAATCGCCACTAAAACGATACCGCCAATCACCAGCAAAGCCTTCTTCATGGTTCGCCCCCTGCAGTTTTGGGAGATGGTAAAGGGAAAGCTGCCGCTCGTAAATGATCTACCGCCTGGAGCGGCATACGAGGTGCACCTATCAGCCCGGAATTAATCAAATTGATTAGTTCCTGACCACAGCCCAGGCGAAACACTCAAGTCATTTCCCCCAGTCTTCCCAATTCGCCCCACTATCCCGACGTTATCAGTCCGACGGATCGCGTAAATACTGCCAGCACGCGGAAGTAAAAAGTGCTCCCACGCTTGAACCCTGCGTCATCGACGTTCAGGCCGCGCCGACTTATCGATTTCAACAACAAAGGGATCCAGCCGAACATCGGAAACAGGGTATCTTCATGACATTCTTGCCTTCCAGACCTAGCCGCAGAGTTCTGGTCTTAGTCTTCACGCTTGCCGCTGCCTTTATTCAAATCAACGCAGCCCCGGCAAAAAAGAACGAAGCAGCGCGCCCGCAAGCCAAGCCTTCATCAGTTGCCACGACAAAATCAAGCAAAGGTCTAGCAGACTCAACAGCAAAAAAGAATGACAAGCCTATCGCTTCGACTTCGAGAAATGCTGACCGGAAAAGCAATGAAGTCGTACGTCAAAAATCTTCAAAGATGCCAGAGCGAAGCTCGACCGCGGTAAGAGCAAATTCTGCGCAGTCATCGAAGCGGGAAAAGGAAGCTCTTCGTCGCGCAGAACAGCTCCGGCGTGAGAGCCTCGCGCGCGCCGCGGCTGAGGCTCGACAAATGAAAGAGGATTCGTTGCGTGACGATGTGCGGGCAATGATCTCCAGGGACGACTTGAGTGGCGAAGACATCGAAGTCCGCCGAGTTGCTCAGAGTGCTTTGGGAAACCGCGCGGGAACTGTGGTAGTGATGGATCCGAGGACTGGTCGCATCTATTCTATAGTGAATCAGGAGTGGGCCGTGCGCGAAGGCTTCAAGCCGTGCTCAACAATCAAGCTGGTAACTGGCCTTGCAGGATTGAATGAGGAAGTGATCGACCCGAATGACACCACCAGAGTCTCCGACTCGAACAATGCAAGTTTAACCAACGCGCTTGCCTATTCGAAGAACGGATACTTCCAGGAAATTGGCGGCCAGGTCGGATTCGACAAGATGGTCTCTTACGCGCGTGAGCTGGGCTTAGGTGAAAAAACGGGCATCAACATGCGGAATGAGTTCGCAGGACAGCTTCCAGCGTCAAACGTCCGCGCAAGTATCGCGCGAATGTCGTCTCATGGTGACAACTTTGAAGTGACGCCATTGCAGCTCGCCACTTTGGTTTCGGCCATGGGTAATGGCGGGAAATTGGTCGTGCCCCACGTTGTGCGTTCGCGTCAGGACGAGTTGAAGTTTAGGGCGAAAGTTAGACGGCAGATTCCGATCGATTCCGATGCGTGGCGCAGTATGATCCCCGGAATGGTTGGAGCAGTTAGTTATGGCTCCGGGCGGAAAGCGCACGATCCGTCGCAGACGGTGGCCGGCAAAACAGGAACTTGCATCGAGCGAGGTGGATGGGTCGGATTGTTTACTTCGTATGCTCCTCTGACAAATCCAACGCTTGCGGTGGTTGTAATCACCAGGGGCGCCGACGCACGCGGACACGTGCCCGCAGCTGTCGCGGGCCGAATCTATCGTGGACTAAACGGACGCTTCGGCACTTCAAACGAGCTTCAGGTCACCTCGAAGCGCAGGTCGCCCGGGCAGGAGTCCTACACACAGACGTCAGTCGTTGATATTTCTGAAGAAGATCGAAACGAACTCGGTAACCGCACGAAATTGATTGGCTCGAAAGCGTCGCCCACCAAGGGTCAGGTCACGCCAGTACTTATGCAGTTTCCTGCAGGGCCACCGGTGCGCACCGAAAAAAAGAACGTCGACTCCGAGCCTGCTTCCACGAATTCCGACGGACAGACGAGACCTCGCCGGGTCTCGAGCTTGTAAGCACTCCCACAACCGAACGCAAAAATGCCGCGACGGAAGCCGCGGCATTTTCTTGTGCTAACGAGTGTTTAGCAACAGTTATGGCCGGCCGCCCAGAATACCACCGAGAATACTCCCGATGCCTATTCCACTTCCATTTCGGTAACCGCCGTTGTTCGCATACTGCCGGTAACCCTGATCGTATCCGCGAACAAAGCCTTCTCGAAATGCCTGCGAAGAGGCATTGCGATAGTGCCTCGACCGTTGCGGGTCATAGCTCTGGCCGCGTTGTCCATCACTGGAGCCGGTTTCGATGCCTTGCTGATAGCCACGGTTTAGCTCCGTTTGATTGCCATAGCCGCCGTAGCCCCCATAACCGCCATATGTGCCGTATCGACCATTGTTATATTCACCGTTTCCATAGCGACCGTTGTTGTATCCGGCATACTGCCTGTAACCCTGGTCATAACCTCTAACAAAACCCTGACGGAAGGCTTGAGACGACGCGTTGTTGTAATAGCGTGAGCGCTGCGGATTATAGCTTTGACCGCGCTGAGCATCGCTGGAGCCAGTGTTGATGCCCTGTTGATACCCGCGGTTTAGCTCGTACTGAGAGCCGTTGTTGTAGCGTCCGTTGTTGTATCCATCATTGCGGTAACGACGATTGCGGTTCCAGTCGTCATTATTTCTCCGATTCCGGTCCCAGCGGGAATCATCTCGATCCCGGCGTTCCCATCTGCGTTTGTCGTTTCTGTCTTTGGCTTGAGCGGTGATGCTCGCGGCCGAGGTGATGCCAAATATCAACGCGAAGCCCAAGATGGCGCCGCCAAATGCTTTCTTCATATAAGCCCTCCGTTGAAACCTTCAAGTCTGAGCCCCAGATTGGCAACGATTATGCCGTTTTGAGGCCAGCAGTTTTTCTGAGGTTTTCAGGCGGAGGACTTCCCATATCGTGTAGGGTGGGGAATTCGATTGCCGATTTGGAGTATGAACTCAGTTGAAGGTTACTCGAGGATTTCAAATCCGGTGACTGGGTGAACTTCCCAAGCAGTTGCTCGCCAATTACCTGGTCGTCGCGGAGCTATGTTCTCCGACTCCCCTGCGTGCGACTCATCAAACATCAACCAACCTCGAAAACGTACCCTGCGTCCGGTAAGCGTCGTTTTCAAAGTTTCAGCCGACCAGTCCCAGCCTTGCCGTCGAGCCCACTCTTCCATGCGAGGCGTCGTTTCCAGAACTAATTGTTCGTGAGGCGGAGCATCCGGCCGCGTTCCGATGTGAATATGCGTGTCGCGTCTGCCAGGGACGTAGCAATTCGTCAATTCCAGCGGACCTGGCGCGACAGAGACGACGAATCCTTCAACGGAAGCAGCCTGGGTTGAAGACCAACGATCAGTGTCGGGGCCGGATTGGAGGAGCGCTGCCAAGCTGACGTTGGGATTGAAGTCGGTTGGCAACGGAATCGAAGTGCGGTTTTTCAATCCATAAAAACGTCGACTTTGTTCAGTCAGTGCGAGACCTGCGATCGGACATTTTTCGCGGCCCGCGATGATTGCGAGAGTAATCAGTAAGGGAAGGAGGATCGCGAAAATCAACAGTCTTCGAGGTTTCATCATGGAGGCGGGATAGTAAAGGGTGACTCGCAAATGGTAAATAGTAGCGGTCGCTACGACGACACGTTCCACTATGTTCGTAGATTCACACGCCCACATCGACGGCGAGGAGTTTGATTCGGATCGCGCCGAGGTCATTCGGCGAGCGCTCGACGCAGGTGTGTCGACTATCCTGAATGTTGGAACCGGTGACCCTCATGGCGGCGCTTTCGAGAGAGCAGTGGAACTCGGCAATCAACACAGCAGAGTCTTCACCGCGCTCGGAACCCACCCTCACGATGCAAAACTTCATGACGACAACGCCGACAAACGGATCAGGGATCTCATAAGCCGGAACCCGACAGTAATCGCTTGGGGCGAGATCGGACTCGACTTCCACTACGATAATTCACCGCGCGACATCCAAATGAACGTGTTTCGCCGTCAACTGAAGGCGGCCCGCGAACTCGATCTACCAGTCATCATTCACACGCGCGAAGCTGAAGCCGAGACAGTGCAGATTCTGACTGAAGAGTGGACTGGGTCACGACGGCCGGGAATCATGCATTGCTTCAGCGGTTCAACTGAACTGGCCCAGCGCGCGGTTCAACTGGGCTTCATGATTTCCTTCTCGGGGATCGTCACTTTCAAGAAAGCCGACGAGTTAAAAGCCGTGGCCAAACAGGTGCCACCGGATCGTTTGCTAATTGAGACTGATTGTCCTTACTTGACGCCAGTACCTTATCGCGGCAAGAGAAACGAACCTTCATACGTCGTTGAGGTTGCGCGGTGTTTGGCTGACTTGAGAGGTGTGGAGTTAGCCGAGATAGCGAAAATCACGAGTGAAAACTTCTATCGAGTCTTTGAAATCAGCCCTGGCGCTGAGTCGTGAAGTTGGTTCGAACGCCCGCCACTGCACCTCAGCATGCAATTCGGAGAACGGTTTCACATGCCCGGCTTTTGATGTTATTCTCGCCTAAAGTAAACACCCCAACAGAGAACTGAGTGTAATGGCCCAACAGAATTCTTTTGATATTGTTTCTGAAGTTGACCGAGCAGAAATTACGAATGCGCTGAATCAAACAGTCAAGGAAGTGCGGCAACGTTTTGATTTCAAAGGCAGCTCCGCAAACGTCGCGCTTGAAACAAACGAACTGGTTTTGACCGCGGAAGATGAGACCAAGTTAAGGAACATGAACGACATTCTTCAGCAGAAACTGGTCCGCCGCGGCGTCCCGCTGAAAGCCCTGAGTTATGGGACTGTCGAGCCGGCCGCCGGCGGCACGGTGAGGCAGCGCGTTCAGATTCAACAAGGAATCCCTCAGGATAAAGCCAAGGAAGTAGTGAAGTTTATTAAGGATTCGAAGGCGAAAGTCCAGGCGTCAATACAGGGCGACGTAGTTAGAGTCTCTGGAAAAGATCGCGATACGCTGCAGGCAGTGATTGCCAGCCTCAAGGGCAAAGACTTTGGTATAGACATGCAGTTTTCCAATTACAGGAATAATTAGACTCGACTTTTGTTTCCGAGCGAGTTTCTGAACAAATGCAAGCAACCGACCAAAGCGCACTGCTGGATGACGTAGAACTGACTGCGCGACGCATCTTCAGTTTGATTGCTCATGACCTGGCGCAGGTTGAAGCCGAGTTTGAGCGACAAGCGCATTCGAATGTTCAGGTGATTGCTTATCTTGGTGAATACCTGCGAGCGTCCGGCGGCAAGCGGGTTCGTCCGGCTCTGACGATTCTCTCCAACTACGCTTCCGGCGGAGATGGTTCAGCGTACAACTCAATCCGCATGGCAACAGTGATGGAGTTTCTCCACACTGCCACCCTGGTCCATGATGACATCATCGACAGCGCAGATACACGCCGCAATCGTCCAACTGTGAATGCGCTTTACGGCAACGAGACGGCCGTGCTCATGGGCGACTGGCTTTACATGTCAGCCTTCGAAACAAGCCTCGCCGAACGTTCGCTTCCAATCCTCGACATCCTGACTCGAGTAACCCGGAAGATGACTGAAGGAGAACTGCTCCAGCTGACAACGCTAGGGCGCAGTGATATTTCCGAGGAGCAGTATCTCGAAATCATTGAACGTAAGACTGCCTATTTGTTCAGCGCCTGCTGTGAAGTCGGAGCAATTCTCGCGGGCGCAAGTCCTCAGGAACAAAGCGCACTGGCTGACTACGGCCGAAACCTTGGTATGGCTTTTCAAGTTACCGACGATTTGCTGGACTTCACGTCGAGCGATGATGCGCTCGGAAAAGGTGTCGGCGTGGATCTGCTGGGCGGCAAAGTGACTTTGCCGTTGATCGATTTGATGGGCAACGAGCCCTCTTATCGCGATAGGGTCCAGGCCGTGATGAACGACGGTACATACGAAAACGTGACCAGGCGGGAACTGCGCGACGCTCTCGAGGCTGCCGGGTCCCTCAATCGAGCGCGTGCTCGAGCGGACGCGTTCGCCAGTGCGGCCACCAGAAACATCGACGAATTGCCAAACTCCAAGTACACGGAATCTTTGAAGTCACTTCCCACCTACGTTATCGAGCGTGAGCGGTAAAATGCCCGTACAGAACCGGAAGCGGTAGCGACCGGGTCGATCTCACCTTAGAAGAATCGTTGAAAGCAGTCAGCGCAATCGCTTTCCGAAAAGTGCAACCTGATGGCGCTAGCTCGACCTGGTCGCTACCGCTTCCGGCTCTGTACCGGACAAGGTCGCTTTCGTGAGACGGGTCGCTCCAGATGCCGGCCAGTGGCGATTAAAATATTGTGAAAACACCGAAACCCCTTTAGTATTTGCCACGATGATGAACGGTCCCAGCGAAAACCTGCTTTCCCGGCTCGAGCAAAGCCTGCGGCAGTCGCGCGCTGCTCGTATGCGTTTGGCGGCCCGTTTACGCGAGCTCGAGATGGAAGCAGACGCGGTTCGCGCAGAACTAGCCGAGATGGATACGCTTGCCAGCCAAACCGAGGCAGCCATCTATCGGCTACTGTCGTCAGTCCTGGCTTCGAGCAATCTATCGGGCGGATTTCCTTCGGATGCCGAACTCGAAGCGGCCATCAGACCCTCTGCACCAACCACCCATAGCTTTAGCGCGGAGGCTCGCAGGCAGGAAATACCGATGCTCAGGCCGAATACCGAAGCCTTGAGCGATCGGTTCATGGATCGAACGATACCTCAGGCGGTGACACTTCTTCTCAGGGAGGAAGGCGGCGCCTTGCATGTAAACGAGCTTTACAACCGCCTGCTTGAAGGTGGGTTCAAGTTCACCGGTCAGAACCCGACGATTAGCATCGCAGTTTCCCTCAATCGCAACACCCGCTTCCGCAAAGTCGCACCCGGAACATTCGACCTGATGATTCGCGATGCGTCGAAGGCTTCATAGACCTAGCCAGTACAGAACCGAGCGCGGGTAGCTCCGGATCCTGAAAACAACTCGATAAGCCAGGCAAAAACTAATCAAGCCCGGATGACTCCAGGGGCCGGCACTACCGCGCGCGGTTCTGTAACCGGACAAAGTCGCGAACTGACCAGCCGGCGCCTCCTACCAAGATCCGACGCACACGCGTCGGAGTTCTGTCGGATTTCACAGACTGAACGCCCTGCCACTAGAATGCCTTCATGCGCGCAATGATTCTTTCCGCAGGCTATGGCACGCGTCTGTGGCCTCTAACCGAAGACCGAACGAAACCTGCAATTCCTATCCTGGGTAAGCCACTCGTTGGTTATGTAGCCGAGTATCTCGCCGGCCAAGGCTGTGATGAGATAGTCGTCAATCTACATCATCGTCCAGAGTCAGTTCGTCGTGCGCTCGGCGACGGCAGCCGGTTTGGAGTGAAACTGGATTACGTCGAAGAGCCGGTAATACTGGGGACGAGCGGTGCGCTCGACAATGCGCGATCTCTCCTCGACGGCGAAACGTTTGTAGTCATCAACGGCAAGATAATCACCGATATCGATCTCCGCGCGGCGCTCGCCACCCACCGGCGCTCGAACGCAATCGCCACCCTCGTGCTGCTACCCAACCCTGCCTGCGAAAGGTTTTCGATAGTTGAAACTTCCGGGGGCAGTTTGCGTCGATTCGGCGGTATGCCCAAAAAGAGTGACTTTGAAAACTGCGACCCGCCGTTGATGTTTACCGGAATTCAGATCCTCGAACCCAGAATCTTTGATTACATCCCGCAGGGAGTGTTTTCTCATTCCACGACCGAAGTTTACCCACAGGCGATTGAAAAAGGTGAGGTGATCGCAACTCATATCGCCCACGAGAAATGGTACGAGCTCTCGACTATCCCGCGCTACCGCGACATCAGTCTTGAGTTAATGGCCGAGCGAGGAGAATCAGTCAGTTCGGGTAGGGATTGCCATATTTCAGAAGGTGCTGAGGTCGATCAATCAATACTCTGGGACGGTGTGACGGTGGCGAGTGGTGCCCGGGTCCGACGTTCGGTGTTGGCTGATAATGTTCGAATCGCTGCCGGAGAGTTTATCGAAGACGCTGCGGTAGTGTGCGCTTCTCTCGTTAGCGGCAAGACGCCTCCAGAGAAGGCTCTGAAAGGCGAGTTTAGAGGCGAGAATTTTGTAGTGCCTTTAGCTGAGTGATACAATTCCCACTCTTTAGCAAGCTCAAATGCAATTTCAGTTATCGTTCTCCCTATGTTTTTGAGAGGATTCAGGGCTCTTTCTTCCCGTAAATGAGTTCAGTAAAACAGGTGATGATGAGCACTTTTGAACTCTCTCCCTCAGAGCGGCTCCTAAAATTTTTGGAAGCTCAGGAGTGCAAAAGCACATTGATGGTGCCGTTGACGCCTGACGCCTCGACCCGAAACTACTTTCGCATACCCTGGAAAAACGGAAAGGCAGTGGCCGCAGTTTATCCCGAGCCTTTCGATCCCGATTTTCATCCTTATCTTGATGTGACCAGACTTTTCCTGGAGAACGGTTTACCGGTGCCCGAAATTTACGCCGTCGATGGGCAAAGCGGGGTGATAGTGCAGGAGGACCTGGGCGATCGGCAGCTCTTCAAGGTGTACGACGTGGCCCACGAGGACGAGTGCGATGAGTACAAAGAACGAGCAATAAACCTGATCGCGCAAATTCAAAAGGCAACTGACAACGCATTCGAACGACAATCCATTGCCAGCCGGCTCGCGTTTGATGAAGCGAAACTGTCCTGGGAGTTGGACTTTTTTACAGAACATTACTTTGGAAGCCTGCGAAAAGAAACACTGCGCCACGCAGAACTCGCTGAACTGAAGGCTGAACTCAACGATGTGTCAGTGGAGCTGTCGGCGCGCCCGCGTGTTTTGTGTCATCGCGATTTTCATGCGGCTAACTTGATGGTTGACAGCTACAACCGGCTGAGAATTGTCGACCATCAGGACGCGCGAATGGGACCGGTCACCTACGACCTCGTTTCATTTCTGCTCGACCGTCGTTCCGAAGTGCCGTCGCTCGCCGAATTGCGATCCTATCGATTGCACCTGCTGGAGGAGCGCAGACTTCTCGGTATGGAAGCGTTGGATCCTGACGAAATCGCTACCGAGTTTCGATTGATGACTATTCAACGCGGGCTAAAGGCGATTGGAACGTTTTCGTATCAGACCGCTGTGTGTAATCGAGGCCCGGTCTATGAGCAATTCATACAACCGACGCTGGCGATCGTGCTTCAAGCGGCGGATTGGCTGGACCGTTTCCCGGCGCTGAGAAGAATGGTCAGGGAACGGCTCTAGATGAAGCGCAGCTGTCGCTTCCAAATGCAACGCACAGCAAACTAACAGTTTGCTTTACAAGGAATGCGAATTATTAATGGCCACGGAATCAACATCACTAGATCCCAAAACTACAACCCACGCTTTTATCAACCAACTCGCCAGGCACGTCGGCAACGAGATCACTCTCAAAGGCTGGCTCTATAACCTTCGTTCAAGCGGGAAGATTCTTTTTCCTCAATTGCGAGACGGGACCGGCGTGGTCCAATGCGTCGTCCTGAAAAACGCCGTCACACCTGAATTGTGGGAATCACTCAAAGGCCTGGGCCAGGAGTCAGCCCTAACGATCACTGGCTCAGTCCGCGAAGATGCACGTGCGCCTGGCGGTTTTGAGATCGACGTAGTCCGCGCCGAGGTGATAAACGAAGTTCACGACTACCCGATCACTCCGAAAGAGCATGGCACCGAGTTTTTAATGGACCACCGCCATCTCTGGTTGCGCTCGCGTCGGCAGCATGCGGTTCTTAAGGTTCGCCACACGGTGGTGAGGGCTGTTCGCGACTTTCTCGATAACGACGGATTCACACTTGCCGACTCGCCCATTTTCACTCCAGCCGCATGTGAGGGAACGACTACGCTATTCGAAGTCGATTACTTCGACGGCGAAAAGGCCTATCTGACGCAATCAGGCCAGCTCTACAACGAAGCCACCGCGGCCGCGTTTGGTAAGGCGTATTGCTTCGGCCCAACCTTCCGCGCGGAAAAGTCGAAAACTCGTCGCCACCTGACCGAGTTTTGGATGGTCGAGCCGGAAATGGCTTACGCGCATCTTGATGACGTGATGGATCTCTCGGAGAGGTTCCTGTCGTACATTGCTTCGCGCGTACTCGAAGAACGGGCCGAGGAGTTGAAGGTCCTGGAACGTGACATCGCGAAGCTGGAAGGCATTGTGCCGCCGTTTCCGCGTTTGCACTATGACGATGCAGTGAAGCTTCTGCAGGAAGGTCACGAAAAGGGTTCGATGGAAACGAAGTTTGAGTGGGGAGGCGACTTCGGCGCTCCCGATGAGACCTTCCTGTCGGGTCATTACGACAAGCCATTGATGGTCCATCATTACCCGGCTGCGGTTAAGGCTTTTTACATGGCTCGCGATCCTGAGCGACCGGAGTTGGCACTCGGCGTCGACGTGCTTGCGCCCGAAGGCTACGGTGAAGTGATCGGTGGTGGTGAACGCGCGACGTCGCTTGAGTTTTTGATCGAGCAGATTGCGGTCCACAAACTGCCGCAAGAGGCATTTGAGTGGTATCTGGATTTACGCCGCTACGGAAGTGTCCCGCATGCTGGTTTTGGCATGGGCATCGAACGCTGCACCGCATGGATGTGCGGCATCGAACACATCCGGGAGACTATCCCATTTCCACGAATGCTCTATCGAATCAGGCCCTAGATTGAATTGAGGAAACAGAATGGAAGTTACTTCTGACGAAAGACTCCGCGTTGAGTTTAACGATTGGGCCAAGGCTGGAAAAGGTCCAAGCATGGAGAAGGGCCATCGACCGGTTGGCGAACAAGCGATTGCGTCGATGAATATTCCTGCCGAGGCCCGCGTGCTCGATGTTGGCTGCGGCTCAGGTTGGGCCTCGCGACTTATGGCTGAGAACGCGCGCTCAGGACGTGTCGTCGGGATAGACATTTCCGATGAGATGGTTCGCGTAGCCCAGGAGAGTTCTGCTTCGTTCTCAAATGTCGAGTTCCAGGTGGCGACAGCGGAGAAGCTGCCGTTTGCCGATGGAGAGTTTACCCACGCATTTTCGATGGAGTCACTTTACTACTATGAAGACATACTGAATGCCCTGAAAGAAATCAGGCGGGTGCTGGCCTCAGGTGGACTGTTCACCTGTGTCGTTGATCTGTATGAAGAGAATCGCCCGACCCATCAGTGGATCGATGACCTTAAGGTCCCAGTGCAACTCCTTAGCAGCGAAGGTTACCGGCAGTTATTCGAGCAGGCCGGGTTTTCAAACGTAAGCGATTCGCGGATCTACGACCCAAGGCCGGTGCCGGACGATTACACTGGCGGTTCGTTTGCGACTCGCGAGGATTACCTTGAATACAGGCGACAGGGCTCGCTGAGGATCAATGGTGAGGCTGTTTGATGAGTGAGGCTGAGCGAATCGTCACCATCTTCGGCGGAGCGAAGTGTTGCGATCCCGATCCGGAGTATACGCAGGCTCGTCGTGCCGGGCGAGCTGCTGGCTGACGCTGGTTATACAATTTGCACTGGCGGATACCTCGGTGTGATGGAAGGGGCGAGCCGTGGAGCCCACGACCGTGGCGGCCGCGTCCTTGGCATCACCATGAATCAGTTTAAGGCGGAGCCAAACCGTTATCTCACCGACAAAGTAGCTACACCACATTTCTACGAACGCCTGCAACGTCTGATCACGCGCTCGGTCGGATTCATCGCGATCCGCGGTGGAATGGGGACAGTCACCGAGCTTTCTCTCGTTTGGAACAAGATTCAAACCGGCGTTATCGGCCCGCGTCCAATGGTGTTGCTGGGCGACTGCTGGCCGCCTATAGTTAAAGCGTGGCAAAAATATTTGGCTGTGAGTCCGAGCGATGTGGCCTTGCTGGATTTTGCTGAAACGCCGGAAGCAGCAGTTGCTATCATCAATGAAAAATCTCAGGGGGTTGTGTTATGACGTGTCCAAAGTGTGGTGCGCCTCTACTTCAGGGGGCAGTCTTCTGCGGCAGTTGCGGATATCGATTGGAAGCAGGTGCGCCGCCGAAACCTGCGGCTCCTCAGCCTGGCGGATTTCCGCAGGCTCAGGGTATTCACATCGATGAGGATTCTCGCGGACAGGGAGTCGGCTACAAATACGAAGTCCTCCATCAGCCGTCGTTTTCGTTGGCGGTAATCAAACTCCAGGCCGAGCAATCCATCCAGGCGGAAGCAGGCGCGATGGTTTCGATGTCAGCGAATATCGAGCTTCAGTCGCAAATGAAGGGTGGTCTGTTCGGTGCGATCAAAAGAGCGGCTGGCGGTGAATCGGCATTTGTTTCGACTTTTACCGCGCGGGGTGGTCCAGGCGAAGTGACCTTTGCGCCAGGTGCGCCCGGCGACATCGCAGCGATTGAGCTAACCAACCAATCGTTTTTCGTTCAGTCGAGTTCCTATCTGGCCGGTGACGCCGGCTTAACGGTGGACACGAAGTGGGGCGGCGCCAAATCGTTCTTCGGGGGTGAAGGCTTATTTGTGATGTTGGTCCAGGGCCAGGGTCTGTTGTTAGTTTCGTCGTTTGGCGCTATTCACCGAAAGACACTGCAACCGGGCGAGCGTTACGTTGTCGATACTGGACACCTCGTCGCATGGGAAGGCACGACGCAGTATACCCTCCGCAAAGCCGCGGCCGGTTTCTTTCGCAGTATGATGAGCGGCGAGGGAATCGTAGCCGAGTTTACAGGTCCCGGCGAGCTATTGATTCAAACCAGAAACCTCGCCGCGCTTGCCGGGCTACTGCGACCATTCTTCCCGTCGCAAGGTAGTGGAGGCGGTGGGTTTAACTTGAACCTTGGTGGTTAGGATTACATGAAATCCGAATTTTTTGAATTAACTAGTGTGGAACCCGAGAAATCTGGTCCGCATAAAGGGTCCGTCGGCATCGTCGGTGTACCGATGGCTTACGGAGCCAGTATGGCGGGGGTCGATATGGGCCCTGCTGCTCTGCGAGTTGCCGGTCTGGTCGAGAGGGTTTCAGATCTGGGCTACGAGGTGCGCGACCTTGGAGACCTGAGACTGGAGCGCTCCAGGAAGGTGGCCGCGCCCGCTGAGAAACTGAAATACCTGCCTCAGATCAAAAGCGCCTGCGAAGAGCTGGCAAAGAATGTCGAAGAAATACTGGAAGCGGGCGAACTGCCGATAACTCTTGGTGGGGACCACTCGATCGC
This sequence comes from Pyrinomonadaceae bacterium, assembly GCA_963759665.1. Taxonomy (GTDB): domain Bacteria; phylum Acidobacteriota; class Blastocatellia; order Pyrinomonadales; family Pyrinomonadaceae; genus PSRF01. The sequence goes on from CAVXAC010000003.1 coordinate 772,013, forward strand.
AATTGGTTCCATTTCTGGTTTCGCGGCTCACTGCCGGAATCGGAAAGAGACGCCTGGATTGATCTGGTTTGACGCGCATGCAGACATGAACACTCCGGAGACTTCGCCGTCAGGAAACATTCACGGAATGCCGTTAGGCGTAGTACTTGGTTTCGGGACGCCTGAGTTAGTCGATATCGGCGGCTTCGCACCAAAGTTGGATCCTGAGTTTTGTGTGCACGTTGGCGCCAGGGATATCGACGCGGGTGAACGCCAGATGATCCAGAAGCTTGATATTCGATTCATCACCATGCGCGAGATAGACGAACGAGGGATGAGTGCCTGCATGGATGACGCAATCGCGATCGCATCACGTGCCAGCGGTGGTTACGCGGTGACGTTTGATGTCGACGCGCTTGATCCAGGCGATGCCCCAGGTTCAGGCACGCTTGTGCGCGGGGGTCTCACTTATCGAGAAGCGCATCTGGCGATGGAAAAAATTGCCGAGGCTGGTGGCATGCGTTCGCTCGAGGTGGTTGAAATAAATACGGCGCTGGATGTCAACAATAAGACTGCCGAGCTCGGTGTCGAGTTGATCCTATCTGCTTTGGGCAAGACTATTCTCTAGTAGGGAATTCGTTTGGAAGCGACGAAGGATGAGTCGCTACAGTTTGAAGGGAAATAATTCATTTGGCGAAGAAGCTCCGGGTTGGCGTAATTTTTGGTGGACAGTCGGGTGAACATGAAGTTTCCATACGGTCCGCGGCATCTGTAATCCAGGCAATCGATCGCCAGAAGTACGACGTGCTACCCATTGCCATTTCCCGGGAAGGGAAGTGGCTCTCTCCAGCGGAAGCATTCAATCTTCTGCCTACTTCCGCACAATCATTCTTAGCTCGCGAAGCCATTGCCAACGCAAGCGGCGACGTTGCGATTCTCGGCGATCCATCACATCAGGGTCTCAGAGCGTTGGATTCGAAGGGAAGCACCGCTTCGTCGACTCCGCTTGATGTGGTGTTTCCTGTCCTGCATGGTCCATTCGGCGAGGATGGGACTTTGCAAGGACTGCTGGAGATGGCGAATATTCCGTACGTCGGTTGCGGTGTGCTGGCGTCTTCCTGCGGGATGGACAAGGTCGCGATGAAGTTGCTGTTTCTCCAGGCGGGACTGCCAATGTGCAAATACGTTTGGTTGCTGCGTTCGCACTGGCAGCGAGACCCAAAGAAAGTAATTGCAAAGGTTGCGCGCGAACTCGGCTATCCTTGTTTTGTGAAACCCGCAAACCTTGGCTCTTCGGTGGGGATATCAAAAGCGACTGACAGGGCATCTCTAAGCGCCGCGATAGATTTGGCCGCGCAGTATGATCGAAAGATCGTTGTTGAGGAGGCGGTCAACGCGAGGGAAATCGAATGCGCTGTTTTGGGTAATGACGAACCGCAGGCAAGTTTGCCCGGAGAGTATGTGGTCCACGACGATTCCGCCGGCTTCCTCGACTATGCTGAAAAATACAACGCCACTGGCCACGTTGAGTTTGTCGTTCCATCGCCCATCTCTAACGCACTTACAACCAGAGTCCAGCGTATGGCAGTTCGCGCTTTTCAAGCTGTGGACGGCGCTGGTTTAGCGCGAGTCGATTTCTTCCTAAAACGCGATACGAGGGAATTGCTGATTAACGAGCTAAACACAATGCCGGGATTAACTGAAGTTTCGGGGTATCCAAAGATGTGGGAAGCGTCTGGACTGAGTTACGCGCGCATGTTGGACACGCTCATTGAGTTAGCTTTTGAACGACACAAAGAAAAAGCACTGAATAAATCCACATTTTAGGTGCGCTTGGGTTCAATCAAGCGACGACCCTATTCTTAATCTGAAAGATGCGGACGGTGGGTGATCCCGCCTTTTGCGCTTCTGGGCTTTACGCTTTCTTGGCTCGATATTGTTTCCGCGTCCTGACCAGCAATTCCGGTTTTGCAAGCTTCACTTCCAGCTTCCGCCATTTACCGTCGCGTTCTCGATTGAGTGGTCGAAACGCAATTGTGTATTGGTGACCAAGTTCATCGGCAATATTCGCGAATGCATCTCGCAGCAGTGGACCACCGGCCGCAGCCACAAACCGCCCGCCACTCTTCTCCGCGAAGTTCTTCAGTACTGCAGCGTTTTGTGCGCCACGGATTCGGGCGACCTCCGCCGACGACATATCAACCGTATAAATTGTTGCTCCTATACTGAGGGCGCTTTCGAGTGCCTTGTCCGAAGAGGCGCGACTGAAAGTGTCCATCCCATCAGACAAGACGACGATCGCTTTTCGCTTCTCCCGACGTTCCGCTAATACCTTGGCGGCGTTTACGATTGCGTCATTCAGGGTGGTCATGCCGTTAGCGCGAAGAGCAAAGGCCATCGGAGCCAGGTCGCGACCGCCGGAAAACTCCTGGACCTGTTCCACTTTTGAATCAAACTTGAAGACTGCGGCAACGTCCTCATCACGAAGCCGATCGAGGAAACGAATTGCGGCCGAACGAGCCAGCGACATTCGACTCTCCATGCTGCCTGACGTGTCGAGTAAAACTACTGAGGCAAACGGGGATTCGTGAAGACTGAAACTGGAAATTAGTTGGGCCGGAACTTCCTTGCCGTCTTCAAAAATCTTGAAGTCGGCGACTTTCAAACCCGGTATGTACTTGCCCGTTTGGTCCGTCACAGTGAGGTTAAGCACGACCAGCTCAGTCTCTACGCGTACGATTTCATCGTCGTCCTGTTGGGCCTGCAAGCCAGACGAGCTACAAAAGATAAAAAGGATGAGTATCAGGAAGGAGGCGACCGACTTGGGTACCATTGGATCTCCGAACGCGCTTAGGTCTTGGGGTGCATACCGCGGATTGCACGAATGAGTTCAAGGATAATATTTGCCTCATCAATGATTGCGGTAGAAACCACGCGCTTTGGTGTTTTCTCAACCTTTTCTTTCAGCGACTCGGTAAGTTCTGACAAACAAACCATTGCCGCAGGAAGATCGCGTGGCGGCTTTCCGGTTTCAACATTATCTTCTTCGCCACCAGCGGCTTCACGAATACGCTTGGCCAGTTTTTCGGCTTTCTCCAGCTTCTTCAGCTCGGCAGGCGAAAGTGATTGCTTTGCCTTAAATTCGTCGCCCAGCGTCGCTGCGAGAGCAGCCAAATCGCGAGCGCGGTTTACATTGTCCTTGTGTTGCTTTTGGGCGATGTCGATATCGCGCTTCACTCGCATCTCTTCCTCGGCCGAGGCAAGTCCGCGCAATTCGTTGTGCGGCGGGTTCTGAGATGGGGTCGGACGATTACCCTGACCGCTTGGGTCGGCCTGGGCATTGACAAAGCCACCTGAGAGCGAAAGAACCGCGAAAAGTGTTAGCACACGTCCAAAACGAATTGATTGAGCGATTCTGTTCATTGTTCGAATCTAGATCTTGACACAATCAGGAAGAGGGGACAATCGATGCGGTGATATGACGACTGAAAGAGCGAACGGGTTGCACTGCATGGCTATCCTCTACCAAACGAAAAATCGAAGTTCCGCGACGCATCCGAGCGCCCGAAAGATAATGGAGCAGCTCCAGGCTCAAGTTGTATCCCTGATCTGGTCTTTCTGATCCAGGCCCCAATAGTCGCGCGGTGATATGTGTCCTCATCTATGTTTACGTCAATTTGTTCACCGCGAGAGCTTTTCACGCGGAGTCGAAAGTAAGGAAATGATCCCTCTTCGGTATGCGAATAGCCAGCCCACTTCTCGACGATTGTTCCCTCGTATTCCGGTGGGTTTCGAGCTACATTCACCCGGTAGACCATCAATCCAACGCTGATTACCAAAGCCAGAATCAGCACTCCGCCGATGATGGTGCTGCGGTAATTCTCACGTAACAAACTGTCGATCTTGTTGGCCACGTCCGACTCTCTTTACTCAATACCCAACCGCAGGGCCGTCGCTTCTTCGTGGATCGGTCGCCCCCAGTCTGATGCCGGTTTTCTCTTCAATCATGATGCCTTCAGCATCGCCCAGGTAACGCGGGCGATCGACCAGTTTGTGGCCGCGCGCTGTTAACGCACGCTGCGTGTCGCCGGAGAGGCCGTAGGGTTCGAAGACGAGTTCATCCGGCAACCACTGATGATGAATACGGGGCGTATCGAGGGCATGCTGAATGTCCATGCCATAGTCGATCACATTCGAGATTACGCAGAGAACGGTGTTGATGATTGTGGGGCCACCGGGACTGCCGACGGTAAACCAAACGCTTCCATCCTTTCGCAAAACAATTGTCGGAGTCATCGCTGAAAGTGGGCGTTTGCGAGGAGCTACCGCATTGCGTTCGCCTTGTATCAGGCCATACATGTTTGGGGTGCCGGGCTTTGCCGCGAAGTCGTCCATCTCATCGTTCAGCAAAAATCCGGTGCCCTTGGCGACGGCGGCGGAACCGTAGGAGTTGTTCAGAGTGTAGGTGTTTGCCACCGTGTTGCCCTGGGCATCAACAACGGTGAAATGAGTAGTGTCTTCAGATTCGTGCCCGGCAGGTTCGCCAGGGCGAACTTCGGCGCTGGTCGAAGCGCGTTCAAGGCTAATAGTCGAACGGAGTTTTGCCGCATAGGATTTATCAATCAAACCTGCGACCGGGACCTTCACAAAGTCGGAGTCACCCATAAACTCGGAACGGTCAGCAAAAGCGCGTCGCATGGCCTCAACCATCAAGTGGTAGCGTTCGGAAGAAGATGCGTCTAAGTTTTTCAGATCGTAACCCTCGAGTATGTTGAGCATCTCGATTAGTACAGCACCACCAGATGAAGGCGGTGGCATCGAGAGGATGGGGTAACCACGGTAAGTCCCGCGCAACGGTTCGCGTTCTTTCGCCACGTAACCAGCCAGGTCCGACATCGTCATTAAGCCATTGTTGCGCTTCATGTCAGCCACGATCAGCCGCGCAGTTTCACCTTCATAGAACTCGTTTGGACCACCACTTTGCAAGCGGGCGAAGGTCGACGCCAGTTCCGGTTGCCGAAATAGATCGCCCTCGTTGTAAAACTTGCCGTTGTTGAGATAGATGCGCTTGGTCTCGGCGTATTGCGACAGATAGTCGTTGTTGCCCCGCAGCGAACGGGCGAGCGAATGCGTAACGGTAAAGCCGTTGGCGGCGAGACGGCGGGCCGGTTCAATCAACTGCGACCAGGTGAGTTTACCCGAGCCATAATTCTTCAACGCCTTCTCCATGCCGCGAACCGTTCCGGGAACGCCGGCGGCGCGGTAACCAACTAAGGATCCGCCTTCGCCTTTGATTAGGTTTCCGTTTTTGTCGAGATAGATGTTGCGTGTGGCGGCGGCAGGGGCCATCTCGCGATAGTCGATCGCGGTGGTTTTTCCGTTTTTCAGTCTAATCATCATGAATCCGCCGCCACCGAGATTTCCAGCGGCAGGATGGGTCACGGCAAGTGCAAAGCCGACCGCGATGGCCGCGTCGATCGCGTTGCCACCGCGCCTCATGATGTCGACGCCGACTCGGGATGCGACTTCATTCGTTGAAGCGACTATTCCGTTCCGCGCTCGCACAGGGTCGCGCGAGGCGGCAATTGCGGCTGGTTGTATATCGAGCGGAAGCGGGTGAAACGGTATAACGAATGAAGAACACACTACGAGCGTGATGAGTGGGAACTGAAGTACGCGATTGAATTGTTTTCTCATGAGCTTTTCACGGTAGTTGCGTTTTATGTCCGACATGCCTCAGCTTGTCGTGACGATACCGGACTCTCAACTTTGATGTTTTCTGATATCGCAGGTTGAGCCCTCACAAAATTAGCGACAACTAAAGTCTATCCGAGACTCGGAGTCAGTCGGTCAGTTCGAATCCAAACCGGCCCGGCGAAAATCGGTTGTGCGGATCCAGCTCCTGTTTGATTCGAACCATTATCTCAGCCGAGCTGCCCCATTTCCCCCATACACTCTGCCGATTCTTAAATGAAGCGGGAGCATTTTCAAGCACGAGATTGCCACGCATTTCGTTGGTCGCCTCCCGGAGCGTCGAAAGACTTCCCGGTGCGTCAGCTTCAGTTCCATCAAAATTCCGGATCACACGAATGCGGCCGTCGGCGGCCCCTGCCTGCCACTTCGCCGTGGGCATCAACTCTGACAGCCGGTTTAGGAAACGACCGACATTGCTGGGGTGAACACTCGCTCGTGCGATGTTTGAATCACTGAATTGAAAGGGTAACGCTGCCACTAGCTGCCAGACAACCTCGTCGTCCGCCACGACGCTGGATTCGTCGACGCCGGCCTGGGCCATAAACTCCAGCGCACTGTCACTTTGAACTTTCACTGCTGTTGCCGGACCGGCAAATCTTACCAGAAGCAAGGCCGCCTCAGGGTTATCGCAAAAGCCAGCGTCAACTGCCAAGTGTGGAGAAAGAAGCTCAGCCGCGGCCGGGAACAAAGGCGCTCTTATGATTCGTCTTGCGACTTCAAGCAAGGCATTCGAAGGACCAGTGGCGAGTACCGTGCGGGTGTCGAAGGGAAGTGGCCGCAACTTAAAGTTGACCTCGACGATAACCCCCAGCGTACCGTAACTGCCGGAAAATAGTTTGCAGAGATCGTAGCCTGCCACATTCTTGACGACCCGCCCGCCCACCTTAATCAAACTTCCATCCGCCAGCACTACTTTCATCCCGATGACATGCCGGCGCGGTGGACCGTAAGCGGCAGCTTGCGCCCCTCCCAGTCCAGTGGCGACCACGCCGCCGATGGTTGCACGGCCATCATCAGGGGGATCGAGCGCAAGCCACTGGCCGCTTTGAGCCAGCCCAAGATTGAAGTCACGCAGGGTGACGCCGGCTTCTGTGATGGCCACCAGATCTGCCGGCTCGTGCTCAATAATCCGGTTCAGCTTGGCCGTACTTACCGCGAGATCGTATCTGGCTCCACAGCCAACATCGAGCCACGTTCCGGCTCCGGACGGAGAAACGGTCCACCCTTCTGACGTGGCACATTTCAAGACTTCACAAACCTGCTCGATCGATTCGGGAGTCACCAAGAGCTGATCAGAGTCGACGACGTTTTGCTCACCGACGACCTGAGCGAGCTGCGATGCTGGCGTAGAAGAACTTGGCGGCGATTTCGCGCGGGCAGTTGATATACCGAGAGGTTGGTCCCGTTTGACGACTGGCGTGTTGTCACCATTCGTTCTGGGTTCGACTGAGGCGATCGCGCGTCCTTCGCCACAGCCGCGTAGAAGTGGAATCGTCTTGCCTGGATTACAGAGCCTGGTGGGATCGAAAGCCGCGCGAACGCGGAGCATTGTTTCCATGTCGGCTTCAGAAAATATTAGTGACAACAGTTCGCGCTTATCCAGGCCAACGCCATGTTCTCCAGTTATGCTGCCGCCTGCTCGCACGCACACTTCCATAAGTTCGCGTCCAGCTTCCTTTACGCGTCTAACTTCATCCGGCGAACGTGAGTCGAAACAAATCAGCGGATGCAAGTTGCCATCACCGGCATGGAAAACATTTGCCAGCCGCAGCTGATACTTCGAAGAAATCCGATAGGCCTCGCTCAACACTTCGGGTAAACGCGATCGTGGTACCACCGCGTCCTGAATCATAGAGTCAGGAGAGATTCGACCAACGGCTCCGAAGGCACCTTTGCGCGCAGCCCAGAGCTTTTTCCTTTCCGCTTCGTCACGCGCCGAACGGCAACTTCTCGCGCCATATGAAAGACAGATCGCCTTCACGCGCTCAGCTTCATCGTCAAGACCAGCTTGAAGCCCGTCTAATTCGATCAGGAGCGCCGCGCCGATATCGAGCGACAGGCCGGCAGCAAACACGCTTGCCTCGACCGCTCGTATGATTTCTTTATCCATCATCTCGAGAGCGGCGGGCATCACGCCGGCGGCAATAATCGCCGAGACAGCGTGACTCGCTTTGTTGACGTCCTCGAATTCGGCCAGCAGCGTTCGCACTGCCGGTGGAATTGGCACCAGACGGACAGTAGCTTCCGTTGCAATCCCAAAGGTCCCTTCCGAACCGATGAACACGCCCGTCAAATCGTAGCCTGATACCTCTGGGCCTTCGCTACCGATGTCGATGACCTGCCCGGTGGCCAAAACAACACGAAGGCCGAGCATGTGATCGGTGGTCGTGCCGTATTTCAAACAGTGGATCCCACCCGCGTTTTCGGCGATGTTTCCGCCGATTGTGCAGGTGGGTTGGCTCGATGGATCCGGGACATAGTGCAAACCAAGATGAGCTACAGCGCGCGACACGTGGAGGTTTACTACGCCCGGCTGAACTACTGCGAATCGATTTACTTCATCGATCTTGAGAATCTTGCGCATTCGAGCGAGCTCGACGACCACACCCTGGTTGAGCGCAAGGGCTCCACCAGAAAGGCCTGTCCCCGCACCTCGAGGCGTGAACGGCACGGCTTCGCGCGCCAATACACGCATCACTTCAGACGTCTCTTCAGTTGAGGAAGGAAAAACGACAGCGCGAGGCAGATGCTTGTGGTGTGGTAGGCCGTCGCATTCATAGACGAGCAACTCGTCGGGCCTTGAGAGAACGTTAGACGATCCCACAACCGCGCTCAGATTTTCGATTAGTTTGTCCACGAATTGTTCTGAAGCAATGATACATCAACGGAGTGCAAGGGCCATCAGAGTTAGTCTTGGAGTGCGCCGCTTTGTCGGCGCTTTTGATGTCGTCGACTTTGCCACCTTTCGCCTTCGGTGCAATGATGCTGAGACCGGTCGCAGCAAATCAAAGAGCCGAGACAAGGCGGCGCACCAAGGGGGCTTAGCAGCAATGGACCAGTCACGCGCTCACTGTTTGCGGCAAAGTGAGCTTGATTGTAAGATGCCCGTGTTCAAGTCTTAACATCTCTCCCGGCTCGAGTAGCCTTTATCTCTGCAGTATCCAGCCCCCGTTCAGTTCTATATTTGTCGAAAGGATCGAAATAGATGCTCAATGCAAAGATCTATGGCAAGTTGATTTCTGCTGCCCTTGTTGTCATGGCCTTCACCTTCTCAACAGCGGAAGCAAAGCAAAACAAGAAAAAGGAAAACCCGCGCGGTGTCCCAATACTCTGGAGGTCGCCTGGAAACATTACGACCCGAAATCTCTACCTTGGTCCCGGTGGCGCTGCGATGCAACCGGATCTGCGGCGCATTACTTTCCTGGAAGAAGACAAGGGAGGTTACTCAGGAACAAAGTACCGCATTCGTGACGGAGCTGGACGCGAGTGGGTGGCCAAAGTGAGCAAGGAGTCGCAATCAGAAGCTGCAGCTGTGCGTCTCTTATGGGCCGTTGGATACGAGACGGAGATTAACTACCTGGTGCCACGTCTCACAATTCCAGGCAAAGGAACTTTTGAGGATGTGCGGCTCGAGGCCAGACCAGCCAACCATAAACGTCACGACGAATGGAAGTGGGAAGAGAACCCGTTCATTGGTACGCGGCCATTTCAAGGCCTGAAAGTGATGATGCTGTTTCTCGAAAATTGGGATATCAAAGATTCCAATAATGAAGTGATCCAGGTGAACGGAACTAACAGCTTGCGTTACGTGGTCAGCGACCTTGGTGCGACATTCGGCAAGACTGGTGGACTGCCGCTCCTCTGGACCGTCACGCGAAGTCGGAATAATCCAGAGGACTTTGAGAAAGCGAAGTTCGTCGAGGGGGTCGAAGGGAGCTTCGTCAAGTTCAAGTACAGTGGCAAGAAGAAAGATATTTTTGAAAACATAACGGTCGCCGACGCGCGTTGGATTGGCGATTTGCTGTCACGGCTGAGCCGGGCTCAAATCCGAGATGCCTTCCGCGCTGCGAACTACAATCGGGAGGAAACAGCAACGTTGACGAACGCGGTGATGGAACGAATAAGCCAACTGCGAGCGCTGCGCCGACGGTAAATACCGCGGAAGAGCGGGAAGAAGTTCGCCTTCCCAGTGAGGAACCCAGCGGTTAGGCATCATGAACTGGAGCTGCTGGTCCGGTTACGGCCGGCGGTGAATCGGTAGAGCAAGTAGATAAGCAAGCCCACCGCCGCGGCTAATGAAGCTACGCGTGCTTCCCCACTTGTGCTGTTTGACAACAACCAAATAGCGAGGCCAATGCATAGGAATGCGATGATAGTTCCGCCAGGCAGGCGAAATGCTGCAGGTGGCGCGCTGGCGCGATGCCGGAATACGGGAAGCGAAAGACAGGTGACGGCATACGTGACCAGTCTGGCAATTGCAGAGATGGTTAATGCCTGCACAAACGAACTTTTCATCGTCAGGATTAGCATCAACGTCGCAGTAACAAGGACCGACACGTAAGGCGTAAAGAATCGCGAATGTACCTTCGAAATGAGTTCCGGTAACTGATGTTGTTCCGCCATCGCAAAAGGAACGCGCGAACCGGAGAGCAGGAGAATATTGAGATTACCGGAGATTGAAATCAGCGCTCCTGCTGATATCAAGGCGCCCCCCGCGGTTCCCAGAAAACGTGTGCCGGCATCAGCGAGTGGCCTTGTCGAGGTTGCCAGCTCAGGCAAAGTGCCCACGCAGACAATTTGAATCAGGATGTACAAGCAGGCTACCACACCGATTGCGGTCATCAGAGCGCGCGGCAAGTTTCGTTTTGGATCACGAATCTCACCCGCCGGAATCACTGCCATTTCAAATCCCGTGAAAGCGTAAAGCAGCAATAAAACAGACTGTGAAAACGCGCCAACTGGTGGTTGCGGGCCAAGTGAGTAACTGCTCGTGTTTAGAAAAAACAGACCTACGATAATAAAAATCAATAGTGGAACCAGTTTGCCCACCGTAAACAAATTGCTGAAAACTGTTGCCTCTCGAACTCCCCGAATGTTGATCGCAGTCAGCATCCCGACTACGCCCACGATTACCAGCGGGCGCCACAGCGTTGAAGTGGCGCTGGGCCAGAAGAAAGTTAGATAGCTGACCAGCAAGTTGCAGTTAGCGGCAAAGGCGGTTACGCGTGCAAGCCAAACCAACCATCCGACCTCAAAAGCCACGACCGGTCCGAAGGCTTCCCGCGCGTACAGATATGGACCACCAGTCTCTTCAAAACGACTGCTGACTTCCGCGAAGCAGAGAATGATCATGGTCACCACGATGGCGCAGACTACAAACGCAATAAGGCTGTACGTGCCGATCAACGCGTAAACCTTCGCAGGCAGACCAAAAATTCCGGCGCCGATTATTCCGTTGATTGCGATTGCCACGAGGTCCCACCGGCTGATGCCGCGGATCAGTCCTTCTTCCGATACGTTTTTCATTTCGTTGCCTTATAATCGAATTCGATCTCCGAGACAATCAAATTCGAATTTCACACTTTCAAATCATGATGAAAATAATCGCAAGCCTATCTGTCGTCGCCGCTCTTTTGTGTTCGATTCCGGTGATGGAAACCAGAGGCCAGGCCCAGACGCGAATAATTCCTTCGCCGTCGCTGCAGAAACTGGTTGACGACGTCGCAAAGGCTACTCTTGAGAAGTTTTCAGATAAGAAGCTGGAGTCGAAACAGCTCGCTATCAGTCTTATTGACCTGCGCGATCCTGCACAACCAACTATCGGGAGCTTCAACGGCAATGAGCGAATCTATCCAGCCAGTGTCGTGAAGCTGTTCTTCTTTGCGGCCGCCCATCGTTGGCTGGAAGATAAAAAGATTGAAGACACTGCCGAGCTTCGGCGCGCACTGAAGGACATGATCGTTGACTCATCTAACGAAGCGACCCACTACATCCTGGACGTGGTAACGCACACGACCGGTGGATATGAGTTGCCGGCGGCCGAAATGAAGGAGTGGCAACATAAGCGGGACGCAGTAAATCGTTACTTCACTTCGCTTGGTTACTCGAACATCAATGTGAATCAAAAGACGCATTGTGAAGACGCCTATGGACGGGAACGCGTTTCTCGCGAACCGAATGGCGCCAACCGGAATAAGCTCACCACGGATGCCACAGCCCGATTGATGTGGGAGATTGCGACTGGTAAAGCGGTCACTCCGGCCCGCAGTCAGATGATGATGGAGCTGTTAAGACGTGATCAAAACAAGAAGACTGCGGATCAGGACAGTCAGGATACGGGGTTTAGTGCGTCCGGTCTCCCTGCTGGTGCAAAGTACTGGGCCAAAGCAGGATGGACCAGCACTACGCGTCATGACGCCATCTACGTTGAATTACCGACCGGGGAAAAGTTCGTGTTAGTGACTTTCACGGTAGATCACGCCAACGAACGCGAGATCATTCCTACGGTGACGCGCCAGGTGGTTGAGGGCTTGCGGAAATCGAAATAACCACCGCAACCTGGGAAAGAGGTCAACTAGTCTGAAGCTTACGAACGTCACCTGGTACAGAACCGGGTGAGACCGCTTACTTCGGATCAGTGGCCCCTACATCGGCCTATGGTCGTTCACTACTCTTTAAGACTCCCTACCGGATCGCTCAGGAACAAAAGCTCTCGTAAGAGTGTCTAACAACCCGAAATCAGAACGCAGGGTCTTAGGTTGAGGGAGGTATAGCTATGAGTAGTGTCAGCGGTGCATTCGCGAAGCCATTTATCAATGTCACGCCGTTAATCGATGTGCTACTCGTAATGCTCATCATCTTCATGGTAGCGGCGCCTCTGAAGCCTCACAGCTTTGCGACCAAACTTCCATCAATCCCTGACGACACTTTGAAATTACTAGCGGGGGAACACACCCTTGTGGTTACGGTGTCGCCAGATCGGACGCTGAAGTTGAATAGCCTAACCGACGACATGGGGACAGTGGGAGATCCGTCAAAACTGGCGACTACCTTGAGCGCACTTTTCAACGCCAGACTTAAGAATCGTGCTTACAGCCCAGAGATGCTAACCCGGACCGACCTTCCGGACAGCAAACGAATCCAGAAAACAGTTTTCGTTAAGGCCCCGCGTTCCATTCCTTATGGCGACGTGGCAAAGGTGATCGACGGTCTAAAGGGTGCGGGTGCAGAGCCGATTGGCTTGCAGTTGGATGGCTTGAATTAGCTCGGCCTATGATTGAATCAAGGATGAATAATCGACCAGGGCCTCTTGCACAAAAATGGTCGCAGAATGGCTTAACTTGTACTTTGATCAGAGCAAAGTTCAGCACTCGTTTCGCGGAGCGATCTTATTAACACCGTGGCTTCAGCCCGACGATCACGGACCACGAATAAGAAGCTTAACCGTTTCAACGGTTTCTCAGCCTTACCCTACAAAAACCGTTAAAACGGTTAAGAGAACCAGGCTTGGACCGTAACCACCGGGCTAAAGCCACGGTGCTAATGAAATCGCTCTGCGTCGTCGTTCAATCGGACTTTGTGCGCAACGCTCCTGGGCCCCGCGCGATAATAGCTTCGGTTACCCCGCTGCATCCACGGCAGCTTTCAACTCCGAAAACAGCTCGGCCAATTGCCTGGCCTGATAGTGTGCGTTGAGTCCACTTGGATTGGGTAAGACCCAAATCCTCGTCTTGCCGATTGTTTCCTCTTGCATGCCAATCACCGCTTTAGGTCGTTCCCAGGCTGTGCGGTATGCACCGAGCCCGAGAACGGCCAGGAATTGAGGCTTGTAACGCAGGACCTTAGCCGTTAATTGTTCACAACCCTCACGGAGTTCGTCTCGAGATAACTGATCTGCAGTCGCAGTGGTGCGTTGCACCACATTGGTGATTCCATAACCACTTTTCAGAAGTAGTCGCTCATCGAACGGCGAGACGATTCGATCAGTAAACCCCGAAGCGAATAGCGCGGGCCAGAATCGATTGCCAGGTCTGGCAAAATGGTGGCCCACAGCTGCGGTGTATAGTCCGGGATTAATACCTGAGAAGAGAACTTTCAAACGCCGCCCAATTACATCGGGCACCGTTTTGTCGACGCCTGCGGCAAGCTGCTCTTTAGTTGGTTTCCAGGGTGTGGCCAAGAGTGCTGCTACTGTATTTCGAAGCGAAGCTGTTTAGTAGCACTTTTTTTGGCAACGCGGTCGACTACGGAGACTTGCAACTGATAGCTTCCGGCCGCCAGGTCCGCGAGGGAGAGCTCAGCGGCATAAGGAATTCTCTTGAGGTCGGTGATGCCTTCAGTCGGGATCCGTTTCTGGGGCGCGGTCACGACCGGCTGCTCCTCACGCACCACCTGCACTTGAACAGCGAGATCGGGTTTCGAATCAGCAGGAGAGACTGCTGCGTTGTAAACGTAGACCAGCAATCGCAAATAACTGGAATTCGAGAATCTGCGCACCACGCTTTGGTTAATCGGAGTGATAGCCATTTCCGGGGATGTTGGCGGTTCTCCGGTACTGGTATCACGTGCGCCCACGAGCAGGCTACTGAGATTAAGTTCGCCGCCAGTCAAATCAGGAATGTCGATCCAACTGTGAGCACTGCCGGCGCGTCCAGTTTTCTGATCGCGCGCGCCGACTCTAACCTGGTACAAACCTGGCTTCAGGTAAATGTTATAGCGGTAGACAATTCCTTTCGTCATGGCCACATCGACATCGCCAGTAGCGGTTAGACTTATCGGCTTGTTGAACGACGCGCCCACTTGTCCGCGATCGTTGTAGAAACTTCCCGCCAGATTGATTGTCCCTACCTGTTTCCCCTCGACGGTGGAAAACGAGATGAACTCACTCGGCACATGCATCGCTGCCGAAAGTAACGCACCCTTGGCATCCTCGGTGTAGTTCAAATTTAGCGAAAGCGGTATGGTCCGATTGGGATAGGCCTCGGCGATCACCTTGCCCAACTGAGGTTCAATCGGTGACGCCGCGACTTTTTCTGACTCGTCAGACTTCTTGGCTTGGCGAGGAGGCGGTTCGATGTCATAGAAACCTCGCCGGACCTGGACCGTAAGGTCGGGCCTGCCAGTGACCTGTACCTCGAGCCGTCGGAACTTGCTGCTACCGGTCTGAGCTTCCGGCCTCCAGGCCAACAAATAATAGGTCGAGGTTTCCGTCAAAGCCTTACGGAGGCCTGGCCCTAGTGCATTAGTGTTGAAGACAGTTTTTCCACCGGTGTCCTTAGCTATGGCGTTCATCAGGTCTTGCGATGCAGACAGTTCTCCCATTCCCGCTCGCCCAAGCCGCCCACTCATGTCAATCTGAGCTTTTTGCGTCGGATCGTCGGTTGACGCAACTAACCCTCGTGCATCCAATGAATATATAACGGAGCCACTCCGCGCAGCCGCGCTAACAATCTGCCGCAGCCGGTCGGTGCTGCTGGAGTTGCGGGTATCCAGAAAAAAACCGCCGGAAAGAAAAAATATTAGCTTGCGTCCGGGCTGATCTCTTAGGGATCGAACCAGGCCTTCGAGTCCGATAAGGGTATTGGTGGTCGCTGTCGCCGCTTCCTGAAGCATTCTGTTTGCTCGACCGGCAATCTCAGTCTCTGCAGTCTCCCGCGGTATGTTCGGATTTCGTTTCATATATTCTTCAACGAAATAGTTCAGGACGTCTCGATCCCCGCGATCTATCATGAGTGACTGATACTCAGTCATTACGAGCTCGTCCATGTTGCGGATGATGAATTGTCGGTTCTTCAAACGTTCCACAGCAGTGCGCAGTACGAGCTTGTTATCCGTCAGTTGCTGGAGAAATCCGATCTGGCCGGTGGCTGATGAGATCGCCGCTTGATCGTTCTGCCCCATGTCCTTTTCGATAAACTGGCTAATCAATTTTTTGGACGCATTAAGGCCGCCAAGGTCAAGATGGAGATCATCAACATAGAAAAAGACTGTCCGTCCACGGTCTAGAGGCTTAGGCCCGTCGGCTCCACCGGTATTGGGTCGAGCATCCCCGCGAGCCGCAGCCAGTTGTATCTCTTCAGACGTTGTACCGGCCACGACGGTCTCAAAGAATTCTATTGGCTTTGCTTTACCATCAATCTTGAGCTCAAAGTTTTCTCGTTTCAGGTCGCGAACAAACTGCCCACTCTTGTCGAAGACGGTAACGTCTGTTTGAACGAGCTCGGTGGTGACGCGCACAACATCCGCCTGATCCTGCACGGCCGGTTTAGGCGTTTGAGGCGTCTGACCTATTGCCACGACTGCGGAAAGCACGAGGCATACGAGAGCTTGTAATCTGTTTCTGTTGGTCATGAGTCTGATGGACGGACAGTCTTCCGTAATAGATGCAAGATCTGGGGAGACGCTTGCGGCAGGAAGCCAGCTACGAATCTTTCTGATCGGGCGGAATCATATACGAATTGCCCAGCTATAACTACGTTTTTAGCGTTAACGTCAGCGAGCCCGCAAAACATTTTTCACGCACGTGCGTACTACGAACAAGAATCTGGATTTTAAATCTGAAACTGGACCTGCCAACAGCAAAGCGAATGACAACCCAGTCGGCTACCGTCGTCCTTGATCGCGTCGTCAAGAGTTTCGGCGAATTCACCGCAGTGAACGACCTTAGCCTTGCGGTACATCCGGGCCGGGTCTTTGGGCTAATCGGGCCTAATGGCGCCGGCAAAACAACGACGATCAGGATGATCGTCAATATTACTGCGCCCGACTCAGGACGAATCACTCTCTTCGGTCAACAGATCACTCCGCAGTTGCAGGATCGCATTGGCTACCTTCCCGAGGAACGGGGCCTCTACAAGAAGATGAAGGTCGGCGACCAGTTAAAGTTTTTCGCCGAGTTAAAAAGCATCGGCACGAAGGAAGCGGAACGGCGTGTTGGTGTTTGGTTGGAGCGATTGAAGTTAAGTGAATGGAGGAACAAGAAGGCGACTGAGCTCTCCAAAGGAATGCAGCAGAAGGTTCAGTTTATTACGGCAGTCCTTCACGAACCAGACTTAATAATTCTGGATGAACCCTTTTCAGGACTGGATCCAGTGAACGTAGAGTTGCTGAAAGAAATCATTCTTGATCTGAAGGCAAGTGGTAAGACGATCATTTTTTCGACACATCAAATGGAAGTTGCCGAAAAAATCTGTGACGACATCTGTTTGATGAATCGCTCGCGAAAAGTTCTTGAGGGCAGCATCCGCGAGGTTAAGCGCGGGTTTGGTCGCAACGCGGTGGGATTGCGATTCCACGGCGCTGATGAAGTGCTGGAAGACCAGGGATTAGTAAGCGCTATCAGCCGACACAGTGATGGAGTTGAAGTGTTGCTTGCCAGAGATACGACGGCGCAGGAATTACTCGCGCGCCTGGTTTCAGGCGGTGCTTCGATTGAAAAGTTTGAAATGCTGGAACCGAGTCTGCACGATATTTTTATCCAGAAGGTGACTGAAAAGACATGAGGAAACTGCTTGCGGTTATTAAGCGCGAATACGTGCAGCGGGTGCGCACCAAGTTTTTTATCGTCATGACCATTCTTGGGCCACTGATGCTTCTGGTGTTCACGGTTGTGCCTGGGATGCTCATAGGATTCAAAGCCGGCGGAGATACCCGACTAGTTGTGATCGATCAGACTGAGGGCGCGAGGGTTTACGAATCTATCCGTAGTTCGTTAACTACGAGAGAACGCGATGAAAGCGAAGAGATGAGCGCGGAGTCGATCAATGCGGACTCGAGCGAGCGAGCCAAGGCAGCAGGGAGAGCAATGAGAGGCAGGTTCCAGGTCGAGCCTGTTCAAACGGCTGGAAGATCGATCGAGAATGTTCGTCGTGAGCTTAACGAGCGCATTGGACGCGACGAGCTTGACGGCTACCTGGTTGTGCCAGCTGATATTCTGAAAAACAGTAAGAGCAGGACCGCTTACTACGGACGAAACGTTAGCGACGTGATAACCCGTGGGCAGATTGAGAATCGCCTGAATCGCGCTATCAGAAGAGAACGCCTCGTCGCGCAAGGCGTAAAGGAATCGGAGATTGACGACCTTTCCAGGCCAGTTGATTTGGTGGCCTACTCTGTTGACGAGAAGGGGCAGGAGGGTGGACGGGCCACCGGCGCAGGGTTTGTAATGGTCTTTATTATCGCTTTCCTGATTTACATTTCAGTTCTCATGTACGGGCAAGTTGTGCTTGGTGCGATCGTGGAAGAGAAAGAAACGAGAATCGCTGAAATACTTTTCGCTTCGGTGCGATCTTCAACGTTGATGGTTGGCAAGTTGGTTGGAGTTTCCCTCGTAGCCGTGACCCAACTGGGGATTTGGATGCTGGCGTTTGCCCTTGTTTCTCTTTACGGTGTTGGGATGTTGGCGTCGCAAGGAGGCGGCGTGGGCGACACTCTTATTCCGACGCTACCTGCGGCGTTCTTCGTTTACTTTTTTCTTTTCTTCGTTTTGGGATACTTCATTTACGCCAGTATCTATGTGCTGATCGGTTCAATGGTAACTACTGCCCAGGAGGGCGGCCAGCTGGCGATGCCCGTGGTCTTCGTGTTGATGGCGGGGCTTTACATGGCGTTTCCTGTGATCCGCAGTCCCAACTCTTCCTTCGCTGTTTGGGTATCAATGGTACCGTTCTTTGCACCTATCACAATGGTGGTGAGGATCGTCTCGCAGCCTCCGCCTTTTTGGCAAATACTTCTGTCACTCGCAATTGGCGTTAGTACCGTCGTGCTGATGCTCTGGGTTGCGTCCAGAATATATCGCATCGGAATGTTGATGTATGGTAAGCGCGCGACGATCCCGGAAGTGATGAGATGGATCCGGCAGTCTTAGTGTCTGCTTAAAATAAGCCGCGTATCGTGCCTATCGAAATCGAAAAAAAATATCGTCTCACTCCCAACCAGCGAAAGCAGGTTGTAAGTCGACTACCCGGGATCGGTGCCACGCGCGTGGCCGAGGAGTTTGAAGAAAACACTCTCTATGATGGGGAATCGATCGACATCGAGCATTCTGTTTTGCGTCTGCGAAGGGTGGGCGAGAAGGGAACGCTAACGTTCAAGGAGCGATTCCCAACACAGTCGGACATCAAGCATCAACAGGAAGAAGAAACGTCTGTGGGTGATCCTGAAGCAATGGCGTCAATTCTCGATGCAATCGGTTTCACTCCAATATTGATATATGAGAAGCGACGTGAAACCTGGGCTGTCGATGGCGCGGAGGTGATGATTGACGAGTTGCCGTTCGGTCTGTTTATGGAGATTGAAGGGGACGAATCGACGATTCGCGAAGTAGAAGGAAAACTGGCGATCCGAGGACTGAAGGCTGAGATTTTGAGTTATCCGCGATTGACGAGACTTCACGGTGTTGAGACCGATGGAATAATCGAGTCAAGATTCGATAAGTGAAAAGCGGCCTCGTTCCGAAGAACGAAGCCGCTTTGTTAACTCCGAGCGGGCACTGAATTACATGCCCATTCCACTCATTCCACCCATGCCGCCAGGCATTGCCGGGCTTCCCTTGTCTTCCTCGGGAATCTCGGAAACCATAGCTTCAGTCGTCAGCATTAAACCGGCGATTGAAGCAGCGTTCTGAAGTGCTGTGCGAGTAACCTTTGCCGGATCGATGACGCCCGCTTTCACGAGGTCCTCGTAGGTTTCGGTCTGCGCATTGAAGCCAAAGCTATCGTTCTTCTCGGAACGAACTCGCTCGACAACAACAGCACCTTCCTTGCCGGCATTCTGAACAATCTGCCGGAGGGGCTCTTCAAGAGCACGTCGCACGATGTTGACACCGATCTGCTCGTCAGAATCGCCTTCGATCTGGAACTTCTCCAGAGCTTTGGCTGCTCTTACGAGCGACACGCCACCACCAGGAACGATACCCTCCTCAACAGCGGCGCGGGTCGCATGCATCGCATCTTCAACCCTAGCTTTCTTTTCCTTCATCTCGGTTTCGGTGGCAGCACCGACCTTGATTACCGCAACTCCGCCTACGAGCTTCGCCAAGCGTTCCTGGAGTTTCTCGCGATCGTAGTCAGATGAAGTTTCTTCAATCTGAGCACGAAGCGTCTTAACGCGGCCTTCGATGTCGCTCTGCTTGCCGGCGCCTTCGACAATCGTGGTGTTGTCCTTGTCGATG
The DNA here is from genome assembly GCA_963759665.1 of Pyrinomonadaceae bacterium. GTDB lineage: Bacteria > Acidobacteriota > Blastocatellia > Pyrinomonadales > Pyrinomonadaceae > PSRF01. Next base: position 791,916 of record CAVXAC010000003.1, read on the forward strand.
GTGACCTTCTTGGCACGACCGAGATCTTCAATCTTGACGTTCTCGAGTTTGATGCCCAGGTCTTCGCTGATGACTTTGCCGCCGGTAAGAATGGCAATGTCTTCAAGCATCGCTTTGCGGCGATCGCCGAAGCCGGGAGCCTTAACTGCAGCAATGTTCAGCGTGCCGCGGAGTTTGTTAACAACGAGGGTTGCCAAAGCTTCACCTTCAACGTCTTCAGCGATGATCAGCATGGGCTTGCCCATCTTTGCGACCTGCTCCAACAACGGCAGCAAATCTTTCATCGAGCTGATTTTCTTTTCGTGGATCAGGATCAATGGATTCTCGAGCACAGCTTCCATACGTTCCGGATCGGTAACGAAGTAAGGGCTGAGATAACCACGGTCAAACTGCATACCTTCGACAACTTCAAGCGAAGTGTCCATCGTCTTCGACTCTTCAACGGTAATGACACCATCCTTGCCGACCTTGTTCATAGCTTCAGCAATGATGTTGCCAATCGTGGTGTCGCCATTCGCCGAGACAGTTCCCACTTGCGCAATCGCATCGCCCTTCACGGGTTTTGCAAGACGCTTGATTTCTTCGGTTGCTCGCTCAACAGCTTTGTCGATGCCGCGCTTCAGCGCCATTGGATTCGCGCCTGCGGCGACCGTCTTTACGCCTTCGCGAAAGATAGCCTGGGCCAACACCGTGGCGGTTGTGGTTCCGTCGCCAGCGACGTCGGAGGTCTTCGAAGCAACTTCACGAACCATCTGAGCGCCCATGTTCTCGAGGGCGTCCTTCAATTCAATTTCCTTCGCGACAGTAACGCCGTCTTTGGTTATGGTGGGTGAGCCAAATTTCTTGTCGATTACGACATTTCGTCCCTTGGGACCAAGAGTAATCTTCACTGCGTCGGCGAGTTGATTGATCCCACGCAAAATTGCCGCGCGTGACTCTTCGCCATGAACTACTTGCTTTGCCATTTCTTTCTTCTCTCCTGAAAATTTAGATGTAATTAGAAACGAAGAAGACAGCTATGTCTGTATCGACTTACTTGCTGCTCTTCTTTCCGCTAGTAGCTGCGCCAGCGCGTGCGATGATTCCGAGAATTTCGTCTTCGCGCATGATCAACAGTTCTTCGCCGTCGAGTTTGATTTCAGAGCCGCTATACTTGCCGAACAGTACGCGGTCCCCGGTTTTTACGTCCAATGGCTGTCTCGTGCCGTCTTCCTTGTATTTGCCCGCTCCGGCAGCCACAACTTCACCTTCCTGCGGTTTCTCTTTAGCGGAATCTGGAATGATGATTCCTCCCCGAATTTGCTCGCCCTCTTCGATTCTGCGGACGATAACCCGATCGTGAAGAGGTGTGATATTTGTTGCCATGTTCTAAAAGCTCTCCTTTCAGTTTCCCTGGTGAAAAATTACGAAATAGTAGATTTATGAAGTCGAACGACCCTAATCCTGGCACTCCTTGCGGATGAGTGCTAAGAATAAGTTGTCGTTGAGAGAAATGTCAACTGACCTACTGCCGGATTTGCAAATGTTCTTGAGTGTATTCCGCTAAACAGCTACCGCGAGTTGGATTTGGATCTGGACAGAGGTCGATCTTGCTTCTGGTAGGTCGCCACACGCTTGGCGATTGTATTTCGGTGGACACCGAGGGCAGAGGCGGTCTTCGAAAGGTTGTCGTTGTTTCGGGACATTGCCTTTCTGATGTAGAGCTTTTCAAACTCACTCAAAGCTTCCCCAAGAAGGATTCGTCCTTCAAGCATTTCCTCAATCAGAACTTCGAGCCGGGCGCGCATTGTTAGTCATCCTCGGGAAGGCCAATCGTCAGCCTAAATGACCGGGTTACAGTTCAATACCGGTGAGAAGTCGGTAGGCTTCCAAGTATCGCTCAGTGGTGGCCTTGGCAACGTCAGGGGGCAGAGGGGGCGCCGGCGGCTTTTTATCCCAGTCAAGAGTCTCGAGATAATCGCGAACAAATTGTTTATCGAACGAGGGTTGTGATTGCCCAGGCCGATAGCTTTCAGCAGGCCAAAACCTTGATGAATCAGGGGTTAGAGCTTCATCGATGAGGATGATTTCGCCATTTTTCGTGCGGCCAAACTCAAATTTTGTATCAGCAATGATGATCCCTCGACTCCTTGCGTAGCTGCGTGCCTCGTTGTAGAGGTTAAGAGAAAATTCGCGTATTTGCTTAAAGTTTTCACTTCCAACGATGTCGCTTGCCTGCACCTCCGTTATGTTTTCGTCGTGACCGACATCAGCTTTTGTTGAGGGCGTAAAGATTGGCTCGGAAAGTTCAGATGATTCCTTAAGGTTCTCGGGTAGTTTATGGCCGCACACTTCACCGGTGCGTAGATAGTCTTTCCAACCGGAACCGACAAGATAGCCCCTCACAACGCATTCGATGGGCATAACGTCTGCTTTTCGGACAAGCATAGCCCGGCCGCCAATGGAATCTGTCGGAACAGAACTCGGCATCTCGGAGGATTCTGTGGTTACCAAATGGTTCGCAACGATGTGACCAAGCTTTTCGAACCAGAACCTTGAAAGCGCGGTAAGAACTTCGCCCTTGCGTGGGATGGGCGTGTCGAGAATGCAGTCGAAGGCCGAAATCCGGTCCGTGGCCACGATCAGCAACTGATCGGCGTCGACTTCATAAACATCTCGAACTTTTCCTCGGCGAACCAGTTTTAGGCCCGCGAGCGACGATTGTAATAGGGCTGCAGCGCTCATAATTTGATGGTTTTCTTGTGGTTTCAGTTTTTAAAAGGGTATTGGGCGAGTCGGAATTCTGCTCGCGGCTATAGGCTTTGTCAAGAAAGGCACAGTTTTTTGTTTTGGCGATTTGAACCAGAGTTGGCCCTTGGTTGGTTTCTTGCCGCTATCATCCTCGAGCGAGTTTGGCCGGTCGAATGGGCGCGGCAAAAGACCAACGAAACCAGGCTGGAAACATTATTCTTGAGTTCAAAGAGCTTGTCCTGTACTATTCCTCTGCCAGATTGGCGTCCAACCAATGGCGTCTAACCTCCGAATCCCCTGTATGTCAGTTCTATTTGAGTCATTCTGATGACAACTACAGCTGCTGACAGGCAGAAATCCAAGGATAACAACCAAACGACTGAACCAAGCGAGCGCAAGATTTCCCTTCTTGTCGTTGAAGACGATGAGAATATTTCAAGTGCTATAAGCGAGTACTTTTCTCGCGCAGGGTATAACGTGAAAACCGTCGAAGATGGATTGATGGGTGTTAAGACAGCGCTGGAGGATCCTCCAGACGCTGTGGTCTTAGATCTCATGCTCCCCAAAATGGACGGTTTAGCAGTTTGCCGGGAACTCCGAGAGAAGGCGAATTATCTGCCAATCCTGATGCTCACGGCAAAGGACGACGTTGTTGACAAGGTACTGGGTCTCGAGATGGGGGCGGATGATTACATCACCAAGCCCTTCAGTCTCAGAGAATTGGAAGCCCGGATCAAATCGGTCTTGCGCCGAAGTAAAACTCCCATGACCTCAGATGGGACGAAAGATGAGGCTCCAATTAATCGCGGCCGGCTGCGGATAGACCCAGCCCGGCGCGAAGTGACTATTGGAGAGCGACAAGTGGATCTCACTCCCAAGGAGTTTGACCTGCTTCGACTCTTCGCAGCGAACCCGGGTAGGGTATTTCCCCGCAAATACCTCCTCGAAAAGATTTGGGACTATTCGTACGAAGGCTACGATCGGACCATTGATTCGCATATCAATCGGTTGCGAGCCAAAATCGAAGAGAACCCAGAGAATCCCCAGATGGTCCTTACTGTGTGGGGAATCGGCTACAAGTTCAGCGACGAACAATAGGTTTTAGTTCGTTGTCTCGCCCGAACGTCCATCACGGTTAAATCGCCACCACCAACTGTCGATTGAGCCGGTTTTCTAACTCTTCCTCTCCGATTCGGCCGAACAAGGCATTGCCTTCCTGGCCAACCCTAATCATGAAAGACTCAAACTTGAAACGATTTGGACTAGATGGTCTGGCCCTTGTGAGGTTTGTTCCGAGGGGCGCAACTGCTTTGGCCGTCGGCGCTTTGATAATCATGGCGACTGTTGGAACCTCACATGCGCAACGGTTTCACGTACCCATCAAGGTTTCCAGCGTAACCACGAACGTCTCCGCCAACCGAAGCCAGGTAACCATTGCTGCCGACAGCAGTCTGGCAAAGGCTCAGACATGGCAAGACGAAGAAGGTTTTCATGTGGTGTTACCAAACACAGTTTCTTCGGATTCAATCAAGCCTGTACGCGGAGTAAAGATTCGCCAGGTTGGAAGCTCCCTGGAAATTCTGGCCCAGGCCAGGGCTGGCAGCCGCGTGAGTGTGAGCTCGAGTAATAACCAGCTAGACCTTCTTATTGACGGCAAACTCGACGCGAGACCCACAGAGTCCGGGTTTAGGGTTTCGTCCAGCTCCCCTGAAGAACGACAGGTTTTCGAAGACTCACAGAATTACAAGCCACGGGAGGAAGTTCAGCAAAGTCAGCCGTCTTTAAGCAGCAGCGAGTCGAATGCTGCTCCACTCACCACCGCAGGAACGAGTTCACAAACATCGATCGTACAACCCACCACGAGTTCTCCGGTTACAGACCAGACGTCGCAACAGAGTGAAAATCAGATTGTTGCCCAGGCGGACGACACTGCTCCGCCGCCTCCGATCAAAGTACGCACCGAAGAAGAGAGCATGCTGTTTTCGATCTTTTCCGGAACCGGCGTTTTTATCGTTTTCGCTCTGGGACTGATTGGTCTCCTCGTCTCAAGAAAGATGCGTTCCAAACCCAGTCTTAAAGAGATCACTGAGGAGGACGGTGATGGTAAATGGGAAGAACTGGTGGAAGCCGAACAGTCAAGATCTGCTGAACCCCAGAGTAACAATCAAAGTCTGGTAAGAGCAGGCGATCCCTCATTGGTACCAAAGTCTTCTCGCCAGACACCTGCACGCGTGCCCGCTGGTCCAGCAGCCCTCTACGGCGCTTATCGCATCGACCAGGAAGTTGGGAAACTTACTCTTGGCCAACCGCACCGGATCGACGTTTTAGCATCACGTGCTGTGGATGACCGTAGAGCAATCGAAGCCTCTTTGATCAAAGCAGTCAACTCAACAACACTGGATGAGAGCGCGCAACGAAGGGCAAGGGAAGCGCTCGAAGAATATGGCTTCGTCGCCCGTCAGTGTGCTTCGCTACTGCTGGCACCCGATGCGTACGAACGAAGTTCGGCTGCCAAGGCCCTTGGCGAAATCAAATCTGCAGCAGCGTTGCCCTTCCTGCTTGAAGGCCTCTATGACGCTGAATCGATTGTTCGCAATCAATCTGTCATGAGTATTGGCGAGTTGAAGTTGCCTTCGGCGATAGGCGCGCTCCTGGACATTGCTCGCACACATCCTGACGTACCTAACTCGCTCCTGAGCCGGACGCTGAGCGCATGTTCAGTTGAAGGGCTTGATTTCTTCGATGCCATTCCTCCGGATTCCTCATCGTTCGGACCGAGTGACGTTGGTTATGTAATTCAGGAAATTACACATCTGGAACAATCTGCGGCGATCGAAAGCCTGCCTGAAAGTTCGGATGATGAAGCGTTTACCGAAGCGTTGGTTTCCGTGAATAGTGACGATCAAGAGAAACGTGCAGAAGCGCTGAAGACTTTGGTGCAATTTCGCGTGCAGTCGGCCGTGGATGCCATCGCCAGAGTGGCACGCCACGATCGCGAGGGCGCGATTCGTTCGCTGGCCATTTCAAGCCTCGGTTCAATTAGTCACGAATCGGTTTTTGCCACGATTTTGATCGGCATGGCGGATGAGTCACGCGAGGTGCGCGCGGCAGCTGCACGCTCGGTCAATCGTCTTAACTTCGATCGCGCCGACGCTTACGTCAGAGTGATGGAGACAAGCGACGATGAGACGTTGCGGTCAGTTGCTCATGCATGTGTCCAGGCAGGAATTGTTTCGCAGAATCTAGATCGCCTAACAAACGCCGATCATCGTCAAGCCTATGAAACATTCGCCTTGATTTGTTTGCTGACGAAGGCCGGTATGAATGAACCGGTGCTCGACGCGATCACGGACCACCCAAGGATGGAGGTTCGCCTCAAGGCCGTTCATTTGTTGGCTTCAACCGGCCACCGCAACGTGCCAGATCAGTTACGCGAATTGGCCGTCCATGACAACATCGGTGAAGTCGTAAAAACCGCACTCCTCGAAGCGCTGTATCGATTGGATCAAACCCACCTTCCGACGGATGAAGTAATCGACGAGTCCGTCGTCGAACACCACTCTGTTTCTGCAGTTGAAACCGAAGATTCCATCCCCGCACAGTCTTCGGATTTTGAGTTTGACATGACTCCCGAATTCAAGCTCGAAATGCATACCGAGGCTGACGAATTTGAACGATGAGCCTCTGGACTGACACGGCTTGCGACTTTCATAATAGCCGGTGCCGGGCCAACTCTTCATAAGCCCATGAAACTCAACTTCTCAAAAAACAAAACTCACTCCGGTAGGGGCCAACGAGGGATCGTGATAGTTGCGATCCTATTAATCATTGGTTCCGGCATACCTTCAACTTCAGCCCAACTGGGATCGCGGAAGCGCATCACGTCCTTACAAAGCGGCCAGACTGCATCAGGCACAAGGGTGAGCGTGTTTTCAGATTCGTCGCTCAGCGATTACGAGGCTTTTAGACGGGGCGATCGCTTCTACATCAAGGTCCCACTCGCCAGTTTTGAAGCACCGAAACCGAACCTGCGCGGCGATGGATTCGAAGATATCCAGGTTCAACGCGTCGGTGACAGCATTGTCGTTTCCTTTAAACTTCAACCTGGAGCGAATGCTCGAGTAGACCAGCGCTCGAACAGGCTGGACGTTTACTTCACTACGCAAAATAAGATCGCGCGGAGCACCACGCCTAACGCTGAGCCCACTCGAACAAGCTCGAACAGTGTTCCCGGAATAGTCACACTAGACACTGCCCGCAACCAACAGGTTCAGCGGAATCCAAACGCCGCGGGCCCAATGCCTCCCGACACACCAGGAGGAAATCGTCCACGCGTGGCAACGCAACAGCCTGTTGCATATCGAGAAGACTACGAACCTGCGTCACAGAGAAGTCAAAGCCAGGCAAGTTCCATCAATGAGCCTTCGAGTCGAGCGAATACTCGAAGCACTGAAACCACTTCCTCGACACGCTCTGAAACAACACCAAAACCTGAAGCCGACCGTGTTGCGTCAAGTTCGAATTCGACGACAACGGCGATTCCGGTACCTTCGAGCACGCCAACCCATCAGCCGTCGACATCAGCCACACCTTATTCACCGTACTCAACCAGGCCCGCTGTATCCTCAAACTCTACGAACTCCGCGTCTGGATGGGCTAAACGGCTAGACCAGGCGAAACAGTGGGTCTCAATGAACCGCACCGTGGCCGCCATCGGCGCCGGCGGTTTGCTGGGCCTGATATTATTGGCAGTCGCGCTGCTTTACCGGCGACGACGAAAAGCCCCGCCGGCGAAGCACAAGAAAGTTCCTGGCGTTCAACCAAAATACTCGCCAGCTAATGAACTGGACGATTTGCGGAGCGACTTTGGCGACGAAGAATACGAAACCGTTTTTGACGACTACGCTGTTGAGGCTGCAGGATCAAAGCCTAACGTCGGTGTTCGATCAGAGGACGAGTTACCGTCAGCCGGCGGTAGTCAGCAGTGGGCAGATATGTTTGCGGACCTTAACGAGGAACTTAACGAACCGGAATTGCCGGCAACGGAACCTATAACCGGTTCGTATGCTCCGGCCACGCCGACGATGTCGGTCAATGCAATGAAACATGACGAGTACGAGCGGGAGGTTTTTGAACTATGACAGTCCAATCATTAATGCGACTTTGTGCGGAGCTGGGTATCGAGCTAACGCTCAAAGGTGACAATAACGACCGTCTCGTTGTAGACGCGCCCAAGGGAGCGCTTACGGAACCTCTTCGCCAGGCGCTCACGCAGCATAAGCCCGCTCTGATTTCAATTTTGCGGACCCGGGAGCAAGCTTCTAGTCGCGTAAGAAATCGCACGTCGGCTGTTGTCGAACCGTCCACAACCCCTCCAACCACCGTTGCGTCACAACCACCCGTTCAATTATCCGTCTCAGAAAAGTCACAGCCCACGTCGTCAGCATCAATAGAACGATCAGAAGCTGAAGTGAATAAGCTCCTTTCGGGGAGTGCGTACGACGCCAACGTAATCGATGCGAATGACCTTACAACTCGTGATCTGATCGGACGAAAATTGCGGGCGGCGCTAACAGGAAGTAATCCCGAACACTTCGATGCGGCACGTCGCGCGTTTCTAAACCATGGTTACTTCGAGGACACGACCCGCCAACTCAGAAATGCCGAATCCGCTGCTGATCGAGCGTCCGCTGCTCGGCTCTTGAGCACGGTTGGCGATCAACGCGCAACACCACATCTCGCGACTGCGCTTAAGGATCGCGCCGCCGAGGTTCGACGCGCAGCCGTCGAGTCGCTGGGCCAATTAGGTGACGGGAGCGCGATCGCACCGTTGCAGGATCTATTGACTCGCGAAAATGATCCGCACGTGCCGGAAGCTGTGATTAGACATGCGATCAATTCAATTTCAGTAACCGAAGCCAAGAAACTACCGTCACAGCCGAAACCTGCTATGAAGCCTTCTGAAGAAACAGTCACAAGCATCGAAGCCCAGAAGGGTAAACGGGAAATCTTCGCGGATTACCTCAGTGCATTTGAACGCCAGGAGCCTGTATCACGTGTCGAACCACCGGTTGAAGCCTCATCGGTTTCAAACAATCTTGACGCCGGGGTTGAGCGTTTGCTCATGGAAGAAGAATCACTCAGAAAAGCCGCCGAAAGTTTAGAACAACGTCGACTCGAAGCTGAGGCGGCGCGAAAGTTAGCCGAAGACGAAGCCCGCATTAAAGCCGAGCACGAGACGAAGATCCGAATGGAGATGGAAGCCAGGCAGCGTGAGGAAGAAGAAATTCAACGTCGCATGCTGGCAGAAGCGGCCCGGCAAAAGGCGGAGGTAGAAGCCCGCGCCCGCGCCGAACAGGAAGCCCGTCTAAGGGCGGAAGAAGAAGCTCGACTGCGAGCGGAAGAAGAAGAACGATTTCGGTTGGAGGCTGAGACGCTCAGGCGGGCTGCCGAGGAGCTGGCGGTGAAGCGAGCTGAGGCCGCTGCCGAGAGAAAACGCGCTGAAGAAGCGGAAGCCCGACGCCGTGCCGAAGAGGAAGCAAGACGGCTGGCGGAGAGGAAGCGAGAGGGCGGGAGACGAGGGTTGCGGAAGAGGAAGCGAAACGTAAGGCAGAAGCAGAAGCGCGAGCTCGTGCTGAGGCAGAAGCCCGACGAAAGGCTGAGGAAGAACAGCGCCGGCGAGTAGCCGAAGAGATGCGCCGGCGTGAGGAAGAAGAAGCGCGTCTACGTGCTGAAGAGGAAGCCCGACGTCGCGCCGAGGAGGAAGCGAGACTGCGAGCCGAGGTAGAGGCCCGTATTCGAGCTGAGCAGGAAGCAAAGCGCCGTGCCGAAGAAGAGGAACGAGCGCGCGCCGAGGAAGAAGCGAAGAAGCGTGCGGCTGATGAGGTTCGCCGCAAGGTTGAAGAAGAGAAGAGGCGACGTGAGGCTGAAGAACGCCGGCGCGTCGAGGAGGCTCGCATTCGAGCCGAGCAAGAGACGCTCCGACAGGTCGCCGCCGAACTGTCACGCCAACGCTCCGAACTCGACGAAGCGAGACAAAGTGCAGAGATCGAGGCGCGAAAGCTTTTCGAAGCCCAGGAGCGCGCCAAGGCTGACGATGAATTACGTCGCCAAAAGGAACTCGAACGAAATCGTCTCGACCTCGAGGCCCGTCGCCAGGCAGAAGCGCGTTTTCTTGCTGAAGCCGAACGACAGGCTGAGGAAGAACGTCAGATGGCCGCGGAGCAGGCACGACTTAAGGCTGATCAGGAAGAGCGGCATTTGTCAGCGCTTTACTCGGTGAGAATGGCGGCTGAGGAAGAGTCAAAACAGCGAGCCGACACCGAGCAGCGGATCAAGGCTGAGATCTTTGCGCTCAGCCAGGCTGAAGAAGAGCAGCGGCTCCGTATCGAAGCTGAGATGCAACGACGCGCGGACGCCAAGGCACGGCTTGAGGAACAGGTCGCCAGGGCACAGGAAGAGGCGGCCAAAGCTGACGCCGAAGCTGCAAGAGTTGCGGAAGAGATTCAGTTACAGCTTGAGGATGAGACGCGTCGTCGTGTTGCGCTTGAGGCAAAACGAAAAGAGGATGAGGCTCGCCTTCAGGCCGAACAGCAGGCCAGTATCAAGGCTGAAGAAGAAGCGCGTAACCTTGCCGAGCGAATGCGGATGCTGACTGAACTTGAGGCTCAGCGACGAGTTGAGCTTCAAGCACAGGTGCGGGAAGAGGAGACCCGACTCCTGGCCGAACAGGACGCGCGCATTAAGGCTGAAGCCGAAGCACTGCGACTCGCCGAAGAAACTCGCTTAAAAGCGGAAGCAGCCGCTCGTAGCAGAGCACAGATCGAGGCCCGGCTGAAAGACGAGGAAGCTCGCCTTCAAGCTGAACAAGAAGCAGCTGCTCTTAGCAGAGCGCAGATTGAGGCGCGACTGAAAGACGCGGAAGCTCGGCTTCAAGCCGAGCGAGAAGCAGCCGCCAGAGCCGAAGCGGAAGCGCAGCGGCTGGCTGAGGAAATTCGAAATCGGGCGGAAGAAGAAGCCCGGCGTCGAGCGGAAGTTGAGGCGCGGTTAAGGGAAGAGGAAGCTCGTCTCCAATCGGAGTTGAAAGCCCGAGAGGTTGCCGAGGCGGAAGCTCAACGTCTCGCCGAAGAAACCCGGGCACATGCGGCTGAAGAGGCCGTCCGACGAGCGGAAGTTGAAGCCCGTCTAAAAGAAGAAGCCGAACGTCTTCAACTGGAGCGTGAGGCACGTGCGAAGGTCGAGGCGGAAGCCAATCGGCTGGCTGAAGAAGCCCGCCTGGAGGCTGAAGAAGAACGCAGGCGACTTGCTGAAGTTGAAGCGCGCTTGAAAGAAGAAGCTGAACGCCTTCAGTTGGAGCGTGAAGCACGAGCAAGGGCCGAGGCAGAAGCGACTCGCATGGCGGAAGAAGCTCGGCTTCAGGCCGACGACGAAGGCAGACGACTTGCCGAGGTTGACGCCCGACTGAAAGAGGAGGCTGCCAGGCTTCAGGTAGAACGCGAAGCGCGGGAGAGAGCAGAAGCGGAGGCGAATCGCCTGGCTCAAGAGGCGCGCGCGCAGGCTGAAGAGGAGGCACGGCGTCTGGCAGAGGTTGAAGCTCGGCTTCAGGAAGAAGAAGCACGCTTCAGGGCTCAACAGGAAGCGCGAATGCAAGCTGAAGCGGAAGCCCAGCTGTTAGAGGCCGAGGCTCGATCGCGAGAAGAGGAAGCCGACAGTGCCGCGTTTGTGTCCGAGTACGCAGCGGAAGTGATTACGGAAACTGGTCACGACTTTGTCTTTGAGCCGACGAGCGAGACACGAGACGAGATGTTGTGGGTTGAGTCGAACAGTCACTCGGACGACTCAACTATCGCATCCTTGCCAGTTGTAGATGATTCGACTTACGCGGCTGAGGTGTCTTACTCGAACGATCAAGTGCAGTTCGACTCGTCATCAGAGCCAGCTAAAGCGATTGATGTTGTTCATGCTGAGAAGGGCATCGTTGCTTCTGAAGACAGCGCCGGCATCCCTTCGGAGATGTTGGACCGACTCAGCAGTCCGCAGTCAAGTGAACGCGTCGAGGCTTTGGCCGAGGTTGTCGCCGTCGGCGGCGATGATGCGTTTGGTTTGATCACGAAAGCTTTCGACGATCAAGTCGTTGAGGTTCGTAATGCTGCCGCTCGTGCGCTATTCAACCTGCAACCAGACCGCGCTGCAACGTTCACCCGCGCTCTTCGCGAGGGTACGACCGAGCGTCGCCGGAAGATTGGCCAGGCACTTGCCGGGTCAGGGTTGGCTGGAGAGGCCGTCGGCAACTTGACTGGAGAGAGTCGTGAGAAGACCTACGATGCTTTCTCGTTGCTCTTCCTGATGGCCAAGGCCGGCGAGGTGTCGCCACTGATGCAGGCTATTGAAGAGTATCCAAACGTGGAAGTCCGAATCGCAGTGGTTAAGTTGCTGGCGTTAAGTGGGCAGCCGGAAATAATTCCTTCCTTCCGCAGGTTGGCCGTTCGCGGTTCCTTGCCATCGGAAGTCAGGTCGGCTGTGATGGAAGCGATCTATCAGATCAGCAGCCAGGCTCGTGAGACCGCGCCGTCGGCTGCGTAGCAACTCAACACTAATCACAATCAACGCCGTGCAGAACACCAAGAGTTCTGCACGGCTTTTCCTTTTCCGCACTGCCTTAAAACTTTTTCCTTTTGCTACTTTTCCCTATTTGCGTTTTAGCCTTTACTATTTAACAAACGCACATGGGATTCAAACTTCATTCAAACTACCAGCCCAAAGGTGATCAACCTGAGGCGATAGCCTCGATCGTCCGCGGGTTGTCCGACGGATTCAAAGATCAAGTGCTGCTCGGGATCACCGGTAGCGGTAAGACATTTACTATCGCGTCTGTGATTGAGCGCACTCAGCGCCCGACTCTTGTTCTGGCCCACAACAAGACGCTTGCTGCCCAGCTTTACCAGGAATTCAAATCACTCTTTCCTGAGAATGCCGTTGAATACTTCGTTTCCTACTACGACTATTACCAGCCTGAAGCGTATGTTCCCGCTGCCGACGTCTATATCGAGAAAGAGGCAATTGTTAACGAAGACATCGACCGTCTTCGCATGTCGGCGACCCGCGCGTTGTTTGAACGAAGAGACGTGATCGTGGTGGCTAGCGTTTCCTGTATTTACGGTCTGGGCGACCCTGATGCGTACTACGGCATGTTGTTATTTCTCGAGCCGGGCGCCCGTATCAAGCGTGAGACGTTGCTGCAAAAGCTTGTCGAACTCCAGTATGAACGATCCGACATCAATTTCCAGCGGGGCACATTTCGAGTGCGCGGCGACGTAGTCGAGATCTATCCCAGCTACCAGGATCAAGCTTTTAGGATTGAGCTGTGGGGGGAAGAGGTGGATTCTATTTCAACTATCGACCCTCTGCTCGGCGAAGTCATTCAGAAACACAATTCGCGAGTGCCGATTTACCCGAAGAGCCACTACGTCATGTCCCGGCCCACCATTAAGCGGGCCATAAAGACGATTAAGGAAGAGCTCGAATGGTGGGAACCAAAACTGATTGGAGAGGGGAAGTTGCTCGAAGCTCAGCGGCTCCACCAGCGCACCATGTTTGATTTGGAATTGATCAAGGAAATGGGTTTCTGCCGAGGGATTGAGAATTACTCGCGTCACCTTACCGGAAAGAATCCAGGCGAGCCGCCACCGACGTTGCTCGACTACTTACCGCGCGACACCCTGATGGTGATTGACGAATCACACCAAAGTGTCCCTCAGATTCGAGGGATGTTCGAAGGCGATCAATCTCGAAAGCGAACGCTCGTTGAATACGGCTTTCGTTTGCCGTCCGCGCTGGATAACCGGCCGCTGAACTTTCAGGAGTTTGAATCGCGCATCGGCCAGACGATCTATGTTTCCGCCACGCCCGGTCCATATGAGCTAACAAAATCCGGTGGTGAAGTCATTGAACAAATCATTCGGCCAACTGGACTGCTTGATCCAGTAGTTGAAGTGCACCCGGTCAAAGGTCAGATTGATCACCTGCTCGAAGAGTGCCGCCAACGCGCTGAGCGTAATGAGCGCGTCCTGGTCACCACTCTGACGAAGCGCATGTCTGAGGATTTGACTGAGTATTTTACTGAGGTGGGTGTGCGCGTAAGATACCTGCATTCCGACATTGAAACTCTCGAGAGAATTAAGATCCTGCGCGATCTTCGTCGAGGCGAATTCGACGTACTGGTGGGCATCAACCTGCTGCGAGAAGGTCTGGATCTGCCTGAAGTTTCCTTAGTCGCGATTCTGGATGCAGATAAGGAAGGATTTCTTCGCTCGGAGCAATCGTTGATTCAGACGATTGGACGTACGGCTCGGAATTCCAGTGGCAAGGCTATCCTGTATGCTGATCGCGTAACGGATTCGATGAAGCGAGCGATGGACGAAACAAAGCGACGACGGTCCATTCAGGAAGTCTACAATCGAGAGAATGGCATTACTCCAACCACCATCGTGAAAGCGATTGAATCGACTTTGATCACTGCTTCAGAAGCCGACTACTTCAAGGTGCCCACCGATTGGGAAGAGATCGAAGATTACTCGCCACAGAAAATTCACGACACGATTGCACGATTGGAAACCGAGATGCGAGGAGCTGCCAAGCGTTTTGAGTTCGAGAAGGCAGCCGAATTGCGGGATCGCATCAAGGTGTTGCGCGAACGCGGAATGCAGCTCGCGTGAAAACCTATGTTAACTAAATCCGATCCAGACGCGATCAGATCGTTTCTCACTGACTCGAGTTATATGGGTGAGGGTCATGCCGATCGCGTAGTGTTTCCTGAATCGGCCGAGGAAGTTTCGGAGATACTGCGGGCAGCGAGCATCGACAGGACGCCAGTTACAGTTTCCGGGGCGGGAACCGGCACTGTGGGTGGCCGCGTACCTTCGTCTGGTATCGTCCTCGCAACCGATCGGCTCAACCAGATCAAGAGTATGGCCAGCGATGAAGAGGGTGGGGGCCGTGCAGTCGCTGAAGCAGGTGTTAGGCTGAGCGACTTTCAGCGGTTTGTAGACACGGAAAACTTCTTCTATCCACCAGATCCCACGGAACGAAGTTGCTACCTGGGCGGAACAATTGCAACTAACGCTTCCGGCTCGCGGACATTTAAGTATGGACCAACTCGCAACCACTTAGTCCGCTTGAAAGTCGTGTTGGGTACGGGAGAAGTGATCGACCTGAGACGTGGGGAATTAACGGCGACTCAGACTGGAGCTATCACGCTACCTCTTCCATCAGGAGGAACAATCGAAACGCAGCTGCCGAGCTATCAAATGCCTGCCACGCGAAAGCATGCCGCCGGCTACTTTGTTGCGCCGGGCATGGACCTACTCGATCTGTTTGTCGGGAGTGAAGGCACACTTGGAGTAATCGTGGAGGCAGAGGTCTCGCTACTCCCCAAGCCAAAAGGGATGTTGAGTGGGATCGTGTTTTTTAGTTCGGAACCTTGGTTGCTCAATTTTGTTGCAGAAGCGCGAAGGCTTTCGCTTGCGAATCGGCAACAATCGATTGCAAATGGTAGCGGTCTAGGCGCATTGATGGAGAAGGCCCTGGCGATCACCGACCGGAAAGGATTACCAGACGCGCGTCCAGAGGAACGGGGTCAAAGTCAGCTCGACGCTCGCGCGCTCGAGTACTTTGATTCGCAGTCGCTTACGTTCCTACGATCGAAATATTCCACGATCCCTGATGAAGCCGTTGGGGCAATCTTTTTCGAACAAGAGACTGCAGGCGAAACTGAAGATGCGTTGATGAATGAATGGCTCGGATTGGTCGAGAAGCATCAGGCTTTAAGCGAGGCTTCCTGGTTTGCCACGAACGACGCAGACTACGCGAGGCTACGCGAATTTCGCCACGCTCTTCCGGTGCTCATGAACGAATGGTTCTCGCGGCACAATCAGCGCAAGGTGTCGACCGACATGTCGGTTCCTGATGAGGCCTTTCCTGAAATGTTACGCTTCTATCAGGACACGCTCCGCGCCACCAGTCTTCGCCATACTGTCTTTGGACATATCGGTGATAATCACGTACACGTGAACATACTGCCGCGGGATGATGATGAAGCGTCAACTGCGAAAGAGATTTACCTCAGGTTTGTGAAGCGCGCGGTAGCCGTGGGCGGAACAATATCGGCGGAACACGGCATCGGAAAATTGAAACGAGAGTATCTGAAGCTCCTGTATTCCGATCAGCATCTTCGTGAAATGGCGGCACTCAAACGTGCGTTTGACCCAGCTGGTATTCTGGGCCGGGGAAATATTTTTGCGGAAGAGTATTTGTGAGTGCTTCAAACCATTGAACAACTGACAACTGACAACTGACAACTGACAAACGCATGTTGAGATTTACCACAGCAGGAGAATCACACGGTCGCGCGCTCGTCGCGATCGTCGAAGGTCTGCCTGCGGGTCTGCCCGTTGACGTGTCTCAAATCAATCGGGAGCTGGAGCGACGCCAGTGGGGTTATGGACGCGGCGGTCGAATGAAAATCGAGAAGGACCAGGTGGAAATTCTGAGCGGGGTGCGGCACGGCCTCACCCTCGGCTCGCCGGTGTCAATGGTTATCGAAAACAAGGATTGGGCCAACTGGACTGAAGTGATGAATGCCGAGCCTCGCGAGGTTGCGGAAGGGAAATCGCGTCGCTTGAGTCGACCGCGCCCTGGGCACGCCGACCTTGCCGGTGGTCAAAAATTCGGTGCCCGTGACTTGCGAAACATTCTGGAGCGCGCCAGCGCGCGGGAGACGACATCAAGAGTTGCCTGCGGAGCGCTCGCTAAACAACTTCTGGCTGCCTTTGGGGTTGACATTCTCAGCCACGTGATTCAACTGGGTGGCATTCCGGAAACCCCACTGGAGATGTCCTGGGGCCAGATTAAGGCCGTGCCGTCAGACGCGCCTCTTCGTTGTGCCGACGCAGCACTCCAGCAACAAATGGTGAAACTGATCGACGCGACGCGCGAAGCTGGAGATACGGTTGGAGGTATTTTCGAAGTAGTGGCGCGCGGTGTAGTTCCAGGCGTTGGTTCACACACTTCCTGGGATCTAAAACTCGATGGGCGCTTGGCCCAGGCAATCATGTCCATTCCGGCAGTCAAAGCGGTTTCCATTGGGGCGGGAAGTGAAGCGAGCGCTTTGCCAGGTTCGGAGGTGCACGACGAGATTGCTTACAACGTCGAGACGAAAGAGTTCATCCGCGAAACGAATCGGGCGGGAGGCCTGGAAGGTGGAATTACAAACGGCGAAGAGATCAGGATCCGAGGTCATCTGAAACCGTTGTCGACGCTGAGGCGTCCGTTGCGTTCCGTCGACATCGACACCAAACAGTCGGAGTCTGCAGCCTTTGAGCGTTCTGATATCACGGCCGTACCGGCTGCGGGTGTGATCGGTGAGGCGATGGTTGCGTTGATATTGGCAGACGCAATGCGGCAGAAGTTTGGTGGCGACAGTTTGGGCGAGATGAAGAGAAATTTCGAAGGATATCGAGAGCAGCTGCGCGGATACTAGCGGGGCCACACTGTCGAGTTCGCCCATCCGATCGTAGAATTACACGACTCAATTACAATCAAGCTGAACGAGAATACATAGATGGCATTACTGGATATCGTAACCTGGCCCGATCCGGTGCTCGACACCCCGGCCGAACCGGTCACCGAATTTGATGACGATTTGAAAAGATTGATCGGCAATATGTTTGAAACGATGTATGCCGCGCCGGGGGTTGGCCTCGCTGCGGTTCAGGTCGGAGTTTCAAAGCGACTGTTTGTGATGGACTGTTCGGCGGGCAAAGACCCAGACCAGCGCGTTGTAATGGTGAATCCGGAAGTGATTCACGTGGAAGGTGAGCAGAACGGGGAAGAAGGGTGTCTTTCGTTTCCGGGCATCTTTACGCCGGTGGAGCGAAGTCTGCGCGCAGTGGTGCGTGCTCACGATATGAATGGGAGCGAGTTTGAAATCGATCACACCGAACTAACCGCACGTTGCATGCTTCATGAGACTGACCATTGCGATGGTATAGTTTTTCTCGACAAGATGAGCGTGCTCAAGAGGGAACTCGTAAAACGGAAAATTAAGAAGCTGCAGAAGACTGGCAAGTGGAAGTAGCTTCCGGAGGAGGCTGCGATCGTAACGAAGCCATTTTCCGTATCTCATTTCTCATTTGACATCGTCCATTGAGCCGGACGACCAGAGAAATCGCATCGGTCAAGCCACCCTCCTGTTCTGTCTCCGGTATTTCGGCGTGTTAGTATCTCGAAAAAATTCAACTTGGAGTTATTTAAATGCCCACAGAATTTCGTAATGAACCGTTTGTAGATTTCAGTAAAGAAGAAAATGCACAAGCGATGCGTGCCGCACTCGAAAAGGTAAAGAGCGAGTTAGGCAAGGAATATCCGTTAGTAATCGGTGGTGAACGTATCAACACTGACGCGAAGCTGGAAAGCATCAACCCGGCAAATCGCACCCAGGTTGTCGGACGATTTCAGAAAGCCACGCCGGACCTTGCTAAAAAGGCGGTTGACTCGGCCCACCAGGCTTTCCTGAGCTGGCGAAACACGAGTCCGGCGGACCGCGCAGATCTGTTGTTCCGGACCGCGTCGATGATTCGCGAACGCAAACATGAGTTTTCTGCCTGGATGGTATATGAAGTGGCCAAGAGTTGGGCTGAGGCCGATGGCGACACCGCCGAAGCAATTGATTTTCTGGAGTTCTACGCCCGCGAAATTCTGCGCTATTCATCCGACCAGCCCCTCGTCAAGGTCGAAGGCGAAGATAACAAGCTTGAATACATTGCTCTTGGTGTCGGCGCCGTCATTCCACCATGGAATTTTCCGTTTGCGATTATGGCCGGGATGACCGCTGCAGCTTTTGTTACCGGCAATACGGTTGTACTTAAACCATCTTCCGACGCTCCAACAATCGCCTTCAAGTTTTTTGAACTGCTGGAAGAAGCGGGTTTACCCGCGGGAGTAGTTAACTTCATGACCGGCTCAGGCGCAGAGGTTGGCGACGTTGTTGTGGACCATCCTAAAACTCGTTTCATTGCGTTTACTGGTTCCAAGGAAGTGGGATTGCGGATCAACGAGCGGGCAGCGAAAGTCCATGAGGGACAGATTTGGATCAAGCGAGTTGTCGCTGAGATGGGCGGCAAAGACGCGATTATCGTTGCGGACGACGCCGATCTCGACGATGCTGCAACCGGTGTGGTCCAGGCAGCTTTTGGATTCCAGGGTCAGAAGTGCTCGGCCTGTTCACGCGCAATCATCGACGCCAAAGTCTATGACAAGATGCTGGAGAAGATTGTCGAACGCACCGCTAAGATCAAGATGGGTGAGCCCAACGAGCCGGCAGTGAATATGAGTGCGGTGATTAACGAAAAGGCATTCAAGACGATCAATCAATACATCGAAACAGGTAAAAGCGAAGGAGGGCGCGTGATCGCCGGCGGAGGCTCCGATGGTGAACAAGGCTTCTTCATCGAGCCAACCGTGATCGCTGACGTTAAAGCCGGAGATACGATCGAACAGGAAGAAATATTTGGGCCAGTGTTGGCGGTGATTAAAGCGAAGGACTATGACGATGCTCTGAACATTGCCAACGACACGCAGTTTGGTTTGACCGGCGCCGTCTACAGTGCAGACGAAGAAAAACTTGAGCGCGCCCGGCGCGAGTTTCATGTTGGTAATCTCTACCTGAACCGGAAATGCACCGGGGCGCTGGTTGGGGTGCATCCTTTCGGCGGGTTCAATATGTCAGGAACCGATTCGAAGGCAGGGGGCCGAGATTATCTGCTTTTGTTCATGCAGGCGAAACTCGCATCCGAAAGGGTTGGCGCAACCAGCAAGCTGGTGGAGAAAAGAGCAGCCATCTAAGCTGTCACAGAATTGAGAGCGGTCAGCCAGAGGCTACGCCCGAGGTCGGAGGCGCAGCCTCTTTTATTTAGCTAATCCAGGAAGCCTTTCACCCGCATTGCGGCAAGCTGGAAACTATGCGCATTGTTTTTATGGGCACGCCTGAGTCAGCCGTGGTATCGCTGGCGCGGCTCCTCGAAGACGGACATGAAATCGTCTCAGTCTGGACTCAGCCAGACAAACCGGCAGGTCGAGGTGACAAGCTTCACTCGCCAGCAGTCAAAGAGTTTGCCGTGAAGCATAGTCTTCCACTGGAACAGCTCGCGAAGATCAGGACTCCGGGCGCGAAAGATCTTTTCTCTTCATACCAGGCCGACGTTGCAGTTGTAGTTGCCTATGGACGAATTCTTCCTGCGGAGTATCTTGCCGCGCCGAAGAAGGGCTGCATCAACGTGCACTTCTCTCTACTCCCGCGTTACAGAGGCGCCGCTCCAGTCAACTGGGCCATAGTTCGTGGCGAAGCGAAATCAGGTGTCACCACAATGTTCATTGCTGAGGAGCTCGACTCGGGGCCTGTTCTACTTCAGCAGGAAACTACGATTGGAGTAGACGAAACGGCGCCGCAGTTAATGGATCGTCTGGCGGTAATGGGCGCGGATTTGCTAAGTGAAACGTTGTCGAAACTTGAATTGATAACGTCGCAGCCACAGGACGAAAGCGAAGCTACTTTCGCGCCTATACTCAAAAGAACAGACGGACTTATTCATTGGTCAGCTTCAGCGCCGGTAATTGAACGTTGCGTTCGGGGCTTTCAACCGTGGCCCAACGCGTTTACTTACCACCAATCGCGAAGGCTAATCGTCTGGAAAGCTCAGGTCGTTGACGACACTGATTCAAATTATGAACCGGGAGTCGTTAGGTTAGCCCACGGAGATGAGCTGTTGGTGAAGTGTGGCGCAAGTTCATCCTTGCGTTTGCTCGAAGTGCAGCCAGAAGCGAAGCGTCGGATGAGCGCGAGGGATTTCCTAAACGGTGCACATCTGAAAACTGGTGATCGGTTTGGCGAAGTCTAGCAACATCTCACCGGCAAGGCGCACGGCATTTGAAATCCTCATGCGTGTTGAAGGAGGCGCCTATGCCTCAGTCCTCCTCAACTCCCGAGCAACTGAACTCAGTCCTCCCAATCGTGCACTCTGTCATGACCTCGTAATGGGCGTGTTGAGATGGCAGCTCTGGTTGGACCGGCTTGCCGAAATCTATTTAGGACGAGGCGTATCAACCCTCGACCTTGCTGTTCGAGTCATTCTTCGTCTTGGCCTCTATCAAATACGATTTCTCACTCGTGTCCCTGACTCGGCGGCTGTGAATGAGTCAGTCAATCTCGTCAAAATTGCGCGACTTCGATCGGCGACTGGCTTAGTCAACGCTGTGTTACGACGCGCTGCGCGGGAAAAGGAAGTCGATCCAGCAAGTGGGGTGGCGGATCCGATCGAACGGCTCGCAGTTGAAACGTCGCATCCACGATGGCTAATTGATCGGTGGTCACAGGTAATTGGAAGCGAAGAAGCTGAGTCCTTTGCGAAGGCAAATAATCAGCCCGCGCCTGTTGCTTTTCGGGTTGTAAGAACGCGTGCTGATGAAGCGACAGTCCTGGCAGATTTGCGATCGGCAGGAGGCGCAGTGGAGCCATCCCGAATTGCTAACGACGCGTGGCGGATAAGTGGCGCCACTCACGTGTTATCCAGGCTCGCAGCCATTGGCTCAATCTACATTCAGGACGAAGCGTCGCAGCTCGTAGCCGAAGTCGTCGGGGCAAAAGCTGGGGATAAAGTGCTCGACCTCTGTGCTGCGCCGGGTAGCAAAACCACTCAGATCGCTGACAGGATCAGGGGCTTAGCGACGGTGATTGCCGGCGATGTTTACGAGCATCGGCTCAGAACACTCGCGTCAGCGGTCGAACTCCAGGGTCTCACCAGCGTTCGCATTCTTGCTCTCGACGGTTCGCAGCCTCTGCCGCTGATTGAGGAGTCTTTTGACTCTGTATTGGTCGATGCTCCGTGCTCCGGCACGGGCACATTGAGGCGCAACCCCGAAATTCGCTGGCGCATCCTACCCGACGACATAAGCGTATTATCGGAACGCCAACGACTCCTTCTGCAAAATGCATCACGCGCCGTCAAGCCAGGCGGTCGTTTAGTTTATTCAACCTGTTCAGTCGAAAAGGAAGAAAACGAAAGCGTTCTCGACTGGTTCGTTGAAAACAATGAAGGGTTCACTCCGGCTGAGCTAAACGTTGAATCATCGGTCTCGGATGCGATGGGTGTGGCGAGGACGTGGCCGCATAGAGACGGGTGCGACGGCTTTTTTGTCGCGGCGCTGAAGCGCAAAAGCTGAAGCCCTCTCTATCAGGGTTGTCTTGCGGCACTTTGAGGCCAATGTTAGACTTCGCGGCTGATTTAAAGGGCTACTCAGTAATTTCGAGTTGACCAGAGGATAGTACGTGAACAATGCTAGCGGGCCACTCTCAGCGCTCAGACGACTTAGCATCGCCATCTCGATAGCGATCGTTTTCCTGTTCGGTCTCGCCTCTACAGTCTATTTGTCTCTTCGTAGTCCAGAAGTCACCGTGCCGGACGTGTTGGGAAAAGATCGGTTCCAGGCAGAGCAGATTTTGGCGGATGCTGGCCTGAATTTTAGGGTTAGGGCCACACGGCCGAGCAACGAGCTCAAAGCGGACACGGTCCTGTTTCAACTTCCGCGGCCTGGCGAAGTCGTTAAGACCGGTCAAACAGTGGCGATGGACATCAGCCGTGGTGTCAAAGAAGGCGAGGCTTCGCAAGTGGTTGCTCCAGCCAAGCCGGAAGAAGAGAAACCGGAGATTAAGAACGTTAACGACAACTCGGCAAACGAGAACAAGCCGAAGAAGAACAAGAATATCAACAAGAACGCGAATGAGAATGCTAACGCGAGCAATCGAAACGCAAACATAAATAGGCCATCGCCAAACAAAAACATTAACGGCAACATCAACCGGCCAACGCGTGATAATGCCAGTCGGCCGGCGTTGACGATCAATAACAACTCGAATAGCCCAGTTAATCAAAATAGGCCGGCGCGACCACCTGCACCTCGGCCCTCCCCGCAATAGGGAACCCGGGGCTCGATGTTTACAGATGAACGCTAAGCACATCGACATTGCTCCTTCGATCTTGTCAGCCGATTTTTCTCGACTAAGCGAAGAGATAGCAGCGGTTGAGCGTGGCGGTGCCGGAATTCTGCACGTGGATGTGATGGACGGACATTTCGTGCCAAATATTACGGTGGGATTGCCGGTCGTGAAGTCTATTGCCAAGGCATCGACGCTTCCCATCGACGCTCATTTGATGATTACCGAACCGGGTCGTTACGCTGAGCAGTTTGTCGAGGCCGGAGCGAAGATGGTTTCTATCCACATCGAGGCAGACGCCCACGTTCACCGGACGCTCACGTCAATTCGCGAAGCCGGTGCTCAGGCTGGTGTGGTGATTAATCCGGCCACGCCTATTGAGAGTTTGAGTGAAGCGTTGGCTTTCGCGGATTATGTGCTGGTCATGTCAGTGAATCCTGGATTTGGCGGACAACGCTTCATCCAGACTTCGACGGACAAAGTAAAGCGTCTACGGCGCATGATTGAGGAGCGAAATCTCCCAACTCGCATCGAAATCGACGGGGGCATTGACGCCGAAAATATAGCTGCAGTCGTGGCAGCCGGGGCTGAGATTATTGTGGCTGGGTCGGCAGTCTTTGGCCGGGGCAATCCGGAAGCTGCAGTAAAACAGCTACGCGAAGCAACTCTGCAATGGGTTTAGTGGTTCAAAACGATTCTGACGTTCTAGTGTTACGTATTTTCTGGAGGTTTTTAGATATGCATTTCCGCTTTGCTACTAAGTTGGCTATTTGCGCCAGCCTGGTTTTATGTCTGGCAGGAGTTTCGTTGGCGCAAAAGAGCGGCAGCCAGAGTGAACTTTCTGCGCTCCAACGGCTGGACGTCATGAAGTCGAAACTCGAATCCATGAGGAGATCGCTGAGTAGCGCGCTCTCGTCAATGGGAACGCCAAGCGACAAAGAGAAAAAGAACCTCGACGACCCGCGAGAACGTCTGCGCAGCCTCGACAAGGAAGCCAGCTCATTGCTCTCTGAAGTTAATGATATTCGAGGCAGACAAGAGCGCTCCGAGCGGTATGACCAGACCAGCATCGATCGTCTGGAAACCTCGGTCACAGAGCTGAATGGCAGAGTGGAAACAGGTCTTCAGGCGACAGCCAGCGCCCGTACCGCAACGTCGACGGCCAAGGCCGCTGGGCCTAAGAAAAAGAAGGGAAAATTCTTCGGACTTCTGGGTGGCGGCGGCGATGATAAATATGAAGAACTAACCGGGACAGTCGCACCCGGCCGCGACCGCGTGCTGTTTCAGGAAGCAGCCAAAGAAGTTCGCGGCGGACGCCATGAAACTGGCCGGCTCCTGTTTTCCACAATCATCAATACCTACCCTGATTCACCCTTTTTGCCATTGGCCAAACTGGCCATCGCCGATTCGTTCTACCTTGAGGGTACAACTTCGGCTCTAATTCAAGCAGCCCAGGCATATCTCGACTGGCTCACGTTTTTCCCAACGGATCCACTCGCAGACGATGCGATGCTGAAGGTCGCGGAAGCAGAAATGCGACAGATGGGTTTGTCTGACCGCGACGTAACCCACGCTCGCAAGGCTGAGCAGCGTCTTAAAGCACTTTTGCAGCAGTATCCGCAAACAAACCTGCGCCCGATCGTCGAAGGCCATCTCCGTGATACGCAGGAAAGTCTGGCGATGCACAGTTATCAAATTGGCAACTTTTACCTTGATGCCAAGTACAAGGGTCACAAAGGCGGTCTGAAGGGCGCTCAGTCTCGTTACAAGGAAGTGCTGGAGAAGTATCCATTTTTCTCGTTGAGAGATGGAGCTCTGTTCAGGTTGGCTTACACGTTTCAGCAGGAGGAAGAGCCTGACGAAGCAGCCAAGTATTATCAGGATCTACTGCGAAACTTTCCTAACAGCGAATATGCCGACAAGGCCCGGGAGCAGCTCAGCATCATCGGTGCCCCGGTCCCCGACGCCGATCCGGCACGAAAGAATGTTAAGCCAGCAGAGCGGCCCGGGTTCATGGGTAGCCTGATGCAGCAGATCAGTGGTAAGGCGGCGGTTTCGACGCGGCCCGATGGAATACTCATTAGCAAGGACAAGAAAGAGGGTCGTAACGATCTGATTGATGAGGCAATCATCTACAACGGAACCTTGCCGACCAACGTCATGCCCTCAGCGCCTGTTCAACGAACTCGCACTGCGCCGGCCAATAATAGTGGCCGCTCAGCGGCGCCCGCGATAACCCAGCCTGCCGTCGTGCCTGCGGCTACGTCATCAGGGAAGCCGTAATTGGATTTCTCAACTAACAAGCCTTGGCCCGCTGCTGAACGTAGCGGGCCTTTTGCTTGTTGGTCGATTTGTTTATATTCCTAACAGAAACGTTAGAGCATGCGAGAATAGTGGGACGAGCTTCGGTCTCATCGATGGGAAAGGGTTAACATGGAAACTACGACTGAGCCTGCCAAAAGTGCTTTACCAGAACTAGAGCGGCGCCACTTGGCGACGTCAACAATCGTGCGGGCTCTCATAGTCCTTACCCTTGTTCTCAGCGCAGTGGCGTATTTCATTAGCAAGTCGATTCCACCCCAAAACAATCCGTCGCTGGATATTGCGGTTCGCATCACAATTCTGATCTTTGGACTTGGGGCAATGGCGCTTCGGCGCACCAAATTTGCCACTATGCGATTGCAGGACGTCGGCGCGCTGAAAGGCGCTTCGGGTGTTCTGATCACACTGCAAAGGACTACTCTTCAGGTGGCAGCCCTTGGGACCGTAATTGCTGTGGTGGGATTCGTAGCTACCTTTCTGACAGGGAACGCTTTCTATTCGTATGGCGCCGGATTGGTTTCGCTTGCCGTGCTTCTCTACTGCTATCCAGTCCGCACTTCTTGGGAGAAAGCGCTCAAACGATTTGCTCCCGGACCCCAGTCAAACTAATTCTATGTGTGTGTTACGGGTGGTAGGTGTAGGATCGTCGCGCTCTCACAACTAAGCGCGGACGATCTAATTTAACCTTAATTAGCCGCTCCTCGCGGCGCTCGGATGACACCTTCGGGTAGTAACCGATCAAATACTGTCTTCGCAATTCTTCCGCAACCCCAGCAAATGATTGTTCAATCGATGCCGAGCCGCCTACCTTGAAATAGCGTCCGCCCGTTTTATCAGCCAACCGCTGAAGATATTTGATAGCTGGCGAATCGCCATACTGAAGTGTGTAAATGATTACTCCCGACTCTTCCGCTTCCTCAAGAGTCTGTTTCATGGTGGCTTTGCCCCAGGTGTTTACTCCATCTGTAAAGAGAAGGATCGCCTTTCTGGTGGAGTCGGGCTTGAGAACGTGCAAGCCGTAATCGACAGCGTCGTACAACCTGGTGCCGAGCAGGAGAGGTCCTGCCTCAATTTGGTCGATGGCTGCTCGTAATGTCGCTGGGTCGCTGGAACCAGCCCGCGTGAGGGATTTGATCTCGCCGTGGAAGAATATCGGGCGCACCACGTCTGAAGGGCGTAGCTGGTCCACGAACGCCCTGGCGCCCCCTTTTATCTCGTTCAGGAACGGCGCGGTGGATCCGCTGGTATCGATTAACAGGGCGACTGAGAAGGGGCGGTCAACGTTACTGAAGTGGGCAATCGACTGCTCCTCGCCATCCTCAAAAATGCGGAAGTCTTTCTGTTGCAGGTCAACAACGTATTGACCCTGGCGATCAATGACCGTAACCGGAACCGAAACCAGGTTCGCGGTAATTCGGAGTACCTCACCCTCGGCTATCTCATCACCCGGCTTGGTTTGGGCTGGCGATTGGCTCGGTCTTGTCGTAACCCCAGGCGAGGGCATTGACACCGGTTGAGCGTAGACTGCTAGGCTTATGCCGAAAATCACAAAAGAAAGGCTGAGATACCTGGTAAGGCTCATATGAAATTGTGCTGTTTACGCCAAAAACCCTTTTCCGACGGACGCGTCAGCAATGGATACCCTGAGGCTGACAACGGTTGCCCGCCTCTCTAAACCGGTTCTTGCCGTCATTTTGCTCAAAGCCACCGCCGCGCAAGTGAAAAGTGTTGAACTACGTTGGCCATTTTGTTAGCCTAATTCCGTTCCTGACCTGCCACGCCCCGGCTAGGTACTTCACAAGCTCTCTAACTTAGCCGAACCCGGCAACCTGCCAAAAGGAAATCTCTCAATGAGTTCCCCCGTTTACGCTATCTCTTTGACCTCTCTTCGTCTCTACTCACTCGTAGTTCTCATAACGCTCGCCTCGTTGTCCCAAGCCGTATATGCGCAGGATCAAGGCCGACCGATGGCAGGGCTATTGACGTACGATGCAGATCCCACAGCCTCTAGACCTCGTTTAGTTGGCCCGGTTGCCAGCAACGAAGTGAATCCGAATTTGCCATCACACTCAGACGCCACAGACGTCGAAAAATCGGCATTCAAAAAAACCAACGAGGCCCGGCTGGCAAATGGTTTGGCCCCTCTTATTTGGGATGCTGATCTCTGCCTGTTGGCTCGAGCTCACTCGGAAAGCATGGGGCGCATCGGATACTTCGATCATGAGACGCCTGAAGGTTTGCAGTTGAAAGATAGAGCACGTGCTCTGGGGATAAAGCGCTTCAAAGTCATCGGAGAAAACATCGCGTATAATAAAGGTTACACCGACCCCGGCGCATTCGCAGTCGAACGATGGATGAAGTCAGGTGGTCATCGCGCTAATATGCTTTACGCTGGTTTTCAGTCATCAGCCATCGGCAGTTATGTTTCCAGTGACGGCAGCGTTTATATAACTCAGGTTTTTATCGCACGCTAGATACCGCCCCGCTGCTAAGTTGGGTGGCTGCCTGGTTCGGCAAGAACACCCATAGTGACTTCCAAAGCATTCACGGTTCCTTCCTTCGCGAAGATTAATTGGCGTCTTCAGATCCTGGGAAAGCGGCCGGATGGATACCATGAATTATCGACCATCCTGCAAACAATTTCCTTAAACGATAGCCTTCACTTCCAGTCAAGCGACGATGGCGGAATCTCGCTCGAGTGCGATGACGACGAAATTCCAACCGATGACCGCAACCTGGTCGTTCGCGCCGCACTTGCTTTGAAACAGCATTACGGAATTGAGCGCGGCGCGAAGATCAAACTCAAAAAAAGAATACCAGCCAGGGCCGGATTGGGTGGGGGCTCATCTAACGCTGCCACTTCATTACTCGCTTTATCGCACTTGTGGAAAATTCGACCTGATCGGAAAGCTCTCGTCGAGATTGGAGCAGGTTTAGGGGCTGATGTTCCTTTCTTTTTCATAGGCGGAACGGCCCTCGGGAAAGGTACCGGAACTACACTTTCACCACTAAACGATTGCGACGGACATCACCTGGTTGTTCTCACGCCAAACGCTGGAGTTTCAACAGCGGATGCGTACGCTGCAATGAATTCGCTTGCCTTGACAACATCAAAGACCGCTTCTATTCTCTCAAGTTCGCCCGCAGGGCAGAATTTTTTCGATTCGGAACGATCGACAGTTTGTGAAGACTTCCGCAACGATTTCGAGTCAGTGATCTTTGATATGGAGCCCGAGATTAGACGATCAAAAGAGGCACTCCTCCAGGCCGGTGCGCGCTACGCACTATTGGCAGGCAGCGGTTCAAGCGTCTTCGGAGTTTTCGAGAATCAACACAGTCGAGAGTTGGCGCTTGGAAAAATACAAATGGAACCGGGCTGGCGCGCATTTCCGTGTGATACATTGTCCCGGAACGAATACAAACGCGCCTTAACTGTTGATGAGATCTCGCTCTTAAGTTTTTTCAATTCTGATTCTGATATTGGGGCGTAGCCAAGTGGTAAGGCACCGGTCTTTGGAACCGGCATTCGTTGGTTCGAATCCACCCGCCCCAGCCACTTTCGCTAGGTGATGAGTGATGAGTGATAAGCATCGAAACGCTTAACTCATTACTCATCACGCATCACTTTCTTATGAGCACAACTGGTGGCATCAAGATTTTTTCGGGTAATGCAAACCCGAAATTGGCGGAGGAGATTGCTCGTCATTTAGGTTGTGATATGGGTAGCGCGTTTACTGAGCGCTTCTCAGATGGCGAGTTTAATTTTCAGATCGACGAGAACGTCCGCGGTGGAGATGTATTCATCATCCAACCGACTTGTCCGCCTACTGATGAACACCTGATGGAGTTGCTGGTGATGCTCGACGCGTTCCGTCGCTCGTCAGCCGAACGCATCACCGCGGTGATCCCGTATTACGGTTATGGCCGGTCAGACAAGAAGGACCGCCCTCGCGTACCTATCTCTGCGAAGCTGGTAGCGAACCTGATCACTGTTGCCGGCGCCGACCGTTTGTTAACGATCGACCTTCATGCGGCGCAGATTCAGGGCTTCTTTGATATACCGGTAGATCACCTCTATTCGGCCCCGGTAATGATTGGCTATTACCAGGAGAATCCATTGGAGGATCTTACGGTTGTGGCCCCAGATACCGGGGGTGCTGAGCGCGCTCGGGCCTACGCGAAACGTCTCAACGCTGAACTCGCGCTGTGTGACAAACGACGCGAAAAGGCGAATGTTGCGGAAGTAATGAACGTGGTCGGCGACGTGCGCGGCCGTAGTTGCTTGATTGTCGATGACATGTGCGACACGGGTGGCTCCTTGACTAAAGTGGCCAAAGCGTTGAAGAATGCTGGTGCCGCAAGAATTCATGCCTGCTTTACGCATGCTGTTTTATCTGGGAAGGCCGTCGAACAGCTCGATAATTCTGAAATCGAGCAGGTTATTATTACGAACACCATTCCGCTGCGTGATCACGTATGCGATTGGAAGAAGATTAAGGTACTTAGTATCGCGCCACTTTTGGCGAAAGCGATCAAGTCGATCCACGAGGAAACCAGCGTTTCCTCGCTCTTCGTATAGCGAAGGGCAAACACTGATGGCTTAGGAAGTCCATCAGCGACCGGCGAGTATTGCCGATTGCCGATTTTCAATTGCCAGTTAATTTTGAAAGGATCTTTCGCGGTCCTCAAAATCGGCAATTGGAAATTGGAAATTGGAAATTGCTCGGGTCGCTGAACGTTTGTTAAGAGGAGCATCATGGCTGAAGAACGAAAAGAAATAACAATTCGAGCAAAAGCGCGCGACGGTCGCGGCAAGAATGATGCGCGGCGGGCACGTCGCGAGGGGCTGGTCCCGGTGGTGGTTTACGGCGGCGTTGGCGAGAGCGTGGCCGCGCTAGCCCCACTTCGAGACCTCGCGGCGATCCTCCGCTCTGAGGCGGGCCGCAATACGATTTTTACGCTCGACATCGAAGGCGTCGGGGCGAGCGAAGTAATGTTTCATGACCGGCAGATCGATCCCATCAAAGGACGGCTGGTTCATGCGGATTTTCAGCGGCTGGTGAAGGGTCAGAAGATTGAAGTCACAGTGCCGCTGCATCTCGAAGGTGAACCGGTAGGCGTGCGTGAAGAACAAGGAGTGCTTGAGCAGATCATTCGTGAGATTGAGATTCGTTGTGAGCCGAGGGAGATTCCTGACGTCATCAACGCAGACGTCTCCAATCTTGGCGTCCATGACTTGCTCCACGTTTCCGATCTTCAGGTCGCCGAAGGTATCGAGATTCTGACGCCGACTGAGACCGTCGTCGCCACGGTCAGTATCATCAGGGAAGAGCCAGTCGCAGCGCCGGTCGAAGCAGAAGGCGCTGCGGAACCTGAAGTCATCGGTAAGGGTAAGAAGGATGACGAAGGTGACGACGAAGGCAAGAAGGAGTAGGAGTGATTGCCTGTTGCTGACTGTTGGCTGCGGAATTGTTGCGGTTAGCGTCTGGCGAACGGCAGCAACTTCAGATGGCCATTGGCAAGTGAGTATTTGATTGTTGGCCTGGGAAATCCGGGCACCGAGTATGAATGGACGCGCCATAATCTCGGGTTCATGTTAATTGACAAACTAAGTGCCGAATCGGGAATCGCGGTAAAGCGGCGATCCTGTGAAGCTATAGTTGGTCGCGGCGAAATCGCCGGGCGCGGCGTTACCCTCGCGAAGCCGCAAACCTACATGAACCTGAGTGGTCAGGCTGTTGGTTGTCTGATGGCGAAAGAGGACTTGGCCGCAGCGAGTGAGCGAGTCATTGTTATCTCGGATGATCTGGCGCTGCCATTTGGCAGGATTCGGATTCGGGCACGTGGCTCCGCAGGGGGCCATAACGGGTTGAAGTCGATTATCGACGTGCTGGGTACGGACGCGTTCACGCGCTTGCGAATCGGCATTCAACCGGACCATCCGATCGCTGACTCGAAACGGTTTGTATTAGATCAATTCCCGAAAGGGATGCGGTCGGAAGTTGAAACGATTGTGACGACCAGCGGTGACGCAGTTCGGACCATTTTGAGAGATGGCGTTTTGAAAGCAATGACGCAATACAACGGCTAAATCGTGGGTGGTTCAAGAGCTATTTGACGGTTTTTCGAAGGAGATAATTTTGGATACGAACAGACAATACGAAGTGGTGTTCATCGTGAACCCCGATGCAGATGATGAGGAAGTTACCCGGCTGTCGGACGGCTTTAAGCAGATCGTCACGGACCAGGGTGGAACCGTGACTAAGCACGAGAGCATGGGACGGCGTAAGCTCGCCTACGAGATTCTTCATAAGACCGAAGGAAACTTTGTTCTCCTTGAAATTGAAGGATCGGGCCGGGAAATTGCCGAACTCGAGCGTCGCATGCGTGTGAACGACCGGATCATCAGGTACATCACGGTTCGCGTTGATGAAGACCGTCAGCGGGCGGAGAAGTTCAAGGCGAAGAGAGACAAGAAGGCCGCCAAGAGATCTGGTGGTGGCGAACAGAAGCGCGGTGGCTCAAGCCCCGAAGTGACCCCCGAAGAAGCTGCCGAAGCTAATTTGGATGCTGCCTAAGAATTAATGAACGGCGGCTGTGCGCTGCACGCGTCGCTGATTTCGATTTACGAGGATAGATATGTCAACAAATTATGAGGATCGAGGACGCCGCTACAACGGTGGTGGCGACGATGACTTTGACCGTGGTCGATCTATGCAGGGTGGACGTGGAGGACGCCGTATGCGTCGACGCCGGATTTGCCGCTTCTGCATCGAGAAGGTGGATATCATCGATTTTAAGGACACCAGGTTTTTGGGTAATTTCATACCTGAACGCGGCAAGATCTTGCCTCGCCGAATTTCTGGCAACTGCGCGATTCATCAGCGGATGCTGGCCGAAGCGATCAAACGTGCACGCAACATTGCGCTGCTGCCGTACACAACGGATTAAGGAAAGGACGAGAGTATGGCGCACACAAAAATACTTTTACGCGAAGATGTGGACGATCTAGGCACGCGTGGCGAGATTGTCAGAGTGAAGGCTGGTTACGCTCGAAATTACTTGCTGCCCCGTAAGCTGGCGGTCCAGGCGACCGCGAGCAACGTGAAAGGGATCGAGCAGGAGCGAGCCGCATTACTCAAGAAAGAAGCTACTGAACGCGGCCACGCCGAAGGGCAGGCCGAGAAGATGCGTTCGATGGTGCTTGAGTTCAAACGCAAGTCAGGCGAACAGGGCGCGTTGTACGGTTCAGTGACTTCGATGGACATCGCCGAAGCATTGAAGGAAAAGGGCTACGAAATTGACCGTCACCGGCTTCATTTGCGTGAACCGTTGAAACGGATCGGCGACTTTACCGTGCCGCTGCGTCTGCACCGGGAAGTCAATATCGAGCTGCAGGTGAAGATTGTTCCTGAAGGCGAAGTGATTGTCGGTCATCTGACTCCGGAGCAGGAATCGGAGATGGCCAAACAGACCGAAGAATCGTCAACCGAAGCAGCTGAGTAGATAAAACAAAGATTCAGGAATCGCTGCGTGGAACGCTGTAGTATATTTTGACGCTGTAAGTTTATTTGACTTGCAGCGTCATTTTCTTTTCGTACAAAGGTAATCATCACAGACGTTGTTCGTGAGGGTTGTGTGATTTCGTCGATCGTTGATCTCTCGAAGAGACAGTAACGATCTCCGAACCTAAATTCCCTTGAACAACCAATCGCACCCTTCTACATGGCCACTCCTGATCCGATTCGTGAACAAACTTTCGAACGCTCTCTTCCGCATAGTGCCGAAGCAGAACGCGCGATCCTTGGCGGCATCCTGATCGACAATGCCCTGATTAGTCAGGCCATTGAACAGCTGCGCCCGGAAGATTTTTACGTGCCTTCGCAGCGTCGAATTTTTGCGGCGATGATTGCGATATTCGAACGCGGTGGCGAGATCAATCCGATTCTCATCGGCGAAGAGCTCAAGAAGGAAAACGCACTCGAGTCGGCCGGTGGCATTACCTTCATCGCTAACCTCACTTACGGTCTGCCGCATTCCACCAACATCGAACACTACGCGAAAGTCGTTCGCGGTAAGTCGATGCTGCGGCAACTGATCAAAGCCGCAAACAAGATTACCCAGGAGGCTCTCGAACAGGAAGACGAACCCGAGTTGATTCTGGACCATGCGGAGCACGCTATTTTCCAGTTAGCCGATGATCGAATCCGTCAGGGTTTCGTGCACGTGAAGCCGGTGGCCGAAAGCCTGCTGGAAAAGATTCAGGAGATGGAAGGACGGGCTGCGGTCTTAACGGGTCTGACCACCGGTTTCGCCGATCTCGACAAAATCACTTCCGGATTACAGAGACAGGATTTGATCATCCTCGCGGCTCGCCCATCGATGGGTAAAACAAGCTTTGCGCTGATGCTGGCTGAGAATGCCGCTATTCATGTTCCAGGCGCTGTGGTCGGAGTCTTTTCGCTGGAAATGTCGAAAGAGGCTCTGGTGATGCGTATGTTATGTTCGCAAGCAAACATCGATGCACAACGCTTCCGCAATGGCTTTCTTTCGAGACCCGAATGGGCGCAGATTGCGAAGTCGTTAGGCACTCTTGCCGACGCCAAGATATTTCTGGACGACACTGCTGGGATTTCGGTGTTGGAGATGCGCGCTAAGGCTCGTCGCCTGGCTGCCGAACAGAAGCGTTTGGATCTGATTGTCGTCGACTATTTACAGTTGATGAGCGGCTCTGCCAAGCGAGCCGAGTCGCGCCAGCAGGAAGTTTCACAAATCTCGCGTGAGCTAAAGGGGCTGGCGAAAGAGCTGAACGTTCCCCTCGTTGCGTTGTCGCAACTTTCACGCGCTCCCGAGGCGCGTTCGGATCACCGCCCACAGCTTGCCGACCTTCGCGAATCCGGAGCGCTCGAGCAGGACGCCGATTTGGTGGCGTTCATTTATCGCCCCGAGCAATACAAAACACCCGAAGAGCGCGACAGCATGCCCGATGATGAGAAGAACGTGGCCGAAATCATCGTCGCCAAACAGCGAAACGGTCCAACCGATACAGTTCGCCTTCGCTTTACACCCTCAAGCATGCGCTTCGATAATCTCTATCGCGAATAGCGCGGCGTCCTTCGATAACCTTCAACGTGGCTGACTTCAACACAATTCAATCTCGGGATGAGCTTGCGGGTCGACGTCCGACCTGGGCCGAGATCGATCTCGAAGCACTGGCCTCCAATTTTCGGCGGGTTCGCGAGCGCGTTGGGCCAGACGTGAACGTGATGGGAGTCGTGAAGGCGAATGCCTACGGTCACGGAGCGGTTGCTTGTGCCCGCAGACTGGAGACCGAAGGCGCGGATTGGTTTGGGGTGGCGTTGCCTGAAGAGGGCATTGAACTGCGGCAGGCTGGGATCACCAAACCGATTCTCTGCCTCGCGGGATTTTGGGAAGGACAAGCAGACTCTTGCCTTCAACATAAACTAACTCCCGCGGTCTATCGGCTTGAAACCCTGGAAAAGCTCAACCGTGTTGCGCTCGATCGCGGCGAGGTCGCTGCTGTACACATAAAACTAGACACCGGAATGGGTCGACTCGGTGTGCGGTTTGATCAGTTAGCAGAATTCTTAGAAGCGTTGAAACGTTATACGAATATTCGCGTTGACGGTCTTCTAACTCATTTCGCGGCGGCGGATGAACCGCGGTGTGGACCACTAACCACGGATCAGATTCAGCGTTTCGATGCTGCGGCGGCAACGTTTCGAGAGCATGGATTTAACCCTAGCTATCAACACATGGCCAACTCCGCGGGCATATTTGGCCAACCCAACGCCTTCGCCAAAGGGAAGGCAAACATGGTCCGTCCCGGTGGCGTGCTTTACGGACTCTGGCGCGACATTCTCGATCCTGAGCATCGCGACGAGAAGCTGCAACCCGTCATGTCGCTGCACTCGCGTATCGGTTTGCTGAAATGGGTACCTGCCGGGGAAACGGTCGGTTATGGCTGTACATTTGAGGCATCTAACAAGACCCTGGTCGCGACCATTCCAATTGGCTATGACGACGGATATATTCGCGCACTATCCAACCGCGGACACGCGATCATTCGCGGAGTGTACGCGACAGTTATCGGGCGGATTTCCATGGACCTGACGATTATCGATGTGACCAACGTGCCCGACGTCAGCGAAGGCGACGAAGTGATACTTATCGGTAGGGAAGGGCAGCTCGCCATCACGGCTGAGGATATAGCCAAAACTGCAGGCACACTGTCGTATGAAATCACCTGCGGCATCGGCGCTCGCGTGCCGCGGATTTACCAGTAAAGCAAGTGTCCGACATGCTTTTAGCTTGTCGTGGCTGTTGGGAAAACACAACGTGCAAGGCTACCAGGGACGTTCGCAACAAGAACCGCCGCCGCTACGACAAGCTGAATCAGGTCGGACATTGACGATGAAGTCTCTTGCCAACGAAGCAGATCGAAAGCAACTGCTTGAGCGTTTACAGGGTTTGCGTCCCAACAGCCGGCGCCATTGGGGGAAGATGTCTCCGCATCAGATGATTTGCCATCTGACGGATTCATTCAAATCAGGTACCGGAGAGAAGTCGGTCCAGGTAGCTGAGAGTCTTATTAACCGTACGGTGCTGAAATGGGCAGGTCTTTACGTCCCGATACCCTGGCCTCATGGGATCAAGACTCGACCGGAAATGGACCAGAACATTGGTGGCACAAAGCCGGTTGAGTTCGAAGTCGACCGAGTTGCTCTGGCCGAAATCATCGAGCGCTTCTCGAAGACGCAAAGAGATTTTGAGTGGGGAAGACATCCACTGTTTGGCAAAATGTCCGATCGCGACTGGCATCGCTGGGGTTATCTTCACGTAGACCATCACCTGCGGCAGTTCGGTCAGTAAACTATTGCGGGAGTCAAAACCACTATGGCAGCCGAACCAATAGAGTTAGTCGTGAATGTAAGTGTCACCGATACTGTCACCGCATTACTCTACCCTGCACAAAAGAAAACGCGAGCCGGCATCACCTTAATCCTGGGCCATGGTGCTGGTGCTGGTCAGTTGCATCCGTTTATGACGCTGTTCGCGAAGGGTCTAGCCGAACGCGGACTCGACGTCATGACCTTTAACTTCATTTACATGGAAAAACGGAAGGGCGCCCCGGATCCAAAAGCGAAACTTGAAGCGTGCTACCAGGCAGTCATCGAAGCCGCACAGAAACATGAAGAAGTTGAAAGGCAACCGGTTGGCGATAGGCGGGAAGTCGATGGGGGGTCGTATTGCTTCGCAAGTGGCTGCCGAAAACTCTGAAGGCTTATCGGGTTTAATTTTCCTCGGCTATCCATTACACCCACCCGGCAATCCAGAAAAACTTCGCGATGCTCATCTGAAAGACGTCAGCTCTCCAATGTTGTTTATTCAGGGCTCACGCGATGCGTTCGGCACGGAAGACGAGATTAAGGCCGTAGTCAAAAGGCTAAAACTGCCCGCCGAGGTTCACATCGTTGGGAATGGCGATCACTCTTTGAAAGTGCCTAAGAGCGGAGGAGTCACCCAGTCAGAAGTTTATGAGCAAGCGATGGACAAAATGTCGCGTTGGATAACCGAGGTCAAGCCTTAGCTCGCGGTAACGTCCTTTTCATGGTGTGCCTGCGGTCGTGGCCACAGCGAAACATCCAGCATGTAAACAGTTTGGTTTGTCGTAAGCACCATCAACCGCCGGCCGTCTGGACTGAACCGCAACATCGAGAGTGGGCTTGAGAAGGTAAAGCTGTCCCGCTTATTCATAGTGGCCAAGTCGTAGTTCGCCAACTTCCCCGACTCGTTCTCAACGCTCACCAAGCCGGTCTTAAACGAGACCTCGGCGTAGGCTCCGAACGCGCGTCCCACCAGCTGACCGCTTTTCAGCGAATAGAGAAGGATACGATTTTGAGTATCGGTGACGAGCACAGCGTCGCCGGCCGCAAAGGCATTCAAGCGTCGAAATGCAAGCTTCGCTGCCTCGTCTTTCAAGCTCCAAACCAGCGCGGCCGTGTTAAAGGCTGGCGCTATCAGATCGTGGAGCTTCCTTGGGAAACGGTTTGGACCACATTGAGCGCGCGGTTGATGCCTCAATGACTTCCAGGGTTACGTTCTGGTTGAAGGCGGGCGTGCGGCCCTGCTCAAGAACGCTTCTTTCAATTGCGTGGCCGGCTTAACCACGGTTAGATATGGACCAATCTGACGCGCATTCGGGGATTCAATCTTTGGGCATGGAACAACCCCAGCGCTTTTGATCTCAAACTTTGCCACGTTTCGTTCAGCTTCTTCGTATTTCGGGAAGTCTGCAGAGGAATTCTTTATTTGTTGAGGTTAACAATCTCGTTGCCGTGGCAAAAAACAGCCCTCAAATGCTGGACGAAGTGGTAAAACCATTCGAACAACAATCGGTGGAATACAGAGCTCTTAAAGACCCGATAAGAGAGAATGTATTGACTTTGATCGACTCCGCCATGGGCAAGACTAAAGAGCTACGAGAACCCACGCAAAAAGAAATCAGCCGAGATACTGAATAGCTTTGAATGTCGCAAGTCACTAGGAGCCCCAAGGTCCCGACTCGAATCGTTGCCTTTGCACATCCTTTCGGCAAGCTATTCGCAGCTTCACAGCACCGCGGTTTCTTCCAACAATCGGCCCTCGGCAAAGCGCTCGACACTCAGTTGAGCAGTGTCGATTAGGTCGGATTGGCCATTCAGAACCAGGTCCGCGGTGATACGCCCGGACGCGGGCGAGTGCATGACGCCGTGCCCGCTGAAGCCGTTGGCAAAGAACAAGCCCGCAACATTTGGAGCGGGGCCGATAATCGCGTGATGGTCGGGCGTCATTTCGTAGAGACCTGCCCAGGCCCGACGCGTGTTGACCTCAGCATCGATCAGACAGGGCACCCGATCCGCCGCACGCGTGAGGATCTTCTCAATAAACCCGGGGTCGAAGTCAGTCTTGAACCCGGGCGTTTCGTCCGGGTCATTCCAGGCCAACAGGATTCCCTTACCTTCACGCCGAAAGTGGAAGCCGCTCGACATATCGATCACCATCGGAAAGCGTTGCGGTAATTCTGCGAACGGTTCCGTCGGCACAAGTTGACGACGTAAAGGTTCCACCGGCAACTCTGCACCCGCCATGCGCGCCACCGTAGCGGCCCATGGGCCAGCCGCATTTACCACGGTACGCGTTGAAATAAAGCCGCGTGAAGTTGTTACTCCGGTAATCCGGTGAGGGGAAGCCACTGCCGAAATGGAGTCGTCAGTGTTCGATGGCTCTGTTCGAATGCCAACTACTTCGGTGTCCAGCCAAAGACGTACGCCATGCTCTCGCGCATTCAGCATAAACCCCATCATCACACTGTGCGGATCCACGAATCCGTCAGTAGGACAAAACGCTCCACCGATGATGTCGTCTACTCGCAGCTGCGGAACAAACTTCAAAATATCTGCGGGTGAA
The DNA here is from genome assembly GCA_963759665.1 of Pyrinomonadaceae bacterium. Taxonomy (GTDB): domain Bacteria; phylum Acidobacteriota; class Blastocatellia; order Pyrinomonadales; family Pyrinomonadaceae; genus PSRF01. The sequence continues at coordinate 830,482 of CAVXAC010000003.1, forward strand.
ACGAGTTCAACGTTGTCCACGCCCAGCGATATTTGTCGCTCTCGATTGGCCTTGAGATATGCAAGATGTCGTTCAGTCGTGGCGCAAAAGAGATATCCGTGCGCGCGATAATCTGCCGGATGGCCTACCACCTCATCGAAGCGCGAAAAGAAGTCGATCGAATAACGCGACATCTGAATGTTCACCGGCGTCGAGAATTGTGCCCGAACTCCGCCCATGCTCTTGCCGGTTGAACCTTTACCCTGATGCGCCTCGCGTTCGATCACCAGGACGTTGGTGCATCCTTGTTCGGCCAGGTGATAAGCAACGCTGGAGCCAACAATGCCGCTGCCTATGATCACAACGTCCGCGGTTTCAGTCATAGTTGTCGCGAATTAGATCGTCGCCGTAGAATGGTTTCTGTTAGTAGAACTATCGATTGAGCATAAGCCGAGAGAGGGACACGGGACAACAGGAGCACAGAACCGAGCGCGGTAGCGCCGGCTCCCCGAGACATCTAGGTTGATCGAGATCTTAGCTTCGCTCATTGAGTTGTTTTCAGGATCCGGCGCTACCGCGGCCGGTTCTGTACGGTGGAGGTGATTGATGGACTTGCGTTATCCAGTTGGACCATTCGCATTCGAAGGAACGCTCTCGAATGTGCAGCGTCAAGCAATGATTGATCAGATAGCGGAGACGCCGGCGCGAATGCGCGCAGCCGTTTCGGGATTGTCGGAAGATCAGCTCGACACTCCATACCGGCCCGGCGGCTGGACCGTGCGACAGGTGGTCCATCACGTTCCCGACAGTCACTTGAATAGTTACACGCGATTCAAACTGGCCATCACCGAAGACCATCCAACCATCCGCGCGTACGACGAAAACCTTTGGGCCAACCTGACAGAAGCGAAGACTGCGCCAGTCGAAATTTCGCTCGACTTGCTTGATGCCCTTCACCGTCGCTGGGTACTCTTTCTCCGCTCCTTCGACGAGAAGGATTTTGCCCGCACATTTCAACACCCGGAGATTGGTGTGGTTAGCGTTGATAAAAACGTGGCATTGTACGCATGGCACGGTCGACATCATGTGGCGCACATCACTTCGCTGCGCGAACTCAACGGCTGGTGATGATCACACCTTGGAGTGCGCCGCCTTGTCGGCGCTGTTGTTCGCGGCGGCTTACCGGCTCACGGGGTCTTAGATTCAACTGAAGTCCGGAAACCTGAATGTCAGCAAGCTGCGACACGTCGCAGCCAAAGCGCCGACAAGGCGGCGCACTCCAAAGATAAATCCAAACAAACATGCCAGACACATTTCAATGTCCGAAATGCGGCGCGCCCGTAAGCTACGTGCGAGACGTCGTAGGTGCGAATCTGACGGCGCGTTGCGCTTATTGTAAGAGCTCGCTTTCGGTTCCCGACGCGACACATCCCGCTCGAGTCATCAACATCGATCTGCGGAATACAGGCAGCAGCGCGCTCAAGTGGATTCTGTTAATCCTCGTCGTTCCCGTGGTCGGTGCGATCATCGTGGCAATCGCGATGGGCTGGTTCATGGTTCGGAGCTCTCCGATAGTGAATTCGAGCCCTCCGCCGCCGCCGCGCACAACGCGGCCTGGAGGAAGCAGCGCGGTTCCCTCGGGCGGAAAAAGTGTGTCCTCTGGATTCGCCACGCTGGCGATGAGCTTCGGTGAAGAGGGAATTGGTCCAGGCATGTTTAAGGACGCCCGCGCGATAGCTCTGGACGGCGGCGATCGGATTTACGTCGGTGAATATATCGGAGGCCGAATCCAGGTTTTCGATAACTCTGGAAAATTCATAACCCAATGGATTGTCGATCCGAAGATGCCTTTGCGCGGGCTTGCAGCGGATCGCAAAGGGACGGTCTACGTGGTTCAGAGCGGAAAGATCGTGCGTTACGAGGGTGAAACCGGTAATCGATTAAGCGAAGTTCCTTTTGGGGGAGGTTGGGGGTTCGACGACCTGAGATCCACGCCGGACGGCGGTTTACTGGCGGCCTGGTACAGGAACCGGGATGACATAGTTAGGTTCAACTCCTCGGGGCAGGTGACGCAAACGATTAAAGGTGCGATCAGCGGGGCGAGCGGTGATTCGGAGCTTGATACAAAAGTCGCGGTGGACGGACTGGGAAATGTTTATGCGCTTGGCACCTTCAACAATGCCGTTTTCAAGTTTGGCGTGGACGGCAAATTTCTAACGCGCTTTGGGGACGCCGGCGAGCAGCCGGGGCAGTTTCGAGCGCCTTACTCCATCGCCGTCGATGGCAAAGGCCGCGTATATGTCAGCGACATCAAAGGCATACAAGTGTTTGATGGAAATGGCCGCTACATGACCGTCTTCAAGTCTGAAGGGCCGGCGTTCGGGATGGTGTTCAATGAGAAGGGCGAACTGATCATTGCCGCGCGAACCAAAGTGCTGCGTTACTCAATCAATGATTAGGCTGCGATGGGAGGGCCAAAGCTCGGTACAGAACCGGTCGCCTACCCGCTTCCGGTTCGGTACCGGCCGTTACCGCAGTACCGAGACTGCTACTCGATTTACCTTCGTTGAGGGATTGAATAAATGCCAGACACCATGATCGATCGCTTTCGTCGTTGGTTCGAGTATGAAAAGGACAGCCACGCAAAAACGCTGGCCGCACTCAATGACGCTGCCCCATCCTTGCGAGAGTCAGAGGGCTTTAGAAAAGCTGTCTATCTCATGGGCCACATCATCGCCGCACGGCGCGTCTGGCTTTACCGGCTGGGAGTTGCGAGCGAGAAGGTGGATCTGTTTCGTCAGGAGATCAGCCTCGAGGAACTACCTGACGAGTTATCAGACATGGAAATAAACTGGTCTAACTACCTTGCTCACCTGAACGACCAGGGTTTGGAACGGGTCTTTGAATACGAGAGTTATGAGGGCGATAGGTTTCGCAATAGTGTCGAGGAAATTCTCACGCAAATGTTCGGTCACTCGTGGTACCACCGAGGACAGATCGCGCAATTGCTTAGGGCGAACGGCGCCGAACCAGCGGTCACTGATTTCGTATTTTGGTGCCGGCAGTCGATCGACTCCGATCCAACGTAACACAATCATTTAAGTTCACTAGTTCGTTCACGTTGCGTTCGTCGCCCCCTCTTTTCGCGTCAAGGAAACAAGAGCACACGACGAGTGTGACCAATAAGATTGTTTGCTACGAACTCGAATAGTCTTGAAAGAGGATCTAAATAATGCAGGTCGGTGACGTTATCTCCTGGCAACGAACATTTACGGAAGAGGATATTCGACAATTCGCCGGACTATCCGGAGATGAAGGCGTTCATCATCTACGTCCCGATGAAAACGGCAGGTTAATGGCCCATGGTCTGCTCACCGCCACGTTGCCCACGAAGATCGGCGGAGACATTAACTTGATTGCACGTGAAATGACCTTCGCGTTTCATCGTCCAGTCTTTGCCGGCGACACCATCACCTGTGAAGTTACCCTGACGGCGCTCGAGCCTGCTGAGAAGTATTTCAAGCTACGTTCGGTTTGGGTGTGCCGAAATCAGGACGGCAAGGAAGTGATGACCGGCGGCGGCGATGGCATCGTCCGCAAGTGAAATCTAAAGTCCGACATGCTTCAAGCTGGTCGTGAAGATTGTGAAGATTCATCTGTGCGACTTTAAAGAACGCAGTTGAGGGTCAACCGAGGCAGCGACAAGCTGAAAGCATGTCGGACCTTGGCAGTCGGCGGGAGAGGTACGCGAGTGCACAGAACTCGCGTACCTCTTTGTTTCGGTGGGTAATTAATCGCCGATTCGCAAAACGTTACTGCAACACAAAGTTGTAAGTAATCACGCCTGACACTTTCACCGGTTGATCGCTCAGCCGAGTGGGCTTGAACCGCGCATCGAGAGCTGCTTTCTGTGCCGCATGCAATAAAGCAGGATTCCCGGACAGTGCCTTCGCCGAGATAACTTTGCCGGTCTCATCGATCAATACCTGCACGCTTACGGTCCCTTGAACGCGCATTTGTTTCGCCAGCGGCGGATAGGCTGGCCGCGGAAGTGAGATCGCTTCACCAGTGATTACACCTTTGCTGACTACCTTTGGCACCGGCTTTATCACGGGAGGGGGAGTTGGTGGCACACCAACGTCAACCGCCGGAACCCCACCACCAGAATTGACTCCATCTCCGCCTGGACTCGGTGTACCTGGCCCACGTCCACCCGGGTCCGAATTAGTTGGCCCCACAGTAAAAGTCACACCTGGAGGGAGGGGCGGGTTGGTATTCGGAGCTGCTGATGTGGTTGTTGGCACTCTGTTTGGATCATTGACGCTCGCAGTTGGATTGCGGCGCTCGTAACCCCCCGAGTTAGTGCCCCCGCGGCCTGGGACCAGAAACTGTCGGCACACGTTCAGGTTCGGGCTTGGGAAAATCCATCGGATTGACCATTACCACCAGCTCCGTGCTGGGATCGCCCATCTGCGCGTCGTAGGCATAAATGCTGGCCACGCCGGCGGCGACGAAAAGTACGGCATAGGTGGCGACCGTGAATAGAAAGAACGACCCCCGCCGTTTCAGCTCAGTTGTGTGCGAACTCGATTCGATTAAGTTATTGAACATTTGTTTCTCCCTTGTCCGACCAAGCTTTGGTTTGTCCCCCGCGCTTTTAATGACAAACGAAAGCTGTCGAACTGAACGCCGGTGCCAGGCGGGTTCGAAGCATCGAACTCCGCAACCTTAGACCCCATTCGGACGTTAAGTGTTCCCGGAATGGAATAAGGATTAGGGGAAGGGGAAGGGAACGAAGAAAGGAGAAAGGAAAACGGAAACGGGGTAAAGGATTGAGTCGCAGCCGGCCAGCGGGCCAAAGCAGAATTGAACGTAGGAGGGGTGATAAGATTTCGGGCTTCACGTTGCCTTCCCACTTCCCACTTCCCCTTTCCCCCTTTCCCCCGACACATAACTCACGTTGGACTTTGCACATTGGACGCCTTACGATTGCCACGCTCTCGCACCCCCCTTCCAGGAGACACAAACGATGGCCACCAGGGAAGCACTCCAGGAGCAACTCAACCCATTTGAAATCGCCAAGCAGCAGTTCAATCGTGCCGCGGACTTCCTCAACCTCGACGACTCCACTCGTCAGGTTCTGAGTAATGCCAAACGACAACTAATTGTTTCGATCCCCGTGAAGATGGATGGTGGAGACGTTCGCGTATTCGAAGGCTATCGCGTGCAACACAATATTGCGCGTGGTCCAGCCAAAGGAGGCATACGCTATCACCCTAACGTCACCCTCGATGAAGTGAAAGCACTGGCCGCATGGATGACGTGGAAATGTGCAACCGTGGGTATCCCGTATGGCGGTGGCAAGGGAGGCGTCATTTGTGATCCCAAGGCTCTCTCGATAAATGAGTTGGAGCGTTTGACGCGTCGTTACGCATTTGAGATTGCGCCAATCATTGGTCCAGACCGTGATATTCCGGCGCCGGATGTTTACACGGATGAACAAACAATGGCCTGGATCATGGACACAATATCGATGATCCGTGGTCATACTGAACTTGGAGTAGTAACCGGGAAACCAATCTCGCTTGGTGGTTCACAAGGACGTAGCGAAGCAACTGCGCGCGGGTGTTTGTTTGCCTTGCGCGAGGCCTGCCGTGTGCTGGGAATGGACTTGAAGGGCGCGCGGGTTTCCATTCATGGTTTTGGAAATGCCGGCGCGAACATTTCGCACATGGTGGCCGCGGACGGCGCCCGAGTGGTCGCTATTTGCGATTCGAAAGTCGGTCTTTACAACGACAGTGGAATCGATATTCAAGAGGCGTTACGCTACAAGAAAGAAACATCAACGCTGGCAGGCTTCCGCGGCGCCAAAGAGATCGAGTGTAATGACGTGCTTACTGTCGATTGTGACATCCTGTTGCCGTCTGCCCTGGAGAATGCGATCACTCTGAAGAATGTCGGCAATGTGAAGGCGAAGATTATTGCTGAACTGGCGAATGGGCCAACGACACCGGGCTCCGATCGGGTCCTTGCTGACCAGGGCGTCTTTCTGGTCCCGGATATTTTGGCCAATGCCGGGGGCGTGACTGTGAGTTATTACGAGTGGGTTCAGGATCAGTATTCGTTCTTCTGGTCGGAAAAGCAGATTAACGACACGCTTGAACAGACAATGCACGCAGCGTTTAAGTCCGTACACGAAACGGCGCAGCGTTACGACACAGACATGCGAACTGGAGCTTATATACTCGCTGTCGATCGAGTAGCGGAAGCAACCAAGGTGCGCGGGATATTTCCATGAAGAGGAGCTTTGTGCTTGGTGCTTTGTTGGTTGTCAGTGGCTAGTTGTATTTGCTCTTCAGGCTGAGTATCGATGAGTTCCCTACAGATCTAAGTCGTTCAGTGACCTACGCAACAACTGACAACTGACAACTAACAAAGCACCAAGTTCAGAGCACAAAGTAAAAAGTCACTTATGTTAACAATCTACGAAAAGCCAACCTGTAGCAAATGCCGAGAGATGGACAAACTGCTTCGTGAGCGAGGCATCTCGTTTGAAAAGATTAACTACTACATTGAACCGTTAAGCCGTGAGAAGCTGACTGAGTTATTGGGAAAGATGAAGATGGCTCCTAGAGAGCTTCTCCGTACCAGCGAGCCGATATATCGAGAACTTGGTCTTGGCAAAGGAGAGTTCACAGATGACGAATTAATCGATCTGATGATCAAGCATCCGGATCTGATCCAGCGCCCCATCGTCGAACGCGGCAACCGCGCGGTACTGGGTCGTCCAACCGAAAACGTTAAGGTACTACTCTGAATCACAGAACAAGCGGGTCATGAGGTCAGTACTCTAGCGCGGGTAGCGCATGGGTCTGATTGTCGATTTACACTCCAGCTAGCCAAGGTATCTAGTCACTCAGGGTAACGTAATTGAAGAAATCAACGACAACATTCGTCTGTCAAAGCTGCGGACATCAGTCTGGCAAGTGGTTGGGAAAATGCCCGGAGTGCGGCGAGTGGAACTCGCTGGTCGAAGAGCGCGCTCGACCTGTTTCAAAGAGCACAGTCCGCAGTGGCTTGAAGCTGCGCGACGTCTCCGCAATTGCCTATTCGGAGATCGAATCACAAGACGAGGTTCGCATTTCTTCAGGCGTAACGGAATTCGATCGCGTATTGGGTGGCGGCATCGTCCCCGGGACGCTGGTTTTGATAGGTGGCGATCCTGGCATTGGGAAGAGCACTTTGCTACTTCAGGTGGCGGATCGACTAAGTGCTGAGAACGGCGCTGTGCTTTACGTTTCAGGCGAAGAGTCGGAACGTCAAATAAAACTGCGCGGCGAGCGATTGGGCATAACCGCGAAGAACCTGTTTCTCTTACCGGAGACGAATCTCGAGAATATTTTTCACGAAGTGGAAAAACTGGGACCGAGCGCAATCGTTGTTGACTCCATTCAGACTGTGTTCTCGGCCATGATTGAATCTGCGCCGGGATCCGTATCGCAGGTAAGGGAAGCGGCGCATCAGTTTCTCTTGCTGGCTAAGAACCGCACGATTCCAGTCTTTCTTATCGGGCACATCACCAAGGACGGATCGATAGCAGGTCCAAAGTCCCTGGAACACGTGGTCGACACCGTTCTGTACTTCGAAGGAGAGCGTCATCACAACCATCGCATAGTGCGCGCGGTTAAGAACCGATTTGGCGCGGCGAATGAAATCGGCGTCTTTGAAATGACGGCGAGTGGACTGGTCCCAGTCGCTAATCCATCCAAGATGTTTTTGCAGGAGCGGCCGGAGAATGTCTCTGGTTCGGTCGTCACTGCATGTATGGAAGGGACCCGACCGTTGCTGGTTGAAATTCAGGCACTCGTCTCGGAAACGAAATATGGAACGGGCCGGCGGATGACACAGGGTGTCGATCAAAATCGGGTTTCGCTTTTGATGGCGATGCTGGATAAGCGACTCGGCCTGCAGATGTTGGGTGACGATGTTTTCGTCAACATTGCGGGAGGACTAGAGGTGGACGAGCCGGCAGTTGATCTTGGCGTGGTCGCAGCGATTACTTCCAGCTTTAAAGGGATTCCGATTGATCCGCATACCGCGATATTTGGTGAGGTGGGTTTAACGGGCGAAGTGCGTGGGACCACTCAGGCGATCGTACGGGCACGCGAAGCGCAGGCGCTGGGATTCAAGACGCTCATCATGCCGTCATCGAATGTTGCAGGTTTGGAGCGAATGATCGGTCTGCGTGCGGTGGGTGTGCGCTCTGTTGAAGAAGCGTTGTCTGAACTGTTTTGAAAATGTTTTAGTTCACGGTAAGAATACGATCGCTTTCGTCCACGCATGCTTGCCCCCTTTGTTAACTGCGTTGTAGTCTCTACGCATTCCGACTATATCGTTTTCTTATCGCGACTCTCCCGCCTATAGATCTTGGCGTTTTAGTTTCAAGAGGAGACCACTATGAAAAAGCTAATTTTAGTTTTGTTGATTACCATGGCAGCCTTTTCGATTGTCGCTGCCGACACGATTACTTTGCGCAGCGGCACCGTGCTGCGTGGAAACGTGCTTGGCTTTATCAATGGCCGGTTTGCGATCCAACTTACTCAAGTCGCCACTCTCCCCGCTCGTCCTGCGACCAACCAATCAGGCGCCACGGCAGCCCGAACTGTGAACGCGGGCGAGGTAGTGTTCCTCCGACCACGCGACATCGAGAGGTTGGAGATTGATGGGCGATCGCTCGACGACGCTCGTTACCAAACACGCAACGTCGATGTGGCCCTTGGCCCAAACTGGGTTGACTCCGGAGTAGATGTTCGACGTAGTGAACGGATTCGAGTTGATGCCACCGGAATAATTTACGCCGGCCGAACGCGTATTACTCCGGCAGGTCTGACGACAACTGATCCCAGTGCGCCTTTGCCGCGTGCAGCTGAAGGGGAATTGATTGGCGTGATCGGAAACGATTTTGATGCACCGATTATCGAGATTGGCGCGGGCCGCGACTTTACCGCCGACCGCGATGGGCGTCTCTACATGACGGTCAACCGAGGTGACTACACCGACGCTCGCGGATCATTCAATGCACGGGTGAGAAAAGAACTTGACTTCACTGCGCTCGCTCGTGCTGACGATAGTCGCAACCAGAACGACAATGACTACGATCCCTTTGGATTGCCCGGCCAAGGCTCTGGTCCGGCGACGACGCGCTCACGGCAGCGAGGCGACTCCAATCCAAATCGGGATCGACGCGCTGGCCGGACTCTTGAGCGAACCATTAACGTGCCGGCGAATGAATCACGGGGAGTCGACACCGGTATCGACCTTCGTACCGGAGATCAGGTCGTCTTCACGGCGTCCGGCAACATCACTGCTGGTCAGCGAGTCGGCATAGTGTCGGCAGATGGCAGTCGCCCTGGCACAAGTGCGATCTTTGGAGTAAGCAGACGTCCGGTACCAACTGCAGGTGTGGGCGCCCTGATTGGTTACGTGATGCAGTCAAACGGGCAGAGCACGCAGCCGTTCTTGATTGGCAGCCAGTCAACGTTTACCGCTCCGGCCGATGGACGATTGTATTTATTCGTCAATGATGACAACTATGGGGACAACAGCGGAAGCTTTAGCGTGAGAGTGCTTTATCCTGAGTACCGGTAATACCGGAGCCAAGTCAGGTAATACCGGAGCCAAGTTAGGCCGAAATCGATTAGCTCAGGACCATTCTTCGTTGGTCTGGTCAGCGTGCGTTCGATTTTCCATATCATTTGTCATTTCCTTAGTTTCCATTGAGGCAGGTCGTGGCGATCGCCTTGTGTTCGGCGATGCCAAATGAGAAATGCGAAATTTATATATGGAAAATCTTTTGTCGGGCCCACACGTCGGAACGGGAAATTTGATTTGTGAGCTTCCGTCGACTACGCCGCACTCTTAAGTCAGTGCTTGGTATCCCTCACGTCGTTCCTAACCCAAAACATCCTAAAATTAACGGCCAAAAGAGGTTTTTGGTGACGGGTAGGTATTGGCGTGCTAAGATTCCCGCCAATATGCATGGGGATGTCGTCATTATAAGGCTGGTTTTTACTGCTATTCTCGTTGCTGCTGGATACGTTTTAAGACCCGTGGGCCGCGACCGTTGGATTTCTGCGCTCGTGGGCGCCCTCATTGCCGTCTCCATTATTTTCTTCGAACGAAGAATTCGTCGTGCGAGCCTGAAAACGCTCATCGGCGCTGCTGTTGGTTCCATCCTGGGAATCATTGGCGCCTTCTTGATTGGCTCTCTGATTAGCCGTCAGGAATCGATGGCGGTAGCTCCCGAGGTGAAGACCTTCCTGACCCTCTCCCTTACGTTTTTCATGGCGTATGTCGGTCTGATGGTTGGCGCTGCTAAAGGTGATTACCTGGAGCTTTCGGCGCTGGGCGGCATTCTGACGGACAAAACTGCTCGACGTGACCTGAAGATCCTGGATACGTCCGTCATCATCGACGGCCGCATCGCCGATGTCGCAGAGACCGGGTTCCTAACTGGCTCTCTAATCATCCCGCAATTCATCCTCCGAGAGCTGCAACAGGTTGCCGACTCACCCGATTCGTCCAAGCGACAGCGCGGGCGCCGCGGGCTCGATATGCTCAACCGGCTGCAGAACAATAGTTCGCTCGACATTCAAATAGTCGAGACCGATTTTCCGTCGGTGCGGGAAGTCGATCTGAAGCTCATCGAGTTGGGTAAGCAACTGGATGCGGTGATCGTGACCAACGATTTCAACCTAAATAAAGTCTCGCAGTTGCGCGGAGTGAGTGTCCTGAACATCAATGAGTTGGCAAACGCTCTGAAACCTGTGGTGCTTCCGGGGGAAGCGATGAGGGTTTTCATCCTGAAGGAAGGCAAGGAATACAATCAGGGCGTCGCTTACCTTGATGACGGAACCATGGTCGTCGTCGACAACGCACGCCGGCTGATTGGCAAGAATGCCGACATCGCGGTGACCAGCGTTCTGCAAACTACCGCGGGCAAGATGATTTTTGGGCGTCTCTGGGAAGAGCCGGAGACTGGCTCGGTGAGTGGTGAGCATCGAATCAATGGTGGTGTGCGTCGGCCCGCTCGGGAGGCGCCGCGCAGTGGACCGGTGCCCGTTCGCATTACCGATACTGAACCGATACCGGAGTTGTAATTGAGTGACATGTGACGTGTGACAAGTAAGGAGAACGACCCGATTTCTCTGGTTACTTGTCAGTCGTTACCTGTCACTTTCTTATGAACGTCGCAATCATTGCCGCTGCCGGGCAGGGCAGGCGGATGGCTAGCTCACGCCCCAAGCAGTTTCTGGAGCTGGCCGGCACGCCCATTCTCTTTCACACAATCAAAGTCTTCGAAGTTTGCGACGTTGTTCAGAAATTGATCGTAGTGGTTCCGGCGGAGGAAAGAAATATCTTTCTTGATCTGAGTCGGAACCAGAACTTTAAGAAACTTGATCAAGTAGTAACGGGCGGGGCGACAAGAGCGGAATCGGTATTGAATGGATTGCTCGCGACTTCGCCAGCCGACACGGAAATCGTGGTGGTCCACGATGGTGTGCGGCCGTTTGTCACCTGCGAAGAGATCACGCGCACTGTAGAAACAGCGCGAGCAGCAGGCGCTGCAATCCTCGTCTCCAGGCCAGTGGATACAATCAAGGAAATCAGTGAACGGCGAGTAGTGCGCACTCTGAATCGAAACGACCTGAGAAACGCTCTGACGCCCCAGAGCTTTCATTACTCGTTACTCCGTCGCGCTTACGAGCTGGTTGATGTTCTTGATCCGTCGTTGACGGATGAGAGCTCGATTCTCGAACGGGCTGGGATTCCGATTGCAACGGTCGAGGGCAGCTCGCGAAATATCAAGATCACTACGGAAGGGGACCTTGTTTTAGCAGAAGCTATCTTGAAGGAGACGGGGTCTGCAGGTTGAACTTAGTGCTTTGGACTTTGTTCTTTACTAAAACCAACAGGCCAACAAAGCACAAAGTTCACAGCACCCAGCACAAGTTCGATTATGTTCAGAATTGGAATCGGCAGCGACGTTCATAAGCTAGTGTCAGGGCGACCTCTGATGCTCGGCGGCGTTCACGTTGAGTCCGACAAGGGTAGCCAGGGCCATTCCGACGCCGACGTCCTTTTGCACGCAATCGCTGATGCAATTTTAGGTGCCCTCTGCGAAGGGGATCTCGGCTTACATTTTCCTGACAGCGATCCAAACTGGCGCGACGCTAATAGCTTACAGTTGCTGTCACGAGTGGTCTGGTTGGCCCACGAGCGCGGGAGTGAAATCGTGAACGTTGATGCCACCGTAATGCTGGAGACTCCGAAACTACGCCCACACATTCTCGGCATGCGCGAAAAAATCGCCGAAGTGTTGTCAGTCGATCTGTCGTGCGTCAGTGTGAAAGCAAAGACTGGCGAAGGCCTTGGTGCGGTTGGTGAGGGTTTGGCTGTCGAAGCTCAGGCAGTAGTGCTAATCACGAGTCATTAAGGAAGAACAGATTGAGACCACAGGATGTAATTCGAAAGAAGCGCGACGGGGAGCAACTCTCCGTGGAAGAGATCGAATTCTTCATTGAAGGTGTTACGAAGGGTACTATCGCAGACTACCAGATCAGCGCCCTGCTGATGGCTGTTTACCTCAACGGGATGAATGACGCCGAGCAGGAGGCACTCACTCATGCGATGCTTCATTCCGGTAGTACTCTCGATTTTTCAGCCATCGATAAACCAAAAGCTGACAAGCATTCGACCGGTGGAGTTGGCGACAAGACTTCATTGCTGATTGCGCCGATGGTTGCCGCGTGCGGTGTGTCCGTGCCAATGATTTCCGGTCGTGGGCTGGGCCATACCGGTGGAACCCTGGACAAACTGGAATCGATTCCGGGTTATCGCGTCGACCTCAGTGCGGCCGAGTTTGAAAGCGTTCTCAAATCTGTGGGCTATGCAATGTCAGGGCAAACCGGAGAATTGGCCCCGGCCGACAAGAAGATGTATGCGCTTCGTGACGCGACCTCAACAGTGGAAGCAATCCCATTAATAGTGGCTTCAATCATTTCGAAAAAAGGTGCTGCCGGTCTTGATGCAATGGTGATTGATGTGAAGGTTGGTTCCGGCGCATTCATGCGCGAAGAAGCCAGGGCCCAGGCCCTCGCGCATGCGTTGGTGCGCACCGGAAACGCCCTTGGCATTCACACTCGCGCGTTGTTGACTGACATGAATCAACCTCTGGGTGAAGCTGTTGGCAACTCCCTCGAGGTCAAGGAGTGCGTTGAGCTGTTACGCAACGAAGGAACTGAAGGCGCCAGGCCCGTCCTTGATCTGTCGCTCGAATTGTCGGCACATATGCTGGTGTTGTCGAAAGTGGCCGACTCCCTCGAGGCAGCGCGTGATCGGCTTCGTGAGGTCGTCAGCTCTGGCGCGGCGCTGGAGTGCTTCCGCAATAATGTTGAAGCACAGGGTGGTGAGCCGCGGGTTTGTGATAACCCCCAGAAGTTTCTTCCTTTGGTGACCGAATCGATTAAGGTAGAATCACCACGCTCTGGAATTATTGATACAGTGAACACGGCTGAGATCGGACACGCCATTGCCGCCATCGGCGGAGGTCGTGTTCGGATCGACGATCGCATCGACCCAACAGTTGGATTTATGACTGAGGTGAAGATCGGCGATCGAATCGAAGCCGGAGAATCGATTGGCACGATCTACTGTGCCGACGATTCCAAAGCCCAGGAGGCGGCTACACGCATTCAAGCCGCTTATCAAATCGCCGACCGTCCTCCCCTTGAATTACCGTTACTACTGAGGGAAGTGATCAACGAATGAGATTCGCATTGTTGTCCACGCTGCTTGCCGTGTGTTTGTTGGCAGTGTTTAGTTCTGCCTGCAACCGCGATAGTTATGGGGCTGCTGAACGGGGCAAGATCCGTGTTGGCATTGTCTTCGACATTGGTGGCAAAGACGATCGTTCGTTCAATGCTGCAGCCTGGGCCGGTGCTAAGTGTGCTCAGGACGGGAAGTGGCCCGACGGAACAATCTGCGGCAAACCTTCCCTCCCGATCATTCTGCGTGACATCGAACCTGGCAATCCAACCTCGATCGAACCGGCGATGCGAGCGTTTGCCGAACGCGGCTACGACCTGATCGTTGGCATCGGATTCGCGCAAACACCGATTATCGAGCTCGTTGCCAAAGATTATCCGAACATTCGCTTCGCTATCGTTGACGGAGTGAGCGATTTGCCAAATGTCGCATCACTAGTTTTTAAGGAGCACGAAGGTTCTTACCTGGTAGGCATGCTGGCGGCACGCACCTCGAGAACCGGAACGATCGGTTTCCTTGGTGGTATGGACATTGGATTGATCCATCGCTTCAAAGAAGGTTACGAAGAGGGTGCGAAAGCAGTTAACCCGAATATCCGGGTCATTCCAAACTATGTGGGTGTCACGGACGCCGCCTGGAACAATCCGGGCAAGGGAAAAGAGATCGCGCTGGCCCAGATCGGAAAAGGCGCCGATGTGATTTTTACGGCGGCAGGAAATTCAGGCCTTGGCGCCTTTGATGCAGTTGAACAGTACGGCAAACAAAATGGTCGCGCTACGCACTTCGTGATCGGAGTTGATTCAAATCAGAACATGGTTAAGCCTGGCTTCGTGCTCACCAGCATGGTGAAGCGTGTGGACAACGCTGTCTACGACATTATCGGAAATGTTGTAAATGGACAGTTCAAGGCCGGCTTTCATGTTTATGGCTTGGACAAGGATGGCGTTGGCTACTCGCTGGATGAATTCAATAAGGACCTCCTAACGCCCGAAATGCTTAAACAAGCAGATGAAGCAAGGCAGAAGATCATCAATGGCGAAATTAAGGTTACGGATGCGATGACTAAGTAACCGCTAGGTCAGTAGTCCGTTGTCAGTTGTCAGTCGTTCTCTCACCCTCAGAAGAAGGATTTATGGCTAGGACTAACTTTGAGAATTTGAGGGTGTACCAACTTTCAGAGCAGCTTTCCGATGTAATCTGGGACATCGTCCTGACGTGGAGTTATTTTTCGAGGGACTCTTGGAAAGCAGTTAGTAGAAGCACTCGATAGTATAGGCGCCAACATTGCCGAGGGCACTGGGCGAGGCTCATATGTTGATAATCGGCGGTTCGTTAAGATTGCCAGAGGATCGCTCAATGAGACAAACATTGGCTGCGAAGAGCGTTCAAACGCCAACTGTTGACTAACGGCCAAATCGACAAGTTGAAGCCGCTTATCGATGAACTAGCGCCAACATTGAATGCCTACCTGGCTTCGATTGATACCGCGGCGACAAGAGCAACTAACAACTGACAACTGACAACGGACGACTGACACGCTTAATGATCGAACTTCGAAACATCACGAAACGATTCGGCGGCGTTTTGGCTAACGACAAGATCAATATCGTCGTTAAGCCCGGGACGATTCATGCGATCGTTGGCGAGAATGGCGCCGGCAAGTCAACGGCAATGCGCATCGCCTATGGGTTCTATACGGCGGACGACGGCCAGATACTCGTAGACGGAAAACCAGTCGACATCAAGTCGCCACATGACGCAATTGCCCTGGGGATCGGCATGGTCCACCAGCACTTCATGCTGGTCGACACGATGACCGTTGCTGAGAATATTGTCCTGGGCGCAGAGCCTGGCAGTGAAGTGGCCCTTGATCTCGCCAAGGCGTCGGCTGAAATTCAAAAGTTATCAGAAGAGTTTAAGTTAGCCGTGAACCCGAACGCTGTCGTGGAGCACCTCTCGGTGGGCCAACAGCAGCGAGTAGAGCTCCTGAAGGCGTTATATCGACATGCGCGACTTCTTATTCTCGACGAACCCACAGCGGTACTTACGCCTCAGGAAGTCGACGAGTTCTTTGTCATCCTGCGGCGCATGCGAGACCAGGGAAAGACGGTTGTCATCATCACCCACAAACTGGCTGAGGTTCTGGCAATCTCAGATGAAGTTACCGTCATGCGTGATGGCCACGTCGTTGGGCGAGTTCAGACGGCCGAAACAAACGCAGCGGAGTTAGCGCGTCTGATGGTCGGTCGCGAAGTGCTGCTGCGAGTTGATAAGACCGATGCGACGCCTTCAGACGCAGCCCTCTCGATACGCGGGCTTTCGATCACCTCGCGAGAAGGGAAGGCGATTGACGATGTTTCGTTCGAGGTACGAAAGGGTGAGATTGTCGGCATCGCTGGGGTCGAAGGTAACGGCCAAACCGAACTGATCGAGGCGCTCGCGGGATTGGTTGAGCAAGCCCGGCTGTCAGGTGAAATTAATTTCCAAGGACGCAATATCACCAAGGAAGGCGCGCGCATTCGTCGGGAATTAGGCATCGCCCATATTCCCGAAGACCGACATCGTCGCGGTTTATTGCTCGAGTTTGACCTCGCGGAGAACTCGATCCTGGGAGTTCACTATCGGCCCCCGATAGCCGCAGTGGCGGGGTTTCTGGATCAATCTGCCATCCGTGGACGCGCCAAGGAGATCATCGAAGGCTTCGACGTGAGGCCAGCGAATCCTGATCTGCCGGCACGAGCGTTATCGGGCGGTAATCAGCAGAAGTTGATCATTGGCCGCGAATATAAAGTTAATCCGAAATTGTTGTTGGTGTCCCAGCCGACGCGAGGAGTGGATATCGGCGCAATTGAGTTTATTCATAGAAAGCTGGTGGCGCTACGAGATGCCGGTTGCGCAGTGCTGTTGGTTTCCGCGGAACTGGAAGAGGTAACTTCGCTTGCCGACCGGCTGCTCGTCATTCACAAGGGCCGCATCGTCGGCGAAGTTGATCCCAAGGTTGCGACGATCGAAGAGATTGGGTTGCTGATGACACGAGGCCACTAAAAACAATTGTGCTTGGTTCTGTACTTGGTGCTTCGTTCTTTACGGGCTGCCATCAAGATCAACTACAAAGCACCAAGTACAAAGAACCAAGTACAAATCCGAAGCCCTTGATTTGAGATGCCACTTTTCTTACGCGAACTCCTGTTCCCACTGATTGCCGTAGTCGCTGCCTTTATCGTGACGGGGATTCTGATCTTGATCATCGGGGACAATCCTTTGACGGCCTATGCGTTGCTTTTTGGCAGCGCTTTATCATGGCCGGTGGGGATTAGCTACACGCTGTTTTATGCAACTCCGTTGATCTTCACGGGTCTGGCGGTAGCTCTCGCTTTCCGTTGCGGCCTACTCAACATAGGTGCTGAAGGACAGTTATATGTGGCAGCGTTCGCGGCGACATGGGTTGGGATCGAATTCGGCGGAGTGTTTATCAGAGACTTTGGCGGCAACATCGTCAATTCACCCATAACGTCTTTGCCCGGTCTAGTTTTGATCGTGCTTTGCTTCATTGCCGCACTAACGGCGGGCGCCATCTGGGGTGCGATTCCGGGCGTTCTAAAAGCGCGATTTGGTTCGCATGAAGTTATCAACACGATCATGTTGAACTTCATCGCAGTCGCGCTCTGCAGCTACTTCACTCAGTATCACTACAAAACGCCTGGCGATCCGATCATGCAGACGGCGCAGATCAGCCAGAGTGCTCACATCGCGCGATTGGGTAGCTTCATTCCAGGGATTCCTCCCTGGATACCTGTCAATCTTTCATTTGTGCTAGCTCTAATCTGCTGTGGGCTTGTTTATGTTTTCCTTTGGCGGACTAAGTGGGGCTATGAACTGCGAGCCACCGGCACCAATCCGACCGCGGCTGAATACGGCGGCATCTCAGTTCGTAAACAGATCATTCTGGCAATGACGATCTCCGGAGGACTTGCTGGGATGGTCGCCATCAACGAAGTGCTTGGTTACAGGTATCGTTTCTACGATGGCTTCTCCGATAACTACGGGTTCACCGGCATCGCGGTAGCGTTGCTGGGACGGAATCATCCAGTGGGTGTGATCCTGTCGGCCTTGCTATTTGCGATTCTCCAACGCGGTGGAATTCCGGTTGATGCGTTTACCGAGCACGTCACCAAAGACATTGTGCAGGTATTGCAGGGAACAATTATTTTGTTCGTGGCGGCGGAAGCATTCTTCCGTGGTCCATTTGCGAAGTGGGGTTTGCTGAAGCGGTCAAAGGTTTGAAGCGATGACTGAAATCTTCACTATCTCTTTAATCTGGTCGACGATTCGACTCTCGACACCGCTAATTCTGGCGGCGCTGGGTGGGATGTTTTCAGAGCGCGGTGGTGTCATCAATATCGCTCTCGAAGGGATGATGTTGGCTGGGGCTTTCACAGCCGCCGCGGTTACTTTCGCTTCAGGTAGCCCTTACATTGGACTTCTGGCTGGAATGGGAGCGGGAGTGGTGATTGCCGCGATACACGCGATTGCCTGCATTCAATATCGCGCTGATCAGGTTGTTACCGGCACCGCAATTAATATCCTGATGATCGGCATCCCCGGTTTTCTTAGTGGCGCATTCTTTCTCTCATCAGGGTCGACGCCACAAATTGCGAAAGAAAATTTGATCCCTGATACCCCAATTTGGATTGCGTTCGCGCTCGTGCCTCTTGCCTGGTACGTACTGTACAAAACACCGTTTGGGTTGCGGCTGCGCTCAGTCGGCGAAAACCCTGAAGCCGCAGATGCTGCCGGCGTGCCGGTGGCGAAGATGAGATATGCCGGCGTGTTGTTGTCAGGCCTGTTGGCGGGCATCGGCGGCGCTTATCTCTCAATTGGGCAGTCGTCCCTGTTCACTCGCAACATGACTTCAGGTCGCGGGTTTATCGCGTTGGCAGCGTTGATATTCGGAAAATGGCGACCGGTGCAAACGATGCTGGCGTGCCTCTTATTTGGGTTTACCGAGGCGGTGACCATTCAAATGCAGGGTGTAGTGAAACTTCCTTCGGGAGAGGATATTCCGATCCAGTTTATTCAGATGGTGCCTTACGTCTTAACAATTGTAGTGTTAGCCGGCTTCATCGGATCGTCACGACCGCCAAAGGCCTTAGGAATACCGTACGAAAAGGAACGATAATTCTTCCGGGGTTCAGGAAGGAGTTCCGGGTCAAGGTTAGGGCAAGCTGCTGCGTTTCGGCTTCGCCGCCTGATGTGAGCGGTGGCTGTGCCCCGCCGTAACGAGTGCCCTCTTATGATAGGGCTGCGCCCTTGATGCAACAGGCCGTGGGCACAGCCCCGAGGATTTTGTGAAGTCTTCCCCGGCGGGGCAGAGCCACCGCCGCACATCAGGCGGCGAAGCCGAGGCGCACATTCTGTAAACGAACCCTACAAACACGGAAACGATGTCAGAAGAAATGATGGCCAGGATGGATCTCTACTCACGTGCTGAACATGCGGCGCGGACGATCAGCGCGCGTTCCGGCTCGCAGGCAAAGATTGCCCTCGTCCTCGGCAGCGGACTCGGTGCCTTCGCTGATGAGTTTGAAGACGCAGTCAGAATTCCTTATCAGGAGATTCCCGGATTCGTGACCTCCACGGCCCAGGGTCACGCCGGGCAGTTAGTTATCGGTAAAGTATCCGATGTGCCGGTGGTGGCAATGCAGGGACGAGTGCACTACTACGAGGGCTACGCTCTCGAACAAGTGACCTTCCCGATTCGAACCTTCAAGCTACTGGGAATCGAAACCTTGATTCTCACTAATGCAGCCGGCGGCATCGATGTGCAATTGAGCCAGGGCGCGCTCATGGTGATCAGCACGCATTTGAACCTGATGGGAGTCAACCCCTTAATTGGACCAAACGATGAGCGCTTCGGCCCGCGATTTCCTGATATGTCTGAAGTATATTCCCGAGACCTGCAGGAGAGGGCAATCGGTTGCGCCAAAGCTTTGGGCGCGACACTGCGCCGGGGTATTTACGCCGCCTTATCTGGTCCCAGCTACGAGACGCCGGCAGAGATTCACATGTTGAGGTCGCTCGGAGCCGACGCGGTGGGCATGAGCACAGTGCCAGAGGCGATCGTTGCGCGACACATGGGGATGAAGGTGCTGGGTATTTCGTGCATAACGAATATGGCAGCCGGAATCGGCGAGCAACCGATCAACCACGAAGAAGTAATTGAAACGGGTGAACGCGTGCGGCAGACGTTTACGCAATTGCTCAGAGCAATCATTAAGGGATAGCAGAGTGGAGCATTGGACTTGCCTTGTTAGATCGGCGATAAATAAGGAATGAGCTTGATAATCGGAATCTCCGGCGGAACCGGATCAGGCAAGACCACAGTAGCCAACCGGATTCTGGAAACAGTCGAGTCCAGCGAAGTAGTATTCATCCAACAGGATTCCTACTACCGCAATCTTAAAGACCTGCCGCTCGATTACCGGCACGTTGCCAACTTCGACCATCCCGACGCTCTCGACAACGATCTCCTCGTCAATCACATTCGGAGACTTCGGGCCGGAGAATCAGTCGATCTTCCGATCTACGATTTTCGTACCCACACCCGCTCGCCTGAAACACAACCCGTCACGCCCAAGCCGATCGTCATCGTCGAAGGCATTCTCATCTTTGCGGATCCCCGTCTGCTCGAACAATTCGATATCAAAGTATTCGTTGATACCCCCGACGACATTCGCTTTATACGCCGTTTGCAACGCGACATCGATGAACGTGGTCGAACGCTCGAGTCTGTGATCGAGCAGTATGTTGGCACCGTCCGCCCCATGCACATCCAGTTTGTCGAGCCCTCGAAGCGGTACGCTGACGTTATCATTCCGGAAGGTGGGTATAATTTGGTAAGCATTGATTTGATTAGCGGAAAGATTCGCGAGAGGTTGGCCAACGCCTTAACCTCGGCTGGAGGTAGATCTTGAGCGAAGACAATTTTGCGGAGCTGATCGAGACTGCGACCAGAGCGCGCCTGCAATCGGTGGCTCCGTTTTCAAATTTCATGGTAGGCGCGGCGGTGAAAACCAAGGCGGGAAAAGTTTACACCGGGTGCAACGTTGAAAGCGCCAGTTACGGACTGACTGTGTGTGGTGAACGCGTCGCTATTTGGAAGGCACTGTCAGAAGGCGAGCGTGATTTTACCGAACTCGCGATTGTTGCTGACACCGAAAAGTTAACGCCGCCCTGCGGCACTTGTCGGCAGATCATCCATGAGTTTTGCCCAAATGCCATCGTCGTATTGGCGAACCTGAACGGTGAGGCTGAGACTTGTAGCCCCGATGAATTGTTGCCCAGAGCCTTTGATGCTCGGTTCCTGAGCGCGGCGAAGAAATCGTAAAGCAAACTGTTAGTTTGCTTCGGCGGCCTGGCCGCAATCCGCACGGAATGCGGCGCAGCCGCTTTCAAGCAAGCTCAGTAGCGACCACACCTATGAAGAACCTTTTTGTATTCTTTCTCCTGATTGCCACGATTGTTGGCCCGGCCCTACCTACCGCCGCGCAACGGAGGGGAACCCGCATGAACCCCGTAGACCTGCTCGTTCTAAACGGCACAGTAGTAACTCTCGATAAGGATCGTCGCGTCATTGAAGACGGCGGCATTGCCATCAAGGGCGGGCGCATTGTCGCCGTCGGCAAGAGAACTGATTTGGTGCGCCGTTTCAGTTCAGTCCAAATGATCGATGCCCGCGACAAGGTCGTGATCCCAGGATTGATAAACGGCCACACTCACGTGCCAATGACGCTCTTCCGTGGGCTGGCTGATGATCTAGACCTTCAGGAGTGGCTGACCAAATTTATCTTCCCAGCCGAAGCGAAAAACGTAACTGAAGAATTCGTCAGGGCAGGAACCCGCCTGGGCCTCGCCGAAATGATTCGCGGTGGCACTACCACCTACTGCGACATGTACTACTTCGAAGATGCTATCGCGGATGAAACCGCGAAAGCAGGAGTGCGTGGCGTGCTGGGCGAGACCGTGATCGACTTTCCGGTTGCGGACAACAAGACCAACGCGGAAGCAATGGCTTACGTTGAAAAGTTTGTCCAGAAATGGAAAGGCCACGAACTGATCACTCCGGCGATTGCGCCCCACGCGCCCTACACCGTGTCCGAAGAGCATTTGCGCGCGGTCCGAGCGTTTTCGGATCGAACCGGAGCGCCGATTGTTACCCACGTTTCGGAGACGAAAAGGGAAGTAGATGACAGCCTCAAAGCGAAGGGTGTCAGCCCGGTCGAGTATCTCCGGCGCATGGGATTCTTGAATGACAAGGTGATCGCCGCCCACGTCGTGTGGCCCACCGGCAACGATCTCGACACCCTGGAGCGTGCCGGCGTCGGCGTGGTCCATAATCCGCAGTCGAATATGAAACTGGCGTCAGGAGTTGCGCCGGTACCAAGAATGATGAAGGAAGGCGTTCGCGTGGGACTGGGGACGGATGGCGCCGCCTCCAATAACGATCTCAGTATGTGGGAAGAGATGGACACGGTCGCCAAACTGCACAAGCTAATCACCGGTGATCCGAAGGTGATTTCGGCGCTCGAGGCCTTTGAGCTAGCGACAATCCGGGGCGCCAGGGCCCTTCATATGGAGAACGAGATCGGATCGCTCGAGGTAGGGAAGCGTGCAGACATTGTCCTCGTGGCCCGCGATTCCTTGAATCAGGTCCCTTCCTACAACATCTATTCTGATCTTGTTTACGCCACCAAAGCTTCAGACGTGCAGACGGTGATTATCAACGGCCGGATTGTTATGCGCGATCGCCGTTTGCTGACGCTTGATGAGGTAGCGATTAAGGCAACTGCTCGGATGTTTCGAGAGCAAGTGGTCAAGAGCCTGGCGGCTGGATCGACTGCCCCGCCAAAATAATTGAGTCTTGACCCACGAAGCCATAAGCTTGTCCACATGGCCGACTTGGTTGAACCGAGATGACAGCTTACGAGCAATTGCGCATTTGCCGCCAGGTTGGTCAGCATGGCGGAACGATAAAGATTCAAGGTGGGAACTATACCAGGAAGAGCAATGCGTAACATGAAGTATCGGATAACCTAGGTCGATCACCTACCTTGTTGTAATCGCGGCAACATTTGGTTGCTGATGAAAAGGCCACTTATCATTGACACTCATTTTGTTAGCTCTTGAAATTGCAAAATCGCAAGCCTGCCCCCGCTTTTGTTTTTGCCCGTTAAGGCGGCAACTTGCCACAGGCGGCTGATCCGATCATAATAAGCACCACAAATTAGGTGGAACCTGTAAGCGGGCTATTAGGCTCGCTTTTTTAATTTATCGGGAGTAAGTATTAGTGAAGCAAGTCCAGTCCTTCGGAATTCCCCAATCCATTCGCCTTCTTAGCCTTCTGTTTTTTCTGGTTTTTTGTCCCTACGCGGCAGACGCCCAGTCGTCCCCCGAAACAACCCCAACTGCAGACGTAGTTCAACCTCGGATCGAACGTGCTCGTGCGCTCGTAGCGGCTCACCAATTGGAAACGGCGGCCACCGAACTTGAATCTGTCCGAGCGTCTACCAAGGACGCGTCTATCCGCACCATCACTTCGGTGATGTTGATGAACATCTACCTGGAAGCCGGAAACTATGGTCGGGCGGAGGCACTGCTCGACGAAAGCTTCAAATCTCGCGGAGACCAGAGTGGCGGTGAATACTTCGCCCTCGCTGGTCAGGCAATTAACGGGGCCAGGCTTCATCTGGCGCGCTATCGTGCGCTGGGAATCAACACCTCAGCAGCAAATCTGCCGGCTGAGGCAGTAACTGATTTGGACCGTTTGCGCTCCTTCCTTGAGCGAATGATCGTCCACGCGAAAGACATTGCCAAGGAACGTCGAGCCTACGATTCGCTTTCATTGGTCGAGGACGTGCTAGGTATCAGGCTTTCCCTCTCAAAGGACGGTGAAGAGCAGGCGAAATGGCAAGGCGAGTATTCAAGTGCTCGTGAGCAGTTAGCCTCTCATTCTCAAATCGCTTCACGTAATGGCATTACGGCCTTGCCGGCAAAGGCACCAGCGATTAAGGCGGAATCCCCCTACTCCACCCGCCGGCCTTCTGAGGAAAGACCCGCAAACACACCCGAAGAAGCAAAGCCAACCACTCCTACTGCCACATCCGGTCCCTCTACGCCCGCGGACACGTCGACCGGGGACAAAATCGCCGACTTTGGTTTACTCAACTTCAAAGCATCCAAAAGAGTCGTGCCCCGTTACCCACCCCTGGCAAAGCAGACCGGCACAGCAGGACTCGTCCGGGTCCACGTAATTGTCGACCAAACCGGCAAGGTGATTCAGGTATCGAAAACCGAAGGTCCCGTGTTACTCCGGCAAGTCGCCGAGGACGCCGCCCGCGGCTGGTATTTCGAAGGAATCGCCGGGCCCGGACAGGCGGTACGCTTCACCGGATACATCGACTTCAATTTCACCCTATAGATGCTCTCTCCCTCCCTTATCCCCTTCGAGTACAGCACCTTATCCAATGTTGACTTAAAAGTAAGGATTGGGTAAACTGCCTCCGTTCGACGAATCATTATGAAGATATCGGCTCAGGAAGAGTTTGGATTGCGGTGCCTTCTGCAGTTGGCGCGTGCCGAGTTGCACGAAGAATCGTTGACGCTACCGCAGATAGCCAATCGCGAGGGAATTTCTGTCGCCAATGCCGGAAAGTTGATGTGGATCCTGACGAAGGCCGGGTTGGTCCAGTCACAGCGGGGTACTAAGGGTGGATACCGGCTAGCTCGGCCTGCTTCTCAAATTAGGCTCAATCAGGTCATCAGTGTGTTGGATAAAGAGCGCATCGAAACGCACTGCAGTAGTTATAAGGGCGTACTCGAGTCGTGTGTGCATACCGGCGATTGCGGCATCAGGCCGGTGATCGTCGAGCTGCACCAGCTCGTTGATAACGCATTGTCAGAGATCACTTTGTCTCAGTTGCTGGGCACCGAAGCAACCGTGGATGCGGTGCTACATAAGATTCACGGTGTGAAGCAGATTCAGCGGACCGAATCAAATCACGCGCAATTATAACGAGAGAGAACGGCGAAACAGGATACAGATGAGTACAGCAGAACTTTTAACAAAACAGGAATACAAATACGGCTTCGTAACAGATATTGAGTCTGACGTGATTCCGCGCGGCTTGTCAGAAGACACAGTCCGGTTGATTTCCGCGAAGAAGAATGAACCAGAGTGGATGCTGGAATTCAGACTCAAAGCCTATCGTCACTGGCTGACGATGACTGAGCCGAAGAACTGGCCCAACCTGACCTATCCTGATATCGACTACCAGGACGTTATCTACTACAGCGCTCCGAAACAGAAGCCTACCAAGGCGAGCCTGGACGAGGTAGACCCTGAACTCCTGAGAACCTTCGAGAAACTGGGAATCCCTTTAACGGAACAGAAGCAATTGGCTGGTGTCGCGGTTGATGCGGTATTTGACTCCGTCTCAGTGGCCACTACGTATAAAGAGAAACTGAAAAAGCATGGCGTAATCTTCTGCTCTTTTACGGAAGCAATTAAGGATTATCCGGATCTGGTTAAGAAGTATCTGGGTTCGGTAGTACCGACCAACGACAATTTCTTCGCCGCACTGAACAGCGCAGTATTTTCCGATGGCTCGTTCTGCTTCATTCCAAAGGGCGTTCGTTGCCCGATGGAGCTTTCAACCTACTTCAGAATTAATAATTCCGAGTCGGGACAGTTTGAGAGAACCCTGATCGTAGCTGAAGAGGGCGCCTACGTTTCCTATCTCGAAGGATGCACCGCTCCGAAGTTTGATAAGAACCAGTTACACGCAGCCGTGGTTGAGCTGGTCGCGTTGGACGACGCGCAGATCAAATACTCAACTGTCCAGAATTGGTATGCAGGTGATGAAGACGGGGTTGGCGGTATCTATAACTTTGTTACCAAGCGTGGGAAGTGCGCTGGTAAGAATTCGAAGATTTCGTGGACGCAGGTCGAGACCGGGTCGGCGATCACCTGGAAGTACCCGTCCTGCATTTTGCTCGGTGACAATTCGATCGGCGAGTTCTACTCGGTGGCGTTGACCAATCATGCGCAACAGGCAGACACCGGAACGAAGATGATCCACTTGGGCAAGAATACGAAGTCAACGATCATCTCGAAGGGTATCGCCGCCGGCAAATCAAATAATAGCTATCGCGGCCTGGTAAAGGTTATGCCGAAGGCGGAAAACGCACGCAACTATACGCAGTGCGACTCAATGCTGATCGGTTCAAACTGCGGCGCGCATACGTTTCCTTATATCGAAGTGATGAACAACAGCTCGAGCGTCGAGCATGAAGCTTCGACTTCGAAAATTAGCGAAGAGCAGTTGTTCTATTTGCAGCAACGCGGCATTTCACAGGAAGACGCCGTTTCGCTAATCATTAACGGTTTCTGTAAAGACGTGTTCCTGCAGCTGCCCATGGAGTTTGCAGTGGAAGCAACGAAGTTGCTGGGCCTTAAGCTTGAGGGCAGCGTCGGATAAATACGAGGTGTCAGATGTCGGGTGCCGGGTATCGGGTGTCTGAAAGTATTAACTGACACCGGATACAAGGCACCCGACACCTATGACCAGAGATTATTGGAGTTAGCAATTAATGTTAGAAATCAAAAATTTGCACGCGGGCATTGACGGCAACGAAATCCTGAAAGGCATCAGCCTTCAGGTAAACAAGGGAGAAATCCACGCCATCATGGGCCCGAACGGTTCCGGGAAATCCACGTTGGCCAAAGTTCTGGCCGGACATCCTGCTTACGAGGTTACGCAGGGCGAAGTGATCTTCGAAGGTAAGAACCTTCTGGATATGCCGCCGGATGAGCGGGCGCGCTCGGGCGTCTTCATGGCGTTTCAATATCCGATCGAGGTGCCGGGAGTTTCAAACGCTCAATTTCTGCGCCTGGCTTACAACGAGAAACGCAAACACCTTGGCGAAGAAGAATTGGATCCACTCGAGTTTAAGGATCTGCTGAAAGAGCGCGCGAAGGTCGTCGAGATGGACGCTAGTTTCATGTCGCGTTCAGTGAACGAGGGTTTTTCGGGCGGCGAAAAGAAGCGCAACGAGATCCTCCAAATGGCAGTGTTGGAGCCAAAGTTAGCCGTGCTGGATGAAACAGATTCAGGACTCGACATTGATGCGTTGCGCATCGTCGCCGGCGGCGTTAACCAACTGCACAATCCCGACAATGCAGTGATTCTGGTTACCCACTACCAGCGCTTGCTGGACTACATCGTGCCGCAATTTGTTCATGTTCTCGCCAACGGGCGAATCGTTAAAGAGGGTGGCAAGGAATTGGCGCTTGAGCTCGAACAGAAAGGCTACGACTGGCTCAAAAGCGCCGCGCCGAAGGAAATGGCGTGGTGGCGCGAGCAAATTCATGATGGCGACAGAATTAAAACAATCCGAAATTATTCAGGACGCGTTTCAGAGGATTAATCACGAACTTGTGGATTCAGGTGTGCCCTGGTTTGAGCGCCTGCGCGGAGCGGCAAAAGAACGGTTTGCGGAACTGGGTCTTCCCGACGTCAAAAACGAGGAGTGGAAATATACCAACGTCGCGCCCATCGCCAGGATGGATTTCAATTCGCCTGCCGGTCGCGTTGACTCACCGGACGCTAAACTTTCTGAGCTCGGTTTTCCTGAAACGATGGAAAGCCAACTTGTGTTCGTTAACGGCAAACTGAGAAGTGACCTTTCGTCAATTGCGGCTTTGCCCGAAGGCGTCGTCGCAATTGATCTTGCTGATGCAATTACTGATGCGAGAGTGAAGGAGTTAGTGTGGAAGCATCTTGCCCAAGAGGCAGACTACGTCTCCGAACACTTCATTGCGCTTAATACAGCCCTGATGAGTCGCGGCGCATTCGTTTTGATCCCGAAGGGCATTACGGTCAACGTCCCCATTCTTCTACAGTTCATTTCAGATGGTAGCGAACGCACTAGCTTCCCTCGCGTGCTGCTGATAGCTGAAGAGAACAGCGCGGCGACTGTGATTGAGAATTACGTGAGCACTGGTGACGAAGAGTATTTCACTAACGCCGTGGTCGAGATCGTGTTGAAAGATGGTGCACGGCTCGAGCATTACAAGGTGCAACGAGAGAGTCTGGGCAGTTTCCATATCGCCACGACCGCAGCCGACCTGGGTGCTGCAGCTAGTTACGACTCGACCACCATAAACTTTGGCGCACAACTGTCTCGTCATGAAATCAACGTGCGCATGGATAACGAAGGAGCTGAGTGTTGGGTCGACGGTCTCTACGTTGTGACCACCGGTCAGCATACCGACACACATTCGTTGATCGATCATCGGAAGCCGCACTGCACCAGTCATCAACTCTATAAAGGAATTCTTGACGGAAAATCTCGCGCTGTTTTTAACGGCAAGGTTTTTGTGCGCCACGACGCGCAGAAAACAGATGCGATGCAGACGAACAAGAATCTTCTGCTGTCGAATGACGCACGTGTCGATACCAAGCCGCAGCTCGAGATCCTGGCTGACGACGTCAAGTGTGCGCACGGCGCGGCAGTCGGACAGATTGAAGAAGACGAGTTGTTTTACCTCGAGACGCGAGGCATCCACACGGATCTGGCGCGCAATCTTCTGACCTACGGTTTTGCGGAAGAAGTTATCGGCAAGATAAAGATTGAGTCGATTCGCGCACAGCTCGATGAGGCTGTACTTAACCGTCTCAACGCGCGCCTCGAGGCATAGGTTACTGGTGTTTAGAGTTCAAGCTTTAGCTTGCTTCTTCGGTACGCCGAATACAACGACAGTAGTTTGACCATGGCAACGATCGAAAAATCAGTCTCTTCGAAGTCCGCGTCTTCAGGTTTTGACGTTAAGCGCATTCGCGAAGACTTTCCGGTGCTTCGTCAAACGGTAAACGGCAAGCCACTGGTTTATCTGGACAACGCCGCCTCGTCTCAGGTTCCCCAGGTGGTGATTGATAGGGGCAGCATCTACCTCGAAGACGAGCATTCCAATATCCATCGCGGTGTGCACTACCTAAGTCAGAAGGCGACGACTGCTTACGAGGGTGCGCGTGAAAAAGTAAAACGCTTCATCAATGCGAGCCATGTGAAGGAGTGTATTTTTGTGCGCGGGGCCACCGAAGGTATTAACCTGGTGATGCACGGCTACGGGCGAAAGTTCATCAATGCCGGCGACGAAATCATTATCTCGGCAATGGAACATCACGCCAACATCGTTCCCTGGCAGATGCTATGCGAGGAAAAGGGGGCGATCCTGCGCGTGATTCCGATGAATGACGCCGGCGAGTTGATCCAGGATGAGTATCACGCCCTCCTCAACGAGAAGACAAAATTCGTAGCCATCACCCACATCTCGAACGCGCTCGGCACGATCAATCCGGTCAAGGAGATGATAGATCAGGCCCACAAGTATGGCGTCCCGGTACTGATTGATGGGGCGCAAAGCGCGCCGCATATGCTGGTCGACGTGCAGGATCTGGATTGTGACTTCTTCGTCTTCTCAGGTCACAAGATGTTTGCCCCCACGGGTAGTGGAATTATTTACGGTAAGACAGCGTTGCTGGAAAAGATGAACCCGTTCCAGGGCGGCGGCGACATGATTCAGAAGCGTGACCTTTGAGAAAACTACTTACGCGGATTTGCCGAACAAGTTTGAAGCAGGCACGCCGGCGATTGCTTCGCAAATCGGTTTAGGCGCGGCGATTGATTATTTGAATACACTCGATCGGGCGAAAGCCGTGGCTCATGAGCAGGAACTATTGCGTTACGCTACCGAACGCCTGAACGCAATCGAAGGCGTTCGTATTATTGGCACGGCCGCTCACAAGGCGAGTGTGCTCTCGTTTGTGATAGACGACATTCATCCGCACGATATCGGCACCATCCTCGATCAGGAGGGGATTGCCGTGCGTGCCGGGCATCACTGCGCCCAGCCGGTAATGCAGCGCTTCAATGTGCCGGCAACTGCGCGCGCGTCATTCGCGTTTTACAATACGAAGGATGAAGTGGATGTCCTGGCGCGAACCATTGAGCGGGTAATTGAGATATTCTCGTAAATCGTGAATAGTGAATCGTGAATAGTCGGGCCGATCTCGTCCACGATGCATTCAACGATTTACGATTCACTATTTACGATTCACGATTTCGATTAACCATTCACGACATTCACCATGTCAGAACTCAGCGAACTCTACCAGCAGGTCATTCTCGACCATAACAAGAAGCCGCGAAACTTTCGCAAACTCGAAACGGCGAATCACTCGGCCGAAGGCTTCAACCCTCTTTGCGGCGATCAGCTAACAATTTACTTGAGTCTTGAGGATGATACGGTCCGCGATGTCAGCTTCGAAGGTTCAGGCTGCGCTATTTCGAAAGCAGCCGCCAGCATGATGACGCAGGCGGTGAAAGGGAAGAGTAAGGAAGAGGCCGAGGCTTTGTTCACTGACTTTCATCGTATGGTTACTGGCGAGGATTATGAAGCCGCGTCGGAAGACAGGTTGGGTAATCTAAAAATCTTTGAAGGTGTGCGCGACTTCCCGGTGCGGGTAAAGTGTGCCACCCTTCCATGGCATACCATGCATGCCGCACTGAATAACAAAGAGCTTGTCTCGACCGAATAGCGGCTACCACCTCACGTCTGAATCAATCGAGTCGAGACGCCCAGCCAATTGCCCTCAGGACTACGCCCCACGATATACACAGGAATATTGATTGTTCCAACTTTGTAGACTTTCACGTCCGCCAGATTGCTCTCTATCAGGTCCTGCAGTTTTCGAAACCGCTCGTTCTCACCAAGAAAACTCTTCGTGTCCGTTTCCTGGATTTGCGTGCCTTCGGGCCGGTCGCTCACTGAGCACAAGTATTCTGGTGTGATAGGGCGGTCACCAGTCCATTCAATCAACTCGAACGGGTAATCTGATTCGCTCATGACGAGTAATCCAGCCGACGCGTTTCTTAAGTCTGACAGTATCTGGTTGTCGTTCTTCAAAGCTAGTCCTCTTTGGTTCCGAAATGAAAAGGGCGGGATCCTTGAAGGATACCCGCCCTTGGTTTAGTTGAGGCGTTCGTCTTATCGGCGACCGCCGGGTTGCCCAATAGCATTGACATACGCCACACACTGTCCTTGATTCGCGAATGTCGGCGAGTTAAATCGCAGCCATCCGTCGTCCTTACATTGATCCTTATTAACCGGAGGTCCGGTTAATGGATCGCAAGTGTCACCAATACCATCGAGATCGAAGTCGGCCTGATCGGCATTAGGATTCAACGGGCAGTTGTCTGCGCCATCGAGGACGCCGTCGTTGTCGTCGTCCCCGTCACAAGCGTTGCCTAAACCGTCATTGTCGGTATCGGCCTGATCTGCATTCGCGACTGAAGGACAGTTGTCATTGGCATCGGCAACTCCGTCGCCATCTGCATCTGGACAACCCGCGGCGTTGACCTGAGTACCCGAGGGGGTGCCTGGGCAAAGGTCGTTTCCGTCCAGTACTCCATCGTTGTCGTCATCGAGATCACACGAGTCGCCAACGCCGTCATTGTCGGTGTCCAGCTGGTTAGCATTGGCAACGAAAGGACAATTGTCGGCCGTGTCTGCCACGCCGTCGCCATCTGCATCCGGACAACCGTCAGCGTTTACCTGGGTTGCTGGCGGTGTGTTGGGACAGAGATCGTCGCCATCCGCTACGCCATCGCCGTCGTCGTCGGTATCGCAAGCATCGCCGATGCCGTCGTCGTCGAGGTCAGCCTGGCCCGCGTTCGCCACGAACGGACAATTATCGTCTGCGTTGGTAATGCCATCACCATCCGGATCGGGCAACACTGTTATGCTTACGGTGGAAGTGTTCGAGTCAGTACCTCCGTCGCTCGCTTTAAAGGTGAAACTATCAGGTCCACTGTAGTCACTGGCCGGAGTGTAAGTGACAGTAGCCGTGCAACTGCCGCCTACACAAGTTGCCGCACTGACGGCGCCCAGTGAGCCATTGGTTGGCCCGGCCACGATACTGAATGTGAGCGGGTTGGCGTTTGAACGCACCCCGTTCAAGGTGATTTCAACCGGGGTGTCTTCAAGCGTACTGGCCGACTGATTGGCAGTGCCCGGCGGGTTCGTCCCGTCAGTACCAGCTTCTACGCAATTTTCAACAGCGTCCGGCAAGTTGGAGAAGAAGTCATAACCCGTGAGCGCCTCAACTGCATCAACGGTGGTGATGTAGTTCTCCCATGGATTCGTCCTAATGCCCTGAATGTTCGGCATTATGACCGCGAGGGTCCTCGTCGAACACGTCACGCGCGAAATGTCGTCGGTGCCTTTCGGCAAGATCAACGCCACCTTCCACGTTTGAGCTGGCACAGTCACATTGCCTCCGGCGATAGTCGAGGCGGCCCCAGCACTGCCGGTGCCACCAGTACCAACGCCACCCGCCACGATATAAATCTCGTTTTCAGGCAACTCCGTCCTTAAATAACCTTCGAGAGCAGCCCAGGGTCCCTGATTGTTGTCAGGAGACTGGGGAATCATGTTAGTCATCAGGAACGTGGCCTGGTTAATCGGAACCGAGGTTTGCTCGTCACGGTCCGCATTAGGAACCATATGGCCCCGATCGAAACCCGAGCCGACGTAGTCAAATCCTGAAACGCGGAACCAATCGGCTGGGACGGCCGGGTCAGCGCGGAAGGTATCAACGCGC
This sequence comes from Pyrinomonadaceae bacterium, assembly GCA_963759665.1. GTDB lineage: Bacteria > Acidobacteriota > Blastocatellia > Pyrinomonadales > Pyrinomonadaceae > PSRF01. The sequence continues at coordinate 863,010 of CAVXAC010000003.1, forward strand.
GCCAGGGTACCCTCCCAGTCATCGGACAAGTGCCAGCTTACCCAGTTTGCAGTCCCGCGATCCCTGTTGTACGAGAGGGCGAACTCAGGCTTCTCCATCAGGTAATTGTTAGGCTGGCCAAGATCCGCAGTGGCGCCGTTGGGGTTCCCCATCGTCAAGTGGACAGTGGAAGGATACGGTGGCGCAGCACCCGTCGCTACCGAAAAGGTAAACACCTTGTTAGCCTGGAGCGAGTCGTCGTTAGGGCCAACGTCGTCGCCGTCCACGTCGTGGATCTTGTCTTTGAAGATCGTAACCGTGCACTGCTCGCCGGCGGCGAAATTTACGTTGGGCGTGATTGTGTAAGTGTCATTCCCAAAGAACGACCTAACTGTGGCGTCGTTGTGGTTACCGGTGGAAACACAGGCAATGTCGTACCACCCGCTGTCCACGTTGACGGGTTCAGTGAAGCTGACAACCACGGTCGCGTCGCGTGGGGCAGTATTGGCACCGTTACGCGGATCGGTAGAAAAGACAGACGGGCCAATCTCAACGATAGGTGCCGTTCGCCTCGGAAGCGGTGCTGCGACAACGAAGTCTGCCAAATTGTTGTCGGTGTCCGTACTTCCGCCGTTCTTTCTGTATAGAGCCGAGGTGGCACTCGGGGCTGCTGCTCTGGTGCCTTCAGCGCAGTTGGCAGTCGTTCCGTAGCCCAAAAAATCGACAATACCTGGGTCGGTGATGGGGCACGGACCTACCAGCTGATCGAAGTTGCTGACGAGGGCAACCTTCCCGGCCGCTGCGGCCATGTTTATGTCGCCATTCACGTTAGCAGGAGGTAAGGGGGTTCCTATTGAGCTATTGTTCGTCGCCAAACCGATCAAATAATACTGGCCTGGACCTATCGCCCCGCCAAGTGGTTGCACCTGCCAGGTCTCACCCGTGGCTGCACCATATTGGATGGACCAGCCGGTTAGATCGAACGAGGTCGAGTGTGGATTGTAAAGCTCGACATAATCGTGACTGTAGGTAGCACCGCCGTTGCCCCCACCGCCGTAGAGCTGACTGATGGTGACGTGATCCGGAATCACGGGAATGACCTTGACCACGATATTGGTGTTGGCTACCCGAGCTTGAGCGTCCGCGATGGTAACCGGCAGCGACATAATCCCGGTTGGGTTGCCCAAGGGTACCGTAGCAACGAACGTGAAGGTGGTTGGGCCTCCGGTAAATACCTGAGACGGCGACCCACCAATCTGCGAAAGATCCGCAGTGACCGTAATGCCGTTACTAGTCGGATCCTGGGCCGGCGCCACGTGCACGGTCAAAGTGGTGGAAGTTCCCACTACAACTGAGGTGGGATTTGCTGACCCGATCCCCGAAAGACCCGTGCAGTCGTTAAATGGCGACGAAGTGTTCCGAGGATTCGGGTTTCCGGTGACGAAATCACGCGAGTTATTGTTCGTATCAAAACACCCGTCATTGAGTCTGAGAAGTGCCGTGGTGTTTGTAAGTGCTGGTGCTGGGGAGGTTTCAAAACAATCCGTCGCTCCATAGCCGACTAAATCGACGAATCCGCAGCTAACCCGCATTCGGGCAGCTCGTCGTAATGAGTGTCGTGTTATTTAACAGAGCAACTTTGGTGGAGCCGGAGCTTACAGCAATGGTTCCAAACGCGTCCGGATCTGGCAATTCATCCGTGCCGCCTTCTCCTGCAGCCTCCTGAATCAGAAAATACTGACCCGGCTGGAGGGTGACATTCGGGAGCGGAGTCATCTGCCATGTGCCCGTTAGACTGACGAAGGCCTGGACTGACCAACCGTTCAAACTAACCGGAGCGCCGCTGTGGTTAATGAGCTCAATGTAGTCGTTGGTAAGAGTGGCGCCGGTATTGCCACCTCCGCCGTATATCTGACTAATGACGACGTCGTTGGGTGGCGGTGGCGGCACAACGGTGAGCGCAATTGACGTATTTCCGGTGCGCGGAAAATCATCGGAAATTTGGATTGGCAATGTCTTGCCACCTGTCGGCGTGGCCAGCGCAACGGTGGCGCTGAACGAAAACGTGTTGTCGCCGGCGGTGACATCACCGTTGGTAGCGTTATCGAAGAAAGTTTGCGACGCGGAGCCGCCGATCGATGAAAGGTCACCGACCACGGTGAGACCCGTGCTTGTTGGATTAGCTCCGGGAGTTACCGCGACGGTCAACAGGGTGCTGTCCCCGGGCACGACGGTGTTCGGGTTTGCTGCTCCAACGCCCGATGGATTAGTAGGAGTTAAAACCGTCAGCGAGATTGACGTGCTACCTGTTCTGGAAAGAGGGCTGGTTTCATTGATAGTAACGGGCAGATTTTTCACGCCACCCGTTGTGGCGTTTGACACGGTCGCGCTGTAGCTGAAGACGTTGTCGCCTGGGTTGACGTCGCCATTGGTCACGCCGTCGTCTGAGAAACTCTGGTTAGCTGCGCCACCGATGGCGCTCAAGTCGGCGGTGACCGTATGGGAAACGCTCGCTGGGTTAGCCCCCGGCGTAACCGTTACGGTTAGCAGTGTCGAGCCTCCGGGCGGTACAGAATTTGGACTGGCGTTGCCTACGCCGGTGGGGTTGGTCGGTCCGACACCATTTGGCGTGAGAGAAAACGTGTCGATAGCCAAGCCATCATCCGCGCCAGGAGCGATGTCGAACTCGTTCCAGCGGATCCAGATTGAGGCACCATTCGGGATGCTCAAACCGGTAATGGAAAAACTTACCGCCGTGTTGTTTCCAACATTGTTCCCGACTAATGCGCCAGCCGTCGCATTAATGTTGGAGCTGTTGTAATCGAGATTGTTATAGTCGACCCAAGTGCCGGTCGTTAGGCTGGTCGCGTTGGTACTCAGTTGAAAATCGAGCCGGTCCGCCGCATTTCGATTAGTTACACCAGCACGCCACATTTCGCCTACGTAGGAAATATCAAGCGTATTGATAGTAGAACCAGTATTGTTTGTGAATTGTGCGCCTATCGTCGCATTCAATGTGCCGCTTAACAGTGTGCCAAAAGCACGCTCTGTGCTCGCAGCCGCTACCAAAGCTATATGTGTCCCCACCGTTTCCCGAGCCAGTACCACCCGCATATTGTCCGTTGTTTGCGCCCGACGTACCTGTTTCATTAAGGTACCAGCCATTGATAGTGAGGTTGTTCGTAGTACCCGAATTGGCGAGGGTATCGAAGTCTTGCGTATAAGCCGTTCCGAGGGTGGTCAGACTAACACTCCCCGACCCGCCTCCAAGTGCGAGTACACTTTGGATTCGTTCATGCAGAACAAGGGAAACTGCAACCAGTGTAATTAGAACTGCAAAAATAATACGTGTCCGCGAAGCGAAGCGGGGGCCATTAGGCATAGTTAGGTCCTTTCAAATACAGTTTTACAAAAAGTTCCGCACGTTGAACTGGGATTCACAGAGACGAGCCCTAGGAATGTGTGAAGTTTTTACCAGCAATCTTGCTATGGGTCAAGGCGAGATGCCAGTTTTTTTGCAATGCGGCTTTTCGCGTAGACAAAGGAGTTAGTCCATTTGGCCGAGGCGATCTGCTAAGGGTTTTGTATATCGAGACGATCGTATGGATCGAACCTGAAGCGAAGCTGACAAACTCAAACTTCATCGGCATAATGGCCGGGATCCAGCAGCTCTCAAACTCCCAGTGAGGTTTCAACTCGAGTGAACATCTCTTCCGTCGAAGTCCGGGAAATTCGACTGCCTCTAATCCACTTTTTCGAAACCAGTTTCGGGCGCACCACCGAGCGAAGGATCATTCTCATTCGCGTGAGGGATAATGATGGTGCAGAAGGCTGGGGGGAATGCACTGCGGGGGAAGGCCCATTCTATTCGGAGGAGTGGATCGAAGGAGCATGGGCCACTATCAACAGCTTTCTCGCACCAATGATTGTCGGCAAGGACCTGCAAACCGCGGCCGGAGCTTCCGACCTGATGCGCGCGGTACGCGGCAATCGTATGGCAAAGGCGGGGCTTGAAACCGCCTGCTGGGATCTCGAGGCCAAGACTTTGGGCGTGCCACTTTGGAAACACATTGGCGGCGTGCGCAAGGAGATTCGTTGTGGCGTGTCAATCGGCATCCAGGACTCTCCGGAAATCCTGCTCGAGAAGATCGAGAAAGAAGTGAAGGCGGGTTACCAGCGAATCAAGATCAAGATCAAACCAGGCTGGGACGTGAAGATTGTGGAACAGGTTCGCGCACAGTTTCCCGAGATTCCGTTGATGGGAGATGCCAATTCAGCTTACTCGTTGCGCGATGTTCGGCTCTTCAAAGAGCTGGACCAGTACAATCTGATGATGGTTGAGCAGCCGCTCGCGCATGACGATATCTTTGATCACGCTCAGCTCCAGAAGGAGATCGATACTCCGATTTGTCTGGACGAATCAATTCGTACTCGCCAAGATGCGGCCCACGCGATCAGTCTCGGCGCTTGCAGAATCGTCAATCTCAAACTCGGTCGCGTAGGTGGCCATTGGCACGCTAAGCAAGTGGAACGGGTGTGCCGTGAAAACAACGTTCCCGTTTGGTGTGGCGGCATGCTTGAGTCGGGGATAGGCCGCGCACACAATATCGCGATGGCGACCCTCGAAGGATTTTCGTTGCCGGGCGATGTCTCCGCCAGCTCGCGCTATTGGGAGGAAGACATCATCGACCCGGCAGTGACGGTGTCGCGCAGCGGAACAATCGAATCGCCAATGGCTCCAGGCATTGGTTTCGATGTTAATCTTCAGCGAATTGAAAAGCTGACTGTTCAAAGCACCGTCATAAGATAGATCTTTGTACTTTGTCAGTGGTCAGTGGTTAGTTGTAGTTATCAGTTGTTACGGTTGACTCAACTACTCCCGGTACAAACTCATAGACAACCAAGGCTTAAAGACGCACTGGCAACTGACAACTAACCACTAACCACTGACCACTGACAAAACACTAGGTACAAAGTACAAAGCCCAATTAAAGAGTCCCAGCCGCAAATCAATGTTCCTTAACTACTTTCAGACCCGCCATGACGCCGTCGTCTCTTTTGCTCGTGCCTTGGTGGAGGTTGAGTCACCCTCCGGCGCCGAAAGTGAAAGCAAAGCGGTAGTGTCGCTGCTGGCGGCCGCGGCTTCCGGAATCAACAGCGTGACCTCGATTGAGCGAATCGCAAGTGAAAACTATGGAGAGCATTTGCGAGTAACGGCGTTTGCCGAGTCGTCGCGTGAAAAGCCGATCCTCATCCTCGGGCACACTGACACCGTTCACCCGCTCGGATCGCTAAATGAAAGGCCCTGGCGAATAGAAGGCAATCGGGCCTACGGTCCCGGGGTATTCGACATGAAGGCAAATTGTGCCCTTGCCCTGGAAGTGATCAGGGCCTGCGCGGCGTCGGGTATTACCCCGAAACGGCCTGTGGTCTTGCTGCTAACTTGCGATGAAGAAACCGGCAGCCGTACCGGACGGCAACTGGTCGAGGCTGAAGCGCGCCGGGCACATGCGGTATTAGTGCTTGAGCCACCAGCCAGCGGCGGTCGCGTAAAGACTGGTCGGAAGGGAACTGGAATCTTTACGATTGAAGCAAGAGGGCGTGCCGCGCATGCCGGACTGGAACCTGAGAAAGGCGCCAACGCCATTCTCGAACTGTCCAAACAGACTGCCAGGCTTCAATCGTTGAACGGCACAGCAGGCGGCATCAGCGTTAACGTAGGTGTGTTTCATGGGGGCACGCTTTCCAACGTAGTTCCGGCCTGGGCGAAAGCTGAAGTCGATGTTCGTTTCACTACCGCTGACGAGGCAGAACTAATTCAAAAAGAGTTTCGAAACCTGCCAGCGTTTGACGAGCGCGTACGTCTGATTGTCAATGGCGGCATCAATCGTCCGCCCCTCGAACGCAGCGAGAAAGTCATCAAGCTTTATCAGAGCGCTAAAGCTATCGCGGCGGAGCTCAACTTCGAACTGGAAGAAACGCAAGTGGGCGGTGCCTCGGATGGAAATTTCGCAGGAGCTGTTGGTGCACCCGTTCTGGATGGTCTGGGAATCGAGGGCGATGGTGCGCACGCCAACCACGAACACATCATTCTTGACGACATCCCCCGGCGCGGTGCCTTACTCGCAGGCTTGATCACCACGCTATGAGCCTCATGAAGGCGCCTGATTCTGCAATATGAAAATAGCTACCTGGAACGTTAACTCGATTTTGGCACGTCTGCCTCACGCCACTCGTTGGATTAAAGCAGTGCAGCCCGATGTGCTTTGCATGCAGGAAACAAAGTGTACCGATGACAAGTTTCCGGTTGAGGCGTTCTCCCAGATGGGTTACTGCACGACTATCTTTGGCCAGCAGAGTTACAACGGCGTCGCTATTCTCACTCGAAATGACTGCGCCGATGTTCAGCGCGGGAATTACGAAGATCAGGAAGGTGCACACGCGAGGCTTTTGGCAGCGACTGTCAACGGGATTCGCATAGTGAACGTCTACATCCCAAACGGACAATCTGTAGGTTCAGAGAAATTTGAATTCAAATTAGATTGGATGAAGCGGCTGCGCGCGTTCTTTGATCATAACTTCCAGCGCGATACACCGGTGGTGTTATGTGGCGACTTCAACGTCGCACCTGAAGACCGCGACATCCACAATCCTCAGCTTTGGCAGGAACGAATAATGTGCAGCCAGGCTGAGCGCACGGCGTTGGACGAAATCAAACGTTGGGGCTTCACCGATACGTTTCGCCAGCATCATGAAGAGGGTGGGCACTTTTCCTGGTGGGATTATCGAGCAGGAGCGTTTCGACGCAACATGGGCCTGCGAATCGATCACATTTGGGTGACGCGCCCTCTGCTGGCGGGTAGCAAGAACACATGGATCGACGTTGAGCCGCGAACCTGGGAGCGACCATCGGATCACGCGCCGGTTATTGCTGAGTTTGAATGAGTATGGCGCGGCCCGAAATGAGATTCCGGGCCGGCCGTGTGGTGATTTGGAACTTGTTAAGGGGTAACGGGTGGTGTGCCGACGCTGTAGCTGAATCCGCCGCTCATAAAAGCCAGAATTGCGTAGATAATCAGCAGCACCGTCCAGGCCATCATGATGTTTTTGATATTGAGTCTTCCTGCATTCATCCAGCCCCAGATGAAAGCAAACAAGCTGCAAATCAGACCCAGCACACCCTTCAATGCGCCGTCGTTCTGGAAGATCTTAATCAGCACCAGGATCCAGCAAATGACGCAACCTATCAACGCCAGCAGTGCAAGTATTCCTAACATTCGTTTCTCCTCCGTCTAAGCGATTAGTTGGAAAACTGTCTCAACCTCGAATCAGCTGCGCGAAAACGGTCGGGAACAGAAGTAGTCGCGCCAGCCAGTAGAGAATTAGACCACCCAAAATTATGATTGTTAGTCCAGTCTGTCGTTCAAGGGCCTCCGCTTTATGGATAATTGGATCGGTTACTGAGCCCGGTAGAAATGCGCAGAGGATCGTTAGTAAAACCAACACTATGAAGATTGGTGCAAATGCATGAAATTTCAACGACGCGTAAAGGTCCCCTCGGAGTAGCAACATGCAAGCGCGAGTAAGGCCGCAACCCGGACAGGGAATATTGAATAATCTAAAAAACGGGCACTCCCAAAGCGGAAGCCGGAGTATCGACAAAACGATGTGGAGACCAAGCGCTCCACTTAGAATTAGACCGAACTTGCGATTGCGCAATAATGTTGCTAGTGGAACAAAGGCAGTTTGGTGCAACATTTCGGGCGGCATTCTATAGCACGTTGGACGGATTAACTAACTTTTCTTTTATGCCACGCGTTTTACAAATTCGGCTCGATACATGTAATCGATCGCCTTAGGAATCGTCACGGCAAGGTCGCTTGAAGTACAGGTGGGGCGGTGGGATGTGGACTAAGCAGTCCAGGGATAAGTTGCTCGTTCGCCAGTTGTTGCCGGTTAATTTCCCTCACCACCATGAGCGCCAGGATGGCAGCCAGCAGACTAAAAACGCCGTCGCCATGCCCGCTATTGAGTTAACCTCAGGCGACAGATCAGTGCGCCAGGAGACCGCAAAAAAAGAGTGCCAAAGCCAACACCTGCGGATCTTCGATCTCCTCGTCGCCAATTACCGTCTGAGGAAAGAAGAACCCAACGGTGAACAAAAGAATCGATGCGACGCTCAGAATCGCACCAACGGCGAGCAGAATGCTTACGATTCGCGCCCGGGTGTGAGCGGAGACATACTGGTATTGAAAATCATACGGCGTCGGAGGAGGTGGGGAGCTAATAGTCGCAACTTCTTGCACGACTTCGCTAAACGAGGGTGCACTTAGTTGAGTCGATCAGTTTGAGGTCAACTCTGCCGTCTTCTCGGTGATGTCCTTCTGGCCCCATTCATTATCACGACTGGCTTCGCCCGCCTTGGTGCGCTTGGCTGCCTTCATCTTCTGCACGAGGTCCATGTGAGTGGAGAAGTAGGGGAGACTCTTCCCCACAATCTCCTGAACCGAGCTAAAGCCTTTGTCGACCATGAACTTTTCCAAACCTTCGTTGAGTTCATCGATCATCTTGACGCCATGCAACATGACGCCAGTACAAAGCTGGACCGTTGAGGAGCCGAGCAGCATAAACTCGAGCGCGTCGTGAGAGTTTTCAATGCCGCCGATTCCGCTGATCGAAACATCTTGCGGAAGGCCGAGAGCAAGCTGGCTAACCATTCTTAGCGCAATCGGCCTAACGGCTTGGGAGGAATAACCGCCAGGGACTGTGTGACCCTCGACAGTCGGCATCGGCCGCAGTGTTTCCAGGTCAACTCCGATGACCGACAGGATCGTGTTGATGGCCGAAACACCCACGGCGCCGCCACGAACGGCCGCGAAGGATGGCTCTTTAATGTTTGTGATGTTGGGCGTCATCTTGGCCCAGACTGGAATGTTTGAAACTTCCGTCACCCAGCTCGTTACTTCTTCGCAAAGATCCGGATGCTCGCCCATTTCCGATCCCATCTTGCGCTCGGTCATCCCATGAGGGCAGGAAAAATTGAGCTCAAAGGCGTCGACGCCGGTGTCCTGGACCATGCGGGTGAGTTCCTGCCAGCGACTCTTCTCATACTCCTCCATAATCGAGGCGATGAGAATATGCTTTGGATACTCTTTCTTAACCTGGCGAAACTCTTCCAGCCAGATTTCGATCGGCCGATCCGAAATCAGCTCGATGTTTTCAAAGCCGATAACTTCGCCTGATGTTTTCGAACGCAGCTTACCGTAGCGCGGAACGACGTTAACGACTTTTGCTGACTCGAGGCTGACGGTCTTCGCCACAGCACCACCCCAGCCAGCATCGAAAGACTTTGCGATGACACGGGCGTTAGTTCCTGGCGGGCCTGAACCCAGCAGAAAAGGGTTGGGGAAGGTCATTCCGTTTACGGTAATCGAGAGGTCCATGGGTTACTCCAGGAAGATGTCCAAAGTCCAAAAGTCCAAAGTCCAATGTCCGGTCTCGCAGTAGCATATCAAGAACGTCGAGAGCTGTGGCCCTGCGGCGCAAAGACTTTGGACTTTGGACCTTGGACAAACATTTAGTCCGCTACGAGCGCGCCGTACGTATCCGGCCGTCGGTCGCGGAAAAATTGCCACGTGTTGCGCACTTCACGAATCTGGTCCAAATCCAAATCAGCGACGATCAAGGCGTCTTGATCGCGCGGGGCTTCGGCTACAAACCGCCCGCGCGGATCGCAGAAATAACTTTGCCCGTAAAATTCGCCAATGTCCCAGGGCTGCTCGTGACCGACGCGGTTGATAGCGCCAACAAAATAACCATTCGCCACGGCATGAGCAGGCTGCTCTATTCGCCACAGATACTCGGAGAGCCCTGCGACCGTGGCCGACGGATTGAAGACGATTTCGGCGCCGTTTAATCCGAGCGCACGCGCGCCTTCAGGGAAGTGGCGGTCGTAACAGATGTAAACGCCGATCTTCGCAAACGCTGTCTCAAAAGCTGGATAACCAAGATTGCCTGGTTTGAAGTAAAACTTTTCCCAAAAGCCAGGGTTCACATGCGGGATGTGGTTCTTTCGATACTTGCCGAGATACTTGCCGTCGGCGTCAATCACTGCCGCAGTGTTGTAGTAAACCCCAGTGATCTCTTCTTCGTAGATCGGCACCACGATAACCATGCCGTGCACTTTGGCGACTTCCTGCATCAGTCGAACGGTTGGCCCATCGGGAATCCGTTCAACTGCTTCGTACCAGCGCGTTTGCTGCTCGGCACAAAAGTAGGGCGTGGTAAACACCTCTTGCATGCAGATGATTTGCACACCCTGTTCAGCTGCCTGTTCGATGAAGCCCAGGTGTTTTTCGATATTCAGGCGCTTGATGTCCTCAATCGGAAGATCCGTGGGGGCCGCATTAGTGCATTGAATAAGTCCGCATTTAACTGTTCGTGGCATAGAAGCTCCTTAAGCTCTTGATCTGAAGCAACCGGGAACAATTGGCTTCGAAGTCTTGGGTGCTAAGTCTCCAGCTCGACTCGAGTAGTAGATTCTGTCGAGCCCACTCTGGACCTCATCAGTGCGTAATAGATTATAAAGCCAAGTCCGAAGGTTACGAACCAAGCGTAAGTATACAGGGTGTCGAAGAAATTCGGTTGCGTTACCTGTCCGCCTGGCGTGGATGCGGCGCGTAGAAATCCTGGAACCACTGGCGCAATAGCTACCACCAGCGAGATTATCGCCCGGACGTTAAATCCATTCTGGTAACGGTACTGGCCGTTGGGTTCGAATAACCCTGCGAGGTCTAATCGCTGCTTTCTGAGTACCCAATAATCACAAATTAGAATACCTGCTATTGCACCCATCAATCCTGAGTAGCCGATGAGCCAGGTGAAAATGTACGCGCCCATGGTGCCCATCAACTTCCATGGCATCATCAAAACGCCAATCAACGCCGTGATCAATCCGCCCAGAACGTACGAGATTCTTTTCGGATTGAGATTTGAAAAATCGTTTGAGGGTGACACTACGTTCGCGGCCATGTTCGTGGTTAGTTGCGCGGCAAAGATTACAGCGGTAGCGAATAAAACTATAGCGACGCTATCAAACTGTCTCATTAGCTCCACCGGATCAGGGATAGCCCGACCATAAATAATTAACGTCGCACTCGTCACCGTTACACCGATAAAAGCGAATGCTGTCATGGTGAAGGGAAGGCCCAGAGCCTGACCGAGCATCTGTGATTTTTGTGACTTGGCGTAGCGAGTAAAGTCAGGGATATTCAAACTCAGCGTTGCCCAATAGCCAACCGAAGCAGTAAGCGCTCCGGGAAAAATATGCCAGAAGTTGTTCTGCTGTTTCTGAAGCGCTGACGATTCAGTCAGCACTCGGCCCAGGCCTCCAGCCTTCCACGACGCCCAGATCAGAAGAATCAAGCCCCCGCCAAGTAATAGCGGCGCCGACCATGTTTCGAGATGCTTGATGCCCTCAATGCCTTTCAGAATTATGAAGACCTGGATTCCCCAGAAAAGAAAGAAGGCTATCCAGGTGTGGAGGGCTATCTCGAGAACTGTAGCGCCTCCAAACATGTTCGCCCAACCGGACCACACGACCGTAAACAACGCGTCGATGGCAGTTCCACCGATCCAGGTTTGAATACCAAACCAACCGCAGGCCACGATCGCCCTGAGAATCGCCGGGATGTTAGCGCCTTTTGTGCCGAATGAGGCCCGAGCCAACACTGGAAATGAAACCCCATACTTTGTCCCGGCATGAGCGTTCAAAACCATGGGAATTAAAACGATACTGTTACCCAGCAGAATCGTTACCATCGCTTGCCACCAGTTCATTCCTGCCTCAATGAACCCTCCAGAAAGCGTGTAGGTAGTGATGACAACGCTCATCCCGATCCAGAGTGCCGCTATGTTCCAGGTGGACCAGGTGCGCTCCTTGATCGTGGTTGGGGCGAGATCTTTATTCCAGAGTGGACTTTTAGAAACGTCTTTGCGAAGTTCCTCAAAGTCTTTTTGGGTGACTGCGATATCGGATTCGTTGGAGTCTGCCATTCAGGTTTCGTTTTGAACCTTATGCCTGGCTCGGTCTCTACGGCGTGTTATTGGAGTCTGAAGCTAACGGACACTTGCGCGGTTACAGAAATAAGACCCGGCGCAATGGCGCTGTCAGACTCTCGGTCTCCCACTGTACCACTAATCGACGTCACATTTTGGGTCATAGCTCTCGGCGAATAGTCGGAGACATTTTCCGTGATTGAGTAAGCCGGACCGATACTCTGGCCTATTTCAGCCGCCAGCAATCTCGCCTTTTCCTGAGCAGCCTTGATGGCCCTGACGCGAGCTTGATCCCTGTGCTTTCGTATTTGCGAATCGCGAAACTCAACGTTGGTAACACGCGTGACACCGGCTTTGAGGAAGTCCGAGAGTAACGCATCAAACCGGGGAATCTCACGCAAGCGGACAGCAACCGTTTTCGAAACTCGATATCCGATGAACTCACGTTTGACTGTCCGGCGCTGTTCGTAATCAAGGTCGTCAACGTTGTATCGAGGCTCGACGCTGATGTAACTGGTCTGCACTTCTTCGTCTTTGATGTTGCTTCGCCTTGCGATTGCCAGTATTTCCCGGATGCTCGCGTCAGTCTTATTCTTGGCAACCAGCATGTCCTTATCGATGGATTCAACCGCCAAAGTGAAAACGATCTCATCAGGCGGCACACGAACCTCGGCCTGACCGGAGACCGTAATCAGCGGTCGTTCGGTGCTGGTTTGAGCATGTGCTTGAACTTGGGACGTTAGAGCGACGGCGACTAGAGCAATTAGCGAGAAGGCGGTTTTCATAACGTCATCCCTTTGTAATGGTGTAGTTCGCGATGATTACTGCTTAGTGGATCCTACTCAAGGTGAGGATTCTACATCGAGACGCACGTGCCGCGTTTCAAGAATTGACCATCGCCGGCTTTCCCACGATATTCACCATTCTCAATGACCACTTTGCCCCGCGACAAAACGGTCTCAACTACACCTTTGATTTTCTTGCCTTCATAGGTGCTGTAATCGACATTCATGTGGCTGGTCTTGAGACCCAGGGTCTGTTCCTTATCAGGATCGAAAATTACGATGTCGGCGTCTGAACCAACTGCGATGGTTCCTTTTCTCGGGAACAAACCAAACATCTTAGCGGCCGCCGTTGAGGTCAACTCGACAAAGCGATTGAGACTGATGCGATTTTCAACCACGCCCCCGTTGTAGATCAGCGGTACTCGGTTTTCCACGCCAGGCGCGCCGTTGGGTATCTTCGTGAAATCGTCTTTGCCCAACTCTTTCTGCTCCTTCATGCAGAAGGGACAGTGATCAGTAGAGATAACCTGAAGGTCGTCCATCTTCAGACCCTTCCACAGTTCCGCCTGATTTGATCTGTCGCGCAGCGGCGGGGTCATCACATACTTCGCACCGTTGAAGCCGGGCTCGTCGTAGTCGTCGAGCGACAGGAAAAGATACTGCGGACAAGTTTCCGCAAACGCCGGGATCCCGCGATCGCGTGCCTGCCTGACCTGGTTGAGAGCGTCGGCACACGAGAGGTGAACGATGTAAACGGGCGACTCGGCCATCTCCGCAATCGCGATTGCGCGATGAACACCTTCAGCCTCGGCGATCGTTGGACGTGTCAACGCATGATACTTCGGCGCTGTATGTCCTTTTGCCAGAGCATGTTTGATGATCTCGTTGATGACGATGCCGTTTTCGGCGTGCATGCAGATGAGGCCTCCGCGTTCGCCAGCTGCAGACATCGCGCGAAAGATGGTGGCGTCGTCAACGAGAAAAACGCCGGGATAGGCCATGAACATTTTGAAGCTGGTCACACCCTCATCCATCGCGGTGTGCAATTCTTCAATCTGATTGTCTTCAAGTTCGGTAGTGATCAGATGGAAACCGTAGTCGATTGCGGTTTTGCCTTCAGCCTTTTTGTGCCAGTTATCAATACCCTGAATTAGCGACTCGCCTTTGTATTGCACCGCGAAGTCGATGATGGTGGTGGTGCCACCATATGCTGCCGCGCGCGTCCCGGTGAGGAAGTCGTCTGAAGACTGCGTGCCGCCGAAGGGAAGCTCCATATGCGTGTGTGGATCAATGCCGCCGGGGATAACGAGCTTACCGGCAGCATCGATTACTTTGTCGACTTCCATTTCCAGCTTTGCGCCGATCACAGAAATCTTTTCATCTTCGATCAGGATGTCAGCGCGGTAATCGTCGGTAGCGGTGATTACGCGGCCGTTAGTGATAAGAGTTTTCATAGAGTAGTTGGGATTAAACGAACATTTCAGACTCAATTTTTAAGCAACCCGGGAACGCGCGGCTCCTCGTTCCGTAGGAGCGAAATGTTTATAGCACCCGACACGGTATAGTCAACCAGCGCTCCGTAGGAGCGCGATGCCCCGGTTAACTCCTGTATGTACGCCTGAGCGAGAAAGATCACATCACGCCCCTACAGAGCGCAGAGGCTAGTTTGACGCCCTTATTGCCTAGAAACATGTTGCCACTGTGTGGCGAAAAAAGATTGGGGAAAAGGAGCGCCATAGAACCGACCCTCAGTCAATAAATTTTAAAACGTATTTGTCTCTACTACAGGGCGAGGACGGCTCCTGAAACAGCGGGTGCTATAAACTTTTCGCTCCGCGGGAGCGAGGACAGTCGAACGAGCAGTCGAACAGGTGAGGATTGGCTATTCTCTGGTGGTTTAGATTGAGTATTCAGACGAACGAAGGCAATAGCGCTTCAAGCACGAACAGGTATACCCATTCAAAAAGCTTTTTACCGGAAACTCTTTGGAGTGATCCAAAATTGAGAGCGGCCGGACCTACAATCCATGCTTTCGAGATTGGGCAGCCGTTATGTCCTCAACTGCCGCTTGGGCCGTTGGCTAAACACTGCCACGGCCAATACCGCTATGGAACTCGCATAGAGAACATCGTGCGATATGTCGAGGACCAGGGAGAGATTGTCGATTGAGGCCCAACTCCAACCTCGTGATGCCAAACGAGGCAAGAGGTAATAGAGCGATGAGAAAGCCAGGGATTGAAGTTGAAAGAGAATAAGACCAGCGATGGCCAGTCCTGAGACTTTGGGGTGCCGCTTCCTGCGAACTATTGCAAAGACTATCCCGCCCACAGTGACCAGCATCACGGGCCAACGAGTTGCGAAGACGTAGTAGAAGTAGCTTTGGTTCATGGGCGATAAAAACTATTGCTGGATCTTCGTTCGATCAACGAAAACAGCCACTAGCAGGGTTGCCAATGACACGGCGAATAAACCGTTAGTAATCACCGCGAGCATTGTGAAGAAAGTGCGACTAGCATCGCCTTCTGCACCGTATAGCAGACGTGGAATCCAAATGTAGGCTGCGGAAAAAACGAGTGCGTGGAGAATGAGAAAGATGAATGCAGACGAAGCGATGAGGGATATTTTCGGATGTCGCTTCCAACGGGCCAACGCGATGATCAGACAAACCAGCAACGTCAAGAGGGAGGGTAACTGGGTGAGCACGTTGCGGACAACTTGAAAAATATCCTGGCTGGCGTCTTCCATGGAGGGCAACATTCTCAACCAAGCAATCAACGAAAATTAGTACAAATTACCTTCGCGTTTGCGGCCAGTGTAATCAACGTAAACAACTTTCAGTTCAGTATAAAAATCGAGTGCGGTCGATCCTTGCTCCCGATCGCCAATTCCTGTCCCTTTAATCCCGCCAAATGGAATGTGTGCTTCGCCGCCGGTTGTAGGCGAGTTGATGTGCGTCATCCCGGTTTCTATCTCATCAACAAAACGGAAGATACGTGCGGCATCGTTTGAGAAGATCGAGGATGAAAGACCGAATTCGGTGTCGTTAGCGACCTGCATTGCTTCGTCAAAATCTTTCACTCGCAGCACCGAGACGACTGGGCCGAAGATCTCCTCGCGCGCGATGCGCATGTCAGGGGTTACGTGATCGAAAACAGTTGGCTTAACAAAGAAACCTTTGTCGAGGCCATTACCCGACGCGCGCGCGCCGCCGTAGGCCAGAGTGGCGCCGTCTTCACGGCCGATGTCGATGTACTTCAGCACGGTCTTAAACTGACTTTCATCGACGCTGGGTCCCATTTCGGTGGTCGGATCCATGCCATCACCGATTCGCATCGATTCGGCGCGCTTAACCAAACGGTCGACAAACTCGTCGGCGATATCGTTGACCACGACAGCGCGGCTGGTCGCTGTGCACCGCTGACCCGACGAGCCAAAGCCACCTTGCGCTGTTGATTCAACCGCGAGATCGATGTCGGCGTCCTCAAGAATCACCACCGGATTCTTGCCGCCCATCTCGCATTGGACCTTTGCCCCACGCCTGGAGACTTCCTCGTAGAGGCGAATCCCGACCTCATTTGAACCGGTAAACGAAACAGCTTTAACGGCCGGGTGGTTGATAATTTCGGCGCCGGCTTCCGAACCCGATCCAAGTACCAGATTCAAAACTCCAGGTGGAATACCTGCTTCCTCAAATATTTCAACGATGCGAACTGCCGTCGCGGGTGTCAGGCTCGCGGGCTTGAACACCACAGTGTTTCCAGCGACCAGCGCCGGTGCAATCTTCCAGACCGGAATGGCTACCGGAAAATTCCACGGCGTTACACAAGCAACGACGCCAATAGGCTGCTTTATTGTGTACGCAAAATTGGAAGGAAGCTCTGATTGGATCGTCTCACCATTCATGCGCCGCGATTCACCAGCGCAAAACTCAGCGACGTTGATCGAACGTTGAAGCTCACCTCGCGATTCGGAAATTGTCTTACCCTCTTCGCGGGTCAGTATCTGGGCCAACTCCTCTTTGTGTTCCTCGAATAGTCGAGCGGCACGACCAACAATTCGGCCGCGCGCCGGTGCGGGAGTAGCACGCCACTTAGCGAAATTCTCCGCGGCAGAGTCAACCGCCCGCTTTGCTTCTTCGCGACTCGCCTGCTTCACCGTTCCAATGACGTCGTCGGTATTCGCGGGGTTGATGTTTGAAACAGTGCGAGATGATGTAGATTCAATCCACTTGCCGTCTATGAAGTTTCGATAAGTATCCATGGATTTAGTTTGGTAATCCGAACTTTAGAATTTGTGTCGGATGGAACCAACGCAAACCTATTTCTAAGGCGTTTAGTTCGACCGATGTCTTAGGGCGAGTTCGTAATATAACACGGGGTTCGCAGTTTGGGCCTGAGACTAGCGCAGGGTTACGCCAGCCTGCTTCATGGATCGCCCGCGCCAACATTCCATGTTATATAAACTTCAGCTCACCTATGAGTTCAGCAAATATGAGCAGCCAAATCGCGTTGAATAATTTATCTGAGCTGTTGCGGCAACGAGCAGAGCAGTGGCCCGATAAGCACTTCCTATTCTCGGAATCCGACGGCCGGAAGTTCAGCTACGTTGAGTTTCAGAGCGCAGTGGATCGGTTAGCGAGCATGCTTGCGGCCGAAGGCATCACAAAGGGGGACGCAGTCAGTTTGTTGATGCCCAACAGCGCTGAGTACATCATCGCCTATTTTGGGTGTTGGAAACTGGGCGCCGTGGCAGGCCCTGTGAATTCACTTCTGAAAGCTGAAGAAATTGCGTACGTCATTTCCGATTCGGAAGCAAAGGCTTTGTTGGTCCACTCGGATTTCGTCCCCACGATCGACAGCATTAGAAGTCAATTGCCGAACTTGAGAGCGGTCATTCGGTTTGATAACGAGATCGACGCGACGAGTGGATACTCCGGGATTCCAGAGACAGAGTTGAATAGCAATGCCGACATCGACGCTGACTCTGAAGCGATTATTATTTACACTTCCGGAACAACCGGAAAGCCGAAAGGTTGTTTGTTAACCCACGGCAACCTGATCGCAAACGCTCGACAGATTAGTGAATGGCTTGGCTTTACAGCGGCAGACCGGCTGCTAACCATCATGCCTTTGTTTCACATGAATGCCGTTTCGGTGACCACCATGTCAGCACTGTACGCGGGTGGTTCCACTGTGGTGAGTCCCAGGTTTTCCGCTTCAAAGTTTTGGCAGATCATTTCTGATTATGAGATCACGTCGTTCGGTTCGGTGGCGACGATGTTATCGATGTTGCTCAGCACCTATCCAAATGGGGTTCCAGCAGGGCTGAAGACTTCGCAGCTGCGGTTTGCAATGTGTGGGTCAGCACCGGTACCGGCTGAGACGTTGCGACGCTTCGAAGAGACGTTTAACTGTCTTGTGATCGAGGGCTATGGCCTGTCCGAATCGACTTGTAGGTCCACGTTTAATCCGCCTGATGAGCGTCGCCGGCCTGGCTCGTGTGGGATGCCGATCGGAAACGAAATGAGTGTGGTGGATGAAGAGGACAGGGAAGTGGCCGACGGAGAACTCGGCGAGATCGTTTTGCGCGGCGAGAATATTCTCAAAGGCTACTACCGGAACGACGAAGCCACAGCTTCCGCGTTTCGCAACGGATGGTTTCACACCGGCGACATCGGCTACCGCGATGCAGATGGATTTTTCTATATCGTCGATCGCAAGAGCGACATGATTATTCGCGGTGGTGAAAACATCTATCCGCGGGAGATAGACGAGGTGCTTTACCAACATCCGGCGGTGGCGAGCGCTGCGACCATCGGCGTGCCAGATCCACTCTACGGCGAAGAGGTTGTCGCTTTCATAATTCTGAAAAATGGCACCGCTGCGAGCGAAGCAGAGATAATTGAATACTGTCGCAAGCGACTCGCTGATTTCAAGTGTCCAAAGACAATTCGGTTCGTAGCTGAGATTCCAAAGGGACCTACTGGAAAACTGCTAAAGCGTGAGCTTTCAAAACTCTACTCTGCCCGGTGATGATCATGCCTTATGCGTCTGCACAATCAGCCGCGGGAACTTATGAAGTAGTGCGCATATAACAGACCGAGCTCAGTGATAATGGCAAAGCCCCGATCTCTCGGGGCTTTTTATTTCATTTCTTGCTTTTCGACTGGCTGGGAAAGCCGGTGTTAGACCTCTCCCAGGCTAACTGCACCTTGCCGAGTCACTCTCATTCGATCTTTCAGCCAGGCAGCGAACAGCCATAATGCGCAGATTGCAACCATCGCCAGCGAGAACCATTTGCCGTAAAGACCATCGGGCGAAAACTTCTCTGTGGCTGTATGAAGCATTTCACTATTCGGTAGGACGCCTGCTTCGGAAAACTCATGGAATGAGTAGATACCCACCTGCAGCATGAACAGAAGCAGAAAGATTCCAGTGACCTGGAAAAAGCGCTTGATGTTAATCAGGTGAGCAAATTTGGCCCATCCCAACGCAAACAGTATTGCGGCGCCTAAACCCAACAGGGCACCGGTCACTAATTGCTGATCGCGCACCTGCATCAACATGAGCGCCGTCTCCATGCCCTCCCTCGTAATCATCAGAAACGTGAACAGGAAAACGCCTGCTAGTGCGGCTAAGCGAGAGGTCTTGGAAGACATCTCATCCAATCGCTCGTGCACGCGTTGTCGGAGCTTCGGTCCAGTCCGCCACATGTGGACCACGAGTGTTCCGACCATCACCATTGCGATCAGACCCAACACGCCTTCGCGCATGGCTTCATTACCAAGGAACTGGCCGATAGTGGTTCCCAACCTCTCTCCAAAAAGCGACACAAGACGGGCGTCATCGACTCCAGTCGCGAGCACGTAGCCAAGTCCTGCACTGGTAGCAAGCCCAAGGGCCAACGCGGCAAATACTGCGGGGGTCAGCCAACGCTGTCCGGATTTGTGTAGATAGGAAAGGATGACGGCAACGAGGAGAAATGATTCAAACCCCTCGCGCAGGACGATAATGAAGGAATTAAGCATAGAATAAACTTTCGGAACCTAAGAGATTCAAAGCGAACGCGAAGCAGACTCCGCGAGAATTGCGACCGCCAAAGTATAGTCTAAATGAAAACAGTTTTCAATTTCATTAGAGGCAGGCAAACTCTAACCAGTCAACCTAGCAAGGGGGCTGTTACTGTCTGGTCACTGGGATGATGGCAAGGTCGGCACGCAGAGCGCCCAGCTTAGTCATGGCCGTGATGCGCAAGGGGAGCCGGCGCGAGTCGTCGCTCATCCACAGTCGCAATTGATACTTGTCCGCCTGCGCATCATCGGTCGTAAGCGCCAGTTGAATCGCGGGGATAGTTTGAGAGCCAATCTGTACTGCTTCTCGTTTAATGGATTCGATAAACAGCGTCTTTGGCTTGTTATTGACAAGGATCGAGACCCCTGTTCGACGCGGTGGAGTGAGGTTGAACGTCCTCAAGGCATAAAAAAAAGACACGTAGTCGTGAGTGCCTACCGGAATTTCAATCTTGTCGCCTTTATCGGTTGTAACAGTGCCGTAGTCCTGGCTGATTTTCAGTTTCGAGCTTGATCGCATCCGACCCTCAACCAGCGTGAGTTCCGTTTGAAAGGGAAGCAGCGTCTTTGGATCAACGTACGAGTTGATTACATCCGAGGCAAAAAAAAGGTGCTGCAGTGCGTTGGTCGTGCGAGCGCCCAACGAATAAAAGATGCCGTCGCGATCAAAAAATTTCGAGCGAGCGCGGACTTGAAAGTTAGCTTCACCAGCGGGCTGTGTGATGTTTGGAAGGAAGACTCGATAGTTCAACTGCTCCCCAACTCGGAAAGGCAAACCATCCAAAACTCCACTGCCAGGCGCCGCGCCGTTTCCGGGATTTACAGGAACAACCGGAGCTGGTGTCGGTACAGCTCCGGGCGGAGGGGTTGGTGTTGCAATAAACTCCGATCCGGCAAGTTCAGCTCGTATTTCGCCTGCGGAGACTTTCGTCGTTATTAGCACCGGAACATGGCGCTGATCGTCACTAAAGAAAACTCGCACGCTATAGTCGTCACCCGAGTGATTATCTATTTTGACCTGCGCGCTGATAGTTTCAAAGGTCCCCACATTTGTCTTAATGGACTGTCGTCCTTTTGGTTTGACTTCAATGTCATATGTTCCGCCTTCACCGCGCACAGACAACTGATAAGTCACACCTTCCTGAAGCGGTAGAGCGCGCACCCGGTAAACTGCTGAAAGGAAATCGAAGGTACCAATGAAGCCCGCGGTTTGTTGCTCAGGGATCGCCGCAGTTCCGGCCGGTTGGTTGAATTCGGCGGAAGTTTCCGATGTGCTCGAAGCGGACCGGATTACCTGCTGAGCATGGAACGGCAAACCTGTGGCTGGATCGATGTAGGTGATGTAGTCGTTGTTTATGGCGTAGAGCGCTGCATTGACTGTGCCCATCGTTTCGACGTGGGCCTTCAACATTAGCCCTTCGCGACCTGACAATGTGCCGCGTCCGGCCACGAGCATCTCAACGTGCGCGGCGCTCACGAAGCTCGAGAACGATACGGAATACGTAAGCCGTTCGCCAACCTTGTACGGCGCCGGCGAAAAGGGCTGGTTAGTTATGTTGTCCGTACCTTGAGCGTAAAAAGGTAAGGCAAACGCCCCAAGGAAAAGAAAAATGACGAAGAGATGCCCAGCAGCTGCGAGTTTCAACCTTGAAGTCACCCTTGAATCATAGTTCAAATTTGCAATAGAGCAAAAAGCGTATGGAGAGAAATTTAGCACCCCTCCAGCGCGATGGCCCACAATCCTCAACGTAGACTACACGCACAACCAACGATCTGGTTCCGTCCAATGCTCACAGTGTCATGCCGGGTCCACATTTTGAATCTCATCAATAATCGACTGCGCAGCTCTTACGATGTTGTCAGATTTTAGAATTGGACGACCGACGACTATGTAATCAGCGCCAGCTCGAATTGCCTCGGTCGGTGTGGTCACGCGTTTTTGATCGTCGTGCGCTGCGTTCGAGGGACGAATCCCTGGGGTTACGACTAGAAACTCTGGCGAGTGCACGGTCGCACGGATAGTTCCGATTTCGCGGGGAGAGGCGACGACTCCATTCAAGCTTGACGCCTCGGTTAACATTGCCAAGCGCGTTACTGCATCCTCAGGACCATCTACATAACCGACCTCTTTTAGAGTCTCTTGGTTTGAGCTCGTCAGAACTGTGACCGCAATAATCGCTGGTCTCGTCAGGCCCTCTGACTCAGCCGCCGCAGTCACGGCATCTGCGGTGCGGCGCATCATCTCGCTGCCACCGCCTGCATGGACGTTGAAGATCGAAACTCCCAACCTCGTGGCTTCGACGCCGGCAGCAGCGACAGTGTTTGGAATATCGTGAAACTTGAGATCCAGGAACACTTGCTCATCCATCGACACAATCTCCCTAACGAGGTCAGGACCGGCCGCCGTGAATAGTTGAGAACCAATTTTGAACATCCCAACAACGCCGCGAAGCTCTTTCACAATCCGTCGTGCCTCTCCGGCAGTTTCAACGTCAAGCGCTAGAATTAATTTGTTGCGTCCTGTTTTCATTTTGCTTTTTCAAATGAAGTCTTTTGCATGGGAGCCCACCGCCTCGTCAAAGGAAACGAATCCTTCGCGCGATAAGATCTTACGCAAGCCTTCATTTATCTCTCTAATAATCCCTGGGCCTTCGTATATGAAGCCCGTGTAGATCTGAATCAAACTCGCACCGGCGCTGATCATCTGCCAGGCGTCGTCCGCATTAAAGATACCGCCCACGCCAATGATTGGTATCGAACCGCCAAGCAATTTGTGAAGAGTTGCGACGACGCGCGTTGCGCGATTTCTCAATGGAGCGCCACTCAAACCTCCTTCACCAAAAGCCTTGACCGTCGCTGAGTCGGTCTTAAGCCCATTTCGATTAGTGGTGGTATTTGTAGCAATTAACCCTGCGACGCCGGTATCCTGAGCCACACCTACCACTTCTTCCAGGTCGGCATCATTTAAATCTGGCGACAACTTTACCAGCAGCGGTAACAGCTGGTGGCCCGACTTTTCCGCCAGTTGCTGGTTTCGGTCCCGCAAGGCGATGAGGAGCGCCTCAAGATGCGATGATTGCTGTAAATCACGAAGTCCGGGGGTATTCGGCGAACTAACATTTACCGCGATGTAGTCGGCGACGGGATAAACGATCTCGAAAGTCCTGAGGTAATCCTCGATGGCTCTGTTTAGTGGTACATCCTTGTTTTTCCCGATGCTAACTCCTAGAACGCATTGCGGCTTGTGACGAGCGACGCGTTTCACAAAGTCGGCGGCTCCGCGGTTATTGAAGCCTGCCCGATTGATCAGTGCCCGGTCCATCGGCAGGCGAAATAACCGTGGCCGTTCGTTGCCGGGTTGCGGACGCTGAGTAACAGTGCCTGCTTCAATGAAGCCAAAGCCGAGTGCCGCAAGAGACTCCAGGGCAATACCATCCTTGTCAAAGCCTGCAGCAAGGCCGACGGGATTAGAAAAGGTCAAACCAAATCGGCGCAATTCGCCAAAAGGACTTTTCGAATATCCTTCGCTTATTAACTTACGACCAAATTTTGGTGAAATGGAAAGCGAATGCAACGCCAATTCGTGGGCCGTCTCGGCAGGCAAGCGAAACAGTAGCGGCCTCAACAATGAGCGATATAGCATTCGGGATGTTAGACAGTTGTCGCCAGTAAGAACGCGCTGATTCTATCGTTTTAACACCAGCGCTTCCACCCTGAAACGATCCCTGATCGATCACTTGTCACTGTTTGGTGTTCTTGTTAGTATCCAGCGAAATGGATTTCATCGAGAAGGCGCGCATCATGGACAGCCCGCGAATCAATCGCGCGTTGGCCCGTTTGGCATCCGAGATCGTAGAAGAAAACCATGGCGCCGGCGATCTGTATCTGGTCGGAATCAGACGTCGTGGCGTGCCGCTCGCCGAACGAATGGCTGACAAGATCGCCGACCTCGAAGGTGATCGCCCTCCGGTCGGCATAGTCGATATCACGCTTTATCGGGACGACCTTTCCACCGTTGGGGCCAAGCCGATCGTTAATCGCACAGACCTTCCCGGAGACATTGAAAGCCGCAATATCGTGTTGATCGACGATGTGCTCTATACGGGACGAACCATCCGTGCAGCTTTGGACCAGTTGATTGATTTTGGCAGGCCGCGTCGGGTTCAACTTGCGGTGCTGATAGATCGCGGCAAAGAACATCGCGAGCTGCCGATCCAAGCAGACTATATTGGAAAGTTGGTTCCAACTAAGAAAAGCGAAATCATTAAGGTAATGTTAAATGAATTCGACGAAGAAGAAGGTGTTGTCATCGTCGAACGACCGCCCGGCGAAACGGGGTGAGAAACAAGCGGCCAGCGATGGCCGTTTTTTTTATACTTGCTCACTGGCCCGTAGTCAGTTGTCAGTGGTTAGTTGGCAGTAGCACGGAACATAACTGGCTCCGGCCAAATGACAACTTAGACTAACCAGTCAGCCTAAACAACGGACCACGGACCGGCGGACCACTGATAACGGACTAATGAATTGAACTTCAATCGCAAACATCTCCTTGGCATTCGTGAGCTGGAAGCTGAGGAAATCACGCACCTGCTGGATACAGCGGAGACTTTCAGGGATGTTTCTCGTCGCGACATTAAGAAAGTGCCGGCTCTTCGGGGGCGCACGGTTATAAACCTCTTTTTTGAACCTTCCACTCGGACACGTACGTCTTTCGAGATAGCTGCCAAACGGCTCTCTGCCGACGCGGTCAACATCAGTATTTCAACTTCAAGCGTAAGCAAAGGTGAAACACTTCTGGACACGGCCCGAAATCTGGAGGCGATGTCTCCTGATTGCATTGTGGTTCGTCATTCAATGGCCGGAGCGCCGCAACAGTTAGCTCGCATGGGAAACGCGCCGATAGTTAATGCCGGCGATGGATCTCACGAACATCCGACTCAAGCGCTTTTGGATGCCCTTACAATCCGTGAGCACAAAGGAAGAATTGATGGGCTTAAGGTTGCGATCATCGGTGACGTACTTCACTCGCGGGTCGCGCGTTCGAATGTCTTTCTGCTGACGAAACTGGGCGCAACCGTCAGTGTTGCTGGACCGGGAACACTGGTCCCCGAAGAATTCGAGGGACTGGTGGATAGCGGTCTCCAAGTAGAAAAGCGGATCGAAGCAGCAATTGAAGGCGCAGATGTGGTGATGATTCTGCGAATTCAACGTGAACGTCAGGACGCTGCATTCTTTCCGTCAATGCGCGAATATGCGGTCCACTACGGTTTGAACGCGAAGCACCTGGCAACGGCCGCGCCGGAAGCAATCGTGATGCACCCCGGACCGATGAACCGAGGCGTTGAAATCGCATCGGAAATTGCCGACGGGAGCCGTTCATTAATTCTGGACCAGGTGACAAACGGCGTAGCGGTTCGCATGGCGGTGCTTTACCTCCTGGCTGGCGGATCGCGCGTTGACGGAGAAGAGAAGGGGCATTGATTACACCTAGGTTGTGTGGGCCCCGGATCTAAACAGCAAAGGAACAGTTTGCTCTACGAAAATGAAACTGTTAATCGCAAATGGTTACATCGTGGATCCTACGCAAAGGATCAATACGGGCCGCGATCTATTGATCGAGGATGGACGGGTTGTTTCGGTACTTGAACGTGGTGAAGCCGCACCACGCGACGTTGAATTCCTTGACGCCACCGGACTCATCGTGGCGCCAGGTTTTATCGACCTGCATACTCACTTACGTGAACCGGGAGCTGAATACAAGGAGACAATAGCCACAGGTGCGGCGGCCGCAGTTGCCGGCGGATGGACCACGATCTGCGCAATGCCAAACACCGATCCGGTTAACGATAGCCCGGCAGTCACACGTTTCATCATCGAGCAGGCGGAGCGAGCTCAGCTAGCTAACGTGTTTCCCATCGGAGCTTTGACGAAGGGTTCTAACGGCACTGAACTTTCCGAAATGGGAGAGATGAAGGCAGCGGGCATTGTCGCAGTTTCCGATGATGGGCGGCCGGTAATCAATTCGGGGATGATGCGGCGCGCGATGGAGTATGCACGCGGCTTCGATCTCACAGTCGTGGACCACTGTCAGGATTCATCGTTAAGTGCAGGCGGAGTCATGCACGAAGGCCGGTGGTCATTGATCCTCGGACTCAAGGGAATGCCAGCTGCAGCAGAAGATGTGCATGTAATTCGCGATTGCGTGTTAGCAAAACTGACAGGTGGCTCAGTTCACATTGCGCATGTTTCGACGCGGGGTGCGGTTGAGGCGGTGCGCAAGGCGAAGGAGGCGGGGCTAAACGTTACCTGCGAAGTCGCCCCGCATCATTGGACAATGACTGATGCGAGTGTGGCTGAATACGACACGAACACCAAGATGAGTCCGCCACTACGAAGTCAGGATCACATTGACGCTCTTCTTGAAGGCTTGCAGGACGGCACAATTGACGCGATTGCAACCGATCATGCCCCGCATCACTTGGACGAGAAGACGCTCGAGTTTGATCGCGCTCCTTTTGGTATCACCGGACTTGAAACCGCTGTTGGCCTCGCCTTTGAGTTAGTTCATCGTGGAATAATAGATCTCCAAAGACTGGTCGCTTTGTGTTCGACCAATCCGGCGCGAGTCTTTGGGCTGCGAGACCGAGGCACGTTTGCAGCGAACGCACACGCGGATGTGACTATCCTGGATCCTGCCTGCGACTGGACGTTTGATGTGAACGCGTCGCGATCGAAGAGCCGAAATACGCCATTCCATGGAAGGACCATGACCGGAGCGTCGGTGGCTACGATCGTCGGCGGCCGGGTGGTTTACCTCAATCCAAACTACACACGAATCACCGACGCTAAAAGCCGCGACGCGGCTGCCAAAGGATGAAGGCCGAAGGATAAACTGCAGAACCGAGCGCGGGTAGCGTCGGGTCCTTGATTCGACGTCACTGACCGAATGCCCGCTACTCGATCTTGACTGAAGGATCCGGCGCTACCGCGCTCGGTTCCGTACTTCGCTCAAACATAGAAAACCCGCCGCGCTCTCCCCTTCGCGGCGGGTCTCCATTTGGTCGCCTACTTACGTTAATACCGGGGCGACCCAGCTTGTTAAGGATGAAGGCGGAAGGATGACGGATAAATAAGACATCCTCATTCCTCAGGGATTGAATTCATACTGCCGCCTTCATCCTTCATCATTCAATTTGTTGGGAACCCGCTCGCGCTCTCCCCTTCGCTTACGGGCTCCCTCCGTATCGGACAACCGCGAGGGCCGCCGATTCTGTAGCGCAGTAACTGGTATTGACGTAAGACAATCAGGCTGCGCCTTGAAAAACCTTTACCGAACATTCGCCGCCGGCAGTGAGAGGCTTTGATTTAGAATCACGCCAAACTCAGTGCCCGACTTCACTACAGCTTCGTGGCCCTTCGAAAAAACTGCACCGGCTGCACCCAGTCCACCTCCCAGTAACGCACCAATACCTGCACCCTTGCCGCCGCCTGCAATCGCGCCGATCAGCGCACCAGTGGCCGCTCCGCCTCCGATGAATACAGCGTTTCGCTTCGTTGCTGAAGGTCCCTGAACCTCGCCTTCGTTGTCGAAATTGACGTCTTCATTCGTGTTCTCGGTCAAATCGCCATTGATGGCCCGCGCAATTCCCGTTGGCAGCCGTAGCGAAACAAAGTGGACACCAATCGTGCCGGCTTTGCTCTTTCGCTCAGGGCGATTAACGGTGGTGACTCGACCGGTGATGATGCTGCCTGCCGGAATTACCTCTATTCCATTTGAATAGATCGGCACGATCACCGTGGTGGTAAATTGATCGCCAACTCGCGCGGTTTCAGACGTGATGGTCTCATTCATGCGCACGTTGATAACCTGCCCGGTGTTGATGGAGTGATAAACGACTGGTGGCGCAGGCGGTATAACGACGCGAACGGCCTTCGCGCGTGTTCGGCGAACGCGAGGCTTGCGTTTTGTTTGGGCCAACGATGGAATGGCGGTCGATCCAATGAGCGCAATCAGCATTAACACACTGATTAGTTGTTTTTTTAGTGGTGTTCTCATCGTTCGTTCTCTATCTGCTCAAAAGCATTTCGCGTCTGGTCTTACGCAGTGCTCGACGCGCCGATAGCTATTGAGCAACGACTGTGCCAGCAAATTCGCCTGCTTTGGCAGCGCGGGAAGTCCAATTATTTAAGGAGTTAGAGCGAGGATCGTTGATGGTCGGGAAGGTTGCTTTCGAAGAGTATCCGATGTGCGAATACGACTGCGGTGATCTGCACTAAATGGAATAGACGATGGTGTCCGACATGCTTTCAGCTTGTCGTGAGACTGGGGAAACTCAATTTAGGATGATTATGAAACCCACTGTTGAATGCCCACTGTCCAATCGACAAGCTGAAAGCATCCCGGACACTCGCTACCCGCGCGTAAGCTGGCGATACTTGATCCGGTGAGGTTGTTCCGCCGCAGCACCCAGGCGTTCTTTCTTATCCGCTTCATACTCCGAATAGTTGCCTTCGAACCAAACCACTTTACTGTCACCTTCAAACGCCAGCATGTGCGTGGCGATTCGATCCAGGAACCATCGATCGTGGGAAATGATGACTGCGCAACCTGCAAAGTTTTCGAGTGCCTCTTCCAGGGCCCGCAGGGTATTAACGTCGAGGTCATTGGTGGGCTCGTCCAACAGGAGAACGTTCGCCCCTTCTTTCAGCATTTTGGCCAAATGAACTCGATTGCGTTCACCGCCCGAAAGCATTCCAACCTTTTTCTGCTGATCAGAACCTGAGAAGTTGAAACGCGCCACATACGCTCGCGAATTGACTTCACGTGTGCCGACTTTCAACAAGTCCGTACCACCCGAGATCTCTTCCCAAATCGATTTGTCGTTGTCGAGGGTGCGACTCTGGTCGACATACCCCAGCACTACAGTCTCACCAATCCGGATTGACCCACTATCGGGTTGTTCCTGCCTGGTGATCATTCGGAACAAGGTCGTCTTGCCGGCTCCGTTTGGTCCAATTACGCCCACAATACCGCCGGGAGGAAGCTTGAAGGTCATATCTTCGACGAGCAGTCGATCACCGTAGGCCTTGGAAACATCGTCGGATTCGATTACTACGTTGCCAAGTCTCGGCCCCGCCGGAATGTGGATCTCAAGATCTTCGCGACGCTTCTCGGTTTCCTCTCTCAGCAACTCCTCATAGGAATTGATGCGAGCCTTTCCTTTAGCACGTCGTGCCTTGGGTGACATGCGAATCCACTCAAGCTCGCGCTGAAGGGTCTTCTGTCGCTCACTTTCACTCTTCTCCTCGCGTCGAAGCCGCTCCTGTTTCTGCTCAAGCCACGAAGTGTAATTACCTTTCCAGGGGATACCAGCGCCGCGATCCAACTCCAGGATCCATCCGGCAACGTTGTCGAGGAAATAACGATCGTGAGTAACTGCGATGATAGTTCCCGGATAGCTCTGCAGGTGATGTTCAAGCCATGCGACCGACTCCGCGTCCAGGTGGTTCGTCGGTTCATCGAGCAGGAGGATGTCTGGTTTCTGAAGCAGTAACCGGCACAGTGCGACACGTCGTCGCTCACCTCCTGACAAAATCTTTACCGGAGTCTCAGGAGGAGGGCATCGCAAAGCGTCCATCGCCATTTCCAGACGTGAATCAAGATCCCAGGCGTCCTGCACGTCGAGTTTTTCCTGCACCTCGCCCTGTCGTGCAAGTAGTTTGTCCATTTCGTCGTCCGACATTTCCTCGCCAAACTTTGCGTTAATCTCCTCATATTCCTTGAGTAAATCGACGGTTTGCTGCACAGCCTCCTCAACTACTTCGCGCACTGTGCGAGCGTCGTCGATCAGCGGTTCCTGCTCGAGATAACCAACTGTGAAACCCGGCGAGATCACAGTTTCGCCGTTAATCTCTTTGTCTACGCCGGCGAGTATGCGCAGGAGGGAAGACTTGCCGGAGCCGTTAAGCCCAATCACGCCAATCTTGGCGCCGTAGAAGTATGAGAGATAAATATCTTTGAGCACCGGCTTCTTGTCGTAAAACTTGCTGACGCCGACCATGGAGTAAATAACTTTGTTTGGTTCAGTAGACATGTTTATTACAGGCTCTTTAAAAAGCTATCCTGGGTGAATTGAGATCGCTTGATAATTAAGCACATCTTGTCAGGTTCCCAAAGTCACCGAACCATGGCATCGGTCCACCAATGTTGTCGAAAGGTGAGCGTGGGTGTCGCTCCCGTGGCCATCCCATCTTTGGTCGTCCAGCACCTGGCCGCAATACCAACAGCGCTATCCTGGGTTGAACTCCTCTGGCTTGGAACATGATGTCCGCAGCGGTGCCGGCTCTACAGGGCGTTGCCTTTGCAAAGCAAATGCAATGATAATCGAACCAGATAGCGATATACAGAAATCCGTAGATCTGTTACTTTCAGCCGCCCCGACCTCCCGAGTGTCAGTACCTCTGCCACTCACACTTTACTGCCCAGTAGTACGAAGACTTCCAAACCGTGTCGCGTGACAACGGGTTTGATTACATATGGACCATTGCAGCCGTTGCGTGTGTGCGGACAACCAAAGCGGCATGCCGGCCTCAGCTTGCAGCGGTTCCGGGTATACAACGACGTTAGGGCATTTTCTCACCTTGCTGATTGGCCAGACATTATTGCCGTCCTACACCAGGATTAGCCAATTAACAAGCTGTGGCCTTACCTCAAGCACACTTCGGAGGAAAGAAGAACAATTATGCGAATGAAATTGATCGTAGGATTACTGGGCCTGGCCTTCCTGGCAGCGGCGATGTTTCCCTTCAATCGGTCTGACGCCGCCCGCGCCAAAGCAAAAGCTGCTCAAGCTTTACAGAACCCGAGGGCTGGTGGCCCTGAGGGTAAAGGGTTAGAGAACTTCGATATCCGTCTTGCCGACAGGGATGAGTTCTCCGACTATGACCTCATTTCATCTCAAGGCAGAGAGCGAGCCAATCAAAAGGCTTCGGTGCGTGCGCGAATTCCAGCGGTGGACCAGTTTCGCGGCAACTCCAAAGAGAAAGCGAAGAATAACCTTCGCGCCATCGCTAACGAGACGGGTGCGATGAAGCATTTCTTCATTGACGGAGACACGCTCTCCGAACCACAGTCGGACACAGCCGACAACATTGCGCGTGGATTTCTTAATCGACATGCGGGGCTTTTCGCCCTCACCCCCGGTCACATCAACAATCTCAAACTAACGAAAGAGGACGTGGATCGCGGCACCGTCTTCCTCGATTACTTTCAAACCGTCGACGGCTACAAAGTGTTTGAGGGTCAAGTGCAAGCAGTCGTAAACAAACACGGTGAAGTGCTTTCAATCCGCGAAGGGTTCCTGGTTGAGGGTGCACACGGAAAACTCAAAGCTGCGCTCAACGAGTCGGAGGGAATCGCGAAGGCGTTCGAATACGCCGGCCGGACCGTGGATCCATCATTTGTCGAAGTGCGTGGCAGAGCTTCGAAGAGTGAGAGTGCGCGTTTTGCCAACCCGCTCAACACGGATTACGAAGACGTCACCTCTGAACTTAACGTCATGCGCGTGAACGACGCGGTGCGCCTCGCGTGGCATGTTTATGTTGAGGTTGGTCCGGACGAATGGTACGAAATCCTGGTCGATGCGCAGAACGGCGAGTTGCTGCTGCGTCACAACCTCTATCTGGACCAGGCCCAGGGAACCGTTTACACGGAGAGCCCTAATGCCGGCCCGCGCCAGCTCGTATCTTTCGTGGGAGATACGGTCATCAACACCAGCGCAGGCTGGATGGGTACTTCAACTGTAACGACCGGCAACAACGTTGAGTCCTATCTCGATACCAACGCCGACAATGCACCGGACGCAAACAACGGGACGGGTCTGTCGAACGGACACGCGTCCGCTTCAAATCAAAACTTTACGTTCCCATTCTCCACCACTGTTGATCCAAGAACTCAGCAGGCGGCTGTTGTTACAAATCTCTTCTACTACAACAACATCATGCACGACTTCTCCTACGCCCTCGGTTTCACGGAGACGGCGCGCAACTTCCAAACAAACAATTATGGACGCGGGGGCACAGGCAACGACTCCGTTCGGGCCGAAGCACAGGATGGTTCCGGCACAAACAACGCAAATTTTGCCACACCACCGGATGGTTCTCGTCCGCGTATGCAGCAGTATCTTTTCACTTCGCCCAGTCCGGATCGTGACAGTTCAATCGACGGCGACGTGGTTTTTCACGAGTACGGCCACGGCATCTCCAATCGCCTTATTGGAAACGGCAGCACCGCTCTTAGCGGAACCCAATCAGGGGCGATGGGTGAGGGCTGGTCGGATTATTGGGCCATCACGATTAACGGCGATGGTGCTGTTGGTGAATATGTGATGAACAACACCGCCGGCATTCGCCGCGCGGCTTATACAGTGCCGGCGAACGCCGTGCACAACTCGTACGCTGACGTTTGTGTAGGTGGGTGCCAGGTGCACCGCGACGGGGAAGTGTGGGCCGCAACTCTTTGGGATCTCCGCACCACACTTGGGGCGGCGACCAGCGACCTTCTTGTGTTGAACGGCATGAAGTTTACGCCCATACGGCCATCGTTCTTGAACGCTCGTGACGGCATTCTGCAAGCCGATCAAAACCTGAACGGCGGCGCAAATCGATGTGCTATCTGGACCGTCTTCGCGCGGCATGGAATGGGCGTGTCGGCAGTTGGAAACGATGGCACCACGCACACGGCGGCGAGTGATGTTCCAAGCGAATGCGGCGGAACTTGCACGTATTCAATCAATCCAACCAGCGCCAGCGTAGCTGCAGGTGGCGGCACTGGTAGCGTTACCGTTACTGCCGGCACGGGCTGCGCATGGACTGCGGTAAGCAATGCCAGCTTCATCACCATCACTTCCGGATCCAGCGGTTCGGGTAATGGAAGTGTCGGTTACTCTGTGGCAAGTAACACCGGTTCTACTTCACGCAACGGAACGCTGACCATCGCGGGCCAGACCTTCACGGTCACGCAGGCCGGAACGGGCGGTGGCGGCACCAACGTGATAGTCAATCCCGGGTTTGAGTCGGGGACGACACCCTGGATCGTCTCAGGGCAGATCACGCGAAGCACTGGGGCATACCCACACAGTGGCATCGCTTACATGATCGTTAACGGCGTCAACAGCAGTTCCGGGACGCTTTATCAAACGGTGACGATTCCCGCAGGTGGAGGTAATCTCAACTTCTGGTTGAACATCACCACCAGCGAGGCGCCGGGCACTATCTACGATCGCCTCTTCATTGAAGTAAGAAGCACTTCGGGAACGCTGCTGGCAACGCTGGCTACTTTCAGCAACGTGAACAGCGGCACTGCCGGCGTGTACGTGTTGACGGGTCCATATAACCTGAGCAGTTTCGCGGGCCAAACTGTGAGGATACAGTTCCGCGGTACTAACGACATTACATTGCCTACGTCATTCCGAGTAGATGATGTATCTGTTCAGTAGAAGCCTTTGGGCTGACGTGTAGTTGAATTGAGCCTGGCGTGTTCCTGAAGCATGCCAGGCTTTTTTCCAAGAATGTCGATTCTCCAGATCTCATTTTCCATTTCTCATTTGTCATCGCCCGCTGTAATTGATTAGTAATCACTGATCTGCGGATACTTCTTAACGATGACAGATAAGAAATGGAAATGAGGTATGGAAAATCGGCTTGATGGTTCTACCTGGTCATTGGCAAGTACGCAAACTTCATAGCTTTCGTTCCTGCTCCTCCATCAACGCTTGCAGTCAGAGAGCCATCCGAACCTTTTTGATAAGTGATTCGCTTCGGAAAGTCGTGAGTAGGATTCTCAAAGACAGCCTGCACTCCCGTGAGACCAGTTAGTTTAAAGTCCGTACCTGGACAACGCGCTTTCGGATGAGCAACGTAATAGATGCCATCAGCTCGTTGTTCGACTCGGATGTACTCGAACTCGACCGTCTTGTCGGCCGCGACCGTTCTACTCATCCCCAGCATTGAGCTGCCTGCCGGCGCCATCCAGTGTTCTTCAATCTGAACTCGACCACCAGCCGCAGTTTGCCAGCGTCCAGACAACCAACTCAGGTCGGACAAGATAAATGCGCGTTCTTGAGCGCCACTCGGTATAGGCAGGGTCGCGAGTGACATGCCTGCAAGAATAAGTACGGCTAGTAACCTGGCGAGGCCAAGGTGTCTGCGATGCATATGTGTTTCTCCATTTTGAAAAATATTGCGGCTGTGAATGACGATACGGCACCCGACTGACGAGGTTACGGGCCGATCCAGAACTCCGATGCGTCTGGATAGCTTTACCCGCCCTCTGATAGCAATTTTGCTTTGAGTGCCGCAGATCGACGCGGTCGCGACCCCGAAGCGTCGGGGTTCCGTACCTTCACAGCCTATTGCAGTTCTGCGGTTGCGGTATTGGAAAAATGCGACACGCGATCTTTCCGGGTGAAGGAGTGCATCAGGGGACTGGCTTGAGCGAGGAGCATTGCAGGTGCCTGTCCGGCAAACTGCTGAAAGTCCCGAATAAGATGCGCTTGATCATAGTAGCCGCAGTCGGCTGCAATAGCGGCCCAGCCAGCGTCGTTTCGATCGAGGGCGCGAAACACTTGCTGGAAGCGAAGAACGCGGCAAAGCAGTTTGGGCGTCAGGCCCACCTCAGCCAGGAACCTTCGTTCCAATTGTCGACTGCTGATTCCAGCCGCAGCCGAAATCTCATCGACTGTGAACTGTCCGCCACGAGCAACGATCTCGGCAACCAACAAGCTGATGGGCGAACTCTCCTGCGAGACTAGTCGTACTTCAAGCAGTCGTTCAAGACGCTTTACCTTTTGTGGCAACGTCCGAAGATCCCGCAGTTGGTTTACCAATTCACCGTCAAATGTACTCGACAGCGCGCTGATCTCGACGGTTCGGTTCGTCAACTGATTCATCGGGATCTTGAAGAAGGGGAGCGTGCCACCTGGATGAAATCGGATCCCAATCAACTCGACGTGACCGGTGGACGAAATCACGATCGGCCGCGTCATCTGGCCCACTAGAAAAAAGTTTGGCTGACTTTCCTGGCGGCCGTCGTCGCGAACTTCTCGAAACGGCGAACCAAAATTGAGGATTAGTTCAACGCAACCGTCGGGAAGAATGCGTTCAGGTTCAGCCGGCACATTCGTGGCTTCACGCTCAAGCGTCCAGAAGCATTCTATGAACTGGGACAGCAGGCGAGATGGTTTGATTTCGCGGTAGCGCATCTTCCACAGATTACGCTGATTACGCTGATTAGGAAAAGAGGTGCTGTTAGTCTGCGGTCTAACGTCGTCGCTTGGTCGTCGTCTTTCGCTGTTTACGCGACTCAGTTTTCTTTACGATCTTCCTGGTAACCGTAGCGTGATGAGATGACG
This sequence comes from Pyrinomonadaceae bacterium, assembly GCA_963759665.1. GTDB lineage: Bacteria > Acidobacteriota > Blastocatellia > Pyrinomonadales > Pyrinomonadaceae > PSRF01. The sequence continues at coordinate 898,310 of CAVXAC010000003.1, forward strand.
TCGATGCCTTCGCCCTCGCTGGTGTGCCTAGAGAAGCACTGATCAGCGATTCAGCTGGACGAGCCCCGTCAACAAATGCAAACACGTGGTAGTGGTCACGATTTTCGCGGAGCACTTCAATGCGGCCGGCATCCTTGAGACGCGCCAGATGATCCATTACGAATGCCTGCTCCGCTGCCGACATGTAGCCGTAAAAAATGTCGAACGCGAGCCCAGTCGAATGCGGCGGCGTCTCGATACGCGTGGCGTTGGGATTGGTCTTACTTAGTTGAAGTTGATATTCATCCGGTCGAACGAGTGAAGTGATCGGCAACGGACGATCAAACTCGTTCCGGTACGCTTCGGCAATCTCTTCCATCACTTTAAAAGCTTCAGGCCGCATCGAGCTCAGCAGTCGGACCTTCAGATCACGCCGTGCCGACGGGTCTTCAATGCTGAAATCGCGGCCAGGAAACTTCTTACCGATCCCGGCGACCGAGTCGTAACTAGCAAAGAGTGCCGTGCGTCTGACCTCATCGCTGTAGTCGCGATCCAGAAGTTCCTTGTATTCAATAGCCGCCTTCGCTTCTGTGTCCCTGATGTTAATCTGTTTCTGCAAGCCTGCTCGCTTTGAACGCTCGCGCCTGCCCAAGCCGCCTAGCTCCTTCTTCAGAGCAGCAATTTCATGGGTTAGCGTCTGACGCGTCGCTGCGATTCGCGCGTATTCCTGCTGCAGTGCCGTCTGGTTGAACAGGGGAACACTCCTGCCATTTTCGAAACGAGTAAACGGCTGCTTACCAGCACTACCGCCAACACCAAACAGAATGTAGTTCTCGGCCACGGGTTGAACGGCCACCATCTCGCCGCGATTGATCATTCCGGCGAGGTCGACCAAATCCTGTGGGGTCTTGATACCTTCCTCGCGGACCTCTGCAACCTGAATCGCTAGAAAGCGGCGGGTATCGCTGTAATGACGTAGCTGCGAAGGAATCTCAACCTTGGCTTGCTTGCCGGCGGGTTCGCCTCGATTTTCTTTGACTTTGGCAACGGCTGCTGTCCAGTGGTTCACTTCAGCGGCCTGTGCGGCAAGGGGCGCGGGAAGATAATTCGTGTAGCCGTGACGGCCGCGTTTGCGCAACCCGGGTAACATCAATAGAGCTACTACCGCGATGAGAACGAGCGTTATGAGAAGTGGTGCTGAGTGTCGCTTTATCGTGCCCATTAATTTTCCCCTACCCGTGTTCGTCGCGTTATTCGCCTCTGTATGATTTCCTAGTGCAACCTGACCGTCTAAAAACATTCTCAATAATGCGCGCAACGAAAAGAGCCTGAAACGGGCGCCACGTTCAACTACTGCGCGCCTCGTCAGGCTTGCGAATATATGATGATCGAGGCGTTCAAAAAGTACGCTGGGATTAATCGAAAAAGTGATGGGTGAGATGGCCCTTGTTCGGACTCATTTTTCAGGGCGCATTGCGTTCAGCATCATAGGATCAAGAACCATTTTCCAGGCGATCGTCTCGTCCCGGACATCGATCCGTGATTTTGTTCTTCTAGCCTCACCTTCAGATGCCAGAAGGACCCGAAGTCAGAAAATATGCCGACGCCCTTGAAGCGACGCTCAGCGGCCGAATGGTGCGATCTGTCGAGGCGCGCACACGGGAAGCTAAAGCGTGGCTAAATCACAATGAGAGTCTTCTCGTCGGACGTCGAGTGGTGAGAGTCACTTCACATGGCAAACACCTCCTCGGTTTCATTGACGGCGGTTTCTATTTTCATTCGCACCTAATGATGTGGGGACGCTGGCAAGTCTTCTCGTGGAAGGAACCCGCCACAAAGAGGCCCGGTCGCGTCGCTGCGAATCAACTCCCTAAGCCTGTCGACACGACATTGCTGGTTGAAAAGGATCGACGCGAACGCGCTCGAGTAGTGGTAAACGGCGGCGCAGCCATACTCTTCTCGGCGCCAATCTTCAATGTTGGCGAAGGCGATCCATACGAGCAGATCGAGAACCTCAAAACGCTTGGACCAGACGTGCTGCCGGCGAAAGGGAGGTTTGAGAAGCAGGAGTTCCTACGCCGTTTGCTGTTGCCGGAGCATGCGGGAGTTTCGATCGGAGCGGCCCTACTCAATCAGCAAATTTTGGCGGGCCTGGGGAATTATCTACGCGCCGAGGTGTTGTTCAAATGTCGTTTGAATCCGTGGCGCGCGATCGGTGAGTTATCTGAAAAGGAACTGCGTTGTTTGAGTCGGACTGCTCCTGAGCTAGCGCGCAGGTCGTACGTTTCAAGCGCGACAGCCAGCGACAACGACCGTGCGCGGATGACGGCTGACAGAACTCTGGTTTATCAACCAGGAAGAGAATACGGAACGCGCCACATGGTATTCCGACGCACTAACCTACCCTGCCTGCGTTGCGGAGAACCGATCAAACAGCTCAGACAACCCACCTACAACTCCGGGCACAATCCAGATGAGAGTGGGGAAGTGGAGGAGCGAACGCGAATCGTTTACTTCTGTGCGAAATGCCAAGGGGTTAATAGGGACTAATCCTAAAACCTCTCCTTGGAGTGCGCCGCCTTGTCGGCGCTTTCAAAGTAGATTGGCAAGCCGGCGGGGCAGAGCCTCCGCCTCAGATCCGGCGCCGAGCCGAATTCGACATTAGCAGTAGCCATCTGAGTCGAGGCAGACGCAGGAGAAAATAACCGCTGAAAGGAATTATGAAACCACGTTAGAGACTGTTTGACAGCGCAGGTGTCGCAGCTTTCTGCGGTTCTGGTGTGAAGTCTTCACCCGGATTTATGAATTGATTTCTCTCGAAGTTATATTGCTTATCGTAAAGCTGCTTATACCGTCCACCAGCCGCAAGCAATTCTTCATGTGTCCCGCGCTCAACAATTTCGCCACCCTCAAGGACCAGAATCTGATCGGCACTGCGAATTGTGGAAAGGCGATGGGCGATAACAAACGTAGTGCGTCCGCGCCGCAGCGACTGCAAGCCGTCCTGAATTAGAGCCTCGCTTTCGCTATCAAGACTGGAAGTAGCTTCATCGAGAATCAGAATCTTCGGCTCTGCCAGGATAGCTCGCGCAATGGCGACGCGTTGTCGTTGGCCTCCAGATAATTTCACTCCTCGTTCACCAACAATCGTGTCGTAGCCATCAGCGAAGCCGTTGATGAATTCTTCACAGTGAGCGATCTGACTCGCCCTGATAATTTCCTCGCGAGTAGCATGCGGATGAGAGAAGCCGATGTTCTGGGCAATGGTCCCATCAAAAAGAAAGTTGTCCTGCAACACCACACCCAGATGATTTCGATATTCCCTTAGCTTGATCGAATTCAAATCCAACTTGTCGACCGTAACTCGGCCGGAGAGCGGGCGATTGAATGCCATCACCAGACTGATCAAGGTCGATTTGCCTGAACCGCTGGACCCGACCAGGGCCGTCGTTGATCCCGCTGGCGCGGTAAAAGAGACATGTTTCAAAACCGGAGTGTCGTCGTTGTACTCGAAGCTCACATCCTCGAATGCTACCTCGCCAGTTATTCCAACAGGAGCTTGTCGCGAAGCATCGTCTTCGTCTTCGGTGGCCATACGCTTGATCTCACGAATGCGATCGAGACCAGCGAAGGCTTCGGTAATCTGGGTCCCTATATTTGCGATTTCGACGAGTGGCATGGCGACCAGACCCGTGAAGATCATGTACATGAAAAAGTCGCCCAACGTCATTTGCCCATTTAGGATGTCGCGACCACCAACCAAAATCAGGATGACGCCAATCGCGCCGACGATAATCGTGGAGCAGGCGGTCACGCCGGAGACTGCAGTCATCGATCGAGCCACGTTGCGAAAAAGCCGATGCGCACCGCGAGCAAAAACCAGCTCTTCACGCTTCTCCGCCGCGTAAGCCTTAACGATGCGAATGCCACCAAGAGATTCTGTTAAGCGTCCGGTCACCTCAGCATGAATCTTGCCGCGTTCGCGAAATAGAGGTCGCAGCTTCTTGAAAGCGATGGCCATACAGGCGCCAAAGGCACCAAGCGCAAACAGCGTAATCAACGTCAACTTCCAATTCAGATAGAACAAAACACAAAGAGCGATGAGAGCTGTTACTAGACTGCCGGCTAGTTGCACCAGTCCGGTTCCGACCAAATTTCGGATACCTTCAGCGTCAGTCATGATTCGCGAGATAAGTATGCCTGTCTGAGTTGAGTCGAAATATTTAATCGGCAACCGCGCTATGTGTTCCTGAACACTCTTGCGCATGTCGGTAATCGCTCGTTGCGCAGCCACACCGAGAACCTGCGACAAACCAAACGAGCTGAGCGCCTGGACCAGCGTTGCCCCTCCAGCCGCGAGAGCCAGTGGAATCAACAGGTCGCTGCGCTGCTTCAGAATTACATCGTCAATCAGAAACTTTGAACTGGCAGGAAGGACCAGACCAACCAACCGGTTCAGCAACATCAAAGCCATTCCCAACGCGAGCCGGTAGCGATGTTCCCAGATCAACTCACGGGCGTCGCGCCAGGCTGCTGCGGGAGTGATGCGCTTTTTCTGTTTTTCCAGATCTTCTGACATGGCTTAGCCTTGAACAATACAACCAAATAGGACGCGACGGTAGTTGAGCCTTAATCGAGTTATCTGCATAATCCGCGTAATCTGAGGATGGTTCCTAACGATTCATCTCTCCACCTGAGCGTTATTCCTCGTGAAGTGGTAGGATTGACGAAAAGTTCTGGAGGCTACACTTATGGGATGGGACGGCGATGACTTGGCGGGAAAGGCTGAAGAAGCATTTGAACGGCAGCAAGCGGTCGCAGACGCTCGCGCACATCGGGGCACCTCAACTCCGGAAGAGCGGGCGCGAAGCTCGAAGTTTGAGTCGCTGCGACTTTCGCGTTCACGCATTATGACGCAACTCGACAATGCTACGAATCCCTCGCATCGATCGATGCTTGAGAAAGCATTGAAGTCAATCAACGACCAGATGGCAGACTGATTCGGTTCGCAGTCATTGCCGTTGTCTATAGCGTCGTTTCCAAGGAACGGCGCCGCCTCCCCGTAGAGCTTTCCCTTTCTCAATTATTCACATCATGAAAATAGCCGGAAGTGTCAGTCTACTGATTGTTCTCTTCATGACTTCGCTTTGCTCGTCGGGTGAAGTGAGTCAAAGCTTCCCGCGAACGCAAGAGATGAAGAAGGGCGGCATCACTGCAACTTACATCGCCAACGAGGGTGTGTTGCTCTCCGCCGGCAACAAGCAGGTGCTGATTGATGGCTTGCATCGCGAATACAAACCTGACTACGCCTTTCCACCACCTTCTTTGCTGAAGTCTCTGGAAACTGCGGCTGCACCATACGATCGCATTCGCCTCGTGCTGGTAACTCATCTTCATCTGGACCATTTCCATCCGATATCGGTTGGCCTCCATCTGCAAAACAATCAACGAGCAGAGTTAGTTTCCACTGAACAAATTGCGGAAGCTGTGAAGAAGGACTTCAACGGCTTCGCTCAGATCGAGTCGCGCGTGAAAAGAGTTCCTCATCAATGGAAGACAAAAGTGCCTCTCACCGTTGCGGGCATTCCGGTGACCGGTCTTGGGCTTAAACATGCGAGTCCGCAATTCACCTGGATTCAGAATCTTGGCTACATAGTTGAACTAGACGGAAAGAAGTTCCTGCACGTTGGCGATGCTGACTTAACCCTGGAAAACTTCTCCAGCCTGAATCTGAAAGACGAGGGAATAGACGTCGCGTTCCTGCCGTATTGGTTCTTACTCTCCGAACAGGATCGCAAGGTCGTTGAGACGCATATTGCTCCAAAGCAAGTGGTGGCTGTTCACGTGTCGCCCGCTGATTCGGCGAGGGTGGTTGCCCAATTGAAAGTGGCATATCCTCAAGCCCACACCTTCACAAAGATTCTCGAGACAAAAGAGTTCTAGACCTACCTCTCACTTATCATTAACTTGTTAACAACCTGCAGAGCATTACAGAACCGGGCGCGGTAGCGCCGGATCCTTAGGTCAACTATCGTCGTTGTTCGCAACCCAGCTTTCGGTTGAGTAAAGGATCCGGCGCTACCGCGCTCGGTTCTGTAATGTCCATTTGGTCATTCTGCGAATCACCTTTACGATAGCGTTATGAGCATGCCTATCAATACACACTCGGCGCGAACCGCGTTGAACCAGGATGACGAGCTCCGCCAATGGGCCGAAGAGTGGCTTAGGAACAAGGAAAGAGCAGCAGTGGCGGCAGAAATCACCGACGAAGAGTTTGAGAAACATTGGCGTTACGTGAGGCCCGAGCGGATGCACGAGGGCGCGGTGGAAGCGGTTGCTGCTTACCGCCAACGGAATGAAGAAAACTAGGTGAAGACATCTCAAGACGTGGGATGCAGATGAAGGAAATAGTCGAACATGAACAAGCGTGCAAAAAAGCGGTTGAAAGAAACTATCGAAAAGGAAAAGCAGGAACGTGTGAAAGCGCTTCCGCAGCAACGGCAAGGTTCTTCCAAGGAACCTCAACAGCTGCGCGGCTTTTTGCCGAAGCCCGAGAAGAAGCGCGGCTAGATATTTGGCCTTACCCTCGGCATGCAATCCGAACTGCGATGGCTGCCTAAGCGCGATTCTCGGCCGTCGATTTCCAAAGTTCTTGGGATTCGTATAATCGGCCCTACGGCCCCCGCCTGGTAAACAACTCGTTAAGAGAGGGATGATTGATGTTGACTCATAAAGCGACTTCCATTTTTGTTTGCGGCGCCATCGCGCTCTCGTTCCTGGGAGCTGCCTGTACTTCGGGCGGCGATAACAAACCCCAGACGAACACGGCAACTCCGGCAACTGCCACTCCTGCTGTGTCTCCCGCGATCGCGACCAACAGCCCGGCAAAAAAACTAAACGTTAACAATGCAGCGCAGGGTGAACTCCTGCGAACAATTCCCGGTATGGGAAACAAGATGGTCCACGAGTTTGAGGAGTATCGTCCCTATCGAAGCATTCAGCAGTTCAGAAAAGAAATTGGAAAGTACGTATCGCCTGAACAGGTGGCTGAATACGAGAAGTACATCTATGTCCCAATCGATGAGAACCAGAGCGATGCGGCTACGCTCCAGCAGATTCCCGGCCTTGAAGCAGCCGAGGCTCAGCAGCTGATTAGCGGTCGTCCCTATGCTTCACGCGATGCGTTTTTGGCTAAGCTCGGCGAGAAAATATCCGCGGATGAGTTAGCTATCGCCAAAACCTACATGGTTGAGCCATGAGTCCGGTCGACGTCCTCGCTAAGCTGCGGCGCTTCCTACTCGTGCTGTCGGTGTTACTTTTCGGAGGCGCTCTGATTGAGTTATGGCTGGTGGGCCATACCGAAGATACTATTCAGTTGTTAGCGTTTCTGCTCGCTGTTGCTGGAGCACTGGCGGCCTTCACGCGTTTATTCGTTTCCGGTCGCGTAATGGTGAGAATTCTGGGTGTGTTAATGGTGCTGGTGATCCTCGGCAGTCTTTTCGGCGTTGTGATGCACATGATTGGCAACGTGGAGTTTGAGCAGGAGATTAACGCAAACGCCCCGACGTCGACGCTGCTTTGGAAAGCCCTTCAAGGCGGAAATCCATTGCTGGCCCCGGGCATTTTGGCGGTGGCCGCAATACTCTCTTTGGCTGCAACCTATCGTCACGAAATTCCATTTCAGGAATGAAAACTTTGGGAATTAATCGTCGTCAGTTTCTACGCTCAGCTGTGACGGCAGGTGCGTTAATAGCGGCTGAAAGATCTCTCCCCTCGTTCGTACACGGTCGCTCGACCGGATCTTCGCAAACGCTACCGTATTCGCTTGTTCAGGAAAGTCGACGCCGTTTCGCTCCGGTAACAGTTGCGCGGAACAGGGTGATTCGCACGGTAGTTGGACTGCGGCCCTATCGAGATGAAGGGTTTGTTGTTGGCGCCGAACGGTTTGGCAGTAAGCTGTTGGTCCATAACTACGGCCACGGCGGCGCGGGGGTTACGTTATCGTGGGGGACTTCCTCTTTAGCGGTCGATATTGCGCGCGACTATGTGCAGGGAACGAACGCTCCGGAACCAGGAGGTCGGCGTGGCCCAGCGTCTAAGCGAGCCCAAAGTTTTGGCGTCTTAGGATGTGGCGTGATTGGACTTTCGACTGCACGCCTTCTTCAACAGCGTCTACAGGGACAGGGTGTCACCGTCACGATCTACGCTATGGACCTGCCTCCCAAGACAACCTCAAACATCGCCGGCGCTCTCTGGTATCCGTCTTCTATTTACGATCCGCAAGTCGCAAGCGCGACGTTTCTGCAGCAGTTTCGCACTGCCTCTCTTATTTCGAATCGCACGTTTCAGGAGTTGGTGAGTGTTGAATACGGTGTGCGCTGGACCGACACTTACGAATTGCTGGGCCATGAAGCATCACTTGACCAGGAACTTCCTGGAGGCGCGCAGCTTTACCCGCAAACCCAGGTTCATCGAGACGCGGAACATTATTTCGGATACTCGCATGCGCGACAGTTCAGCACCATGATGATCGAACCGCAGGTCTACCTGCGCGCCCTCATGCGCGACTTTTATATCGCCGGCGGAAAGATCGTGATTAAAGAATTCAAGAGCCGCGATGAGCTCGCCAGGCTTCCTGAGCAGATCCTATTTAACTGTACGGGTTTGGGCGCGCGTGCGCTCTTTGGCGACCAGAAACTTCAACCGGTGCGTGGACAGCTTGAGGTTCTGTTGCCGCAACCTGAAGTCGACTACTGTATTCTCGCGGGTCGGGGATATATGTTTCCCCGTCGGGACGGGATTATTTTGGGTGGAACGTTTGACCACAATGATTGGTCTCTAGAGCCAAATGCTGAACAATCAACCCGAATTCTGGCCGGTCACGCAGAAATGATGAAGAAGCTCAAGAGTTAATTTTCTATGGTCGTTACTGAAAAGGATTTATGAAACAGCGAAACAGAAATACCGCCGTCGTGGTTGCAGCAACTCTGCTTACAGTCATCACCGTGCATTCGTTTGCATATACACCGTCAACCGAGGGTCGACAAAAGAATGGCAGTGCAGTGACCACACAAGCAAAAGGAACATTCATGGTGAAGCTAATTCCACAGCCGGAAGACAAGGTTGGTGACCCAAGCATAGGGCGCATGTCGATCGACAAGCAGTTTTCCGGCGATCTCGAAGGCACCAGCAAGGGTCAGATGCTGGCTGCGATGACAGACGTAAAAGAGTCAGCGGGCTACGTGGCGTTGGAGCGAGTCGATGGCAAGCTGGCAGGGCGAAAGGGAAGCTTTGCTCTGCAGCACAGCGGCATCATGGATCGGGGTACGCCTCAACTCATCATTACTGTGGTTCCAGATTCAGGCACAGGTGAACTGGTGGGAATCAAAGGCAAGATGGTAATTAACATCGTCGATGGCAAACACTTCTACGAGTTTGAATATAAATTGCCATAAGGTAGGGGCGGCCAAGGAGTGCCGCCCCGCCCCTACACCTACATCTTCTTCGCTTTCAGTTCCGCTACTTCTTTCTCCAACTGATCGATCTCGGACTGTACTCCCGCTTTGTAGTCGGGATTTGTCAGCTTCGTCATCGACTTTTTCAGGGCCATCAAGCGTGCAACGTTGAGTGCCTGCGCCGCCGGAACGTCTACGTCTGGCGTTACTCCTGTGCCCTCCCAATTGGTCCTGGTGATTGGGCTGATGGCTCGACCGGTCGGGACGAAAACCCCGAAGTGCTCGTGAACGCGAAACACTCCACCCGGATGCGCTCCGCCTCCAGTTGTTTCACCGACGATTGTGGCGCGCTTCAGATTCTTCAGGTTGTACGCAAATTCTTCCGCGCCTGAGAATGTTCTCTTGCTGGTGAGTACATAAACGTCGCGGTCCAGATATCGTTTGCCGGCAACTTCCTTCCGCGTCCAAAACTCCTCTGTGCGATCGCCTTCACGCCAATAAAGACTATTCAGGTGGACCGGCTCGGGGCCAAAGAGATATGAACAAACCAGGGCCACCATGCGCGGATTGCCACCGCCATTTTGGCGCAAATCAATGATTAGCGCGTCTGTACCGCTTAGGAAATTCATGGTGGACGCCACCGTGTCGGCGCCCAATTCTTCACTGAAGAAGCCGTTAAATTCGACGTAGCCAATGTTTCCGCGCAGGCGTTCCACCTTATTAAAGCCGTGATTCCTCCAGGCATAATCACGTCGCGATTCTTCGCGCTCTTCGGCCGTCGGCTCACGCCGCTGTTCCCTTACGGGAATCGGCTGGTGTGAATAACGCACGCGCAGGTGTTTGTCCTTGCTTACTGCTTGCAGGTCGCGAGTCAGCGTCTCAGCAAAGGTTCGGGCACTGGTTATTTGATCATACTCGTTCTTACTAACGCGCTCGCGAATAGACGCTTCCATCTTCTTCGCCGTGTCTGGAAAGACGTATGAATCATTAAGCCGCTTGAGGATCGAATCAATAATTTGTGCGCGAGCGGAACTGTCCACCGTGCCGTCTGGCGCCTGCGGTGGTTGCTGCGCCCAGGAGATGAGGGAAGCACCCAGGCAAAAGACGACAATGGCTACAAAAGTTTTGGGACCTGAGAATCTTGTCATGAACGTTTCCTTTCAATTCATTGTGACTGTTGTGATCTAACAATATGGATTAATCGCAGTGGCTGCTGGCCTCCTGCTGTAAGAGACCCTTAACGATCAGGTCAGCGATCGCAGCGGCTCTCTCTTCCACTTCATGGCGCGCGCCAAGTTCGGTCGCGCTCAGGCTGTACGGCAGCAGCCCATTAGTCGCATTCAGGAGCGCATAAGCCACTGAAAGCGAATCCTCGAACTCAAACTCTCCTGCAGAGCGTCCGCGATCGAGAAGCTCTGCAAATATCTGCGCCTCCTCATCAAAATAGCGCGCCCTTCGCGCCAGGAAGCCGGGGCGAAGCACCGCTAACAAGTCGTTGAGGCTCTGTGTGTAATGCTGAACACTATCGAAGCGATATAGCACACGTGTGAGCAGCATTTGTCGCAGGCGCTCACGCGCAGTGGCATCCGAATTTGCAATGCTCCAGAGGTGACCTTTGAGCCGATCCACAATCCGGTCGATGTGAGAAAGCACGACTTCTTCCTTACTGCTGAAGTGCAGATAGACCGTCCCTTTGCCGATTCCGGCTTCATTTGCGATGTCCTCGACGGTCATCTTCCGATACCCAAAACGAGCCAGGAGCACGTCAGTGGCGTCCAGAATAGCGCTGCGTATATCGATTTTCGTTGAGGTGTCCAGCATTTCTTCAGAAAACTGACTGTTGACCAGATTTAGTTTTCAGTCATTAAACGAACATTGAGGGGAAAGGTTGCAAAAGAATAGCTGGAAGAACGCGAGGTTAAGAGCAGGCTCACGAGCCGGCCGTCGGCTTCGTCGCTCTGACCGAGTTTGTTCACAGGTCGCGGGTCATGAGGATTGTGTCAAATGAGCCGCCGTCTGGGGTCTCGATCGGAATCGTGTCACCCTTTGTATACCCACGCGCAAGATAGAACGGAACCCCGGGAAGCGTCGCGGCCAATTCCAGTCGCTGGAATCCGCTGGCGCGTGCAGCCTCTTCACAAGCGTTCAATATCGCGGTGCCTACTCCACGTCTGGACCAAGCGGGATGAATGTAGAAAGCCCGGATGCGCGCGGGCTCGATCAAAGGATCAAGAGGCGGATCCGGGCTAGCACCTTTACGTTGATCGCCCCCGTAAAGAGTCTTTCGTTTACTCCATCCGCCGGCGCCTATGATTTCCATCCCAGACTCGGCGACGAAGTAGGTGCCATCTGCGATCAGTTGGGAGTCAACTCCAAAGACATGCGACAGGCCGCTTTCGATTTGTTCTACGGTGTAATAACTGACGCTCAAGCTGGTGACAGAATCTTTGATTAGCTGCTGTAGCCTCGGTATGTCTTGGTTAGTGGCCAACCTGATAATAGTGTTCATAGCGTTTAGCTGTGGTAATCAGCTTAAGTTTAGGGAACAGCACAAGCGGTATAGAATAGGACGGCGAACCAAACGCAGCAATCAGAACCAAACGTGCCTGAGGGGGAATTGATGACAAGCAAGAAACCAGGGACCGAGAACGAAGTTGAGGCTCGCGTCGTACGCCTTGCATTCGATGGCGACGCGTTAAAGTACAAGGAGTTCTTAGCAAAATTGAAAGCGGGTCTACCCGACGGCACCGGCGTCGCTCTGCGCGGGAGCGTTGTGACAAACAAGCGTTGGGAAGATGGGCAACCATTCGACGCTGACGGGCGCGGCACCAGCGATCTTGATGTCACGCTGGTTGGTGACGCGGTTATGGAATTTTGGAATGACGATGCCTATTACATTCCGGCACTACACACTAAGCCGCTATGTGATGAGGATCCCGGCGTAGCCCCTGCGCTAAACCCTCTGCGTGAGGAGCTTCAGAAACTTGCAGGCCGGCCCGTAAATTTTCAAGCGACGGCAAACATCATCCTTTATTCACGTGACGTCCTCTTTGACGAACCTTACTGCACGGTGATAGAGGCACAAAAACCTTCGTGATCGTTAAGCTCCTCAGCTACAACATTCGGTTTGGTGGTAAAGGACGAGAGAGGGAACTCGCAGATGTGATTCGAGCTGTGTCTCCCGACATCGTAGTTTTTCAGGAAGCCACCGACCCACACCTTATCGGTCGGCTGGCTGAAGCCACGGACCTCAAAAATTGGGCAGCCCGGCGCGAGCATTCGATCGGTTATATCAGCAAGTTAGAAATTGCCTATCATGAATGGCACTACCCCGCAGGTGCGAAGCACTCGTTTTTGGAAATTGTCCTGGCAGGAACCGAAGAACGAATCTTTGGTCTCCATCTGAGCTCGACGTTTTCGAAGTGGAGTGAACGAAAGCGAGTACGGGAGATCCAGGCGTTACTAAAGAGCATTGAACGACATCAGGAGGGGTTCCATGTTCTGGCGGGCGACTTCAACACCCTCGCGCCGGGCGAAGTGCTTGATACTACGCGAATGCCGGCGTGGATTCGCGGATTGGTGTGGTTAAGCGGGCGTGATATTCAGCGCGATACTATTCAACACATCAAAGACGCAGGTTACGTTGACGGCTACAGATTTCTTCATCCCGATGACAAGGGCTACACGTTTCCTGTTTGGGATCCGCATCTTCGTCTTGACTACATAATCCTGCCTTCGGGTTTCAGCAAGCGACTGGTCAGTTGCGAAGTGATCACGGAATTTAAAGATGCGACCCGTGCGTCAGATCATTTTCCGCTGCTGGCGGAGATCGAGTTCCTGTAAAGCCAACTGATAGTTCGCTTCAACCGTGCAGAAGACCAAGTTAGTTTCCAGTAGCACCGTACGAGATGCCTGCCGCAGAGCAAACTAATAGTTTGCTTTACGTTCAGAGTCGCTTTTCATACTTCGGCAGCGATTCGATCAGATAATCAAACCCAAGCCAGAAACTCCAACTGTGGTGGTAGAAAGCCACTGGAAAAAGCAATCCCGTAATGAAGAGTGCCACTAGTACCTTTTCGTAATTGATGCCCATCAAAATTAAGCAGATGAAGGTAACGGCAAGGATTACAAACTCGGTCACCATCACATTTGCCAGGATTGCACCAACGAAGAATCCTTCTTCACGTTTAAAGAGTGACCGACAGGTGGGGCAGTGGTGTCTAATTTGAAAAGGGCCGCGGAGGATTGAGGTCTGGCCGCAAGCCGGGCACTTCAAGAGCAGAGAGCGGCCGAGTACTTGTGGAATACTTCGCTTAACTCTGGTCACAGCGAGCTTTCATAATTCTTGCCAACTATTCGTAACTCAAAGCATCGACCGCATCCTGACGCGCAGCACGAAGCGCGGGGTACAGTGCGCCAAGTGTGCCTCCGACAAGGCCTACCAGAAAGGCAATAATCACCCAGCGTGGTTCGATCGCTACGACTAATGAAGTGGCCCGCATCACGACAAACCGGGCAGCGAGCGTCAGACCCACTCCCACGATCACGCCAATCAAACTCACGAGTATCGCTTCCTGTTCAATAACCCAGGCAATTCCTGCCTTCGACATTCCCAACGCTTTGAGAATACCGATCTGTCTGGTGCGTTCAGTGACAGTCGTGTACATGGCGAGAAGAATCACCAACATGCTGATCGCTGCGGCCACGCCGACCACAACTTTTATGAAGACGTTTAGTGCCGGTACGCCGGAGGCGTAGATCTCAGGCAAGTCCCTGGTGAAAATGATCTGATCGTCAGGGAAGAGCTCTTTGATCCGGGCGGCGACTTCTTCCTGTTTTGCGGGATCGGTGCAGCCAACTAAAACAGCTGACGCCTTTCCGTCGGCACCTTCCTGATCCTGTAAGGTTGCCAGAGGAATCTTTATTCGACCGCCGCCGGGTGGTTCATAAACGCCGACAATCGTAAACGGACGCTCAAAAAGTTGAACAGTTGAACCTACTTTGGCATTTCTTTGTTGCTGCCAAATAGGATCAATGATCGCTTGATCACCGCCAGATAGCTTAGCCCCTTCGCGCAGATTAATTCCGGTAAGGTTCGCGTACTCATCAAAATTGATTCCATCGATCAATCTGGTTCCGAAGCCTGAATCGCTGCGGTCCAGAATCTGGCCAATTGCGGTGGCGGCCCTGACGCCCTCAATGCGTCTAATTTCATCGGCGCGTGACACCGGTAGAGTGAATGGAGCTGGTCCACCGAAGCCGAGTGAACCGGCCGCGCGAATCATGATCTCGGCTCCAATATTCGATTCCCGCCGGCCGCGCTCGCGCAAAACGCCGTGAGCCAGACCGACAGTAAACACGATCAGCAGGACGCCAACGGCGGTACCAAGAATACTGACAGCAGTCCGAGCCGGACGGTGTGCAATGTTTGAAAATACGAGGTTATCCATAAGTCGTTGCAGTCGTGGACTTCGATTCAAAATTCGGCGCCAGGCATTTGGTACCGCCCGCCAGGTCAGGATCAGCAGTCCGATGGAAGTCCAGAAGACTGTGCCAGCCTTGCGCACCAATGCCAAAGCGACTCCCGTAGCGGCTGCAAACCCCAACGATTGCAGCACAACTTCAGTTCCACCTTCATACACTCCTATTGTTCCGGGCACAAACGCAAACAGGAAGTTAATTACCTTGGTAAGCGATTCGATGATGTATGCCTGCGAAACGCCGGCCGTAAACCCGAGTAGACGCAGAGTGACATAAACCTCAACGACGCTCGAAGCATGGGCCAACAGGTTACACGCAATCATTCCCAGGAAGGCGCCCGGATGGTGCTTATAGAAATCGTAAACCTTTGATTCGATATGATTGATGTGCTGCCGGCGTTTCAGAATCACCTTGGGACTGAGACGCAAACGGGCCATCTGGTCCAACAGCCAGGTCACCAGCATGATGCGTCGCCTGGCCGCCAGGGCAGCTGCTGCAATACCAAGGGCGGCAACCGCGGCGATAACAATGAGGGTGTAATAAACGAGTGATGGGAGGCTATACGTAAACAACATGACGCATGCCCCGCTCAGAATAAAAAAGACGACTGAAAGATTGTAGATAAGGTTATCGACAACAAGAGCGGGCACTCCGTAAGTCAGCGGCACCTTCCGTCGCAGTAGTGCAACTTTCGTGGCCTCACCCAGGAGCGGACCGGTAAACGTCAGGAAGCTAATTGCTTCTCCACCCAGTCTCGCTGCGAAGGCCTGGAGAAAGCTGAAGTGCCTGTGCTCCGCCGGCACCGCTGCAGCCATAGCGATCGTGCGAAACATATGACGTCCACCGCTAATCGCGAGGACGATGAAGAACCCGAAACCGATGCGCAGAAGTGCATCGAAAAGTGGCTGAAGACCGACCAGATTGATGACGTAGATGAGGAGGCCAAGGCCCAGGAGGAAAGCTAGCGTTTGTAGCCAAATGAATGAACGTCGAGACTTGTCGGGGCCGCTCGGCTCTTCCTGATCGACAAGCTCTTCAAGCTCGCTAATTTCCTCGAGCGAGCCATCGATTACTGGATTATCCGAGATGGTCAAGGAGTTATGGCCGCCCCCGTCGCAGCGGTTCTATCGATGTGCCGGGTCAGGACTTGTTCGATCGGTCGACCGGGAAAGCGTCGAAAACCTTTGGCCCATAATGCTGGAATAGGACTGTAATCATCGCGTAAATTTCCGGTTAAAGCCAGTACGGTGGGCACGAAACTCAGGCTGTCGTATGGCTCGTCAACCTTGAGCGCGCGCGGAATTCCGGTGAGGTCTCCGCCGGCCAGCATCAGTGTGGATAGGGTTGAGACTCGAAAGAATGACCCATGATTGCCGCCGGGGTTAAATCCGCGAACGTCAAAATTCCAATGATTGTTGGCGACCAAAAGAAGGTCGGTTTCAATCAGGCTTCTTTGGCGTCTGGCGAAGCGCCGCATCAATCGCTCGTCGTTCGAGAGGCCAGCCTCGTCAGTATCAAGTGCCGCTGCCTGATGTCTTGCCACTTCTTCATACAATCCGACTACGCCGTTGGAGTACCACGTTTTGTGTAATGCGCGAAGCCATTCGAGATCGGTGTGCCATTCGCTTAACCATGCTTTACGGGCTTGCTGAGGTATCGCGAGATTCTGGTCCTCGTAAACGTGAAGAGGATAACCCGGACCCCATTCGGCGATCTCAAACTTTACCTTCCCGCCACTGTCTTCCGTGAGGTTCCTGATAGGGAGGTAACGCAAACGCAGCTGACCTTGGTCTTCGCGAGCCAGAACCAGCGCTTGTTTGTCAGGTCCGCCATAAACCCAAACCGCATCCTGCAGCAATCCCTGTTCGTTTGTTTGTTCGGCTACCAGGTTGGAATCAAGTCGAGTAACGATCATGTCAATAGGCTTGTTTCCAACTTGAGGCTGAACGTTGTTTCGGGTGGTGATGCCGTCGAGTAACGTGAAATAGTTGACGTGACGGAAACTACTCGACATATCGAGTGAACCATCGGGACTAAGCTGAAGGCCGCGTGGCCCCAGACCCACAATGTAATTCTGTAACTGACCCACTCCGTTTCGTTCACCCATTGCGTTCTTTGCGATCACTTCTTCAATCTTTATCTTCGCCGGTGCGAACGTTTGACGGTTCAGAGACAGTAAATTGTTTAAGGTGCGCGCATACTCAGTGTAATCCTTGTCCTGAGAAGTCCAGCGCTCGAGTTGAGCGTAGATACGCTTCTTTTGATCGTCTCGTCCGAGACGGATTTCATCGGGCGTAAACTTCTTCGGCTGCGATTCCCAAAGCGCCCGTTGCTTTTCTATCCGACCTCGCAGAACCACCAGCTCCTCATTGATTTCGTCCACCGCTTGCCGCCACTGTGCCCGGTGACCATCTATGGTTTTAAAGAAGGCATCAACCGCCGCACTGCGCAACCCGTTTGGCAAGTTATTCCGTTGGAGCTGCTGTAACAGGATATGGAGCAGGTTCAGGTCGCTATCCCGGAGATGAAGAGACGCTCGTTCATTCCCGTCAAAATCCAGCAGGGCGGTCGGATAGGAGGTGCTCTGGCCAGTGAGATAGTAGGAATCGTCGGTGGTGGTAGTAATCAATGGAACCACGAAATTGATACCTTTGAGTGAATAGTCCAGCATCAATCGTCGTTTGGTAATGACATGATGTCCGCCGCCAGCTGGAGTGCCAAGCAACTTTACAAGGTTGTAACCCTGACTATAAATGCCAGCCGTCGAATTGAAACCGTGATCGGAGACCAGAATGAAGCTGGTCTCAGCGGCTAATGGAGTTTTCTGGATGGCCGTCCAGATACGACCGACCAACGCGTCAACCTTCTGCATTTCGGCCAAATGTGACGCGGGATCATTGACGTGGTGAGCGATGTGATCGAACCCTGAAACGTAGAGATCGAGGTACCTTGAATTCGGCTGGGCCAGTTTCTGCAACAACTCGCGCTCCATCTGATCAAAGAACGGAGTGCGCATGTCCAGGCCCATGGTCCATTCGTCCAACAGATCTTTCGGGTGCTTCATAAAGCGCTTCTGCATCGCATCTTTAAGCGTCGCGAATCGCATTCCTCGCTGGTAAAGCTGGAAGCTGATGTAACGATCTTCGTGTTCGAAGGCGTCCGCTAGCAGTGGAATGTTTAGGGAATCCAGCACTTCAGCGCCGGGCATATCGATGCGAGCCCCCGCAGCGCTTTTTAAATAAAAGGGGATAAAGTTCAAATAGTCGTAGGCATGTAACGTGTAACGGTCAAACTCTACGTTGCCCTTGATTTGCAAATGCTGGCCGGTATCGAGAGTGGACCAGGATGGCGCTGACAAACTCATCCCGCGCGTATAAAAGTTCGATAGCCGGGTGCCGCGCTGATAAAAAACGTGATCGATCCATGGCAACTTACTCTTACCGGTTCGCTCGTCACGTTCTTTGACGAAGCTATCAACCAAATCGAAAGATAGACCATCGACCTTGATGATTACGACACGCTTGGTTTGAGCGGCGGAGAGTGCGGGGAAAAGCAGCAGATACGTGATCAGTGCGAGTAGGGGAAGCCAGATCGCACGACCGTTTCGAAGGATCCAGATTGGTCCTGTTTGTTGTGGCCCCGTCCAGATCATGGCTCAGTGCTGTCCGGCGGCGGCGGCAGCCCGAGTCTTCTGGCCCGCGGCGGTCAAAGGCTCGGCGAATTTCGGGCTACTGAGATACGACGTAATCAATTGCTTCCAGGCCTCGCTCAGACCTTCGGTCTGCGAGATACGCAGCAATTCCTTACGCGCTTTCGGTTTATCTATGCGAGCAAGGCTCTCGATGCATGCGCGACGAATTTCGTCATCCTGAGTTCGGTCGAAGATCTTGGCAGTCGCACTTATCGCGCGCCCATCTGCGTCGGAACCGTGTTCCGCGGTAAAGCGCAAGGCGGTCTTCACTTCATCCAGATTCCAGAGGACGTCGATCTGCGGACCGGACTGGGCAACCTCTCGTAAGAAGCGACTGTGGAAAGTGAGTCGACGGGCAATGTCGAGTCGCTCAACAACTTCAGGACTACTTTTCTCTCGATGCGTGTAGTGTCCGAAACTCAAAACACTACCAATGCGGAACATGGTGCGTCCAAACTTGCCGTGCTCTTTTGAAACCAGCTCAGCGCGTCGGTCTCGAGCTAATCTGGCCGGCAAACCGTCAGGCGAGTTGGCAGACGCCATGAGCGCGGCATATTGTTGGCGGGCAAGCTTAGCCTCGGCCTCGAAATCATTTTGAAATGGATTCAGCGAGACCTTCTCCACACGATCACCAATTTCTTCACGCAAATCCGGATCGAGAGACTGGTTGAGCGACAGCAGAAGCTTCAGTTGGGAATAGGTCCGCAGCCGTGAAGGCTGGTTGATATCCATGCCCCGCCGCCCCGTTACAAAGTCAAAAGCCGTCCGACCAAGGAAGTAGGGAACGTCGCCAAACTTCGAAAGCGACAAAACGTTGCGGGTAACATCTTGCAACACCCGACGTGACATCTCGCGCTTTTTTGGATTCAAGCCATCGCGAAAATCTACGAGCAGAATGGGAATCTTGGGGTGGTCCAGACCATAAAGCGCCAGTGGGATCATTTCCACCGCTCGGGCGCCGGGTTGTTCAGGTGAAACCGGCCGGTTCTCGGAATCAAGATAACGAGTTTCGACGTGACCTTTCCAACGGGCTAACCGCTTGTCGGACCATGGATTATCGATATTGAGGAACCGTTTGACGAAATGCTGATTCTGACGTTTTGCAAGATCTTCTTTGGCGACCCATAGGATCACATGAGTGGTGCTGCCGTCGGGCATCTGCAACGGGTCAAAATAGAGCGACTCAGCCTCTGTCCGCTGCCGTAGTAGTTCCCAGTTATGACCGCGTTCATCGTGCACGCTGGTTGCGCTTTTGTCAGCGTAGCGCGCAAGCTGGAGACTATCGACCAGTCCACCAAACGTCTTATCGGTTAACAAAAGCCGACCCTGGATTTCATCCAATTCTGCTTTGGTAAAAGCAGACTGTTTATTCCCAGCAACCGTTTCGTAGAGAGCGAGAACTGCAAGCGCACGAACCACGTGCGACTTGCGATAATCAGAAATGTTCTGTCGATACGAACGCGTGGATGCTTTGACGGCAGTCCCGTATGGATCGAGTAACAGACTCTGCAAAGCTACCCAGAATATGCGGTCCCACACATCGCGATCTGGCGACGCCAGATCCAGTACTGGCGGAGGTGTTTTGCCGGTCTTGTCCTTGCTACCAACGGTCGCGTAAACGAAAGGTATGGCTCCGAAGATGCGCTGGCGCAAACTTGGTCGAGTGTAAGTGAGGGGCCAAACATAACGCAGCCGATCATTCTCGGGGATATTATCACCCAGCGTATCGCGGAGGACGGTAACCATGGGGACCCATGGATCATTCCACGCAATCGAGGGATCCAAACCAGTAAGCTTTGCATGGACCGTTACGAGCTCAGCACCGCCGGCGATTGGAACACGTTCAAGACGAAAGACTTCAGAGGCTGACGGCGAGGCTGTAGTGCCGGCTAAGGTTTGTGCTTTGAGGACAGAAGGATGCGGTCCGTTGATCGGTACCAGGGCTACGACCACAAGAAAAAGAAGGCCCCAGCTCTTTCTTCGCTGGGAGCTTGTGGGGCAGAGGCTTGTCTTCCGGTGTCCCGTCTTTTTCAAACCTTTGATTATCCTTCAGCTGACGCGATCTTCCTGCGCTTGAACATAGGTAAGCATCAGCAAATACTGGGTTTCAATGAGATGCGAAAACCAGTTTCGCAATCCCTATGCCGACGCGGCCCTGAATAATACAGGATACTATAGAAAGTCTGGAGCGAAACCTGTGAATTTTGACTGTAGCTTGCGGCCGGACTATTTCTGAGGAGCTTGAGCTGTTTCCGGTTCGTTTTCCTTTTCGGGCGGCGCCTTCCAACCTGATCGTTCAAGCAAACCTATCCCATACTGAATTGGCACCGCAAAGTTAGACGCCTGATTGCCGACGAGAACTGCGAAATTCACTCCGATGATCCTTCCGGTTGGACCAAAGACAGGTGCGCCGGAACCACCCTCCGCAGTGCGCGCGTCGTAGGCAATTCGCCGTACGTCAAGATCGGTAATGTTGCCCTGAGTGGTCAGCGGTTGGATTCGTCGCTTTTCAGCGAGATACCCAAGTAAAGCATCAAGAGATCCGCCGTAGCGCTGCTGAATCCCGCGTGATTCAGCGTCATCAAGAAGGGCCAGCAGGCGATCCGGGCCAAGGGGATATCCCATCATCACCACAGTTTTTCCCACCGCCACAGCATCCTTGTCAGTTTCGAGCGGGAGAATTGGTATATCGGTCGGCACGTCCTTGGTGTCCAGCAGACAGGTCGCCAGATCGTCGCGGCTGCCCGCTGCTTTGAACTTGAGCGGAATAGGTTGTGGGTGTTCGGGGAAGTAAGCGTTCAGCTTCTTGAGCCGTGGTTGACCCCGAACGCTGCTACTCAAACTTTGTGCGCGGTCATCCGCCAGCCACGGCTGGGCTATGTGACGGTTGGTCACCACGAACCCGTCGCCGACGTAGAATCCAGTTCCGACAAATTCAAACTCCGCCACTGCTGCAGTCCCGTCAGGCGTCAACGTAGTTGGCTCGCCACTCGATTGGACCGCGGCGCCGCTTTCCGTAGTCTGTCCCTCTGCATATCGGAGCGGCTTACCAGTGCCCGCTTCAACAAAATAGAACGAACCAGCTATCAAACAGACGCCACTGCCGTAGTCACTCCTTAATTTGACCGCCAGCGAGAGACTGTCTCGAATTTCTTTGTTGGAGCGCACGTTGTCCGCGAGCGTCTGATTCATCTTCGCGGCCTGGTCTTTAGCCTGCTCAAGCTGAGCGCGTTGGTCGTCTATCAGACGGCGGGTGCGCTGCAACTCCTTGAACATTGCGAAGCCGATGTAAAGAACACCGCCAACCAGCGCCAGGGCGATGGCCATTGAGATGAGCTTCGTGCTGGGATTGATCTCCCGCACAAGCTCGCGCGTGAACTCGCGCAAGAATACTTTGGCATCGTCGCGTCGCGCAGTTGCCGCCGACTCAATCGCAGCTTGTTCGATGAAAGGAGCCACCTGCGCTTCTCGTACGGGCTGATTCACTACCGCAGGCAAGGCCCGAATTGGAAAAAACTGAAGCGACAACGAGGAATCGTCCAGGGCAATTTCATCGCCGTCCTTGATCTCAGCATTGGGCTCGAGCGGTTCACCGTTGTGCTTCAGGTCTAAGGACTGTTCAAAGTTTGTAACCCGGTATACGCCATTGCTCCTGCCCAATTCGATCAAGGCAGCCTCACTCGTGGCCCCGTTGGGCAGGGCAGACGAACGAAGGTGAACATCGCAATCGTCGCAGTTGCCGATGCGAATATTCTTGTCGGTTAAAACTTCGGTGTGCTTGTCTTTTCCCGAAGAGATGTGGATTACAAGGCCGGTGGCCATAGCGGTAGTCTTAAAACTTGTCCGTTACATTAATTTGGGCGACCGTTCAAGACCGCTCGACTCCAGGCTGCGGTCTCTGAGAGCGGTCGCCCTTCTTGCGCGTTATTCTACAATGTATTTTGTACCAACCAAAGTTGTTACATAAGTAGCGCGCTATGCTGTTACTGAACCGAGCACGGTAGCGCCGGATCCATCAATCAACGTTCGAATGCAAGAACCTGTCAGCTAAGGTGACTGAAGCATCCGGCGCTACCGGGCTCGGTTCTACATGTTCGCGCTAACGCGCTTACATCTCTTGCATACAGCGGAGCAAGAGCCTCTCCAGCTTCGTGTGTTAACATCGAACTATCCAGAACGACAAATTGACTATACCGATGCCTGAAAACCCCTTGATGGATAACCTCGACGCGCTACAGATCCTGGCGCCAGTTGCAACGGCGCCGATCCGATTGCATGTCTTTGTCTGTACAGGAAAGTCGTGCTCAGCAGTTGATAGCGCTGAAGTTAAGGCCCAGTTTGAAAAGGAACTGATCGCCCGCGGAGTTCTCTTTGGCAAAGTAAAAAAGGGCAAAAACCCGAAAGGATCTATCCTGGTCACGGAATGCAGTTCGGTAGGCTTCTGTTCAATTGGCGCCGCCGTATTGGTTTACCCCGATGGCATCTGGTATGCGCAAGTGCGGCCCGGCGACGTGGCTGAGATCGTCGACAAACACCTTATGAACGGACGGGTAGTGGAACGTTTGGCGCTATTGAGAGTGCCTGCCGAGAGTGGACAGACAGCATCGTCGTATCGCGATGTCACGGCCTGCGAATCTTAGCCGACCCTCAGGGGTTGTCGAGCTTGGCCTGTTCGAGAAGCGCTTCCAGTTCAACTACCGCCATCAAGTCCTGCGCGCTTAGCAACAACGAGTTGGCGTATTTCAATCACCGGAAAGAAATACCCCAGCAGCTCATAAGAAACTGCGTTAGCAACTACTTCCTGGTAAAGCCCGCTACCACGGACCTGACAAGCAGATCAAGGTTCCCATACTCTGCATCACGGATTAAATTTTACATTTACTTCAACTTCAAAGCGGCCCAGGAGTTTCAGCGGCTCTTCAATTATCCTGATCAAGTGCTCCATTGTTAGGTGCCACTCTTCGGGCTGACGCTTTTAATCGCCGCACGGCCAGGATGAAATCGTCCAGTTTGCGGATTCTTTCTTCCGGTGTGAGTCTCAAGTTCTCCAGGGTGAGTGTTAAATCTATCCCAAACTCAACGCCCGAGCGGCTGCGGAACCAGGAGGAGGATTGAGGAAATATTCTTCGGCATCGGTGTTCACAGTATGACCGGTACACCACTGGGATTTGTGGTTCAGGCCATCGAATTGAAGCCTTACTTCTCGTTGCAAGTAATCCATTCACACAAATGCCCACACAGTCCAGGCTGAGCGGGCACTTAGTGAGATCTTTCTGAGTTGCTTTACGGAGCAGCCTCCGCTTTAGTTTGCGGCTTCCAACGCAGAACCGGCTTGCGCGCTGCCGCTGCTTCGTCTAACCGCCCAATGCGCGTTGTGTGGGGAGCGTTCAGAACCAGTTCAGGATCTTCAATAGCCTCACGCGCGATCGATCTCATTGCCTCGATGAACTGGTCCAACTCCTGGTGACCCACCGACTCAGTTGGCTCAATCAACATTGCCCCCTGAACAATCAACGGAAAGTAAATAGTCATCGGATGAAAGCCGTAGTCGAGCAAACGCTTCGCGATATCCAGCGTGTGTACGCCCTTGCGTGATTGGCGCTTGTCGGTGAAGACGACTTCGTGCATCGGCGACGCTTCAAACGGCTTGTCGAAGTCGCTGGTCAATCCGTGCGCAATGTATCGAGCATTTAGTACGGCAGCTTCAGTAGCTTCGCGTAGCCCATCGAAGCCGTGCGTTTGAATGTACGCCAGGGCGCGCAACATCATGCCGTAATTCCCGAAGAACGCCTTTACGCGGCCAATCGACTGAGGATAGTTGAAGTCCAGTTTGTATGACTCGGTGTTCTCGCCCGCGGCTCTGATGATTCTGGGGACGGGGAGAAACGGTTCGAGTTCCGCGGTGCAGCAGCAGGGACCGCAACCGGGGCCACCGCCGCCGTGTGGTGTGGAAAAGGTCTTGTGCAGATTGAGATGGATGACGTCGACGCCCATGTCACCTGGTCGCGCCACGCCGACCAGAGCATTCATATTGGCGCCGTCCATGTACACCAGGCCGCCTGCATCGTGAACGATTTGGCAAATCTCTTTTATGTTCTTCTCGAACAGGCCCAGCGTGTTTGGATTCGTGAGCATCAGACCCGCCACGTTGCCGTGTGCACAAAGTTCGCGCAAGTGCTCCAGGTCAGTGAATCCCTCGGCTGTCGAGCGAATGGTTTTCACCGAAAAACCCGAAAGGTGGGCCGACGCCGGATTGGTTCCGTGGGCCGAATCGGGAATCAACATCGTGCGCCGTTTCGACGATTCTTCAGCACCGTCGCGCGCGTCGATGTAGGCGCGAATAATCATCACACCTGTCATTTCGCCATGCGCGCCGGCGGCGGGTTGAAGAGAGACACCCGGTAAGCCAGTGATTTCGGCGAGGTGCTGCTGCAACTCATAAATCACTTGAAGCGCACCCTGCGCGTCCTCGTCCTCACTTAACGGATGCAGCGAGGCAAATCCGGGGATGCGCGCGACTTTCTCGTTCAAGCGCGAGTTGTACTTCATCGTGCACGAGCCCAATGGATACATGCCCTGGTCGATGGAATAGTTCCATGTCGACATGCGGACAAAGTGTCGAATGACATCCACTTCACTTACTTCCGGCACACCTTCAAGGTCGTCGTCCCTGAGAAATTCAAGCGGTACCAACGATTCAATCGGTTGCTCCGCAACATCGAGAGGGGGAAGTCGATAACCGACACGACCGGTTTGCGAGCGCTCAAAAATCAACGCTTCGTTTGGGTTGATGTGTGACGTAACTTTTGTTATTTCAGATTTCATGAATCAAACGTGCGCTTCGTTGAAACGCAAACTGTTAGATTGCGTATTCTTCCGTTTCCTTGTTCTATCTCGGCAACCGCACCGCCACGCAGTTACGCCCTGAGTCCGTCGACCAGAGCATCAATTTCCGCGCGGGAGTTGAGCTCGGTCACGCAAACCAGAAAGTCATTCGGTCGGTCCTTGAAATAACGAGACAATGACAAACCAGCGGTAATGTTTCGTTCAGAAGCGAGACGCGAAAGCAGTTGTTTTGCGTTAACCGGCGCCGTTACCACAAATTCATTGAATCGCGGAGCGGTGTAGGGAACCGAAAAGCCATCGAGTTCCGCGATCCGCCTTGCGGCATACGCAGTCTTCTGCGCACATTGCATCGCCACTTCCTGCAATCCGCGTTTACCCATCGTCTCCAAATAGACTGTCGCCGCGAGCGCAATAAGTCCTTCATTTGTGCAGATGTTTGAAGTGGCCTTCTCACGACGAATGTGCTGCTCGCGCGTGGCCAGGGTTAACACAAAACCACGGCGGCCCTGCTTGTCGTATGCCTCACCAACCAGCCGGCCTGGAATCTGGCGAGCATACTTTTCGCGGGTCGCAAACAGCCCTACGTACGGTCCACCGAAAGATACGGGCACACCAAACGATTGACCTTCAGCTACCACGATGTCGGCTCCTGAAGCTCCGGGAGACTTCAATAAACCCATCGAGATGGACTCAGTAATAGCGACCACCAGCAAGGCGCCTACAGCGTGGGCTTTGTCTGCGAGTGCCACGACATCTTCAATGCAACCAAAGAAATTCGGCGACTGGACCACGAGTGCCGCCGTCTTATCGTCGAGAAGTTCAGAGACGTTGTCCGGCGCCTGTCCAGTTTCGGGATCGGCATCCGCGTGGACGAAGTCGATGCCCGCATGCTGCACATAGGTGTCGACCACTTCGAGATACTCAGGATGAATCGCGCCACAAGCGACGACTCGCGAACGCTTCGTCACGCGTTCAGCCATCAACACTGCTTCCGCGAGCGCCGTCGAACCGTCATACATGGAAGCGTTGGCCACTTCCATTCCAGTCAACTGACAAACAAGCGTCTGAAACTCGAAGATGGCCTGAAGGGTGCCCTGTGAAATCTCCGGCTGGTAAGGCGTGTAGGCGGTGAAAAACTCCGAGCGAGAGATTAGGTGATCGACTACCGTCGGACTGTAGTGTTGGTATGCGCCCGCCCCAAGAAAATTGATGCGCCGCGCTCCCGGATTACGGGTGGCAAGACTTTCGAACCCGGCGAGGAGCTCAATCTCGGAAAGCGCGGCCGGCGTTTTCAGGTCGCGCGATAAACGAAGCTCTTTTGGGATCGAATCGAATAGGTCTTCGGCCGAGCGCAAGCCGATCTGTTGAAGCATTTGGGTGCGCTCTTCGGGCGAGTTTGGAATGTAGCGCAAGGTTACTCCGTGTCACCTTTCGTAAAGTCTTCGTACTCAGCGGCGGTGAGCATGCTGTCGACTTCTCCGGGGTTCGACATTTTCACGCGGATCATCCATCCATCACCGTAAGGATCCTGATTAACCTTCTCCGGTTCATCGTTGAGAGATTCGTTAGCAGCTGAGATTTCTCCACTCACCGGCGAAAACACTTCCGAAACCGCTTTTACCGATTCAACTGAACCGAACGATTCATTGGCGGCAAACGATTCACCAGCCTTAGGCAACTCCACATAAACAACATCACCCAGCGAATTTTGGGCATAGTCGGTAATGCCCACGACGGCGATATTGCCTTCGACGCGGACCCATTCGTGGTCTTTGCTGTAATGAAGTTCTTCTGGAACGTTTGCCATTTTGCCTCCTGCGATTTTCGATTTCCCGTTATCGATAGCCGATTCGTCGAAACTTGCCACACTTAGCGAGCACGCTTATAGAAAGGTGTCTTCACGATCTGCGCGCTAATCAATCTGCCGCGGACGTCGATTTGGATTTCCTGTCCCTCATTTGCGAACTGCACGGGCACATACCCCAAGCCGATGTTCTTCTTCAAATAAGGTGCGGGGCTGCCGGAAGTCACCTTACCAACGCGCTCTCCGTTGATCAAAATTTCCTGCTCGTCGCGGGCAATACCGCGTTCAGTGACTTCAAAGCCCACAAGCTTTTTCTTGATCCCTTCCTCTTTTTGTTTCGCCAGAGATTCGCGGCCGATGAAGTCGCCCTTATTTAGTTTGGTTATCCAGCCAAGGTTTGCTTCGAGTAGCGTGGTGTGTTCATCAATCTCATGGCCGTAAAGGGCCATAGCTGCTTCGAGCCGAAGCGTGTTACGCGCGGCAAGCCCACAGGGAATCACACCTTCATCAGAACCATGGTTTCCGGCTTCGAGGATCTTATTCCATAGCTGCTCAGCTTTGTCGGCGGCAGCATAGACCTCAAACCCATCCTCGCCCGTGTAGCCTGTGCGCGAGACGATCGCTGGAACGCCATCAACCTGACCTTCGGTGAAATGGTAGTACTTGATTTCAGACAAATTGAGTTCTGTTAATTTCTGAAGGATCTCCAAGGCGTCTGGGCCTTGTAACGCGATCTGGCAATAGTCCGCGCTCACATTTTTCAACTCGACGCCTTCATCCCGCTTGTGCGAAGTGATCCAATCCCAATCCTTTTCAGTCGTGCCGGCGTTGACCACAAGAAAAAGATGATCAGCAGCGAATCGATAGACGAGCAGATCGTCAATGACGGTACCTTCAGGAGTAGTCAATGCAGAGTACTGCGCCTGGCCATCAATCAGTTTCGTGACGTCGTTTGAAGTGATTGAATTGACGAAGGCGATGGCATCGGGACCACGTACGTCGATCTCGCCCATGTGAGACACATCAAACAGGCCTGAATGACTACGTGTGCGAAGGTGTTCCTCGACGGTCCCAGCAGGATACTGGACCGGCATGTCCCAACCGCCAAAGTCGACCATGCGTCCACCCATCGATCGGTGGGCGGCGTTCAGCGGAGTGCGTTTTTGGTCTGGAGCGACAGCAGTCATTCAGACGAATACCTTGCTCGGAGGAATTATCTATTGCTTAACAGGTGAAGCCGCAAACTAACATGCGGAGTGCGGGGCGTCAAGCCAGTGTTATGTGGACGTTTTATGAAGAACTCTATGACGGAACAGGGAACTGATCGATGCGGGAGTGCGACTCAGATTAGTCCGATTCTACGTGCTGAATTGAAAGGAGTGAGGTCAGAAACTTCTGTCGCGAACGTCAACTTTTTGGACGCTGAACACCACGCGCATCGTTCCGGGACGTCGATCAAGACTGGCGGGAACAAACGCCGCGCTCTGGCGGAGCGCCACCTGGAAATCGGCCAACATTTGACGGTCACGAGGAGCTTGAACAACTTCTGCCAACGATGCTGCACCGTTACTGAAAACATCCGCAACTACGATCATGTCATCGGCATCTTCGTAAACGTTCGTCCGTGGTCTCGCATAGGAACTCGTCAAGGCAGCCAACGCGCCGCCAGGATTCAAGCTGGGACTCTGTTCCGCGAAGGGTGCACGCGTCGCTGAGAAGCCTTCGGGCGTGACCGGTCGATACAAATCGTAACCTGACGTTTCAGTGGAGGCAAAGTAGGCGTCATTCTGGCGAGCGGCTTCTCGAAGAGCAATGAAGTGTGGACGGAAGCCGGCGAACATTGCCACGAACAGGATTATGGATGCGAAGGAACCGATTGTGTAAGGCATGACTCGCGGCTGGAGCCATTGCGCTAACGTTTCTCGATACGATCGTTCGGGAGCCTGGCGGCGAGCGGCACTCTCAATCATCAAGGCATCGTTAATAGTTGCCCCCAGATCGGCCGGGGGCACTCTCGGCTTGAGCTGGGCCAAACTCCTGCTCAAGGCGCGCAGTTCCGAAACATGGGTCCGACAAACCGGGCACACGTCCAGATGATGGTCGATGCCAACACGGACTGGCAGCGACAAGACGTCATCGATGTATTGAGAACTCAGTCGTGTGGTTTGTTCGCAATTCATAGCGTTACGAGATGTTCGATTCAAATCTGAGATCTGAGATCTCAAATCTGAAATCCAAGGGATGGTCCACCGACCCCGGCTGCTCCTCTTTTGCTGAGGAGCAACTGCGGCGATCTTGTTGTCCCGGGATTACCATCGATTTCAAGCGACGCTTCAACGGGTGTTGCTGGCCACGTTTTCAAATTCGCCCTCATCTTCGTCTCCCAGAACGACAATCGCCGCTCTTATCACTTCGACCCATTTGGCACCGAGTTTACGTGAGCCGGGGCGGGTCGACCATCCTTCGATTTCGGATTGCGGAATTCGCATTTCGGAATTGGCGTTAAGCTTTTCAACACTTACCAGCCACTCCGCATTCCGCAATCCGAAATGTTTCCAATTACAAAGATCCTTCCAGCTTGCGACGTAATTCCTGGCGGCCGCGCGCCAATCTCGACTTGACTGTTCCTACGTTGATTCCCAACGTCGACGCGATTTCCTCGTACGTGAATCCTTCGATGTCACGAAGAATCACTGTTTCTCGATATGCACGACCCAGCCTGCTCAGTGCCGACGTTAATGCTGACTCCCGTTCATGCGCGAGTGTCCGCTGTTCAGGATTCTGTGACGGGCTCACCAATGTCGCCATCAACGTTTGATCCGACTGACCAATCGTTGCATCCAGCGAGAAGGTTGAATCTCGCCTTCGTCGACGCCACCAGCGCCATCGATTTCGAGCCTGATTGATCGCAATGCGATAGATCCATGTTTTCAGGTCGGCTTCACCGCGAAAGCGATCGATCGACTGAAAGGCCCGCAGAAAAGTTTCCTGGGTCAAGTCGCGTGCTTCTTCGGAGTTTTCGGTAAGCCTGAAGAGCAATCCATAGATTTCACCCGAGCGTTCACCAACCAATTCCTCAAAAGCAGCGGCTTCGCGTCTGCGTAGTCTGTCAATGAACTCTGCCTCGGCGCTTGGGCGAGCTTCCAGCGGGGTCGCGGGCGCAACCTGCTCCAAATCCATTTGCCCGCGGAGGGCTATTGGCTCTCCGTAGCTCACGTCTTACCCCCTGGGGTCGGAATCGGAGTAGCTGCCGACTTTTGCGCCAATCCGGGCAGTCTGTTGGTTAGACACCGGTTCCGTTCCTTTGTTCCCAGAAAAATTTCCATCTCGACTTTCCGTTTCCGACGTGACCATTAGATGTCACTTTTGCGCTTTGCGGTAACGATTTCTGCGCAAAGGGCCTGCTTGACAAGGTTTCGAAACGGCCATTACAGTTACTGTTTCGTCGATCATACACCTACTGAGAACGTAGTTCACTATGTGAACTTGCGAGAAAGAACGAAGTGGCCAAATACAAGAAGAAACGCGCCCGCGAACTCCAGCACGACCGGTTTCGAGATACGGCGATGACCGTGCTCGACCGACTTGGCGACAAATTGGAAGGTAAGGGAAAGGCCATCCTCTACGGATTAGGTGGACTGATTTTGCTGGGTGCGCTCATCGGTTTTTATGTGAACTGGAGTAATCGCAAGAACGACGAAGCGCGCCGTGCCCTCGGTAGAGCGATAGCTATTACCAGCACTCCTATCACCTCAAACGTTCCATCGATTGATCCCAATGCTCCGAAGTTTTCCAGCGAACGTGAGCGAGCTCAGAAGGCCATCGAAGAGTTTCAAAAGGTAGCCGCGAAATACGGTGATCCTTATCGCACCGAGGCCCGTTACTTCATCGCGACCAGTCTGTTAGCGGTGGAGCGCGAGAAGGGAATTAGTGAACTCGCCGAACTGGCCAAGAACAGCATTCCCGAAGTAGCAACTCTTTCGAAGTTTGCGCTGGCCCAGACTAAAGAGGCTGACAGCAAGTATGACGAAGCAGCTCAGCTCTACACGGAATTGGTAGCCCTTAACAGCACCCTCGTTACCCCCGAGACCGCTAATCTCCGACTAGCGCTAACCTACGAAAAGCAAGGCAAAAAGCAGGAAGCGGTTGATTTGCTCTTCAACATGGCCGATGCATCTCGGAAAGCCAAAAACGCTGATGGGACCCCGATGACGCCGTCTGCCGCAGGTCGTGAGGCCGC
Source organism: Pyrinomonadaceae bacterium (assembly GCA_963759665.1). Classification (GTDB taxonomy): domain Bacteria; phylum Acidobacteriota; class Blastocatellia; order Pyrinomonadales; family Pyrinomonadaceae; genus PSRF01. The sequence continues at coordinate 929,806 of CAVXAC010000003.1, forward strand.
CGATAAACTTCAGAAACTCGATCCTGAGCGATACGCCAAGCTTACCCCGGAAGCCCCAGCGTCCCTTCCATTCGGAATCGGTTAACTATTTTCATTCAGACGGTTCATGGATAACCTGACCCACTCGCTCATTGGCCTTGCTGCGGCAAAGGCCGGTTTGGAGAGGTTATCTCCCGGCGCCACGGCGCTGTGCGTCATCGCTGCGAATATCCCCGACGGCGACGTCGTCACCTTGCCTGTCGGACGCTGGTTCTACTTAGAACACCATCGCGGTATTACGCATTCGGTCGTAGGCGCGCTCGCGCTCGCGCTGATCCTCCCGATCGTTTTTCTACTTGTCGACAAACTGATTGCATACATTCGCAAACGCCCACCAAGCGTAAAACTGCGCGGTCTAATTGTCGCTTCGCTCCTGGTAACTGCTACCCATCCTTTCATGGATTGGACCAATAACTACGGGGTGCGGCCGCTGCTTCCATGGAGCTCCAAATGGTTTTATGGTGACTTCGTTTTCATCATCGACCCGTTTCTTTGGCTAACCCTTGCCGGCGGAGTCTTCCTAGTCACTTCAAAAAGTAAGAAGCAAGTAGGGGCCTGGCTCCTCATCGCGATTATTCCCACTTACCTTGTGTTGATTGGACCAGCTAACCGCTTTATGGGTGGGGCCACCATAATCCGCGTCCTATGGTTCATCGCCCTCGTGACCTTCGTCGTTCTTTATATGCGTGACGCCGGTAAAAGCTGGGGCGCGAGGATCCCGCAGGTTGCGCTCGCTGTAGCCGGTGTATACCTGGCAGGACTCTTCCTGGTCCATGCAGTTGCCTTGCGACAGGCCAGGTTGGAAGGCCAACGGATTGCCAGCTCAAACGGCGAGAGCGCTCTGGATATTGCCGCTATGCCGACGGCCGCGAATCCTTTTCAGTGGCTGTGTGTCGTGGAGACTGACAAAGCAGCGTACAAATTTAATTTGTCTGTGCTTACCGGAAACGGTTCGGCTCCCGTTCGGCACGCTCGAGTCGAATCTTCAGACTCACCGGCGATTAGAACCGCCACCACCGACGATCGATCGCGGGCATTTCTTGGCTTTGCCAGGTTTCCAGTAGTCAAGGTTATAGGCGAAGATTGCGCTACACAGACCCTCGTTCAGTTTGCCGACTTGCGTTACACTGAGCCCGGCAGCGACAGGGGCACCTTTTCTCTTGAAGTGCCCGTTGCGTGTCCGCCGCAGGATTGATTTAAGAATGCACGACGCCAATCACATTGAAACGCTAAACGCTCTAAAGGAAGTGGCCAAAGAGAGGGAGCGGCCACGAGGCGGCGTGCGTCTCGCTAGTGTCCGCGTCTCACCCGGCTCCTACTTCGCGACCGCGAGTGTGTTGACGTTTGCGTCTGTCCTACTGCTGCGGGCTGAGCACGATCTCTACGCATTAATCGCCCTTGGTCTGGCGTGGCTCCTGATTCCAGTGTTGGCACTTTCGGATCGAATTGAGTTTGACGGTGCGTTCGTAAGGCGCCGTGGTCCATTGACCTTTATCGCAGGACTGATCGGCGTAAGGACCAAACAATTGGAAGTGACTGACTTCGAGCGAGTGGATACGCAGACGATGCGTACGCTCAGACGAGGCGGACGAGTTCGGTATAGATATCGAACCCAAATCGTAGGCAAGGGCATGGAGTTTAGTTTCGCTTCAGGGGGACGAAACTATCGTGAAATGGTGAGGCTCTTGTTCTCGAAGGTGCACCCCGCCAAGCTCGACCTGCGAGCTTTGGAGTTGCGCGATTACCTTTGCGATCCGAAAGTTCTTAATCGAGAAGTTGAGTCGCTGCAACTGGCGTCCACCGACGTCATCGACGGTGCGAAATCTGAATTCAGGCTGGGCGGTAAGAAGACCGAAAATGGCGCGGAGACGACACCTGACTCACTACCGTCGCCCATGGACAGTGAACGAGCTAGCTTGTTGGGAGCCATGGCAAACAAGTTGAGGATTGCCGGTCGACTTAGCGAAGCCCGCGAAGCATTCCGAAGGGCGCTGCTGGTTGTACCGCGAGACGGCCAGCTCATATTTGATTTTGCTCGCCTCTTGCGATCACAAGCGACGAGCATGAGTGATGCGAAGTTATTGTCCAGATCTCGGGCCGCCCTAAGACTCGCAGCGATGCGCGCTGAAGGTGATCCGCAGTTGCTCGCGCTTGTCGGCGAGAGTTTTCTCGAATGGGGAGAAACCAAGCGAGCACAAAGAAGCTTCAAGCAGGCAATTGAGTTAGATCCGGCGAATTTTCGCGCGCGTCTCGGCTTGGCCAACCTGGCTTTGAGTGAGGGGAAGTTGGCCCACGTAATACACCACTATCGTGACGCCGCTCGCGCCGTTCTCGAGAATACGCTGGCTGGTTATGCTCGCCGGGAAGGTGATTACTACGCCAGGCTCAACGACGACGACGATTATCTAAGTTCGGAGCTGCGAAGAATTAATTGGCTTCATTACGCGTTACGAGTACGCCGTCTGGCTGCTCGAGTCACTAACGCCAGCATTCTAATTGCGTTGTTGGTGCCATACGTTGACGAAGCACTCGTTGGAATCTGCTGGTCGCTGGCCACCTCAGCACTAATTGCGTGGATATCCAGCCTATTCGCAATTCGACTACTCACCAAAAGAAGAACGCCGCGTCCGGACGCGGCGTAGCTTTAAAACCCTCTTCTTAACAGATCCTTGGAGTGCGGCAACAGTCGCAGCACTCCAAATCAAGCTGGATCAGCTAGTCGTCTTCGGCCGCGACGAGGTCTTGCCATTCTTCTTCGTGGCTCGTTTTGTTGCTGATTCCGGCTTCGCTTCAACCGTCGCTGCAGCAGCCTTGGCCTCAGCTTTCACCGAAGGAGTAAACGTTCTTGCCTGTTGCTCGCTCTGAGATGCTACCGCATTGGTGTTCACTGGTTCCGGACTCAGCAACGCGTCCCATCGGTAGCGTGGCTTCTCGCGCTGCTCTCCCAACCGCTTGAACACGAGGTCGGTGACAGCATTCGTTATCCAGTTGTGATAGAACTCGCCAACCGAAGCCAACTCCGCATCAGGTGCCGGATTCATGAAGTCGATTGCGTAAGGAACATCGTCCTTGATAGCAAATTCAACCGTGTTCAAGTCATACCCAAGCGCGGTGCAAAGTGTGCGAACGTCCTTGCGAACACGATCAGCAAGCTTCGGCGCGAGGTAGTCAGGATTGTGTATGTACTGCTCGCCCGAGAGATACGGCTTACGAGGATCGTAGGCCATGATCATTACTTCTTCCTGGCCCACGCAGTAGCAGCGCACAAACTGATCGAAATCGACTCCCGCTTGCAACGTCATACACAGCGTTCCGGTTTGATCATACTCGGCCCATAGTTCCTCGAGTGAATTAACCTTCGAGACGTTTTTCCAACCACCGCCGTCAAACGGCTTCAGGAATGCAGGAAACCCGACGTAATCCGCGATGCCTTGCCAATCGAGCGGAAACTCCAGGTTGCGGAGACTCTCGCTGACGATGCCTTCCATGTAGTCTTTTTGCGGCAACAAGACGGTTCTCGGAACAGCAACGCCTAGCTTCTCAGCTAGCGAATAATTAAAGAACTTGTCGTCGGCCGACCACCAAAACGGGTTGTTGATAATCACTGTGCCTTCCAGCGACATTCGCTTCAGCGTCGCCCGGTAGAAGGGAACCTCGTGAGAAATCCTGTCAATGATCAGGTCGTAACGGGGCGGATCATCGTGGCGAATGCCCCCCAACGAAATGAAGTCAGCGACGACCTCGCCCTTCCCGCGTTCATTGATGTTCTTGATGAGAGCGTCGGGAAATGTCTTTTCACGTCCTACTAGAATGCCAACCTTCTTCATAGATCTTCCGTCCTTCTTTGATATTTGGGCTATTGCAGACTCTTTTCGCCACCGTCCGCCGGGCAAAGCGCCGCTGTCCCTTTTACGATCTGCTGGGACGAATCGAACCCTACGACATCGAATAATGGCTATATTTGAAGCAGGCAGACTACGACCAAAGGGAAGGGTTGTCAATTCGGGCACAGACGCACCGGGTGCTCTCAGGAAGAGTTCAAGAACATGTTTCGAGGAGGTCCAGGTTGAGATCAGGCATCCGAGTCGTTTGAAACGCGCATCAATCAAGAGGCACGAACGGGAGAGCGATGCTAAGGCCCTAAATGCTGGGCTGTGTTACAATTCGCGCTCTCGGTTGGCTATCCCGGTACATCAACGTGGAATCATTTCAGAGGAGAACTAATTTCTTGTTGCGTTCATTTTTTGCGTCCGCGGGCTTTGCTGTTTTTCTGGGACTGGGAACCTTTGGTCAACACGGAATCGCATCAGGCCAAACCCCTGCCGCTACGCCGGGTCCGGTTCCGACCCAGAGTCCAGCTACAACTCGTGTCGACAAGAATCAAAAAGAATTCACAGCGGAGCAGGTGGCAGAGTCAGCGATTTTCATCTATGGATCGCGGCCTGTTCTGGCGCAGATTCGCAGAAACGGCGTCGAGCGGGGCCGGATTTGCCGCCCGACTTGTGAAGCTGCGACTCGTACTGAAGAGGCCACTTATGAACGCAAATTTGTCCGGGGCGAGAACTCCGAGAAAGACAAAATCCGCCTCGATCAAAAAATGCCAACTCTGGAGTACTCCCTGATTTACGGTGAAGGGAAGCTGTGGGGAATAATCAATGGCACAAGCTTCACGCCACGCCAGGATGCGGCAAACGTGTTCCTTTCTCAGCAGCGCCACAGTATCGATACCTTGCTCCGTTACAAGGAAAACGGCTCGACGCTGACGATGATCGGGAAGGACAAGCAAAAAGGCCTTGACCTCTACATCGTCGAAGTTACCGACAAAGAGAAACAGAAGACCCGCTACTTCATCAGTGTAAAGACCTTGCGGGTGGCCTGGTTGGAGTATGAAGAGGCTGCAGGCGGACCTACGCCATCAAAGTTCCGAAGGACTTTTCACGATTACCGATACGCGCAGAGCACTCTGGTTCCTTACAGAAGCGTGCTCTTGCAGGACGGCAAGCAGACTCAGGAAACGCTGATCCTTACTGTGACCTACGGAGCTAAGCTCGACGATGCACTGTTTAAGGCGCCCGAAGCCTAGACAGCCAAGCTCTTACGGACTTCGAAATTCAATACCAGCCTCGGCATTGCCTCCTAATGTGAAGCGGTAGCTCTGCCCCGCCGTAGAAATCCTCTCTTGTTCTTGGCCCTGGGTTCGGCTTTGGATAATTGTTGCGCCAACCCGCACCGGGGCCCCAAGCGAAAATGCATCTTCCTCGGCGGGGCAGAGCCACCGGCTGACATGTGGCAAAGCCGTGGCGGGTGTAATGAACCTGTCTGCAGAGCTAAAAGCACCCTGCCCTCGCCTAGTTCATTGAGCCTGAAACAACCCTCTGACACGTTTCTTTGGGAACCAAATCTACGTTAATGCGTGTATAGGAGTGCGGACGATTATCGGTCGGGGTATTATTATGGTACCGAAAATCGCCCGCTGAGACGCCGCGGGAGCGCGATAAAAGAAATAGGAACTCGTCAGCGCTGTGAGAGCCCAACCTGCCCTGATGGACACACTTAGCACGATTGATGATTTGACGTTTTCCGCAGCGTTGCGGCAAGAGGTCGTTATGGACCCGACGTCGGACCATGCGCTCCTCGAAGCCACGCGCACCGGTGACGAAGATGCGTTCGCGGAACTGGTGAATCGGTATCGGAACCAGATTACGAGTTATATCTACCGCATGACCAACGATTACGACGGAGCGGTAGATTTGGCGCAGGAAACCTTTGTGAGAGTTTACCGGGCAGCGGATCGATATCAGACAAACTACGCGTTTTCGACCTATATCTATCGCATCGCCACCAATCTGGCGATCAGCGAATTGCGGAAACGGAAGAGGCGCAAGCTGGTGTCGTTAACTGGATTCTTCCAATCGCGAGAAGGAGGCGAGCCGCAGGAGTTCAACCCGCCTGATGGCAAACCGCTACAAGATACCGAGATGGTCGATTTCGAACGGCGACAGGCGGTACAACGTGCAATCAGCACCTTGCCGGAAAAATATCGAGCGCCACTGATTCTAAGAGATGTTGATGGACGAAGTTACGACGAGATCTCCCGCATACTCGAAACGAGCGAGGGTACAGTGAAGTCCCGCATTAGCCGAGCCCGGGGCTTCCTGAGAGAAAAAATGACCGCATATCTTTGAGGGAAACTATGAGTAATACCGATTGCAAAAATCTGCGTCTAGAAATTGATGGAGCGTCGCTGGGACGCGTGCGAAGTGCTTTCGCAAACCGTCACATAAATGATTGTCCGGAATGCAGGTCGTTTACCGATCAGACGGTCAAGTTGCAGGAGATCCTGTCCAGTTTGGGAACGGTCGAAGCGCCGGGAGACTTTGACTTTCGTTTGCGGGCCCGGCTCGCCGGGGAGAAACCTGCAGGGGCTCGGTTTTCATTGAGTGGATTTTCGTTCGGTATACGCGGAGCGGCATTCGCCGCTCTGACCCTGATGTTTGGTTCGGTGTTGTTCTTTAGTCTAAAGCCGTCTGCGCCAGACCATTCCAAATCGGCAACCAATATAACTTCCGCACCGGCTGAAAAAGCAGTTACTCCGAAAGCAACAGCGGCAGCAGATGTGAAGGCAACACAACCCACAGTCGAAGTTGCTGACACTCCTCGCCCAGCTGGAATGAAATCTCAAACGCTCGCGTCGAACCGAACAAATCCAAGAAACGGAATTCGTGACATGGGCAGCAGACCGGCAACGGTGATAAAGGCTTCGGATCTGAATGCGAGGGCGTCGGATTTTGCGATTGAGGCTTCAAATCAACCAGTGAAGGTATCACTCGATAATGGCCGGGGAAATTCACGCACGATTTCTTTGCCGCCGGTTAGTTATGGATCGCAAAGAGTCATGTCACAAGGGTCAGCTCCTTTGCTGGCTTCAGCGCGAGGGTCCTGGTAAGGGATTCCAGCGAGGAATTTATCTAAAGCAATGAGAAGACACGCTACAAATGGTTTATTGGCAATTGCGCTTCTTGCCGTTGCATGTGGTCCTGCGCTAGCGCAGACGCCGACCGCGTCGGGCCAGGCATCGTCAGGCTCGTCGACTTCAAAAACTCCAGCGCCGACGACGCAAGTCCGCACGCCGCCGGCACAGACCACCAAGAAAGTGACTGCGTCCTCGCGTGCCAATCCAGTTGTGCTGCAAAACGAAAACGTGGCCCCGCAGATCGTTACGGTCCTTCACCGGCTGACAGGTCTGAAGGTTATTCGACAACTTTTACGTTACAACGAAGAGTTGGGAGCGATCGCAAATCTGGATGAGGCTTTCAAGATCACACGCGAAGTTCATACAAACGTCATTGCAGGGCTCGCTCTCGATGATGGTGAGACGATTGCGGCCTGGTTACCTGAGGCGGCTGCTGAAATGCCGCCACCAACCGTAGGTTATACGCCAAGGCAGGCACCGGTGCCTGGCGCTGAGAAGGCTCCAACCATGCCGCCAACTCCGCCCGTGCCTACTCCCCAGGTCCATCCGCATGGTGTGCCATCGATTTCATTCGGCGGAAATCTGATTGACCCGGCGGATCTCAGGGTCATCACCCGAGACGGAAAACGAATTGCAGGACGGTATGTCGGCCTCGACGGACTCACCGGTCTCTCAGTCATTTCCATGCCGAATAGCGGGTTGCCGCGAATCCTCGAACCCAAGATTGAAACACTCTCGGTTGGGCAACATCTCAGCATCGTTGGACCACAGCCGGCTCCTCGAGTTGAACCTGGGGTTACTGTCAAATCACTGTATTTTCGCGTGGGCCAAACCGATGCGACCGTGGTCGACATAAGCCGTTCTCCATCGGGTGCGTTAGCCAGGATCAAGATCAAAGCTGCAAAGCTTTCGCCCGCCAGCATGGGAAGTATCGCGCTGAATGATTCCGGCGAAACCATTGGTATCATCGATTCGGTGCACGGAAATGAAGCCTCGATCGTTCCGGTAGCTCTGGTACGAAGCGCAGCCAAGCGAGTAATGGCGCGGCAAGCCAGCGTACCCCGTCCATGGCTGGGTGTTCGCGGCGAGCCGATTGGTGCCGTTCCGTTCGAAAGATTTCTCGTTTCGGGCTGGAATGCGGAACGAGCTCGTGAGTTGGCCGAGAAACGATACGGCATTCTGCTGACGTCGGTTATCCCTGGAAGCCCGGCAGCAAAATACAAATTAAAACCAGGCGACGTGATCCTGAGCGTCAACAACGAAGACATTCGCAATGGAGAAGAATTCTCGTGGTTGTTGCAGGAAGCCGGTCCAGGTAACTCGGTACAGTTTGCGGTGGCGCGCCCGGGACAGGCGGCGGCAGAGAACTTTAAGATTGAGCTTAGTGAGTCACCGGATCCACTATTCGGGCGACGAATGGCCCTCGGCCAACATTGGAAAAAGATGGAGCCACACTCGCTGATGGCCCAGGGGATTGAGACGATCGCGATCAAGCCGAAAGTTGGTCTGCGGTTTGGATCTACAGGTGGGTTGCTAGTGGTTTACGTGCAACCCGCCACAGAGGCATTCAAAGCCGGCCTCCGACCTGGTGACGTGATCGAAGCGATCGATGGGAAGCAATTGTTGACTAGTAATGCGCTGATTAAGAATCTCGGCGCCAGCTCGACCTTTAATCTGGTACGCAACAAACAGAAAATGACGGTGACGATCTCGACGTCGAAACAAGCGGCGGAATAGCGCAGACGAAATTCGAAGTCTAAGGCCAGTTGGATACGATCCACCTGGCCTTCTGTTTTGCGAAGTGTGCGCTTTGAATATTATTCCAATGAACCGACAATGCGGGAGGAAAGAGTTAAAAGCCCGAGCCACTTCATCCCTGAACCCGGCGATGACAAATGAGAGATGCAAAATAAGATATGGAAAATCGTTTTCCAGGACCGATAGCCATGTCGGCTTCTAGCATGCGACGCTACCGCGCTCGGGACTGTACCCAAAGGCTGACCTCTTCACCCCTCGCTGTGGTACTCTAACTTCCTCCGAAACATTCACGGTGCGGCTAAGCTCAGTACCGCCGTACCAATAGAGCTTTCCAATCCAGAGTTTAAGTGAGCCTATGCTGCACGAAGCGGTTTCGCGCTATCACGAGTTGCTCGGCGATGCCAGGCTCGCTGAGTCGTCGCGAGCCATGCTTGAGGAAGGCCTCGAGCAATCAAAGCTGATTTTTGGTGGCCGCCGTCTTTCACCGTACCTACGTCCGCACTTCGTGACCGAAACTGATTTCGCCCGCATCCGGGTGATTTGTGAGACCGTTTGGTCGGCAATCGAAAAGGTGAAAAATGCCGCGATTGAAGACGACTCCATCATCGTCGACCTGGGTGTCACCGATATGGAACGCGATCTGATTAGCATTGACCCAGGGTATCGCGCAGTGTCGCCGACAGCGCGACTCGACTCCTTTCTCACCGACGCCGCCTACAGCTTTGTCGAACTAAATGGTGAGAGTCCGGCCGGAATTGCCTACGTCGATGCTGCGTACGACATCTTCTCAAGATTGCCGGTCATGAAGCGGTTCACCGAAACCTACAATGTTCGTCCATTGTACGGGCGTCAATTCATGCTGGAAGTGCTGCTCGACTCCTATGAAGAATTCCTCGCGCGAAAGCCTGACAGCGCGCCTCAGATTGCCATCGTCGATTTGAAGGGCATGCCTACACAAAAGGAATTCGAGCTTTTCAAACTGTATTTCGAGCAGGAGGGATATCCGACGGTAATTTGTTCACCGGACGAATTGGTGTTTGAAAAAGGAAGATTACGCACGGGCGACTTTGAAATCGACATCGTCTACAAGCGTCTGCTGGTGAACGAATACTTGCCTATCATGGACCAGTATCCGGCGCTGCTGGATGCATACCGCGCCGGCGCCATCTGCATGGTTAACAGTTTTCGCTCCAAGCTGATTCACAAGAAAGCTCTCTTCGCAGTCTTAACGGATCGAAAACGTTCTCATCTATTCACCGCTGACGAGCTGGACGCCATCAGCAAGCACGTGCCCTGGACACGAATTGTCAGAGCGGAACAATCTGACTACATGGGAACCGAAATCAATCTAGTCGATTACATTAGAGCCAACCGCAACAAGCTTGTCTTGAAACCCAACGATGACTACGGCGGACATGGAATCACGATCGGCTGGAACGCAGATGAAAAGGATTGGGACGAGGCGCTAAGTAGTGCACTCGCCAACGGTGACTATCTCGTCCAGGAACGCGTGCCTACTGCTCGCGAAGTATTTCCGGCGCTAAACGATTCCGGCGGCTTCGACTTCGCGGAGCAATTAGTTGACCTGGATCCCCTGCTGTTCAACGGCAAGGTAAAGTCAGCATTTACCAGGCTCTCGTTTACCGAACTCGCAAACGTAAGCTCTGGTGGTGGCATGGTCCCGACGTTTATCATTAGCGAAAAGTAGGCGAACAAAACCGTGTACAATGTCCCGGCCCGCCGGGATCCTGACGATAAGGAGTCCACATTTTGGTTGACGAGCCTGATGACAATATAGAACCAGATGAGCGTCGCAAGTTTGATCGCTCGCGCCTGATCGTCGATGTGTTTTTCGACGGCAACGATGCTACTGGGGTAGCGAGCACGAAAGACATCAGTGTTGGCGGGTTCTACATGAATACCAAAGCGACGCTGCCGGAAGGTTCGGTGCTGCTGGTCAGAATCCCTTTTCCAAATGGTAAGCAGGTCGTCGCAAACGCGGAAGTGGTTTACAGCAATCCGGCGCACGGCGTGGGACTAAGATTTCAGAGCTTGTCGGAAGAAAATCGGCAATTGATAGAACAGGAATTAGGAGCGAGCTGAATGTGCATCCGCCAGTTTCTCAACTGAGTTGGAGCGATCTCTCACATGATAACCGCGACGCCCTCACTGGCAAGTTGCGAGGACTATGGGGAGCAGTGAGTGACGGCGCAGCTTTCAATGCGCTCACGATCGACAAGCAGCAGGCGCTGTTGTTGGTCCTCACCCGTATGCAAGCCCAGAATCTTTGGTCGGCGGTGAGGCGGGTAACGAATATCTACGGCGAAGGCGGAGTGGGAATCGGCTTCCAGGCGTGGCCGGTGATCAAGTCGATGTTGGATCGCAGCCGGTGCTTTACTCGCAGGTTTGCGAACCACAAAGACACGACCGGTGGATTTTACGAGAAACGGCGCGCGGGGTCGGTGTTACACTTTCTGTACGTCGACGGAGAGGAACGAACCTGGTTTGTTCATTTTGATCTCTATAGTCCGGTGCATTCTCCTATCAGTGCGTGGCGGCATTTACGCCATGAGTTCATCGGCAAGATAACCCCCGATTGGCGAATGATTCATAAGGGCCTGAACGGCTAGACTCGGCCGCTCATCACAAAGGAGCACTCAACTATGTTTGGTCAGTTCACGTTGGGCATCGAGGAAGAGTTTCAAATTGTAGATCCTCAAACGCGTGAACTGCGTTCGCACGTGTCTGAATTTCTGGACGAAGGCAAAATGCTGCTTGGAGAGCAGATCAAGCCCGAGATGATTCAATCCATGGTCGAAGTGGGAACGGGCATCTGCAAGAACATCCAGGAGGCGCGCGCCGACATCACGCGTTTGCGCAGCATCATCTCGGGGCTGGCAGGCAAAACTGGACTGGCCATCGTGGCTGCTTCTACGCACCCCTTTTCGCACTGGCAGGACCAGAAAATTTACGACGACGAAAGATACGCACTCCTGGTGCAGGAACTCCAGACTGTAGCCCGATCGCTCTTGATATTCGGATTGCACGTCCACGTCGGTGTTGAGGATTTAGATCGTCGTATCCACATCATGAATGCGGCGCGCTACTTCCTGCCTCACGTGCTGGCGCTGACAACTTCATCGCCGTTTTGGATGGGCCATAACACCGGGCTCAAGTCGTACAGGACAGAAGTCTTCAAACAGTTTCCCCGCACCGACATTCCGGATCACTTCGATTCATATGCAAATTTCCAGCGCTACGTCGACCTGTTGGTAAAGACGCAATGCATCAACGACGGCAAGAAGATTTGGTGGGACTTGCGACCTCACCCGGTTTTCCCAACGCTGGAATTTCGCATCTGCGATATTCCTACGCGGGTTGACGACACCATCGCTATCGCCGCTCTGTTTCAAGCAATCGTCGCGAAGCTCACTACATTGATCGAAAAGAATCTTGGTTTTCGCCTGTATCGGCGCATGCTGATTCAGGAAAACAAGTGGCGCGCCGTGCGTTGGGGAATCGACGGCAAGATGATCGACTTTGGCAAGCAAAAGGAAGTGCCGACCCGAGATCTGATCCTGGAGCTGCTGGAGTTTGTTGATGATGTCGTGGACGTGCTCGGATCGCGCAAGGAGATCGAGCACATTCACACTATTCTGGAGCGGAAGACCTCTGCGGAGGAGCAACTGCGGGTATTTGAAGAAACGAAGGACCTTAAGTCCGTCGTCGACCGGCTGATCGAGCTCACCATGGAGAATGTTCCAGTTACCACTGATTTCACGATACCAACGCCAGTCACTTCAGCTTCGACGATATCTAAATAGTTTCCTGGCGTTCGATCTGAGTTGTAGTAGATGTCGATGACCCATCCGCGACCGCGTAGTACTACTGACCTCATCACCGCTTGGGCGCTATAGGTGGTCCGTCTTAGACCACTCGGGCAAGCTTCTCTGCAAATAGTAGTGCCAGAGCATCCTGGCTGCGACTGAACGATAGGGCCGCCAGGGTTCCGCGATCTTCTCCAACTCGACAAATGAAGGACGCACAGGCAGATGCAGAAGTTTCCCTGAGGCGGTTGCGAGCGCAACGTCGCCAGTCGGCCAGATATCTGGACGCTTCAAAGCCATCAGCAAATACACGTTCGCCGACCACGTCCCGATGCCCTTAATACTAACGAGTGCTGCGTGAGCGTCCTCATCGGACATTCTTCCCACCCTATCGAGCCGTCCTTCGACAAAGGCCTCTGCCAACTTAACGCAGTAGTGCGACTTCTGACGCGTCAATCCCAACGAACGCAGGTAGCCCTCGTTTAACTCAATGAAGCGCTCTGGTGTGAAGGGTTGAATATTCTGGGTAAGCCGCTTCACCATCGAGCGCGCGGATATGAGCGATACCTGTTGTTCGATAATGATCTGGAGGAGAGTGGGAAAGCCGCGGCGTCTGGCCCACATTGGTGGGACGCCGTGGGCTTCGTAAATACGCCTCAGTCTCTCGTCGCTTCTAGCCAGCGCTTCAGCAGCTGCTGCCAGACTCTCGGCGGTCAGCGGCGTACTTCTGGTCGTCGGCATGAACTTGCGGATTCCAGCGCCCGGTAGCGGGCTAAATTGGCTCGTTACTGAGTGCGGCTTTCCGAATTGTGCTTCAGGGATTCGAGCAGGAAGTTCTCAAAAATGATCCGGCCGTCACGCGATTCGTTCGGATGTTCCCAACGCGTGCGCGACTTATTCCAATCTTCAAAAGACTTTTCAAGGTGAAATTGGACCGTGTAGATAAGCTGACCATCCGCCCGCCTCACCATCATCTGATTGCGGCACAGATAAGAGGTGGCAAGGAGATTGAATCCTTCGGGAACACGGTCGAGCTGTAGGCCATGGTTTTGCCAAACTCGAAGTAGCCGCGCCTGCTTGGTGTAATCCTGCCACAAACCTGAAGCGGGATTGCGGATTCCGCGGAAAATAGGATCTTCCGCATCAGTAATGCGGACGAATCGATACTGGTATTCCAAAGGTCTGTTGACACGCTGCTCGTGCTGCTCGAGCCTGTCGAGCGTAATTACGCGAGCACCAAAACTGATCCCAACCAATTGATGACCGCCACAGATTGCCAACACCGGCACCTTAGTGTTGTGGATAAACTCGCCGAAGCTTTCGATGACAGCAGGATTATAGTAATCGAAATCGCGAAGAGTGCCGCTGAGTACAATCGCGTCAGGCTGAAAATCCCTGGCCGCTATTCCCACCGATGCCAGGTGAGTAATCTGTGTAACCGGCTTTTTCACCAGGCGTTCGACGTTGCTGACGATATTCTCCATCGCCATAGCGGCGATGCGACGCTCGCGCCGGAGCTCCAAAGCCGCGGCGTTACCCCAATCTGTTCTGGCCACCTCTGATAAGTCGTCTTCCGTTTGCAGCAAACTGTCGACTATGAGCACACGTGCCGCTTCAATCTGTTTCTCGATCGGTTCGTAACGGCAAAAGGTTTGCTGGTTGTATGGGAAGGGAAGCGGGGCGGTTGCTTCAATCGGTTTTATCTCGTCCATTGATGTTTCAATCGTCTCTTCTGTCATCATCGTTATTAAACTTCGAACTGTGTTCTAACGCAAGTGGTCTTTTTTTGGAGTGCGCCGCCTTGTCGGCTTTCTGGTAGGTCGCAGCTTCGCGCGACCACCTCTAGCTAGAGACAAACAGCGATTGACTTAAAACTCCCGGCATCGCGGCGCACTCCAGGTAGTCAATTCCGTTGGCTCGTTGTTTGTTTGAATTCGGGTACCTCTGGACCAGCTCCAGCTTCGGCTACTTCCGTTCTGATTCTTTCGATCAGTAGTTTTGTAACCCTGGTCATCAAGCGCTCCGACTTGCCCTCGGCCAGGTGTTTCGCCAGCAAAAGCATTCGATGCCACGACGACTCGATCTCGTCAGCCAGCTGCGAAGTCTTAGTAATGTCGTAGGGAACGGCAACCCGTTCACAACCGGCGCGCGCAAACACTGACAAGTAGCGTGCCGTAGCTAAATCCGGACAAAGCAGCCGTCGCCCGCCAACCTTCAACTCCACCCCGAGGAGGCTGTGTTGGATTTCGACTCGCGCTTTCCTGGATAAGCCTTCAAATGCATACGATCGGGTACGCAGTTTCCTGATGCGTTCACGATAGATCCGCGGTAACCACGCTTCCTTAAGTTCAGCTTCGACTGCTTGAGCGTAGGCTTCCGCCGTCATTGGCCGGCTCGACTTGTTGACAGGTTGCCGCGAGATGGTGGCTTCACCTCATGGTCACTGGAACTACGGGTTTTGTTTGGAGGGCATTGATAACCCGGCCGGGAAACAGGCCCAGGTATAGGACACCAAGGATAGTCAGAACCAGGGCCACGGCGATGCTGGCAGGAATTTGGGGTGCGTGCCAAACCGTAGTCCGTTCACGGAAAAACATGACGATGATTAAACGTAGATAGTAATAAGCGGAGACCGCTGTGTTCAAAACGCCGATTACAACCAGCGCGTAGTAACCCTGGTCGAGAGCGGCGCGGAACACCATGACCTTGCCGATGAAGCCGGCCGTCAGCGGCATTCCCAACAAGCTAAGTAAGAACAGAGACAAACAAAATGCCAGCCAGGGAGATTGGAACCCGATACCATTGTAATCTTCCACTTCGGTGCGCCGGTCACCGTCGCGAGCAATCAATTGGACCACGGCGAAAGCTCCGAGGTTCATCACGGCGTAAGTCAGGAGATAAAAGACTACAGCGCTGATCGCCAGGCTACGTTGCTCAATATCTGATGCGGCCCCGGCAGCAATAAAACCGACGAGGGCATAACCTGCATGAGCAATTGATGAGTAGGCCAGCATTCGCTTGACGTTGTTCTGCGCGATCGCCACCACATTGCCAACGGTCATAGTCGCGATCGCCAGCACTACCAGCGCACCCAGCCAGGCAGTGTGAAGCTTACCGCCGACGTTTGCAGAACCCGCAGCGACGACAAATGGGAAGCCGAAAACGAACACCCTCATGAACGAAGCAAAACCGGCGGCCTTTGGACCAGCTGCCATGAAGGCAGTAACAGGAGTCGGCGCGCCCTCGTACACGTCCGGCGTCCAAATATGAAAAGGCGCTGTCGCGATCTTGAACCCAAACCCGACCAACATCATTGCTGCGCCGGCGAACAACAACACGGGGTATTGTGCTTCGGGAATCCTGGCGGCGATTTCACGAATGTTGGTAGTGCCGGGCAAACCAGCTGCGGTTGAGGTGGCTCCATAAACGAGGGCAATTCCGTAAAGCAAAAAGGCCGAGGAGAATGAGCCGAGCACAAAATACTTCATCGACGACTCGTTTGAACGCAGATCCGTCCGTCGGAAGCCGCACATCACGTAGGTTGCAATCGAAAGAATCTCGAGACCCAGAAATACCATTACCAGGTCGCCCGCAGACGCCATGAACATCATCCCCGCAGTTGCGAACATCAGCAGCGAATGAAACTCCCCGGCGGGAAGTCGTTCATTTTCGACCCATACCGTCGAAACCAATATCGTCAACGCGGAGACAATTAGGAAGACAAAGGTGAAGCCAAGACGTAGTTCATCGAGCACGATCATCCCATTGAACGCTTCACGCGGCCCGAGCCACGATGTCCAAAGCCAACCAGCGCTCGCCGCAGCCGCTCCGAGTCCAAGCATTGAAAGGCCGCCGGTTATCCAGCGCTGGCTTGGCTTCGCGAAAGCGTCAACCATCATGACCAGCACCGCAACGATACAGACCATCATCTCTGGCAGAATGAGCCAAAGGTTGACGTCGGGCATCGTGATTTGAAAAGCCAATGGATTCATTATTCTTTGTTTATCGACCGATTCGCTTCTTCTTGAACGCGCGGTGCACTAAGTCACGCAACCATTCGTTAGTGTTGCTTCGGGTGCTGTCGTGGATCGTTTGCTTCCGGCTCCACTGAAGCGAACGAACCACCCGTCGGTGCAGCCGCCACCCGCGCGCGGATTTCTTCCACGCTCCCCTTGGACCGATCAAGGAACGGTCGGGGATAAACACCCATGAAGAGCATCAGCGCCAGCAACGGCACCAGCAACCCGATTTCGCGCGCGTTGAGATCCGAAAGGTTTTCATTCTCGGGATTGGTTAGTTTTCCAAATACAACCCGCTGCAGCATCCAGAGCATGTAGACGGCCGCCCAAATCACCCCGGTCGCCGCCAGCATCGTCGCAATCCACGAGTATCGAACTGCTGTCGAAGTCCAGCTCCCTATCAAAATCAGGAACTCACCTACGAAGCCGTTGAGAAACGGCAAGCCAACCGAGGACAGCGAGGCAATCACAAAGAGCGTAGAAAACCACGGCATCGGGGTGGCCAGTCCACCAAACTCCTCGATCTTGCGGGTGTGACGCCTTTCGTAAATGAATCCAACAAACAGGAAGAGCGCTCCTGTGGAAACACCGTGGTTCAGCATCTGGTACAGCGAGCCCTGCATGCCCAGTTCAGTAAATGAAAATAGTCCGAGCACCACAAATCCCATGTGACTGACGGACGAGTACGCGACCAACCGCTTGACGTCAGGCTGCACCATCGCGACGAGCGCTCCATAGATGATGCCAATCACGGCCAACGTGATCATCACCGGGGCAAACTTGCGCGACATGTCAGGGAAGAGACCGAGGTTGAAACGAAGCAGACCATACGTTCCCATCTTTAGCAGGACGCCGGCGAGAATGACTGAACCCGCGGTAGGAGCTTCCGTGTGCGCGTCGGGCAACCAGGTATGCAAAGGAAACAGCGGTACCTTAATGCAGAACGCAAACGCAAACGCCAGAAACAACCAAAACTCTGTACGCGCCGGCAAGGCAATGGATCCGCTTTGCATCGCCTGCAGGATCGTCACGTAGTCGAAGGTCCCGTAGATGTAGTAGAGAGCGATGATGCCCACTAACATGAGCAAACTGCCCACCGCCGTGTAGATAAAGAATTTGACGGCCGCATAAACCCTGCGTTCTCCGCCCCAGATTCCAATGAGGAAGAACATGGGAACGAGGGAAGCTTCGAAGAACAAATAGAAGAGGAGCAGGTCGAGCGAGACAAAGACGCCTATCATCGCGCCGGCGAGTAGTAACAGGAAGACGTAATATGCAAGTTGTCGTTTATGAATCGCGGTCCAACTGGACAGCACCGCGATTGGCATCAACAGCGTAGTCAGGATAACCAACCAGAGACTTATCCCGTCGACACCTACGTGGTAGCGGGCCCCGATAGTTCCGATCCACATCACATCTTCGACGAAGTGGAAGTCTTTGCTGCCCACCGCCACTCCTCGAATCAGCGGCAGCGAAAGAGCAAAGTCAGCGATGGTGAAAGCCAGAGCGATCCATTTGTAGTTTGACTCGCGCCGGGATGGCAGCATGCTGTACGCGACGATCACCAGAGCGCCGAGCACAGGCAGCAGAATGATAGCTGTAAGTAGGTATTGCTCCATTGATTAGGGCCGCAGCGCGCTAACTCCGTAATACGCGAAAAATCCAATCACCGCGAGGGCGCCCAGCAGGATGACTGCGGCATAGCCGCGCACAAATCCCGCCTGGAGATGTCGCGCCACACGTCCGGTTTCGGTAACCACCTGTCCAAGCGAATGCAAGAATCCGTCGATGACGCCGACATCAAAAATCTTCCAGAGCCCTTCGCGTGAACCAACCGTTATCGGATTAATTATTGCGGCGTCGTAGATCTCATCCACGTAATACTTATTCTCCATCAGCCGAGGCATCTGCAGAAGGGGACGTTTCTTGAACACCATCCAACCTATACCGATGCCGATTGCCGCGATCAGGACCGAAACTAGCGTGAGAATTCGCTCCATGCGAATCTCTTCAGGCGAATGGTGCACAGCCGTTTCATGCGCTCCATCCAACGGCGTTATCGCCGGTGCTCCGTCATGGGGCTGTGGCGGCGGAGACAACATTATTGGGCCATGTGAATCTGTCGCGGCCCCGTGATCATCCACGGCAGGCATCTTCGCGATGACCGGTTCCAGCGTCTGTTCCAGGTAATTAACCGGATGGTCGCTCACCAGCGAGCCCAGCGCATATGGAACGCCGATAAACCCTCCTACCGTTGAAAGCACCGCCAGGACAATTAATGGGACAGTCATTACCCAGGGAGACTCGTGCGGCTCATGAATGCCATGATGCGTGTCATGAGCGTCCTCATGAGTACTCTCAAGATGGTCATGATGCGGGTCGCGGAAGCGCTCCTTACCCCAGAAAGTCATCACCATCATTCGCGTCATGTATACGGCCGTAAGTAACGCAGTGAGGGCCGCGATTCCCCAGAGTAGTTTGCTCCACATCACGCCCGGCAAGCCGAATGGCCCAGCACTCCACGTTTTCCAGAGAATTTCATCTTTAGAAAAGAAGCCAGCGAAGATAGGGACTCCCGAGATAGCCAGCCATCCCGTTAACATCGTGGCAAACGTGATGGGCATGTATTTCTTCAAACCGCCCATGCGACGCATGTCCTGCTCATGATGCATTCCATGAATGACGGAACCGGAGCCGAGGAAGAGAAGCGCTTTGAAAAAGGCGTGGGTGATAACGTGAAATATGGCCGCGCCGAAAGCACCTACACCGCAAGCCAGGAACATGTAACCCAGCTGCGAGATGGTTGAATACGCCAGGACTTTTTTGATGTCGTTTTGTGCCAGGCCAATCGTGGCGGCAAACAACGCCGTGGCTGCACCGATAACCGCGACGATAAACATTGCCGTCGGCGCGTGCACATAAATCTCCGAGCAGCGAACAATCATGTAAACGCCGGCAGTGACCATCGTGGCGGCGTGGATCAAAGCAGAGACTGGCGTCGGTCCAGCCATTGCGTCAGGCAGCCAAACGTAGAGAGGGATCTGCGCGCTCTTTCCGGCAGCGCCGATAAATAGCAACACGGCGATCGAGGTTACGCCGCCGGCGAAGATTGCCTGCCAGGTGAACGGATCGACTGAAAATGACGCGATACTCTGAAACGCGCTCACTACACCGTGGTCTGGTTTGTCGAAAAAACTGACTGAGCCCGTCAGGGTAAACGTCAGCATGATGCCGAGCACAAATCCCCAGTCACCGACTCGGTTAGTGATAAATGCTTTCTTGGCGGCGTCACCAGCTTCCTTGCGATCGGTGTAATACCCGATGAGCAAATAAGAGCAGAGGCCCACACCTTCCCAGCCAACAAACATCAACAGGAAGTTGTCAGCGAGGATGAGGGTAAGCATCGAAAACATGAACAGGTTCAGGAACGCAAAGAAGCGGTAGAACCCAGAGTCGCCGTGCATGTAGCCGGTGGCGAAAACGTGAATGAGAAACCCGACGAAGGTAATGAAGAGAACGTAGACGCCGCTTAGCCGGTCCATTCCCAGTCCGAAGTCGGCCCGGAAATTACCGACCTGAATCCAGGTCCAGAGATGATCGAGGATAGGTTGCTCGGAACGTAATGCACCGCCTGACTTGAACGCCAGATAGAAAGCCACAATGGTCGAGATACCGACCGCTGCGCAGGCAATGAAGCCGATAAACTTCTCACTGCGCACACGCCGGCCCAGAAACCAATTGATGGCCGCCCCCATAAGCGGGGCGAATATTATTAGACTGAGAAGGTTGTTTTCCATCTATCGCTAACGCGTTCGTTGTCAGTGGTCCGTTGTCGGTCAGTTACCAGTTGTTTCTTTCCGCTTGATTCCGGATGCACCTAACAACTGACAACTGACAGCTGACCACTAACCTGATGACAAACTACAGTTTCAGAATGCTCGCCTCATCCACATCGAGAGACTCGCGGTTGCGGAAAATCGCAATGATGATCCCGAGTCCGACTGCAGCTTCGGCGGCCGCGACAGTCATCACGATGAACACAAACAGCTGACCTGTGACATCCTGAAAGAAACTCGAGAACGCAATAAAGGTCAGGTTAACGGCATTCAGCATCAGCTCAATGCACATAAACATGGCGATGATGTTTCGCTTGATGATCACGCCTGCGGCACCAATCGTGAATAGCACGGCGGAAAGCGCCAGATACCAGGAAAGTTGTGGTTCCATCATTCGACTACTCCCGCTTGTCCAGATCGGAGTGAAACTGGACACCCATAAGACGCGCCGCTTCGTCAGTCGTATCAGCCTCAGCCGGTGTGGCGTCGTCACCCGCACGACGATCTATCATGTGGATTGGCAGCACCGTGGAGCCGGGCACCACGCGGGCGGTCGGCGACAAAATGCTTGTCCTTCGCGCCAGTGACATCGCGCCAACAATTGCCATCAGCAGCAATATCGAGGTGACCTCAAACGGCAGCAAATACCGAGTGAATAGCCCAGTCCCGATTGATTGGGTCAGTCCTACATTTGAAATGTTTCCGGGAACCGTCCCGGGCGTGGTTTGCACCGAATACAAAATGAAAGCGGTTTCGCCGATCAGAATTGCGGCCATACCAACGGCGGCAGGCACCAACCACCTCAATCGTTTAGTACGCAGCTCAACGTGCTCGACGTTGAGCAACATGATCACAAAGATGACCAGCACCATTATCGCGCCGGCGTACACAATTACCTGAACTGCAGCGATAAAGGGCGCCGCCAGCATCACGTAAAGCGAAGCCAGCGAAATGAACACACCAATCAGCGACATCGCGCTGTAAAGCGGATTACTCTGAGAAACGACGGCGATGGCGCAACCGATTGCCAAACCGGCGAACAGAATGAAAAGAATAGTGGTCATTAAAACTCTGTACTTGGTGCTTCGTCCATTGAGTCTCTTTTTATGTTCTACCGTCTACGTCAACTCACGAACACCAATTCAAGTTTAGATAGGTATGCAAAATTCAAAGCACAAAGTACTAAGCATCAGCCTGTCGTAAAAAATACGACGGTGGCGGTGACGATAATGTTCAGAAGCGCTGCCGGCAGCAGGAACTTCCAACCAAAGTTCATAAGCTGATCAAAACGAAATCGCGGTAACGTACCCCGCAGCCAAACATATAAAAAGAGAAAGAAGACAATCTTGGCGAAGAAATAGAGCACACCCAACAACGGAAACTGCGCCACGCCTGGTCCATTCCAGCCACCCAGGAACAAAGTGGTCGCCAGCATCGACACGGTGATCATATTGATGTATTCGGCATTGAAGAACAGCAGGAACTTGATTGAGCTGTACTCGGTGTGAAAGCCCGCGACTAACTCAGTTTCCGCCTCCGGCAAGTCAAAAGGCACTCGATTCGTCTCAGCAATTGCCGCGATCAAATAAAGAATGAAGCCTGCCGGTTGATAGAGAATGTTCCAGTTGAGCCCATACCAACCTGATTGCTGTTCGACGATTGTGTAAAGGTCGAGGGTTCCCGAGATCAGGACGATGCCGATCAACGAGAGTCCAAGCGCAAGCTCGTAAGAGATCATCTGCGCCGCAGAACGCAGCCCGCCCATCAGGCTGTATTTGTTGTTTGAGGCCCAGCCAGCGAGCGCGATTCCATATACACCCACCGAGGTAACGCCAAGCACGTAGAGCAAGCCAACATCGAGTCGCGCGATTACGAGGGGAAAAGTCCCGAGGAAGGGAAGAGTGACCGTTGGTCCAAATGGGTAGATGATAATGGCCATGATTGCAGTGATGATTGCAATCACAGGCGCTAGCATGAAGACAAAACGAGTTGACTGATCGGGAACCAGATCTTCCTTCAGCATCGTCTTGAGAAAATCTGCAAACGGTTGGAGTACCCCAAAGATGCCCACGCGGTTTGGACCAAGGCGCCCCTGGATAAAAGCCAACACCCGCCGCTCGAGCAGCACGGTAAACGCGCACAGAAGCATGATCGTCAGGAACGCCACGCTAATGGCAACGATCAACGCCACCGAGTGAATGTATGGGTTGTTGAAATCCATTGCTCGTAAATGGAATTTACATCAAGGATAAAAGTAAAAGCCTTAGCTGCGACTTGAGTGTGCGCAACCTGAAGGCTGAACTCTGAACGCCTCTTACCGATCTTGCTAGTCGCCTGAAACTACTGCCTCGCTGCGCAAAGCATCGTCCACCGTTATCTGATATAGCGGCGATACTCTCACCGTGTCCGGTCGCGGATTACCCGCAGCCAGCAAGTGGAACTGCGGGACCTTGTCTGTCAGCGTTCCGATTTTGAACAGCTCATGGCCAACCTTCGGTGTTACCGAAAGCTTTGAATCCTGGACCACTAATGCCTCTTGCGTGCTACGCAACGACTCAATTTCTTCCGCCAAATCCCGCTGCGATGCCATCTCATATTTCGCCTGCACCGGGCTGGTCTCATCCTTCAGCACCGGATAACGCAGCCCTGAATAGGCTGGCACTCGCTCTGCAATCTCACGAAACACGGCACTGGCGGAACGCTCAAAACCAAAATTCATTTGCAGCTCGTTAGCAAGCTGGTCTGTGATCATCCAATCAGCCTTCGACTGATGAAGCGGCGGAATCGACTGGCGAACGCGCTGCACGAAGCCGTCGTTATTGGTAAACGTGCCATCAATCTCAGCATAAGAGGCGGCCGGTAACACTACGTCGGCGAAAGCAGTCGTCTCGGTTTCAAAGAGTTCCTGGACCACGAGAAAATCAAGCTTGCCAAGCGAGTCGAGACCACGCAATTGTTCGGGCAGGAAGCTTCCGGCGACATACATCGCGCGGACCGAGCCGCCGGCGGCATCCAGCATCTCGCTGGCGCTCATCTCGCTATCCATCATTCCCATGTCATGCGCGCCCACGCTGTTGTTGTAGAACGGCAGTGGATGGACCAGGACTCGCCGCGCATCGCTGCGGAGCGTGTGCGGAAGTTGTGCAATGATAGCCTGGGCCGCCGCACTCAACTCGCTGCCAAATATCAGCACCACGTCGCCTTCGGTATCGAAGATTGCCTGCCGCAACTTCTCGAAAGCACTCGCCTCAACGTTGGTTTGTTTCGCTGCGAAACTATCATGCGAATTGCCCGTCAACGCGAGCACAGCTGAATCTTCAGTCCCTGGCTGGATGTGAATAAACTGCGACGCCTGCTCCACCATCCTAATCGGACGACTGTTAACTATGATCAGGTTCGCCGTACCGTTGCGCACTGCCTGACGCATCTGCCTGGCGGTCAACGGCTGCAACTCCTCTGGCTCGCCGCCAATCATCACGATAGTCTTTGCGTAACGAATGTCGCGATGAGTTGCCAGTGGGCCACCCAGATTGTCGAAGAAGGGCTTGAGGCTAAACTGATCCGTGGTGGTGTAGTTCGTAGTGCCAACCAATTCGGTTGCAAATTTGTAGAGAAGATAGCTCGCTTCGTTGGTTAGACGTGGACTGCCAACAACCGCCACTGAGTTTGGACCATGCGCCTCGGCAATTTCGTCCAGCTTGCGGGCCACGTGGCGGATCGCTTCATCCCAGGTCGCCGGAATCAGTTTGCCGCCTTTCTTATAACGAATCAGTGGTGTGCGAAGTCGATCCTCGTGGTTTACAAAAGGATGGCCGAAGCGGCCTTTGATGCAGAGAAACTCGCCGTTAAGCCCGTTGACGTATCGGTCACGAGCTACAACGCGCATTAACTCACCGCCGCGCGATCCCAGCGACATCTGGCAGCCATCGGAACAATAGTTACAAGTGGAAACTGTCTGCGCGAGCTCCCATGGTCGTGCCTGATGGCGGTAAGTGCCGTCAAGCAGAGTCCCGGTTGGACAAACCTCAATACAGTTCCCGCACTGCGAACAATCCAGCCAACCTCCGTAGGTGCCGATGACGGTATTGGCGCCACGTCCACCAGCTTCGATCGCGTCTTCGCCCATCCACTCGTCACAAACCCGAGTGCATCGTTTACAGAGGATGCAGCGCTGCGGATCGTTGGCAACAATTGGCGAAAGGTAGCGTTCCGGTTGG
The DNA here is from genome assembly GCA_963759665.1 of Pyrinomonadaceae bacterium. Lineage (GTDB taxonomy): Bacteria > Acidobacteriota > Blastocatellia > Pyrinomonadales > Pyrinomonadaceae > PSRF01. The sequence continues at coordinate 954,475 of CAVXAC010000003.1, forward strand.
TAATTTTTCTTTTCGGTAAAACGCTCTTCGAGGCCGCCCCAGTCGAAGGTCATCTCCTGCAGTTCACACTCGCCGCCGCGATCACATACCGGACAATCCAGCGGGTGATTGGCGAGGAGAAACTCGAGCATTGATCGTTGGGCCTTCTCAATCTCATCGCTCTGAGTTGTAACCACCATGCCGTCAGTGCAGATGATGGTGCATGAGGTTTGGAGCTTGGGCATCTTCTCGATTCGCACCAGACACATGCGGCACGAGGCCTGAAGCGCGAGATCGGAGTAATAACAGAAGGATGGAATATCGAAAGCTTTGTCGCGGCAGACGTCTATAAGACGCGCGCCCTTGGGCACTTCGAATTCTTTCTCGTTGATTGTGACCTTGATTACTTCAGTTGCCATTCGACTCCAGGCGTCCGTTACGCGGACTGTCCATTCCCTACCAAATGCTTTCGAAAGTCTTCCGGGAATCTCTTGATCGCCGACTGAATGGGCCACGACGCCGCATCACCGAGGGGGCAAAACGACTTACCCTCGATGTTGTCGCAAAGATCCAACATCAGTTGCGCGTCTTCTGGCCGGCCATTTCCTGCCGCGATGCGTTTGAAAACTTTCACTAGCCAATCAGTGCCTTCGCGGCAAGGGGTGCACCAGCCGCACGATTCGTGCTTGTAAAACTCGGTCAGATTTTTGGTTGACTCAAAAATATCAACCGTTTCGTCCATGACGATGAAGCCGCCTGAGCCGACACTCGATCCTCCCGCCACCAGGCCTTCATAATCCATGCGCACGTCTTTTCCGATGATCTGATCCGCGCGCATGATATAGACCGATGAACCGCCGGGGATCACCGCCTTGAGTTGGTTTCCATTCAGTATCCCACCGCAGTCTTCCATGATGAACTTCTCCATGTCGTCGTAGCCCATGGGAAGTTCATAAACGCCCGGTCGATTCACATGGCCGGATACAGACCAAAGCTTGGTACCACCGCTCTTCTCGGTTCCGAGTTTTTGGTAAGCCTCGCCGCCAATCCTGATGATGTCGGGCACTGCGGTCAGTGTCTCCACGTTGTTAACCACAGTCGGTGACGCATAAAGTCCAGAGACGGCAGGGAAGGGAGGCTTCATCCGCGGGTGGCCGCGCATTCCTTCCAGCGAACTCAAGAGCGCGGTCTCTTCGCCGCAGATATAAGCGCCTGCCCCCGTGTGCGTGTAGATCTCAGATGAAAAATCAGAGCCAAGAATCTTATCGCCGAGCAGTCCAGCAGCCCGCGCTTCATCGAGCGCGATGTCCATGATGTCGATCAGGTAACGGTATTCGCCGCGCGTGTAGATGTAGTTGGTTTTCGCGCCTAGTGCGTAAGCGGCGATCAACATGCCTTCGATCAGCATGTGTGGATCGCGTTCCATCAGGTAACGATCCTTAAAAGTACCCGGTTCCGACTCGTCTGCGTTGCAAACAACATACTTTGATTTCGGCGAATCCTTTGGTACGAAGCTCCACTTCATTCCCGTGGGAAACCCGGCGCCGCCGCGACCTCGTAGCGCTGACTTCTTCACCTCGTTGATGACGTCATCGGGCGACATGCCCGACAACACTTTCTTGAGTGCTTCGTAGCCACCGTTTTGACGATACACTTCGAGCGACGCAGAGTTTTCCAGGCTGACTCTGGCGAGCTGAAGTGGTTCACAACCTATGGCGCCAATAAACATCGATTACTATTCCCTACGGAACTAACGAGTATCTAACTCTAAGAAAAAGCGTTGACTGGACTACCGGTTCGATTCCAATAGGAGACAGCACTGAATCGAACGAGCTTCGGTCAAGCGGTTCTAAGTAAGACGTGCTGCTCTTGCGCGCGCGCACAACCTGAGTTCGGGATTCGTAGGACGACTCAACGGCGCCCGATTCAAAGGCTTTGTAAGTCTGATACAGCTCCGCGGGGTAATGCGTGTCGTACTTTTCCTGGTAAATCGCATCCCGGCGGAACTTTAAGCCCAGCGAGCGACCGTAAGTCTCCTCTTTCTGCTTAATGATGCGGCTGGCCTCTTCAAACAAACGAGTGCGAATCTTGCTGGTGTCGTTGATAACGTAATCAACTTTGATCAAGTCGAAGATGGACGCAGCCGCGGCTGCGGTCAAAAGCTTTTCCAGCAGCGTTCTGTCTTTGTATCGAATTGAAATCGTTTTCTTTGTTTCAAAACCCGTCAGGGTTTCCTGGATGATGCCACTGCCAGGAACGAACGAGTAGACGCGGTTTTGCGTGATCAAATCTATGAAGGTATCCGTTCGGGCGATTCCCAGCGCCGCAACTGATTTTAAAAACTGATCGAGTAGTGCGTTTACCTTCGCATTGCTGGCGGCCGCTGTTTGCGCTTCCTGGGCGACACCAAACATTGCGACAAATTCGTCCGGCTCAGAATTGAGAAGCACATAGGCCTCTATATATTGCGCCGGGACCAGGTCCTTGTTCTCATTCCCGAAGATTACGCCGTTACTTGGCTTAGCCCTGCGATCCCCAACGCCGCCATATTGACGGTTGCCCGCTTCCTGGGCCGTGATGGCAACCACACAGGTAAGCGTTGTCAGTAGTAGTTGGATCGTCCTCTTCATGGTTAAGCCAGCGAATCCAGAATGCGATCGACTTTCTCGGCAGTCAGGTTCTCGTGATAGTCAAAACCGATCTGAAACATCGGTGCAGTCCCGCATGATCCCAAACACTCAACCAGCGAAACAGTAAACTTGCCGTCAGGCGTTGTCTCGCCCGGCCTTATCCCAAGCTTGTCGCAAACGTGGCTTGTAATTCCAGGCTCGCCCATGATCTTGCATGAAAGCGTTTTACAGATCTGAATGTGATATCTGCCAACCGGACTGGTATTCAACATCGAGTAGAAGGTCGCAACCTCCCAGATGTCGGTGATCCGGAGTTTGAGTCGATTTGCGAGGTATGCCACTCCCGGAGGATCAAGATAGCCGCGCTCGCGCTGCACAATGAACATGATCGGCAGAATCGCAGAACGCATTACCGGATACTTCGACAGATGCCAATCGATCTCTTTTTCAACTTCAGGAGAGAACGATGCTGCCTCGCCGCCGATATCCACCGGCTGCGACATTGGTTGGATCTGAATTGGTTGCGTGCTCATTTGCTCTTTGTCAGTTGTTAGTGTGCCAGTTGCTCGTTAAGCCAACGGTACTACTGACAACTGACCACAAACAACTGACGTCTTACCGATCGATTTCACCTAAAACAATATCTAAAGATCCGATAATCGCGACCACATCCGCGACCATCTCACCTTCCGACATATGCGGCAGGGCCGAAAGATTTACGAAGCTCGGGCCACGGAAATGCACCCGTGACGGCTTTGGACCACCATCGGATTTCACGTAGACACCGAGCTCACCCTTTGACGCTTCGATCGGGTGATAGACCTCGCCGGCAGGAACGTCAAAGCCTTCTGCGACAATCAGGAAGTGGTGTATCAGCGCATCCATGTGCGTCTTCATCGCTTCGCGATCGGGTAAAACAACCTTGGGTGCGTCTGCCTTAACTGGACCAGGCTTTAGTCTGGATAAGGCCTGCTGCACGATCTTGTGTGACTCTTTCATCTCGCGCATACGCACGAGGTAGCGCGCCCACACATCACCGCCTGGCTCGGTCGGCACTTCGAAATCATACTTCTCATAACCGGTGTAGGGATTCGCGCGACGGATGTCGAGATCTACACCGCTGCCGCGCAGGCAAGGCCCGGACAAACCCCAGTCGATCGCGTCCTCAGCTGTGATGTGACCCACTCCCTGAGTACGTTTTTGGAAAATACGATTACCGGTCAGCAGGGTGTGAAACTCGTCAACTGACTTCAGGAACCCGTCCTGAAACTGCTGCACTCTCCGCTCGAAGCCCGAAGGCAAATCCATCATCAATCCGCCGATGCGGAAGTAAGACGGCGTCAACCTACCGCCGGAAGCAGCTTCGATCAGGTTTAGAATTTTCTCGCGTTCACGAAAGCAGTAGAAGAAGACGGACATCGCGCCGATGTCGAGAGCATGCGTGCCGAGCCAGACGAGATGTGAACCGATGCGCTGTAGCTCGCACATGAGGACACGAATTGTTTGCGCCCGCTCGGGGATCTCCAACTCGAGCAGCTTCTCCACCGCCATCACGTAAGCAAGGTTATTCCCCAACGGATTGAGGTAATCCATTCGATCCGTGATCACGATGCCTTGCTGATACTTCTTATATTCAAAGAGCTTTTCCATCCCCGTATGGAGATAGCCGATATCAGGAGTCGCCTTGACCACCATCTCGCCATCGAGCACCAGCTCGAGACGTAGGACGCCGTGAGTTGAAGGGTGTTGTGGTCCCATCGAGATCGTCATCTGCGTATCGAGCGGCCGATCCACGATCTCAAATTGCGGCGGAATGTTGACGCTACTGCTCATGTCTATCATTAACGAACCGGTAAATGGTGAATGGTAAATCGACTTGAAGACCGTGATCACGAGTGCTAATTTCGGATTTCACCATTCACCTACTTCAAGCTATACGGCTCATATCCACGCAGCGGAAAGTCTTTTCGCAAAGCGTGACCCTGCCAGTCCTCAGGCAAAAGAATTCTTCGCAAGTCTGGGTGGTCTACGAACACGACGCCAAACAGGTCGAAGGTCTCACGCTCATGCCAATTTGCCGTGCGCCACAATCCGGTCACCGTAGGCACGCGCGCGTTTTCTTCGTGCAACAAAACCTTCAATCTCAATCGATGATGTTTCTTGGTCGAAAAGAGATGATAGTTGACTTCGAAGCGCGGCTCTTCCTCGACTCCACGATCCGCCCCGCAAATATCAGCCAGGAAATCAAAGGCCCCTTCAGGACTGCTCTTCAATGCACTGCACACCTCAACAATATGCTCGGCGGGAACAATCGCGGTCACTTCGCCAAGCGCCTCGACGATCTCGGTGATCCAGTGCGAGTGCTCACGCTGCAACGCCGTCACCAAAAGGGACGGCGTTGTTGTTGATCCTGAACTTGTGGAATCTGGCTCTGGCAAAGTGCTCTCGTTGTCTTCCCCAGTGGTCATGAAACTATTACGCCGAGGTTCGATTTCTATGACGAGCGGCGACGCTCGTGGCGAGAAGCGATCGAATATGGCCGCGCATCCGGTAGCAGGTTTTGCTCTACAGTCGAACCATCTGTCACCGGCAAGGTTCCGGGCACGAACGCCGCACGCGCTTCTTCTTCCGGGATGTCCTTGCGATCACGAACCGACTCCTTCATGACCTTATCCTGCAACATCATGACTGCGTGAATCAGCATCTCGGGTCGTGGCGGGCAGCCTGGTATGTAAACGTCTACCGGAACGACCTTGTCTACACCTTGAACGATTGCGTAATTGTCGAATACCCCGCCGGAAGTGGCGCACGCGCCCATTGAAATCACCCATTTGGGCTCAGGCATTTGATCGTAAATACGACGCAGTACAGGCGCCATCTTCCGCGAGACCCGACCGGAAACAATCATCACGTCGGCCTGACGCGGACTGGCGCGAAACACCTCCGAGCCAAAGCGAGCAAGATCGTTGCGGGATGACGTTGCGTTCATCATTTCGATCGCGCAACAAGCCAGGCCAAACGTGGCCGGCCACAACGACGATTTTCTCGCCCAGTTAATTAACGAATCGAGCCGCGTCGTCAGGACTTCGGGCAGTGCTTCGGCAATGATATTTTCGAGTCCCATAAAACTTACGCTGCGTTTCTGCGGCGCTGCAGATTTCGCTTCTCCACGTCGGCCAGCAATCGTCCTTCGGCCTCAGCATCGCTGCGAGCCGTCTCCGACCAATTAAAGGCGCCCTTCTTGATCACGTATACGTAACCGGCCAGCAGGAGGGCCATGAAGACCATCATTTCCACGTAGACAAGTGTCCTCAAACCGTAAGCCGGGCTTGCGAGTGTTTTGAACACCACCGCCCACGGCATCAGAAAGATGACTTCAATGTCGAACAGAATGAAGATCATCGCAATCAGGTAGAACTTAACGGAGAAACGTTCGCGTGCCGTGCCGACCGGATCCTTACCGCATTCGTAGGGCATCATCTTGGTGCGCGTACGCTTGCTCTGTCCAACAAACTGGGAGAGCACGATGTTGCCCACTGCGAATCCACCTGCGACTACAAACATCAACAAGATGGGCCAGTAATCGTAAAGACGAAACGGCATATAAAGCTCAACCTACCTGCAGTCAGACGCCCGCTAATTCTGTCGCCTTCAACTTCAGACGACTGATGACGTTTACAAATTGAGATTCATGGTACAAGCCGCATCGTAGACGAACTGATCTGGGGTGTCAAGCAACGTTATCTGCGAGATTTCGGGCCTGAAATAGATCGATTGATCTGCAAAAATGGCTGTGTTAATTTCGATTCAGCATCGACCCGGGGCTCCCGATGTCCATCTGACTTCCGCTCCTTAAAATCGTGATTACCGGCTTCAACACTGACATCGAACACAATGGCGTGGTCTACCACGTGCAGACCGAGGACAAGGGTCTGGCCACGCCCCTCATTTTGTCACTCGTTTACACGGGCGGCGAGATCCTGGCGAGCAAGAGATCGCCTTACGAGGATCTAATAACCTCGGGTTTTGATGAGGAATTGCTCGCGCAACGGCTAAAGCGACAGCATCGCTTGATCTGCGCAGCCATCAATGCCGGACGAATAGACGAGCTCAAGCGAATGAATGCGCGGGCGGAAACCAGGACCGAGGCAGCGCCGCCTCCGATGGAGCCGACTCTTGATGCTGTGCCTGTTGCGCCGGTTGAACCCGCTGATATCGATCAAACTATTGAGCAGCCTGGGCCGGCCGCAGCGGATTCTCCGGATCCAAATGATATTCGGTCCTTACTGATCAGCAACGCTGAGGATCAACCTGCGCCCGTAGTAAACGAGCCTCCAGTTCCTCCTTCGGTCGACGTACTCTATCTTGACGCATCCGAAGATGAGGCGCCGCCGGTAGAGCACGCTCCACCTCCTTCGGCGTACACGGTGCACGATTCCCGCCGTCAATCACCGCTTGGCGAAAAACAGAGTGGGGAAAGAGGTTTATCGGTATCTATTTTGGAAGAAGTCGAATACCGTGCCGGACAGACTTACAATATTCGCGTATTGGTTGAAAAACAGTCGGGCTCTGGAAAGCCAATAGGCGGTGTGCAGCTCTCGGTAAAAATTCTTGGCACTACATTCCGCCCTCAACTGTACTCAGTCAAAACCGGTAAAGATGGAGTGGCGGTTATCGCCGCGCAGATTCCGCGCTTCAGCTCGGGACGCGCGGCAATACTCATTCGCGCCGACTCTGAAGGAAAATCAATCGAAACGCGCCGCGTGATTTACGCTGCTTTGTGAGGTCTGCAAAAGTCTTGCTGATTAGAGTCAATGGGGAGCAAAGGGAAGTCGAACCTGAAATGGCACTCCCGAAACTGGTAACCCTCCTAAACCTCAAACCGGAACAGATCGCCATTGAAGTGAATAAGAAAGTCGTTCGGCGCGCTAACTGGGAAGCGACGGTGCTGCGCGAAGACGATCAGATTGAGATTGTTCACTTCGTGGGTGGCGGCTAATGTTCGACATGCTTCAGCCTGTGCTTGAGATTGGAAACACTCAAGGTCGGTACTACCCGGTTCTTCCTTCGGAATATTGCTTTGTATCTTGCCAACCTCAACCACAAGCTGAAGCATGTCGAACATTGCCAATAGGTCTACGACGCGACTGAGAATATAATTCAATCATGTCAACTGTTGTTAAAGCTCAAAGCGATCGCTTTGAAATTGGTGGACGCGCGTTTACCTCGCGGCTCATCATTGGTACCGGAAAATACCGGAGCTACGAGGAGATGAAAGCGGCCCATCAAGCGTCCGGCGCCGAAATGGTTACCGTTGCGGTCAGACGCGTTCCGCTCGACCGCAGCAGCGAATCGTTTCTCGATCACCTGAACCCGTCGCTCCAAATATTGCCTAATACTGCCGGTTGTTACACCGCGGATGATGCAGTTCGAACGGCACGACTGGCGCGCGAAGCATTGGGCACCGACTTGATCAAGCTCGAAGTGATTGGCGATCAAACCACGCTCTTCCCCGACAATGAGCAAACTCTCGAGGCTGCCCGCGTACTCGTTAAGGAGGGATTCGTCGTCCTGCCGTATTTTTCAGACGATCTGATCATGGCCCGCAAACTTCTCGATGCCGGCTGTCCCGCGGTAATGCCTTTAGCAGCGCCGATTGGCTCAGGCCTGGGAATTCAGAATCCTGCAAACCTGCGCATCATGCGTGAGCAACTTCCAAACGCAACGATCATTGTTGACGCGGGAGTAGGCACGGCCAGTGATGCAGCGATCGCGATGGAGTTGGGTGCTGACGCGGTCTTGATGAATACTGCGATTGCCGAAGCTGGTGACTCCGCAAAGATGGCTGAGGCGATGAAACTCGCAATCGAAGCCGGTCGGCTGGCATACCTCGCCGGACGAATGTCCAAACGGCTTTACGCCAGCGCCTCAAGTCCTCTGCAAGGGATGGTGAGTTCGTAGCAGTCTCTTCCAACATTACCAACGCGATTTGTCCTTAACGAAGCCGGTAAAAATTTGAAAGCAACTGATTGCGCACAGGCATGCTAAGATGCCTTGAGTAGTGAAAAGAGAAGGCGGCCAGTCAGTTCTTTCACGACTCAGAGGCTACAACTTTCACCGACTCCGTCTCAATTTTCGTACCCAGTTCGGACAGTCAGAGCTGGCATTTTCTGACTCCTCCTTGCCAGGAGGCGAGATCGTGGGGTTAGTAACGTTATCGAGATGCTGCCTTTCAATTCTGCATAAGAGGAGAAGGGAAGTGTTCATCTCAGTCTTTTGGAGCTGAAACAAGCGCCCGTCCTTCAGTTGGGCGCTTTACTTTTGTCTCATCAAGATGGCGCAGGTGGTGCATTAGCAATTCGCAGTAATCCAAGGATCGTCCCTCAAATTCCAAAGGAGTCTTACTTAATGGCATTCTTCAGAGGCAGTCTCGCTGCTCTCGCAATCGTGTTGTGCTCTTTAACCGCTGTTGCTCAAGAAAGCGATCTGGGGGTCGCAAAACTCGGACCCGATTCCGTAGCCGCGGGCGGCGACATTACATATACCATCACATTTTCAAATAACGGCCCGGACGAGTCGCCTAGCGCGTCGTTTACAGACAACATACCAGCGGGTCTCGAGTTTGTGTCGCTGAGTGTTCCGGCGGGTTTTACCTGCATGACGCCGGCGGTGGGGCTGGGCGGGACAATCACTTGTACGGCCACGCCGTTCGCTGCCAACGCCACCGCAGACTTCACCCTCGTGCTACACGTGCCGAATGACACTCCTCCCGGTACGACATTTACAAATACGGTGACAGTCAGTGGAGAAACGTTTGATCCAAACGATGAAAATGACGCCGCCGCATGGGGAGTCACCACAAGTGGTGCACCTCTCGCTGACCTGTCCGTATTGAAAAATGGTCCATCTAACGCCGCCCCTGATAGTGACGTTATCTTTGTGATTACGGTTTCTAACAGTGGACCAACAGCCGCTACGAACGCGAGTTTTTCAGATAACCTCCCGGTTGGCATGACTTTCCAATCGTTAAATCAATCGAACGGACCGACCTTTACTTGCATGACGCCAGCCGTTGATGCCGGGGGTACAGTCACGTGCTCGATAGCCTCCTTCGGCAGCGGTGAAAGTGCGACATTTGTCCTGACAGTACATGTTGGCGAGGGGTCAGCAGAATACACAAATCAGGCTACCGTGACCTCTGAAACTGAGGATCCAAATCCCGAAAACAATAGTTCGACCATACTAGTTATCGTGACGTCGGCAGATGTTGGCATAACTAAAAGCGGACCTGGAACTGCGACTGCAGGGGGTAACATTTCCTGGACGCTGACTGCTACAAACAATGGGCCGGACCCAGCGGCAAACGTTGAGATTTCCGATGCGCTTCCGAGCAATACCACTTTTGTTTCGGTCGTGCAGAACACTGGTCCAACGGGGGGTTGCACCACACCTGCAGTCGGGGCCAACGGCTCAGTTACCTGCGACGTCGCTGAGTTGGCAAACGGTGACTCGGCCATCTTTACCCTCACTGCAAAAGTTGCGGCCAACGTTCCGGCGGGTACAGAGATCACCAACAGTGCGACAGTCTCCACTGACAGCGGAGACACAAACCTGGAGAACAACAGCAGCTCGACTACAGCCACGGTCGAGACGGCGGCTGACGTCAGCGTCGTGAAATCAGATTCGCCGGACCCGGTGGGTGCGGGATCAAACCTGACGTATACGATTACAGTTAGTAACTCCGGCTCCAGCGACGCTCAGAATCTGAGCCTGTCAGACACCTTGCCGCCAAACACAACTCTGGTTTCTTTCACAGTTCCAGCTGGTTGGACTCGCACTGACGTGGTCCCTGCTGGCGGTACGGGAACAGTCACTGCAACGGCAACAACGCTCGCAGCCGGCAGCGCTTCGGTGTTGACCCTGGTGGTGAATGTCGACAGCGCTACGCCGATAGATACCGTGTTGAGTAACACGGTTAACGTAAGCGCTGCCACGTCGGACCCGAACTCAGAAAATAATAGCGACACGGAGACGACCAATGTCGTCGCCCGACCTGATGCTGTCGACGATCAATATGCGACGCCGCGGAACCAGGTGCTGAATGTCCCGGCTCCGGGTGTTCTCGCCAATGACACTGGTCCAAGTCTGGTGCTCACACCAGTGGCTGGAGGTTCAACCACAGCTGGTGGAACCTACACTCTCAACTCGGACGGCAGCTTTACCTACACGCCGCCTGCCGGTTTCACCGGTACCGACGGCTTCGACTACACAATCAGTAACCTCGCCGGTAGCGACACTGCACACGTTGAGCTCACGGTGAATGATCCCGCTACCACGTCGTTGCGAATCAGCGAGTTTCGTTTCAATGGTCCTAACGGATCCAGAGACGAGTTTTTCGAGATCTTTAACTCAAGTCCGACAGACCACGTGGTGGGAGGAACGTCTCCAAGTAACAGCGGCGGCTATGGACTATTTGCTTCAGCAGGCAATGGAGTCACGTCTAATACTGTTACCCTGGTTTGCCGGCTTCCTGACGGCACCATTATTCCAGCTCGTGGCTACGTGTTGTGCACAGGAGAGTCCTACAGTTTAGCTACGTTGGGCTCAACCGGTTCGAGCACAGGTTCAGCAGTCATTCCAACCATCACCGGGTCGGCGCCGACTGCAGTCGGAAACTTCCCAATCATCAACGGTACTGCGGGAAACCCGGGCGCTTACACGGGCCCCGACGTTCCCAACGACGCCGGGCTGGTACTGGCCAACGTTGGCGAGAACACCGTCGGCGCTTCTTCAGACACGGGTAACGGAAGCTTTGGCTTCAACGCTACCGGCGTGGGGACAGGCAACTTCATTGTTTTCGACCGGGTAGGCTTCGCTCCTTATGGAAGCGGCGCGCCATTGCAGCCGTGTCATCTGATTAATCCGGCTGGCTGCGGAAGCAGTGGCAGTGCCAGACCATCGCTGGCTGATAACTATTGCGAATCAAATGCAGCGCAATGCTTGCGACCCGTCGGTGATGCCAGCACAACCAATCACGGCGCCTTCGCATTCTACGGAGACTCAGGCCAATACTCTCTCCTGCGAAGGCAAACTACAGATCAGAGTGCGACGGTTGGTACAGTTCCACAGGATACGTCCAACAATGCGGACGACATACTGATGGTGTCGCCGGTCCCGGGAATCAACATCGCCTTCAACATCACCAACTTTGCAACAGGAGCGACTAATGGATTGGTGTCGGTGTTGGGAGCCGCTGGACCGCAAAACAATGCAGCGCCGGCTGACCTGCCCGAAACCCAACTCCAATCATCGTTGTTTGACCCGACCCGCACGTCGGCGCAATTACCTAACGCCGAACGGCGTTATGTGCTGGACAACACCTACACGACCATCAATAACAATCCGATGGGCAGTTTTATCTTCAGGTTTGGTTTCCGCAACATGTCAGCCGGTAGCGATATCAACCGGCTGCGGTTCCGCGTGGACAATCTGTCCGTCCCATGCGGGCAACCGTCACCATCACCCGCGACGGCGTTAGTCGGCAGTGGGAACGCACGCAACCTTAGTCAGACAGCGCCAAATTGTCAGGGTACCGACAATAAGACGGCGGTGCTGAAGATGCTGAACATGGCAACCGAGTTGGTGGCCCCTGAGATTGGACCAGCATCCATAGTCAGAGGCAGTGTGATTGAAGACGCTGGTAAGGGAGATCAGCTCGCGCCAAATGGAGGAGGCGTAAACAACAGTCTGGTACGCACGGGGCCCGAGCAGGGAAGTTTGACTGGAGAGTTTACGACCGTGGTGCCGGCTGGTTCACCTGGTCCGAGGTTCTTCATCGGATTCAGGATGGGCGTGGTGAAGGGAGGCAGCTTCCGCTTCCTCTTCCAACCTGAAGGCTCAAGCGAAACGCCACTGCCTTCGCCGACGGTTGCGCCTGTGGAAGTCTTCCCATGAATATCTGGAGGGCTGAGTTAAATTAGAAAAGCGGGAGCCCACGCTCCCGCTCTTTTCTTCAGCTCATTAGGTCTGCCGCCTGCTGGCCCAGTAGCTGGTTCTAATGACCCGGAGGAAGGACGACCGTTTTGCCTACTGGCTTGGACTTTGGTTTTCGCGCATCAACTCTCAGAACCCCTCCGACTGCCTCTAATCGGGCCACTAGTTGGAGGGACTTCAACTGGATTTTACGCGCTTCAATGATTGTACGGTCCAAGTCCACGAGACCAAGCGCTGCAAAGGCTTGGGAAAATTCTGCCAGCTCAAGGAAACTCACCGGGTCATTGATTTCGGCCCAGGCATTGTCCATGGGTGACTTTTTGACTCCAGGTTCCTCTGACGCTTTCGGGAGAGAGTTTAATGCAATCACAGCGGCGTCGAGAAAATTCAGGGCTTCATCTGTGGAGGACAAAGCGGACAGTTGAGAAGCAAAAGCCAGTAGAGCCCGGACATGCAATCCATTCCTGTTGACGGGGGGAATTACTAAACGCGCTTCGTTAACTATTAATCGTGACAGAGCCCCATCGTGTTTCTTTTCCGCCGCCTTTATAGCTTCCACGTACAAGACCAGCCGCGCATTTTGATCCTCGAGCTTGCGAATTTGAATCAAGGCTGCAAGCACGTCGGCCCTGGCCAAAAGTGCCTTCGTTTCGACCTTTGCTAAAATCTGAGAATAGAGGTCCTTCAATTCCTCACTCTTCAGACCATCGATTAGTCGCCTCGCTTCTTCGAAGTCGCCACTTTGAATCGCAAGCGGGACCGCCATTTCCGGATTGTCCGCCACGACCTCGCCCGCTAACCGCGCATTTGAGAACTTAGCCAACTGGGCCACGTTGGCAGGTAGTTGGGGTCCAAGTTTGTTGGCGAGTGCGTTTAGTTCCCCTGAGAGCATAGGTTGGTAGCGCGGGGCCAATGCCGCGAGGGTCAGCGCCATGCGGGCCTGATACAAAGCGCGCAGGCGGAGGTCCTTTGGAGAGTAATGATGGTCCTTAACCAGGTTGGCTTCGGTTTGAGCTAGCGACGCTCTCAACACATCGTAGGTGGTTGAGAAATACTGGATCTGCAGGGACTGTAGCGATGAATTGATGTCGCCGGTATTCCCTTCGGGAAACGTGTACGCCGAGAGAAGATGAAGACCACTCAAAGCGACAACATCCGGTTGGCCTCGAAGACCGTCCAATGACTTCCCGACGACAAAATCGGCAAGCAGGGAGTCCTTTTCTCGTAGCCTCAATAGCGCATTAAGCCCGGACGCCGTCATCCCCGTCGACAAGCTCCGCTCCAATAACTCCGAAGCGGCGCGTGGATTATCATCCACCAGTTGAGACGCTAATTTAGCCGTCCTGTGAATGCCGCGGTCATTACCGGTTGCGCGCAATTCGATCGACGACTCATCAGGTTTCGGCTCTTCACCCAGCAACTGCCTGGCAAGCTTTGGGTTTCGTGAGAAGATCTGATTCAGAATCAGAGTCAGGGCTTGCTCCTTATCAAACGCAGGATCAGCTTGTTGCTTAGCAAATTTCCATATGGCACGGAACATCAGCTCAGATCTGCCAGGATCCGACAGGGAAATGAGCGCTGCTGACTTAGCGGTCACCTTAATGACTGCAAGCTTGTCATCTAAATTGCCGGCTTCGGAAATGATGACCTCCAACTCTTCTGAAGCCGTTTTGGTGACTGGAGTCGTGGGAGGCGGAGAAACTTCCTTTTGAGCCAACAATGAAGTGGGTGCGAGGACGACGGCTAAAGTAATCAGAAGCTTGCTTAACATAATTTCTCCAGATGATGAGCAGTGCACGCTTAAGTGCGTCTCTTAAATCGAGGGAGGCGGACTGAGCGCATTGGCACAAAGACTATCTTGAATGAATTGTGTAAGTCGGAACTCAGTACTCAAAAGACTCAGAAAACGTCGCACCGACAGGGATGAGAGCCTGCAACTGGTGGCGGTTACCGCGGAGAAGCTATGGGATCTCAGACGAATGGCAGCCTCCGAACCAATCACGGCTCCAGGGAAATGAAGATCCAAAATGAACTCGCTGCCATTTTGCTCAGAGCGTTTCAGCTTAACGACTCCAGTCTCCACGAAATAAACGTGAGTGGGACTAGAGTCCTGGCGAAAGAGTTCTATCCCGGCTGGGTAAGAGTATGTATCGGTGCCCCCCAAGGCACTCATTAAGACCTGCCAACAGATCACACCGCTGGAGCCTACCGCATTCGCCGCGATCGGAATCGGTGAGATTTTGCTTGAATAGATGTTAGAACGTCTCGACTTCCTACGCTGACCTGAGCGGTGTCGGGTGAGTAGCTTCTCAAGGGGCTTGGAGGTATCGAGGTTGTTGAGAGCTGCTGAGGCACTCTACGCTTGAATAGGGCCTTAGGCAAGCTTATGTGTCCCTTAAAGTAAGCGAGGTATAAGGCAGACCTCACAGCAAGACTTGTTGCTTGGAAAAGCCGCCGTGACTCGACAGGTGAACAGAGTGTAACTTCCAGGTTGCCGGTCGAAAAGTAAGTCAAACTGTTGGTTTGCGGAAGGTGGACAACAATAAACTTGAGCCCGCAATTGCTTCGAGGGTTGAAGAAATGGACGGCCCGCAAACTAACAGTTTGCGTTACGCGCTTGTAACCGCCGCCTGAGATTTCATTTTTTGCGCCACCACAAAGCGAATCTGATTGTAGGTAATCGTCTCAGGCAACGACTCCCGCAGAGGCTTTAGTTTCTCCGTGCCATGCTCGCGAATAGCCTCTTCGATCAGCGCCCGTTGCTCCCCCGACATGAATTTCGAAATGTCCACCTCGAGTCCAGCCAAGAGACACTCAACCAGATGTCCTTCGATCGTGCTCGGCACCAGGCCGCGATGGGCTGCTATCTCGGCCACTGACATGCCCTGTGCATGCAGAGCGAACGACTGCCGCGCCGTCGGAGGCTTCCCGGTTTCCCGGTGATGTAAATCCGGAATTGCGAGTTTGACCTGCTCCTGTTGACGCATCACGCGTCCGCCTAATTCAGACAACGACACGGTTGGATATTCGCCCCTGCTCACTTGCAAACAACCGGCATCACAAAGCGCCTCGACATACCCGAGTATGTCTTCCTGTCGCATCTCCTTCAGCAAACCGTAAGTGGACAGCTCATTCAGATGGGCCTGCGTCACATTCTTGGCCGCTGACCCTCGCAACGTCGACGCGAGGACACTCTTGCCAAACCTACCCTTCATGCGCGCGGCACACGCCAGAATCTTCCGAGCGATTTCATTTTCTTCGACTGAAAGACTGCGGGGCACGAGCGGAGCAACGACGGGCTGGATGCGTGAGGTGCGACGCCGACCGGCACTCGGGGGGTCTTCCAGCATCTCGGCGCTGGTGAGTGGCCTCGTGGCCGGCGAATTCGGCACACAGTTACCACACGTGCCGCAGCCACGTGCGTGATGACGGTCCCCGAAGTAATCGAGAATATGCGCGCGGAAACATTGTTCCGTGTAACAAAACTCGATCATCTCGCGCAGCTTCCGTCGCTCCAGGTTGGCACGGCGTTCCACGTCACCCGGGTCAACGCGAATCTTCGCCGGCGTGGGATCGAGCATGATGATGCTGCGACCCCGACGGCTTGAGCTGCGCGTTTGTGATTGCCCCTCGGCCCACGGTGGCGGACTGTTGGTATCCCCCGCGTTAGACATCACGCGGGCAATGTGGCCGGCGCGTTCGAGCAGGTATAGAGCTGACTGCACTGCCATATCGTTCCGCGCGCCGGCACGTTTGGCGATCTCCGAGGCAGAAAGTTCGATCCGCTTTAGTCCGGTGGCCGCGAGCGCGTCATAGACGTCGTGAATGGTGGCCCAGCTCGGATACGAGCCTTCGATAAAAAAGTCGTGCGTATTCTTGTCGGCATAGTTGAACAACAAGACACAGGATGAAGGCAGACCGTCGCGGCCGGCGCGGCCAATCTCCTGGTAGTAAGCCTCGATGGAGCCGGGCATTTGATAGTGCGCGACAAAACGAATGTCAGATTTATCGATGCCCATCCCGAAGGCGTTGGTGGCCACAATCATCTGGGTATGCCCGGACATAAACTCTTCCTGGGCGCGCACCCGCACGTTGTCGGTCATTCCGGCATGGTAGGCCGTCACCAGTAAACCCTGCTCTCTCAACTCCGCCGCCACCTGCTCCACCGCTTTGCGTGTCGATGCGTAAATGATGCCCGAGCCTTCGTGTGTCTTTGCCAGTCGCTTGATCCGCGCAATTTTCTCGCGCTCCTTTTCGGTATGGACCACGTCGATGGTCAGGTTTGGCCGGTCGAAGCCGCTGACAAAGGTTTGCGGTTTGTCCAGACCGAGCTGCTGAATGATGTCGGAACGAACGTAGGGAGTGGCGGTGGCGGTGAGGGCGAGAGTTTGCCGGGCGTTGAGCGATTTGCTGACTGACTTCAGCCGCAGGTAGTCGGGACGAAAGTCGTGTCCCCAGGTGGAGATGCAATGCGCTTCGTCGACCGCGAACAGGGAAATGCTGATGGACTGCAACGCCTCGACAAACCGGCTGCTGCGGAAACGTTCGGGCGCCACATAGACCAGCTTAAACTCACCGCGTCTGACGGCGTCGATCCGGAGCCGTTGCTCTCTCTCATCGATCGAACTGTTTATGAAAGTCGCGGGGAGGCTGCGGGCCTTGAGTGCATCCACCTGATCCTTCATCAGGGCGATGAGCGGTGAAACGACTACCGTCGCGCCCTCCAGCATCAGGGCAGGCAACTGGTAACAGAGTGATTTGCCGCTGCCGGTCGGCATCACCACAACCGCGTCCTTGCCTTCGAGCAGTGCTTCGATCACCTCGCGCTGCCCGGCGCGAAATTCATCAAACCCAAAATGCTGGTGAAGCGACGTGAGCGCTTCGGCTATCGAATGCATGAGTGGAGTATAAGGTCGAACAAGAAAATCCGCAGATTACGCCGATTCCGCAGATTAGGATAAAGCGCGCCTCGTTGTATCGCTTTCTTCCACCCTATCTTGAGAACCCGCAATCCGCGTAATCTGCCGATGGCTTTACCAGGTCTTCCGAATCGGATGAGCTTCGGTGTTGAAGATCACTTTATCGAATTCAAGAGTCCTGGGAGAGGCGAAAAGCAAATAAAAGTATTTGAAGGTTTCCGCGAACAGGAAGCTTTGCATCGAGTCTGACTTCTCTTTGGTAATGACGCTTTTTAAAGCTGCATAACCTGCTTCGCTGCGGCAGTGTTTCACGAAGTCGCGAAAGAGTTGTTCGCCCATGGCCAGGTACTGCGGATCTCGCGTGTAGTGATAAAGGTAGTAGGTCGATTCGACGATCTCCGGCCGCAGCGGGTATCCGGCGTGGACCACCTTCATCGTTTTGTAATCCAACTCTTCAGGCTCAATGCCGTGAAGCTCCCACATCCTCATCGACGACGCTTGCAAACTCTGCGCACGAGTCACATCTCCAGACATCGCCAGCACCGCCGGGAAGAAGGCATCGAGCGCTCCATAAGTGGTGGCGGTGCGTTTTCCCGAGTTCATGTCGGCGTGCCCGTACCAAAGCTCGAAGCGGGCCGGCCCATCACCTTCAACGATGCGCGACTCCGCCAGATATTTATCGATAGCCTTGATACTCTCCTGCCACATCTGCTCGCACTCTTTATCGTCGAACAGTTTCCAGCACTTCAAAAGGTATTCGTAGTAACTATCGATAGCGCCGCTGATATGACTGTCGGTGCTGGTCCATACGCCGGTGTTGACGTTAATCCAGGTGCCGACCAGGCCAATCTCAGAGCGGCGCTTGAAAGTCTCGACCAGGGCGCGCTTGGCTTTGTCGTAAAAAATGGGGCGGTTAGTGAGCTTGGCGAGTGTGCCGAACTCGATGAGCAGGGTCCCAGCTTCAGCCGGATTGGTTCTTTCGTCACGAACCTTGCCCGTCTTGAGATTGACATAGCGATAAGGAATGCCGGTGGGCGACTCAAACACCGGCAGCAAACGGTTGCCCAGGTCTTCGGCCAGCGCAAGCAAACGCTTGTCGTTGGTTAATTGATAGCTGGAGAGCAACCCGCCCAGCAGGCGAATGGTGATTTCGAAATTCTGTACCTCGATGTCTTTATCGAAGGAAAGGTTTTTGACGATGTATTCCCGCGTGGCGTCGGCTTCTTTCTTGAAGCCCATGAGGATCATCGTGTCGAGCGAATCAACGGGCGACATCAAGAGCGGCTGCGCATACCAATCGTGATGCGTCTTGCTGAGTGGCTTAAGATCATCATGACCCCAGGCGTATTTCTTGTAGCCGTTCCACGCGTGCAGAAACTCCGCCTTCACCTCTTTGGCCAGCCGATCTCTGATTCGGCTTCTGCGGGAAAACGGTTGCCGGCAATAACATAAGCGTGAGAAGACCGCACGCGAGCTTTGAAATAAGGAATCGACTTGTCATGGGTTTTACAAGAGCTCGGTACTGAACCGGGAGCGGTGGCGACTGTGTACAACACCTGCTTTCAGCGCGAAAGGCGCGAAATGTGAAAGCCTGGGCCATCGGCCCAGGTGGGACGCTTCCCAGCGCTGGAGCAGCGAAATAAGTTGACCCCTGGTTAATGACAACTCTTTTGAACGACCGTCCGAAGTGCGCGCCTTCAGCGCTTCCAGGAATTAAGGCACCTTACCTGGGCGCTACCCCAGGCTCTCACATTTCGCGCCTTTGGCGCTAGAGAGAGAGTACCAGACCAGCCTCATAGACATAGAACAGGCACTGTCGTCTTGTTGCGCGCTACTGGAGCAGTTGTCGGATTAGTAAAGTCAGTGGAATTATTGTTGTTGTCAACGCAACTAGCAACTCGAACGACCGAGCGCGCGTCCGGATCCAACCCGCCGGCTGTACTGGTAGAAAAAGCCACAGCACCTAAACCCTCAAAACAATTCGGCGAGTTTGCTCCGCTGCCGTAACCCACAAAGTCGACAATGTTATTGCCCGAAGGATTGGTCGGTGGCGACGCATCATCACCCGGGCAGGACAGTGAAGGAAGCGAGGCTGTGCCGAGAACTAATGCCACCTTTCCACCGGTGGCTGACATCGCGATGCTCCCCAGCGCATCAATCGACGGCAGCGTGAGACCGTTTGAACCGCCTGACGCGCCCTGGACCAGGAAGTACTGACCTGGCCCAATCGAGCCTGAGATTATGTTTGTCTTATTCGCGGCAGAAATTGATCCAAAGAAACCGGAGGCGCCGATGTATTGAAGCGAGTAAGGGGTTACGACAAAGTCGATGGTGGTAGAACCGCGATTGAAGAGCTCGATGAAATCATTGGTGTAGGTGGCTCCCGCATTCCCGCCGCCCGGATAAATTTGACTGATGATCAGGTGCGGAAGATCGTCGTTTTGAATGGTACCGACAGCTTGCGAGTCGTTCGCCGAAGCACCTGAGATATTCGTGATGGTGAGCAAGAACGTTTCGTCCTTCTCTACCAGCTTGTCAGCCTTAACCGAGACCGGCACAACCACCGACGTTTGGCCTTCCGGGATGGTGACCCCGGCAGAACTCAGGGCCTCGTAGTCGTCATCTTCCGTGACGGGGCTGCCGTCATTTGCTGTTTGGTCCGTGGTGGAGACGTCAAAGCTGATGCCACCGTTCGGCGCAGGCATTGAGGAGCTGACAGTAAAGTTAAAGACCGTTGCTCCTGCATTTCCTTCGACCTGATTGACGTCGCCGATGCTCAACACGGCGCTGTCGTCATTCATGATTGTCGCCGTCGCGTCCACGTCGCTCGGAGTTGCTCCGGAAACATTGGTTACCTTGACGAAAAATGTTTCGTCAGGCTCATCGATCAGATCGCCATTGACGATGACATCGAAAGCATATTCCTGTTGGCCAGCAGGAATGATGACGCCGGTTACAGACCTGGAGGAATAATCGTTACCCTCGGTAGCTGGTATTCCATCAAGGGCCGTCCCGTCCAGAGTGGCGATATCAAAGCTAACCCCGCCTGCCAGTGCCGGGGCGGACAAATGGACTGTAAATGTGCACAGATTTGGTCCGTTTCCTTCGGCAAACGCCACATCGTCAATTGTTAGTAAAGGCGGGACGTCGTTATCTGTAATTGTAGCGATGCCTTGATGGTCCAGGAGCGCGGCATTCGTAGGTGCTAATAAATTCAGAAAGAATGTTTCGTCAGGCTCGTCGACCGTATCACCATGGATGTTCACGCTGATGGTCTTCGTGGTTTCACCTGGAAGAAATACAAGTTGCCCGCTAACGGCTTCGAAATCTGCAGGGGCTTGAGCAGTTCCGTTTGATGTCGCGTAATTCACGGTAACTGCCGATGGCGTTGAGCCAAGCAGCCTGACCGTGAAGTTCGCGGAGATAGCAGCCCCGTCTCCTTCCACCACCATCAAATCATTAACTATCAGGTCAGTCTCTTGTCCCGAGCAGTTGTTGGCGGGAAACGAACTGTTACGCGGACTTGGTGCATGTGTGAACAAATCGCTGCTGTTGTTGGCATTGTCTACGCATCCTCCGCCTTTCCTTACCTCAGCCAGGGAGTTACTGGCGCTGGGTGCAGGCGCAGATCCTTCGAAACAAGAAACGGTGGCACCATATCCCACCAGATCAATTAGGTTCGCGGACGTCGGACAAGCGCCGGTCAACGGTGAGAGGGAAGAAACCAGCGCCACTTTCCCGGCTGCGGCAGTCATGGCAATGGTTCCGGATGCGTCGGGCGCCGGCAGCTCAGCCGTCCCGCCACTCCCGCGATCTTGCTGCACCAGAAAATACCTACCGGGTAACACGAGGCAATTCGTCGCTGGACAAAGTGCGGTGGTAGACCATGTGCTGCCGGTTGCAGAGCTGTACTGAACAGACCACCCGTTTAGATCCACTATGGTGTCACCACGGTTAAATATCTCGATGAAGTCATTCCGGAACTCCGCACCGGAGTTTCCTCCTCCGCCATAAAGCTGGCTCACGACCAGTATGGCAACATCGTCGTTTTGAATAGTGGCGATACCCAGGTTGTCGGCGATGACGGCGCCCTGGACCGAAGTCAGTCTCACCGCGAAGGTTTCATCGCGTTCGACCAATTTGTCGCCGTTTACGATTACCTCAAATGAATAAGTTGATTGGCCGGCAGGAATCATTTGATTCGTTAAGCTTTTCGCAACGTAATCGCCAGTGGATGCTGCTGCTGAAACGTCCTCCGTTGCGACATTGAAACGTATACCTGCGGCCGGCGCGGGCACGGAAGAGCTCACGGTGAAGGTGAGATGCTTAGCGCCCGCGTCACCCTCGATGATCGATACATCGTTAACGCTCAATTTCGGTGAGTCATCGTTTTGAATAGTGCCGAGTCCCTGAACGTCGGTAGGGATGGCTCCGTTCACACTTGAAATATTGACGTGAAATGTCTCGTCGGCTTCGATCTTCAAATCACCATTGACGATGACTGAAAACGCCATACTCTGTTCTCCCTGATTGATTCGCTGGCTACTCGGTACCTGTCCCACGAAATCGTTATCAACGAAGGTAGCTGTACCATTCTGGGTGGCGACGTCGAAAGTAACTTCTTTGGGAGCCGGCCCCGAGAGTCCAATCACGAATGTGAAAGCTTTGGTACCGCTGTCGCCCTCAGGCATCGACACATCAGTAACCGTGAGCGTCGGCAAATCGTCGTTTTCGATTGTTCCGATTCCGGCACCGTTTGTGACGTTAGCTCCAACTACATTCGTAAGGGCTACCAGAAATGTCTCATCGGGTTCGACAGCCTTGTCGCCATTAATCGTTACTGCAAAAGCGTAAGTCAGTTGGCCTGCAGGGATAATCTGGTTCTTTAGATTCCTGGTTTCATAATCATTGTTTGCCGTCGTCGCAGTTTGGTTCTGGGTTGCAATATCGAAGGTGACGTCCGTGGATCGCATCGCTGCAGAAAGTCGGACGACGAAGGTTACCGTCCTCGTACCGCTCTCGCCCTCTGCCAAACTCGCGTCGGAAATGCTGAGATTAGCCGGGGAGTCGGACGAACAGTTGTTGATGGGCGCGCTCGAATTTCGAGGTGCGGGCAAGTGGACGAAGAAATCAAGGCCGTTGTTATCCGTCTGGCTGCATCCACCTGCCCTGCGTACATCAGCTGCCGTCGCACTTGGCGCTGGAGCGGGGCCAGCACCAATGAAGCAGCTGGCCGACCCACCATAACCGACAAAGTCAGCAATTGTAGGAAGCCGCGGGCATCCGCTATCACCGAGCGGCGTTGTGCCTTTCACGAGGGCGACCTTGCCGGCCGTCGCTGCCATCGCGATTCCACCGCTGGCATCGGGTGTGGGTAACGGTGCGCCGTTAGCGCCGCCAGCGAGTTGGACCAGGAAGTATTGACCCGGCGCAATCCTGCCTCTGTCCAGATTAACTTTGTTAGAACCGAAATTGGCGGTCGCTCCGGCGTACTGAATCGAATAAGGCACTTCAGCAAAGTCCACGGTGGTGGATCCGCGGTTGAAAATCTCAACGAAGTCGTTAGTGAATGTCGCTCCAGAGTTGCCGCCCCCCGGGTACAGCTGACTGACAACGAGGTTGGCCTCATCGTCGTTGAGAATTGTGCCCACGCCCTCCTCATCAATTATGGTCGCGTTTGCGGCGTTGGTTATTTTCACCAGAAACGATTCGTCAAGCTCCACGATCGAATCACCCTTAATCTGCACTTCATACGAGAAGGTACTTTGGCCTGCGGGGATAATCTGATGGGTGGGGTTCCGAGAGATGTAATCTTCGCTCGCCGCAGTTGCAGTTTTGTCGTGCGTTTCCAAGCTGAACTGGATTCCCTCGGCAGGCGCCGCCAGCGAAGAAGTCACTATGAATCTTGCGGAGGTGATAGCGCTGTCGCCTTCATTGACGGTCACGTCGTTGATACTGAGAGTAGCTGAATCGTCATTCCGAATAGTTGCGGTTGATTCCCCATCAGCGACAACGGCTCCATACACGTTTGAAACGGTGACGAGGAAGGTCTCGTCAGGTTCAATTCGTAAATCGCCAAGCACCGGCACCTTGAAGGAATGTGTTTGCTGACCCACCTCTATCGTTTGAGTTGTAAGCGAATGGGCCAGGTAGTCGTTGTCGGAGATTGTCGCTGTGCCGTCTAGGGTTGCAATGTCGAAGAATACCGGAGCTGCAGCAGGCGACGACAGGCTCACCGTGACTTCAATCGTCGTACTTCCCGCGTTCCCCTCGGCAACAGAAGCATCGCTTATACGAAGGCTGGGGAGATCATCATTGTCTATCGTTCCCACACCGAAAGGCCGCGTAACCGCCGCGCCCCGGACGTTCGTGAGATTTGCAAGGAATGTTTCGGCCGGCTCGACCGCTGTATCACCATTTACCACTACCTCAAAGATGAAACTTGTTTGACCTGCAGGAATGATCTGGTTGGAAAGATTTCGCGCTTCATAATCCTGGTGCGCCACACTGGCAGTCTGGTTCTGCGTGGCAATGTCAAACACTACGTCGGAAGATAGCGCCGGAGCCGACAGGGTGACGATAAAAGGAAACACCTGCGAACCGCTATCACCTTCAATCGCCCCGTAGTCGGAAATGGTTATCTCGGGCACGACGCCGGCTGAGCAGTTGTTGACCGGCGAACTGATATTGCGCGGAAAGGGCGCGTGAACGAAAAAGTCTGCGCTGTTTGTTAAAGTGTCGAAGCAGCCGCCATCTCGCCTGAATGCGGATGCTGTGCTCTCTGGCGCCGGCGTCGATTCACCCCCACGAAAACAATTCGCGTTTGAACCGTAGCCGACAAAATCGACGACTGAGTCGGCTATCGGACACCCGCTCCCGGAGAGGTTTGTCGTGCCCTTTGTGAGAGCGACCTTTCCAGTCGTCGCCGCCATAACAACGCTTCCGATCTCGTCGGGATGAGGCAAAGGCGCGCCGTTGGGCCCACCGCCCAATTGCACCAAAAAATACTGACCGGGAAGAATGGTTCCTCTTGTCAGATTAACTCTGTTCGAGCCGAAGTTAGCGGTGGCGCCCGCATATTGAACTGCGTAAGGAGTAACGGAGAAGTCGATAATGGTTTTTCCACGGTTGAAGATCTCGACGAAATCATTTGAGAACTGCGCCCCTGAATTACCGCCGCCACCATACAACTGACTGATAACCAGCACAGGAACGTCGTCGTTAGTGATTGTCGCGGTCGCCTTATCGTCGATCACGACTGCCCCTGAGACGTTCGTCACATTCACGACGAACGATTCGTCTTCTTCAACCAGAATGTCCGACGTCACTTCGACTGGGAATTTGTACTCAAGTTCCCCAATAGGAATCTTTTGGCGAAGTAGCGTTTGAGAGAGATAGTCATGTCCTGTTGAAGTTGCCGTGTCGTCGGAAGTGCTGACATCAAAAACGATGTCAGCCGGTGCGGGCGCGGAAAGTCGAATCGTGAACACTATGCCGCGCGATCCCGAATCGCCCTCCGGTGCTGAGACATCGGTAATGGAAAGTTCCGGCGGAGAGGCCTGCAGAACTGTCGTTGCAGTCGCCGAATTGTTGTCCGGGTTTGGATCCGGCGTGGTTGAAATAACTGAAGTGCTGTTTACAAAGGTTCCGGCTGGTCCAGTGGCTCTTGCGGTCAGGCTTATGACGACAGTTTCACCGCTCTTGAGGGCAGGGAATGAAACAGTGAGCGTGCTTCCAGAACCTACACAAGCTCCATTTCCGGTCGCGACACACGAAAGAAACGCCAAAGACGGCGGCAGGTTATCAGTGACGACAATGAATTCTGCCAGCCCGGCGCCATTATTTGTAACGGTAATCACGTAAGTGGCATCCGTCCCGATCACTACGGCAGCTGCTGGACCGGTGGTCGTGATCGAAAGGTCGGCAGCACGAAGATCTAGACAGGTGGAGGCTTGGTTTTGGGGATTGCTTCCAGTTGCGCTCAAAAGGAAGTTTGCTGCGTTGTTATCCGAATCGATGCCGTTACCATAAGCCCCACCAGGCCGTCGTTCGTAACTGCGATCGGCATTACTTGTTAGAGGCGCGAGTGACGAACCCTCCCGGTAGCTTGAGCCATTGCTCATCCCCACAGCGTCAATAATTCGCGTGCCGTTGGAACCAGTGATTGCGACTCCTCCGTCGTCGGACAGGCCGGTCAGGTAGGCTTGGTCTGGAGGTGACGAGCCGCTGTAGCCGGAGGAAGAATTATTCGCGACCAGATAATGGCACCCTGGTCCGAGAAATCTACCTGATGGAATCGCGATACGATCGCTGGTATTGCCCGAGTTATTCGATGCTCGAATCTTTAGCCCGCCGATGTGTAAGGTGTTCAGAGTCGGGTTGTAAACCTCGACAAATTCATCAGCGGCTCCCGCTGGTCCACGTGTACGGAATTCGCTAATGAGCAAGTCGCCGGCCGCCGGCTCCCCCGTGATGGTTGCCGGAGCACTGGTTATGGTTACCGATCCGTCCATCGCTGATGCTCGAATTTCGGCCACTCCGGTGGCATGTGTGGTGATGACCGCGGTTCCCGTGCCCTCGATTAGCTGGACCGTTACGGAATCAATTTTTGTAATCGAATCGTCTGTAGTGCTGAAGCTGATTCTTTTAACACCAATACTCTGCCCAAACTGATCCCTGGCGACGGCAACGAATTGGTGTGACTCACCGACGGCGAGAGTCGCGTTTGATGGAGAGATGGAAACACTGGTCAAGACAGGCGGTGGCGGCTTCACTTCGATCGTCGCTGCAGTCGAGGTCGCGCCCCTGCCACTTGCAGTTATTTGGGCTGATCCCGCCGAGATTGCTGTCCCAACTCCGTTTTGATCGACAGTGAAAACGCCGCTGTTGCTGGTTTGCCAACGGAATATCACACCCTGCAGAACGTTGTTGTTTTGATCAAACGCGCGAGCGGTAAAGAGTTGCTTCTCGTTAATCTCGAGCTTCGCCGCGGGCGGAGAAATTTCAATCCGAACAATGGCTGGAGCACACGTTTCAAAGGGAGGTCCATTCAAATAGGTACCAGGACTGAACCGCCTGCCTACTTCGCTCGCAAACTGATGCTTCGTGAATGATCCATTAATGTCTGGCGCGCGTGTTATTGATTGGTTGTCACCGGCGTCGATACCTGACAATCCACCGTATGCTACGAACCCATGAACCTTTGCAGACGAATCGAATACCGTTAGCACACCCGCTGAATTAGCCAGGCCGAGACTTCCAGAAGACGCTTTGAAAACCTGCGCCCCACCGAAGGCGATGTGGTGAGGGTCGAAGTTGCCGCCGCCAAAGACAACGATTGAAGTGCACGGCGGAACAATCGTCCCTGATGGAAAAGTATGCCTGACGAGATCGACCGAACCGGAGCCGGTGCGGGTCAGTAGTTGATAGCCACCAACGTCGATGTCTTGGTTCGTCGTATTAATGAGTTCGACGAACTCGTCTTGGGACGTGTTGGTAACCCCGTCTTGATTCGCATCACCCTCGACGCCATCGGGTGGATCCGCCAGGAATTCGTTAATCAAGATGTCGCGCCGCGAGTCGCCGCTAAAATCAATGAAGACCGGATTGCTATCTCTTCCATCAGCCTTCACAGCGAGTTCAACCAGACCAGTGCCGCGGAGTTCAACCGGCACGTCTACGTGAATTTCGTCCAACCCCGGCAGTGCGGAGGAGCGCTCCACACGCGCGATCGACAAGGGGCGCCCGCCTGCACTGACAGATACAGTGGAACCATTCCTAATACCCGTTGCGAAGATAATTAACTGCAGTTTTCCTGAGGTTGGATCAAATGGACCGGTGGTTAACATCTCAGCGTCCAGAATCATTCCGGCACCCAAACCGTCGCCATTCCGGCTAAAGACCCCGGGTGCGGCAGTCGCCGTGGCTATCAGCCCGCGGCTGGGGAATCCATCCGAGTTCGTTACAACCACCTCCGCGCTGCCCACCTCCGTTGCCGTCGGCACATGAAAATGAACTTCGGTTGGGGAGGCGAAAAGCACCCGTGCCGGGCGACCATTCACGGTCACTGTGGTGCCAGCAGCGCTTAAAGGAAAGACTCCTTCGGTAATCGGTCGAGGTTGTTCAGTGCCGAATGATAGCGACGAGCCGAAGGCAACCGCGATGCTGTCAGGCGCGATCGCTTTGATCGACGACAGCTCGTGGCCCATTGAGGCCCGGTTGTGAATGTTCAGTGTTCCCGATGTTGGTGGGAGTGGTGTAGAGGCCAGGTAGATTTCAGAGTTCGATGCGAAGTCTTCGTTAGCAACAGCACCTGAGAGAAGACGCGAGTAGTTGAAAGCGATCGCGGCGCCATTGTCATTAAGCGAAGAGATAACTTCGCCAGTGGCTTTTGCCGAAGCAACGTCGGTGACTCGTCCGAATCTGCCTGAAGGAATATCGAACGTGTACAACTCGACGCTGCCATCGGAATTACTGCCCATCCCGGCGACGCTGCGACGTGTGGCGAAGGCGATGCGCGATCCGTCACCGCTGATGGTTGGATGAAGAGGAACGTCAGAAGCGCGTGCTCCGAGGTTTGTTAGCTGACGCGTCTGCTCATTACGCCCGTCGAATAGGAACACCTGGGTTGTATTGTTTGCAGTTTCTGCGGACCACACAACGCGTTGGCCGTCATCGCTAATCGCGCGCCCGTAAGTCATTGCTAAAGAGTGGTCATCCGCGGCTAGGACGGTAAGGGTGGGTGGGCCAACGCGATTCTGCAAAACAAGATCACGCTTCTCACTGCTTTCACGGAGGTAGACAATCCTGGTGGAGTCGCCGCTTATCTTTACATCCGTCGCACCAATTCCGTCGGTAGAGTTTGTTAATTGCGTGAAGCCCAGAGTTGTCGTGTCGCAGATGAAAATTTCCAGGTTGCCGTCCGCATTTTGATCAGTCAGGTTGCGATTGGATGAGAAGGCGATATAACGGCCGTCGTCTGAAATTGAAGGCAGGAAGTTGCCGTTAACCGAACGAAGCGAAATGTCGCCAGGCGAGGTATTGGTTAGTTGAATGAGCTTGGATCCGTCGTAGAAAAAGATTTCGGAGTTCCCGTCGCTGTTTGTGCTGAGCGGATTGTCTTTCGAGGCGAAGGCGATGTGTGAACCATCCTGTGACAGCGCCGGCGATGGTGCTCGTGCCGCCGCAAGCTGGGCGAATGAAATCGGATTCACAAACACGTTGGCGCGTAGCGCACGAAACGAATCGATGCCTCCCGCGTTGGCCAGATCTTCCGTTGACTCAAACGCGATGACTTCGCCATCTCCGCTCATGGAGGGATTGATGTTGGTGCCTTCTTCTGCCGTGTGAGTAATGCGAATGATAGGTGACTGTGTATGAGTCGTTTGCAACAAGCCTGCGCACACGACTGCCAACAAAAGAAACGCGAGGGAGAGGCGTATGAGGCGGAGCACGAGCTTTTAGATCCAAACGTATCGGTTGGTGAGACGTGAGCGGCCTTAGCGGCTAGGTGATGCCGGAGGTGATAGAATAAAACCAATCGAAAAACAAGAAGCTGGAGTGAAGTGGCAGAAGCCCTGTTTAGCAAGGGTTTTGGCAACGAACTGATTATGAAGATATTGATAAGCGGATCGCATGGTCTGGTTGGCACGGCCTTGATCAAATCGCTCAAGGCGGACGGTCATGAGATCTTCCGACTCGTGCGTCACTACCCTGAAGCGCCGGACCAGATCGAGTGGAGTCCTGAGCGTTACAGTATCGCGCTTTCAATGATTGAAGGATTCGATGCGGTGGTCCACCTCGCGGGGGAAAGTATTGCCGAAGGCCGTTGGTCAGACGAGAAGAAGAAACGTATTCGGGAAAGCCGTGTGCGAGGCACCAAACTACTCGGTGACGCTGTGGCCAACATGACCCACCCACCGAAGACATTTATTGCTGCGTCAGCGATTGGTTTTTACGGCAACCGCGGGGAGGAAACACTAACCGAAGAGAGCGAGCCGGGTAAGGATTTTCTTTCTGAAGTTTGTGTCGAGTGGGAACGTGCGACTGCGCTCGCCAAAGAGAAGGGAATTCGCACGGTTAATTGCCGATTCGGAATCATTCTCGATAAAGAAGGCGGAGCGCTTGCGAAAATGCTGCCGCCATTTCGCATGGGCCTGGGTGGACGGGTTGGCGACGGAAAACAATGGATGAGCTGGATTGCACTCGACGATGTAGTTAGCGCGCTGAAACTGGCGTTGGAGAATGAATCGATGCGCGGTCCGGTTAATTTCGTGTCGCCAAATCCGGTACGCAATGAAGAGTTTACGAAGACACTGGGGAAGGTGCTTTCAAGACCGACGCTGTTTCCCATTCCTGCTTTCGGTTTGCGGTTCGCGTTTGGTGAGATGGCAGATGCGCTGTTGCTGACAAGCCAACGCGTCCTACCACAGCGTCTGGTCGCAGAAAATTTTCAATTTCAGTATCCACAATTAGAAGGCGCGTTGGCCCATGCGTTGAAGTAACCACGGCCTCGCCATCAACCTGAAGACAGTTGGAAGACTAGATGCCCTTGGTTGGCTCTGTGCAACCTCAGTGTTCTCGGTGCCTCTTGTGGGTGGATCACCTGTGAAAGATACCCACCACGGAGACACAGAGAACACAGCGGTCGCACAGAGAGTTGATAGGATGCGTTCTATTTCAGCGAGAAAGGACGATCCAAGAAAGAACACGAACGGCACAAAAGCGCGTTCGTGTTCATTCGCGTGCATTCGTGGATCGTGACTTCTGAGCCATGAAGGTAGGGGCGGCATTCTATGGCAGCCCCATTCGTTTGGCTTCGTGCAACTTTGGAGGCGAAGAAGGGGCGGCTACGGAGTGCCGCCCCTACTGGCAAGCTAGGCGGATAATTTTGAGGAGACCGCTTGATCGGGAACGGGTGTTTGGTCCTGGCCAAACCCTTCCACCACACTAAACACTTCGAGAGCGTACTTCACGTTTCCAAACGGCGCCGACACCTGCACACCCTGGATAATGTCAGCCACGTCCAGCAACGACTCGCGCGCTATCTTCAATCCCTCGTCACGTCCCGCCTCTTTACTAATGGCCGAGGCTGCACGCATGCGTTCCATAATTGACGGCGTCACCCGCACTCCCGGAACTTCATTATGGAGAAACTCTGCATTGCGAAATGACACCAGCGGCCAGATACCTGCAACGATCGGAATGCGCACGTGTTCGATCGACTTAATGAAGTCGCGTAATTGATCAGTGTCGAACACTGGTTGGGTGATCGCGTACTGCGCACCTGCTTCAACCTTGTATTCAAAACGTCGGATCTCTTCTTCGGGATTGACCGCGCCAGGATTCACCCCAACGCCGATGCAGAAGGCTGTCGGTTCACCAATCGGATTGTTTCCAATGTCCAGACCATGGTTTAGCTTGCTGACCATGTTTGTGAGGCCGATCGCGTCAATGTCGAAAACGGCAGTCGCGTCGGGGTATGGACCCATCTTCGGCGGGTCACCGGTGATCAGCAGCAGGTTGCGGATACCAAGAGCGGCAGCGCCAAGCAAATCGGACATCATTCCCAGCAAGTTTCGATCGCGACAGCAGTAATGAAGCACCGATTCAATCCCGATTTGCTGCTCCACCAGGACTGCCGTAGCTAGCGCACTCATACGCGATTGTGCGCGAGCTCCATCAGGGATGTTAACGCCATCGACGCCCGCATCTTTCAGTAGTCGAATCGAGTCGAGTGTCTTCTGAGCATCCACACCTTTCGGTGGCAAAACCTCAACCGAAGTGACGAAGCGGCCTTCAACGATTTTCCTGGACCACTTCGAGCGCAGCTCAGGCGGAACTACCTTGAGGTCTGCTGGAGTGACTTCCGTGACCTGGGCCAAGGGTCCCGAGGAAAGTACGACCTTTTGAGCGCGTGGCGACGCAGCCCGAACCGCATCAGAGATCAACTTGATGTGCGCGGGAGTGGTCCCACAGCATCCACCGATAAATTTCGCGCCTGCCTGGATAAATCGTTTGGCAAACTTCGACATGTACTCAGGCGAGCACATGTAAAACTGGCGACCCTGAACATCGCGTGGCAGTCCCGCATTTGGTTGGGCCGACAGTTTCTTCTTCGTTACGGCCCTCATCTTCTCCAGGGCAGTGAGAATGATGGCTGGTCCAACGCCGCAGTTGAGGCCGATGACGTCGGCGCCCCATTCGTCCAAACGCGCGGTAAACAATTCAGGCGTGGTGCCATACGAGGTGTTGCCATCGGTCTGGATCGTCATCTGCGCCATGATTGGCAGGTCGCAGAGCTCCCTGACCGCGGCTATGGCTTGCTGCATTTCCGAAACATCGGAAAACGTTTCCAGCATAAAAAGATCCACACCGCCCTCGAGCAGGGCTGCAACTTGTTCTTTGAAGAAGTCTTTGGCTTCGTCGTACGAGGTTGGACCATACGGCTCGATGCGCAGACCCAGTGGTCCAACCGCACCAGCCACGTAACAACTATCCCCGCCGCCAACCCGCGCCAGACGCGCCGCAGCGATATTGATCTCGCGCATATTGCCTTCAAGGCCATACTGGGCGAGCTTCGGCGAAGTCGCGCCAAAGGTATTGGTTTCGAGGATGTCGGCGCCTGCGCGGCAGTATTCGGCATGAACTTCGCGCACCAGGTCCGGGTTGCTGATGTTCAACTCGTCGTAGCAACGGTTGATGTAAACGCCCTTGGCGTAGAGCATGGTCCCCATCGCGCCGTCGAAGACGTGGATGCTGTCGCCTGCCAATACTTTTTTAAAATCTCGCATCTTCTTGTTTAGGCAGTGGTCCGTAGCCGGTTGTCCGTAGCGAGCAACTAAATCGTGGTGCAACTAACGACTGACCACGAACAACTGACCAATGAAAAAATCCCGCGCTAAACAACGCGGGACTTCATCTATTGACTGAAGTTTTTCGGGATTGCCTTTTTAGGCTGCCCGAGCTGTTTAGCGGATTGTTTTACGTGGCCGCAAGTCGCCTTAACTCACCACGTTTGTCATGATGCTTATACGCCTGCTCAGACAAAGCTGTCAAGAATGGCCGCGCAAACGTCGGCCCCGGCGGCCATTGCCAGGGATGCTGCTGCACATTGATGGCAGCCAGCACCAGTGGTTTTGTGATCATCGCTGGTATGACTTGCTGGTGATCATGGACGACGCCACCAGCGAGATCTATTACGCGCAGTTGGTAGAGGCGGAATCGACGCGCACAGTGATGGCGGGGCTGCGTGAGGTGATTGAGCAGCAAGGGGTGTTTTGCGCCCTTTATAGCGATAGAGCCAGTCATTTCTTTCTCACGCCCAAGGCTGATGAACCGGTGGACCACAACCGCTTGAGCCAAGTGGGCCGAGCTTTAAGACAGTTGGGGATTCAGATGATTCCAGCCTATTCACCACAGGCTCGTGGTCGCAGTGAGCGAGGCTTTGGCACCTGGCAGGGACGGCTGCCGCAAGAACTACGACTGCGAAAGATCACCACGGCGACCGCAGCTAATCGGTTTCTCCGAGAAGAATATGTGCGGGAGTTCAACCGCCGTTTCAGCGTCGCCAGGGAAACGGACCTCGCTGAATCGCAAAGTCCACTCCAGGGATTTGGCCCGCCGCCGCTTGATTTATTACCGCGCTTACTCTGATGCCGCCCCAAAGCTAGATGCTTACTTTCGTCCCGAGAACACGTATCCAACGCTGATTGTTCCGCGCACGGTTGGTTCGCGGCCGACGCGGGCCTCTGGTGAGATGAAGATGCGATCATTCAAGAATATCCTCACGCCACCTCCAGCACTCGCTGTCCAGGTCGTCCCGGAGACATCGAAAGATCGCGGCGCGCCGGTGTTGAAATCGAACCCATGAAAGGTTGCGCGGTGGTGAATAGCGCCAACACCGGCGATCACATAGGGCACTACCTTCTTGGTCGGTGGCCTTAGATCCACGGCGACATTTGGCTGCACAATGTAATCCTCGTCGTTTTCTGAATGGTAAAGATATAGAAACTCCGGCTCCACACTGACTCGTCGAGTCACATAGAATCTGAACGAGCCTCCAACCAGAACATGTGGGACTTCGCCTTCACCGAAAAGTGCGCCTCCCAACGTAGCTTTCACTTCCGCTTTCGGCGGTGTTAAGTCATCCTGCGCGGATGCGTGGATAAACGAAGCAAATAGTAAGAGCGCCGCCGCGGCAAAGGTCCTCGATATCATTGCTGATGATTTCATCTTTCTCTAACTCCCAATGATTGAATTCAAAACCCGCAGTCACGTCGCAACGTCCATGCCGTTATTTTTCTCAAGAAACTGCACGGTTATTGCTCCATTGACCGAATGGACTTCGAGACGATCACTCCAAGAGAAAGAAGATCATGGCTTTTGCGAACAACCACTTGAATATGAATGAACCCTGGATTACCCATTCAACGAGCCAGCAAGGCTGGCGGGCAGAGTAAAAGCCCCAGGCGTAGGCGGGATCGCGACCGGTTAGAATCTTCGCTTGGGCCATCGCAAACCAGATCCAGCGCTGCTCGCACAGCATCGTCCGATATCGACCCGGCGCTACCCGCTTCCGGTTCTGTACCGCGCGACACGTAGCGGGATGCCTACGGGCCCGGAGGTCTTGCAACGGCCCACAACTCCCTTGACATGGGCCGTAAACTTTGGCTGAATGCGTGAACATTCCCCGTGCTACTCCCCTAATCGCTGTTTAGTCCAAGATTCTGGAGGACCTTGAACTATGGCTACGGCCAATACTGTCAGCATTCAAAATGTGGAAGGTGTTACCACACACCCGAAGGGCCTCTATGTACTGTTTGCCACGGAGATGTGGGAGCGGTTCAGCTTCTATTCGATGCTGGCTCTCTTTACGCTCTATCTTCGCGACCCGGCCGAAGGATTCGGATGGACCGCGGCGCAAGCGACGGGGCTCTATGCGAATTACCTGATGTTTGTCTACGCGAGCCCGCTGATCGGCGGTTTGATCGCAGACAAGATCACGGGTTATCGCAAGGCCGTCATGATCGGCGGATTCTTCTTCATGGCCGGTCACGGATTGCTGTCGATTCCGAAGCTATGGGCGGTTTACGCGGCGCTGACATGCCTCGTCATTGGAAACGGCTTCTTCAAACCGAACGTTTCGACGATGGTCGGCAATCTTTATCCTGAAGGCAGCCACCTCAAGGATCGCGCTTACAACATTTTCTACATGGGCATCAACGTTGGTGCGTTTCTCGCGCCGATAGTGATGGAGATCGTTCGTCAGAATTTCGGGTTCCATCCGGCGTTCGCGGTCGCGGCATTCGGAATGGTCATCTCAGTTGGGATCCTCTGGAAGTTCAAAGACTTTGTAATGACTGCTGATCGTAAGCGGTCCCACGGCGAGCCCGTTGCCGAGAGCATGGCCGCCGGAGATGCGCAGCAAGCAGCTGACACTGCGGCCACGGCGACCGACGCCCCGCCGCATGGCATCAGCGATCAGGACGAAGGTGGTCACGCCAAAGGCTCCGGCGGGGACGCAGGACGGAGCGCCGACATGTTGGCGGTCCCGAACTGGAAACGAGTGATGGCGCTCATTGTGATATTCATCATCGTCATCGTCTTCTGGATGGTCTTTCACCAGAACGGCTCAACGCTCACCTATTTTGCGGATGACAATACGGACTGGAATGTCACCGGCACGATCTCGAATTCCATCAACGCCTTTTGGGTCCTGGTCCTGACCTTTCCGCTGGTTTGGTTCTGGGGATTTCTGGATCGCCGCGGTAAGGAGCCGTCAACGCCGACGAAGATGGCGATCGGCATGACGCTGACCGGACTCTCGTTCCTGGTGCTCTGGTACGGCGCGTCGATCGGCGAAAAAATGACGAAGACGCCAGAGCAGCTTGCGGTCGGTGAGTTTCGCATCAATGAGCGTGTTCTCACCAACCTTGCCGCGTCCGGCGTTTCGAAAGACGTACTGGACAAGATCCAGAATGCGAAGGGTGCTGACGGCAAGAACACCATTTTCGGCGTGAAGTTTGCTGCCTTGAGTGATGAAGCTATTGCCGACCGAGATAAGGAAAATGCTGAAAATGGAAAACCGTTATTAACCGCGGAAGAGAAAACGCGGCTTAAGAGCGGCGAACTTCAATTGCTTCATGCCGTCAATGCCGTTTCGCCCGGCGCCGGCGATGCCAACCGCGCGGCGATCCTTCAGAATGCGCACCTCTTCCGCGTTTCTCCGTTCTGGCTGGTTTTTGCTTACGCGATCGTGACGCTTGGCGAGCTAATGCTTTCGCCGATGGGTCTGTCGCTGGTATCGAAGGTCGCTCCCATAAGTATCCGCGGTCTGATGATGGGCGGGTGGTTTGTCGCAACCGCCATCGGAAACAAGCTGACCCAGATCGGCATCTACTGGGACATTTGGCTGCAGTCGCAATTTTTCCTGGTCCTGGCGCTGATGGCGCTATTTATGGCAATCGTGCTTGCAGTACTGTTGCGGCCCTTGAAGAAAGCGATGCCCGGAGTTTGATGGTCCAACTAAGCAACGAGGGTGGCAGGATCGCAAACTGTGTGATCCGCCACCCTCTTTTTCCGTTCAGATTTCAATAAATCAGGAGATAGCTCAAGCGTGAGAAATCGAAATCGTTTCCTCGTCCTTATTCTTCTAGTTTTCGTTACTTTCTACCTGCGCTCGCGCAGGACAAAGTACTCACCATCGATGACATTTTCGATCCGGTGAAGAAGGTCAACTTCGCCGGCACTCTGCCAAACATTCGCTGGCTGAAAGACGGCAAGCACTACCTGCTGGTGAACGAGGCGTCGAGCAGAAACGTTCCCCGGCTGCAGAAAGTGAATGCGGTTACCGGCGAGACGTCGCCGTTGTTTGACGCAGCGCGAATGGAAGCAGCTTTTGCATCATTGGCCGGGCTATCAACGGCTGACGCAAAGCAGTTGGCCAACCGTGGCTCATATGAATGGAACAGCAACGAAACCGCGGTACTGATCAACTTCGCGAACGATCTTTTCTACTACGAGATCGGTAGCGACAAGGCGGTGCGGGTTACCAACGGAGCCGAGGAAGAAGTCGGCGAAACGTTTAGTCCGGACGGCCGCATGATCGGTTTTGTGCGCGCCAACGATATGTACGTTTACGACATTGCCGCACAGAAGGAACGCCGTCTAACTACTGACGGTGGTCCCAAAGATCCTGAACGGGCGACTCGATTGGGTTTACCAGGAAGAACTCTACGGACGTGGCAATTTTGAAGCGTACTGGTGGAGTCCGGATTCAACAATGCTGGCGTACCTGCGGCTCGACGAGCATCCGGTGCACGAGTTTACCGTCGTCGATCACATTCCTTATCACCAGACGGTGGAAGTCACGCCTTACCCGAAAGCCGGCGATCCAAATCCCATGGTAAAACTCGGGGTAGTCAAAGCAGCTGGCGGCGCTCACGCGTTGGGTCGATACGTTCAAATACCATCCGAGCGACTTTTTGATTGCCCGGGTCACCTGGACGCCTGACAGCCGCAAGGTGGTCTATCAGGCCCAGAATCGCGAACAGACATATCTTGATCTGAACTTTGCCGATGCTCGCGATGGGAAGTCAACTACCCTGTTGCGCGAAACGTCAAAAGCCTGGGTTGAAGTGGTCGACAATCCGCATTGGTTGAAGGATGGCTCGTTTCTTTGGGAGAGCAGCGCGATGGCTGGCGTCATCTCTATCACTACGCACAGGATGGAAAGTTGATTCGTCAGGTGACTTACGGTAAGTGGGAAGTTCGTTCGGTTGAGAGCATCGACGAGGACAAGGGCGTCGCATACATCACCGCTACGGAACAAAGCCACATTGCTCCTCAAGCCTATCGAATCGCTCTTAATGGTTCGGCACTCACGAGGTTGACGGTAGCGGCGGGCACTCACCGGTTTATTGTTAGTCCGAAGAATACGCACTTCATCGACTTCTGGAGCGACGTCAACACGCCGACACAAACGCGCCTTTACGACATCAATGGCAAGCTGGTCCGCGTGATCGAAGAGAACAAAGTAGAGGCGCTCGGCCAGTATCGATTTGGCAAGGCCGAGTTGCTGACACGTCAAAACGCGCGATGGCTTTGAGATGGAAGCGATGATGATCAAGCCGCCTGGCTTTGACCCGACGAAGAAATATCCAGTGATGCAATTTACCTATGCTGGCCCACACGCTCCACAGGTAAAGAACGCCTGGGGTGGTCCGACCTATTTATTGTCACCAGTCGCTGGCGCAAAGGGTTACATCATCTGGATCTGCGACAACCGCACCGCCAGCGGGAAAGGCGAAGAATCTGCCTGGCCGGTTTACAGGAATCTCGGCGAGCTCGAGTTGCGCGACATTGAAGACGGTGTCAGTTGGCTGAAGAGCCAGCCTTACGTTGACGGCGATCGCATTGGTATTTGGGGTTGGAGCTATGGCGGGTTCATGACCAGCTACGCGCTGACGCACAGCAAGAGTTTCAAGATTGGCATCGCCGGCGGCACCGTCGCTGACTGGCGCGACTACGACACGATCTATACCGAGCGCTCATGGGCACACCGCAAAATAATCCGGAAGGTTATCGCAAGAGCTCACCGGTTCACTGCGCCAAAGATTTGAGTGGCAAGCTGCTGCTGATTCATGGCGCGATCGATGACAACGTGCACATGCAGAACACGATTCAGTTTGTTTATGAGTTGCAGAAGGCAGGGAAGCAGTTTCAATTGATGGTCTATCCGAAGTCGCGCCATGGCGTGACCGATCCCTTGTTGCTGAAGCACATGCGGCAGATGATGACTGATTACATAGTTGAGAACTTATAGACGAGGCGTTCGTGTAGATTTTCGGTAATCCAAGTTGGTGGATCGTATTCAGATCAGGCAACGATCCAGCTAACTCACAGCGGAAACAATCACGAAAATCTATCTTCGTTGGCAGCGTGGGCACCAGTAGGTTGAACGACCACCATGCGTTAGTCGCCGGATTCGCGTGCCGCACTTGTAACGGGCTCACCTTCACGCTCATAGACCTGCCACACCTTTCCAAACGCTTCGCCATAAGAAAAGCCATTAGGGTCTTCCAGATTTAGTCTGCGCGCCGAGTTACCGGAAACGGCAGCCCGCAGCACATCGCGAATTGCAGTGTGGAGTTTGGGGATACGTCGCGGTCGAAAGATCTGAAGCGACCACATAAGGGTTGATGCCCGCGCGGAAGAGTGCTTCAGCAGCATAGATGTTGCCGAGACCGAGCACTCTCGTTTGGTCCAACAAGATAGTTTTCAAGGTGCGCTTCGATTTGCCGAGAGTCTCGCGCAGATAATCAACGCTGAATTCTTCCGAGAAGGGCTCAGGTGCGAGTTCCTTAATGCCTTTCGTGGCACTCAACTCCGAATGCGCGAGCAATCTGCATCACACCAAACTGCCGCTGATCGCGGAAGACCAACCGCCGTTCGTCGTCGAGATAGAAAACGGCATGCGCATGCGGTGGCAGGGAATCGTCCGGCTTCAAGACAAGAAATTGACCGGTCATGCGTAGGTGTACAGCCAGTACTAAACCACTTTGGTTTTGAATTCGGCGTGATCTATTCTTGCGCAGCGGGTTTCGGACCTTCGAGTTCAATGAGGATGTATTTTCCGCGACGACTGATCGCGATGATCTTCGAGCCTTTGATCCTGCGACTGAAGGCGGGGCCGGACAACGGTGCGACTATTTTGGGCAGGTTTACTTCGGCGGCGACTATGCGACTGCCGACAACGGATCGGCGCAAGGAACGGACAACGTGTTCAACTTCCGGAAGCTCTGGCATCGAGGTAAAGCAAACTGTTAGTTTGCGTCGATCTTTGGCTAGTACGAACTGAGTGGGACAAACAAGCCGCAAACTAACAGTTTGCGTTACACCGTGAGTGCTTCGCCTGCATTCAACAGAGCGTCTACCTTCGCGAGGCTCGTTGCCTCCGAGTAGATCCGCAGCACCGGCTCCGTCCCCGATTGACGAAACAGCAACCACGACTCGTCTTGGAAAAGTAACTTTGTGCCGTCCATAGTTTCGACACCCGTAACGCGATAGCCGGATAACTCTGGCGGCGTTTTCGCAGCCAGGCGTTCCACGAGCTGCTTTCCTGGACCAGGCTCGACACGCAGGTCTCTGCGTCCGAAATGAAATTCGCCAAACTCCTCATGGAGCCGGCGCAGCATCTGGGAGGGCGGCAGGCCCGAGGTGACCACGGCTTCGAGAAACAGTAATGAATTGAGAATGCCGTCGCGTTCGGGAATGTGGCCTTTAACTCCTATCCCACCCGACTCTTCCGCACCTATTAAAATGTCGTCATTGAGCATTAAGTCGGCAATGTACTTGAACCCGATTGGCGTTTCGTAAAGTTTGAGGTTGTGTGCGGCGGCAATTCGTTTAAGCAGAACGGACTGAGAAAAAGTACGCACGACTCCGCCGGTCATCTTTCTCTCGCGAACCAGGTGTAACAGGATCAGGGGTACGACCTGGTGCATGTTCATCGTTTCCCCCAGTTCATTAACCGCACCAACTCGATCAGCGTCACCATCGGTGGCCAGTCCCAGCAAAGCTTTACTCTCGGCAACGCGGTTTTTGAGCGCAGCGAGATTGCTGTCGATGGGTTCGGGATTCACTCCGCCGAACAAAGGATCGCGATTACCGCGAATGGTTTCGACCTTCAGATTTTTCCCGGTCAGGAAGCTTTCAACCCATTGACCACCCGTCCCATGCATAGGATCAACCACGACAGAACCTGCTGAGTTCCGTATGCGTTCGAGGTCGACGTAAGAGGAAATTTGCTTCAGGTAACTTTCGATCGCTGGGCCTAGCAGGGCATTACCATCATTGAGCACTGCTGAGCGCTTAATAGGATGAGCGTCAACCAACTCTTCAACCGCTTGCGTTGTTTCTGGTGAAGCACTTCCTCCCCACGGGGCCTTGATCTTGAACCCATTGAAAGTTGCCGGATTGTGGGAGGCAGTGATGATTACTCCGCCAGCAGCCTTCAGTTCTTTCACGGCCCAGGAGATGAGTGGTGTCGGCGCCGCTTCGTCGAATTGCGCTAACCTGAAACTGTTTCCGGCGAGCACCTCGGCGGCGCGTGCGGCAAACAATTCGGAAAGGAAACGCCGGTCATAACCAACCACCACCAGGGGGTTACCTGCACCCGCCGCCTGTTCGACCACGTTGGAAAACGTTCCCCCAGCCGCTTCCTCTCTACTGAGTTGCCCAACCTCAACCAACTGTTTCAGGAGAGACTCTTTCGTTTCCGTCTTTAGATAATCGGCATACGCCTGGGCCACGCGCTCGACATTGGCAAACGTATACTCATCGGCGATCACGGCACGCCAGCCATCCGTTCCAAATTTGATCGATGTGCTCATGCTTTGGTCTGAATGCAAATAAGGGAACGATCCATCTTCACACGAAGCGACCCGGAATTGTTTCCTGTGTGTTTGTTGATCGCGAAGCCGGCCTTACGCATCGAGCGGCCGTGTGTGTCCGGTAATCGTGTAATCGGTGAGCGAGGTCTTATCTCCGAGGACCGAGCCTTCGCCAACCAGAGCTGAACGTCCGATGTGAGAGCCACGACCGATGATTGCGCCCGACACTTCAGCGGCTGTGCCGATGCGCGTGTGTGGCCAGATGACCGAATTCTCAACGCGTGCGCGCTCCTCAAGAAAACAGCCGGGTCCGAGAACAGAATTAATAATTTGGGCGCCCGGTTTGATCTGGCAACCATCGCCAATCATCGATAACTCATCGATTTCCGCGGCAGTCGCTGAATCGAAGTCGCCTCTGCGTTCCTTGATATGGATCCGCCCCACACGGTTTCCCAAAAGATCCTGGTGTGCCTGCAGGTACCGTTCAGGCGTTCCTATGTCAATCCAGTAGGTCCGACTCGGAGTGTGCGCAAAGAACGCTTCTTTTCTTCGCAGCAGCTCCGGAAAGAGACCGTATTCGAATGAATGATTTTCGCCGGCAGGGACAAGGTCTAAAACCTTCGGCTCGAGAATGTAGGTTCCCGCGTTGATCGTATTGCAGGTGATCTCGTCGGGCTTTGGCTTCTCCAGAAACCGGCGAATACGTCCGTCACTTTCAGTTTCCACAAGACCGTACGCTGAAGGATTCTCAACCGGAGTCAGCACAACGGTCGCGGTCGCTTTGTGATCGTTGTGTTCGCGTATGACGGCCTTCAGATCCAGATCCGTGAGTATGTCGCCGTTGAAGACAACGGTCGGTTCACGGATGAGGTCCTCGGCAAATTTGTACGCGCCTGCCGTACCCATTGGCTGCGGTTCGACTGTGTATTTCAGTTTCACCCCGTGATCGGAACCGTCTCCAAGAAGCTGCTCAATCTTGTTTGGTTGATAAGACAGCGAAAGCGTTATGTCGGTGATGCCGGCGCGTCGCAGAGTATCAATCTGATAGAGAAGAAAAGGACTATTGCAGATTGGGACGATTGGTTTCGGAGTGTAGACGGTGAGAGGGCGCAGCCGTGTGCCTTTTCCCCCAGCCAAAATTAAAGCTTGCATGTTAGGTATTTGGAAATGATTTTTGAAGGTTTAATTGCAAAGGCGGAGTCTAGCATTCGATTTGAGCCTTTTCAATGTGCGTACAGAACCGCGCGCGGTAGCACCGCATCCTTAAGTCGACCTCTCGGTTTCCGCGCGTGCCCACAAGTTGAGTATTGGATCCGGCGCTACCCGCGCTTGGTTCTGTAGTAACTGTCTTTCATCGATCTTCAGTCCAGCCTCACATCGTCGCTGGTCCTAACTTGACACGTTCTGCGCTTACCAGTATTCCTAAATCATTCGTTCAACGTTAATTCATGGGTAGGTAGTTTTAAATGTCAGAAGCCAAAGAAGCG
Source organism: Pyrinomonadaceae bacterium (assembly GCA_963759665.1). Classification (GTDB taxonomy): domain Bacteria; phylum Acidobacteriota; class Blastocatellia; order Pyrinomonadales; family Pyrinomonadaceae; genus PSRF01. The sequence continues at coordinate 996,876 of CAVXAC010000003.1, forward strand.
GTAATCATCAGTGCGACGAGGACTCCAGTTGGGAAGTTTCTTGGGTCGCTAAAGGGATTCAAAGCAACAGAGCTCGGCGCCCTCGTGGTGCGCGAAAGCGTTAAACGGGCCGGCGTCGCGGTGGCAGATGTCGATGAGGTCATCATGGGCTGTGTGGTCCAGGCTGGTCTGGGCCAGAACCCGGCTCGTCAGGCTGCGCTCGGAGGCGGTTTGTTGCCGGCTGTGTCTGCAGTGACCGTGAACAAGGTGTGCGGCTCTGGTCTGAAGGCCGTGATGATGGCGGCACAGGGAATCAAGTTGGGAGACACCGATATCGTCGTTGCGGGCGGTATGGAGTCAATGTCAAACGCGCCCTATCTGATCCCCAAAGCTCGGGAAGGATATCGACTAGGCAATGGCGAGTTGCTCGACTCAATGATTCAGGACGGTTTGTGGGACGCTTATAACGACTACCACATGGGTTGCACCGGTGAAGTGGTTTCCGAAAGGTTCAACGTTAGCCGCGAGGAGCAAGACGAGTACGCCCTAAACTCGCATCGCAAGGCGGCTGCCGCAATCAAGGCTGGCCATTTCAAAGAGGAGATTGTTCCGGTCGAGATCCCGCAGCGAAAAGGGTCCGCGATCGTCTTTGATACCGATGAGACGGTCCGCGAAGACACGTCGCTCGAAGCGCTTGCCAAATTGAAGCCTGCTTTTCGGAAAGAAGGCGGCACGGTGACCGCAGGCAATGCGCCGCCGGTTAACGATGGAGCCTCAGCGGTGGTTGTGACATCACTCGAGCGCGCGAACTCGCTTGGAATTGAACCAATGGCCCGCATCGTTGCCCAGGCCACCTCAGGCGTCGAGCCGGAGTTGGTAATGATGGCGCCGGTCGAAGCCATTCGAAAGTTGTTGAAGAAGACGGGTTGGTCGTTGAGCGACGTCGATCTGATTGAGTTGAATGAAGCTTTTTCGGTGCAGGCCGTGGCGATTACAAGAGAACTGGGTCTGGATCCAACGCGTCTCAATGTAAACGGCGGCGCAGTCGCTCTGGGCCATGCAATTGGCCAATCGGGGTCGCGCTTATTGACGACAATACTCTACGAAATGAAGCGGCGAGATGCGCATCGTGGGATCATCGCGCTTTGTCTTGGTGGTGGGAACGCCGTTGCTATGGCCGTCGAAAGATAATTGCAGCAGCCGGAGTAGTAGATCGGTTCATTCTTCATATTTCATTTGTCATTCTGATTTGGCATTGCGGGCCTGTATCCGCAGATTACACTGATTACGCAGATTTCTTGGATTAAGCACAAAGTGCGGATTTGAAGACGCAGGCTGCATGCCTCTTATAACTGATCGTCTCGTATGGTCTTTGTCATCTACCGATGATCTCAGGCAATGGCAAATGAAAAATGAGCTATGGAAAATGAACCGAACAAGCCTCGGCACTTTTTCCAAGCGTAAAGAATATGAGTGATCTAATCGGAGTAGTCGGTTCAGGCACGATGGGTAACGGCATTGCGCAGGTGGCGGCGCGTGCGGGTTACGACGTCGTCATGCGTGATGTATCGAACGAGTTTCTGGAACGCGGTCTGGGCGCAATCGATAAGAGTCTTCAGCGTGACGTTGATAAGGAACGACTAACTGCCGAAGAGAAGGGTTCAATCGTCGCCCGCATCAGGACCTCTATAGACCTAGACGCCCTGGCCCAAGCTTCTTTCGTCATTGAGGCAGTCACTGAGAACCCTGACGTTAAGGCCGAAGTCTTCAGAACGCTTGATGAAATAACTGGACCCGAAACGATTCTCGCGTCAAACACCTCTTCAATCTCCATCACCAAAATTGCATCGACGACCAAACGTCCCGACAAAGTTATCGGGATGCATTTCATGAATCCAGTTCCGGTGATGAAGCTGGTTGAAGTGATCCGCGGTCTTGCAACCTCGGATGAGACCTACCAGAAGGTCCGCGCTTTGACAGAGAAGATGGGGAAGACTGCACTCGACTGCAACGATTCACCTGGCTTTGTTTCAAATCGCGTGTTGATGCCGATGATTAACGAAGGGATCTTTACGCTTTATGAAGGCGTGGCGACGCGCGAAAGCATCGACGGGATCATGAAACTGGGGATGAATCACCCGATGGGTCCGCTGCAGCTCGCCGACTTCATAGGCCTTGACGTCTGTTTGGCAATACTGAATGTGTTGTACGATGGCTTAGGAGATCCAAAGTATCGAGCTTGCCCATTGCTGAAGCGTTACGTAGATGCTGGTTGGTTGGGAAAGAAAACGGGACGCGGATTTTATGAGTACTGATCTTAGGTAACGCAAACTGTTAGTTTGCGTCGCGCTGTGCGAAACGTGTTGCAGCTCTCGATCAACCTTTGCACAAATGCAACTAGAAGCAAATTAACACTTTGCTGTACCACTGAACCCGATGCCTGCAGTTGCCTATTATTGTCAAAAGTGTTTAGCGGCAAACCCGCTGGGCCAGGAGTTTTGTACCCGGTGCGGTACTCGATTGATGCTCGTAGTCGAGCCGTCAGGCCTGCGCTTTGAAATCCCGGAAGACTCTGCTTTCACTGAGGACCACTTGCTTGAACGCATTTCGGCTCTCGAGAATCGCCAGACCCGGCTCACTGAAAAGCTGGAGCGTGCGCTCGATCTGCTACTACGCCAGGCCCAGAACGCGCATTTTGATCGCGGCCTCGTGAAGGCATTGGTCGGTCTGCTGACCACTGGTGGTCTCATTGAAAAAGATCGGCTTGAACGAAACTGGATTGAACGATGCCAGAAAGACGCTGAAGAAGAGCAGGAGAGTGATCGACGCGAGGAACTGCGTCTGAAAATTCTCGCGAGCTATCGAGGTGCGCAGCGAAGTGCTTTCGAGCAATTGATCAATGAAGGGTTTCTGTTTATCGACGACGACCAACTGGCGCGCGGCATGCGATCGCTTCAGCGAGCCGCCGAGTTACCGAATCCCAACGGCCATCTTTTGTATTTCGTTGGAGAGCATTATTTCCGAAAAGGAAAAACTGCGCGGGCACAGGATTATCTGTCCCGCGCTTATGCAGTTTCCCCAGATGACCGCCGCCTTTCGTTGTTACTCGGTCTGACTTGCGCGGACGAGGGCGACATCGAACGTGCTAAGGAATTGCTGAGCAGCGCGATGAAGTTGGGGGGTTCCTCCTTCGCTGCGCACTATGGCTTGGGCCGATTGTTTGTAGCCGAAGAGAAGTGGCGGATGGCGCTGCAGGAGTTCAAATTGGCGCTTGCGAGCAAGGCCTCGCCGGAGGCTCATTATGCCCTGGCGTGCCTTTACTATCAGCTCGGACGAGACTCGCTGGCTGCTCGTCACTTGCGAAAAGCTGTTGAAATGGACGCTGAATACGGCGAGGCATATTACGTTCTGGGTCTAATCTCAGAACGAGCCGGCCGCGAAGAGCAGGCAGCAACATACTTCACCAAAGCCGGTGCCCGTTCCTTCACCCGTGCAACCAAAAACCGGAGCCACAAACCAATTGGCACCGTTGTGGCGCCGCTCTTTAGGTCTGGCACGGGCAATCATTCAAAACTGGTGACGGGTGGCGACCGGCGCCTGGCCGAAGCATTGCGGCGCGACGCGCTGAGTTCAGCAGAGACAGAAGGCCAATAGCGACGCAGTTCACGCGCAGCAGCAAAAATCATCGGCATTCCAAGGGATTCCCTCCACTTTCCATGGCGGTCACGTTGACAGAGTGGTTCTCGTCATTATAATGACCCTTTGCGCTTTAGCAGCAGATTTTGGCTATTCGCAGTAGGTGGTCGACAGTGCGAATCGAACTGGCGAGTCTTGAAGGCGGGAAGGCACGGGTCTCCCATCAGTATGCAGAGGGCGAACTGGTCCTTGAAGATGCTCGGGTCCGACTGATATCGCCGCCGAGCGTGGTCGCGAATGTCTCAGCGATTGGATCGGGCGCAAAGGTTTCGGGACAGGTTTCAGCGCGGGTCGAAGTTGAATGCGACCGCTGTCTGAAGCCCATTGAATTTCCGATCGACTCGGCCTTTAAAGTCGAATACGTTAGTACTGAGGAATATCGCACTCAGCAGGACGCTGAACTCGCCGAAGAAGATATGGATCTTGCCATCTTCGACGGGGAGGCGATTGACATCGATGCCCTGGTCGCTGAAGAAGTGTTTCTAGCGGTACCGGACCATCGAGTCTGCAGCGATGATTGCAAAGGAATTTGTCCTGGTTGCGGCGCTGATCGAAATAATGTCGCCTGCGCCTGCGATACCGAGGATGTCGATCCTCGTTGGTCAGGATTGAAAAAACTGGTCAATGGCCAATCGTGAGTGGTAAATGCGGGCGGGCTGGTCCAAATCGGTCCGCACGTGTCGGAATCTACTATTGACGATTTACCATTTACGATTTACTGAACTGGAGTAATTATGCCAAATCCAAAACGACGCCATTCGAAAGCTCGACGTGGCAAACGCCGCGCTCATGACGCCCTGCGGGCACCGCAGACTACGCTCTGTCCAAATTGCCAGGAACCCCGCCTGCAACATCGTGTCTGCCCGAAATGTGGATTCTACAAGGGCCGTCAGATTGTTCAGGTCGAGCAAACTTAACCTTAGCTAAAACGATCGTCTGTGCGTAATCAGTCGAAGACTGAAGCCCGTTTAACGGGAAAAGTCGTTCTCGACGCGATGGGTAGCGACCACGCGCCGCACGTAGAGATTGACGGCGCCCTTGCCGCGACCCGGGATTTTGGCGTTAAGGTCATTCTTGTCGGCCAGCCGGAGATTGTTGAACCTGAATTGAAACGATGCGGGTGGCGAGGCGACGGCGACCGCGGAATTGAACTGGTTGAAGCCGCTGAAGTGATTGGCATGGGCGAGCCCGTGGCGACTTCGGTCCGACGCAAGAAGAAGAGTTCCTTGAGAATTGGATGTCGTCTGGTCGCTGATGGAATCGCGGATGGTTTTATTTCCGCCGGAAATACAGGTGCCGCAATGGCAACTGCCAAAATGGTGATCGGCACACTTCCCGGCGTTGATCGTCCGGCACTGGCCGCGCTAATTCCCACCAAGTCTGCAAAACCCACACTGCTCTTAGATGTCGGAGCTAACTCGGAATGTAAGCCTGAGCACCTCGCTCAGTTTGCAGTTATGGGTGATGCATATTCCCGCGCGGTACTGGGAACGGTTCGACCAGTTGTCGGCCTGATGAGCATTGGTGAGGAAGAGGCGAAGGGAAACGACCTGACCAAGGAAGCGTTTCCCCTCCTGCGGGCGCTAGATAGTTTGAATTTCATGGGAAACGTTGAAGGACGTGACCTGTTTTCCGGCGCGGTAGACGTGATCGTTACGGATGGCTTTACCGGAAATGTAATGTTGAAACTTTCCGAAGGTCTTACCGATGCGATGTTGTCGATGATCAAACGCGAGTTAACTGCATCCGCGGTGACTAAGGCAGGAGCAATGCTCGCGAAGCCCGCGTTTCGCAACATCAAAAAGCGGCTCGACTATTCGGAACACGGAGGCGCTCCGCTACTTGGTGTGCGCAGGATTGTGGTAGTTGGTCATGGAAGTTCCAACGCCAAGGCCATCCGCAATGCGATTCGCAGCGTGAAAGAATTTTCGGAGAACCGCGCCGGTGAGCGAATCGAAAAGGGTGTTGCCGAAACGAACGCGCTTCAGGCACAAGGCAGTCTGTGAGTTGCTTAGTGAAATTAAAAAAGAAACAGTTTGTCGGATGCGTCGCTGCTTGGCATTCGGTTGGCTAGTAAGTAGTATTACGGTCCACCAATCATAAAACCGAGGATATAGATGGAAAATATGCGCGCCGGGATTCTCGGCACGGGCCACGCCTATCCGGAAGGCATTTTGACGAATGCCGATCTGGAAGCCATCGTGGAGACTTCCGACGACTGGATCACAACTCGAACCGGCATTAAGCAGCGCCGTAAGGCAAAGCCGGGCGAGTATACGTCTCAGTTTGCGGTTAAAGCCGCACGGCAGGCAATCGAACGGGCAGGACTGCAACCCGCCGATATCGACTTGATTCTATGCGCAACCGTTACGCCCGATCAGATCTTGCCATCGACCGGCTGCATCATTCAGGCTGAGTTAGGTGCAAACAAAGCCGCCGCAATGGATCTCGTGGCTGCCTGCTCAGGTTTCCTTTACGGGCTGACAGTAGCCGACACGATGATTCGTACGGGCAAATCCAAATATGCCCTTGTGATCGGCGCGGAAATTCTGACGCAGTATGTTGACTACACCGACCGTCAAACCTGCGTCCTCTTTGGTGACGGCGCGGGTGCGGCAGTCCTTGGCGCAGTTGATGGAGACAAAGGAATTCTCGCTGCTCGCATCAGATCTGACGGTCGTTACGAAGAGCAGCTATTTTCGCCGGGTGGTGGTACGCGGAAGCCGGCAACTGCAGAAACCCTCGCTGCCGGCGATCACTTTTTCAAGATGAAGGGCAATGAACTCTTTAAGGTGGCGGTGCGGTCGATGGCCGACATCTCGAGAGAAGTCCTCGAAGAAGCCGGGCTTAGCGCAGACGACGTTGACCTATTTATTCCCCACCAGGCAAATCAACGGATCACCGACGCGGTGGCAAACAAACTCAACGTGAATAGCGAACGCGTGTATTCCAACATTGCAATGCACGGCAATACTTCGTCTGCGTCGATTCCGATCGGACTCGACGAATGCGTGGAGGCAGGTAAGATAAATTCTGGTGATCTCGTGTTGTTGGCATCGTTTGGTGGAGGCGTCACCTGGGGTGGTGTGTTGATGCGTTGGTAGATTCGCGGGTGAATGGTGAATGGTAAATAGTCGGCCTTTTGTCCGACCACCTTAATGTCACCAGAGAACAAGTTCATCAACGACGCGATTTAAACATTCACCATTTACCATTCACGACTTATGGGATTGGCTTACATTTTTCCCGGACAAGGTTCGCAAGCGCCGGGAATGGGAAAAAACCTCGCTGAGAATTTTGCTGTTGCGAGCAGGATCTTTGAAGAAGCAGACGACGCGCTCAACTTTTCGATCTCGAATCTATGTTTTGAAGGGTCGGCGGAGGATTTGCAGTTAACCGAGAACACGCAACCGGCGATTCTCAGCGTTTCAGCTGCTGCCCTCGGAGCCATGGAGTCTGCAGGATTTCCGACACCAGACTTCGTGGCAGGACATAGTTTAGGCGAGTATTCCGCCTTACTTGGTGCAAAGTCGTTGCCGGTTCCCGAAGCGGTCAAAACCGTGCGACTGCGCGGGCGTTACATGCAGGAAGCAGTGCCGCTGGGCACTGGTGCGATGGCTGCCATCCTCGGTGCCGAACTGAAAGAGATTGAAACTGCGTGTGAAGATGCCCGCCAGGGTCAGGTTTGCGCACCGGCCAATATCAATTCGCCGGGGCAAGTGGTGATCGCCGGAAATGCGGAAGCGGTTGACCGTGCGGGAGAATTGCTCAAGGCGCGCGGGGCCAAGCGCGTAGTTAAACTGAACGTTAGCGCCCCGTTTCATTGTGCGCTCATGGAGCCTGCGCAAAGGCGTTTGGCTAAGGATCTTTCAAGAATTGAGTTTCAAGACCTGGCGGTTCCGCTAGTCACAAATGTTGACGCCGCGCAGATCAGTAGCGGTGTTAACGCCAGCGACTCGCTGGTTCGTCAGGTTACCGCGCCGGTCCGTTGGCTTGAGTCGATCGAGTTGTTGATTAACGAAGGTGTTGATACCTTCGTAGAAGTTGGTCCAGGCAAAATACTGACTGGCTTAATGCGGCAAATTAACAGGAACGTCAAATGTTTTAATGTTGAGGACGTAGACAGTTTGAGAACAGCTGCTGCGGGCCTTGGTGTTTCGTAAGCGTAATAGATACCCAATCACAAGAGGAGCAAAACAAGATGCCCGATCAAGAGATCGAGAATAAGGTTAAGCAGATCATCGTTGACGAACTCGGCGTTGACGAAAACGAGGTTACACCAAATGCCAGGTTTATCGACGACCTGGGCGCTGACTCGTTAGACACAGTGGAACTGGTGATGCGTTTTGAAGAGGAATTCGGCATCGAAATTCCTGACGAAGACGCAGAAAAGATCCAGAGCGTGCGCGACGCTTACAACTACATCGACCAGCACAAGAAATAGTTAACTTGGGACGGGTAACGGGTAATAAGCGAGTGCAAGGATCTATCTGCGTGATCCTGTTACCTGTGCCCGGGTCACTACTTTTCAAGGAGTGTTGATTTGGCACGACGAGTAGTTGTTACAGGTCTGGGTCTAATAACACCGGTCGGTAACTCAGTTGAAACGACGTGGTCTGCTCTGATGAGTGGACGCAACGGTGTTGACTTCATTAAGAAATTTGACACGGAGAAGTTCTCCGTCAAGTTTGCTGCTGAAGTTAAGGACTTCGATCCACTCAAATTCATTGCAAAGAAAGAGGCGCGCAAGATGGGCGCCTTTATTCATTACGCGATCGCGGCTGCGACGGAAGCGATGGCTGACAGCGGCCTTGAGTTGACTGAGGACGGCAAGTTTCCCGAAGAGATTGCTGAGAATGCCGGCACCTACATCAGTAGCGGCATTGGCGATTTTTGGGCGATCGAGCGTGAGCACTCGAAACTACTCGAGGATGGACCGGATCGCGTTTCCCCGTTCTTTATTGTTTCAGCAATCGTCAATCTCGCCGCGGGTCAGGTCTCCATTCGCTATGGCGCCAAGGGACCAAACTCGGCAACTGCCACTGCCTGCTCCGCCGGTGCTCATGCAATCGGAGATAGTTTCAGGATCATTCAACGCGGCGACGCGGACATAATGATCTGCGGTGGAGCGGAATCGGCGATCACCCCAATGAGCGTTGCCGGATTCGCATCGATGCGGGCCCTGTCAACGCGCAATGATGACCCGCAGCATGCGTCACGTCCTTTCGAACGCGATCGCGACGGCTTTGTCATCGGTGAAGGCGCCGGCCTCATGATTCTCGAAGAGCTCGAAATGGCGAAGCGTCGTGGGGCACGCATCTACGCGGAAGTAGCGGGTTATGGCATGACTGCCGATGCGTTTCACTTAACGATGCCCGACGAAACCGGTTCTGGGGCGCGGCGCGTCATGCAGAAAGCCTTGAAGGATGCAGGCATTGAACCGGAACGCGTGGGATACATCAACGCGCACGGAACTTCGACACCCTACAACGACAAGTTTGAAACGCTGGCGATAAAGAAAACCTTTGGAGATCACGCGTACAAGCTGGCGGTGAGTTCGACCAAGTCGATGACCGGCCACTTACTCGGGGCAGCTGGTGGGATTGAAGGCGTATTTTCCGTGCTCAGCATTTACCGCAACATGCTGGCGCCAACGATCAATTACGTTCATCCGGATCCCGAGTGTGATCTGGATTACGTTCCGAACGAACCGCGGGCCGCGGAAGTTGAGTATGCACTCTCAAACAGTTTTGGTTTTGGTGGGACGAACGCGGCGTTGTTGTTTAAGAGGTACGAATCTTAGTCAGTTGTCAGTAGTCAGTGGTCAGTTGCTCGTCCGGGCACCGTCTAATATCTGATCCAAAAAAACAACTGACAACTAACTACTGACAAATTAGAAACCATGAAAATTATCGTCTTAATGAAGCAGGTCGCGAACAAAGACGCGATCTTGCGAATTAACAAAGAAGGCAAATGGATTGAGGAGAGTGACCTTTCGTTTGAGGTCAGCGAATCAGATGGCTATGCGCTCGAGGAAGCGTTGCGTGTTCGCGAGAAGCTGACCGGAGAAGTCGTTGTCTGTTCAATGGGACCGCAGCGCGTTAAGTCTGTGATAAAGGACGCGCTGGCCCGCGGTGCAGACCGCGCGATTCATGTGGTCGGTGACAATCTTGGATCGCTGACACCATACGCGACTGCGAGTGCATTGGCCGATGCTATTCGTGATGAAAGACCTGATTTAATTTTCACCGGTTTGCAGTCAGACGACTATGGCTACGGGCAAACTGGTGTGATTCTGGCGGAATTGCTGGGCGTGCCTCACGCGACGATCGTCATTGAACTTGATGCATCTGCCGACAAACTACGCGTTAAGAGGGAACTGGAGAGCGGTTGGTATCAATGGTACACCATGCCAATGCCCGCGCTGCTGACAATTCAATCAGGTATTAGCCAGATTCGTTATGCCACCCTGAAGGGCATCATGGCGGCCAAGAAGAAGGAGATTAAGGAAGTCACTCCTGCCGATGAGATTGTGAATCGCCCATCGCACCAGCGCATTGAGAAAGTTTACTTGCCACAGAAATCTAAGCAGACGCAGATGCTGGGAAATGGCGATGCCAAAGCAGGTGCCGCCGAACTCGCCCAGAAATTGCACAGCGAAGCACGCGTGTATTGATAACTGTAGGGGCGGCACTCCGTGGCCGCCCCGGTCAGGCCCTGGACCACCGGGGTTTTGAAAACAACAATGCGGTGGCCACGGACTGCCACACCTACAATCAGACGAATCGGGAATTAGAATAGGACTTGAGTCGAATGAGTAATGGCGTTTTAGTTTTCATCGAACATCGCGATGGTGTTCTCAACAAGACATCGCTTGAAGCTGTGGCGGCCGCGCAAAGTCTAGGCTCGCAGTTACAGCAACCAGTTAGTGCTGTCGTACTGGGATCAGACGCCAGCGCGCTGGCTCAGGACATCGCTGCATACGATTTAGCCAAGGTAATTAGCGCCAGCAACGCAAAGCTGTCGGAGTACACTCCTGACGGTTACAGCGATGCGATGGAGAAGGTGGTCCAGCAACTCGATCCACAGCTGGTGGTGATGCCTCACACATACCTGGTACGCGACTTCGCTCCGAAGTTAGCTGCCCGTTTCAAGAAATCTCTGATCAGCGATTGCATCCGAGCTGAGGTCACGGGCGATGCCATTACTTTCACCCGTAGGATATTTCTAGGCAAGCTCGATGCTGACGTGATCTCCGATGGCGCGGCGCCGGTTTTCGCGACGTTTCAATCAGGAGCCTACCGGCCAGACCAGGCGGCGAAGGGAAGCGGTGCTCCGGTTGAGTCGATGGAAGTAGAAGTGGGAGACGTCCGAATGACTCCCGAGGCGCCGTTCCAGGAAGTCAAACAGGCAGTCGACCTCAGCAAGGCGGACATCATTGTCGCCGTAGGTCGTGGGATCAAGAGCAAAGACAATCTGGCGTTGGCGGAAAAGCTTGCCGAAGCACTCGGAGCTGATCTCGCGGCATCCCGTCCTATTTGCGACGCTGAGTGGTTGCCGATTGACCGGCAAATCGGATCGTCTGGCCAGACCGTGGCACCCAAACTATATGTGGCGTTGGGAATCTCAGGCGCAATCCAACATTTAGTGGGAATGAAAAACTCGGGAACGATCGTCGCGATCAACAAAGATCCGGAAGCGCCGATCTTCGACATCGCTGATTACGGGATCGTTGGCGACTTGTTTGAAGCGGTTCCGGTGTTGACCGAAGAGATCAAGAAGATCAAAGCGGGCTAGGGCAGCGTCGTAAAGCAAACTGCTGGTTTGCTTAGGTAGCCCCAAATACCTGGTTGAAATCTTAGCGACCGTCCGCAACCAAACAGTTTGCTTTCGGGACTCACTTCGTAGTTGGTGGAATGTCCTTCAGCATCTCATCAGGCTTCCATCCATTTCCTCGATAGATTTTAATAATCTTACTGTCTGGTCCAATCACCGCAGTCCTCAACGAATGGATGATTTGATTTTTTCCAGACTGCGCGTCTTTGTAGTATCTCAACCCGAAATACTCGGCAATACCCTTCACTTCGTCCTCGGTTCCGGAAGCAAATTCCCAATGATCGAATTTCTCGTCGGTGTATTTTCCAGTGTACGAAGCTCCGTAACTACGGAGAACTTTCGGCGTGTCATACGCGGGATCGAAGCTAACACTCAGCAGGTGGGTCTTATCGTACAGGGCGGGCTGCTTCTGCAACTGCTGATTCAGGGCGGCGAAGTTGGTGCTCATCAACGTGCACTGGTCCGGATCCGGACAGCGCGTAAAGATGAACGTTAGGAGCAGCGTCTTGCCCTTGTAGTCGTGGAGTTTGATGGCTTTTCCATCCTGATTAACCAGCCGATAGTTTGGAACTTCGTCACCGGCCTTCGGCTCGACGGCCGCTCCGCTGATTGGAGCGCTCGGGTCCTCGCTCACCCTTGTAACCACTACCTCCTCTAACCATGAGTTTGCGCCATCGACCACGTAGCTCGCCGCAACCGTATCCCCTGGCTTGATTACGTCAAACAGCCGTGAGTCCCTAACTTTGAACGGCATGGTCATCGCGGGCATGTAATCCTTAATCTCCTCATGGGCGATCGTGATCAGGTTATGGGCTTTTTCCGTTGAGACTACCTTGCCCCTCAGGTCGAATCTTTTGGCGTCAGGCGAAACTGCGGGTTCGCGGGTGCAAGCGGAAAAAAAGACGGTGGCGATCAGGACGAACTGAGTTATCGAAAATGATTTTGAAGTGGTCATGAATTCGTAGGTGTGTGTTTTGGATGAATCGAAATTATCCTTGAGACAATCGAATTTTCCAAACGACCATACGACCAGCGCGGTAGCGCTGATACTGAACCGAGCGCAGTAGCGCCGGAAGCAACAGTCAACACTGACTTGTCAACGCTCCACCTTCGTTGGCTCAACTGCTGGGCGCTCCTTGAACTTAGGATCCGGCGCTACCCGTGCTCGGTTCTGTAACTAGCGTTATCAAAATTTACTATCTCGGTGTAACCTAACGCCTGAATGCAAACAATCGACACCAGCCAAACCCCCAGGCGCGCAGCACTGCTTGATGGCGCCGTCATTGCCGATCAGATCAAACGCGAAGTTGCGGCCGAGATCGAAAAGCTCCAACAAGAACACGCACTTCAGCCCTGCCTGGCCGCGGTTCGCGTTGGTGACGACCCTGCATCGGCGGTTTACGTGCGGAACAAGATGCGCGCTTGCGAAGAGGTGGGCATTAAGTCTGAACAGCACGCACTGCGGGCCACGACCACTGCCGGCGAATTGGCAGATTTGATTGAATCGCTAAACAGGCGCGATGACGTTGATGGCATACTGGTCCAACTCCCGCTGCCAAAGGGCTTGGATGAATCTGAGATTATTGAAGCGATCAACCCCGCTAAAGACGTCGATGGGTTTCACCCGATTACCGTGGGTAGGTTAGCGATGGGTAAGCCGACTTTTGTGCCATGCACGCCAGCCGGAATTATTGAACTGTTGACGCGCTGTGGCATTCCAATGAGCGGAGCTAACGCTTGTGTAGTGGGTCGCAGTCAAATTGTCGGGCGTCCGATGGCCCAATTGCTCTTGCAAAATGATGCGACAGTAACGATTTGCCATTCCCGAACGCGTGATCTTGCACAAACGACGCGACAAGCGGATCTGTTAATCGTCGCAATCGGAAGGCCGGGTTTTATTGGACGGGAACACATCAAACCTGGCGCAACGGTCATTGACGTGGGCATGAACCAGGTAACCGATGCGGCCGAGGCGCGGCGACTTTTTGGATACGAGGCCGAGACGCGCATCGAGACCATCTCTCGACGCGGTTACACCCTCGTAGGCGACGTTAACCCCGCTGAGGCCGATGAAGTAGCCGGGCGACGTACGCCCGTCCCGGGAGGCGTAGGCCTGTTGACTGTGGCGATGCTGATGCAGAATACGGTGCGGGCGGCCAAGTGGCGACGGGGAATTGCGAATAGCAAACAGTAACCAGCAGACAGCAAACAGCGGAATGATGCAATTTCCGAAGGGCTATATTTATCGCCGCGAGTACCACACTTTTAGAAAGTAAACAGCGGGTCGCGCAAATATTTACGCCGATGTCACTTAAAGCTTGCCGGCTGTTTGCTGTCTGCTGTTTGCTCACTCTTTGCTGTTTGCTTCCTTCTAAAGATGCTGCGCGTCGGCTTAACAGGCTCAATAGGTGTCGGTAAGACGTTTGTCGCTGGGGTATTTGCTCAGCTGGGATGCCATGTGATGGACGCGGACGACGTCGCTCGTGACGTTGTGGCTCCTGGATCGGAAGCTTTGGCGAGGGTCGTTTCTGAATTCGGTGTGGGGATACTTCAGTCCGACGGCACACTTGATCGGAAAAAACTCGGAGCAATAGTCTTTGGCAATCCCGAGAAGCGTCAACGCTTAAATTCGTTGCTCCATCCATACATAATTCACGAGCAGGATTTGCGATTAAGGGAATGGGAGTCGGGCGATCCGCAGGGAATCGGAATTGTTGATGCTGCGCTAATGATTGAATCAGGTGGTTCGAAGCGTTTTGATAAACTAATCGTCGTTCACTGTCGTCCGGAGATTCAGCTTGCCCGCCTGATGGCGCGAGACAACTTTACTCGAGACGAGGCTGAACAAAGGATCAAGTCTCAAATGAGTCAGGAAGAGAAATTGGCGTTTGCTGATTACGCGATCGACACTTCAGATGGGTTTGAAGTATCGAGGACAAGGACCGAAGAGGTGTACGGCGAACTGCTAGTAGAGGCGGCAAAGCGCTGAGCTCGGTATTGGGTACTGAGCCGTTCTGGGACGATCAACCGCTAACAAATAAATGATTCGACTTGGAAACTCTTTCGTCTTCAGATTCCGCTTCTGGCTCGCCTGCGGACTGACATTCAGCCTGCTGTTGACTGGCTGTTTTCTCCGCGCGAAGGTCGAACCTTATTACGGCCGCGTCACTCCGCGACAATCACAGGAATTCCATTGGAGCAATGGCGGCTTACCGCAGACTGTCGATCCAGCTTTTGCTGCTGCACCACCGGACACCGATCTGGTTCGAGCGATCTTCGAAGGCCTAACTGACTACGATCCAAAAACATTAACCCCGGTACCGGCCGTGGCAACTCGTTGGGAATCCTCAAATGGGGGACGCGAGTGGACCTTCTATTTGCGAGAAGACGCTCGCTGGTCCAATGGCGAACCCGTCACCGCGAACGACTTCGTGTTGTCGTGGCAGCGAATCAGAAAAATTGGCGATCTAGCTCCCCACACCTCTTTACTCGCCAACATCAGAGGAACTGACGGACAAAAGGTTGATCCTTCGCCAACCACTTCACCCGTGGTCAAAGAAAAACCCGGGCCCCCCGTGAATGACATTGAGGGGTCGGACAATCGATTTGGCGCAGTCGCTGAATCCGATCACGTTTTGCGCGTTCGACTTCGCCGGCCAGATCTAAATTTTCCTGCCCTCGTTGCCCATCCGGTATTTCGGCCCGTGAAACTAAATCAGGAGAATGCCGTCAGTCGGATGGGAGCAACGCGACTTATTTCAAATGGGCCATTTTCACTGGCCGCAAGCGGCCATGAGCGAGTGTCGTTGCAAAAAGCTGAAAACTATTGGGACAAACAACAAGTCGGTCTCGACCGCGTTGAATTTGTAGCCGCCAAGGACGCGGAGTCGGCCCTGGAAGCGTATCGAGCCGGCGAAGTTGACGCAGTAACCAATGCTGCGTTTGAACCCCTGGCCATCAAACTACTGGCCCCTTACGAAGATTTTCGTCGCACAACTTATGCAGCTCTGACTTATTACAGCTTTAACACCGCGCACGAGCCTTTCGACGATGTGCGAGTCAGAGAGGCCTTGACCCTGGGATTCGATCGCGAGCGCGTAAGCAAGGACGATCTTGACGGGGCGACTGAACCTGCCAAGCGTTTTCTGCCAGAGGCTATCCCCAACGCCTCCAAGCCAGTGGTTGAAAAATCAGAGTTACTCGAAAAGGATTACGATCGAGCTCGCAACCTCCTGGCTGAGGCGGGGTTTCCTGACGGAGAGGGCTTTCCCAGAATCATCCTGCTCATTAACCGAAATGAGCAACAGCGGATTGTGGCCCAGTCGATTGCCGCGATGTGGCGACTTGTTCTGAACATCGAGACCGAGATAGTGGTAAAAAACTGGGATGAATACCAGGCTGCTATCAATTCCGGCGATTACGATGTCGTGCGTCGCGGCGTTGTGATGCAGACGACTGACGAACTTACCAACATCCGGATGCTGTTCAGGAACAATTCGTTACTGCCGGGAGAAACCGAGCCAACCGATACAGCCACGAGCCGGGCTACGCCTACGCCACCAAAGGTCAACAACATGCAAGAGACCCTCGGCACTCCGCCTCCGATCGAAACCGAGAGTCAGGCGCTAAACGATCTCAGCGTGATGCCAGTCTATTTCGCCTCCTCCTATGCCCTGGTGAAACCTTATGTTTCTGGTTTTGATTCAAACATTCTGGATGCACCCTCGTTGAAGACGGTCCGAATCAATACCACCTGGAAGCAAAAGTAAGTCGCGCCCTCCACTCTGGTTTCACGACCAATGACTTGACTCGAGATCATGAGTCTTGATCAGAGACATTCGACATGATAAGTTCGCGTGCAGCGTGGGAGCTGGCAGGTGATTAACCTCAGATAGATGAATAAAACTCAACGGAAGCGCGCAGTCACTTACTTGGCTCTGGCTTCACTCGCCTTTGGAGCAGTCTCCTGCCGTGTCCTGGCAACAGACGAAGAATTCTTTGGTAAGACGACCCCACCCGACGCCAACATTCTCAGGTATGTAAACGGACCAGAGCCGGAATCCCTCGATCCAGCAGTCAGCTCGGGCCAGCCCGAGGCGCACATCTACATGGCCCTTTACGATGGCCTGGTCGAATACCACCCAAAATCTCTAAACGCGATTCCGGCACTCGCCGAACGCTGGGACATAAACAACGACTACTCCGAGTTTGTTTTCCACCTGCGAAAGAATGGCCGGTGGTCCAACGGCGAACCGATTAACGCGCACGACTTTGTTTACAGCGTTCGCCGTGCGCTTTCTCCGGAATTATTGTCACGAACAGCAGCGAATGCTTACTACATAAAAAATGCGCAGGCCTTCAACCAGGGCTCGGTCTATGTAGTTGATCCAACTAGCAAACGATTTCTTCTCGAGACGGATCTGGAAGCTGAAGCGCCAGAGTCTGCGACGCTTAGCCAAAAACCACTGTCTGGCGAAGCCGAATATGAAATAGGACAGGCTGCCAGCGATACGGCCTTTCATCAAGCGATGCACTCGCCTGCGCGAATCATCTTGCCGGCCCAGGAAGCAAAACGCGCGAAGTTATTGGCAGCTAACCCTAAACTTCAGGCGTTGATGGCAGATAAGGAGCTTGTAGCCGTAAAAGCAGAAGACGTGGGAGTTGAGGCGGTTGACGATTACACGGTCCGTATTTCGTTGTCGCAACCGGCGCCCTATTTCACCGGGCTGCTCGCGCATCCATTCTTTCGCGTCGTTCCGCGCAAGACTATTGAAAAATTCGGCCGGCAGTGGACCGACCCGGCGAATATCGTTAGCTGTGGGCCGTTCAAGCTGAAGTCGTGGAAGCCTTATAACGAAGTCGTGGTTGAACGCGATCCAATGTATTGGGACGCCGCTAATGTTCGGCTCGACGAGATCCGTTTTTATGTCTCCACTGATCACCCGACCAGCATGAATCTGTATCGGGTGGGATCCGCCGACGCGCTTCTGAACCATTCTGTGCCCAACCCCTGGCTGGACGTAGTACGCCCGAAAAAGGATTTCATGGACGCTGCCGAGGCGGCGATAACCTACCTCCTGATCAATGTAACCAAGCCGCCGATGAATGACCTGCGAGTTCGGCGCGCTTTTAATATGGCGATCGACAAGGAGACATATTCAAAGCACAAACGGACTACTAAGCCGTTATCGGCGTTTACCCCCACAGGAATATTCGTCGGTTACCCGCAACCGAAAGGGGATGGGTTCGATCCAGCGTCAGCCAGGCAGTTACTGGGAGAGGCGGGATACCCGGTGACCCAAAGAACCAACGGTACCTATGTCTGCGAAAAATTTCCCAGCGACGAAGTGGGACTCGTTTTCGGCGCGCATACGTCGAACAAAGCACTGTCGGAGTTTATGCAGGCACAGTGGAAGCAAAACCTTGGCATAACAGTGCGCCTCGATAGCCGGGAACAGAAGACTTACATGGACGCCCGCTCGAAGTTGGACTACAAGGGCTTTGCCCTTGGCATCTGGGGCGCGGACTATATGGACCCCGTAACCTTCCTGAACCTGTTTCTAACTAACTCCGGTGACAATGGTAGCGGCTGGGCCGATCCGAAATATGCAGAAATGATCAATGAGGCTAACCATTCTCTCGATCAACAAAAGCGTTATGAACTGCTCGCCCGAGCTGAGAAATACATGTTGGACGCTCAACCGGTAATTCCAATTGAAACACCTTCGGTGAATTGGGTGAAGAAGCCGTACGTCAAGGGTATGTATCCAAATCCGGTATCACTCTACGCGTGGAAGTTTATCTACATAGAACGAGACCCGGCGAAGTGGGACTACTCTACGCCGAAACTGACTGACTGATCGTGAGTCGCCAGCCATCAAACGAAGTCCGGCATTAATGCCTTCCCCTATGCTTCGATTCATCATCCTGCGTCTGTTAATCACAATTCCTACAATTCTCGTAGTGATCACGATTACGTGGGGATTGGTGCGGCTGGCGCCAGGCAACTTCTACATCAGTGAGAAACCTCTGCCGAAAGGGATCGAAGCCAACATTCGCGAACACTACGGATTGGATAAACCGTGGCACCAACAATACAGGCGGATGATGAGTCGTGTGCTGCGACTCGACTTCGGTGACTCACTGAGCTATCCAGGCAAATCCGTTAACGCCATCATCGCGCGATCGCTTCCAGTCTCAGCCAGTGTCGGAATCCTTGCCTACCTGTTGGCCCTCGTCGTCGGCGTAGTTATCGGATCCATAGCGGCGCTCAAACAAAACAGCTGGTGGGACCGTAGCGCCATGGCGCTCGCAATGGTTGGAATTTCCGTGCCCAATTTTGTCTTTGGCCCCATCCTGGTCCTTATCTTTTCGTTAGGACTCTATTGGCTTCCTCCTTCGCGTTGGGAAGGCTTTCCCAGCCGCAACCTAATCCTGCCAGTGCTTACCCTGTCAGCTGTTTACATGGCTTACATCGCCAGGCTCACGCGTGCAGGTATGTTGGAGGTCTTGAGGTCAGATTACATTCGGACGGCTCGTTCAAAAGGACTCAGCGAAAGCCAGGTTCTGATCAAACACGCATTACGAGGTGGTCTGTTACCGGTGGTTTCCTTTACCGGGCCGGCGCTCGCCTTTCTATTAACGGGAACCGTCGTGGTCGAGCGTATTTTCGTTTTGCCGGGACTGGGAAACTATTTTATCCAGGCCTCCATGAATCGTGATGAGCCTCTGATTATTGGCATCGTCGCGTTTATTGCCATCACGCTGTTGACGATGAATCTGCTGGTGGACATCGCTTACGCGTACCTGGATCCGCGCATTCGCTATTAACAAGAACATGGACGACCGCCATCATCACCCAAAATCCCCGACTGAGCCGGAGGAACCTGCGCTGACTCCTTTGGGTACACCACCCGAAAATCCGGGGTTGCCGCGTTCCGGAAATATCAGTCACACAACTCCGGAGCTTGCAGTCGGCGAAGGTGATGTTCGATCAGCTGAACTAGGGGAACAGATAGCTGGCTCTTCGCTTTGGAAGGATGCCTGGCGCCGGCTATTGAAGAACAAGTTGGCTGTTTTCGGATTGGCGATTGTTCTGTTGGTTTCCGTGGCCTCGTTAATTGGTCCATATCTGCTGCAGGCAGCCACTGGTCGTGCACCTGACTACATTCCTTCCGAAGCTGCGCTTATCAGGTCGTTTCCTCCATTCACCGCCCCCGACGGATCATTCTCATGGACGCATCCGATGGGCACGGATCGACAGGGAAGGGATCTCCTAGCCTTAACCCTACAGGGCGGACAAATATCATTACTGGTCGGCATTATTTCGACTCTGGTGTCGCTGCTTATCGGGGTCAGCTATGGTGCGATTGCGGGTTACCTTGGCGGCCGCATCGACAACCTAATGATGCGTCTTGTCGATGTGCTTTACGCAATTCCTTATCTCATTCTGGTCATCGTGCTGCTGGCAGTTTTCAAAAGCCAGACGGCGCGCGGCCAGTTGACGCTCCTTTTCGTTGCCCTCGGGGCAGTCTCATGGCTGACGATGGCGAGGATCGTGCGCGGGCAAGTACTCTCGTTGAAGAATCAGGAGTTTGTCCTCGCGGCGCGTGCGACCGGAGTTTCGACTCCGCGGATTATCTTCCGGCATATCGTGCCAAACACGCTCGGCCCAGTAATCGTGTACGCGACGCTGACAATTCCTTCCGTGATGTTGACAGAGGCATTTCTTTCTTACCTGGGTTTTGGAATACAGCCGCCAATGGCGTCGTGGGGGAGTTTGGCCAGCGAAGGAATTCAGAACATCGGCATTTTCCCATGGCAACTCATCTGTCCGGGATTGACCATGGCTTTGACGTTAATTTCCTTCAACTTTTTGGGCGATGGTTTGCGCGATGCGTTGGATCCGCAGATGCGCAAGGTTTGATTGTTGAGCCGACGAACAACGGCTTAAGAGTCCGTCGGGAAGTTTGGTTTTCTCGGTGCGTTCTGTGTGTTCTCTGTGCCTCTGTGGTGGGGGCTTTCCAATGTAAATCCACCACGGAGGCACAGAGAACAGAGAGGTTACACAGAGAGTTGCCGATATCTCGACAGACCGGGTATCAGCATCGTCTGAATTTTCATTAGTCGAGACCGTTTCAGATTTTAGATGGATGTTCTCTCGCGAAGGCATGATTAGCATGACCCCCACCACTGAAAATCTACTGGAAGTTAAAGACCTTCGAACCTACTTCGACACAGATGATGGGCTGCTCAAAGCTGTTGACGGTGTTTCTTTTCAGTTGAAGCGTGGTGACACGTTGGGAATTGTGGGTGAGTCGGGGTCAGGCAAGTCGGTAACTAATCTTGCCCTGATACGATTGATTCCGGAGCCTCCCGGAAAGATCGTGTCCGGAAAAATAATTTTCAACGGTGTAGACATTCTTGGTTTGTCCGAAAAGGATTTGAGGAAAGTCCGCGGCCGGCAGATCGCGATGATTTTTCAGGATCCGATGACGTCACTGAATCCGTTCATGAAGATCTCGCGCCAGCTAATGGAAATTACTGAGCTGCACTTGGGCCATAACAAGGATCAGGCATACGAACACGCGGTTGAGATGCTCGAAAAGGTAGGCATACCTGACGCGCGCAGCCGGGCTGATTCTTATCCGCATGAATTTTCGGGTGGTATGCGTCAACGCGTAATGATCGCGATGGCCCTTTCCTGTCAGCCGGCCCTTCTGATCGCGGATGAAGCGACCACCGCACTCGATGTCACCATTCAGGCCCAAATCCTGGAGCTAATCAAGACCTTGAAGAGTGAAATGGGTACCAGCGTTATTTTTGTGACGCACGACCTCGGCCTGGTAGCCGGCATGACGGATCAAGTCCTCGTCTTGTACGCCGGAAAAGTTTTTGAGCGAGCGAGCACCAAAGAACTTTTTGATCGTCCCGGCAATCCCTACACGAAGGGTTTACTGCGTTCAGTTCCGAATCCAGCATCTGACAAGGGCGAGCTTTATCAGATTCCGGGGCTTCCTCCAGACGTGGCCCATTTACCCGCGGGCTGCCCCTTCGCGCCGCGGTGCGACCGGGCCGAAGACGTGTGCAATCGAGAGTTTCCTCCGTTTGTGCAACTGACACACGATCACTTTTCGCTCTGCCACTTCGCGGAACAGGTTTACGCTGAATCGAGCTCAGGTACCTAGAATTGCGGGTTAGGAAAACGACAATGAGCGACCATCCAGACAACAAAGACCTAACACCGCAATCGAAGAACGGTTCGGCAGAATCACTGGTGTCGGTCAAGAACCTGGAGGTGCACTACGCTCACAGAGGCCGTGGTAAGGGAGTTGTCAGAGCGGTCGATGATGTTTCATTCGATATTTTTCGTGGCGAGACGCTTGGCTTGGTAGGTGAATCAGGTTGCGGCAAATCAACGCTGGGGCGGGCCCTACTTCGACTTACTGAGCCGACGGGTGGCCAGGTGTTTTACCGAGATCGCGATATGTCCACGCTCTCTTCTCGCGAGCTGCGCAAACATCGCCGGCATCTACAAATCATCTTTCAGGATCCATACGCTTCGTTGAACCCGCGCATGACGGTCGGCCAAATTGTTGGTGAGCCTCTTGATACGTTTGGGATTGCCAAGGGAAGGGAGGCGGGCAAACGAGTCCAGGAGTTACTCGAGACAGTAGGACTGAGCAGACGATTCATCAACCGCTACCCGCATGAATTCTCTGGAGGACAGCGACAACGAATTGGAATCGCTCGCGCCCTCGCCGTTGATCCCGACTTTATCGTGGCTGACGAGCCAATTTCCGCACTCGACGTTTCGATCCAGGCACAAATACTTAATCTGTTGGAACAACTGCGTAGGGAAAAAAACCTAACCTACTTCTTTATTTCGCATGACCTGAGAGCGATCAGACACGCATCCGATCGAGTCGCGGTCATGTACCTGGGCAAGTTAGTCGAAATCGCGAGCGCAAGCGACATCTATTCCGATCCGCTGATGCCTTATACGAAGGCACTGATTTCGGCGGTACCGGTACCGAACCCGACGGTTGAAGAAAAGCGTCAGAGAATTCTCCTTAAAGGTGATGTTGCATCCTCCGTTAACCCACCCAGCGGCTGCCGTTTTCGGACCCGATGTCCCTACGCGATCGAAGTCTGCGGCCAGGTCGTCCCTCCACTCGTTGAGATCAAGCCCCAGCATTTCGCCGCCTGCATCCGCATTAGCCCGGAATACCCCGACATCGAAGGTGTCGCCGCGAATGAGGCCCCAGGCATGAAAGCCGCGCAATTGGCGTCTGCCCCTACTCCTCCGTGACCTGCACTGCCACAGGTCGTAACCCTCGTTATTCCGCTAATTTACAGTGAAAACAGCGCCAGATTGGTCGTTTACCAATAGGGTAGTTTGTATGCATCGGTGAAGAACGCGGCTTACCCAGAATTCGCAGTTGCAGAGGAAGGTTGGTTTGGGCTGCAATAGCGTCAGAACTTTCATTTGAGTAATCGATTACAACTAAGCAGTAAATGATGAAGCCCGAAAACTCAATCGAGCCCGTGACCGCAGTCAGCCTCGAGATCCCCCAGGAGAAGCGCGGGGATGTGCCTGAGGAGTGGATCGAGAAGCAACGGGAAATCGCTAACGAGGCGGGCCTGGCAGTGCTGCTGGTTGACGGTTACCAACCGCCTGCGTTGGTGGTGTCGCACAACAACTCGATCTGCCATTCGTTTCAATCATCGGCAAAGCTCGTCAGCCTTTGTGATCCGTTTTGTGGCGCTGCCCACCGGCGCGCTACGAGTGCAGGAACCAGAGTGGACTACAAGTGTCACGCGGGACTGCAATGTTTCGCCAAGCCGCTAAGAATCGGCAATCGCAAACTCGTCGCTATCGGTGGCCGTGCTTTCGTAACAGGTTCCGATTATCGCTCCCTGGTCGAACGCTTTCGAGCAGGTGAGCTGAATGAACTGCTGCCCGGGAATCCATTCGACAATGTCATTTTCGCTGAGCCTGAAAAGTTGGAGCAACTAGACCGCCGTCTGGATAAGGCTACACGTCGCTTTGACACGGACCACGTGGGAACTGACACACGGGCCGCATCCGGAAACTCTGCATCTCTCGAAACGTTTTCCGCTTCACAGAAACCGGAGGAATCAACTGAGCAAGCAAACGGAGGCGGAACCTCTAAGCCGCCCAGTAACGAACTGCAGCGTGAAGTTGATAGGTTGAGAGGGGAACTGCAGTACCGTGCAACGGTTGATGAGTCGCTGCAGGGTTTTCTTGAACGCATCAATTCCACTGACGCCAGGCAAACATACGAGTCAATTCTCAAGAACTCGAAGGAGCTACTCCGGGCCGAGCGCGCGTCTCTCTGGGCGTTCGATGAAACTGCAGACGAAATAATTCTCAGGGCGCGTCATGGATTGCCAGATGAGATTGAAATGGATGCCCGCCAAAGGCTGGGGAAGGGAATATCGAGTCGCGCGTTGGAATCAGGTCAGCCGCTGCTAGTCGAGAACATCGATGCTTCGGACTTCGAACAAACACCTTCGCGAAACTATCGGACCAAGTCATTCATCAGTTATCCGTTATCCATCGGCTCACGCAAGATTGGTTTGCTGAATGTGACTGACAAATCCAATGGAAAACATTTCGACGAGGTCGACCTGAACTTGTTGGAGATGATCGGTCCGCAAATCGCAGTCGCCTTGGAACGGGCAGAGTGGCAGGAACGTGCGGCGCAGTTTCAGTTGATGTCGATAACAGATCCGTTAACGGGACTCCTAAACCGGCGTTATCTCGAAGAGCGTTTGACTGAGGAATTAAATCGTTCCAGGCGTTACAACTATTCGATGAGCTGTTTGATGATCGATATCGACGACTTCAAAAAATATAACGACACCAACGGTCACCAGGCAGGAGATCTGGCGCTGAAGATTACGGCGCATAGTCTCAAGGCTGCCTTGCGTTCCGCCGACATCGCGTGCCGCTACGGTGGTGAAGAATTTTGCATCCTGCTTCCGCAGACCTCAGTGTCCGAAGCCGGTGTGATCGCCGAGCGCATGCGACTCAAGGTTACTGAGACCGAGTATCCGCATGGCAAATCACAGCCGATGGGAACGGTAAGCATTAGTATCGGGATTTCGACTCTTGGCCGGCACATTGATACCGCCGAAAGCATTATCGCGGCTGCGGATCGCGCGCTTTACAACGCTAAAAGGCTAGGCAAGAACCGGATCGAATTTTATGTCGACAACCTCACCGATATGGCCAGCAATCAATGAGCAGCGAGAGTCCCCACGAAATGAGAACGATTCTCGGTCGCGTTCGGCCAAACGAGTTCATCGGCCGTACTGCTGAGCTTCGAGCACTTGCCGAAAGGGCCAGCCAGGCGTCGGATGCTCGCGGAATGCTAATAATGTCGGCGCCAATGGCCGGTGTTTCTGAACTGCTACGCCAGGCCTACGATCGACTGTTCCACGCTCAATCCTCCACTGTTCCGATCTATTTTCGACCTCCCCATTCCGAGGCCACTCCTATAAGCGTGGCCATCGAATTTCTCAATACGTTTCTACTTCAATACGTGGCGTTTCAACGCAACCAGCCATCACTCAGCAGTCAGTCGCTGACGCTTGATGAAGTGGTCCAACTTGCTCCTGCTGCGGATCTGGATTGGATCGAAGAACTGGTCGATGACTACGATCGGCAACGTTTCGGTGAAGATGATCGCGAACTCGTGCGTTTGTGTTTGACTGTTCCGCGTCGAATTCCAGGTGCAAGCGGGCGCGCCTTCGTGATGTTTGACGCGACTCATCTTCCGATTTTTATAAGGTCGGGAGTCGGGCTCGAAGCTGAAATCGTCCGAGCGCTCACTTCAAATGGACAGTCGTTCGCATTGGCAGGATTAAGACGAAGTTTAGTTGGGACGGTTGAATCCGCCGGCGCGAGTGCCGACACGTTTGACAAGCTTCACCTTACACCACTCGCGGACGATGACGCTCGGGAGCTAGTTGCGACGACAGCTCGCCGGCTAAATGTTTCTCTCAATGAGGAGACTCGAGACCTGCTGGTCAAACAACTCGAGGGTAGTCCTTTCTTCATCACGGCCATCATTCAGGCAGCCCACGACAAGCACCTGGCGCTTGATTCTTACTTTGCGTGTGAACGTTTGTATGCCGACGAGTTGTTGGGAGGCTCGATCAGTCGACGATTTACTTATCTGCTCGAACGCGTCATCCAGGATGCCGAAATGAGGCGGCACGTCGTAAATCTTCTTTGCGAGGCAGTTCCTGTTCGTCGACGGACCGCGACCTTTGAGGGCTGGGCCGGAAAAATCCAGGCAGAGCCAGAAGAGGTCGAAGCTCTGGTCGCGCGATTGCACGAAGAAGAACTCATCAACCGGGATGGCGAAACGATTAACGTTGAGAGCGGGCCTTCACCGTGGGGAGATTTTCTCAGAAGTCGTTTTCGCCTCGACTCCTTGCGCGAACCCAGAGCCCTGGTTGTCGCAGATTTGATGGCGGGAGCACTCAAACGAGCGCCGCAAACTATCGAGCGCCATTACAGGCAAGCGGCAAATCTTCACCTCAGGGAGATGCTCGACAAGTTTAATTTCCAGCTCGTGCCTCGAAAGCTCTTTCGTTACGATCAATTCGCCCACGAGCTTAAGGGTTCCGCTGCGGAGGAAAATTCCAAAACTCTGGACGCTGATATTGACCTGCTGCGACTACCGCAAATATTTCACACGGCCAGTGGTGTTTCGTTCAGTTCTGAATTTCGCCAGTTTGCTGCAGAGGTTTCCGTAGTGGCCCACGGGTTCGATGGTCCAACCTACACGGACTCGAATGAAGTGGTGTGGTTGGTGGCAAGGGTTCAAAGCAAGCTTGCAGTTGACGAGGCGCAGGCAAAGGACTGGCTGGATCGTCTGACGTCTCTGGCACGAAGCTCAGGTTTTGTGCGAACGCAGATCTGGTTGGTATCAAACGAAGGATTCTCCGCAACGGCGTCAGAGATACTGGATGACCGAGGCGCCTTCAGTTCGAGTCAAAAACAACTTGAGCTCTTAGTTGACCGCCTCGGTTTCTCTGAACTGACAACCCCGGCGAGCTCTTATGAGGAAATTGAGTTGGTCCTGCCGATGGGTTCCGATTACGAGTTACTAGCCGCCAGTACCGTCGAACAAATTGCTCGACGCATCAACTTTAGACCAGAGGCGATTAATCAAATAAAGACGGCGATCGTCGAAGCTTGTATCAATGCTTCCGAACACAGTCTCAGCCCCGATCGAAAGATTTATCAACGATTCCTTGTTGAAAATGATAAATTGGTGATTACTATTTCGAGTCGCGGCATTGTGCCGTCGAGTTTAGTTTTGTCAGGGGAAAACTCGGACAACGAATTCGGAGACTCCAGCGAACAACGACGCGGATGGGGCTTGAAGTTGATCAAGACTCTGATGGACGAAGTTGAATTTGAGCGTGTCGACGAAGGGACCAGGCTCCGCATGTCCAAGTACGTGCGTAATCAACAGTCGTAGTCGAAAGCACGCAGCAACCATCCGCTATCCCGACGCGCCGGGATGGTACTGACCTCATTCGGTGAAAGGACTTGATTTGGGGGAAGCAATTCGATCTAACATTCGTTCGCACACAATCGGCACAACCGCCGTGGTCTACGCGAGCGACTATCTAAACAAACTAACTGGAGAACGTATCGAGCACGAATGCCGGAAGCAGCTCGACTCTGGCTGTAGAGCCCTCGTCATCGATTTCAGCGACACCGAACTCGTTAACAGCATCGGCATCTCAATACTTTTGGGCATTATTGAAATTGCTGAAAAGAGTGGGGCGCGCGTGGTGTTCTCGGAAGTGAAACCAGAGACAATTCAATTATTTGAGATGCTCGGTCTCACGCGTCACGTAATCATCGCCCGCAACCAACAGGAAGCTATTTCGAATATCTCCGCTCAACCCCGGGCTCAAGGGCATTGATCGAATTCGTGCCACCTCGTATGGAGCCAATCACACAAAGACTAATTCACTCATTTGGCGCGCTCGCTGACCTTGGCGAAGAGGTGGCAACTACGGGCGACTTTAATGAGATGGTGCGTACTTCGCTGCATCTACTGCTCGGCACAATTGCGATTCGCCGAGGCGCAGTATTGGAGTATGTGCCGGAGCAGGGAACTACTACTTGTTCAGCAATCTGGGGATTTGACGAAAGCTATCAACCAGCCCTCGCGCTTGATGAAGTTGACCGGGACACTCTTCTCAATACGGGCCAACCGACTCTGCATGTGGTCCAGATTGAGAATGACACGGCGCCAGGTAATGCTTTCCTCCTTCGTCACGCAGATGAACTGCGGGCTCAGCAACTCGAGTTGGTACTCCCGATGATCGTTCACGAATCGTTGGCGGGTCTCGTCTTGTTGGGCGGCAAAGCCAGCGGTGAACTGTTTACCGATGACGACCTCGCGGTGATTCGCGCGATGGTCCGCCACATCGGCGTGGGTATTCACCAGCATCGTTTGATCGCGGAGGTGAAGAGCCAGGCAGAAGAGAACCGCCGTCTATACGAAGATCTCAGGGCCATCTATCGAGACACAGTGCGCGCGTTTGCCGCAGCTATCGATATCAAAGACAAATATACGCAGGGTCACTCGGAGCGTGTCGGTAAGTACAGCGAGATCATTGCCCGAGAAATGGGTTGGCCCGAAGAAGAAGTTGAAGGTATGGCGATCGCAGGTTATCTGCACGACGTGGGCAAACTGGTGGTCGAGCGCGACATCATTAACGCTCCCTACCGAATCGATGCTAAGCAATCAAGTGAACTCAACCGGCATCCGGCCGCGGGCTTCGATATTCTCTCGCCGATTCACCATCCCTACGCTGATATACCATTGATGGCGAAATACCATCACGAGCGCCTGGACGGGCGAGGTTATCCAGATGGTCTAACTGACGAACAAATCCCGCTGGGCGCAAAAATCGTGAGCCTCGCGGACTCGTTCGACGCGATGACTACCGACCGGCCATACAAGACACGTCGTTCGTTTGATGAAGTGATAAAAGACTTTCGACGCAACACCGGGACCCAGTTTGACTCATCCGTCGTCGTCGCGCTTTGCCAGGCGTTACTGAAAGAGTTGAACGGGGAAACGAAAGAGCGTCGCTTCATGAAGATGCTCGGGAAAAACTACCTTACCGCCGAAACTGACATACCGCTCCTGAAGGAACTTCTCGCCGAACTCGATCCGAATACAAAGGCCGCCGCGGCTCGCACCTAAACCACTGCGTTAAGTCCGGTCACGAACGTTCACACGTCACCTTAACTTTCGTCGCCATGCCGACGTTTCAACGATAACCTGAGCGTTTGAGCTTTTGTTCGCTTGCGGGAAGGCAGCAACTAAGGAACCCGGGCAGGAGTGTCAGGCGTGTTCAGGAACTCGCCACCCCCTTTGGATCGTGGCTTATCGACTACTACCGTCTTTGATTCCAATATCTCATTCGGACGCTTATGGCCCTGGGCCGTGGTGAATGCGACAGCAGTCGAGCCAGATCCTGTGCGAAGACCTGTGAGCCGCGCCGATCCAAATTCGTTGGCCCTGAGTTGTAGCGAGTATCTACCCTCTTCCTGAGGTTTAAGAGTAGCGGGCTGAAGGTTGACCAGCCTGGTTTCTACGCCGCCCCCAGTTCGCTTTTTCAACTCCAACTCAACAGCAAGTGGGCCGAGTTCTTCGTTTGAAGTGTTCCTTACCGTGCCGCCGAGCGTGGTAGTTCCAGCCTTAAGCATTGCGTCATCGACCATTATCAACGCTTTTGGCTCAGGTCGTGGCTCGGTCTTTGGTTGAGCAGCTGAAAGCGTTGCGGCTGTATCCGCCGCGTGGCGTTTCCTTATAGTTGTGTAGCCGTAAAATACAACGACGGTGATTGCAACGGCTGCAAAGGCCGCAACCAGCTTAAGAGTCGATGAGCTCTTCGGCTCAGCAAAGATTTTTTCTTCCGGGTATTCAGACATTCTTTTGACTAAAGGTGAAGTATTGCCTTAAGGATTGACGATGCGAAGTTCTATTCTAATCGACCTGGAGGAGGCCCACCGGTAATAGTTGTCACCAGTGCGGCGAGGAACTCTTCCTCGGCCGTACCGGTGCTGGTGAGCGTAATCCATTCGGCGCCGGTCGCGCCGTCGGTGCGGCCCTCGATTTTTCCGTTAACGGCAACGTTGGCGCTGTTCCCATCAATAGGTTGAACTTCGACACTGAGCGTGAAGCGACCACGTGTCCAGCCGCGCCCATCGGAGCTATTGAGATCCGCATAGCGGTTTAGCTCGGTTTGACTGACAACGGCCCCTTTGATGAATGTGTAGGGCTGGCTGACGATTATCCCTTCATCCGGTTTCGAGGCTGCTTCATCCACAACCAACTTCCGATCGCGCATAACATCAAGAACTGCTTTAAGTATTACGTCACGTCGCGCCGATAAGCGGTATGGGTTAGCCAAAGGCAGCACCTTTGGATTTCTACCGAAGTCCATGCCGCGGCCCGACGTGGTATTGGTCTTGGGTCCGTTGCCGCCTGTCGTGCCAGTATCGCGTACGCGCTCACTGGTCTTGTCCACGCCCTTGCCTTGCGACCACGCAGAGGTAGCACCAACAATCATTACCAGGATCAAGCTTAAGAAGTTTTTCATGTCGAACACCTCTGATCAACGAAACGGCGCGAGTAAACGGGGGACGTAACCGGAGAATAGATGAAGCACTGTGCAATTACAAGACTATGATGCTCCCAGCCCAGAAAGCGACAAACATTTGTCAGATTATTTGGTTTGGGATCTGGCAGCCTCGGCGTCGCGCTTAACTTCCCACTCCCGGAGCGCCCTTACTCCCCGGCTGAAACCCGCCTCATCACTGTAGAAATTATGCGCCCCATCATTCCGTAACGGCTCGCGAACGTAATAGAGGTAGTCGGTTTCGGCTGGGAAGAGCGCGGCTTCTAGACAGCTCTTTCCTGGTGCGGCTATCGGCCCCGGCGGCAAACCTGAATTTATACGTGTGTTATACGGAGACCGGCGATCAACATCGCTTTTATAAACCTTTCCGTCATTTCGCCACTTTCCCGCGAGCTTCGAAGCGTAAACAATGCTGGAGTCGACGCCGAGAGCCATGTCTTTCTCAAGACGATTGTAGATAACCGATGAAACGATTGGCCGCTCTTCTCGCAGCTTCGCTTCTGTCTCAATGAGTGAAGCAATAGTAACTATCTCGCGCGGGGTTCGATTCAGCTTTAAGGCTTGGAGTGACCATTCTGACTTCCATTCCTTGCGAAATCTCTTGACCATAATTTCAATCAGGTCTTCGGCTTTTGTCTCCGGCGGAAATTCGTAGGTATCAGGGAATAAGTAGCCTTCAAGGTTCGTAGCCTTGGAATCAAGGTCACTGATCAAGCTCACGTTATTCATTAACGACAACGCTGATTCCTGATCCTCAAGTTTCAGTTGAGGAATTTTTACCAAAGAATTAGCAATGTCCCACCTTGTCCACCCTTCAACGATGGTCAGACGAATCAGGCGTCGGTGTCCCTGCTGCAGCTCATCCAGGACTCCGAGCGGAGTAATTGGAGAAGGAAAGTCATACTCTCCAGCCTTTAATTGCGCTCCCTTTCCCGTGACCTTAAGGTAAAACGTTAAGGGCCACTTGTTAGGGATAATTCCTTCAGCCTCAAGTCGGTTGATGATCGATGTGGGTGAAGACCCTTTTGGAATCTCAACGTAGACGCCTTTTTTCGTATGTGTGTGGGGCGTGCGAAGCTGACGGTAGCCCCAAAAGCCGGTTGCAGCTGCCGCCAACAGGACAATAAGGAACAGACCTAGAAGGACGCGTTTAATCATTTACGGGAACCTTGAAACGAATGCTTAGGTTTTGGGCAAGAGAATGCGGTGCTGGCCCCCTTGAAGGAAATCTCTAAGAATAATGGCTGCCGACTCACTATCGACCAGGTCAGACAGCTCATGAAATTGATGACCCTGCGACAGCAGATTTGCCTCGGCTTCTGCAGAAGTCAGTCGTTCGTCTTGCATATAAACGGGAATGTTCAAGGACCGGGCAAACTTGGCAGCTACTGATCGTGCCGACTCAGCCGCATCTCCATGAGAACCATCGAGACGAAGCGGTAAACCAATTACTACTGTTTTAGCGTCCAAGCGTTGAATTAGATGGACGACATCCATCAGTAGTTGTTTCCAGTTAGTGCGGGGGAGTGCTGCGAGTCTGGTAATGGAAATTGACAATGAGTCAGTTACGGCGACCCCGACGCGCTTGTGTCCCAAATCCAGAGCCAGCACGGGAGCGCTTACTTCGGCTTCAGTCGACGTTGTTTCCATGTTCGCAGCTTAGCGTAAGTCCCTGGACCCGCTCAGTCAATCGAACTCTCTGGATGCTGAAAACACTGAGCAAATGCTGAAGAAAGTTAGGTTGCACCCATCCTTAACCGTCTGTATGATACGACTGGCCGCCGGAAAATGCAGGTTTACTGTTCATTTGAAGGCGATGTTTTGATCGCAGTAACCCGAGGTATCTAATGTCATTTCGCACCAAGTTTGCATTGATTCTCATGTCAGCGACGCTGGCGATCTACACCGTTGTAGGTGGCTGGATTTCAACCCGCGCTCAACAGCCGGCAAATGATCCGAACGCTCAACTGAAAATTTTTGAGAGTGTCCTTCAGCACATTCAGAATGACTATGTCGACGATCCGGACATGGAGAAGGTCCGTGCCGGAGCTTTGCGTGGATTGGCTTATGGGCTCGATCCTTACTCAACATACCTAACGCCTGATCAGGTGAAACGATTTAACGACGAGGCTAGAAATAGTCAGGTCGGAATTGGTGCCGAACTTTCGCAGGTTGCTTCTTATTTGTATGTGATTGCTCCAATGAAAGGCTCGCCGGCAGACCAGGCTGGAGTTAGAGCGGGAGACATCATCGAATACATCGACGGCAAAGCGACCCGCGATATTTCGCTTTACGACGCCAAACAGTTGCTGAACGGTTCAGCAGGTTCGGAAGTAAAACTTCGAATCCTGCGCGCAAACACTCGTCCGCTGACGTTGGCCGTTAAGCGTGGAGCGTTCAGAGCACCCGCTGCCGAGGCCAGAATGGAAGCCGGACGCATCGGAGTAGTCCGAGTGAATAGCTTTGCTCCCGGAGAAGCAGCTGACGTCCGTGCCCGGTTACAGGACCTGAACAAGCAGGGCGCACAGAAGATCGTGCTCGACATGCGTGGCACTGCCGGGGGCTCGATAGATGAGGCCGTCGCAGTGGCAAACCTCTTTATCAAGGAGGGGATGCTCGCCCAAACATCCGGACGCGAAGGAAAGACCTTGAAAACCTTCGCCGCGGATCCTAAAGCTGCCATCTTTGCGGGACCTGTGGTCGCGCTAATCGATACGGGTACTGCAGGCGCTGCGGAAGTCGTTGCTTCAGCGTTTCTCGAGCGAAACCGCGGTCAGGTTGTTGGTGAAAAGAGCTTCGGCGCCGGCGCTGAGCAGCAACTCTTCACCTTGCGTGGCGGCGATGGCTTGCTCTTGACCACGGTCAAATGGGCGTCAGCCAGCGGTAAGCCGTTTCTCGGCGAAGAACGGAGCCGTTCTGGCGTCAGTCCTTCGGTGGAAGTTAAACGTCCCGAACAGGCCGATGCTCTCGACCCTGAAGATTTGACGGGAAATGACGATGACGCTGCGAATAGAGCTCCTGCCGATAGTCCCAACGCCGGGCCGGAACCAGTTGCACCCAAGCCTCCAGCCGAGGATTTGCAGATGAAGAAGGCTTTGGAGCTGTTGAGAGAAAACAAGACGGTACCGATGGCGAAGGCTGCTTAACTAAGGCGCCCGAACCAACGTCCATGAAGTAAGGCCAGGGAAGTCCCTGGCCTTTTCGATTGCTCGAAGTGTACCCGTTTCTTACTTGGCGTTTCATATCGAGTAGCTCTCAACTCCATATCGGGTAGCGCGCGCTTCGCCTTATGTTCGCATTACGTTGTCGTAGTCTTGTGATTCTGCAAATGCGTAAGTAATCAAGTGATACAGCGATAGTATGCAGGGGTAAATTCATAAGAGTTTTTGGCGGAACGGTGATTGCTAAACTGTGTGTGGCAACGCCGCGAACACAGATTTTTTCAAGGAGAGAACGTGATGATAATGACTAACAAGTTACTGCCGGTAGCCCTTGTTGCTGCCCTAATCGGCGGATCTGTTGGTGCATTCGTGATGCATTCAAGGAACAACAGCGCCGAGACCCAATCAACAGTTCAGGAGACTGCAAAGCCAGCTGATTCTCAGTATGCGCAACTGCAGCCGACTATGGTCGATCGATCATTGGATCGAACAAACGACAGCTACGTGCCTGCTCAGTTCGAGACCGTTTCCGAACAGACTGCTTACAAGTCTGGCTTCGCTGACGGCTTCAGAGCGGCCCAGGGCGGTGCCATTGGTACTCAATCAACCGCTACGGCTCTGGCGCCAACGCAATCTCGGGTTGTTTACCGAAATCGTCCTTCGGGACGCTCTTACGCCCGTAATTCATCACCAAGTCGACAGGTCTATTATGACTATCAGACTCAGCCCCGTAAGCGCAGCTTCTGGGACAAACACCGTGACAAGCTGACCGTGGCCATGGGTGCTGGCGGTGGTGCGGTCGTCGGTGGTCTTCTTGGCGGCAAGAAGGGTGCAGCGATTGGTGCACTAGCCGGTGGCGGTGGTTCGGCTCTTTACACATACAAGATCCGAAATCGTAATCGACGTTACTAAGCGGCAAAAGGAGAGTGCGGGCATGAAGGCAAAGCTCTTCATCGCTATAGGCGCTCTGGCAGCAATGGGATGGGCAGCCACCAATACGGGGGCTGCCCATTTTATCGAGCGGCCCAGCGCTACAGTCTCAGCGCAACCAATAGTCGCACCGGGCATCGCAAGGTTTAGCCTTGATGAGGAACGGGGACTGCTGCTGCGCGTTTGGATCAATAAAACTGGTCCCTATGTATTCGTTTTGGATACGGGAGCCGGTATGAACGTGATCTCGCAGCGGCTGGTAACCCAACTTAGTCTCAAGACGAAGCCGGCACCTACTACAATCGTGGGTGGCTTGAGCTCCGCAAGGATGACAGCGAATCGCGAAGCAATCCTGGAAAGAGTCAGTGTGGGTGAAGCTTTTAACGTTCTACCATCCAAGCAAGATGCGCTGATCGTTTCAAATCTGCCCTCAGACGTCGATGGGATCCTCGATCCCACTGAAGCGTACGCTCCGTATGGTTACGTTATCGATATGCCGGGAGCGCACATCTCGAGTCTGGATTCGAACAATCTTAGTCAACAACAATCAGCAGGTGAGCGCGCTCAGGTTTTATGGGTGCAAAAGGCGGGAGACAACCGGCCGTTTGTACGATTGGGCGATGGGCGTCTCGCTCTCGTAGACACTGGGTCTGGCTTCGGTCTCGCAGTGAACGAACCAAACGCGGTAATCGTGGGCGGTAGCAGTGAGAATCCAAACGCTGGAACGACGCGCGACATCGCCGGCGGCCTAATCCGCTCACGCCGAGTTCAGCCAACCACAATAAGTATTGGCGAAATGGTCCTGCGCAGGATTCCAACCGATATTCTTTTGGGAGCTCGTAAAGATGCTCCAACGATCCTGGGACGCGACGCCCTGTA
Organism: Pyrinomonadaceae bacterium; assembly: GCA_963759665.1. Taxonomy (GTDB): domain Bacteria; phylum Acidobacteriota; class Blastocatellia; order Pyrinomonadales; family Pyrinomonadaceae; genus PSRF01. The sequence goes on from CAVXAC010000003.1 coordinate 1,032,071, forward strand.
TCCCTTCAGAATGAGCTTTGATCCGAAACGAAAAACGATTGAGTTTGTAGCGACGCCGCCTCGCGGCTGAAACTGGGATGGCGCACGGATGCGGTTCACGAACGAACAAATTCTGAAACTGTTTCTTGCGCTCGGCCTGGTGTGCTCGAATCTTCCGTTAGTGCAGGCTCAAAACCCGTCTTCCATTCCCGCGCAGCGTCGTCGCACAGTTGAGACCAGTTCAACTCAAAACCAAAAACAAGCAAACAACGATTCAGAGGTGCCTGAAGTGATTAGTGTTGATACTAACCTGGTCAACACAATCTTCACCGCCGTCGACAAAGATCGTCACTTCCTAACGTCGGTGCGAGCTGAAGACATACGAATTTTTGAGAATGACATTGCGCAGCCGGTGACAGTGTTTGAGCGAGAGACCAATCGACCTCTATCTCTGGCAATTCTGATCGATACGAGCGAGTCGCAACGTGGCGTGCTATCGGCGGAGAAAAGTTCGGCGCAGGCTTTCATCAATACAGTTATTCGTCCCGCTAAAGATCACGCCGCCATCCTGTCTTTCACAGGCGTGCCCAAGGTTGAGCAATCGTTGACGAACGATCCAGCGCAACTACGTCGCGGCATTGAACGAGTCCGAATTGAGTTGTCATCTGAGAATGCACGGCGGCTCGCTGCCGGTGAAGATCCACTCCCCAAAGATGTAGACCCATCTGGATACACCGGAATCTGGGATGCCATGTGGGAGACAATTGCGAAGCACCTCGCGAATTCAAATGAGCAGACTCGCCGTGCGGTGATTCTCCTGTCAGACGGCGACGATACCAGCAGCACGATCAAGCGCCAGAACGTTATCGACCTCGCGGTGAAGAACAATGTCGTGGTCTATTCGATCGGAATTCGGGATGAGGAATTTCCGGAGGGGAAGTTGGATTCGGGGGCTTTGCGAAAAGTCTCAGATCAAACCGGTGGTCGTGCATTTTTTCCCAAATCGGCGGATGAACTGAACCGGGCGTTTGCTCAAATTGATGAGGAGCTGCGGTCTCAATACAACGTCGGCTACACTCCGACCAATGCAAATCGCGACGGTACCTACCGGCGCATCCGTATTGAAATAGTTAATCCCGAGTTGCGCAAAAACAAAGTGCGTCTGCTGTATCGCGAGGGTTACTACGCCCGGAAGAGCTAATTCAACTATAGCGGGATATTGCCGTGCTTGCGGGGTGGATTCGTGTCGCGTTTGTTTTCGAGCAATGCGAGTGCGCGGATCAGTTTTGGTCTTGTTTGCGAAGGCTCAATAACCTCGTCGATAAAACCGCGCTCAGCAGCTACATATGGACTGGCAAACTTGTCTTCCAACTCAACAATCCTTGCGCGCCTCGCCGCTTCTTTATCCTTAGCGTCATTTATTTCGCGACGATACAAAACGCCCACGGCTCCTTCGGCTCCCATTACCGCAATCTCCGCTGATGGCCAGGCGTAGTTGATATCGGTGCGAATGTGCTTCGACGCCATCACACAATACGCGCCGCCGTAAGCTTTTCGCGTAATGACAGTGACTTTTGGCACGGTCGCTTCGGCAAAGGCATACAACAGTTTTGCGCCGTGTCGAATGATGCCGCCGTGTTCCTGCGATACGCCCGGCAGAAATCCTGGGACATCTTCAAACGTGATTAGCGGGATGTTGAAGCAGTCGCAGAACCTGACGAAGCGCGCCGCCTTCACTGACGCATCGATGTCCAACACACCTGCGAGAAACGCCGGCTGATTCGCGACAATCCCAACAGACCTGCCATCCAAACGTGCAAAGCCAACACAGATATTCGGTGCGTGATGCTGCTGGACCTCAAAGAAATAGCCGTCATCAACTATCAGGTTTATCACTTCGCGAATGTCGTATGGCTGGTTCGAAGCTTCAGGAACAATTGAATTGAGTTTCTTATCGGCGCGATCCGGTGAATCGGTTGGTTGAAGTCGCGGTGGATCTTCGAGATTGTTTGACGGAATAAACGACAGCAGTTCGCGGACCATCCGCAAGGCATGCTCGTCAGAATCGGCCGCGAAGTGAGCGACGCCCGACGTGCGATTGTGGGTCAGCGCGCCGCCGAGTTCTTCTTTGGTCACATCCGCATGCGTCACCGTCTTGATCACATCAGGTCCGGTTATGAACATGTACGACGTGTCTTTAACCATTATGTTGAAATCGGTGATGGCTGGACTGTAGACCGCGCCCCCCGCACAGGGCCCCATGATGCAACTGATCTGCGGCACCACACCGCTGGCGAGAGTGTTCCGCAGAAATATGTCTGCATAACCACCCAGGCTGACCACGCCTTCCTGAATGCGCGCCCCACCCGAATCGTTTAAGCCAACGACTGGTGCGCCAACCTTCATGGCAACGTCCATCACCTTGCAGATCTTCTCTGCATGAGTCTCGGAAAGGGAGCCGCCAAAAACCGTAAAATCCTGCGCAAACACAAAGACCTTGCGGCCATCAACCAGTCCATATCCCGTAATCACACCGTCACCAGGGTAGAGCTGCTGGTCTAGACCAAAATCACGGGAACGATGAACTACAAGCTTGTCGAATTCTTCAAACGTATCTTCGTCCAACAAAAACTTAACCCGCTCACGGGCCGAGAGCTTTCCAGCCGCGTGTTGTTTTTCAACACGTGCGGGACCGCCGCCCGCCTCAGCTTGCTTTGAGCGTTCCTTTAGCTGATCAAGTTTGGATTTCGTTTGTTTGGGCTGTTGTTTTGAAGTCATCGATCGTCAAATGGAAATTCGCGAGCTTCGATTAAGTGAATTAAATCCTTAATGGCACTACTAGCGTTGGTCCGCACTTCGTCAGAGTAACCGTAGAGTCGGGAATTCGTCTCGAAGTCGTCATAGTCGAGGACATGGTAAGAAAGGTCAGGATTGACCACGATGTCTAAATCCAAATCCACATAATTTAAAACCCCGGCCTCAAGCGTCGGCGGCAGGTTCACGTTGCAGTAGTAGTTTCGGAGACTGCCATCGGGCTGAGCGAACCTGAAAACGTTGTACCATCGATCGAGCCAATAATACTCCAGGCTGTGAGTTCCGCGGGCGATTGTTCCGAGGTGGCTGTGGACCACTTCCTCGGAAAAGTATGCATCGAGAACAACCAGCGGTCCGTTCTGCCTGAGTAACTCAGCCGACCAACGTCGATGCTCACGACCATCGTACTTGCACGCGCGAACGGTGACGGTCGCGTTAACCTCAGCCAAATCTTCCTGCCTCTCACGCCGCAAGCTAGAGCTTGTACTCTGAACGCCTGTTAGCCCTGGTGGTCTATTTCCGTCCGCTCTTTCGCCAGTCCGCCAGGAACTGTGCCTGTCCCTTATCAGTCAGCGGATGATTGAACATCTGATCGATCACCTTGAAGGGCATCGTTGCAATGTCGGCGCCCATGCGAGCAGCTTCGATGGCGTGAATAGGATGACGAATGCTCGCAGCCAGTACTTCCGTGGGCCAAGCGTAGTTCGAGTAGATTTCTACGATATCACTCAACAACACCAGCCCGTTCTCGCCAATATCATCGAGCCGTCCGAGAAAGGGGCTGATGAACGAAGCACCCGCCTTGGCAGCGAGAATAGCCTGCGCGGCTGAAAAGCAAAGTGTGACGTTAACCTTAATGCCCTCGTTCGACAGTGTATTCGTGGCCTTCAAGCCTTCTCGTGTCAACGGGCATTTGATGACGACATTAGGAGCAATCTGCGCGTAGTCGCGTCCTTCACGGACCATTCCCACGGCGTCTTCACTAGTGCACTCGGCCGAAACTGGGCCACTTACAATTTCACAGATCGCCGCGATGTGCTTCTTGAAATCAACGTCGCCCTCCTTGGCTATCAACGTCGGATTGGTTGTAACTCCGTCGGCGATTCCGAAGGCGGCGGCATTGCGGATCTCGTCAAGGTTTGCAGTATCAAGAAAGAACTTCATAAATCCTCCGTTTGGGTCGCGCTGTTAGCAGTCAGTAGTCAGTAGCAAACTTACATCCTTACGTTTGCTATCCCAGTTTTCGCCAAATCACCATCTTACGGTCACGCTCATTGCTCACTCCAGGGGCTCACTGCTTACTGCTCACTGCTTACTGTATTTCGTAAAATTCCTATTTCTTCGATCTCAACTTCTACGACATCACCTGGCTTCATCGCGGAGACGCCAGCAGGTGTGCCGGTAGCAATCAAATCTCCGGGTAGGAGAGTCATGATATTGGAGATATACCGGATCAGAAAGTCGACCGGAAAAGCCATGTCCGAAGTCTGACCTCGCTGTTTAACTGTGCCGTTAACTCGGGTTGTCACCACGAGAGTTTCTGGATCCAGTCCACCAACAATCGATGGACCAACCGGGCAGAAAGTGTCAAAACCCTTCCCGCGCGTAAACTGCACATCCTTCCTTTGCAGGTCTCGGGCAGTAACATCGTTAACGCAGGTGTAGCCCAGGACATAAGCCAAAGGATCGTCATCTTCTTTTAGCTTGCGAGCAGTACGTCCCATCACCACGCCGAGTTCACCTTCATGCTCTACCTGCTGAGATGCGTTGGGCAAGACAATGGATTCGTCACTCGAGATGATTGCAGAGGGCGGTTTCAGAAACAAAAGCGGTTCGTCAGGCATTTTGTTGCCAAGCTCAGCCGCATGGTCTCGATAATTACGTCCTACACAAACGATCTTTGAAGGCGCCACCGGAGCGAGGAGGTTAACCTCGGCGAGCGGTACCGCTTCCTCAGTTCGCGAATCAATTACGGAGCCCATCACTTCACCTTCGGCAAAGGGAAGTACGACGTCCTCACTCAAGAGCCCCAAACGAGGGGTAATCATTTCAGCTGTTGTGAAGCGGCAAATACGCATTGTGTCGTTGTCAGCGCCTTTGGCGCTTCAGGCCCCACCCCTTATGGCACAGTTTCCGAAACCACTTCGGACGGTTCGCTGACATTCCCCGCCTGGTCCACCGCAGTAACGTAGTAGTAATAACGGGTGCCTGACTCGACCTTTTCATCCTGAAATGTTGTCTTAGCTGAAGGTTCTACAGTCAGCCTGAGCCACTTGTCCCTTGGTAGCGCCGGATCGGTGGAGCGCCAGATGTGGTAACCAGCGATGTCTGATTCCGTGTTCGCCGGGAAGAACAACGAGAGCCGGCCAGGTGCAGCTGCGATGGAAACTGATGTCGGCGCTGCTGGCTTGAATGTGTCAACAGGTGTAATCGTTATGGCGTTCGAATTCAAACTCTCGACCTGGCCGCCTTCAGTACCCAACGAAACAGCTCGCACGAAATAGCGATAGATTTTTCCAAACTTGAAAGTCTTATCGCTGTATTGGTTGCCCGAGATAAGCTGACTGTTTAGGGCAGCGCCCCCGAAGTCAGTCTCAGACTCATCGCTGCGGTAGATGTTGTAGCCAAGCAGATTGACGGGAGTTGAGCCATCGATATTTGCCTGCGGCGGCTGCCATGTAATTGTGATTGCATCTTCGGCCACTTCGTTACTGGTCGCCACAACCGTTGGCGCTTGGGCAACTTTCGCTGCCGGTTCAAGCAACAGGAAATTTGAGAACGAGGCTCGCTGCCCGGCCGCATTCACATACCGGACGCTGTAGCGAAGCCGCGCCGGCTCACCGGCAAGTTCTAAGGTGTCGGTGTAGGTCAACACATCCGCAGCGTTCTTGATCTGATCGTAGGTCACCGAACCAATTAATGTTGACCGCGTCGCAAACTCTTCCTCAGTCAACGCCAAAGGTGCGCGCGGCTTTTCAGCCAGGCGATAAACGTCGATTCGACGAATACTCTGCACACTTCCGTCCGAAGCATTTCGCAATGGCGCAGGCCAACTTAGGAGCACCTGATTACCTCGCTGTATCCCGGAAAGAAACTCGGTACGTTGCTGAACTCGCTCTGCAGGGGGTAGAGGTGGACGGCGCTTACCGCAGCCGTTGATCGCGAGAATCGCAAACAGGCCCAGCGTAAATGCGAAGGACTGCCGAACTCGGAACGATGATCGCAAGGGAAACCGAATGGATAGTTTCACAGAATATACCGGCTGAGATCCTGGTCTTTAACGGTTTCGGCGAGCATCGCTTCGACATAGCCGGCATCGATGCGTTGGTTTTTTGGTTCCAGGTCCGGGCCTTCGAAACTGATTTCTTCAAGCAGCTTTTCCATGATGGTCTGCAGTCGACGGGCGCCGATATTTTCGGTCTGCTCGTTTACTCTGGCCGCAAAGTTAGCGATCGCATCGATGGAATCGTCAGTGAATTCGAGTATCACTTCTTCAGTCGCCATCATCGCCTGGTATTGCTTGATCAAAGCATTTTTGGGTTCAGTGAGAATGCGTTTGAAATCCTCAACTGTCAGCGACTCAAGCTCGACGCGAATAGGAAAGCGACCCTGCAGTTCCGGAATCAGATCGGAAGGTTTAGAAACGTGAAATGCGCCTGCAGCTATGAACAGTATGTGATCGGTGCGGACCATGCCGTAGCGAGTATTGACCGTGGTGCCCTCAACGATAGGCAGAATGTCTCGCTGCACGCCTTCGCGCGACACATCTGGTCCATGACCTGATTCACGACCTGCAATCTTGTCGATCTCATCAAGGAAAATGATTCCTGAGACCTCGACGCGTTCAATCGCAGCGCGCGCCACCTGGTCCATATCAATCAAACGCTCTTCTTCCTCGGCCATGAGATGTTCCATGGCCTCGTCCACACGCATCTTTCGTTGCTTGGTCCGGCCCTGAAACAGGTTGCCCAACATGTCTTTCATGTTGATTCCCATCTCCTCGACACCCTGTGGACCAGCCAGCTCAATCACGGGAAAGTTTTTTTCCCGGATCTCGAGTTCGATCAACCTGCTATCAAGTTTGCCGCTGCGCAGTTGCGTACGCAGTTTTTCGCGCGTGCGTTTGGTGTGTTCCTCACTCGTATCCGTATTGGGTACGGCTGTCTTCTCCGGGTCCTCGTCGCTCATCGACGAATCGAAGTTATAAAACCCGCCTGACGAACGGGGCGGGGGCAGCAAAAGATCAAGGATGCGCTCTTCAACGTTGAGCTCCGCCTTTTCGGCTACCTCGTCGCCCTTTTCCTGGCGCGTCATCTCGACCGAGATTTCCGTAAGGTCGCGAATCATGCTTTCAACGTCGCGTCCGACATAGCCCACTTCGGTGAACTTTGAAGCTTCAACTTTCAAGAAGGGAGAATCCGACATGCGCGCGAGCCGGCGCGCGATTTCAGTCTTACCTACGCCGGTGGAGCCGATCATGATGATGTTCTTTGGCATCACGTCCACGGCCATTTCAGGCGGGAGCTTTTGGCGGCGTACGCGATTGCGCAACGCCACGGCTACTGCGCGCTTGGCGTTACGCTGGCCCACGACATGCTTATCGAGTTCGGCAACGATTTGCCGAGGTGTCATCTCGTCAAGCTGAATTTCTTCGTCCACTTCGCCTTCCAAATAAATAACCATCGCCTTAAGTAAATCCCCCCTTGGGTGAGCAGGCCCTCTACAGTTCTTCAACTACAATGTTCTGGTTCGAGTAGATGCAGATCTCGCCGGCGATTCGCAACGCTTCGACTGCGATATCTCGCGCTGATAGCTCGGTGTGCTTCTGCAAGGCGCGCGCGGCTGCCAGAGCATACGACCCGCCTGATCCTATCGCGAGCACGCCATCATCGGGCGCAATCACGTCACCGTTACCTGAAAGCAAAAACGACGTCTTGCTATCGGCAACAACAAGCAAAGCTTCGAGATGCCGCAAGACCTTGTCGGTGCGCCACTCCTTGCTGAGTTCGATAGCGGCACGTTCGAGGTTTCCATGGTACTGCTCCAGCTTGCTCTCAAAACGTGTCAGTAACGAAAACGCGTCGGCCGTGGCTCCGGCGAATCCGGCCAGAATACTGTCGTTATAAAGACGACGGACCTTTTTAGCGCTGGACTTCATGATGGTTTCGCCGAGGGTAACCTGACCGTCACCAGCGAGGGCAACATGATCTCCTTTACGGACAAGCAACACAGTGGTGCTGCGAATGTGGGAAGTTTTTCTTTCCATTTTTGATTAGAGTCACTATAGGAATTCGCTGGAAGGCAAGTCAAGGACGTGTCCGACATGCTTCAGGAACCTTTGAATAAGTTCCCATAGTGATGGCCCGTGTAGAATGAAGTACCACCTTGCGGGAAGCGGGTGGGTCGTTTCGCAAAATCAAGCATGAAGTGCTCAAGAACCCACCCGCTACCCGCGAGGGGTACTGACTCCTTTGCCGCAAAGTTCTCCTAATGCGACTTGATCAGAGGCTCCTGAAGCATGTCGCAAACTTTTACGCTATCATGTGACTCCATGAGCGATCGAACGAAAAGCAGCGTTTCCTCCGGCTATAGACCGCGCATTGGAATAACGATGCGACTTGAACTCGAGACCAATAGATTTTATTTGGGTCGAGATTACAGCGAAGCGGTTGAGGCGGCGGGCGGGATACCGGTTCACATTAGCTTGATACCAAATCCTGAATACATCAGTACGGTTCTTGATGATCTGGATGGAATACTTCTACCCGGCAGCGATTCCGACGTCGATCCGCTGCGATATGGCGCAGAGCCGCATCCGAAATTGGGCACTGTGGTTGACATAAAGGACCAGACTGACCTTCTCGTGCTTGAAGAAATTGAAAATAGGAACCTCCCGCTCTTTGCGATATGTTTTGGGATGCAGGTGCTCAATGTTTTTCGCGGCGGCACGTTGATTCAGGACATCGAATCCCAACGCCCAAAAAGCCTCAAACATGAACAGGGTGCGCCGCGTGACCGGAAATCGCATCGCATTAAACTGGCTGGAGCTACGTCGCTGTCGCTCATCACCGGTGCGGAAACAGCGCTGGTAAATAGTCATCATCACCAGGCGGTCGACACGGTCGGACGAAACTTGATCGAAACAGCGTGGTCGGCGGATGGTCTGATTGAGGCGATAGAGGATCCGCGGCCAGAGCGTTTCATGCTGGGAGTGCAGTGGCACCCGGAGATTGGCTGGAAAGGTGATCCGTTTGCTGAGGCGCTGTTTGAGCGCTTCATCGGTGCTTGCCGTGATGGCAAACGCAAGACGGAAGTTGTCGAGATTCCATCCTACGCGGAGAGCCTTGAATCGTGACGTCTCCTTTGGACGACTTGAATCTCCGCGGGCAAGTTGCGGTTGTAACCGGTGGTTCGCGTGGCATCGGCTGCGCAGTAGTTGAGCTTCTGGCGGAAATGGGCGCAAACATTGTCGTCAACTATGCTCACGATGCCGCAGCTGCAGAGAGCGTCGTTAATCTCGCCCGAGCGAAAGGCGTCGAGGCAATTGCATTTAAGGCTGACGTCGCGAACGTAGAAGAGGCCGAGGGGCTAATTCAAGCCGCGAACAGTCGTTACGGAAGAATTGATATTTTGGTTTGCTCCGCCGGTATTTGGGAAGGATCTCCAGTCGAAACACTTACCGAAGAACTCTGGGATAAGACCTTAAACATAAACCTTAAGGGAACTTGGACCGTATGCCGTTCGGCGGTCAAGTTGATGAAGCAGCAGCGATACGGTTCGATAGTAATTATTAGCTCGACTGCAGGCCAGAGAGGGGAAGCGAACTATTCGAATTATGCGGCCTCGAAGGGAGCGCAGATTTCATTCGTGAAATCCCTGGCTGAGGAATTAGGCGAGTGGCGGATCAGAGTGAACGCCGTTGCACCAGGTTGGGTCGACACTGAAATGACTTCAATAGCTTTGGGAGATGCCCACAGGCGAAGGGCGATTGAGGAAAGCATTCCGGTGGGGGCCGTCGCCACTCCTGAAGACATAGCCAAACCGGTCGTTTTCCTCTGTACCGAATGGGCTCGGCATATTACGGGTGAGGTCTTGAATGTTAACGGCGGTTCAGTACTTTGCGGTTAAGGCGATACATCAATGTTAGTAGCTACTGAAACAAGGAGCCAAGCGTTGACGCAACGCACAAACATAACCTTGGGAGTTGAGAGATTACTTGAAGCACCCGAGAAGATTCTCGGCGGAGCCAGGATAGGTTTGATCTGCAATCAGGCTTCGGTTGATCACGGGTTCCGTCATGCCGCTGATCTTTTCCATGAGCACCCTCAGGTAAAACTTCAAGCTCTATTTGGTCCGCAGCACGGGATACGCGGAGACTTACAGGACAACATGATCGAGACTGATCATGCGGTCGACCTCCAAACTGGCCTCCCAATCCATTCGCTTTACAGTGAAACACGCGAGCCTACCGAAGAGATGCTGCGCAACCTTGATGCCCTGGTGTTTGACATGCAGGACGTCGGCTGCCGCATCTATACCTTCGCCTACACGATGGCAAACTCGATGACGGCGGCCGCGAAGTTTGGCAAGAAGGTCATCGTGTGTGATCGTCCCAATCCGATAAGCGGGGAAGCCGTGGCCGGTAACGTACTGGAACCCGAACAGGCTTCTTTCGTGGGTTTGTATCCTATTCCAACTCGTCACGGAATGACATTGGGCGAGCTCGCAATAATGTTCAATGATCACTTTGGAATCGGCTGCGAGCTGGAAGTTATTAAGATGGAGAATTGGTCAAGAGAGCTCTGGTACGACGAGACTGACGGCCCCTGGGTAATGCCATCGCCAAACATTCCTACTCTTGATTCAGCGACTGTCTTCCCGGGAGCAGTACATTTCGAAGGAACCCAAATCTCGGAAGGGCGGGGCACTACACGCCCCTTTGAATTGATCGGCGCGCCATATATCGACGCGGAGCAGTATGCGCGTGAGTTGAATCAGATGAACCTCGCGGGAGTCTACTTTAGAAGCTGTATCTTCCGACCGACGTTTCAGAAGCATGGAAATGTAAGTTGCGGAGGCGTACAGATCCACGTACTCGACCGCGAGACCTTCGAACCAGTGAAGGCCGGCATCACAATGGTTAAAGTGGCGTATGAGCTGTACCCGGAGGAATTTCGCTGGAAAAAGCCGCCCTACGAATATGTTTATGACAGGAACCCTTTTGACGTGATCGCCGGCACATCTAAGATCAGGGAAGCGATCGAAGCAGGAAAATCGGTGGAAGATCTGGAGTCAGGGTGGCAGCCAAACCTCCAGTCATTTCTGAAGGTTCGAGAGCGCTACTTGCTCTACTAGTCTCGACGTCGTGGACCACCTAAGGTGAGGCTTTAAAAGTCGGGATGCCGACCGTTCACGTGAAAGATGAAGGCGCGATCAGTCGGGAAGTGGTTGCGATCACCAGACCTAAAGTTTTAGTTCATCAATTGTGAAGTGTCTTGAGGAGGTTTTAATTTGAGCAAGGTTGAAAGAGCTCAGGCCGGTGTTGAGAAGGTGCACCACCAACTGCCTGGCTGATGGGTGCTGCGGGATGGTTAATCCCGGGAGTCGGACATCTGCTACAAGGCAAATGGGGTAGAGCCCTTTTGCTCGGCGGTTCGGTGTGGGCATGTTTCTTGTCAGGACTCTGGATGGGAGGTCATCTCTTCATCGTAAAGACCGGGGAAACCGGATCCTCCATTCTCTACCAAATACCTCCGATGATTGCCAATCTTGGCGCGGGATTGCTGTACCTCATCTGCTGGTTTATGGGAACTGGATTCGCCGATGACCCGGCAAACGCAGCTCTCGCCACGTACGAATACGGCAACACCTTCCTCCTTGTGGCTGGCTTGCTGAACTATCTGTGTATGCTGGATGCTTTTGATATTTCGGCAGGGAGGAAGTCATGAGACATTTTCTGGCAATGACTGCCTTTGCCTTCCTGGCTGCCGTCGTTTTCGGCATTGTGGCAAAAGAGTCTCAACAGGACCGTTTGCTTTACGGACTTAAAGTGTTTGTTGAGTTCATGGTGATTGGCCTTGTTCTCGGTTGGATACTCTACTTCCTTCCCATCTAGCCCTCGCGGCCTGGAGGGTCATGCCGGTTGTTGAAAGCGAAAGCCTGGTCTTAAGAACCTACGACTTTGGAGAAGGAGACAAGATCGTAGTTTGGCTGACCCGTGCAGAGGGTGTGGTCCGCGGAGTAGCTAAGGGTTGCCGTAAGCTCAAGAGTAAATATGGGGCCTCACTTGAGCCTTTCACACTTTCGAAGATCACCTACCATCACAAAGAGAATCAGGAACTCGTTTCCCTGCGACAAGCTGAGATAGTGAGGTCCCACTTCGATCTGTTAGGGCAGGCTGAAATTCTGACCGGGCTCGCTTACATGGGGGACCTGGTAATTGAGTTTTCAGCACCTTACCAACCGAATGAGCACCTTTTTCGCATGGTGACCGCTTGTCTGGATGCGATTGCCGCCAGCCCATCCGACTTACAAATCATTCTGAGATACTTCGAAGTGTGGTTACTGAAACTCGAAGGGTACCTGCCGGATATTCGCCAGTGTGGCGAATGTGGAAGAGCTTTCGGGGAGCCCGACTCTTCGTTCATGGGCCTTGATATGATCTTGCGATGCGCATCATGTAGCAAGGGCCGGGGGCGGACGCTATCGCGCCGTTTACAACAGCAACTCCAAGCCAGCCAAAAACTCGCGCCTAACAATTTTGCTAAAGCATCACATGAAGTTCCGGCGGCGATCCACCGTGAAATGGCCGAGCTCATGCATCAATTAATCGGTCGCGCCCTGGAACGGCAGCCGCGGTTGCGTTCTACCTTCTCAGTGGGATAATCGAAGCTGTTCAGAGATTGGTTTAAATGTCAGGTGTCAGCAAGCTTATTCCTCGATACGTAATCCAAAGCGCGTGGCCTTACGCGCTTCTCGCTCTCTTCCTGCTCACCGCCATCCTGATGACCCAGCAATTCGGCAGATTCGCCGAGTTGGCGCTTTACGCCGACGTTCCCCTGGCGCTGGCTGGGCAAATAGCCGCCGCGCTACTACCAGGCGTCCTTGTACTTACACTGCCAGTAGCCATCCTTGCAGGCATCCTGATTGGATATGCCCGCATGGGCAGCGACAGCGAGATCGTGGCAATGCGTGCGGCTGGGGTCGGCACGTGGACGTTGCTTTGGCCGGCCCTTGTCATCGGCTTGCTGGCAACTGTAATGACCACGTTTCTGCATTTTCAGGAGGTGCCAGACGCCGCCCGCGACCTTCGGCGCCTGCTTGTTCAGGGTGCGCTCAAAAAGCTCGAGTCACCGGTGGAGCCGCGCACCTTCAACACCGAGATTCCCGGTTACGTGATCTACGTTAGAGACGGGGATAAGAGCCAGGGAACGTGGGCACGAGTGTTCATTTATGCGCAACAACCCGATGGCGCGACGCGTGTGGTTACTGCACGCTCCGGCAGGATCGATACGTCGGGAGAGAAGTCAGAACTCGTTCTTACTGATGCGGCTGCTTTAATGATTCCTGATCCGACTGCCAAGGACCAATCTTATGGGGCTGAGCGCCTGGACCAACTACGAATCGCAATCGACACCGGGCGCGGAACGCTTCTGGATCAAATCAACAAGGCCGAAGTAAAGGCCGAGGAAATGGATTGGAATGGACTGCGCTTGCAAACGAGGTCAGCCTCACTCGAGGAGCGGAATGAAGCCGAGCGAACTCTTCACCGGAAACTGGCTCTATCCGCGGCGCCATTCGTATTCGCACTCTTCGGAGCCCTGCTCGGCTTGCGACTCCGTCGCGGCGGGCGCGGGGCCGGCGTTCTACTGGTGCTGGCGGTAGTCGTCGTCTACTACCTCATCTCGCTCTTTGGTGAATCAATTGTCAGAACGAATACTGTTCCAGCCTATGTGGGCCAATGGCTGGCGACCGCGGCGATTCTTCTTTTCAGCCTATTGGTGGGGCGTGTCAGAAGCCTCTCGATGCCGCGCAATCTTAAGCTTTCGAAGAAGACAGCCACTCGCGACCAGCAGTCAGTATCGCAGGAGCGCTTATACACTCTTGGCGCCGGTCGATCAGGTTTTCCGAGTCTGTTAGACACCAGCCTCTTTCAAACTCTCAGTGCAAGTTTCGCGCTTGCATTCGTTTCGTTGGTTTCCATCTTTGTGATCTTTACGCTCTTTGAACTCTGGAGATTTATCGGTAGAAACAATGTAGCGTCGTCAGTAGTCGCGAAATATTTACTTTATCTTGTGCCACTCGTAGCGGTTGAATTGTTTCCAGCTACGATGCTGATCACCGTGCTGATCACCTACGCTCTCCTGGCAAGACGAAGTGAAGCGATAGCCTGGTGGGCGTCTGGTCAGAGTGTTTATCGATTGATGATTCCAGGTTTTTTGTTTGCCATCGCTGCGGGTGCGGGAACCTGGTTGGTCCAGGAACACCTGATGCCATCGGCAAACGTCAGACAGGAAGCATTGCGTTCACAAATTCGGGGCGGGGAGGCGCGCGCTATAACAGGGGCAGGGCGGCAGTGGTTAGCTTCAACCGAGACCGGCCGCTTGTACTCTTATGAGTTTGATGAGCAGCAGGCGACATTGCATGAACCAACGATCTATGAACTCGACGGTGAGAGTGTCCACGTACAACGGGTGACATCCGGCCGAATCGGCGAATGGACCTCAGCTAGCCAAATACTTGTCAAGGATGCCGACACTACGACTCTCAAGGCGATGGCCGTCGAGCATCAGAAGATCCCTGAGGTACAAATTAACGGCGTCGACTCCCCTCAGATATTCAAACCAACTGTGGATAAGCCGTCGCAGCTCAGCGTCACCGCGTTGAGCAGTTACTTGAAAGCTGCGAAGCAAAGAGGAGTGGACGTATCCGGCCTGGCTGTCGCGTTACAACGAAAATATGTAAATCCACTCAGCGTTGTAGTGATGGCTTTTATTGGAATGCCTCTGGCTTTGGCTTTCGGCAAACGCGGCGCGATTGTCGCACTCGTCGTGGCGGTCGGAGTCAGTATTTTGTATTGGGGAGTTGGCGGAAGCTTCCAGCAACTTGGTAGTCATGGACTGTTGCCGCCTGAGGTTGCGGCCTGGTCCCCGCCGGTTATCTTTGCAGCAGCAGGCACGTACTTTCTTTCGCGAGTGCGAACTTAAGTGCTGACCTAGATTGATCGAGTGCAGGCCGACGGTTCACAACTCGATGAACAGCGAGCAAACTCCTGGCAAAGAAAAGGTTCGAACTTAAGTTCGCCGTGATCAGGTCACCTCGCCCCTCCTCCCACACAACCGTACGTATGTTCCGTATACGACACTTCATGAAGTCCGCCTGAGATGGATCCGTTGATCCCGGCGGCTTCCGTATACTTTAGAATACCCAGCGTCTCATCCAGTTTGCACCCTCGTGATGCGATTTCTGCTGTTCGGGCCATCCGACTAGTCAAGACCTCTGTTCCTTCAGATTCCACCTCGCGATGAACACCGTTGCCGTTCGGCTCACGGTTGCCCCTGTCGTCTCGTAGGACTTTCACCGACAAATGAGTGCGCCCTGCCGGGTGCATAAACAAACGGCAGGGAGCATTTCTACTCCTTGCCGTTTTTCTATTTAAATTGTTTCTTAACCTAGGTTCCAGTTTCCCAGCTGGCGATGTACTCCATCTGCTCCGCGGTCAGCGTGTCGATCGACATTCCCAACGCCCGAAGTTTCAAGCTGGCGATCTCGGTATCAACTTCAGCAGGCAGCAGGTGAACGCCTGGTTTGAGATCGCCCTTCTTCGTGACCAGATACTCCACTGACAACGCCTGGTTCGCGAAACTCATGTCCATGACGCTGGCTGGATGACCTTCAGCAGCGGCGAGATTAATAAGTCTACCTTCGCCTAACACCATTACGCGGTTGCCACTGCCGTTGAGTTTGTATTCTTCAACAAACGGACGGACAGTCACTACCGGCGCTGACATTTCCTTCAATGCAACCAGGTTGAGTTCCAGATCGAAGTGGCCACTGTTGCAAACCAGGGCGCCATCTTTCATCCGTTCGAAGTGTGGACCATCGATTACGTGGCGGTTGCCGGTAACGGTAATGAAGATGTCACCAATCGGGGCCGCTTCAGCAATCGGCATTACGCGGAATCCATCCATTACTGCTTCGACGGCTTTGATCGCATCGATTTCAGTGACGATTACGTTGGCGCCCATACCGCGCGCTCTCAGTGCCACACCTTTACCGCACCAGCCATACCCAATCACGACGATGTTTCGGCCGGCCAAAAGAATGTTGGTCGCGCGAATGATTCCATCTAACGTTGATTGACCGGTGCCGTAACGGTTGTCGAAGAAGTGCTTCGTTTGGGCATTATTCACCGCGATAGATGGGAAAGTTAAAACACCCGCGGTTTCCATAGCTTTCAAACGCTGAATGCCGGTGGTCGTTTCTTCAGTCGAACCGATCAGTTCCTTGATTTGGTCGCCGCGTTCTTTGATCAAAGTGGCGACCACGTCGGAACCGTCATCGATGATGATTTCAGGATGAAAGTCGAGTGCTGTTCTGACGTGACGATTGTAGGTTTCGGTTGACTCACCTTTGATGGCGTAAACCGGGATGCCCCAATCGGCAACCAGAGATGCGGCCACGTCGTCCTGAGTGGAAAGGGGATTGGAGGCGATTAATACTGCCTCTGCGCCACCGGCTTGTAGCGCCCGCGCGAGATTAGCGGTCTCAGTGGTGATGTGCGCACAAGCAACCAACCTGACGCCCTTCAGCGGCTTTTCCTCGCTAAAGCGCTCGCGAATCAAGCGCAAGACCGGCATCTCTCGCTCGGCCCATTCAATGCGCTGCTTTCCCTGCGCCGCCAGTCCAATATCTTTAACGTCAAACTCCATCGAACGTGTAGCACTCATTGCAAATCTTCCTTTTTATGAATTAACGGCACTTGCCGATGAATTAGATTCCCGCAGCTGTCCGCAGCTCTTCCGCCTTGTCAGTTGCTTCCCAGCTAAAGCCGTCGCGTCCAAAATGACCGTATGCAGCCGTTGCGCGGTAGATGGGACGTCGCAGATCAAGCGACTCAATAATGCCTTTTGGTGTGAGCACAAAATGCTCGCGCACTAACTTTGCCAAGGCGCTCTCGGTGATGCGGCTGGTACCCGCTGTCTCCACGTTAACCGAAACAGGTTCGGCCACACCGATCGCATAGGCCAATTGCACCTGGCAACGATCAGCCAGGCCCGCCGCGACAATGTTCTTCGCGACGTAGCGCGCCATATATGCGGCCGAGCGATCGACCTTCGTCGGATCCTTACCGGAAAAAGCGCCGCCGCCGTGGGGAGCGTAACCGCCGTAAGTGTCGACGATGATCTTGCGTCCCGTCAGTCCGGCATCGCCTTGTGGACCACCAGTAACGAACCGCCCGGTCGGGTTGATGTGATACTTCGTGTTTTCGTCGAGAAGTTCATCAGGCACTGTGTGCTTGATAACTTGTTCCTGAATCTCAGCGCGCAGCTGCTCGTTGGTCACGTCCTCCCCATGCTGCGATGAAATTACCACCGCTTCAGCGCGGAACGGACGTCCATCGCGATACTCAATCGTTACCTGCGATTTGCCGTCAGGCCTGAGGTAGGGAAGCTGACCTGATTTGCGAACTTCCGAAAGCCGGCGCGCCAACATGTGGGCCAACTGGATCGGAAGCGGCATCAACTCTGGCGTTTCATTACAGGCAAAACCAAACATCAGACCCTGGTCGCCTGCGCCACCAGTATCAACGCCCATGGCGATATCAGGCGACTGACGGTCAATTGCGGATAACACGCTACAGGTATCGCAATCGAAGCCATACTTTGCGCGCGTATAGCCAATTTCACGGATAGCTTCACGAGCCACGCGACTGTAGTCGATCCGGGCATCAGTGGTTATTTCGCCGGCGATTACAACTAAGCCGGTCGTCACCAGCGTTTCACAGGCAACGCGTGCCTTTGGATCCTCGCTCAGCGCAGCGTCGAGCACTGCGTCTGATATTGCGTCGGATATCTTGTCTGGGTGGCCTTCGGTGACGGATTCGGAGGTAAATAGAAAACCTGATTCAGTACTCAAGCAGACTCCTTCACAGCAGTAGGATAAGAATTAATCTAGGCAAAAGACCGCGTAATGTAGCAGTCTGGCTAAAACAGTGTCAAGGAAGGCTCCGGGCACCGGTGGTGTCCTAATCTGAAGTTCTGAATATTCACTGAAGTTGCCGCTTAAAGTAAGCGTACACTGATGAGGATGTTCTATCCGCGTGTCCCGAAACCTCAGCCACAATAGTCACCAGTTCCCAGCCTTCATTTCCCAGTTTATTCAGCTCGCTTTCACGTAGATCATGAGTGACCTTATATTCCCATTTCTGCATATAGACTCCTGTTGCGGTTGGAAAAATAAGCAAAGCGTCTATGCTCGGGGCATGACGTTAACCTGCACGAGTAGTCACCTTGGCGTGGCAAGCCGGGTCACCGGAAGACCCTCATCAACATTCAGATGACCAGGTCAATTCTCAATCTATCCAAAACCTCAGCGATTGGATTAGCCACGCCATAGCCTTCAACCTTCCGAATCTTCTCGGAATTCGCGACCACTTTCTTCGAAGCCTTCATGGGAACCGACTCCTTAATTTGAGGCTTGTCAGCCGTACCGGCGAAGATCAATCCAACCGCATGTTGCTGCCCGTCGACGAGCAACGATCCACTATCGCCTTTGAACACAAACTTCGCGTACCTCGGCAATGCTGGTTCGATGAGTACCTGGTCCATAAAGAAGGCTGACTTCCCAGTGCGATCATAACGTATCCAAATGTCGAGATAGATCGATAGGACCAGACCCTCGGTGTAGCCAGTGGTCCGTCCAAACTTGCGGACAGCTTCCCCGGGGTCTATGTCATTAGTGGCCACGTAGCCCTTAACTGCGCCGATCATGGGAATAATCGGTTCATGAGTCTGTGGTCCGGAAATTTTGGCGATGGCGGCGTCAATGTAGTTGGGGTGGCTTGGATCTGCGGCAAAGTTAACCGGCGAAAATTTAACGAGTGCGCCGATCGGCCGGTTGATCGCAGGCTCGCCCGGGCTCGGCTGCAGGATTAAATCACTGTCGTCCACTTCCGTTCTCCGCAAGTCGGCGAACACATGTGAATTGCTCAACATGTGGATTTCCTTATGGCGCGAAAACCTGCTTCTACGCGTACAGAAATAACCTATGGTCCCACTTTGTCCGGTGAGATTAGTATTGGCCCCGCTGATGCCACCTATAATCACGTCCTGGTGATTGCGTATCCCGGTTGGATACTTGTTCGACAAGCCAACGGAACTAACATCGCCGCCTGCCAGGAACCCGGCGCGCGGCATCTGGACCGGAATCAGGCGAATGTCGCGATAGGTGGGAGGTAGCCGAGCATTGCCGGCGCCGGTCCACAGTTCGGTAGTGGCATCGTTAATGAAAACCTGAATGCAGTAGTCGTTAGATCCCTCGATGAGACCAACACCGACTGCATGTATCGTCGAGGAAAAACCAGGTCGCAGGTAACTCTGGCTTAATTCATTTTTGATCTTTACGACTCGTTGAAGTGCCCTGCGATCCCTTTTCCGGGGCGGGCGCCGCAAAGCGCGCGCGCGCCGATACCTGCTCACCAGATACCACGTCACCCAGGCGAGGACCAACACCGCTGCGATCCAGGTATAGGCGTCGTGATAGTAATAGGTGATCGTCCCGCCCCGGCCGTCTGAATAGGACACTATCGGATACTGTTTTAGAGCCAGCAGGATCATGGTTTAGGAAGATCGTCGATGGTATCCAAATCATCTGAACCGATCGGGTGGCAGTATTCGATCTGGTTAACCGAACCGCCCTCACTCTTCCCGTCATCGTCGATGATCGGCGAGAAATCGAATCGCGTGCTGTCGTGCGTCGACAAATAACCGTAATAGTCGGCCATGTCACTATAAACGGCGGCGCCGCTGCCATCCATATTTCTAATTTCGATCTTGAATGGCAGACCTTCGACGCGGCGCAGCGTGTGCGTTTCTTCGCGGTCACCAATGCGGACCGTGACGTTAACTTCGTCGCCGTCAAGCTTCGCCCCGATTGTTTCTCCGACGTTGCCGAAGACTTCGCGCTTCTTGTCATTACCGCGCTTGTCCTTTTCCACCTTCTCGAAAAACAAATTCCTGTCGAGCTTGTGGGTATAGAAGAGCCCGTTGCCGATGTAGAACTTTGCCAGGTGGTGTGGGGCTGCCGTCGCTGGACTCAGGGTGGTGGCGCCATGCAGGTCGTTCATGTTGACGATCCAGCGAAAGTCTTTCACGTCAGGCGAGTTGAGTCGATCAAAGTTTCCAGGTTTGTAAACTTCATAGCCTTCGAGCGCGTTAGGTCCGCTGGCTTTGATTTCAAGCTGCACTCCCTCGTTGGGGAGCTTCTCGTATGTGGCGATGTCCTGATAGTCGATCTTGTCGTTGCCGATCCCTTCCTGGTAGGCGGGCTTTTGAATTCGTATGGTCAGCTGATGCTTGTTATCGCGGATGGCCGCGATCTCGCCGCGGCGCTTGTCCTTGTTGAAACAAACGATACCGAGACCGGTGAATCTGATGAGGGCGGTGGCAGAACTTTCGTTGAGGGACATGACATTCTCCTATTCGTGGGTTGAGATTCGGTTGAATTGAGAAATAGCTTTCGGGTTAGAGTGACAATTGAGGCTGAAAACGTAACGCATTTCATGGGTGTGCTGCCTTGTGAGCGCTTTCCCTAGCACGACGGATTCCATTTTCGCGCTCGCGTGGCGATGAGGTCAGCACGCGTGGCGCGGTCTAAATAAAACCTAGTGGCAAATCCACGCCCCTAAAACTCTCCCACAGGTTTTTCGTTTCCGTACCGCTGCAGCCCTGGATTCGCCGTTAAAGTAGAGTTTGACTTGCCACTGGTAATTCACCGTGACGACACGTGGTTTACATTTATCAAACGCAACGTCATATCTTATGGACCCCAAACCCGCCGTCGCCTCGACGCTCTGAGCGTTAACTCCCGGCAACTGCGCCTTGATGGCCTGCTCGATAATCCTGGGCTTTTCTGATTCGATTCCACGTTCCCACGTCGCCGCGTATTTATTGAGCAGAGCGTCCCTTTCGCGGGCCTGATCAGCGTCGGTGCAAGCAGTTGCTGTTGTATCGTTAAACTTGTCCGGTTCGTCGGTCTGGTTTTCCTGTTCAACTAAGAAGTCAGCTAACCCGTCCTGGCGCAAGTTGTTTAAGGATCGATGGGAAGGTGCGAACCGCAAACGAGCACTGGGAGTGATGGTGTAATCGCCGCCCGCCGACAAACCAGTGAAGCTGTAATAACCATTAGTGTCAGTCGTCGTTGAGCCGCTTTTTGTACCGTCGAGCTTAATTCTGATGCCGTTGAGTGGCTGATGTGCATTGCGTACACGTCCGCTGATCCTGTAGACAACCGGCTGGTCCTTAGCAGAGAAGTCAGCCGACTCATTCCGGCGCAAGTTATTAAAGGACCTACTTGCAGGGCTGAAACTTAAATGCCCTTTGGGAATGACGGAATAACTGCCTCCTTCTCTTAGATCGCTGAAAGTGTAATAACCATTCGCGTCGGTAAGCGTCGAGGTCAGCTTTGATCCTTCCAGATTAATTTTGGCCCCAGCGAGAGGACCCCTTGTATCCGTCACTCTCCCGGTGATCTTGTAAACATTAGGTTGAATAACACTCGTGAAGTCGGCCGACTCATCCCGTAACAGCTTGCTCAGAGCGCGACTCGCCGGGATGAAAGTCATACCTGGCCTGACCGGAGTGATGGTGTAATTTCCCCCAGCCCTGAGCTTGCTAAAGCTGTAACTGCCGTTGGAGTCGGTAGTCGTCGCAGCGCTTTTTGTGCCGCTAAGCATGACAGGGACGCCTTCGAGAGGCGCCGCATTCATTACTCGCCCACTTATCCTGTAGACAGGATTCGGTGAAGGTGACGGCGAAGGGAAAGGGGAAGACGAAGGCGAAGGCGAGGGTGATAAGAAAGGCGACGGCGAGACTAACGGTGAAGGTGACGGTGAGTCCTCCGCAGTCGGAGTTGTCACCGGCTTTGGCGCCGGTCCTGGCGTCGGGGTCGTCAATGCAACTAATGCAGGCGTCGGGCGCAGATGAATCCAACTATTGGCGGCGACGACGAGGACCACTGTAGTCATCATCAATGTCGTCACAGCCCTTACTAACAATCGTTTCCACTGCAGTTTGCGTTGCTGTCGCCTTTCCGCCTTGCGAATCTCCCGGGTTACCTCCTGTGTTCGGCTCCATCTTGAATCCACGTTTACCAACGGCATGCCGTCGACGCGGCAAAACGTCAACTTTGCTTCCGCGTAATAAGCGCTACATTTTGGGCAAATTCGTAACATGTCAATAATTCGCGTAGCCCCCAAAGAGCGAAAACGCCCCCCAGTAAAACGGCGCGCTGGTCTTTTCGTTCCTTAGCACTTCGAGTTGCGCCTGCCGCAAAGCTTCTGTCGAACTCATCAGTCTCTCTTTCCGATCACGATGAAATGCAATCATCAAATCCTTGGTGGTTTCTGAGTCGACTTTCCATTGACTCGCAACCACCAGGGGCGCGCCGAGGGCGAGGAAAGTGCGGGCAACACCGATGGCGCCTTCACTCATGTTGAAGCGGTCGAAGCCAGTTTCGCAGGCTGACAAAACAACCAGTTTGGCCTTCGGCAACTTGTACCTGGAGAGTTCGGCAAAACGCACATCGCCACCGGTAAAAAGAAGTTTTGAATTGACGGGTGATTGAGGGTTGGCAACGTAGTGTCCCGCGAAATGAACCACTTCAAAGCCGGCAAGATTCTGTAAGAATCTTTCCTTGGTTGCCTCGTCCGCAATCAGGGTTAGAGGTTTGTCATAACCACTGGCAATCGTTTTCGCCTCAATTGCAGCGTCGTGGAGCTCACCGAGATTAGGATTGTCTTCGCGATCAAAGTTGGGATTGCCGACGGCCAGCATCGATTCTTTCGTTGTCTGTTGTTTCCTTCGTGCGTTCTCCGCCGCCAAAACCATGATTGAAGCACTGGGCGCATAAAACAATGGGTATTGTTCGAGCAAGTAGGTTCCGGTTTTATTGATGAGCGTGGGAAAGGCGAGTTGGTGTAAGGTCTTATCAGCGACTATGCAAACCTGCTTTCCATCTATCAGGTTGGGTGGGATCAAAAGTTCGTGAAGTTCCCGGCCGGCCTGATTGATTGCCGCCGGTGGTCCTTTTCCGACAATCAACCCCTGGTACCAAATGATTTTCCGCTCAAGTTCATCCGCCTGGATTTGCCGCTCCACCACGTCAAAGTGAGTTTTTGACAGGGTCCAGATCGCCAGGCTCTTGGGCATCACAGCGTAACGCACCATCTGCACTTGTTCCGGCATGCGATCCTGAATTTCAGGGAGGGACAAAGGACGAGCCACCGCGCCCAGAGTTTTTTCAGCGTCAGCTATGGACCTATCCGAGCCGACAAAATCCAGCAGCGAACGCGCCCTGGAGTTTTCAACGAAACCAAAAGCGGCCCGACTATCTTGATTACTTAACGCGTTCGCAGTTGCCGCATCGAATACTTCCTGTTCCGCGTCGAAGTAAGCCTGACGCGAGCTGTCTTCACGAATCCTGGAGCGATATTCCTCAGACAGATCCAGCACGGTTTGCAGTTCCTGCGAGAACTCCAACTGGCGGCCCAGATCCTGGAAACAAAGCATTCGACCTTTGTGAATGTCGTACAAGCTACTGGTGAGTTGCGGAAGACGGCCGTATAGATCGAGCGCCTTATCGAAGTCCTGCAAAGCCGAACTACAGTCGCTGGTCCTGCGCTTAAGGTCGCCGCGCAAGCGCAGAATTTCAGCGGTCGCACGCGAATTCTCAGCGCTCTCAGGACGCCCCAGAACGATCTGCAATGACTGGTCGGCATATCGTAAGCCGCCCGCATAATCCCCTAGGCCAATCGAGGTTTGGATTACTTGACGCAGCGTGTCGTTAGCCCGGCTGGCAAAGGAAGGAACCTCCTGAATCATGTGCAACCGTTCTTTGGAAAAACTGAGCGAGGTCGCAAATAATTTCAGCTTGAGGGTAAGCAAGGCCAGGGTGCCGCGGTTGCGCCAGTATTGATTTGAGTTTTGGTAGTAGCGATTCTTATCGCCAATCATTTTGCTGGCGTAAGTTATTGCTGGTTCCAACTCTCCCAACAGTGCGTAATTAACGGTCAGCGCGTCCCAGGCATGTTGAATCTCAAATACGTTGTTTTGGGCTTCGGCGAGACTCAGAGCACTGCGAAGACTTCGTCCAGACTCGGAGAATTTTTTCTCCCGGTATTCACCTACCCCAAGCGAGTAGTTTGCGGCCGCGAGGAAAATTTTGAACTGACGAGTTTCCGCCTTTTCGATTAATGTCTTCAGCCTGAGACGACTCTCCTCAATTCGGCCCAGGTCAGGCAGCAACTGGCCCACTCGAAGTTCTGCGATGCCGGCTTCGGCTTCATTGCCAAGCAGCTTGAATAACTCCCGACTCTTTTCAAACTTCGAAATCCTGTCGCTAAAGTCAGTGGATTGCTCTCCACTAATGAGCAACTCCTTCGCCTGGAGCAATCGTTCGGTCTGATCCGGTCGGCGGTTGGCATAGTAGTTGGCTAGTTGGAAAAAAAAAGAGTCGCCATACTGCTGTTTTTCGAAGTTGCCTAGATAGGTTAATGCCTCAAGGTGCTCGCGGGCCGCCGCAGCATTTCCGCTTTGCTGCGCCTGCAGGTATTGCCTGGTCAACTGCAATGAAACGGATGCGTTACCGAGTATTCCTTTAGTCTCATCATGAATCTTGTGCGCCAACGAATGATCACCATTGCGGTAAGCGGCGAAGAAATCTGCTAACACTTCTTCATTCGTCTTGAATATTGTCTGCCCAATCTTTAAGCGCTCGAGATGTTTGCGCGCTTCATCGGCCCAGGCCGACGCTGAATCCTTTTGCAGGTACAACGTCCACGAATCCCGCGCCTCGCGAGGTAAACCCTGCGCTTCCAATGCGAGCGACCTATTAAACAGAGCCTCGAGGAAGTTGGGATCAAGGCTGGTGGCTTTCGTAAACTCTTCCAAACTCTGTGCGAGTTCTTCCAGCTTCTTTTCCGCCGGCCCGGTTTTTGATAATTCGAAATGCGCGACACCCAGATCGTTACGGATGCGCGCATCGTTGGGAGCGAATTTCAACGCATTCTGAAGATCGCTGATCGCTTCCTTGTACTTCGTCTGTGTCACATGGAAAACGCCAAGCGCATGATAGGTTTGGGCGCTTGGATTGTTTTCCGTCGCTTCGATGAAGTTGTTCTCAAGGCGCCGCAATCTCCTTTGCTCGGCTGGCTCGGGAGCGCCTCGTAACTGCGGCAAAGGGGCGTAATCAAACTGCGAAATGCGTGCGTCGGTTGGGCGCCCCTGCTTGTAGATGGATCGCAGTTCGGCGAGGTCGTCTGTGTTGCTCTTACGGGTGAAATAGACTGCAAATGCAACCACAGCGATCAGCAGGACGGCGAATGCTCCCACGTATTTTGGCTGGTGAAACCAGGCGGCGAGGGAAGCCAGGAAGGAAGGCTTCTCTTCAACTACTTTTCCGAGCGGGACAACCAAAGCCTTTTTCCGTATTTCTTGAGTTAGCTTCAGTTTGAACTGCCGTTCTGAATTACCTGCGAGGCTGGTTCGAAAGCTGTCCGCGTCGGCGTCATTGAGGTTTCCCAGAACGTAGTCGTTGATAATACCGTCTTCGGCAAGCGCTACTTGCGCGCAGAAGTCCTCGTCGGTGAACAACAGTTCCTCGATCCCCTCGAGCGTAGCTTCATCAGAAACGCGCCCGAGCAAATATTCATGGATCGTCTTGTCGGTCCTGACGGACTCCCCCATCACTGTTACCCCAACTCAAGGTGATATCTTGCTGCGTTTTGTAACGTACCCGTTTTCCTCAATAGTTCCACTTTCAAGGTTTAGTTTGCTTTTCTCACGTCATACACTCCTGGACGCACATTTTCAGCTTTTGCTTAGTGCGCATCACGCGCATGCGCAAGGCCGTCTGGGTCATTTCCAGGCTTTCCGAGAGGCGTCGATGCAGTTCAATCTTGGCTAGCTTTGCTTCGGAAAAATATTCGAGCAGCAAGCTACGACTTTCCGCAGGCAGTTTGGCCAGACACTGGTCGAGACATTCGTTTGAAAAAGCTGGTTCCTCGGGAGCGGGTGCGGCAAGTCGAACTTCGTCGATGTCGACCTGTGGTCTTTCCTGCCGCAGCGACTCCCGGTAAACGTTTTTAGCGACGCCATAGCAGTAGGCGAGTTTGTTTTCGATTATCTCTTCGGCACTCTTAACGATGACGCGGTTGATGGTTTCGTCCGCCAGCTCATCGGGGAAGCGGCAACGACGTTGGGAGAAAAACGTGCAGAGTCGAAACCGCAGTCGTTCATACTCCTCACCGGCGCTGTCGCTGTCAGGACCAAGCCAGCTAAGAAAGCTCGCAAAGGCCTGCGGCGTTACTTCTTTTTTCATTGGATGAGCAACCCGTCGAGGTACCGGGATTCGTGAGCTGGATTTCGCCGACAGGATACAGCAGTTGGTGGCTGAGACCCTACAAGATTTCGTCACTAAAGGCCGACGAGCCCGAGTCCATGAGGGCCGGGCTCGTGGTTGAGAGGTTATTAATGATCCATTTTAATTCAAGACACTAAGCACACGATTGCTCACATGATTCACAGGCGTTCAGAGTTCAAGCTTTAGCTTGAGTGCTTGTAGAGGCGAAGGAGCAACCCTAAAGGTTGTACTCTGAACTCCTGAAGGGGGATTCATCATTTGTTGATTGTGAAGACGTATCGCTCGCCGCCCATCACGCTGGACCTCCCGTTTTTCTTGAGCGGCGCCAATTGGACGATGTCCCAATTGAAGGTTGTGCCAGCCGGAACCCTGGCGCCCCGCCTGAGTTCCATTCGCACTTGAATCGTCTGCTGCTCGCCTGATTCGAAGAGCAGACCAGTGATCTCCGCTTTGCTCGGATCCGTGATCCTTATGGTCGTCTTGCCGGCTACCGCAAAACCCGTGGCCCGGTGCCCGCCCCGCCGCCACTTTTCCATCACCAACTCGCCGAGGTCGACCACAATATCTCCGTGCAACAGGAAATGATTTCCCAACTCTCTGTCAGGCACTGAGAAACGCAGCGTCAACGGCGCTTCATGCCCGAGCGTGTTGCGGACAAAAAGTTTACTCGGGCGTGGGCTGGCGCCAGAGGTCACCACTGTGACGTTCTTCCAGGCGATGTTGTTATTATTCGCCACGTTTTGCCAGAGCGTCGGCCCTTCGACGACTTTCATACCAAAGGGTGCATACGGCATCGTCTCGATCCGGGCCACGAGACAGAAATGGCCGTTGCCGTTGGATGGGTCGGGCGGCACCCAAGGCAGTTGCATTACGTAATCCTGCCCGGGGTTAATGTTGGGCAGCGGGCACGGGTCAACAAGGGTCGTATTGATATCACAGTCAATTTCGTTCCAAACACCGAGGCCGGTCCCTTGGGAGGGCCATGGCAAGCCGGTGTTGGCGTCGGCCCAATAAACTCGCAGCAACTCGCTGCCCAGGTTGGAGTAGTTACCGCGATTGCGCACCTTCACATAAACATAGTTAGGCGAGGAGGCATTTACATACACGGGGTTTTGGTGCTGGTGTTCGTTGGCATAATTGCCGCCCGCGCCGGTGTCCGGGACGTTGCGCACCCAGATGTCCTGACTGATCCAGAGGTACTGCGAAACCGAGTTTGGCTCGACGCCGAAATCCTCAGGAAGGTCCGGAGTCATTGTGTCTTTCATCCAAAAGTCAGGAAGGGAGCTGCACTCGCCGTTCTCGCTAATGTTCACGGTGGTTGTTTGCAGGCCGTTTCCGTCAGTATTACCAGCACTGTCGTACCCGATCAACGTGACGGAGGCGCCGGAGGCGGGAACGTTGCTGAAGCATGCAGTCAAGGTCTGGGGAGCCATCCAGAGTCCGTTCGGCAGTGGCAGGAACCATCGCATCGTGTTTCCTGACAGCAGAACGGGGTTCTGAGAGCCCGGTCCCGGAATAGGGTCGGAGACACTCGTAACAGTGACACCCGGCGTCGTCACCTGAGCGTCAACATAAGTCATGTTGCCCCACATGCCCCACATCTGCCAGACGTCGATGTCCCAGCAACAGCAACTTCCGTCGCCGTAGTACATCGTCGCGCTTGCGTGCAATTCAGCATTTTGCCGTCTTCGTATTTGGGGATAATTATTCGTTTCCACAAGCACGGCCATCTTGCTGAGAGTGGCACGCCTTCGGGGCTCATCTGCTCCCGGAATGTCTTTACTCGCGCGAATTACCTGGTCGTACTTCTCAATTGCTTGAGTGTAATTCTTTCGGGCGTGCAAAGAGTCACCCTCAAGTGCGAGAGCGCGCAGCTTGTAAGCAGGCCAAGGAGCTTTGGCTACTTCGTCGTAAGACTCTTTTGCCAATTGCGGTTGTCCATTGGCAACTGCCAACTCACTTAGCATCTCCATGGCAGAAAAGAAGTGGTAATTGTTCTTGTGTTCCGAGGCGAATGCCTTCAACGCTTTGATGGCTGCGTCTTTGTCGCCCTTACCGCTCAAGGCAAGCCTCGCAATTGAGTAAGCTCTGTAGTACTCGACGTCCTGCGCGATCAGATCGCGGCTCACTTGCGCTGGCGTGATCTTGTCGAGCACCCTCAGCGCGCCATCGAAGTTTCGGCCGCGTGCAAGGCGCCGGGCCGTCCTCAACTCGATCGGTTCAAGAGCGTAATTGATGGCTACGATCTCGTTGATCGGAAGAGAAACCTTGGCCCGATTCGCGTCGACCGTTACCTCTGCGCGCGACATCCCGACGATTGTTCCTTTCAGTCGTGGCCGGCCGGCCATCGAAATCTCGTCGACGGCGTCGATTTGCGGTGACCTGGTTTGGCCGGCATTGATTGAAACGCAAGCGAGTAGAAAGGCGACCACCATGACCGCTCTCCATGGCTTTTGATTTTTGCTCCGGATCAGTTGCGGTTGTCGAGGCGACAGAAGGTAGGGCACGCTGGGAATGGTTTCGATATAGAGGTGAGGTTGCTGTGTGGATTTGTCGGTGGGAACGGTTGGACATCGCTCGACCATATTCAATTTGCTTCGCATCGCTCTTTCTCCTTGCGATCAGATTTGGGTGAACGCCTTTCCGGGGGTTGGGGCGTTCAACCTTTGAGTGGTTTTGTTCGAAGAAACGTAACGCTGTTACGACACAGTCTTCCTGGCGGTGGTGTCATGAAGTTGGGCATTAAGGCTTCTGTGTTTCAACTTCGAGGGGTAGAGAAGAGGAGCTACTGAAGAACGAGAAGAGTTAGATACGATCGTTCAAGGTGCGAACGACGAGCCCGAGCCGTGACGGCTCGGACTCAGACGATCCCATATTAAAAACAGGTCCGTGACTGCCGGGCTCAATTAGACAGCGATGGAACGTTGTCGATGGCATTACCAATATCTGACTTGGCGTTTTTACAGACTGAACAATTGTTGAATTGCGTTTGGACTTTTGGTCCGCTGGCGATTCCTTCAATCCCGGTCGTGGTCAAACTGCCAGCCAGATTAAACCCCGTGATCACCGTGCCGATATCGTCGACCTTTACCGTCAAACAATTCCGACCTGGTCGTAGGTTTTGCACCAGTTGGGCACCTTTGAGCGTAAGGACCGCGGGAGGTCCGTTGAAAGCGCCGACACCGCCGGAGCCGGTCTGCAATAAGTTGCTACCATTGAGAGCGAGACTAAAGGCGTCGTCGGCCCTGACTGAAACATCAAAGGTGCTTTTCTGAATGGCGTCCTGGTTGGAAAATAGAGCCTTGGTCAAGCAAAAGCATTTTTGATAAACATACGGGCCTTTCTTGATGCCGGTCGACCCATTCCCGACATAGCTGATCCATTGCGAGTCGGCGAGCGGCTGCTGCCACGCCGCGTGTTTGTTGATGACGTTCGCGGAACGAGGAACGGGTAGACCTAACGGATCGGAGATTACTGTCCAAAACAGATCGATGACTGGAGCAGAAGTGGGTAGCGGATACTTCAATTGAGCGTTGTGGTTAAAGCCAGTGTTGAGGGTGATGGTTTGCAAATCGGGGGCAGCTTCTGCCGAGTTATTAACCAGCAGCATCACCGTAAGGGATGCCAATCCAGCTAACACGAGGAACGTATTTCGAAACATTTCTTTTCTCCTTGAGGACAAATTTGCACGAGCTCTGAGGGTGGCTTCGTGCTTGCACTTTTGAGTGACCTTCGCGGGAGAAACGTAACGCGTCGCAGACAGTTTTCGCTTGGAGAGACACAACAAAGTGTTAAAGAGAGAACCGCGAGGAAGTTCGTGAAGGGTCCGCATCATTGGGAAGCGTGAGGCGGCGCTCAAACAAAACGATCCTCGCAACTGCGAACGTCTCGCATATTGGGATGAAGCATCGTGCAGAGGGGTGGGAAGGATGCACCAGGCGCGATAGCTGGTCCAAAAGTGCAAGCGCAGAAAGAGCAAGGCAAGGAATTGTGAAGGCCCCAGGCCGGTGAGGGCCTGGGGCTGGGCTTAAGGTATCTCGACTTGATCGCTCACTCGAACATGCTCCGGTCAGGTTTGCATTTACGAACATGCCGAATGGGCCAGCTGCGTCATTCTTGATCTTGACAATCAGAGTGAGCATGAGGGCGCCTGCATTTTCACCTCCGAAAGGATTGTCAAAACGTAGATGGCGATACAGTTATTGTGGGACGGCGTTAATTCTTAGGACGCTTGATCGGGTCGACCCGCCCAGGCTTGGCTTCTGATGATCCAGAAGTAGTAACAGCAGGGTCAGTGGCTGACGTTCCGTCTGTCACTTCGAATCCCGCCGCTAAAAGCTCGCCATTGAACTGTTGCGCCAGTTGCAACACGTTCCGCTTCGGGTACAACTTACAATCCGACAAAGGCGATTGATTCTCTTCGGCACATGCGCACGTTGGTCCAGTGCCCTGGCTAATCGACGATGGGACGAGACTGCAGGCCGAGCAGCCGCCGCTGCAATATAACGAGTTCAAATCATTAACGGCAAAGATTCCCTGAATGCCCCCATTTGATGGGTCGATGGGTAGGTAGAGCGAACCCTGCCTTTCGATTCGAACCGCCAGGTAACTGATCTTGGGGAAGGAAAGAATACTAATATCTGTCACTACGCCTGGTTCCTTCCTGTTGTAAAGCGCTTTCTGCATGGCGGCCATGAATCGTTCGCGATCGCCTGCGAGTTGCAACCTTCCTGCTCGGTTAACTGCAATCAAAGCCGTCTTTGAAGTCCGCGAGAGATGTGGGGTCTCGGGGCTTTCTACTTTGCCGGAATCAGTAACCACCGTGCGAGGCGACTGTGCTGTGGCCGATGGTGAGTAGATAAACAGAATTGCTAGTACCAAAACCGTTGAAATCGAGGTGATTCTTTTAGACATTTCGTTCTCCTTGAGGCTCGAATTTGCACGCTGACTTTACGTCGATTTTTCGTGCATCCTCTGTTAGTGGCATTCCCGTGAGAAATGTAACGACGGTGGTCAGTGTTCGAAGAACGAGCGAGTGTCGCTACTGGTAGGACTGTGCGTCTTCGCTTCAGAAGGATTATCAAAACGTAGGTGGCGATGCGGTAACTCTCTGGGCCAAAGCACACGGCAGATGAGGCAGGTGTCGCGTTGTTTCCTGGCGCGAGTTCGTATGGTGCAAGAGGAAATCGGAGCGAGTGAGTCTTGAAGTGACATGATTGTTCTTCCAATCTATTCAGAGAGCACGGATTAGGCTTTCTAAGTCGTGCTTGTCGTGAAGTGCTCTGGTTGGAAGAAACGTAACAGTCTAGATCTTGTGATCCGGACCAGGCTTGATCATCGGACGCTTTTTCTGTGCTTTGGTCGCGCAGAAGAAGGGAAGTTCTGCTTAAAAAAAGGGCCAAGGGGTAACGCCTGGATCACAAACAGCATAATCAGCGTTACAGCAGTAGTCGCGCAAAAAATGGGGCGGCCAAGGAGTGCCGCCCCACAACCTGACCCGTCCGCGTCGGAGTAATTGCCTAGGCGGTTGCACCAGCTGATGTAACTGGGTCTCCTACCTCCTTTAAGACTATCTCATCGGTAAATTCATTGATGGTGTCTTTCGGAAGGCCAAAGGTCAGGATGCGAATCCGAGCCACCAGTTCGTCGTTGTCTGCCGCAATGAGACCGGGGTCTTCATCGAGCACGGATCTGGGTACCGTGCGCGTATGTTGCCTTTTCAACGTCTGGGGGGCGTCTTGAAGCACTGGGAAAAGTTGTCCGATACCCAGGAGGACTATCGACGTCCCGCGTTTACTTCCTGGAGGGTCGACACCGATTAGCTCGACTAGTTCTCGGAACATTATCCCGAGTCCTGGCTTAGCTATATTGCTTTCCATCCTGCTGAAATTGACGTCGTAAGTTACCTTGATTGTGACGTCTGTGCCGACACCTGCTTTTTTCAGACTCAGTTTTTGGTTAGTTACGGTTGGCATGATTATCTCCCTTAGTTGGGTCAGCCCGTCGGTGCTGCCATTCGGATTCCATGGTGAGCGTCGGAGGGTTGAGGGTTGAGAACGTGAGGATTGAGGGCTGGTATCACACGCTATGAGGCTTGGGAACGTCTGTTAGGGAACAGACTGTGCGATAGACCGCCGTGGTCCACGTCCTATAGAGTTACCGCGTCATTGGACACCGTGCGGCAGTTGCGAAAAGGGAACTGGGGCGACACGTTCTTGAACCCGCGTGGCGTTAGTGAGTTATCCGACACCGCTCTGAGGGTAGGGGAAGCCTCCCGGCACGGGAAGATTCTGATCAAGATGCTTCCTTATCGCGGCGTCACAAACCGCATATCCCCAATTGATGATTTGTTCTTGCAGCGTACCGTCCAGCTTTTTTAATCGCGTCGCGGTATTCGCCAACGCCATGGTCTTATCAAAAGGACAGTTCATTGCCGTCGGTAGTTTGTAATCGAGAATGTTAGTCCGGATTCCCCAGTACGTGCCTTTTCGTAAACCGAGTTGATAAGAACCAACCACCTGCCGCTTACGAAGACTCCGCACGCCGTTATCAAGCAAATTTAAAACGCGGTAGACGTGCTCCAACCAGTCGCGCTTTGGTCTTGGTTCATCGGAACTACCTCCGCCGCCGTCACTTACCAGAATGGTCTCGTAAGCCTTCCAAGCTGTCTCCAAACCCAGATTGTCGTAAACGCCGCCATCGGTGAGAACCACTTCTGAGGTGTATGGCTCGACTTGAAGACCGCCATTTGTACTCGGATCAAAGTCGGCTGGATCCAGTTTGAGAGTCGCGGGAGACAGGAACGGTGGAAAGGCTGATGAAGCAGCTACGGCCACCGCAAGCTCCGACGTGGGATTCTTGATGAGGCCCACCCTATAGTCGCCCATGTAAGGCTTGCTGAATCTCCAAAGAACTTTCGTCTGTACGTTCGTCGCGTTTATCACGAACCTGGGGCCGTCCTGATCGCCGGGCAAGTCTTGAAGGGTCGCGTTTCCGAAAAGGTGCTCGCGGTAGGCGTCTGCCACTTCGTCAGCAATCGTTTTGCGAGGAAGCAGAATCCCCCAGACGATGGCACCCTGGTCAACAGTTACACCAGCAAGTCCGCGGATAGGATCAATCACCAGTTCAGTAAGGTTTCTGGCGACATTCCCACCGTCAAACTGCAATCGTTTCCAACTGAGTCCGAGCATTGCCGCAGTGATTGATCCGCCGGAGACACTGGAAACTCTTGCTAAGCCCTTCAGTAACCCGACCTCGTTGAGTCGCCAGAGACAACCGAGGTGAAACAACATCGCCCGATAGCCGCCTCCAGAGAGACACAGCGCCATGCCAGGCTTGGGGTGCGCAATCGGATCATCCGTCTCGAGACTTCTTACCGGCTGCAAGTTTTCAGTTACGTCGGGTGAGATTTTTTCGACTTCCATATGGTCTCCAGCGTTGACTCGTGCGACAACACTGCAAGTTATTTAGGGAAAACGTAATCGATAAAGAGACTGCCCTGTGAAAAGTTTGGTGGCAGTTTTGCCAATTGGTTTCTAGCCTCCGGAGAGGGTTCAAAGTCACCCACCTTGATCCAGTCGCTGCGAACAAGTCGGTTCTTGGTCCGTTTCTGCATTTCAACCATCAGCTTGATTCGCGGGACTTCCGATTCATTTTCGATGTGACCGTGAGGGCGTTTTCTGTCAGGATCGCCGCTTTCGGTCGAACACATTGAGACACACTCTTCGTTCATGGCCGCCACAGCAGGAATGGGATTGGAATTAGTGCTGCCGTGATGGCCCACCTTGTAAAAATCTATCGAGCCTAAAATGCCTTTTGCGCGTTCGCTGATTGCTGGAACGTCTTTGCCGGTAGCCTTCTTGCCGTAAAGCCAGAAAGACCAGTTGCCCCATTGAGCGTCTCCCACAAATAGCAACTTCTTACCCATGCAGGTGAACAGGATCACTAAACTTTGATTGTTTAGGGTTCCGTCTATGGAATCCGCGAGTGCTAACAGAACGTCAGGCTGCGCTGAGTGCAGAACCTTTTCGAGATCTTTTGGCCCTGCTTTCTTCTTCGCATCAACCTGAGCCTGGGTTTTATATCCCTGGAACGCAGCTAAAGGGTAGTCGTCGGCCGTTGCTGGCCAGACCTTTTCGAATGGGTCGAGAATACCGGAAGGCGGAAGCCCTTTCTCGGCAACTGCAGCTATATATTGCTGTTGTTTATTTTCGGACGTGGAAAACTCGCCCTCAGTCGAGAGCGGCGCTGGACCCAGTAATTCGGCGGTAATTGCGCCCTGGAGAACTTTCGGCAAATCGGGTTTGTCGCCCGCTTCGTAATAAAAGACCGGTGGCTTATTCTTGAATCCCTCGGTTAACAGTCTCAGGGCCTTCTCATTTCTCCCTTCGCCCACGCCTAAAGCATCCTGGACTTTATTGAAAGCTTGAATACCGGCCTCATCGGTTCGTGCGCCGAGTCGTAGTTGAAGTTGAGTAGCAACTGAAACGATTTGGGCTTTGAGCTTCATTGCTATGTCGAGCTTCGGGTCCAGTCGATTCGGCAACCAAACCGCACCAACTTCAAACTCTGCAAATTCCTCAAAGTTCGATGCGAATCCCGAGATATGGTCGGCGTGATAGTGGCTGGCGATCACCAGCGCAAGCTTGCGACCCGTTTCCTCGGCCAGGTTTTGGACACACTCGTCCATCGTTTTCAGATCACCTTTGAAGACTCCGCAATCGATCAAGATATGTTGAGGGCCAGCGTCGGTCGGGACGGTAACCAGAAAGAAGTCTCCGAACCCGATGCGATACATCCGCACCCGCAGGTTGCCTTTAGTTGCCTTCTTGCCTTTGCCGGCTTTCTTAGTGCTCTTCGTGGTTGTTTTCTTGGTTGCCATCTCAGAGTCCTTGGTGAAGCAGGCCAAAATTGACCTGGAAGTGATTCGGATCTTCGGTATTGCCTTCAGCCAGTCCCATGCCGAGACTGAAAACGCGCTGATTCTGTTTTCGTGCCTCTGCTTCGGGTCCTTTCATCCGTTTGCCTATTGCAAAGCGAACTATTGGTTTGCCCCGAAAGCCAAACTCATTGAGGTTGGGAGCAGAAACGATCAACGTCACACCGGCGCGGAAAGGGAAGGAGCCAGCTTGCGGCATCCCTTCATCAAAAGGCACTCGCTGCGTTTGTACTAGTTCGACAACCATGTCGGTGCGAAGACTGCCATCCTGAGCTATACGGAAAACTGGATGGAAGGACGGTGCGTATGGTTTGAACTCCAGCGGCAGGGAAGGATCGCCATTAAAACCTAGTCGCTCCGCATTCTCCTCTGCATATTGACGCAGCACCCGGCCGTTGATGTCTTTCTCATCACGCGTCAGGCCATTCGGATCGCCAAACACGAGCGTAGTCATTTTCCGTTCTTTTGTGGTCGGATCCTCGAGGTTTACCTCAATGGGCGGCAACGCACCCTCCGCGGGTGTCCTGGTCCATTTTGGTACCCTGGGCCAGCAAAGAGAGTCCTGAGAAAAGAAGGCTGCGTTCTCCGGAAAAATGCCCCGCACTCGAAATGCCTGCATAAGGGCGTCGCGCACTTCGAAGCCTGCGTCAGCCTTTAGGTCGAGATGAGCGGTAATCAATGCCCGGAGAAAATCGCCAAAAGTAATATCCACCGGTGGACAGTAATCCAACGCGCGCGCGCAGAGCTGGAAAAACTCGGCAGCTGTTTCTGAGGCCTGTTCAGCCAACAAGCGGGCCAATGGACCAGGCAAGTCCTCGGGTTGATGCTTACTGCTGCCGGCACGATAAACACGAAACAGGTCGGCGGTGCGCTTCAGATAGATCGAGAAATAAGCGTCGAACACTGCAGACACCAGAATGGATCCGCGGAAGTGAACATCGCTGACGCGCGTATTAATGTCGTCTGCGTTCGGACGCCGGTCGAGTGCTGATCTGAGACCACGATTCATTCCTGAGGCTTCGCCAAACTGCTGGGCCAGGTCGGTCAATGGGTTCCGAGCCGGCAACTGGCTGGACAGCGTCGGCTTTCCATCGTCTTTGCTCGAGCCATCAGCAGAACTGGGCGGCGCGGCATCGGGTGTGAGCTCGAATTGATAAAGCTGGCCCCCGGTTTTCTGAATGGTATCCAGCAACGCCTCCTTGTGAGAGAAGTGGGTGAAGAGTGCGGCCAAATCGGCGAACGCTTCGTGAAATGCGAGCACGTCAGGGTTGGTAGGTTCGGTGAAGTAAGTGCGAATCCCGTCGATGATCGCGTGAGTTACTTCGTGTGCGATGATGTCGTGCGATAAGCAACTGAACACGCGCTGACCGGGAAGATTTCGGCCCTGATTGGTTTCCTCGGCAGTGAAATAGCCAAAGAGAATCGCTTTTGCCTCAGGACTGTAAAACGCGTTCGCCTGGACCATCGCATGAGGAAACAGACTGAGCGTCCAAATGTCCTTGGTCTTGCGCCAACTGCCTCCTTCGTCGTCCTTGTTCGGCGCGTTTTGGTCGAAGCCCCTGGGTCTATCCGCACGTCGCCAACGAATGCTACGGCCGAGTGCGGCCTCGAAACGTTCAATCGTTTCGGTGGCGACGGCGTACACCATCTGCTGATGAAAACGCGGATCAGACTCTGAAGGATCAAGACCGCCGCGGGCGAGAATTCTGGGGTCGTTAAGATCAACCGGCGGGTAGTAACGCTTATTGGCGCCATCATAATCAATGACCGCAATCTTGCGGCCAACTGGACCAGGCAGCAGGTTGTCCTCCCATTTTATTTTCACCGACATGACATTGCCGACGTAATTGCCCGCGCTTGGGTCGAGCGCATAAACCTTCAAGGTCCTGACTGCCGGCGTCTCAAGCTCCAGCCAGGGATAGGCCGCTTTCTGCGTGAGCGAATTGCTACTGGTCTTTGCTTTAACGTTGCTCTTTGAGGGTTTCTTTTTGGAACTCATTGTTCCAGGTGAAGGGACTTTGGGCTTGGCTTTTCCCACGTTAGGGACCTCCATTTGAGACGGGTGGGTGATGGAAACAACGAGCGTCAATTCGACGGAACACGTAATCAGGTCGTCTGGATTTAGAGCCGGGTCTTCAGGATGGCAATGAGTCGACCTAAGTCCCGCTGTCCTATATGCGTGAGACGTGTCGAACGTTTCAAAATACGAATCTCGGATGACGAAAAGAGTGCTACCCCCAGGGTGATGGAAAATCGGTTTTGAAACGCTTGAGATCCGAGGGTCGTAGAACAGGCGCCGAAATGTATTCCGAAAGCCCGCGAGGTGTCAATAAATAGGGGCATTTAAAAGCGGCAGGTATTCACAGATGAATGGGATCGCTTAGGCTTTGTCTCGGCGTAAAAACTCGAAACAACCTACGAGAGCCGCCACAATTCCTCCCGGAAATTGTCGCGTGACCTCCAGGTTTTCTCGACCGGTTAGGTGTGGATAAAGCGAAGGCGCCTCAACCAAGGCGCCGACGCGTTGCATCAGCGATTGACGGTTAGCGGCCAGCGGCGCATCAAACAGGCGGACCTGGCCGGCTTCCGGTCGGATCAGACCGAGCAGCATGCGAATTGCGGTAGGTTTTACCGGCGCCGTTAGGACCCAGGAATCTATAGACTCCGGCCGCCGGCACTGACGAGTTCAAGTCATTGACAGCCAGTTGTGCACCAAAACGGCGGATCAGTCCACGAGTTTCGATTAGGTTGTTTGGAATCTTTAACTTCCGTCGGATAAAGGTAGGGACGATTTATTAACAGAACGACAGCCCCACAGGGTAAGCAGCGATTAACATCATCAATTGAGGAGCCAGATTGAAACGACTTACTTTCACTATTGTATTGGTTGCGGTTTTTAGCGCATTCAAGCTGGAAGGCGTTGGAAACCAGTCGTCGCAGTACACTACCGCACAGACGGAGGCCGTCGCCGTGTTTTCTCGAGGCACTACATCTGCTCCTGGGCTTTCAGCCTTACCGGTTCAAAGGTCCAGGTCAGTC
This sequence comes from Pyrinomonadaceae bacterium, assembly GCA_963759665.1. GTDB lineage: Bacteria > Acidobacteriota > Blastocatellia > Pyrinomonadales > Pyrinomonadaceae > PSRF01. The sequence continues at coordinate 1,070,481 of CAVXAC010000003.1, forward strand.
GATCCAGAGTTACCCAAACGCTTTCCAACTCCAACCTATGATCCTGATACGTTTATTAGGAGACCGGTGAACCCGCGAGTGATCGTCGTCAAAGCCGCTCGAGGTGAAGATCTCGCTACGCTACTAAACGCGGCCCAGAACACACCAGCGCCCACGCCGAGACGAAGCTTGACGAGGACTGTCGGCGCCGCGCCAATCACAGTTAGAGTCGAAGGCGGCGGCTCGATTAAGAGCCCGGTCCGACTTCGGCATCATACGGTTTTCGATTCGTCACAATATTCCTGTGATGTGGCGGGCTATCGATGTTTTACAGTGGACGACAATGTGCTGGTCGAAGGGACCTGGCGACCGCATCCGGCCCTCGAAAGATTTTTTGAGAATCCAAACTTCAACTCGTTAAGACAAGTGCAGGCGTTGACTCCGGCGCAGATGGCCGGCGTGGGAACAACAATTCTTGAGCCGACACATGCCGACGCGCAGGGGCGTCCGGCAATTGAAGTTTTCATGTCTCACCAGAATTCGATCTCTCTGCAAAACGAGACCGAGGCAAGAGGCATCACGATCCTCGGTTTTCATATCAAGGGGCGACAGAGAAAATGCGATGGGGGAGTTAGGCAAACCATTACGCTCGGAAATTGCGTTGGCTGTGCCGCCATGAATAACTACCTTGACCAGACCGGATCCATAGGAATCCAGCTAGGCGGCAGTAGTGGCAAAGGCTTCCGCGCGAAAAATTATTTGGTTTACCGAAACGTTTCGACTGGATTACCCGCTGCGCATGTCGCGGTGGTGAATGGCGAAGACGGAATCACAGCAGAGAACTATATGTTCAAAGCAGGTGGCGGCCAGTGTGGCGGTGGCATCTCAGGATTCGACCTGGAAACGAACGTGCATGGCGACTGGGCAAAAGGGAATTGGGTCATAGGCAACGTCTTCGATTACGAAGGGTCGGAGTTTGGACAGAGTGCCGGAAACGCCATCAACCTGAATGATCCTGGCAAAACCCCCGAGAAGAATGGTGGCAACTTCGCCGTCAACAATTGGATTTTCGGAGCTAGACGGCGAGATACCAAATTGATCCATATGAGCAGTTGCGTGATGGTCTCCAACTTAAACCGCACGACCGTCGCGGGAAATTATTGCTTCAAGACTGCACAGACGGGATTGAGTTGGTATGGTCAGCCGAACTCGCGTGGACAGGGTAGCGTCGTTGAAGACAACGTCTGGGATTCAACCGGTGGCGGTGGTGGGCCAACGGTATTTCTGCGCGAGACCGAAGGGATTACAATCCGACGAAATATGTTCTACAAAGATCCAAACGACCTGAAGAACGATACCGACTTCCGCATGTGGGATTGCGCGGGTAGAGGCAATACTGCGGTTGGCAATTTGTTCAGAGGCTCAGAGATCAGGTTGACGTCAGAAGGCTGCCGATAGTTACGGTACACAAGGAAGAGGTAGCGACCGGGTCGATCTCACGCCCTGTGTGCATCATCTCGTCGTCATCGACATTGTTCATTCCGACTTGGGTAATACCGCTTACCACTCGTCCCTGGCGCAGGCCAGCTCGCAGTTCACTCGTCCACTTCATCCCCTTCATCTAAAAAAATGGTCAGCTATGAGTTAAATTGTTTCACCAGAAGAACCTCGTCGTGCGCCTTAACAGGCACTTAAACCAGCAACTTCGACGCGTGGCGACGATATGAATTTAGCCCGGCCTTTCAAGTCCGGGACCCGCAAGCGAAATCTTCGCGTCGCGTAGCGGCACCTTAACAAATGAGAATTCCATAGTCGCTACGCGACCACAGCTCGTGAACAACAGCTCCCAGCGTTGAAACGCCGGGCTAAACTCGCGCCGAGCACGCGTCGAACCCAAAGCTTCTCGCCCACTAAGAGGGAACTAATGCAAACCTTACTCAAAGACCTTCGTTACGGTATTCGAAGTTTGCTAAAGCGCCGGGGCTTTACGATGGTCGCGGTTACAACCCTGGCGCTCGGCATCGGTGCCACCACAGCGATTTTCAGCGTCGTCAATGGCCTATTGCTGCGCCCCTTGCCATACCGCGACGACCAACGCCTCGTCCTGTTGGGCCAAAACAATCGCAAGACGGGTGTGGCACGCGAAGGGGTGTCGCCGGCGAACTTCCTTGACTGGCGGGAACAAGCGCGTTCTTTCCAGGGGCTTGCCGCGGCAGAACAATGGGGATTCACGCTCACCGACAACGGCGAACCTGAGGCGATGCGTGGCTGGGTCGTCACGAAGGGGTTTTTCGAAATTCTAGGAAGCAATGCTCTCATTGGGCGAACTCTACTGCCTGAAGAATACGACCAGGAAAAGCCGGTGGTCGTTATTAGTTATGGCTTGTGGCAGCGTCGATTCGGTGGTGACGCACAGATCATCGGGCGACAGCTAACCCTGAACAGGGAACCCACCACGGTCGTGGGAGTGATGCCGCGAGAGTTTGACTACCCCCACCCTCCAAATCGTGAGCTGTGGGCACCCCGGGAAGCGCGACCCAACGATCCTCAAATGCGTGGCGGCAGCCTGTTCAAGGTGATCGGGCGGTTGCGTGACGATGTTACGCACGACCAGGCGCAGCGGGAGATGGACGGCATCGCTGCCCACCTGGGCCAGCAATACCCACAGACCAACGGCGAGGTGGGCGCGGTCGTTGTACCTCTGCGCGAACAACTCGTCGGCCAGGTGAGGTTGGCGTTGTACATCCTGTTCGGTGCAGTTGGTCTGGTGTTGCTGATTGCTTGCGCCAATGTCGCCAGTCTGTTGTTGGTGCGTGCAACCGAGCGTCAACGCGAATTTGCTGTGCGCTCCGCACTCGGTGCGAGTGCCAGCCGTTTGCTGCGGCAGTTGTTGACTGAAAGTTTGGTGTTGTCTTCGCTGGGTGGCCTCGGGGGCATCCTGGTATCCAAGGGACTAATTCAAGTGATAGTGGCAATGAGTCCCAGCAATCTGCCGCTGACTCAAATTCAACTCAACCCAATTGTTCTATTCTTTGCCGTTGCTGTTTCCCTGATCACCGCTCTGCTTTTTGGCCTGGCTCCAGCACTTCAGGCTTCAAAGACTAATCTACAGGACGTCTTGCGGGGCGGCCGATCCGAAAGTGGCGGACGCCGGCGACAACGAATTCGGCAGACGTTGGTTATTAGTGAAATCGCGCTCGCGTTAATTGTTCTGGTTGGCGCCGGCCTGCTGGTTCGAAGTTTTGTGGCGTTATTGAATACCGACCCGGGCTTCACTCCAGATAAGGGATTGGCGCTTGAAGTTCAGCTGAACACTCTGTCGGTTCCAGAGCGCACTGCGTTCGTTGACCGGATGCTGGAGAAATTGGCCGCTCTACCGGGCGTGCAAGCTGTCGCCGTGTCCTCGGCGCTGCCGTTTCACGATAACCAGGTGGCTTTGCCCTCGCCGATCAAGATTAGTGATCGGCCGGACGTGCGGCCGGGCAATGAACCGATCGCGTTGATGATAAAAGCTTCAGAAGGTTACTTCCGCGCGGTCGGCGTGCCGCTGTTGCAAGGACGGTTGTTCGATCAGCGCGACCGTGTGAATACGCCCACGGTTGTTCTAGTCAACGAGACGATGGCCCAACGTCTTTGGCCGGCAGAGTCGCCACTCGGCCGGAAGATTTCCTTCACAGCTGCAGGGCAGAACGTGACTGCTGAAATTATCGGCGTGGTGGGCGCCGTCCGGCCCACCGGGTTTGACAGCGAACCACGTCCCGAATTCTATCTTCACTACCCACAGTCGCCCGCGAGTCTGATAACGATTTTTGTTCGCACGGCCGGCGACCCGGCGCCGCAGTTGTCGTCAGTGAAAGCAGAAATTCGTGAATTCAATCGCAACCAGGCTTTTCTTAGTATCAACACGATTGCCCAATTGGTAGACAAGACGACCGCGCAACGACGCTTCAATCTGCTGTGGCTCAGCGCCTTCGCGGTGCTGGCTCTCATCCTGGCTACAGTCGGCCTATACGGCTTGATCAGCTTTTCGACAGCACAACGCACAAGAGAGATAGGTGTGCGCATGGCGTTAGGCGCGCAGCAAATTGATGTGTTGAAATTGGTAATGAGAGAGGGAATTTGGCTGGCCTTGATCGGGGTGACGCTGGGTCTGGCGGTGGTAGCGGCTGCCAGCAGAATTATGAAGAGCCTGCTGTTTGGCGTGAGTTCCACCGACCCGCTGACGTTCGCGTTTGCCGCTGTACTCCTGACGATGGTTGCGTTGTTGGCTTGTTACATCCCGGCACGTCGAGCCACTAAGGTCGACCCGCTTGTGGCCCTCAGATACGAGTAGCCCGACTTTAGTTTTGACGAGGACACATCCTCTCCCAGGTTCCTTGTCTTGGTTCTATCTGGGTGATATAAAGTGCTCGTTCCTCGCGTTTCCTAACCCTCTGAACTCTCTAGGAGGCTCACCATGCAAGGCACTACTTGGGCATTCTCAGCTCGTTCAACTCCTCTGCCTACGAAGCACGATCAAATCGAAGTGGGTGTCACAACAGCCCTTGTGTGTCGCCATCGGAACCCGTGATCACTGCAGCGTAAAAGCGTTCGGCTGTGACCGATGGGAATCCGACCCGCGGGCCAAACTTTCTGCCAGCAAGTAGCATTTCCGCTAATCGCGAGTCACACCACCAGCTCGAACGCCTCCGCTTCCCAAAAGGGGACACCCGTGCCTGCACTTAATAACCAATCGGCGGTTGATCGAGGACCTACGCTCGTATGCCGCATGCCAAGCGTTCACCGCAAGGTTCCGCTGCGTTGAAAGCGATTCTTGAGGCGGAACAACATTCTCACAAAGGAGGCCAATATGGCTGGTGATCTTAAAATTCGAGAACGTGTAGTTATTTTGCCGGAGTCGCGATCGCTTGAAGCAGCGTCTCGGGCGCCTGAGCCTAATGCCGAGCGGCGCGTGGTTCATATGTATGGGTCGCGTGTAATAGTGATGGAGGAATCGGCCGCCGAGCCCGCGGAAGCAATGCGAGCCGAGTCAATGGAAGCGTCAAAAGATGTGCTTAGCTCCCTCTCACCGGAAGAACGGCTTGGTTACTCTGCATACCTGTTACGTGAGTCCTATGAGTACCAGGATGCCAAGTCGGCTCGTCCACGCGACGGCGAGAGCTGGGATGCCGCTCCCGAAATGCAGGGCGGATGCAACGACCCGATCCCCGTGGAGGACGCAGCCAGGGCGATGGCGATGGCTGGAGCGCCCACTAGTCAACGACTGACTGGTTCCATTGCCGTCGGAGTCATCATTGTGGAAGGACCGAACGCCAACCTTAAGTTCTCGGCGGCTGAGCGCACGAAGGTGGTCGCCGAAGTACAGAATGGACTAAGTTGGTTAGCAACGCAGAGTCCGGAAGGCATCGTCTTCAAGTACGACATCAAGATCGTTACCTTGAACGTTCAGCCAGGAGCTAACACGCTGACGTCCGCTCAGAAGGAGGCCCTGTGGCGCGATCCGGCGATGCAACAGTTGGGCTTTGCCACTGGCATGGCGGGCGTGTCAGCCTACGTCGAAAAAATCCGTACGAACCTCGGGACCACCTGGACGTACTGCGCGTTCTTCACTAAGTACCCGTTGGGCCACTTCGGCTACGCGTCGATCGGGGGCCCGCGGCTGGTAATGGACTACGCCCAGGACGGTTGGGGCCCGGACAACATGGACCGAGTGTTCGCACACGAGACCGGGCACATTTTCGGCGCGCCGGATGAATACGCGTCCAGCGGCTGCAACTGCGGCGGGTCCTGGGGCTATTACGGCAAACCTAACGTCAACTGTGCCAACTGTGCACCGGGTGGCGGGGTGGAGTGTTTGATGAAGGGCAATACGTGGAACATGTGCGTCCACACGCCATATCACCTGGGCTTCCCACTGGTCCAGCAAACCTATACAGGTGTTTGGCGGCAGGGCAACGATGCCTACTATCTGTGGGTCAACGCTTCCTGGACCAACTTCGTGGCCAAGTGGACGCAGCTAGCGGCGCAAAACCTCCGTTTGGTCGATTTGAAGATCACCCGCGAGAGCGGTGTCGAGCGCTTCCACGGAGTGTGGCGCCAAGGCACTGGCGGATATTACTTATGGGTGAACGCAAGCCAGGCCGACTTTATCGCCAAGTGGACACAGCTAGCGGCGCAGGGCCTACGGCTGGTGGACCTCGAAGTGCAGAATGTCAACGGCACGCTGCTGTATTCCGGCGTGTGGCTGCCGGGCACCGATGGCTACTATCTGTGGGTTAACGCCGACTACAACAACTTCATCGCAAAGTGGACACAGTTGGCCGCGCAGAACCTGCGGTTAATAGACATGAAGATCGTCAACATCGGAGGTCAGCAACGATTCTTCGGCGTGTGGCGGCAGGGAACTGGCGGTTATTACCTGTGGGTAAACGCCGATTGGAACAACTTCGTAGCTAAGTGGCAGCAGTTGGCCGGTCAAGGTCTACGGCTGGTGGACATCGAGATCACGCAATCGGCGCAAGGGCAGCGTTTCTCGGGTGTCTGGCTACCGGGTACAGACGGTTACTATCTGTGGGCAGGGGCTGATTGGCAGCACTTCCTGCCTAAGTGGCAGGAGCTTGCGGCCCAAAACCTGCGGTTGATTGATCTGGACGTGGTGCCGGCCTCCGGTGCACAAAGTCCGACGCCGGATTCCGGGTCAGTCGGCTTCGGCGGTATGGCAGGCGCGGCTGCTTCGGAAAGTGAGGAGGATGCTATGGGCGGAGGCGGTGAAGCCGGTCCCGAAGGGGATGCCGGCTATGGAATGGGCAACATCACAGGTGAAGCGGCTGAATCAGCGGAGGCGTCCGGGGGACTGCCCGGTGAAGGCGGCGGTTCCGTTGGAGGTTCGGCCAAATCGTCCGGCGATGGCCCAACCGCTGGCGATGGAAAAGGTTTCGGTGGAGGAACCGCGTCTGCGAACGCGGACGCGAGTGCACCACCAGAACTCGAGATGCAAGGCTTCGGAGGCGGATCGATTAGCTAATTGAAGGTTTGAAGATTTGGGGGGAGCGTGGTCTGGGAAACGACTTGACCGCGCTCCCCGTTTTTTTTTGCAGGTTGCCACAGTTTGGCCTCAAGTGTTGAGACCTGTGAGGGTTCGGCTTCGCCGCCAGATGTGGGGCGGAGGCTATGCCCCGCCGCATCTCGGCCCTTAAACACTCGGGCTACGCCCTTGGTCTGGGGCTCGAACGATTTCTACTAGGGAATATACACGTTGGAGGGTGTTATCCCCCCGAGTCTCATAAGGTCGCGTACGACGGGGCAAAGCAACAGCTACTTTTCAGGCAAAGGAGGTTGCGACTATTCAGGCCATTGCGCAATCAGCGAGTCGGGCCGCTGGCCCAGAAAGCCTTCCCAGCTATCTCGACAATTCTCGAATTACACAACTGTTATTGTTTGGAATCAGGCGGTGGGTCTGGCGGCAGCATCCCCGGCGTGTCCCAGTCCAAGCCTTCGCCACGCCGCTGTTTAGCTTGGCCGCGTTTGGAGAGCCACGCTTGGACAAAGAGTGATTCCGCATCATCCAGCTGCGGTAGGTTTTGAGCCGGCTCGGTGCCCGCAACCACCCCGGCGATCCCGGTCATTGATCGAAGGTTTGCCACCGCTGCATCGTCCACGTCAGCCAGGAAGACGCGGTTCGAAATCGATTGGGTGGCCGGCGCCAAGCTAAGGACAGCTCCGCGATCTGCTTCGGTGATAGAAGGATCGGTGATGATCAATACTTCGGGCATGACGGCATTATAGTCCCCGTCCGCAGATCAAGGAACCCGTACAAGCGCGGACCCTGTGTATCCCGACTTCGGCCGAGCTTCATCGAAGTCGGGTTATGCCAAATTGATTCGGGGTTGCTGGTTGCTACCTTCGTCGTCATCCCGAGCGTTCCCCCGAGTCGACACATGAGCAGAACGCGAATTGCTCGACTCCCTTTATCGCGTGGATTCGCGACGAATCCTGGCAACTCTGATCCGCATACTCGGTGATTTTGATCTTGCCGAGGAAGCGATGCACGCAGCCTTTGCGGCTGCGTTGGACCTGTGGCCGAAGAGTGGCGTACCCGGCAATCCGCGACCATGGTTGCCTCTTACCTCTTAACCTCTTACGGCTTTGCCTTGAAAGTCCGGTTTGCCTCAAAACCCTTCTGTTTGCCTCAAAAGTCCCTTGAGCGTTTGCCGCCGCTATTTCCCGTACCTTGTTAGCGAGGCCATCGCGTGGTGCTTGCGCCGGGTGGTTTGAAGTCCCGTTTAATCCCAGTGTCTCCACGTAGAAATTTTTCTTCTTCTAAAGTTTGGATTGGTGGCGTCTTTGTAGCTGTTCCGAGGCGTGTGAGCGTTAGTTCGTTCGAACTCAATCTGCGATTTGTGCTTCCGCGCTGGGAGTTTTTTTATTCGAAGCTTAGCGTGTTTTATTTTCGTGAGTTTCTTGCGCGGTGGATTCAGTCGGAGTAAGCTGCGCACGAAAAAACGACGACTCCGGATTGAACTTTACGGGAACGTTCCGGAGCCGCCTGCGATCAGAGTTGGTGCCACGCTCATGGCATGGTGCCAAGGTCTCTTTTCGTCGGCTTATGTATCACAGTTCGTCCCCAGATGAAAAGATCGGAGGCGTTTTATCATGGAGATAGACAAGGCGTTTTATGAATCCGCATTACGTCAAACTGAGCGTGATCTTGCGGCTCTTGAGCGCGAAAGGACAACTATACGAGGAGAGATGGCTCGTATGCAGCGGGAGCTACTGAGTTTAGCTGACAAGCGCATTGAGTGGGTTCGTGCGGCTGGGAGCATCAAGACACTGATCGGACTGTCGTTGAGTGAAGAAGAAGCAGCCCTTTGCGGCACATCGGCCGAAAAGGAGCGTTTGGCTCAGATTCCACCAGACGCCTTCAAAGAAATATCTCTTCCGGTCGCAGCCAGAAAATACCTGGAAATCCTGGGTCGTCCCGCTACCCATCGACAGCTGAAGGACGGTCTTCGGCGTGGCGGCATTAACCCAGAACTCAAGCACCTGGACAATTCTTTAAGAACGGCCCTGCAAAGGCGTCCGGAGGAATTTGTCTTCCTCAAGAACAAGGGTGGCGTTGGTCAGTGGGAGCTTACGGAATGGAGCGATGTAATAGATCAAGTTCCAAATGAGGCCGTTAGACCAGAGTCATGGCGATTGTCAGTAGTTGGCGGTTCAGCTGTAGCAGTGCGGGAGGCATAAACGTTGTTGCGATTTAGGCTCTAATGAAGTGGGCCCCAAGGTTGCGGAAACAGCCTCGAGGCCCTGGTGTCTCAACCTCGAACGTGACGGAGCCACGTGCGGGGCCATCAACGGGCCGCATGTTAGTCAGTCGCGTTCCCAAACGCAAGGAGAAACGCGATGAAAAAAACGTACGGTCAGATTTGGTCTGCATACAATCCTGCCCAAGTTAACGAAAAGTCAGATTTTCAACCGCTGTTGCAAGATTTGTGCGTTGGGGTTGCTGAACTCCAGCAGTCCAAAGGGCGGCCTCGCCTTCCAGTTGCGGACATCTTATTTTGCATGACATTGAAGGTCTATTGCCTGGTGTCCTGCAGACGCTTTATGTCGGATTTGAAGATTGCGTATGAGCGGGGTTTCATTTCGAGACTTCCCCGCTACAACTCAATCCTGGCGTACTTCCGAATGAGCGTTCTGCGCTCGTACTTGGTCCAATTGATCATTGAAAGCAGCTTACCAATGAAGACGGTCGAAAAACACTTTGCAATCGATTCGACAGGCTTCTCGACTTCCCGTTTGGGTCTGTGGGTGGATGTTAGGTATGGTCGGTCGAAGACCACCGACAAACGCAAATGGGTGAAAGCCCATTTGATGTGTGGTGTATTGACCAACATCGTGACCGCGGTGGAAGTAACTAAGTCGAACGCGGGTGATAGTCCGTATTTCAAACCGTTGTTGGGGACCACCATTCAGAATTTTGGCGCCGTGGATGTGGCCGCCGACAAAGCTTATTCGAGCTTGGCAAATCTAAAGTTTGCCCGGCGCAAGGGGTTGATGCCGTTTATTCCCTTCAAGGCAAATGCGAGGGCCGGTCACGGCACTGGAGATCCGGTGTGGACTCGGCTCTATCACTTCTATTCTTTCAATCAGGAGTGGTTCAGCGCGCATTATCACAAGCGGAGTAACTCCGAGAGTACCAATGCGATGATCAAGACGAAATTCGGAGAACGTCTACGCAGTAAGACTGAGGTCGCACAATACAATGAACTGCTTTGTAAAGTCCTGTGTCATAACATATGTGTGACGATTCAGTCGACGTACGAACTGGGGATCAGGGCAGAGTTTTGGAATCACGGCGGGGCTGACAAGGTGGCTTAAGGTCCTGTCGTCAAATCCGTGAAGCTCGTTGGATACGGGGGCGGAGGCGTCAGTCCTCCGCATGTCTTTCCGCACAACTGCTTTAGGATTCCGGAGAGGTTGGTGGCAGTTCTTCTGACGAGACACCAGGCGGCATCGGTGTGGGACTGGCCGTCGAGCGCCGAGCTAGGTCAGCTCCAAAAGTGGCCTCAATGCCCAACTCGCGCACCGATTGGATAAGGACGCATAGGTTATGACAAAGCACCTTGCTTAGTGCCTCGTTGATTTGCCCGGTCATACTCTTGCTCCGAAGCCTCTGGCCAAACTTCGCCTTGATCATGCTAAATGTCGTTTCGACATTTGATCGTTTATGGTAGTGCTCCAGGAATTCTTCGCGGTGCAGATTGTAGAAGTGGAACATCCGCGTCCAGAGCTCTGATTTCGGGCCGTAGCTGGTTTGGATTTGAGAGTTCGACTTGAATGGAATATACGGGATCGCACCATGTCTCAAAGTTGTAAGAAGATTCTCCCCGCCTAAGTATGCCTTGTCCGCCGAAACTTCTAACATTTTGAATCCACTGTTGGCAGTTTTGTCTACCAACGACTTGAAGTAGTGATAGTCATTCGCGTAGGAGTCGCTTATTTCAACGGAAGTTACCACATTCGTCTTGACGCCGCACATCAAGTGAACTTTGATCCACATTCGTCGATCTTCTTCCTTGCCGTACTTCACATCAAACCAGCGCATAAACTGTCCGGTGCTGAAACCGGATGAGTCAACGGCGAAGTCCGATTCAATTGATTTAAGTGGCAGGCTGCTCGTCGTGATGAGTTGATAGAGATAAGGCGTGAGGGCTTCCGCTTCCAGATAACGAAACACGGAATTGTAATGCGGCAACTTTGATAGATATCCTCGGGCCTTTGCCTCTCGGAGGTCAGTCATAAATCGGCGTCCCGACACCGTGGAGTAAACCTTGAAGGTGGAGGAGAAAATAATGTCAGCGAGCGAAAGGCGCGGCCTGCCCATATGTTGCCGAGGCTCGGGTACGCTCCGGCAAAGTTCGTAGAGCAGCGCCTGTAGTTCTGATTTCTCGTGGGTCTGAGCTGCATTGTAGGCGGACCAGTTTTGAGAATAGGTCTTACGGGTGACCTTGACGGTCTCTGTGAGAACAGTCTGACCGTCAGCGTTCTGTTCACGTTCAATTGTGTATTCGACTGCGAAGATATGCTTACACTTGTCGTTCCGGAATTCATAGTCTCGGCAAGTGCATTGTGGTTTTTCATCCGTCAGAGCGACGGTGTACTTTTCCTGCTTGTTGGATTGCGATGGAACGTACCAGGTATTGCCCTTGCGGACTAACTTCAATTTGGCTGCTATTTCAAGCCCTTTGATTTCACGCGGTCCCATCTCGTTCCTGCCTTCTTGAGTGCGACTTGTTGACATTGGATTTGCCTGCCGCCCGTGCGAGTAATCGCGTTTGGTTTCGCTTAGCGTCGCCAGTTTGTTAAGCTCTGGGCATTTATGGAGGTGTGGACCAGGTGCACTGGATCAGATGCTCAGCACCTCAAAAAGAGCCCACCGCTCGGCTTTCCCGACTTTTCGAAAGGCGACGCCGTGATCCGCGAGACGACTTGGCCAGCGCGCTGATCCAGGCCGAAGAGGCTGGTGATAAGTTGAGCGAGGACGAGTTGCTGGCAATGGTCTTCCTCTTACTGATTGCCGGACATGAAACTACTGTTAACCTGATTGGAAATGGGATGCTGGCGCTCCTGGAGAATCCTGACCAAATGGAGAAGTTGCGCCGAGATCCGGCGATGATCAAAACGGCGGTCGAGGAACTGTTTCGTTACACTTCTCCCGGCTTTATGTCCACCGAACGCTACGCACGCGAGGATTCGATCGTTCAAGGAGTAACCATCCCGCGCGGCGGAATGACACTCGGATTGATCGGGTCGGCCAACAGAGATGAGACAGTCTTCGAAAACGCGGATGCGCTAGACATTACTCGAGACCCGAACAAGCATTTGTCGTTCGGCCAAGGCATACACTTTTGCGTGGGTGCACCGCTGGCTCGGCTGGAAGGACAGATAGCCATTAATACGCTGCTGCGGCGGATGCCAGATCTTCGTCTGAGCGTGGCACCCGACTCCCTGCACTGGCGTCCAAGCATGATTTTGCGGGGACTGGATACACTACCTGCGTCGTTTCGAGTAGCGTCGGTTAGAAATCTACGATGAACAACCGCTCCTTGAGGCTACGTCCTCCCTCCGACCCGAGACAACATCACTTTGATTGCCTTGGCGCTGTTTAAGACGCGGGATGTCTCTACCGGCATGAAGATGACCTTCGCGTTATCCGACTGCGCCATCTGCTTGAGTCCTTCAATGTAGCGGGAAGTGATCAGATAGTGCGCGGGGTTGTTGAGATGGCCCACTGTTTGTGCCGCGCGCCTGGTCGCTCCGCATTCCGCGTCAGTCTCTTGCACATGAGAGTGGGCTAGGCCGTCGGTGATGCGTGTGATGGCTTCCGCTTCCGCATGGGCGGCAAGCAAGCGGGCCCTTGCCGTCCCCTCTGCCCGCAGGATCGCCGATGTTTTGCTCCCTTCTGCAGTCGTGATTGCCGCTTGCTTCTCGCCCTCGGCTCGAGTGATGGCAGCTTGGCGCTCGCCTTCGGCTTGGAGTACGAGCGCGCGACGGTTGCGCTCGGCTGTCATTTGCTTTTCCATGGTCACGCGCACGTCTTCCGGCGGGTTTATGTTCTTGACGTCCACCCGCAATACTTTGACGCCCCACTTGTCCGTCGCCTCGTCCAAGATGAGGCGCAGCTTGCCGTTGATCTCCTCCCGCGAGGAGAGGCACTGGTCCAAATCCATGTCTCCCATGACACTGCGCATGCCCGTAACCGTGAGTTGAACAATGCCGCCAATCAGATCAACCACCTCGTACACGGATTTCAGAGGGTCTGTAATCTGCCAGTAGACCACCGAGTCCACGTCTATCTGCACGTTGTCCTTCGTGATGGCGGACTGCAGAGGCATGTCGATAAACTGTTCTCGGAGGTCGATTGATTGAGCGGGGCCAAGACCCTGCCAGAGGAATCCGCGCGGCTTATCGAGGAATGGGACGAAGAGGTGAAGGCCGCTGTCGGCCAACTTATGGAATCTGCCGAGTCGCTCGACGATCATTACAGTCGCCTGCGGCACGACACGAATTGTCTTAGCGGCGACCATCAGCATCGCAGCAGTCAGAAATAAGAAAAATAAGAGGAGGCCCGGTTCCATCTCTGCCTCAATTACCTGGTTGGAGTCCGGCGTACCGACTTCAAACCCGCCTGTTACTCGCGGCAATCACCTTCGCATCAACGGCGAGACCAAGACCTTCCAAATCATGAGTTTCACAAATCCTCAATTGGGAGCTCTCTAAAGAGATCGCAAATTCTAATCTGAAGATCAAGCGGCTCGATTCTTCTTCTCAGAGTCCT